>NZ_FYEE01000021.1 GCF_900187645.1 Pseudomonas sp. Irchel 3E20 | reverse complement strand
AAATCACCGCCACCGCGCCAGCAGGAGCGGGCACGGTAGACGTGCGCGTCACCACCACGGGCGGCACCAGTGCTACCAGCGCGGCAGATCAGTTCACCTATGTGGGGGCACCGACGGTCAGCGCTATTTCCCCCAGCAGTGGCCCTGCAACAGGCGGCACCACGGTAACGCTGACCGGCACCAACTTCAGTGGCACTACGGCTGTCACTTTCGGCGCCACTGCGGCCACGGGGTTCACGGTCAATAGCGCGACTCAAATCACCGCCACAGCGCCAGCAGGAACCGGCACAGTAGACGTGCGCGTCACCACCACGGGCGGCACCAGTGCTACCAGTGCGGCAGATCAGTTCACCTATGTGGGGGCACCGACCGTCAGCGGCATGTCCCCGAGCAGTGGCCCCGCAACAGGCGGCACCACGGTAACGCTGAACGGCACCAACTTCAGCGGCACCACGGCGGTGACCTTCGGTGCCACTGCGGCCACGGGGTTCACGGTTAATAGCGCGACTCAAATCACCGCCACAGCGCCAGCAGGAACCGGCACAGTAGACGTGCGCGTCACCACCACGGGCGGCACCAGTGCTACCAGTGCGGCAGATCAGTTCACCTATGTGGGGGCACCGACCGTCAGCAGCATTTCCCCGAGCAGTGGCCCCGCAACAGGCGGCACCACGGTAACGCTGAACGGCACCAATTTCAGCGGCACCACAGCGGTCACCTTCGGCGCCACCGCCGCTACCGGCTTCACAGTCAACAGCGCGACTCAAATCACCGCCACAGCGCCAGCAGGAGCGGGCACGGTCGACGTGCGCGTCACCACTACCGGTGGCACCAGCGCTACCAGTGCGGCGGATCGTTTCACCTATGTGGGGGCACCGACGGTCAGCAGCATTTCCCCGAGCAGTGGCCCCGCAACAGGCGGCACCACGGTGACCCTGACCGGCACCAACTTCAGCGGCACCACGGCGGTGACCTTCGGCGCCACCGCCGCTACGGGGTTCACGGTCAACAGCGCCACGCAAATCACCGCCACCGCCCCGGCCGGAACGGGCACGGTCGATGTGCGCGTGACCAGCCTAGGTGGCACCAGCGTCACCAGTGCGGCAGACCAGTTCACCTACGTCACCGCGCCAACGCTGACGTCCATCAGCCCCAACAGCGGCCCCACGGCGGGCGGCACTTCGGTGACCGTCAACGGCAGCGGCTTCACGGGTGCCACAGCGGTCAGCTTTGGGGGCAATAGCGCGTCGGCCTTCACGGTCAACAGCGCTTCGCAGATCACCGCGACCGCCCCGGCGGGCTCGGGCACGGTGGATGTGCGCGTGACTACCACCGGCGGCACCACGGCCACCAGTGCGGCAGACCAGTTCACCTATGCCAACGCGCCGACGATCGCCTCCCTTGCCCCCGCTGTCGGCCCCACCACGGGCGGCACGGTGGTAACCCTCAGCGGCGGCGGTTTCACGGGCGCCACGGCGGTGAATTTCGGTGGCAATAGCGCGTCGGCCTTCACGGTCAACAGCGCCAGCCAGATCACTGCCACCGCACCGGCCGGTACCGGCACGGTGGATGTGCGGGTGACCACGCCGGGCGGTAGCAGTGCCCCGGCGCAATTCACTTACATCAATGTCGCCGTCGGCCCGGTGAGCGCCACTGTCGCCTATGGCAGCAGCGCCAACCCGATCGCCTTGAACCTGGGCAGCTTCGTGCCGACCTCGGTGACCGTGGCCAGCGCCGCCGCCCATGGCACGGCCACGGCCAGCGGCACGGGCATCAGCTACACGCCAACGCCGGGCTACGCCGGCACTGACACATTCACCTACACCGCCACCAATGCGGCGGGCACCTCTGCACCGGCCACCGTCAGCATCACGGTGACTGCACCCGTGCAAAACACCACCGCCTCGGGTGGCTGGTCCACCGGCGGCGGCCAGGCCTATAGCCAGACCCTGACCTGGCACGGTGGCGCGGCGCCCTATTCCGCGTTCAACGTCAGCGGCCTGCCAGCGGGGTTGAGCATGACGGCGACCACCGCCACCAGCCTGACGATTGCCGGTACACCGACCCAAACAGGTACGTTCACCGTCACCGCCACGGCCACCGACAGCAGCACCGGCAGCGGCCCGTTCGCGGCGCCCGCGACCTTCACCTTGACCGTCGGCGCCGCGCCGCCGTTGACCCTCACACCGGGCGCATCGACGCTCAACGCGACCCACGGCAGTGCCTTCACGCAAGCGTTCTCGGTCAGCGGCGGTATCGCGCCTTACACCCTGGCCCAGGGCGGCAACCTGCCCGCCGGTGTGAGCTGGAATGGGGCGACGGCGACGCTGTCGGGCACCCCGAGCCAAAGCGGCAGTTTCGCGATCACCCTCACCGCCACCGATGGCAGCACCGGCACACCCGGTACGGTCACGCAGCACTACACCCTGCAAGTGGCCGATGAAACCCCGGTGGCGCCGTCGCAAGCGGCCAACAGCGCCGGCCCGGGGCAACCGGTGGAGGTGGATTTGACCAACAACGCCAGCGGCGGCCCGTTCATCGCCGCCAACCTGCTGACCTCAGTACCGGCGAGCGTGGGCCGTGCGTCCATCCATGAAGCGGGCGCTGGCGCGGCCAACCTGCGCGCCGCACCGGCCCGCGTGGCGGGCAAGCGCTTCGTTCTGCGTTTTGTGCCCAACCCGGACGCCAGCGGCGTGGTGAACCTGAGCTACACCCTGAGCAACGCCAGCCTCACCTCCAGCCCAGGGCTCATCAGCATCAGCCTGAGCGCGCGCAGCGATCCGTCCAAGGATGCCGAGGTGCAAGGTTTGCTCAACGCCCAGGCCAACAGCAGCCGACGCTTCGCCAGTGGCCAGATCAACAACTTCCAGCAACGCCTGGAGGCCCTGCACAGCGGCAATGTCAGCCCGTTCAGCAACGGCTTCACCTTGTCGACAGCCAGCCTAAAGCGCCAACGGCTGAACGATGACCCCACCGGCATCGAACAGTGGCTGCAGATCAAAAACGCCAAGATGCAGGCTGAGCCGTCCCTGCGCACCACCCCGTCGAGTGAGCAGATGCCGGCCCTGGGCAACCAGCCCGGTGACGCGCCCACCTCGCCCCTGGCGTTCTGGACCAGCGGCACTATTAGCATCGGTGACGACGCCAAGCGCTCTGCCGACAAGGAGCAGAAGTTCGTCACCTCCGGCCTGTCCGTGGGTGCCGACTACCGCTGGGCGCCCAACCTGACCCTGGGCGTAGGCCTGGGCTATGGCCACGACAAAACCGATATCGGCGACAACGGCAGCCGCAGCCAGGCCGACAGCTACAGCGTGGCGGTGTATGGCAGCTATCGGCCGATCGAAAGCATCTACCTGGATGGGGTGCTGGGCTACCAGCGCCTGAGCTTCGACAACCGCCGCTATGTCACCGACAACGCCGGGGTGGTCAATGGCAAGCGCGACGGTAACCAGACCTTCGCTTCCTTGACGGCCGGCTATGAGTACCGCGAAGCACAATGGCTGCTCTCGCCTTACGCGCGCCTGGACTTGGCCGATGGCAAGTTGGACCGTTACCGCGAGCGCGGCGACGATATTTTCGCCCTCAGCTACGACGAGCAAAAGGTGAAAACCACCAGCACCAGCCTGGGCCTGCGCAGCCAGTACGCCACCAGCACTGCCCTGGGTGAAGTCACGCCAAGCCTGCGCCTGGAGTACCAGCACGACTTCCAGGGTGCCGGCGATGCTTCGATGCGCTATGCCGACAATGGCAGCACGCAGTACCGCGTCAGCCTCGCGCCCCTAAGCCAGGATCGCGGCATGCTCGGCCTGGGCCTTGGCTTGCTCACGGAGTCGGACTGGACCCTGCGCATGGAGTACCAGTTCACCCTCGGCTCCGGCGCGCAGCAGACCCAATCAATGCTGTTCAACCTGGGCAAACCCTTCTAGGCCCGGCGAACGAGCACAAAAAAGCCTCGCAGATGCGAGGCTTTTTTGTTCATGCCCAGCGCTTACCAGTTGTAGCGAACGCCGACGTTGGCACCCCATGGCTGCTTGATCTTGTCGCCCTGGCTGAAGTCGAAATCGGCATGCACTTGCCACTTATCCGACAGGGACATGGCAACACCGGTGCCCACTTCGAAGCGCGAACCCGACAGGTCGTTGTTGAACTGGTTGTCGTTGACCTGCACGTGGTTGTTCTTGGCGAACTCCTGCACCACTGCACCGCGAATGTAAGGCTGCACCACCTTGCCATCGCTGAGCTCGAAGTTACGGCCCGCGGTCACACCCAGCTTGCCCAGCAGGGAGCGGGTGTCGCCGCCTTCGGCTTTCATGCCGTTGTCCAGGTCGTAGTCCTTGCCCTTGATGACCACGGCCGAGAGTTTGGCGAAGGGTTCGACGAAGTAGTTGTCTTCAAGCTTGATATGCCGCCCCACTTCCGCCGAGGCGCCGATACCGGTGTTGTTGTAGCTGCCCTTGGTGCGGGCGCCGTCGCTAAGGCCTACTTTCGCCTCGTTGTCGAAACGGTTGAGTTTGACCACGCCATCGAAGTAGTAACCGCTGGCGTCGTCCATCCAGGTGGCGTAGGTGCCCAGGTAGTAGCTTTTCACCGTACCGGAAGTGCCGTGGGCCACGTCGATGTCCGAGTTGCTATGGCCGGCCAGCACACCCACCAACCAGTTGCCGTCGCCATAAGGCAGCGCGGTGTCGGCACCGATGGAGAAGCCTTGCTGGGTCTGCTTATAGGCCACGCCCGATTGCGCGTCGACGTCCTGCTTGCTGCCATAGCCACGGGCCCACAGGCCAGCGGCGGCGCCGTTGAAGCGCAACTCGCCCATGCGGCTGCGCAAGGTGCTCAACTCGCCGTACCACACGGTCGGCGCGGTGTTGAACAGGGCCAGTACGGAACGGGTACCGGGGCTGATTTCCTTAGTGGTGGGGTCCAGGTACCAGTCGGTAGCGCCGCTATTGCTGGCGTTGGCCAACTCGTAGGACCAGGTGCCCACATCCACACGGCCGCCCACCAGGGAGAACTGCGCGTCACCGGCCGCCGTATGCACGACATGCAGCTTTTGCGGGTCTAGCGCGTCAGTCCCCGAAGCGTTGACCAACAGGCCATGGTTACCAGTGGCCTCGCCCGTGACATTGAGGAAATCCCGCTCACCGGTGCCGAAGTCAGCCTTGATCGCGAAAGTGCCTTCACCGGACAGCGAACCGGTGTTCAGTTGGTAGTAAGTCTTGGCCGCGTTCTTGGTCGCCGCAGGTGCGCCAAAGGTCACGGTGCCACCATCCATGGTCAACGCACCTACGGTGTCGTTGCCGGTCAGGGTCCAGTTCGACTGGCCGTTGACGGCCACGGTGCTGACCTTGTCCAGGCGCCCGGTGAACTGCGAGTGATCGTTCAGGGCCACAGTGGCGGTGCTGCCGTCTTCCACCAGCACATCGCCAGTCATCTGGCCCTGGTTGAAGGTCAGGTTGGCGGTGCTGTTGCCGGTCAATTGCACATTGCCTTCGAGGTGGCTGTTGGCGACGTTCATGGCCGCGGTGGAGGCTTCGCGCACTTCCAGCAGGTTGCCGTTGCTGCTAATCAGGGTCGAGTTGTTGTAGACATCGATGGTGCCCTTGCCACCAAAAGACACGTCGATTGCCGGGCCGGCGACGCCCTCTACGCTGGAGTTATCCAATACCAAGTAAGCGTCGAGGCCCAGCCCTTCGGTATCCGACTCCAAGCGCGCACCTGCGAGCGTGCCGCGAATCTGGCTGCCTACCGCTTCGATCTTGCCGCCGTAGAAACTCAGCCCGACACCGAACTCACCTGTGCCGCTGATCTTGCTATCGACCAGCTTGGCTTCACTGGCACCCCCAACTTCAACGCCGGCCCAGACACCGGTAATTTCGCTATTGGTAATCACCCCCTTCGCACCTGCCGGGGAAGCGGGATTGTAGATAAACCCCAGGCCAGCGAAATCACCGTTGAACACGGCATTGGCGATAGTGGCAGTACTGTTATTGATTTCCAGCGCCGAGTGGCCATTCCTCCCGGTAAAGGTTCCGCTCGTCACATTAATAGCGGAGTTGTTGGTGACGGTAGTCTCAAAAACCGTGCCGCCATGCACATTCAATTGGCCGCCATTGATGACGTGGTAAGGGGCTGCAGGGGTGGCCGCATCAACGGTCTTGGTTCGGCCATCGATGATTTCCGGCGGGAGCTCGGCGTGGGCCAAGGGGCTAAGCAACAATACTGGGGAAAAAGACAACAGCCCGATGGCGCGGGCCAGCGGCAACATAGGACAGGTAAAAGAGGTGACTGACATAGTGAATTACCTTTCGCGGTTCAATGAATACACTTATCTCCGATCAGACGACTCGGAGTCGGCGGCGGAGAATACGCGGAACAAAACACTTCGAATGTAGGAAAAATCCACTACGAGCGACAGAAAACACCCAGAGATACAAAAAATCAGGATCATTCCCATAACAGCCAACTGCAACGGAGTACAGTCCGTATTCCTGCCTTCCAACATTGCGCAGCGCCATGACGCGCTACCTCTACATCCCACTTCATCCATAAACGGCAAAAAACCACGAAAGGTATTTGCCCTTCGTGGCCTTGATTAAAAACACCTAATCCTTTCCCTTTATTTGCATGTATTAATAGAGCCCGGAGCAAAACATGCCTTTCCGTCAGCCCAAACCATTACCACCTCGGTTTCAAACTTATCAGACATTTCAACCCGGCCGTTTATCATCACCGAATAACTAACAGTTGCCTGGCCGTCGTGGGTTTCTTCAAATGCAGCGGCGTAGGGAATGAATAAATCAAAGCCGTCGCGGGCCTCCGCCTGCGTTATATGACGAGGCACAGTAAACGGCAAAGAAGGACGCGGCACGTAATTACCCAAATCATTATCCCACCTTCCACCTTCATACTTGAACGTTAATATATCCCCCGCTTTGAGTTCCGTACTACCTGGAACACTCACTTTCATACCGTACCCCCCCGCTCCCGGCATAAGTTCCAGCTCACAGCAGGTGACAAACCAAACACCGAAATCATTATCAAAAGTGGCACGCGTAAACTTAGGAACGGGAAGAGCAACCACATTAATATAAACATCCACGTTCTGTACAAGCGAAGGATTAAAGTTATCCCCTGTATTCGGGTGGGTAATACGGTACTGAACCTTGACCTCTGGGTCATTGCCCGTTGCCTCTACGAGATCCCAATTTATAAGAAAATTAAGGGCCGTTTCATTGCCAAGCATATGGAGAACCCCACGCCCCAACCCCGGCACCGGTATGTTATTCCAATACAATTGCACCACATCACCGGCTTTAACGCCGGTATAAATAGGAGCCGTCGCTGTCACATCCTGGCCGCGGTCGATATTGATAATTTCATTTTCTACCGTAGATGCACCCCCCCTGACGATAACCGCAGGCAGTTCTGGATTGCCGATTCCTGGGTCGATGGGAATGTTCGGCTCATCTGGAGATTCCGGACCCGGCTTACGTAAATCAACAGCAACCGACGTCTTCTGAGGGGCAGGATACGAGTTAAACCGGCGCACAATGTAATAGCTCACCTCCGAAGTTTTCGGCCCTAATCCTGTACTCGCAACCGCTGAAAACGGCACCTCGACAATAACAGGAAAAGCAGTAATTAATTGAGGCACCTGTAGCAGGTTATCCCATGTAACCATGAGTTCATCAACACCAAACATTGGATTATCATAAGTTTCAAGCACGACACTCACATGGGTATTGGCATCAATATAATTGACTGATCCATCATCGGCTTCCGGTATCCGCAACGGCGGGAGATTTTCCGGAATAGGGTTAATCTGGATTTGAAGATGCGAAGGATCCGAAAAAGGCCCTTCATTTCCAACACGGTCACGCCATTGATAATAAAGAATTCTTGAACCTTCATCGTGGCTATAGATGTCACCACGGTGCAACTTGAATTCCACCTCCTGATCTCCGACCCCACCGATAAAAACCTCTCGAATAAAGGTCCCTGGAATACTGCTGCCGTAGAACACTTTAATACTGTCACCACTTTTTTTATCAGTCGGCAAATCCACTTTGAAGGTAAATTCCTCTTGCGCCTCCAGCAAGCTCTTATTAATAATCCCATTCTGAATTTCCGGAGGATGCTTCATCGCCTCACCGCTGGTACCATGATGGGGAGGAGACTTATCTACATACACTTGAGTCCTGCCATTCTCAACTTCACTCGGAGCACTAGAAGATCCGTAACTTACAAAATAACTCAAGGTGAAGACCCTTTCATATCGCGTCTCGTCAGCAGGCAACTTTAAAGTCTGCGGATACGTAATGGGAGTACGAAGGTTCAGTACGTCACCGTACTTCGTACCGTTGATTGCAAGTTGCACCCTAACATTACGATTGGGCGTCGTACTCCCAGGCCAAACAATATTATTGAACACCACATTCCGTTCGCTCCCCTGTAAAACCTTAGGCAATTTGTTTGGCTCATCGCCGGGTATATTGGGCAACGCACCCTCTATCACCAAGTCCTCATCCGCCAAGCTTTTGCGCCGACGCAACTCACTCAAGGTTTCACGGCCGGGGTTTACTTTTACCTTAGTCATTTCAAACGCTCCATTGTAGAAACAAAGAAACACTACCAACCAATCCGGCCCACTCACACCCGCAGAGGTGGCGTTACATGACACTCATTAGTGGGTGAGCACACACAACCGCTGGGCCAGGTGTGATTGATAATGACATGGACATAAGTTGAACTGCCGACCGCCCCAGTGGTTTTCAACAAGCGATAGTAAATAACGGCAGAGCCATTATCCTGCATGGGCTTAATCAACTTTTCCCAATCACTTACAACAAAGTCAAAACCATACTGCGCCTCATGCGCACTCAACTTATGGGGAATTTCGGCATCAGTACCGTCGATGGGATCGCTGCCATTGGAGTTGCGGCAGCCCTGCCACACCAAGGTGATGAGATCGTTTTCAGCGAAGCGTACATCCGGCTTGATTTGAACCCTGATACCCTGCCAAGGCCGAGGCACCGTATCACACTCGATTTTATGGAAGAAACTTTTATCCCGGAAAACGGGCTCCTTGAGATTCTCGATAACGATAATAGATACATTAACCGGCGTAGTTAATGACAACTGCTGATTGACACCATTATTAGTGAGGTAGCGCACCGGCAAGTGGGCATTGTTTTTATCCAGCTCTATAAATTCCCAGGCAATAACGAACTCTTCAATAATATCGCCGCCGCCATCTCCGAATTTTACGGTGTAGGTATACACCGGTGTCGGGATAGCGCCCCAATACAACTCAATGGTTTCACCGGGAATCGGGTTGTCATATAGCCTGAGCGTCGCCTTGGCTGGCAGGCCAAAATCGGCACCTGTCAGCATATTGGGGATGTTCGAGGCCTGCCCGCGAACCTCGATCAGGGCCAGTTTTTTATTGAGCAGTGCAGGCGCGTCCACGTGGTCCTGGCCGGCAATGGTGAAGTCATAGGGCACCGCGATGGTCGGCGAGGGTGGCGTGTATACCCCATTACGCCGGACTCTGTAGTTCACCATTGCATTGGCCGGGCCAAGCCCCTGGGCGCTGAGAGCAAGCCACGGAACAGGGACCTCCAACGGCAACCCTCCCCCCGTCTCCACGTGGACTTCGTGCAGGGGCGAGCCATCCCAGCTCACTGCTATCCAGTCCTCGGGCTCTGCCGGCAGGTACGGGTCGATGACCACAAAAACCAGGTCGCGCGCGTGTTGGCGGTCAATCAGGCCTCGAGTCGAAAGTGGCACCCACGGCGGTGGAAGGCTGCCAGGCAACGGGGTCAGGTTGACTTGAATGCTGGCTGCATCCGAGGTCTCGGTATTGGTGTTACCTGCCCTGTCCCTGAGCCGGTACTGCGCAAAATGCAGCCCTTGGCCCTGGCTGCGGATCACCGCAGCGTCCAGAAAGAAGCTCAGTTGCTTGTTGTTGACATCACCCTGAGTCAGGGTGTACGTGCCGACCGGGACAGGCGTTGCCGGGTTATTGGGATCATCGGTGAAGTAGAAAATGACCACATCGCCAACCTGGGCATCGGCGTGCCACGGGATTTTCAGCCAAACCCCGCCATGATCCACCAGGTATTGCTCGGTGACGATGCCGCCTAACTCATCGGGAAATACGGGTGCTAGGGGCTTCTCGCCAAAGTTTGGGGATTTCAGATCGATGGAAACTCGGGTTCTGAGCGACTCCTTGGGGGCGGCCTCCCACGAGCCAAGACGAACAGTGATAGAGGCTGAGTACGCCCCCTCGGTGCTCAGGAACTCCACAGGTACGTGCATCCGTTGAGGGAAGACCACCTCAGTTATGGAGGGGTAACTCCTGCGAGCCACTTCGCGAAATGCGCCGCCCTGATGTGTGAACCCCAACACCACCCAGTCCGTGCGATTGGGCCCGGTAGACCTTTCCCAACTGTCGAACTCCACCTCCAGGGGGACGAGCGTGGAGTTGCGGTGTATCAGCCCGGTAGGGTCGCCCGGGTCCATGATGGCCGGCACCCGAGGTGGGGCGAACGCGTCTCGGGGGCCAATAGGCGCATTATCCTGGGTTGGGGTGCTGTTGGAACCTTTGCGTGTAGCCACTTCGACCTCCCTCCTTCAGACCCGGGTACTGCGGTGCACCTGGCCTTCGACGATTCGCAGCCCCTAGGGCCTGGATGGCTTTATTCGATACCCTCCACACCCCCCTGACTACTGTCAAAAGTTACAGGTTTTCGTGCCGCTGGTCGGAATTCGCCCTGTTCACAATCAGCCCCAGGAACCCTCGCGCCTTACAGTCTTTGACAGTTTCCCGACAAAGCTCCTGAAGTTTTCCGCCCCGCCCCGCCCTAGCATCAACGCACCCTCTCCTGCGGATGCCGCCATGCCCACGCCCCTGCGCACCCTGTATTTATCGCTGTATTGCTGTTGTTGGATGCTGCCCGCAGAAGGCCTGCGGGCCGCGGACGAGCAACCACACCGCAGCCCCCAACACGTCGGGCTGGCGGATAGGCAAAAAGAGTGGGATGAGACCACCTTCGGCTTGGCCACCCACATGGGCGCCACGGATCGGCGTAGGGATCGCGAGGGGTTGCTTCAGGGCACGTCAGCGCGGCACGGCATGGGCTCAATCAAGCCCCGGCCCTTTGCCGGGCCCGGGGGGCGCTATCGCCTCGGCCCGGTGGTCGTGCCCGCCCTGTAGGAAGCGGGCTTGCCCGCGCTCGGGCGCGAAGCGGGCGCACCACCGTCGAGGGGCGCTGCGCACCCCGGCGCGGGCGAGCCCGCTTAACTACTGGTGCAACCAGGTCATGCGAAACGAGGCGCCACCCCAGGGGGAATCGAGCACTTCGACCTCGCCACCGTGGGACTGAGACACCCGCCGCACCAGCGCCAGCCCCAGGCCAAAACCACCGGTGCGGCGGTCGCGGCTGGCGTCGAGGCGCGAGAACGGCTCGAAGATCTTCTCCCGCCCGGCCAGCGGCACGCCGGGGCCGTCGTCGTTGACCAGCACTTCATAACCATCGCCAAGGCGCACCAGCGATACCTCCACCCGCCGTTCGGCGTAGCGGATGGCGTTGCGCAGCAGGTTTATCAGGGCCCGGGCCATGAAGCGCGGCTCGATGCGCACCCACTCCACCTGGCAGGCGCCAATGGACAACTGCACCCCCGCCGCTTCCGCCTCCAGGGCCACGCTGCCGACTACGCTGTCAAGCCAGCTCTGGGCCTGGATGTCTTCGCGGCTGATGACCGTGGCGCCACGCTCCAGGCTGGCGTAGGTCAGTAGCTCAGAGACCATTTCCTCCAACTCGCCGAGGTCGGCGTACATGTCATTTATGAGTTCGCTGTGCTTGCGCGGGTCGGCCTGTTGGCGCAACTGATCGAGCTCGAACGACAGCCGCGCGATGGGGGTGCGCAACTCGTGGGAAACCGCGTTGGTCAGCTCCCGCTGATGGGCGATCAAGCCTTCGATGCGCTCGGCCATGTGGTTGAAGTGCCCCGCCAACTCGCGCACGCTGGAGCGTCGCGAGAGCTGGATGCGCGCACTCAGGTCATTGTCGCCAAAGCGCTGGGCGCCGAGGCGGATCAACTCCAGGTCGCGCCAATGCGGGCGCACCCAGAAATACAGGACCAGCGCCAGGCACACCCCCAGGAACAAGTACGCCCAGAGATACAGCCACTTGGGCTCTTCGGGGAGTTTGATGCTGAGCAACTGCGCGCCGCCATCGATGTTCGCGACAAACTCGCTGAAGTCGCCGCGCACCACCACTTGGTCTTCGGCCAACAGCCCCTGTTCGCGGGTGCTGAGGCTCAGGTCGCTGGCCTCTACCAGTTCCAAGCGCAGGCCGTAGTGGGGTTGCAGCTCGGCCAGGCGTTGCGCCCGCGCCGCGCCGGTGACTGGGCGCAGTTGTTGCACCAGGCCATAGGCCGGGCCGCGCAGGGCTTCGCGGTTATAGGCTTCGTTGGCTTCGGGCAGCAGCTCGGAGAAGGTGTAGTTGACCGCCATGATGGCGCCCGCCAGGCCGATGGCCAGCACGATGTACAGGCGTAAAAACAGGCGCAGCATCTAGACCTCCCAGGCAAACGGATTGAACAGGTAACCCTTGCCCCAGATGGTCTTGATGCACACCGGTTCGCGAGGGTTGTCGTTGAGTTTGCCGCGTAGTTTGCTGATGTAGACGTCCACGCTGCGGTTGAGGCCGTCGAAGGCGATGCCGCGCATGCGGTTGAGGATGTCGTCGCGCGAAAGAAGCGTGCCCGCCGCACTGGCCAACAGCCACAGCAGCTCGAACTCCATGGTGGTGAGGTCGATCACCTGTGCGCCCAGACGCACTTCGCGGCAACTGCGGTCGATCACCAGGCGCCCGAATTCCAGGGCGCCGCGCACGCTATCCTGGGGCACCTGGCGGCGCTGCAAGGCGCGTAACCGGGCCAGCAACACGGGCGGCTTGATGGGTTTGATGACGTAGTCGTCGGCGCCGGACTCCAGGCCCAGGATGTGGTCCAGGTCATCTTCCTTGGCGGTGAGGATGACAATCGGAATGTCGGAAATGGCACGGATCTCGCGGCACACATGCAGGCCGCTTTGCCCCGGCAGCATCAGGTCGAGCACCACGACCCGGGGCTTGAACTCCAGAAAGGCCGCCAGCGCCACGTCACCGCGGTGCACGGCCCTCACCTCAAAACCATGCTGGGTGAGAAAGTGCGCGATCAACGCCGCCAAGCGCTCGTCGTCCTCCACCAGCAGGACTTTGCCAACTCCCAGGTTTTCCATAACGCCCAACCACAGCCCTTGATCCGAAGAGGCTGCAGTATAAGGGTCAACGCTTGGCAAAATGCCGTCGGCATTGGCCAAAACGGCGTGGGTTGCCGGGTTTGGCCATAACTTTCATGTTTTTAAGAGTTTTTAACAGTTGCCCGGCACGCCGCTGTGGAAGCGGAACTCGACGTCGGGCGACTCGATCAGCTCCCGTTCGGCGGCCCGCACCCGCTCGATGACCTGGGCGATGTCGGCCGCGTCGCCGTACTGGTAGGCCAGTTTCAGATAGCCCTGGAAGTGCCGCGCTTCACTCTTGAGCAGGCCGAAGTAGAACTTGCCCAGCTCTTCGTCCAGGTGCGGCACCAGGGCCTCGAAACGCTCGCAACTGCGGGCCTCGATAAACGCGCCCACCACCAGGGTATCCACCAGTTTCACCGGCTCGTGGCTGCGCACCACTTTGCGCAGGCCCGAGGCGTAGCGCCCGGCCGACAACTGGCGCAAGCCGATCTTGCGTTTTTTCATCAGGCGCATGACCTGCTCGTGGTGCACCAGCTCTTCACGGGCCAGGCGCGACATCAGGTTTATCAAGTCGACATGGCTGTGGTACTTGGCGATCAGGCTCAGGGCGGTGCTGGCGGCCTTGAATTCGCAGTTCTTGTGGTCGATGAGCAGGGTTTCCTGGTCCGCCAGCGCTGCTTGCACCCAGGCATCCGGCGTGCGGCAGCCGAGAAATTCGTGGATCTCGGGCAGGATCATTGAGCCACCTGCGTCAGAAAAGATACGGGGCAAGGCAGGGCAGCGGCGACGTCAAGAATCGGCAACATGGGGCTCACGCAGTAGGGGTTCACGGGCAAAGGCGCCGATTATACCGGCCGGGCCGCAGACCACCAGCAACCGGGCTTGATGTGCATCAACATCCGGGTGCGCGCGCAGCATCTATAGTTGCTGCACTAACGTCCTGTCACTTTTCTGGAGAACCCGACCATGCAAGCCATCCGCAGCATCCTGGTGGTCATTGAGCCCACACCGGCCGAGAGCCTGGCACTTAAACGCGCCAAGTTGATTGCTGGCGTCACCCAAGCCCATCTGCATCTGCTGGTGTGCGACAAAAAACATGACCACGGCGCGCTCCTGGCCGTACTCAAGGCCCGCCTGGTGGAAGAAGGCTATAGCGTCACCACCGAACAGGCGTGGAAGGAAAGCCAGCACGAAACCATCATTGACGTGCAACAAGCCGAGGGCTGCGGGCTGGTCATCAAGCAGCATTTCCCCGACAACCCGCTGAAAAAAGCCCTGCTGACCCCGGCGGACTGGAAACTGCTGCGCTACTGCCCCACCCCGGTGCTGCTGGTCAAGACCGCGACGCCGTGGACCGGCGGCACCATCCTGGCGGCCGTGGACGTGGGCAACACCGACGGCGAGCACCGCACCCTGCACAGCTGCATTGTTGACCATGGCTTCGACATCGCCTCCCTGGCCAAAGCCAAGTTGCACGTCATCAGCGCCCACCCTTCGCCCATGCTGTCGGCGGCGGACCCGGTGTTCCAACTCAAGGAAACCATCGAGGCCCGCTATCGCGAGCAGTGCCGCGCGTTCCAGGCCGAGTTCGATATCGATGACGACCACCTGCACATCGAGGAAGGCCCGGCCGATGTGCTGATCCCCCACAACGTCAACAAGCTGGACGCCGCGGTGCTCATCATCGGCACCGTGGCCCGCACAGGGTTGTCCGGCGCGCTGATCGGCAACACCGCCGAAGTGGTGCTCGACGCCGTGAACTGCGACGTGCTGGTGCTCAAGCCTGAGGACGTGATGGGGCATCTGGAGGAGGAAGTGGCCCGCCACTAGCAAGTGCGGTGCCAAGCAGGCAAACCACGGGGGCAAGCGTCGCGACGCTTGCCCCCGTTGCGTTCAAGGCTCAGCGCGCCAGGGCATCCTTGAGAAAGCCCGGGGCGATGTAACGCTCGTAGTGGGCCTCGGAGAGCAGGAAAAATTCCCGGTCGATGGCATCGCGCAGCTCCGGCAGGTTCCAGTCGCGAAACTCCGGCAGCAGCACCATCCCGTAGGCATCCAATTGATTGATGACCCGCGCACCGCGGGCGATCAACTGGTAGGCCCAGCAGTACTCGGACTGATGGGGCACGAAGCGGATCTTGCGCTGTTCCAGCTGCGAACGCAGGCAAGCGGCGTCGAAAACCTCCAACTTGGAGGCCATCACCTGCACCAGCAGTTGCTCCAGGCGCAGCCACACCGCGCGTTTCTCTTCCTCGTTGTAGCCGTTCCAGTGGATCACTTCGTGGTGGAAACGCTTGCAGCCACGGCACACCAAATCACCGTAAACAGTGGAGCAGAGGCCGACGCAGGGGGTCTTGATGGTCTGATTGGGCATAGGTAGGCAGGACGCGGGGAAGCAAAACAGGTCGGCATGTTAGCCCTTTGTCTAACATTCATCACCCCTCAAACTTGAGGGCCTAACTTACCTTTAGATTTTTTTTGCCGTAGAATCGGCCAGCCTTTTAAGGCGCCAATAGTCCGTTAGAAGCTGTTTTCAAAGCGTCACGAGCACAGTTGATCCTAAAGAACGGTGTTGGCGAGGAGTCTTTCCAGCGGGGAAAGCTCTGCGCCAACCCTCATCAGCCCGTTCGGCAGGCGTAAAACTTTGAAAGCAGCTTCTGTGAGGAATACCGGTAGCGCAGGCTTTGCGGCCCAAAAAGCCCCCAGGCGCTGCGCACCGGCTATTTCTGGATGAGCGTCCCGGACCGGGACCACTGATGAGGGTAATAACTGTGCTTGAAGCCTACCGCAAACATATCGAAGAGCGCGCCGCCCTGGGTATCGTTCCCCAGCCGCTTAACGCCGAACAAACTGCAGGCCTGGTCGAGCTGCTGAAAAATCCCCCCGCTGGCGAAGAAGCTTTCCTCGTTGACCTGATTACCAACCGCATTCCACCAGGCGTTGACGAAGCTGCCTACGTCAAGGCTGGTTTCCTGTCGGCCCTGGCCAAGGGCGAAGCCACTTCCCCGCTGATCGACAAAAAGCGTGCAGTCGAGCTGCTGGGCACCATGCAGGGCGGCTACAACATCGTCACCATGGTCAACCTGCTGGACGACGCCGAACTGGCGCCCGTGGCCGCAGCCCAGCTCAAGCACACCCTGCTGATGTTCGATGCGTTCCACGACGTCGCGGAAAAAGCCAAGAACGGCAACACCCACGCCCAAGGCGTGCTGCAATCCTGGGCTGACGGCGAATGGTTCAAGAACCGTCCGACCCTGGCTGACAAGATCAGCCTGCGGGTGTTCAAGGTCACCGGCGAAACCAACACCGACGACCTGTCCCCTGCCCCGGACGCCTGGTCGCGCCCTGACATCCCGCTGCACGCCCTGGCCATGCTGAAAATGGCCCGTGACGGCATCGTGCCGGACGAGCAAGGCGTGACCGGCCCGATGAAGCAGATCGAAGAAATGCGCGGCCAGGGTTTCCCTATCGCCTACGTCGGTGACGTGGTCGGTACCGGTTCCTCGCGTAAATCGGCAACCAACTCGGTGCTGTGGTTCTTCGGCGACGACGTGCCTTACGTGCCGAACAAGCGCGCTGGCGGCTTCTGCTTCGGCAGCAAGATCGCTCCGATCTTCTACAACACCATGGAAGATGCCGGCGCACTGCCGATCGAATTCGACGTTTCCAACATGCACATGGGCGACGTGATCGACCTGTACCCGCACGCTGGCAAAGTCACCAAGCACAACAGCGATGAAGTGCTGACCACCTTCGAAATGAAGACCCCGGTCCTGCTCGACGAAGTCCGTGCTGGCGGCCGTATCCCGCTCATCATTGGCCGTGGCCTGACCGAGAAGGCCCGTACCGAACTGGGTCTGCCACCATCGGACCTGTTCAAGAAGCCAGAAGCCCCCGCGCAAAGCACCAAGGGTTTCACCCTGGCGCAGAAAATGGTCGGCAAGGCCTGCGGCGTGACCGGCGTACGCCCCGGCACCTACTGCGAACCGAAGATGACCACCGTCGGTTCCCAGGACACCACGGGCCCGATGACCCGCGACGAACTGAAAGACCTGGCGTGCCTGGGCTTCTCCGCCGACCTGGTGATGCAGTCCTTCTGCCACACCGCGGCGTATCCAAAGCCGATCGACGTGACCACCCACCACACCCTGCCTGACTTCATCATGACCCGTGGCGGCGTGTCCCTGCGCCCGGGCGACGGCATCATCCACAGCTGGCTGAACCGCATGCTGCTGCCGGACACCGTTGGCACCGGCGGCGACTCCCACACCCGTTTCCCGATGGGCATTTCGTTCCCGGCCGGTTCCGGCCTGGTAGCGTTCGCCGCCGCCACTGGCGTGATGCCACTGGACATGCCGGAATCGATCCTGGTGCGCTTCAAAGGCAAGATGCAACCGGGCGTCACCCTGCGTGACCTGGTGCACGCCATTCCTTACTACGCGATCCAGGCTGGCCTGCTGACCGTAGAGAAGAAAGGCAAGAAGAACGCCTTCTCCGGCCGCATCCTGGAAATCGAAGGCCTGGACAACCTGAGCATCGAACAGGCTTTCGAGCTGTCCGACGCCTCGGCCGAACGTTCGGCTGCCGGTTGCACTATCAAGCTGTCCAAAGAGTCCATCACCGAGTACCTGAGCTCCAACATCACCCTGCTGCGCTGGATGATCGGCGAAGGCTACGGCGATGCGCGCACCCTGGAACGTCGCGCTCAAGCGATGGAAGCCTGGATCGCCAACCCGGAACTGATGGTGGCCGATGCCGACGCCGAATACGCCGAAATCATCGAAATCGACCTGGCCCAGATCAAGGAGCCAGTTCTCTGCGCACCTAACGACCCGGACGACGCCCGCCTGCTGTCCAGCGTGGCTGGCGAGAAGATCGACGAAGTGTTCATCGGTTCGTGCATGACCAACATCGGTCACTTCCGCGCTGCCGGTAAGTTGCTGGAGCAGGTCAAGGGCCAGTTGCCAACTCGCCTGTGGCTGTCGCCGCCGACCAAGATGGACGCTCACCAACTGACCGAAGAAGGCTACTACGGCATCTACGGCAAGGCTGGCGCGCGCATGGAAATGCCGGGCTGCTCGCTGTGCATGGGTAACCAGGCACGGGTTGAGCCGAACGCCACAGTGGTCTCCACTTCCACCCGTAACTTCCCGAACCGTCTGGGCGACGGCGCCAACGTCTACCTGGCTTCGGCCGAGCTGGCGTCGGTGGCCTCGATCCTGGGTCGCCTGCCGACCGTCGAGGAATACATGGTCTACGCGAAGGAAATCGACACCATGGCCAGCGATGTCTATCGCTACCTGAGTTTCGACCAGATCGCCGAGTTCCGTGAAGCCGCAGCGAATGCCAATATCCCGGTCATTCAAGCCTAAGGCTTAACCGCTGTAGAAAACGCCGCGCACCGCCAGGTACGCGGCGTTTTTTTATGCCTGGCGTTTGAGCGCTGCCTGCACCGCATCGTCCACGCTCAGGCCACTGAGCATCACACCGTCGCGCTCGGCCTCGGGCAAGGCGAGCAGGCCCTGTTTGGCCCGGTGCTTGAGCCGCGCCAGCACCAGGTGCTTGCCCTCCTCGCCGACCCGGGCGAAGAACTCGGCTAAGGCCTCGATACTGGTGCCATCAAGGTTGGAGGACTCCTCAAGGCTGAGAATCACCGTGTGTACCGGTTCGGGCGTGTGGCGGATCAGGCGCAGGGCATTGCCCAGGATGCGCTCCACATTGGCGAAGAACAGCTGCTCCCCCGGCCGCAGCACCAGCACCCCCGGCACTTCCCGCGCCTGCGGGTGGCGGCCGAGGTCAACGTAATCATGGCCGCCCCCCATCTGCCCCAGGGCCTGGATATCCGCCGCCGACATCTGCCGCAGCATCAGTACCACGCTGATCGCCACGGCCATCAGCAGACCATCCAACACCCCCAGCACCAACACCGCCACCACCGCGCAAATCACCAGCAAGCGATCGCGGCGCCAGACGAAGTAGCGCCCCAGCGGCTTGAGGCTCAAGCCTCGGGACAGCGCGTGGATGACCACTGCGGCCAGCACCGGCTCCGGTGTCAGGGCGATCCACGGCAGCATCGTCAGCACGATGAACAACACCACCAGGGCCGCCACCGCGCCGGCCAGGCGCGACGTCGCCCCGGCCGCTTCATTGGCCGAGGTCACCGAGTACCCGGCGCCCACCGGCATACCATGGAACAGCCCGGACAGCAGGTTACCGGCGCCCAGCGCCCACAAGTCACGGTTCGAGGACACCCGGTCACCGTGTTTGAGGGCGAAGGCGCTGATGGAGCCATAGGACTCGGCGTACAGAATCATCACCATGGCAAAGCCCAGCTCGCCGAGGCGCAACCAGTCAAAAAATGGCAGTACCGGCAGGGAAGGCACCTCCAGGCTCAGCTCGATCACCCCGATCAACTTCACGCCGTGGGCCGGCAAATCCAGCCAACGCCCCGCCGCAATGCCCGCCATCAACACCAGCAAGCCCCCTGGCAGGCAGCGTACCCGGGCGAACAGCCATAACAGCGCCAACGCCACCCCGGCCACCGCGGCCCCGGCCCAGTTCCACTGCGGCCATTGCTCCAGCAGTTGCGGCAGGAACCGCACCAGGTTGCCGTTGCTCAACGGCACATCAACGATGCTCGCCACTTGTTTGAGGATGATGGTCAGCGCCAGGCCAAAGGCGAAACCGCGCAGCACCGGTTTGGCGATGAACGCCGTGACGCTGCCCAACTTGAGCAGCCCGGCCAGCAGGAAAAACACCCCCGTCACCAGCACCAAGGCCACCGCCAAGGTCATGCGCAATGCCGAATCGCCACCGGCCAAGCTCGCCGTCGCCGCCGCCAGCACCGCCGCCGAAGACGACGTGGCGCAGACAATGGCAAAACGACTGCCACCAAACAGGCCATAGCACAGCAACCCGGCAAACAAGGCGATCACCCCGGCCTGGGGCGGCAACGCAGCGATGGTCGAATAGGCCACGGCCTCGGGCAGCAGCAACCCGGCCACCGACAAACCGGCCAGCAAATCGCCGAGGCGGCGCTGACGCACGGTCGCAGGAGGATGGGCAACGGGTAACAAGGTGGTGGGTTTGGGCGGGGTCGACACGCTGGGGGACGCCTGGCTGGAAGGTGACTAAAACCACCCAGCATAGCGGCTTACGGCCACTAGGCGTTGATGCTCATCAACCGTTGCGCAGGATGTGGGTGTCATCTGTGGCGAGGTTGCTCGCGATGGCGGTCTTTCATTGAACATAGATGTCGGCTGAAAGGGCGCTATCGCGAGCAGGCTCACTCCCACAGAGTGGTGGGAATATTGCTTACGCCGTTAACGAATAAATCAACGCCGAAATCGCCACCAACCCCACCAGGGTCACGAACACGTTGGACGCCTGGCCACGGTACTTGGCCATGGCCGGCACCTTGCGGATGGCGTACATCGGCATCAAGAACAGGATGGCGGCGATGATCGGCCCGCCCAGGGTTTCGATCATGCCCAGGATGCTCGGGTTGAGCGTGGCCACGATCCAGCACACCACCAGCATGAACGCTGCGGTCATGCGGTCCAGGGTCTTGGGCGCTGGGCGTCGGCCGCTCTTGACGATCAGGCCCTTGAGGCCTTCGCTGGCGCCGATGTAGTGGCCCAGGAACGACTTGGAAATGGCCACGAAGGCAATCAAGGGCGCAGCGAAAGCGATGGTCGGGTTGCTGAAGTGGTTGGCCAGGTACGACAGGATCGACAGGTTCTGCGCCTTGGCCTCGGCCAATTGCGCCGGCGACAGGGTCAGCACGCAACTGAACACGAAGAACAGCACCATCGCCACCATTAACAGGTGGGCGCGGGACAGGATCTGCGAACTGCGCGGCTCGGCCAGGGAGCCATAGCGGCGCTTTTGATCCACCGCGAACGCCGAGATGATCGGCGAATGGTTGAACGAGAACACCATCACCGGAATCGCCAGCCACAGGGTGTGCAGCAGCGCCGAGGGCGCAGGCACGGTGGAGGCAGTCTCCAGGATGCCGCCATTCCAGTGGGGAACGAGAAAAACCGCCAGAAACAGCAGCGCGACAATAAACGGATAAACCATCAGGCTCATGGCTTTGACGATCACCTGCTCGCCGCAGCGCACCACTGCCAGCAGGCCGAGAATCAGCACAAACGACAGCACCGCCCGGTGCGGCGGCATGATGTGCAACTGATGCTCCATGAAGCTGCCCACGGTGTTGGTCAGCGCGACGCTGTAGATCAGCAGGATCGGGAAAATCGCAAAGAAGTACAGCAGGGTAATCAGTGCGCCGGCCTTGATGCCGAAATGCTCCTCAACCACCTCAGTAATGTCAGAGCCCTCACGGCCCGACAGCACGAACCGGGTCAAGCCACGGTGCGCGTAAAAGGTCATGGGGAAGGCCAGCAGCGCGAGGATCAGCAACGGCCAGAAACCGCCCAGGCCAGCGTTGATCGGCAAAAACAGGGTGCCGGCGCCGATGGCCGTCCCAAACAGACCCAACATCCACGTGGTGTCCTGGCGATTCCAGGCACTGATGCTGACAGGTAAAGCCGCGTCAAACGGTGGGTTGACGCTATTGGCTTGATCTTTCATCCGGTCGGATCTCCGCATTCCGGTCATTTGCCACACAGCCGAAGCGAGTCGGAAAAACCCGACAGGCAGCGCCCCGGCCGTAACAGGGCCGCGATTCTGGGGGATTCATCAACAGAAGCAAAGACTTAGCTGAGCAACGGTTAGGCGGATCAGGCCAACGGTCGCGTTTGTGTACGTCCATGACGACGACAGCCAAATGCCACTAGCGGCTGCGCCAAGATGCAGGCCCCACGCGGGGCGGCAGCCGCGCGTAACCGCGTCTACCATTGCCAAACACCGGCCAAGCCAGCAGTCTGGCGCCCTTGCCCCACAGCCTTGCCCACAGGAGCGCAGCATGCCCAACACCGTTCTGGTCCTGGTTGAAACCATCAATGACTACCTGCCGATTCTGGAGCACAGCGGCTTTCACCTGATCCTCGCGCCCACCCCGGCCGAGCGGGCCCAGGCGATCCAGACCCACGCCGGGCAAATCCGCGCGGTACTCACCCGCGGCCCCCTGGGCCTGACGGGCGAAGAGATGGCCGCCCTGCCCCACCTGGAAATCATCTGCGTGATCGGTGCCGGCCATGAGCAGGTTGACCTGCAAGCCGCCAGCAACCGCGGGATCGCGGTCACCAATGGCGCCGGGGTCAATGCCTCGTCAGTGGCCGACCACGCCATGGCCCTGCTGCTGGCCTTGGTGCGCGACATTCCCCGCGCCGACGCCGCCGTGCGCCGGGGCGAGTGGCCGAAAATCATGCGCCCGTCCCTGGCCGGCAAACACCTGGGCATCCTGGGCCTGGGTGCCGTGGGCATGGCCATCGCCCAGCGCGGCGCCAAAGGCTTTGAAATGAGCGTCAGCTACCACAACCGCCAGCACCGTAGCGACGTGCCCTACGATTTTTGCTCCACGCCCACGGAACTGGCGCGGGCCTCGGATTTTTTGATCGTCGCCACCCCCGGCGGCCTGGGCACCCGCAACCTGATTAACAAGCAGGCCCTGGATGCGCTCGGCCCCAACGGCTTTCTCGTCAACATCGCCAGGGCCAGCGTGGTGAACACCGGCGAACTTATCAGCGCCTTGGAACAACGACGCATCGCCGGGGCGGCGCTGGATGTGTTCGACGACGAGCCTCTGGTGCCCGAGGCCCTTAAGGTATTGAGCAACGTCGTGCTCACCCCACACGTGGCCGGGCTATCGCCGCAAGCGACCCAGGCGACGGTGGAACTGGTGGGTAAAAACCTGCTGGCGCACTTCGCCGGGCAACCTTTGCTCACCCCGCTGGCGTTGCCGGCGAAGGCTTGAAACGGCCTTGTCGGACAATTCAAACGCCCGTATCAAAAACAATGATTACCCGGCAACACCCACACCTATAAAGGCCTCTCGTGGTTGTGGGGGCCCGGCGGGCACATTAGATTAGCCAATAGTCTCTGGCATCCAAAATAAGCAGAAGGGATAAGCATGACGCTTACTGACCAGTCCACCCCCATTCGCCCCGGCGAAGAACTCGATGTCAGTCTCATCGACCCCTACCTCAAGGCGCACATTCCCGGCCTGAGCGGCACCCCACGGATCAGCCAGTTCCCGGGCGGCGCCTCGAACCTCACCTACCTGCTGGAATACCCCGGCCAGGAATTCGTGCTGCGCCGCCCGCCGTTTGGCCACAAGGCCAAGTCCGCTCACGACATGGGCCGCGAGTTCCGCATCCTCAACCAACTCCAGGACGGCTTCCCGTATTGCCCCAAGGCTTACGTGCACTGCACCGACGAAGCGGTGATCGGTGCCGAGTTCTATGTGATGGAGCGGGTCAACGGCATCATCCTGCGCTCGGAACTGCCCCCGGAGCTGGGCCTGGACGCCAGCAAGACCGAGGCCCTGTGCAAAAGCTTTATCGACAAGTTCGTTGAGCTGCACCGCGTCGACTACCGCGCCTGCGGCCTGGCGGACCTGGGCAAGCCCGAAGGCTATGTGGAGCGCCAGATCCGCGGCTGGAGCGAGCGCTACGACAAAGCCCTGACCCCCGACGCGCCCAAGTGGGAAGCGGTCAAGGCCTGGCTCAAGGACAAAATGCCCGCCGACCACCCGACCTCCAGCATCGTGCATAACGACTACCGCTTCGACAACGTGATCCTCGACCCCCACAACCCGATGCAGATCATCGGCGTACTGGACTGGGAACTCACCACCCTGGGCGACCCACTGATGGACCTGGGCAACAGCCTGGCCTATTGGATCGAAGCCGGCGACCCGGCACCCGTGCAGTTGATGCGGCGCCAGCCCAGCCACGCGCCCGGCATGCTCACTCGCCGGGAATTTGTCGATTACTACGCCGAACGCGCGGGCATTCGCATCGATAACTTCGATTTCTACTACACCTACGGCCTATTTCGCCTCGCCGGCATCGTGCAGCAGATCTACTACCGCTTCTTCCACGGCCAGACCCAGGACAAACGCTTCGCGCAGTTCATTTCGATGAACAAGTTGCTGGAGCACATGAGCCTGCAAGTCATCGCCAAATCCAGCCTCTGATCGACGGCTTATAACAAGGAAAAACCATGTCCAAGACTCAGTTGTTCGACCTCGATGGCAAGATCGCTTTCGTCTCCGGCGCCAGCCGCGGTATTGGCGAAGCCATCGCCAAACTCCTGGCCCAGCAAGGTGCCCACGTGATCGTGTCGAGCCGCAAGCTCGAAGGCTGCCAACACGTTGCCGACGCGATCATCGCCGATGGCGGCAAAGCCACCGCCGTGGCCTGCCATATCGGTGAAATGGAACAGATCGGCCAGGTCTTCGCCGGCATCCGCGAGCAGTTCGGGCGCCTGGACATCCTGGTCAACAACGCGGCCACCAACCCACAGTTCTGCAACGTGCTGGACACCGACCTAGGCGCGTTCCAGAAAACTGTCGATGTGAACATCCGTGGTTACTTCTTCATGTCGGTGGAAGCCGGCAAGCTGATGCGCGAAAACGGCGGCGGCAGCATCATCAACGTCGCGTCCATCAATGGCATCTCACCGGGCGTCTTCCAAGGCATTTACTCGGTGACCAAAGCAGCGGTCATCAACATGACCAAAGTGTTTGCCAAGGAATGCGCGCAGTTCGGCATCCGCTGCAACGCCCTGCTGCCGGGCCTGACCGACACCAAATTCGCCTCGGCCCTGGTGAAAAACGACGCGATCCTCAACACTGCCCTGGCCCAGATCCCCCTCAAGCGCGTGGCGGCCCCCAGCGAAATGGCCGGCGCCGTGCTGTACCTGGCCAGCGACGCTTCCAGCTACACCACCGGTGTGTCGTTGAACGTGGATGGCGGTTTCCTTTCCTAAAAACGCCTCCTAACGTGCGGCCGTGTACAGCATGTACGCGGCCAAGCCCAGGCACAGGCTGGCGAACCCCACCTGCAACAGCCGCGCCGGCACCCGCCCGGACACCCCGCGGCCCACCAGCATGCCCACGATGGCCGCCGTGATAAACGCGCCACCCGTGGCGTCGATAACCACCCCGGCCCGCAGCGCCCCCACCACCCCGACCGCCGAAATCAGGCAGATCACCATGAGCGACGTGGCGACGATGCCGCGCATCTGCACATCGGTCAGTTGCTTGAACGCCGGCACGATCAGAAACCCGCCGCCCACCCCCAGCAACCCCGACACCACGCCGGTCACCGCCCCCAACGCCGCCAGAGTGGCCGAGCATTTGGCGGTCCAGGCCAGGCGCCCCGTCTGCTGGTTGAGCAGGCAGTTTTTCTGCCCCCAGGATGCGCTGCCGTGGTCGCTCGGCCCGGGCGCTGGCGCCTCACGGCGCAACATGCGCCAGGCCACCAGCATCATCAGGAGGCTGAACAGGCCCATGAGGATTTTTTCCGGCAGGCGATGGGCCAAGTAGATGCCAATGGGCGAACACAGCGCGCCGAGCAAGGCAATCAACAATGCGGCGCGGTAACGCACCAAGCCGTGGCGTAAGCCATCCAGGGCGCCCACCGCCGCCGCACTGCCCACCGCCAGCAACGCCACGGGCGCGGCTTGGGTCATGCTCCAACCCAGGCCCAGCACCAAGGCCGGCACCGCCAGAATGCCGCCGCCGGCGCCGGTCAGGCCCAGCACCAACCCCATCACCCCACCCAACAACATCGCCAGCATATAAAACCCGTAATCAGTGGCCGCTCCGGTGATCCGGTCGCGAATCGGCGACAGGATACTGCCCAGGCATCAACAGAAACACCCTGGCACTGGTCAGCAGCGCGCGCACTTCACTACCCTTGCGCAATCTTCTGAAAAGGTTCGCCCCTATGCCTGCCCAAATCCAAGCCTTTTTCGACAAAGACACATCGACCTTTTCCTACATTGTGTTCGAGTGCGATGGCAGCGAATGCGCCATTGTCGACCCTGTCCTCAACTACGACCCCGCTTGCGCCCGCACGGCCACTACCCAGGCCGACCGCCTCATGGCCTTTGTTCACGAACACCGGTTGCGTGTGCAGTGGTTGTTAGAAACCCATGCCCACGCCGATCACCTGTCCGCGGCGCCCTACCTGCGGGCACACCTGGGCGGCAAGATCGCTATCGGCCAAGGCATCACCCAGGTCCAAAGCGTGTTCAAGACGTTGTTCAACCTGAAGCCACCCTTCGCCGTCGATGGCTCGCAGTTCGATCACCTGTTCGGCGCCGATGAGGATTTCCGTATCGGCAATCTGCGCGCCCGAGCGCTGCATGTGCCCGGCCATACCCCGGCGGACATGGCGTACCTGATTGAAGACGAGGCGATTCTGGTAGGCGATACCCTGTTCATGCCCGATGCGGGCACCGCCCGTTGCGACTTCCCCGGCGGCAGCGCCAAGCAGTTGTTCGCCTCGATCAAACGCTTGCTGGCCTACCCGGCCGCTACCTGCCTCTATGTCTGCCACGACTACCCGCCCACCGAACGCACTGCATGCCACCAAACCACGGTGGGCGAGCAGCGCCAGCACAACATCCACGTGCGCGATGACATCGATGAAGCGACATTCGTCGCCATGCGCACCCAGCGCGACGCCACCCTAGGCATGCCAGCACTGTTGCTACCGGCCGTGCAGGTCAACATCCGCGCCGGACATTTGCCGGTAGCGGAAGACAATGGCGTCGTTTACCTGAAAATTCCGCTCAATCGCCTTTGAACGGCTTGCCTAGCCTTCCACCGTCAACCCATTGGCCGGCAACGGCAACGCGGTTTTATAGCGCACCTGCTTGAGGGCAAAACTGGAGCGGATATTGGCCACCCCCGGCACCTTGGTCAGAAAATCCAGCATGAACCGCTCCAGCGCCTGGATGGTCGGCACCAGCACCCGGATCAGATAGTCCGGGTCGCCGGCCATCAGGTAGCACTCCATGACTTCCGGGCGGTCGGAAATCGCTTCCTCAAAGTGCTGCAACGCCTCTTCTACCTGTTTCTCCAGGCTGACGTGGATAAACACATTGACGTGCAGGCCCAACAGCTCGGCGTCTAGCAGCGTCACTTGCTCGCGGATCAAGCCCAGTTCCTCCATCGCCTTGACCCGGTTAAAGCATGGGGTGGGCGACAGGTTGACCGACCGGGCAAGGTCGGCGTTGGTGATGCGGGCGTTCTCCTGAAGGCTGTTGAGAATGCCGATATCGGTACGATCCAGCTTGCGCATGAGACAAAACCACCTGTTTTTTATGTTTATGCAGATTTTTTATCTGCAAATCACCTCCAACGCAACGAAACACAGATAAATATTCTCCTGCCCCCGGCCTATGATTGTTGTAGGACAATATTTCGCCTACCCGGCGAAGGACTGTCAGCTAAGCGCGCCCACTACAAGAAATTCACAAGATAGAGCGTAGAAAGCCATGACCCAGCAGTACGAACCGCTGCGCCTGCACGTTCCCGAACCCTCCGGCCGTCCCGGCTGCAAAACCGACTTCACGTACCTGCGTCTGACCGATGCTGGCACCGTGCGCAAACCTGCCATCGACGTCGAACCCGCCGACACCGCCGACCTGGCCAAGGGCCTGATCCGGGTGCTTGACGACCAGGGCAATGCCTTGGGCCCATGGGCCGAAGGCGTGCCCGTGGAGATCCTGCGCAAGGGCATGCGCACCATGCTCATGACGCGGATCTTCGACAACCGCATGGTGGTGGCCCAGCGCCAGAAGAAAATGTCGTTCTACATGCAGAGCCTCGGCGAGGAAGCCATCGGCAGCGCCCAGGCCCTGGCGCTCAATGTCACCGACATGTGCTTCCCCACCTACCGCCAGCAAAGCATCCTGATGGCCCGCGAAGTGCCGTTGGTGGACCTGATCTGCCAGTTGCTGTCCAACGAGCGCGATCCGCTCAAGGGCCGCCAACTGCCGATCATGTACTCGGTGCGTGACTACGGCTTCTTCAGCATCTCCGGCAACCTCGCCACCCAGTTTGTACAAGGCGTGGGCTGGGGCATGGCCTCGGCGATCAAGGGCGATACCAAGATCGCCTCGGCCTGGATCGGCGACGGCGCCACCGCCGAATCGGACTTCCACACCGCCCTCACCTTTGCCCACGTCTACCGGGCGCCGGTGATCCTCAACGTGGTCAACAACCAATGGGCAATCTCCACCTTCCAAGCCATCGCCGGTGGTGAAGCCACCACCTTCGCCGGCCGTGGCGTGGGCTGTGGCATCGCCTCGCTGCGGGTCGATGGCAACGACTTCATCGCGGTCTACGCCGCTTCCGCCTGGGCCGCCGAACGGGCGCGGCGCAACCTGGGGCCGACCCTGATCGAGTGGGTGACTTACCGCGCCGGCCCGCACTCGACCTCGGACGATCCGTCCAAGTACCGCCCCGCCGACGACTGGAGCCACTTCCCGTTGGGCGACCCGATTGCCCGCCTCAAGCAGCACCTGGTGAAAATCGGCCAATGGTCGCAGGAAGAACACGCGGCGGTCAGCGCCGAACTCGAAGCCCAGGTGATCGCCGCGCAAAAAGAGGCGGAGCAGTACGGCACGCTTTCCGGCGGGCAGATCCCGAGCGCGGCGAGCATGTTCGAGGATGTCTATAAAGAGATGCCGGAGCACTTGAAGCGCCAGCGTCAAGAGTTGGGGATCTGACATGAACGATCACAACAACCAAATCGAGCTGGAAACCGCCATGACCACCACTACCATGACCATGATCCAGGCCCTGCGCTCGGCCATGGATGTGATGCTTGAGCGTGACGACAACGTGGTCGTGTTCGGCCAGGACGTGGGCTACTTCGGCGGCGTGTTCCGTTGCACCGAAGGCTTGCAGACCAAGTACGGCACCTCCCGGGTGTTCGACGCGCCGATCTCCGAAAGCGGCATCATCGGCGTTGCCGTGGGCATGGGCGCCTATGGCCTGCGGCCGGTGGCGGAAATCCAGTTCGCCGACTACGTGTACCCGGCCTCGGACCAGATCATTTCCGAAGCGGCCCGCCTGCGCTACCGCTCGGCGGGCCAGTTCACCGCGCCTATGACCATGCGCATGCCCTGCGGCGGCGGCATCTACGGCGGCCAGACCCACAGCCAGAGCATCGAAGCGGTGTTCACCCAGGTCTGCGGCCTGCGCACCGTGATGCCCTCCAACCCCTACGACGCCAAGGGCCTGCTGATCGCCTCCATCGAAAACGATGACCCGGTGATCTTCCTGGAGCCCAAGCGCCTGTACAACGGCCCGTTCGACGGCCACCACGACCGCCCGGTAACGCCGTGGTCCAAACACCCCGCCGCACAAGTGCCGGACGGCTACTACACGGTGCCACTGGATGTGGCTGCCATCACCCGCCCAGGCAAGGACGTGACCATCCTCACCTACGGCACCACCGTCTATGTCTCGCAAGTGGCGGCCGAAGAATCCGGCATCGACGCCGAGGTCATCGACCTGCGCAGCCTGTGGCCGCTGGACCTGGAAACCATCGTCAATTCGGTGAAAAAAACCCGCCGCTGCGTGATCGTCCACGAAGCCACCCGCACCTGCGGTTTCGGCGCCGAGTTGGTGGCGCTGGTGCAAGAGCATTGCTTCCACTACCTGGAAGCGCCCATCGAGCGTGTCACGGGTTGGGACACGCCCTACCCCCACGCGCAGGAATGGGCGTATTTCCCTGGGCCGTCCCGCGTGGGCGCGGCTTTGCATCGGGTCATGGAGGTTTAAATGGGTACGCACGTCATCAAGATGCCGGACATCGGCGAAGGCATCGCAGAAGTAGAACTGTCGGTGTGGCACGTCCAGGTCGGCGACATGGTGGTTGAAGACCAAGTGCTGGCCGACGTCATGACCGACAAGGCCATGGTCGACATCCCCTCCCCGGTGCACGGCAAGGTCATCGCCCTGGGCGGCCAGCCCGGCGAAGTGATGGCCGTGGGCAGCATCCTTATCAGCATCGAGGTCGAAGGCGCGGGCAACGTCAAGGATGCGCCGCCCGCCGCGCCCGCCAAGGTTGCGCCGGTCGAAACCGCGCAAGCGGCCCCGACGCCAGCGCCCGCAATGGCGGCCCCACTGGCCAAACCCGCTGTCCCCGTCAGCCGCCCAGCGCCACAGGCGCCCGTGGCACGTAGCGCCGACGAGCGCCCACTGGCCTCGCCAGCGGTGCGCAAGCATGCGCTGGACGCCGGCATCCAGCTACGCCTGGTCCAGGGCAGCGGCCCCGCCGGGCGCATCCTGCACGAAGACCTCGACGCCTACCTCGCCCAGGGCACGGCCCGCGCCGCGGCCCCGGCGGCGTACGCCGAGCGCCATGACGAGCAGCAGATCCCGGTGATCGGCATGCGCCGCAAGATCGCCCAGCGCATGCAGGACGCCACCCAGCGCGCCGCTCATTTCAGTTATGTCGAGGAAATCGACGTGACCGCCGTGGAAGAGCTGCGCGCCCACCTCAACGAAAAACACGGTGCCAGCCGCGGCAAGCTGACCTTGCTGCCGTTCCTGGTGCGTGCCCTGGTGGTGGCCCTGCGCGACTTCCCGCAGATCAACGCCCGTTACGACGACCAGGCCCAGGTCATCACCCGCCTCGGCGCGGTGCACGTGGGCGTCGCCACCCAGAGCGACGTGGGCCTCATGGTGCCGGTGGTGCGCCACGCCGAAGCCCGTAGCCTGTGGGACAGCGCCGCGGAGATCGCACGCCTGGCCAACGCCGCGCGCAACGGCAAGGCCAGCCGCGATGAGCTGTCGGGGTCGAGCATCACCCTGACCAGCCTGGGCGCGTTGGGCGGCATCGTCAGCACCCCGGTGCTTAACCTGCCGGAAGTGGCCATCGTCGGCGTGAACAAAATCGTCGAACGGCCGATGGTTATCAAAGGCCAGATCGTGGTTCGCAAAATGATGAACCTCTCCAGCTCCTTCGATCACCGGGTGGTCGACGGCATGGACGCGGCGCTGTTTATCCAGGCCATCCGTGGCCTGCTCGAGCAACCCGCCAGCCTGTTTGTGGAGTAAGACATGCAACAGACGCTCAATACCACGCTGCTGATTATCGGCGGCGGCCCTGGCGGCTATGTGGCGGCCATCCGCGCCGGCCAACTGGGGATCACCACCGTCTTGGTCGAAGGCCAGGCCCTGGGCGGCACCTGCCTGAACATCGGCTGCATCCCGTCCAAGGCCTTGATCCACGTCGCCGAGCAACTGCACCAGACCCGCCAGCACAGCCAGGGCTCGGCCCTGGGCATCCAGGTCGCGGCGCCCACCCTGGACATCGGCAAAAGCGTGGAGTGGAAGGACGGCATCGTCGATCGCCTGACCAGCGGCGTCGCGGCCCTGCTGAAAAAACACAAGGTTCAGGTCATACAGGGCTGGGCGCGGATTGTCGACGGCAAGACCGTCGAGATCGAAGGCGCCAACACCCGCATCCAGTGCGAACACCTGCTGCTGGCCACCGGCTCGAAAAGCGTCAACCTGCCGATGCTGCCCATTGGCGGGGCGATCATTTCGTCCACCGAAGCCCTGGCGCCCACCTCGGTGCCCAAGCGCCTGGTGGTGGTCGGCGGTGGCTACATCGGTTTGGAACTGGGCACGGCCTACGCCAAGCTCGGGGCCCAGGTCAGCGTGGTCGAGGCCCAGGAGCGCATCCTGCCAGCCTACGACGGCGAACTGACCCAGCCTGTGCACGAGGCACTGAAGAAACTCGGCGTGAAGCTCTACCTCAAGCACAGTGTCGAGGGCTTCGACGCCCAGACCAACACCCTGCAAGTGCGTGACCCCCAGGGCGAACGCCTGAACCTGCCCACCGACCAGGTGCTGGTGGCCGTGGGCCGCAAAGCCAACACCCAAGGTTTCAACCTCGAAGCCCTGGACCTGGCGATGAACGGCTCATCGATCAAAGTCGACAACCGTTGCCAGACCAGCATGCGCAACGTCTGGGCCATCGGCGACCTCAGCGGCGAACCGATGCTCGCCCACCGCGCCATGGCCCAAGGCGAGATGGTCGCGGAAGTGATCGCCGGCAAACACCGCGAGTTCAACCCCACCGCCATCGCCGCCGTGTGCTTCACCGACCCGGAACTGGTGGTGGTCGGCCAAACCCCAGACGAAGCCAAGGCCGCCGGGCTGGACTGCATCGTCGCCAACTTCCCGTTCGCTGCCAACGGCCGGGCCATGAGCCTGGAATCCAAGGCCGGGTTCGTGCGGGTGGTGGCACGGCGCGACAACCATGTGATCCTCGGTTGGCAAGCGGTGGGCGTGGGCGTCAGCGAGCTGTCTACGGCGTTCGGCCAGTCCCTGGAAATGGGCGCGCGCCTGGAAGACATCGCCGGCACCATCCACGCTCACCCCACACTGGGCGAAGCGGTGCATGAAGCCGCCCTGCGGGCACTGGGGCACGCGCTGCACATTTAGTCAGTGTTGAGCGTGTGGGAGCGAGCCTGCTCCCACACAGCCGCGCAATGGAGTATCGTTGCGCCCATCCAGCAAAAACCAGAAGCCTGCTTCGACCAGGCGGATGTCAAGTGATAGAGGGTGTCATGGGTAACGAAAGCATCAATTGGGACAAACTGGGTTTTGACTACATCAAGACTGACAAACGTTTTCTGTCTTACTTTCGCGACGGCGAGTGGGACAAAGGCACCCTGACCGAAGACAACGTGCTGCACATCAGCGAGGGCTCCACTGCCCTGCACTATGGCCAGCAATGCTTCGAAGGCATGAAGGCCTACCGCTGCAAGGACGGCTCGATCAACCTGTTCCGCCCGGACCAGAATGCCCTGCGCATGCAACGCAGCTGCGCGCGCCTGCTGATGCCGCATGTGCCGACCGACGCCTTTATCCAGGCCTGCAAGGACGTGGTGCGCGCCAACGAGCGCTTCATCCCGCCGTACGGCACCGGCGGCGCGCTGTACCTGCGCCCGTTCGTGATTGGCGTGGGTGACAACATCGGCGTGCGTACCGCACCCGAGTTCATCTTCTCGATCTTCTGCATCCCGGTGGGCGCCTACTTCAAGGGCGGCCTGACCCCGCACAACTTCCTGATCTCCGGCTACGACCGCGCCGCCCCCAACGGCACCGGCGCCGCCAAGGTCGGCGGCAACTACGCCGCCAGCCTGATGCCCGGCTCCCAGGCGAAAAAAACCGGCTTCGCCGATTGCATCTACCTGGACCCGCAGACCCACTCGAAAATCGAGGAAGTCGGCTCGGCCAACTTCTTCGGGATCACCCATGACGACAAGTTCGTCACGCCGAACTCGCCGTCGGTCCTGCCGGGCATCACCCGCCTGTCGTTGATCGAACTGGCCAAATCGCGCCTGGGGCTGGAAGTGATTGAAGGCGACGTATTTGTCGACAAACTGGCCGATTTCAAAGAAGCCGGCGCCTGCGGCACCGCTGCGGTCATCACGCCCATCGGTGGCATCAGCTACAAGGATCACCTGCACGTGTTCCACAGCCAGACCGAAGTCGGCCCTGTGACCCAGAAGCTCTACAAAGAGCTGACCGGCGTACAAACCGGCGACATCGAAGCGCCAGCAGGCTGGATCGTCAAGGTCTGATCTTCCCAGCGTAAAAAAGCCCACCCCTTCTAGCGAAGCGGGTGGGTTTTTTTTGACTCCAAGTTGCCCCCGTGGGCGTTCTGTCTCTGCTCCAGGCTCCTGCCCTCACCCCACGGGCAGCATGAGCATTTTCGGATCGGTCCTACTCGTGCATGGCCCCTGTCCGACATGTGGTTTCACTTACCCCATGCTCATATTTGTGCGCTCAGGCGAACCGCTATCCCTTTCCCGTAGATGAGCGTCCGTCGCCCTCAGCCACACAAGGACGCCCCCGATGAGCAACCCCACCTACGCCGTAATCGCCGAACTGCGCACCCGGCTTGTGCCGAATCGGCCGAGCGATCGACTGATCGCCATCCCTCGGGATATGCCCGGTATTGTGATTTTTTTGCATGGCGTCAATGACCCCGGCGCCGCCTATGAGTCAGTGGAAACCGGGCTGATGCAAGGCTTGAACGAGCGCCTGCACCGCCCGGATTTGTGTGCGGGGCGGTATGGGGCGGACTTCGCGGCGGCGAAGGCGATGCCTGTAGAGCGCTTGTCTGCGCGAAACAAAGACAGTCTCGACGACCCCGACACCTACCTCTACAAACGCAGCACCGATAAAACCACCCGCAGTTGTTTCATCCCGTTCTACTGGGGGTATCGCGCCGCGCCCAACGAGATAAAACGCGACAAGAACGGTGACCCGACCCAGCTGCGCACCCAGTATCAGGACGTTTTCGACAATCGCCTGGACCGCCACTTCGCCAAGGGCGGCGGGTTTTTCGCCAATGCCACCAACAACCTGCTGGAGATGTTCGGCGAGGGCTTCAGCAAAGATGCTCAGCCCGGTCGGTTATTTCTTGATCGAACGCGAAGAAACCCCCAACGAAATCCGCGCACGCCTGGCAGTCGACCCCAACGAATGGGGCAACAACAGTTATCACTCGGCGGTGTTGCGCAGCCCGGAAAACCATCGGTGGGTAACGGCGATGGATGTGGCGGTGGGGCAGGGAAAATGTTTGGACGATCCGCATATTCGTGAGGTGCTGATTGCGGTGGCGGATTGGCGGATGAGTAAGGAGCTGTTCAACGATGGGATAACACAAATGCCTGGCTGGCCAAAGCTCAGTGCCCAGGCGCGAGCCTTGGTCACTGCCAGCTACCTGTACTACGACGAAGGAACATTCCCCTCCCCGGAATTGGTGCCAATGACGCCGCCCCCACTGGTCAGAAGGCCCGGCCACACAGGAGGTCAATCATGAGCAGCCGACCGCGCTTAACGGTTTTCCTCTGGATCGGTCTGCTCCTGGCGCTCGGCTGGCTGACGTTCGTGACCTATCAAGCGATCACGTACTTAGAGACAGAAGAAATGACGATGAGAAACATTGCGCCACCCACCCTCGTTGGCCTGGCTGCCGTATGCGGTGTCGTGGCGTTGCTGTATGGCGCGGTGTGGGGTGGCAAGGCCCTGATGC
>NZ_FYEE01000018.1 GCF_900187645.1 Pseudomonas sp. Irchel 3E20 | reverse complement strand
CGTATTTTTCGACGAGGTTCTCGGCGGTAATGCCCATGTGGTAGTCGTTGAAGGCATCCCACAAGCCGTCGCTAATCAGGGTGTCGACCATTTGCGCGTGGCCCATGCGCAGGCCGGTGCGCGCGCCGGGCATGACGTAATGGGCCAGGCTCATGTTCTCCTGGCCCCCGGCAATGATGACCTCGGCGTCGCCGCAGCGGATGGCCTGGGCGCCCAGGTGCAGGGCCTTGAGGCCCGAACCGCAGACTTTGTTCAGGGTCAGCGCCGGCACGGCGTGGGGCAGGCCGGCCTTGATCGCCGCTTGGCGCGCCGGGTTCTGCCCGCAACCGGCGGTGAGGACCTGGCCGAGGATCACTTCATCCACTTCGGCCGGGTCCAGGCCAGTGTGGGCCAGCAATTGGCGGATCACCGCAGCGCCCAACTCCACGGCCGGCACGCTGGCGAGCGAGCCCTGGAAACTGCCGACGGCGGTGCGGGTGGCGGCAACGATAACGACGTCTTGCATGGCGCTGATCCTCAAGTGAAGTCAAAACGCCATGGTGGCACAGACCTGGCGCTGGGTTCCAATTGCGAACCGGGCGGTCGGGAAGTGTTCCCCGGGTCTTGTCTTGGGGGGCGGGCAGTGTGGGAGCAGGGCCCGCTCCCACAAGGGGTTTACACACCCACCCCGGCGCTCACTCAGAAATCCCCATGCGCCGCTTGGCCCTTTGCACCGACCCGTTGCGCACTGCCCAGCGCAACACCGGCGCGCTGCGTTTGACGCTGGCGCGGATCAGCGAGCGTTGCAGCGGGGTTTGGCTCACGTCGAGCATGGCGCTGGCCCAATCCGGCAGCAGGTCGATGCCGGCCTGCATCATCAGCGCGCCGAAGGGCTTGGCCAAGCGGCTCGGCGCCGGGGCGGCGAGGAGCAGGCGCAGCACTTCGCGGCTGCGTTCGTCGCACAGCAATTGCGGGCGCAGGCGTTGCAGGTAGGCCGCCACTTCCTGGCGCGAGCGGGGCACGTCGCGGGCGCCGAGTTGTTCGGCGATCAGGGCAATTTCGGCGTAGTAACTGTCCTGGTCGGCGGGGCTGAGGTCGGGGTTGCGGTAGCGCAGGTGGGCGGCGAGGAAGCTGCTGACCTCGGCCACGTGCACCCAGGTCAGCAGGTCGGGGTCGCTGGCGGCGTAGGGGCGGCCGTCAGGGGCGGTGCCGACCACTTGCAGGTGGATGGTGCGCACTTTATCGATCAGCCATTGGGCGTCCTGGCGTGAACCGAACGTGGTGCCGGAGATGAACTGCCCGGTGCGGCGCAGGCGCCCGAGCATGTCCTGGCGGAAATTGGAGTGGTCCCACACCCCGGCCAGCGCCAGCGGATGCAGGGCTTGCAGCAGCAGGGCGCTGATGCCGCCGATGAGCATGCTGGTGAAGTCGCCGTGTACCTGCCAACTGACGGAGTCGGGGCCGAACAGGCCCGGGTCGCCCTTGGGGTTTTCCAGGTCCAGTCGGCCTAGGGACAGGCCGCTCAGGCTCATGATCTGGGTTTCGATGCGGTTGCGGATAAAGTCCATGGCGGCTCGATAGGGGCGGCGCGCCCGGCCGGCGCGCCGCGTGGTGGGTCAGGTGTTGAGGCGCTTGGCGATCAGGCCATCGACCACGCTGGCGTCGGCCAGGGTGGAGGTGTCGCCCAGGGTGTCCAGTTCATTGCAGGCGATTTTGCGCAGGATGCGCCGCATGATCTTGCCCGAACGGGTTTTGGGCAAGGCCGGGGCCCATTGGATCAGGTCCGGTTTGGCGAAGCTGCCGATTTCCTGGCTGACGTGGTCGCGCAGTGCTTTCATCAGGGCGTCGTCGGTGGCGATGCCGTTTATCGGCGTGACGAAGGCGTAGATGCCCTGGCCTTTGATGTCGTGGGGGTAACCCACTACGGCGGCTTCGGCGATGCTGTCGTGCAGCACTAGGGCGCTTTCCACTTCGGCGGTGCCGATGCGGTGGCCGGAGACGTTAATCACGTCGTCGATGCGCCCGGTGATCCAGTAATCGCCGTCCTCGTCGCGGCGTGCGCCGTCGCCGGTGAAGTAGTAGCCGGGGTAGGGCTTGAAGTAGGTGTCGACCATGCGTTGCGGGTCGCCGTAGACGCTGCGGATCTGCCCCGGCCAACTGGCCTTGATCGCCAGGATGCCGCTGCCGGCGCCGTCGATTTCCCGGCCCTGTTCATCCAGCAGCACCGGTTGCACGCCGAACAGCGGTTGTGTCGCGCAACCGGGTTTGATGCGTTGGGCGCTGGCCAGGGGGCTGAGCATGATGGCGCCGGTTTCGGTCTGCCACCAGGTGTCGACAATCGGGCAGCGCTGCTGGCCCACGGTGTTGAAGTACCAGTCCCAGGCTTGCGGGTTGATCGGCTCGCCGACGCTGCCCAGCAGGCGCAGGCTGGCGCGGGAGGTGCCTTGCAGGGGCCCGTCGCCTTCGCGCATCAGGGCGCGCAGGGCGGTGGGCGCGGTGTAGAAAATATTCACCTGGTGCTTGTCGATCACCTGCCAGAACCGCGAACTGTCGGGGTAGCTGGGGATGCCCTCGAACATCAGGCTGGTGGCGCCGTTGGCCAGCGGGCCATAGACGATGTAGCTGTGGCCGGTGACCCAACCGACGTCGGCGGTGCACCAGAACACTTCGCCGTCGCGGTAGTCGAGCACGTACTTGAAGGTCATCGCCGCTTGCAGCAGGTAGCCGCCGGTGGTGTGCAGCACGCCTTTAGGTTTGCCGGTGCTGCCGGAGGTGTAGAGGATAAACAGCGGTGCTTCGGCGCCCATGGGCTCGGGCGGGCAGTCGGCGCTTACCTCGGCGCAGGCCTGGCGGTAGCCAATATCGCGGCCCGGGGTCCAGTCGACCTCGGCGCCCGTGCGCTCCACCACCAGCACGGTGCTGACTTTCGGGCAACTGAGCAGGGCCTTATCGACGTTCTGCTTGAGGGGCACGAATTTGCCGCCGCGCACGCCCTGGTCGGCGGTTATCACCGTGCGGCAGTCGGCGTTGAGGATGCGGTCGCGCAGGGCGTCCGGGGAGAAGCCGCCGAACACCACCGAATGCACGGCGCCGATGCGGGTGCAGGCGAGCATGGCGTAGGCCGCCTCGGGGATCATCGGCATATAGATGCACACCCGGTCGCCCTTTTTCACGCCGCGGCTTTTCAGCACGTTGGCCAAACGGCAGACGTGTTCGTGGAGTTGGCGGTAGGTGATGTTGGCTGACTGCGCCGGGTCATCGCCCTCCCACAGCAGCGCGACTTGCTCGCCACGGGTGGCCAGGTGGCGGTCGATGCAGTTGTAGCTGACGTTCAACTCGCCACCGTCGAACCAGGTGGCGGTACCGTGGGTGAGGTCGCTGTGCTGCACGCTCTGCCAGGGAGTGGACCAATCCAGGAAGCGCTTGGCCTGCTCGGCCCAGAAGGTGTCGGGATGGTCGATGGATTGGCGGTACAGGCGCTGGTAGTCGTCCTGACTCAGTTGGGCAGCCCGGCGCACGGCATCGGCTTTGGGGAACGTGCTGATATCGAACATGACGGTTCCTTATTGTTGTTTTTGGCGACGAAGCACAACCATGCACGCACTGGCGGCGGGGTTCAACCCTGGCGGCCGCCGCCAGTCGCCTGGGCTGGCCGGTTGCCAGCGCAGTGCCACTGCCTTGTCTACACTGCCCTGCATCAACGGAGGAAGCGCTCGGCCTCAGGCCGGCACAGGAGTGCTCGATGTCTCCCGGTTCAGGACGCAGCAGCCGTACCCGCCAACGCGGGGCCATTGGCCTGGTGGCGGCCATCACTCTGGGGTTGGCGGCATTGATGATGCTGGTGGTGGTCGACAGCGGCCGCCTGTACCTGGAGCAGCGCAAGCTCCAGCGCGTGGCCGACATGGCCGCCCTGGAAGCCGCCAGCCGTGGTGGCCATTGCACCCCGGACACCAGCGCCGCCACCTACGCCGCGCAAAACGCCACCCGCAACGGCTTCACCGTTGACGCCAACCAGACCCTGGCCACCACGTGCGGCGCGCTCACCGTGAATGGGCAAAACCTGCGCACCTTTGCCGTGGATGCGGCCAAGAGCGAAGCCATCCGCGTGGTCGCCACCCGTACCGTCACCACCAGCATTGCCGCGGGCGTGGGCGCCCTGTTCAGCGGCCGCGCGGCGACCACCACCACAACCCTCAGCGCCACGGCGGTGGCAGGCATGCCTTCGCCCTTGGCGATGCTGACTATCCGCACCGTGCTGGGCACCATCGATAGCACCAAGTCGGCCGTGCTCAACGCGGTGGTCGGCGGCCTGCTGGGCGGCACGGTGAACATCAGCGCCCTGGGCTGGGACGGCTTGGCCAAGACCGACATCAAGTTGCTCAGCTTCCTCGATCAATTGGCGGTGGACCTCAACGTCAAGGCCGGCGACTACGACACCCTGCTCGCCACCGATGTGTCGCCGACCAAACTGCTCGACGCCGCGATCAAAGTGCTGCCCAAGGACGGCTCGGTGGCTACCGTCACCTTGCAGGCGATGCAGGCCCTGAGCCTGATAAGCCGCAACACGCAATTGCTCAAGTTGGGCGACCTCATCAAGGTGCAGACCGGCACCACCACGGCGGGGTTGGATTCCACCCTGCAACTGTTCCAATTGGTACAAGGCGTGGCGCAGTTGTCCAACAGCAAGACCGCCGTCTCGGTGGACTACAGCGTTGGCGTGCCCAATGTCGCCACGGTCACGATCAAGACCAAGGTCATCGAGGCCCCGCAGATGTCGGCCATCGGCAACCCGAAAGTAGCCAAGGCCGAATACGCCGCCGTCGGTCCGGTGGTGACCGCCAGGCAGATCTTCGTGCGCACCGCCCAGGTGCGTACCCTGGTGACCCTCGACCTGCCGGTACTCAAAAACATTAGCGCGCTGACCAACGGCTTGTCCCAGGTGCTGACCCCGGTGGTGGGGGTGGTCAACAACCTGCTGGGCCTCAAGCTTACGACCCTGCTCGACCCGTTGCTGTGCATCCTCACCAAGCCCTGCGTGCACCCCTCGCTGCAACTGATCTCCAGCCTGGACGTCAGCGTGGAGGCAGCCCCGGCCAAGAGCTTTGTCACCGACTACAACTGCGACACCGATACCTCCAAAAGCCTCACCGCCCAGGTCACCACCGCGCTGGCCAACCTGGGGGTAGGCCGGGTGAACGCCACCCAGGCGTTTTCTTCGGCGGCGGCCATTGTGGTCGACCCGGTGCGCCTGGTGGATATCGGCACCGAGCGCTGCTACACCTTGCTGTTCATTGGCCTGGGCTGCGAGGCGCGCATCCCCAGCGTCGGCGGCTGGCTCGACCTCAAGGTGCAAACCAGCGTGGCCTCGCGCAGCCAGAGCATTCCCTACCCGCTACCGCCCAATATCGGCCTGGGCCCGCTGTACAAAGGCCTGGCCACCACCAACATCATCACCAGCCTGGGCGACACCCTCACCGGCGTGCAGTTGACCTCCTACGCCGCGCCCAGCGGTGGCATCAGCGCGGCGGCCCTGGCCGGGGTGGCGGGGTTGTTGAGCGATATCAGCGCGGCGTTGGTGACGGCGATCAAAAGCATTCTCGGGCCGCTGCTGGACCCTATCGTCAACAGCGTGTTGAGCGTTTTGGGGGTGAGCCTGGGCAATGCCGAAGTGGGCGCCAACCTCAGTTGCCATGCCGGCGGGCGGGCGCAATTGCTCATCTAAACCAGCGGCAGCTCCACGCAAAACCGCGCGCCGTCGGCGGTGTTGCCGGCGCTCAGGCGCCCACCCATGTTGGCGATGATGCCGTAGCTCACCGACAACCCCAGGCCGGTGCCCACGCCCACGGGTTTGGTGGTGAAGAATGGCTCGAAGATGCGCTCCAGCAAGCGCGGGTCGATGCCGCCGCCGTTGTCCTGCACCCACAGGCGCACAGCGTTTTCGTCGCGCTCGGCGTGCACGCTGATCCACGGCTTGAACGGGCGGTCGGCCTCGCGCTTGCTCAGCAGCGCATCGCGGGCGTTGACCAGCAGGTTGATAAGCACTTGCTCCAATTGATCGACATGGCCGTGCACCTGCACCGCAAACGGCACTTCACTGATGCGCAGTTCCACGCCTTTGCCACGCAACCCTTCGCCCAACAGCGCAACGGTGCCCTCCACCGCGCGGGCCGGGTCGAACGGCTGTTGCTCAACCTCCGAGCGGCGGCCGAACACGCGCATGTGGTCCACCACCCGGGCAGCGCGCTGGATCTGCGCGTCGATGCGCTTGAGTTTGTCTTGCAGGTACGCGGGCTCGGCGTCGCCGCTGTCCAGGCGCTTGAGCACGTTGACCACGGCCATGCGCATCACGTTCAGCGGTTGGTTGATCTCGTGGGCCAGGCCCGTGGCCATCTCGCCGAGGGTGGCCATTTTCGCGCTCTGGGTCAGTTGCTGCTGGGCGCGGCGCACCTCGGTGTTGTCGCGGCCCACGGCTTGCACTTCTCGCAACTGGCCGTGCTCGTCGAACACGCCGCGGTCGGACCACACCCACCAGGCGTTGGCGCGCCCGGGCAGTTGCAGGCTGATTTCGGCGGTGCTGATGGGCCGTTGCGGGGTCAGTTGGGCGATGCGTTGGGCGAAGGCCTCGCGCTGTTCGGCGCTCATCCACTGGCCTAGGTTGACCCCCGGCAGCGCCTCGGGGGCGCATTCCAGGTAAGTGGCCAAGGGGCGATTGCCGAAGATCAGGCTTAAGTCCGGGCGATAGCGGCAGATCATCGCTGGCGAATCCTCCACCAGCATGCGGTAGCGCTCCTCGCTTTGGCGCACGTGCTCGCCGGCCTGGGTCGCCTCGGTGATGTCCAGCCACAGGCCCACTGCCTCCACTGGCAGGCCGAGGTCATCGCGCAGCAACTTGGCTTCGTCCAGCAGCCAGTGGTAGCTGCCCGCGGCGTCGCGCAGGCGATAGCGGCTGCGTACCGAGCCCTCGCGCAGCAATTGCCGGGTGCGCTGGAAATACGCCTCGCGGTCGTCGGGGTGCAAGTGCTCCAGCAGGCCGGCGGCGCTGCAATCGGCCAGGGTCCAGCCCAGCAGCGGTAACAGGCTGGCGCTGAAGAAACTCGGCTCCAGCGCCCCTTGTGCGTAACGCTGCACGTAGATCACCGCCGGGGAACTGGCGATCAGGTTATCGAGCCGAGCGTGGGCCGCGGCAGCCTGTTGCTGCTGGTTCTTGATGTCGCTGATGTCGAGCATGAAGCCGACCACCCGCCGAGCATCGCCCACACCCAACGCCTGGCCCTGCACGCGATACCACCGCGGCCCGTGCTCGGCCTCCTCGTGGTGCAGGCGCACGCTCAGCACCAGTGGTTTGCCGTGCTGCTGCAAGTCGAGCAAGCGGCGGTTGAGTTCTTCGCGCTCGGCCGGGTGGATCAGCGCCAGCCACTCTTCGCGGGGCAACTGCCAGGTGTCCGCTGGTAATTGCAGGCTGTGGGCCAGCGGCGGCGCCAGGTGGATCTGGTTGTCGGTCTGCTGCCATTCCCACCACCCGGCGCCGAGCAGGCCTTGCAAGGCATCGAGGCGTTCGAGTTGCAGGTGGTGGCGCTGCTCGCGCAAGCGGCTGAGCAATGGCCCGGCGAGGGCGGCGGTGAGCAGCAGCCAGTCGCGCGAGCTCAAATCCGGGGCGTGCTGCAACACTGGGTAAAAACCGCACAGCAGCCAGGCGCCGACACCGTGGTCGTCGCGGTACGGCACCAGCCAGCCGTCGCTGTGGGCGAACAGGCCTTGCAAGCGCGGGTGTTCGCTCAGCCCCTGCTGCACGCTCAGGCGCAGGGGGGTGTTACCGCTCAGGCTGTCCAGGCTGCTGCCCAGCAACTGGCCGTTGTGCCACAGCTGCGGGGCATCGTGGGCGCGGTATTGGCAGTGGATCTGCCAGCCCTGATTGCGCTCATCGAGCAGCGCCACCGCCACGCAGGGGATGTACCAGTGCTGGGCGATCATTTGCAGTTGTTCGCCCAGCACCTGGGGCAGGCGCGACAGGCTGCACTGGCGCAACTGCTGGCTGATTTGCGCGGCCAGGCTCTGGCAATGTTCGCGGCTTTGCGCCTGCTGGCGGCCCTGGCGCAGGTCGCTGATGTCGAGCAGTTGTAACAGCCAGCCCTCGGCCAGGGGCGACACCCAGCCGCGCAACTGCAAGGGCGGGCCGATCAGGCTGGCGAAATCCAGGTCCAGGCTGTGGCCCAGCCAATCGCCGGGCGTGCCTTCGACCACCAGAGCGCTGTGGGGCAGCAGAAAATCCAGCAGCGGCGGCCGGTCCAGCGGCCGGAGCTGGGCCAGCATGTGGCGCAGCGGCCCGGCCATGTGCAGCACGCCGCCGTCGTGGTTCAGGTACAACTGCAAGCCGACACTGGGCGCCGGCAGGGCTGCCCAGGGGTCGTTGAGCAACGCCGGGTTGCGGCCCAGCAAGCGGCCGAACAATCGTCCCCCGGAATTCAAAATTGCAGGCTCGACTGGGCGCTCAGGTAGTCCGGCAGGTTAGGCACTTTGCCCACGCCTGGCAGCACGAGGAAGGGCAGTACCTGGTTCAACTTGCTGCTGGGGTACTTGACCTTGGCGGTGAGCACGCCGGCGGTGTAGTCGGCGCTGGTGTCCACGCCCCACGTGATGTTCAGCGTGCTGGGCAGCCATTCCAGCTTCTGGCGCAGCACCGCGTTGGCCAGGGCTTCGACGGCGCTCTTGTAGTTGGGCGTGGCCGGGTCCAGGGCCACGCTGCGGCGCACCGCCTCGGCGGTGGCTTCGTTGAACGATTGCATCATCAGCAGCGGCAGGCTGTAGGTGACGAGGCCATAAAACACCGCGAAAAAAATCACGAACACCAAGGCGAATTCGATCGCTACGGCGCCTTTTTGCTTTCGAGGGAGGCTGGTTTTCATGCGCGCGTCTACCCTGACAACTACGACGTAATGTCAGCATAGAATCATTCGGCAAAAAGGGACGTTTTTTACCTGATGCACACCTTTTTCCTATTCATGTGGCTGGCGCTTTGTGCTGCGCAGGATGCTCGGCAGCGGCAGATCTCCAATGGCTTGACCCTCGGGGCAACAGTGGTGGCCCTGGTCTACCTGTTGTGGAACGACACCACGTGGATCGGTGCCAGCGCCCAGCAAGGCGTATTCGCCTTTTTACTGGCGGCGGCCATGACCTTGCCCGGCTACGCCATGGGCCGCATGGGCGCTGGCGACGTGAAATTGATGGCCGCCCTGGGCCTGGCCACCGACACCCTGCACCTGCTGGGCACCTTCATCGGTGCCGGCGTGGTCAGCGTGCTGTGGCTGTTGATCGCGCCAAAAGTCTGGCCGCTTATGAGTCAACGGGTTAGGGCGCACGTACGGTGGCTCGACCCGAAAGAGTCAAAAAACCAACCCTTCGCGCCCTTCGTCTTGCTGGGCCTGCTGCTATCCCTGGCCTGGATCCACTAGTCGCGTGGCCCCGGCCGCTTTATGTACAGAGTGGCAAAGTGCGTCTACTTTGAAATCACACCCTATACAGCCTATGGCTATTGGTACAGGAAGAGGCTGCCCCCTCCCAGGCTTGCCAGGCATGGAGTTTCGCGTGAACAAGCTAACGTCCCAGGTGAAAGTGCTCGTGGTCGACGACCAGCCACTGATTGTCGAAGAGCTCTGCGAGTTTCTCGAAAGCAGCGGGTATCGGTGCGTGCCGTGTGAATCCAGCCCCCAGGCGCTGGAGCGCTTCAACGAAGACTGCGACATCGGCCTGGTGCTGTGCGACCTGCACATGCCCGACATGGATGGCATCGAACTGGTCCAGGCGCTGCAACGCATTGCCGGCAATCAACGGGCGTTCGAGGCCATCATGCTCACCGGCCGTGCCGACAAACAGGACGTCATCAAGGCCCTGCGCGCCGGGATCGCCGACTACTACCAGAAACCCATCGACCTGGACGAACTGCTGCAAGGCCTGCAACGCCAGGAAGTTGCCCTGCAGGAGCGACAGAAAACCCTGCAACTGGGCCACCTCAACCAAAAGCTGCAAGACCTCTCCACCTCCATCGACGGCCTCTACCAGGACCTCGACAAAGTGCGCCGCAGCCCCGGCACGCCGGCGCCCATGGCCAACGAGGCGGAGCCGGACGAAATCCCGGCGATCTTCCACCAACTCTCGCCCCGGCAACTGGATGTGGCGCGCCTGGTGGGCAAAGGCCAGACCAACTACCAGATCGCCTGCGAACTGGGCATCACCGAAAACACCGTGAAGCTCTACGTCTCCCAGGTATTGCGCCTGACCCACATGCACAACCGCACCCAACTGGCCCTGGCCCTCTCCCCGAGCCGCTCGGGCATGCGCCACCAAGTCACCGCGCATTGAGCCTGCTGTATTTCTGAGCAGTACATCCTCCCTGTAGGAGCGGGCCCACTGTGGCCGCGACGGCGGTAGGCCAGGCAGTGGAGGTGTGTGGGGTGTGCCGGCGCCATCGCGGGCGGGCCCGCTCCCACAAGGGGTTTGCGGTGTCAGCGGTATTTTGGTTTTGCCTGTGCCTTGTGTGGGAGCGGGCCTTGCCCGCGATGGCGGTAGGCCAGGCAGTGGAGGTGTGTGGGGTGTACCGGCGCCATCGCGGGCAGGCCCGCTCCCACAAGGGTTTTGCGGTGTCAGCGGTATTTTTGTTTTGCCAGTGCCTTGTGTGGGAGCGGGCCTTGCCCGCGACGGCGGTAGGCCAGGCAGTGGAGGTGTGTGGGATGTACCGGCGCCATCGCGGGCGGGCCCGCTCCCACAAGGGGTTTGCGGTGTCAGCGGTATTTTGGTTTTGCCTGTGCCTTGTGTGGGAGCGGGCCTTGCCCGCGATGGCGGTAGGCCAGGCAGTGGAGGTGTGTGGGGTGTACCGGCGCCATCGCGGGCAGGCCCGCTCCCACAAGGGTTTTGCGGTGTCAGCGGTATTTTGGTTTTGCCTGGGCCTTGTGTGGGAGCGGGCCTTGCCCGCGATGGCGGTAGGACAGGCAGTGGAGGTGTGTGGGGTGTACCGGTGCCATCGCGGGCGGGCCCGCTCCCACAAGGGTTTTGCGGTGTCAGCGGTATTTTGGTTTTGCCTGGGCCTTGTGTGGGGGCGGGCCCGCAGTGCCTGGGTGCCTGTGTCCTACTTGCTGATCTCCCCACCCACATCCGCATCATAGAAATCCGGTATCTGGTCTTCGTAGCTCTTGAGCCAGCGCTGCATGGCCAGTTCCCGTTCGGCGCTGCTGGCGGTTTGCGGTGTGGGCGAGGGCGCGGCGTTGCTGCTTTGCAGGTGCAGCCAGCCTTCGGTTTCCTGTTGTTGCTTGGAGGCGGGGCCGGGTTCGATGGCGTTGCCGTTTTGGGGCAGGGCCAGCAGCGCGGCGCAGCACAGCAGGGTGAGTCGTTTCATGGCCACTCCTGGTTCGCTTGGGTCACAGGCAAGTGGCTGGTGGTCGCCACATGTTCGGGTTTGACGGGGGCCGGTTTGGCGCCGGCCTTGAGTTGCTCGGCCCGCGATTGCGCCAGGGTGAATTGTTGCGGGCTCAACCCGGCACGGCTGACCACTTCGCCCGCTTGCGCCCAGTTGTCCTGATACAGCAGCAGGGTCACCAGGTTGACCGCCGCCAGCGAGTCGCTTTGCTTGAGTTCCATGGCGGTGAGGAATTCAAAGCGCGCCTCGTTCAGGCGCAGTTGGTTGAGGTAGACCACGCCCAGGTCGTTGCGGATTTTCTCGTCGGTGGGCGCCAGGCTGGCGGCGCGTTGCAAGTGGGCCAGGGCCTGGGCGTTGTCGCCGCGGGCCGCCGCCAGTTGCCCCAGGCCATGTTCGGCCTCGCCCGCCAGGCAACCGCCGGCCAGGCTCTGGTACAGCGCTTTGGCCTCGCCGCGCCCGAGCAAGCGGTACACCCGCGCCTTGCTCAGGCGCACCTGGCTGAGGGTGTCGGGCAGGCTTTGCAGGTTGGCCAGGCTGGCGTGCAGTTTGCCGTCGCGGGCCATGTCGTCGGCCAGGTTCAGGGCCAGTTCCTGGTCGGCACTCAATTTGCCGCAACTGCTGGCGGCGCCCAGCGTCGCCCAAGGGGCCTGGCCGTTGCTGGCACAGCCGCCGAGCAGTAGCAGGCTGGCGATCATCAGGCGTTTTTTCATGGTGTTCCCTCTAGGAAAAAGCGCGGGCGATGGCGGTGAACCCGGGCCCGGCGAGCACGATCAGCAAGGCTGGGAACAGAAACAGCATCATCACCACGGACATCTTGGCGGACATTTTCGAGATGTATTCCTGCAAGTGCGTCAGGCGTCGGTCGTCGAGCAGTTGCTTGAGGGCCAGCAGCGACTTCATCGCGCCGCCGCCCTGGTGCAGCAGTTGCTGGAGGATCACGCAGGTGTCGGTGAATTCGTCGGTGTCCAGCAACTTGGCCGACAGGTTCAGTTCATGGCCCAGCTCCAGGCCCGAATCGACCCGGGCCAGGATCATGCGCAGTTCCTGGGTCAGCTCCGGCAGCAGCCGTCGCGCTTCCACGCTCAGCACCCGCAGGGCTTGCTCCACCGCCATGCCCGACTCGAACAGGATGCGCAGCAAGGGAATGAAGGTGGCGATTTCTACGCTGATCTGTCTTTGCCGGCGTTTGGCCGCTGCCGCTAGCAGGCGTTTGGGCAGCAGGTAGCCCAGGCACAGGGCGAAGAACGGCGCCAGCCACTGGTGCTCGATGTTGGGGAAAAACAGGGTTTGCGCCAGCAGCACCAGGCACAGCGCGAGGATGGGCAGGCCGACCTGGCTGGCGGCGTACAGCGAGCGCTGGCTGGCCTTGCGCCAACCGAGGCGGTTGAGCAGCCGTTGGGTTTCGTTGTCCAGGCTCACCGAGCGCTGGCCGAAACGGCTGTCGCCCAACAGGCGCAGCCAACTGCCCAGTTTGTTGTCGCGCACCAGGTGCCCTTGCAGGCGTTGGGCAACCTGGCGTTTGCGGCGTTTTTGCCCCAGCAGGGCCAGCAGTGCCAGGGCCAGGGCGGCGACAACCATCAGGGCAGCGGCGAGCAGGGCCATCTCAGATACTCCGCAACATGCGCCACAGCACAAGGCAGCCCGACACTTGCAGCACCACGGCGGTGATGAGCATGCGCTGGCCGCTGGGGTCGTGCCACATGCTGAGCATGTAGTGGGGGTTGGTGAGCATGAAGTAGCCGACCATGCCCACCGGCAACACCGCCAGGACCACGGCGGTCATGCGGGTTTCGCCGGTCAGGGCGGCGAGTTGGCGCGCGCCCTGTTCGCGCTCGCGGATCATCCTGATGAGGTTTTCCAGCAGTTCGCTGGCGTTGCCGCCGTAGCGGTGGTTGACCTTCAGGCCCAGGGCGAACAGGCGCAGTTCGTCCCGTTCGTAGAGTTCGGCGAAGTCGCTGGCGGCCTCGGGCAGGTTGACCCCCAGTTGCACGTTGCGCTGGATGCGGCTCATGGCGCTCTTGAGCGGGTCGTTGCTGGCCTCGATGGCGCCCAGCACCGCGTCGGCCAGGGTGCGCCCGGCCTTGAGGCTGCGCACCGTGTGGTCCAGCAGCGGCGGCAATTGGGCAATCATGCGGTTGACCCGGCGCCGGTACAGCCAAGCAATCACCAGGCGCACCACCAACGGTGGCAGCACCACCAGCACCAAGAGGCCCACCCAGCCTTCGAGGACAAACCCGAGCATCAGCAGCAGCGCCCACGCCGCCAGCCACAGCCCCAGGCGATCGGTGGGGCGGCCCAGGCCGGCGCGCAGGAAGGCCCGCTCCAGGCCGGTCCAAGCGGCTTTTTCCGGCGCCAGTTGCGGTTGGCCCTGGGCCAGGCGCTGCATCACCCGCTCGTTGCCGGTTTTGCGCAGGCCCTGGTAGAACAGGCGAATCGACAGGCTCACCAAGAGCAAAAACACCACGCTCAGCAGCAACGGCAGCAACATGGTCGGCACCTCGCGGGTCAGTCCTGGCTCAGGGCGAATTCGCGGCGCAGCTTGTCGCCGGCCGGGTTGAGCGCCTCGCGCAAAAAGCCGAAGCCGCTGCGCCGGTCGAGGCGGAACAGGGTGTTGGTGACGTACACGTCGTCGCGCACGCCTACCACTTCCACCACCTCGCTGACGCAGCGCCGGCCATCGGGCATGCGGGTCAGTTGGATCACCACGTCCAGGGCCGCGCAGATCATCTGGCGCAAGGTGCGTTCGGCCACTTGCCGGCCGGTCAGGCCCACCAGGGTTTCCAGGCGCAACAGGGCGTCCTGGGCGTTGTTGGCGTGCACGGTGCTCATGGAACCGTCGTGGCCGGTGTTCATCGCGGTGAGCACGTCGAGCACTTCGACGCCACGGATCTCGCCGAGGATGATGCGGTCGGGGCGCATCCGCAGGGCGTTGCGGATCAGGTCGCTGGCCTTGACCTCGCCGTGGCCCTCGGCATTGGGCGGGCGGGTTTCCAGGCGCACCACGTGGGGGTGGCCCAATTGCAGCTCGGCCACGTCTTCGATGGTCACCAGGCGTTCGTGGGGGTTAATCAACTGGCTGAGGATGTTGAGCAGGGTGGTCTTGCCGGTGCCGGTGCCGCCGCTGATAAGGATGTTGCAGCGCTTGCCCACCGCGTCCTGGAAGAACTCGAAGATGTTCTGGTCGATGGTTTGCATCGCCACCAGGTCGCTGCTTTTGAGCATGTCCTTGCGAAACTTACGGATCGACAGGCACGGCCCGTCCAGGGCGATGGGCGGAATGATGGCGTTGACCCGGCTGCCGTCGGGCAGGCGTGCATCGACCATGGGCGAAGACTCGTCCAGGCGCCGCCCCAGGGGCGAAAGGATGCGCTGCATCACGCGCTCGACGTGGTGCGAGTCGATAAATAGCGCAGGTCGCTCAGGTGCAGCACGCCGTCGCGCTCGATGAACACGCGGTGCGGGCCGTTGACCAGGATTTCGGTCACGGCCGGGTCGCGCAGCAGCACTTCGAGGGGGCCGAACCCGGTGAGCTCGTCGACGATCTCTTCGCCCAGGCGTTCCATCTCGTAGCGGGAAATGGCCAGGTGCAGGCGCGCGATGTACTCGGCCACTTTATCGGTGACAAATTGCGCGAGGTTCTGGCGTGAGCCTTCGAGCAGGTTTTTCCCCGACTCCTCGATGGCGTCGATGATGTAGCGGTGCAGCACCAGTTTCAGGCCTTCGTGGTCGGCATTGCCCTTGGCGCCGACACTGGCGGTGGGCGCGCCGAACAGTTTTTCGCCAGTCATGGGGGCGTTCCTCGCAGTCGGCTGAGCCAGCCGCCCTTGGGTTTGGCCAGGCCTTCGGAGCGCTTGGCCAGGCGTTCGCCCAGGGTGTGCAGGCTCTGCGTGAGGCTCTCGCGCGGGGCCAGCTCAAACAGGCTCACGCCCTGGTTCTTGGCGTTGAGGCGCAGCTCGGGGCTCAGGGCCAGCACGGCGATGACTTCCATGCCAAAGGTCTTGCCCAGGGTTTCGGCGTCGGGGGCGACGCTGCGCAGGTAGCTGTCCACCAGCAGGCGCGCGTGGTCGAGCTTCATGCCTTTTTCGCGCCACAGGTTGAGCACCGCCAGGTTGCGCCGGCAGTCCAGCACACTCTGGTCGGTGCGCCACAGCAACTTGTCGCAGTGGCTGACGAAGGTGCGCAGCGCTTCGCTGTCCGACTGCCCGGTGAGGTTCACCACGATGTGCTGGAAATGCTGGCGCAGGGCGCTGAGAAGCATGTACAGCTCGGCGGCGCTGGTGCGTTTGAGGGGCTCATCGCCCGGGGCGTAGGCGAGGATGCGCAGCCCCGCTTCGGCGCGGGTGAAGGCGCTGTCGATCAGGGTGGCGTCGAGGCGGCGCAGGTGGCGCAGGGCATCGCCGAAGTTGAACGAACTCTCCAGGCCCAGCAGCGCCAGGGAGTCACCCCGGGGCAGGCCCAGGTCCAGCAGCAGGGTTTGCTGGCCGCTCTTTTGCACCACCAGCGCCAAGTGGCTGGCGATCAGCGCGCCGTCGCCGTTGCCCTGGGTGCTGTAGAGCACCGTGAGGCCGCCGAGCAAGGTGCTGTGGGCCACCGGCGGCAGGCGTTTGCCCAGGCGCCGCACCAACCCGGCGACCTCACTGGCCCGCGAGCCGTAGGCGACGAAATCCCGCGCCCCAGCGCGCATGGCGTTGAGCACCAGTTGGTTGTCCATGCCATCGCCCAAGGCGACGATCGCCAGCATCGGCTTGGCCTCCAGGGCGCCCTCGATCATCGCGCACTGGGCCACCACGTTCTCGCGGTCCAGGCCCACGAACACCAGGCTGGCGAAGGTCACGTCCACCAGCGCGAGCAACTCGTCGAGGCTGCCTCCGCCGGCGCTGACCACTTGCCCCAACGGTGCGAGGGCACTTTGTAGCCACTCCTGGTCGGTGGGGTTGCGGGTGATGGCGAGGAACGTCTGGCTCAGGTTCTGGCTCATTGCGATAACCCGCTGCGGTTGTCGAAGTTGCCGTTTTCAAGGAAGAACATGCGGTAGAAGTTGGGGTCGTAGTTGCGCATCTGCTCGCCCGGCAGCGACGGCAGGCGCGCATCGGCGGCCAGCGGTTGGACCAGGTGCGGGGTGACGATCATCAGCAGTTCGCGCTCTTCGCGCTTGATCTCTGAGTCGCGGAAAAACGCCCCCAGGATCGGGATGTCGCCCAGGCCCGGAAACTTGTTCACCTGGGAGCTGTTGCGGGTGCTAATCAGGCCACTGATGACGAAGCTCTCGCCGTCGGCCAGGGAGATGCTGGTGTCGGTGCGCCGCACGGTCAGGCCTGGCACCAGGGTGCCGGCGATGTTCACCGCGTTGCTGTAATCCAGCTCGCTGACTTCCGGGGCAACTTTGAGGGCGATGCGGTCGCGGCCGATGATGGTCGGGGTGAGGGTCAGGCGGATGCCGAATTCCTTGTACTCGATGGACACGCTGTCGCTGCCGGAGCTGGGCACCGGAATGGGGATCTCGCCACCGGCCAGGAAACTCGCACTCTGCCCGCTCAGGGCCACCAGGCTGGGCCGCGCCAGGGTGTAGGCAAAGCCGCTGCCTTCGAGGGCGTTAATCATCACCATGGTTTTGCCGCCGATCCACGAGAAGTTGAACTGGCCGTTGTCCACCGGCAGCTTGGGGGTGACCACGCCGTCTATGGTGGGCAGGGTCTTGGGCGCGCCGAACAGGAAGTTGCCGCGGGTGCCGAACAGCGAGGCGGTGGCTTCCTTGAGCTTGCTGCGGCTGACTTCGACGAAGCGGATATCGGTTTGCACCTGGCTGGGCAGCAGGGGGTCCTCGGTGGGGCCCAGGGCGGCGCGGGTGAGGGCGGCGGTGGCCTTGCCGCGCACGAACACCATGCTCTGGCGTGGGGTGCTGGCGCAGCCGGTCCAGACCATCAGGCTGGTGGCACCGCTGGCCATGCCAGTGAGCAGGAAGGATTTGTCGCCGTTGGGGTGCACGTCGGCGACCTTGGGGTCGCCCACCGCCAAGCGCGTGATGGCCACGGGGGATTCGATGTTCTGTTGCAGGCCCTCGCCCACCTCCAGCACCGCCGGCAACCCGGCCAGGGCGCTGCAATTGGCAGGCGCGGCCAGGGCGGTGTGCAGCGGCAGCCCGGCGAGCATCAGGGCGCCAAGCGTGGTGCTGAAGGAAGGTTTTTGCATGCGCATGCATCCTTGCTCGATCAAGGGGTTCATTGGCTGGCCTGGTTGCCGCGGATCACCTCGATGCCGCGCCGTGGCGCAGGGGTGCCGCCGCTGGCGACGGGGCCGGCGACCATGCCGCCCTTGGGTGCCCGGGCCATGGCCAGTTCGGTGAACTGGAACAGTTGGCTGTTGGTCGCATCGATTGTGCCAATACTGTCATTTTCACCAGCCCAGTAACGCGCCAGGTTCTTCTCTTCGCTGCTGCGCACGGCCAGGCGCAAGGTGCCAACCTGGGTGGCGAGCATCATCCGGCTGAGGAGCTTTTGCGGCACGGCGAGGATCACCGTGCGCGCGCCATAACGGCGCTGTTCGAGCTTCATTTTTTCTTCCGCCGTGGTGGCCGGCGAGGCCGGTTGGCCATCGTTGGTCAGGCCCAATTGTTCGCCCACGGCGAGCAGGCGCATGGCCGGGATCACCACTTGCACCGACTGTTGCAGGTTGCTCGCGTCGGCGCGTAAAAACAGCAGCACGTCCACATAATCGCCGGGGTTCAACTGGCCGCCGGCACCGATGACTTCATCCACCGCCATGGCCAAAGCACGCTCGTTGCTGTGGATCATCCGCGCCAGCGGGCCGCCGGCACTGAAGCTTTCATCGTTGAGCCAGGTGCCCGCTGCGAGGGTGCGCCAGGGGGTGCGGCCCAGGGCCTGGTCTAGGCTGGAAAGACTGCCGGCCGGGGCGTTGCGCAGTTTTTCCAGGGTCAGATCCTCGGCGGTCAACGGGGTAAAGGCCGGCACATCGCGCAGCAGCACCACCACCGGTGTGCGGGTCTGGTCTTGGGCTGTGGTAACGGCTTTTTCCACGGTTTGGCTGACGGCCACCGGGGCGGCCGGCTCGGCTACGGGTTCGGGTTGGCGGTTGAGCATCAGGCCCCAGTAGCCGACGAATACGGCGCCCAGCAACAGCAACCCGGCGAGGGTCATGGTGACTCGACTGTTCATGACGGCTCTCCCTTTCCTGCTGCTTCAGCGGCCGTAAAACGGGCCAGTCGGGCAATCAGGCAGCTATGAACATGCAACGATTTTGCTATTTGAAGGTAGTGCAGCTAAGCCAAAACGCCATTACTGCGCGAAAAATAATTGGCGGCGGGTTCTTGGCCCTTTATCCACGGTGTTTTGCTGGCGCAAACCTTTGGATTAATACTTTGTGATTAATCAGTTCTTACACTTGTTGGGTGGGGGATTGTTGACAATGCTCAGGTGGCACAGAGGACTCATGTTGCAGTCCCAGTATCAAGCGCACTCGATGGCGCATAAGGAGAAGTCCAATGATCCTTCAGAACTTTTTGCGCAAAGCGCGGCGTTTTCTGAGACGCGATGACGGTGCATCCGCCATCGAATACGCATTGCTGGTGGCCATGGTGGCGGTGGTATTGGTGCTGTTCGTCACGCCGCTGGGCGGGGCCGTGTGGGATAAATTCAACTCGGTGACCACCAGCCTGGGCGGAACCTCCCCGGGTGGCAAACCAGTGCCTTAGCCGTGGGCGGTTGTGCCTGCACCTTCATCTCTTTGAGTTGAGCCACGCCCATGACCTCTTCTTCGTCGCGACAGCAGTTGCTTTTGGTAGACGACGAAGAAGAGGCGTTGCTGGAACTGGCCGAACTGCTCGAAGGCGAAGGCTTTCACTGCTTCACCGCCACTTCGGTCAAGTGCGCCCTGCAAACCCTGACCCAACACCCGGACATCGCCCTGGTCATCACCGACCTGCGCATGCCCGAAGAAAGCGGCATCACCCTGATCCGCCGCCTGCGCGAACACACCCTGCGCCAACACTTGCCCGTGATCGTCACCTCCGGCCACGCCGACATGGACGACGTCAGCGACCTGTTGCGCCTGCAAGTGCTGGACCTGTTCCGCAAACCCATCTACCACGTACGCCTGCTCGAAACCCTGAACAACCTGTTCCCGCAGCCCAAGGTGTTTTTGGTTAATCCGTAGCCGGCCCTGCCTTGCTTCCCTTCTGGTGCCGCACGTCCCACCCCGTCGCCCGTAGACACCCACTGAACATTGCACCCAATAGGGGGATCAGGAAGTGGCCGTCTTGAAAACGGGAATTCTCCGACATTACGCAAGGATGTTCAGTCTTTACGCTCTGCGTTCTTGTGGGCCCCGGGCGTGAAGGGCTGTTGATGGATGCCTGCTGCACCGGGTTTCGCCGCCCTATTGACCGTTGCCAAAAGGCTTGCCGATGCAAACCACACTGACGCGCTGGCTTCCCCACACAAAAAAAACCGAAAACGGCCCCCCGCGTTCGCCCAACGTATTCAGCGATGCGGCACAACTCCCTGCCCACCCACAGGCGTGCAAAACCCAGCGTTATTACATAGGTGCAATCTTGTTGCGGCTGACCTGGCTGTTGCTCAGCACGTTCAAGCTGCAAGAATTAGTTGAACGATATCAAGACAGTTTGAAGTTTCGATTGCGCTGCTTACTTGGGTGGGGCGATTTACGTACTCCGAGAATCATGCCGCCAATCGAAGGATGATAAGCAATGAATAAAAAACTACTGATGGCAGGCCTGTTGCTGACTTTGCTGGCAGGGTGCGGTGATGTTTTTGCACCTGCCTCGAAGGAGGTTTGTATTACTGGGTATAACCAGTATGAGCGGCAAATTTATGAGTTTAGATTGGATGCAGAAAACAAATCTGGTTGCTCAGGTAACCCGTCTGCGCGTAAGGGGAACTACATGTATGGCGGTGGAGGGGGGCTTTCGTGTGGTTGTCGTGTAACTCCTGGGGGGCAGGTTAGTTTGTATTGGGTTTTCGCTCAGAATAAGGCGGAGTATGCCGCTAAGGTTCCGGAAGTTGAACATACAGTGCAGGTCACAATTCCTCAGCCTGAATCTCCTACTTCTCGCTATTTCCGAATCTTCTTTATGAAAAATGGAATTCCGCAGTTGCAGTGGGTGGATGATTTGGGTGCCCCAAGAATCATGCCACCAATCGAAGGAGAATAAGGGATGAATAAACAACTACTGATGGCAGGCCTGTTGGTGACTTCGCTGGCGGGTTGCGGTGATGTTTTTGCACCTGCCTCGAAGGAGGTTTGTATTACTGGGTATAACCAGTATGAATGGCCAATTCATGAATTTAGATTGGATGCTGCAAATAAGACGGGGTGTTCAGGTAACCCATCTGCGCGTAAGGGAAACTACATGTATGGCGGTGGAGGGGGGCTTTCGTGTGGTTGTCGTGTAACTCCGGGGAAACAGGTGACTTTAACTTGGAGTATGGCGCGTAGCTTGGATGAGCTTGAAGCGGGAATCCCTAGGAAAGAATTTTCTACAGAGGTAATTATTCCGCAACCCGAATCTTCTACTTCTCGTTATTTCCGAATCTTCTTTATGAAAGATGGAGTTCCTAAATTGCAGTGGGTAGACGATTTACGCGCTCCTAGAATAATGCCGTCGTCCGTGGAGGATCTGAAATGAAGGATGATATTGAACTCGGGTTGGATGATGTTTTCTTTGAAAGAGTTAAGTCAGAGTCTGAGCAGTTGTGCCCTATCTGTCAGCAGGTCTTGTGGCTAAGTTTTTACTTTGATGGGTTTGGTTGTTCAAAAGCTACAACGCCGGCTACTAACGTACTCAAATTGCATAATGCAAGCTATGAATTCGAGGATGAAGGCAAGCGCAAGTTTTACTACCCCGGCCTCGGCGCCGACTTCGACCCTGAAACCCGAGTATTGGCCGCCGCCATCGCCGATAAGGCCGGTGACGCTATTTACGATAAAACCCCTGAGATGGCCCAAGACAAGGCCCGGGAACGCACGAAGGCCGCCGTGGAAGATGCCTGGGCCCGCAGCCAGGGGATCCGCGATCGCAGCCTGATTCGGCGGGCGATTTGGACGGCGCAAGAGGTCTTGGAGCAAGGCAAGGAGGCGGCCGGCAGGGCGGGGCGCCAGGCCAAGCGCCTGGTGGCCAAACCCCGTAAACAATGGGCGCGTATCGAGCGCAACCTGCGCCGTGAGTGGCAGGACTATTGGGAGGAGGTGACGCGCCACCCCTGGCGCGCCGCCCAGTCGGCGGGGCAAGCCGGGGCCAAGGTTTCGGCAGGGGCTGTGGCCGAGTCCTGGGGCTGGGTGCGTGATGGCTCCCTAGGGGCCGCGCTGTTCAATACCGGCGTGGAGGTGCGCCTCAACGCCGCTCGGCGCGACTTTCAACTGGCGGTGATGAGTGCCCAGCAGCGCCTGCCGATCCATAAGATCAACGTGGCGATTTTCGGCTACGACACGGGCGGTGGCCTGGCCCTGGCCTTTGCCCAACGCCTGCTGGAAGGCCTCATGGAGGGCGGGGCTTACCAGGGCATTCCCGTGCACATCCGGTTCATGGGCTTGTTCGATTGCGTGACCAACCGCTATGACGACAACCTGCTGACGGGGTTTATGCCGCTGAGTAACCAGGTGTCTTCGCAACTGCACCTCTCGCCCCAGGTTGAGCGTTGCGTGCATTACGCCGCCGCCCACGAACTGCGTTTTTACAAACCCCTGAGCATGCTCGGCGCCGACCCCGAGGACTGTCGCGGCCCCCGCCAGGAGCGTTTGTTTCCCGGTGCCCAGGTCGATGTGGGCGGTGGGGCCGATGAGGATGACGAGAGCGTGTCGGATAACGTTTCGCGGTACCCATTGCAGATGATGTATCACCGCGCCTACGCGGCGGGAGTGCCGATGCCGAGCCTGGAAAAGTTGGAGGATATTGATGCCCGGCTATATCAAACCTTCCTCATCCCCCCCGAAATCACCACCTTCCAGCGCAACTACCGCGCCGCCGTTAAGCAACTGGCGGCCACCACCCGGGAAATCCCCTCGCTGGTGCTTGAGTCGGGCCGGGCCACCGAGCGTTTCAAGCCGCAGATCGTCAACGCACAGGCCTCGGCGTACCAATGCACGGTGCCGGCAGCGCCCTTGTTCATCAGCCTACTGCCGACAACCATCGAAGAAGAACTCAGCGGCCACACGGTGATCTTCATCCACTGGCTGCGCATGTGGTACGACCAGCACCAGCACAGCGCCGGGCGCAAGACCCGTGGCTGGGGCCTGGGCGTGCCGCTGGACCCCAAAGCCTTTGGCCGCTACCAGAAACTGGCCGACGAGTTGGCCTACATGGACCGCCACGCCCGCTCCGGCCCGCAGTTCGACCCGCCGCAAGCGCGGCGCCAACTCGACGGCGAAGTGGCGCCGGACATCTTCATCAGCGACCCGCAGGCCCAGGCGTTGTTTTGGCTGTGGAACAACCCCGGCAGCCGAATCGCCGAGATCGAAGCGCTGTACCCGCACTTTCTCAACGACATCCACGACAGCATGGCCGAGTCGGATATCGAGACGGCCTTCGGCGCGTGGGTGCATGCCCGGCACTACATGAACCGCCGGGCGATCCATCGGTTATCCACCGCGCCGGACCCCGGTTTCTTGCAGCGTTTGGAGTGGGCGTATGAAAGGTTTTTCGCCCATTGAGGGCCGTGTGCAGCGGCCTCTACAACTGATAACTGAAACTCAGGCTATAGCGCGGCTTGCGGTTGAAGGTGTCGAGGGCTTCGTCGGCCAGGGGTTTGGCCGCTTCCAGGGCGATGTTGTAGTACTTGGCGTCGCCAAAGCGCAGGCCGATGGCGGCGGAGGAGAGGTCGTTGCCTTTGACCGGCAGGTCGTTGAACCAGGCCTTGGAGCGGTCGAGCACCACGTAGGGTTGCAGGATGCGCAGCCAGGTGCTGTCGCGGTTGTGGCTGTAGTTGACCTCGTAGGCCACGCCCCAGCCCTTGTCGCCGGAGGCTTGGTCGTCGGGGTAGCCACGGCCGAAGTTCTGCCCACCGAACACGGCGCGTTCGCTGTCGGGCAGGGTGTCTTGGGTCCAGTAGAGCGCGGCGGAAAGTACCCCTTGCCAGTTGCTGAAGAACTTGTCGCTTTGCACCCCGGACAGGCGCAGACGGATGAAGTCCAGGTCGTAGGCGCGGTTGTCGCTGTTGGCGCCGAGGCTGTCGATGCCCTGGTAGACGCCACCGCTGAGGATGCGCAATTGGGTTTCGTTGGCTTTGCGCCAGTCGCCTTCAAAGGCCAGGGCGCGGATGTCGGTTTTGTCTTCCACGCTCAGGGGGTAGCCGACCACTTGGTAGCGGGTCTTGTCGTTGACCGCGTAGAAGCGCGAGCTGAGGTTGAGCACTTCGGTGGGCGAGGCGATGAAGGGGTGGGTGAGGCCGATGGAGTAGCGGTCGTTTTCGCGGTGCGGTTTGAGTTGCAGGCCATTGGCGAGCTGCACGTGGGTGCCTGGGTCGGCGCGGTAGCGCGAACCGTACAGGCTCAATTGGGTGCCTTCGGCGTTGAGGAACTGGCTGTAGTCCAGGCGATAGTAGTGCTCGTGGTCGTCCCCCGGTGGGAACAGGCCGCTGACGCTGACCTGCTCGGCCATCGCGGTGTGGGCATTGCTGGTCAGCCCCAGCAGGGCCTGGGGGCCGTTGCGGTTGTCGTCGGTGGTGTTGAGGCTGCTGGTGAAGGGTTTGCGGCTGGCTTGGGCGATCAGGTACGCCGCGCCGTCGGTGGTGCCCGGCGGCGGCACTTGTGCCTGCACGGTGATGCCGGGGATGCGGCTCATCAGCGTGGTGTAGCGCTCGAACGTTGCGCGCGTGAGCGGGCGTTCGGCCTTGAGCTTGGCCACCAATTGCTCGAAGTAGTCTGAGACTCGGCCGATGTCGCCCTGCAGTTGGTAGTCCTTGATATAGCCCTCCACCAGCACCACGCGCACCACGCCGCCATCAAAGCTTTGCTGGGGCAGGAAGGCGTAGGACAGCAAGTAGCCATCGTCCTGGTAGCGGCGTGTGACGGCGCGGGTGGCTTCGATCAATTGCGCCAGGGTCACTTCGTGGCCCAGCAGCGGCTGGTAGGCCTGGGCCACGTCCTCCAGCGGGTAGATCGTGCCGCCCTCGATGTTGAGCTTCTTGATGGTGACCTGGGTGTCCATCATCAACTGCTGCGGCTGAGGCGCCGGGGTGGGTAACTGCAACTGCGGCGTCACCGGGCGGTAGGCGTCGGCGGGCAGGTTGGGCGCGGGCAGGTTGCGGATGGTTTCGTTGCTGTTGAGGAAGGTGGGCAGGGATTCGGCGTAGGCGTAAGGGCACAGGCTGAGCAACAACAGGGAAGCCAAAGCGCGCATAGGACACTCCATGGTCAGACCACATCGCGAAAGGACTGTCGATCCGAGTGGACCGTTATGCTCCAAAAAGAAAAAGACAGAAGATTCGCCTGAACCTTCTGTCTCCAACCAAGCGTAGGCGCTGTAGGAAGGGCCGTCGAATCGGCCAGGTGCATTTTTTAGTGGTTCAGGCTGCCCTTGAGGTTGTTGAGCAGGCCACCCAAACCGCCGTTAGTGGCACCCCCCGTGCTGCCGGTGCCCGTGAGGGTGCTGACCGCCGAGACCGTGCCGCCAGCGGTGGTAACCACACCGCCGACCGCCTTGACCACAGGGTTAGGCGTGCTGGCCGCGATGCTTGCGCCGGCCCCGCTGACCGCACCGCCCAGTTGGCTGGTGATGGCGCTGACCGGGGCGGCCAGGCCCGTGGCGGCGGTCACTTGTTGGGTGGCGCTGGCCACCGCAGTGGTGACCGGGTTCAGGCCGCTGCCGATGGCGTTGCCGAGGCTGGCCAGGGGCGCGGTGGCGGCGGTGTTGGCCACGCCAGTCCCGCCCAGGGCACCGCCGGTCACGGCGACGAGGGTGCCGGCGCTGCCACCGGTGACGGCAGTGGCGCTGACCAGTGGGTTGGTGTTGCCGGCATTCAGGCCGCCGGTGACGTTGACCACTGCGCCGCCCACCACTTCCAGCAGGCCAGTGCCGCCCAGGCCTGGCGTGCTGCCGCCACCGGTGGCGGGTGCCACGTAGTTGCCGGCTTTATCCAGGGTGCCGCCGACGTTGCTCAGGGCGCCGCCGAGGGTGTTGGTCAGCGGGTTGCCGTTGCCGGCGGCGGTCACTTTGTCGCCCAGGCCATCGACCACGTTCGCCACGCCGTTCACCGTGCCATTGAGCGCGGCTGCCAGGCCCGTGGCATTGGTGGCTTTGCTGATGACGTTTTCTGCCAGGGTCACCACCGGCACCGCGACTTTATTGCCTACCGCGTCGGTGAGCTTGCCCAGCGGGCCGTCGCTGGTGATGTGGGTCAGGGTGTCGCCGAGCATGCTGACTTTCTCCCCGACCTGGCCCACCACTGGGGTGACCTTGGCGACGATATCGCCCACCAGGGGAATGCTGCCGGTGGCGGTGTTGAGTTTGCCGCTCAGGTCCGTCACGCCATCGCCCACATTGCCGACCACTTTGCCTACGGTGGCGGTGGTGTCGCTCAGGGCGTTGGGGTTGCTGCCCAGGGTGCCGAGGCCGCCGCTCAAACCATCGCCAACGGTACCGACCACATTGTCGGTGGTGTGGGTGACGCTTTGCACGATGCCGCCGACCACAGGGGTGCCCGCCAAGCCATCGCCGATGGCGCCCACGCCATCGCCCACGCCCGTGACGGTATCGCCCACTTGATCGACCACGGTGCTGGTGACCAGGGGTGGGGTGGTGGTGCCGCCGCCCGTACCGCCGCCGGTTCCACCTGTGCCGCCTCCGGTGCCACCACCTGTACCGCCAGTACCGCCGCCGGTTCCGCCCGTGCCGTCATCGGTGCCGCCATTGCCTGCGTCGGTGGAGCTGTCCGGGGTGGAGCTGCTGGAACGGCTCTTATGGCCGCCACCGCCGCTGCTGCAACCGCCCAGGGAAAGGGCCAGGATCAGGGCCACTGCCGTGCATGCTTTCAATGAAATTTGAGTTTTCATGGGATTTATTCCTTGCACCTGTACAACGCTCGTTGTTTTCGATGGCTCGCCAGTTCTGTCGCTGGCGATGCCTTCGTCCGTGAGCCCATAACAATCCCAGATGCTGTTTGGCGCCATTCTCAACTTGGTATTAATAACTTATATACCCGGCCGCCAAGGCCCGGTTCCATTGGCTTTATCCGGAATAAAAAATGTTTTTAATCAGTGACATGGCAGGCCGTAAGAGGCGAAGCTAACGAGAAATAAACTTTAGTTATATATATACAATTAAGCAGTGCGACACCCCGCCAGCACAGGGTTAATCACGGGCCCTTTATTCTTTTACTTAATGAATACTCAGGTGTAACTAGGTATTGCCGTATACTCCGCGCACCTTATTTTCTGTTGGAGAGCTTTATGCCTGCCCCTGTCTGGTGGCTGTTGTGCCTGCCCTTTGTCGCCGGTGCGTTCCTGCCGTTGCAGGCGGGCATCAATGGCCAGTTGGCGAAAAACGTATCGAGTGTGTTGGCGGCGGCGTTTATCTCGTTTTTCGTCGGCACCATGGCGCTGTTGTTGCTGGTGCTGGTACAGCGTGAAGTGCCGACCCTGGCGGCGCTGAAAACCCTGACCTGGTGGCACTGGAGTGGCGGTTTGCTGGGCGCGTTTTTCATCACCACGGCAGCCTTCGCCGGGCCGCGTATCGGCGCCATGCTGTTCATGGCCCTGGTGCTGGCCGGGCAGTTGGGCATGGCCCTGGCGCTGGATCACTTCGGCTGGGCAGGGTTTCGCGAAGCGCCTATCAGCGCCTTCAAAATCGCCGGGTTGGTGTTGATTTTGGCCGGGGTGTTCCTGATCCGGCGCGGTTGACCCCCTGCTTGCTACCTACGGCGTCAGCGCACGCCAATGCCCGGTCATGTGTTCGATCTCGCCACCCACCAAACACAACCCCCCCTGCGGCCCCGGTTCACTGGCCAGCAACGTCACCGCCCCGGGCAAGCGCAGCGGTTTTTTGAAGCTCACGCTTATCTCGTAGCCACTGGCCGGCAACCGCTCGCCCAGGGCGGCGAGGGTGCGGGCCTTGCTCCACAAGCCGTGGGCGATGGCTTGGGGCAAGCCGAACAGTTTGGCGCTCAAGGCACTGAGGTGGATCGGGTTGTAGTCCCCCGACACCCGGGCATAGCGGCGGCCGATATCGGCGGGTGCGTTCCAGTGCTCCAGCGCCGTTAGCGCCAGGGGCTCGGGCGCTTCTGGCGCGGTGGGTTCGCCGGGCAACTTCACGCCTTTGCACAGCAGGCGGCTTTCGGCCTCCCACAGCAGGCCCAGGTTGTCTTCCAAGCGGGTGACCAAATCGAACACGGCGCCTTTGGCGTGGGGTTGCAGGTTGTGCACGTGCACGCTCACCCAGGCACTGGCCACGCCGCCCAGGGGCCGCAACACGCGAATGCGGTTGTGCAGGTGGATCAACCCCAGCAGCGGGAAGGGGAAGTCCTGGGCGGTGAGCAACTGCATTTGCAGGGGGAAGGCCAGCACATGGGGATAGGTCGGCGGCAGCCACGCACTCTCGGCAAAGCCACAGACCTGGCGATACGCCGCCAACCGTCGCGGCTCGACCTGCACGGCGCAGCGCAGGCCATCGACCGGCAGGTCGCTGCCGTGGACCTTGCGCCGCAGTGCGGCTTTCACATACAGCCCCGGTAACGCGGGCGGATGGCTGAGGTCGTGCCAATGAACAGTCATGGTCAGGCCCCCAGCACGCTTTGCCCGCACACCCGCAAGGCCTGGCCGCTGACCGCACCGCTGCCGGGTTGGGCGAGCCAGGCCACGGCTTCGGCCACATCCTGGGGCAACCCGCCCTGGCCCAGGGAACTCATGCGCCGCCCGGCCTCGCGCAGGGCGAAGGGGATGTGGGCGGTCATCTGGGTTTCGATAAACCCTGGCGCCACGGCGTTGATGCTGATGCCGCGGCCATGCAGCAACGGCGCCCAGGCCTCGGCCAGGCCGATCAAGCCGGCCTTGCTCGCCGCGTAGTTGGTTTGCCCGCGGTTGCCGGCGATGCCGCTGATGGACGCCAGCAGGATTACCCGGCCGTTGTCCGCCAGGGTGCCGCTGTCCAGCAGGGCCTGGGTGAGGGTTTGCGGCGCTTGCAGGTTGACCGCCAGCACCGCGTCCCAGAATTCCGGGGTCATGTTGGCCAGGGTTTTGTCGCGGGTGATGCCGGCGTTGTGCACCACGATGTCGATGCCGTCCGGCAGTTGTTCGATCAACTGCGCGCCGGCATCCGCCGCGCAAATATCCAGGGCCACACTGCGCCCGCCCAGGCGTGCGGCGAGGGCATCGAGGTCGGCGCGAGCCTGGGGCACGTCCAGCAGCACCACGTGGGCCCCGTCGCGGGCCAGGGTTTCGGCGATGGCCGCGCCAATGCCGCGGGCGGCGCCGGTGACCAACGCCTTGCGCCCGGCCAGCGGGCGGCTCCAGTCCTGCACTTGGGTGGCGCAGGCCTGTAGGCGCACAACCTGGCCCGAGACGTAGGCGCTTTTGGGTGACAGGAAAAACCGCAGCGCCCCTTCGAGCTGGCTTTCGGCGCCCGCGCCCACATAGAGCAATTGCAGGGTGGCGCCGTTGCGCAGTTCTTTGGCCAGCGAGCGGGCGAAGCCTTCGAGGGCACGCTGGGCGCTGGCGGCGAAGGGCTCGTCGAGGCTTTGCGGGGCGCGGCCGAGGAGCACCAGGTGGGCGCTGTTGTCCAGGTTGCGCAGCAGCGGCTGGAAGAACTCGCGCAGTTGCTTGAGCTGCTCCACCGAGGTCAGGGCGCTGGCGTCGAGCACCACGGCCTTGAGGCGCGGGCCGTGGCCGGGAATCCACGCCTGGGCGGGGGCGGCGTCGCTGGCGTAGCTGTACACCGCGTCGGTCAATTTGTGGGCAAAGGCTGCGATCGGCGCCACCAGCGGCCCGCCGCCCAGCAGCAATGCGCCTTCGATGGGCCGCAGGCGCCCGGCCTGCCAGCGTTCCAGGCGAACCGGCGACGGCAGGCCAAGGGCGCCGACCAGGCGATGGCCGAGGGCCGAGTTGGCGAAGTCGATATAACGGTCAGACATGGAACACTCTCCAAGGGCGGGGACTCAAAGTGTGGACCATGAATGGCGATCAGTCGTTCGATCGCCTTGGATACGGCCTACGCTTGTGGGTCTGTAGCCTTTCAAACCCTAGGGAGCTTTCCATGACTCAATTGCGCCGCGTCGCGATTATCGGCGGTAACCGCATTCCGTTCGCCCGCTCCAACGGCGCCTATGCCACCGCGAGCAATCAGGCGATGCTCACCGCCGCCCTGGAAGGGTTGATCGAGCGCTACAACCTGCACGGCTTGCGCCTGGGCGAGGTGGTGGCCGGGGCGGTGCTCAAGCATTCGCGCGACCTGAACCTGACTCGCGAATGTGTGCTTGGCTCGCGGCTGTCCCCGGCCACGCCGGCCTATGACGTGCAAATGGCTTGCGGCACGGGGCTGGAGACGGCGCTGCTGGTGGCCAACAAAATCGCCCTGGGGCAGATCGAATGCGGCGTGGCGGGCGGCGTGGACACCACCTCCGACGCGCCGATCGCCATCAATGAAGGGTTGCGCCGCATCCTGCTGCAAGCCAACCGGGCGAAAACCACCGGTGACAAATTCAAGGCCTTCCTGCAACTGCGCCCCGGGCACCTGGTGCCGCAGTTCCCGCGCAACGGCGAGCCGCGCACCGGGTTGTCCATGGGCGAGCACTGCGAATTGATGGCCCAGGCCTGGAGCATCCCCCGCACCGAACAGGACCAACTGGCCCTGCTCAGCCATCAGCACATGGCCGCTGCCTACGCCGAAGGCTGGCACGACGATTTGCTTACGCCGTTCATGGGCCTAACCCGCGACAACAACGTGCGCCCGGACCTGACCCTGGAAAAACTCGCCGGCCTCAAGACCGCGTTCGAGCGCAGCGCCAAGGGCACCCTGACGGCAGGCAACTCCACGCCCCTGACGGACGGCGCGTCCCTGGTGTTGCTCGGTAGCGAGGCCTGGGCCAAGGAGCGCGGGTTGCCGGTTCTGGCCTACCTGCGCGATGGCGAGGCGGCCGCGGTGGATTTCGTCGGCGGCGCCGAAGGCCTCTTGATGGCCCCGGTGTACGCGGTGCCACGGTTGTTGGCGCGCAATGGCTTGAGCCTGCAGGATTTTGACTACTACGAAATCCACGAAGCCTTCGCCGCCCAGGTGCTGTGCACCCTCAAGGCCTGGGAAGACCCCGACTACTGCCAGAGCCGCCTCGGCCTGGCCGCACCGCTGGGCGCCATCGACCGTAGCCGCCTCAACGTCAAGGGCAGCTCCCTGGCCGCAGGCCACCCCTTTGCCGCCACGGGCGGGCGCATTCTCGCCAACCTGGGCAAACTGCTGGACGCCGCAGGCAGCGGCCGGGGCCTGATTTCCATCTGCGCGGCGGGCGGGCAAGGCGTGACGGCTATCGTCGAGCGCTGACGCGGGCTGTGGGCAGGGCTTGGGTGGGAGCGAGCCCTGCTTGCGATGGCTGCCCATAGGCTGTGCCGGCCCTATCGCGAGCAGGGCTCGCTCCCACACAGGCCCGCTCCCACAGGGGAGAACCTCAGGTCTTGAACCGGCGCACCAAGCCATCGAGTTCATGGGACAGCCCGGCCAGGCTCTGGGAGTCGAGGCGCGCGGAGTCGGCCAGTTCGGCCACCCGTTGCGCATCGCCGTGGATCTGGCTGATGTGGCGGTTGATGTCTTCGGCAACTTGGTGCTGTTCTTCGGCGGCGGTGGCGATCTGGGTGTTCATGTCGCGGATCACGTCCACCGATTCGCGGATCTGCCCGAAGCTGTTGCGCGCCAGGCCGATGCGGCTGACCGACTCCTGGGACACCTGCAGGCTGGCGTGCATTTGCTGGGTGACCTGGCTGGTGCGTTTGGCCAGGTTGCCCAGCAAACCGTCGATCTCCGCCGTGGAGTCGGCGGTGCGCTTGGCCAGGGCGCGCACTTCGTCGGCGACCACGGCAAAGCCGCGGCCCTGCTCGCCCGCACGGGCGGCCTCGATGGCGGCGTTGAGGGCCAGCAGGTTGGTTTGCTCGGCAATGGAGCGGATGGTGCCGAGGATCGACTGGATGTCGTTGCTGTCGCGTTCCAGTTGTTGCATCGACTGCGCCGACTGTTCGATTTCCTGGCTCAACTGATCGACGCTCTGCACGGCCGCGTCAATCTGCTGCTGGCCTTCGCGGGCCTGGCGCTGGCCGCTGTCGGCGGATTCGGCGGCCTGGCTGCACGAGCGCGCGACTTCGTTGGCGGTGGCGACCATTTCGTGGAACGCCGTGGACACCATGTCCACCGCTTCGCGCTGGCGCCCGGCGGCTTCGGCCATGTCGTGGGACACCTGGGTGGAGCTGCGCGAGGTGTCGAGGATCTTGCCGGCCGCTTGGCCGATGTGCTGGATCAGGCTGCGGATCGCCGCCAGGAACTGGTTGAACCAGTTGGCCAGTTGCGCGGTTTCGTCGCTGCCGCGAATGTTCAGGCTTTTGGTCAGGTCGCCTTCGCCCTGGGCGATGCCTTCCAGGCCACTGGCCACGCTGCGGATCGGGCGCACGATCAGGCTGGCGAAACTGGCACCGACCCCGGCGAACACCACCGCCAGCACCCCGGCGATCAGGGCGATCAACCAGGTCAACTGGGTGGCCGAGCTCATCACTTCGCTGTGTTTAATCAGGCCGATAAAGGTCCAGCCCAGTTGCTCGGAAGGCCACACGTTGGCCATGTAGCGCTCGCCATTGAGCTGGACTTCCACCAGGCCCTTGCCGGCTTTGGCCAGGTCACTGTAGCCCTCGCCAAGGCTGCCCAGGGCCTTGAAGTTGTGCTCCGGTTGCGCCGGGTCCACCAGGACGGTGCCGGAGTTCTCCATGAGCATCAGGTAGCCACTTTCGCCGAGCTTGATCTGCTTGACGATCTCGGTGAGCTGCTTGAGCGTCACGTCGATGCTGACCACGCCGCCGTTACTGCCCAATTTGTTGTCGATGGTGCGCACGGTGCTGACGTAGGTGGCGTTGTCTTGCGCCCAGTAGTAGGCCGGTGGCCGTATCGGCTTGCCGGGGTTGGCCTGGGCGGCTTGGTACCAGGGGCGTTGGCGTGGGTCGTAGTTGCTCAGCGTGGCATCATCGGGCCACGACACGTAGCCGCCGGCGTTGGTGCCGACAATCGCGTAGGCGTAGGCCGGGTGCGTGGTGCCGAGGTTTTCCAGCAGGCGGAAGATCTGCTTGTCCACGTCGCCTTGGGGGACCTGGGCGGCATCGGCGCTCATGTAGGTCTTGAGGCTGTCGTCGGTGTTGCGGATCAGCGGCTGGGAGGCCAGGTAGTTGACGTTCTGGCTGATGCTGTCGAAGAAGATCTGCATGGCGTTGCTGACCTGGCGGATCTCGCGGCCGCTGCTATCGACAAAGGCCTCTTTGGCATCGTTGCGCAAGTTCAGCACCACCAGGGTGGCGACCAGTACGACCGGCAAGCAGGCGATGATTGCAAACGCCCAGGTCAGCTTTTGTTTGATGTTCATCCGCGCTCCAGATTTTTCTTGTAGGCCCACGAAGTGATCGCGGATTGACGGCAGCCGTAAACGTCTTGTGTGGTGCGTCGAGTCCTTTCGTCCCGCAGCGGGGAAAGCCTTTGTCACCGGGTCGATGACGGTTTTTTGTTGGAGGCAGACAAACTCCCTTGTCTGTAAGGGCTTCGGCTGGCGCGGCGGGAAATTGAGGTGTCTGAGGAAAAATCCTCAGACACCTGGCGCTGCTGTGTCAGATTCTGTCGCAAATGGTGCTGGGTGTGCGGCATGCTGGGTTTGCCGCGTCGGCTATGATTCCTCGCGGTCGGCATAGGCCCTCGGGTTTTGTCCGAATAATCTGGCACATTGAGTGCATCGGTTGCGTTCATAGGTCGGCAGGCTCTCCCACCGGAGAGAGGATTGCCGTATAACGAGTGACATTCGCGTGTTTGGTAATAAAGGACCCACAATAAAAGCTGATGAAGACTCCAAAACGCATTGAACCCCTGATCGAGGACGGTCTGGTCGACGAGGTGCTGCGCCCACTCATGAGTGGTAAAGAAGCAGCTGTTTATGTGGTGCGCTGCGGTAATGAGCTGCGTTGCGCAAAGGTCTACAAGGAGGCGAATAAACGCAGTTTCCGCCAGGCGGCCGAGTATCAGGAAGGCCGCAAGGTGCGCAACAGCCGCCAGGCGCGGGCGATGGCCAAGGGCTCAAAATTCGGTCGCAAAGAGACCGAGGACGCCTGGCAGAACGCCGAAGTGGCGGCGCTGTTCCGCCTCGCCGGCGCGGGCGTGCGGGTGCCCAAGCCGTTCGATTTTCTTGAAGGCGTGCTGCTCATGGAGCTGATTGCCGACGAGTACGGCGATGCGGCCCCGCGCTTGAACGACGTGGTGCTGGAACCGGAGCAGGCGCGCGAATACCACGCCTTTCTGATCCAGCAGATTGTGCTGATGCTGTGTACCGGCCTGGTGCACGGTGACCTTTCCGAGTTCAACGTGCTGCTTACGCCCACCGGGCCGGTGATTATCGACCTGCCGCAAGCGGTGGACGCGGCGGGCAACAACCACGCGTTCAGCATGTTGGAGCGGGACGTGGGCAACATGGCGTCCTACTTCGGGCGTTTTGCCCCGGAGTTGAAGGCGACCAAGTACGCCAAGGAAATGTGGGCGTTGTACGAAGCCGGCACCTTGCACCCGGCCAGTGTGCTGACCGGCGAGTTCGACGAACCCGAAGAGCTGGCGGACGTGGGCGGGATCATGCGCGAGATCGAGGCCGCGCGCCTCGACGAGGAGCGTCGGCAAGCGGTACGCGCCGCCGACGACGCACCGCCGAGCAAGGCTGAAGAACCGCCTCCACCCTGGATGCAGTGATCGCCCACAAAAAATCCGGCCTCGGCCGGATTTTTTGTGTTCGCCGATAAGCTATTCGGCGTCCAGGTGCAGCGGGGTAATCACCCGGCCATCACTTTCGGCCTCGCCCAGGTTGGCGTCGATGAAGTACACGCGGTCGTCGGCCAGTTGCCCTTTATCCACCAGGTAGTCCTTGATGCTGCTGGCGCGGTCCTGGCCGAGTTGGCGCAGCAGCACATCGCTTTCGCTCCAGAACTTGATGACGCCCTCATGCAGTTTTTCGGTGCGCTCGCGGCGGCTCAGTTGTTCCCATTCGGCCGGTGGCTGGGTTTTCAGACGGGTGCGGTAGATGCCTTCGAGCAGGGGCGCTTTCTCGTCTTCCGGCACTTGCAGCAGCGAAGCCTGGGCCGGCACTTTGTCGCCACGGCGCTGGAGCATCTTGTAGTAGGTGTACTGGTATTCGCGCTCCAGGCGTTGCTCGGCAATCAGCGGGCCGTCGCTGCTGGCGGCGCTGGTGCCTTCGATTTCCAGGCGCAGGGCCGGGCGTTCCTTGAGGGCCTTGGCCAGGGTGGTGAGGGCGGCTTTGGCGTCGCTGCCCAACTCGCTGGAGCCGGGGGCGAAGGACACGGTGCCCAGGTCCTGCGACCCGCCACCGCTGACGAGCCCGCCGATCAACTTGAACGGCGCGGCGGCGGCCTTGACGATGAGGTTGCGCAGGGTTTGCCAGACAATGGGCATCACGCTGAACTGCGGGTTGTTCAGATCGCCCGTGACCGGCAGTTCGATGGAGATCTTGCCGTCCACGTCCTTGAGCAACGCCACCGCCAGTTTCAGCGGCAGGCTGACGGCGTCCGGGCTATCGACCTTTTCGCCCAGTTGCAGTTGCTCGACCACCACTTTGTTCTGGGCCTTGAGCTGGCCCTTGGTAATCAGGTAGTGCAGGTCGAGGTTGAGGCGGCCCTTGCGGATGCGGTAGCCGGCGAACTTGCCGGAGTAGGGCGTGAGCGTGGTCAGTTCGACCCGTTTGAAACTGGTGGCGATATCCAGTGCGGCCATCGGGTCGAAGGGGTTGACGCTGCCCTTGATGGTCACCGGCGCATAGCGGTCGACCTTGCCCTTGACGTCCACGGTGGCCGGTTTGGCCTGGCGGCTGTCGATGGTGCCGATCTGGCCGTTGAGCTGCTGGATGGCGGTGGCGAAGTTGGGCGTGAGGCTGAAGTCGGCGAAGTTGGCCGAACCGTCGTTGATGGCGATGCCGCCGATGTGGATGCCCAGGGGTTTTTCCTGGCTGGCGGCGGGTTTGGCGGCGGCTTTTTTCGCGCCGCTGTCGGCCGGTTGCGGGATCAGCAGGTCGTCGATGTTGGTGGTGCGATCATCGTTAATCATGAAGCGCACATAGGGCTGCTTGAGGTTGATGCGGTTGATCGACAGGCTGTCGCCGTGGCGGTAGTCCAGGCCCTCGACCACCACTTGCTGCCACTTGAGGAAATCGCGGGTTTTCAGGGTGTCGAGGGTGTGCAACTGATCGACCTGGGCGCGGCCGGTGATGCTCAGGGCCAGCGGTTCGGTGCTCTTGAGGTTGACCGCCAGGTCGCTGCCGAGCATGCCGCTGCGCAGTTCCAGGCGAATGAAGGGGCTGATGTAGGACTGGGCGACGCGCAGGTCGATGTCCTTGGTTTGCACCGCGAGCTTGGCGCTGACCGGGTTCAGGTTGACCTCGCCATTGGCCAGGATCTTGCCCTGCTTGCCCAACCCGGTATCGAGCTTGAGGGTGAAGGGCGACTGGTTGAGGCTGTCGAAGTTTTGCAGGTCCAGGTTCAGCGGGCCCAGTTCCAGGGCCACGGCCGGTTTGGCCTGGCGGTCGGCCAGGTGCACGTGGTAGTTGCGCAGTTGCACGTCCTTGAGCAGCACTTGCCAAGGCTTGCCGGGCGGCGCCGGTTGGTCGGCTTTTGGGGTGTCGGCGGTGGCCGGGGCGGTGGCGGCCGCTTTGGACGCCGGCTTGGCCGGTTGGCTGGCAAAGAGCTTTTGCCAGTCGAGTTGGCCATCGGCTTCGCGGGCGGCCCAGGTTTCCAGCTTCTGGCTGCGGATCTTGCCGACGATGACCTGTTGCTTGGCCATGTCGACCGTGGTTTCGCTGATGTCCAGGCGTTCCAGGCGCGCCAGTGGGCGGCCGTCGGGGGCCTTGATGGCGAAAGGGGCGACGCTGACCGCCACGTCGCTGAGCAGCAGTTCGGTCTGCTGGCTCAGGTTGAGTTTGTAGCGGGTGCTGAGGTTGAGCACGCCGTCTTCGAGCACCAGGGGCACGGCGTCACGCACGTAGGGCCACCAGACTTTCATCTTGCCGTCGGTGACTTTCAGGGTGCCTTCGGAGGCAATCGGCACCAGGCTGAAGTTGCCGGTCCAATCGATCTTGCCGCCCTCGGGGCCGGCGGCCACCAGGGTCATGTCGGCGTTGTCGTCGGGCAGGGTGCTGAGGTTTTTCAGCTCCAGGTCCATTTTGTCGTAGAGGAATTCGATCGGCTCGCTGGGGCGCAGGTCCTGGAAGTGCACATAGCCGCCGGCCAGTTTGATGCGCTCGATGCGCAGTGGGAACGGCTTGGCCTCGGGGTCGGCGGGGGTGGGTTCGCTGGCGGGCAGGTTGAACAGGCCCAGCAGGTTGAGCTTGCCGTCCTTGCCGAACAGGATCTGGGTCTTGGGCTTGTCCAGCTCCACGTCCGCCAGGTGCAGGGCACGGGTCCACAGGCTGTCCAATTGCAGGTTGGCGTAGAGGCGCTCGAAGGCCACTTGCTCCTTGCCCGGTTCGCCGATGTTCAGGCCCCAGACGCTCAGTTCCAGGCTGAACGGGTTGAGTTCGATACGCTGGATGTGGGCGGGGGTGGTGGCGTAGTTGGCTAACTGTTGGTTGGCGATGCGCAGGGCAATGCCTGGAAGGATCAAGAAGCCCAGCAAGCTGTAGAGAGCGAGGGCGGTCAACAGGGCGCCAATAGCGCGAATCAATCCTTTGGGCATGTGCGGCGTCATCTGTCTGAATCGGAGTGCCTTGGAGTATGGCACGCCATTCTGGTTCCGAAGTAGCCGTGTTTATTGGCGCCTGAAGTTTGTCTCAGAGTTGCAGGATCAGGGTCTTGAGGGGCGGCTGCCCGTCGTGGGAGGGGAAGTCCGCCCCCGGCGTCATCACCTGCCAGTCGCGTACCGGCCGCCCGGCCTTGTCGGCACAGCGCAGCACCTGCTCGCGCCAGTCGTCGAGGCTGACTTTCGCCAAGTTGTTGCAGCAGATCAGCACGCCATTGTCGGCGGTGGCCAGCAGGGCGGGCTTGAGCAGGCTCTGGTAGTCGCGCAGCAAATCGACAGTGCCGAACGCACTTTTGGCCCAGGCCGGCGGGTCGAGTAGCACCAGGTCGTACTGGCGCTGTTCCAGGCGTGGGTAGCTGGGCAGTTTCTGCCCGCGGCGCTGGCTGATGGGCAGCCCGGCGAGTTGGCGGATGGCGGGGAAGTAGTCCGACTGCACGAATTCCATGGCCGGCAGGTGCGGGTTGAGCTGGCCGTTTTCCCGGCCCACGGCCAGGTTGCCTTCGGCGAAGTCCAGGTTGCATACCTCGCGCGCGCCACCGGCCGCTGCGCTGAGGCCGACGCCGCAGGTGTAGGCGAACAGGTTGAGCACACTTTTACCGGCGCTGTGGTCCTTGACCCAGCCGCGGGTGTTGCGCAGGTCGAGAAACAGCAGCGGGTCTTGCCCGGCATGGCGGCCGCGCACGCGGTAGTTCAGGCCCCATTCATGGCCGACCAGGTCTTGCAGGGCGGCGTCGTGCGCCTGGTAAACGCTGTCTTGGCGGTCGATGCGCGAGTTGCCCCGGGAGCGGTCGTTGTAGACGAGCAGGGTCGCAAGGCCCAGATGCTCATCCACCAGGGCATGCAGTTGCAGCAAGGCGTCGCGTTCCAGGCTTTGGTGGAAGCTTTGCACCAGCAGTTGCGGGCCGTAGCGGTCGATGGTCAGGCCCCCGGCGCCTTCTTGGCTGCCGTGGAACAGGCGATAGCAATCGGTGCCTTGCCCGTGCAGGGTGGCGAGCAGGTCTTGGCGATGATCGAGGGCGGCGCGCAGCGCCTGATTCAAGGAAGACATGCAAAGCGCCTTGCTGGGGAATGGGGCGCGGGAGTTTAACAGCATTGCCTGGGGCGGCGGGCGGGGCGATAAAGCGGGGCAAACAAAAACGGAGCGTTCGCACGCTCCGTTCTTTTATACAAGCCGGCGACTACTTGCCGACCTGTTTTTCCTTGATTTCTGCCAGGGTCTTGCAGTCGACGCACATGTCGGCGGTCGGGCGCGCTTCGAGCCGGCGGATACCGATCTCGACGCCGCAGGATTCGCACCAGCCGTATTCTTCGTCTTCGATCAGTTGCAGGGTCTTGTCGATTTTCTTGATGAGTTTGCGCTCGCGGTCGCGGGCACGCAGTTCAAGGCTGAATTCTTCTTCCTGGCTGGCACGGTCGGCCGGGTCGGGGAAGTTGGCTGCCTCATCTTTCATGTGGTCAACAGTGCGGTCGACTTCCTGCATCAAGTCCTGTTTCCACTTGTTCAGGATCTTGGTGAAGTGATCGCGCATGGGCTTGCCCATGTATTCCTCGCCCTTGACCTCTTTGTAGGGTTCAAAGCCGCTGATCGACTGGTTTGGCTGTTGCTTTGCTTGGGTGGGCATGAATGGACCGCCTCTACTCTTGTAATCCATTGCGCAGGATTGTTCCTTCACCGACACCTGCCGGCCCTGCGGCTGCAAGCGGGCGAACTTACCAGATCAAATCGGGCCGCGCTACTCCCGGTTGTCGAGCGTACGGCCAGCCTTGCATGCAAAAGGTTGCAAAGCCGCGTCTGGTAAGTCGGGTGGCCTGCGTGATTAGTGATTTTAGTCAAGCCTGGGGTGTACGCCCCGGTTGTTGGTCGGGACCTGGCTGACGGCTCTGACCGCTTTAGCCGCTCGCTCGTTCCCCGGGTTGGGTAGAATCGGCTCTTTTGCCTCCCATTGAAGGAATGGCTACCCATGGCTCAGCCCTACAGTGCGCGCAGCCGCGCGATCGAACCGTTCCACGTCATGGCCCTGCTGGCCCGCGCCAATGAGCTGCAAGCCGCCGGCCACGATGTGATCCACCTGGAAATCGGCGAGCCGGACTTCACCACCGCCGAGCCGATCATCCAGGCCGGCCAGGCTGCCCTGACCGCCGGCAAGACCCGCTACACCGCGGCCCGTGGCATCCCTGAGTTGCGCGGCGCGATTGCCGGTTTCTACCAGCAGCGCTACGGCTTGAGCATCGACCCCGAGCGCATCCTGATTACTCCCGGCGGCTCTGGCGCCTTGCTGCTGGCCAGTAGCTTGCTGGTGGACCCGGGCAAGCACTGGTTGCTGGCCGACCCCGGCTACCCGTGCAACCGCCACTTCCTGCGCCTGGTCGAAGGCGCGGCGCAACTGGTGCCGGTGGGGCCGGATGTGCGCTATCAGCTCACCCCGCAACTGGTGGCGCGGCACTGGGACGCGGGCAGCGTCGGCGCCCTGGTGGCCTCGCCCGCCAACCCCACCGGGACCCTGCTCAGCCGTGACGAATTGGCCGGGCTTTCGGCGGCGGTCAAGGCGCGTAATGGCCATTTGGTGGTGGATGAGATCTACCACGGGCTGACCTACGGCACCGACGCCGCCAGCGTGCTGGAAGTGGACGACAGCGCCTTTGTGCTCAATAGCTTCTCCAAATACTTCGGCATGACCGGGTGGCGCCTGGGTTGGTTGGTGGCCCCGCCGGACGCGGTAGGCGAGTTGGAGAAACTCGCGCAGAACCTCTACATCAGTGCGCCGAGCATGGCCCAGTACGCGGCGCTGGCGTGTTTCGAGCCTGCGACCCTGGACATCCTCGAAGAACGTCGCGCCGAGTTCGGCCGGCGTCGCGACTTCCTGCTGCCGGCCCTGCGGGAGTTGGGGTTCGGCATCGCCGTCGAGCCTGAAGGGGCGTTCTACCTATACGCCGACATCAGCCAGTTCGGCGGTGATGGGTTCGCCTTCTGCCAGCACTTCCTGGAAACCGAGCACGTGGCCTTCACCCCGGGCCTGGACTTCGGCCGCCACCTGGCCGGGCATCACGTGCGGTTTGCCTACACTCAGAGCCTGCCGCGCTTGCAAGAAGCGGTGGAGCGCATTGCCCGCGGCCTGCGCAGTTGGCAAGGCTGATGCGCTTTTCTCCTGCCCTGGAAGAGGGCCGCTTGCTGCGCCGCTACAAGCGTTTTCTGGCCGATATCGAAACCCTGGAAGGCGAACTGCTGACCATCCACTGCCCCAACACCGGCTCGATGCTCAATTGCATGGCGCCCGGTGGGGTGGTCTGGTTCAGCCGTTCCAACGACCCCAAGCGCAAACTGCCCGGCACCTGGGAAATCAGCCAGACCCCTCAAGGACGCCTGGCCTGTGTGAATACGGCGCGGGCCAACGGCTTGATCGAGGAGGCCCTGCGCGCCGGGCAGATCACCGAACTTGCCGGGTTCACCGGGCTCAAGCGCGAAGTGCCATACGGCCAGGAAAACAGCCGCATCGATTTTCGCCTGGACTACCCGCAAGGCGCGGCGTTCGTTGAGGTCAAGAGCGTCACCCTGGGCTTTGATGGCACGCCAGTGGCGGCGTTTCCCGACGCGGTAACGGCACGCGGCGCCAAGCACCTGCGTGAACTGGCGGCGTTGGCCCGTGACGGCGTGCGTGCGGTGCAGTTGTATTGCGTCAACCTCACCGGCATCGACGCCGTGCGCCCGGCCGAGGAAATCGACCCGGGCTATGCCGCCGCGTTGCGTGAGGCGGTTACGGCAGGCGTGGAAGTTCTGGCCTACGGCGTGAGCCTGACCTGCGAGGAGATCCGCGTGGAACGGCGCTTGCCCGTGCAGTTGGGCCGTTAAAGCCCGACCCAGATGCCTTGGCTGTCTTCCCGGCAGGGCAGGGCCGCCAGGGATTTTCCGGCGCAGGGGCCGGCGATGCACTCGCCGGTTTCCATTAGGAACAAGGCGCCGTGGGTTGCGCACTGGATCAGGCTGGCGCTGTCGTCGAGAAAACGGTCGGGTTGCCATTCCAGCGGTATGCCGCGGTGGGGGCAGCGATTGAGGTAGAGATAGACTTGGCCGTCGCGGCGCACGGCCAGCAGCTTCTGGCCCTCGACCTCAAAACCGCGACTGGCGGCGTCGGCCAGTTCACTGCTGTTGCATAGAAACTTCATGTCTTTCCTCAAGTGCCGCAGGCGGCGGGCCTGGGCGATCATCCCACGGTAAGGGGAAATGTCAGTGCTTGACGTTCAAATGCAAACAATTATCAAATGCCGGCTTCGCCAGCCGTGCACCGCTGTATAGAGGCCCCCACCGCGCGGCCTGACACAACCAGCCTAGCCATAAAGGAAACCTGCTATGCGCCTGCGTACCCTCACCGTCGCGTTCTGTGCCGCCCTGCTGTTCAACCCGACGGCGTTCGCGGCCGATGTGGCACAGCGCTGGGTCAGTGCCGGGGGCGCGTTGTCCGAGTGGGTCAGTGCCCTGGGCGGGGAGTCTAGATTGGTCGGGGTCGATACCACCAGCCAGCACCCCGAGGCGCTCAAGGCACTGCCTAGCATTGGCTATCAGCGCCAGTTGTCGGCCGAGGGCATTTTGAGCCTGCGCCCGCAGATCCTGGTGGGCACCGATGAAATGGGCCCGCCGCCGGTGCTGGCGCAAATTCGCAGCGCCGGGGTGCAGGTCGAGTTGTTTTCTGCCGAGCCTGAGCTGCCCGTCTTGCAGGCCAACCTGCAACGCCTGGGCACGCTACTTGGTGCTGAAGCAGAGGCTGCGCGGCTGTTCACGGTGTATCAACAGCGCCTCGACCAGCAGGCCGTATGGGTGCGCGAGGCGCAAACCCGCGCCCAGGCCCCGGGGGTGCTGGTGGTGATCGGCAATGCCGGCGGCAAATCGCTGGTGGCGGGCAAGGACACCGCCGCCGATTGGGTGGTGCAGCGCGCGGGCGGGCGCAACTTGGCCAGCCACACGGGCTACAAGCCGTTTTCCGTCGAGTCCCTGGCCGGCCTCAGCCCGGACGTGCTGGTGTTCTCCGACCGCAGCCTGTTCGGCGAAGCGGCGCGGGCGGCGTTGTTCAGGGAAAACCCGATCTTCGCCAGCACCCCTGCGGCCAAGGCCGGCCGGGTGTTCGAGCTGGACCCGACCCTGCTCGTCGGGGGCCTGGGGCCGCGTCTGCCCCAGCGCCTGCTGACGCTGGCGGGTGAGTTCTATGCCCAGGCGCCTGCGGCCAAAGCCGCCCCATGAGGACGCTGGTCAAGCCGCGCGCGCTGTTCATCGGCCTGGGCCTGCTGTGTTTGTTGGCGACTTGGCTGTCGCTGGCCCTGGGCCCGGTGAGCCTGCCGTTGTTCGATACCTTGCGCGCGGCCCTGCGCCTGCTCGGTGTGCCGCTGGCTCCCGAGGGGTTGGAGCAGGCGGAATTGATCCTCGGCCAGATCCGCCTACCGCGCACCCTGCTGGGGTTGGCGGTGGGCGGGGTGCTGGCGTTGTCTGGCGTGGCCATGCAGGGGCTGTTCCGCAACCCCCTGGCGGACCCGGGCCTGGTGGGGGTTTCCAGCGGCGCGGCCCTGGGCGCGGCGATTGCCATCGTCTTCGGCTCGGCGTTTGGTGGTTTGCCCGAAGGGCTGGGGCCGTATCTGTTGTCGGTGTGCGCGTTTATCGGTGGCTTGGGCGTGACTGCGCTGGTCTATCGCCTGGGCCGGCGCAATGGCCAGACCAACGTCGCCACCATGCTGCTGGCGGGCATCGCCCTGACGGCGCTGGCCACCTCAGTGGTGGGCCTGTTCACTTACCTGGCCGACGACGCCACATTGCGCACCCTGACGTTCTGGAACCTGGGCAGCCTCAACGGCGCCAGTTATGCGCGGTTGTGGCCGTTGCTGTTGGTCAGCGCGGCGGTGGCGCTGTGGCTGCCACGCCGGGCCAAGGCCCTCAATGCCCTGTTGCTGGGCGAATCGGAGGCCGGCCACTTGGGCATCGACGTCGAGCGCCTCAAGCGTGAATTGGTGTTCTGTACCGCACTGGGCGTGGGTGCGGCCGTGGCGGCGGCGGGGATGATCGGTTTCGTCGGCTTGGTGGTGCCGCACCTGGTGCGCTTGTTGGCCGGGCCGGACCACCGCGTGCTGCTGCCGGCCTCGGTGCTGGCCGGGGCGACTCTGCTGCTGTTCGCCGACCTGGTGGCGCGCCTGGCGCTGGCACCGGCGGAGCTGCCTATTGGCATTGTTACCGCATTTATCGGCGCGCCGTTCTTCCTATATTTGCTGCTGCGAGGCCGTGCCTGATGTTGCGCGTAGAAAACCTGCACATTCGGCGCGGCGACAAAACCGTGCTGGCGGATATCAACCTGCACCTTAACCCTGGCGAAGTGCTGGGGGTGCTTGGCCCCAACGGCGCGGGCAAAAGTACCTTGCTCGGCGCCTTGTGTGGCGAGTTGAAGCCGGATCAAGGCAAGGTCTGGCTGGACCAGGACGAACTGGCCCACTGGCCCGGTATGCAACGGGCCCAGCGGCTGGCGGTGTTGCCGCAAGCCTCGACCCTGGAGTTTGCCTTTCGTGTCGAAGAAGTGGTGGGCATGGGCCGCTTGCCCCACCACAGCGGCCGGGTTCGCGACGACGAGATCATCGAGGCCGCACTGGCCGCCGCGGATGTCGGCCATTTGCACGGGCGCAGTTACCTGGCGCTGTCGGGCGGTGAACGCCAGCGCGTCCACTTGGCTCGGGTCCTGGCGCAGCTGTGGCCGGGGGAGGCGGGGCAAACCCTGCTGCTGGACGAGCCGACCTCCATGCTCGACCCCTTGCACCAGCACACCACGCTGCACGCCATCCGCACCTTCGCCGACCGCGGCGCGGCGGTGCTGGTGATCCTCCATGACCTGAACCTGGCGGCCCGCTACTGCGACCGCATTCTGCTGCTGCAGGACGGCCGGTCCTTCGCCCTGGACAGCCCGGCCAAGGTCCTGCTGCCGGTGCCGCTCAAAGCGGTGTTTGGCCTGGAGGTGCTGGTGCAGCCACACCCGGAGCGCGGTCATCCGCTGATTATTGCCCGCTGATGAGGCGTTCCTAAGACCTTTCCCGGAATCGAGTAGCTGGCTTCCTTACTTGCTCCCGGCGTGAGACACGCCGCCACAGGCTCTTTACCCTTTGTGCCGTTGACAGGTAGAGGCTGCACGGGCAGCGGGAGAGCTTATGGAATCAACAGGCAAAGAGCTGGCGCACCTTGCTATCGGTTTACTTGATCTGACTTCACTCAACGCCGCGGATAATGACGCACACATTGTCGAATTGTGCCGCCGCGCACTGACACCATTCGGCCCGGTGGCATCGGTGTGTGTCTACCCGCGCTTCGTCGCCCTGGCCCGGAAAACCCTGCGCCAACTCGATTGCCCCAGCGTGCGGCTGGTCACGGTGGCCAACTTCCCGTTCGGCGGCAGCCGTATTGCGCCGATCATCGCGGACATCGAGCAAGCCATCGCGGCGGGGGTGGATGAGGTCGACGTGGTCTACCCCTATCACGCGTTGATCGCTGCCGAGGCAGAGCCGGCCAAGGCCCTGCTGGGAGCCTGTCGCGCTGTGTGCGAGGGGCGGGTGCGGTTCAAGGTGATCCTGGAAACCGGCGTGCTGCGTGACCCGCAACTGATTCGCCGCGCGAGCCTCGACGCGATCGAGGCCGGCGCCGACTTCATCAAGACCAGCACCGGTAAAAGCCCGGTCAGCGCCACGGAGCAGGCGGTACGGATCATCCTGACGGCCATTGCCGAGAGCGAGGCGCCGGTGGGGATCAAGGTCTGCGGCGGCATCCGTACCCTGGACGATGTGCGCCTGTACGTGGACCTAGTGCACAGCCGTTTTGGCGATGAATGGCTCAATCCTGAGCGCTTGCGTATGGGCGCCATCGGCCTGTTGGACGAGTTGTCGGCGTGTCTGCAAGCCTGAGGCGCACTTTTGTGCAGGCAAAAAAAGACCCGGCGATGAGCCGGGTCAAATAACCGTGATTAGCCTGATGAGGAGATAAGCTGAGAGTCCGAACCACTGGCCTTCCAGATTATCGACTGATCTCGCGACCAGTTGCGCCAATAATAACGATTCTCATTCTTAAGTCAACGGCTGTTTATCAAATTCTTCTGCGCGGGCCCTGGATTGGCCCGGAGCACCCGTAAATACTGGGGTTTGGTGTTTTTTTCGGGTGGCTGTGGCGCAGTCTTTGTGCCTTAACTTTTGTGCCGGGCAGAAATCGCGTCCAGTTGCCGGTTCAAGGCCTCCTTGCGCTCGGCGGGAATGTCGTTCCAGTGCACGTCCATCAATGCGCCTTCAATGGCATAAAGCAACACTTTAGAAGCGCGAAAGCCCCGGGTGCGTACGGCCCGGTAGGCATCCACTGCCCCCAGGCGCCGCAGGTCCGACGCGCTATGGATGCCCACGGCATGCAGCCACTGCGCCGACGTCTTGCCAAGGTTTTTCAGGTGTTGCAATTCATCATTCATCAAGCCTCCTTGCGACGGCCGAACGGTGCGTGGGCATGCCTGCAAGGAGTGTAGCGTTCAGTAGGAAAATCGTGATTCTTTGGTAGGTTTTGATTCAAAAGCGTCTAAGAAACTAGAAATCAAGGCTTAGGAAAGGCCCTAAGTGCCTGTAGGAGAAGTTTGAGGGCGAGCCGCTCTGCACAGCGAGCGCACTGCGCAAGGATCTAGCACGGGGAGCAAAGCGTCGGGCTTGAGCGCTCGGCGCGGTCAGCGGGTGCGGTAGCGCAGGCGCGTGCCGAAATTGACCGACATCAGAATCTCATCGGCACTCAGCTCGGGCGGGAAGTAGGTGCCGGAGATTTGCGCGTGGGCCAGGCTGGCGCCCTCAAGCGACGAATGGCGCAGGTCCAGGCCACGCAGGTCGGCGGAACGGAAGTAGCTATCGGTGAAGTCGATGCCTTCGGCGTTCAGTTCCCGCAGGTCAAGGCCACGGAAGTCGCCTCCGCGCATGTCGATGGGGGTGTCTTTGGGCCGTTCGCGGTTGAAGCCTGAGATGTCGTCTTTGTGCAAGAGCGCAAAGAGCGGGGTATCGAGCAATTTGGGCTGGCTCATGAGGGCGTCACCTGTTGGATTTATGACGCCAGTATAGTGCCAGTATTTTGCAGCCGTGAAGCCATCCTTGGCTTCACGGCTGCAAAAAGGGCTTAGAGCCCTGGCAGACGCTGGCGAATGTGCGCCACCAACGCGTCGAGGGTGCCGCTTTCATTGGTTTCGACCCGCTTACTGCACAGCACTTCGGCAGGGCTGAGGGCGTCGCGGCTGGCCTGTTGGGCGGCGATCACGTCCAGGGTGGCATCGGAGGGGTCGTTGCGGTCGGCCTGGCGCCGGGCCAGCCAGCTCTCGATCACGGCTTGCGGGGCGTTGCAGTCCAGGATCAAAAACGGCGCCCCGGTGGCTTCGGCGACTTTGGCGGCGGCTTCACGCTGGTCGCGCTTGAGGTAGGTGGCGTCGATCACCACCGGGAAACCGGCGCGCAGGATGGTGTCGGCCAACTGGTGCAGGCGCCCGTAAGTGTCGGCACTGGCCTGGGCGCTGTAGATCCCGGCTTCGACGGTGTTGGCTTGCTGCTGTTCACCGAACAGGCGCTTGCGCTCCACATCCGAACGCAGGCGGATCGCCCCCAGCGCTTCGACCAGGCGCATGGCCACGTGGCTTTTGCCCACGGCCGAGACGCCGCTGGTGATGGCCAGGAAACGCGACGGGATGGTGCTGTAGCTTTCCGCCAGGTTGGCGTAGTTGCGGTACTGGCGCAGGGTAGTGGCCTTTTGCACCGGGGTGGCGTCGGCCGGCATGCTGAACAGGCTGACCTTGGCGCGCACCATGGCGCGGTAGGCTTTATAGAAGTTGAGCAGCACCAGACCCTGGTAGTCGCCGGTCAGCTCCAGGTATTGGCTGACGAACCGCCGCGCCAGGCTCTTGAGGCCGCGGTCCTCCAGGTCCATGGCCAGGAACGCGGTGTCGGCCCAGACGTCGGTGAAGCGGAAGGGTTCGTTGAACTCGATGCAGTCGAAAATCACCACGGCGCCGTCGATCAGCGTGGCGTTGCCCAGGTGGATGTCACCGTGGCATTCGCGGATAAAACCCTCGGCCTTGCGCTGGGCGAACAGCGGCTTGAGGCGCTCGAAGCTGGCTTGCGCCCAGGCTTGCAGGGCTTGAAGTTGCACCAGGTCGGCCTTGTCGCTGAGGAACGGCAGGATTTGCTCGAAGTTCTGCAACACCGGTGCCATCACGCTGTCCGGGGTGCCGGCGTCGTGGGCGGCGGGCACTTGCGGGGAGTCGAGGTGGAAGCGGGCGATCTGGCGCGCCATGTCGTCGATGTGGCTGGCGGTCAGCTCGCTGTTGGCTTGCAGGGTGCTGAGCAATTGGCTCTGGGGGAATTGGCGCATTTTCAGCGCGTATTCGATGACCGGGCCGTCACCGCCCAGTTGCGGGGCTTCGGCGCTGCCGGTGATGGGCAGCACCTCTAGGTACAGGTCTTGGGTCAGGCGCTGGTTCAGGCGCAGTTCTTCGGCGCAGAAATGCGCGCGCGAGGCCAGGTCGGTGAAGTCCAGGAAACCGAAATTGACCGGTTTCTTCACTTTATAAGCGTAAGGGCCGGTGAGCAGTACCCAAGAGATGTGCGTCTCAATGACCTGGAAACCTTCTACGGTATGGGGGTAGAGGGCCGGGTTTTGCAGGGCGGCGATCAATGACTGGCTCACAGGCGATCCTTCTGAGTCGGGGAAAATTCAAGGGCGCCATTATGGCCGCATGCGGCGGTCGTGCAAACCTCGGACAGCGCCTGTTGACGATGAGTAAAGTGCGTATAATCCGCCGCCATGACTCGTACCCGATCCCCCCGTTCCCGTAAAAAAACCTCCTCTAGCGGCCTGCGCCCCTGGCTCGGCTGGGCGTTGAAGCTGGGCCTGGTAGGCCTTGTGATCGTCGCTGGCTTTGCGGTTTACCTCGATGCCGTGGTCCAAGAGAAGTTTTCCGGCAAGCGCTGGACCATCCCCGCCAAAGTGTATGCCCGCCCGTTGGAGCTGTTCGTCGGGCAAAAGCTGAGCAAGGACGATTTCCTTACCGAACTCGACGCCTTGGGCTATCGCCGCGAAAGTATCGCCAACGGCCCCGGCGCGGCCTCGGTCAACGGCAATACCGTTGAACTCAACACCCGTGGCTTCCAGTTCTATGAAGGCATGGAGCAGGCGCAACCGGTGCGTGTGCGCTTTTCTGGCGACTACGTAGCCGAGCTCTCTGGCGCCAAGGGCGCGAAAGTCGCGGTGGTGCGCCTGGAGCCGCTGCTGATCGGCGGCTTGTACCCGAAAAACCTGGAAGACCGCATCCTCATCAAAATCGACCAGGTGCCGCCGTTCCTTCTCGAGACCCTGGTCACGGTCGAAGACCGCGACTTCTACCAGCACTTTGGCGTATCGCCCAAGTCGATTGCGCGGGCGGTCTGGGTCAACACCTCGTCGGGCAAAATGCGCCAGGGCGGCAGTACCCTGACCCAGCAATTGGTCAAGAACTTCTACCTGACCAACGAGCGCAGCCTGTCGCGCAAACTGACCGAAGCGATGATGGCGTTGCTGCTGGAGTTGCATTACGACAAGCGCGAGATTCTCGAGGCGTACCTCAACGAGGTGTTCGTCGGCCAGGACGGCCAGCGCGCCGTGCACGGTTTCGGGCTGGCCAGCCAGTTCTTTTTCAGCCAGCCTCTGTCCGAGCTCAAGTTGCATCAGGTGGCGCTGCTGGTGGGCATGGTCAAGGGGCCGTCCTCCTATAACCCGCGCCGTTACCCCGAACGCGCCCTGGAGCGGCGCAACCTGGTGCTCGACCTGCTGGAGCAGCAGGGCGTCGCCAGCGCCGAGCAAGTGGCCGCCGCGAAGAAGATGCCCTTGGGTGTGACCAAGCGTGGCAGCCTGGCCGACAGTTCCTTCCCCGGGTTCCTTGACTTGGTCAAGCGCCAGTTGCGCGAAGACTACCGCGACGAAGACTTGACCGAAGAAGGGCTGCGTATCTTCACCAGTTTTGACCCGATCCTGCAGATGAAAGCCGAGGCCTCGGTCAACGACACGTTCAAACGCCTGGCCGGGCGCAAAGGCGCGGACGAGGTTGAAGCGGCCATGGTCGTCACCAACCCGGAAACCGGTGAAGTACAGGCCATGATCGGCAGCCGCCAGGCCAGTTTCGCCGGCTTCAACCGGGCCCTGGACGCGGTGCGGCCCATCGGCTCGCTGATTAAACCGGCGGTTTACCTGACCGCGCTGGAGAAACCGAGCCAGTACACCCTCACCAGTTGGCTCTCCGACGAAGCGTTCTCGGTCAAGGGCGCGGACGGCCAGGTGTGGAAGCCGCAGAACTACGACCGCCGCTCCCATGGCACCGTGTTCCTCTATCAAGGGCTGGCCCACTCCTACAACCTGTCCACGGCGCGCCTGGGCCTGGAAGTGGGCGTGCCCAATGTGCTCAAGACCCTCGCTCGCCTGGGCGTGACCCGGGAATTCCCGGCGTTCCCATCGATGCTGCTGGGGGCCGGCGGCCTGAGCCCGATGGAAGTGGCCACCATGTACCAGACCCTGGCCAACGGCGGCTTCAACACGCCAATGCGGGGCATCCGCAGCGTACTGACCGCCGAGGGCGAACCGCTCAAGCGTTATCCATTCCAGATCCAGCAACGCTTTGACCCGGGTTCCATCTACCTGATCCAAAGCGCCATGCAACGGGTGATGCGCGAGGGCACGGGCAGCTCGGTCTACAACGTGCTGCCCAAGACCCTGGCGCTGGCCGGCAAGACCGGCACCAGTAACGATTCGCGGGACAGTTGGTTCGCCGGTTTCAGCCAGGACTTGCTGGCGGTGGTGTGGATGGGCCGTGATGACAACGGCAAGACGCCGTTTACCGGCGCTACAGGGGCATTGCAGGTGTGGAGCAGTTTCATGCGCAAGGCCGACCCATTGCCGCTGGACATGCCGCAGCCGGACAACATCGTTCTGGCGTGGGTCGATTCACGCACCGGGCAGGGCTCTGAAGCCAGTTGTCCGGGCGCGGTGCAGATGCCGTATATTCGCGGCAGCGAGCCGCCTCCCGGCGCGGCCTGTGCAGGGGAAACCCCGGCATCCGGCGATTCGGTGATGGATTGGGTCAAGGGCTGGATGAATTAAGCGAGAGGGTTTGACGTGAACAAGTGGTGGATTCCGGCGATGGCAGCACTGGCGATGGTCAGTGGCTGCGCCAACGTACAGCGCGGTTCGATTCCGGTAGTGGATTCCGGGACCGCTGTGTCCAATAACGAGCGGATTTCGGCCAATGGGGGTTTCCGCCAGACCACCGTGCAGCGCCCGGCCCAGGCCCAGGCCCAGGCGATTCCCCAGGACTCGGGCGTGGTGGTGATGATCCCCGGTGGCGGCGCGACCACTTCGGCGCCGATCAGCAGCGCACCTATTACGCCGGGGCCGATCACGCCTGGGCCGATCGACTCTGCGCCGATCCAAACGGCGCCGATCAATCCGACCTACAACATGCCATCGACGCCCAGCGGCATTCCGTCGGCCAACGCGGGCGGCCTCTCGGCCGACGAGCAATTGGATGGCCCGGTGCTGGCGCTGCTCACCACCGCCCAGCAGCAACAGGCCGGCGGCGACCTCAATGGCGCGTCTTCCAGCCTGGAGCGGGCCCAGCGTGTTGCCCCACGTGAACCGCAAGTGCTCTATCGCCTGGCCCAGGTGCGCATGGCGCAAGGCGACGCGGCGCAAGCCGAGCAATTCGCCCGGCGTGGCTTGACCTTCGCCAACGGCCGCCCCGACCTGCAAGCCAGCCTCTGGGGCCTGATCGCCCAGGCGCGGGAGAAGCAGGGTGATCCTGCCGGCGCCGCGTTAGCCCGGCAGAAGGCCAAGGTGAATCTGTGATGGACGCGCGTTTGGGGCAAATCGCCGACCAACTGCTGCTGATCGAGCGTGAGCTGCGGGTCCAGGGCTGGTGGGATGAGGTAGCGCCTAGCGCCGAGGCCCTGGCCAGCGTCGAGCCGTTCAGTGTCGATACGCTGGAGTTCGAGCAGTGGCTGCAATGGATCTTCCTGCCACGGATGAAAGTCATTCTGGAGCAGGATCTGCCGCTGCCCAGCGCTTCCGGGATTCTGGAGATGGCTGAGATGGTCTTCGCCCAGCGCCCGGGGCGGGGCGCCCAGTTGCGCCGGTTGCTGGCGCAGTTCGATCAATTGATCGTCGGCGCGAAATAAGCGCAAGGCTGTCGCGTTTAGGGGCGGCCTCTCGCATTTTTCTACCGCTTGAGCGGGCTCAGGCGAGTTTTATCCCTCCGTCAATCACTTTTTTCTGCATTCTCATGCGCTTAGCTGCAAAAAAGCGCAATTATTGCTTGACTTGCAGAGGGCGAAACAGAAGAATCCAAAGTCCGCTGTAGAGGGACTGCCAGAAGCAGGCCCACTCGGCAGATCATGAGGCGCACATCCGCGCCGACCTGTTACACCCGCAACGCGTTACCTCGCGCTGGGTGGGAAAACCCCGCAACACTTGGGGAGCTCCCAATACTTGCTCAGTCAGTGCTGACGTAGTCGGCGACCACCGTCGCTCATGCTCTGCCGAGAAGTAAACCTATTAAGACCCGTCGGCTTTTTGTGGACGGTATTCTGGCGTTTTAGAGGTGAACAACGTGGAGCTTTTATCTGGTGGTGAGATGCTCGTGCGCTTTTTGCGCGACGAAGGCGTCAAGTACATCTACGGGTACCCGGGTGGTGCTCTTCTTCATGTCTACGATGCGCTGTTCAAGGAACCGGATGTCACTCACATCCTGGTTCGCCATGAGCAGGCCGCAACCCATATGGCTGACGGCTATGCCCGCGCCACCGGCAAGGCCGGTGTTGTATTGGTGACTTCCGGCCCTGGCGCGACCAACGCCATTACCGGTATTGCCACGGCCTACATGGACTCCATTCCGATGGTCATCATCTCTGGCCAGGTGCCCAGCACCATGGTCGGTACCGATGCGTTCCAGGAAACCGACATGATCGGTATCTCCCGGCCGATCGTGAAGCACAGCTTCATGATTAAGCACGCCTCGGAAATCCCGGAAATCATGAAGAAAGCCTTCTATCTGGCGCAATCCGGTCGTCCTGGCCCGGTCGTGGTCGACATTCCAAAAGACATGACCAACCCGGCCGAGAAGTTCGAATACATCTTCCCGAAAAAAGCCAAGCTGCGTTCCTACAGCCCCGCGGTCCGTGGCCACTCCGGCCAGATCCGCAAAGCGGCGGAAATGCTCCTGGCGGCCAAGCGTCCGGTGCTCTATGCCGGCGGTGGCGTGATCCTCGGCGGCGGCTCGGCGCCGTTGACCGAACTGGCGCAAATGCTCAACTTGCCGGTTACCAACACCCTGATGGGCCTGGGCGCCTACCCTGGCACCGATCGCCAGTTCATCGGCATGCTCGGCATGCACGGCAGCTACACCGCCAACCTGGCCATGCACCATGCCGACGTGATTCTCGCGGTTGGTGCGCGGTTCGATGACCGCGTCATCAACGGCCCGGCCAAGTTCTGCCCGAATGCCAAGATTATTCATATCGACATCGACCCGGCTTCGATCTCCAAGACCATCAAGGCAGACGTGCCTATCGTTGGCCCGGTCGAAAGCGTATTGACCGAGATGGTCGCCGCGCTCAAGGACATCGGCGAAACCCCGAACAAAGAAGCGGTGGCCAGTTGGTGGAAGCAGGTCGATGAATGGCGCGGCGACCGCGGCTTATTCCCTTACGACAAGGGCGACGGCAGCATCATCAAGCCTCAGACCGTGATCGAAACCCTGTGCGAAGTGACCAAGGGCGACGCCTTTGTGACCTCCGACGTGGGCCAGCACCAGATGTTTGCGGCGCAGTACTACAAGTTCAACAAGCCCAACCGCTGGATCAACTCCGGTGGCCTGGGCACCATGGGCTTCGGTTTTCCGGCGGCCATGGGCGTGAAGCTGAGCTTCCCGGACGCCGACGTCGCGTGCGTCACCGGTGAAGGCAGCATCCAGATGAACATCCAGGAACTGTCCACATGCCTGCAGTACGGCTTGCCGGTGAAAATCGTCAGCCTGAACAACGGCGTATTGGGAATGGTGCGCCAGTGGCAGGACATGAGCTACGGCAGCCGCCACTCCCACTCGTACATGGAATCGCTGCCTGACTTCGTCAAACTGGTTGAAGCCTATGGTCATGTGGGCATCCGCATCACTGACCTCAAGGACTTGAAGCCGAAGATGGAAGAAGCCTTCGCCATGAAGGATCGCCTGGTGTTCCTCGACATTCAGGTCGATACCAGCGAGCACGTCTATCCGATGCAGATCAAAGACGGCTCCATGCGCGATATGTGGCTGAGCAAGACGGAGCGTACTTAATCATGCGGCACATAATCTCCTTGCTTCTGGAAAACGAACCGGGCGCCTTGTCTCGTGTAGTGGGCCTGTTTTCGCAACGCAACTACAACATCGAAAGCCTGACCGTGGCGCCGACCGAGGACCCGACCCTGTCGCGTCTGACGTTGACCACCGTGGGGCACGATGAAGTAATCGAGCAGATCACCAAGAACCTCAACAAGCTGATCGAAGTGGTTAAATTGGTCGATCTGTCGGAAAGCGCGCACATCGAGCGCGAGCTGATGCTGGTCAAGATCAAGGCCACCGGCGCCCAGCGCGCCGAGATCAAGCGCACCACCGATATTTATCGTGGGCAGATCGTCGACGTCAGTGCGAGCGTGTATACCGTTCAACTGACCGGAACCAGCGATAAGCTCGACAGTTTCATTCAGTCAATCGGCACTGCTGCGATTCTGGAGACCGTCCGTAGTGGCGTGACCGGGATTGCCCGTGGCGACAAAGTGCTGAGCATCTAAACAACAATTAGCGAATGGCCTGAACGGCCTGGATATAAAGGGGAAATTCATGAAAGTTTTCTACGATAAAGACTGCGACCTGTCGATCATCCAGGGCAAGAAAGTTGCCATCATCGGTTACGGCTCCCAGGGCCATGCTCAAGCGTGCAACCTGAAAGATTCCGGCGTTGACGTGACTGTTGGCCTGCGTAAAGGCTCGGCCACTGTTGCCAAGGCTGAAGCCCATGGCCTGAAAGTGACTGACGTTGCTTCCGCCGTCGCCGCTGCAGACCTGGTCATGATCCTGACCCCGGACGAGTTCCAGTCCTCGCTGTACAAGAACGAAATCGAACCGAACATCAAGAAAGGCGCCACCCTGGCCTTCTCCCACGGCTTCGCGATCCACTACAACCAGGTTGTGCCACGTGCCGACCTCGACGTCATCATGATCGCGCCCAAAGCACCGGGCCACACCGTGCGCTCCGAGTTCGTCAAGGGCGGCGGTATCCCTGACCTGATCGCGATCTACCAGGACGCCTCGGGCAACGCCAAGAACGTTGCTCTGTCCTATGCGGCAGGCGTGGGTGGCGGTCGTACCGGCATCATCGAAACCACCTTCAAGGACGAAACCGAAACCGACCTGTTCGGCGAGCAAGCCGTTCTGTGCGGCGGTACCGTTGAACTGGTCAAGGCTGGTTTTGAAACCCTGGTTGAAGCGGGCTACGCGCCGGAAATGGCCTACTTTGAGTGCCTGCACGAACTGAAGCTGATCGTAGACCTCATGTACGAAGGCGGCATCGCCAACATGAACTACTCGATCTCCAACAACGCGGAGTACGGCGAGTACGTGACCGGCCCGGAAGTCATCAACGCCGAATCCCGTCAGGCCATGCGCAACGCCCTGAAGCGCATTCAGGACGGCGAGTACGCCAAGATGTTCATCAGCGAAGGTGCTACCGGCTACCCTTCGATGACCGCCAAGCGTCGTAACAACGCCGCCCATGGCATTGAAATCATCGGCGAGCAACTGCGCTCCATGATGCCGTGGATCGGCGCCAACAAGATCGTCGACAAAGCCAAGAACTAAGTCGTCAACTTGTACGGAAAACGCGGCCTAGGCCGCGTTTTTTCGTTTGGCGGGCGGCATCTGGTATAAAGCTGCATCGTTTGCTGGCGAACCGTTGCCGCAAACACCTGTCGAAATTCTCCACACCGTTGCAAGGTATTGTCCATGAGCGAACGTCCCGAAGAGCCACACCAGGCCTCTGACGCCGAAAGCCTGCTACCCATCGATGAGCATGTCGAAGAAGGGCATGACGCTGAAGGCCGTAAAGTCCGGCATCGTGGCATCTATCTTTTGCCCAACCTCTTCACCACCGCGAACCTGTTCGCCGGTTTCTACTCCATCATCAATTCCATGAGCGCCCAAAGTGCCCTGAGCGCTGGGGATGTCAAAGGGGCGGGCAACTACTTTGCCTTCGCCGCAATCGCGATCTTCGTGGCCATGGTGCTCGACGGCCTGGACGGCCGCGTTGCCCGTATGACTAATACCCAGAGTGCCTTTGGCGCTGAGTACGATTCGCTGTCCGACATGGTCGCCTTCGGCGTTGCGCCTGCGTTGCTGGCATTTGGCTGGGCGCTGGGCGACATGGGCAAGGTTGGCTGGATGGTCGCCTTCATCTATGTGGCCGGTGCGGCGTTGCGCCTTGCGCGCTTCAATACCCAGGTGGGGACTGCCGACAAACGCTATTTCATCGGTCTTGCCAGCCCGGCGGCGGCAGGTGTGGTGGCTGGTATTGTCTGGGCGTTCAGTGACTACGGGATCCAGGGCTCGAAAATGTCGTTCCTGGTGGCGCTGATGGTAGCGGCGGCGGGCATGCTGATGGTCAGCAATATCAAGTACAACAGCTTCAAGGAGTTCGATCTCAAGGGGCGAGTGCCCTTTGTTGCGATTCTGGCCGTAGTATTGGTGTTTGCCGTGGTCTTCATCGACCCGCCGCGTACCCTGCTGCTGGTATTCCTCGTCTATGCGGCTTCCGGGCCGGTCCAGCACCTCTTGCGCCTGCGTCGTCACAAAAACGCCGAGTGATGTAATTTCCACCATACTCCGCAGTCTATGGGTGAATCAGTTCACCAATGCTGCGGAGTTTCCATGTTAATCAAGTCCACCAAGTCATCCGATTGCCACGAATCGGATGTCACGCCAGAGTCCCTCTACCTTTCTCGCCGCAGCCTGCTCTGTGGTGCGGTTACAGGCTTGGCTGCCAGCACCCTGCCGAGCTGGGCCAGTGCCCAGGAGCCTTCCCGGTATGCGGATGTCGAACCGGGTAGAGCGCCGACTTGGTTTGCCGAGAAACTCTCTCACGCCCAGTGGCAAGCGGTTAACGTCAAGGATGAAGCGATCACGCCATTCAAGGACGCCACGCATTACAACAACTTCTACGAGTTCGGTACCGATAAGGGCGACCCCGCCGCCAACGCCGGTGCGCTTAAAACCGAGCCATGGAGTGTGGTGATCGATGGGGAGGTCGCCAAGCCTGGGCGATATGCGCTCGAAGACTTCATGAAGCCCTATCAGTTGGAAGAGCGCATCTATCGTCTGCGTTGCGTCGAGGCTTGGTCGATGGTCATTCCGTGGCTGGGTTTCCCGATTTCGGCACTGCTTAAGCAGGTCGAACCTACTTCCAAGGCGCGATTCATTCGTTTCGAAACCCTGCAGGACCCTAAGGTAATGCCTGGGCAGCGTTCAGGTTTTGCTCTGATCGATTGGCCTTACGTTGAAGGCTTGAGGCTGGACGAAGCCATGAACCCGCTCGCTATCCTCGCCGTCGGGATGTATGGGCGCGAGCTCCCGAATCAGAATGGTGCGCCCTTGCGATTGGTGGTGCCCTGGAAGTACGGCTTCAAGAGTATCAAGTCCATTGTGCGAATCAGCCTCGTCAGCGAGCAGCCAAAGACTACCTGGCAAAGCATCGCAGCGGATGAGTACGGTTTCTATGCCAACGTGAATCCTACCGTCGACCACCCGCGTTGGACCCAGGCCCGCGAGCGTCGCCTCCCAAGCGGACTATTCAGTCCCAACGTGCGTGAAACCCGGATGTTCAATGGCTACTCGGAAGAGGTCGCTTCTTTATATACAGGCTTGGATCTGCGGAAGAATTACTGATGCGTTATCTGTACTGGCGTCTTAGTGTCTTTACTGCAGCATCGGCCTGGCCATTGCTTTGGGTGTATCAGGCTTGGGCTTTTGCGCTGGGGCCGGACCCGGGGAAGGTGTTGGTGGATCGCCTGGGGTTGGGGACGCTGATTCTTCTATTAGTAACCCTGAGCATGACCCCTCTGCAAAAACTGACAGGCTGGCCAGGATGGGTCGTCGTACGCCGTCAATTGGGGTTATGGTGCTTTGCTTATGTCGTGTTGCACTTGAGTGCTTACCTGGTATTCGTTTTAGGACTGGACTTGTCCCAGTTGGGTGTGGAGTTACGCAAGCGTCCCTATATCATCGTCGGTGCATTGGGGTTCTTTTGCCTGTTGATGTTGGCAGTGACTTCCAACCGTTACAGTCAGCGGCGGCTGGGCGTTCGTTGGAAAAAACTACATCGGCTGGTCTACGTAATTCTTGGGCTTGGCTTGTTGCATATGCTCTGGATCGTTCGGGCAGACCTTAAGGAGTGGGCTATCTATGCCGCGGTAGGGGGTGTTCTCATGCTGTTGCGCATCCCGCCCATAGCTCGGCGAATCCCGCGACTGATTAACAAGCGTGCGCTCTCTGTAACAAAAGCGTAATTAGTTCTTGACGTCAGGTTCCATGCGCCTATAATTCGCCCCACTTCCGGCGCAGTCGAAACGGAAAACTCCTTGGTAAACAAAGAGTTATGCAGGTTTCGACAGCGCGGAGCTTCAGGTCATCGAAGTCCGAAAGGAGTTGAAAAAGAGGTGTTGACAGCAGCGAGTAACGCTGTAGAATTCGCCTCCCGCTAACGAGTGATCGTCAGCGCAAGTGGTTGAAGTTGTTAAAGATTTCCCAGCGAAACTTTGAAAG
>NZ_FYEE01000032.1 GCF_900187645.1 Pseudomonas sp. Irchel 3E20 | reverse complement strand
GTTCGTACACCACGAACTGGCCATTGACGTTCCAGTCCGGCCACACCGCCAGGTACTTGCGCCAGGCAGACTTGGGGTTGGCTGAATCCATGATTTGCTTGAACACGGCTTCCGTGACCCAGTCCTGTGCGCTGGCGACACTGCCGGGGCCTATGATGCGGTAAAGGCGTAGGGGGCCGACCAGTTCAACTGCCTCCATGCCCTCTGCAAAGGTTTTGATCTGTTTAGCATCAAGGCTTGGAAAGCCGAGCTTAACGCTCTCGTTGACAGCCTTGATTTTCTTGCTTGGATCTAGCGGAGCAAACCTTTCCCCCGGCCTCCCCCGACTCAACCACCCCGGCAACGGCTTCGCATCCCGCATCAATTTCACCGCCAGTGCCTCGGGCAATCCGCCGTGAAAGTGCACATTCACCGTGTTCAGGATCGCCCGATGCTGCATCAGGTCTTCCATTTCCAACCGGCGGATCACGATGTCGAGGGCGTCGCGTATCGGTTGCAGGGCTTTGCCGATATGGGCGTTGGCTTGCAAACGCACGGCCTTGACCATGTTCAGGGTTTGTTCGGCCTTGGCGGCGGCCCCGGGGACGTATTTGACTTTGCCCAGTAGGGTGTTGAGCAGGGCAATGCCCCGGTCGAAGGCGTGCAGTAACCTCAAGACGTCTATTTGGTTGCGCACCTTTTTGATGGCGTCGGCCAGTGTCTGGAACACCTGGCCCCATTTCATGCCACGCCAGTACTTCACCACTTCCTTTTTACGCAGCAGGGTAATGACCCAGGTCATCGCCTCGTCCACGGCCTGCTCCACGGCATGGCCGCCGGAGCGGCGGATAAACAGGAAGAAGATTTTCAGCACACCTTTAACCAGGGAACCGAGCACCGGGAACAGGCCGATCAGGGTCAGGCACAGGCCGACCCAGGCCCAGGTGTTGCTGTGGTCTTTTTGCAGTTCGCGGCAGTTGGCGACCAAGTCGCGCATGTCGCAGACCTGGTCCACCAAGGGCACCATGGAGACCGCCGCGTCGAAGGCGATTTGCCCGGTGCTGCGGTCCTGGTTGAAATCCCCTTGGATCGCCTCCCACACCCAAAGGGCGGTATCGACACTGGCGTCGAAGAGTTTTTCCGGGGCGCCGGTGATGTACGCCAGGGCGACGCGCATGTTGTCGGCGGGGACTACAGGGTCGGTGTTGGGGGGTTGGTTCATGTGCGCTCTCCTGATGTTTGCGGTGTCTCTGCGCAGGCCTGTTCCAGGGCCCGATGCGCGGGTTCCTGCGCGCCGGTTGCCAGCGCGTAGTTCACGTAAGCCACCTGCTGCGGCGGCACGTTGTCGTGGCGGGCGTCGCCTTGGGGCTTCAAGTTGCCCGCGTGTTGGGGGCCCTTGTGTTGCTGAATTTGATAGCCCGCCTCGCGAATGCCTTGACGGGTTTGCTTGTCTCGATAGTTCACCGCCACCCACTGCGCCGCCGGCCCCGGCATGGCCTGCGACCTGGGCAGTGCGGGTATTTGCGGCTGGTTGTTTGCCCCGTTCAGCAACGGATGCTCGCTGCCCTTGACGCTGA
>NZ_FYEE01000022.1 GCF_900187645.1 Pseudomonas sp. Irchel 3E20 | reverse complement strand
CTTGTTGTCGCCCACTTCGGCCGAGAGCTGGACAAGGCTTTGCGACATCGCCAGCTCATTGGTGGCCACCACCTTCTCCAGCGTGGTCAGGTTCGCCGCGTTGTCGCCTACCTTGGCGTCCAGCGTGGTGGTGCGCTGCGCTATCGCCTCGTTCTCCGAGGCCCGGGTCTTCTCCTCGTTCGCGATGGCTGCCGTGCTGGCCCAGCCCTTGAGTGCATCCACCTTTGATCCGTTGCCGTCATCGTCGCCGCGCCAGGACGAGCGCAACGCGTTGAACGCCGAGGCCTGGGCCGTGACCTTGCCATCGACCGTGGTGATGTCCGTGGTGTTCGTGTTCACCTGCTGGGCCAGGCCGTTGGCGGATTCGACCGACTGCCCCACATCCAGCCAGTAGGTGGCGTTCGGTGGTGGCTTGTTGATCGGAACCGGTCCCTTGGCCTGGTACAGCAACTGGCCCTGGCGCACGATGGCGTTCTTCACGTAGGTCTTGGTCGGGTCGTAGCTCTCGTCCAGCGCATCGATCTGGGTTTGCAGCCCGGGGATTTTCTCGATCTCTTCCTGCAGATCCTTACCGAGCTCCTTCTCGGTGACCTTGCCGGCGAGCGCAGCCAGATATGTCGACACATCATTGGATGTCTGGGCTATAACTCTCAGGAATGCGCTTTTGCCATAGGCATTGGACGAGCGGATGAAATAGTAATAGTTCTTCCAGAAACCAAGGCCGGTATGCGCGAATGAAAGACCGCGGCCCAGATACACAGCCTGTACCGCAGTTTCTATGGGCGAAGTCGTAAAGTAATACTCATACGTCCCGCCATTCAAACCGTTCAGCGCGTTACCAGGAATAAGTACGATATTGTCGATCGAGGACTGAACCGCGCAGGACTCAGGAATGGGCGGCCCATTGATGCTGACCGTAATAGTCGCTTCGCCAGACCTTGTCATTGGCCCGACAGCGGCAACACTCATAGTGTAATTTCCAGATGGAAGCCCATTCAGACTGCATTTCGTGCCGACAGACTGAATCGTATGAGACTGAACTACCGTCGCGCCCTGCCGGACAATCACGGCATATTCCGAGACGATCCCCTGAGAGGGCTGCCAGGAGAGAACGCCTTGAATGACTTCGGCTGTTTTATCCTGCGCCCATACAAGACCTGAAGGCGACCCCAGGCCGCCAGCAGGAAGGCTAATAAAGCCAAGCGGATTGTACGGCTGCCCCACGGCGTCGTCGAAGATTGCCGATTCGTACTGAGAAACCTGTACAACACAGCCCTCCTCATCACCCATAGACCAGTTGGTAACAATGAATTCTCCGAGGATGTTGAGTGACGGCAGATTTATCCTGACCACCCTGCCCGGGCGGCAGTTGTATCCCGCAAAATTCATTGGAATACTAATTGTGCCACCAGCCCGTCGGCGGCGAAGCTCGATGTTGGCCAGGCGCTGCGCCTGATATGGATTCGTCACATAGGAGAATGTCAGCGTTTCCGCAGACTCCCCTCCGTCTTCAATAATCCATTGGGATACGCTGACCTCTGGATAGTCAGTCTCTGTCCAGGACTGAGAGGGATCGATGAAGGTTCCGCGAACAGTGTTGATGGCTGAATCATTTGTTGGCTCAGTGCTTCCAGCAACAGTGCCAACTACCATATCTTCCGTTACTTCGAAGTCATATGGGCCGTAATAGGCGCCAGCCTGAAGCATCCAGCGCCCGCCAACGCGGATCAGCTTTCCCGCGCAGGCCGCTTCAAGCTTCTGCAGAACGCCAGTCCGCTGCTCATCAGCGCCAATTACGCAGGAAGTTCGATAGCGTTGACTAACTGAGCCGCCCGCATTGGAAACCGACTCGTCGCAAACGTTGGCAGCACTGGCAAAAGTAGAAAAGACGATCTCATCGTCAGGCACTCCGCAGCGAGCGCGCAGGTACCAGAGCATATGAAGCGCCGTATTGTCGCTGTATGCCGACGCTCCCGTCCTAGGATCGTAGATATCATTACGGCCTCGCACCACGAATCTGGTGTCGGGTATGCCTGAGGGGAATTTCTCTGCGCTGTATTTAAGCGAAACACGAACAAAGGAAAGACCTCGGCCAATCTGGCTATCCTTCCAATCAGGACAGTTCGCCTTTAGGAATGCGTTAACCTGGGTCGGGTTGACGATCAGCTCATAGGTCGCATTCTCGCCGTAGGTGCTTATTGGCTCCTCACCCAGATAGATATTCTCAAGAGCATCTATCGGCCCCTCGCTCAACACATAAACCAGATGTAACCATTCTCCATTTGAGGTCGTTCCAGTCTGCTCTTGGGCCCAAACAAGAACCCCGCCAGTTGAAACTCGACCAAGGATGAAGCGCGCAGGGGCTTTCGAAGAGCGGACGGTCTGCGCGGATGGCTCGTTATCGCGCAGCGGGGACTTCGCTCCGAGCCTCTCCTGCTGGTCAGCAACATAGAACGCCAGACCTGCCCCAATGGCAGCGCCCACCGGACCGCCCTGCACGAGGCCGATAACGGCCCCAATGGCCACTTGGGCAATCTTCTTAACACCGCCACTCATTCGACTCTCCAGGCGGCCAATGGCTCGCACACAACGCGAGCAACACCGTCATCGGTCGTTGCCCAGTAGTCTCCCGCCCAGAACACGGCCATGCTGCGTCCGCCCGGCGCGTCGTACATCACCACATCGCCACGCTGGATAAAGGCCATCGAAACCCTGGAGAAGCATGCGTCCCAGGCGGCCTCAAGACTGCCGTGCCGCTTCTTGAGCTGACGTTTTGCACCTGCCTCGGTCTTGTACTTCCCTCGGTACTGTTCGGCCGGGTCAGTCCCGCAAACAGCGGCAGTGCAGTCCGCTGCGAAAAGGCAGCAGTCAAATTCGCCCCATGAAAAAGGCCGCCCTTGGGCGGCCTGGATCACATCGTTTAAACGCGTAGTCCAATCTCGATAACGCATGCCTAACTCCCATAGGTAAATACCGGCGCGTCCTTCTTCGAGCCCCAGTAAATTGGCCACTCGGACATCTGGGCGATGGCATAAAAGAAACGATCGCCCTTGTGGCGCGCGCGATGGTTTTCATCGGTGAAGCGCTCGGTGCCGGTACGACTCCACTCTGCCATCCGATCAACCACCGGGACGGTAATGGCGTTGCCTTCCTGTCCATTACCGGCGTAGGAAAACTTGGCCGCATCCATCCGCCCAGAGAACAAGATGTCAGCGGCGTAGCTTCCAGCCTCGTCGAACACCACGAACATGACCTTCGCCGACCGCCCTCGACAGCCGCGAATATTGGTCTCCGAAACGATGTAGGCATCCAGGCCGCTCAAGGAGAGCTCCACTGACATTGGCGAGCCCGAGTTGTCGCTCTCCTGCGACTGGCTGACTTGGCCGAAATTGCCCACACCGTCATAAGTGATCCCGTCGATAACGAGCTGGCCCGTACCGGTGTGGGCGAAGACCATGCCGTCCACAAAATCGAGCTGGACCGCATACACAGGCATGAACTTGCCGGTGGCGATGATATTCACCACGCCCTGGCTGAATGGGAATGAAGATGGCATCAGAAGGCCTCCCTGAATTGGTATGAACCGTTAGCAACAACAGGTCTGACCGACATCGACCATGTATCGGACGTCATTCGCATTTCGGAGTAAGGGTTGAGGTATTCAACCGCGGCGCCGGCGGAAAGGGTTTTTCTGATGCGCTTATTGAGCGACACCGTCACCTGGCCCTGGGCGCTGGACGCTGCAGGGTTGGTAACCTCGAACATCTCGCCAGCGACAGTGATGTAGTCTCCAGCGCTGAAAATTGCTGTGCTCGGCGTAGCACCAGTCAGGACCATCGCCCTAGCCTGCGCATTACCTGACACAACGGTCAGCGTGCCCATGCTCACGGCACGTCGACGAGTGAATGCAGGCATATTGAATGTGCCAAACATCCCGTCCAGCGTTCCAAGGAATGACGAAAGCTCGCGTTCCTGGGCCCTGGTCAGCAACCCGAAGCTCAGCGTGCACTGCCAGTAGGCGCCAGGGTAGCCAACGATCTGCTGGGCATTCGAAAGCGTCGATGTGAACGCACGGCTATTGTTGACTATGCCCCACGTCATTTCTGACGGGCGCAGCGAAGCAGGCCACGTAAGAGCCATGTGGTACTCCTTAAAGGCTTAGCGCCGCGCGATCAGCTGGCGAATTGGTCCGTTCTGCTTCAGGTCACGCATGACCATCTCGTATCCGCCCTTTGCGCCCTGATAAGCGGCGTCCTTCACAAGGCTGATGGTTGCGTCGTCAGGTGTGCCCTGGAAGCTGAACTGCTGGGTGATGCTTGGCGATCCGCCGTTGACTGCGATGCTTTGCGTGGTGCTGCTGGGTGCCGCCGCGGATGCTGGGTCGACGTACCCGCCGTCAGCGCATCCATTCGAATTAGCGTTCATCCGCTCCAGGAACTCGCGCGCGCCAGGCTGACTGACCACTTCCTTCTTGACCACGAACTCGCCGCCGTGGACGACGCCCTTCGGCTCGAACTTGCCGCCATCGCCGGTGTAACCACCTGACGAAAACCCAGTATTCGAGATCGTCTCACTGAAGCCTGTCATGGTTCCGCTGCCAGCGGCGGACGCACCTCCGCCACCAGTCAGGAATCCGAATGCAGTGCTAAGAAATCCTGCTGCCGCCTGCCGCACCTGGATGCGGATCAGGTCAGCAACAACGCCATCAGCAAAGTCCTTGAACGAAAGCTTCCCGGTCTTCACGAAGTTCACCACGGCGTCTTCCATGTTGCCGAAAGCGCTGGTGAACAGGTTGCGGGTTTGTCCGGCCACGTCATTGGCCTGCTCTGCGTAGGTCTGGAGAGCAGATGACGCCCCCAGTGACCAGTCCGACTGGGCCTTGTCCACATCCGTGTAGTACTGCTGCTGCATGCCGAGACGGGTTTGCAGGGCCGAACGCAGGGCTTCGGTCTCCTGACCGTAGAGGTTGTCGCTGATCCGTCCCTCGTTGTGCTGCTGCTCCAGCGCGTCCAGTTGAGACTGGTACTGCTGCTGGATATTGAGCTGCTCCTGCAGGCGCTGCCGCTGCTGATCCCCCATGCCCATACCGGCCAGATTGTTGTCCAGCCCGGTCTGGGCCTTCGCCAACTGGCTTGCAAGGTTGGTCTGGAATGCGGCGAGCTTTTGCAATTCCTCAATTGCGATCTTGCGCAGTTCATTTTCTTTTTCAAGAGCGGCGTTCTGCCTCTGCTGCGCGAGATTCAAATCAGCCATCGCGAGTATCTGTTTTTGCGTAGACGTTAAAGTCTTCTTGTCCTTCAGGTCCGCAATCTGCTGTTCTAGCTCAAGCAGTCTTTTGGCTTCGGCGCCCAAGGACTTCGTTCCGTCAACTTGCAAACCAATCAATGAGCTTTGCTGCTGAAGAACAGCGTTTCGCTGGCGGGCTTCGTCAAGCATCCGCTGCCCAGCATCTTCGGTAACGGCCTTAGGCTTCGGGCCTGCAAACTGTTTTACTGCAGCATCCCGGAGCTGTTGAAGTTCGAGATCCGTGTAAACCTTACCGCCGGTTCCGCCTTTCGCGTCCTTGGCAAGACGATTGATTTCTTCGAGTCGCTTCTTGAGTTTGTCGGCGTTGCTTGCTGACGCTGCTAACTGACTGTTCAGCGATGCTTGTGCGGTAATAGAGAGGTCGTTTTCTTTCCTGACAGTTCCGACCCATTTGGCACGTTCTTTCTCTGCATCAATCTGAAGCTCAAGAAAAGCCAGATCGCCACGATCCTTCGCCACATCACGCGTCTCAATCCCGAGCGCGGCCACTCGCCCGCCCCGCCCTTGATTTGTCTGCAGCCTTTGCCTGATGACTTCCGCCTGCTGCTCCAGGGTTTGAATTCGACCGATATCTTTCGCGGCGTCGAGTGCGCCACTGGCTGCTTCTTTGATTTTGTTCCAAGCGCTCTCGATCAAGCCAAGGTTTTGCGTTACCTGGCCGGTGCGCTCTTCAATAGTTTTTGCGTAGGTATCGGTGAGCAGCTTCGTAGCACCGATCGTGTCGCCTTGCTCCTTGAGAGCCGTGATTTGAGCGTAAGTACTGGCTGTCAGAAAGTGGTACTGATCGTTGAGCTCCTTGGCTGCTGCGACCGGGTCCTTGGCGATCTTTGCAAACTCGGCGATCGTCTCGTCGATAGCCTTGCCGGTGGCCTTTTCCATCTGAAGAGCCGCTTCAGTGATCTCTCCGAAGCTGCCGCTGGCGATCTTCCCATTGCCTGCCAGCTTGGCCAGCACCTCGGCAGCAGCACCAGTAGTGCCGACCGTTGCGCTAACCTTTTGCGCCATCGATGCCAGCTGCATAGCGCTTGTACCGGCAACATTACCGGTGAATATTAGGGACTTGTTGTACTCGTCTGCCTCTTGGCTGCCCTTGTAATAAGCAAGCGTCAATGCGCCCACCGCTACTGCCGCAACCGAAAATGGGTTTACCAAGCCCGCGACGTATCCGCCCAATGCCTTCGACGCCGCACCTATGCCTCCGAAGGAATCTTTGATTTGACTGCCTTGTTGCAGCAAAACTGTCAGCGGTGCTTGGCCGCCCTGCAAGCTGACGAAAATATCGCTGAACTGCGCAGGCAACATTTTCATTGCGGCGGCGGTCTGTTTGGCAGTGTTCCCAGTTCTGCCCATATCGCCATTCAGGCTTTTTAGAGCTGCTCTTTGTGCGGTAATCGCGCTGGACTGGTCTCGGATGATGCTCGAAAATTCCTTGTAGCCAGCCTCTCCGATATCACCTCGTTTGAAGGCGGCGGCCAGGTCGGCCTGGCTTTTTGCAAGCTCCTGCTGCTTTCTGCGAAGAGGGTCGAGCCTGCCGAGCAGTTGCTCAACCTCATCTCGGTAGTAACCATACGACTTACGCGCACCCTCAGCGCTCTTCCCTGTTTCGTTGATGCCTGCCGCTGCTTTGGCCATGGCGCGCTGCGTTGGAATTCCAAGAGCCTCCAGTTCTTCTAAAGCCTCGCGGGTATCCGCTGCTTTCTTTTCCGCATCCCGACTATCGATCTCCAGGACTAAGCGGGACGTTTGCACCATAACTTTTCTCCGGGCAATAAAAAAGCCACCAGTTGGTGGCTTCGAATACTGAAACTCTCTAAAACTTTGCACCGCTTGGAGGCTTAACAATCGTGCAGGTTGATGACTCAACGTAAACTTTGTCGGTCATGGTGCTCGTTGTCTCTACTTTAAGGACCAAGCTAACCCGATCTACTGAGAACTTGCGAGGGTACCGATCAGATTGATATCTCCACATCACTTCCTTTGGGCCGAAGGAAGCTGGAGAGACGAAGTTCAGGCCTTCGCCACTCTTACCACTTTGAAGCGAGGCCGTGCCGGCTTGCCGATCAAGCACGACGACAAGATCGTCAGCCCTTTTATCGACGCCAGGACATGAGAGATAAGTAGCGTTCGATGCTGCAAGTGCTCCCTGAGATACGAAAGCAAGAAGCAGTCCTTTCAATAATTTTCGCATGGTGACTTCCTTTTCCCGATGGCAGCAATCTACCACCCTCCACTGGAAGCGCCAAAGCCCAGCAGGCAGTGGGATGATTCAGTACTTGTCGCGAAACCGTGCAGCAACGCGCACCAAGTAATTCATGATCTCCCGCTCACGCGCCTTTCCGTGGGCGTCCGGGTGAAGAAAAGCGATGAGGGAATAGCGGTCTTCCTCGTACAGTCCCTGCGTATAAACCAAGGCTGCATCCCGATTAGCGGAATTCATCGGGCAGGTGCGGTCGTGTTGAGGGCGCTTATCAGGGAAGACTGTAGGCGGCAGGGCAATATGAATATGCATTAAGCCAGCATCTATTGCCGCGTCAGGCTTCACGTAAGCAGCTTCGCGGCCGAAATACTGCGGGAGGCATAAGCGATTGCTGGAAATGTATCGAGTGAAATCACTGACAAGGACATTAAGCAGACCTGGGTAGTCTGTCAAAACGTCGCGAAACAGGGCTTCATAGGTCTCGGAATTAAACTCTACGACTACCGACATCCTCTAGCCCACTAGGCGATGTAGGCGGTCTGTAGCCATATCTGCCAATGCCCTTAGGCCATTGGAATCGATACTGCTATCAAACACCTGAGGGTCGCTCAGGCGCTGATTGATCAAAATCTCATTGCGTACTGCCAAAGACCTTGCCTTTGCCAGTTGTCGGCGAAGGGTCTGATACTCTTCGCCAATGACAGGAAGAGCTGCAAGCGGAGCTCCCTCCTTGTTAGCCTCCTCCAGCGCTCGAAGGCTCTGAACGACCTCGGCATAAGGATGCTCAATCAGCACGTACTTCGGGATAAAGCCGTCAGCAGATAGAATATGACAGCTTTCTTCCAAAGACTTGTGCATTTGACGAAGATCTGCGATGGCAGCCTTGATGCTTTGTCGCAGCCTTGCCTTTTGCTCAAGCTCATGCTTTGAAGTCACGCCAGGCTTGATAATATCTACCACCTGAGGCGCGGCAGCAGCAATTTGGGCGCACGAAGTCGAAACACTCAGCGCCAGGCTGAGCATCGCCACTTTTGAAAATGGAACCTTTGTGCGGGACATGCTGCCCTCCCGGGCCATGAATCTTTCACCACTAAGCATAGCGCCTGCGGCATTACAACTCAATTCCTCGTCACCAGGAACGACTGATTCTCGACCGCTGGACATACATTACCCCTCTTGAAGGCAAATTGGGCTGACGCCTCCAATCAAGACAATCACTCAATCCGCCTGTACGAATCGACAGTAACGCCCGACTACCGGCCAGTAGTAGCCTCCTGCCACACGCAAGGATTCCCCAGCCCTACGCCTGCAAGCCCAAGGACTGGGATAGCGCCAATATCGGCGCGTTTATGACCTGGAGGTCGGCATGAGCAGCTTTGAAGGAGCCCTGATTACTCATAGGGGTGTCACATTTGCCGTTGTTATCGTAAAGCACCACTACACGTCATCATCTAGCGCAGCGCAGCCGGTCCGCGAATCGTTCCAGCCGCACTTTCCAGGAGTTCCCGTTGTTCTTGCGTCACAAGATTCGCGGGGAACCTTCCGGTATCACGGTCGGCAAGATCTGGCCAAACTTCTTGCAAGCCTCCACCCTTCCCAGATTCCGTGGCGCAAATACCACACGTAACTGAGACCATCTCGTACTTGGCTCCCGCAGGTATGGATCTGTTCATTTTTGCTCCTGCGGGCCAGCCGCTTCATGTTGGTTGTCAATCATCGCTGTCGTCGTCCAGGCACACCGCATCCAGCGCAAACATTACATCGTCGATCTCATCGCGCGGCAGCGGCGGCGGGTGCGATTCCAGCCAATCGGATATTTCCCGAGCGGATAACGGCAGTGGGAATGCGCCAGCCATTGTGGACAGGAAACGCCGACCTCGTGTGATGTTGCGGAAGGTGTTCAGCATGTAGGCCGTGATTGAGTCTTTCTCAGGCTCATCAGGTACAGCCATCCTCAGCGCCTGGTAGATCAGGCCGCGCTTTTCGGTTTGGCCGGCCCACTCTTTTTCCCACTCGAAGCGGGCGACGGCTTTTTTACGGTTTCAGCCAGCTCTTCGGCGCTCTCTGCGGCTACAGACGAGCCGCCGCGCAGAACGAATATGAAGAATTCCAGGTTGTGATCCAGCAACTGTGCAGCCGCAGCCGGGGTGTACTTCAGTGGGTTGCCATCGGCATCCAGAACGCCTGACCAGTCCTTCACGATGAAGTGGCTCAGCAGCATGGCGTGGTTCTGGTGCTCGGTCAGCTCGCCCGACACTACGCCAACCTGCCCCTCTTCGAATCGGGCATCGTTGCGCGCGATGCGGCGGCGCATGCGCTCCAGGCCTACCTGATACTCGGCATTGTCGATGCCGGCCAGGAGAATTTTGGTGTCCTTATCGAACTCGACCCAGCGCTCACCGTGGGCCGCATCTTTTTTCTTGGTCATCTGCAAAGCCATGTTAAATCCTCAACGCCACACCAATAAAAGGACCGTCCCGGCCGGCGTTAATGCCGGGACAGTCAAAGGTTTGTTCGGGGTTAAGCGGTGACCGTGATGGCTGCGGTGCTGGTCTTGGTCGGGTCAGAAACGCTGGTCGCGGTGATGACGGCTGAGCCGACAGACACGCCAGTTACCAGGCCGGAGGCGCTGACAGTCGCAACACCAGGCGTTGCACTCGACCATGTCGCGTTCTGTGAAGAGCCTGCCGGCAAGGCTGATGCCGTGAGCTGGCTAGTTGCCGAAACTGCGATAGAGGCCGAGGTCGGCGCAACTGACACGCTTGCCACTGCAACAAACGGCACCCGAGTGATGGTTGGGGCGATCTTGGCCACGGTGTAGTTCAGGCTCACCTGGATGATGTCCCGCTTTCCGCCATTCGGAAGCTCGCCGTCAATCTCGATGCTTGGGAAGTTGAACGTGTACTGGTTGCCCAGGCTGTCCTTGATCGGGAACACAACCGAGAAAGGCTTGCGGCTCAACTGTTCTTTCCAGATTAGCCATGCAGCCTTGGACCAGGCCAGGGTCAGCGTGCCAGTAATGGCCGCCTCGGTCGCAATGAGCGCGCCGGGGCCGAGCTTGCCGCTACCTAGGCAGCGCTGCACTTGCATGGTGTTATCGACTGCAATGTTGACCGCCGACACACAGGCCTGGCCCACCAGAGAAACGCCATCAACGAGGATGTCACCCACAGCAAGACTGGACATGAAAGGCGTGGTGGTTGGCGCGGCCGCACCGGTAACGAACGACGCTTCAGCGTCTTCATAGTCCAGAGCCTGGCCACCAATGGTCAGGATGACCTTGCCCTGCTCCGGAATGTCGATAGAGCCAGTAGCGGCGTGGACGCCTTTGAACAGGCTGTAAACCCCGATATCGGTGAACCCCTTCTGCACACTGAAGGTGTGCCGAGTATCGCCGATGGTGAGCGCGTTGGCCGTCCAGCTGCCATAGAAAAGTGCTTCCAGCCACTCGTCAAAGGAGCCGAAAGACATCTCGCCGGTCAGGTCGCCGCCGATGGTCAAACCGGTTACCACAGAACCTTGGCTGATTCGGCTGTCGGTGATCTCGTCAGAGATCTCGGTGTCTGGCGTTGGCGACAGAGTGTTGCCGGTGACGCGCATCGTCTTCCAGGCGCCGGCTGCAGGCGCCACAGGCGTAGTGCCTGGAACAACCTCTTTGATGTAGTGCGTTACGATTTTTGCGCCAGAGCTCATTGGAGTCTCCTATTCGCGGGCATAAAAAAACCCGCAAGGCGCGGGCGTGGCGGTATGTCGTGATTCAGCCGGCGCGAAACCGGATGTTGACGTTGATTTGGTAGAAGCCCTCAAACTCACCGGCGACGACCTGGCTGGCCTCCCTGCATTCGAGGTCGCCGGACATCCAGTAGGCGAAGTGCACTTCGAGCGCGTCGGCCAGTTCGTTGATGGCCTTGGTGCCGGTGCGCTCCCGGGCGAAGCACTGGATGTTTATCTGGCCAGGCTTGCGGGTGTAAGGCCTATCAGCCATGCCGGCCATGAAGGCCGTGGCGTGCTGGATATTCAGGCGGCACCAGAGGCCGGTCGCCGGTGGCGTGAACACTTCCGGCTGATTGGGATAATCGATTTGTTCTCGAGTCACCCCTGGGAATGACGCCATGCGCGAGTTGATCAGCTCTCTGATTTGCTCGTAGGTCATTTGTAGGCCTCACTCACACCAATGAACGCCAAGTCATATACCCCGCCTGGCGCCTGCGAGGAATGCCCCAGTTCCAGCATCTCGCCGTAGGGGCTATTCGTCTGGATGTAGATGACCGGGAACTGGCCCGAGGCCTTTATCAGCATGCTGCCCTTGTTGATCGTTTCGCGGCCTGAAGGATCGACGTTGTCAGTCACGCTCATGTCGGGAGCGCCGATCGATACCAGGTGACTACCTCGGAACGTGCCGCCGATGTAGCCCTTCCCCGCTGCCTGTGCTTTGACGAAGTAGTTCTCTTCGCGCTCGCGCTTGGTCAGCTTCTTGAAGGCCCGGCCACCTGTGCGCGCCGCGTTGCGGGCGTCGACGTTCGCGTCATAGGCATCAGCCAGCGCCACGTTCTTCGTGCGCAGCGCCACGTTGGACTGCCACAGGTCAGGGTTGCCGACCGGCGAACGATTCACCACCTCCGTGAGCATGGCAGTCGCGATGACGCGCGCCATCTGGGTAATGTCTTCGCCAGCCTGATCGGCGAAGTCCGTGAGGCTATGACTCCAGCCCGCCTTGTTCGTCATCAGACTTTCCTCAGCTGGATCTCGTAATGGGCGCCGGCCGGGTCGGTCTGGACGTCGACCACGTCGAAATCGTTGATCTTGTGGCCGATGTCAGGAACACCGCCGATCGTTTCGTTGGTAAGCGCGATCAGCAGCTGGTCGGTGGCGCGGATGTTCACGCCATCGACCTGAGCAATCTTGAATGCGTCGAACACGCCCCGGCCGGTATAGGCGATTACAACAGGCTCTCCTGCCGCTTCAGTGACCGGATCCCACGTTCCGGGCAGCGTCACGCCGCCGCTGAATGGATTCACAGCGTCCGCCAGATCAGTGTCGAAGGCCTCGGCCAGATCCGCCTGGATCTCTTCACGTAGGCCCATGGGTCACCCCCGATCTACGCGGAACGAGAACGGGCTCGACCGCCAAGGCGAAAGCAGCGCCAGCGCAAACTGGACATCACCGGGCTTGGCAATGATCTTGCTGCTGTCCAGCGAGGCATACGTCTTGCTGGTGCTGACCGATCCGGCCTTGACCGTCTTGGCTTCGAGCGATCCCTCGGTCTGCTGCTGGTACAGCTTGCCCTCAGAGGCGACCCTGGCCAGCTCAGCGCCGGCCTGCTTCACCTCTTCCGGGACGGCATCCATGTCGACACCGACCAGGTTCAGCGAGGTCAGATAGGCATTCGCCTGCAACACGGCGCGGGCTTTCTTGTCATCTGGCGCCCATGTAGGGCCCAGGATGGCGTCAACGTCCGCCACAGTGATGTAGGTAGCCATCTGGCCTCCGCTTGAATGAGTGGGGCCGCAGCCCCGGTATTACTGCTTGTCGAGCTCGGCGACCTGCTTTTGGAGCGACTCTTTCGAGGCGTTGGCGCGGTAAGTGACCTTGGCCGCGTCCAGCTTGGCCTTCAGGTCGGCAATTTCCTTTGCCTCGGCGTCTGCCTGACTGGTTTTGGCGGCCTGCTGGAGAAGGTCGTCCACCTGCAGTTGCAGGGCCTTCACCCTCTCCACCTCGCCGTCACGCTCGTTGCGCAAACTCTGCACGCCAGCATTGACCGCTTCGAACACCTGGAACAGGCGCCCAGCCACAGACCCAAGCTCGCCTTCGGGGCGCGCCAGCTCTCGACCGGCGAATGACTCGACGATCAGGCCGACAGACTCAAGCTCGGCGCGGAAGGCGTCGATATCGACACTGGAATTGCCGTCGCCGATCAGCAGCACCTTCGGCAGCTCCTTGACCGTCACGTCAGGCACATCGCCGGCAGCATCTTCACGGCTTTCGGTAACACTTGCGTCGACGATGCGCAGGCCATTCGCCTTGGCCAATGCCTTCACGTCTTCCTGGTACTGGTGGAATGGACCGGGCAGATACCAGATGTTCTTGTTACTCATGATCGTGTCCTCGCCAAGCCGGGCGCTGGGCCCGACTCAGCTTTTAGGGTTACTTGGAGGCATCACCGATCAGGGCCACGCCGGCGGTGTGCTTGATACTGGTGGCGGTCTTATCCCAGTTCGTCCCGGTCGCCAGTTCGGCGTCGGTAGGCGACTTGCCGCCGGTGGTGGTGTCCCAGGTGTAGCCTTTCAGGCCCAGGCCGAAGGTGTAGTCGGTCTGGAGGGTAGTTTCGATACGCTCCTTGCCGTTGGTGGTCTGGACGTTGCTGATGATGTCGCGGCCGTCGTGGACCAGCGCAGCGCCTTGCACCAGGGACAGGATGATTTCCTTGTTCGGCGTGCCGGCCTGCATCAGCGCCGGGGCATCCGTCACAACGGAGATCTTGCCGAGAATGTCCACCACGCGAACGTTACCCGCCTGGAACAGCTGCTGCTGGTTCGCCAGGTTCTGACCTACCAGCTTGTGGTAGCTGGTGCCCTGCATCACCTGAGTGACCAGGTTCTGGCTTGCGTCGCCGAACTTCGCGTGGGCGTTGTTCAGGCCGGCGTAGGTGATGCCAGCGGTAGCCGACACATCGTTGACGGCAGCAGCCTGGGCGGTGATAGCGGCGACCAGAGCGGCGATCGCGGTGTTCAGCTGGTCCTTCAGCAGAATTTCAGCGAACGCTCGGCTGGCGACTTCGATGCCTTGCGCGGTTGGACGCTCCAGCCAGGTCATCTGCGATGGCTCGTAACGGATCGGACCGAAGCCGCCGGCTACCTTCACCGAAGTGTTCTTCAGCTCGGTCAGGTCGGTGGCAGCAACGGCGGCGTTCGCGCTGTAGCGATCCACACGGCGCTGGGCAGCGGCCAGGGTCTGGAAGAACGACTCTTGGAGGAAGTCACCAGTGAAGCCGTCCGGGGACAGTACGATTGCGCCACGGCTGGCGGCGTTGAACGCAGCGAGATACTGATCCAGCGTCTCGAGAGTCGCCGGCATGATGTATTCGTTGAAAACCTGCATTTGCGACAGGGACATGAGTTATTTCCTTACGATTGTGGGAGATCCGGGAACCGGCTCGCGATCGCGGCCGTACGTTCCTCTTTGGTGCCGCCGATTTTTCCTTTTGCGGCCCCGCCGCCCTTCCCAGCACCGCCGGCCCCGCCGCCAGATGCCTTGCTGCCCGCGATCAGTGGACCGAATGCGGGGTCGTTCATGAATTCAGCTTTCAGCTCATCCAGCGTGGTCGCGGAGAGCTTGCCGGCCTGGTCCAGCACCACAACGGTGGGTTTACCGTCACGCTGCTCGACGCTCAGGCGGCGTTCGATATGGGGAAGCAATGCCTTGGCGCTGCCTGGGATGGCCAGCGTGGTCGCGATGTCAGTAGCAGTACGGCCTACAGTCAGATCCCGGATCTGAGTGCTCAGCGTGCCGCGCTCCTGCTCCAGCAGGCCGTTCAGCTCGGCTTCGCGGCGGCTGTACTTTTCGGACCAGGACTTTTCGAGCTCTTCGACGTTGCCTGACTTGCGGGCCGACTCTTCGCGCTCCAAGCGGGCCGCGTCTTCGGCCTCCTTGCGAGCCTTGTCAGCCGCCTTCTTCTCGTCCAGCAGTTCCTGAACTTTGGACTTCAGGCCGGAAACGTCTTCAGGCTGAGGAAGGCCTTCAATACCAAGAACGAACTTGCCGTCCTTCTCGACGTACAGGGCCTGAACGGACTCATCTACGCCTTCAAGGCTGTCCAGTTGGAATTTCAAGGTCATTGCTGTCTCCCAGAGACTTGGTGCAGGCCCTGCCTGCAGGAACAAAAAAGCCGGCGGTTGGCCGGCCATGTACTTGATCAGGTTAAATTGCGCTTGAAGGAGCGCTCAAGGAGCGATATATTTTACTCCTGGAGCGATTTTTCGTTGCTCCTTTAACCTGACCCGCGAGGTAATCAGAAATGTTGAAACACCAATTAATTCTCGATGAGAATGACCAGCCAATTTTTGCCGTCGTGCCGTACGCTGAGTACGCTGACGTGTTCGGCGCTGCGCAAGCAAAGCCGGCCGGTGACGTCGATCACCAAATTCCCCTATCGATCCGACTGCCCAACGCCGGAGCAAGCGCTGCTATCGATCTGCCGCGGTTCGTTGAGTACTGGGTGCGCTGTGGAATCCAGAGCCTTCCGATCAACAAGCGGGCGAAGCCGCTTCACGAGTTCGAAGGTCGAGAGCTCTTCTCCTTGGAGGCGCTCATTCGTAACTGCTTCATCTCCGAGTCGTACCGCAACACGATGCAAGCGGTGACTGAGGTAACGAACCGGCTGGTCGATACCGGACTTTTCCGTGAAGTCCGCTTCAACCAAGCTCGCCTGATGCCTGGCCAGATTTTCCAGCGTGAGCAGGCGATCCTAGAAGCGCAGATCCTCCCCTACTCCCGCAGCGTGAAGTGCCTGGAGATCGTTTATGACAAAGCGAAGGAGTACTGTAAGAAACACCCGGTCGCTCCAGACCAGAAGATTCCGTCCTCTTGGTTCAACCGAGGCCATGCCTAACCCACAGGAGCGCATGACACAGTCGTGCGCTCCGTCTCCTACGATGCAAAAACCTTTTCAAACGCCATCGCCTCACGCTCGCGAAGCTGCTGAAGCGTAAGCGTCTTGCCGTTGTCGTCCACGAACTTATCCAGGGTTAACTCGCCCTTCGTGAAAAGCTCGTAACGATTCGGCCCCAGCACGTCACGCTGAAACGATGCAGGCTGGCGGGATAACCACTCCTGATAACTCGTCTTGCTCGACACCAGCGTCACCCCATCAGGGCCGATTGAGGGCCGGGTAGAGCCTGGAATCTCCCGCGCAAACTCATCCTTCAGCACCGGCACGATTGTCGTGCGGCACCCCCAGTGATACGGCGGTCGCGGGCCATCCAGCGGGATGATCGTCTGATCGATGCTCATGCAGAACAGTGTGGTCTTGGAGTCAAGCGTGGCGATCCTGCGCATTCCCTTAAGGATGTCGTCGTTCGCCTTGAGCGTCTCCACCCGCGCTGTACTGGCGATGTGGTTGGTCATGGTGCGGACTAGCGACGAAGCCTGATCCTGTTGTAGCTGGTGAATGCCGGTGAGGCGCCGGCTGATCTGCTGGCTGGTTTCACCCAGGCTTGAACCAATCTGAATCTCGCCGATGATCTCGGCGGCCTTCTTGGTCCCGAACTGGTCGAGCGCACCACTGATGCTTATTCGCTGGATGCCCTTTCGCGCCTCAAGCTGGAGTGGATCAGCCAGCGCTGCGGCTGAGACCATCTCAGCCGACGGCACGTTGAGCTGCACTACGGCACGCACCACCTTTCCGAGCATGGTTGCGTTGAACTGGGCCTCATATGAGGCAAAGTCGCTCAGATCAAGCTGCGCCTGGCCCTTTAGGTCGTCGTAGATGCCCCGCAGATCGCCCTGGAGCGTTTCTATCTGTGAGGTGTAGCGCTTTGTCCCGTAAGCACTCAGCCCATCCGAAACGCGCTGCTTGGCTGTTTTGATTGCCCTGCTGAGGAACACAGCCACTCGCTTGAGGTTTCCGCCGGCATAGCGCTGGACGTAAATCTGGTGCCGGGTAGCAGCGTCTTCGAGGAAGCCTTCATTGCTCATCGCTTCCGCCTACTGGTGGTTGACTCGCCAGCTCTTCATCAATCAGATCATCAGTGCGGTCAGCCTCGAGCACGCCACCCTGACGGAGGTTCACCCGAACATCAGACTTGGCAATGAAGCCCTGCTGCCATAGCTGAACCTGGGCCAGGATGTCTTGGGCTGTCATGGTCTCGTCGAAGAACGACTGGTTGAGCCAGAACACGGTGCCCTTCTCGTCTGGCTCACCGATCATGAAGCGCTCAGCGTCAAGAATGGCCAGCTTCAGCGCCTCGGACACGTTGCCGGCAATGGTGCCCAGCACGCTGTTGTCCGAGCTATACCGGATTCGAACAGCCTCTGCCGTCTCGGCTCCGCCGCCCTGCTGGACGATACGGGCGCCGATCATGAGCATCTGCTCTTCTTTGTCCTTCATCAGCGTGCGGGCAAGCTGGCTTTCGTCTGCCTGCAACAACACTGCCGAACCGGACTTCCCGAGCATGTGCCCTCGACGAGAGCCGATCTGCATACCGTTCGGGTTTGCCTTAACGAACTCGTCCGCGCTGATGTCGGTTGTGATGAACAGAGTCGGCTGAGAACTGATGAACCCACTCTCCTCCACCGTGGCGCTGTTGCCATAGTGGAGAATATTCACGTCGGCCAGGTCTTCCAAGGGCGACTTGTCGATGCTTGCGTCGTTGTTCTGGGCGCCGTAGAAGCTAAAGGGGATGTGGTCGAACGCATTGCCTGCCTTATCCGTTGGCTTAGCTTCCGTATAGCCATCATCGCCTTCCTTGTAGACCCGCTGGACGTATTCACCGTCTATCAGGAGTAGGACACGGCTCTGGTTGTAGGTTTCACGCGAAAGCTCGGCAGGGTTGAACTCGGTCACACACTCCTGCAGGTTCACGTACACCAGACGCTTAACGCCGTCGATCACCTGCTCATCCCAGTCGATGATGGACAAGGCGCCGTAGAAGTGAATCAAGGCGCGCTTGGTGCTGAGGTCGGCCATCGAGGAAACGCCGCTTTCTGACGTGACCGTCGGGAAATCGACCAAGAAACCGCCGCGCCCCGTGTCCAGGCATTCGCCTACAGACTCTTTCGAGAGCTGCTCAAGGCTGGTTCCGTCGCCACTGGCGTTCTCTTTCAGGTACTCAACCGCTGTCGGCAGCGACAACTCAGCAGTCTTGCGGAACACCGCCCCCATCAGCCCCGCGCGCGTGCGCCCGGTAACGTTGAGGAACATCGCCCGCCTCTTGTACTGCTTGTACCGGGCCTGATTCTCAGGTGATTTGTTCTCCGGGTCAGGCATCGGCAGGTATTCATCGTGCTTGCGAACCTCGCGGGCGCCAGCAACGCAACGCTTCACCAACTGCCAGCCAGCCAGGGCTTGTGCGTACTCTGCCCGGGGAATGCTGTAATTCGCCATATTGGCCTCAGAAAGTGAAGGTTACAGGGATGTGGATTACCGGTTTTACAATCGGGTAGTCGTGATGGATGAAGTACCCGCCTGCGTCGTTTGCGTGGTCATTGCCTGACTTCTTGTCCGGCTCCCCATTGGCTGACCACACCTGCTGCTCCAGGCCGTCGGCATAGGTTGGGCAAGTGAACGGGTTCACCTGGTAGCGCCGCTCACCCTGCGCATTGCAGAACATAGCGTTCATGGCGTTGATCCGATCCTTAACTGGCGGGTTTGCATCGGGCGCAATCACCGAAAAGCCCGCCTGCCTGAGGATTGCGATGTCCGTTTCACTGGCGTTTACCGACTTCCGCGAACCACCGGAGGCATCCGGGTAAATTCGGATCTCGCAGGTCTTCTCGAAACTGTTGCCGTTGTGGCGCCAGTAGCGCTCCTTGATACGGCGGATCATGTCCGGCGTGTCGTAGCCATCGACCAGTTCATCAACCGCCCGGGGCAGACCCTGGTCGCGCTTGATGTGGGTGATCGCCGCCATCTTGCCGACGTTGAAGTCCATCCCAATGAACAGCGGCTCGCCGGGCTGCACGGTGTCGAAGCATCCGTTGAGCTTGCGGTCGTAAGCCGTGTAGATCGTGCCGGACGTCAGGTTGACGAACTGCCCTTTGAGGTACGCCAGGATCAACTGCGGCGGATACGACTCCATCAGCGATTCGATGTAGTCATCCGGCAAGTTCAGCTCGTTGTCGAACGTGCTGGCCTGCACCAGACCGTACATCTCCTTGAGCGACGGCTTGTCGCGCAGCTGCTTCACGAACTGCAGGAAGACGAACTTAAAGCCTTCCGGCGTCGTAGTGACGTCCACCCCGTTCTTCAGCCCGGGCAAGTTGTAGCGCATCCGGGCGATGATCTTGCGCCAGGCCTGCTGTGCCTTCAGGGCAGTCAGCACGTCCAGCTCATCCACCAGGGCGTGGCCAATCTTGAAACCGACGATGGTCTGCGGCTTCTCCATCGACCGGCAAATCACAGTACCGCGGTACTGCCGGCCGCTGTAGATGTGAACTTCGTGGTTCGCCTGGTTGATCTTGGTCTTCAGCCCCCAGTCGTAGGCCACCTCATCCATCGTCGGATAGAAGATGTCCCGGATCTGCGGGTAAGTCGGTGCGAAGTAGCCAGCGTTGACCCCAGGCCACTCCATGAAATGCTTGCTCAGTGCCGAGCAGCCAACCCAAGTTTTGCCTGAGCCGAACCCGGCAACGAACGCACGAAACTTGTGGGGCAACAAGAGGAACTGTGATTGCGGAACGTTAAGGCTCGGCATTCGGCTTCCTCGCATCCACCACATCGACCTGAATGCGGGTCGGGATTACCGGTTCATCACCAGCTTCTTCCTTCCTGGCCCGGTTGACGTAGATGTCGCCACACTCTTTGGCTGCCTGCTCCAGTAGCTGGGCAGTCAGCGCAATGTTCTTCATGCTTTCGGCTTTCTCGGCCATGCGGCCAAGGGTGCGCAGTCGATGGGCGCGGTTGGCTATCGGTATCTCTGCCGTCTCCTCCCTGAATCGCTTGCGGGTATCGTGAAACAGCGTCACCCATTTGGCGGCGAGAGTCTTGCTCGCCCGCTTGGTTGCATCATGCGACTCACAAAGCTGACGCGATATCTCAATGCCGAATTCTTGTTTGACGGCCTCCACCACCTGAGAGGGGGTGTCAAAGCACGCCAAGGCCTGAACGATGAAGCCTTTCACCTCACTATTCAGGTTTGCCATAAATTGGATTCCGTCTAATGCCTGTCAAATTTCAGGCCGATCTGAGCAGACAGGTTCCGCAGGCCCTCGCAATGTTCAATTTCCCCACCTCGGCAGGACTGTTTGCAGCATCCACCAACGCTTGAACGTCAGGGCTCGCACCGTAGCGACGGACCACACCGACGAACTCTTCTACGTCGTGGCCCTGCAGCTTGATCTTCGGTGCACCGTCTTGGGTGAATGCTGGTTGACCGTACTTGTCGGCCGCGTGAGCCAGGTGATACAGCTCGTGTTCGATCAGGGCGCAGAAGTCGGTGTCGCTGCACTGGGCGCAGTAGTCAGCGGCGAGCGTGATGATGAAGGCCGGCACATCGCCGAACCAATCACGCATCTGTTGCTCCATCCGGGCTTTCTGCCAACCGCCGGCGCGGAACGCTACTTGTTCGGCCTGGCCCAGGACTGTCCTACCCTGCTTCTCGAAGCTCGACGACGCCCACATGACCCGAATGTCTGCATCCAGTAGGTGAGCATGGTCTTCGTTGTGAATGCTGCCGGTGTCGGCAAGGATCTCGGCTTGTAGCCACTCCCACACCTCAGGCGCGGGCGTCAGGCGAATGCCGAAGTAGGATAGGTCGGCAAGCTCAGCCAATGATGGCGGCGGGTATGGTCTATCCATCGCCAACTCCAATGTTAGAAAATTGGGTATGCGGAAAGTAGCTTCACGCCAACGTGGGAGGCGAGCCCGAGGAAGATCGATCTGTTGCGCCAGCGGTAGAAGAAACCCGTCTTTTTACTCCACTCATGAGTTACCTCCCGAGCGCCAGAAAGATCACGGCCTGGATTTGCATGGCAAAGCTCTAGGTACCGAGCATTCACTTTTAGTAAGTGAATTGTACATTCGACCCTTTTAAAGCCTAACCACGCCGCCACTCCAAGAACAAGTAAAGGAGTCATTAACAGCGTGTTCTCGTTCCATCCAATCACCCCGTATTTGAGTGTCTGAGCGAGATAGGCCGCTGCCGCTAGATTGGCGCCCAAAACAAACTGGTCGAATGTAAGACTGCCTTTGTAATAGTGATCATCCAGCGCGGTAACTCTTGGATCTTCCAACATAGTTGCTCCCCCCTGATATAGGTCAGGAGATGTTACCGTGCTGTCAACTTTCTAGCCTTGAAAATCCGCCTGTTCCGCACTCAGCTGCGGCACACCTACCCCGCCTTGGCCTGATCAATGATTACCGAACGGATCGTGCCGCCGGTGTAGATGTCTCGCTTCATGGCGGCGCGCACTGCGTCTTCTGCGCTTGCACCCATATCCATTGCGGCGATGGCATATGCATAGCCACTGCCAATTGCGTCAGGGTTTGCCAAATCTAGATCCTGCTTCCAGATGCCCGTCTTGTCGTCATGGCCGACCATCAGAAGCTTCCCACCGTCGACGACATAGCCTGAGCACTCCACAGGCACCGCTGATGGCGTGCCGAAGTAGGCGGCGATCAAAGCCCTCTCATCGCATACCGCGCCTGACAGGAAGAAGCTGACACCATCGACAACCTGGCACTTCTGCGCGGCGTCAGAAACGATGCGATCGTTTCGAGTCTGGCGACCGTCATAGGCGATCACGCCGTCTTTGTAGGCAATGGTCGTCATATGCATCCCTCATGATTGCGCGCCACGATTTGGCGCATCCGAAAACGTGGCGCGGATTAATCGATCTTGCGACTGGGCAGCTTGAAGTCCGTCACACGATCAGCAATAGAGCGGATCTTCTCCACGCCCAGAAAGCCAACCCAGCCACCTACGAAGGTGGCCATGCTCTGGGGCAAATGGAAAAACTCAAGCCCGCTGATGATCGTCAGGGCCAGACCGCCACAGATAGCACCCTCCACGATCATCTGGCGCCGTGTACCGCCGCCGTAGGTGATGCGTAAGACGGCCATCGCACAGGACAACGCAGCCGCATAGAGGATTGGCGAATGCTGGCTCAACCATGCAAGCGCTATCGCCCAAGTGTCTGGTTTGTCTGGCATGTTTGGCATCTCGGTTCCTCCCCGTCAGGGAGTTAGGAATAAAAATGGCCTGCGTAGGCCTGGGCAAAGCCCGAAAACGAAAGAGCCCCAGCGAATGCTGAGGCCCCGTTTAAAAATACATTTCTGCGAACTCAGCCCATTAGCCAAGCGAATATCCATTGATGCTACTGATAGCGCCTCGCCACAGGCCCTCTCCGCTAATACTGGTCTGAGAGCCACCAACAAAAATGGCCGAATTTTTAAGATGGATATAGTAAGGAAGGCTATTGCCGGCTTCTTTCAACTCATCTTGCGTTCGCCGCAAATCAGCCGACTCATTCAGCACGTCAGCGAGACGAACAGCGAGATGATCGTAATACGCGTCGATAGCGATCAAAGTTCCCTTGATAACTATCGAACCCGACGACAGAGTTATCGCCATCTCTATACGCGAATCATTGACGGCTTTTACAACTCTGCGTAAAGCATAGTCAGCCCACGGAGGAGACTCAGAGGCGGCAGCTAATATGGTCTGATTGATGTTGATCATCTTGCCGTGTCTCGTAGAGATTGATAGTACGCAATAGCAATACCTCAAGCGCACGAGCCAATCAACAAAAAGCCCCGCACAATGCCGAGCCCCTCAATAGGTGCGTGGTCTTTCCCGCCGTCTGCCGAAGACGATCCAGGTGCCGACGCCCCAATGCATCGATCTCGCCCTTCCTGTCTCGCGCCACCCTGTAAGCATGGTGATGGGACAGGGTGCGCGGGCTGCCGGTGTTTTCTTGAAGCGCTGTACTTTCCGGCTTATCAGCGTCCAGGCCTTCCCGAGGGCTGTCCTGGCTACAGGTGTTACTGGCTGGCAAGGGAGGGATCGAACCTCCGACCGGGCGGTTAACAGCCGCCTGCTCTACCTCTGAGCTACATGCCAATGTGGTGCCGCCACGAGGATTCGAACCCCGGGCCATTCGCTTACAAGGCGACTGCTCTACCACTGGAGCTATGGCGGCGAATTTAAGACACAAAAAACCCCGCTCGAAAGCAGGGTTAGTGGAGCAAGTTGCCGCAGGCAAAATACTCAATATGGGGAAATCATGCCCTCAGCCGTGCGGGAAGTCAAGCGGCCTCCTGCATCTTGTAAATCACCCCGCCAATCGGGCTTAGTGCTTTCGCATCAATGTCATAGCAAGCGTCGAAACAGAGCTGCACGAAAGGCTCCCAGTCACGACTCCATGCCGTGGATGGAAGCTTGACGCCATACTCTGCAACCATCCAGGCACGGAACACCTCGGGCTTGATGAGAGGGTCAGGATTTGAAGACTGCCCGCCCTGGTGCATGTAGCGATAGCGACGGAACACACCCTTGGCCACGTACTCGCCCCGCCCTCTCTTGTCGGCCGTCATGCGCGGCGCCCGGGAACAGGCCAGATTGAATACGGCCCCTTCAGCATCATCCCGATCATCATCGGTAGGCTCTGCGGCGTACATGGCATTCCCAAAGGCGCGAAGCTGATAGTGAAGCCGCGCGATTGCGGACTGGATCTGACCAGCCAAGGCGCTATGCACCGCGTGGTTCGCCGTGGGCCCGCGCTCGGTGTTCTGCACCACCACGCCCAATTGAACAACGTCAGAGGTCTGGCCGGGGGCCGGGTTGTACTTGCAGTCATGCCAAGCCTGGCGCGCTGAGTTGATCTTCATGCAGCAGCCCTCTTCAGTTCTCTGGTCTTTTCCCGATAGCTGGCCTTGATGGCCTTGATCTCATCCACGGAGTACTTGCGCGCCTCATGAGGCCCTTCGATCCATGCGACCTTCTCGGCGCCGATGCGCAGTACCAGGCGAATTCGGTACTCCACGGCGTTTCCGGATAGGTTGCGGTTGCACTTCACGCACTGGCGATGGATGTTCAGCGGCTCGAAGCGCAGCTCTGGGCAGGCGCCCACGGATCGGTAATGTCCAGCATCCCACCGGCTGCCGGTCATGAGGTCGTTGTCGTTCGGCGTGGAGTCGCAGCTGATGCACGGCAGGTGAGCGTCACGCAGGCGCACGTACTCATTCACCGCGGCCTGGGCCTCGCGCAGGTGATCCGCCCTGCTCTTCAGCTTCTCCTTGCGGACCTTGATCTCAGATCGCTCCACCTGGGCCAGGGACTTGCGCGCCCTCTCCTGGTTAACGTCCTTGATGGCAAGGCCACACTTCGGACTGCACACCGACTGACCGAGGCGCTGAGGGACGAAGGAGTCCCTGCAATCTGGGTTTTTGCAGTTCTTGGCCTTGGGTTGTTTGGAGGCGAGCATCAGTAGCGACCCTCCCAATGATCTTTCTGCGTCCAGCGCACCTGGTGTTCAGCACCAAACGCATGCACCCACTCGATCAACTCGCCGCACTGCTTCACGGTGAGCTTGCTGGTGCGCTCGTAGATGACGTCGAAGCCGTTGCCGTCTACTGCCGGTATCATCTGCGGTTGATCGCCCGACTCACGCAGCCAGGCGGCCGTCAGCAGGCGCTTCCAGATCAGGACATCCCACTTCTTCCCGGCGTGCTCGACCTGGCCGGCGATATCTGCCAGCGCCGCGTGCAGGGCCTTGTTCTGCTCCCCGCTGCGATCCACGTCGGTGATGGCCAGCTTCTTGGGCTTGGCCAGGTCCAGGCCGGCGATATAACCCATCGCCTTGTTGCGGTCGGATTCGTTGCGGATCTGGAGGCTGGTCATGACCACTCTCCATTGCCCATATGCGCAGCCTGCGTTGCTTCAAGGCTGCGCTTTGCGTTTCGCTTTTTCAGGCAGGCCTTGCAACGGTCCCAGTTACCCATCCCGAACATCGGCGCCTTGTCGTGCGTCGTGGTTTCAGCGCCGCACTCCGACTTCCAGGAGCGATAACGGCCACCTGGGCCTATTGCATTTGCAGACAACTGGACGAAGTAATGGGCGCGGAATCCGCTAAAGCACGGCTTGGCCCAGCCTTCGGCCTTCTCCATCTTGCCGTCAGATATTTGAATGCCTCGGCGCGTCAGTTCGGCGAAGTCACCTTTGCGCTGTAGATCGAGCACTTCATTCATGTCGATCATTACTGCTCTCCCTTGCCCATGGCGGCGTCAATATCCGACGCCTGATGTCGCAGGAGGCATGCGATATCGAGTAGTTCGGACGGTTGCGAATCTACCCGCGCGGCCTTCAATGCAGACGCACACCAGTGCCGCGCCAAACGAAGCCCATTGCGCAGCGCCTCGTTCTCGGCCTTGAGCTGGTCGCGCTCGGCGATGAGTTCAAGGATCTGCTCGGGAATGCACCCCCCGAAGAATGCCGTGGTTGCACGCACCAACTCATGCTGGAATTCGTGATTCTGGTACTGGGCAGCCTCGGCCAGCCGTTTCAGTTCGGTGTAGTCGGTCATTGAGCCGCCCTCTTCTCTTCCAGTTCCTGGGCCTGCCGGATCAGCAGCGCCCGGCGATTCGCCAATTCATTGGCCGCTTCAATCCGCATTTCGATCTTTCGCTCAGCGCTGGCTTTGCGCATTTCCAGCATTGAACTCTTCACAAGCTCGAGCTTCTGGCGGAGGGCCGGGGCCGGCTGGGTTACCGCACCCGTCAGCAGGCCAGCAATGGCGCGGCCGTCTTCGGTGACAGGCCCGACACTCAGGTCGGCCAGGTACTTCTGGGCGTGCTCGCGAGGAATACGCTTCAGCTCCATGGCCTTGGTGACGGCCTGGATGCGGCGGCCGGCGTCGAACCCGACAGAGACGTGCCAGTTCACCGGCCTGGCGTCCTCGCGGGCCTGGACGACGAACCGCTCGTAAGCGCCGATGAAAGCCATGCGGGCGCCGATCTTGTCGCCGGCGTCGAGGACGGGCTTTGCGGCAGCCAGGGCCAACTGGATCTCGTCGGTCAGCACCACCGTTTCAAACTCGTCGTTGGTGGTCATGGCAATGGCCCAGGCCTCGTCCTTACCCGGACGGCCATCGGAGGTCTGCACACGCTGGAGAATGTCGGCCATAGCCAATTTCCCCCTCACCTCGAAGCGGCAAGCCTTCAACGCGGCTTTGACGACAGGCACCGGATACGCGCAGAGGTCTTCGGCCATCATCGCGGCGGTGCCTGGGTTCATTTCCTGACCCATGGCTTCGGCGGTGGCGCAGATGGCAGCGGCCAGCCCGGCGACCTGCTGGTCGTTCATTTCAGAGGTATTCATTGCGGTCACCTGCTTGGCGCTTGGCCAGAACCATCTGGGCGGCCTGTTCCGCTGCGGAGAGGTTCGCCTCAGTCCGTTCCATCTGGCGAGCGGTTGCGCCGTTGATTCGCTGCCCAGTGACCCACTGGGTGTGGTAGCTCTCGGCGTTGACTAGCAGCTCGTTGAGGCTGTGACACTTGCGCAGGACGGCGGCATCGCTGGTTTTCAGGAAGTGGGCAGCGACGTGGTGGGCGACGTCGGCGCCCAGGCGGTCAACCAGTTGGCCAAGCTGACCACCGACCTTGGCGTTCCACACCGGCCAGGCGCTGTAGCGCTTGCGGTAGGCCATGGCGTAGTTCGCCCAGACCTTGAAGGTTTTGCAGGCCTGGTCTTTGGGGCCAGGCATGTCGGCGGGGATCTCGACCCGGGGAGTATCGGTGCGGTCAACCACCAGCACCAAGCCGCGGGACTGAGCCGGCTTGCCGGTGGCGTCCTGCAAGTCCTGACTGGTGCCCTGATCTGTATCCTGATGGTTGGTATCCTGATTTGTCGGAGATTTATCCGACCCTTGCACGGATTTTTTTCCGACCTTGCTCGGAGATTTATCCGAGGTAGATCGGATATTTTTCCGACCTTTGTTTTTTGGTGGGGTCGGATATTTTTCCGACCCGTCAAGTTTCTGGTTCCACTCGACGGCTTTCTCTGTGAGGCGAAAAAGTGTGATGTTTGAAGTGCTGGAAAGCTCAATCAAACCAGCCTCTTCCAGGGCCTTCAACATGCGGTAAGCGGTATCCGGTTTATCAGTGAGTAGCGGCAGCTCCTCGATGATCTTGGCCTTGCTCAGCGCGAAGAAGATCCCGTCGTCAGTCTTGATTGGCTTGGTCCAGCTCGGGCAGCCGTAGACGAAGGCGAACAGCAGGGCCTGCTGAGAGTTCAGCCCCCATTCCAGCGCCTTCACCTGGTTAATCGTGACTGTGTATTGCATGTCAGGCCTTCCCGACCAAAGTGGCCAATTCAAGGAAGCGATCCACGTACCAGTGAGGCTGCGTCTCGCGGGGGCATTGAGGGCTGGTGAGGTTCTTGCCGTACTGGAGGCCCTTTTCAGTCACAGACCAGAAATCGACAGACACGCCCTTGGAGTTCTTGCGCTGCATAACCTTGAGGAAACCATGGGCAGCCAGGGCGCGATTGAAGCCAGGCGCCGTGCTGCTGATATTGTTTTCCTTGATGAGAGCAGTGACGGCCTTGGTAGGCATGGAAGAGCCGCCAGCAGCATCAGAAGCGGCGTCCACGGCGTAGCCCGGGAGGAACTTGGCGTCCAGACCGTTGTTGGCGGCGATCTGGGCAAGCATCATCATTTTGCTGGAGGGCGCAGGCTTGAGCAGGCGATCGAAGCACTCAAGGATTGCCAGCTCGCCGACGATTTTGGAGTTGTTCGGGCCTTGGGCAGAAAAGGTGCCGGTCTTGCGGATGCTCGGCAGCACCTGCCCGACCACCCACTCCTCGAACTGCTCAGCAGCCGGGAGCTTGGACTTCATCACCAGACGGTAGAGGTCGCGCTCAGGGATGATTTGCACTGCGCGGACCTGACCTCCCATTTCGGTATGGCAGGTACTGACCGCTTTGCGGTGAGCATTGATCGCCTTCGAGGTGTTGGAGTAGCCGAGGGCTTCAGCGATGTCCTTGGCGATGAACCAAGGCTCACCGTGGCCGTCGTCAATTACGCGGACAGGGAAGCCGTGGAAGTCGAAAGGAGTCACGGGCTTAATCCGCGCCACGTTTTCAGATTGCGAAAAGCGTGGCGCGGGATTGTTGGGGGTATTGATCGATTCGGTTTGATGGTGCATGATTTGCTCCACAAGCGATTTAAGAGAGCCAGGCCACGAACCTGGCTTTTTTTCGTCTGGGATTTGGCAGAGGCCCTCTCGGCTACCCTGAAGAGTCCCTGCAAGAGGCCCTGATTGGGGTCACCAACTGAAGCACCTTGGCCTTCCTCCGCCCAACGACCGAAAGCGCCCCTGCTGCAATGGACGCTTCCACCATTTCATTCAGTGCCCGCTCAAGGCTCCAGCCGTTGTTGTTCATCAACCGCTGTATCTCTTGCCTATGAGCCGGCGGCAGCTTTTCAAGAATTACGGTCATTCGGCCCTCCAAAGGGGCTTTAGCCCGCGATATCTTCTTGTTTGTCCTGCATGAGTTCGTCGATCACACCGTTGGCCACTGCCCACTCGATGATTTCGTAGAGATACGTGGCGTGCTGCATGCGGGTTTTGGTGGCGGCTTTACGCAGAATCCGATCAAGCACAGGTTCAAAACGAACCTTCACCGGGATGGCGCGCTTTTGATTGGGGTCCATGTACATACGGGTAGTGCTCCTGGCTGTTTAAGTTGGTTTAAGCGGCAGATTTTTGGGAGGGAAACGGACGCTGCTCCTTCGCCTGAAAACTCCCATCTGGGAGTTCAAGCACGCGGATATCTCGCTTCGCAGAAAGGGCTTTGTGAATGGCTGGGGCAGTTACCCGAAGAAGTCTTGCGGCTTCGGACTGCCCTTTGTCAGCCACGAACTTGTCGAGGGGAGTCTCATTCATGGTTGCGCCTCGGTTGTAGATGAGGCCGATATTAACCATCTGTTAATTTTTAATCAATACCGATGGTTTCTTCTTATTTTTAACCATTGGTTTAAATTTGCCCCATGACCAAAAAACGAATCCTCCCGCCCGAGCTGATTGCCGAATGCGCAGCAGCGCACGACCTGTTCCTCTCGAAGAAGAACGAACTGAAGCTCAGTCAAAAGAAAATCGCCGATGAGGCGGGAATGACACCGGCTGCCGTGAATCTCTACTTCAAGGGCATCAACCCGCTGAACACGAAGTTCGCAGCGGTACTGGCGCGCATGCTTGATGAGCCAGTTTCAGCATTCAGCCCGCGTCTGGCTGGCGAGATAGCGGCACTGACCAGCGCGCCCGTTAAGGCTGCTACAACTGGCGGCGCGAGTGCGGCCGAGAAGGTTATGGAGATGATCCGCAAGCATGCGGGGAAGAATCTAGACGCCGATGCGCAAGAGAAGATCGCGGCGGCTGCCCTCACGGCGGCCAGTGAAGCGCAGGGCAAGGTTATTCAGGCAGATTTTTCAGGGCTGAAGGCCCGTGCGGGCGAGATCGTGATTCGCCAGTACGATGTCCGGGCCTCGATGGGTCACGGCCAAGTGCCGGGTGACTACAACGAGGTGGTCCGCAATCTCATCATCCACGAAGACGTGTTGCGCGAGAAAAACATCTCCTACACCTCTCCTCACTCGCTGGCGATGATTACCGGCTGGGGCCAGAGCATGGAGGGTACGATCAACGACAAAGACCCGCTGATAGTAGACAAGGGTGTCAACGAGTTTGCTGGCGAGGGCATATACGTCCTGACCTGGCACGAGCACCTGTACATCAAGAGGATTCAGGTATTGGATTCAGAGCGCTTTTTGCTGGTGTCCGACAACCCAAATGTCAGGGACCAAGAAGCGCGGATTGAGGATGTAACAGTTCATGCCAAGGTGCTACTGATCTGGAATGCGAGAAAGGCCTGACCCATGCCCCTAACCAAGCCCAACCAGCAGTTACGCCGCGAACTCAAGGATTTAGGGCTTGACCTTGAGCAGGCTGCGGCCGAAGTGCTCAACATCACAAAGGACTGCCGAGATGTGGATGCAATAGCGGTCCTGAAGGTGATTGCGAAGCTCTACGAGAATGCGGATCGGGTGGCAGCCCTGGCGGACGAGGTCCGGGCTGGTGTCATCACACGAGCGAAGACTGAGTGATCTGGCGCGTCAGTGAGATGCGAGCTATTCGGGCAAGGAATTTTCAAGATGGCGCACTCACTTCGATACCAGATTGGCGAATCCGTCCACACCATTGAGGCTGAGGTAGGAAAGCTGCTCGAATTGGCAGCAACGCTTAGAGATGCAGGGGATGAGGAGCTGGCTGCAGCAGTTTCGGTCCAGGTGAACAGGCTACTGCAGGCTTCGGTAGCGCTGAGAATAGCTCTGGCGGACTGATTACCGGATTCACGCAATAAGGATTTGGAGGGGGCGATGATGGGACTCAACAAACTAGAGCAAGACCTGAAACGCGACCTCCAGGGCGTAGCCTCCGATCTGAAATGGTCCGCCGTCGAGCTGCTGCGAATCGCTGAGCGCCTGAGCCTGGCCGGCAATGAGGCAGATGCCCAAGCTGTGCTGAAGATGTGCACCGTGTTTCATGATGGTGAGGATAAGCTAGCGAAGTACGCGGCTGAGGTGCGGGACGGGATGATTGCCAGGGCGATGGCTCTGCGATAGAACCGGAGTTGTATGCGCGGATCTGATAATTGGCGTGAACTCAGAGCGGCAGCTAGCTTACCCCTGTGCGGCACCAAGCTGGGTACGAATCGGTAAATACTGAAGAGTAAAATGGCCGCACAGCAGGCCACCTATTTCTCTTTATACATCAGCAACTTAAGGATGATTTTTATGAGCAGGAAGGCCGGCAAAACAGGGCAGATCTCACTAGATTTAGGGGTTGAGATTCAGCGCGATATCAATGGCGTAGAAATGGGAGTCCTGGAGAACGGGATACCCTACCTTACTCAAAGGGGACTCTCCAGAATTACTGGCGCCGCCCGCAGCATGATTCAGGCGATCACGCAGGAGTGGGAGGACCACTATGATGACGACGTTATTGGTAAGGACCGGATTTCTTTTCTAAAAATTTATCTATTTGACAAGGGATACACTGAGCGAAAGCTTTACATCGAATGTGAAAAGGATGGATCGAAGCACTATTCCTATCCAGACATTGTTTGCATGGCTTTCCTTGAGTACTACGCATTTGAATCCACTGGTAGCAATCAAACCGCCATTGATAGCTACAGGAGCTTTGCAAGTCTTGGATTAAAAGGCTTTATTTATAAGGCTCTTGGATATACTCCAGGTGATAAGTGGAAATATCATAATGACCGCGTCTCACTCCTGAACGACAGTTCTCCACCGGGCCATTTCACGGTTTTCAAAGAAATTACCGGCATGGTAGTTGACCTAATAAATGCAGACGTTGGAGTTAACGACAAAACCATTCCGGACATATCTGTCGGAATAAACTGGGGTAATTACTGGAGAGATAACGACCTGGCTCAACTTTACGGAGAGCGGACGCAATATGAGCATAATTACCCTAGCTACTACCCTCAGGCGATGAGCAACCCTCAAAAGCCAAACGCCTATCCCGATGCCGCGCTGCCAGCGTTCAGACAGTGGTTTCACAACGAGTATCTACCTACAAAATTCCCCAAATACATCCTTACAAAAGCTAATGTACTGAAGGGTGGTAAAGACGAGGCTCTGGCTATTTCTCAGCTCTTCAAAGCGAAATCCATAGGTCACGGATAACCGCTAGCCCGGCCCAGCGCCGGGCTTCTTGTATCTGCCCTTCCCTGCTGAATCCGTAGCCCGCCACTGAGCGGATTTTTTATCGTCTGCGATTCGCTATCCGCGCAGCAGCCACTGTTGCGGCTCAGCCACGAATCCCTTTCGGACAAACTCCTGCTTTAGCTCGCCCACCAGGGCGGCAATGGCGCGGCTCGAAGTCAGATGCTCAGTGGTCAGCCCTTCCGCAATGAAAGCGGCATGCCCCTTCTGTGGTTGGTACAGACAGACAGTCATACGCCCTTCCGGGTCGATGGAGCAAATGCACTTAAGCGGCAGGAATCCAGATTCAATAATGTGTCGAAGCTCAAGGCTGGAGATCATGATTGCACTTCCTTATGTCGTCTTTATAGCCAATCGATTGTTGTAGGAGTTAAAGGTTCAAACCCTTTCTCGAATGGCGGACCGCCGCACCGGGCTTTTCATATCTGTCAGAAAGGCGCTGGCTCCTCCTCTAACGCCTCCACCTCCCCTAGCTCAACGACCCTATCCTCGTCGCTTGGCGCCTCCCACTCCAGTAGCACCCCGCCATCATCCTGGAAGACCATGTTCACGCCGTCCGTCTCGGCGATCCTCCCCATGACCTCGTCCCACTCGGCGTCACGGTCCGTGTCCAGGCGATGAATGACCGCCGAGCGCCGCTCCTGGGCTCGTGGCGAATTGATCATTGACGATACCCGTAGACCTAAGCGCTCAACCGCGGACATCTCAACTCGTACAACCTGCCTAGCCTTCTGCGCTTTGTTCATTTGCCCCACCCTATACTGTACATTCATCCAGTGATAGCAAAAGCATAACTCGCGCTCAATGAAAATAAATTAACCATCGGTATTGACGTAAAAATAAACCGATGGTTAACTTACCCTATCGAGTCACCCTACAGGGACTCGCCAGGGCCTCAGCAGACCCGCCGCTCTTTAACAGCACGGGAACCTCGCAGATCGATCCCCAGACATGGGCACAGTGCGAGCAACAAATTCGATCTCCATGCCAGCTCTGGAACTGGCCGTACTCCCACATGTGAGTACGCGAAACCACGCAAGCCAGCCAGGAAGAACACCGGACACGAAATGTGTGACCTGGCCAGAGATATGAATCGGGCGATGCGCGTGGTGGAGATGAAACACCCACAGATTTACTGATGCCGCTTCTATGAGGCGGCATTGGAAATCGGATGGACTGGAGAAAGCGATGCTGACTCAAGATCGACTCAAAGAGCTTTTCAGTTACGACACATCAACAGGGTTGTTTGTGAACCTTCAAAGCAGTGGCAAGAGGAAGGCCGGAAACGTCGCAGGGAGCAAGCACAACGCAGGCTACGTAAAGATATTCGCCGACGGAGCAAGCTATCTGGCTCATCGCTTGGCGCACCTCTACATGATTGGCGAGCTGCCCACTGAACATATGGATCACATCAACCACATCAGAAGCGACAACCGCTGGGAAAACCTGCGGATGGTTGGCAGGAACGAGAACAACCGCAACAAGCGCGTGTACAGGCAGTCAACCAGCGGAGTTTCTGGCGTCAGCTGGAAGGTGCGTGAGAGTCGCTGGCACGCCAAGGCCTACAAAGGCGGTGAGTTCATACATCTCGGCACCTACCAGGATTTGTTCAGTGCTGTCTGCGCGCGTAAATCTGCTGAGATACGCCTCGGCTATCACGAAAACAATGGTCGCTACTGAAAGAGGGCAAGACGATGGCCTGCAAAATTTGCAGCTCAGGAAGCACTACATCGTTTGGCGGGCAAACGCCACACATCTACTGCCATGGGTGCGGCGGCCATGAATATGAAGGCCTGCTAATCGAGAAGAAGGACTGGGAGGATTGGGTAAATGAGCGAGTTGATACCCCGAGAGGCCGCCCAGCAAATGCAGATGTTCAGCCTGACCGGCAGAGCGCCATGCCCTTGGTGTAGAGGCGTGAAGCTAAGCCAGATAACGCATGTGGCTGATGACGGCACGCACACCCCTATATCTCTGCTCTGCGACACATGCGGAGCTACAGGGCCTACAGCGGCAACCCACGAGCAAATGGCTGCGCTCTGGGATGCACGCATCTAAACAACCAGCGCCACGACAGCCTGTCGTTAACTGCCCGATCCTCTCTATGAGAGCGCATCGGGGTGTGATCTGAATGCGCAGGCTGATGCGCTAAACCGTGAGGGAGTGTCCCGAAAGGGTGCGCCACAAGTAACCAACCTATGCCGGGGATCAGCGCCGGCCAGATCACACCCCGATGCGGACGAAACTGCGGCCTATAACCGCCCACCTGCATCCGGCCTATCACCCTCATAGGTCGAACGGCATCCCTGTTGGTAGCAGGGACTTCAATCACCCGCTTGCAGTGAGCCACGAGCAAGCCGATTTGCCGCGGTAAGCGGCTTCCACCCTTCCCCACCTCTATTACGTCAGCATTTCTCCCCTGCGCCCATCGGCAACCAGCGGGAGGCATGAGTGCTGACGAATGCAGGTGAACCAAAAAATGGAGAGAGACATGAACTTTCAGCCCCCAGATCCAGAGCGCTTCGGATCATGCCTGAAATGCAGCAGCCTGATTGAAGAGTCGGAGCAATCCGGCGGGATCTGCTTCGAGTGCCATGCCGTGGATGCCGGAAAAGAGCCTGCCTTCCCCGTTGGCGCCAATGAATACGGCTGTCACGACACCTGTTTCGGGATGACGGTTCGAGACTATTTCGCGGCCAAGGCCCTGCAGGGAATGATCTCAACAGCAGGCGCTCCCTGCTTGTTCGGACTTGAAGGGGGCGAACACGACACCGCGAAGGCCGCTTACAAAATTGCCGACGCCATGCTAGCCGCCCGTTCCGCCTAACCCCAAACACTCGAGGTCGCCATGGCTGCCACGGCCGAATACGCCTGCCTTCGCTGCAAACAACCTTTCATTGCCCGCACGGCAGACCGGAAACGCGGATGGGCTCGCTACTGCTCGAAATCCTGCAAAGCCAGTAGGC
>NZ_FYEE01000019.1 GCF_900187645.1 Pseudomonas sp. Irchel 3E20 | reverse complement strand
GGGGCAGTGGGGTTCATGGGCGTGACATCCAAACCAGGCATAAGGTTGCGAAATTCGCAGTTCAGCCAGTCGGCCATAACCCGCCAAAGAGGCTAACAGCGTTGGGATGTGAAGCGCGCCAGGCAGCGGGGCGCGGCGGCATTGTGCCAAGTTGCGGGGGAGGATTGAGGGGGGGTGGAGCGTTTAAATATGAGGCCTACATAAATTAGAGAAACGCCCTACGCGACCTGTTAGTTAGGTGTTGTAACCGCCAGCACCTCCCCGCCTAAGTGCCCAGGCCTAGGCGGTTAGCAAGGGACCTGTAAATACCCAGCGTGCGTAGGTGTTGGGTAAAGGCTGCTGGTAGCAAACGGGCTCTCCCGCGCGGGGGTACGCAGCCGCCCCACTAGGTGTTGCGCCCGGCACCCTTTACGGCCGAGCGCGGGTCAACCCGCTGGCTACTGAGCGCGTTGCCTGTGCAACTCGGTGTTCAACCAGGTGCCCGCTGGTTGCGAGCCCGTTGGGCAACGCACTTGGTAAGGCTTGCCGCTCATGCTGCTTTGGGTGGCGGCCAGTTCGATAAAGTCCTCGGCGCTGTTAATCCGTTTCTTGCCTTCCAAGTAGGTCAGTTTTTTTTGCAAATGCTCGCGCGCCTGCGGGGCCGGGTAGGCGGTGCCGTTGCGCACGAACTGGCAGCCGCTGTGCTCGACAAAGTCCAGCAAGCCTGTGATCTCGGCGCGCACCGGCGGCGCCACCTCGGCCTGGGCGGCGCCCATAACGAGCAGAAGCCCGGCAGCGGCCCCCAGCCGCCATTGTCCCCAGCCACTGTTGAATGCCTGCATGTTCGTTCCTCCGTCAAAAAAATGCCGACTTTAGCCGGTGCATAGCCGCCCGCCAATACCTCCCCCCTATGGGCACCTGGGCCAGCTCCCACAGTGATGAGTGCCCCCAGCCCTGGCGCGCATTTACGCAAAATGCGGCTAACGACTTGCCGATATCGGCTTTTTCGCCCCGCGCGCCGTGCCTACAGTGAGGGCGACTTCAACGGCGGGCCCTGCTCGCCCCGTTTCAGGAATCGTGCATGCCCAGCCTGTCCTTGCGTATCGAACGAATCGACCCGCTCACCCCGCGCATTCGCCGCCTGATCCTGGTGGCGGATGCCCAGCAGCCCCTGCCCGGCTTCACTCCAGGGGCGCACATCGAGATCCAGATTGCGGGCAGCAAGCCCCAATGGCGCGCCTATTCCCTGGTCAACCTGCCGGGCCGCGCCCACTACGAGATCGCCGTGCAACTGGAAGAACAGAGCAGCGGCGGTTCGCGCTGGATCCACCAATTGCAGGTCGGCCAGCCGCTACAGGTGCGGGCACCGAAGAATCATTTCCCCTTGGTGACGCAGGCCAGCGACTACCTGTTGATCGCCGGCGGCATTGGCATCACCCCGATGCTGGGCATGGCCCGTGCGCTTGCCGCCGGCCAGCAGCCCTTCACCCTGCACTACGCCGGGCGCGAGGCCCAGGGCATGGCGTACCTGGAAGAAGTCCGGGCCCTGGGCAGCGCCCACTGCTGGATCAGCGGCGGCGACCCGGCGCGGCGCCTGCCCCTGGCCAGCCTACTGGCCCCCCCCCATAACGGCCGCCAGCTCTATGTGTGCGGGCCCAAAGCCCTGATCGCCAGCGTGCTGCACAGCGCCCGTGAGTTGGGCTGGGACGACAGCCACGTACACAGCGAATTGTTCACCGGCAGCCTCGACGCCGCGGGCGACGCCAGTTTTGAAGTGGAACTGCGCAGCAGCGGCATCACCCTCCAGGTGCCTGCGGGCAAGAGTGTGCTGGAGGCCATGCTCGACGCCGACCTGGACCCGCTGTTCGATTGCCGCCGTGGCGACTGCGGGGTCTGCGTGGCCCAGGTGCTCGAAGGCAGCGCCGAGCACCGCGACATCTGCCTGTCAGCGCGCGAGCGCAGCGACGGCCGTTTCTGCACCTGTGTCTCGCGCGCCTCCAGCGCTCGGCTGGTGCTCGACTTGTAAGTGCGTGGCCACCCCACGCGCCTGTTTATGGCTGGTTAAAAGGAGACACCATGATTCCCACGAACGAACAGATCGCCGCCCTGGTGCGCGATGACAGCGTGCACAAAAGCGTCTACACCGACCCTCAGTTGTTTGCCCTAGAAATGCAGCGTATCTACGGCCAGGCCTGGATCTACGTGGGTCACGAGAGCCAGGTGAAAAACCCCGGCGACTACCACACCACCCGCATCGGCGATCAAGACGTGATCCTGGTGCGTGGCGCCGACAAGCGCGTCAACGTGCTGTACAACCGCTGCCCGCACAAGGGCGCCAAGCTGGTAGCCGAAGGCGACGGCAACGTCGGCAAGTTCTTCCGCTGCCCGTACCACGCCTGGACCTTCAAGCTCGACGGCCAGCACCTCTCGGCACCGCTGAAAAACGCCTTCGAGGGCACCTGCTTCAACCCCAGCCACCCGGATTTCTCCATGGTGGGCCTGGCACGGGTCGACAGCTATCGCGGCTTCGTGTTCGCCAGCCAAAGCCCCCATGGGCCGGACCTCAAGGGCTTTCTCGGCGGCGTCATCACCTCCATCGACAACCTCTGCGACCGCTCGCCGGTGGGTGAAGTGGAAGTGGCCGGCGGTATTTTCCGGGTGGTGCAGCGCTCCAACTGGAAGGTCTTCTACGAGAACCTGCACGACACCATGCACGCCCGCGTCACCCACGAATCCTCGGTGGACGCGGCCCGCAGCGAGGCGCAGAGCCTGGGCGAGATGCCGTTCGAGCTGCTCATCATGGACGGCAACGGCGAGCCCTACGACTTCTGGGAAAAACTCGAACTGCGCGCTTACCACAACGGCCATGGCTACATGGAAGCGATCTTCGACCCAGCCGCCGCCGAGCGCGACGAGGTGTCCAAGGCCCACTTCGAGTGCCTGAGCGCGGCCTATGGCGAAGAACGCGCCCGCGCCATCCTGGGCATGAACCGCCACAACACGGTGATCTACGGCAGCGGCTCGCCCCATACCGTGTTCATGCAGTTTCGGATCATCCGCCCGATGGCCGTGGACCAGACCCTGGTGGAAATCCAGACGTTCCGCTGCAAAGGCGCGCCGGATGCGGTGTTCGACCGGGCGCTGACCTACGCCAACGTCATCAACTCACCCTCCTCCAACGTCATGCCCGATGACGTGGAGGTCTACGCCCGTTGCCAGGAAGGCAACATGACCCGCGGCGGCGAATGGATCAGCCAGCATCGTTATGCCGGCACCGACCAGGGGCTGCCCGACGGCGCAATCTCCACCAACGGCACCAGCGAGCTGCCCATGCGCAACCAGTTTGCCGCGTGGAAGCACTACATGACCGCCACCCTGATCGCCAAGGAGAGCACCCATGCTGTTTGATCGCACCTTCGACGTCGCCACGGACAACCTGGCCCCGGCCCACGTGCCCGGCGACACCCTGCGTGAGCTGGAACAGTTCCTCTACCGCGAAGCGCGCCTGCTGGACGAGCGGCGCTTCTGGGAATGGGACCGCTTGTTCACCGACAGCGGCATGTACTGGGCGCCGCAGCAGCACGGCCAGGCCAACCCGTTCGAGCATATTTCGCTGTTCTGGGAAAACCGCATGCTGCGCGAGGTGCGCATCCGCCGCGTGGAAAACCCGCGCAACTGGTCGCAACAACCGCCCACCCGCACCGCCCACCTGGTGGGCAACGTGATGGTCGAAGGCCTCGACCGCCAGGGCCTGCTGGTGGTGAGCGCCACCTTCCAGGTCAGCGAATGGCGCCTGGTGCAACGCCAATTGGCCGGGCGCTATACCTACAAACTGGCCAGCCAGGAGGGGGGCGGCTGGAAGATCCAGCTCAAGCGCGTCGACCTCATCAACTGCAACGACGTGTTCGCCAACCTGGAGGTATTTGTCTGATGGGGCGCCCGACCGTTCTTGCCCTGCACTACCAGAACGACGTGCTGCACCCCGACGGGCGCATCCGCGTCGGCCTGGCCGCCGACGACCCGGCCCGCGCCACCGTGCTGGACGCGGCCATGCGCCTGCAACACGGCGCCCGCGCCCGGGGCTGGCCGATCATTCATGTGCGCGTGGCCTATCGCCCGGACTACGCCGACCTGGTGCAGAACGCGCCGATCCTGCGCGCCGTGGCGGCCAGCGGTGCGGTGCGCGAAGGCACCTGGGGCGCGCAGTTCCACGACGCCCTGCAACCCTTGGCCAGCGCCACCGAGTTTGTCGTCACCCACACCCGCATCAACGCCTTCTACGGCACGCCCCTGGACACCCTGCTGCGCCAGCTCGACGCACGCCAATTGCTGGTGGCGGGCGTAGCCACCCATTCGGTGGTGGAAAGCACCGTGCGCCATGCCGTCGATTGCGGTTTCGAGGTCACGGTCCTGGCCGATGCCTGCGCCGCCGCCAACCCTGAAACCCACCGCGCAGCGCTACAGAGCATGAGCCTGATCGCCACCCTCAGCGATGTCGCCAGCACCCTGGGGGATCGGCCATGAAGCCCCTGCCGACTGCCGACCTGCAAAGCCAGGTGGCGATCGTCACCGGCAGCACCCAGGGCCTGGGCACCGACATTGCCCGCCAACTGCTGCGTGCCGGCGCCAGCGTCACCTTGGTGGGACGCAACCGCGACACGGGCGCGGCCCTGGCCGAGGCATTGGGTGAACGCTGCCGTTTTGCAGCCTGCGACGTCGAGCGCGACGACGATATCGATGCCTGCATCGCCGCCACCCTGGCCGCGTTCGGCCGCCTCGACATCCTGGTCAACAACGCCTGCGTGTATGACGACCAGGGGCTGCTGTCCGACCGTGCGCAATGGCTCAAGACCCTCAACGTCAACCTGGTGTCGGCGGCGATCTTCGTGCAAAAAGCCGCGCCCCACATGACGGGCGGCGGCACGGTCATCAACATCGGCAGCACCGGCGGCAAGTTCGGCGCCGCTGGCCGGGCCCTGTACCCAGCGTCCAAGGCCGGGCTTCTGCAACTGACCCGCAACCTCGCGGTGAGCCTGGCGCCGGCGGCGATCCGGGTCATCAGCGTCTCGCCGGCCTGGACCTGGTCGCCCTCGGTGGCCAGCCTCAGTGGCGGCGATGTGGCCGTGGCCGACCGGATCGGTGCTACCTTTCACCCGCTCGGGCGCGTGGGCCGCGGCGAGGAAATCGGCCAGGTAGTGGCCTTCCTGTGCAGCCAGGGTGCGTCGTGGATCACCGGCGTCGATATCCCGGTGGACGGCGGTTTCTCGATCCTCGGCCCCGACCAGGGCCTGTCGCCACGCACCTGGTTCGAGCGTTTGCGTGACCAGTAGGCAACTAAAACAACAACACCTGATGAGTCGAAAACGAGGTAACACCATGGGCAAGATGATGAAGGTACAGGCCAGCGACGGCAGCGGCAGTTTCAGCGGTTACCTGGCGCTCCCCGCCAGCGGCAAGGGGCCGGGGGTGGTAATCGGCCAGGAGATTTTCGGCATCAATGCCAACATGCGCGAAGTGGCCGACCTCTACGCCGAAGAAGGCTACGTCGCCTTGGTGCCAGACCTGTTCTGGCGCCTGGAACCTGGGGTGGACCTGGGCTACACCGAAGCCGACTTCGCCCGCGCCATCGACCTGTTCCAGCGCCTGGACATAGACAAGGCCGTCGAGGACATCGACGCCAGCTTCAAAGCCCTGCGTGAGCTGCCCGAGGTCGAAGCCAGCGGCCTGGGCTACGTGGGTTTCTGCATGGGCGGCAAGCTCGCCTACCTGACCGCGACCCGCACCGACGTGGCCTGCGCGGTGGGCTACTACGGCATGGGCATCGAGCACCTGCTGGACGAAGCCGAGCGCATCAAGGGCCACCTGGTGCTGCACTTCGCCGAACAGGACGGCTACTGCGACGCCAATGCCCGCGCCCTCATCAGCCAACGCCTGGGCGCGCGGCCCAACGTCGAGATCTACACCTACCCCGAGGTGGACCACGCCTTCGCCCGCCACGGCGGCATGCACTACAACAAACCCGCCGCCCTGATGGCCCACCAACGCAGCATCGCCGCGCTCAGGCAGGCCATCGGCCCGCACTACAACCTGTCCGCACTGTGGGAAAAACACATCGAGTTTGAATTCGCCGTGCGCGATGTTCCGGCGACCATGGCGACCATGGTCGCCGAGCCCTACGTCAACCACATTCCCACCATGACCGGGGGCGTGGGCTACCGCGAACTTAGCCGCTTCTATCAGAACCACTTTGTCCACGCCAACCCGCCGGACATGAAACTGGTGCCCATCTCCCGCACCGTGGGGGCCACGCAGATAGTCGATGAATTCGTCATGTGCTTTACCCACACCAGCGAAATCGACTGGATGCTGCCCAACGTCGCCCCCACCGGCAAATACGTGGAAATCCCCATGCTGGGGGTCATCAAGTTCCGCGGCGACAAGCTGTGCCATGAGCACATCTACTGGGACCAGGCCAGCGTCCTCGTGCAAATCGGCCTCCTCGACCCCACCGGCCTGCCGGTGGCCGGGGTAGAAACGGCGAGGAAACTGCTCGACGAACAACTGCCCTCCAACACCCTGATGGGCAAATGGGCGGACAGCGCCGAACGCTAGCGCCAGCCTTCCCCGTAAAGGCTGGCAAACGCTGTGGGAGCGGGCCTGCCCGCGATGGGTCCAAGCCAGGCGATACATTTGCTGCGGCTGATAGGCCGCCATCGCGGGCAGGCCCGCTCCCACAATTGAACGGTGGTGTGGGTGGGATTTTAATTTTTCCTCTGAGGGAGCGAGCCTGCTCGCGATGGGTCCAAGCCAGGCGATACATTTGCTGCGGCTGATAGGCCGCCCTCGCGGGCAGGCCCGCTCCCACAATTGAACGGTGGTGTGGCTGGGATTTAATTTTTCCCCTGTGGGAGCGAGCCTGCTCGCGATGGGTCCAAGCCAGGCGATACATTTGCTGCGGCTGATAGGCCGCCCTCGCGGGCAGGCCCGCTCCCATAATGGAACGGTGGTGTGGCTGGGATTTAATTTTTCCTCTGTGGGAGCGAGCCTGCTCGCGAGGGCGGCACTGAGTGGCGGTGACGAATGGTCGGGGTAAGACCCTTGCTCCCACAGTGGAGCGCGGGTGCAGGTGAGATGAGCGTCAGGCACTGCTCCCACAATTCAGTGAGGGTGATAGCGCAAGTGCGGCCAGGCCACCGCGCCACCGGTTACTTATCGGGCAATGGTCTGGTGCGGCAGCTCGCCGAAGCGTTCGCGGTAGTAACGGGCGAAGCGGCCGAGGTGGGCGAAGCCGTGTTCCAGGGCGACTTCGGTGATGCTCAGCTCGCGGCCATCGCGCAAGCGCTCGCGCACGGCTTCGAGCCGCAGGTTGCGCAGGCGCTCCATGGGGGTTTGCCCGTAGCAGCGCTGGCACAGGGTGTTGAGGCTGCGCACGCTCATCCCCGCCGTGGCCGCCAGTTCGGTGAGGGACAGCGCTTCCCCCAGGCGGCTGCGCATCAAGCCTTCGATCTTGTGCAACTGGCGCAACGCCTGGCGCTGGGCCGGGGACTCGGCCAAGGCCAAACCTTCGACTTTCGGCGGGTGGGTGAGCAAAAACAGCGGCAGGCTTTCTTCCAGGTGCCGCAGCCAGTGGCCATGGGCCGGTTCGCCGGCGCTGGCCCCCAGTTGTTCCAGCAGGTCATCCACCAAACGTAGCCAGCCACGGGCCTGGCCGGTGTCGAGGCGGTAGGCTGGCGGCAGGCTGAAATCGGCGGCCAGCCCACCTTCGTCCACCAGCCGTTCCTGCATCAGGCGCAACAACGCGCGCGGCACCTTGAGCAATAGCTGTTCGCAACCGCGGTGCCACACCAGCCGCGCCTGGCGGTTGGGCGAGAGCACCGCTACCTGCCCCGCTTCCAGCTCCAGGGCCAAGCCGTCGCATTCGATACTGGCGCGCCCGCGCAGGGGCATTTGCATCAGCACGAAATCGGTGAACGGCCGGGGCCGCACCTCAACCTCCGCGCCATAACGCAACACAAACAGTTGGCAGCGCCCCACTTGCGCGCGAAAGAACGCCGTATCGACCGTGCCTGCGCGCCAACTCAGGTCGTGCTCGACCAACTCACGGGCCAGCAGCCGATGGCTTTCCTGGCGCGATTGGCTGGTGAACACCGGCGTTTGGCACAGCCGCGACAGGTCGAGCCCCGCCCCCGCTAACCCGGCCATGGCTCAAAGCGACCGGTTGCGGCGGGCTTCGTTGCGTTGCAGGGTGCTGCTGGGCGTCTCGTCGAACAACTTGCGGTACTCGCTGGAGAAACGGCCCAGGTGGTTGAAGCCCCAGCCCATGGCGATCACCGAAATATTGCGCGCCGAGTTGTCTTCGAGGATTTCCTGGCGTACGGCGTCGAGGCGGTACTTTTTCAGGTAGGCCATGGGCGACATGCCGAAGTACTTCTTGAAGCCTTCGAACAGCTTGAACCGCGACACCCCGGAGATCGCCTCGATGTCCTCCAGGTGCAGCACCTCGCGGGCGTTATCGTGGATGTACTGCTTGGCGCGGATCAGGTAGTGCGGCAGCTTCACGCCGAGCACGTCGCGCAATTCGTCGGAGTAGTTGTTGGGCTGGGCGAGGATCAAGCCCTTGATAAGCGAACTTTCGATATCACGGGTGAAAAAGGTCTGGTCGTACAGCTCGCGGCTGCGCTCCAGTTCGCCGATGAAATAGCGCGCCATGCGCCACCAGGACGCAGACGCGCCGTTGACCGCGTCCATCACCGGCTCGAACCGCAGGGGCGTTTCCAGGGGCCGTTGCAGCATGTCTTCCAGGGATTTGCGCATGGCCGCGCGGGTGATAACCACCTGCACCTTGCGGCAGTCGCCATTGATGGTCAGTTCCTGGTTTTCGTGGGGCGAGACGATGATTGCGCTGTCGCGGTCGGAGGTCACCTGGCAGCCGTCCTTGCTCAGGTGCTGCTCGCCCACCAGGGGCAGGCTGAGGCTGTAGCTGTTGAGGTGTTCGACGTCTTCGATGCCCACCGTCACGTCCGTGCCGTACTCGATCACCCCCAGGGTGGTGGACATCGACTTGAGCACATTGGCGCTGTGATGGAACTGGATGCGGTTGGGGTACTGGGTCTTGAGCAGGTGCGGCCCGCAGATCCCGGCCATCCACTGTCGCGCGCCATTGAGGTCATAGCGCTCTATACGAATGTCTCGAACATGCACATCAAGGCTTGTACTCATCACGGGGCACCCACGGCTGTTTGCTGTTTTTTTGTACGCGCTCTGACGGCACGTCTTACGGTCAAACAGCAATCTTCATGCCGCGTGGGGCGCCGCGGGGCCCTTGCGAAATATGCGGATATCATTCAGCGACTAATCGGCCAGCGATAGCACAACGCCAGGAATTCCCGCTTCCCCACGCGCCCCAAACCACACAGTGGCGCTGCAAAAATGCACACAGATGAGCCGCCGGTGCGCCGGGCAGGTATCCCCCAGCGGCGGGGTTGGGTATTACCTGCCCAGATCGGCCGGCGGGTGTTACCCCACCGGCCGGCGGCACCGGTTTACCAGAATTTCCAGGTGTAGGTGGTAATCAGGCGGTTTTCGTCGAAGTCATTGCCGTGGCGGAACTTGACGTTGATGTTGCGCAGCTCTACGCCGAGGTTCTTCAGCGGCCCCTCCTGGACCACGTAGGAGAGGTAGATATTGCGCTCCGACTCGCTGTTGTCGCTCAGGGCGCCGCGGTCGATATCGCTGCCACGCATGTACCGCGTCATCAGGCGCAGGCCCGGCAGGCCGAGGCCGGCGAAGTCGTAGTCATAGCGCGCCTGCCAGGATTTTTCGTTGGGCTTGACGAAGGCAACCGCCGACCAGTTCACCAGGTACGGCTGCGGGGCGTAGCCATTGAGGGTGGGGAACGTGCTGTCGCCGAGCATGCGCTGGTAGCCCAGGCCAAAGGCGTGGGCGCCCTTGCGCAGGGTGGTCATGGCGCCGTAGGAGCGGTTGTCGATGCGCCCATAAAGGGCATCGCCGTCTTCCTTGTTATTGAAATAGCGCAGGTCGGTCTTGAGCGCATAGCCACTGCCCAGGTCGGCCAGGTAGGTGGCGCCCAGGTAATGCTGGCGGTAGATGTCTTCCAGTTGCCCGTAAAAGTAGGTGCCGGTCAGGGCCGGCGTGAAGGCGTAACTGGCGCCGCCGAAGCTCAAGCCGTCACTGCGCCGCTGCACATCGGGGCCGTTGAACAGGTACATTTTTTCGCTGTTGGAGGATTCGCGGCCGCTGATTTCGGTGAAGCGCCCACCGGTGAGGGTGAGTTTGTCCACTTCCTTGGATTCGATCAGCGTGCCGTGGTAGGTGGTCACCAATTGCCGCGAATCGTCGGTGTAGGCCACCGGCAGCGTCGGCCGGTGTTCGCCGTATTTGAGCTCGGTCTTGGAATAGCGCACTTTCGCCGTGTAACCGCCGCGCCCGTAGTCGGTGGCCTGCTCCTGGCGGCGGGTGCTGTAGGGGATGATGCTGTCCGGGCCGCGGCCGCCACCGCCGTCGAGCCGGTAGGCGTATTGCATCGAGGCGTCGAGGGCAAATTGCAGGGTGCCTTCGGTGTAGCCGGAGTTGAAGCGCAGGTCAAAACCCTGGGTCCAACTGCCGACCCGGGAGTTCTTCGGGTTGTCACCCTTGAAGTCGCGGTCGATATAAAAGTTACGCAACCCCAGGGCCAACTGGCTGTCTTCAACGAAGTCCGCCTGGGCCAACATCGGGGTCATTAATGCCGCCAGGCTGGCCGTTTGCATACCACGGGTAAACCAACTCGCTTGAAACATAACTTATCCCTCTCTTTTAATGTGCGGGCACATTAAGTAGCGGTGCGACCAAAGTAGCCGCCCCAATAGTTGGCAGTTGTTTCTTTATTAAATTTTTAAGCATGAGTCGTTAGGGTCGATGCCGGGCCGGCCACTGGGCAAACCCGCATCGCCAGTGATTAAGCGCCAATGGCGCCAGACTCTCTAGCCTGTTAATTCGAGACTCGTATCCAGTTACTTGGCGTTATCGCCCACGGCCAGGGCCGCGCCGGGCGGCCAATTTTACGGCCTGTGTTCACCGATAAAGCGGATAGACCCAACCCCCGGCAACTTATTTAATGCAGGCACAGCGTATTTATTGAATGCACGAATTAGCCCGATGCAACGAGGTATCGATTAATGAGCAGTGCAAGAAGCGTCGAACAATGGAAAAACTTTATTGAAGGCTGCCTGGACTTTCGCCCCGCCGACGGCGTCTTCCGGATTGCCCGGGATATATTCACCGAGCCGGACTTGTTTGATCTGGAAATGGAGTTGATCTTCGAGAAGAACTGGATCTACGCCTGCCACGAAAGCGAAATCGCCAACAAGCATGACTTCATGACGATGCGCGCCGGGCGCCAGCCGATGATTATTACCCGCGACGGCGAGGGCCAGCTCAATGCCCTTATCAACGCCTGCCAGCACCGCGGCACCACCCTGACCCGCGTCGGCAAGGGCAACCAGTCCACCTTCACCTGCCCGTTCCACGCCTGGTGCTACAAAAGCGACGGCCGCCTGGTCAAGGTCAAAGCCCCCGGCGAGTACCCCGAAGGGTTCGACAAGGCCACCCGTGGCCTGAAAAAAGCGCGCATCGAGAGCTACAAGGGCTTTGTGTTCATCAGCCTCGACGTCGACGGCCAGGACAGCCTCCAGGAATTTTTGGGCGACGCCAAAGTGTTCTTCGACATGATGGTCGCCCAATCACCCACCGGTGAGCTGGAGGTGCTGCCGGGCAAATCGGCCTACACCTACGACGGCAACTGGAAGCTGCAAAACGAAAACGGCCTGGACGGTTATCACGTCAGCACCGTGCACTACAACTACGTGGCCACCGTGCAGCACCGCCAGCAGGTCAACAGCGAAAAAGGCCTGACCAGCGCCGACACCCTGGACTACAGCAAGCTCGGCGCCGGCGACAAGGAAACCGACGACGGCTGGTTCGCCTTCCACAACGGCCACAGCGTGCTGTTCAGCGACATGCCCAACCCCAGCGTGCGCCCCGGCTACGCCACCATCATGCCGCGCCTGCTCCAAGAGTACGGCCAGGGCAAGGCGCAGTGGATGATGCACCGCCTGCGCAACCTGAACATCTACCCCAGCATGTTCTTTCTCGACCAGATCAGCTCGCAGTTGCGCATCATCCGCCCGATTGCCTGGAACAAGACCGAGATCAACAGCTTCTGCCTGGGCGTGGTGGGCGAGTCGGATGCCGACCGGGAAAACCGCATCCGCCAGTTCGAAGACTTCTTCAACGTCTCCGGCATGGGCACCCCCGATGACCTGGTGGAGTTCCGCGAAGCCCAGCGCGGCTTCCAGGCACGCCTGGAGCGCTGGAGCGACATCTCCCGGGGCGTGGGCAAATGGGTCGAAGGCCCCACGGCCAACAGCGAAACCATCGGCATCTCGCCGGTATTGACCGGCACTGAGTTCACCCACGAGGGCCTCTACGTCAACCAACACGGCAACTGGCAGCGCTTTTTGCTCGAAGGCCTGGCCCGCAAGGCCGAGCAAGAGCAACCGTTGAAACTGCGTGAGGTGTGAACATGAATTCGCAACTGCAATACCGCGTCGAGCAATTTCTCTATCGCAACGCCGAGGCCTGCGACGCCCAGGACTGGGACACCTACCTGTCGATGTTCAGCGACGACAGCGAATTCCACCTGCCGCAATGGGACTCGGAGCACGAGTACACCCGCGACCCGAAACGGGCCATGTCGCTGATCTACTACCCCAACCGGGGCGGCCTGGAAGACCGGGTGTTCCGCATCCGCACCGGCAAATCCGCCTCCACCGTGCCCATGCCGCGCACCCTGCACCTGCTCAGCAACGTGCGCATCGCGCCGCTGGCCGACGATGAGTTGGAGGTGCAAGTCAACTGGCACACCCTCTACTACCGCCTGCAAACCGCCGAGCAGTTCTTCGGCCGCGCCACCTACCGCCTGCGGCCCGATGGCGAGAGCTGGAAGATCGCCCGCAAGCACGTGCTGCTGCTCAACGACACCATCAATTCGGTGCTCGATTTCTATCACCTCTGACTGGCGGAAGTCTGGATCATGAGCCACAAGGTCGCCTTCAGTTTTGCCGACGGCAAAACCCTGTTCTTCCCGGTACAGAGCCACGAAATCCTGCTCGATGCGGCGTTGCGCAACGGCATCAACATCCCCCTGGACTGCCGCGAGGGCGTGTGCGGCACCTGCCAGGGGCGCTGCGAATCGGGCCAGTACAGCCAGGACTATGTCGACGACGAAGCGCTGTCGGCCGAAGACCTGCGCCAACGCAAGATGCTCACCTGCCAGACCCGGGTCAGCTCCGACGCCGCGTTCTACTTCGACTTCGCCTCCAGCCTGTGCAATGCCCCAGGGCCAGGCCGGCTCAAGGGCATCGTGCGCGCGGTGGAGCAGGTTTCGCCCAACACCGCGATCCTGCACCTGGACGCCGGCGCCGATGGCCAGCAACTGGATTTCCTGCCCGGCCAATATGCGCGCCTGCAAATACCCGGCACCCACGGCCAGCGCTCGTACTCCTTCGCCAACCGCCCTAACAGCGGCAACCAGTTGCAGTTCTTGATCCGTTTGCTGCCCGACGGGCTGATGAGCAACTACATCCGCGAACGCAGCCTGATCGGCGACGAAATCCTGCTGGAAGCGCCCCTGGGGGCCTTCTACCTGCGCCACGTCGACAAGCCGCTGGTGTTCGTCGCCGGCGGCACCGGCCTGTCGGCCTTTTTGGGCATGCTCGACGAAATCGCCGAGCGCGGCGGTTGCGGCCACCCGGTGCACCTGTACTACGGCGTGCGCAACGCCGCGGACCTGTGCGAAACCCAGCGCATCGCGGCCTACGCCGAACGCATCCCGGGCTTTCGCTTCACCCCGGTCATCAGCGACCCCAGCCCGGACTGGCACGGCAAGCGCGGCTACATCACCGAGCACTTCGACCTGGCCGAGTTCCGCGACCAGGCCCTGGACATGTACCTGTGCGGGCCGCCGCCGATGGTCGAGTCGATCAAGCAATGGCTCGACACCCAGGCCCTGGACCAGACCCGCCTGTACTACGAGAAATTCACCCAGAGCAACACCTGACACGGGAAGCCACCCCCACAACACATTCCAGGCGCCCGAAATTTTTTACTGCCCTCCACTAATAACTACAGCCCGTGCGATGCGGGCTTCACTAAAGGCGGCACTATGAAAAAACAACTCGTGGGTACACTCCTGGCGGCCAGTTGCCTGGCCAGCCTTGCGGCCCAGGCCCAAGACCCGGTGCGCATCGGCTTCATCACCACCCTCTCCACCCCGGCCGGTTACCTGGGGGAAGACTCGCGCGATGGCTTTCAACTGGCCATCGACCAGGAGGGCGGCAAGCTCGGCGGCGTACCGGTGAGCCTGCTGGTGGAGGACGATGGCCTGCAACCGGCGCGCGCCAAGCAGATCATCGACCGCATGAGCCTGGACGGCATCTCGCTGTACACCGGGGTGATCTTCTCCAACGTGCTGGCGGCGGTGGTCAACACCGCGACCAAGGACGGCTTCTACATCAGCAACAACACCGGCCCCTCCAGCCTGGCCGGCAAACAGTGCAAGCCCCACTACTTCGTGGCCTCGTACCAGAACGACACCATCCACGAAATGGCCGGCGTCGCCGCCAACGACCTGGGCTACAAGAAAATGGTCATCCTCGCCCCCAACTACCAGGGTGGCCGCGATGCCCTGGAAGGCTTCAAGCGCACCTTCAAGGGTGAAGTCACCGAGATCTACACCAAGCTCAACCAACTGGATTTCTCGGTGGAGCTGGCCCGGGTGCGCTCCTTGGCGCCTGACGCGATTTTCCAGTTCCACCCTGGTGGTGCCGGCATCAACTTCGCCAAGCAGTACGGCAGCTCGGGCCTGAACAAGAGCATCCCGATGGTGGTGCCGGTGTTCTCCATGGACGAACGCATGCTCGCCGCCACCGGTGATGTGGCCAAGGGCATGAACATCGTCACCCTGTGGAACCCCGGCTCCACCAACCCGGCCAACCAGGCCTTCGTCAAGGCCTTCAACGATAAGTACAAGCGCGTGCCCACCGTGTACGCCGCGCAAACCTACGACACCGCCCGCCTGATCGGCGCCGCCCTGAAAACCGTGGACGGCAACCTCAAAGACCCCGAGGCCTTGCGCAGTGCTCTGCGCAACGTCACGTTCGACTCGATCCGTGGCGACTTCGCCTTCGGCAAAAACCAGCACGCGGTCATCGACTGGTATTTGCTGCGGGTAGAGGCCGATGCCAACGGCAAGTTGGTCCAGGTGCCGGTGCAGACCATCGCCAAGGCGCAAGTGGACAGCTTCGCCGCCGAGTGCGCGCTGTAAGCCGACCTTCCGGTCCCGTGCCTGGCGGCCTTACCCGCCAGGCACCTTGCGTAGGATTCCCCGCATGCTGCTACTCGAACAAATCCTCAATGGCCTGCAATACAGCGCCCTGCTGTTTTTGCTGGCCTCCGGCCTGACGCTGATCTTCGGCATCATGGGCGTCATCAACCTGGCCCACGGCGCCTTCTACATGGTCGGCGCGTTCTGCGCGGCCTACACCGCGTCGCTGAGCGGCTCGTTCTGGCTCGCCGGGTTGGCGGCGGTGATCGGCTCGGCCCTGTACGGGCTGCTGATCGAAACCAGCATCATGCGCCGCCTCTACAACCGCGATCACCTCGACCAGGTACTGGCCACCCTGGCGGTGGTGTTCTTCACCAACGAGTTAATCACCGTGCTGTTCGGCCGCAGCCCACCGGCCATGCCCACGCCCGAGTGGTATTCGAGCTTCGTCGAAGTGCTGCCGGGGTTGATGTACCCGGTCAGCCGCTTGCTGTTCATCGCCGCCGGGGCCGTGGTGGCGATCGCCATGTGGCTGCTGATAAACCACACGCGCCTGGGCATGCTGATCCGCGCCGGGGCCGACGACCACGAAATGGTCGGCGCCCTGGGGGTGAACATCGCACGCCTGTACACCCTGGTGTTCGTGTTCGGCTGCGTGCTTTGCGGCCTCGCCGGGTTCATGGCCGCACCCTTGCTGTCGGTGGAAATCGGCATGGGCGAAAAGGTCTTGATTACCACCTTCGTGGTCATCGTGGTCGGCGGTGTCGGCTCGGTGCGCGGCGCCCTGGCCGGGGCCTTGCTGATCGGCATGGTCGATGGCCTGGGGCGTGCCTACATCCCGCAATTGCTGGACCAACTGTTGCCCGCCGAAGTCAGCGGCACCCTGAGCGGCGGGCTGATTTCCGCCAGCGCCTACATCGTCATGGCCGTGGTGTTGCTGGTCCGCCCCCGCGGCCTGCTGCCCGCCCGTGCCTGAGGAGAACCCCATGTCCCGTCGAGTCCTGATCGACCTGCTTTGCCTGGCGACGTTCGCCCTCCTGCCGCTGCTGGCCTCGCTGCTGCACGAACCCTTTCTGGTCAGCCTGTTTACGCGCCTGGCGATCTACGGCATGGCCGCCGCCAGCCTGGACCTGCTGATCGGCTATGGCGCGATGATTAGCTTCGGCCACGCGGCCTTCTTCGGCCTGGGCGGCTACGTGTTGGGGGTGATCGGTTTTCACACCTCCCAGGCCTTGCCGCTGTGGGGCTGGGACGGTTCCAACAGCGCGCTGCTCGTTTGGCCGCTGTCGCTGCTGGTGTGTGCGCTGTTTGCCGTGGTGGTGGGCTACCTGTCGCTGCGTACCAGCGGGGTGCAATTCATCATGATTACCCTGGCGTTCGGCCAGATGCTCTATTTCGTCCTCAGTTCGCTGTCGCTGTATGGCGGCGACGACGGCATTTTGCTCAGCGAGCGCAACACCCTGCCGGGCATCGACCTGGATAACCCGGTGCAGTTCTACTACCTGTGCCTGGGCCTGTTGGTGGCTTGGCTGCTGTTCTGCCGGCGCCTGGTCAATTCGCGTTTCGGCTACGTGCTGCGCGGCCTCAAGCAAAGCGAACGGCGCAGCATCAGCCTGGGCCTGCACCCGCTGCGCTATCGCCTCGGGGCGTTTGTCATCGCCGGTGTCGGGGGGGGCCTGGCGGGCATTCTCTGGGCCAACTACGCGATGTTCGTCAGCCCGGACATGGGCGCCTGGCACAAGTCCGGCGAACTGATGGCGATGGTCATCCTCGGCGGCGTCGGCACCCTGCTGGGGCCGGTCCTCGGCGCCGCCGTGTACCTGGGCCTGGAACAGGTGCTCAGCCTGTGGACCGAGCACTGGCTGCTGATCTTCGGCCCGTTGCTGCTGGTGGTGGTGCTGTTCGGCAAAAAAGGCCTCTACGGCTTGCTGCTCAGCCCCTGGCCATGGCGGCGCAAGCCGTCTGCCGCGCCAACCGCAATCGCCCAACACGAGGTACGCCCATGAACCCGCAACTGTCGGTCCAGGCCCTGGAAAAAACCTTTGGCGCGGTCAAGGCCACCAACGGTGCGAGCTTCGATATCGCCCCGGGGGAGCTGCACGCCATCATCGGCCCCAATGGCGCCGGCAAATCGACCCTGATCGCGCAGATCGCCGGGGAGATCCGCCCGGACAAGGGGCGCATTTTTCTCAACGGCCAGGACATCACCGACGTACCCGCCCACCAGCGCCCGCGCCTGGGCCTGGCGCGAGCCTTCCAGGTCAGCCAGCTGTACCCGGAATTCACCCTGCTGGAAAACGTCGCGGTGGCGATCGCCGCCCGCGACGGCCAGACCTTCGGCCTATGGAAGCCGATGGCCAGCGACCAGAGCCTGCTGGCCCCCGCCGCCGACTACCTGGCGCGGGTGGGCCTGGAGGCCCGCGGCCATGCGCAAGTGAGCGCGTTGTCCCACGGCGAGCGCCGGCAACTGGAAATCGCCCTGGCCCTGGCCCAGGAAGCCTCGGTGCTGTTGCTGGACGAACCGATGGCAGGCATGGGCGCCCAGGAGTCGGCGCGCATGACCCAACTGTTGCTCGAACTCAAGGGCCGCTACGCGATCCTGCTGGTGGAGCACGACATGGACGCCGTGTTTGCGTTGGCCGACCGTATCACCGTGCTCGTCTATGGCCAGACCATCCTCACCGGCAGCGTCGAGCAGGTGCGCAACGACCCGCACGTACGCGCCGCCTACCTGGGAGAAGAACATGCTTGAAGTCAGGGGTTTGCAGGCCGGCTACGGCCTGAGCCAAGTGTTGTTCGACATGCACTTGAGCATCGAACAAGGCCAGGTGGTGTCGCTGATCGGCCGTAATGGCATGGGCAAGACCACCACCGTCAAATCGATCATGGGCCTGCTCAAGCCCAGCGCTGGCAGCGTGCTGATCCACGGCCGGGAAATGCGCGGCGCGCCGTCCTACCGCATCGCCCAGGCCGGGTTGGGTCTGGTGCCCGAAGGCCGGCGCGGCTTCGCCAGCCTGAGCGTGCGGGAAAACCTGCTGGCCACCGCCACACGGGGCAAGTGGGACCTGGCGCGGGTCTACCAGTTGTTTCCGCGTTTGCAGGAGCGCCAGGACCAGTTGTCCAAGACCCTTTCCGGCGGCGAGCAGCAAATGATGGTGGTGGCCCGCGCCCTGCTGACCAACCCGCAGTTGCTGATCCTCGACGAAGCCACCGAAGGCCTGGCACCGATCATCCGCGAAACCATCTGGAGCTGCCTGGCCAGCCTCAAGGCCGAAGGCGAAACCATTTTGGTGATCGACAAGAACCTCAAGGAAATGGCCCGCGTGGTGGACTGCCACCACATCATCGAAAAAGGCCGCCAGGTGTGGAGCGGCACCCCCGCCCAACTGGCCCAGGCGCCGCAGTTGTCACAGCGCTACCTGGGGGTGTGAACAGGGAGGCGGTGCCAAACATCACTCTTGAACTGTGGGGGGCTTGTGTGGGAGCGGGCCGGCCCGCGATGGCGGCTTCTAAGTTGCAAGAAACGTATCGCCTGTACCGGCCCCATCGCGGGCAGGACCCGCTCCCACTGGGGATGGCCAGCCCCTTCTCCCACCGAGCACTGCGCCTGCCACGGTGTTTACTGCAACGGCGAAAACGGCGCTGGCAGGTACACGGCCGAGTGCATGTCGCGCAGTTGCGGGCCTGAGTTTTCCGGGGGCCAGACGCCGTCCTGCACCGCGCGGGTACGCACGTCCAAGCGTTGTTCCAAGGAGGCATAAGGCCAGATGTGCAGGTAGCGCGGCAAGCGGCCATCGGTGGCATAAAACGCGGCGTACACCGGCGAGTAGCCAGGCCCGGTGCGTGGCCCCACGGCGTTTTCCCAGCCCTTGAGCGTCGGCGCCAGGCCGGCGGGCACCAGGTCGTAGACGCGCAATTCATAGAACGGCCCATGGCGCCCGGCAGGCAACGGTTGCAGGAAGGGAAACAGCGAATAGTTCTCCACCCGCATATCGGTGAGGTAAGCGTCGATGCCAAAGGCGTCGGCTGTGGCCAGGTAACGCTCGCGCTCGGCCTGGCGTGCGCCTTCGTCGGCAAAGCCGCGCAGCACCGTGATCTGGTTCAGCGGGCCGATTTCCGAGGCCCAGCAGCCCATCAGCGTGCCCCCGGCCTGGGCCAAGCGCGGCTCAAGGCAGGCCATGGCCGAGGTGACGGTGCGCACGCGCACGGTAAAGGTCATCAATTCGTAAAGTTTCATCATTACCTCCTGCGCTCCCACAGGTTGTCGCGGCCCAAGAGGCTGAGGTGGGTGCAGCCCATCAGGTTGAGGGTTTGCACCAGTTCCTGGGTCAACAGATCCAGGGCCCGCCCGGCGCCCGCTTCGCCAGCCACGGCGACGCCGTAGAGGGTGGCGCGGCCCAGCAGCACGGCATCGGCGCCCAGGGCCAGGGCCTTGACGATGTCGCTGCCCCGGCGAATGCCGCCGTCCAGCAGCAGGCTGAGCCGGCCGCGGGCCTGGGGGGCGATGGCGGCCAGGGCGGCGAGGCTGCTCGGGGCGCCATCCAATTGCCGGCCGCCGTGGTTGGACACCACCACCCCATCGAGCCCCAGGGCAATGGCGCGCTCGACGTCCGCCGGGTGCAGCACGCCTTTGAGCAGCAGGCGTTCACCCCATTGGTCGCGTAGGCGCGCCAGTTTGTCCCAGTCGAGCAAGCTGTCCATCTGCCGGCCGATAAACGCCATCGAACCCAAGGCATTGCGTTCGTTGGGCGGCAGGTAAGGCTCCAGGTTGCCCATGCCCGGCAGCCCGGCCGGCCACATCACTTGCTGCAGCCAGCGCGGGTGGCGCAACACGTCGAGCATGTTGCGCCACGCCAACTGGCGCGGCTTGGCGAAATTGCGCCGGTCCCACTCGCGGTTGCCCAGCACCATGGCATCGCAGGTCAACAGCAGGGTGCGGCTGCCCACGGCAGCGGCGCGGCGCAGCAGGTCGTTTTGCACACGGGGGTCGCCCATGGCGTAGAGCTGGAACCACAGGTTCACTTCTGGCACCGCCGCCACCAATGCCTCAAGGGAAGTATTGGCAGCGGTGCTCAGGCAAAACGGCAAGCCTCGGGCCGTGGCCGCCCGGGCCAAGTGAATGTCGGCATCGCGGTGCAGCAAGCCGTTGTAGCCGGTCGGCCCGATCAGCAGGGGCACGGGCAACACCCGCCCCAGCACGGCCCGCGCCGTGGCGGGCGGATGGCACGGCACCATGGCGCGGGCGTGCAGGCCATAGGCGCTGAACCCATCGAGGTTGTCGGTGAGGGTCAGTTCATCCTGCGCCCCGCCGCTCAGGTATTCCCAGGCGAAATACGGCAGGCGCCGGCGGGCCATGTCGGCCAGTTCGGCAACGCTGTGGACCCGACTCAAGTCGCGGCCCCGGTAAAAACGACGCATAGGTAATCCTTGGAGGGCGGCGTAAACGCGCCGCGAAAAAAAGCCCGGCAAGAGTGGCCCGGGCGAAGGAAACCGGTGAAGCGCGAGGCTGCCCGATGCGCGGGCAGCACCGGAGCTGTCAGAACTTCCAGGTGTAGGTGGTAATCAGGCGGTTTTCCTCATAGTCCGCGCCCGAGGCCTTGCCGTTGCCGTAGCGGGTTTTCACGTCGATGCGCCGCCATTCAAACCCCACGTCCTTGAGTGGCCCGCTTTGCACCACATAACCAAGGACGATGTTGCGTTCACTCTCGACGTTTTGGTCCAGGTCGTTGCGGCCACGGTCCACGCCGCTGCCACGCAGGTAGCGGGTCATGAATTTGAGCCCCGGCAAGCCCATGCCGGCGAAGTTGTAGTCATAGCGCAATTGCCAGGAACTCTCGTTGGGCTTGACGAACGCCACCGTGGACCAGTTGACCAGGTACGGCTGCGGCGCGTAGCCGTTGAGGGTCGGGAAGGAGGAGTCGCCGAGCATGCGCTGATAGCCGACACCCAAGGCATGGGCGCCCTTTTTCAGGGTGGTCATGACGCCGTAGGACTGGTTGTCGATATCTCCATATAGGGCCTTGCCGTCTTCACTGTTATTGAAGTAACGCAAGTCCGTCTTCAGGCCATAACCGCCGCCCAAGTCATGGTTATAGGTCAAGCCCAGGTAATGTTGCTTATAGATATCTTCCAACTGCCCAAAAAAGTAAGTAGCCGACAAGTTCGGGGTAAATGCATAGGTCGCGCCACCAAAGTTCAAGCCGTCACTGCGCCGCTGCACATTGGGGCCGTTGAACAAGTACATCTTCTCGGTGTTGGAGGATTCGCGCGAACTGATTTCGGTAAAGCGCCCGGCGGTGAGGGTCAGGTTGTCCACGTCCTTGGATTCAAGTTGTACGCCGTGATAGGTGGTAATCAACTGCCGCGAATCGTCCATGTAGGCCACGGGCAACGTGGGCCTTAGTTCACCGATTTTCAGTTCCGTCTTGTTGTAGCGCACCTTGGCGGTGAGCGCCGCGCGGCCGTAGTCACGCACTTGCTCGCCCTTGCTGGCGTCATACGGGATGATCGTGTCTGGGCCCCGGCCACCGCCGCCGTCCAGGCGATAGGCGTACTGCGCCGAGAGGTCCAGGCCGAACTGCAGCGTGCCTTCGGTGTAGCCGGAGATCGCGCGAAAGTCGAAGCCTTGGGTCCAGCTGCCAATACGCGATTGCGGCGCTTCATGTTGTTTGTAGTCGCGGTCGATATAAAAGTTGCGCATCCCCAGGCTGACTTGGCTGTCATCAACGAAGTCGGCCTGTGCAACCACAGGTGTGAAGATCCCCATCACGGCCGCAGTGGTGACGCCACGGCTTACCCAGCTCTTCTGGAACATTGAACTTTCCTTCTTTTTTACATGCACACAGGCACGGCTAGTGGAAGCAGATTAATTCAGCAAAAGTGAAACTTCGGCAGTCAATCCGCAGTATTGTTTTTATAACCACTTACTGCAAAAAAGTCGTAACACAGCCATTCGCCATAACAGCGACAACCGCTTTTTTATTTATTCTTGAAACACAACGAACAGGAAAACTCTTATCAACTTACTGCATCAGGAAGTCGCTTTTGAGGCATCTCCCAAACGGTGGTAGGCGCGGTTGAAATACACCAGGCCTTCCTGGCTTTCGCCATTGCGGATACCCAATACCTCGCAATAGAAAATCGTGTGGGAACCCACTTCATGGGCCTGGGCAATGCGGCAGTCGAAACTCACCAGCGCCTCGTCCAGCAGCGGCGCGCCGCTTTCCAGGGTGCTCCAGGAGGCGCAGGAAAACCGTTGCTCGGTGTCCAGGTGACGGTTGGAAAACGCCCCCGAGACTTCCTGGTGCCCGGGCGTCAGCACGTTCACGCTGAGCACACCGTTGCTCTTGAAATGCACATTGGAAAACGACGAGCGATTCATGCACACCAGCAAGGTCGGCGGCTGGTCGGTGACGCTGCACACCGCCGAGGCGGTGAAGCCGAAACGCCCGGCGGGGCCGTCGGTGGTGATGACCGACACCGCGCCACCGAGCATTGCCATTGAGTTACGAAATCCAGTTGTATCGACCATGGTCTTACCCTCCGGTCTATCAGATATCCAGCACCAGTTTCTTGGACTTGGCCCGGGAACAGCACACCAGAATCTGGTCATTGGCGCTTTTTTCGTCGTCGGTGAGGTAGACGTCGCGGTGGTCCGGCTCGCCTTCAATCACGTCGCACAGGCAAGTGCCGCACACGCCCTGCTCACAGGACACTTCAATCTTGATACCCACCGCCGTCAGGGCCTCGACGATGCTTTGGCCTTCGGCCACTTGCACGGTCTTGCCGCTGCGCTGGGCCACCACTTCAAAGCCTGCGCCCGAGGCGTCGACTTCGACCTGGAAGTATTCGCGGTGCACATGGTCGTCCGCGTAGCCCGCGCCCAGGGCCTGGGCGATGACCCAGTCCATGAACCCGGCCGGCCCGCAGACGTACACATGCACCCCGGCCTGGGGCGTGCCCAGCACGCTGCGCAGGTCCAGCTTCTGAGCCTCGCCCTCGTCGTCGAAGTGGGTGTGCACCCGGGCCGCGAACGCCGCGTTGCCCAGTTCATCGAGGAAGGCGCTGCGGCCCCGGGAACGGCCGCAGTAATGCAGCTCGAAATCACTGTCGCGGGCGTTCAGGGCGTAGGCCATGGCCACCATCGGCGTGATGCCGATACCGCCGCCGATCAGGATCGAGCGCCGCGCCTCGCCCGCCAGGGGGAAGTGGTTGCGCGGCAGGCTGATGTCGATTTCCCGCCCTACTTGCATAAGCTCATGCACCGCCAGGGAACCGCCGCGCGAGGCCGGGTCCTTGAGCACGCCCAAGCGATAGGCGCCGGCGTTGGCCGGGTCGCCGCACAGGGAATACTGGCGCACCAGCCCGGCCTTGAGGTGGATATCGACATGGGCGCCCGCTTCGAAGGCGGGCAAGGCCTGCCCCGACGGGTCGCCCAGGTCGAGGACGACGACACCTTCGCCCTGCTCCTCGCGCTTGCGCACGACGACTTTCAATAATTGATCGCTCATACAGGACCATCCTGAATTCGTTGTCGGGCCGCGCACCTGGGCGCGCCCCGCTGTGGTTGCAAACCTGCGGCCGGCACGCTTAACGCATGAACAGCCCGCCGTTCACGTCCCAGGTCGCCCCGGTGGTGAAGTAGGCGTCTTCGCCGGCCAGTTGCACGACCAGTTTGCCAATGAACGCGGCGTCCCCCAGGCGCTTGACCGGGATGCCCTCGATCAGTTTTTCCAAGCGCTCGGGCGGCACGGCGGCGCGCACCGCCGGCGACTCGATGGGCCCCGGGGCGATGGCGTTGACCGTGACCCCGCTCGCCGCCAGCTCCTTGGCGAAGATCTTGGTCAGGGTGATGATCGCGCCCTTGGACGCCGCGTAATGGGCGCCCGTGGCCGTGCCGCCGTTCTGCCCCGCCAGGGAGGCCATGTTGATGATCCGCCCGTAGCCCTGCGCGGCGAGGTAGCTGCCCAGCACCTGGCAGCCGACAAAGGTGCCGCGCTGGTTGACGCTGACCACCCGGTCGAATTCCTCCGGGCTGATCTGCATCACAGGCGTGGTCATGGTCATGGCCGCGTTGTTGACCAGTACATGCAGTTGGCCCCAATGGGCCACTACTTGCGCCAGCGCCCCTTCAAAATCGGCCTTGTCGGCCACGTCGAGCTTGAGCGCCAGCACCCGCTCGCCGCTGGCGTCCAGTTGCGCGGCGCTGGCTTGCGCCGCCGCCAGCGAGCGGTCGCTTATCACTACCCGGTAACCGGCGCCCAGCAGTTGCTCGGCGATACTCTTGCCCAGCCCCTGGCCGGCGCCGGTGACCAATGCGACCTGTGTCATGGCGTAGCCCTCAGAGGATGTAGCCGATACCCGCCAGGGTGTCGGTGGAGTTGATGAGCTGGATCAGCTTGCGCTGGATCTTGAAGCTGTCGCCGCTGCGCACCAGCTCGAAGGTGACGTCGGCGGTGTACTGCTTGAGCACGTCCTTGCGGAACTCGCGCAGGTTCTGCGCGCACCGCACGGTGACCACGCCCTGCTCGTCGCTGAGCACGCGAAAGCGCGACTGGCTGCGCACGGTGCGCGCCCGTGGCGTGGTGGAGATCGACTCGCCGCTGGTCAGGCGCGTGACGCGCAACTGGCGCATGTGGTGGTCGTCGTAGGCGTAGTTGAGGGTGTTCTCGAAATCGGTTTCCAACGGGTCGATGGGGATGATGTAGGTCGCCGTCTCGGTCCACAGCTCCAGCCACGCGGCGAATTCGCCGTGGTCGAGCATGTCCGCTTCCTGCCAGATGAAAGCGCTGACTTGGTTGAGCAATTGCAGGTTGTTCATGGGGTTCTCCGTCACTTGGCCGACATCATCTTTTTCCACTGCTGGTAGCCCGCCCGCATACCGGTTTCGGCGCTCACGTCGCTCACCCGGCCATCGGCGGAGGCTTTCTCGCCCGGCAAACCACGGTTGAGCATGATCCACAGGTCGCTGCCGGCGCTGGCGCCGCGCTGTACGCGCTCCCAGGCTTCGGAGTCGTCCGGGGTGCCAAAGCCCATCGGGCCCTGGAAGTGTTCGTGCAGGCGCAGGCGATAACGGTTGGCCACGGCCGGGCCGCCGTCCATGGTGATGACGGCGTGGTGGATCTCGGTTTCGTTCACCGCGATCGGTTGCAGCACCCGGAAGAACGCCATGGAGCAAGCGATGTTGGGGAACAGGTTGAGGTTGAAGCCCGAACCGCCCACCGCGCGCACGATGCGCCGCACCGCCGCCTCCTCGTGGCCTTCGGCGCGCAGTTGCGCGGCGAGGTCTTCGAAGCGCTCCGGGATCGGCAGCTCGAGGTTAGCTTCAAGGTCCACCAGGTCGGGGATCATCACCATCACGCTGTGGCCGTTGCCCAGGTCTTCGACGTAGCCCGGCCCTTGCACGAAGTCGAACAACTCCAGGGTCTGCTCGTCCACCGAGGACAGGAACGACTTATGCACCAACGGGAAGTGGTAGGCGTCGGTGGTGTTTTCCAACTGAATTTTCCAGTTGCCGGGGAAGCGGAAGCGGTGCTCACCGCCGACTTTCACCGGGTAGCCGGCGCCCTGCTTCATGAACAGGTCGATCCATTTTTTTGCCGCACCCAGGTAGTCGGCCAACGGCTCGATATCGTCCTTGAAGGTGGCGAAGATCATGCCGTTGTATTGCTCCACCCGCAGGCTGACCAGGGGCAGTTCGGCCTTGTCCAGGCAATCGGCGTAGCTTTCCGGGTGTGGCACACCGCGCAGGCTGCCGTCCAGGGCGTAGCTCCAGCCGTGGTACGGGCAGACGAAGCTGTTGGTCTTGCCCTTTTTGTGTTCGCACACTGTGGCCCCGCGGTGGCGGCAGCGGTTGAGCAGCACGTGCACGTCTTTTTTGCGGTCGCGCACCACAATCACCGGTTGCTTGCCGATGTAGGTGCTCTTGTAGCTGCCGGACTCGGGAATTTCGCTGGCGTGGGCCACCCAGATCCAGGTGCTGTAGAAGATCTTTTCCAGTTCCTCGTCAAACAGCTTGGCGTCGGTGTACAGTGACGTGTGCACGCGGTCGCTCTGGACCAGGTCGGACGGGCAAGCGTCCAGGGTTACGGTGTTTATCAGGTTATTCACGGTCACTCCTCGTCGGCTCGGTTCGCCGACTCTAAGAATTCTGGGGGTCACTGGCCGGGCTTGCCGGGCACGGGCAGGTGCGCGGCGCTGTTCCAGGTGCTCACGGGGCGGCTGAACAGGTTCTCGGTCTGGAAGTGCGCCATGCGCCACTGCCCTTGCTCCCGGGTAAAACGCACCGTCAGGCGGGCGCTGTTGAGGTGCGAGGCCCCCGAGGCGAAGGTCGAGGCCTGCAACATCACCCAACTGGCCTGGGCGCTGTCACCGCTGACCTGGATCAGCTCCGAGGTCAGGAAGTGCACGTTCAGCGAAAAATGCGCAGGCTCCACCATATAAGTGGCGAACATCGCCTTGATCGCCGCGCGCCCCTGATAGCCGCCGAAGCTGTTCTGGTACTTGGCACCCTTGCCTTCCCAGACCGCGTCTTCGGTGAACAGCCCGGCCAGTTCGTCGAGGGGCGAAGCCACGCCCAACTCGTCGCACAGGAACATGTAGCGGTTCATGCAGGCGCGGATCGCGTTCTCGCTTTCCAGTTGCTCCAGGCGCAGCTCCAGCGCGCGAATGTGCTCGTGTGACGACATGGCGACCTCGCAGGCTCAGCGCTGGATAATCAGTTCACGCCCGGTGCGGGCCTCGACCTTGCAGTACTTCCACAGTTTGTACGGGCCATCACCCACCGCCGTGGTACGGAACAGGTTGCAGGCAGCGTGGACGGTTTCGATGTCCGGCACGTCGGCCAGCAGGTAGGTGGTCCAGGGCCAGCCGGCGGACGGGCCGACCATGCTCTGGTCGTCGTCCATGTTGCCCAGCACGGTCACGCCCGGCAGGTCGGCAATGCCGTTCCACATGGCGCCGAACGCCGCCCAGACTTCCAGGGCTTCGGGGCGCGGGGCATCGAAGAAGTTTTGGTTGATGCCGATGCAAAACAGGACGCGCAGGGCTTTTTTGTCGCTCATGGGGTTCACCGATTCGAGTTGAGAAAAATTACAGGTAGCCGGGCAGCGGCTTGTTGCCGAAGAAAATCGCGCCGGCGTTCTGGTAGGTCATGTCGCCCATGAAGGCGTGCTGGGTAATGACCTGGGTGTCGTTGACAAAGCGCGACAGCGGGCTGGTGCGGTAGACCCCGCTCATGCCCGAGAGCATTTGCGCGGTGCGCGCCACCTCGGCTGCCACGCGGGTGGCGTGGGTCGAGGACAGGCGCAGCATGTTGGTCTGCTCGACGCTCACCGGGTCGCCCGCCAGGACACTGGCCCAGGCATCGTCGATGGCTTGGTAGAACCACGAACGCGCCGCCCGCAGGGAGGCTTCGGCCTTGGCCATTTCGACCTGGGCCAGGGGCCGGTCGGACAACGACGGCGCGCCGGTTACCGAGATGCGCCCGCTGGCCATGCCGCTCAACTCGTCCAGGGCCGCACGGGCCACGCCCAGGCCCACCACCGACAACACCTGGGTGGCAAAAGACAGCGACGGGTAGCGGAAGAACGGCTCGTCCAGGTTGGCCGGGCCGCCGCGTACGAAGGTCCACTCCTCCGGTACCACCACACCTTCGACCACCACGTCGTGGCTGCCGGTGCCGACCAGGCCCACGACGTTCCAGGTTTCCTCGATGCGCACTTTTTCCCGTGGCATCACCGCCAGGCGTGGCAGGCCAAGCATCTCGCCGTTTTTCGGGCTGATGCCGACGCCGATCAGCGAGGCGCCCATGCAGCCGCTGGAGAACTTCCAGCGCCCGTTGACCTGCAACCCGCCCTCGACAAAAGCCGCAGGTTGGGGTGGAAAGATGCCGCCGGCGAAGACCACGTCGGGCGAGTCGGCGTAAATCTTCTTGATGGTTTCCAGGGGCAGCGCCGCCAGGTACACCGGGCTCATGCCGAAGCTTGCGACCCAACCGGCCGAGCCGTCGGCCACCGAGATGTCTTCGACCATTTGGCAGAACTCGGCGGGCGAGCGCTCGTCACCGCCAAAGCGCTTGGGCACCAGGGCACGGTACACACCGAGCGTGCGAAAGCGCTCGATGATGTCCTGGGAGATGAATTTCTGTTGGTCGAACTCTTCGCTGCGGGCGCGGGTACGGATCTCGGCCAGCAACTGTTGAAACGCTTCATTGGCCGTGATCGGCACGCAACGCTGTTGATTCAGCTCGCTTGGCGCGTTCATGGGTTTCTCCATAGTCAGCATCACGATTTACTCTTCCAGGCGCCGGGCCAGTTCGCGGGCGACTGCGCACAGCAGTTCGTCCGCGCCATGGGCGGCAATGAGTTGAAGGCCTACCGGCAGCCCCGAAGCGCTGTGCAACGGGATGCTCAGGGCCGGGTGGCCGGACAGATTGAAAGCGCGCACCAGGGACGTCATGCCCAGGGCGGCGCGGGTGTCGGCCGCATCGGCGACCAGCAAGGGCAAATCGGGCATGGTCGGCAGGGCCAGGATCGGCGTGACGGCCAGGGCTGCGTCCACTTCTGCGGTAAAGGCGCGGCGGATAATGTCGGCATCGGCCAAGGCTTGAGGCGAGGTCAGGCTGGCGGCGCGCAGGCGCTCGGCGACGTCGTTGCCGACATGGCCGGTTGCCAGGAGATGGCCGCAAGCGGCCCAGGTTTCGCCGTTGATGACCGCCATTGCCGCGCCATAAGCAGCGGCCATGCCCGGCAGTGATTGCGCCACCAACGGCCAGCCGCAGCGGGCCAGGGCCTGGCTCACGGCCACCTGAACCGGGGCACAGGCCGCTACGCCGACCACGCCAATGGTCAGGCTGTGGGGCAACTTGGGTGTGGTGAAGGTGGGGGCGATGGCGTGCATCGCCGCGATCAGGCTGTCCATGTCCCGCGCCAGCGGCCCCACGCAATCGAGGCTGCTGCGGGCGGGCATCACACCCTGGCGGCTGACACGGCCGAAGGTGGGTTTAAGGCCAAACACACCGCAGCAGGCCGCCGGTATGCGCACCGAGCCGCCAGTGTCGGTGCCCAGGGCCACATCGCACAGCCCCGCCGCCACCGCCGCCGCCGAACCACTGGAAGAACCGCCCGGGATGTAGCCCGGATAACGCGGGTTGGCCGGGGTGCCGGTCCAGGCGTTGAGGCCGGTGGTGCCGAAGGCCAGTTCATGCAGGCTGGTTTTGCCGGTGACCCGCCAGCCCGCCGCCAGCAATGCCGCCACCACCTGGGCATGTTCTGCCGCGGCCGGGGCATCAGCCAATGCACGGCTTGAAGCACGGGTCGGGTAACCGGCGATGTCGATGGTGTCTTTGACCATGACCGACAGGCCGTTTGCTCCTAAGGCTAAATCCTCGACAACGATCGACATGCGTTTGTACCTGTTTGTTAGGTGCCGCCAGAACGGACGACCTGAGCGTGGGGCCCGGGTAATCGCTTAAATCTAAAATCATAATATTTACGTGAATTGTCAATTGAATTTTACCAAATAAAAGAGTGTGTATTTTCGGTGCAAATTTTGCTTTTTCGCACCATCCGCGTGCAGTTTGGTAACACCGTAAAAAGGCCGTAAAACCCCGGAAAATAATATTTTTATTCATATAAATCAGTATGTTAAATAATAAACCATGATCGTTACCGCGCAATTATCCGGAAAAAACCCTAGGTTCTAATTTCGGAAAAAGTTGCCGAACAAAAAAATAATTCAGGGCAAAAACAGGCGTAAAAAACACCTAAAAAACAGGAATTTTTTGCCCGTTAAAAAACCCGTTTCCGCGGCCCTCGGCCGCTTTCTTGATCCAGATCAAAGCCTTGTTCGGCCTGGTGTGCTGCCGGTTTTTCAGCGTCCGATGATGGCCTTCCAGTAGCCACTTTCCGGCCCCTGGCCGCAGGGTCGTCGAGGCGGTGTTACCCCGGTCGCGGTAACAGCCTTTTGCCATGCACCAGGAAATTTCTGGCATGCAATCTGCTTTTGCCCTCAACGCCTTCGACCGATCACCCAGGGTCGCTGGCAGCCTCGCGGCTCGGTAACAGAGCCTGGGCACAGCAACCGTTCACCAAAAAAACAAATAGGGCCGCACCTTGGGCCGTGCTCGCACCCCGCGTGGTCGAGGCGGCTGGCCAATTAGCCTTTTGCAGCGTTGCAACTCTTCGGAGAAAGTCATGTTTTTCAGAAAAGCCGTGTCCACGTTGTTGTTGAGTGCCGCCTGCGCCACCGCTGCGCAAGCCGAAGTGAAAATCGGTGTCATCACCTCCTCCACCGGGCCGATTGCGTTGGTTGGCCTGCCGCAGAAAAACACTGTGCCGCTGCTGCCCACCCAGGCAGGCGACCACGCAGTGAAGTACATCTCGCTGGATGACGGCAGCGACCCGACGGCCACGGTGAAGGCCCTGAAGAAGCTGATCGACGAAGAAAATGTCGATGCCATCATCGGCCCAAGCGGCTCGCCCAATGCCATGGGGGTGATCCAGTTCGTCGCCGAGGCCGGCGTGCCACTGCTGGCGCCGGTGGGCACCGCCGCTGTGGTGCTGCCCATGACCGAGCAGAAGAAATGGGTGTTCAAGACCACGCAAAACGATGACCTGATCGCCACCGCGCTGTTCGAGCACATGGCCAAGAAAGGCGTGAAGACCCTCGGTTTCATCGGCACCGCCGACCCCTACGGCGAGAACTGGGCCAAGGTCATGGCCGGCCTGGCCGCGCAGCAGAACATCAAGGTCGTGGCCAACGAGCGCTTCCAGCGCCAGGACACGTCGGTGACGGGCCAAAGCCTGAAAATTCTCGCCACCCGCCCCGACGCGGTACTGGTGGCCGCGCCGGGCAGCTCGGCGGTGATGCCGCAGACCACCCTGTTCGACCAGGGCTATCGCGGCCAGGTCTACCAGACCCACGGCGCGGCGCTGCCGGACTTCCTCAAGCTGGGCGGCAAGAAGGTCGAAGGCACCATCCTCGCCGCGAGCCTGATGCTGGTGCTCGATGAGATCCCCGACAGCCATCCGTCCAAGACCATCGCCCGCGACTACACCCAGGCCTACGAAAAACTCAACGGTAGCCAACCGGCGACCTTCGGCGGCAACACCTTCGACGCCGGCCTGCTGCTCAAGCAAGCGATCCCGATTGCCGCGAGCAAGGCCGCCCCCGGCACCCCGCAGTTTCGCGCGGCCCTGCGCGATGCCCTGGAACAAAGCCATGAAGTGGCCGGCACCCAAGGGGTCTACAACATGACGCCGCAAGACCACAGCGGCTTCGACCAGCGCGGCCGCGAGCTGATCGTGGTGAAAAACGGCACCTGGAAGTTGCTGCGCGACAACTAATCGACACCGGTCGCCCTGCCCGCGTGCCGACGCCTGACCCGGGTCGGCCTGCGGGCCTGATATTCAATCGGTAGAAAGAGCTCTCATTTATGAATTTCCAGATAGCCATGCTGCTGGGCCAGGACGGCATGACCAATGGCGCGATCTACGCGCTGCTGGCCCTGTCGATCCTCCTGGTGTTCACCGTGACCCGGATCCTGCTGATCCCCCAAGGTGAGTTCGTGACCTACGGCGCCTTGACCATGGCCACCTTGCAGAGCGGCCACCCCACCGCCCTGGTCTGGTTGCTGCTGGGCCTGACGTTGCTCGACTGCGCCCTCGACCTGTGGGGTGCGGCGCGTTCGAGCCAGGCCTTTCGTTTCCCCCGGCGCGTTGTTTTCAAGCTTGCCTACGCCGCCCTGCTGGCGGTGCTGATCCATACCTTGCCCCTGGCCGAATTGCCGATGGCAGTGCAAGCGCTGCTGACCCTGGCGCTGGTGGTGCCTTTGGGGCCACAGATCTATCGCCTGGTGTTCCAGCCGATTGCCTCGGCCAGCTCCCTGGTGCTGCTGATCGTCTCCATCGCGGTGCACGTGAGCATGGTCGGCATCGCCCTGCTGCTGTTCGGCCCCGAAGGCGCACGCACCCGGCCGTTCTCCGAGGCCGGGCTGGAGTTGGGCCCGGTGACGTTCAACAGCCAGACGCTGTGGGTGCTGGCGGTGTCGCTGGGGTTGATCGTGGGCCTCTACCTGTTCTTCGAACGCACGCTCTACGGCAAGGCTTTGCGCGCCACGGCGGTAAACCGCATGGGCGCGCGGCTGATGGGTATTTCGCCGACCCTGGCGGGCAAGTCCACCTTCCTGCTGGCCGCCCTGATTGGCACGCTGTCGGGGATTTTGATCGCGCCAATCACCACCCTCTATTTCGATTCCGGCTTCGTCATCAGCCTCAAGGGCTTCGTCGGCGCCATCATCGGCGGCTTGGTCAGTTACCCGGTGGCCGCCGTCGGCGCCCTGGCGGTGGGGTTGATCGAAGCGTTCTCGATGTTCTGGGCCAGTACCTATAAAGAGATCATCGTGTTCACCCTGATTATTCCGTTCCTGCTGTGGCGTTCGTTCACCAGCCGTCATGTGGAGGAAGAAGAATGAACCCACGCTATCTGTTACTCGCCCTGTTGCTGGTGGTGGGCGTCGCGCCGCTGCTGTTGCCGCCCTACTACGTGACCTTGCTCAACTACATCGGCATGTACGCCCTGGTGGTGCTGGGCCTGGTGCTGCTCACCGGCGTCGGCGGCATGACCAGTTTCGGCCAGGCTGCGTTCGTCGGCCTGGGCGCCTACACCTCGGCCTACCTGACCACCGCCGAGCAATTGCCGGGTTGGCTGGCCTGGGCCGCGGTGTCGCCCTGGCTGACCCTGTTGGTGGGCGTGGCGCTCACCGCCTCGGTGGCCCTGGTGCTGGGTGCGCTGACCCTGAAACTGTCCGGGCACTACCTGCCGCTGGGCACCATTGCCTGGGGCCTGTCGCTGTATTACCTGTTCGGCACCCTCGAATCCCTCGGCGGGCACACCGGCGTCGGCGGCTTGCCGTCGGTTTCCCTGTTCGGCCTGAAGCTGGATAAGGGCGAGAACATGTTCTACCTGATCTGGGCCCTGCTGCTGCTCGCCATCGTCATCACCCAGAACCTCCTGAACTCGCGCGAAGGCCGCGCCATCCGCGCCCTCAAGGGCGGCCAGGTGATGGCCGAGGCGATGGGGGTGAACACCTTTCGCTCCAAGATGGTGATCTTCGTCATCTCGGCAGTATTCGCCGCCGTTTCCGGCTGGCTGTATGCCCACACCCAACGCTTCGTCAACCCCACGCCCTTTGGCCTGAACATGGGCATCGATTACCTGTTCATGGCCCTGATCGGCGGCGTGGGCAGCGTGTGGGGCGCACTGCTCGGCGCGGGCATCCTGACCCTGCTCAAGCAATGGTTGCAGGACTGGCTGCCGCACCTGCTGGGCAACACCGGCAACTACGAAATCATCGTGTTCGGCATCCTCATCGTGGTGCTGATGCAGCGCGCACCGGGAGGCTTGTGGCCGTTGCTGATGCGCCTGGTGCCCGCCCGCTTGAAGGTGCGTAACAAGGTGCAGACGGTCGATACCGACGCCGCGCCGCTGACGTGCCGGGAGCTGCCCAAGCACGGCGAGCTGATCCTGGAGGCACGCCACGTGACCAAGCGCTTTGGCGGGTTGGTGGCCAACAACGACATGAGCCTGGAGATCCACTCGGGGGAAATCCTCGCCCTGATCGGCCCCAACGGCGCCGGCAAAAGCACCTTGTTCAACCAGCTCTCGGGTGTCGATACACCGAGCAGCGGCGAGGTGCTGTTCAGGGGCCAGAAGATCAACGGCCTCAACTCGCGGCAAGTGGCGCGCATGGGCATGAGCCGCACCTTCCAGCACGTAAAACTGCTGGGCAACATGAGTGTGCTGGAGAACGTCGCCATCGGCGCCCACCTGCGCGGCCAGCAAGGCGTGATGTCCGCGGCCCTGCACCTGGAGCGGCGCGAAGAAGCGGCCCTGCTCGGCGAAGCCAAGCGCCAGCTCGAGCGCGTAGGCCTGGGCGACTACTTGTATGAAGAGGCCGGCAGCCTGGCCCTGGGCCAACAGCGCATTTTGGAAATCGCCCGCGCCCTGTGCGCCGACCCGTGCCTGCTGCTGCTCGACGAACCCGCCGCGGGGCTGCGCCTGAAAGAAAAAGAAGCCCTCGGCCTGCTGCTCAGCCGCCTGCGCAGCGAAGGCATGGCGATTTTGCTGGTGGAACACGACATGGACTTCGTCATGGGCCTGGTGGACCGCGTGGTGGTCATGGAATTCGGCCAACGCATCGCCCAGGGCCTGCCCGAAGACGTACAGAAGGACCCGGCCGTGTTGGAAGCCTATTTGGGAGGAGTGGAATGATGAACATGCCAGTGCAACCGCAACTCGCGCCGCGCAACCGGGTGGACGATGCCGTGCTCGACATCAAGGGCCTGAGCGTGGCCTACGGCAAGGTCGAAGCCCTGAGTGACGCCAGCCTGACCGTGGGCAAGGGCCAGATCGTCACCGTGATCGGCCCCAACGGCGCGGGCAAAACCACCTTGCTGTCGGCGATCATGGGCGTGCTCGGCTCACGCGGCCAGGTGCATTTCGACGGCAGCCTGCAAACCCTGCCCGAGGTGGAAGTGATGGTTTCCCGTGGCCTGGGCCTGGTGCCGGAAAAACGCGAGTTGTTCACCAGCATGAGCGTGGCCGACAACCTGCTACTGGGCGCCTTCCAGCGCCATCGCCGGGGCGAGCGGAACTACAGCCAGACCCTGGGGGAAATCTACGAACTGTTCCCGCGCCTGTGGGAACGCCGCGAACAACTGGCCGCGACCCTCTCCGGCGGCGAGCGGCAGATGCTTGCCGTGGGCCGGGCGTTGATGGCCAAGCCCAAACTGCTGATGCTCGACGAACCGAGCCTGGGCCTGGCGCCGCTGATTACCCGGGAGATTTTCCGCATCATCACCGCCCTGCGCGAGCAAGGGGTGTCGATCCTGCTGGTGGAGCAGAACGCCCGCGCCGCCCTGCGGGTGGCCGACTACGCCTACGTGCTGGAAACCGGCCAGATCGCCATGCAGGGCCCGGCCCGGCAACTGGCCGACGACCCACGGGTGATCGAGGCCTACCTGGGCCTGGCCAGCAAGCACCAGGAAATGCTCGCCACCTGAGCCACGCCCTACCCCGGCGCCGGCAATGGCGCCGCCTTGTGAACACCCGGAGTCGCGATGAACCCTTCCCCCCTGCGCATCGGCATTGCCGGTGCCGGTGCCATCGGCTGCACCCTCGCCGCCCGCCTGGCGGGCCATGGCCACACGGTCAAAGTCCTGGCCCGTGGCGAAACCCTGGCCGCAATCCAGCGCGACGGCATCCACCTGACCGACCTGGACGGCCACCACCACGTGCAGGTCGAGGCCAGCGACGACGCCGCCAGCCTGGGCGAGCAGGACCTGATTTTTGTCTGCGCCAAGGCCCAGGCCCTGGGCGTGCTGCTGGCGCAACTGCAACCGATGATCGGCGCCGAGACGGTGGTGGTGCCGGTGGTCAACGGGGTGCCCTGGTGGTACTTCCACGGCGAGGGCGGGCGCTTCGACGGGCAGCGGGTCAACGCGGTCGATCCCGACTCGGCGCTCAGCCAGGCCCTGGACCTGCGCCACGTCATCGGTTGCGTGGTGTTCATCACCGCCCACTGCCCGGCCAGCGCCGTGTCCGAGTCCCACACCCCGCACCTGATGATTTTCGGCGAGCCAGACAACCGCCTCAGCCCCCGCCTGGAGCGAGTACGCGCGCTGGTGGAAAGCGTCGGCATCGAGGCGCGGGCCACCGAGCGCATCCGCGACAACCTGTGGACCAAGATCATCGCCAACCTCACCTCCAACCCGCTCTCGGTGATTACCGGCGCCACCCTGGAACAGCTCTACAGCCTGCCGCAATTGCGTGACCTGGTGAGCAGTTGCCTGCACGAAGCGCTGCTCACGGCCGCTGCCTACGGCGCCCGGGTGAGCATCGACCCGCAGACCTTCCTGGAACTGGGCGCCGCCATGGGCGCGGTGCGCACCTCGATGCTGCAAGACTACGAAAAAGGCCGGGGCCTGGAGCTGGCCGCCATCGGCGACGCCGTCCTGGAACTGGCCGACAGCATGGCCATCCCCATGCCCGTCACCCGGCACCTCATCACCCTGGCCCGCTTTCGCGGCGAACAGGCCCACCCCTGACTCACTGCCACAAGGACTGCGACATGAACCCATCGCCATTGGCCCAACCCCTCACCTGCGACGACGCCGAATGGGCGCTGCGCGTGCAACTTGCGCAGTGCTACCACCTGGTGGATTTCTTCGGCTGGACCGAAACCATTTTCAACCACATCTCCGCGCGCCTGCCCGGCCCGGCCCACCATTACCTGGTCAACCCGTTCGGCCTCAACTACACCGAGGTGACGCCGGCCAACCTGCTCAAGGTCGATCTGCACGGCAAGAAACTCGAAGACTCGCCCTACGACGCCAACCCCGCCGGTTTCGCCCTGCACAGTGCGGTGCACGGCGCGCGGGAGGACATCCAGTGCCTGATCCACACCCACACCACACCTATCTCGGCCATCGTCATGAAAAAGGCCGGTTTCGCCCACCACGACTTCTACGGCGCACAGCTCTACGGGCGCATCGGTTACCACACGTTCGAGGGCATCACCCTGTTCGATGACGAAAAGGCGCGGATGATCGACAGCCTCGGCGACAAGCACATCCTGGTGCTGCGCAACCACGGCATCGCGGTGGGCGAAAGCAGCATCGCCAAGGCGTTCTTCCTGCTGTGGACGGTGCAGCGTGCCGCCGAGATCCAATGCCAGGCCGGCGCCCTGGGCGGTGAGGACAACCCGCTGCCCGAGGCCATCAGCGAAAAATGCGCCGAGCTCACCGCCATGCTTATCCGCGAAAGCGGTTTTGCGGTGAAATTCTTCGACGCCATGGTGCGCAAAATGCGCGCCGAACGCGGCCAGTGCTGGTAATCGCAGGAGCATCGCGTGGCTAACCCAAAGGAACACACCGCGCCGGCCCTCGTGGCCGCGCCAGCGGAACTGCCGATTTCGCGCCTGGACACCCGCGGCCACCTGCTGGCCTGCAACGACGCCTACCTGGCGCTCAGCGGCTACACCCGGGAGGAGTTGCTCAACCAGCCCCACGAACTCATCAACCACCCGCAAATGCCCGCGCTCGTCATCGAGCGCATGTGGCAAACCCTGCACGGTGGCGTGCCCTGGACGGCGCCGGTGATGGGCCGCGACAAACAGGGCCTGAGCTTCTGGCGCACCCTCTATGTGGTGCCGCTGTTCGAGGACGGCCAGTTGAATGCGTTGGGCACGGTGTACCACCCACTGGACCCGGCCACGAGCTTGCGGGCGCAACGCCTCTACCGCCGGCTGAACGACGGCCACGGCCCGCTGAGCGTTGCCCGGCAAGTGCGCGAACACGCCAGCAGCCACGGCATCGCCTGGCTGCTGGGGTTGGCGGTGAGCGGCGCCCTGCTGGGTGGGCAGATCGACCTGGTACCGGGCCTGCTGGTGCTGGGCGGTGTGTTCGCGGCGGCCTGCCAGGGCCGCGCCAAACTGCACGCCGATGGCCGCCGGGTCATGGCCCGGCACGCGCAGGTCTACAGCGATGCCTTGCTGGCGCCGCTGCACGATGACAGCAACGGCATCGCCAGCTGTTTCGACATGGCCCTCAACAGCCAGAACACGCGGATGCGCACGGTCATGGCGCGCATCCAGATCAACGGCGAAACCGTGCGCCAACGGGCACAGGAATCGTCCCACCTGGTGCAAGCCCAGTCGGGCCACCTGCAACGGCAACTCGAAGAAGCCGAGCAATCCGCCGCCGCGGTGGAGCAAATGAGCGCAACCATCCAGGAACTGTCGCGCAACCTGCAACACACGGCCCAGGCCACGCAGGCCGTGGATCGCCTGGCCCGCGACGGCGATCGCCTGTCCGGGCAGAGCCAGCGCTCGATGACCGGGTTGTGCACCTCAGTGGAGGAAATTGGCGAGGCCGTGGACCACTTGGCCGAATCCATCGAGTCCATCAGCGGCGTGGCCCATGTGATCCGCAGCATCGCCGAACAGACCAACCTGCTGGCGCTCAATGCCGCCATCGAAGCGGCCCGCGCCGGTGAGAGCGGCCGTGGCTTTGCGGTGGTCGCCGACGAAGTACGCACCCTCGCCACCCGCACTCGCGAATCCACCGAGCAGATCCAGCGCTCCATCGAGCAGCTACGTGACGGCAGCGCCCTGGCCCTGGCCACGGCACAACGGGGCGAGTCGGCCGCGCGGCAATCGCGCGAGGACGTGACCCAGGTGCAAGCCGCCCTGCGGCGCATCTGCGACGAGGTCGGGCAGATTTCCGGGATGAGTTTACAGATGGCCTCGGCCATCGAAGAGCAAGGCCAGGTGGCCCAGGACATCAACGGGCAGATCGCCCAGATCGTCAGCCTGGCGCAGACCAGCAGCGACCAATCCCGGCGCAGTACCCAGATCGGCGATGAGCTGCATCAACTGGCCAACTCCCAACTCGACCTGGCCCAGCGGTTTCTCCAGGGCTGAGGCGCTCCGCCGCAGTGCCACAGGCCTGGCGTGCGCTGGTCTTTTGCCGCGGGCAGCGCGACAATGGCGCCCGCGACTCCACCCAAGCTCACCAGAAAGACTACGCCAACCTTTATGACCACCCCGAAAAAGCGCCTGAGCCGATACAACCCCGCCAGTGAGGACTTCAAGAAAGAAGAGTTCCCCTTCTACTGGCTGGCTCGCCTGCATGGACGCTACTCCATGGCCATGGAGAAAGCGCTGAAGAAAATCGACATGGACATCCCGCGCTGGCGGATCCTGTTCATCCTCAAGGAAAACGGCGAATCGAGCATTTCGGAAATTTCCATCCACGCCATCGCCAAGCTCTCGACCATCACCAAAATCGTCTACCGCATGAAAGCCGACGGCCTGGTCGAAACCAACACCTGCGCCAGCGACGGCCGGGTGACCCAGGTTTCCCTCACCGAAACCGGGCGCCATACCATCGAAGAGATCCAGCACGGCACCAGCGACATCTTCCGCACCAGCTTCAAGGGCCTGACCGAAGCACAGATCACCAAGCTCAACGCCACGCTGGAAAAAATCTTCAACAACCTGCCGCAAGACTAAAGCCTGCTCACCCTAGCCTGGGCCGCGCCCACAGCACCCGCCCGGGCCGCGAGCCGATGAACAGCGCCAGCAAAATCAGCCCCATCGAAGCCAAACCCGCAGCACTGGGGCGCTGGCCGAGCATCAGCAGGGAACTGACGATGCCGAACACCGGAATCAGCAGCGACAGCGGCGCCACCCGCGACACCGGGTATTCGCGCAACAACAGGTTCCAACCCCAGTAGCACAGGTGCGTGGCGCCATACACCTGGAAGGCCAGGGAAAACAGCGTGACCCCGTGCAACTGCCCCGGCAGCGCCGTAAAGGGCGCCGCACCGTGCAGCCACCACGTCAGCAGGAACAGCGGCACAGGGGCAAACAGGCTGGCCCACACCACAAACGCAAAAATCTCCCGCACCTTCGACACCTTGATGACCACATTGCCCAGGCTCCAGGCCAAGGCACTGGCCAGTACCAGGGCAAAACCCAGGGCGGTGCCTGGCCCGGCGCCGTCCAGCACGACGCCCACCAGCCCCACCGCCGCCAGCAGCATGCCGAGCACCTGGGGCAGTGTGAGGCTTTCGTGGAACAGCAAAACGCCCCACCCCAAGGTGAAAAACGCGCTGAACTGGATCAAGAGCGACGCGCTGCCCGGCGGCACCCCCAGGGCGATCCCCAGGTTAATCAGGGCCCACATAGCGACGCCAAAAATCAACCCATAAGCCGCCAACCAGCGCAGGGCAACCTGCGGCCGCTTGATGAAAAACACCCAGGGCAACGCGGCCAGGGTGAAGCGCAGCGCGGTCAATAGCAGTGGGTCGATGCCGGCAAGGCCGAGCTTGGTGATGGGGAAATTCAGCCCCCAAACGGCCGTCACCAGGACGGCGAGTAGGATGTGTTTTTTCTGCATGGTGGCCTGTGTTTCCCCCGATAGCGAAGCGCAATGGCGCGATACGGCGGGGAATATGCCGTACCAGGAAATGGCCCGCTTTCAGGCCAGGGACAAATACTATTAAAATCAGGCCATGAACAATGCCACCCTCGACCCTGACCAGAACGTAGAGCGCGACGCCGTTGTGACCGCTTGCGAGTACGCCGACGCTCAGTTGTTCGCCGCGCACACCCATCAACGTGGGCAATTCGCCTACGCCGCACGCGGCGTCATCACGGTGTTCACCGACGAAGGCAACTGGGTCGTCCCGCCCCAGCGCGGCATCTGGGTGCCGGCCCAAGTGCAGCACTCCATGCACATGCGCGGGCCGGTCACCATGCTCAACACTTACATTCACCCACAGGCCGGGCAACGCCTCGGGCTCGCGGCGCACTGCCAGGTCGTCGAGGTATCGCCCCTGTTGCGCCAGTTGCTGATGAAAGCCATCCACGTCCCCACGCACTACAGCCCCACGAGCCACGATGGCCACCTGATGGGCTTGCTGCTGCATGAAATTGCCGCGATGCCCGCACTCTCCCTCAACGCCCCGTTGCCCAAAGAACCTCGCCTGGCGCAGGCCTGCCGGGAGTTCCTCGCCCACCCTTCCCAGGAAATCAGCATCGACGCCATGGCCCAACGCAGCGCCATGAGCCGACGCACCTTCACCCGCCTCTTCAGACTGCACACCGGCATCAGCTACCTGCAATGGCGCCAACAGGCCTGCCTGCTGGCCGCAGTGGCCCGGCTGGGAAACGGCGAGCCGGTGACACAGGTGGCCCTAGAACTCGGTTACAGCAGCTCCAGCGCCTTCGCCACCGTATTCAAACGGGTCTTGGGGGAGGTGCCGAGTCGGTATGTCGTCGGCCAACCGCTTTAAGCACCCGCAGGCTTTCGGCTCGCATTACCAGCCCTTTCCCACACGCGCCCTCTTTAATTACGCGGGATCTACAGGGATACTGCCATCACGTTGACATCGCGCAACGGGGGGCCACGGACGAAACAATAAGAATCGCCAGTGAGGCTGTATGGTGTTTGTTGAAAAGCCGTTGAAGTAAAGCCATGGGCGCAAGGGCCACAGGCCGATAGCCCGGCTGCCCTCTAATAAATATAAAAAAGGAGTTTAGTGTGGGTGCTTATCGACTATTGCTGGCGCTGCTGGTGGCGCTGTCCCATATGGGCGTGAAGTTCTGGGGAGTCAACTTAGGTGTGGTCGCCGTTATATCGTTCTTTATCATCAGCGGCTTTGTGATGACGTCGCTGATTGAGCGTCATTACCGCAGCCTAGATAAAGTGGGGCTGTTCTACCTTGACCGCCTCTTGAGGCTGTACCCGCAGTTCATCGTCTATTTCGTCATGTCCTGCCTGGTGATTTACTTCATGTTGCCCGGCACGCCCCAAGCGGCCACCCTCACGGCTAAGAACATCCTGACCAGCCTGCCGATCCTGCCACTTGGCTTCTACATGTACGGCATCACCCTGCCGCAAATCCTGCCCCCGGCCTGGTCCCTTGGGCTTGAAATGTGCTTCTACCTGTTGATTCCATTCCTGCTGATTTACAAGGTACGCGGCGGTTTTTTTCTCGCGTCGCTATTGGTTTTTTCCGTTGCTTTCATCGGCAAGATCGACAACGACATCTATGGCTATCGGTTGCTGCCGGGAGTTTTGTTCATCTTTCTGTGCGGCAGTTACCTGTACCAGGCTAAAACAAAAGAGTTGTTCATCGTGGCGACCACCACCCTGGTGGCTGCCCTCTTGTTCCTGGCCATCATGTCCGGCGCTATAACGCGCCTCATACTCAATGCCGAAGTCACCCTAGGTATCGCCGTGGGCATTCCAGCGGTGTACCTGCTGAGCAAACTCAAGTACCACCCCATTGACGAGTTCTTCGGGAACATCAGCTATGGCGTGTTCCTCAACCACTTTGTGGTGATGTATGCACTGCGCCACTTCTGGCCTGTTGAATACAGCGTCCCGATTATTTGTGCGGTGCTGGTGCTGTCTTTCTTGTTAAGTGGGGTGACCTACTACTGTGTTGAAAAACCGGCGCTGAAACTTCGGCATACACTGCGTGCGCGCTCAAACGCCCGGCCACAAGCCATGGAGCCGGTTGCACCTGGGCTGAGCAAGGCTTGAGAACGTGCGTGCACCCAACAGAATGGCGCTCAATCGCGAGGGCATTGCAGCACCGGAGAAGATGAAGAGGCTCACGGCATTGGCGCACGCCAATTCGCACTACACCCGCCCTCAGTGCGTGACCTCCCTACGCGGAATTGGCCGCGATCCTCTTGCGACGATGTTGCAATGGTATGAGGGCACTCAAGCAGGTCTTCAATCGAACAGGGGCAAAACCGGCAGCGGTATGACTCACCGTGGCCACAGAGCTCGGCGGACTTGTTCCGCCGCGCCACAGCGGTAACGGCCGGCCTGATAGCCTTCGCGCAAAGCCTGCGCACCGTGCCAAGCTACAGACCGTCGCACTGGAGGACATCGACAGCCGCTTGTACGAACGTGGCGACACCGCATTTGACATCTTTGCTCAGATAGTTAACGAGCTCGCAGTACCCAAACCATTACACATAAAGGATTGCACCATCGGCAAGGTGCGTGATGGCCTTCCCGAAGGCAAACTGAGAACGGAACTAACACGAGTCACCAAGCTTCATTGGTTTCAATATCTCGCTGGATTCAGCAACACCATCAAACACCGTCAACTCATCTCGCACCAGCCATCACAGAAGTACGAAGAAGGTACTGGCGAATATCTTGGAGGTGGAGCGCAGGTAGCGGCTTTCAAATATCACAGCAGGGAATTTAAGAGCTACTGGGTAAAGGAGGTGCTGGAAGGCACAGTCGAAATGCACAATGAAATTGTCATTCTCGGCATCACTCTCAATGAACATTGCCTGACTCCAGCTCTGCCCTGACCGCAACAACACCAGCGTGCAACCAACGCTCACATTGTCCAGTGTGAACGAACCCGATACTTTGTGAACGTTCTGCAAGAAATCCGAAGCACAAAAAAGGGCTCACCTTTCGGTGAGCCCTTCTAGACCGCCCAGCAGAGCGGATTTTGTTTGGTAGGCGCGATTGGACTCGAACCAACGACCCCCACCATGTCAAGGTGACCACAGGCAATTCATAAGCTTATGATTTATAAAGAAAAAATATGGTTTTCTGGCACGCCCAGAGCACGAAATACCATCCATAAGAATCAGTAACTTAGCGTTGTATATTCCTACAGTAGTATCCCCTCTTCCGGCGTCCAGCCATACGATCACAATCCCTATACATTAAAATCATCATACGACTGCTCGTGGGCCAGCCTTCGGCGCTGGTACAGCCCGAAAAATCTGGCCAGGTATCAGTGAAGCGTTCGATCCGGGACCGATGCCCTTAGCGCCTGAAGCTGACCATCCGACATGGCCGCCATAAGTGATTCCGCTTCCAGCCGTAAGCACTCAATCTCTTCTGGAGGCTTCTCCAGCAGCGGTAGCCCAGCCGCCACCATTTCATCAAAATCGTTCATGACTTTTTCTCATCGAGATCTACTCAGTTAATTGCTAATCGTCTCAATGCGAACCAGGCAGATTTTGCCTTCGACACAGCGAGTGGTAGAAATCTGCTTCACCTCTGCGGCGTTCTGCCGAATGCATACCCTTCCCACAACCCATCAAAATATCCTCCTGCTACGCTCAAAACACCAAGGAGGATTCACAATGCCAAACTCAGACCTGCTCCCTTCCCTGCTTTTCAAGATCAACGAGAACCAACTCGCACTTGAGGCTGCCATCATGGAGCTCTCAAACTGGGTGGAGCAGAGGGGCTCTGCCGACGTAGCCGACAACGTTCGCGGCGCTCTGGATACGATCGACCGCAATGAAGAGTTCATCAAAATAACGCTTGCGGTTCTGATGACTCCGAAGTGAGGCTCCCCAATCTGGACGCTGACCTGAAGGACGTGCTGACTCGTCTACTTAACAGGTGAGTGAGATTGGCCAATTGTTGCCCGATCACTGGCCACCGAAATAGTGGTCAAAAGGCGTGTCAATACGGGCCGTATCAGTTGATTTTCTTGGCTTTATACGGCGGATTGATGCCATGGATAGTTACCGTTTAGTTTGCGCAAGTTCAATTATTACCGCTTTTACCTAGGGGGTGGGACTGCGGACGATATGCCGAACCCCGCCTCAGAAGCTGGGTTTTTCATTCCTGCTTCTGAGGCTCACCCAAGAGCACAGGAATGGACGCACTTACCAGTCGTGCAAATTTGGTCGACAGCCCGGGATAGGGAATCGCGAAACTTTATAGAAGCTCATAAAAAATATCGTCACCCTTAAATTTAGCGCGAAAGATAGGAGCTTCCCACAGCGCACAACCTCACTAAAGTGCAAAGCGAAACTTCTCCACCCTCTCGAACAAGAAATAAATTGCAACAAAGATCTATTGAAATATCCTAAACACCAAGAAACCAACATTTACTGACCAAAAATGAGAGGCTATGCCTTTTATAGCTGGATGGAAACCCAGTTCAATAAAACCACACCCAATGGTAACGTATGCTTTCGCATTGCTCAGCATAAGAAAAAACATGAGCAAACTTGTTGATTGAATAAAGGATTAACGAATGACTATCGAGCGAGAGATTTTCTCGGCCCTTATCGCGCAAAACGCATTTCAAGGTGAAAAGCCGAGCGTACAAAGCTTCGCCCAGCTGGCCGTAGACAAGGGATTTAGAGCGCTTTCGTCAAGGCAGCAGGCGGTGGTAAACCCCTTCCTGAAAAAACAATGCGAGGGTATTAAAGAACCAAATGAAAAACATAACAACTGCCAAAATAGTATAGGCGGTCGCGATTTGGTTGCAGCGCTTGAGAAATCCGAAAGTTATAAGGGATGGCGCTGCGAGAGCTGCCGAAGCGTATCTTAAAAACAATAAATCAACACAAATAGAGTAGCAACCTAAAACCTATAGAAACAAAAAAACACTATTACTCTCGCTACTCCTGATTGTTATTGCAGCAGGCCACCATGGCCTGCTCGCAGGTCTTTCTATTCTTTAAACCCTGTTCAACCCACCATCAAATCCCCGTTCACTCGTCACGCACCTGAGCGCTTCGGAAAAATATTGCACGATGCTGCCAAATCTTTCTGCGTGTCTAATTTTTCCAGAGAGAAAATGGTGCCCATGTATCAGATAGCACTACTGGTTGTTTTCGGTATCGCCACACTCTGGTTGGGCTACCAATGGGATAAGAAGAACCGTCAAAAAGAGCTGGCCGCAAAAAGACAAAGCGAAACCCGGGCCTCCTAGGGTCGCTGGCAGACATCCCTGATATACGTCTGCGCCGCCCTCAAGGCTGCTTGGTCGGCAATGATCCCGGCCCTGATATCGAAAACAGTTCGTCCAGCAATTGAAGTGAGTTCGACGGTTCCTGCATTGCCCAGGCTGGCGGCGCTGGTGGCTTCGGGCACGTGGCCACCACCGGCACTACAACTTCCCGCGATGCGCAGCCGGCGAGCAGAATCGTCAGCAGCACGGCGCAGCCTTTCGTTTTCAGCAAGATCATTGGCTTTCTCCTTGGTTGCCTTGGCATCGTTGTCTGCCCTTGCCTGCTCAGCGACTTGCTGCTTCTCCAGCGCCTGACGGGTTTGGGTGTTGGCGGCGTTGCTGATGGTGGCGAGATCGGACTGGTGGGCCATGGCCTGATCCGATAGTCGCTTACCGTAGCGCCAGTCCTGCACCTGCCAGGCGCCCGCCCCGCTCCCGGCCATCAGCACCAGGATCAACGCTGCCCAGCCAGCAATGCGCCAGGTGGCGGGATTCATGCCAGCACCGTCAGCGCTTTCGCGTATAGCGCCCGGCGATTCGCCGCGCCGTTCTGGCCGCCGTTGATCCTGCTGGTGATCTTGTCGAAGCTGCCGGCATCCGCCAGGGTGTTCAGCCCCGCCCGATGCCAGAACCACGCCGCCGACATGGCCGCGTGCTGGGGCTCCTCAAGCAGCTCGGGGTGCTTGAGCAGGTCCAGGCCCAGGGCTTCGCCGCATGCCGCGTAGTTGGCCCGGCCGGTGACCTGGATCAGGCCACGCCCGCGGAACTTGGAGCCGTCACCCGCGACGGTATTGCCCAGATCCTTGCGCCCCTCATACCCGGCCTGCTGCTTGGTTGGCCCCCAGATCTCGCGCACGTAGCGCAGTTGGCCAGACTCATGGCCGATCTGTGCAATGAACGCCGCCACGCGCGCAGGCGTGACAATGCCGAACTTGCCCATGGCGGTGTTGAGGACAGGTGCAAAAACGCCGGCTTTGGCGCCGGCGTTAGGGAGGATCAGCAGCAGTTGCTGCGCGGTGATGGGCATTACTTTTCTCCAGGCAAAAATATACCCGCTCGATGGCGGGTGGCTTAAAGTTGCGGCGCTGTCAGTTTTCGTCGGCTGGCAGCGGGTATCGCTGTTTGATGGCAGCGACTGCCGAAAGCCAGGCACTGTAGTCCGGCTCAGCTCCCGCGATGATGGCGTCATAGTCCGCCTCAAAACGCAGCGGATCTGACTCGCTCGCAAAAGCGGCGCGCCTAGATGAGCGAGCACCTTCTAACGCCGCGGCACGCTTCTCGCTCTCCTGCTGTTCAGCAGTGATGACCTGGCTGAAATCAATCATGGGGCACCTCGACGGCT
>NZ_FYEE01000015.1 GCF_900187645.1 Pseudomonas sp. Irchel 3E20 | reverse complement strand
TCTGGCCAAAGATGACCAGGCAGTGGCCGGCCGGTGCTTGTGGGTCCTCGACAAAGCAATAGCCCAGGCCCTCTTCGGCCAGTAGCCGCTGCACAAAGTCGAAATCGGTTTCGCGGTACTGCACGCAATAACTGCGTGGGCGCACGTGGCTCAGTAACTGGTCGGCGTCGCGGGTGAAACGCCAACGGGCGTAGGCCTCGTAACCGGCGAAGACCTGGCTGACGATCTGCTGCACGGTGCTGTCTTGGAACACCCGGGAGCGAAAGCTCTGGCTCAACACCCAGAGCCAGGGCACCAAGGTCAGGTGATAGCGGGTCAGGGAGCCGTCGCTGCCCAGGCGGGCGACACGGCTGAGCAAACCGCTGCGTCGGCTGTGGCTGCCATCGGCCAGGGCCGTGAGCAAGGTAATGGGCGCGCCGAGCATCGCCTCGAGGGGCAGGCGATGGTCGGCGCTCAGGGCCAGCACGTCCCAGCGGTACAACTCGGAAAGCGCCTCGCGGCCGGCCCAGCGTTCAACGTGCAACGGGGCCATGGACGTGGGCGTTTGCAGGGAATACAGGCGTGTTTGATCGCTGATGATCGGGGCAGTGGGGTTCATGGGCGTGAAATCCAAACCAGGCATAAGGTTGCGAAATTCGCAGTTCAGCCAGTCGGCCATAACCCGCCAAAGAGGCTAACAGCGTTGGGATGTGAAACGCGCCAGGCAGCGGGGCGCGGCGGCATTGTGCCTAGTTGCGGGGGAGGATTGAGGGGGGGTGGAGCGTTTAAATATGCGGCCTACATAAATTAGAGAAAAACCCTACGCAACATGCCAGTTGGGGGGCACCGTAGCCCCCTCACAACGCGATCTGTAAGGGGAGCACACGGCGGGCGGGGCCCATCAGGAGAAGTTCTGCACCAGCACTTCGCTGCCCGCGCCCAGGCGCCGGTAACTGAGCAGCGCCGCCGCCAGCACTACCGCCCCGGCCGCCAGCGCCAGCCAGAAACCGCTGCGGGCGCCGAACTGGTCCACCAACGCGCCGGAACCGGCGGCGCCAATCGCCACGCCGACGCTCAGGCCGGTGATAAGCCAAGTCAGGCCTTCGGTAAGACGGGCCGGCGGCACCAGTTTTTCGATCAGGGCCATGGCTACGATCAGGGTCGGGGAGAAGAACCAACCGGCCACGAACACCGCCAGGGACAAGCCGAGGATATCGCTGGCCAACAACAGAGGCAGGGTGGTCAGGGCCGTGGCCATGCCACCGTAGAGGAACAAGCGGGGCAAGGGGATGGCGGTTTTCCACGCGCCAAAGGCCAGGCCTGCCACGCACGAACCGATGGCGTACACCGACAACACGATGCTCGCCGCCGCCGGTTGCCCCTGCTGCTGGGCAAAGGCCACGCTGACCACGTCCACCACCCCGGCGATGGTGCCCATGGCCATCATCAACAGGCACAACAGGCGCACCGCGCCACTGCGGATCACCGAGCGCTGGCGGCCGGCCGCGCGGGGGTGAATCGCCGGCTCCGTGGCCCGTTGCAGCACGAACGCGGTCACGCCGATCACCAGCATCACCAATGCCACCAACGGCCCGGCCTCGGGGAACAGGCCCACTGACAAACCCACCGCCACGGGCGGGCCGAGGATGAAGCACAGTTCATCGAGCACCGACTCAAGGGCGTAAGCGGTTTGCAGCTGTGGCTGGCCGCGGTACAGCGCCGTCCAACGCGCCCGCACCATGGGCGACATGCTGGGCATGCAACCGGCCAGCGCGGCGAACACGAACAGCATCCAGTGGGGCGCCTGCAAGCGGGTGCACACCAGCACCATCAGCAACCCGCCGCCGCCCACCAACGCCGCCAGCGGCAGCACCCGGCCCTGGCCGAAGCGGTCCACCAGGCGCGACACCTGGGGCGCGCAAAAGGCCGTGGCCAGGGCGAAGGTCGCCGCCACCGCCCCCGCCAGGGCATAGCCGCCCTGCAATTGGGCGAGCATGGTAATCAGGCCGATCCCCGTCATGGAATACGGCATGCGCGCCACTATGCCCGCCAGGACAAAGGCCCGGGTGCCAGGGAGCTGGAAGAGTTCGCGGTAAGGGTTGGCCATGGGGCTGGGTCTCTGGGTCGGGGTGTGACGCAGCATCAAAGCACAGGTCAGGGACCTGCAAATACCCAGAGTGTGTAGGTGTTTGGTAAGGACCGTGGGTAGCCAGCGGGCAGCCCGCTGGCTACGTCAGAATCAGTATCAGGCGATCAGTGCCGTTTGTGCTTGCGCTTGTGCTTGCTCGACTTGCCGTGGCTCTTGCCGTCGTCGTTGGACAGGTTGCTGCCCACTGCCCCACCCGCCGCACCGCCCAGGCCCGCGCCGATGGTGGAACCGGTGGAACCACCCAACTGGTTACCGACCACCGAGCCACCCGCACCGCCCAGGCCACCACCGATGGCGGCCTCGGTGCGGCTGCCCTTGCGCGCACCCACCGCACTGCCCGCCGCGCCACCGACGCCGGCACCGATGGCCGCGCCGGTGCTACCGCCCAGTTGCTGGCCGACCACGTTGCCCAGGGCACCGCCCAGGCCGCCGCCGACGGCAGCGGTGCCATCCCCTGCCGCCATTGCACCTTGTGCGGCGAGCAGACCGAAAACCAGAGCAGGCAGTGTTAGACGCATGACGAGAACCTCGAGAATCGCAATGGGAGTGCCCGACCCACGCGCCGGTAAAGGCGCGGTGCGGGCGACAAAGGATTGGACAGGCAATGGCGAGAGAGATTCACACAGGCAAAAAAAAGCCCGCTGGGGAAGACGGGCTTGAATGGATCTGCTTTTTAACGGATGAGCTGAGACTACCGAGGCGCTTGTGAATAATTCGTGAAAGGAATGTGGACAGAACGAGAAATAACGCCCACAACCGTAGGAAAGTTCCTAAAAACACATCACACAGGCATTGCCGCCAGAGCCATGATGGCCGCCAAGGCCTGCTCCCCGGCCTCGGGCGCCAGTGCCGCCTCGCGCCCTGCCCCACGCAGGACCGACAACCCCTCCAGCAGCGCCACGATCAACACCGCCCGCCCCCGTATCGTTTCGGCCGGCACCTGGGCTGCGTCCCGCGCCAGCAGCACACACACGCGGTCGATGTAGGCCTGGTAGAACCCGGTCAGCGCGGTGTTGGCCGCCGGGTCGTGGCCGGCCATCGCCCACAGTTCCCACAGCACCTGGCAGTCCTGGCAGTGCAGATGGCTGTCGAGTACCAGGGTCAGGGCCGAGGCCAGGTCGTCTGGAGCCGCGGCCAGGCGCTGGTCCCACTCGCGCAGATAACGCTCGACCACCGCTGCCAGCAGGCTGTCCAGAGAGGGGAAGTAATACTGCACATGGCTCAGGGACAGGTCCGCCGCGCTGGCCACCGCACGCATACGAAAGCCATGGGCGCCCTGCTGCGCCAGCACTTGCAACGCCGCCTCCAGAACCCGCTCGCGGCGCACCTCGCCTTTTGTCGCCATCCCTTACCTCCTGACCGTTGAAAAAAAACCTCGACGCCGCCCGCCACCGATGCCAATAATTGGTCAATTGACCAAATATAGGAAATCACCCCGTGAAAGTACACCGCGTATTGCTGGCCGGCGGGGCCGGCGTCGTCGGCGCGCAAGTGGCGGCCATGCTGCATCGGCGCCAGCCCCAAGTACAGTTGATTGTCGCCGGGCGTCGCGTGCAGGCCGCCGAGGAAGTGGCACGGCCCCTGGGCGCCGAAACGCTGCAACTGGACATCGACGGGCCGCAGTTCCCGGCCCTGGCCGAGGGCACGCTGATCGTCGCCCTGGCCAATGACCGCCACGACCGCTTGCTGCGGTTCGCCTTGGACGGCGGCCATCCTTATATAGATGTCACGCGCTGGACCGAGCGCCTCAAGCAAGCGCTGGTGTGCGTCGCCAGTGGCCCGCCGCCACGGGCGCCGGTGGTCTTCGCCTCGGCATGGATGGCCGCCACCGCCGGCCTGATGGCCCGCGAACTGGTGCAGGACTTGGCCAGCGTCGAGCGCATCAGCCTGGACATTCTCTACGCCTTGGCCGACCGTGCCGGGCCGAACTCGGTGGAGTACCTGGATCGTCTGTCGGTGCCCTTCCACACCTTGGATGGCGGGCAGTGGCAGCAGCGCCAGGGTTTCAGCGACGGCCAGGTGGCGAATTTCGGCGACGCCGGGCGCCACACCACGTACCGCTTCGACACCCCCGACCAAGCCAGCCTGCCGCACCTGTTGGGCGCGGCGACGGTGGAAGCGCGCATCGCCTTCGACGACCGCAACGCCACGCGCCTGTTGCGCACCCTGGTGGCCAGCGGCGTGTGGAAGCTGATTGCCGGCCCGCGTTTTACTCCCCTGCGCCGCGCCATGCTGTACAACCCCGGCAACGGCGGGCCGCACCGCATCCGCCTGCGCGCCGCAGGCACGGACCGGCAGGGCAGCCCCGCACAGCGCACGCTGTTGCTGACCGACCCCGCCGGCCAGACCCACCTCACCGCCCTGGGCACCGTGCTGCAAATCGAGCGCCTGCTGGGCCTGGAACAACCGCCGCCCGCACCGGGGGTTTATTTGGGGGAAAACCTGCTCGACCCCTGCCAGACCAAAGCACAGCTTCAGGCAGAAGGTGTGTTGATAAGCGAGTAAAAAACCAGGCTGACGGGCGAGATAGAACCGCCCGGTTGCCTGCGACAGAGAATGACCGTTTATCGGGCGAGAACTATTCACCCAGAACAAGGTAAAACGCCCTACATAGCTGCTCTCGTTATATCCCTAGATTGGCGCCTTCATTTTTCAACACGGTAATTTCCTCGTGTTTAAGCGCCTTTTCTTACTCATCACCTGTAGCTTTTTCGTACACATCAGCCAAACCACAGCCAGCCCACTGCCCCAGGTCATCGACCGTGCCCACGATTTGATTGGCACACCCTATCGCTGGGGCGGCAACAGCGAAAAAAGCGGTTTCGATTGCAGCGGCCTGATGGTCTACCTGTTTCACCATGAAGCCGACATCAAGTTGCCTCGCACCACCGCCGCCATGGTCAAGGCCGGCTACAAGACCGTTGAAAAGCCCCATTTGAAACCGGGAGACGCGGTGTTTTTCGCGCGCAATGGCAAAGGCCCGATCAACCATGTGGGGCTGTACATCGGTGACGACAAATTCATCCACGCCCCGCGCACCGGCAAAAACGTGCGCATCGACAGCTTGAGCAACAACTATTGGCGGCGCAGCTACAAAACCGCCAAGCGCTTCCATGAGCCACCACCGCGCCCGTTCAACGCCACCGCCGCCCAGCAAGGCCTGGCCCTTCAGAGCCACCAACGCAGTAGGTAGAACATCCCCATGCTCAGCAGCACCGTGGTCAGCACACGGCCAGTCCACAGCATCAGCCCCACCGCACACAGGCCGGCCCACAGGTAAGGGTTGGCCGGGTTGAGGTTGAGCTGATGGTCACTGATGAAAATGATCGGCCCGCAGATCGCGGTGAGCATGCCCGGCACCGCGAAACCAAGAAAATCCTTCACGTTGCGCCCCAGGCGCAATGGCAGCCGCGGTTCCAGGAACAGGTAGCGGTTGAAAAAAACGATCAGGCCCATGCCCACAATAATGGCGAAGATCATCACAGGCGCACCGCCAGGCGTTTGCACATAAACCCGGCGGCCATGCCCGCCAACCCCGCGGCGACCACCGCCGACTCCCACCGCCAGTAGCTGAACAGCACCGCGCAAAACAGCGACACCGCCACGCAGATCACCGTAGGCACGTCGCGCACCACCGGCGTAATCAAGGCAATGAAAGTTGCCGCGATGGAGAATTCCAGCCCCAGGTGTTCCAGCCCCGGGATGCTCTTGCCCAACACGATGCCGGCGAGGGTGAAGAGGTTCCAGATCAGGTAAAAACTCAGGCCCACCCCCAGGGCGTACCAGCGGTTGAAGGTCTGGCGGTCGTACTGGCTGACCAGAGCGAAGAACTCGTCGGTGAGCAAAAAGCCCAAGCCCATACGCCAGCGCAACGGCAGCGGCGACAGGGTCGTGCGCATGTGCATGCCATACAGCAAGTGCTGGGAGGTCAACAAAAGCGTGGTCAACAAGATCGACAGCGCGCCCGCGCCACCTTTAATCATGCCGATGGCCACCAGTTGCGCCGCGCCGGCAAACACAATCACCGACAGGCCCTGGCTTTGCAGCGGCGTGAGTTGAGCGTCGATGGCGGTGGACCCGGCCAGCAGGCCCCAGGGCGCACAGGCCAGGGACAGCGGCAGGATCGCAATCGCGCCACGGACGAATGCATGTTGGGGAAGCGCAGTGGGCATCGCAGGGTGCTCATCAAGGTCGGCCGCCAAGGTTGGCAGTTTTGCCAATGCCTGTCTTGAACGATCTTGCGTTGCGAACGTAGAAAACGGCACAAATGGGGCGCCAAACGGCGGCGAATGGGGGCGGCATGCAAATAAAACCGGTCAATTACCGTTTTTATTTGCGCTTGGACTAACCTTTTAGACCATTCAGCCGATGATATTCCCCCCGTCATACCATCAAGAGCATAGGGATATGAGAAACAACCAGCCTGTCACCCACAGAGAAGTCGCCCTGGGTTCGTCGCAAAAGCTCATCTCCACTACCGATGCGCGGGGTGTCATCACCTACTGCAACGATGCGTTTGTCGCGATCAGCGGCTTTGAGCGCGATGACCTGATCGGCGCCCCGCAGAACATCGTGCGCCACCCCGATGTACCGTCCGCCGTGTTCGCCCACATGTGGGCGGCCCTCAAGCAAGGGCGCCCGTGGATGGGCATCGTCAAGAACCGCAGCAAGAATGGCGACCACTACTGGGTCAACGCCTACGTCACGCCGATCTTCGAGGGCAACCAAGTGGTGGGCTACGAGTCGGTGCGGGTCAAGCCCACGGCCCGGCAGATCCAGCGCGCCCAAGCCCTGTATCTGCGCATCAACCAGGGCAAACCGGCCCTCCCCCGGCGCCATCTGTGGCTGAGCCTGGCCCAAGACTGGCTGCCATTGCTGCTGCTTAGCCAAGTGAGCGCGGCGCTGATGCTGTGGCTCGGCGCGTCGCTGGCTTTCGCCCTGGCGGCGGTGCTGGCCATCGCCCTTGGCGGTGCGACCCTGTACGGGCGTAAAAACGGCCTCAAGCATTTGCTCCAGGGTGTGGAACGCAGCACCTGTGATGGTTTGATCGCCCAGATGTACAGCGACGGCCGTGGCCCCCAGGCGCGCCTGGAAACCGCCCTCATCAGCCAGGACGCACGCCTGAAAACCTGCCTCACGCGCCTGCAGGACAGCGCCGAGCAGGTCAATCAATTGGCCAGCCGCTCCGACACGCTCGCCGCCGATAGCTCCAAAGGCCTGGAACGCCAGCGCGTGGAAACCGAGCAGGTGTCCACCGCCGTCAACCAGATGGCCGCCACCACACAGGAAGTGGCCAGCCATGTACAGCGCACCGCCGACGCGACCCAGCAGGCCCATCAACTGACCAGCCATGGCCGCAACGTGGCCCGCGACACCCGCCAGGCCATCGAGCGCCTATCGGTGGTGGTGGGCGAAACTGGCCAGACCGTGGCTCAACTGGCCCGCGACAGCAATGAAATCGGCACGGTGGTGGACGTCATCAAAGGCATCGCCGACCAAACCAACCTGCTGGCCCTCAACGCCGCCATCGAAGCGGCGCGGGCCGGCGACATGGGCCGCGGCTTCGCGGTGGTCGCCGACGAAGTGCGGCAACTGGCCCAGCGCACCACACAATCGACCCAGCAAATCCACCAACTCATCACCCAGCTCCAGCAGTCGTCCAACAACGCGGTGCAGGTCATGGCCAGCGGGCATCGCCAGGCCGAAGAAGGCGTGGCCTGGGTGCTCGAAGCGGACAAGGCGCTGGTGGGCATCAGCGATGCGGTGGCCCACATCACCGATATGACCACCCAAATCGCCGCCGCCACCGAGGAGCAAACCGCCGTGGCCGAAGAGATCAGCCGCAACATCACCAACATCGCCCACCTCGCCGACCAGACCTCCGAGCAGGCCCAGCATTCGGCCCTGCTCAGCCAGGAACTGACCCGCACCGCCACCACCCAGTACTCCCTGGTGGAACGCTTCAACCGCTAGCCGCGAGCGGGGCGACGCCAGTTGCGGCGCCCCGTGCGCGACAAGTTTTCCTGTTGTGCAGCTACAAGTTTTTTTGTTGGACGCATCCCCCCCTGGCGGCAAAGATGCTCGCCACTGACGCTGGGCCTCCCGGGTCAATAATAAAAACCGAGTCGCGCTGCGCGCCGTTCTCCAAGCATGAACCTGACCTGCGCGTCGGTTCGCTGTGGCGCCGTGGCCTGCCGCTGAGGACTTCAACCCCATGCAAACCGTCGTGAACCTGTGGCCGCTGATAGGCGTGCTCGTCATCGTGGTCGGCTTCGTGCTGCGCTTTAACCCCTTGCTCGTCGTCACCGCGGCGTCTATCGCCACGGGCCTGGCCGCACACTTTTCCCCGGAAAAAATCCTCGCCACCATGGGCGAAGGCTTCATCGAAACCCGTGCCCTGCAACTGATCCTGCTGCTGCCCCTGGCCGTCATCGGCCTGCTGGAACGCCACGGCCTGCGCCTGCATGCGCAGAACTGGATCGCACGGTTCCAGCGCGCCACCGTCGGGCGCCTGCTGATTATTTACCTGTTCGTGCGCGAATCCACCGCCGCGATGGGCCTGACCAGCCTGGGCGGGCACCCGCAAATGGTGCGCCCGCTGCTGGCGCCCATGGCCGAGGGCGCAGCGGAAAAACGCTACGGCAAACTCCCCGATGCCCTGCGCCACAAAGTCCTGGCCATGTGCGCGGCCACCGATAACGTGGGGCTGTTCTTTGGCGAAGACATCTTCGTCGCCTTTGGTGCGATTGCCCTGATGCACACCTTCCTGTTGGGCTCGGGCCTGGACGTCGAACCGCTGCACATCGCCTTCTGGGGCATCCCCACGGCCATTTGCGCGTTCATCATCCACGCCATCCGCCTGCACCGTTTCGATCGCATGCTGACCCGCGAAATGCAGCCCACCGGGCAACCCGGCCGCCAGGTGGAGAGCGCGCAATGATTATCTCGATCCAATACCTGTTCTGGCTGGCCGGAGTGCTACTGCTCATCACCGCCGGCATGATCCTCAGCGACCGCAGCCACCCCAAGCGCTGGTCCACCGGGCTGTTCTGGATGCTCTTCGCCGTGGTCTTCCTGGTGGGTGAACGCCTTGACCCGGCCGTCGTCGGCGGCGGTGTGGTGCTGATGGCAATCATCGCCGGCCTGGGCGGCGTCGGCCGTGGCGCCCACGCCGAATTGCACGTCAAGGCCGCCCGCGCCAGTGCCGGACGCCTGGGCCACAAACTGTTCATTCCGGCCCTGGCCATTCCGCTGACCACCGTCATCGGTTCAGTGCTGCTCAAGCACACCGAGATCGACGGCGTGCCACTGCTGGACCCGAAGAACACCACTTTCGTCTCTCTCGGCCTGGGCTGCCTGATCGCCCTCGGGCTGGCCTGCTGGCTGACCCGCGACACGCCGATCCAGGCCATGCGCGAATCCCGGCGCCTGACCGAAGCCCTGGGCTGGGCCATGGTGCTGCCGCAGATGCTGGCCATGCTCGGCCTGCTGTTCAACGAAGCGGGCGTGGGCGACGCCGTGGCGCACGTGGCCACTACCTACATCAACCTCGACCTGCGCCTGGTGGCGGTGATGGTCTACGTACTGGGCATGGCCCTGTTCACCGTCATCATGGGCAATGGCTTCGCCGCGTTCCCGGTGATGACCGGCGGCATCGGCGTACCGGTGCTGGTGGGTGTGTTCGGTGCCAACCCCGCCGTGATGGCGGCCATCGGCATGTTCTCCGGCTACTGCGGCACCCTGATGACGCCCATGGCGGCCAACTTCAACATCGTCCCCGCCGCGCTGCTGGAACTGCCGGACAAAAACGCCGTTATCAAGGCCCAGATGCCCACCGCGCTGCTGATGCTGGTGGTCAACATCGTCCTTCTCTACCTGTTGATGTGAGGCGCCAATGAACACCCTGCTGCTGACCGGGTTCGAGCCCTTCGACCAAGACCCCATCAACCCCTCCTGGGAAGTGGCGCGCAGGCTCGACGGCGTGCAGTTGCGCGACGACCTGCGGATCGTCGCCCGCCAGTTGCCCTGCGCCTTCGCCACCGCGCCGGGCAGCCTGGCGCAACTGCTGGCCGAACACCGCCCGCAGATGGTCATCGCCCTGGGCCTGGCCTCGGGGCGCCCAGACCTGTCCATCGAACGCGTGGCCATCAACCTCCACGACGCCCGCATCCCGGACAACCTCGGCCAGCAACCCATCGACACCCCCGTCGCCCCCGACGGCCCCGCGGCCTACTTCAGCACCCTGCCCGTCAAAGCCATGGTCAAAGCCCTGCGCGAAGCCGCCATCCCCGCCAGCGTTTCACACACCGCCGGTACCTTTGTCTGCAACCAGGTGTTCTACCTCCTGCAACACAGCCTCGCCGGCACCGGCATACGCAGCGGCTTTATCCACGTTCCCTGCCTGCCCGCCCCCACCACGCCCCATCCGACCATGGCTTTGGCCACACAAGTCGAGGGCCTGCGCATCGCTGCGCTGGCGGCTTGGGAGACTGCGGTGGATGTGGTGGAGAGTGGGGGGCAGGTGAGTTAGGGGCAGTAACGGCTGGTTCCACAGCGCTTCTGCCCGCACGTAAACATGCACTGAGCCTGTAGCGTGATGACCCGAAGGCCGACTTTCCAGATGCCAGAAACCACAAAACCCCTGATTTCGCTAGAAACCAGGGGCTTTGTGTATCGAATATGGCGGTTGAGGAGGGATTCGAACCCTCGATACAATTTCTTGTATACACACTTTCCAGGCGTGCTCCTTAAGCCACTCGGACACCCAACCGTTGCTCTTCAAACTCTTTCAGTCTGTCGAGGCGCGCTAATGTAGTCGAAAGCTTTTCCGATGGCAAAGGTTTTTTTCAGAATTTTCATGCGCTTAAGGCATTTAGGCAGCTTGCCCGGCTGGGGTGCAGGGCAAACCGGCCAATCTCTGGCTTGGCGGGCCCTTCTATATAGAAGGTAATGGGCCGCGGGCGTGGCGGGTGGGGCCTGGCGCTGGGCTCGGGGCTGACCGGGCGGTCAGTCACGGCGCTTTACCTGGAGGGTGGCGGTGAGTAACGTCTGCCTACTTCATTACAAGGAATAGCGTCATGAGTGAGTTGATTTCCTACCACCTCGAAGACGGTATCGCGACCCTGACGTTGAACAACGGCAAGGTCAATGCCATTTCCCCGGACGTGATTGCCGCGTTCAATAGCGCGCTGGACCAGGCAGTGGCCGACCGTGCCGTGGTCATCATTACCGGGCAGCCGGGAATTCTGTCCGGTGGCTATGACCTGAAAGTCATGACCGCCGGCCCCAAGGAGGCGGTGAGCCTGGTGACCCAGGGCTCCACACTCGCGCGGCGCCTGCTGTCGCATCCCTTCCCGGTGATCGTCGCCTGCCCTGGGCACGCGGTGGCCAAAGGTGCCTTCATTCTGTTGTCGGCCGATTACCGCATTGGTGTCGACGGCCCGTTCAGCATTGGCCTGAACGAAGTGCAGATCGGCATGACCATGCACCACGCCGGCATCGAGCTGGCCCGCGATCGCCTGCGCCGTTCGGCGTTCCACCGTTCGGTCATCAATGGCGAGATGTTCAACCCGCAGAGCGCGGTAGACGCCGGTTTCCTCGACAAGGTTGTGGCCCCTGAAGAGTTGCAGAGTGCAGCGCTGGAAGCTGCCCGTCAGTTGAAGAAGATCAACATGACCGCCCACAAGAACACCAAGCTCAAAGTGCGTAAAGCCCTGCTTGATGCCCTGGAGAGCGCGATCGCCCAGGATCAGCAGCACATGGGCTAAGCCGCGCTCCCTGGCCGTAAAAAAACCGCATCCCTGGGGCTGCGGTTTTTTTCTGCCTGGAGTTTGCCTTCGAAGGCGTGGCTGACTTGCGCCCGAACTCTCGCCGTGAGGGGTGACGTGTGAGCTGTTTGGAGGGTGCCGATGGAGCGGCCCGGTGAGCATCCCCACGCAACATAGAGACTTGATCCGACACCATCTGCCGGAAACATGCGCTTAAACATCCGCTATCTCCTACCTCCACCGGGGTAATTGTGCAAAACAGTGCACATCCGTACACTGCGCCACCTTTTGTCCCGGCGGGCCCACAAATGCTGTACCTGTTTCGCATGTTGCTGATGAGCCTGCACTTTCTGCTAGCAGGTGTGCTGGGCGTGGTGCTCGGCCTATGCCGCCCGTTCAACCCAGACAACAGCCGCCTGTGCGCGCGGCTCTACGCCTGGCCGGCGATGTGCATTTTGCGCCTGCGGGTGCGGGCCAAAATCGCCTCCCTCAAGCATAAGCCGTCGGGCTGCGTGATCGTCGCCAACCACCAGTCCAACTACGACCTGTTCGTGCTGGGCAACGTGGTGCCCTACCGCACCGTGTGCATTGGCAAAAAGAGCCTGAAGTGGGTACCGCTGTTCGGCCAGTTGTTCTGGTTGGCGGGCAATGTGCTGATCGACCGCGGCAACGCCCGCAAGGCGCGCCAGGCGATGCTCACCACCACCGAGACTTTGCAGCACAAGGACACCTCCATCTGGGTGTTCCCCGAAGGCACCCGCAACCTGGGCCAGGACCTGCTGCCGTTCAAGAAAGGCGCGTTCCATATGGCCATCGCCGCTGGCGTGCCGATCATCCCGGTGTGCGTGAGCAGCTACATCACCCACATGCGCCTGAATCGCTGGAACAGCGGGCAGATCCTGATCGAATCACTGGCCCCCATCCCCACCGCCGGCCTGACCCTGGACGACATCCCCGGGTTGATCGAACAATGCCGCGTGCAAATGCACGACTGTATCGCCGCCCTCGACCGCCAAGTGCTGGCCCGGTAGTAGCAAGCGGGCTGGCCCGCGCTGGGTGCGTAGCGCACCCCGACGGTGTATTGCCCAGTAGAGGTTTACGACCCTGCGCAGCCGAGCGCAGGCAAGCCTGCTGACTACTCAAGCACGCTCAGGCTAAGCTGCACGCTGTTTGTGGCCAGAAGAAGTGAACCGGGACCATGGGTAGAGTCGTTGCAGCAGCGGTGTACAGCGCCGGCAAGAAAGTCACCAACATCACCCTCGACGAAGGCAGTGCCTGGGCCGCCAAGCCCGGCCACTTTGTGTGGATCGGCCTGGAAGAGCCCGATGCCCAGGAGCTCGCCAACCTGCAACGCCAGTTCAACTTGCATGAACTGGCCATCGAAGACGCCCTGGAAAAACACAGCCGCCCCAAGCTGGAAACCTTCGGCGACGCACTGTTTATCGTGACCTACTCGCCGATCCGCACCGCCGGCAAGCTGGAGTTCATCGAAACCCACATCTTCGCCGGCAAGGGCTACATCATCACCGCCCGCAACGGCCACTCGGCGTCCTATGCCCACGTGCGCCAGCGCTGCGAGGCGCGGCCGCTGCTGCTGGAGCACGGCGAAGATTTCGTGCTCTACGCCTTGCTCGACTTCGTGATCGAGAACTATCAGCCCGTGGGCGAAGCCATTCATGCCGAGATCGATGAACTGGAGCGCAACGTGCTGTGCAGCGCGATGAACGAACGCGACGTGCTGGCCCTGCACAGCCTGCGCCGCGATGTGCTGCGCCTGCGCCGCTATGCCGCGCCCATGGTGGAGATCAGCGAGGAGCTGCAAAAGCTCAACTTCCCGTTTATCGACAAGAACATGCGCCCCTACTTTCGCGACGTGCAGATCCACGTCACGCGGCAGATGGAAGATTTGTCGACCCTGCGCGATATCGCCAGCCAGACCATTGAGATCGGCGTGCTACTCGAAGCGGCGCGCCAGAGCGTGGTGCAACGCAAATTCGCGGCGTGGGCGGCGATCCTCGCCTTCCCCACCGCCGTGGCGGGCATCTATGGGATGAACTTCGAGAACATGCCTGAACTGACCTGGCACTACGGCTACTTCGGCGTGCTGGGGTTCATAACCTTGGGGTGCGTGGGGTTGTGGGCCAGCTTCAAGCGCTCAGGGTGGCTGTAGCAAACCACATGGCTACGCTGTCGGAGCAACTGTCTTACCTCTCACCGCCATTCAATGCCGCCATCGCGAGCAGGCTCGCTCCCACAGTGGAAAAATGAAAATCCCGCCCACACCCCCGTTCAACTGTGGAAGCGGGCTCGCCCGCGATGGCCGCATTCCAATCACTAGAGAGGCTGCGGTTTTACCCGCCTCATCGCGGGCAAGCCCGCACCCACAAGCCTTCTTCCACACAAACGCCCACCAGGGAGTGGCGGCCTGTCAGGCCTGATGCGCCACAAACCGCATCATCCATTCCGCCACCGTGGTGCCGTGGTGGTCGTGTTCCAGGCTGGCCACGCCGCGGGTGTAGACCTGTTCCCCCAGGTGCTGCTGGCGCAGGTCGAGCAAGGCGCGGGAGTAGTCGTGAATGAATTCCGGGTGGCCCTGGAAGCACAGCACCTGGTCGTTGATGTGGTAGGCGGCGAACGGGCAGAAATCGCTGGAGGCGATCACCGTGGCGTTTTCCGGCAGCGCGGTGACCTGGTCCTGGTGGCTGATGAGCAGCGTCAGTTCTTCCACCACCGGGCTCATCCACGGCGCCTTGGCCGCCAGTTGATAGTTGTGGGTGCCCACGCCCCAGCCCTGGGTCGCGCGCTCGCTGCGCCCACCCAGCAACAGCGCCAGCAACTGATGGCCAAAGCAGATGCCCAGCAGTTTGTCGCCGCGCTCGTAGCGCTCAAGCAGGTAGGTCTTGAGGGTTTCGATCCACGGGTCGGTGCCGAAGGAATCGGCCTTGCTGCCGGTGACCAAGTAGGCGTCGAAGTGTTGGTCATCGGCCGGGTACTGGCCCTGCATCACGTTGTAAACGGTGAACTGGGCGGCAATCGGCTGGCGTGAAAACAAGCGCTGGAACATCTGCCCGTACCCCTGGTATTGGTCCACCAGTTCGGGGCGCAGAACGTCGGTTTCCAGAATGCAGATGTGTAGCGACATAAAAAGTACCTGACACGGTAAAGGCAAGAGCGCACGCCCCAGAGCCTGCCTTGAAATACCAGCCCAAGGCAAGCGTCGGGGCGCGGCTCAACCAGTCAGAACAACTGCCCCCGGGCGGCTTTTTCCAGCAGCAGCGCCGGCGGCGCGAAGCGCTCGCCGTACTGCTCGCGCAGGTACTGGGCGCGGGCGACGAAATCGGCCACGCCGTACTGGTTGATAAATTGCAGCGCACCGCCGGTCCATGGGGCAAAACCGATGCCGAAGATCGAGCCGATGTTGGCGTCGGCGGTCGAACGCAGCACGCCCTCCTCCACGCAGCGCACGGTTTCCAGGGCCTGGATGAACAGCAGGCGATCACGCACGTCCTGGGGCGCGATCTGCCCGTCAGCCTTCTCGAACCGCGCCTTGAGTTCGGGCCACAGGTGCTTGGTGTCGCCCACCGGGTAATCGTAGAAACCGCCACCGGCGGCCTTGCCCGGGCGCTGATACTCGTTGAGCAACAGGTCGATCACGGCGAACGCTGGGTGCTCGGGCAACGGCTTGCCTTCGGCTTGCAGGTCTTTGATGGTCTGCTGGCGGATGTGGCTCATCAGGCTCAGGGACACTTCATCCGAGATCGCCAGCGGCCCGACAGGCATGCCGGCCTTGCGCGCCTCGGTCTCGATCATCGCTGCAGCGATGCCTTCGCCAAGCATGGCGATGCCTTCGTTGGTGAAGGTGCCGAACACCCGGGAGGTGAAGAAGCCGCGGCTGTCGTTGACCACAATTGGGGTTTTCTTGATTTGCAGGACGAAATCGAACCCCCGGGCCAGGGTTTCGTCGCGGGTGTGGGTGCCCTTGATGATTTCCACCAGGGGCATTTTGTCCACGGGGCTGAAGAAGTGCAGGCCAATGAACTTGCCTGGGTCCGGCACGGCCGTGGCGAGGCCACTGATGGGCAACGTGGAGGTGTTGGATGCGATCACCGCATCGGCGCCTACCACCTGCTGCGCCGCCGCCGAGACGCGCGCCTTGAGTTCACGGTCTTCGAACACTGCCTCGATCACCAGGTCGCAACCGGCCAAATCGGCGTCCTGCTCGGTGGCGTGGATGCGCGCCAGAGTGGCGTCGCGCTGCTCCGCGCTCAACTGGCCACGCGCAACCTTCTTGTCGAGCAGCGCCGCGCTATGGGCTTTGCCCTTTTGCGCCGCCGCCAGGGTTACGTCTTTGAGCACCACCTCGATGCCGGCCACGGCGCTGACGTAAGCGATGCCGGCGCCCATCATGCCCGCCCCCAGCACACCGACCTTGCGCGTCACGGTCGGGGCAAACCCGGCGGGGCGCGAGCCGCCGGCGTTGATTTCGTTGAGCTGGAACCAAAAGGTGCCAATCATGTTTTTCGCCACCTGGCCGGTGGTCAGCTCGGTGAAGTAGCGGGCCTCGATCAACTGCGCGGTGTCGAAATCCACCTGCGCACCTTCTACGGCGGCGCAAAGGATTTTCTCCGGGGCCGGCAGGCAGCCTTGGGTCTTGCTGCGCAGGATCGACGGGGCAATGGCGAGCATCTGCGCCACTTTCGGGTGGGACGGCGTGCCGCCGGGGATCTGATGACCTTTGATGTCCCACGGCTGTTTGGCGCCGGGGTTGGCCAGAATCCAGGCGCGGGATTTGCTCAGCAGTTCATCGCGGTCCGCCGCCAACTCATCCACCAACCCGGCCTGCAAGGCTTGCTGGGGCCGCACTTTCTTGCCTTCAAGCAAATACGGCAGGGCTTTTTCCAGGCCCAGCATGCGCACCGTACGCACCACGCCACCGCCGCCCGGCAGCAGGCCGAGGGTGACTTCCGGCAGGCCGATCTGCACCGATGGATGGTCCAGCGCGACGCGGTGATGGCAGGCCAGGCAGATTTCCCAACCGCCGCCCAGAGCCGCGCCGTTGATCGCCGCAACCACTGGCACGCCGAGGGTTTCCAGGGCGCGTAGTTGGCCCTTGAGCTCCAGGATATTGCGGTAGAAGGCTTCGGCCTGGGGCTTGCCGACTTTGATGAGTTCGTTGAGGTCGCCACCGGCGAAGAAGGTCTTTTTCGCCGAGGTAATGATGACGCCGGCAATCGCGTCTTTGTCGGCCGTGAGCCGGGCCACAGTGGCGGCCATGGCGTCGCGGTACACCGCGTTCATGGTGTTGGCGCTCTGGCCCGGCATGTCGATGGTCAGTACGACGATCCGGTCCTGGTCTTTTTCATAGCGAATGGCAGCGGTCATGGCAGCAGTTTCCTTGGAATGGGGGGCTCAGAGGCGTTCGATGATGGTGGCGATACCCATGCCGCCGCCGACGCAGAGCGTGGCCAGGCCATAGCGTTGCCCGCGCACTTCCAGTTCATCGAGCAAGGTGCCGAGGATGGCGCACCCGGTGGCGCCCAAGGGGTGGCCCATGGCGATGGAGCCGCCGTTGACGTTAACCCGCGCCGGGTCGATGGCCATGTCTTTGATGAACTTGAGCACCACCGAGGCAAAGGCTTCGTTGACCTCGAACAGGTCAATGTCCTCGACCCGCAGCCCGGCCTTGGCCAGGGCCTTGCGCGTGGCGGGCGCGGGGCCGGTGAGCATGATGGTCGGGTCGGTGCTGGTGACCGCCGTGGCAACGATCCGCGCCCGGGGCGTGAGGCCCAGTTCGCGGCCCTTGGCCTCGGAGCCGATCAGCATCAACGCGGCGCCATCGACAATCCCCGAGCTGTTGCCCGGGGTGTGTACGTGGTTGATCCGCTCCACGTGGCTGTAGACCCTCAGCGCCGTGGCGTCGAAGCCCATCTGGCCCATCATCTCGAAACTCGGCTTGAGGCTGCCCAGGCCTTCGAGGGTGGTGCTGGCGCGGATGAACTCGTCATGGGCCAGCAGCACGATGCCGTTCTGGTCGCGCACCGGCACCAGGGATTTGTCGAATGAGCCGTCGCCGCTGGCGCGTGCCGCTTTTTGCTGGGAATGCAGGGCGAAGCGGTCGACGTCTTCGCGGCTGAAGCCTTCGAGGGTGGCGATCAGGTCGGCGCCAATGCCTTGGGGCGCGAATTGGCTGTGGATGTTGGTTTGCGGGTCCAGGGCCCAGGCCCCACCGTCGCTGCCCATGGGCACGCGGGACATCGATTCGACGCCGCCGACCACCACCAAATCCTCGAAACCGGAACGCACTTTCATCGCCCCCAGGTTGACCGCCTCCAGGCCCGAGGCGCAAAAGCGGTTGATTTGCACACCGGCCACGCAGATATCCCAATCGGCCACCAAGGCAGCGGTCTTGGCGATATCGGCGCCCTGGTCACCCACGGGCGTCACGCAGCCCAGGACAATGTCATCGACCTGGCTGGTGTCCAGTGCCGTGCGCTGTTGCAGGGCGCCGAGCAACCCGGCCACCAGGTTCACGGGTTTGACGCTGTACAAGGCGCCGTCGGCCTTGCCTTTGCCACGGGGCGTGCGTAGTGCATCGAAAATCAACGCTTGGGTCATGACGTCCTCGAACCGCTGTGCAGGAGAGTGAATGGCGAGTTCCCACCTTAGGCTCGGCGGCGGCGGATTCAATGACCTAAGCGCTCACGGGCCTTGACGGTCACGCTCAGACGAACGGTAGTCGCCTAACGGATTGCCCCGCGTGAGGGCGCCACGTGTCTAGCCAAGGGGCCGCTAGGCGGCTGGCAATAGGCCTCATACCTATTTGGAAGGTTTTATAAAGACATCCATATGAAATGGGTCTAAGCCAGGCGCCACGTGGCCCCTAAGGTAAATTCTGTACGAGATAGCCGTCGGGTTTTGCCGGGGCTCTCGTCACAAGGAAAGTACAGCGCTTTGCCGAGACGGATCTGACAGGCAAGCATTTGACGCTCAGGAAATAACAAAAAAGGCAGTCAGCCATGTTTAAACACTCGAAAGTACGCCAGGCCGGGCTCATTCTTTTCGCCACCACTCTGCTGTTGATCGTGCCGAACATCACCAAGTTGATCGGGTAGACGTGGGTGTGCCAGTCTTGCCGGCTCGCCCGGTAACTGGCACATACCCCACTTTTTTCGACAGGCCTCCCTTCTTGAAAGCCCTTCTGCTGCTGGCAGCCCTGCTGCTTTGCCCGCCCTTGTCCGCGGCACAACTGGTGCTGGAGCTGGGCACCCCGCAACGCACCTGGCAAACCGCCGAACTGCTCGCCCACCCGCAAGCGCAAGCCGTGCATATCCGCAACGACGTGACCTATAAGCGCGACATGACTTACCGCGCCGTGCCCCTGGCAGCGTTGCTGACGGGCATTACTGCGGCCGATCACCTGCAAGCCGTGGCCCTGGACGGTTTTGCCGCCGAACTGGCCGCCGCGCCACTGTTGCAAACTGCCGGCGCCCAGGCTTGGCTGGCGGTGGAAGACCCGCAAGCACCCTGGCCGCCATTGGCCCAGGGCAAGCCCAGCGCCGGGCCGTTCTATCTGGTGTGGACACACCCGCAGGCCAGCGCCATCAGCCCCGAGCAGTGGCCGTTCCAAGTGACGCGAATCAAACGCCTGGCCCCGGTGGCCGAACGCTTCCCGGCGCTGCGCCCCGACCCGGCCCTGGCCAGCGACAACCCGGTCAACCGTGGCTTTGCCCTGTTCCAGAAAAACTGCCTGGCCTGTCATCGCCTCAATGGCGCGGGCGATGCCCAGGTCGGCCCGGACCTGAACCTGCCTTACAGCCCCACCGAATACTTCGGCGCCGACTTTCTCAAGCGCTACATCCGCGACCCGCAAAGCCTACGCCACTGGCCCCAGGCAAAAATGCCGGGCTTTAACGCCAGCATTCTGCCGGATGAGCAATTGGCGTGGTTGGTGGAGTATTTGACCCATATGGCGGGGCGCAAACCGCGCCTTTGAGGCTGCGCGGCTGCTGTAGCAAGCGGCGGCATCAGCAGCACGCCGTTAGCTTTACTGCTGCTGGACGAGAAGCACCGGTGTGGGCGAGACGAACACCTTGGCGTGCATCTGCTCGCAGCCGCCGCCCCGACGCATGCCGCGTACCGGGCAGGCGTCGAGGTAATCCAGGCCCACGGCCAGTTTCAGGTGGCGTTCGGGGCGGGCCAGTTCGTTGGTCACGTCGAAGCTGTACCAGGCGTCGTCGAGCCAGGCTTCGGCCCAGGCGTGGCTGGCCAGGTGTTCGCAGTTTTCGCTGTACAGGTAACCCGACACGTACCGCGCCGGGATGCCCAGGCTGCGGGCGCAGGCGAGGAAGGCGTGGGTGTGGTCCTGGCACACGCCGGCGCGCCCGGCGAAGGCCTGCGCGGCGCTGGTGTCCACTTCGGTGGAGCCGGGGGTATAGGTCATGTGCTGGTTGAGGGCGTGCATCAGGTCGATCAAGGCACTGCGGTCGCGACGGCTGAAGCATTGGCGGCGGGCGAATTCGCGCAAGGCCTCATCGGCCTCGGTCAGCCGGGTGAAGCGCAAAAACGGCAGCGCCGACTGGCTCTCGTGCTCGGCCTCGCGTAATTCGTCGATGTCCACCTGGCCCCGCGCGCCAATGATGATGGCTTCGTGGGGCTCGTCCAGGGTCAGCACGTGGAGGATGTTGCCGAACGGGTCCAGTTGCGCGCGCACCGGGCGCGGCAGGTCCAGTTGCCAACTCAATACGTGCTGGCGCTCGCTGTCGTGGGGTGTGAGGCGCAGGTACTGGATGCTGGCGCGCACCTGGTCGTCGTAGTGGTAGGTGGTTTCGTGGCTTATGGAGAGTCTCATGCAGCCTCCAGGTAGGAACGGTGAATGGCGTTGCCCAACTGGCGCACCAGTGGGATGAACTCGGTCAGCCAGGCGTGCAGGCCTTCGTCGAGGATTTCGTGGATGCCGGTGTAACGCAGGCGCGCGTCCATTTCCGCCGCCAGGCGTTGGGCCGGGCGGCCGTTGGTGCCGGGCAGGCTGGCGAGGATTTGGTCGATTTCTTCGGTGCAGGCACGTAGCGAGCGCGGGACGTCGGCGCGTAACAGCAGCAGTTCGGCCACATGCCGCGCGCCGGGGGCGTCGCGGTAGATCTCGGTGTAGGCCTCGAACGAGGACAGCGCCCGCAATAAAGCGCTCCACTGGTAATAGGCATGGGCGGTGCCGTCGCTCACCGCTTCGGCCTGGTCGCCGGCCATCTCGTAACGCGCATCGAGCAGGCGCAGGGTGTTGTCGGCCCGTTCGATAAAGGTGCCCAGGCGTATGAAGCGAAAGGCATCGTTGCGCATGATGGTGCCGTAGGACGCCCCGCGGAACAGGTGGGAACGTTCCTTGATCCACTCGCAGAAACGGCTCATGCCGTAGCGCCCCAGGCCTTGCTCGGCGATGCCGCGAATTTCCAGCCAAGTGGCGTTGATGTTTTCCCACATGTCGGCGGTAATCCGCCCACGCACCGCGTGGGCGCTGGCCCGCGCCGCGCCCAGGCAGCTGTAGATGCTGGCGGGGTTCTCCGCGTCCAGGGCGAAGAAATGCAGCAGGCGTTCGGCGTGCAATTCGCCGTGGCGTGCCAGGTAATCGTCCAGGGTGCCGGTAATCAGCAACGGCATCGCCAGTTCATGCAGGCCATCGCCGCGCCCGTCCTGGGGCATCAGCGACAGCGAATAACTGACATCGAGCATCCGCGCGAGGTTTTCCGCCCGCTCCAGGTAACGCGACATCCAATACAAATCCGAGGCAGTTCTACTCAACATGGCAAGCTTCCTTCAATCCTCGACCACCCAGGTGTCCTTGGTACCGCCGCCCTGGGACGAGTTCACCACCAGGGAGCCCTCGCGCAGGGCCACGCGGGTCAAGCCGCCGGGCACAACCCGGGTTTCGCGGCCAGACAAGACAAACGGGCGCAAGTCGATATGGCGCGGCGCAATGCCGTTTTCGACGAACGTCGGGCAGGTGGACAGCGACAGCGTGGGTTGCGCGATATAGGCGTGGGGCTTGGCCTTGATCCGCTCGCGGAAGGCTTCGATTTGCGCCGCCGTGGACGCCGGCCCCACCAACATCCCATAGCCACCCGAGCCTTGGGTTTCCTTGACCACCAGGTCTGGAAGATTGGCCAGCACATGGGAAAGCTCCGAGGGGTTGCGGCACTGCCAGGTCGGCACGTTCTTCAGAATGGGCTCTTCGTCCAGGTAAAAACGGATCATGTCGGTGACGAAGGGGTACACCGACTTGTCGTCCGCCACCCCGGTGCCGATGGCATTGGCCAGTACCACGTTGCCGCAGCGATAGGCCGCCAGCAGGCCCGGCACGCCGAGCATGGAGTCCGGGTTGAAGGCCAAGGGGTCGAGAAAGGCGTCGTCCAGGCGCCGGTAAATCACGTCAACGGCCTTCGGGCCGTCGGTGGTGCGCATGAACACGCGGTCGTCGCGCACGAACAGGTCGGCGCCCTCCACCAGTTCCACGCCCATTTCCCGGGCCAGGAACGCATGCTCGAAAAACGCGCTGTTGAAGCGCCCGGGAGTCAGCACCACGACGCTAGGGTCGTCCAACGGGCTGGAGCTTTTCAGGGTGTCGAGCAACAGGTTGGGGTAGTGGTCGATGGGCGCGATGCGCTGGGCGGCGAACAGCTCGGGGAACAGGCGCATCATCATCTTGCGGTCTTCGAGCATGTAGCTCACGCCGCTGGGGGTGCGCAGGTTGTCTTCGAGCACGTAGTAGGTGCCGTCGCCGTCGCGCACCAGGTCCACTCCGGAAATATGGGAGTAAATGTCGCGGTGCAGGTCCAGGCCCTGCATGGCCAACTGATACTGCTCGTTGGCCAGCACCTGCTCGGCCGGAATGATCCCGGCCTTGATGATGCGCTGCTCGTGGTAGAGGTCGGCCAGGAACATGTTCAAGGCCTTGACCCGCTGGATGCAGCCGCGCTCGACCACGCGCCATTCGCTGGCGGGGATGCTGCGCGGGATGGTGTCGAAGGGAATCAGGCGCTCGGTGCCCTGCTCGTCGCCATAGAGGGTGAAAGTGATGCCGGCCCGATGAAATAGCAGGTCGGCCTCCCGACGCCGCTGAGCCAGCAGTTCATCCGGTGTTTCGGCCAACCAGCGGGCGAACTCCCGGTAATGCGGGCGCACTAGGCCGGCGGCATCGTACATCTCATCAAAATAGGTGCGGATCATGCCGTACTCCTTGTCACCAGGACACGAAGGCTTCGCAAGCCTCGTGCCATCGGCATAAACGCTTAAATATCAATCAGTTGGATATACAGCCAGCGTACGGCGCACCATTCCTGTGCAACAAACGCCTCCCTCTGATCGATCCCGCTTCATTGCGAAGCAATAGCCATAGCTATCAACAGCATAGTCAGAGTTGATTTCACTGCACGCCGGCGCGTCGGGATAATCGCCGCCACTTGCCCCAAAGCGCCCAGGACGGCGGACCGGGTGCCCACGCTCTTCCCTTTTGGCCACCTTCGCGGTGGCTTTTTTTTGCGCGTCTGTCGCCAGGTTCAGTGCCGCACAAACAAAATCGGCCGACCCTAAGGTCAGCCGATGCTGGTGTGTGATGACACTCAGGGTGTTCAGGCCAATCGCCCGCGAACCTCCTGCTTGACGCCCCAACCTTCGAGAATGCCGCCCAGTGGTTCGACCACTGCCTCGAAGTCCTGCTCGAAATCGCCGATGCCACCGTACGTGGCGTACATCACCTTGCTCAACTCCAGGTGCCAGGCGCCGTCGTCGCGCGCACTGACTTGGGCATTGAGGGATTCACCGCGAAACTGCCTGGCTGCCCGGCGCGCTCCTTCTTCGTCCGGGAAAATGGCGTAAAACTCGATGGGATGGAATCGTGAAAAATCAAAGCCGCCTTCTTTCATGCGGCGCAGCACGCTGGTGCTGAGGTCTTCTTGATAGGCTGTGCTCATGAAACGTCCTCCTCACGATGGATAGACTTTCCGTACTCCCTGCACTGGCGCACGACGGCGGACAGCGATATGGCCCGGTAATGGCCAACGGGAAACAAGCATGTAGCTGACAAGACCGGAACTAGCGATGGACTCGCTGATCTCCGTTGCAGAGTAGCCCGAAGCCATTAGCTCTGCCAACGGGCTATCGTGGGTTTTTTAACCGGGGCTGGTCGGTAGAACACTGATGATTTCGATGCTGTTCTGCTCTTTCAGGCTCTTGAGCGTCGGGTCATCGGTGCGCCCTTCCAGGTCATTGAGGGGCAAGGCGTCGAGCGCGGGAAACAAGCGGGCCCGGATCAGCTTGGCCGCCTCTTCATGACTGGGCGGACCGACGCACTCGAACACCTCGACATTGGGTTCACCGTGATCGTCGACATAGGTGACATTCCACTTTTGCATCAGCGCCTCCTCGATAAACCCCAAAGTGGGCTCACAGTATCTCGACCGGCCCCACGCCCGATTCGTTCAACCCGCCCCACAGCAAAAGACCGCCACGGGGGCGGTCTTGGGCGGGCACGTTGCGCCCTTACTTCTCGGCGCGTTCCTTGAGGGCCTTCAAGGTATTGAACGGCGCCTCGACCACGAACTTGTTGGCCAGCCACGACGGCACGCTGCCGCCCGGCTCGGTGTGGACCTGGTAGGTCACTTCAATCTGGTCCGCGCCCTTGGGCACGAACTTCCAGAAGCCCTCGACCTGGGCCACCCGCACAAAGCCCTTTTCTTCGGGCAGGTAGGTGGGCACGCCTTTGAGCGTGCGGGTCAGGCTGCCATCGGCGCCTTGCTCGGTGGTGATCTGCGTCACCGAATCGCGCGGTGTGACCGGCCATGGCGTATTGAACTGGGTGTAGGTCCAGCTCTGCGCGCCTTCGTGCTTGAGCAGTTTCTGCGACTTGCACTCGTGGATCCAGGCGCAAGCGCCGGCCACGTCTTCCTGCAGACCGCGCAGCTTGTCCATGGAGGTCTTAATCACCGTGACGCCGCGGTAGGCCTTGTACTGAGAGCCTGCGACTTCACTCAGGGAAATCTTGATACCGTCCTCATCCTTGGCGGTTTTCCAGTCCTCAGCTTGGGCGGTGGCCGCCAATAAAACCGTTAAACCACAGCACATTGCCATTCGATGCAGCGAACCCATTGTCTTATTCCTTGTTGTTGAAGTTCCGGTCATGGCTGGCCCTCAGGCCGCCGTCATGTCTTCCCACCAACCGATCAGCCTGATGGCTTCTTCGCGATCACTACCACAGACCTCGACATCCGCCTGAAACGCACCACACACGGGCGGGCGTTCGGGCTGGCCGAAAATCAGGCACAGGTGTTCGACCGACAGGTGCAGGCAACGTTCGCCCGCAGCTTTGCCGTTAGGCATGCCGGGCAACGGTGTACTGATGGAGGGGGCGATGCAGCAAGCGCCACAGCCTTGGCGGCAGTTCATGACGAGGGGTTCCTAGATAACAAGCCAGAGCAGGTGAAACGCGGCACAGGTTACTCGCTAAAACAGCCGTTTGAAATTCCCCGGAACCGGGTTTTTACGCGCAAAGTGCCGTGACCGGGCAGTCGGCGACAAAGGGTCATGGCCAGAACGCGCAACGGCGGTGATGGGCTACTGCTTGAACTCGAAGTCCAGGGCTGCGCCTTCCACATCGCGACGCTCGTCATTGCGCAATTGCAGGCCCATTTCGTTGCTGAGCAAGCGCCCGTTGAGCTGGAAGGGGCTGTCGTCCTTGGGTTTTTCGTTGAACAACGGCGGCAGCAGCGGCTCGCGCTTGACCAGCGAGGGCAGCGCGCCCAGTGGCTGCAAGTGGCGAACCATGTCCTGGGGCAAGCTCAGGTCCAAGTGCGCCGGCACCAACGGGGTTTTCGCCAGTTCGCTGGCAGACTTGGATTTAGCCGCGACCGGCGCACGTTTGCGCGTGGGCCGAGGCTTGGGCTTGGCGGCGGTATTTTTCGGGGAGACCGTTTTTTTCGCGCCGACCCCAGCCGGGTTCACCGTGGTGCTAGCGGTGGACTTCTCCTGGCCGCTGGCCGCCAGCACGGTGCCCACATTGAGGGCACTCAACAGGCCGACCAATAACCAAACAGCGGGAAAACTCGGTTTCATAGACCTGACAGCATTAACGGCAGAGGGCCATATGCTGGCCTGTTGAACACTTGATGACAAGCGCGCCGGCTCAATCGCCCGCTCAAAGCCCCGCAAAACCGCCGGTGGTTTCCTGGCACAGTTGGCTGGCCAGCATGCCCAAGGTCATCAAGGTGCGCTCCGCCTCACGGTTCCAGGGCGTGGCGCAGTTGAGGCGGATGCAGTGGTTGAACTGCTCGGTGTTACTGAAAATCAGCCCAGGTGCAATGCTGATGCCCTGCTGCAACGCCCGCACATGCAGCTCCTGGGTGTTGACCCGCCCCGGCAAACTGACCCACAGGATAAAGCCGCCCGTAGGCCGGGTCATTTGCGTACCTTCGGGAAAATGCTGCTGCACCGCCAGTTGAAAGGCGCTGAGGTTCTTGCGGTACTCCTGGCGGATGTAGCGCAGGTGGCGGTCGTAGCCGCCGTTTTCCAGATACGCGGCGATGCCCATTTGTGTGACGCTGCAGGCCGAATGGGTACTGAACGTCTGCAAACGTTGGATTTCCTGCTGGTATTTGCCGGCAATCATCCAACCGATGCGCACCCCCGGCGACAGGGTTTTGGAAAAGCTCGAACAGTAGATCACCCGGTCCAGTCGATCGTAGGCCTTGAGGGACTTGGTGCGCCCCTGCTCGAACATCAGTTCGCCATAAATATCGTCTTCGACGATCTGGATATCGAAATCCGAGGCCAGGCGCAGGAGTTGCTTCTGGCGCTCTTCCGGCATGGTCCCGCCCAAGGGGTTGCTCAGGCGCGTGGTCAGCACCAGGGCCTTGATTGGCCACTGGTTGGCCGCCAATTGCAGGGCCTCCAGGCTCATGCCGGTGGAGGGGTCGCTGGGGATCTCGATGACCTTAAGCCCCAGCAGGTCCGCCAGTTGCAGCAGGCCGTAATAGGTCGGCGACTCGGCGGCGATCAGATCGCCGGGGCGGGTCAGCACCCGCAGCGACATCTGCAAAGCGTCGACACAGCCGTGGGTGATAACGATTTCCGAAGGGTCAACCACCACCCCGGCATCGCGCATGCGGATCGCCACCTGGCGGCGCAGCGGTTCGAACCCGGGGCTGAACATGTAGCTGAAGGCCCGCGGGCTATGGAAACGGGTGACCTTGGCCAGTTGCTGGTGCAACGCCCTTACCGGCAGGTAATCCACGCTGGGCACCGCCGCCCCCAGAGGGAACACGCCTTCGCGGCGCGACTCGACCAACACCTGCTGGATGATACTGCTGCGGGTGACCAACCCCGGCCGCTCGACCCGCGCGATATCCGGGGTAGGCGCCGTCAGTGCTGGCGTCTGGTGCACGTAGTAACCCGACTGCGGCCGTGCGCGGATCAGGCCCTGGTCTTCCAGGTTGGCATACGCCTGCAGCACTGTGGCATGGCTGACATTGAGCTGCGAACTCATCTTGCGCACCGACGGCACGCGCTCGCCGGGCTGATAGACACCGCGCCGAATGTCCTCGGCCAACTGCTGGGCGATACGTTGGTAGAGCAAAAGGTTGGTCATGACGCGGTACTCGGCTCACGGGCCTATTATTTTTGTGGGACGTAACACCGGCACAGTTTAGAAGTGTACGGGCACAGTTGCCACAATAGTCGAGCAGCCAAGGCAGTGACAGGAAAAACTGGACGGTTTGCGCTGTTGTTCACAGGTGCAAACCCGCGCATCAGTGGCAGGTTTACCCTGTGGGCGCGGGTTTGGTCCGCTCCCACAGGCTCGTTCAGTGTTTTTTTTGGAGGGCCGGATTTAGCGGGCGGCGCCGAGTTGGCCTTTTTCGTCGGAAAAGACGATTTCCACCCGGCGATTCTGGGCACGGCCGCGCTCGGAAGCGTTGGCTTCCACCGGGTATTCATCGCCATAGCCTTCGACCTGGATGCGTTTTTCGTCGATACCCAGGTCGATCAGTACGTCCGCGACCGCTTGGGCGCGGTCGCGGGACAGTTTCAGGTTGTCCTGGCGCCCGCCCGTGCTGTCGGTGTAACCCTCGATGCGCACCACGCGCTTTGGGTTCAGTTGCAAGAACTGCACGAGTTTGAGCACGGTACGGTTGGCTGAGCTTTTCAGGTCGGCCTCGCCGGTGTCGAACAACACGTCGCCCAGGGTCATCACCAAGCCGCGGTCAGTCTGGGTGGTGGCCAGGCTGATGATCTGCTCTTCCAGCCACTTGCCCTGCTGCTGCACGCTGAGCAACTTGGCCTCGCGCAAAGCCAGTTGCAGGCGTTGGCGCTCCAGTTCCAGCTTGGCGGCGCGCTCCTGGTTGAGCACCTGCTCGGTGTGCTCCAGGGCGATGTCGCTGTAGCGCTGGCTCAGGTAGGCGTAATGGGCCACGTCTTCGCCACTGCCCCAGTAACTGGAGAGACGATCGGCACGGGCCAGGGATTCACCGGCGCGGATCACATCCTTGGGCGCGATGCGCAGCACATTGGAGTCTTCCTTGACCTTCTGGAACTGGGTCGCTGCCTGTTGCAGCGCCGCATCACTGTGTTGGCCGGCGCAGCCGAAAAGGCTGGCGCAACTGGCCAGGAGCACACCGCCCATCACGCTTTTATTCAGGCTCATTGGGCGTCTCCCAACTGCTTGCGCAAGCGCGTGATACGGGTGTTAAGCACATTCAACTGCTCGCGGCTCTTGAGGGTCAGGACCCGCGCTTCGGCCAGGCGGGCGTCCAACTCGGCCTGTTCAGCCTGCATGCGGGCGTCCTTGAAGGACTGATCGGACATCTCGGCCCGCGCGCGCAGCAATTTATCTTCGGCCAGTTTCAACTCGGCCACGTCCTCGGGCATGGCGCCCACGGCCTTGGCCTGTTCCAGGGCTTGCTCGGTCAAACGCATTTGTTCATTCGGCGCCGGATCGGCTGCACAACCCGCCAGAGCCAGAACGGCCAGGGCAGCGAAAAGAGGTCGAATACTCACTAAAAATCCCTACTGATTTGGGGCGCTGGCGGGTTGCTTCTGCTGGGCCTTCCAGCGCTCGATATTGCGCTGCAGCACAGCCTGCGCCAGGCCGGACGCGGGCAATTCTGTCATCTTTTTGGCCAACTGTCCGCGCAACCATGGATCGTTGCAGGCCGAGTTATGGGAAACCGCCAGGAACAACCCCGGCTGATCCACCGCTTGCCCGTGGGCCAGGAGGTCGTCGGCCATGCCCAGGGTCTGGGCCATGGCCATTCCCGCATAGCGCCCGGCCAGGACGTACTCCACTTCGCCCAGCAGCAGTTTCTGCAAGGCCTGGGTCAGGTTGGGGGTGCGCACCAGGGCCAGGTTTTGCTCGGCGAACAGTTCAAAACCCTGGGTAAGCCGGGCCTTTTGCGACAAGGCCCCGGAGTGGCCCTGTAAGTCTGAAGCCTGGCTGTAGACCAGCGGAGAATCCTTGCGGGTCCAGACCAGATAGTCGTTGCGTACCAGCGGTGGGTGCACGTAGTCCAGGGCGGCCAGTTCATTAACCGTCAACGGTGCGTCCAGCAGCAGGTCCATGCGCCCGCTGCGCACTTCGTCCAGGGCCTGGGCCCGTTTGCCCGCGTACAACACTTCGACCTTAAGCCCCAGCTCACCGGCCACTTGCTGCATCAGGTCGGCACTGGCGCCGATCAAATGTTTGGGGTCTTGCGGGTCCTGCCACAGGTAGGGCGGGGCATCCGGGCTGCCAGTCACCACCAGCCGCTCGCATTTACCGGCCGCGCCCGCCAGTACCGGCAACAGGCCCAACCCCACCAGCAACGACATTCCGCCCAAGCGTCGCAACGCCATGCCTACCTCCCCACCCAGAACACAATAAAAAAAGCCCGACCATAAGGCCGGGCTCTTTATAAGTGAAGCGACTGGTTTAAACCAGCTTCTCCAACTCAGGTACAGCTTCAAACAAGTCAGCTACCAGGCCGTAATCAGCCACCTGGAAGATCGGCGCTTCTTCGTCCTTGTTGATCGCAACGATCACTTTGGAGTCTTTCATACCGGCCAAATGCTGGATCGCGCCGGAGATACCGACAGCGATGTACAGCTGTGGCGCGACGATCTTACCGGTCTGGCCAACCTGCATATCGTTAGGCACGAAGCCTGCGTCCACGGCCGCACGGGAAGCACCCACAGCAGCCCCCAGCTTGTCGGCCAGGGCGTAGAGGTGCTTGAAGTTGTCGCCGTTCTGCATGCCACGGCCGCCGGAAACGACGATCTTGGCAGCGGTCAGCTCAGGGCGGTCGGACTTGGCCAGCTCTTCGCCAACGAAGGACGACTTGCCCGCGTCGTGCGCAGCACCAACGGCTTCAACCGCGGCCGAACCGCCCTCGGCGGCAACCGGGTCGAAACCGGTGGCACGCACGGTGATGACTTTCACCGAGGCCGAGGATTGCACGGTGGCAATGGCGTTACCGGCGTAGATCGGGCGCTTGAAGGTGTCGGCCGATTCTACCGAGATGATCTCGGAGATCTGGTCAACGTCCAACTGAGCGGCAACGCGCGGCAGGATGTTTTTGCCGTTGGAAGTCGCGGCAGCCAGGATGTGGCTGTAGCCAGCGCCCAGTTCGGCAACCAGCGGCGCGACGTTTTCCGGCAACTGGTGGGCATAGGCAGCGTTGTCGGCCAGCAGCACCTTGGACACACCAGCCACTTTCGCAGCGGCTTCAGCCACGGCGCCAGCGTTGGAGCCCGCTACCAGGATGTGAATATCGCCACCGATTTTCGCAGCCGCAGCCACAGTGTTCAGCGTGGCCGGGGCCAGCACTTTGTTGTCGTGTTCAGCAATAACCAAGATAGTCATTTAGATTACCTTCGCTTCGTTTTTCAGTTTCTCGACCAGTTCAGCCACCGACTTGACCTTGATACCCGCGCTGCGTGCAGCCGGCGCTTCGACTTTCAGGGTCTTGTTGGTGGAGGCGGTGGAAACGCCCAAAGCGTCCGGAGTCAGCACTTCCAGAGGCTTCTTCTTGGCTTTCATGATGTTTGGCAGGGACGCGTAGCGCGGCTCGTTCAAACGCAGGTCGGTGGTGACGATCGCTGGCAGGCTCAGGGAGACTGTTTGCGCGCCGCCGTCGATTTCACGGGTGACTGCAACCTTGTCGCCCGCCACTTCGACTTTCGACGCGAAGGTGCCCTGGCCGAAACCGGTCAGCGCCGCCAGCATCTGGCCGGTCTGGTTGTTGTCGCTATCGATGGCCTGTTTACCCAGGATCACCAGTTGCGGCTGCTCCTTATCGACCACAGCCTTGAGCAGCTTGGCCACGGCCAGGGAGTTCAGTTCATCGGCGGATTCGACGAGGATGGCACGATCGGCACCCAGGGCCAGTGCGGTACGCAGTTGCTCTTGGGCAGTGGACGGACCAATGGAGACGACGACGATTTCAGTCGCTACACCTTTCTCTTTCAGGCGTACCGCTTCTTCCACTGCGATTTCGCAGAAAGGGTTCATCGACATCTTGACGTTAGCGAGGTCGACGCCGGAGTTGTCCGCTTTGACGCGAACCTTGACGTTATAGTCGACCACTCGTTTGACAGCTACAAGAACCTTCATGGATTCCTCGTTACTCTCCGGTGAAAAGAAAGTCGCCTAGGCGAACCTGGCGGTTGATGCTTATCGGCGCAAGGGCACCTCTAAAAACGCCGGCATATTGAACGGGGGACTGTGCCCGCAAGGCGGATGACCATTCGTCAGTAGTGACTGACAAGTCATTCCCTTTCGCGGTGTGTAAACTGCGCGCCAAACCACGCGCCTATGTCACCTGATGCTGCCTTCGCCCTGTCTTTAGAGGTGCTCTTGAAACCAACAGCCAGCCTACGGCGAGCGCAAAACCGACCGTATCTTGACCGGAACGCCTATTCCGGTCAATACGGCAAAATGGTCAGTTATAAGCCGCGCTTCTTTGATTTATCTGGCTTCCAGCAAATTCAAACAAACGTTTGTATTGGACGCTGAGAGTGGTGTAGATATAATGCGCCGCTTAGAGAGACAGGTGGGTCATCCATTGCTTGCCCCCCTTGAGTGCGGCGTCATAAAGCGGTAGCCCAAACAACGGATGCAACACCAAACCTCCAATTAGAAAAAAACTGTGAGCCTTGAGTAGGAGAGAGCCTGTGGAACGCGAATACATGGAATTCGACGTAGTCATCGTCGGAGCCGGCCCCGCTGGCCTGTCTGCCGCCTGCCGTCTGAAGCAAAAGGCCGCGCAAGCGGGCCAGGAAATCAGCGTCTGTGTGGTCGAAAAAGGCTCGGAAGTCGGTGCGCACATCCTGTCGGGCGCCGTGTTTGAACCCCGGGCCCTGAACGAACTGTTCCCGGACTGGAAGGAACTGGGCGCACCGCTGAACACGCCAGTGGTACGCGATGACATTTATGTACTGCGCAGTGCCGAGAACGCTACCAAAGTTCCCGACTTCTTTGTGCCCAAGAGCATGCACAACGAAGGCAACTACATCATCTCCCTGGGCAACCTGTGCCGCTGGCTGGCCCAGCAGGCCGAGAACCTGGGCGTGGAGATCTACCCAGGCTTCGCTGCCCAGGAAGCGCTGTTCGACGAAAACGGCGTGGTGCGCGGCATCATTACCGGCGACCTGGGCGTAGACCGCGAAGGCCAGCCCAAGGAAGGCCTGTACACCCCCGGCATGGAACTGCGTGGCAAGTACACGCTGTTCGCCGAAGGCTGCCGTGGCCATATCGGCAAGCAACTCATCAAGCGTTTCGACCTGGGCAGCGACGCCGACGCCCAGCACTACGGCATCGGCCTGAAGGAAATCTGGGAAATCGACCCGGCCAAGCATCAGCCAGGCCTGGTAATGCACACCGCCGGCTGGCCGCTGGACATCATGAGCAACGAGAACACCGGTGGCTCGTTCCTTTATCACCTGGAAAACAACCAAGTGGTGGTCGGCCTGATCGTCGATCTGTCCTACAGCAACACCTTCCTGTCGCCGTTCGATGAGTTCCAGCGCCTCAAGCATCACCCCGTGCTCAAGCAGTACCTCGAAGGCGGCAAGCGCATCAGCTACGGCGCCCGCGCACTGAGTAAGGGCGGCCTGAATTCGCTGCCGAAAATGGTCTTCAAGGGTGGCGCGCTGATCGGTTGCGACCTGGGCACCATGAACGTCGCCAAGATCAAGGGCAGCCACACGGCCATGAAGTCCGGCATGCTCGCCGCCGACGCCGTGGCCGATGCGCTGCTGGCCGGCGGCGAAGGCGCTGACGAGCTGACCAGCTACGTCGATGCGTTCAAGGCCAGCTGGCTCTACGAGGAACTCTTCGCCACCCGCAACTTCGGCCCGGCGATGCACAAGTTCGGCCCGATCCTGGGCGCCGGGTTCAACTGGTTCGACCAGAACATCCTGGGCAGCAAGATCCCGTTCACCCTGCACGACACCAAGCCGGACTACGCCTGCCTAAAGCTGGCCAAGGACAGCAAGCAGATCGACTACCCCAAGCCCGACGGCAAACTGAGTTTCGACAAACTCAGCTCGGTATTCCTCTCCAGCACCAACCATGAAGAAGAGCAGCCGTGCCACTTGAAACTGGCCGACCCGAGCATCCCGATCAACCAGAACCTGCCGTTGTACGACGAACCGGCGCAGCGCTACTGCCCGGCCGGCGTATACGAAGTCATCACCAAAGAAGACGGCGAAAAGCGCTTCCAGATCAACGCCCAGAACTGCGTACACTGCAAGACCTGTGACATCAAGGACCCTGCGCAGAACATCACCTGGGTCACGCCCGAAGGCGCTGGCGGCCCGACTTACCCGAACATGTAAGCCGCACGCTTGAACATCGAGGCTCCCGCATGGGGGCCTTTTTGTTGCCCGCCGCTTTAGCGCCCGCCTACGACGCCACCCGCTCCGCCCCCGGGTTACGCTCGAAATAGCGCTTGTACTCACGGCTGAACTGCGAGGTGCTCTGATACCCCACGCGGTGGGCCGCCTGAGCCACGCCCATGCCTTCGGCCACCAGCAATTGCTGGGCCTTGAGCAAACGCAGGCGTTTGAGGTACTGCACCGGCGACAACAGGGTGCTGCGCTTGAAATGCTCGTGGAAGGTCGATGCGCTCATGTTCGCGTAGCGCGCCAGGGTTTCCACATTCAGCGGCTCGGCATAGTGCTCGTGCAAATGGCTGAGGGACGCGGCGACCCGGGCAAATTGCCCCTGCTGTTCCACCAGCGCCCGCAGCACATCGGCCTGGGGCCCGCGCAGCGCGACGAACAACAGCTCGCGCAAACGGGCGCTGCCCATCACCTGGCATTCCAGCGGATCGTGCAGGCAGCGCAACAGCCGCTCGACGCAACCGCGCATGCTGTCATCGAGCACCGCCGAGCTCATGGACTCCAGGGTTTGCGCCGCCACGGGGCCTCCCTCGTCGCGGCCCATCGCCAACACCAACTCGCCGAGCACGGCGCGGTCGATGCCGATCGCCAAGCCCAATAAAGGCGCATCCGCCGAGGCGAAGGTTTCGCACTCGAACGGCACCGGCAACGCCTGGATCAGGTAATGGCCAGCGCCGTATTCCAGGGTGCGCGGGCCCAGATACGCCAGTTTGCTGCCCTGCACGATAACCATCAGGCTCGGCTCGTAGATCTGTGGCCCGCGCGCCACATCCCGGCTGGCGCGCAGCAATTGCACGCCCGGCACGGCGGTGGGAATGAAGCCATCGCGGGTAGCAAGCGGCGCGAGCAAGGCAACCAACGTGGCATTGGCGTCCAAATGACGGGTCAACAACATGGCACAGGCTTCAGGCAAAAAATGAGGCGCCCATCATCGCAGGTCTGCTGGCCGTTGCCGCGCGCCACGGGGCGAATCCGGAGGAATAGGCAAGAGAGCCGGAGTATTCGCCCTGTCGAGCCGGGCCACCGGCGCGCAAAATAACCCGCCTCAACAGTCAACGCATCTGCGAGGTTCTTCATGTACACAGCCATCGGTTACGCCGCCCAGTCCGCGACCACTCCCCTCGCCCCCATGACCTTCCAACGCCGCAGCCCGCGCCCCGACGACGTGGCCATCGAAATCCTCTACTGCGGCGTGTGCCACTCCGACATCCATCAGGCGCGCAACGAGTGGGGCATCGCCGTATACCCGCTGATGCCGGGCCATGAAATCGTCGGCAAGGTCACCGCCATCGGCGCCCAGGTCACAGCCCACAAGGTCGGCGACCTGGTGGGCGTGGGTTGCATGGTCGATTCCTGCCGCCACTGCGACGCCTGCCACGCCGACCTGGAGCAGTACTGCCTCGAAGGCCCGACCATGACCTACGCCACCCCGGACCGGGTCGATGGCAGCAACACCATGGGCGGTTACTCCGACAGCATCGTGGTCAGCGAGCGCTTTGTGGTGCGCATCCCGGCCAAGCTGGACCTGGCCAGCGCCGCGCCGATCCTTTGCGCCGGCATCACCACCTACTCGCCCCTCAAGCACTACGGTGTCGAGCCCGGTGACAAGGTTGGCATCCTCGGTATGGGTGGCCTGGGCCATATGGGCATCAAGTTCGCCAAAGCCATGGGCGCAGAAGTGACCCTGTTCACCCGTTCCGCCAGCAAGGCTGAAGAAGCGCGGCGCCAGGGTGCGGACCATGTGATCGTATCCACCGACGCCGCGCAGATGGCTGCCGCCGCAGGGCAGTTCGACTTCCTGCTCGACACCATCCCGGTGCAGCACGACCTCAACCCCTACCTGCAAACCCTGCGCTTTGACGGTGTGCATATCCTGGTCGGGCTGATCGAACCGGTGAACCCGCCGATCCACGCCGCACACCTGGTGACCCAGCGCCGCGTACTGGCAGGCTCATTGATCGGCGGCATGGCCGAAACCCAGGAAGTGCTGGATTTCTGCGCCGAGCACAACATCACCTGCGACATCGAAATGCTCGACATCCGCCAGATCAACGAGGCCTACACCCGCATGATCGCCGGCGATGTGAAGTACCGCTTCGTGATCGACATGGCCACGCTCAAGGGCTGAACCGGCCGATAGAAAAGCTGCGTTTGTTCTGACCTCATCGCGGGCAGGCTCGCTCCCAACCCGGGCGGCTTGCTCGCGATGGCCGTGGCCCTGCCAACACAGACGCGGTGTCAGCCCTGGGCAAACTCGCGCAGAGAATCCCCCTCCATGCGATAGCGCACCCATTCTTCCTGGGGCTTGGCGCCGATGGATTCATAGAATTTGATCGCCGGCTCGTTCCAGTCCAGCACGCTCCACTCGAAACGCCCGCAACCGTTGTCGCAGGCAATGCGCGCCAGGTGGCGCAGCAGTTTCTTGCCCGCGCCGCCGCCACGCTGCTCCGGGTTGATGTACAGGTCTTCGAGGTACAGGCAATTGCTGCCCAGCCAGGTCGAGTAGCTGAAAAAGAACACCGCGAAGCCGATCGGCAAACCGTCGCGCAGGCAAATCAGGCCATGGGCCGTGGCGCCTTCGCCGAACAGGCTGCGCTGGATGTCGGCGACGCTGGCAATGACTTCGTGGCGGGCCTTCTCGTAATCCGCAAGCTCAGTGATAAAGGAAAGGATTTGCTGGGCGTCACTGGGCAACGCCGGGCGGATTTCGATGGTCATGGACGATCCTGGCAAAAATTCAAAAGGCGATGCTAATGCAGTTTGCCGACCTGGCGCAGCTCAATTTCAGCGGCGAATGGCAGAACCTTCGCAGCAGGATCAGCACCGCCCGTCGCCCGCCCGGCACCCCACCGGCCAGCGGCTGACCAATTGAAGGTAACCCCCTGACATTGGAGACGACACCATGAATCGCTCACTCCTTACAAACCTGGCCCTGGCCGGCCTGCTGTCCTCGGTTTCCCTGGCCTCGTTCGCCGGTTCCACCGGGCCGACCAACCCGGTCGATTCGCCAACGCCGCCCACCACCCAGGGCTCGACACCGTCGATGGACACCGGCGGCGCCATGGATAACGGCGGCCTGCCTCCATCCACCGGCACCGACCCGCGGGTGCAGGGTAACGACAGCGGCCGCCAGGGCGGCGCGCCCGATCCGGAAAACGGCAAGATGGGCAGCGGCTCGAAAACCACCACCGGCGGCTCCGGCTCCGAAGGCAACGGCGCCGCTCAGTAAGCGCCAGGCCCCTGGCTCAGGGTTCCAGGCCGATGGGGAAGAACACCCCGGCGCTCCACACCCCGAGCCAGTTCTGGCCATCGATGGGGCGGCTCACCGCCAGCTCCACCAATTGGTAGAAGACGTTGCGGTGGATCAGCGCTTCCAGATTGCTGCGTACCAGCACGTAGGGCGCTGGCTCCTGGCTCGCAGGATCGATCACCACCCGCAATGGGTGTTCGGCATCGGCGGCGAAGGACTCTTCGACATTGCTGGTAAAGCGCAACACTTGGCTCTCGCCCTGCCCTTCAACCTCCAGGGTCACGGCAATGAACGGCGCGTCATCGACCTTGATCCCGACTTTTTCCACTGGGGTAATCAGGAAGTAGTCATCGCCGTCGCGGCGCAGGATAGTGGAGAACAACTTGACCATCGGCTTGCGGCCAATGGGCGTGCCCTGGTAGTACCAGGTGCCGTCGCGGGCGATGCGCATATCGATATCGCCGCAGAACTCGGGATTCCACAGGTGCACCGGCGGCAGGCCTTTGGCCTTGGGGATCTGGGCGAACAGGTCGAGGGCTTTTTGCGTGTCGCTCATGGAGGCTCCGGGGGCCGCGCTCAGTCGCTCAGGCCCAGCAGGCTGCGCGCGTACTGGCGCAGGGGTTGGCCGAGCAGGTCTTGCGGCTTGTTGTCATGGAACGTCAGTAAACCGCCACGGCTGCGGATGCGCGCCGTGTCGATCAGGTATTGGGTACTGGTCTCGATCAGCATGATCTGAATCACACCGGTGTCCACCCCTAGGCGATCCACGGCTTCCTGGTCGGCCCATTCATCGTAGTTGCCGATGCGGTCTTCGGCCTTGGCGAAGCGGGTGTAGAGCAGGTAATGGGCGCCGGCGGCGCGAGCCTCGGTCATTGCCTCGTCCAGCCCTTCGGGGGCACGGGCGCGGCGCACCATGGGGAAATACTCGACGAAGCTGTTGAACGCCTCTTCGGCCACCACATTGGGCCGCGGGTAAGCGCTGCCCGGCGGGGCGAACGCGCCCTGGGCGATAAACACGAAGGAATCGGGTTGGATGCGCACGGAGCTGGTGCGGCGGGTATCGCTGTGGTCCAACAGGCCCGCATCGCTCATGTGGTAGCGAGCGCCCTCGCCCAGGTCACTGACATTCATGCAGCCACCAAGCGCCAAAACGGCCAGCAGCAAAACCAGGCTACGCATCCTACCCTCCAGAGGCCGGTGACGGAAAACCGGCGAATGGGCACCAGATGCAGCTTCCGGGCCAGCCTGCCTGGGCCTCAGCCGCCAATGATCTTCATCACCGTCGCGCCGCCGGAGAACGCCACTTCCTGCTTGTCGTCCAGGGCTTTCATCAGCAGCCGCTGCAACGCGGGCAGGGCCTGGTGGCGCGGTTTGTCCAGCAAGTCGCCGATGTAGTGGCGGTTGCTCGACGACAGGCAGCCATGCAGCCAACCGGTGGACGACAGACGCAAGCGCGAACAGGTCCGGCAAAAAGGCACGCTTTCATTGGCAATCACACCGAAGAAGCCATGGCCCGGCACTTCGTAGCGCACCGCAGTGGCGTCCACCGGGGCGTCGGCTTGCAAGTATTCGTAGCGTTCGCCAATCAGGCCCAGCAACTGCTGGAGGCTGACGAACTGCTGCAGGAAGCTGTTGCCATCGCTGGCCAGGTGGCCCATGCGCATCAACTCGATGAAGCGCAACTCGTAGCCACGCTCCAGGCAGTAGTCGAGCAGCGGCATCACCTGGTCCAGGTTCTGCCCGCGCAACGGCACCATGTTGACCTTGACCTTCATCCCGGCGGCCTTGGCCTGGGCCATACCGTCGAGCACGGTGGGTAGGTCGCCGCCCCGGGCGATGGCGCGGAAGGCTTGCGGGTCGAGGGTGTCGAGGGAAACGTTGATGCGGCGGATGCCGGCCTGCACCAGGGAGGGCAACTTGCGCGTCAGCAACTGGCCATTGGTAGTCAGGCTGATGTCCGCCAGGCCCATCTGCCCCACGGCCGCCATGAACGCTTCCAGCTTGGGGCTGACCAGTGGTTCGCCGCCGGTGATGCGCAAACGCTCGATGCCTGCCGCCTCGATCAGGTACGCCACGCCCCGGGCCATGGCCTCGGCCGACAGTTCATCCTGCGCAGCCACCAGCCGCTTGCCGTTGGGCACGCAGTAGGTACAGGCATAGTTGCAGGCTGAAGTCAGGCTGATACGCAAATTGCGAAAACGCCTGCCTTGACGGTCAACGATCATGAAGCACTCCGGCGGAAGAAAAATCGGGACCGGCAAAACCTGACTTATAAATCAGGTTTTAGCAAGTCCCATGCCTGAGTATAAGCTGGGGAGGTTCGCGCCACGTAGCTCAATGATGGCGCAATAAAGCACTTGAATGGCTCAACTGCCCGGGGCGTCGGTGTCGCGCTTGCGCTTGTTGCCCATGCGCACACCGATATCCATCAGGAACTGGAAGAAGCCTTCCTGGTCTTCCAGCACATTGCTCCAGAACGGTGAGTGGTACAGCGCCACGGCGCCGTGGACCAGCGCCCAGGACGCGCAATAGTGGAAGTACGGCGGCACGTCTTCGAGCTTGCCCTCGCTGATGCGGCCCTTAATCAACAGGGTCAGGCGCTCGAAGTTCGAAGCACGGATCTTGTGCAATTCTTCGACCATCTCCGGAACCTGGTTGCCCTTGACCACCTTCTCTTCCAGGCGATCGAACAAGCGATAGCGCTGCGGGTCGCGCATGCGGAACTCAAAGTAAGCCCGGGACAGGGCTTCCTTATCCTTGTCCACATCGGCAGAGTGCAGCAGCTCATTCAGGTCGCGCTCGTAATCGAGCATCAAGCGCAGGTAGATCTCCGCCTTGGACTTGAAGTGCTTGTAGATCGTGCCTTTGCCGATACCCACGGCATCAGCGATCATCTCGACGGTGACACTGTCTTCACCTTGTTCGAGGAACAGCTTGAGCGCGGTATCGAGAATTTCTTGCTCGCGGCGACGAAACTCACGGACCTTACGAGGTTCTTTGTGCATAAGAAAAGGTCTGTAGGGGTCAAAATCGAAGCCGCGTATTATGCCTAACTTGCGCCAAATTGCACGGATCATCCGACCATGACTACGTTTCTTGATGAATTTGTACAGGCTCCCGGCCTGCGTTATTTGAACCACGCGGCCGTTGCGCCCTGGCCCAATCGCGCCGCATTAGCCGTCACCCGCTTCGCCCAGGAGAACGTTTTGCTCGGCGCCAGGGACTATCCGGACTGGATGGTACTGGAACAACGCCTTCGCGAACGCCTTGCCCGCCTGCTCAACGCACCGGCAACGGATGACGTGGCGCTGGTCAAAAATACATCAGAAGCCCTCTCTTTCGTAGCCTTCGGTTTGAGCTGGAAAAACGGCGACCAGATCGTCATCAGCGACGAAGAATTCCCCTCCAACCGCATCGTCTGGGAAGCCCTGGCCGGGCAAGGGGTGGAAGTGGTGCAAGTCAGCCTCAAGGGCGATGACCCGGAAGCCGCGCTGCTGGCGGCCTGCGGGCCGCGCACGCGGCTGATGTCGGTCAGCGCCGTGCAGTTCGCTAGCGGCCTGCTGCTGGACCTGCGACGCCTGGGGGCCGGTTGCAAGCAGCGCAACGTGCTGTTTTGCATTGACGCGATCCAGCAACTGGGCGCCCTACCCTTCGATGTGCAGGCCTATCAGTGCGACTTCGCCATGGCCGACGGCCACAAGTGGATGCTCGGCCCGGAAGGCCTGGGGGTGTTCTATTGCCGCGCCGAGTTGCGTGAACAACTCAAGCTGCACGAGTTCGGCTGGCACATGCTTGAACATATGGGCGACTATAGCCGCACCGCGTGGGAGCCGGCAAAAAGCGCCCGGCGCTTTGAATGCGGCAGCCCCAATATGCTCGGGGCCATGGCGCTGGAGGCCAGCCTGTCGCTGCTTGAAGACGTGGGCATGGAAGAAGTCGCCCGGTTAATCGCCGAACGGGTGCAGTGGTTGCAAGACGGTTTGAGCGCCATTCCCGGGGTGCGCTTGCACAGCCCGCTGAATCCGGCGCGTCGGGGCGGGATTTTCTCGTTCAGTATCGATGGCATCGATAATCAGCAGCTATGGCGGCAGTTGATGGCGCAACAGGTGGTGTGCATCCCCCGTGGTGAGGGTGTGCGTTTTTCCCCGCATTTCTATACAGAAAAGCGCGTAATCGACGAAACTCTGGCGATTGTCGCTACCCTGGCGCGGCAATGAGAACTCAAGCGAAGCGCGCGTATTCCAAATCTGTTTAAGAAATAGCCAGCGCGAACTGGACGCAACGCCATTGTGATCAATACTTGAGCTGTCGACGCGGCATCTCCCCCAAGTGTCGCGGCGATGAAGGTACCAACGGACCGCGTGCCTTTGTTTTACTCCTAATGGTCTTAACCCGGATTCACCCCCCAGAACCCGGGTTTTTTTTGCCCGCGATTTACCTTAGAACGGCTTGACCCGAGCCAGCGGGAACAACCGCTGGAAGTTCTCGCTGGTTTGGCGGGCAAAAGCATCAAAGGGCTGGCCGCGCAGCATCGCCAGATACTGCGCCACTTCCCGCACGTACTGCGGCAAGTTGGGCTTGCCCCGGTACGGAATGGGGGCCAGGTAAGGCGAGTCGGTCTCTACCAGCAGGCGATCGGCCGGCACCTGGCGCGCCACATCGCGCAAGGCCTCGGCATTCTTGAAGGTGACAATCCCCGACAGCGAGATGTAGAAGCCCAGGTCCAGCGCGGCTTTGGCCATGTCCCAGTCTTCTGTGAAGCAGTGCAGCACGCCCGCTTGGGGCAACGCTGCTTCGCGCAGCAGGGCCAGGGTGTCGGCCCGCGCGCCACGGGTGTGGACGATCACCGGTTTGCCGGTTTGCTGGGCGGCCTCCAGGTGCAGGCGGAATGAGGCTTGCTGCAACTCGGCGGCTTCAGGTTCGTAGTGGTAATCCAGGCCCGTCTCGCCAATGGCCACGACACGCGGGTGGTTGAGCTCACGCAGCAGCCAGTCCAGCGCCGGCGCGGCGCCGGGCTGAACGTCGAGCGGGTGAACACCCACCGAACAATCGACATCGTCATAGCGCTCGGCCAGTGCCTTGACGTCGGCCGCGTTATCGACACTGACGCCAATGCACAGGAAATGCCCGACGCCACATTGGCGGGCAGCATCCAGTGCTGCGTCCAGGGAGCCGCCGTGGGCAGCCAGGTCGAGGCGGTCGAGGTGGCAGTGGGAATCTACAAGCATAAAAAGTCGCAACTCGGTTCTGTGGATAAAAAAGCGCCGCGGGCGGCGCCGATCAACGGCGGCCGAGCAACCCCACCCATTGCACCAACAGGGCTTCGAGCAACAACACCCGATTGAGGTTGGCCTTACCCAGGACTTTCTGGCGCTGGGCGAGGATCCAGTCCTGGATCTCCAGGACCTTGCCCTGCGGGCTCTTTTGCGCCAGGTACTGCACCACCTTGCGCATGTCGGCCAGGCCCAGGCCAGCCTCGTCGTGGGTCAGTTGATAACGCAGGATCAGGCTCGACCAGTCGCAGAACCAGTCGAACAGCAGTAACAACGGGATGGCATTCCAGCCCTCGGCCAATTGGGTCGGCGATTGCTGTTGTTTGAGCAGTTTCTTCACCCCTTCAACCACCAACGCCCGCTGCTCGCGCACGCCCTGGGCCTGGAGGTTGACCGCCAACAGCGGCGAGCCGGCGGCCAGGGTCAGGAGTTCACCACGCTCATCCGTTGTGCAGTCGGGCAACGCCTGGGCCAGCCATTGCAGGCTCATGGCTGGGCTCGGCAACGGGCACGCCTGCTGCACGCAGCGGCTCTTGACCGTGGGCAGCAAGCGGCTTGGCTGGTGGCTGACCAGCAGCAGCACCGTGTCGCCGGAGGGTTCTTCGAGGCTTTTGAGCAAAGCGTTGGCTGCGTTGTGGTTCATCGCCTCCACCGGCTCGATCAACACCACTTTGCGCCCGCCCATTTGCGCGGTCTGCACCACGAAACTCACCAGGTCACGGACCTGATCGACCTTGATCGCCTTGTCCGCCTCTTCCGGCTCCAGAATGTAGTTGTCCGGATGGCTACCGGCCTTGAGCAGCAGGCAGGATTTGCACTGGCCGCAAGCCTCCAGCCCCTCGGGTCGTTGGCACAACAGGCTGGCCATCAGGCGTTCGGCCAGGGCGCGCTTGCCGATACCCATGGGGCCATGCAGCAAATAAGCGTGGGCGTGCTGGCTGCGGCCGGCCAATTGCTGCCAGAGGCTGTCCTGCCACGGATAGGCTTCAGCCACGATGACGCTCCAGCAGGGTCGGCACCAGGGCATCCAGCGCACGTTGAACCTGCGCCAGGGGTTGAGCGGCGTCCACCAGCAGGTAGCGCGCCGGGTCCGCCTTGGCTCGGGCGAGGAACGCGCTGCGAACCGCGTCGAAAAACAGCCGATCTTCCAGCTCGAAGCGGTCCAGCCGCCCACGGGCGCTGGCCCGGGCCATGCCGATTTCCACCGGCAGGTCGAACACCAGCGTCAGGTCCGGGCGCAGATCGCCCTGAACGAACGTTTCCAGCGCCGCGATACGCTCCACGGACAAACCGCGGCCGCCGCCTTGATAGGCGTAAGTGGAGTCGGTAAAGCGATCACACAGCACCACCGCGCCCCGTGCCAGCGCCGGGCGGATCACTTGTGCCAAGTGCTGGGCCCGTGCGGCGAACACCAGCAGCAGCTCGGTGTCCGGGTTCATCACTTCATCGATGGGCGCCAGCAGCACCTCGCGGATGCGTTCGGCCAGTGGTGTGCCGCCCGGTTCGCGGGTCAGTAACACTTCAATGCCGGCGGCGCGCAGGCGCTCGGCCAGGTATTCGCGGTTGGTGCTTTTGCCGGCGCCTTCCGGGCCTTCCAGCGTGATAAACAAACCAGTCACGGGCAGTCCTTAATCAATGTCATTGCGGGCTTTGCGGCGGGTTGGCGTCCAGCGCGGGCTCATCATCCTGGGGCGGCACGACGTCTTCAGGAGCAGCCTGCGGCACCTGCAGTGGCGCCGGACTGGAGCGGTAGTCGGCACGACGCTTGAGCTGATACTCGCGCACGGCGGCGTTGTGCGCATCCAGGTCGTCGGAGAACACATGGCTGCCATCGCCACGGGCGACAAAGTACAGGCTGCTGCCAGCAACCGGGTTGAGCGCGGCGTTGATTGCTTCGCGCCCGACCATAGCAATGGGCGTCGGCGGCAACCCGAAGTTGGTGTAAGTGTTGTACGGCGTTGGTTCGCGCAGGTGGGAGCGGGTCAGCTTGCCGTTGTAGCGCTCGCCGAGGCCGTAGATCACCGTCGGGTCGGTTTGCAGCATCATGCCGGTGCGCATGCGGCGCACGAACACCCCGGCAATCTGCCCGCGCTCCTGGGGCACACCGGTTTCCTTCTCCACCAGCGAGGCCATAATCAGCGCCTGATAGGGCTGGGTGTAGGGCAAGTCGGCAGCGCGCCGGCTCCACTCCTTGGCCAGCACCTCCTCAAGACGCTCGTAGGCTTTTTTCAGCAACTCGGCATCGCTCATGCCGCGCACGAAACTATAGGTGTCGGGAAAGAACCGCCCCTCGGGGAACACGCCGCCATGGCCCAGTTTTTCCATCACTTCGCTGTCGCTCAGCCCCGCCAGGGTCTGTTCCAACTTGTCGTTCTTGCTCAGGGCGGAGCGCACCTGGCGGAAGTTCCAACCCTCAACCAGGGTCAGGCTGTATTGCACCACTTCGCCGCGCTGCCACAGGCCAATCAAGCCCTGGGCGGTCATGCCCGGCAGCATGCGGTACTCACCGCTGTGCAAAGGCTGGCCAGCAAGGTTAAAACGCCAGTACAGGCGCAGCCAGAAAGCATCCTCAAGCACGCCATCGGCTTGCAGGCGATTGAAGGTTCCCGTGGGGGTCGAACCGGCCGGGACTTCCAGCAGTTCTTCGGTAGCCAGGTTCAGCGGCTGCTCCAGTGCCGAATACAGCTTCCAGGCAGAAGCGCCCAGCAGCAAGCCTGCCAGAACCAGTCCGGTTTCCAGCAGCAGCAAAAATTTACGTCTCACGAATCAAACATCCAGTAGCGCGCGGGCAATGCTCTGCAGTTTACGGGTGAGCGGGCCAACCGGCCAGCTCAGCGCTGCATAAGCGCGCACAGGCCAGACGCCATACACGCTATTGCACACAAAGACTTCGTCGGCCCGCTGCAAGTGCTCTAGCCCCAAGTCCGCGACCTGCACGGCGATGCCCAGGGACTCGGCTTGGAACAGTAACTCGGCGCGCATCACACCGGCCACGCCGCAACGGCTCAGGTCCGGCGTCAACAGCACAGCATCACGTACCAGGAACAGATTGCTGAACACCCCTTCGATCAGACGACCCGAGGTGTCGAGCATCAGGCCTTCGGCGTGCTCGGCGTCCTGCCATTCGGCGCGGGCGATGACTTGTTCGAGGCGATTGAGGTGCTTGAGGCCGGCGAGCAAGGGTTGCTCGGCCAACCGGGTGGTACAGGGGAATAGGCGCACGCCGTGCTGCGCGTGAGCTGAGGGATAGACGGCGGGCGGGTTGCCTTGCAGGATCCGCCGAGGCTGGGCGCCGAGCTGCGCGGCATAACCGCGCAGGCTATCGCCGCGGGTGAGGATCAGCTTGAGCACGCCCTCCCCCAGCGCCGCCGCGTAGGCCAGCAGTTCACTGCGAATCAGCGCCGCATCGGCGTTGATGCCCAGGCGTGAACAGCCTTCGGCCAACCGCAGCAAGTGCCGCTCCAGCAACACGGGCCGACCGCCCTTGACGGCGACGGTTTCAAACAACCCGTCGCCGTAGGCCAGGCCACGATCCTTGAGTGGCAGAGCGCTTTCGGGCTGACCGTCAACCCAGCTGTGCATCAATCAACGAACCGGCGGAACACCAGGGAGCCATTAGTGCCGCCAAAGCCGAACGAGTTGGACAACACCACATCAATGGGCATGCGCCGCGCTTCGTGGGGCACGAAGTCGAGGTCGCAACCTTCGTCCGGTTCGTCCAGGTTGATGGTGGGCGGCGCGATCTGGTCGTTGATCGCCTTCACACTGAAGATCGCCTCGATCGCGCCCGCGGCACCAAGCAAATGGCCGGTCATGGACTTGGTCGAGCTGACCGCCAGTTTGTAGGCGTGCTCGCCGAACACCGACTTGATCGCCTGCACTTCCGCCAGGTCACCCGCCGAGGTGGAGGTGCCGTGGGCGTTGATATAGTCCACGTCTTGCGGGGCAATCCCGGCATCGCGCAGTGCATTGCTCATGCAGCGCGCGGCGCCCGCGCCATCGGCCGAAGGCGACGTCATGTGGTACGCGTCGCCGCTCATGCCAAAGCCAATCAACTCGGCATAAATGGTCGCGCCACGCGCCTTGGCGTGCTCCAGCTCTTCGAGTACCAGCGCACCGGCGCCATCGGATAGGACAAAGCCATCACGACCCTTGTCCCAAGGGCGGCTCGCGCGGGCTGGCTCGTCATTGCGGGTCGACAAGGCACGCGCCGCGCCAAAACCGCCCATGCCCAAGCCACAGGCCGCCATCTCAGCGCCGCCGGCGATCATCACATCCGCTTCACCGTAGGCGATGTTGCGTGCAGCCATACCGATGCAATGCGTACCTGTGGTGCAAGCCGTGGAAATAGCGTAGTTCGGCCCCTGAGTGCCCAAGTGGATGGACAGGAAACCGGAGATCATATTGATGATCGAGCCAGGCACGAAGAAAGGAGAGATCCGGCGCGGCCCCTGCTCATGCAGGGTGCGGCTGGTTTCTTCGATATTAGTCAGGCCGCCAATACCCGAGCCCATGGCCACGCCAATGCGCTCGCGGTTGGCGTCGGTAACTTCCAGGCCCGCATGGTTGACTGCCTGGAAACCAGCGGCCAGGCCATACTGGATGAACAGGTCGAGCTTGCGCGCTTCCTTGGCCGACAGGTATTGCTCGACATCGAAGTTCTTTACCGAGCCGCCAAAACGGGTGGAATAGGCAGAAAGGTCCGTGTGTTCGATCGGACCAATGCCACTGCGGCTGGCCAGAATGCCTTGCCAACTGCTCGAAACATCCGTGCCCAATGGCGACAACATACCCATACCGGTGACTACGACGCGTCTACGCGACACAGCACTCTCCTTTTTCTAATGACGACACTTTTGTATCAGGCCTAAAGAAAAAACCGCACGCCGTGATGGCAGTGCGGTTTTTCCATGACAGCTAGCAACGACTACAAACGATTAAGCCTGGTGGCTAGTAACGTAGTCGATGGCCGCTTGAACGGTAGTGATTTTTTCAGCTTCTTCGTCAGGGATTTCGGTCTCGAATTCCTCTTCCAGAGCCATCACCAGCTCAACGGTGTCAAGGGAGTCGGCACCCAGGTCTTCTACGAAGGAAGAATCGTTCTTCACTTCGTCTTCTTTAACGCCCAGTTGCTCGGCAACGATTTTCTTGACGCGCTCTTCGATGGTGCTCATACCTTGTTTTCACTCCTAATGGACAAATTCAGGCAGCTGGCCAGTGGGTAAGTGTATAGAAAGACTTTTCAGCTTTTCAACTGAAAGCTTCACTCCTCAAACCCTGCGACCATCTGCCTATAAATAGATTGCAGCTTTATAACGGATTTTAGACAGCTCGTATGACATTTTTTTGAAGCGATCCGTCACATTTAACTCATGTACATGCCGCCATTCACCGGGATTGTAGCCCCAGTCACGTAAGCAGCACCATCCGAAGCCAGAAAAGCGACCACTTGCGCGATCTCTTGAGCTTGCCCCAGACGGCCCAGGGGGATTTGCGCCTGCAAGGCCTCACGTTGCGCTTCTGGCAGCTCGCGGGTCATATCGGTGTCGATGAACCCCGGAGCCACTGCGTTGACCGTGATCGAACGCGACCCCAACTCCCGCGCCAGCGAGCGCGTGAAACCTTCCAGCCCCGACTTGGCGGCCGCGTAGTTTACTTGGCCCGCGTTGCCCATGGCACCCACAACCGAGCCAATACTGATAATTCGCCCCCAGCGTGCCTTGGTCATACCGCGCAGAACACCCTTGGACAGACGAAAGAGACTGTTCAAGTTGGTATCGATGACATCGTTCCACTCGTCATCTTTCATGCGCATCATCAGATTATCGCGGGTGATACCGGCATTATTGACCAAGATCTCCGGCGCACCGAACTGCACCTGAATGCTCGCCAACACGGCGGCAACGGACTCATTGCTGGTCACATTCAACTCCAGACCAGTACCTTGGACGCCGTTTTCCTTCAGGGTCTGAGCAATGCGCTCGGCGCCCGAAGCAGTGGTTGCCGTGCCGATCACTACAGCGCCCAGACGCCCCAGCTCAAGCGCAATGGCCTGGCCAATACCACGGCTAGCGCCGGTCACCAATGCAACTTTACCTTGCAGACTCATGCAGGCTTCTCCTGATTCAAGCCAACGCTGCGCGAGCGGCAGCGAAAGCGTCGGGTGTATTGAGGTTTGCAGTCGAAACGCCTTCAGCGCAACGCTTGTTCAAGCCGGCGAGCACTTTGCCTGGACCGCATTCGACCAATTGGGTGGCGCCCTTAGCGGCCAGTGCCTGCACCGATTCCACCCAACGCACAGGCTTGTACAACTGTTCCAGAAGATCGCGCTTGAGGGTGTCCAGGTCTGCGGCAACCGCGGCGCTGACGTTTTGCACCACGGGGATCTGCGGCACCTGCCAATCAATGGCAGCGACGGACTCGGCAAACCGCTCGGCCGCCGGGCGCATCAGTTCGCAATGGGACGGGACGCTGACCGGCAACGGCATCGCGCGCTTGGCACCACGCGCCTTGCAGCCTTCGATGGCGCGCTCGACCGCAGCCTTGGCACCTGCGATGACGACCTGGCCCGGGGAATTGAAGTTGACCGCGCTAACCACTTCGCCCTGCGCCGCTTCGGCACAGGCTGTCAGCACATCGGCGTCTTCCAGGCCCAGAATCGCAGCCATGCCACCCTGCCCGGCCGGTACGGCCTCTTGCATCAACTGGCCGCGACGCTCCACCAACTTGGCAGCTTCGCCAAGGCTCAGGCTACCGGCCGCAACCAATGCACTGTATTCACCCAGGCTGTGGCCGGCGACGTAAGCCGGGCGCGCGCCACCTTCAGCCAACCACAAGCGCCACAAAGCGATGGACGCGGCGAGGATCGCTGGCTGGGTTTTGTCGGTCTGATTGAGCAGTTCTTCCGGCCCCTGCTGGGTCAACGCCCATAGGTCATAGCCCAGAGCATCGGAAGCCTCCTTGAAGGTTTCCAGAACCAGCGGATATTGCGCGCCAAGCTCGGCCAGCATGCCGAGGGATTGCGAACCCTGTCCGGGAAAGACGAATGCGAGGGAGGTAGACATGAAACAAGCCCCTAATGATCTTGTCGTCGAAGAATTGGCGCCACTTACTGTAGGCGCGAGAAACTGACAATTGGATGGCAATTTGAACCCAGCGGTCACATCGCCCCGCTGGCCTACGAAAAGCCGCTAAGGCAACAGCGCCTCCAAGCGACCGTGCAAGCGCTCGGGCAGGTTCTCCTGAATCTCGATCAAGGCCCGCTGAATCGCACTTTGGAAACCCTGCACACCGGCCGAACCATGGCTTTTCACCACGATACCCTGCAACCCCAAGAAACTGGCGCCATTGTGCCGTGCCGGGGCCAAGTCTTGCTGCAAGCGCCGCATCAATGGCATTGCCAAGGCTCCAACCATGCGCGACAGCAAACCTTGCCTGAACAGCGCCTCGATGCGAGCCGCGATCATGGTGGCCAGGCCTTCGCTGGACTTGAGCAGGATGTTGCCGACAAAACCGTCGCACACCACCACATCGGCCTCGCCACGGTACAAACCGTCGCCTTCGACAAAGCCGATGTAGTTCAGGCCCGGGGCAGCCTGCAACAAGGTCGCGGCCAGCTTGACCTGTTGGTTGCCCTTGATGTCCTCAGTGCCGATGTTCAGCAACGCCACCCGCGGACGCACTACACCTAAAGCTTCGGCTGCCACCGACCCCATGATGGCGAATTGCAGCAGATGCTCGGCACTGCAATCCACATTCGCCCCAAGGTCCAGCAACTGGCAATAACCCGCCTGGGTCGGGATAGCCGCAACCATTGCCGGGCGATCAATGCCCGGCAGGGTCTTGAGCACGTGCCGCGCCAACGCCATCAACGCCCCGGTATTGCCAGCACTGACACAGGCCTGCACCTTGCCATCGCGCAGCAATTGCAACGCCACCCGCATGGAAGAGTCGGGCTTGCCACGCAATGCCTGCGACGGCTTCTCGTCCATGGCAATCACCTGCGTTGCCGGGATGATTTCCAGGCGCGCGCGATCCACAGCCGAATGGCCAGCAATCATTTCTTCAAGGAGGGAGGGTTGACCGACGAGGGCCAGATGCAACGATGGCGTAGCAGACAGACAAGCAAGGCTGGCCTGGACAATGCTGCGGGGACCGAAGTCCCCGCCCATTGCGTCAATCGCGATGACTTGAGCGGACAAGGATTACTCGTCAGCGCCCTTGTCGATCACTTTACGGCCACGGTATACGCCTTCTGGCGATACGTGGTGACGCAGGTGAACTTCACCCGTGGTTTTTTCTACAGACAGGGTGCTAGCCTCGAGAGCGTCGTGGGAACGACGCATGTCGCGGGCGGAGCGGGATTTTTTGTTCTGCTGAACAGCCATAATTGATTAACTCCTAAACGTTTGGGTCACGCTTTAACTGCGCCAATACACTGAACGGGTTGGACCGCGTTACCTCGTCCTCGCTCGGTTCGGGCTCATCGAGACCCGCCGGCTGCTGGCATTCTTCCGGATGATGAGCAGGCACAATGGGCAAGGCGAGCAAAAGCTCCTCCTCGATCAGTGACTGCAGATCCAAAGGATCTTCGCCCAGTTCCAGCACGTCATAACCTTTCGGCAACGACTGGGTATTCGCACCCTCTTTCACCACGGCATAACTGCACTCGCTGTGGATCGGCAGGGTGACCAGCTCAAGACAACGCTGGCAAACCATTTTGACTTCGGTGTCGATAAAGCTGTGGATAACCACAGATTTACGTTCATCTCGCTCAAATACGAATTTGGCCTGCACCGTACCGACAGTGTCGGAAAGCGGGTCGCAGAGTCTCTCCAAATCGGCCAGCAGCACCTCACCTTGAAGGGTGGTGCCACGATCAGCCAATTTGCGCGGGTCAACGTGAGGTGGAATCGGGTCATTCAACATAGGCGCAGCATTATAGGGATGCCCCCAGCCATGTCAAAGGAAATTCAGCCCTGTGCGTCACTTGCCAGCCTGGCTAGAATTGCCAACCACTTTCTGGAGAACCGCATGCTGCCTTTATTACTTGCCTCAAGCTCGGTCTACCGCCGCCAATTGCTCGAGCGGTTACACCTTGAGTTCAGTTGCAGTTCGCCGGATATCGACGAAAGCCACCGCCCCGGCGAAGCCGCGACAGACTTGGTCAAGCGCCTCGCCCAGGAAAAAGCCCAAGCCCTCGCCACCCGCCACGATGCCCACCTGATAATCGGCTCCGACCAGGTCGCCGTACTCGATGGCCGCATCATCGGCAAGCCCCACACCTTCGAGAACGCCCGCGCACAACTGCTGGCCGCCAGCGGTAGCCGTGTGACCTTCCTCACCGGCCTGGCCCTGCTCAACAGCCAGACAGGCCACTGCCAGGTCGATTGCATCCCCTTTACCGTGCACATGCGCCACCTCGATGCGCCACGCATCGAGCGTTACTTGCGCACCGAACAACCCTACGACTGCGCCGGCAGCTTCAAAGCTGAAGGCCTAGGGGTCAGCCTGTTCCAGAGCACCGAAGGGCCGGATGCCACCAGCCTGGTCGGCCTACCGCTGATTCGCTTGGTAGACATGCTACTGACCGAAGGCGTGCAGATCCCCTGAAGCAAAAATGGGAGCGAGCCTGCTCGCGATGGCGGCACTTCACAGGCACTGGCCGTGATACCACTGTCGCGAGCAGGGTCGCCCCCACTTGAATGACTGCGCTTAGCGCAAGGCTGGTCCCTGGAAGCCCATCCACATCGCCATCTGCTGCGCAATGCTGGCACCGAGCTTTTTCGAGAAGCGATCAAAGGGCGATTCCTGGACGGTGAAATCGACCAGCTCCTTCTCCTTGATGACATCCCGCGCCACCGAACTGGCGCTGCCCAGACCATCGATCAACCCCAACGGCAACGCCTGCTCGCCGGACCACACGAGGCCGGAAAACAACTCCGGATGCTCCTTGTCCTTCAAGCGCTCGCCACGGCCCTGCTTGACGCTGGCAATGAACTGGCGGTGCGTGGTGTCCAACACGCCTTGCCAGAACTGCGTCTCTTCAGGCTTTTGCGGCTGGAACGGGTCCAGGAAAGACTTATGCTCGCCCGAGGTGTAGGTGCGCCGCTCGACGCCCAGCTTCTCCATGGTGCCGACAAAGCCGTAGCCCGCCGCTGTCACCCCAATGGAGCCGACCAGGCTGGCCTTGTCGGCGTAGATCTGGTCCGCCGCGCTGGCGATGTAATAGGCGCCGGAAGCGCCCAGGTCCGAGATCACCGCATAAACTTTGGTTTTTGGATACAGAGCACGCAAACGGAGGATCTCGTCGTAGACATAACCGGACTGCACCGGGCTGCCGCCAGGACTGTTGATGCGCAGCACCACACCCTTGACCTTCGGGTCCTCGAACGCAGCACGCAGGCTGGCGACGATGTTATCGGCGCTGGCCGCTTCCTTGTCGGCAATCACCCCAACCACATCGATCAGCGCGGTGTAGCCAGGGCCGCGGGCGGCGCTCTTTTCCATGTCCATCAGGGGCGAAAACAGCACCAACGCCAGCATCAGGTACACAAAGGTCAGCAGCTTGAAGAAAATCCCCCAGCGCCGCGAGCGGCGCTGCTCCTGCACACCCGCCAGGAGAGTGTTCTCCAGCAGTTTCCAGCTCTTGTCTTCACCGGCCTCGGCGCCTGCCTTAACGGGTTCCTTCCATTCATTGCTCATGCCATCTACCCCAAGCCACTACTTAATGGGTGCGCCCTGGCCTAGCCAGTCGCGCAACTCGCAGAAACGATCGATCACCCACCGCGGCTCGAAGGTGCGCAAAGCCTCCACCGATTGGGCTCCATAGCTGACCGCCACCGAATCCATCCCCGCATTGCGCGCCATCAGCAGGTCGAACGAAGAGTCCCCCACCATCAACGCCTGCCCGGCCGGAACACGGCAATGGGCAAGGATTTCCTCAAGCATCAAAGGATGGGGCTTGCTCGCGGTTTCATCCGCGGCCCGGGAGATGTCGAAAAAATCTTCCCAGCCATGAGCCTTGAGCACGCGATCCAGGCCTCGGCGCGCCTTGCCGGTGGCCACCGCCAAGTGATAGCCGTCGCGCCGAAAGCCCTCCAGCGACTCCACCACACCTGCAAACAAAGGCGAAGGCTCGGCCTCAAGGGCTATGTAGTGATCTGCGTAATGCTGCCGAAACGCCAGCAGCTCGACGTCGCCGATCTGCGGGTACAGGGTGCGAATCGCCTCGGGCAAGCCCAGGCCAATAATCCCCTTGACCGCCTCGTCGCTGCACAGCGGCAGGGACGAACGGGTGGAAGCCACATGCATGGCCTCGACAATCCGACCAACGGAGTCGGCTAGGGTGCCATCCCAATCGAAGATCAGCAGCTTGTAGTCAGCTTGCACTCAGGCGCTCCACGGTCTTGGCCCACATCTCGTCGACCGGCGCCTGCAACTTGAGCTCGCCACCATCGGGCAACGGCACTGTCAGCATGTAGGCATGCAGGAACAGGCGCTTGCCGCCCAAGTCGCGGATTTCCTTGCTGAACTCTTCATCGCCGTACTTGCTGTCACCGGCAATGCAATGCCCGGCGTGCAGCGTGTGGACGCGAATCTGGTGAGTCCGGCCGGTCACAGGCTTGGCTTCGACCATGGTGGCGAAGTCGCCGAAACGGCGCAGCACCTTGAACAGGGTCAGCGCCTCCTTGCCCTCCTCGTCCACTTCCACCATGCGCTCGCCGGAACGCAGGTTGCTCTTCTGCAACGGCGCCCGCACTTGCTTGATGGACGTCGCCCAGTTGCCGCGTACCAGCGCCATGTAGCGTTTGTCCACGCCATCGCCGCGCAATGCCGCGTGCAAGTGCCGCAGCATGCTGCGCTTCTTCGCGATCATCAGCAGGCCGGAGGTGTCGCGGTCGAGGCGGTGCACCAGCTCCAGCTCCTTGGTGTCCGGGCGCAACTGACGAAAGGCCTCGATCACGCCGAAATTCAAGCCACTGCCACCGTGCACGGCAATGCCAGCAGGCTTATTAATGACAATCAGGGCCTTGTCTTCAAAGACAATCGAGGCTTCCAGGCGCTGCAACAGTCCCCGGGCCAAAGGCACCGGCTCGTCGCGCTCAGGCACGCGCACAGGCGGCACACGGACGATATCGCCGGCTTGCAACTTGTACTCGGGCTTGATCCGGCCCTTGTTCACCCGCACTTCGCCTTTACGCAAAATGCGATAAATCAAGGTCTTGGGCACGCCTTTGAGACGGGCAAGCAGGAAGTTATCGATACGTTGGCCGGCATATTCCGGCGAGACCTCAAGCAGCTGGACACTGGGGGTCGGGGGGGCAGTAGTCGTCATGCCGCGAATGATAACAATTTTTTATGGATTTGAAGCACTTAATGATTGCTGCTATAGTCGCGAACGCCGCCAAAAGCGGCCTGGGCAGCGCATATACGGTCAACCACCGGCCCTGACCAACGCAATTCATCAGGACGCGAGGCCGTCCTACGGGGCTTTCGCCACTTACAGGCAAGGTTCGCGGGTGTAACAAGCGCAGGTGACATGAGGCCTGAAGCGAGCGTGAGAAGCAGAGTCATTACTCGCCTTTTACGCCGATATTCACGGCCAGTTCACAAAGTGCAGTCAGTCGCGAATGAACCTTGGCGAAGGCTTCGGAAACAACGCCTAAATTAGCCATGATGCGTGACCTCCCCTTTCGGAGCTCACGGTAAATGCCAACCCGCTGCGGATTCTGCGCGCGGCAGCACCCGAATTATCAGGGATACGTGTAGGGTGGAGATGCACAACCGTCGGACCGTGTAGCACTAGGCTTATATTTAGACGCTTCATCTCGTCCACATCCGCCGGTTGATTCCTCCTCCTGACTGAGTGCTTAAGTAGCCACAGCAAGCAGGACGCGTAAGTCGCGACTTCGCCCCCTTTGGACGAACCTCGCCAGACACGGGAGTGGCCAACCACTCCTGACGCACCTGACACCGACCGTGAGAAGTCGTGTGTGCCGAACGCCGTTTCCGGCAGCCCGGAAACCGACGGTACTACATGAAAAGAATGCTGATTAACGCAACTCAACCCGAAGAGTTGCGTGTTGCACTGGTAGACGGCCAGCGCCTCTACGACCTGGACATCGAGTCCGGTGCACGCGAGCAGAAGAAGGCCAACATCTATAAAGGCCGGATTACTCGCATCGAACCAAGCCTTGAGGCTGCCTTTGTCGATTTTGGCTCTGAGCGCCACGGCTTCCTGCCCCTCAAAGAAATCTCCCGCGAATACTTCAAGAAAGCCCCCGAAGGCCGCGTCAACATCAAGGACGTCCTGAGCGAAGGCCAGGAAGTCATCGTCCAGGTCGAGAAAGAAGAACGTGGCAACAAGGGCGCAGCCCTGACCACCTTCATCAGCCTGGCCGGTCGTTATCTGGTACTGATGCCGAACAACCCGCGTGCCGGCGGCATCTCGCGCCGCATCGAAGGCGAAGAGCGCAACGAACTGCGCGAAGCCCTCAACGGTCTCGTGGCGCCTGCCGACATGGGCCTGATCGTGCGCACTGCCGGCCTTGGCCGCAGCAGCGAAGAAATGCAGTGGGACCTCGACTACCTGCTGCAACTGTGGACCGCCATTAAAGAAGCGTCCCTGGATCGCTCCGCGCCGTTCCTGATCTACCAGGAAAGCAACGTCATCATCCGCGCGATCCGCGATTACCTGCGCCAGGACATCGGCGAAGTGCTGATCGACAGCGTTGAAGCCCAGGACGAGGCCCTGACTTTCATCCGCCAGGTGATGCCGCAGTACGCCAGCAAGATCAAGCTGTACGAAGACAGCGTGCCGCTGTTCAACCGCTTCCAGATCGAAAGCCAGATCGAAACCGCATTCCAGCGCGTCGTCGAACTGCCGTCCGGCGGCTCCATCGTCATCGATCCGACCGAAGCCCTGGTGTCCATCGATATCAACTCGGCGCGCGCCACCAAAGGCAGCGACATCGAAGAAACCGCCCTGCAGACCAACCTGGAAGCGGCTGAGGAAATCGCCCGCCAACTGCGTCTGCGCGACATTGGCGGCCTGATCGTGATCGACTTCATCGACATGACTCCGGCCAAGAACCAGCGCGCCGTGGAAGAAAAAGTCCGCGAATGCCTGGAAGCCGACCGCGCCCGCGTCCAAGTGGGCCGCATCTCGCGCTTCGGCCTGCTGGAAATGTCCCGTCAGCGCCTACGTCCGTCCCTGGGCGAAAGCAGCGGCATCGTTTGCCCGCGCTGCAACGGCACCGGCATCATCCGTGACGTCGAATCGCTGTCCCTGGCGATCCTGCGCCTGATCGAAGAAGAAGCCCTGAAAGACCGCACCGCCGAAGTCCGCGCGCAAGTGCCGATCCCGGTCGCCGCGTTCCTGCTCAACGAAAAACGCAACTCGATCACCAAGATCGAACTGCGCACCCGTGCCCGCATCGTCATCCTGCCGAACGATCACCTCGAGACGCCGCACTTTGAAGTGCAGCGCCTGCGTGATGACAGCCCGGAAGCCCACATCAACCAGTCCAGCTACGAAATCGCCGCTGCCGCTGCCGAAGTGGAAGAAGTGCAACCGGCTGCCGCTACCCGCACCCTGGTTCGCCAGGAAGCCGCCGTGAAAACCGCGCCGGCCCGTGCCAACGCACCAGTACCGAGCGAAGCCGTCGCCGCCCCGGTCGCACCGGCCGTCGTGCCTGAGCCGAGCCTGTTCAAGGGCCTGGTCAAGTCCCTGGTCAGCCTGTTCGCTACCAAGGAAGAGCCTGCCGCACCGGTCGTGGTCGAGAAACCGGCCAGCGAGCGCCCTGCCCGCAACGAAGAACGTCGTAACGGTCGCCAGCAAAGCCGCAACCGCAACGGCCGCCGCGACGAAGAACGCAAGCCCCGTGAAGAACGTGCCCCTCGCGAAGAACGCGCACCGCGCGAACCCCGTGAGCCACGTGAAGACCGCGCGCCACGCGAAGCCCGTGAAGAGACCCCGGCAGTCGCCCGCGAAGAACGCGCACCGCGCCCACCTCGCGAAGAACGCACCCCTCGCGCCCCACGCGAAGACCGCAAGCCACGCGGCGAGCGTGAAGAGCGCCCGGTACGTGAACTGCGCGAGCCCCTGGACGCCGCTCCAGCCGCTGCCGCCGCCGTTGCAGCCGTGAGTGAAGAACGCCCGGCCCGCCAACCACGGGAAGAGCGCGCACCGCGCCCACCACGTGAAGAGCGCCAGCCACGTGCCGAAGAGGCCGTAGCCGCCGTTGCCGAAGAAGAACTGCTGCCTAATGAAGAGCAACTGCAGGACGACGGTCAGGACGGCGCCGAAGGCGATCGCCCACGCCGCCGCTCCCGTGGCCAGCGTCGTCGCAGCAACCGTCGCGAGCGTCAGCGTGATGCCAACGGCAACGTGATCGAAGGCTCGGAAGAGTCCGAGAACGGCGAAGAACCAAGCAGCGCCGACCTGGCTGCCGGCCTGGCCGTCACTGCCGCCGTGGCCAGCACCGTCATCAGCGCCCCGGCCGAAGCCCAGGCACACCAGCAAGCCGAACGCGCCACCGCTGCCATCGAAGACGCGCCGCAGGTCGAAGCGCCCGCCGTTGAAGCGACCACGCCCGTAGCAGCGCCCGTCGTGGCTGAAGTGGAAGTAGCCGCCGAGCCTCAGGCCGAACCTGAAGCCGTGGCCATCGCAGAGCCGGCTGCGGCCGGTATCGAAGCCTTGGCCCAAGTGCCAGTGGCAGAAGCCGCACCAGAGCCGGTTCGTGAAGAACAGACCGCGTTCAACTGGACCTCGGAGCCTGCTGTAGTCGAAGCCCCAGCCCCAGTGGCCGAAGTAGTGGTTGCCGAGCCTGTTGCTGAGCCGGCGCCAGCCGTCGAAGCTGCAGTCGAAGCGCCAGTGGTTGCCGAAGCCGCCGCGCCGGTCGCCGAAGTGGCCCCAGCCGTGGTACTCAGCGAAAACGGTCGCGCACCGAACGACCCACGTGAAGTGCGTCGCCGCAAGCGTGAAGCCGAGCGTCTGCAGAAGGAAGCCGAACTGGCTAGCGCTGCTGCGCCTGCTGCCATGGAAGCGGCGCCGGTTGCCGAAGTGGTCGAGGCGCCAGCCCAGGCTAGCGAAGTGGCCGCCGAGCCTGCCATCGACGAAAACCTGCGTAGCGTCGAAGAAGTGGTCGAGCACAACCCGCAAGCCCTGGAAGCAGAACACGAGCCTAAACCCCTCGCCTGACGCCAACAGCTGTTGAAAAGCCCCGCCTGAGCAATCAGGCGGGGCTTTTTTATGGTTCAGAACACCAAGGCCTGCGGCTCGTCCACGTCCCACAGCACGCCCAGATCCGGCACCGCCACCTCGGCCACCCGCGCCGAAGCGAACAGGCGCTTGGCCCCACGGTCCCCACTCAGCCCCGCCAATGTCGCACCGAACCCTGCGCCAAACCCCACCGGGTGCCCGCGCTCGCCCTGATGCAGCGGCACCGCGATGCTGTCCGGCATCAACGCGGCAGCCACCTGCTCGATGCTCGCGGGCAACACAAATGGCATGTCCCCCAACACCAGCAACCAACCACCCGCAGAAGGCCCGAGAGCGACCGCCGCAGCGATGCTATCGCCCATACCGCCCGGCTCGACGATCAGCACCTGGCAGCCATAGGCCCGCGCCAGGCTGGCCACTCCGGGGCGATCCGCCGTGGTCACCAGCAGCCGGCGCGTGAACTGCACCGGCAGGTTGCGCAGCACCTGCTCGATCACCGGCCGACGATGGCCATCACGGCCGACACAAGGGGCCAGCAACTTGTCCTGCCCCGCCCCCGCCACCTCGCGAAAGCGCCTGCCCTGGCCGGCCGCCAGCACCACCACCAAAGGCGTCACGCTGCCGCCTCGTCCGCCCGCCGCATGCCGGCCTGGGCCACGCCGTTTTTGTGGGCGACGATTTGCGCCAGCAGCGACAGGGCGATCTCCGCTGGCGTGTGGCTGGCGATGTACAAGCCGATCGGCCCATGCAAGCGCTCGATTGCGGCGCCGGGCAAGCCCAGTTGGGCGAGGTTTTCCCGGCGTTTGCGGCTGTTGGCCCGCGAGCCGAGCGCGCCCACATAGAAAGCCCGGGACTCCAGCGCCGTGAGCAAGGCCATGTCGTCCAGGCGCGGGTCGTGGGTCAGGGCGACGATGGCAGTGCGTTCGTCGGTGTGGATGTTGAGCACCGCGTCATCCGGCATGCCCGCGACGAACCGCCCATGGGCCTCGTCCCAGCCGTGGCTGAACTCTTCGCGCGGGTCGCAGACCAGCACCTCGAAATCCAGCAACCGCGCCATCTGCGCCACATAGCGCGAGAGCTGCCCGGCGCCGATCAGCAGCAAGCGCCAGCGCGGGCCGTAGATCGCGCGCAAGGTGCGCCCATCGAAACTCAGGCTGTCGGCCCGCCCCGCCGCCAGCAACGTCACCCGGCCTGTGGCCAGGTCCAGCTCGCGGGCGACGATTTCGTGGGCCGCGCAGCGCTCCAGCAGTTGCGCGACCCAGGCCGGGTCGTCGAGCCGTTCCTGGGCCAGGCGCAAGGTGCCGCCACAGGGCAGGCCGAAACGGGCCGCCTCGTCGCGGCTGACGCCATAGGTCAGCAGTTCCACGGGCGGGCCGCTCGCCGCCAGGCGTCCGTCATGCAGGCGTGCGATCAGGTCGTCTTCGATGCAGCCGCCGGACACCGAGCCGATCACCACGCCATCATCGCGCAACGCCAGCATCGCCCCTGGCGGGCGGGGCGCGCTGCCCCAGGTCTGCACCACGCTGTAGAGCACCACCGCGCGGCCATCACGGCGCCATTGCAGCACGCTGCGCAACACGTTCAGGTCGACACTGTCCATCAGGCGCGCCATCCCTGGGCCTGTAAGCGCACCGGCAAGTTACGGATGCGCTTGCCGGTGGCGGCGAAAATCGCGTTGCACAGCGCCGGCGCGATGGGTGGCACACCGGGTTCGCCGACACCGCCCAACGGCACCTCGCCGGGCGGGGTGACCAGGTGCACGGCGATTTCCCGAGGCGCCAGGGACATGCGCGCGATTTCGTACATATGGAAGTTGTCCTGCTGCACGCGGCCATCCTTGAAGCTGATTTCCCCCAGCACCGCGTTACCCAGGCCCATCACGCAGGCGCCCTCGAACTGCGAGCGGATGCGCTCGGGGTTGATCTGCGGGCCGCAATCGACGGCGATATCGGCCTTGTGCACGATCAAGGTGCCATCGTCCTGGACTTCCACTTCCAGCACCGCCGCCACGTAGGTGACGAAGCTGTAGTGCACCGCCAGCCCCAGCCCCCGGCCCCTGGGCAGTGGCCGGCCCCACCCGGCAGCCTTGGCCGCCACTTCCAGCACTTGGCGCAGGCGCCCGGTGTCGATGGGGTAGCGCTCGGGGGATTCGCCGTAGTTCCACTCTTCGCTGAGGGTGCGCGGGTCGATCTGGCGGTCCGGGCCCAACAACTTGAGCTGGTATTTGAGCGGGTCCTGGCCGGCTTTATGGGCCAGTTCATCGACAAAGCTCTGGATGGCAAAGCCATGGGGGATGTTGGACACCGAGCGGTACCAGCCGACCCGGGTATGGGCCGCCGCCTCGGGGTTTTCCAGCCGCACGTTGGGGATCGCGTAGGCCATGTTGGTAAAGCCCATGCCCAGCTCGAACGCAGCCTCGTGGGCCATGCCTGGGGCGAACAGCGCGGTGATACTCGGCGCCACCGTGCGGTGCAACCAGCCCGACGGCAAGCCGTCCTTGTTCAAGCTGGCCTTGAGGTACTCGGCCGACACCGTGTGGAAGTAGGAAAAATGAATGTCGTCCTCGCGGGTCCACTGCACCCGCACCGCTGTGCCGGGGAAGGCCTTGGCCAGGATCGCCGCCTCTAGGATGAAATCCGGCTTGGATTTGCGGCCAAAGCCGCCGCCCAGCAGGGTGACGTTAACCCGCACCTGCTCAAAACCGATGCCCAGGCGTTCGGCAATGCGCTCGCGGGTCACCTGCGGTGCCTGGCTCGGCGCCCAGGCTTCGCAGTGGCCATCCTGGAAGCGGGCGATGGCCACCATCGGCTCCATCGGCGATTGCGCCAGGTGCGGCAAGTAGTAGGCGGCTTCCAGGCTGCTGTCAGCGCTGGCCATGGCCTGCTCGATGTCACCGCTGTTGCGCACCACTTTGCCGGGTTGGCGGGCGGCGGCTTCCAGCTCCTGGCGATAGGCGATGGAGTTGTAGCCGGCATTGGCGCCGTCGTCCCACTCGATTTTCAGCGCTTCGCGGCCCTTGATCGCGGCCCAGGTGTTACGGGCAATCACGGCGATACCGCCCAGGGGCTGGAACTCCGAGGGCAACGGCCGGCCCTCGATGGCCATGACTTTGATAACCCCGGGCACCTTGAGCGCCGCGCTGTCGTCCAGCGATTTGACCTTGCCGCCATACACCCGTGGCCGCGCCACGGTGGCGTAGAGCATGCCTTCAAAATGCACGTCGGCGCCGTAGATAGCCCGGCCGTTGACGATATCGGCGCCGTCGATGGCCCGCGTCGCCTCCTTGCCGATGTAGCGGTACTCGTCCGGGCCCTTGAGGCGCAGGCCATCACGCGGTGGCACGGGTAAGGCTGCGGCGGCGCTGGCCAATGCGCCGTAGCCCAGTTCGCGGCCACTGGGCGAGTGAATGACCTGGTGCAAGCGGGCCCGGCATTCGCCCACCGGCACCTGCCACTGGGCGGCGGCCGCCTGCTCCAGCATCGCCCGCGCCGCCGCCCCGCAACGGCGCATCGGCTCGAACCAATGGCGCATGCTGCGCGAACCATCGGTGTCCTGGTTGCCGAAGCGCGCTTCGTCCCCCGGCGCCTGGGCCACGCTGACCCGCGCCCAGTCTGCTTCCAATTCGTCGGCCACCACCATGGCCAGGCTGGTGCGCACGCCTTGGCCCATTTCCGAGCGGTTGCACAGCACCGTGACCTGGCCGTCGGCGGCGATGCTCACGTACACCTTGGGGTCGTCTACCGCGCCGTGGGGCATGCCTTCGGCGCCGAACTTGGCTTCGTCGGCCAAGGCCTGCTGCCAGCCCCAACTGGCCGCCAGCACCAATGCGCCGGTGGCGCCGAGGCCTTTGAGGAAGCCGCGGCGGCTCAAGTTGCTCAGGGCAAAATCGCTGGGTAACGGGCTCATGCCTTGGCCTCCTGCAACCGGGCCGCGGCCTGGTGGATGGCGGTCTTGATGCGGTTGTAGGTGCCGCAGCGGCACAGGTTGCCAAGCATGGCGTGTTCGATTTGTTCGTCGCTGGGGTTGGCCGTGGTTTTGAGCAACGCGGTGGCGGACATGATCTGCCCGCCCTGGCAGTAGCCGCATTGCGCCACCGCCACGTCGAGCCAGGCTTGCTGCACCACTTGGCCCACCGGGTCGTTGTGCAGGTTGTCGATGGTGCTGACGTTACGCCCGGCCACCGAGCCGATGGGGGTGATGCAACTGCGCGCCGGGGCGCCGTCGATATGGACGGTGCAAGCACCGCACAGGCCCATGCCGCAACCGAATTTGGTGCCGCTGTAACCGATCACATCGCGGATGGCCCAGAGCAGGGGCATGTCTTCGGTGACGTCCAGGGGGTGGTCTTGACCGTTGAGTTTGAGTGTCATCATGGGCACGCCCGCCTTGTTTTTGGCTTTGGGTCGAGCCATCTGCCGCTCGGGGCCGAGCGGTGTGGCAACGCAGATGGGCTCAGGCTAAAGGGAGGCTCTCTTGCGAAGACGGGTCTTCACCGGGCCTTTTAAGTACAACGAACGACGCATCGTTAGCAGGCCAAGTTAAGCAGCAATTGACAAAAAAGCCCTGGGATCGAAACGATCACAGGGCTTTGGATACCGCAGGTGCCGAGGCTAGTAGCGGTTGGGCTCCATCTCCAGTTGCACCTTGAAGCGTTGGGCGATGTCCTGCTGGATGCGCTGGGCCAGGTTCAGCAACTGCAACCCGGTGGCGCCGCCGTAGTTGACCAGCACCAAGGCCTGGAGGCGGTGCACGCCGGCATCGGCCTCGCGAAAGCCCTTCCACCCCGCGCGCTCGATCAGCCACCCGGCGGCCAGTTTCATCTGCCCGTCCGCCTGCGGATAAGCCACCAGGTCCGGGTAATCCACCTTGAGCTCGGCCACCAGCGCTGCCGGCACCAGCGGGTTCTTGAAGAAGCTGCCGGCATTGCCGAGCACGGCCGGGTCCGGCAGTTTTTCGCTGCGGATGCTGCAAATCGCCTGGCTCACGTCGCTGGCATTGGGCTGGGCGATGCCCAACTGCGCCAAGCGTTGGCTGACCGGGCCGTAGCCCAGGTGCAAATGCTCGACGCGGCTCAGGGCAAAGCGCACCCGCAGGATCAGCCAGCGCCCCGGCTGCTGCTTGAACAGGCTATCGCGGTAGCCGAAGCGGCAGGCGTGCAGGTCAAAGTCGCGCAACTCGCCGCTTTCGCGGTCCAGGGCGGTCAACCCAGCGAACACGTCCTTGATCTCCACGCCATAAGCGCCGATGTTCTGCATTGGCGCGGCGCCCACGGTGCCGGGGATCAGGCTGAGGTTCTCCAGCCCCGACAGGCCCTGGGCCAGTGTCCACAGCACAAAGGGGTGCCAGGCCTCGCCCGCTTCGGCTTCGACGATCACCTGCACGCCGTCATCGCTAAGGATGCGGATGCCCTGGGTGGCCATGCGCAGTACCAACGCGGGGATGTCGGCAGTCAGCAGCAGGTTGCTGCCGCCACCGATCACCAACAGCGGCAATTGCTGTTGCGCGCAATAGGCCAGCGCTTCGCGCACGTCAGCGTCGCTGTGGGCCTGGGCGAACACCTGGGCGCGCACATCGACGCCGAAGGTGTTGAAGGCCTTGAGCGAAACCTGCGGTTCAAACACCAGGCTCATAGGCGCCCCTTGACTTCGATCACCAGCAAATCGCAGGCATGCTCGATCAAGTCCAGCACCTGCTCGAAGCCTTGCTCGGCGTCGTAGTAAGGGTCGGGCACTTCATCGACGCTGGACGCGTAGCGGCGCAGGAACAGGTCCAACTCTGCACGCCCCTGGGCCGGTTGCAGGGCCTTGAGGTTGCGCAGGTTGCTGTGGTCCATGGCCAGGATCAGGTCGTAATCGGCAAAATCGGCGCGGCTCACCTGCTGCGCGCGCTGGGCCGAGAGGTCGTAGCCACGGAGCAGGGCCGCGGCCTGGCTGCGTTTGTCCGGGGCGTTGCCGACGTGCCAGTCACCGGTGCCGGCCGAAGCCACTTGCACCTGCGCAGCCAACCCGGCCTCGCGCAATTTGTGGCGCAACACGCCTTCGGCGGTGGGCGAGCGGCAGATGTTGCCCAGGCACACGAACAAAACGCGCATCAGGCCTCCAGCAGACGTCGAACGCGTTCGAGGTCTTGCGGGGTGTCGACCCCGGCCGGTGGCGCTTCCAGGGCGTCGGCGACGTGGATGCGCACGCCGTGCCACAAGGCGCGCAGTTGCTCCAGGCACTCGGTGTCTTCCAGCCAGCACGGGCCCCAGTTGACGAAGTCATGAAGGAAGCCGACGCGGTAGGCGTAGATACCGATGTGGCGGCGGTACGGCACGCCGGCGGGCAGTTGCGTGCGATCGCTGGCGAAGGCATCGCGTGCCCAGGGCAAGGTGGCACGGCTGAAGGTCAGGGCCAGGCCGTTGCAGTCGCTGACGACTTTGACGACATTGGTATTGAACAGGGTTTCAACGTCTTCGATCGGCTCACAAAGCGTGGACATGCGCGCCTCGCCGTGGTGCGCCAGGTTGGCCGCCACCTGGTCGATCAGGGCCGGCGGAATCAACGGCTCGTCGCCCTGCACGTTGACCACAATGGCGTCGGGCGCCAAGCCCAGCGCCGTGGCCACTTCGGCCAGGCGATCGGTGCCGGAATTGTGGTCTTCGCGGGTCAGCACCACGTCGGCACCAAAGGCGCGGCAGGCGTCGACTATGCGCGCGTCATCGGTGGCCACCACCACCCGCTCGGCGCTGCTTTTGCAGGCCTGTTCCCAGACGTGCTGGACCATCGGCTTGCCGGCGATCAGTTGCAGCGGCTTGCCCGGCAGGCGGGTGGAGGCAAAGCGCGACGGGATGACAACGGTGAACGCGGTGCTCATTTATCCAGCCGCTCGTCGTTGCTCAGGGTGCGGGCCTCGGTTTCGAGCATCACCGGGATGCCGTCGCGGATCGGGTACGCCAGGCCGGCGCCCTTGCTGATGAGTTCGGTTTTGTCGGCGCTGAGTTTGAGCGGGCCTTTGCAGACCGGGCAGGCAAGGATATCGAGCAGTTTGGTGTCCATGAAAACTCCTTGGATAACAGCGTATTAAGGCAAGAGACGGGTGGATAGCAGGCGCATCAATTGGGTATCGAACCAGGCGACGAAGGCCGGCGACGGCGCGGCATCCACGGCCAGGTACCACCAATCGGCCAAGGCAAAGGCCCGGCATTTGACCGCGTCTTTTTCGGTCATGACCAACGGCAGCGCAGGGGTGAAACTCAAGGCCTGCGGGCTGTACTGGGCATGGTCGGCGAAGGCGTGGGCCACGGGCCGCCAGTGTAGCGCTTGCAGGGTAGTGAAGAAACGCCGCGGGTTGCCGATGCCGGCCACCGCGTGCAGGGCCTGGCCCGGGGCGAAATGATCGAGGCCACGGCGCTCGCCGGTGAGCAGGTTGACCAGCGCCGTGGGTTGCAGTTGGAAGGCGTAACCCTGGGGGGTATCGCTGGCCGCGCCGTTGAACAACTGCGCGTCGACGCTGTGCAGACGCTCCACCGGCTCACGCAGCGGCCCGGCCGGCAGGCAACGGCGATTGCCCAGGCCCCGGACGGCGTCGACCAGCACCAGTTCCAGGTCGCGAGCCAAGCGGTAATGCTGCAAGCCGTCGTCGCACAGGATCAGGTCCAGCGGTTCGGCCGCCAGCAAGGCCTGCACGGCGCGGCTGCGGTCGGGGTCGATCATCAGCGCCACACCGGTGCGCTGCACGATCAGCAAGGGTTCGTCCCCGGCCTCGGTGGCGCTCTGTTCGGCGCGCACGCGCCACGGCAATTGCGCCGGCTTGGCGCCGTAGCCACGGCTGACCACACCCACCCGCAGGCCCTGGCGCTGGCAGTGTTCGATCATCCACAGGATCAACGGCGTCTTGCCGGTGCCGCCCACGGTGATATTGCCGACCACGATCAGCGGCACGGGTGCGCGGTAAATCGTGCCCTCCCCGGCCAGAAAACGTGCGCGCTTGCCCGCCACCACGCGCCGGTACAGCCATTCCAGGGGCTGCAACAGCTTCAGCGCGGGGTGGCCGGTGTACCAGGCGTCGAGCAAGCGATCGGAAAGTGCCATCAGGGAACCGGGGCCGCTTCGACCGTGGTCATGCGCAAATGGCTGAAGCCCAGTTTGCCGGCCGCGTCCATGGCGGTAATCACGGCTTGGTGCGGGGTCTTGCCATCGGCGCTGATGGACAGCGGCAGGCTGGTGTCGCCCGCCGACTCCTTCTGCAAGGCTTCCATCAGGCCGGCGAGGTCGTTCTTGGCCAGCAGTTGGTTGTTGACGCTGTACACGCCGTCGGCGCTGATGGCGATGTCCACCTGCTTGAGCACCTGGTCTTCGGCCGGCGAGCCGCTGACGGCCTCGGGCAGGTCGACGCGCAGTTGGGTTTCGCGGGTGAAGGTGGTGGTCACGACGAAAAACAGCAGCAAGATAAACACCACGTCGATCAGCGAGGCCAGGTTGATATCAACCGTCTCTCGCGGTTTGCGGCGAAATTTCACGCTTTGCCCTCGACCAGATCGACGTCCCGGTCGCCCTGTACCACCTCGACCAATTTGATCGCTTCCTGCTCCATGCCCACCACCAGTTCATCGACCCGGCGTTGCAGGAAGCGATGGAAGAACACGGCGGGGATGCCCACCATCAGGCCCGCGGCCGTGGTAATCAGGGCCTTGGAAATGCCGCCAGCGAGTACCGCGGCATTGGCGCTCATGCCAGTGCCCATGAATGAGCTGAAAATATCGATCATGCCCAGCACCGTGCCCAGCAGGCCCAGCAGCGGCGCCATGGCGGCGATGGTGCCCAGGGTGTTGAGGTAGCGCTCCAGTTCATGAATGACCCGGGCGGCGGCCTCTTCGATGCACTCCTTCATGATCTCGCGGCCATGCTTGGAGTTGGCCAGGCCCGCGGCCAGGATCTCGCCCAGGGGGGAATTGGCGCGCAGCTCCTTGAGTTTTTCCTTGTTCAGCTGTTTGTCCTTGATCCAGCGCCACACCTGGCCCAGCAAGTGCTCGGGGGTGACACGGCTGGCGCGCAGGGTCCACAGGCGTTCGGCGACGATGCCCAGGCCCGCGATGGAACTCAGAATGATCGGCAGCATCATCCAGCCGCCGGATTTGACCAATTCCCACACAGTGACAGCCCCCTCGAAAAAGTGCGCCACTCTAACATAGCGCCGCAGGCCACCGAAGAACGTGATGTCGCATTGACCCCGCGTTTAATAACACCGGGTTATCTCAGGGCGCGCGCCAGAAGCGCCGTTGCTGGCGCAGGGTTTGCGCGGCGCTGAAGGTGCCCAGGTCGAGGCGGATGGCGCCCTGTTCGGCGCTGTCGTAAACGTCCATACCAAGGTAGTGGTAACGCGCCATCACCCGTGGATGAGGGTGACCAAAAGCGTTGCCCTGGCCGCGGGAGATCAACACGGCGCCCGGTTTCAGGGCCTGGAGCAACGCCATTGAGGATGAGCTGCGGCTGCCATGGTGGGGCGCTTGCAACCAATGGGTCGGCACCGCCAGGGGGCTGGCCAGCAGCGCCCGTTCGGCCTCGGTGTCGATATCGCCGGTCAGCAGCAAGCGTTCGCCGCCGGCCTCCACCTGCAACACACAAGAGGTCTGATTGCTGTCGCGGGCGTCGGCCCAGCGCCAGAGGCGGAAGGTCACGCCATCCCATTGCCATTGCTGGCCACTGGTGCAGGCCTGGGCGTTCAAGAACGCCGGCAGCGCGGCCGGGTCGCCGCCGATCACCGCCGCCACCGGCAGGCCCCGCGCCACCGCGCCGGCACCGCCCGCGTGGTCGGCGTCGGCGTGGCTGAGGAGCATCAGGTCCAGGCCCTGAACCCCCAGGCTGTGCAACGCCGGCAGCACCACCCGCTCGCCCAGGTCGAATTCGCCCTGGCGCGGGCCGGCGTCGTACAGCAAGGCGTGCTGGCGCGTGCGCACCAGCACCGCCAGGCCTTGGCCGACGTCCAATTGCCAGACCTGCGCCTGGCCGTGGGCAATCTCCGGGCGCGGCGCATAAACCGCCATCAGCAGCATCGGCCAGCCGAGCCCGCGCAACGGCACGCCGGCGGGCAACAGCAGTAACAACGCGCCCAGGGCGGTGATCGCCCACGCCCACCCCGCCAAGGCCGGCGGCGCCCAGGCCGGGCGTTGCGCAGCCAGCAGCGCGAGGGCGCGAAACAGCAGATCGAGGGCGCCGCCAGCTAGCCACAACAGCCCCTCTCCGACAAACGGCAGCGCCAGCAACGCCGTGCCGAGCAGGGCCAGGGGCAACACCAACAGGCTGATCCAGGGCACGGCCACCAGGTTGGCCAAAGGCCCGCTCAGGCTGATGGGCAAGCCCAACGCCAACAGCACCGGGCCCAGGCCGATTGCGATCAGCCACTGCGCCCGCGTCCAGGCCTGCCAGCCGCGCCAACGGCCCAGGCGAGCGCTGAAGATGAACACCAGCACCGCCACCGCCGCAAACGACAGCCAGAAACCCGGTTGCAGGCTGGCCAGCGGCTCCACCAGCAGCACGCCATTAAGCGCCAGCAACAGCGGCCACCCCGCGCCCAAATGGCGAAAGCGCAAACGCCATAACAGCACCAGGCCGATCATCAGGCAGGCGCGGCGCACCGGCACATCAAACCCGGCCAGCAGGCCATACCCCAGCGCCGCCGCGAACCCCAGGCCACAGGCCCATGGCAGCCACGGCCAGCGCCGCGGCCACAGGCCCAGGCGCGCCAACCCGGCCACCGCGCCATACACCAACCCCGCCAGCAAGCCGATGTGCTGCCCGGAAATCACCAATAGGTGCACGGTGCCGGTATCGCGCAGCACCTGCCAGTCGCTGCTGTCCAGGCCCGCGCCGTCCCCCAGCACCAACGCCGTCAGGGCTGCGTTGCGGCCCTGGGCATCGACCTGCGCCAAGCGCTGGCGCAGGCTGTCGCGCCAGGCCCCGTGCGCCGGTGCCAGGCGTTGGCCGTCCTTGACCGTACCGGTGGCGCCGATGCGCTGGGCCAGCAGCCAGGCGTCGTAATCGAAGGCGTGGGGGTTGAGCAGCCCGCTCGGGCGCTTGAGTTTGACTGCCAGGCGCCAGCGCTCGCCGCTGCGCACTGGTGGCCCGCCGTGCCAGGCCAGGCGCATCAACTTGGGCAAGCGGGCCTTGCGCGCCGTGGCCCCGGCCAGCTCGAAACGCACCACGCTGCCCGCCTCTTGCGGCAACCCCACCACGCGGCCCTCGACCCAGCGGGTCTGCCCGTCCAGCGCCGGGGCCAGGCGATCGGCCAAGGCCCAGTGGGCCGACACGCTGGCCCAACTCAGCCCCAGCAGGCACAACGCCAGTGGATAAGTGCGAAACGGCAACAGCATCAGCGCCAGCGTGACCGCCAGCAGCAATAACCCGACCGGCGGCAGTACCGGCAGAAAACGCAGCGCCAACAAACCCAGCGCCAGCGCCAGCATCCCTGTGCGCATAAGCCCGTCCTTGAGAGTCCACGACTGAGGAATAGCCGGGTCACACAGGCACGCGCTTATTAATTGTCACAAAGTCTGAATCGGCCTTCGGTAGATTCCGGGCATACTGCCCGCTTGAACCGACCGAGAATTCCCATGCCCCGGCGCTTATTCAAACGCTACATGCCCGACCCGACCAGTATCCGGGAACACAAGTCCTTACGCTTTCTCGGCAAATTGCTCCACGACCCCAACCTCTGGCACCTCAATCGCCACTCGGTTGCCCGCGCCATGGCGGTGGGCCTGTTTGCCGCGTTCATGCCGATCCCGGCGCAGATGCTGCTGGCCGCCGCCCTCGCGGTGTCGGTGCGCGGCAACATGCCGATTGCCGTGAGCCTGGTGTGGCTGACCAACCCCATCACCATGCCGCCGGTGTTTTTCTGCACCTACCAGCTCGGGGCCTGGCTGATGAACGTGCCGCCGCGCAGCCTGCCCGACGAGCTGACCTGGGAGTGGATCAGCAGCCAGCTTTCCACCCTGTGGCAGCCGTTCTTGTTGGGCTCGGTGGTGGCCGGCGTGGTACTCGGCGCCCTCGCCTATTGCCTGACCATGCTGTACTGGCGCTGGTGGGTGGGACGCCAGTGGAAGCAACGCCAGAAAAAGCGCCAGTAAAAACGCAAACGGCCTCCAGATGGAGGCCGTTTTTCATTACGTATCAATTAGCTATTGGCGCATCCCGCGCCCGCTCACCAGCAGCCGTGCGCAACCGATGTACAGCACCGCGGTGGCCACCAGCATAAAGGCGATGGCGACGCTGATCTTGATGTCCGACACGCCCAGGATGCCGTAGCGGAAGGCGTTGACCATGTGCAGCACCGGGTTGGCCAGCGACACGGTCTGCCAGAACGGCGGCAGCAGGCTGATGGAGTAGAACACCCCGCCCAGGTAAGTCAGCGGGGTCAGCACGAAGGTCGGGATAATCGAGACATCGTCGAAGTTGCGTGCAAATACCGCGTTAATGAACCCCAGAAGCGAGAAGATCGTCGCCGTCAGCACCACTACCACCACGGTCACGCCCAGGTGGTGAACCTGCAAATCGGTGAAGAACAGCGACAGCAGCGTCACGATCAACCCCACCATCAGGCCGCGCAACACGCCGCCCACGGTATAGCCGATGAGGATGGTGTGGGGCGACACCGGCGACACCATCAATTCCTCGATGGAGCGCTGGAACTTGGCGCCGAAGAAGCTCGACACCACGTTGCTGTAGGCGTTGGTAATCACCGACATCATGATGAGCCCCGGCACGATGTACTCCATGTAGGTGAAACCGCCCATGTCGCCAATCTGCCGGCCGATCAGGTTGCCGAAGATCACGAAGTACAAAACCATGGTGATCGCCGGCGGCAGCAGGGTTTGCGGCCAGATGCGGGTAAAGCGCCGCACTTCACGGTAGATGATGGTGTTGAGGGCAACGAGGTTGGGCCGCAGTTCCGAGTTCATATGGCCACCTTCGCCAGGTTTTTTTCCACCAGGGACACAAACAACTCCTCAAGGCGATTGGTTTTGTTGCGCAAGCTCAGCACTTCGATGTTCTGCGCCGCCAGTTGGCCGAACAGCGCGGTGATGCCCACGGCCTTGTCCACCTGGACTTCCAGGGTGTGGTTGTCCACCAGCCGATTGGGGTAGCCCACCAGCGCCGGTGGCGCTTGCAGGTTGTGCTTGAGGTCGAGCAAAAACGTCTCGACATGCAGTTGGCCGAGCAACTGACGCATGCTGGTGTTCTCGACGATGGTGCCGTGGTCGATGATGCCGATGTTGCGGCACAGCTGTTCAGCCTCTTCCAGGTAATGGGTGGTGAGGATGATGGTGATGCCTTTCTCGTTCAGCTCGGTGAGGAAGGTCCACATCGAGCGGCGCAGTTCGATGTCCACGCCCGCGGTGGGCTCGTCGAGGATCAGCAGGCGCGGCTCGTGGACCAGGGCGCGGGCGATCATCAAGCGCCGCTTCATGCCACCAGAGAGCGAGCGCGACGGCACATCGCGCTTGTCCCACAGGCCGAGCTGGGTCAGGTACTGCTCGGCGCGTTCCTTAGCGACTTTGGCCGGGATGCCGTAGTAGCCGGCCTGGGTCACGACGATGTCGAAGGTCTTCTCGAACTGGTTGAAATTGAATTCCTGCGGCACCACGCCGATGCAACGCTTGAGCGCCGCCGGGTTGCGGTCCAGGTCATGGCCGAAGATGTTCACCGTGCCGCTGGTCTTGTTGACCAGGGTGGAGAGGATGCCGATGGTGGTGGATTTACCGGCGCCGTTAGGGCCGAGCAAGGCGAAAAAGTCACCTTCGGCGACGTCCAGATCGATACCACTCAGGGCCTGGAAACCGTTGCCGTAGGTTTTGGTTAGCTGCCGGATGGACAGAGCGGAACTCATATCGGATTCATGCACCAAGAAGGAAGGAAAAGAGAAAAACCAGCGTGGGCCGCAAGCAATGCAGCGGCACCGACAGGCGCAATGGTGCTTGTCGAGGCCGCACAAGTACAGTCACCTGTGTTGATAGTCGGTATTAAGTCAACGCAGTCATCACCGCGTGGCGGTAGGCCGGGCGCTGTTTCAGGCGCTCGTACCAGGCGTGCAAATGGGGCAGCGGCGCGCGCTCGATGGGCATCTCGAACCAGGCGTAAATAAAACTGCCCAGGGGAATATCGCCCATGCCGATGGCCTCGCCCGAGAGGTAGGGTTGGCCAGCCAACGCCTGGTCCACACGGGCCAACAATTGCGCGCAGGTGTCGCGGGCGGCGTGAATGGCGGCCCAGTCCTGCTGCTCGGCGGGGGTGCGCAGCACGCCCCAGAACACCTGGCGGAAGGGTTCGGCAAAGGTCGAAGTGGTCCAGTCCATCCACTTGTCGGCGCTGGCCCGGGCCTGCACATCGGCCGGGTACCAGGGCGAATCGCTGGCGTGGCGGGCGCACAGGTAGCGCACGATGGCGTTGGATTCCCACAGCACAAAGCCATCGTCCTCGATCATCGGGATCCGCCCGTTGGGGTTGAGCACCCGGTACTGCGGCGTGTCCACCACGCCAAAGGCACCGCCGGCGTCCAGGGCCTCGTAGGCCAAGCCCAACTCTTCGGCGCACCACAGCGCCTTGCGCACGTTGGATGAGTTTTTCCGACCCCAGATTTTCAGCATGAGCGCTCCCAGATGGCTAAATGCCCGGGCAGTCTACGCCGGATCAGGCGCGACTCAAATCGCTCTGCAAGTCCCCCAGCAGGCCGCTCTGATGTTCGGCGAACAAGTGCGGATAGCACTGGGCAATGTGGCCGAAGAACAACGCCTCGGGCACATCGGCGAACTGGCCGTGGTCCACCAGGTACTCCATCGACTGCTGCCCCTGGCGGTTGAAGGGGTGGAATACGCTGTCGTTGACCCCATCGAAATCCAGGGCCGGCACATCGAATAGGTCGCACAGTTTCTGGTTGAACGCAGGCGTGGCCTTGACCCAGCGCCCGTCCAGGTACAGCTCGGTGTAGCCGTGCATGGCGAACACGTCGCTTTTGAGCAGCTCGATCAGGCGCGGCGTGGACAGGTGGTTGCGCACATCGGCCAGGCCAATGCGCGCCGGTATCCCGCAATGCCGCGCGCACCCGGCCAGCAGGGTGGCCTTGGGCACACAGTAACTTTCGGCGCTGTCCAGGGCGTAGCTGCCGCGCAGGGTGTCGGGGTCGCGGCTGAAGGTGTAGGGGTTGTAGCGCACCGCTTCACGCACCGCGTAGTACAGGTTCACCGCTTGCTCGCGCGGCTCGCGAGCAGTGCCGCGATGTTTTTGCGCGAACTCCACCACCGCAGGGTGGTCACTATCGATGAACCGGCCGGGCTTGAGGTATTCGTGCATGGGAAGGCTCTCCTGGGGAAGCCCCGAGTCTAGCGACAGACCCCGCACACGGATAACGACGTTTCGGCCAAATATCAGGGATTGCCACCGGGGCAGGCGCCAGCACTCTTACATCTGCCGCCGACCCGACTGACAATCATCACGCACACTGTCCTACCCCGCTCTCACCGCCCCCGCTTCACAGATGCCGTCTACGCTCTGAGGGTGGTTTTGCCCCTGGCCTCATGGAGGATTGAATATGTTGCTGTTGTGGATACTGGTTCTGGTGCTCGGCATTGCTTACCTGGCGCATCGCCGGGTCGCGCCCCTGCCCGCGATGGGCGTGGTGGCCGTGTACCTGGTGGCCATGGGCGTCGCCAGCCACGCACCGGGTTGGCTGCTGCTGGTTTTCTGGCTGTTGCTGGCCGCCGTGGCCGCGCCCCTGCTGTTGCCGGACCTGCGCCGCAAACTGTTCACCGCGCCGCTGTTCAGCTGGTTCCAGAAAACCCTACCACCCATGTCCCAGACCGAACGCGATGCCATCGACGCCGGCACCGTGTGGTGGGACGGCGAGCTGTTCAGCGGGCGGCCCAATTGGGACACGCTGCTGGCCTACCCCAAGGTGCAGTTGAGCGAAGAAGAACAAGCCTTCCTCGACGGCCCCACCGAAGAACTCTGCGCCATGGTCAGCGACTGGCAGATCGGCCAGGACATGGACCTGCCGCCCCAGGCCTGGGAGCACATCAAGCAAAACGGCTTTTTCGCCCTGATTATCCCCAAAGAATTCGGCGGCAAAGGCTTCTCGGCCTACGCCCACTCCCAAGTAGCGATGAAACTGGCCACCCGCAGCGGCGACCTCGCGTCCACCGTGATGGTGCCCAACTCCCTCGGCCCGGCCGAGCTGTTGCTGCACTACGGCACCGATGAGCAGCGCAACCACTACCTGCCACGCCTGGCCCGGGGCGACGACATCCCCTGCTTCGCCCTGACCGGGCCGCTGGCCGGCTCCGACGCCGGCGCCATGCCCGACACCGGAATCATCTGCAAAGGCCAGTGGCAAGGCCAGGAAGTGCTGGGCCTGCGCCTGAACTGGGAAAAGCGCTACATCACCCTCGGCCCCGTCGCCACCCTGCTGGGCCTGGCGTTCAAGGCCTATGACCCCGAGCACTTGCTCGGCGACCAGGAAGACCTGGGCATCAGCCTGGCGCTGATTCCCACCGACACCCCCGGCGTGGAAATCGGCCGCCGCCACCTGCCCCTGGGCGCGGCGTTCATGAACGGGCCGAACTCGGGCAAAGACGTGTTCGTGCCGCTGGACTGCCTGATCGGTGGCCAGGAAATGCTCGGCAAAGGCTGGATGATGCTGATGAACTGCCTCTCCGTGGGGCGCTCCATTTCCCTGCCGGCGGTGGGCACCGGCGCGGCCAAGTTCACCAGCCTGGTGACCGGCCAGTACGCCCGGGTGCGCGAGCAATTCAACGTACCGCTGGCGGCGTTTGAAGGCATCCAGGAAGCCCTGGCGCGCATCGGCGGCAACGCCTGGCTGATGGACAGCGCCCGCATGCTCACCGCCAACGCGGTGGACCTGGGGGAAAAACCCTCAGTACTTTCGGCCATCCTCAAGTACCACCTCACCGAGCGCGGCCGCGAGTGCATCAGCCACGCCATGGACGTGCACGGCGGTAAGGGCATCATCATGGGGCCCAACAACTACCTGGGCCGCAGTTGGCAAGGGGCGCCGATTTTCATCACCGTGGAAGGCGCCAACATCCTCTCGCGCAACCTGATGATCTTCGGCCAGGGCGCGATCCGCTGCCACCCGTTCGTGCTCAAGGAAATGGCCCTCGCCGCCCGTGAAGACAAAGACCAAGCCCTGGTGGAGTTCGATGGCCTGCTGCTCAAGCACATCGGCTTTGCCGTGAGCAACGCTGCCAGCACCCTGGTGCTCAACCTGGGCCTGGGCCACTTCGAAGCGGCGCCCGGAGACAAGCTCAGCCAGGGCTACTTCCGCGCCCTCAACCGTCAGGCTGCGGCCTTCGCCCTGCTGGCCGACCTGTGCATGATGCTGCTGGGCGGCGAACTCAAGCGCCGCGAGCGGCTGTCGGCACGCCTGGGGGATGTGTTGAGCAACCTGTACCTGGGCAGCGCCGCCCTCAAGCGCTACCACGACCTCGGCTCGCCCGACTACATGGAGCCGCTGCTGTGCTGGGCCATGGAGGAAAGCCTCGGCCAGGCCGAACGGGCGCTGGATGAACTGCTGAGCAACTTCCCCAACCGCGTGCTCGGCTGCCTGCTGCGGGTGGTGGTGTTCCCCTTCGGCCGGCGCCACACCGGGCCGTCGGACACACTGGCCGCGCAAGTGGCTGCGTTAATCGGCCGCGCCAAGGGCGACCCGGCCCTGGAAGAGTTGCTGCAAGGCTGCTACCGCCCGCAATCGGCGCAAGACCCGGTCGGCGCGCTGCAACACGCCTGCGACCTGCTCGACGGCGCCCAACCCTTGCAGAAAAAACTCCACGCCGCCCTCAAAAGCGGCCAGGTCACCCCGGCCGCCGGCGAGCATGCCATCGATGCCGCCCTGGAGGCCGGCGTGTTGCAGGCCGGCGAGGCGCAGACCCTGCGCGACGCGCAAACGGCGCAGCGCGCGGTGATCGACGTCGATGACTTCAGCAAAGAGGAACTGAGCGCCAGCGCCGGCAAAGTGCGCTGACCACTGCCCGCAAAGCGGGCGGGTAATGAAAAACGGGCGCCGCGGCTATATACTCCGGCGCCCGTTTTGCTTCAGTTCTAGAGGACCCTTCATATGCTCGACCAAACACTCGTCCAGCTCGACCTTCTGCGCAGCATCCTGGTCGCGGTAGGTGATGCCGAGCAGGTGCCGGAAGAGAGCCACGCCTTGTTCCTGGAACGCTTCGACGAACTGCGCGCCTCCTTGCCCATCGAGCCGATCGAAAGCCAATACCTGGGCCAGGACCTGCTGTGCCAGGTGATCCAGCGCTACCCGCAAATCGCCCACCTGGTGCCCCGCGACCTGCTCTGGTACTTCGCCGGCGACTGCCTGCACTACATGCCCGACGACGAAATCGACCTGTACCAGGCCCTCGAAGACCGCCGCTACGAAGCCGAGCAGAACGACGAACCCTTCGACTGGAACCAGGAAAAGCAACTGCTGGCCATGCCTGACGAGGGCAGCAAGCACTGATCCGCCGCCACGCTTGACCCAAGGCCCGCCAGCCCTGCGCTACGGGCCTTTTGTTTGCGCGGCTTTCCAGGGTGCCAACGTCGGCTCGCGGCCCAGGCATTCAACCAGATAGTCGATAAACACCCGCAACTTGGGCGGCAGGTAGCGGGTGGGCGAGTACAGCAACCAGGCGTCGCCCGTGTAGGAGGCGATGAAGTCCCAGTCCGCCAGCACCTGCACCAGGGTGCCCTGCTCCAGGGCATGGCGCGCGGTGAAGTACGGCAGGCTGGCGATACCCACATGCTGCAACGCCGCGTCCAGGCGCACGCCGGTGTGGTTGGCGGCATAGCGCCCGCGCACGGCCACCGTCACCGCGCGGCTGCCCTGCTTGAATTTCCAGCGTGCATCGCCCGGGGTTTCCCCCAGGTAAATACAGCTGTGGCCGAGCAAGTCCCGAGGCTGGCGCGGCGTGCCGTGCTCGGCCAGGTACTGCGGTGTGGCGCACAGCAAGTGGTCGATGGGCAGCAAGGGGCGGCCAATCAACCCCGGCGGCGGGCTGTCGGTGATGCGGATGCTCAGGTCGACGTTGTCGTCGATCAAATCCACCTGGCGGTCTTCGAGGATCAACTGCACGTCCACATTGGGGTAGCGGCGCAAAAACTCGGCCATGTGGGGGTGCAACACAAAACGCCCGACAGCCTTGGGCACACTGACCCGCACCAGGCCCTGGGCCTCCTGCACGTACTGGCCGCTGACCGCCAGCACCGCACGGGCGGCGCTGACCATGTCCTGGCAGCGCTTGAACACTTCTTCGCCGCTTTCGCTTAGGCGCAATTTGCGCGTGGTGCGTTGCAGCAGGCGCGTGCCCAGGGCCTGTTCCAGGCGCGAAATGCTGCGGCTCACCGCCGAGGGTGACAGGCCCAATTGGCGCGCGGTTTCGGAGAAGTTGCCGGTTTCCACCACCTTGACGAAGGTGGCCATCTCGGCCAACAGCGGTAACGGTAGATTGATGCCCATGGCGCATAAGTCCATTGAAATTTGCACGGATTATCCACTATCGCGCGCAAGTTTATACTGCGCCCCATACCGCTGATCGCCAGCCGCCGCACTCCCCGCCCTTTTGGAACCGCCATGCTCTCGACTTATCTGGGCGAATTCATCGCCCTGGCCACCATTCACCTGCTGGCCGTGATCGCCCCCGGCCCGGACTTCGCCGTGACCATCCGCCAAAGCGTGCGCTTCGGCCGCCTCACGGGCCTGTGCACCGCCCTGGGCATTGGCGCGGGGATTTCCGTGCACGTGCTCTACACCCTGCTGGGCGTGGGTGCACTGATGCACGCCCTGCCCTGGCTACTGACGGTGGCCAAGGTGGTGGGCGCTGGCTACATTTTGTATTTGGGGATCAACCTGCTGCGCAGCAAGGCCCGCAGCCAGTTGGAAGGCATGGCGCAAGCGGAACCCGATTCGCCCCGGCAACGCCTGGGCAAGGCCTTTATGACCGGGTTCCTGACCAACGCCACCAACCCCAAGGCGACGCTGTTTTTCCTGGCGATTTTCACCACCGTGGTCAGCGCCTCGACACCGTTGCAGGTGCAGGCGCTGTACGGGGTGTGGATGTGCCTGGTCAACGCGGCGTGGTTCGTCATCGTCGCGCTGTTTTTTTCCAGCGCCCGGGTGCGCCAGGTATTCCTGCGCCTAGGGCACTGGTTCGAGCGCAGCATGGGGCTGATCCTGATTCTGTTCGCCGGGCGCCTGATGTTGTCGCTGTAACCCCCGGCGAACCGCGGCGCTACAGGTCGTAGCGCAGCGCCAGGCCCAGGGTACGCGGGGCGCCGACGTCGATGATGTCGTCCACGCGGTTGTTGGTGACGTACTCCTTGTCAAAGGCGTTTTTCACGTAGGCAGAGACGGTGACGTTCTGGGTCAAGGGGTACTGGCCGTTGAAGTTGACCAGCACGTAGTTGTCGCTTTTGCGCTCGCCGGTCACCTTGCCCGCGTCGTTGAACTGGTACTGCGAAGGGCTCGCGGCCTGGTAGGTGACGTCGGTATTGAGGCTCAAGCCGTTGTCCAGGCGATAGGTGCCGCCCAGCGAGACCTTGTACTTGGGCGAATGGAGGAACGACTCGCCGCTCATGTCCTCGCCATTGCCGGTGACGAAATCCTTGTACTTGCCATCGGTCACCGCACCGCCGGCGGTCAGGGTCAGGTGGCGGCTCACGTCCTTCTCGACGAACAGCTCCAGGCCCTTGATCTCGCTGCGCCCGGCGTTATAGATGTGCACGAAGTTGCCCGCGTCATCCAGCACGCTAACCTGCTGGTCTTTCCAGTCGGTGTAGTAGAGGTTGGCGCGGGCGCGCAGGGTTTTTTCCTGCCACGCGCCGCGGTACGACAACTCGTAGGTGGTGGTGTATTCCGGGTCGTAGGCCGCGTGGCCGCCACCGGCGCGCACGTTGACGCCACCGCCGCGATAGCCCTTGCGCACCATGAAGCCGACAAATTGGTCGGTGGCCAACTCGTAGTCAATGCCCAGTTTGGGCAGCACGGCATTGAACGACTTGCTGACCTTGCCAGCGCTGGAGAAGTCGTCCTGGTCGATGTCGGTGTCGTTCTGTTCGTGGTCCAGGCGCAGGCCGGTAATCAGGGTCCAGCGCGGCACGAAGGTCCAGTTGATCTCGCCGAACAGGGCCTGGTTCTGGATCCGCGTATCGCCCTTGGTGGTGCCGCCCAGTACTTTGTCGAACAGCAGGCGATCGTGGAAGTTGTTGGTGGTGTTGCCGTAGTAGGCGCCGACGAAACTGCGCAGCGTCTCGGATTGATAACCCAGGCGCAGTTCCTGGCTGAACAGGTCACCGTCCTGATTGCGCAGGACCACATCGTTGGCCGTCGCGCTCTGGTCGAAATCCAAGCGGGCGCTGTAGTCCGAATGCGTGTTGGCGGTCAGGCTGGTCAGGGTCCAGGCGTCGTTCAAGCGGTAATCGACCTTGGCGCTGAGGGTGTCTTGCTTGAGGTTGTCGAACGCCTGGGTGTCGGACGAAATCTTGTAGTACTGCACCTTGTCGTTGACCCGCATCACCGAGCGATCGCCCTGGCGGTGCTCGTTGTGGGCGTAGGTGAACAGTACGTCAACATCGTCTGTCGGCAGAATCAGCAATTTGCCGCGGGCATTGCTGGTGCGACGAGGGTTGGCGTCGTCGTGCAGGTCGACGTTGCGAATAAAGCCGTCGCCTTCCTGGTAGTCCACGGCAATGCGCCCGGCGATCTTGTCTTGCACAAGCGCACCGCCACCGGCCACGGCAGCACCGTGTTCGCCGTAGTTACCGACGTTGGTCTGCGCGGAAAAGCTCGGCTCGAATGTAGGATTCTTGGTTTGGATCACCACCGCACCGGCCAGGGAGTTACGCCCCTGGGTGGTCGATTGCGGGCCAAGGAACACTTCCACCTGCTCGGCGTCCCACAGCGGCGTGGGGCTCAGGGTCAAGGCGCGGTTGGGCTGCTGGGCGCCGTCAACGTATACCGAAATGGCGCCATTGAGGGTGGCCGGGCCCTGGTCATCGAAACCGGACACCGGCACGCCGCGAATACCCCAGGTTTCATTGCCGGCCTGGTTGTAGACGCCGGGGGTGCGGGCGAAGACGTCCACCAGGTCTTTATCGCCGTGTTCGCGCAGCTTTTCTTCGGTGACCACCACCACGCTGGACTGGGTCTGCGCCAGGGTGCGGTTGATTTTTTCCCCAGTCACCGTGATCGGCGCGATTTCCAGCACGTTCGTGACGGTGTCAGCCCAAGCGCTAGGCGCCAGGTAATACGCCGACCCGATGGCCAGCACCCAGGTGCGTCTCTTGAAAGGCATGCCCTGCTCCCCTGCGACAGATCGTTGTTTTTTTGTCTGCAAACTGGCACTTGGCGCCAGCGGGGCGGAGTCTAAGGGAAAAGCAAGCGCAGAGAAACAAGATTGATAATACGTCTCATTAACACCGAAATCGACAAATCGCGCACAAACAAAAACGCCGCTCTATTGAGCGGCGTTTTCGTGAAATGGAGCGGGAAACGAGACTCGAACTCGCGACCCCGACCTTGGCAAGGTCGTGCTCTACCAACTGAGCTATTCCCGCAAATGGCGTCCCCTAGGGGACTCGAACCCCTGTTACCGCCGTGAAAGGGCGGTGTCCTAGGCCACTAGACGAAGGGGACACGCTAACTGGAACACATGGTGTGTATCCCAGTGCCCAGACCCTCACCCGAAGGCTTGGTCCTGGTTTCACTCAGTGCCGCCCGAAAGCAACACCGTTTAAAAATGGAGCGGGAAACGAGACTCGAACTCGCGACCCCGACCTTGGCAAGGTCGTGCTCTACCAACTGAGCTATTCCCGCAATGGCGTCCCCTAGGGGACTCGAACCCCTGTTACCGCCGTGAAAGGGCGGTGTCCTAGGCCACTAGACGAAGGGGACACACGTACAACATTCACTGCTTACTGCGTGTTTGCTGTGTGCTTTACGCTGTAAGTGGCGCGCATTCTATGGATGGATTGGGGGGTCGTCAACCCCCAACTATAAATTTATTTAAATCAATGACTTCGGGGTGGTTTCAGGGCGCTCCCCGGGATTTGTGCCGCCCGGTGTTTGGCGCCTATATTCTGGCGCCCGACAAGACGCTATAGTTCACCGAGCCAGATGATGGCAAAGTGCACCCATCGTTTACTACCCTTATATAAGCAGCGAAGCGACCGGCTCCAACTCGTCGTACGGGCCTATGCGCCTATAGGCTAAGCCACTACACTCGCACGCCAATCCCCTGAAGAGGCCTTACCGGTGACACCACTCATGATCGCCCTGCTAGTCATAGCCGGGATTGTCCTATTGATTGCCATTGGCTACATGAACCATGTGGTGGAAAACAACAAACTGGAAAAGGCGCGTACCCGGGTAGAACTCAATGACCGTATCCGCCGTTGCGGCGAAATCACCGAGACCTTTCCCGGCCAGTTGATGACGCCAGCCCTCAAGTTGCTGCTCACGCGCCTGGAACTCAATGTCACCCAGCGCCTGCTCAACCTGAACAAGTCCGACCCGTCCATCAAAGCGCGGATTGCCGAACTCCAGGCGTTGGTGGCCCAGGGCGAATCGATCCCGGTCAACAACCCGCCGGGGCCGATCCTGACCGAAGCCAAGGCCAAGGACGTGCGTTTCCTGCTCGAAGCGCTGCACGGCCAGGTCACTCGCGCGGTGCAAGATGGCTTTCTGCCCACCAACGAGGCCAAGCACTGGCTGCGGGAAATTCGCCACCTGCTGGTGCTGCTGCACATCGAGTTCTTCAATAACCTGGGCCAGCACGCCCTGCAGCAAAACCAACCGGGCCAGGCTCGCCTGGCGTTCGAGCGCGGCGCCCAATACCTGCGCAAGCAGCCGGACCCGGCGGTGTACAACGAGCAGCTCAAGTACCTGGAAAAACTCCTGGCCCGCGCTAACTCCATGGTGCTGACCAACATCCAGCCTACCGAAGACGAAGCCAACGAACTGACCGAAGGCCTCAAAGCGGCAGAAGCCGACGCCGACTGGAAGAAGAAAGTCATCTACGACTGACGGCCAATGCCCGCCCACGCTCACCGACGTGGGCGGGCGCTCTCCCCCCGCCCGCAATACCGGCCTGCTACAGGCGAAAGTGCTCCACCATCCCCTGCAATTGCCCGCCCAACTGCGCCAACTCGATGCTCGAGGTGGCATTGCCCTGCATCGCCAGTGACGAATGCTCGGCACTGGCGCGGATGCTGGTGACGCTGCGGTTGATTTCCTCGGCCACCGAACTCTGCTGCTGCGCCGCCGCCGCAATCTGCTGATTCATTTGCTGGATCAACGACACTGCCGCCGCAATGCTGCCCAAGGCACTCTCGGTCTGCAATGCATCGCTGACAGCCAGCTTCACCAACTCACCACTGCCTTGGATCTGCTGCACCGAAGCACTCGCCGCTGCGCGCAAGGTACTGACCAGGCGTTCGATTTCCTCGGTCGATTGCTGCGTACGCCGGGCCAGCGCGCGCACCTCGTCCGCGACCACGGCAAAGCCCCTGCCCTGCTCGCCCGCGCGCGCCGCCTCGATGGCCGCGTTCAGCGCCAGCAGGTTGGTCTGCTCGGCCACGCTCTTGATGACCTCCAGCACCGTACCGATGTTCTGGATCTGCGCACTGAGGCTCTCGATGCTGTTACTGGCCGCCGTGGCCGAACCCGCCAGTTGCTCGATGCGCTGCAAACTCTGGCGCACCACCTGCTGGCCGCCCTCGACCTTGTCGTCCGCAGTCTGCGCCGCCTGGGCCGCTTGTTCGGCGTTGCGCGCCACATCATGCACGGTGGCGGTCATCTGGTTCATGGCCGTCGCCACTTGTTCGGTTTCTTCTTTTTGGCTACTGACTTCCCGGTGCGTCTGCTCGGTGACCGCCGACAGCGACTGGGCTGCACCGGCCAATTGTTCGATGCCTACCTGCAACCCGCTGACCATGCGGCTCAGGTCCTCGCCCATCTGCGCCATGGCCTGCATCAACTGGCCCATTTCATCGCGCCGGGTGACGGGAGCCATGGCCGTCAAGTCCCCCGCGGCGATGCGCTGGGCAACCGCAATCACGCTGCGCAACGGCGCCACGATCAAACGGGTGATCCCCCATGCCGCCAGCAACCCCACCAGCAACGCCAGCACCGAGGACGCGCTAATCAACAACATGCTCTGTTTGATGCGCGCCTGCATGGCCTGGTCCTCGACGCCATAGGCCTGATCGACCCGCGCCACCACCTCGGCGGCCCGCTCGTGCAATTGCTGGTACACCAGGTTCTCCCGGGCCAGCAGCGCCGTGTATTCACTGAGTTTTTCACCGAAGCTGGCGATGTGCCCAGACACCTCGCCCAATACAGTCCGGTAACCGTCGTCCGTAACCAAGCCTTTGAGCTGCTCGACCTGTGCCAGCGCCTGCTGCGCTTGCTCGATCTGGCCTTGCGCGGCGTCCTCGCCCTTGCGGTTCTGATCCAGGCGCAGCCGCGCTTCGTTCATCGCTTGCAGCATTAATTTCGACACCTGGCTGATCTGGCTTGCCTGCTCGACGAATGCGGCGCCGTCCTTGCCCTGGGTTTCCTTAAGGGTGTAAGTGCCATCATCGATCAGGCCGGCCTGGAGCACGTCCAGGTTATTGGCCACGCTGGACACCGACCAACTGGCCATTTCCAGGGCCAGTTCCTTGGCTTGAGTCAAATCGACAAACTCGTCGAAGGCCTGGCGATAGGCGCCCAGGGATTGCTCGACCGCCGCCATAAGCTGACCGTTGGCGGGCGAATCGGCCTTGAGCTGCCGCGCCTGCACCACCAAGGCGTCTGTGCCTTCGTGCAGGGCTTCGACGGTTTTCGGGTCACCACGCAAGGCGTAGTCCTGCTCCAGCAGTCGCACCGCGAGCAAACGGCTATTAAGGGAAGACATTTGTTTGAGCCCGTCGAACTGGCGGCCAATGGCCTGCAGGGACCACACACCTATGACCGCCACCACAGCGGTCAGCAACAACACCAGCACAAAACCGATCGCCAGCTTCTTCGCCATGCCCAGGTTGGCGAAACGCCCTTCAATGGCCGTATTCATTGCGTGCGGTCCCCTTGCCTTGCTCAATGGCAATACGCCATTTCTCTACCTGCAGAGTCGCAACGGGCCAACCCCGAGCACAAGCCTTAGCCATCGCAATAATGGCAAAAAGCTATGCCGAGGTCGTTTTCAGGACAGTGCGCATCACTGCGACGGCAACATTGCCTGGAAGAATGCCAGGGCCCGCGGGTCGCCGGCATAGGCCACATTGATCCGCAGCCAAGGGCTAGACTCGGCCTGCACATGGAACGCATCGCCCATCGACGGCAGCACGCCGCATCTAGTGGCCTGCTCGCGCACCTGCGCCTCATCGCCCTTCGCCGGCCGTGCCCAGATGAACATGCCGCCGGTAGGGCGGGTGAACACCTCCCACTCGGCATCTTCGAGGGCTTGCAACGTGGCCGCCATTTCCTTATTGAGGCGCTGGCGCAAGCGCTGGGTCAGCTTTCGATAAGCCCCGGTGGCCAACATGCTCGCCACCACAGACTCACAGAACCGCGAGGTGCCCAGGCTGGTAATCATCTTGACCTCAGCCAGGCGTGCCACCAGCTCGGGGCTGGCGACCAGGTAACCCAAGCGCAATGAGCTACTCAGGGTTTTGGACAGGCTGGCGATGTAGATCACCCGGCCCTCGGTGTCCATCGCCGCGAGCCGAGCGAATGAGCCGTTCTGGAAGTCGGCGTAGGCATCGTCTTCGACCAGGTAGCAATCGTATTCGCTGGCCAATTGCAGCAGACGCCGAGCAACCGTGGGCGTGAGGCTGCTGCCGGTGGGGTTGTGGTACAGGCTATTAATGAACACCGCTCGGGGCCGGTGCTCAGCCAGCAAACGTTCGAGCTCCTCCAGATCCGGGCCGGTGCGGGTACGCGCAACCTCCAACAGCGTGGCACCGCAAAACGTGAGCAGGCGATGGAGGTTGGCAAAACCGGGGCGTTCAATCACCACGCAATCGCCTGGGCGCAACAGGGTCCGCACCAACAGGTCGAGGCCGTGGCTGGCGCCCTGGGTGGTCAGGATCTGCTGCTCTTGCACGCAAATGTCGACCTGCTTGAGGTGCCGGCGTAGCTGCTGGCGCAAGGCCGGCAACCCCAGGGGCGTGCTGTAGCTAAAGAGCCCCGCCATGTCAGTGCGGGTGACTTCACGGATCGCATAGCTGAGGTCATCCGTTTCGCGCCAACTCTCCGGAAGCCAGCCGCATCCCAGTTTCAATTCGCCCATCGGGCTCTCGTCCACCCGCCCCCACGCCAGTTCTGCGCCCGCAGGCGCAGCTTCGCGCTCCGTGAGCGAAGTCGCGCAGGCCACGTAAAAGCCCAGGCCATGGCGCGAAGCCAGCACGCCCTGGGCAACCATTCGCTCATAGGCTTGCACCACACAGGACTGGCTAAGCAAATTCTCCCTGGCCAGTTGCCGAATGGAGGGCAGGCGCGTTCCCGGTTGCACGTTGTCCTGGCGGATCCAACTGGCCAATCCGTTGACGATTTGCTGCACCACGGGCACGAGCGCCTGCCGATCAATCTTCAGATCCATGAGTAAGCGATTCCTAACTGTTTGTTTTGTTTCCAAAAAAAGAAGTTAAGCACAGGTGCCCCGTCACTGAAGCCCCTAAAGGCGTCGGAAACAGCCATTCCTAACCCCTTGAAACACAATCTCGGGATCGTGACCGAAAAAGCCAGAAATATGGCCCAAGGAGCCAATGCGCAGTCAGGATGTGCCTACTTTTCCCGCAGAGGGCCAGGCATGCTTCCCATAGCAAAACGCCCCGCCCCCGGTGAAGGGGGCGAGGCGTTCGGTCACGGCATTCGCTTGCGGTGAGCGCGTGAAGTCAGAGTTTCGCCGCGTGTCGCTGATGCCGCTCCATGTAGCGCTCTACATAAGAGCAAGAAGGAATGACCGTGTAGCCCATGCGATCGGCGTATTCCAGCGCCTGCTCGGTCAATGCCGCCGCGATACCACGCCCACGCAGGGCGTTGGGCACAAAGGTGCGATAGATATCCAGGGTCTGTTTACCCAGGTCCATATAGGTCAAGTAGGCACGATGACCGTCCACATTGGTCTCGAACTGATGACCAACCTGGTCATGGTGGATGGACAACGCCTCGCTCATCACTACTCCTCGCGGGTCTGGGTTAGCGACCCTACCTTACCGATGTTTTTCCGGCGAAGGAACATCTACGCCACCCCGTGCCTGCCAGGCACCAAACAAGACCTGTCGATTCTGCGCAGCCGAGCACGTATCAAATAGTAGGCGCCATTGCCGCAAATGCTCAAGGCGCGCTCGTCATTGCAACGTTGGCTGGCCAACGTGCCGGGGGGACTATAGAAGGGGCTCGACCCAATATGCCGGGTCGATAGCCCGCACATTGCCGGATATTGACACTTAAGACGAACCAGCACTCTTAAAGTCACCTCAATATGGATAAAGATACGAGAGCCCGACCACAGATTCAGAATCTACAGTCTAGACAAATCAATAAAGAATGACTGTTGGCAACACTGCACGGCGCCTACAACCATCGCCCTGCCTGGAGCGCAGGCCTGCGTTTTTTTAAACAACGCTGTGAAAAGTTGCTCAAAAAAGAATCAACGCCTACAATTTTTTTGCTTCTTGCGCTACGTCAGTTTACTTACTACAAGTAATGGGTAGTATGTACGCCGGCTATTTCCTCACTCTGAGGAAGTGGCTACTTAATTGAAAGTCCTTGAAGGGGAACACGATGAACAACGTTCTGAAATTCTCTGCTCTGGCTCTGGCCGCAGTTCTGGCTACCGGTTGCAGCAGCGTCTCCAAAGAAACCGAAGCACGTCTGACTGCAACTGAAGACGCAGCAGCTCGCTCCCAGGCTCGTGCAGACGAAGCCTACCGTAAAGCTGATGAAGCTCTGGCTGCTGCTCAAAAAGCACAACAGACTGCTGACGAAGCTAACGAGCGCGCTCTGCGTATGCTGGAAAAAGCTAGCCGCAAGTAATAGTCCTTAGGGATTGTTATCAAGCCGATCCATTTTTGGGTCGGCTTTTTTATTGCCCGCTTTTTACCCAGGCAATAAAAAACCCGCCAACACGACTCCGTGCTGGCGGGCTCTAGGCAGGCGCCTACTGCAGCTCGACCGGGGTACTGCTCATCATGGGCGCAGTGGTCGGCACCGCAATCTCCACCGGCAGGCCATCTTCGGCCGCGACTACGTCACGCACCACGTCCCAGTTCATGCGCAGGCTGTTGGCCAGGTCTTCACGCTTGAGCAAGGCGTTGATGACGGCGGTGTGCTTGTCCACCACCGAGGGGTTGCCCTTGTCATCCAGCGGTGTATGCGCCTCCAGGTACACCTTGCCACCACTGAGGCCGAACTTGTAGGGCTCGCTGATGATCCGCACGGACGTACCGACTGGCACCATGCCCGCCATTTCCAGCACGTTATTGTTGAGCATGCGGAAGCAGCCGTGGCTGGTGCGCATGCCGATGCCGAACTTCTTGTTCGAGCCATGGATCAGGTAACCCGGGGTGCCCAGGGTGAACTTGAAAGGCCCCAAGGGATTGTCCGGGCCGGCAGGCACCACGTTAGGCAGCGGATCGCCATCAGCCGCGTGCTCGGCCTTGATAGAGGCCGGCGGCGTCCAGGTCGGGTTTGGCGTCTTGGCTACGATACTGGTGTGGGCGATCGGTGAGCCCCAGCCTTCGCGGCCGATACCCAGCGGGAACGTGTAGACCACGTTCCGCCCCTTGGGGAAGTAATACAGGCGGTATTCAGCCAGGTTGATGACGATGCCTTCGCGCGGCCCTGGCGGCAGGATGAAGCGGGTCGGCAACACGACTTCGGTACCCGCCCCCGGCAACCACGGATCGACCCCAGGATTGGCCGCGACCATTTCCAGGTAGCCCAGGTCGTAGGCGGTGCCCAGGTCGGCGAAAGTGTCTTCGTACTTGGCCTTGATGACCTGCACCTGGCCCACGATGTCTTCGCCCGGCGGCGGCAACGGCAGCTCCAGGGCAGCAACGGGGCCAGCCACACACAGGGCGGCAAGGGTCAGGCAGCGGGTGACGGCAGGAAAGCGCGGCAACATCCGGAAAGTCCTTCGCAGGGTCAAGAGGTCAAAAGAGGCGATTGTACACCGCGGCCCGGGGCTTGGGGGGTGTCAGCGGGCGGGGTGGCGGGTTACAGCTCGAAGCGCAGCTCCGGCCAGATCGGCGGCGTACCGCGCTTCTGGGATTCGAGGATAGCCCGACATAGCGGGCACAGGCGTTGGTCCTGGAAAATTTTGCGGTCTACCGCCGACCACCGCGGCTGCGCGGGCAGCAAGGTGCCGCACAGGGTTCGATCCGCTGAGCCGCCCAGTTCCAACTGCCGTGTCACCAGGTGCACCCGCACTTCCTGGCAGGCGAACAGATCCAGCTGTTCATCAGGCTCGATCAGTTGATAGGCAAACAGGGACCAGGCGGGACGTGGCATCGGGGGCTCCAAATCGGGGCGCCACCTTAGCCGAAAGACCGCCGCTAGAAAAGTCTCAAAGCAGCGGTTTCAGCGTCGGCCAGACATTTTCCAGCAACTGGCCCTGGGCCGCTGCGGCCGGGTGGATGCCATCGCGCTGCATCAGCTCCGGATGGCCACCCACCCCTTCGAGGAAAAACGGCACCAGTGGCACTTTTTTCTCGCTGGCGAGGTGGCTGTAGACCTCGGCGAAGGCCTTGGTGTAGCGCACGCCATAATTAGGTGGCAACTGCATGCCCAGCAACAACACCTTGGCACCGCTGGCACGGGCACTGTCGATCATCGACGCAAGATTTTGTTGCAATTGCGTGGACAGCTGCCCGCGCAGGCCATCGTTGCCGCCCAGTTCCAGGACCACCAGCGCCGGCTTGTGCTCTGCAAGCAGTGCCGGCAGGCGCGCCTGGCCCCCTGCACTGGTGTCGCCGCTGACGGACGCGTTGACCACCTTGTCGTCGAACCCCTCGCGCGCCAGGCGCTGCTCCAGCAAAGCGACCCAGCCTTGGCGGGTATCCAGGCCGAAAGCCGCGCTGATACTATCGCCCACGATCAGGACTGTACCCGCCGCTGCGTTCTGGGCCATGCACACCAAGGCCAGGCCAGCACTCAAAAACCACACACGCATCGGACTCTCCATGGGCGCAAGCATTCTCACTGCGCGGAACCTTAGCAAAGTGGTTCCCAGCGCGGAAGGTGAACTGACCATCCTGCACGAACTCAGCCTGGAACTGAACAAGGGCGATAGCCTGGCCATCGTCGGCGCTTCCGGCTCCGGTAAATCCACCCTCCTGGGGCTGCTCGCCGGCCTCGACTTGCCCAGTGGCGGCGAAGTGGTGCTGGCCGGCCAGGCCCTGAGCACCCTGGACGAAGACCAACGCGCGCGAGTCCGGGCCGAACACGTGGGCTTCGTGTTCCAGTCATTCCAGCTGCTCGACAGCCTCAACGCACTGGAGAATGTCATGCTGCCGCTGGAACTGGATGGGCGCAAAGACGCCCGCGCGCGCGCCACCGAGTTGCTCGAACGGGTCGGCCTGGGTCGGCGCCTGAGCCACTCGCCACGCCAGCTCTCCGGCGGCGAGCAACAACGGGTGGCCATCGCCCGCGCCTTTGCCGCCGAGCCCGACGTGCTGTTCGCCGACGAGCCCACCGGCAACCTTGATAGCCATACCGGCGAGCGCATCAGCGACTTGCTATTTGAGCTCAACCAGGAACGCGGCACCACCCTGGTGCTGGTGACCCACGACGAACGTCTGGCCCATCGCTGCCGACGCCTGATCCGCCTTGAAGCCGGCCTGCTGGTCGCGCCATTGGAGCCTTGATGGCACGCCTGCCGCTGTTGCGCCTGTTCAGCCTCGCCGTCCGCCAACTGCTGCGCGATGCCCGCGCCGGTGAGTTGCGGGTGTTGTTCTTCGCCTTGCTGGTGGCCGTGGCTGCCAGCACTGCCATCGGCTATTTCGGCGCCCGCCTCAATGGCGCCATGATGCTGCGCGCCACCGAGTTCCTCGGCGCCGACTTGCTGCTGGAAGGCAGCTCGCCAGCGCGCCCGGAGCAGACCCAGAGCGGTCTCGACCTGGGCCTGGAACACGCGTCGGTGGTGGAATTTTCCAGCGTCATTGCCACCGACAACGGCATCCAGTTGTCCAGCGTAAAAGCGGTCAGCCCGGCCTACCCGCTGCGCGGAGAACTGAAAAGCGCCAGCGCACCCTTCGCACCAGAAGCGCCCGGTGGCGGCCCCCAGCCCGGCGAGGCCTGGGCCGAGGCGCGGCTGTTGACCGCCCTGGAACTCAAGATCGGCGACAGCATCGATGTAGGGGTCAAGACCCTTCGCCTGAGCCGTGTGCTGACCTACGAGCCCGACCGCGCCGGCAACTTCTATAGCCTCACCCCGCGCGTGATGATGAACCTCGCCGACCTGCAAGCCACGGGTGTGGTGCAACCGGGCAGCCGCGTCAGCTACCGGGAACTGTGGCGCGGCGAGGCCACTCGCCTGGAAAGCTATCGCCAATTGATAAAACCGGGGCTGGCCGCCAACCAGCGCTTGCAGGATGCCCGCGACGGCAACCGGCAGATCGGCGGCGCCCTGGGTAAGGCCGAGCGCTACCTGAACATGGCGAGCCTGGTGGCGGTGCTGCTGTCCGGCGTGGCCGTGGCCCTGTCCGCCGCCCGCTTCGCCGCCCGGCGTTTCGATGCCAGCGCGTTGCTGCGCTGCCTCGGCCTGTCGCGGCGCGAAGCCCTGCTGCTGTTCAGCGTGCAATTGACCGTCCTCGGCCTGCTTGCCAGCCTCAGCGGTGCCCTCCTCGGTTGGCTGGCCCAACTGGGCCTGTTCGCCCTGCTCCACGATTTGCTGCCCAACGATGTTCCACCGGGCGGGTTGCTGCCGGCAATCGCCGGCATCGGCACCGGGCTGGTAGCCCTGGCCGGGTTCGCCCTGCCACCGCTGGCCGCCCTAGGCCGCGTGCCGCCGCTGCGGGTGTTGCGCCGCGACATGTTGCCCATCCCCTCCAGTAGCTGGGTGGTGTACGGCGCAGCCTTGGCCGCCCTGGGGTTAATTATGTGGCGCCTGAGCCTGGACCTAGTGCTGACCTTCGCCCTGCTGGGCGGCGGCGTAGTGGCTGCGTTGGTATTGGGTGGCCTGTTGCTGCTTCTGCTGCAAAGCCTGCGGCGCCTGCTGGCCAAGGCTTCGCTGCCCTGGCGTCTAGGGTTGGGGCAACTGCTGCGCCACCCCTTGGCTGCGGCCGGGCAAGCCCTGGCCTTTGGCTTGATCCTGCTGTCGATGGCGCTGATTGCGCTGCTGCGCGGCGAGTTGCTCGACACCTGGCAAAACCAGTTACCCAAGGACGCGCCCAATTACTTCGCCCTCAACATCCTGCCCGCCGATAAAGATGCCTTCAGCGCACGCTTGAGCGAGGCGTCGGCGCAATCGGCGCCGCTCTACCCGGTAGTGCCGGGGCGGCTGATTAGTATCAATGGCGAGCCGGTGCGCGAGATCGTCACCAAGGAATCGAGCGGCGATCGCGCCGTGCAGCGCGACCTGAGCCTGACCTGGGCCACCGACCTGCCGGCAGGCAACGCCATCACCGAGGGAGCCTGGTGGCCGGCCCAGCCGCCCGATGACTTGCCAGGCGTGTCGGTGGAAACCAAGGTGGCCGAAAGCCTCAAGCTCAAACTCGGCGATCACCTGGTGTTCACCGTGGCCGGAGTCAATCGCGAGGCGCGGGTCACCAGCCTGCGCAGCATCAACTGGGATAACTTTCAGCCCAACTTCTTCATGATCTTCCAACCCGGCACCCTCAAGGATTTGCCAACCACTTACCTGACCAGTTTCTACCTGGCCCCGGGCAACGATCAGCAGATCATCGACCTGTCCCGCGCCTTCCCGGCGGTGACCATCCTGCAAGTCGAAGCCTTGCTCGAACAGCTGCGCAGCATCCTGGCCCAGGTCACGCTGGCGGTGGAGTACGTGCTGCTGTTCGTTCTGGCGGCGGGGATGGCGGTGCTGTTTTCCGGGTTGCAGGCCACCCTCGACGAGCGCATTCGCCAGGGCGCCCTGCTACGTGCCCTGGGGGCGGAGCGGCGCTTGCTGGTCAAGGCGCGGCGCATCGAGTTCGGCTTGCTCGGCGCGGTCAGCGGCCTGTTGGCCGCGCTGGGTTCGGAAGTGGTGAGCCTGGTGCTGTACCGCTACGCCTTCGACCTGCCCTGGCAACCGCACCCCTGGTTGCTGGTGCTGCCATTGATCGGCGCACTGCTGATCGGTAGCGCCGGCGTCTTCGGCACTCGACGGGCGCTCAATGCCAGCCCCCTGACAGTCCTGCGCGAGGGTTGATAGACTCGCGCCCACTCCGCCCTCCGCACAAGAAGCCGCAATGAGCCGCTACCGCCCTCCCCGCACCGCTGGCACCGCCCTGATTACCCCCGAGGGCGAGGCGCGGATGCGGGCCGAGTTCCATGAGTTGTGGCATGTGCGCCGCCCCCAGGTCACCCAATCGGTGAGCGAGGCGGCGGCCCAGGGCGACCGCTCGGAAAACGCCGAGTACACCTACGGTAAGAAAATGCTGCGGGAAATCGATAGCCGCGTGCGCTTCCTGACCAAGCGCCTGGAAGCTCTGAAAGTGGTGAGCGAGCGGCCCAGCGACCCGAACAAGGTCTACTTCGGCGCCTGGGTGACCATTGAGGATGAGAGCGGCAAGGAGGCGCGCTACCGCATCGTCGGCCCCGACGAACTGGACCTCAAGCAAGGCCTGATTAGCATCGACTCCCCCTTGGCCCGCGCCTTGATCGGCAAGGCGCTGGACGCCGAAGTGCGGGTGCAGACGCCGACCGGCGAACAGTGCGTGTATATCGTGGCGATTGACTATCCCTAGCCTCAACGGCGGGTAATCAGACCCTGACGGCTGACGCGCACCAGTTGTTTAATCATCTCGTTGGCATCTGCGCCGCTGGGAGCTTGGATAACGGCCAGGTCGAAACTATCGCTGGCAAAACGCGCCAGGGATTCGCCATCGGCCACGAACTGGATCAGGAACGCCGCAGGACGCCCCGTACGGCGCGGCCAGCCATCGAGATAGCGCAGCAAGGTGGGCTGATGCTTGCCACCGAGAAGGATTTTTGGATTGTGCTGGGGAAGGTTCGCCGTAATCGGCGCAAGACGTACAAGGGGGCTGGGTGCATTCATCGTGTCGTGTCTCTGCCTCAAATTTCTGCCGGGCAGGTGAGAGGCAACACCGAACCAGCGCTTTAGCGGTATTTCGAAGCCAGTATCAAGCTTCTATCGGTGACCTTTCGGTCCCCTGGCGCCCCGCAAGTAGCTGTTTAAATCGGCGCATGGGGCACATCCTAGAGAAGCTGGCCAGTTAGTGTCAACCACCGCGTTCAGTGCTTTAGTCCGCGTGTTTGCGCCGCCCTTCAGCCCCCTGGTACCGCCTCGCGCCCGGAGAACCGCTCCCGATAAGCCTGGGGCGTGACCCCCAGGGCCTTGAGGAAACTGCGCCGCAAGGTCTCTTCGCTACCAAAGCCGCACTGCACCGCCACGCGCTTGACCGCCATGCCCGTGTCACACAGCAGGCGCCGGGCGCTTTCCACACGGATTGCCTCGATGGCCCGGGCCGGGGTCTGGCCGGTTTCCTGGCGGTAATGGCGTACGAAACTGCGCTCGCTCATCCCCGCCTGTAGCGCCAGGCTGGGGATGTTCAAGTCTAGCTTCAGGTTTTCTGCGATCCAGGCATGCAATTCATCAAAACGGCTGCCGTCCTGCTGCAAGGCCAGGGTCACGCTGAACTGGGATTGGCCTCCCGGGCGCTTGAGGAACACCACCAATTGTCGCGCCACTTCCAGGGCCATGGCCCGCCCCAAGTCCGCCTCCACCAGGGCCAACGCTAAGTCGATGCCCGCCGTCACTCCGGCGGAGGTCCACACCGGCCCATCGTTAATGAAAATCGGGTTGGCCTCCACTTGCAGGCTTGGATACAGCTGCGCCAACTGCTCGCAGCGGGTCCAGTGGGTAACCACCCGGCGCCCGTCGAGCCAGCCACTGGCGGCCAGTAAAAACGCCCCGGTGCACACCGACGCCACGCGCCGCGACTGCGCCGCTCGCTGGCGCACCCAGGCCACCAGCGCGGCGTCTTCGGCGGCGGCATACACGCCCCAGCCACCAGCGACGATCAGGGTGTCACAAGGCTGGCCGGGGGATGGCAACTGCGCCGACACTAGCGCCAACCCCGCCGACGACATCACCGGCTCCGGTCCCGGCGCGATCACCCGTGGCACATAGGGCGGCGGCAAGCCTTGCTGGCGCGCCAGGTCATTGGCCGAGGCAAACACCTGCAGCGGCCCGGTGACATCTAGCAACTGCACGTTGGCAAACGCGAGTACATCAATAGTCTTGGGCATATTTGGCGTAATTCGTGGGCTAATTGGCGGATACGCCAAATCCTAGGCTCCTAGAGTGAAACCGTCCAGCCATGTCGGGTGGGCCGTCTCCCAAGGAAAAAGCGCCATGCCCCTGCAGATCGGTTTCCTGTTGTTCCCGCAAATTCAGCAATTGGACCTGACCGGCCCTTATGACGTACTGGCGTCGCTGCCGGACGTGAAGGTGCACTTGATCTGGAAGGACCTTGCCCCGATCACCTCCAGCACCGGCCTGGTGCTTCTGCCCACCACCACCTACGCAGACTGCCCAGCCCTGGACGTAATCTGCGTGCCCGGTGGCGCCGGCGTCGGCCCGCTGATGGAAGATACCCCGACGCTGGCCTTCATCCAGCGCCAAGCAGCCCAGGCACGCTACATCACCTCAGTGTGCACCGGCTCCCTTGTCCTTGGCGCCGCCGGGCTGCTCAAGGGCAAGCGGGCCACCACCCATTGGGCGTACCACGACTTGCTCAAGCCTTTGGGCGCCATTGCGGTGAAGGACCGGGTGGTGCGCGACGGTAACCTGCTGACCGGCGGCGGCATCACCGCGGGCATCGACTTTGCCTTGGTCTTGGCGGGTGAGTTGTATGGCACGGAGTTGGCGCAACTGGTGCAGTTGCAACTTGAATACGCCCCAGCCCCGCCCTTCCATGGCGGTACACCGGACACCTCCCCGGCCGTCGTGCTGGAGCAGGCCCTGCTGCGAGTGGCACCGTCGCTCAAGGCTCGCGAGGAGATCGTCGAGCGCGTGGCCCAGGGCTTGGCGTGAAAAATCGCGACCATGAAAAAACCCGCCGAAGCGGGTTTTTCCAGACCATTTACGACTCCCTGTCGCAGCATTCCTTGCCTATGGTCGATCATCCTTGATCCTGAGCGCATCCTGCGCTGCAGTTGACGGAGGCCAGATTAGCGCGGGCATTGCGCAGGCAATAGACGACATACCACTGCTCTGGTGTAAGCCTTTGGCTAGAGCCTTTGAGAGCCCGGTACCTGTCAGGGCTGCCACCGGGTGTTGACCACCACATCGCGCGGCTCGTCATAGGAGCCGTCGGAGTATTTCCCTTTGAACAGGTGTTAAGGTTCAGCACTACAATCAGATGCTCGTCGACCTTGTAGTTGGCCGTTGGCCAACCATCGCGTAGATGAGTGGATGCGGCATTGAACTATTGGAGCGAAACTGGCCAGCGCTTAACCACAAAGGAGCCTTCCCCGTGCCCGCACTCAACGGCAGTTGTCTATGCAATACCGTGCGATATCAAATAGATGGCCTGGACATGCCCATCAGCCACTGCCATTGCCACACCTGCCGCAAGGCCCACGCAGCGGCGTTCGCCACCACTGCCGGAGTGCTGCGTGAGCACTTTCGCTGGCTCGCGGGGCAAGAGGCGTTAGGTACCTTCGAGTCATCACCAGGCAAGTTGCGGTATTTCTGCACGCGCTGCGGATCGCACCTGATGGCCGAACGCCCGGCCCAGCCCCATGTGATCCTGCGGGTCGCCACCCTGGACGACGATCCCCAACTAACTCCTGCGGCGCACATCTGGACCGAACACGCGGTGCCTTGGCTGTCCGATGAGGCCCTGCCCCGCTGGCGCCAATGGCAGGGTGACTGAGCCCCACTGTCTTAAAATTGCCTGCTAGGATAATCGGCCATTGGCTTAACCGCTTCAGCCGCGCCCAGACAGGGACACCCCCTGATTTTCGACCCCGACGGCACCCTGGCCGACACCGACCACTGGCACCAAGTGACCCTGCAGCAGCTCTTGCAGGAAGAAGAGAGACGTCGCATCCGGCATGGGAGCTTCCTTGAAAAATGCAAAAAACCAGAGGCGAACCTTAGCACTGTCCGCTGCTGACCAACGGTGAGGATTCGGGTGCACTTGCGCGCTTTTCCATCGCGCA
>NZ_FYEE01000004.1 GCF_900187645.1 Pseudomonas sp. Irchel 3E20 | reverse complement strand
TTGGGTGGCGCTGTTGACGGTGAACCCGGTAGCAGGGGTGGCGCCGAAAGTGACCGCCGTGGTGCCGCTGAAATTGGTGCCGGTCAGCGTTACCGTGGTGCCGCCTGTTGCGGGGCCACTGCTGGGGCTGATGGATGTCAGCGTTGGCGCGGTGACGTAGGTGAACTGATCCGCCGCACTGGTAGCGCTGGTGCCGCCCGTGGTAGTGACGCGCACGTCTACCGTGCCGGTTCCTGCCGGGGCGGTGGCGGTGATTTGGGTGGCGCTGTTGACGGTGAACCCGGTAGCAGGGGTGGCGCCGAAAGTGACCGCCGTGGTGCCGCTGAAATTGGTGCCGGTCAGCGTTACCGTGGTGCCGCCTGTTGCGGGGCCACTGCTGGGGGAAATGCTGCTGACGGTCGGTGCACCCACATAGGTGAACTGATCCGCCGCACTGGTAGCACTGGTGCCACCGGTGGTGGTCACGCGCACGTCGACCGTACCGGTGCCGGCCGGTGCTGTGGCGGTGATTTGAGTCGCGCTATTAACCGTAAACCCGGTAGCCGCGGTGGCGCCGAAGGTGACCGCCGTAGTACCGGCGAAGTTAGTGCCGGTGAGGACTACCGTAGTGCCGCCCGTTCTAGGCCCGCTGCTGGGGGAAATAGCACTGACTGTCGGCGCATTCACATAGGTGAACTGGTCTGCGGCACTGGTGGCGCTGGTGCCACCTACGGTGGTGACGCGCACGTCTACCGTGCCTGTTCCGGCCGGTGCGGTGGCGGTGATCTGGGTGGCGTTATTGACCGTGAACCCCGTAGCAGCAGTGGCGCCGAAGGTGACCGCCGTGGTGCCGCTGAAATTGCTACCGGTGAGGATGACTGTGGTGCCGCCGTTGGTCGGCCCACTGGTGGGGGACAGGCCGGTCACAACCGGCGGTGCCACTGGCGTGACGCTGTTGGACGCTGCCGACGCAGCGCCGGTGCCCATCGCGTTGGTGGCGGTGACGGTAAAGGTGTAGGCCGTGCCATTGCTCAGGCCGGTGACGGTGATGGGGCTGGCCGTGCCGGTTGCGAAGGCGCCTGAGTTGGAGGTGACGGTATAGCCGGTGATCGGGCTACCCCCGTTGCTGGCGGGGGGCGTGAAGCCCACCGAAGCGCTTGCGTTGCCTGCGGTGGCGGTGCCGATGGTCGGGGTCCCGGGCACGGTGGCACTGACGGTAATGGTCACGGTGGCGGGGCTGGACGTGCCGAAGGTGTTGGTGGCCGTATAGGTAAAGCTGTCGGGGCCGGAATAGCCTGCGGTGGGGGTGTAGGTAATGCTGGTGCCGCTGGCCGTTACCGTGCCATGACTGGCCGCCGAGGCCACGGCCACGCTGGTGGGGCCGCCACCGGAGAGGTTGAGACTGATCGGGTTGGCCGTGCTGTTTGCGGCGACCGTGACGCTGGACGCCCCGGCAACCGGTGGGGAGCCCGCATTGACCTGCACGCTGAAGTTCTGGGCCCCGGCATACGGCCCGAGGCCGCCGCTGCTGTCCAGGGCTCTGAGGGAAAAGCTGTAGTTCCCCAGGGTGCTCGGTGTGCCGGACAACTGGCCGCTAGGCGACATTGAAAGGCCCGGTGGAAGGGAGCCGGATTGAACGTTGAAGGTGTAAGGCGCGGTGCCGCCCGTGGCGCTGAACTGATGGTTGTAGGGGGTCGACAATCCCGCCGCTGGTGGGGTATCGACCGTGACCAGCACCGTGGGGTGGTTGATCGTGAAGGAATAGGCCTGGGTCAAGGTCTGCGGTGTGGCGGGGGTCGAGTCGGTCACTCTGATGCTGAAACTGAAGGACCCTGTGGCAACGGGGGTGCCGGAGATTGTGCCGCTCGCGGTGTTCAAGCTCAAACCGGCGGGCAAGGCGCCTGCGGTGATGGCATAGGTATAGGGCGCAACGCCCCCGCTGGTGGCCAGGGTGGTGGAAAAAGCTGCGCTGATCGCCGGCGTGGGCAGGCTGGACGGGGTTATCGTCATGGACGAAGTGGCGGGCAGAATGGTGACGAAAACCCTGACTTCGCCACTGAGTTCGTCGAACAAGATGAAGAAGTCGGAGGTGGCGCCGTCGCCATAGTTGGTATAGAGCGCCTTGTTGTCGCCGTTGTTGATAAGGCCGGTGATCTTGCCGTGGGAGGCCTGCGCGTTGTTATCGATCAAGCCAAAGCCATCGCCATTGCAGTACGTCAAGTCGACTTCCTTCGACTCGCCCGAGGCCACCGTAATGTACTGATCGGGGCACAGCGTGCTGGGGCCGGCCAGCGCCGGGCTTGCCGCCAGGGCCAGCAGCGCCAGGCTCAGCCAGGCGAACAGGTGCGCCAAGCCCTTGCGGCTTGTGGCTCGCGGGCGTTGCTTGAGTGAAAAAAGGCTCAGGAATGCCGAGGCCGCGCGAGCGGCTACCACGTTGGCAGGACGCAACATACGTTCTCCAGTACAGAGTTTTTTAATTGTTGTTAAGGCGTGTCGGGCTTGCTGCAAAAGCGGATTGGGCCAGGGTGGCCGGTAGGCAGGGGCGGGTGGTTGAGTGACCACGGCGCGCATACAGCTGGAGTGTCGAAGCATCCCATTCCCGTCCCTAGGCAAACTCACGTGTCCGTCTTGCGTGTGCCCCTGGGGGCGTGAGTACAGCTGCTTCGACCGGTGGTGGCTATTTGAGACCACTTGGCTCGAAAGTGCCTGATTGTGGCGGGATCATTGGGGTTTGTATGTAGTTTTGCCGAGAAATTGCAGGTTTTTTTTCAGCCAAACCGCGAGGCCCGCGGGCTAGACGCATTTTCTTCAATACGCCCTGTAGGTGCGCCCTTAGGCTCGGCCCCTCTTTCAACACAATAAGAGTGCCTGCAATGAGTTTGACCCTGTCCATGGCCGCGTTTGCGCTGGCTTCTTCCATCACCCCTGGCCCGGTGAATATCGTCGCCCTGAGCTGCGGTGCCCGCTTCGGCTTTGGCGCCAGCCTGCGCCACGTCACCGGGGCGACCTTGGGGTTTGTCCTGCTCTTGGTGCTGATGGGCCTGGGCCTGCATGAAGTGCTAAGCCTGTGGCCTTTTTTGACCCGTGCGGTGGAGTGGGCCGGGGTGGCGTTTTTGCTGTACCTGGCCTTCAAGTTGGCGATGGATGACGGCCAGATCAGTGCCAAAGAGGCCAACCGGGCGCCGTCCATGGCGTATGGCGCGCTGATGCAATGGCTCAACCCCAAGGCCTGGCTCGCGTGTGTGGCGGGGATGGGGGCTTTTGTGGCCAATGGCGAAACCGCGCTGGTCTGGCACTTTGCCCTGATCTACCTGGTGGTGTGCTACCTGTCGGTGGCGTGCTGGGCCTACGCCGGCACCTTCCTGCGCCGTTACCTGAACAACCCGAGGGGCATGCGCCTGTTCAACCGGACCATGGCGTTGCTGCTGGTGGCCTGTGCCTTGTACTTGCTGCTGGGTTGAATCAGCTGCGGTACTGCCCCGGCGTCGCCGCCAGGTGTTGCTTGAAGGCTCGCTGAAAATGCGCCTGGTCGGCGAACCCGGCCGCCAGGGCCACCTCGGCGATGGCGTGGCCGTTGCGCAGTTGTTCTTCGGCGCGCTGGATGCGGCAGTTAATCAGGAAGGCGTGGGGCGTCATGGCGTAGCGCTGCTTGAAGCGGCGGATCAGGTAGGAACTGGAAAGCCCACTCAGGGCGCAGAGGTCGTCCAGTTTCAAGGCGTGCTGGCAGTGCGCGCGGATGTAGTCGGCGACCTGCGCCAGGTGGTTGTCCTGCGCCGTCAGCGGGGCTTGGGCCGTGGCCAGGCGTTGATGCAGGGCTGTGAAGAAGGTGTGTGCGGCGTCCTGTTTTTGCGTGCTGCTCAGGTGTTCGTCCAGCAGGGAGTCGTACAGCGCGTTGAGCCCGGCATACACGCTGGCGTCCTCGCTGTGGGTCACGGCGAAAGGCTGGAAGGCGCCGTCGCGGCTGAACCCCAACCGCTGCTGCAGGGCGGCGAGCCACTGGGTGTCAACGTAGAGCATGCGGTACGACCAGGGCTGGTCGTTGACCGGGTTGCAGGCGTGCACCTCGCCCGGGTTCATCAGCACCACCGTGCCAGCACTGACCCGAAATTGCTGGTGTTCATGCAGGTAAGTGCTGTGCCCGGCGGTGATCGCGCCGATGGAGAAGTGTGCATGGGAATGGCGGGCGTAGCAGGCCTGGCGGCCATCGGTGATGCCGCGGGCCTGGATGAACGCCAACGCCGGGTCGCGCCAGAAACGCGGGGCCTGGTCGCGGTTGTGCAAACGAATGCGGGGCATGGGTGGGCGCTCCAAGGGCAAGGCAGGCTGGCAGTTTAGGCCTTGTGCGGGCTTGTGGCGCGGGTAAATCGCGAGGGATACCCCGCCGGCGCCACCCACACCCCGTCGAGCCGGCCCTGTGGCACTCGGCCTCTGTGGGAGGGGGCCCGCCCGCGCTGACGGCCGCAAGACCGCTATCGCTGGCAAGCCAGGCGCCTACGGGGGCCTAGATCAGAAGTCCCACTTGGTGGTCAGTTGCAGGCTGCGCGGGTCGCCATAGAACCCGGTGCCGAAGTTGCCCATGCCGGTGTAGTACTTCTGGTCGAACAGGTTTTTCACGTTGAGGGTGGTGCTCAGGTGCTCGTTGAAGCGGTAGCGTGCCATCAGGTCGGCCAGGTAGTAGCTGTCCTGGGTGATCTTGGTGTACTGGCCGAAGTTGACGGTATCGCTGGGGTTGGGTTGGAACACGTTGCCGAAGAACTCGCTCTGCCAGTTCACGCCGCCGCCCACGGTGAGCTTGTCCCAGGCGCCGGGCAGGCGATAGGTGCTGAACACCCGCACCAACTGCTCGGGGGCGGTGGTTTGCAGCACCGAGCCGTACACGTAGTCGCCTTTGGCGTCGCGGGTGTGGGCGTAGCTGTAGCCGGCGGAGAGGTTCCAGCCGTCCAGCACTTCGCCGGCCACTTCAAACTCGAAGCCCTTGGTGGTGGCACCTTTGGCGGCCTTGTAGATGGCGTCGGTGTCGTAGCCGCTGACCAGTTGGGCGACGTTGTCCTGCTCGATGTGGAACACGGCGAAGCTGGCGTTGACCCGGCCGTCGAAGTATTCGGCCTTGATGCCCGCCTCGTAGGCATCGCCCTCGACCGCGTCGAGCACGCCGCCGTCGGCATCCTTGCTCATTTGCGGCTGGAAGATGTTGGTGTAGCTGCCGTACACCGAGTAGGTGTCGTTGAGGTCGTAGACCACACCGGCGTAGGGGGTGATGACGCTGGTCTGGTGGTAGCCGGTACGGGTGTCGACCTTGGCCGGGTCGTCGAAGCGGGTGTGGTCCGAGCCCTTGAAGTTGCTGACCCGGGTGCCGAGGATCACCGACAAATCATCGGTGGGCTTGAGGCGCGTGGCCAGGTAGGCGCCGGTCTGGCGCTCGACGATATCGACGTCGCCGGAGCGTGGGATGTACGGCTTGGGGAATTCGCCGTGCCAGTCGTTGATGCTGCCGCCGACCATCGGGTACACCGAGCCATAGGAGGGCACATCCTGGCGCGAATTGAGGGCGGTGAACCCCACCATCAACTGATGCTCGCGGCCCAGCAGGCTGAAGGGGCCGTCGAGTTTGACGTCGAGGTTGTTCTGCACCTCCTCGCCCTTGTATTTGCCCATGTACATGAACATGCCGTCGCCGGTGACCGGGTCCGGGTTGCCGCCGCTGGCGGAGCCAAGCAGGGTGTCGTGTTCGCGTTGTTTGCGATCGACACTGACCTTGAGGGACCAGTCGTTGGCCAGTTTTTGCTCCAGGGAGGCGAACGCGGTCTGGTTCTTGAAGTCGCGGCGGCTCCAGTCGGTGGCCGGGTTGAAGGAGCGCGAGAAGTGGGTGCGCGAGCCGTCGCTGTTGTACATCGGGAACCCGGTCCAGGAGGCGCCGCGTGAGCGGGTGTTCTGCTGGTCGAAACCCAGGGTGAGCAGGGTGTCGGGGGTCAGGTCGGCTTCAAGGATGCCGTAGGCGATGTCCTTGGTGTTTTGGTAGTTGTCGATGTAGCCGCTGCGGTCCTGGTACACACCGACGAAGCGCCCGCGCACGTTGCCGCTGTCGGTCAGCGGGCCGGAGATATCGCCCTCGCCCCGGTAGTTGTCCCAGGAACCGGTGGTGCCGGTGATCGAGGCCTTGAAGTCGCGGGTCGGGCGCTTGCGGATCATGTTGACCGTGGCCGAGGGGTCGCCGGCGCCGGTCATCAGGCCGGTGGCGCCCTTGGTCACTTCGACGCGGTCGAAGATCGCCATGTCGGTGCTGGTGGTGCCGTAGTCGTACACGCCGTCATAGGTGGAGTTGACGCCGTCGTACTGGAAATTGGTGATGGGCATGCCGCGGGTGGAGAACTCCCAGCGTTCGCTGTCGTAGTTCTGCACGCTGATGCCGGGGGCGCGGCGCAGGGTGTCGGCGATGCTGGTGCTGCCTTGGTCCTCCATCTGCTGGCGGGTGATAACGGTGACGGTTTGCGGTGTTTCGCGGATCGACAGGGCCAGGCCGGTGGCCGAGGACATGCTGGCGGTGGTGTAGGCGTGGGTGTCTTCGGTGGTGGCGCCCAGGCCTTGCCCGGAGATAGTGGTGGCGCCCAGTTCCAGCGGGCCACCGCTCTGCGGCGCGCGTTGCAGCACGTAGCCGCCGTTGGCTTGGGGCTGGGCTTGCAGGCCGCTGCCCTGGAGCAGGCGTTGCAGGGCTTCTGACGGGGTGTAGCGGCCGTTGAGGCCGGGGCTGCGCTTGTCGCTGGCCAGGTCATTGTGGCCGGCGATGAAGATGCCGCTTTGCTCGGCGAAGCTGTTCAGCACGCTGACCAGCGAGCCGGGGGCGATGGCGTATTGGCGGGCTGGGGTGCTCGCCTGTTCGCTGGCAGCCTGGGCGTGGGCGCTGAACACCGGCGACAGGCTCAGCAGGGCGGCAGGGATGGCCAGCGCAAGCGGGCGCAGGGCAAAACGAAAACGTGGCGACATGGAGTTCCCTTTGGATCGGTTCGATCGGCAATTGAAGTGCGTCTGTGGGGTTAACCGAACGAACAACCAAAAAGGGAACCGCAGGTTGAAAAAATCCATCAGCCCCGTTTGGGGCCGACGCTGACCCACCAGGGCAGGGCGGTTTCGACCTGGATCGGCAACGCCGCTTGCAGCAGGGCCAGGGCCTGGTCGGTGTCGCGCAGGGGAAAGGAGCCCATCACCGGCATCGCCGCCACGGCCGGGTCGCACCCCAGGTGGCCGGGGCGGTAGCGGCTCAATTCGGCCAGCAACTGGCCCAGGGGCAGGTTGTCGGCCAGCAGCACGCCATGGCGCCAGGCTTCGCGGGCCGGGGTGGCGGCGGATTGCGGGTGCAGGCCGTTGGCGTCGAAGGCCACTTGCTGGCCGCTGTCGATCACCTGCACCTGGCCTCGGGCGGTGCGCACCTCTACCGCCCCAGCGAAGACGTTGAGCAGGGTGCGGCCCTGCTCCTGGCGCACGCTGAAGCGGGTGCCGAGGGCGCGCAGTTGGCCGTGTTCGGTGTGCACCAGAAACGGCCGTAGCGGGTCTTTGGCGGTATCGATCAACACTTCCCCCAGGTGCAGGCGCAGCAGGCGCTGCGCTGGGCTAAAGCGCACATCCAGGGCACTGAGGGCGTTGAGCCAGATGCGGCTGCCGTCACTCAGAACGGTTTCGCGGGTTTGCCCGGTGCCGGTGGCGAGGTCGGCGCTCAGGCGTTGCAGGCTGTCGGGCAGGCCTGCGCGCCAAGCGCTCCAGCCCAGCAGGCTGGCACCGCCGAGCACCAACAGGCTGCTCAGGGCCTGGCGCCGTGTACTGCCACGGGGGGAACTGCGCAGGGCGTGGCTGGCGGCCTGTTGCCCAGCATCGCCTTGCAGGGGCGCGAAGCGCTGGCTGACACGCTCGACGTAGCGCCAGGCGTCCTGGTGTTCGCCACTGGCCGCGAGCCAGGCCTGCCAATGCTGGCGCTGCTGGTCGCTGGCGCCGTGGTCATGCAGTTGCACGTACCACTGGGCGGCTTCTTGCAGGCTGGCGTGGCTGAGTTTTTTCAAGGGGGCGGCGGGCACGTGGGGCTTACTCGATCAGCAGGCCGTCGAGTTCGGCCTCGAGGATGGCGCAGTGCATCAGCGCCTGGGCCAGGTACTTCTTGACCATGCGCTCGGATACGCCAAGGGTGCTGGCGATGTCCCGGTAGGGCATGCCGTGCAACTGGGCCAGCACGAAGGCATCGCTGACCCGCTGGGGCAGGCGCTGGAGCATGGCGTCCACCTCGTGCAGGGTTTCGACGATGATCGCCCGTTGTTCAGGCGACGGTTGCAGGGCCGGCGGCTGCAGGCCCAGGGCCTGGAGCCAGGCCTGTTCCAGCTGCCGCCGGCGCCAGTGGTCGATGCACAGCCCCCGGGCGATGGTGGCCAGGTACGAGCGCTCGTGCACTTCGCCATTGAACGCCTGGGGGCGCTTGAGCACCCGCAGGAAGGTGTCGTGGGCCAGGTCGGCGGCATCGAACGCATTGCTCAGGCGCCGGCGCAGCAACTCGTACAGCCACCGGTGATGGGTGGCGTAGAGGGTGTGGGCCTGTGAACTGTCGGCAACCGTCATCAAGGGCACGTGTCCGTTGGCGCGAAGCCATGAGTGCGAATGGGAATGGGTCGCGATTAAAGCAAATGCCCGACGGCGGTGCAAATGATATTGGTTTGCTTTTGCAGTCTTAGTCGAACTGCACCGGGCCGCGTTCCTTCCACTGGCTGCTGGTCTTGAGCACCCTAAGCTCCCCAGCCGCAGCCACTAGGCGGGCGAAGCCCAGGGTATCGAGTTGCTGCGTGGCGAGTTCGGCCTCTAGTGGGCTGATGCCGGTTTGCGTATCCGGTTGCAGGCGTTGGATCAACGCCTGCTCGGCCGCACTGTTACTGGCGCGGTAGCGCAGCAGTGCACCGTCGCGGCCCGCCCAGTAGGCAGCGGTGGCGTTAAAGCTGTCGCGTCGTACGTCAAAGAAGAACGCCAGGGCCTGGGGCTCGAAGAAGTTGGCGGGCAGCAGTTCAGCCGACGCCGGGTCAATGGGGAAGGCGACGCCGCTGGTGAAGTAGATGCCGTCGGGCTCGAACCCTTCCACCTCTGCCGGGCGCTCTTGCGCGACGGGGGAAAATATCCGCTGGCGCGGGTAAGTCAGCGTCTGTTCGGCAAAAACCGTCGCCGCTAGCACGGTTTTCTTCTGCGGGTGCTTGAGGGTAATACCGGTAAACCGGCTAAAACTCACGAACTTGGCGGCTTGAAATTCCACGGCATCGTCGGAGTGATCGAACATCGGGCCGAACACCAGTTGCTCGCCCTGGTAATAGTCTTGCGGCGGGTCAGGCTCTGCGTCTGCTTGCAGCGGTAGCCAATCGCCCGCCACGGGGCCGCGGTTGCGCCATAAGGGGCTGGTGGTCACAACCTGCAAGGTACCGGCGGCAATCACCTGATGCACGTAATCGAGGTGGGTGGACGTTCCGTTGTTCAAGGCCAATTGCAACCGGGTGCGGGGGCCACCGAACGGGTTGAGCAGGGCGAAGAGCTGATCTTGCAGGGGGCCGGGGGCCGGGGTGTATTTCAGGCTGGCGTTGCTGGGGGTCAGCAGGTAGGTGGGCAGCCCCGGGTACACGGCGGCCCGGGACAGGCAGTGGAACATGTCGGCGGGGCTGAAAAAATTCTGCTCAAGTTCAAGGGCTGGCCACTCCATATCCGCAGGCAAGCCGGACACTGTGTGATAGAGGGCGTCGATCTCATAGTGCGCAGGCAGCGCCAGCTCGCCGGACTCGCTCTGGGGCAAGAAACTGGCCAGCGAAAAACCACTATCACGCACCGTCACCGGGCGGGTGTAGAGGTATTTTTCCTGTTGGACGTGTTTGAGGATAAGCCCAGCGCATTGCTGGGAGGTGTCTAGTACAAGGGTTTCCAAGTCGAGGAATGCCGCCAACTGGCTGTTGAACACCGGCCCCAGGTACGGCGCGGCCACCAGCTCAGAGGTGCTGCTGGGCATTTTCCATTGAGGTGAAAGGGTGCCCACGCTTCCCCAGATCTGGCCGGGGGCAAGTACCTCCAGCTTGCCGGTCGTCGCGACCAGGCGCACCAGATCGGTCATGTCCAGGCGCCCTTTGCGCATTTCCTTTTCCAGGGCAATGGTTAATTCGTCCTGGGGGTGGAGCCTTTCGAGCAGCACCTGGGTGGCCGGTAGATCATGGGCGCTGTATTTGAGCAGCGAGCCACTCTTGGGGTGGGACACCAAGAACGACGGAATCAAAGCCCTGTAGCGAATGGCATTGGAGAGATCCGGCAGTGAAAAAAACGACGACCACATGACACTGAACGCAACATCCACATGGGAATGGTAGGCGGCACAGATCTCGATACCCTCCGGCACCGTGACGTGGCCGGAGGGGTGCGGGGGGAAAATGCTGCTCAGTTCAAAACTGAATTTTTTGCCCTTGATAGGCAGGGTCGCGACATAGTGCTGGTCGGCCAGTTTGAAAATGAAGCCGCCTTGTTCGACTTGTTCATGGTCGTACACCGTCATCAAGGCATGCACATACATGGCCGCATCGTTCTGGCTGATGAACCTGGGGCTAAAGAGCGGGCGAAAGTTACTTATGAAAGGGGCACTGGCGGCGTCAGTGGCGGGGATGGTTGCCTGCATGGGGTGTCCTTTGGCTGGGTGGGGAATCAACGCCATCGTGTTCGATGGCGTCTCATCTTTGCCGCAAACCCAAGCCAGCAGGACGTATCTATATAGGGCCTAAGCCCGGCCAGTCAGGAGGCCGGCACTAGGAACGCCGCTTCGAGCAGTTGCCGGGTGTAAGGATGCTGGGGCGCGGCGAATATCGCTTGGGCTTCGCCTTGCTCCACTACCTGGCCCTGCTTGACCACCATCAACTGATGGCTCAACGCCTTGACCACCGCCAGGTCATGGCTGATGAACAGGTAGGTCAGGTTGTACTTGCGTTGCAGCGAACGCAGCAGTTCCACCACCTGGCGCTGCACGGTGCGGTCCAGGGCCGAGGTGGGTTCGTCCAGCAGGATCAACCGGGGCTTGAGTACCAGGGCGCGGGCGATGGCGATGCGCTGACGCTGGCCGCCGGAGAATTCGTGGGGGTAGCGGTGGCGGGTCTGGGGGTCGAGGCCGACTTCCACCAGGGCCTCGATAATGGCTTTTTCCTGCTCGGCCGCCGTGCCGATCTTGTGGATGCGCAGGCCTTCGCCGACGATCTCGCTCACGCACATGCGCGGGCTGAGGCTGCCGAAGGGGTCTTGGAACACCACCTGCATTTCCCGGCGCAGGGGCCTCACTTGCTGCTGGGTCAAGCCGTCCAGGGCCTGGCCCTCGAAGCGGATGCCGCCCTGGCTGGCGATCAGGCGCAAAATCGCCAGGCCCAGGGTGGACTTGCCCGAGCCGCTTTCGCCGACGATGCCCAGGGTCTGGCCCTGGGGCAGGCTGAAGTGGATGCCGTCCACCGCTTTGACGTAATCGACCGTGCGGCGCAAAAAGCCTTTCTTGATCGGGAACCAGACCCTGAGGTCGTTCACCTCCAGCAGTGGCGCGCCGGGGAGGTGGTCTACGGGGCCGCCACTGGGTTCGGCGGCCAGCAGTTCCTGGGTGTAGGGGTGCTGGGGCGCGCGGAACAGTTCCTCGCACGGCGCTTGCTCAACGATGCAGCCGCGCTGCATCACGCACACCCGGTGGGCGATGCGCCGCACCAGGTTGAGGTCATGGCTAATCAGCAGCAGGGCCATGCCCAGGCGCGCTTGCAGCTCTTTGAGCAGTTCGAGGATTTTCAACTGGACGGTGACGTCCAGGGCGGTGGTCGGCTCGTCGGCGATCAGCAGCTCCGGCTCGTTGGCCAGGGCCATGGCGATCATCACCCGTTGGCGCTGGCCGCCCGAGAGTTCGTGGGGCAGGGCCTTGAGGCGTTTGTGGGGCTCGGGGATGCCCACCAGCTCCAGCAACTCCAGGGTGCGCCGGGTGGCGGCCTTGCCGGTGAGGCCCTTGTGCAGGCCGAGCACTTCGTTGATCTGCTTTTCGATGCAGTGCAGCGGGTTCAGCGAGGTCATGGGCTCTTGGAAAATCATCGCGATGCGGTTGCCGCGAATCTGCCGTAGGGGTTTTTCGTCCAGGGTCAGTAGGTTTTTGCCGGCGTAATGGATGGTGCCGCTGGGGTGGCGCGCCAAGGGGTAGGGCAGCAACCGCAGGATGGAGTGGGCGGTGACCGACTTGCCCGAACCGCTTTCGCCCACCAGGGCCAGGGTTTCGCCGCGTTTGATATCGAAACTGACGCTATGGACCACGCGCTGGCACTGCTCGCCCACCACGAATTCGACGGCCAGGTCGCGTACTTCGATCAGATTGTCCTGATTCATTTCACTTCCTCGGGTCGAAGGCATCGCGAGCGGACTCGCCGATAAACACCAGCAAACTCAACATGATCGCCAGCACCGCGAAGGCACTGATGCCCAGCCACGGCGCTTGCAGGTTGGATTTGCCCTGGGCCACCAGTTCGCCCAGGGACGGCGCGCCGGGCGGCAGGCCGAAACCGAGGAAGTCCAGGGCGGTGAGGGTGCCGATGGCGCCGGTGAGGATGAACGGCATGAAGGTCATGGTCGAGACCATGGCATTGGGCAGGATGTGGCGGAACATGATCGCGCCGTTGCGCATGCCCAGGGCCCGGGCGGCGCGTACGTATTCCAGGTTCCGCCCGCGCAGGAACTCGGCGCGCACCACGTCCACCAGGCTCATCCAGGAAAACAGCAGCATGATGCCCAGCAGCCACCAGAAGTTGGGCTGCACGAAGCTGGCGAGGATTATCAGCAGATACAGCACCGGTAGCCCGGACCAAATCTCCAGGAAGCGCTGCCCGGCCAGGTCGACCCAGCCGCCATAGAAGCCCTGCAGGGCGCCGGCGATCACGCCGATGATGGAACTGAGCACGGTCAGGGTCAGGGCGAACAGCACCGACACGCGAAAACCGTAGATGACCCGCGCCAGCACATCGCGGCCCTGGTCGTCGGTGCCTAGCCAGTTGTCTGCCGAGGGCGGCGCGGGGGCGGGCACTTTGAGGTCGTAGTTGATGCTCTGGTAGCTGAACGGGATCGGCGCCCACAGGGTCCAGGCGTCCTTGGCCTTGAGCAGTTCGCGGATGTAGGGGCTCTTGTAGTTGGCTTCCAGCGGGAATTCGCCGCCGAAGGTGGTTTCCGGGTAGCGCTTGAGGGCCGGGAAGTACCAGCCACCGTCGTAGTGCACCGCCAGGGGTTTGTCGTTGGCGATCAACTCGGCGCCCAGGCTCAGGCCAAACAGGACCAGGAACAGCCACAGCGACCACCAGCCGCGCTTATTGGCCTTGAAACGCTCGAAACGGCGGCGATTGAGGGGCGATAGGGTCATCTCACTGCTCCCGGCTTTCAAAGTCGATACGAGGGTCGACCAAGGTGTAGGTGAGGTCGCCGATCAGTTTCACCACCAGGCCCAGCAGGGTGAAGATGAACAGGGTGCCGAAGACCACCGGGTAATCGCGGTTGATCGCCGCTTCAAAGCTCATCAGGCCGAGGCCGTCGAGGGAGAAGATCACTTCCACCAGCAGCGAGCCGGTGAAGAAAATCCCGATAAAGGCCGAGGGGAACCCGGCGATCACCAGCAGCATGGCGTTGCGGAACACATGGCCGTAGAGCACCCGATGGTTGCTCAGGCCTTTGGCCTTAGCGGTAATCACGTACTGTTTGTTGATTTCGTCGAGGAAGCTGTTCTTGGTCAGCAGGGTCATGGTGGCAAAGTTGCCGATCACCAGGGCCGTGACGGGCAGGGCCAGGTGCCAGAAGTAGTCGAGGATCTTGCCACCCCAGCTCAGTTCCTCGAAGTTGTTGGAGGTCAGGCCACGTAGCGGGAACCAGTCCAGGTAACTGCCGCCGGCGAACACCACGATCAGCAGGATGGCGAACAGGAATGCGGGGATGGCGTAGCCGACGATGATCGCCGAGCTGGTCCACACGTCGAAATGGCTGCCGTGGCGGGTGGCCTTGGCGATCCCCAGGGGGATCGACACTAGGTACATAATCAGCGTGCTCCACAGCCCGAGGGAGATGGACACCGGCATTTTTTCCTTGATGAGGTCGATGACCTTGGCGTCGCGGAAGAAGCTGTCGCCAAAGTCCAGGCGCGCGTAGTTCTTGACCATGATCCACAGGCGTTCCGGCGCCGATTTGTCGAAGCCGTACATGTGCTCGATTTCCTTAATCAGCGCCGGGTCCAGGCCCTGGGCGCCACGGTAGCTGGAACCGGCCACCGACACCTCCGAGCCGCCGCCGGCGATGCGGCTGGTGGCGCCGTCGAAGCCTTCGAGCTTGGCGATCATCTGTTCCACCGGGCCGCCAGGCGCGGCCTGGATGATGACGAAGTTGATGAGCAGGATGCCGAACAGGGTCGGGATAATCAGCAGCAGGCGCCGAGCGATATAGGCCAGCATGTTAGTGCGCCCCCTCGGCGGTGGTGGCTTGTACCTGGGTCTGCACTTCCGGTGCCGGCGCGGCGTCGGGCTTGATCCACCAGGTGTCGGTGCCGATGTCGTAGGTTGGCGGCACCTTGGGGTGGCCGATGTGGTTCCAGTACACCACGCGCCAGGTCTTGATATGCCAGTTGGGGATCACGTAGTAGCCCCATTGCAGGATGCGGTCCAGCGCCCGGGTGTGGGCCACCAGGCTCTGCCGCGAGTCGGCGTTGATGAGTTGCTCCACCACTTGGTCTACGGCCGGGTCTTTGAGGCCCATGAAATTGCGGCTGCCGGGGTTGTCGGCGGCTTCGCTCTTCCAGAATTCTCGCTGTTCGTTGCCTGGCGAGTTCGATTGCGGGAAACCGCCGACGATCATGTCGAAGTCCCGCGAGCGCAGGCGGTTGATGTACTGCGAGACGTCTACGCGGCGGATCACCAGGTCGATGCCCAGGTCGCTGAGGTTACGCTTGAACGGCAGCAGGATGCGTTCGAAATCGGTCTGCACCAGGAGGAACTCGAGGCTCACCGGTTTGCCGCTGGCATCGACCATTTTGTCGTCGACGATGCGCCAACCGGCCTCTTGCAGCAGTTGATAGGCCTTGCGTTGCTGGGCGCGGATCATGCCGCTGCCATCGGTGACAGAGTTCTGGAAGGCATCGCCAAACGCTTGCTCGGGGATTTGCCCGCGCAGGGGTTCGAGGATCGCCAGTTGGGCGGCGTCGGGGCGGCCGGTGGCGGCCATCTCCGAGTTGTCGAAGTAACTGCGGGTGCGCACGTAGGCGCCGTTGAACAGTTGTTTGTTGGTCCACTCGAAATCCAGCAATAGGCTTAGCGCCTCGCGCACCCGCACGTCCTGGAACACCGGGCGGCGCAGGTTGTAGACAAAACCCTGCATGCCGGTGGGGTTGCCGTTGGGGATCTGCTCCTTAATCAAGCGGCCTTCGCTCACGGCGGGGATGTTATAGGCGTTGGCCCAGGTCTTGGCCACCGATTCGAGCCAGTAGTCGAACTGCCCGGCCTTGAGGGCTTCGACGGCGACGGTGTTGTCGCGGTAGTAGTCGATGGTCATCACATCGAAGTTGTAGAAACCCCGGTTGACCGGCAGGTCCTTGCCCCAGTAGTCCTTGACCCGCTCGTAGCGCACCGAGCGCCCGGCCTTGACCTGGGTGATCCTGTAGGGGCCGCTGCCCAGGGGGATTTCCAGGTTGCCCTTGGTGAAATCGCGGGTGGCCCACCAATGCTTGGGCAGCACCGCGATTTGCCCCAGGATCAGCGGCAGCTCGCGGTTGTTGCTGTGTTTGAACTTGAACAGCACGCGCAGGGGATCTTCGGCTATCACCTCTTCCACGTCGGCGTAGTAGCCGCGATACAGCGGGCCGCCGTTCTTGATGAGGGTATGGAAGCTGAACACCACGTCTTCGGCGCGCACCGGGTGGCCATCATGGAAGCGCGCTTCGGGGCGCAGGTAGAAGCGCACCCAGCTGTTGTCGGGGGCCTTTTCGATCTTGCTGGCGATCAAGCCGTACTGGGTAAAGGGCTCGTCCAGGCCTTGCTTGGCGAGGGTGTCGTAGACCTCGCCGATGCCGTCCACCGGCACGCCTTTGCTGATGAACGGGTTGAGGCTGTCGAAACCGCCGAAACCGGCCTGGCGGAAGGTGCCGCCCTTGGGGGCGTCGGGGTTGACGTAGGCGAAGTGCTTGAAGTCGGCGGGGTATTTCGGCGGCTCGTTGTAGAGCGTGAGGGCGTGTTGCGGGGCGGCGTGGGCAAACAGCGCGGCGCCCGCGAACAGCAGGCCAATCAGGGTACGCAAAGGCATCATTGGACTTTCTCCGAAGACTTCAGCCACCACGCGCTCAGGCCCAGGCTATAGGGCGGCGTGGCGACGAAGGCGAACCGGTTGCGGTACGCCAGGCGATGATAGTTGATGTACCAATTGGGAATGATGTAGTGCTGCCACAGCAGGACCCGGTCCAGGGCCCGGCCGGCCGCCAGTTGCGCATCGCGGGTCTGGGCGGCGAGCAGTTGTTCCAGCAAGTGGTCGACCACCGGGTTGGCCACGCCGGCGTAGTTCTTGCTGCCCTTGACCGCGACCTGGCTGGAGTGGAAGTACTGCCACTGCTCAAGGCCGGGGCTTAAGGTCTGGTCGAGGGTCATGAGGATCATGTCGAAATCGAACTGGTCCAGGCGCTGCTTGTACTGGGCGCGGTCCACCGTGCGCAGTTGGGCGTTGATGCCGATGCTCGCCAGGTTCTCGGTGTAGGGCTGCAGGATGCGCTCCAGGTTCGGGTTGACCAACAGGATCTCCAGGTTCAACGGCTGGCCGCTGCTGTTGACCAGCCGCTGGCCGTTGAGTTTCCAACCGGCCTCGCCCAGCAGGCCCAGGGCACGGCGCAGGGTGTCGCGGGGGATGCCACGGCCGTCGGTGCGCGGCAGGCTGAAGGGCTGGGTGAACAGGCTGGCCGGCAATTGGCTGCGGTAGGGCGAGAGCAGCAGCCACTCGTGGCCCACCGGCACGCCGCTGGCGGAGAATTCGCTGTTGGGGTAGTAGCTGATGGCCCGTTGATAGGCGTCGCTGAACAGGGTGCGGTTGGTCCACTCGAAATCGAACATCAGGCCCAGGGCCTCGCGCACCTTGGCGTCGGCAAAAGCGCTGCGGCGGCTGTTCATGAACAGGCCTTGGGTCTGGGTCGGGATTTGGTGGGGGATCTGGGCCTTGATAACGTCGCCGCGCGCCACCGCCGGGAAGCGATAGCCATTGGCCCAGTTCTTGGCCTGGTGCTCGATGTAGATGTCGAATTCACCGGCCTTGAACGCCTCGAAAGCAACATCGCTGTCGCGGTAGAACTCTACTTCGGCGCGGTCGAAATTGTACTTGCCACGGTTGACCGGCAGGTCCTTGCCCCAGTAATCCCTAACCCGTTCGTACACTAAACGCCGTCCCGGCTGCACCTCGCGGACCCGATACGGGCCGCTGCCCAGGGGCGGCTCGAAGGTGGTGGCCTTGAAGTCTCGGTCTTTCCAGTAGTGCTGGGGCAGCACCGGCAGTTCCCCCAGGCGCAAGATCAACAGCGGGTTACCGGCGCGCTTGAACACGAAACGCACGCGGTGGGGAGTGAGGATATCGACCCGCAACACTTCCTGCAGGTTGGTGCGGTACTGCGGGTGGCCTTCCTTGAGCAGCAGACGATAGGAAAACGCCACGTCATAGGCGGTGATCGGCTTGCCATCGTGAAAACGCGCTTCAGGGCGCAGGTTGAACACCACCCAACTGCGGTCCTCGCTGTATTCCACCGACTGGGCGATCAGGCCGTAGCTGGAAATCGGCTCGTCGCCCGACGGCGCGTACTGGCCGGTGCCGACCATCAGGGGCTCGTTGAGTTCGTTGATGCCGTATTGCAGGAAATTGGCCGTGGACACCGGGCTGGTGCCCTTGAAGGTATAGGGGTTGAGGGTGTCGAAGGTGCCGAACGCCATCACCCGCAACGTGCCGCCTTTGGGCGCAGACGGGTTGACCCAATCGAAATGGGTGAATTTGGCCGGGTACTTGAGTGTGCCGAACTGCGCATAGCCGTGGCTTTCGCTGATGGTCGCGCTTGCGGGAAAGCTCAAGGCCAGGCTGATAAGAAGCAGGAGGACAGGGCGCATCAAGTCAGAAATTCGATCCATGCGGCTTGGGCTTTAGCCTGGCACAGTAACAGCTTGTATCGGCAGGAAAAAGGTGGGGGATCAAAGCGCTGCGCATCGCTGCCAGCCAAGCCGCCGGCGAGGCCTGCGGGGCCTTGCGACGGATGGCAGGCCAAGGCCTCAATGTGGCGAGTAGACCGTGAGCATCTGCCCTGGTTTCAGCGCCTGGCCGACCCGTGGGTTCCAGCGCTTGAGGTGCTGCATCTCGACGTTGAAACGCTTGGCCACGATGTACAGCGAATCACCTTGCTTGACCTTGTAGCGGGTCTGCTTCTTGTTGTTGGCGGCCAGGGTGGTGGTCTTGCGGCCGGTGTCCTGCATGACCAGGGTCTGGCCGACTTTCAGGTTGTGGCCGCTGAGTTTGTTCCAGCGTTGCAGGTCCTTGACCTGGACCTTGTTGGCCTTGGCGATGGAAGCCAGGTTGTCGCCACGCTTGACCCGATAGTTGCGGGTCAGGCGCGGGCCGCTGTCGAGGTTGTCGAACACTGGCTTGAAGGTGCGTTGGCTTATCAGTTCCTCGGGGCGCATGGTTGACAGGCTGGTGGTCAACAACTGCGCCTTGGAGGTGGGCACCAGCAAGTGCTGGGGGCCGTCGATGGTGGTGCGTTGTTTGAAGGCCGGGTTGAGCTGGAACAGTTCGTCTTCGTCGATGTTGGCCACTGCCGCGACCTTGGAGAGGTCCATGCGCTGGTTGATCTCGACGACCTGGAAATAGGGCTCGTTGGCGATGGGGTTGAGGTTCACCCCGTAAGCTTCGGGGGCCAGGACCACTTGCGACAGGGCCAGCAATTTGGGCACGTAGGCCTGGGTTTCCTGGGGCAGCGGCAGGTTCCAGTAGTCGGTGGGTAGGCCGAGTTTCTCGTTGCGCTCGATGGCGCGGCTGACGGTGCCTTCGCCGGAGTTGTAGGCCGCCAGGGCCAGCAACCAGTCGCCGTTGAACATGTCGTGCAGGCGCGTCAGGTAGTCGAGCGCGGCGGTGGTCGAGGCGGTGATGTCGCGCCGGCCATCGTAGAAACGGGTCTGGCGCAGGTTGAAGTAGCGCCCGGTGGACGGAATGAACTGCCACAGCCCGACGGCGTTGGCGCTGGAGTACGCCATGGGGTTGTAGGCGCTTTCAATCACCGGCAGCAGGGCCAGTTCCAGCGGCATGTTGCGTTCTTCAAGGCGTTCGACGATGTAGTGGATATACAGGCTGCCACGCTCGCCGGCGCTCTCCAGGAAGGACGGGTTGCTGGCGAACCACAGGCGCTGTTGCTCGATGCGCGGGTTCACGCCGGGGACGTCTTGCAACTGGAAGCCCTGGCGCATGCGTTCCCAGACATCCTGGGGTACTTGCGGGCTGGGTTTCTCGCTCAGCCAGATGGGCTTTTGCTTGATAGGGGTGGACAGATTCGGAATATGGGCCGCGTTGGTTTGCGGCACCTGGCTGGTGCTTTGGCAGCCCGCCAGGATAGCGGACACTGCCACCGCAATGGCTTGGGCCAGGCGGGTCAATGCGTCTGAATGGATGGATTTACGGATAGATGACGACATTGGCTGGAAGTAAGTTCCGGGCAAAAATGTCGGGCGATTCTAGAAAGCGCATAGGGTGCGGTCAACCATTGCCCGTTGCCGTCCCATCGATGGCCCGTTCTAGAAGGTGTCTTTCCAGGCCCGCAGGGCCGCAAAAACCGCACTGGGCGCCTGGTTATCCTGGCCATTCCGTTCGTCCGCTTTTTCTTTAACAGATGTTTCGCCGGTACGCAGGAACGGGTTGGTGAGTTTTTCCAGGGCCAGTGTGGAAGGCAGGGTCATGCGCCCGGCGGCCCGCAATTCGGTGGCTTTCGTCATGCGCTCGGCGATGTCGGGGTTGTGCGGCTCCACGGCTTGAGCGAAGCGCAGGTTGCTCAGTGTGTATTCGTGAGTGCAATACACCAGCGTGCCTTCGGGCAGGGCGGCCAGGCGCGACAGCGAATGGTGCATCTGCTCGGGCGTGCCCTCGAACAGGCGCCCGCACCCGGCGGCGAACAGGGTGTCGCCGCAGAACAGCAGGCCGTGATGGTAATAGGCAATGTGGCCCAGGGTGTGGCCGGGCACGGCGATTACATCGAACTCCCAGCCCAGTGCGGTGACCCGGTCGTTATCGCTCAGGGCAACGTCGCGCCCCGGGATGTTTTCGCTGGCCGGGCCATAGACCGTGGCACCCGTGGTTGCCTTGAGTTGCGCCACGCCACCGACGTGATCGTGGTGATGGTGGGTGATAAGAATGTCGCTCAGTGCCCAATCCGGGTGTTGCCCGAGCCAGGCCAGTACCGGCGCGGCATCACCGGGGTCGACCACGGCGCAGCGTTGGATGCGGTGATCCTGCAATAGCCAGATGTAATTGTCGGTAAAGGCGGGCAGGGCACTGATTTGTATCATCGTCGAATTCGCCAAGCGGATAACATTGGCGCATCTTAGACGCTTCTTGCCGAGTTGGAGAACGCAATGACCGATAAAGCCTTCGCTCAGGCCGATCCGCAATGGCTGGCATTGATTGGCGCGGCCCGTGACTGGCTGGCGGGCCCCATTGGCCAATTGCTGCTGGATGAAGAGCGACGCATGCTCGAAGACGAGTTGGGGCGTTTTTTCGGTGGCTATCTGGTGCATTACGGCCCCTCGGCGCAAACCCCGCCGGTGGCGCCGCAGGTGCAGCGTAATGTTCGCCTGGGCGCGCCGCTGCCCGGGGTGGAAATTGTCTGCGAGGAACAGGCCTGGCCGTTGAGTGAGCACGCCGCCGACGTGGTGGTGTTGCAGCATGGCCTGGATTTCTGCCTGTCACCCCACGGCCTGCTGCGCGAAGCGGCCAGCAGTGTACGCCCCGGCGGGCATTTGCTGATTGTCGGGATCAACCCCTGGAGCACCTGGGGTTTGCGCCATGTGTTCGCCCACGATGGCTTGCGCCAGGCGCGCTGCATCTCGCCGTCGCGGGTGGCCGACTGGCTCAACCTGCTGGGCTTCGCGCTGGAGAAACGCCGCTTCGGGTGCTATCGTCCGCCGCTTGCGTCCCCGCTGTGGCAGGCACGGTTGGCCGGGTGGGAGCGCAAGGCCGGCGACTGGCAGTTGTCCGGCGGCGGCTTTTACCTGCTAGTGGCGCGCAAGATCGTGGTCGGCCTGCGCCCGGTGCGCCAGGTGCGCCGCGAGACCATGGGCAAGCTGATTCCGCTGCCGATGGCCAAGGTCAACCGCCGCCCCAGCGAGCAATAACCCCTTTTTCTGACCTTGACCGGGCTTGCCCGGTCTCTGGCGTTGTCGGTCGCGGACCGGCAGGCCAGCGTTTCTGGATCGATTGGCAATGAGCGATAGCGTAGAACTCTTCACCGATGGCGCCTGCAAGGGCAACCCTGGCCCTGGCGGCTGGGGCGCGCTGCTGGTGTGCAAAGGCGTGGAAAAGGAACTCTGGGGCGGCGAAGCCAACACCACCAATAACCGCATGGAGCTGATGGGCGCCATTCGCGGCCTGGAAGAACTCAAGCGCTCCTGCGACGTGTTGCTGGTGACCGACTCGCAGTACGTGATGAAGGGCATCAACGAGTGGATGGCCAACTGGAAAAAACGCGGCTGGAAAACCGCAGCCAAAGCGCCGGTCAAGAACGCTGACCTGTGGAAGCAACTTGACGAACAAGTCAACCGCCACAACGTCACCTGGAAGTGGGTGCGTGGCCACATCGGCCACCCGGGCAACGAACGGGCCGACCAGTTGGCCAACCGTGGCGTGGATGATGTGCGCGGCTACAAGCAGAGCTGATCGGCCTTGCGTGTTAACATCGCCCTTTTTTTGCACGATTGAACCGTTGAGAGCTGAACCCTGATGGCCACCAGATCCGTTGTACTCGATACCGAAACCACCGGCATGCCGGTGACCGATGGCCACCGCATCGTGGAAATCGGCTGCGTCGAGTTGCTCGGGCGGCGCCTGACCGGCCGGCATTTCCACGTCTACCTGCAACCGGATCGCGAAAGCGACGAAGGCGCCATTGCGGTCCACGGCATCACCAACGAGTTCCTGGTGGGCAAGCCGCGGTTCGCTGAAGTGGCCGATGAATTCTTCGAGTTCATCAAGGGCGCGCAGCTAATTATCCATAACGCGGCGTTCGACGTCGGCTTCATCAACAACGAGTTCGCCCTGGCCGGGCAGAAAGACCGCGCCGACATCACCCAGCACTGCACCATCCTCGACACCCTATTGATGGCCCGTGAGCGTCACCCGGGCCAGCGCAACAGCCTCGACGCCTTGTGCAAACGCTATGGCGTGGACAACTCGGGCCGCGAACTGCACGGCGCGCTGCTCGACTCCGAGATCCTGGCCGACGTCTACCTGACCATGACGGGCGGGCAGACCAGCCTGTCCCTGGCGGGCAACGCCTCCGATGGCAACGGTTCCGAAGGCTCGGGCAACCGGCCCAGTGAAATTCGCCGCCTGCCGGCCGACCGCCCGGCCACCCGCATCATCCGCGCCAGCGAAACCGACCTGGCCGAACACCGCGTGCGCCTGGAGGCCATCGCCAAATCTGCGGGCGCAGCAGCGCTCTGGACGCAATTGGAAGAGGCCAAGGGCTGACGGGCATCGGGCGTGATCTACCCTGAAGTAACAGGCCGTCGAGCGCCCCGCCCGTGAGGACCTTCACGCTTATGCAACCGGTTATCAACCCCAAGCACCCTGGCCTCGCGGTGCGGGTGGCGGGCGAGGAGTTCGCGCCCTATGTCTGGGGCAGCGATTTCAGCTTCCACGTACACGCCCACGGCTTGGCCCAGGTCGGCTTGCCGGTGGAGCAGTGGCCCCTGGAGAACGTCAGCCCCTACCGCAAGTGCTACGGCATCGACCCACAGGAGTTCGACAGCTTTCGCGGCGCCGCCGACAGCGCGATTTTCGTCGCGCACCTGGACGACTGCCCCGTGGGGCACTTGGTCATCAGCACCAATTGGAACGGCTTTGCCCATATCGACGAGTTGGCGGTCCACGCTCCGGCGCGGCGCCACGGGGTGGCCAAGGCATTGCTGGACGTGGCGCAGTTCTGGAGCCAGAAGAAGAACCTGCCGGGGATCATGCTCGAAACCCAGAACAACAACCTGGGCGCCTGCCGCCTATACGAACGCTGCGGTTATGTGGTGGGCGGCATCGACCACTTGCGCTATCGCGGCATCGACCCGCACACCGCCGAAGTGGCGATTTTCTGGTATCGCCTCTTCGACGACGCCACGCTCTAGCCCGTCAGCAGGGCCTGGGCGTTTTCCGTGACTTTCTCTATCAGGGCCAGGGCAGCCGGCGACGGCGTGCTGTGGGCCAGGGTCAGGGCATAGAGGCTGATGAGCTGCGGTGGCGACAGCGGGCACACGTCCAGGCCTGCGGCCTTGGCGCCCAGGGCGGTGAAAGGGTCGACAATGGCCAGGCCTTCGCCGGCCTCCACCATGCTGCGCATCATCTGCTGGGTCTGCACGCGGATCTGGATCAGCGGCGCCGGGCGCAGGTTCTGCAATTTGCTCTCGAGCAGTGCGCTGAGGGGGTCATGGCCTTCCAGGCCAACCAGCGGTTGCCCGGCCAGGTCCTGCACGGCGATGTACTTCTGCCGCGGTTGTAGCCAGCCGTGGGGCGCCAGCAGTTGCAGCTTGCCCTGGGCCAATGGCTGGCAGTGGATGTCCGGGTGTTCGGGGTTGTGCAGGCTCAAACCCAGGTCGCCCTCGCGCAGTAACAGGGTCTTGATGATCTCGGCGCTGCTGTGGCTGGCCAAGCTGCATGGGGTATCGGCGAAACTGCGGCGCAGGCTGGCGATGCTCTGGGGCAACAGCTGCTGGGCCAGGGGCGGGGTGCAAAGGATGCGCAGCGGCGCGCTCTGGTACTGGCGCAGGCTGCTGGCCAGGCGCTGCAAGGGCTCTAACGCCTGGTAGAAATGGCCCATTTGCCCTTGCAGTTGCCGGGTTTCGTGGGTCGCCTGCAAACGCCCGCGCACACTGGCGAACAACATGAACCCCAACGTTGCCTCGGCGTCGCGCAGGGTGTTTTCCACTTCACTGACCGGCAATTGCAGCCATTCGGCTGCCGTGCCGAGGTGGCCGGTGTGCAAGAGCGCGTGAATCACTTCGATGTGGCGTAGACGCATGCGTGAAGTCCATGTTCAGCAGGTGGCGGATCCATCGCTGAATCCTAACCCAAGTCCGCTGATCTGACTTGCGCTCATAACAGAGCGTTATGAGGAGGCCGTGGTCTCGGGTTCGCGAAGGAGGATGATGCCCGACTGGACCAGGGTGAACTGGTTGTCGTCGACCTTGTTGACACGGTCGCCAATGGCCAGGCGATAGGTGGTGACGGGGTCCGAGCCGGCCTGCTGGTCGGGCGCGGGGGTGGATTCCTGGAACTCATGCACGGAGTAGACACGCCCTTCGGCGTCTCTGGCATGGAACTGACCGACAAGTACTGCTGCCATCTGCTTAGAACCTCTGGAAATAAAACACGCAAGTTGCGGTTCTGTAGACCCCGGTCGAGCCAGGTTAGTTTTCCTACAGATAAAAAATAGTCTTGCCCACAGATTCTGTGAAACCCGCTGGCTCCACGGGGCCCCAATCATCTATAACTACGGGCTCTTTCAGCCAGATAGTCGGGAATTCTCCATGAGCACGGTTTATACGATTGCAGTCCTGGTCGGCAGCTTGAGAAAAGAGTCGATCAACCGCAAGGTCGCCAAGGCACTGGCAGACCTGGCGCCGGCCAACCTCAAGCTGAACATTGTCGAAATCGGCGATTTGCCGCTCTACAACGAGGATATCGATGTTACGCCGCCGGCAGCCTACAGCACTTTCCGTCAGTGCGTGGCCTCATCCGACGCAGTGCTGTTCGTCACCCCGGAATACAACCGCTCGGTGCCGGCACCGCTGAAAAACGCGATTGACGTCGGTTCCCGGCCTTACGGCAAGAGCGCCTGGAGCGGCAAGCCCGGCGCGGTGATTAGCGTGTCCCCCGGCGCGATCGGCGGTTTTGGCGCCAACCATCACTTGCGCCAGTCCCTGGTGTTCCTCAACGTGCCGTGCATGCAGCAACCGGAAGCCTACCTGGGCGGTGCCGGGGCGGTGTTCGACGACGCGGGCAAGCTGTCCGAGGCCACCCAACCTTTCCTGCAAGGTTTTATCAACGCCTTTGGCGCTTGGGTCGAGCAGCACAAGAAAGCCTGATCCGCGCTCCCTTTCTTTTCCTCGGGCATTGCTGGCGGCCGCTTTCGGTCGCGGTGCTGCCCCGTTCTTTTGCTTAGCCAAGGCTGTTTTTAGATGTTGATCGCGTCGTTGATTTTCTTGCTGACCATTACCCTGGTGATCTGGCAACCCAAAGGCCTGGGCGTAGGCTGGAGCGCCACCCTGGGCGCGGTGCTGGCGCTGTTGTGCGGCGTGGTGCAGTTGAGTGACATCCCGCTGGTGTGGCAAATCATCTGGAACGCCACGGGTACCTTCGTGGCACTGATTATCATCAGCCTGTTGCTGGACGAGGCCGGGTTCTTCGCCTGGACCGCCCTGCATGTGGCCCGTTGGGGGCGAGGCAGCGGGCGGCGCCTGTTTGCCTACATGGTGCTGCTGGGGGCAATGGTCTCGGCGTTGTTCGCCAATGACGGCGCGGCGCTGATCCTCACGCCCATTGTGATTTCCATGCTGCTGGCCCTGCGTTTTTCTGCCGCCGCGACCCTGGCGTTCGTCATGGGCGCAGGCTTTATCGCCGACACCGCGAGCCTGCCGCTGGTGGTGTCGAACCTGGTGAACATCGTCTCGGCGGATTTTTTCAAGATCGGCTTCAACCAGTACGCGGCGGTGATGGTGCCGGTGAACCTGGTCAGCGTTGCCGCCACCCTGGCGGTGTTGCTGTGGTACTTCCGCCGTGACATTCCGGTGGCCTACGACCCCGAGCAACTGGAGCGCCCGGAACACGCGATCCACGACCGTGCCACCTTTATCGCCGGGTGGTGGGTGCTGGGCATCCTGCTGGTGGGGTGTTTTGCCCTGGAGCCGCTAGGGATCCCCATCAGCGCCATTTCGGCCCTGTGCGCTGCACTGCTGCTGGCGATTGCCGCGCGCGGGCACAAGATCTCGACGCGCAAGGTGATGAAGGACGCGCCGTGGCAGATCGTGATTTTTTCCCTGGGCATGTACCTGGTGGTCTACGGCCTGCGCAACGCTGGGCTGACCGGGCACCTGGCGCAGTGGCTGGACTGGTTTGGCAGCTATGGGGTGTGGGGCGCGGCCATGGGCACCGGGGTGCTGACGGCGCTGCTGTCGTCGGTGATGAACAACTTGCCCACGGTGCTGATCGGCGCCTTGTCCATCGACGCCAGCCACGCGGTCGGCCCGGTGAAGGAAGCGATGATCTACGCCAACGTCATCGGCAGCGACCTGGGGCCGAAAATCACCCCCATCGGCAGCTTGGCCACCTTGCTGTGGCTGCACGTACTGGCGCGCAAGGGCATCCGCATCGGCTGGGGTTACTACTTCAAGGTCGGCATCGTCCTCACCGTCCCGGTGTTGCTGTTGACCCTCGCGGCCCTGGCCCTGCGCCTGACTTGGTAGCACGCGGGCGGCCTTCGGCGGTGGGGTGCCGCTTACGGCCGCTTCGCGCCCGAGCGCGGGCAAGCCCGCTTGCCACTAGAAGGGCCGCGGCCCAGGCTCAGTTGTCGTAGCCCAGGTTCGGCGCCAGCCAGCGTTCGGTCACGCTCAGGTCCTGGCCTTTGCGGGCGGTGTAGCTGTCGATCTGGTCCTTGTCCACCTTGCCCACGGCAAAGTATTGCGCCTGGGGGTGGGCGAAGTACCAGCCGCTGACCGCCGCTGCCGGGAACATGGCGTAGTGCTCGGTGAGGAACACGCCGCTGCGCCCCGGTTGCATTTCCTGGGCCTGGGGGTCGAGCAACTGGAACAGGGTGCCTTTTTCGGTGTGGTCAGGGCACGCCGGGTAGCCGGGGGCAGGGCGGATGCCGCTGTACTGCTCGCGGATCAGCGCCTCGTTGTCCAGCGCCTCGTCCCGGGCGTAGCCCCAGTGTTCCTTACGCACCTGTTGGTGCAGCCATTCGGCGCAGGCCTCGGCCAAACGGTCGGCCAGGGCCTTGACCATGATCGAGTTGTAGTCGTCGCCGGCGTCCTGGTAGGCCTTGGCCACCTCTTCGGCGCCGATGCCGGCGGTGGTGATGAAGCCGCCCACATAGTCGGTGATGCCGCTGGCCTTGGGCGCGACGAAGTCGGCCAGGCAGAAGTTGGGCTTGCCGTCGGTCTTGATGATTTGCTGGCGCAGGTGATGTAGGCGCGCCAGGGGTTGGCCGTCGTCGCCATAGACTTCCAGGTCGTCGTCCTGCACCTGGTTGGCCGGCCAGAAGCCGAACACTGCGCGGGCGCTGATGAGTTTTTCGTCGATCAGCTTGGCCAGCATCGCCTGGGCATCGGCGAACAGTGCCGTGGCCGCTTCGCCCACCACCTCGTCGGTGAGGATGCGCGGGTACTTGCCGGCCAGGTCCCAGGAGATGAAGAACGGCGTCCAGTCGATGTACTCGGCCAGCACCTTGAGGTCGATGTTGTCCAGCACTCGGGCGCCGGTGAAGGTCGGCTTCACCGGGGTGTAGGTACTCCAGTCGAACTGCGGCTTTTTCGCCACCGCGGCGGCATAGCTCAGGCGTTCGGTGCGGGCGCTGCGGTTGGCGGTGCGTTCGCGCACTTCCACGTACTCCAGGCGGGTTTTCTCGACGAAACCGGCCTTGAGTTCCTTGGACAGCAATTGGGTGGCCACGCCCACGGCGCGGGAGGCGTCGGTGACGTAGATCACCGCGTCATTGCTGTACTTGGGTTCGATCTTCACCGCCGTGTGGGCCTTGGAGGTGGTGGCGCCACCGATCATCAGCGGCAGGTGGAAGTCCTGGCGCTGCATCTCGCGGGCGACGTGGACCATCTCATCCAGCGACGGCGTAATCAGGCCGGAGAGGCCGATGATGTCGCACTTCTGTTCCTTGGCCACTTGCAGGATTTTTTCCGCCGGCACCATCACGCCCAGGTCGACGATGTCGTAGCCGTTGCAACCTAGCACCACGCCGACGATGTTCTTGCCGATGTCGTGCACGTCGCCCTTGACCGTGGCCATCAGGATCTTGCCCTTGGCTTCGGGTTTGTCGCCTTTTTCTAGCTCGATGAACGGGATCAGGTGGGCCACGGCCTGCTTCATCACCCGCGCCGATTTCACCACTTGGGGCAGGAACATTTTGCCGGCGCCGAACAGGTCGCCGACGATGTTCATGCCCGACATCAGCGGGCCTTCGATCACTTCGATCGGGCGCTTGAAGGATTGGCGCGACTCTTCGGTGTCTTCGACGATGTGGGTGGTGATGCCCTTGACCAGCGCATGTTCCAGGCGCTTGTTGACGTCCCAGCCGCGCCATTCTTCGGTTTCCGCTTCCTTGACGCTGCCGTCGCCCTTGTATTTGTCGGCGATGGCCAGTAGGGCGTCGGTGCCCTCGGGGGTGCGGTTGAGCACCACGTCTTCGACCGCGTCGCGCAGCTCGGCGGGGATCTGGTCGTAGATCTCCAGTTGCCCGGCGTTGACGATGCCCATGCTCAGGCCGTTGCGGATCGCGTGCAGCAGGAACACCGAGTGGATCGCCTCGCGCACCGGGTTGTTGCCACGGAACGAGAACGACACGTTGGACACCCCGCCCGAGGTCAGGGCGTAGGGCAGTTCGTCGCGGATATAGGCGCAGGCGTTGATGAAATCGACGGCGTAGTTGTTGTGCTCTTCAATGCCGGTGGCCACGGCGAAGATGTTCGGGTCGAAGATGATGTCTTCGGGTGGAAAGCCGACGTCGTTGACCAGGATGTCGTAGGAGCGCTTGCAGATCTCTTTCTTGCGTGCCTCGGTGTCGGCCTGGCCCGCTTCGTCGAAGGCCATCACCACCACCGCCGCGCCGTAGCGCTTGCACAGTTTGGCGTGGTGGATGAACTGCTCCACGCCTTCTTTCATGCTGATGGAGTTGACGATGCCCTTGCCCTGGATGCACTTGAGGCCGGCCTCGATCACTTCCCACTTGGAGGAGTCGATCATGATCGGCACGCGGGAGATGTCCGGCTCGCCGGCAATCAGGTTGAGGAAGGTGACCATGGCCTTCTTCGAGTCCAGCATGCCCTCGTCCATGTTGATGTCGATCACCTGGGCGCCGGCCTCGACCTGCTGCAGGGCCACTTCCAGTGCTTCGGTGTAGTTGTCTTCACGGATCAGGCGGGCGAAACGGGCGGAACCGGTGATGTTGGTGCGTTCGCCGACGTTGACGAACAACGAGCTGCGATCGATGGTGAACGGCTCCAGGCCCGACAGGCGGCAAGCCTTGGGGATGTCCGGGATTGCCCGCGGCGCGTAGCCGGCTACGGCTTTGGCGATGGCCTCGATGTGCCCCGGGGTGGTGCCACAGCAGCCGCCGACGATGTTGAGGAAGCCGCTCTGGGCGAACTCCTCGATGACCTTGGCCGTTTCGGCCGGCAGTTCGTCGTACTCGCCGAATTCGTTGGGCAGGCCGGCGTTGGGGTGGGCCGAAACGTGGGTGTTGGCCTTGTTCGACAGTTCTTCGAGGTAAGGGCGCAATTCGCTGGCACCCAGGGCGCAGTTCAGGCCCACGGAAATCGGCTTGGCGTGGCTGACGGAGTTCCAGAAGGCTTCGGTGGTCTGCCCCGACAGGGTGCGCCCGGACGCATCGGTGATGGTCCCGGAAATCATGATCGGCAACTCCACGCCCAACTCTTCATACACGCCTTGCACGGCGAAGATCGCGGCCTTGGCGTTGAGGGTGTCGAAGATCGTCTCGATCAGGATCAGGTCCGCGCCGCCCTCGATCAGGCCCTTGGTGGCCTCGGTGTAGTTTTCCACCAGTTCATCGAAGGTGACGTTGCGATAACCGGGGTTGTTCACGTCCGGCGACAGCGAACAGGTGCGGCTGGTAGGCCCCAGCACGCCGGCGACGAAGCGCGGTTTGTCGGGGGTTTCCAGGGTTTTGGCGTCGGCCACTTTACGCGCCAGGCGTGCGCCTTCTACGTTGAGTTCGTAGGCCAGGGCCTGCATGCCGTAGTCGGCCTGAGACACCTGGGTGGCGTTGAAAGTGTTGGTTTCCAGGATGTCGGCGCCGGCGTCCAGGTAGGCCTTTTCAATTGCGCCGATCACGTCCGGGCGGCTGAGCACCAAGAGGTCGTTGTTGCCCTTGACGTCGCTGGGCCAGTCGGCGAAACGCTTGCCACGGTAGTCCTGCTCTTCGAGCTTGTAGCTCTGGATCATCGTGCCCATGCCACCATCGAGAATCAGGATGCGCTCTTTGAGAGCTTGATGAAGAGCTTGGAGGCGAGCGCTGCGATCGGACATAGGACTACCTGGTAAGGCCAACACAAAAGAGCGGCGATCATAGCAAACCGGCATGCTTTTTAATCATGAACGGCTTTTGCATGAATATCGCTCATGTTGGCCGGGGCCGTGGCCCGGTAGAATCGCGACGTTTTTTTATCTTCGGGACCCGTGACATGCCGTATCGCCTCGCCATCAGCGCTGTGCTGGTGTTGTTCAGCACCCTGGCGCTGGCCCAACGTCCGGTGCCGGCCATTTCTTATACCCGCGACGTGCAGCCGATCTTCACCGAGAAGTGCGTGGCCTGCCACGCCTGCAACGACGCCGCCTGCCAGCTCAACCTGGGCAGCGCCGAAGGCGCGGCCCGTGGCGCGACGAAACTGCCGGTGTACAACGGCGAGCGCAGCCAGGCGCAAATGCCTACCCGTTTGTTCTACGACGCCTTCGGCAAAGCGGCGTGGCAGGACAAGGGGTTTACCTCGGTGCTCGACACCCAAAGCAGCCAGGCCGGGTTGATGGCGCGGATGCTGGAACTGGGCCACAGCGCGCCGTTGCAGCCCAACGCCAAGTTGCCCGAAGAGATCGTCCTGGGCCTGAACCGCGAAAACATGTGCCCGCAGCCCGGGGAGTTCGCCGCCTACGCCAGCACCCACCCCAAGGAGGGCATGCCGCTGGCCGTCACCGGCCTGAGCGACTCGCAATACCAAACCCTGCAAGGCTGGCTGGCCTCTGGCGCGCCCCTGGACCAACAGGCCTTGGCACCCACCGCCGAGGAAGCGGGGCAGATCATCCAATGGGAGAGCCTGCTCAACGCCCCCGGCGCCCGGGAAAGCCTGGTGGCGCGCTGGTTGTATGAGCACCTGTTCCTGGCCCATGTGTATTTCAAGGGCGGCGAGCCGGGGCATTTCTTTCAGTGGGTGCGTTCGCGCACGCCGCCCGGCCAACCCATCGACCTGATCGCCACGCGTCGCCCCAACGACGACCCGGGCACGCGGGTGTACTACCGCTTGTGGCCGGTGCAAGGGGTGATCGTGCACAAGACCCACATCACCTACCCGTTGAGCGCGGCGAAACTGGCGCGGATCAAAACCCTGTTCTACAGCGGTAACTGGCAGGTCACGGCGCTGCCGGGCTACGGGCCGGCACGGCGGGAGAACCCGTTCCAGACCTTCGAGGCGATCCCTGCGGCGGCACGTTATCAGTTCATGCTCGATAACGCCGAATACTTCGTGCGCACCTTTATTCGCGGCCCGGTGTGCCGGGGGCAGATCGCCACGGACGTGATCCGCGATAACTTCTGGGCGCTGTTTCAGGCCCCCGAACACGACCTCTACATCACCGACCCCAACTACCGTGGCCACGCCACGCCGCTGCTGGCCATGCCCGGGCAGAACGACGACGTCGGTAGTGTCCTGAGCCTGTGGCACGCCTACCGCGACAAGCGCAATGAATACGAGGCCCTGCGCCGCGGCGCCTACGCCGACGCCCCGGCACCGAGCTGGTCGAGCCTGTGGGCCGGCAACGACAACGCGCTGCTGAGCATCTTCCGTCACTTCGACAGCGCCTCGGTGACCAAAGGCCTGATCGGTGAAGTGCCGCAGACGCTGTGGCTGTTCGATTTCCCGCTGCTGGAGCGCACCTACTATCAGTTGGCGGTCAATTTCGATGTGTTCGGCAACGTCTCCCACCAGGCCCAGACGCGCCTGTACTTCGACCTGATCCGCAACGGCGCCGAGCAGAATTTCCTGCGCCTGATGCCGGCCAACTCCCGGGATGCCTACCTCGACGATTGGTACCAGAACAGTGGCAAGGTCAAGATGTGGCTCGACTACGAAAGCATCGATAACGACAAGGCCAGCGCCCTGAAACTCGATGCCCGCGACCCCAAGCGCGACTTCGCCCAGCAATTGTTGGCGCGCTACGGCGAGCTCAATGCCAACCCCGACCCGATCAACCGCTGCGAAAACGCCTACTGCTCGCGGCCCAACATCGACCCGGCGCTGCAACATGCCGAACAGGCCCTCAGCCGCTTGGTGTCGCGCCCGGCCGCGGGGCTCAAGGTCATTGACCAGTTGCCCGAGGCGACGATGCTGCGCATCGAAACCCGCGACGGCACGCGCGGTGTGTACAGCCTGCTGCGCAACCGCGCCCACAGCAACGTGGCGTTTTTGCTGGGTGAGTCGATGCGCTACCAACCGGGCCTGGACACCCTGACCCTCTACCCGGGGGTACTGAGCAGCTACCCCAACTTCATGTTCAACATCCCGGCCGAGCAAGTGCCGGCCTTCGTCGAGCAGATGGAAAACGCCCGCGACCGCTACCGCTTCGAGCAGATTGTCGAACGCTGGGGCGTGCGCCGCAGCCATCCGCAGTTCTGGCAGTACTTCCACGACCTGAGCCGCTACATCCAGGAAACAGACCCGGTGGAAGAGGGAGTTTTGGATATGAATCGGTATGGGAATCTTTGAGCGGCAAGCGGCAAGTTCAACGCTTGTAGCTTGCCGCTGGCGGCTCTCAGCCGCCTCCTGTTTCCGACAAAAATACTAGGACTTTGTCCGAGGCCTTGATTGGCGTAAACTCACCGCACGCCTGCGAGGAGTTTTTATGACTGCCATTACCATCACCGACGCCGCCCACGACTACCTGGCTGATCTGCTGTCCAAGCAGAACACCCCGGGCATCGGCATTCGCGTCTTTATCACCCAGCCCGGCACCCAGTACGCCGAGACCTGCATTGCCTACTGCAAGCCCGGGGAAGAAAAACCCGAAGACACCGCGCTGGGGCTCAAGAGCTTCACCGCCTACATCGATTCGTTCAGCGAAGCCTTCCTGGATGACGCGGTCGTCGACTACGCCACTGACCGCATGGGCGGCCAGTTGACGATCAAGGCGCCGAACGCCAAGGTGCCAATGGTCAGCGCCGACAGCCCGGTCAACGAGCGCATCAACTACTACCTGCAAACCGAAATCAACCCAGGCCTGGCCAGCCATGGCGGCCAGGTCAGCCTGATCGACGTCGTCGACGACGGCATCGCGGTGCTCAAGTTCGGCGGCGGTTGCCAAGGCTGCGGCCAGGCCGACGTGACCCTGCGCGAAGGCATCGAGCGCACCCTGCTCGAGCGCATCCCGGAGCTCAAGGGCGTGCGCGACGTGACCGACCACACGCAGAAAGAAAACGCCTACTACTAAAGGCGTTCGCTGCACACCAAAAACGGCGCCCGTGAGCGCCGTTTTTTTATGCCCAAAAAGCGCAGTTACAAGCTTAAAGCTTGCAGCTTGTGGCGCCCTTCCTACGGCCGATAGAGGTGCGCATGCCCCGCCCGGTACAGGGACGATTCGCCAAAGCTGTCGCTGGCCAGCACCCGGCCCACCAGGATCAGCGCCGTACGCCGAAAACCCTTGGCCTGGACCTTGCCCACGATGTCGTCGAGGGTGCCGAGCACCCAGTCCTGATCCGGCCAACTGGCACGGTGCACCACGGCGATGGGGCAGTCGGCGCCGTAGTGGGGCAGCAGCTGCGCGACGATTTTTTCCAGATGGTTGACTCCCAGGTGCACAGCCATGGTGGTGCCATGGGCGGCAAGGCTGGCGAAGGTTTCACCGGGCGGCATCGCGGTTTTGTCGGCGTAGCGGGTCAGGATCACGCTTTGCGCCACATCCGGCAGGGTCAGTTCCACCCCCAGCAACGCGGCGCAAGCGGCAGTGGCGGTGACGCCGGGGATGATTTCAAAGGGGATGGCCAATTCCCGCAGGCAGCGGATCTGCTCGCCGATGGCGCCATACAGGCTCGGGTCGCCGGAGTGCACGCGGGCCACGTCCTGGCCTTTGCCGTGGGCGCTCTTGATGTGCTCGATGATCTGTTCCAAGTGCAGTTCGGCGCTATTGATGACCTGTTCGGCGTTATGGCCTTCGAGCACCGCAGCGGGCACCAGGGAGCCGGCGTAGATAATCAGTGGGCAACGGCGGATCAGGCGCTGGCCCTTGACGGTGATGAGTTCCGGGTCGCCGGGGCCGGCACCGATAAAGTAGACCGTCATGGCGGTGTCCTAGGCAAAAGAGGGGGGGCGAGCAGGCTTGCAGATGAAGATTGCTCATGATCGGGGCGGCGATTATCGGCGCTTTTGCGTGGCCCGCGCCAATGCAAAGGTGGCCTGGGCGTATTTCTGCCGACGAATCACCAGGCTGGAGGGCTCTTGCGCCAGGCGCTCGGCCAGGGCCAGGGCGGCGCTTTCGGCGATGCCGTAGCACCCGGTGCGCTCGAAAGCGATCTGAGATTGATGGCTCAGTTGATCTTGATAGGTGGCCAGTTCCACGCTACTGAAGCAGGTCAACGGCAAGCCCAATTGCGCCGCCAGTTCCAGCAGACCCGGTTCGTGGCGCTTGAGGTCGATGCTGGCCAGGGCTTGCACCGCATCCAGGTCGATGCGGTGGGCTTGCAGGGCTTGGTCGAGCAACGCGCGCAGCGTGCTGGCGGTGCAGCCCCGCTGACAGCCCAGGCCGATCACCAGGATCGGCGCCGGGCTGGGGCGGCTCACGCCGGGTATGAGGCGCCACCCTTGCGGCGGAACAACCACGCGCTAATCAGGCCCAGGGCCAGCCAGAACGCGGCATTGGTCAGTTGCGAGGCGATCTTGAACTGCGCTTCGAGGGCTTCGGGGGCCAGCATCGAATGCACTTCTGGCTGCGGCGCGCCGATCACGTGTGGCACGGCCAGGATCGCCGCGCCGAGGATCTTCAGCGCCCAGTGCCTGCCGAACACCACCAGGGCGATGCCCGCGGCAGTGGACGCGGCGGTGCCGACCCACCACATCTGCCGTTGCGCCAGGTCGGCGGCAGCGGTGCCCGGCAATTCCGGTGGCAGGCCCAGGGTCGGCGCCAGGCAGAAGGTCGCATAACCTGCCAGGCCCCAGAACAAGCCTTGCACGGTGCTGTTGGGCGCGCGCAGGGTGTAGAGCCCGGCCAGCATCAGGGCGAAACCGACTGCCACCACCAGGTTGCCGCCGGTGGTGGACAACACGCGCTGCCAGCCGTCTTCGGGCTCCCAGGCCTCGGCGTCGTGGCTGTGGGCGGCGCCGGCACTGTCGGCGTGTTCATGGGCCTGGGCCGCCGGGGCGCTTTCATAGGTTTCGGCCTGGAGGATCAACGGCGCGACCCAGAAGCTTTGCAGCAGGGTCAGCAGCAGGGCGGCCAGCAGGCCGGTGAAACCTGCGGTTTGGGCGATGCGCTTAATCATGGCGGCAGGTCTCAATGGCACGGGAACGCGGCGCTGTGGCGGGTATCGTGGGCGGCGTTGTGCACCGCTTCGATGTGGGAGAACCCGGCGAAATACACCAGGCACGCGCCCAAAATCGACGCGCCGATGGCGGCAGTGAGGCGTTGGCTCAAGGTGGCGGTGCTGCTGGCGGTGCCGGTATGGCGAGTGCTGCTGATGATCGACATGGCGCTTCCCTTTGTGGTGTCAGGGCGGATCGAGCGCATGCAAACCCCTGCGAGGCGGGCCCGCAGGGCTTCAGACAGCGCCCGCCCACCGCGGGTTTGTTGGGTGAAAGTGGCCGTGGGGGCGCACTGTCGTGTCACTGGCCGGTCTCCGGGCTTGCGAGGGGCCGGGCTTGCGCCGTGGCCTGCTGGAATCGCCTTCCCATGCCGGTTGGCACAGTGGCTGTGATTCCTCTCTCGCTTACCGTTGCGGGGGCAGCACCGGATTCATCAAGGGCTTGAGTAAAGCACATGATCCACCGGTTTCCCGTTTCACCCTGTCAAGGGCACCTGTAACAAGGTGCGTAGGAGAGCATGGGCGAGGGCGGGGCGTCAAATGCCCGAGGCGCCCGGCATTGACCCGCCCCTACGCACTGCGTAGCCTTGCGCGTTCGAGGTTCTTCGGCCCGTGCCGAAGCTAAGAAGGGAACGCGGTCAATGCCGCGGCTGCCCCCGCAACTGTGAACGGTGCTGTTCGCTGCCACGCCACTGCTGATGCCTTCGGGCCAAGCGGGAAGGCGCAGCGAATGCCAGTCCAAGGACTGGCCCACCGTCAGCCAGGAGACCTGCCTCGTCACTGATTCTCACATTCAACCGGGCGGGGTGATCCGGTGGCGAAATCTGCCTTGGCGCCCCCCGCGCCCGGCCAGCCGTCCCGTATGCCCGCCCCCTTTGCCAAAGGGCATCCGATGAAAACACTGGCCAAACTCCCCGTCACCATCGTCACCGGGTTCCTCGGTTCGGGCAAAACCACCTTGCTGCGCCACATGCTCGACAACGCCCAGGGTCGGCGCATCGCGGTGATCGTCAATGAGTTCGGCGAGCTGGGCATCGACGGCGAAATCCTCAAGCAGTGCGCCATCGGCTGTACCGAAGAAGAAGCCAACGGCCGCGTCTATGAACTGGCCAACGGCTGCCTGTGCTGCACGGTGCAGGAAGAGTTCTTCCCGGTGATGCGCGAACTGGTGGCACGCCGCGCCGACCTGGACCACATCCTCATCGAAACCTCCGGCCTGGCCCTGCCCAAGCCGTTGGTGCAAGCCTTCCAGTGGCCGGAAATCCGCAGCGCCTGCACCGTCGATGCGGTGATTACCGTGGTTGACAGCCCGGCCGTGGCCGCCGGCACCTTTGCCGCTTTCCCCGACCAGGTGGACGCCCAGCGCAAACTCGACCCCAACCTGGACCACGAGTCCCCGTTGCACGAGTTGTTCGCCGACCAATTGGCCAGCGCCGACCTGGTGATCCTCAATAAAACCGACCTGATCGCCCCGCAAGACCTGGAGCGCGTGCGCCAGGAAGTGGCCGAAGAACTGCCGCCAGCGGTGAAGATCATCGAAGCCAGCAGCGGTCGCGTGCCCCTGGACGTGCTGATCGGCCTGGGCGCCGGTTCCGAAGAGCACATCGACGGGCGCCACAGCCACCACGACCACCATCACGGCGATGGCGGCGAAGATGACCACGATCACGACGCGTTCGACTCCATTTCCATCGAGCTGCCCCAGGCCGACGAAAGCCTGCTGCTGGCCGCCCTTAACGAGTTGGTGGTCAAGCACGGCATCTTGCGGGTCAAGGGTTTTGCCGCCATCCCGGGCAAGCCGATGCGTTTGCTGATCCAGGGCGTGGGTAGCCGTTTCGACAAGCACTTCGACCGCGCCTGGCGCAGCGACGAGCCGCGCACCACCCACCTGGTGTTGATCGGCCAAGACCTGGATGCCGCCCAACTCGAAGCGCAACTGCGCGCCGCTCTCGGCGCCTGACCCATGCACCTGCTCAGGACCCAACCCGGTGGTTTCGTCGCCGATGACAACATCGCTGACCTGGGGCAAACCCCCGCCGAACTGGTGGTCCTGTGCAGCGGCGATTCCAGCCTGGCACTGCTGGCCGAAGCTGCCCGGCAACTGCCCGAGGATTACCCCAGCCTGCGCCTGGCCAACCCGATGCAGGTGCAGAACCACGCCTCGGTGGACCTCTACGTCGAGCAGGTGCTGCAACACGCCAAGGTCATCCTGATATCCCTGCACGGCGGCATCGGCTATTGGCGCTACGGCATCGAACGCCTGGTGCAACTGGCCGAGCGCGGCGTGCAACTGATTCTGGTGCCGGGGGACGACCGCCCCGACCCGGAGCTGAGCGACCTGAGCACCGTGGCCGCGCCCGAGCGCGATCGCCTGTGGCAGTTTTTGCGCCAGGGCGGTTTGGGCAATGCCCTGGATTTCTACCGCTGCCTGGCCAGTGGCTGGCTGGGCCGCGACTATTCGTGGGGCGAGCCCCAGGTGCTGCCGCGCAGCGCCATCTACCACCCTCGCCATGGCCACGCCAGCCTAAGCCAATGGCATACCGACTGGCAGCCCGGGCAAGCCGTGGCGGCGGTGCTGTTCTACCGCTCCCACTTGCAAGCGGCGAACACCGGGTTCATCGATGTGTTCTGCCAGCGCTTGCAGGCGGCGGGCCTCAACCCCTTACCCATCGCGGTGGCCAGCCTCAAGGAGCCCGGTTGCCTGGCGGCAGTGGAAGGTTGGTTGGACGAGGCCGCAGCCGCGGTGATCCTCAACACCACCGGGTTCGCCCAATCGAGCCCCGAAGCCCCCCATTTGCGCCCGTTTCGCCGCGATATCCCGGTGATCCAGGCCATTTGCGCCCAGGACAACGAGCCCGGGTGGCGCGCCAGCGAGCAGGGCCTGGGGCCGCGAGACCTGGCAATGCACATCGCCTTGCCGGAACTCGACGGGCGCATCATCAGCCGCCCCATCAGCTTCAAGGACCTGGCCTGGCGCAGCGAGCGCAGCCAATCCGATGTGGTCTGCTACCGCGCCCAGCCCGAGCGCATGGATTTTGTCGCCGAACTGGCGCGGCGCTGGGTGGACCTGGCGCGCCTGGGTAACGGCGACAAACGCGTCGCTTTGATCCTGGCCAACTACCCGACCCGCGATGGGCGCATCGGCAACGGCGTGGGCCTGGACACCCCGGCGGCGGCGCTGAATATCCTGCGGGCCCTGCACGCGCAAGGTTATCCGCTCCCCGCGGAGCTGCCGGCCAGCGGTACGGCGCTGATTCAGGCGTTGCTCGGCGGGGTCAGCAACGACCTCGGCAGCCTCGACCTGCGCCCATGCCAGCAAAGCCTGGCGCTGGACGCCTATCAGGCCCTGTTCCAGGCCCTGCCGGCGGCCAACCAGCAGGCCGTGTTGGCCCGTTGGGGCGCCCCCGAGCAGGACCCCATGCACCGCGCCGGGCGCCTGATGATCGCCGGCCTGCGCCTGGGCCTGACCTTTGTCGGCATTCAACCGGCGCGCGGTTACCAAGTGGACCCCAGCGCGGTCTACCACGACCCGGACCTGGTGCCGCCCCATGGTTATCTGGCGTTCTACTTCTGGCTGCGCCATACCTACGGTGCCCACGCCGTGATCCACGTCGGCAAGCACGGCAACCTGGAATGGCTGCCGGGCAAGGGTGTGGGCCTCTCGCCGGAGTGCTGGCCGGATGCGCTGCTGGGGCCGCTGCCGAACATCTACCCCTTTATCGTCAATGACCCGGGCGAGGGCGCCCAGGCCAAGCGCCGCACCCAAGCGGTCATCATCGACCACTTGATGCCGCCTTTGACCCGCGCCGAAACCTACGGCCCGCTGCGCGACCTCGAACGCCTGGCCGACGAATACTACGACGCCCAATTGCTCGACCCGCGCCGTGCCCGCGAGCTGCAAAAAGACATCCTCGCCCTGGTGCGCGACACCCACATCGACCGCGAGCTGCAACTGGACGCTGCGCTGGACAGCGAGGCCGACGCGGCGATCTGGCTGCCGCGTTTGGACACCTACCTGTGCGACCTCAAGGAATCGCAGATCCGCGATGGCCTGCACGTGTTCGGCGAATCCCCCGCCGGGCGCCTGCGCCTGGACACCTTGCTGGCGCTGCTGCGCATCCCCCGGGGCGACGGCCGCGGCGCTCAGTCGAGTTTGCTGCGGGCGCTGGCCAAGGCCCTGGCCCTGGGTTTTGATCCCCTGGACTGCAATTTAGGCGAGCCCTGGAACGGGCCGCGCCCGGTTGAGTTGCAAGGCGCCAGCCACGAGCCCTGGCGCACCGCGGGCGACACCCGCGAGCGCCTCGAGTTGTTCGCCCTGGCCGTGGTGGAACAGGCCCTGGCTGTGGCCGACGCGCCGTTTGCCGGGGAGCCGTGGCTGGAGGTCAACGCAATCCTGGCGCACCTGCGCGAGGTGGTCGCGCCGCGCCTGGACGCCTGCGGCCCGGCCGAGATGAATGGCTTGCTCGCGGCCCTGGGCGGGCGGTTCGTGCCGGCCGGGCCCAGCGGCGCGCCGAGCCGGGGCCGCCTCGACGTGCTGCCCACCGGGCGCAATTTTTTCTCGGTGGACGTGCGTAACCTGCCCACCACCACCGCGTGGCGCATCGGTTTTGCCTCGGCCAACCTGATCCTGGAGCGGCACCTGCAAGACCACGGCGACCATTTGCGCCAACTCGGCCTCTCGGTGTGGGGCACCGCCACCATGCGCACCGGCGGCGACGACATCGCCCAGGCCATGGCCCTGCTGGGCGTGCGCCCGGTGTGGGCCACCGGCAGCCAACGGGTCGATGACTTCGAGATCCTGCCCCTGAGCCTGCTGGACCGGCCCCGGGTGGACGTGACGTTGCGGGTGTCGGGGTTCTTTCGCGATGCCTTCGCCAACCTGATCCGTCTGTTCGACGCGGCGGTGCAAGCGGTGGCCGCGCTGGACGAACCGGACGACCTCAACCCCCTGGCGGCCAAAGTGCGCGATGAACGCGCGGCGTTGCTGGCGGCGGGCACCGCGCCGGAAGCGGCGGCGCGCCAGGCCGGTTGGCGGATCTTCGGCGCCAAACCCGGGGCCTATGGCGCGGGCGTGCAGGGCGCCATCGACGGGCGGCTATGGCAGACCCGCGCCGACCTGGCCGAGGTCTACCTCAACTGGGGCGGCTACGCCTATGGCGGTGCCGACGAGGGCACCGCCGCCCGCAGCCAGTTCGCCCAGCGCTTGAGCCAAGTGCAGGCCGTGGTGCAAAACCAGGACAACCGCGAACATGACCTGCTCGATTCCAACGACTACTACCAGTTCCAGGGCGGCATGCTCGCGGCGGTCGAAACCCTCGGCGGCGCCCCGGCGGCGAGCTACCACGGCGACCACAGCCAACCCGACCGGCCGCGCGTGCGCACCTTGAAAGAAGAGCTGAACCGGGTGATCCGCGCCCGGGCGGCCAACCCCAAATGGCTCGACGGGGTCAAGCGCCACGGCTACAAAGGCGCATTCGAGATGGCGGCGACCCTCGACAACCTGTTCGCCTTCGACGCCACCTCGGGGCTGATCGACGACCATCAATACGCCTTGCTGGCCGAGGCCTACCTGCTGGACCCGGACACCCGCGACTTCGTCCGCCAGCACAACCCCCATGCCCTGCGGGACATGACCGAACGCCTGCTCGAAGCCCAGCAACGCGGCTTATGGCAGGAGCCAGGGGCCTATCGCGAGGCTCTGGAGCAAATGCTGCTGGATATCGAAGAAGAGGGCTGAGCCAATGAAACCCGCGCCTATCGGCTTGCCCTCTGGGAATGCCTCCTCTTCTGAGGATGCCCCACTCCCACAAGAGTTTTGCGTTGTACAAAAAAACGACCCCTCCACGAGACGCCTGACATGACCGACACCCCCCATTACCCCCTCGCCGCCGTGGTCGGGGCCGATGCGTTGAAACTGGCGCTGTGCCTGACGGCCATCGACCCGCAGATCGGCGGGGTATTGATCGAAGGCCCGCGGGGCATGGCCAAGTCCACCCTGGCCCGGGGCCTGGCGGACCTGTTGGCCGGTGGCCCGTTCGTTACCTTGCCCCTGGGCGCCACCGAAGAACGCCTGGTAGGCACCCTCGACCTCGATGCCGCCCTGGCCGAGGGCCGGGCGCGGTTCTCCCCGGGGGTGTTGGCCAAGGCCGATGGCGGTGTGTTGTATGTGGATGAAGTCAACCTGCTGCCTGACCATTTGGTCGACCTGCTGCTGGACGTGGCGGCCAGCGGCACCAACCTGGTCGAGCGCGACGGCATCTCCCACCGGCATGCGGCGCGCTTCGTGCTGATCGGCACCATGAACCCGGAGGAGGGCGAGTTGCGTCCGCAATTGCTCGACCGTTTCGGCCTTAACGTCGCCCTCAGCGGCCAACCGCTCCCGGCCGAGCGTGGGCAGATCATCCGCCGACGCCTGGCGTTCGACAGCGACCCGCAAGGCTTTTGCGCCGAGTGGGAAAGCGCGCAACAAGCCTTGCGCCAACGCTGCCAACAGGCCCGCGCGGCGCTGGCGCAGATCCCCCTGGACGACGCGGCGCTGGCGCACATCACCGAGGGCTGTTTTACCGCCGGGGTGGATGGTATGCGTGCCGACCTGGTGTGGCTGCGCGCGGCCCGGGCCCACGCGGCGTGGCGCGGGGCGACGGCCATTGAGGGCGTGGATATTGACGCAGTGGCCGACTTTGCCCTGCGCCACCGCCGCCGCGACCCGGCCGCCAGCACCCCGCCCGCAGCCAGCCCACCGCCGGCCTCGGGCGCACCAACACCCGCGTCGTCCGCCCAGGGCCAGTGGGGCGAAATGCCTGCCCAGGCGGTGCCGGTGGGCGCGCGCCGTGAGGTGCCGAGCTGGCCAAAAAAGCCCTAGGCATCCGCCCCCGACCTGACGCGGGGGCGGATGCCAAGCCCCGCGCCGGGCTGCTGGATCAGGGCCGCCAAGGGCGCAGCCGCAGCGCGCAAAGCGGCACGGTCAACTGGCCGGGCACCTTGCTCAAGGGCCGCCCACGCAGCCGCGCCGATTTGCTGTATCAGGCCCGCAGCCGTGCGCCCCATGAGGTGTGGCTGGTGATCGTCGACGCCTCGGCCTCCACCCGTCGCCATCAGGCCTTGAGCGATGCCAAGGGGCTGTTGGCCCAGGTGTTCGATGAGGCTTACCGGCAACGGGCGCGTTTGGCGCTACTGACGGCCAGCGGTGCCGCGCCGCACTGGCAGGTGCAAGGGCTCAAGGCCAGTGCCGGGTTGCAGGGCTGGTTGCAGGCGTTGGGGGCGGCGGGTGGTACGCCGTTGTTGGCGGCGCTGGCCGAGGCCGGGCAATGGCTGGCAGCGCGGCGCAAACGCCTGCCGGCGCAGCGGCAACGCCTATTGCTGTTGACCGACGGTCGGGTCAAGGATTGGCAGGGGCTGCCCCGGCTCAATTGCCCGGGGCTGTTGGTGGACATTGAACGCGGCCCGATCCTGCTGGGCCGCGCCCAAGCCCTGGCGCAAGGCCTGGGCCTGGACTACCGGCACATCGACGCGCTGTGACGCCTCAGGTCACCACGCGGTAGCACGGCACATAGGCCGCGCCGCCGGGGAGTTTCATCCGGTGCTGGGCGACGAAGGCGTTGAGCAGTTGATCCAGCGGCCCCATGATCGCCGCGTCACCGTGGATTTCGTAGGGGCCGTGTTCTTCGATCAGGCGGATGCCCTTGTCCTTGACGTTGCCGGCGACGATGCCGGAGAACGCCCGCCGCAGGTTCGCCGCCAGCTCATGGGGTGGCAACTGGTGGTTGAGTTGCAGGGCCGCCATGTTGGCGTGGGTCGGGTCGAAGGGGCGTTGGAAGCCTTCGTCGATCTTCAGCAACCAGTTGAAGTGGAAGGCGTCGTTGCGTTCGCGACGGAACTGCTTGACGGCCTTGAGCCCCTGGACCATCTCCCGCGCCACCTGGGCCGGGTCGTCGATGATGATCTGGTAATGGGCCTGGGCCGCTTCGCCCAGGGTGGCGCCGACGAAGGCGTGCAACTGCTCCAGGTACGGCGCGGCGCTTTGCGGCCCGGTAAGGACCACGGGGAAGGGCAGGCCGGCGTTGTCCGGGTGCATCAGGATGCCCAACAGGTACAGGAATTCTTCAGCGGTGCCGGCGCCGCCGGGGAAGATGATGATGCCGTGGCCCACGCGCACGAAGGCTTCCAGGCGTTTTTCGATATCGGGCAGGATCACCAGTTCGTTGACGATGGGGTTCGGCGCTTCGGCGGCGATGATGCCCGGCTCGGTCAGGCCCAGGTAGCGCCCGCCGCTGATGCGCTGCTTGGCGTGGGAAATGGTCGCGCCCTTCATCGGCCCTTTCATCACGCCGGGGCCGCACCCGGTGCAGATGTCCTGGCTGCGCAGGCCCAGTTCATGGCCGACTTTTTTGGTGTACTGGTATTCCTCGGTGCTGATGGAGTGCCCGCCCCAGCACACGACGATTTTCGGCTCCACGCCCGGGCGCAGGGTGCGGGCGTTGCGCAGCAGGTGGAAAACGTAGTCGGTGATGCCCTGGGAACTGCTCAGGTCGATGCGCTGGCTGTCCAGTTCGTTTTCGGTGTAGACGATGTCGCGCAGGGCGCTGAACAGCATCTCGCGGGTGCTGGCTATCATTTCGCCATCGACGAACGCGTCGGCGGGGGCGTTGAGCAATTCCAGGCGCACGCCGCGGTCCTGCTGGTGGATGCGCACTTCGAAGTCGTGGTACGCCTCAAGGATGGTCTTGGCGTTATCGACGTGGGCGCCAGTGTTGAGGATGGCCAGGGCGCATTGGCGAAAGAGGGTGTAGATGCTGCCCGATCCGGCTTCGCTCAGTTGCTGCACTTCGCGCTGGGACAGGGTTTCGAGGCTGCCTTTGGGGCTAACCGAGGCGTTGATGACGTGTCGTTGGGTCATGCAGGGATTCCAGAAAACGAGGTGGCCGCGCCGCGAACGGGCAGCAACCTCTTGAACAGAAAGAGCCGGTGACTGGCATGGGGCCCCGTGCGGGATGCCTGGCTTAAGCCTAGACAGCTCTGGCACGGACGCCACCTACCCTTATACCGTCATTGGACGACCAGGGTGGTAGCCGATTCGTACTCGTCAGCCTCATAGCTGAAGTAGTACGCGCCGTTGTTGACCGTCAATAGAGTGTTGCAACGGCCAAAGGGTTCGGACAAATAGCCCTTGCCGTCGGTGACGTTGAGCAGCAGTTCCTGCTGGGCGCTGCAACCGCTACCGAACCAACTGGCGTGCACCCGGTACAGGCCCGGGGCCTGGTCGAGTTTTTGCACGCCCTCGAACGTCATGCCGTCATCGAACAGCGCAGCCTTGGCCACTACCACGCCATTGACCATAAGCTGGCTCGGCGCCTTGTTCGGCCCCTCGGTCTGCTCGGCGACGACCTTGAGGCTGTCGCGGCCGTCTACCAGCTTGGTCACGGGCGCGCCCGCCGCAGAGGGATAGCCCGGGGCGCGGCTCAACTCCAGGGAACTGCCGACACGGGACGCCAGGCCCTCAGTGCCATGGCGGCGCATCGGTAAATGGTGGGCCTTGCGCAGCTGCGCAAAGGCCTGGGGGTTGCTCGCTTCCAACTGCCTCATGGCGTCGAAATCCATCAGCATCACCCGGGCGATGGCGGTGCCCGGGCGCGTTTGCCAATGGCTGATCTGCATGCGCTGGCCGCGCAGGTAGGGGGCGTAGAGGTTGAGGGCGTGGTCGGTGCTGGCATCGGCGCGCAGGTCGATGCGCGTGTCTTTGTTCATCTCGCTGAACGCCTGCAACGGCATCGGCGCGCGGGCGGCCATTTTGTCGGCGTAGGTGCGCGCCGTCAGCGGGTCGCTGTACACCTCGCCGGTGATGGAGATGACTTTCTTGCCCGGCCCGGTGGTGATGATGACCGCCTCATAGGGCTTGGCGCGGTCCACTTCAGTACGCCGTGTGTTGGAGAAGTACACCGTGGCGAACTTGATGAATACCTGCAGCTCCGCAATGCCGGTGGCGTTCTGGCTGGTGTACGCCGGGCAGCCACGGGGGCAAAGGTTTTGCAGGTGAGCGGCGGCTTCATTGAAGCCGCTGCCCAGCGTCACGTCGTACAGGGCAAAAGGCTCGGCGGCCTGGGTCGGGCTGCTGAACAGCGCGGCGGCGAAGGGCAGGGCAACAAGGGCGGTTCGCAAAAGGGCGTCTCCTGAGTAAAGGCGTGCGGTCGCCCAACCTATCGGCCTGGACAGGCGAAGCTGAAGCCCGCACGATCACCCGCGTTCAACCTGGGCCCGGAGGCTTCGATGCGTAGAGAAATCGGTTACTGGAATAAAGAAGGTCGCGAGCTGTTCTACTACCTGGAATTCGAACCCGTCACCGCACAGTTTTTCCTCACCTGCGAACACCTGCCCAAAGGCGCCCCGCCCAGCGTGCGCTCGGTGCCGCTAAGCGAGGCCCGGGGTGAGCGTTACTACGAAGACGCGCTACTTATCATCAAGGAGGAGTTGTTCAAGGACTATCGCCTGTGAGCAGTCAAAGTGTTGGCCTGGACTGGTCCGGGCTCCAGAGCCAGAAGGTGTAGCCGTAGTCGCCTTCCAGCTTGGGAAAAATTGCGCCATCGCGAAAATACTGCCGCGAACCTTCACGGGCGGGGCTGAACCACCAACCGGCGTGGGGGCACGGCTCGCCGCTGGCTTTGCGCGGCGGGTGCTGCGGTTCGCTACCCGGCGCGTCGGCCATGGCGTCGGGGTCGCTGTCTTCGAACTCGCCTTCGAGAAGTTCGACGAAGTACCACTTGCAGGGGCGTTCGGTGAAGGCTTTATCCATTATTTCGTGGCGGGCCGGATGTTCAATGTTAGGGAACACACTGGCGTATTTACTTTGCCGGGCAAAGTTCAATAACCCGACATCATCGCCCCACAGGCCCGCTCGCCCAACTGCGTTCAAGGCGTCCAGCCCGATGTCGTTGAATGTTTGGCACTCTTCAAGAGACTTCCACATCCCCTCACCGCCTCCGGTCCAACCGAACTGCAAAGCACCATGAGGATCATCCTGCGGGAGGTACACACCCGTGCGGATCGGTACTCTTCCCGTCTCACCTTCAATATCCAGATGAACTTTGAACTTTGGTAATTGAGGGAAGTGCTGTTTGCAGTCTTTCCAGATATACCAGAAGGTGATGTCATCCCAGTTGCGCCATACAACACCATCTATTTTAAACCCATAGGAAAATACCTCGTTGGCCCGCTCGCGAAACTCGTTTTCCTGCTCTGCAGTGGCCCATTGCATCGAAAGTTCGCCCAGCATATGGGCGCATTGATTGGTTCCCGTGATGCCGTAGCACTGGTCGGCGCGTTTAGCCATATGCCACATCGTGCTTTGCCGATAGGCAATCAAAGCCGGAAAACCGCCGGTGCTCCAGTTGGCTGCAGTATCGCGTATACCCCAGCGTTCGCTGACCATCAGGGGGTCGAGAATAGAGCGCCGCTCTAGAAACATCTCAGCCATAACGATCAGCTCCTCGATTTTCGGCAACAACGCGTCCAAGTAACTTTGCGACGAGTAGTAATAGAGCATTGCCGCTTGGCGTTTTTGCCAAAGAGACAGGTGATAAGTCGGGGTCATCGGATAAAGCGGATTCATTTTTTAAACTCCGTTACTTGGCCGGGTAAGTTGGGCAGGCCGAGGCGCACGTTATTAAGTTGGGTATCAAAGTCGGTCATGCCCCAGGTGGTATCAAAGGGGCCGCTGATGGCGGGGTGATTGATTTTTTCACGCAGGCACTCATAGAACTCCTGTTCTTGTGGCGACAGGTTCTTGTAACGCTCGTAGTTCATGTCCGGGGCAGGTTCCATGCGACCGGTCTGGCGATCCACGCGGTAGTAGGTCAGGGTGTCGAAGGCTTCAGCGGTACTTTCGCCGGCGCTATTACGGATGAACTTGGCATCGAACTTGATTTGCTCCCAGCCGCCTTCCAGATAGCGGTCACCTAGTTCCATTTCCCCATCCTTGACTTGGGACGCCGCAGGGCCTTTCCAGACCTTGAGGGTTTCCCCGGCCTTGAGTTCGTACACCACGAACTGGCCATTGACGTTCCAGTCCGGCCACACCGCCAGGTACTTGCGCCAGGCAGATTTGGGGTTGGCTGAATCCATGATTTGCTTGAACACGGCTTCCGTGACCCAGTCCTGGGCGCTGGCGACACTGCCGGGGCCTATGATGCGGTAAAGGCGTAGAGGACCGACCAGTTCAACTGCCTCCAATCCCTTTGCGAAGGTTCTGATCTGCTTATCATCGAGGTTGGGAAAGCCTTGCCTAGCTTTCTCTTTGATCTTTTCTATTTCTTTAGAGTATTCCAACGGCCGAAACTCCCCCGGCTTCCCCCGACTCAACCACCCCGGCAACGGCTTCGCATCCCGCATCAATTTCACCGCCCGAGCCTCGGGCAATCCGCCGTGAAAGTGCACATTCACCGTGTTCAGGATCGCCCGATGCTGCATCAGGTCTTCCATCTCCAACCGGCGGATCACGATGTCGAGGGCGTCGCGTATCGGTTGCAGGGCTTTGCCGATATGGGCATTGGCTTGCAAACGCACGGCCTTGACCATGTTCAGGGTTTGCTCGGCCTTGGCGGCGGCCCCAGGGACGTATTTGACTTTGCCCAGTAGGGTGTTGAGCAGGGCAATGCCCCGGTCGAAGGCGTGCAGTAACCTCAAGACGTCTATTTGATTGCGCACCTTTTTGATGGCGTCAGCCAGTGTCTGGAACACCTGGCCCCATTTCATGCCACGCCAATACTTCACCACTTCCTTTTTACGCAGCAGGGTGATGACCCAGGTCATCGCCTCGTCCACGGCCTGCTCCACGGCATGGCCACCGGAGCGGCGGATAAACAGGAAGAAGATTTTCAGCACGCCCTTGACCAGGGAACCGAGCACCGGAAACAGGCCGATCAGGGTCAGGCACAGGCCGACCCAGGCCCAGGTGTTGCTGTGGTCTTTTTGCAGTTCGCGGCAGTTGGCGACCAAATCGCGCATGTCGCAGACCTGGTCCACCAAGGGCACCATGGAAACCGCCGCGTCGAAGGCGATTTGCCCGGTGCTGCGGTCTTGGTTGAAATCCCCCTGGATCGCCTCCCACACCCAAAGGGCGGTATCGACACTGGCGTCGAAGAGTTTTTCCGGGGCACCGGTGATGTACGCCAGGGCGACGCGCATGTTGTCGGCGGGAACAGTGGGTTCTGGGGTAGAGGATGGCGGCATGGCACGCACTCGCGCAGGACAAAACGCGATGCTAGCGAGGCAATTTATTGCGCGAAATCAGACCAAACGGACGCGATTGGTGGGAATCGGCCTACGACAATTTATGACCGCAGCGAGCGCCAGCCGTGAGGGGCGATAGCCTGGGGTGAACCCGCCTACTGCCCTGCAGCTGACCCGTTAACCCACTTGCCCCTCCCGCTCCCGCGCAAACGCCACCAGGATCTCGACAAATACCCGCGCCGCTTCGCTGGGCAGTTCGTCTTTGCGGGTGATGATGCCGTAGTCCTGGGGTTCGACCTTGAAGGGGGTGTCGAGGACCTTGAGCAAGCCGCTTTGCACCTGGGGTTGCACCATCGACTCGGGGAGCATGGCCAGCATCGGGCCCGATTGCAGAAGGTGCAGGAAGGTGGGCATGGAGATGGTTTCCACCGTGTCGGTGGGGGTGGGCAGGTTGAAGCGGGCGAAGGCGGCGTCCATTTGCCGGCGCAGGGGCGCGTTGAAGGGGTACATGACCCACGGCCAGTCGCTCAGTTGCGCGATGGCCACCGTGTCGAAACGCGCCAGCGGGTGTTCGCGGTTGACCACCAGGCAGAACGGTTCGTGGCCCAGGGGGCGGAAGTCGTAAGGGGTCTGGTAACGCTCGTCGGTGAAGCGGGCGATTATCAGGTCGAGTTTTTTGTGTTCCAGCATCTCCAGCAACTGGTTGCTGGTTTGTTCGATCACTTCGATGGACAACCGTGGCCGCTCGCGCTTGATGCGGGTGATGGCTTCGGGCAGCACCACCGAGGTGGCGGCGAAGATCGCGCCGATCTTCAAATGGCCGTGGCCGCCCTTGCGCACTTTGTTCAGTTGGTCGACGAACGACTGGGTGTCGTGCAACGTCATGCGGGCAAAGCGCACCACGAATTCCCCCAGTTCGGTGAGGGCCATGCTGCGGGTCTGGCGCTCGAACAAGGCAAAGCCCAGTAGCCGCTCGATGTCGCGCAGCATTTTGCTGATGGCCGGTTGGGTGAGGTTCATCAGCTCGGCGGTGGTGTGCATGTTGCGGGTCCGGGCCAGGGTGTCGATCAGCAGCAGGTGTTTGATTTTCAGCCACTTGCTGACGCTGGCGTAGGATATTTCGTCGTTTTCCATAGGGCACCCCGAGGCATTGATAACGAAACGATATCAAAGGTTGAAAATATGTCATTGGGATTTATCGGTGGGCTGCACTAGCGTGCCGGGGTCAGCGCTGCTGATAGCGGAAAAATCTAATAATAAGGCTCATACCATGACCCCAGAAAAGACACGATCAGACCACCTGGCCGCCATCGAAAGCGCCCTCGCCAAGTGCCGCTGGAAGCTGTTGCCATTCCTTGCCCTGATGTTCGCCCTGGCGATGATCGACCGTTCCAACGTCGGCTTCGCCAAGGCCGCGCTGCAAGCCGATATCGGCTTGAGCAACGCGGCGTTCGCCCTCGGCGCGGGGATTTTCTTCATTGGCTATGCGATTTTCGAGGTGCCCAGCAACCTCATGCTGCACCGGGTTGGGGCGCGGGTCTGGCTGAGCCGGATCATGATTACCTGGGGCCTGGTGTCGGCGGCGATGATGTTCACCCGCGACGAAACCACGTTCTACGTGCTGCGCTTTCTGCTGGGCGTGGCCGAGGCGGGCTTCTCTCCGGGCGTGATCCTCTACCTGACCTACTGGTTCCCGGCCCAGCGCCGTGGCCAGGCGATCGGCATCTACTACTTCGGCCTGCCACTGGCGCTGATGCTCGGCAGCCCGCTGTCGGGGTGGTTGCTGGAAATGCACGACATGTTCGGCCTGACCAACTGGCAGTGGATGTTCCTGGTCGAAGGCCTGGCCGCGGTAGTGGTGGGGATCATCGCGCTGTTCTACCTCAAGAGTAAGCCCGAGGAGGCCAACTGGCTGACCGCCCAGGAGAAAGCCGCGCTGAGCCTGGAGTTGCAGGCCGAGGACAAACTCAAGGTCAGCCACGGCCCGAAAACGTTGCTGGACCTGCTGCGCAACACCCGGGTGATGAAGTTCATCCTGATCTACTTCAGCGTGCAGGTGAGTGTCTACGGGGTGATCTTCTACCTGCCCACGCGCATCGCCGAGCTGCTGGGCACCACGGTGGGGTTCAAGGTGGGCATGCTGATTGCCGTGCCCTGGCTGTGCGCGGCCATCGCCATGTACTTCGTTACCCGCTACGCCGACCGCCACGGTTCGCACCTGAAAATGGCCATGTGCATGCTCGCCCTGGCCGCCATCGGCATTGCCGCCTCGGCTTTGCTCAACAGCTTCGGCCCGGTGCTGTTGGCGTTCTGCTTTGCGGCGGCGGGGTTCGTCACCGTGCAACCGCTGTTCTGGACCCTGCCCACCAGTTACCTGGGCGGCGTGGCGGCGGCGGGAGGGATTGCCTTGATCGGTTCCATGGGCAACATCGGCGGTTTCGTCGCGCCGATGCTCAAGGCCAACATGGAGATCTGGTTCACCGACCCACGGGCGGGGATGTTGTCGCTCTCGGCCGCCGGTTTGGTGGGCGTCTACCTGCTGTGGACCCTGCGCACCCCGGCGCAGCCCTCGGCACAGGTTCAAGGCGTGGCGACCAAGGCCTGATCGCCTACCGGCGCAGGCGCCAGGCCAGCGCCAAGCCCAGCCCCAACAGCACGGTGGCGCCGGTGAAGGTCCATTGCAGGCCTTGGCCGGCGCCACCGTGCTGTGCGGTGAGGGCATACACCGTGCCCATCAGTGACGCGCCGCTCAGCAGGCCCAGGTTACGGGCCAGGTTGAGCAGGCCCGACACCACGCCACGTTGCGCGGTGGGCACATCCTGCATGACTGCCGTGTTGTTGGCCGCGAGGAACAACTGATAGCCCGGCGTCAGGATCGCCAACGCCACGAGGTAACCCACCACCCCCAGCCACGGCGCCAGCCAGCCCAGGGCCAATGCGCCCAGGGCCAGGGTGAATAAACCCAGGCGCAGCACCGCCAACGCGCCCCAGCGGTCAACCAGTTTGCCCGCCGGCACCCCACTGAACGCGGCCATCAGCGGCCCCACCGACATCACCAGGCCCACGCTGGCCGGGGCCAGGCCCAGGGCGTCTGTCAGATAGAACGGGCCGACCACCAGGGTGGCCATCATCACCATCGCCACCAGCACGTTGAGCAGTAGGCTGGTACTCATCAATGGCGCCCGCAGCAGCGGCAGATGAACCAACGGCGCCGCCACCCGTGCCTCGACCCACAGGAACAGCGCCGCGCCCAGCGCCGCCGCCAGCAACAGCAGGGCATTAAGTAGGCCCAGGCTGCCGCGCCCCAAGGTCATGGCCAGAGCATAGGCGCCCAGCGCCAGGGCCAGCAGCAGGGTGCCGAAGGGGTCGAAGCCGCTGGGTGCGGTCCTGGGTGGGTCGGCGGGCAAGTAGCGATAGCCTAGGGCCAGGGTCAGCAGGCCCAGGGCGGCGCAGGGTACGAACAGCCCCCGCCAGCCGAACCCGTCGATCAACACGCCGCCCAGGGTCGGGCCCAGGGCCGTGCCGATGGCCGACAGCGTCCCGAGCAGGCCCATGGCGCTGCCGGTGCGGGCCTTGCCCACGGTGTCGCCGACCATGGCCAGGGTCAGGGCCATCATCAGCGCGGCGCCGACGCCTTGCAGGGCCCGTGCGCCGATCAATATCCCCAGGCTGGGCGCCACCGCGCACAGGGCCGACGCCAGGCTGAACAGCGCGACCCCGGCCAGCAGCACCCGGCGCCGACCCAGCAGGTCGCCCAGGCGCCCGGCGCTGACGATCAGGCAGGTGATGGCCAGCAGGTAGGCCAAAACCACCCACTGCACCTGGCCGAACGGGGCGGCAAAAGCCTGGGCCAGTGCGGGCAAACCGACGTTGGCAATGCTGGAGCCCAGGGCACACAGCAACAGGGTCAGCGCCAAGCTGGCGAGGGCGGGGGTCGGGTTCACATGGGGCTCCTGAGGCGCGCCCGGGGTGGGCGCATGCAGCAGCCTAAGGCGCGCCGGGGTGGGGCGGAAGACGCACGGGTTGCACATCACCTGTGCATGGGGCGCCATATCTCGATGGGCAACGTGCTATCGTCCGGCCATGACGAAACCTGATCTCAACCTGCTGTTCACCCTGGATGCCTTGCTCAGCGAAGGCAGCGTGACCCGTGCCGCCCAGCGCCTGCACCTGAGCCCCTCGGCGATGAGTCGGGCCCTGGCGCGCCTGCGGGCCACCACCGGCGACCCCTTGCTGGTACGCGCCGGCCGCGGGTTGGTGGCGACGCCCCGGGCGTTGGCGCTACGCGAGCAGGTCAGCCAATTGGTGCGCGACGCCGAAGCGGTGCTGCGCCCGGCCACGGTGCTGGACCTGGGGCAACTGGCGCGCACTTTCACCTTGCGCAGCAGCGACGGTTTTGTCGAAACCTTCGGCCCGGCGCTGCTGGCCCGGGTCGCGGCCCAGGCGCCGGGGGTGCAGTTGCGCTTCGTCGGCAAACCGAACAAGGAAAGCAGTGCGATGCGCGACGGCGATGTGGACCTGGAAACCGCGGTAGTGGGCCCCGGCACCGCGCCGGAGCTGATCGCCCAAGGGTTGTTCCGCGACCGTTTTATCGGCGTGGTCAGCCCTGAGCATCCCCTGGCCGAGGGCGTCGTCAGCGCTGCCCGTTACGCCCAGGGCCGCCACATCGGCGTGTCGCGCCCGGGCCTGCACAACGGGCCTGCGGCCATCGATCTGGCCCTGCAAACCCTGGGCTTGCAACGGCGCATCGTGACGGTGGTCGGCGGCTTTTCCACCGCCCTGGCCCTGGTGCGCAGCGGCGAATTGATCGCCAGCGTGCCCGAGCACCACACCACCGGCCTGCGCCAGGGCCTGCACAGCTTTGCCCTGCCGCTGGCGCTGGCGCCGATCACTGTCTCGCTGCTCTGGCCGCCACGGTTGGACGCCGACCCTGGCCACCGCTGGTTGCGCGGCTGTGTGCGTGAGGTGTGCGCCGGCCTGTCGCCAGCGGGGTCAAGTGAGGCATTGGCCTGATCTGGCGCAATAGCCGCCCTGATCGGGTCATTGCCGGTGTCTGTCGGCCGCCATAGCGGTGATAATGCCCGCCGCTTTCTTTCCTCCCCCTACTGGACGCCTTTGCCATGATGTTCGAGATCAAACACCAGGATCCCATCCTTTACCGGCGCGAAACCCGCCGCAGCACCCTGGTGATAGCCGTGGTGTTCGTGTTGCTGGGCCTGGTGCTGTCGGGTTTGGCGGTGAAGCTGTTGGGTGAGCCGGGCGGCGACAATTTCCGCTACAACCTGGGCGGTGTGATTGCTTCGGTGCTGGTGTGTGCGGCGCTGGTGCGTTTCAAGTTCTGGTCGCAGCCGTGGATGGCGTCTGCGGCCTATGGCTGGCAGCTCAAGCGCAACCTGATGCGGGTGACCAACGTCATGCACCACGTCACGGCCGGTGTCGCGGCGGGGGATGAAACGGCGATGAAACTGCTGCGCTTCTATCACCTGGGCCTGACCCAGATGCACCTGCTCGACGCCAACACCAGCGCCCTGAGCCAGTCGGTGCAGGAGATCGACCGCCACCGCGAGCGCATGCTGGAGCTGGGCCTGGAGCCCGAGCAAATCGCCCTGAACCCGCAGTGGCTGGCCCACGTCAAACAGATTCCGGCCGCCCGATAAAGGTGAACAGCGTGCTCGAACAGGGTTTTATCCTGACCCGCCATTGGCGCGACACGCCGGCCGGGACCGAGGTGGAATTCTGGCTGGCCACCGACCGTGGCCCGCGCCTGCTGCGCCTGGCGGTGCAGCCCTCGGTGGCGTTTGTCCTGGCCGAGCAGCGCGGGGCCTGTGAAGCGTTGCTGGCGGATGAGCGTGAGGTGGAGCTGCGCGAGCTGCAATTGGTGGACTTTCACCACCGCCCGGTGCTGGGCCTGTACTGCCGCCAGCACCGCCAGTTGATCCACCTCGACAAGGTGCTGCGCAAGGCCGGGGTGGAAGTCTACGAGGCCGACATCCGCCCGCCCGAGCGCTACCTGATGGAGCGTTTCATCACCGCGCCCGTGGCCTTCAGCGGCGTGGCCCAGGCTTCGGGCCTGCTCACCGACGCTCAGCTCAAACCGGCGCCGGCTTATCGCCCGGCACTGAAACTGGTGTCCCTGGACATCGAGACCAACGCCTTCGGCGAGCTGTACTGCATCGGCCTTGAAGGCTGTGGCGAGCGCCAGGTGTACATGCTCGGGCGCGGCGAAGACAACGACCCGGCCCTGGGCTTCAACCTGGCGTACTGCGAAAGCCGCGTGCTGTTGCTCGAACGCCTCAACCAGTGGCTGGCGCGCCACGACCCCGACGCCATCATCGGCTGGAACGTGGTGCAGTTCGACCTGCGGGTGCTCCACGAACACGCCCGGCGCCTCGGCGTGCCGCTGCTGCTGGGGCGCAACGGTGGCGAAATGGAATGGCGCGAGCACGGCAACCGCAAAAACCACTACTTCGCCTCGGCCCCCGGGCGGCTGATTATCGATGGCATCGAGGCGCTGCGTTCGGCCACTTGGAGTTTCCCCTCGTTCAGCCTGGAAAACGTCGCCCAGACCCTGCTCGGCGAAGGCAAGTGCATCGACAACCCGTACCAGCGCATGGACGAAATCGACCGCATGTTCGCCGAGGACAAACCCTCCCTGGCCCGCTACAACCTCAAGGACTGTGAACTGGTCACGCGGATCTTCGCCAAGACCGAGCTGCTCACCTTCCTCCTGGAACGGGCCAGTGTCACCGGGCAACCGGCGGACCGCAGCGGCGGCTCGGTGGCGGCGTTCTGCCATTTGTACATTCCGCAGATGCACCGCCAAGGCTTCGTCGCGCCGAACCTGGGGACGTTGCCGCCCCAGGCCAGCCCCGGCGGTTTTGTCATGGACTCGCGCCCGGGCCTATACGAGTCGGTGCTGGTGCTGGACTACAAGAGCCTGTACCCGTCGATCATCCGCACCTTCCTCATCGACCCTTTGGGCCTGGTCGAAGGTTTGCGCCACCCCGATGACAGCGAGTCGGTGGCGGGCTTTCGTGGCGCTCGTTTCTCGCGCACCCGCCACTGCCTGCCGGCCATCGTCGCGCAGGTCTCCGAAGGCCGCGAAGTGGCCAAGCGCGAGCACAACGGGCCGCTGTCCCAGGCGCTGAAAATCATCATGAACGCCTTCTATGGCGTGCTCGGCTCCAGCGGTTGCCGCTTCTTCGACCCGCGCCTGGCCTCATCCATTACCCTGCGCGGGCACCAGATCATGCAGCAGACCCGCAAGCTGATCGAAGCCCAGGGCCATCAGGTGATCTATGGCGACACCGACTCCACCTTTGTCTGGCTCGGCAGCGTCCACAGCGAAGAGGACGCCGCGCGCATCGGCCAGGCCCTGGTGGCCCAGGTCAACCAGTGGTGGCGCGAGCACCTGCGGGCCGAAATGGGCCTGGAGAGCGTGCTGGAGTTGCAGTTTGAAACCCATTTCCGGCGCTTCCTCATGCCCACCATCCGCGGCGCGCAGGAGGGCAGCAAAAAGCGCTACGCCGGCATGGTGCGGCGCGCCGATGGCAGCGATGAGATGGTCTACAAGGGCCTGGAAACCGTGCGCAGCGACTGGTCGCCCCTGGCCCGGCAGTTCCAGCAGGAGCTGTACCTGCGCATCTTCAACCGCCAGCCGCACCAGGGCTATGTGCGCGATTTTGTGCAACGCACCCTGGCAGGCGAATTGGATGAATTGCTGATCTACCGCAAGCGCTTGCGCCGACGCCTGGACGACTACGAGCGCAACGTGCCGCCCCACGTGCGCGCGGCGCGCCTGGCCGACGCCTACAACGACCGCCAGGGCCGCCCGCGCCAGTACCAGAACGGTGGCTGGATCAGCTACGTGATGACCCAGGCCGGCCCCGAACCCCTGGAAGTGCGCACTGGCGCCATCGACTACGAGCACTACGTGGCCCGCCAGTTGCAACCGGTGGCCGACGCGATCCTGCCCTTTGTCGGCGACGATTTCTCGACCCTGGTGGGTGGGCAGTTGGGGTTGTTTTAAGCCGCGCCCCACCCAAGCTGCGGCCATCACTGTGGGAGCGGGCCTGCCCGCGAGGGCGGTCGCACAGCCGACATCTTCATTGCCTGGGCCAGCGTTATCGCGAGCAGGCTCGCACCAAAACCCACCGGCCCGCGCCCACTGACGGTGGGGCGGTGCTGGCTACAGGGGGGAGGCAATGGGACTTAGGGTTTGAGGCGCTTTTGGAAGAAGTGCTGACGATGCCCTGGCGGGTAGTCGTCGATCTGGCCGTACTGGGTAAAGCCGAGTTTTTTGTAGAACTGCGGGGCCTGGAAGTCGAAGGTGCCGAGCCAGATGCCGGTGCAGTCCTTCTCCCGCGCCAGCTCTTCGACCATGTGCATCAACCGCGTACCCACGCCCTGGCCACGGGCCTGTTCCGGCACGCTGAGCAGCTCGACGTACAGCCACTGGTAGGAAATCTTGGCATAGAGGCCGCCGAGGATTTCGTCGCTGTGTTCGTCGCGCACCACCAGGGCGAAGTTTTGAAAGTAAGGGTTGTTGACCTTGCTTTCGCTGTAGGCCAACAGCGGGTTGAGGATCGCCAGGCGATCTTGATCCGTGGGTTGGTCCAGTCGTTCGATACGCATACGCATCCTTGTTTTCTAGGGACGATGTGGCCGCCCAGAATGGCGCAGCGCGCGCCTTATGCCAAGGACAGGTTAAAGAGAAAAAATGCCAGGCTGACCCAGATCAGCAGCGCCAGGTGGGTCAGTTGCAAGCCTTCCTGGCGAATCCAGTAGCCGAACCACAACCCGCCCAGGTGCATGGCGAAGATGAACCCGGCGAACCCACTCAGGGCCAGGTTCAGCCAAGGCCGGGCGGCGGCCAGGTCGCCGCCCACCAACAACTGATAGGTGCCCACCAGGCAGGCGAGGGCGGCGAACACTTGCAGCGCCAGCACCCCCCCCAGCGCCAGGCGTGGCCACCACGGTGCCGCCAAGGCGCGGCCCAACAGCGGCGTATCGATGGCAGGGGCCTCTTTGAGCGGTGCCATCGACAGCGTGGCGCCCACCGCGCCGACGGAACCGGCAAAGCCTTTGCAGTTATTCAGCGCGGCGATCAGCAGCCACAGGCTCAAGCCTACGGCGTTGATTGCTTGGAATATCCAGACACTCAATTGCGTACTCATCTCAGCACTCCTTGGCCGTGGCCGCGTTGGTGGCCGCAGCCTTGGGGTTGATGCGCCGCGCCAGCAGGAAGCTCAACACCGGCGCCAGGGCAAAGGTGGCGAACAACCATAGGGCGGCCGATTGAATACCGGCGACGCCGTTAGGGCCGTTGAGCCCGGCGGCGTTGGCCACCAGCCCGGCGACTGCCGCGCCCACCGCCATGCCATACAACTGCACCGTGGTGATCGCCGCCGAGGCCATGCCCTCTTCGCCGGCCGGGGCCAGGGTCAGGACGCGGGTCAGCAGGTGCGGCCAGCAAATCCCCACACCCGCGCCGGCGCCGGCCAGGGCCAGGCCGCAAAGCAGGGTCACAATCGCTGGCGAAAACACCCCGGCCGTGGGCATCAGCAGCGCCAGGGCTGCCAGGCTCAGGGCGCAAAGGGCAGGGCCAACCCGCAGCAAGCGCTCGGCGCTGGCGCCGCTGCGCCCGGAGGAAAACACCGAAGCAAGGCTCCAGCCACCGGCCATGGCAGCGGTCAGGTAACCCGCCGCCAGGGGGGTGTGGCCGTGCAGGGTTTGAAGGAAGTACGGCACGAAAATCTCGCAGGTAGTGCCCACCAGCAGCAGGGCGACACTGGCGTACACCGCGCCCAGTGGCGTGGTCAGCGCCGTGGCGCCGCGCGGCAGCATGCGCACCTCGGCGCGGCGGTCATGGCGCACCGCCGCCAGCCCCAGCAGCAAGCCGCCGAGCACACCCAGCCCTTGCCAGAGCAGTTGTGGCGACAGGCTGCCCGCGGCAATGGCCAACACCGAAGCGGCGAGCAGGGCGATCTGCACAAAGGGAATGCGCACCGGGCCATCGCTGCCCCGGGCCTGGCCGGGTGCGGGGCGCAGTTGCACCACGATCAGCAGGCCTTGCAGCAACGCCACCGGCAGCAGCGTCCAGAACGCCCAGCGCCAGTGCCCGGCCTGGGCGAACAGGCCACCGAGGGCCGGCCCGCACAGGGTGGCCACGCCCCACATGCCCGACACCAGCGCCACCGCCCGCGGCCACAGGCGCGGCTCGAACACCAGGCGGATCAGCGCATAACTGAGGGCCGCCAGCGTACCGCCGCCCAGGCCCTGCACGCTGCGCCCGAACAACATCCAGGGCATCGAAGGCGCCAGGGCGCAGATCGCCGAGCCCAGGGCGAACACCGCCAGCGCCGTGACACAGGCCCCGCGCTTGCCCGCCGCCGCCAGCAGCCACACCGAGAGGGCGGCGCCGATGATCGAGGCCACCACAAAGAGTGTGGTGTTCCAGGCGTACCAGGCGAGGCCGCCGATGTCCCGCACCACCGACGGCAGCACGGTGGTGACGATGTGCACGTTGATCGCGTGTAGCGCCACGCCGCCGACCAAAGCGAGGGCCAGCAGGCCATTGCGCCCGCTGAACAATTCGCCCCAAGTGGCGGTGGGGGTTGGGTCTGTGTGCATCAGGGTTTCCTCGACAGGTGAGCGGCCGGCGCCTAATATCCAAGCGTTGGCTTGGATATTAGGGGGATACATTGAGTTACACAAGTGAAAGCTTGGATAAAGCACAGGGGCAACCTACGTCAGAACGCATCCTGTTTCTGCTCAAAACCCGTGGCCCGTTGCCCAATGCGGCGATCGCCCAGGCCCTGGACATGACCGCCGAGGCGGCGCGCCAGCAACTGCAAAAACTCCTGGCCGCGGGGCTGATCGAAGGCCACCAGGACACCACCTCTGGCGTCGGCCGGCCACGGCAGAACTGGGCGTTGACCGAGGCGGGCAACCGGCGCTTCCCCGATGCCCACGCGCAGTTGACGGTGCAGTTGATCGGCTCGATCCGCCAGTTGTTCGGCGAAGAAGGCCTGGACCGCTTGATCGGCCAGCGCGAATGCGAAGCCCGTGCCACCTACCAGCAGCGCTGCAACGGCCAGACCCTGGCCGAACGCCTGGAGCAACTGGCGCGGGTGCGCACCGAAGAAGGCTACATGGCCCGGGTCGAGCGCGACGGCGACGCCTGGCGCTTGATCGAAGACCATTGCCCGATCTGCGCGGCGGCCCGCACCTGCCAGGGCTTTTGCCGCTCCGAGCTGCAACTGTTCCAGGAAGTCGCCGGCCCCCAGGCCCTGGTGCACCGTGAAGAACACCTGCTGGACGAATCCCGGCGCTGCGTTTACCGCATCACCCCATTACCCGCGTCGGTGTAGCACGCGGGCGAGCCCGGTTGCTACACCGACGCGGGGCGTGGCTTCTTGGCCGGGGTTTTGCGTTTGGGGCTTTTGCGTTTGTTTTTCCACGGCGTGGCGCCGGGGCTGGCGGGGCCGCTGATGGTCAGGCTCAGGCCGGCGCAGCGGGCCACTTGCTTGCTCATCCAACCGGCCTGTTTGGTGACGAATTCCTCCAGGCTCATTTCCCCGCTTTGCACCATGTCCAGCGCCTGTTCCCAGATGGCGGTGGTGCCGGGGTCGGCGATGGCCCGGGGCACGGCATCGATCAGGCTGAACGCCGGCGCGGTGGCGGCCAGGGCCTTGCCGTGCTTGCTCAGGTAGCCGCGGTCCAGCAGGCCCTGGATGATCCCCGCGCGGGTGGCTTCGGTGCCGATGCCGGTGGTGTCCTTGAGCTTTTGCTTGAGCAGTGGGTCTTGCACCAGTTTGGCGACGTTTTTCATCGCTTTAATCAGGTCGCCTTCGGTGTAGGGCTTGGGCGGTTGGGTCCACAGGTCTTTGGGGGTGACCTTGGCCACCGCGCAGTCCAGGCCTTCGGCCAGGGCCGGCAAGGCCTGGGGCGCCGGGGCTTCACGGCCTTTGGCCGGGGCCAGGGCTTCGGGCAGGGCGCGTTTCCAGCCCGGCTCCACGATCACTTTGCCCACCGCTCGCAGGGCGTGGCCGGCACAGTCGAAATCGGCCTGGGTGCGGTCGTATTCGTGGTCGGGGAGGAACTGCGCCAAATACCGTGCGCGAATCAAGGTGTACACCGCGTGGTGTTTGCCGCTCAGGCGCGCCAATTGGCCGGCCGCAGCGGTGGGGATGATGCCGTGGTGGGCGCTGACCTTGGCGTCGTTCCACGCCCGCGAGCGGCGCTGGGCCCGCAGGTGCGGGGCCAAAGCCGCCAGCGCCGGGTCGGCGGCGGCCAGGGCAGCGAGGATCGCCGGCGCCTCGCCGTGCTGGCTCAGGGGCAGGTAGCCGCAGTCGCTGCGCGGGTAGGTGATGACCTTGTAGGTTTCGTACAGGGCCTGGGCGACGTCCAGGGTTTCCTGGGCGCCGAGGCCGAGTTTCTTCGAGCAGATTTCCTGCAGGGTGCCCAGGTCGAACGGCAGCGGCGCCACTTCGCGCAGGCGTTCGGTGCGCAGTTTGGTGACCCGGGCGCTGGCGGCGTTGGCCATGGCCTGGGCGGCGTTGTGGGCCAGGGCCTGGTTGAGGCAGCGGTCCTGGTCGTCGCAGGCATCGCCGGGGGCGCGCCACTGGGCGGTGAACAGGGTGTCGGCATGGCGCAACTGCACGTCGATGGCCCAATAGGCCACGGGCACGAAGTCAGCGATGCTGCGGTCGCGGTCCACCACCAGGCGCAGGGTTGGGGTCTGTACCCGGCCCACCGGCAGCACGCCTTGGTAGCCAGACTGGCGCCCCAGCAAGGTGAACAAGCGGCTCATGTTTATGCCGATCAGCCAGTCGGCGCGGGAGCGGCCCAGGGCCGAGTGGTACAGGCTGAAGGTCTCGGCGCCGGGCTTGAGGGCGCCCAGGGCCTTGCGGATCGACGCGTCGTCCAGGGCCGACAGCCACAGGCGCTGGATCGGCCCCCGATAGCGGCAATGTTCCACCAGTTCGCGGGCGATCATCTCGCCTTCGCGGTCGGCGTCGGTGGCGATCACCAGTTCCTGGGCCTCGCCCAACAGGCGTTTGACCACTTTGAACTGGCTGGCGGTCTTGGGTTTGACGCGCATTTTCCATTGGGCCGGGACGATAGGCAGGTCGGCCAGCACCCAGCGTTTGTAGCGTTCGTCGTAGGCGTGCGGCGGGGCGGTTTCCAGCAAGTGGCCGATGCACCAAGTGACGGTGGCAGTGGCGCCCACCCAGCAGCCGTCGCCCCGGCGTGTGGCGCCGAGCACCGCTGCGATGTCTTTGGCCTGGGAAGGTTTCTCACATAGGAACAGCCGCATAACCACCCTCATTTGCAACGTTTGCGCAGGCCTACAGCATGGCCAGAGATGGCGCATCGGGCAACCTTTATCTGTATGGATATACAGATAAAGGTGTTTCGCCGCCCTGTGTAGAAAGCGGGTTGATAGCGCTTGGCTATTGCCATTGTCGGGACTCTACTCGACAATGCGAGTCATTATCACTCACGACTTTTTGCCGTTATGCCTTCCGACGAGTTGTCCCTGCGCAGTGCCGTCAACGACCTCTATTGCACCCATCAGGGTTGGTTGCACGGCTGGTTGCGCCAGCGCCTGGGTAACGGCAGCGACGCGGCGGACCTGGTGCAGGACACCTTCGTGCGCATCATCAAGGCGCGCAATGCCCTGGACATCCGCGAGCCGCGCCCGTACCTGTCGCGGGTGGCCAAGGGCTTGCTGGTAGACCTGTTCCGCCGCCGCTCCCTGGAGCAGTCCTATCTGCAAGTGCTGGCCAGTGCGCCGCAGTGGGAGCAGCCGTCCCTCGAGGAGCAGGCGATCATGGTGCAGGCCCTGGTGGACATCGACCGCATGCTCGAAGGCCTGGGCGCGAAAGTGCGCCAGACCTTCATCCTGTCCCAATTCGATGGCCTGACCTACGTGCAGATCGCCGCGCAGTTGGGTATCTCGGTGCGCAGCGTGAATAACCACATGGCCCGGGCCATGGAGCATTGCTGCCTGATGCAACTGCAGGTGCAGGCGCCATGAGCCGTTTGTTGTCGTCTTTGCCCGCCGCCGAACTGGCCGCCCTGAGTGCCGCGGCGCAGTGGTTCGCGCGCTTGGAGTCCGGCACTGCCACGGCCGAAGACCAGCAGGCCTGGCACCGTTGGCGCGGCGCCGACCCGCTGCACGAACAGGCCTGGCAGCGCATGGAATCGGTGCGCGAGCAACTGGCCGGGGTGCCGGGCAAGTTGGCGGCGCCAGCCCTGCGCGGGGCCGAGCGCTCGCGCCGCCAGGTGCTGCGCAGTGTGCTGGTGCTGGCGTCGGCTGGCTCCGTGGGTTGGCTGGGCTGGCGCAGCGAGGCGTCGCAACAGCGCTTTGCCGATTACCACACCGCCGTCGGCGAGCGCCGCGAAGTGCGCCTGGCGGACGGCAGCTCGCTGCTGCTTAACACCAATACCTCGGTCAATGTGCGCTTCGATGGCCAGCAGCGCTTGTTGCACCTGCTGGCCGGGGAAATCCTTGTCAGCACCGCCGCCGACCCGCTGCGCCGGCCGTTTCGCGTCGAGACCCGCCAGGGCCGCGTGCTGGCCCTGGGCACGCGGTTTATCGTGCGCGCCGAGGGCGTGGGCGGTGAAGTGGCGGTGTTGGACAAAGCCGTGCAAGTCAGCCTGGCGGGGCAGCGTACGGCGCTGCGCCTGGAAGCGGGGCAACGGGTGGCCCTGCAAGCGCAGGGGTTGGGGCCGGTGCGGGCCAACGATGCGTCGGTGGGCGCCTGGCAGCAGGGCAGCCTGATTGCCATCGACCGGCCCTTGGGCGAGTTGCTGGCCGAACTGGCGCGTTACCGGGTGGGCGTGTTGCGCTGCGACCCGGCGATTGCCGGGCTCAAAGTCTCTGGCGCGTTCCCGCTGGACGACACCGACCTGGCCCTGGCCGCGCTGCACAGCGCCTTTGGCCTGAAGATCACGCGCTACACCCGCTATTGGGTCAGCGTTAGCGCCTGAGTAACGGGTGGCTGAAAATTTTTTTGCGGCCTTTGCACTTTTACCGCCCATCGCTCGGCTTATCCCCCAGTGAGTTTAATAATCGTTATCGGGGAAGGGCACGCATGTCTCATATTCAAAAACCGCGGGCGGGGCGCTTGGCCCACGGGGTCAAGATCGCGCTGTTGGGCATGGTGGTGGGCAGCACCGGGTTGGCCTTGCCGGCGGCGGCCCAGGTCGCCCAGGAGCAGGGTGCGGCGCGTACGTTCGAGGTGGGCGCTGGCAGCCTGGCCGAAGTGCTCAGCCGTTTTGCCAGTGCCGCCGGGGTGGCGCTGTCGTTCGACGCCCGCCACACCGAGGGCCGCCGCTCGGCCGGGCTGCGGGGCGCCTACGGCGTTGCCGAAGGTTTTGCCCGCATCCTGCAGGGCAGCGGCTTGCAGGCCGAGGCGCAAAGCAACGGCAGCTACGTGCTGCGGGCGGTGGCGGCCGACGGCGCGGCCCTGGAACTGGGGGCCACCACCATTTCCGCCGAGCAACTGGGGGCCACCACCGAGAACAGCGGCTCCTACACCACGGGCGCGGTGACCATCGGCAAGGGCGCCCACAGCCTCAAGGACACGCCCCAGTCCCTCACCGTCATGACCCGCAAGATGCTTGACGACCAGAACCTGACCACCATCGACCAGGTGATGGAAAAAGTCCCCGGCATCACCGTCTACGACTCGCCCATGGGCGGCAAATACTTCTACTCCCGTGGCTTCCAGATGCTCGGCCAGTACCAGTACGACGGCGTGCCCCTGGACATGGGCAACAACTACGTACAGGCCGACAGCTTCAGCAGCGACATGGCCTACTTCGACCGCGTGGAAGTGCTGCGCGGCGCAGCGGGCATGATGAAAGGCGCGGGCGGCACCTCGGGCGCGGTCAACTTTGTGCGCAAGCGCGGGCAGAGCAGCGCCCACACCGAGCTGTCGCTCAGTGGCGGCACCTGGGACAACTACCGTGGCCAGGTCGACACCGGCGGCCCCCTCAACGACGCCGGCACCGTGCGCGGCCGGGCGGTGGTGGCCGAGCAGTCGCGGCGCTACTTCTACGACAACGCCGAGCGCCGCGACCAGACCTACTACGGCGCCCTGGATTTGGACCTGAGCCCCGACACCACCCTGGGCGTCGGCCTGGCCTATGAAGACCTCGACGCCACCCCGTGCTGGGGCGGCCTGCCGCGCTACAAGGACGGCAGCGACCTCAAGCTGCGCCGCTCCACCTGCCTGGACCCGGCGTGGAACAACTGGCGCAGCAAACGCACCACGGCGTTCGGCGACATCAAGCATCAGCTCAACGACGACTGGGCGCTCAAAGTGGCCGGCGTGTACACCAAGAACACCCAAGACATCAAATACGCCTTCGCCTCAGGCGCGGTGACCCCGGGCGTCAACGAAACCCGCATGCTCGGCAGCTTCTATGACTACGACCAGGTCGACTACGGCTTCGACGCCTACCTGGACGGCAAATTCGATGCCCTGGGCCAGCAACACGAACTGACCGTGGGAGTCAACGCCAGCCGTTCCCACAAGGACGACTTCTACTCCGTGGCCTTCGTGCCGCAGAACCAGAACGTGTTGCACCCGGACAAAAACATCATCGAGCCCAGCGATGATTACTTCACCAAAAACTCCACCCGCGGTGGCCCGGTGGATTCGCTGACCAAGCAGTACGGGGCGTATTCCACCCTGCGCCTGAAACTGGCCGACCCGCTGACCCTGATCGTCGGCAGCCGGGTCAGTTGGTACAAATCCGACACCGACTCGTTCTACTTGCGCTCGCAAACCCGTGAAGTGTCCAACAGCACGGAAACCGGCCAGGTCACGCCGTTCGCCGGGGTGCTGCTGGACCTCAACGAGCACCTCACGGCTTACGCCAGCTACTCCGACATCTTTACCCCGCAGGGCAATTTGCGCAGCGACAGCGGCGCCTCCCTCAAACCGATGGTGGGGCAGAGCTATGAGTTGGGGATCAAGGGCGAGTGGCTGGACGGGCGCCTGAACAGCTCGGTGAACCTGTTCCGCACCCTGCGCAAAGACCAGGCGCAAACCGACTACGCCTCCTCCGACTGCGCCACCCCGGACGGTTACTGCTACCTCAACGCCGGCAAAGTCCGCGCCCAGGGCTTTGAAGCCGAAGTCAGCGGCCAGGTGCTCGAACGCCTGCAACTGCTGGCCGGCTACACCTACACCCAAACCAAGACCCTGGACGACATCGACACCACGAAAAACGGCGTGGCTTTCAACACCTACGTGCCCCGGCACATGCTGCGCCTGTGGGGCGACTACAGCCTGGGCGGGTCGCTGGAGCGCTTCACCCTCGGCGCCGGCGTGAACGCGCAAAGCGACAACTTCCGTGCCTCGCCGGCCACCGGTCAGAAGTTCAACCAGGCCGGCTACGCCATCTGGAACGGGCGCATCGGCTACCGCATCGACGACACCTGGTCGCTGGCGCTGAACGGCAACAACCTGTTCGATAAGCGCTACTACGCCACCATCGGCACGGAGAACTTCGGCAACTTCTACGGCGAACCGCGCAACTTCATGGTGTCGGTCAAGGCCGCGTTCTAAGCCCCATCCCCTGTGGGAACGGGCCTCGCCCGCGATGAGGCCGGTCCAGGCCATGCTGTTATCGAGGCTGGAATACCGCCATCGCGAGCAGGCTCGCTCCTACAGAGGAACACCCACCATTCCAACGGTGGGAGCGGGCCCTGCCCGCGATGAGGGCAGTTCAGGCCATGCAGTTATCGAGGCTGGAATACCGCCATCGCGAGCAGGCTCGCTCCTACAGAGGAACACCCACCATTCCAACGGTGGGAGCGGGCCCTGCCCGCGATGAGGCCGGTCCAGGCCATGCAGTTATCGTGGCTGGAATACCGCCATCGCGAGCAGGCTCGCTCCTACAGAGGAACACCCACCATTCCAACGGTGGGAGCGGGCCTTACCTGCGATCAGGCCGGTTCAGGCCATGCAGTTATCGTGGCTGGAATACCGCCATCGCGAGCAGGCTCGCTCCCACTCTGGTGTCGATCACTTATGCTGGCTGGCCCGCCGCTCCGCTGTGGGAGCGGGCCGGGCGGTGCTCCGCTTGCTACGACGCGCGGGTGGGTTTGCGGGTCAGCCAGTTGGCGGCCAGGTCGAGGCTGGCGCAGAACAGGAAGTACACCAGGGCCACGAACAGGAAGATCTCCGTGGGATGGACCATGACCCGGTTGCTGACCTGGGTGGCGACGAACGACAACTCACCCACTCCAATGACGTAGGCCAGGGAGGTGTCCTTGATAAGGCTGATCCACTGGTTGAGGAACGAGGGCAGCATGATCGGCAGGGCCTGGGGCAGGATTATCAGGCGCAGCACCTGCCAAGGCTGCATGCCCAGGGCGCGGGCGGCGGCCCATTGGCCTGTGGGCAGGCTCTGGATGCCGGCGTGCACCGAGTGCGCCAGGTAGGCCCCACCGATCAGCGACAGGGCGCAGACCACCGTGGCCAGGGCCGGTACGTCCACCTTGAAGACGATGGGCAGGAGGAAGTAGCTCCAGAAAATCAGCATCAGCACCGGGATCGCCCGTAAAAAGCCCAGCACCGCCAGCAACACGCCCCGGGGCCAGCCTTTGAGCAGGGTCAGGCCCAAGCCCAAGGCCAGGCCCAGGGCGGCGGCGATGGTGCCGGACAGCAGGCTCAGCACCAGGGTCAGCGCTGCGCCGCCAAGGGGGCCGTTGGGGTAGGCGCCGATCAGGAAGTAGTCGAGGTTGTCGCTAATGACGGAAAAGTCCATGGCTCAAGCCGCTCCCTGGCGATAGCGCTTGCTGTGCTGCACCCACTGCCCGATGGCTTCGATCAGGGCAATGCTGAGCACGTAGAGCAGGGTGGCGAAGCCGAAGGCCTGGAAGGTCTTGAAGGTTTCGGTTTCGACCTGGCGCGAGGCGTAGGACAACTCGGCCAAGCCGATGGCCATGGTCAGGGACGAGTTCTTCAATGCGTTCATGTACTGCCCCAACAGCGGCCCGAATGCGGTGCGCAAGGCTTGCGGCAACACCACGTACAGCCACACCTGGGCGCTGCGCAGGCCCAGGGCGAACCCGGCCTCGCGCTGCTGGGTGCGTACCGAGGCGATGCCGGCACGGAATTCTTCGGCGATAAAAGCCGCGGTGTAGAGCGTCAGGCCCCAGAAACCGGCGATGAACTCAAAGGACGGCCAACCGATGACCCAGCCCGCGAGGCTGATCTCGTGGGGCATGTTCAACCACATCACCAGGGCTTCGGGCAGCAGGGCGCTGACGCCGAAGTACCAGAAAAACAGCTGCACCAGCAGCGGCGTATTGCGAAACAGCGCCAGGTAGGCGTGGGCCGGCCAGGCCAGCAGCCGCGAGGGCGACAGGCGCGCCAGGCAGACCACGAAACCCAGGGCTGTGGCCACCAGGCAAACCACGGCGCTCAGGGCCAGGGTCAGGACAAATCCATCGAACAACCAGTGCAGGTATTGCGGGCCGAGCAGTTCACCGAACATCAAAGCAGTGTCCATGCAGAATCAAAAACGCCCGCGCGGTGATCCGCTGCGGGCTGTTGGTGGCATTACACAGCGCTGGGCTCAGCTCTTGTCGCCGATCTTGTAGAGGCGGGTCAGCGGGGTCTTGGTGTCGGGGCCGAACCAGGTGTCGTAGATCTTCTGCGCCTGGCCTTTGCTTTCCAGCTCCAGCAGGGTCTGGTTGACCACTTCGGTCAGGGCGGTTTCGCCCTTGGGCACGCCCACGCCGATCAGGTCGTTGGAGATGGTGAACGGCGGTACTTCGTACTTGTCCTTGTCCGGCACGTTGGCCAGCAGGCCGATGAGTTTCGGGCCGTCTTGGGTAATGGCTTGCACGTTGCCGTTGCGCAGGGCGGTGAAGGCGAACGGGGTGTCGTCATAGGCGATCACTTTGGCGCCGGGGAACTTGTCGCGCAGCACGCCTTCGTTGACGGTGCCTTTGTCTACGCCGACGCGCCATTTGTTCAGGTCTTCAGGGGACTTGAGGGTGCCTTTCTTGACGATGAACTGCTGGCCGGAGCTGAAGTACGGAATGCTGAAGTTGACCTGCTCGGCGCGCTCGGGGGTGATGGTGAAGTTGGCCAGCACCAGGTCGACCTTGTTGGCCACCAGCAACGGCACGCGGTTGGCCGGGTTGGTCGGTTGCAGTTGCAGCTTCACCCCGAGCTTGTCGGCGATGGCCTTGGCGTAGTCCACGTCCAGGCCTTCGATCTGCTTACTTTTGGCGTCGATAAAGCCGAACGGTGGGTTGCTGTCGAACGAAGCCACGCGCAGTACGCCGGATTTCTTGATGTCATCCAGGCGATCGGCGTGGGCCAGGCCGGACAGCACGGCGAGGGTGAGGGCGGTGAGGGCAGTCAATTTTTTCATGGGGTTCTCAACACTTAATGGATGATTCTGGTGCCGAGTCTTGCAGCCTGTTGCAAAACGTTAAAGGAATATAAAAGAATTTGCTGATTCCTAAATCGCATAAGGTGGCTTTTTGATCTCAGCGCCAAAGCCGCGAGCCAGAGCGCTCGCGGCGTTGCGTGGGGGCAAGGGGCAAAACGCCGCAGCGGTTTTTTTCAGCCGGGGAACAAAAACGGGTTGAGGCCGCTGCGGGCAAAGCCCTGGCGTTCGACTTCGCCGTCCAGGGCCAGGCTGGCCAGGTCGTCGGCCACCAGCTCCAAGGCGCTGTCGTGCTCGGGGTAGAACACCTTCAGGTAGCTGTGGCAGTCGCCGCAACTCTCGGCCTTGGCGGCGGCGTTGTGCTGCTCCAGGCTCCAGTAGTCGAGGTTGCCGGTGGCTTCGCAGTTGCTGCACTTGACCCGCACCATGTGCCAGCGGCTCTCGCACAGGCCGCAGTGCAGGTAGCGCAGGCCGGCCTGGGCGCCGCTCATTATCAGGCTGGCCACCGGGGTACTGGCGCACACTGGGCAATGCTGGCGGTGCTCGCCGACACAGGCCTTGGCCGAGGCCGGCAAATGCGCCGCCAGTTGGGTGAAGTACAGCGCCAGGGCCGCCCAGATAAACAGTGCCTGGCCGCTGTCGACCTCGGCGAAACGCCCCGCCAGCAGGGCCTGGGCCTTGGCGTGCAGGGCGGCGGCGTCCAGCGCGGTGACGGCATCGAGGGTGGTGCGGATGGTCGGCGAGCTGTCGATGTACAGCGCTTCGCACAGGTGGCGCAGCAGTTCTTGCCAGTAGGGCTCGCTCAGGTCGGCGTTGCCGGCCAGGGGCGCGCCGGGATGCTCCAGGCGCGCAGCCAGGGAGGCCTTGAGGGCGGCGGGCAGCGGTGCGCTGTCGAGCAGTTGCTGCTGCACGTCGGCGATGCGCGCGACAAAGCGCAGGTAGTCGCCCATCGCATGCTCCGCCGCCAAGTGGCGCAGGCGCTGGGCCCGCAGGCTGTAGCGCAGGCCCAGTTCGGGCAGCAGCAGCGCGGTGATTTCGCCGATGCCGGGGCTGCGCTCCTGCACGGGGGTGAGGTGGATGCTGTTCATTTCGGGCCCCGCGCCTTGCGCTGTTTGGCGTTGAGTTGGCGATACCAGCGGTCGTGGTGCTGCTTGGCCCAGTTGCGGGTGACGTAGCCGGTGACCATGCCGCGGATCGAGCCTTTGACCCAGAACGCCAGGTACGCGTGGCCGATCACCAGCAGGATCAGCGACAACCCGGCCAGGGCATGCACGAACAGGCCGACGCGGATCACCGGAATGCTGAACAGCGGCGCGAAGTACGGCCGCCAGATCACCACGCCGCTGAGCAACAGCAGGCTAATCAGGCCCATGATTCCCCAGAACAACAGCTTCTGCCCGGGGTTGTACTTGCCGATGTGCAGGGGCTTGTCGTGGCGCGCGCTGATGACCCGGTCGAGGTGGGTGAACCACTGCTTGTCCTCGGGTTCGGGCAGGTTGTAGTTGACGAAGCGGATAAACAGGAACACCAGGGCCAAAAACACCGCCACACCGAAGAACGGATGGAGGATGCGCGCCAGTTGCGGCGTGCCGAACACAGCGTTGAGGCCGTTGAACGAAGGGAAGAACCACGACAGCCCCGACAGGGCCACCGCGATGAAGCACAGCACCATCAGCCAATGGCAGGCGCGTTCCAGGAACGGCGTGCGCAGGATCATCTTGTCCTTGTTCATACCAGGGTGTCCTCTTCGTGTTCTTCCTGCTCGTCCACTTCGTTGGGCCCGGTGGCGATGTAGTGGAACATCGTCGCGCCGAGGGTGGCGAAGAACGCGGCGGCGGCCAGGGGTTTCATCCAGCCTTTCCAGCCCTGGATCGCTGTGCTGATACGCGGGTCGGTGGGCAGCTTGTGGTACAGGTGCGGCTTGTCGGCGTGTTGCAGCACGTACATCACGTGGGTGCCGCCCACGCCTTGCGGGTCATACAGGCCGGCGCCGGCAAAGCCGCGGCCCTGCAACTCCACCACGCGCTCGCCGGCCAGGTGCTGCATGTCTTGCTTGCTGCCGAAGTTGATCGCGCCGGTGGGGCAGGTCTTGACGCACGCCGGCTCCTGGCCGACCGCCACGCGGTCCACGCACAGGGTGCACTTGTAGGCCTTGTTGTCCTTCTTGTTGATGCGCGGCACGTCGAACGGGCACCCGGCGATGCAGTAGCCGCAGCCGATGCAGTGCTCGGACTGGAAATCGACGATGCCGTTGGCGTACTGGATGATCGCCCCCGGTTGCGGGCAGGCCTTGAGGCAGCCCGGGTCGGCGCAGTGCATGCAGCCGTCCTTGCGGATCAGCCATTCGAGCTTGCCGCTTTCATCCTCGACTTCGTCGAAGCGCATCAGGGTCCAGGTGTCGGCCGAGAGGTCGGCCGGGTTGTCGTAGACACCGACGTTGTGCCCGACTTCGTCGCGCAGGTCGTTCCACTCGTTGCACGCCACCTGGCAGGCCTTACAGCCGATGCAGATGCTCACGTCGATCAGCTTGGCCACTTCCATTTGCTGGTCGCGGGCGTGGGGCGCCGGGGTCAGCACGTGGGTGGCGGAGCGTTTGATGATGTCTTGGGATTGCAGGGACATAAGGGCGCTCCGTTAGACCTTTTCAATGTTGACGAGGAAGGCCTTGTACTCAGGCGTGTGGGTGTTGGAGTCGCCGATACCGGGCGTCAGGGTGTTGGCCAAAAAGCCTTTGCGCGTCGACCCTTCGTAGCCCCAGTGGCAGGGGATGCCGATGGTGTCCACGTCCTGGCCGTCGATGGCCAGGCGCCGGATGCGCTTGGTCACCACGGCTTTGGCCTTGATGTAGCCACGCTTGGTGCTCACGCGCACGGTGTCGCCCTGGACGATGCCTTTTTCCGCCGCGAGCTTTTCGCCGATCTCGATGAACTGCTCGGGCTGCACGATGGCGTTGAGGCGCGAGTGCTTGGTCCAGTGGCGGAACAACTCGGTGATCGAGTAGGTGGTAGCCACGTAGGGGAACTCGTCCCGTTTGCCCATGCGCGAACGGTCGTGCTCATACAGGCGCGCCGTGGGGCTGTAGGTGACGTTAGGGTGCAGCGGGTTGTTGAGCAGCGGGCTCTCGGTGGGTTCGTAGTGCTCCGGGAACGGCCCGTCGTTGAGCGCGCCCACCGAGAACAACCGGCCCACGCCTTCGGGCAGCATGATGAAGGGGCTGGTGCTGGTGCCCGGTGCCACGCCGACGGGGAAGTCCGGTACGTCGCTGCCGCTCCAGCGGGTGCCGTCCCAGCCGATGATTTTGCGTTTGGGGTCCCATGGCTGGCCTTGGGGGTCGGCCGAGGCGCGGTTGTAGAGGATGCGTCGGTTCTGCGGCCAGGCCCAGGCCCAGCCCGGGGTGCAGCCCAAGCCGCTGTCAGCGTTGTCGCGCCGGGCCATCTGGTTGCCTTGCTCGGTCCAGGAACCGGCGAAGATCCAGTTGAAGCACACCGTGCTGCCGTCGTCGCGCAATTGGGAAAAATCGTTGAGCAACTGGCCCTTGCGCAGTATCAGCGCGCCTTTGTCGTCGTACAGGTCGGCCAGGGCATAGCCGTTGGATTCCTTGGCCACTTCTTCGGGGGCCGGGTCCAGCGGGTCTTTGTAGTCCCAGGCCATGTTGAGGATCGGCGCCGGGTTGGCGCCGCCTTCTTTGGCGTATAGCTCACGCAGTTTGAGGAACAGGTGGCCGAGGATCTTGCCGTCGTGCCAGGCCTCGCCCGGCGGCGCGGCGCCGGCCCAGTGCCATTGCAGCCAACGCCCGGAGTTGACGATCGAGCCGTTCTCCTCGGCAAAACAGGAGGAAGGCAGGCGGAACACTTCGGTCTGGATGGCGGCGGTGTCGACGTCGTTCTGCTCGCCGTGGTTTTTCCAGAAGCTGGAGGTCTCGGTGGCGAGCGGGTCGATAATCACCAGAAACTTGAGCTTGGCCAGGGCCGCCGAGGCTTTGTTCTTGTCCGGGAACGCGGCCACCGGGTTGAAGCCCTGGGCGATGTAGCCGTTGACCTTGCCTTCGTACATGCGGTTGGTGAAGTTGATGATGTCGTAGCTGTCATCCCACTTGGGCAGCCAGTCGAAACCCCAGTCGTTGGCCTGGGTGGCTTTGTCGCCCCAGAAGCTCTTCATCATGCTGACGAAGAATTTCGGCGTGTTCTTGTAGTAGTTGACCTGGTCGGCCTGCAACGCGGTGGGCGTGGTTTGCTTGAGGTAGGTGGCCAGGTCGGTCTGTTCGTCCGAGGGCAGGTTCATGTAACCGGGCAGGCGCAGCGACAGCAGGCCCAGGTCGGTGTAGCCCTGGATGTTGGAGTGGCCGCGCAAGGCGTTGACGCCGCCGCCGGCCATGCCGATGTTGCCCAGCAGCAATTGCAGCATGCCCGAGCCGCGGATCATCTGCGCGCCGTTGGTGTGGTGGGTCCAGCCCAGGGCGTAGAGGAAGGTCGCGGTTTTGTCCGGGGCGCTGGTTTCGCCCAGGATCGCGCAGATCTTCAGGAAGTCGTCCTTGGGTGTGCCGCAGATGTTGGTGACCATTTCCGGGGTGTAGCGGCTGACGTGGGCCTTGAGCAGGTTCCACACGCAGCGCGGGTGGCTCAGGGTCGGGTCGCGCTTGGCAAAGCCCTGGGCGTCGAGTTCGTAGGTCCAGGAGCTGCGGTCGTAGCTGCGTTTTTTCGCGTCGTAGCCACTGAACAGGCCATCGTCGAACGCATAGTCGGGGCGCACGATGAGGCTGGCGTTGGTGTAGGCGCGCACGTACTCATGCTGGATTTTGTCGTGGGTAATCAGGTAGTTGACCATGCCCATGAGGAAGGTCACGTCGGAGCCGGCGCGGATCGGCGAGTAGATGTCGGCCACCGCTGCGCTGCGGTTGAAGCGCGGGTCCACGACTATCACCTTGGCGCCGTTGCGGATCTTGGCTTCGATCACCCACTTAAAGCCCACGGGGTGCGCCTCGGCGGGGTTGCCGCCCATGATGAGCACCACGTTGGCGTTCTTGATGTCCACCCAGTTGTTGGTCATGGCGCCACGGCCAAAGGTCGGCGCCAGGGCCGACACCGTCGGCGCGTGGCACACCCGGGCCTGGCTGTCGGTGCCCAGGATGCCCAGGGCGCGGGTGAAGCGCTGGTCCAGCGAGCCGGTTTCGCTGCTGGCCGCCGAGGAGCAAAGCATGCCGGTGCTGAGCCAGCGGTTGACCGTGGTGCCCTTGGCGTTTTTCTCGATGAAGTTGGCGTCGCGGTCGTCCTTCATCAGGCGCGCGATGCGCTCGATGGCGTGCTCCCAACTGATGCGCTGCCAGGTGTCGGAACCCGGCGCGCGGTATTCAGGGAACAGCAGGCGCTGCTCGCTGTGGATGTAGTCCACCAGGCCCGCGCCCTTGGGGCACAGCGAGCCACGGCTGACCGGGTGATCGGGGTCGCCTTCGATGTGGAAAATCCGCGCCTTGGCGTTCTTCGCGCCGTCGCCCAGGCTGTACATCAAAATGCCGCAGCCGACTGAGCAGTAGGTGCAGTTATTGCGGGTTTCCTTGGCCCGCAGCAGCTTGTACTGGCGCGACTGCGTTGCCTGCGCCACGCCAGGGGCAAAGCCCAGGGTCGCGGTCGTAGCCGTAGCCACGCCGACAGTACAAAGCTTGAAGAACTGTCTTCTGCCAAGGTCCATTTAAATCTCCTGGTTCAGGCGGCGTTACGACTCATCAGGCAAGCGCCTATATAACGAGGTAACCCCCGCAAGGATTTCTTATTCACGGTTAATACAAAATCCGGACAAATACCGAGCGCGCGCCGTGAGGTTATTAGTTATTCGGCGGGCGTTTTGCAGAGGGTAGTTGGTAGTGGCGGATAACCCATTAAAACACTGAGTTATTTGGCGTATATACGACTTTGGTGGTAGCGGTATGGGCGCCAAGCCCCGGTTTACAAGGTGCGCAGTGTAAGTGCGAAGTTTTTTGGGTGCCAATCAAGCTTGTCGATAGTATTATCGATAGCGTCTATGATGGCGATAGAAAGTTGCTGGCCTACAAGTTTTTGCTGTTTCTGAGGCTGGAAAGTTAATTAAGTTTGGTTTTGTTGATCTGGGTCAATTTATATATAAGAAGTTGTGCTTGGGGTGTCGCCAAGTTTGCTCAGGCAATAACCGCCTCACGGTGGGGACGAGGTTGTGGGAGCGAGCCTGTTCGCGATAGCGGTGTAACAGACAGGCCGCTATCGCGAGCAGGCTCGCTCCCACAGGCAGTTCCCGCTACAGAGAGTCCTCCCACAGCCCTCTCGGGCTCAATGACCCACCAACTCCTCCAGCAATTGCTCCTTGTAGCCTTGCAGCACGGGCGATGCGCGGTCGCGGGGGTGGGGCAGGTCGACGTGGATCTGGCGCTTGATCCGCCCTGGGTGGGCGTCCATCACGATCACCCGGTCGCCTAGGTACAGGGCTTCTTCGATGTCGTGGGTGACCATGATGACCGTGCAGCGCTGTTGCACCCAGATGCGCTGCAACTCGTGCTGCAAGTGCACCCGGGTCAGGGCGTCGAGGGCGCCCAGGGGTTCGTCCAGCAGCAGCACTTTGGGTTTGTTGATAAGCGCCCGGGCAATGGCCGCGCGCTGCGCCATGCCGCCGGAGAGCTGGTGCGGGTAGGCGTCGGCGAAGCCGTCGAGGTTGACCAGGGCAATGTGCTCGGCCACCAGGCGCGCCTTCTCGGCCTGGGGCAGGGCGTGGTTTTTCAGGGCCAGGGCGATGTTCTGGGCCACGCTCATCCAGGGGAACAAGCGGTGGTCCTGGAACACGATGCCGCGCTCCAGGCTGGTGCCGGTAATGAGCGCGCCGTCGAGGCGGATCTGCCCCTCGTACTCGGCCTCCAGGCCCACGATCAGGCGCAGCAGGGTGGATTTGCCGCAACCGCTGGCGCCGACAATGCTGACGAACTCGCCGGGGCGCACGTCCAGCTCGATGTCGGCAAGCACCGGCAGGGCCTTGCCCTGCAGGCGGTAGGTTTTGTTCAGGCCACGGACCTGCACGGCGCCGCTGGCGGCGGCCAGCGCGGCAGGTGCGCCGGTGTGTGTGGCGAATGGGGCGATGGCGTTCATGGGCAGGCCTCTCAACGGGTCGGGCGCCAGCGCAGCAGGTGGCGGCTCAAACGGGTAAACAACAGGTTCATCACATAACCGAGCAGGCCGATGCACAGCACGCACAGCACGATCACCTCCATGCGCGAGCCGGCCTCGGCGTTCATCATCAGGTTGCCCAGGCCGGCGCCGGAGGCCAGGAACAGCTCGCTGCCCACCGCTGTCACCCAGGCAAACGCCAGTGCATGCAGCACCCCGGTGCACAGGCTCGGCAGTGCGGCGGGCCACAGCACATGGACAAACTGCTGGCGGCGGCTAAGCACCAGCACCTGGCCCACCTCGCGGTAGCGCTGCTCGACGTGGTGAAAGCCCTGGTAGGTGTTAAGCGCCATGGGGTAGAACGCGGCGAGGGAAACGATCAGCACCTTGGAAAACTCGCCATTGCCGAACCACATGGCGATCAGCGGGATCCAGCCGAGCATCGGTACCTGGCGGATCGCATGAAACAGCGGCCCGATCAGGCGATTGGCCCGCGCCGACAGGGCCATCGCCACCCCCAGCGCGACGCCGGCGACAATGCCCACGGCCAGGCCGGTGCAGGTGCGGGCGAGGCTGGCGAGCAGGTTGACCAGCAACTCGCCGTTGCCCAGCAGTTCCAACAGGGCGGCGCCGATGGTCGATAGCGGTACAAAGGCGTAGGCCCCGGCGGCGTCCTGGCGCGAGGCGTATTCCCAGGCGCCGAGCAACAGCAGCGGCAGCAAGAGCCCGCGGGTTCTTTCAAGCAATGTGGGCATCAGCGCCTCCTAGCGGGTTTGCCAGCGCAACAAGCGCTGTTCGAGGGTGCGAAAGGAAAAATCCAGGGCAAAACCGACGACGCCGGTGACCACCACCCCGACCATCACGATGTCGATGCGCAGCATCTGCCGGCTCATCTCGATCATCTGCCCCAGGCCGCTGTCGGCCGCCAGCAACTCGGTGGCCACCAGCACCACCCAGGCGCGGGTCAGGCTGATGCGCAGGCCGGTGATGATCGGCGGCGTGGCGGCGGGCAGGGCGATGCGCCAGACGAACGTGGGCCAGGGCAAGCGATACACCTGGGCCACCTCGAAATAGCTGCGCGGGATCGCCCGTACCCCTTCGCTGGCGGCCAGGGCCACGGGAAAGAACGCGGCCTTGGCGACGATGATGATCTTGAAGGTTTCGTCGATGCCAAACAGCAACACGAACATCGGGATCAGGGCGATGCTGGGGATCTGGCGCAGGGTGTGGAACAGCGGCCCGCAATAGGCGTCGACGGTTTTCGACAGCGCCATCAACACCCCCAACCCCAGGCCACCGAGGGCGCCAAAGACAAAGCCCAGGCCCAGGCGCGACAGGCTGCTGTGCAGGTGTTCTTGCAGTTCGCCACTGGCCAGCAGCTCGGCGAAGGTCTGCACCACCGCCAGCGGCGGCACCAACAGGTTGCGCGGGAACACACCGGCGGCCGCCACCGCCGCCCACAGGGCAAGCAGGGCCAGGGGCGAGATCAGCCAGGTCAGGGCAAGCAGTAAACGGCGAGGGCGATTGGGCATGGTCAGCCTTAAATGAGCGAAGTACCGGGGGGCTATCGCAAGAGCTGTGCCAGGGCCGTGTACCTATGGCCCTGTGGGAGCAGGCTCGCCCGCGATTGCACGGTGTCAGCGGCCAAAGTGGGGAACTGGCCGGCCGCGATCGCGGGCGAGCCCGCTCCCACACATAGCGGGAGGGGGCCGCGACTGCTGCTGGAGCAACACCCCATCAGCAGCCCGTCACCAGGCCCGCGTGCTACCTACAAATAGCCAGGAAATCAGAACCGGCTCGTCACACTCAGGCCCACGGTGCGCGGGTCGCCGTAGGTGATGACGTACTGGCCGACCGGGCCGTTGGGCCGCCCGTGCACCTGGTAGCGGCGGTCAGTGACGTTGTTGACAAACCCCGTGACGCTGAGTTTTTCGTCCGGGCTGAACCAGGTCAGGCGCGTGTTGGCCAAGGTGTAGTGGGGTTGGTTGAGGGTTTTGTCGGCACCGCCACCCTGGCGGTCAGCGAGGAAGAATTCCTTGTCGCGGTAGCTGATGTCGCCGCCGGCCACCAGTTTGCCGCCCACCTGCAGGGGGATGGTGTAGTCGGCGCCCAGGGCCACCACATGGCGCGGCGAGCGCACGAAGCGGTTGCCGCTGTAGTCGCCGGTGACGGCGCCGGTGTTGGGGTTGGTGTTCTTGAAATCGGTGTATTCGGTGTCCAGGAACGACACCGCCGCGCGCAGGTGCAGGTAGTCGGTGGGTTGGCCTTCGAGTTCCAGCTCCGCGCCCTTGACCTTGCCCTTGGCGCCGTTGGTGAGGGCCGTGGTGAGCACGCCGTTGTTGACGGTCAGCAGGTTGACCTGAATGTCGCTGTAGTCGTAGTAGAAAATGTTCGCGTTGGCGCTCAGGCGATTGTTGAACCACTCGGACTTGACGCCGATTTCATAGGCGTCCAGTTGCTCCGGATCCACCGAGGTCAGCTGCGCCAGGCTGGTGGACAGCCCGGTGTTGAAGCCGCCGGAACGAAAACCGTGGGCGTAGCGCAAAAACACCCGCACGTTGTCGTTGATCCGGTATTCGGGCGTGAGGTCGTAGGTCCAGGCTTCCCAGGTTTTGTTGTCCTCGCGGCTGCCGTTGCTGCCGGCGGCGCTCAGGGGGATCAGCGGGCCGTTGGCGCTGGCGCGGGTCAGTTGGGTGAGGTTGAGGTCGATGTCTTTCTTTTCCTGGGTCCAGCGCAGGCCACCGGTGACGGTGAAGTTGTCGGTGAAGTCGTAGGTCAGGTTGCCGAACAGCGCGTAGCTGTCGGTTTGGTGGTCGTAGTTGAGGTCACGAAAAACCGTGGCGCCGCCCGTTTGGTTGGAGCCGCTGCCATTGGGCGTCGGGCCTGGGGTGATGGTGCGCACGCTGCTGCTGTCCAGGTCTTCGTGGAAGTAGTGGGCGCCCACCAGCCAGCGCAGGGTTTCCTGCTGGGGCGAGGCCAGGCGCAGCTCCTGGGAATACTGGGTGTATTGGTTGTCGTTGTCGGCGGCGCCGTTGACTTCGTAGGGCGTGTAGTCGGCGTCGCTCACCGACTGCCCGCGGAGGTGGTCGTAGGCGCTGATGGCGGTGAGGGTGTAGTCCCCCAGGTTCCAGTTGAGGGTCAGGGAAGTGCCGTCGTGGTTGAGCTTGGCGTCTTCGTCCACGTTCAGGTCGTTGTCGCGGCCATGGGGGCGCTGGTAGCCGACGTTGTAGTAGCGGCCCACCGGCAGCGAGCCGTTGCTGCCGTCGCCCTTGTGTTCGCGGCTGTGGATTTTCAGCAGGGCTTGCAAGTCCGGGTTGAGCTGGGCGAGGAACTGCACGCGCACGGCTTTTTTGTTGACGTCGCCGTAGCTGTGGTCGTCGTCGAGGTTCTTCTGGAAGCCGTCGCGCTCTTCGGAGTACAACGCCACCCGCGCCGCCAGGCGTTCGTCCACCAGGGCACCGCCGAGGGCGCCGCTGAGGATGCGTTCGTTCTTGCTGCCAACACCGAGCGTGCCGTAGCCGTCGGTGTCGAAGGTGGGTTTTTTCGAGATCACATTGACCGCGCCGGCCGTGGTGTTCTTGCCGTACAGGGTGCCTTGGGGCCCGCGCAGGATCTCGATGCGTTCCAGGTCGAACAGCGGGCCGCCCCCGGCAATCGGCGCGTTGAGGTACACGTCGTCGGCATAGATGCCCACCGGGAACACCGTGGCCGCGCCGGTATCGCCGGTGCCCAGGCCACGGATGTACCAGCGCGGGCGGCCGTCGCCGTCGGGGTTCTTCGCCGAGGCGTTGGGAATGAACGTGGTGATATCGCCCATGGCGCGCACGCCGTCGGCGGTGATACGGGTGCCCTGCACGGCGGACACGGCCACCGGCACTTCCTGCAAGGTTTGCTCGCGGTGCTGGGCGGTCACGGTCACGGTTTTGAGTGCCGGCTCGCTGCTCGCCGCGTCACTGCCCAGCGCCTCGGCGGCCAGCGCCAGATCGCTGGCCGCGCCCCCGGCCAACAACAGGCTGAGCCACAGGCCCTTGGTAATCGGATTAAGTTGGTGCATGTCTGTCTCCCCCGGAAAAAATTCACTGAAGGGGCTAGAGCAGAGATCGTGCCAAGGGAAAAATGGCTGTTTTTTGAGCCGGCTATTGGGTGATAAGCGACTGATAAATAATGCTTTTACTGGTTTCTAGAAACGTTGTGGCGAAGCCTTTGGCCCTCAGCAAATCCAACAGCCACTGCTTGCCCACTGTTGCTGGAGCAACAACCCGGCCACCCCCAGACGCAAAAAGCCCTGTCACCAGGACAGGGCTTTCGTGGAGCCGCAAGCTTCTAGCTTTTAGCTGCAAGTTGCGCGCGGCGAGCCAAGAGCTTGCCGCTTAAGGCTTGTCGTGGCTGGCCTAGATCAGCACACCTTGGCTACGCAGGTAGTCGTCATAGGTGCCGCTGAAGTCGATCACGCCGCTTGGGCTCAGCTCGATGATGCGCGTGGCCAGGGACGAAACGAACTCGCGGTCGTGGCTGACGAAAATCAGCGTGCCGGGGTAGTTCTCCAGCGCCAGGTTGAGCGCCTCGATCGATTCCATGTCCAAGTGGTTGGTCGGTTCGTCCATCACCAGCACGTTGGGCTTTTGCAAAATCAGCTTGCCGAACAGCATGCGGCCTTGCTCACCACCGGAGATGACCTTGACCGACTTGAGGATCTCGTCGTTGGAGAACAGCATGCGGCCCAGGGTGCCGCGTACCAGTTGCTCGCCGCCCTGGGTCCAGCGACCCATCCAGTCGAACAGGCTCGACTCGTCTTCGAAGTCCGAGGCGTGGTCCTGGGCGTAGTAGCCGATTTCGGCGGCGTCGGTCCATTTCACCGAACCGGCATCCGGGCTCAGCTCATTGACCAGGGTGCGCAGCAGGGTGGTCTTGCCAATACCGTTGGGGCCGATGATCGCCACGCGCTCGCCGGCTTCGACGGTGAAGCTGAAATCCTTGAACAGGGGCTTGCCGTCAAAACCCTTGGCCATGCGCTCGACGATAACGGCCTGGCGGTGCAGCTTCTTGTTCTGCTCAAAGCGAATGAACGGGCTGACCCGGCTCGATGGCTTGACTTCGGCCAGTTGGATCTTGTCGATCTGCTTGGCGCGGGACGTGGCCTGCTTGGCTTTGGAGGCGTTGGCCGAGAAACGGCTGACGAACGATTGCAGTTCGCTGATCTGGGCCTTCTTCTTGGCGTTGTCCGAGAGCAATTGCTCACGCGACTGGGTAGCCACGGTCATGTACTCGTCATAGTTGCCCGGGAACAGGCGCAACTCGCCGTAGTCCAGGTCAGCCATGTGGGTGCACACGCTGTTGAGGAAGTGACGGTCGTGGGAAATGATAATCATCAGGCTGTTGCGCTGGGTCAGCACGTTTTCCAGCCAGCGGATGGTGTTGATGTCCAGGTGGTTGGTCGGCTCGTCGAGCAGCAGCACTTCCGGGTCCGAAAACAGCGCCTGGGCCAGCAACACACGCAGCTTCCAGCCTGGCGAGACTTCGCTCATCGGGCCCAGGTGCTGCTCGATGCCGATGCCCAGGCCCAGCAGCAGTTCGCCGGCGCGGGACTCGGCGGTGTAGCCGTCCATCTCGGCGAACTCGGTTTCCAGCTCGGCCACGGCCATGCCGTCTTCTTCGGTCATTTCCGCCAGCGAGTAGATGCGATCGCGCTCGGCCTTGACCTTCCACAGCTCCTCGTGGCCCATGATGACGGTGTCGATCACGGTGAATTCTTCGTAGGCGAACTGATCCTGGCGCAGCTTGCCCAGGCGCACGTTCGGCTCCAGCATGACCTGGCCGCCGGACGGCTCGAGGTCGCCGCCGAGGATTTTCATGAACGTCGACTTGCCGCAACCGTTGGCGCCGATCAGGCCATAACGGTTACCTGCACCAAACTTGACCGAGACGTTCTCGAACAACGGCTTGGCGCCGAACTGCATCGTGATGTTAGCTGTGGAGATCAATTGCTTATCCTGCTGGGGTTTCAGCGATGTATTGAGTAGGAGCCTTCGTCCTTGGCCAACGTGGGGCCCGTTCGTAACGAACCGGCAGCGTCTCAAGCTCTCTGCAGTCGCAGGTAGAGCTGAGCCATTTGGCGTAGGTTGAAAGCAGCATCTCGACGCTGTGGCCAAGTGGGCTGGCAATGAACGCGGGGCTCATTCCGGCCGTCAGGCACATCGTCGTGTAGGTGTGGCGCGTGTCGTATTGGCACCGCTCGCGGATACCGAGGGCGCTAAGTGCGGACTTAAAGAGCGCGATTGTAACACTGCTCGTCCTGATCCACATACCTCCCTTGCTTGGCGCACAGGCATACGCACCGACCGTAAATGTCATCCTGGTCCTCGCAAGGAGTAAGCGGGAGCGGGTAAGCACCGATAGGCCGCCCCCCCAAAAATGGCGCTGGGCCGGGTTCGGGAGTTTTTTTAGAAAGTGGTCGCGATGGCCTGGGCCAACTGCGCGTCGGACATCAGGGGAGAGCGGTAGGCCGAACGGTAGTACCGGGACGCCTGCTCAAACTCCGCGCCACGGATCTGGCCGTCAGAGCCAATGAACGCCAGTGCATCGCCTTTGGCTGACTTGAAAAGATCAGGAATGCTGGATGTGGCTGCCGTAGCGCCAGAGATGATGACGGCCGGCACGATGGTGGTAAGCATCAGCGCGGCTTGGAACGGGTTGTTGTTTTCGGCTGCCGTGGCCTGTGTGCCGATCGACGCCAGTAGGGCAATCGCCAGGGCTTTGCATAAGTCCATTCTTCGGTACTTCCATTGCAGTGCGCTTTGAGGGCGGCACGATAGCAGAGCAGGGGGCTTGCGACACTGTCCCGGTGATTTCACATTGCCATTTCCCCGCGCAGTCTTTACAACTGTGCCCTTTGCCGGAGGCGGTGCGCTGTGCGGTGGCTTGTCAGCAGCGTTGAAGCCCGGCCCCGTGATATCTCAAGGACAGCATCCCCTCATGGACAGACACGATCCGCGCATCATCACCAGCAACCGCGACGCTTGGAACGACTCGGCCCGGCACCATAAGGGCACCGAGGGTTGGCAGCGGTTGTTGGCGGACGTCACCGGCCCGCGGTTTTCCTGCCTGGATGAAACGCTGAGCGAGGTGCTGCTGGGTGTTGGGGTGGCGGGTAAGGAGGCGGTGCAACTGGGTTGCAACAATGGCCGCGAGTGCCTGTCGCTGTTCGGCTTGGGCGCGCGCCATGTGGTGGGGGTGGATCAAGCCCATGAGTTCCTGGAGCAGGCCCGTGAGTTAACGGCCCGTTCGCCCCACGCTCTGGAGTTGGTGGAAGCCAACGTCTATGCGCTGCCGGTTGAGCTGCACAATCGCTTCGACCTGGCGCTGGTGACCATCGGCGTGCTGGGTTGGATGCCGGACATCGCCGGGTTTTTTACCCAGGTGGCTGCCACCCTCAAGGTCGGCGGCACGTTGGTGATCTATGAAACCCACCCGTTCCTGGAGATGTTCGAGCCTGAAGCCGCCGAGCCCTTTGCCTTGGCCACCTCGTATTTCCGCCGTGAGCCATTCGTGCAAGAGCAAGCCATCGTCTACGAGGGCAAGGCCGAGGGTAAAAGCCCGGCGTCCTACTGGTTCGTGCACACCCTGGGCGACATCTTCGGCGCCGCCATCGCCGCCGGGTTGCAGATCAGCCATTTCAAGGAGTACCCGCACTCCAACCGGGAGGAACTCTACGACCAGTACGAAGACCAGGTGGCGCAGTTGCCCATGAGCTACACCCTGATGGCGGTCAAGGCGTGAGCGCGGCGGTGTACGAAGGAGGCTGCCTGTGCGGGCAGGTGCGTTTTGCCGCCCGTGGCGAGGCGCTCAACCCCCACAGTTGCTCGTGCCGCAACTGCCAGCGCCATTCCGGGGCCTTGACCCTGTGCTGGGTGGAGTTCCCCAAAGGCGCGGTGCAGTGGACGGGCGAGGGCGGTGAGCCTGCGCGTTACCGGTCCTCGGACTATTCGAGCCGCGCCTTCTGCCCCGTGTGCGGTAGCACCCTGGGCGCACTGGACGACGAGCCTGTGGTGGCGCTGTTACTGGGCAGCTTCGATCAGCCGGTGCAACCGGCCTTGCAGCCGCAATCCCACTCTTTTGCCGACGGTTGCCCGCCCGGTTGGCACCCCTGAGTGGCCGTTGCGCAGGCTAATGCGCGGATGTCTACCCGGCGAAAGTCCCGGACAGTCTTTAACAATTGAGCGTTAACCTGTTGTTACAGATTGTGGCTAAATAACGGCCATTGGCTATTGAATGGTGATATCCGAGCCTCGCTTGTCCTCATTCATTGCCGGAATTTTCGCTTTCGGACGCTGCATTTTTTACAGCAGCCTGTTGTTCTCTGACTTGTGACCTACACCGTGAAACTCATCATCGCCAGCCTTTACCTTTTATCCATCGCTTATGTGCATTTTCGCGGCCGTGTGCGGCATAAGATCGGCCGCCAGTTAAGCGACCATTCCACCTTCCTCGCGCCGATCAACTGCTTTCTTTACCTGTTCTCAAAAAAGCCCAACCGCCCGTACCTGGACCCGGCCGAATTCCCCGAGCTTGAGGCGCTGCAAACCCATTGGGAAGAAATTCGCCGCGAAGGGCAGAACCTGCTCAGGGCCGGTGAGATCAAGCGCTCGCAGCAGTACGACGATGTGGGGTTCAACTCGTTTTTCAAAAGCGGCTGGAAGCGCTTCTATCTCAAGTGGTACGGCGACAGCCACCCCTCGGCCATGAAGCTGTGCCCGCGCACCACGGAGTTAGTGCAAGGCATTGCCAGCATCAAGGCGGCGATGTTCGCCGAGTTGCCGCCGGGGTCGAAACTGGTGCGCCACCGCGACCCTTATGCCGGCTCGTACCGCTATCACCTGGGCCTGGATACCCCCAACGACCCGGGTTGCTACATCGAGGTCGACGGCGAGCGCTACCACTGGCGCGACGGCGAGGCGGTGATGTTCGACGAAACCTTTATCCATTACGCCGAAAACACCACGTCACAGAACCGCATCATCCTGTTCTGCGACGTGGAGCGGCCGATGAAATATCGCTGGGCGGCGGCGTTCAACCGCTGGTTCAGCCGCACCGTGATGGCGGCGGCGGGTGCGCCCAACGATGCCGGGGACAAGACCGGCGGGCTTAACCGCGCCTTTACCCGCCTGTACAAGATCCGCTTGCGGGGCAAAGAGCTGAAAAAACGCAATCGCGCACGCTATTACCTGGAAAAGTGGGCGATCTTCGGCGCACTGCTGGCGATCTTCATCCTCATTTGACTCCCTCCCATCGTGGCCCGGCGGCCGCCATTCAGCCTTAGGCCGCCAGTCGCCACAGTTCTTGTTACATCTGCCCGGCACTGTTCGCTTTAAAATTCGAACCGCGCGCCTAGTCTGTTCTCCAAGCCTGTGTCTTCCCGTGTTTGTGAGGCAGCCATGAACCGCTGTGTACTTGCTTTGAGCCTGTGGGCCATGGCCGCCCTGGCCCAGGCTGAAACGCCCCTGTGGCTGGCGCAAAACCTGCCGGGGGCCAATAGCTCCAACCCCTACAACAGCCCGATTCGCCGGGCCAACCCCAACAGCCTGCAAGGCACGCAACCGAGCGCGCCGCCGCTGCGGGCGCCGAACACGGTGCCGGTGCCCCGCCCGCCGAGCGTGCCCAACGGCGGCGTCGGCAACGGCTACCCGCGTACCCCGGACAACACCGCGCCCGCACCCCGCCTGCAAACGCCGGCTCACCCGGCACGTTAAGCAAATTTTTTAGAAGGAACTGTACATGTTGCGTAAAACCCTTTGGGTCAGCCTCTGTGCTGGCGCGTTGTTGGCAGGTGCTGCACCTGCCCTGGCAGCACCAGAAACCCCATTGCACAGCGAGCTCGGCCCGCTCACCGCGACCCGCGTGGCGGGCGACTTGCAACACCCCTGGGCGCTGGCGTTCCTGCCCGAGGGGCAAGGCATGCTGGTCACCGAGCGTGCGGGCAACCTGCGCCTGGTGAGCCCGGCGGGGAAGGTGTCGAAGCCGCTGAGCGGCGTACCCGAGGTCTGGGCCAAGGGTCAGGGCGGTTTGCTGGACGTGGTGCTGTCGCCCACTTTCAAGGACGACCGCATGGTCTACCTGGCCTACGCCGAGGGCGGCGGCGAGGGCGGTAAGGCCGGCACGGCGGTGGGGCGCGGGCGCCTGGCCGCAGATTTGAGCGGCCTCAAGGGCTTCCAGGTGATCTTTCGCCAGGCCCCAAAGCTGTCCACCAGCAACCACTTCGGCTCGCGCCTGGTGTTCGACCGTGATGGCTCCTTGTTCATCACCCTGGGGGAAAACAACGAACGGGCCACCGCCCAGGACTTGGACAAGTTGCAAGGCAAGGTGGTGCGCCTGTACCCCGATGGTAAGGTGCCGGACGACAACCCCTTCGTCGGCCAACCCGGCGTGCGCGAGGAAATCTGGTCCTACGGCCACCGCAACCCCCAGGGCGCGGCCCTCAACCCCTGGACCGGCGCCCTGTGGGTCAACGAACACGGCCCCCGTGGCGGCGATGAGGTGAACATCGTCGAGCGTGGCAGCAACTACGGCTGGCCCCTGGCCACCCATGGCGTCAACTATTCGGGGCTGGCGATTCCCGAAGCCCAGGGCAGCCGTGTCGAAGGCACCCTGGCGCCGCACCATGTGTGGGAAAAGTCCCCAGCCATCAGTGGCATGGCGTTCTATGACCACGATCGCTTCAGGGCCTGGCAGCACAACCTGTTCATTGGCGCATTGGGCTCGCAAGAGCTGATCCGCCTGCAACTCGACGGCGACCAGGTAGTGCATGAAGAACGTTTGCTCGGCGAGCTGAAGTCGTGCATCCGCGACGTGCGCCAGGGCCCGGACGGGTACCTCTATGTGCTGACCGACGAAGACCAGGGCGCCCTGTATCGGGTGGGCCTGCAATAGCGGCGGGGGAAATTGGCCATTGACTCGCCATCATGGCGCGGTTTAAGTTCAGCCCATGACTTTCCCCGTACTGCGTAGCCAGCCCAGCATTATTACCGCCATTCCTTATTTGGCGGGTTAGCTGACGGCTGCACCCAACCCGCCCTAGAGGCGGGTTTTCTCTTTCTGTCTCCAGGGCTTTGCACAAGCACCAGGAGCGCCTCATGCCCGACCACACCCCCGGACCCGACCTGCTTGAGTCCTACGTGAAAAAAATCCTCGCCGCACCGGTTTACGACCTGGCCGTGTGTACGCCGTTGCAAGCGGCGCCGGCGTTGTCCCAAGCCTTGGGCAACCAAGTCCTGCTCAAGCGCGAAGATTTGCAACCGACCTTTTCCTTCAAGATTCGCGGGGCGTACAACCGCTTGGTGCAACTGACCCCGGCGCAGCGGCTGCGGGGTGTGGTCACCGCCTCGGCAGGTAACCATGCCCAGGGCGTGGCGCTGGCGGCGCGGGAGCTGGGCATCAAGGCCACTATCGTGATGCCTTGCGCCACGCCCGAGTTGAAGGTACTCGGCGTGCGCAGCCGCGGTGCCAACGCAGTGCTGCACGGCGAGAGCTTCCCCTTTGCCCTGGCCCATGCCCTGCGCCTGGCCGAGGACAGTGGTTGCACCTTTGTCTCGCCCTTCGACGACCCCCACGTGATCGCCGGCCAGGGCACCGTGGCCATGGAGATCCTGCGCCAGCACCCGGGCCCGCTGCACGCGATCTTCGTGCCGGTGGGCGGCGGTGGCTTGATCGCCGGTATCGCCGCCTACGTCAAATACCTGCGCCCCGAGATCCGCATCATCGGCGTCGAATCCGAGCATTCGGCATGCCTGCACGCGGCGCTTGCGGCCGGGGAGCGGGTGGTGCTGCCCAGCGTCGGCACATTCGCCGATGGCGTGGCGGTGGCGCAGATCGGCGCCTATGGCTTTGAGGTGTGCCGCAACCATGTGGACGAAGTGCTGACGGTGAGTAACGACCAACTGTGCGCGGCCATCAAGGACATCTACGACGACACCCGCTCCATCACTGAACCGTCGGGTGCGTTGGCGGTGGCGGGGATCAAGCAGTACGTGGCGCGCACCGGGGCCTGTGGCCAGACCCTGGTGGCGATCGACTCCGGCGCCAACATCAATTTCGACAGCCTGCGCCACGTCGCCGAGCGTGCGGCGGTGTACGACGCGGCTTATTCGGCCACGGCTTTGCCGACGCTGGCCGAAGCCGACCAGACGCGGTAGCGCACCTCGATGTCCTTGGGCGCGTAGATGACGATGGGCAGTTTGCTGTTGTAGCGCAGCAGGTAACCGTCGCCGACCACCGGCACGAAGGCGAACTTGCCCTTGCTGTCGGGGCAGGCCATCTGGGTGCTCATCGGGCCGATCACGCTGTCGAGGCGATAGAAGGGGTAACCCCAGCCTTCGAGGTTCTTTTCCTGCAGGTCGCCGCCCAGGCGTTGGCGGTTGCAGTCTACCTCCAGGGTTTTGCCGGCGAGGATCTCGACCTTGTAGTTGTCTTCCTGGCTTTGCTCGGGCAGGCGGATCACCGAGCGGGTGAAACCGCTGTCGGCCTTGGGATAGGGCGCCACGTCTTCGAGCTTGGCGGCCAGGGCCTGGGTGCAGGCCGTTGCCAGCAATAGGGCAGTGGGAAGGGAGCGTATCGATAAGCGCATAAGGCCTCCTGGCGGGTGGGATTGCGCGGTGCATGGGGGTGGGCATTCTTACTGGCCGGCCGAGGCAATGCAAACCGCAGCCGTCGCCGTTTGCGACTAAGGTCGGGTGGGGTACCTACAAGCCTTCTGCCATCATTTGCCTTCACCCCTTTGATTTGAACCTTCCTTCACGGCACTGCGCCGCGTTGGACGGACCGTTGTTTGCGCCGGGCCAGGCCTGGCGCAAGGCAATACCGCTGGAGCTTTTTGCATGCGTCCCCCTTTTTGCTTCACCCCCGCGCGCCAGACCCTGGGTTTCGGTGCGCTGCTGCTGTGCGCCGGTTTTACTGCCCAGGTGCGGGCCGTGGGCTTTTTCGATGACGCCAGCGCCAAGCTGGAATCGCGCACCGTCTACTTCAACCGGGACTTTCGCGACGGCCACACCGCCAGCGACCAGGGTGCATCCAAGCGTGAAGAGGCGGCCCAGGGTTTTATCCTCAACCTGCAATCGGGCTACACCCAAGGCACGGTCGGCTTTGGCGTGGATGCGTTGGGCATGCTCGGCCTCAAGCTCGACTCCAGCGCCGACAGCAGCAACAGCGGCCTGCTGCCCTCCAGTGGGCAGAACCCGCGCGGTTCCAAGGACCAATACGCGAAGCTGGGCCTGACCGCCAAGGCCCGGGTTTCTGAGACAGTGGTGAAATACGGTGCGCTGCTGCCCGACCTGCCACTGCTCAAGTACAACGACGGGCGCCTGCTGCCGACGATGTTCAATGGCGCGATGCTCAGCTCCCGCGAGGTCAAGGACCTCACCGTGATGGCTGCGCGCTTGGATCACTACACCGCCCGGGATTCCACCGACGCCCAGGACATCCGCGTGCACTGCAAGAACAAGCGCTACGCCTGCAACGTTACCGCCGAGCACTTTGACATGTACGGCCTGGACTACCGCTTCAACGAGCGCCTCAGCGGCCAGTACCACTACGCCGAACTGGAAGACATCTACCGCCAGCACTTCATCGGCCTGCTCGCTAACCAACCGTTGGGCGCCGGCAGCCTGAGCGCCGATGTGCGCTTGCTCAAAAGCGCCGACAGCGGCGCCGCCAACGCCGGGCGCATCGATAACCGCGCCCTCAGCACGATGCTGGGCTACGGCCTCAACGGCCATAAAGTCAGCGTCGGCTGGCAGCGCATGAACGGCGACAATTCAATGCCGTACCTCGATGGCAGCAACCCCAACCTGGTCAACTACGTGCAGGTCAACGATTTTGCCGCCGCCCAGGAGCGTTCCTGGCAACTGCGTTACGACTACGACTTCAAGGCCATCGGCCTCGCCGGCCTGAGCTTTTTGACCCGCTACGTCAGCGGCGACCATATCAAAGTCCCCGGCAGCGACCAGCCAGGCAAGGAATGGGAACGCGACAGCGAACTCAAGTACATCGTGCAAAGCGGCACGTTCAAGGACGTCAGCCTGCGCTTACGCAACGCCACTTACCGCAGTAACTACGAGAAGTTTGCCCGGGATATGGATGAAACCCGGGTGATCGTCAGCTACAACTTTTCGCTGTTGTAGGAAGGTTGCGGGCAGGCCTGGGGTTTTAATGCCAGGCCTGCCCGTGGCACTCGGCACCGGGCTGATGAACGTTCACGGGGTGATGGCAATCACGCCTTTTCTCACCCCGGTGTTATCCGTGGCCCCGCCCGCCACGTATTGGCCATTGGTGGACATGGCGTAGAGGCGGCATGCGTTACCCGCCAGCAGGTTATCGATGATCTGTGTGCCGGCCGAGGGGCTCCAGATGGCGCAGCGGTAGAACCCTGCGGCGTAGCTGTTGAAGGCGACTTTGATCGTGTCCTGGGCGATATCGGCCAGGTACACGTTGTTGTAGGTGGGCGGCGGGGGGATCACGGTGACAAAACTGCCCACCGGGTCCCAATAGGCGGCGGCCGGGTTGCCCGAGGTGTCCTGGTAGCTGACATAGACCTTGGCGGTCTCGTTGAGGGCGAACGCGGTGGTGCTGGTCACGCCGGGCACCAGGGCAAAGGTGCTGGGGGTGGCGGTGGCGTTGTTCCAAAACGTGGCTTTGGTGACATTGCCCGGGAAGTAGCAGGTGCCGGTGTACTGGAAGTTGTTATTGACCCCTACCGCCACGCAACGGCTGGCGCCGGCGGGCACCGGCAGCAGGGTGTGGGTGTAGCCACCGGCGCCGGCGACGGCCGCGTGGCCGCGCATCGCACCAGAGGCGTTGGGGCAGTTGAGGGCTACCACCGGTTTGCCGCTGCTGTAGACCTCCGAGAGGTCAACGGGCATGCAGCCATCGAAAATATTGGAGATCGCGAACGCGGTGCCACTGCCCGCCGGCCAACCCGCGGCCTTGGTGCCCAGGGCGCCGATGCTCACGCCAGCCACTTCGCCATTGCGGTTGATCGCGGTGGGGTTGCTACGCAAGCCGACCTCTGGCAGCAGCAAAGGCATCAGCCGCGTCGGGTTGGCTGCTGGGTTGCTGGCATTCCAGATCACCCCTTGCTTACCGCCCAGCAAACCGGGGCAAACGCCGACGATGGTGCGGTTGTTGGCTACCCGCAGAAAAGTGGTGTCGCATTGGGTGTTGGCGATCAACGGCTTGAGGAACACGGCCGGGTTGGGCAGCGTCGCCACCCACACCTGGCTGTTGGCGGCGGTGGAGAGCTGTGAGCCGACGATGTCGCCGTTTAAATTGACGCTCAACGCTTCGGTTTGCCCTGGGCCGGTGGGGCCGACGTCTTGCAGGCTGATGGCGTGGGCGGCGGACAGGGGCAAGACAACGCAGAGGCTGAAAAACAACGGGCGTGTTAAGTCGCGAGCCTTCCATTGGCTGTTCATGGTCATTCCTTGGGTTGAGCCCGGAGTGGGTGACCTGAACCTACGCGGTACTGGCCCGGGGCCGCAACTGTCAGAGTTGACAGCTTGTGCGCCCCGTGAAAATGAAGTAAAGCGCCCGTGAAAATCGCCTCTGGATCACTGGCCGGCGCGGTTCTTCGCCTCGATCCACTGCGCCATGTACTGGGTGCTTTTGTGGTGATGGTGGCGCAGCATGCTGCCGGTGAAGTTATCGCGCCGACGTTGCGCCAGGTCCTGGCGGCAGGCTTGCAAGCGTTCGATCAGGGCCGCGCCATGGGCCTGCTTGCTGTAGCGCGCCGCCAGCAGATCCCGCCCGCGCTGTTGCGCCTCGGTCCACAGGGCGCGGTCCTGGTACAACTGCACGGCGGCGGCGGCCAGGGTGCTGGCGCTGTCGGCAATGGCCCCGGGCCAGGGCAGGTCGCCGGCCATGGCTTCGGCGCCGATGGGGGTGGTGACGTTGGGCGTGCCGCAGAGCATGGCATCGACGATCTTGCCCTTGATCCCGGCGCCAAAACGCAGCGGCGCCAGGCAGATGCGTGCCGCGCTCATGACCTGCAAGGCGTCTTCGGCCCAGTTCATCACGTGAAAGCCCTGGGCCGGGTTGTGCAGGGCGGTGGCCTTGGGCGGGGTGTAGGCGCCGTAGATGTGCAACTGGGCGCCGGGTAGTTGCTGGCGGATCAATGGCCACAGACTGGTCTTCATCCACAGCACTGCGTCCCAGTTGGGCGCGTGGCGGAAGTTGCCGATGGTCAAAAAGTGCGCCCGCTCCTCGAACGGCACGAAGTGGTGGGGTGGGCTGTCGGGCATCAGCGGGCAGCAGTGCAGCAAGGTGCGCGGTAACTTGAACTGATTTACCAGCAACTCGATTTCCACCTCGGAAATCATCAGGTTCAGGTCGCAGCGGTACAGCGCGGCGATTTCCCGCTTGGCCAGGTCGGTATCGGCCATCAGGCGGAACTCGTCCTGCGGGGCCAGGGCGAACAACTGGCTGAAATCGTCACCGTCATCGCTGGCCTTGAGGCGCTCCTTGAGGCGCTGGTGGCGGGCGTGGCGCAGGCTTTGCAGGTCAGATGTCTCCAGCACGCGCAAGGCGTCGGGGCACTGCTGCTCGACGCGCCAGCCGAACTGCTCTTCCATCATGAATTGGTCAAACAGCACGATATCGGGGGCTAGTTCGCGGACAAAGTCGTCGAAACTGCTGTTATTGAGCTCGATCGGGCATTCGCGGATGCCCAGGGCGGTTAGGTCGGCCTTATGCTCTCCGGGCCCTGCGGGGCTGGCGAAGGTGACCGCCCAGCCTTGCTGCAAAAAAGCTTCGAGGATTTGCATGACATGGCCGCTGGCGGCCGAAGAACGCGGCTCGGGCCACACATAGCCAATGACCAGCACTTGGGTGGTGGCAGACGGGATCATCAGGGAATTCCTAGGAACGGGCAGGGCGCAGGACGCGAAAAGGTCGCAATTAAACCACACGAACTCTTTTTTGTAGCAGGCGCGCTTGCCCGCGCCGGGGTACATGGCGCCCCTTCAGCGGTACGGCGCCTCGCCGGTTTTTTACGGCCGCTGCGCAGCCGAGCGCGGGCGAGCCCGCTTGCTACATAAGCCTTACCGCGCGCACGGCGCCTGGGATCGGAGGGCGAGGATGGCACTGACTTTGTCGCGCAACTGGTCGATGGAGAAGGGTTTGGCAATCAGGTGCATGCCGTCGGGCACGGCCAGGTTTTCGGCGTAGCCGCTGGCGAACAGCACCTGCAATTGCGGGCGAAACCCTCGGGCCTGGGTGGCCAGTTCCTTGCCGTCGATGTCCGGCAGGCCGACGTCGGTCATCAGCAGGTCAATGGTCTGGCCCCGGTCCTGCACCAGCTCGAGCGCCGCTTGGCCGTTTTTCGCTTCCAGCACCTTGAATGCCAGTTCTTCCAAGACATCAACAATCAGCATGCGCACGATTTGATCGTCTTCGACGACGAGGATGGTGGAGGCAGTGGTGGACATGGTCGGGCTCTCGATAAAGGAAAAAGGTGTGCCGGCGCTGCGATGGATCGGCTTCTTGCTTAAGTAAGCCGCCAATTGTCACAAGTTCCTGAAGTTGTACAAAAAAATCCGACCGTACAGGCAGGCTCAGAATAACCGCTGCGCGTGATTTCTGGCAGTGACGCATAGGAAAATGCGCCTAACATTGTCAGAAAAATAGCTGCTTTGCCCGTGCATGGGGCAAACTCCCTGGTTTTTAACCCTTCACCAAGGCCTGCACATGACCCTTTCGCCGTCGGTCGATGAACAGAGTTTTCGCAAACTCCTGAGCCGCAACGTCAGCCTGCCCCTGGGCGTTGGCGTGCTGAGCGCGGTGTTTTTCGTCTCCCTGATTACCTATTTGTTGTCGGTGATCCAGTGGGTGGAGCACACCGACCGGGTCATCAACAACGCCAATGAGACGGTGAAGCTGATGATCGATCAGGAAACCGGCATGCGCGGCTTCCTGATTACCGGCGACGAGCACTTCCTTGACCCCTATGAAGTGGCGCGGCCGCGGATCATGGCCGACCTTAAGGGTTTGCAGGAACTGGTGGCCGACAACCCGCCCCAGGTTGACCGCCTCACGCGCCTGGCAGCCTTGCAGGCCGAGTGGGACAACTTCGCCCAAGAGATGATTAACCTGCGCCGTGCCAATGGTGATTACCGCGGCGCGGTGCAGGCCGGGCGTGGCAAGCGTCTGACCGATGAGGTGCGCAGTGAGTTCGACACTTTCGTGGCCATGGAGCAGCAGTTGCGCGTCAACCGCAACGAAGACGTGCGCCACACCACGATTCTGACCATCAGCCTGTATTTGCTGTTCGTGTTGGGCATCAGCGGGTTGCTGGCGTTTATCGGCCGCCGCGATTTGGTCAATCTTTCAACCAGTTACAGCGCAAACCTGGCGTCCCAACAAAAGAGTGCGCGACGCCTGGAACAGCAGGCCTGGCTGCGCAATGGCCAGACCGAATTGGCCGAGCAGGTGCTGGGGCAACTGACGCTCAATATTCTGGGGCGCAATATTTTGCAGTTCTGCGCCCAGTACCTGGGCAGCGCCGTGGCGGCCATGTACGTACGCGAAGAGCACGGCGGCCTGCGCCGGGTGGCGTCCTATGGCTTCTCCCGCGAGCAGGAAGCGCACGGTGAGACGGTGTTCGTCGGTGAAGGCGTGCTCGGCCAAGCCGTGGCCCAGGACCGTTTGATCCGCCTCGATGACGTACCCGAGGACTACTTCAAGGTCAGTTCCGGCCTGGGCGAAGGCACCCCGCGCAGTGTGCTGGTGGTGCCCCTGAGCAACGACGAGCAGATCAACGGCGCGCTGGAGCTGGGCTTCTTGCGCCCGCTCACCGACCGCGATGTGGAGCTGCTGGAGCTGATCGCCGACAACATCGGCACCTCCATCGAAGCTGCCCGTTACCGCCAGCGCTTGCAGGAGGTGCTGGCCGAGACCCAGCAGCTCAACGAAGAGCTACAAGTGCAGCAGGAAGAACTCAAGACCGCCAACGAAGAGTTGGAAGAACAATCACGCATCCTCAAGGAATCCCAGGCTCACCTGGAAACCCAGCAAGTGGAGCTGGAGCAAACCAACGAACAATTGGCCGAGCAGGCCCTGGCCCTGGCGGAGCAGCGCGATGCCATGGACGTGAAAAACGGCGAGTTGAGCCTGGTCCAAGTGCAGCTCGAAGAGCGCGCCCTGGAGTTGCAGCGTTCAAGCAAGTACAAGTCCGAGTTCCTGGCCAACATGTCCCACGAACTGCGCACGCCCCTCAACAGTTCGCTGATCCTGGCCAAGCTGCTGGCGGAGAACCCCCAGGAAAACCTCAGCGCCGAGCAGGTCAAGTTTGCCGAGTCGATTTACTCGGCGGGCAACGATTTGCTCAACCTTATCAACGACATCCTCGACATCTCCAAGGTCGAGGCCGGCAAGCTGGACGTGCGCCCGGAAAACACCCACGTGGCGCGCCTGGTGGATGGCCTGCGCGGCATGTTCGAGCCACTGGCCGGTGACAAGGGCTTGGAGTTTGAGATCAATCTGGCCGCCAGTGCCCCGACACTGCTGTTCACTGATCGTCAGCGCCTGGAGCAGATCCTCAAGAACCTGCTGTCCAACGCGGTCAAGTTCACCGAACGCGGCGCGGTCAGCCTCACGGTCACGGCCCAGGACGACGGCGCCATTGCCTTTGCCGTGTGCGATTCGGGCATTGGCATTGCCGCCGACCAGCAAGAAAGCATTTTCGAGGCGTTCCGCCAGGCCGACGGCACCACCAACCGCCGTTACGGCGGCACCGGCCTGGGCTTGTCCATCTCCCGCGACCTGGCGGCCATGCTGGGCGGCTCCATTGCGGTCACCAGCGAGCCGGGCAAGGGCAGCATTTTCACCCTGGTGCTGCCGTTGCAGTACATCGAGCAGGGCGAGCAGCCCAGCGAGCCGACGAAAATCAGCAGCGCCGCGGTAATGCCGGCGACGGTGCGGGTCTCGCCGCTGCCGGTGGTACACGATGTGGAAATCGCCCGGTTCGCCGACGATCGCGACAAAGCGCCGTTCGCCACCCGCTGCATCCTGGTGGTGGAGGATGAGCCGAACTTTGCGCGCATCCTCTTCGATCTTGCACATGAGCTGGGTTACCACTGCCTGGTCGCCCACGGCGCGGACGAGGGTTACAACCTGGCCGAGCAGTTCATCCCCGACGCGATCCTGTTGGACATGCGCCTGCCCGATCACTCCGGGCTGACGGTGCTGCAACGCCTCAAGGAGCACGCCCAGACCCGCCACATCCCGGTACACGTGATCTCCGTGGAAGACCGGGTCGAGGCCGCCATGCACATGGGCGCCATCGGCTACGCGGTCAAACCCACCACCCGCGAAGAGCTCAAGGACGTGTTCGCGCGCCTGGAGGCCAAGCTGACGCAGAAGGTCAAGCGCGTGCTGCTGGTGGAGGACGACGACCTGCAACGCGATAGCATTGCCCGCCTGATCGGCGACGATGACATCGAGATCACTGCCGTTGGCCTGGCCCAAGAAGCCCTGGACCTGCTGCGCAGCAACGTCTACGACTGCATGATTATCGACCTCAAGCTGCCGGATATGCTGGGTAATGACCTGCTCAAGCGCATGTCCACCGAGGACATCCGCTCGTTCCCGCCGGTGATCGTCTACACCGGGCGTAACCTGACCCGCGATGAAGAGAGCGAACTGCGCAAGTATTCGCGCTCGATCATCATCAAGGGCGCGCGCTCGCCCGAGCGTTTGCTCGATGAAGTGACGTTATTTCTGCACAAAGTCGAATCGCGGTTGTCCCATGAACGGCAAACGATGCTCAAGACCGCCCGCAGCCGCGACAAGGTCTTCGAGGGGCGCAAAGTGCTGTTGGTGGACGACGATGTACGCAATATCTTCGCCCTCACCAGCGCCCTGGAGCACAAAGGGGCAATTGTCGTGATCGGCCGTAACGGCCGTGAGGCGATTGAAAAACTGGAGGAAGTGGAAGACATCGACCTGGTGTTGATGGACGTGATGATGCCGGAGATGGACGGTTTTGAAGCCACCATCGAGATCCGCAAGGACCCGCGCTGGCGCAAGCTGCCGATCATCGCGGTCACGGCCAAGGCCATGAAGGACGATCAAGAGCGCTGCCTGCAGGCCGGCGCCAACGATTACCTGGCCAAGCCCATCGACCTGGATCGCCTGTTCTCGCTGATTCGCGTGTGGTTACCGAAGATGGAACGTATCTAAGTGGAGCGAAATACCGAAATTGAACTGCGGTTGCTGATTGAAGCGATCTACCTCAAGTACAGCTATGACTTTCGCGATTACTCCGGCGCATCCATCAAGCGCCGGGTCAACCACGCCTTGAAGCAGTTCGAGTGCAAGACCATCTCCGCATTGCAGGAGCGGGTGCTGCACGACCCGGCGATGTTCATGCAGTTGCTGCAACTGCTGACGATCCCGGTCAGCGAGATGTTCCGCGACCCGGCGCACTTTCTGGCGATCCGCCAGGAAGTGGTGCCGCTGCTCAAAACCTACCCCTCGATCAAGATTTGGATCGCCGGGTGCAGCACCGGGGAGGAGGTGTACTCCATGGCCATCCTGCTGCGTGAGGAAGGCTTGCTCGAACGCACCATCATCTATGCCACCGACATCAACCCGCACTCGCTGGAGAAGGCCAAGCAGGGGATCTTTTCCCTGGAGAACGTTCGCGCCTACACCCATAACTACCAGCAGGCGGGTGGGGAACGTTCGTTCGCCGACTACTACACCGCGGCCTATGATTACGCGATTTTCGACAAGAGCCTGATGGAGAACGTGACCTTCGCCGACCACAGCCTGGCGACCGACAGCGTATTCTCAGAAACTCAGTTAATTTCTTGCCGCAATGTGTTGATTTACTTCAATAAAAAACTTCAGGATCGCGCCTTTGGGCTGTTCCACGAATCCCTCTGCCACCGTGGTTTTTTGGTGCTGGGCAGCAAGGAAACCCTGGAATTTTCGGCCTACGGCAAGCGTTTCGAGCCTTTGGTCAAACAACAACGGATCTACCGCAAACTATGAAGGACGACGTCGTCAAGGGCAGTGCCCTGCCTCGGATCGAGGCTATCGTGATCGGTGCTTCGGCCGGTGGGGTCGAGGCCTTATTGAGCGTTTTCAGCGAGTTGCAGGCGGGTTTTAAACTGCCGATCATCATCGTGCTGCATTTGCCCGACCAGGCGCGCAGCCAATTGGTGGACGTCTTCGCCCGGCGCCTGCCGATCCCGGTGCGTGAGGCCGACGACAAGGCGCCCATCGAGGCGGGCACGCTGTACGTGGCCACGCCCGGCTATCACCTGTCGGTGGAGCAGGACCACAGCCTGTCGTTGAGCCTGGAGGCGCGCGAGCATTACGCGCGGCCCAGCATCGACTTCCTCTTTGAGTCCGCCGCCGACGCCTACGGCCCGGGCCTGGCCGCCGTGTTGTTGACCGGCGCCAACCACGACGGCGCCCGGGGCCTGGCGCGAGTCAAGCAATACGGGGGCCTGACCGTGGTGCAAGACCCCCTAGAGGCACAAGTTGCCACCATGCCCGCGGCGGCGCTGGCGCTGCACCAACCGGATTATGTCCTCCCGCTGCGCGGCATCAGCCGTCTGCTGGCCGAACTGGAACACATCGCATGCTGAGCCCGATCCAAGCCAAATTGTTGATCGTCGACGATCTGCCGGAGAACCTGCTGGCCCTCGACGCCCTGATAAAGCGCGAGGACCGCACGGTGTACAAGGCGCTGTCGGCGGACGAGGCCCTGTCGCTGCTGTTGCAGCACGAATTTGCCCTGGCCATCCTCGACGTGCAGATGCCGGGCATGAACGGCTTCGAGCTGGCCGAGCTGATGCGCGGCACGGAAAAAACCAAGAACATCCCCATCGTGTTCGTCAGCGCCGCCGGGCGTGAGCTCAACTACGCCTTCAAGGGCTATGAAAGCGGCGCCGTGGACTTTTTGCACAAGCCCCTGGATATCCACGCGGTGAAGAGCAAGGTCAACGTGTTCGTCGACCTGTACCGCCAGAGCAAGGCCATGAAGCAGCAGGTCGAAGCCCTGGAGCAGAGCCGTCGCGAGCAACAGGCCCTGCTGGAGCGCTTGCAGGCCACCCAGAACGAACTGGAGCAAGCGGTGCGCATGCGCGATGACTTCATGTCCATCGTCGCCCATGAGGTACGCACGCCGTTGAACGGGCTGATCCTGGAAACCCAGTTGCGCAAGATGCACCTGGCCCGGGGCAATGCGGCGGCGTTCAGCCTGGACAAGATGCACGCCATGGTCGACCGCGATGAACGGCAGATCAAAAGCCTGATCCGCCTGATCGAAGACATGCTCGACGTGTCGCGCATCCGCACCGGCAAATTGTCCATCCGCCCCAGCCGCTTCGACCTGGCGCAATTGGTGCGCAACCTGCTGCAAGGCTTTGCCGCGCAGATCGAGGCCGCCGAATGCTCGGTCAGCCTTGACGCGCCGGAGCCGGTGGAGGGCGACTGGGACGAGTTCCGCATCGAACAAGTGGTGTCCAACCTGCTGACCAATGCCTTGCGCTATGGCGGTAAAAGCCTGATCCAAGTGCGCGTATACTGCGCCGGCCGCGAGGCGCGGGTGGAAGTGCAGGACAACGGCATCGGCATCAGCGAAGAGAACCAGCGGCGCATCTTCGCCCAGTTCGAGCGGGTTTCGGACAAGACGGTGGTGGCGGGCCTGGGGTTGGGGCTGTTCATTTCCGAGCAGATTGTCGCGGCCCATGGCGGCACCATCGACGTGGAGAGCCGGATCCACGAAGGTGCTTTATTTCGCGTGAGCCTGCCGCTGTGAAAAACAGCGCCGGGCGACGCAACCTCTGCGTGACCGGGTGGTCGTATCCGGCAGCAATTGACCGAACAAAGGCGTCCCATGAGTGAAGATGCGCAAGACGTTGTACTGATCGTCGAAGATGACCCCTCGATCCTGATGGTGCTGGCGGCTTACCTGTCCGGGGAAGGCTACCGGGTGCTTCAGGCGGAAAACGGCGAACAGGCGTTCCAGATCCTCGCCACCAAGCCGCACCTGGACATGATGATTACCGACTTCCGCCTGCCGGGCGGCATTTCCGGGGTGCAGATCGCGGAACCGGCGGTCAAGCTGCGCCCGGAACTGAAAGTGATCTTCATCAGCGGCTACCCTCAGGAAATCCGCGAATCCGGCAGCTCCATCGCCCTCAAGGCGCCGATCCTGGCCAAGCCCTTTGACCTCGATGTGCTGCAGGAAATCATGCAGGACATGCTCGCCTGAGTGCACGCCCACCCTGTATGTGGGGGCTTGCCCGCGATAGCGGCATGATTGCGGGTAGACCGGTGTCGGCTGTGCCAGCCTCATCGTGGGCAAGGCCCGCTCCCACAGTTGAACGCTGGTGTGGGTGGGATTTTGATTTTTCCTCTGTGGGAGCGCGCCTGCTTGCGATGGCGGCCCCTTTTACAACCCCTGCTGCAACGCCGGGTCATCGGGGTTTTGCTGCTCCAGCAAGGCCAGTAGCACCTGAACGTTCTGCAACTGCCCCGATTCTTTCCAGTAATTGATAAGCAGCACCCGCGCCTTGCGGTTGGCGGGTTGGCGCTGGACGATCTCTTGCAACTGCTTTTGCGCCGCTTGCAACTCGCCCTCGTCGTGCAGGGTGGTGGCCAGGTCATAGCGGTAATGGGGGTTGTCCGGTTCCAGCTCCACCGCCCGGGACAGGCCGAGCAAGGCGTATTCGCCCTGGCCGTGTTGCAGCAGCCACATGCCCAGGGCGTGTTGCAGGTAGGCCGAGTCGGAATGGGCTTGCAGTTGCCGCGCCAGTAACTGGCGGGCGGCGTCGCCCTGGCCTTGTTTGTCGAGCACTTCCACTTGCAGCACCACGGCGCGCAAGTTATCCGGCTCCAGGCGCAAGGCCCGTTCCAGGGCCTGTTGCGCGGCCTTGAGGTCGGCGTTGTGCAGGTACAGGCGCGCCAGTAGGTATTGGCTGTCGACGTCGTCGGGCCGGGCCTTGAGTACGGCTTGGTACTGCTCCAGCACCTGCTGCAAGGGGCCGAAGTACAACCCCAGGTCATCCGGCGACAACCCCAGCAAGGCGCTGGCGGCGGCAAACCGCACGCTTTGCTCGGGGTCGTCCAACAGCGGCCCGAGCAACAGGCTGCGTGGCCCCCCGGGCACCAAGGCTACGACGCTCTGGATCGCCGCTTGGCGCACCTTTGGGGAGGGGTGGTGCAAGTCTTTGTCCGCCAGTTTCAAGGCCTGGGGGCTGGGGTAGTTGGGCAGTTCGGCATGCAGGCGCACGCGGCGGCTGTCGGGCAGGTCGCTGCGGGCAAATTGCTGGTACAGCACCCGCGCCGCGCCGGGTTGGCCATTGCGCGCCTGCGCCAGGGCCTTGTTGAAACCGTGCTTGACCGCCGGGGCCACGTCGGGGGCGGTATCGCGCAACAGCAGCCAGGCAACGCCCGCGGCCACTACCAGCGATAGGCAGATCAACAGGTGACGGCGGGGCTTGAACATGCAGGTATCCGGGCGCGGGCGGGTTTTGCGCAGGGGGCCAAGCTTCGGCCAGAGCGCGCCGCGAGTCAAACCCCGGTGTTCAAGTGAGGACGAAGTCTTTGGGTTCCAGGGCTGGTGGCAGGTCGGTGTGGCCCAGTGCGGCGAGGATTTCCCGTTCCAGGGTGCGCACGATGGCATCGCACGGCAGGTCGTTTTCGTCGAAGCCGAAGGGGTCTTCGAGGTCGTCGCCGATTTCGTCCAGGCCAAAAAAGGTGTAGCTGACCACGGCGGTGAAGATCGGCGCCATCCAGCCCAGAGGCTCGGCCATGGCAAATGGCAGCAGGATGCAGAACAGGTAGATGGTGCGGTGCAGCAGCAGGGTGTAGGGGAAGGGCAGCGGCGTGCTCTTGATCCGCTCGCAACCGGCCTGCACGCCGCTGAGGCTGACCAGGCGCGATTCGAGCTGGGTGTAGCGCCAGTCGCTGATAAGGCCTTGCTCGGCCAGGCGCGAGCAGCGTGCGCCGATGCGTTGCAGCAGGCTGTCGGTGAGGTTGGGGTGGGCGTTGTCCACCGCCGGTTGCACCCAGGGCGCGATGGCCGCGTGCTCGGCCTCGCCGCGCAGCCGCGCAATCAGGCCATGGGCGAAGCCGCACAGTTCACGCAGCAGCGCTTCGCGCACCTGCGGGTCGGCGATCACCTGGCTTTCGCGGATCAGCGAACGCACTTCGATAATCAACTGCCCCAATTGCTTGCGGCCCTCCCACCAGCGGTCGTAGCAGGCGTTGTTGCGAAAACTCATGAAGATCGACAGCGACAGCCCCAGCAGGGTGAAGGGCGTGGCGCTGACCTTGGCGAAATAGGCCGGGTGCAGGGTTTCGATCAACACGATCACCGACGCCAGCAACGTCACCAGCAGGCTACGCAAGGCGATACGCCGGGCAATCGAGCCCTTGAGGGAGAACAGGATGCTGACCAGGTTGGGCTTGGGGCGAACGATCATCGGTGCAGGATTTACCCAGTGGGAGGCTTTCGTGGCCCCGCCAGAGTAGGATCGCCCCTAGGGCTTGTCCAATCGCTTTGGCTGACGGCTTGATCGATATGATCTATTAATGGCTTCGCCTTAATCAATGCTGCTGTCGTGGCAACCCGGCGCGGGCAAGCCCGCTTTCTACCTACAGGCAGCGGTCCATGGCGCATTCACAGAAGGATTTCCCATGAGCAACCAAGACCCCAAACCTTCCCTGTCCCTTTCCTCTGACTGCCCCAGCGAGGACGGCGAGCGGCAGATCCAGCGCATCACCGCCCGCACCGCCGAGGTGGGTGGCGGTATCCCGGTCAGTCGCCTGATGCCTTCGCGCCAGCGGCGCAAGATCGGCGCCTGGTGTTTTCTCGACCATGCTGGCCCGGCGCTGTTCGAGCCCCTGGGCGGCTTGCGGGTGGGGCCCCATCCGCACATTGGCTTGCAGACGTTCACCTGGATGATCGAAGGCCAAGTGCTGCACCGCGACAGCCTGGGCAACGAGCAAGTGGTGCGCCCTGGCCAGGTCAACCTGATGACCGCCGGGCGCGGCATCGTCCACACCGAAGAGTCCCTGCCCGAAGAACGGCGCCTGCACGCCGCGCAGTTGTGGATCGCCTTGCCCGCCAGCCACGCCGACTGCGCGCCAGCGTTCGATCATTACCCGGATTTGCCCCAGTGGGATGAAGGTGGCCTGCACATCACCTTGCTGGCCGGGCACTTCGCCGGGCGCCAGGCACCGAGCAAGGTCTATACGCCGCTGGTGGGCCTGGACCTGCTGGCCGAAGGCGCGGCCCAGGCGCGCTTGGCCCTGGACCCTACCTTCGAGTACGGCATCCTGCCCCTGGACGGGGCGCTTCAGGTTAACGGCCAGATGTTCGCCAATAATGAACTGGCCTACCTGGGGCGGGGCCTGGACGAGGTGCAACTGCACACCCGCGACGGCGCCCGCGCCCTGCTGCTGGGCGGCGCGCCGTTCGAGGAGGAGATCTACATGTTCTGGAACTTCGTCAGCCACAGCAAGGTGGACATCGTCCTGGCCCTGGAGGCCTGGAACCAGGGTGACCTGCAACGCTTTGGCGAGGTAGAAGGCTTCGACGGCCCACGGCTGACGGCCCCGGACCTGCCGTGGCAGAAGGTTTGAGCACAGGCCGCGAGCAATCCCCTGCGGGCGCTGGATGGCTCGCGATGGCGGTTTGAGACGCAAAAAAAAGCCCCGCGATCGAATGATTCGCGGGGCAAAGGTTTGGTTGGTTGCGGCCAACCAAAGGAGCAACTCGGGGGTTAATTACGGGCCAGGGTCTCGGGTTGCCAGCCGCCGCCCAGGGCTTTGTAGATGGCGACGATGCCGCGATACAGGTCCACCTCGGCCAGGGCTTGGGCGTCTTCGGCGGCCAGGCGTTCGCGCTGGGCGTCGAGCAGCACGAGGAAGTCCTCGGTGCCTTCGCGGTAGCGGATTTGGGCCAGGTCAGCGGCGGCGCGGCTCGATTCGCTTTGGCGGATCAGCGAGATCAGCCGTTGCTGGCGCTTGCCGTAGTCGCTGAAGGCGTTTTCCGATTCTTCCAGGGCCAGCAACACCTGCTGTTCATAGCTGGCCAGGGCGCCCTCGGCTTCGGCATCGGCGCCGCGCAAACGGGCGCGCACGCTGCCCAGGTCGAACGCCGCCCAGGTGATGCTCGGGCCCAGCGCCCAGGCGTTGGCCGCCGAGGAGCCGATTTGCGAGCCGCGCCCGGCGGTAAAGCCCAGGAAGCCGCTGAGGCTGACCCGTGGGAACAAATCGGCCTTGGCCACGCCTATGCGGGCGGTGGCGGCGGCCAGTTTGCGTTCGGCGCTGGCGATGTCGGGCCGGCGTTGCAGCAGTTCACCCGGGTCGCCAATGGGCAAGGCCTTGGCGATGGCGGGTAGGGTCGCCGGGCTCAGGTCCACGCTCAGTTTGTCCGGGCGTTCGCCCAGCAGGGTGGCGATGCGGTTGCGCTGACGCGCCTGCTCGGCCTGCAATTGCGGCACGCTGGCTTCCACCGAGGCCAGGCGCGCATCGGCACGGACCACGTCAAGCTGATCGCCGACGCCGGCATCGCGCAGGCTTTCGGTGATCTTGCGCGAGTCCTGCTGGTTCTTCAGGTTGGCCAGGGCGATGCCCTCGCGCAGTTGGGCGCCGCGCAGTTGGCCGTAGGCGTCCACCAGTTCGGCAATCAGGGTCACTTGCAACTGGTAAAGGTCGGCTTCGGCCACTTGCTGCTCGGCGTCGCTGGCTTCCAATTGGCGCTGGATGCGGCCGAACAGGTCCAGTTCCCAAGCCATGTCCAGGCCCAGGTCGTAGCGTTCGCTGTTAACGCGGCGCTCGGTTTGCCCCGGCACCTGGCCTTTGCCCAGGTCGCTGCTGGCGCGGCTGGTGATGGTGGGCATGGCGTCATTGCTGACGTCATCGCGGATCGCCCGCGCCGCCCGCAGGCGGGCAAACGCCACGCGCAACTGGCGGTTGCCTTGCAGCGACTGGCTGACCAATTGGTTCAACGTCGGGTCGTCGAACTGCTGCCACCAGATGCCCTCGAACCGCGCACGGTCGAAGTTCTTCTGGCCGGCCGCGCCGTCGGTGGCGGCCGTGATGTGGGCCGCTTCGGTGGCCGGTGTCGAGTAGTCCGGGCCCACGGCGCACGCGCTCAGGGCCAGGGCCAACAGGCTGGGCAGGAAGGCTTTGGGGCTCATGGGCGTGCCTCCAGTATCAGGGCCTTGGCCGCTTTGCGTGCTTCGCTGCGCTCCACGAAATTACGGATCAGTACGTAGAACACCGGGGTCAGCAGCAGGCCGAAGAAGGTCACCCCGAGCATCCCGGAGAACACGGCTACACCCATGGCGTGGCGCATTTCCGCCCCCGCGCCGCTGGAGAAGACCAGGGGCACCACGCCCATGATGAAGGCGAACGAGGTCATCAGGATCGGCCGCAGCCGCAGGCGGCAGGCTTCGAGCACCGCGCTCAAGGCGTCCATGCCTTCCTCTTGCTTGTCCTTGGCGAACTCGACGATCAGGATCGCGTTCTTACACGCCAGGCCCACCAGTACGATCAGGCCGATCTGGGTGAAGATGTTGTTGTCACCGCCCCAGGCAATGACCCCGGCGATGGCCGACAACAGGGTCATGGGCACGATCAGGATCACCGCCAGCGGCAGGCTCCAGCTCTCGTACTGGGCCGCGAGCACGAGGAACGCCAGCAGCACGCAGAGCGGGAAGACGAACAGCGCCGTGTTGCCCGAGAGGATCTGCTGGTAAGTCAGCTCGGTCCATTCGTAGGTCATGCCGTTGGGCAGTTCTTCCTTGAGCAGTTTTTCGATGGCCGCCTCGGCCTGGCCGGAGCTGTAGCCGGGGGCTGCCGCGCCGTTGATTTCGGCGGTGACAAAGCCGTTGTAGTGCATCACGCGGTCCGGCCCTGCGGTGTCGCTGACCTTGATGAAGGTCGCCAGCGGGATCATCTCGCCTTTGTTGTTGCGCACTTTCAACTGGCCGATCTGCTCAGGTTCGAGGCGGAACTGCTGCTCGGCCTGGACGTTGACCTGGTAGGTGCGGCCAAAACGGTTGAAGTCGTTGGCGTACAGCGAGCCGAGGTAAACCTGCAGGGTGTCGAAGATGTCGGTGATGGCCACGCCGTGGGTCTTGGCCTTGTCGCGGTCGATGGCGGCATCGACCTGGGGCACGTTGACCTGGTAGCTGGTGAACAACCCGGCCAACTCCGGCACGTTGTGGCTCTTGGCGATGACGTTCTGCACTTCTTTGTACAGTTCCTCATAACCCAGGCCCGCGCGGTCTTCGACTTGCAGGCGGAACCCGCCGATGGTGCCCAGGCCCTGTACCGGCGGCGGTGGGAAGATCGCCATGTAGGCTTCCTGGATGTCCGCGTACTGGGCATTCAGGGCGCCGGCAATGGCACCGGCCGACATGCTCGGGTCCTTGCGCTCATCGAATGGCTTCAAGATGACGAAGACGATGCCGTTGTTCGGGCTGTTGGTGAAACCGTTGATCGACAGGCCGGGGAAGGCCACCGAGCTTTCCACGCCAGGCTGCTTGAGGGCCAGCTCGGACATGCGCTTGATGACGTCTTCGGTGCGGTCCAGGCTCGCGGCATCCGGCAGTTGGGCGAAGGCCACCAGGTATTGCTTGTCCTGGGGCGGCACGAAACCGGTGGGGGTGCTGGAGAAACCGAAGAAGGTCAGCACCATCAGCCCGGCGTACAGCACCAGGGCAATGCCGCTGCTGCGGATGACTCGGGTCACGGTGCCGACATAGCCATGGCTGGCGCGGTCGAAGAAACGGTTGAACGGGCGGAACAACCAGCCGCCGAACAAACGGTCCAGAACCTTGGAGAAACGGTCTTTGGGCGCGTCATGGGGTTTGAGCAACACCGCCGCCAGGGCCGGGGACAGGGTCAGGGAGTTGAAGGCCGAGATCACCGTCGAAATGGCGATGGTCAAGGCGAACTGTTTATAGAACTGCCCGGTCAGGCCACTGATGAAGGCCGCTGGAATGAACACCGCACACAGCACCAGCGCCGTGGCGATGATCGGCCCGGTCACTTCGCGCATCGCCCGCTTGGTGGCGTCTACCGGGCTGAGCCCCAGGCCGATGTTACGTTCGACGTTCTCCACCACCACGATGGCGTCATCGACCACGATGCCGATGGCCAGCACCAGGCCGAACAGCGACAGGGCGTTGAGGGAGAAGCCGAACATGTGCATCACGGCAAAGGTACCGATCAACGACACTGGCACGGCGGCCAGGGGGATGATCGAGGCGCGCCAGGTTTGCAGGAACAAAATGACGACCAGCACCACCAGAATCAGGGCCTCGAACAGGGTGTGCACCACTGCTTCGATGGAGCCGCGCACGAAGATCGTCGGGTCATAGACGATGCTGAAGTCCATGCCTTCGGGGAAATCTTTTTTGAGTTCGGCCATTTTTGCCCGAACGTCGTTGGAGATCTCGATGGCGTTGGAGCCCGGGCGCTGGAAGATCGGGATCGCCACCGCCGGTTGGTTGTTGAGCAGCGAGCGCAGGGCGTATTGGCTGGAGCCCAGTTCGATGCGGGCGATGTCTTTGAGGCGAGTGATTTCACCGTCGTCGCCGGCGCGAATGATGATGTTCTCGAACTCTTCCTCGGTGACCAGGCGCCCCTGGGTGTTGACCGACAGTTGGAAACTGCTGGCGCTCGGCGCGGGTGGCGCGCCCAGGGCGCCGGCGGCAACCTGGCGGTTCTGCTCGCGGATGGCGTTGACCACGTCGGTGGCGGTGAGGTTGCGCGAGGCGGTTTTGTTCGGATCGAGCCACACCCGCAGGGAGTAGTCGCCCATGCCGAACAACTGCACGTCACCGATACCATCGAGGCGCGCCAACTCGTCCTTGATGTTGAGCAAGGCGTAGTTGGACAGGTAGAGCATGTCGTAGCGTTTATCCGGCGAGGTCAAGTGCACGACCATGGTCAGGTCGGGTGAGGCCTTGTCCACCGTGATCCCGATGCGCGTCACCTCTTCGGGTAGCTTGGGCTGGGTGCGGGTCACGCGGTTTTGCACCTGCACCTGGGCGTTGTCCAGGTCGGTGCCCAGGGCGAAGGTGATGGTCAGGGTGATCTTGCCGTCAGCGGTGGACTGGGAGGACATGTACAGCATGTTCTCCACCCCGGTGATCGCCTGTTCCAGAGGCGCGGCCACGGTTTCGCCGATGACCTTGGGGTTGGCGCCGGGGAAGTTGGCGCGCACTACCACGGTGGGCGGCACGACTTCCGGGTATTCGCTGATGGGCAGTTGGAACAGCGAGATTGCACCGGCGATCAGGATCAGCAGCGATAGCACTGCGGCAAAGATCGGCCGGGAAATAAAGAACTGGGAAAAATTCATCGCAAGTGTCGTCCCTTAACCGCGTGGCGTGGCAGCGGCCAGTTTTACCGCCGAGCCTGGCGCAGCCTTGGCAGGGGTGACCTGCGGCAGGTTGCTGGCTTCAAGCGCTTGTCGTTGTTGTGCCAGAGCGGCGAGGGTGGCCTGGTCGGCCATGGGAATGACCTCGGGCGCCACCGGCGCACCGGGGCGTACCCGTTGCAGGCCCTTGACGATGATGGTGTCGTCCTTGCTCAGGCCGCTGCGCACGATGCGCAGGCCTTCGATCTTGGGCCCCAGTTCCACGGCGCGGTAAGTGGACTTGTCGCCGTCCATCACCAGCACGAACTTCTTGCCCAGGTCAGTACCCACGGCTTCGTCGCTGATGAGCACCGCCGAATAGGTGCCGCTGCCCACCAGTTTCAGGCGCGCATACAGGCCTGGGGTGTAGCTGCTGTCACGGTTGTCGAACACCGCGCGGCCACGGATGGTGCCGGTTTTGGGGTTGACCTGGTTGTCGACGAAGTTCATCTGGCCCAGGTGCGGGTGGCCGTCTTCGTTGGACAGGCCCAGGTACACCGGGGTGGTCTGGCCGCGTTGGCCCTGGCGCGCCAGCTCGGTGTACTTGAGGTACACGCGCTCGTCGGCGTCGAAGTAGGCGTAGACCTTGTCGGTGGACACCACGCTGGTCAGGGCCGTGGTGTCGGCGCTGACCAGGTTGCCGGCGGTAATCTGGGCACGGCTGACGCGGCCACTGATGGGCGAGGTGACGCGGGTGAAACTCAGGTTGAGCTTGGCCAGGTCCAGTTCGGCCTGGATGGCTGCCACACCGGCCCGGGCTTCCTGGGCGGCGCTGGTGCGCGAGTCGGCCAGTTCAGCGGAAATCGCGTTGTTGGTGCGCAGGCGCTCGCCGCGCTGGGCTTCGTTTTCGCTGCGGTTGGCGCTGGCGCGGGCCTGTTGCAGCTGGGCTTCGAGGCGCCGCACCTGGGCCTGGAATGGCCGGGGGTCGATCTGGAACAACACGTCGCCCTTTTTCACCAGGGCGCCTTCGGTGAACGCCACCTGGTCGATCTGGCCCGACACGCGCGGGCGGATCTCTACGGTTTCTGGGGCTTCGAGGCGGCCGGTGAACTCGTCCCACTCGTTGACCGGTTGTTCCAGCACCTTGGCCACGCTGACTTTGGTGGCAGGCATATTGGCGGCCGTCTCCGGGGCCTTGCCGCATGCGCTCATCACCAGCACCGCCAACGCGGCGAGGGGATAGCGCAAATGTTTGAGTGACTGTTCCATGGATGCATCCGCCAATGTAGTGAGATGGGCGGATGATGCGTGGCGCGGGTGCAAGTCACGAATCGAATGAGGCGAAGGTAACTATCATCCGCAATGATATAAGCCGCGCCATAGCCCTCTGGGACGGGGGGTTCGTTAGGCGGCTATCAATATCGTTGATGGTTGGGGGCCTGCCTCTGTGGCAGCAACAGTCTTACCCCGACTATTCGTCATCGCCACTGCGTGCCGCCATCGCGAGCAGGCTCGCACACAGAGGAAAAACGAACATCCCATCCGCACCACCGTTCAACTGTGCGAGCCGGCTCGCGATAGTTTTCTCAGTCAGCCCAAGCGGTAAAAACGCCGCGCATTGTCCCACAGCGCCATGCGGGCGCCGTCTTCGCCCAGGGCGTCGGCCAGCAGGGCAATGTCCCCGGCTTCAAAGGCGCGTGGCGCGCGGGTGGAGGGCAGGTCGCTGCCGAACATCAAGGCATGGGGGTTGGCGCGGTGGATGTGTTGCAGCACCGGTGCCACGGCGAAATCCACCCGGCCAAAGCCGCAGGCCTTGATGCGCACACCTTGCTCGGCCAGGCGCAGCACACTGGGCAAGCCCGCGTGGCTCAGGCCCAGGTGGTCGATACTCACGGCCGGTAGGCGCAGCAGGCGCGTTTCCAGGTCGGGCAGCTCCCGCGCATCGACATACAGCTCCACATGCCAGCCCAGGTTGGCATGCACCCGCAAGGCCATGGCCTCCAATTGCTCCAGTGGCGCCGAACCGCCGCGTTTGAGGTTAAAGCGCAAGGCGCGCACGCCTGCGGCATCGAGCGCCAGCAGTTGCGCATCGCTGACGTCCTCGGGCAACTGGGTGACGCCGACAAACCCGGGCCCCAGGCGTTGCAGGGCGGCGAGCAGGTAGCGTTGGTCGAAGCCCTGGAAGGAGCCGGACACCACGGCACCGCCCACCATCCCGAGGGGCCCGGCCTGTGCTCGGTAGTCGTCCACCGTGAAGGCGTCAGGCAAAAAGCCCTGGTTGGCGATCAGTGGGTAGTTGGGGTCGATAATGTGGCAATGAGCATCGAAAATCGGCGAAGCCATGGCAATCTCCGCATTCGGGTTTACGCCAGTTGGCTAATGTAGGTCCCTGTGCCCTTGAGGATGTTTTGCAAAGTCAGTTCCACTTCTGCCAAGTCGCCGGCGGCGGTGCTGTGGTGAATTTCCAGATGATCGTCGCCATTGAGGGCGTCGTTGTCGCCTGCGGCGATTTCGATCAGCAGGTGAGTGGGGCTGAGGGTGACCTTGACGCCTTCAAGGGTTGAAGGTTCGCCGTCTAGGGTGATTTCCAGTTCGTCTTCGTCGGGGTAGCGGGTCATCAGGAACATGTCGCCCTGGTTGCTGTGGCAGCACAGCATGGCCATGTTGTCTTCTTCGTCGTCGCACGGGTTGGCGATCAGGTGGGCGGTGGTCATTTGCATAGAGGGATTCCTGGCTCCAAGAGCGGCGTGTGAGCGGGCAGGGTGCGATTCTGCCAGCCTCGGGGAATTTCTGCTGGCTTGTGTTGGCGGGACGCTTTATGGGCGGCAGGCTGGGTGTCGGTCATTTCATGCGCTTGCTGGGTGCGATTCATTCGTTAAAACCAGTGTTTTCCTACGTGACTGCTAGGGTTGTTCCAGGGGCTGCCCGGCGAGCAGCGTGCCTGTGACCGAATATGTCGCAGCACCGCAAGCAGGCGCGTTGCCGCACTCGTTAAGCTGCGCAACGGATGGACACCTGTAAAGGCATTGGCGGCACGCCGCCAGTCGCTTTTGCAGATGCCCATCTGCCGTGAAGGGGGATGTGACCTGGCGGTCATGTCCGGCTTCATCCTCCTGCCGTCCTGCAACGCTCTACCCGAGCATCAGGACCAGGATGGCGACTCACCCCGCAAGGGGTTGCACGCGACGCTTCCATCAATAACAAGCCCAAGCGGAGTACCACAGATGGCGTTTTTCACCGCAGCCAGCAAAGCCGACTTCCAGCACCAACTGCAAGCAGCACTGGCCCAGCACATCAGTGAACAGGCACTGCCACAAGTGGCGCTGTTCGCCGAGCAATTTTTCGGCATCATTTCCCTGGATGAACTGACCCAGCGTCGGATGTCCGACCTGGCCGGTTGCACCCTGTCTGCCTGGCGCCTGCTGGAGCGTTTTGACCACGCCCAGCCCCAGGTGCGCGTGTACAACCCCGATTACGAGCGCCATGGCTGGCAATCGACCCACACCGCGGTCGAGGTGCTGCACCACGACCTGCCGTTCCTGGTGGACTCGGTGCGTACCGAGCTCAACCGCCGGGGCTACAGCATCCACACCCTGCAAACCACCGTGTTGAGCGTGCGCCGCGGCGCCAAGGGCGAGTTGCTGGAAATCCTGCCCAAGGGCACCCAGGGCGACGACGTGCTGCAAGAGTCGCTGATGTACCTGGAAATCGACCGCTGCGCCAACGCCGCCGAGCTCAATGTGTTGAGCAAGGAGCTGGAGCAGGTGTTGGGCGAAGTGCGGGTCGCGGTGGCCGATTTCGAGCCGATGAAAGCCAAGGTCCAGGAACTGCTGACCGGTCTGGACCACAGCCGTTTTGCCATCGACGGCGATGAAAAAGCCGAGATCAAGAGCTTCCTGGAATGGTTGGTGGGCAACCACTTCACCTTCCTGGGCTATGAAGAGTTCGTGGTGCGCGATGAGGCCGATGGCGGCCACATCGAATACGACCCGTCGTCGTTCCTGGGCCTGACCAAACTGTTGCGCGCCGGCCTCACCGCCGATGACCTGCGCATCGAAGACTACGCCGTCAATTACCTGCGCGAACCGACTCCGCTGTCGTTTGCCAAGGCTGCGCACCCAAGCCGCGTACACCGCCCGGCCTACCCCGACTACGTGTCGATCCGCGAGATCGACGCCGATGGCAAGGTCATCAAGGAATGCCGCTTCATGGGCCTATACACCTCCTCGGTGTACGGCGAGAGCGTGCGGGTCATTCCCTACATCCGCCGCAAGGTCGAGGAAATCGAGCGCCGCTCGGGCTTCCAGGCCAAGGCGCACCTGGGCAAGGAACTGGCCCAGGTGGTCGAAGTGCTGCCCCGCGATGACCTGTTCCAGACCCCGGTGGATGAACTGTTCAGCACCGTGATGTCCATCGTGCAAATCCAGGAGCGCAACAAGATCCGCGTGTTCCTGCGCAAAGACCCCTACGGCCGTTTCTGCTACTGCTTGGCCTACGTGCCGCGCGACATCTACTCCACCGAAGTGCGGCAGAAAATCCAGCAAGTGCTGATGGACCGCCTCAAGGCCAGCGATTGCGAGTTCTGGACCTTCTTCTCCGAGTCGGTGTTGGCGCGTGTGCAGTTGATCCTGCGGGTAGACCCGAAGAATCGCCTGGATATCGACCCCGTGCTGCTGGAAAAAGAAGTGGTGCAGGCCTGCCGCAGTTGGCAGGACGACTATGCCAGCCTGGTGGTCGAGAGCTTCGGCGAGGCCCACGGCACCAACGTGCTGGCGGACTTCCCCAAGGGCTTCCCGGCCGGCTACCGCGAGCGTTTTGCCGCGCACTCGGCCGTGGTCGATATGCAGCACTTGCTGAACCTGACCCAGGAAAACCCGCTGGTGATGAGCTTCTACCAGCCCCTGGGCCATGTCACCGGCCAGCAGGAGCTGCACTGCAAGCTGTATCACGCGGACACGCCACTGGCGCTGTCGGACGTGCTGCCGATCCTGGAAAACCTCGGCCTGCGTGTGCTGGGTGAGTTCCCGTATCGCCTGCGCCACAGCAACGGCCGCGAGTTCTGGATCCATGACTTCGCGTTCACTGCTGCTGAAGGCCTGAACCTGGATATCCAGCAGCTCAATGACACCCTGCAAGACGCCTTCGTGCACATCGTGCGCGGCGACGCGGAGAACGACGCCTTCAACCGCCTTGTGCTCACGGCCGGCCTGCCATGGCGCGATGTGGCGCTGCTGCGCGCCTACGCTCGCTACCTCAAGCAGATCCGCCTGGGCTTCGACCTGGGTTACATCGCCAGCACGCTGAACAACCACACCGACATCGCCCGCGAGTTGACCCGGTTGTTCAAGACCCGTTTCTACCTGGCGCGCAAGCTCAGTGGCGATGACCTGGATGACAAGCAGCAGCGTCTGGAGCAAGCGATCCTTACCGCCCTGGACGATGTCCAGGTACTCAACGAAGACCGTATCCTGCGCCGCTACCTGGACCTGATTAAGGCCACGCTGCGTACCAACTTCTACCAGACCGACGCCAAGGGCCAGAACAAGTCTTACTTCAGCTTCAAGTTCAACCCCCATGCCATTCCAGAGCTGCCCAAGCCTGTGCCGAAGTTCGAGATCTTCGTCTACTCGCCACGGGTCGAAGGCGTGCACCTGCGCTTTGGTAACGTTGCCCGTGGCGGCCTGCGCTGGTCCGACCGCGAAGAAGACTTCCGTACCGAAGTCCTGGGCCTGGTTAAAGCTCAGCAAGTGAAGAACTCGGTTATCGTGCCGGTGGGCGCCAAGGGCGGTTTCCTGCCCCGTCGCCTGCCCTTGGGCGGTAGCCGGGACGAGATTGCGGCCGAAGGCATCGCCTGCTACCGCATCTTCATCTCGGGCCTGTTGGACATCACCGATAACCTCAAGGACGGCACCTTGGTGCCACCGGTCAACGTCGTGCGCCATGACGACGACGACCCGTACCTGGTGGTGGCGGCCGACAAGGGCACCGCGACCTTCTCCGATATCGCCAATGGCATCGCCATCGATTACGGCTTCTGGCTCGGCGATGCGTTTGCCTCGGGCGGCTCGGCGGGTTACGACCACAAGAAAATGGGCATCACCGCCAAGGGCGCATGGGTGGGCGTGCAGCGCCACTTCCGCGAGCGCGGCATCAATGTCCAGGAAGACAGCATTACTGTGGTCGGCGTGGGCGACATGGCTGGCGACGTGTTCGGCAACGGTTTGCTGATGTCTGACAAGCTGCAACTGGTGGCCGCTTTCAACCACTTGCATATCTTCGTCGACCCCAACCCTGAACCCGCCAACAGCTTCGTTGAGCGCAAGCGCCTGTTCGAGCTGCCGCGTTCGGCCTGGAGCGACTACGACACCAGCATCATGTCCGAGGGCGGCGGTATCTTTTCGCGCAGCGCGAAAAGCATCGCCATCTCGCCACAGATGAAAGAACGCTTCGCCATCCAGGCCGACAAGCTGACCCCAACCGAACTGCTCAACGCCTTGCTCAAGGCCCCGGTGGACTTGTTGTGGAATGGCGGCATCGGTACTTACGTCAAGGCCAGCACTGAAAGCCACGCTGATGTCGGCGACAAGGCCAACGACGCCCTGCGGGTCAATGGCAACGAACTGCGCTGCAAAGTGGTGGGCGAGGGTGGGAACCTGGGCATGACCCAGTTGGGCCGCGTCGAGTTCGGCCTTAATGGCGGTGGTTCCAACACCGACTTCATCGACAACGCCGGCGGCGTGGACTGTTCCGACCATGAAGTGAACATCAAGATCCTGCTCAACGAAGTGGTGCAGGCCGGCGACATGACGGACAAGCAACGCAACCAGTTGCTGGCCAGCATGACCGACGAAGTCGGTGGCTTGGTGTTGGGCAACAACTACAAGCAGACTCAGGCCTTGTCCCTGGCGGCCCGCCGTGCCTACGAGCGAATCGCTGAGTACAAGCGCTTGATGAACGACCTCGAAGGTCGCGGCAAGCTAGACCGTGCCATCGAGTTCCTGCCGTCCGAAGAGCAACTGGTCGAGCGCGTCGCGGCGGGCCAGGGCCTGACCCGTGCCGAGCTGTCGGTGCTGATCTCCTACAGCAAGATCGACCTCAAGGAAGCCCTGCTCGGTTCCCAGGTGCCGGACGACGACTACCTGACCCGCGACATGGAAACCGCGTTCCCGCCGATGCTGGTGAGCAAGTTCGCCGAAGCGATGCGCCGTCACCGCCTCAAGCGCGAAATCGTCAGCACCCAGATCGCCAACGACCTGGTCAACCACATGGGCATCACCTTCGTCCAGCGCCTCAAGGAGTCCACCGGGATGAGCCCGGCGAACGTGGCCGGCGCCTATGTGATCGTGCGTGACATTTTCCATCTCCCGCACTGGTTCCGTCAGATCGAAGCCCTGGACCACCAGGTTTCGGCCGACGTGCAACTGGAGCTGATGGACGAACTGATGCGCCTGGGCCGCCGCGCCACGCGCTGGTTCCTGCGCAGCCGGCGCAACGAGCAGAACGCTGCCCGTGACGTCGCGCACTTCGGCCCGCACCTGGCCGCCCTGGGCCTGAAACTCGACGAACTGCTCGAAGGCCCGACCCGTGAAGGCTGGCAGACCCGCTACCAGGCTTACGTCGAAGCTGGCGTGCCCGAGTTGCTGGCGCGGATGGTGGCTGGGACCACGCACCTGTACACCTTGCTGCCGATCATCGAAGCGGCGGACGTCACTGGCCAGAATGCGGCCGATGTGGCCAAGGCCTACTTTGCCGTGGGCAGCGAGCTGGACCTGACCTGGTACCTGCAACAGATCAGCGCGCTGGCGGTGGAAAACAACTGGCAAGCCCTGGCCCGTGAAGCGTTCCGTGATGACATCGACTGGCAGCAACGGGCGATCACCATCTCGGTCCTGCAAATGGGCGACGGTGAGTTGGACGTGGAAGCACGCCTGGCGCTGTGGATCGAGCAGCACCACGGCATGGTCGAGCGCTGGCGCGCCATGCTGGTGGAGTTGCGTGCCGCCAGCGGCACCGACTACGCCATGTACGCGGTGGCCAACCGCGAGTTGCTGGACCTGGCGTTGAGCGGTCAATCGGTGGTGTGAACCGCTGATTAACCGGTAATGAAAAGCCCCGTATCGTGAGATACGGGGCTTTTTTGTGTGCGCTGGGCGGGGGCGGGATCGCTTGGCCTAGGCTTCAGATGCCGATATTGCCCAGGGTCTGCACTATGTTGCGTAAGGTGCCGGCCAGGGCGGGGTGTTCGAGTTCAAAGCGTTCCACGGCCAGGTTCACATTGTCGGCCAGGCTGGTGTTTTGGGTCTGGGTTTCGAGTTCGATCTGCGCCTCGATCTGAGCCATCAGCTCGTGCAAATGGCCGCGCTCTTCTTGTGAAAGGGGCGGGTTTTGCTCCAGTTGCTCGCGCAGTGTATTGAGCTGTTCTTGCAGGTCGCGGGCAGGCATGGCGTTCTCCTTATAGATAGTCACTGGCATGGACCGCACCGGGGGGCGAAAGGTCCATGCCCACGCCTTGCAGAGTAATGCACCGGCAGGCCGCGTGCATGATCTCAATCAACATTGATCGGTCAGGGCTTTTCGCCTTTGAGGCGGCGCAGGCTGATGTCCGCCAGGCAGGTGGGCAGGTCGCCCAGGTGATCGATCACCGAATGCACTCCCAGGTTGAACAGTTGCAGGGTGGCCTTGCCGCGTTTTTGCTCCCGTTCCTGCTGACTGAGGGCCTGCCATTGGCTGGGCGCCAGGCCACACAGCGAACCACAGGACGCCAGGCCGATGGTCCACAGCCCGGCATTGAGGCCCGATTGCAGCAGGCGTGGTTCACCGCTGACCAGCACGCAGCCGTCCAGGCGTTCGACGTTCAAGGCCATCAGCGCCGCCCAGCAGGCGTGGGGCGTCGGCCACGGGTGTTGGTTGGGGGCGGCGACGATGCCTTCGGGCAGTGATTGGGCCAGGTGCGTGCAGGTATCGGCCGCTAGCTCATCGAGCCAGGCGCAGGGAATGCCTTGGCTGCGTAACGCATTCAGGATGTCCAGCGCGCCGGGCGTGGTGTGGATGGTTTCGCCGCCAGCGTCCTGGTGGCGGGTACGGGCACCGAAATCCACCAGGCAGCCACTGAGGCCAAACAGCACGGCGGTGAGGGTGGGAACGGGGCCGGGCAGGGGGGCAGCGTGGAGCATGGGCAGTGCCTCTGAAATGGTTTCATAGGCTAAGGCCGATCGATGACAGTCCGGTGACGCCCAGGTGACGGTGGCACGGCCGTTTACAAGTGCTGCCTAATCGGCCGATCCGCCTTATACTAGCGAGCTTATTGCCTGGGCCCAGCGCCCGAGACAGTCATTACCAAGGAGTTTCTTATATGCGCTGGAGCCATCGTCTAGCTCAGCTATGTGTTTGTTCCAGTGTGCTACTGGCGCCGTTTGCGGTTCAGGCCGCCACGCAGGAAGACCCTTGGGAAAGCATCAACCGCCCGATCTACAAGTTCAACGATGTGCTCGACACCTACGGCCTCAAGCCTCTGGCCAAGGGTTATCAAGCGATCACCCCGCAGTTTCTCGAAGACGGCATCCACAACATGTTCCGCAACGTCGGTGACGTCGGCAACCTGGCCAACGATGTTTTTCAGCTCAAGCCCCAAGCGGCGGGAGTGGATACGGCGCGGTTGATCTTCAACACCACCTTCGGCCTGTTGGGCTTCTTCGACGTGGGCACCCAAATGGGCCTGCAACGCAACGACGAAGACTTCGGCCAGACCCTCGGCTATTGGGGCGTGCCCAGTGGCCCGTACCTGATGCTGCCGTTTTTCGGCCCCAGCACCTTGCGCGACGCGCCGGCCAAGTACGTCGACAGCTACGGCGAACCCTACCGTTACATGGACCACGTACCGAGCCGCAACATGGCCATCGGTATGGACGTTATCGACACTCGTGCCAGCCTGTTGTCGGCCGAGAAGCTGATTAACGGCGACAAGTACGTGTTCATCCGCAACGCCTACCTGCAGAACCGCGAGTTCAAGGTCAAGGATGGCCAGGTCGAAGACGACTTTTAAACCCGGCGATACTTATAAAGAAGGCGGCCCTCGGGCCGCCTTCTTGCGTTGCAGTGGGCTGTCAGTTCATTTTCAGGATGGTCAGCCCCAGCCTTTGGCTTTCATCCTCGGCCTGCTTGACCCACACCACCTCGGTCTCGGCCTCCAAACCCGCCAGTGCCGGGTACTCGGAATCGATCTTTACGCTGAGCTGGTCACCGACCTTAAAGGCCCGCGGCGCCTGGACCTGCATGCCGCTGCTGGAAAGGTCGATGCAGACTGCTGAAATGACCTGGCCTTCGTGAAGGAGGGTGACATCGGCATCGACGCGCATGCGGATGTAATCACGCTTTTCACTGTAGTCACGATTGTTTTGGCTCATGGGCTTTGTCCTTCGATTCCGTTACGGATTTGCCTGTTCTTATAACTCCCGGTGATTTGTGCTGTAAAGACGCCTGGTGACCATCGGCATGAGCTTGAAACCCCCGGCGGATGGGAGTACCGTCTGCGCCTTACAAGGGCACCTCTGACTCACGGGCCACCGGGAAACCTCCCGCAGCCGCGAGCCAGAGAGGCTAGAAAGCGAATCTAAGTAGTGCAACCCAGGTCCCCGACCGGTGCGCCTACGCCAACCTCATTCTGGCGCCGTTTGCCCACATGCAGAAAACCAGTGCCACGCTGCTGATAATCGATGACGACGAAGTAGTGCGCGAAAGCCTCGCCGCCTATTTGGAAGACAGTGGATTCAGCGTCCTTCAGGCCGGTAATGGCCAGCAGGGTCTCAAGGTCTTCGAGCAAGCCCAGCCCGACCTGGTGATCTGCGACCTGCGCATGCCGCAGATGGGCGGCCTGGAACTCATTCGCCACGTTACCGACCTTGCGCCGCAGACCCCTGTGATAGTCGTCTCCGGTGCCGGTGTAATGAACGATGCCGTTGAAGCCTTGCGTCTGGGCGCCGCCGATTACCTGATAAAACCCCTCGAAGACCTCGCCGTGCTGGAACACTCCGTGCGCCGGGCGCTCGATCGGGCGCGCCTGCTGCTGGAGAACCAGCGCTATCGCGAGAAGCTTGAGACCGCTAACCGCGAACTCGAAGCCAGCCTCAACCTGCTGCAGGAAGACCAGAACGCCGGGCGCCAGGTGCAGATGAACATGCTGCCGGTCAGCCCTTGGGCCATCGACGAATTCCAGTTCGCGCACCAAATCATTCCGTCGTTGTACCTGTCCGGCGATTTCGTCGATTACTTCCGGGTCGATGAGCGCCGCGTGGCGTTCTACCTGGCCGACGTGTCCGGGCATGGCGCGTCGTCCGCGTTCGTCACCGTACTGCTCAAGTTCATGACCACGCGCCTGCTGTTCGAGTCGCGGCGCAACGGCACGCTGCCTGAGTTCAAGCCCTCCGAGGTACTCGGCCATATCAACCGGGGCCTCATCAGCTGTAAGCTGGGCAAACATGTCACGATGGTCGGTGGTGTCATCGACGAGGAGACGGGTTTGTTGACTTATAGCATTGGCGGTCATTTGCCATTGCCGGTGTTGTACACGCCTGACAGTGTTCGTTATCTCGACGGGCGTGGGCTTCCGGTGGGCCTGTTCAACGAGGCCACCTACGAAGACCACGTACTGGAACTGCCGCCAGTGTTCAGCTTGACGCTGATGTCTGATGGCATTCTGGACCTTTTGCCCGAACCGACACTCAAAGAAAAAGAAGCAGCCTTGCCCGAACGGGTGAGAGCAGCGGGCGGCAGCCTGGATGGCCTGCGGCAGGTTTTTGGATTGGCCACGTTAGGGGAGATGCCGGATGATATCGCCCTGATGGTGTTGAGCAGGAATCTTCAATGAGTACCGGTAGAATCCAATTCGCCGAGCAGGACGGCACCTTTGTCCTGAAATTCGTCGGCGAAGTGCGCCTGACCCTGTGTTCAGCGCTGGATACGACGATCGAGCGGATCTTCACCGCGCTGAACTTCTCGGCGATCGTCATCGATCTGACCGAAACCCGCAGCATCGACAGCACCACCCTGGGCCTGCTGGCCAAGCTGTCGATCCTCTCGCGCCAGAAGGTCGGCCTGTTGCCCACTGTGGTCACCACCCACGAAGACATCACCCGGCTGCTGGAGTCCATGGGGTTTGACCAAGTGTTCAACATCGTCGATCACCCGGTGCCATGCCCCGAGTGCCTGACCGACCTGCCGGAGCAGGATCAGTCCGAAGAGGTGGTGCGCATCAAGGTGCTGGAGGCGCACAAGATCCTCATGGGCCTGAACGAGTCCAATCGCGAAGCCTTCCACGACCTGGTCAATGCCCTAGAACGGCATTGAGACAGAGCTGACAAAAAAAGGCGACTCCCCAACGGGCGTCGCCTTTTTCATGCCTGCGATTGGGCTGCTTGCCGGTGGGCCCGTGCCGCCAGGGCGACCTCGGCGGCCAGTCAAGGCGTCGGGCGCTGGGGCTTGACCGAGGTGCCGAAGGTGTTGCCCATGCGCACGCTGGTAGCCGCCGGGGTGGCGAGGCCGACCTGGTTGGGTGGGCGTTTGTGCACCGGCACCTGCATTGCCTCCTGGTTTTTCTGCTGGGCGGCAGTGCCATCGGGGTTGCTCAACTGCTGGCTCAGGCAGTTGTAGTCGGGGGCCTTGTAACCATTGACCTGTACCTCGACGCAGTTTTGTTGCCCCTCTTGCGCTTGGGCCCAGGGCAGGGTACCGGCCATCAGTAGGCTGCAGGTGAGTACGAGCATTCGTTTCATATCGGGCCTCCTGGCCTGCCCCCGAGAGAGGGGCATTAAGGGCTTGAGTCTACGTCATGGCGTTTTGATAGGTGATGATGGTTTTTTTGCAGTGGCCGTCATACCAGATTCATAAACAGCCTTCAGGATGACGGTTTTCAGGGACAGGCCGCCGTGCAGCAAGGCAAAGCCAGGGTCGGGCGTCGAGGGATGGTGTACACGCTATTGGCATTGTGCGTGGTTTGGGTTTGCGCGCCCGCCCAGGCCGCGCCGGTCGAGCTGGACATTCCCGCCCAGGACCTGGCCGCTGCCCTGGCGCAGTTCAGCCACGCCACGGGCATGGCGGTGCTGGTGGATCGCGAGTTGACCCAGGGTCGTCGTTCGTTGCGGGTCAAAGGCCGCTACAGCGCTGGCGAGGGGTTGGAGCGGTTGCTCACTGGCAGTGGCCTGATGGCCCGCTACGCCCGTGCCGACGCCTTCACCTTGCAAACGGCGCAGGTGCGCGACGAAGCGCCCCGGGTTACAGGCAAAGGCGCGGGCGCGGTCGCGCCGGGCAGCAGCTATGCCACGGTCATTCAGCGCAGCATCGAGCGGGCCTTGTGCCGCACGCCGCTGACGCGCCCGGGCAGCTTCCGCGCGGCGTTGCAGGTGTGGGTGGGGCGTGACGGGCGGGTCCAGCATAGTCGCCTGCTGGCCTCCACCGGCGATGGGGAGCGCGATGGCGCGCTGTTGGAAAGCTTGCGAAACCTCAGGATCGACCGGGCGGCGCCCAGTTCATTGCGCCAACCGGTGACCCTGCTTTTACTGCCGGACCAAACAGGGGCACGCATGGAATGCAAAGAACAGGAAGGAACCTGGGGGCCATGAAAACCAACGGGCAAAGCGCGATGGTCAGGTTGTTCCTGAGCTCCTACGAGGACTTTCGCGAGCGCCTGCGCCGGCGCCTGGGGTCGGAGGACTTGGCCAACGACGTGCTCCACGAAACTTACCTGCGGGTCGACCGCATGGACGAGCCGCCCAACTTGTTGCAACCCAACGCCTACCTGTACCGCATGGCGCTGAACATCGCCGCCGACCGGCGTGAATCCGATGCGCGCCTGTTGACGGGCAGCGAGGTGGAAGAGCTGCTGCACATCAGCGATGAAACCCTCGACCCGGCGCGGGTGGTGGGCGGGCAGAAGGAGGTCCAGTCCTTGCTCAGCGCCCTCTACGAGCTGCCGGCGCGGCGACGGCAGATCTTCATCGCGGCGCGCCTGGAGGAAGCCCCGCACCTGGAAATCTCCCAGCGCTTCGGTATTTCCACGCGCATGGTGGAAAAAGAACTCAAGGCCGCCCTGGGCCATTGCGCCGCGCGCCTGGAAAGAAAAGTCATTCAGCGGTTCGGTCCCGGTGCGGGAAAACCGTCATGAAAGAAGAGCCCCGCACATTTTTCGAGTATGTAAGCGTTTGAACATCCTTCCCTTCCCCAAACCCCCGGCGCCACCGGACGCCCGCTTGCAGAGCGAAGCCCGGGATTGGCTGGTTTTGCTGACCTCCGGCACCGCCAACGCGGCCGATGCCCGGGCGCTGCGCCAATGGTGCGCGCAAAGCCCCGAGCACGCCTTGGCGTTCGAGCAGAGCAAAGCCCTGTGGCAAAGCCTGAAACCGGCCGCTGAACGCCTGCAACAGCAAGCGCAGCCGCGGCGCTTTGGCCGGCGCGCCTTTCTGGGTGGGGCGATTGCTGCCTCGCTCGGTGCCCTGTTGCTGCAAACCAGCCTGCCCGGCGGCGTTGCTGGGCTGGGCGCCGATTACAGCACCCAGGTCGGGGAACAGCGCGGCATCGATCTGGCGGGCGGGGATCGCATCGAGCTCAACACCCAGACTCGCCTCAACCACCGCACCGCGCCGGACGGCGGCCAGGGCCTGGAACTGCTCAGCGGCGAAGTCGAAGTGCTGGCGTGTAACACGGCACCCCTCAAGGTGCGAGCCGGGGCCGGCTGGGTCAGCGCCGCCCAGGCTCGCGTCAACGTGCGCCACACCGAGCAGAGCGTGTGTGTGACCTGCATCGAAGGCACGGTGCTGCTTGACGTGCAGGGCCGCAGCCTGCGCTTGCACGCCGGGCGGCAACTGACCTACAGCAGCCAGGAAATAGGCCTGCCGCAATCCGTGGACCCCGGCGCCATCAGCGCCTGGCGCCAGCGTGTGCTGGTGTTTGAAGATGCGGCCCTGGCCACCGTCATCGACGAAATCAACCGCTACCGCCCCGGCATGTTGCTGCTGCTCAACGCCCAGGTCGGCCAGCGTAAAGTCCAGGCCCGCTTCAGCCTCGACCAACTCGCCGGCGTAGCCCTGCTGATCCGCGACGCCTACGGCGTGAAAATCACCCAGTTGCCGGGTGGGGTGGTGTTGTTGGGGTGACCCGGCGCTGGTTCATCAGCTTCTTCTGTGGGCTTGTACTTTCAGGGGGAGCGGGCAAGCCCACTCCCACAGAAAAACCACCCCAAAAACCTCACTCCAACGGCCCCACCACTTGCCGATAGCGCTCCACCCCTTGGGGTGTCTGGCGAGCCAGGCTGATCTCCAGGCCCAGGGGGTTTTCCAGGCGTTTGCCGGCTGGGCGTTTCCAGCCTTTGCCAGGTTCCCAGGTGCGCACGCTCAACTCGCTGACTTGCTCCAGCAGGGCTACGCCGTCTTGGGGCGCCGGCAGCGGGAAGCGGCTGCGCCCTGGGGCGGCGGCGCGGTACAGGGTGTTGCCCTTGAGCCACCAGCGCACCCGTTGCAGGTCACCGTTGCGTTGCGGGTCGGCGCGGATGATATCCAGGGTAAAGCCCTTGCCGTCGGCGCCGCGCAAGGTCAGGGCGGGCGGGGAGTCAGAGGGCTTGACCGTTTCGTCTTGCAGCAGCGGCTCGATCAGTTCGGTGGTGGCGCGCAGGTCCAGGTCCAGGCGCAATTGGTTCAGTGCGCGCAGCAGGGTTTCGGTCTGCCCGGCGCTGGCCTGCAAATGGCTGTCGGCGCGGGTCACGCTGTCCAGGCCACGCCAGGCGATCAGGCTGACCACCGCCATCAGCATGATCGCCACCATCACCTCGATCAGGGTAAAGCCGCGCTGGCGGGCCTTCATTGCACCGCCACCCGCCCGGCGCCATTGCGTTCCACACGGATGCGCTGCTGACCGTCCGATAGCTGCACCGACAGCGGCGGGGTGACCCATTCGCTGTTCAGCACCACGGCGCGGCGCGGCTGCACCTCGATGTTCATGGGCAGGCTGTGCCAGGCGCGGGGGCGCAGTTGCGGGTCGTGGTCGAAATATTCCGTGCCCTTGCCGTTGTCGTTCTGGCGGCTGAAGCGAAAGCCCTTGGCGTCGGCCTGCCAGGTAATCGCCCGGCCATCGGCGCGGGCTTCGGCCTGGGCCACTTGCAGCAATTGCGCCAGTTGCTCGGCATCCTTGCGCAGCAGGTGCAGCGGGTCGGGCTTGATGCTCAGGCTGATAGCGGCGCTGGCGATGCCGACGATCACCAGCACCACCATCAGTTCGATCAGGGTAAAGCCGTGCTGCTTGCAGACTTTCATCGCGCGCTCCTTGACGTCGGTTTTTATCCTGCACGGCGAACATGATGGGCGTGTGAAATAAAAACGTGAGAATTGCCCTGTAGGCTCGGTGGCTGGACAAGCACGAGGTTGCGCCCATGTCATGGATCAAGCGGTTTCATGCCCCCCAAGGGGTACAGGTGGCGGCGCTGCTCGCGGCTGTGGCAGGGGTGGCCCTGTGGTCGACGCTGCTGCTCACTCCGGCCCAATCCCACAGCCCGGTGCCCGCCGCAGCACCGGTGGCGCAGGTCGAGAGCCCGGCCGTGCAGTGGTTCTCCCAGCAGGCCGCGCAGGTGGACATCAAAGTCAGCGGGGTGATGGCCGGCACGCGCGGAGCGGTGGCGATCCTCAGCCTCAACGGCGGCCCACCGCGCAGCTACCTCGCCGGCGAACGCCTGGCCCAGGGTGTGCGGCTAGTGGCGATCGAGGCCGAGGCGGTGGTGATCGAACAGGGCAAGGGCAACCTGCACCTGAACGTGGCCAAACTGCCGGACGCGCCGTTTTTGCCGGTGCTGATCCGCCAGTGAGGTGAGTGGCTCGCGCCCGCAATGGGTTTCAGGGCTCAGGCCGTGTTCTTGAGCCACAGCCGTTCGAAGCGGCTAAGAGGCGCAAGGCCTCGCGCACCCTGGGGTCGTTGAACGGCGGTTTTTCCAGGTTCATGTCGAACGACAGCCAGTTGCCGTCGAGGATGCCCAGGCGTAGGCGCCCGCCGTAGCGCGGCTGGTTGTCGGCTACGTTTGCGACGGGCGCCTCGGCGCTGTGGCCGAGGAGCCGCCGCCGGCTGAGCAAATAGGCTTGCATTGGGGGCATGGCTTCAGGCGCCGGCCGGGCCGTTGGCCGAATGCAGGGCCAGTGGTGCAGTGGCGGGGCGGCTCAGGGCGCTGCGTTCGCCGCGAAAGTGCGGCAGGATGTGCTCGCCCAGGCGATAGGCCTCTTCCAGGTGCGGGTAGCCAGCGAGGAAGAACAGGTCGATGCCCAGTTCGTTGTACTCGCGGATGCGCGCCACCACGTTTTCGTAGCTGCCCACCAATGCGCAGCCCGGCGGAATGCCGATGTAGCCCAAGCCGGTCCAGACGTTGGGGTGGATGAAGAAATCGTCGAAGCCCTGGGTTTCGCTTTTGCTGGCGAATTCTTCTTCGTAGCTGAGCTTGCGCGCGGTGCGCAGCCCGGCGTGGGCGGCCACGGCCTTGACCGCGCCTTTGGCGATGCCTTCGTCGAAGAAACGTTTGGCTTCGGTGCGGGCCAGCTCTTCAGTCTCGCGGGTGATGACGTCGATGGACAGGCCGAAGCGGATATGCGTGCGGCCGAACTTCAGCGCACGCTCGCGCACGTCGGCGATCAGCCCGCGTACTTCATCCGGGTGCTCGGCGCGCATCAGGTAGAAGTCGGCGTGCTTGGCGGCAAATTCCCGCGCGGCGTTGGACGAGCCGGCGGTGCAGATCAGCGGCAACTCGGCCTTTTTCAGCGGGCCGCGCAGGCCGCCGCCTTCGGCGCGGTAGAAACGGCCCTCGTAGTGGAAGTTCTCGTTGTGCCAATAGCCGCGCACTACGTCCATAAATTCGGTGGCGCGGGCGTAGCGTTCATCGTGGTCGCTGAAGTCGCCGACCTGGCGCTGGAGCGCGTCGGAGCCGCCGTTGATGATGTTCCACACCAGGCGATTGCCGGTGGCGCGCTGGTAGGTGGCGGCCTGCTGCACCGCTACCCACGGGGTGTAGTGGTAGGGCTGGAATGCGGTGACGAACTTGAGGGTGCGGGTTTCCCGGGCCAGCAACGAGCACACGGTCCAGGGCTCTTCGCCGGTGGGCGCGTTGACCATCAGGGCGCCGCCGAAGCCGTTGATCTCGGCGGCGCGGGCGATTTGCCCCAGGTAGTCGATGTAGGTGAAGTGATCGCCCACGCTGAACCCCGAGACAGCGCCGGTGCTCGGCCCGCCACGGTGCCAGTCGCCCCGGTTGCGCGGGTCGCCGGGGAGGAATTGGGTTTCGCCGTGCAGGGGCAGGCGGGTGAAGAATTCGATGCTCATGGTTGGGTCTCCGGCTTACTGCACGCTGGGGTTGCAGAGTGGGGTGATGGGGTGGTCGCTGATGACTTTGCGGGCGAAGGGCACGGAATCCTTGAGGGACGCGTTGACCGTTTCGCTATGGCCCAGGCCTTTGTGCAAGTGGCCTTCGACCACCGAACCGGTCTTGCAGGCGTCAGTTTGCCGGGGACGGCCGGCCGCCTGGGCGGCCATGGACAGCGTCAAGGCGCTGAGGCCAGAGGCCAGGAAGTGGGGGCGTTTCATCGGGATGGCCCTATCAAGGTGTGGTAGTGAGTTGGCCGCGTAGGGCGGGCCAGTAGTCGGTGAGTGCGAGGTCGATCAGCGCCTGATGGGTGTAGCCGGTGGCCAGGGCCTGGCTGATGTCGTAGGGCGCGCGGATCAGGCGATTGGCCAGGGCGTAGGCGCTGAGGGCCTGGTAATGGGCCTTGAGTTGCTGGTCGTTCTTGGGTGCCCAGCGTTCCTTCCAGGCCACCGGGTCGTCCTGGTCGTCGCGGCGCAGCACACTTTCGGCAGTGCCGGCGCGGGAGGAGAGCTGGTAGTAGGCGTCCTGGTTCTGCTCCTGGGAGATCCACCACGCGGCCTTCACCCACGCGGTGGCCAGCAACTGAGTGATGTCCGGGTGCTGTGCGATGAAGCGGTCGGTGCCCCATAGGTCGGAGATCAGCCGCCAATCGTTGGCCCCCTGTTTGCTTGACCAGAGGATGCGGCCCACGCCTTTGTCTTCCAGGGCGTAGGCCTCATTGAGCAGCACGGCGGCATCGACCTTGCCAGCGGCCACCGCTGCGGCGCCGACCTGGGGGTTAAGGTTGGCGATCTTGAAGTCATCGAGCCTCAAGCCCTGGCTACCCAAGAAGTTGCTGAAGGCGAACTCCCACGGGCGGCCACGGTGCAGGGCCAGGCGTTTGCCCTTGAGGTCGGCGATGTTCTTGGCCGTGGAGTGGGCGGGTACCACCAGGTAGATGTTGTTGCCATTGCCGCCGGGCACGATCAGCTTGCCCGGCACGCCACCCGCGCCGGCGATCACCGACGGCAGGTCGCCGCGTACGGCGAAGTCGATGCTGTTGTTGCTGAAACCTTCGTTGATCTGCGGCCCGGCGCCGGCGTGGGGCAGGGCGATCCAGTCCAGCTTGACGCCACGCTCGCTCAGTTGCTGTTGCAGCCAACCTTCCTCAATGACCCGCCCAGCAATCCCGCCGAACACCGGTTTGCCGCCCTGGGTGAAGGCGACGATGGCGATCTTCACCGACTCGGGCGCCGGGGCAGCGACTCCCTGGCCCAGCCAGAGGGCGGCAAGAGCGGCCAGGCTGTTGCGACAAATATTCTTCATGGGACATCCCCTTCAATAACGGGCCGGGTGATCCGGCGTTTGAAGGAGGCAGAGCAGATTGCATGCCAGCGTCTTTTTTATGCGATTAAGTGGCTGTTTTTAATCGGTTTTTATGGTTTTTTCGGGGCGGTCGCTCCAGCCCTGAATGTTGCTCAGTAGGCAGGTGGGTGCTGGCGACGTGTTGCTCTAGCAACACCGTGGATGCTTGAAATCCGTATATCTCCAAATAGAATATGTAAATACTAATTAATAATTATTTAGTCTAATGATCTTCATGCACTATGGATTCCGCGCTTTTACTGCCAGGAATGCACCATGTCCCTCATCACCCATCCCCATGCCCGCGAACTGACCAAGTCGGTACGGGCCACCGTGCTGGTGTTCAAAGACCCGCGGTCCCAGGAGTTGCTGAGCCGCATCGAGCGCCTGGCGCCCAGCGAAGCCAATACATTGATTATTGGCGAGACCGGTACGGGCAAGGAGTTGGTGGCGCGGCACATTCATAAGCTCAGCCGCCGTGGCAGCGAGCCCTTTGTGGCGGTGAACTGTGGCGCGTTCGCCGAAACCCTGGTGGAAAGCGAACTGTTCGGCCACGAAAAAGGTGCGTTCACCGGCGCGACAAGCAACAAGGCCGGGTGGTTCGAGGCGGCCAATGGCGGCACGCTGTTCCTCGATGAAATCGGCGACCTGCCGCTGAACATGCAGGTCAAGCTGCTACGGGTGCTGCAAGAGCGCGAAGTGGTGCGCCTGGGCTCGCGCACGCCGATCCCCATCAACGTGCGCTTGGTGGCGGCCACCAACGTCAACCTGGCGGACGCGGTGGTGGCGGGGCACTTTCGCGAAGACCTGTTCTACCGTTTGCACGTCGCTACCATTCGCCTGCCACCGCTGCGCGAACGCCCCGGCGATATCCTGCCCCTGGCCGAATTTTTCCTTGAGGAACACTGCCAGCGCCTGGGCTACAACCGCGCCACCATGAGCCCCGAAAGCGAGCGCAAACTGCTGGCCCACAGTTGGCCCGGCAACATCCGCGAGCTGGAAAACGCCATTCACCATGCCTTGTTGGTGTGCCGCCACCAAGTGGTGCAACCGGCGGACCTGCATCTGGTGGACATGCGCTCCTCGGGCATTCGCCAGGAACAATCTACTGCGCTGCACACCACCAGTACCGCACCAGCAGACCTGGAGGCGGCGCTCAATGCACTCTTCGAGCAAAACATCCCGGATTTGTACGAGTGCATCGAAGAAACCATTTTTCGCACGGCCTACCGCTATTGCCACGGCAACCAGTTGCAGACCGGGCGCTTGCTCAACATCAGCCGAAATATTGTGCGGGCGCGGCTGGAAAAAATCGGCGAACTTACACGCCCGGCATTGGGTGGCCACGGCTAACGCCGCGTGAGCTTCCTGTGCAAGGTCAAGGCGTTAGCACGCGCGCTCGCGGCAGATCCTGATGCAATAGCCGTGACAGCGCCTTGGGCAAGGAGTTAAATCTTTTAGAATTCAGGGGGTTGCCAAGTCATATGTTCTTCTCCATAATGCCGCCCATCGCTGCGGCGCTTGATTCTAGGCGGCCACAGGATAAGAGTTCGGATCCTTAGCTTGGCTTCTGTATCCCGCTCCAGTTTGTATACGGTTGGTGTGGTTTTTGAGCACCGAACGTTTGAGGCCGAGTAGCAAAATGGTTATGCAGCGGATTGCAAATCCGCCTACGCCGGTTCGATTCCGACCTCGGCCTCCACTCTTAAAAACCCCGTAGATCAATGGTCTACGGGGTTTTTTAATGACTGCGATTTATGATCCCTTCCGCAACTTTTGGGATGCCTTCCGCAACCCCTATCGGATTTAGCTCCGTTCCATTAGCTTTGCGGCACCCGGTGTCAGCGTCTGAGGGCTAGCATCAGAGCCTGCTTATCGTGCGTGACTAAGAGTACGTTCACCCGGTATCTTCGAGTTTTTCCGTGAGTTTTAGGGGGGTGGGGCGAATGGAGAAAAGTAAGATTTTAGGGCTTTTATTTTCTGAGCCGTTTGAAAGAAACACGAAAATCCTTGAGGATCATTTCAACGGTAATGTTGATGAGCTGTCAGCACTCCTTAAGTGCCATTTGTCCGTGGAGCGGAATCTTAGGGATTTTTGCGACGCGAGTGTTCCTAATCCTTCGCATCTCAAAAGATTTCAGTTCGCTCAGGTGCTGAATCTCACAAAGGCCCTATTGGTTGAACCAAAAGGGCAAGATATGGGTTGGATTTGGGGGGCTGTTACTCTTTTGAATGAGCTTAGAAACAGCTATGCGCATGAGTTCGATCCGGATCCTTCGAAAATTCAAGAAAAAAAAGAAAACCTGATGAAGTTGGTAAAACCTCAACTTGAGGGCGAGCCTGCATATAGAGATGCGGAAATTCCGTTTCATGTGTATTTGGGAGTTCTGATCGGTGCGTTATCCGCGTATCTGTACTACGTCGTAGAGACGCGAGCTGGTATCAAAGAATAAATTCAAGTTATTTGGTTGGTTTTACGATCTCGCCAACGCGTCGATAAACCTTTTTGGTCATCTCTTCGGTGCTGTGGCCGAGCAATCGGCTCGCGTGTGTCAGCTCGATCTCGCTGGCGGCTTTCGGGCGAATGTCCTTGAACTGGAACTGGCGGATCAATATGACCAAGGCCGAGTCGCCGTTGGCGCCGGCTTTGATAGCGGCTTTCTCGCGAGCTTCATCCCAGCGGTTGCGCAGCATCTGTTGGCTCATCTCGGCACTTGGAATGCGCAGTTCATGTGGTCCCTCAACGCCGGCGGCCGTCAGCGGGCCGGGCGGCGCTTCGGCGTCAGCTACTAGGGCGAGCGCTTCGGCACCAACCCCGGCAACCCGCTGGAGTGCGTGATACGCCGCGCCGCGCCGGCCCACACCATCGTTCGAATCAATTATGACTAAGGGGTATCGACTGGCCGTTTCGCCCCGAAGAAGGTGGCAAGCGCTAAAGTGCTGCCGCCGCGCCGTGAAAATGATTGGCGGTGTGTTATTTTGCCAGCCTAGTTATTTGGCGGAACGGCGATGAAAAGGAATTTTGTTTCGAGCAACCTTGCAACGGCTCTAGTGGCAGGGGCAACAGCTTGCATAGTGATAGCACTACTTTGCAGCTTCACCCTGAACTGGACACATTGGGAGATATATGCGTTCGTAGAGCCAGGGGCTTTAGTTCCAGGGGCTTCGATTGGGTCTCTATTCCCATTTCAGTCATTTGACTGGGTAGTGCTTGATGGTTATGAAAGGACTCGCTTTCTTTCAAGTTTTTCGAATGCTCTAAATGTCAAGCTTCGACTGTTGATGTCGCAGTATGCTGTTCTTCATCCAAGTGCGTCCATTATTTGGCCGTTACTGCTTGTCGCGACTCCGATTTTTTTGTATAGGGCGGTAAACAATCTCACGGAGTCTAGGGTTTCAGGGTTTATAGCTGCCACGCTTATAGTGTGTTCGTCTGGTTTGCTTTCGGGCGTGCTCATGTTGTTTCATATGGGAAAGCCATTGTCGCTATTCTTTGGCGTTGTATTGCTCTTTCTTTTGAGTGTTCTGGTTAAGCGTCAGCAGGAAGAAGAGTTGCTAGCTAGGAAAGATACTGGTCTCTATGCTCTTGCCTTTATCGTGCTTCTAGCTCTATTTAGCTCTGATGAGTCAGGTATTGTCATTGCGGCTGGAGTGTCTTGCTTCGCACTTCATATTGCCCGCAGCAAGCGCGGGGCTATTATCTACTTGTTAGGGGGCGCTTCAGTTGTCGCGTTTGCGCTCTGGAGCTTTTTGATTGCACCGATGGTAGTTGATGCAGCTGGGTACGGGCCATTTGACGTAGTCGCCGCCTCAACGCGCTTAAAGGCGGGCGCTCCTCAGTTCGCTGGTTTTTTGTATTCCCCGGGGATGTTGTTTTGGAACTATGGTGTGTTTCTTGGTGATGCGATTCTACCGGGGCATTTATACCTGACCAAGATGCTTGGACCTCCTAGTGCGTATATGCCTTGGATGGATCAGGTGATGAATGGTGGCGCGTCATGGCCGATACCAGCCCGGTTCAATACAGGGTATTTGATTCTAGCTATTTTGATGTTCGGCGCTATAGTTTTTTTATCTCTGGCGCTGATGGCACTCAAAATTAAAGGGCGGCTCCGGATTGTATTTTTTGAGTCCGTAGCGTGCTTTTTGCTGGCAGGTGCAGGGCTGACTCTTTTGAATCAGCACTATCTTCTATCGTCTCACTACTATGGAGCGGTAATGGCGCTACCAGTCTCCGTGATGATTGGGTGCCTTTTTACTGAATCAAAGAGAATTGCCCCGGCTGTAGTGTTTGCCATGCTATGTGCCGCAGGCATTATAAATGCCGTACAGGGAGATCTTCTCTGGAGAACCCAGGGTGGTTTCAACTTGGCAGCTGGCGAAAGACATTCTCGGGCTGAGCTCCAGGCGATCTGGGGCGGTTCAGCTACAGAGTGGAAGTGGGCGCAGGCACACCGAGAAACCAACTATGCAGCTGTTCATATCAGAAGAATTGAAGAGTTTCTTTCCGCTCAGGGCATAGACCGCAACAAGGTTCGTATTGCCTACTTGGCAAAGGAGCCGCCGACGCCAGGTGTGCGCGATGGATTCATGACGATACTTTTTGGCAATGAGCTGTACGACAAGGGAGACCTGAAGTTTCTGATGCGGGAGCGCTGTGAGCTTTGCATTAGGGTTTCATCTGGTGGCGTTCAATGGGTTGAGCTCAGGTCGGAGCGAGCCCGGGCCCTTAACCTTCCTCCTGAGCTTTTAGATAAGGTCAGAGAGCAAACAAGTCCTGACCCAATTTAGCTGTCGAATTTTTAGCGTCATAATTCAACCGAACCCAGCCTTGGCTGGGTTTTTTTCACCTGGAGAAAAGCAATGCCCATCACCGCGCAGCAACTGCTGCTGATCCTCCCCAACGCCGGCGCTAAAGCCGGCGTTTTTGCACCTGTCCTCAACACCGCCATGGGCAAGTTCGGCATTGTCACGCCCGCGCGCGTGGCAGCGTTCATTGCCCAGATCGGCCATGAGTCTGGCCAACTGCGCTACGTGCGCGAGATCTGGGGGCCAACCAAGCAGCAGGCCGGCTATGAGGGCCGCAAGGATCTGGGCAACACCGTCCAAGGTGACGGCTCCAAGTTCCGCGGGCGGGGCCTGATCCAGGTTACCGGCCGGGCCAACTACGCGGCGTGCGGTGAAGCCCTGGGCCTGGGCCTGCTCAAGTGCCCCGAGTTGCTGGAGGAGCCCCAGCACGCAGCCATGTCGGCGGCGTGGTTCTGGCATCGGGCGGGGCTGAACACCCTGGCGGATGCTGGCAGCTTCGACAAGATCACCAGCAAGATCAACGGCGGCCAGAACGGCGCGGCGAATCGCCGGGCGCTGTACGCGAAAGCGCTGACGGTGCTGACATGAATCCCGCCACCTGGCGCCTTGCTGGCTGGGCGGCGCTGATCCTGCTGCTGATGGCTGGCAGCGGGGCGGGCGTCTGGCAGGTGCAGGACTGGCGCTACGGCAAGCGGCTATCGGATCAGGCACTGGCCCACGAAAGCATCCTGGGCACCCTCAGCAATGCCGCAGCAACCCAAGCCCGCGCCGAGCAGGACAAACGCCTGGCCCTGGAGCAGCGCCTGGCCGACAGCGACCAACTCCACTACCGGGAATTATCCGATGCCCAGAAAAACCAGACTCGCCTGCGTGACCGTCTTGCTACTGCTGATCTGCGGCTGTCAGTCCTACTCGACACCGCGGATTCAGCCAGTGGCTGCGCAGTGTCAGCCGATCCCGGCGCCGGCGGCGTGGTTCATGGAGGAGCGCGCGCCCGACTTGACCCAGCGCATGCTCAACGAATTATCAGCATCACCGATGCCGGCGACCAAGGATTGATCGCGCTGCGGGCTTGCCAGGCGTATGTGAGGGAGTTGAGATGGTAGGGAATTGATGACAGAGGCTCATTCTCGGGATGTCTGGTCTGGGGGCGGAAAACTTCCGCAACTCCAAACCACCCGCCCGGCCCGCGTGGCCCGCGTGGCCCCGAGCTCGGCATGAAACGCTGGCTTGCGGAACCTTTTCGGTGCTAAGCTATTGAAATTAAGCATATTTATAGTGGATTGCAAATCCGCCTACGCCGGTTCGATTCCGACCTCGGCCTCCACTCTAAATAAGCTCCGTAGATCTATGATTTACGGAGCTTTTTATTTGCTTCGGCAAGTGGGATTTTGTTTTGAAAACGCTGTCGCCCAGCTTGCTTCGTAGGGGCTGGATGTATATATTTCTCCCCCTGCTGCATGGGTAAACGAGCGAGCTGGTGGTTATATCCAGTGGGCTTTTTACTCAACTCGCGCTACCGCCCGAATGGCGAAACTGGTAGACGCATGGGACTTAAAATCCCCCGCTCGTAAGGGCGTGCCGGTTCGATTCCGGCTTCGGGCACCATGAATATCAAGGGCTTGCATGAGAAACCTCGTGCAAGCCCTTTTGGTTTTCCCTCCCGCAACAGGCGTTGCCCTGCAATTCCCTCCTCCAGCTTTACGTCGCTCCAAGGCGGCGAAATCTTTGTGTGGCCCTAAAAGCGTCGGTTTGGGATGGGCTGAAGCATTTTCATTTTTTGATTGAAAGTGTTGGTGCATTCTGCGGGTTTTTATTGCCTGGCAAGAAGACGAGGATGATGCCCGTGTGATCGTTCAAATAATGTTGATTCGCGGGAGGTGTGTTCATGAGTTCATCCAATAAATCGCTGGTATCCCTGGCCGTGCTCAAGGCCAGGGCCGGTCGGCAGGAGGCGCTTAGAGAGGCGTTGTTGGCACTGGTTGAGCCAACACGGGCTGAACCGGGCAACCTTGACTACGTGTTGTTCGAGCTGCGCGATGAGCGTGGCACCTTCTATATGCGTGAGGCGTTCGAAGATCAGGCAGCCCTTGATGCGCACTTTACGATGCCCCACTTCCAGCGTTTTGCCGCCCTGGCCGAGGACTTGCTGGCTGCGCCGCTGCAACTGATCTTCCTTGAACCCGTGTCGAACTAGCGCAAACTCACGCACCCCGGGGTGTTTCGCTGCGGGCCAGGCGCCCGATGAAGTTTTTGCCGCGCGCGCCTTGTAGGGCGAACGTGACCATGGCTTGGGAATCGGCGGCCGTCACGCCGTAGTCGGCGAATTCGGTCTTGACCCCCAGTTCATGGAGAAACTCACGCAACTGGCGCTGGGCCTGGTCCAGGTCCGGGCCGAACACCCGTTGCAGGGTGCGGTCCCGGGTCGCGTCATGGCCCCAGGCCAGGCCGAGCACCAGCGGTAGGGTGAACGAACAGGCGATGCCATGGGGCAGGCCATGGCGCAGGGTCATTTCATAGGAAATGGAATGGGCCAGGGCGGTTTTGGTGTTGGAGAACGCCAGCCCGGCCTTGAGCGCCGCCAGGGCCATGCGCGAACGCAGTTCCTGGTTGGCTAGGTCATGGCGTAGTAACGGCAGGCATTGGAGGATGTCCTCGATGGCCGCCACGGCAAAAGTGTCGGAGATTGGGTTGGCGTTGACGTTCCAGATCGACTCCAGGGCGTGGGACAGTGCGTCGAGCCCGGTGGAGACTGTGACCGAGGCCGGCACCGTGAGCATCAACTGCGGGTCGATGATGGCGATGCGGGGCCAGGTGCACTCTAGGTGCAGCGAGTATTTTTTCTGGCTCAGGGCGTCCCAAATGGTCGCCCAGGGTGTTACTTCGCTACCGGTGCCGGCGGTGGTGGGCACCGCGATCAGGGTTTTGCAACGGGCCGGCACAAAAGGCTGGCCGCTGGCCAACAGGGCCAGCAGTTCATCGAAATGACCGGATTCGGTACCCACAATCAGCGCTTTGGCGGTATCGATGGCGCTGCCACCGCCCACGGCGACCACCACGTCGCAGTCGCCCGCCTGCTGCCAGAACCGTTCATAGGTGGCGCTCAACTGCGCCACGTCCGGGTTGGGTTGCACATCCTCGATCACGTACACCAGGCGTTCGCCCAGCAGCTGCGCAAGGCGCTGCACCAGGCCCAGGGCCCGGGCTTCGGGGAAGGTCACCAGGGCCACGCGTTGATGGGCGGTGATGTCGGCCAGTTCCAGCAGGCTACCCCAGCCGAAACGGGTATCAACCGGGTTGTGGAATCGAGCGGTCATGGCGGGTCCTTTATTGTTGTTGGTGCAAGTGGCCCCATCGCCGGGGGCCGACGACAACAGCTCACATCGATCATTGGCAGTCTTGAATCGGCCCGGCCGAAACGGCGCACGCCGGTTCAATGGCTGGCACCGCGCTGGATGGCGTTACGCAGCCGGCTAGAGAGCGCGTCGGCGAGGATCACCATTACGGTTATGACGAGGATGCAGGTGGCGGTCTCCTGGTATTTGAACAACTTGAGGCTGCTGACCAGCTCAAACCCCAGCCCGCCGGCACCGACCATGCCCAGCACGGTGGCCGACCGCAGGTTGACCTCGAAACGGTAGAGCACCACGGCGATCCACGCCGTGGTGACTTGCGGCAAGACGCCGAACACGATCACTTGCAGGGGCCGCGCGCCGGTGGCCTGGAGCGCCTCGATGGGGCCCTGGTCGATTTCCTCGATGCTCTCGGCAAAAAATTTGCCGAGCATACCCAGGCCGTGCAACGCCAGGGCCAATACGCCGGGAAAAGGCCCAAGACCGACGGCGGAGACGAAAATCAGCGCCAGGATCAACTCGTTGATGCTGCGGGTGAAGTTGAGAAACTGCCGCGTGGCATGGAACACCAGGCGATTACGGCTCAGGTTGCGTGCCGCCAGGAACGACAGCGGAATGGCCAGCAACACGCCGAGCAAGGTGCCCCAGATCGCGATTTGCAGGGTTTCCACCGCCGGGGCCAGCAACCTGGGCAGGATGCTCAGGTCCGGTGGCACGGTGCGCGCGAGAAAATCACCGATCTGCGGCAGGCCCGAAGCCAGTTCCCCGACGCTGAGCTGCGCGCCCCGGGCACTCCAGTGCAGGATCATCACCACCGCGAGCACCAGTGCGCCGGTGCCCAGCCAGCCACGTGCGCCCTGGGGCAGCGCGACGGTCCAGAGATAGTTGTGCGGTTTCATATTCAGCCCCTCAGTTCGCGCAGTAGGTCATGGCAGGCAGTGGCGCCGCAGGCTGCACAGGCTGGCCTGGATAGATGCGTTGCAAATCGGCTTCGCCCAGGCCTTGGGGGCTGCCGTCGTACACCAGGCTGCCGTGGGCCAGGCCGACAATCCGGTCGCCGAACTCCCGGGCGTATTCGACCTGGTGCAGGTTACACACCACGGTGATGCCCAGTTCGCGACTGGCATCGCGCAGGTACTGCAACACCAGGCGCGCCGTCTTGGGGTCCAGGCTGGCCACCGGTTCGTCGGCGAGGATCACCTTCGGTCGTTGGGCCAGGGCGCGGGCGATGCCCACGCGCTGCATCTGCCCGCCGGACAGCGCATCGGTGCGTTGGTGGGCCTTGTGGTCCAGTTCGACCCGGGCCAGGCATTGCATGGCCAGCTCGATATCCTCGCGGCGAAACAGATGCAGCACCGAGGCCAGGGTCGAGACTGCGCCAAGGCGCCCGGTCAGTACGTTTTTCAACACGCTCAGGCGCGGCACCACGTTGTGGTGCTGGAAGATCATTGCCACCTGTTGGCGCAGCAGGCGCGGGTCGGCGCAGGCCAACGCATCGATGCCCGCCACCTGCAAGGTGCCGGAGTCGGCCCGGGCCAGGCGATTGATACAGCGCAGCAAGGTGGACTTACCGGCGCCGGACTGGCCCAGCACCACCACGAATTCGCCGGCATCCACCTGCAGGTCGATGCCGCGCAACACCGGGTTGCTGCCGAAGTGCTTGGTCAGTTGGCCGATGCGGATCATTTCATCCTCCGCAAATCGAGATCGAGCACCTTGGCGGTGTCGCGAACCACGTCATAGGCACCATCGTGGGTGGGCTGGAAACCGTCGAGCACACCCTGGTCGCCCCACGGCACGTCCTTGATCGCTGCCAGTGCAGCAGCGACCTTGAGTTTGAGGGCCGGGTCCAGGTCCTTGCGCCAGACCATGGGCGACTCGGGAATTGCCCGCGAACTCCACACCTGTTGGAAGTCGTCCTGCTTGACCACGCCTTTGGCCACGGCGCTGGCGAAAATCCGGTCGGCCACGGCGGCGGCATCCACCTTGCGGTTCTCCACGGCGAGGATGCTGGCGTCATGGGAGCCAGAGAAAATCACCCGGGAAAACAGTTCGGCAGGGACAAAACCGGCCTGCTCCAACCCGGCCTTGGGAAACAGGTGCCCGGACGCGGAGCTAGGGTCCACAAAGGCAAAGGTTCGGCCCTTGAGGTCGGCCAGTTCACGGATGCCACTGTCCTTGCGCGCCAGGATCACGCTCTTGTAGGCGCTTTGCCCGGTTTTCTTGGTCACGGCCACGGCGAACGCCTCGACCTCGGCCACTGAGGTCGCCAGCACGTAGGAGAAAGGGCCCAGGTAGGCGACGTCGAGCTTGCCGGCGCGTAAGGCTTCGATAATGCCGTTGTAGTCCGTGGCGACAAAGGGCACCACCGGCATGCCCAGTTGCTGTTCCAGGCTACTGAGCACTTGCTTGCTGGATTCGATCATCGCCTGGGAATCCTCGGAGGGAATCAGGCCGATGGTCAGTTGATCCTTGGCAGTCGCCACGCTGGCCGCACCCAGGGACAACAGGGCGAGGCTGGCGACACGCAAAAAACGGGAGACAGGTTTCATGGCATTCCAGGAGGTTGTGGGCAGTGACCACAGGCTAGGAGTGTCACGTGACAGTCATAGGATCAATTCAATATGGGTTTGCTGGGTTAACTATTGATGGAGTCTATGGATGTCGAACGCCAAGCTGCGTGCCTTCCTCGCTGTGGCGCGTCACGGCAGTTTCAGTGCCGGGGCGCGTGCCCTGGGCCTGAGCCAGCCGACGCTGACCACTCAGGTGCAACACCTGGAGCACCAGCACGGCGTGGAGTTGTTCCACCGTCGTGGGCGGCGTATCGAGTTGTCTGATGTGGGGCGCCAGTTGCTACCCATTGCCCAGGCCCTGGAAGCGCTGGACCTGGAGGCCCAGCACCTGCTGCGCGACTCGGGGCGCCTGGACAGTGGCCAGCTCAAGTTGGGGGCCGTGGGGCCGTTCCATGTGATCGAGATGGTCGATGGCTACCGCCAGCGCTACCCGCGTATCGAGGTGTCGATCCGGGTGGGTAACTCGGCCCAGGTGTTGGCGGATCTCAAAAACTACGCCACCGACATCGCGGTGCTGGCCGGCCGCCATGATGATCCGGCGCTGAGTTCGGTGCTCTACGCGCGCCACGCTGTGGTGCTGTTTGTCCATCACGAACACCCTCTGGCCCGGCGCGGCCAGGTGTCGTTGCAGGAACTGGAAGGCCAGCCCCTGCTGCAACGCGAGGGCGGTTCAACCACCCGTGCGGTGATGGAGCAGGCCTTGGCCGCTGCCGGGGTGGTGCCGCGGGTGGCTATGGAAATCGGCAGCCGTGAGGCCCTGCGTGAAGCGGTGGTGCGAGGCATGGGCCTGGGCACGGTGTCGGAGGCGGAGTTTATCGCCGACCCGCGCATCCGCATGGTCCGCCTCGAGGGCGACCCGGTGTACACCGAGACTTACCTCTATTGCCTGGCCGAGCGTCGTGCCAGTCGCCTGACGTCGTCGTTTTTCGAGGCCGTCCAAGGTTGATTGTGTTGCCCTATGGGTAGACCGTGCCGCCCTGGCGTTTCGCCGCTACAATGCGCGCCTCGACCGTGACAAGCCTGACTAAAAAAATATGTCCCTGCCCAAACATCATCTGGAACTGCTCAGCCCCGCCCGTGACGTGGCGATCGCCCGCGAAGCCATCCTCCATGGCGCCGACGCGGTGTACCTTGGGGGCCCCAGTTTTGGCGCCCGCCACAACGCCTGCAACGAGGTGAGCGATATCGCTGCCCTGGTGGAGTTCGCCCGGCGCTACCACGCCCGGGTGTTCACCACCCTCAACACCATCCTGCATGACAACGAATTGGAACCAGCGCGCAAGCTGATCCACCAGTTGTACGACGCGGGGGTGGATGCGTTGATCGTTCAGGACCTGGGGGTGATGGAGCTGGATATCCCGCCCATCGAGCTGCATGCCAGCACCCAGACCGACATCCGCACCCTGGAGCGGGCGAAGTTCCTCGATCAGGCCGGCTTCTCCCAATTGGTGCTGGCCCGCGAGCTCAATTTGCAAGAGATCCGCGCCATCGCCGAAGAGACTGACGCGGCGATCGAGTTCTTCATCCACGGCGCGCTGTGCGTGGCGTTTTCCGGGCAGTGCAATATTTCCCACGCACAGAATGGCCGCAGCGCCAACCGTGGCGACTGCTCCCAGGCCTGCCGCTTGCCCTACACCCTCAAGGACGACCAGGGCCGGGTGGTGGCGTTTGAAAAGCACCTGTTGTCGATGAAAGACAACAACCAGAGCGCCAACCTGCGCGAGTTGGTGGAGGCTGGCGTGCGCTCGTTCAAGATCGAGGGGCGCTACAAGGACATGGGCTATGTGAAAAACATCACCGCCTACTACCGCCAACGCCTGGACGGCATTCTCGAAGACCGCCCGGACCTGGCGCGGGCGTCCAGCGGCCGCACCGTACACTTTTTCCTGCCGGACCCGGAAAAGACCTTCCACCGTGGCAGCACCGATTACTTCGTCAGCGAGCGCAAGATCGACATTGGCGCCTTCGATTCGCCCACGTTCACAGGGCTGCCGGTGGGTGTGGTGGAGAAGGTCGGCAAGCGTGATATGCAGGTGGTGACCTCTGAGCCGCTGTCCAACGGCGACGGCCTCAATGTGCTGGTCAAGCGTGAAGTCGTGGGTTTTCGCGCCAATATCGCCGAACCTAAAGGCGAGTTCGAGGAAGAAGGCCAGAAGCGCTATCGCTACCGCGTCGAGCCCAACGAAATGCCCGAGGGCCTGCACCGCTTGCGGCCCAGCCACCCGCTTAACCGCAACCTGGACCACAACTGGCAGCAGGCCTTGCTCAAGACCTCCGCCGAGCGCCGCATCGGTATAGCCTGGAGTGCCCGTTTACGCGAGGACAGCCTGCAACTGATTGCCACCAGCGAGGAGGGCATCAGCGCCAGCGCCGCCCTGCAAGGCCCCTTCGGCGTGGCCAACAAGCCGGAACAGGCCCTGGAGCAACTCCATGACCTGCTGGGCCAACTGGGCACCACCGAATACCACGCCACCGCCATCCGCCTCGACGCGCCACAGGCGTTCTTCATCCCCAACTCCCAGCTCAAGGCCTTGCGCCGCGAAGCGATCGAGGCCCTGAGTGCCGCACGCGTCCAGGCCCACCCGCGCGGTGGCCGCAAGGCCGAGAGCACGCCGGCGCCGGTGTACCCGGAATCGCACCTGTCGTTCCTGGCCAACGTCTACAACCACAAGGCCCGTGAGTTCTACCACCGCCACGGGGTCAAGTTGATCGACGCGGCGTTCGAGGCCCATGAGGAAACCGGCGAAGTGCCGGTGATGATTACCAAACACTGCCTGCGTTTCTCCTTCAACCTGTGCCCTAAACAGGCCAAGGGTGTCACCGGGGTGCGCACCAAAGTGGCGCCGATGCAGTTGGTGCACGGCGATGAAGTGCTGACCCTGAAGTTCGACTGCAAACCCTGCGAAATGCACGTGATGGGCAAGATCAAGGGCCACATCCTCGACCTGCCACTGCCGGGCAGCGGCGTGCAGCAAGTGGTGGGCCACTTCAATCCGGATGACGTGATCTTCCGCTCGCCGCACTGAACCTCACGCTGACGGCGGTACACAGAGGTTGTCTGTACCGCCGTCATCGCGGGCAAGGCCCGCTCCCACAAGTGAATTGTGGTGTGGGCTGGATTTTCATTTTCCTCTGGGGGAGCGAGCCTGCTCGCGATGGCGGCACTGAGTTGCGGTGACGAATGGTAGAGGTAAGCCAGTTGCTCCCACAGGGGTTTATTGGCAAGTAGGCAACTAAGCCTTTGTTGTCGGTCGCGCTCTCTTTAGTACTGTTTTTTAGTTGTCCCCGGGTCAAAGCCCTGAATATCTGCAACTATTCAGGGGCTGGCCAGCGCACACAATAAAAACAAGGAGAGAGCAGATGTTGGGATATTGGTCGCACTACAGTAAGGAATATATAACGATACTTATGGTGCTCACGACGTGCTTCTTCGCACTGCCGATTTTTATCGCGCCGCTGCGCTGGGCGCGGCTGATGCGCTGGGTGGTGCCTGAGGAAAAACACCTGGCCATCTACTTTGGCCGCTGCCTGGGGGCGTTCATTCTGGTGGTGGAGGCCACGATGTTGCGTTCGGCTACGACCGGCACCCATTTCAGTTATGCCTTTGATGTGTTGTTTGTGGTGTTTACTTTAATGGCACTGGTACATATCTATGGTGCGCTGCGTAAGATCCAGCCTATTACAGAAACTATCGAGATCGGTTTCTGGTTACTGTTGTTAGTGTTGAATACGTTGTTTTATCCCATGAACACTCTTGTGCTGTAGCGCCGTGCAGGCGCCAGGCTGGCCTGGCGCCTGCGGGCCTTATTGCTCCAGGCCCTCCACCGAACGGTGAATGACGCGGGCCTTGACCTCATAGGCGTAGCCCGTCAATTGCGCTTCGTGCTGTTGCAGGATCTGCCGCAGCCGCGCCAGGGCCTGGGCATCGGCGCTGTTGCCCGCCAGGTCCAGGCGCTGGGCGATCTGCGACAGTTCGACGGCTGACCAGCGCAAGTCCGAGGCGACTTCGTGCAGGTCGCGCCGCAGGTTCTGTTCCGGGGTATTGAGTCGCATGGTGATCTCCTCCAGGTTTGCTGTGGGCCCGGCCTCATCCTCTTGGGCAAGGTTGGCCAACCCTGCCGGCCGGGCGCGCTCTAAAACCTTAGCCCCTGGGGCGGCGCGGGTAGGGCCGTTGGTCTGCTAGTTGGCGGGCACCTATGCCCAGTTGTGGCAGCAAGCCTGCTCGCGTTAGCCATCAACCCGCCGCCCACGATGCGAGCACGGCGTGCGGGTGCTACAGTCACGCCCTTTTCTTCGGGGAGGTGGCACATGCGGTTAGTGATGGGAGCGTTGGCCCTGGTGATGTTGGCTGGGTGCGCGGCGCCGGCGATGAACGAGGCCCGTAGCAAAAAGCCTTACAAAACCCTGGCATCGAGCAAAGAGGCACAGGTGGTTGCGCAATGCGTGCAATTTGCCTGGCAGGACGAAGCGGTGTTCGGCGTGGACGCCAGCGGTTTCCTCGAGCCCGGCCAGGCCGGGGGCTACACGGTGTATACGGTGGCCGCCAAGTATTTTGTCGATGTGCACGGCGAAGCGGGCGCCACCCGCGTCAATTACTACGCGGGCACCGATGATTGGCCGGCCAAGCGCCGGCTGGCGGCCCTGGCCACTTGCCTCTAGGTTTCACCGAAAGCGGGGCAGGCGCGGTTCCTGAGGCTTGAGGGACGTGAGCGCGCGGGTCACCTGCGGTGTTTCGCGCTCGATTTCGCGCAGCCGGTCGCGCACGCGCAGTGCAGTGGGATGGCCGCCCTGGCGGTCAACCCAGTCGGCGATTTCCTTGCAAGCGGCCGCCAGGCGCAACTGACGTTGCTCCAGCAGGGTCAATACCGTGGTGATGGACTCTTTCTCGGACATGTGCAGCACCTCCATCCAATGTGTCGCGCGGCGGATTGGGCGCAAGGCCCGGATTTGCGGGCCTGCGTCGATGGGGCTGTTCCTTCAGCTGCGTTGAGTATAGACGGGCAAAAGGCCAGCGTTCACCACGCCTAGCGGGGCACGACGTGCTGGCTGGCGAGGTTCAAGCGCAAGCATTCCTTCTTTGCATCGGCCAGTTCGTCATAGCCGTCGCCGATGAAGCCCTGGGTGCGGGTATCGAGCACCCGGTACCAGTCCTGCGGCACCGCGTTTTGATCCGCTTCGCCCGCGCGACGGCCGCGGATGCGGAACTTGTTGCAGCGCTTGACGATGAAAATGTCTTCCATGGCGACACCTCTCTACTTCTGGCCCCCCTCACTATAGAAGCGGGCCGCGAAGCTGCAATGATCGGCGTCAGCCCCCGTGATCGGCCGCACGCAAATGCCAGCCACTGGTTTGCCATGTCAAGTGGTGGGTGGGCGCGAGGGCGGCGATGAAATCCTCATCGTGGGACACCACCACCATCGCCGCCGGGCAGGTTGCCAAAGCTTGCTCGATGGCCTCCAGCGACTCCAGGTCCAGGTGATTGGTCGGTTCGTCCAGCAGCAGTAATTGCGCCGGCGTGCGCCGCCAAAGGGCTAGCGCCAGCGCTGCCTTGAGGCGTTCACCGCCGCTCAGGTGCGCGCAGGGTTGCACCACGCGGGCGGCGTCGAGTTGCAACAGCGCCAGGCGCGTGCGCAACTCGCCTTCGTCAAGCGTGGTCTGGGGGCCGAGCTGCTCGAGGACCGAACGTTGGTCGTCCAGCAGGGTCAGCGCTTGGTCGAGATAGGCGTGAGGCACGTGGGTGGTGCAGCGGCCGCCAATGGGCGCCAGGACACCGGCCAGCATCTTCAACAAGGTGGATTTGCCACAGCCATTGGGGCCGTTGACGGCGATGCGCACCGGGCCGTGGACCGTGCAGGTGAGGCGGCTGCCGGGCTCGTTGGGCGCCAGCCAGGGCAATTGGGCGTCCACCAGGGTGAAGACCTGCCGCGCTGCTGGCACGGCGCTACCAGGCAGGGTGAACAGAGTGCTGGGGCGTTCGATGACCTGGCTGTAGGCCTGACGTACCTGGGCGTCGAGGTCGCTTTGGCGGGCCTGATGAGCGTGGCGCACATGGCCCATGATGTCCTTGGCCGCGCCTTTCATCCCGGCCCGCTCCGGGCGCGAGATATTGGCGGTGTCGGCGTTTTTACGCGAGGCGGCGGCGCGGCGCTGGATGGTGTCGTGCTCCCGTTGCTGACGCTTGCGCTCGCGGCTGCGTTCGTCGCGGGCGTGTTCCAGGGCCGCTTGGGCGGCAGTGTGTTGGGCCTCGCGTTGGGCCTGGAACAGCGCATAGTCACCGCCATAGTTGCGCAGGCCACGGGGCGTGAGCTCGACAATCCGCTGCACTTGGCGCAGCAGTTGGCGGTCATGGCTGATAACCAGCAAGCCGCCGCGCCACTGCGCCATCATCTGCAACAGCCAGGCCCGGCCAGCGCGGTCGAGGTGGTTGCTGGGCTCATCGAGGATCAATAGCGCGGTGTTGCCAAGGAATGCGCCGAGCAGGCCGATCCGCGCCAATTGCCCGCCACTGAGGCCATCGGCGTGCTGCTCGGGGCTGATCTGTTCCAGACCGGCCGCGTCCAGGCCCGCACGCACCCGTTGCGCCAGGTCCCAACGGTCGTCGACCCGTTCCAGGTCTTCAGGATTCGCTTGGCCTGCGGCCATGCGTGCCAACGCGTGCAGCACATCGGCAACACCCATCAGTTGCGCCACGCTCTGGTCCTGCGCCTGGGCGGGGAGTTGCGGCACATAGGCCACCGCTGCGAAGCGGCTGATGGCGCCGCCAGAGGGCGTCAACTGCCCGGCGATCAAGCGTGCGAGCAGGCTTTTGCCCACGCCATTGCGCCCGACCAGGGCGGTGGGGCGAGAGTCGAGGGTCAGGGACAGGTCATCGAACAGGGTCTGGCCATGGGCGAACTGGAAACAGACCCGATGCAGGGAAACGAGGGTGGGCAGCCGCGTGACGTCAGTCATCAGCACCTCCATAAAATGCGCAAAAGGCCAACAAGCGCCTGGGGCGGCTTGTTGCGAATACATTTTGGAAGGCTTAGAAGTTCACGTCGGCGTTCATCCAGCGGGCGGGAAAAGGGGGCCAGCCTAACCTGGCTGGCAATAGGCCTGCAAGCGTCGGGGGCTTAAGCCAGCACCGCTACCGCCTTGATCTGCGCCCACAGCGCTTGCCCCGGGTGCAACTGCAACTGATCGCGGGAATAGCGGGTGATCCGCGCCAGTAACGCGGTGCCGGCGGCGTCCAGGCGTACCAGCACATGGGCGCTGTTGTCAGCAGGGGTCTCTTCGACCACCGTGACCGGCAGGCGATTGAGGATGCTGCTCTGCCCACTGTCCTGCAGGCTCAGGCTGACGTCTCGGGCCTGGATTTTGACCCGCAGGGTGCGGCCATTGGCCACTGGGCCGTGGGTGACGCGGATGCTCGACACGCTGCCGGGAAGCTGCAGGGTCAGCAGTTGGTAAGCCGGGTCGTAGGTGTGTACCTGGCCTTCGATAATGACCCCGGCGTCATCGCCCAGGGCCAAGGGCAAGTCCAGGCGCGCCAGGGTCTGGGCGATAGGGCCGCTGGCCAGGGCCTTGCCCTGTTCCAGCAGGACGATATGGTCGGCCAGGCGCGCCACTTCGTCCTGGGAATGGCTGACGTATAGGATCGGGATGTCCAACTCGTCGTGCAGGCGTTCCAGGTACGGCAGGATTTCGCTTTTACGCTGGCTGTCCAGGGCCGCGAGGGGCTCGTCCATCAGCAAAATCCGCGGGCTGGTGAGCAAGGCGCGGGCGATGCCCACGCGCTGGCGTTCACCGCCGGACAAATGCTGCGGGTGGCGCTCCAGTAGGTGGCCGATGCCCAGCAACTGAGTGGCCTGGGCCATGTCCACCCGGCGCTGGGCGCGGGGAATGCGGCGCAGGCCGAACGCCAGGTTGGCCCGCACCGACAGGTGGGTGAACAGGCTCGCTTCCTGGAACACATAGCCCAGGGCCCGTTTGTGCGGCGGCACGAAACGCTGGTTGGCGCTGTCCTGCCAGATTTCATCGTTGACCTGGACAAAGCCTTGCTGGGCTTTTTCCAGGCCGGCGATGCAGCGCAGGCAGGTGGTTTTGCCGGACCCGGAGTGGCCGTACAGCGCGGTGATGCCGCGCCCGGGCAATTGCAGGTCGACATCCAGGGAAAAATCGGGGTAGCTCACCTTCAGGCGGGCGTGAATCAGGGTGGTCATCGCTCAGCTCCAGCCGGCTTTGGTCTGGCGGCTTGAGTAGAGCGCCAGCAGGATCAGGAACGAGAACACCAGCATCGCGCCGGCCAGCCAGTGGGCTTGGGCATACTCCATGGCCTCGACGTGGTCGTAGATTTGCACCGAGACCACGCGGGTTTTTTCCGGGATATTGCCGCCGATCATCAGCACCACGCCGAATTCGCCCACGGTGTGGGCAAACCCGAGGATGGCAGCGGTGATGAACCCGGGGCGAGCCAGGGGCAGGGTTACGCTGAAAAAAGTGTCCCAGGGGTTGGCGCGCAGAGTCGCTGCCACTTCCAGCGGCCGGGTACCGATGGCCGAGAAGGCGTTTTGCAGCGGCTGCACGACAAACGGCATGGAGTACACCACCGAGCCGATCACCAACCCGGTGAAACTGAACGTCAGGGTGCCCAGGCCCAAGGACTGGGTGAATTGGCCGAGAACGCCGTTGGGCCCCAGCGTCAGCAGCAGGTAGAAGCCGATCACGGTCGGCGGCAGCACCAGGGGCAGGGCGACAATCGCACCGATGGGGCCGCGCAGCCAGGAACGGGTGCGCGACAGCCACAGGGCAATCGGAGTGCCGATTATCAGCAGGATCACCGTGGTCAGCGACGCCAGTTTCAGGGTCAACCAGATGGCGGCAATGTCAGCACTCGAGAGCGGCATTTAGAGCTGGTAGCCGTAGGACTTGATGACGGTGGCGGCTTTCGGGCCTTTGAGGTAGTCGACCAGGGCCTGGGCGGCGGGGTTGTCCTTGCCTTTGTTGAGGATCACCGCGTCCTGTTTGATCGGCTCGTGCATGGCTGCCGGCACGATCCACGCCGAACCGCTGGTGACTTTGCCATCCTTGTAGATCTGCGACAGCGCCACGAAACCCAGCTCAGCGTTGCCGGTGGAGACGAATTGGTAGGCCTGGGTGATGCTCTGGCCTTCGACGAGCTTGGCCTTGAGCTGCTCCGTCAGGTTCAACTTGGCCAGCACCTGGGTAGCGGCAAGGCCGTAGGGCGCAGCCTTGGGGTTGGCGATGGACAGGTGTTTGAACTGGTTTTTTTGCAGCACCTTGCCCTCGCCGTCGACATAGCCGTCCTTGGCCGACCACAGGGCCAATGTGCCGATGGCGTAGGTGAAGCGCGAGCCCTTGACCGTGTCGCCCTCGCTTTCGAGTTTTTGCGGTGTGGTGTCATCGGCGCTGAGGAACACCTCGAACGGCGCACCGTTTTTGATCTGGGCGTAGAACTGGCCGGTGGCGCCGTAGGCAATCACCAGTTTGTGTCCGGTGTCTTTTTCAAAATCTGCCGCAATCGCCTGCACCGGGGCGGTGAAGTTGGCCGCGACTGCCACTTGCACTTCGTCGGCCTGGGCCGGGCCAAAGGCGCAGAGGGCCAGCAGCGAAGCCAGGCATGTGGGGGCAAAACCAGAGACGCGAATAGTCATGTACAGCTCCGTGGCGAGGGTAGGCGGGCAGCGATTTATTAGAGGTAGGCCGCACCGGACTGGGGGATTAACGCTATGTAGTCGAATATATAGCGAATGGCCGCTAAACGGAACCGCATGGATTGCCGCACCCGTGGGCGCGGCGGTGGGTTTTCAGCGCCGTATCAGCAGCGCTAGGGCTTCGGCGGCCAGGCGCCGGGTCAACTCGGCGCTCGATTGCTCCACACCCAGGCGCAAGGCCTGGCCGGACCAGAGGTTGCCGAATTCGCCTTCGCGTTCGGCCCGCAGTGGCATCAGTGCGCCGCCAGCGAGGGGGAAGGCCGGCGCCTTGGGGTTCATCGGCCCCAATTCACGCATGACGCGGTTGACAATGCCCCGGGCCGGGCGCCCGGTGAACAGGTTGGTCAGCGCGGTCGCACTCTCGGGGGCGCTGCGCAGGGCATGGCGGTGGCTCGCATTGACCTTGGCTTCGGGGGTGAACAGGTAGGCGGTGCCCACTTGCACCGCCGAGGCGCCCAGCATGAACGCCGCCGCGATGCCCCGGCCATCGGCGATCCCGCCCGCAGCGATCACGGGCACACTCACGGCGTCGACGATTTGCGGCACCAGCGCCAGGGTGCCGACCTGGGTGTTGAGATCGTCGCTCAAGAACATCCCGCGATGCCCGCCCGCCTCGTAGCCCATGGCGATGATCGCGTCACAGCCCTGCTGCTCCAGCCAGGTGGCCTCGGCGACGGTGGTGGCCGAGGACAGCACCTTGGCGCCGGTGGCCTTGACCCGCTCCAGCAGGGATTTTTCCGGCAGGCCGAAGTGGAAACTGACGACGGCCGGGCGGAATTCTTCCACCACCTCGCACGCCGCATTATCGAAAGGCGCACGGTTGGACACAGGCGTCGGGGCGTCAGGGTCCAGGCCCAGTTCCCGGTAGTAGGGCGCCAGCAGTTGTTTCCATTGCGCTGCGCGCTGAGGGTCGGCGGGGGCGTTCTGATGGCAGAAGAAGTTCAGGTTCAGCGGTTTGGCGTGCTGCTGGCCCAGGCTGGTCAGTTCTTGGCGCAATTGCTCGACGCTCAACATCGCCGCCGGCAGCGAGCCCAAGGCCCCCGCCTGGCCGGCCGCAATAACCATCGCCTGGGTGGTTGCGCCCGCCATGGGCGCCTGGATGATCGGCAGGTCAATGCCGAGCAGGTCGAGAATGCGGGTGTCCGGCCACTGGCTCATATCGGGGGAGGGCTCCGAGGTCAAATTGAAGAGGACGACGGAGCGTTTGTAGCAGGAGTGGCTGGCATAAAGCCAGCGATGTGGCGGGTTACAGCGCTTTGCTGACGCTGATATCGCTGAGCACATCGTCACCGTCGCCGTGAATGGCCTTGAGCGCTGCCTCGGCTTCTTCCTGGCTGCCGGTGGCCAGTTGGGCGAACTCGAAGCGCCGCTCGCCATTGAGTTTGTACTTGATGACGTACTTGGTGGTCTGGGCCATGGTCGTTCCTCTGGTTCGGTTTAGCGCAGTTTCGAGCTGGAGCGGCGCACGATGCGGATCGAATGGGTCAGGGTGGGCTTGCGCGTCACGCTGATGGCGCGGTTGGTCACGGTGTCGATGGTGATGTTCCAGAAACCGGTGCTCGGTGCGGTGATCTTGGCCGGGAACTGGTCGAAGGCGCCACCGTGGTAGGTGTGGCGGCCGCCGTTCTTGAAGCTGCGGAAGTTGGCGTCGTTCATCAGGCGGATATTGCAGGTCTGGGAGCACTCGATGATGACGATATCGTCTTCGTTGAGGTGCTCGCGCTGGTGGATAAATTTCATGGGCGCCTCCAGAAGGGCTCTTTTTGCAGTCAAAACAATGGCCCGCAGTTTATCAGCACAGACGGCGGATTATCTGGCCAGCAGCAGTGGCCTGAAGAAAATAAGCGCCGGTTGCGAAGGTTTATGCGGAGAAAAGCAGGCTTTACGCTGTCCGAGCGTCTTTATCGGAGGTTTTGTATGAAGCGGCTTGTGTGGATTCTGGCCTTGGCCATGGGCGGTTGCGCGACGGTGTCGGATATCCGCCAGGCGCCACCGACCCTGGCGGTGATTTCAGGGAAGGAGCCCAAAGCCTACGGCCAATGCGTGGTCGACCGCCTGGCAGATAGCCGCGGGGCCATGCAAATGGAGCCGTACAAGGGCGGCATCCGGATTATCGTGGCGCAGAAACTGTCCATGGGGCCGGCAGCCATCCTGGAAATCGACGACCGCTCTGGCGGTAGCAGCATCAAGCTCTACGAGCGCATGTCCAACATGCCGCTACGCCCGCAGGATGTGCGCGAGGCCGCTACAGCCTGTATTTCTGGCTGACGGTGAACGCTGGCATCCGATAAACTGTGGCAAATTTGCATCAATGCCGCCCAAGGCCTGCTTTGGGCGGCATTGTTTTTGGAGCAGCCAACATGAAACGTGAACACGTCACGCAACGGCATGCCGAGGGTCATATCTCGGCGACCCATGTGATTCAAAATCCGGCGAACTCCGGGGAATGGATCGTATTCTTCAAGAAAAGCGCTGGGCGCAGTTTTTTCCTGGTGGACGACAACGATGAGGTCGAGTCCTTCGCTCGCCTCGACGACTTGATCGAAGTGGTGCGCGGGTTGGGGATCAAGTTCGCGGAAATCCATATGTAGAAGGCCCAGGGCCTTTTACTTGCAAACGACCACCACGCTACGGCCCTTGAAGTTGCCCACGTCCACGCCCAGGGTCTTGTCGCTTTCCGGCACCGATGGGGTGCCGTCGGTGCCGATGATGTTGTAGCCGGTCCCGGCGCAAGACGCATCGGCCTTCTCATAGCAGGTGGCCCAGGAATTGGCTTCGCCTGAGCAATCAATCGTCAGCCCCTGCTGGCCGTTGTTCAGGTAGGTTTTTTCGGCCGTGGCGCAACCGCTCAATGCGACCGCGAAGGCGCAGATAAACAGGGCTTTTTTCATGTGTCGATTCATCCGGATGCTGAAGTCGCCGCGGGCGCGGCAAATACCTTTGCGCAGGCTATAGCCAAAGGCCATTTACGTACAGGCAAATACGCCGGGGCGTTGCGGGGAGCAAGGCCCTGGCGCGGGCATCAGGACTGTGGGTTCTTGCGTTTGCGGGTGAACGCAGTGGGCTGGTCTTGCAGCACGCTGGCCACTTCGATGGCCAGTTCCTGGGTGGGGAAGGGGCCGGCTATGTTTTCGCCGCCAACGCTGTCTACCCACCATTGGCCGTCTTTGGCCTGGTTGATCTGGTAACCGTTAACACTTTTTGTTGCCGACATCTAATCTGTCTCGTTGGTTGAATCAGGGGCGCAATGATAGCCCCAAATTCGCGCTCATGGCATTTCGTCGCAGGTGTGCGGCCCTTTATAGCGGTACGGCAGGAACTTACGGGCGGATTATTTCTCTATGTTGACATCGGTTCGCCATCGCAGGCCATTGTAAGCTCTACCGCGCCTGATTAGACTGCGCCAAAATTCGTCCATACAGCCCTTTCAAGGACTCATATGATTAAGAAATGCTTGTTCCCAGCAGCCGGCTACGGCACTCGCTTCTTGCCAGCGACCAAAGCCATGCCCAAGGAAATGCTGCCGGTGGTCAACAAGCCACTGATCCAGTATGGCGTCGAAGAAGCGCTGGATGCCGGCCTGACCGAGATCTCCATCGTCACCGGTCGCGGCAAGCGGGCGCTGGAAGACCATTTCGATATCAGCTATGAGCTGGAAAACCAGATCAAGGGCACGGATAAAGAGAAGTACCTGGTCGGCATCCGCAAACTGCTGGACGAGTGTTCTTTTTCCTACACCCGCCAAACCGAAATGAAAGGCCTTGGCCACGCGATTCTGACCGGCCGCCCACTGATTGGCGACGAGCCTTTCGCCGTGGTACTGGCGGACGACCTGTGCGTCAACCTGGAAGGCGACGGCGTGCTGACCCAGATGGTCAAACTGTACAAACAGTACCGTTGCACCATCGTGGCGATCCAGGAAGTCGATCCGCAGGAAACCCACAAGTACGGCGTGATCGCCGGCGACCTGATCGGTGATGACCTGTACCGCGTACGCAACATGGTCGAGAAACCAAAACCCGAAGATGCGCCGTCGAACCTGGCGATCATCGGCCGTTACATCCTGACCCCGGACATCTTCAAGCTGATCGAAGAAACCGAGCCGGGCAAGGGCGGTGAAATCCAGATCACCGATGCCCTGATGAAGCAGGCGCAGGACGGTTGCGTCATTGCCTACAAGTTCAAAGGCACGCGCTTTGACTGCGGCGGCGCAGAAGGCTACATCGAAGCGACCAACTTCTGCTTCGAACACTTCTACAAGACTGGCAAGGCCTACTGATACGTTCAGGCTGTGCTGTCAGGAAAAGCCACCTTCGGGTGGCTTTTTCATTTTTGATCACCAGGCCCCTTACGGCGCTGGCCGAAAAAAACACAGCGGGTATGCTGCTTGCCTGCCGAGGAGAATGAAATGGCCTACGATTTTGACCTTTATGTGATTGGCGCCGGTTCCGGTGGTGTTCGGGCTGCGCGCTTTGCGGCCGGTTTTGGCGCGAAGGTGGCAGTGGCCGAAAGCCGCTACCTGGGCGGCACCTGCGTTAACGTGGGCTGCGTGCCGAAAAAACTGCTGGTGTACGGGGCGCACTTTGCCGAGGACTTTGAGCAGGCGAGCGGGTTTGGCTGGTCGTTGGGCGAAGCGAAGTTCGACTGGGCGACCCTGATCGCTAACAAAGACCGGGAAATCAACCGGTTGAACGGCATCTACCGCAATCTGCTGGTCAATAGCGGCGTGACTCTGCATGAAAGCCACGCCAAGGTGCTGGGGCCACACGAAGTGGAGGTCGACGGCCAGCGCTTCACTGCCGAGCACATCCTGATCGCCACCGGTGGCTGGCCGCAGATTCCGGATATTCCGGGCCGTGAACACGCCATCAGTTCCAATGAAGCCTTCTTCCTTAAAGCGCTGCCCAAGCGGGTGCTGGTGGTGGGCGGTGGGTATATTGCGGTGGAATTCGCTGGCATTTTCCATGGCCTGGGCGCGCAGACCACGCTGGTGTATCGCGGCGATTTGTTCCTGCGAGGCTTTGATGGCGCGGTGCGTCAGCACTTGCAGGAAGAGTTGGTCAAGCGCGGGATGGATCTGCAGTTCAATGCCGACATCGAGCGCATTGAGAAGCAGGCCGATGGCAGCCTGAATGTCACCCTCAAGGATGGCCGCCAGTTGGCCGCCGATTGCGTGTTCTACGCCACCGGTAGGCGGCCGATGCTCGACAACCTGGGCCTGGAAAACACCGGGGTCACGTTGGATAAGCGTGGCTTCATCGAGGTCGATGACCTGTACCAGAGCGCCGAGCCGTCGATCCTGGCCATTGGCGATGTGATCGGCCGCGTGCAACTGACGCCGGTGGCGCTGGCCGAGGGCATGGCGGTGGCGCGGCGGTTGTTCAAGCCTGAGCAGTACCGCCCGGTGGATTACAAGATGATCCCGACGGCAGTGTTCAGCTTGCCCACCATCGGCACTGTCGGCTTGAGCGAAGAGCAGGCCCGGGAAGAGGGCCATACGGTGCAGGTGTTCGAGAGCCGCTTCCGCCCGATGAAACTGACCCTCACCGACTGCCAGGAGCGCACCTTGATGAAGCTGGTGGTGGACGCCAAGACCGATAAGGTTCTGGGTTGCCACATGGTCGGCCCGGACGCTGGGGAGATCATTCAGGGCCTGGCCATCGCGGTAAGGGCGGGCGCGACCAAGCGTGATTTCGACGAAACCATTGGCGTACATCCTACAGCCGCTGAAGAATTCGTCACCATGCGTACACCTGTCGAGCGTTAGCTATCGCTTTGCGTCGCCGCCTCTAGCGCGGCGGCTTGCAAAGCCTGTAGCTGGGCCTCGGTGTTGGCCAGGCGCAGTTGCAATTGCTGCCCGGCCTGCTGATGTTCCGCGCTGCTGCGCTGCAGGGTCTCGCACTCCAGGCTCGCCACCCGCAGGCGTTCCTGGAGGAGGGTGCGCTCGCTGTCGCTGTGACGGGAATGCGCCATGTGTTGTTCATGCTGCTGGCGAATCTCGCTCAGTTGCTCCCGGGTCAGGCTCAGTTCCCGCAGCGTGGCGCGGTTTTCCGTGAGTAAACGTTCGTTATCGCGGTGCAACTGGGTGATTTCATCCTGGCGCACCATGGCGCTTTGCTGCGCCTGACGCACCTCCATTTGCAGTTGCTGCAACTGCCCCTCATGCCGACGCTGTTCCTGTTCGCGCTGTTCCTTGATTGCACTGCGGTAATGCTCCAGTGCATCGCGGGCGTGCAGGTGTTTTTCCTCCAATGAGCTGATCTGCGCTTGCTTGTCCTTTAGGCGCACCTGTGCGTCGCTCAACGCCTGGCTGAGGCCGGCGTTGCGGGTTTGCTCGCTTTGCAGCATCGAGTGGGTTTCCCGCAAGCGGGCGCTTTCCTCGCTCAGTGCCACGCCTTGGACGTTCAGTTGCTGCTGCAAGCGAGCCTGTTCGGCCGTTGCCTGGGTGAGGGTTTGTTGCAGGCTGGCGCGCTGTGCTTCAAACGCCGTTGCGGCCTCGGCAAGCGGCGCTTGGGCCTGCTCCTCCAGGCGCTGGGCCAGACGCGCGACCAGTTCTGTCAGTTCTTCATTCAGAGAGGCCGTTGCACCGGTGGGCTTCGGATCGCTGCCCTCCAGCTCTTTTAAATAGCGGTGGATGGTGGTTTTGGAGCCGGTATTGCCCATCTCGATACGTACCGCGTCGATGCTCGGGTGCTCACCCCGGGCCAGCAGGGCCAGGCGTGCCGTTTGCACCACCGCTTTGTTTATACCGCCGCGCGCCATGTCATCTCCTACGATTTCGTACTGTGGTATGTACCCTGTAATTACATACCATATCATAACCCAACAATATTGATATCAAGGCAATAACTGGCATGGGATATACTGGTATTACCCCGTGCCAGAGTCTTTTTCGCGAGATTTGGTCCCTTTATGCCGTACACCCGCCCGGGATTTGCCCATGAGTGATCTGGATCGCTATTTACAAGCGGCCACCCGCGACAACACGCGCCGTAGCTATCGGGCGGCCATCGAGCACTTCGAGGTGACCTGGGGCGGCTTCCTGCCCGCCACCAGCGACAGTGTGGCGCGCTATCTGGTGGCACACGCTGGCGTGCTGTCGATAAACACCCTCAAGCTGCGGCTTTCGGCGCTGGCGCAATGGCACAACAGCCAAGGGTTCGCCGACCCGACCAAGGCCCCAGTGGTACGCAAGGTGTTCAAGGGCATCCGCGCGCTGCATCCGGCCCGGGAAAAACAGGCCGAACCCTTGCAGTTGCAACACCTGGAGCACGTCATCGCTTACCTGGCGTTGGAGGCCGAGCAAGCATTGGCTGGGCACGATCAGCCCCGTCTACTGCGTGCCCGGCGCGATACGGCGCTGATTCTGCTGGGTTTCTGGCGTGGCTTTCGCAGTGATGAGCTATGCCGCTTGGAGGTCGAGCAGGTGCAAGCTGTCGCCGGCGCAGGCATCACCCTCTACTTGCCCCGCAGCAAAAGTGACCGGGAGTACCAGGGCAAAACCTATCAAACCCCGGCTTTGGCGCGATTGTGCCCGGTGCAGGCCTATATCGAATGGATCAACGCCGCGGCGTTGGTGCGCGGGCCGGTGTTTCGCAGCATTGACCGCTGGGGCAACCTGGGGGACGAGCCGTTGCACGCCAACAGTGTGATCCCGCTGCTGCGCCAGGCGTTGTCGCGCGCCGGGATTGCTGCCGAGCACTACACCAGCCATTCCTTGCGCCGCGGCTTTGCCACGTGGGCACACCGCAGTGGCTGGGATTTGAAGTCGCTGATGAGCTATGTGGGCTGGAAGGACATGAAGTCCGCGATGCGCTACATAGAAGCCAGCCCCTTTGTGGGCATGACGCAACTGAGCGAGCGCAGCGTGGGCGACTGACTCAAGGTTTCTTCTATTAATAAGCTGCGCTGATAGTCAAAACCAATCGGTAGCATCAGCTTTGGCAATGAGCCAGTACGCCGATGAATGGCTAAGATTCTCCCCATCAACTTTTCAACCCTGACGGAGAATCAACGATGCCTATCATCAACAGCCAAGTTAAACCGTTCAAAGCCACCGCATTCAAAAACGGCGCATTCGTCGAAGTGTCCGACGCCGACCTGAAAGGCAAGTGGTCTGTGGTGTTCTTCTACCCGGCTGACTTCACCTTCGTTTGCCCAACCGAGTTGGAAGACCTGGCCGACAACTACGCCGAATTCCAGAAACTGGGCGTCGAAATCTACAGCGTCTCCACCGACACCCACTTCGCCCACGCGGCCTGGCACAACACTTCGCCAGCCATTGGCAAGATCCAGTACACCATGATCGGCGACCCGACCCTGACCATCTCGCGCAACTTCGATGTGCTGATCGAAGAAGCAGGCCTGGCAGACCGCGGCACCTTCGTCATCAACCCTGAAGGCCAGATCAAAATCGTTGAAATCAACGATGGCGGCGTCGGTCGCGATGCTTCCGAGCTGCTGCGCAAAATCAAGGCCGCTCAGTATGTGGCCGCGCACCCGGGCGAAGTCTGCCCAGCCAAGTGGAAAGAAGGCGAGGCCACTTTGGCGCCGTCTCTGGACCTGGTCGGCAAGATCTGACACTGCGTTCAGGTCGAGGGCGATGAGCACTTGAGCATGTAAACCGCATCGCCCCACAAAACGCCTGGGCGAATCTGCCCGGGCGTTGTTTTTTCTACCGAACCAAACATGGAGATCGCCCGTATGTTGGACGCCAATCTTAAAGCTCAATTGAAGTCGTACCTGGAGCGGGTCACACAGCCGATCGAGATCGTTGCCTCACTCGACGACGGTGCGAAATCCCAGGAAATGCTCGCGCTGCTCAAAGACGTCGCCAGTCTTTGCAGCCTCATCACATTGCTCGACAACGGCACCGATGCGCGCAAGCCCTCGTTCTCGTTGAACCGCCCGGGTGCCGATATCAGCCTGCGTTTCGCCGGCATCCCCATGGGCCACGAATTCACCTCCCTGGTATTGGCCCTGCTGCAAGTCGGCGGCCATCCATCGAAGGCCAGCGCCGAAGTGATCGAGCAAATCCGCTCGCTCAAAGGCGAACTGAACTTCGAGACCTATTTTTCATTGTCTTGCCAGAACTGCCCGGACGTCGTCCAGGCCCTGAACCTGATGGCGGTACTCAACCCCAACGTGCGCCATGTCGCCATCGACGGCGCACTGTTCCAGGCTGAAGTGGACGAGCGCCAGATCATGGCGGTGCCCAGCATCTACCTCAACGGCGTGAACTTTGGCCAGGGCCGCATGGGCCTGGAAGAAATCCTCGCCAAAGTCGACACCAGTGCCATCGAGAAACAGGCGCAGAAAATCAGCGCCAAAGATGCTTTTGATGTGCTGGTGGTGGGTGGCGGCCCGGCCGGCGCGGCGGCGGCGATCTACGCAGCGCGCAAAGGCATCCGCACGGGCGTTGCGGCGGAACGCTTTGGTGGCCAGGTGCTCGACACCATGGCGATCGAGAACTTTATTTCGGTGCAAGAAACTGAAGGGCCGAAACTGGCCATGGCGTTGGAAGAACACGTCAAGCAATACGATGTGGACATCATGAACCTGCAACGGGCCAATGCCTTGGTGCCTGGGCAGCACGGCGTGCTGCACGAAGTGCGTTTTGCCAGTGGCGCGAGTCTCAAGGCCAAGACGGTGATCCTGGCCACCGGCGCCCGCTGGCGCGAAATGAATGTGCCCGGCGAGCAGGAATACCGCAACAAGGGTGTGGCTTACTGCCCGCATTGCGATGGCCCGCTGTTCAAAGGCAAGCGCGTCGCGGTGATTGGTGGCGGCAACTCGGGTGTCGAGGCCGCCATCGACTTGGCCGGCATCGTCGCCCACGTCACCCTGTTGGAGTTCGACGTGCAATTGCGCGCCGATGCGGTTCTGCAACGCAAGCTGCACAGCCTGACGAACGTGACGGTGATTACCCATGCGCAAACCACTGAAGTCACCGGCGATGGGCAGAAGGTCAACGGTTTGCGCTACAAGGATCGCCAGAGCGACGAAATACGCAGCGTTGAATTGGAGGGGATTTTCGTGCAGATCGGTTTGTTGCCCAACACTGATTGGCTCAAAGGCACCGTCGAGTTGTCGCCCCGTGGCGAGATCATCGTCGATGCCCGCGGCGAAACCTCGATTCCGGGCGTGTTTGCCGCAGGCGACGTGACCACCGTGCCGTACAAGCAGATCGTGATCGCGGTGGGCGAGGGCGCCAAGGCTTCCCTCAGTGCGTTCGACCACCTCATCCGGACGTCGGCACCGGCCTGATTGCCCGATTGCAGGGCCCGTAAACGACAAACCCCAGGAGCGATCCTGGGGTTTTTTTTGTATGCGCGGCGTTTACAAGGCCGCAGGCTGGATGATTTCCACCCAATAGGCGTCAGGGTCTTTGATAAAGGCCAGGCTTTTCATGCGCCCGTCGTTGAGGCGTTTCTGGAAGTCGCAGCCCAAGGCTTCAAAGCGCTCGCACGCGGCGCGGATGTCCGGCACCGAAATGCAGATATGGCCAAAGCCGCGTGGGTCGGTGTTGCCGTTGTGGTAGCTGAAGGTGGGGTCGTTCTCGGTGCCGTGGTTGTGGGTCAACTCGAGAATGCCGGGGATGGATTTCATCCACTCGGTACGGGCCCCAGAGTCGGCGGGGATGCTGTTTTTATCGACGAGCGCGAGGAAGTACAGGCTGAACTCGGCTTCAGGGAAGTCGCGTTTTTCCACCAGCGAAAAGCCGAGGATGCGGGTGTAGAAGTCCAGGGATTTGGTGATGTCCTTGACGCGCAACATGGTGTGGTTAAACACGAATTGGGCGGTGGCGGCGTCAGGTTGGGCGGTCACGCCCGGGAAGGTGTTCAGTTCGTGCAGGCTCATGAGCCCTCCGGAAAATAGAGAAGTGGGCAAACGGCGTGGCTTGCGGTCAACCGCTGGCATGATACGCAACGGCTGGTGCCAAGGCCAACGGGCTATTGCCTCGCTGCCCGCGTGGGCCCAGACTTTACCGCTTCGCCCGTGAGCCTTGAGTACCTTGATGATCCCCCGCGTGCTGCGCGCTTTACTCTGTGCCCTGGCCCTGCCGGCCACCGCTAATGCCTTGGCTGCCGCCCCGGTCGTCAACTGGCCTGCTGGCTGGCAACCCGAGGAGGTGACGGTGGATGCCCACGCGGCAGCTTCCTCTCTATCCCGGCAACGTGCGGTCAAGTATGACGCCACGGGCACGCCGGTGATGGTGATGGAATTGACCATGACTGAGGTGGCCCCCGACCATGTAGTCAATGTGCAGGGGGTGTTATTGGAAATGCGCAAAAGGGTCCAAAAGGATTTTTCCGCAGGTGGATATCAAAGCGTTTGCAATCGAATACACCCATCCAAGTTGGCGCAGTTAACAGCATTCGAGACCACCTGCACAGTTACTCGCAACGGTGAACATGTGCTGTCGCAAACCTTAGTCACGGCCGTGGATGCCCGCCGGGCTTTTGTTTTTTCCTATGCTGGACAGGCTGCCGAGTTTTCCTTGAATCAGGCGCAGATACTCGCTACGCGCAATAGCTTGCAGCTCTAGTTTAAAAGTCGATGTTCAAAAGCGTGCCTTCGTGGCTAAAAACTAATCATAAGGCGCTATGTAAAAAGTTGTGCGACAGGTTGATCCGGTGAATTTCCGCGGATCTGCGATGGGTATACATGGGGGACTACGGCGCAGGCCTATTTGAACCGCCCCGCAACTTTCGGCATAACTAAAAAAGCCCTGCACAGGCAGGGCTTTTGATGAGCAGGTATCGCTTACCCACGTAGCCAGGAATCAACGGTCGTGGCGCCGTATTGCTCCTTCCAGGCCTTGAGGCCACGGTGGTTGCCACCCTTGGTCTCGATCAGTTCGCCGGTGTGTGGGTTCTGATAAACCTTGACCACACGGGCGCGGCGGGTTTTCGGCGTGACTGCCAGCGGGCTCGATTTGCTCGGGTGCGGATCAAGGATCGCGATAATATCGCGCAGGCTTTTACCGTAGGTTTTCATCAGGCCCTGGAGTTTTTCCTCGAACTCGATTTCTTTTTTGAGTCCGGCGTCATTCTTCAACGATTCCAGCTGCGCGAGCTGTTCTTGAAGGGCCTTTTCAGCGGCACGAAATTCAGCGAGTCTGGACAATATCTTTACTCCAATAATGTATTTGGCTGATACCAACCGAGAACCTGGCTCTAAGCCAAAATCTTGAAATGACCTGGTGTAAATGGCGTGCCTGCGATTTTGCGCAGACAGGAAAAATTGTAGTAGTTAAAGACGCCGGAGTAAATCACGGCGTGGCGCTTATCTACTTCGAGCGGTTTAGTACGCTTGTATGTACAGCCTGGTTAATGTTTGCTTAATGCAACAAGGAACTCATCGCCTGGCATCGGGCGGCCGAACAGATAGCCTTGCAGATAGTCCACGCCCTGGGCGGCCAGATACTCACTCTGGAGCACTGTCTCCACCCCCTCGGCGACAATCCCCAGGTCCAGCTTGGCCGAGAGTTCGATAATGCTGTCGAGTATGTGCCGGGAGAGGGCGTCAATACCGATCATTGCCACAAAACTCTGGTCGATTTTCAAGAAATCCACCTTGAACTGGCGCAAATAACCCAGGCTGGAATGCCCCGTGCCGAAGTCATCGATGGCGATCAGCACGCCCAAGCCGTGCAATTGTTCAAACAGTTGATGGGTGATCTCGGTGGGCTGAATCAGCTCGCGTTCAGTCAGTTCCAGTACCAGGGAAACCTTGCCCGGTGGGAAAGCCGCCAGAAACTCGCGGCAATCGTCCACCAATGCCAAATCCAGGCAGTGGCTGGCGGTGATGTTCACGCCCACATGGAAGCCATCGACCAGTTGCGCGGCATGGGGGGCGAGCACGGTGGAGGTTTGGCGCATCAGCGAGCGGGTCATCGGCACGATCAACCCGCAGTGTTCGGCGAACGGGATGAACATGTCGGGGCGCACCAGGCCTTGCTTGGGGTGCTGCCAGCGCATCAACACTTCAATCCCGGCCCACTGCAGGGTGTCGCCGCGCACCACTGGCTGGAAATATGGAATGAACTCGCCGGCCTCCAGCGCGCGGTGCAATTCATGCCCGGGCCAGGACGTGCGTTTTTGCAGCCAATGGCCGAGGACGGCGGACAATGCCCCGAAAAAAATCAGCAGGCTGAACAGTGCAGGGTAGCGGGCCTTCATGTAGCGCCAGACCTCACCTTGCGGCATGCCCGCGGCGACGCTGTAGGGATAACGCGAGGAACTGAGGTGACTCGGCGCCACCGGGTAAGAGGGCGGCGTGGAATCGAGCACCTTGCCCTGTGAAGACAACCAGTTTGGCCCAACTTGCAATAGCAAATCGCTGTAAGGACTGATGAGGCGCAGCGCATTGGTCAGGTGATAGCCATCGACCGTAGCCAGCGCCCCACGGCGGCCTTCGCTTTGGCGATAGACCAACAGTGCCGTGTCAGGGGTGACGGGATTGCCAGGCATTAGCAGCAACTGGCCCGCGACGTAATCCTCGGCCTTGAGTTCGGCCACGAAGCGGTCGCCAAAAAGCGAGCTGCAATAGTTGACGCTATCGAAAATCAGATTGGTAGAGCGCACGAACGGGCGCCGAGTCACTTGTTCACGCAACGCCAGTTGCCTGTCACGGTCGCATGCTTGTCCGGCCAACGGCAGTAGTGCGCGTGCGGCTTGTTCGGTGTTGTCGAGCATCAGGTCGAATTGACGTACCGCCTCCTGTGCGGTGCGGGCCGTGGAGTCCTCTAGGCTGCGCTGCGCCTGCAGATAAAGAATGGCGAAGCCCAGGGCGATGGGCACGGTGCCAATCAGCAGGGTGATGACCAAACGGGCTGATCGCGACCGGCGACCTTTGACAGTCAATGGCATTGGCAAAACCTGTGGGGAGCTTGAGGATCTTCGTTAAAGGGAAGAAGCCGCCAATGAAAGCGCTATCAGCAGATCAACGCATGATAGATGGCAACCGGGAAGTGCGCTTGTCTGAAAGGGCTTGGCGAGTGAATGCACCGTCAGGGGCGGGTCAGTAAATGGTCGCGAGGGCAACTTTTATGTTTCTCGTTATTTATGTTCACCGCAAATAAATAAATGGTCGGCGGGGGCAGGAATTGTATTGCGACAATAAATAAAACATTGTTTAAGTTGATTCATTTTGAGGTCTGTGTCTTTTTGCCGGCAGGGAGAGTAGGAGCCTGATATGCCTTGTATTTTTCAGGTGCGTGTCAGACATATTTTGAATAATCAGAAAAAGTTTCAGGTGATATGAGCGTGTCTACAGCTGCATTGTTAACCATTATCGTGCTGGATAAACAGGCCTTGATCCGAGAGGCGCTCGAGGCCAGATTGTCGCGGGAAAGCGATTTCCAAGTAGTGGGCGTTTATGCCTGTAGTGCGCAGCTAATAGAGGCCCTGCGCCGATCGGCCAGCGATGTGCTCATCGTGGACTATCAGTTGGGTGAGGAAGACCTTGACGGGGTGAGCCTTCTACAACTACTGCATAATCGCTACCCGCACCTGCGGATTCTCATATATTCCGCGCTGGAGATGCCATCAACGATAAAAATGGCTCTGCGGGCAGGCGCCAGCGGCTACTTTGGGAAGAGCCAAGCTACCGATCAGTTGATTCCAGCAGTGCGCGCAGTGGCCTCGGGGCGCCGTTATTTACCCCCGCCCTTATTGGCTGAACTCAACGCGTTCTCCGGCATGGCCATGTCCGGGTTAGATATGCCCAAGGCAAGAACCAAAAGCCCGATGGAGTGCCCGTTGCTGAGCCCGAAAGAAATAGAAGTTATCCGTTGCTGTTTACTCGGGATGTCGGTATCGCAAATTGCAACAAAATTTATGAAAAGCCGTAAAACCATTAGCGGACAAAAACAAGCAGCCTTCAGAAAACTAAGTATTCGTACGGATATAGAACTTTTCAAAATGCAGGCGAGCGGCGTGATATAACCACTCGGCTAACTGAGAATGATTATTGCGTCATATTCGCTAGTTGTATAGGCAACTGCGAGTGCATCAAAAAATATAAAGCGCAGTAGATTTTGGGACTTGTCTCGTATCTGCATGCTCCCCACTTGTGGGATATTTTTCGTGTTCTGGCGCAGGTCGTCGGAACGTCGATGGATTAATTGGCGTCTTGAAAGGCAGTAAGTCCCTACTGTTGGTAAAGGCCTCTTTTTATTGTTCTTCTCTCGTGAGTGAAATTTTCATCATGAAAAAAAATGTAATTGCTTTGGGTTTTCTGGCGGCCTCCAGTGTATTCGCAGGAGCTGCTCTCGCAGCCGACGGTACTATTAACATCACGGGCGAGATCAGGGGCATTACTTGCACCATCAGCGGCGGTACCGGCGGTGCGCCGGGTTCGGGTGCAAACTTCCCGGTGGTGCTCGATACCATCCAGAACACCGCGTTGTCGGCAGAAGGTGAATCCGCCGGTGCCAAGCCTTTCGCTATCTATGTCGGTGGTCAGCATTGCCCGGACGGCACCAACGTTGCCGTGCTGTATGAAATCGGCAGCCCGGCGATCAGCCCGACTACCGGTAACCTGCGTAACCGTGCCACGAGCAGCCCGGCAAGCAACGTAGAAGTGCAGATCATTGATAGAGCGCTGGCCAACGATGCAGTCATCGATCTGCGTAAAGGCCAGAGCACCACGGCGGCTCAGGTCACTTCCGGCCTGGCCACCCTGCCTTTCGCCGCACGCTATGTGGCAGTAGGTGGGGCGGCCAGCCCAGGCAAGGTGGAAACCAGTGTCCAGTATTCCGTGACCTTCCCCTGATAAGTTCTGAGTTCGTTCGGGCTCAGTAACCTGATTGATAGGCTTGGCGCCCAACTTTCGCGGTTGGGCGCTACTTCCTAATCTGTAGAGATCAATGCAATGTCGTATTTACTTAGCGAATCATTTCGCCAACTTGCGGTGGGTGTGGTTTGCCTGTCGACCGCAATAGCGTCTTGGCACGCGAGCGCCGGCGTGGTTATTGAAGGGTCCCGCCAGATTTATCCAGAGCTGCGCCGGGAAATAACGGTAAGGCTGACAAATGATGATCGTCAGCAATCTCGCCTGGTGCAAGTCTGGTTAAGTGGGGCCGAACAAGACGCCGATGCCGCTGATGCGCCTTTTAATATAACGCCCCCGGTATTTCGCCTGGATGCGGGGAAAAGCCAGGCATTGCGCGTGACTTATACAAAGGAGCCGTTGCCTGTCGATAAAGAGTCGGTATTCTGGCTCAATGTCCTGGAAGTTCCGCCAAAAGTTGACATTAAAAACCAAGAGTCCGATGAGGGCAGCAATCAGCTGACATTCGCCTTCCGCATTCGCACCAAGTTGTTTTTCCGCCCAAATTCCCTGCCGGGTAATTCAGAGCAGGCTCCCGCTCAGCTGCGTTGGACGCTGAGGCCAGGCAATAAAAATGGCACCCTGGAAGTATTCAATCCTTCGGCTTTCCACGTCACGTTCAATGAAGTGGCACTTACTGCGCCGGACGGCACACAAGTACCGTTGGCCTTGATCGCTGGCGATGCGATGGTTGCACCAGGCCAGGTAATGCGTTTTGCACAGGCCAATATTCCAAGTTTGTTTCCTCAGCAGATGCATGTTGAATTTAAATACATCAATGATTACGGCGGTTTTTCACTGCCACAGCGAGCCCCGCTGCACAGGTAGTGTTTGAAGGGTTAGGTCAGTGTGATAACTACAGCCTGCTCTTTGTGTAGGTGTTCAGTTCGTCCTGCGAATTGTTTATATGAAGCGATAATCATGCCTGTCGAAAAGCAACTGTTGTCGCGCCGTCGTCCTGCTGTCGGCGTTATTTGTAATGGGTTCGCCCGTGTATTTCCGCTGGTCGGTTGTTTGTTTTTCACTGCAGGGCCGAGTGTGCAATTAATGGCGCAACCCCTAACGCCGCTCACTTTTGATCTTGACGCTTTTACCCAGACTATCGGGCCAAAAGTTGATTTATCGCGTTTTGAAAAGAGTACGCCCCTGGCACCAGGTACTTACCGTGTGGACGTATACATCAACGGTTATTCCACGGGCCGCTGGGACATTGATTTTGTCGACAAGGTCAATAGCTCTGAACTGGTTCCCTGTTTTAACCAGGTGCTGCTGACCAAGTTGGGTATTGCCTTGGAAAAAATCCCGCCTCGCAACAGCCAGGCGCCGAATGCGCTTGAATGTGCCGAGATCGGCAGTTGGCTGTTGGCCGCCGACGTCCTGTTCGATCCTGGCTCCCTGGCACTGACCCTCAGTATCCCGCAGCTGTACATGAAGCCTTCAGCCCGCGCTTATGTCGACCCGTCGCAGTGGGACAGCGGCATCACTGCCGGTCTGTTGAACTACAACTTCAGCACCTCCCTCACCACTGAGGGCGAGCGCAATGACCGCACCTACCTAGGCCTCAACGGTGGCGTCAACCTGGGTCAATGGCGCCTGCGGCACCAGGGCGCGCAGGCCTGGAGTAATCGTGGGCGTTCGCCATACCAGAGCACGGCCACCTATGTGCAGCGGTCCGTCGCGCCGCTTCAGTCGTTGCTGACAATCGGCGACAGCTTCACTGGCGGGCAGATCCTGGACAATGTCGGCCTGCGCGGCATCAGCCTGGCCACGGATGAGCGCATGCTTGCCCAGTCGCAGCGTGGCTATGCGCCGGTGGTGCGGGGGATTGCCGACAGCAATGCGACGGTGAGCATCAGCCAGAACGGTTACCGCATCTATGAAACCACCGTGGCGCCGGGCCCATTCGTGATCGATGACTTGTTCGCTACAGGCTATGGCGGTGACCTGTCGGTCAGCGTGACCGAAGTGGGGGGGCGCCAACGCAGTTTTGTCGTGCCGTTTTCCGTTACCCCGCAACTGCTGCGCGCCGACGCCATGAAGTACAGCGCCGCGCTCGGCCAGGTCCGCCAGAACAGCAGCTCCCGCAGCTCCCCCGCGGTGGTGCAGGGCACTTTATCGCGCGGGTTGAGCAACGCGGTGACGCTGTATGGCGGCAGCCTGGTTTCCGAAGGCTATGCCCAGGCCAAGTTGGGTACGGCATTCAACACTTGGTTAGGGGCGTTTTCCTTGGAGGCGGGTGGCGCGCGTACCGCGATCCCCGGCCAGGGTACGTCCACGGGGACCAACTTCGGTATCGCCTATAACAAAAACCTTGTGGACTCGGGCACCAACGTAGTCCTGGGCGCGTACCGTTTCACCTCCGAGGGCTACCTGAGCCTGATCGATGCGATCAACATCCGGGAGTGGGCGCGCAAAGGCACGGATCCGTCCTCCTATGCCCGGCAGAAAAGCCGGGTCGACCTGACCCTCAGCCAAAAACTGGGGAGCGGCACGCTCAGCTTGTACGGCAGTTCGGCGGACTATTGGGGGCGCAGCCAAGGGCGCCAGACCTCATTCACCCTCGGCTATGGCGCGTCCTGGCAAAAGGTCAATTGGAACCTGTCCTGGCAGCGATCGCGCATTGACGATGGACGGCAGCTGTCTTCGCAGGAGTCTAGCGATGACGTGTTCTTTGGCCGGCAAAGCAACGCGGGGCGGGCCGACAACCGCTTTGTGCTGAGCCTGTCGTTGCCTTTGGGTGGGAGTTCGCGAGCACCCAGCCTCAATAGTTCGCTTTCGCGCAACAGTGGCAGAACTGACTCCAGTCACTATCAGGTCGGCCTTTCCGGCCTGGCCGGGGAGCAGAACGAACTCAGTTACGACCTGTCGGGAAGCCGCAATGCCGATGACGGGGCGACCCACGACAGTCTCAATGCCTATGGTGGCTACCGCACCAGCGCCGCCAACCTGCGGGCCGGCTACGGGCGCTCGGGGCATAACAGCCAATTGTCGTTCAGTGCCGATGGCGGGCTCGTGGCGCATCGCGAGGGTGTGACCCTCTCTCAGTCTCTGGGGGAAGCCGTTGCACTGGTGCATGTGCCGGATGCGCAGGGGGCCTTGTTGAGCAGTGCTGGCAATGTGCGGGTGGACGGGCGCGGTTACGCCGTGGCGCCATCGTTGCTGCCGTTCCAGCAAAACAGGGTGAGCCTCGACCCTAGTGGCACCTCTTTCGATGTTGAGTTGAGCGAAACCTCAAGAACGGTGGCACCCACCCTGGGGGCGGTGTCGTTACTGGAGTTCGCCACCGTCAGCGGCCGCGCCGTGGTTCTCAAGAGCCAGCAGGAAGGAGGACGCAACCTGCCATTCGCGGCGCAGGTATTCGATGAGCAAGGGGTCGAAGTGGGTGTGGTCGGGCAGGGCAGCAAGGCCTTTGTACGAGGGATTGCCGAGAAGGGAACCCTCACTGTCCGCTGGGGGGAAGGGCAGAGCGAGCAATGTCATATCGCCTACCAGCTACCAGTGCAGGACAAGCGCCAGCGCCAGGTTTCGGCGGATTGGCTGCAAGGGCAATGCCTGGCGCGCGCGGCCCCTTAACCGGCGCCATCGGACTGTGAAAGATACGGGGCCTGCCTGCTGGTCGGTGGCGGGCGCTCGACTCGTTATGAATTGAAAAGGTACGCACGTGTTTGATTATCGTTATTTCTGCGGATTTTTACTGGGTGGGTGCCTGATGGCCCAAGAGACTTATGGTTATGGCAAGTGCACGCCGCAGCCAGCGGCCCATATCAGTATTCCTCCCGTCACCCTGGCTGCCCCGCCCGTCGTGGGGGAGGTGATTGGGAATGCTGACGGGTACTTCTTTGGTGCCGATGCCGGGTTGATTTGTTACTACTACGGGCATCGAGAGTTCCACACGTCTTGGGCGCGGGTGGTTAACAGCCAGCCCACCGCACTGACCTTCAGCGCCATGGGCCTGACGATGCCGGTGTTCGCCACTAACGTGCCGGGCGTGGGCTTTGCCATGATGGCGCAAGACCCCAATCGCCCATTGCGTGCCATTGGCCTGGAGAACGTCGGCCTCTATGGCACACCCGACGAAATCCGCTATTGGGGCGTTCACGGGCGCGTCTTTCTGGTGGCCACGGGGCCGGTGACGGGCGGGACAATCAATGGGTTCAATGTGGGCCGCTTCACGCTCGACAAGTCCGACATCAATAGCCCCGGCTACCATGCCATCAACTTCAATGCGACCGTTATCCACCCACCGAGAAAACCGACCTGCACGGTTTCGACCCCCGGGGTGAACATGGCCCTGGGCACTATCGCCACCCATGACTTCCAGGGCCCGGGCAGTACGGCGGGGTCTGTTACCGAATCAATTGCACTCGACTGCGCGGCAGGCACAGGCTCGAAGACCGACGTCCTGATTACCCTCACGGACCAGAGCCAACCGGCCAACCGCAGCGACGTGCTGTCCCTGAGTAATACTTCGACGGCGCAAGGCGTGGCCCTTCAACTGCTGCATGGCACGACACTGGTGCGCTATGGCCCGGACTCGTCGGCTATCGGCAATCCTAACCAATGGCTGGCTGGCAGCACGGGCAACGGCGTTTTCCGCATTCCCCTGACCGCGCGGTACGTGCAAACGGACACCCGCATTATCCCGGGCAAGGCCAATGGGGTGGCGACCTTCACCCTGAGTTACCGCTGACTGTGCCCGCGTTCATGAGTCGATCAAGGCGCCTGTGGCTGCCGGTGGTGGGCCTGGCAGCCAGTTTCCACGCCGCTTCGGCCTGCGCCGAAATAGTGCTGGGGCACACCCGGGCCGTCTACCACACCGAGAACCGCGATATCACCCTGGCACTGAGTAACACCGCACGCGGTCCGCGCCTGGTGCAGGCCTGGATTGACCGGGGTGACCCACAGGCAGGCCCGGGGCAGGCCGAAGCACCTTTTACGGTCGTGCCGCCGGTTCTGCGGATCGAAGGTGGAAAAAGCACCGCGTTACGCATTGCCTGGGTTCCCCAGGAGCAGGCATTGCCGGTTCATCAGGAGTCGGTGTTCTGGGTGAATGTGTTGAGTGTTGGGCCGCAGGCCCAGCATGCCCAGGCAGGCTCGGTGAGCTTTGCCTTTCGCACCCGGATCAAGCTGTTTGTGCGCCCGCCCGGGTTACCCGGGAAGGTGGAAGAGGCGCCGGCCGCGCTGCAATGGCGTTTGCCCGACCCGGGCCGGGCAGAGTTGGAGGTGTACAACCCGACGGCTTACCACGTGACCCTGTCTCGGCTGTCGTTGATGACCGACAGCGCCTACACCGCCGCCGACCCGCCGATGGTCGGCCCTGGGCAGGTACTGCGCATTCCTCTTTCGGGCGCAGCGCTCAAGGCCAAGGGCACGGCCAGGCTGAGTTTCAGCAGCATCGACGACCATGGTGCAACCCAGCATCATCGCCTGGATCTATGAACATATCTCATGTTGCTTCGCCTGTTTTGCGCCCCTGATCTCGTTTTGCCAGTGGCGCAATCTGAACATTTTCTTTCCTGATTGCGACCGCCTATCCGTTCGGTCAGTGGTTAGAAAATGTGCACTTTGGCAAAGTGCGCGCCATCGCCAAGGGGCTAATGCTCCTTATTTAACGGGCACTGTTGGAAAAGTCGGGGTTGCTTTGGCGCGCACCCCGGAGATGGATTTCCACTGCCTGGCGACGTGTGCCCTACCGTGAGGTTCACGCCCTTGGGCCTGACTCTGACGGGATGAGCCAGCCTTGTCCGTTGATTGCACAGCGATAAAGCGTGATACCTAACCATGAGAGAAATTCATTTATGAAAAAGTGCGTACAGGCCATTGCCTTGCTGGCCGCTTCCAGTCTTGCTGCAACCTCCGCGTTTGCCGCAGACGGAACCATCACCATCACTGGGGAGATTGGTGGCACCACCTGCACCATCAGCGGCGGCACCGGAGGCGCGCCGGGTAGCGGCGCCAACTTCCCGGTGGTGCTGAACAAGGTTCAGACCAGCTCCCTGGCGGCCGACGGCGTGACCGCAGGCGCCAAGCCTTATTTCATCTACGTCGGCGGCTCGGCCACCTGCCCGGATGGCACCATCGTCGCGGTGATGTATGAAACCACCAGCCCGGCCATCAACCCGGCCACCGGCAACTTGCGCAATACCGCTGCGACGTCGCCTGCGGCCAACGTCGAAGTGCAGATCGTCGATGAAGCCACCAAAACCCCAATGGACCTGCGGACCGGCCAGAACTCCACGACGGCGACGGTCAACGCTGGCCTGGCAACCTTGCCATTTGCTGCCCAGTACATCGCCACCGGTGGCGCTGCCGGCGCCGGTATTGTCAGCACCGCCGTGCAGTACTCCGTGACCTTCCCCTGATCGAATCCCCCGGATTCGTTTGTTCCAAGCAGGCGCCCGCCCCAACCGGCCGGGCGCAGCCTTGATGTTGAGGGAAGTGAACATGTTTCGTTTTTCCAGCCGTTTGCCCCGTTGCCTGGTTTACGCCGCACTGGGCCTGGCTATTGGCGCGCCTCTGCTGCCTGCCCAGGCGGGCGTGATTATCAGTGGGACCCGCCAGGTTTATCCCGAACAGCGACGCGAGATCACCGTACGCGTGACGAACGATGACAAACACGCACCGCGTCTGGTGCAGGCGTGGCTCGATGCCGGTGATGCCAGCGTGACCGCTGAGCAAAGCGACGTGCCGTTCAGCCTCACTCCACCGGTTTTTCGCGTTGATCCTGGCAAGAGCCAGGCCATGCGCCTGGCTTACACACGTGAACCATTACCCAAGGACAAGGAGTCGGTGTTCTGGCTGAACGTGCTGGAAGTACCGCCGCTTGTATCGCCACCTCCAGGGGCCGCGCAAGACGAGGAGGACAACCTCAACCATCTGCGTTTCGCTTTTCGCATCCGCACCAAGGTGTTCTTCCGGCCTCAGAGCCTGCCGGGCAAGCCCGAAGAAGCCCCCGCGCAACTGCGCTGGAGTGTGCAGGGCTCGACACTGAAAGTGCACAACCCGTCGGCGTACCACGTGAGTTTCAATGAAGTGGCCGTGGCGCTTGGCACCCACGAGGGCGCCAAGGTAATCCAGACCGCCCAGCAGGGCATGGTCGCTCCCTTCACCAGCCTGGAATTTGCCCTGACCAGTGCATTAGGTGCGCCACCTGCCCAGGCGCGGGTGCAGTTCAAGTACATCGACGATTTTGGTGGGTTCTCTGCCATGCAGCAGGCCCCCCTGAACCCCTGATGCGCCCCATCTAGCCACAGGGGTCGACTCTTTACGCGTTAGCTGAAGCCATGACTATGCCATTTCAACGACCTATACGGGCGGGCCGCCATTTGGGCCCGTCGACCTTGCGCCTGGCCGGTGTCATGACCGGCGGTTTGATGTGTGCCGCCTTCGCCCGCACCGATGCGCTGGCGGCGCCTTTGCTGTTCGACCTGGACGCCTTTAGCAGTGGTGTTGCCTCAGCGGTAGACATTACCCGGTTCAACCAGGGTAATAACCTGAGCCCGGGTAAGTACCGCATCGATATCCTGGTCAATGGCCATCAGGCCGGGCGCCATGAGTTGCCGTTTAGCAGATTGCCCGGCGAAACCGGCGCTGTGCCGTGCCTGGATTGGGCGCTGCTCACGCGCCTGGGCATCTCCGAGGAAAAGATCGACGCCGAAAAGCCCAAAGACAATGCCCAGCCCCCAGCCGCCCCGGCACCCACTGCGATGTGCGGGGATATTGGCCAATGGATCCCCCAAGCCGTCGCCAACTTCGACGCCGGAGCTCTGGAGTTGTCCCTCAGCGTGCCCCAGGTGTACATGAAGAGTTCGGTACGCGGTTATGTCGATCCCTCGCTGTGGGATGACGGCATTGATGCGGGGCTGGCGAGTTATCACTTCGCCGCCTCCAGCGCCACCCGCGGTGAGGGTGACGACCGGGCCTATCTGGGGGTCAACAGCGGCCTGAACCTGGGCAGCTGGCGCTTGCGCCACCAGGGCGCGCAGGCCTGGAACTCGAAAACCGGCATACAGACCTACCAGAACACGGCCACTTACCTGCAACGCAACTTCAATACCTGGCAGTCGCGCCTGACCATCGGCGACAGTTTCAGCAGCGGCCAGGTGCTGGAAAGCACGCGGATGCGCGGTATCAGCCTGGCCACCGACGATCGCATGTTGCCGCAGTCGCAGCAGGGCTATGCGCCGGTGGTACGCGGTGTCGCCGACAGCAATGCCACCGTGACCGTCAGCCAGAATGGCTACACCATTTACGAAACCACAGTGGCCCCTGGCCCCTTTGTAATCGACGACCTGTTCCCGACCGGGTATGGCGGTGACCTGACCGTCCGTGTCACCGAGGCCAACGGGCGCATCACCAGCAACATCATTCCTTACTCGGTGGCGCCGCAGTTGCTGCGCTCCGGTACCAGCCGCTACAGCGCCACCTTCGGCCAGGTACGCCAGAGCGGTTTCAAGGGCGCTAACCCGATCACCTTCCAGGGCACGTTGCAATATGGCCTGCTCGATGACCTGACACTGTATGGCGGCACCACCTATTCCGAGGGTTACCTGCAGGGCAAGGTGGGCGTGGCGGTGAACACGCCGCTGGGGGCGTTTTCCCTCGATGCCACCGATTCGCGCACCCAAGTACCGGGGTATGGCGATGGCGTGGTGTCGGGGCGCAACCTGGGTATCAGCTACAACAAGAACCTGCCCCAGTCGGGGACCAATTTCGTGCTGGGTGCCTACCGTTTCTCCACGCCGGGCTACTTGAGCCTGAGCGACGCGGTCAGCGTGCGGCAGTTGAACAGCCTGGGCAGGGATATCGACACCTATGCCCGGCGCAAAAGCCGTATCGACCTGACGGTTAGCCAGAAAGTCGGCAGTGGTTCGCTGAGTTTCTATGCCAGTTCGTCCGATTACTGGGGCCGCCAGCAGGGTCGCGAAACGTCCTACAGCATTAGCTACGGCGCAGCCTGGCGCCGCATCAATTGGAACCTCTCGGCCCAACGCTCGCGCGTCGAAGACAGTGGCGAGCCCAGCCAACAACAATTGAGTGATGACGTTTTCTTCAGCCGCACCAGCGCTCTCGGCAGGGTCGACAACCGATTGATGTTGACCCTGTCCATGCCTCTGGGCGGCGGTGTGCGCGCTCCGAACATCAGCACCACCCTGGTACGCAATACCGGGCAAACGGGCAGCACCCTGCAAGAGCAAGTGGGCATCGACGGAATCCTCGATGACGAGGCGTCCCTCAGCTACGGCCTCTCGGGCAGCCGGGCCACGGGCGCCGGCAACCCCCAGGGCAACTTCAATGCGTATGGCAACTACAACGGCGGCATGGCCAACATGCGCGCTGGCTACAGCCATGCCAACGACGACAGCCAGGTGTCCTTTAGCGCCAACGGTGGGCTGATTGCCCACGCGGGGGGCCTGACCTTCTCTCAATACCTGGGCGAAGCTTCGGCCCTGGTGCATGTGCCCAACGCCGAAGGGGCGTTGTTGAGCAATAGCTACAACGTCAAGGTGAACAAGGCTGGCTATGCGGTGGTGTCATCCCTGCGGGCCTATCAGACCAACAATGTGGGCATCGACCCCCATGGCACGGCCCAGGATGTGGAACTCAAGGAAGCGACCCAAACCGTGGTGCCGACCTTGGGCGCGGTGGCGTTGCTCAAGTTCGAGACAGTCAGCGGCCGCGCCGTGGTGGTCAAGGCCGCGCAGGAAAACGGCCAACCCCTGCCATTTGCCGCCCAGGTGTTCAATGAACAGGGCACTGAAGTGGGGGTGATCGGCCAGGCCAGCAAGGCGTTTGTGCGGGGGATCGCCGAGCAGGGCACCCTCACCGTGAAATGGAGGGACGGCGCCGATGGCCGCTGCTACATCCACTATCAACTGCCGCTGCAACCGCGCGGGCAACGGCAGCAGAGCGCCGACCTGCTGCACAGCCGTTGTGTCTCCACGCCCGTACGTCAAGAAGTGAGTACCCGATGAAGCAGTGCACTGCGAAAACACTCCTGGGCGCAGCAGGGCTGTTCGCCTGCGCCGTCTTGAACATCCCTGTGGCCCACGGCTTGGGCATTAGCTGTGACGGAAACCCGCCAACCGTACTGTCGGTGCCGCCAATCAGCGTGCCGGCCAACCCGGTTGTGGGGCGCCCGATTGGCGAGCCCGACGGTTATGTCATCAACGCCCCCAACGGCTTGCGCTGCACTTACGACCCCACCGTTGTGATTGACCGTTACTCGCATATGGGCATGCCGGCCAACACACCATGGACAGGCTTGGAGTTCGGTCATTCCGGCCTGGCCTTGCCGGTCTATGCAACGGGCTTGCCCGGCGTTGGCTTTGTGATGATGGCTAAGGATCGCGACATGGGGCCTATGAAACGTGTTACTACCGGGGTGACCATTCTGCGCGGGCCCGAGAGGCCGGGGCTGCCGGTCTGGGGAATGGAGGGGCGGGTGATCTTCATCGCCACGGGGCCTATCCAGGGCGGCGCGATACCGTCGCGTTACTACGCACACCTGAGCGCCGGCTACTACCAGCATCACCAGTTCCACTTCGGCAACATTATCGTTAACCCTCCGCGCAAACCCACGTGCTCGGTATCCACCCCGGCTATAGCGATCAACCTGGGCAAAGTCGCGGCGCGGGAGTTTACCGGGGTGGGCAGCGTCGCCGGCTCGGCCAGCGACACTATTGCACTGCAATGCAGCGGCGGCGAAGGACCGACCCGGGACGTATGGGTGACCCTGACCGACCAGACCAACACCGCCAACCGTGGCGATCAACTGTCCCTGACCCCAACCTCCACCGCCCAAGGCATCGCCCTGCAATTGCTCCACAACGGAACACTGCTGCGCTATGGCCCGGACTCCGCGGCCGAGGGCAACCCCAATCAGTGGCAGGCCGGCGCTGCCGGAAATGGTGTATTCAACATTCCCCTGGCGGTGCGCTACATCCAGACCGAAGCGGTGGTCAAGCCTGGCAGCGCCAATGGCCTGGTCACATTCACGATGAGCTACCGATGAAGCGCCGTTTGCTCTGGGGGTGGGTGGCGGCGTTGCTGGTGGGCAGTGCCCGGGGGGAAATCGTGATCGACAGCACCCGGGTGATCTTCCCCATGGAGCGGCGCGAGGTCACCCTCAAGTTGAAAAACGAAGCCCCGGATCCACGGCTGGTGCAAGTCTGGATCGATGAAGGCGACCCCCAGGTGCAAGCCGAATACAGCGATGTGCCGTTCACCATCAGCCCGCCGATCCTGCGCATGGAGGCCGGCAAGAGCGCGGCCCTGCGCGTGGCTTACCAGGCAGCGCAAGGGCTAGGGGTGCCGACGGACAAAGAGTCGGTGTACTGGCTCAATGTGCTGGGTATCCGGCCCAAACCTGCCCAGGCCGACGAACAGGCCAGCAGCCTGCAGTTTGCCTTCCGCACCCGCATCAAGTTGTTTTTGCGCCCCGTTGATCTGCAGGGGCAGGCCCGCGACGCCCCTGCTCAACTGCAGTGGCGTCGAGGGGAGGGCACGGTGGTGCAGGTGCACAACCCTGGCAGCTATCACGTCACCTTGTCTTCGGTGGTCGTGAGCCTGGGTGGGGTGGAGTATCGCAATGAAGACCCGCCGATGATCGCCCCGGGGGCCTCGGCGACCCTCCCGCTTGATGGCTTGCCCGACACATGGCCGCCCAACGTCAAGTTGCGCTTTAGCACCCTGGACGATTACGGCAACACCCAACAACACGAGGCCACTCTATAAGGCGGTAAACACCCGGCGTGCCCCGATGCGTTGGTTCTGCTGGGGCTCTACAGGTGCAACAAACCCCTTGTCTCTAGGGCAGAGAAAGGGATTTGATACAGAATGCGGACAAAGCCATTTACGCTGTGTAGAATCGGGTTACGCATACAATAATAAAGCCTCCTGTGCAGAGGCCTCGCCCGTACGAGAGTGGGTCGACAATGAAGCTACTCGGGTTCCAACTGATCTACGGTGATTTTCTTGCCCGCAGCGTGCGTGGCATCTCCTGCGCGCCACCCGCGCCCATCGGTTATTGAGCAACTAACGTTCCGTTAACTCTAATAATGATGAGGCGCCAACCATGGCAGATTTATACGAAAACCCAATGGGCCTGATGGGCTTTGAATTCATTGAATTCGCATCGCCTGTGCCCAACACCCTGGAACCGATCTTCGAGATCATGGGTTTCACCAAAGTCGCGACCCATCGCTCCAAAGCCGTGCATCTGTACCGCCAGGGCAGTATCAACCTGATTCTCAATAACGAGCCCAACAGCGTGGCCTCGTATTTTGCCGCCGAGCACGGCCCGTCGGTGTGTGGCATGGCGTTTCGCGTCAAGAATGCCCAATTGGCCTACTCCCGCGCACTGGAACTCGGCGCCCAGCCGATCCACATCGCCACCGGCCCGATGGAGCTGAACCTGCCGGCCATCAAGGGCATCGGCGGCGCGCCGCTGTACCTGATCGACCGTTACGGCGAAGGCAGCTCCATCTACGACATCGACTTCGTCTACCTCGAGGGCGTCGATCGCAACCCACCGGGTGCGGGCCTGAAGATCATCGACCACCTGACCCACAACGTGTACCGCGGCCGCATGGCCTACTGGGCCGGGTTCTACGAGAAGCTGTTCAACTTCCGCGAGCTCCGCTACTTCGACATCAAGGGTGAATACACCGGCCTGGCCTCTAAGGCCATGACCGCCCCCGATGGCATGATCCGCATCCCCCTCAATGAAGAGTCGTCCAAGGGCGCGGGGCAGATCGAAGAGTTCCTGATGCAGTTCAACGGCGAAGGCATCCAACACGTGGCCTTCCTCACCGATGACCTGGTCAAGACCTGGGATCAACTGAAAAGCATCGGCATGCGCTTTATGACCGCGCCGCCCGACACCTACTACGAAATGCTCGAAGGCCGCTTGCCCAACCACGGCGAGCCGGTAGACCAACTGCAATCGCGGGGCATCCTGCTTGACGGCGCCTCGGAATCCGGAGACAAACGCCTGCTGCTGCAGATTTTCTCGGAAACCCTGATGGGCCCGGTGTTCTTCGAGTTCATCCAGCGCAAGGGCGACGATGGTTTCGGCGAGGGCAACTTCAAGGCATTGTTCGAGTCCATCGAGCGCGACCAGGTGCGCCGTGGTGTGTTGAACGCCGAATAAGGCCATAAAAAATCCCGGGCGGCTGCGATGCCGTCCGGGATTTTTTTCGCCTGCCCGTCAGCGCCGCTGGCGCATCACGTGCTTGGCGCCTTCGCCCGCCAGCACCAGCACCGCGAGCCAGATCGGGAGGTAGGTCAGCCATTCCTCGGGCTTGATGCCGTCGCCCAGCATCAGCGCCACGGCCAGCAGCAATACCGGCTCGACATAGCTGAGCAAACCGAACAAGCCAAAGGCCAACAAGCGGCTGGCGATCACATAGCACGCCAACGCCGAAGCACTGAGCAGCCCCAGCAGTGGAATCAACCCGTACATGGCCGGGTGGGTGGTGCCCACGGCAAAACCCTGGGCGCCGCTGTGCACAAACCACCAGGCAATGGGCAGCAGCAGCGTCATATCCAACCACAGGCCGCCCATGTTGTCGGTGCCGATGCGCCGGCGCAGCACGAAGTAACCGGGGTAGCCCAGGGCCACCAGCAAGGTGGTCCAGTTCACGCTGCCCACTTGGTACAGCGCATTGGCCACCCCGAGCAGGGCCAGCACCGCGGCGATTTTCTGTGGGCGCGACAGGCGCTCGCCGTACACCACGCGCCCGGTCAGCACCATGGTCAGTGGCAGCAGGAAATAGCCCAGGGACACGTCCAAGCCGTGGCCATTGACCGGCGCCCACAAAAACAACCACAACTGCACCCCCACCATCGCCGATGACAGCAGCAGCACCGGGATCAGCCGCGGAGCGTCCAACACCCGCCTCAGCAGTTGCGTAACCTGCTTGAGTTCGCCCAGGGCCAACATGAACAGGGTCATGCACGGCACCGTCAGCAGCATGCGCCAGCCGAAAATCTCCATCCCGTCCAGTGGCCCCAGCAACGTGGTGTAGAAGTACATGACGGCGAACAACACCGAGGCCAGAACCGATAAAGCAATACCTTTAGACACAGTGTCCTCGCGAGACCTTGGCGTTTTACGCAGATGAAGGGTGGTTGTTCTGGGGTGGGAATATATTGCTTTTGCTGTGAGACGTTTACTCTGTTTCCGGGCTTAATATGGGAAATTTTCTCGCATCTGGATTTGGCCATGTCCTACCCCGACCTCGACGCCTTCGACCTGGCGATCCTTGAGCACTTGCAGCGCGACAACAGCATGGCGCTGCGCATCATCGGCGAGCAGGTCAGCCTGTCCACGGCAGCGGTACAGCGGCGCATCAAACGCCTGCAAAACAAAGGGGTCATCACCGCCAATACCGCAGTGATCGACCCGCAATCGGTGGGCAAACCCATCACCTTGCTGGTGGAAGTGCACGCCGAACGCACCCACATCGAAGACCTCGACGTGCTCAAGGCGCAAATGTCGGTGCCGCAAGTCCAGCAGTGCTACTACGTCACCGGCGAAGCCGATTTCATGCTGGTGATTGTGGTGGAGACGATGAAGGCCTATGAAATCCTCGCCCGCCAACTGTTCTACGAAAATCGCAACATCAAGTGGTTTCGCAGCATCGTGGTGATGGACCGGGTCAAGGTCAGCCTGGATGTGCCGTTGGCTTGATAGCGCGGCAGGGGTAGGCCTTATGTGGGGACAAGCCTGCTCGCGATAGCGATCTATCCCCTACCTCAGTACTGGATGTAGCACTGTCATCGCGAGCAAGGCTCGCTCCCACCAAGCCCCATGCATTGCGCCAAGGCGGGGTAAGGTTTGTGGCCCGTTGCCCTGGGTCAACAACCCAACCTGGCACGATAGTCACAATTAGAAATATTTTTCCGAAATCCCCTACATAAAGCCTCAAGCCTGGCCGATATCCCAATCAGGCCCACACACTAACTACAACAGTGGCGCCAGCCTGTGAGGGGGAACATTCCCGGCCTGACAGTGTGAACGGCACGGAAGCTCGCCGCCCTACATCACCGAGAGTCGTCCTATGTCCCTTCGTCAACTGAACATTGCGCCAAGAGCTTTCCTGGGTTTTGCGTTCATCGCATTGCTCGTCGTCATCCTGGGGGTATTTGCGGTGAACCGCATGGCGGTGATCCGCCAGGCTTCAATCGATATGGAACAGGTACAACTGCCCAGCGTCGCTTACCTGGGCAACATCACCGATAACGTGTTGCGCTTGCGCATTATGTCGTTCCGTATCCTGGTCAACCGCGACCCCGCGGCGCTGCAAGAGGCCCAGACTCGCGTCGGTGATTTGGTAGGCAAACTCAAACAGGCGCAAAACAGTTATGCCGCGCTGCCGGCCGAAGTGGACGAGGCCGCGTTGTACAAAACCTTCGTCGCTACCCTGGACAACTACCTGCAAGCCCAGGAGCAGATGCTAGCGCTCTCGCGCCAGAACAAGCTCGACGAGATGCAGGCCCTGATTAACACCCGAATCAAGGACGGCACCGACAAAATGGGCGAGCAGCTCAGCCAGTTGGTGAACATCAACAATGCAGGTGCCAAGGCTGCCTCGGCAGTGGCTGGCGAGCATTACAGCGAAGCCATCAGCGGGATCGTCGGTGTCGCGGTGATTGCTGCGCTGCTTACCGTGCTGCTGGCCTGGCTGCTCACCCGCAGCATCGTCGCGCCGTTGAACAAGGCGCTGTACGCCGCGCAAACCATCGCCGGGGGCGATCTGACCAAAGCCATCGAAGTGGACGGCAAAGACGAACCGGCCCAACTGCTCAAGGCCCTTTCCGACATGCAAAGCAGCCTGCGCCGCACCATCGAGCAGATCGCCGGCTCCGCCACCCAGTTGGGCTCAGCGGCCGAGGAGCTCAGTGCCGTCACTGAAGAAGCCTCCCGTGGTCTGCAACAGCAAAACAACGAAATCGAACAGGCCGCCACCGCCGTCAACGAAATGACCGCTGCGGTAGAAGAAGTGGCGCGCAACGCGGTGTCCACCTCCGAGGCGTCCAACCAATCGACCCAGGCGGCTCGTGAAGGCCGCGACCGTGTGGTGGAAACCGTCGGCGCGATCCAGACCATGACCCAGGACGTGCAAAACACCTCGGTGATGATCGAAGGCCTGGCGGCCCAAGGCCGGGATATCGGCAAGGTGCTGGACGTGATCCGCGCCATTGCCGAGCAGACCAACCTGCTGGCCCTCAACGCGGCCATCGAAGCGGCGCGCGCCGGTGAAGCGGGCCGTGGCTTTGCGGTGGTGGCCGATGAAGTGCGGGCCTTGGCCCACCGCACGGCGCAATCGACCCAGGAAATCGAAAAAATGGTCGCCGGTATCCAGAACGGCACCGGCGAAGCGGTCAACTCCATGCAGCAGAGCAACCAGCGCACCCAGACCACCCTGGAAATGGCCCGTGCCGCAGGCGTGGCCCTGGAACAGATCACCAGCTCGATCCACATGATTAACGAGCGCAACCTGGTGATCGCCAGCGCCTCGGAAGAACAGGCGCAAGTGTCCCGCGAAGTGGACCGCAACCTGGTCAACATCCGCGACCTGGCCACCCAGTCGGCGGCGGGCGCCAACCAGACCAGCGCCGCCAGCCACGAACTGTCGCGCTTGGCGGTGGATTTGAATGCGATGGTGGCGCGTTTTGTGATCTAAGGTTCAGGGTCCCATTCGCGCCACTCAAGGAGAAGTGCATGCGCTATTCGGCCCTGACTCAACGAATCGCCGGCGAGGGAGCGGCAGCCTGGCGGATTCATTACCGCGCTATAGAACTGATAGGGCAGGGCGTGGACGTCCTGCTGCTGTCGGTGGGTGACCCGGATTTCGACACCCCGGCGCCCATTGTCCAAGCAGCCATCGATAGCCTGCGCGCAGGCGATACCCATTACTCGGACACTCGCGGCAGGCCTGGGCTACGCGCCGCCATTGCGCGCCGCCAGCAGCAACGCAGCGGCCAAGCGGTGGGTATCGACCAAGTGCTTGTGCTGCCCGGGGCGCAATGCGCGGTGTACGCGGTGGCACGCTGCCTGCTGGACCCAGGGGATGAGGTGCTTGTCGCCGAGCCCATGTACGTGACCTATGAAGGCGTATTCGGCGCCTGCGCCGCCACGGTGGTGCCGGTGCCGGTGCGTTCGGCCAACGGTTTCCATATCGACCCCGCCGACGTCGCCGCGCGCATCACCGGCAACACTCGCGCGCTGTTGCTCAATAGCCCCAACAACCCGTCCGGCGCCAGCCTGTCCCTTGCGACCTGGCAGGCCCTGGCGCACCTGTGCATTGCCCACGACCTGTGGCTTATCAGCGATGAGGTGTACAGCGACTTGCTCTACGAGGGTGAGCACGTCAGCCCGGCGAGCCTGCCGGGCATGGCTGGGCGCACCGCGACCATCAACAGCCTGTCCAAGTCCCACGCCATGAGCGGCTGGCGCCTGGGCTGGGTGATTGGCCCGCCGGCCCTGGCCGCTCATCTGGAGCATCTGTCGCTGTGCATGCTGTTCGGCACCCCGGAGTTTGTGCAAAAAGCCGCCCAGGTCGCGTTGGAGGCCGATTTGCCGGAGTTGGGGCGCATGCACGAGGAATACCGCCAACGCCGCGACCTGGTATGTGCCGCGCTGCTCGGCTGCCCGGGGCTTAACCCGGTCAAGCCCGACGGCGGCCTGTTCGTGATGGTCGATGTTCGTGCCACCGGCCTGGGTGCCCAGGCGTTCGCCGAGCGGTTGCTGGAAGATCACGGCGTCGCGGTGCTGGCTGGCGAAGCGTTCGGGCCCAGCGCCGCGGGGCATATCCGCATAGGGTTGGTGGTGGATCAGGCGCGGCTGGCTGAGGCATGCCGGCGGATCACGCGCTGTGCCGCGCAGTTGTTGGCGGTGCCGGTCAGTTAATCAAACCGGCGGCGATGTTGATGGAAAACCCCAGGATGGCGGTGTTGAACAGGAACCCGATCAGCGACTGTGCCAGCACCACCTTGCGCATGCCCCGGGTGGCAACGCCGACATCGGAGGTCTGCACGGCGACGCCGATGGTGAAGGAGAAATAAAGGAAGTCCCAATAATCCGGCGTGACCTCGCCTTCGGCAAAGCGCAGGGCCGGGCCTTTGCCGTCCCAGGTGTAGTACAGCCGGGCGTAATGCACGCTGAAGATCATGCCGATCAACAGCCACGAGCCGACCACCGTCAACCCGGTAAACCCGTAGTGCTGCCAGCGCTCGGCGCTGGCCAGTTCGCGGCTGCCGCTCAGTTCCAGGCCGATGGTGGCCAGGCTGGCAATCGCCGCCAGGCACACGATAAACAGCACCAGGGCGGCGTTTTCGTCCTCCACCTCGGCAATGCGCCGCACCCGGTCGGCGTTGGCCCGCAGGGTCAGCCACAGCATCAGTACCAGGTAGGTCCAGACACCGCTGTTCCAGCCGATGAGGATTTTATTGAGCAGGGTGTCGGCGGGTGCCAACACCCCCACCGCCACACCCAACAGGGCGGCGGCGGTGAGGCGAGGGTGGGTGCGGATGAGATGGGGCATGGTGGCTCGACGGCATTGATGTCAAAACACCATAGCCCAGTTGGAAGGGAGATTGCTGCAAATGTACGCTCCCGCGCTACGGGCGCGGGCTTGCGTGGGAGCGGGCTTTGCCCGCGATGAGGCCCGTACCGCCGACACAGGCCTATCAGCAGTCACGCTGCCATCGCGGGCGAGCCCACTCCCACAGGGTTTTGCCCCCTGCCATCGGTCAATCCTTGCCCGGGCGCTTACGCACCAGTTTCATCACCACCACAAAGAACACCGGTACGAACAGCACGGCCAGGGTGGCAGTTATCATCCCGCCAATCACACCCGTGCCGATGGCTTGCTGGCTCGCGGAACTGGCGCCGGTGGCCAGCGCCAGGGGCACCACGCCGAGGATGAAGGCCAGGGAGGTCATTACGATCGGCCGCAAGCGCAGGCGCGCGGCTTGCACCGTGGCGTCCAGCAGGTCGTGGCCTTCGTCGTAGAGGCTCTTGGCGAACTCGATGATGAGGATCGCGTTCTTCGCCGACAGGCCAATGATGGTAATCAGGCCCACTTTGAAGAACACATCGTTGGGCATGCCCCGCAACGTCACCGCCAGCACCGCGCCCAGCACGCCCAGCGGCACCACCAGCAACACCGAAGTGGGGATCGACCAACTCTCGTACAGCGCCGCCAAACAGAGGAACACCACCAGCAACGACAGCCCCAGCAGGATCGGCGCCTGGGCGCCGGACAAGCGTTCCTGCAACGACAACCCGGTCCATTCCTGGCCCAGCCCGGTGGGCAGCAGTGCCACCAGGCGTTCGACTTCCGCCATGGCTTCACCGGTGCTGTGGCCCGGCGCCGGTTCGCCGGAAATGGCGATGGCCGGGTAGCCGTTGTAGCGGGTCAACTGCGCCGGGCCCTGGATCCACTTGGCCTGGACGAACGCCGACAGTGGCACCATTTTGCCGCTGCTGTTACGCACGTGGATGTTGAGCAAATCCGCCACCTGGCTGCGCTGATCGCCTTCGGCCTGCACGATCACCCGCTGCATGCGGCCCTGGTTGGGGAAGTCGTTGATGTAGGCCGAACCCACCGCCGTGGACAGGATGTTGCCGATCTCGGCAAAGGACACGCCCAAGGCGTTGGCCTGCTTGCGGTCTACCTCCAACTGCACCTGTGGCGCTTCGGCCAACGCGCTTTCACGCACGTTGACCAGCACCGGGCTCTTTTCCGCGGCGGCCAGCAGTTCGGTGCGCGCCGCCATCAGCGCTGCGTGGCCGAGGCCGCCACGGTCCTGCAAGCGGAACTCGAAACCGCTGGAGGTGCCGAGGCCATCCACGGGCGGCGGCAGGATGGCGTAGGCCACGGCGTCCTTGATCTGGCTCAGGGCGGCGTTGGCGCGGTCGGCAATCGAGGCCGCCGAGTCGTCGCTGCCACGGTCGGCCCAATCCTTGAGCGTGGTGAAGGCCAGCGCCGCATTCTGCCCGCTGCCGGAAAAGCTGAAGCCCAGGATCATCGTGGTGTCGCCCACGCCCGGCTCGCCGGCGTTGTGCGCCTCGATCTGCTTGGCCACCTCGATGGTGCGCGGCTGGCTGGCGCCTGGCGGCAACTGGATATCGGTGATGGTGTAGCCCTGGTCTTCCACCGGCAGGAAGGAGGAGGGCAGGCGGCTGAACAACAGCCCCAGGCCCACCAGCAGCACGCCGTAGATCAGCAAGTAGCGCCCGGTGCGCTTGAGCGCATAGGCCACCGAACGCTCGTAGCCGTCGCTCAACTGCTCGAAACGGCGGTTGAACCAGCCGAAGAACCCGCCCTTGGCGTGGTGTTCGCCCTTGGCAATCGGCTTGAGCAGGGTCGCGCACAGGGCAGGGGTCAGGGACAACGCCAGGAATGCCGAGAACAGGATCGACGTGGCCATCGACAGCGAGAACTGCTGGTAGATCACCCCCACCGAGCCCTGCATGAATGCCATGGGGATAAACACCGCCACCAGCACCAGGGTGATGCCGATGATCGCCCCGGTGATCTGGGTCATCGCCTTGCGCGTGGCCTCCCGTGGCGAGAGACCCTCGTTGACCATGATCCGCTCGACGTTCTCCACCACCACAATGGCGTCGTCCACCAGGATGCCGATGGCCAGCACCATGCCGAACATGGTCAGCACGTTCACCGAAAAACCCAGGGTCAGCATCACCGCAAAGGTGCCCATCAGCGCCACCGGCACCACCAGTGTGGGGATCAGGGTGTAGCGGATGTTCTGCAGGAACAGAAACATCACTGCGAATACCAGCACCATCGCCTCCACCAGGGTGTACACCACCTTGGTAATCGAGACTTTGACGAAGGGCGAGGTGTCGTAGGGGATCTTGTACTCCACGCCGGCCGGGAAATAGCGCGCCAAGTCGTCCATCTTCGCCCGTACCGCGTTGGCGGTGCTCAGGGCGTTGGCCCCCGGCGACAGTTGCACGCCCACAGCGGTGGACGGCTTGCCGTTCAGGCGTGTGCCGAACTGGTATTCCTGGCTGCCCACTTCCACCCGCGCCACGTCCGCCAGGCGCACAGTGGAGCCGTCCGGGTTGGCCCGCAGGACGATGTCGGCGAACTCTTCAGGTGTGGACAGTTGGCCCTTGACCAGCACAGTGGCAGTGATTTCCTGGCCCGGGCGGCTCGGCAAATCGCCGATGCTGCCCGCCGAAACCTGGGCGTTCTGCGCGGCGATGGCGGCATTCACGTCCGCTGGGGTGAGGTTGAAGCCCTGTAGCTTCTGGGGGTCGATCCACACCCGCATCGCGCGCTCGGCGCCGTACAACTGGGCCTTGCCGACGCCATCGAGGCGGCGGATCTCGTTCATCACGTTGCGCGCCAGGTAGTCGCTCAGGGCCACGTCGTCGAGCTTGCCGTCGCTGGAGGTGAGGGTGATGAGCAAGAGGAAGCCCGCCGACACCTTTTCTACCTGCAAACCTTGCTGGATCACAGCCTGGGGCAGGCGCGGCTCCACGGCTTTGAGGCGGTTCTGCACATCTACCTGGGCCATTTCCGGATTGGTGCCGGGTTGGAAGGTGGCGGTGATGGTGGCGCTGCCCAGGCTGCTCTGGGAAGAGAAGTACAGCAAGTGATCGGCGCCGTTGAGCTCCTGTTCGATGAGGCTGACCACGCTCTCGTCCACCGTTTGCGCCGAGGCGCCGGGGTAGGTGGCGTAGATCTCCACCTGGGGCGGCGCGACGTTGGGGTACTGGGCCACCGGCAACTGCGGGATGGCCAGGGCACCGGCGAGCAGGATGAACAGGGCGACCACCCAGGCGAAAATCGGGCGGTCAATAAAGAATTGCGGCATGAAAAGGCTTCCCGATTACTGGCCAGACGTCTGGGCAAGTGGCAGAGGGCTGCTGTCGATCTGTACTTTCTCGCCGGGGCGTGCGTGTTGCAGGCCCTCGGTGACGATGCGGTCACCGGGCTTCAGGCCTTCGGTCACAATCCAGCGGTCCTGTTGCACCGAGGCCAGTTGCACGTTCCGCTGGCTGACCCGCTCTTCGCCGTCCAGCACCAACACCTGGGCCTGGCCGGCGCTGTCCCGCAGGATCGCCCGTTGCGGCACGCTGATGCCCTGGCGATCGACGGCTTGCTCGACGCGCACCCGCACGAAACTGCCCGGGAGCAGGTCCAGGTCCGGGTTGGGGAACTCGCTGCGCAGGATGATCTGCCCGGTGCTGGGGTCGACGGTGATGTCGGTGAACAGCAACTTGCCCGGCAAGGGGTAGAGGCTGCCGTCGTCCTGGATCAGCGTCGCCTTGGCCTGGCCCTGGCCGACCTGCTGCAACTGCCCGGCGCGCAGGGCGCGACGCAGGTCGTTGAGTTCACGGGTCGACTGGGTCAGGTCGGCGTGGATCGGGTTCAGTTGCTGGATCAGTGCCAGGGGCGTGGCTTCGTTCTGGCCCACCAGGGCACCCTCGGTGACCAACGCACGGCCAATGCGCCCGGAAATCGGCGCCGTCACCGTGGCATAGCCCAGGTTCAACCGCGCCCGCTGCACCGCGGCCTCATTGCCGGCGACGTCGGCAGCGGTTTGCCGGGCGGCGGCGCGGGCGTTGTCGTAGTCCTGGGCGCTGATGGCTTTTTCTTCGATCAACTGGCTATAGCGCTGCTCTTGCAGGCGCGCCTGAAACGCATTGGCCTGAGCCTTGCGCAGGTTCGCCTCGGCACTGTCCAGGTCAGCCTTGAACGGCGCCGGGTCGATGCGAAACAGTACGTCGCCTTTTTTCACATCGCTGCCCTCGGCGAAGGTGCGTTGCAGCACCACGCCCGCGACCCGGGCACGCACCTCGGCCATGCGTGGCGCGGCAATGCGCCCACTCAATTCACTGCTGATGGACAGCGGCCGGGCCTGCACCGTCTCGATCCGCACGCTAGCCAGGGGGGGCGGAGCTTCGGCGGTGGACGTTTTCTCGCAAGCGCTCAATAACAAGGCCATGGCCAACAGGCACAGCGGCGCAACCAGTTTTCTCGACATGCGGATACCCCAATAATGACCCCGGCATGCTACGGGCAGCGGTCAAGGGCTGCTGTGAAGCTATGTAGTGCCTGTGTGAAAAAGTGTGAAGGCGGGATTCCCACAGGGCGCAAGGCGTATATCCTGCGCGGCTTGAACCTTGTGTTCGGCCCGTGGGAGCGAGCCTGCTCGCGATAGTGGCCTATCAGCCGATAAGAGGCTGGCTTGGGTCACACCATCGCGAACAGGCTCGCTGCCACAACCGGATACCGCCACCGCACTGCCCGGACGCCCCCCATGCCCAACATTCTCCTGGTCGAAGACGACCCCGCGCTCTCCGAGCTGATCGCCAGTTACCTGGAGCGCAACGGTTATCACGTCAACGTCATCAGCCGCGGCGACCAGGTACGCGAGCGCGCCCGCAGTACGCCGCCGGACCTGGTGATCCTCGACCTGATGCTGCCGGGCCTCGATGGCCTGCAAGTGTGTCGCTTGCTGCGCGCCGACTCGGCGAGCCTGCCGATCCTCATGCTCACTGCCCGTGACGACAGCCACGACCAGGTGCTGGGCCTGGAAATGGGCGCCGACGATTACGTGACCAAGCCCTGCGAGCCGCGGGTATTGCTGGCGCGGGTGCGCACCTTGCTGCGCCGCAGCAGCCTGGGCGAACCGCAGTCGGCCAGCGACCGTATCCTGATGGGCAACCTGTGCATCGACCTGTCCGAACGCACGGTGACCTGGCGCGAGCAACCGGTGGAGCTGTCCAGCGGCGAATACAACCTGCTGGTGGTGCTCGCCCGCCATGCCGGTGAAGTGTTGAGCCGCGACCAGATCCTGCAACGCCTGCGCGGCATCGAGTTCAACGGCACCGACCGCTCGGTGGACGTGGCCATCTCCAAGCTGCGGCGCAAGTTCGACGACCATGCCGGCGAGGCGCGCAAGATCAAGACCGTGTGGGGCAAGGGCTACCTGTTCAGCCGTTCGGAATGGGAATACTGAAGCCATGTTGCGGATTCTGGTGCGCCTGTACCTGATAACCATCGTCACCTTCAGCGCGGCGCTCTACCTGGTGCCGGACCTGGTGATAAAGGTCTTCAACGAGCGTTTCCTGAGCTACAACCTGGACCAGTCCCGAGGCCTGCAAAACCTCATCGTGCAGCAGTTTCGCACGCTGCCCGCCGAGCAGTGGCCGGCCCTGGCCGCCCGCATGGACGGCGAGTTCCACCCACTGCAAATCGCCCTGGTGCGCAACGACGACCCAGACTTCAGCCTGTATGAAACCGAACGCCTGCAACGGGGCGAGAAGGTCGTGCGCCTGGGCGCCTGGGGGTGGCGCACCCTGGCGGTGGCACCACTGGACGACCAGGTGGCGGTGAAACTGGTGGTGCCGCCCGACCCGTTGGATGTCAACTTGCTGTACTGGAGCATCAACGTGCTGATCGGCGCCGCGCTGTTGGCGTGCCTGCTGCTGTGGCTGCGCCCCCACTGGCGCGACCTGGAGCGCCTGCGCAGCACCGCCGAACGCCTGGGCAAGGGCCACCTGAGCGAGCGCACCCATATTCCGCCCAGCTCCAACATCGGCGCCTTGGCCCACGTGTTCGACACCATGGCCGATGACATCGAAAACCTGCTCAACCAGCAGCGCGACCTGCTCAATGCCGTGTCCCACGAACTGCGCACGCCCCTCACACGCCTGGATTTCGGCCTGGCCCTGGCCCTCTCCGACGAAATGCCCGCCGCCAGCCGCCAACGCCTGCAAGGGCTGGTGGCGCACATCCGCGAATTGGACGAGTTGGTCCTGGAACTGCTGTCCTACAGCCGTTTGCAGCACCCGGCGCAGTTGACCGAACGGGTGCAGGTGTCCCTCGACGAGTTCATCGACAGCATCCTGGGTAGCGTTGACGACGAGCAGATCTCCCCGGAAGTGGTGATCGACGTGCTCCTATACGGCGAACTCGACCGTTTCACCCTCGACCCGCGCCTCACCGCCCGGGCCCTGCAAAACCTGCTGCGCAATGCCATGCGCTACTGCGAAAAGCGCATCCAGGTCAGCGTCCAGGTGCTGGCCGACGGTTGCGAGGTATGGGTGGACGACGACGGCATTGGCATCCCGGACGACGAACGCGAACGGATATTCGAGCCGTTCTATCGCCTGGACCGCAGCCGCGACCGTGCCACCGGAGGCTTCGGCCTGGGCCTGGCCCTCAGCCGCCGGGCCCTGCAAGTGCAGGGCGGCAGCCTCACCGTAGAAGCCTCGCCCCTGGGCGGCGCGCGGTTTGTGCTGTGGCTGCCGGTGCAGGAGTGAGCACGGCGCGGTCAGGCCCGCCCCACTGGGGTTTGCTGGGCAGTCCCGCTTTTGGCCGATGCGCTGCCTTACTCCGCCGGGGGATGGCGCGTTATAGTTCGGCCTTCTTTTTTCTCCGGTAAAGGATCACTGCCATGTCGCAATACCAAGCGTTCAGCGTCGAACTGACAGACAACATCGCCCATGTGCAGATAAACCGCCCGGAAAAAATCAACGCCATGAACGCCGCGTTCTGGACCGAGATCATCGAGATCTTCCAGTGGGTCGAGGACACCGACGCCGTGCGCGTGGTGGTACTCAGTGGCGCCGGCAAGCATTTTTCTTCGGGCATCGACCTGATGATGCTGGCCAGCGTGGCCAACGAGTTCGGCAAGGACGTGGGCCGCAACGCGCGCTTGCTGCGGCGCAAGATCCTGCAACTGCAAGCCTCCTTCAACGCCGTGGACCAATGCCGCAAACCGGTGCTGGCGGCAATTCAGGGCTATTGCCTGGGGGGCGCCATCGACCTGATTTCGGCCTGCGACATGCGCTACGCCGCTGATGACGCGCAGTTCTCCATCAAGGAAATCGACATCGGCATGGCCGCCGACGTTGGCACCCTGCAACGCCTGCCGCGCATCATCGGTGACGGCATGCTGCGCGAACTGGCTTACACTGGGCGCACCTTTGGCGCCGAAGAAGCGCTGCGCATCGGCCTGGTCAACCGCACCTGGAGCGATGCCGCCGGCCTGCTCGACGGCGTACTGGGCATTGCCCGGGAAATCGCCGCCAAGTCGCCGATCGCCGTCGCCGGCACCAAGCAAATGATTAGCTACATGCGTGACCACAGCATCAACGATGGCCTGGAATACGTAGCCACCTGGAACGCCGCGATGTTGCAATCGGCCGACCTGCGCGTGGCCATGGCCGCCCATATGAGCAAGCAGAAACCTGAATTCGCGGACTGAGCACCTATGACTTCACGCTGGACCACCGCCGTACTGGATACCGATGTGCCGGGAGGCTGGGCCGTGGCCCGCAGCCGCGATGGCTTTTTGCTCGATGACAATGGCGCGCTGTTCCCGCGCGAATGGCTCAAGCGCCAGGATCTGTCGATCCTGGGCGAGCACGGCATCGGCCACCTCGATGGCGAGCCGGTGTACCTGCTGGAGCTCAATGCCCCCGCCGACGTGGCGGGTTGCCGTTGGCAGGGGCTGCGCGGTTTCATGCTCGACGGCGACCACACCCTCTACAAGGTGCTGGGCTACGCCGCGCAAATCGGCACCTGGGCCCGCGAACACCGCTTCTGCGGTAACTGCGGCCAGGCGATGGCGCAGATCCACTGGGAGCGGGCGATGTACTGCCAACCCTGTGACCTGCGCCATTACCCGCGCATCTCGCCGAGCATGATTGTGCTGGTTACCCGTGGCGACGAGGTGCTATTGGCCCGTTCGCCACGTTTTGTCAGCGGCGTCTACAGCACCCTGGCTGGGTTCGCCGAGCCAGGGGAATCGGCCGAAGACTGCCTGGTGCGCGAAGTGCGCGAAGAAGTGCAGGTGCAGGTGCGCAACATCCAGTACGTGGGCAGCCAGTGCTGGCCGTTTCCCCATTCGATGATGTTGGGTTTCCACGCCGAGTACGCGGGCGGTGAGATCGTGCCGCAAGCAGACGAGATCGAGGATGCCCAGTGGTTCAACATCCATGCGCTGCCGCCATTGCCGGCGTCACGCTCGATCGCCCGCTACCTGATCGACCTGTATGTGGCGCGGCGCCTAGGCCACAGCGAACCAGTGCTGCCAGGCTAGGCGCACGGTCAGGCCCAGCACCACGGTAATGAACACCGGGCGAATGAACTTCGCCCCACCACTGATGGCCGAGCGCGCCCCGAAGAACGCGCCGACCATCACCGCCAGGCCCATGCTCAGGCCGATGATCCAGTCCACCTGCCCGGAAAAGATGAACACCGACAGCGCCGCGATGTTGCTGACGAAGTTCATGCTGCGTGCCACCCCGCTGGCCTTGACCAGGTCGATGGGGTAGAGCAGCAGGCTGCTGACGGTCCAGAACGCCCCGGTGCCGGGGCCGGCCACGCCATCGTAGAAACCCAGGCCGAAGCCTTGGGTCGATTGCCACTTTTTCTTGATCGGCGCGTCGGCGTCCAGCGGCGCCTTGGGCGTGCCGCCGAATAACAGGTACAGGCCACAGCCGAAGACAATCACCGGCAGCATCTTGTTCAGCCACTCGGCGGGCAGGTAATGGGCGACGATGGCGCCGGTCAGCGCCCCCACCAGGGTGCCGACAATCGCGTGCAGCCACTGGCGCGGGTGGAACAGTTTGCGCCGGTAGAACGTGAAGCTGGCGGTGGCTGAGCCGAAGGTGGAACTCAACTTGTTGGTGCCCAGCACCAGATGCGGCGGCAACCCGGCGGTGAGCAGGGCGGGAGTGGTGAGCAAACCACCACCTCCGGCAATGGCATCGATGAAACCGGCGACAAAGGCCACGAGGGCAAGAATGGCGAGGGTGGTGAGGTCTACGCTGAGTTCCAAAGGCATGGGATCGACTTATTCGGCGGGGCAGGAGGGCAAGGGCAGGGCGCTATCTTACCCATAAGCCCTCTACCTGTGGGAACCCGCTCCCTCAGGCGTTCCTGCCAGGCGATAGACATTCGCGCCACAAGACCCAAACCTTTCCTTGGTGTAAGCTCTTGCGCTCTTCGGAATAGACCTTTTTGCGAGCCTTATGCCGTTGCTTTTCAAACGCTCCCTGTTGCCCAAGCTGCGCGGTTTCCCGCTGACCGCCGACGCCGTGACCATCCTCGACAGTGCCGCCGACTACCGGCGTTGCCTGCTGGAGAAAATCGCCCAGGCCACGCGGCGCATCTACATCGTCGCCCTGTACCTGCAACACGATGAGGCCGGCCAGGAAATCCTCGACGCCCTACACGCCGCCAAGGCCGCCCGGCCGCAGCTGGATATCGTGGTCATGGTCGACTGGCTGCGCGCCCAACGGGGCCTGATCGGCGCCGGCAAGCAACCGGGCAACAGTGCCTGGTACCAGGAACAGACGCGCCTGCACAGCAGCGAAGTGCCGATCTACGGCGTGCCGGTGCAGACCCGCGAGCTGTTCGGTGTGCTGCACCTCAAGGGTTTCGTGATCGACGACTGCGTGCTGTACAGCGGCGCGAGCCTGAACAACGTCTACCTGCACAAATTCGACAAGTACCGCTTCGACCGTTATCACCTGCTGCAATGCCCGGCCCTGGCCGACTCCATGCAGCACCTGGTGGAACATGGCCTGGTGGCGTCGCGGGCGGTGCATCGCCTCGACCTGCCGAACCTGCCCACCACCCGCAGCCTGCGTAACGACATCGGCGATTTGCGTAGCCGCCTCAAGCACGCCGCCTACGACACCAGTGCCGGGCGTGTGGTGATGGGTGAATTGTCGGTCAGCCCGCTGCTCGGCGTGGGCAAGAACAACCCGCTGAGCCGGGTGATCTGCGAGTTGATCGCCAGTGCCCAGCAGCAACTGACCATCTGCACGCCGTACTTCAACCTGCCCCTGGCGGTGACCCGGGAGATCAACCGCGCCCTGGCGCGCGGGGTGAAAATCGACATCGTGGTCGGCGACAAGACCGCCAACGATTTCTATATCCCGCCCTGCGAGCCGTTTCGCGTGATCGCGGCGCTGCCGTACCTCTACGAAATCAGCCTGCGCCGCTTTGCCAAGCGCCATCAGCACATGATCGACAGCGGCAAGCTCAACCTGCACCTGTGGCGCGACGGCGACAACACCTACCACCTCAAGGGCATGTGGGTCGATCAGCGCTACACCTTGCTCACCGGCAACAACCTCAACCCCCGGGCGTTTCGCCTGGACCTGGAAAACGCCTTGCTGCTGGACGACCCCAAGGGCGAGTTGTTGGCACCACGGGAGCAGGAGTTGCAGGCGATTTTCCGCCACACCCAGCGCATCGAGCGCTACCAGCAACTGGAAACCCTGGCCGAGTACCCGGCCGCCGTCGGCAAGTTCCTGCGCCGGGTCAGCCGGGTGCGTATCGAGCGGCTGCTCTATCGCATCCTCTGAGCGCCAGCCTTCAACCAATGGCTACTGGTTTTTTTGCCGTCCCCGCCTAAGATGGCCGTCACCTCAACCCGATCAAGGCTCAATTCGGTCAAATGGCGGAAAAAGACAGCATCTCCATCCACCTGGTCCGCGAAGCGCTGCTCCAGAGCTGCGAGCCCGATGGCGCTGCCGAGGTGCTGGGCAAAGTGGGCATCGACCCGCTTCTGCTGGCCGACCCCACTGCCCGCGTGCCCGCCACTGCCTATGCGCGGTTGTGGCGCTTGCTGGCCCGGCGTTTGGACGACGAGTTCTTCGCCATGGACCCACGCAAGCTCAAGTCCGGCAGCCTGGCGTTCCTCTGCCGCAGCGCCATGGCCCAGCCCAGCCTGGCCGCGGGGCTGGCCACGGGGCTGGAGTTTCTGTCGCTGATGCTCGAACACCTGCCGGCGCAACTGGTGCGCCAGCAAAGCCTGGCCGAGATCGTGCTGTTGGAGGACAGCGCCGAACCACGCCGGGCCTTCACCTATTTCACCTACTGGATGATCGTCCATGGCGTAGCCTGTTGGCTGGCCGGGCGGCGCATCCCGATCCTGGCCATCGAACTGCGCTGCGCGGCACCGGACTTTTGCCACGACTACCAGGTGATGTTTTCCGACAACCTGCGCTTTGATCGCCCGCGCACGCGGATGATTATCTCGGCCGAATACCTGGACCTGCCGATCAAGCGCAGCCTCGATGAACTCAAGCGTTTTCTGGCCCAGGCCCCGGCCAACATCCTGGTCAAGTACCGCGACCCGCAAAGCCTGGCCAGCCGCATCAAGCACGAGCTGCGCCAACTCCCCGCTGCCCACTGGCCGGAAACCCAAGCCCAGGCCCAGCGCCTGTGCATGTCCGCCTCGACCCTGCGCCGGCGCCTGGCGCAGGAGGGCCAGACCTACCAGGGCCTCAAGGACAGCGTGCGCAAGGAGCTGGCGATTGTCTGGTTGGCCGAACCGCAGATCAGCTTCGCCGAGATCGCCACGCGCCTGGGCTTTGCCGACGTCAGCTCGTTCTACAAGGCCTTTCGCAAGTGGTCGGGCTCCAACCCCGGCCACTACCGCAGCCTGATCCTCGACGAACCGTAGCAAGCGCTCGCGCGTGCAGCGGCCGCAACATCGCCACGGCACAACCCCGTCGAGGGGCGCTGCGCAGGCGAGCCTGCTGGCTACAAACGCGATGTCGATCAACCATGGCCAAACCAGTCAAGTAACTTGGTGGCTTTGACCATTGTCCCCCCAGGCCCAGGGCGCCAGTATTTGCAGGCTTTTGTGTAGCTCCCATCCTAATAACAACAGCGAGGGATTCTGCTGATGCGCGATTACCTGACGGCCGCGGCGCAATTCGATTACCACCACACTGTAAACGCCACCCTGGCGGGCAATCTGCAGGCACTTAATGCCTGCGTGGAGTGCTGCGACCGGCATGCCTTACCTGGGCGCATTGCGCTGTTCTGGGAGGGCCGCGACGCCAGCAGCGCGACCTATACCTTCAGCGACTTGCAGGACAAAGCCGCGCGTTTCGCCAATTTTCTGCGTGCCCAAGGGGTCAAGCAGGGCGACCGGGTCGCAGGCCTGCTCCCGCGCAATGTCGAGTTGCTGATTACCGTGCTCGCCACCTGGCGCCTGGGGGCGGTGTACCAACCGCTGTTCACCGCGTTCGGGCCCAAGGCTATCGAACATCGCCTCGTCAGCTCCGGCGCCACCGTGGTGGTCACTGACGCGGTGAACCGGCCCAAACTCAGCGAAGTGGCGGATTGCCCAGCCATCGTCACCGTCGGCGGCCCCAAGGGCCAGGGCATCGTGCGCGGCGATTGGAGTTTCTGGGCCGAACTGGGCAACCACAGCGCCGACTGCGAACCGGTGTTGCTGAGCGGCGAAGACCCGTTCCTGATGATGTTCACCTCCGGCACCACCGGCCCGGCCAAGGCCCTGGCCGTGCCACTCAAGGCACTGGTGGCGTTCCAGGCTTACACCCGCGATGCCGTGGACCTGCGCCCCGAAGACGCCTTCTGGAACCTCGCCGACCCGGGCTGGGCCTACGGTATTTACTTCGGCGTGGCGGGGCCCTTGTCCATGGGCCACCCGATCACCTTCTACGATGGCCCGTTCACCGTGGAAAGCACCTGCCGGGTCATCAACAAATACGCCATCAGCAACCTCACCGGTTCGCCCACCGCCTACCGCATGCTGATCGCCGGGGGCGACGAGTTCGCCCGCGCCATCAAGGGCCGTTTGCGCATCGTCAGCAGCGCCGGCGAGCCTTTGAACCCAGAGGTGATCCGCTGGTTCGCCGACAACCTGGGGGTGGTGATCCACGATCACTACGGCCAGACCGAACTGGGCATGGTGCTGTGCAACCACCACGGCCTGGCGCACCCGGTGCACCTGGGCGCGGCGGGTTTCGCCTCGCCGGGGCACCGCATCGTGGTGCTGGACGACAACCATCAGGAACTGGCGGCCGGGCAACCGGGGATTCTGGCCATCGACCGCCGCCAGTCGCCGATGTGCTGGTTCGCCGGTTACCAAGGCGCGCCGACCAAGGCCTTCGTCGGCGACTACTACCTGAGCGGCGACACCGTGGAACTCAACCCCGACGCCAGCATCAGTTTCGTCGGGCGCAGCGACGACGTGATTACCACCTCCGGCTACCGGGTCGGCCCCTTCGACGTGGAAAGTGCCCTGATCGAACACCCGGCCGTGGTCGAGGCCGCCGTGGTGGGCAAACCCGACCCGGAGCGCACCGAACTGGTCAAGGCCTTCGTCGTGCTCGGCGCCCGTTTCGAGGGCCACCCGCAATTGGCCGAAGAACTGCGCCAACACGTGCGCAAACGCCTGGCCGCCCATGCCTACCCCCGTGAAATCGAATTTGTCAGCGAGCTGCCGAAAACCCCGAGCGGCAAGTTGCAGCGCTTCATCCTGCGCAACCAGGAAATCGCCAAGGCTCAAGAGGCCGCGGCCCACAAGGTCTGAACCCAAGGACACGACGATGCAGATTGAAAACAAGGTATTTATGGTCAGCGGCGGCGCCTCGGGCCTGGGCGCGGCCACCGCACAGATGCTGGTCAAGGCCGGCGCCAAAGTGATGCTGGTGGATTTGAACGCCGAGGCGGTCGCCGCCCAGGCCGAGGCCCTCGGCCCGCAGGCGCAGAGCGTGGTGGCAGACATCAGCCAGGAAGCGGCGGCGCAGGCAGCGGTCGAGGCCACGGTGGCGGCGTTCGGCGGTTTGCACGGCTTGGTCAACTGCGCCGGTGTGGTACGCGGCGAGAAGATCCTGGGCAAGAACGGCCCCCATGCCCTGGCCAGTTTCAGCCAGGTCATCAACGTCAACCTGATCGGCAGCTTCAACCTGATGCGCCTGGCCGCCGAGGTCATCGCCCAGGGCGAGGCCAACGCCGACGGCGAGCGCGGGGTGATTATCAACACTGCGTCGGTGGCGGCATTCGACGGCCAGATCGGCCAGGCTGCCTACGCGGCGTCCAAGGGCGCCATCGCCAGCCTGACGCTGCCGGCGGCCCGCGAACTGGCACGTTTTGGCATCCGCGTAATGACCATCGCCCCCGGTATTTTCGAGACGCCGATGATGGCCGGCATGACCGAAGAAGTGCGCGCCTCCCTGGCCGCTGGCGTGCCGTTCCCGCCGCGCCTGGGCAAACCGGCCGAGTACGCCGCGCTGGCCCGGCATATCATTGAAAACAGCATGCTCAACGGCGAGGTGATCCGTCTCGACGGTGCCTTGCGTATGGCCGCGAAATAAGGAGGATTTGCCATGACTATTGCCCACGACCCGATTGTGATTGTCAGCGCTGTACGCACGCCCATGGGCGGCTTCCAGGGCGATTTGAAAAGCCTGACCGCGCCGCAACTGGGCGCGGCAGCTATCCGCGCCGCCGTGGAGCGGGCGGGTGTTGGTGCCGATGGCGTCGATGAAGTGTTGTTCGGCTGTGTGCTGCCCGCGGGCCTGGGCCAGGCTCCGGCACGCCAGGCCGCCCTCGGCGCCGGCCTGGACAAGGGCACTCGCTGCACCACCCTGAACAAAATGTGCGGCTCGGGCATGGAAGCGGCCATCCTGGCCCACGACATGCTCCTGGCCGGCAGCGCCGACGCGGTGGTGGCCGGCGGCATGGAAAGCATGTCCAACGCGCCGTACCTGCTGGACCGCGCCCGCAGCGGCTACCGCATGGGCCACGGCCGGGTGCTCGATCACATGTTCCTCGACGGCCTCGAAGACGCCTACGACAAGGGCCGCCTGATGGGCACCTTCGCCGAAGACTGCGCCGAGGAACACGGTTTCAGCCGTGAAACCCAGGACGCCTTCGCCATCGCGTCCACCACCCGCGCCCAGCAAGCCATCGCCGACGGTTTGTTCCACACCGAAATCGTGCCGCTGCACGTGACCGTGGGCAAAGAACAAAAAACCATCCGCGACGACGAACAGCCGCCCAAGGCCAAGCTGGACAAGATCGCCGGGCTCAAACCGGCGTTTCGCGAGGGCGGCACCGTTACCGCGGCCAACTCCAGTTCCATCTCCGATGGCGCGGCGGCGTTGCTGATGATGCGCCGCAGTGAAGCGCAAAAGCGCGGCCTCACGCCGCTGGCAGTGATCCACGGCCACGCGGCGTTTGCCGATACGCCGAGCCTGTTCCCGGTGGCCCCGGTGGGCGCGATCCGCAAGCTGATGAGCAAGACCGGTTGGGCCCTGGACGAGGTCGAACTGTTCGAGGTCAACGAAGCGTTTGCGGTGGTCAGCCTGGTGACCATGAGCCAACTGCACATCCCCCACGAAAAAATCAACGTCCACGGCGGCGCCTGTGCCCTGGGCCATCCGATCGGTGCCTCTGGGGCGCGGATCCTGGTGACCCTGCTCTGGGCCCTGCGCCAAAAAGGTCTGAAACGCGGTGTCGCGGCCATCTGCATCGGCGGCGGTGAAGCCACGGCCATGGCCGTTGAAGTGTTGTACTGAGGAAACCCCCATGCTGCCCAATGACGAACAACGACAAATCAGCGACGCCGCCCGGCAATTCGCCCAGGAGCGGCTCAAGCCCTTCGCTGCCGAGTGGGACCGGGAACACCGCTTCCCCCACGAGGCCGTGGGAGAAATGGCCGAGCTGGGTTTTTTCGGCATGCTGGTGCCGGAGCAGTGGGGCGGTTGCGACACCGGTTACCTGGCCTACGCTATGGCCCTGGAAGAAATCGCCGCCGGCGACGGTGCCTGCTCGACCATCATGAGCGTGCACAACTCGGTGGGTTGCGTGCCGATCCTCAACTACGGCAGCGACGAGCAGAAAGAACGCTTCCTCAAGCCCCTGGCCAGCGGCGCGATGCTCGGTGCCTTTGCGCTCACCGAACCCCAGGCCGGCTCTGACGCCAGCGGCCTGACAACCCGCGCGCGCCGTGAGGGCGACCACTACGTGCTCAACGGCTGCAAGCAATTCATCACCTCGGGCAAGAACGCCGGGGTGGTGATCGTCTTCGCCGTCACCGACCCCAGCGCCGGCAAGCGCGGCATCAGTGCCTTTATCGTGCCCACCGACGCCCCGGGCTACAGCGTGGCGCGGGTGGAAGACAAGCTCGGCCAGCACGCCTCCGACACCTGCCAGATCCTTTTCGAGGACGTCCAAGTACCGGTGGCCAACCGCTTGGGCGAGGAGGGCGAAGGCTACCGCATCGCCCTGGCCAACCTCGAAGGCGGGCGGGTGGGCATCGCCTCGCAATCGGTGGGCATGGCCCGCGCCGCATTCGAGGCCGCCCGGGACTACGCCCGCGAGCGGCAGAGCTTCGGCAAGGCGATCATCGAGCATCAAGCCGTGGCTTTTCGCCTGGCGGACATGGCCACCCAGATCGCCGTGGCACGGCAGATGGTGCATTACGCCGCCGCCCTGCGCGACAGCGGCAAACCAGCCCTGGTGGAGGCCTCGATGGCCAAGCTGTTCGCCTCGGAAATGGCCGAGAAGGTTTGCTCGCAAGCGTTGCAAACCCTGGGCGGTTATGGCTATTTGAACGACTTCCCGCTGGAGCGCATCTACCGCGATGTGCGGGTGTGCCAGATCTACGAAGGCACCAGCGACATTCAGCGCATGGTCATTTCGCGCAATCTTTGAACAGGAGTTTATCTGTGAGCTACGAAACCATTGTGTTGGACATTCACGACCGCGTCGGCCTTATCACCCTCAACCGCCCGCAGGCGCTCAATGCGCTGAACGCGCAAATCGTCAGCGAAGTGAACCAGGCCCTCGACAGCCTGGAAGCCGACCCGCGCATCGGCTGCATCGTCATCACCGGCTCGAAGAAAGCCTTCGCCGCCGGCGCCGACATCAAGGAAATGGCCGAGCTGACCTACCCGCAGATCTACCTCGACGACCTGTTCAGCGACAGCGACCGCATCGCCAACCGCCGCAAGCCGATCATCGCGGCGGTGGCCGGCTTCGCTTTGGGCGGCGGTTGTGAACTGGCGCTGATGTGCGACTTCATCCTGGCCGGCGACAACGCCAAGTTCGGCCAACCGGAAGTCAACCTCGGCGTGCTGCCAGGCATGGGCGGCACCCAACGCCTGACCCGCGCCGTGGGCAAGGCCAAGGCCATGGAAATGTGCCTGACCGGGCGCTTGATCGATGCGGTGGAAGCCGAGCGTGCCGGCATCGTGGCGCGCATCGTGCCCGCCGATGAATTGGTGGAAGAAGCCCTGAAAGTCGCCGCGGTGATCGCCGCCAAGTCGCTGCCGGTGTCGATGATGGTCAAGGAAAGCGTCAACCGCGCCTTCGAAGTGAACCTGGCCGAGGGCGTGCGCTTCGAGCGTCGTGTGTTCCATGCCGCCTTCGCCACCCAGGACCAGAAAGAAGGCATGGCCGCCTTCATCGCCAAGCGAGCGCCACAGTTCACTGACCGTTAAACCCTTCCTCTCGTCGATAGCAAGCGGGGTCGCCCGCTTGCTAGTCGAACACAAGGCCGAAGGCCACTGCGCTGGCCCCTGCGTCTTAGCAGGCTCCTCGCACGTCGCGGTGTCATTGGCTCAAGCCTCTCGCACGTCCGCTGCAAAGGGCGGTACTGACCGCCAGCCCATGTCCTCCCATCGAACCCCTCACCCAGTACCCAAGTAGCATAGGGTGCCGCCCCGGGGCTTCGTACACTCAGCGCTCAAGACAGCGCACCCGCGGGAGGCGAACATGCAGCAAGGCCAGGCCGAAGGTGTCGTCAGTGCCATGTCCCAAGCGACCGATGCGGAGCAAGCGGCCCAGGATCTGGCGCGGCAGTTGTTGCACCCGCATCTGGGCTTCGTGTTGTTTTTCTGCTCCGCCGAGTACGACTTGCAGGCCCTGGGCCGTGCCCTGGCACAGAGTTTTGGCGGTATTCGCCTGGCGGGTTGCACCAGCGCCGGCGAGATCACCCCCAACGGCTACGGGCGCGGCTGCATCACGGCGGTGGGGTTTGACCATCGGCATTTTTCCATCGCCCTCGAACTGATCGACCAGATGGAGCACTTCAGCCTGATCGACGCCCAGCAGATGGTCGAGCGCCTGGCCGGCGATTGCCGCAGCAACAGCCTGGCGCCGATCAAGGGCAACAGTTTTGCCCTGACCTTGCTCGACGGTTTGTCCAGCCGCGAGGAAATGGTCCTCGCCGCCTTGAGTGCCGCCCTGGGCGATATCCCGCACTTTGGCGGTTCGGCCGGGGACGACAATTACCTGACCCATACCCACGTCTACTTCAACGGTGAATTCCACAGCGGCGCGGCGGTGGTGGTGCTGGTCAATACCTGGCTGGATTTCGAGGTGTTCACCACCCATCACATCCTGCCGCGGGCGGAAAAACTGGTGGTGACCCACGCCGACAGCCCGCAGCGCCGGGTTTACGAGCTCAACGCCGAGCCCGCCGCCCAAGAATACGCGCGGCATATCGGCGTGCCGGTGGCCCAGTTGGACCACCGGGTGTTCGCCGCCCACCCCTTGGCCGTGCGCATCAATGAGCAGTACTACGTGCGCGCTATCCAACAGGTGCACGAGGACTTGAGCCTGAGTTTCTACTGCGCGGTGGAGAACGGCATCGTCCTTACGGCCATGACCCCCGGGCCGCTGCTGCCCAACCTGCATACCTTGTTCGATGGTTTGCAGGCGCGCCTGGGGGAGTTGCTGCTGACCATCGGCTGCGACTGCTTCCTGCGGCGCCTGGAACTGGAAGACGACGGCAGCCTGGAGCAGATCGGCGCTTTTTTGCGCGAACAACGGGTGCTGGGTTTCAACACCTACGGAGAACAGTTCAATGGCATGCACATCAACCAGACCTTCACCGGCGTCGCCATTGCCCGCAACCGCACCCGCCACGGCCGTTGACCTGCAAGGGCAGGTCGATGCCCTGCGCGAGCAGAACCGCAAGCTGCAACGCATCAATGGCGCGCTGATCGAGCGCATCGAATCCGGCGGCACCCGTGGCAACGACCCTTACTCGGCGTTCCAGCACTCGGTGGTGCTGGCCGAACAGGTGCGCGAACGCACCGATGCGTTGAACCAGGCAATGGCCGAACTCAAGGCCGGCAACCACTTGCTTAGCGAAGCGAGGCTGCGCGCCGAAACCGCGCACCGGCACCTGATCGACGCCATCGAGAGCATTTCCGACGCCTTCGTGCTGTTCGACGAAGAACAGCGCATCGTGTTGTTCAACAGCCGCTTCAAGGCGTTCTGGGCCAACAGCCGGGTGCGCATCATCGCCGGTATGCGCCTGAGCGAAGTCAAACGCCTAATGACCGGCACCGGGCTGTTCAGCGAAGAGCCGCGCGGCCACGCCGACGAACACCTGCTGTACCGCTTGCAGGACGGGCGCTGGTTGCAGGTCAGCGAGCGGCCGACCCAAGAGGGCGGGCGGGTGATCCTGTTCACCGACATCACCGAGGTCAAGCTCAGCGAAACCGTGCGCCGCGAACAAGCGGTGGCGCAAAAATCGCATCTGCTGCAACGGGCCGTGGACAACCTGTCCCAGGGCGTGGCCATGGTCAACGCCGAGGGCATCCTGGAGCTGTGGAACCGGCGCTTCCTGGAACTCAGTGGCCTGGCGCCGGTGGCGGCCCACCGGCCGTTCGCCGAGGTCATCGGCGACAGCGAACTGAGCCTGCTCACCCCGGCCAGCCGCGACCTCAATGGCCGTGTGGTGCGTGAGTGCGAGCAACGCCTGTACGATGGCCGGGTGCTGGAGATCCGCACCCATCCGTTGCCCACGGGTGGGTTCGTCAACACCTTCACCGACATCACCGAGCGCTACCAGCACGCCGAAGCCCTGAGCGAAAGCGAACGCTGGATCCGCCTGATTACCGACCACGTGCCCGCGCTGATCGCCTACCTCAACGCTGACCTGGTGTATGAGTTCACCAACAAGGTCTACGAAGAATGGTACTGCTGGCCCCGGGGCGTGATGCTCGGCCAAAGCCTGCGCCAGGTGCACAGCGAAGAACACTACCGGCGCCTGGAGGCCTACGTGGCGCGGGCGCTGGACGGCGAGAGCGTGACGTTCGAGTTCCCCGAAACCAATATCAATGGCCAGGAGCGCTACATGCTGCGCTCCTATGTGCCCAATCGCCTGGCCAGCGGCGAGGTGGTGGGGATTTTCGTGCTGATCCGCGACATCACCGAACGGCGGCGCACCGCCGAAGCCTTGCACCAGGCCTACCAGAACCTGGAACTGCGGGTGCGCGAGCGCACGGCCGAGCTGACCAGCCTCAACGACCAGTTGCTGCGCGAGATCGACGAACGCAGCCGCGTCGAATCGCGCTTGCGCGAAGCCAAGCTGGAGGCCGAACAGGCCAACCTGTCCAAGACCAAGTTCCTCGCGGCGGTCAGCCATGACCTGCTGCAACCGCTCAACGCCGCGCGGCTGTTCACCAGTGCCCTGCTGGAGCGCCGCGAGCCGCTGGCCAACGCGGTGCTGGTGCGCAACGTCAGCAACTCCCTGGAAGACGTGGAAAACCTGCTGGGCACCCTGGTGGACATTTCCAAGCTCGATGCCGGGGTGATAAAGGCCGATATCGCGCCATTCGCCCTCAGCGAATTATTGGAAAACCTGGCCGCCGAGTACGCCCACGTGGCCCGCAGCGAAGGCCTGCAACTGCACTTTGTCGCCTGCTCGGCGCTGGTGCGCAGTGACGTGCAGCTGCTGGCGCGGATCCTGCGCAACCTGCTCAGCAATGCCATCCGCTACACCCCCAGCGGCCGTGTGATGCTGGGTTGCCGACGCCATCGCCAGCGCTTGTCCATCGAGGTCTGGGACAGCGGCATGGGCATCGAGGCCCACAAGCTGCAAGAGATTTTCCAGGAGTTCAAACGCGGCGACGTGCAGCGGCCCAACCAGGACCGTGGCCTGGGTTTGGGCCTGGCCATCGTGGAAAAAATCGCCGGCATTCTTGGCCACCGCATCAGCGTGCGCTCATGGCCGGGCAAGGGTTCGGTGTTCGCCGTGGAGGTGCCGCTGTCGGCCACGGCGCCGAAACCGGCGCCGCGCCTGGCCCTGAGTGAACTGCTGGTGGAACGCTTGCGCGGGGCGCGGATCTGGGTACTCGATAACGACGCGGCGATCTGCGCCGGCATGCGCACCTTGCTCGAGAGTTGGGGCTGCCAAGTGGTCACCGCACTGTCGGAAGAAGACCTGGCGCGCCAGGTGGACAACTACCACAGCGAGGCTGACCTGCTGATCGCCGACTATCACCTGGACCAGGGCAAGAATGGCGTGGACGCCGTGGCCCAGATCAACGCCCGCCGCGCCAGTGCCTTGCCGGCGCTGATGATTACCGCCAACTACAGCAATGAACTGAAACTGCAAATGCGCGAACTGGGCCACACCCTGATGCACAAACCGGTGCGGCCGATGAAACTGAAGACGGCCATCAGTCATTTGCTTGGGCAAGTGCAGGGTTAGGCAGCCCGCGCTGTAAGCGGGCTTGCAGCCTCTAGAGGCAATGGCGGGCGAGCGGAGCGCCGCCCGGCCCGCTCCCACAGTGGGCCCGCCAGTCAGCGGCGCAGGTACGCCGCGAAATCAATATCCCCGGCACTGAGGATCGCCTGCACCCGGTTGTGCACGTTGAGCTTGCGCAGGATCGCGGAAACGTGGGCCTTGACCGTGGTTTCGGCGATTTCCAGGGTGTAGGCGATCTGCTTGTTGGATTCGCCCTTGGTCATGCGTTCGAGCACCAGCAATTGCTTGCGGGTCAGGGCCTGGAGCAGTTCAGGCGGGAAGTTGGGGGTGTCGTTCATCGTTCGGCGGGTGCCGGTTTTTTGCGTGCGGATGATGTCCGAAGGCAAGTACACGTTGCCGTTGAGGATCTGCTGGATGGCCTCGGTCATTTGTGCCCGGGGCGAGGATTTGGTGATAAAGCCCACCGCGCCATAGGTGATGGCTTGCAGCACGATCTGCTTGTCCTGCTCGGCGGAGACGATCACCACCGGGATGGTGGGCGCCTCGTTGCGCAGGTTTATCAAGCCATTGAGGCCGTGCATGCCGGGCATGTTCAGGTCCAGCAGGATCAGGTCCAGGTCGTCGTGTTCCTGGGTCAGGGCCATGGCGCTGTCCAGGTCGGCGGTTTCCAGCACTTGGCTACCGGCAAAACCGTCGCTGATGACGTTGCAGATCGCTTCGCGAAACAGGGGGTGATCGTCGGCAATCAGAATCTTGTACATGGCCTTTCACCTCGGTTTTTATGGGTTGGGTGGGCGGTGGCACGCAGGGTGTCGCGGTCAGGGAAAGGGTTCGGGCTGTGCCGGCGCCAGGGGCAGGTGCGCCGCTTCCCAGGCGTCCAGGCCATCGCGATACCAGTACACCTGGGTATAGCCTAGCGCCGTGGCGCGTTTTACCGCGTTCCAGCTCAACCAGCAATCGGAACGGCAGTAGAACACCAGTGGGCGCACAGCTTGGCCGGCGCTGGCAGCGCTTAGGTGGCGGGCGAAATAGGTTTGCCAGGGTGGCGTCAGGTCGCCATCGCCAGTGTTGGCCAGCCACAAGCTGCCGGGCAGGTTGGCGTGGGGCTGGTCTTCGATGAAACGCCCGTGCAGCCACTGGCGGCGGTAAACGTCCACCAGTACCGGCGCGGGCGATTGGGCCAGTAGCTGCTGCAATTGCGCGGTATCGACGATCCTGCCGCCCTCCACCTGGGCCGGTGTCGGGCTGCGGTACAGGCTGATGCGGTAGCCTTCGGCGGAGAACAGTGGCTCCTGGGCCTGCGCCGCGCCCAGCCAGAGGCTCAGGCACAAGGCAGCAGCAAAGGGCAGCGGCAGGTGGCGCGGTGCAAGGGGCATAGGGGGCAATCCTTCTTGTTATAAGCCCATTACATGCCAGGGGCGCTGCTTTGTGAATGCGACGATAGACAGCAAAACCGCTACTAAAGTCGTAGTTTCAAGGGCTAAAAGCCATTCCCCCTATGGGAGCAACGGTCTTACCCTCTGCCATTGGTCACCGCCATCGCGAGCAGGCTCGCTCCCACAGAGGAAAATGAAAACCCCACCCACGCCACCGTTCAACGGTGGGTGCGGGCCTTGCCCGCGATGGGGCGAGCCGTTCCCACACAAACCGCCCCCCTTGGGCCAATGGGGTCGGTAAACCCTGCACAAAGTACCGATCAGCCAGTACCAAGGTAGTAAACCGCGCGGTGGGCAGCGGTCTTAGGATGGACGCTCGGCCTACCTATAAAAAAGAGAAACCCAGCCATGCGTATTCTCAAAGCCTTGCTGTTGCCCTTGCTGTTGATCCTGAGCCTGGTGGGGGTGGACAAGCTGCACACCCCGGTGAGCTTGCCGTTGCCTACGCTGGCGGGGCATTGAGCCGTGTTTGCCGGATGGCCGCTGCACCTCTGGGCCACGGCGTGGCGGCGCTGGGCTGGCCGCGACGCGGCCCTTGAGCAATTGCGTGCCGAGAACCACCAGTTGCGCCACAGCCTGCTGAGCGCCCGTGAGCAAGAGCGCACGCGCCTGGGCCAGGCCCTGCACGACGACCTGGGCCAATACCTGGCGGGCATCCGCGCCCAGGCGTGCTTGCTGCGGGTGGTGGCAGGGCAGCCCGAAACCGTGACGCAAACGGCCCTGGCCCTGGAGCACAATTGCCAGCAGTTGCAGCAAGGCTTTCGCGCCTTGGTGCGCGACTTGTATCCCGAGGTGCCGCAGCCCTTGCCCCAGGCGTTGGCGTCGCTGGTTGGCCAGTGGCAAGGTACCCACGGCATCGACTGCCGCCTACAGGTCAGCCCACGGCTGCCGGTGTTGCCCGTGGCCAGCCAAACCCACCTCTACCGGTTCATCCAGGAAGCCCTGACCAACGTGGCACGCCATGCTTGCGCCACCGGCGTGCGTGTACGCCTGCAAGCCCGAGGCACTGGGTTGCGCTTGTTGATCCGCGATAACGGCCGTGGCGCGGCACCGCCACAATCCCCAGGCATAGGGCTGCGTTCGTTGGCGCAACGGGCACACAGCCTCGGCGGCGGGTTGCGCATTGTCAGCCCCGCGGGCGGCGGTTGGGCGCTGATTTTGAGTATTGCGGGGGAGGGCCGATGAATATTTTGCTGGTGGATGACCACGCCGTGGTGCGCCAAGGCTACGCCAGCCTGCTGCGGGCGGTGCTGCCGACGATGCAGGTGCGCGAAGCAGCCAACGGCGAGGAGGCGCTGGCGCGGGTGCAGGAGGAGATCCCGCACCTGGTGATTATGGATTTCGGCCTGCCGGGGATCAGCGGCCTGGAAACCACCCGGCGCCTGCGCCAGCGCTTGCCGCAATTGCGGGTGCTGTTTTTCAGCCTGCACGATGAGTTGCCGCTGGTGCGCCAGGCCCTGGATGCCGGTGCCTCGGGCTACCTGACGAAAAACGCCGACCCCGAAGTGCTGATCGAGGCGGTGCGGCGCATCCTCGCCGGGCACGCGTACATCGAGCAGCCCTTGGCCACACAGTTGGCCTGTAACCCGCAAGCCCACAACGCCCAGGACCCACGCCTGCAAAGCATGACCCAGCGCGAATTCGAGATTTTTGTGATGTTGGCCAAGGGCACGCCCACCCGCTCGATTGCCGAGCAGTTGTGTATTAGCGCCAAGACGGTGTCCAACCACCTGACCTTACTTAAGAGCAAATTGTCGGTCAGCTCCCACGCCGAGCTGGTGCACCTGGCCATCGATACCGGGATCATGCGCGTGGCCTGTTAGCCGCTAGCGCACAAACGCCTGGGGGCGCCTGGCTTGCCGGTGATGGCGGCCTTGAGACCGCCATCGCGAGCAAGCTCCCACAGCAATGGGGGGTGGAACGGGCGGGTTAGTTGAGCAACCCGCCCATGCCCTTGGTCAGGCTGTTGAAGCCATTGCCCAGGGCGTCGCCCATGCCTTTGACCGCATCACCGACCTTGCCCGGTGCGGAGAGGATGTTTTCCTCGTACTTGACCTTGCCGATTTCGGTCTGGTCGGCGGTGTTGGCCGCCACCGACAGGGCGGCGGTGGACTTCATGCAACTGGCCCGCTGCGCGCCTTTGCAGACGTGGGTGGCGGCCAGTTTCATGGCGCTGCTGAACACCTTGCACTTGTTGTCGTCGTAGGCGGCGGCGATCAATTCGCCCGAGGTGTTGACCGTGCTCGCGGTGCTTTGCGCGCGGTCGCCGTACTCCCAACCCTTTTTCGCAAAGTTGAAGATCGAGCGCCCGCGCTTGCCGACGATGTTGACGATCGCCCCGGAGGCCGGCAGGGCCGCGCTGAGGATCGCCAGCATGCGCTCCTTGCCGTCGAGTTCCTTGCCGGTCATCCAGTCGCGGCCGGTGAGGGCGCTGTAGCCGTTGACGATGTTGGAGATCACCGGGATGGTTTCCACCACGTCCTTGAGGGCGCTCAGGCCAATGACTTTCCAGTCGAAACCGCCCTTGGGTTCACAGGGCAGTTTTTCGCCCTTGGCCTCGCTGGCCAGGCCCCATGCGGTATCGGGCAGCGTGCTCAGGGGCTCGAGGGCTTTTTTGGTGGCGTCTTCGAGTTTCTCGCTGTATTTGCTGGCGTCCGGGTCTGGATAAATCGTGGTCGGCACCAATGGGCCGATACTCAGGCGCTGGCTCGGCCGGTAGCCTTTGCTGGATTTGCCATCGTCCACGGTGCTGAGCACGTAGTCGCGGCCGACGAACTCCAAGGGCTGGCCGGTGGGGTTGTGGATCACCACCTGGGAGTTGCTGGCGCCGCCGTCGTGGTTGTTTTTCACCGCCAAACCGTTCTCGGTCAGGCTGTAGTCAGCCAGGCTCTGGCTGTTGTCGCCCGCCTCGGCAGCCATGCGCTCGCCCAGGGCGTTCATCGCCGCCAGGGAGGCGTCCACCGCTTTGTCGTCGATGCTGGCCGGAATCAGCGCACGGCTGATGTTGGAGTCCTTGAGCAGCGGCACCGCGGACTTGAAGTACGGGTTGTTGAGCAGGTCGGATTTGCCGCCACCCAGCTTCAGCCCGGCGGTCTGGGCCAGCTCCAGAGCGCTGCGTGGGTCGCTCAGGTCGGCTTCAAGGAAGGCTTCGGCTTTCTGCTGCAGGCCGTTGGCCTGGGCCATCACGCTGTTGGCCTTGCTCAGCATCGAGGCGGCGTTGCCAGGCAGGTAGTTCTTGGCGTGCGCCAGGGCCTGCTTCTTGAACTTGTCGCCCACGCAGAACGACGACAGCTCGGCCAGGCCACCGGGGTGGGCGGCTTCGATGAGTTTTCTCTGGGTGTCGCTCAAACGGTCCGGCTCGCACGGGGTGTCGCGCAGCCACCAGACCAACCCTTGCATGGCGTAGTGGGCCTGCGGGTTGACGGCAGCGTACTTGTGTAGGTCCTGGGACAGGGGTAGCAGCGCCGGCGGCATGTAGTTGGCGGCCGGGCGCAGGCTCATTTTCGAGCCGCGCCACGGGGCGGCCAAACCGTGGTCGTTGCAGTAGGTGAGGATCGCCGCGCCGACAGTCATACCGGGCGGGATGACGATGCTGTCCATGCCGTTCTTGTTGCGGGTCATTTTCAGCGCGGCTTGCTTGCCTTCGCGGTAGGCGCGGCTTTTAGCGATGTAGCGCACCATCGGCACCACGGTACGGCTGACTTCGCGCAGTTCGTCGGCGCTCAGTTCGGTCTTTTGCCCGTACTTGGCCAACAGGGCCTTGACCTGGTCGCCGTAGCGCTGCACTTCGCCGGGTTTGGTCGGGTCGTACACTGGCAAGTCGTCCAGGGGTTGGTGCTCGATCAGTTTCTTGGCGGCCAGGGCGCGCTGCTGGTCCTGCTCGCTCCAGCTGCGAAAGTCCATGCCTGTGCGCCCGTTGCTGCTCAGGCCCAGGCTGGCGGCGGTGTCGTTGGCCATGCCGGTGACAGAAGACAGCGAAGCCAACAGCGAACCGGAGGCATTGCTCAGGTCGCTGGCGGAACCGGGTGTGGTGTCGTTGGATTTGAGGTTGCCGGGCAAACAGCCGACGAGAAAACTGCACAGGGTGATCGCCGCGCTGGCCCGAAGCAACCGCGACGACCGTAACTGCATGATGCTCATAGCATTTCCATTGGCTATTCGAAGAGTGATGCCATATTAATGGCACTGCTTCGCATCGCACAATGCGCCTAGCGAAATCGGCTTGCTACACAAACAGGCTTACTTGGGCGCTGATGCCCATTATTTGTCCCAGGTGGCCGGGCAATCGGTACAGCCTTGCATGTTGCTGTCCTGGAAGTTGGCGTAGTGCTGGCGGGTGCCGGTGAGGGTGGCGTGTTCCAGGTTGCTTTCGCCAAACTTGGCTTCTTGCAGGTTGGCGTCGCTGAGGTTGGCGCCTTTGAGGTCGGCTTTGCTCAGCCAGGTCATTTCCAGGTCGGCGGCTTGCAGGTTGGCGTTGTGCATTTTCGCCCCGGAGAGGCGGGCGAATTCCAGGTAGGCGCCGGTGAGGTTGGCGTCCTTGAATTGGGCGCCCTGGGCAAACATGCCCCAGCCCTGCACGGCCAGCAGCTTGGCGCCGCTGAAGTCGGCCAGGCGCAGGTTGGTCTGTTGCAGGCTGGCGCGGGTCAGGTTGGCGCCTTGCAATTGGGCTTTTTCCAGGTTGGCCAGGTCCAGGCGCGCGTGGCGCAGGTCGGCACCGCGCAGGTCGGCGCCGCTGAGGTTCATTTTGCGCAGGTCCTGGTTGCTCAGTTTGGCGTTGCGCAGGTCGGCGCCAGGGCATTGGCTGGATTCGGCGATCACGCAACCGTTGATGGTCAGTGCGCTGTCGCCACCGTCATCGTCCGTGGCGGCGAGGGCCAGGGGGGCGGTGAGGGCGAGGATCAGAGGCAGGTAGTTCATGACGCAGGACTCCTGGGGTGAAGGCTTGGGGCCGTTGGGCTGTGCCTGTATGGGGGCGGGCAAGCCCGCTCCCATAAGTGAAACAGACCCACGGCCACCTCGTGGCGGCCGTGGGTATCGGCTTACTTCTGGGCGACCTTGCTGTCCCAGCTCGGGATCTTGAAGACCCAGAACGAGCCGCCCTGTGCCACCGGTTTGGTCAGCTCGGCCATGTCGCCGCCCCACAGCGGTACCGCGCCGCCGTAGCCGACGGTGACACCGATGTACTGCTCGCCATCCTGTTCCCAGGTGATCGGCGGGGAGACGATGCCGCTGCCGGTCTGGAACTTCCACAGTTCCTTGCCGGTTTTCGCGTCGAAGGCCTTGAAGAAGCCGTCGCCGGTGCCGGTGAACACCAGGTTGCCCTTGGTGGCCAGTACGCCAGCCCACAGTGGCAGTTGCTCTTTATGCTCCCAGACCACCTTGCCGGTGGTGGGGTTCATGGCGCGCAGGGTGCCGACGTGGTCGTCGTACATGCGTTTGATGCGGAACCCCATGCCCAGGTAGGCCGAGCCTTTTTTGTAGTTGACCTCTTCGGTCCAGTATTCCTCTTTCCACTGGTTGCCCGGGATGTAGAACAGGCCGGTGTCCTGGCTGTAGGCCATGGGGTTCCAGTTCTTGCCGCCCAGGAACGGTGGCGAGACCTCGACCGGTTTGCCCTTGGTTTCCCCAGGCAATGGCTTGGCCGGGCGCTGGCCTTCGTTCTCTACGGGGCGGCCGGTTTTCAGGTCGATGTGGCTGGCCCAGGTGATGTTGTCCACGAACGGGAAGGCGTTCTGCAATTTGCCGTTGTTGCGGTCCACCACATAGAAGAAGCCGTTGCGGTCGGCGTGGCCGGTGGCCTTGACGACCTTGCCGTCCTTGTCCTTGTAGTCGAACAGCACCAGTTCGTTGTTGCCGGAGAAGTCCCAGGCATCGTTGGGGGTGTGCTGGTAGAACCACTTCACTTCGCCGGTGCTTGGGTCGACGCCGACCTGGCCGGAGGTGTAGAGGCTGTCGTAGTCGTGGGGGTTGCCGTCCTTGGCGGTGCGCGCCCAGGTGTTCCACGGCCCTGGGTTGCCCGCGCCAACGATGATGGTGTTGGTTTCGGGGTCGAAGCTGGCGCTCTGCCAAGGGGCACCGCCACCGTGGCTCCAGGCTTCGACCTTGCCGGTTTCGGTGGTCGGGTCGTTCGGCCAGGATGGCGCCTTCACGTCGCCGGTGGGGGTGCTGTCCTTGCCGTTGAGGCGGCCCATGTGGCCTTCGACGAAGGGCCGCATCCACACTTCTTCGCCGGTGTCCGGGTCGCGGGCGTAGAGCTGGCCGACCACGCCGAATTCATCGCCGGAGCTGCCGTGGATCAGCAGCACCTTGCCGCTGGTCTTGTCTTTAATCAGCACCGGGGCGCCGGTCATGGTGTAGCCGGCGGCGTGGTCGCCGAATTTCTTGTTCCACACCACTTTGCCGGTGTTTTTGTCCAGGGCGATCAGGCGCGCATCCAGGGTGCCGAAGTAGATTTTGTCGCCAAAGATCGCCGCGCCCCGGTTGACCACGTCACAGCAGGGGCGAATGTTGTCCGGCAGGCGATGGTTGTAGGTCCACAGGCGCTTGCCGGTTTTGGCGTCAAGGGCAAATACCCGCGAGTAGGAACCGGTGACGTACACCACGCCGTCGTTGACGATGGCCTGGGACTCCTGGCCGCGCTGCTTTTCATCACCGAAGGAGTACGACCAGGCCGGGGTCAGCTTGAATACGTTCTTGTCGTTGACCTGGGCCAGGGGGCTCCAGCGCTGGGCGTTGGTGCCCATGCCGTACTGCAGCACATCCTTGGTGGTCAGGTGGTCGTTGGCGATGTCTTCCCAGGTGACGTTCTTGGTGGCAGGGGCAGCGGTAGTGGCGGCAGTGGCACCGGCCGACAGCGACAGACTGCTCACTAGCAGGAAGGCCTGCACGGCGAGGGTCAGCGGGGAGAGGGCGGGTAACGATCTTATTGTCATGGTTGCGGTTCCCAGTGGAGGTTTTGGCCCGACTAAGATGGAACGCCAACGCCTGGGCAGATACGGAAAAAGTCCCGCCCTTGCCGGGAAAACTTCCCGGGCGGGACCTGATTTAGGCCCTCGCCACAAGGCCTGCTACCAAGGGAGTAGAACGCGGCCACCAAAGCAGCATACGGGCCTGCGCAAGCGGTTCCTAAGATGAGCCACGACCTCTGTAGCCAGGGGTAGCGTGCACTCTTGAGGACCTAATAATGACAACAACCCCACGTAATGCCTTGCTCCTCGCCAGCCTGTTGGCCGGCCTGATGGGCGCAGGTTCGGTGATGGCCCACGGCAATGTGGTGCCCCAGGCGGTAGAAACCAAAGGCCTTACGCCGATCAAGGATGCCGGTGTGGCGCTCGATGGCGACGGTTGGGCGGCGGTCAACCCTTACCGCACCACAGGCGAGCGCGAGAAAGCCGTGGAAATCGGCTCCTCGGCCTACAACCAGAACTGCGCCGCGTGCCATGGCCTGGAAGCCAAATCCGGCGGTATCGCCCCAGACCTGCGCATGCTCGACGCCGGCGAGGTCGGGGATGAGTGGTTCGTCGAACGGGTGCGCCACGGCGCGGTGCGTGATGGCCGCGTGTACATGCCCAAGATGGCCGACTACTTGAGCCAGGAAGCCTTGTGGGCAGTGCGCACCTACCTGGACAGCGTGCACGTCGAGGAATAAACCCTGAACCCGCTCGCCGTCTTAAACGCTGCACGAACCCACAGGAGTGGTCGATGAACTGGCGAGCGTATTGCCTGTTGGCCTGCTGGCTGCCTTTGGCGGCCGTGGCCGAACCCGTGACGCCGGGCAAGGACCCGGTGCCCTCGGTGATGTGGGCCTTCTATCACAAGCAGATTCTCAATGACGCGCCCTTCGTTTTCGATGAGCGGGTCAAGTTGTTGGCGCCGCCCTTCGCTGAAGACGCGCGGCAAGTGCCCCTGGAAATCGACGCTCGGGCCTTGCAGGGTGAAGTGGTGAAGATCCTCGCCTGGGCCGAACTCAACCCTTTGCCCCGGATCGTCGATTTCGAGCCCGGGGAGGGCGTGTTGCCCTGGTTGTCGATCCGTATCCGCATCGAGCAGGCCACGCCCTTGCGTGCTGCCGTGCTGACCCGCGATGGCCTGTGGCACGTGGGTTCGACCCTGATCGACGCCGCGGGTGGCGGTTGCACCGCGCCCAGCGTGGTGCGCAGCCAGCCCGGCTGGGAAGACCACATCGGCGAAGTGCTGGGCGGGCGTTATCCGCGCGGCGAGTTCAGCCGCTTGCGCCTGCAAGTGGCGCACCCGATGGACAACGGCATGGTCGGCGGCATCCCGGAATTCTTCCTTAACCACGCCCAGTTGCAGGACAGCGCCGGCAAGGTCCTGGCCAACCTGGCGCTGTACCCGGCGGTGAGCGAAAACCCCAGCCTGGGCTTTGACGTGGCGGGGGCCGGGCAGACGCGGCTGGTCCTGCGCGATAACAGCGGCAATCAATTCGATGCGGCGATTCCCTGACGATATAAGGAGCGCGCCATGCGCTGGATGCTGCTGTTGTGCCTGGCCGTCAGTTGTGCGGCCACGGCGGACCTGGACTACCACCTCAAACCCCGGCAGATCGCCGAGCACACCTGGCTGCTGGAGGGCAGCACCGCCAACTTCGCCAAGGACAACGGCGGCAATATCGTCAACACCGGGTTTATCGTCACCGAGGCGGGCGTGGTGGTGATCGACACCGGGCCCTCCAAGCGCTACGGCGAAGCCCTGCGCGCGGCGATCGCGACGGTCACCGACAAACCGGTGGTCGAAGTGCTGCTGACCCACCACCACCCGGACCACGTATTGGGCAACCAGGCCTTCGCCGGCGTGCCCATCAGTGCCTTGCCGGGCACCGCCGAGCTGTTGCAGCAACAAGGCGATGCTATGGCCGAGAACCTGTACCGCATGGTGGGCGATTGGATGCGCGGTACCGAAGTGGTGCTGCCCAACCGCTCGGTGGAACCTGGCGTGCGCACGGTGGGCGGCCATCGCCTGCGCCTGCTGGGGCTGCATGGGCATACCGGCGCGGACCTGGCGATCCTGGACGAGCGCACCGGCGTGCTGTTCGCCGGCGACCTAGTGTTCTACGAACGCGCCCTGACCACCCCCAACACACCGGGCCTGGAGGTGTGGCGGGCGGACATCGCCACCTTGCAGGCACTGCCCTGGAAAACCATCGTCCCCGGCCACGGCCCGCTGGCCACAGACTCCAAGCCGTTCGTGCAGATGGACGACTACCTGAGCTGGCTCGACCGTCTCATGCGCGACGGCGCCGCCCAGGGCAGCGACATGGCCGAGATGATCCGCAGCCCCATCCCCGAACGCTTCGCCGCCATCAGCCTGAGCCGCTACGAACTGATCCGCAGTGTCAGCCACCTGTACCCGCGCTACGAGCGCGAGCGGATGCAGCGGGTGGACGACCAGCGGCCGTGAGGACGGTGGCCGCGCAGTTCGCCCGGGTGGCGATCCGGCGCTGGCGATCGAGCGGCCGACATTTAGGTTGGATGTTGCACAGCCATCGCCTGTAGTAAGTGGGCTTGCCCGCTTACTACTAAATAACGAGGAGCCCCCCTGCCAACGGCGCATTCGTCTGGAGGGCGGGGCTCTCTACCATCGATTCATCGCTTGCCCACCCGGCAGGCATCGACCCAACCGAGGCCCTACATGATCTACGCCCAACCTGGAACACCTGGCGCCGTTGTGACCTTCAAGCCACGCTACGGCAACTTCATCGGCGGTGAGTTTGTCGCCCCGGTCAACGGCGAATACTTCACCAACACTTCACCGGTCAACGGCGAGGTGATCGCCGAGTTCCCCCGTTCCAGTGCCGCCGATGTCGAGAAAGCCCTGGACGCCGCCCATGCCGCCGCCGATGCCTGGGGCAAGACCAGCGCCCAGGACCGCTCCCTGGTGCTGCTGAAAATCGCCGACCGGATCGAGCAAAACCTGGAAATCCTCGCCGTCAGCGAAACCTGGGACAACGGCAAAGCCGTGCGCGAAACCCTCAATGCCGACGTGCCCCTGGCCGCCGACCATTTTCGCTACTTTGCCGGGTGCATCCGCGCCCAAGAGGGCGGCGCCGCCGAAATCAACGAACTGACCACCGCCTACCACTTTCACGAGCCGCTGGGCGTGGTGGGGCAGATCATCCCGTGGAACTTCCCGCTGCTGATGGCCGCATGGAAACTCGCCCCGGCCCTGGCCGCGGGTAACTGCATCGTGCTCAAACCCGCCGAACAGACGCCGCTGTCGATCATGGTGTTCGCCGAATTGATCGCCGACCTGCTGCCACCGGGCGTGCTCAACATCGTCCAGGGCTTTGGCCGCGAGGCGGGCGAGGCCCTGGCCACCAGCAAACGCATCGCCAAGATCGCCTTCACCGGTTCCACCCCAGTGGGCGCGCACATCATGCATTGCGCCGCCGAGAACATCATTCCCAGCACCGTGGAGCTGGGCGGCAAATCGCCGAACATCTTCTTCGAAGACATCATGAACGCTGAGCCCGCGTTCATCGAAAAAGCCGCCGAAGGCCTGGTGCTGGCGTTCTTCAACCAGGGTGAAGTGTGCACCTGCCCGTCCCGCGCCCTGGTGCAGGAATCCATCTACGAGCCGTTCATGGCCGAGGTGATGAAGAAGATCGTCAAGATCAAGCGCGGCAACCCGCTGGACACCGACACCATGGTCGGCGCCCAAGCCTCTGAGCAGCAGTACGACAAGATCCTCTCGTACCTGAAAATCGCCCAGGAAGAGGGCGCCGAACTGCTCACCGGCGGCGCGGCGGAACGCCTGGAAGGCGACCTGGCCAGCGGTTACTACATCCAGCCCACGCTGCTCAAGGGCCACAACAAAATGCGCGTGTTCCAGGAAGAAATCTTCGGCCCGGTGGTGGGTGTCACCACGTTCAAGGACGAAGCCGAAGCCCTGGCGATTGCCAACGACAGTGAGTTCGGCCTGGGCGCCGGCCTGTGGACCCGCGACATCAACCGCGCCTACCGCATGGGCCGGGCGATCAAGGCCGGGCGCGTGTGGACCAACTGCTACCACCTGTACCCGGCCCACGCCGCGTTCGGTGGCTACAAGAAGTCTGGCGTCGGCCGGGAAAACCACAAGATGATGCTCGACCACTATCAGCAGACCAAAAACCTGCTGGTGAGCTACGACATCAACCCGCTGGGGTTCTTCTGAGTCACCCCACCTCGGGGTGCCAACGGGTGTAGCAGCGGGCTCGCCCGCGCTGGAGTGCGAAGCGCTCCCCTGGGGTGGGCCTGCCTTGCCACCGACCAGGGCCGCTGCGCGCCCCCGCGCGGGCGAGCCCGCTTGCTACGCCGTACCCTGTTAGCCCCGCCTTTTGGTATCTCCTACCAACGCACCGCCCAAGCTCCTTCCAAAGTAGCATTCGGCCCCGCCGCGGCCCGTGTGTTAATGCCTCTACCGGAATCGCCCGGCACAAGAAGAGGACTGCCCCATGTGGACTAAACCCGCGTTTACCGACCTGCGCATTGGCTTTGAAGTGACCATGTATTTCGCCAATCGCTAAGGGACCGCCCGGCCAGCCGTGGGCTTGGTCGGGCTTGTTTCGCGGAGCCTGCAACCATGCATATCAGGATTCTCGGTTCTGCCGCCGGTGGCGGTTTTCCGCAGTGGAACTGCAATTGCCGCAACTGCGCCGGGGTACGCAATGGCAGCCTGCGCGCGCAGCCGCGCACCCAGTCCTCGATTGCCCTGAGCGACAACGGCGTCGATTGGATTTTGTGCAACGCCTCGCCGGACATTCGTGTGCAACTGGCCTCGTTCCCGGCCCTGCAACCGGCCCGCCGCCTGCGCGACAGCGCGATTGCCGGCATCATCCTGCTGGACAGCCAGATCGATCACTGCACCGGCCTGCTGAGCCTGCGCGAGGGCTGCCCGCACGCGGTGTGGTGTACCGAGATGGTGCATCAGGACTTGACCCGCGGTTTCCCGCTGTTCCCCATGCTCAGCCACTGGAACGGCGGCCTGCAGTGGCAGCCTATCGCCTTGGACGGCGCGCCGTTTACTGTTCCCGCATGCGGTCATCTGCAGTTGCGCGCCATTCCCTTGCGCAGCAGTGCGCCGCCGTACTCGCCCCATCGCGGCAACCCGCACCCGGGTGACAACATCGGCCTGTTTATCGAAGACCTGCGCAGCGGCGCTAGCCTGTTCTACGCCCCGGGCCTGGGCCAGGTGGATGAAGCCTTGCTGGGCTGGATGGGCCGGGCCGATTGCCTGCTGCTGGACGGCACCCTGTGGCGCGACGACGAAATGCGCCGCTGCGGGGTGGGCGACAAACTGGGCAGCGACATGGGCCACCTGCCGCAAAGCGGCCCCGGCGGCATGCTTGAGGTGCTGGAAGGCTTCGGCGCGCAGCGCAAGGTGCTGATCCACATCAACAACACCAACCCGATCTTGGACGAAGACTCCAGCGAACGCGCCCTGTTGACCCAGCGCGGTATCGAAGTGGCGTTCGATGGGATGGATATTCACCTGTAGCCCCGTAGTGGGCGGGAGAGGGCTGTGGAGGCGAACCTGTGTGGCGCGGGGCTTGCCCGCGATGAGGCCGGTACAGCCACCGCATCTATGGCGGTTGCAATGTAGCTATCGTGAGCAGGGCTCCCACAGAGCAGCCACACCGGCCACACGGGGCCGCGCAGCCCAACCCTTTGGTCTGATTGCATTCGTAACAAGATGCTTTAGGCTGGCCGGTATCTTCAAAACAATAAAAAGGCTTTCCATGAGCCAGCACCTCAGCCAACTGCGTAAGTTCGTTTCCCCTGAAATCATCTTCGGCGCCGGTTGCCGGCATAACGTAGGCAACTACGCCAAAACCTTCGGCGCACGCAAGGTGCTGGTGGTCAGCGACCCGGGCGTGATCGCCGCCGGCTGGGTCGCGGATGTCGAGGCCAGCCTGCAAGCCCAGGGCATCGACTATTGCCTGTACAGCGCGGTATCGCCCAACCCACGGGTGGAGGAGGTGATGCTGGGCGCCGAAACCTACCGCGAGAACCATTGCGACGTGATCGTCGCCGTGGGCGGAGGCAGCCCGATGGATTGCGGCAAGGCCATCGGCATTGTGGTCGCCCACGGGCGCAGCATCCTTGAGTTCGAAGGCGTGGACACCATCCGCGTGCCGAGCCCGCCGCTGATCCTGATCCCGACCACCGCTGGCACGTCGGCGGACGTCTCGCAGTTCGTCATCATCTCCAACCAGCAGGAGCGCATGAAGTTCTCCATCGTCAGCAAGGCCGTGGTGCCCGATGTGTCGCTGATCGACCCGCAAACCACCCTGAGCATGGACCCGTTCCTGGCCGCCTGTACCGGCATCGATGCGTTGGTGCACGCCATCGAGGCGTTCGTCTCCACCGGCCACGGCCCGCTCACCGACCCCCATGCGCTGGAGGCCATGCGCCTGATTAACGGCAATTTGGTGCAGATGATCGCCAACCCCACGGATATCGAACTGCGCGAGAAGATCATGCTCGGCAGCATGCAGGCCGGGTTGGCGTTTTCCAATGCGATCCTTGGCGCAGTGCACGCCATGTCCCATAGCCTGGGGGGCTTTCTGGACCTGCCCCATGGCTTGTGCAATGCGGTGCTGGTGGAGCATGTGGTGGCGTTCAATTACAACTCGGCGCCGGATCGTTTCAAGGTCATTGCCCAGACCTTCGGCATCGACTGCCGTGGCCTCAACCACCGGCAGGTCTGCGCGCGCCTGGTGGAGCACCTGATTGCCCTCAAGCATTCCATTGGCTTTCACGAAACCCTGGGCCTGCATGGCGTGCGCACCGCCGACATTCCGTTCCTGTCCCAGCACGCCATGCACGACCCGTGCATCCTCACCAACCCGCGCGAATCGAGCCAGCGTGACGTCGAGGTCGTCTATGGCGAAGCCCTCTGAGGAACAGCAACGGGCCTTGGCCGGGCTGCTGGGCCTGGGCAGCCATTCGGCGCGCAAGAGCCACTACCCGGAACTGGCGGCACGCCTCGATGACCTGGAAACCGAACGCAACCGCTATAAATGGCTGTTCGAGCATGCGGTACACGGGATCTTCCAGGCCAGCCTGCAAGACGGCATGCGCGCCGCCAACCCGGCCCTGGCCTGGATGCTCGGCTACGAGACGCCCCAGGACGTGCTGTTTTCCCTGACCGACCTGGCCAGCCACCTGTTTGTCGGCGGTGCCGAGGAGTTGCAGGCCATCGGCGCGCGTCTGCAACTGCAACGCAGCCTGCTGGGCTACGAAACCCAGTTGCGGCGCAAGGACGGTAGCCAGCTCGACGTGCTGATGAACCTGTTGCTCAAGCCCGACCAGGATGGCCTGGTGGAAGGCTTCGTCACCGACATCACCGAACGCAAACTGGCCCAGCAGCGTTTGCAGCAGCTCAACGATGAGCTGGAGCAACGGGTCACGGCGCGCACCGATGAATTGCTCGAAGCCAACCGCAACCTGCAACAGCAGATCGAACGCCGCGAGCAGATCGAACGGGCCCTGCGCGATGCCCGCGACGCCGCCCAAGCGGCCAACCGCAGCAAGGACAAATACCTCGCCGCTGCCAGCCACGACCTGCTGCAACCCCTCAACGCCGCGCGTTTGCTGATTGCCACTTTGCGCGAACGGGCGCTGCCGGAGGCGGAGCACACACTGGTGGAGCGCACCCATCAGGCGTTGGAAGGTGCCGAAGACCTGCTCACCGATCTGCTGGACATCTCCAAACTCGATCAAGCGGCGGTCAAGCCGGATATCGCCCTGTATCGCCTCGATGAACTGCTCGCGCCGCTGCTCTCGGAGTTCCAGTCCGTGGCCCAGGCCTCGGGCCTGGAGCTGCGTGGCCGGGTCGGCGACTTCGCCATCCTTACCGACCTGCGCCTGATGACCCGCATCCTGCGCAACTTTCTCAGCAATGCCTGCCGTTACACCGAACACGGCACCATCCTGTTGGGCGCCCGGCGCCGGGGCGATGTGTTGCGGGTGGAGGTCTGGGACACCGGGCGCGGCATCGAGGCCGAGCGTTTGCAGTCGATCTTCCTGGAGTTCAACCAACTCGACGTCGGCCGCGCCGCCGACCGCAAGGGCGTGGGCCTGGGCCTGGCCATCGTCGAGCGTATCGCCAAGATCCTCGACTACCGGGTGCGGGTGCGCTCCTGGCCGGGGCGCGGCTCGATGTTCAGCATCGATGTGCCCATCTCCCGCGAAGTACCCATGGCCCTAAACCTGGCAGCGCCCCAGGCAGGCACCGGCAACCCACTGCCGGGGCGGCGTTTGCTGGTGTTGGACAATGAAGTCAGCATCCTGCAGAGCATGAGCGCGCTGCTGGAGCAATGGGGCTGCGAGGTAGTGACCGCCACCGATGAAGTGGCGGCGCTGCTGGCCCTGAACGAACGGGCGCCGGAACTGATCCTTGCCGATTTCCACTTGGATCACGGCATCGTCGGCTGTGACGTGGTGCGCCACCTGCGCGAGCACTTTGGCCTGCGCATCCCGGCGGTCATCGTCACCGCCGACCGCAGCGACCCGTGCCGCCGCGCCCTGAAAAAACTTGGTGCGCCGCTGCTCAACAAACCGGTCAAGCCCGGCAAATTACGCGCGGTGCTCAGCCAGTTGCTGGGGTAGGGCTGCTCACCCCTGCGCACCGCGCGCCTGAAACAACGCCACCTTGCCGCAAAGCACGACCTGCACCTCACGAAAGTGCAAGCACAGTTGCTGCTCAAGCGCCTGCTGGGTGTCATTGCGATTGCCGAAGATGCCCTTGCGGTTGTACAGCGCCATCAGTTTTCGGCCCAGGGCGTTATGGTTCGTGCTGTCGCCCAAGATGGTCGCACCATAGATCACGCCGTCAGGCGCAAGGTGCGTCTTGAGGTGTTGGAACACCACCCCCTTGTCCATCAGGGTGCCGGGCAAGCAATGCAGCAGGTAAAAGAGGGAAATCGAATCGAAGGCCCCCTCGGGCTGGGGAGGCAATGGCGTCATTACATCGTGCTGAATCAACCGCGTGTCTGCGCGCCCCAGTCGATGACTGGCGGCGTGCAGGCTGTTGGCGTTCAGGTCCAGCAAAGTGAGAGGCCCCTGCGCGCTGGATGCGGCGTGGCGCAGGTAGTAACCGGTGCCGACGCCCACATCCAGATGCCGCGGGCCCATGTGCTGCCTGAAGAAAGGTAGGAGCACGGTGGGTGTAGGGCAGCGCCAGGCAAACCGGTTGGACAGGCCCAGTACCCATGCGTCATAGAGTTTGAGCATCAAAGGGGAATAAACGGCGGCGCCTTTTTCAGTGGAATGGGGCATGGTCGGGCCTCTGTCTGAGTGATAACGCGGGCACGCTAGCACAGCCAAAAGCCTGGCTTAGGCCAGTGTCACTACCGGATGTAACGACACTGAACGATTGTGATCCGCGCTTTGACGCCTTTTTTTGCGCGGTCATCACGCGGCCTAGGGCTACGATTGACGTAGCCCGCCTGCGGCTGCGCTCTCAAAACTGCGCGGCGTCCAGGCCGAACAGTGAGGCGCTGCCGGCACGAATGGATTGCTCCAGGCTCAAGATGCGCGGCAGCAGGCGCTGGATGTAGAAGTTCGCGGTGGCGACTTTGGCGCCATAAAAGCCTGGGTCTTGGGCCAGCTTCTGCTCGGCGACCTGCGCCATGCGCGCCCACAGCCAGGCGTAAGCGACATACCCGAACAGGTGCAGGTACTCCACCGACGCCGCGCCGACTTCGTTGCGGTTGCTCGCGGCCTGGGTGTGCAACCAGTCGCTCAGGTCCTCCAGGCGCTGTACCGCGTCGAGCAACTGCGCGGCATAGGGGGCGTTGGGTTGCTGGGCGAACTGACGGATTTGGGCCGTGAACTGGCGCAACGCGGCGCCGTTGTCAGGCAGCACCTTGCGCCCCAGCAGGTCCAGCGCCTGGATGCCGTTGGTGCCTTCGTAGATTTGCGCGATGCGCACGTCGCGCACCAATTGTTCCTGGCCCCATTCGCGGATGTAGCCATGGCCACCGAACACTTGCTGGCCGTGGATGCAGCTGTCCAGGCCGGTGTCGGTGAAAAACGCCTTGGCGATGGGTGTCAGCAGCGCGACCTGGCCCTGGGCGATATCGCGCTCCTGGGCATCGTCGGAGAATTTCGCCAGGTCCAGTTGTTGCCCGACATAGCTGGCGAAGGCGCGCCCGCCCTCGGTCATGGCCTTCATGGTGAGCAACATGCGCCGAACATCGGGGTGCACGATGATCGGATCGGCCACCTTATCGGCCGCGACGGCGCCGCTCGGCGCGCGGCTTTGCAGGCGCTCGCGGGCGTAGGCCACGGCGCTTTGATAGGAGGCTTCGGCGCAGCCAATGCCTTGAATGCCGATGGACAGGCGTTCGTAGTTCATCATGGTGAACATCGCCGCCAAGCCTTTGTTGGCTTCGCCCACCAGCCAGCCACTGGCGCCGTCGAAGTTCATCACGCAGGTGGCGGACGCCTTGATACCCATCTTGTGCTCGATGGAACCGCAGCTCACCGCGTTGGGCTGGCCCAGGGTTCCGTCGGCATTGACCAGAACCTTGGGCACCACGAACAGCGAGATGCCTTTGGGCCCGGGCGGGGCGTCGGGCAGCTTGGCCAGCACCAGGTGCACGATGTTTTCCGTCAGGTCATGATCGCCGCCGGTGATGAAGATCTTGCTGCCGGTGATGCTGAAACTGCCGTCGGCGCGGGGCTCGGCGCGGCTGCGGATAAGCCCCAGGTCGGTGCCGGCATGGGCTTCGGTCAGGCACATGGAACCGGCCCAGCGGCCTTCGTACATGGGCGGCAGGTAGAGGTTTTTCAACGTCTCGCTGGCGTGGGCGTCCAGGGCCAGGCAGGCACCTGAGCTCAAGGCCGAGTACAGCGCGAAGCTGGAGTTGGCGGCGTAGAGCATTTCTTCAAACTGCACGGCAAGCATCTTGGGCATGCCCATGCCGCCGTATTGGGTGTTCCCCGACAGGCCCACCCAGCCACCTTCGATGTACGTGGCATAGGCTTGCTTGAAACCGATGGGGGTGGTGACTTGGCCTTCCTGCCATTGGGCGCCTTCTTCGTCGCCGCTACGGTTCAGGGGCGCGATCAGGTGCGAAGTGACTTTACCCGCCTCTTCCAGGATGGCGTCGGCGATACCCGCATCGATGTTCTCGGCCAGGGCCGGCAGGCGCGCCCACAGGGCCGGGGCGTCGAAGACTTCATGGAGGACGAAGCGCAGGTCGCGCAGAGGGGCGTTGAACGGGGGCATAGGTGAACCTCGACAGAACGGTTGTGCGGTGGCAGCGGCGGGGCAGATGCCGCCGCCGGCCAGTTGACAGAGGGGGCGGGTTACAGGGCCTTGGCCCAGTCGCGCAGCATGTACTTCTGGATCTTGCCGGTGGAGGTTTTGGGCAACTGGGTGAACACCACCGTGCGCGGGACTTTGAAACCCGCCAGGTGCTCGCGGCAGAAATGGAGGATGTCGGCTTCGCGAACATCCTGATGATCGGCCTTGAGGGTGATGAAGGCGCACGGCGTTTCGCCCCACTTTTCATCAGGGCGGGCGACCACGGCGGCTTCCATCACGCCGGGGTGGCGGTAAAGCACGCCTTCGAGCTCGATGGTGGAAATGTTCTCGCCACCGGAAATGATGATGTCTTTGAGGCGGTCCTTGATCTCGACATAGCCATCGGGGTGGCACACCGCTAGGTCGCCGGTGTGGAACCAGCCACCCTCGAAAGCCTCGGCGGTGGCCGTGGGGTTCTTGAGGTAGCCCTTCATCACCGTATTGCCGCGCATGAACACTTCGCCGATGGTCTGGCCGTCGCGAGGGGTTGGCTCCAGGGTCTTGGAGTCGCCGACCATCACGCCTTCCAGCGTGGGGTAGCGCACCCCCTGGCGGGATTTGATCTGGGCGCGCTCGTGCAACGGCAGCGCATCCCATTCGGCATGCCAGGCACAGAGGGTCACGGGGCCATACGTCTCGGTCAGGCCATAGACGTGGGTGACCTTGATGCCCATCTCTTCCACGGCACCAATGACCTTGGCTGGTGGCGCCGCGCCGGCCACCATGGCGCTGACTGGGTGGTCGATGGCCGCTTTTGCCGATTCCGGCATGTTCACCAGGGCATTGAGCACGATCGGGGCACCACACAGGTGCGTGACCTGGTGTTCGCGGATCAGGGTAAGAATTTTTTGCGGGTCGACCCGCCGCAGGAACACATGCACCCCGGCCAGAGCGGTGATTGTCCAGGGGTAGCACCAGCCGTTGCAGTGGAACATCGGCAGGGTCCAGAGGTACACCGGGTGATTGCCCATGGCCCAGGTCATCTGGTTGCCCAGGGCATTGAGGTAGGCGCCGCGGTGGTGATAGACCACGCCTTTGGGGTTGCCGGTGGTGCCCGAGGTGTAGTTCAGCGAGATGGCTTGCCACTCGTCGAGCGGCCATTGCCAGGCGAACGCCGGGTCGCCTTCTGCCAGCAGCGCTTCGTAGTCCAGGTCACTGACAGCCTGGCCCTCACCGTACTCCGGGTCGTTGACGTCGATGACCAGCGGCGGGTGATCGAGCATGCCAATGGCGGCGTGGATCACGTCGTGGAATTCCCGGTCGGTGATAAGCACCTTGGCTTCGCCGTGCTGCAGCATGAAGGCGATGGCTTCGGCATCCAGGCGCACGTTGAGTGGGTTGAGCACGGCACCGATCATCGGCACGCCAAAATGAGCTTCAAGCATTTCGGGAATGTTGGGCAGCATCAAGGCCACGGTGTCGTTCTTGCCGATGCCGCGCCCGGCCAACGCCGATGCGAGGCGGCGGCAGCGCTCGTAGGTTTGTGCCCAGGAGCGGCGGATCGAACCGTGGATCACGGCGGGGTAGTTGGGGTAAACGCTGGCGGTACGCTCCAGGAAGCTGAGCGGAGACAAGGCGATATGATTGACAACCGAAGGGCTTAGCCCTTGTTCATAGATGGACATATGCGGGTACTCGATGGCTGATTGTTAGCTCTATTCGGTGGCGCTTGAGCATCGTTGCCGTGGCCACCGTTGATATCCGGGGTGCTTTATATAACAAGCGCCTCTTGATATGGAAGTACAACCTATGGCGTATAGTATATGTGCTATATGCGGCTCGTCTGAGGCCAAATGATTGCAGCCAGCGCGCCAGGGCCGATATATCCTTGGCGCCCCCCACGAAGCGGACCCGTAATGACCCTGACCCCCGTTCGATTGCACAGCTGGTTGCGCCTGCAGCGTGAGGGCGTGCCGTTGGCTGCGCGGGCCGATGCCTTGTGCCGTGCGTTGCAGGATTGCCCGCAAGTGCGCCGCGCGGTGTATTTGAGCTGGCAACCCCAGGCCGGGATCTACAGCCATGAAGGCGCCGCCCAGCATTTTCCGCCGGGCCAGGGTGATCCCTCGCAGGCCAGCGACCAAGTGTTGTTCGAGCGCTTGCTTGAGGCCGGGCGTTTGGACCTAGACCAAGTCCGGCAACTCGATTGCTGGTTGGCCGGCCGCTTGCGCCGCGCCGCCATCAGCCATGGCCAGGTCATGGACTTGGCCTTGCAACCGGGCCAGGACGGGTTGCTGCTGGTGCACTTGCGCGAAGGCGTCGATGGCGCCTGGCTGGGCGGGGTGCAGGACTGGCTGGCGACCTTGCTCCACAGCGTCAACGACATGCTGCGCGGGTCGCCGCTGCTGGGGCACGACCCGCAGCCGAGCCTGCTGCTCGACGCGCAAGGTCGGCCCCAGGAGTTCAATGCGGCCTTGTTGGCGCTACTGGCGGAGCAACCGCTGAGCGAGGCGCTGGACTTTCTACCGATCAACCATCGGATGCTGGTGCATGCGTGCCTGGACCAGCAGCGGGCCATCGAAGAGGTCGAAGCCCCGTTCCACGGCCGCATCCTGATCTGGACGTTCATCCCCGCCCCTCAAGACAACCGCGTGCTTGCCCGTTGCCGCGACGCCACCACGCAAGTGTTGGCCGAACGCGAAGCCGCCAAGGCGCGGCGGCTGTACCGGCTCATCATTGAGAACACCACCGACCTGATTTCCCGGCACACCCCCCAAGGCTGCTTTCTCGATGCTTCGCCGGCCTCCTGGACGTTGCTCGGCTACTGGCCCGAAGAGTTGCGCGGGCAAATGGCCCAGGGCTTGTTCCATGGCCAGGACCTGGCCAGCCTGGTCCACAGCGCCCGCGATGCGTTGGAGCAGGAGGGTTACCACACGATGACGTACCGCATCCGCCATCGGCAGGGGCATTACCTGTGGTTCGAGACCGCTTGCCGGGCGATCCGTGAAACCTACACCGGAGCGGTGGTCGAGGTGGTCAGCGTGTCCCGCGACGTGACCGCCCGGGTGCAGGCCGAAGAGAACAAGCGACGCCTGGCGGCGGTGGTCGAGGCCAACACCGACCCGGTGCTGTTCATCGACCCCGAGGGCCAGGTCACCTACCTCAACCCCGCGGCGCGGCGGGTGCTGGGCATCGACGAGCAACAACCCATGCCCACCCTGGCGCAGTTGTTCGCCAGCGCCGACCTGGCGCGGCTGCAGCGCGACGGTTGGAGCGGTGCCGAGCGCGATGGGGTGTGGAGCAGCGATGCGCGGCTGCAACCCCTGGGCACGGGCGCTTCGGTGGCGGTGTCGCTGGTGCTGCTGGCGCACCGCTCGGCGGGGGGCGAACGCTACTACTCGCTGGTGGCGCGGGACATGACCGAACGGGAATTGCGCGAAGCGCAACAGCGCCGCCATCAGGACGAACTGGCGCACACGGCGCGCCTGGTAACCCTGGGCGAACTGGCCTCCGGCATCGCTCACGAGATCAATCAACCCCTGGCGGCCGTGGTCAACTATGCCAATGCCAGCCAGCGCTATTTACAGACGCTGGACTCCAACCCCCAGGCCGCCGCTCGGGTGGCCCAGGGTCTGGAGCGCATCACCCATCAGGCCACGCACGCCTCGCAAGTGATCCGGCGCCTGCGGGCCTTTTTGCGCAAGGGGCAGCGGCGCACCCAGGCCCTGGACTTCGCCGAGGTGGCCCGCGAAGCCGTGCGTTTGTGCGCCTGGGAGGCGGGCACGTGGCAAGTGACAATCGAGGACCGGCTGCCCGATAATCTGCCGCCGGTTTATGCCGACCGGGTGCTGCTGGAGCAGGTCCTGCTCAACCTGCTGCGCAATGCCATCGACGCCAATCGCGAACAACACCCCGGCCAACCCTCGTCGATCGTGCTGAGCGCAGGGCAGGGCGGCGCCGCTGCCGTGGAAATCCATGTACGCGACCAGGGCCCGGGCGTGAGCGAAGCTGAACTGGAGCAAATGTTTACCCCGTTCTATACCAGCAAGGCCGATGGCCTGGGGCTTGGGTTGTCCATGAGCCGCAGCATCATCGAAGGCTTCGGTGGGCAACTGCAGGCCCGGCGCGAACCGGTCGGGCTCACGATGGGCTGTCGCTTGCCGCTTGCCGGCCCCACAAAACAACAACAGGAATAATGCAATGGCGGGTGTCGCGGAACACGTGGTGTATGTGGTCGATGATGACCCAGGCATGCTCGATTCAACGGTCTGGCTGCTGGAATCGGTGGGCCTCAAGGCCTTGCCCTTTACCAGTGGCGTGGCGTTTCTCGAGGCCTGCGATGCCAGCCTCGAGGCTTGCGTGCTGCTCGATGTACGCATGCCCGGCATGGGCGGGTTGAACGTGCAGGAAGAAATGCGCGTGCGCGAACTCGACCTGCCGATCATTTTTGTCAGCGGCCACGCCGATGTGCCGATCGTGGTGCGTGCGTTCAAGGCCGGCGCCCATGACTTCATTGAAAAACCCTACAACGAGCAGTTGCTGCTCGACAGCGTGCAACAGGCCCTCAGCCATAGCGCGGCCAGCCGTTCGGGCAGCCTGGGCCACGACGCCTTGCGGGCACGCTTGCTCACCCTGACCCCCCGTGAACGGGATGTGTTGCTACCCCTGGTGCAGGGCTACACCACCCGGGAAATTGCCGAGCAGTTGGGGGTCAGCGCCAAGACCGTCGACCTTTATCGCTCGCGGGTGATGAAGCGCATGCAGGCCAACACCTTGCCTGACCTGGTGGGCATGGCCATTGCGGCGCAACTGGTGGACCCGCTGAAGCTGCGTTGAACCTTTGCCTGCACATGAAAGAGCCCTGATTAATCAGGGCTCCAGGGCGCCGGGGGAACGGCTAATGGACCAGGGCCCCCGAGGGTAGGGGTGTTTCGTGAGGCGCCAGCGCTTGCACTTGAACATCGCTGACGCCATGGGCCTCCACCATGTTCCTCACGGCGTGGCAGAGCATGGTGTAACCCTGCGCATCGATGTAGCAAAGCCCCAGGCTGTCGGCCAGGTACTTCCAGGCATCGGCCTCGTGCATTTCGGGGGCGGCGATATTGAGGGTGCACTGCTGCCCGCAATAGGTGTAGCTGATTTTAAAGTCGGTAAACCTAGGCATGATTTCACCTTGCTGTATGGGTGACGACTCTCAAGAGCAACCGCAAACGCGCCATCCTAGGTTTTTTTAACCTTGAAGCGGCTCAGTTCCTGTTGCATCAAGGCCGCCCGCGCCGAAAGGTCCCGCGCCGCTACCGCGCAATCTTGTGAGTTGGCCTGGTTCTGCTGGGTCACCGCATCGATTTGCTCCAGGCCGATGCTTGCCTGTTGCAACCCTGATGCCTGCTCGCTGGATGCCTGGTAGATCAGCGACACCAGGCTGGAGACCGAACTGGTGCCGCTGACGATGCTTTTGAGCGACTCGGCGGTGCGGCCCGCGATAATCATGCCCCGTTGGGTCTTGGTCGAAGAGTCGGCGATCAGTGCGGCGGTTTGCTGTGCGGCTTCGGCGCTGCGGGCGGCCAGGCTGCGGACTTCGTCGGCCACCACGGCAAAGCCGCGGCCCAACTCGCCGGCCCGGGCGGCCTCGATGGCGGCGTTCAGGGCCAGGAGGTTGGTTTGCGCAGCGATGTTGTCGATGGTGGTGATGATGGCGGTGATGTCCTTGCCCGCGTTGTCGATCTCGGCCATGGCGGCGATCAACTCGCTCATCAGTTTGTCGCTTTCTCCGGCATCGGCCCGCGAGGCGAGGGATTGCTCATCGGCTTTCTTGGCATTGGCCGCGTTATCGGTGGTCTGGGCCGCCATTTGCGTCATCACGGCGCTGATCTGGGTAATGGAAGAGGCCGAGTTGGACGCACCGTCCGACAACGACTGGCTCAGGTCGGTCACCTGGGCCGAACTGCCGGTGATCTGAGTGGCGCTGAGCTGCACCTGGGTCATCAGGTTGTTGAGGTTGCTGACCATTTTCTCCAAGGCTTTGCCGAGGGTGTCCTGGGGTGACGATAACTGCACTTGCAGATCCAGGTCACCTTCGGAAATGCGCTCGGCTACGCGCACTTGGCGTTGCAGGCTTTCAGACATGTCGTTGAGGGCCAGGGACAGTTGGCCGACTTCGTCCTCCGATTGCTGGACCAGGCGCCGGGAGAAATCCCCCAGGCTGATGCTGGCCGCCAACGCCGCGGCTTCGCGGATCGGGCCGACGATTTTGGCCGCGGCAAACCACAGGGCCACCAGGGCCAGCAACGAAATGGCCAACCCTACGCACACCTGCCAGATGCTGTTGTGCAAGCTGCGCTGTTGCAGCTCATGTTCCAGGGCAATGGCTTGGGCCATGACCACCGCTTTGGGCAAGCGAATCATCACCGCCCAGGGCTTGCCGGTGCGCCCCAACTGGATGGGCATCAGCACTTCAATGTCTTGGGTCTGGGGGTTGAGCAGGCTGTCGCCGCGCCCGCTTTGGATATTGCCGAGCACTTTTTCCCAGGATTGCGGCAACAGCGCCTTGATGGGCTGGCCGATCAGGTCGGTACGCTGACTGTCCGCCACCACCAGCCCCTGGTTACTCAGGATCGACACCGACCCCTTGCCACCGTAAAGGTCGGCAGACATTTGCTCGCTGAGCTTCTGGATGAAGGCAATATCGAAATCAGCCCCGACCACGCCATAGAACTTGCCATCGGCCACGATCGGCACCGAGAGGGTGGTGAGCCACACCTGCTTGCCTTGGACGATGTACGGGATCGGGTCGAGCACGCTTTCCTTGAGGGTGGTGCGTGGCCCGCTGTACCAACCGCCCTTGGGCACGCCGTTGGGGTGGCGGTCGGGGGAGTCGTATTCCACCAGTGGCTGCACCGCGATGTGGTTGCCGGCACTGCGCGTCCAGTAAGGCGTGAAGCGCCCGGTGGTCGGGTTGCTGCCATCCGAGGCGTTGCGAGAGGCCCCATCTTGGCCATCCAACGCCTCTGGCTCCCAGCATGAATAGGTGCCGTTGAAGTCCGGGTTGTCCTTGAGCACGCTGAGTAGCACGTTGTTGATTTGCTCGCGGCCCATGGCCAAGGGGCTTTGTGGGGTTTTACTCGCAGCAAAGGTGTTGGCCATGGTCCGTGCCGCATCCAGGGCATTTTGCAACTTGGCCTGAATAGCGTTGGCGCGGGATTCAGCCAAGTTTTGAATTTCGCGGATAGTTGATTGTTCAACTAATTTTGCAACTTCGGCGGAGACGTATTGCTCATTGGCCCGCGTGCTGAACAACCCGTAAATCACCAGGCTGGCCGAGGAGACAAACAGGCATATACCTGCGGTCACGCAAATGCGTGCTTGTAATGACTTAAATTTCATATAACCCCCTGCCCACTATTCTTTTGCCCAACTTAAAGGGCGGTATCTTATTTTTTTGCACGACACGGCGAATGCTTATCAAATCGTTTGCTGTTTACGCCCTCTGGCCAGGCAGAGGGCGATACCGCTATTTATTCCAAGGGCTCATAACTTGGCGCAATCGCCGTGCCAGAGCGCTTGGGTATTGATGAAGCCATATTGTTTTGCCAACACGCGCTCGACGATTTTTTCAGTCTGCGGATGCTCGCTGATGTTGATGATTGTCGGGGTGATGTAGGCATTCAGGTGGGTTGAGAAAAACACTTTGACTTTGGGTGCCAACAACAACCCCGGAACTTGTTCGGTGACCACGCCAATCAGCCCGCTGCCCAAACGAACCAGCGAACCTACGGGGTAAATACCCACCGACTTTACAAACGCCTGAAATACCACGGTGTCAAAGTGATGCTTCCATTCCGACATTTTTTGCAGGGCGATGGCAGGGTCCCAGGCTTCGTTGTAGGGGCGGTCCGAGGTGACCGCGTCATACACATCGCAAACGGCTGCAATGCGCGCGAACAGGCTGATCTGCTCACCGGCCAATTGATCGGGATAGCCGGAACCATCGACCTTTTCGTGATGATGCAGGCACACGTCCAGCACCAACTCGCACACAGGAACCGAGGTACGCAACAGTTGTGCGCCTAACTCGGGATGCTGACGAATGATGGCGAATTCATCGGCCGTCAACTTGCCGGGTTTGTTCAGCAATGTGGCGGAAACCGCCAACTTGCCCACGTCGTGCAGCAAGCCGGCGAGGCCGGCCTGGTGCACCAGTTCTGGGGAAAGTTCCAGTTGTTGGGCCACGGCAATCATCAGGGCGCAGACCGCAACGCAATGCATGTAGGTGTATTCATTGGCGTTTTTGAGCCGCACCAGGCTGATGAACGCATTGGGATGACGGGCAATGGACTGGCGTATGTCATCGACCAAGGTGTCTGCTTTATCTACCGTTATCGCGCGGCCCATGCGCGCATGGCTGAACATTTCCAGCATGGCCGAGCGCGATTGCACATAGAGCTTTTTGGCCGTGGCCAACTCTTCTTCCAGTGTTACCGGCGCTATGTGGCACGGCTCAGGCGCCTCGCCCGCAGCGGTGCTCGATTCAGGGGTAGGGCGCTGTTGGCCCTGCCAATAGGGCGATTCGGAACACGAGTCGCACCGTTCACCCTTGGGTATCCCTTGGCATGGGTCACTGAGCTCTTTGAGTTTCAACATGGCACACCCCCGGTGTGTTCGCGTCCCTGTTCCCCTTTAAAACGTCCTTGGTTTCAATTGAAGTTGAGTATTTACGGCTGAGTGGTTTCGCGGATGCGGGCAACGACCCGGCCGGCCAGATCGTCGGGGCGGAACTTGGCGAGAAAGTCGCTGGCCCCCACTTTCTTGACCATCGATTGGTTGAAGCTGCCCGACAGCGAAGTGTGCAAGACGATGTGCAAACCCGCCATGCGCGGGTCGCTGCGAATCTCTGCGGTGAGCGTGTAACCGTCCATTTCGGGCATTTCGATGTCCGAGATCATCATCAGAAACTCTTCTTCGGGTTTGCGCCCCTCATCCAGCATCGCCCGCAGGTAGTTCAGAGCCTGTCGACCATCATTTAATGCGACGACCTCAACCCCGACGGTTTCCAGGCAACGGGTGACCTGCTTACGGGCCACCGATGAATCGTCCACGGTCAGCACCCGCAGTGTGCGCGCCAGTTCGGTCACGGCGGTATTGACCACGCCTTCTGAAATTTCTTCGCTGGTAGGGGAGATCTGGGCCAGCACTTTTTCGACATCGATGATCTCGACCAATTGATCGCCGCAGCGGGTCACCGCCGTTAGGTAGTTGTCGTCGCCACTGCCCTTGGGTGGCGGATGGATATCCTCCCAGTTCAAGTTAACGATATGTTCTACCGCATACACCAAAAAGCCCTGGGTACGGGTGTTGTACTCGGTAATGATGACGAACGCCGATTCAGGGTGTTCTACGCCCGGTAACCCGGTGGCCATGGCCAAGTCCATGATCGGTATCGAAGTTCCCCGTATATTGGCTACGCCACATATGTTGGGGTTCGACTTAGGTAGTATGGACAGGCGAGGGCAGCGAATAACTTCGCGAACTTTGAATACATTGATTCCATATAACTGATTCGCATTAAACCGGAAAAGCAGGAGTTCCAGGCGGTTCTGGCCTACCAGTTGTGTACGACTGTCGATTGACGCCATCACCCCAGTCATATGTTCCCCTCGCTTTAGGTAGCCAACATACATGGCACATTGAAATCATAGTAAGCGAGATGTGAAAACGCCGTGAAGTAAATTTTTACATTTTCTTCTTCGAGTACCTTTGGTCGTTTAAGTAAGCGGGTAACGATCAGGACTAATTATTGTGTAGCTAGCTAACTTACCTAATGTTTTTTAATGGCCGCCGGGTAAATAAACGCCTGGCGCCATTAAGCTCGATCTAGGCCCGAGGAAAGGCCAGGGTCGCGCGCAGGCCCGTGCCAGAGCGGTTTTCCAACGTGACCTGGCCCCCCATGCGGTCGGCAATGGCCTGCACTATCGTCAGCCCCAAGCCCGCGCCTTCGTCATTGCCCCGGCTATAAAACCGCTCGAACAAGCGTTCGCTTTTCGATTCATCGATGCCCGGTCCCTGGTCCTCGACCGTAAGTTCAAAGTGGTCGTTGTCCTGCTTGAGCGTGACGGTGACCACCCCTTGTTCAGGCGAGAAGTTAGCGGCGTTGGTCAGCAGGTTGTTCAGTGCGATGTCGATGGCGGCTGCATCGACGTGGGTCAGATAGGTGCCGTCCTGGGACTCGAACTCCAGCTCCAACCCTTTGCTCAACAGCCAAGGGGTCATTTGCACCAGGCTGTCGCGTATGGAGGCCTTAAGGTCGATGCAGGGCAGGGAGGTGGCACTCGCGGCTTGTGGTTCGAGGCGGGCCATGGTCAGTAATTGGTTGACCAGGCGACTGGTACGATCCACGCCACTGATTAGGTGCTGCAATGACTCGCGGCGTTCTTGCTCGGTGCCTGCTTCCAAAAGGTTCTGCGCATGAACCCTCAGCACCGCCAGTGGCGTGCGCATCTCATGGGCCGCGTCAGCGATGAAGCGATGCTCGCGGCCCAGCACTTCCTGGATTTGCGCGAGCATCCGGTTCAGGGCCGCTTGCATGGGTTCAAGTTCTGTCGGCAAGGGCATCAGGTGCAATGGCTCCAACGAACCCGAGTGACGGGCGCGCAAGGTGGCCGCCATATCCTCCAGGGGCTTGAGGCCCCAGCCGATGGCCAGCCAGACCATCGCCGCCAGAATCAGGCTGCCGAGTATGTTGGGCCACAGGGTATGGCGCACGATCCGGCCCACCAGGTCCGAGCGCACATCCTCACGCTCACCGACCCAGATGCGCAGGTTGTTGCTGCTGTCTTGCAGCATGAATGCGCGCCATTGGCGCTGGTGTAAATCCACAATGTCGCTGAAGCCCGCTGTCGCCGGGGGCGAAGTGAAGGTGGGGGCGCTGGCGGTATGCACGAGGACTTCGCCTTGCAGGTTCCAGACCTGGAAGGCGATTTTGCTCTCGTAGGGGTGGCCGTTGACCTTAGGCGCCGCCTCGCTCAGCGCTTTATTGAACGCCTGATACAGTTCGGCGTGCTCCTTGCCGGCCAGCGGCATGCGCATCACCCCTTGCAGCAAACGGGCGTTCTGCGCCAATTGGGCGTCATACACTTCGGCGATTTCGTGATTGCTGTCGTGCAGGTTGAACACGCTGAGGATCAGCAGGCCGGTGAGCATCAGGCCAATCATCAGCGTCAAGGTGCGGCGCCGAATGGAGGTCACGGGCGCTCCTCCACCAAGTAGCCAACACCGCGCACAGTGCGGATCAGATCACTGGCGAATTTTTTGCGCAGGTTGTGGATGTGCACTTCCAGGGTGTTGCTTTGCGCCTCTTCATTCCAGCCATACAGCAGTTGCATCAAGCGCTCGCGGGTCATTACCCGCCCCGGCGGCGACAGTAATTCGTACAGCAGTTGATATTCCTTGGGGGTCAGGACCACGGCCTCACCCTGGTAGGTGACCTGCTGGGTGCTGGGGTCCAGGCTGATGCCCCGATGTTCGATGAGCACCCGTGCTCGCCCGGCACTGCGCCGCAGCAGCGCCCGTAGGCGGGCTTTGAGCTCGGCGAGGTCAAAGGGTTTTATCAGGTAATCATCGGCGCCGGCATCCAGCCCGGCGATGCGGTCATCGGTCGCATCGCGGGCGGTGAGGATCAGCACCGGTAAGTTGGAACCGCTCTGGCGCAAGCGGCGCAGTACCTCCAAGCCGCCCATGCGTGGCAAGCCGAGGTCGAGCACCGCCAGGTCGAAGGTTTCACTGAGCAGCGCGTGCAGGGCGCTGCTGCCGTCCTTGAGCCAGTCAACGGTGTAGCCCTCGCGCCCCAGGGCCTGATGCAGGCCTTCGCCCAGGGCTACGTCGTCTTCGATCAGTAATACGCGCACAGCAGCTCCCGTCAGTTGAGTTTTGCGTTGACGTCCACCAGCAACGCCTCGATCTCCTTGCGCCGCCCGTTGTCGGCGGTTTCCCGGCCGGGGCGTGGCGCTGCTTGCAACGCCTTGAGTAGGGCCGCCTTGGCCTCGCTGTAGCGCTTTTGACGGTAGAGGTGATCGCCCCAGAAGTACAGGCTGTCGATGCCATCGGGGTTGAGTTGCAACGCTTGCTTGAGCAACTGCTCGGCTTTGTCGGCGTCCCCAAAACCGATGGGCCAACCGGGTACGCGGTCGTACAGCGCGCCCAGGCTGGTGTAAGCCGAACCTTGCAGGGCTTTTGGGTCCAAGGCCAGAGCGTGCTCCAGGTCGGCCCTGGCCGCCTTGACGTTGCTCAGCGCGCCCAAGCCGCCCTGGGCGCCGGCCCAGCTACTGCGAACAATGCCCGACCAGATCCACGCTGGCGCGGCGCACTGGCGCTCCTGGGTAAATGCCAAGGCTTGGCCGGACAGTTGCTCGAAGGCCTGGGCTCGCTGCTCGGCGGGCAATTGGTATTGGATGTGCGCCCAGCGTTGCTGGATGTTGTCCAGGCGCTGTTGACAGGCGCTGTCCAGGGCCCAAGCGCCCTGGCTCAGCGCCCCCAGCAGTAAACACGCGACACGTTTTTTCATGGCTTGAGGTTCTCAGGGTCGGTTTTATGGCTCAGGTGGCGGATGAGCGGCAATTGCTTGCGCAAGCCGCGGTCCACCAACTGGGGTAGCAAACTGTTCAGGCGCACAAAGAACCGTTCCGGCCAGCCCAGGTACAGTTCGCGACGATCACCGCTGATGGCATGGATCACGGCGTTGGCCACGGTGTGCGGGTCGTCGACATTGGCTTTGAGGGCTTCGTTCAAAGCCCGGGCCGCCGCGCCGTTCATGCTGGTACGAGTGGCGCGCGGGGCGACATAGAGCACATTGACCCGGGTATCGGCCAGCTCTCGGCGCAACGCCTCGGAAAACCCGCGCAGGGCGAATTTGGTGGCGCAGTAGGTGGCGTAGCCGGGATAGCCGATGGAGCCATAGGTGGAACCGACATTGACCACCATGGCGCTATCGGCCTCTTTGAGCAGCGGCAGCAGGAGCCGGGTGAGGCAGATCGGGGCGCTGACGTTCACCGCCAGCAGGGTGTTGATCTCGCTGTCCTCCAGCTGTTCGAGCATGGCGAAATGGTTGACCCCAGCGGCATTAATCAGCAGGTTGATGCCGCCAACGGCCTGGGCCGCGCTCAGTACCTTGCGTCGATCGGTAAGCTGGGTCAGGTCGGCGCTGACCCAGCACAAGTGCTGTGGGTACTGCTCGATCAACGGCGCCAGCGCTTCCCCGCGCCGCGCCACCGCCAGCACGCGGGCACCACTGGCACACAGGGCGGCGGCAATGGCCACACCGATGCCGCCGCTGGCGCCGGTCAGGATGACTCGGGCTTCACACAGGCGCATGGTGGTGCTCCCCATCGTGCGGCAGGCCACGGAACATATCGGCGTACAACCGGTACACCACTTTGCTGGCATGGATCACGGCGGCCTGGTCATCCGGGTCCTCGAGCCTGTCCATCAGACGGCGGTAGGTCTGCATATGCTCGATATCCAACGAGCCATGGGAGCTGAGGTAGCTGAACGCGGTGGGCGGCAAATCCAGGTGTTTGGCGATGCTGCCTGCCGCGTGGGTGGCCAGGGCGATACTGGTGCCTTCGAGCACATTGACCATGCCAAACAGGCCCACGGGGTTGTCCCGGGCGATGAGGTCGTAAAGGAAGCTGACCATCAGCTCGATCGGCAGTGACGGGCGGCCATAGCGCACGGCATTGCGGTCACCGCCGCACACGACGATGTCATCGAGGATCCATTGCTCATGGCCGTATTCGTCCTCGATGTAGTCGCATACCGCTTTGCGCAGCCATTCCAGGTGCGAGGGCAGGCGCGCGCCACAGGCCATCATCAACGGGACGGTATGACGCACGTGGTAGTAGGCCTGGGCCAGAAACGCCCGATAGCTGTGCAGGCTGACCTTGCCCTCCAGGGCGTCGCGGATGATGGGCAGGTTGAACAGCTCATGGCGTTCGTGGTGGGTGGCTTCTTGCAGGGTTTCAAAAAAACTCATGATGGAAATTCCTCGTTGAGGGTCAAACAAGTGAGTTGGGCGTGGTAACGCGCCACGATGGCGTCGCGGCGTGGCCGCCCATTGGCAGTGAGCAGGCCGTTGCTTGCGGTGAGCGGTTGATCCAGGCGCGTCCAGCGGTGGACTTGGGCGTAATCGGGTAACCCCTGATTGGCCCGAGCCACGGCGGCGTCCATCTGGGCATCGCTGCAATCGGGACGATGGGGCCAGAGCAGGGCGTGGTTGTGGGGCATGGCTTCGCCGTAGACGAAGGCTTGCGCGATATGGCGGCCCTGAGTCAGTTCGGCCTCGACCCACTCGGGGTTGACGTTGCGCCCGAAACTGGTGACAAACTGGTGCTTCTTGCGCCCTTTGAGGTAGAGAAAACCCTCGGCGTCGAACTCGCCAAGATCGCCACTGGGCCACCATTCGTCGGTATGGGGAGGCTGGCCCAGGTAGCCGAGCAGCGCCGAACCCTTGATGAGCACTTCACCGTCTTCGGCCAGTTTGACGTGCAGGTGCGGTAATGGCCGCCCGACGCTGCCGGGCCGGCAAGCCTGGGGTCGATTCAGGCAAACCACGGATGCGCACTCCGACAAACCGTAGCCTTCATATACCGGCAGGCCGACTTGCTGGGCACGGGCCAGGAGTTGCGTGGATACCCGCGCGCCACCGACCGCGACAAAACGCAACGAGCGAGGGTTGAAGGCGTTTTGTTCGGCGGCGCTGACCAGCAACAACAGCAACTGCGGCACCAGGATCATGCTGTGCGGTGCGCGGGCGGCCAGGACACCGAGCAGGCGAGGCACATCGACGCCACTGGCGCCCTGGATGCCCAGGGTTTTGAGGCCGGGCACGCTCACCGTGGCGCCGGCCAGCAGCGCTGCGTAGCAACCGAGGTTTTCCAGGAGGATGGCCAGTGGCAGCAGGGTCAGGTGATGCTGGGGTGCGGTGGGTTGGCTGGCCTGTTCCAGCTCACGCACCACACGCAGCAGGCTGTGGGCGCTTAGGCACACGCCCTTGGGCGTGCCGGTGGTGCCAGAGGTGAACGTCAGCTTTGCCGTGCCGGCGGGGACCCGCCCGGGGCCGGCGCGATGCTTGCGCCACAACCCGCCAAGGTTGACGTAGCCCGCAGCCTGCAGTTCGGCATCGAGTGCCGGTTCGCCGATCACCGTATCGGCCTGGCTTTGGTGCAGGCAATGGCTGCGTTGGGCGGGGCTGAAAAAGGGCGGCAGGGGCAGGCACGTCAGCCCCTCGAACAGTAGCGCGAGGTCCCAAAGCAGCGCGTCCACGCCATTGTCCAGCGCCAGTGCGACCACGTTGGCCTGCTGCGCGCGTAACTGCTGTTGGCGCGAGACGACTTCGGCGTACAGGGTGGCGTAGTCCAGTTTCAAGTCATCCCCCCACAGTGCCGTCGTGTTGGGCCTGTGCTCGGCATGGTTGCGCAGCACCTGTTTGAAGCGTTCCAGTTCAAGCGACATGAGAGGCCTGCGCTGTGGCGGTCGGCAAGCCGAGGCGGTTGAACAGGCCAGTGCTGCGCAAGTGCGCAAAACCGGCGCGGATATTGCCAACATGCACCTGTGGCTGGCTCTCGTAGTAGCTGCCCCAGGCGTGGCGCTCATCGCCCAGACGCATCGGGTCGGCGGCACAGAGGGTGATGGGCTTGAGGCCCAGGCGTAGAAAACTGTTCACCAGGCCAATGCTGCCGGTGAACGCGACCCACTCCAGGCCTCCCATCGCCAGCAGATACGTGATTGCGATGATGCTCAGGCGCGCGCTACCGGTATCGGCGGCGGCGAGGTTGCCGACTTCCACAATGGACTGGCGGCCGACCGGCTGCCCGTCTGCGGCGCTGATGAGCTGTTCTATGGGGGCGTCCAGGTAGCGCTCCAAAAACAACGCCTCGGTGCCGGCCAGGCGTACGCCGGCCACGGCACACAGCCCATCCGATGGGCTGCTGACACCGAACAGGTGCGGCATGAAGTGCTGGATCTGCGCGCCATGGGCTTTGTGAAAACGCTGCTGGATAAACGCTTCGTAGACAGGCCGCAGGCTGTCGCCCGGCATGGCGCTGGCCAGGCTCAGGGGTGAAGCCTCTGCCTGGCCCAGGTGCAAGGGCAGAGGGATGTTCCAGTCAAAATCGGGCATTGGACGGTGCCTCCCAAGGAATGTGTTGGGGGCAGTATTGGAGGCGATTCTTAATGGAGTCTGAAGATCGTCCAAATGATTCGGAACAGGGGCGATGGATTTGAGGGGCTGTAACGATCAATCATTATTTATTTTCATATAATGTGTTTTTGTATTAGGATCGCCGCCAAGGTGATGGGATCGAGGGCTTGGCCATGGATATACAGCAACTGCGCAGCAATGCCGAAGCCGCGGGGCAACTGCTCAAGGCCCTGGGCAATCCCGAGCGGCTGCTGTTGTTATGCCAGTTGAGCGAGGGTGAGCGCAGCGTCAGCGAGCTGGAGCGTTTGCTTGATATCCAGCAACCGACCCTGTCCCAGCAACTGGGGGTTTTGAGGCGTGAAGGGCTGGTGGCCACGCGGCGTGAGGGCAAGCACATTTTTTATCGCATCGACAGCCCGGCCGCTTTGGCGGTTATCAATACGCTGTACCAACTGTTTTGTGCGCAGGAGCCTCAATGATGATCGATTGGGCCAGCTTCACCCCCTGGACGTCACTGGCGGGGGGCGCGTTGATTGGGCTTGGCGCCAGCCTGTTCGCCATGATGAATGGCCGCATCGCCGGCATCAGTGGGCTGCTGGGTGCCGTGCTGGAAAAGCGGGGAGAAGGGCGCGGCGAAAAAGCACTGTTTCTCCTTGGCTTGATGCTGTCGGCCGTGCTGTGGTGGAGCATTGCCGGGCGCCCACTGGTGCAGTTTCAAAGCGGTTGGGCCGGGCTGTTGCTGGCCGGCTTGCTGGTGGGCGTGGGAACCCGCTATGCCTCAGGCTGTACAAGTGGCCATGGCGTGTGCGGCTTGGCGCGCCTGTCCAAACGCTCCTTTGCCGCGACGCTGTGTTTTATGGGCGCCGGTTTCGCCGTGGTGTTCATTACCCGTCACTGGATAGGAGCCTGAGCATGCGTGGGTTGATGGCGTTGTGTGCCGGGGTTCTGTTCGGCCTGGGGTTGCTGCTGTCGGGCATGGTCAACCCGGCCAAGGTGCTCGGTTTTTTGAACCTGGCGGGGCCGTGGGATCCCTCCCTTGGGCTGGTCATGGTCGGCGCGATCGGGGCGGCCCTGGTGCCGCTGCAATGGAGTGCCCGGCAAACCCGATCGCTGCTGGGTTCACCGATGCGCATGCCTTTGGCACGAACCCTTGATCGGCGTTTGATCGGCGGCAGCCTCGTCTTTGGCATCGGCTGGGGCATCGCCGGTATCTGCCCCGGGCCAGCGATAGCGCTGCTATTGAGCGGCCACTGGCAAATCCTGCTCTTCGTCCTGGCGATGATGGCGGGAATGGCGATGTACAACGGCCTGGAACGCTGGGCGTCACCTTAGAAAATAATGGCTATCTGCCACATGCGTTCTCACATAAAATAGCTTGCGCAGGGATGCAGGTTAGCCATCACCCAGGGAGGCGCCTTTGTCGGGCCGGTGTTTTCGTCACCCTACCTGCGAGCCAGAGATTACTTGGGCCGCTATTTCTTGCGCTCTATTGGAAATGCCCCAAATGTCGTCCCGGCCCGTCCCTAAGTGCAATTTGCGCACCCTGATCCTACTGTTCTCGTTACTGGCCAGTTTTGTCACCCTGTTCAATGACCTCTACGCCACCTACCGCATCCAGCGCGAGGCTCTGGTTCGTAACTCCCTGGAAGCCAACCGGGCTTATGCGGCCAAGGTGGCCCTGTCCATTGGCCAAAACCTGGGCGCCGACCTCGACCGGTTGAATTACAGCGCCAAGGTTTTAGGCCAACAGTTCTCATCCGAAACGATTCGCAGCGAGGAAGTGCGGCGGCTGATCGAACAGGATCAAAGCTTCAATACGACGGTCGTTGCTAACGCCCAGGGCGAGGTGTTGGCCGCCTTTCCAAAATTGCTCAATGTCAAAGGCCAAACCATCCGTTTCAAGGAAGCGCTGACCCGCAGGCAAGGCATGATTAGCCCGGCCTTCAATTCCCTCGCCGGCAATTTGATCGTGTTTATCTCCCAGCCAATCTGGGGGCCGGGCGGGGAGTACCTGGGGCTGGTCGGCGGGACCATTTACCTGCGTGAGGCCAATGCCCTCAGCGAGGTCGCGAGCCGACATTTCCAATGGGACAACTCCCAGGTGTATCTGGTGGACGATAAGCGTCACCTGCTGTTTCACCCGGACGCGAGCAGGATTGGCGAGGTCGTGGGCGCCAACCCCGCCATCGATGCCTTGCTCCGGGGTGAAAGTAGCGCCGCGCACATTGTCGACTCCAAGGGCGTGGAGATGCTCGCCGGTTATGCGGCGGTGCCTAAAAGCGGGTGGGGCGTGGTCTCGCAACAGCCCATGAGCGTCCCGGCCGCCGCGTTGCGCGAGCTGATGTACCAAGTGGTATTGAGGGTTATCCCGATGAGCCTGGTGGGTATTTTCCTGCTCTGGTGGGCCGCGGCATGCATCAGCCAACCCCTGAAGCGGCTGGCGGACTTGGCAGAGAACATGGATAACATCCAGGACATCCGCAAGGTGCGGGCCTGGTATTTCGAGGCGTGGCGCATCCGCCGGGCCATGATAATGGGCAGGCTGCTCACCCAGGATCGCATCGGTAAGCTCAATCACCAGGCGTTGAGCGACCCCTTGACGGGGTTGGCGAACCGGCGGGTGCTGGAAGACTGCCTGCGCGATTGGGAGCTGCTGGATAAAAGCTTCGCGGTTATCAGCATGGATATTGACCACTTCAAGCGGGTCAACGATGAGTTTGGCCACGATGCCGGCGACAAGGTGTTGCAGGCATTCGCCAGCCTGCTGCGCCAGAACTGTCGCGACCATGACGTTCCCTGTCGCGTGGGCGGCGAAGAGTTCATCCTGCTGCTGCCATCGGCCACGCTGGCTGAGGCTACGGAGGTCGCGGAACGGATCAGGCGTTCGATGGCAGAAACGGTGTTCCCTCCCGCAGGCCATGTCACGCTCTCACTGGGCGTCTCGTGTTGGGTACCGAATCAGCAGGATGTTCATGCCACGCTTAAAGAGGCTGATGAGCTTCTTTACCGAGCGAAGCAGAGCGGCAGGAACCGCGTCATGTGTCAAGGCACGGCGGCTTCGGCGACGACAAGCTGAGGATGGCGCAAGACACCTGTGTCATACGCCATCCACTGTTGGATAACCCAGGTCAGACCTTGAACCGCCCGACCAACCGGTTCAGTTCAATAGCCAAGTTGGACATCTCGCCACAGGCGCTGGCGGTCTGACTGGCGCCCGCCGCACTCTGGATAGACAACTCGCGAATACTGGTCAGGTTCTGGTCGGCTTCACGGGCAACCTGGGCCTGCTCTTCAGAGGCGGTGGCGATCAGCAGGTTGCGCTCGTTGATCTGGCCAATAGCCTGGGCGATCTGTTTGAGCGACGCATCCGCACTCTGCGCCACCGTAATAGAGTTGTTGGCCATCCCCGCACTGGTGCTCATCGCGCTGACCGCTTGGGATGAGTCCACCTGAATGGCGGTAATCATCTGCTCGATTTCCTGGGTCGATTGCTGGGTGCGGTGGGCCAATGCCCGAACTTCATCGGCCACCACGGCAAAACCACGGCCTTGCTCACCGGCGCGGGCGGCTTCGATGGCGGCGTTGAGGGCCAACAAGTTGGTTTGTTCGGCAATCGCGCGGATCACTTCCACCACTTTGCTGATGTCTTGAGCCCTGCTGGACAACGCCTTGACCTGCTCACCGGTGCTGGCCACGTTTTCAGCCAAGCCTTCGATGGCCTTCAAGGTTTGCGCCACGTTCTCGATGCCGGAATGGGTGAAAGCCATGGATTCTCGCGACGATTGCGCGGCGGCTTCAGCATTGCGCGCCACCTCGTCTACCGCAGCACTCATCTGGGTGACCGCGGTGGCGGCCTGGTTGACCTCATCGTTCTGGCGCACCAGGCCTCGGCTGGCATCCTCGGTCACGGCGGTCATTTCCTCCGAGGCCGAAGCCAGTTGCGTGGAAGAGTCGGCGATCTGCGAGATGGTCAGGCGCAAGTTCGCCTGCATTTTCGACAGCGCGGCCAACAAACGGCCGGCTTCGTCACCGCCGTCGACTTGAATGTCCTTGGACAAATCGCTGCTCGCGATGCGCTCGGCGACCGCCAGGGCAACGCTGATAGGTGAGGTGATGCTGCGGGTCAGCAGCGTGGCAAGTACGACGGTCAGCAGCACGGTCAGCGCGAGGAGGGCGCCCACCAGCGTCACGCCACTGGTATAGATAGACGTGGCATTGACCCCAGCAGCCTTGGCGCCCTCGGAGTTGAAGTCCGACAGTTTAATCATCTTCTCTTGCAGGGAGTTGGTGAACGGGCTGATACGGGTATTTATCAACGTGACAGCGGCGGCGTTGTCGCCGCTTTGCAGCAGTGGCTCCAGGACGTCCAGCAGTTTGAAATATTCCTGCGTATCCGCCGCCACCGCGTCATACAGCTCACGCTCCTGCGGCCCCGTAATCAGAGGTAAATAATCGCTGACGCTGCTGGCCAGTGCCTTGCGATAGCCACTCAATGCAGCCATGCGGGCTTGGCGCTGTTGCTCATCCACCGTGGCGGTGATCCGCAGGCTTTCCAGACGCAGGCGCAGAGTACCGGCCTCCATCTTTCCAATCTCGCGCATGCTGGGCATCCAATTGTTTTCGACATCCTGTTCGGTCTCTCGCAGCTTGCCCATTTGCAGCACGGCAACGATCCCCAGGGCAAAAACCACCAGGACAATGAGAGAGAAAAATACGGCTGACCTTGGGGCAAGGTTCAATGTCCTGATGTTCATGTGTAGGCCTCTTTTTTATAGCATCGCCAGATAATGGCGATTCAATATCACTGTAGACCTTGGCGTGTCGTGAAAACATCCTATCGATGTGAAAATGTTGTTGCCCCACTGGACACGCCCTGCATCCGACGGGCGGCACAGACGCAGGTATTGAGCTTGGCCTTCGGGTCCGGTTTGGGTGCTTAAACAACGTCGTCGATGAGTATGTGGTACGTCCCCCGGCTGCATTGCTCGATACGCGCCTGGACCTTATAGACGCTGCGTAGCATGTGCTCGGTGATGACCTCGTAGCAGGGCCCGCTACCTGGGCTGGTGCCATCAGCGATGACCAGCACTTGGTCTGCAAAGCGCAGCGCTTGGTTCAGGTCATGGATGGCAATGAACACAATAGCTTCCTGTTGGCGCGCGAGTGTGCGCATAAAGCTCAGAACCTGCACTTGGCGATGCATGTCGAGGGCGCTGGTGGGTTCATCCATCAATAGGATTTCTGGCTCGCGCACCAGGGTTTGCGCGATGGACACCAATTGCTGTTGTCCGCCACTGAGTTCACCCAGGTTGCGAAAGGACAGGCTACTGATGCCCAGCGCAGCCAGAATCTCATCCACCCGCTTCAACTCGTCATCGTCAACCGCCCATCCCGACGTCAACTGTTTGCGCGCCAGTAACACCGACTCGTAGACCGTCAACCGCGCACTGGCATTCAGGCCCTGCGGCATGTAGCTGATGGCGGCCGGGCCCTTTTTCGAGCCCTGCAAAATGACCTGCCCGGGGCCGTCGATCAAACCGGCCATGCGTTTGAACAGCGTCGATTTCCCTGCGGCGTTAGGCCCGACTACCGCGACGACCTGACCGCCGAAAAACATCGCCGTCGATACCTCGCGAATGATTTCGCGCTGGCCGTAACCGGCACCGAGGTTCTCCAGTTGCAGCGTCACCATGAGTTTTTCTTCCCGCCGAGGATTAAAGAGATGAAGAACGGCACGCCGATCAATGACGTGACCACGCCAATGGGGAAGATCGCCCCTGGAATCAAGGTTTTGCTGACCACGGAGCTGGCCGACAGAATCAGCGCGCCGGTCAGCAACGAGGCGGGTAGAAAGAAGCGTTGGTCTTCACCGATAAGCATGCGCGCGATGTGAGGGCCGACCAGGCCGATGAAGCCGATGGTGCCCACGAACGCCACGGGAAACGAAGCGAGCAGGCTGACCATAATCAGCGTCTGAAAGCGTAGGCTGCGCACATTGATGCCGAAACTGGCCGCCTTGTCATCGCCAAGGCGCAAGGCCGTCAAGGCCCAGGCGCGTTTGGCAAAAATCGGCAGCGTAATCAGGATCACCACGCAGATTACCCCCAGTTTCGGCCAAGTGGCTTTGGTCAGGCTGCCCATGGTCCAGAAGACCACCGCAGCCACGGCTTGCTCGGTGGCGAAGAATTGCACCAGGGCTAACAGCGCGTTAAAGGTGAACACCAGCGCAATGCCAAGCAGCACAATGGTTTCGGCCGTGACGCCGCGCCGCATGCTGAGGAAATGGATCAACAGCGCCGAAAGCATGGCCATGATGAAGGCATTGAGCGGCACCATGAACTGCGCCGCCAGTGGGAACAACGCCACACCAAACGCCAGCCCCAACGCGGCGCCGAAACTGGCCGCGGCAGAGATGCCCAGGGTGAAGGGGCTGGCCAACGGGTTGTTGAGGATGGTCTGCATCTGCGCGCCGGCCAAGGACAGTGCCGCACCGACGGCGACGGCCATCAGCGCGACCGGCAGGCGAATATCCCACATCACCACGCGCACCTGGGGCGAGGCGCTGTCCGGGGAAATCAGTGCCCCGACGACTTCGCCCAGGCCATAACTGGCCGGCCCCAGCGCCAAATCGAGTAGTACGCTGCATAACAACAAGAGCACCAGCCCAGCCAGGATCAAGCGCTTGCGCGTCACCAGGCGACGATAAGCCTCGCGCTGGACAACCACGGCCTCAGTCAACGAGCTCATGGTTTGCCCCCCGGTTCGCGCAAGCTGACAAAGTAGCCGCCCGCATACGGCACTGGCAGGAAGCGCTCATGCAGTTCGCGAAATGACGCATCCGGGTCGAGATCGGCAAACAGCTCGGGGTGGAACCATTTCGCCAACTGCTGGATGGCCACGAACTGATAGGGGCTGTTGTAGAACTGATGCCAGATGGCGTGAAAAGCTTGAGGCTCCTGGGCCTTGATACCGGCGTAGGCAGGACGCTGGGTGTACCAGGCGAGCTTCCTGCGTGCCTGATCCATGTCCGCGCCCGGACCGACACCGACCCAGTGGCCGCCAGGGGCAAAGGCTTCCCAGTTGGCGGTGGTGACCACCACGTGAGCCGGGTTGGCGACGATCACTTGCTCGGGGTTCAACTGGCCGAACGTGGTTGCAATGATGCGCCGGGCGATGTTGTTACCACCGGCCATATCGACGAACAGCCCGAAGTTCTCGTTACCGAAACTCAGGCAGCAATCATCGGTATAGCCGCCGATACGCTCGATGAACACGCTGGGGCGCGGCGGGTGGTGTTTTTCGATGACGTCGGTGACGCGGTGGATCTGTTGGTTGCGAAAGTCGATGAAAGCCTGCGCCCGTTGTTCCTTGCCCAACAGTTGGCCGAACAGGCGCATGGTCGGCTCGGTGTTCTGCATCGGGTTGTTGCGAAAGTCGACGTACACCACCGGGATGCCCAGCGCGTCGAGCTTTTCGATGTAGCGGGCATCTTCAGTGGCGTGTTGCGCCTCGACGTTGAGGATGATGACGTCAGGGCGCTGGGAGATTGCCTGCTCGAGGTCGAAGGTGCCGTCTTCAAAACCGCCGAAGGTGGGGATTTTGGCGATGTCGGGGAATTTGCGCAGGTAGGCGTTGTAGGTATCCGGGTCGGACTGAATCAAATCCTTGCGCCAGCCCACGATCCGCTCAATGGGGTTATGGGTGTCCAGGGCCGCCACCAGGTACAACTGGCGACCTTCGCCCAAAATCACCCGCCTGACCGGCAGGTGAACCTTGACCTTGCGCCCCAGTAGGTCGGTCACCTCGGTGCGTGCCGTGTCCACCTCGGTGGCGTGAGCGGTGCGCGCTAGACCTAGCAGCCCTACCAGTAGCAGCGCAGCCAAGGCGTAGCTGCGTCGATTAAAAATCACCATGGTCAAAGCCTTTGTAGAGTCAGATCGGCCAGCAGTCCACACCGCCACCGGGCTGAACGTTTTAGAAATCGACAGTTGCCGACAGTAATAAAGTGCGCGGTGAGCCTTGAGAGAACGCGCCATAGGAAGCGACGCCCGACCAGTACTCGTGGTCCAACACGTTCTGCACGGTGGCGCGAAACGTGGTCGCCCGTTCGTCGATGCGCGTGGTGTAACGCGCGCCGACATCGAAGCGAGTCCAGTTGTCGAGTTGCTGCGTGTTGGCTTGGTTGACGTACTGGCTGGCGGTGTGGATCGCACCACCGGTCAGCGTCAGCCCCTCGACCCATGAGGTGTCCCATTCGGCCCACAGGTTGGCTTGCACGTCGGGAACACCGACCGGTTTATTGCCCCGGTTACCCGCCACCGAGGTTTTGCTCAGTTGTGCATCGAGCAGGGTGACGCCACCGAGCAGGCGAGTACCGGGAGCGACGTCGCCAAACAGGCTCAATTCCAGGCCACGGTTGCGCTGTTCGCCCTGTACCGAAAACACCCCGCGGGCCAGTTCACCGCTGGGCTTGGTGATCTGGAACAGGGAGAGGGTGGCACTGAAAGTGCCATAGTCGGCCTTGACCCCGAGTTCGTGCTGACGGGAAACGTAAGGGGCAAAGATCTGCCCGGCATTCGATGCCGTGGACGGCGCAATCTCGCCCTTGCTCAGGCCTTCGATGTAGTTGTAATAGAAGGAAATGTGGTCCCAGGGCTTTAACACCGCGCCATACAGCGGCGTGATGCGGCCATCGTCGTAGGCGCTGGTGACCACACCGGCGGCGCTGTAGTTATCGGACTTGATGTTCTGCTGGCGCAGGCCCAAGGTCAGTAGCACCCGATCATCGAGCACCGACAGCGTGTCACTTAGCGCCACGCCCGTCAGTTCGCTCTCGGAGACTTTCGGTGTGGCCGGCTCGGGGATAGAGGGCTTTGGGCGGTCCACCGGGCGATAGATATTCGACAGGATCGGTGCGCCGGAGTTGATCCCGCGCGACAGCACGTCGTGATAACGGCTGGCTTGCAGGGCCGCGCTATGACTGACCGGCCCGGTGTCGAATCGCAGCCGTGCGCCCGCGTCGAGGGTGTAGCGCGCGACTTCAAACTTGTAATAGCCGGGAATCGACGAGGTATCGCCCGCAGCATTGACGATGGTCGGTGTCTGGTCGGACATCCGCGCGACATCCGATTTGCCACCGCCGGCATGGGCGAAGACCGTCAGGGCGTCGTTCACGTCGTATTCGCCACTGAGCAGGGCGGACTTGTCCCGAGTACGCGACCAGCCCCATTGCTGACTGACATTGATATGGCCGTTGGCCGCCGAGGGAATGTCCATGTCCGGGGCGATCAGAAAGGGCCGCGAGGCAGCGTCGAACCGTTCTTCCTGGTTGAGCCAGTCGAAGTGGATGCGCAGGCGTTCACCCTGATAATCCAGGGCCAGGGCACCGATATCGACATGGCGCGATTGATCGTCGATCACGGTATCGCCCACCTGTGTGCTGCCATTGAGGCGTATACCGAACCGGCGTTCCTGGCCAAAGCGTCGGCTGACGTCGAGGTGGCCGCCCAGTTGCGCGTCCATGGCGTAGCTGGCGGTGAAACGGGTCAGGTCTTGCTCCAGGGGGCGCTTGGGCACCACGTTAATCACACCGCCGACCGCGCTATTGGGCGACATGCCATAGAGCAGGGCACCGGGGCCCTTGACCAGTTCGATGCGCTCGGCGTACTCGGTGAACACCCGGTAGTTGGGCGCCACCCCGTAGACGCCGTCGAACGCCAACTCACCCAGATTGCCCTCGCCGACGGGAAACCCACGCACAAAAAAGGAGTCGACGATGCCCCCGGTCTGCCCCGTGGAGCGCACCGAGGAGTCACGCTCCAGTACATCGGCGACAGTGACGGCCTGTTGATCCTTTATCAGCGCCGAGGTGTAGGTACTGACGCTGAAGGGGGCATCCATCACATCGGTATTGCCGAGGACGCCCAGGCGCGCGCCGCTGGCCACTTGGCCACTGGCATACACCGGCGGCAAGGCATCGCTGCGTTTATCGGTGCCAATCACCGCCGTTTCACCCAGTGTCAGCCGGTGCTGGACCAGGGTGTAGCTGCCATCGCTGCGCAAAACCATGGCCAGGCCGCTGCCTTGCAGCAGCCGATCGACAGCCTCCTGGGTCGAGAACCTGCCAACCAGCGCAGGGCTGCTCAGGCCGTCGGTCAGCGAGGGCTGAAATGACAAGGCAATGCCGGCGCCCACGGCGAAACTCGACAGGGTCGCGCCGAGCGGCCCTAAAGGAATGTTGTAGGTACGCACCGCCAAAGCGTCCAGCTGCATCGGCCCGTTGGCCAGGGCAAACGGGCTGACGCTTGCGATCAGGACAAGGCTGAGCAACGCACTGCAAATGACTGGTTTGAGCTGGCGATCCGGACGCAGAGGGCGTGCAGCAGGCATGAATGGGTGAACCTATGAACAGGACGGTTAAAGGTCTTCTTCCTAGTAGCCAGCCGAGAGCAAAAAAAGTATCAGCGCTGCGGCGTTATTTTTCGCCAGCTCTTTTTCGCCGGTTCAGGCGGGAGACAGCATGACCCAGAAGCCGTCCAGACGGCCGCTGACCAGGATCGGGTAGGTTTGCGCGAGCATGCTCAAGGTGCGCTGGGTATCACCGATGGGGTAGGCGCCGGAAATACGCAGGCCAGCGATTGCCGGGTCGAGGCGCACAAAGCCACGGTGATAGCGCGCCAATTCGTCGACGAAATCCGCCAGGCGCATCTTGTCGGCCATCAACATGCCTTGCGTCCAGGCGCCGACATAGCGGTCGGCGGCGGTGACCTGGCCAAAGGTGTGGGCAGAAAAATCGGTACGCTGCCCGGCGTTGACGATCAGGGGTGTTCCCTGGCGCTTGTCTGCCAGGTGCACCTTTACCGCACCTTCGAGTACGGCAAGGTGAGTGTGCGGTTGCCGTTCGCGAACCGTGAAGCGCGTACCTAGCGCTTGCATTCGACCCTGGCGGGTGCTGACCAGAAAGGGCCGCGGCGAGGGTGAGGGGTCCGGTGCGGTCTGCACCAGTATTTCGCCTTCGCGCAAATGGATGAGGCGTTGGCGGGTGTCGAACAGCACGTCGATGGCGCTGTCGGTGTTGAGGGTGATTGTCGAACCGTCCGCCAAGGCCAGCTCGCGGCGCTGGCCGACAGCGGTGCGATAGTCTGCCGACCATTGCTGGGACTGCGCCAGCTTCCAACTGCCCCAGCCAGCGGGCAGGATCGCCAGGATCATTGCCAATTTGCCCAGCGCGGCCCGGCGTTGCGGGCTGTTTGGGCGGTCGAGCGCGGACATCGCCAACGACGGCGGAAGCCCGCCTAGCTTGCTCTGCAGCACCTGCGCCCGCGCCCAGGCACGACTACGCTCGGGGGTGCTGGTTTTCCAGTGTTCCCACTCACCGCGTTCCGTGTCACTGAGTTCGCCCTCACTCAGGCGGATCAGCCAGTCGGCGGCTTCTTCGAGGGCCTGCTGAACGGGGGGCGACGTATTGCGCTGGGTGAGCATTCACTCCACCAGCAACAGGCACTGGACGAAGGCTTGTTTCATGTAGCGTTTGACCGTAATCAGCGAGACACCCAGTTGCTCGGCAATGTCGTCGTATTTCAGGCCGCTGATCTGCGACAGCAGGAACGCACGTTTGACCGGCGGCGGCAACGCGTCGAGCATTGCGTCGATTTCGTGCAGGGTCTCCAGCACCATGAAGCGCATTTCCGGCGAAGGCACCTGGGGTGCAGGCAGATGCGCGAGGGCGTCCAGGTAGGCGCGTTCCAGAGCCTTGCGTTGATACCAATTGACCAGGATGCCCTTGGCCACGCAGCTCAGGTATGCCCGGGGCTGCTCGATGACAGTGACGCGGGAGGCGAGGATGCGGGTGAAGGTATCCTGCGCCAGATCCGCCGCATCCATGGCGTTACCCAATTTTTTTCTCAGCGTCGCGTACAGCCAGCCATGATGGCCGCTGTACAGGGCTTCGATCGCGCGCAGGTGATTGTCGTTATTCGCGGGAAGGGTTTGGCTCATGGCTGCAGATTTTTATGCAATTGAGAAGTATTCCCAATGCTAGTTTACAAACCGGCTGCGACGCAAGCGCGGATTGGTGTCGCCATCAGACGCTCGGCAGACCGTCAAGTGCCGCGATCATCGTGTCGATTTCCGTTTCGGTGTTATAGGCATGAAGGGACGCGCGACTGACCTCCCGCAAGCCCCTGTGCTGCATATCGAGCAAGGTCGAACGGAACGTCGAGGTCGTCACGTTGATGCGCTTGTCCTGTGCCGCCAGCCACTGCTGTATCTGCGTGGCGCTGTTGCGCTGATGAGTGAATGTGACGATGCCCGAGGTGAGGCTGCCAGTGTCGCGCAGTGTCACGCCCGCAAGATCCGCCAGGCATTGGCGCAGGTAGCCGGCCAGGTGTTGAATCCGTAGCCACATTGGCTCAATGCCTTGAGCCAAGGCGTATTCCACGGCGCAACCAAGCCCCAGCTTGGCGGCGACGTTGCACTCCCAGTTCTCGAAGCGGCGGGCATCGGCGCGGATCATGTAGGTATTGCTGGTTTGCAGCGAGGCGGCATGCAGGTCGAGAAACACCGGCTCCAAGTTCTGGCACAACGATCGTTCCACATACAAAAAACCCATGCCGCGCGGTCCGCGCAGGTACTTGCGGCTGGTGGCGGCGAGCATGTGGCAACCGATTTTGTGTACATCGATCGGCATCTGCCCGACAGCCTGGCAGGCATCCAGTAGAAACAGCACACCGGCAGCGCGGGCGAGGGCGCCGATCTGTTCGATCGGTTGTACCGGCCCGCCGTTGGTGGCGATGACCGGCAAGGAGATCAATGCGACACGCTCCTCCTCAAGCAGGGTCTTCAAGGCCGGCAATGACACCTGGCCGTGTTCGTCGTTGGCAATGACGCGCACTTTAATACCGCGCTGCTGCTGCATTTGCAGGTAAGGAATGTAGTTACCGGCATACTCGGTGGACGAGGTCAGCACTACATCACCGGGTTGCAACGGCAATGAATAGAAGGCCATGTCCCAAGCCCGAGTCGCGTTCTCGATCACGGCAATTTCGTCCGGCTGGGCGTTGATAAGCCGCCCTATGGCGCCATACACGTTCTCCAGTTCGGCGGCGCATTGCCCGGCCGCTTCATACCCGCCCAGGCTGGCTTCGAGCTGAATGTGGCGGGTCATGGTTTCGATCACCGGCGCCGGCATCAGTGCGGCGCCGGCATTGTTGAAGTGGATCAGTTGCGCGACAGCGGGCGTATCGGCGCGCAGTTGTTCAATGTTCAAAGCACAGGCTCCTGGATCAATCCCCGGGCGGGGCATGGCTGGGTTGCATGGCTGCCGGCCAGTAGCGCAGCGCGATAATCGGGAGCAACGCCACCCCGTAGGCCAGGCAAACGAACAGGTAGGTGTATTGCAAGCCGTAAACCTGGCTGAGCAAGCCACCCGCCGAAATCCCCGCGATGGAGGCAAATTGCGCCGTGCCTTGGGCAATCCCCAGCACGTGACCTTGTTGCGAGCTATCGGCGGTTTTCGAGACCAGCGCCATCAGCACCGGTGTCGTCGCGCCGAGCAGCACGCCCCAGATGAAGTAGGCGGCAACGAACACCACTGGATTACGTGTGACACCCGCCACAGCCGTCAGGGCGATGCAGCCAAGCACCACGTAGGTCATGCGATGCAGGGTGTCCTGCTGGCTGCGGTGCTCGAAATAGCGCGACCACGCCGTGGCCGAAAGAATGAACCCCAGTGCCAGCAACCCGTAGCACAGGCCGACCACCGTGTTGCTGACCTCGAACACCGAGCTGACATACAGCGAGAACGACGTTTGCGGCAGCATCCGCGCCAGCAACAGAATGCCCATCACACCGAGCAGCGACAGCAGGGGCGAGCCTTGCCAGAGACTGCCTGGGCGCTCGGCAGGCATCGGCTTGCCGGCGGCGGCCGGGGCTTTCTTCACCGGCGGTACGTCCGGCAAGGTCACGGCGGCGATCACGGTACACACCGCACACAATGCCGCGGCAATGATGTTGATCCAGAAGAATGTCGCGTAATCGAGGATCAACCCCCCGACCACAGCGCCCAGCAACGAACCGACATTGGTCGAGATCTGCAAAATGGCGAACAATCGCGCCCGCCGCGAAGGGGCCTCGATGCTCACGCCATAAGCTTGCGCCGGGGCGATGTAACCGGCGAACGCGCCTTGCAAGAAGCGCAGGATCAGAATGACCCAGATATCACTGCACAAGGCCAGCCCAAGTTGGGTCAACGACAACCCGGCGAGCGCGCGGATCATCATCAACTTGTGGCCATAACGGTCGCCGATACGGCCCCAAAATGCGCTGGTCAGAATAATGCCCAGCATCGGCCCGACATACACGGCGACGCTGGCGAAGCTGAAAACCGACTCTGAAGGGGTCAGCCCACGCAGGTGGACAGGCCAGAACGGCCCGCTCATTTCCATTGCACCCATCGATACCAGCTGGATCGCAAATAGAAGATAAATCAGGATTCGTACTCTCGAACCCTGGATGACGCCTGCATGGGACATGAGTCAGCCTCGGTTAAACGCTAGCGAGCGGGTTGGTCAGGGTGTGTTGCAAACGATAGTTGCTGTATTGCATCAAGTGCATGCGCAGCAACGACCGGGTCGGCCATGGGTCTTCGACGAACGCGTTGTGTTCGGCCTCCCACAACGCCGGCTCAACGCGGTCGCGCACGGCCTCGAAGGCCAGGTCGGTTTCTTCGCGCAATACTTGCCACAACCTGGTGTTGTTCAACCCGTACTCCTTGGTCAGCCACAGCGCCATCTCGTGCAGGTGGGTGAGGTACGTGGCATCCAGCACAAACATGCGCACCGGCTCGATATCACCCGAAAAAACCGTCGGCAGGATACCCGGCTGCACGTGTGGTTGCAGGCTATAGCCGCGCGCTTGCAGCAACGGCGCGTAGGTGCGGCCATCGCCAAAATCACGAATCAGCAGGCTGCGTGCCTGGCCGTCCGGGGAGAACAGCACCATGGTGTTCTGTTGATGCGCTTCAAGGCCGATGCCATACAACAGGTAGATCGCCACCACCGGTTGGGTCACGACTCTTGCGTATTCGCGGTACCAGTTTTCCACCTGGCCCGCTTGGGCCCGCACGCCGTCACGCTCGATCAAGTCCGTGAACAACGGACGGCCATTGCCCGGCAAACGGGTAAACAATGAGGCCACAGTAATGGGCAGGCGATCGTCGTGGCGCTCGAATGCCGCTTTGCTGGCGCGATAGACCACCGACAAATGGCGGCCTGGATGATCGTCCTGAGTTACCGCGTTCTTGTAACGCACACCGATTTCTTCGGCAAAGATCTCCAGGCGTTGAGCGAAGCCGTTTTCCTCTTCAAGAATGCTGCTTATCACCGTGCTGATGCGCGGCCCCATGTGAATCGACTTGGCTTGCAGGCTGCGCAGTTCACTGGTCATCCATACGGCAATCGGCAGTTTTATCAGCGGCGCGCAGTGGTCCAGCACCGGCATCATGGTGCGATAGGACATGGTTGGCAGGGTGGTAATGTCCGGGCCGTCGGTAATCAGGATGCCTTCTTCGATTTCCACTGCGAACGTCTTCAGAACGTAGGCTTGCAGGTGCCAGGTGTGAATCGGCAGCGGCAGCCACTGGCTCTCGTCCAGGCCTTTGCTGTTGAGCGAGGCTTTCCACTGTGCCCATTGCGCCGGGAAGTTACTGGCGAACCAGTCGGGGTAGCTGTGCACGTGGGGCATGCTTTCGCTTATCGCGTGGTCGGCACGCAGGGAGGCGATACGCAGCGGCACTTGGGCGTTGAACTCGGGAGACAGTTCCTCGACTTCGGCATCGGTCAGCCCCGGGCGCGATTTCCACGTCGGGTAGTACGGATGCCCTTCCAGCGAGCCCCACTGGTCGAGCAGGATCGCGGCGTCCTTGGTTTTTGCATGTTGGCGTAGGTAGTCGGTAAAGCTGTCGAGGCCCTGATCCCGGGCGGCCTGTTGCAGGCGGGCGTTCCATTGCTGGCGATGCAGGCGGGCGTGGGCATCGTTGGTCAGGCTGTTTTCCATGTCTGACTTAAGCCCGGCCACACCTTCATCGGTAGGCTCGAAGTCGAAACTGTCGCGCAGCACATCCAGCATGTCTTGATGGTGAGTGATGACCTGGCGTGTACCTTCGTGGGTGAGCAGTACCACCTCACCGTCGTTGACCAGGGTGTCCGCCGGGCCTTTGGCGATCTCGCAAAACACCAGATGAGCGCGGCCACCCTTGAGTGGGTAAGTGGCCTGGTTGCCCTCAGCGGTGAAGCTCAGGGCCGAACGGTCGAGGATGTTTTCGGCAAAAAGGCAGCGAATCAGGCGTCGCAGGGCGTTTTTGCGGGAGTAGGCGATCAGTGTCTTGAAGTCATCCATATCTGCGGTCTGCTCGTCGAAAAATCTGAATAAAGGGTTCAGGCCGCAGCGGTTGCGGGGCGTGGCCATTGGTGTGGGAAGTAGTCGAGCGCGCAATCGCCCAGGCCTTGCATGTAGCCAATGCTCCAGTTCAGGACTTCTTCCATATAGGGCACCTTGAAGTCCAAGCGCCTGGCCATTTCCACCAGCAGCACCAAACCGTAAGCAACGTCTTCGTTGAAGGCACGGCTCTGGCGCTCGATCACATAGCCGGCGCGGTTGCCGGGAGCGGGCACCATCGGCGCGAGGATATTGTTGTAGGCCTGATTGGTGCGCAGGATTGAGAGCATGCTGCTCGGGTCGCGGATCTGCTCGCCGTAGGCTTCGACGATTTCCTGTTTCAGCGACTTGACCGATGACAAGTTAATGCCCATGCGCTGGCTGATGGCCGCGCACAACCCCTGGCTTTCCTGATCCATGCGTTCGAGGAAATAGGCGCCCAGCTCCGGGCACTCGCTCCACCAACACAGGGGCTGCGCAAAGATCTTGCGATGCCATTGGCCGTAGGGGCCGATCAGCCCATAAATGACCGAGCTGTGCATGATCGGGTTGCCTGGCGTCAGCGTAATCTCCAGGTAATCATCCAGCATCGTCACGCAAGGCCCGTACAGTCGGGTGAGAATTTTTTCCAGCTGTCGTTGTGCCGACTGCGGCTCCCTGGCATGTGTGGCCACATACAGCCGGCTCTTGCCGCCGCCCATTTTGATCGACCGCCCCGGCGTCAGCTCGAACGCGGTATGCGGGACATCCTTCATGCCCCAGATCACCAGGTTCGGGCGGTCGGGCAGGGTGGCTTCGGCCAGCCAGTCGAAACCGCAGAAGCCCGGAATCGCGCCGATATAAACCGGTTTGCTGGTAGTGAGGTGAGGCGCGATGTCTTTCAGTGTTTGCGCTCGGGCATGGGCCGGCACGGTGATGATGACGATGTCGGCATCTTCAACGGCCGCCCTTGCATCGGTGCTCACCCGGTCCAGTCGGGCCTGCACAGTGGAGCCGTCGGGCAACAGCGCCTGCATCGGCACCTGCAGGGCGTGTTGTTCGATGATGCTGCGATTACGAGTGAGCATCGAAACCTGAACATGGGGCAGCTGCTTGAACAGGATGGCGTTGAGGTGGCCAGTCCTGCCACCCCCACAAATGGCAACTTTCAACAGATTCATCGAGAGGCGTTCCTGTGTGAAGGGTAGGGTCATGCGACGCTCAGTTGCAGCGGCGCGGAAACGGCGTCCAGCCATTGGGTCTTGCCCAGCCAGGCATCCAGTTGGGGGGCGATGCTGGGGTCGATCAGGTCGCGTTCCTGCAGCCATTTATCGTCGAACACGGTGTGCAGGTACTTTTCCCCACCGTCGGCAATCGGCACCACCACGTTGCCGCTCAACACACCTTTGTGGATCAGTTCCAGCGCCTTGAAAATCGCCCCGCCGGTTGAGCCGCCAACCAGTAAGGCGAGGTTGCGGGCGATATAGCGCGCAGTTTCGAACGCTTGGGAGTCGGTGACTTGCACGCCCAGGTCGATACAGCTGTAGTCGAGCACCAAGCCGACGGTGTCCCCGGCCGGCGTGCCGGTACCCGACTGGTAGTAGGGGTAGCCAGGATGACCAAAGACAATCGAGCCGGCAGGCTCCACCGCAACGGTCACCGTGTCGGGGTTGTGTAGCTTCAGGCCGCGAGCGATGCCGGTCATCGAACCGCCGGTGCCGACACAACCGACGTAGGCACCGATAACGCCTTGGGCCTGGCCAATGGTCTCGCGCACGAAATCACTGTAGCCGCCAGCATTGGCCGCGTTGTCGGATTGATTCATGAACACGGCACCGGGAATCTGGCTGGCCAGTTCTGCGGCAAGTCGTTGGCGCTCGACCACCGCCACTTCATCTTCGCGGTAGGTGCCTTTGACGAAGCGAATGTCGGCACCGAGGGCCTTCATGACCGCGATCTTGTCCTGGGCGGCGTGGTGATCCACCACCGCAATGAAATGCAGGCCGAACTCGACGGCAGCCATGGCCAGGCCGATCCCGGTGTTGCCAGAGGACGACTCGACGACCACGCCACCCGGTTTGAGGCGCCCGGACTTGAGTGCAGCCAGCACCATATTGCGCGCCATGCGGTCTTTGATACTGCCCCCAGGGTTGTTCTTTTCAATCTTGAGCAGCAACCGCGCGTTAGTGCCGGGAACATCAATGCCTAAGATGGGCGTATTACCAATAAGGTCCGAGACTTTATTCAATATCATTACAGTCATTCCCTTTAGTAGTCAGGTGAAAACCTATAGTTACCTTGCGTACAACAGGTCGCCGTCAACCGGCGGGGCAGGGGGTGGCGATGAAATTCGTTCTCCAGCAAGTCCATTTGATAACCGGCGGTATTGACGTAAACCAATAAATCACCGGGCTGTGGTGTAGTGGAAAAGTTGATTAGGCGATGGGTGATGACATCATCATCAAGACAACTGTGGCCGGCGATGTAAGCTTGCGTCGCAGTGCATGGCAGGCGCGGTGAGCTGATTAATAAAGGATCAACCAGATACTCGGAGCCGAACCAGGTTTCACACGCACTGAAGCTGCTGCCCTCAACAAAAATAACGGCTTTGTTGTCGGCAAGTTTCTTGGTGCGGGTGACGCGAAATATTGAAATCGCCGCTTGATCGACAAGACTACGGCCCGGCTCCAGGGCCAGGGTGATGTGTTGTTGCTTGAAATAACTGGCGATGGATAACCCGGGCGAAAATTCAGCATCCAGTAATAAGCCAAGCCATTGTGATGCGCTCAGTTCGCCGCCGTATGGGTAATAATCGCCTGGAACTTTCTGGTTGTAATAATGACTCGGCTTATTATCATTCTCAAAAAAATGGGCGTAGGCGTGCGGCTCGACATAACGTACCGGCAAGCCGCCACCGATATCGATCATCCGCGGGTTCAAGCCCATCTCCCGAGCCGCCTCGACGAATCCGCCGACCTCTCGCACCGCTTGTGCGCGGGACTCGAACCCATAGCCGCCCAGATGAAAATGGAAGCCCTCAAAATTGAAAATATCGGTGTGTTTCGCCAGCTTTTGAAGGCCTTCAAGCAAGTCGGCCGTGCCCATGCCAAAGCGGCTTTTGGGGCTGTTTGTGGGCCTGTAACGCAGTAATACTCTGGCTTTGCTGAAGGGCGACTGTGCTTGCAGTACACCTTGCAGGTGACCTAGCTCCTCCAGCGAGTCGATGCAGATGAGCGATCCAGCATCCACCAAGGCCTGATGAAATACGGCGGTTTTGGCTGGGCCCGTGGCGCAGATTTTCGCAGCACATGCACCTGCCCGCAGCGCCGCATGCAGTTCGTGGATGCTCGATACATCGATGCCGATCGCTGACTGCGCTGCCGCTTCCAGCAGGCTTTGTGACTTGTTGGCCTTGGCACCGTAGAACATTTCGTAAGACAGGTTGTGCTGTTTCAATACGGCCAGCAATGCCAGGGTATTTAGCTCAAAGGCATGCGGCCATACCAGATTCAAAGGCGAGCCATGGAACTTGACCAGTTCCGTAAGTATCCCCGGGGATTGGTTGATAAGCGTGGAAATTATTGGGTCGATCAGCGGCTTTAACATGCCTGGCTGATGAACTTCGGCTGCTTGTTCGGCAGGCATTGAATTTATTGCATGCATAGTTGCCCCTTGGCGTCGAAAACAATCTCGCCATTGATAGTTCGACAACTTCTCGTTATCGATAGATAGCGGTTTTGGCTCGTTAAAAACGAGGGCCCACGCAACTCGGAGGCGGGCGCCAGGCGATATCTAAAGTTGGATCCATAGCGCCGATTGCAATAAATGTTTCACAGAACAATTGCATGACAACCCCATTCCATAAGGTTTGTGCGGATGTTTCGACGGGCCACTAGTTGATGGCCAATTCCCGGTGATGGCACGGTGGCGGGGTTTCAAATGACATCACCGCCATGTACTTACCGAGGTGCAAATTGCGTGTTTAGAAACTCGGGTAGTTCCCCTTGACGGCGTGAACAATATTGCGAACAGGAATGATTATCAAGTAAGATTTTCAGGTATTTTTGAATAAAGACCTGCGCAAGGCGAATCAATGAACGTGTATTTACACGCTCAAGGACGCGTTCGCCCGCCGATTAAAAAACCCTTTAATACCTTGAACAACAAGGTGTTGGCGGTTGTTTCGAGAAGGCCCGGACAGGCCCGCAAATGGGCTGCCCGAGGCCCCGTAAATGTGTCAGTAACCACGACTGTTTCACGCCTAGGAGCTATGCCATGCAATCCGATCGATTCAGCAGCACGACCCCACTCGCGATCAGCTACCTGTTTGTACCGGGCAATCGGCCCGAACGGTTTCCCAAAGCGGTCGGGGCAGGGCCGGACGCAATTATTCTCGACCTCGAGGACGCCGTTCACCCACAGAGCAAAGCCGCCGCCCGCGTTGCCATCGGGAGCTGGCAGGAGGGCGCCGAGACCGTTTCCTGCGAACGATACATCCGCCTGAACAGCATCAGCAGTGCGCTGTTTCGCCAGGATCTGAGCTGGCTCTGCAACATGCGGCATCCCCAGCGATGCGATGGCATTTTCCTGCCCAAGGCCGAGTGCCCCGAGGCGCTGGCGCGGGTGGTCGAGCATCTGCTGGAATGGCAACCCGGGTTGAAAATCATCGCAATCATCGAGACCGCCAAGGGGTTGCAACAGGTGGAATCGATCGCAGCCGTTACGGGTGTGGCACGGCTGGCATTCGGCTCGCTGGACTTCTCCCTCGACATCGACTGCAGCCAAACGCCGGAGGCGTTTCTATTCGCCCGCAACCGCATCGTCCTGGCTTCGCGCACGGCTGATCTGCCGGCGCCGATCGATGGGGTTACCCCGGCGATCAGCGATTTGGCGGTCGTCACCAAGGACTCGCACTACGCGCGTTCACTGGGGTTCGGCGCCAAGCTGTGCATCCACCCCGCGCAATTGAGGCCGGTGCAACGGGCCTTCCTGCCCGATTCACGGCAATTGGCCTGGGCCGGCCGGGTGATGAGGGCGGTCGCGTCGGGCAGCCACGCGGTGCAAGTGGATGGCGAAATGGTCGACCTGCCGCTGATCGAACACGCCCAGCGCCTGCTTGAGGTCGCCCGCCGACACGTGCCGGTGTCTGGCGCCGATGCCTGCTGAAACCGGGCCAATCAGGAGGTTGACCATGGAACACGCTTATCAGATCGCGTTGCGGCCGTTGTGCGAAGTTGTGCAGTCGGAACAGGTCGATCCGGCCAATGTCACGCTGCTGCGCGAATCGATCGCGCGGGCAGGGCAGTGGCTGGAACCCATCATCGTCGAGCGCTCGCAAGGCATCGTCATGGACGGTAACCACCGTTTCAACGCGGCGTTGCAGTTGGGCCTCAAGCGCGTGCCGTGCATCCAGCTCGATTACGCCGATCCGCGGGTGTGCGTGTGGCACTGGCGAACCGGGCAGGCGTTCGATGTGGCACGGATTTTCAGCACCATCGCCCGGGGCGAGATCCTGGCGTACAAGACCACCCGACACGCGTTTGAACCCGCGTTACCGGTGGTCGCCATCCCGCTGGAATGCCTGTACGGCTAGGTTTGGCGGGGCTCGATGAAAAAAAACGCTTTCGAAGGTGATACTTTTTCGCAGACCGACTGGCAATAGGAGTGATTAGCATTTTCCCTTGTTGAAAAGGATCCTCACGTCATGCCTGTTGTCAGTCTTCCCAGCGGTGAGCGCTTGTTAACACTCGCCATCCGTACCGCGCTGTTGAATTTTGTTCTGGTCGCAGGAAGCGCCAACGCCTGGGCTGCAAGCCCCGAGCAACAGGACGTTGCCGCCGACAAGTCATCCAGTAACCCAACGGCGACGGGCGAGCGCAGCGATGCGCTGGAACTCGACATCACCCACATCAACAGCCGCTACAACGGCCCGCCCGCATTGACGCCGGTGATCGCCGGCGGACAGGTTGCCCGCGGTGCACGGCTGGGCATGATGGGCAACAAAGACGTGATGGACACGCCCTTCAGCGTCACCAGTTACACCGCCAAGACCTTGGCCGACCTGCAAACCGTGACCGTGGCCGATGCGCTGGAGCGCGATCCTTCGGTGCGCTCGACCGGGCAGACAGGAGGCATCGTCGATTCATTTTTCATTCGTGGCTTCCCCATCGGCGAGGGCAACCTGGGTGAACTGGCGTACGACGGCGTGTACGGCGTGGCACCCAACTACCGGGTATTCACCGAATATGCCGAACGTATCGAAGTGCTCAAGGGGCCGGGCGCATTGATGTACGGCATCTCGCCGAACAGCGGGGTAGGCGGGGTCATCAACATCGTGCCCAAGCGGCCGCTGGACGAAGACCTGACCCGGGTCACCACTTCTTACGCATCCGACTCCCAAGTGGGTGGCCACTTGGACCTCAGCCGCCGTTTCGGTTCGCAAAACCAGTTCGGTGTGCGCTTCAACGGCAACCTGCAGGGCGGTGATACCGCCATCGAGGATCAACAGCGGGATCTGGGCGTTGGCGCCATCGCCCTGGATTATCGCGGTGAGCGTTTGCGCCTGAACCTGGACTACATCAGCCAGAAGGAAAGCTGGGAGGGTGCTTCACGGCCTTTCACCATTGCCCCGGGCGTTGAGGTTCCGTCCGCGCCCAATGGCCGCACCAACCTGCCGCAGGCCTGGGGCTGGTCGGACACCAAGGAGCAGTCGGCGTTGCTCGGCGGTGAATATGACTTGAGCGACAGCCTGACCGTGTTCGCCCATGCCGGTGGCGGCAAGTCGGACGTCAAGCGCCTGTCCGACCAGGTGCCGCGCATCCTCAACGCGGCGGGGGATACCAGCAATACGCCGGGTTACTACAAATTCAACGTCGACCGTTCGACCGCCGATATTGGCGCCCGTGGCATGTTCGCCACCGGGCCGATCACCCATACGACCACGCTGATGGCGACCCAGTATCAGGATGAATTGTCCCGCGGGATCAACAGCGGCACCGAAATCCACTCGAACATTTATCACCCGATCGATGTACCCAAGCAGCACATCCGCTCACCGAAAGTGTTGCGTGTTTCCGAGTCGGACCTGTCCGGCGTTGCGTTCACCGACACGCTGTCCATGCTTGACGACCGCTTCCAACTGACCCTTGGCGTACGCCGGCAGCAGATCGAGTCACGCAACTACAATGCCGCGGGTTCGGTCAGTTCAAAGTACAACGACAGCGCCACGACCCCGCTGGTGGGCGTGGTGGTCAAGCCCTGGGAAGACGTTTCCCTCTATTACAACTACGTAGAAGGCTTGAGCAAAGGTGACATTGCCCCAGGCACGGCTGCCAACGCCGGCGAGACATTCGCGCCTTACGAATCCAAGCAGCATGAGCTAGGCGTGAAATACGAACACGGCACATTCATGACCACACTGGCGTTGTTCCAGATCGAGAAACCCAGCGGTGAGATCGGTTTGGGCAACGTGTTCTCGGTACAAGCCGAGCAGCGCAACCGCGGGATCGAATTGAGCCTGTTCGGCGAAGTGGCGCCGGGTACGCGCTTGATGGGGGGCGTAACGGTGCTGGACGGCAAGTTGACCGATTCGGCCACCGCCGCCAACCGCGGCAATAAACCGGTCGGCGTACCGGACGTGCAGGCCAATCTGTGGGCTGAATGGGATACGCCATGGCTGGAGGGCTTCACCCTGACAGGTGGTGCGATCTATACCGACAGCCAGTACGTCAACCAGGCCAACGCCCAGGCGTTGGATGCCTGGACCCGTTTCGATGCCGGCGCACGTTATGCAACGAAGATCGAAGGCCGGCCGACGACATTCCGCGCCACGGTGCAGAACGTGTTTGACCGTGAGTATTGGTCGGGTGTCGCTTCATATGGCGCGTTCTCGCCGGGTTATCCGCGCACCTTGCAGTTGTCCGCAACGGTCGATTTCTGATGCCCAAGGGCAGGCGCGGCCTAGTTGCTGCTGCCTGCCCGAGCATTGGTCTGGAGAGTGTCTAGGGAACCAGAGGCGATCTACGGGTTTAGGGTAGAGCTACACTTTTTCAACTTTGGCATCGGGCCGCATCATGGCCGCTGGCTTCTGAAAGAGATCGGGAGCACAGCATCAGGCATCAAATCGCGGCGTTGAATGTGGGGTTTTTGGAGCGGTAAAAAAATAATTAATAGAACAGGCTGGTTCAGGTAGTTACATTTATTGGAGCAGGGGCCGTTTTTATCAATAACGTTCAGTTCAACGCCACTGCCGGTGAATTCACACTCAGTCCGGGCTTCGGTATCGCTTTACGCTATACCGGAGCGCCGTACTGGCAGTGGCTCGCTGTGAGATGACCTAACGCCAGTATGGTTTATAGATGTCCATATACTGGTAGATAGAGTAGGCGGATGCTAATAGCGGAATAACTGTTACCCATACGATAGACCGCTCATTGGCCGAAATTGCCTTTCGCCCTATTGAGTAAATCAGCAGGCCGATAAGAAATGCCCACTTCAGTCTGTCGAACGTATAAACAATGGCGTGTTCAAGCATTAGTGCATTTTCTAAAAGAATAAATGCTGATACAGCTATTAAGGTGGCTGGAATATTTGTATTGCTATCATTTTTTCGATATGTAAATAGCTCGATTAGCAAGAGGCCGATGGCAGCAATCCATGGGCCAAATGATTGCATCAGAGATAGAAGCCAGTCCCCCCAATTGTAGTATGAGACAGCGGCGGATCTGCTGGTAAATCTTTCTGTTAGTGACCGGAAATATGGTTCTATTCCGACGAGTTGCCAGTAATAAGCAAGAACGGAAAGTCCTCCTAGGAGTGTAGTTATTGAAAATATAGTCACGTTTTTTAGTTGGCTGTCTTTTTCGGATTTTACTACTACGACAAAGAAGCATGCTATGCAAAGCAGGTACGCTGTCCACTCGATCCAGCAAGCGACGAAGCACAGCGTTCCCAGCGCAATAGCTCTACGTGTCGTCATCCTCCCCACAATTAGATACAGGGCAGTGGCAATAACTGGCTGCATGACCTGGTGCGCCCACAGTGTTTGGTGGTGTGAGTGCATGGGTTCAACAGCTATTAAGAAGGGTAGGCACGCTAGAACAATTAGGGTGTTCTGGTGTTTAAGATCTTGAGGCCATACTCGCCTTAGGGTCACTGCGAAGATTAGCGCAGTGACCAGAGCAAGACACCAATTCCAGATTTTGAGTGCAGACAGATCCGAGACTGTCATAAATTTTGCGATAGGATTTACGAATGCTGAAGCAATGATAAATGCTCCAGGCGGGAATGACGTGTAAACGGATTGTCCGCCTAATGTTTCAGATGAAACAATCGGAAGATTGGGCTGATCTGCAAGGTCGCTCACCGTGTTTGGTTTTTCTTGGTCATTGCACTCCATCCCAGGTGCACTTAGTGAGAACCAATGTTCGCTGATTGGAAAGGCTCTATATCGACACAGTATGCCTGCCGAGTGAAGAACCACTTCATCATTCCACCATCTTTGACTCCAGTGCGGTTTTGATGGGCTACCACCAGCGAAAGAGTGGATAAACAACCCCAGCAACATCCATATCGCAATCAGAGCCAGGAAGGGCGCGGCTCTACTCGGTGTTATTTGACCAATCTTCATAGCTTCCTCAGTTCGGCGTGTAGGGTTTGCGTTCAGCTGCAGGCGGCGGATTGTATCTGCTGTCGATACAGACTGCGACTTGTGGGGTTTTTGTTCATACGGCAGGACGCCCGGGGGTGGGGGCTTCCACCGCCGGCCAATAAAACTCGCCTTTGGGAATGCCGGCGGCGGCGCGCCGCTTTATCAGAGATATTATCAACGCCGACAGTCGGCGATTGTGACCAGCCCTTGAAAACCGATCCCCCCGAAAGCCCCGCATTTCCTAGTCCACACCCTCCTCAGAGTCAAAAAGAAGAAAATACACCGTGTTTTTTTCTTCTTTTCATTTTTATGACAATGTAAAGATTTCTGACTCAATTCACTGAATCTCTTGACCTAATTGAAAAGACGAATTTCATACGTTTGACGGTCTACGTTTGCCTGCTAGACCTCAAAGACGGTTATGAATTTTGCGTAAATTATGGCGCAATGCCATTGGTGGTTAAGCATACATAGTCTAATGAGGGAGTGCTGCCTAAGTCGAAAAGTGTGTTGGATGCCAAAACTAGGTAACCCCGGTCATTTGAGCGTTCATTCCTTATTCTCCCGTTACCTATTTTGTTGAAACGCGCTTTATCCATCGTTCAGATTTTTTCCGGGGAAACTACCCACACGCTGCAGGGTAACTTGTACAGCAGATGTTCTACCGTACTGCCAACCAACCGCTCCATGCTACGGTGTCCAACGCGTCCCATTACAATCACATCGGTGTCATAGGCCTGCGCATAGCTGGACAGCACCTTGGCCGGATTGCCCATGATCATGTGCTGGTGTTCCGGCGGGATACCATTGCGTTCAGAAAGGTCGCGAAACGCATCAGCCTGCGCCTTGAACAGCGACTTGGCTTTTCCCGAGGAGAAAAACGCCGATCCATTGCTGAAACCGAACTCGTCCGCACTGATGCTGGAAAGGTCATGGGCGTAGATCACGTCCAGTTCTGCATTACAGGTGCTCGCCAGTTTGGAGGCCTCGCGCAGAATACGGTCGTTGAAGCCTTCGTATTGCTCATCAGAATGAAAAGGGTCAACGGCGGCGACGATCTTGCGCGGTAAAGTGTTGTGCGAATGACTGACAAAATGCAGGGGCACCGGGCATTCACGTAGCAGGTGGATATCCAATGGCGTAAACATCAGGCGTGACAACAGCGATTCGTGTTCCAGTGCCTTGATCAATACGGCCATCGGCTGTTCTTTGAGATGTATGAGGATTTCCTGCAAAGGCCTTTCGACCCAGACGACTTCCGTGGTGACGTGCACACCGATCTTGCGCAGGGGGCGGGCCTGGTCTTCGAGCCACTGACGATGGCGCTCGACATAGCCCAGCCGCATCTGTTCCAGTGCCTGTCCATTGACCAATCCTGCAGTCGCCAGCCCTTCAAGATAATCGAACGCCACGATGTGCAGGGCAGCACCTGAGGCCTTGGCCAAGGCAGCGGCCCGGTCGAAGGCGGGGCTGTTTTCCATCAACGGCGAAACGACCAGCATGAAGCGTAATTGATCGGACATGACAGATCTCCGGTAGGTAATCGCTTGCCCCGATGGCTGCGGTGTTATTGGGCAGTGAAGCCTTGAATCTAGCCTGCCGCTGTTCAGGGCGCCGGGTTTGATCTTTGTCAAATGGAAGGGAATGGAGGGTGTTGCCCGACGTGCGGTTGTCCCGGCTTCGTCCAGTGACGAAATTGTTGACCATTATCAATCTTTCGTCCGATACCCAGGCGCAGTCTTTGGGCTCCTGCAGACTTTGGCTTACATAAGTAAAAGGAGGGGTCACCATGGCAACCATGAGAGCGGCTGTTTTTGTCGAAAAGAACCGAATCGTACTGGAAGACAAGCCCGTCCCTGAAGTCGGACCGCTGGACGCATTGATCCGTATCACCACCACAACTATTTGTGGCACTGACGTACACATCTTGCGCGGTGAATACCCTGTGGCCAAAGGGTTGACCGTGGGCCACGAGCCGGTGGGCGTCATTGAGCGGCTGGGATCGCAGGTGCGCGGTTTTATCGAAGGGCAACGGGTGATTGCCGGTGCCATCACGCCCAGCGGGCAAAGTTATGCCTGCCTGTGTGGCTGCGGCTCCCAGGAAGGACCAGACACCCGCCATGGCTTTCGCGCAACCGGCGGCTGGAAGTTCGGCAACATCATCGATGGCTGCCAGGCCGAGTACGTGCTGGTGCCGGACGCCCTTGCCAATTTATGCCCGATTCCTGATGAACTCAGTGACGAGCAAGTTCTGATGTGCCCGGACATCATGTCTACCGGGTTTTCGGGGGCCGAACGAGGTGAGGTGAATATCGGCGATACCGTTGCCGTGTTTGCCCTTGGCCCCATCGGCCTGTGTGCGGTCGCGGGTGCGCGCCTCAAAGGCGCGACGACGATCATCGGCGTGGATGCCGTGGCCGAGCGGATGACTGTCGCACGACAATTGGGTGCGACCCATGTGGTCAACTTCAAGGACGGTAACGTAGTCGAGCAGATCATGGCGCTTACTGATGGCCGCGGTGTCGATGTGTCCATCGAGGCGCTGGGTACCCAGGGTACTTTCGAATCTGCCCTGCGCGTACTACGTCCGGGTGGTCGACTGTCCAGCCTCGGTGTTTACTCCAGCGATCTGCGCATTCCCCTGGACGCCTTTGCTGCAGGGCTGGGGGACTACAGCATTGTCACCACTCTGTGTCCGGGCGGGAAAGAGCGCATGCGTCGCTTGATGGCAGTGGTGCAAAGCGGTGGAGTGGACCTGTCGCCGCTGGTGACCCACCGTTTCAAACTCGATGATATTGAAGCGGCTTATGAATTGTTTGCGCACCAACGGGATGGCGTGATGAAGGTCGCGATCACCCCGTGAGGGTGTCCTCGTTTACTCGAAGCTGTACGGAGGTCTCTATGATCATTGATATCAAGGAGAGACCGGCAAGCCATTGCTGGGTCGTGTGCATGGATGCCTTGCAAGTGAACGTCTACACGCTGGGAGAAGCACCGGCGTTTGTTGGCCAACTCAAGGCGCGTATCGAGGCGCCACATGTCTGGCCAAGTGGTACCGGCCGGGCAGACGACACAAGACCGATGCCTGACCGTCAAACGGCTTACTTCAATGGCAAGCGTGTCTACGTCGACCGCGTGGAGTAACAACGTGGACCAGTGTGGGGCGCAGTTCAACCAGTTGACGATCCAATGAACGGAGCCATTGGGCTGACAGGAGCAGCCGCAGCGCTGGGGATTGGCATGCTCATCGGTCTTGAGCGCGAACGGCACAAGGATCAGGGTGAAACCCGCGCTTGTGCCGGTTTACGGACGTTCGCCATTACGGCGTTGCTGGGTTATGTGGCGATGCAGGTCGGTGGTGGTTTGCTGGTGGGCATCCTGGCCATCGCTCTGGGGTTGCTCGTCACCGTGGCTTATTGGCGAAGCCTGAGCAACGACCCCGGGGTGACTAGCGAAGCAGCATTATTTACGGTGTTGGTATTGGGGGCGTTGTGTGCCACAAACCCCGAGCTGGCGATTGCTGTCGGTGTGGTGATGGCAGGATTGCTGACCTATCGGGAGAAGCTTCACTACTTTGCCCGCAGCCAATTGACTGATGCGGAGTTAGGCAACGGCCTTATCCTGCTGACGGCTGCGCTTGTCGTGCTCCCCTTGGCACCGGACCGTTTTATCGGTCCCTACGCGGCCATCAATCTACGCACTATTTGCAGTCTGACCGTATTGCTGATGGCAGTGGGGGCAGTTGGGCATATCGCCGTTCGGGCCCTGGGGACCCGCTACGGATATGCGATCAGCGCCATTGCCTCCGGTTTCGCTTCCAGCACTGTGACGATCGCTGCCATGGGTCATCTCGTCGCCCGGCAGCCCAACAATATCAAGGTTCTGAGCGCGGCCGCGATCCTGTCCAATATGGCCACCGTTACGCAGGTCGGCTTGATCCTGGGGGCGGTCGATCCCGGTTTGCTGCGCCATATGTGGGGGCCATTGATGTCGGGAGCCGCCGCCACGGTGTTGTATGGGGGATGCCTGATGTTTCCCAAGTCAGCGATCGAGGCCAACCAGCCGATTAAAGTCGGTGGGGCGTTCAACCTCAAGCTGGCCCTGATCGTCACATTGACCATGACCGGCATTACCTTTGTTTCGTCTGTGATGCTCAGCCATTTCGGCCAGCTGGGGGTAATGTTGACGGCAACGTTCAGCGGATTTGCCGACGCACATGCTTCCACAGCGTCGATTGCCACCTTGGCCAAGTCTGGTCAGTTACCCTTTGATGCCATTGTCGGGCCTGTACTGATTGCGATCAGCAGCAACTCCGTCAGCAAATGCATGGTGGCGTGGGTCAGCGGCGGGCGCCGCTTCGCCGCTTACGTGATCCCGGGCCAGGTGTTGCTGACCCTGGCGTTATGGGCAGGAATGGGGCTGTTCTGATGGATATCGCGCGCGCAACTGATAAAAATCAAGTGGTCGGAACAAGGAGTAATCAATCTGTGGTTCTACTCTCGGATTGAAATAGCCGTGTGCTGAGGTGCCCCATGTCGCAATCTCAACGTTTACTCTTGATCGCTCCTTCAACCATGGCTCGGACACCGGCATTTGACCGGGCTGCTGCGCTGGCGCTCGCGATGCAATTTCCGTTGCATATCGTGGCGTTCGACTATTCCCAGGCCCTGGCGGTGGCCGGGCTGTTCGCCCCGGAACAATTCAAGCGGGCTCGGGACGGCTATTTGCAAACCCATCGCCAATGGCTCGTGGAGCAGGCCGGATTGATGAGCAAGCAGGGTGTCGAGGTCACCAGCGAGGTGGTATGGGTACAGCATCCTTATGAGGAGATTCTGAACTTCATCAATGAGATGCCGCTGATGTTGATCATCAAGGACGCCCAGGAAGAGTCAGCGTTCAAGCGAGTATTTTTTACTCCGCTGGATTGGCAGCTGCTGCGCGATTGTCCTGTACCGGTGCATCTGGTGACGACTGCGTTGAATGCCCGACCACGCAACGTGCTGGCCATCATTGATGTGTTGCGCGATGAAGATCAGGACCGTGTGTTCAACGACCAGATTATCGAGGCAGCGGCGAAACTGGCGGCGGTCTGTGATGCCAGTCTTGAGTTGCTGCATGTGTATGACTGGACGGCTATATACGTCCAAGACATGGGCTTTGGCGCATTGCCGCTGGCCACCGGCGTTTATGAGATGCTGGGAACGGCACAGCATGAGACATTTGCCTCCATCGCTGAACGTCACGGCGTGCCTCCGGAACGTCGTCACTTCATTGAGGGGGTACCCGTGCCGAGTATCTGTGAATTCGTCTCGGACCACCTTACCGATGTCGTTGTCATGGGCACGGTGCAGCACAGGGGCTTGAGCAAATTAATCGGAACCACCGCCGAGCAACTCCTGCATCGGGCGCCGTGCAGTGTGCTGGCGATCAAGCCAGGAAGAAAGCTGCAGTCCTGAGGGCTGGATCGCCCCGCGATGAGCCATTGGCGGGAACATCGCGGGGGCGATTTTCTACAGGTAAAGTCGATGAATCACCTGATGGCTGTCGTCGGGATCATTGTGCGTTTCGAATCCGAGCGCCTTGGCCAGGTCGCGCATGGGGGCATTGCTGGACGAGTCCACTGAATACATCTGGCGAAAGCCGTTTTTGCGGGCTGCCTTGATCAGGTGGTCCATCAGCAATGCGCCCAGGCCCAGGTGCGTCCATTCATCGGCGACCGTGACGGCACATTCACACTCCTGCTCACGGGTGGCCGCGTAACGGCTGATACCGATCTCGACCAGTTGCCCGTTGTCATGGACCAGGGCGATGTAGGCCACACGCTGTTTGTTGTCCGTGTCCATCAACTGATTGAGCATCGCAGCGCCGGGTTCGCTGATCTGCGCGAGAAAGCGCATATGACTGGATTCGGGAGACAGCCGTTTGATGAAAGCGTATTCACGGTCGCGATCCTTCTGCGCCAGTGGTCGGATCAAAACGTGGCGACCGTCCCTGAGCGCTTCTATCCAGTATTGGCCGTCGACCGCGGCATAGGTGGCCGCGGCCCGATCGTTGTGGTCTTTGACGGTAAGCATGGGGTGTTCCTCCAGTGCGGTTTGCAAGATTGGCATGCGGCAAAAAATTCGCGTTTGAGTTCTTTTCTACTCCGCTGGCCACGTTTGAATCTGATCTGGATCAGACAGCTGTGCCGGCGGCACCGGTTTGCGTGGGCTTGATGTAAATCAAACCGCGCCAGCTGATAGAGCGCAGTCTTGAAAACATCCCGGCACTGTACGACCGGAGTCGGACGGAGGTGTGTGATGGGGCAATATCAACGTTTTCTGCTGATCGCTGACCAAACCCTGCATCAATCTCCCGCCCAGCTACGTGCCGTCGCCTTGGCCAAGGCAGCCGGGGCCGTACTGGATGTGCGGGCCTTTGTCGAACCGGCACCGGTGGTGCATTTATGGCAAGAAAAAGTCGATGACGCAGAGCAACAGCGGTATTTGCGTCGCTACCGCCGCTGGGAGGCCGAAGAGCTCGATCGACTCAGCGACCTGGGGCTGGAGGTGACGGTCAAGGCCGTCTTCACCACCCATGCACTGCTGGATATCTTGAAGACGGTCGAGGATCTCAAACCCGACCTGTTGATCAAGGATGTAACCCTTGAACCTGTGCTCAAGCGAGTGTTCATCACCCCGCTCGATTGTCACTTGTTGCGTGAATGCCCGATCCCCGTGCATCTGGTCAACCACGTTCGTTACAGCTTGCCGCACCGAATCGTGGCGGCAGTGGATCCGTTCGATCCGTCGACACAATTGAGCGGTTTGAACGACACCATCATTCAGACGGCCAACGTCCTGGCCCTGCAATGCGATACGCCGTTGCACCTGCTTTACGCCTATGACCTATCGCCTGCTTTCAACAGCGACGCGCCATTGGCCGGGGGCGGTTGGGGCGTGGATCTGAGCGAAGAACTGCGTCAATCCTTGCACCAGGCGTTTGTTGCACTGGCGGAGCGTCACGGGGTGCCACCGGAGCGACGGCATTTCGTCATGGGACTGCCGGTGCCGGTGATCAGTGAGTTTGTCGAGCAATACCTGGCCGATGTCGTGGTGATGGGTACTGCGCATCGGGTGGGGCTCGATCGGTTGATCGGCAGCAATACAGAGCGGGCGTTGTACTCTGTGCCGGGCAGTCTGTTGGTGGTCAGGTCGCGTGTCAGGGAATGAGCATTGTCGCGTCGTTGAACTGACCTGTGCGCAACAGCGCCATCCAGAACCATGGCACGCATGTAGATTCTCCAGGTTGGAGGTGTCAACGGAGGTTGCGATTGCAGCCCACGATCAGTTGCTTGAGCCCGCCCATGTTCAGGATGTTGACGTCGCGGCCGCTTATTTCCACCAGTCCCTGGTCACGCAGGTGCGCAATGCCTCGACAGATGGTTTCCAGGCGCAGGCCCAGATAGGAGCCAATTTCCTCCCGACGCATTTTCAGCACAAAACTGCTGGACGAATAACCACGGGCCTTCAAGCGCTGCGACCAATTGAGGAGAAAAGCGGCCAGGCGTTCATCCGAGTTCATGTTGCCCAGCATCATCAGCATGTCGTGATCGCGAACGATTTCCCGGCTGAGGATTTTGTTCAGGTTGTGCTGCAACGAAGGCAGTTCTCGGGCAAGTTTTTCCAGGTGAGCAAAATGGATGGGGCAGACCTCGCTATCTTCCAAAGCAACGGCATTACACGCATGCAGATCGGTGCTGATGGCGTCCAGACCAAGCGTTTCGCCGGGGATCTGGAACCCCGTGACTTGCTCGCGACCATCGACCGACAGCACGCTAGTCTTGAACGAACCGATTCGCACCGCATACAGCGAACGCAACGGGTCGCCTGCGCGATAAAGCGCCGCGCCCTTTTTGACCTTGAATCGTTGCACGATCAGTGTGTCGAGACGTTCGATTTCCGGACCGGTCAGGCCAAGCGGCAGGCACAGCTCCAAGACGCTGCAGTTGGAACATGCAGACTTTAGGTTTTGACTTTGAAACGGCCTGGCTTCAGACATGATCTAAATGCCCCCGTATGGATGGGCTTAGCATAGGTGCTAATAGCCCAAACCACTGTTTTTTCCGACCTATTGTGGACGTAACAGACAAACGGGTAGAAAACCGTTCTGTCGGCTGGCTCCCATGCGCAATTCAATTCATATGCAGTCTTTGAGATTTGATGCAAATCAAGTCATGAGCGCTGCAGGCGCTCAGAATCGAAAAAACCTGTTGGTGGCCTGATCCTCTAGAGGAGAAGTTCATGAGCGATTATCTGAGTGCCGAGCAACTGCAGGCACATGACGTCCAGGCTGAGCCGAATATCCACCCCACGGGAGATTTTTCATGAGCCAGTATCAACGCCTGTTACTGATCATCAACCCGGCGTTGCGCCATTCCTCAGCCATTAATCATGCAGCGGCGCTGGCCAAGGCCAGCGGTGCAAGTTTGCATATCGCGGCGCTGAGCCCTTCGTCCAAATGGTTATCGCTGCTTGAAGAGGGCGATCGAGAATCAGGTCGGGAGCGGTACCTGCAGGACCATCGCGGCTGGCTTGAGGCTCAGGCCGAAAATTTGCGTGGCAGGGGGATAGAGGTGACCACCGAGGTGGCCTGGGCCGAGGACATCAAGCAAGACATCATTGAACACGTCACGGACATGCAACCCGACGTGTTGGTCAAGGAGGTTCAGCATGAGTCCGCGCTCAAGCGGGCCTTCTTCACCCCGTTGGATTGGCATTTGTTGCGTCACTGTCCAGTGCCGGTGTTTCTGGTGGGCGGGAGCAGCTTCGTTTTGCCTCGCAAGGTAGTAGCAGCGGTCGAGGTATCGGATGTCGAGTCTACCGACAATGAACTGAACGACCGAATCATCAAGCAGGCTTGCAGCCTTGCGATGCAGTGCAACGCCGAGCTGCATTTGCTGTATGCCTGCGATATCTCGGCCGCTTTTCTGGCGGACATGGGCGGCCTGACCCTCGCTGACCTGACCCACGCGCTTCGCAGAGACCTGGAAACGTCGTTCATTGAGTTGGCAGATCGGTTCGGAGTGCCCTCCGATCGTCGGCATTTCATTGAGGGAAACCCGGTAAAGGCGTTGAGTGAGTTTGCCGATGAACACAATGTGGATGTGATCGTGATGGGCAGAGTCCAGTCCCATGGTGTGGACAAGCTTCTGGGCAGCACGACAGAGCATATTCTGTATCAGGTGCCCTGCTGCGTTCTGGCGGTCTAGATCTTGTGCGTACCAGACTTGATCCAGACCGTCAGCTAAGTCTGATACGAGTCAGAAAGGGGATTATTTGCGCTTCCAGTACTTTTGCATTTCCAGAAACAGGAAGGATGCGGTCCATGTGATGAGCACCAGCCCGGTAAGGGCTTGCAGGCCGGTCAAGTATTTGAGGTTGCCCACAGGCGAAATATCGCCGAAGCCGATGGTCGTGTACGTCGTAAAGGAAAAGTAAACGCAGTCCATCAGCGAACCGTCGAAGTTGCCCGTCAGGCTGCCCCATCCCCCTGAGTGCACCATCAGGTAATAGACCAGCGCAAAGCACCAGACCTCTATGGCGTGGGCCAGGAGGGCGCCGAATACGCCAACCACGATTCTGAAGCGGTTCCACACCTTGAGCCGGGGCAGCCAGTCATTCAGGCGTAACAGGCATTCGTAGTGGATCACTACGGCGATGACCACCACCAGCGTATTGATCAGCGTGACTGCCAGCATGGCAAATCTCCAGCGATAGGGGAGGCAGTGCATCTGCGTAGTTCTGCGCGAGGAAGCCGGAAAATCGTTGAGCTGAATCAACAAGGGTTTAAGTCATCGAAAGCCAGTCGCTCCGTTAACGATAGCTGTTGAATAGTTGATAAAAGTCAGATCCCCCCTCGGCATAACGCCAAATAATCGAACTGCCGCTTTCCGGTCGCAACAAGTCGACAGGACTTGTTGCTGGCTGCAGTCATGAGTTCGCTCGAAGTAACAAACGTTTGACCCAAGGCTCGACAACCAGGCGGGTTTGCACTCAGGCAGGTTTCAGGGCGAGGTATGTGATGCTCAAACTCAAACGCATTCTATTGATAGCCCCCAGCGAAATGACCCTGACCCCGGCGTTTGAGCGTGCACATGCCTTGGCGGGTGCAACCGGTGCCTTATTGCACATTGTCGCGTTCGATTATGTCCAGGCCCTGGCGGTAGCCGGTCTGCTTGACCATGACGCGATGGCACAGGCACGAGAAGGCTATCTGCAGGTTCACCGTCATTGGCTGGAGCAGCAGGCCCGATTTCAACGATGCAGCGGCATACAGGTGACCACCGAAGTGGTCTGGGCCAGGTCGAACCTGACAAACCTGCTGGAATACGTGAACGACTTTCTTCCGGACCTGGTGATCAAGGACACCCATTATGTGCCGGCTCTGGACCGCGCCTTTCATCGGCCTGTGGACTGGCGATTGCTACGCGAGTGTCCGACCCACCTGCACCTGGTGACCAGCGCCCAAAATCCCAAGCCCTTGAAAATTCTCGCGGCGATCGATCTGTCCCATCTGGAGGAGCTCACTCAGGGATTGAATGACCGAATACTCGACCTGGCCTCTACTCTGGCGGCCAGTTGCGGTGCGCAGTTGCACTTGCTTAACGTCAGTCGTTGGTCAGAGATAGGCGATGCGCCGATGAGTGTACCGACAGGCAGTCTTGATGAGAATTTGAGAGACGCTATCGAGGATGCCCAACAAGAGGCTTTCGATGTGCTTGCCGAGCGCTACTGCATCAAGGATGCCCACCGACATTTATTGACGGGCTCCCCCGACAAGGTTATTGCACTGTTCGCTCAACAGCATGCTTTCGACATGGTGGTGCTGGGCACGGCTTATCACCATGGGCCTGAGCGGTTTATCGGCGATACCGCCGAAAGCGTGTTGAACCGGGCACCGTGCAGCTTGATGATCGTCAAGCCATTAGCCTTGCCCGATTTAAAGCAACGCCGTAGAGCTTGCAGTTGATAAAAATCAACTTGCCGTGAGCCAAAAGGAGCGATCAATAGCGCTCCCCCTGAATGCGCAAGGAAAACGGCCATGCGAATCACATTTCTAGGTGCCGCGGGTACGGTGACGGGTAGCAAGTACTTGCTGGACCATCGCAACCAACATGTGCTGATCGATTGCGGTCTGTTCCAAGGCTACAAACAACTGCGATTACACAATCGGGACCCGTTCCAGCTTCCGGTCAGCGATCTCGACGCCATTGTCCTGACCCATGCCCATCTCGACCACAGCGGCTATTTACCTGTCCTGGTGCGCAATGGGTATCGCGGCCCGGTCTACGCCACGCCCGCTACCTGTGAGCTGGTGAAAATTCTGCTGCTGGACAGTGGCCGACTGCAGGAAGAGGAGGCTGAGTTTGCCAATCGGCATGGCTTCTCAAAGCACAGCCCGGCGTTGCCGCTTTACACTGAGCAAGATGCCGAGCGAGCACTAAAACTGTTGCGGCCGGTGGAGTTGCACCACAAGTTGAAAATTGCCTCGGATATGACCATTCAACTTCGTTGTGCCGGGCATATCCTGGGGGCCGCGACGGTGGAGGTGATTGCTGGCGGCCAGACGTTGGTGTTTTCAGGCGATTTGGGGCGGCCTGACGATCCTTTGATGTTCGCTCCGGAAGCTGTCGAACAAGCGGATTATCTGTTGGTGGAGTCTACCTACGGTGATCGCCAACATCCGGACGAGTCGCCACAGGCGCAATTGGCCGAGGTCATCACCCGCACGGCGCTACGCCGAGGGATCACCCTCGTACCATCGTTCGCGGTTGGGCGCGCTCAGTTGCTGATGTATCACCTGTATCAGTTGAAGCGCAAACGGGCGATTCCCGATATCCCAATCTACCTCAACAGCCCGATGGCCACTGATGTCACGATTTTGTACCAGCGCTTTCGGAGCGAGCACAGATTATCCATGGAAGACTGCGAAGGTATGTGCCATGTGGCGCAATTCGTACGCACCGTAGATGATTCGAGAGCGCTTGATCAGCAACGCACCCCAGCGGTGATTATCGCCGCCAGCGGCATGGCGACAGGAGGGCGGGTGGTCCATCACCTCAAGGCACTGGCTCCCAATCCGATTAACACGCTGCTGATGCCTGGCTTCCAAGCCGGTGGCACCCGTGGCGCGCAAATTGTTGCGGGAGCGTCTTCGGTTCGTATCCACGGCAAAGAAGTGCCAATCGGTGCCGAGGTAGTTCCAATGCAAACACTGTCCGCACACGCCGACGCCGATGAAATCATGCAGTGGCTGCGTGGGTTCAAGCGACCTCCAAAACATACCTTTGTCGTCCACGGGGAACCTAACGCGTCGGATGTGCTGCGCCGGCGTATCAGTCTGGAGTTGGGGTGGTCGGTTTCAGTGCCGGAGTATCGCGATAGCGTCGAACTCTCCAGCATTGAATCGCGCGTAGATGAGCCGTAGCAGTGCTGTAAGCGCGATGTCTGAGTTTGAGTTGGACGTAGATGAACGGAATGAGTATGGGCAATGGCGCCGCTGGACCATCCTGCACAAGCAGTGGCACGCGCTGACCGGACGAGAAACGACACTGAACCAGCTTCATTGGCGGCCACCTCATTACACGGGTTTGTCGAATCAGCAGCTTACCTAGGTGACCATCAAAAATGAGAATGTCATCTTGTAATATCAGGGACTTAGATAGACCGTGTCATTTGAATCGAGGAACAGAGTGCAACAGAATTGAGAGTTAGGTCGTGGATTTTTTCAGATTTGAGAATCACAAGTACGGGATGATCGTCCTCGTAATATTTGTTTAAAAAACAGAATCTCGTTGTTCGCATCCCGCTGCGTCACGACTTCTCCATGAAAGCCTACAATGTGCCCCTGCACGTTATGGACGGAGGATTAGCGTTAGCCCCTGTATATTAGAGTGAGTAGATTTGTTCGGATTTTTGGAAAGGTGTGTGGCAAAGGTGCGATTCAGGAAATTTCATCAGGAGGGCATGTGGTCTGTCATTTTTTGAGTGGCGTCCGTGATCGTGTTTGGGGCATCTTCTGTTCTGAGCAGGGGCCTGCCAAGAATACGTGGGAGCTTGTCCCGCTTACTCCCGAGTACCTGGCAGAAGAGCATGGGGTACTAGGGGTCGAGTGTTCGAATCACTCCGTCCCGACCATTTAATTCAAGGGGTTGCGAGATTTTATCTCGCGACCCCTTTTTATTTTTAAGTGTTTTTACCCCTACGAAACGACTGGCTTTGGATGGAATCCTCGTCTGCTTCAAAGAAAATGGACGCGAGATTTCTGGATGCCAATTTGCCCCCGCAGTAAGTTCGGCGAAGGGGGTAAGGGGGGACCTTAATGATGGCCGGTCAGCAGTCTCCAGCTTTGACTGTGGGGGGCGCGCTAACCGAGAAGCCCCAATAGCCCCATAAGACGAAATGTCAGCAAATCGGGGCTAGAAGATTTGTGGCTCGAAGCCCATCCATTCAACTCTCAGCCCTATCGATCCACCTGAAAACGCGTGACCAGGTTAGGCTGCCGCTGAGAACGTGGCTTGCGCGGCCTGATTCATCCAACCATAGAAATCACTGGTCTTCCCACAAGCGCTGTTAGTGCCGGCAGCCTTTTGCTGCGGATGTATTCGATGCTTCCCACCAGGTAGACACAGTCTCTGGCCCGTGAGATGGCGACATTCATGCGTCGGTCGTCTGCATAGAACGTGGCGGGCCCGACGGTGCGCACGAACGAGAAGAAGACGATGTCAGCCTGACGCCCTTGGAACGCATCGACGGTATCCACCTCGATCGTCAGGTGCTCGCGGAAATCGAGTTTGCCCAGGACGAGCTTGAGCTGCCTGCACTGTGCGCGGTACGGCGTGATTACGGCTACGCTCAGCCGCTTGCCGTCGCTGAAGTAGGGCTTGGACTCTTCGCTTTGAAGAACGGTGGTGCTGGCATCCATCATCACATCGCCAGAGCCCTCGGTATCACCGCGGGCTGAGGCTTCAGCAATCACAGCAGACTTTGCTTCGCTGATTTGCTCACACATCGTCTTCAGGCGATCAACGATGATCTGAATCTCGCGCTGGTTGATCAGTGTCTTTTCCTCTTGTCCGCGTTCAGGGGGGACGAAGTACCCCTTGGAGTCGTAGGTCAGCCAGGCGAAGTGCTCGAACAGGCCATTACCCTCCGTGCGGCTATGGTCGAGGCCGTTGTTGTAGAAGTGCTTGGAGATGAATTTGCCGATCTCTGGCAGCATCCGGTACTGCTTGAGCAGCGTGCCTTTCATGTGCTCGGGGAAATTCTCGAAGATGCGCTCGATGACGCCGCCTCTGATGAGCTTCTCCTGGGCCTTGTCGAGTGCCGAGAGGGCTGAAGACTCTTCTTTGCAGAAGGTCGGTGGCAACTGCTTGTGGTCACCCACCAGCACGCACTTGCGAGCCACTGCGAGTGCCATGAGCCACTCGGGCAGGGTGGCCTTGGAGCACTCATCGACAATGGCCAGGTCGAACATATCACTGTCCTTGTCGATGAAGTGATCCACCTGGTTGCAGGTTACGCCGATGATTTGATGCCGGTCGGCGAGGTTGCGCACCAACCACCGGGGAAGTTCGATGCTCCCATCGCTGTTCGTGCGTCCGCGATCCAGCTTTTGCCACAAACGCTCTGTGAGCTCCGGCGCTTTCTCCCACGCATCTCTCCATACGGCATCAGCCCGATCAAGCGCTTGGACTTCGATGGAGGCTGGGTTTTCCAGGGTAGAGACCATGAAGCGGGGGTAGCGCATCACCATGGACATATCGGCAACTGAAAGGTGAGTGGTCAGGCGATCAAGGGCGTTGTCGACCGCGACGTGTGTTTCGGAGCTGATGAGGATTCGCGCGTCGGGTTTACTGCGCAGGGTCTGGAGAATGATCTCCACGATTGCGGTGGTTTTGCCTGTACCAGGAGGCCCTTGGAGGAAGAAGATGTCTTCGCAAGCCAGGGCTTTCTGGATTTGGGAGTAGGCATAGGTGTCAGCCAGGTAGCACTCCTGCACCGGTGCCGTTGCGTGGATGGTCATCGAAGCGTGCAGGCCCAGTTCGGCAAGCTCAGCACCTACCTTCGTTTTGCGAGCGGTAGCGCGGGTTTTCTTAGCCGACTTGCTGCCCGACCCATCGTCTTCGGATCCTGCCGCCTCGGTGTAATACTTAGCCAAGGTGTTATTGTGAGCGACGTTACAGTTGGCACCACTGCGAAATCGCAGGACGTACTTGATCTGCCGTTCATACTTTGCGCGGGTGATCGGATCGGCTGTGATCTTGACAAGCTTGACCAGGTACTCCAGCCAGTCGTCGATGTGATCGATGAAGTCGGATGCCGGTGAGACAGGGGAGGGGGATGTGCTCAGGTCACCCTGGTTGAAGTGTTCTTTGGATGTCATCTCAGACCCCCTCAACTTTTGGCTTCAAGAGCGACAATGCACCCGCCGGGTTTCGTACGCCAATGCCCATCAGAATCTTGCTCATCAGTGGGTCGTTTCGTTCCAGCTGCTCGATGCTCAGCGGCAACTCAAGTACCTGGCCAGCCGCGAGTGCCTCGACGATTCGCATGTCATCATCGATGGAGAGCGTGTCCATGTTGAGATGAGCCATCTCTGCTGCGAGCAGTTTGTCCAAACCCAGGACGAGGCGGTTGACCGTAAATTGGGGCAGGACGTTGATCAGCTCATCGTTGGTGGTGTAGCCCAGTCGTACGGCCTCGGATATGGCGATGAAGCACTCCCTGAATTGCCAGGCGCCCCATTGGAAGCTGAGGCTCACGCGCACTGTGCTTGATGTACTCACTGTAGCCTCCTTGCTGGGTGACGTACTGACTTGGTCGCCAGGCCGATCGCCGGCCAGTAGATGTCTGCGTTGTCGCGCGCGAGCAGGGTGAATACCTGCTCGATGGTTTTCGAGGGGTGCAGGTCGTTGATCCAGCCCATGAGTTTCTTGATTTCATCGCGGCGAGATGTGAACACCTGACGAGCTTCGTAGAAGTTGTCCTGGTGTTCGCGAGCGGCTGCAAGCGAATGGAAAATCTCCGAGCGCGCTGCCTTGTCCGCAGCGAGTGTGGAGAACTCTTGATAATCATGAGCCCACTTGATGCGCGTTTGGATAATCGCTTTACGATGTTTGAGATCTGATGTCTTGCGCTTGGCGTCTTCCCAATCGGGCCTCGTATCGATGAGCACCTGATTGATTTCCCTGAGCGTACCGCCATTGGGCATTTGTGAAATCCACAGGTTGGCCAGTGGCGACTCGCTGTCCGAGAACTGGTAGTAGTTTTCAAAAATATCCTGCAGTGCTCTGAATTTGGTACCGCACTGCTCGTAGAGGGTCTTCACGCACTGCCTCACGAGCTGGTGTTGCTCACTGTTTCGTTCCTTCTCTGCCTTGAGCTCTGAGGTGGAAATTCGAAGGTCACTTAGCTGCTTTCGCAGCTTGCTCTGATAGCTTTTGATACGGCTCAGATCGCGCTCATAGTCCTTGGCATCGGACTTGGCATCTCTTGCAAACTGTTTGACTAACTTGGTGATCTCCGGTGTTGTGACGCGAGGCGGACGATTCGCAATTTGTGCTTGCCAGGTGCGGCGTTCCTCGGCGCGCGAAAGCCGGATCATCTCTTGATTGAGCTCATCCAGGTACGAAATCGTGGATCGGATGACCTGGGTTTTGTCTCGCTCAAGGTTCCAGCGCAGCTCGCTGATGTTCTTGCGCAACCATTCCTCGATGCACAGGAACATGGCCTGCGGGAGGTCTTTGAGGTGGTCGATGTAGTCCGTGGTTTTCTCGATGTGATCGTTGAGGAAATCAACGTACTGCTTGAGTTCTTCCTCGCGTAGCTTGGCGAGCTGTTGGATCTGCAATTTGTACGCGTCGGCTTGAGCTCTAACCCGGGCCTGGCTAGCTGCGGCTTCGCGCTCATACTCATCGATCATGCACTGCGTTTTTTGCAGATGTTTATCTAGGCTACGGCTGGTGAAGTAATGGACAAGTTTCTTTAGCATTTTGGGCTCCTTGCACTACGGGCGCACAAAAAAATCGTAGGCCTGATCCCACGACGTCTGCTCAGGCAGCACGTCCATGAGACGGACATCGATCGTGGCCAGCATCGTCCGTGCGATTTTGTCGGTGTCACCACCCTCGAATGCAGTCGCCTCAAGGGATTGCTGCAGCGTTTTGAGCTCCTTGCGATAGGCATCCATGCGCGCCTGTTCGAGTTGCTGTTCGGTGCCGGCAGCCTGGAGCGCCTTGTTCTCGCCGAGAAGGGCGTTCTTGATTGGGGTGAACAGGAGGAACTGAAGCTCCAGGTGAGCGTTCAGGTCTTTGCTCAACATCTGATAGCGCTCACCCGCTTGCCGAGTGATCTCTTGGCGTTGACGCTCGTAGTCCTCCTCAATCTGCAGAATCTTCTGTTGGTAGCTGGCCTTAAGCTGATAGAGGGCTTCTGCCTCTTGGGAGGGTAGGCTGGCGATCTGCTTCTCGATCTGCTTCTGCACGGCCATGAGCTGACCTTTGCGAGCACGGTATTCCGAGAACACCGAGATACTGCCTGAAAACGGCAGCATGTCCTTCCACTCGAACTTGAACTCGGACATCGTTCCGACCAACCCCGCGTACTGCGACAGGTTGATTGAGCCGTTGGTGAGCTGGGACATCGCAGCCTGCATGTCCTCTATCGCCAGTTTTTTACCTTGGCCGACGAAGTGGCCGACATAAGCAGAGACAGCGAAGGAGAACCCAATCGAGAATACGGCGCCCAGCGCAATGGGGCCAAGGGTTCCAAGCGTGGTGCCAAACAGCGCTGTGGTGGCTATCTCGGAGGCCACCCATTGGCCCAGGAAGGTCGCCGTTGCGGTGCCTGCGCTGTACGCCAAGGATCCGCCCACCACCGATACCGTAGCGCTGATCATTGAGCCACCGAACTCCAGGCTGTCGATTTCGCCTCGCGAGAACTTGTAGATGTTCTGACCGAGGCTCACCGCGATGTTGGCAACAGCCGAAGCTACGTTGCCTTTGATCAGGTGGCCGCCTGCGTTCTTGAGTACGGTGTGCGAGGCGCTGTCGATCAGGTTCTGGCCAAGGTGCTGAATGCCAGTGACCAGAACGGCATTGCCGGCCCCCTTGATCGAGCTCAGAACAATGCGCTCGGCTGCCTCATAGCACTGCTCCATCGTAAGGGGATCATCGCTACGCATGATGCCAATTAGCTCGGAAGCTGCGCTTAGGGTGGCCGCACCGATTGCTCCAGCCTTTGCAGCATTCGCGTACTGCATGCGATTGAACTCAGCACGCACGCGATCTTTCTCTGCGTACTCGGGACCTTTGCCTTCTTTGGTGGTCTCTTTGACGAGTTCCTCAGAGCTGCCTTCGCCGCGGCGCTTGAGTGGCTTGCTCTTTATGTCGGGGCGATCGTCCGAATGGATCGAGTCATCCAGAGTCTTTGAGGTCTTCTTGTAGTTCTCGCTTACCTCCGGCCGCTTCTGGGCGTTGTTGGTCGCCTCGTCTTTGGCAACGATTCGGGCGTCAGCGAGCTGCTCCTCCGGGACGATTTTGCCTACGTCCTGATAATCACCGTGGTTGATGGCTTTGGTGCTTTCCTCTGCAGTCTTGTAGAACTTGAGTTGATAGTCCTTAGAGCCATCGGGGGTGTTGATGCGAATGTCGGTGACTGGATCGTTATGTCGCCCTACGTCCAACGTGGCTCGGTGGTTGTTGGCTCCCTTGCCGGCTGCTTCGATGTTGAACGAGCCCGCGTGGTGAGCTTCTGCGATTCGGCCCTGCTGCTTGTCCAGGGCCCAGTTTGCATACTCACCGTCTTTTCTTGTGATCGATTTCTTGAGCATCACCGAGTACTGATCCAATGCATCGGTCAGGAACTGGTTCTGCAGTTCGTTGAAGCCAGCCTGAGCATATAGAACACCCTGTTCGAGGGTCTCTTTCGTTTCCATGTCATCTCATCCTTCAGATAGGGCGCCGAGGTGGCGCCTGACCCTGCATGGAGGCAGTCCAATCCGAACGCATCGGCGGCGATGCGCGTTTCTTGAAAGGATTATTACGAAAGTGATATCGAAAGGCCATTAAGTCTGGCAAAAGGTATGCGCCTACTTCGGATAAGCTTCAGCAGCGGATCATGAGCCTGATCCAGTCAATGCGCATTAATGGGCATGACCCGTATGCTTGTCTAAAGGATGTGCTGACGCGGCTGCAGACGCAGCAAGTAAGTGAGATTGATCAGTTGCTGCCACGTCGGTGGATACCGGACTGACTTGCGCAAGGTGAGTTGGGCGGTCGCTTACCGCTCAATTTGTGATTGAGCGGATATAGCAGCGTCGTGTGCGCATTGTCCGACGCAATACGTTGAAAGGAGTCGACATGAAGCTGATCGCCAATCGAATTAACGGGGTACACCTACGCGACCTATTAACTGGGGCCGAGGTCGAGATAGATGGCGTATTGGCTGCCGTGGCCTATGGCAGTAGTGCATCCGATATTACCTAAGATCTGGTCGGCCGTTGCGTCAATAACAAGCTGCGTCTGGACCTATGGATGCGCTACGACCATACCGTGCCTGTTTCGGTAGAGCTGCTCAAGCGCCTGTTCAAGCATCAGAAAGACAATGTATTTACGCGCTTTGTCCCCGACCGCTTCCACCCCAAGGTTATTTGGTGGAAAGGTTACGGCGCCTATATTGGCTCGGCCAACCATACCGATAATGGGTGGCTTACGAACATTGAAGCGGGAGTTTTCCTGACGGCGGACGAGTTGCTCGCAAATGGCATGGACAATCAGCTGGAAGACCTCTTCGACTACCTGCGTGAACTGGAAGTGACCATCCCTATTTCGGCGGATTACATCGCTGAAATGGAGCGCTTCAACCTCTGGAACAAGGGCATCTACGACGAGTCGCGCAAGAAGCGCAGCCATCCCGAATGGGAAGGTCCGAGCTTTGTCCAAGAGAAGGCCGCCTTTGACCGACGCAAGGACAATTTCAAGCAGGAGTTGTTAGAAACGCTCGGTATTCTGCAGAGCATCCAGCAACAACTGGTTGACTACCGACCCAAATGGGTGAGTGCCGATGTCCCAAGTGCTTGGCATGTCGATCAATTTCTGCATGGTTACTATTACAATCATGTCGGCGACGCCCAGCGCAAGCCATACGAGGACTTCCACGAACACCACCGGCCAACCCGCAGGCTGCACTGGAGGTTGAACTTAGGTGGTGGAAGTCTTTGTCGGAGGCGCCATCGTACGAAGACTACGCGCTTTATGAGAGTGCACCGGCGGTGCGTGAGTTGCTGGCGCAGGACAAGGTGCTCGAACTATCTAGTGAGGAATTCACCGTCCTGTGCCGCAACACCCACGCCACCATGGAGCACATAATAAAAGTGCCAACCGCCGAGCTTGGCTTTCCTGAGCTGAAGACGCTGGATAGGGAGTAACATGTGCGGCCCTTTGCCGAACTCATTCTGCGTCAGCGCATCCGAAAGGGATGGGATGTTCGCAAGCTACTCCACCATGTGCTCTACGAAGGGCAAGATAATGAAATCTGGTTGCGCCTGTACCATGCTGGGCGCGACTGGGAGTACAGCATCCCACGCTACGGCCTGAACTCACTAGCCGAGGTGATCGGCTGGGCTCGACCGGAAGTGGTCCCACCGCGCAACGGTCGCACCAGCAAGGCGTTGAGAGCACTGGGCTACGATGTGAAGGTTTATTGAGCTCCACAGCATTGATGTCAGGCGACTAGTGCCTGCCAATGGGTTGGCGATGCACAGTTGCGAGGGGTGGGATGATTCGATGCTAAATCACGCGCTCCTCACGAGTGGACGGCATTTTTAGCTTGAAAAAATCTTCATATGCCTCCAGTTTTGCCCCGCTTGAGCGCCCTACACGAGGGATCGCAAATGGCGATTTCTGAAAATGCCGAGGTGGTGCAAGGTGGACATCCACGCCAGGATGGTCGGAAGTGGGGCTGCTTCTGTCACCGTACCAAGTCGTACGCGGTATCGTCAGCTACAGCGCGTCACGCAGGGCATCCATCAAAGGCACCTTCGATCATTTACCGTTTGCATTTGAGTGGCATTTTGCCATGGATGCGCGCTATCTTTAGAGGCCATAGGCGGGTCGTAACTCTCTCGTTACAGATGCAAAAAAAGCTAAAGCGAGGTGCTGTATTGGGCTCGTCCTCTTCCGTATACCAGCCATAGACTCAAGGCTAGAGTGGCCGGTCAGCCGCTCTCCTGGTTCTCTTTGACTGCACTGTCCACTCGATTTAGAAACGTCTTACGCTGCTCATTCAGGATGAACCCCCAGGTGTTAGGGATTTAAAGATGGAGATGGATCAAAGAGACGTTCAGTGGCTAGGCAATGTAGATGCCAATCTCGGTCCTGCAGCGCGAGCGGCGCTCGGCATCCTTTTGGAAAGGGACGATTGGACTTGGTGGGATACGCCAAGTAAAACGCTGGCCTCTCTCCAAAGAGCTGTACCACGACAGAGTCCAGTCAAGTGGGGCGGGGACTCAAGCGTGATGGATGCTGATCAATGGGTTGACCCTCAGTTGGCCGTCACATTGGGTGAAGCTTTCAACGTGTTGTTGAGGGATCGTGCGCCGAAAATCAAGATAGTGAGATCGGTCTGGGGTTGGCCAGAGGGTGCCGAGGCAATCGGCGTGGCCGTCGCTGAAATGTCGAGCTTGGTTGGGTCCGGGTATGTGTTTCCTGAGTGGGAACGAGATGCCAGGCCGCGCTTTCCGGTTGTACCGAGGTCGCGGGGGGGGCTGATTGTGGTAACGGACCCGGGCCTGTTGCCTTATGCGTATATCGACTACGAACTGGGAGACTTCGAGTGGAGCTCGGATTTCACTGTCGCTGATGTCTTAATCGTTGATTCCATTGAAGCGATTCGCGTAACCAAAGCTGCACGACTAGTGGTTCTCTACGGACAGCGTGTTGGGACCATGGCCGCAGATGTCAGTCGCTTGCGGGATGAACTGTGCGCTCAATGCGTGGTACACATTGATGTAGACAACTTTAGAGTCATAGATTGGCTGCGATCAGTCATTTCATCACTGGTCGAAAAGGGGGCATCTTTCGCCGAGGCGGTCAAAGCTGCGGGAAAAGAAACCGACTTGTTTGCTGTGATTCTTTCGTCCACTCAATCTTTTTTGGCTGGCCGATACTCACTCTTTGGTGGGCCGGACTCGGTGGACCGTAGAATTTCCAATACAGACTACCCAGATGTAATGGAGCAAAGCCTGCCTTATCAGGTTACAGATTTTTTACTGACGGATTCGACGCTAAGCAAGTCAGGTCGTGCAGCCGCCCGCGTGACTTCCGACCCACCGACTCCTCGAGAACTCAGCCTGGACCACGTCGCGCGACCTCCTGTTAGGCGTCCTGCTCCGCCCGTTGAGAGGATCCTGAACGCGCGCACTCGGCAAGGCCGGCAAGAGGTTCGAGAATGGCCGAAGGCAGGTGTCGTAGAGATCGACATCGATATTCGCGTGAGGACGCCGTTGCGGGATTCGGACAGTCGCCCAGCGTTCCCGGATAACCGAGTCGAGTGGAGCGAAGAGAGCAAGCTCCTCCAGGTTCACTTATTTGAGTACGGCCGTGAGCCGGAAAGCCGATTGCTGGAGCTTTCGAGAACCGGAGATTCGACAACCGCAACATTCACTCGCTACATCGAGTCTGGTTCAATCGATCTTCGCTTTCTCATAAGCGACGGTGCTCAGATTCTTCAAACCGCCCGCTACCAGACCGCGCCAGGCAAATCGATCCGTTTTTTCATCGAAAATATTGTCACGCCGGTAGATCGTACGAAAAAGGCTTTTGACGCTGCATTGTTGGTGAACGATAGCCTTGGGAATCAACCGAGCGTTGCCGTGGTTACCGGAGCTGGCGAAGTCGTTTTTTCCCCTCTGTCTGAGAATGACATTGGAATGGCGCGCCAGCATCTATTGGACGCTCTCGAGGCAGCGGTTTCCAACCCCGATGCTGAGTTGGCGTCTTTGATGCTTAAATTGGCAAATCGAGGTGCAATGCTCCAGAGCCACTTACGATCAATCGTTCCGGCTTGGCCCGGTAGTGAAGGGCGTGTCCAACTGGTGATGCAAAGCGACGCTTTCTTCCCGATTGAGTACCTTTACGACGGAAAGATACCCAGGTCACCCCAGGCAGTGCTGTGTACTGAGCGTGCACAATGCTTGAGCAAGGGGCAAGCGATCGCAGGTTGTAGTATTCGAGATGCTGGCAAACAGCTTTGCCCGATGGGGTTTCTAGGTGTCTCGGGTGTGATTGAACGGCATACATGGAAAGCAGGGCTGGTGCCGCGTGTGTGGGGAAGTCCGGAAGGAAAAAAACCAGAGAGGCGTCGAATCGAAGATTTGTCCACGATTGCGTTTGCTGCAAGTGATAAGGCCGACAATTTCGCGGACGCCGATGTCTTACCTCATGAAATCGTGCGGATCGTAGGGATTGAAACGTCAATTGGCGCAAGAAAAATCACCGATTGGGACGATTGGGAAATTCGGCTCGCGCAGGTCGCTCCCTCACTGCTGTTGCTGCTGGTTCACCAGGAAAACGAAGTTTTATACATCGGGGCGGATTCAGGTCTCAACCTAGGCTCTATTGGGGCAGAACATGTCAGGAATGCATCCGTAGTCATCGCCATCGGCTGCTCTTCAGGGCTCGGTGAAATGCCTGGTAGCAGCTTGCCTGCCATCCTACAGAGAGGTGGCGCGGGCGTGGTCGTGGCGGCAATGACAAAAATACTGGGCCGTCATGCCAACCGCGTAGCACGCGATCTGGTGGTGCATTTGAAAGAGGCCGCAAATCAGTCCAACTCGCCCTCTATCGGAGAGATCATCAGCGCAATACGACGTCGATTATTGGCCGACGGGCTCGCCCTGGGATTGGCCGTGATTGCGTTCGGGGACGCCGACATCGTGCTAGGTAAAGAACACACTCAAGGGATTGATCATGTTTCGTGTTAGAGCAATTCAAGTTGAGAACGGCGACTCATTGCTGATCAGCTACGGTCAGGATGAACAGCCTTTCCATATGCTTGTCGATGGGGGCCCGTCTGGATCATCGAAAACCCTACTGTGCGTACTAGAGTACGTGCTGAAGTCTGAGGGCGTGGACGGTCAGCTATGGCTGGAAGCGCTGGTCGTGACCCACTATGATCTCGACCACATCCAAGGTGTGATTGAGTTGCTCAATAACACCCCTCCATGGCTTCAAATCCGTGAGGTGTGGTTCAACGGATATCATCACCTTACGCCTTCGGACCTCTTGGGGCCGCGTGAGGGCGACGCTCTGTCCAAGTTGATTCGCAGTCGTAAGCTTGCGTGGAATGCAGTTTATCGAAAGCAGGAAAATGACAAGGACGGTGGTGCCATTCTTCAGTCTTCACATGCAGTCTCGTTGCGAGGAGGGCTTGATGTAAGAGTGCTGTCGCCGGACCAGGATGGATTGACGGCTCTGGCGAGGCATTGGATCAATCCTGTATTACCTCCACCGGAGCCGGAATCTGCTCCTGGCGACCTGTTAGGGCGCGGTGATACATGGCCTCCGAAGAATTTCTTTTTTAATGGTGGGGCCACTTTTGTGTCTGACACATCGGTACCCAACAGAAGCAGCATTGCATTGCTTCTGACGTTCGATAAGAAACGCGTGCTTCTAGCCGCAGATGCCTTCAGCGATGTCATCAAGAGGGGGCTAGCGATTCACCTGCTGAATCAAGAGCCGATTGACCTGCTGAAGGTTTCGCATCATGGCAGCAAAGGCAATACGGACAAGTCTTTGGTGGACGTCCTTAGGTGCAAAAAGTATCTGATCAGCACGAGCGGGAAAACTCACAATCACCCGGATCATGCTTTGATCGAGCGGTTGGTCGCTCCCCGTAACGAGCCTGAGATCATTTTCAACTATGCGCAGGGCTGGCCTGGGAAATGGCAGAACATACTAACTAACTGGCCTTCGTTCGAGGTCCGGTATCCAGAAGGTGAAAATAAGTTTGTGGATGTTTCGCTCTGAAATTTCAGGGGTACATTAGATCTGTTGGGCAATTGAGCCTATTAGACCGCATGCAGGTGTTGTCGAATTTAAGGCAAAGAGGTGTCTGCGAAACCCGGGGCGATTCAGGGAGATAGAGGAGAGGAGCCACACAGCAGCCTAAGGAGTCGAGCTGCTGGAAGTCGCGTGCATCAGCGCGAGCACGGACGATCCTAAAGACTTCAAGGATACGCAGAGGACGTTTGCAAAGTGGCCAGCCAACTAGCTTAAGCTGGAGTTCATAAGGGCTGCCCCGCATTGCCTCATTCTGATGGAGTCCAGGCTTGCCTGGCGGATATCCATCCATGAGAGCCCGAGTTCATGGTCGCCAATGGTGCTGGCAACTTCGATCAGACCTGGTCGGCCTGCGTGCGCAGTGCGAAGCTGGCCGTCCGACCGCTCCCGGATCAGCCCTTCGTACCTGTAGAACTACTGCAGGAGCTGGGCGCCCTGAGAGGTGTGAACCTGATGGCTCGCGAAAGCAGGGTCTCACGCCTGTGACCGTGCGAGTAAGTGGGCAAAGTGTGGTTTCTTTCCAAAAGTCCGCGCCTCACCGGTCTTCATTGGAAGGACCGGTTGAGGGATCGCGGATCATAAGTTGCGCGGTTCGCGTATGTGGCGAGTTCCAGGCTACAGCACATATTGATTTCGTCGGTGAAAAAGCTCGAAGACAAGGATCGGACTGTGCTGTTACAGCTGGGGTTCAAGGTGCTTAGATCACCTATATATAAGACCCTCTGCGACCCAAGTCTTCCAGGCGAAAGGGGCGCGCGCCAGCTCTCGAATTTCCGCCAATCCTCAAAGGCGGAAATCTGGCCTAAGGAGGAGGGTAGCGATTAAGACCTACAAGTTGCTTTCTGGTCTTCATCCGCTTGATCGGTTTGCGGCTAGACACATAAAACTGAATCGAGGCTCGGATAGAGGTGGGCACCGAGGCTTAAACTGGATATCCAAGCTGTATAAGCTCGTCTCAGAACTGGGTGGCGGGGCGCTAGCCCGGATCTTGGGATGTGGCAGGTTGCTATCAGGCGGCTGGGAAATTTTGATACCATCTTAAAATTGTTAAAAATCTCGAAGTCACACTTGGCGTGTTGCCTGTTTTGTCGCTGGCACTGGAGCGTAGCTAAATACACGGATGCCCAGGTTCTACTGCTCGTACCAGCCAGTGGCGAACCATTGCCGCAAGCGTTCTCCAACACGAAAACTGAAACGGATTTCATCTATGTGGCATGACAACGAAACAACGGTCGACTATCTGAATTTTGGTGTGGTGGCTGATGCTTGCGCCAGTCTTCTGCGACAGAGTCGTGGTGAGCCTATTTCGATAGGTGTGTCAGGTGGTTGGGGCGCCGGCAAGTCCTCTCTGGTTAAGATGATCGCCGCCCGCCTCGAAACTCCGGTGGCTTCAGCGGCTCCGTCACCATCTGCTGCCACAGATGCACAGCCCCAGCCTACCAAACACCGATACGTCGTAATCACTTTCAACCCATGGCTGTACCAGGATTTCGAAAGCGCTCGCAGTGCGTTGCTACAGATCGTCGGCGATGAAGTGCTGAAGCTGGCCAAGGGTGATGAAAAGCTGCTGAAGAAAGCCCTCGACCTCCTGAAACGCATCAACCTGCTGCGGTTGGCGCAGTTTGGGGGTGAGGCTGCGATCACGATTACAACGGGTGTGCCCGTGGGTGCGATCGGGAAGGCGATCGGGAAGGTTTCGGGTCTATGGAGCGCCCTCAGTTCAGACGGCGATGCGGCTGAGGGGGGCGACAAGAAAGAAGGGGAGTCGCTGGATTTTAAGGCTGATGGTCTGTTGAACCCGGCGAAGCCTATGTCGCTGCCCAACGAAATCCATGCCTTTAGATCCGCACTCGAAAAGCTGTTGGAGGAGATTGGCATCACCTTGGTGGTGTTTGTCGACGACTTGGATCGGTGCTTGCCTGAGACGGCAATTTCGACCCTCGAATCCATCAGGCTGCTTTTGTTTCTCAAACGCACGGCTTTCGTGATAGCTGCCGACAACGAATTTATCCACGGTGCCGTGAAGAAGCATTTCGAAGGCACTGGCATTACAAGCGATATCGCCACCAACTACTTTGACAAGCTGATCCAGGTGCCTTTGCATGTGCCTCGCATCGGCGTGAACGAAGCCAAGGCGTATCTGGTGCTTCTGCTGCTGGAACGAGAGGCCCGTGCTGGAACGTTTCCGCCTGAAAAATTCGACCAAGCCAAAGTTGATATACCGCGCAGGTTAGCCAGGAGTTGGCTTGGCGAGACGATCACCTCAGCGTTTCTGCATGACCTGGTGGGGACAGATACAAGACTTCAGCAGTTGATGGATCTGGCAGAGGGTTTGGCGAGCCTGATGTTCAAGTCATCTAGTATCAGCGCGAATCCACGGCTCATGAAGCGTTTTCTAAACACGGTTTTTCTGCGAGAGTCGCTGGCCGCGCCTCAAGGCATCACGCTGGATATCCCATCTTTAGCCAAGTGGCATTTGCTGGAGCGTTACAACGAGGATCTCGCCAAAGCACTCTCTGGTATGGTCAGTTCCGACAATGATGGGGAAATCCGAGAGTTGCTGGACGCCGAAACCATTGCGGCGCAGGGAGGAGATCTACCTACCCCGTTCAGTAATGATTCGTTCGTGATTGAGTGGCTGCAGTTAGCGGAGGTCAGGACTTGCGCCCTCTGTTGCACCTGAGTCGTGACACAGCTACGCGAGATTTTGGGGACGACAACATGACGCCAGCTTCCAGGGAGCTGCGCGATGTACTCAAAGTCGCCACTAGTTCGAACGATCAGCTCACGCAAGCCATCAAGCTGGTCGATGCCAACCAGGTCCAGCTTGCGATGGAAAAGGCGTGGCAAGGTACGGCGTCCAGCCGCACTTGGAAATCGAAGGACGAGCTCATCATGTTGATCGAGCCTTGCAGGGTTTATCCAGCTCTTGGAAAGCGCGCTGCAGCATTGATCAGACTCGCGCCTGCCAAAATGCTCGGCCCGGGATTCATTCCTCTCTTGGGAGCTGAGCAGTGGGCAAACGAAACACTAACGGCGTGGCTGGATGACCCTTCAGTGGGCAAACCGACCAAAAATGCTATTACGGCCGCATTGAAGAACGCCCCTCGACCGGCGCAAAGGAATGGAATCTGATGGGTACCTCTACATCAAGTGGTGGCGGCAAGGCGGGTTCTCCGTTTGACCCCGAATGGTTAGATCAGGGCGATGCTGCTGGTGGCCCCGCGCCGGATGGTGAAGAGGGTGTTCCGCAGGATGCACCTGAAAATGATGTGCCCGGCTTAGAGCCCGCCCAAGATCAGGACATAGCGCCAGATCTCAGGTTTATGCCGGCCCGATCCCAGATGGGCAAATATCTGTCTGGAGGTGGTCGTGACGCGCTTCGCGGCGCTGCCAGCAGCATGATCAATAAGGGTATGGGTGGAGCAGGGCGTGCGAGCAACACCATGCGTGGGGTTGCTCAAGGAGCCGGGCAACTGGGATCGTTTCTCGAAGCGGTCAGGGCCGGCACCGACCCTCAAGTAGTCGACTGGATTCAGAGAGTTCGCGGCCAGAACCTTTCAGCCAGCGATCTTGCCCTGGAGCTCATCAAGGAAGTCATGCCGGACACCGGCAGTGTCGACGATGAGTCATTGAGAAATGCTGCCGCCGATGCGTTAGCGCAGCTGTACGAGCAGGATCCCAACGTCGATATTTTTCAGCTTGATGATCAGCAGATCACAGCAGTCATCGGGTTCACGATCGCCAACGAAGTCTGCAATCGGATGGACCTGCAGCTGGGCCAGACTTATGAAAAGCTCAAGTATTCGCCAGTCGAAATCCAGGCGTTCCGTAATGACATCAAGCAATGGGTTCACGGAGAGGTGCAGCGAATAATGGAAGTTCTAGCGGCGCAGAGAATCGATCCCCAGACCCTTGCGCATAATGTGCTGCAAACCGCGCTAGAGGTATTTGCAGAATGATTAAGGTCATTTGTACCAGCATTGCCCGTCTTCCCGCACAACTCGCCGAAGGGGAGCGCGCCTTTACCTATTTCAAAAGCGCCAGGCGTGAGGGTGTCGGTACCATCGCCAAGAGTTGGCACGGTTCCCTGAAGCGCAAAGGGTTCCGCCCAACCCCTGCGGCTTGGGACTTCGTTCAGTTCTGCTTGGCCGTCTGTGCGACCGATCTTTGCGCGATGCGCAGTACAAGTGCTGATGGCTGGACTCGTACAATTGAGCTGAGTGTGGGGCTTCACGAGCCATTGCGATGGGATCCGTGGAAGGTGGAGCTTGAGCAACTACTGAAGGTGCTGACCGGAGACTATTGGACTCTGATTTTCACGGATGCAGGCCTGCCCCCCCCTCAAGGACGCTTCACCGCCAAGGATCAAGATTGTGTTTCCTTGTTGTCTGGTGGCCTCGACAGCCTTATCGGTGGCATGGATCTCGTGGCCCAAGGCCGCCGGCCTCTGTTTGTTTCTCAGCTGGCTCACGAGGACTCTGAACGCCAACGTCGCTATGCAACCCTGCTTGGTGGTGCTGATGCCCACTATCAGTGGAGTCATGGAATCAGCTTCAAAGGCCCGCGTGAACCGTCGACGCGTGGTCGTTCACTGGCGTTCTATGCCTTCGCCGTGCTGGCCGCGTCTCGACTCGACGCCGCGCGCCCGACAATCTACATCCCAGAAAACGGCTTCATTTGCGTGAACCCTCCGCTGGTTCCTGGGCGGGTATCGAGCTTGAGTACTCGCACGACTCATCCTCTGTTCATCAACAAACTGCAGCAGGTTCTCGATGGTGTTGGTGTCTCGGTGCAGCTGGAATTGCCCTACCGGTTCAAGACCAAAGGGCAGATGATGAATGAGTGCCTTGATCAGCCGCGCCTACAAGCGCTGGCCTCCGACACTACCAGCTGCGGGCGATTCCGTACGTACAATCGAACTCACTGCGGTCGCTGCGTGCCTTGTATGATTCGCAGGGCTGCTTTCGGTGCCTGGACATCGGGGGCTGATGCAACCCGCTACGTCTTCCCAAGTTTGGTCGGGAGCGACAAATCCAGCGGGCCAGATGATCCGATGGCTGTAGCATTGGCGGTACTTGCGGCGCGAGATAGGGGTATCGACAGGTTTTTGGGAGCATCACTAGCATTCGCTCCTATTCCTGAACGACCTCAGTATCGATCTGTGCTCACGAATGGCATCCATGAGCTGGAGGCCCTTTTGACCGGAGACGGATTGCTTTGATGGATTTTCACTGCCATCTCGACCTCTATCCCAATGCACGGGAGGTCTTCGCGCAAGCGGTGGAGAGGAACATGTTCACCTGGCTGGTTACCACCAGCCCCCGGGCATTCTCCGCCACCAGTAAAGTGCTTGGTGGTCATGCAAATGTGCTCATCACACCGGGACTGCATCCGGAGATCGTCCATGAGCGTTACGCTGAGCTCGACACCCTGATTGAGCAGATCAAGTACGCATCTGCTGTCGGTGAGGTGGGGTTGGATGGTTCCAAACGGTTCCAGCACAGCTTCGACGCTCAGCGTACAGTGTTCACTGCTGTGGTCGCGCAATGTGCCAACGTCGGTGGACGCGTGCTGAGCATTCACTCTCGCCAGGCCGTGAGAGAGGTGCTGGCGATTCTCGATGACCACCCTGGTTTTGGCACAGCTGTTCTTCATTGGTTTACAGGGACGGCTGCCGAGCTTAAGTCCGCCTCGGATATGGGATGCTGGTTCAGCATCGGGCCGGCAGCGTTCAACTCGGCATCTGGTAAGGCGCTTGCCAAAAAGCTGCCTCGTGATCGCGTGGTTCCGGAAAGCGACGGGCCATTCGCCCAGTTCGATGGTGCCACGGTCATGCCGTGGAGCTCAGGCCGAACGGCTGAGCTGCTGGCCCAGGCATGGGAATTGCCAGTGAGTGAGGTGGCAATGACTCTCGAATTCAACGCTAGACAGCTGATCGTTCTCATACACGGTGCCGATTAATTCTGTTCGAGCACTTGTGAGGCTTCCCAGCTGGATGCTCAGTGTTTAATTTTTAACGTGCCGTGTTGAGGATATAGCCTAGATTTTCGGTCGAGAGCGGAGCTTGCATCTAATGAATGATTCATTGGCAACGACTGCGATATGCCAGGATCCTGACGATAGCAGTGGGGACATCATCATAGATCTCCCACCGGATGTTCTCGCAGCAATGGGCGTCGGTTCAGGTGACTCATTGAGCATCGAGTTGATTGACGGATCGATAGTGGTAAAGCCAATCCGTGAAATTAACACGCAATAAGGATTACTTCCGAGTACTCGAACAAGCTGTTTGGCGGCGGGTTAAACTGCGATAGGGCTGTATCTTCACAATCGTGACATTCTCGATTAGTACGCTGAAGTAAAACTCGCAGCAAAGTTTCTCAGGACGATTCTTTTAAATATCAAGGGGTTCGAAATATCTCTTGAGGAATCTGAAAAGCATTTGTCCAAACTTAGACTTCAATATTTTTGAAGTAAAGATGCATTAGAGCGTGCCTTTGTACTAATTAATAGTCTCAGCACTCACCTGAACACAATATTAGGTATTGCGTACAGCACTAAGATTGGCGACACACTCACCGCATCGCGATCCACCTGCGATGTGGGGCACGAACCGCCTTCGCTGGGAAAGATCACGAGCGGGACGAAAAATCGATGTGCAGTGATTAGTTTGATAAAACATAAAATACAGTCCGCTTAATAAAAAAACTGGGTAATTCTCAGTGGGCTGCAGACTTAGCCTTCAAGCTAAATCAGATAGTTGGCTTCGCTCGTCCCGGCTTATACGTTATATATGTCTGCCTGTATACACTAGATAAGTTGGCATGTATATGGGAAGGAGGGCTGAATGTCACGGATTTGTGGGCGAACTGACCCGTTGACGGAGCCGTGAACCTATGCGATAGCTTAAGTGTTCACTGGAACTTAGGAACTTGTCATGCCCTCACTCAAAAGCCAAATGCGTGGCAAGCTAGCTTCAGCCCACGGGAAAAGAACTAATACCTCGAACAATCTATGGATTTGCTTTAGCCCAAAGCTTGATCAGGATATTTCTCTTGCCAGCAATAATGAGTTGGTATATTGGCTTTCTATTTTGGAGTCTGATCCCAACATCAGAAGCTTCGAATTTGGTTCTATTGTACAGGTTAGGCTTGGGGATACAGAAAAATATCGATCTCTCGAATTGATCAAGGTTGTATTGAGGGATGGTAAGGAAGAATATCACCATATTTCAAGTGCCGCTGACAAAGAGGCAGCATATGAAGTCGATTGTTTAGACAAAAATGGTGAGCCTGGAAAATTCCTGTACAAGGCCGTAACGGAGGATTTTATAGCTCATCATTCGAAGTATGCTGCGACATTATTCGGCATCTTGCCTTTTGTTGCACAAATTCGCTGCAAAGCATGGAAGTTTGAACAGGACAATATTCTTAATCTCTTGAAGATGATGCGTGAGGGTACCGTCGGAGAATTAATCGAACAGTGCATACAGTATGACACTATGATTGTAATGGGCGTCTTCGCTAAATTCATACTACAAGGAAAAGTAGTGGTTCACGACATAGTGGCCAGAGGCTTAGGGCGCGCTACAAGATGGGCGCTAAAATGAAAGGTAGACGTCCACGTTCAGTGATAATTTCCGGAATAATAGCGACGCAACCGTGGCCTCCTGTTTTGATCGAACTGTTAGCTGCGGACAGTGGCGAACTATTTAAAAAGAGGAAATTTGCAGTTGATCTATATATAAAAGGTGAGGCGCTTGATTCTATCGAGAGCCAGACGGGCGTTCGAAGGTCTGACTTGTCAAGGCTAATTGAACGGTGCATGAAAATTCATTCAGACGGTTTGGTGTATGGTTATCGAGCTTTGATTCCCCACATCAGAACCACGTCTTACACTAGAGTTACAGCTCCGAAAAGCAATAAGCCCTCCGGACGCGGAGGGTATGCCGGCGCTTTCGAAGCCTTGTTGAAAAAATATCCAGAACTACACGAAAAGCTAATTCAAAAAATACTCCCAAGAAAAAATGGATCCAAGATAGTTGAAAGAAATATAAAGCCTGCAGCTTTGCATTCTTTCTTTGTTAAGTATCTTAAGGATAATGGGCACCCAGAAACTGAATGGCCCTTTAATGCCGATTTGCAGGGTTATAGAAGCATCTGTAGCCTTATAAAAAAAGTCGAGGGGAAAAACTATGCCATGTCCGTTGTGCTAAATGGGCGGTCGCGTGCCATGGCACAGCTATCAGTTGGGACTGGAGTTGAATCCATCCTTAAACTCGAAAAGTTCATGGATGTGTTTGAGATAGACACGTACAAGACGGATGCTATATTTGTAGTCGGGATGAGAAACCCTAGCGGTCATCTTACTTATGTCACTCTAAAACGATTGTGCTTTATCGCAATAGTTGAGCGCGCTTCAGGTGCTGTTTGGTGGTGGCGAATAGTTTACAAGCCTGAGGTGAATGCTCAAGATATCATTCAGGTCATCACTGAGGCACTGAGGGCACAGCTACCAAGGCCGAGTACGAATCTATTGTGTTTAACAACCCCAGAAGGTGCTGGATATCCTGGTGAGATATTTCCCCAACTTCACAATGCCTTGCCCGCCAGCATATTCTTCGACAATGCGTTAGCACATCAGTCGGCAGATGTCTCGACGGAGCTACGTAGAATGCTCGGGTCGTCCTTATGTTATGGTGCGCCAGGCAAGTTCGAGATCAGACCGAGTATCGAGCGTTTATTTAGAGATGTTGCGGCTATGATACAGCGTTTGCCTAACTCCACAGGCTCGAAGCCGGGAGAAGGTAAAGAGGCTGCTGATACGGCCATAAAATACCATGTAGAAGCCGATGCTGTTGAAGAGATCATGGACTACTTTTGCGCTAGGTATAACTGCCTTCCAACTGAAGGGAACTATGGTACAAGTCCGTTGAAACAGATCGAACAGATTCTAGCGGCTGACGATCAGTCCTTCATCCCAAGAAGACCTCTTGAGGAGGTTATCCCGCTACTTACGTTCAAAAAAACAACGCAGAAGGTCAAGGTCAGGGCGTACCCAGAAGATGGCGTGCGACCATTCATCGAAATCGAGCGAGTAAGGTATAAAAGTGAGCTTCTGAGTAATTCGATGTGGTTGAAAGGCGAGACCCTGACGGTGCTCATAGATGAAGCTGACATGAGATCTGTTGAGGCTTATCTTCCCGACGGGCAAATACTCGGAGAGCTCAAGGCAACGGCAGGATGGGACAAGATGCGGCATAGCCGGGCTACGCGAAAAGCGGCTATTAAACTAATCAGAGATAGAGTCATTATCCTCGCGCATTCGGACTGTCCCATCACGGCTTATATGAACTATCTTAATGCCAAGGCTCAAGGCTTGAAAAAGTCTAAGGATAAAGTCGCTGTAACTCCAAAATCTAAGCAAGATGCGGCTGCCGCTACCGAATTCAAGAAAGTTTCGATGGAGGCCCAGGCGGATATTGATCAACTGGTTGGAAGTTTAAAGATTGATGGCCGACCGACAACCAAGGTGGATACTCCAGATCCGACTAAAGGCTACAATTCTATTAAGCCACCCCGAACCATTACGCGCAAGAAGTCTCTTGATTAAAGCGGAGAGATACGATGAGCGATTATGAACCTCATGATACTAAGGCTCGTGATTTATTAATGAATAGCCACCCACTAGTGCTCGGAAAATACCTTGTCGTCACACCGACCATTAACTGGGCATATGATCAGATCAGCGAGCAAGTCTGGCTACGGATGCCAAGCGTGTATTTCCAGTCCCTTTCTCGTATGGGGAAAACGCAGTGCGCCACGGCTATCGTCAAGTTCCTGCGTGAAGAGTTTCCGGAACGATACATACTATTTTTAACTGTCGACGTGACTGGTGAAGAAAACATCATACAAACGATGGTCAAAGCTATGAAGCTTGAGACTAGGGTTAAAGAGAAGCTAAGCAATCTGCGAGACGCAGTGATGAACCATATTATTTGCGAGCTGGCAAGTTTAGGGGATACGCACTTTATTCTCGTGGTCGATGAAATGCAGGCTTTAACCTATAAAGACCTTCAGCATCTGCAAGTAATCCAGAACAGGCTGAGTCTTAGTGAAGTACAATTGACGACGATCGGGTTTGCTCAAGAGCAAATAAAAGGATTGATAACTTCTCTCCATAAAGGACGGCACATGGCATTATTGGGCCGATTCTTCAGTCGGAAAGTGGAGTTTGTTGGCTGTGTATCTGCAGACTGGTTGAAGGAAACGCTGAGCGCATTTGATCAAGACATGACCTATCCACGGGGTAGTGGGTGTAGTTATACAAGGTTCTTTCTGCCAAAAGCATTCGACTCAGGGTTTAGATTAGATAGTCTTGCTGAACTTATTTTTAGCGAATCCATTGAACATATCAAAAGCGTTGGTGCTTCGCTGATTCCCACCGAGAACATGTTTCTGGCCTTGGCGTATCTTCTTATTAGCGCTAGGGACGATGATGCAGATGGATTTGCATTAACTAAAGAGCATGTAATTAAATCTATCGTTAAGTCTGACATGCAGCAAGTCTCTGCATTAATGGGAGATAAGTTGCCCACAGGGTACGAATAATGCACAAGGGTTCCGTGTTTTCGTTTATCAGAAAATTGGCTAGTTGCGAGTCGCTCTGGCTGATCTTGCTAAAAATTTTGGTAATCAACCGTGTTCAAGGTAAGCAAGTTGTTGAATTGATCAAAAATGAAAATATTGACTGGGGTACCCAAAAATTTCGCTGGTGGGGCGCTGGCTCAATTAGTCAGGAGCGATTAGAGAAAGCGATACAGTTGCCTGCAAGTGCATTAACTAACTCGTTCATTGAAAATGTAGTGGGCAGGCGAGTTGGATCGAAGCAGACCATCCGTCACTGTGAATTGTGCATTGCTATGGGATATCATTCATCACTATTTTTTCTTGAGGAAATTACCCACTGCCCATGGCATGGAAAGCAGTTATTAGCTTGCCGCAGCTGTTATTTTGCGCTTGATTATTTAGATCGTTCCAGCGTACATACTCGTGATTTTTTATTAGGCAATCATTGCGATCACGTTAAGGCGATTATAGAGCGAATGCCGGTATGTGATCTGTCCAACCCAGTGTTTAACTTTGTTGAACGATGGCATGAATTTTTTTTAGATTGGCTGAAGACTGCAAAGGATCGGTGTGGAAATGATCTATACCGGTGGCTGGGGCTAACGGGATACTATAGTTCTAAAGATACTGACTATATTTTAAGGTTTTTAGAGCCAAAGATCGACGTGCCGACGGGTTTCGATATTATAACAGACTATCCAGTATCTAGGTTGAATATCCCTCACGCAGCCACAGCTTGGTGTCAAAAGGATGAGCCATTAGTTAAAGGTTGGCAGAGTATTCGCCAAGAAAAAATTCGTGACATGGGTATGCAGTGTAGCTTTAAGACTGATCAAATTGCGTGTGTCAAATCGATTTGTAGATATGTCAGAAGGCGGTATCTGGCAAGGCACCGCCGGTGCTTCAAGTCTTTCGCTTCCCTCAAAGCAAATCATCGCATGGGCTTAGAATACGAACACACTTGCTGTGTTTCCGTGGCCTACGCATGTTGGCTTGTGAATATTCATGATGTACGTACCGTTGATTCAGCTTTGAAAAAGAAAGCTCGTGCCTACAGGATACCTCGATCGGAGCCAGTCTATCCTAGACCAATATCGCTGCTCGCTAAAGATTTGAATCTCTTACTTGCGCAGTTTTATGAAATATGGGCAGGTCTTGTTGTTTCGGAGCAATCGAATGAAACTATTGTTATTTTGGAGAGCGTGAGACTCCACCCATGGGCCTCAGCCAATATTGCATCTATAGATAACATTGTCACTCAAGATGAATGCTTCGGCTCTAGCGATTACGGGTTATACTATCCGGCGCCTACGTACTTGTCAGAGATGACTGAGTTACGTTGCAAACGCAACTGTTTGAAAGAGAATTATGCATCTCCTGATCTTATCGCCGATCAGGGTGAGTATTTTTTTTCCGAGCAAGGTAGGCTATGTGTACTTACAGATCGGCGATGGCGGCTGGGTTCTTATAGGTATTTGAGGATTTAGTAATCGCTTTAGCTAACACACGATGCCGGCGTTCGTTGAATAATAACAGTAAGGTGAAGCTATGCCCGCGAATCCTTATGTCCGCAGGGACTCTGCATGTTTCCCATAGGGAGTTTTATCCACCTGTGCGAGCACCTCTCTAGGCTCCGGTCGTATATGCAGAATCAATTCTTATTAGCTGCAGCTTTTGTCACCACTTATCATTTTTAGATGATGTGCGACCCGCTGTCTCGAAATGCCCAGGCTTTTGGCCACCTCGACAGGAGCCAGCCCTTGATCGCTAAGCGCTTTGATTTTTGCTCTTAGTTCCCGCGCTGCAGCAATCCCCGGATGCGGGTCTCGGGAAGGTTGGGACGGAATTTCACAGGTCATTAAACCATCTGCGGAGAGATCTGCCTCAAGGTGATGCAGAACCTCTTGCGGTGTCTGACCACGCTGCGCTGCATACGCTAGTACCAACAGGGTGAGGGGATCCACTCCGAGCCCTTGAGCGAGGTTTTGGCTAACGTCGAGTGTCACTGAACGGCGGCCTGCTTCCAATCGGCTGATGTAGGAAGGGTCGGCAGCCTCTGCTAACGCCTGCTGCGAAGACTCGCGGCGCATTCGAAGGAATTGCAAGGCAGAGGCGTAAGCGTTGCGAAGTGACATAAGCGTTCCCGGCAAACGGAACGATATGCTGAATTTGCTTTGTCAAAAGCAAATGCCTATAGTCATGTCCTTTGACGGACGACCGATCGCTAGCCCGTATGGCCCGCAGTCAGGCAGTCGCATCAATATATGCTTGAATCGAACATCAGCTCTGCCAAGCATCGAATTGGGCCTCGACCCGGTTAGTCGCATCCCGGCAGCAAGGCCAAAATCACCAGCTTATGAAAGTCCTGATCTACTCAGACCTGCACAACGAATTCGACCGCTTCATCCCCCCAGATGTGTCGGTGGATGTGGTGATGCTCGCCGGCGACATCGATCTGCAAGCGCGGGGTGTTTTGTGGGCAAATGAGACCTTCAAAGCTCCAGTCGTGTACTGCGCTGGAAATCATGAGTGCTACAAAGGGCATATCGATCGAACAATCGAGAAGATGCGAGCGGCAGCGGCCCCTCACGTTCACGTGCTTGAAAACGAGTCGTGGGTCTTTGGGAATGTGAGATTCCTGGTGGGTACCGCATGGACGGATTTTTCTTCGACGGGCGATACGGTCGCCGCATCCATGACCTGCGGCCGGGTGATGAACGACTTCAACATGATCAGAGCCGACTCGAATTATCGGCGCCTGCGGCCGGCCGACCTTATTGCCAAGAACCACGCGACACGGGAGTTTCTTAGCCTGGAGTTGAGCCGGCCATTCGCGGGGAAAACATTCGTTGTCACTCACCACGCTCCATTGGCTGAGGTGGCGGGTGATGAGCACGATGGGCATGTCAGCGCCGCGTACTACAACACATGGCACTCTCTGGTGGAGCAGGCCGACTTCTGGGCGTTCGGCCATACCCATTACTCCATCGACACCGTATTGAGCGGGTGCCGACTGGTGTCGAACCAACGAGGTTATCCAGGTGAAGTCTGCGGATTTGACCCAGGCAAAATCATTGAAATTGTATGAGGTATGGAGAACAGCGTGAGTGCCTGTGAATTGATCGAACTCCCAACGGGGGTTGTACGGGCGAGCGCCATAGGGTGGGGCGTGACCGTCGATGGTTATTTAGTAAACGCAGCGCGGGTGGGGGATCGCTACGCGGCCACTGTCTACGGAGACCACTCAGGAACGATTAGCGATGGCATGACTGTCGTCACTCCCTCGGTTCGCGCTGTCGAGCAGCGCGGCGGCTTCACGCTGGTGCGTAGCCGGAGCGGCGATGATCACTATGTCATCGTCACCGAGCTCCCGGAACGTGATGCTGGAGACGCTTGAAACCACTGTGCTGCAATACCAGCGCGGGGCAGGGGGCGAGATCCACGAGGCAGGCTGGCTGACTAGTTGTATCAGTACCTGAACTTTGGTGATTGGCAATCTATGTCATGCAATAAGGGCGCACTTACCTGTTTCGAAACTTTTATATAGCCAACTCCCAGCAGATAACGTTCCACAAATATTTAAGGAAAGGCATGTCGGAACTCAAAAAAATTACAGTTGTTGTCAAGAATTTCAATCTGAAAGCGAGCGGAGATATTGACGCGCTTTTTACAATGGTGCGATGCGAAGATGAGGAAGGAAATACTCACCACTTCAAAGAGGTTGTGATGCTGAACTACCTCAAGAGACATGGTGCGATGACTACTGATACCCCCCGAACTTGGTTCTTCAAGCATTTAGGAAAAAAATCAATCGTGCTTGTGGCATTTGAAAAGGGCAATGGGAAGGTTGAGTACGACCTTGATCATATGCGACTCGTTGCCAAATCGACCTTCCTGAAGGGCATTGTGTACGGGTTGGCTGCAGTACCCGCAGGGGTGATTGTTGGCACAGCCACGTACGGTATTGGTTTGCTGCTTATTCCTGTGTTCCTTTTTTACAGCTACAGGAATATTTTCAAACTCCCGAAAATGCTGCGCCGTAAGACCTTGATCAGTGATTTAGCATCTCATGGTGTTGTCGTGCAGTGATGACGAGTGCGTCGCACAGGCACTGGTTTGCGCAGTTGCACATGGGTCGACCTGGGCCGCTCAGCAAACCGATCGACGGGTACTTGGCGGGTCTGAACGACGTCCGCCGGTGCGACCTTGCGCGAACGCTGGAATACTCAGCCATCGGTGACAAGGAAGCGATCGGGGAGTTGCTCACCAACTTCATCAAGCAGACGGGCGCCGATGAGGTGATGATCGATTACAGGATTTATGACCCTGTCGCACGCTGCCGCTCCTATCAGTACGCTGCGGAAGCGATCTCGTACTAGCTTGCAACCAAAAATGCGGAGGAATTCGCGCCCTCTTGAATTCCTCTGAGGTACTTGCTCAGACTAACCTGTCGCGCCGGTAAGCGCCGGACACTGCGTAGAGGAGGGTGTCAAGCTCTGCACTGGTCGCAAACCGGGCTTCAAATTCCCCTGTTTCACCAGCGAACACGTACTCCGCACACTGGCAATCGTCTTCACCCTCATCGCAGATTATGCACGTGGGGTTGCAAGCGTTGATCAGGGCATCAATCGGGTCGTCGTCATCGATCCCGCTGTGCGCTCCGAAATCCATGTCTTTCATACCGCCTCGGGCGAACTCCGCGACTGCCTCCTCGTCTTCGAAGTGCCAAGTGCATAGGGCTTCCAAGACCGGAAGAAGCACGACTCGGACGTAGTCAAATCGAAATCCGTCCAGGAGGCAAAGGATCCTGCCGTCGTCCTCGACTAAGCATTCGAAGCTGACCTGGCCGTACTGCTGAATTAATTCCTCATAGCGTTTCGGCTCAATGCGTATATGTTTCATGGCGTTGTTTACTGCATCCACTAGCGTCATCTTTCCGCCCTGGATCCGAGCACCAGCAACTGCATATTCAGCGTCAAACACCTGGATCAGAGCTCCCCGGCCCTCCTTTAAACCGAGCGCGCGCCGGATAGCGATGATGTAGTCGATAGCGTGTGCGGCGCAGAGATTGGCCCCAATAACCTGATGCAGCTTCAGGCAGCGGTTATCAGAGTGGCTTCTGAGCTCTTCAAAAACGGGGAGGAGGAGTGTGTCCAAGTACTTAAGATAATCGGCGCAGGCGCTCCTGCAGGTCTCTGAAAATTCGTGATCCAGGCTGTCGATCGCGGTGCTTTTGCTCATTGAGTGCTTATGCTCAGCTTCGGGAAGTTGTAATCGTGATTGTACACCGGGGCCATAGGGTGGGAGTGGGGGCACGTGTGGCGGTTACCCGTGCCTTGGGGAAGGTAGACATTATCCTGGCGCTCTGCCCAAAACTTCGGGGCACACCACTCGCCACATCGGCGCTCCGGCAGGCCCGGATCCACGGTTTGCCCACCCCCACGCAGGGCGTCTGCTTTTGGTCGATTTTTGACGATCGAAGCCATCCAACGTACGGGTCAAGTCCAACGCAGGCGCCGATCACCTCGACTGCAAATGGCTGATCAAGTCCACGCAATTATGCAGCCCGGTTACTCTGACGCCTGCGCCTGCTGGCCTGAGGTGCCTGAAGGCCTGCACAATGGTGGTGAGTAAGCGTCGAAGTTGTCGTGAGGCGCGGCCTGAAACCAGAGAACCATCGAGCAAGGAGTGCCCATGCTGCAAGCCGCGACCGGAAAGCTGTTTACGAACCGTGAAAATCCAAGGACGACGCTCCTCAAGGGAGTCGTCTACACCAACCTTGATCTCGCAGTGGTCGACCAGTTCACGACCAAGGTGGGAACGCTGATCAGCATGGATACCTCGAATACCCCGACGGCGCTTGCGTATGAAATGACGGAGTACATGGAGGCAGCTGAACCCGAGCCGGGCGTTCTCGTCTCGCGAACCATGGGCGCCTACATCGATGACTTTGCAGACGTGGCTTCTTTCAGCCTCCGGGTCATTTGCTCGCCTGACGTCCATATTACCGAGCGCCTGTTGAATCAACGGCGCCGGCCAGGACAGCCACATCCCAGTGAACGCCTTGCGCGCTTTTACGATGCCTCAGTCCGGGCCGATCTTGCCGAGATTGCAGCTTTCAACGAGTTCACCGAACAGTTGATCGGACTGCAGCGCGTGACCTACATGGCGGTCATTCAGTCGATCAGAACTTACGTTGCTGCCGTTCACAGAATGAGCGACGACCTCAACCTTGCGTACACATTGCTGGTCATGTGCATCGAATCCCTGGTTCAGAAATTTGATGGACACGACCCCCAGTGGTCGGACATTCCCGAAGAAAAGAGGCGAGGGGTGGACAAGGCTTTGGAGGGTGTCGATCACGACCCTGCGCGAGCGGTGAAGGACGCTGTACTGGACGTCATTCATCCACGCCTGAGTTATCGGTTTGGGCAGTTCATCCTGGCTCACCTGCCGGCCGATTACTTCACCGTACAAGCCGACGCACAAAAACACCCGATTGGGCGTCGCGATTTGGAAGCCGCGCTGCAAAACCTCTATGGCGTGCGCTCCGGCTACGTCCACACGCTCAAGCCTTTGACCAAAGAATTTCTTCATTTCGCCAGTCACCGGGAAACCTGTGAAGACGATGACAAGCTCACCTTTACCTTTCAGGGGCTATTTCGTCTCACGCGCGCGGTGATCATTGAATACGTCCGCAAGGCGGAGAAGGTCGATCATGAGCCGTACCATTACGAGTGGGATAATCCACACCTGCTGAGAATGAAGCTCGACCCGTCGCTCTGGATCTACAATCCCGACGCGTTCAGCACCCGGACGCCCAGACACCATCTAGAAGGGCTTGTGCTTCTACTTGATCAATGCTTGGTCGACTTCCCCAATCGCAAGCTCCATCACCCAACGCGTGTCATCGAAAAGGGGTTCAGCATTCAATCCCAGATGCCCGAAGCCATGAGGGTGTCGTTCTTGGGGTTTGCCTACCTGTCCGATTTCTTCTTGGGAACAGTGCAGACGTACAGGGTGTTTTCGCAAACTGAAGTCGACCTTTTGAACCGGCCAGGCGTTGACTCGTTGATCGCCCAGGCTCTGATGGGAAGTGATACTGGCTGGGCACCTTCCGAGCATAAGAAGCAGCTCGACCAATATTACAAAAAACGCCACACGAAGACCGGTATCAAGGTGTCGCAGAACGTGGAAGCGTGCATGGGGCTCGCGCTGGCCGAGCGATACCGACTGGCTGGCGACTCGCCTGGTGCGTTGGCAGCATTGAGTGCAGCCGCGAAGGACTTTCCGCACCTTAAGCAACTGCGCCATATGGGCGAGGAATTCGACCAGGAGAGGCCGATCGACTGGCGCTCAATCATCTACCCAAAATGGGCCGCTCCGAGAGCCACGCTTGAATGCAATGGCTTGTGAAGGGCTTGTAGACGACTGGTCAGTTTGTAGTAAACGTCCAATGCTGCCCACACGATCCGGAAGCGTGACTACACAAGGCGCATCGCGATCGGTCTCTCAATCCAGAAATCTGCGCATGCTGCGCAGCTAGCCGGGCTCTGACGAGCAGCCTGGTTGAGCTGCAGACGTTACCCCCGTGAGCATCGCCGATAGCCGTGTGCAGCAATCCTAGTAGAATCTGGTCATCTAAAGATGACCCCCACCGAGAATTACGATGACTTCAGATCTAAGTGAAGAGGAAATGCGCAGGGCGCTTTTTGGTGATGCTGAGCCCGCACCGCTGGTGACGCCTCCACCGGTGCCGGAGGCGACTGCTGAACTCGAGTTCGAGAAACCGAAGGCGTATTTGCAGAAAAAGAAGGTGGCAAAGGCCTTCACACCCAGGTTGCAAGTGACCCTGATGGTCGGCAACGAATACGAAGGCAAGATGTTTGAGTTGATCCATCAAGCCGACACCCTGAGCAAGTTGCTGGCGGAGCAGGAGGCGGTGAAGGCTGCCCGGAAGAAATTTCGCTACGTCGAGGTGGTGGAGGTTAAGTCGATCTAGTCCCTGACGCCGGCATGATCACCTGATGCTCGGTGGTTTGAGCCTGAGTGATTGTCCACTTGCGACGCTGGCCCACATCAGGGTGGTCAGGTTCATCCCCATCCCTTCCTCCATCCTCTTACGAGATCAGTCCAACGATCACGCTTGGTACTCCGCGCTCAACTAATTTAGTGCCCTTTGCGCGCGAATCCTGCGGAACTCTGTGCCATCTTTTTTCTCGTCTCGCAAACCCTTAGGCTGTTTCGACAGACAAGGAGAATTGCTATGTCCCCACTGGCCACTGCGCTCATGAATTCCCGGATCGAACATTCGATGTCCAGATTCAGGGCCGCAGAATGCGCAGGCGTGAGCGAACGAACCTGGAGATATTACGAGCAGGGTCAGCGCTCACCGCGCAAAAGCGTCGTACGAAATTTTTTTGACCGATCGGGCATTTCGATGCCCCCGAACATCGCCAAGCTGCTTAAGGTTGCGCGATCAGCCCGCGTGCTGAGCATTACATCTCTCAAGGGAGGGGTCGGTAAGTCGCCGATTACCGTTGATGTAGCAGCATGTTTGGTGGAGCGAGGAAGCAACGTCGCAATCATTACGCACGACTGTTGTTATGAGGATGACGTTTCAAATGGGAAGCACCCCAAGGCCCATTCACTGGCTGCCGGTGTCGACTTCTTTGGCTATACAGATGTATTTTTTAGCGTGGCCGAAAAAAGCAGTTTCACCAAGCGACTGCGACACATCGTGGATCATGGATCCCCCATGGATCGCAGCGGACTGGAGTTCGAAATGGGTGGAACGCTGGATTCAATGGTCGAAAGGATCGCATCCTCCAGAATGTTCAAGGACATCAAGGCTGACTATGACTATGTCCTGCTTGACCTCAATCTCAAGGTCGACCTCATTCGCGCCCATTCAGACCTGGTTGTGATCATCATCGACAGCGCCTGCCATCAATCAGTGGATAGCGCCCAGCGATTGAATGTGCGATTGCTTACAAGCAAGGGCGGACGCCGTACACCGAGATGCTATGGGTTAGTCACGTGCAATGATGTAGGGGGCAGAAGCCAAGAATTGGAGGAATTTTGTGGAGGCTTAGAGATTTCTCCTGCACTGGCAGAAGGGCTGGAAGCAAGGCGACTCAGCTCCAATAAATTCCGAGAACATATTCTCAAGAACATCAAGTCCCTGCCTTTGACTCGGCTGATGACTCACTTGACCAACGCTCATGAAGTCGTGATCGATAAATACAACTATGACCAACCATCCATGGAAGGTTTTTCGTACTTCGACTCCGTCCTGGATATCTCCCCCGATTCGCATGCGGCGGACGAGATACGTCGGTTGGCGGCAGAGCTCGTTGATTATCGGTTATAGCCATGCGTACGCCTGCGGATCAACAGCTTGAGGTTGATAGGGCTGTTAACCGACCCGCAGGGCGCTGTGACTGATCACCACGGCTGTGATCTGACCGAAACTCACGATGCCAGGCTGCTCTGCCTTCAACCCACTTTGTGATCAATCAGGGTGGCTCATTAGGGTCGGTGTTTAATTTTGGGCCGTTGGGGCCGAATCTTTTTTAAGGTATGAATGACGACCTCACAGGGTCGCGAGCAATTGTTCGCTCGCGATCAATCGTCGTAACGGAGGAAGGTTTGAGTAAGGAATACGTTTGGGGCCCCTCGTTTTTCGGCCGGATACTGTCGTTGTCAGTACCATGGTCACTGCGTCTTGCAGACGGCTTTTTTGAGCTGAATGTTCATGGCGAGCGCGTGGTGATTCGATCCGACGAAGTATCCAGCATGCAGGCGACAAGAGGTCTGTTCTCGGGCCGAGTGAGTTACCCGGGCGGCAGCGTAGGTGGGTTACCGAAAGCTTCAGTTTCGGGGCTCAACGCGGTCATTAAAGATGTCATCAAGGCCCACGACCGATTGCGCGAGGAGACGCTGCGTGAGGCCGAGAAACGCACCCTGGCGCGGCATGAACGCTTTCGAACCGCGTACATGCAGATTCGAGACTGGCTTGGGGAAGCTGCTCGTATCTTCAATGATGCGATGACCCAGCGGCGATGGGTAACTCATGAGCAGCAGATGGGTTTGCAGGCAACCAGGCCAAGACTGGGAATCGCTGAGACAGATTTGAATGAGCTACTTCAAGACCATGACTTGAGGGTTGCTCTGAGCATTCGCCTTGAAGATATCGAGCGCGTGCTTACTTTCTGGCGAGCGGACTGGAGCATTAAGTGGCGCGAGTTCAACAAAGAACACACCAAACGAGAACTCGTTGCTTGTGAGCCGCTCCTGTCAAAGGTCGAAAAGCGGCCTCTGAACGATGAGCAGGCGCGGGCGGTGATCTGCTTTGATAATCGCGTTCTGGTTGCGGCCTCAGCGGGCTCCGGCAAGACCTCGACCATGGTTGCCAAGGCAGCGTACGCGATTGATCGAGGTTTTTTTCAGCCAAAAGAAATCGTCATGCTGGCCTTCAACAAGGATGCAGCCAAAGAGCTGGCGGAGCGCGCCGAGCAGTCGTTCAAGCGGCTGAAGATGGAGGGCGTCACGGTACGCGCCAAGACGTTCCACCGGCTCGGCCTCGCCATAATTGGCTATGCCACCAAAAAGAAACCACGAGTTCCTGAGTGGGTTGTAAAAGAGCCGTTGGCATTTAAGAAGCTGGAGGAATTGGTCGATCATCTCAAGGACAACTCGGTGGCATTCCGCAGTCGCTGGGATCTGTTCCGCCTGGTCTTCGGTCGGGATCTTCCCGACTTTAAATCCATGAAAGCACCTCCAAAGGCCGGGACAAAAGCTGGCCGGCTCAACCCGATCCAAGGTGATCCGGTGAAGAGCCTGGAGGAGTGCATGATTGCGAACTGGCTCCACTATAACGGTGTCGGGTACGTCTATGAGCGCCCCTACGAGCATGACACAGCTACTGCGACTCATAGCCAGTACCATCCCGACTTTTACTACCCAAATATCGGCTTGTATCACGAGCATTTTGCTTTGGACGAGCAGGGGCAGCCACCGGAGCACTTCGAGGGGTATCTGCAAGACGCGCAATGGAAACGCGCGCTGCACCGTGAGCGTGGTACCCATCTGATCGAAACAACATCGCACCAAATCCGACAGAACACGTGGGTTGAACATCTCACGCATGAACTCACCAGCCGGGGGATTGAGCTCGACCCGAACCCCGATCGTCCCGTTCCCCCAGACCGCCAGCCGCCGCTATCCACTACCAAGCTGATTGGTCTCATCCGCACCTTCATCGCCCATGTCAAAAGTAACTGCCTGACGGAAGATGAGTTGCTCAAGCGGGTGGATGAGCTTCCTATGGGGTTGTTCAAACATCGCTACAAGATGTTCCTCGACATATTCTGGCCGGTTATGGAAGCGTGGAACAAGGCCCTCAAGGATGATAAAGGTCTCGATTTCGAGGACATGCTGGTGCAGGCCGCCGAGCATGTGGAGCAGGGCAGATGCGTACCGAACTTCCGGTTGGTCATGGCCGATGAGTTTCAAGACGCATCAAAAGCGAGAGCGCGCCTTTGTCGGGCGCTGGTGAGCGTCCCGGGTCGCCACTTCTTTGCTGTCGGCGACGACTGGCAATCCATCAACAGATTCGCCGGCGCTGACGTGTCGGTGATGACTGAGTTCAGGGAGTACTTCGGATCTGGTCAGTTGTTGAAGCTGGAGCAGACCTTCAGGTGCCCCCAGGCTTTATGTGACGTATCCAGCCGCTTCGTGAGTAGAAACCCGGTGCAGCTGACTAAGACGGTGTACTCGAAGACTCCCGCTGTGGGGCCTGCGCTTAAGGCGGTAATGGTGCCGGATGCAGATAGTATTGATCACGGCATCAACAGCTTCCTGGAAAGCCTGGTAGCAGGGCTGAAAGATGGCACGATCCCTAAAGCAGATGACCGGTTGATCAAGGTTTGCATTCTCGGAAGGTACAACAAAGAGATCAAATTCGTCCCCGGCAACTGGAAGGCGCGCTTCGGTCAATTTATTGAAGTGTCATTCTTAAGCGTACATCGCTCCAAGGGTACCGAGGCTGACTACGTGATCTTGCCATCGATGGTGAGCATGAAGCGTGGCCGCAGCTTCCCCAGCACCATGACTGACGACCCAGTCCTTGGTCTCGTCATGCCCAATGGGGATTCTTATCCGTTCGCAGAAGAGCGCCGCCTCTTTTACGTTGCGTTGACCCGGGCTAGACGTACAGTGGTGATGTACACCGTTGCGAGCAAGGTCTCGATTTTCATAAAGGAACTGGCGAGCGACAGTGCGCTTCAGGTTGAGGACGTACACGGAGCTCCGGTCAGGCTCCATCCATGCCCCCGTTGCTGCGTCGGCGACTTGGTCGTGCAGGAGAGCAAGAACGGCCCGTTCGTTCGATGCACCAACTTCCCGGAGTGCGATTACAAGCCTCCCAAGAAAAAGCCCGCGAAGAAAGCTCGGTATACAGGCAATCGATACGGCAAAAAAAGGTTCCGCGTGTAGCGGGCCTCAAAACCAGAAGGTTGGGGGCAAGGCGACTCGGGCGCGCAGGAGAGCTTGAGTTGCTTTCAGCCTTCAATTTCCATCCATTGCCACCCCTTCATTCCATGGAGGTTGTTCAGCGCATTGAATGGAGAATTGAGGTCATACTATTGCCATGCCACGAAGAGGGAGCTGGAAAGATCATCTCTCTGAATCATGGCGTCTAATAATTCGCGCATGGTCAGTCAGGAGTCAGACATGAGGGATAAAGCCCATCCTTTCCCATTTGATGCGCAAGCAGAAATCGTCATGAAGACGTTAATGCAAGCCACCGGAGAAAAACTCAACTGGGCACAAAGACAGGTCAGTGGAGGAGATAACGTCCAGCGATTCAGTCACGGTGGCTCGTGGCAGTCGCACCACAGTTACGATCCTGATCGCGTCGACCAGATGCAGACGATCGAGCACGAAACAAGATTGCGCTTTGAGGACATCATGGGGGGCCGGCTAGACGTCATTGAACGTACGGTTGATGAAATATCCAGCAGCATGGCCGACAGCTACGCCAAGGCGTTCTACAAGATGCTCTCCGATACCTGCGAAGAACACGGCAATGTCATCGATGGTTCCGCGTCCAACCTTGGCGAACAGATGTTCAAGGCTATCGAAACAGTCGAATACTCGGTTGATCGAGATGGTCAGGTATCGCTTCCAGAGTTTCGCATGCATCCCAGCCTCGCGAAACGCCTTCACACAGATCCCTCGCTGCATGAGCCAGAATTGCTTGCCAGGGTCGAGGAGGTGAAGAAGATCAAAATCACCCAGGCGTTGGCAGCGGAAGCCGCGCGAAAATCTAAATTTCGTAGTAGGGGGCAGTGATGGGCGCCGGGGTTTTGCTGTGCATCGGTTGTGACAATTACCAATCTCCATCGCTCAGCCAATTGTCCGGTGCCGAGCGTGACGCGCTCTCCATCCACTCTGCACTCTCGATAGGGCCATTGAGCCGTATCCAGTCAGAGGACGCGTACTTGCTACGCTCTCCTGTCAGGAGTCAGTTGGATGCAATGCTGCTTGAGATTCAGGACAAGTACGATGAAATCGACAGCTTCACGCTATTTTTCGCCGGGCATGGCGGTGAGGCCAACGACAGCTATTTTCTCTGCCTCAGCGATACCCGTGCAGATCGTCTCTCCACCACGGGTTTTGCGCTCAGTCGACTCTTCGAATACTTCAACGAACTCAAAGCTGCCCACTGCAATGTGATCATTGATGCGTGCCACGCCGGTGGCATGGTGTCCAACCTCGGTATATTGCTCAAGCCTGAAGTGATTGGTAAAGCCAAGACATTTGGCGTGTCGTTTTTTGTATCGTCAGCGGCAGATCAGTACGCCAGCGAAACCAGTCAAGGCGGGTGTGGAACCCTTGCACTGCTCAAAGTGTTGAGTGGTGAGATCGATACCGGGTCGCGAGCGGGCATGCTCGATTTGCTGGATATAGGCCGACCAGCTGCACAGTTCGTGTCGGAGCAGACGCGGGGAGGGCAGATGCCATCCGTGTGGGGCGTCAACCTATACGGTCATATGCCACTGTTCGGCAATCCGCATGCTTCCGACAATCCGGCGTCCTCTTTGTTGGGGATCACAGGCATCTCACCCGCGTCCCTGGCCGGACAAGCCATCAGTGCTCATTCCGCCGAGCTGTACAAGCTGATGTTTGCCCCGGAACATGAACTCACCGCCGAAAAGCTTTTTCCTGTCCTTTCCACGTGCGTCGATCGCCTGGCCGACATACCGAACGCAGCCGGCGCGTTTATCGGCGGCATCTGGCAATCATTGGAGAAGGGTGCATGGCGCCACACCAATAGCTTTTCTCGGGTCGAACTGAGCGCAACGTGCGCAGCGCTGCTCCTCCAGCCGTCCCAGAAGGACAATGCCTCTCGCGACTGCATTCTGGGACTCGCTCACGAGATCGTGACAGAGATTGAGTACCGGCTTTGGGACATCGTCAATGGGCTTCGAGAAAACCCTTGTTCGCTGTCCCGGCATGGCATTCCCGATCTGTTCTACCTCCCGCAACGCATTTCTCGAATTTTAGGCTGGGCAGGCGCAGCGGTGCACTTGGCTCGGGAGCTTGGCGTCAGAGACGCTAATCTCAGAGAGGCTCTGGAGCAAATGAGTGCTCTACTGGTGGAGCACTACGCTAGCGCCTGTGCGGGCATGAGCGAAGACGAAGCACCGTACTGGGCCGCGTTCCTCACAGCCATTAAAACGGATGACGCGAATGGCCTTGGCGAATTGGTCGTCAGTACGCTGATTAACGCGCTCGTTGAGCACGAGGGGCGACTTGCCCAGCCGTTGCTGTCGGCAGAGAACGTTTTCGGCTATCTCAAAGCACGCGCCGACAAAGATCCCGCCGAGTTGAAGCGTTTGAGTAGCTCACCCTCGGAGACCTTGGCGCTTGTCCTGCTCATCAGCCGTCGTCATTCCCTTGAAGAAGAGCTGGATTACAACCTGGCAAGCCTCGATCACGCACACCTCAACATCTTCCTTCCGCAAAGCTACCTGGAGTTCAGCCAGCCATTCGTTCGTAACGGTATAAATCACGTCTTCCAGGTCGGCCAGAAGGTATGGACGGTGGCGGATGTCGTGCAGCGCTGGGAGGAAGCATGCAGGCCCCAGATGCTTCAGGATACATCGCTGCAAAACCCTGCAACGCGGATAGGTGCCATCTGCGCATCACTGATCTTCCCCGATCGAGTGCCATGGTTTCTGCTCAGCGACTGATGACCTCGAACGCAGCTAGGGCTTCTGAGTCCGGTCAACCGGGGACTGGGCAGTAATTGCCTGTTCAGTCCCCCAGATCAGGCCTCACGATTCTGCGTATGGCGCAAAGCTGCAGACTTACCTCGTGCAAGCGTGAGTTGAAACTGTCCAGGAGCACATCGGTCACTTCGAAGTATTTGCCTTGACTGTCCTTGCGGCGATGGAGGATCTGCTCACCCTCAGGATTGGTGATGGGGTAGGCATGGACAATGTCTGAGCGTTCGGCGTTCATCGCCTGAAACAAGTCAGCCGCCAATTGTCCAGGTGCGACGACATCGGGGTAGGACAGAGCCCCTTTCTCCACTGCCTTTCGAAAGGCGTTAAGCAAGCCTGCGCCCATCTGCTCCTCAAGCTTCGTCCGGTTCAAAGTGGGATCAAGGTGGCAGGTAACCTCGGCCATGAAACTGGCGATCGAGGCGAAACCGTACAAGGCAATACCCAAACGAAACAGGTAGGTATTGCTACGAGGTAAGGCCACGCGGCCTAGGCTTTTAATGGCGTCGAATTCTGCATCAGTGCTCATGGTTTACATATTCCTAGCCACCATCAGTAGGCGGCAATTGTCTGATCATTCAGCGATGCATGATGCGCGCGTTTTCAGGAGCCTAGGTGATCCCGAGAATGGCTACTCTGTAAATGACAACCGTGCATCAACTATGCACAAGTCGCAGCCTGGGACGCTTGCTAAACGTCCTTGAACCAGAGAATACACTGCCAAACTCCCACACCAATCCCGATCAGCGCGCCGACGAGGGCAATCGCTTTCGCTGATCTGCCTTCGAAAATACGGTCAAGCGCAACGCCGAAACCTCTTGAAGCGGTTCTAAGTTTTCCGGTTACCATTTTCCGAATGGTGGAGTTCAGAAACCCTACCTTTGACAATGTTGAGTTATGCATCCTGATGAACTCTTTGTTTTCGAAGGCCTGGATCTCCTCTTTGCCCTCAAGGAAATGCCGGGGAATGCCACCGTTGAGCTCCATCAGGGATTTCATTTTGGGGTGATGCGCATAATCAGAGCCATAGCGGTCGGCCAGTAGGTCATTCAAATTCAGCCGGCGCTCCACGGGGATGACGGATGCATCCCTTTCGCCTAATGCTCTGTACCGATGCTCAAGGTGTTCGAATCCGTAGGTAAGGTTTCGCATATTCCAGTGCACCCAGTACTTGTCGCGCCTGTCACGGACGAACTGATAAAAACCGGTTAGCAACTGGAGCTCTACCGCGTCGAAATTCCCGAGAACGTCCTCACGCCCGATTCGAAGCTCTTCAGCGATAGAATGCGTCGAAAAACTAACGGCCTGACCGGTCGCGTAGTGCGTAATGGCAATGGAGGTGATGCGGGGAGAGAGGCCTTCGTTATCGTCGTACAGGCTCTGGCAGGAGTAGTGAATGGTGTAGAAAATCTGAGGGGCCTTCTTGACCTCTCGGATGAATGCGCCGCTATCCGTAATGCTCATTGACTCTACTCACGGTCAGTCGTGCGTCGAGGCAGATTACTCAACGCTTTCACGCCGATGATGGAGTGGAAATCTATTCCCTGCAATAACGCACGTTGCGGTGTGGCTCGCCGGCGATAGGGGGACTGACGTCACTTCAAGTCGCCATGAGTCACTGCTCGCTGTCGCAAGCCTCGGTTCGCTGACCCGCACCACTGGCACCCGTAGTAAGCTTGGAGCCTGATCCTAAGTCGGGGACATCATGACGATCAAAGCAGTGATTTTGGATGCGTTCGGAACAATCCTCTCCAGCAGGGCATCGGTTCAACCTTATCGCCTGTTGTTCAAGGAGGGGCTTCGCCAAGGACGACGTCACACGCCAAATGATGCTCGTCTCGTAATGACGCTGAATTGCGGCCTTGAGGGCGCGGCGGAGCACCTAGGCATCCATCTGTCCCACGGCCGTCTGGCTGAAATCCAGGAAGTGCTCGATACCGATTTGGCCAGCATGGAACCCTTCGCGGATGCCTTGGCCGGCATCGAGTTGCTGCAGAAACATAGCGTGGCCATCGCCGTATGCTCCAACCTCGCACAGCCCTATGGTGCAGTCGTAAGTAGCCTGTTCCCCAACCTTGATGTCTACGCATACAGCTATCAATTGGGCATCCTTAAGCCCGAGCCTCAGATGTACAACTGGACGCGTGATCAACTGAGAGCTATCCCGAGTGGTGCGTTGGGATCCGGCGAAGTGGTGCACATGATCGGGGACTCCATCCGATGTGATCGTGATGGCCCAACGGCCGTGGGCATCACGGGCCACCACCTTGTTCGTAGGGGCGGCGGGCAGATGACCAGCTTGCTGCAGTTCGCTGAGATGGTTGTCCTGAACAACAGCCATTGATTTGAGATACCAGGCGTGGACAAAAAAACGCGTGGGCTGGGCCTGTCAACTGCCAGCGCTCTCCGCTAGCGCATCGGGGTGCGCGAGGCGTAGAGGGCCCAGCCTGGCGGTTCAGATGATCTCTATCTCGTCTGCTGCGAGCCAACGAGCCTCAACTACGCGCTCTTTAGCGATTTCCGGCTGAGCTGTATAAACCACAATCCCCAGGCTTTTCTCTGCCCGGCTGCAGGTGACGTAAAGCAGGCGGCGCGTTCGGGATAGCGCATCATCCTTTCCAGCGCGCTGATTTTTGATATCACTGTCGGACGGAGCCTTAACGCCCAATAGTTTTTCGTAGCTGAATAGGAACCCTCCGGCCTCTTCATCATTGAGAATCACCATGACTCGTGGAAACTCCAAGCCTTTGACACCCTGGTGAGTATCGAAGGGTGACAAGCCCTGAGCGTATCCAGCGAATGCGACCATTTCAGAATATCGGCGCCCCAAGAGGATGCGGTAGGCGTGCACTTCAAGTGCTTCACGATCAACTGTCTCAGGCGGTTCTTCATCAGTCACACCCTGCTCCAGGGCAGCTGCGAGACGGTCAGGTATTTCAAGCAGGCCTGTTTGCGCCAGCACCAACACGACATCGGCCAAAGACGGATCATCACCTGTAACCAAATCGCACAAAGTTTGGCAACTGGCACCGACTTGTTGAAGTAACCCCAACTGATCAGGGGCCGCTTTCATGTGCTCACTGTCGAGGAGAGGTGATCTCTTCCGCACAGCTTCCATGAGCGCGAATTCGCTGTGCCTGGCGCCGTCCAAAATCGGCATGACCCCGTCAAAGAACAATTTGAGAATAGGCAGCGTTCCATCCAGCAGGCTGGTACGCAGGTGCTCAACTGCGTAAAGAGGCGTAAAAATGCCCTCAAATCCTAGGCGCCGGCCGGCCATTTTGTGCTCAAGTATCAGTGTTTTTCGCTCAGATGCTCCTGCTGCCCACTGTTCATCGCCCGTAATTTGTGCCATTCGTTCAGCAATCTGGCTCTCCAACTCAAAGCCGCCATTTGCAGGTTGCCGGGTACAGAACATGCGCACTGCCCCTTGAATCGCACCAGGCTTTGGAGCCTGTTGATGATCATCGGCGGCGCTGCGGATGACGTTGATGAGCTCCACTACCCTAGTTGGACACCTTCTATTTACTGGCTTTTCGGGGGTGGCCCAATCGGCGGGTATTGCCTGTTCCAATTGCTCTTTACCATCGTTGTAAATCCGCTGCATGGTGTCGCCCAAAAGCCCAAGACAAAACCGATCCGGGATTAGCGATTGAGCGGTCAGGAACGCGTCCATGAGAGGGCCGTAGGTATCCTGGCTTTCGTCAATTAGAAGTACAGGATGCTGATCGGCCATCACGTCAAGCAAAGGTGGACGCTGAATAAATGCAGCCGCCATCTGAATGACCTCGGCGTGGTTCAAGGCTTGGCGTCCCCGATTTTCTCCGGTGGGACTGTAGGTGAAGCTGAAAACCTCATCTAACGCAGCAAGCCGGCGCTTTTTACTCTCTAGCGATGCACGATTGGCGCGAGCGGTTTTGTTGTTGGGATCCCGAGCTTTTGCGAGTTTGTCTTTCAGTTCCTCGATACTTTCAGCGAGCTTGCTGCGAAGCCACTCGCGGATGTCGTCATTGAAACCTTGGATCATTCGCCATGAAAATGCGTGGATGGTTGAAACGACCACCAAGGGATCGTGCTCCAGCCGGCGAGAAATCTCCTCACATGCTGCGTTGGTGTAGGTAATGATTGCAACCTGACGTCCTTCGAAGGTCAGTTTCTTGTGCGCGCGCGATTTCAGCTCCCTGACAGCGGTTACCAGAGAATGGGTTTTCCCAGACCCCGCGCCAGCGTAGAGGAAAAAACTCCGTGGGTGATCCAAATCCAGGCATTCTCGGATAAGGTCGTCAGCATCACGAATGGGGTTATCGCGCTCCGGCGCTGACGGAATCATTCTTCTGTCACCTCGACGATTGCGGGTGGAACCACCAGAAGGTCTTTGCGTTTGAGCTCCAGCTTCGACTGCAGCCAGGTCAGGCCTTCATGGATGTAACTGGGAACCACGAGTTGACTGAATTCTGGATCGCCCAGGATCTCCAGGGCGAACTCAGCCTTGTCGCCTGTACGCAGCTTCTCGAACAGCACTTCACCCAGTACTTGAGTCGTGTCGGCGGTCTGAATGGCCTCGCTGAACGCACGCATCAGCCCGCGACGTGATTTTCCAGCAAATCGCTCGACGTTGCTCATTACCAAGCTGTCCTCAAATGTATTGGGCAAGGCCTCGGCTTGTACTCCTGTCTTTGGCAAACGAATGGTGATAGGGGTTTGGTAGGCGATTCTGATCGAATAGAGCGCATCGATCTCTTCCACCTTCTGCTCTGCAGGGAGGTCTAGCAATGTATCCACATCATGACCACGTCCAACCACACGCATCCAGTGGCGGACGGTAGGGTTATTCGTGATTTGCTCGGCCCCCCGAGCAACTGGCTGTGCCGCCTTGGCTTTTCCTGCGTCCAGGTCTGTGATTACCAATGTCGCAATCCCCAGGGCATCAATCAGCGGTCTGAGGCGATGAGCATGACTTCCGCCGATGTCGAGAATAGTGATGTAGCACTGGTCGAGAAACTTGAAATGCTGACGCAGGAAATGGGGAAGAATCATGCGCTCCGCTGCGCCTTCGACCAGGATGACCGCGTCAGCGAAGAAAAGGTCGGCGTGATGCGCCCGGAGGTATCGTGTGACGAATTCCTTGGTCTTCCCGCGTTGGCCAAACACCGTGCTCAGGTTTGAGACCGTGGATACCGGTATCGGGATATTCGCCATCCCGGATGGGAGCCGTCGAAAGTAACGAAGGTGCTCGTACTCGATTTCATGCGCGACATGGCTTGAATGGGAACTCACAACCAGCTGGCTTCTCAGGTTTGGAAATTCCTCAAGCAGAGGATCGTTGCACAGCACGTGGTACGCATGCTTGATGAAGGCTTGCTGCACTTGAACGTGAAGGTGTGCCTCGGGTTCTTCGACCAGTACAAGATGGATTGGCTCAACGTTGGCGGCACTGCGCTCATCAGGGGTGCGAGATTTCCTGAGCCAGTCATCTCGAAACGCCATGAGACGGAAGATCATGGAAATGAGGTTTTGGTAGCCAAGGCCGTTGGATGTCTCGGGGAGGCTCAGGCGCGGTTCCCCTGGCGCTCCTGCGACAGAGTCCAACTCAAATAGTACAGCGGCCTCATGATCCATTCCGTCCGTTGGCGCAAGACGAGTTGCTACTTTGATGTTCGGATCGCTGTTGTTCGGGTAGCCGAGGCCTGCGACCTCTCTGAGTGCCGGCGCAAAGCTGACAGTGAGCCTGCTGTCGAAGGCACTTTGAGCCGCTTCAATCGCCCGCAGGGCCTCCAGGTCATGCACATCCGGGCTATCACCGGGGTCAAGGTGACGACGATAATACGTGCGTAATTGTTCAGAAAGTTTCCTGCCGCTTCCGGGTTTGCTTTCATCTTGTCCCTCATCGGCGCTGTCCCCGAAACCGCGCTGCGCATTGATCTCGTGAACTCTGATCAGGTTAAGCAGGGGATTCCGCTCCAGTGGGATTGCCGTATCACTCAGCGGCTGAAGATTGGCAGTCCTGGTTTCTGCGTTAGGTGGCGAAAGCTTATCTGGATCAAGGCGGTACCATCGCACTTTGAACGCCTTGGCCAAGCGCCGGTTGAGGTAGTCATGCAGGTTCTGCGGCCATAATTGGAGGGTCGGGCGCACCTGGCCATCCGCAGCCTGACTCTCAATTTCCTGCAGCAGCGTAGCGACCCGTTCCCGTTCTTTTCGATAATCGGAATAGAGCGTTGGAAGATCATCAGGCTCCAGCCGAAATCGCATACCCACCATGCCGCCTGACCAAGAGAAATTCGGAATCAGGTCGCGGATGTGGTGGAGCTCGCCCTGAGCTGCTTGTATCCAAACGTCCAAGGCTGGCAGCCACTCAGCCCAAGCGTTGGATGCTGGAATAGCGAAGCTGCCATCGGCCTGTTCCCACTCCTGGCCAATCGTATCGAGCGTAGCGATATGGCAAAGAGTGAGATCCTGCAGCCGGAACGTCGTCGGCTTAACCAGGAATTTACGTAGTGCCAGCATTGCTGATGATTTGCCGCTGTTGTTGGCGCCCACCAGAAGAGTGGTTTCGGCCGCCAAGTCGATTCTAACGGATTTAAGCTTACGGAAATTCGCAAGCTCCAGATGCAGGATGCGCATTGAGTCTTCCCTGAGATAAGGCGGTGGCAGTGAGTCACCCTTTCCCATGGAACTGTAGCTGACTACTAGCAGAAGGGGCACCAAGCTCAATCCACTTGGTTTGTAGTTCTGGAGCCGAAGTGCCACCATAAGCGGCATTCACTCAAGTCAGTCGCTGAGCCTCGTGCTCATCAGGAACAGGGAAGAATGGAATTCTATATCATAGGCAGGGATGACAAATTCCCGACCGGGAAGATCAGCACTGCGTATCTGAAATTTGACCGCTGGAACGATCACAGTTTTGTCACAATGTTCTATGTCATCGTATATGACGAGTTTGGCACGGCTCACGATCTTGAGAATGTGAAGATTGGATTCAAAGGGCAGGATACTGCAACAACCACACGCTCCAAACTTCCAGATTCTTTCCAAAGCCTTCCAGAAGGCTTCTTCTCACTCGGTACCAATGTGGAGTACTACCAAAAAATCGCGAGCCTATCCTCCTATGATTTGCGGTTTGACTTCCTCCGAGGGATGAATGACGTCGTTGCCAACCCTGAAATCCTGGAAGCGATAATAGACGAGCCCGTGCTGTCAATCTCGTTGTTGCGCAATGTCAGCTTGGCCAGCGTCAAGAATCAATTTACGCGAGTCCTACTTGGTGGTGCTGTCCGAACCAATTTTTCTTTCGTCTACACGAAGCAAGCGAATAGCTCTACCGCCGGCATTGAGTTGAGTTTTGATGTGAATGTTGATTCGACGCCCCTGACAAATGTGCACGCGCTAATCGGGCGAAACGGCATAGGAAAGACCACCATCCTCAACGGCATCACCAATGCCATCCACAATCGCCACGCTGGTGCAGATGCCATCTACCAAAATCAGTTTTGGGGGCAACAGCGGGCGATTATTGCCCCAGATTTTTTCAGCAGCGTAGTGCTCGTATCCTTTAGCGCATTTGACCCCTTTGATCCACCTCCAGAGCAGCCCGATCCATCCAAAGGCACCTGTTTTTTCTATGTGGGGCTAAAGTCAAAAGGCGAGGACACATGGCATGAGTTAAAGCGCCGGGACGCTCTCAAATCTGACTTCATTGACGGTATGAGAGGGTGCCTGCGGGAAACGCATAAGCGAAACCGTTGGCGACAGGCCGTCATAACTTTGCAAACTGATGAGAATTTCGCAGGTTTGGGATTCGACAGGCTCTTGTCTTTGAGTGGCGAGGAATGGATCACGGCAGCCAACGAAATCTTTTCGAATCTTAGCTCAGGCCATTCGATCGTGCTCCTGACTATCACCAAGTTGGTCGAGCTGGTCGAGGAAAAAACTCTCGTCCTGATGGATGAGCCCGAAAGCCATTTGCATCCGCCGCTGCTATCGGCATTGATTAGGGCGTTGAGTGAGCTGCTTCTGGATCGCAACGGTGTAGCGATCGTGGCCACGCATTCGCCGGTGGTGCTCCAAGAAATTCCTGCGTCGTGTGTCTGGAAGATTCATCGGTCTAATTTGGTGGCGTCGGCGCAGCGGCCAACAGTTGAAACGTTCGGCGAGAACGTAGGAATTCTTACCCGGGAAGTGTTTGGGTTGGACGTCGCATCCTCGGGTTTTCATACACTTCTTGCAGCTGAAGCTGCTGAGGGACATACCTTTGAGGTGATCCTTGGAAAATTCGGTGGGAAATTGGGGCTTGAGGGGCAGGCAATTCTTCGGGCGTTAATCGCTGAGCGTGATTCAAAGGTACAGACATGAAGCAATTGTTAGCGCCAAGTTGCACTCCTGAGGAGGCCTACATGGCCTGCACTTTTGCGATCATTGATGATCATCAGAGAGATAGAATGAGGGGCATTCTTCTAGGCATCACAGCCAATGCCGCCGAATTTATCGAAAGAGTCGCCGCCGGATCCACGTGGGAGTTACCCTCATTAAGGTTGGCCAGGGGGGATGATCCCTTCGTGATCGACGACATTCGAAAAAGCGAGCTTGTTCACCTCTACGAATACTACATGGTGCAGCGCGAACCTGGCCGAGCACTCTACGACTCTATTTTGGTGGCTGCAGGTGACCATTGTCCTACATGTGGAGGAATAGGACGACCGAGAACCCTGGATCATTATTTGCCAAAAGCCAACTACCCTATGCTGGCTATCGTTCCCCAAAACTTGATCCCTGCCTGCCGTGACTGCAATACCGACAAACGTAACCCCTTGATTGACCACCCGCATCGGCAACCGCTTCACCCATATCTGGACAAACGACAGTTTTTTGAGCAAAGGTGGATCAGTGTTTCCGTATCTCACACCAGCCCTTGCTCAATCACCTACAGCGCCAGTCCACCTGATGACTGGAGTGATGAGGACAAGGCAAGGGTAATTAACCATTTCTCCCTATTCGGAATTGCCGAGCGCTACAGCGTCCAAGCGGGCTCAGAACTCAGCTTCCTGATGGACATGCGTACAAACTACTTCAGTAGGCAGCCTCCTGAAGCTTTTTCAGACTTCCTCCGTTCAGGCGCTAATACGCCTGATTTGTTGATCAATGGGTGGAAGAAAACACTCTACGAAGCTTTGGCGGATGACGCCTTGTTTTGCAATGCTGAGGTTCGGTAGAGGCATTATAACTAGCGATAGCTCTGCCCATACTTTGATGTGTTCTAGGTAAATGATTATAACGATAACGGAGTAGTCGATGATGATAGGCAATGATGATTTAGATAAATTGGAGGCGGAGCAGTTTCATGGTTTTGTCTGCTTTCCGGAAGGTAATCCAAAGGTCACACTCGGCTGGAGCACTCACTCGACACTGGTCGAGGCGATAAATTCGACATTGACCTTTTTTAAGAGTGAGTTAAACACGGAAGTGTATTTTCACGAGCATGAATATCTTATTTATGAGGATTATTTCATCTGGTGGTTCAGCTTTTTTGAGAAGAATCCGCTAGTCAAAAATCAAGTAGCCTCTGAGCTGGAGAGGAAAATCAATGATGTATTAAGAGCATTTCCGAACACGGCCGATAAAGAGTTTGTCCGGACGGATCAACCAGATTTTATCCCGGATCCTGATTTTCTTATGCACTACTTCTCAATTGTGGAGGGTGCGGATCTGGAGTTAAAGTCACGTGAAGCGCCCAAAGACAAAAGCTATGAAAAAGAACCTATTGATATTTCCTTGTTTGACAGTCCAATGTCTGTGGTCGCGTTCAAAGCCATTATAAATAATTATTTTCAAAATAGTACGGAAGAGAACTTAAGCTATTTTGCTGCAGAGGATGGCTTCTTTTCCACCAGAAGGCCCGAGAATAAGCTTCTACGCGAGGAGCTTTTGCCAATATTTTATTATCTGAAAAAAATTAAGGCGGCTGATGATGAGATTTTGTCGTTTGGACTAAAGGCTGATATTTTTGATTTGAAGATATCGCAAGCAGACGGGTTAACGAAAGAAATATTGGAAATTACCTGGGCTTTGCCGGAGGGCGACCATAAACTACTCTCGTTGGTTGCTCAGGTGGGTAGTGGTTTTCTGCCCGTAAAAAATCGGGCCAATTTCAAAAAGATGAGTGATTCTCTAGGTGAGAAAATAGTATCTGCAATAAATGGCAAACATAAAAAGCAATACCCTGACCAAAGATCTCTTTTGGTGGTTATCCCCCAAGATTACACTTATCAAGGAGACGAGTCGCTGGTTCAAGAAACTATCACTCAAGTTCAACAGAGTCTGGTAGGTGGAAAAAGGAAGTTTGAAAAAATCTATCTTCTGTGTGGCAATAGATTTTACACGGTTTATTGACCTTAAACGTTAGTGCGCATTTTTTGATCTTCCAGCTGTCGTTAAATAAGGGCAAGCAACCTTAAGTGAATCGTTTCGGAACTTCTTGGAGAACCTGGGTCTGCCCACTCCAGGGTAAGTTGCATTATCGACTGGCGGCGAGAGCTTTCAGTCGAGCGGCTCAATCAATCGACAGGCGAGTACCTAGGAGGGGAAAGGGCATCTCCATATTTCAAGTTGACTCGTGCCGCACGATTGCAAACTTTGTAGCAGAAATGAAAGTGCAGCCAGCTGTGCCAAGCTACAGAACAGGTAGGTTCGCGCAGGAGTAGAAGCAGCAGTGAACTCTTGAACAGATCCAGTATATTGCGGGTGATTTGTCCGAATGTACTGGCTTTTCGAAAGACGTCAACGAACCTGAGACATTAGCCCCGCGCTTGGCATCAGTCTCTTCCGGTCAGCCGCTTGCCTTCGGCGGGAGCTTCGCGTAAAGCTATCCCACCGAACGACACGCTAGCATCTACATACCGAAGCGCCGACTTCATATCCTTCCAGCCCACATAATTCATCAACCCTTTGATGTCCCAGCCATTGGCCGACGCCCAGGTCGCAAAACCGCGCCGCATCGAGTGACTGCTATACAACTCCGCTGGCAATCCTGCCTCTCTGAAAATGCGGCGCAGCACGGGTATAAGGCTATGCGGTTGCATGGCTTTCCCTGACAGATTGCCCCAGCGGTCAATCCGCTGGAACACTGGGCCTTTCGCGATCCCGGCAACTGTTATCCAGTTGATGTAGGCCTCCACGGGACAGAGCATGGTAAGCGCCGGCGTCTGGAACGTAGTGCCTTCATGATGGCGGTCACCCTTGGTGTAGGGCAGGAAAAAGGTAATGCCTTCACCACTTATGGCTTGGGTATCCTCGGCCGTTAATCTGGCCAACTCGTCGCCACGAAAACCCCGCCAGAACCCGATCAAGATAATCGCCACCGAGCGACGATGGCGCACTAGCGATTTGTAATCCCCCCGTTCAGTCGCAGCTGCAGCTTCCCCTTCAAGCCATGTGACCGCCTGCTCCAGGTGCTTCAGTAGCAGCGGGGCGGCCTGTTTCACCTTTGCGGGGTGCACGACCCTGATGCCCTTGATCATCTGGCGAACGTCAGGGGTCTTTGTCGGATCCGGAAAGCCCTGAGTGATGTGCCACTGCGCCAGCGCTGCCAGACGCTGCTTCAGGGTATTGATCGAGAGTTTGTCGGCGTACTCTGCCAAGTACCGAACGACGCCCACACCGGTGGTGGGCAAGTACCCGCCCCACGTCACCTCAAAGTGTTCGATCGCCGCCCGGTAGCTTTTGCGGGTGTTCTCTCGGGTGCCAGCGCTTAGGTACCGATCTGCTTTTTCCATCGTCTTCTTTGCCATCAAAATCGGGCAGGATGTTCAGTGTAACGGCAGCACATTAAATCTGCGTCAATGACATGGGGTAGTGCCCATCATGCCTAGGGCTCTTTAGGGGCTCAGCGCTTCCAGCCGCCGGGATATCTCATTCTCGTCCAGTGACAGACCAGGCTGAATACGGTTATGCCTCAGTCGCCTTGCCACGGAATTACTGCCGCTGAACCCATTTGGTCGCATCCAAATGGATAGCCTATGAAAAGATGCTGATGGCAATGTGCTGGATTATCGTTCTTCATCTCTTGACGATCGCGATTTGGCAGAGGAATCGTCAAGAAAGAGAGGGCGCTAGTACTACTGGATGTGGTGCTTACTTTCTAAATCAGCTATTAGTTTTTTGTGTTTTTCTATCGTATCCCTAGAGTGTCGCAAAGCTGTCCGTGTGATATGTTCTTTAAGCGACCTGTTGCCACGAATAGCTGAATCAACGCAGATCATGTCTCCAGACTGGACTCCTCCTGTATCAGTTATCTTTTTAATTGAGTTTTGTGCATGAATGTTTACCACTTTGTTCGCCGCAACGGGTATGGTTTTCCAAACTTTTAGCGATGTTTCGGAAAGTATTGATAAGACTTCCTCACCGAATTCCATGGCCTCCTCATATGTCGGGATTTGCCCTTTATGAATCGATGAGTTTCTCAGTGTTATTTTATCTTGCGAGAGCAATTTTGGCTGCCCCTTAAAATGAATAGCATGCAGATATATGTATGATCCTAGCTGCCGCTCAGATTGGGAAGAAATGCTTTTCCAGCATTTTAGTTCTTCCGTTCCTGGAAGTCCATAATGTATGGCGATAGACCGAATGGCGAACTCATAGAACCGCTCAAGGCTTGCGGCAAACGAGGTTACAGCCTCCCTGTAATATCCATCAAGAAAAGAGTGGACACCAATCTCGAACAATATTTCGTGATTGAACATGTTGATAAAAACAGCAGATGAGTGACCGAAATCGCATCTTACTTCATAGGAAATATCATTGGTTAATTGTACGGCATACGTCGAAAGCCGTTTTCTTTGATTGTAGATGTGATCTTTAGAATCGGTTGCCTTCAGGTGGCGCTCGTAATCTCGAAGGCAGTCTGAGCATGAGAGGTAAACTTGCATAATTCATAGTTCCTTAGGAGGCTTTGAGCGGAATTCAACTCAATAATCAATGACCGACTTGTTCTCATTCAGCTTCACCGATCAACCTGGAAGGGATCTTCTGAACCCATCTCCATGAGATTGGACGCCAGGCTTAACTCGCAATCACCACCAGTGCGTGGCTACCAATGGACGGATATTTTCCAGCCTTACCGGTAGCTTCTCATGGCACACCATGCCCAGGTAGGTGGCGGCCCGGGTAGCCCCGACATACAAGAAGCGTTCGAACAACCCCGGATTGGCCTCAGCGAGGCCATCGACTCCGACGAAGAACACAGCTTCAAATTCAAGACCCTTGATGTGCTGGACGTCGAATACCCGGATGTCTGACTGATTGCCCAAAGATTGGCCGTCTGCGCATGGAGTGGCTCGCAGGCTGATCTGCTCCAGCTTCTTGGTAAGCGTATCCGCCATCGGCCGGACGTGATCTTCTGAGGTGACCAGTACCGCGATGGTCGGAATATCCTCCCCTTTGGAACGCATCCGCGCATCGATCTCGATGATGCGATCCGCGACCCAGGTAGACGCGTCGTCTTCACTCAGGTGCTCACCCAGCACGGGCTGGACGCCCTCGTGGTTGGAGTGCTCAGGCAGGGTGCCGACAGCTTCTGTATCTCCCTGCATGAGGTCGAGAAGTTTGATAGCAAAGGTGTTCAGCAGCCGGCTTTGACGGTAGACAGTATTGATTCGCCGAGGCTTGAGGCGCGGTGAAATCCACTCAAGCTGGTCAATACGTTTCAGGCCATGTCCGGTGATTCGCTGGTTGAAGTCACCACACGCGAAGAACGATTCGGTTGACAGGTCAGTCAGGCTTTCCATACAGGCAAGCTGAAGGGTAGAGAAGTCAGTCGCTTCGTCGACCAGCACTTGGTGGAGGAACTGTTCAGAAATCTTGGCTAGCTCTGTAAAGCGAGGGTCATCGAGGTGTCGTCTGACGAACTCCTGCCGAATGAGTTCGCGCGCTGAACGGAGCATCAGGAGCAGGATAGCGTCCAGCTCGGTCTCGTCGATGTGCGCGGGGGTGTCAGGCTTCTGGTATTCATAGAACTCAAGTGCGAGGCACTCTCGGCGGAACGCGCGATAGCTCGTTGGGACATCCAGAACGTAACGTTTCCACGCATTCCTGAACCGCCGCATAGCGTTCTGGAAGCACATTTCGCGACCTAGTGTTTTCAACCATTCAGCTGGCGGAACCCTATCTCCGAGCCAGTCACGAATCCGGGCTGCCCGACTCGACTTCCCAAGGCTGCCGTTTCGATAGAGGGTGCGCGCGTGGCTCTGCAGGAACTGCTGATACGCCTGAAACGCCCTGCGTTCCGTCGTGTGGTTAGGGGTGCTCGTGCCTTCGGTGCCGGTGTCGTCGTCAAACTCTTCACCGTCGTCCATTTCATCCTCGTTTTGCCCCAGGCTTTCCAGGAAGGTAGCGAGTTCAACGAAAACAGAGTTGTTCCTGTTGTAGAGCAGGCTACCTTGCTGCTGGATAAGCTTGTCGGTTGTCTCGCGGCTGGTTTTGAGCAGCGGTTCGATCCGCGCCTCGATTCTGTTCCAGATCGCGTAGGCACTGAGCAACCCCTCGGGACTCAGTTCATCTACCGTGGTGAGGAGCTCCTTCACGACCGGATCCGAGAGGTTCGGCGCCGAGTCTTTCAGGAGGCCGGCGCCTTCCCTGAGTGAGGAGAGCAGACGGTTTTGGTGATACGCCTTGAAGTCGGCAAACCATTGTCGAGGATCATCACTGACCGAAAAGCTGGAATAGCGCCGATCCTCCTTGAGAATGCAGCTACCGCTATTGCCGGTTCTCAGAATGCCAAATGTTGACCTAGCCAAGTCATGTCGACGCTTGTTCCAGGTTTTGATGTGGTCGTCAGACGCGGGAACATTCTCCCGGTTGAATGCCTCTTTGACGTAGTGCTTCAACAGGTCGGAGGGTGTAAACATCATCCAGCGTTGGCGGTTAATCGCTGAGCCAAGCAGCCGTTGTTCGTCTGGGCTTAACGCCTGCGCATCGAGTTTCTGCCCAAGGCGTTTGATCAGTGTTGTGGTTTTGCCGGTACCTGGAGGGCCGAGGATGATCAGCTGATGATCGATCGACAGCCGGAAAATCTCGTCCTGGATCTTGTCGAGAATTGCCTGGTCTCGCAAAGCCATGGCTCTGCGTATTTCATGGACTACACCCACCCGGATCTTCTCTGCCTCAGATTCGCCGTCCAGCATCGCGAGGAATGCGTTGTCGTCGACGGGCTGAACGAGCTTTCGAAGCGAAGGGATTGTCTGTGGGGTTGCACGCCGTCGGCGCCAGATGCTATCGATGGCATCCCAAAGGTCGTCACTCTTTAGAGGCTTAAGCTCAAGCTTTTCGAGAATACGATAGCCTCTCTGCTTCCCAGCAACCTCAAGCTCGACACTTTCACCAACATCGAAGACCGCCAGACGGCCGATAGGTGTACGGTAGCCCGCCAGCATCGTCCCTTTGACCGTGATGTTGGTCGTGCGGCAGATATAGTAGGTGACGACCTCGCCTTCGTCTGTCTCGGCAACCACACGTGAGACTGCAGGTTCGCGGACGAGGCTGAGCAACGATTTGGTGGTGGCGTCACTAATAGATGCGATTTTGGCTACTGCTGCAGTGTTGGTGAACGTGTTGATCACTGCCAGGACGTCGGACGCCTCACCGCTGCGTGTCGCTAGAAGCCGCGCAGCACCATCCTCAATCTTGTGAAAGGTTTCCAGTGCCTCAGTCGCAACGTCGTGGGCATCGCTGAAATTCATTGAAGCTCTCCTTGTTTCAATTGGGCATCGCCTAGCCGGCCAGGCGTATCAAAGTCCCGTATCCTGTACTCAGGGTGGTGATGTTCTTTGGCTGACGCAGATCCTAAATCCTAGAGGCTTGAGTTGCCAGCAGATTGCCATGATAACCAACAGCTTACCGCTTGGCAGAAGACTTGGCTTTGGCGTAAGAGCCTTCAAAACGTGTTATGCAATTATCATCCGGCGCTCAGTGCTGAATTCAGCAAGGGCCATTCCAGCCGCTCATACTCCGCGGTTATGGCTCTGTCAGGCGCGCGCTGAGTCTGAATGGCATACGTGGCAAGGCCCATCAGCGTCGTTTCTTGGCCGACCTGAAACCTCAAGATGGGCTGGCAGGTACGGTGCTGAACGATCACCGTTTCCAAGACTCTTGATGGTCAGCGCATGGCTGGTGAACATCGTGCTAATGATCGTCTTGAGCTCATCCCGATAGCCCCAGGTAAATGGGTCGAGTCATTCCTTTGCAAGCAGCCGATATCCTGGGCTGAGCGGCCTCAACAAGGTCAGGGTTGCTCCGTCGCTCAGGAGGGGAGGGGCTGTTCATCGAGCGGCCTGATCACTTCCGTGCTTGATGCCAGCCTGACGTGGGGCAGCGACCGCCGTGGTGTTAACGCTATACTAGGCATCTTATTACTCATCGCTCGCCTATAGATGCGTAAGCTGTGGCTGGTGGAGTATTCTCTAGTGATGAAATACACCAACATGGAACTCCCGTTTTTCTACGACTTTAGCGAGGACGAGCAGAAATTCCTGCTTGCGGCCGCATTAGGTAATCGCGGTGTGGTCGTCAAGCGGCTAAACGGAGTATGCGGTGACATCTTTGTCATGGATCAAGGAGAGTCGGTTTATCCTCGTTACGTGTGCGCCAAGATGCCCCGCAAGCTTGAGACGGTTCCTGCTGTAGAAGCAAACGAGCGTTTCGTTCAGGAGTTGGCTCTCCAGTTGCGTTTTTCGCATCACACATTTGTGCATTGGTGTTTCGATCTGCGGGAAGTTCTGGGTGCGCCAGTTGCCCTGTTTCGATATTGGGACGGAGACCTACTACACTACATGTCGGGGCAAAGCGAGATCAGGCAGCTTTCTCTGATCGCCTACTGTTGCTCGGGGTTAATACACTGTTATAGCCATGGCCTTGTGTGCCATCAAGATCTGAAGCCAGCCAACATTTTTGTGCGTGATTTTGAAAAGGTCATCAATGCACTCCCTGACATTGATATCTATCAGGTGGCAATGATTGCTGACTTCGGACTCGCTAATGCTTTCTTGAAGACGCCTGCGGTTTTCGAAGGGTCAAGGCCGTACATGGCCCCGGAGCAGTGGGGTAAAACCCAGCTCTCCGAAAAGACAGATGTTTTTGCCTTAGGCATCATTCTGTATGAGCTGCTGACAAACGGTGTTCACCCAGCAGGTGTTCGCACTGATGACGTCTGGCCGTCGGCTAAGCCAGGACACTCGACCAAATGGACTCGCCCTGCAGACTGGCAGAAATGGATAGCACGTGGGTGTCCTCTAGAGGCGCCTGGCAATTTGCATTCAGATGTCATCAGCCTGGTTAAGAGGGCGCTATCAGTCGATCGTGATGAGCGACCTAGCATGGTGGGCTTGAGGAACGAGATTCTCAGTCTTATCAGGGCTCGATGCAAAATATCCCACTTCCAGCTGAGCGGTCTTATCGACCACTTTGATGGTAACGCTTCAAAAGGTGATCTAGCGGATGAATGGCCTTACCTAGCGAATGCGTGGGCAAGATTTCAAAAGCGCTTCGGCTAGGCGTATTTCGCCGGCTGTCATCGTCATATGACCGAGTCACCCACACCTCACCTTTTACTTTGAAAAGCACGGTTTGAGGAGGGCTGGCCAGTGTGTGCAGTGCTGTCTATAAATTTTTAATAGAATATTCCATGCTGGACAGGTTATAACAAAAGGCCTCCATTACCGAAGGCCTGGGTTATTGGTTGCTAGCTGTATGCCGCAATGCTTCCGATATTTTTAAATGCGTTCATTTTAAATTCGGTTTTCTCTAAATAGTCGGATAAAGCATCACAGTCTGCCCCCAATGAGCGAACCGTCTGAATGATGCTATCTTTTTCTCGGTTTAGGGTAGCAAAAGCTTCCCTGCTTGCATCAAGCAGGTCGCGTTCTCTGAGATAGTGAAGAACGAGCAATCCGAAGGAGGCGGCATAGATTGGATTTACCGGCCAGAGGTGCGAAACCACCCTTTGGTTTCCTCTCGCGATTGAGGCTGCAAGTCCTCTGGAATATGGATTGCAGCTTATTTCAACTGTAGCACCATTACAAATGTTCAGAATCACATTTCTGGCGTAGGGCGATTTAGGAATGCACGAATGCAATACATTACCGGGAATAATGCATTCGTCTGAAAATAAAATATGGTCTTCCTTGCCACTCCCCCAGTGGTTATACATCCCATGAGCCGAAATATAGATAACACTATGCCTTTCGCTCTTAAAAATCTCAGTGAACGTTTCGACACTTGGGTCTATGTAGATTTCAGCGGATGCACCGAAGTGGGCTCGAATGAATGCTTGCTCAACATTTACAGTATGAGTATGACTGGCAAGCATAAATACAAAGGAGTGCTCCTCCGGATCGTCTGCCATTACTTCAAGGCTAGCAGATATCCAGGGCGCATTTTTGCCTAATCCAAACCGAGCTGCTTGAATTGGGAAGTCATGAGAGGGGGCCAAAGTGATTGAGTTCACCTCGTCGTAGATATCGTTATTCAACCGAAAATGCTCAATCACAATATCTCTGTAGGAAGATAAATCATCGTCCACTGCAGGGGTGCCACTACGATCGGCGTCAAAAAATTTAGCATCTTGGCTAGGCGTGCCCAAAAGGCTAACGTATACGTTAAGCAATTGATTTCTGATTTTGATCAGCCGCTCATAGCTTGGGTAGTTTCCCTCTGCTGGAAAATTAATTCTTGAGCTTGCAGTCATGACGGTCAAAGTTTGACCATTGCTCAAGACAAAGCCATGCCCGGGAATGGCGTTAGGCGCAACATTTTTCATTGATGACAGAAGCTTGAACAACGGCTGATAGTCGTTGTGGTCATAAAAGTGCCCGATTATGCCTTTCAGGAAGTCGCAGTTTCCGGATTTTGTCAAGACTTTCATGTCTTCAGTGTTGATGAGGTGCAAGAGCTCACCCAGAATTTTCTCACTTTCCTCAATATGGCAATAATAATTCAGGATCGCTATAGCTTGGTTTTCATGGGTATAGAAATCTTTGGCCAAGTAGCACCCTTGGACATAATCCTTGAAGTCTGGACTGTCCCGATTTATTGCTGTACTACAAAAAAGATTTCTATAGGCGATTGCTTTTGGGTGTGTTACTTCCCACTTTTTTATCCCTTCCAGATAGCTGGGGTGATTGGCTTTGCCGTAAAAATAATCCCAGGTTGCCAGTTGCGATGACGCCAGCATCCCCTCGACTTCAAAATGACCTTTCAGCCCATCTACTATTCTGGCTGGGACTGGCCAGACAGTTTCTATGATCTCTGGCATTGCTGCCATACTTCGGCAATAGTGAAATAGTGTCTGTATCCACTTCAGCAAAAACGTAGGTTGCCCCCTAATAAATGAAGACAGCTCATCGGAACGAATCACACACATAAAATGGTACGATTCCAGATTGGCAGTAGTGCCGGGGCGGTATTCAGTCCCGCTAAAAAAGCTGAACACTGCAACTCCTACCGCTGGTATATCACCAGACTGTGATGCTTTAATAGCGTCACTCATGTGTCTCAAGTAAAACTCTGAAGATTGGTATGAAAGTTCAGCTTCGTCCATGTAGTGTGTTCCGCATTCTGGTTGTGTGAGTGAGTGAACCCTGAGTCTCAAACGGCTTGATCAAAAGCTCGTTGGTATCTTTAATATTATACCAAAATTCACGCGCACAATGAATAAGTGCACTGAATGATTCTCTGGCTCGATGACTCACAGTATTAGGAGTGCCATGTGCATGTTGTCGGCGCACTTTGCGAGTATTTTGGCCAATTCAACCAAAAGCTGTACGCCGAGCCATAAGCCCCTGGGTGTGGTAAACGCTGAACACTAGATATCAGATAGAAATACCACTCACGATCAGCGTGCGGTGCTTGGTTGGATTGTTCTGCATAAATCGCTAACGAGTTTGCGCCCTCATGGGTATCACGGGAGGGGCTCTTTGAGCTCTCTGCAGTCCAGAAAACTAACATTCCTTTGCCGGATAGATTGCCCCAGCGATCAATCCGCTGGAACACCGCCCCTTTCCGATACCGGCCACCGCCACCCAGTTGATGTAGTCCTCCACCAGGCACAGTTTGGCAAGCATTGGCGCATTGTTGCGCCTTCATGTTGGCGATCACCTTTTGTATAGGGCAAGAAGAAGCCAAAACCCAATCAAGATGATCGCTATTGAGCGGCGGTGGCGCACCAAGATTCTGTAGTCGCCATGCTCTATTGCAACTGCGCACCCTCCTTCCAACCATGCAACTGTTTGCTCAAGATGCTTGAGCAGAGGAGGGGCGGCCCGTTTGATCTGAGCTGGATGGACGACTCGAATATCCTTGAGCATTTGGCGAGCGCCAGGAGCATTTGTCGGATTCGGAAACCCTGAGTGATGTGCCGCTGCCCCAGCGCCGCTAGACGCTGCTTCAGTGTGGCGTACTCAGCCAGGTACCGAACGACGCTCACACCGGTGGTGGCCAAGTACCCGCTTGATGTCACCTCAAAGTGCTCAATCGCCGAGCGGTAATTCTTCCGTGTGCTCTCCCGGGTACCGGCGCTCAGGTACCGATCTGCGTTTTCCATCGTGCTTTGCCTTCAAAAACGGAACGTTTTGCTTTTCCTGCCCCACGAGGAGATTTTCTGGGAGCAGCAAATAGTCAAGAAGCCATAAAGCTCTATTATAGGTTCGTAGAACTGGCTCGTAAAATCGTCTAAAATTCAATTAAAGAAATATGTAATTACATGACATGTAACGTGGTACGAAATTGTAGGAGATGAATCATGGCTCGGGGCGGCATTAACAAAGCATTGGTGCAAAAAGCGCGGAGTGCGCTGCTGGTGCGCGGCCTTAACCCGAGCATTGACGCCGTACGTGTGGAGCTGGGGAATACCGGCTCTAAAACCACAATTTCCCGGTACCTGCAGGAGCTGGACGCTGCGGATCCACGGGCCCAGTCTGATTCGAACCGACTCAGCGATGAGCTCTCCGGCTTCGTGGCTCAGCTTCTTAAAAGGCTGTTGGAGGAGAGCAATGCTGTTCTGGCAGAGGAGCGCACCTCACATGCCCAAAGCTTGATTGCGCTGAATGAGCAGATCGAGGGGTTTGAAAATGAGCTCAGAAATGCTCGACAAGAGACTGCAAGCCGCGATGCTGCGCTGGCCAGTCAGTCCGAGGAAATGAACACGTTGCAGTCATCGTTACAGGCGGAGCTCAATCGCAATGCGCGCCTCAGTCAGAGCTGTACCGATTTTGAGCTGCGCGTGAAGGAGAAGGATGACCTGGTGCGAGCACTGGAGGAGAAGCATGTGCAGGCTCGCGATGCCCTGGAGCACTACCGCAATGCGATCAAAGAGCAGCGTGAGCAAGACCAGCATCGGCATGAAACTCAGCTCCAGAAATTGCAGCATGACCTGTTGCAGGCACAGCAAACACTGATGGTTCGCCAGGACGAACTGACGCGGCTCAACCGCGACAACGAACGCTTGCTGGGAGAGGCGCGCCAGCACAGCAAGCTTGCTCATCAGAACCAGGATGCGCTTAAGCGCTTGGAAGGAGATCTGGGCGTTGCCAATATGGCAGCAGCGCGGGCGGAGGGCGCGAAAGATATGCTCCAAGAGCAGTTGGCTCTCGCCAGAAATGCGACCGAGATTGTGAATGCGGAAGTCACCCAGCTAAAAGCGACTTCGACAGAGCTAAGCCAGCAGCTCGCGGACACCATGAGGGCATTGGAGCTCTGTGAAAGCAAAAAACCTGATGGTGGCGTTGCCGGCGTTGAGCAAGGGTGAGAAATCTAGGCCTGTATGGTCTAGTCGAGCACGCCCTATTTCAACGGGAGGTGTTGGCTTCCTGCAGCGCTTCCTCTAAAGCCTGCAGTGCATCCGACAAGCGCTGGTTTTCACGAGCATCATCGCTATCAGGCTCATAAGCTTTGCAGTGGCGGAGCAAGGCCTCTAAATCGTTTTGATTAAGATCGAGCTGGATGTGCATGGGCATGGGCATGGGCATGTCCGTTTGAGGGAATGGGGCGATCGTGTCCATTTTCACTTTAGGACACGAGGCGGTTGCTGTGAGGGTACCGTTGGGCGACGAACTAGAAAAGCTTGTGCGGGCGCAGCCCTGGCTGATGCATTGAGATTCGCTGTACGCGATCATCAGAGAATCATTGGCCACCCACCACCCACCACCACCCTACACTCAGCGTCGATGATCTCACGAGGTTGTACGAGAGTGCCGCCGGCGCGGAAGCGGTCGATGTTGAGGAAAGACCCGAGCGCTTCGATGGCCCAAGAGCCGATTTGTGCATCGAGAACGTCTGCGCTCATATCGACCCAATACCCGCGCCGCAGACTGGTTTTTCGATCATCAAGGGAGGCGGCTCCTAGGGTTGCGCCAAATGCTGGAGACCTGGGGGTGAATGCCATCTGTAGGATCGAATGTCGCCACTCCCTATATCATTGTTCGGAGCTGCCATGAAGCAATACGCCGTCGCCAACGCCCTCACTGACCAAGAGTACGAGACCATGATGGGCCAACTCGACTCTGCGCAAGACTGGATGGTTGAGCAGTTGGCTTCAAAGCCTCCAACCTCAATCTGTGTTGGGCAGGGGCTGGCTAGTCTGGATACTTCGACATCCGAGCAGTGACTGGAAGAAAATCGCAAGGCTGCGGCTCTATGTAGACGAACCAGTCAATCCGCACTGGGGGGCAGCGGTGGCACCAGGTGTTTCTGCAGCAAATGGCACCCAGTGAAGTCTCAAGCCAGGCGGACAGCGGTGACCGGCTCCGAGCAGGGTTCTGAGCGGAAAATGCCTGGGGCTGCAGTCCAGCAGTTCTCGCGCCATCCCCGATGATGTGGCATAAAGCTATCTCATAAAAGAGGACAGGGTTGAGGGCGCCGCCTTCAGATGCTGGCCCAGAATCAGCAATCGGCTATGGCGTCGCCATACGCTCAGGCTGTGGGAGTGAGTGCGTGGGAAGGACATTCGCATTTGTAGACGAGTCGGGTAATCACGATCTCGATACCTCGAAGTCGGGTAGCTCCGACTTCTTTGTGATCTGCTCCGTCATCGTCACTGAAACGGATTTGCCGAAAGCTTACGAGCTTGCTGGCCTAGCCAGGGCGAGGCATTTCCAGTCAGGGGAGATCAAGTCCAGCAAACTCAGAGCCAAGGACGCGGATCGGCGCCGGCGGATTCTCGTTGATCTCGCAGAGCTACCGCTCAAACTCTTTTTCACAGTGGTAGACAAGCGTCGGGTCTACCAGGACGGGGGGCTTCAGTTCAAGCAGTCTTTCATCAAGCACGTGAACAACCTTCTGTATTCGCGGCTCTTTGATCACTGTCCCGACCTGCACATGACCGTGGACGAGCATGGCGGCCCCGAGTTTCAGGCCAGCCTGCGGGACTACGTATCGGAACGCTATTCGGGAGATCTCTTCCGTGACACCGCATTTCAGACCAAGAGCAGTAAAGACGACGTTCTGATCCAGGTAGCGGACTTCTTCGCGGGCAGTGTCGCGCACATCTACGAGGGTAAGGCTAGCGGCGAGGTTGTCGAGGCTTACAGGAACATCCTGCGTAGCCGGACGCTGGGGATTTTGGAATGGCCACCGCGCTACCAGTCGTTGATTCCGTCTCCTATGGACGAATCAGCGCTGGCCGATCACCGCGTCCATCAACAGGCCCTTAAGCAAGCCGATAAATTCCTATCCAAGGTCGGACAGCACCTGGATGAGGATGAGCGTCTTCAGGTATGCATCCTGGACTACCTACGCTTCAGGAGCGATTTCGTCGCCGATGAGTATGTCTCCACGGGTGACATAGCCAAGCACCTCGCGGACAGGGGGTTCCATGGTCTTTCGGATCAGAAGATCAGATCCAGTGGGATTGCGAAGCTGCGGGACGCTGAAGTCATCATTGCCAGTGCTGCCAAGGGCTACAAGATCCCCCGAACACGGGCTGACATAAATGACTTCCTGGAACTGGCCTCAAGCCAGATTTTGCCGCTGCTTGACCGAATCAAGAAAGCCCGGGATGTCTACCGCCTCAGCAGCATCGGAGACTATGACATCTTGGGCGCGGATCAGTATTCGGAAATCAGAAAGCTGCTCCAGTCGTTGGAGCCGCTGTGAACGACGACCTGACCAGGACGACGCTTGGGCGTCATTCCACCTCCATCATTTTGGGCGGCACCGGCATTACGCAGTCTGCCGAGGTCGCTTCAGGGAAGGTGGCTTGATACTCTAATGAAATAAACGCTCAGGTATGAGGCTGACCAGCCCAGAGATCATGGATCTCCTGAGCGCAACCTCACCGTGATTGACGTCTGGCCAGGCTCACACGGTGATGGCGAATTCGATGGTGCGGAGGGGTTGTGCAAAATTTCGATCTTGTGTGGCAAAAAGCTGAAACAGTGTTCGGCGACAAAGCCAGAGCAGCTGTGTGGCTGTCGACGCCCAGGAACCTCTTCGATGGCATGCCCCCCCTGGAGTTCGTGAAAGATCAGGAGAGCTTAGATCGGGTTATTGAAGTGCTGACGCAGATCGATCATGGGTATGCTAGCTGATAAATAACGGGCTAGGGCTCGGGCCAAGAAATCCTCGGCCGAGTGGGTGAGGGTGACGCGGAATCCTTCTGCGGCGTAACCTTGCCCTGTGACGCGATTCAATTTGGCTTCTCAGAATAGGTAAAGGGTGTGATGTCCCTGTCATCGATCGCCTCAAGCTTGAAGTAACATCCATTGGCCTTCAACGCGGGGGTAATGCGACATTCGGCATAAGCGGTGCTGTAAAAGGTGTTCGGGCCTTGGATGTTGAATATAGATTCTCCCGCGTAGCCCCGTTCATAGTTCAGGTTCTTCAAGGCTCCCGCCGCTTCACCATTTGCTTCGGCTATCGCGATCACCAATTGCTTTAGAGTCGATTGATCCGTTTCTTTCATCTCAGCAGAAAACTTCACCTGGTGCTGGCTACGGAAACCTCCGCCACCACTCGCTGAGCCGATGCGGTTAAATGTGATGTGAGCGAGCCGGACTACTTCCATGATATGGGCCTTCTACGTGGGTCGTACGCTTTGGTGGCGGGGTGCGCGAGAAGCGTGCACCGTGGCCTGGCGAATACGTGATTCAACGATTGCGTTGGAGCGGTGCGATCAACAGGCTCCAAAGAGTTTCGGCACCACCTTCTTGAGAAAGCTTCTGGTCTTGCCGAGTATGAAACGACATACCGAATGTCTTCAGGTATAGAGATTGATCGTCCGTATCAACCGTTAACGCCTCGTTGTACGAGCCCCCGCCAAACGAATCCCCATGGCTGTAGTAGATCCCCGCGCCTAGCTGGCCGCCGGTGAACACAGTTGCCTTCGCAACGTCGTGACCGTCCTTGTAGATACTCGCAGCAAAGCGATTGGAATCTACACGACGGAAGACCCCTTCATACCCTGCGTTCCGTGCCTGGAGCTCCGTCAGTGAATTCTCAAAATAACGGGAGATGTACTCGAAGCTGTCGAGCAGAAAGCGGTCTTTGTCCAGCTGGGTAAAGCTTTTAGCCATCCGCAGGTTGCTTGATCTAGCGCCAGGCGGTGTCGAAGGGAGGGGCGCTGCACCCATAGAAAAATCGTCGCGGTCAGATCGCACGGATGTCGCCGTTGGGCTGAGGCTGCATCGCTCGGCGGCCTTACGCACCTCCTTTGCCACTTGCAGGAATGCTTCGTCCTGATTCGGCCACAGCGTCACTGGCTTGCCGTCTTGAGGCGTGCCAAGCAGCTTGCCGAACGGGGCATGGTGCCAATCGCATGGGCGAAGAATTACAGGAATGACGATCGCCTCCTTAGCAGCATGGCGCTCCATCGCGCGGGCCATCTCGATGTTGTAGCAGTAGTCTGAGGCGATGAAGTCGGGGCTAACCAGCAACAAAATGATTTCATCACTGTTGATGTGATCGTCAATGGCTGCATCGATCTCTTGACCGGCGCCGATTCTGCGGTCGTGCCAAGTCTCGATGACCCGCTGGCGCTTGAGCATCGACAGCTGCTTTTCCAGTTGGTCGCGTAGCGCCTCGTCGGCATGGCAGTAAGAGAAAAAGACGTTCGGCAAAATGGTTACTCCCATCCGTTAACTGCTCTTCCGATCATATGGTGAGCTCACCGGAGAGTACAGGCCCAGGCTTTGCTGGGACGTTTGGTCAAGGCGAAAGCCCGCGAAACCAACAATCACCAGAAGGAAGTGTGGGTTGTTCGGATCAGTTTGGAGGCCACCTTGTTTCTGTCAGAAGGGATGATGTAGCGCTGATGTTGCCCTGCCATTCCGACAGGGGGTCTTGATCAACGCCGGGTGAGGCAGGGTAGAAGCCCGATGTCGCTTAAACAGTAGGCCGCCTGGGCGTTCTCTTGCCGTGCCTCAATCACCACCTCAGGACGACATTTTCAATCGGGCGTCGAACGCGAAGGGTACGGAAAAGGCTCGAAACTTCGCGCTGCGCAGCAGTGGAGTGCAAATGTACTCCAGAACCAGCTCAGGTGTTCAGGGTCGCTGGTGCCAAACAGCTGGCGCGGACGAGGCCAGCTAGGAGGGGGAAGGTAGAGGCGCGGGCAGATCCACTGAACGAACTACGATACAACGCTGTGCTCTTAAAAATCACCAGCGTGCCGGACGCGCCGGGGAAGCTACCGTGCTGCTCCAGATTAAAATAATCGTCGGCAAAGCCCGCTCAGATCGACTGTAAACCTATTTTTCACGCTGTAAACCACGGTGGTTAACAGTATAAAAAGTAGGTTTACAGTTCTACTGCCGGTTTAGATTCACAAAGTAACTCTGGTTGGGAATTACCTCAGGCCCGCCGTGCGCGTCGTTGGCCGGTGCGCTACCGGTGGTTTGCACACCAGGGTGGACTCATAGGGTTCAGATTGAGACAAAAACGCCTTGCCTGGGTCAACCCCATGGTTCTCTCACAGCACGGAAAGACAAGTGCGGTGAAGTTATACGGATGTTTTGGTTGTCTCTAGTCTTATGAGTTTACGAGACAGCCGTTATGTATCCAATAACACCGGATGGCCGCTATTTCGTCGTAAAGGGGCAGCTCTGGCGATGCAGTAATCCGAAGCTACCCGACGAACAGCGCCAGCGCCTGGTGGCAGACCTCATGGCGGCGCGGCGAGCCGTAAAATGCGCGAAGGCCTCAGATAATGCAGAGCAGCTTCAAGAAGCTCGATCGCAAGTAGACGCTGCGAAGGTGGCCTTAGGGGAGCGGGGGCCGGTTTGGTGGAGCGACGGCAGTCCGGACTACAACCGCCATAACGCAGCCAACACTCCTTATGCTGATTGGTACCATTCCCTCATAGATGCAGAATAAACCGATGAGGCCATTGAGAAATGTCATCCTCCTCAAGCCGCCCCGACCCAGGCAAGGATCACACACAAGCCAGCGGGTCTCCCATGGCCGACTATGCGACGACTAGCAGCTTTTCCAGCTGCGCATGCTCCCAGGTGCTCAGCAGCTCTACGGGGTCGGTACTGTACGACTGCAGCGAGTTGAAAATGTAGGCACGTCCCTCCGGGCTGTAGCAGCTGTCGCAATAGTCGAGCGTGTCACAGTCGTTGTAGAACGTAAGCACCCAGCCATCGGCCTCCACTGTCATCAGACCGCAGTAGATTTCAGCCCACGACGGCTGACCTAGACGGCGCATTCTACGAACCCCGAGAGCGATGTCCCGCAGGATCTGGTAAGCCTCGCGGGCTGTCAGTGGTTTTGCTTGCAAAAGAAAGGTACCTGTATCTGGGTGTTGTCGGACTATCCGTGTCCGACCTGGGCTGACCGAATGGTAAATGAAACCTTGCGTGTTAAGCGTGTTGCGGGGGCATCAATTTGGTAGCCTTCGGCCCTTTTGGAGCGCACTCATGAAAGCCGATGCCCAGTCCAAAGCTCAACGCCCGGTATGGCGCCCGTGACATTTCGCCGGTCACCCAGTCGAATGAGGTCATCGAGCAATTGCTGGATCACCGCAGCGTCCGAGCGTTCTCTGATCAACCTCTGCCCGAAGGCACGATCGAGACCCTGGTCGCAGCCGCCCAGTCCGCATCGACATCTTCCAATCTCCAGGTCTGGAGTGTCGTCGCCGTTCAAGATGTCGATCGTAAGAAGCGACTGTCCGGCCTGGCCGGCAATCAGGCCTATATCCATCAAGCCCCACTGTTCCTGGTATGGCTTGCAGACCTGTCCCTGGTCTCGCGAATCGCGGAGCAGGCAGGGGTAGAGCTGGAGGCGCTGCCGTACCTGGAAAGCTTGCTGCTCGGCACGATCGACACAGCTTTGGCAGCTCAGAACGCTGTGGTTGCTCTGGAGTCGTTGGGGCTTGGCAGCGTATACATCGGTGGCATCCGTAATGACATCGAAGGTGTCGCCAAAGAATTGGGGCTGCCGCCACAGGTCTATCCCGTCTTCGGCCTGTGCGTCGGCTATCCATCACCTGACCGTCCTGCAAAGGTAAAGCCACGGCTGCCGCAGCAAGCCGTACTGCATCATGAAACCTACACGATCGCCGGCGAGGAGGGCGTCCTCTCGGAATACGATGCGCGTCTGGGTGCGTTCTATCAGCGTGAGGGCATGAAGGCTTCGGGCTGGTCGGGGCAAGTGGTCAGCAGGCTGCGGAATGTTTCGAGTCTGCATGGGCGAGAGGAGCTTCTGGGTGAGCTGGCGCGGATGGGCTTTGGGCTTCGCTGATGCTTTGCCTCCCCGCGAATGTGCAGCCCTACTTCAGCTGCGCATTGGGGGAACTATACCGCCGTGACAGACCTGCACTACCTCAGCGCCGCAACGACAAAGAACGGGGCGTGAAGGGTTTTATGGAGTATCGGGGCTGCGAAGGGGCGCTACATACTGGCCCAATGGTGCTCTGCAGGTACGAACATGACGAACCGCTCAGTTCTCCGTAATATGTTGGCACATCGCCATACAGGAGTTCAGCGTAATGCCCACAGCCTCCATCCCCGCATGTAAGGTAGTTTCACCCCTGCTCGCAAGAAACGCTGTGCCGAGAACAGGTACCGACAATCTGCCAGGGTATTACTCGACTCAGCACGATATGTGGGTCGTTGAGACACCTAATGGTACTCAGCCCATTATTGCTCGTGGAGCGCTGGACGAGCTTCTCACCAAGACGAAAGTCAATAGTGAAGAGGATGACGACTCGTTCGTGACGCTCGAAACGCTCACAAAAACATACTCCAAGCCCGAAAGTGACGACGATCTCACCTCCAATGGGCAGGCCTCTCATCTGCTCCAACTGATGACCAAGACCGATACGGTGATCGAAGAAGATGACCCGGGTGACTGCTACGCCATGCTGGAGCTGATGACCAAAACCGAGGCAGAGCTTGAGCACGACGATCCAGGGGATATGCAATTCGGCCTCGACGAGCGTTTTTACCTGGATTGAGGCTTTCCACTATGTTTCTGCTGGTCACTAATCGCCGCGACATAACGATGGACTTCGTCGTCGCAAAGCTCCAACGGCGGGGCTTGCCTTATTTCAGGCTCAACACTGAACTGCTCCCTCTATCTCGAAGCACGTTGGGCGTGAGTGCCATGGATGATTGGGCAATTGAGCTGGAAGGGAAACGAATTACAGGGCGTGACGTTACTGCTGCCTATTTTCGCAGGCCTGGCGCGCCACAAGCACCTGAGGCAGTCCTGGATGCGGGTGAGCGTGCCTACATTGAGGCGGAATGGAGCAGCTTCCTGAAGAGTCTCTATTTCCGATTGGAGGGTTGCTGGTTCAGTGACCCTACTCAGATCTTTCTGGCTGAGGATAAACCGCGACAGCTCCTGATTGCGCGGCACCTCGGTTTCAATATCCCGGATACTGCCATAACGAACCAGTTGGAGCCCGCCGAGTTACTGACGGCAGAGGGAAGGGCTGTTGGGAAGCCTCTGCGGCAAGCGGTATTGCCGGGCGCGCTGGAGAAGGTGATGTTCACCTCACGGCTGCAGCCATTGACCGAAGCAGATGCGCCTGCCCTTGGCCTTGCCCCGTTGATCATTCAGGCTGAAGTGCCAAAAAAATATGATGTTCGCGTCACGGTCGTTGGCGCTCAGGTGTTCGCCACTGCCATCTGGTCTCAGGATAACGAAGAAACCGAAGTTGACTGGCGACGGGGTAGCCGCCCTGACTTACGCCACGAGGCCATCAGCTTGCCCGATCAAGTGGCTGCTCAATGTCGAGAGTTGGTACACCGTCTGAACCTGCGGTATGGCGCTATTGATCTGGTGTGCGACACAGACGAAAAGCTGTGGTTTTTGGAGATCAATCCAAACGGTCAGTGGGCCTGGATCGAAAATCAAACCGGATACCCAATTGCTGCGGCAATCGTTGATGAGCTGGAGATGATCCGAAATGCCCCGCTTTGATAAGGAGTTGTTTTGGCCGACCCTGGCTCCTCCTACGCCTGAACAGGTTGTGGCAAATGACCAAATGCGCGCCGGGTGGAAAGCATCCGTCAACAACGGCAATTGGGATCTGCAGAGCGAAATAGCGTTGGAAGAGGCGCGCCGGATGTACGACGCCGAACAGGAGCGTCGTAGGGGTGCTGACACCAAAGCAGGGGTCTATCTTGCGGCAGTAACCGCACTCATCCCGGTATTGGTGTCGTTATTGCCGACCCTTTGGAGCGACAAGACCAGTAAAGCCCTTGGCGCCCTGTCGCTGGCGGTGTTTGCGCTTGCCGTGGCGTATGTCCTTCGAGCGGGGTACAGCGCGTTCTGCGTACTGCGCGTGAGCAATGCCCACACAGTGGGGGCCGGTGACATTTCGCGTTGCTGGAGCACACAACAACCTGCCGCGAGCTTGGCCAAGTCTATCGCTATCAAAGTCATCGAAAACTACCCGGGCAACAACGCCAAGGTGAGCCATATCAAGCTGGCGCATGACTACCTTTTGCGAGCGTTTTTCGTTTTTACCGTGCTGCTGGCTGTACAGGCACTGTGGCCTTGCGCGGCATGGGTTGTAGAAGAGATCGCCAAGCTGATGGCACCTGAGGTGAGACGACCGCTGATGATGTGCTTTAGCTGACCAAGCTCGGCAAACGAGCACAGCTGGCTCTATGTCAATTTGATAGTACAGGTGGCGCGGCTCAAATCCGGCTATCTAGCAATTTATGAAGAAGGGATGCTCATGTATTTACGTACGCTGGACGTTCGGGGCTTCAAGTGCTTTGGGGAGGTGTTCTCGATCGAGCTACATGACGGCCTGAACGTCCTGGTCGGCGAAAACGGGGCCGGTAAGACTGGTGTCGTCAGCGCGATACGTCAGCTCTTCAATGACTCTGAGTCGGGCAAACGAATTATCAGCGAGCGCGATTTCTACAGGGGATTTGGCAAGGATGATGTCGCGGCTGAAGAGATCAAAATTCAGGCGACCTTCTCCGATCTCGACAAGAACGATGTGATTGCGTTTGACACTTGGTGCGGCAACCATCCCGAGGCAAAACTCACGTTCACGGCCCTGAACCAGGAGTCTCGTGGTAGGTTCAAACACCATACGTACGGTGGCCACGAGTACACCAAAGCGTTTGAAACCGAGAAATTAGACTATGTCCACTGCGTATACCTACCGCCCTTACGCGACGCTGAAACTAAGCTGAGAGAAGGGCGCCAGTCTCGCCTCGCGCGCCTGTTAAAAGCGCTCTGCCGTAAAGACATAGAAGCCGCCAGAAAGGCGCGGGTGCTGCATCCACTGGAGCAACATGTTGGGGACTTCAATCGCCAGCTATCAGAGAGCGACCAATTTGCTATCAAAGCTGCCAACCAGCGAATTGGTGAAAGCCTAAAAGCTGCCCTGGGCGCTCATCTATCTCAGGGCACAATGATTCAGTTTTCGGAAGTGAGCTTCTCCCGAATCGTGGAAGGTCTGAGGCTCCTGTACTTTCCAGACTTGAGCAAGGCTGATGCTGCACAATTTCGGGCGCTGGAAGAAAACAGCCTAGGCTTCAACAACCTGCTATACATCGCTTCCATTCTGGCAGAGCTGACCTACGAAGCCGATGAGGGGCAGGGCGAGAAAACGTACCTGCGCCTGCTGTTGATCGAGGAGCCGGAGGCGCATCTTCATCCCCAGCTTCAGCTCCGGCTCCTTCGGCACCTTAAGAAGGCTGCTGAGGCTCGCGGAATGCAGGTGATCATAACCACCCACTCGACTGTGATCACCGCTGCAGTATCTGTAGATCACGTTATTCACCTGTCCAACCTGAGCCTCCCCAAGGCAGTGCCCCTCAGGAACTGCGGCCTGCCCAGGCAGAGCCGACAATTTGTGGACAGATGGCTTGACGCAACAAAGTCGAACCTGCTGTTCGCCAAGGGCACAATCCTAGTGGAGGGCATAGCGGAGGCGATGGTCTTACCGGCACTCGCCAAAATCGCGCTGCAGCCATTCGGCGAGGGACGGAACTCCCTGGACGACTACGGTGTGTCTGTCATCAACCTGGGCGGAATTTATTTCAACCACTTTATGCAGCTGTTCTGCGACGTCAGAGCTGAGCATCAAGGTGAGAATATCCCTATCAGGTGCTCAGGACTGACTGACAACGATCCTCCAAAGTCTGTGATTGAGGACGACGGCGCGGGCGGTCAAAAGAGTGTTCCATTTTTGCCCCATGCAGACAACTGCATTGTAGGCAACAACCCGGCGCTGGAATTGCAGAAGCACATCGGCCTATCAGAGTTCGCTCGCCTCTTTGCGGGAAAATACAAAACCTTCGAGTACGACATCGCAATGGAAGGCGACAATCTCAAGACGATGCTGATTATCGCAGCTGGGCTCTGGGAGGCCCAGGATGGAACGGTGGTAAAAGGTTTAAAGGCAGACGCGAAACTCGACTTTGCTGCCATGACGTCCGCCCAGCGGGCGCCTTACGCCGGCGCACTACTGGGTCGCATTGACTCCGATGACATTGGCAAGGGTATATACGCCCAAGCCTTCGCGGATGTACTTGAGGCAAATGGGGCCGGCTTCGTGGTGCCGGTGTACATCCGCCAGGCAATCCTCTGGGCGTGCGGTCTGGAAGAGGGTGCGGCCTAATGGCGGCGCAGGATAAGGCTGCTCAAGCGGGTGCAGCCGACATCGAGTTCACCGACCAGCAGCAGAGATACATTGATGCGCCGCTGGATAGACACGTGTACCTGAGAGCCTGTCCCGGTAGCGGCAAAACAGAGGTCGTGGCCGCAAAAGTATGCAAGATCATCCAAGAGTGGAAGCATCACCCTTCTGGTATCGCTTTACTCACCTTTCTCAATAGTGCTACGGAAGAGCTCCAGAGCAGGGTTTATAAGTACCTCCGCGAGCCATTGGGCCTGCCGCACTACATCTCCACCTTCGATAGCTTCGTGCTCACACACCTGCTGTCGAGTATCGCCAGCGAGATCACGGGCTTTCAAGGCCGGGACGGCGACTTCCGCATACGGATCATCGACAAGTCAGCTGATATCTACCACACGCGCATCAAGATCTGTGGACGCACCGTATCAGCTTGTCGATACAACTACGATAAAGAATCCAAACGCTATGTCTTTTCGACCAAAGACCGGAAGTGGGATAACGAAGCCAACCTCGCCCAACAGGGCGAGGCCGACCAGAAGGCACTGTTGTCGACCAAAAAACGGCTTTGGGCCGCTGGCTTTGCGACCTACGGTGACATCGATATCCTCGCTTTAGTGGGGATGCAAGAAGAAAAATTCAAAGATTACTTCTCGCGTATCGCACGCCGATTCCCGTTGGTGATCGTCGATGAGTGCCAAGACTTGTCGGCAGAGCAGCTTCTGATTGTCAAAAGGCTGAGCCTACTAGGCGTGAAATTCCATTTTGTAGGTGACCTTAACCAGTCAATTTATGGTTTCAGAAAATCGAATCCTGCACACGTGCGTCGGCGCATGGAGGAGCTTGGCTTTGAGGAGTACGTCCTCAACGAAAATTGGCGAAGCGGCCAAGCCATCGTAGATGTGTGTTCCAACATTCTTCAATCCGACCGTGTGGTGGGAAATCCTCGTATTGCTTCCGTAATGCCAACAGTCGTCGAGTATCAAAACTGCCCGTCGGAGGTGCTTCCAGCCATTCGGGAAATGAGCCTGATACATCACAAGGTGGTGGTCGTCGCGCGCGGACATGCAACACTCCAGCGCTTACGTACTGGTAGAGCTTTCGAGGGCATCGAGCTGCTGGCGCTGGCCTGCATAAACCTCAAAGCAGGTAGGTTGACGGACATAGCGCAGTGCCTGGAAACATTCGGTAAGTGGCTGGCGGCCCGGCTAGAACTGCAGGTGACGAAAGCAGGCCCTTACTGCCCTATGGATATTGAGTCAAAACTGGCTTGGCGTATATTCCTTCACGACGGACTCCAGTTCTTAGTGGAACACGGCATAGGAGATGATAATCAGACCTGGTCGAACTGGGCCCGGGCAGCAAAAATTGCGCTTGGAAAGCTACCAGATCAAACATTTGTGCCTGTAGAGGTGCGTGAGCATTTAGACGGGCTGAGAGGCCTTCATTTGCGAGCCCGTTCTGGGCAGGGGAAGATGTTGATCTCCGAAAGGTTGGCCGGGGTACCAGATGTAGCCACCCAACGTGACTGCCTGCGTTTCGAGACCATTCACGGGGTCAAGGGTGAAACACACGACGTGACCGTGGTTGTATCGTCACAGAAACCAGGCGTGCATCAGTCGCACTGGAAGGACTGGCTGCGTGACCGGACTTCCGAAGCTGCGAGATTTGCCTACGTGGCGAGCTCGCGGCCGAAGCATGTGCTGATTTGGGCAGTGAAAAAATTAAAGGCTGAAGATCGGCTGGTGCTTGAGGGCCTGGGATTCGAGCTCCCGTAGATGATTAAGTGGGGGCGATCCAAGCGTTAATCGCTATAGGGAAGCGCTCCACAGGGTCAAGACACCGCAAGGTGGCATGATCCACGACAACCGTGCGGCTAGGCGCTTAGCACCGAGTGAGGCGCGGTGACGATCCTGGATCACCTAACTCCAGAGGCAGGATGGCTCGAAAGCTACGAAGTGGAAGAGTGGACGAGGGCACGGGGGAGCTCAATGGTTGTCTTCGCAGATATGGGAAGCTCCCGATACGACATCGATGGCCGATTCATAGATCCCGAACCATTGGGCAATGCCAAGCTCAACTCATCCCGCTACAACTGCATCATTCTTGCGGCAGAAAGGATTTTAGGGGAGGGCGACCTGACAGAAGATCGCACCCACGAAGTTTTGGCCGCTTTGCAGCGTGCCCGCTCGCTCGGGGCAGATGAAAACCCTGCATGGAAGCCCACAGCGCTCAATGTCCAGGGGCTTTCCCACGAGCAACTGGGCCAGTACCCCGAAGCAGTCCAGGTCTATGAGGAGGCGCTGGCCTTGAATCCAAAAACTGGGGTTAAGCGCAGGTTGGCTTCGGCAATCAGCGCATAAAATGACAGCCGGTGTAGGATTGTAGGGGCAGGGTGTTTGTAATTATTGAGCAGACTTGGCAAATAGCTTCAGAGGTATTCGATGGCCAACGATATAAAATGGGGGCGACGAGGGAAGCCCAAAATCGACTCATCGACAAATAACTACCCTGTGAGATTCGCCACTCAGTCGGGCTATCGGAAAGGCGAGCGATTTGTAGAACTGCGAATGCAGACGTTCAAAAATATAGATGGCTATCTAAAAAGCCAGCCAGTTGAAGAATGGCACACGTTGGCAAGAATTTATAAGGATCGGATCGATACTTGGCCTGTTAACTCTGATGCCACCTCTGAGTTTTACCTCACACCTACCCACAAGACAATCAATTGCATCAGATACCGCCCCCCTAAACCGTTTCCCAGCGTGCCGCCTCGCGAGCCAGAAGACGCCATTTCATTCATAGAATGGGTGTTCGACCCTAGGTTCTTTCATCTTTGCAACCACGGGCTCGGCCTAAAAAATAAATTCATTGCTCCATTATCGATGTTGAATTTGCCCAAAAGCATCAAAACTTTAGAGCTTGTCTTCGAAGGTTCTACATTCCAGAACAAACGAATAGTTAGGCTTTCCGAGAGCGTCTTGGCGAAACTGGCAGATGACTACAGCAATTCTTTTGATCACCGGTTGCGAAACATAAATAAACCAAAGCGAGATTTGACCCTAGCCAGCCAGCTTCAGGTTGTCTCGAAAACCAGAGCCACAGACTACCCAGCGAGCTCCGACCTCAGAGAAGAGCTCGTCTTAAACAGTCTAAGACCTTCATACCTGGATGAGGTGCTGCTCCCAGTATTAACATCGTCTCCCGAGCAGGCTTGGCGCCTATGGTCACACGTCAAAAGGGCAATACTAAATAATATGATATCCGAATATGAAGTCATGTTGGCCAGCCAAGAAGATGCAAGCTCATGGAAGACGTTTATTAGTAGGCACACAGAATTAATTCATGAAGTTCTGAAAGACCCGTTTTGCGGAATCTGCAAGAGCTCCCGGAAGCGAGACACCAACAGTAGTGACGAAGGTATTATTATAGCTTCTGAATCAGCGCTAGTTCTGATAATCAAAAGCCCTGATACGCCTTTAGTCACAAAAATAAGCATGGGAGCGGCGACGACATCATGGGTCGCTTCAGCACAGATCCAATCCGCTGTGAATGAAACGCTGGAGTTTTCACGTACGTTTAACGGAGGCAAGACCAGATATGTGGTGATCGCGGGAACTCTGCCAAAAAACAAAGCTCCGCTGACGGCCCTTGAGGGATACAAGAGAACTGTGAGTCAAATTCAGATAGTAGATTTCACTGCGCTATTAGAGGGCCTGAGGCGCCTTACCTCAAAAACGGGGAAGCCAGCCTGACGCTACGAAACGATCAATTGAAGTAATCATTAGTACTAAGAGTTCGTAGGTGAAGTAAAGGTTAGGTTTGGTATGAGACCGGGAAATAAAGATTGTTCAGCGCGTAGATTGATGCGACCCCAAGCTGGTGAGGCTATAATTTTAGCAGCAGAGATCTGCATCGGGCCGTTTGAAGATGATCATGAGCTTTATCACAGGCAATGAGGGGGTCTAATGAGCGTTTTGGAACTTAAGATGAGTCTTAGCCTTCTGAAAATGCGGGAGCAGCGGACAGCTGAAGTGATCGCTAGGCATCGCGTATTTAGGGCGTAAACGCTAGGGAGAGACCTTTTTGTACAAAGATTCACTTCAGCGTACTCGATTCTAATGCATTTGCTCTCATTTCTGATGGTTACCTAGGGCTTAGGAGGCTCATGAACATATCTGACATAGCATCTGGTTTAACATAATATACATTATGCGAACCATCCTATGCGGAGCTGGGGGGGCTCTGGCGGTCAGATTTGAAGCCAGGCTCATGACGGTTTAGGCTCCTTGCTTGGCTTGGGCTGAAAATCGGCCGGCGTCATTCCGTAACACACGATGAACACATCTTTGCTGCCCAGCTCACGATACCAGTGCACAACGTCCTCAATCAGTTCGTCCAAGACGCCGATCAGAATATCGTCGTAACCTCCAGGGGCTCCGGCTTCATATCGATAACGCGCATTGGTGAAAACTTCACGATCCTTCTCGATCCAATGCTCGTGACGATCAAGCCGAATACGTTGCCTGATCGGTTCAGGTATCGCATGAAACAACGTAAGCAAATCGTGCTTGTTAGGGCCTCTGTCTTTCCGATAAGCCGGGATTCTGTCTGTCGCTTTCAAATGCTCATGCGCAGCTTTTATTGCGCCCGGGTCTAGTTCGTAAGTTTCATTGACCTGGCCAAGGTTGCCATTGGGCTTTGATACGAAGCTTTTGAGCAGGATTTCCATGCCAATTGCAGCATTGATCTGCGCAATGTCCAGCATGTCATGGCCACGTCTAAGGTGCTTCGCAGCCTTCAAATAGCGATAAGCGCTTTCAACCATCCAGGGCGACAAATTTGTCATTACAACAGTCCTTTCACTCATTTTTGTTCAGTTCTTAGACACCAAAGCCAGGAGCTTCGCAACGCTGGAGCCCTTGATTTACGTGGCTTGTTACCGATTACACGTGTCTGCTGCAGCTTTGCAAGATAACGCACATGCATGGAAGATAGCGACCAAGGATGAACGACCCCTAGTTCATTTAATGCGCTACCCTCCTCCTTAATAGCTAATGATTATAACTAAACTAAATGGTTCTTTAGTTGAGTTATAAATAGACACTGCAACAATCCCCACTCCATAAGGTTTTTTTCACTTCCCCTTCACCCTCCCCCCACACCCCCGCTCCTACAGTGCTCACATTCCCGTCCTGCCTGTCGGAGTGACAGCATGCTGCAAGGCGCTATCGAAACCCCCGTGTTTGCATCCCGCCCTAAGTGGCGCCGCCGGCCCGGCGCAAAAGCGCTGGCCATTGGCCTGTTTACCCTGCTGGCCCTGGTCGCGCTGACCACCTGGCTTTCGTCGAGGACTCTCATCATGAATGTGGGCAATGAACAGCAAATGCTCAGCCGCGGGATTTACGCCGATTGGGCCAAAGGTGCGGTTATTGTCCTGATCCGCCATGCCGAGCGTTGCGACCGCTCGCCGAACCCCTGCCTGGGCGACCCCGGTGGTATTACAGTCGAAGGAAGTCAGGCCGCGGCCGACGTAGGCCAAGGCATTCAGCGCTTGGGCCTGGAGCAGGCGCAAGTGCTGAGCAGCCCTACGGTGCGCACGCAGCAGACGGCGCATTTTATGTTCGGCGATGCCGTTGCCACCCAGGACTGGTTGAACCGATGCGACCGGGATTTCGCCGACACGGCTTTCAAGCACAAAACCGAAGGCCACAACCTGGTGCTGGTGACCCACAGTGGTTGCATCGACTATGTCGAGCGTCAGTTGAACGTCCCTGGCGGCGAGCGTTCAAGCGCCTATGCCAGCGCCCTGTTCATCTCCATGGGCAGCCAGGGCAAAGCGCGCATCCTCGGCCAGATGAACGCCAACCAGTGGCGCACACTTGCCGCCGGCGCCGGGCAATGAACATGCAGGCACCGTCCCGTTCGCGCTTCTATCTATTCAACCTGGGCCTGCCGATGTTGCTGGCGATGGCGGTGTTCCTAGTGTTTGACCTGACGGAGTTGGACCGCGCTATCAGCAACCTGTTGGTTGACCCTGCCAGTGGCCAATTCCTGATGCGCCAAAGCCGTTGGTTCGAGATCGTCACCCATAAATGGCCCAGGGTCCTGCCGGATTGGACCGGCGAATGGGCGCTGATCGGTTCGTTGCTGTCGTTTGTCTGGCCACGCCTTGCCAGCCGTCGGCCCAGCCGCTTTCTGGAGAAAACCCGCATCGCCCCGTTGCTGCGCTTTACCACCCGGCACCGCCGCGATTTGCTGTTCGTCGTCGTCGCTTTTGCCCTATGCACCCTGGTTATCCATTACCTCAAAAGCCACACCAGCGTGTACTGCCCGGTGGAAACCACGCTCTACGGTGGCACTGAGTTGCGCAAGGAATGGTTCGAGAATTTCACGTGGTTGGACAAGGCCGGGGCTGGTCGCTGCTGGCCGGGCGGCCATGCGTCCAGCGGGTTTACCTTGCTGGCCCTGTATTTCGTTGCCCTGCGCCACCGCTGGGCCCATGTGCGCAAGTTGCTAATGGCGGTGCTGCTGCTGGGCTTTTTTTACGGCACCACCCGGGTACTGCAAGGTTGGCACTACATGTCCCACACCTTTTGGGCGGGGATTTTCGTTTGGTTGACCACCTGGCTGACGGCGCTGTTTTTCTATGGGCGGTTGGCATTGCAAGCGCCTATGCGAAGTGTTCCAGGCACGCCCTGCTTCGCCCTGAAAAACAACCACCCTCTCAATGGCTGGGCTGAGTCGTGCCCCCGCACCCGCCTCAGTGCCAAGAACTGAAGCGGATACGGGCGTGCAGTATCAGAGCGCCGAGAAGGTGTAGCTGACGATTAGGCGGTTTTCGTCGAACTCCAGGCTGCTGTAATCGCGGCGCAACGTGCTGTTGCGCCATTTCAGCGTGAGGTTTTTCAGGCTGCCGCTTTGGATCACGTAGGCCAGTTCACTCTCCCGGCCCCACTCCTTACCGTCGCTGACGGTGGCAGTGTGCACGTTGTCGCCGCTGATGTAGCGGTTCATCAGGGTCAGGCCCGGCACGCCGACGCCAGCGAAGTTGTAGTCGTGGCGCAATTGCCAGGAGCGCTCCTTGGCGTTGTCGTAGCTTGAGTTGTAGCTGTCGTTGGCCAGGGTGCCGCCGCTGGTGCCGTTGACACGCATCCACGCGTTGTCGCCGCTGACCTTTTGCAAGCCCACATAGAAGGTGCTGCTACCGTACTTGGCCGAGAGCATGGCCGAGGCGGTTTTGTTGTCCAACTCCCCTGCCCGCTCGCTGCCGCTTTCCTTGCCGATGAAGTAGCCCAGGTTGGCGCCCAGGGTCCAGGCACCGACGGCTTGGCTGTGCACCAGGTTGATGAACTGTTGGTTGTAGATGTCTTTTAGCTCGGCATTCCACAGGCCGAGCATCGTGCGTTTGTCGTTGAACGTGTATTCACCACCGGCGAAATTGAAGCGATCGGAGGTGACCCCGCCCAAACCGGTCATCGACATATCGTCCATGCTCGCGTCGTTGCGCGGGCTGTTGCCACGGAACTGGCCACCGTAAAGGGTCAAGCCGTCGATTTCCTGGGACGTAACCTGTGCCCCGCGCATGGTCTGCGGCAGGGAGCGGCCGTCGTCGGAACGCAGGATTGGCAGCACCGGCATCCACTCGCCGACTTTCAGCTCGGTCTTGGACAGCCGCGCCTTGAGCGCCACTCCAAGGCGCCCGAAGTCATCGGCCGGGCGGCCGTCGTCGTGTACCGGCAGTAAATGGGTGTTGGTGGTGCCCCGCCCGCCGTCGAGCTTGAGGGCGTACAGGCCTAGCACATCCACGCCAAAACCCACGGTGCCCTGGGTGAAGCCGGACTTGGCGTCGAGGATGAAACTCTGGGTCCATTCCTCGGCCTTGCCCTGGGAATACGCCGGGTTGGTGAAGTTACGGTTGATGTAGAAGTTGCGCGCCGTGAGGCTGGCCTTGGCGTCCTCGAAGAACCCGGCGCTTTCCTGGGCCACGGCGGGCAGTGCCGCGATGGCCAGGGCCAGGCTGCTGAGGGCCAGTTGAGCGTTGGAGCAGGTACGACCTTTCATTGTTTTTATTCTCTTGGTTAAAACGCAGGTAAAACCCTGCCCTGCGCAGTTGCGGACGATCCGTAAAAGGCCAGGGGTAAAGCCGATACGCCCGCGCACCGCGTTGCGGCGCGGGCGCCACAGCGTGGGTCAGTAGATGCCGCGGTAGATGGCTTCTACATCGTGCTCGGTCATGTCCGTGGGGTTGCTGTCGATGAGGCGGCGGATGCCCACCACCACCTCGGTGGCCATCAGCGGCAACGCCGCTTCATCCACGCCAAGGTTGGACAGGCGCAGCTCCAGGCCACTGTCGGCCACCAGGGCCTCGATGGCCTGGACAAAAGCGAGCGCCGCGTGCGCTTCATGCTCGAAATGCTCCCCGGGCAACAGGTAAGCCGCCAATTCGGCATATTGGCGCTGGGCCGCGTGCAGGTTGAAGCGCAACACCGGCGCCATCACCAGGGCATTGGCGTGGCCGTGGGGAATGTGGAAGCGCGCGCCCAGCGGATAAGCCAAACCGTGGATCGCCGCCACCGAGGCATTGACGAATGCCATGCCGGCCATCAGCGAGCCTTGCAGCATCGCGGTGCGCGCGGCGACGTCGCGGCCATCGGCCAACACCTTGCGCAGGTTGGCGCCCAGCAACGCCAAAGCGGCTGTGGCCAAACCATCGGCGATGGGGTTCTTGCGGGTGCGGCTGGTGTAGGCCTCGATGGCGTGGACCATCGCGTCCAGGCCCGTGGCCGCGGTGACTTTGGGCGGCAGGCCGAGGGTCAGCTCGGGGTCGAGCACGGCGATATCGGGCATCAATTGCGGCGAATACACCGCTTGTTTACGTTGCTGCTCGTCGGTGATGACCGACACCCAGGTCACTTCCGAACCGGTGCCCGCCGTGGTTGGCACCAGCACCAGCGGCACCCGTTGGCCCAGGGCCTTGTCGGTGCCGTAAAGGTCTTCCAGGGGTTGCTCGCTGCGGATCAGCAAGGCCACCAATTTGGCCGCGTCCAGGGAACTGCCGCCACCCAGGCCCAGCACCGCATCGGCCTGGAACGAGCGCGCTTGCTCGGCGGCTTGCTTGACCACCGTGGCCGAAGGGTCCGGCACGACTTGGTCGTACACCGTCACCGCACAACCGGCCGCGGCCAGCGCCGTTCGCGCCTGGGCGGCAAAGCCCAGGGCGACGATGCCCGGGTCGCACACCAACATCACCCGTTGCGCGCCGAGGCCCGCTAGCAGGGTGCCGACGCTACTTAACGCACCGGCCTCGCAGACCACACGGGGCACGCTTCTGAATTCGTAATTCATGCTCATTCCTCTCAAGGGCCTGGGGTCACAACACCGAGGCGTAGATGGCGCGGGCGTCTTCGCGGCGCACCGGGCGCGGGTTGTTGATGAGCAAGCGCTCGACCTTCATCGCGTCGTCGGTCAGGCGATCCAGGTCCTCGGCGCTCACGCCCACCTCCTGCAAACGCTGGGCAAACGGCATGCGCGCCACCAGTGCGGTGATAAAGCCGATAAAGGCGTCGCAGGCCAGGGCCGGGCTGGCGAAGCGCTGGCCCGGCAACACCGCCGTGGCCAGCTCGGCGTACAACGCCTCGGCCGCCGGCCGGTTGAAATTGAGTACCGGCACCAGCACCAGGGCGTTGCTCAAGCCGTGGGGCACATGGAACTGCCCGCCCAGCGGATAAGCCAGGGCATGCACCGCCGCCACCGGCGAGTTGGCGAACGCCATGCCCGCCAGCATCGAGCCCAGGAGCATGTCCGAGCGTGCCGCCAGGTCGCCGGGCTCGGCCAGCACCCGGTCGAGGTTGCCCGCCAGCAGGCGCAGGGCCTGCACGGCGAGACCATCGGAAAGCACGTTTTTCTTGTGCACGCTGGTGTACGCCTCAATGGCGTGGACCATGGCGTCCACCCCGGTCATGGCGCTGACCGCCGCAGGCAGGCCCACGGTCAGGCGCGCGTCGAGCAAGGCGATGTCCGGGTACAGCAAGGGGCTGACCACGCCTTTTTTCTCGTGGCTGGGGGTGGTGACGATCGCCACCGCCGTGACCTCCGAGCCGGTGCCCGCCGTGGTCGGCACCTGGATCAGCGGCAAGCGCGGGCCTTGGGCCAGGTTGATGCCGTAGATCGCCTCCAGTGCCTGCTCGCGGCCACACAGCAGGGCGACGAGTTTGGCGGTGTCCAAGGAGCTGCCGCCGCCCAGGCCGATCACTGCTTGGGCGCGGCAGTTGCGCGCCGCGTCCACGGCATCCTGCACCGAGGCCGCGGGCGGGTCGGCTTGTACGTCGCTGTACAGCGTTGCCTCCACGCCGGCCTCACGCAGCGCCTGCAACGGCGCGTCGAGCAAACCGGCGCGCAGCAGGCCCGGGTCGCTCACCAGCAGTACCCGCTCGGCGTTGAGTTCCCGGCACAGCGTACCGAGGCGCAAGGCGCCGTCGATTTCGCAAATCACCCGGGGCGTGGTTTCAAAGTTAAATGTCGACATGCTTGCGCCCTACCCTGCGGTTACGCTGCCGCGTTCGATGCGAAACACGGCATCGACCAGGTCGGCAGAGTGAGTGTCATCGGATTCGGAGATCAGCACACACAGGCCCTCTTGGCCCAGTTTGGCGATCACCTCGCTCAAGCGCCGGGACAGCACCGGCGCCACGCCCTCGAAAGGCTCGTCCAGGATCAACAGCTTGTTGCCCGGCATCAACGCCCGCGCCAGGGCCACCAGTTTCTGCTGGCCGCCCGACAGTTGCATGGCCTTGCGGTCGCGGAACTGGGCGATCTCGGGAATCAAGCTGTAAACCCATTCCAGGCGCTGCGCACTGTCGGCCAACTTGTTGGCCCACACCGGCAGCAGGATGTTTTCTTCCACCGTCAGCGACGGGATCAGGCGACGGTCTTCGGGCAGGTAGCTGATGCCGGCGGTGGCGCGGGTAAACGCCGGTTGCGCGCACAAATCCTGCCAATTGAAGAAGATCGACCCCGAATCGGCGGGCAACAGCCCCATGATGGCGCGGATCAGGGTGGTCTTGCCTGCGCCGTTATGGCCGATCAGGCCGACCATTTGCCCCGGGCCCACGTACAGCGACACGTCGTGCAGGATCGGCACACCGTCGATGGCCACGTTCAGGTTGCGTATTTCCAGGCTCATTGCTGCACCTCCTTGTGGGCCTTGGGGCCGCCAGTGACGAATTCCTGCACCCGCGCGTTGGCCAGCACCTCTTCGGGGGCGCCGTCGGCCAGCACTTCGCCGCTGTAGAAGGCGAGGATGCGCGAGACATAGCGGCGTACCACGTCCATATCGTGTTCGACGAACAACACCGTCACCCGGTGCTCGGCCACCACTTTCATCACGGTGTCCATCAGCGCGGTTTTTTCTTCGGCGCTGACGCCGCTGGTGGGCTCGTCCAGCAGCAGCATTTGCGGGTCGCCGATCAGCGCCATGGCGATGTCGATCAGCTTGCGCACCCCTTGCGGCACCGCAGTGACCAGGGTGTCGCGCCACTGGCTGATGCCGAACTCGGCGAGGATCGCGTCGGCGCGGGCAATGCGCGGTGCGCTGCGCATCGGCGCAAGCAAGGCCGGGAACGGGCTCTCGGCGGCGGACACGGCAATCAACAGGTTGTCCAGCACGCTCAGTTGCGGGAACAACTGCGCCACTTGGAACGAGCGCGCCATGCCGGCGCGGGTGATGGCCCGGGGCGTGCGGCCGATGATCGAATCGCCGTTGAACAGGATCTCGCCACCGCTGGGTTTGAGGTAGCCGGTGACCATGTTGATGAAAGTGGTTTTGCCGGCGCCGTTAGAGCCGATCACCCCCACCACTTCGCCCTGAGTGATGCGCACGTTGACGTCCTTGGCCGCCGTGACGGCGCCGAACGACTTGCACAGGCCCCGCGTTTCAAGAATGCAGTTCATGCCTTGGCCCTCCTGGCTTGACCGGTAAACAGGCTCCATAAGCCCTTGGGCAGAAAGACAATGATGGCCAGCAGGGTGAAGCCCAGAATCATCTGCCAGCTATGGGGCACCAGTTCGATGGCGTAGGTACGCACCACCGCGAACACGATGGCGGCGATAAAGGGTGCCGCCACGTGGGCGGTGCCACCGAGCAAGGCAATGAAGACGAACTCGCCGGAGGTGATCCAGTACGCCATTTCCGGGTCGATATGCCCGGCCGACAGGGCCATGAAACCACCGCCCAGGGCCGACACCGCGGCTGCGGCGACGTAGTTCATGTACAGCACCCAGCGGGGCGACTGGCCCAGGTATTCGACCCGCACTTCGTTCTCGCGGATCGCTTCGCACATCATCCCGGCACTGCTGCGGCCATAGCGGTGCAGCAACACCGCCAGTACCGCCGAGGTGGCGACGATGATGACGAACAGCGCCAACGGCGCCTGGCCATCGGCCGGCGACCAGCCGAACAGGGTCCAGGCCTTGACGTTGAAGCCGTCGGTGCTGCCCAGGCCCGAGCTCTTGACCAGCACGCCGTAGAGAATCATCGAGAACGCCAGCGACAGCATGGCAAAGAAGATCTCGCGGTAGCGGGTCATCAACAGGCCCAGGAGCATGGCCAGCAACACCGCCGCCCCCACGCCGATGGCCAGCAGCACGGCCAGGTCGCTGATGTTCAAGAAGTGCCCGCTCATGCCCACGGCGTAGCCGCCGACGCAAAAGAACAGGCCCTGGCCAAAGGTCACCAGGCCGGCGCGCATCTGCATCACCACGCCCTGCACCACCATGGCCTTGGCCAGCGCCATGGTCAGCAAAAACACCAGCCACTGCGGCGCGATCCAACCGCCGGCGGCCAGGGCCACGGCAACGCCCAGCAAAATCAGTTCGGTTTTATCCAGGCGCATATCAGATCTTCCTCGCAACGACGCGGCCGAACAGGCCCTGGGGGCGTACCGCCAGCACCAGCGCCATGACGCCGTAAATCACAAAGAGCTCGAACTCGGGGGCGTAATGCACCGCCGCCGCCCGGCTCAAGCCCACCAGCAACGCGCCCACGGCCGCGCCTTCGATACTGCCCATGCCGCCGACCACGACCACGGCGAAGGCCAGCACGATGATTTCCACGCCAATGCCCGGCACCACGGAAATCGCCGGGGCGGTCAAGGCGCCGGCCAGGGTGCCGAGCATGGTGCCCAGCACAAACACCAGGGTGAACATGCGCCGCACGTTTACGCCCATGGCCATGGCCACTTCACGGTCGTGGATCACCGCCCGCAAAACCTTGCCCTGGTGCGTGCGCTCCAGCCACAGCCACAGGCCCAGGCCCAGCACCGCCGAGACGCCCACCAGCATCAGGTCGTAGTTAGACACCTTGAGCCCGGCCAGGGCGCTGCGGCCCATTTCGGCGTAGGGCTGGTAGGCGAAATAGGGGTTTACGCCCCAGATCATCTTCATGGTGTCTTCCAACACCAGCAGCAGCGCGTAGGTGATGATGACCATCAGTACTTCATCGCGGCCATACATGAACTTGAGCAGGCCGCGCTCGATAATCAGGCCCACGATCAGGCCTGCCACCAGGGCGCAGCCGAGCATCAACAGGTAACCGGCCCACACCGGGCCGATGCCATTGTTGAAATACCAGCCCACCAGCGAGGCGGCGGTGTAGGCGCCAATGGCGTAGAAGCTGCCGTGGGCCATGTTCAGGATGCGCATGACCCCGTAAATCACCGTGAGCCCGGCCGCGACCAGAAACAGCCACGAGGCATAGATGGTGCCGTCGATCAGCACCGCGAAGAGACTCATCATAGAGGTCCTACCTTGGCAAAAAGGTGGCGGCGCCCGCAGGCCCGCCACAGTGGCTCAATCACGCGGGGCGGTTCAGTTGCACTGCGCGCCCGGGAACCCGGCCTTGATCCATTCCAGCGCGGTGGTGCCGTCTGGCGGGGTCACGCACTCGCCGGAGAAGGCGATGACGTTCTGCACGCTGCCCTGCTTGGCGGCCTTGTCGTAGTGGTATTCGCCGTAGGCGATACCTTGCATGGCCTGGTGGCCACCGGCGCGGGCCATTTGCACGGTGCCGGACACCGACTCAAAGGTCGCGCCCTTGAACGCCTTGGCGATTTCCAGCGGTGCTGGCACCTTGCCCGGCTGCGCCTTGGCATTTTCCGCGGCGTGTTTGAGGCCAAGGATGGCCTGGGCCATTTTGCTCGCCGGGTAGGTCGGCGCGGTGTTGTAGGTGGCCTGGTACTTGTCCTTGAACCAGCGGTTGAGGTCGTTTTCCGGGGCGAAGGCACCGAACGGGCCACGGCCGCCGATAATCATGCCGTCCGGGGCCTGGTCCTTGTAGCGCGCCAGGGCCGACTCACCGCAGGTGAGCACGGCGGTGGCGTCTTCCAGCAGGCCACGGGCGTTGGCTTGCAGCACCAAGGCTTCCATGTCGCCGCCCCAGAAGCTGGAGTGGATGATGTCCGGGCGCTTGACCGACAACGCGGAAATCTCGGCGCCGTACTGGCCCTGGAAGACTTTCGGCATTTGCGATTCGACCACCTTGGCCTTGGGCATCAACTGCTCCATGGAGTGGGTGAAGTCGTTCCAGCTGTCCTGGCCCCAGGCGTAGTTCTGCTGGATGCCGGCGACTTTCTGCGCGTCAGGGCGGGTCTTGGTCAGGTAACGGGCGGCGCCAATGTTGTCCACGGCAGCATCAAGGCTGGTACGGAAGACGAATTGCGGGGTCTTGTCCTCCTTGAACAACTGGGAAGTGCCGCAATCGTAGAACACGGTCATCGCCCCCAATTCTTCAGCCACTGGGGCGATGGCCAGGCAATCGCCGGACGAGATGTAGCCCACCACCGCATCGACCTTCTGGCGCTGCACCAGGTTGCGGAATTCCTCTACCTGCTTGGCCGCCCCGCCCGCTTCGTCGATCAGCACCACTTCGATTTCGGCGCCATTAATGCCCAGGGTGTTGTAGGGCGCGGGCAACTTGCCCTGGTTCAGCCCTTCCACGAGGATTTTTGCCGCGTTGGCCGACGGCTCGCCGAACGGCCCCGCCGCCGGGCCGGACAGGAAGGTCACGACGCCAATGCGGAACTTGCCGTTTTCCGCGGCCAGGGCCGTGGTGCTCAGGCTCAAGGCCAGGCCAGCGGCGGTGATCGCCAGGGCCAAGGGGTGTTTGCGTGCGCTTTTTTTATAGTTGTGCATGGCTTTTTCCATTGTCGATTCAAGACACAGGGGTGGTTAAGGGGCTCGGCCCTCGGGGCGCGGCTTGCCAGCGGCGTGCGTGGCCAAGCGGCGGTTGATCGTGGCGCTGTCCATTTGCAGCTCTTGCGCCGAATACACGGCCCAGTTGCCCAGCATGACCTGGGCCGGGGGGAACTGGCTGTTGGCCACCGGGGTGCCGATGGCTTGGGTTTGCTGGAGCTGGTGGGTGCGCGGGTCGATGCGTGAGACGAACCCGGGCGGGTCTTCCGGCAAGGCGATTTCCAGGCCTTCGAGGGCGTGGATCAGGGCCTGGGTGTCGGTGCTACCACCGGCCTTCTCGAAGGCTTTGGCCAACACCATCACACCGGTGTAGGCGCCTTGGGCGGCGTAGGTCGGGTAGCGGCCGTTGAGGGCCTGGAAGCGCTGGACGAAGGAGCGGTTGCGCGGCGTGTCGGGCCAGTTGTTGTGGTGGCGGGCCGAGAGGATCAGCCCCGGCGGCGCCTTGTCGCCCAGCGAGACGAGAAAATCGTAGTTGCCGCCCGTGTCGAAGTTGGCCAGGCGCGAGGTCTCGAATAGCCGCGTGCCCGCTGCTTGCGTGACAAAGGCGTGGAAATCCCCGCCCCACAGGGCCGAGACGATCACGTCGGGCTTGGCCTGCTCGAGGGCGGCAATGTAGGCCGAGTAATCCGGCTCATACAGGCGCGGCCACAGCTCGGTGACGTCCTCGAACGCCACGCCGAGTCGGGCGAAGGCTTCGTGCAGGTCGTCGCGCGAGACGTGGCCGTATTCGTAGTCGGGGCCGATGAAGGCCAGGCGTTTCCACCCGGTTTCCTTTTGCAGGGCCTGCAGGTAGCGGGCGCCGGCGGCCATGGAGGTCCAAGTGTCGTTGGTGACGCGAAAATACCAGGGGTGGCCGTTTTCCAGGGTCATGCGCGAGGACGCGTGGTCAGTGCCAATCATCAGCACCTGCTCGCGCTTGGCCAACTCGCTGACCGCCAGGCCCACGCCCGACGACACCATGCCGCACAACACTTGCACGCCATCCTGGTGGATGAAGTTCTTCGCCAGGCCTACGCCATAGGAGGCCTTGGACTGGTCGTCGTCGATAATCACCCGCAGGCGCGGCACCTTGTCGCCCGCCTCGCGCATGGCCTGCAATTCGATCAATGCCACTTGCACCCCGGCGATGCTGTCCTGGCCGTAGATCGCTGCGCGCTCGGTCATCGGGTATAGGCAACCCATGGTCAAGTCGGCCTGGGACGCGGCCGCGCCCAGCTCAACCCGGCCGACCTGGGCCACCGAGGCGACGCTCAGCAACAGGCCGCCCAGGGCAAGGGCGCAGTGAAACCATGGACGTGGCAGGGACATAAGGCTTTTCCTTTAGGGCGTTCGCGACGCCTCTTGTTAGCTAGCAGGAAGGGATAGAGCAAGGGCTGTGCCAGGATGCTGGCACAGCCATGACGGCCGGGGGGAGCGAGCCCGCTCGCGAGGGCATCAGGGCTGTGGGGGGTGATGTTCCCGATCGCGAGCAGGCTCGCTGCCACAGAGGTTTATGGCCACGCGAGCACGCCGTTGAGCGCTAAGCGCTCAACCCTTGCGCGCGGTTGAGCGGTTTGCGCTCAACCCAGGCCCAGGCGCTGCAAGCGGCGCTTGAGGGCGTGCCGGGAAATCCCCAGCAGGTTGGCGGCCAGGCCCTTGTGGCCGGCGGTGCGGCTCAGGGCATCGCTGACCAGGTCGCGCTCGGCGCGCTCCAGTTGGTCGCCCAACACTTGGGGGGCGTCCTGGGCGCCCAGCGGGGGCAGCGGCAGCAGGTCGGGGCTGATGAGCTGCCCGGGGCTGAGGATCGTCAGGCGCTCCACCAGGTTTTTCAGCTCACGCACGTTGCCCGGCCAGCGGTGGTGCACCAGCGCGGTGGCGCTGTCGGCGGCGAAGCGGATCGGCTCCACGCCCTCCTCCGCAGCCTGGCGGCGGGCAAAGTGCTGGGCCAGTAGCAGCACATCCTCGCCGCGCTCGCGCAGGGCGGGAATGTCCAGGGTGATGACGTTCAAGCGGTAGAACAGGTCTTCGCGAAACCGCCCCAGGCGCACGTCCTCGGCCAGGTCACGGTTGGTCGCTGCCACCACCCGCACATCGGCGTGGCTGGCGGCGTTGGCGCCTACGGCGCGGTAACTGCCGTTCTCCAGAAAGTGCAGCAGCTTGGCTTGCAGGGCCAGGGGCAACTCGCCGATTTCATCGAGAAACAAGGTGCCGCCATTGGCCTGGCTGACCAGCCCGGCGCGCTTTTGATGGGCGCCGGTGTAGGCGCCCTTTTCCGAACCGAACAACTCGGCCTCGATCAACTGCTCCGGCAGCGCCGCGCAGTTAACCTCGACAAAACCCTGGGCGGCCCGCGCGCTGTGGTTGTGCAGGGCCTGGGCCACCAGGGTCTTGCCGGTGCCCGACTCCCCCAGCAGCAGGATGCGCGTGGCCGAACTGCGCGCGATGCGCTGCACCGCCTCATGGAGCGCGCGCATCGCCGGGCTGTGGCCGAGCAGGCCGGCGGCCAGTTCAGCGCTGGCTTCGCCCTGCCCGGGGGCTGCTGGCACGTGCACCAGGGCCAGGGTGGTGGCGATCACCGCCAGCAGCTCATCGAGCTCGAAAGGTTTGGTCAGGTAATCGGTGGCGCCGCTTTTCACCGCTTGCACGGCAGCGCGGGTATCGCCATGGGCCGAGATCATGATGACCGGCAGGTGCGCGTGGCGTTGGCGCAGGCCTTCGAGGGTGGCGATGCCATCGATGCCCGGCAGGCCCAAGTCCAGCAGGACGATATCGATATCGGTGTGCTCGCCGCTGAGCAACTCCAGGGCCGCCTCGCCGCTGTTGGCGGCACTGATGCGCATACCTTCGGCGCGCAGGGCGTAGCTCAAGGAGCGCACCAGCGCTTCTTCGTCGTCGACGATTAGTACGTGAATGTCAGACATCGGGGGGTCACTTCGCCTCTTTCCCAGGTGGGGCGCAGAAATCCAGGGTCACCGCAGTGCCCGCGCCCAGTGTGCTGATAATGTCCATGGGCGCACCGTTGGCCTCCAGCAGTTGCTGGCAGATGCTCAGCCCCAGCCCGGTGCCGCGCGCCTTGGAAGTGAAAAACGGTTGGCGGATCTGCTGCAAATCGCCCGCCGGGATGCCGCAGCCCTGGTCGATCACCGTGACCCGAACCCGCTCGCCCCGCGCCTGGGCGTGCAATTGCACGCCGTCGCCGGGCTGGCTGGCCTGCAAGGCGTTGAGGCACAGGTTGAGCAAAATCTGCTGGACTTGGTCAGGGTCCACATACAGCTCAAGGCCCGCCTCGGCGCGACAGTGCAGGGTCACGCCGCGGGCCTGCATGTCGGCCGCCACCCGCCGCGCCACCTGCTCGAACAGGGGTTCAACCGCAACAGCCCGGGGCTGGGCCGGGTGTGGCCGGCCATATTCCAGCAGGTCGCTGGTGACGTGGCTCAAACGGTCGATTTCCTTGCCCAAATCCGTCAGCAAGTGGCGCCGCTCCGGTTCTTCCTCGCGGCGTAGCAAGGCTTGTACGGTGGTTTTCATGGTGGCCAAGGGGTTACGCACTTCATGGGCCACGCCGGTGGCGAAAGTGCCGAGCACCGCGAGGTTTTCCGTGCGCACGGTGCGGTCCAGCACATCGGCCAGGCGCTCGGCCATCACATTGAAGGCCCGCGCCACATGGCTGATTTCATCGTCCCGCGGTTGCTCGGCGAGGCGGTAGCTCAGGTCCCCCATGGACAACTGCTGGGCGCCCTGCAACAGGGTGCTGACCCGTGCGCGCAACTGCCGCGACAGGGTAAAGAACACCACCACAATGAAGGCGATAAAGCCCGCCGCCACCCAATACAGCCACCAGCGCGCATCGTTCAGCGGTTTGAGGATGGCCCCCGGTTGCACGCTGAACACCAGTTGCCAGCCCGGAATGATCTGCGGGCCGTCGCGCCACTGCTTCGGCGCTTGCACCTGGCGCCCGGTGGGGTCGATGAACGCCCCGCCCGGCACCCGCAGCAGCGGTGCCACCACACCGCTCATGCCGGCGCTCACCAGCAACTCGGTCAGCGAGGCCAGGCGCAGGTGCAAGGCAATGCGCACGCGGTGGTCGGTACGGCCGTTGCGGATGGTCTTGCGGATCAGAAAGCCACCGGAGCGCCCCGGGCCGGCCAGCAAGGGCCCGATCACTTCGACATCGCCGACCCGCGCCACCGGCAGGCCGCTGATCGACCAGTCGCGCCGCGTCCAGTACGGCTCGCCGGAGGCCGCTTGCCCCGGCAGTACGTTGAGCAAACGGTCATGCTCGTCGAAAAACAGCACGCCGTAGAGGAATGGGGAGTCCGCTTCGAGTTTGAGCAGCGACTCCACATCACTGCCCGAGCCCGATGGCGTGGCGATAAAACCCGGCATGTTCGGGTGGTTGGACAAGGCCGAGAGCTGGTAGAAGCGGTCGTCGAGGAACGACGACAAGCGGTTGGCCGTGGACAATGCCTGGGCGTCGAGACGCTCGCCGGTCAAGCGGTTGAGCAAGTCCTTGGCCAGTTGTTCATAGAGCACCGCCAGGGTCACCAGGGCGATGCTAATCACCAGTACCGAGAGCAAGGTGTAGCGCGCTACCAGGCTGCGATGGGGGCGGGCCAGCCAATGGCCGAGCCCGTGAAGCAGAGAAATGCGAGTCATGGCGTTTTGATTGTTTTTATAAAGTCGCGCCAGCATAGGGACGGCGGCTCGCCTCTGTCCATGCCTATCCCCGGTTGCGGACCCTACAGATCAAAACGGTCGATGGCCCGGCGCCGTTCGTTATCGTCGCGCACGTCGTAGTTGGCGGTGGTCTGGATGTTGGTATGGTGCGCCAGTTTTTGCGCGATGGACAGGTCATGCTCCTCGATCACCCGGGTGATGAACGAGCGGCGAAAGTCGTGGGGCATGATCTTCACCCCCACCTGGGCGCCGCGCTGGCGGGCGATGTAGTAGATCGCGTGTTTGGTGATGCGCTCGCGGGTGATGTGGCTGCCCCGGCGGATACGGTTGAACAGGAAGGGGTCGTCGGCCTGGCCCTCGGGCAGTTGGGAGCGGCGAAACTCCAGCCACGCCGTCAGTTTGGCGAAGGCCCAGGTGGGCGCGTACTTGACCAGTTGCTTGTTGCCCTTGGCGGTGACCCGCAGGCTGCGTTCGCTGAAATCGAGCTGGCCCAGTTCCAGGTTCACCGATTCGGACTTGCGCATGCCCGAGCCATACAGGATCGCGATCACCGCTGCATCGCGCAGGCCCTGGGGGCGCGGGTCGGCGGCGCACACGGCCATCAGTTCCTGGATCAGGCTGCGCTTGAGGTTGCGCCCCTGGGCCAGGCGCGTACCACCCATGGCCTTGACCGAACGCATCTTGAGCAGGTGGTCCTGGCTTATCAGGCTCAGGCGCCAGGCTTCGTTCATCACCCCGCGCACGGCGTTGACGTACAGCGACGAGGTGTTGGGCGCATAGCCGTCCTCGCGCAGCGCCGCCACCAGGGCGACCACATCCGCCGGTTGCAACTGGTGCCAGGGGATTTCGTCGATATTGAGTTCATCAAAACCCAAGCGATCAGCGGCGTCTTGCAGCACGTAACGCATGGTCAGTTGGCTCGAGGGCGCCAGGCGCGCCAGGTACAGCGTCAGCGGGTTGGCTTCGTGGGCACCGGCAGGGAGGCAGTGGGGTTGAAGTAAGTCAGTCAAGCGGAGCAGGCCTTAAATGAAAAATGCGCGGCCGTGATACGTGGTCCCGGCCTCTGTAAATGAACCCGTAAGCATTTCAGATTATGTAAACAAAGTATTGATCCATATTCGTTTTTCAACACTTTATGGGCCGCGCCAAATGCCTGTCAGACGGTGATTCCAGACAGTTTGCAGGTTTCCCACGCGGTTAATCCTTCAGAGAAAAATCTTACGAGGATATCGGTAACTGCCATCTATGAGTGGCTGTTCACCGGCCCATAATTGGCCGGCAAAAGCGACTTACAAAAAACCAGGTTGCCTTTTTTGTGAATACCGTCTGCCGCCCGTTCCTTCTCAGTCAAACGTAGGCGCTCCAATGTCTGAAGAACTGTTCCTCGATCGCTGTGCAAATCCCTCTCCCCTGACCTTGGACCGGCCCGCGCTGGCGGACGGCTACACGGAACTCAGCGTGCCCCTGCCACAGTTGCAGCGCCTGCGTGCCCTGCGCGACGCCCTGGTGGCGCTCAAAGGGCCCTTGGGCGAACGTACCGAACTGCGCGAAAACCTCGAGCGCGCACTGCTGAGCAGTGAGAGCCGCGAGCGAGTGCTGGGCAAGCAAGTCGCCCCGCCGCTGCCGGTCTACCGTTGAAGCGACGGCGCAAATGCAAAAAAACTGCACTTAAGCAGCATTAATATGAATTAGTCACAGGTGCGGCAGATTGGCACACTGCGCGCCGTTCCTCCCCCAATAGTTGGAACATTTCCCAAGGGTTGCCCGGTTTGCCTGGCAACCCTTTTTTTGCCCTGCCCCGTGTACCGGATCGTCCTCGCCATGCTCGCTCGTTGGTTCCCCGCTGCCCTCAACACCCGCCCCACCGAATGGACCCGCGCCGCCATCGGCATGGCCTTGGGTACGCTGTTCAGCGTCTGGGCCTGTGCCCAGGTGTTTGGCCCAGACGTGGCGCTGCACCTGATCGGCCCCTTGGGCGCCTCGGCGGTGCTGCTGTTCGCCGTGTCGTCCGGCGCGTTGGCCCAGCCCTGGGCGATTCTGGGCGGCTATGCCTGCGCCGGCGTGGTGGCGTTGTTGGTAGCTCATGCGTTGGGCCGCAGCCTGGGCAGCGCTTGCCTCGCCGCGGGCTTGGCGCTGCTGCTGATGTGTGCCCTGCGCTGCCTGCATCCGCCGGCCGGTGCCCTGAGCCTGATTATGGTGGTGGCCGACCCCGCCACCGTCGCCCTCGATTGGCTGGCCCTCGGCCCGGTGATGCTTGGTGCCCTGTGCATGGTGCTCAGCGCCCTGGCCTACAACAACCTGACGCGGGTGCGCTACCCCAAAGGCCACGCCGAACCGGTGGCCATGGTGCCTGCCGACCATGCGCCCGTGGACCCGGCCGCCATCACCGCCGCAGACCTGCACAACGCCCTGCAGGACATGCAGGAATTCTTCGACGTCACCCCCGAAGACCTGGAGCAACTGATCCACGCCAGCGAGCGCCATGCCCGCCGGCGCAGCGTCGGCGAGGTGCTGGCCAAGCGCCTCTGAACGCCGCTCACCCTGCAAAAATGCACAGCTGACCTGCACTTATCACGGTTGTACAAGGCAAATTTGCACTGTTACGATCCGGGATCGTTCGCCCGCGAACACTTCTATAAAAAACAATAAAAGCAGGGAGTTAGTGATGACTGCTGAGGTTCCGTCCCAGGTCCGGGAAGCCCTGGACACCCCCCAACCCCAGGTACTGGCGCAGGTGCGCAACCATATCGGTCACCTGACCCTCAACCGCCCCGCCGGCCTCAATGCCATCACCCTGGACATGGTGCGCAGCCTGCACCGCCAACTCGACGCCTGGGCCCACGACCCGGCCGTGTACGCGGTGGTGCTGCGCGGCGCCGGCGAAAAGGCCTTTTGCGCCGGCGGCGATATCCGTTCGCTGTATGACAGCTTCAAGGCGGGCGACACCCTGCACGAAGACTTTTTCGTCGAGGAATACGCCCTCGACCTGGCGATCCACCACTACGGCAAACCCATCCTGGCCCTGATGGACGGTTTCGTCCTGGGCGGCGGTATGGGCTTGGTGCAAGGCGCCGATCTGCGGGTGGTGACCGAGCGCAGCCGCCTGGCGATGCCGGAAGTGGCCATCGGCTACTTCCCGGATGTGGGCGGCAGCTACTTCCTGCCGCGCATTCCCGGTGAACTGGGTGTTTACCTGGGCGTCAGCGGCGTGCAGATCCGCGCCGCCGACGCCTTGTATTGCGGTTTGGCTGACTGGTACCTGCAAAGCAGCCAACTGGAACTGCTGGATGGCTGCCTCGACAGCCTGATCTGGCACGCCAACCCCCTCAAAGACCTGCAAGGCCTGCTCGCCACCCTGGCGGTGCAAACCCTGCCCGACGCGCCCCTGCTGGCGCAGCGTACCGCCATCGACCACTTCTTCGCCCTGCCCGACATGCCCGCCATCGTCGAGCAACTGCGCGCCGTCACCGTCGGCGACAGCCACGAGTGGGCCCTGGCCACCGCCACCCTGCTGGAAAGCCGCTCGCCACTGGCCATGGCCGTGACCCTGGAAATGCTGCGTCGTGGCCGCCATTTGAGCCTGGAAGACTGCTTTGCCCTGGAACTGCACCTGGACCGCCAATGGTTCGAGCGCGGCGACCTGATCGAAGGCGTGCGCGCCCTGCTGATCGACAAAGACAAGCGCCCACGCTGGAACCCGCCCACCTTGCAAGGCCTCGATGGCCAGCGGGTGGCGGCGTTCTTCCATGGTTTTGACCACCGAGGGAGCTGAGCCATGCACGACCTGGAATTGAGCGAAGAACAAGTGATGATCCGCGACATGGCCCGCGACTTTGCCCGCGGTGAAATCGCCCCCCATGCCCAGGCCTGGGAAAAGGCCGGGTGGATCGATGACGCCCTGGTGGCGAAGATGGGCGAACTGGGCCTTTTGGGCATGGTGGTGCCCGAGGAATGGGGTGGCACCTACGTTGACTACGTGGCGTACGCCCTGGCGGTGGAGGAAATATCCGCCGGCGATGGCGCCACCGGAGCGCTGATGAGCATCCATAACTCGGTGGGTTGCGGGCCGGTGCTCAACTACGGCAGCCAAGCCCAGAAAGAAGCCTGGCTGCCCGGCCTGGCCAGCGGCCAGACCATCGGCTGCTTCTGCCTCACCGAGCCCCAGGCCGGTTCCGAAGCCCACAACCTGCGCACCCGCGCCGAACTGCGTGACGGCCAGTGGGTCATCAACGGCGCCAAGCAGTTTGTCAGCAACGGCAAGCGCGCCAAACTGGCCATCGTCTTTGCCGTCACCGACCCAGAGTTGGGTAAAAAAGGCCTCTCGGCCTTCCTCGTGCCCACCGACACCCCGGGCTTTATCGTCGACCGCACCGAACACAAAATGGGCATCCGCGCCTCCGACACCTGCGCCGTGACTCTTAGCAACTGCACCCTCCCCGAAGCCAACCTGCTGGGCGAACGGGGCAAAGGCCTGGCCATTGCCCTGTCCAACCTTGAAGGCGGGCGCATCGGCATCGCCGCCCAGGCCCTGGGCATCGCCCGCGCAGCCTTTGAAGCCGCGCTGGCCTATTCGCGCCAACGGGTGCAGTTCGACAAAGCCATCATCGAACACCAGAGCATCGCCAACCTATTGGCCGACATGCACACCCGCCTCAACGCCGCCCGCTTGCTGATCCTCCATGCCGCACGCCTGCGCAGCGCCGGCCAGCCGTGCCTGTCCGAGGCCTCCCAAGCCAAACTGTTCGCCTCGGAAATGGCGGAAAAAGTCTGCTCATCGGCGATGCAGATCCACGGCGGCTACGGTTACCTGGAGGACTACCCCGTAGAGCGCTACTACCGCGACGCCCGCATCACCCAAATCTACGAGGGCTCCAGCGAAATCCAGCGCATGGTCATTGCGCGCGAACTGCGCCACTACTCGATATAGGGGGGGCACAGCTGCAAGCTGCGAGCTGCAAGTTTGTGGCTTGTGGCTTATAGCTTCCCCTCCACTACAAAAAAAACCGGCCCCGCCGCGATGCGCACGGCGGGGCCGGTTCAGTTGCGCTTACCAGGTCAGCACGGCACCTACGGCGAAGGTGTCGGTGTCTTCGTTTTGCAGGTCGTTGTCGTGGCCGTTGATTTCAAACTGGTTGTACTCGGCGACCAGTTGCAGGTTGGCGTTGATCTCGTGGAACAGCGCGATGCCGCGGGTTTCGTAGTCGGCGCCGGTGCCGACCACGCCGTTGCCGTCATCCTTGGTCTTGCCGTAAGACAGCGCCAAGCGGTTCTTGCCCAGTTTGTACGAGCCTTGCAGCAGGTAGCCGTCGCTGTCCACCTCGCGCAGCGTCGCCTCGCCAGCGTTGTTGGTATAGAACGGGTTGATGCCCTTGGCCTGGAACCCCGAACCGGTCAAGGACAAGCCGCCCATTTTCGCCTGCACGCCGTAGCCGACGCCTTTGGAGGTGACCGACTGCACGCTCGGGTCGGTGTTGTCAGAGGTCTGGTAGCTGCCGTTGAGCCAGCTGTAGATCTTCGCCCCGCCGAGGTCGAACTGGTACGTGATCTCGCTCTCGGTGCGCGGGTTTTCCTGGTAGGCCTTGCCCAGGGCGCTGTCGTCGTTGGTGTCCACCGGGTCCATGATGCCCACGGCCACGCGCAGGCCTTGCATCACTGGCGTGCGGTAGGTGATTTGCGAGGTGGGGAACGGGTACGGGTAACCGGTGCCGATGTTGCCGAACGACACCCCGCCGCCGTCCACCAGGCCCAGGCTGTCGCTGACCTGGCCGTAGCCGGCGAGCATTTCGTCGAGCAGGATGTTGGAGCGGGCGAACAGGCCAAAGTCTTTACCGATCAATACCTCGCCCCATTCGGGATTGGCCACGGTGCCGTAGAACTGGCGCACGTCGATGGCGGTGTCGGTGCCGTTGGTTTCGCTGTCGTTGATGGTCACCCAGAAAGACGCCCGCGCGCCGAGCTTGAGGTCATCGACCTGCTTGCCCATGTTGAAGCCCAGGTAGTTGGGCAAAAAGCCCATTTTTACCCGTGACTGACGGCGGTCGTACTGCTCGCCGGCGCGGTCCACGTCGCTGTTGACGTAAAAGGCGTTGATGTAGCCGTCGGTGGAAAACGTGGTCTGGTCTTTGTCGTACAGCATGATTTCGGCGTGCGCCGCCGAACTCAGGCCCAGGGTGGACAGGCTGGCGATAAACACCGGCAAGATGGGGTGCCGCAATTTCTTATTGTTGTACATGGCGCGCTCCGCAAACGGGGGACGAGTTGTCGGAGGCAATTATCAGAAGGGCCGCAGGGGGCTCCCATGCTGCCTTGGCGGCGAAAGGCCGCTACTTTGGCCTGGCGCGGGTGGAGCGGCCACAGCGGCGTAAGACCGGGGGCGCCACTTTGGGTGTAAGGCTGGGTGGGTCGTAGGGTGTAGGCACCCTTGCCTGGGGTTTTGCTTACGCTGCGTTGCCAACACACCCCCCGCAGGCCTTGCCTAGGGTTAGGCCGCCCGAAAAACTCGAAACTTCTGAAAAGCCTCCGGGTCAGGTTAAAGGTACGGGGCAAGCGCCCCGCCCCTTGCGACCTGGAGGTATCGACCCATGCCATCAAGGTCACCCCAGGGCCCGCGCCATGGCGCCTGGCCCTTGAGCCCGACCCACACCCGTTTTGCCCTCTGGGCCCCCGACGCCCGCAGTGTCAGCCTGCAACGCGACAGCGGCGAACGCTTGCCGATGCTGCCCGCAGCCCACGGCTGGTATGAACTGGACGCACCTTGGGGTGTGGGCAGCCGCTACCGCTTTGTGATCGACGACCAACACCCCGTGCCTGACCCTGCCGCCCGCGCCCAGGCCACGGATGTACACGGCTACAGCCTGGTAATCGACCCTGACGCCTACCGCTGGCAGCACCCGCAGTGGCGCGGGCGGCCCTGGCATGAAGCGGTGATCTACGAGCTGCATGTCGGCGCCCTCGGTGGCTATGGCGCGGTGGTGGAACACCTGCCGCGCCTGGCCGCGTTGGGCGTGACCGCTATTGAGCTGATGCCTTTGGCGCAATTTCCCGGCACCCGCAATTGGGGCTACGACGGCGTGTTGCTCTACGCGCCCCACGCCGCCTACGGCAGCCCCGACGACCTCAAGGCCCTGATCGACGCCGCCCACGGCCATGGCCTGATGGTGCTGCTGGATGTGGTCTACAACCACTTTGGCCCCGACGGCAATTACCTGGGCCAGTACGCCAAGGCGTTTTTCCGCGAGGACAAACACACCCCCTGGGGCGCGGCCATCGACTACCGGCAAGGCCCGGTGCGCGAGTTTTTCATCGATAACGCGCGCATGTGGCTGCAGGACTACCGCTTCGATGGCCTGCGCCTGGACGCGGTGCATGCCATCGACGACAGCACTTTCCTGCACGACTTGGCGCGCGAGGTACGCCAGCACCTGGACCCGGCGCGCCAGGTGTGGCTGACCCTGGAAAACGAATTCAACCAGGCCAGCCTGCTTGACCCGGCCTTGCAAGCGTTGAGCTTCGACGGCCAATGGAACGACGATGGCCACAACGCCCTGCATGTACTGCTCACCGGGGAAACCGAGGCCTACTACGCCGACTTTGCCGAACGCCCCACCGAACACCTGGCCCGTTGCCTGAGCCAGGGTTTCGCCTACCAGGGCCAGCCCGACCGTCACGGCCGCCCCCGGGGCGAACCCAGTGGGCACCTGCCCCCCAGCGCCTTCGTACTGTTCTTGCAGAACCACGACCAGGTCGGCAACCGCGCCCTCGGCGAGCGCCTCTCACAGCTGTGCCCGCCACTGGCATTGCGGGCGGCGACCCTGTTGCTGCTGCTCTCGCCGATGATCCCTTTGCTGTTCATGGGCGATGAGTGGGCCGCCAGCGAACCCTTCCTGTTTTTCACCGACCACCACGCGCAACTGGCCGACGCCGTGCGTGACGGCCGGCGCAATGAGTTCGCCGGGTTCCCGGCCTTTGCCGACCCTCAGCGCCGCGCCGCCATTCCCGACCCCAACGCCCGTGCCACGTTCGAGGCGTCGCGCCCCGGCGCGCCGGCCAGCGCCGAACAACAGGCCATGCTGGCCTGGCACCACCACCTGCTCAAGGTGCGCCAACAGCACCTGACCCCGCACCTGCCGGGCACCCAGGCCCTGGGCGCGGTGGTACTGGGCACAGGCGCGGTCAGTGCGCGCTGGCGCCTGGGGGACGGCAGCGTGCTGCAAATCGACCTTAACCTGGGCGTGGAGCCGGTCACCCGACGCAGCGCCCCCCATGCCCGAGTGCTGGCCCACAGCACCGCGCAACCGCCCTTGGCGCAGTTGCCCGCCCACAGCGCCATCGCCACCCTTGCCGCCCCGCTACCGGAGGACCCCACCTGGTGAACACGCCCCTGCGCGCCACCGTGCGCCTGCAATTTCATGAAGGCTTCCAACTCGACGACGCCACCGCGCTGGTGCCCTACTTCGCCGACCTGGGCATCAGCCATGTGTATGCCTCACCCTTGCTCAGCGCCAGGGCCGGGTCCATGCACGGCTACGACGTGGTCGACCCGACCCGGGTCGATCCGCGCCTGGGGGGCGAAGCGGCGTTGCGCCGCCTCGTTGCCGCCCTGCGCGAGCATGAAATGGGCCTGGTGCTGGACATCGTCTCCAACCACATGGCGGTCGGCGGTGCCGATAACCCCTGGTGGCTCGACCTGCTGGAGTGGGGCCGGCGCAGCCCCTACAGTGAATTCTTCGATATCCAGTGGCACTCCCCCGACCCCTTGCTCTCCGGCCAATTGCTCGTGCCCTTCCTGGGCAGCGACTACGGTGTGGCCTTGCAGCAAGGGGACGTGGTGCTGCGCTTCGACCCCGCCAATGGCGGTTTCTATGTCAGCCATTACCAGCACCGCTTCCCCATCTGCCCCGACGACTACCCCACCCTGTTACCCGCCACCCTGGCGCACCTGGGCGAGGCTTTCGCGGCACTGGCCGGGCACCCCGACGCCCACGCCCGCGCCGCGCAACTGCGCGAGGAACTGGCCCACGCCGCCCACGCACCGGCGGCCGCCGAGGCGATCCTCGGCCACCTGCAACGCTTCGATTCGCGCACCCCCGAGGGCTTTGCGCGCCTGCACCGCGTGCTCGAACGCCAGCACTATCGCCTCGCCAGTTGGCGCACCGCCGCCGATGACATCAACTGGCGGCGGTTTTTCGACATCAACGAACTGGGCGGCCTGCGGGTAGAACGCCCGGCGGTGTTCGAGGCCACCCACGCCAAGCTGTTCCAGTTGCTCGGCGAAGGCTTGATCGATGGCCTGCGCATCGACCACATCGACGGCCTCGCTGACCCCCGCGGGTACTGCCGCAAACTGCGCCGACGCGTCGATGCCCTGGTGCCAGGGCGGCATGTGCCGATCTACGTGGAAAAAATCCTTGGCGACCACGAACAACTACCCGCGGATTGGTGCGTGGATGGCACCACCGGTTATGAGTTCATGAACCAGTTATCGCTGCTGCAACACCACCCGGCGGGCGCCGAACCCCTGGCCCGCCTCTGGAGCGAGCACAGCGGGCGAGCGGCGGATTTTGCCGAAGAAGTGCAACTGGCCCGCCAACAGGTGCTCAATGGCAGCCTCGGCGGCGACTTCGAGAGCGTGGCCCAAGCCCTGCTGCAAGTGGCCCGGGACGACCTGATGAGCCGCGACCTGACCCTGGGCGCGATCCGCCGGGCGTTGCAGGCGCTGATCGTGCATTACACCGTGTACCGCCCCTACGTCAGCGCCCGTGGCCGTAGCGCCCAGGATCAACGTTTCTTCCAGCAGGCCCTGGACGGTGCGCGCCAGACCCTCGGCGAAGGCGACTGGCCGGTGCTCGATTACCTGGAGCACTGGCTCGGCGGCCAGCCCTGGCGCGAGCGCCCGGCCGGCCGCTCGCGCAAGCTGCTGCGCCATGCCTGCGTGCGGTTTGCCCAACTGACCGCGCCCACCGCCGCTAAGGCTGTGGAAGACACCGCGTTCTATCGCTCGGCGGTGCTGCTGTCGCGCAATGACGTGGGCTTCACCAGCGAGCGCTTCAGCGCCTCGATTGAGGATTTTCACCAGGCCTGCCAGCAGCGCCTGCACCAGTTCCCCGACAGCCTGCTCACCAGCGCCACCCACGACCACAAGCGCGGCGAAGACACCCGCGCCCGCTTGGCGGTGCTCAGTGAACGCAGCGACTGGTACGCCGAGCAACTGGCCCACTGGCGCACGCTGGCCGCGCCCCTGCGCACGGAACTGGGCCCGGCGCCCGGCGATGAGCTGATGCTTTACCAGACGCTGCTGGGCAGTTGGCCGCTGCAGCTGGACCTGGCCGACACCCGCGCCGTGGCCGCTTACCGCGAGCGCCTCGGCCAATGGCAGATCAAGGCCCTGCGCGAAGCCAAACTGCACAGCAGTTGGAACGCCCCCAACCCCGACTATGAACAGGCCTGCCAGGACTTTCTCGATGCCCTGCTCCACAGCCCCCAAGGCGCGCCGCTGCGCCAGGCGCTGGCCCGCGCCGTTGAGACCATCGCCCCGGCCGGGGCCGTCAATGGCCTGGCCCAGGTGCTGTTGCGCAACACCTGCCCCGGCGTGCCCGACCTGTACCAGGGTAACGAGCGCTGGGATTTCTCCCTGGTGGACCCGGACAACCGCCGCCCAGTGGACTTCGCCCTGCGTCGCCAGGCCAGCGCCCAGCCAGCGGACATCACCACCCTGCTGCGCGACTGGCGCGACGGGGGCATCAAACAGGCCCTGATCGCCCAAAGCCTGGGTGTGCGCCGGCACTACAGCGAACTGTTTCGTCGTGGCGACTACCACCCTCTCAGGGTGCAAGGCCCCCGCGCCGAACACATCGTCGCCTTCGCCCGCCACTGGCAAGGGCAATGGGCGTTGGTGGTGGTGCCACGCTGGGTGGCCGGGTGGCTAGGCGATCAGCCCCACATCCCGCCGGCGAGTTGGGGCGAAACCTGCATCCACCTACCGCCCGCCCTGCGGGACTCGCGCTGGAAAGGCTTGTGGGCCACCCGCCTAACAGCCCAAGGCGAGCTTTTGCCGGTCAGCCAGGTGCTAACGCAGATGCCGGTGAACCTGTTGATCGCCGTTTGAGTAACCGCTGCCCCCAATACCCCCTCCCCTGCAGGAGCAGCGGGCCGGCCACACCAGACGTGGGAGCGAGCCCTGTTCGCGATGGCGGTATTCCAGCCGCGATAGCTGCATTGCCTGGACTGGCCTCATCGCGGGCAAGGCCCGCTCCCACAGGGAAGGCAGCGGACTGGCCACAGCAGAACCCGTGGGAGCGAGCCTTGCTCGCGATGGCGGTGGGTCGGGCAGCCCAAACTTAGAGCAACGCGGCCAACCCCCGCAGGGGAACGCTGAGCCAGTCGGGGCGGTTGCGGGCTTCATAGGTGACTTCGTAGGCGGCTTTTTCCAGGGTGAACAGGGCCAGGGCCGCGTCTTCGCCTGCCGCTTCCCAGCCATGGGCCAGGTCCTGGGTGGCGAGGCGGTAGGCGTCGAGGAAGGCCTGTTGCGAGTCTTTGAGGTAACGCTGCGCCACCCGCTCACGGGCAGTGTCGGCGGCCGGTGAGGCATCCACGCCCTGCACACTGTTCAGGGCCATGGCCGCGGCGTAGTCGAAGGAACGCAGCACCCCGCTGACGTCCTTGTACGGGCTGTGCCGCGCCCGGCGTTCGGCCAGTGGCCGTGCTGGCTCGCCCTCGAAGTCGATCAGGTAGGCATCGCCGTGAATCACCAGGACCTGCCCCAGGTGCAGGTCGCCGTGCACCCGCAGGCTGAGGCCGCCCTTGACCGCCCGGGCCAGTGTGTCGATGCGCGCCAACGCCGCCTTGCGCCCCTTGAGCAGGCGCGTGACCCGGGCTTGGTCCGCCGCCTCCAGGCTGTCGCGGTGCTGTTCCAGCAGGTCCAGGGCCTGTTCCAGTTGCTGGCGCACTTGAGTGGCCAGGGCCTGGGTGTCCTTGGCGCTCAAGGGCTGGGCGGTGAAGTCCGGGTTGTCGCTGGGCGCCGCCAGTACGCTGTGCATCTGCCCCAGGCGCTGGCCGAACATCGCGGCAAAGTCGGCCAGTTCGCCCAAGGCGTTGAAGTGCTGTTCGTGCTCGGACACCGCGTCGGCCAACTCATCGCGGATCGCCCGCTCCAGGTTGTTCTGGGTCCAGGTCCAGGCGTCGCCCTGGTTGCTCAGGTAACCCTGGGCGATCATCAGCAAGTGCGCCTGGCCCTGGTCATCGCGGCGCACCACCGAGCCCAGCAGCGGCGAGATATGGGCAAAGCCTGCTGCCGTGAGGAACGCACTCATCTCCAGCTCCGGATGTACCCCGGCGCTGACCTGGCGGATCAGTTTGAGCACCAGGCATTCACCCACCACCACCGAGCTGTTGGACTGTTGCGCCGAGAGGTAGCGCACCGAGGCCTCGCCATCCAGGCCCAGTTCAGCCATCCCCGGCCCCGGCTCGAACGCAATCTGCCCGGCGCCTTGGGGGGTCAGCACGGTGCGCGCCTGCAGCGCTTGGATCACCGCCAGAACAAAGGTGTCCAGGGCAAAGGCATCGGTAATCAGCCCCACTTGCGGGCCACGGCGTACCCGGCTCAAGGCCAGTTGCTGGGGCAAGGCGCTGTTGATCCGGTCTTCGGCCAACAAACCGAACGGCAGTTGATAGCGGGCATCGCCCACTTCGATTTCGCTGAGCAGCACCGGGTGGTGCGGGTCGCCGAAGCGCACGCCGTAGGCAATGCGCACCGCGCCTACCGCGCTGTCCTTGCCGGCGAACCAGCGCCGGTTGGCCAACCATTGGGGCAGCACCTGTTGCTCCAGGGTGTCGCGGGCCGGGGCGTCGAGGAGTTCCTCCAGGCGCTTTTTCAGCACCAGGGTCAGCAACTCCGGCAGGCTTTGCGCCGGCTCCACGTGCCAACTGGGCATGCGTGACTGGTCGGCGAGCAGGAACCAATAGAAGCCGTAAGGCGCCAGGGTCAACAGGAACGGCAACTGGCCGATGGGCGGAAAGGCGTTGCCCCCCATCATTTCCACCGGCACCCGCCCGGCGTAGGCGGACAGTTCCAGTTCGGCGGCCTGGGCCGTGCGCGAGACGTTGGCCACGCACAGGATCAGTTCGTGGTGGCCGTCGGGCGCGGTGTACTCGCGGGTGTAGGCGAGGATGCGCCGGTTGCTCGGCGAAAGCATGTGCAGGCTGCCCCGGCCAAAGGCCTTTTGCTGCTTGCGCACGGCCAACAGGCGGCGGGTCCAGTTGAGCAACGAATGGGGGTCGCCGGCCTGGGTCTCGACGTTGACCGAGGCATAGCCGTAGAGCGGGTCCATGATCGGCGGCAACACCAGGCTGGCCGGGTCGGCGCGGGAGAACCCGCCGTTGCGGTCGATGGACCATTGCATCGGCGTGCGCACGCCGTCGCGGTCGCCCAGGTAGATGTTGTCGCCCATGCCGATTTCATCGCCGTAATACAGAGTCGGCGTGCCGGGCATCGACAGCAGCAAGCTGTTGAGCAACTCGATGCGCCGGCGGTCGCGCTCCATCAGCGGTGCCAGGCGCCGGCGGATGCCCAGGTTGATCCGCGCGCGACGGTCGGCGGCGTAGAAGTTCCACAGGTAGTCGCGCTCCTTGTCGGTGACCATTTCCAGGGTCAGCTCATCGTGGTTGCGCAAAAAAATCGCCCATTGGCAATTGGCCGGGATCTCCGGGGTCTGGCGCAGGATGTCGGTGATGGGGAAGCGGTCTTCCTGGGCCAGGGCCATGTACATGCGCGGCATCAGTGGGAAGTGGAAGGCCATGTGGCATTCGTCGCCATCAGCGCCGTGGACGTCGCCGAAGTACAACTGGGTGTCCTCCGGCCACTGGTTGGCCTCGGCCAGCAGCATGCGGTCGGGGTAATGGGCGTCGATCTCGGCGCGGATGCGCTTGAGCACCTGGTGGGTCTCGGGCAGGTTTTCGTTGTGGGTGCCGTCGCGCTCGATCAGGTACGGAATGGCGTCCAGGCGCAGGCCGTCGATGCCCATGTCCAGCCAGTAGTGCATCACCGACAGCACGGCTTTGAGCACCTGGGGGTTGTCGAAATTGAGGTCCGGTTGGTGGGAATAGAAACGGTGCCAGAAGTACTGGCCGGCCACCGGGTCCCAGGTCCAGTTGGACTTTTCTGTGTCGAGGAAAATGATCCGCGTACCGTCGTATTTGTCGTCGGTGTCGGACCACACGTAGAAGTCGCGGGCCTTGGAGCCGGGCTTGGCCTTGCGCGCACGCTGGAACCAGGGGTGCTGGTCGCTGGTGTGGTTGATGACCAGCTCGGTGATGACGCGCAAGCCGCGTTTGTGGGCTTCGGCGATAAAGCGCCGGGCGTCGGCCATGGTTCCGTAGTCGCTGTGCACGCCGCGGTATTCGGCGATGTCGTAGCCGTCGTCGCGCCGTGGCGAGGGGTAGAACGGCAACAGCCAGATGGTGTTCACCCCCAGGTCGGCAATGTAGTCGAGCTTGGCGATCAACCCGGGGAAGTCGCCGATGCCGTCGTTGTTGGAATCGAAGTAAGACTTGACGTGAACCTGGTAGATCACCGCGTCCTTGTACCAGAGCGGGTCGTTGATAAAGGCTGCCGAACGGGGTTTCCTGGCCATGAAAGACTCCTGCTGGTCGGGGAAAAAGCGTGCGAGGGCGAAGGGCTAAAGGGTTTCCAGGCGCCAGATACCGAACGGCTGGTGCCAGGGTTCGATGCGCATCCACTGGGTCTTGCCGTACCAGGTCCAGGTGTGGCCGTTCATCAGGTCCACGCCCCGGGTGTGGGCGTCGTCGGGCAGGCCCAGGCGCCACAGCGGCAGCTCGAAATGCGCCTCCTGGGCGTTGTGCGGGTCGAGGCTGACGGCCACCAGCACGTAGTGGCTGCCGTCGGGGCTGCGCTTGCCGAAATACAGGATCTGCTCGTTCCAGGCGTTGAACAGCTCCAGGCCCAGGTGCGTGTGCAGCGCCGGGTGCTGGCGGCGGATACGGTTGAGCTGGGCGATCTCGGCGATGATGTTGCCCGGCGCACTGTAGTCGCGGGGGCGGATCTGATATTTCTCCGAGTCCAGGTATTCCTCCTTGCCCGGCACCGGCGCCGCCTCGCACAGCTCGAAACCGCTGTACATGCCCCACAGCCCCGACCCCATGGTTGCCAGCGCGGCGCGGATGAGGAACCCGGCGCGGCCACTGTCATGCAGGAAAAACGGGTTGATGTCCGGGGTGTTGACGAAAAAGTTCGGCCGGTAGCACTCGCGCCATGGCGACTGGTTGAGCTCTTCGAAGTACGCCGCCAACTCGGCCTTGGTGTTGCGCCAGGTGAAGTAGGTGTAGCTCTGGGAATAACCGACCTTGCCCAGGCGCGCCATCATTGCCGGTGTGGTGAAGGCCTCGGCGAGGAAGATCACCTGCGGCTCGCGGGCGCGCACATCGGCGATCAGCCATTGCCAGAACGGCAGCGGCTTGGTGTGGGGGTTGTCGACGCGAAACAGCGTGACCCCTTCGGCCACCCAGCCCAGTACGATGTCGCGCAGGGCCAACCACAGGCCGGGAACGGCGTCGGCGGCGTAGAAGTCGACGTTGACGATGTCCTGGTACTTTTTCGGCGGGTTCTCGGCGTAGCGGATGCTGCCGTCCGGGCGCCAGTTGAACCAGCCCGGGTGCTCGGTAAGCCAGGGGTGGTCCTGGGAGCACTGGATGGCGAAATCCAGGGCGATTTCCAGGCCATGCTCGGCGGCGGCGGCCACCAACCGGCGAAAATCCTCGCGGCTGCCCAGTTGCGGGTGGATCGCCTCGTGCCCGCCCTCGGCGCTGCCAATGGCGTAAGGGCTGCCGGGGTCGTCGGGGCCGGCCGTGAGGGCGTTGTTCGGGCCTTTGCGGTGAAGGCGGCCGATGGGGTGGATGGGCGGAAAATACAGCACATCGAAGCCCATATCACGAATCATCGGCAAGCGTTGCTGCACGTCGTTGAAGGTGCCGTGGCGGCGGGCGTCGTCGGTGCTGGAGCGGGGAAACAGCTCATACCAACTGGCGAACTGCGCCCGCTTGCGCTCTACATCCAAGGCGAAATGCGGGCTACGGCTCAGGTACGCCTGCACATCGGCCTGGGCCATCAGGGCTTGGGTGGCCGGTTGCAGCAGCAGGGCCACTTGCTCATCGGCAGGTGACTGCCCGAGCCGCTGGTGCACGCTGGCCAACTGCTCGGCCACCTCGCCGCTGCTGCGTTCCCGGGCCAGGCGCAGGTGTTCGCGCCCCTCTTGCAGCTCCAGATCCACGGCCACCCCGGCGAAGGCTTTTTTTTCCAACTCATGGCAAAAGCTCAGGTAACGGTCGATCCAGGCTTCTATATAAAAGCCGTACAGCCCAGGCTCGCCGACCGCAAAGCCACCCTGCCAGGCGTTATTGCCCAGCTCCGTCAGGGCTGCGCCCTGCCACGGCCCCGCGCCCGGCCCACACCAGCGCACCACCACTGCCAATTGTTCATGGCCGTCGGCGAATACCGTGGCGCTCACCTGCACCTCCTGCCCGGCCACGGCCTTGGCGGCGAAGTGGCCGCCGTCCAGGGTGGGCATCACGTTTTCGATAGCGATGCGCGGCAGCAACAAGGCCTCGGACAGGGACAAGGGGTCAAAACGTGCTTGATCTTCAGCCATCGAACATCGCTCCTTCACGCCCGCAGGCGCTTTGGGTGGGTTATGCAGGCGCTGGCCGACCCGCCTAAGTTCCGAACCGGTACGCACGTTAAAAGTTCAGCGCAATTGCCCTTGGCCGACCAGGCGGAACCTGGCGATGCAGTTAGCAGGCCAAGGGCCGGATGGCGCCAGGGCCCGGCGAACAATCGAAATAATCGATTCAACTGAGCGAAAATTCCGCGCCAACCGAACCAATTTTCACAGGTTAATTTTTGCAGTCCGCCCCGCGCCGCCGCAGTCACAGCTTTAACCGTGGCACCGAACGCCCGGTACTCACCGCCCAAAGCGCCCCTGGCACCGCCACGCGAAGGGATCTTGAAAAGGTAAGGAGGATGCAATGCTTGCCCACGACGCGCTGTTCACCACCCCCACCTGCCGGGCCTTTGCCCTGGAACAGAACCACCGCCTCTTCCACCAGGCCAACGCCCTGAGCCAGTGCGCCCTGGACCTGCTGGACGCGCCCACGCTCGACGCCGAGGCGTTCGCCCACTACCAAGCGCTGCGGCGCAAGGCCGACCTGAAGTTCGCCGAAGCCATCGACCACTTGCGCCTCATCCAACAATCGCCGCGCATGCGCGCCGTGCAACTGCGCGAACGCAGCGCCGTTGCACAGGAGGCTTGAGATGGATGCCCAGAGCAAAGCCTGGCAACTGGCGATGGCCCTGATTGCCAGCGGCAAGATGCCGTTCGACATTGGCAACCCGCAAGGTTCGATCAAATGGCTTAACGGGCAGCTGCACGTGTTGGCGGCGTTGTTGGAAGAGCCAGCGGCGGCGGGGCAAGTGGTGGAGTTGCGCCAGCGGCGCAAGCGGTGCTTGGAGCCGTAGGCGCCTGGCGTGCCAGCGATGGCGGTCTTGAGATCGCCATCGCGAGCAGGCTTAGCTCCCACAGGGCAGCGCTAAAGACTGCGCAGCGGCATACCCGCCTCATCGCCCGAGCGCTGGCTCAAATCCATGCGTAAATCCGCCACCAACGCGGCCAGCGCCTGTTGGCTGGTTAATGAATCAATGGCAATCCCCGTCACCGTCAACACCACGCTATGGCCGTCCTCGGCATAAAACTGCACTGTGAACGAGCGGTTATCCGGCGACGTGCACACACAACGCTGGGGCAAAAAAGCCGACTCGATGATTTGCCGCAACTCCAACTGGGAAATTCCAGGGTGGGTCATGTCGTCCCTCCAAAAGGTCAGAAAACAACACAATGTGCACAATTTAGGCTCACGACATTTAGGTGCATGGGCAACGGCACTAGTTCAGAAAAAATCCTGCCCCTCTGCTTCACCTGCTGTAGCAAGCGGGCTCGCCGGCGCTGGGTGCGCAGCGCCCGTTCCAGCAATGCGGCGCCTGGACTTTTTGACGACCGCTATGCCCCCTTGCGCAGGCAGGCTCGCTTGCTACGAATCCGATTGAACTCCGCTAACGGCCACGTCTCACAGAGCTTAAGAGCCGTGTCCATCATCGAGGTCTTTCATGTCTACCCCTGCGCAAAGGCTGCGTTACTGCATCCAGAAACACGGCGCCCGCCAGTTGCATTACGACTTGCGCCTGGAGCTGGGCGGTACGCTCAAGAGTTGGGCGATCCCCAAGGGCCCCGCCCTGGACCCCACCGTGCGCCGGCTAGCGGTACAGGTGCCTGACCACGACCTGGGTTATGCCGATTTCGAAGGCCGCATCGCCCCCGGACAGTACGGCGCCGGCGATGTGATCGTCTGGGACCGTGGCACTTGGCAGCCCGAGGGCGACCCCTTCACCGCCTACGCCCAAGGCCAACTGCGCTTCACCCTGCATGGCCTCAAGTTGACCGGCCAATGGCGCCTCTACCGCACCGGTCTGCCCGGCAGCAGCGAGCAATGGCTGTTGGTCAAAGCCCGCGACGCCGCCGCCCGCCCCCTCAGCGAATTCGATGTGCTGCACGCACACCCCAATAGCGTTATCAGCGGCCGCGCGCTGCAACCCGCCCTTAAGGAGATTGACCGATGACCTCGCTACAGGCCGCCGACGAACCACGCCTCCAGGCCTCCCTCGAAGCGTTCGCCTCGCGCCCCGTGCCCCTGGAGCTCGACACCCAGTTACAGCGCATGATGCAGAGCTGCGTCGACTGCGGCCACGCCGATTTGCCCTTGCCCGGGCGCGGCCACACGCTCGCCCGTTGGCGGGCCCTGGCGCGGATCGGCGGCACTGACCTGGCCCTGGCCAAGCTCTTTGAAGGCCACACCGACGCCAAGGCGATCCTCGCCGAATTGCACGCTCGCACAGTGGATAAGCCCGGGATCTGGGGCGTGTGGGCCGCCGAGCCACCCAGCGCCCGGGTGCGTATCGTCGGTGCGGACGGCGACAGGGTGATGCTCGAAGGCGTGAAGGCCTGGTGCTCCGGAGCCTTGCAAATCGACCACGCGCTGCTCACCGCTTGGGATCAGGATGACCGCCCGCAACTGGTGGCCGTTTCCCTCGACCAACCGGCCCTGAGCATGCACAGCCTGGACTGGCAGGCCCGCGGCATGGCCGGCACCGCCAGCGTCAACGTCGCCCTGCAAGGGGCCATCGGCCAGCCTGTTGGCGCCAGTGGCGAGTACCTGCAACGGCGCGGCTTCTGGCATGGCGGTGCGGGGATTGCTGCGTGCTGGTACGGCGCGGCGCAAGCCCTGGCCGAATACCTGCGTAAAGCCTGTGGCGGGCGTTCCCCCGATGCCCACGCCGAGGCGCACCTGGGCGCCGTGGATGCCGCCCTTTGCGGTGCCGGCGCCGCATTGCGCGAGTGCGCGGCGTGGATCGACGCCCATCCGCAAGCCGACGCCGAGCTCATCGTGCGCCGCACCCGCGCCCAGGTCGAAAGCGCCGTCGAGCAGGTGCAGCGGCACGTCGGCCGGGCCCTGGGGGCGACGCCCTTCTGCCGCGACCCGCACTTCGCCCGTTTGAGCGCCGACTTGCCAGTGTTCATTCGCCAAAGCCACGCCGAGCGTGACCTTGCCGAATTGGGCCGCCAGCAGGCCCGCCCCAGCGCTGTGAGTTGGAACCTATGAGCGGCGTCAACGCCCGGGACAACCCGATCCGCGGCCCCGGCACATCGCTGGCGCAATGGCAGGCCTCGCGCGCCTTGCAAGCGGTGCCAACCATCACCGCACAACTGCTGTTGCCGCACGACGGGCGGCTGGTGGTGGTTGCACCGCACCCCGATGACGAGGTGCTGATGTGTGGCGGCTTGCTCAGCCGCTTTGCCGGCCAGGAAGAGCAATTGCTGCTGGTTTCGGTGACCGATGGCGAAGGCAGCCACCCGTGCTCGCTGACCTGGCCCGCCAGCCGTCTGCGCCAGGCCCGGCCCTTGGAAAGTGCCCATGCCCTGGAGCGGCTGGGCCTGCACCTGCCCGGCCTCGATTGGCGCCGCCTGGGCTTGCCCGATACGCAGGTACCGGCCCTGGAGGGTGCATTGACCGAACAACTGCAAGGCCTGTTGCGCCCCGGCGACCGGGTGCTCACCACCTGGCGCCACGACGCCCATTGCGACCATGACGCGGTAGGTCGCGCCTGTGCCGAGGCCGCCCGGCGGTGCGATGCGCGGCTAATGGAAATTCCCGTATGGGCCTGGCACTGGGCCGAACCGGAGGACCGTCGCTTGCCCTGGCTGCGCGCCCGCAAGTTGATGCTCGACCCGCAATGCCTGGCCCTTAAGCGCCACGCCATCGCGGCGCATACCAGCCAACTGAGCCCGGACGCCACCACCGGCGCGGCACCTGTTTTATCCCCCGCGGCGCTGGCGCGCCTGTTACAACCCTTCGAGCTGATCTTCCTATGAGCCTACCCGCCGACTACTTCGAGCAACTGTTTACTGACAGCCCCGACCCTTGGGCCTTTCGCCAACGCTGGTACGAAAAGCGCAAACGCGACCTGTGCCTGGCCAGCCTGGGGCAGCAGCGCTACCCCCGGGTATTCGAGCCGGCCTGCGCCAATGGCGAACTGAGCTTGGCCCTGGCCGAGCGCAGCGAGCACTTGCTGTGCCTGGACGCCAGCGCCACCGCCGTCGACCTTACCCGCCAGCGCCTGCACGCCCTGCCCCATTGCCGTGTGCTCCACGGTTACCTGCCGGACGACTGGCCGCCGGGGCAGTTCGACCTGATCGTGCTCAGTGAAGTGGGCTACTACCTGGATGCCGAGCACTGGCGCCGCACCCTGGAGCACGCGGTGGCCAGCCTGGCGGTGGACGGGACCCTGCTGGCCTGCCACTGGTTGCACCCGATCGCCGATTGCCCGCAAACCGGGCACCAGGTCCATGCCTTGCTCGCGCGCCACTTACCGTTGCATCGGGTGGTGCGCCATGAAGAACCCGACTTTCTGCTGGAACTGTGGTGCCGCCAACCCTCTGCCATCGACCTGAACGAGCACACCCTATGATCGGCGTCGTCGTCCCTGCCCATAACGAACAAGCCCTGCTCGGCACCTGCCTGGCGGCCTTGAACAACGCTGCCCGCCACGCCGAAGACGCCGGGGAAGAAGTCCAGATACTGGTGGTGCTGGACGCCTGTAGCGACGGCTCCCGGGATATTGCCCTAGCCTGTGGCGTGCAGACCCTGGAGGTGCAGCGTGGCAACGTCGGCTACGCCCGGGGCGCGGGCGCCGCCTATATGCTCGAGCGCGGCGCCCGCTGGCTGGCCTGCACCGATGCCGATAGCACGGTGCCCGCCGATTGGTTGCTGCACCAACTGGCGTTCAAGGCCGACGCCGTGTGCGGCACGGTGCGAGTCGATGAGTGGCAGGCCGAGCATTCGGTGGCGGTGCGCCAGCGCTACCAGGGCCTGTATCACGACAAAGACGGCCACCGCCATATCCACGGCGCCAACCTGGGCGTGTGCGCCAAGGCCTATCGCCGCGCCGGCGGCTTCGCGCCCCTGCCCGCCCATGAGGATGTGCACTTGGTCCAGGCCCTGCAAAAGACCGGGGCACGCATCGTCTGGACCGCCGCCAACAGCGTGAGCACCAGCAGCCGCCTCGACTGCCGTGCCCGAGGCGGGTTTGGCGACTACCTCAAGTCCCTGGCCCAAATGTAGTTGTGGGCCTGGCTTGCCCGCGATGGCGGTCTTGAAATCGCCAGCGGCCAAGCTCCACTGGGGGGTTGTGCCGCATCAGCCAGCTCGGCTCACGGCGCGGGGTTGATGCTCAGCCGTTCGCCCACGACCATCTCCGTCACCCAGTCCACCAGCATCGAGGTGTAGGCCTCTTGGGCGACTTCGCTGGTGAGGCTGTGGTCGGCGTCGTCGATGATGCGGTGGGTCAGGGAGTGGGTCTGCTGGAAGGCGGCGCGGTAACTCATGATCGTGGCGTGGGGCACGTGTTCGTCGTGCTCCGATTCTACGATCAGTACATCCCCGCGAAACGCTGCGCAGGCCCGCAAGGCGCGGTTGCCGGTGGCGTCGATGTGGCTGGCGCGGTACTGCATCAAATCCTCGCGGTTGAGTTCGCGCTTGGCCAGGTGCCAATCCTCGTCGCGGTAAATGGCCGGCACCCGCAACGCCAACCAGCGCACCTTGCGCATCTGGCTCAGGAGCGTGGCCAGGTAGCCGCCATAGCTGGTGCCCACCACCGCCACGGCCGAGGTGTCGATGGCCGGGTGCGAGAGCAAATGATCGTAGGCGGCCAGCAGGTCGCGCAGGTTGTCTTCGCGGGTGACGCTGGCCTGGCGGTCGTTGAAGGCGCCGTGGCCGCGCAAATCGAAGGTCAGGCATACGCAGCCCAGGCCGGCGATACCTCGGGCGCGGTTCAGGTCACGCTCCTGGCTACCGCCCCAGCCGTGGACGAACAACACCCCCGGCACCTTGGCCTTGGGGCTCAGAAACGTGCCGGCGATGGTGTCTTGCTCCACCCGGATGCGGGCCGGTTCACTATTGGCGGTCATCGGCATCCACCTCGGCGTATTTGAGAAGAAAGCCGCCACGGGTGTCACGGCCCCGGAACAGCACCCGAGCCTGTGCGGGGGCGTCCTGTTCGGTGTGGACTTCATGGGTGCTGGCGCACAGGGTATTGCGCGTTGGCTGCTCGACAAAGGCCTGCAATGCCGCCAGTTCCGCGCCCGTGGCACCGCCAACGCGCCAGGATTGCTCGAGTACGCCGACCTTCTGCTGGCCATCGGCGCCGATGCCCTGGACCACGTCATAGTTGCGCCGCGAGGCGAAAAACCCAGGGAAGCTCAAAGCCGCGGCAGTGTCGTAAGTGCGGGCGTATTCCACGGCGCGGCGCACGTCGGCGGCCAGGTCGCGAGCCAGCAGATCGACGTAGTCGCCGCGCACCACAGTCAGTCTGGAACCGGCGTAGACGCACTCGCCGCGGCCGTTGCGGGTTTGGAACTGCTCGCCGAAATAGGTCATCAGCAGGCCGTCCACCAGGGTCTGGCCGACACTGTGGGTGATCGCTTGCTCCAGGTTCTCTTCAAGCACGATACCGGCGGCGCAGATGGCAGGGCTCAGCCCCGCTAACCATTGCTTCAGGTCCTGGCCATTGCGCAGCAGCGCCTGGCCCTCGCCGCCACAGGCCTCGACCAATTTGACCCGCAGCAGACCCCGAGCCAGGCCCTCGGCGGCGGCGCGGCGGGCGTCGCCCAGGTCAAACACCGTCACCCCGGGCAGCACCACGTCGCGCACCCGCTCGGCAAACTGCGGGTTCCAGCCTGCCGGCACGCCTGTGCCTTCACTTATCAACGGGTGGGAAATCGCCTTGGTGGCAATGAAGCCGTGCTGCACATAACCGCCCAGCAGGTCCTCGGCGCCATCGATGGCCAGTTGTTCGCGCTGGGGGCCGACGAGGGTCTGAGTGGGCACGAAATACAGGCCCGGGTGCCCTTGCGCGGCCGGTTGCCAGGGCCCGTCGAAAGGCCAACCGAGAATCTCGGCCAGCCACCGGGCCTGGGCCAGGTTGGTTTGCACTTCGTGCTCGGCGGCGGCAGGGTTGACGTTATAGGCCACCACCCGTTTGTGCGGTGAATGCGGGGGCATGGGCATGACTCCATTGCAGGGGCAAGTAAAGCAGCCGACCGCCCGGCGCCGCGGTTGGTTCGCCAAGGCCGATCAATGGCGCACCGCTGGCGCAAAAAACTTGAACCCTTGCCAACGGCCTCCCTCCATAGGCTTAAGGCCCTGATGGGCATCGACACGCGGAGGCAGCCATGAAACCCCACGTAATTCGACTCTTTAGCGAACCCGAACAAGCCTGGACACAAATCCGTACCGAAGAAGAACAGCATCCGCGCCATTACCTTCTGCACCTGCTGCTCTGGGCGCTGCTGCCAGCAGCGTGCCTGTTCGTGGGGATCGCCTTTGTCGGCTGGAGCCTGGCCGAAGACGAAACCGTGCGGGTCAGCGTGCGCAGCGCCTTGCAACTGGCGGTGCTGCTGTACTTGGCGACCCTGGTGGGGACCTTGCTGATGGGCGCTTTCATCCGCTGGATGTCGCGCGCCTTCGAGGCGCGCCCCAGCCTGAACCAGTGCATCGGTTTTGCCGCCTACACCGCCACGCCCTACTTCCTCGCAGGCATCAGCGGCCTGTACCCCAGCCGTTGGCTGGCAGTGGCGGCGTTGCTGGTGTCCAGCGTCTATGCCACTTACCTGCTGTTCGTCGGTTTGCCCAAGTTCATGCGGCTCAATCAGGACCGAGGCTTGCCCTACGCTGCCTCAGTGTGGGGCCTGGGCCTGTTGGTGCTGGTGACCATTCTGGTGGGGATGATCCTGTTCTGGTTCAACGTGCTCAACCCTGAGTACATTCGCCCGGTGACGCAGCCATGAACCGCAAGGGCCTGCGATGAACGCCGTGGCCGCGCCCGGGCGCCTGCGTATCCTCACGGTCAACACCCATAAGGGGTTTGGCCAGTTCAACCGGCGCTTCGTGCTGCCGCAATTGCGTGACGCAGTGCGCGAGGTGTCGGCGGACCTGGTGTTCCTCCAGGAAGTGCTCGGCGAGCACCGCCAGTGGGCCGGGCGCCACCCCGAGTGGCCGAGCACGCCGCAGTACGAGTTCCTCGCCGACACCGTGTGGCCGCAGTTCGCCTACGGGCGCAACGCGGTGTACCCGGCGGGCCACCATGGCAATGCGCTGCTGTCCAAATACCCGATTCGCAGCCATCGCAACCTGAACATCTCCAGTGCCGGCGGCGAAGAACGCGGCCTGCTGCATGCGCTGCTGGACGTGGGCCGGCCGCTGCACGCGGTGTGCGTGCACCTGGGCCTGAGCGAAACCCAGCGCACCGCGCAACTGCACCTGTTGTGCGCGTTGCTCGACAGCCTGCCGGCCAATGAACCGGTGATCGTCGCCGGCGACTTCAATGACTGGCGCCAACGGGCCGACGCCGTGCTGGGCCGCTGTGGCCTGCGCGAAGCGTTCGTCCAGGCCCATGGCGTTGCGGCCCGCAGCTTCCCGGCGCGCTGGCCGCTGCTGCGCCTGGACCGCATCTATGTGCGCCACCTGCAACTGCATGATCCACGGGTGCTGGGCCGACGCCCGTGGTCGCATTTGTCCGACCATCTGCCGCTGAGTGTGGAGGTGATCCTGTGAGCTATCCCTGGCGCGACGGCAACCGTGTGCACCTGCTTATCAATGGCGAGGCGTATTTCCCCAGCCTGTTCGAGAGCATCGGCCAGGCCCGCACGGAGGTGCTGCTGGAAACCTTCATCATTTTCGAGGACGAGGTCGGCCAGCAGTTGCAGCACGCCCTGATGGCAGCGGCCCGGCGTGGCGTGCGGGTGCAGATCATTGTCGACGGCTTCGGCACCGACCTGAGCCGCGACTACGTGGCGCGCCTCAACGAGGCCGGGGTCACGGTGCACTTGTATGACCCGCGCCCGCGCCTGCTGGGGATGCGTACCAACCTGTTCCGCCGCATGCACCGCAAGATTGTGGTCGTCGACGGGCAAGTGGCCTTTGTCGGCGGCATCAATTACGGCGAAGACCACCTCGCCGAACGCGGCGGCATGGCCAAGCAGGATTACGCGGTCAAGCTCCAGGGCCCGGTAGTGGCCGACATCCGCCAGGCCAGCCTGGCCCTGCTGCAACAGGCCGGGGCTACGGCCCCTGAGCCCCCGGCACAAGCCGATGGCGTTTCGGCGCGCCTGGTGCTGCGCGATAACGAACGGGCGCGCACCGCCATCGAGGTGCAATACCTGCAAGCCATTCGCAGCGCCCAGCGACGGCTGGTGATCGCTAATGCCTACTTCTTCCCGGGCTATCGCTTGTTGCGGGAATTGCGCAACGCCGCCCGGCGCGGGGTACGGGTGCAACTGATCCTCCAGGGCCTGCCGGACATGCCCCTGGTCAGCCTGCTGTCGCGCCTGCTCTACGACTACCTGCTGCGTGAAGGCGTGCAGATCCACGAATACTGCCAGCGCCCGTTGCACGGCAAAGTAGCCCTGGTGGACGAACAATGGGCCACTGTGGGTTCAAGCAACCTCGACCCGCTGAGCCTGTCGCTGAACTTGGAAGCCAACGTGCTGATCCGCGATGGCGCGTTCAACCAGCACCTCTACGCGCATTTGCAGGAACTGGCCCAGGAGCAGTGCACCGCCGTCAGCCGCAAGCTGTCGCGCCGGGGCTATTGGTGGCGGGCGCCGCTGATCTTTCTCGGCTTTCACTTTTTGCGCCACTTCCCGCGCTTCGTGGGCTGGTTGCCGGCCCATTCGCCCCGGCTCAAATCCCTGTTCGCCCGGCCACGGGCCCGACGCGGCGCGGACCGCACCTCAGCATGAGCCCCCAGCGCTGGCGCCGGGTGCGCCGGGCCCTGACCTTAGGCCTGTTCGTGGCGGTGTGCGGGCTGATGTTCATGCTCATCAAAACCCTGGACTGGCAACAGGTGCGCCAGGCCCTGATGCAGTACCGCCCCGCCACCCTGCTCCTGGGGCTGGGCCTCAGTGCCTTGGGCTACGCCGTGTTCAGCAGTTTCGATGTGCTGGGCCGCTACCACGTGGGCCATGGCTTGCCGGTGCGCCGGGTGTACCCGATTGCCTTTGTCTGCAACGCGTTCAACCTCAACCTGAGTTCCTGGGTCGGTGCCATTGCCCTGCGTTATCGGCTGTACTCGCGCCAGGGCCTGAAGACCGCCGATATCACCCGGGTACTGACCTTGAGCCTGATAACCAACTGGTTTGGCTACCTGCTGCTGGCCGGGGTGCTGTTTTGCCTGGGCCTGCCGCGCTTACCCGCCAGTTGGGGGGTGAGCAGCACCCTGCTGCGGGTGATAGGCGTAGCGCTGTTGCTGCTGGGCCTGGCGTACCTAATGGCCTGCCGTTTCGCCACGCGGCGCGCGTGGCGCTGGCGCAGCCAGGAACTGACCTTACCGAGCTGGCGCCTGGCCCTGCTGCAAGGGGTGTTGGGGGCCAGCAACTGGGCGCTGATGGCCTTGCTGATCTACACGCTGTTGCCGGCCGGCGTGGCCTACCCCCATGTGTTGGCGACCCTGATGATAAGCAGCGTGGCCGGGCTGATTACCCACATCCCGGCGGGCCTTGGGGTGCTGGAAATGGTGTTCGTCGCCCTGCTGCGCGGCGAGGTGAAAACGGGCGCCATCATCGCCGCGCTGATCGCCTACCGCGCCCTGTATTACCTGCTGCCGCTGGCGCTGGCGACCCTGACCTATTTGGTTTTGGAGCGCCAAGCGACAAGTGAGAAGCGGCAAGCGGATTCGACGGCTAGACCTTGAAGCGGGCGACGGTCTGGTTCAGTTCGCCGGCCATTTGCGCCAGTTCATCCCCCGCCACCTGGGTGTGACGGGCACCCAGCAATACCTGCTCGGACAGGCTGCGGATGCCCATCAGGTTGCGGTCCACCTCGCGGGCCACCAGGGCCTGTTCTTCGGTGGCGCTGGCAATCATCAGGTTGCGCTCGTTGATCTGCGAGATGGACTGGGTGATCTCCTCCAGCGCCTCGCCGGAGCGACGGGCGATCTGCAAGGTGGCCTGGACCAGTTGGCTGCTGTCGTGCATCGCGGTCACGGCGTGGCCGGTGTCGAGGCGGATATTGCCGATCATCTGCTCGATTTCCGCGGTGGACACCTGGGTGCGATGGGCCAAGGCCCGCACTTCATCGGCCACCACCGCGAAGCCACGGCCGGCGTCCCCGGCGCGGGCCGCTTCGATGGCGGCGTTAAGGGCCAACAGGTTGGTCTGCTCGGCGATGCTGCGGATCACTTCCAGCACGGTGCTGATGTCCTGCACCCGCGCGGCCAGTTGCTGGATGCGTGCCGAGGTTTCGACCACGCCATCAGCCAGGGCGCTGATGGAAGCCACGGTTTCCCCGACCTGGGCGCGGCCGCGTTGGGCGGTCTGCTCCGACAGGCGCGAAGCTTCACTGGTGCTCACCGCGTTGCGCGCCACCTCGTCCACTGCTGCCGTCATTTCGTTGACCGCCGTGGCTGCCTGCTCGATCTCTTGACCTTGCAGTTGCAGGTTGGCGGTGGTCTGGCCGCTGACGGTGCTCAGTTCCTCGGAAGAACTGGCGACGCTGTCCACGCAGGCGGCAATCTGCTTGACCATGGTGTTGAGGTTGTCCTGCATGTGCTGCATGTTGCGCATCACACTGCCTGGCGCGCTGCCGGCCACGGGCACGGCGATGGTCAGGTCGCCTTCGGCGATCTGGTTCAGCACCCGTGCCGCTTGGTCCGGTTCACCGCCCAACGGCCGAGTGACGCTGCGGATCACCAGTGTGGCGACACCGATCACCGCCGCCAGGCACAGCACGAACAGGCCCAGCATGTTCAGCCGCGCACTGTTGTAGAGGCTCTGGGCGACCTGTTCGCGCTCGACGAAAATCCGCTCCTGCAGGGCCATCAGCGCATCCAGGCTCTGGTACACCTGCTGCTCTGCGGGCATCACCTGCTGCTGCAACTGGGCCATGGCAGCGGCTTTGTCGCCCTGGCGAATCGACGCCTGCACCTGGGTGAACGCCGCTACATAGGCCTCGCGGTGGCGCTTGAGTTCGGCGAACGCGGCCTGGCCTTCAGGCAGGTAGAACAGCGGCTCCAAAGTGGCCAGGGCCTGGGTGATGCGCTGCTTGGTGGTGTCGATGCGTTGCTGCACTTGGCCGTTGTCTGCGCCAATGAGCAAATCGCGGGTGCTCTTGCCGTTGTCCCGCACCCCGGTGGCGATCAGCATCAGCGGCTCGATTTTCGGCCAATCCTGCTTCACGATCACCACGGCCTGCTCCTTGAGCGTCGCCAGGTCGTTCAAGGCGTAGAGGGCAATGCCCGACATGGCCAGCGGCGCCATGGCAAAACCCAGCATGATGCGTTGCGCAGTGCTTAATGTGGCCATTTCAAATGCTCCTTGGTGAAACCCGGCCGGCGGGCGGCGCATTTGAAAACGGATGTACCCCAACGCCTTGCTTGCACTCTAGCCCCCCGGATCGATTCATGTACGCGAATATGCCGCGTCATTTTAATTGAACGATCAATCAAGCCCTTGACCGGAGGCATTTTTTAGGAAGATTGACGTCAAGAAAATGGCTGAGCGGGCATCAGACACCCACCCTTTATGGGGGCCGGGCGGCGCTGCGCTTGCCCGCGATAGCGGGGGTGGGGCTGGTAGAGATGCAGCGCCTGTACTGACCTCATCGCGGGCAGGCCCGCTCCCACAGTTCAAGTGGGGTGGGAGTGGGGTTTGTGGCGGGCATTCATGTTCCATTGTGGGAGCGAGCCTGCTCGCGATGGCTGCGTTCCAACCGCCCAAAGTGCAGCGCCGGTACTGGCCTCATTGCGGGCGGGCCCGCTCCCACAGTTCAAGTGGGGTGGGAGTGGGGTTTGTGGCGGGCATTCATGTTCCATTGTGGGAGCGAGCCTGCTCGCGATGGCTGCGTTCCAACCGCCCAAAGTGCAGCGCCTGTACTGACCTCATCGCGGGCAGGCCCGCTCCCACAGTGCAGTGGCAGTGTTTTCTTGTGGGAGCGGCAGTGTTGTCCCTGTAGTCAGTGCGCCGCGCGCACCGCCAGTTCGACCCCGCGGATTTCCGCCAGGCCTTTGAGGCGGCCGATCAGGGAGTAGCCGGGGTTGCTGTGGCGGTGTTGGTCGTCGAGCAGTTGATGGCCGTGGTCCGGGCGCAGGGGCAAGCGCGGGCCGCCTTCGCGTTCGCGGCGGCGTTCTTCGGCCACCAGGGCGCTTATCACGCCGACCATGTCCACGTCGCCGCCCAAGTGGTGGGCTTCGTGGAAGCTGCGCGGGTCCGCTTCGCGGCGGGTGGAGCGCAGGTGGGTGAAGTAGATGCGCGGTGCGAACTGCTTGGCCATGGCAACCAGGTCGTTGTCGGCGCGCACGCCGTAGGAGCCGGTGCAGAACGTCAGGCCATTGGCCGGGCTCGGCGCAACGTCCAGCAGCCACTGCGCGTCGGCGGCGGTGGAAAGAATGCGCGGCAGGCCCAGCAGCGCCCGCGGCGGGTCGTCCGGGTGGATGGCCATGCGCACGCCCACCTCCTCGGCCACCGGGATCACTTGGCGCAGGAAGTGCCCCAGGTGCTCGCGCAATGTGCTTTCGTCGATCTGGGCGTAGGTGGCCAGCAAGGCGCGAAAATCTTCGAGGCTGTAGTGCTCCTCGGCGCCCGGCAGGCCGGCGATCAAGGTGTTGACCAGGGTTTGGCGGCCCTCCTCGCTCAGTTGCGCGAAGTAGGCCTGCGCTTGGGCAATATCTTCGCCGCTGTACTCGGCCCCGGCGCCGGGGCGCTTGAGGATGAACAGGTCGAACGCGGCGAACGCCGTCTGGTCAAAACGCAGGGCCCAGCCGCCGTCTTCCAGCTCGAAAGCCAGGTCGGTGCGGGTCCAGTCCAGGATCGGCATGAAGTTGTAGCAGACGATATCGATGCCGCAGGCGGCCAGGTTGCGCACGCTCTGCTGATAGTTGGCGATGTATTCGTCGCGCCGCCCGCAGCCGCGTTTGATGTCCTCGTGCACGGGGATGCTCTCGACCACCGACCAGGTCAGGCCGGCGGCTTCGATCATCTGTTTGCGCGCCGCAATGGCGTCCACCGGCCACACCTGGCCGTTGGGAATTTCATGCAGGGCGGTGACGATCCCGGTGGCTCCGGTCTGGCGCACATCGGCCAGGGAGATCGGGTCTTGGGGGCCAAACCAGCGCCAAGTCTGTTCCATGTGATGTTCCTTTTTGTTGTCAGGCGTGAGCGTTCAAGAGTTGGGGCAGGCCATCGCGCGCCAGGGCGGCGTAGGCCTGTTGTACGGCGTCGCGCAACGCGGGGCGCTCGGCCAGTTCCAGCGCGAATACATCCCGCAGGTCGAGAAAGGCGTCCACCAGCGCCGCGCCCTGCCAGCGTGCGGCGAGGTCGGCGTAGGTGGCGTGCAACGGGTCGTTGGCAAGGGGCGCGGCGGCGCCGGGCAGGGCCTGGGTACAGCAACGGATCCACGCCGCCACGCCCAAGGCCGTGCAGGCAATGCCGCGGCCCTGCTCCAGCAGGTGCTGCGCGCCGTGCAGCCAGCGCTGGGGCAGTTTTTGCGAACCGTCCATGGCGATCTGGCGCAAGGGGTGTTGCAGGCTGTCATTGGCAAACCGCGCCAGCAACTGGTTGGCGTAGGTGGGCAGGTCGATACCCGCGGACACGGCCAGGGTGGGCGCCGCTTCGTCCAGCAGGTAGCGGCGGATGAAACGGGCCAGCGCCGGGTCGGCAATGGCCTCGCACACGGTGCGGTGGCCCGCCAGCAGACCGACATAGGCCAGCAGGGAATGGCTGCCGTTGAGCATGCGCAGTTTCATGGTCTCGAAGGGCTGTACATCCGCGACCATCTGCACGCCTTCGGCCTCCCAACCTGGGCGGCCGAGGGGGAAGTGGTCCTCGATCACCCATTGGCTGAAGCTTTCGCACACCACGGCGGCGCGGTCGGCGCAGCCCAGTTGCTGTTCCAGGTGCGTGAAGGCATCGGCGTCCATGGCCGGGACGATGCGGTCGACCATGCTGCTGGGGAACGCCACTTGGGTGTCGATCCACTGCGCCAGGTCCGCGTCCTGAGCCCTGGCCAAGCCGCTGACGGCGGCGCGGGTGCGCTGGCCGTTGTCGGGCATGTTGTCGCAACACAGCACCGTAAAAGCCGGGGTGCCCGCCGCGCGGCGCCGGCGCAAGGCTTCGAGGACGATGCCCGGGGCGCTGCGCGGCGCCTGGGGGTGGGCCAGGTCATGGGCGATGACCGGATCGTCGAGGCGCAACTGGCCGTTGGCCGGGCTCAGGCAGTAGCCCTTTTCGGTGACGGTCAGAGTGACGATGCAGGTGGCGGGCGCGGCCATGCGTTGCAGCAGGCGCTCCAGGTCCTGGCCGCCCTCGCCCACGTACAGGGCTTCGCGCAGCACATTGATCTGGCGCAGCGTCGCCTGTTCGCGGTCGCGGTACTCGGCCACATGGTAGGTACAGGCCTGATCGCGCAGTTGCTCGACCAAGGCGCTGTTGCTGCGCAGGTTGGCGCTGCACAGGCCCCAGCCGCCCTGGCCGTGGCGGTTGTGGTGGCGTTGCAGGTACACCGCCTGATGGGCGCGGTGGAACGCCCCCAGGCCCAGGTGCACGATGCCGATGGCGGGGGCCGGCGTGGCCGCAGGCACGACTGGCATGGCGTCTCTCCTTTTGCTCACGACGGCTCAGGCCGTGCGGGGCTTGAGGCTGGCGTGCGCTGCGGTGTTCGCGTCGCTGGGCGCCAGGGGTTTGACATAGCGTGCCACACACACTGCGCCGATTACGGTGAGCAGCCCGGCCAGCAGGAAGGCACTGGTGAACGAGCCGGTGAACTGCACCAGAAACCCGGTCAGGGTCGGGCCGATGATGCCCGAGGTGTTGGCCAGAAAGTGCATGAAGCCACTGACCCCGCCCACCCGCGCCGCCGGCACGGTGTCCTGGATGATCGCCCAGTAGATCGCGCCGGTCAGGTACAGGAAGAACACCGCCAGGGCGACCAGAATCACCGCTGGGTAGAGGGTGGTCACCAGCCCGGCGACACCGATGCAGGCGGCGCAGGCCAGCAGGCAACTCACCAGCACCACTTTGCGCGAGAACATCATGCGCCCGGTCTTCTTGAACACGAAGTCGGAGATGAACCCGCCCAGGGCCAGGCCGAGGAAGCCCAGCAACCAGGGGATGACGGTGGCGATGCTCATGTCCTTGACGTTCAGGCCATGGGCCATGGTCAGGTAGCTGGGGAACCAGGTCAGGAAGAAAAACAGTGTGTAGTTATAGGAAAAGAACGCCAGGGAGGTGAACAGCACGGTGGGCTGCTTGAGGTAGTAACGCAGCGGCTGCACGGCCAGGCTGGCGGTTTCGCTCTGGCCTTCGGCGTCCTGGATCTCTTGCGCCACCTGGCCGGTGGGCTTGTCCTTGACGAACTTGTACCAGACCGCCGCCCAGATCAGGCCCACCAACATAATGATGATGAACGACACCTTCCAGCCGTAGCTGATGGCGATAAAGCCCACCACCGGCCCGGAGATGGCGCCGCCCAGGGGCGTGCCCGACATCGACGAACCCAGGGCTCGCGCCCGTTGGCGCGGGGTGTACCAGTTGTTGACCATTTTGCTGGTGGTCACGGCCAGCGGGCCTTCGCCCATGCCGAACAGGATGCGGATCAGCACCAGCGAGGCGAAGCCCACCGTCAGCACGGTCAGGCCGCTGAACAGCGACCACAGCACCATGGCCAGCAGCAGCGTGGTCTTGGCGCCGTAGCGGTCGGCGGCCCAGCCACCGATGAAGTTGAACGCCGCGTAGCCAACGAAGAAGCTGCTGAAGATCATGCCCATTTCACCCGTGGTCAGACCGTAGTCCTTCTGGATGAATGGGGCCGCCACGGACAGTGCCGAGCGATCCAGGTAATTGATGACGCCTGCCAGAAACAGCATGACGATGACTAAGGTACGACCTTGACCAAACATTGAAACCTCCCGCGTTCTTGTTGTATTCGGTGAGGGTGCCCGGTGGGGGCACGCGGCGCTTTTGTAGCGCTTAAGGGTGAGCGTCGCTCAGTTGCACCAGCACCTTGCGGGTCTGCTCGGGGTGTTTCTCGATCAGCTCGATGGCCCCCGGCATGTCGTCGAAGGTCACGCGGTGGCTAATCATTGCCTGGACCTGCAACTGGCCGCTGGCGATCAGTTCGATCACCCGCGGGAACTTGCGGTTGTTCAGGCGTGAGCCCACCAGGGTCAGTTCCTTTTTAATCATCTCCAGTTGCACCAGATCGCTGGGCACCGCGTTGAAGCCCAGCAAGCCGATACGCCCGGCCGGCGAGGCCAGGCGCACCATTTGCGGCATCAGCGCCGGGATGCACGCGGCATCGACAATCAGCGGCACGCCTTCGCCGCCGGTGAGGGCCTGCATGCTCGCCTCGACGTCCACCTCCTTGCCGTTGAGGGTGCGGCTGGCGCCCAAGGCGCGGGCGGTGTCCAGCCGCGCGTCGAGCACGTCGGTGACGGTGATGTCGGTCAGCCCCAGGGCGCGGGCCATTTGCACCAGGGTCAGGCCGATGACCCCGGCGCCGTAGATCAGCAGGCTGTCGCCAGGGTGGGGTTGCATGCGGTCGAGCACGTTGAGGGCGATGGAATAGGGTTCCACCAGCGCCGCGTGGCTCAGCGGCATGCCGTCGGGCAGGCGATGAGCGTTGCTGGCGGGCACGCAGACCTGTTCGCTGAAACCGCCGTCGCGGTGCACGCCGATCACTTGCAGGTGGGTGCAGACGTTGGGCCGGTTAATGCGGCACGGATAGCAGGTGCCGCAACTGATGACCGGGTCGATGCACACCCGATCGCCGACACTGAGGTGGCTGACGCCCTCGCCCACCTGGCGCACGACGCCGGAGAACTCGTGGCCGGTGACCCGGGGGAAGCGCACGAAAGCGTTCTGGCCATGGATGATGTGCATGTCCGAGCCGCAGATGCCGGCGTACGCCACGTCCACCTTGACTTCGCCGGCCGCCAGTTGCGGCGCGTCCACCTGGGCCAGGCCGAATTCAAACGGTGCTCGCACTTGAAAAGCTTTCATCGGGTAACTCCTGTCAGGACGTGACGCCCCGTTTCTTGTAGTTATTGAACAGTCGTGCAACAGCTCGCCTACCAGTGCCAGAGCGTGCCGTCTTCAAGGCGATTGACCGGCAGGCTGGCGCGTTTGTAGGGGTAGCGCGCGGCTAGGTCTTCGTCGATGTCCACGCCATGGCCCGGGGTTTCGCCAGGGGTGAAGTGGCCGTCGTCAAAGCGGTAGGCGTGGGGGAAGACTTCGTCGATCCGTGCGTCGTGGGGCATGTGCTCCTGGATGCCGAAGTTGGGCACCCAGGTGTCGAAATGCAGCGCCGCGCCCATGCACACCGGCGACAGGTCAGTAGCGCCATGGAACCCGGTACGCACCTGGTACAGCGCGGCGAAATCGGCGATGCGGCGCACATGGGTGATGCCCCCGGCGTGCACCAGGGTGGCGCGAATGTAGTCGATCAGTTGTTCCTGGATCAGCTCGCGGCAGTCATGGATCGAGTTGAACACCTCGCCCACCGCCAGTGGCGTGGTGGTGTGCTGGCGGATCAGCCGGAATGCTTGCTGGTTCTCGGCCGGGGTGCAGTCTTCCAGCCAGAACAGGTTGTAGGGTTCCACCGCTTTGCCCAGGCGCCCGGCCTCGATGGGAGTGAGGCGGTGGTGCACGTCGTGGAGGATGTGCAGGTCATCGCCAAAATGTTCGCGCACGGCGGCGAACAGCTTGGGCACGTGGTTAAGGTACTTGGCGGTGTCCCACACGTGTTCGGCGGGCAGGTCGCTGTCGGCCGGTTCATAACGCTCGCCGCTGCGCTTGGCTACGCCATAGGTGGTGACGATGCCGGGGATGCCGCACTGCACGCGCACGGCTTTGTAGCCCTGCTCGACATGGCGGGCCACCTCCTCCAGGCAACCGTCGATGTCCTTGCCGGTGGCGTGGCCGTAGACCATCACCCGCTCGCGGCTCTTGCCGCCGAGCAATTGGTACAGCGGCATGTTGGCGGCCTTGGCCTTGATGTCCCACAGCGCCACGTCCACAGCGGCAATCGCGGTCATGGTCACCGGCCCCCGGCGCCAGTAGGCACCGCGGTAGAGGTACTGCCAGATGTCTTCGATGCGCTGCGCATCGCGGCCAATCAGGGCCGGCAGCACGTGTTCTTCAAGGTACGCCACCACCGCCAGTTCGCGGCCATTCAAGGTGGCGTCGCCAAGGCCATAAATACCCTGGTCGGTGACGATCTTCAGGGTCACCAGGTTGCGCCCCGGGCAGGTCACAATCACGCGCGCTTCAAGGATTTTCATCGGTTCAGACCTCTGCGGCACAAGTAAAGGAAGGCATGGCGGCACGCGGGATCAGCGCGCCGCGGTGCTGCACCACTTGCGCCGCCAGGCGATGGCCCCAGCGCGCCGCCGTTTGCGGTGCGCCACCTTGCAGGCGGCAGGCCAGGTAAGCGGCGCTGAAGGAGTCACCGGCGGCGGTGGTGTCGACGATCTGCCGCACCTGTTCGGCGGGCACTTCAAAGCGCCCGGCCGGGCATTGCAGCAGGCAACTGTCGGCGCCGCGCTTGAGGGCCACTTCGCCCACGCCCGACTCGGCATAGGCCCGCAGCAAGGTGTCGGCATCGGCGTAGCCGAACAACTGCGCGTCGTCTTCCCAGGTGACCAGGGCCATGTCGGTCAGGCCCAGCATTTGCTGGTAGGCCTGGCGCGCGGTGGCGGCGTCGGGCCACAGGTGCGGGCGGTAATTGTTGTCGAAGACGATGCGCGTACCGCCCCGGCGTGCCGTGGCCAGGGCCTGCATCAGACGTTCGCGGCCGCTGACGGTGAGGATCGCCAGGCTGATGCCGCTCAGGTACAGGTAGTCGTAGCCGGCCAGGGCGCCCAGCACGGCGTCCGCCTCGGGGCCATCAAAGGTGCGCCGCGCCGCTGCTTCGCCGCGCCAGTAAAGGAAGCGGCGTTCGCCTTGGGCGTCGGTCTGGATGAAATACAGCCCCGGCAATGCGTCGTCGATCACCCGCACATGAGCCTCGCCCACCCCTTCGTCACGCCACAACTGGCGCATGGCGGCGCTGAAGGAATCGGCACCGAGGGCGGTGATGTACTGCACACCCACGGCATCGCGGCAGGTCAGGCGAGCGAGGTAGACGGCGGCGTTGAGGGTGTCACCGCCGAAGGTCTGGCTGAACACGGCATCGGCTTCACCGCGCATCTCGATCATGCACTCGCCCACCAACGCCACCTTCACGGGGCCGGGTGTTGCGGTACGGGGGGATTGCCCGGGGGTATCGGTCATCACTGCGCGCCTTGGTTTCTTATTGGAATGAGCCAGAGGGCAGGACGCTGCCGGACTTTCTGGCTTTTTAAAACGGCGTTTCATTTCTTGCGTGAGGCCGAGTCTAATCAGATTCGGCCCCTCGTCAAGAAAAATGAAACAGCGTTTTGATCCGCCAGCGTATATCCTTGGGTTTTCGTTCCCGTTGGAGCCTTCATGGACAACAGCACCACCCAGAACAATGAACTGGTCTCGGCCGTGGGCCGCACCATGGCGGTCCTCGAAGCCCTGGCCGAACACCCTGAAGAAAGCGGCGTCTCGCAAATCGCGCAGCAACTGGACATGTCCAAGAGCACGGTGTACCGCTTCCTCCAGTCGTTGAAGGCCCGCGGCTATGTGGTGCAGGACGCCGAGGACCGCTACCGCCTCAGCGTTCGCCTGTTCGAGCTCGGCGCCCAGGCCCTGCCCCACCTGGACATCGTGCGCGAAGCCGAACCGGGCATGCGCCGCATCAACGAACTGACCGGCGAAACCGTGCACCTGGGCATCCTCGACGAAGGCAGCATCGTCTACGTGCACAAGATCGACTCCAAATACAACCTGCGCATGTACTCGCGCATTGGCCGCCGCGCACCGCTGTACTGCACCGGCATCGGCAAGGTGCTGATGGCGTGGCTGGAGGAAGGCGAGTTACTGGCCCACCTGCACGAGGAAAGCTTTGAGCGGCGCACCGCAAATACCCTGGTCAGCATCGAGGCGTACCGCCAGGAGCTGGCGCGGGTACGTGAACAGGGCTATGCCGAAGACCACGAAGAGTTCGAAGACAACATGCGCTGCCTCGCGGCGCCGATCCGCGACCGCTTCGGTCATGTCATCGGCGGCATGAGCGTATCATTCCCCTGCTTTCGCTTTCGCGAGGAACTCAAGCAGGACTATGTGAAGCAGTTGATGGATGCGTCGCAGCGGATTTCGGCGCAGTTGGGTTGGCGCCAGTAAGGCATGAGCGGCAAGCACTCAAGGTTTCGACTTAAGGAGAAAGATTTTGTCCACGCAAAACACCACACAGGGTATTCGGTTCGATAAAGCCATTCCCATCCTGCGCATGTTCGACGAAGCCAAGGCGCGGGAGTTCTACCTGGATTTTCTCGGCTTTCGCGTTGAATTCGAGCACCGCTTCGAGGCAGGCCTGCCGCTGTACTTGGGCATCAACCGCGATGGCCTGCAATTGCACCTGTCCGAACACCACGGCGATGCTTGCCCGGGCTCGACGATATTCGTGCCCATGCACAACATCGACCTGCTGCGCGATGAGCTACTGGGCAAGCGCTATGGGTATGGCCGCCCGCAGATTGTTCAGCAGGGTTGGGGGCGGGTTTTGGAAGTGCATGACCCGTTTGGCAATCGGATTCGCTTTTGCCAGGACTGAACCAGGACTAAGCCTTCACACCACATCCCCTAGACGCCTGGCTTGCCAGCGATGGCAGGCTCAAGTACGCCATCGCGGGCCGGCCCGCTCCCACAGGGGTTGTGGTGTTGGGGCCTTTTCACTTGATGCGGTAATGAAAGGTGTTGCGCACCGCCGGCACTGCCACGGCTTGTCCGTCGATCACCCGGGGCTGGTAGCGGAAGGTGGCCGCAGCCACCAGTGATGGTCGGATGAACAACGGGTGGCAACCCTCCAGCACCCGCGGGTTTTCGACCCGGCCCTGGGGGTTGACGGTGTATTCCACCGAGCAGTCGCCTTCGAGGTTTTTGTCCAAGGCCCGTTGCGGGTAGTCCGGGGCCTCCTTGCTCAGCGGCAAATATTGACGGCTGGCGCTGGCAGCCTGGGCTTGGGCGGCTTGCTGGCGGCTGCGCTCGGCGGCGGCCCGGGCCTGTTCGGCCTGGGCTTGCTGTTGCTGGGCTTCGCGCTGTTGGGCCAGGCGTTGTTGCTCGGCATCGCGGGCCCGTTGCTGCTGGGCCTGTTGCTCGCGTTTCTGTTCGGCCACCCGCTTGCGCGCCAGGGCGGCGTGTTCGAGTTTTTGCGCCTGCAGCAGCGGATCGACCTGGGGCGCGACCGGTGCCACCGGGGCCGGCTCTGCTGGCGCCGGCAGTACTGCGGCCGGCGGGGCCGGGGCCACCTCGGGCGGCGCTGCGGGTGGCAACATCACCAACTGGGTGGCCAGGGTCCGCGTCGGTTCCACGGCCGCGGGTGTGTCCGGCGCCCAGCCGTACACCAGCAGCGCCAGCACCGCGCCGTGGAGCGCCAGGGCCAGGGTCGCCGCCAGGCTGTTGCTCCAGAACGCGCGGTGGCCGTCGCCGGCCATGGCCAGGGTCGAAGTTGGGGCATACAAGGCCAGGCTGGTCATTGCGGGGCCTCGGTGACCAGGCCCAGGTGGGTCACGCCGCCCTGCTGCAACGCGGCCATGGCCGCCACCACTCGGCCGTAACCGGCGTCTTGATCGGCGCGGATGTAGACCTGGGTATCGGCCCGTGCGGCGACGACAGCGGCGACCTTCTCACGCATCTCGTCCAGGGCCACGGCGCTGTCGGTACGGTTCTGGGTGTCGAGTTCGCCGCCCAGGTTCCAGTAGTAGCCGCCGTCGGCCTGCACCGACAAGGTGAGAATCTGCTGCGGGTTGTCGTTGGCCAGGGCCTGGCTCGCCACTTTGGGCAGTTCGATCTTCACGCCCTGGGTGAGCATGGGCGCGGTGACCATGAAGATCACCAGCAGCACCAGCATCACGTCGATGTAGGGCACCACGTTCATTTCGGCCTTGGGCCCATGCTTGCGTTGCGGCCTGACTAGCATCGGTATTCTCCTCAGGCCACGGCGGCCAGGTTCAACGGCGCGCCATGCAGCTTGCGGTGCAGGCGCACTTGCAGCTCATTGGCGAAGGCGTAGTAGCGCGTCAGCAGGGTCTGGCCACGGGCGGCGAAGCGGTTGTAGGCGATCACGGCGGGGATCGCCGCGAACAGGCCGATGGCAGTGGCGATCAGCGCTTCGGCGATGCCCGGCGCCACGGTGGACAGGGTGGCCTGCTGCACCTGGGACAGCCCCAGGAATGAATTCATGATCCCCCAGACCGTGCCGAACAGGCCGATATAGGGGCTCACCGAGCCCACGGTGGCGAGGAACTGCAGGCCCTTTTCCAGCTGCAATTCCTGCTCGCTGATGGCCACGTACAAGGCCCGTTCCACGCCTTCGCTGACCACCTCGGCGTCGTTGCCGCCCTGGTGGCTGAGGTGGTTGAACTCCTGCATCCCGGCGACAAAAATCGGCGCCACGCCACCCTGCCCTTCGTCCGCGCCCAAGCTGTCGCGGTACAGCGGTAACAGTTCGGGGCTGGCGCGAAAACGCTGGACGAAAGCGTTCATCTGCCGCTCGCGGCGTTGCAGCACGCGCCCGCGCTGGATTATCAGGTACCAACTGAGCACCGAGGCCAGCAACAGGGTGAGCATCACGGCTTTGACCAACAGGCTGGCGTCGCTGATAAGCCCCCAGATCGTCATGTGTTCCAGTGTTGCCTGCATGGTGAAACTCCTTGTCTGCTGCCTTCAGGGCCAGCGAACGGCGCTGGCCCTGAAGGGATTGGATGAAATAGGGATGACGGGTTGATGACAGCGCGGCTCAGGGCAGGTGCAAGGCCTGGGTGACCTTGGCCCAGGGCACGAACTTGAAGTTCTGCGCCTGCTCCGGCATGCGTTTGCGCCCGTCCTGCACCACCAGCATGCCCTGGCTCCAGGCGCCGCCCAGGTTGGCCGAGGTGACTTCCAGGCCATCGGTTTCCGAGGCGCCGTCGATGCCCAGCGCGGCGTTGAGGCCCACGCGAAAGGCCCCGCGCGAGGCGAACGGCGGCTCGGCGTCGAGCACCAGGTAGCTGTCGTTGCCCTGGCTGGAAATCACCAGGTAGTCGCGCTTATCACTCTGGTACAGGGCCAGGCCTTCGACGTCGGCGTGCAGTTGCGGGCCGACCTTGATGACGCTGGTTAACGTTGCCGGCTGGTCGGCGCGGGCGTCCACGGCCCACACGCCGACGTCTTCTTCCCCGAGGAACAGGCGCTGGCGCTGGTCGTCGGCCACGCAGCCTTCGGGCTGGGAAGCCACCTTGAACTGGCGCACCAATTCGCCCTTGACCACCGCACCGGGGGCGCTGAGGCGGTATTGCAGGAAGGTGCCGTCCTTGTCGTTGGCGATGGCGTAGATCTCGCCGCTGGGTGGCTGGAACAGGCAGATACCGTAAATCGCCTTGAGTGGGGTCGGCACCTGGGCCAGCTCGCGCAGTTCGCCGCTGCGCCGGTCAATGGCGAACAGGCTCAGGCTGTTGTGGTCGCGGTTGCTGGCCACGGCCAGGTCGACAGTCTCCTCGCCCAACTTGAAACCTGGGCGCACGTCGACGTTGTTCAGGCGCCCCACGGGCAAGTCCTGGAGCAACTTGCCTTGCAGGTCATAGGCCAGCAGGCCTTGCTTTTTGTTGGTGCCCAGCACGCGGCTCAACTCGGGCCGGGTGGGGTGAATCCAGATCGCCGGGTCGTCCGCCGCATCGCCCTGGCGGCCCACCGGCTCGCTTTGTACCTGGGCCGCGACGCTGGGCAGCACCGGGTCCGGGGCACTGGCCTGGGCCTGCCAGTTCAATTGGCCTTCGTAGAGGCGGCCGCTGTCATCGTCGCGCAGCAGCAGTTGCAGGCCCTTGGCGTTGGCGCGCAGGGCGAGGTTCTCCGGCTCCTTGAGGCCCGGCAGCGCCAGGCTGGCGCGGGCCGCCCAGGCCTGGCCCTGTTGCTGATAGAGGTGCAGGCGCGCGGCTTTGGGGTCCAGGGCGAGCACGCCGCCCGGCACCAGGGCCAGGGCCCCCGCCGCGCCTTTGATATCGCCAAAGGGCGCGATCATGGCCACGGCACTGCGCGACACGTCCGCTTCGGCATGGGCCGGGTAAGCCCACCAGCCGACGTTTTCTTCATTAACCAGCAAGCGGTTGGCGCCGTCGTCCACCTGGCAGAACTGCGCCTCGGGTGGCAGCGGCAAGCCGCGCACCCGCTGTGGTTGCGGGCTGAGGCTGGCGCCGTGGCCCACCAGCCACTGCTCGCCTTTGCCCTCCTCGCCTACCAGAAACAGCAGCAGGTTGTCGGCGTCGTCGCGGTACAGGCACAGGCCATTGACGGCAAAGTCCCGCGCCGGCAGGTAATGCGGCTCGCCCCAGGTGCGGGTGGCGGGGTCCAGGCCCACCAGCATGGCTTGCTGGCGGGCGTTGTCGAGGCTGGCCACCAGCACCTGGGCGCCGGCGGCGCGGCTGTCCAGGGAGGTGAACGAGCCCTTGAGTTGGGCCAGGGTGGCGCCTTGAGGGTCGAGCAACAGCAAGCCGTCGCGCTCGCTGGCGGCCAGGCGTGCGTCGCCTGTGCCTGCGGGCAAAAAGCTCAACGCCTGGGCGTCGAGGTTGGGCGCCCAGGGGCGCAGGGTGAGGCTCGGCTCGGCGGCCAGGGCCTGGGTGCAAGCGAGGCCGATCAGGGCGGCCAGGCGGGTCAACGACGAAATTCTCATGTACGGGCAAAGTCCTTAGGGTGCATCCCGGGGCGCGCCGGCAACGGGCCGGCGCGCCATGGCTTAGAAGTGGGTGAAGGTCAGGCCGAGCTTGTAGGTCGGGCCGTACTCTTCGTATTGGCCGTTGTAGGCGCGGTGGCCGGTGTAAACGAAGTACGACTCGTCGGTGAGGTTCTGCGCCTCGAAGCTCACTTGCAGGTTTTTGCTCAACGCATAGCGGGCGCTGAAGTCGACGAAGGTCTGCGAGTCCACCGACAGGTCGTGGGCCTTGTCGTTGATCGAGGCCAGTTCATAGAGGTAGGCCGACTTGTAGTTGGCCGACAGGCGCAGGCTCAGCTTGTCGTCCTCCCAACCGAGCATCAGGTTGCCCACGGTGTCGGACTGGCTGGGCAGGTCGATGTCGCGCTTGAGGGTGCGCCCGCTGGCCGCATCGAAGCCTTCGATCTGCGCATCGGAGCGGCTGAAGGTGGCGTTGGCGCCCAACAGCAGGCCGTTCCAGGGTGCCGGCAGCCAGTCGAATTTCTGCGAGTAGGCCAACTCCAGGCCATAGAGCTTGGCGCTGTCGCCGTTGGCAAAACTATGGGCCTCGGAGAAGTCGGCCCAGGCGCCGGTGCCGGCCAGGTCGGTGTTGTAGACGAAGTTCTGGATGTCCTTGTAGAACACGAACGCCGAGACGGTGCCGGCGTGGCCCATGTAGTGCTCGATGCCCAGGTCCAGGTTGCTCGACTCCAGCGGTTTGAGGTTCGGGTTGCCGAAGCTGGCTTCGTCGTCATCGATGACAAAGCCCGGCGCCAGTTGGCCGAAGGTCGGGCGCACCACGGACTTGGTCCAGGCCGCGCGCACCTGGGTGTTTTTGTCCCATTGGTAGCGGGCGTGCAGGCCCGGCAGCCAATGGTGGTAGCTGCGTTTGGTCTGGGTGGTTTGGTACTCGCCGTCGGTGGCGCCGGTGCCCTTGGCCTCGAACTCGGTGCCCTCGTAGCGCATGCCGGCGATAAAGCGCCAGTCGTCGATGTCCAGGGTGTTCATCAGGTAGGCGGCGTTGAGGTCTTCGCTGATCTTGAAGTCGTTGACCCGTGATTCGGTCTCGTCATAGAAGTCGGCCTTGTCCAGCCCGCCGATCAAGTCCTTGATGGCGCCGGCGCTGATCCCCGGGCCAAAGCGGCCGAGGCTGTAGTCCACGTTGCCTTTCTTGAACTGGGTGAGGTTGAGCTGTTCGTCACTGAACCCCAGTTCGTCGAAGTCCTTGTAGACCCAGGCGTCGAGGTCGTTGTCCTTGTTGCGCCGGCTGACCTTGCCACCGAACTTGACCTGGGAGGCATAGCCGCTCAAGTCGTAGTCGCGGGCCAGGTCCAGGCGCAGGTTTTTCTCGGTGTCGGTGGTTTTCTGCTGTTCCCAGTCCACCTTGGCGAGGCTGAAATTGCTCGGGTCGTAGAAGGCCTGGCCCACGATCGGCCGGGGTTTGTGCTGGTTGTTGAAACCGGCGTCGGCAAAGTCGTCGTTGCCATCGAACGCGGCGTTGGCGATGTGCCCCGGGCTGTCTTCGCTGGAGCGGCTGTAGCCGGCCTGGCCGCTGAGGGTCCACAGGCCGAACATACGTTCGCCGCCGAACACGTAGGACTGGATTTCCTGGGTTTCTTCACGTTGTTTGAGCTTGCGCTTGGCCTCGGCGTCGCCCCGCTCGCCCTCGCCCAGGGCGTCGGCAAATTCGATGGCAGTGGAGTTGCGCGTCTCGCTGTCCTTGTAGCGGCTGTACAGGGTGCGCAGGTAGTAGCTGCTCAGGTCGTCGGGCTTGTAGTCAAAGTTCAGGCCGCCACCGGCGCGTTCGCGGCGGATGTCGTAGTCGCGCTGCTCCAGTTCTTGCAACTTCGCGCCTTGCTCGAAATCCCAGGCACCCCCGGTTTCGACGTTGTCCGAGCCGAAATCGCGCTTTTGCCAACTCAGGGCCGCGGCCACGCCGAAGTTGTCGATGCCATCGCCCAGGCTGAAACGGTCGCTCGCCGCGCCGGAGAATTTCGGGCTGGTCTGACCAGTGTTCTTGTCGTAACTGGCCTCGCTGCTGCCGGTGTAGAACAGGCCTTTGTGGTCGAAGGCCGAGAGGCTTTTCACATCCACCGTGCCGCCGAGGGAGTTGGCGTCCATGTCCGGGGTCAGGGTTTTGATGACCGACAGCGATTGCACCAACTCGGAGGGCAACACATCCAGGGCCACGGCGCGGCGCTCACTTTCGGGCGAGGGCACCAGGGTGCCGTTGATGGTCACGCTGTTAAGGTCCGGGCCCAGGCCACGCACACTGACAAACCGGCCCTCGCCCTGGTCGCGCTCGACGCTGATGCCCGGCAGGCGCTGCACCGCTTCGGCGACGTTCTCATCGGGCAACTGGGCCATACCGTCGGCGTGTACCACGCTTTTGATGCTGTCGGCGCTGCGCTGTTCCTTGAGCGCCTGGTCGATGCTGGCGGCCTGGCCGACCACTTCGACGTGTTCGGTGTTGCCCGCCTCGGCGGCGCTCAGGCGCTCACTGGCAATCGCCAGGGCCAGGGCGGTGAGCGTAAAGCCGAGCATGCCGGCGGTGTTGCTGCGCTTGTACATGTGGTTCCTCCCCAGGAATCCGTCAAAACCAGGCCTTGGGCCCGGCAACTGAGAGGGCACGCTAGGGGTGGGCAATGACGGTTCTGTGACAGCCCTGGGCGCCAGGGCCGCTAAACCGGGGGTTTGGCCGGGTTGGGGGGCAGGAATGAGCTGAAATGACCTGCACTGCCCACCCTGTGGGAGCGGGCCGGGCGAGCTTCGCTTGCCCGCGATGGGGTTAGTACGGCCCCGGTGTCTCTCCCCGGCGCAACTGCGCCATCGCGGGCAAGCCCGCTGCCACAGGGCGATCAAGCAGGCGCCGCCGTGCATTGGCCTGAGCTGATCCGACCTCCCCGCCCCTTTTCCCCACTGTCACCCAACGGTCACATGCATCTGCTGTGCTGGCGCCCATTGCTTGTTTGCCCAAGGACCGCCGCCATGTTTTCTGTGCTCAAACCCCACCGCTGGAAACTCGGCGCCCTGTTGCTGGCCGCCAACCTTGGCTTGCTGCTGCACCTGGCCTGCGGCGACCTCAAGGCGGTCAGCGAATGGGTGTGGCTGGACATCATCGGCGAAGGCGGTTCGGCGCTGTTGGCGTTGCTGTGGCTGGGCCTGGTGCTCAAGAGCCGCCCCGCCGGGCGCGTCACCAACTACCTGGCACTGGGCCTGAGCTGCATCTTTTTCTCCTGGTGGGTCGATAGCCTCGACGAGTTCATCCGCCTGCCCGACAGCATCACCTGGGATCACTGGCTCGAATCCGGGCCGATGCCCGTGGGCATGGTGTTGCTGACCCTGGGCATCTACCACTGGCACCGCGAGCAACTGGCGATCAGTGCGCAAATGGAAAAGCGCGAACGGCTGTTTCGCGAGCATCGCCTGTTCGACAAGCTCACCCCGCTGGCAGGCGCCGACTATCTCAAGCAGCAGTTGGCCGCCAGCCTGCACGACAGCCTTGAGCAACAACAGCCACTGTCCTTGCTGGTGCTGGACCTGGACAACTTCGCCGCCATCAACCAGGGCTTCGGCCACAGCGAGGGCGATGCGGTGCTCCAGGCCCTGAGCCATATGCTGCTGCTCAACCTGCGGCGCCAGGACTTGCTCTGCCGCTTGGCCGGGGACCGCTTTGTGGTGCTGCTGCCCAACACCGGCGAGAGCCAGGCGCGCCTGCTGGCCCTGGAGCTGGAACAAGCGGTGCAGGGCCTGGCCCACAAGACCCGCCAGCATGGCGAGCGCCTGCACCTGGCCGCGACCACCGCGGTGGTGATGGCGGTCGAGGAACCGGCGCACGTGCTGCTCAAGCGCCTCAACCTGGCTCTGGCCCGGGCGAAAAAGCCCCTGGCCAGAACCGCCTGAGGCGCCAGCATGACGGTCAAGACCACTTGGTACGAGAACGACAGCCGTTTCATCCCTGGGCACTACCAACCGGCGTGCCTGATCGACCTGGCGCTGTCGCGGGATATCGACAGTCATCGCCTGCTGCGCGGCACTGGGTTGTTCCACGAAGACATCCTCGCCGGCCAGGCGCGCCTGAGCCCGCAGCAGTTCCTCGGCCTGATCGCCAACAGCCGGCGCCTACTGGATGCGGACGACAGCAGCTTCCTCTTCGGCCAACGCCTGCTGCCCGGCCATTACGGTGCAGCCAGCCAGGCCCTGCACCACGCGCAAAACCTGCACCAGGCCCTCGATATCCTGACCCAGCAGCAAGCCTTGCTCAGCCCATTGATGAGCCCATGCCTGGTGCTGGACGAGCACTACGCCTACCTGTTTTGGAGGGACAGCTGCGGCGCCGGCGAGCAAGGGCGTTTTCTGCTGGAAGCGAGCATGACCTCGCTGGTCGCCATGAGCCAATGGCTGGGCGGCCAGCGCCTGCCCTGGGAATGCAGCTTCAGCCACGCCGAGCCGCGCTATGTCGAGCAGTATTGGGTGCACCTGGGCGAGCAGACCCGCTTCAACCGCCCACTGGACTTGATGCGCCTGCCCCGCCAGTACCTCGCCCAGCCCTGGCCCAATGCCTCGGCCACCGCCGGCCAGGTCGCCCGCCAACAGGCCCACGACAGCCTCGAGCAACTGGGCTTTGCTGGCAGCTTTCTGGAGGTGTTCAGCACCTACCTGCACGAACACGTGCGTCAGGCACCCAGCCTGGAGCAAGCAGCCCAGGCCTTCGCCATGAGCCCGGCGACCCTCAAGCGCAAATTGCACAAGCACGACACCGGGTTCCAGCAACAGGTGGACCGGGTGCGCAAGCACGTGGCGCTGTACCTGTACCAAATCAAGGGCTTGAGCAACGAGGCCGTGGCCGAGTACCTGAACTTTAACGACCCGGCGAACTTTCGCCGTTCATTCAAGCGCTGGACCGGCAGCACCCCGGGGTTGATCCGCCAGTTATTGGGCGGTGGTTGAGGGGCGGGCCAAGAACGGGGAACGCAATCCGTGGGCGCCTGGCTGCCCGCGATGGCGATCTTGCTGCCGTCATCGCGGGCAGGCCCGGTCCCACAGTGCTGCGATCAGTCGCGCAGGTTATCCCGCAACTGCGGGAACACCTTGCTGACCTTGGCCAACAGGTAATCGCCGTACTGGCCGTTGAAGGCATGGACGTTGGCCTGGTCCCAACGCCGGGCGCTGTCGTCTTGTTGTTCGACCACGGGCAGGCCTTCGATGGGCTGCACCCGGGCGTGGTAGTTGGGGTCGAAAAACAGCGGGAACGATAAGCGGTCGGTGCCCGAGCTGTTACGCACCACCCGGTGCGGTGTGGAGCGGTAGAGGCCGCCGGTCATGCGCTCGAGCATGTCGCCGATGTTGCACACGAACGCGCCGGGCACCGGCGGTGCGTCGATCCAACCCTGGGGCGTGCGCACTTGCAGGCCGCCGATGCGGTCCTGGTGCAGCAGGGTCAGCACGCCATAGTCGGTGTGTTCGCCCACGCCCCACTGCACGTCCAAGCCCTCGGGCACCGGTTGCGAGGGGTAGTTGAACAGGCGGAACAGGATCAGCGGCTCGGCCGTGTAGCGCTGGGCAAAATACTGCGCGTCAAGGCCCAGGCTCAGGGCGATGCCGGCCATCAAGCGATGGCCCAAAGCGGTGACGGCGGCCATGTAGTCGAGGATGGTTTCACGCAATTGCGGCACATCGGGGAACAGGTTGGCGCCATGCACCGGGGTGCGGGCCTGGACTTGCGGGGCGCTGTCGTCCAGTTCGGTGCCCAGGTACAGGCCTTCTTTCCAGTCCGGGCGGCTGGAGGTCAGTTCGCCGCCCAGGGGGAAGTAGCCGCGCCAGGCGCGCCCGCCCAATTCCATGCGCCAGCGCAGTTTGTCGGCCTCCTCGCGAGCGAAAAATTCCCGGCTCAGGGTTTCCAGGCGCTGCACCAGCGCCGGGTCGATGCCGTGGCCGACCACATAGAAAAAACCCTGCTCACGGCAGGCGCGGTTGATCTGGGCGGCCACCTCGCGGGGGTCGCCGCCATTGCCCAGCGCAGTCACATCGATCAGCGGCAAGGTCGCGCTCGTAGCGTTCATAAAGCCTCTCAAACGGCAGAAGAAAACGGGGTGCGGATATCCGCGAGGAATTTTTGCGTGCGCGGGTGGCTGGGGGTCTGGAAAAAGGCTTCGGGCGCTGCCCGTTCCAGCACGCGGCCCTGGTCCATGAACAGCACGCGGTCGGCCACGTCCCGGGCAAAGCCCATTTCGTGGGTGACCACCACCATGGTCATGCCGTCGCGGGCCAGGTCGCGCATCACCAGCAGCACCTCGCCGACCATTTCCGGGTCCAGGGCGCTGGTGGGCTCGTCGAACAGCATCAGCGGCGGCTGCATCGCCAGGGCACGGGCAATCGCCACCCGTTGCTGCTGGCCGCCGGAGAGGTTGGCGGGCAAGGCATCGGCCTTGTGTGCCAGGCCCACGCGGTCAAGCAGGGCCATGGCCTCCCGGCGCGCCTGGGGCGGTTTAAGGCCGCGCAGGCGGATCGGCGCCAGGGTGCAGTTGTCCAGCACGCTGAGGTGGGGGAACAGGTTGAACTGCTGGAACACAAACCCGATACGCGAGCGAAAGCGGTTGAGGTCCATGGCCTTGGCGTGGATGTCCTGGCCATCGATGAGGATATGCCCACCCTGGATCGGCTCCAGGCGATTGAGGGTACGGATCAGGGTGGATTTGCCCGAGCCGGACGGCCCGCAAATCACCACCACCTCGCCCTTGGCGATGTGTTCGTCGACGTCCACCAGGGCGTGGTAGGCGCCGTACCATTTGTTGACCTGTTGCAGGCGGATCATGGCGCAACCTTGCTGTTGTCAGTGAGGGGAACGGGGCGTGCCTGGCGTTGCTCCAGCCAAAAGGCGAAGCGGGACAGGCCAAAGCACAGCAGGAAGTACGTCAGGCCCAGGATCAGGTACACCTGCACCGGCAGGGTGAACACCTGGCTGTTGATCTGGGAGGCGATAAAGGAGATTTCCGCCAGGCCAATGATGTAGCCCAAGGAGGTTTCCTTGACCGTGGACACGAACTGGTTGACCAGCGACGGCAGCATGCTGCGCAACGCCTGGGGCAGGATCACCCAGGCCATGCTGCGCCAGTAGCCAAAGCCCAGGGAGCGCGAGGCCTCGACCTGGCCGCGGTCCACGCCCAGCACCCCGGCGCGCACGATCTCCGCCAGGTACACGGCGTCGAACAGCACCAGGGCCATGAGCATGGTGGTGAACTGGTCGGTCTTGTGCCCGGTGACGCTAGGCAAAAAGAAGTACGCCCAGAACACCACCATCAGCAGTGGGATCCCGCGCACGCCGAACACCAGCCCGGTCACCGGCCAGCGCAACCAGCGCCAGGGGCTGATACGCGCCAGCCCCAGCAACACCCCCAGCGGCATGGCCAGCAGCAGGCCCAGGGAGGCCAACACCAGGGTCAGGGCCAGGCCGCCCAAAGGGCCGTTGGGGTATTGCCCCACCAGGAAATACACCCAGTAGGTGTCGATCAGTTCCAGGGTGCTCATCGGCTGGCCACCTGCCCATAACGGTGCTGATACCACGCCGCCGCCGCGGTAATCAGCAACGACACACTCAAGTACGCGGCCGTGGCGAAGGCGAAGGATTCCAGGCTGCGAAAGGTCGCGCTTTCCACCTGCCCGGCCTGGTACATCAGCTCGGCCACGCCAATCACCGTGGCGATGCTGGTGTTCTTCCACAGGTTCAGGGTTTGGGAAATCAGCGGCGCCACGGTCACGCGCAGGGCCTGGGGCAAGATCACCAGGCGCATGCTCGCCAGGTAGCCAAAGCCCAGGGCCCGCCCCGCTTCCAGTTGCACGGCGGGAATCGCGCGGATACCGCTGCGGATGTCTTCGCTCATGTAGGCGGCGGTGTACAGGGTCAGGGCGACGATGGCGCTGGTGGCTTCGATGTTGCCGGCGTACAGCCATTCGCGGGCGGCGTCAGGGAGCAGTTCCGGCGCGCCGAAATACCAGAACAGCATGTGCGCCAACAGCGGCACATTGCGGATCGATTCCACATAGGCAAAGCCCAGCCATTGCAGGGGCCGCAACGGCGCCAGGCGCAGCAGCGCGATCAGCAGGGCCAGGGGCAGCGCCAGCAGCAGGGTCACGCCGGCGAGTTTGAGTGACAGGGCCAGGCCGCTGAACAGCATGTCGTGGTATTGACCGCTCAGCAGTAGCGAATAATCGAATTGCAACATCGTGGGCACACGCCTTTGAAGGCCGGCGGGCGCCTATCGGCGTTCTTCTTGCGAAGCGTCGATGTCAGGGCCCGCCCACCGTGTTACTGGACCTGATCGGAGTCGATCTTGAAGTGCCGCGCCGGTTGGTTGGACTTGGTGCCCGGGCCATACCACTTGAGGTACAGCTGCTCGGCTTCACCGCTGTTTTCCAGGCGTGCCAGGGTTTTGTCCACGGCCGCTTTCAGCTCGGCGCTGTCCTTGGGCAAGGCCAGGGCCAAGGCTTCGGTGCTGAGGTTTTGCGGCAGGATGGCGTAGCCCGCCGAGGCGGCGCCGATTTTGGCGAAGTCGTTGGTCAGCGCCGATTCGTCATCGACAAAGGCCTGGCCCTTGCCTTGTTGCAGCGCCAGCAACGCCTGTTGCGAAGTCTCGAAGGTGACCACTTGCGCAGTGGGAATGGCCTTGCGGATGTTCGGCTCCTGGGTGCCGCCCTTGACCGTCAACACCTTCTTGCCAGCCAGTTGCTCCAGGGCGGTGATGCCCGTGGTTTTCTTCACCAGGGCCTTCTGCCCGGTAATCAGGATCGAGTAGGAGAAGTCCACCAGCGCCTCACGCTCCTTGTTGTGGGTCAGGGAGGCGGCCAGCAGGTCGACACGGCCCTGTTGCAACTCGGGAATGCGCGCCGCCACCGAGATCTGCTTGAACACCGGTTTGACCCCCAAATCCTTGGCCACCGCCGTGCCCAGGTCGATTTCATAGCCGATGAGCTGGCGGGTCTTGGCGTCGATAAAGCTGTTGGGTTCGTCGGTGCCCAGGGTGCCGATGACAATCTCGCCCTTTTGCTTGATGGCGGCGATGTCAGCCAATGCACCGACGCTGGCGAGGGAAAGGGCAGCCGCTACGGCCGCGGTAAGCAGGCGAATCTTCATGGCAGGTCTCTCAAGAAAAGGGCGAGGGTCGGGCCTGACGCAGTGAACGCTTGCTGCCGACAACAGCAACAACGATGCAGGCCATCTGCCATGGAGCTTACTCAACAACGCAAATAAAGATAAAAGAACAGTTTTTTATAACCATAGAACATATGTGTTTATCACCCCGCCCTCGGTAACACCCTCTCCAACATCACCCGTAACAACGCCCCACTTCGTGGCGTTCGGTAACCCCGCGCACCGAACTGGGGATATCTGGCAAAAAAGATCATTAGATCTGGACAAAAAACGTTCAATCCCAACGATAAAACCATAGTTGGCACGATATCCGCTTACCATCAAATAACAGATTGTTGAACAATCACCGACGCATCAGCTTCCAGCAACCGAGGATACGAACATGCAAAAAGGTCTGACGGGCAAGAACTCCACGCGCAATCTGGCATTGGCCATCGCCCTGGCCTGTGTGACGCCGCTGGTGGCCGGCGCCGAGGTCAAGGGCGCACTCAAGGCCGGTGAACTGTCCATTGGTTCGGACCTCACCTACCCGCCCTACACCTACCTGGACAACAAGCAAGCCGCCGGTTTCGACCCCGAGTTCATGCAGCTCATGGGCAAGCAACTGGGGGTGGCGCCGCGCTTTCTCGACACCCGTTTCGCCAACCTGGTGTTGGGCGTGAACGCCCAGCGGTTCGACGTGGTGGCCTCGGCGCTGTACGTCACCCCCGAGCGCGCTCGCCAGGTGGATTTCCTCAGCTACCTGAAAACCGGCTCGTCGCTGATGGTGCGCAGCAATGGCGATTTCCAGCCGCGCACACCTGAGGACCTGTGTGGCAAGCGCGTGGGCTCGATCAAGGGCGCGTCCTGGGTACCCAAGCTGAACAAAGTCTCGGCCGAGCATTGCCTGGCGGCGGGCAAACCGGCGATCCAGTCCCGCGAGTTCCCTACCTCGCCGGAAGCGGCGCAGGCCCTGTTGGCCCAGGCCGTGGACGTGCAGATGGAAGACGCCGCGGTGGCGAAGATCACCGCGCAAAAACTCCAGGGCAAGACGGTCATCAGCTCCACCGAACTGATTTACCCGGTGGTAATCGGCCTGGCCGTGCGCAAGGGCAACCAACCGCTGCTCGATGAGCTGAGCGGTGCCCTGGGCAAGCTGCGCGAAGACGGCAGCTATGGCTCCCTGCTCGAGCGCTACAACCTGGCTGAGCCAAGCGCCGAGGAAATCCGCGCGGCCCTGGGCAACTAAGCCCGCCCGCCCCTTCACCGAACCGGGCCGCGCGCGGCCCGCCCTGCGGAGCACGTACATGCAATTCGATTGGCACTACACCCTGGGCCTGTTGTGGAACGCTGACTTCTGGCGCGCCGTGGCCACCGTGGTCGAACTGAGCCTGGAAACCTGGCTGCTGGGCATTGTCCTGGGCTTTCTCCTGGCGTTGGCGCGCCAGTCGCAACGGCGCTGGCTGCGCGACACGGCCGGGGTCTACATCTGGTTCTTCCGCAGCCTACCCCTGTTGGTGCTGCTGATCTTCGTCTACAACCTGCCCCAGGTGTTCCCGTCCACCAGCCTGGTGCTGTCCAACCCCTACTCCGCCGGCCTGATCGCCCTGGTGCTCAGCGAAGCGGCGTACATTGCCGAAATCCACCGTGGCGGCCTGATGGCCGTGGCCAAGGGCCAACTGGAAGCGGGCAAGGCCCTGGGCGTCGGTTATCGCGGCATCCAGCGCCTGATTGTGGTGCCCCAGGCCCTGCGCGTGGCGCTGCCGACCCTGGCCAACGAATACATCACCATCGTCAAGCTGACCTCGTTGGTGTCGGTGATTTCCCTCTCGGAAATCCTCCTGGTGGGCCAGCAGCTCTACACCCAGAACTTTCTGGTGATGGAAACCATGCTCGCCGTGGCCTTCTATTACGTGTTCATCGTCACCGTGTTCAGCCGTTTGCTGCGGGTGCTGGAAAACCACCTCGACGTAACCCGGCGCAAACCCAAGCACATCGCCGCTGTAGACCTCAGCCAGGTCGCCACCGCCCGTGCCGCCGGCCAGGCCGAACCTGGCGAATTCGCCTTGCAGGCCCGTGGCGTGCGCAAAGCCTACGGTGAGCTGCAAGTGCTCAAGGGCGTGCAACTGAACGTGCGCTGGGGCGAGGTGGTGTCGATCATCGGCCCGTCCGGCTCGGGCAAGACCACCCTGATCCGTACCATGAATGGCCTGGAAACCCTCGACCACGGGGACATCACCCTACAAGGCCAGCCGTTCCTGCGCGGCACCAAAGAGGCCCAAGGCCCGTTGGGGCACAAGGTGCACATGAACGGTATCGTCCACGTCGGCATGGTGTTCCAGGGCTTCAACCTGTTCCCCCATAAAACCGCCCTGGAAAACGTCATGATGGCGCCGCTCTACCACGCCCACGGCGGCGACGAGGACCTACGCCTGCTGAGCCTGGCCCTGCTGCGCAAAGTGGGCATGCTCGACCACGCCGGCAAGTACCCGCACCAGCTCTCCGGCGGGCAGCAACAGCGCGTGGCGATCGCCCGCGCCCTGGCCATGCGGCCCTCGGTGATGCTGTTCGACGAACCCACCTCGGCCCTGGACCCGGAGCTGGTGGGCGACGTGCTGGCGGTGATCGAAGAACTGGCCCGCGAAGGCATGACCATGGTCATCGTCACCCACGAAATGAACTTCGCCTTCAAGCTCTCCGACCGCGTGGTGTTCATGGAAGGCGGCGAGATCATCCAGGACGCCGCGCCCCGGCAGATGCTGGAGCAACGCAGCGAACGCATGACCAAGTTCCTCAAAGACGTGCAACTGGCCTGAGCCAAGGGAGCCACACCGTGAGCCAAACCAAGGAACCGAGCCTGTCACTGGCCGACCAAGTGGCCATTGAACTGCGCGAAGACATCATTGGCGGGCGCCTGTTGCCGGGCATGCCGCTGGTGGAAAGCGAACTGGTCAACCACTACAACGCCTCGCGCAACACTGTGCGCGAGGCCCTGCACCAGCTCGGGCGCGAAGGCCTGGCCAGCTACGTGCGCAACAAGGGCGTGATGGTGCGGCGCCTGGGTATCGACGAAGTACGCGACATTTTCAAAGTACGGCGCACCCTGGAATTGCAGGCCATCGCCGCCAGCAAACCGCTGCGCGAGTACCAGTCCGACCTGATGCTGCAAGCCATCGAAGCCGCGCAACTGGCCCAGGACCGCGAAAACTGGCAGGCCTTCGGCACCCACAGCCTGCGTTTTCACCAACACATCGTCGGCCTGCTGCGCAGCCCCCTGTTCGACGAATTCTTCACCCATGTCGCCGCCCAGATGCGCTTGGTGTTCTCCAACGCCCCCAGCGAAGAAACCTTCCAGAAACCCTGGCTGGAGCGCGACCGGCACATCCACGACCTGCTGGGCGAGGGGCGCAAGAAAGAAGCCGAAGAAGCCATGAGCAGCTACCTCAACGACTCCGAACGGGTGTTGCTGGACATTCTCGCCAGCATCCCCAAACACTGAAAAAAGAGGACCCACCATGTACAAGGACTACCCCGCGGCCTACCAGGTCAGCAAAGGCGCCGCCCTGCAAGTCGATACCGCGTTCTACGACCGCGTGCGCCAGACCCCAAGCGCTCGCACCCTGATCGAGCAGTTCGAAGTGCCGATCCGCACCGGCCGCGCCTGGAAAGTGCCGGCCGGCCATGTATTCCGCGTGACCACCCCGGTCGGCCCGCAGGTGGGCGATTTCAACGTGTGGAACGCCAACGACCCGCGCGAACGCATGTGGGCCGCGCGCACCCGCCAGTTGCAGGGCGCCCACGTGAGCACCTATGACCGCTTGTGGTCGAACCTGCCGTTTCTGCGCCCGATGGTCACCATCACCGACGACAGCCTGGCCGCCTACGGCATCGACGAGCACGGCGGGCGCCTGCACGACCTGCTCGGCACCCGCTGCGACCCCTACGTGAACAAAATGCTCACCGGCGAAGACTTCCACCACCACTGCCACTCCAACCTGACCCGCGCTGTGCTGCCCCACGGCCTGACCGAGTTCGACGTGCATGACGTGCTGAACATCTTCCAGTGCACGGGCCTTAACCACGACGACATGTACTTCATGAAAGCCTGCCCGGCGCAGAAAGGTGACTACCTGGAGTTCTTCGCCGAAATCGACCTGCTGTGCGCCCTCTCCACCTGCCCGGGCGGCGACCTCTCGCTGCCGATGTGGGGCCCGGACGCCGAAGACCCGCTCAAGGTCTGCCGACCCCTGGGCGTGGAAATCTACCGCCTCGACGACAGCCTGCTCGACGGCTGGCAACCGCCGCAACGCGCCGCCTACAACGGCAACCATGGCCTGCTGATCCCCAAGGCGGAGTGGGAGAAGTAAGGCCCTGGGCGCCCGCCTGACGATGAGGCCGGCACAGCCAGCCTCTGCGTTGCACGCGCGCCACCCGGTGCGCTGGCGCCGTGATAGGCAAAGCCGCGCGCCAGTCGCTATGCTGCTGCCCATGACCACGCCTGCCCACCTGCGCCAACCCTGCCCTCCCGGCGCCTGCACCTGCGGGCGCGACCGCTTGCCGGAGCAGGAACTGCTGCAATTGCCGATCCTGAGCCTGACCCGGGCCGAAGAAAAACGCCTGCTCGAACGCCTGGAAAACCTGCACAGCCTGGACGACCTGGAACACATGCAGCGCAAAATGCTCCAGTTGCTCGGCATCCGCGTGCAGGTCGCCCCCGGTTTCAATGAAGTGCGCACCATGCGCGGCATCCAGATCCAGATCGACGACACCCCAGGCCTGTGCCGCAAAACCCGCCAGACCATCCCTGCCGCTATCCGCCGCGCCCTGGAAAAAAACCCGCAGATCGCCTACAGCCTGCTCAACGCCAACGACCTGCTGCGCGACGCCTGAGCCGTGCCGTAGGGGCTACAGGTATTTGAGCCAGGCGAGGTCGCGGCGCCGGGCCTTGAGCGCAGAGAACCAGCGCACTGGCGGGTACACCGCCAGCGCCAGGGCCATCGCCATCAGCCACACCGCGCCAATGGAGTCGAAGCCAAAGTAGCTGCCCTGGTTCAGCCCGAACGCCGCCACCGCCAATAGATACAAGGCTTTGAGCACATACAGGTGCAGCAGGTAGAAGAACATCGGCGCCGAGCCCAATACCGTCAACGGCAGCAGCCACCGCCGCTGGCCGGCCCGCTCGAAGGCCAGCAACAGCAGCAGCCCAAGCCCGAGGGTCAAGGTCAGGAACAGCAGCGACGGCGGGTACTTGGTGATGTTGAAAAAGCCCATCAGGGTGTGCAGCGCGGTGTCGCCCACGGCCCAGGGTTTTTCGCCATAACCGTTGGCCAGGCGCACCAGCACAAACCCCAGCAACGCCGCCACACCCCAGCCCAGCAAGCGCCGCTGGCGCCCCGCCACCGGCGTGCTGCGGCTGAACCACGGCCCCAGCACGTAGCCCAGGGCGATCACGCCGATCCACGGCAATACCGGGTAAGAGGTACGCAGGCGCAACTCCGCAGAAAACGCCAGCCAGCCACGGTCGTGGAGGATCGCCCACGGCACGTGCAAGGCCGACTCCACGGGAAAATGCACGCCGTCCAGCAGGTTGTGCCCGGCGATGATCGCCACCGCCAGCAATGCCAACACCGGCCGTGGCAGCCACACCAGCAGCGACAGCGCGAGCATGCTCAGGCCGATGGCCCAGATCACTTGCAGGTAGATCACGCTGGGCGGGAACTGGAAGGTCCAGGCGAAATTCACCAAGGTCAGCTCCAGCAGGACCAGGAACAACCCACGCTTGAACAGGAACGCCGCGACATCAGCCTTGCCGGCATATTTTTCGCCGTACAACCACGCCGACAACCCGGTGAGCAGCACAAACACCGGGGCGCACAAATGGGCCAGGGTACGGCTGATAAACAGACTCGGTTCGGTGCTGGCGATGTCCATCGGGTCGCCGACCTGGCGGTGCAGCAGGAAGGTTTCGCGCACGTGATCGAGCAGCATGAACAGGATCACCAGCCCACGCAGGGCATCGATGGACAGCAGACGTGAAATCGGGGGGCTAACAGCGGGTGAAGGGGTATGGGTCATGGAGTATTCGCAACGGGATGATAGGAAACCCGCTCGCCAGAGCGGTCGATGAAAAGCTTGAACTGTTACTTTATAACATGACAAGCTAGCGCAATGCACCGCGCAATCACGGCCATACACTTGCCCCGCCGCTGGTTGAATGCGTATCGATGAACTAACATGCCGCCCGCCGGTTGGCGCAAGGAACTGACAGGGAATCCCCCAGCGCGCCGTAAGCCACGCTGAAATGGAACTGCCCCCGCAACTGTAGGCGCCGAGCCCCCTGCCTCCACGCACGCCACCGGAAAACCTCCCGCGAAGGCCGCTGGCGGACCGCGAAGCGCCAATCAGAACACCTGCCGGCCCGTAGCAAACACTAACCGGCGGGGTGTCCGGAAAGGACATCCGCACGCGGTTTTCGATGCGTTTTCAGCTTTACCCTGCCCTGGCGGCAGCGTTTGAGGGATGTGTTTTCCAAGGCCGTGCCCTGCCCGTGCACCGGTTCCAATGGAGATCGCATTTCATGTCACTGCCCCACCTCAACGCCCTGTTCGCCGGCCTCGGCCTGACCTCGCTGAGCCTGTGCGCCAGTGCCACCGAATACCCGTTGCACCTGAACAACTGCGGCGTGCCCCTGACGTTCAGCGAGGCGCCGGCCAAGGCCGTGACCATCGGCCAATCCGGCACCGAGATGCTCTACGCCCTGGGCCTGGGCGACACACTGGTAGGCACCTCGCTGTGGTTCAACGAAGTGCTGCCGCAGTTCAAGGCCCAGGATGCCAAGGTCGAACGCCTGGCCGACAACGAACCCAGTTTTGAAGCGGTGATCGGCAAGCGCCCCGCCCTGGTGGCCGTGGACCTGGAGTGGATGGTCGGCCCCCAAGGCGCGGTCGGCACCCGCGAGCAGTTCCATGAACTGAAGATCTCTACCTACCTGCTGCCCTCCGACTGCGAAGGCAAGGACAACTTGGTGGGCGCCGATGGCACGCGCCTCAAGGCCTTCAGCGTGGACAGCCTGTACAAGAGCATCACCGAGCTTGCACAGATCTTCGATGTGGAGGACCGCGGCCAGCGCCTGGTCAGCGACCTGAAGAATCGCCTGGCCAACGCCGTGGCCCAGGCGCGCCAGCAGCACCCCCGGGACGTCTCCGCAGTGGTGTGGTTTTCCAGCGCCGACCTTGGCATCGACCCCTATGTGGCGGGCCGCAAGGGCATCCCCGATTTCATGCTCAGCGCCCTGGGGATGCGCAACGTGATCGAATCCGACGAGGAATGGCCCACCGTGGGCTGGGAAACCATCGCCAAGGCCAACCCCAATATCCTGGTGATTGCGCGCATGGACCGGCGCCGCTACCCCGCCGACGACTACCGCAAAAAACTGGAATTCCTCAAGAGCAACCCAGTGACCCGCCACATGGACGCAGTCAAGCACGACCGCATCGTCATCATCGACGCCCACGGCATGAACGCCAGCACGCGGATGTTCGGCGCCATTGAGGAGCTGGCCAGCGCTGTTGAGCACTTCAAGTTGCCTAAATGAGACACGCCCGGTTACTCGGCCATGGCCTGCTGGTGCTGGCGGTGATCGCCGGCGCGGCCCTGGGCGAAACCGCCATCAGCCTGCCCATGGTCTTGCAAACCCTGGCCAATAAGCTTCGGGGCGCGGGCTGGTTGACCGACCCCAGCGATGGCGCGCAGATCCTGCGCTTCCACGCCTCTTTAACCCTTCCTGGAGACCACCCCGATGCGTTACATCACTGCGCTGGCACTGCCCGTCGCCTTGCTCGGCCACAGCACCCTGGCCAACGCCGGGTCCGCCCAGGAACAGGCCAAGGGTTTTGTCGAAGACAGCACCTGGACCCTGCTCAACCGCAGCGTGTACGACCAACGCGAGTACCGTCACGGCGCCCGCAGCAACGGCGCGCGCAACGCCTACAAACCCCGCAGCGAGCGCAATGGCTACGGCGAAGAATGGGCCTACGGGCTGATGGGCAGCGTGCAGTCGGGCTTTACCCAGGGCACGGTGGGTGTGGGCGTCGATGCCCACGCTTACCAAGGCTTGCAACTGGACAGCGGTGGCGGCCGCGCGGGCAAGGCGCGGCTGCTGGGGCTGGACCACGACGGCCACCCCAAAAACAGCTTCAGCCGTGGCGGCGCCGCGCTCAAGTTGCGGGTGTCGTCCACCACCCTGGCCTGGGGCGAACAACGGGTGAAAACCCCCGTATTCAGTTCCTCCGACAGCCGCCTCCTGCCGGAAACCGCCACCGGGCTGTTCCTCACCAGCCAGGAATGGGCCGGGGTGAAACTGCTGGGTGGGCACTTCACCGAAAGCACCGACCGCAATGCCTCGAGCCACGACCGCGGCTTTGTGGTCAATTACTCCAATGGCCGCCAGGGCAACGCCTTCGACCTTGCGGGCGTGGTCTACAGCGCCACCCCGGGCCTGAGCGCCAGCCTCTACACCTCACGTTATGCCGATACCTGGAACCAGCATTACCTGGGCGCCACGTTCAGCCACGCCTTGAGCCCCACCCGCTCACTGTCGCTGAACCTCAACCTGTACCGCACCACCGACGAAGGCCAGGCGCTGTCGGGACGTATCGACAACACCACGTGGAGCCTGATGTCCGGCTACACCAGCGGCCCGCAGACCTTCAGCCTGGGCTACCAGAAGGTGCGCGGCGACACGCCATTCGACTACGTCACCCGTGGGGCGATTTTCATCAGCAACGCCGTGCAGCTCTCGGACTTCAACGCGCCGAACGAGCAATCCTGGCAGGCGCGCTACGACCTGGGCCTGCAAACCTTCGGCTTGCCGGGGCTGAGCCTGAGCGCGGCCTACATTCGTGGCAGCCAGATCGACGCCAGCCACCTCGACCCTGCGGGCGGCTACGCCTACCTGGGCTACGGCCAGGGTGGCAAACACTGGGAGCGCGACCTCGAAGCCCGCTATGTGGTGCAAAGCGGCAAGGCCAAGGGCGCGGCGTTTTCCGTGCGGCACAATGTGCATCGCGGCAACCGTGCCCAGGCCGAACTGGACAGCGACCAGATCCGCCTCGCGGTGGAATACCCCCTCGGCGGCGGCTTCTGAGCCAGAGGCATTGCCAAGAAGCGATGGCGCCAGGGCGAATCCAGCAGCGCCGTGGCTTTGTGTTTAGAATGCCGGCCTTTCCCCCTGCCGAACCTGCCCGATGAATGCCGACGCCCTGTCCACCCTGCACGCTCACCTGTCCACCGCCCTGCAAGCCCCGCCGGCCGAAACCCGGCGCCTGTTCCATGGCCGTGGGCGCTGCTGGCCGGGGCTGGAACAACTGACCGTAGACTGGCTGCAAGGGGTGGTGCTGGTGTCGTTGTTCAAGGAACCGAGCCAGGAACAGTTGCAGGCCCTCGTCGCCAGCCTGCACACCCTCACCCAGCAAGCGCCCTGGCAAGCCAGTGGCGCCCATCACCTGGCGCTGCAGCACCGCTACCTGCCGCAAAGCACCACCGAGTGGTTGTTGGGCGAGCCGCTGGAGCAATGGACCCTCACCGAGGGCGGCCTGCGCTACCTGCTGGACTTGGGCGTAAAGCAGAACAGCGGGCTGTTTCTCGACATGCGCTACGGCCGCGACTGGGTCAAGGCCAACGCTCGTGACCGGCGGGTGCTGAACCTGTTCGCCTACACCTGCGGCTTCTCGGTGGCGGCCATCGAGGGCGGCGCGCGCCATGTGGTCAACCTGGACATGTCCCGCGCGGCCCTGAGCCGAGGCCGCGACAACCACCGCCTCAACGGCCATGACCTGGCCCGCGTGAGCTTTTTGGGCCATGACTTGTTCAAGTCCTGGGGCAAGGTCAAGCACACCGGGCCTTACGACCTGATAATCATCGACCCGCCGTCCTTCCAGAAAGGCAGCTTCCTGCTGACCAAGGACTACGCCCGCGTCATCCGCCGCCTGCCGGAACTGCTGGCCGAGGGCGGCACGGTCCTGGCGTGCATGAACGACCCGTCCCTGGGCGCCGACTTCATCATCGACGGCGTCACCCAAGGCGCCCCGGGCCTGCGCTTTGTGCAACGCCTGGACAACCCCCCGGAATTCCCCGACATCGACCCGCGCAGCGGCTTGAAGGCGCTGGTGTTTGTGGCGGGCGCTCAGTAAGGGCTTCGCCAGCAGGCCGGGCGGCGCCGCTCGCCCGCGAGGGTGGCATTCCAGCCGCCAGAAGTGCATCGCCTGCCCCGGCTTCATCGCGGGCAGGGCCCGCTCCCACAGTGTGGGTGGGATTTGTTTTTCCTCTGTGGGAGCGAGCCTGCTCGCGAGGGCGGCACGCAGTGGCGGTGACAAATGGCAGGGGTAACACAGTTGCTCCCATAGAAGAGGAGCAGAGCCCGCGCCCACACCAACCTGCCGCCATCGGCAAATCAGGGTGCGCAGGCCTAGGTGTGCGCCTGCACCACCCACTTCACCGTTTCCAGGGCCGGGCCAAGGGTTTCCAAAGGGGCCGAGCCCAAGGCCAGGCGCAAGGCATGGGGCACGTGGGCCGAGGTGGCAAAGGGCTCGGCGGTGGAGACGGCGATCTGCCGCGCCAACAGGTCCTTGGCGATCCGGTCGGCGCGGGCGTCTTCGCCCAGGGGTAGCCAGAGGAAGTACGACGCCGGGTGGCCCACCCAGGGCAACCCGGCGAGGGCTTTGGCCGCGACGTGCTGGCGGGCCTGGGCGTCGTCGCGTTTTTGCGCTTCCAGGTGCAGCACGGTGCCGTCGTCGATCCAGGCGCAGGCCAGGGCGGTGAGCACCCCGGGGGTGTTCCAGGTGGTGGCGCGCACTGCCCGTTCCAGGGCGGGCACCTGGTGCAGCGGCGCAGCGACGAACCCCACCCGCAGGCCCGTGGCCACACTTTTCGACAGGCCGGACACATACACCGTGCGCTCGGGCGCCAGGTGGGCCAGGGGCGGCGGCGGATTGTCGACGAGGAAGGCGTAGGCGGCATCTTCAAGGATCAGCAGGTCGTGACGGCGGGCGATGTCGACCAACCCATCCCGCGCCTCGCGGCTCATCACCCAACCCAACGGGTTGTGCAGGGTCGGCATGCTGTACAGCGCGCGCACCCGGCGGTTGCGGCACAGGTGGTCGAGGGCGGCCAGGTCGGGGCCATGCTCCAGCACCGGAATCGCCAGCACCTCCAGGTGCAGCGCTTCGGCCAGCACCTTGAACCCCGAGTAGGTCAAGGCATCGGCGACGATCACGTCCCCCGGTTTGAGCAGCGCCATCAGCGCCACCGTCAAGCCGTGCTGGGCACCGCTGACGATCAGCACCTGCTCGGCGCCCACCGTCAGCCCGCGCGCTTGCAGGTGGCGCGCCACCGACGCCCGTTCGTGGGGGCGGCCCGCGTGGGGTTGGTAGCGCAACAGGGCTTCGAGGTCACCGCTGGCCGCCAACTGCCGCAAGCCGTTGCGCAGCAACTCAGCCTGGCCCGGCAGCGCGGGGTAGTTGAAGTTCAGGTCCACCACCCCTGGGGTTACCGTTTTCTGGTCGATGCCCAGGCCCGGCGGCAGCGAGGTTTCGCGCACGAAGGTACCGCGCCCGGTCTCGCCGCTCACCAGGCCCATGGCTTGCAACTCGGCATACACCCGCGAGGCGGTGACCAGCGCCAAGCCCTCGCGGCTGGCCAGTTGGCGGTGGGTGGGCAGGCGCGTGCCGGGGAGCAGGCGACCGCTGCGGATGTCGCCGGCCAGGGCATCCACCAGGGCTTTATAGCGGGAGCGAGACATAGGTAGATGTATCCAGGACAATTTTTTGATTGTATTGAGGGGCCGCCCTAGCATGCCACGATCACTCCCCAAGGTAAGCCCCCATGGCACGCACCACACTCCTGAACCCCGCACAAAAAAGCGCCAGTGGCTGGCTCAACGGTTTTATCGGCGTGGTGATTTTCAGCGCCTCGCTGCCGGCCACCCGGGTGGCGGTGCTGGAATTCGACCCGGTGTTCCTCACGGTCGCCCGGGCCACCCTCGCCGGCCTTGTGGCCCTGTGCCTGTTGTTGCTGTTGCGGGAAAAACGCCCCTCCCGCACCCAGGTGCTGCCCCTGCTGATCGTCGCCCTGGGCGTGGTGCTGGGCTTTCCGCTGCTGACCGCCCTGGCCCTGCAATACGTGACCTCGGCCCATTCCATTGTGTTCATCGGCCTGCTGCCCCTGGCGACGGCGGTGTTCGGCGTGTTGCGCGGCGGTGAGCGGCCGCGCCCGGTGTTCTGGTTGTTCTCCGTGCTGGGCAGCCTGTTGGTGGTCGGCTATGCCGTGGCCCAGGGCTTGAGCGCCTCGCCCGCCGGCGACTTGCTGATGCTGCTGGCCGTGCTGCTGTGCGGCCTGGGTTACGCCGAAGGAGCCAAGCTGTCGCGCAGCCTCGGCGGCTGGCAGGTGATTTGCTGGGCGCTGCTGTTAGCGCTGCCGGCCATGGCGCCGTTGACCCTGTGGCTGGCGCCGCCGACATTCGCCGGTATCAGCCCGGCGGCGTGGGCGTGCCTGGGCTATGTGTCGCTGTTCAGCATGCTGATCGGTTTCGTGTTCTGGTATCGCGGCCTGGCCCAGGGTGGTATCGCGGCGATCGGCCAGTTGCAGTTGCTGCAACCCTTCTTCGGCCTGGCCCTGGCGGCGAGCTTGCTGCACGAGCCCGTCAGCCTGGGCATGGTGGGGGTCACCGTGGCGGTGATTGGTTGTGTGGCGGGGGCGAAAAAGTTTTCGCACTAGGTCCGCGCCAGTGCGCTTGGCCAACGTGTAGACGGATTAATCGGGCCCTCGCGTCCGTGCCTTGGTACCATCCAGCACACTTTTGTGTCGTTTTCATGTCTGGAAGGTTTTTTTGTGAACATCATCCGTCACGGGTTGCAACAACCACGCGCACGCCTGATCGCCCTGGTCATCCTCGTTCTGCTTCTGCCGGTGGGCCTACGCGCCGCACTGGGCTGGTCCAACCCGCTGGGTTACTTGTCGGACCTGGGCATCGGCAGCCTGCTGGTGCTGGTGCTGCACCGCAGGCCCTGGTGGCTGGCGCTGCCGGTGCTGTTGTTCTGGGGCCTGCTCAACGTGGCGACGGCCGAGTTGGTCAGCGCCGTGGGGCGCATGCCGGATGTCACGGACCTGCATTACCTGTTCGACCCGCAGTTCGTCGAAAACTCCACCGGCGGCGGCTTCGCCCAGCCCTGGCTGGCGGTTTCCCTGGCGCTGGGCCTGGGCCTGTGGCTGGCCACCCAGTGGGCCGGGCGCCATCGCCCCGCGCCCGCCCTGCCGCGCAAGGCCTGGGCCGCCCCGGCGCTGCTGCTGATCGGCCATTGGGCAAGCCAGCACCTGGCGCCCTCGGACGCCGACCAGTGGGAACAATTCAACCTGCCGCACCAGTTGCTCGCCGCGGGCGTCGGCGACGTGCAGATGCGCGCCGAAGACTGGCTGCTGGACGATGGCGTCGATATCGCCCCCGACATGGCCGGCCTGACCCAACTGGACCTCAATGGCCATCACCTGCTCAGTGACCCCGGGCAGGCGCGCAACGTGCTCATCATCACCTTGGAAGGCATTCCCGGGGCGTATGTCGGGGTCAATCGCCAGGCGCTCAACAGCAGCTACCAGGAAAACCTCATGCCCAACCTCAGCCGCTGGGCCGAGCGCGGCATGAACACCCCCGACTATGTGCTGCACAGCCACCAAACCATCCGTGGCCTGTACGCCATGCTCTGCGGCGACTACGACAAGCTCGACAACGGCACCCCCAAAGGCGTGGAAATGCTCAACCTGAACGAGCGCAACCAAGCCTGCCTGCCGGCCCAACTGCGCCAGAACGGGTTCTCCACGCACTTTCTGCAAGGCGCGGGCCTGCGCTTCATGGCCAAAGACAAAATCATGCCCCACATCGGCTTCGACGCCACCCTGGGCCTGGAATGGTTCACCAACGCCTCGTACCTGGACTTCCCCTGGGGCAAGGACGACAAGGCGTTTTTCGAGGGCGCGCTGGATTACGTCGGCCAACTGAAAAAACAGAAAAAACCCTGGATGCTCACCCTCCTCACCGTCGGCACCCACCAGCCTTACTCGGCGCCCGAGGAATACCTGCAACGCTACGACACCCCCAAGCAGGCCGCCGTCGCCTACCTGGATGACGCCCTCGGCCAGTTCCTCGCGGGCCTGGAACGCCAGGGCGTGTTGAAAGACACCCTGGTGATGATTACCTCCGACGAATCCCACGGCATCGACGGCGTGCGCCTGGCCTCATCCTGGGGCTTCAACCTGACCCTGGCGCCCGAGCAGGCGCAACTGCCACGGGTCAAGCCCGGGGTGTACGGCCATGTCGACCTGACGACCTCGGTGCTGGACTACTTCGCCCTGCCGGTGCCCGCCGCCCTCAGCGGTCGCTCGCTGTTTCGCGACTACGACAGCGGCCGTGAAATCATGTCCTTCACCAACGGCAAGCTGCGCTACCACAATGGCCTGGGCACCTTCACCGAATGCGATTTCCAGCAACGCTGCCGCGACTACAGCAGCGCAGGGTTCATCGCCGAACGGGTGAGCTACCTTGGCCAGTACGGCGGCAAACGCGCCCGCGAAGTCGCCGCCCGCGCCGAAGGCCTGGACCGCACGCTGCTGGGCTCGCCGCTGAACCAGCGCTACCAGTTCGGCGGCCCCGAAGTGCTGCCCTTGCATGCCCAACCCAACAACGACTGGACCGACAACCTGATCGGCGCCCAGTACCTGGAAATGCCCAAGGGCTCCCAAACCCACGTGCGCCTGACCATCCGTTCGGTGGACTTGCAAGACAACGCCTCGATCCAGCTCAAGGCCAAGGAGTTTGAAAAAGACGTACAGATCGGCCTGCCCGAGGCCATGGTGCTCACCGCCGGGCAGCCTTTGGAAATGGACTTTCGGTTCAATAACCCGCAGTCGCGCAAGGCCTTTTCCTTCCACTTGGTGGGCTACGGTGTCGGCACCGTCGAAGTCAGCGACTTCACCGTCGTCACCCAAGCCCCGGACCCAACGCCAGACACCAGCGCCACCGAAGAGCTCGCCCACTCCAACTGACCCCCGCACGGCGGCCCCAATGGCCGCCGTGACCCTGCCTCGAGATGCGAACATGGATGCCCATTCGATACTCACCTACACCCTGGTCTCCGGCATCGCCATCGCCAGCCCCGGCCCCGCCACCGTGATGGCCCTGCAAAACAGCCTGACCTACGGCGCCAAATCCACCCTGTGGTCGTCTCTGGGCAACGCCAGCGGGCTGTTCTGCATGTCCGCCGCCGCCATGCTGGGCTTGGGTGCGCTGATCGCCAGTTCCGAATGGGTGTTCAACGCCTTGAAAGTCCTCGGTGCGGCCTACCTGTTCTACCTCGGCGCCAAAGCCCTGCTCACGAAGAAAGCCGTGCTCGGCGGCGACAGCGACCCACAGCAACGCGGTGCGATGCCGTCGCGGCTGAAACTGTTCAAGTCCGCTTTCCTCACCGCCGCCACCAACCCCAAGGCGGCGATGTTCTTTACTGCGCTGTTTCCTCAATTCATCAACCAGCAAGCGCCGCTGGTGCCGCAATTTTTGATCCTGACCCTGATCTTCATGGCGCTGTCCCTCAGTTCCCTGAGCGTCTACGCCCTGCTCGCCTCCCAGGCCCGCGGCCTGCTCAGCCGCCCGCAGTTCTCCCGCTGGGTCAACCGCGTGGTCGGCACCACCTTCATCGGCTTCGGCACCGCCCTGCTGGCGATGCGCAGGCAAACGGCCTGACCCGGGGCCAAACCCGCCCCCTGTGGGAGCGAGCCTGCTCGCGACAGCGCTACTGCTGAAGAGACAAGTGCCGGCGCTCTGCCCGCCTCGTCGCGAGCAGGCTCGCGCCCAACGATGGCGCTACTTCGCCTCCCCACCCTTAGGCTTGTAGAACACGAACCGCCCCGTGGCGTTCGTCCTGACGTAAACCCCAGCCCAGTCGGGCCTTACGCTGCGGTCGTGAAAGTACAGGGCGCCAAGGGTGCGGTCCTGGAGTTGGCGGTTGAGGGCCTTGCGGGCGATTTCCTTGGCGAGGCTGTATTGGGCCTCTTCCTGCACGGCGTCGGCGCGGCCGTCACACCACCAGGAAAACTGGCAAGCGCCGCTTTCCGAGCCCTGCTTGACCACCGCGCAAACGGTGTCGGGGAAGCCTTCATGGCCGAGGCGGTTCATCACCACGCTGGCCACCGCTTCCATCTCGGCGCTGGCGCGGCCCTTGGCTTCCCAATAGATGCTGCGGGCCAGGCAGGTGATGGCGTCGTCCAGAGGCGCGGCGCCGGCCGGGTCTACGGCTTGCACTTCGGTAGGGGTAATGGCCTGGCCCTTGGGCGCAGGGGTGGCGAGGTCCTGCTGCGCGGCACTGTGCTCCAGCGCCTGGGCCTTGTCTTCGGCCTGTTGGGCGCCGGCCAGCGCTTGCCCGGCGCCCAGCCACAGCGCCAGGCAGAGGATGTTCAGTAGGGTTCCCATGGGGGCAGTCCTTGTGCGGCAGGGTCGGTTCGACTTGCTCAGTGTAGTCGGCCAAAGCCCCGCAAAGATGGGGGCAAACCCCTGCGCGGGATGAAAAGCGGTTGTACTCGGCGCGGTGTTATCGCGCATCATGGCGCGGTCCGTCACCAGGAGATCTCCATGGGCTTTACCACTGTCCTGCGCCTTGGCGCGCTCACGCTTGCCCTGGCCAGCACCACCCACGCCATGGCCAGCGAAGAGTCGCAATTGGTCGACTCGCTCAACAGCTACCGCAGCCAGATCCAACGCTGCGCCGGCCAGGCCCTGGGGGAGTTGCCACCCCTGGCCAGCGACCCGCGCCTGATCCTGCCCGCCACCGGCATGGGCGACCTGCAACAGGCCCTGGTCAAGGCCAGTTACCCGATGGTCAATGTGCAGGCCATTCGCCTGTCCGGCCCGCGGGATGGGGCCGCCGCCATGCAGGCCGTGCGCGAGAGCTTCTGCCAAGTGGTGCTGGACCCGCAATTTGTCGATGTCGGCATCAGCCGCGAGGGCCGGGAATGGCGCATCGTCCTGGCGCGCCCGTTGCTCAGCGCACGCCTGGGGGATTGGCAGGCCGAAGGGCAAAAACTCCTAGAGCTGCTCAACGGCGCCCGCGCCCAGGCCCGCCAGTGCGGCGCCCAACGCTTGGAGGCCAGTGCGCCGTTGGCCTGGAATGCAGCCCTGGCAAGCGCCGCCGAAGGCCATAGCCGTGCCATGGCCAACCAGAATTTCTTCGAGCACCGCGACCGCGACGGTCGCACCCCGGGCGATCGTGCCGAACTGGCCGGCTACCAGGGCCAGCAGATCGGCGAAAACATCGCCGCCGGCCACGACAGCGTGCGCGCCGTGATCGACGGCTGGCTGGCCAGCCCCGGGCATTGCGCCAACCTGATGAACCCCGCGTTCCAGGAACTGGGCGCGGCCTACGCCGCAGACCCGAAAAGCGATGCCGGGATCTACTGGACCGCGCTGTTCGGCAAACCATGACCCCCAGCCCACCTGTCAGGGCGCCCTATGTTCGCAGGCCAGCTCGCCAGCCTCACCGGCCATTTGCCTGTACGAAGCCCTCGGGCTGATTCCCGAACCTGCGCGCCAGGGGCGCTACCGAGCCTTTCCCCTGGCCCAGGCATGCGCGGCGATTGAGCACCAGCGCCGGCAGATACGTGGAGTCAAGCAGGCACTAGCGATTTGCCACTTTCCCGAGGGCAGGCGATCAGCGATAGTCGTGCACCGCCACTGACAAGGACACGCCATGCTGCAAGTTCTGGGTAAAGCTTCGTCGATCAACGTGCGCAAGGTGATGTGGACCTGCGCCGAACTGGGCCTGCCCTTCGCCCGCGAAAACTGGGGCTCGGGCTTTCAGTCCACCCACGACCCGGCGTTCCTGGCGCTCAACCCCAACGCCATGGTGCCGGTGATAAAGGACGAGGATTTCGTGCTATGGGAGTCCAACTCGATCATCCGCTACCTGGCGGGCCGTGAAGGCAACACCGCGCTCTACCCCACCGAGCCCCGCGCCCGGGCCCGGGTGGACCAGTGGCTGGACTGGCAGGCCACCGACCTGAACAAATCCTGGACTTACCCTTTCCTGTCCCTGGTTCGCCACTCGCCGGCGCACCAGGACCCGCAGGCCCTGACCGAAGCCTGCGGGCAATGGGCCGCGAACATGGCGATTCTCGAAGGCCAGCTCCAGGCCAGCGGCGGGCATGTCAGCGGCGAGGCGTTCTCGTTGGCGGATATCGCCATCGGGCTGTCGGTCAACCGTTGGTTCCAGACCCCGTTGCAGCACCCGCACCTGCCGGCGGTCAGCGCCTACTACGAGCGCCTGAGCCAGCGCCCCGGCTACTTGCTGCACGGGCGCAACGGCACGCCATAGAGGCTCAGCCCAGGCGTTGGCGGACGAACGCCTGGGCCTTGCGGGTCATTTGGTCGAGGTGGCGGTCGCGTTGTTTTTCGGCGTCGAGCATTGCCCGCTTGCCGTGCTTTTGCAGCAGGTAGGTGTGGATCTGCCGCACTTCCAGGGAGCGGTACACCGGCGCCACGTCCAGCACAGCCATCAGCCCATCGGTGGGCCGTTGGCGGGTACTCATCAGCACGTGCGGGCCGCGGGGGCCCAGCACGGTGAAGCCCAGGGCCTCGAAGTACGCCACCTTATCCACCGCGCAGGTCAATTCGCCGTGGGGATAGCGGGCGAGCATCTGCCCCAGCAGCGCGCGCGCCACCCCCTGGCGCCGATGGCTGGCGCGTACCGCCATGAAGGCCACGCCGCAGGCCAGGGGGTCGTCCTGCACCGGCAGGTACAGGACAAAACCCAGCAGCGCCTCCGGGTCGTCTTCGTCCATGGCCACCAGCAACTCCGCGGCCACGCCTTGGCCACCGCCCAGGGCTTGCAGGTACAGGTGCACCTCGTAGCCGACGGCGTATTGGTAGACGTTGTAGAGCAGGTTGCTTGGCCCGATGCCGATAGCGCTGATGTCGGTGAGGTTGTCCACCACCAGTTGCAGGATCTGGCTCTCGATCGCCTCGGGCGGCGGGCTTTGGAAATGACGGATCAGGGGCATCGGCGAACGGGTTCCAGGGCGGGAGCGAAGCGCGCCACCTTAACCCAGGGCGGCGGCTTCTTCCATGATCCAGGCCAGAAACGCCTTGACCGCCGGGCGCTCGATGGCCTCCGGGCGAGCCACCGCGTAGTAGGCGAAACGCGCCGGCCAGGGTTTGTCCAGCACTTGCACCAGGCGCCCGGCGGCGATCTCCTGCTCGGCGTATTGCTGGGGTACCAGGGCCAGGCCCTGGCCGGCCTCGGCGGCGCGGATCAGCAAAAAATCATCCTCCAGCGCCGAACCGCGCGCGGCCCGTGGGTCCGCCGCCACGCCATGGGCGGTTAGCCACAGCGGCCAGTCGGCACGGTCGGCATCGTGCAGCAGCGGGTGGTCGAGGCAGTCGGCGGGCGCGCCGAGCCGGTCCCCCCCCAGCAGGCCCGGGCGCGCCACCGGCACCAGCACCGGCGCCATCAACCGCGCAACGTACAACCCCGGGTACTGCCCCAAGCCGTGGCGCAGGGCCACGTCCACCCGGTCGCGGCGAAAATCCACCAGGGCCGACGTGGCCTCCACCCGCACTTCGATTTGCGGGTGGCGCTGGTTGAAGCGCCCTAGGCGCGGCACCAGCCAGGACGCAGCGAAGGTGGCCACGGTGCTCACCGTCAACGTCTGGCGTGCCTGGATCTGCTCCAGGGCCTCGTTGGCCCGGGCGATCTGTGCGAAGGCCTCGTGCAACGCCGGGTACACCGCCGCCCCCGTTTGCGTCAGGCGCAGGCCCTGGCGCTCACGGGTGAACAGCGCCAGGCCGACCCGCTCCTCCAGCAGGCGGATCTGCTGGCTCACCGCCCCAGAGGTGACATTGAGCACCGCCGCCGCAGCCTTGATGCTGCCGTGCTGGCCCACTTCGACGAATGCGCGTAAGGCCTGTAGCGGCAAGGGACGGCTCATAGGCTTTAGTTTTCCTTAACTCAGGGGTGAAAAATCATCGTTTCCGCTAGGCGGTGCAGATAGCCAATATCGAGAAGCGGCCCACCTTAGCCGCTTTAGAAAAACTACACCAGCCAAGCACTGACAGGATGACGCCCCATGCTCCACCTCTACACCGACAGTTCACCCAACGGCTTCAAAACCACCATCGCCCTGGCGGAACTGGGCCTGGACTACCGCTTGCACCACGTGCAGATCGACCGCGGCGAACACCGCCACCCCGATTTCTTGCGCCTCAACCCCCACGGCCGCATCCCGGTGCTGGTGGACGACAGCACCGGCATCACGCTGTTCGAGTCCGCCGCCATCCTTCTTTACCTCGCCGACCAAACCGGGCGCCTGCTACCCAACGAGCCCACGGCGCGCTGGCAGGCGATCCAGTGGCTGGTGTTCCACGCGGCCAGCGTCGGGCCGCTGCTGGGGCAACGGGTGCATGCCCAAGTGTTCGCCAACCCGCCAGACCCGGTTCAGGTCCAGCGCTTTACCCGTTTGAGCGAAGAAGCCTTCGCCACCCTCGACACGCGCCTGGCCCAACAGCCGTACCTGGCCGGCACCGAGTACTCCATCGCCGACATCGCCCACTTCGGCTGGAGCCACATCGCCCAGTTGGTCGGTTTTGACTTCAGCGCCTTCGCCCACCTCAGCGCGTGGCACCAGCGTGTGGCCGCCCGCCCCGCCGTACAAACCGGCCTGAGCCTACCCGCACCGGCCACAGGAGCCTGACCATGACCCTTCCTACCCGCCTGTGCGGTGCCTCTTGCCAAGCCTTTGCCCAGCATCCTGGCTACCGGCGCATGTTCGCCCCCGGGCACCTGACCCTGGGGGTTTTCCTGCCGCTGCGCTTTTACCAGGGCGACAGCGAGGTGCTGCGCGGCCAGGCGCGGCTGGTGCGCGAAATCGACCGCCAGGGCTTTGCCGGCGTCTGGGTGCGTGACGTGCCGCTGTACGACCCCACGTTCGGCGACGCCGGCCAAGTGTTCGCCCCCTTCACCTACCTGGCCTTCCTCGCCGCCCACACCGAACGCATCGCCCTGGCCACCGGCAGTGCGATTTTCAGCCTGCGCCACCCCATCGACCTGGCCAAGGCCGCGGCCAGCGTCGATCAACTCTCGGGCGGGCGGCTGGTGATGGGCATCGCGTCGGGAGACCGGCCCGGGGAGTTTCCCGCCTATGGTCTAGAGCACAGCCAGCGCGGCGAACGCTTTGCCCAGGCGGTGAGCGACTTTCGGCAATTGCTGCAAACCGGGCGGCGCGCACTGCACAGCCCGTTGGGCAGTATCAGCGACGCCGAACTGCTGCCGAAACCGGTGAGCGGCTCGATCCCGCTGTTGGTGACGGGCACCAGCCGACAGACGCCGCAGTGGATTGCCGAACACGCCGACGGCTGGCTGACCTTCCCCGAGGCCACCCACAACAGCGACGGGCCACGGCGCCTGGGGCAGAAAATCGCGCAATGGCGCAGCGCGATCAGCGATGGCGGCTTCCGCCCCCACGTCACCAATGAATGGCTCGACCTTGTGGCCGACCCCGACCATCCGCGCACCCCGCTGCAAGGCGGCTATGTGCTGCGCACCGGGCGCAAGGGCTTGATCGAATTGTTGAGCCAATGGCAGCGCGAAGGGGTCAACCATGCCGCCCTGGGCATCCAGTTCTGCACCCGCCCCGCCGCCGAGGTGGTGCAGGAACTGGCCGAAGAGGTGCTGCCGCTATTTCCCTCACAGGCCGGGCCGGTGCCGCGCAGGAGTGATTGGTAGGTCACCCGGCACGGCTGACGATCCGGCTTTGGGGGGCGCGTCACGCCGGTTCGAACGCCCCCAGCGCCTGGAGCAGGTCCGCCAGCCCGGCGGGCCACACCAGGTCGGTGGTCTGGCGCAGTGCGGCGGCTGACCACCAGCGGTGGTCAGCCATCACCTGCACCTCTTCAGCCGTCCACTGGGCCCGAGATACCTGGGTGTCATGCACATGAACCAGATAAAAACGCTCGATGGCCAGCACGGTTTCGCCGTCGGGCAGCATCAGTTCAAAGGTGCGCTGGGCGACAGAGGCGTTGACGCTGTCGATGACCATGCCGGTTTCTTCGCGCAATTCCCGAATGGCCGCGGCCTCGAAGCTTTCCCCCGGCTCGACGCCGCCACCGGGGGTCGCCCAGTAGTCCTTGCCGGCCAGCGCGCCGTCCTTGTGTACGAAACGAAACAACAGCACTTCGCGGGCGGGGCTGATGACCAGCAAACGGGCGGCGGGGCGTTCGCGCATGGGGGCTCCTCTTGGGGCGATACGGGGAAGCGCGCCAGGGTATCACCCCCGGCGCGCACCGGTTACTGCGCCGTCTCCGCGTCCTGGCGCATCAGCACCCGGGTCACCCGCCGTTCCTTGACTTCCACCACCGTCAGGCTCCAGCCCTGCCAGTGCAGACGGTCGCCGATCAGCGGCAAGCGATCGAGCAGGCTCATCACCAGGCCGGCGAGGGTCTGGTAGTCCGCGCTGGCCTGGGCCTGGAAGCCGATCTGCTCACGCACCAGGCTCAGGTTAAGGGCGCCGTTGACCACAAAACCCTCGGCAGTGGCCTCGATGTTCGGTCCTTCGATCTCGCAGGAATCCGGCAGCTCGCCGGCGATGGACTCGAGGATGTCGGTCATCGTCAGCAGGCCGATGAAGTCGCCGAACTCGTTGACCACGAACGCGATGTGGGTCGAGGCTTTGCGCATTTGCTCCAGGGCATTGAGGATAGTGAAGCTGTCGAGCAGGTTGATGGTCTGGCGTGCCATGGTCGCCAGGTCCGGCTGGTTGCCGGCCAACAGCTCCTTGAGCAGCTCCTTCTTGTGCACGAAGCCCAGGGGCTCGTCCACCCGGCCGTCACGAATCAACGGCAGGCGCGAGTAGGACGAGTGCATCAGTTTCGCCGCAATGGCCTGGGGGCTGTCGGCGAGGTCGATAGGGTCGATCTGCGCCCGGGGTGTCATCACCGTGCGAATGGGCCGCTCGGCCAGTTGCAGCACGCCGCTAATCATGATGCGTTCGCGGCGGTCGAACACCTGCGCGCTGGCCTCGCCTTCAAGCATGTCGGCGATTTCCTCGCCCACTTCGTCGGCGCCCAGGGTGCGCCCACCCAGCAGGCGCATTACCGCGTGGGCAGTGCGCTCACGCAAGGGGCGCACGCCTTGCAGGCTTTTCTTGCGCCGCGCGCGGGCGATCTGGTTGAACACCTCGATCAGGATCGAGAACCCGATGGCCGCGTACAAATAGCCCTTGGGAATGTGGAAGCCCAGGCCTTCGGCCGTCAGGCTGAAGCCGATCATCATCAAAAAGCCCAGGCACAGCATGATGACGGTGGGGTGGCTGTTGACGAAGCGGGTCAGCGGCTTGCTGGCCACGATCATCAGGCCGATGGAGACGATCACTGCGATCATCATGATCGCCAAGTGCTCGACCATGCCCACGGCGGTAATCACCGCATCCAGGGAGAACACCGCGTCCAGCACCACGATCTGCGCGACGATGGGCCAGAACCGCGCGTAAGTACCGTTGGCGGTGCGCTCGGCGACATGGCCTTCGAGGCGTTCGTGCAGTTCCATGGTGGCCTTGAACAACAGGAACACACCGCCGAACAACATAATCAGGTCGCGGCCCGAGAAGCTCTTGTCAAACACCTCGAACAGCGGCGCGGTGAGGGTCACCATCCAGGAAATACTGGCCAGCAGGCCCAGGCGCATCAGCAACGCCAGGGACAGGCCGATCACCCGCGCGCGGTCACGCTGCGCCGGCGGCAGTTTGTCGGCCAGGATGGCGATAAACACCAAGTTATCGATGCCCAGCACCAGCTCCAGCACAATCAAGGTGGCCAGGCCCAGCCAGGCCGTGGGGTCGGCAATCCATTCCATGATTACTCAACCCCCCGCAACGCCCGGGCACGGGCATAGGCATCGCGCAGGCAAAGGACAGTCGGCAACAGGGGCTTGGCGGGTACGGCAGAATCGATGGCCAGGGTGGTCATCGCGGACAAGCGGCGGGGTGTCAGATGAAACAGGGGACTGGGAGGCTCCAGTAACGTACTCATAAAAACCTGAAGAAAATTGGGGGAGAAACCCTACAACACTTCGGACAAATTCATACGCGCAATTTATTACAAGCCATAACAGGTCCCCCTCTGTCTGTCGCAAGCGGGCTCGCCCGCGCTGGGTGGCAAAACCGCCCTTAAGGTTCGTCCACATACCGCGATTGACGGCCGCTGCACGACCGGGCGCGGGCACGCCGGCTGGCTATAAACAGGGGCGCAGGTTTTTTTTGGCGCCGGTGCAGTTTTTGCTGAACTCCGCCAGCGCCCGTCCGTCGAAGCCATCAACCCACGCGGGCGTGGGCGCGCTCGCTGTCATCGTCGCTGGCCCGGCACAGGGTGTTCTATGCTCAGCGCGGCGCCATTACTTTGCCAATACGCGGCAAACGTGACGTCGGTCACAAAACGCTATTGGACCCGCAGCGGGGCAAAACCAAACCCATTGCCGCAGGTCAGTCATTCGTTCATCTCTATTTGTTGTCATTTACCCACGAATCGTTCAGGAGCCACTCCCATGGCAACACTGCAAGCACGTACCCTCCAGGCCCTTCAACAGAATCAGCAAGCACTGCTCACCCAATGGGTCGCCAGCCTCCAAGCCTCCGGCGGGTCGCGCAACCTCAAGGAAGAAGATTTGCAGCACCAGGCCAGCAGTTTTCTCGGCCTGATCGTCGCCGCGCTCGACGGCGGTAACGGGCAAAGCGTTGCCACTGAGAATTGGGCGCAAACCCGCCAGTTCCTGGAAAAGCTCTCCCACAGCCGCGCCCTCGCGGGCCAGGACTCGCGGCAAACCGCCAACTTCATCTTTGCCCTCAAGGGCCCGCTGTTCGCCCTGCTGCAACGCGAATACAACGAGGAACCTGCCCTGCTGGCCGAGCAACTGTGGGAAGTCTCCGAGTTGCTCGACACCCTGGGCATGCACACCATCGCCACCTTCCAGAAGTCCCGCGAGGCGGTGATCCAGCGCCAGCAGGAAGAACTGCTGGAGCTGTCCACCCCCGTGGTCAAGCTGTGGGACGGCGTGCTGGCCCTGCCGATGATCGGCACGCTCGACTCGCAGCGCACCCAAGTGGTGATGGAATCCTTGCTGCAACGCATCGTTGATACCGGCTCGGAAATCGCCATCATCGACATCACCGGCGTGCCCACCGTGGACACCCTGGTGGCCCAGCATCTGCTCAAGACCGTCACCGCCATCCGCCTGATGGGTGCCGACTGCATCATCAGCGGCGTGCGCCCGCAAATCGCCCAGACCATCGTGCACCTGGGCCTGGACCTGCAAGGCGTAGTGACCAAAGCCAACCTGGCCGATGCCCTGGCGCTGGCCCTTAAACGCCTGGGCGTCAGCGTGAGCAAGGCGGTGTAAGCATGGAGCGCATCCCCATTTTGCAGATGGGCGAGCTGCTGCTCGTGACCATCCAGGTCGATATGCACGACCAACTGGCCCTGACCCTGCAGGACGACTTGTCCGAACGCATCAACCGCACCTGCGCCCGAGGCGTACTGATCGATATCTCCGCCCTGGACATGGTGGACTCGTTCATCGGGCGCATGATCGGCACCATTTCCGGGCTTTCGCGGATCATGGACGCGCAAACCGTGCTGGTGGGCATGCAGCCGGCCGTGGCCATCACCCTGGTGGAACTGGGCCTGACCCTGCCCGGCGTAAGCACGGCGCTGAATGTCGAGCGCGGTATGAAGTTGCTCAACGAACGGTTGGCGCAATCATGACCCTGCCCAGCAGTGGCACTCATCCGATCCAGATCGAACAGGACGTGGTCCTGGCCCGGCAATTGGCGCGCAAGCTGTCCCAGCAATGCGGCATGCGCCTGATCGACCTGACCAAACTGGTCACCGCCGTCAGTGAACTGGCGCGCAACACCATGGTGTACGGCGGTGGCGGCCATATGGATTGGCAGATCATCGAAGAGCCGGCGCGCACCGGCCTGCGCCTGTTGTTTCGCGACGAAGGCCCCGGCATTGCCGACCTCAAACTGGCGCTGACCGACGGCTGGACCTCCGGCAGCGGTCTGGGCCTGGGCCTGACGGGCGCCCGGCGCCTGGTGGACGAGTTCGAGCTCGACACCGCGCCTGGCCAGGGCACCCGCGTGGCGATCACACGATGGGTCTGAATATCCCCAGCGCCATCACCCATGTGCTACCCATTGAAGACCCCAGCCAGATCGGCCACGCCCGCCGCACCGCGCAGCGCCAAGCCGAAGGCTATGGGTTCAACGACACTGACGCTGGGCGCGTGGCCCTGGTGGTCACCGAGCTGGCCAGCAACCTGCTCAAGCACGCTGTGCGCGGCGAGTTGCACCTGCGCGAACTGCCGGGGGCTGGTGCCAGCGGCATCGAAATCATCGCCATCGACCGAGGCCAGGGCTTTGACCTCGACAGTTGCCTGGTGGACGGTTACTCCACCGGCGGCACCCAGGGTATTGGCTTGGGGGCGATCTCGCGGTTGGCCGAGGTGTTCGACGTGTACGTGGACAGCCGTGGCGCCGTGGTGCTGGCACGCCTGTACCCGCGTGGCGTTGCAGCGAAGGATGTGCGCTACGGCGTCAGCCAGCATTCGCTGCACCACGACCCGGCCTGCGGCGACGCCTGGCATCTGGTGCTGGAGCCGTCACGCCTCAGCGTGCTAGTAGCCGATGGCCTGGGCCACGGCAGCGAAGCCGAGCGGGCGTCCCTGGCCGGCGCCCGGGCCTTTGCCCTGGAGCCCTTCAGCGAACCCTCGCAACTCATGAACGAGATCCACCTGGCGATGAACGGCACCCGTGGCGGCGCCCTGGCGTTCGCCCAGTTCGACACCCATGCCGATCGTTTGAGCTTCACCGGGGTGGGCAACATCGGCGCCTGCCTGATCGCCCCGGGCAGCTCCAAGGGCTTGCCGTCCCACCCCGGCATCGTCGGCAGCCAGTTCCGGCGCGCCCAGGTGTTCGACTACGCTCCAGTGCATGGCCAATTGCTGATCCTCTACAGCGATGGCCTGCAATCGCGCTGGAACCTGGCGGACTACCCCGGCCTTGTCCATCGTCATCCGGCGCTTATCGCCGCCCTGCTGCACCGTGACTACTGCCGGGGCCGGGATGACGTCACCGTATTCGTGATTGCATTGGAGGCCAGTGATGGTTGATTGCCCTACCCCGCCTGGCGCTGACGACAGCGCCCTGGTGCGCCAGTTGCGCGCGGAGGCCGATGCCCTGCGCGCCGAACTGGAAGACACCAACCAGGGCGTGCTGGCGTTGTACGCCGAGCTCGACACCCAGGCCGAGCAACTGCGCCAGGCCTCGGACCTCAAAAGCCGTTTTTTGTCGTACATGAGCCATGAGTTCCGCACGCCCCTGGGCTCGATCCTGAGCATCGCCAGCCTGCTCACCGACGAACTCGACGGCCCGCTAAGCGCCGAGCAACACAAGCAGGTAGCGTTCGTCAGCCATTCGGCCCGGGAGTTGACCGACATGGTCGACGACTTGCTGGACCTGGCGAAGATCGAGGCCGGGCGCATCACCATTTCCCCGGCCTGGTTCGACATGTTCGACCTGTTCGCGGCCCTGCGCGGCATGTTCCGGCCCATCGTCAACGCCAGTGCCGTGGACCTCATCTTCGAGGAGCCGGTGGGCCTGCCCAGGCTCTACACCGACGACAAGAAGCTGGCGCAGATTTTGCGCAATTTCATCTCCAACGCCCTGAAATTCACCCTGCAAGGCGAGGTGCGAGTCTCGGCCCACATGCTCAACCCCACGCAGATCCGCTTCGCGGTCAGCGACACTGGCCTGGGCATCCCCCCCGAGCTGCATGGCAACCTGTTCGAGGATTTCTCGCAAATCGACTCGCCCCTGCAAAAAAGACTGCGCGGCACCGGCCTGGGCCTGTCATTGTGCAAGCGTTTTGCGGCGTTGCTCGGCGGCAGCGTGGGGGTGGACAGTGTTCCCGGCGCCGGTTCGACGTTTTTCGTGATAATCCCGCTGTCCATTCCCTCGGAGCCCGTTCATGAAGCGTGACATCAGGTTGCTGATCGTCGACGACAACGTTGCCACCCGCTACGCCCTGCGCCGGCGCCTGGTGCAGCACGGCTACCAGGTGCTCGAGGCGGGCACCGGCCAGGATGGCCTGGACATCATCACGCAAGAGCAGGTCGATGGCCTGGTGCTGGACGTCAACCTACCGGACATGAGCGGCTTTGACATCGTGCGCATCCTGCGGGCCGACCCGGCCACCGCGCTGCTGCCGGTGGTGCATGTCTCGGCGGCGTCCATCGAGACCGGCGATATCATCACCGGCCTCAATGCCGGGGCCGACGCCTACCTGACCCACCCCGTAGACCCGGACGTGCTCCTGGCCACCCTGCGCACCTTGCTGCGGGTGCGCGACACCGAGTACGCGCTGCGCGAGAGCGAGGCGCGGTTTCGCGAAATTTTCTTCAACATCAGCGCGCCCATCGCCGTGATGGACGCCCAGCTCAAGGTCCACGAATGCAACCATGCGTTTGCCCAACTGGTGCAGGACAACCTCAACCCCGACGCCCTGCTCGAATGTTTCAGCAAGGACCAGTGCGCGGTGATCCAGGAACTGCGCCAGCGCCTGGCCGCCGGTGAGCGCTGGAAAGGCACCCTGAGCATCCAGGTCGAAGGCCAGACCCGCGAGACCGAGTGGCAGATTTCCCCCTACCGCACTCCTGAACTGAGCCTGGTGTTCGTCGAGGACGTCACCGAGCACCGCCACCGCGAGCGTGACCAACGCGCCGAACTGGACAACGCCACCAGCCGCCTGGCCCGCACCGAGGCGCAACTGCTGCAAGCGCAGAAAATGGACGCCTTGGGCAAGCTCACCGGCGGCATCGCCCACGACTTCAACAACCTGCTGACCGGGATCATCACCAGCCTTGAGTTGATAAAAAAACGCATGGCCAGCCAGCGCCCCGAAAAGGTCATCGACTACGCCGACGCGGCCCTCAGTTCCGCCTTGAGCGCCGCCGGGCTGACCAATCGCCTGCTGGCCTTCGCCCGGCAACAGCCGCTGGACACCCGGCCCATCGACATCAACGAGCACATCCGTTCCCTTGAAGAATTACTGGTGCGCACCATTGGCGAACGCATTTCGCTGAAGCTGGAACTGACCAGCAAAGCCGCCGTCGCCCTGGTGGACCCGATCCAGCTGCAAAGCGCGGTGCTCAACCTGGTCATCAACGCCCGCGACGCACTGCCCAATGGCGGCAATATCTGGGTGACCACCTACGCGGCCTACTCCCACGGCAGCATCAAGCTGGAAAACGGCCCCTATCTGGCGATTTCCGTGCGCGACGACGGCATCGGCATCGACCACCACGTGATCGACAAGGTCTTCGATCCGTTTTTCACCACCAAACCCTTAGGCCAGGGCACGGGCCTGGGGCTGTCGAGCATCTACGGTTTCGCCCGCCAGTCCGGCGGCGATGCGCGCATCCGCAGCGTGGCGCGCCAAGGCACCGAAGTGACCATCATGCTGCCCGCCAGCGCCGAGCCGGTGGCCCAGGTGCCGCAAGTGAGCGAGGTGTTCCAGGCCAACAGCGGCGAGCACGTGCTGGTGGTCGAGGACATGCCCACCGTGCGTGGTTTCGTCGCCGAAGTGCTGGTGGACGCCGGCTACCGCTGCACCCTGGCGGCCGATGTGGAAGAAGCCATGTCGTGCCTGCAAAACGACCCGAGCATCGACCTGCTACTGACCGACGTCGGCTTGCCGCGCCTCAATGGCCGCGAACTGGCCGACCTCGCCCGGGGCTGGCACCCGAACCTGCCGGTGTTGTTCATGACTGGCTACGCCGAAAACGCCGCCAACCGGCAAAGCTTTTTGGGCACCGGCATGGACCTGATAATCAAACCCTTCCACATCCAGGAACTGCTCGACAAAGTGCGCCAGAGCCTGGAGGGGCAGTAACTCTGCCAATACTGTGGGGGCAACTGTCTTATCTCGACTATTCGTCACCGCCACTGCGTGCCGCCATCGCGAGCAGGCTCGCTGCCACAGAGGAAAATGAAAACCCCACCCACACCACCGTTTAACGGTGGGAGCGGGCCCTGCCCGCGATAACGATGGACCACTGCCAGACCGCCATCGCGGGCCAGCCTGCTCCCACAAGGGGAAACGGGAAGACTTCAAGCCTTGCGATCAATCCCGGGCACCAGGCCCAGTTCGCTGGCGCGCTCGTAGAGGCCGCTCATTTTCCATTGCTGGGTCAGCACGCCCGGGCCGTAGGCGCGGGAGCCGCCGAGGGCGTCGGCCAGCAGTTGCAGGCGCGCGCCCTCCTCCAGCAGCAGGATGAACTCAGCGGTGGCGCGCAGGCCCTGCTTGCCCCATACGGTAGAGCCGCCGTTGGCTTCCAGGATCGCCAAGTTGAAGGGGTTGGCGGCGAGGGTGTCGAGGATGAAGTCCACCTCGGGCTGGCGCCGGTCGATGTACACCGCCAGCTCACGGGCCAACTGGTAGCGCTGCACCGGCACGTAGTGGAACGGCAAGGTGCGGTGGGTCTGGGCCCAGGCGCCGAGGTACGGCGAGTGCACGTGGGACACGGTGGTCACGTCCGGGTGTTGCTGGAACAGCTTGGTGTAGCGGCCCAGCCCACCCTTGCCTTTGCCCAAGATCACCTTGCCGTTGAAATCGGTGACGGTGGCGGCAAGCGGCTCGCGGTAGTGCCACGGCCCGCCGTAGTTGACCGACACCAGCAGCTCCTGGCCCGGCACCCGCTCGATAAAGCCCACGGTGCCGTTGGCGGTGAGGGTGCCGGTCTCGCGAAACACGGTGAACGCCTGCTCGGCGTCCACCAATACCTGGTCGATAAAGCGTTGCAGTTCGGCGCTGATCGGTTGTTCATGGATAAGGACAGTCATCGGGGTGCTCCAGGTTCAGGCGCGGCGCTTGGCCAGCAGGTCGTGGGCGGCTTGCAACGGGCGGGCATCGACCCAATCGGCGATGGCAAAGTCCCGCTCGAGGAAACCGTGCAGGTACAGGAAGTCTTTCTGCACACCCAGGTCATCCAGGCGTTGGGCCGACAGGTCCGGGGCCAGGGTGGTGTGGAAGTCGCCGCGATAGGCCTCGTCCACCCCGGCGCTGCCGGCCCGGGTTTCCTCTTCGAGGATGGCGTTGAGCCCGGCACGGTTGTTGGCGGCCCATTCGGCGGCGTTGAGGGTCTGGGCGAGGAAGCGCACCACCAGCTCGAAGTGATTATCGAGCAGGCTCTGGTGCACGGTGATCGGCCGGGGCGTGCCGTTGTTGATGCGGTAGCGCGGCGCGGCGATCAGGTCTAGGTCAATGCCCACCACCAGGCCCAGGCGCCGCGCCGCGTCAGCCGCCGAGGCACCCTTGACGTACACCGCGTCCACCTCGCCCCGGGCCAGGTAATCGAGGCCCGACCACAGGCGCTGCAAGCCTTCGTTGGCGCTGGCGGCCTGCTGGTCCTGCAACGCCACTTCCACCAGTTCCACGTCGTCAAAGCCCAGCCCGGCCAGGCTCAGTGCGCCTTTGTAGCCGTGCAGGCTCATGGCCCGGGCGATGCTTCCCGGGCGGCTGTCGCCCCAGGCCGGCAGGGCCAGGCGTTTGCCCTTGAGGTCTTGCGGCTGGCGAATGCCCGAGTCGGGGCGCACCAGGATGGTTTGCCATTCCTCGATCCAGGTCAGGCCGATCAAACGGCTCGGCGCACCTGAGGCGCGGGCGGCCAGGGCCGGCACGTTACCGCCTTCGCGAAACAGCCCGGGCAGTTCGTGATCGTAATGGTGGTGGCCCAGTTGCCGGGCCTCTTGCAGGGTGGACACGGGCAAGCCGTCGGCGGCGAACTCCTCGCTCAACCAGCCGAGCTTGTAGGCGATGCCTGAAGCGGTCGGCACTGGGCAACGGGTAAACCAGATCTGGTCCAGGGCGGCAGGTGTGGACGGTACGGCAGCGAGGGTCATGGCACGGCTCCTGTGGGTCAGCGTTGCCAAGGCCTATTGCAGCGCCCGTGCCAATCCGGCAAGGCCCTGATTTTCAAGCGCTTTGCCGCCCGCACCGGGCCCGGGGCTGCTGGCCTGCCAACAGGATTGCGCCCCCACTGTTGCTGGCCCAGCAGCCGGCCGCCGCGCGCTGCTGCCCCAGCAACACCCGCCCCGGCCTGAGAGTGCCAAAGCCTTGCGCCACATGGCTTGCAAGGCCTCGGCGGGCCTTGGCGCAGAACTTGCTCAAGCCCCTCCAGCGCCCCGCCATTCAGGGCAGCGACCTTCCGAGACATTCCAGAGGTGGACCCATGAGTACGGCTCAACGCAACCCCATCACCCAAGCCCTGCAAGAACAGGCGCCGCAGCGCCCGTTGGGCAGCGAGGCCGAGGCCATTGCCGTGGCCAGGCAGATCGCCCGAGAAATCGCCGAGATCGCCGCCGACCCGGCGCAAAACGGCCAATTGCCGCGGCGCCAGGCGCAATTGCTGTCCGAGAGTGGCCTGACCGCCATCGGCGTGCCCAAGGCCTTCGGTGGCCTCGGCGCCTCGGTGGCGACCCTCGTCGAGACGGTGCGCATCATCTCGGTGGCCGACGGTGGCGTCGGGCAATTGCTGCAAATCCATAACGTGATGCTGCGCGGTATCTTCAGCGGCTACTCGGACGCGGTGCGCGATCGCTTGCTCGCCGATGTGCTGGCCGGCAAGCGCTTTGGCAATGCCCTGGCGGAAATCGGCGGCAAAAACAAATTCGCCCTCAAGACCCGCGTCGAGCGCCGCGCCGACGGCAGGCTGATCCTCAACGGCAGCAAGTTCTACTCCACCGGCGCTTACCTGGCCGAGTGGATCGCCCTCACCGCCGCCAGCGACGACGGCGGCGCCGGGGTGCTGCTCAACCGCAATACCCCGGGCCTGACCCTGGTGGACGACTGGGACGCCTTCGGCCAGAAAAACTCGGTGAGCGGCACAGTGCGGTTCGACAACATCGAGTTGGACGAGGCCTTCGTGTCCCCGCGCACAGGCCCGATGAAGCGCACCGGCCTGACCTTCCCGCAGATCCTCCACGCAGCCATCGACACCGGCATCGCCGCCGGCGCCCTCGGTGCGGCGGTGGATTACCTCAAGCACAACGCCCGGCCCTGGGTGGAAAGCGGCGTCGATCACGCCAACGAAGAGCCGCACATCATCAAGCAGATCGGTGAATACGCCGTGGCCCTGCGCGCCGCCGAATCCCTGCTGCGCGACGCTGCGCGGGTGTTCGATGCCCATGAGCAAGACCCGGACAACAAAGCCCTGCAAGACGAGCTGATCCTCTCGGTGGCCACCGCCCGCGCCCACTCCGACAGCGCTTCGCTGAAAATCTCCAGCGATATCTTCTCCTTGCTGGGCGCCAGCTCTTCCCTGAGCAAATGGAACCTGGACCGCTTCTGGCGCAACGCCCGGGTGCACACCACCCACGACCCGATCCGTTGGCGCCTGCACCACGTGGGCAACTACTACCTCAACGACGTCGACCCCGGCGAATACACCGCCATCCTCAACAAAAAAGAAACCGACGGCGCTACGCGCAAGGCTTGAAGCCCTCCCCTACCTACCTCTATCTGTAGCAAGCGGGCTTACCCGCGCTCGGCTGCGCAGCAGTCGCAAAAAATCGCTGCGGCGCCACGCCGCCCGGGGCTTGCTCGCTTGCTACAAGGGCAACAGTGATTGCTGCCAAGGTGTTGCCACAGACGCAGCCCGCCCCGCGCCCAGGCGGCAAGCCCCGTAAACCTGGGGGTTGGAGGCATGGCATGGGGGTTGCAATCGCTCTGTTCAGTTATCCGCGCCGCCAGGCACCGGACCCCATAAGTGGATCAGGAGTACCCCATGAGCACTGAATTTTTCTGGCGTTTGCCGCTGGGCACCGACGGGCCGCAGCTCAGCACCGACAAACACAATCGCGGCAGCCCGCGCCATCGCCCCGGCCATATCGCGCCTGGGAGTTTGGCCAATGGCGAGGCGGACGGTTTTACCTACATCGACTACATCGCCCAGGTGGCCAAGGCCGCCGAGCTGGCCGGGTTCGAGGGCGCATTGCTGCCCACTGGCCCGGAGCCGTGGATCGTCGCCGCGGCGCTGGCCCGGGAAACCCGGCGCATCCGGTTTTTGATCGCCTTCCAGGCCACTTGGACCCTGCCGGCCTACGCCGCGCAACAGGCGGCGATCCTGCAGCACCTGAGCCACGGGCGCCTGGACTGGAACATCATCACCGGCGGCAACCCCGCCAGCCAGCGCGCCCAGGGCGACTACCTGGAGCACGACCGCCGCTACCAGCGCACCGGTGAGTTCCTGGAGGTGATCCAGGGCCTGTGGAACAACGAGCGGTTCTCCTATGAGGGCGATGTCTATCAACTGGAGAACGGCGCCCTGCCCCCAGGCCTGCACAACGAGCGCAAGCCTGGGGTGTACTTCTCCGGCTTCTCCGATGCCGCGCTGGATGTCGCCGCCAAGCACGCCGATGTGTACCTCAACTGGGCCGAGCCGGTAGACAAGCTCAAACCCCACATCGAGCGGGTGCGCGAGTTGGCGGATAAACAGGGGCGCACCGTGCGCTTTGGCCTGCGAGTCGATCTGTTCGCCCGGGAAACCGAAGAGCTGGCCTGGGCCGACCTGCGGCGCCAGTTCGACAAACTCCAAGGCCGTGGCAGCAGCCTCGCCCAGGGCTTCACCAGCGGCTCGGACTCAGTGGGCGGTGCACGTCAGACGGCTTATCACCAGAACGTCGACCGCTTCGAGGACTTGATCCTGGGCCCCAACCTGTGGGCCGGTTTCGCCAAGGCCAAGCCGGGGCCGACCGTGGGCCTGGTGGGCAGCCACGAGAACATCGCCGAACGCCTGGTGGAATACCGCGACGCCGGTTTCTCGACCTTTATCCTGGCCGGCAACCCGCACCTGGAAGAAGCCCTGCGCATCGGCCAGGAAGTGCTGCCCCTGGTGCACGAACGGCCCGCTGTCGCCCCCCCACATGAAAACCAGCGCCTGACGCCGGCGGAGAACCCAGCATGAGCCACGCTCTCGACACCCTCTGGTACACCCGTTGCCCGGTGCCCACCGGCCTGGGTATTGCAGTGCAAAAAGGCTGGTTGCAGGAGCGCATCGGCGCCCTGGGCACCCAGGTGCAGTCGATCCGCGAGTCCGCCGACCAGGCTGTGCGCGAATCCCACTTCGACCACAGCCTGCGCCACTCGGTGCGCCACGGCGGCAGCATCCCGGCAATCTGGGCCCGCGCCCAGGGCCGCGCAACCCGGCTGCTCGGCTTGTCCTGGGCCGATGAAGTGCAGTTGATCCTGACCCGCCCCGACAGCGGCATCCACACCGTCAAGGACCTCAAGGGCCGCACCTTCGGCCTGCCGGACTGGGCCGGGGCGCAGATCGATTTCACCCGTGCCCAGGCCTTGCGCGGCCTGGAAAACGCCTTGCGCCTGGAAGGCTTGCAGGTGGGTGACATGCAATTGGTGAATTTCCGTTACGGCGGCACCTTCAGCGACCCGCAGGTACGCACGGTGGCGGGCAGCCCGGTGGGCGCAGCGCAGCGCCAGACGCGCAACCTGGAACTGCTGGGGCTGCTGCGCGGCGAGGTGGACGCGATTTTCCTCAAGGGCGCCAGCGCCGCCCAGTACGCCCACGACCTGGGGCTGCACACCGTGATCGACACCGGCTCGCACCCCGACCCGCTGGTGCGCAGCAACAACGGCACGCCACGCACCCTGGCGGTGGACCTGCCCCTGCTGGAGCAGCACTTCGATGTGGCCCAGGGCATCCTCGACGCCGTGTTGCGCGCCGAGCACTGGGCACACGGCCACGGCGACGAAGCCCGCCGCTACCTGGCCCGGGAAACCAACAGCAGCGAATACTGGGTCGGCGCCGCCTACGGCGAGGACGCCCATCTGCGCCTGCGCACGGCCCTGGACGAGCAGGCCATCAGCGCCCTGCAGGACTTCACCCACTTCCTCCATCGCTGGCGCTTCATCCCCCGTAGCTTCGACGTGCGCGAGTGGATCGACCCCAGGCCCCTGGATTCGCTGCTCAACGCACACACCGCATTGGCTGGTTGACCGGCCCGGTTCAAAGGACGAGAACGTATGAGCACACCACTGGACACCCTCTGGTACACCCACAGCCCGGTGCCCACGGGCCTGGGCATCGCCGTGCAGTCCGGGCGCCTGGCCGAGGCCTTTGCCCCGTTCGGCACGCGCATTCAGTCGTTGCGCGAATCCAGCGAACGGGAAGTGCGCGAGGCCCACTACGACCATCACCTGGTCAATTCGGTGCGCCACGGCGGCAATATCCCGGCGATCTGGGCCTACGCCAGCGGCGCACAGACGCGGGTCGTGGGGCTGTCGTGGAGCGATGAGGTGCAGTTGATCCTGACCACCGCCGACAGCGGTGTGAAAACCATCCGCGACCTGAAAAACCGCCGCTTCGGCGTACCGAAATGGGCCAACGTGCAGATCGACTTCACCCGCGCCCAGGCCCTGCGCGGCCTGGAAAACGCCCTGCGCCTGGAAGGCCTGAACGTGGCCGACGTGGAACTAGTGGACTACCCCTACGGCGGCACCTACAGCGACGAGCAGAAGCAGCACGTCTATGGCTCGCAAGTGAGCCTGGGCACCAGCCGCTTCAGCCGCCGCAACAACGAGCTGATCGGCCTGCTGCGCGGCGATATCGACGCGATTTTCCTCAAGGGCGCCCACGCCGTGCACCTGGCGGACGAGTTCGGCCTGCATGTGGTGGTGGACACCGGTTCGCACCCGGACCCGCTGATCCGCGCCAACAACGGCACGCCCCGCACCCTGACCGTCGACACCCACCTGCTGCGCGAGCACTTCGATGCCAGCGTGCGCATCGTCGACACCGTGCTGCGCACCGAACAGTGGGCCTGGGCCAACCCCGACGACACCCGGCGCTTCCTCGCACGTGAGCTCAACACCAGCGAATACTGGGTCGCTGCCGCCTACGGCGAAGACGCCCACCGCCGCCTGCGCACCACCCTCGACTCGCGCTCCATCACCGCGTTGCAGGACTTCACCGACTTCCTCCACCGCTGGGACTTCATCCCCCAGCGCTTCGACGTGCGCGACTGGATCGACTTCAGCGTATTGGAGAAAGTCATCGGCTCTACCTCAAGGCTCGCGGTTTGAGGCGTTCATTGCGCCGCCCTACCACTCATCCACTGTGTGCGAGCCCGCTCGCGATGGGCTGCGACGGGCCCATACATCTGCGTTGGCAGATAGGCCGCCATCGCGGGCAGGCCCGCGCCCACCGTGGAACGCTGGTGTGGGTGGGGTTTTCATTTTCCTCTGTGGGAGCGAGCCCGCTCGCGATGGCGGCGCTGAGTGGCGGTGACGAGTGGTAGGGTCAGACCGTTGCTCCCACAAAGAGGTGATGCCAAAGCAACATCCGGGCTAAAGAAGGGTTTTGTGCCAACCCTGCGGCTGAATCGTTAGCCTGCTTTCCTTTACCCCACCGCGCCCCCAGAATGAACGACTCCGCCCACCCGCGAACGAGTTCCCATGACTGCACAGCCCACGCCACCGCTCGGCTCCATGGCCGTCACCGTGCAAATCCTGTCGATCGTTTTCTATACCTTCATTGCCTTTTTATGCATCGGCCTGCCGATTGCCGTGCTCCCGGGCTATGTCCATGAGCAGTTGGGTTTCAGCGCGGTGGTGGCCGGCTTGACCATTGGCGCGCAATACCTGGCCACCCTGCTCAGCCGGCCCATGGCCGGGCGGGTGTCAGACAGCATCGGCACCAAGCGCGCTATCGTTTATGGCCTGGGCGGCATCGCCGCCAGTGGCGTGCTGACCTGGCTGTCCGCGTTGCTGCAAGGCTGGCCGCTGTTGAGCCTGCTGGTGCTGTTGGGCGGGCGCCTGTTGCTGGGCATCGCCCAGGGGCTGATCGGGGTGGGCACCATCAGTTGGTGCATGGGCCAGGTGGGCGTCGAGCATACCGCACGCTCGATTTCCTGGAACGGCATCGCCTCCTACGGCGCCATCGCCATCGGCGCGCCGCTGGGGGTGGTGATGGTGGCGCAACTGGGCTTCGCTAGCCTGGGCATTGCCCTGACGGCCCTGGCCCTGTTGGCCCTGCTGCTGATCCGCAACAAGCCCTCGGTGCCGGTGCTGGGGGGCGAACGCATGCCGTTCTGGGCGGTATTCGGGCGTATCGCGCCTTATGGCGCCAGCCTGTGCCTGGCCTCCATCGGCTACGGCACCCTCACCACGTTTATCACCCTGTACTACGCCGACCTGGGCTGGCGCGGCGCCGCGTGGTGCCTGACGGTGTTCGGGGTGTGCTTCATCCTCTCGCGCCTGCTGTTTATCTCCAGCATCCAGCGCTTTGGCGGGTATGCGGCGGCGATTGCCTGCATGGGCATCGAAACCCTCGGCCTGGTGTTGCTGTGGCTGGCGCCTTCGACCGGGTTTGCCCTGCTGGGCGCGGGGTTGGCGGGGTTTGGCCTGTCGCTGGTGTACCCGGCGCTGGGGGTGGAAGCCATCGCCCAGGTGCCCAGCACCAGCCGTGGCGCGGGGCTCAGTGCCTATGCGGTGTTCTTTGACCTGGCCCTGGCGATTGCCGGGCCGGTGATGGGCGCGGTGGCGTTGAACCTGGGGTATTCGTGGATATTCTTCTGCGCGGCGTTGCTGTCGGTGTCAGGCCTGGGCCTGACCTTGCTGCTCAAACGCCGCGCCTTGTCGATGCTGATGTAGTAAGCGGGCTTGCTACGGCAGCTCGTGGTGGGCGCTGGCCTGGCCCGGTTTACCCAACGCATGGGCAAAAAAACGCCCGGCTTCTCCAATCAAGGTGCGGTGGATGTTGTTGCGATCCACCCCATCGGCGTCGATGCACAGCGCCGGCATGGCGCGCTGCTGTTGCGCCGTGCAGGGGGCCATGAAAACAAAATGCCCGGCCCCGGGCAGCAGTTTGAAATCCGGCGCCGACGGCAATTTGCGCGCCAGGGCAGCGGCGTTTTTGTCGTAAGCCACTAGGTTGTCGCCGTCGCCGCTGTACAGCAGCACCGGCACATGCACCTCGGCCAAGCTGTGGCGGCCGAATTTCAGGCTCAACGGCGCCATCAACAGCAACGCCCCCACCCTTGGATCGGCCACCACTTGCAGGTCGTCGCGGTCGGCGATCAACTCGCCTTGGGTGCTGCAGGCGTCAAGGTCGTTGGGCCGTAGCGCGCAGTAACGGCGTAAGCGCTGCAGGTCCGGTGTGGCACCGGAGAGGATCAGCGCTGTCTCGCCACCCGCCGAATAGCCGATCACCCCTACTTGCCGTGCACTCACCGAGGCCGCCAGCAACGGGTCGTCGAGGGTGGCGCTGATGGCACGGGAAATCTGCAACGGCCGCCCGTAGAGGTTGCTCAGGGTGCCCGAACGGCTGTGATCTTCGGCGTTGTCGCCGGGGTGGAACACCGCTACCACCACGAACCCCTGGCGCGCCAGGGCGGTGGCCAGGTCATGCAGGGCCAGCGGCGTGCCCGTGTTGCCGTGGGACAGCATGAGCAGCGGGAAACGCCCCGGGGCGAGGCGCACGTCCTGGCTGGCCAGCAATGGGTAGCCCTCCACGTCACTGATTTGCTGCAACGCCGTGGAGGGGTAGAAGGCAATCGCACGCATCGGTTGCTGGTCCAGCGGGTCGAGAAAACTCATCCAGTGATAACCCACACTCCAGCGCGGCTGCCCGCCCGCCACCGCGTGCACCGGCGCCAGGCCAGCCCAGAGAAAAATCAGCCACAACGCACCCAAACGTGCCATGCAAAGCCCTGTCGATTTGGTTGAAGGCATCGCCGCCGGGTTTAAGCACAACCCGCGCCAAGCCTTTAGCGCAAGCATAAAAAAACTCCGCAAGCGGCGCCGCTTACGGAGTCTAGTGGCTGTTGGCCGTGGCGATCAGGCGGCGGCGAACAATTGTTCATCGATGTGCGCCTGGGCATCGCCCATGGCTTTGCCGCGCACGTCCTCACCGTAGCCCAGGCCATGGGCGCGAACGAACTCGACGTCGGTGATGCCCATGAAGCCGAGCATGACTTTGAGGTAATCCTCATGGCCGACACCCGTGGCCTGGCCCACGTGCAGGCCGCCGGAGGTGGACACCACGATCACCTTCTTGTTGCCGCATAGGCCTTCGGGGCCGGCTTCGGTGTAGCGAAAAGTCTGGCCGGCGACGGCGATGCGGTCGATCCAGGCCTTGAGTTGGGTGGGAATGGTGAAGTTGTACATCGGTGCGGCGATCACCACGGCGTCGGCGGCGAGGAACTCGGCCAGGGTCGAGGCGCTGAGCTGGGCTTCGTGCTGCTGGGCGGCGTCACGCAGTTCGGCGCTGGTGCCGGCGGCGACCAGGGTGGCAGCACTGAAGTGGCTGATGGCGTCGCTCGCCAGGTCGCGGTAGGTGACGGCCAGGCCAGGCTCGGCGGCTTGCCAGGCGTGTACCACGCTGCGGCTCAACTGACGGGAGGCCGAGTTGTCGCCCAGGATGCTCGAATCGATATGCAGAAGTTTCATGTGGGATCTCCAAGTGAGGACCGCGACAGGGCGATCAAGTGGGGACAATCCTACAGGTGAATCCAATCACCTATTAGGCGGTAATAATGCGATTATTCGTCCCACCGACAGGACAATGAGCCCACCCCCATGCAAGACCTTAATGATCTGTACTATTTCGCCAAGGTGGTGGAGGCCGGTGGCTTCGCCGCCGCCGGGCGTTTGCTCGGCATTCCCAAGTCGCGCCTGTCGCGGCGTATCGCCGAGTTGGAAGAGCGCTTGGGCGCACGCCTGCTGCAACGCACCACTCGCAGCCTCAAGCTGACGGCCGTGGGCGAACGCTACCTGCGCCATTGCCAGGCGATGCTGCTGGAGGCGGAGATGGCCGACGAGGCGGTGGCGAGCATGTCCAGCGAGCCCCGTGGGCGGTTGCGCATGTCGTGCCCGGTGGGCCTGGCCCATGAGTTCCTGCCGGGGGTGATCGGCAGCTTTCTTGAACGCTACCCCCAGGTGCAACTGGACGTGATGCTGGTCAACCGCCGCGTGGACCTGGTCAGCGAAGGCATAGACGTAGCCTTGCGGGTGCGCGAGTTGGGCGATGAAGACCCGCTGCTGGTAACCCGTCGCCTGCGCCAGGCGCAAATGGTGATGGTGGCCAGCCCGGCGTTTTTGCAAGAGCGCCAAATCGAACGCCCCGACGACCTGAAAAGCGTCCCGGTGCTCGGCGCCCTGGAAAGCGATCGCCTGGTGCACCTGCGCATGCTCGACCTGCAAGGCCACGCCACCGAGCTGAGCCTGGAAGCCCGCCTGGGCATCGATGACTTTGTGGTGCGCAAGGCCTGCACCCTGGCGGGCCTGGGGTTCACCCTGCTACCGATGATGTACTGCGAGCAGGAGCTGCAAAGTGGCCAACTGGTGCAACTGCTGCCCGATTGGTCACTGCCCGGCGGCTGGTTGCTGGCGGTGTACCCTCACCGCCGCGGGTTGTTGCCAGCCGTGCGCGCATGGATCGATCATCTGGCCCATTCATTCAACGCCTGTGGGGATCGCCTGTTATGAAGATGAACGAAGCCGATGTGGCAGCCTTCTGCCTGGCCTTGCCCGGCGCCCGGGAAGACTACAAATGGGGCGGTGTGCGGGTGTTTTCGGTGGCGGGCAGCAAGATGTTTGCCCTGCAGAACCTGCGCGGCGATTCCCTGGCATTCAAGGTGGACAAGGATCTGTTCCTGGGCCACATCGACCGCCCTGGCATCGGCCCCGCGCCGTATCTGGCGCGGGCGCAGTGGATCATCATGCAAACCCCCTACCCGCTGGGCGCCGAAGAACTGCAAGGCTTGCTGCGACGCTCCCACCAGTTGGTGGTGAGCAAACTGCCCAAGCGCACCCAGGTCGGCCTGTTGCTCTAGAAAATCGAAAACAGGGTGGCGCCGAGGAACAGGCGATCGATCCAAAACACCTGGTGCGCCAGCACGATCAGCCAGAACACCAGTTGGTAGGCGACTTTGCGGGTTTTGTGGCGCAGTAACTGCTGGGCCAGCAAGGCGCCGGGCCAGCCGCCCGCCAGTTCCACCGCGTGCAGGACGTTTTCCGGCACGCGCCACTGCCCGGCGCGGGCCATACGTTTATCGCGCCAATAGAGCAAGAACGCCAACAGGCTGACCGCCCCGTAGGCCACCAATGGGATCGGTGACACCCCGCGCAACCACAAGGCCAGCGAGCCACCCAATGGCAACGCAACCAGCAGCGCAAACACCAGAACCTTGAGGCGCGGGTATTGCAGTGCGCCGTTCGGCGCCTTCATGGCTGGGCCGCCGTCCAGTCCACCCAGGCGAACTGCCAGGTGGCCAGGATCAGCAAGCCGAACACGATGCGATACCAGGCAAACGCCGCGTAGCTGTGGTTGGCGATAAAGCGCAGCAGGCCCTTGACCGCAATCATGGCGAAGATGAAAGCGGTGACGAAGCCAATGGCGAACACCGGCAGGTCGGCGGGTTGGAACAGGTCGCGGTACTTGTAGCCCGAATACACCGCTGCCCCGACCATGGTCGGCATGGCGAGAAAAAACGAGAACTCGGTGGCGGTTTTGCGCGACAGGCCAAACAGCAAGCCACCGATGATGGTCGAGCCCGAGCGCGAGGTGCCGGGAATCATCGCCAGGCACTGGGCGAAACCGACCTTGAGGGCATCCTTCCAAGTGATGTCGTCGACGCTGTGGGCGTGCACCTCGTGCTCGCGGCGCTCGGCCCAGAGCATCACCACACCGCCCACCACCAGGGCGGCAGCCACGGTCACGGGGTTGAACAGGTATTCATGGATCAGGTCGGCAAAGACCACCCCCAGCACCACCGCCGGTAGAAAGGCGATCAGCAGGTTGGCGGTAAAGCGCCGTGCGTTCGGCTGGGTGGGCAGGCCCACGACCACGTCGAGGATCTTGCGCCGAAACTCCCAGACCACCGCCAGGATCGCCCCTAGCTGGATGATGATGTTGAAGGCCATGGCCCGCTCACCGCCGAAATCGAGGAGGTCGGCAACAATGATCTGGTGTCCCGTACTGGAAATGGGCAAAAACTCCGTCAGCCCTTCTACAACTCCAAGAATCAATGCCGATGCGGCGGTCCAAAAATCCATCAAGCCCCCGTGAAGCAATGCCCCTGGCATGCCCCGTCAATAATTTTTATGCGTTCACTGCGACAACATAGCGCGTACTGGCGCGCGCCTGAGATCCGTAGAATCGGGAAAAATTCCCTGAGCGCTGTTCAGGTTTGCCCAACGCGGCCGAAATCCTAGCAGACATACCGGTTTGGCGCTGTCGCGTTAGTAGACTTGGGTAGGGTTGGTGCCATTGGCCAAAGCATGCTTGGATGGCTTGGCCTTAATGACAAGAACAAGAATCTGGAGTGACCGGTAATGAATAGCTTACGCAGTGTGTCGATCAGCCGCCGCTTGTGGCTGATCCTGGTGGTGTCTGTGTTGATGCTATTGACCTTGGGCATGTTGATGCTCAATCAGATCCACAGCGACCTGTACCAGGCCAAGGCCGAGAAAACCCGCCATGTGGTGGAGACCGCCAATGGCGTGCTCACCTACTACCACGGCCTGGAAACCGCCGGCACCCTGAGCCGCGAAGCCGCCCAGCAACAAGCCCTGAACGCCGTGCGCGGGCTGCGCTACAACCAGGACGACTACTTCTGGATCAACGACCTCAAGCCCGTCATGGTCATGCACCCGGCCAACCCCAAGCTCGAAGGCAAGGAACTGTCCGGCATCAAAGACCCGGACGGCTTTGCGCTGTTCAACGCCATGGTCGCCATCGCCCAGGAAAAAGGCGCCGGCACCGTGGACTACCGTTGGCCGAAACCGGGGGCCGAGGCACCGGTGCAGAAAACCTCCTACGTGCAACTGTTCCAGCCCTGGGGCTGGATCATCGGCTCGGGGGTATATATCGACGATATTCAGGCCCAGTTCTATGAGCAGGTCTGGAAAGCCTCGCTGATTGGCATCGTGATCGCGCTGGTGATGGCGCTGCTGGTGATCCTGATTGCCCGCAGCATCGTGCAGCCGTTGCAAGAAGCTGTGCACGCCATGGCCAACATCGCCAGCGGCGAAAGCGACCTGACCCGCAGCCTCGACACCCACGGCCAGGACGAAGTCACCCAACTGGCCCGTCACTTCAACACCTTCACCGCCAAGCTGCGCCAAGTGGTGGGCCAGCTGCAGCTCTCGGCCAGCGCCCTGGGCCAGTCGTCTACGGATCTGGGCAACAACGCCAGCCAGGCCCAGGAACGTAGCCAGCAGCAGTCCCAGCAAATGGAACTGGTGGCCACCGCCATCAATGAAGTCACCTACGGCGTGCAGGACGTGGCGAAAAACGCCGAGCACGCCGCCAGCGAAATGCGCGATGCACAGGTCCAGGCCCAGCAGGGCCAGGTCAATATCGACAGCAGCCTGCAACAGATCGACCAGTTGTCCAGCACCATCGACCAAGCCGTGGAGGTGATCCGCACCCTGTCGGCCGAAAGCACCCAGATCGGCAGCGTGCTGGAGGTGATCCGCTCGATCGCCGAGCAGACCAACCTGCTGGCGCTGAACGCTGCCATCGAGGCCGCCCGCGCCGGCGAGCAAGGCCGCGGCTTTGCCGTGGTGGCAGACGAGGTGCGGCTGCTGGCCCAGCGCACGCAGAAGTCCACGGCGGAAATCCAGGCAATGATCGAACGCCTGCAAAACCATTCCGAAGCCGCCGTGCGGGTGATCGGTGACAGCAGCCGTGCCTCGCAGTTGACTATCGAGCAAGCCGGCCTGGCCGGCGCCAGCCTGAGCGCCATCGGCCAGGCCCTGCAAAACCTCAACGGCCTCAACGCCTCCATCGCCAGCGCCACCCTGCAACAAGCCCATGTGGTCGAAGACATCAACCAGAACGTCACCCAGGCCGCCGGGCTGTCCCAAAGCACCGCCCTGGCTGCCGAACAATCGAGCCTAGCCAGCGTTCACCTCAAGGAATTGAGCGAACAGCTCAACGCCCTGCTGCGCCAGTTCAAGGTCTGACCTTCCCTCCCGGCCCGCTGCTGCTGTTGTAGCAAGCGGGCTTGCCCGCGCAAGGGCGCGTAGCGGCCGTAAAAATCTTCCGGGCACACCACCGTCGGGGCGCACTGCGCACCCCAGCGCGGGCACGCCCGCTTGCTACGGGGTACAATCCCGGCCCTCTTCGTGCTCTGCAAGGAAATGCCATGTCCGGGTTAGAACTGTTTGCCGCAACGCTCGGCGTGATAGCCGTGTGGCTGACAGTCAAGCAAAACCCCTGGTGCTGGCCCATCGGCCTGGTGATGGTGCTGCTTTACAGCTGGATTTTCTTCGAGGTCAAACTCTATTCCGACATGCTCTTGCAGGTGATCTACGCCGCGTTGCAGCTCTACGGCTGGTGGCAGTGGACCCGTGCCGGCGAGCGCCACAGCGGCCGCCAGGTCACCCGGCTCAACACCCAGGCCGTGGCGCAGGGCCTGGCCATCGGCGCAGTCGGCAGCCTCGCGCTGGGCGGCGCCATGGCCCATTGGACCGACGCCGCGCAACCCTGGTTGGACGCGGCCCTCACCGGGTTCAGCCTGGTGGCACAGATGTGGATGGCGCAGAAACGCCTGCAATGCTGGGCCTTGTGGATTGTGGTGGACGTGATCTTCGTCGCGCTGTTCGTCTATAAGGGCCTGTACCTCACCGCCGCCCTCTATGCACTGTTCACCCTGATTGCCGTGCAGGGCTGGCGCCAATGGCGCGCCGACCCGGCGTTGCAGCCATGAAAGTGCTGGTGTTGAGCGGCCCGGAATCCAGCGGCAAGAGCTGGTTGGCCGAAGGCATCCAGCAGCGTTTTGGCGGTGTGCTGGTGGGCGAGTATGTGCGCCACTTCATGGAGCAAACCCAGCGCGACACCTGCCTGGCCGACATCCCGGCCATCGCCCGCGGGCAGTTGGCCTGGGAAGACCAGGCCCGCGCCCAGGCCCCGCAATTGTTGATTCTCGACACCCACCTGCTGAGCAACCAGCTCTGGAGCCTGGCCCTGTTCGGCGACTGCCCGGGGTGGATCGAGGAAGCACTACTGGCACGCCATTACGACCTGCACCTGCTGCTCTCTCCCGAAGGCGTGGCTTGGACGGGCGATGGCCTGCGCTGCCAGCCCGACCTGGCGCAACGCCAGGCCTTTTTCGATGCCAGCCACGCCTGGCTGCAACAGCACCAGCGGCGATTCGAAGTCGTCACTGGCGATTGGACGGCGCGACGTGAGCAAGCCTTCGCCGCCGTGGAGCACCTGCTCGCCACCCCGAACCAGGGCTGAAAAGCCTGCAAAATCCCCGAAACTGTCCATTCCTGATACACCCTTGTGCGCCGAACCCCCACCCCCGCCAGCGGCACGCGCCTTTAATGGGGCAACTGTCACGCGGCTGATACAGCCCTGCCCAAAGGCCCGGTCTAGAGCGTTTTCACCACATCCAGCGGTTCTCGGCCCTCACGCCTGTCTCAGCGTTGATACAGGCTCGCTCGCGCTGTTCTCCGGCGCCGAGCTAACCCTTTGATTTAAAGACACAAACAAAAAGCGGCACGGCTTCTGCTCTACACCTTCGCAACGCTGACAAGGCCAGCGCATTGGAAGAAGGAATGCCGACATGGGCAACAACAATAAGCGCTTGAACCGCCTCCTGCTGACAGGCTGTGTCCTCAGCGCGATGTATTGCCTGCCCGTGGTGGCGGCCGGTGACGGCACTATTGTGCTCACGCGCCCTGTTGACCCCATTGCTGCCGGCCGCAAGCCGCTGGCGCCCAACCCCAACCCCACCACCGTCAACGCCAACCCCTCGCAACAGGTCTTGAGGGCTACGGGGGAGCTGAGCGATGGCGATTTCGCCGGGGTCAGCAGCGGCCAGCGCATCCAGCAGACCGTTAACAACACCGCCCCCACCCACATGCCCGGCCTCAACGTGGTGACCAACCCCAATGGCCTGCCCGGCATGGGCGCCAGCGCTGGCAGCGGTGCCGGTGCGCGGATCTCCGGCACCATCAACCGGGCCATGGAAACCGGCATGCGCCCCCTGATGAACCTAGGCGGCAAGGGGAACTGATGATGAAACTCACTGTAATGGCAATCGCCCTGCTCGCCAGCACCAGCGCCCTGGCCGACTCCGCCGTAGCGGTGGTCAACCAGGCCCGGATCGATAATTCCGGCGCGGCCTATCGCGGCAACCTGATGGTCAACCAGGCCGCCGGCGATCAACAGCAGCAAGTCAACAGCCGGGCCATTGCCATAGGCAAAGACGCCAAAGCCGTCAACAGCCTGCAGCAGAGCATCAATACCGCCGCCAACCGTTCGATGAACGCCAGCAGCGACATCAGCGGCAACTCGTTCATCAACGGCAACGGTGCACTGGGCGTCAACCAGTCCGCCGGGGCCAATAACCAAATGATTAACGCCTTGCGGGTCAGCATCAGTGCCCAACCGCAAAGCGTCGATGACAGCGCCCTGTCGCAACAGAACGTGGCGCTGCTACCAGTCTCGGGAGCAACTGGCACACCCACCGGCAGCCGCCAGGTCACCACCAGTGACCAGGCCTTCACCGGCAGCCGTGGCGTGATTCAGGTGAACCAGAGCGCGGGTGTGGGGAACCGCATGGCCAACACCCTGAGCATCCGGGTCGCTGATTGACCCAACCGCAGTGCACTTGGCAAGTCGCAACACTTAACCAATTCAATAGGCACGGAGAAACACCATGAAACCTACAACCGCTCTGAAACCACTGGTTTTCGCCTTGGCTGCAGTGATGGCTATGGCTGCTCAGGCTGACAGCGACAAAAAACACCCGCACAAACCACAAGGGCCAACCTGGCAGGACCAACTGCAAATCGGCGCCGGCGCTACCGCCATTTCCGCCGACACGCAGAACAGTGAAGACAACTATGTGAACAATCAGGCCACCAAAAACAATGCCAAGTCTGACAACTCATTCAACAGCAACAGCGGCAACGTAGGCGGCAACAACGCAGCCGGCGACGGCAACCAACAAGCCAACAACGCAGCCATCGCCACCGCTGACGAAGCCTTTGTGTTCGGTAGCGCCAACGCCCTGGCATTGGCGAGCCAGAACAACGTCAACAACTACGTGAAAAACGCCTCGACCCAAAACCGTGCGCAAGTTGACAACAGCGTTAACAGCAACTCCGGCAACATCGGCTTCAACAACGCGGCCGGCAACTTCAACCAACAGAAAAACGACCTGGCGATTGCTGTGTCCGGCGGCCGCGTGGCCAACGCGGTTTCAGGCGCATCGCAAAACAGCACCGACCTGGGTGTCAACAACAAAGCCGATCGTGAAAACAAAGTGGTCAGCCTCAGTGGCGGTGCCATCGCCGGTGGTTCCTACAAAGGCACCATCAAAGGCACCATCAAAGACGACAAAGGTGGCTACTACGACGACAAAGGTGGTAGCGGCAGCGGTGGCAACAAAGGCCAGAAAGTTGACCTCGTAGAACAAGGCAACTTCTTGCTGGGCGCGGTATGGACCCAACAAGTGCTGGTCAAAGACGGCTGGAAAAACCCTGTAGTCAACAACGCTACCACCACCGGTTCGGTGAACAGCAACTCCGGCAACGTGGGCTACAACAACGCCGCTGGCGTGAGTAACCAACAAGTCAACTCGATGTCGATTGCGGCCGGTTGCAACGCTTGCCCTGCTGGCAACTGACGGCAATAAACCCCAAAGCCCCGGCAACGGGGCTTTCCCATTTCCCCCAGCAAGGCGTATCGACCATGCGAATTGCCGCCCTCGCCGTTCTGTTGGGCCTGACCGGGTTGGCCTCGGCGCAGTGCCAGGCGGCCTCCATGGCCATTGCCGCCCTTCCTGGCGGCACCTTGGTTTACAAGCAAGTGCAAAGCGTGCGTGAGCGTAAATTCGTCGACCTGGTGGAACAAAAAACCGATTTCAGTTGCGGCGCCGCCGCACTGGCCACGGTGCTGCGCCAGAGCTACTGGCTGGATGTCGATGAAAACCAGGTGATCGAGGGCATGTTGGCCAACGCTGACCATGACTTGGTGCGCACACAAGGGTTTTCCATGCTGGACATGAAGCTCTACGTGGAAAGCATCGGCATGCGTGCGCGGGGGTATCGGATACCGGCGGACAAGCTGCAGGACATCTCCATTCCCGTGGTGGTGTTGGTGGATATCCGCGGCTACAAGCACTTCGTGGTACTGCAACGCACGGAAAAGGACTGGGTTTACATCGGCGACCCCGTCCTGGGCCATAAACGCTACACCCATGAAGATTTCGTCAAAGGCTGGAACGGCATCGTGTTCGCCATCATCGGCCCCGGTTATGACAAAGCCAACGCCCTGCTCACGCCACCGCTGCCAGTCACGGCCAAAAACAAGCTCGACGGTTTCAACCCGGTCAAAGATGCAGAACTACTGGACTTTGGTTTCATTCAAAGCGACTTCTTCTAAACGCCACTTTAGATAAAGGAGCAGGACGCTCCGGGAGCAGCAGCACATGAAAACTCCATACTGGCTGGCGACCGCTTGTCTGGTTGCCGTACTTCCCCTTCCCGCACTGGCCAGTTCGGGATTCAAACCCATCGAGATCAAGGATGCGGAACTCTCGGAACTTCGCGGCCGTTATGTGATGCCGGGGCGGATCATCAGCTTCGGTATTGTCATGAGTACTACATGGCGCAACGCCACTGGCGACGTGATTGGCGCCGCCACGTCCATGCAAGTTCAGCAATCGACCATCAAGCCGCAGTTTTACGTCTCCACCATCAATGAACCCGGCAAGGGCGGCGGTACGCCCGGCAACCCGGGCACGGGCAACATCATCGGCGGCGCGGGCCTGGGCAGCGGCCAGGGCGTAACCCAGAGCGTGCGGGCCGCGGGGGATGGCAACACGGCCTATAACAACGTCAGCATCGACGTCAGCGAAGCCAACCAGGCCCCGGCCCTGGCGCCCAACCAGGGTGTGCTGCTGACCGGCGACAACGCCGTCACCGCCAGCAATGGCGCCGGCAGCATCGCGGTGTCCAACAACGGCGGCGGCATCCAGATGGCCATCCAGGCCAGCAACAACCAGGGCAGCACCCTGCAACAAGTAGCTCAAGGCGGCCTGTTGCAAAACACCCGGCTACTGGGCAGTAGCAACCTGGTCAATAACCTCACTCAACTCAACGTAGTACTCAATAACAACGGCCCTAGCGCCGGCGCACTGGATTGCAACTTGAGCCAACTCGTTGGCCTACGCAACTTGGGATATTGAACTACGCTGCTTCTCGACCATTGGGTTTAAAGGGACGGCTTAATTCATGTACCGATCATCGACGCTGCGCGCTGTTGTGTGTCTGAGCACTCTGTTTCCTTCGGCCTTATTGCAAGCGGCGCCCGATGCGGACATAGAGGCATTGAAACAAGAACTTATAGCGTTGAAACAACGCTACGAAGTTCAACAAAAAGCGTTGGCGGTACTTGAACAACGAGTCCGCCAAGTGGAAGACCAACCGGCGACACCGGCGCCCAAACGCCTGGCCAAATCCCCCGCCGATATGCGCGGCAACCAGGTCGCGGGCACCGGTGCCGCAGCCGCCTCGGGAGGGGCGGCCGGTGGCGCGGGCGCAACCTCCTACGGCCAGTCCCTGCAGGACGATTCGGCACCGGCCCAGAGCGTCTCCAACCTGTATGACGAGGCCAGCGGCTTCTTTGGCGGCGGCAGTTTCAGCCTCGAAACCGGCATGACTTATTCGCGCTACGACACGCGCCAGTTGATCCTCAACGGCTTCCTGGCCCTGGATTCGATCTTCCTGGGCAACATCAACCTGGATCGGATCAAGGCCGACAACTGGACCTTCGACGTCACCGGGCGCTACAACTTCAACAACCGTTGGCAGTTCGACCTGAACGTGCCGGTGGTCTATCGCGAATCCACTTATCAATCCGGCGGCGCGCAAAACGGCGCGGCGGGCGTGACCAGCGAAAAATCCATCACCCGCGACCCGACCATCGGCGATGTCAACTTCGGCGTGGCGTACAAGTTCATGGACGAGTCGGTAAACACCCCCGACGCGGTCGTCACCCTGCGGGTCAAGGCGCCCACCGGCAAGGAGCCGTTCGGCATCAAGCTGCGCCAGGTAAGCAACAACACCAACCTGTTCGTACCGGATGAGTTGCCCACCGGTAACGGTGTGTGGTCGATCACCCCGGGCATTTCCCTGGTCAAGACCTTCGACCCGGCCGTGCTGTTCGGCAGCCTGTCGTACACCCACAACCTGGAGCAGGATTTCGACGACATCAGCTCCTCACCCAGCATCAAGACCCCTGGCAGCGTACGCCTGGGCGACAGCTTCCAGATTGGCGCCGGTATTGCTTTTGCGTTGAACGAGAAAATGAGTATGTCGTTTTCGGTGTCCGACCTGATCCAGAAAAAGAGCAAGCTCAAGTCCGATGGTGGCGACTGGCAATCGGTGGTGTCCAGCGATGCCAACGCCGGCTACTTCAACGTCGGCATGACCGTGGCCGCCACCGACAACCTGACCATTGTGCCCAACCTGTCCATCGGCCTGACCGACGACGCCCCGGATTTCACCTTCAGCCTGAAATTCCCCTACTACTTCTAAGCCATGCCAAAAGGCCCGCCGCGATTCACGTCGCAGCGGGCCTTTTTATGCCCGTTTAGCGGATCTGGTGTTTGTGCAGCAGGCGATAAAAGGTGGGCCGCGACACCCCCAGCACCCGGGCGGCGACGCTGAGGTTGTCGCTGTGGCGGTTCAACACATCGCACAAGGCCTGGCGCTCGGCGCGGGTCTTGTAGTCTTCCAGGGTGCCCATGGGCGCGGCGATGGCCTGGTTGCTCAGCAGGCCCAGGTCGCGGGCCTCGATCTGCCGGCCTTCGGCCAGCACCAAGCCGCGGCGGACCCGGTTGGCCAGCTCGCGCACGTTGCCCGGCCATTCGTGCTTGCCCATGGCCACCAGGGCGTCCTCGCTGAAACTGCGGGGGCGGCGCCCGGTTTCCTGGCTATAGAAGTGGGAAAAATGGTTGGCCAGCATCCCCAGGTCGCCATGGCGCTCGCGCAGGGGCGCGGTGACCACTTGCAGGACATTCAAGCGGTAGTACAGGTCTTCGCGAAAACGCTTCCTCTCGATGGCCGCCTCCAGGTCAACGTGGGTCGCGGCCAGCACCCGCACATCCACCGGGATCGGCTGGCTGCCGCCCACCCGTTCGATATGTTTTTCTTGAAGAAAACGCAGCAGGCTGGCTTGCAACTCCAAGGGCAGGTCGCCGATTTCATCCAGGAACAAAGTGCCGCCATGGGCGGCCTCGATGCGCCCGACCTTGCGCTGGTGAGCGCCGGTAAAGGCACCCTTTTCGTGGCCGAACAGTTCGGACTGGATCAGGTGCTCGGGAATAGCCCCGCAGTTGATCGCCACAAAGGGCTTGCTGTGGCGCTGTGATTGGCGATGCAGGGTGCGCGCCACCAATTCCTTGCCGGTGCCGCTTTCGCCACGGATCAGTACCGGCGACTCGGTGGGCGCCAATTTTCCCAGCAGCTTGCGCAGTTCGCGGATCGGCCGGCTATCGCCCAATAGCTCGTGTTCGGGCTCGTCGATGCGCACCGAACCCTTGCCGCGCAAGCGTGCCATGCCAAAGGCGCGACCAAGTGTCACCTGCACACGGGAGACATCGAACGGTAAGGTATGGAAATCGAAGAACCACTCGCAAACAAAGTCGCCAACGTTCTGTAATCGCAAGACTTCCGGGCTGAGCACGGCAATCCATTCGGTGCCGCTGCGGCTGATGAGTTCCTTGACCGCTTCGGGACGTTCCAGGTGAAAAGACTGCAAACGCAATAACCCGACATCGCAGGTGCGGTCACTGGCCGCTTCGAGGTTGCAGCTGTCGACGTCCCAGCCCACCGCCCGTAAACCGGGCAGCAGGCCATGACAGTCATCGCAGGGATCGACCACCAGTAGTCGGCGTAGGGCCGGCGCTTCGTTCATGACTGTTCCTTGGCGCCAAAATTAAGAATTGTGAGTAGAAACAGTGATTTGGCTAGCCCGGTTGTAACACTAGCAAGAACTTGACGCGCCCTTGTATCGATTGACTATAGCGGTAATAGCAAATACCTCTGTATTGGTTATAAGAATCCACGTCTGAAGTTACCTTGCGAAGCAAAAGCTTTCATTTAGCTTTCAATATTGTGTTTATAAACAGCCAAACGAAACAAACATGAAAAAACTTACGCTGAATGTGTGACCCGCCACCGGACATCAAGCATCAGTACAAGTATCCAGCCGCACGGTACGCCCAACCGACGGCACATCATTTGATTGGGCATACAGAGAGAAGACCCCATGAACGCCCCGCTCCGTTTCAACGAAGCACTTTTGATCGCCGGCCATGCATTTGAACCTTTCCAGTGCATCGCTTGGGCCCAACAAGACGGCAACGGTGAACTGAACCTGGCCGTTGTCGACCGCACCAACACCCACATCGGCCACCAGCAGATCCCGAGCAGCGCCTACCGCGACCCAGCCAAGCTGGCCGACCTGCTGACCCAGACCCGCGAGCAGCTGAGCCAGGAAGGCTACGCCCTCAAGCCCTGGACCATGCCGGCCTGATCTGCCTGCCCCTAAGTAGTCAGCGGGCTCGCCCGCGCTGGGCTGCGCAGGCGCCCTGAAAATGGATGGAGCAACTCACATTTTCAGGCGCGCTACGCACTCCAGAGCGGGATCGGCGCCCGAAGCCAACCCGCTTGCTACAACTCGAACCACTCTTTGCGCTCATTAAAGGTGTTGCGGATCAACTCCACGATCAACGCCACCGACTCGTGGTGTTCCACCCGCGCATTGGTCGCCATCCACACCTGCCGCGCCATGCCTTGGGCGAACAGCCCGGGCAATGCGGTCAAGCCTCGATCGAAATGGCTCATATAGGCCGGCAACAGACCGATACACGCGCTACAACGGATCATCTCCAGCATCAACTCATACGCCTGCACCTGCACCACCCCCGCCAGGCGCTGTTCCACCAATTCATTCCACGGCCCGAAGCTTTCGACCTGGGCATCTTGCTGCCATTGCACCAGCATGTAGTCGGCCAGGTCGTCGAGGCTGTCGGGCCGCGCCGCCACCCGCGAATAGCGCTTGGCAATATGGGGCAAGTAAGTGAGCTCGGCCAGGCAAACCGGTGCGTGGGTGGCAAAGCTGGGGCCCGTTAGGGGCTGTTCCGGCTCGGCCAGCCATACCACCACATCGGCGCTGACAGCTTGCAGGGCCAGGGGGCTGTCCAGGGAGAGCACTTCCAGGCGCGCGCTGGCATTGCGCCGCAACAGGGCTATCAGGTCGCGTCCCAGGATGTCATGCAGGATCGACTCGGCCACCGCCAGACGAATCAGCGGCTGCTCGATCACCGGCAATTTGCGCTCATGGGCCAGGGCAATCAGTTGTGCCTGTAATTGCTGGCCTTCGCGGCTCAGGCTCAAGGCGCTGCCCTGGTAGCAGAACAGCGCCCGGCGCAGATGCTCCTCCAGCAACATCAGTTGCTTGCGCAACACGGTGGACTTGATGTTGAGACTGCGCGCCGCCTGCATGAAACAACCACAACGGGCACTGACCAGAAAATACTGGGCCACCTGTGGCTCGATCTCGGCGGCCAGCGCCAGCCAAGAGGCCGATGACTGCGTTTGGCCGGGATATTCGCCAGCCCCCTGACGTCCTGTGGGCTCGGTCAATGACATCGATGACTCCCTGTCGATCTTGTTGGTTTTCCATTGCGGCAGGTAAAGGCTACCGACAGCTGCGCTACTGCTTTTGCTCCAACACCTGGTTCAACACCGCTCCATCGATGCTCAGGGTGGCGCTATCGAGCATGCCTTCCAGGTAGGCCTTGGCGATCTGTTCCTGACGCTGGGCCCGTAGGGCCTGGGTCAGGCGCTCGCGCACCTCTTCCAGGCTGGCGGTACGGGACGGTTGCTGCTCGATGAGTTTGAGTACATGAAACCCCGCCGCGCTCTGCACCGGCTCGGACACCCCGCCCACCTTGAGCCGCATCACCGCGCTGCGAGCCTCCGGTAGCAGTTGCTGCAAGGGTTGCAGGCCGGTGTCGCCGCCGCGCTGGGCGCTGTCAGCGGCCTGGGAATATTGGCTCGCCAGGCTGGCGAATTGCGCGGGCATGGCCTGGGCCTTCTGGCTCAGTTCCTGGGCCTGCTTGCGCACTGCATCGAGCTCCTGGGGCGAAGCGAGCGCCAGGAAAATCTGGCTGACCCGGTACAGCGGCGGCGTCACCCAATCTGCTTTGCCCGCGTCATAGGCCTGCTGCAACTCGGCCTCACTGGGGTAACCCGCCGGCACCTGGCTGACCGACTGCAAGTAATCGCGAAACACGATCTGCTCGGTGGCGGCGCGGGTCTGGCGCTCCACCTGCGGGCGCTGGCGCCAGCCTTGGGCCTCGGCCTGCTCCAGCACGGCTTTTTCCGCCAGGCGCGAGCGGATCCAGCCTTCGAGGGCCGGGCGGTTGGCCCGCAATTGCTCGCGCGACTCAGCAGGTAACGCGGCCAGCAGTTCCTTGAGTTCCTCAGGCGTCACCTGCTGGCTGCCCAGGCGCGCCACCGCAGGCTCGCCGACCGCCGTATGGGCCACCGGCGCTGGCGGTTGCGCCGCCACCGGTTCACTGCCTGGGCGCAGGCCCACGGCAACTGCCACCACCAGCAAGGCCAGCGCACCCGCGCCGGCCCACAGGGCCGTTTTGCTCACAGCGCGGTCACCTCTTCGGCTGGCACCTGCTCAGGTTCCTGGGCGCTGAGCTGGGCGGCGCTCTGGCTGTATTCACGCAGGTAGACGATGAACTCTTGCAGCAGGCGATCCCACAACTCCAGGCTCGCGCGCAGGTGGTCGGCGCTGACACCTGCGGCCACCACCACGTCCATTTCCATCACCAGGAATTCGCCCTGCACCGACAACCGGGCAAAGCGACGCGAGGCGTTCCACAGCTCGGCCAGGCCGGCCGGCAATTGGCCTTGCACCCGCAGCGCGCAGCTGAAGGTGAAGTCCACGTACTCACCCGCCTCAGCGGCCGGGTTGCCGAAACGCACGGCGTAACCGATGCCCTGACTGGCGCTGAGCAACTGCACAATGGCGTTCTGTTCGGTCTGGTTGACCCGGTAGCCAGCGCCTTGCAGCAACTCGGTCAGGCTCTGGGGGGAAACGCGGGTAATCAACTGTGCTTGGGTCATGGTCGTTGCTTCCTTACTGTTCATTGAGCAATCGCTGCCTGAGGGGCATCGAACTGGGTTTTGTAGAGGTCGTCGCCAAAGGCCTGGGCCATTTCTTCAAACTTGACCCGCGCCCCGCCGGCAAACGGCTGGCGGATGTTCATCACCTGGGCGACGTCGATGGTTTCGTAGGCGTGCAGGATGCTTTTGGCCACGCCGTACATTTCTTGATTCTTGGCCGAACATTGCTGCACTTGTGTGTCACGTTCAGTCAGTTGCGCCTGCAATTTGGCCCGCTCGGCCTCCTTGGCACGGGCCATCACCAGCAGTTCTTCATAGGCCTGCTTGAACTTGCCCAGTTGTTCGCTGCTGGCTGCTGCCTGAGCCTGGGCCCGGCTTTGCAGGGCGTCCTGCTGGCCGGCCAGTTGTTCGGCCGTGCCGCGGGCCTTGGCCAGCTCGGCGCTCAATTGCTTGATTTGCGCCTGGGCGGCCTTGGCCTGGGTTTCTGCCGCTAGGCGCGCGGCGCTGGCCTGGGCCTGTTCGCTTTGCAGCGCCTGCAACTGCGCGGTGGTGCTGCGCAACTGGGTGCGCAAGCGCTCTTCCATGCCTTCGGCGCTGGCCCCGCTGGCAATCAATACACCAGCGGCCAGCAGCAGGTAACTCCAGCGAGAAGTGGCGAGCCTGTTCATGGGTTTCTCCTGGCGCCTTAGAAGCGCGTGTTGAGTTCAAGCTGCAAGACATCGATATCGAACGGCGCGCCATACACCGCCTCCGAGCTCAACCAGCGGCCAGTGGCCGTGACGTTCTTGGCCAGGCCATAGTTGCCGCCCAGGAAGTAACCCTTGGCATTGGTGCCGCCCAGGTGGAAGGAGGAGTCGTTGAAACCGTCCGGCAAGGCATCTGGCTCGATGTATTTGTAGCCAGCGAAGAGGTTCCAGTCGCCCTGCTTCTTGAGTTCCAGGTCGTTGCCCAGGGTGAACTGCACCATCCAGGCATCGGCGCCGCTCTTGAGCTGGCCGTTGCTGTCCAGGTTGCTGACGATCTGGCCTTCGGAGCGCTTGCGCATCTCGCCTTCGTCGTAGCCCAGGTTGTGCACGTAGTTGCCCTGGGTGCGCAACTTGAAGTCTTGCGGCAGGTCGGTTTCCCAGACCAGGTTCAGGTCCAGCAGGTTGAACTGCGAGGCCAGGCCGACAAACTGCGGTTGCGGCGTGCGCACCGGGTCCTGCGGGTTGGGCACGATGTCGCGCAGTTGGAACACGGTGTTGCCTTTTTGCATGAACGCCACGCGGCTGCCGTCGGTGTCGCAGCCAGGGTCGCCGGCCCAGGGTTCGCAAGGGCTGGAACGCTGGCCTTCGATGTCCTCGAAGCGGTAGTAGGCCATCGCACCCTTGAGGCGGTTGCTGGCGTTGATGGCCCAATTGGCGCCGATCTGCGCGCCGTACAGCCACTTGTTGTCGCTTTCTTCCTTGTCCTGGCCGTTGCTGGAGGCGGTGTCGTTGGTGTACTCCACCGGGAACGCGCCGACGGTGCCGAACACGCCCCATTGCTTGTTCAGCGCATGGTTGAAAATTGCCGCTACGCCGTCGAAGTTCAGGTCGTTGGAATAGAGCATGTCGGTGGAGAAGAACGGGTTGGCCACCCGCCCGCCGGTCAGGGTCATGTAGTCGGTGGCTTTCCAGGTCAGGTAGCCCTGGTCGAGCCAGATGTCCTTCTTGCCAAAGCCGCCGCCCAGGGTTTGGGTGGTGGACACCGGGTTGTTGTCCGAGCCGGTGCCGATGCGGATGCCCGCGCTCCAGTCCTGGGCAATCTGCGCTTTCATGCCCAGGCGCGCCCGCAGGCGGAACAGGTTCTCGCGGTCTTCGCGGGTGTTGAGCAGCGGCGGCAATGTAGTGCCGCTGTCGGGGTTGACGTCGTAGGGGCCTTTTTCGTTGAGCTTGGCGTAGTCAAGGATTTCGTTGCTGTTGGTGCCCGAGTAGTAGCGCGACTCATCACGCAGGCGGATATCGCCGTCAAAGCTGATGCGCGAGACCCAATCCGGGAAGGTATTGGGCTGGGCCCAGTTTTCCTGCTTGGCAGTGGCCATGACCTCGGCCTTGACCTGGTCGCGGATCTGGTCACGCACAATCGCCGGCACGTATTGCACGCGCACATCTCCCCCCGCACCGGTGGCGGCCACGGCGGTGCCCGCACTGGCGCTCTGGCGGGCCTGCACCGCTTCCTTTTCGGCCTGGGCGATCAAGCCTTCGGCCTGGTCCTGCTTGAGCACGCCTTGCTGCACCAGCAGGCGGATCAGATTGATCGTGGCGTTTTCCGAGGGCGCAGGCGCTGCCGCCACGGGCCCGACCAGGGTCGCAATGACCAGGCCAACCGCCAGGGACAATCGATTCAGGTTGGAAATCATCTGCACACAACTCCTTTTGGCAAAGCTTAAAAAATAAGAGGGTTAACCCGGCCGCCGCCCTTGCAGGGACAGGCGGATGGGCATCTTCATGGTGGCCGGCGGGCGCTGGGTGAACGCCGGCGCGGCGCGTAAGGTGGCCAGGAGCTGGGCGTCGGTCTGCGGGTTGCCGCTGGTGCGGGTCAGCTCCACGCGGGTGACTTCCCCCACCGCGCTGAGCCACACATCGGCCTGCACCGCGTAAACCTGGTTGCGCAGTTCGGGGTTGTCGCGCAGCAGGCGCTGGAAACTCATGGCCAGGAACTGGCCGTAAGAGCCACTGCCCAACCCACCGCCGCCACCACCCGCCATGCCGCCGCCCTTGCCAGCACCGATGTTGAAGGCGTCGTTGCCGCTCTGGGCGTCGCCGTCGATCTGCATCGGGTTGGCCAGGTCGTCGGCCGGGGATGGCGGCGCCTCTTCCTCGGGCTTGACGTCCTCAGGCTCGGGCGTGGGTTCTGGTTCGACGACCTTTTCTTCCACCGGCGGTGTCGGCTCCGGCGGTTTTTCCGGGGGCGGCGGTGGGGGTGGCGGCAACGGAATGATGGTGGGGATCTTCGGCGCTTCGCGGCGGATCCCACTCATGTCATTGGCCCATTGCCACAGCAACCACGCGGCCACGGCGCCGAGCAAGAGGCCCGCGCCCCACTTGAGTGGGCGCAGGGGCGACTTTTTCAGCGGTGCTGGCTTGACAGGTAATTGTGCGGTCATGGTCAGCCCTGGCTCGGTTTGCCGGTAACCAGCCCGACCTGGGACAGCTCCAGGCGGCGCAGCAGGTCCAGTACCTCGATGACTTTCTGGTACTGCACCGTGGCGTCGCCGCGCACGATCACCGGGAAGTCCGGGCTCTGGGCCTTCTCGATCCGCAGGCGATCCTCCAGCTCTGCCAGGGTCACCGGGTAGGCGTCAAGGAACACCTGGCCGCCGTCGTTGACCGAAATGGCCTTGGTCTTGGCCTCCGACAGCGACACCGAGGCGCTGGCCTTGGGCAGGTTGATCTGGATGCCCGAAACCTGGGCTGTAGCGGTCAGGATGAACATCACCAGCACCACCATCAGCACGTCCACCAGGGGCGTGATGTTGATCGTGTCGACGGCCGCATCATCGTCATCGTCGTGGGAGGCGTTTACAGAAGCCATGGCTGTTTCCCTCAGGCCGACACGGGCGCGTTGAAGTGGTGGCCGCGACCGTGGGCCGCTTCGCTGTGCTGGCTTTCACCGTGCATCTCCGCCAGGCGCGTGATGAACTCGTCGACAAACACGCGCATGTCGGCGCTGACTTCCTTGTTGCGGGTAATCAAGCGGTTGTAGCCAAACAGCGCGGGGATCGCGACGAACAGGCCCATGGCCGTGGCCAGCAGCGCCGCCGCCATGCCCGGGGCGATGGCATTGATGTTGACGTCGCCGGCCATGGCCGTGCCGAGGAACACCACCATGATCCCCAGCACGGTGCCGAGCAGGCCGATGTAGGGGCCGCCGGCGATAGCGTTGGACAGGGTCGAGAGCTTGGCGCTCAGTTGCTGGTTTTCCCGGGTGCGCACGCCGTCCATCGAGCAGCGGATGGCTTCGATGGTGGCCGCCGATACCGACGACGTGTCGGCGCCCTGGGCGCGGCGGGTGCGGATTTCCTTGACCGCCACCAGGTACAGGCGCCACAGCGAAGAATGCTCCAGGCGCGTAGCCAACTCGCGGTCGTCGGCGAACAGCTCCAGGCGCGTGCCAACGTTGGCGAACTGCTCGCGGAAGGCCTCGTTGGCGTTACTCACACGGGTCACGGTGCGGTTCTTGCGGATCATGATGATCCAGGACTGGAACATCATCAGCACCAGCACGGCGATGATGACCCAGGCGTCCAAGGGCACCGCGTTGAGCAAGAAGCCCAGGCTACCGAAGCCGAAACCGGACTGTTCTTCGTCCACGCCATAGGCCACCAGTTTCGACTCGGCGCCCTGGGAGGTGGCGTCGGCCAGCAGCAGCGCCGCCGGGCGCGCGACCTTGGACAGGCGCAACTCATCGATGGCACCGACAAAGCCCTGGTACACGCTGCTGTCGGGGTTTTCCACCGCCACCACTACTGGCAGGTCGGCGCCAATGGCCGTGGCCGAGTTGAACGCCGGCAAGGCCACCGCCAGGCTGGCGGCTTCGCGGCCATTGAGGTACAGCGTGACCTTGGCACCTTCCGCGCTCAGGGCCAGGTGCTGCCATTGGCCGGGGCTCAGGGCCTGGGTGGCGGCGCTGCGCTGGCCATCGATATCGACGAAAGGCACGCCCTGGTTCACCCCCACCAGCAGGCGATTGGCGCCTTCGCGGCGGGCCAAAAGCACTTGTTCACCGGGGGCCTGGTCCTGGCGCAGCCAGGCACTGAAGGTGAACGCGCCACCGGCGACCTGTTGCAGCGAAGGGCTGGCCGGCAACAGCAGCGGCTGGCCGTTGAATTGCAAAGCCCGGCCGATCACGCCATCGATGGCGGCACCGGTGGCGCTCTGGGCGGTGTTGCCGTAGGCCGTGGTGTCGCGGGCCGGGGTGCCGCTGGCGCCGTCAAAGTGATAGAGCGCGGTGTAGCTGGGGTCGAAAGTCAGTTGGCCGTTGCCACTGGCCGCGGCTTTCTGATTGCCGTAGTACATCCAGATGTCCTGGCGCTGGCCGCCCTCGACCTTGGGCACATCGACCCAGATCAGCGCCATGCCCATCAGCGGGTCGAAGCTTTCGATCTGGTGGTTGAGTACGGTTTTGTCGTCGGCGGCGACGAAGCGCAGGTCGGCGCCGTCTTCCTTGACCCCATCAAAGGTGAAGTTGCCGGTGTGCAGGCGCACCAGCAGCGCGGTACGGCCCAGGCTTTCGTTGATGGCCGCGCCCTGGGGCGTGGTGTCCACCGAAATCTGCTTGCGGTACTGCCAGTCGTCCTGCCACCAGGCATGGGCGGTCGCCGGGAGCACGAAGCCCAGGCAGATCATCAGGCTGATAAATAGGCGTTGCATCAAAAGTGCTCCTTGATAGGGTTCTCAGAACGTCGCTTGCAGGTTGAAATGCACGCGCGATTCCTGTTTCGAGGTGTTCGGGCCTTCCAGCAACGGGTAGCCCCAATCCAGGCTGCCGGACAGCCACTTGCTCAGGCTGGCGCGGGTGCCAAGGCCGACACTGGCCAGGCTGAAATCGGCCTCCTGGTCGGGCAACTCATCACGCAGGGACAACTGGGCGCCTTCGGCAAAGGCGTAGAAACGCCACTCGTTGACGTACTTGCCCAGGTACTTGGCCAGGGACGGCGTGCGCAGCTCCTGGGAAATCACATAACCGTCATCGCCAGTGCGCTCGGCCGCCAGGTAGCCGCGCACCGAGGTCGCACCACCGGCGCTGATCTGCTCGTTGGAAACCAGGGGCCCAGAGGCGAGTTGGAACGAGCCCTTGCTCGCGCTCTGCCAGTCGTTGGCGAAGGTGTAGGTGTAATCGGCGTCGCCCTTGAGCACGGCGAAACTGGGATTGGCGCGGTAGCGCTTGTAGTTGAATTCCTCGTCCGAACTGCCGTAGCCGAACAGCCCGCGGGTGCCGGCCACCAGGCTCAGGCTCAGGCCCAACTGTGAGGTTTCGGTGTAGCGAAAGCCGTTGTAGGCGAACGTGAAGGGCGCGTATTTGAGGGGCACCTTGTCGCTGCTGCCTGCAAGCGTCATCTGCTCTTCGAAGTCCTTGAAGTCCACCCCCACCGAGAACGAGTTGGCCCACACGCCGCTGGGCGGCAGGTTGTAGATCGCCGACACCCCGTAGGAATGGCCCTTGCCCAGCACGTTGCTGCCGCCGATGGTGGCCACGTCGCTGTCGGACTGGTAGCCCGCCAGTTGCAGGCTCCAGCGCTCGCTCAAAGGCGCGGTGTACGAGCCGGACCAGACCTTGGCGTTGTCCTGCTCCTGGGGCGCGGTGAAGTAGGTCAGGGAAATGGTGTGGCCCAGTTGCCAGAGGTTGTTGTAGCCCAGGCTGACCACGCTGCGCAGCTTCTCGGTGTCGGCGCTGTAGTCGTTGTTCAGGCCGACGCTGGCCTGCCAGGGGTTCTGGTCCTCGACCTGCAAATCCACGTCCATGGTGCCCGGGCGCTGGCCCTCGCGTACCAGGGGCATGACCTGGCGCCCGGCGCTCTTGTTGAGGTTGGCCAACTCACCCTGGACGCGGCCGAAGTCCGGCACCTGGCCTTCTTGCAGGGCTGGCACTTGGTCGCGGATCTCCACCGGCGAGTAGTGTTTGGCGCCCACCACCCGCACCCGGCCGACCTTGGTTTCACTGACCTGCAAGTAGACGATACCGTCCTCGACCTTCTGCTCGGGCAACTCGACGAACACCGACTGATAGCCGCGGCTCTGATAGACCTTCTGCAACGCCTCGCGGGCGCCTTCGATATCGCTCAGGGCCTTTTGCGGGCCGAGAAACGGGTACACCGCTTCCTCGATGGCCCGCGCATCAAGCACCGTGTTGCCGCGCACAAAATACTCATTCACATCCACCAACTTCGCCGGCGCTGCGCCCTGCCCGTCTTCTTCGGCCAGTACCGGTTGCACGCCCAGAGCCACCGCCAGGCAGCTCCACAGCGCCAGGCCGTTGCCCATCGTGCGCGGCCGCCCTGCCTTGAAAAATTGCTCCACACCGCCCCCTAGATTTGAAATGACCGGTGCCGCCCGCGCAGCGTGCGGCCCACTCAATGGCTTGATGCCGATGGTGTGGCGTGCCGCGACAGCCAGGTGTGCAGCAGCGCGAAGTTCAGCGAGAACTCCGGCATGTGCAGCAAGGCGCCACAGAACACTTCACCAATGATTTTGTGGATCAACTGCACCGCGTCCGGGTTGTTCAACAACGCGCCCAGGTCATGGCTCAGGACGTTAAAACCCCACACCTTCTGGTTCAGGTCCAGGCCGACGAACCAGCGGAACAGCAGGTTGTAATTGAGCTGCTCGTACAGCTGCTGCTCACCGGGCACCGAATAGAGCAGTTGCAGCAACAGGATCTGCACCAGGGTCTGCGGCGCCACCGACAAACCCGGCTCGGCGCCCAGCCCTCGCAGCAGTTCATGGTGCTCGTCTAGCAGCGCCTCGATTTGCGGGCGCAGCAACACCAGGGAGTGACCTGGCGGGATATAGCTGGCCACATCCTTGCGCGCGCCTTGCCAGTCGTCCTGCGAGACAATCCAGACCCATGGCGCGCCGTAGCGATAGACCGACACCGGGCGCTTGCGCGCGGCTTCGACGATCTTCGATAAGCGCTGGTCCAGCTCCTGCATCCCTACTTTCGAGTAGCGTTCCATAGTGCCCACTGCCTCACTCCCTGCTCCCTGTCATCGACAGGAAAACCGACCTCGCGGCCGCCCCAAGCGCTGTACATATCCATGACGGGCCTGGCCAAGTGCTACCGAACTTTTGTCATGAAAGCTTCACTTAGCGAAGGCGTGGTGAGCGGCAAGGGGCCAAGACTGAAGCCAGATTCCCCGTGCAACAGTGGGGAGCGGGCGAAGGCGCCGGAACAGCCTGGCTGTCAGGCCGCCATGGCGGGCCAGCCCGCTTCCACAGGGTGGGGCAAGGACCGATACCGTTCATCGCTACTGTCAGATCTGACAGTAGCCAGGCCGCAGGCTGCGGGTATGTGATGGCTTCACCCGCGCATCGAGCCTGAGA
>NZ_FYEE01000005.1 GCF_900187645.1 Pseudomonas sp. Irchel 3E20 | reverse complement strand
CCTTCAAAGTTTCGCTGGGAAATCTTTAACAACTTCAACCACTTGCGCTGACGATCACTCGTTAGCGGGAGGCGAATTCTACAGCGTTACTCGCTGCTGTCAACACCTCTTTTTCAACTCCTTTCGGGCTTCGATGACCTGAAGCTCCGCGCTGTCGAAACCTGCATAACTCTTTGTTTACCAAGGAGTTTTCCGTTTTGACTGCGCCGGAAGTGGGGCGAATTATAGACAGATATAAATCGCCGTCAACCGTTAATTCAGGGTTTATTCAGCTTTAAGCGTAATACGCGCAAATGCCTTCTTCCCCGCCTGGCAAACATAGGTAGCGCCCAGCTCGCATATAAAGGTGCGATCCACGACCTCACCATCAATACGCACACCACCAGACCCCAAGAGGTCACGCGCCACTGCCGAGTTTTTCACCATGCCTGCTTTATTAAGAACGGCAGCGATCGGCATCGCTTCGGCGGCCGTCAATTCGACTTCCGGCAGATCATCCGGCAGTTCGCCATCCTTCATGCGATTACCTGCCGCACGATGCGCGCTTGCGGCCGCCTCTTCGCCATGGAAGCGCGCGACGATTTCTTCCGCCAACTTGATCTTGACGTCACGAGGATTGGCGCCCGCCTCGACATCTGCCCGCAGCGCATTGATCTCATCCATGGAGCGAAAGCTGAGCAGTTCAAAGTAGCGCCACATCAGCGCATCGGGGATCGACACCAACTTGCCGTACATCACACCCGGCGCTTCCTGGATCCCAACATAGTTACCCAGGGATTTGGACATCTTCTTGACGCCATCCAACCCTTCCAGCAAAGGCATAGTCAGAATGCATTGAGCCTCCTGACCGTAGGCACGCTGCAACTCGCGCCCCATTAATAGGTTGAACTTCTGATCGGTGCCACCGAGCTCAATATCCGCGCGCAGGGCAACCGAGTCGTAGCCCTGAACCAATGGATAGAGGAACTCGTGGATAGCGATAGGTTGATTGGTGGAGTAACGCTTATCGAAGTCGTCGCGCTCGAGCATGCGAGCAACGGTGTACTGGGAGGTCAGGCGAATGAAGTCCGCAGGCCCCATCTTGTCCATCCAAGTGGAGTTGAAGGCAACCTCCGTCTTGGCCGGATCCAGGATTTTGAACACCTGAGTTTTGTAGGTCTCGGCGTTGTCGAGCACTTGCTCGCGAGTCAGGGGCGGGCGCGTGGTGCTTTTGCCGCTCGGATCACCGATCATGCCGGTGAAGTCGCCGATCAGGAAAATCACCTGATGGCCCAGATCTTGGAACTGGCGCAGCTTATTAATAAGCACGGTATGCCCCAGGTGCAGGTCCGGGGCGGTCGGATCGAAACCGGCCTTAATACGCAAAGGCTGGCCACGCTTGAGCTTCTCGATCAGCTCAGCCTCGACCAACAGTTCTTCCGCACCACGTTTGATCAGCGCTAGCTGCTCTTCAACCGACTTCATAACAGACCCGCAAGGCTCAGATTCAAAGGGAACCAACCATACAAGATCAGGGACTAATTACAAGTTTTGCCCGGCGCACAGAAGGCAATCCACGAAGTCGGCGTTCACGCGCTTGCGTCACAGATGATTTGGTTATATTTTATACAGTTATTTCGTCTTCATCATGTCATTCATCTTTTCCAATTCATCTTCTCAAAGTCAAAATTACCTATGACCACTGAACCGTCTAAAGCGCCGCCGCTTTATCCGAAGACCCACCTGCTCGCTGCAAGTGGCATCGCCGCCCTCCTCAGCCTGGCGCTCCTGGTATTTCCGTCCAGTGATGTAGAAGCCAAACGAACGACCTTGAGTCTTGAGTTGGATAGCCCTGCTGAGCAACTGACACAAGACCAAGACACTGCCGACGCCGCCCAAGCCACAACTGAAGTGTCAGCATCGCCATTCGCCCAGATCGAAAGCAGCGATCAAGACGCCTCGCAAACCGCTCAAGCGGCCCCGGCGCCAGTGGTCACCGAAGAGAAAGCAGCACCCAACCATAGAGAAGTAGTGGTCGCCAAGGGCGATACGCTTTCCACCCTATTCGCCAAGGTTGGCCTGCCCACCACTGCCGTGCATGAAGTACTGGCCAGCGGCAAGCAGGCCAAGCAGTTCACGCAGCTCAAGCACGGCCAGAAACTCGAATTCGAGCTGGGCGCAGACGGTCAGTTGAATAACCTGCACAGCAAGATCAGCGACCTGGAAAGCATCACGCTGACAAAGGGCGCCAACGGATATGCGTTCAATCGCATCACCGCCAAACCCACCGTGCGCTCAGCCTACGTCCACGGCGTAATCAACAGCTCTCTCTCGCAATCGGCCGCTCGCGCCGGCCTCTCGCACAAGCTGACCATGGATATGGCCAGCGTATTTGGCTACGACGTCGACTTCGCCCAGGATATTCGCCAGGGCGACGAGTTCGATGTGATCTATGAGCAGAAAGTCGTCAACGGCAAGACCGTCGGCACCGGCCCTATCCTCTCCGCACGCTTCACCAACCGCGGCAAGACCTACACCGCCGTGCGCTACACCAACAAGCAAGGTTCCAGCAGCTATTACACCGCCGATGGCAATAGCATGCGCAAAGCCTTTATCCGCACCCCTGTGGATTTCGCCCGTATCAGCTCCCGCTTCTCCATGGGCCGCAAACACCCGATCCTGAACAAAATCCGCGCCCACAAGGGCGTAGACTACGCCGCACCCCGTGGCACCCCGATCAAGGCCGCCGGCGATGGTAAGGTCCTGCTGGCCGGGCGTCGCGGTGGCTACGGCAACACAGTCATCATCCAGCACGGTAACGCCTACCGTACGCTGTACGGCCACATGCAGGGCTTCGCCAAAGGCGTCAAGACCGGCGGCAACGTCAAGCAAGGCCAGGTGATTGGTTATATCGGCACAACCGGCCTGTCCACCGGCCCGCATTTGCACTATGAGTTCCAGGTCAACGGCGTCCACGTCGATCCGCTGGGCCAGAAGCTGCCCATGGCCGACCCCATCGCCAAAGCCGAGCGCGGCCGTTTCCTGCAACAGAGCCAACCGCTGATGGCACGCATGGACCAAGAGAAAGCCACTATGCTGGCTTCGAGCAAGCGCTAAGCCATGTCGCTCTATATAGGCGTGATGTCCGGGACCAGCCTCGATGGCCTGGACATCGCGCTGATCGAGCAAGCCCCCGCGATCAAGCTGGTCGCCACCCACTACATCCCCATGCCCGAGGCCATGCGCAGCGAGTTGCTGGGCCTATGCACCAGCGGCCCTGACGAGATCGCTCGCTCCGCCATCGCCCAGCAGCATTGGGTGGAGTTGGCCGCGCAAGGCATTCATCGCCTCCTCGAGCAGCAAAAACTTAACCCCCAAGATATTCGGGCGATTGGCAGCCATGGGCAAACCATCCGCCATGAACCTGCCCGTGGTTTCACGGTGCAGATCGGTAACCCCGCGCTGCTGACTGAACTGACGGGCATCATGGTCGTCAGCGATTTCCGCAGCCGCGACGTGGCTGCTGGCGGCCAGGGTGCGCCGTTGGTGCCAGCCTTCCACGAAGCGCTGTTTGAACGCAGCGCAGGCAATCGGGCGGTATTGAATGTCGGCGGTTTCAGTAACCTGAGCCTGATTGAAGCGGGCAAACCCGTCGCCGGGTTCGATTGCGGCCCGGGAAATGTCTTGCTGGATGCGTGGATTCATCACCAACGCGGCGAGCATTTCGACCGCGACGGCCAGTGGGCCGCCAGTGGCTTGGTGGATCCGCACCTGCTGAACGCGCTGCTCAGCGACCCGTTCTTCCAAGGGACCGGCCCCAAGAGCACCGGCCGCGAGGTGTTCAACCTCGTTTGGCTACAGGCACACCTGGCGCGGTTACCGTTACTGCCCAGTGAAAACGTGCAAGCGACCCTGCTGGAGCTGACCGCACGCACCATCGTCGAGTCGCTGCAGACCGCTCAAAGCGATACCCAAGAACTGCTGGTCTGCGGTGGTGGCGCCCACAATGGGGCACTAATGGCACGCCTTGCAGGCCTGCTGCCTGGCGCGAAAGTCAGCAGCACCGCCGCTTACGGCGTTGACCCCGACTGGGTCGAAGCCATGGCCTTTGCCTGGCTGGCACATTGCTGCCTGGAAGGCATCGCCGCCAACCGCCCCAGCGTCACCGGCGCTCGCGGACTACGGGTGCTCGGCGCCATCTACCCCGCCTGAACGCCACATAGCAAAACGCCGCAAGCCCTGACGGGAGTGCGGCGTTGAGTAGACGCTGTGGATCAGATCGAGAATGAAGAGCCACAACCGCAAGTAGTCGTGGCATTCGGGTTCTTAATCACGAAACGCGAACCTTCCAGACCTTCCTGGTAATCCACCTCGGCACCTGCCAGGTACTGAAAACTCATCGGATCAACCACCAGGCTGACGCCCTCGCGCTCGATGATGGTGTCGTCATCGGCCACGTCTTCATCGAAAGTAAAACCGTATTGAAACCCTGAACAACCGCCGCCCGTAACGAATACGCGCAGCTTCAAGCGATCATTACCCTCTTCATCGACCAGGCTCTTCACCTTGTGCGCTGCACCGTGGGTGAATTGCAAAGCCGTGGGGGTGAAGGATTCGACGCTCATGCTGATATCTCCCGGCGTTACGCCGCCATATTGCGTGATGGCGCGTATTATCCGCTTCTCCCAGAAAAACGGTCAACTATTATGGCCGCAGTGGCAAGCTTCAAGCCGCGAGCCTCAGGCTTGCAACGTGAAGCTCGCGGCTTGCATCTACTGTTAGGGCAACATGCCTGCGTGGGACAGGCCCAGCTTCTCGTCCAGGCCAAACAGGATGTTCATGTTCTGCACGGCCTGCCCCGAAGCACCCTTGACCAGGTTATCAATCACCGACAACACCACCACCAAGTCACCGTCCTGCGGGCGATGCACCGCGATACGGCAGACGTTGGCGCCGCGCACACTGCGGGTTTCCGGGTGGCTGCCGGCCGGCATCACATCGACGAACGGCTCATTGGCATAACGCTTCTCGAACAGCGCTTGCAGGTCGACGGAACGGTCCACCACCGTCGCGTAGAGGGTGGAGTGAATGCCGCGGATCATCGGTGTCAGGTGCGGCACGAAGGTCAGCCCGACCTCTTTGCCTGCTGCACGGCGCAGGCCCTGGCGGATTTCCGGCAGGTGACGGTGGCCTTTGACCGCATAGGCTTTCATGCTTTCCGACGTTTCAGAGTACAGCGAGCCGACACTGGCACCACGCCCTGCACCGCTGACGCCCGACTTGCAGTCGGCGATCAGGCGGGTGGTATCCGCCAACCCCGCCTCCAACAACGGCAGGAAACCCAGCTGGGTGGCGGTCGGATAGCAGCCCGGCACAGCGATCAGGCGCGCTTGCTTGATTTGCTCGCGGTTGACCTCCGGCAAGCCGTACACCGCTTCTTCCAGCAACTGCGGGGCGCCGTGGGGCTGGTTGTACCACTTGGCCCACTCATCGGCGTCCTGCAGGCGGAAGTCGGCAGACAGGTCGATCACCTTAGTGCCCGCGGCCAGCAGCTCGCCCGCCAGGGCATGGGCGACGCCGTGCGGGGTGGCGAAAAACACCACATCGCAAGCCGCCAGGGTCTTGGTGTCCGGCACGCTGAATGCCAGGCCATCGTAGTGGCCGCGCAGGTTCGGGTACATATCGGCAACGGCCAGGCCTGCCTCGGATCGCGAAGTGATGACCACCACTTGCGCCTGCGGATGCTGCGCCAACAGACGCAGCAGTTCGACACCGGTGTAACCCGTGCCGCCGACGATACCGACCTTGACCATAAACCTGCCCTCAACGAACCCACTGGAAAGCCGTCGATAATAGGGGCCGCGCCGTTCGGCCACAACCGCCAAGGTGACGGGCACACTCCCAAGCCTCTACTATCGCGCCTACCGTGAACCTGGAAATAACTAAAAATGCTTTATCTATGGCTCAAAGCCTTTCACATCGTCAGTGTCGTCTGTTGGTTTGCCGGCCTGTTCTACTTGCCGCGCCTGTTCGTGTATCACGCGCAAAGTGAGGACGCCGTTAGCAAGGAACGCTTCAGCATCATGGAGCGCAAGCTGTACCGCGGCATCATGGGGCCCGCCATGGTGGCGACGCTGATCTTCGGCGGCTGGCTGATTAGCCTCAACCCCAGCGGCTACTTTGGCCAGGGTGGCTGGATGCACGCCAAGCTGACCCTGGTCGTGCTGCTGATCGGCTACCACCACATGTGCGGCGCGCAGGTAAAACGTTTCGCCCGTGGCGAAAACACCCGCAGCCATGTCTTTTATCGCTGGTTCAATGAGGTCCCGGTTCTGATATTGCTGGCTATCGTCATTTTGGTCGTTGTACGGCCGTTCTAATACCTATCAGTCACAATCACTTGGGGTACTTCCAATGTCGCTGCCCGCTCTGCTCGAACAACGCTTGCGCCTGCCTGTGGTGGCCGCACCTATGTTCCTGATTTCCAACCCGCAACTGGTGCTCGCCTGCTGCCGTAATGGCGTGGTGGGCAGTTTCCCGGCGTTGAACCAACGCGAAAGCAGCGGTTTCAAGGCCTGGCTGGAGGAAATCGAAGCCGGGTTGGCGCAGATGGAGAACCCCGCCCCCTACGCCGTCAACTTGATCGTGCACCACAGCAACCCGCGCCTGGAGGCCGACCTGGCGATCTGCATCGAGCACAAGGTGCCGATCATCATCACCAGCCTGGGGGCGGTGAAGGAGTTGGTAGACGCGGTACACAGCTACGGCGGCTTGGTGTTCCACGACGTCACTACCCGGCGCCACGCCGAGAAAGCCGCGCAAGCAGGCGTCGATGGCTTGATCGCCGTTGCCGCCGGGGCGGGTGGACATGCGGGCACCTGGAGCCCGTTTTCGTTGATTGCCGAGATCCGTCAGTTCTTCGACAAGACCTTGCTGCTGGCCGGGTGCCTGAACCACGGCCACGAAATTCTCGCCGCTCAAGTCCTCGGGGCGGACCTAGCCTACTTCGGCACGCGGTTTATCGGCACCACCGAAAGCCACGCGCCGGATGCCTACAAGGAGATGCTGCTCAGCTCAAAAGCTGCCGACATCGTGCACACCGCCGCCGTGTCTGGCGTGCCGGCCAGTTTCATGCGCCAGAGCCTGGAAAACGCCGGGTTCGACATGGCGGCCTTGCAGGGCAAGGGCGAGGTCAACTTCGGCTCTAAGCTCAAGCCCCTGAGCGATGAAGCCAAGGCTTGGAAAACCGTGTGGTCGGCAGGCCAGGGCGTGGGCGAAATCACCGACCTGCCCAGCGTCGATCAACTGGTTGCACGCCTGGACCAGGAATACCGCGCCGCCCAGGCCCTGGCGGCCAAACTGCCGGAACGCTGGCCGCAGTAATCTGAAATGATTTTTCGGCCAGCCCAACTCGGCTGGCCTTAAACTCTGCGGCCCTTTCCTATCCCCAGACAAGGATGCCCTGCATGAGTGAAACCCGTTACCGGATCGTCTTCGATGGCAAACTGCTGAACGGCGTCGAGCCCACCACCGCCAAACTCAATCTGGCGCAGCTATTCAAAAGTGACCTCGCCGCCGTCGAAGACCTGTTCAACGGCACCCCGGTGGCACTCAAACGCGACCTCAGCCACGTGGATGCACTCTCCTACCTGGATGCGCTGCACAAAACCGGCATCGACCCGCGCATCGAAGCGCAAGAGCCGGAAGTTGAGGCGCCCATCGTTCCCGCCGCTGCGCTACCGCTCGCTACGGCACCTGCGCCAGTGGCAGACCCAGTACCGCCCTATGCGCCACCGCAACCGAGCATCGCCCCACGCACCGGCAAATACGATGAGCTCAAGGTATTCACCGTCCAGGGACGTATCGGGCGCCTGCGTTATCTGGCCTGGACCATGGCCGCGCTGCTGGTGGGTGTGCTTCCGCTACTCATCACCTCGTTCCTGTTCTCCACGGATCGCTTGATCGTGGGGACGCTGTTCGGCCTGCTGGTGCTCATCCCCTATGTCTTTGCGAACATCGCCATCAGCGTGAAACGCCTGCACGACCTCGGTTGGTCAGGGTGGCTGTGGCTGCTGAACTTTGTACCCGTTGTGGGCAGTTTTTTTCCGCTGGTGATTGCCGTGTTGCCGGGCAACGAAGGCGATAACCGCTACGGCCCACCACCGCCGCCGAACACGACATCGGTCAAAGTGCTCTGCCTGCTGTGGCTGGTGTTGCTCGCGCTGTTCATCCTGGTGGCCGTCACCGGCATTCTCGCCACGCTGCTGACGCTATAAAGCTGACCCTCGCTGCCACAGCAATCCGGCAATACACACCGGCGAACCTGTAGACTCTGCGCAGAATGAACACCCGCGGCCCCGCTGACATCACCGTCATCGGGGCCGCGCCGTTGCGATGGAGAATTGCATGACCCGTTACGCTCTGATCTCTGGCGCCTCCAGCGGCATAGGTCTGGCCATGGCCGAAGCGCTGGCAAGGCGCGGCCGTAACCTGCTTCTGGTGGCCCGCCAGCGTGACCCGTTGGAAGCCATCGCCACCGAGCTGACCCAGCGCTTTGGCGTGGAAGTGCTGTTCCGCGCCTGCGACCTGGGCGAGCCGCTGCGCTTGTCCGGTTTTTTGCTGGAGCTCGAAGAAGGCGACCGACAGATAGACCTGCTGGTCAATTGCGCCGGCATGGCCACCTGCGGCCCATTCCTGGCACAGGACTGGATGACCGAGCAAGACCTGATCGAAGTGAACATCCTGGCCACCACACGCATGTGCCACGCCCTCGGCAACGCCATGGCCCTGCAGGGCGGCGGGCAGATCCTCAATGTCGCCTCGCTGGCCGCGTTCGCGCCTGGGCCATGGATGAGCAGCTACAGCGCCAGCAAGGCGTATGTGCTGAGTTTTTCCGAAGGCCTGCGCGAAGAACTGAAAAAGTGCGCGGTAAAGGTTTCGGTACTGTGCCCCGGCCCTACCCGCACGGCGTTTTTTTGCAACGCGCAACTCGATGCCAGCAGGCTGGAAAGCCGCGATCGCCTGATGAGCCCCGAGGAAGTCGCGCTGTACACCGTGCGCGCCCTGGACAAGAACCGCGCCATCATCATCCCCGGGCGGCGCAACCGCTGGCTGGCGTTCCTGCCACGCCTCGGCCCGCGCTGGCTGACCCGCATCCTCACCGGCGCCGCCAACAAAGCCTGTTGCCCGCGGTAACAGGCTGGGCGCACGCCGGGCGCGTGGGTACACTCAACCCCGACTTTCACCATGGAGAGATAGCTGTGGATACTCTGTTCACCAAAATCATCAACCGGGAAATACCCGCGAAGATCATCTACGAAGACGACCAGGTCCTGGCCTTCCACGATATCGCGCCACAGGCACCGGTCCACTTCCTGGTGATCCCGAAAAAACCGGTACGCACCCTCAACGACCTGACCGAAGACGATAAGGCCCTGGCCGGCCATATTCTGTTCACAGCTCAGCGCCTGGCCCTGGAATTGGGCTGCGAGGAAGGTTTTCGCGTCGTGATGAACTGCAACGAGCTAGGCGGCCAGACCGTGTACCACATCCATATGCACGTCCTCGGCCAGCGCCAGATGAACTGGCCACCGGGCTGATCCTCACCGCCCAAGCCCCCCGAGCCTGCCCTCACCGGCAGGCTCCCACTCCTCAACGGCAATGACCCAGCGCAAACCTTCCCACGCCTATTGGGTTAAACTGCCCGCCGTGTTTCTTCCCGGAGGTCAGCATGACTACCCAACGTCACTACTCGCCCATTGACCGTCTCCTGCTCCAAGCCGATACCGCGATGCGCACCCTGCTGCCGTTCAGCGGCCAGCCGTACCGCCCATCGCCCGCCCTGTTGCAACCGGACGCCGCGATGAGCGACGAGGACACCCGCCACGTCGCCGGCCTGATGCGCATCAACCACACCGGCGAGGTCTGCGCCCAGGCGCTGTACCAAGGCCAGGCCCTCACCGCGAAACTGCCGCAGGTGCGTGCCGCCATGGAGCATGCCGCCGAGGAAGAGATCGATCACCTGGTCTGGTGCGAACAGCGCATCCGCCAACTGGGCAGCCATACCAGCATCCTCAACCCGCTGTTCTACGGCATGTCGTTCGGTATTGGCGCGGTGGCGGGGCTGATTAGCGACAAAGTCAGCCTGGGCTTCGTGGCCGCCACCGAGCACCAGGTGTGCAAGCACTTGAACGAACACCTGGAGCAATTACCGGCCGAAGATGAAAAATCTCGGGCCATCCTCGAACAGATGCGCATCGACGAAGAACACCACGCCGAAAGCGCCCTGGAGGCTGGCGGTTTCCGCTTCCCGGCACCGGTCAAGTTCGGCATGAGCCTGCTGGCCAAGGTCATGACCAAAAGCACCTATCGGATCTGATCCAGCGCTTTTACAGGCAAAAAAAGGGGCGCCACCAGGGCGCCCTTCTTTTTGCCTGGAGAAATCAGCTCGGCATATTGCGCGCGTAGAAGATTTCCAGCATTTCGTGCTTGACCCGCTCAGTCACCTGGGCGCGTTGTTCGGTGGACAAGTTGCTGGTGGCGTCGCCGAACAGGTAGTTGTCCAGCTCGAAGTCCTTGAGCAGCATCTTGGTGTGGAACATGTTCTCTTGATAAACATTCACGTCGGTCATCTGGTAGCCGTCGCGGGTGTCTTCGGAAAGGTAGTTCTGGATCGAGTTGATCTCGTGGTCGATGAAGTGCTTGCAACCTTCGACATCACGGGTAAAACCGCGCACGCGGTAGTCCACGGTGACAATGTCTGACTCGAACTGGTGAATCAGGAAGTTGAGCGCCTTAAGCGGTGAAATGACACCACAGGTCGACACGTCGATATCCACGCGGAACGTCGCGATACCGTCTACCGGGTGGATTTCCGGGTAGGTGTGAACCGTGATGTGGCTCTTGTCGAGGTGGGCCAGGATGATTTCTGGGATTGGCCCCGGAGACTCTTCAATCTGACTCTCGGTCGGGGTCACCGGCTCTTCGGAAATCAGGATGGTCACACTGGCGCCTTGGGGATCGTAATCCTGACGGGCGATGTTCAGGATGTTGGCACCAATGATATCGACAACTTCCGTGAGGATCTGCGTGAGGCGTTCTGCGTCGTACATCTGGTTGATGTATTCAACGTATGCCTGCTGGTCTTGCGGGGTTTCCGCATAGCAGATGTCATAGATGTTGAAGCTCAAGGTCTTTGTGAGGTTGTTGAACCCATGGAGCTTGAGTTTGCTTTTCACCGTTTAAAAACTCTCTATATGAACTGCGGCCCGGCCGCGTTATCAAGCATGCCCGTCAGATACTTGCGCAGTACCTGCGTAGGACGGTTAACACCTCTTCGCGATGGCGATTTTGGTTGTCTGTTCGGACCAGCGGCTTGCCCTGCGGCAATCACGGCCCTGAAAAAAGTGGCGCATTATGCAGACCTCAGCAAGTGACCGCCAGAGTCTGCACCGCATTTATGAAGCCTTGAGTGTCGATTCAGCCCAACTCGACGATCTCGTAGTCATGGCTGATGGCAACGCCGGCGGCCCCCAGCATGATCGACGCCGAGCAATACTTCTCGGCCGACAGCTCGATGGCACGCTTGACTTGGGCTTCCTTCAGCCCACGGCCCTTGACCACGAAATGCAGATGGATCTTGGTGAACACTTTCGGGTCTTCGCTCGCACGCTCGGCCTCGAGAAAGGCTTCGCAGCTTTCCACGGCTTGGCGGGATTTCTTGAGGATGCTAACCACGTCGAAGTTGCTGCAACCGCCCAGGCCCAGCAGCAGCATTTCCATGGGCCGCACGCCCAGGTTGCGGCCACCGCTTTCGGGCGGGCCGTCCATGACCACCACATGGCCACTGCCCGATTCGCCCAGGAACATGGCTTCCCCAGCCCATTGAATACGTGCCTTCATGGCCAAGACTCCACTGTAAAAAAAGGGTCGCCAGCTTAGCACAGGGCCCTGGAACGGCTGTGTTTTGCACCCGGCAGGAAGTTGCGGCGACGATAGATAAAATCCGATTCTTCTCAGAATGTGTCTGTTAAGCTGGCGCCAAATGAATGGCGCGCCCTCGACAACCTGTAATCTCTCGCCCTCAACAAAAAACAATCGAAACCACCGTGCAGTCTTTTCGGGATACAACCATGGTTGCTATTGCCCCAACCCCCAAGATTAAGAACCTCGACAAGCTGTTGATGCACTGTCAGCGCAAACGCTACCCGGCCAAGAGCAACATCATTTGCGCGGGCGATCGCTCGGACACCCTGTTCTTCCTTATAAAGGGCTCGGTAACGATCCTGATCGAAGACGAAGATGGCCGGGAGATGATTATTTCCTACCTCAACCCGGGGGATTTCTTCGGCGAGTTGGGCCTTTTTGAAGAGGCCGGCCATGAACAGACACGCAGCGCCTGGGTTCGGGCCAAGGTCGAGTGCGATGTGGCGGAAATCAGCTACAACAAGTTCCGCGAACTGTCGCAGCAAGACCCGGACATTCTCTATGTGCTCAGCGGCCAGATCGCCCAGCGCCTGCGCAACACCACGCGCAAGGTGGGCGACCTGGCTTTTTTCGACGTGACCGGGCGCGTGGCCCGTTGTCTGCTGGAGCTGTGCAAACAGCCCGACGCCATGACCCACCCTGACGGGATGCAGATCAAGGTGACCCGTCAGGAAATCGGGCGGATTGTCGGGTGCTCGCGGGAAATGGTCGGTCGCGTCCTCAAGGATCTGGAAGAGCGCAACCTGGTCAGCGTCAAAGGCAAAACCATGGTGGTGTTCGGCACCCGCTAGGCGGCCATCACCTGGGCCAGCATTTGCTGATAGAGCACCGCCAACCGCGCAAAGGCGTGGGGTGCGGCGAAGCGCTCATGCAAGGCGATATGGCTTTGGGCGCGCACCCGTTGCTCTAGGCCACAGGCCTCATTGAAATCGTTGACCGCTGCCACCATCGCCTCGCGCTCGTCATCGAGCAACAACGCCCCATGCACCAACCCCACTGGACGTTGGCCGCCCTTGCTTTGGCGCCAGCGCTGCGCGGTGCCGACCATTTTCCGGCCTTCAAGGTTGACGTTGAAACGCCCGTCGCAAAAGGCCCCCTCGATCTCCCCCAACGACGCATCGCCGCCCAACTCCGCCAGCAGTTCGCAGATAGGGACGCACAGGCGCCGATAAGCGGTTTCGATCCGCCCGTGGTCGCCTTCGCTGCGCGGCGGCGCGTAGACCAAAGCGATGTTGACCGTCGCCGCCGACTGCGGCACCGGCTCACCACCGGTTTCGCGCAGCAGCACCGGCCAGCCGTTGGCCGCCGATACCTCGCTGGCCGCTGCGAACCCGGGCAGGCGACTCAGCCGCCGGGGCATGACCAACGCCCGGTCGCTGGGCTGCCAGAACAACAGGCCACACTCCTGTTCGCCAGCGCACACGGCGGCCAATAGGTCCTGTTCAGCGAGCAGGCCGGCTTCGACGGTCAGGGCAAGGGGCTGGGTCATGGCGGTAAGTCCTGGGCAAGATGCAAAAAAACCGGCGGGGCCGGTTTTTTTGAAGGGTCGTCGATCAGTCGAGGGTGGAGCCGGTCACCGGCACGCCGCGTTCAGGGAAAAACAGACGCTGCAATTCGGCCCCCGGGCTTTGCGCGCGCATGAACGCCTCGCCCACCAGGAATGAGTACACATTACTGATTTCCATCAGCTCCACATCGGCGCGGTTGAGAATACCGCTCTCGGTAATTACCAGGCGATCACGGGGGATGCGCGGCAGCAAATCGAGGGTGGTTTCCAGGTTGACCTCAAAAGTGTGCAGGTTACGGTTGTTAACCCCCACCAGCGGCGTATCGAGGGTCTTGAGCGCACGCTCCAGCTCATCACCGTCGTGTACCTCGACCAGCACGTCGAGGCCGACGCTTTTGGCCACGGCCGCCAACTCAGCCATTTTCACGTCATCCAGGGCGGAAACGATCAACAGCACACAATCGGCGCCCAAGGCCCGGGCTTCGACGATCTGGTAAGGGTCGATCATGAAGTCCTTGCGGATCACTGGCAGGCTGCACGCGGCGCGCGCCTGTTGCAGGTACGCATCGGCGCCTTGGAAGTAATCCACGTCGGTCAGCACCGACAAGCAGGTCGCCCCACCCTTCTCATAGCTTTTAGCGATATCGGCCGGCACGAAGTCTTCGCGGATCACCCCCTTGCTGGGCGAGGCCTTCTTGATTTCGGCAATCACTGCCGGTTGCTTGAGCTTGGCTTGTTCCATCAAGGCCTTGGCGAAACCACGTGGGGCATCAGCGGCTTTTGCCAGGGTCTCCAACTCGGCCAGAGTGACGCGAGCACTGCGCTCGGCGACTTCCTCAACCTTGCGTGCGAGTATCTTTTCCAGAACCGTCGGCACACTCATCCTTCATTCTCCATGCGAAATACGGCGGTGAACGCGCCCAACTCTTCGAGCTTCTCCCGGGCCAGGCCGGTGTGCAGCGCATCATGAGCCAGGGCGACGCCCTCTCTGAGGCTGCTGGCATGGTCGGCGGCATAGAGCGCGGCACCGGCATTGAGCACGATCATTTCCGCGGCTTTCTGGCCGTTCTCGGTTTTACGACGCCCCAGGGCATCGCGGATCAGCTCCAGCGACGCCGCCGGGCTCTCCACCACCAGGCCGAACAGACTCTGGCTTTTTATACCCAGGTCCTCGGGCTGCACCCAGTATTCAGTTATGACGTCATCTTTCAGCTCGGCCACGAAGGTGGGCGCGGCGAGGCTGAATTCGTCCAGGCCATCCTGGGAGTGCACCACCAGCACATGCTTGCTGCCCAGGCGTTGCAAGACTTCAGCCAACGGCCGGCACAAAGCCTGGGTGAACACCCCGACCACCTGATGTTTCACGCCAGCCGGATTCGTAAGCGGGCCAAGCATGTTGAACAGGGTGCGCAGGCCCAGGTCGCGGCGCGGCGCGGCGGCGTGCTTCATTGCGCCATGATGGCATTGGGCGAACATGAAGCCGATGCCCACGTTATCGATGCAGCGTGCCACCTGCACCGGCGTCAGGTTCAGGTAGATCCCGGCCGCTTCCAGCAGGTCGGCACTGCCGCTCTTGCCCGACACCGCACGGTTGCCGTGCTTGGCCACGGTGCAGCCAGCGGCCGCCACCACAAAGGAGGAGGCAGTGGACACGTTGAAGATGTTCGCACCGTCACCGCCGGTGCCCACCACATCGACCACACCGTCGAGGGTCTTGAGTTCGACCTTGTCCGCCAACTCGCGCATCACCGAGACCGCGCCGACGATTTCGTCGATGCTCTCGCTCTTCATGCGCATGGCCATCATAAAAGCGCCGATCTGGGCGTCGGAGCATTGCCCGGTCATGATTTCGCGCATCACATCGCGCATCTCATCGGTGCTCAGGTCCAGGTGGCCGACGATACGGCTCAGGGCAGTCTTGATATCCATGGAAAGTCCTTAGCGCGTGCCGCCGCTTTGCTTCAAAAAGTTGGCGAACAGTTCGTGGCCCTGCTCGGTAAGAATCGACTCGGGGTGAAATTGCACACCCTCGATGTTCAGCGTTTTGTGGCGCAAGCCCATGATCTCGTCGACGGTGCCGTCGTCGTGCTGGGTCCACGCGGTCACTTCCAGGCAGTCAGGCAAGCTTTCGCGCTTGACGATCAGGGAGTGGTAACGGGTAACCGTCAGCGGATGGTTCAGGCCGGCGAACACACCCTTGTCCTCGTGAAATACCGGGCTAGTCTTACCGTGCATCACCTGTCGGGCACGGACTACATCGCCGCCAAAGGCCTGGCCAATAGACTGATGGCCCAGGCACACACCCAGTATTGGCAACTTGCCAGCAAAGTGCTTGATAGCTTCGATGGACACGCCCGCTTCGGTCGGGGTGCAGGGGCCCGGGGAGACAACGATGCGTTCAGGGTTGAGGGCTTGGATTTGAGCGATGGTCAGCTCGTCGTTGCGCACGACTTTTACCTCGGCACCCAATTCGCCCAGGTACTGCACAACGTTGTAGGTAAAGGAGTCGTAGTTGTCGATCATCAGCAACATGAAAATTTCAACCTCTTGAATTCACTGACTTTTAATACGGCCTTCGAAAGTTTGACCAGGTTGCGCAGCGCATTGGCGCCCGCTAGGACGGCATCAGCACAAGCGGCAGGTTCCACAGGTCAAGAAGGCAAATCGGTACAGGTCCGGCCAGGCCGGCAGAGAAAAGTTAGGCGCGCCAACGCCAGCGGGCGTGAGCCTTGACGATGAGCATCAAGAGGTTGTTGATGATTAACACGGAGGAAGTCTCGTTCATACGTTCCGGCACAGTAGCTTAGCTTGGCAGAGGGCGCAATAAGCCACAGGCCCGGCAGGGACAAACATCAATGGCAGCCATTAGCCATAGCTAAAACACAAACGCTTTTGGTACTGTCGTTTCGCTTACAACAACAATAAATAAACGGACTTGAACATGATTAAACAGACGTTGTTCGTACCCGTCGCGGGCGTCCTGCTCAGCATCGCTTGCGCCCAAGCCCTTGCCGCGCCCTCCCCTTATTCCAACTTCATTGTGTTTGGCGACAGCCTCAACGACGCCGGCCAGTTCGCCGACCCGGACGGCCCCGCCGGCTCGACCCAGCGCTACACCAACCGCGTTGGCCCGACCTATAAGGACGGCAGCGGTGAAGAGCGCAGCGCCAACTCGACGCAAATCCTGGGGGGCAAACTGGGGTTTTCCGCCGATGAACTGGCCGCCTCAACCTCCGCCATCCGCGCCAGCCAAGGCCAGGTAGATGGCAACAACTGGGCGGTAGGCGGCTACCGCACCGACCAGATTCTCGACTCGATCACCACCGTGTCCGACACCGGCGACAGAAGCCGCCCCGGCTACCTGGCGAACAACCTGCGGGCCGACCCCAAGGCCCTGTACTACCTTTCCGGCGGCGGTAACGACTTTCTCCAGGGTCGCATCCTCAATGAGGAACAGGCCTACGCTGCGGCCGGGCGGCTGGCCGACAGCGCTCAAGCCCTGCAAACGGCCGGGGCCAAGTATGTGATGGTGTGGCTGCTGCCCGACCTGGGGCTGACCCCCGCCCTCAACGGCAGCGGCCTACAAGACTTCGGCACGCGCCTGAGCGGCGCCTTCAACCAGGAACTGGTGCAGCGCCTGACCAGTATCGACGCCCAAATCATCCCGCTTAACGTGCCGCTGATGCTCAAGGAAACCTTCGCCGACCCCGCACGCTTTGGCCTGGCCGCCGACCAGAACCTCAGCGCCACTTGCTTCAGCGGCAAGAGCTGCACCGAAAACGCGGTGTACGGCATCAACAGCGCCACGCCCGATCCAACGAAGCTGATCTACAACGACTCGGTGCACCCCACCGAGGCCGGCCAACGCCTGATCGCCGACTACGCCTACTCGCTGCTGTCCGCACCATGGGAAATCACTCTGCTACCGGAAATGGCCCAAGGCACGCTCCGCGCCCACCAGGACGAGTTGCGCAACCAATGGCAGGCCGACTGGGAAAACTGGCAAGGCGTGGGCCAATGGCGGGCGATGGTCGCCGCCGGTGGCCAGCATCTGGACATCGACAGCCAGAGCAGCGCCGCCAGCGCCGACGGCAGTGGTTACAACCTGACGGTGGGCGGCAGCTACCGCCTCAACGACGCCTGGCGCGTGGGCCTGGCCACCGGGTTCTACCGCCAGAGCCTGGAGGCGGGCAACCGCGATTCGGATTACAAACTCAACAGCTACCTGGGTACCGCGTTCGCGCAATTTCAGCAGAACCGCTGGTGGGCCGATGCCGCCCTGACCGCCGGGCACTTGGATTACGACAACCTCAAGCGCAAGTTCGACCTGGGCGTTGCCGCCGGCGGCGAGAAAGGCGACACCAAGGGCGACCTTTGGGCCTTCAGCACCCGCGCCGGTTATGACATCGCCCAGTCCGCCGCGAGCCCTTGGCATCTGTCGCCGTTCGTCAGCGCCGACTATGCGCGGGTGGAGGTGGACGGTTACTCGGAGAACGGCGCCAGCGCCACGGCCCTGACCTTCGATGACCAGACCCGCACCTCCAAGCGCCTGGGCGTTGGCTTGCAGGGTAAGTACCAGCTCACGCCACAAACCCTGGTATTTGGCGAAGTGGCCCACGAGCGGGAGTTCGAGGACGACACCCAGCACCTGAAAATCGCCCTCAACAGCCTGCCCGCCAACGACTTCACGCTCGAGGGCTACACCCCGCAAAGCGACTTGAACCGTTTGAGCCTGGGCGTCAGCCACAAACTGACCGCTGACCTCGCCCTACGCGGTAGCTACAACCTGCGTAAGGACGATGACTTCACCCAACAGGGTGTGAGTGTGGGCGTAAGCCTGGATTTCTAAACGCCACTGCACACTCACTGTGGGAGCAGGCTTGCCCGCTCCCACACAAACGACGGCGAACCCTCACCCCTGCGGCGTTTGCTCGGCCAGGGCGACGGCGCGGAACATCGCGCGGCGTTTGTTCAGGGTTTCTTCCCATTCCAGCGCGGGCACCGAGTCGGCGACGATGCCGCCGCCGGCCTGCACATGCAGTTCACCGTCCTTGATAACCGCCGTGCGGATGGCGATGGCGGTGTCCATGTTGCCGTTCCAGGCGAAATACCCCACCGCTCCGCCGTACACGCCACGCTTGACCGGCTCCAGTTCGTCGATGATTTCCATCGCGCGGATTTTCGGCGCACCCGACAAGGTGCCTGCCGGCAGGATCGCCCGCAGCGCGTCCATCGCGCTCAGGCCTGCCTTGAGCTCGCCGGTGACGTTGGAGACGATGTGCATCACGTTGGAATAACGCTCGATGACCATTTTCTCGGTGAGTTTCACCGAGCCGATTTCCGAGACGCGCCCGGTGTCGTTACGGCCCAGGTCGATCAGCATCAGGTGTTCGGCGATTTCCTTGTCGTCGGACAGCAGGTCCTGTTCCAGCGCCAGGTCCGCTTCCTCGGTGGCGCCCCGTGGCCGGGTGCCGGCGATGGGGCGCACGGTAATCAGGTTGTCTTCGACCCGCACCAGCACTTCCGGGGAACTGCCGACCACATGGAAGTCGCCGAAGTTGAAAAAGTACATATAAGGCGTCGGGTTGAAGCAGCGCAGCGCCCGGTACAGGTCGATGGGCGCGGCCTTGAAGTCGATGGACATGCGTTGCGACGGCACCACCTGCATGCAGTCACCGGCCAGGATGTATTGCTTGATGGTCTCGACCGCGCGCTCGTAATCACCCTGGGTGAAACTGGAGCGGAACACCGGGTCTGCGGCGGGCGGGCGGCTCAGGTCCAGGCCCCGGCGCGGGGTGATGGGCTGGCGCAGTTTTTCCAGCAACGCGGCGAGGCTCGCCTGGCCCTGCTCGAAGGCGTTTTCCTGGGCCGGGTCGGCCAGCACGATGGCGTGCATCTTGCCCGCCAGGTTGTCGAACACCACCACCGCGTCGGACACCATCAGCAGAATGTCTGGCACGCCCAGCGGGTCCGGGTTCGGGCACTTGCCCAGGCGTTCTTCCACATAGCGCACGCAGTCGTAGCCGAAGTAGCCCACCAAACCGCCATTGAAACGCGGCAGCCCGGCGATGGTCGGCACGTTGTAGCGCGCCTTGAACTGCTCGACGAAGGCCAGCGGATCGGCAACGTCGTGGCTTTCAACCTCGACGCCGTCCAGGGTCACGCTGACGTGGTGGTCGTGCACCCGTAACACCGTGCGGCAGGGCAGGCCGATGATCGAGTAGCGCCCCCATTTCTCGCCGCCCTGCACCGACTCCAGCAGGTAGGAGTTGGGCTGGTCGGCCAGTTTCAGGTAGATCGACAACGGCGTGTCGAAGTCAGCGAGGGTTTCGCAGGCAAGCGGGATACGGTTGTAGCCGGCAGCGGCCAAACGCAGGAATTCTTCGCGGATCATGGGGTGCCTCGTGGCAGGAGGGTCTAACGGTCAGGTGTGCAAAACGGGCCGGATGAACGGCCAGGCTCGAGTCAGGCGCGCCAACGCCAGCGGGCCAGGGCCTTGATGACTTTCATCCAGAGTTTGCGAGTGACCACCACGATGGGGTTTCCAGAACAGGGTTGGGCGACGTCGGGCAACGTTACCCCGGCGCCCGAGTCCAGGCAACCGGGAATTAGCCGGCGCAAGTCGTCGATCACCAGAGTCGGCGACTCTTCGGCAATCGGCCGCCCGTGGTTGTAGCCGTAGCTCAAGGCCACGCACTTGACCCCCGCCGCTTTCGCCGCCAGCACGTCGCTGCGCGAATCGCCGACGAACAACGATTGCGAAGCAGGGACGTTGGCCATTTTCATCACGAAAAACAACGCCGCCGGGTCGGGCTTTTTTTGCGCCAGGGTGTCGCCGCCGATGATCCAGCGGAAGTACCGGCCGATCTTCATCTCGTCCAGCAACGGCGCGACGAAGCGCTCGGGCTTGTTGGTAATCAGGGCCATTTCCACGCCCTGCTTGTGCAGCCACTTGAGGGTGTCGCGCACGCCGGGGTAGACCACCGTCAGCTCATGGCCGTCGGCGTAGGCCTCCATGAAAATCTCCAGGGCATGCTCGGCTTCGACGTCATCGACCTCACCATGCTCAATGCCCCCCGCCAACGCCCGGCGCACCAGCACCGGCGCACCGTTGCCGACCCACTGGCGCACCGCGTCGAGGCCGGCCGGGGCGCGGCCCATCTTGAGCAGCATGTGATCCACCGCCACCGCCAGGTCCGGGACCGAATCGATCAACGTGCCATCCAGATCGAACATCACCAGGCGCGGCAGGCTGCCGGGGAACAGCTGCTCAAAGCCGCTCATGGGCGGGCCAGAGCCAGTTCGGCGCGCATCTTGGCGATCACTTCACGGTAGTCCGGGGCATTAAAAATCGCCGAGCCGGCGACGAAGGTGTCGGCGCCCGCCGCAGCGATTTCACGGATGTTGCCGACGTTCACGCCGCCGTCGATTTCCAGGCGGATATCGCGCCCCGACGCATCGATCAGGGCGCGCGCCTCGCGCAGTTTATCCAGGGTCGCGGGGATGAACTTCTGCCCGCCGAAGCCTGGGTTGACGCTCATCAGCAAGATCATGTCGACCTTGTCCATCACGTATTTGAGCGAGTCGAGCGACGCCGCCGGGTTGAACACCAGCCCCGCCTTGCAGCCGCCTTCGCGGATCATTTGCAGGGAGCGGTCAACGTGGATGGTGGCATCCGGGTGGAAGGTGATGTAGGTCGCGCCAGCTTCGATGAAGTCGCCGATGATGCGGTCTACCGGCGAGACCATCAGGTGCGCGTCGATGGGCGCGGTGATGCCGTACTTGCGCAGCGCGGCGCACACCATCGGGCCGATGGTCAGGTTGGGGACGTAATGGTTGTCCATGACATCGAAGTGCACGATGTCGGCGCCAGCGGCGAGAATGTTGTCCACTTCCTCGCCCAGGCGAGCGAAATCGGCGGAGAGAATCGACGGAGCAATAGCGAAGGGCTGCATGACGCACCTTTTTTGAGCAGGATCACGGTGGCGCGCATTGTATACCTCATGCTTTGGCGTGCGCACGGCGATGATCGGTCCATGTGGGGGTGGACGATAGCTTGCCTGCCCGGGGTGTCCAGTGTGTTGTTCCAGATCATGGTCGAGGGATCACCGCAGGTTCCCTCTGTGGGAGCAACTGTCTTATCCCTACTCTTCGTCACCGCCACTGCGTGCCGCCATCGCGAGCAGGCTCGCTCCCACAGAGGAAAAATGAAAATCCCACCCGTACCACAGTTGAACTGTGGGAGCTGGCCTGCCCGCTCCTAAAGGGGCAACTACACCTGCGCCGTACGCAATTTCTCGCTGCGCCCACGCAGCCATTCCAGGGTCAGCAGCAGGATCACCGAGAAGGCGATCAGCATCGTCGCGGCGGCGGCGATGGTAGGGCTGAGGTTCTCGCGGATACCGCTGAACATCTGCCGCGGCAGGGTCGCTTGCTCGGGGCCAGCGAGGAACAGGGTCACCACCACTTCATCGAAGGAGGTGGCAAAGGCGAACAGCGCCCCGGAAATCACCCCCGGCGCAATCAGCGGCAGGGTCACCCGGCGGAACGCGGTGAGCGGCGAGGCGCCCAGGCTGGCCGCCGCCCGCACCAGGTTGTGGTTAAACCCCTGCAAGGTCGCCGACACGGTGATGATGACAAAGGGCACACCCAGCACCGCATGCACCACGATCAACGAGAAGAAGCTGTTGCCCAGGCCCAGCGGGGCGAAAAACAGGTAGCTCGCCACGCCGATAATCACCACCGGCACCACCATCGGCGAAATCACCAGGGCCATCACCAGCGCCTTGCCGGGGAAGTCGCCACGGGTCAGGCCAATCGCCGCCAACGTGCCGAAGATCATGGCCAGCACCGTCGCCGCCGGGGCGACGATGATGCTGTTTTTCAGGGCGCGCATCCATTCGGCCGAGGCGAAGAAGTCCTGGTACCAGTGCAGGGAGAAACCCTGCAACGGGTACACCAGGAAACTGCCGGAGTTGAACGACAGCGGAATAATCACCAGCACCGGCAGGATCAGGAACAACAGGATCAGCCCGCAAAGAATGCGCAAGCTGTAGAACCACACCCGTTCGATGGGCGACATGTAGGGGCTCAGCATTTCATTCTCCTCAGGTTCAGCTCAGGCGCAGGCGACTGGCGCCCACCAACCAGCTGTAGATCAGGTACAACACGATGGTCGCCAGCAGCAACAGGCCGCCGAGCGCGGTCGCCATGCCCCAGTTGATGCTGGTGTTGGTGTAGAACGCGACGAAGTAGCTGACCATCTGATCGTTGGGGCTGCCCAGCAGCGCCGGGGTGATGTAGTAGCCGATAGCCAAGATGAACACCAACAGGCACCCGGCGCCCACACCGGCGTAGGTCTGTGGGAAGTACACCCGCCAGAAACTGGCGAACGGATGGCAACCCAGGGAAATCGCCGCGCGCATGTAGGTCGGGGAGATACCCTTCATCACGCTGTAGATCGGCAAAATCATGAACGGCAGCAGGATGTGCACCATCGAGATGTACACGCCGACCCGGTTGAACACCAACTCCAGGGGTTTATCGATCACGCCCATGGCCATCAATGCGCCATTTATCAGCCCGCCCGATTGCAGCAGCACGATCCACGCTGCCACCCGCACCAACACGGAGGTCCAGAACGGCAGCAGCACCAGGATCATCAACAGGTTGCTCTGGCGTGCCGGCAAGTTGGCCAGCAGGTAGGCCAGCGGATAGGCCAGCACCAGGCAGATGGCGGTAATCACCAGGCCCATCCAGAAGGTGCGCGCGAAGATATCCAGGTAAATCGCCTGGTCGGGCGTGGCCGGGGCCACTTCGCCGAGGTCGTCGATGCGGTGGTCCACCGCCGCCAACAGGTAGTACGGGGTCAGGCTGCTGGTGTTGCGGCGGATCGCCTGCCAGTAGGCCGGGTCGCCCCAGCGCTCATCCAGGGCTTCCATCGCATCTTTATACGAGGCCGGTGGCGTGGCGAACGGCAACGCCCGGGCGGTTTTGGTCAGCAGGCTGCGGTAGCCGGCCAACTCCATGTTCAGGCGCTTGGACAGATCGCCCAGGGTTTGATTCTTGCGCGCTTGCGCCAGGTCTTCGCTGGCAGCCTGGTACACCGCCTCGCCGGGCAAGCCACGGCCATCCCAACCGGCCACTGCCACCACGGTACGCGGTAAGCCGGCGACCACTTCCGGGTTGCCGACGCTTTTGTAGAGCAGCGCCACGATCGGCACCAGGAACACCAGCAACAGAAACAGCACCAATGGCGCGATCAGGGCCTGGGCCTTCCAGCGGTTAAGCCGCTCGGCCCGGGCCAGGCGCTGCTTGAGGTTGGGGCTGGTGACCTCGTTCAAGGGAACGGCGATGGCCATGGCGAACTCCACAAATCTTTGATCGTTGCCCAGGCGGACCGCCCGGGTATGGTTGGCTGCTTCGTCCCACTGTGGGAGCGAGCAGGGCTCGCTCCCACAGCAACACCCAAGCTTTAAGCGTTACTTAGCCGCCCAGGAGTTGAAGCGTTGCTCCAGTTGCTCCCCGTTGTCGGCCCAGAAGCTGACGTCGATCTGCACTTGGTTGGCGATGTTTTCCGGGGTGGTAGGCATGTCCTTGAGGATGTCCTTGTCCAGCAGCGGCACAGCCTGGGTGTTCGCCGGGCCGTAGGCGATGTTCTGCGAGTAGGTCTTCTGCTGCTGAGGCTGCACGGAGAAGGCGATGAATTTCTTCGCCGCGTCGGCGCGCTCCTTGCTCAGGCCACGGGGGATGGCCCAGGCGTCGAAGTCGTAGATGCCGCCGTTCCACACCACTTTCAGGTTGCTTTCCTTCTGTACCGCAGCGATCCGGCCGTTGTAGGCCGAGCTCATCACCACGTCACCGGAGGCCAGGTACTGCGGCGGCTGGGCGCCCGCTTCCCACCACTGGATGCTGGGCTTGAGTTCGTCGAGTTTCTTGAAGGCGCGGTCCTGGCCATCCTTGCCGGCCAGTACTTTGTAGACGTCCTTGGGCGCGACGCCGTCGGCCATCAGCGCGAATTCCAGGGTGTACTTAGCGCCTTTGCGCAGGCCACGTTTGCCCGGGAACTGCTTGGTGTCCCAGAAATCCGCCCAACTGGTGGGCGCGGTTTTCAGCTTGTCGGCGTTGTACGCCATCACCGTCGACCACACGAAGAAGCCCACGCCGCAAGGCTGGATCGCGCCTTTGACGAAGTCTTCGGCCTTGCCCGCCAGTGCTGGGTCCAGGGGCTCAAACATGTCTTCATCGCAACCGCGCGACAGCTCCGGCGACTCGACTTCCACTAGGTCCCACGACACGCTCTTGGTATCGACCATGGCCTTGACCTTGGCCATTTCGCCGTTGTACTCGCCGGCCACAATCTTGCCGTGGCCCGCCGCTTCCCAGGGTGCGTAGAAGGCTTTGACCTGCGCTGCCTTGTTCGCCCCGCCAAAGGACACCACGGTCAGGTCCGGGCCTGCCGCCATCGCGTGTGCCGCACCGATCATGCCCATGACCAGGGCGCTGAATTTCAGGGATCTCAACATTTATTGTTCTCTCCACGTGCAGGGTTGGGGGTAAAGCCTGTGGGCGATCAGTTCGCCTCTAGAAGTGGGTCGAGCGCGCGAACGTGCTCCACCTGCCAGCCAAGCGGAACCACATCGCCGACTGCCAGCGTCGGGTCCAGTTCGGCAATCGGTTGTTTCACGAAGAAGTCGGTCTTGCCGCAGACTTCCAAGCGAACGCGGACGTGGTCGCCCAAGTAGATGAACTCGGCCACCCGCCCGGAAAAACGGTTGGTGCAGCTGGCGCTGGCGCCGTTGAGGCTGACCCGCTCCGGGCGCACCGACAGGGTCACCGGCTCGCCAGGCTTGCCGACGTTGACCGCCAGCGCCTCGACCTTCTCGCCACGGACCAGTTCGACCACGCAGCGCTCGCCGTCCTGGCTGTGCAAGCGGCCATTGAGGCGGTTGTTTTCGCCGATGAAGTTGGCGACGAAGGTGTTCTTGGGCTCTTCGTAGAGGGTGCGCGGGGCGGCGATCTGTTGGATTTCGCCCTGGTGGAACACCGCTACCCGGTCCGACATGGTCAGGGCTTCGCCCTGGTCGTGGGTCACGTACACCACGGTCAGGCCGAGGCGCTCGTGCAGGTGCTTGATTTCCATCTGCATGTGTTCGCGCAGTTGTTTGTCCAACGCGCCGAGGGGTTCGTCCATCAGCACCAGTTGCGGCTCGAACACCAACGCCCGGGCCAGTGCAACCCGCTGCTGCTGGCCACCGGAGAGTTGCGCCGGGTAGCGCTGGGCGAAGGCATCGAGTTGCACCATGCTCAGCACCCGTTTGACCCGCTCGCTGGTGTCGGTCTTGTTGAAACCGCGCACCGACAGTGGGAACGCCAGGTTCTCGGCCACGGTCATGTGGGGGAACAGCGCGTAGTTCTGGAACACCATGCCGATATCGCGCTTGTGCGGCGGCACGTTGTTAATGGCGCGCCCGGCGAGCTGGATCTCGCCGCTGGTGGGCGTCTCGAACCCGGCCAACATCATCAGGCTGGTGGTTTTGCCCGACCCCGAAGGCCCGAGCAGGGTGAGGAACTCGCCCTTGCGGATTTCCAGGTTGAGGTCTTTGACGATCAGGTTCTCGCCGTCATAGCTCTTTTGCACGCCACGAAAGCTGACCAGCACGTCATTGGCCACAGCGCTTGAATCGACCTCGCTCATACCCGCACCTTTTGTTCTTGATCGTTGGGACTGCCATGGACCCAGACTAGAGGAGGCGCAAACACCGGCAAATCGGGGCGTAGGAGAGATTCGCCTAGGCCCTATGGAAATTTCAGTGTAGGGAACGCCCTACACGGATGGCGGGATTAGGTAAGAGCAGACGCACGTATTGAGCGGCAAGCTGCAAGCGCGGGGGGTTGGAGGATGTCGCAAATGGATAACTGAGAGATTTTTTGTGGGAGCGAGCCTGCTGGCGATGGCGTCCTCAGCCCACCTGCTATCTACAGCAGCTTGTGTTCCATGGCGTACTTCACCAGTTCGGCCAGGGAGGTGATGTTGAGTTTCTGCATCAACCGCGCCTTGTGGGTACTGATGGTCTTGCTGCTCAGGGCCAGTTGCTGGGCGATGTCGTTGACGTTGGCGCCCTGGGCCAGGCGCTCGAACACCGAGAATTCGCGCTCGGACAACAACGAATGCAGGGGCCGCGAGTCCGTCAGGCCCACCTCGAAAACCATGCGGTCGGCCAGATCCGGGTCGATGTAGCGCCCGCCCGCCGCCACCTTGCGGATGGCCGTGAGCAGCAGCGCCGGGTCGCTGTCCTTGGTGGCGTAGCCGGCCGCGCCCACCTTCAACGCCCGCGCGGCCATTTGCGCTTCGTCGTGCATGGACAACACCAGGATCGCCGGCGGGTTGTTCAGCGCACGGATCCGCGGGATCGCCTCCAAGCCATTGACGCCGGGCATGGAGATATCCAGCAGCACCACTTCGCAGGGCACGTGGCGTAGGGTTTCGAGCAACTGCTCGCCATTGCTCGCCTCCCCCACCACCAGCAAGTCCTTGGCCAGGCCAATCAACTGCTTGATGCCCTCACGCACGATGGTGTGGTCTTCGGCTACCAGTACACGGATCACAGGGGTTTCCTTTTATTGGTCTGATGGCGAGTACCGCTTCGTAGGGGAGATCAGCGGCTGTGGGGGCACCTACCCATCCACCGGCACCCGCACACTCAAGGTCGTACCCTCCCCCGGTTCGCTGTCCAGGTTCAGGCTACCGCCCATAATCAGCACCCGTTCGCGCATACCTACCACACCAAAAGATGTTGGCCTACCGAGAGGGGCGATGAATCCTACGCCGTCATCGCTAACGCAGAGGCACAAATCACCACCCTCCAGGGTCAATGTCAATTCGACAGTATGCGCTTGAGCGTGGCGCATGACGTTGGTCAATGCCTCCTGAAGGATGCGGAACAAGCCAATGGCCTTGGCGTCGCTGAGGGCCGGCAGGTTGTCCGGCACCTGCACCAGGCACGGGATCTGGGTGCGCGCCTCGAACCGGCGCGCCTGCCATTCAATGGCCGAAGCGATCCCGGCATCGAGGATCGGTGGGCGCAGCGCCGTGGCCACGTCGCGCACCAGTTGGAAGAGCTGGGCGATCAGGCGTTTCATGCTGTTGAGGCGTTCGTGTAGCCCCGGGTCGAGCTGGGCGTAGGCCAGTTCGCACATGGAGGTTTCCAGCTTCAGCACGGTGAGCATCTGCCCCAGTTCGTCGTGCACTTCCCGGGCGATCCGGGCTTTTTCTTCTTCGCGCACGCTCTCCAGGTGCGCCGACAACTCGCGCAATTGCTCGCGGGAGCTGGCCAGCTCCAGCTCGATGCGCTTGCTCTCGCTGATGTCCCAGACGATGCCGTCCCACACCACCGCGCCATCCTCCAGGCGCCGGGTGATGGCCTTGATCTCGGCCCAGCGCTGGCCGCCCTGGCGGGTGACGATACGGCCCTGCCACGACCAGTCGCTGTCGGTGTCCAGGGCCTGGTCCTGGGTGCGGTGATAACTGGCCTTGTCGTCGGGGTGGACGAGGCTGCGCAAGCCCATGTCGCGGTGGCGCAGCACGGCCGGCGAGTAACCCACCAGGCTCTCGCTGCCTTCGCTGATGTAGGCAAAGTCGATCTGGCCGGTCACCGGCGCCCGCTCCAGGCGGAACACCAACCCCGGCACGTTCGCCGCGATGCCTTGCAGCCGCGCGTCGCTCTCCTGCAACGCGGCGAGGGCGCGGCGGCGCTCGGTGACGTCGTTGAGGTACACCACCAGGTATTCGCCGCCGCCAAAGCGCAAGAAACTCAGGGAAACGTCCGCCGGCAGAATGCTGCCATCGGCGCGCACGCAGTTGCTCTCAAAGGTTTGCGGCCCGTCCTCGCTGGCGCGGGCGCGCTTCCACAGGGTCAACCAGCGGTCCATGTGCAGGCCCGGCTCGAAGTCGATCAGCGGCCGGTCGATCACACCGCCGTCGGGGTAGCCGAGCATGGTTTGCGCCGCCCGGTTGGCGTAGCGCACGTGGCTGTCCCAATTGACCCAAAGGATGCCCACGGTGCTTTGGTCGATGGAAAACTGGGTCAGGCGCAGCGCTTCTTCGCTGGCCTCGCGCTGGGCAATATCGGCCTTGGCCGCCAGCAGGCGTTGCTCCAGGCTGTGCTGCTGGCGCCGCTGCCACGTCACGATGGCCATGCAACTGAGCAGCAACGCCCCCAGCAACAGGCACAGGTTCTGCCAAAACCCGCGGGATTCGGTCAGGCGCGGGTACTTGGGTTGCAGCCAGCGGTTGTGCAGTTGCTCCAGGTTGCGCGCAGGGATGGCGTGCAGTGCGCTTTCGACAACCGCCGAGAGCTGCGGCCAGTCGCGGCGCGTGGCGATACGCAGCAACTGCGGCAAACCGATATCACCGACCACCGCCAACCCGGCGAACTCCGGCTCCACCGACAGGCGGCTGAGCTGCGCCTCGTCCACCACCGCGTAGCGCGCCTGCTGGCTAAGCAGCAGTTGCAGGGCCTGGCGCTCCAGCGGCACGCCTTGCAGGTTGAGGTGGCTGTAGGTGGTGCGCAAATAGTCGGCCACGGTGCTGGGCATGCGCACGGCGACGCGGGCCTGGTTGTCGAGTTTCTCCAGCTCCACCGCGCCGGCGCCCTTGCCCTCGCTGACGATCAACTGCGCCACACGCATGTAGGGGTCGGAAAAATGCCACAAACGCAGGCCCGCCGGGGTCTGGCTTAGGCCCGGGGCGAGGTCGATTTCGCCGTTGCGCACCGCCGCGTCCAGTTGCGCCTGGTCGTTGAAGTTGCGCCAGGTGAGTTCCACCTCCAGGGACTTGGCCAGCCACTGCATCAGTTCCACGTTGGCCCCGGACAGGCGTTGCAGGCGCCGGTCGAATTGCGCGTAAGGCGCTTGCAGCACCACGCCCACGCGCAGCTCGCGGTGCTCGGCCAGCCATTGGCGCTGCTCGGCATTCAACGGCGCCAACGCCACGGGTGGCTCGGGCGCGGCCCACGCCATCAAGGGAAAAACAAAACAGCCGATAACCCAAAGGCAGCAATAACGCATCATCTGAACGCTCGCACACTGACAAATACTGACCAACCCATTAGGCTGCCGGGAATATTTCTGGCCTGGAAAATCCGATGCCCCCTGTCTACCGCTCGGCACTGCCAGCATTGTGCCTGTCGCTGATCCTGCCCTGTGCCTTTTCCGTGCAGGCCGCCGACCCAGCGCCCGCCGCCACGGAAAAACCCGTCGAAGAACCAGCCCCCCAGCGCCAGCCGCTGCTAGAGCGTAGTCAGGAAGATGCCGCCGCACTTGAGCGAATTATTCCCGCCCAGGAGCAGCAACAGCTACAAACCGGTAGCGATACTTTCCTGGCCCTGTGGAAACCGGCCAACGCCGGCGAGCCCAAGGGCGCGGTGATTATCGTCCCAGGCGCGGGCGAAACGGCTGACTGGCCGCAAGTTATCGGCCCTTTGCGCACCAAATTGCCCGATGCCGCGTGGAGCAGCCTGAGCCTGACCCTGCCTGACCTGTTGAGCAACGCCAGCCAAGCCCGGGTGGTAGAAGCCGCCCCGCCCGCCGTAAGCGCCGACACCAGCAGCAAGGACGCTGCCACCGCGCCGCCCATCGAACAGGCTGCCGGCGGTGAAGCGCCCCTGGCTGACAGCCCCGAACCGGTCACCGACACGATCAAGGCCGACGCCGAGCGCATCTTCGCCCGCATCGATGCCGCCATCGCCTACGCCGAGCAGCAAAACGCCCGCAGCATCGTGCTACTGGGCCACGGCACCGGCGCCTATTGGGCGGCCCGCTACCTGAGCGAAAAACAACCGCCGCAAATCGAAAAACTGCTGATGATCGCCGCCAAGGCCCCGATCAACGCCCAGCCGCCTCTGGTCGAGCTGACCCCAACCCTGAAAGTGGCCATCGCCGATATTTTCTACAAAGACACCGAGCTGGCGCGCAGCGCCGCCCGGGAACGCGCCCAGGCCAGCAAGCGCAGCAAGTCCGCGAACTTCAAGCAGATCACCCTCAAGACCCTGCCCGGCAACAGCGCCGCCGAACAGGAACAACTGTTCCGCCGGGTGCGGGGTTGGTTGAGCCCGCAGCCAACGCAAGGTTGATTCAAAACACGGTGGGAAACTGTCTTGCCACTGCCAGTGCCGCTATCGCGAGCAGGCTCGTTCCCACAGAGGAAAATGAAAAGTGGGAGCCGGCCTTGCCCGCGATAAGGCCGGCACAGCCAAGCCCAACCACCGCTATCGCGAGCGGGCTCCCACACACACTCGCGCGCACCTGACCTACCGAAAATCCCGGCGCTGGCGAATCATCGTATAGGCGCTGTGCAAGTCGCGGGTTTTCTCCGTCGCCTCGCGCACTTGCTGCGCCGTGGCGCCGGTGCCGGCGACCTTGTCCGGGTGATGGCGGCTGAGCAGGCGCCGGTAGGCGCGTTTGATCTGCGCAGGCTCAGTGGTGGAGGTTACGCCCAGCAGGCGCAACGCCTCCTGATAAGTCCCGGTGCTGTGGGTAAGCGGTTTGCGCTGCGGGTCGTATTCACTGGCCAGCGCCTGCACCTGCTGCGGCGTCCAGCCCAGCCACTTGCCCCACGCCGCGATCAACTCACGCTCGGCGGCGCCCATCCGGCCATCGGCCCAAACCATGCGCCAACACGCGCGCAACACGCCCTCGGCCGCGTGGGGCTGGGCCCGCAAGTGGCGCAGATAGCCTCGCAGGCGATCCCCTCCAGCCTTGCCGCGATTGAACGCCGCAATGGCACGCTTCTGCGCCGGCTCGCTCAGGCTCAGGGCGCGCATTTCCTGGCGTGCCTGCTGGATATGGCCATCGACGACCTGGCCGTCACTCTTGGCCAAACGCCCCAGCAACACGAACAACAATTCGTCATTGCGCAGCGCCGGGCGCCCGCCCAACCGCTCGCGCACATGGGCCCAACTGTGCAGTTGCAGGCGCCGGTCCAGCGCCTGCCCCAATAAAGCGCCCAACATGGCCCCCGGAATGCTGGCAATGGCAAAACCCGCTCCGGCTCCAATCAGAGTCCCTGGCCACAACATCTCAGCGCCTCGCTTGCAGCAGGAGTTCAGCCTGGGCCAAACGTTCAGGCGTGCCCACATCCACCCATTGGCCTTGCAGGTGTTCGCCACTCACCAGGCCCTGGGCCATGGCGCTGCGCAACAGCGGCGCCAGCTTGAACGGCCCGGCCTCGCAACCGGCGAACAAGCGCGGGTGGAGCACCGAAATGCCGCTGAAGGTCAGCGCGGTCGAGCCCGGTGTAGCGTCGTGGATGCGGCCGTTTTCCAGGCAGAAGTCACCGCCGCTGGGGTGATGGGGCGGGTTGTCCACCATCACCAAGTGCGCCAACCCTTGCAGCGGCCGACGCAGGGCGCGCAAGTCGTAGTCGGTCCAGATATCGCCGTTGACCACCGCGAACGGCTCATCGCCCAACAGCGCCAAGGCGCGGAAAATCCCACCGCCGGTTTCCAGCGGCTCACCTTCGGGGGAATAGCGGATGCTCAAGCCCAAGCGCTGGCCATCGCCCAGGTAGTCTTCGATTTGCTGGCCGAGCCAGGCGTGGTTAATCACGATTTCGCGAAACCCCGCCGCCGCCAGCGCCCGCAGGTGATGCTCGATCAACGGTATGCCGCCCAATGGGATCAGCGGCTTGGGCGTGGTCAGGGTCAAGGGGCGCATGCGCTCGCCCTTGCCCGCCGCCAGGATCATCGCCTTCATCGCGCCGCTCCAGCGCGCAGGCTCGCAAGCAACTCGCCCAGTTGCGCCAGCTCCGGCCGGCGGGCCAGCACCGCTTCTATATAAGAGAAGAAGCGCGGCACATCCGCCAGGTAGCGCGGCTTGCCGTCGCGGTGGCAGATGCGGGCAAAAATGCCGATCACTTTCAAATGGCGCTGCACGCCCATCAGGTCGCTGGCCCGCAGGAAATCATCAAACTGCGCCTGCACCGCAATGCCCAGGTTGGCGGCCTGCTGCCAGTAATCCTTGAGCCAGCCTTCCACCCGCGCCTGGGGCCAACTGAGAAAGGCGTCCTTGAACAGGCACGTCACGTCGTAAGTCACCGGGCCGTAGACCGCGTCCTGAAAATCCAGCACCCCCGGGTTGGGTTCGCTCAGCATCAGGTTGCGCGGCATAAAGTCGCGGTGCACCAGAACCTTGGGCTGGGCCAGGGCGCTGTCGATCAGCAGGTCACTGGCCTCTTGCCACAAGGCCTGCTGACGCGCATCGAACACCACGCCCAGCTCGCGCTTGACGTACCACTCGGGGAATAACTCCAACTCCCGGCGCAACAACGCCACGTCGTAACTGGGCAGCGGCGCGTCCATCGGCAACTGCTGCAAGGCCAGCAACGCCTGCAAGGCATCCTTGAACAGCGCATCGGCATTTTCGCCGTCGATCACATCCAGGTAGGTCTGGTTGCCCAGGTCATTGAGCAAAAGAAAACCGCGCGCCAGGTCTTGGGCGTAAATTTTCGGCACGTTAATGCCCGATTTCGCCAACATCGCGGCGATATCCACGAAGGGTTTGCAGTTTTCCTGGGGCGGCGGCGCGTCCATGACCACAAAGCTGCGGCCCTCGCCTTGCCAACGGAAATAACGGCGAAAACTCGCGTCGCTGCTGGCCGCGGTCAACGTGGCCGGGGGCACGGCACCCCAACCTTGGGCGCTGAACAACATTGCCAACTGCTCATCGAGCCAAACTTTCAGGTGTTGCAAGCGTACATCTTGGTCAGGCATTACAAGGGTCTCCGACGGCGCTAGCCGTCAAGCGGGTCATGCTTTATTATCCAGCATCTTTTTCAGACCATCGAGAGGCGTGCGGCCCACACCGCGGGCAGATGGCACGCAGGAAGCCCGGACTAATAAGATGGCATTGAAATCCCCCGCGTTTCGTAAAAAATTTCCGTTGTTGGTTACCGGCAGTCTGCTGGCCCTGCAACCTCTAGCCACTTCGTTCGTGGTCGCCGCGGAACAGTATGACTGCTCAGTCTCTGCTTCGGGTGCCTGGGACTGCGCGCCTAAAGCTCCAGCGGCTCAACTGCCGCCGCGCCCCGTGCATGACGGTGCCGCGCTCAGTTCGGGCGGCGACAGCCCGGCCGGCACCAGCAGCGGTGGCGAAACCGCCGCCCAAACTACGCTGGTTACCGAAGCCAAGGGCCGCGGCCTTAAGTCGCGCAGTGCCGACTACAGCCACCTGGACTGGGTCCCGCGTGAACAACTGACCGCCGCGCAACTGGCCGAGACCGGTCCTTATTGCTCTGGTTCCTATATCGAACCGATTCGTCCTGGCATGAATGACAAGACGAATAAAAGTGATGCCCCGACCTTCATCGGCGCCAAGGCATCGCGTTACGAGCAGGAACAACAGGTCGCGACCCTGGCCGGTGACGTCGTCATGCGCCAGGGCAGCATGCAGGTGGAGGCCGACGAGGCCAACCTGTATCAGGCCGAAAACCGTGGTGAACTCAACGGCAACGTGCGCGTCCGTGACAACGGTGCCCTGCTGGTGGGCGACCACGCCGACATCCAGCTCGACACCGGCGAAGCCAAGGTCGACAACGCCGAGTACGTGCTGCACAAGTCGCGTATCCGCGGCAGCGCGCTGTACGCCAAGCGTGCCGAGAACGCGATCATCCGCCTCAAGGATGGTACGTACACCTCGTGCGAACCCAACAGCAACGCCTGGCAGCTCAAAGGCAACAACATCACCCTGAACCCGGCCACTGGCTTCGGCACCGCGACCAACGTCACGCTGCGCGTCAAGGACATCCCGGTTCTGTACACCCCGTACATCTACTTCCCGATCGATGACCGTCGCCAGTCCGGCTTCCTGCCGCCGACCATCGGCAGCGGCAGCGACACGGGCTTTATGCTCGTCACGCCGTACTACTTCAACATCGCGCCCAACTACGATGCCACGTTGTACCCGCGCTACATGAGCAAACGCGGCCTGTTGATGGAAGGCGAATTCCGCTACCTGACCAAAAGCAGCGAAGGTCAGTTCGGCGCCGCGTACCTCAACGACGACAACGACGACCGCAAGAAGCAGTCCGACTCCGAGAAGACCCGCTACCTGCTCAACTGGCAGCACAAGGGTGGTCTTGATTCGCGCGTCATGACCGAGGTCGATTACACCAAGATCAGCGACCCGTACTACTTCCAGGACCTGCAAAGCGATCAGATCGGCGTAGACAGCCGTACCTTTATCAACCAGCAAGGCGCCGTGACCTACCGTGGCGACAATTACGCCGCCCGGATCAACGCCCAGGCCTACGAGTTGGCGACGGTTTCCAACATCACGCCGTACAACCGCTTGCCGCAGATCACCTTCAATGGTGCGCTGCCGGTCCACCCGGGCGGCTTCAATTTCGCTTACAACACGGAAATCGTGCGGTTTGATCGGGATTTGAACAACGGTATCTACACCAATGAAGATGGTGTGTGGCAAAAACCGAATGGTGATCCTGTCTATCGTCTGGACAGAAATGTCAGTGGATTGGCTCGCGCAAACGGTAACCGCCTGGATCTGGAGCCAACTGTCAGTCTCCCGCTGAACTGGTCCTATGGTTTCATCAAGCCTGCGCTCAAGTACAAGTACACCCAGTACGACCTGAGCCTCGATGGCAAAGGCAAAGGCGACATCATAACCGCCAAAAATAGAGCAGCTCTTAAAGGCGAAGACTATATCGGTGGAGACTTCAGTAGCTCTCAGAACCGCGGCGTACCTATCGCCAGCGTTGACAGCGGCCTGTACTTCGACCGTAACACTCAATGGTTCGGCAAAAACTACCGTCAAACTCTTGAACCGCGCCTCTTCTATCTATACGTCCCGGAAGAAAACCAGGAAGACATCCCGGTATTCGATACTGGCGAAAGCACCTTCAACTACGCCTCGCTGTTCCGTGACAACCGCTTCTCCGGCTCCGACCGTGTAGGCGATGAGAACAAGCTGTCCCTGGGCGTAACCAACCGCTGGATCGAAGACAACGGCTTTGAGCGCCAGCGCATCAGCATCGGCCAGGCCCTGTACTTCAAGGATCGTGAAGTTCAATTGCCAGGCATCAATGCCAAGACCCGCGACGATGCACAGTCCAACGTCTCGCCTTACGCACTGGAATACGAGTTCCGCTTCAACCGCGACTGGCGCACCACCGCCGACTACAACTGGGACCCGGATAGCGGCAGCCCACGTTCCGGCAGCGCGATGTTCCACTACCAGCCGGAAGACAACCCGAACAAGGTCATCAACGCCGGTTATCGCTATCGCAACGACCAGATCCGCTATGACCAGAACAGCGGTACTTGGAAGTTTGGCGGCGACTACGGCACACCTGGCACTGCAGGCTATGTGAAGGACTACTACAAGATCCAACAGCACGACTTCTCGGTGATCTGGCCGATCGTGCCGCAGTGGAACGCCATCAGCCGCTGGCAGTATGACTACAACCGCAACCGTACCCTGGAAGCCTTCGGTGGTTTCGAGTACGACAACTGCTGCTGGAAACTGCGCCTGATTAGCCGTTACTGGGTCAAGTACGACGAATTCAGCCAGGAAGCCCCGGAAAACGAACGTGGCGACCATGGCATCTTCCTCCAAATTGTTCTCAAGGGACTCGGCGGCGTGACCGGCGCCAAAGTAGAGAGTTTCCTCGACCAAGGCATCCAAGGTTATCGTGAACGTGAAGACCAAGCTTTCTGATTCTCTGCGCCCGCTGATGCTGGGCGCGCTGTTCCTGGGCACGGCCGCCAACGCCGCCGTGCAGTCCATAGACAGAGTCGTGGCCATCGTCGACAACGACGTGGTGATGCAGAGCCAACTGGACCAGCGTGTCCACGAAGTGCAGCAAACCATCGCCAAGCGCGGTGCCGGCCTGCCGCCTCCGGGCGTGTTGGACCAGCAAGTGCTGGAGCGCCTGATCGTCGAAAACCTGCAACTGCAGATCGGCGAACGCTCCGGCATCCGCATCACCGACGAAGAACTGAACCAGGCCATCGGCACCATCGCGCAACGCAACAACATGAGCGTCGAGCAGTTCCGCGCCGCACTGGCCCGCGACGGTCTGTCTTATGAAGACGCCCGCGACCAAGTGCGCCGCGAGATGATTATCAGCCGTGTGCGCCAGCGCCGCGTGGCTGAGCGTGTGCAGGTCACCGAACAGGAAGTGAAGAACTTCCTCGCCTCGGACCTGGGCAAGATGCAGCTCTCCGAAGAGTTCCGCCTGGCCAACATCCTCATCCCGACACCGGAAAGCGCCAACTCCGAAGCCATTCAGGCCGCAGCACGCCAGGCTGGCGACGTGTATCAGCAACTCAAGCAAGGCGCTGACTTTGGTCAGTTAGCCATTGCTAAGTCCGCCAGTGAAACCGCGCTGGAAGGCGGCGATATGGGCTGGCGCAAAGCCGCACAATTGCCACCACCGTTCGACCGCATGCTCAGCACCATGGCCGTGGGCGACGTGACCGAGCCGATGCGCACACCGGGCGGTTTCATCATCCTGAAGATCCTCGACAAGCGTGGCGGTGAAGCTCAGGTCCGTGACGAAGTGCATGTGCGCCACATCCTGATTAAACCGAGCGAAATCCGCAGCGAAGAAGAAACCAAGCGCCTGACGCAGAAGCTCTACGACCGCATCGTAGCGGGCGAAGACTTCACCGAACTGGCGAAGAACTTCTCCGAAGACCCGGGTTCTGCGTTGCACGGCGGCGATCTCAACTGGATCGACCCCAACGCCCTGGTGCCCGAGTTCCGCGAAGTGATGGCCAAGACCCCACAAGGTCAGCTGTCCAAGCCGTTCAAGAGCCCTTATGGCTGGCACGTCCTGGAAGTCCTTGGCCGCCGCGCCACCGACAGCACCAACCAGGCCCGCGAGCAGCAAGCGATGACCGTGCTGCGTAACCGCAAATACGACGAAGAGCTGCAAACCTGGCTGCGCCAGATCCGCGACGAAGCCTACGTTGAAATCAAACTGCCTGGCGCCGACCAGGCGCAGCAGTGAAACCCAAGCGTTTCGCGCTGACACCCGGCGAGCCGGCGGGCATTGGTCCAGACCTGTGCCTGTTGCTCGCCTCGCAACCCCAGCCACATCCCCTGATCGCCATCACCAGCCGCGACCTGCTCCTTGAGCGGGCCGCGCAACTGGGCGTGGTTGTCGATTTACTGCCCGTCGCACCGGGCAACTGGCCCGACAGCCCGGCCCCCGCCAACAGCCTCTATGTGTGGGACACCCCGCTACAGGCCAAGGTCGTGGCCGGACAGCTGAACCAAGCCAACGCAGCGTTCGTCCTCGAAACCCTGACACGTGCAGCCCAAGGCTGCGTCGATGGGTATTTCGCAGCGATGATTACGGCGCCCGTGCACAAAGGCGTTATTAATGAAGCCGGCATCCCGTTTTCCGGCCACACGGAGTTCCTCGCCGACCTGACCCACACCGAGCAAGTGGTGATGATGCTGGCGACCCACGGTTTGCGTGTGGCGCTGGTGACCACTCACCTGCCCCTGCGCCAGGTGGCCGATGCGATCACCGCGCAGCGCCTGGAGCGGGTCACGCGGATTCTGCACACCGACCTGCAACAAAAATTCGGCATTGCCCGGCCACGTATCCTGGTCTGCGGGCTCAACCCCCATGCCGGTGAAGGTGGACACCTGGGCCATGAAGAAATCGACATCATCGAACCCACCCTGGAGCGTCTGCGCACCGAAGGTATGGACCTACGCGGTCCCCTGCCCGCCGACACTCTGTTTACCCCCAAATATCTGGAGCACTGCGACGCAGTGCTGGCGATGTACCACGACCAGGGCCTGCCCGTACTGAAATACAAAGGTTTCGGCGCGGCAGTCAACGTGACCCTCGGCCTGCCGATCATCCGCACCTCAGTCGACCACGGCACTGCCCTGGATCTGGCCGGCAGCGGCAAAATCGACACCGGCAGCCTGAAAGTCGCCCTGCAAACCGCCTACCAGATGGCCGAGACTTGTTTATGACCGAGCACTACCAACACCGGGCGCGTAAGCGCTTTGGCCAGAACTTCCTGCACGATGCCGGCGTTATCGACCGCATTTTGCGGGCCATCAACGCCAAACCCGACAATCGCCTGCTGGAAATCGGCCCGGGCCAGGGTGCCTTGACCGAAGGCCTGCTCAACAGCGGCGGCCAGCTTGATGTGGTGGAACTGGACAAAGACCTGATCCCGATCCTCAACCAGCAGTTCGCCGGCAAAAGCAATTTCAACCTGCACCAGGGCGATGCGCTGAAGTTCGACTTCACCAGCCTCAACGCCGCGCCCGGCAGCCTGCGGGTGGTGGGCAACCTGCCGTACAACATCTCCACGCCGCTGATTTTTCACCTGCTGAATAACGCCAGCCTGATCCGCGACATGCACTTCATGCTGCAAAAGGAAGTGGTCGAACGCCTCGCGGCCGGGCCTGGCGGCGGTGACTGGGGTCGTTTGTCGATCATGGTTCAGTACCACTGCAAGGTCGAACACCTGTTCAACGTCGGCCCAGGGGCGTTCAACCCGCCGCCTAAAGTCGACTCGGCCATCGTGCGCCTGGTGCCCCACGCCGTGCTGCCGCATCCGGCCAAGGACCACCGCATGCTCGAACGGGTCGTTCGCGAAGCCTTCAACCAGCGCCGCAAAACCTTGCGCAACACCCTGAAAAACCTGCTCAGCACCGACGAGATCCAAGCCTGCGACGTTGACGGCAGCCTACGCCCGGAGCAACTGGACCTCGCGGCGTTCGTGCGCCTGGCCGATGCCCTGAGCGATCAACTCGCTGCAGCCCCGCGCGCCGACTGACAAGGCGCCCGCGTGATCGGGTAAGACACCAGGCCTCATGTCTGGTTTACTACCCGATACTTGGCCTAGACTGACTCAACCAGTCCTGTCCCGCGCTCCGCTTTGCTTCCTAAGGCCTTTTGCATGTCCGATCCTCGTTATCAGGTCGACGTCAGCGTCGTCACCCGCTTTCTGGCAGAACAATCGCAACCCGAGCAAAACCGCTTTGCCTTCGCCTACACCATCACCGTGCACAACAATGGCCAACTCCCGGCCAAGTTGCTGTCGCGGCATTGGGTCATCACCGACGGCGACGGTCATGTCGAAGAAGTTCGTGGCGCTGGCGTGGTGGGTCAGCAACCGCTGATCGCCGCCGGCCAAAGCCACACCTACAGCAGCGGCACGGTAATGACTACCCGCGTGGGCAACATGCAGGGCAGTTACCAGATGCTCGCCGAAGACGGCAAACACTTCGACGCCATCATCGCGCCCTTTCGCCTGGCGGTGCCCGGAGCCCTGCATTAATGGCGACCTACGCTGTCGGTGACCTGCAAGGATGCCTGGAACCTCTCAAATGCCTACTCGACCAAGTCAGCTTCGACCCAGCCAAGGATCGCTTGTGGCTGGTCGGTGACCTGGTCAACCGCGGCCCTGAGTCGCTACAAACCCTGCGTTTCCTGTACAGCATCCGCCAGTCCCTGGTGTGTGTGCTGGGCAACCATGACCTGCACCTGCTGGCGGTCGGCCATAACATCGAGCGCCTGAAAAAGGGCGATACCCTGCGCGAAATCCTCGAAGCGCCGGATCGCCCTGAACTGCTGGAATGGCTGCGCCAACAAAAACTGATGCACTACGACGAGCAGCGCAACATCGCCCTCGTACATGCCGGCATCGCGCCACAGTGGAGCCTGAAAAAGGCCCTCAAGTGCGCAGCGGAAGTCGAGCAAGCCCTGCGCGACGATAGTCTCGTGGCCCCCTACCTCGACGGCATGTATGGCAACGAGCCAAGCAAATGGGATAACGACCTCAAGGGCGTGACCCGCCTGCGGGTTATCACCAACTACTTCACCCGCATGCGCTTTTGCACCGCCGAAGGCAAGCTCGACCTCAAGGGCAAGGAAGGCGCCGACACCGCGCCGCCGGGTTACGCGCCATGGTTTCGCCATAAAGACCGCAAGACCCAAGACGTGAAAATCATCTTCGGCCATTGGGCGGCGCTCGAAGGCCAATGCAACGAGCCCGGCATCTTCGCCCTCGACACCGGGTGCGTGTGGGGCGGCGCCATGACCCTGCTCAATATCGACACTGGCGAGCGCCTGAGCTGCGACTGCGACGCCGAAGGCCATGCCAAGGCCGCCCAACCCACCCCTCACGTCCAGGCTGCGGTAAAACGCTGACCGCGCCCCCACCCGAACCTAGGAGCCCGCCATGAGCGAATTCAAACGCATCCCTCCCGAACAAGCCCAGACTCTGCGCGCGCAAGGCGCGGTCGTGGTCGATATCCGCGACCCGCAAATCTATGCAGCGGACCACATCAACGGTGCCAAGCACCTGGATAATCACTCCATCAGCGACTTCATCCGCGGCGCCGACCTCGACGCCCCCACGGTGGTTGTCTGCTATCACGGCAACTCCAGCCAAAGTGCTGCGGCCTATCTGGTCAGCCAGGGTTTCTCGGACGTCTACAGCCTGGATGGCGGTTTTGAACTGTGGCGTGCGACTTATCCGACAGAAACCGAGCCAAGCCCCCAGGAATAATTTTTTACAGCGCTGCAGCCCACGCCCGCCGTGGGCTGACGAACGGTAGGCGCGAACTAATTGTGTATTCGCCCTTGACCTCCCGGATTCCGAACTATCCTTAGCCACAGGCCATCCAAAACAGGGGAGAGCCGGTACACCGGCGTGTGGGTCATCGGGATTAGCTTTCCAGATCGAAAGCTTTGAAGGTGTTCTGGGGGGATAAGCAGCCACTGCGTTTGCGGGGGCTGACCAGCATCGACTGACTGATCCGACGTCGGCTCCACGTATCGAGCGAGGTGACGTCATGAGTATTTTTAGCCACTTCCAACAACGCTTCGAGTCCACACGCCAGGAAGAATTCTCCCTTCAGGAGTACCTGGAACTGTGCAAGAAGGATCGCAGCGCCTACGCCTCTGCCGCCGAACGCCTGCTACTGGCCATCGGCGAACCGGAGTTGCTGGACACCTCGACCAACTCACGGTTGTCGCGGATCTTCTCCAACAAAGTGATCCGGCGCTACCCGGCGTTTGAAGACTTCCACGGCATGGAAGAGTGCATCGACCAAATCGTTTCCTACTTCCGCCACGCGGCCCAGGGCCTGGAAGAGAAAAAGCAAATCCTCTACCTGCTGGGCCCTGTCGGGGGCGGCAAGTCTTCCCTGGCGGAAAAACTCAAGCAACTGATCGAAAAAGTACCCTTCTATGCCATCAAGGGCTCACCGGTTTTCGAGTCTCCGCTGGGGCTGTTCAACGCCACCGAAGATGGCCAGATCCTCGAAGAGGACTTCGGCATCCCACGACGCTACGTAAACACCATCATGTCGCCCTGGGCTACCAAGCGCCTGGCCGAGTTCGGCGGCGACATCAGCCAATTCCGCGTGGTCAAGCTGTACCCTTCGGTCCTCAACCAGATCGCCGTCGCCAAAACCGAACCGGGCGATGAAAACAACCAGGACATTTCCGCCCTGGTGGGTAAGGTGGACATTCGCAAACTGGAGGAATACCCACAGAACGACGCCGACGCCTACAGCTACTCGGGCGCGCTGTGCCGGGCCAACCAGGGCCTGATGGAATTCGTCGAGATGTTCAAGGCGCCGATCAAGGTGTTGCACCCCCTACTCACCGCCACCCAGGAAGGCAACTACAACAGTACCGAAGGCCTGGGGGCGATTCCGTTCACCGGCATCCTGCTGGCCCACTCCAACGAATCGGAGTGGCACACCTTCCGCAACAACAAGAACAACGAAGCCTTCATCGACCGTATCTACATCGTCAAAGTCCCTTACTGCCTGCGGGTCAGCGACGAAGTGAAGATCTACGACAAGTTGCTCTTCAACAGCTCCCTGTCCAAAGCCCATTGCGCCCCCGACACCTTGAAGATGCTCGCGCAGTTCACCGTCCTGTCACGCCTCAAGGAGCCGGAAAACTCCAACATCTACTCCAAAATGCGCGTCTACGACGGAGAGAACCTCAAGGACACCGACCCGAAAGCCAAGTCCATCCAGGAGTACCGCGACAGCGCCGGCGTTGACGAAGGCATGAACGGCCTCTCGACCCGGTTCGCGTTCAAGATCCTGTCCAAAGTCTTCAACTTCGACCCCCACGAAATTGCCGCCAACCCGGTTCATTTGCTGTACGTGCTGGAACAACAGATCGAACAGGAACAATTCCAGGCAGAAACCCGCGAACGCTATCTGCGCTTCCTCAAGGAGTACCTGGCGCCGCGCTACATCGAATTCATTGGCAAAGAGATCCAGACCGCGTACCTGGAGTCGTACAGCGAATATGGGCAAAACATCTTCGACCGCTACGTGCTCTATGCCGATTTCTGGATTCAGGACCAGGAATACCGCGACCCGGAAACCGGCGAGATCCTCAACCGCGTCGCCCTGAACGAAGAACTGGAAAAAATCGAAAAGCCGGCCGGCATCAGCAATCCGAAAGATTTCCGCAACGAAATCGTCAACTTCGTCCTGCGCGCACGGGCCAACAACAACGGCAAAAACCCAACTTGGCTCAGCTACGAAAAACTGCGGGTGGTGATCGAGAAGAAAATGTTCTCCAACACCGAGGATCTGCTGCCGGTCATCAGTTTCAACGCCAAGGCCAGCAAAGAGGACCAACAAAAACACAACGACTTCGTCACACGCATGGTCGAGCGCGGTTATACCGACAAACAGGTGCGGCTGCTTTCTGAGTGGTATCTGCGGGTCAGAAAATCGCAGTGAAGCAGTTGCAAGCTCCAAGCCACAAGTTGCAAGGAAACAGGCTGTAGCCCAGACATGCGGGCATTTGCTTCACCTTGCAACTTGCAGCTCACAACTTGAAGCTGCCCGGAGGGCCCTATGAGCTATGTGATCGACCGACGCCTCAATGGCAAGAACAAGAGCACGGTTAACCGCCAGCGCTTCTTGCGGCGCTACCGTGACCACATCAAAAAAGCCGTCGAAGAAGCCGTCAGCCGTCGCTCCATCACCGACATGGAACACGGCGAGCAAATCAGCATCCCTGGCCGCGACATTGATGAGCCAGTGCTTCATCACGGCCGCGGCGGCAAGCAGACCGTGGTTCACCCTGGCAACAAGGAATTCACCAGCGGCGAGCACATCCCACGCCCACCAGGCGGAGGAAGTGGCAAAGGGCCTGGCAAGGCCGGCAACTCCGGCGAAGGCATGGACGAGTTTGTCTTCCAGATCACCCAGGAAGAGTTCCTCGAATTCATGTTCGAGGACCTGGAATTGCCCAACCTGGTCAAACGCAACCTGACCGGCACCGACACCTTCAAGACCGTGCGCGCCGGCATTAGCAACGAAGGCAACCCTTCGCGCATCAACATCATCCGTACCCTGCGCTCAGCCCATGCACGGCGTATTGCCCTGTCCGGCAGCAGCCGGGCCAAACTCAAGGACGCCAAAGTCGAGCTTGAGCGTCTGAAGCGTGAAGAACCCGATAATTTCGGCGATATTCAAGAGCTGGAGACGGAGATCGAGCGCCTGAGCGCCCGCATCCATCGCGTGCCCTTCCTCGACACCTTCGACCTCAAGTACAACCTCCTGATAAAGCAACCCAACCCAAGTTCCAAGGCGGTGATGTTCTGCCTGATGGACGTTTCGGGCTCGATGACACAAGCGACCAAGGATATCGCCAAGCGCTTCTTCATCCTGCTGTACCTGTTCCTCAAGCGGAACTACGACAAGATCGACGTGGTATTCATTCGCCATCACACCAGCGCCCGCGAAGTGGACGAAGAGGAGTTCTTCTACTCACGCGAAACCGGCGGCACCATCGTTTCCAGCGCCTTGAAGCTGATGCAGGAAATAATGGCCGCACGCTACCCCAGCAATGAATGGAACATCTACGCCGCACAGGCCTCGGACGGCGATAACTGGAATGACGATTCGCCGATCTGCCGCGACATCCTGATTAACCAGATCATGCCGTTCGTGCAGTACTACACTTACGTCGAAATCACCCCGCGCGAACATCAAGCCCTGTGGTTTGAGTACGAACGCATCGCTGAAGCCTTCTCTGACACCTTTGCCCAGCAACAACTGGTCTCGGCCGGCGATATCTACCCGGTCTTCCGTGAACTCTTCCAGCGCAGGTTAGTGACATGACCGCCAAAGAGCAGAAACGCCAACCCATTTCCACCGGCTCGGAATGGACGTTCGAGCTGATCCAGGCCTACGACCGCGAAATCAGCCGCATCGCGGATCGTTATGCCCTCGACACCTACCCCAACCAGATCGAAGTTATTACCGCCGAACAAATGATGGACGCTTACGCCTCCGTAGGCATGCCGTTGGGCTATCACCATTGGTCCTATGGCAAGCACTTTCTTAGTACCGAAAAGTCCTACAGTCGCGGGCAGATGGGGCTGGCCTACGAAATCGTCATCAACTCCGACCCCTGCATCGCTTACCTGATGGAGGAAAACACCATCTGCATGCAAGCCCTGGTGGTGGCCCACGCCTGTTATGGCCACAACAGTTTTTTCAAGGGCAATTACCTGTTCCGCACGTGGACGGACGCCAGTTCCATCATCGATTACCTGGTGTTCGCCAAGCAGTACATCATGCAATGCGAGGAGCGCCACGGCATCGATGCGGTGGAAGATCTGCTGGACTCCTGCCACGCCCTGATGAACTACGGCGTCGATCGCTACAAACGTCCTTACCCCATCTCCGCCGAGGAAGAACGGCGCCGGCAGAAGGATCGTGAAGAGCACCTACAAAAACAGATCAACGATCTGTGGCGCACTATCCCCAAGGGCGCGGACAAGTACAGCGATAAAGACAATGCACGCTTCCCCGCCGAACCTCAGGAAAACATCCTGTATTTCATCGAAAAACACGCACCGTTGCTGGAGCCATGGCAACGGGAGATCGTGCGTATCGTGCGCAAGATCGCCCAATATTTTTATCCACAGCGCCAAACCCAGGTCATGAACGAAGGCTGGGCGACCTTCTGGCACTACACCTTGATGAACGATCTGTACGACGAGGGGCTGGTCACCGACGGCTTCATGATGGAGTTCCTCACTTCCCATACAAGCGTGGTCATGCAGCCGGGTTTCGACAGCCCCTACTACAGCGGCATCAACCCCTATGCGCTGGGGTTTGCCATGTACCGGGACATTCGTCGCATGTGCGAGGAGCCGACCGAAGAAGACCGCCACTGGTTCCCGGAGCTGGCCGGAACCGATTGGCTATCGAGCATCAAGTTCGCCATGAGCAGCTTCAAGGATGAGAGTTTCATACTTCAGTACCTGTCGCCCAAGGTGATCCGCGACCTCAAACTGTTCAGCATCCTCGATGACGACCAGAAAGATGACCTGCTAGTGCCTGCCATCCACGACGAACCCGGCTACCGCACTATTCGCGAAACCCTGGCGGCCCAATACAACCTGGGCAACCGCGAACCCAACGTGCAGATCTACAGCATCGATGTGCGCGGCGACCGCTCCCTGACCCTGCGCCACCAGCAACACGACCGTAAACCCCTGGGAGAATCCACCGAGGAAGTGCTCAAACACCTGCATCGGCTGTGGGGCTTCGATATCCACCTCGAAACCCTGCAAGGCGAACAAGTGATGAAAACCCACCATGTGCCACCCCGCAACGAACACAGTGAGAACGATTACGGGCGTCTGGACCTCGCCGTCATCCACCTCTGACCCTCTACCGAGCCTCCGCAAATGCGGCACAAGGGTTATCCTGTCGCGCTAACGGAGGTTTTTCATGCAGATTTATAAAGTTGGCGGTGCCGTGCGTGACCGCTTGCTCGGCCAGCCTGTCACCGATATCGATTGGGTTGTAGTGGGCGCGACCACCGAAGAAATGCTCGCCAAAGGCTTTCGCCCAGTCGGCGCTGATTTTCCGGTGTTCCTGCACCCCAAAAGCGGCGAGGAATATGCCCTGGCCCGCACGGAACGCAAGAGCGGGCGCGGCTACGGCGGGTTCACCTTTCATGCCAGCCCCGAAGTCACCCTCGAAGAAGACCTGATTCGCCGCGACCTCACCATCAACGCAATGGCCGAGGACGATCACGGTAATCTGACCGATCCCTATAACGGCCAACAAGATCTGGCCGGCCGGGTTTTACGTCACGTTTCCCCCGCATTCGCCGAAGATCCCCTCAGAGTTCTGCGCGTCGCTCGTTTTGCCGCCCGCTATGCCGGGCTCGGTTTCACCGTGGCCCGGGAGACCATGGAATTGATGCGTCGGCTCAGCGAGTCCGGCGAACTGCAAGCTCTGACCCCGGAGCGCAGTTGGAAAGAAATTTCCCGCGCATTGATGGAAGAACAACCACAGGTATTTATCCAGGTTCTGCGCGATTGCGGAGCCTTGAAGGTCTTGCTACCTGAGGTGGACGCTCTGTTTGGCGTACCGCAACCCGAGGTCCACCACCCGGAAATCGACAGCGGCGTGCACACCCTGAGCGTTCTGGAGCAAGCCGCCCAGCACCAACAACCGCTGACAGTACGCTGGGCCTGCTTGCTGCACGATTTAGGCAAAGGCCTCACGCCCCAAAGCGAATGGCCAAGGCACATTGCCCACGAACACAAAGGCCTGAAGCTGATAAAAACCGTCAACGAACGCTTCAAGGCGCCACGGGACTGCCAGGAATTGGCGCTTTTAGTCGGCCAATATCACACCCACGGTCACCGCGCCCTAGAGCTGAAGCCCTCAACCCTGCTGGAGCTGCTGCAAAGTTTTGACGTCTACCGCCGGCCGCAACGCTTCGAAGAATTCATCGTCGCCTGCGAAATGGACGCCCGTGGGCGCAAGGGCTTTGAGCAGCGCAGTTATCCACAGGCCGATTACCTGCGCGGCGCGGCCAGTGCGGCGCGCGGTGTGGCAGTGCAGCCCTTGCTGGAGAAAGGATTCAAGGGCCCCGAACTGGGGGAGGCCCTGAAGCAGGAGCGCCTCAACGCCCTGAAGGCTTACAAGGAAGCGGCGTCAGCCTGAAACCAACGCCGGGTGAGTGCTCGGCTGCGAGGCCGAGCCGGTCACAACAAATGAGCAGCGGTCAGAGGCTGGCCGCGCCACTCAAACGCGACCGGCGCCAGCACCTGGTCGATCTGCGCGTCACGCCACAATGCAGCGAAGCTCAGGCCAGCACCAGGGTGCAGCCGATCCGGAGCGATCAACGACAGCGGCCACAGGACAAAGGCATTCTTGAGGATTTCCGCACGCGGCAGGATCAAACCGTCGAAGTTGCCCACCAAGTCGCCGTACAGTAGTACGTCAATATCCAGCGGCAAACCTCTACGATCAGGGGCGTAACGGCCGTTATCCGCCTCGATATGCTTCAAACGGCGATCCAACTCCATCAACGGCAGGTCGGTAAGCGCCGACACCACGAAATTGAAGAACGGCCCGCTTTTGATCCCCACTGGCTGGCTCTCGAATACCGCCGAGCAGCGGAGATCCACCAGAAAACTGTCCAGAGCGTCCAGGCCGGCCCGCAAGTGGCGCTCACGCTCGACATTGCTGCCCAGCCCTAAAAACACCTGAGTCAGCGACATCCGCGCTCGATCTCCACGCCCACTCCGGTAGCGGCAGCCACTGCGCCGGGCTTGGTCACTTTGAGGCGCAACCAAGTTATACCGAACTCGCTCATCAACACCTGCGCCAAACGCTCGGCAAAGGTCTCGACCAATTGGAACTGCGCCTGCTCGGCAAACGCCTGGATGCGTGACGACACGCTGGCATAGTCGAGCGCCAGTGTCAGGTCATCACCTGCGGCGGCCGGGCGATTATCCCAGGCGAAAGCCAGATCAAGGCGCAAGCACTGTCGGATGCCTCGTTCCCAGTCGTAGGCACCAATCACGGTGTCGACTTCCAGGCCTTCGATAAACACTCTGTCCAAGCACTCTTCTCCGCAGCACGACAAGGGCGCAATGCGCCGTTAGACTCAGGGCGTCCCCGCCCGGAATAGTTAGCATGTTTTGGTTACTGGCGATCCTCGCCTACCTGCTCGGCTCTCTGTCCTTTGCCATCCTGCTCAGTCGCCTGACCGGAACCCCCGATCCGCGGATGAGCGGTTCAGGCAACGCCGGCGCCACCAATATGCTGCGCGTGGCCGGCAAGAAGCTGGCGATTCTGACCCTGCTTGGCGACCTGTGCAAAGGCTTGCTGCCCGTACTGATTGCCAACCTCGCCGGCCTGTCACTGCAACAACAGGCCTGGGTAGGGCTGTATGCGGTTATCGGCCATCTGTTCCCGCTGTACTTCCGCTTTCACGGCGGCAAGGGCGTGGCGACCGCGGCCGGAATGCTGCTGGGGCTCTACCCACCAGCGGCGCTGCTGGCCATCGGCGCCTGGCTGCTGACCTTCTATCTCACCCGCACCAGCTCACTGGCCGCCCTGATCGCCACGCCACTTACCCTGCCATTACTGGCCTGGCAAGAGCCGGCGGCGTTGCTACCGATGAGCGTGCTCACGGTGCTGATCGTCTGGCGCCATCGCGGCAATTTACGCGACCTGTTTGCCGGGCGCGAACGGCATTTCTGAATACGAAAGATGAACGCCGCTCAGGATGACCGGTAACAGCGTCTTAAAGCGGCGAAAGCTGCTCCATCGGCCAGCGCGCCTGCACGGTAATTGCCAGGCTTTCATGCTGGCCGGCCTGCAAGCGCTGACAGCCTGCAAAAGCAATCATCGCGCCGTTATCGGTGCAGAACTCCGGCCTGGCGTAGTAAACGTCGCCCTTCATGTCACCGAGCATTTTTTCCAGCGACAGGCGCAATGCCTTGTTTGCACTCACGCCACCGGCAATCACCAAACGCTTGAGGCCGGCCTGCTTGAGCGCGCGCTTGCACTTGATGGTCAAAGTCTCCACCACCGCCTGCTGGAACGCCAGAGCGATGTCGCAGCGGGTTTGTTCACTGTCGTCTCCAGCGCTGACAGCCTGCTGCCACGTGTTGAGGGCAAAGGTTTTCAAGCCACTGAAGCTGAAATCAAGCCCAGGGCGATCACACATTGGTCGCGGAAACACAAAACGCCCGACAGTACCCTGGGTGGCCAGGCGCGCAATCTCCGGGCCGCCCGGATAGTGGAGGCCCATCATTTTCGCGGTTTTGTCGAAGGCTTCCCCGGCAGCATCATCCAAGGTCTCCCCCAGCAGCTCGTATTGGCCAATGCCATCGACCCGAACCAACTGGGTATGGCCGCCGGAAACCAACAAAGCGACGAACGGAAACTCGGGCGGTTGCGGCTCCAGCATTGGCGCCAGCAAGTGGCCTTCCATATGGTGCACGCCCAGCGCCGGAATACCCCAGGCAAATGCCAGCGCCTGGGCGCAGGAGGCACCCACCAGCAACGCGCCGACAAGCCCGGGGCCTGCGGTGTAGGCAATGGCATCGATCTCGGTAGGCACGCAGTCTGCCTCAGCCAACACTTGGCGGATCAAGGGGAGCATGCGTTTGACGTGATCTCTCGAGGCCAGTTCTGGCACCACGCCACCATAGGCGCGATGCAGGTCGATCTGGCTGAACAGTGCGTCGGCCAGCAGGCCCCGCTCACTGTCGTAAAGTGCAACGCCGGTTTCGTCGCAGGAGGTTTCTAATCCCAGTACTAGCATGGGTTGGCGCCTTGTAGAGGCTAAATTCGAAGGCGCGCATAATAGTCGCCACTTTGCCCCCCGACCAGCGCTTTTCGATCAGAGGCTTTGCATTCCGGGCGATGAGGGGTTAACATCCGCAACCCTTAAAAACCGACGTCTTCAAGTGCATTTTTGCCGCGAGGATGTTGACCCCGGTAATGAATGAAGGTAGCTCTGGATGCCAGCCGTCAAAGTTAAAGAGAACGAACCCTTCGACGTAGCTCTGCGTCGTTTCAAGCGCTCCTGCGAAAAAGCCGGTGTTCTGGCTGAAGTTCGTAGCCGCGAATTTTACGAGAAGCCGACTTCCGAGCGTAAGCGTAAAGCAGCAGCCGCTGTTAAGCGTCACGCGAAGAAAGTTCAGCGCGAGCAGCGCCGCGCCGTTCGTCTGTACTAATACACAGACGTTCGTAGCAAGCTTCTGCCAAGCCCGGCCCTCAGCCGGGCTATTGGCATTTGCGGATATCGTTGGATGCTTTACCGTCAACGCCGCCGACGCGACCGAGACAAAATCGCTTCACCACGTCAGACCTGGCTCTTTTGCCAGCGGTGCACGTCTTTTCTGACGAGCCTTACAAAGGCTACTGACGAGCACACCCCACTGTTTCCCAAGCAGACGATCAGCCCAAGGCACGATCTCCTGTGCCCGCTTTTTTGAGCTATCCGAGGCCCGTCACTGGCCATTGCCGGATTCAGCGCAGCACTTTCAACTGGTCGAATACTGATCGGCGCTAACGCCAGTGAATTTTCGACAGATACACTCCCCTAGAGCGAATACGCACACGACATCCGGTCGAGCCGCCTACCATTGCGCCTCGGATCAACCCGACATCGACCGCGTGCGCTGGGTCTAATTTTCGCAGTGATGACGAGAACGCCATGGCCGGGCTAATTCCCCAGAGCTTTATTGACGACCTTCTGAACCGCACCGACATCGTCGACGTGGTCAGCTCGCGCCTGCAAATGAAGAAGGCCGGCAAGAACTACACGGCCTGCTGCCCATTCCACAAAGAGAAAACCCCGTCTTTTAGCGTGAGTCCCGACAAGCAGTTCTACTACTGCTTCGGCTGCGGCGCCGGCGGCAATGCCCTTGGCTTCATCATGGACCACGACAACTTGGACTTTCCCCAGGCCGTCGAAGAACTGGCCAAAGCCGCCGGCATGGAAATCCCCCGTGAAGAAAGCGGTCGCCCACACAAGCCACGGCAACCCACCGACTCGCCGCTCTACCCCCTTCTGACCGCCGCCGCGGAATTCTACCGTCAGGCCCTCAAGAGTCATCCCGCACGCAAAGCTGCCGTGGACTACCTCAAGGGCCGCGGACTGACCGGCGAGATCGCCCGCGATTTTGGCTTGGGCTTTGCCCCGCCAGGTTGGGACAACCTGTTCAAGCACTTGAGCAGCGACACCTTGCAGCAAAAGGCCATGATCGACGCCGGCCTGCTGGTCGAAAACGCCGAGACCGGCAAGCGCTACGACCGTTTTCGTGATCGGGTGATGTTCCCGATCCGCGACAGCCGTGGCCGGATCATCGCGTTCGGTGGCCGCGTGCTGGGCGACGACAAGCCCAAGTACCTGAACTCACCGGAAACCCCGGTGTTTCACAAGGGCCAGGAACTGTATGGCCTGTTCGAGGCACGCAAGAACAACCGCAACCTTGACGAAATCATCGTCGTCGAAGGCTATATGGATGTCATCGCCTTGGCGCAGCAAGGCCTACGCAATGCGGTGGCGACCCTGGGCACCGCCACCAGCGAAGAGCACCTCAAGCGCCTGTTCCGCGTGGTGCCCAGCGTGCTGTTCTGCTTTGACGGTGACCAGGCCGGCCGCAACGCCGCATGGCGGGCTCTGGAAGCAACACTGCCCAGCCTGCAAGACGGGCGGCGCGCGCGATTCCTGTTCCTGCCCGAAGGCGAAGACCCCGATACCTTGGTGCGCTCCGAGGGCACTGATGCGTTCCGCGCACGGATCAACCAGCACGCCCAGCCGCTGGCCGATTATTTCTTCCAGCAACTGACCGAAGAGGCCGACCCGCGCTCCCTCGAAGGCAAGGCCCACATGGCCACCCTCGCCGCGCCGCTGATCGACAAAGTCCCGGGAGCCAACCTGCGCACCCTGATGCGCCAGCGCCTGAGCGAAATCACCGGCCTCAACAGCGAAGCCGTTAGCCAGCTAGTGCACAGCGCGCCACAAGAGGCACCACCCGCTTACGACCCTGGCATCAACTACGACGCGGTGCCCGATTACGCCGACTACCACCAGCCCCATGAGGCGTATGCCCCCCAGCAGGAGTGGAGCCCGAAAAAACCAGGGGCCGGCGGTAAAAAGTGGGAGAACAAGCCCTGGGATAAAAAGGGCAAGCGCGGCGGTGATCGTGACCAACCAAGAGCACCGCGCATCCCGGCCGCCGTGGAGCCGCCGACCTTGGCCGCCCTGCGCACTTTGCTGCATCACCCGCAACTGGCAAAAAAAGTCGAGGACGCCGGGCACTTTGCTGCCGAGGACCACACCAACACACAGTTGCTGGTGGCACTGCTCGAGGCCGTACAGAAGAATCCTAAGCTAAACTCATTTCAACTGATTGCACGCTGGCACGGCACCGAACAAGGTCGCCTGCTCAGAGCGCTGGCAGAAAAGGAGTGGCTGATTGATGGCGATAACCTTGAACAACAGTTTTTCGACACCATAACTAGCTTGTCAGCTCGCCAACGTGAGCGAAATCTGGAACAACTTCTGAGAAAAGCACGCCAAAGTGAATTGAGTGCCGAAGAGAAAAACCAATTGCGCGACCTTCTCAGTCGCACTGTTTCCACATCAAACCCGACCTCAACTGGCGCGTGAGGTCATAGCTCAGGTATAATCCTCGGCTTGTTTTTTGCCCGCCAAGACCTTCAGTGGATAGGGTGTTATGTCCGGAAAAGCGCAACAGCAGTCTCGTATCAAAGAGTTGATCACCCTGGGTCGTGAGCAGAAGTATCTGACTTACGCAGAGGTCAACGACCACCTGCCGGAGGATATTTCAGATCCGGAACAGGTGGAAGACATCATCCGCATGATTAATGACATGGGGATTCCCGTACACGAGAGTGCTCCGGATGCGGACGCCCTTATGTTGGCCGACGCCGATACCGACGAGGCAGCCGCTGAAGAAGCAGCCGCCGCGTTGGCAGCGGTCGAGACCGACATTGGCCGCACCACTGACCCTGTGCGCATGTATATGCGTGAAATGGGTACGGTAGAGCTCCTCACACGTGAAGGCGAAATTGAAATCGCCAAGCGTATCGAAGAAGGCATCCGTGAAGTGATGGGCGCAATCGCGCACTTCCCTGGCACAGTTGACCATATTCTCTCCGAGTACACTCGCGTCACCACCGAAGGTGGCCGCCTGTCCGACGTCCTGAGCGGTTATATCGACCCGGACGACGGCATTGCGCCGCCTGCTGCTGAAGTGCCTCCGCCTGTCGACCCGAAAACCGCGAAAGCGGATGACGAGACCGAAGACGAAGAAGCTGAAGCCAGCACCGACGACGAAGAAGAAGTTGAAAGCGGTCCCGACCCGATTGTCGCCGCACAGCGTTTTGGCGCTGTCTCCGACCAGATGGAAGTGACCCGCAAGGCCCTGAAAAAGCACGGTCGCGACCACAAGCAGACTATCGTCGAGCTGTTGCTGCTGGCTGAGCTGTTCATGCCGATCAAACTGGTGCCTAAGCAGTTCGAAGGCCTGGTAGAGCGCGTTCGTAGCGCCCTGGATCGCCTGCGCCAGCAAGAGCGCGCCATCATGCAACTGTGCGTTCGTGATGCACGGATGCCGCGTGCCGACTTCCTGCGCCAGTTCCCCGGCAATGAAGTTGACGAAAGCTGGACCGACGCACTGGCCAAGGGTAAGAGCAAATACGCCGAAGCCATTGCGCGCCTGCAGCCGGACATCGTTCGCTGCCAGCAGAAGCTGAGCGCGCTGGAAGCTGAAACCGGCCTGAAGATTTCCGAGATCAAGGACATCAACCGTCGCATGTCGATCGGTGAGGCCAAGGCCCGCCGCGCGAAGAAAGAGATGGTGGAAGCGAACTTGCGTCTGGTGATCTCCATCGCCAAGAAGTACACCAACCGTGGCCTGCAATTCCTCGACCTGATCCAGGAAGGCAACATCGGCTTGATGAAAGCGGTAGACAAGTTTGAATACCGTCGCGGCTACAAATTCTCGACTTATGCCACCTGGTGGATCCGTCAGGCGATCACTCGCTCGATCGCCGACCAGGCCCGCACCATCCGTATTCCGGTGCACATGATCGAGACGATCAACAAGCTCAACCGTATTTCCCGCCAGATGCTGCAGGAAATGGGTCGCGAACCGACCCCGGAAGAGCTGGGCGAGCGCATGGAAATGCCTGAGGACAAAATCCGCAAGGTACTGAAGATCGCCAAAGAGCCGATCTCCATGGAAACCCCGATCGGTGATGACGAAGACTCCCACCTGGGTGACTTCATCGAAGACTCGACCATGCAGTCGCCAATCGATGTCGCCACCGTTGAGAGCCTTAAAGAAGCAACGCGCGAAGTCCTCTCCGGCCTCACTGCACGTGAAGCCAAGGTTTTGCGCATGCGCTTCGGCATCGACATGAATACCGACCACACCCTTGAGGAAGTCGGTAAGCAGTTCGACGTTACCCGTGAGCGGATTCGCCAGATCGAAGCCAAGGCGCTGCGCAAGCTGCGCCATCCGACGAGAAGCGAGCATTTGCGCTCCTTCCTCGACGAGTGATAACAAAACCCCCAGCCTGGCTGGGGGTTTTGCTATATGCCGATAAAATCCCCGCATGCCATTGCCCGTCTACACTCGAACCATTCCCTCCCAAGCCCTCCGAGAGTGTGATGCCCAGACTGTCGACTGTGCTTTTGCTGTCGCTGCTGACCTGGACCGCAACAGCTGGCGCGTTGACTCTCACCAATGAAGAGCGTGGCTGGCTTTCCTCCCACCCGCAATTGCGCCTGGGTGTTGATGCTTCGTGGCCGCCGTTCGAGTACCGCGACGAAGAAGGTCGCTACCAGGGCCTTGCTGCCGACTACATCAGCCTGATCGAAAAACGCCTCGGTGTCGCCGTTACGCCAGTGGAGCCCGTGAGCTGGAGCCAGGTGCTGGAACAGGCCCGGCAAAACAAGCTGGACTTGCTGCCCGGCATCATGTCCACGCCGGAGCGCCAGGGCTATCTGGCGTTCACTCGTCCGTACCTGGATTTCCCCATCGTCATCCTCGCCCACGAAGGCGGGCCCCAGCCGCGCAAACTCCAGGACCTGTATGGCCTGAAAGTGGCGGTGGTGGAGAACTACGCCCCCCACGAACTGCTGCGCACCCAACATCCGGACCTGAACCTGGTAGCGTTGCCCAACGTCAGCTCGGCCCTGCAAGCCCTGGCCACCGACCAAGTGGACGCCGTGGTCGGCGACCTCGCGTCCAGCGTCTGGAGCCTGCGCCAGCTCAAGCTCGAAGGCATGTACGTCAGTGGCGAAACACCGTATCGCTATCAACTGGCCATGGCTGTGCCCCAGGACAGCAAAATCCTCGTCGGTATCCTCGATAAAGTGCTGGCCGACCTGAGCCCGGAGGAAGTCAGCAACATCCATGAGCGCTGGGTCGGCAATGTCCTTGACCACCGTGCTTTCTGGTCCGACCTGCTGATCTACGGCCTCCCCGGTCTGACCCTGGTGTTCACTATTTTGGCCGTGGTCATTCGCATCAATCGCCGACTCAGCTCGGAAATCGCCCGGCGCGTGGCCCTGGAACAGGAACTGCGCAGCAGCGAGTACCACTACCGCGGCCTGGTGGAGAGCCTTTCGGCCATTGCCTGGGAAGCGCGTATCAGCGATTTCACCTACAGCTACGTCTCGCCCCATGCCGAAGCCCTGCTCGGCTATCCGCTGTCCAACTGGCTGGTCCCGGGCTTCTGGCGCAACATCATCCACCCCGCCGACCTGACCCGCGCCCAGACGTTCTGCGACCGGGAAGTATTGGCCGGGCGCGACCACAGCATCGACTACCGCGTCATCACCGCCGACGGTCGCTGCCTGTGGGTGCGCGACATCGTCAGCCTGATCGAACACGGCCACGAGCCAGTCCTGCGCGGCCTGATGATCGACATCAGCGAAGCCAAGCACACCGAAGAGGCCTTGCGCCTGTCCGAGCAGAAATTCGCCTCGGTGTTCCAGCAATGCCCGGACATTCTGGTGATCGCGCGGCTGAGCGACGGCTGCCTGCTGGAGGTTAACAACGCCTTTGAAGAACAGATCGGCCTCAGTGCGGCAGAGGTCATCGGCAAAACCGCTACCGACCTGAACATCTGGGGCATCCCCGGGGTCGGCCCGGGCCTGCTGCAACGCTTGCAGGGCGGTAGCATCCGCAACCTCGAAATGCCCTTTCGCCGCAGTAACGGGCAACTGTTCACCGGCCTGATCTCTGCCGAGCCCTTCGACCTCGATACCACCCCCGCCCTGGTGGTCGTGGTACGTGATATCAGCCAGCTCAAGGAAACCCAACGGCAATTGCAAACCTCGGAAGAGAAGTTCGCCAAGGCTTTCCACGCCTCGCCCGACGGTTTGCTCCTGAGCCGCCAGCGCGATGGCCTGCTGATCGAAGTCAACGAAGGCTTTAGCCGCATCACCGGGTTCAACAGCGCCCTGTCTCTGGACCGCTCGACCCTGGACCTGGGCATCTGGGTCAACCTCAATGAGCGCAAGCAGATGCTCGATATGCTGCAACGGGATGGCTTCGTGCGCGACTTCCGCTGCCATATACGCCGCAACGACGGCCAGATCCGCCTCTGCGAAATGTCCAGCCGCCCACTGCCCATCGGCGACGACAACTGCATGCTGACCATCGCCCGCGACATCACCGAACGCCACCTGATGCAGGAGAAACTGCAACAGGCCGCCACCGTGTTCGAAAGCACCGCCGAAGGCGTGCTGATAACCGACACCCAGCAGCACATCAGCGCCGTCAACCGCGCCTTCACCGAAATCACCGGCTACAGCGAGACCGAAGCCCTAGGCCACACACCGCGATTACTGGCCTCTGGCCTGCACGACAGCGCCTTCTATGCGGCCATGTGGCATCAACTGACGGCCGAAGGCCACTGGCAAGGGGAAATCTCCAACCGCCGTAAAAACGGCGAGCTGTACCCCAGTTGGCTGACCATCAGCGCCGTGCGCAACCGCGACAAGTTCATCACCCACTTCGTCGCGGTATTTGCCGACATCTCCAGCCTCAAGCACGCCCAGGCGCGGCTCGATTACCAGGCCCACCACGACCCTCTCACCGGCCTGCCAAACCGCACCCTGTTCGAGAGCCGCCTACTCAGCGCCCTCAACCATCAACAGGAAAACGGCGGCCACGGCGCCGTGCTGTTTCTCGACCTGGACCGCTTCAAGCACATCAACGACAGCCTCGGCCACCCGGTCGGCGACCTGCTGCTCAAGGGCATCGCCGTGCGCCTCAAGGAGCAACTGCGCGACATCGACACCGTGGCACGCCTGGGCGGCGACGAATTCATCATCCTGCTGCCGGGCCTGCAACACGCCAGCGACGCGCAAACCGTCGCCAACAAACTGCTCTGCTGCTTTGGCGCACCGTTCCAGGCCGGCGAGCACGAGTTCTTCATCAGCGCCAGCATCGGCACCAGCCTCTACCCCCAGGACGGCTGCGACGTCGCCACCCTGGTAAAAAACGCCGACGCGGCCATGTACCGCTCCAAATCCAAGGGCCGTAACCGCGTCGAAAGCTACACCTGCGACCTCACCGCCCAGGCCAGCGAACGCATCGCCCTGGAACACGAGCTGCGCCGCGCCATCGAGCGCAACGAACTGTCGCTGTACTACCAACCAAAATTCAGCCTGCGCGACCAATGCCTGGTGGGCGCCGAAGCACTGCTGCGCTGGCACCACCCCACCTTCGGCGAAGTGCCACCCGAACACTTCATCGCCCTGGCCGAAGAAAACGGCATGATCCTGCAAATCGGCGACTGGGTGCTGGAGCAAGCCTGCCAGCAGATGCACGCCTGGCACCTGTGCTACGACAGCTTCGGCCCACTGTCGGTGAACCTCGCCGGGGCCCAGCTGCGCCAGCCCAACCTGCTGGCACGTATTGAACAACTGCTGCACGACAACCGCCTCAAACCCGAACTGCTGCAACTGGAAATCACTGAAAACTTCATCATGAGCCAGGCCGAAGAAGCCCTGGCCGTGCTGCACCAGCTCAAACACCTGGGGGTACAACTGGCCATCGACGACTTCGGCACCGGCTATTCATCCCTGAGCTACCTCAAGCGCCTGCCCCTGGACTTCTTGAAGATCGACCAGTCCTTCGTCCGCGGCCTGCCCGACGACACCCACGACGGCGCCATCGTGCGCGCCATCATCGCCCTGGGCCGCAGCATGCAACTGACCGTCATCGCCGAAGGCGTGGAAACCCACGCCCAACAAGCCTTCCTCGCCGCCGAAGGCTGCGAACAGATCCAGGGCTACATCATCAGCCTGCCCCTGCCCGCCGAGGAATTCGCCGCAGCCTTTCTTCGCAGCACCCTTTCAGACTTTTCGGATAGCACAGCCGAGAAACCATCGTTATAATCCGCGGCCTACTGAGGGCCTATAGCTCAGTTGGTTAGAGCAGAGGACTCATAATCCTTTGGTCCACGGTTCAAGTCCGTGTGGGCCCACCACCTTCAAAGCCGCGCATTGCGCGGCTTTTGTGTTTTCGCAGGTTGCCCCTACGGGCCAAGCGTTCACGCGCTAAGATGCACGCCCATTGCCGTCCGCCGCTGGAGAGCACCTTGCCTGATTCGCGCCCCGTCGTTCTTGATGAAATCGACCGTCAGTTGATCGCCGCACTGCAAATCAATGCCCGCGAAAGCGTGGCCATGCTTGCGCGGCAGTTGGGTATTGCGCGCACCACGGTGACGTCGCGGTTGGCGCGGCTGGAGAAGAGCAAGGTCATCACCGGTTATGGCGTGCGCCTGGGCACGCGGTTGGCCGATGGCGGGTTGCAGGCGTATGTCGGCATCAAAGTGCAGCCGCGCAGTGGCAAGGACGTGCTGCGCCGCCTCAGTGCCATGGCCCAGGTGCAGCAGTTGTGCGCGGTGAGTGGCGAGTTCGATTACGTGGCGTGGCTGCGCACCGAATCGCCGGAGCAACTGGACCAATTGCTGGACCAGATCGGCAGTGTCGAAGGGGTGGAAAAAACCACCACCTCGATCATCCTCAGCCACAAGATCGACCGCGGCCAGCCGATTTGAAGGGCGACACTGGTCGAAATGCCCGCCAACTTCGTCATATCGCCTGAAAACAAACCAATACGACAGCACTCTGCGTCTTATTAACGGGCGCAACGCTGCCTAGAATGGCCGGCATCTTTCCTATACTCAGCGGGTCGTGCCCGTTCGAGTCGCCAGCCAGGTCCGCCATGAACCCTTCCAATAAGAACAATCGCCACCCTGCAGACGGTAAAAAACCAATCACCATTTTTGGCCCGGATTTCCCTTTCGCCTTTGACGACTGGATCGAGCACCCGGCCGGCCTGGGCAGTATTCCCGCCGCCCAGCACGGCACCGAGGTGGCGATTGTCGGCGCCGGCATCGCCGGGTTGGTGGCGGCCTACGAGTTGATGAAGCTGGGCCTCAAGCCTGTGGTGTACGAGGCTTCGAAAATGGGCGGGCGCTTGCGCTCCCAGGCGTTTGAAGGCGCCGAGGGCGTGATCGCCGAGCTGGGCGGTATGCGGTTTCCGGTGTCATCCACGGCGTTCTACCACTACGTCGACAAGCTCGGCCTTGAGACCAAGCCCTTCCCCAACCCGTTGACGCCCGCCTCCGGCAGTACCGTGATCGACCTCGAAGGCGAAACCTACTACGCGCAAAAACTCGCCGACCTGCCGGCGCTGTTCCAGGAAGTGGCCGACGCCTGGGCCGATGCCCTGGAGGACGGCTCGCGCTTCGGTGACATCCAGCAAGCCATCCGCGAGCGCGATGTACCGCGCCTCAAAGAGCTGTGGAACACCCTGGTGCCGCTGTGGGATGACCGCACGTTCTACGATTTTGTCGCCACGTCCAAGGCGTTCGCCAAGCTGTCGTTCCAGCACCGCGAGGTGTTTGGCCAGGTCGGTTTCGGCACGGGCGGCTGGGATTCGGATTTCCCAAATTCCATGCTGGAAATCTTCCGCGTGGTAATGACCAATTGCGACGATCACCAGCACCTGGTGGTCGGCGGTGTCGAGCAGGTGCCGCTGGGCATCTGGCGCCACGTGCCCGAGCGCTGCGCCCACTGGCCCGCCGGCACCAGCCTGAGCACGTTGCACCACGGCGCGCCGCGTACCGGGGTCAAGCGTATCGCCCGCGCCGCCGATGGCCGTTTCAGCGTCACCGATAACTGGGGCGATACCCGCGAATACGCCGCCGTGCTGACCACCTGCCAGAGCTGGTTGCTGACCACCCAGATCGAGTGCGAAGAGTCGCTGTTCTCGCAAAAAATGTGGATGGCCCTGGACCGCACGCGCTACATGCAGTCGTCCAAGACCTTCGTCATGGTCGACCGGCCATTTTGGAAAGACAAAGACCCAGAGACCGGCCGCGACCTGATGAGCATGACCCTCACCGATCGCCTGACCCGCGGCACCTACCTGTTTGATAACGGCGACGACAAGCCAGGGGTGATCTGCCTGTCGTACTCGTGGATGAGCGACGCCCTGAAAATGCTCCCCCAACCCATCGACAAGCGGGTGAAGCTGGCCCTCGACGCCCTGAAGAAGATCTACCCCAAGGTCGACATCGCCGCGCGCATCATCGGCGACCCGATCACCGTGTCCTGGGAGGCCGACCCGCATTTCCTCGGTGCCTTCAAGGGCGCGCTGCCGGGCCATTACCGCTACAACCAGCGCATGTACGCGCACTTCATGCAGCAAGACATGCCCGCCGCACAGAAGGGTATTTTCATCGCTGGCGACGATGTGTCCTGGACCCCGGCCTGGGTCGAAGGCGCGGTGCAGACCTCGCTCAACGCGGTGTGGGGCATCATGACCCACTTCGGCGGCAAGACCCACGCCGAAAACCCCGGCCCCGGCGATGTGTTCGCCGATATCGGGCCGATTGCCCTGGCCGACTGAGGAGCCCCCGCCATGCGCCTAGCCCTGTACCAATGCCCGCCGCAGCCGCTGGAGGTGGCGGGCAACCTGCAACGCCTGCAGCGCTTCGCCCACGAGGCGGCAGGGGCCGACCTGCTGGTGCTGCCGGAGATGTTCCTCACCGGCTACAACATCGGCAGCGACGCGGTCAGCACCCTGGCCGAGGCCCGCGACGGCGCCAGCGCCCAGCGCATTGCGCAGATCGCCCAGGCCAGCGGCGTGGCCATCCTCTATGGCTACCCGGAGCGCGCCGCGGACGGCCACATCTACAACGCCGTGCAGTTGATCGACGCCAACGGCCACAGCCTGTGCAACTACCGCAAAAGCCATTTGTTCGGCGAACTCGACCACGGCATGTTCAGCGCCGGCAACGCTGACTTGCCGGTGATCGAGTTCAAGGGCTGGCAGTTGGGCTTGCTGATTTGCTACGACCTGGAGTTCCCGGAAAATACCCGGCGCCTGGCCCTGGCCGGGGCCGAGTTGATCCTGGTGCCGACCGCCAACATGGTGCCCTACGACTTTGTCGCCGACGTCACCGTGCGCGCCCGCGCCTATGAAAACCAGTGCTATGTGGCCTACGCCAACTACTGCGGTGAGGAAGGCGCGATCCGCTACTGTGGGCAAAGCAGCATCGCTGCCCCCAACGGCAGCCGCATCGCCCACGCCGGGTTGGGCGAGGAACTGATCGTCGCCACCCTGGAGCGCCAACTGCTCCTGGATTCACGGGCCGCCACGCCGTATCTGGCCGACCGCCGCCCCGAGCTTTATGGCGAGCTCAACCGGCGCTGATCCGCTAGCATGGGCGCTTCACCGTTCTGGAAGCGCCCATGCCCGTGCCCACTCTGCCCCCTCCCCACTGCGAAACCCTGGCCAACGGGCTGCGAATTTCTCTGCACAGCGCCCCGCACCTCACGCGGTGCGCGGCCACGCTGCGGGTCGCGGCGGGCAGCCACGACGCGCCACAGGCCTGGCCGGGGCTGGCGCACTTTCTTGAGCATCTGCTGTTTTTGGGCACCGAGCGCTTTCCGATCGCCCAGGGCTTGATGGCCTTTGTGCAGGCCCAAAACGGCCTGCTCAACGCCAGTACCCAGGCGCGCACCACCGACTTCTTTATCGAGCTGGTGCCCCACGCCTTCCCCGCCGCCCTCGAGCGCCTGAGCGACATGCTCGCCCACGCGCGTCTGAGCCTGGCCGACCAGTTGCGCGAGCGCGAGGTGCTGCACGCCGAGTTCATTGCCTGGGCCCGGGATGAGCAATCCCAGGGTGAAACGCTGCTGCTCAATGGCCTGAATGCGGCCCATCCGCTGCGCGCCTTTCACTCGGGCAACCGCTTCAGCCTGCCGGTGCCCAACCCGGCTTTCCAGCAGGCGTTACGCGGTTTCTACGAACAGTTTTATCGCAGCGCTCAAATGACCCTGAGCCTGGCCGGGCCCCAGCCCCTGGACGAACTCAAGGCCCTGGCGCTGCGCTTTGCCGCCGAACAGAACAGCGGCGCCCATCAACCGCAAACGCCGCCACCGCCGCTGATGGCGGCGGGGCAACACGTCCACCCACACATCACCCCGGGGCGCCTCAACCTGCTGTTCGCCGGCCACGCCGCCCCGGCAGTGGCGGCCCAGGCCCTGGATTTTCTCTGTACCTGGCTTAACAACCCGAAACCCGGCGGCGTGATGGCGCAACTGCAGCAACGCGGTTGGGCGACCACCCTGAGCGCTGCGCCGCAGTACCAGTTCGGCGGGCAGGTTTTGCTGCACGTCGGTTGTGAGCTACCGGCCGACGTCGACCAAGGCACCGAGATCGGCACCTTGCTGCTCGATTGGCTGGCCTTCTTGCGCGATGCCGACTGGGCGCCGCTGTGCGAGGAATACGCCTTGCTGCAACAGTGCAAACGTGAAACCGCCGGTGCCCTGGCGCTGTCGCGCTTGGGGGTAGAACCGCTGCAAGCCCACATGAGCGAAGCGGCCATCGCCGCCCTCAAGGGCCTGCTGCGCCAATGGCTACCGGGCACAACGGCGACCGAGACGTGGCACCTGCCCGCGCCGAACCCTTTCCTGCAACCCCCCAGCGAGGCGCCGCGCGCCGGCCTGATTCGCGGCCAGACCAGCGCCCACCGTGGCCTGCGCACGTTTGCCCAGGACCGCACACGGGGCCGGCGCGAACATTCCAGCCTGAACATCAGCCAAGCCCTGCCCAGCGATGGCCGCGACGGCGCGCTCTACCTGCGCTGGCGCCTGCCTGCGGCCCTGGCAGAGCAGCGCACCAGCGCCCTGAACCAGCGCCTCGAACCGCTTGCGCGCGAGGCCGGGCAAGCGGGGGTCCGTTTGGAACTGAGCCTCCATGGCGAGCACTGCCTGCTTACCCTCAGCGGCCGCCATCACGCCTTCGCTGCCGTGCTGGAGCAGGCCATACGCTGCCTCGACGAACCCCAAGCCGCGCCCGCCCACACCTCACACGCCACGCTGATGCCCCTTCACCACCTGGCCTGCCTGCTGGCGCGGCATTGCCGGCCCATGGCGCCGCCAAGCGACAGCGATCTGCACAGCCTGTGGCGCGAGGCCCGCCGCGATGGCTTGGCCGTGGCCCTGCCGGCCAGTGTGCTAACGGCCATCAGCGCAGTCCTCGGCAGTGCCCCGGGCATCCCCGACAGCCAACTCGACACGCCGCCCTCCCTTATGGGCGAGCAGCGCTGGAGCACCGTTGCCAACGCATCCGGCGAACACGCCTTGCTGCTGTTCTGCCCCGCGCCCACCCAAGACCTCGCCGACGAAGCCGCATGGCGCGCGCTGGCGCAGCTGTGCCACAGCGCTTTCTACCAACGCCTGCGGGTCGAGTTGCAACTGGGCTACGGGGTGTTCTGTGGCCTGCGCCCGTTCAACGGCCAGCTCGGCATCGTGTTCGGTGTGCAATCGCCGCACACGCCGGTGGCGGGCATCCTGGCGCACATCGAAGCCTTCCTCGCCCAGTTGCCCAGCCGCATCGCTGCCCTCGACGACGCGGCCCTGCACCAGCAGTTGCAGGACGTGGCCGGCCATTACGACACCCGCGCCATGACCCTGCCCATCACCGCCGATTTGCTCTGGCACGCTCGGTTGGCCGGCCATGGGCCGCAGTACCTGGGGCAACTGCAAACGGCCATCCTGGCGCTGAACCGCCACAGCCTGCTGGCCGCGGCCCGGCGCCTGAACGAGCGTGTCGGCGGTTGGCGCTGCCTGGCCAGCGGCCAGAGCCCCGGTGCGCCCTGGCAAACGGTGGCGGTCTAGGCCAAAAGGCGTAGGCGCTCTACGACGCAAAGACTATTGAGCGCCGCGCACGCCCGTTCCACGATCCGGTGAAGCCTGGGGTTGCCTCCCCACAGCCCTCACCGGAGCCCCGCGATGACCGACACCCCGCTGTCCCCCGCCGAGTTCGAGCACGCACTGCGTGCCAAGGGCGCCTACTACCACGTGCACCACCCCTATCACGTGGCGATGTACGAGGGCCGGGCCAGCCGCGAACAGATCCAGGGCTGGGTCGCCAATCGCTTCTACTACCAGGTGAACATCCCGCTCAAAGACGCCGCGATCCTGGCCAATTGCCCTGACCGCGACGTGCGCCGCCAATGGCTGCAACGCCTGCTCGACCACGACGGCGCCCCCGGCCAAGAGGGCGGCATCGAAGCCTGGCTGCGCCTGGGCCAAGCCGTGGGGCTGGACCCGGAGCAACTGCGCTCCCAGGAATTGGTACTGCCTGGCGTGCGCTTCGCGGTGGACGCCTATGTCAACTTCGCTCGCCGCGCCTGCTGGCAAGAAGCCGCCAGCAGCTCCCTGACCGAACTCTTCGCCCCCCACATCCACCAATCGCGCCTGGACGCCTGGCCCCGGCACTACCCCTGGATCGACCCGGCCGGCTACCAATACTTTCGCAATCGCCTGAGCCAGGCGCGGCGCGATGTGGAGCACGGTTTGGCGATCACCCTGCAGCACTACCGCACCCGCGAGGGCCAGGAGCGCATGCTGGACATCCTGCAATTCAAGCTCGACATCCTCTGGACCATGCTCGACGCCATGACCATGGCCTACGAGCTCGACCGCCCGCCCTACCACAGCGTCACCACGCAGCGCGCCTGGCACCGGGGAGTCACGCCATGAGCCTGGACCGTCGCCACACCCCGCGCTGGCGCCGCGGCTACCGCTTCCAGTACGAACCGGCACAGCGTGGCCATGTGCTGCTGTACCCCGAAGGCATGATTAAGCTCAACGACAGCGCCGCCCTGATCGGTGGCCTGATCGATGGCCGCCGCGATGTGGCGGCGATCATCGGTGAACTGGCCCGGCAGTTCCCGGATGTAGCCGAACTCGGTGACGACATCGAGCAATTCATGGAGGTCGCCCGTGCCCAGCACTGGATCGAACTGGCCTGAACACCTGCCGCCCAAACCCGCCGTCGGCTTGCCGCTGTGGCTGCTCGCCGAGCTGACCTACCGCTGCCCGCTGCAATGCCCCTATTGCTCCAACCCGCTGGATTTCGCCGCCCAGGGCCAGGAGCTGAGCACCGCGCAGTGGTTCCAAGTGATGGCGCAAGCGCGGGAGATGGGCGCGGCGCAACTGGGCTTTTCCGGCGGCGAGCCGCTGGTGCGCCAGGACCTTGCCGAGCTGATCGGCGAAGCCCGCAGGCTGGGCTTCTACACCAACCTGATTACCTCCGGCATCGGCCTGACCGAGGCGAAAATCCGCGATTTCAAAGAGGCCGGGCTGGACCATATCCAGATCAGCTTCCAGGCCAGCGACGAGCAGGTGAACAACCTGCTGGCCGGCTCGAAAAAAGCCTTCGCGCAGAAACTGGCCATGGCCCGCGCCGTGAAGGCCCATGGCTACCCGATGGTGCTCAACTTCGTCACCCACCGGCACAACATCGACCAGATCGAACGCATCATCGAGCTGTGCCTGGCCCTGGAGGCCGACTTCGTCGAACTCGCCACCTGCCAGTTCTACGGCTGGGCCCAGCTCAACCGCGCCGGGCTGTTGCCAACCCGCGAGCAACTGGTGCGCGCCGAACGGGTGACCAACGACTACCGCGCCCAACTGGAGGCCCAAGGCCACCCTTGCAAATTGATCTTCGTCACCCCGGACTACTACGAAGAACGCCCCAAGGCCTGTATGAACGGCTGGGGCAACCTGTTCCTGACCGTCACCCCGGACGGCACCGCGCTGCCCTGCCACGGCGCGCGGCAAATGCCGGTGCAGTTCCCCAACGTGCGCGAGCACAGCCTGCAACACATCTGGTACGACTCGTTCGGCTTCAACCGTTATCGCGGCTACGACTGGATGCCCGAACCCTGCCGCTCGTGCGATGAAAAGGAACAGGACTTCGGCGGCTGCCGCTGCCAGGCCTTCATGCTCACGGGCGACGCCAGCCACGCCGACCCGGTGTGCAGCAAATCCCCCCACCACCCCATGATCCTTGCCGCCCGCGCCGAAGCCGAGCAGGCTGGCCAATCCATCTCGCAACTGGCCTTTCGCAATGAACGGAACTCACGCCTTATCGCCAAAATTTGAGCCCATGAGCGCGACCGCCGCGGTGGCCGCCGGCACGGACTTCGCCGAGCTGTGCGCCGACGCCCGAGGGCTGTTCTGGAACCAGTACAACCCCGGCGACGGCGCAAGCCGTATCTGGCACTGGCAGGGCGGCGCGGCCCGTTGCCTGACGCCCGAGGGGTTCAGCGTGCGCAGCCGTGTCTACGAATACGGCGGCGGCGCGTTCTGCCTGAGCGATCAAGGCCTGGTGTTCGTCAATGAGGCCGACCAGCAGCTGTACCGCCAAGCCCTCGACGGCAGCGCGCCGGCGCCACTGACCCTGGGCACGCGCCGCTACGGCGACCTGCACTGGGCAACTGGCCAGGTTTTGGCCTTGGAAGAAGATGGCAACCAGCATCGGTTGGTGAGTTTCAGCCTGCAAGACGGCACGCGCCAGGTGCTGGCGCAAGGGGCCGATTTCTACGCCGCGCCCACCCTCAGCCCCGATGGCCTGCGCCTGGCCTGGATCGAATGGAGCCGCCCGCACCAGCCTTGGACCGCCACACGCCTGATGCTCGCCGAACGCCAGCAAGGCCAGCCATGGGCCGCGCCGCGCTGCGTGGCCGGCGACGCTGCCGAGGAGTCCTTGCAGCAACCGCGCTTCGACGCCGCCTCGCGGCTCCATTGCCTGAGCGACCGAGCCGGGTTCTGGCAGCCGTGGGTGGAGTGTGTATCCGGCCTGCGCCCGTTGCCTGCGGCAGCGGCGGACCACGGCCCGGCGCCGTGGCAACTGGGCGCCAGCACCTGGCAGCCCTTGGCCGATGGCGGTTACCTGGCGAGTTGGTGCGAAGCGGGTTTCGGCCGCCTCGGCATCCGCAACGGCGCAGGTGAGTGGAGGGACTTTACCGGCGCCTACAGCCGTTTTCGTAGCCTGGCCCTGGACGAAGAACGACTCTACGCGGTCGCCGCCTCGCCCTTGGCCCCGGCCGCCGTGATCGCTATCGACCGCCAGAGCGGCAGCGTACACATCCTCGCCGGCGGCAGCGCGCCCCTGCCCGCCGAGCGCATCAGCCAACCCCAGCCGCTGCGCTACCCCAGCGGCAACGGCGAGGCCCACGGCTTCTTCTACCCGCCCAGCGACGGCGCGACGAAACCACCGCTGCTGGTGTTCGTCCACGGCGGCCCGACGTCAGCTTGCTACCCGGTGTTCGACCCACGTATCCAGTTCTGGACCCAACGCGGCTTCGCCGTGGCCGACCTCAACTACCGCGGCAGCAGCGGTTACGGCCGCGCCTATCGCCAAGCGCTGCACTTGAGTTGGGGCGAAGTGGATGTGGAAGATGCTTGCGCCGTGGTCAGCCACTTGGCCGGGGAAGGCTTGATCGATGGCGAACGGGCGTTCATTCGCGGCGCCAGTGCGGGCGGCTACACCACCCTGTGCGCCTTGGCGCTCACCGAGGTGTTCCGTGGCGGCGCAAGCCTGTACGGCGTCAGCGACCCGCAGGCCCTGACCCGTACCACCCACAAATTCGAGAGCGATTACCTGGATTGGTTGATCGGCGACCCCGAGCAGGATGCCCAACGTTACGCGGCCCGCACGCCGCTGCTCCACGCGGGGAACATCAGCGTGCCGGTGATTTTCTTCCAGGGCGAACTGGACGCCGTGGTCGTGCCACAACAGACCCGCGACATGCTCGCGGCCCTGCAAGCCAACGGCATTCGCACCCAAGCCCACTATTACCCGGACGAACGCCACGGCTTTCGCAAAGCCCACAACCAGGCCCATGCGCTGGAACAGGAGTGGTTGTTTTATTGCGAGGTGCTGTTGTAGTAAGCGGGCCAGCCCGCTTCCTACAACAACGTCAGCGCTTGGCGATGATGTACACCGCATGGATGATGCCGGGGATGTAGCCGCACAAGGTCAAGAGGATGTTCAGCCAGAACGCGCCGGCGAAACCCACTTGCAGGAACACACCCAGCGGCGGCAACAGAATGGCGATGATGATGCGGATAAAGTCCATGGGGCAGCTCCTGAAAAAATCGGCTCATGGGAGCCGGACAATCAATCGACCGCCCCCCAACGCCAGGGTTCAGTGCCGCGCCCTTCTCAGGCCAATATCTCAAGGCCATGTTTTTGCACGATGCTCAGTAACTTGAGCGCCATACCGCTGGGGTGCTTGTCCCCCGCTTCCCACTGTTTGACCGTGGACGCGCTGGTGTTGAGGTAACGGGCAAACACCGGTTGGCTGACATTGTTGCGCTCGCGCAGTTGCTGGATTTGCTGCGGGGAAATCTGCGCCGGCACCGGCGCCAAGCACGCCGCGTCGAACTGGCGCATGGTGGTCTTGCTGATCGCCCCCACGGCCAGCAACGCGCTGGCCGATTCGTGGACCGATTCGAGGGCCTCACTCTTGAATTTCTTACTCATCGTCTAACTCCATAAATTCGTTCATCGCCAACAACGCCTCGACCTGCGCTTCGCTCAACCCTTCGTAGGCCTTGGCCAACTCGCGAAACGCCAACAGCTCATCAGGGCTGATATTGCTCTGGTCCTGCTTGGCGAACAGACATTGATAAACCCAGTAGCGCCCGCCGCTGGCCAGCACAATCGAGCGATGGCGATTGCTGTTGAGGCGTTTTTTCCACACCCCGCCACCGAGGTTGTCCACGCGCCCCTGCAGGATTTCCCTGAAGGCCTGGCGCAGGTCCGCGTCAGAAATCCAGGCCTTGCGGGCTTGGGTAGCAAAGCGTTTGGTCTTGAACAGTCTTAACGTCATGGACATCCATTCCCACAACCATACCACCAAGTGGTATGTAATCAAGTGATGAATCGCAACCCGTCAGGTGCCGCGAGCGGGCAATCCCTGCCAGCCCCGCTAAAACACCACTGCCACAGGCCGGTTCCAAGCCGCACGTGGCCCGGTGCAAAACCCGGTAAAAAAAACGCCCCCTGCCGAAAAAATCAGGCAGGAGGCGTGCGTTATTACCGCGAGACGGTTCGGGAATTGCGTGGGTTCAGACGGCGATGCCCTTGCGGCATTGCAATTGCGCGGTGCGCACCCGGGCGAAGGCGCGGGCCAGGCGTAGGAGCATTTCGTCGATGTTGCCTTTGCTGACGGTCAGGGCCGGGGTGAAGCTCAGGCTGTCCGGAGCGCAAGCCTTGAGCAGCAGGCCTTCGTAGCGCGCGGCCTTGACCACCGCATCCGCCGAGTCGTCGGCCAGTTGCACGCTCCATAGCAGCCCGCAGCCTTGCACCTGTTTTTGCGCATAGCGGTTGGCCAGCCGCGCTAGGCCTTCGCCCAGGTAATGGCCGCTCTCGCGTACATGGGCCAGGAAGCCGTTGTCCAGCACGCTGTTGAGCACCGCCAGGCCTGCGGCCATCGTCAGCGCGTTGCCGTGGTGCTGTTCGCCCACCTCGCCCACTTCAAAGCAGCAGGCCTGGCCCCGCGCCAGCAGGGCGGCCAGGGGCACGCCGCCGCCCAGGCCTTGGCCGAGGATGACGATATCGGCCAGCACACCGTAGGCCTGTTCCGCCAGCAACGTGCCGCAACGGCCCATGCCGGTGTGGGTTTCGTCCAGGATCAGCAAGATGCCCAATTCCCGGCACAGCCGCTCCACACCCTTGAGGTAATGCTCGCTGGCCGCCTCTACCTGGGGGGTGCTTTGCAGCGGTTCGAGCAGGATCGCCACGGTTTGCGCGTCGACATCGGCGTGCAGGGCGGGCAAGTCGTTGAAGGCTGGCGCGTAGTCCTGGCCGACCCGGATAACCCGCGCCGCGCCGCCACGGTGCAAGCGGCCCCACTTGCGCGCCAGTTGAATGGCCGCATCGCGGGCTTCGCTGTCGCTGCCCAGCAGGTAGGCCTGGTCGCTGCCGGTGCTGTGGCACAGGCGTTCGGCCAGGTTAAGCAGGCCACGGTTGTAGAAACCCGCGCCGGGGTTAATCAGCGCCTGGGCCTGGGCGGTCATGGCCTTGACCAGTGCCGAAGGGCTATGGCCAAGGGTGTTGGCCGCCGCGCCCTGGATGAAATCCAGGTAGGCGCGGTCTTCGCTGTCCCACAGCCAGGACCCCTGGCCACGCACGAATATTTGCTGGGGCCGTTCCACACTGGGCATCAGGCACTCACTTGAAAGGTTGTCGCGGGGAGACGATTGCCAGGGACTGGTCACCAGGTCATCCAGGCTCGGGGGGTTGCGACGCAAGTTGAACAGGTTCATGCGCGCAGGCCTTCCAGGGGCAGCCCCAACAGGCGCGCGGTCCAGTCTTCGACGCGGCCGCTGCGCATGCGCTTAATGGCAATGTCGCGCCAGCGTGAGGACAGCGCCGGGCAGTCCACCAGTTTTTTCAGCCCGGCGTGTTCCAGCGGCTCCTGATAAAAGCTGCGCAGGGCCCAGGCCACGGTCAAGCCGGGGTAGCTGCGCTGGATCAGCTCGAAAGGCTGGTCGGCGCTGACAAAACCGGGCTTGAGCACGCGGTAGAACCAGCCGCAGCGGCCGCTGTCCTGGGCTTGTTGCGGCAAGTCGAGCAGGCCCCAGCGGTGGCTCAGGCGATAGCACGGCGAGCGCGGCTGGCTGACTTGCAGCAAGGCACCGCCCCAGCGGAACAGGTCACCCAGGCACACGTGTTCTTCGCTCAGGCCACGGGAGGAGAGGTTTTCGCCGAAAGCTGGCGCGCACCAGTCGATCTGTGGATAACGTTTGCGCCAGTAGGCGTAGTGCTCGGCGGGGTAGTGATGCAGCGCCCGTTCGGGGCCGGTATGGAAGCGCGGGTCGCCGTGTTCGTCGCTGCCCAGGCCCTGTGGCCACAACCAGAGCCGGTTTGCAACCCGGTGTTTATCCGTGTCACTGACCAAACCCTGCCCGAGGTTTTTTGCCTTGCCTATGTAAACCCCTTCCACGCACACGCTGTTCATCTTGCTTTATGGCCCTGTAAGCCCTGTGAATAGGGTTAGACTAGGCGCCTTGGCGGCAAACGGCCATTTCGTTTTTTCAGCATTTTCGATAAGTAAAACTTATGGATTTTAAGCAACTGCGTTATTTCGTCGCGGTGTATGAAGAAGGCCACGTGGGCCGGGCCGCCGAGCGCCTGTCGATCTCCCAACCGGCGCTCTCGCAGCAGATCCGCCAACTGGAGCAGAACCTTGACGTGAGCCTGTTCGAGCGCAGCAGCAAACGCCTGCTGCCGACCCTCGCCGCACACACTCTGTACAACCACGCCCTGCCTTTGCTCGACGGCATGCAACGCGCCCGCGAGGCCCTGCGCAACTTCCAGGGCCAGGCCCTGCGCACCCTGGCCATTGGCGTGCTGCAAACCGTGCACACCAGCCTGGTGCCGCAAATGCTCGAACGGGTGCGCCAGGCCCAACCGCACTTGGTGGTGCAGATCTACGAACTCACGGGGCTGGAGATCGAACGGCGCTTGCTCAATGGCTCGCTGGACATCGGCATCAGTTATCTACCGCCGCGCCAGCCCGGTTTGCACGGCGTGTTGTTGTACGAAGATGAACTGACGCTGGTCATCCCCGAGGATCATCCGCTGCGCGAATTCAAGAAAGTTTCCATGAGCCAAGCCGCGGAATTGCCGATGTTGCTGCTGGGGGAGGAGTTCCAGGTGCGACAAATCTGGCAGGCGCAACTGGCCAGCCTCGGCCGCCGCCCGCAGGTGCAGGCTGAGTTGAACAACATGGCGGGGATTCTCGACAGCCTGCCCCACACACGCTTGGCCACGGTGTTGCCCGGGCGCTCGCAACAGGCCCACGGTAATCAGGCGCTGCTGTGGAAACCGCTGAGCGAGCCACGGGTGCTGCTCAAGGTGGGCTTGGTGTGCCGCGACATGCAGCGCCAGCAAGTGTCATTAGCGTTGCTGCGCAACCTGCTGGAAGAGGTGATGAACGGCCCGGACGGGCGCTTGAACGGGCCGACGGCCCTGGACGTGTTGTAGCCGCGACTTTTTCGCGGGCAAAAGAAAACCCCGCCGAAGCGGGGCTTTGCAGACTGTTTCCCTGACATCCATTTCACTCCGCCGTCCTGGCAGAATCCTACGTGTCCGTGTTGTTACTTGTGCGCTTCCTGCGCGACGTCCATGAACAGTAGATTAGCTGTGGATCCAATCTGCCGATATGGGAGAACGGCAGCACGCCACGTAAGAGAATGCTTACATGGCGTTACAAACATCAGAACTGCGCCGCATCCAACAGGAACAACGATTCGCTGCCGGCCTTGACCGAAGCACTCAGCGAATGGATACGCGGCAGCAGGCGGGCGAAGTAGAAGCGCGCCGTGCCCAGTTTGCTGGCGTAGAAGTCGTCCTGGGTTTCCTTGCCCAATGCCGCCTTCGCCATCAGTGCCCACATGTAGCCGTAAGCCATGTAGCCGAACGCTTGCAGGTACTCCACCGACGCGGCGCCGATTTCATTCGGGTTGCCCTTTGCGCGGTCCAGCAGCCATGCCGTCAGGTCGTCGAGGTTGTCCACCGCGTCGTTCAACGGCTTGGTGAATTCGCCCAGGTCGGCACTGGCGGTGGCGGTGAAATGGCGCACTTCGTCAGCGAACAATTTATAGAACGCGCCGCCGCTGCCGACGATCTTGCGCCCCACCAGGTCCAGCGCCTGGATACCGTTGGTGCCTTCGTAGATCTGGGTGATGCGTACGTCACGCACCAGTTGCTCCTGGCCCCATTCGCGGATATAGCCGTGGCCGCCGAAAATCTGCTGGCCGTGCACGGCGGTTTCCAGGCCCAGGTCGGTCAAGAAGGCCTTGGCCACGGGGGTCAGCAGCGCCACGAGGTCGTCGGCGCGTTTGCGTGTGGCAGCATCTTCGCTGAACTTGGCGGTATCGAGCTGCATGGCGACGTAAGTGGAGAACGCACGGCCGCCTTCGTTCGCCGCTTTCATGGTCAGCAGCATGCGCCGCACGTCCGGGTGGACAATGATCGGGTCGGCGACTTTGTCCTTGGCTTGCGGGCCGGTCGGCGAACGGCTTTGCAGGCGATCGCGGGCGTATTCGATGGCGTTCTGGTACGAGCGCTCGCCGGAGGCCAGGCCCTGGATACCCACGCCCAGACGCTCGTAGTTCATCATGGTGAACATCGCCGCGAGGCCTTTGTTCGGCTCGCCCACCAGATAGCCGATGGCTTCGTCGAAGTTCATCACACAGGTGGCGGATGCCTGGATGCCCATCTTGTGTTCGATGGAGCCGCAGGTCACCGGGTTGCGCGCACCCAGGCTGCCGTCGGCATTGACCATGAATTTGGGCACTAGGAACAGCGAGATGCCTTTGGGCCCGGCCGGGGCGTCCGGCAGCTTGGCCAGCACCAGGTGGATGATGTTTTCGGTGAGGTCGTGTTCGCCGCCAGTGATGAAGATCTTGGTGCCGCTGACCTTGTAGGAACCGTCGGCCTGCGGCTCGGCCTTGGTGCGGATAATGCCCAGGTCGGTGCCGGCATGGGGCTCGGTCAGGCACATGGAGCCGGCCCAAACGCCGGCGTACATGTTCGGCAGGTACGCGGCCTTGAGCTCTTCGCTGGCGTGGGCGTTGATCGAAACGCAGGCGCCGGAGGTCAACATCGGGTACAGGCCAAAGGCCAGGCTGGAGGAGTTAATCATCTCTTCGACCTGGGCCGACACGGCTTTGGGCATGCCCATGCCGCCGAACGCCGGGTCGCCGCCCACGCCTACCCAGCCGCCTTCGGCGTAGGTCTGGTAAGCCTGGGGGAAGCCTTGCGGGGTGGTAACCACGCCATCGTTCCAGCGGCAGCCTTCTTCGTCGGCGCTGCGGCTCAGGGGTGCGATGCTTTTGCTGGTGACCTTGCCGGCCTCTTCGAGAATCGCCTCGACCGTTTCAGCGTCAACGCTGTCGGCCAGTGCAGGCAGCTCGGCCCAGAGTTTGGCGACCTCGAAAACTTCATTGAGGACGAAGCGCATATCGCGCAGGGGCGCTTTGTAGTCAGCCATGGCAAACCTCGTGGGAACGTGAAAAGTGATTCGTGGGATCGGGTGTCAACAAGGCCCCGAGTGTACCCGAACAACTTTTGCGACACATAGGGTCGCCTCGTGACTTATTTGTTATTTTTGGTCACCAAAAAGAAGGGAAACCGCGTTGTGGAAGCAACTGTGTTACCCCTACCACTCATCACCGCCACTGCGTGCCGCCATCGCGAGCAGGCTCGCTCCCACAGAGAAAAAATGAAAACCTCACCCACACCACAGTTCCACTGTGGGAGCGGGCTCACCCGCGATGGCGGCGGCATATCCAACATCAGTGCTGGTTGAGCCAATGCTATCGCGGGCGAGCGGAGCGCCGCGCGGCCCGCTCACACCGTTCCTCTTACAGCGCAAACAACCCCGCCGGCAGTTTCATCAGGCAATCGCTGCCCGCTTCGATGGCGGCGCGATGGGCGGCGGTGCGTGGCAGCAGGCGCTTGAAGTAGAACTCGCACGTTGCCAGTTTGCCCTGGCAGTAATCGCCGTCACCGCTGCCCTCGTTCAATTGCGCCTGAGCCACCAGGGCCATGCGCAGCCACAGGTAGGCGAGGATGATGTAGCCGCTGTACATCAGGTAATCCAGGGCGGCGGCGCCCACTTCGTCAGGGTTTTTCATCGCGGCCATGCCGACCTTCGTGGTCAATTCGCCCCACTGCTGGTTCAGGCCATTGAGCTGAGCGACATAGGCACCCAACTGCGGGTGGCCGCTGTTGGCTTCGCAGAACTTATGCACGATTTTGGTGAAGCCGCGCAGCAATTTGCCCTGGCTGCCCAGCACCTTGCGCCCCAGCAAGTCCAGGGCCTGGATGCCGTTGGTGCCTTCGTAGATCGGCGCGATACGGCAATCGCGCACCAGTTGCTCCATGCCCCATTCGCGGATGAAACCGTGGCCGCCAAACACCTGCATGCCGTGGTTGGTCACTTCCAGCCCGGTTTCGGTCATGAACGCCTTGCAGATCGGCGTGAGAAACGCCAGCAGGTCTTCGGCGTCCTGGCGTTGTGCCTCGTCCGCGCCCAGGTGGGCCACGTCCAGCAGTTGCGCGGTGAAGTAGGTCAGGGCGCGGTTGCCTTCGTTGAAGGCTTTCATGGTCAGCAGCATGCGCCGCACGTCGGGGTGGACGATGATCGGGTCGGCGCTCTTGTCCGGCGCTTTGGGGCCGGTCAGCGCGCGCATTTGCAGGCGCTCGTTGGCGTACTTGATCGCTCCCTGGAAGCTCGCTTCCCCCAGGCACAAGCCCTGCATGCCGGTGCCCAGGCGAGCGTGGTTCATCATGGTGAACATGCAGTTGAGGCCCTTGTTGGCCTCGCCGATCAGAAAGCCCTGGGCCTCGTCGAAGTTCAGCACGCAGGTGGCCGAAGCCTTGATGCCCATTTTGTGTTCGATCGAGCCGCAGCTCACGCCATTGCGCGCCCCCGCCTCGCCCGCCGCATCGGGCAGGAACTTGGGCACGATGAACAGGGAAATACCCTTGGTGCCGGCCGGCGCGTTCGGCAGCTTGGCCAGCACCAGGTGGATGATGTTGTCGCTCAGGTCGTGCTCACCGGCAGAGATGAAAATCTTGCTGCCGGACACCGCGTAGCTGCCGTCGGCCTGGGGCACGGCGCGGGTCTTGATGATGCCCAGGTCGGTGCCGCAATGGGCTTCGGTCAGGCACATGGTGCCGGTCCATTGGCCGGCGGTGAGTTTGTTCAGGTACAGCTGTTTTTGCGCCTCGGTGCCGTGGGCGTGGATCGCCGACATCGCGCCGTGGGTCAGGCCCGGGTACATGCCCCAGGAGGTGTTGCTGGAGCCGACCATTTCGCTGATGACCAGCCCCAAGGAATGGGGCAAGCCCTGGCCGCCGTAGGCCGGGTCCGCCGCCAGGCCATGCCAGCCGCCCTCGACGTACTGGGCGAACGCCTGTTTGAAGCCCTGGGGCGTGGTGACGACGCCGTTGTCGAAGTGGCAGCCCTCTTCGTCGCCGCTGCGGTTGAGCGGCGCCAGCACGTTTTCGCAGAACTTGGCGCCCTCTTCGAGGATTGCATCGACCATGTCCGGGCTGGCGTCCGTGGCCCCCAACGCGGCGTAGTTGGCGTGGAAATCAAACACGTGGTCGATCAGAAAGCGCATGTCGCGCAGGGGAGCTTTGTACTCGGGCATGGTGGTTTCTCCGGCGGCAGATCGCTCCAACCTACTGCCGCCCACCACACCCGACAATCACCGTGCGGGCGCTGAATGCGCCATCATCACTCAACCCGCAGCTTCGTCCATGCGCACCGCGCCGCGCCGCGCCTGGCCGAACGCCATGACGCAATTGCGGCCCGCGCCCTTGGCGCTGTACAGCGCCTGGTCGGCGGATTTGAGCACCTCTTCGGGGGTGCGTTGCTCCTGGCGCTCGGCGGCACCGATGCTGACCGTCACGGCCACGGTGGTCGCCGCCGCACCGGCGCGGCGCTGGCGGCCCTGTTGGTCGTCCTGGGGGCGGCTGTCGGGGTTGCGCAGGTGGATGTTGTAGGTGGCGATGGCTTCGCGGATCACCTCCAGGTGCGGCAGGCATTCCTCCAGGGTCTTGCCGGCGAACACCAGGGCGAACTCTTCGCCGCCATAGCGGTACGCGCGCCCGCCGCCGCCGATCTTCGACAGTTTGCTGGCCACCAGGCGCAGCACCTGGTCGCCAACGTCGTGGCCGTGGGTGTCGTTGAATTTCTTGAAGTGGTCGACGTCGCTCATCGCCAGCACGTAGTTGCGGCCCAAGCGCTGCAAACGCTCGTTGAGGGCGCGCCGCCCCGGCAGGCCGGTCAGCTCATCACGAAAGGCCATTTGGTAGGCCTCGTGGGCCACTGCGGCGGCGATCATCAACATCACCTGGCTGCACAGGATGTTCAGGGTGAACGGCAGGATGAAGGTTTTGGGCAGCATCCAAAACAACCCCAGCAGGCCCACCAATTGCGCCGCGTGCAACGGCCGCGGATGGCGCCAATACTGCACGCCTAGCAACACGAACGCGGCGAGGAACACCGGGTACGACAACTGGATCAGGCTCATCCACGCGCCGTGCAGCGCCGGCCAACGGATCTCCGCCAGCCAATTGAGCAACGCCTCGGGGTAACTCTGCTCCAGGCTCAGGGCCACGCTGCCGAACACCAGCAACACCGCGAACCGCGCCACCATGTCCTGGAACAGGTGCGTGCGCTCCTGCCATGCGGCGAACAGGCCATACAACAGCGGCAGCAACAGGCAACACAGGTGGAACACCACCGCCGCATCCGCACGTACCACGCCGTTATCGCGGAAGTAGTCGGTCTGGGTGTCCAGCAGGAAGTAGGCGATGTACACCGTGACCATCAGAAACAGTTCGCGCTGGCGTCGGTAAACCGCGCAGTACGCACCGCCGAGCAACAGCACCAGGGTCGGCAACACGTTGAACAGCGAGGTGAAGAAGACGTTGAGTTCCTTGACGTAGGCGGCCGCAAGCCCGGTCAGCAGCAGTACTAAAGAAGGGACGAAATGACTCAAACGTACAGCGGAAGAACGCGGCAAGGGTAAAGCTCCGACTCGTCGGTTAGATAGATGGCATTGTGCCTGCTTCTTTGGCAGTTAAGCACAGGCAATGTGACACACAGCACATTGCCATCACGTTAACGGCCGCCGTGGCGAATCCCTGAGTGTTTAGGTCAAGTTTTTTTGGGGCACATGGCGGGCGCCAAAAAACGCGGTGGAGAGCCGCTGCCCGAGCCTGACCGCGCCGCAAAAAAAACACCCCGCGAAAGCCAGGCTCTCGCGGGGTGCAGGCCGCCGCTCCCGAGGGGGCGGCGGCGCTAGAGGTGAATTCGCCGGGGCTTAGTAGCCCAGTGCGAAGTCCTCTTCTTTCATGTCCATCAGGTTGTTGGCGCCCGACAGCATGGTGGCCACGTGGGTACGGGTACGCGGCAGGATGCGCTGGAAGTAGAAGCGCGCGGTTTGCAGCTTGGCGGTGTAGAACGCCTCTTCGCTGGTGCCGGCCGCCAGTTTTTCCGCCGCCAGGCGTGCCATGTCGGCCCAGAAGTAGGCCAGGCAGGCGTAACCGGAGTACATCAGGTAATCCACCGAGGCGGCACCGACTTCTTCGCGGTCTTTCATCGCGGCCATGCCGACCTTCATGGTCAACTCGCCCCACTCTTTGTTCAGTGCAGCCAGCGGCGTGACGAATTCCTGGACGGCTTCGTTGCCTTCGTTGGTCTGGCAGAACTTGTGCACGATCTTGGTGAAGCCTTTGAGCGCTTCGCCCTGGGTCATCAGCACTTTACGGCCCAGCAGGTCGAGTGCCTGGATGCCGGTGGTGCCTTCGTACAGCATGGAAATGCGGCTGTCGCGAACGTTCTGCTCCATGCCCCATTCGGCGATAAAACCGTGGCCGCCGTAGATCTGCACGCCGTGGTTGGCGGACTCAAAACCGACTTCGGTCATGAAGGCCTTGGCGATCGGAGTCATGAAAGCCAGCAGTGCGTCGGCTTTCTTCTTCTCTTCTTCGTCGACGCCGTATTTGACGATGTCCACTTGCTTGGCGGTGAAGTACACCATCGCGCGGTTGCCTTCGGCGAATGCCTTCATGGTCAACAGCATGCGGCGCACATCGGGGTGCACGATGATCGGGTCAGCGGCTTTGTCCGGCGCTTTAGGGCCGGTCAGGGAGCGCATTTGCAGGCGATCGCGGGCGTATTTAAGGCCGCCTTGGAAGCCGATTTCCGCGTGGGCCAGGCCTTGCAGCGCGGTGCCCAGGCGTGCGGTGTTCATGAAGGTGAACATGCAGTTCAGGCCTTTGTTCGCCGGGCCGATGAGGAAACCGGTGGCCGCGTCGAAGTTCATCACGCAGGTGGCGTTGCCGTGGATGCCCATCTTGTGTTCCAGGGAACCGCAGGTGACTGCGTTGCGCGCACCGATGCTGCCATCGGCGTTAGGCATGAACTTGGGAACGATGAACAGGGAAATGCCTTTGGTGCCGGCCGGTGCATCGGGCAGGCGAGCCAGGACGATGTGGACGATGTTGTCGGCCATGTCGTGTTCGCCGGCCGAGATGAAGATCTTGGTGCCGGTGACTTTGTAGGAGCCGTCGGCCTGAGGTTCGGCCTTGGTGCGCAGCATGCCCAGGTCGGTGCCGCAGTGCGGTTCGGTCAGGCACATGGTGCCGGTCCATTCGCCGGAAACCAGCTTGGTCAGGTAGGCCTCTTGCTGCTCAGGCGTACCGTGCTCGGAGATGGTATTCATCGCGCCGTGGGACAGGCCTGGGTACATGCCCCACGACCAGTTCGACTCGCCGACCATTTCGCTGACCGCCAGGCCCAGGGACTCAGGCAGACCCTGGCCACCGTGCTCGACGTCATGGGCCAGGCTCGGCCAGCCGCCTTCGACGAATTGCTTGTAGGCTTCCTTGAAGCCGGTCGGCGTCTTCACGCCCGACTCGCTCCAGGTGCAACCTTCCAGGTCGCCCACGCGGTTCAGCGGTGCCAGCACCTGTTCACAAAACTTGGCGCCTTCCTCGAGGATGGCGTTAACCATGTCGGGGGTAGCGTCCTGGCAAGCCGGAAGGCTCTGATAATGCGCTTCGTAGCCGAGCAGTTCGTCACGAACGAAGCGAATATCACGCAAGGGGGCCTTGTAGTCAGGCATAGCGATAAACCTCTGCTTATGTAACCGGGGATGAACGACCGTATGGATTTGTTGTAACGGTCAAACAGTTGTTTGAAACATACGTTTACGACCAAACCTTGTCAAGCATCGTGGATGCGCCATTCGTCTAGGCTCGCCGCACACACGGGCACACAGTTGCCTGCAGCGAATGCCGCAAAATATTTCAGAGGGATAAAGGCGAAGCTAAACGCCTGACACGGGCAACGCCGCGTCAGGGTCGGGGGAAGGGCTTAAGCGTAAGTATCGATCAGGGTGCCGAGCACTTCGTCGGAGGCCTTGGCGACTTTTACGCCCAGTTCTGCCTGGATCTTGCCTTGGGCCATGTCCACCAGGTCGCTGGCCATGTCTGATTGCTGCGCGCGATCGACCTGAAAGCCAGCAGGCGTGCGGTCGACGCTTTGGCCGGCGATCTGGCCGGCCGCCTGATCGACGCGGTTCAAGCCGGTCTGGATGGCGCTGACGCCGGAATAAAACGCGGTATTCCCGGAGATATTCATGGGAGCACTCAATCCTTAAAAGGGCAAACAGCCATCATTGAAGCAGAGTCACCGGCAAAAGGCCCGTCAATAACACTAATGGCACGGGGCGCCACCATAGGCAAAATCTTCCCCGTGGCTAATCCAGCAGGTCCAGTTGCAGGTGTTCGGCCACGGCTTGGGCACTGGCCACCTTGAGGGTCGGCACCCGCCCAAGGCACGGCGCCGGTAGGCGTTCGGCCAGGGTGGCGAGGTTTTCTTCCAGCCGCGAGGTATTGGGGTCGATGATGTTGGCCACCCAACCGGCCAGTTGCAGGCCATCGCGGGCGATGGCTTCGGCGCTGAGCAGGGCATGGCTGATGCAGCCCAGGCGCACACCCACCACCAAAATCACCGGCAAGCCTAGGGCCATGGCCAGGTCCGACAGGTTGTCCTGGCCCGCCAACGGCACGCGCCAACCACCGGCGCCTTCGATCAGGGTGAAATCGGCCTGCAGGGCGAGGATGTCGCGCATCGGCCCCAGCAGCGATTGCACCGTCAACGCCACGCCGGCTTCGCGCGCCGCCAGGTGCGGGGCGATGGCCGGCGCGAACGCCACCGGGTTCACCTGCTCGTAGGCAAGCGCCAGCGTGCATTCGGCCAGCAGCGCCAGGGCATCGGCGTTGCGCAGGCCCTTGGCCGTCACCTCGCACCCGGAGGCCACCGGTTTGCCCGCCGCGGTGCTCAGCCCCGCCGACCGCGCGGCGTACAGCAGGCCGGCGGCGATGGTGGTCTTGCCGACATCGGTGTCGGTGCCGGTGATGAAGTAAGCGGCGCTCATAAGGGGTTCTCCAGCACGGCGTAGACCACTTGGTAAGTCGCGGGCAAGCCCTGGGGCTGGCGGAACTGCTCATAGGCCTGAATCAAGCCGAGCAGGCGCGCCCGCCCGGTCAGCCCGCCCGGGCGCCCCGGGTTGAGGTTGTGGGCACCGAGGGCCTTGAGTTCGTGGGTCAGGCTGCGCACGTGGGGGTAATGCAGCACCTGCGCCCGCACCTGCAGGCTGACGACCCGCAAGCCACTGGCCGCGCACAGGCGTTGGTAGTCGCCCCGTTCGCGGAAGCGGTTGACGTGCACCTGGCCGTCTACCGCCGCCCAACTGTCGCGCAACTCGGCCAAGGTGCCGCTACACAGGCTGGCGAAGGCCAGCACGCCGCCCGGCTTCAGTACCCGCCGCGCTTCGCTGAGCACCGTGGCGAAGTCGGCGCACCATTGCACCGCCAGGCTGGAGAACACCAGGTCGCAGCTCCCAGCCTGCAACGGCAAACGCTCGGCATCCCCGGCGACAAAATGCGCCGCGCCGCCCAAAGGCCGCGCGTGGTTGAGCATGCCTTCGGCGATATCCAGCGCCACCCCTTCGCTGCCGGTAAAACGCCGGGCCAGGGCGCGGCTGAAATGGCCGGTGCCGCAGCCCAGGTCGAGCCAGCGCCCCAGGCGCAAGCCCTGGGGCAGGCGTTGCAGTAAGGCGTCGCCCACCCCGCGTTGCAACTGGGCGACGCTGTCGTAAGTGGCCGCCGCCCGGGAAAACGAGGCCGCCACCTGACGTTTGTCGGGCAACACGGCGCTCAGGCGCGGCAAGGCTAAATCAGTCATCGGCACACTCATGCAAAAACGCTTGGATCGCACCCGCCACTCCATGGGGGTCTTCCAACAAGAAACCGTGGCTGGCCTGTTCGATCAGACCCACCTCTATATCCGGCAGCAACGCCAGCAGGTCACCGGCGGCTTCGGCGGGCACCAACGCGTCGAGGCCGGCGAACAGGTGCAACTGCGGGCCGCGATAGGCTTGCAGGGCTTGGCGGGTATCCAGTTGCGCCAACAACTCCAGGCCTGCCAACAACACGTCGGGCGCGGTGGCCGGCGCGGCCGCCAGCATCAGCCGCGCCAGGCCTCGGGCGTCTTCGGCGCCTTGCGCGCACAGCAGGCTGAAGCGTTTGAGGGTCTGGCGCGGGTCGCTGGCGCAACCGCTGAGGAAGGCGTCGAAGGTTTCGCCCGGCATGGCGCTGGGCCAGTGCTCGTGGGCGACAAAACTCGGGTTGCTGGCCAGGGTCAGCAGGCCACAGCAGCGCTCGCCACGGCGCGCCGCCAGGGCCGAGGCAAGCATGCCGCCCAGGGACCAGCCGCCGAGCCAGGCGTCATCGGGCAGGCTGGCGTCGAGTTCGTCGAGCCACTCCTCGGGGTCGCAGGACAACAGCGCCGGCAGCGGCTCGATCTCCACCCGCAGGTGTTCGTCCAGGCCCCGCAGCGCCGCCGCCAAGGGTTCCAGCGGCGAGACGCCCAGGCCCCAGCCCGGCAGCAGAATCAGTCGATCACGCATCAGTAGGCTCCGGTCCAGGTTCGGCAAAGCAGTCGGCCAGTGCATTTAACAGTAGCTGTACCTGCGCCTCGCTGTGGGCGGCGGTCAGGGTCACGCGCAACCGGGCGCTGCCGGCCGGCACGGTGGGCGGGCGGATCGCGGTGACCATCAGGCCTCGCTCGCGCAAGCGCTGAGACAGGCGCACGGCACGGGCGCTGTCGCCCACCAGGATCGGCTGGATCGGCGTGAAGCTGTCCATCAGTTGCAGGCCGATCTGCTCGGCGCCCCGGCGGAACTGGCGGATCAGGCCGTTCAAGTGCTCGCGCCGCCAATGTTCGCTGCGCAGCAGCTCCAGGCTCTTGAGGGTGGCACAGGCCAAGGCCGGCGGTTGGCTGGTGGTATAGATGTAAGGCCGGGCGAACTGGATCAGGCTTTCGATCAGGTCATCGCTGCCGGCAACGAACGCCCCGGCGGTGCCGAACGCCTTGCCCAGGGTGCCGACCAGCACCGGCACCTCTTCCGCGCCCAGGCCAAAATGCTCGACGATACCGCCGCCCGTGGCGCCCAACGGGCCGAAGCCGTGGGCGTCGTCCACCATCAGCCACGCGCCCTTGGCCCGGGCTTCGCGGGCCAGGGCCGGCAGGTCGGCCAAATTGCCGTCCATGCTGAATACGCCATCGGTGACCACCAGGGTATTGCCCGTGGCGCGCTCCAGGCGCTTGGCCAGGCTGGCCGCGTCGTTGTGCAGATAGCGGTTGAAACGCGCCCCGGACAGCAACCCGGCATCCAGTAGGGAGGCGTGGTTGAGGCGGTCTTCCAGCACCGTGTCGCCCTGCCCCACTAGCGCAGTCACCGCCCCGAGGTTGGCCATGTAGCCGGTGGTGAACAGCAGCGCCCGCGCCCGCCCGGTGAATTCGGCCAGGGCTTCTTCCAGCGCGTGGTGCGGGCCCGCATGGCCGACCACCAGATGCGACGCTGCGCCGCCCACGCCCCAGCGCTCGGCCCCGGCGCGCCAGGCTTGGATCACTTGCGGGTGATTGGCCAGGCCCAGGTAGTCGTTATTGCAGAACGCCAGTAAGGGCTGGCCATCGACCACCACCTGTGGCCCTTGCGGGCTGTCCAGCAGCGGACGCTGGCGGTAGAGGTTAGCGGCGCGCCGAGCGGCCAGGCGTGCGGGAAGATCGAAGGGCATGGGGGCCTCGAAAGGGGATCAAAGCAGGAAGCAATCAAGCAGTGGGCGCCGGTTCGCGCCCACCGTTGTTTCGGGCCGGTCAGAGCGCCGCGTTGTAGAACAGCTCGCTGCTCTTTTGCTCCACCAGCGCTTGTTCGATGGCAGCTTGGTGCACTTCGTCGGCGTGCTCTTCGCGGGCTTCGGGGGCGATGCCCAGGCGCGCGAACAGTTGCATGTCCTTGTCGGCCTGGGGGTTGGCGGTGGTGAGCAGTTTGTCGCCGTAGAAAATCGAGTTGGCGCCCGCAAAAAACGCCAGGGCCTGCATCTGATCGTTCATCGCCTCGCGCCCGGCCGACAGGCGCACGTGGGATTGGGGCATGAGGATGCGCGCCACGGCCAGCATGCGGATGAAGTCGAACGGGTCGACATCCTCGGCGTTTTCCAGGGGCGTGCCCGCAACCTTGACCAGCATGTTGATCGGCACCGATTCCGGGTGCTGTGGCAGGTTGGCCAGTTGGATCAGCAGGTTGGCGCGGTCGTCCAGCGATTCGCCCATGCCCAGGATGCCGCCGGAGCAGATTTTCATGCCCGAATCACGCACGTAGGCCAGGGTTTGCAGGCGCTCGCTGTAAGTGCGGGTGGTGATGATGTTGGCGTAGAAATCCGGCGAGGTGTCGAGGTTGTGGTTGTAGTAATCCAGCCCGGCCTGGGCCAGCGCCTCGGTCTGTTCCTGGTCGAGGCGGCCCAGGGTCATGCAGGTTTCCAGGCCCATGGCCTTGACGCCCTGGACCATTTGCAGCACGTAGGGCATGTCCTTGGCGGACGGGTGCTTCCACGCCGCGCCCATGCAAAAACGCGTCGAGCCGATGGCCTTGGCCCGGGCCGCTTCTTCGAGGACCTGCTGCACTTGCATCAGCTTTTCTTTTTCCAGCCCGGTGTTGTAGTGGCCGGACTGTGGGCAGTACTTGCAGTCTTCCGGGCAGGCGCCGGTCTTGATCGACAGCAGTGTGGAAACCTGCACGCGGTTGGCGTCGAAATGCGCGCGATGCACCGTTTGCGCCTGGAACAAGAGGTCGTTGAAGGGCTGAACGAACAGCGCCTTGACTTCGGCCAAAGACCAATCGTGACGCAGTTTGGCGGTGATGCTGGCGCTCATCGGCGGATTTCCTTGTTTATGCTGGGCAGACGACCGGGCGGCGATACCCACAGTCGTGACACGGATGTTCGGCATAGTTAAGGAAGAGCCATGCGCTGTCAACCACGCGACAAACACCAGGTTTACATCTGGTTAAAAAGCAACCAATCCTGTTTGCTTTGCGATGAATCCACCGGTACGCCTCAAGCCATTTGCACGCCGTGCGAGAGCGAGCTGCCGTGGTTGGGCGATCACTGCCTGCGCTGCGCCCTGCCATTGGCCATGGCGGGCCTGACCTGCGGCCAATGCCTGAAGCGACCTCCCGCATTCCAACAAGTGGTTGCGCCTTGGGCCTACGGCTTCCCGGTGGACAGCCTGGTGAGCCGTTTCAAGCACCAGGCAAACTGGCCATATGGCCGCATGATGGCCGAACTTCTCAGCCAACTCCTGCGCTATCGCTTTGATGAAGGCCTGCCCCGCCCCGACCTGCTGCTACCCGTGCCGCTGGCCACCCGGCGCCTGCGCGAGCGCGGCTTCAACCAGTCCGCCCTGCTGGCGCGATGGTTGAGCGAACGCCTGCACATCCCCGAGCAGCCGCACTGGCTCCTGCGCCCGCTGGAGACGCCCACCCAGCAAGGGCTGTCGGCCAAGGCCCGGCAACGTAACCTGCGCCGCGCCTTTGCCCTGGCACCCGAGGCCCAGGTGCACGGCCGCCACTTGGCCTTAGTGGACGACGTGTTGACCACCGGCGCCACCGCCCACAACCTGGCGCGCCTGCTGCGGGCGGGCGGCGCGGCGCGGGTCGATGTGTATTGCCTGGCCCGCACGCCCAAGCCCGAAGGCCCGCGCTGACTTGACTCTCAAGCGCCAAGCGGCCAACGTCCCCTCACTCCAGCCGTTAGTAGCACGCCGCCATGCCCGTACCGTCACCGCTGTCCCAACATTTCGTCCGCCGCCCGCAGCGCATTGCCCTGTTGCAGCACATCGCCGACCAGGGCTCGATCACCCGCGCCGCGAAAAGCGCCGGCCTGAGCTACAAGGCGGCTTGGGACGCCATCGACGAACTCAACAACCTGGCCCACAAGCCCCTGGTGGAACGCAGCGTCGGCGGCAAGGGCGGCGGCGGTGCGCGGTTGTCCGAAGAAGGGCTGCGGGTGCTGCGCCTGTATCAGCGTTTGCAGGCCTTGCAGGCTCAGGTGCTGGAAGCGGCCGAGGACGCCAGCGACCTCGACCTGCTCGGGCGCCTGATGCTGCGCACCAGCGCGCGCAACCAGTTGCATGGCAAGGTCCAGCGCATCGACAGCCAGGGCCGCAACGACCTGATTAGCCTGGAACTGGCCGCCGGCTTGACCATCCAGGCGCAGATCACCCGCGACAGCACCCAACGCCTGGAACTGCACGTTGGCACCCAGGTGGTGGCCCTCATCAAGGCCGGGTGGCTGCAATTGCTGGGCGCCGACCAGGCCCCCATCGCTGGGCACAACTGCCTGCTGGGCCTGATCGATGAGATCCTCGACGCCGAGGGCGGCCCCAGCGAAGTGCGCATCGCCCTGCCCAACGGCCAAACCCTCTGTGCCCTGGCCGAGGCCGAGCAATTGCGCGAGCTGGCCCTGGTGGCGGGCAAACCGGTGCAAGTGCAATTCGCCCCGTCCCTTGTGTTGCTGGGCACGCCGCTGTAAACCTTGGCGGCACTCAATAACCAAATTGCATATCAACCAATCCAATCAGTCTTAGACTCTCTAAGCGCGGCTCTCTAAGGTGTCGCCCGCGGCCGCCCCGAGCGCGCCCGATACCTCATACGAGATTCGTCCGCCAAAGGAAGCCCGATGTCCTGGGACTCGCTACCCCTGTTGTTTGTCGCCGCCCTGTTGCTTTGGCTGCTGGTGTCCTTCGTGCGCGAAAAATGGAGCGCCGATGTGGTCGCCGCCATTGGTGTCGCGGCCCTGCTGGTGACCCAGATCCTCAGCCCCAGCGAAGTGCTCGGCGTGCTGAGCAACTCGGCGCCGGTGACCATCGCCTGCATGTTCGTGCTCTCGGCGGCGCTGGAGCGCACCGGTTGCATCGACGCCCTAGGCAACTGGCTGGGCAACCTGGTGGGCGACCGGCCGCTGCGGGTGCTGGGCGGGTTGATGATTACCGCATTGGTGATTTCCGCGTTCCTCAACAACACCCCGGTGGTGGCGATCCTCACCCCGGTGGCCATTGCCCTGGCCAAGCGCTCCAGCACCTCGCCGTCGAAACTGCTGATCCCGCTGTCCTATGCCACGGTGCTGGGCGGCATGCTGACCATGATCGGCACCTCGACCAACATTCTCGTCGACGGCGTGGCGCGCAAGGCCGGGCTGGCGCCGTTCGGCATGTTCGAGATCACCCCGGCGGCGCTAATGTTCGCCGCCGTGGGCTTTGTCTACTTGATGCTGTTCAGCAATCGCCTGCTGCCCGACCGCGACAGCCTGTCCAAGCAATTGCGCCCGGACCTGGCCCGCACCTTCATGAGCGAGTTGCTGGTGCCCCACGACTCACCGGTGATCGGCAAGACCCTGGCCGAGGCCAACCTCAACGGCGGCAGCGGCCTGCAAGTGCTGAAAATCTTTCGCGAAGAACAGGAACTGAGCACGCCCTGCTCCACCACCCAACTGGCCAGCGGCGACCGCCTCGTGCTGCACGGGCAAGTCCAGGATGTGGTCGAGTTGCGCGAAAGCGGGCGCCTGAGCTTCAACCGTGGCGAAGCCTTCGAGACCATCAGCAGCCACGACGTGATCCTCGCCGAAGCCATCGTGGGGCGCAGTTCGCGCTACAGCCACCGGCCCATGCGCGACCTCGACCTGACCGCGCGCTACGGCATTAACGTGCTGGCCGTGCACCGCCAGGACGAAAACATCCAAGGCAACCTCGACGACCTGCACCTGCAATTCGGCGACGTCATGCTGGTGGAGGGCACGCCCTCGCAAATCCGCCGTTTCGCCGACAATGGCGACCTGATTAGCCTCAATACCGTGCAGGAGCGCGCTTATCGCCGCGACAAGGCGCCCATCGCCATCATCGCCACCCTGGCGGTGATGTTGCTGGCCGCGTTCGAGCTCATGCCGATCGAAGGCCTGGCGCTGATCGCGGCCGTGGTCGTGATCGCCACCCGGTGCCTGGACGTGGAAGACGCCTACAAAGCGGTGGACTGGAAAATCCTCAGCCTGATTTTCGGCATGCTGGCCATCAGCATCGCCATGGACAAGGTCGGCCTGATCGACCTGGTAGTCAGCTCCACCATGGCTGCGATCCCTAACCCGGGGCCGCTGCTGATGCTCGGTTTCATCTACCTGCTGACCACCACCCTCACCGAAATCCTCTCCAACAACGCGGTGGCGGTGCTGCTGACCCCCATCGCCATCGGCGTGGCGCAACAACTGGGCGTCGACCCACGGCCGTTCGTGGTGGCCGTGATGTTCGCCGCCAGCGTCAGCTTCGCCACGCCCATCGGCTACCAGACCAATACCTTTGTATATAACGCCGGCGGCTATAAGTTCAGCGACTTCCTGCGCATCGGCATCCCGCTCAACATCCTGATGATGCTGGTGGCGATGCTGGTGATCCCGTGGTTCTGGCCGCTGCAATAGCCCCCCTTGATTAGCGCAGGCTTTGGCTCCAGATAGCTGTCTACCGCCACTGCCCTGGAGCCGCGCCATGACCGACCCTCTGCTGATCCCCTGCCCCCACTGCAACGGGCTCAACCGCATCCCCGCCCAACGCCTGGGGGACGCGCCCAAGTGCGGGCGCTGCAAGGCCGGCGTGCTACTGAGCACACCGTTCGACCTGACCCAGGGCGACTACGCCAGCCAGATCAAGGGCGACCTGCCGCTGTTGGTGGATGTGTGGGCCGACTGGTGCGGGCCGTGCAAGTCGTTCGCACCGACCTTTGCCCAGGCCGCCGCGCAACTGAGCGGCAAATGCCGCTTCGCCAAACTCGACAGCGAAGCCAACCCGCAGTTGTCGGGGCAATTGGCGATTCGTTCGATCCCCAGCCTGATTCTCTTCAAGAATGGCCGCGAAGTGGCGCGCCAGAGCGGCGCGTTGCCGTTGCAGCAGCTCCTGGGCTGGCTGCGCGGGCACGGTATCGCCTAAGCATTGGCGCCGGGAGGCGTCAGGCGTTTTCCAGCAGGTTGTGCAACTCGATGAACTGCTGTGTGAGTTTGTGCCGCGGGTCGAGGTGGATCAGCGGCAGGTTGGCCTGGTGGGATTCGCGCATGCGCACCGAACTGCCCAGGTACACCGGCAACACCGGCAGGCCCTCGGCGATCAGTTCGTCGAGCATCTGCTGGGGCAGGCTGGCCCTGGCCTGGAACTGATTGACCACAATGCCTTCCACTTCCAGGCCTTCGTTGTGGTCTTCCTTGAGTTCTTCGATCTCGCGCAGCAGGCCATACAGGGCTTGGCGGGAAAAGCTGTCGCAATCGAAGGGGATCAACACACGATCAGCGGCAATCAACGCCGACACCGCGTAGAAGTTCAGGGCTGGCGGGGTGTCCAGGTAGATGCGGTCGTAATCTTCTGACAGCTCATCGAGCAACTTACGCAGCTTGTTGATCTTGTGCTTGGCCTCAAGCTTGGGCTGCAAGTCGGCCAGTTCCGCCGTGGCGGTAATCACATGGAGGTTATCGAACGGCGTTTCGTAGATATCCACCTTGTTTTTCTTGGCAAACGGCCCGGACGACAGGGTTTGCTTGAAAAAGTCGGCGATGCCCATGGGAATGTCCTCGCCGGTCAGCCCGGTGAGGTATTGGGTGGAGTTGGCCTGGGCATCGAGATCCACCAGCAGGGTTCGATAGCCTTCACTGGCGCTCACCGCCGCCAGGTTGCAGGCAATACTGGACTTGCCCACGCCACCTTTCTGATTGAACACCACGCGCCGCATGACAAACCTCCGTGTACTAAAGAATTCCCGAGTGTAGTAGGCCGCGTCGCTGCTTCGCTACCTCGCTGGCATTTGTCTGACCTTTGTGCCGCCTCATATCCCAGTGAGAGCAACTGTGACACCCCTGCCATTCGTCACCGCCACTGCGTGCCGCCATCGCGAGCAGGCTCGCTCCCACAGAGGAAAAATGAACACGTTCAACTGTGGGGGCGGGCCTAGCCCGCGATAGGGGTGGGTCTGACCCTGTACATGGTGGTTGGCACACCGCCATCGCGGGCAAGGCCCCACACAGGGCGGCGCCTTAGTTTTCAGCCTTACGGGTCAATAACTCCACGAATGCCTTGGCCATGGGCGAGCGCTGGTTCTTGCGTTGCACCAGCCACACCGCCGATATCGCCTTGGGGTCCAGCAGCGGGCGGTAGACCACGCCGTCGATGCGGATGCGCCGGTAGGACGCCGGCAGCACCGACACCCCCAACCCCGCCGCCACCAGCCCGATGATGGTCATCGCCTCGCCCGCTTCCTGGGCGAAATGGGGGCTGAACCCGGCGTCGCGGGCCAGGCTCAGCAACTGGGTGTACAGGCCGCTGCCGTAGCTGCGCGGGAAAAACACAAAGGGCTCCTGGGCCAGCGCCGCGAGGAACAGGCCCTCGTCGCTGCCCTGCACCAGCGGATGGGTAGCGCTGAGCACCGCCACCAGGGGCTCGCGCATCAGCTCGACAACATCCAGGGAATCGGCCAACGGCAACGGCCGCATCAGCCCCACATCGATGGTTTCGTCCACCAGGGCTTGCGCCACTTGGGTGCTGCTCATCTCCCGCAGGTGCAGGTGCACCGCCGGGAAGCGCTGGCGAAAGGCAAAAATGGCCTGGGGAATGGTGGAATTGAACGGCGCCGAGGAGGTGAACCCGACCTTCAGTTCGCCCAACTCCCCCAGTTGCGCGCGCCGGGCCACGTCAGCGGCCTTGTCCACTTGCGCCAGCACCAGCCGCGCCTCCTCCAAAAACAGCCGCCCCGCTTCGCTGAGTTCCACCCGGCGGTTAGTGCGCTCGAACAAGCGCGCCCCCACTTCCTGCTCCAGGGCCTGGATCTGCTGGCTCAGCGGCGGCTGGGAGATGCCCAGCACTTGGGCTGCACGGCCGAAATGCAGCTCTTCGGCCACCGCGATGAAGTAGCGCAAATGGCGCAATTCCATAAAGCCTCCATTGAGTCGTTAAACATATCAAACAGGTCGAACAATATATTGGATTGAATCATTCGCCGCCTATATGCTTTTTCCATCGCCTGACCGCTTGCCCCTCCCGCGAGGCCCTCCGTGAAAACTGCTGCCGCTCCCCTGGCCCACGAAATCCCGCCCGCGCCCCTGGGCGATGCGGTGGCCGAACTCAACGACCTCTACATCGAAAAAGGCACGCCCCTGTTCATGCGCACGGTGTTGGCGCTGTTCGCCGGCGGCTTCGCCACGTTCGCCGTGCTCTATTGCGTGCAACCGATGATGCCGCTGCTGTCGGCTGAATATGGGATCAACGCGGCGCGCAGCAGCCTGATCCTGTCCGTGGCCACCGGCATGCTGGCCATCGGTTTGTTGGTAACCGGGCCGATTTCCGACCGCATTGGGCGCAAGCCGATGATGGTGGCGGCGCTGTTCGCCTCCACCCTGTGCACCTTGGCCAGCGCCCTGATGCCCACCTGGGAAGGCGTGCTGCTGATGCGCGCCCTCACCGGGCTGTCGTTGAGCGGTTTGGCGGCGGTGGCCATGACCTACCTGAGCGAGGAGATCCACCCGCAGCACCTGGGCCTGGCCATGGGCCTGTACATCGGCGGCAATGCCATTGGCGGCATGAGCGGGCGCTTGGTCGCCGGGGTGTTGATCGATTTCGTCAGTTGGCACACGGCCATGCTGGTGATCGCCGTGCTAGCCCTGGCGGCCTCGGTGATTTTCTGGAAGTTGCTCCCCGATTCGCGCAATTTCCGCGCCCGCTCGCTGCAACCGCGTAGTTTGCTCGAAGGCTTCACCCTGCAATTCAAAGACGCCGGCCTGCCGTGGTTGTTTCTCGAAGGCTTTTTGGTGATGGGCGCGTTCGTCACCCTGTTCAACTACATCGGCTATCGCCTGCTGGCCGAGCCGTACCACTTGAGCCAGGCGTTCGTCGGCCTGCTGTCGGTGGTGTACCTCTCGGGGATTTATAGCTCGGCCCAGGTCGGTGCCCTGGCCGACACCTACGGGCGGCGCAAGATGCTGTGGGGCACCATCGTGCTGATGCTGGGCGGCATCGGGCTGACGATGTTCGCGCCGCTGAGCCTGGTGTTGATTGGCATGGTGGTATTCACCTTCGGCTTCTTCGGCGCCCATTCGGTGGCCAGCAGTTGGATCGGCCGCCGCGCCACCCACGCCAAGGGCCAGGCCTCGTCGCTGTATGTGTTCAGCTACTACGCCGGCTCCAGCATCGCTGGCACGGCGGGCGGGGTGTTCTGGCATTGGGGCGGCTGGAATGGCATTGGCCTGTTCATCGCGACCCTGCTGATGCTGGCCCTGCTGGTGGCGCTAAAACTGGCGCGCCTGGCGCCATTGCCGGGGGCGGCTACCTGAGCTGCAACCGCGCTTGCAGCAGGTCTTCGCGTTTTTCCAGGGTCAGGCCGTGTAACGTGGCGCCCTCACGTTCAACCTGAGCCAACCACTGCAACACGGCCCGGGCCTCGCCCGCCAGGGTCAGTTCCAGGCCTTCGTCGTCCACCTCCATCTGCTCCACGTGCAGCCCCGCCGCGCTGGCGCTCTCGCTAATGCGCAGCGACAAGGGCCGGCCGTCGGCGGCCGATTCGGCCCGGGCTGGCTGCGCCCCTGCCAGTTGCGCCGCCAGCACGCGTTGTTGCTGATACTGGCGTTCGGCGGTGTGCAGGCGTTGGCGGGTCGGTTGCCCGATCAGGCTGTAGGCCAGCACCGCGCCGATAAACAGCGCCAAACCCAGCAGCAACCCTTGCTCGCGGCGCGACAAACGCCGCCAATGCTGCATTAATGCCCTCATGCGCCCGCCTCCACCACCAGGGTGGCCTGCACCCGGTCGCCGTCCTTGCTCGCGCTGTCCAGGCGCAACGCCTGGCCCTGTTCGCGGCCTCGTTCGCGCAGTTGTTCCAGTTCGGCGAAGCTGCTGGCGTCGAGTTGGATTTTCCAACCCTCGCCCGTACGCAACTCAATGCGCCGCACCTGCACCGTGCTGGCGCCGATCACTTGTTCGGTGAGGCGGACCAACTCGGCCATGCGCCCACCCTGGGGCTGCGCGCCCCGGTTCTGCTGGGCCTGCAACTGCGCGGCCAAATCGACGATACGGCTTTGCTGCGGGTACAGCGCCTTGAAGCGCGCTTCGTTGCGGGCCTGGAGCTGGCGGGTTTCGCTGTGTAAAAAGCTCAAGCGCACTTCGGCCGCTGCCCAGGCCAGCAGCGCCAAGCCCAGCAAAGTCGCCGCGCCCAGGCGCCAGGGCAGCGGCCGGCGACGCGGGGCGAATTCACCATGGCGCAGGTTGATGGCCGTGGCCGCGCCTTGAAACGGCCAGGGCGCCAGGGCGCCGTCGTCGCGCCACTGTAAGGTCGCGGGCAGGCTCGGGCGCAGCAGCGCCAGCGCCTCATCCGTCAGCGCCAGGCGTGCCGGCAACGCCCCGCCCAGCAACCAGCGACCCGCCCAACGCACACCCCACGCCTGATCCGTGGGCAGCAGGTCGGCATCGACGTACACCCCGCGCACCTCCACGCCTGCCTCGGCCAGCAACGCGAGCACGTGGGCAAAGCGCTCGCGGCCCACCACCAGCACCGGGTAGCAGCCCTCGCTATCGCGCGCGCCAACGCTCAGGTGCAATGCCTCCAGGCTTTCGCCCAACTGCTCTTCCACCGCGAAGGCGACCGCTTGTACGGCGGGCCGGCGCTTGCCCGGCCAAGGCTCGCTGCGCAGCCAGCTGCACGCTTCCATGGGCAGCAGCAGGTTTACCGCCTGCCCATCCAGGGCCTGGGCAGCGTCGCGCAAAGGCTGCCACTGGCCGCTGGCCGGCAGGTAGCAGGGCCAGTCGAGCGAAGGCTCGTGCAGGCCAGTGGCATTCAGGTAGAGCCAGGGGTTCATGGCAGCCTCGGGTCGATGGAAGGAAGCAGGCGGCGTTGCAGGACGTTCAGTTGGCCGGTCTTGGCGTCGCGCTCCACGTCGCTGCTCAGGCGCAAGTGGCCATCACCGTCGCTCACCGAAACCTCGATACGCAGCCAGCGGCTGTCCACGCCCAAGCCATGGCCATTGACCTCAAGCCCCGCCAAAAGCGGGTCGCGGGTGAAGGCCTGGGCCGTCGCCCAAGGGTCGGCCTCGCGCTGGCGGGCCAAGGCCTGGGCAGTGGCGTCGTCGAGGTCGCCGAGGGTGCGCAGCAGCAGCGCCGGCGCGGTGTTGACGTTGAATGCCGCATCCGCGGGCAACAGGGCCACCCAAGGCTCCAGTTGCTGCAGGAAGAGGCCGTCGATACCCGCCAGCAAGCGCAATTGGCTCAGCTCGTGCAGCGCGCCGGCCTGCGGCAACACCAGTGGCGGCAGGTCGAGCAGCGCCAACAATCGCGTCCAACGCTCCAGTGTGACCTGATCGACCCGCCCCCCGGCCAGCAGCCGATTGAGGTTCAAGCGCCCGGCCAAGTCGTGGATTTCGATCTGTACCTGGGCCTGGTTCGTGTCGAACCCCGGCACCGCACGAGCCCATTCCTGGCTCAGGTCCAAGGTCGGGTTGGCGCCGCGCGGGGAATCCTGCAACAGGCGCAAGGCCCAGGCTTCGCCGGCCGTGGCGAGTTGGCGCAGGTGCAGTTGCTGCAACTGTTGCGCACTGCTTTTGACCAGCAGGCGATGGCTGTGCAGCACCGCGCCGAGGATCAGCAGCGCCAGGCTCATCACCAGCAACACACTAATCAGCGCCACGCCGGTTTGCCGACGATTCATGGCAGCCCCGCCGGCAGCAGCAAGACCCGGCGGATACCCTCGAAGCGCCCGCTCGACAACTGCACTTCCAACGCCAGCGGCGCCTTGGGCCCGGGCGGCCATTCGTTGCGCCAGCCCTGCTGCGCGTCATACAGGCGCCAGCGCAGGTGGCGCACATCGTCGAGAAGTTTTTGCCGTTGCACCCGGTCATCGCCCTCGGCTCGGCTGTCGCGCCAGAGCACGCCGTTGTCCAGGCGATAGCTCAGGGCCTGGCGCTCACTGCGCGGCAAGTCCAGCGGGTTGCGCCAATTGCCGCGCTGCAAGTGCAACCCGGTGGCGCTCAGCACCACCGGTTGCTCGGCGATGATGTGCAGCACGTCGCGCTCAATCACCGCCACCGCCCGTTGCAGGCCGCGCAGCGCCTGTTCGTGGCTCTGGGTGGCCTGCTGCACACGCACCACGGCGTCGAACAGGCGCCAGCCGCCGAGCCCGAGCAAGGCGAAGATCGTCAGGGCGATCAGCAGCTCCAGCAGGGTGAAACCGCCCTGGCGCCGGGTCATGGCGCGGGAATCCAGCCAGTGGTGCGGTATACGACGTGTTCCTGGCCAACCAGGCTGACGGCCACCTCGGCCTTGAGCAAGCGCCTATCCGCCGTGGCACTGAGGTGTTGCTGTACGTGCCAGTCACGGCGATCCAGACTGACTTGACGGGTGTGCTGGCCGAGCGCCAGGTTTTTTTCCAGACGCAACTCGTTCAAGCGGTTGTCTGCCAGCCACGCGGCGAAGAGGCGCTGTTCCACACCCCGCCCCTGGCCGATGACAGCGTGGCTGGCGGAGAACACCGCCGCCGCTAAGGTGGCGAACACCGCCAGAGCGACCATGATTTCCAGCAAGGTGAAACCGCCCACGGTGCGCCTAGCCATCGACCACCACATCGCCCACGCCATCGCTGTAAAGGCTCGCCAGGACCTTGCCATCGTGTTCCAGGGTCAGGCGAAAGGGGCTGATTTCGTCACTGCTGAGGATCAGCAATTGCGGCGTGTCCGTCTCCTGGCCCAGGTACAGGGGCCGATCCTCTTGTACCAGGTACGGGCGCACATTGGCGGGCCAGCGCTTTAGCGGCCCACGCGGTTCCCAGCCCAACGTCTCGTAGCGCAGCAACTGGTAGCCTTCGGCACCCACCCGCAAACCGTATTCGCGGCCATCGAGCACTGCCCGCTCGCGCAATTGCTCGATCAGGCCGGCCATGGCGTGGGCCTGCTGGCGGGCCTGGCGCGCCGGGCCATTGCCCAAGGCCAGGCTGGCCACACCCAGCAACACCCCGGCCAACACCACCACCAGCATCAGTTCCAGCAAGGTGAAACCCTGGCAAGAGGCACGCATGGCTCACTCCCCCCAATTGCCGAGGTCGGCCGCCGGGCCGTCGCCGCCGACTCCGCCATCAGCGCCCAGGGAATACAGGTCGTAGCCGCCATCGAGCACCCGCACCCCGGGGTTGAGGTACTGGTAGGGCGTGCCCCAGGGGTCGGTCGGCAGGGTTTTCAGATAGCCCTGGGGGTTCCAACCGCGGGCCACGGGCGTGCCAGTGGGGCGTTTTTTCAGCGCCTCCAGGCCTTGCTGGGTGGAGGGGTAGTGGCCGTTGTCCAGGCGATAGATTTCCAGTGCCGTGGAAATCGCCTGGATATCCACCCGGGCGGCCGTGGCCTTGGCCTGGTCCGGGCGGCTCATGAACTGCGGCACCACAATGGCCCCCAGGATGCCGATGATGACCACCACCACCATGATTTCGATCAGGGTAAAACCGCGTTGGGCGCGGCGAGAAACTGTGCGTTGGGTTTGCATGGGTCAGTTCACCAATTGGTTGAGGCTGAGGATTGGAAGCAGGATCGCCAGGACGATCAGCAGCACGACGGCGCCCATCAGCACCAGCATCGCCGGCTCGAACAAACTCACCACCAAGGCGATGCGCGCCGCCAGGCTGGCTTCCTGCTGCTGCGCGGCGCGTTCGAGCATGGCGTCGAGTTCACCGGCCCGTTCACCGCTGGCGATCAGGTGCAGCATCATCGGCGGGATGTCGCCGCTGCGTTCCAGGCCCCGGGTCAGGGTGGTGCCTTCACGCACCGCGCGGGCAACGGCGAGCATGCGAGCGCGGATGGTCAGGTTGCCCACCACTGCGGCGGCGATTTCCAGGGCATCCACCAGGGGTACAGCGCTTTTGCCGAGGATCGCCAGGGTGCTGGCAAACCGCGCCGCCTCCATCGCCCGCCACAGGCCACCCAGCACGGGCATGTCGAGCAACACCTGATGCCAGCGCAGGCGCCAACCCGGGCGGCGTAGGTTCCAGCGCCCAAGCATCAACGCCAGCGCCAGGGCGCCTAGCAGCCACAGGCCATGGCTACGCACGCCGTCGCTCAGGGCGATCAGGCTACGGGTCAGCCACGGCAGCGGTTGGCCGCTATCGACGAAAATCTTCACCACATCCGGCACCACGTACCCCAGTAGGAAGCTGACGATGGCCACACTGGCGAGCATCAGGATCAGCGGGTACACCAACGCCATCTGGATTTTCTGTCGCGAGGCCTGGCGCGCCTGGGTGTAGCTGGCCAGTTGCTCCAGCACTTGGCCCAGGTGCCCGGAGCGCTCGCCCGCCGCCACCGTAGCGCGGAACAGTTCGGGGAAGGCGCGGGGGAAATACCCCAACGCGGTGGCCAGAGCATGGCCCTCCGTCACCCGGGCCCGCACCGCCGCGAGCAAGGCCGCGACCCGGCGCTTGGCACTCTGCTTGGCCACTGCGTGCAGGGCTTCTTCCAACGGCAACCCGGCCTGCACCAGGGTGGACAGTTGCAGGGTCACCAAGGCCAGGTCGGCGGCGCTCAAGCGGCCGCCCTGGGGGGTGGCTTCCGTGCCGGGCGCGGCGCTGACTTCACTCACCGAATGGGGCCAGAAACCCTGCTCACGCAACCGTTGCCGGGCCTGGCGCGGATTGTCCGCCTCCAACTGCCCCTTGCAGCGCTGGCCTCGGGCGTCCTGGGCGCGGTAATCGAAGATGGGCATCAGTTGGCCTCCTGGGTCACGCGCAGCAACTCATCGAGGCTGGTCAGGCCGTCAAGCACCCGTTGCCGGCCGTCCTGAAACAGGCTGCGCGAGTGCTGGCGCGCCACGTCGGCCAGGGCCTGTTCGCTGGCGCCCTGGTGGATCAGCGCGGCCAGCGGCCCGCCGATGCTTATCAGTTCATAGATACCGATACGCCCGCGATAACCGTGCTGGCATTGCTCGCACCCCACGGCGCGGAACAATTGCGGCGCTACCGCCAGGCCCAGGCGCTGGCACTCGGCGGCGTCGGCCAGGTACGGCGCCTTGCAGTGCGGGCACAGCGTGCGCAGCAGGCGCTGGGCGAGGATGCCCACCAGGGACGAGGCCAGCAGGTAGGCATCCACGCCCATGTCGAGCAACCGGGTGACCGCACCCACCGCGCTGTTGGTGTGCAGGGTCGACAGCACCAGGTGCCCGGTGAGCGAGGCTTGCACGGCGATTTGCGCCGTCTCGCGGTCGCGGATTTCACCGACCATCACCACATCCGGGTCCTGGCGCAGAATCGCCCGCAGGCCTCGGGCGAAGGTCATGTCCACTTTCGGGTTGACCGGCATCTGGCCGATGCCCGGCAAGTGGTATTCGATAGGGTCTTCCACGGTGAGAATGTTGCGCGTCTGGTCGTTGAGGCTGCTCAGGGCGGCGTACAGGCTGGTGGTTTTGCCCGAACCCGTGGGGCCGGTCACCAGGACGATACCGTGGGGCTTGCCGAGCAACTGGCGCAGCGCCGCCAGGGTGTCGGCGGGCATACCCAGGCGTGGCAATTCAAGGCGCCCGGCCTGTTTATCGAGCAAGCGCAGCACCACCCGCTCACCGTGGGCCGACGGCAGGGTTGAAACCCGCACGTCCACCTCATGCCCGGCCAGGCGCAGGGCCATGCGGCCATCCTGGGGCACGCGTTTTTCGGCGATATCCAGGCGCGCCATGACCTTGAGCCGTGACACCAACAAGGGCGCCAGCTCACGCCGCGGGCGGAAGATCTCGCGCAACTGGCCATCGACCCGCAGGCGCACCGACAGGTAGTGCTCGAAGGTTTCCAGGTGCACATCGGACGCCTGCTCGCGCATCGCCTCGCTGAGCAGGGCATTGATGAGACGGATGATCGGCGCGTCGCCCTGTTGCTCCAACAGGTCGGCGGTCTGCGGCACTTGCTCGACCAGACTGAGGAGGTCGAGTTCTTCGTCCAGGCCCTGGGCTACCTGCTCGGCCGCGCTCTGGCCTTCACGATAGGTGGCAGCCAGGCGCGCAGCGAACGCGTCCGCCGCCAGCACCCGCCACGGCAGGTCGCGCCCGCACACCCGCCGTGCCTCCGCCAACGCGGTGAGCGGAGCATCGTCGCGCAGGGCCAGGCAAGCCTCGGCACCGCTGTGGTCCAGCAGCACGCCAAAACGCCGGGCGAAGCCGAAGGGCAACTCGCTGGGCAGGCTCATCGCGCGCCCTTGCGCAGGTCAAATACGGGCGCCTGGGCGGGCGGCTCGAACAGCTCCCGGGCGTCGGCCGGCAACAACAGCGAGTTGCTTTCCCGCGCGCCGGGTTGGCTCAGTTCGCGCAGCGCGTTGTAGCGCTGCTGGCTAACCTCGGCCAAATCACTTTTGCTGCGCACGATGGTCGGCCGCAGGAACACCATCAGGTTGCTTTTGGTCTGGGTGTCGCGGCTCCAGCGAAACAGCGCGCCCAGGTAGGGGATGTCGCGCAACAGCGGCACGCCGCTTTTCTGGGTGCGCACGCTGTCGCGGATCAGCCCGCCAATGACGATGATCTCGCCGTCATCGGCGAGGATCGTGCTTTTAAGCGCACGTTTGTTGGTTATCAGGTCCGAGGAATCGATGCCCGAAACCGCCGGGGCGATGTCCGACACTTCCTGCTCGACCTCCAGGCGCAGGGTCGAACCTTCATTGATATACGGCTTGATCTTCAGGCTGATGCCCACGTCCTTGCGCTCAACCGTGGTGAAGGGGTTGTCCGCACCGTTGCTGTTGGTGGCGTAGGAGCCGGTTTTGAACGGCACGTTCTGGCCGACGATGATGTGCGCTTCCTGGTTGTCCAGGGTCAGGAGGCTGGGCGTGGACAGCAGGTTGCTGCGGGTGTTGCTGGCCAGGGCGGAAATCAGCGCGCCGAAGCGGTCGCTGCCCAGGTGCAAGAGCGCGCCTTCGGGGGCCGCTTGCTTATCGTCGAAGGTCAACCCACCGACGATCGGGATGTTGGTGCCGGGAAAGTTGATAAAGCCCTGGGCACCCCCGGTGTTGACGCCCCATTGCACGCCGACCGCTTCGGCAATGTCCCCGGATATCTCGACGATGGCGGCGTGGATCAGTACCTGGGCGCGGGGCTGATCGAGTTCGCGCACGATGTTTTCGATGGTACGGAGCTGCGCGGGCTCGGCGAGCAACACCAGAGCATTCTGACTTTCGTCGGCCTTGATGATGAAGCTGCCCTCGGTCGACGGGTCCTTGGCGCCGCCGCTGGCCTGGGCGGATCTACGCCCCTGGCCCATGGTTTCCAGCACTTGCGCCAGTTGCCCGGCGTCGCTGTGGCGCAGACGAATCACCCGAGCGTTGCCCTGGCTGGCGGCGGCAGGGACGTCGAGGCCGCGCACCAGTTCGATCAAGCGCTGGCGTACCGTGGCCGGGCCGATCACCACCAAACGGTTGCCACGCAGGTCGGCCAGCACCTGGATCGCCGTCTCGGCGTTGCGCTTGCCCAAGGATGCCTCAACCACCGGCGCCACTTCGCCGGCCAGGGCATGGCGCAATTGCACCACGGTGTGGCGGTTGTTCTGCCCCGAGTCGAGTTGCTGCACCACGCCGGCCAGGCGCTGCACGTTGGCCGCCGTGTCGGTAATCACCAGGGCATTGGCCGATACCGACGGGCCGACGTAGCCGTTGGCTGACACCAGTGGGCGCAGCAACCCGGTGAGGTCGGCAGCGCTGGCGCTGCCCAGGGCGATGACCCGGGTGACAAATTGCGCCGCGCTGGCCGGGTTCGCCCCGCCCTGCCCCGCACGGGTCTTGGCTTCGCTGACCGGGGTAATCAGGATGCGGTCGCCTTCGTCGATCACCGTGAAGTTGTGGGCATCGAGCACCGAATAGAACAGGCGCCGCACACCTTCGCGGTCAAGGGGCTGGTGCGACATCACCGTGACCCGGCCGGACACGCGCGGGTCGAGTACCACGGTGGTACCCAGGATGGTCGAGATTTCTTCGACGATATCTCGAAGTTCGGCGTTGTTCATCGCCAACTGCCATTGCGCGGGGGCAGCCTTGAGCGCGCCGTGAAAGAGCACCATGGCCAGGGCGCAAAGAAACATGAGTTGGCGCAAAGCGGGCACGCCGGTGAAGTTATTCATCAGTGGTATTACTCGGACGGCCCGGAAACGGGCGCAGAAAACGCTCGGAAGCGGTAACGGGTGACACGCGGTGGGCCGGGTCGAGCCGGCGCAGGAAAGGCTCGGCGCTTGACGCCAAGGCCAACCGCTCTTCGCGGCCCTTGTTCCACAGCACCACATAAGTAGAGGCCACGCGGCGCAGGACGCTACCGCCCGGCAGGCGTTCGCCCTCCAGGTAAAACCGCGCTCCCTGGGCATGGGCGAGCAAGGCTTTGGACGGGCCAGGGCTGACCAGCACACTGGCGTGCAAGGTCAGCGGCTCGGCAGTAGGCCGGGGCGCGGTGGCGGCGGCAAAGCCCAGGACGCTGGCCAGCGCCGTGCTGTCAAACGCGACGCTGGGCGTGGCGGGTGTAACCGCTACCGGCAGCGGCACACGCAGGTCCTGGCGGAACAGCCATTCGCGCCAGGCCAGGAACAGACCACCGCCGAGCAGCAGCACCAGCAGCAACCCATTGCCCAGGCGCCTGCCGGCGCAGTGTTTGGCCAATCCCGAGAGCATTTTTTTCACGTCGACATTCACAGAAGGATCAGGTTGCGGACGGCCCATTGCGGGCCGCCCACCCTGATAGCGTCAGAGTTTGTCCCAGGCCATGTGCGAGTGCTCCCCTACACCTGGCTCGAAGCCTGCGGCAGTCGGGCTGTACTGCTTGCAGTAGCCAGACGCAGGGAACGGCTTGCACTCGAAGACTTCGTTGGTCTTGGCTTGCAGCACCTTGGTCCCAGCGGTGTACTGGTCGATGCCTTGCGGGAACACAAAGTCATGCTCGATGCCAAGGCCTTCGCCGGTCAGGTTAACGGACTGGGTATCCTGGCGCGTGGTACGGCCATCGGCGGTGGTGCCGACCAGAGTAAGGGTGTGTACACCCGGGTTGCTGCGCACATCCATCGCCAGCATCGTCGAGCCATCGAGCAGCGCGGTGGTCACGCCAACAGGCTTGTTGCTGGCGTCGAACAGAGTCGCTTCGACGTTCATCTTGCGGTTGCTCAGCGCGCCGAAATCCATCCGCACGCGGCCTTTGTCCAGCACATACTCAGCTTGTTGCGAAGATACCGCCAGGCGTGCGCCGGCATCTTCAACCATCTGCAGTTGCACCTCAAAGCGGGTCACGCCGCTATCCTTTTGCGCGTACAGGCTGTTGGTGCCTTTGGCCGGTTCAACATTACCGCTTTCGTCACGCACACCGGCGCGCACGAGGCTGTGGGTGGCATTGATTTTTTCCGCCAGTTTGAAGCCCCAGTTTTCCGGGGCGCCGTCTTCGGCGCTGTCAATGCTGATTTCGACGCTGTAGGCCGGGCTCTCACCCTCGGCGGAAAACGCCCGGGCCTTGACCTTGTCGCCGACCAGCAAGCGGGTTGCCGGGGCGATGCTGCCCACCGCCGACCAGCCGCCAGGCAGTGCCGTTTCAGCGAGGATGTTCACATCGGCGACGTTGTAGAACGCGGCGTCGGTGTCGCCCACTGTCCAGATGGCCAGAACGATGTGGGGGCCAGCCTTGTCGTCGGGCAGCACGCAACTGTGGCGGGCACCGGAAACCGGTTTCTGGTTGCCGCCGTCGACGGTGCAGAACGGGGTGCTTTCAAACGAAGCACGGGTGAGGGCTGCATTGGGGTTCCAGCCGTTACGGGTGATGAAGTATTCGTGCTTGGTGGCCGGGTGGACCGCGGTGTAACGCCACTGGAAATCGATGTTGCGATCCTTGATTTCGCTCTGGTACCAGCGCGAAGCGGACTGGGCGTCCAGCGCGGAGAACAGCGAGGCACCGCCGCTGGCGATCTTGCCATCAACCGGCCCTTGCAAGGGCGCACCGCCCACACCCGCCGGGAAGCCCTTGAAGGTTTCGCCAACGCTTTGCGGTTCGTATTGCGCGCCGCCACAGTTGGTATTCAGGCCCTTCTGGCAAGCCAGCGCCCGCGAGGGCGGTACTTCCAGGTAACCGTGGGCCTGGGCGCCTTGCGACGCTAACAGGGCCGAGAAAAAGATCATGGATGACGTGCAGGCAGAAAAAATGCCGCACTTTCGGACAGTTCTAATCATGGGATGGATTCCAGACAACTTATAGAAAAGCAGGCATCGTGCCGACACCTAGGCTCGCAACCTCGCTCGGACGGCGCCCAGCAAGGGCTGGAACCTTACTGGAGTAGATAAAAATTCTATGTAGGGCAAATAACCGCTAAAAGCAGGACCATTCCTTGTATTTGCCACGTCTGACAAATAAAGAAAAACCTCTTACAAGAAAAAACGTTTTAAACAATTGCCATCCGATTTTTCTCCATAAAAAAGCCTGTCCGGCACGGGGCGGGACAGGCTTTGGCAACATCAGGACAGCTTATTCGTGGTATTGCGCCGACAACTCGTGCACGGCCCGCAGGAACGCGCCCGCATGCTCCGGATCGACTTCCGGGGTGATGCCATGGCCGAGGTTGAACACGTGGCCGCTGCCTTTGCCATAGCTGGCCAGGATGCGCCCGACTTCAGTACGGATGGCTTCAGGCTTGGCGTACAACACGGTGGGGTCCATGTTGCCTTGCAGGGCAACCTTGCTGCCCACGCGCTCACGGGCATTGCCCAGGTCGCAGGTCCAGTCCAGGCCCAGGGCATCGGCACCGGCGTCGGCGATGCTTTCCAGCCACAGGCCACCGTTCTTGGTGAACAGGATCACCGGCACCTTGCGGCCCTCGTGCTCGCGGATCAGGCCGCTGACGATCTTGCGCATGTAGGCCAGGGAGAACTCCTGGTACGCCGCCGCCGACAGGTTGCCGCCCCAGGTGTCGAAAATCTGCACAGCCTGGGCGCCAGCCATGATCTGGCCATTGAGGTAGCTGACAACCGACTGCGCGAGCTTGTCCAGCAGCAGGTGCATGGCCTGCGGGTTGTCGTAGAGCAAGGCCTTGGTCTTGCGGAAATCCTTCGACGAGCCGCCTTCGACCATATAGGTGGCCAGGGTCCAGGGGCTGCCAGAGAACCCGATCAGCGGCACGCGGCCGTTGAGCTCACGGCGGATAGTGCTGACCGCATCCATGACGTAGCCCAGGTCCTTGTGCGGATCGGGGATCGGCAAGGCTTCGATGTCGGCCAGGGTGCTGATGACTTTCTTGAAGCGCGGGCCTTCGCCGGTCTCGAAGTACAGGCCTTGGCCCATGGCGTCGGGGATGGTCAGGATGTCGGAGAAAAGGATGGCCGCGTCCAGTTGTGGGTAGCGGTCCAATGGCTGCAGGGTGACTTCGCAGGCGAACTCCGGGTTCATGCACAGGCTCATGAAATCACCGGCATTAGCGCGGCTAGCGCGGTATTCCGGCAGGTAGCGCCCGGCTTGACGCATCATCCACACCGGAGTGACGTCTACAGGTTGCTTGAGCAGGGCACGTAGGAAACGGTCGTTCTTCAGGGCAGTCATGTCGGCATCCGCAAAAAAAGTGCGGGCATTTTCTCAGAGCGAGACAGAGAAAGACAGTGACTAGCGACAAGCTACAAGCGGCAAGTCAAAAGCGTGGTTGCTTCCACTTGCAGCTTGCAGCTTGGAACTGGCAGCTAACGTCGTCAGACGCCCAAGTAGTCGAGGATCCCTTCGGCGGCGTTGCGCCCCTCGAAGATCGCCGTCACCACCAGGTCGGAGCCGCGCACCATGTCGCCACCGGCGAAGATTTTCGGGTTGCTGGTCTGGTGCTTGTACCGGCCCTGCTCCGGCGCCACGACGCGGCCCTGGCTATCGGTCTGGATGCTGAACTGCTCGAACCACGGCGCCGGGCTTGGCCGAAAGCCAAAAGCGATGACCACGGCGTCCGCCGGGATGATCTCTTCGGAACCGGGAATCGGCTCCGGGCTGCGACGGCCACGGGCGTCCGGTTCGCCGAGACGGGTTTCGACCACTTTCACGCCTTCGACCCGGTCTTCACCGACGATGGCGATCGGCTGGCGGTTGTAGAGGAATTTCACCCCTTCTTCCTTGGCGTTCTTCACCTCTTTGCGCGAACCCGGCATGTTCGCTTCGTCACGCCGATAGGCGCAGGTCACCGACTTGGCGCCCTGGCGGATCGAGGTGCGGTTGCAGTCCATCGCCGTGTCGCCGCCGCCCAGGACCACGACTTTCTTGCCTTTCATGTCGATGAAGTCTGCCGGGGCTTTTTCAAAACCCAGGTTGCGGTTGACGTTGGCGATCAGGAAATCCAGGGCGTCGTAGACACCCGGCAAGTCCTCGCCGGCAAAGCCGCCCTTCATGTAGGTGTAGGTGCCCATGCCCATGAACACGGCATCGTATTCTTCGAGCAATTGCTCGATGGTCACGTCCTTGCCCACTTCGGTATTGAGGCGGAACTCGATGCCCATGCCCGTGAACACTTCGCGACGGTGGCTGAGCACGGTTTTTTCCAGCTTGAACTCGGGGATGCCGAAGGTCAGCAGGCCACCTATTTCCGGGTTTTTGTCGAACACTACCGGGGTCACGCCGCCGCGCACTAACACGTCGGCACAGCCCAGGCCCGCCGGGCCGGCGCCGATCACCGCGACGCGCTTGCCGGTGGGTTTGACCTTGGACATATCCGGGCGCCAGCCCATGGCGAACGCGGTGTCGGTGATGTACTTCTCTACCGAACCGATGGTCACCGCGCCGAAACCGTCGTTGAGGGTGCAGGCACCCTCGCAGAGGCGATCCTGCGGGCACACCCGGCCGCAGACTTCCGGCAGGGTGTTGGTCTGGTGCGACAGCTCGGCGGCGGCGAGGATGTTGCCCTCGGCCACCAGTTTCAGCCAGTTGGGAATGAAGTTGTGCACCGGGCACTTCCATTCGCAATAGGGGTTGCCGCAACCCAGGCAGCGGTGGGCCTGGTCGGCCGACTGCTGGGGTTTGAACGGTTCGTAGATCTCCACGAACTCTTTCTTGCGTTGACGCAACAGCTTCTTCTTCGGATCTTTGCGCCCGACATCGATGAACTGGAAGTCGTTATTCAGACGTTCAGCCATTTTCAAAACCTCTTAGCAGCAGCTCGAAGCGCCAGGCTTCAAGCTGCAAGACAATCACGGTGGCAGGCCAGTCGCGCACTGCTGTTAACTTGCGGCTTGAAACTCGCCGCGTGCAGCTGTGCCCTATTGCGGATTGGCACGCGTGCTGGAGAGCAACGACTTGAGGCTCGCCGCTTTGGGTTTGACGAGCCAGAAACGACGCAAGTAGTCGTCCAGGTTCTCGGCAAGCTCGCGGCCCCATGGGCTGTCGGTCTCTTGAACGTACTCGTCCAGCACACGCTGCAGGTGGCTGCGATAGGCTTCCATCGCTTCGCCGCTGATGCGCTGGATTTCCACCAGTTCGTGGTTGACCCGGTCAACGAAGGTGTTGTCCTGGTCGAGCACGTAGGCGAAACCGCCGGTCATGCCTGAGCCGAAGTTGTAGCCGGTCTTGCCCAGCACGCAGACGAAGCCGCCGGTCATGTATTCGCAACAGTGATCGCCGGTGCCTTCTACAACGGTGTGAGCGCCGGAGTTGCGCACCGCGAAGCGCTCGCCCGCCGTGCCGGCAGCGAACAACTTGCCGCCAGTGGCGCCGTAGAGGCAGGTGTTGCCGATGATGGCACTGTCCTGCGTCTTGTAGACGCTGCCCTTGGGAGGAACGATGACCAGTTTGCCGCCGGTCATGCCCTTGCCCACGTAGTCGTTGGCGTCGCCTTCGAGGTACATGTTCAGGCCGCCGGCGTTCCACACGCCAAAACTCTGCCCGGCCGTGCCCTTGAAGCGGAAGGTGATCGGTGCCTTGGCCATGCCCTGGTTGCCGTGCTTGCGCGCGATTTCCCCGGAGATGCGGGCGCCGATGGAGCGGTCGCAATTGCAGATATCCAGGGCGAATTCGGCGCCGCTGAGGTCGTTGATGGCCGCGGTGGCCATCTCGACCATTTTCTCGGCCAAGAGGCCTTTGTCGAATGGCGGGTTGCGCTCGACCTGGCAGAACTGCGGCTTGTCCGCCGGCACGTGGTCGCTGCCCAGCAGCGGGGTCACGTCCAGGTGGTTCTGCTTGGGCGTCTGGCCTTCGAGCACCTCCAAAAGGTCGGTGCGCCCGATCAGTTCTTCGAGGGTACGCACGCCCAGTTTGGCCAGCCACTCGCGGGTTTCTTCGGCCACGTAGGTGAAGAAGTTGACCACCATGTCGACGGTGCCGATGTAGTGGTCCTTGCGCAGTTTTTCATTCTGGGTGGCCACGCCTGTGGCGCAGTTGTTCAGGTGGCAGATGCGCAGGTATTTGCAGCCCAGGGCGATCATCGGTGCGGTGCCGAAGCCGAAGCTCTCGGCGCCGAGAATCGCGGCCTTGATGACGTCCAGGCCGGTTTTCAGGCCGCCGTCGGTCTGCACCCGGACCTTGCCACGCAGGTCGTTGCCGCGCAGGGTCTGGTGGGTTTCGGCCAGGCCCAGTTCCCACGGCGCGCCCGCGTACTTGATGGAGGTCAGCGGCGAAGCGCCGGTGCCGCCGTCGTAGCCGGAGATGGTAATCAGGTCCGCGTAGGCCTTGGCCACGCCCGCGGCGATGGTGCCCACGCCCGCCTCGGCCACCAGTTTCACGGAAACCAGGGCCTTGGGGTTGACCTGCTTCAAGTCGAAAATCAGTTGCGACAAATCTTCGATCGAATAGATGTCGTGGTGCGGCGGCGGCGAAATCAGGGTCACGCCCGGCACCGCATAACGCAGCTTGGCGATCAGGCCATTGACCTTGCCGCCCGGCAGTTGCCCGCCCTCGCCCGGTTTGGCGCCCTGGGCAACCTTGATTTGCAGCACTTCAGCGTTGACCAGGTATTCCGGAGTCACGCCGAAACGGCCCGTGGCCACTTGCTTGATTTTCGAGCTTTTGATGGTGCCGTAGCGCGCCGGGTCTTCGCCGCCTTCGCCAGAGTTGGAGCGCGCACCGAGGCGGTTCATCGCTTCGGCCAGGGCTTCATGGGCTTCCGGGGACAGGGCGCCGAGGGAGATACCGGCGGAATCGAAGCGTTTGAGCACCGATTCCAGAGGTTCGATCTCACTGATGTCCAGCGGCGTCTCGAGGGTCTTGACCTTGAACAGGTCGCGAATCATCGAGATCGGGCGGTTATCCACCAGCGTGGTGTATTCCTTGAACTTGCTGTAGTCGCCCTGCTGCACGGCGGCTTGCAGGGTGCTGACCACATCCGGATTGTAGGCGTGGTACTCGCCACCGTGGACGAACTTGAGCAAACCGCCCTGCTGGATCGGCTTGCGCGGGCTCCAGGCTTCGGCGGCCAGGGCTTTCTGCTCGGCTTCCAGGTCAACGAAGCGCGCGCCCTTGATCCGGCTCGGCACGCCACGAAAGCTCAGGTTGCACACTTCTTCGGACAGGCCGATGGCCTCGAACAGTTGCGCACCGCGGTACGAGGCGATGGTGGAAATGCCCATTTTCGACAGGATCTTGAGCAGGCCCTTGGTGATGCCCTTGCGGTAGTTCTTGAACACCTCATAGAGGTCGCCCAGCACCTCACCGGTACGGATCAAATCGCCCAGCACTTCGTAGGCCAGGAACGGATACACCGCCGAGGCGCCGAAACCGATCAACACCGCGAAGTGGTGCGGGTCGCGGGCGGTGGCGGTTTCCACCAGGATGTTGGAGTCGCAGCGCAGGCCTTTTTCGGTCAGGCGATGGTGCACCGCACCGGTAGCCAGGGAAGCGTGCACCGGCAGTTTGCCCGGGGCGATGTGGCGGTCGCTGAGCACGATTTGCGTGCGCCCGGCGCGTACCGCCTCTTCGGCCTGGTCGGCGATGTTGCGCACCGCCGCTTCCAAACCGACGCTTTCATCGTAATTGAGGTCGATGACCTGGCGCTCAAAGCCCGGGCGATCAAGGTTCATCAGCGAACGCCACTTGGCCGGGGAAATCACCGGCGAGCTGAGGATGACGCGCGAGGCGTGCTCCGGCGATTCCTGGAAGATGTTGCGCTCGGCCCCCAGGCAGATTTCCAGGGACATGACGATAGCTTCGCGCAGCGGGTCGATCGGCGGGTTGGTGACCTGCGCGAACTGCTGGCGAAAGTAGTCGTACGGCGTACGCACGCGCTGGGACAGCACGGCCATCGGTGTGTCGTCACCCATGGAGCCGACCGCTTCGTAGCCTTGCTCGCCGAGTGGGCGCAGCACCTGGTCACGCTCCTCGAAGGTGACCTGGTACATCTTCATGTACTGCTTGAGCTGATCGACATCGTAGAAAGCCGAGCCGTGGTCGTTGTCTTCCATGGTGGCCTGGATACGCAGGGCATTCTTGCGCAGCCATTGCTTGTACGGATGACGGGACTTGAGACGATTGTCGATGGCGTCGGTGTCGAGGATCTGCCCGGTTTCGGTGTCTACGGCAAAGATCTGCCCAGGCCCTACACGGCCCTTGGCGATCACGTCCTGGGGCTGGTAGTTCCACACGCCGATTTCCGAGGCCAGGGTGATGAAGCCATTGGTGGTGGTGACCCAGCGCGCCGGGCGCAGGCCGTTGCGGTCGAGCAGGCACACGGCGTAGCGACCATCGGTCATGACCACGCCGGCCGGGCCGTCCCAGGGCTCCATGTGCATGGAGTTGTATTCGTAGAACGCCCGCAGGTCCGGGTCCATGGTTTCGACGTTCTGCCACGCAGGCGGAATAATCATGCGCACGCCACGGAACAGGTCGATGCCGCCGGTGACCATCAGTTCCAGCATGTTGTCCATGCTGGAGGAGTCGGAACCCACGCGGTTGACCAGCGGGCCGAGCTCTTCGAGGTCCATCAAGTCGTTGGCGAACTTGGTGCGCCGGGCCAGGGCCCAGTTGCGGTTGCCGGTGATGGTGTTGATCTCGCCGTTGTGGGCGAGGAAGCGGAATGGCTGGGCCAGCGGCCATTTCGGCAGGGTGTTGGTAGAAAAGCGCTGGTGGAACACGCAGATCGCGGTTTGCAGGCGCTCGTCATTGAGGTCTGGATAGAAGGCGGTGAGGTCCGCCGGCATCATCAGGCCTTTATAAATGATGGTCTTGTGGGAAAAGCTGCAGATGTAGTGGTCGGTGTCGGCGGCGTTGCTCACCGACGACCGGCGACGGGAAGTGAACAGCTTGATGGCCATTTCCTGATCGCTCAGGTCTTGGCCACCGATGAACACCTGCTCGATCTGCGGCAAGCGCTCCAGGGCTAGGCGCCCGAGGACGCTGGTGTCGATCGGCACTTTGCGCCAACCCACCAATTGCAGGCCTGCGGCGAGGATCTCGCGGTTCATGTGCTCGCGAGCCGCCTCGGCTTTGACCGGGTCCTGGTTGAAAAAAACCATGCCCACCGCGTACTGGCGCGGCAAATCGACGCCGAAGTGTTCCTGGGCGACTGCGCGCAGGAACAGGTCGGGTTTTTGAATCAGCAGACCGCAACCGTCGCCGGTCTTGCCGTCCGCATTAATCCCACCGCGGTGGGTCATGCAGGTCAGGGCCTCGATGGCCGTTTGCAATAGGGTATGACTGGGTTCGCCCTGCATATGGGCTATCAGGCCGAAACCGCAGTTATCCTTGAATTCATCGGGTTGGTACAGACCTGCTTTCATAGACACTTTCTCACCAGGCTGCCGCTTTATAGAGGCAAATTTCTTTTTAATTCAACCACTTGCCATCCGCGCCGAACGTACGCCAGCTTTGCGGGGGCAAAAGGGAGGTCATTGTACACACCGACACGAACGCTCACAAATTCCGACGACTTATCGTAAATCCGTGTCGCATTTATGAAAGGTTTAAAGCTATACGCTGTGCTAGTCAAAACTTTTTTGGTTTCAACCGCTACGACTCAAAAGCCACTGTGACGCAGACACCACAAAGCGCGCGGCCTGGAGGGGCAGCACGCACATGCGGTTTTTTTTGAGGTGCCGGGAGGGCGGCCTGGGTAAGGCCGCCGGATCTTCAGCGAGTTGTGGCCAGTTCCTGTTGAACGCTGGCGACAGTGCGAGGCCAAGGTTTACCAGCCTGAACCTTCGCTGGCAAGGCCTTGATAGCAGTAACGGCGGCATCACGATTGGCGAAGTTGCCGTAGGTAATGACAAAAAGCGGCTTGCCATTGAGGACTTTCTTGAAATAGCGGTATTCGCCGCCCTGCTCCTTGACGAACTTCTGCGCCGTGGCTTCGGAGCTGGTGCCGAGGATCTGCACCACGTAGTTGCCCGGGGCCTGGCCGGCGTACCAGCTACCGCCGGCAGACGCCTTGGCCACGGTCACAGGTTTGTCCGCAGGTTTGGCGGCTGGAGCGGGAACCGGCTTGGCCACAGGCGCAGGTTTGGCGACGGCGACTTGAGTGGGCTCAGGGGTTGGCACCGGACGGGTCGCCGGCACGGGGGCCGGGCTCGGCGTTTCGCCGGCAGGTGGCGCGATGGTGGTGACGGTCGGCGGCGTAGCGCTGGAGCCTTCCACCGGCACGCCATCGTCACCTTCGCTGATCCCGCCAGCTGCTTCGGCCAACGGACCACGCATCACCGGTTGCGACTGCCCGACCAGCGGCAACGGCATCGGCTGCGACGAACCGGCGAATTCCACCGCTGGGCCGCCACTGGCGTTGGGTTGCGGCGTGCCCTGGCCCAGAGGCAGTTGCGCCTGCTCGGTCGCGGGCGCGCCGGTGGTCGGGGCCTTGCTGCGACCTGGCAGCAACCAGGCCGCCGCGACGGCCACCACCACAACGGCGGATATCGCCAATACATGTTTCTTCGGCATGTTGAACCCCATACTTGGACGCTTGACCGCTGAGCGGCTGGCAATCATGGCTTCGATCATTGCATCCCGGGCCACCTGGTTGATGATGCCAGGCCAGCCGTCGGAGCCTTCGTGAATATCAGAGATCTGATCCGCGGTGAAAAGTTCGATACCCCGGCCGGCCCCTTCCAGGCGCTGGGCCAGGTATTCGCGGGTTTCTTCCTCGGTATAGGGCTGCAATTCGATGACGTGGAAACGCTCTTCCTCGGTGTTCAATTGCTCCAGGCCCGCAATCAGCGACGACTCGCCAAACAGGAACACGTGCGGCCGGCCTTCCGGGGCACCTGCGGCCAGCGCCAGTAGCGCCTCAAGGGCGGACTCGTCAAGCTGCTCGGCGTCATCCACCAGCAGGTAGACTTCCTGCCCGGTCAGCGCCAGTTGCACCACCTGCGCCAAAATCGCCCCGATTTGCGCCTGGGCCACGTTCAGCGCCTGGGCCACCTGGCGCAGCACGCCGGCCGCATCGCCAGCGCCACGGGCCGACACCACCACGCTTTGCACCGATTGCTTGTTGGTGCTGGCGACCAACGCCTGGCGCAGCAGGGTCTTGCCGCTGCCCTGGGGGCCGGTGACCACCAGCAGCAACTGGCTGTAGCGGGCCAGGTGATGCAACTGCCCCAGCACAGGTTTGCGCTGGGCAGGGAAAAACTTGAAGCCAGGCACCCGTGGAGCGAAAGGGTCGTGGCTCAACTGGTAATGGCCGAGGAAAGCCTCGTCGGCGTGCAAACTAGTCATCGGGATCTTGTTAACCTTTGAGCTGAGCCAGGGCGCGGTAATCCGCTCCCAGCGTGGCCTGTAAAATCTCTTTCGGATAATCGTCGGTCACTACGGCTTCGCCCATGCGGCGCAACAGCACCAGACGCAAACGACCGTCGATCACTTTCTTGTCAATTGCCATATGTTCGAGGAAATCGGCTTCGCTCATCTCCTGCGGCGGCATCACCGGTAAACCGGCGCGCTGGAACAGGCGAATGCCGCGATCACGCTCCTGCTCGGTAATCCAGCCCAGGCGGCTGGACATTTCCAGGGCCATGACCGTACCCGCCGCCACCGCCTCACCGTGCAGCCAAACACCATAGCCCATGTGGGTTTCGATGGCGTGGCCGAAGGTATGGCCCAGGTTGAGGGTGGCGCGCACGCCGGACTCACGCTCATCGGCGCCCACCACGGCGGCCTTGGCCGCGCAGGAGCGCTCGATGGCGACGGTCAGCGCCTGCTGGTCCAGGGCCCGCAGGCGCTCGACGTTTTCTTCCAGCCAGGTCAGGAACGGCTCATCGCAAATCAGGCCGTACTTGATGACTTCCGCCAGGCCCGCCGACAGTTCGCGCGGCGGCAAGGTAGTGAGGGTGGACGTATCGATCAGCACCACATTGGGCTGGTAAAAGGCGCCCACCATGTTTTTGCCCAGCGGGTGGTTGATGCCGGTCTTGCCGCCCACCGACGAATCGACCTGGGACAGCAAGGTGGTCGGCACCTGGATGAAATCCACGCCACGCTGGTAGCACGCCGCCGCAAAACCGGCCATATCGCCAATCACACCGCCGCCCAGGGCAATCACCGTGGTGCGGCGGTCGTGCCGCGCGGTGAGCAAGCCGTCGAAAATCAGTTGCAGGGTTTCCCAGGTCTTGAAGGCTTCGCCATCGGGCAGCACCACGGAGATCACCGAGAACTGCTCAAGGCTGCGGGCCAGGCGCTCCAGGTACAGTGGCGCAACCGTCTCATTGGAGATAATCGCCACTTGCCGCCCGGCAATGTGCGGCGCCAGCAGCTCGGTTCGCCCCAGCAAACCTTCGCCAATGTGAATCGGGTAGCTGCGCTCGCCTAAATCGACCTTAAGTGTCTGCATGTATCCCCACAGTGAAAATGAAAGCTGGCGTTTTGCCCCAGCCTAGAGGCCGGCAACACGCGGTGTTGTGACGTCACTTGATAGCCATAAGCCACGAGCCTGGGCGCCCACGGCCGGACGCCGAGGATAGCGCATTTCGCCGCGCGCTTTAACGGGGAGGCAGCTGTTGCAGACGGGCGAGGATGTCCAGGACCACCATTCGCGGCGGCCGCTCATCGGTTTGCACCACCAGGTCGGCGATCTCCCGGTAGAGCGGGTCGCGCAGCGCCAGCAAGTCGCGCAGGGTCTTTTCCGGATCGGCGGTACGCAGCAATGGCCGATTGCGGTCCCGTGCGGTGCGCCCCACCTGCTGCTCCACCGAGGCATGCAGGTAAACCACACGCCCGCCGGCATGCAGGGCGCGGCGATTGGCTTCGCGCATGACCGCGCCACCGCCGGTCGCCAGCACCACACCATCAAGGGCGCAGAGTTCGGCGATCATCGCCTCTTCACGGTCACGGAAACCCGGTTCGCCTTCTTTATCGAAGATCCACGGGATATTGGCGCCCGTGCGCAATTCAATTTCCTTGTCGGAATCTTTGAACGGCAGGCGCAGCTCTTTGGCCAGCAAGCGGCCAATGGTGCTTTTACCGGCACCCATTGGCCCAACAAGAATCAAATTTCGCACAGAATCAATGACTCGCAGCAATCGCCTGGTTGTCCATGATACGGGGAGTCAGGAACACCAGCAGCTCGGATTTTTTATCCGAAACAACATCCCTTCGGAAAAGGCGGCCAAGATACGGCACATCGCCGAGAAATGGCACCTTATCTATGACCTTGCTTTGAGTATTTGAGAACACGCCACCAATCACAGTGGTCTCGCCATCGGCCACCAACACCTTGGCGTTGACTTCGTTTTTTCTGATCGGCGGGACGTCATTGAGGCGGTTCAGGTAATCGGGCTCATCCTTGGTGACCTTGACCGCCATGATGATCTGGTTGTCCGGGGTGATTTGCGGCGTGACCTCCAGGGACAGCGACGCCTCTTTGAACGACACCGAGGTCGCGCCGTCCTTGGCCGATTGTTGGTAGGGGATTTCCGTGCCCTTGAGAATCTTGGCGGTCTCCTTGTCGGAGGTCACCACTTTGGGCTGGGAGATGATCTCCCCGTTGCCAGTCTTCTCCATGGCGGTCAGTTCAAGGTCCAACAGCAGGTTGTCCTTGATGTAGGCCACGCCGATGCCGGATGTGCGATTGGCCACACCCAGGTCAACAAAAGGCGAACTGGCTTCGCCCTCGTCCGAAGACGCGCCGGTACCGGACGCGCTCCAGCGCCCGCCACCGCGGATCGAGCCGCCCCAGCGCACCCCCAGGCTTTTGTCGTAGCCCACATCCGCCTCGACGATGCGCGCCTCGATCATCACCTGGCGCACCGGGATATCCAGCTGCGCGACGATGCGCTTGAGTTCGTCGAGGCGGTTTTGGGTCTGGTAGGCAATGATGTTGTTGGTGCGCTCGTCCACTGTGATCGAGCCCCGCCCTTCAGCACTGACCTCGGCACCGGTCACCGACTGGAACAGCTTCGCAATGTCGCTGGCCTTGGCGTAGTTGACTTGCAGCAGTTCCCGACGCAGCGGCGCCAGGTCCGCCACCTGGCGTTGCGACTCCAGTTCCAGCCGCTCGCGGGCGGCGATTTCATCCGCGGGCGCTACCAACAGCACGTTGCCGACTTTGCGCTGATCCAGGCCCTTGGTCTTGAGGACGATGTCCAGTGCCTGATCCCAAGGCACCTCGTGCAAGCGCAGGGTGATACTGCCCTGCACCGCATCGCTGGCCACCAGATTGAGCCGGGTGAAGTCGGCGATCACTTGCAGCACCGAACGTACTTCAATGTCCTGGAAGTTCAGCGACAGCTTTTCGCCACTGTACTGGCCACCCCACCCACCCAAGGCAGGGAGATCGGTTACGTTTGCCTGCACCGACGCCATCCATAGCGCCATCACACAGGATGAAAGAGTCCTTTTCATGGTTCCGATTCCCTTCAGGAGTGTGCTTTCAAAGCGAGGATTCGAGAGCGTTCCAGCCAGCCCTCCTCGCCCTCGGGAACGAGTTCGATGACCTCCACATGCCGCTCACCCACGGCCACCACCCGCCCGTCGTTGCGGCCCAGGTAGTCGCCCACCTTCAATCGGTGTACACCGCCCGGCCCACGTAGCAGCACAAAAGACGCACCCGCGTTGGAGAGCGTGCCGACCATTTCGAACTGCTTCAGAGCAAAGCCTTCCAAAAAGTGCTTTCCCCGCGTCGGATCAGGCTGTACCTGCGCGCGCGCCACCGCTGGGCGCGGCACCAGCTCCACAGCCGAAGAGCGGAAGGGGTCGCGCAACCCCGCGGCCTTATAGATGAAGGCTGGCCCAACGTCCGGCAACGCAGCAGGCTCAATGGTCGATGGCAGGCTAAGTGTGCTGGTAGCCGAGCTGGCAACCTGCTCGGCGCTGTCGCTGCTGCAACCGGAGATTGCCGCCAGCACACTGGCCATCCATAGGCCGCGGTTCATGGCTGCTGCTCCGCCGGGTCGTAGCTGTAAGTCCGGGCCTGCAACGCCATGCGCAGCGGCGACTCGCTGCCAACCACCACAGGGCCGATCTGGAAGTCATGCAAGGTGACGATTCGCGGCAACGCGCCCAAACGGCTAACGAAGGTGGCGAGGTCGTGATAGGCGCCGATGACGACAACCTGCATCGGCAACTCGCGGTAAAACGCTTGCTCCACCGGCGCCAGCAGCTTGATTTCCTCAAACACCAAGCCGCTGCCAGTCGCCGTCCGGGTGATATCGTCCAGTAAATCCGGCACTTCGCTGCCCGCCGGGAGCTGGCGCAGCAACCCCTCGAAACTGTGCTGCATAAGCTGCATCTTCGCCTGGTACTGCTCCAGGTCCGCGGCCAGCCGCGTCTTGGCGGCGAGCCGCTCCTGCTGGCGTCGTTCATCCATGCGCAGCCGCTCAAGGTGTTGGCTCATGGGCTTAAGGTAGATGCCGTAGCCCAATGCCAGCACCAGGCACAGCAACAGGGCGACCGCCGCAACCTTGGCGATGGGCGGCCAGTCCCCCAGGTTGCTCAACGTCAGGTCGCCCGACCATTGCATCGCGTTCATTGCACTCCCCCCGCCACGCTCGGCCGAGCCTGGGCTACGGTCAGCTGGAAAGCCCCTACATGCGCTTGCCCGCCGGTTGCCCGGATTTGTTCGAGGGTCGGCGCCTCGAACAAATCAGAGGCCGCAAGTTTGCGCATCAACTCGGCCAGTTGCGGGTTCGACTGACTGACCCCGACAATCGACAGGGTCTGGCCGCCCATGGCCACTTCGGTGAAGTACACACCGTCAACCAAGACGTGAACCAACTGCTCAAGTATCCGCCCGCCACGATGGCGGTCGCCCTGTAAACCCTGAATCACTCTCAGGCGCTCCATCGATACCTGGCGCTGCGCTTTGAGTTCATCGAACCGTGCAACCTGTTCGTCCAGCGTTGCGATTTGCCGGCCCAGCGCCAGGTTGCGTACCGACTGATGTCGGCTCGCGCTGTCGAGGTACTGGCCAACCAGCAGCACCACTGCCATAGCCCCCAGCATCGCGCCCAGCGCAATGACGATGAACTCCTTGCGCCGCGCCTGGCGACGGGCCTCGCGCCAGGGCAAAAAGTTAATCCTGGCCATCAGTCGAAACTCCGCATGGCCAACCCACAGGCCACCATCAGCGCCGGCGCATCAGTGGCTAGCGCGCAGGCATCGACCTGATCGCCCAGGGCCATGTCGTGAAACGGGTTGGCGACGAGCGCCGGCAGCCCCAACGTCTGCCCAACGCCTTGCACCAGCCCCGGATACGCTGCCATTTCGCCGGTTAACACCAAATGCTCGACCGCCGTGGCCTGATCGAGCGCCATAAACGCCTGCAACGCCCGGGAGACTTGCTGGCTCAGTTCAAGCTGGAAGTCCTCCACAGCCGCGCCACCCTGTGGGAAGGCCCCCAACAGCAGCTCGCGAACCTGGACGATGCGCCCCTCGCGGACCAGGCTCAAGGTCGTGGTGCTGATGCCTGCATCGACCACGGCGACGACACCCGGGTCATTAACCCCATCGAGCCGCGCCAACGCACGTTCCAGGGCATCGGTTTCGCTTTCCACCACCCGGGCCCGCAGGCCGGCCAGGGCCAGCAGCGCTTCGCGGGCCTGGACATCCGCCTTGCGGCAAGCGGCCAGCAACACCGACACCCGCCCGGGCTCAAGCGCGGGACAGGCCAGGACTTCAAAGTCGATGGCGACGTCTTCAAGGGGATAGGGAATGTACTGCTCGGCTTCGAGCATGATCGCGGCCTGCATGTCCGCCTCGCCGAGGCCACTTTCCAGCTCCAGGGTTTTGCTGATGACCGCCGCGCCGCCCACGGCGCTGGCGCCCTCCTTCAAAGCGGTGCCAGCCTTGAGCAACAGCCGCGAGAGCACCTGGGCTGCGCCCTGGGTATCGAGCAGATTACGTTCGACCACCACGCCGGGGGGCAGTGGCTCGATGGCGTAGGCATCGAGCCGTAAACCGGTGCCGCAACGGCTCAGTTCCACCAGCCGTATAGAAGTGGCGCCGATATCAATACCCAGCAGCCTGCCGTTTTTATTGCCGAAGAGTCCTGGCACGATCATTTCCTTATGACGTTGCGGAGTTGGAGAACTCGGTTAAAGGCGCGCCGTTCCATGGCCGCGCGGGCTGACAAGCGCAAATGACTGCGCCTGTCGAAAAATGCTTATAATGCCCAGCGTTTTTTCCGGTTTTTATCTCAAGCGTGAGTCGCCACAGTTTGGCGCTAATCACTCGACGCTCAATTCATTCTCTTCTCTGGAAATCCAAAAGCCTTGATTCGTCTGCTGAAGTTTTTCGGATGGTCGTTCGTCGCCGTCGTCTGCGCTCTGGTGCTGGGCCTGAGCGGCGCGTTTCTCTATCTTAGTCCCGGGTTGCCGTCGGTAGAGGCGCTGCGAAGTATCCAGTTGCAGATTCCCCTGCGGGTGTATAGCAGCGACAACAAGTTGATCGCAGAATTTGGCGAAATGCGCCGTACTCCGATCCTGTTCGCCGACATTCCCCCCAATTTCATCAATGCGTTACTAAGTGCTGAAGACGACAACTTCGCCAACCACCATGGCGTCGACCCCAGCAGCCTGATGCGCGCCGCCACCCAACTGGTCAAGAGCGGGCACATTCAGTCCGGCGGTAGCACCATCACCATGCAGGTGGCGAAAAACTTCTTCCTGACCAGCGAACGCAGCTTCTCGCGCAAAGCCACGGAAATCCTCCTGGCACTGCAGATCGAGCGGCAGCTGACCAAAGACGAGATCCTGGAGCTGTACGTCAACAAGATCTACCTGGGCAACCGCGCCTACGGGATCGAGGCGGCGGCGCAGGTGTATTACGGCAAATCGATCCGCGACGTCACCCTGGCGCAGATGGCGATGATCGCCGGCCTGCCCAAGGCCCCTTCGCGGTTCAACCCGCTGGCCAACCCGGCGCGCAGCAAGGAGCGCCGCGACTGGATCCTGGGGCGCATGTACAAACTGGGCAAGATCGATGAGGCGTCGTACCAGATCGCCCTGAACGAGCCACTCAACGCCAGCTATCACGTGCCCACGCCTGAAGTGAACGCGCCGTACATCGCCGAAATGGCCCGCGCCGAGATGGTCGGGCGCTACGGCAGCGACGCCTACACCGAAGGTTTTCGCGTAACCACCACGGTGCCGAGCAACCTGCAGGAAATGGCCAACACCGCCCTGCACGAAGGCTTGATGACCTACGACCAGCGCCACGGCTACCGTGGCCCGGAATCGCGCCTGCCAGGCAAGACCCGCGAAGCCTGGACCCTGGAGTTGACCAAGCAGCGCACCTTCAGTGGGCTTGAGCCGGCGATTGTCATCGAGGTCGAAAAAACCGGCCTGCAAGTGCTGACCCGCACCGGCCAGGCGCATGTGGCCTGGGACAGCATGAAGTGGGCGCGGCCCTTCCTGAACACCAACAGCATGGGCGCCAACCCAAAACAACCGGCGGACGTGGCCCAGGTCGGCGACTTGATCCGCGTGCAACGCCAGGCCGACGGGTCGCTGAAGTTCAGCCAGATCCCGGTCGCTCAAGGCGCGCTGGTGTCCCTGGACCCGCAAAACGGCGCGATCCGCTCGCTGGTCGGCGGTTTCGCCTTCGAGCAAAGCAACTACAACCGCGCCATCCAGGCCAAGCGCCAACCCGGCTCGAGCTTCAAGCCCTTCGTCTACAGCGCGGCCCTGGACAGCGGTTACACCGCCGCCAGCCTGGTCAACGATGCACCGATCGTGTTTGTCGATGAGTACCTGGACAAAGTCTGGCGCCCGAAAAACGACACCAACACCTTCCTCGGCCCGATCCGCATGCGCGAGGCGCTGTACAAGTCGCGCAACCTGGTGTCGATCCGCCTGCTGCAAAGCATGGGCGTGGGCCGCACCATCGACTACATCAGCAAGTTCGGCTTCAACAAGCAGGACCTGCCGCCCAACCTGTCCCTGGCCCTGGGCACGGCGACCCTAACGCCGATGGAAATCGCCACGGGCTGGAGCACCTTCGCCAATGGCGGCTACAAGATCACCCCGTTCATCATCGACAAGATCGAAAGCCGCAACGGCGAGAACCTGTTCACCGCCAACCCGGCCAGCGTCCCCGGCAACACCGCCGCCAGCGATGGCATCGCCGCGCCAGCCTCCGACAGCTTCACCGTCGATGCCACCCCCGGCGAAGCCCCGGCGCCTGCAGTGCAGACCCCATTGGTGGCCGAGCGCATTGTCGATGGCCGCACCACCTACATCCTCACCAGCATGCTGCAGGACGTCATCAAACTCGGCACCGGCCGCCGCGCCCTGTCCCTGGGCCGCACCGACCTGGCGGGCAAGACCGGCACCACCAACGAGTCCAAGGACGCCTGGTTCTCCGGCTACAACGCCGATTACGTGACAACGGTATGGACCGGTTTCGACCAGCCCGAAAGCCTCGGGCGCCGTGAGTACGGCGGCACCGTTGCGCTGCCGATCTGGATCAACTACATGGGCGCCGCCCTCAAGGGCAAGCCAGCCCACACCCAAAGCGAGCCGGAAGGCATCCTCAGCCTGCGGGTAGACCCAGTCAGCGGCCGTGCCGCCTCACCCGGCACCCCCAACGCCTACTTCGAGCTGTTCAAGAGCGAAGACACCCCGCCCTCGGTCAACGAGCTAGGCGGCAGCGCCCCGGGCAGCCCGCTGCCGGCGGACGAGGCGGCGCCCATCGATCTGTTTTAAAACAGCAAGGAGCAGCGGCAAGCTTTTAGCTGCAAGCAACAGCGACGCAACCCGCTCTTACTTGCCGCTTGCCGCTAATAACTTGCAACTGCTCCCCCATAAAAAAACCCGGCTCAGAGGCCGGGTTTTTTTATGGTGCTGCTGTTAACCGTTAAAAACGTCATCGACGCTTTTGAGCGGGTAGTTCTTCGGGTACGGCAGGGTAGCTACACCGGTCTCGATCGCGGCCTTGGCCACGGCATCGGAGATCACGGTAATCAGGCGGGCATCCATTGGTTTGGGAATGATGTACTCACGCCCGAATTCCAACTTGATGCCGCCGTAGGCGTCGCACACTTCCTGTGGCACCGGCAGCTTGGCCAGTTCGCGCAGGGCGTTGGCGGCAGCTACTTTCATTTCTTCGTTGATGCGCTTGGCGCGAACGTCCAGGGCACCGCGGAAGATGAACGGGAAGCCCAGTACGTTGTTGACCTGGTTCGGGTAGTCCGAACGGCCGGTGGCCATGATGACGTCGTTACGGGTGGCGTGAGCCAGTTCCGGAGCGATTTCAGGGTCCGGGTTGGAGCATGCGAACACGATCGGGTTGGGCGCCATGCGCAGCAGATTTTCAGCGCTCAGCAGGTTCGGACCCGACAGGCCAACGAACACGTCCGCGCCTTCCAGCGCGTCGGACAAGGTGCGTTTTTCGGTCGCGTGGGCGAATACCGCTTTGTACTGGTTCAGGTCATCGCGGCCGGAGTGGATCACGCCGGTACGGTCGACCATGAAGATGTTTTCGATCTGGGCACCCATGCTCACCAGCAACTTCATGCAGGAGATGGCGGCGGCGCCGGCGCCCAGGCAGACGATCTTGGCTTCAGGCAGGGTTTTGCCTGCGATTTCCAGGGCATTTATCATGCCGGCCGCGGTGACGATCGCGGTGCCGTGCTGGTCATCGTGAAACACTGGAATGTCGCACTGCTCGATCAGAGCACGTTCGATCTCAAAGCACTCCGGTGCCTTGATGTCTTCCAGGTTGATACCGCCGAAGGTAATGGAGATGCGCTTGACGGTATCGATGAAGGCCTGTGGGCTTTCGGAGTCGACTTCGATGTCGAAGACATCGATACCGGCAAAACGCTTGAACAGTACGCCCTTGCCTTCCATAACAGGCTTGGACGCCAGCGGGCCAAGGTTACCCAGGCCGAGAATCGCGGTGCCATCGGAAATGACTGCAACCAGATTGCCCTTGCCCGTGTACTTGTAGGCCAGCTCGGGATCACGCGCGATTTCACGCACAGGCTCCGCCACACCGGGGCTGTAGGCCAGCGACAGGTCGCGGGCGGTAGCAGTGGCTTTGGTGAGCTCGACACTCAGCTTTCCTGGACGAGGATGGGCGTGATATTCGAGAGCGGCAGTTTTCAAGTCAGACATAATCGGCATTCCGCTTTTACTGTTGGACGACGGATCGCCGAGGATACTCGCCTGCGAAAGTCCCTACAAGACTGCCCGGTCACCGGTGTCAAGAGCCCTAGGCTACGACTTTCGGCCAAGAGCCACGGAACACAAGGGCTACACTGTTCACAATCGACGCCAAAAATGTCTACAACTTTTCGTTATTTACCTGCATCCAACATGCTTGGGTGCGTCAATGGCAGCAGCCAACGCGCCTGACCCGGCTGCAAACCGCCGCGCCGCGAGCGGTCGAGCACCCAGCCCCGGGCCTCTATTAACTGGCCTTTGAGGCGCTCGAGGGCGGCGACGTCGAACTGCTTGAGCAGATTGGGTGCAACGCGCAGCACAACCGAATCCTGCAACTGAATCCAAATTCCACCGCGATTACGCTCCACCGCACTCACCCGACCGCTGAGCACGGCGAACCCGGCCCGCGTGATCTGCTGCGCGTTGAGTACCGGTGACGGGCGCCACACCCCCAGGCCCGCTTGCCGGGCGTGGCGTTCTGCCGCTTGCTGGCAGGTGACTAAATCGATGTTGGGCGCCACCGCCACTTGGAACCCCAGGCCTTCGGCGAGCAATTGCGCTTCAAGGTTGGCGCCGCTGGCGCCATAGACATGGGCCAAGGTGCGGCCATAACGATCCTTACCCTCGCGCCCGGGGCGCAGCGCCACCCGGTTGCGGCTCTCGCGCACCAGGGCTTGCAGGCGTTGGCGGGCGGCAACCGCCAGGGGCTCGTCGGTGCGACCTTGCTTGCCCAGCTCCGGGGCATTAAGGCCGATCAGGCGTACGCTGCGGCCATCCTTGAGGCGCAGGGTGTCGCCATCGACCACCCGCTGTACCTCGACCTGCGTCAGCCCCTCGGGCGCAGGGCAGAAGGCCTGGGCGCCGGGGAGCCAAATCGCAGACATAAAAAAGGCGCCCGCGAGGGACGCCTTTTTCATCAGCGAGGAAAAGCCGCGAGGGCTTCCCAAGTTGATCGGCCTTAGGCCTTTTTCGCGCCAAAAGCACCGAAACGATCGGCGAAGCGCTGTACACGGCCGCCAGTATCCAGAGTCTTCTGCTTACCGGTGTAGAACGGGTGGCACTCGTTGCATACGTCAGTACCCAGTGGCTTGCACAGGTTCGAACGGGTTTCGAACTTGTTGCCGCAGCTGCAAGTTACTTCGATGGTTTCGTACGCTGGATGGATATCGGCTTTCATGGTGTTTCCTCGGGCTAGCGTGCCGCCGCACAACACTATTGTTGAACACCGCACGTAATTAGGCCGCGGATTCTACCAGACGAGCCTGATCGCGCAAGCGGTGCGAAGTGCTCCTCATCAGAAAATCCACCCCCCCAGACAGGGGACACTGCACCGCCCGTCTGCTAGGCTCCGGGCCTTCTAAACATCTGCTTACCGAGAAACCCCCGCGTGCCCGACGCCATTTTGCGCCTCGCCCTGCCTTCGCCGCTGCGCCGCCTGTTTGACTACCGTGCCCCTGCGGGGGTGCTGCGGGCCCAATTGCAGCCGGGCATGCGCGTGCGCGTACCCTTCGGGCGCCGGGAGATGATCGGCATCCTGGTCGAAATCGCCGAGCACAGCGAAGTGCCCGCCGAGAAGCTCAAACCGGCGCTGGCCATCCTCGACGCCACGGCGCCGCTACCGCCGGCGCTGTTCAAGTTGTGCCTGTGGACCGCCCAGTATTACCAGCACAGCCTGGGCGACACCCTGAGCTGGGCGCTGCCGGTACTGCTGCGCCAGGGCGAACTGGCCGAGGCCCGCCAGGAGCGCTTCTGGTCGGTGGCCCCCGGTGCCCGCGCCGACGACCCGCGTATCGCCCGCGCGCCGCGCCAGCGCGAGGCCTTGGCGACCCTGGCCCAGCACCCCCACGGCGTGGCCCATCAACTGCTGAGCAAGTTAATGCTCAGCAAAGACAGCCTCGACCTGCTGCTGGCCAAGGAGCTGGTGCAGGTGGAAATCCGCAAGCACGCCCCCGAAGCGCGCCACGAACATTGGCTGGCGCAACCGGAATTACCCCTCAACCCCGAGCAACGTGCCGCGTTCGAGGCCATCAGCGCCGGGGCGGACAGCTTCCACGCCTTTCTCCTGGCCGGGGTCACCGGCAGTGGCAAGACCGAAGTCTATTTGCAGTTGATCCGCGAAACCCTGGAGGCCGGCAAGCAAGCGCTGGTGCTGATCCCGGAAATCAACCTGGGCCCGCAGACCCTGGCGCGCTTCGAGCAGCGCTTCAATGCACGCATTGCCCTGGTGCACTCGGCGGTCAACGACCGCGAACGCCTGGAGGCCTGGCTCGCCGCCCGCGACGGCGATGCCGACATTATTATCGGCACCCGTTCGGCACTGTTCACGCCGATGAAAAACCCGGGGCTGATTATCGTCGACGAAGAACACGACGGTTCCTATAAACAGCAGGAAGGCCTGCGCTACCACGCCCGCGACCTGGCCCTGGTGCGCGCGCGCCAGGAAAACATCCCCATCGTGCTCGGCTCCGCCACGCCCTCACTGGAAAGCCTGCACAACGCCTACATCGGCCGCTACGGCTTACTGCACCTCAACGAGCGCGCTGGCGGGGCGAAACAGCCGCGTTTCCTACGCCTTGACGTAAAAAGTCGCCCACTGGACAGCGGGATTTCCGGCCCCATGCAGCAAGCCATCGGCCAGACCCTGGCCGCCGGCCAGCAGGTGCTGGTGTTCCTCAACCGCCGCGGCTTTGCGCCAACGCTGCTGTGCCACGACTGCGGCTGGATGTCGGAATGCGATCGCTGCGACGCCCGCATGACCGTGCACCAACGCTCCGGCGAACTGCGTTGCCATCACTGCGGCCACGTCGAGCGCGTGCCGCGCCATTGCCCGCAATGCGGCAAAGTCGACCTGCGTCCCGTTGGCGCAGGCACTGAGCGCGCCGAGGAACGCCTGGGGATACTCTTCCCCGACTACCCAGTACTGCGGGTGGACCGCGACAGTACGTCGCGCAAGGACGCGATGAACCAGTTGTTCGCCACCATCCAGAAGGGCCAACCGTGCATCCTGGTGGGCACGCAAATGCTCGCCAAAGGCCATCACTTCCCCCGGGTGACCCTGGTGTCCATCCTCGACGCCGATGGCGGCCTGTTCTCCGGCGACTTCCGCGCCAGCGAGCGCATGGCCCAGTTGATCGTCCAGGTTGCGGGCCGTGCCGGGCGGGCCGAAGAGCCGGGCAAAGTCATCATCCAGACCCACCTGGCCGACCACCCGCTGCTGATCCAACTGACCGAACAAGGCTATTTCGCCTTTGCCGAACAAGCCCTGAGCGAACGCCGCGCCGCCGGCCTGCCGCCCTTCGCCCACCTCGCCCTGTTGCGCGCCGAGGCACACAAGCCTGGGCAGGCCGAGGCGTTCCTGGACGAAGCGTGCAGCGTGGCAAAAGAACTGTTGGCCCAATTGCAATTGGGCGGCATCGAACTGCTCGGCCCGGTGCCCGCGCCCATGGAGCGCCGCGCCGGGCGCTACCGCGCCCAATTGCTGCTGCAAGCCAGCGCCCGCGCGCCGCTGCATCGCTTGCTGGGCAGTTGGCTGCTGGCCCTGGAGCAGATGCCCAGCGGCCGGGCGGTACGCTGGTCGCTGGATGTAGACCCCGTCGACTTGTACTAACTTCAGCGGGGCCGGGCCCAGTGGCCAGCCACACGCTTGAAGTTAGCAGCACATCCGCGCTTACTGACCGCTTGCAGCTAGCCACTTGCCACTCAAACCCCTTTGCACGGTTGGCAAGCCCGCCCCGGCAACGGATAATGCCCAGTTTTTCCACCTGCGCACCGACGCGCCGCCGCTTGCGGTCGAAAGAGAAGACCATGAAAGACACCATTCGTCAGTTGATCCAACAAGCCCTCACCCAACTCGTCAATGAAGGTGTGTTGCCAGAAGGCCTGACGCCGGCGATCCAGGTGGAAAACTCCCGAGACAAGACCCACGGCGATTTCGCCAGCAACATCGCCATGATGCTGGCCAAGCCCGCGGGCATGAAGCCGCGCGACCTGGCGGAAAAAATCATCGCCGCGCTGCCCGCCGACGAGAACGTCAGCAAGGCCGAAATCGCGGGCCCAGGCTTCCTCAATTTCTTCCAGAACACCCAAGCCCTGGCCGCACGCCTGGACGCGGCCCTGGCCGATGAAAAAATCGGCGTGCGCAAGGCCGGCCCGCTGCAACGCGTGGCCATCGACCTGTCGGCGCCGAACCTGGCCAAGGAAATGCACGTCGGCCACCTGCGCTCGACCATCATCGGCGACGGCGTGGCGCGCGTCCTGGAGTTCCTCGGCGACACCGTGATCCGCCAGAACCACGTGGGCGACTGGGGCACCCAGTTCGGCATGCTGATGGCCTACCTGGAAGAAAACCCGATCACCAGCGATGAGCTGTCGGACCTGGAAAACTTCTACCGCGCCGCGAAAAAACGCTTCGACGAATCCGAAGCGTTCGCCAACCGCGCCCGCGCCCTGGTGGTCAAGTTGCAGGCCGGCGACGCCGAGTGCCTGGCGCTGTGGTCGCGATTCCGGGACATCTCCCTGGCCCACTGCCAGAAAATCTACGAACTGCTCAACGTCAAACTGACCATGGCCGACGTGATGGGCGAAAGCGCCTACAACGACGACCTCATCAACGTGGTCAACGACCTCAAGGCCAAGGGCCTGCTGGTGGAAAGCAACGGCGCGCAGTGCGTGTTCCTCGACCAGTTCAAGACCGCTGACGGCGAACCGCTGCCGGTCATCATCGTCAAGGCCGATGGCGGCTATCTGTACGCCACCACCGACCTCGCCGCCGTGCGCTACCGCAGCGGTGTGCTCAAGGCCGACCGCGCGCTGTACTTCGTCGACCAACGCCAGGCCCTGCACTTCCAGCAGGTGTTTGAAGTGGCGCGCCTGGCCGGTTTCGTGACCCACCCGATGGAAATGGAACACATGGGCTTCGGCACCATGAACGGCGCCGATGGCCGCCCCTTCAAGACCCGCGACGGCGGCACCGTCAAACTGATCGACCTGCTCACCGAAGCCCAGGACCGCGCTTACACCCTGGTCAAGGAAAAGAACCCAGAGCTGGCCGAGGACGAACTGCGCCACATCGCCCGCGTGGTGGGCATTGGCGCGGTGAAATACGCCGACCTGTCCAAGCACCGCACCAGCGACTACAGCTTCAACTTCGAGCAAATGCTCAACTTTGAAGGCAACACCGCGCCTTACCTGCTGTACGCCTACACCCGCGTCGCCGGGGTGTTCCGCAAACTGGGCAAGGATTTCAGCGAAGTGGACGGGCAGATCGTGCTGCAAGCCGCCCACGAGCAGGAATTGGCCGCCAAACTCGCCCAGTTCGGCGAAGTACTCAACAATGTCTGCGACAAGGGCACGCCGCACACCCTGTGCGCCTACCTGTACGACGTGGCCGGCCTGTTCTCCAGTTTCTACGAGAACTGCCCGATCCTCGCCGCCGACACCCCGGCCCAGACGCAGAGCCGCTTGCGCCTGGCCGCCCTGACCGGCCGCACCCTCAAGCAAGGCCTGGAACTCTTGGGCCTGGAAACCCTGGAGCGCATGTAAGTTGGCCGCCAAGAAAAAACCTGCACCCAAGCGTGGCGCCAGCCGTTACCAGGCCCCGGCCAAGCAGCCGATCCCGGGCTGGCTGTGGCTGGCCATCGGCCTGACCGTGGGCGCATTCATCGTGTTCCTGATGAAACTTGAGCCGGGCCAGGGCGACGACGTCAAACGGGTCAAGCAAGAGCAGCAGAAAGCCACCCGTGCCGCCGAAGCCAACAAAACACCGCCCAGCCCACAGCAACCGGTCAAGCCTAAGTACGACTTCTATACCTTGCTGCCCGAGTCCGAAGTGATCGTGCCGCCCGAAGCCGTGCCGGAGAAAACCCTGCCGACGCCACAACCGGTGCCAACCACCCCCGTGACCCCGGAAGAAGCGGCGAAGATCGATACCGCCCGCGCCCAGGCTGCCCTCGCCGGTATCACCCCGCCGCCCGCGCCACCGGTGGCGAAAGCGGCGCCGGTGACCAAGTTCTTCCTCCAGGCCGGTTCGTTCCGCAAAGAGGCAGACGCCGACAAAGTGCGCGCGCAGATCATCCTGCTGGGCCAAGCGGTTTCGGTGGAGTCCGGCACGGTGAAGGATGAAACCTGGTACCGGGTGCTGGTGGGGCCGTTCAGCAACCGTGAGCAACTGACCGTGGCCCAGAAGCAACTGGCCGGCAGCGGCTTCAGCAACCTACTGCTGCAACAGCGCCAGAGCCGCTGACCGGGCATCTGCCAAGACACACCCTGTAGAAGCGGGCTTGCCCGCGATGGCACTGAATCACTCGCCCAATAGAGCGACTGACACGGCGCTATCGCGGGCAGGCCCGCTCCCACACTCGCTCCAGGCAACCCGCCGCCACTTGTCCGCCACGGTTGAAAAACCCGCCGCCACCCCCATATGAGTTCCCACCAGGGCATTTTCGCCCCGCTGCGTGGAGACTCTCCCTTGACCACCATCGTTTCAGTTCGCCGCCACGGCAAAGTCGTCATGGGCGGCGACGGCCAGGTTTCCCTCGGCAATACCGTGATGAAAGGCAACGCGAAGAAAGTTCGCCGCCTGTACCACGGCCAGGTGATTGCCGGTTTTGCCGGTGCCACCGCCGATGCCTTCACCCTGTTCGAACGCTTTGAAGGCCAGCTTGAGAAGCATCAGGGCCACTTGGTCCGTGCCGCCGTCGAACTGGCCAAGGAATGGCGCACCGACCGCTCCCTGAGCCGCCTCGAAGCCATGCTCGCGGTCGCCAACAAGGACGCGTCCCTCATCATCACCGGCAACGGCGACGTGGTTGAACCCGAGGATGGCCTGATCGCCATGGGTTCCGGCGGCGGTTACGCCCAGGCTGCGGCCAGCGCGCTGCTGAAGAAAACTGACCTGTCGGCCCGGGACATCGTCGAAACCGCCCTCGGCATCGCCGGCGACATTTGTGTATTCACCAACCACAACTTCACCATTGAGGAGCAGGACCTCGCGGAATAAGCCGTTACCGGCGCCCTTCCTGCTTGAGGACCCAACTACTATGTCCATGACTCCCCGCGAAATCGTCCACGAACTCAACCGCCATATCATCGGCCAGGACGACGCCAAGCGCGCCGTCGCCATTGCCCTGCGCAACCGCTGGCGGCGCATGCAGCTCCCTGAAGAGCTGCGCGTTGAAGTGACTCCCAAGAACATCCTGATGATCGGCCCCACCGGCGTGGGCAAGACCGAAATCGCCCGACGCCTGGCGAAACTGGCCAACGCCCCGTTCATCAAGGTCGAAGCGACCAAGTTCACCGAAGTCGGCTATGTGGGCCGCGACGTCGAGTCGATCATCCGTGACCTGGCCGACGCCGCCATCAAGTTGCTGCGCGAGCAGGAAATGACCAAAGTCCGCCACCGCGCCGAAGACGCTGCCGAAGAGCGCATCCTCGACGCCCTGCTGCCCCCGGCGCGCATGGGTTTCAACGAAGACGCCGCGCCTTCGCAGGATTCCAACACCCGCCAACTGTTCCGCAAGCGCCTGCGCGAAGGCCAGTTGGACGACAAGGAAATCGAGATCGAAGTGGCCGAGGTGGCCGGTGTCGACATTTCCGCGCCGCCGGGCATGGAAGAAATGACCAACCAGTTGCAGAACCTGTTCGCCAACATGGGCAAGGGTAAGCGCAAAAACCGCAAGCTCAAGGTCAAGGAAGCGCTGAAACTGGTGCGCGACGAAGAGGCCGGTCGCCTGGTCAACGAAGAAGAATTGAAGGCCAAGGCCCTGGAAGCCGTCGAACAGCACGGCATCGTGTTCATCGATGAAATCGACAAGGTCGCCAAACGCGGTAACTCCGGTGGCGTCGATGTATCCCGCGAGGGCGTGCAACGCGACCTGCTGCCGCTGATCGAAGGCTGCACGGTCAATACCAAGCTGGGCATGGTCAAGACCGACCACATCCTGTTCATCGCCTCCGGCGCGTTCCACCTGAGCAAACCCAGCGACCTGGTGCCGGAACTGCAAGGTCGCCTGCCGATCCGCGTCGAGCTCAAGGCCCTGTCGCCGGAAGATTTCGAGCGCATCCTCAGCGAGCCCCATGCCTCCCTGACCGAGCAATACCGCGAACTGCTCAAAACCGAAGGCCTGGTCATCAAGTTCCAGCCTGATGGCATCAAGCGCCTGGCGCAGATTGCCTGGCAGGTTAACGAGAAAACCGAGAACATCGGTGCCCGGCGCCTGCACACCCTGCTCGAGCGCCTCCTCGAAGAGGTGTCGTTCAGCGCCGGCGACCTGGCCAGTGCCCAGGATGCCCAACCGATCAAGATCGATGCCGACTACGTCAACAGCCACTTGGGCGAATTGGCGCAGAACGAAGATCTGTCCCGCTACATTCTTTAGAGCGGCCAGCTTTGAGCTACAAGCTGCAAGGTGGACATCAGCGCCTTACAGCTTGTAGCTTGCAGCTTGACGTTTGTCGCTTCGGACCCCTGCCATGACCCCGCTTCCCACCGATATAAAGCTGCACAAAGCCTCGAAAACCCTGACCCTCAAATATGCCTCGGGCGAGGAGTACACCCTCCCCGCCGAGTTCCTGCGGGTGCATTCCCCCTCCGCCGAGGTCCAGGGCCACGGCAATCCTGTCCTGCAATTTGGCAAAATCGGCGTTGGCCTGAGCAAGGTCGAACCGGCCGGCCAGTACGCACTGAAACTGACCTTCGACGACGGCCACGACAGCGGCCTGTTCACCTGGGACTACCTCTACCAATTGGCGCAGCGCCAAGACGCACTGTGGGCCGATTATCTTGAAGCCTTGAAAGTTGCCGGAAAGTCCCGCGACCCGAGTGAATCTGTTGTACGGCTAATGCTCTAACTCAACGGTCTTACTCTTTAGAGGGCATTTTCTAATTTCATCTGCTTGAATGTTCGGCTGCATGGTCAATGATTGGCCTGCTTGCGAAAAAAATTAAACTCGGGTAACCAATGGAGCTGGCAAGTTCCCTGCAGTGTTCTCTGTCTTAAAAACAGCTGAAGCAGAATTCACGGTCACCCGAGCAGTAGTACCTGGCATTGGCTGTGTTACTGCACAGCAGGTCCCGGTACTCGTCTGTCGGACAATGGAGCGTCGTAGATGAGTAACAAGAATAATGATGACCTGAAACGCCAGGCCTCGGAAAACACACTGGGGCTTAATCCTGTTATCGGCTTGCGTAAAAAAGACCTGCTTACTTCTGCTCGCATGGTGCTGACCCAAGCTATCAAACAACCGTTGCACAGCGTCAAACACGTCGCGCACTTTGGGGTAGAACTCAAGAACGTGATGTTCGGCAAATCCACCCTGGCGCCGGAAAGCGACGACCGCCGCTTCAACGACCCGGCGTGGAGCCAGAACCCGCTGTACAAACGCTATATGCAAACCTACCTGGCGTGGCGCAAGGAACTGCACGACTGGATCGGCGACAGCAGCCTCTCGGAACAAGACATCAGCCGTGCCCACTTCGTCATCAACCTGATGACCGAAGCCATGGCGCCCACCAACAGCGCCGCCAACCCGGCGGCGGTCAAACGCTTCTTCGAAACCGGTGGCAAGAGCCTGCTCGATGGCCTCTCCCACTTGGCCAAGGATCTGGTGCACAACGGCGGCATGCCCAGCCAGGTGAACATGGGCGCCTTTGAAGTGGGCAAAAGCCTGGGCACCACCGAAGGCTCGGTGGTGTTTCGCAACGACGTACTGGAGCTGATCCAGTACCGCCCCATTACCGAGCAAGTGCACGAACGCCCGCTGCTGGTGGTGCCGCCGCAGATCAACAAGTTCTATGTATTTGACCTGAGCCCCGATAAGAGCCTGGCGCGCTTCTGCCTGCGCAGTAACGTGCAGACCTTTATCGTCAGTTGGCGCAACCCCACCAAGGCCCAGCGCGAATGGGGCCTCTCGACCTATATCGACGCGCTCAAGGAGGCGGTGGACGTGGTCACCGCGATCACCGGCAGCAAAGACGTCAACATGCTTGGTGCCTGCTCCGGCGGCATTACCTGCACTGCGCTGCTGGGCCACTACGCGGCGCTGGGCGAGAAGAAGGTCAACGCCCTGACCCTGCTGGTGAGCGTGCTGGACACTACCCTGGACACCCAGGTGGCGCTGTTCGTCGACGAGCAGACCCTGGAAGCGGCCAAGCGCCACTCCTACCAGGCCGGCGTGCTCGAAGGCAGCGACATGGCCAAGGTATTTGCCTGGATGCGGCCCAACGACCTGATCTGGAACTACTGGGTCAATAACTACCTGCTGGGCAATGAGCCACCGGTGTTCGACATCCTCTTCTGGAACAACGACACCACGCGTTTGCCGGCTGCCTTCCACGGCGACCTGATCGAGATGTTCAAGAACAACCCCCTGGTGCGCGCCAATGCCCTGGAGGTGTGCGGCACGCCCATCGACCTCAAGCAGGTCACCGCCGACGTGTATTCCCTGGCGGGCACCAATGACCACATCACGCCGTGGAAGTCCTGCTACAAGTCCGCCCAGTTGTTTGGCGGCAAGGTGGAGTTCGTGTTGTCCAGCAGCGGCCATATCCAGAGCATCCTGAACCCGCCGGGCAACCCGAAATCGCGCTACATGACCAGCACCGATATGCCCGCCGACGCCAACGCCTGGCAGGAGAATTCGTCCAAGCACACCGATTCCTGGTGGCTGCACTGGCAAGCCTGGCAGGCCGAGCGCTCGGGCAAACTGAAAAAGGCCCCCACCAGCCTGGGCAGCAAAACTTATCCGGCCGCCGAAGCGGCGCCGGGCACCTACGTTCACGAGCGATAAGCGAAACACCGGCAGTCTGTGGGAGCGAGCCTGCTCGCCCCCACAAGCAACGATGAAAAACTGACCCATAGGGCTTCAAGCATGCCGCAACCGTTCATCTTCCGTACGGTCGATCTGGATGGCCAAACCATCCGCACCGCCGTACGTCCCGGCAAGCCTCACTTGACGCCCTTGCTGATTTTCAACGGCATCGGCGCCAACCTGGAGCTGGTGTTCCCGTTCGTCCAGGCCCTGGACCCGGACCTGGAGGTGATCGCCTTCGACGTCCCCGGTGTCGGCGGCTCCTCGACGCCCAGCCGGCCCTACCGCTTTCCCGGGTTGGCCAAGCTCACGGCGCGCATGCTCGACTACCTGGATTACGGCCAGGTCAATGTGATTGGCGTGTCCTGGGGCGGCGCGCTGGCCCAACAGTTCGCCCACGACTACCCCGAGCGCTGCAAGAAACTGGTGCTGGCGGCCACGGCGGCCGGGGCATTCATGGTGCCCGGCAAGCCGAAAGTACTGTGGATGATGGCCAGCCCGCGGCGCTATATCCAACCGTCCCATGTGATCCGCATCGCACCGATGATTTACGGCGGCTCGTTCCGCCGCGACCCCAACCTCGCCGCCGACCATGCCAGCAAGGTGCGCTCGGCCGGCAAGCTGGGCTACTACTGGCAATTGTTCGCCGGATTCGGTTGGACCAGCATCCACTGGCTGCACAAGATCCATCAGCCCACCCTGGTGCTGGCCGGCGACGACGACCCGCTGATCCCGCTGGTCAATATGCGCATGCTGGCCTGGCGAATTCCCAACGCCCAGCTACACATAATCGACGATGGCCATTTGTTCCTGATTACCCGGGCCGAAGCCGTCGCACCGATCATCATGAAATTTCTCCAACAGGAGCGGCAGCGGGCCGTCATGCACCCGCACCCGGCGCCCGCGGGCAAGGCCTAGGAGGCTGGCTGCCCGGCGCAAATGGCGCGCAACAACTATGTTGTCTGTCTTGGGCTTGTTGATGGCTGACGAAGGAGTGTTGACTCATGCGAGAAAAACCCGCGCCGGGCGTGCTGCCGACCCCCGCTACGCTGTTCAACGCCCACAGTGCGATCAGCGGCCTGCGTGGCCGTGACCTGTTTTCCACACTGCGCAGCGTCGCTTCCCATGGTTTGCGCCACCCGTTGCACAGCGCCCGTCATGCCCTGGCCTTGGGCGGGCAACTGGGCCGCGTATTGCTGGGCGAAACCCTGCACACACCCTCCCCCCAGGACAACCGCTTCAGTGACCCTACCTGGCAACTCAACCCGTTTTACCGGCGCAGCCTGCAGGCCTACCTGAGCTGGCAAAAGCAGAGCCAGAGCTGGATCGACGACAGCGGCATGAGCGACGACGACCGCGCCCGCGCCCACTTCGCCTTTGCCCTGCTCAACGACGCCGTGTCGCCCTCCAACACCCTGCTCAACCCGTTGGCGGTCAAGGAGCTGCTCAACTCCGGCGGCCACAGCGTAGTGCGTGGCATCGGCCATCTGTTCGACGACCTGCTGCACAACAACGGCCTGCCCAGCCAAATCACCAAGCACGCCTTCGAGGTCGGCAAGACCGTCGCCACCACGCCCGGTTCGGTGGTGTTTCGCAACGAGCTGTTGGAGCTGATCCAGTACAAGCCCATGAGCGAAAAACAGTACGCCACACCCCTGCTGGTGGTGCCGCCGCAGATTAACAAGTACTACATTTTCGACTTGAGCCCGGCCAACAGCTTCGTCCAGTACGCGCTGAAAAATAACCTGCAGGTATTCATGATTAGCTGGCGCAACCCCGACGTGCGCCACCGCGAGTGGGGCTTGTCCAGCTACGTGCAGGCCGCCGAAGAGGCGATGAACGTCTGCCGTGCGATCACCGGCAGCCGCGAGGTCAACCTGATGGGCGCGTGCGCGGGGGGCCTGACCATCGCCGCCCTGCAAGGCCACCTGCAAGCCAAACGCCAGTTGCGGCGCGTCGCCAGCGCCAGCTACCTGGTCAGCCTACTCGACAGCCAGCTGGACAGCCCCGCCACCCTGTTCGTCGACGAACAAACCCTGGAAGCCGCCAAGCGCCGCTCCTACCAGCAGGGTGTACTCGACGGTCGGGACATGGCGCGGGTGTTCGCCTGGATGCGGCCCAACGACCTGATCTGGAACTACTGGGTCAACAACTACCTGCTGGGCAAGGCGCCGCCGCCCTTCGACATCCTTTACTGGAACAACGACAACACGCGCCTGCCCGCCGCGCTGCACGGCGACCTGCTGGATTTCTTCAAGCACAACCCCCTCAGCCACGCCGGCGGGCTGGAGGTGTGCGGCACGCCGATCGACCTGTCCAAGGTCAACGTCGATAGCTTCAGCGTGGCCGGGATCAACGATCACATCACGCCCTGGGACGCGGTGTACCGCTCGACCCTGCTGCTCGGTGGCGAGCGGCGCTTCGTGCTCTCCAACAGCGGCCACGTGCAAAGCATCCTCAACCCACCCGGCCACCCCAAGGCCAACTACATCGAAAACCCCAAGCTGAGCAGCGACCCACGCGCCTGGTACTACGACGCCAACCACGTTGACGGTAGCTGGTGGCCGCGCTGGCTCGAATGGGTCCAGGAACGCTCGGGCACCCAGCGCGAAACGCTGATGGCCTTGGGCAATCAGCATTACCCACCGATGGAAGCCGCCCCCGGCACTTATATTCATGTGCGCTGAACGCCCAACCACTAAGAAGACTGGATGAAAACCCGCGACCGGATCCTGGAATGCGCCCTGCAGTTGTTCAACGACAAGGGCGAACCGAACGTCTCGACCATGGAAGTGGCCAATGAAATGGGGATCAGCCCCGGCAACCTCTACTACCACTTCCACGGCAAGGAACCGCTGATTCTGGGCTTGTTCGAGCGTTTCCAGGCAGAACTCATGCCCCTGCTCGACCCGCCCGCCGACGCGCAACTGGCCGCCGAGGATTACTGGCTGTTCCTGCATTTGATCGTCGAACGCCTGGCCCACTACCGCTTTCTGTTCCAGGACCTGTCCAACCTGGCCGGCCGCCTGCCAAAACTGGCCAAGGGCATCCGCAACCTGCTCAACGCCCTCAAACGTGCCCTGGCCTCCCTACTGGCGCGGCTCAAGGCCCAGGGGCAACTGGTCAGCGATACCCAAGCCTTGGGGCAGTTGGTAGAACAAGTCACCATGACCCTGCTGTTTTCCCTGGACTACCAGCGCATTCTCGACCGCGAAGGCCAGGTACGGGTGGTGGTCTACCAGATCATGATGCTGGTGGCCCCGCACTTGCTAGCGCCGGTCAAGGTCGCCACGGAGAACATGGCCCTGCGTTATCTGGAGGAACCTGCCTGAATCCTGCCCGGCGCCCAAACAAAAACGCCCGACCTTCACAGGCCGGGCGTTTTTGCATGCCCTGCAAAATCAGGACTGACTGGTTGGCACCGGGGTTGGCGCCACAGTCGGGGCGGGCGTTGGCGCTGCTGCCGGCGCCGGGCTGGCCACAGCAGGCTTGGCTGCTGCGGCTGGCTTGGCGGCCGCGGGTTTAGGCGCGGCAGGCTTCTTGGCGACTGGTTTTTTCGCCGCTGCCGGTTTGGCCGGGGCCTTGGCAGCAGGTTTTACCGCAGCCTTGGCCGCGACAGGCTTGGCCACCGGTTTTGCAGCAGCCTTGGCGGCTGCGGTTTTCGCCGCCGGCTTGGCTACTGCTTTAGCGGCTGGTTTGGCAGCAGCCTTGGCCAGAGGCTTGGCCGCGGTTTTTGCCGCAGGCTTGGCCGCTGCAGTTTTCGCCGCGACGGGTTTGACCGAAGCACCGGTCAGGCGCTCGATCTGCTTGGTCAGGGTATCGACCTTGCTGTGCAGCGCCTTCACTTCATTGCGGCTCGGGACACCCAAACGGGAAATGGCGCTGTTCAGGCGTTTGTCGAAGGCTTCTTCCAACTCGCCCCATTTGCCCAGGGCGCGGTCTTTGACATCACCGACGCGGGACTTGGCCGAACTGGCGGAGTCCTTGGCGGCATCCACTTTCTTGCCCAAAACGCTCTTGGTCAGTTTCTCGGCTTTTTCGCCGTCCTTGACCAGGCTTTCAAATACCTTGGAACCGTCAGCATCGATCTTGGAATACACGCCTAAACCAGCAAGCCAGATTTTGCGGGAGTAGTCTTCGACTTTCCCGACCCACGAGTTGCCTTCTTTCTCAGACTTCTTTTTAACAGCCATCCCGTTCTCCTTAATGTTTACGCGCGACACGTTCGAGCAATGCCGTCAGCCCATCGAGCTTAGCAGAGAGTGTCTCAACATCATGTTTAGACGCAATGCCGAAGCGATTCAAGGCACTGGCGACACGGGCGTCAAAAGCTTTTTCGACTTTATCGAGTTGAACTTCGACCCGGCCTTTGAAACTGCCAACATCATCTTTGACGTTATCGATTTGGCTATTAGCGGCTTCCAGTTGTTCAGCCACAACTTTTTTGCCTTTCTTTTCAACTGTTTGGCCAGTCTTGACCAACTCATGAAAATACTCGGTGCCTTCCTGGCCGACTTTGGCGTAGGCACCCAGGCCGGCCAACCAGATCTTGCGGGCATAAGATTTAACTTCGCTCAGAGTGGTTGGCTGAGCATCGACTTTTTTCTTCAGACTTACTTTGGCCATGGTGCACCTCACGCGCAAAAAGGTTTGAGGAACCGCCCACGAAATTGGGGCTAGGGCACAAAGTAGTGAGATTAATTAGAAACGGCACCCTAACAACTGACGTACATCACAAACAGTCTTTGCGGGCGCGAGCCGGCGCCCACACAAAACCCCACTCAGGCCAGCGCCTTGTCCAACGCCTTTTCGATTTCGGCCTTGATGGTGCCGCTCATCGCCGACATCAACAGCCCCAGCTCCACATTCACCCGGATCGACTTCTCGCCTACTTCCACCGCGCCGGCGACCCCGGAGCGCTTGAGTTTTACCGTGTCCCCCGCCCACTGGGGCTGCAGCCCATACTGGTCGGCCAGTTTCTGCACCAGTACCTGGGCTTTCTCGCGGGCGGCTTGCAAACCCAGGTCGTGGGCACGCTCAACATTTATACGGGCCATTGGCTAACTCCTGTTTTATCGGGGTTTGCCGGATCGATCCTGACCTGCGTCAAAACGTCCCGGCGATTGCCTATCTTACCTTCAGCCTTGCCAAGACAAAGCCCGCCACCGGGATTAGAATGGCCGGCATTCTCTTTTGGTGACAGCGATATGACTGATTCGCACAAAGGCAGTGATGCCGAACCTACCACTCACTTCGGCTTCAAAAACGTCCCGCAAAGCCAGAAAGCGGAAAAAGTCGCCGAAGTATTCCACTCGGTCGCCAGTAAATATGACCTGATGAACGATGTGCTTTCCGGCGGCATGCATCGCCTGTGGAAGCGTTTCACCATCGAGCTGTCCGGCGTGCGCAGCGGCAACCGCGTGCTGGACATCGCCGGCGGCACGGGCGACCTGGCCCTGAAGTTCTCGCACCTGGTCGGCCCGACCGGCCAAGTGGTGCTGGCCGACATCAACGAATCCATGCTCAAGGTCGGCCGTGATCGCCTGCTCGATCGCGGTGTGGCGGGCAATATCGAGTTCGTCCAGGCCGACGCTGAAAAGCTACCGTTCCCCGACAACCACTTCGATTGCGTGACCATCGCCTTCGGCCTGCGCAACGTGACCCGCAAGGAAGACGCCCTGCGCTCCATGCTGCGGGTGCTCAAACCGGGCGGTCGCCTGCTGGTGCTCGAATTCTCCAAGCCCACCAACGCGCTGATGTCCAAGGTCTATGACGCCTACTCCTTCGCGTTCATGCCGATGGTCGGCAAGCTGATCCTCAACGACCCGGAAAGTTATCGCTACCTGGCCGAATCGATCCGCATGCACCCCAACCAAGAAACCCTGAAGTCGATGATGGTCGAGGCCGGTTTCGACCGCGTGACTTACCACAACATGACCTCGGGCATCGTCGCCCTACACCGCGGCATCAAGCCCTGATGTTGCTCAGCGGCCTGCTGGCGGGGGTCGAACACGGCCTCAACCGCGTCCTGCGCCTCGACAGCACGGCTCTGCCGCGCCTGGGTCATTTGAACGGCAAGGTGATCGCCGTCGACTGCCGCAGCCCGGCCTTGCAGTTGTTCATCCTGCCCAGTGATGAAGGCCTGATGCTGGCCGCGAACTGGGCCGCCGACGCCGATTGCACCTTGCGCGCCCCCGCGTCGAGCTTGCTGAGCCTGGCCCTGAGCAAGGACAAGACCGCGATCCTGCACGGCCCCGACGTCGAACTCGACGGCGACAGCGCGGTACTGCTGGACCTGGCCGCCGTGCTGCAAGACCTGGAGCTGGACTGGGAGTACGAGCTCTCGCGCTGGCTTGGCCCCGTCGCCACGCAGTTGATCGGCGGCCATTTGCGCAGCCGCAGCCGTTGGTACAGCCAGGGGTTCGCCAGCCTGAACCAGAACCTGGGCGAGTACCTGAGTGAAGAAGCCCGTGCCCTTGTAGGCCTGCGCGAAGCCGAAGCCCGATTTAGCGAACTGGACCGGATCAAACTCGATCTGGAACGCCTTGAGGCGCGTGTCGAGCGCCTTTCCCGATCCCTTGATTCAAGCGATAACGCATGAAGCTGCTTGCCGTCCGCCGTTTGTTGCGCATCCAGCGCGTCGTGATCCGCTACCGTCTCGATGACCTGCTGTTCGACCTCCCATTGCCCTGGTTCCTGCTGGCCCTGCGCTATGCCTTGCCGTGGCGCTGGTTCCCGCGCAAGCCCCTGGACCTGAGCCGTGGCGCGCGCCTGCGCCTGGCGTTGCAGGATCTGGGGCCGATCTTCATCAAGTTCGGGCAGATCCTCTCCACACGCCGCGACTTGCTGCCCGAAGACATCGCCGACGAACTGATGCGCCTGCAAGACCGCGTGCCGCCGTTCGACTCGCAAGTGGCGGTCGATCTGATCGAAGCGCAACTGGGGCAGAAGATCAGCGACGTCTTCAGCCGTTTCGACATCGAACCACTGGCCTCCGCGTCGGTGGCGCAAGTCCACGCCGCGCAGCTCAAAAGCGGTGAAGAAGTAGTGGTCAAGGTCATTCGCCCGGGCCTCAAGCCGATCATCGCCCAGGACCTGGCGTGGCTGTTCATCCTCGCCCGCGCCGCCGAAAAACTCTCCGCCGACGCCCGCCTGCTGCACCCGGTGGACGTGGTGCAGGACTACGAAAAAACCATCTACGACGAACTCGACCTGCTGCGCGAGGCGGCCAACGCCAGCCAGCTCAAGCGCAACTTCGAGGGCTCGCCGCTGCTGTACGTGCCGCAGGTTTATTGGGACTGGTGCCGCCCCAAAGTGCTGGTGATGGAGCGCATCTATGGCATTCAGGTCACCGACCTGGCGACCCTGGCCGACCAGCGCACCGACATGAAGGCCCTGGCCGAACGCGGCGTAGAGATTTTCTTCACCCAAGTGTTCCGCGACAGTTTCTTCCACGCCGACATGCACCCGGGCAATATTTTCGTCAGCACCGTGAACCCCTGGAGCCCGCAGTACATTGCCATCGACTGCGGCATCGTCGGCAGCCTGACGCCCCAGGACCAGGACTACCTGGCCCGCAACCTGTTCGCTTTCTTCAAGCGCGACTACCGCCGCGTGGCGCAACTGCACATCGATTCGGGCTGGGTGCCGGCCGAGACCAAGCTCAATGAGTTCGAGGCGGCGATCCGCACCGTGTGCGAGCCGATCTTCGAAAAGCCGCTCAAGGACATCTCCTTCGGCCAAGTGCTGATGCGCCTGTTCCAGACCGCCCGGCGCTTCAATATGGAAGTGCAGCCACAATTGGTGCTGCTGCAAAAGACCCTGCTCAACATCGAAGGCCTGGGCCGCCAGCTCTACCCAGACCTGGACCTGTGGAACACCGCCCAGCCGTTCCTGGAACGCTGGATGCGCGAACGCGTCAGCCCCAAGACCCTACTGGGCAACCTGCAAAGCCAGGTCGAGCAATTGCCGCACCTGGCCAACATGACCCGCGACCTGCTGGAACGCATGTCCCAACCCCACGCCGCGGACCCCGCGCCACCCTGGCATCGGCGCAAGGACGACTGGTTCCTGCGCCTGCTGGGCGCCGCGCACCTGGCAGGTGGCGCGGTGCTGGCGGCGGGCGGTCCGCTCGGTGAAGCAGGCCACTGGCCGGCCGGCGTGATGGTGGCCGTGGGCTTGTATCTGGTCGTGCGCCGATAGCCAGCCGGGGTATCGGCTGGCACACTGAAGCGAATTAGTTGCAAGCTGCAAGCGAATCGGCGGCGCGACCTAGGTTAGTAAGCTTTTACTTGCAGCTTGAAGCTTCAAGCTCGCAGCTTTTTCAGGAACTGAAAATGAATAACTGGCTGGACGAGATCAAATGGGACGCCGATGGCCTGGTGCCAGCAATCGCCCAGGATCACAAGACCGGGCGCGTGCTGATGATGGCGTGGATGAACCGCCAAGCGCTGCAATTGACCGCCGCCGAGAACCGCGCCATTTATTGGTCACGTTCGCGTGGCAAGCTGTGGCGCAAGGGCGAAGAGTCCGGCCACGTGCAGCATTTGCATGAACTGCGCCTGGACTGCGACGCCGACGTCATCATCCTGAAAGTCGAGCAGGTTGGCGGTATCGCCTGCCACACCGGCCGCCAGAGCTGCTTCTATCGTGTCTTTGAAAACGGTGCCTGGGCAACCGTCGACCCGGTACTCAAAGACCCGCACGCCATTTATTCGGACCACAAACATGACTGACACCCTGACCCGCCTGGCCCAGGTGCTCGAAGAGCGCAAAGGCGCCAGCGCCGACAGTTCCTACGTCGCCAGCCTGTACCACAAGGGCCTGAACAAGATTTTGGAAAAAGTCGGCGAAGAATCGGTCGAGACGATCATCGCCGCCAAGGATGCCGCCATCAGCGGTGACTGCAGCGATGTCATCTACGAAACTGCTGACCTCTGGTTCCACAGCCTGGTCATGCTCGCCCAACTGGGGCAGCACCCGCAGGCCGTGCTCGATGAACTGGAACGACGCATTGGCACCAGCGGGCATACCGAGAAAGCCTCGCGCCCGTCCACCTGAATTCAACTTCTAGAGAGGAAACGCAACATGGGCATTTTTGACTGGAAACACTGGGTCGTCATTCTGGTTGTCGTGGTGCTGGTGTTCGGTACCAAGAAACTGAAAAACCTGGGCACCGATGTCGGCGAATCGATCAAGGGCTTTCGCAAAGCCATGAACGACGACGAAAAACCGGCCGAACCCAACGCATCCACGGCGCAACCCGTGCCGCCGGTGCAGCCCCAGGCTTCGCCACTGAGCCAGCCGCACACGATCGACGTGCAGGCGCAAAAAGTCGAAGAGCCGATCCGCAAAGACTTGTGAGCACCCAATAAATGTTCGGTATCAGCTTCTCTGAACTGCTGCTCGTCGGCCTCGTCGCCCTGCTGGTGCTGGGCCCCGAGCGCCTGCCGGGTGCTGCGCGCACCGCAGGCCTGTGGGTCGGGCGCCTGAAACGCAGCTTCAACGCAATCAAGAATGAAGTTGAACGGGAAATCGGCGCCGACGAGATTCGCCGGCAATTGCACAACGAGCACATCCTGTCGTTGGAGCAAGAGGCCCGCAATATCCTCAACCCGCAGCAGAAAAACCCCGGCACGTTCACCCCGCCGGTACAGGAACCGCCCGCCGCGCCTAGCGTCGAGCCTGCTGCGGTTGTTACCCCGACAGAATCCGTGGCGGCTACCACCGCCGCTTCCGAGCCCACTTTGCCGCCGCGAGCCCCATGAGCGCTGATAAACCGGAACACGACCAGCACATGCCGCTGGTCTCGCACCTCACCGAGCTGCGAACCCGCCTGCTGCGCTGTGTCGCGGCGATTTTCGTGATCTTCGCCGGGCTGTTTGCCTTCACCCAGCAGATCTACACCTTCGTCTCCACGCCGCTGCGCGATTACCTGCCTGTCGGCGCGACGATGATCGCCACGGACGTCTCGTCGCCGTTCCTCACGCCGCTGAAGCTGACGATGATGGTGTCGCTGTTCCTCGCGATCCCGGTGATCCTGCACCAGATCTGGGGCTTCATCGCGCCGGGCCTGTACAAGCACGAAAAACGCATTGCCGTGCCGCTGCTGGTGTCGAGCATCCTGCTGTTCTACACCGGCATGGCGTTCGCCTACTTCCTGGTGTTCCCGCTGATCTTCAAATTCTTCGCCGCCGCCACCCCGGCGGGCGTCGAGATGATGACCGACATCACCAGCTACCTCGATTTCGTGATGACGCTGTTCTTCGCCTTTGGCGTGGCGTTCGAGATCCCCGTCGCGGTGGTGCTGCTGGTGTGGATTGGCGTGGTGGACGTCAAGTACCTGAAGAAGATCCGCCCCTACGTCATCATCGGCTGCTTCGTGGTGGGCATGATCCTCACCCCGCCGGACATCTTCTCCCAGACCCTGCTGGCGATCCCCATGTGGTTGCTGTTCGAGATCGGCATCCTCTTTGGCAGCCTGGTCAGCAAGCGCGGCGAGCACCCCGACGACCCGCCTTCGGACAGTGAACCCCAAGACCAGCCGCCAGCGACCCAAGCGTGAACCTGCTGCTGCTCGAAGAGGCCGACTTCATCGCGCCGGACCGCGCCGTGCTGGGCGGGCGGCGCCTGACCCATATGCAGGAAGTACACCGCGCCGCCGTCGGCGACAGCTTGCGGGTCGGGCGCATTGGCGGCTTGATGGGTTCGGCGCAATTGCTGCGCCTGGACAGCCATGAAGCCGAGTTGCAGATCAGCCTCGACCAACCGCCGCCGGCCAAGCTGCCGCTGACCCTGCTGCTGGCCCTGCCCCGGCCGAAAATGCTCCGCCGCGTGCTGCAAACCGCCGCCGCCATGGGCGTGCCGCGGGTGGTGCTGGTCAACAGCTACCGGGTGGAAAAAAGCTTCTGGCAAACCCCGTTCCTGGAACCTGCCGCCGTGCGCGAGCAATTGATCCTGGGCCTGGAACAAGCGCGAGACACAGTGCTGCCCGAGGTCATCATCGAGAAGCGCTTCAAGCCCTTTGTCGAAGACCGCTTGCCCGCCCTGGCCGCCGATACCCTGGGCCTGGTCGGCCACCCCGGCCCTTACCCGCCGTGCCCGCGCGGCCTCGACGAACCGGTGACCCTGGCCATCGGCCCCGAGGGTGGCTGGATCCCCTACGAAATCGACCTGCTGGCCAAGGCCGGCCTGCAACCGGTGCAACTGGGCGAGCGTATCCTGCGGGTCGAAACCGCCGTCACGGCGCTGCTCTCACGGTTGTTCTAAACGCTCCTGTAGCAAGCGGGCCGCTCCAGTTACAGACAAAGGTCTTACATCCAAATCCTACAGAACCCACAGCGACGGCCGATAAATCCCTTATAGAACCAGTTGTCTTTTCAGGGAGTTACAGCATGTACCGGTGGTTAGCCCATAGCTTGGGAAATGTGAGTGTCAATCTGAAACTCAGCATCGGCTTCGGCCTGGTGCTGCTCCTCACCCTGCTGATTACCCTGACCGGTTGGACCGGCCTGGGCCATGTGATCGAACGCGGCGACAAACTGGGCTTTATTTCCAGCCTCAATGAACTGACCAAAGACCTGCGTGCCGCGCGCCTGACCTACGAACTGCACCACGGCGAACAAGGCACCGAGGCGGTCAGCGACCTGTTGAATAAACTCGATGCCAGCCTGCAACAGGCCCGCACCTACATCACCCACCCCGAAGACGTCACGCTGATCGGCCAGCAACAGGCCGCCGTGGCCGAGTACAAGCGCGGTTTCGTCAATTTGGCCGAGGCCAACCAGAACCGGGAAGCCAACCGCGCCCAGCTCATCGCCACCGCTAATGCGGCGATGGCCAGCGTGGCGCAGGTGGAAAAATCCCTGCTGCAAGGCGAAAGCGTGGCGCAGTTCAACAGCGTCATCGAGTTGAGCAAGCTGATCCAGCAAGCGCGCTTCCAAGTGCGCGGCTACACCTTCAGCACCAAGGCCGAGGCCCTGCAACCGGCACTCGAGGCCGTCGACAACGCCCTGGCCTACCTCACCGGCCTGCCCGCCGCGCTGCCCGAGCAGCACATCGCCCACCTGCAACAGGCCAGCGAGGCACTCAAGGGCTACCGGGTGGCCGTCACCCAGTTCGCCCAGGCCCAGGAAGCCAACGTCGCAGCCCTCAAGCACATGGCCGACCAGGGCACGCGCCTGATGGACCTGAGCAACCAACTGACCGTCTCGCAAACCGCCAAGCGCGACAGCGAAGCGGCCAGCGCGAAAAGCACCCTGATGCTGGCCACCGTGCTGGCGCTGGCCTTCGGCCTGTTCGCCGCGTGGAGCATCACCCGGCAGATCGTCACGCCCCTGCAGCAGACCCTCAAAGTGGTCGAGCGCGTGGCCTCTGGCGATCTCAGCCACGACCTGGATGTGCAGCGCCGCGACGAACTCGGCCAACTGCAACAGGCCATGCAGCGCATGACCGTGAGCCTGCGTGAGTTGATTGGCGGCATCAGCGACGGCGTGACGCAAATCGCCAGCGCCGCCGAAGAACTGTCGGCCGTGACCGAGCAGACCAGCGCCGGGGTCAACAGCCAGAAAGTCGAAACCGACCAAGTGGCCACCGCCATGCACGAAATGGCCGCCACCGTGCAGGAAGTGGCGCGCAACGCCGAGGAAGCCTCCGAAGCCGCCGTGGCCGCCGACCAGCAGGCCCGCGAAGGCGACAAGGTCGTTGGCGAGGCCATCGCCCAGATCGAACGCCTGGCCACCGAGGTGGGCAACTCCACCGAGGCCATGAGCCATCTGCAACGCGAGAGTGACAAGATCGGCAGCGTGCTGGACGTCATCAAATCGGTGGCGCAACAGACCAACCTGCTGGCCCTCAACGCGGCCATCGAAGCGGCGCGCGCCGGCGAGGCGGGCCGTGGTTTTGCGGTGGTCGCCGATGAAGTGCGCAGCCTGGCCCAGCGCACGCAAAAATCCACCGAGGAAATCGAAGAGCTGATCGTCGGCCTGCAAAGCGGCACCCAGCAGGTGGCGACCATCATGGACAACAGCCGCACCCTCACCGACAGCAGCGTGGAACTGACCCGCCGCGCCGGGGGCTCGCTGGACAACATCACGCGCACCGTCTCGGCGATCCAGGCGATGAACCAGCAGATCGCCGCCGCTGCCGAGCAGCAAAGCGCCGTGGCCGAAGAGATCAACCGCAGCGTGCTCAACGTGCGCGACGTGTCCGAACAAACCTCGGCCGCCAGCGAAGAAACCGCCGCCTCCAGCGCCGAACTGGCGCGCCTGGGCGTACACCTGCAAAGCCTGGTGGGGCGGTTTAAGGTCTGATACCCCGTAGGTACATCAGCCAGGGTTGGCTCTGCATGGGCTGCCGTCATCGCGGGCAGGCCCGCTCCCACAGGTGAACTGTGGTGTGGGTGGGATTTTCATTTTCCTGCTCGCGATGGCGGCCCTGAGTGGTAGGGGTAAGACCGTTGCCACCCACAAAAAACCTCCCCCAAAGCCCTCTGTCCGGAGGGCTCTTTTCTGAAATTTCTTACGCAATTTTCAGGTCGAGGCTTACAGGGCTGACGCCGATCAACAAGGACATGCGCTCCTCTCCTGACACCCGTCAGCCGCAGCGCCATGCCCTTCTTGAATCGTCGGAGGTTCATCATGTTTCGTTGGCTGACCCGCGCCGTGGACAACATCAATGTCCCCCTCAAACTTGCCCTGGGCTTCGGCCTGATCCTGCTCCTGACCCTGGCCATCGCCCTCACGGGTTGGAGCGCCCTGGGCACGGTGCTCTTTCGTTCGCAGACCCTGACCGAGCTGGCCCAGTTAGGCCTGAGCAGCAAAGACCTGCGCAACGCCCACATCATTTACCAGGACTCCAGTTCCCCCAAGAACCTGGAGGCCATCAGCCGTCATCTAGCGAAGATCGACCAGCAACTGGACAGTATCGCGCTGCGCCTCAAAGACCCGGTCAACCTCAGGCAAATCCAAGTCAGCGCCGGGTATGTCGGCAACTTCAGGAATCGCCTGGGGGAACTGGCGCCGGCCATCGAGCAACGCGAAACAGCCCGCAACCAACTCAAACTTAGCGCCAAGCGCACCAGCGAAGCCGTCGCCCGGTTCGCCAGCGACCTGCCCAACCAGGACGACCAGCAAGCCCTCAAACCCGTAGAGCAACTGCGCCAGGCTATGGCCCAAGTCGAAGACCATGTGCTGAGCCCAGCCTGGATCGCCACGTCCCTGCAAAGCTACGCCGATACCGTTATCAACGGCCTCGCTGCCGTGGAACGCGCCGAAGCGCAGTTGCAGGCGTTGCCCGCCCACATGGCCCCCCTCAAAGCTGCGCTGCTCGATTACCGCACCCAGATCAGCCTCATGAAGGATGCGCAACTGGGCACTGAAACGACCCATGAAAAAATGGCCCAGCAACTCGACGCCCTGCTCAGCGAGAGTGGCGATCTGAGCCGGGATCAATTGCGCAAGGCCGCTAACCAGGCTGATTACGCCAACACCTTGCTGGCCGCGGTCACCGCCGTCGCGATCCTGATCGGCATGTTCGCCGCGTGGCTGATCTCCGCGCGGATCACCGTGGCCCTGCACCAAACCCTGCAAGCGGCCAACCGCATCGCCCAGGGCGATCTGCGCCAGGACCTCGACACCCGGCGCCGCGACGAATTGGGGCGCCTGCAGCGCAGCATGCACAACATGACGCTGAACCTGCGCAGCCTGATTGGCGATATCGGCGAAGGCGCGATCCAGATTGCCAGCGCCGCCGAGCAACTGTCGGCGGTCACCGAACAAACCAGTGCGGGGGTCAACAGCCAGAAGGAAGAAACCGAATTAGTGGCCACGGCCATGACTCAGATGGTCGCCACGGCTCGCGAGGTGGCTCTACATGCCGAGCAAGCCTCCCGGGCCGCTGTGGAAGCCGACCAGCATGCTGGCCAGGGCGATCGCGTGGTCGGCGAAGCCATCGCCCAGATCGAGCACCTGGCCAGCGAGGTCAGCCATTCCGGGCAGGCCATGGAGCAGTTACAGCAGGAAAGCGGCCGCATCGGCAGCGTGCTGGACGTCATCAAGTCGGTCTCGCAGCAAACCAACCTGCTGGCCCTCAATGCAGCCATCGAGGCAGCCCGCGCGGGGGAGGCCGGGCGCGGTTTCGCGGTGGTCGCCGACGAAGTGCGCAGCCTCGCGCAGCGCACCCAGCAATCGGCCGAAGAAATCGAACAACTGATCCTAAGCCTGCAAAACGGCACCCAACAGGTCGCCAGCATCATGGCCAACAGCCAGAGCCTGACCCACAGCAGTGTCGAACTGGCCCGCCGTGCAGGGGAAGCGCTGAACCACATTACCCGCACCGTGGCCAGCATCCAGGAAATGAACCCACAGATCGCCGCCGCCGCCGAAGAACAAAGCAGCGTGGCCGAAGAGATCAACCGTAATGTGATGAATGTGCGCGAAGTGTGCGAGCAAACTTCGGCGGCCAGCGAAGAGACCGCAGCGTCCAGTATCGAACTGGCGCGTTTGGGTACGCATTTGCAGCGATTGGTGGAGAAGTTCAAGGTATGAAGCCGAACCGGGGCCAAAGGCCCCGGCCCGCCTTTACAGGACCTGACGCAAAAACGCTTGGGCGCGAGGGTCTTTCGGGGCGGCGAAGAACTCCGCCGGAGGGGCATCTTCGAGCAACTTGCCGTGGTCGAAAAACAGCACCCGGTCTGCCACTTCCCGGGCAAAGCCCATTTCGTGGGTGACGCAGACCATGGTCATGCCTTCCAGGGCCAGAGTTTTCATCACATCAAGTACTTCGCCGACCATTTCCGGGTCGAGCGCCGAGGTGGGTTCGTCGAACAGCATGACCTTAGGGTCCATGGCCAACGCCCGGGCGATGGCCACCCGCTGCTGCTGGCCGCCGGACAGGCGCGAGGGAAACTCGTTGGCCTTTTGCCCGATACCGACCTTCTCCAGCAGCGCCCGCGCCTTGGCCTCACGCTCGGCCTTGCCGCGCTTGCGCACGACTTTCTGTGCCAGGCACAGGTTTTCCAGCACGGTCATGTGGGGGAACAGGTTGAAATGCTGGAACACCATGCCGACTTCGCGGCGGTAGGCGTTGACGTCGGTCTTGGGGTCGGCCAGTTGCAGGCCATCGATGCTGACCGAGCCGGCGTCGAACTCTTCCAGGCCATTGAGGCAGCGCAGGAAGGTGGACTTGCCCGAACCCGACGGGCCGATCACCACCAGCACTTCGCCCTTCGCCACTTGGGTGGTGACGTGGTCTACGGCGCGCACGACTTGGCCGCGGGTGTCGAAGACTTTTACCAGATCGCGGACTTCAATCACTTTGCGCGAGCCTCCGCTCAAGCCGGCTGGCGATTTTCGACAGCGGCAGGTTAATCAACAGGTACAGGCCCGCCACGCAGAACAGGATCTCGAACGGCGAGAAGGACGTGGTGATGACCTCGCGCCCGCTCTTGAGCAGTTCGGTGATGGCGATGACCGACACCAGCGAGGTGTCCTTGACCAGGCTGATGAACTGCCCGGCCAGCGGTGGCAGCACTCGCTTGAAGGCTTGCGGCAGCACCACATGGCGCATCGACTGGCCAGCACTCAGGCCCAGAGAACGGGCCGCCTCGTCCTGGCCACGGGTGATGGACTGCACCCCGGCGCGGATGATTTCCGCCACATAGGCGCCGGTAAACAGCGACAGCGCAGCGATGCCCGCAATCTCCCGGGACAGGTTGAGCACCGTGCCGATGAAGAAGTAGAAGATGAAGATCTGCACCAGCAGCGGCGTGCCGCGCACCAACTCGATGTAGACGATGGACAGGTCGCGCAGGGTCGGGTTTTTCGACAACCGGCACAGGCCCGTGGCCAGGCCGATCACCAGGCCCAGCACGCCGGACACCACCGACAGCCAGAGCGTGGTCCACAAGCCCCACAGCAGCGGGCCGGCCGCCCAGTGCCGGGTTACGCCGATCACGTCGCCTTCGGCCACGTCATCGCCGCGGGCCACTTGCAGGCTGTTGTCGTCGACCGTCACGTGCTGCTCGGCCCCCGCGTCGTTGCGCAGGGTCACTTGCGCCTTGCCGCCGTTGCGCACCACTTCGCTGACGGTGGAAATCTCTGCCGCTCGTTGGGATTCTTCAGCGTGGTAGGCGAAATACTGGGGAACGCGGTTCCATCGCCATTCGTATGACATCAGCGAGGTGGCGTAATACAACGCGCCAGCCAGGCCGATCAGCACCAGCACGGTCAAAACGTGCCAGGGCCATTGGGCTTTTTTTTGTTTCATTGCAGGATCCGAAATGTATGTCGCCTGGGAGGCCTCTATCGCGAGCAGGCTCGCTCCCACACCGGACCAAGTAGGTCAATTGTGGGAGCGAGCCTGCTCGCGACAAGGGCAGCGGGTTGCCGTTGACACCCCACCGCCCTGCATAGCCTCACTCCATGTCTTTTAGCCAAGCGGTGTCTTTGAACCACTTGTCATGGATGCGATCGTAAGTGCCGTCTTCACGGATCTGGTGCAGGAAGTTGTTGATGAAGTTCAGGCTGTCGTAGTCACCTTTCTTCAGGCCGAACGCCAGGGGCTCGAAGGTGAACGGCTTGTCGAGGAACACCAGTTTGCCGTTGCCGACCTTGTTCACCGCGACCACGTTGTACGGCGCGTCGTAGATGAAGGCATCAGCCTTGCCGTTGACCACGTCGAGCACGGCTTCCTGCTCGTTGTCGTAGCCGTGGTATTTGGCTTTGGAGATCAGCTTCTTGGCGACCATTTCGCCAGTGGTACCAAGCTTGGAGGTGATGCGGTAGTCAGCGCTGTTCAGGTCTTTGTAGGACTTGATGGTGCCTTCCAGTTCCTTGCGGATCAGCAACGTCTGGCCGACCACGATGAAGGGTTCGCTGAAGTTCAGGCGCAGGTTGCGTTCCTGGGTCAGGGTCATGCCGCTGCCGATCATGTCGAACTTGTCGGTCAGCAGGGCCGGGATGATGCCGTCGTAGCCGGTGGAAACGGTTTCCAGCTTGACGCCCATGGCCTTGGTCATGGCCTTGAGCAGGTCCACTTCAAAGCCGATGATCTCGCCGCGTTTGTTGGTCATCTGGAACGGCATGTAGGTCGGGTCCATGCCCACCTTCAGCGTGCCGCGCTTGACCGCGTCGTCGATGGCGCCAGCCTGCGCCGCGTTGACCGAAACCAGTGCCGTGACGCCGAGCAGCAGCATCGAAAGATACTTCTTCATCATCAAGTCCCCTAAGCCATTTTATTGTTTGAGGCGAGTGCGCCTTGGGTTTCCTTGTGGGAAACCGGCAGATACATAGTTTTGTGACACCCATACGGGGAGCGATGCTAACCCACTCCCCCGACGGCACAAAGGTCTGGGCGGCAATTGTTGTTGCTTGAAGCACAAATAGCCGTAGGACATATCCCAACATAGAGCCGTGAAACCCGTCGCCCCACAAACAAAAACCCCGCGAGGTTCAGGTCGCGGGGTTCAGGTCAGGCGGGCAACGCCTGGGTGATGGCCGGTTTGAGCGGCAGCAACGGCGCATGGGGGTCAGCCTTGATCGACTGCCGCCAGGCACTGAGCCAGGCTTCGTGCCCTTCGCTCCAGACCTGCTCATGCAAACGGGCCAGGGCGACCGGGTCGCTGAGCAGCGCCAGGCGTTCGTTGTTGGCCAGCCCTTGCGGGCCGACTTTCAGGGCATGGCTCACCCGTTCGGTGCGCAGCACCTCTATCGGCTCGGCCTGCCCGTGACGGGACGTGGCCAGGGCACAAGCCAGGGCGTTCTGCTGCGGGTCGACCACGGCACGGATGAAACCGTCCTTGAGGGCGTGCCAGCGGTTTTCATGGGTGTACTGGTCGGTGGCGAGCAAGGCCTGGGGCGGGGCGTATTCCTCGGGAATAAGGAACAGGCTTTCGTCGCGGGACTTGAGGCCCAGGCCCACACGGCTGGAAATCACCGATACCGGGATCGACAGCATCAGCGAACCGACGATCGGCACCAGCCACCAGAGGAAGCTTGGGTTGAGCCAGATCACCAACAGCGCCCAGAAGAACCCGAGCAGGGTTTGCGGGCCGTGGCGCTTGACCGCTTCGCTCCACGGCGTGGAATCGTCGTCACGCTGCGGCGAGTTCCAGGTTGCGGCCCAGCCCAGGAACGCGGCCAGCACGAAACGGGTGTGGAAGATCATGCGCACCGGCGCCAGCAGCATGGAGAACAGCATCTCCAGCAGCATCGACAGGGTCACCTTGAACTTGCCGCCGAACTCTTTCGCACCCTTGGCCCAGATCAGGATGATGCTCAGCAACTTGGGCAGGAACAGCAGCACGATGGTGGTGGAGAACAGCGCGATGGCTTTGTCCGGGTGCCATTGCGGCCACAGCGGATAGAGCTGGCGCGGCTCCAGGAAATACTGCGGCTCCATCAGCGTGTTGACCGCCAGCAGCGCGGTGGACAGCACGAGGAAGAAGAACCACAACGGCGCCGACAGGTAAGACATCACCCCCGTCAGGAACACCGCGCGGTGCACCGGGTGCATGCCCTTGACCAAAAACAGGCGGAAGTTCATCAGGTTACCGTGGCACCAGCGACGGTCACGCTTGAGTTCGTCCAACAGGTTCGGCGGCAGTTCTTCGTAGCTGCCGGGCAAGTCGTAGGCGATCCACACGCCCCAACCGGCACGGCGCATCAGCGCGGCTTCAACGAAGTCGTGGGACAGGATCGCCCCGGCGAACGCGCCTTTGCCCGGCAATGGCGCCAGGGCGCAATGCTCGATGAACGGCTTCATCCGGATAATGGCGTTGTGGCCCCAGTAGTGGGATTCGCCCAACTGCCAGAAGTGCAGGCCGGCGGTGAACAACGGGCCATATACGCGGGTGGCGAACTGCTGCATGCGCGCATAGAGAGTGTCCATGCCAGAGGCACGGGGCGCGGTCTGGATGATCCCAGCGTCCGGCGTGGCTTCCATCAGGCGCACCAGGCTGGTCAAGCATTCGCCGCTCATCACGCTGTCGGCGTCGAGCACCACCATGTACTTGTAGTCGCCGCCCCAGCGACGGCAGAAGTCGTCGAGGTTACCGCTTTTGCGCTTAACCCGACGGCGACGGCGACGGTAGAAAATCTTGCCAAAGCCCTTGGCTTCGCGGCAGACGTCCAGCCAGGCCTGTTGCTCGGCCACACAGATGTCGCTGTCGTTACTGTCGCTGAGCACGAAGAAGTCGAAGCGGTCCAGATCGCCCGTGGCGGCCACCGACTCGAAGGTGGCGCGCAGGCCAGCGAATACCCGGGGCACGTCTTCATTGCAGATCGGCATCACCAACGCAGTGCGCGCATTGGCCGGGATCGCCTCGTTGCCGGCGCTGGCCCCGGAGATGCGGTATTTGTCGTGGCCGGTGAGCAACTCGAGGAAGCCCATCAGCGCCGTCCAGAAACCGGCCGACACCCAGCAGAACAGAATCCCGAACAGAATCAGGATGCTGGTTTGCAAGGCATAGGGCAGCACTTGGGTGGCGGTTTGCATCAGCGGTTGGTGCAGGACTTCTTCAAGGTCAACGAAGGACCAGCCCTGGTAAGGCATGATGCCTTTCATATACCAGCCCGCGACGATGGTCTGGCCCAGCATCAACACCAACAAAATGTAGCGACGGATCGAACCGACAGTGCGCCAGCGCGCCGCCGGCAGGACGCGCTCGTCCTTGGGCGGCAACGGCGGGTTGCTGCGCCCGGTCAGGCGCCGCCAGCCACGCACGAGGATATTGGTGCGCCACGGCTCCGGCACCACTTTGGTGCGGCGGATCGGCGGCGTGGCCTTGAGGCACACCCGGCCTGCCGAATCGAGGGCCAGCATCTCGGCCTCTTCCAGCTCTTCGGCGCTGTTGAGCAGCAAACGGCTGCCCACCGAAGCCTGGGCGGCCTCGGCGGGGGCGTCGAAAGACGCGGACGAGAGACGTTCGTGCAGCTCGCTGAACGACCGGCAACCCGCCAATTCGGCGCGTTGCTCGTCACTCAGCGGTAGGTGCGCCAGGTACTCGAACAGAGTCTCTGGCCGGGCTTGAGGGTTACTCATCGGCTGGCAACTGGTAGCTCCAGGTCTCGGTCAGCACTTGTTCAGTCTTGACCGGCTCCGGGGTGGCGGTGGCCGCAGGTGCCGTTTCCGGCTGCGGGTCCTTCTTCGCGGTTTTTTCGCTTTGCTTGGCCGCGACCTTGTCAGCCTTGATGACGTGCGCGGTGTCTTGCACCGGCTCGGCGACCACCATGTCACGCACCAGGGCGGCACGCATTTCAGTAGCCTTGCCCGCGTCCTTGATCTTCAGGCGCAGGGTCAGGCGCCAGCCCTTGGTGTAAGGGTTGTAGCGCACGCTGTTTTCGACGACTTCGGCGTTGTCGCCGACGCTGACCTGGCTACGCACGGTGGCGTCCGGCAGCAACTTGGCCAAGGACGGGCCCTGGAAGTCCACCAGGTAGGCCACGCTGCCGTCGGGTTGGCGGATCAGGTTGGACTGCTTCACGTCACCGGTGGAACGCAGGGTCTGCATGACCCAGGCGCTGTCATCCGAATGCAGGGCGGCTTCGTCCATGGTCCAGTGCAGGCGGTAGCTGACATCCAGCGGCTGGCCTGGCTCGGGCATTTTTTCCGGGCTCCAGAACGCAACGATGTTGTCGTTGGTCTCGTCGGCGGTAGGGATTTCCACCAAGTCCACGGTGCCTTTGCCCCAGTCACCTTCCGGCTCGATCCAGGCACTTGGGCGTTTTTCGTAGTTGTCGTCGAGGTCTTCGTAGTGGCTGAAGTGGCGACCGCGTTGCAACAGGCCGAAACCGCGCGGGTTTTCCACGGAGAAGTTGCTCACCGACAGGTGTTTAGGGTTGTTCAGTGGGCGCCAGATCCACTCGCCGTTGCCGGCATGGATCGACAGACCGCTGGAGTCATGCAGTTCGCGGCGATAGTTGAGTACTTTCGACGGCTGATTGGCGCCGAACAGGTACATGCTGGTCAGCGGGGCGATGCCCAGTTTGCTGACTTTGTCACGCAGGTACATGCGCGATTTGACGTCAACGATGGTATCGCTGCCCGGACGCAGGATCAGGCGATAGGCACCCGTGGCACGCGGCGAATCCAGCAGGGCGAAAATCACCAGGTGCTTGTCGCCGGTTTTCGGGCGTTCGATCCAGAACTCGGTGAAACGGGGGAATTCTTCACCGGACGGCAACGCGGTATCGATGGCCAGGCCACGGGCCGAGAGGCCGTAGATCTGATCCTTGCCCACGACGCGGAAGTAGCTCGCGCCCAGCATGGTCATGATCTCGTCTTGCTTGTCCGCCTTGTTGATCGGGTACAGCACGCGGAAACCCGCGTAACCCAGTTGTTCGGTGGCTTTGGGGTCGAACTTGACGTCGCCGAAGTCGAAGCGAGTCGGATCATATTTGATCGGTTCGACGGTATTGGCCGTCACTTCGTTGATTTTCACCGGCGTATCGAAGTGCATGCCCTGGTGATAGAAGGACAGCTTGAACGGGGTTTTCTGATCGGCCCATTCGGCTTTTTCGGTACGGAAGCGAATTTTCTGATAGTCCGCGAACTTCATTTCACGAAATTCGTTCGGCAGATTGCTGCGCGGGGCTTCGTACTTTTGTGCCGCCAACTCTTTGGCCTTGGCCGCTACATCATCCAGGTTGAATGCCCATATTTGACCGGCGCTGAGCAGGCAAAGCAGGGCAGAACCCGCCGCCAGTGCGTTACGAAACCGTTTGGCAGACAACTTTGGTGCATTACAGGGACTAACAATCACGAGCAACCCTCGCCGAAAACAGATCAAAAAACCAACGGCCAGATAAAGTGCCGTCGCGGTCGGCTGTATGAAAAATCCGACCCCGCATGCCACTTTTGCCAAGTTGGCGAGCATTGTTCGGACTCCGCGGGGGGCAAATGATTCCCCACGCGGTTCCGGACAAGTCTCTACCTAAATCAAAATGGACCAACGAACGCTGATCCCCGTAGCGCGCGATTATCTAGTAGGCCGCGTGACAACGCATCAGGGGTAACAAAGTATTTATGGGTAAACCCCCCGCTTTCGGGCCGAAACAGCCGTAAAAACATGTTTCAAGCGCTTTCAGGCCTGTAGGAGAAAGGTCACAGGGCCGTCATTGACCAAATGCACCTGCATATCGGCACCAAATCTACCTGATGCCACATTGCCATGCACCTGCTGCGCTTTGCTCAATAAATAACCAAAGAGTTCTTCACCCAGTGCCGGCGGCGCGGCGGTGGAGAAGCTCGGGCGCAGGCCGCTGTGGGTGTCGGCGGCCAGGGTGAACTGCGACACCAACAACAAGCCGCCCTCCACCTGGGCCAGGGACAAGTTCATCTTGCCGTCGGCATCGCTGAACACCCGGTAATTGAGCAACTTGTGCAGCAGTTTGTCGGCGCTGGCGCGGGTGTCCTGGGGCTCGATGGCCACCAATACCAACAGCCCTTGGTCGATGGCGCCGACCACCTCCCCCGCCACGTCCACCCGCGCACCGCGTACGCGCTGCAACAGGCCCTTCATGCTTCCTCGGGCGCCAGGTCGAGCAGGCGCCGGGCCATTTGGTCGGCCGCCCGTACCAGGGCATCGGTGATACCCGGCTCGGAGGCGGCGTGGCCGGCATCGCGAATAATCTGCAACTCGCTATTGGGCCAGTTCTGGTGCAGTTCCCAGGCATTGTCCAGCGGGCAGATGACGTCGTAGCGCCCGTGCACGATCACCCCGGGCAAGTGGGCGATCTTGTGCATGTCGCGGATCAGTTGGTTGGGCTCAAGGAACGTGTTGTTGGTGAAGTAGTGGCATTCGATGCGGGCAATCGACAAGGCACGCTGCGCCTCGCTGAAGCGGTCGACCACCAGCGGGTTGGGGCGCAACGTGGCGCAGCGGCCCTCCCACAGCGACCACGCCTTGGCGGCGTGCATCTGGGCGATCTGGTCGTTGCCGGTGAGGCGCTTGTGGAAAGCGCCTAGCAGGTCGTCGCGTTCGTCCAGCGGGATAGGGGCGATGTAATCCTGCCAGTAGTCGGGGAACAGACGGCTTGCGCCCACCTGGTAGAACCACTCGATGTCCTGCTCGCGAGCCAGGAAAATCCCACGCACGATCAGCCCCAGTACACGGTCCGGGTGGGTCTGGGCGTAGGCCAGGGACAGGGTCGAGCCCCAGGAACCGCCGAACAGCACCCATTTTTCAATGCCCAGGTGCTCGCGGATGCGCTCAAGGTCGGCGACCAGATCCCAGGTGGTGTTGTTTTCCACGCTCGCGTGGGGCGTGGAGCGCCCGCAACCGCGCTGGTCGAAGGTGACGATGCGGTACAGGTTGGGGTCGAAATAGCAGCGGCTTTGCGCGTCGCACCCGGAACCCGGGCCACCGTGGATGAACACCACCGGCAAACCTTGTGGCGAGCCGCTTTCGTCGACGTACAGGGTGTGGATGTCATCGACGGCCAGATCGTGCCGGGCGTAGGGTTTGATCTGCGGGTACAAAGTCTGCATTGCGCGCTCCGTGAGGGGTCGGGTCCGCCCGGGGGGGACTTCCATTAATCTGCCGTGGGGCATCATAAACCCGAATCGCGTAATGAGCATGCCCTGACCTGTGGCAGCGGGCGTGTGCCACGTCAGCGCGCCTGTGTACTGGTTGAAAAAACCGATCGCAAGCAGGCGTACTCCCACAGGTTTTCACCTAAGTTTCAAGCACCACTCACTGGGGGTGAGAGCGAGCCTGCCCACGATGGCCGCGCCACTCAGGCGTAGCGCCTTTGCCCCCATTCCAGCAGCCCTTGCAGCAGTTCCTTGAGCACCACTTGGGTGGGCGCGGCGAGGTCTGGGCGGTAGCGGAACGGCTCGAACTCTTCCATATAAGTGCACTGGCCCAGCTCCAGTTGCACGGCGTGGATATGCTCGGCCGGGTTGCCGTAGTGGCGGGTGATGTGCCCGCCCTTGAAGCGCCCGTTGAGCACATGGCTATAGGCCGGGTGCCCGGCGCAGATGGCCTCCAGCCTGCCCGCCAACTGTGGGTCGCAACTGGCGCCGTTGAAGGTGCCGAGGTTGAAATCCGGCAACTTACCGTCGAACAGATGGCCGATCACCGAGCGGATCGAGTGGGCATCGAACAACAGCGCGTAGCCGAATTGCGCCTTGAGCCGGGCCAGTTCCTGCGCCAGGGTGCGGTGGTACGGCGCCCAGATCTGCGCCAGGTAGGTGGCACGCTCCTCGGCGCTGGGCTCCAGCCCCGGGCGGAACAACGCCTGGCCGTCAAACAGCGTCGCCGGGTACAACCCGGTGGTGGCGCCGACATATAAAGGCTTGTCGTCGTCGGGCCGGTTGAGGTCGATGACAAAACGCGAATACTCGGCGGCCAGGGTGCTGGCGCCCAGTTCGGCGGCAAACTCGTAGAGTTGCGGAATGTGCCAGTCGGTATCGGGCAGGCTTTGCGCCGCCGGCACCAGGCCGGCCTCGACCGCCGGGGTCAGGCGCACGCCGGCGTGGGGCATGCTGATTAGCAGCGGCACCCGGCCTTGTTTGAAGTTCAGAACCTTATCCACTGCCCTCTCCTACAACGTGACATCGGCGCCGTGGCGCACGACGCGTTTTTCCAGGTCACCGCCCAGCCAATACGCCAGGTCGGCCGGCCGATCGATTTGCCAGGCCACGAAATCTGCCACCTTGCCCACTTCCAATGAGCCGTGGCTGTGCTCCAGGCCCAGGGCCTTTGCCGCGTGCAGGGTAGCGCCGGCCAGGGCCTCTTCCGGGGTCATGCGAAAACAGGTGCAGGCCATGTTCAGCATCAGGCGCAACGACAACGCCGGCGATGTACCGGGGTTGAGGTCGCTGGCGATGGCAATTTTCACGCCGTGCTTGCGCAGGGCATCCATGGGCGGCAACTGGGTTTCGCGCAGAAAGTAGAACGCCCCGGGCAGCAACACCGCCACCGTGCCGGACGTGGCCATGGCCGCCGCGTCGGCTTCGGTCATGAACTCCAAGTGATCGGCCGACAGCGCCTGATAGCGCGCCGCCAGGCTCGAACCGTGCAGCGACGACAGTTGCTCGGCGTGCAGCTTCACCGGCAAGCCGAGTTTTTGCGCGGCGATAAACACCCGCTCGACCTGGGCCGGAGAGAACGCCAGGTACTCGCAGAACGCATCCACCGCATCCACCAGGCCTTCAGCCGCCAGGGCCGGGAGCATTTCGGCGCAGATATGCTCGATGTAGGCGTCGGCGCGCCCGGCGTATTCGGGCGCCAAGGCGTGGGCCGCCAGGCAGGTGCTGCGCACCGTGGCTGGCAACTGCTCGCCGAGGCGGCGGATCACCCGCAAAATCTTGCGCTCGTTGGCCAGGTCCAGGCCGTAGCCAGACTTGATTTCCACCGTGGTCACGCCATCGCGCAGCAGGCTGTGCAAGCGTTTGCGGGCGCTGGCGAAGAGTTCGTCTTCGCTGGCAGCCCGGGTAGCGCGCACGGTGCTGGCGATGCCGCCGCCCTGGGCGGCGATCTCGGCGTAGCTCACGCCTTGCAGGCGTTGCTCGAACTCACCGCTGCGGTTGCCGCCGAACACCGCGTGGGTATGGCAGTCGATCAGGCCCGGCGTAACCCAGGCCCCCGCAAGGTCTTCGACATGGGGGTAATGCCCCGCCGGCAGCGCGCCACGCGGGCCGATCCACTCGATGTGCGCGCCGGATGTCACGATGGCGGCATCCTCGATGATCGAGTAAGTACCCTGGGCCATGGTTGCGACGTGGCAATGCTGCCAAAGAGTCTTCATTACAGCCTCCATAACTTATCGGTGGGACAGGGCCGGGTCGGGGCTGACCAGGGCCGGTTGCCCGGTCACCGGTTTGACCCACACCTTATAGGCGATCACCAGCAGCACGATCCACACCGCGCCTACCAGCAAGGCAGCCTGGGTGTCCGGGAAGTAGCCCAGCACGCCGAAGACGAACAGCATGAACACAATCGCCGCCGCCGGCGCGTAGGGCCAGAACGGTACGGGGAATTGCAGCTGCGCGACTTCTTCGCGGCTCATGGAGCGGCGCATGGCCACTTGGGTCAGCAGGATCATCAGCCACACCCACACGGTGGCGAAGGTGGCGATCGAAGCGATGACCAGGAACACGTTTTCCGGGATCAGGTAGTTGAGCACCACGCCGCCCAGCAGCGCTGCGCCCATCACCACCACGGTCATCCACGGCACACCCTGGCGCGACAGCTTGGAGAAGCACTTGGGCGCATGGCCCTGCTCCGCCAGGCCGTACATCATGCGGCCCGCGCCAAAAATGTCGCTGTTGATGGCCGACACCGCCGCCGAAATCACCACGATGTTGAGGATGGTCGCCGCCGAGCTGATGCCCAGGTGATCGAAGATCTGCACGAAGGGGCTGCCCTGGCTGCCGATTTGCGGCCACGGGTAAATGGCCATCAGCACGAACAGGGTCAACACGTAGAACAGCAGGATACGCAGCGGTACGGCGTTGATCGCCTTGGGCAGCACCCGTTGCGGGTCCTTGGCTTCGCCGGCGGTGATGCCGATGATCTCGATGCCGCCGAAGGCGAACATCACCACCGCGAACGATGCAATCAAGCCACCGATGCCGTTAGGCATGAAGCCGCCGTGGGCCCACAGGTTGCTCACCCCGGTGGCGTGTTCGGCGTTGGCCGAGTTGATGCCAAACAGCATGATGCCGAAACCACCGAGGATCATCGCGACGATGGCCGCCACCTTGAGCAGCGACAGCCAGAACTCCATCTCGCCGAAGACCTTGACGTTGCACAGGTTCAGGCCGCCGATCAGGAACACGATGCCCAGCACCCAGACCCAGCGCGCCACTTCGGGAAACCAGAAGCCCATATAAATGCCGAACGCGGTGACGTCGGCGAGGCAGACAATAATCATCTCGAAAGCGTAGGTCCAACCCAGGATGAAGCCCGCCATCGGCCCCAGGTAGGTGCTGGCGTACTTGCCGAACGAACCGGCCACCGGGTTGTGCACTGCCATCTCACCGAGGGCGCGCATGACCATGAACACCGCCGCGCCACCGATCAGGTACGCCAGCAATACCGCTGGGCCAGCCATTTGGATGGCCGAGGCGGAGCCGTAGAACAGCCCGGTGCCGATGGCCGACCCCAGTGCCATGAAGCGAATGTGGCGGGCCGATAGCCCGCGTTTCAAACCGGATGCTTGCTGTTGCATTTCTCGTCCTTAATTGTTTTTGTCAGAGAAAACCAATGGGCTGACTGAACCGGTAGCAAGCGGGCTTGCCCGCGCTGGGGTGCGTAGCAGCCACTTCAAATAGTGGCTTGTGCGACTATTGACGGCCGCTACGCTGCCGAGCGCGGGCAAGCCCGCTTGCTACACCTGGGTGTCAGAGGCTCGGCAGCAACTTGGCCAGGACCAGTTCGTTCAGGCAACGGGAGGCCAGCAGTTCGCTCGCGGCGTTGATGTCCGGGGCGAAGAAGCGGTCTTTCTCATAGAACGGGACTTTGCTGCGCAGGAGGGTGCGCGCTTGCTCCAGTTTGCTGGAGGTTTTCAGGCCATCGCGCAGGTCCAGGCCCTGGACGGCAGCGAGCCATTCCACGGCGAGCACGCCACGGGTGTTCTCAGCCATTTCCCACAAACGCTTACCCGCGGCCGGGGCCATGGAGACGTGGTCTTCCTGGTTGGCGGAAGTGGGCAGGCTGTCCACCGAGTGCGGGTGAGCCAAGGCCTTGTTTTCGCTGGCCAGGGCTGCGGCAGTCACTTGGGCGATCATGAAACCGGAGTTCACCCCACCGTTGGCCACCAGGAACGGCGGCAACTGGGACATGTGCTTGTCCATCATCAGCGAGATGCGGCGCTCGCTCAGGGAGCCGATTTCGGCGATGGCCAAAGCCATGTTGTCAGCGGCCATGGCCACCGGTTCAGCGTGGAAGTTACCACCGGAAATCACGTCGCCTTCGGCGGCGAACACCAACGGGTTGTCCGACACGGCGTTGGCTTCGATGCTCAGCACCTCGGCGGCCTGGCGGAACTGGGTCAGGCAGGCGCCCATGACTTGCGGCTGGCAACGCAGGGAGTACGGGTCCTGGACCTTGTCGCAGTTGTGGTGCGAATCGGACACTTCGCTGCGCTCGCCCAGCAGGTCGCGGTACGCGGCAGCGGCGTCGATCTGGCCTTTCTGGCCACGGGCGGCGTGGATGCGTGCGTCGAACGGCGAGCGCGAACCCAGCACCGCCTCAACGGTCAGGCCACCCAGGGCCAGGGCGCCGGCGAACAGGTCTTCGCCCTCGAACAAACCGCGCAAGGCATAAGCGGTAGACACCTGGGTGCCGTTGAGCAGCGCCAGGCCTTCTTTGGCGGCCAGGGTCAGCGGCGTCAGGCCGGCGACTTTCAGCGCCTCGGTCGCGCTCAGCCATTGTCCTTTGTAGCGGGCCTTGCCTTCGCCCAGCAGCACCAGGGACATATGGGCCAAAGGCGCGAGGTCGCCGGAAGCGCCCACCGAACCTTTGAGCGGGATGTGCGGGTAAACCTCGGCATTGATAAGGGCGATCAGCGCATCGATAACCAAGCGACGGATGCCGGAGAAACCACGGCTCAGGCTGTTGACCTTGAGCACCATAATCAGGCGCACCAGGGCGTCGCTGATCGGCTCGCCCACACCGGCGGCGTGGGATAGCACCAGGGAGCGTTGCAGGTTTTCCAGGTCTTCGCTGGCGATGCGGGTCGAGGCCAGCAGGCCGAAACCGGTGTTGATGCCGTACGCGGTGCGGTTCTCGGCCAGGATCTGCTCCACGCAGGCCACGCTGGCTTCGATCTGTTGCGAGGCGCTGTCATCCAGGCTCAGGGTGATCGGGTTCTGGTAAACGGCACGCAGTTGGGCAAGGGTCAGCTGGCCTGGGATAAGGTTTAGCGCAGTCACATTCGTGCTCCTTTTGAGAGTTTTATTAACAGCCCGTGGCACGCAACGGCTCGCCGGCTGTGGATTGTTCTGAAATCTCGCCCGGTTCCTGTGGGAACCCGGCCTGCCTGGCCCTGCTCGCGTGTAGGAAGCAGGCTCGCCCGCACTGAAGTGCGTAGCGCTCCTTCGCTTTTTAGGGCCGCTACGCAAACCCGTTTTCTACCTACGACAACGATGCGGTGGGGCTTGAGGCAGCGCCCGCGATAAACAATGGCGTGCAGTTTCCGGCACGCCAGCCTGGCGGGCAAATAAAGCGCGGCCTTTAGCCAGTAATCATCGGCAGGTTCAGGCCCTGTTCCTTGGCGCAATCGATGGCGATCTGATAGCCCGCATCCGCGTGGCGCATCACGCCTGTGGCCGGGTCGTTGTGCAGCACGCGCGCGATCCGCTCGGCCGCTTCGTCGGTGCCATCACACACGATGACCATGCCCGAATGCTGGGAGAAGCCCATGCCGACGCCGCCGCCGTGGTGCAGTGAGACCCAGGTCGCGCCGCTGGCGGTGTTGAGCAGGGCGTTGAGCAGCGGCCAGTCGGACACGGCGTCGGAACCGTCCTGCATCGATTCGGTTTCGCGGTTCGGGCTGGCTACGGAGCCGGAGTCCAGGTGGTCGCGGCCGATCACGATCGGCGCCGACAGCTCACCGCTGCGCACCATTTCGTTGAACGCCAGGCCCAACTTGGCGCGCTGGCCCAGGCCCACCCAGCAGATCCGCGCCGGCAGGCCCTGGAAGGCGATGCGCTCGCGGGCCATGTCCAGCCAGTTGTGCAGGTGGGCATCGTCCGGGATCAGCTCCTTGACCTTGGCGTCGGTTTTGTAGATGTCTTGCGGGTCACCCGACAGCGCCGCCCAGCGGAACGGGCCGATGCCACGGCAGAACAGTGGGCGGATGTAGGCCGGAACGAAACCGGGGAAGTCGAAGGCATTTTCCACACCCTCTTCCTGGGCCATCTGGCGGATGTTGTTGCCGTAGTCGAAGGTCGGCACGCCCATTTTCTGGAAATCCAGCATCGCCTTGACGTGGACGGCCATAGACTGCTTGGCGGCCTTGACCACGGCAGCCGGCTCGGTCTTGGCGCGGGCGCGGTATTCGTCCCAGGTCCAACCGGCAGGCAGGTAGCCGTTGAGCGGGTCGTGGGCGCTGGTCTGGTCAGTGACCATGTCCGGGCGCACGCCGCGCTTGACCAGTTCCGGCAGGATCTCGGCGGCGTTGCCCAGCAGCGCGATGGAGATGGCCTTGCCTTCCTTGGTGTACTTGGCAATGCGCGCCAGGGCGTCGTCGAGGTCGCTGGCTTGCTCATCGACGTAACGGCTGCTGAGGCGGAAATCGATGCTCACCTGCTGGCACTCGATGTTCAGCGAGCACGCGCCGGCCAGGGTTGCGGCCAACGGCTGCGCGCCCCCCATGCCGCCCAGGCCTGCGGTCAGCACCCAACGGCCCTTGAGGTTGGCGTCGTAATGCTGGCGACCGGCCTCGACGAAGGTTTCGTAGGTGCCCTGGACGATCCCCTGGCTGCCGATGTAGATCCAGCTGCCGGCGGTCATCTGGCCGTACATGGCCAGGCCCTTGGCGTCGAGTTCGTTGAAGTGCTCCCAGCTCGCCCAGTGCGGCACCAGGTTGGAGTTGGCGATCAACACGCGCGGGGCATTGCTGTGGGTTTTGAACACGCCGACCGGTTTACCCGATTGCACCAGCAGGGTTTCGTCGTCGTTGAGGTTGGTCAGGCTCTCGACGATTTTGTCGTAGCACTCCCAGTTGCGCGCCGCGCGGCCAATGCCACCGTACACCACCAGTTCCTTGGGGTTCTCGGCCACTTGCGGGTCGAGGTTGTTCATCAGCATGCGCAGCGGCGCTTCGGTCAACCAGCTCTTGGCGGTCAGCGTGTTGCCGCGGGCGGCGCGGATTTCAACGTCACGGTACTTCGTAGGCTTTTGGCTATTGTCAGACACGAAAAAACTCCTCAGCAATCAATCCAAACCAACCCGGGCGGCGGGCGAGCAAGCCAGTGCGCAACCACTGCACAACGGCGAATCAGGGGACGATGGTTGAGTCGGCGCGACTCATACGCATACGTCTTTACTTGTACATACAAGCATATGCAATCATGCGGCCAACTTGCAAATCCGAGCTTCAGAAAAGTTCTGGGCAGGGTTGTAGAGCCCGTGGATCAAGGGAGTCTGAGAAATTCAGAGCACGACAAGAGAAATCAACAACGACGAACACGTTGTTACCGAAGCAAGGAAACGCCCCCGAATGGGGCGTTCAGTAACAACCGAGAAGGGCGAGGTAGCAGGTAAACGCAATGGCGGTGAACGATCAAAGTGTTGGCCTGGACTGATCCGGGCTCCAGAGCCAGAAGGTGTAGCCGTAGTCGCCTTCCAGCTTGGGAAAAATTGCGCCATCACGGAAATACTGCCGCGAACCTTCACGGGCGGGGCTGAACCACCAACCGGCGTGGGGGCACGGCTCGCCGCTGGCTTTGCGCGGCGGGTGCTGCGGCTCGCTGCCGGGCGCGTCGGCCATGGCGTCGGGGTCGCTGTCTTCAAACTCGCCTTCGAGAAGTTCGACGAAGTACCACTTGCAGGGGCGTTCGGTGAAAGAGTGAACTTGTACTCGGGTACGAGCGTAGAAGTACGACTCTTTAAAGACGCCTTTATAGGGCGATTGCTCAATGAACCTTGCAAGTCCGTTTTCATCGCCCCACAAGCCTGCGCGTCCCAAGGTTTTCAAGGCGTCCAGGCCTATATCATTGAACGTTTTGCATTCTTCCAGCGTTTTCCACATACCTTCGCCGCCTCCGGTCCAGGCAAATTGCAGGGCACCCAGAGGATCATCCTGAGAGACATAAACACCGGTACGTGGCGGAACTTCCCCGGTTTTACCTTCAATATCCATATGCACTTTGAATTTCGGCAAACGAGGAAATTGTTCTTTGAGTTCCTGCCAAATAATCCAGAAAGTTAAATCGCTCCAGTTGCGTTTCATAACTCCGTCAATCATAAAACCGTAGGAAAACACCTCGTTGGCCCGCTCGCGAAACGCTTTCTCCTGTTCTGCGGTGGCCCATTGCATCGAGAACTCGCCCAGCATATGGGCGCATTGATTGGTTCCCGTGATGCCGTAGCACTGGTCGACGCGCTTGGCCATATGCCACATCGTGCTTTGCCTGTAGGCAATCAAGGCTGGAAAACCGCCGGTGCTCCAGTTGGCTGCGGTATCGCGCACGCCCCAGCGTTCGCTGACCATCAGGGGGTCGAGAATCGAACGGCGTTCTAAAAGCATCTCGGCCATAACGATCAACTCTTCGATCTTCGGCAACAACGCGTCCAGGTAACTTTGCGACGAGTAGTAATAGAGCATCGCCGCTTGGCGTTTTTGCCAAAGCGACAGGTGATAAGTCGGGGTCATCGGATAAAGCGGATTCATTTTTTAAACTCCGTTACTTGGCCGGGCAAGTTGGGCAGGCCGAGGCGCACGTTATTAAGTTGGGCATCAAAGTCGGTCATGCCCCAGGCGGTATCAAAGGGGCCGCTGATGGCGGGGTGATTGATTTTTTCGCGCAGGCACTCATAGAACTCCTGCTCTTCTGCCGAAAGGTTCTTGTAACGCTCGTAGTTCATGTCCGGGGCAGGTTCCATGCGACCGGTCTGGCGATCCACGCGGTAGTAGGTCAGGGTGTCGAAGGCTTCAGCGGTGCTTTCGCCGGCGCTGTTGCGGATGAACTTGGCATCGAACTTGAGTTGCTCCCAGCCGCCCTCCAGATAAAGGTCACCTAGTTCGACTTCCCCATCCTTGACCTGGGACGCCGCGGGGCCTTTCCAGACCTTGAGGGTTTCCCCGGCCTTGAGGTCGTACACCACGAACTGGCCATTGACGTTCCAGTCCGGCCACACCGCCAGGTACTTGCGCCAGGCAGACTTGGGGTTGGCTGAATCCATGATTTGTTTGAACACGGCTTCCGTGACCCAGTCCTGGGCACTGGCGACACTGCCGGGGCCTAAGATGCGGTAAAGGCGTTGGGGGCCTTTGAGTTCATCCGCCTCCAAGCCCTTGGCGAAGGTTTGGATCTGCTTATCATCGAGGCGCGGAAATCCTTGGGCGGCTCTTCTGTTTACCTCGTCTATGTAGTCCTTCGGATCGACGGGACTAAACACCCCCGGCTTCCCCCGACTCAACCACCCCGGCAACGGCTTCGCATCCCGCATCAATTTCACCGCCCGCGCCTCGGGCAATCCGCCGTGAAAGTGCACATTCACCGTGTTCAGGATCGCCCGATGCTGCATCAGGTCTTCCATTTCCAGCCGGCGGATCACGATGTCGAGGGCGTCGCGTATCGGTTGTAGCGCTTTGCCGATATGGGCATTGGCCTGTAGGCGCACGGCCTTGACCATGTTCAGGGTTTGCTCGGCCTTGGCGGCGGCCCCGGGGACGTATTTGACTTTGCCCAGTAGGGTGTTGAGCAGGGCAATGCCCCGGTCGAAGGCGTGCAGCAACCTCAAGACGTCTATCTGGTTGCGCACCTTCTTGATGGCGTCAGCCAGTTCCTTGAACACTTGGCCCCACTCCAGGCCACGCCAGTACTTCACCACTTCCTTTTTACGCAGCAGGGTGATGACCCAGGTCATCGCCTCGTCCACGGCCTTCTCCACGGCATGGCCGCCCGAGCGGCGGATGAACAGGAAGAAGATTTTCAGCACGCCCTTGACCAGGGAACCGAGCACCGGAAACAGGCCGATCAGGGTCAGGCACAGGCCGACCCAGGCCCAGGTGTTGCTTTGGTCTTTTTGCAGTTCGCGGCAGTTGGCGACCAAATCGCGCATGTCGCAGACCTGGTCTACCAAGGGCACCATGGAGACCGCCGCGTCGAAGGCGATTTGCCCGGTGCTGCGGTCCTGGTTGAAATCCCCCTGGATCGCCTCCCACACCCAAAGGGCGGTATCGACACTGGCGTCGAAGAGTTTTTCCGGGGCGCCGGTAATGTACGCCAGGGCGACGCGCATGTTGTCGGCGGGGACAGTGGGTTCTGGGGGAGAGGATGGCGGCATGGCACGCACTCGCGCAGGACAAAACGCGATGCTAGCGAAGCAATTTATTGCGCGAAATCAGACCAAACGGACGCGATTGGTGGGAAGTGGACTACGCCAGGTTGCACCTGCCATGGGCGGGTGCTTGAACCCGGATCAGGCTGGGGTCAGTTCGATGATGCAGCACGCACCGTCGCTGGCGATCTCCAACAACTCAACATTACCGTCCACTTGCAGGCAGTCATGACGCCCCAGATGCTCGCGGTTCCCCACCACGGTCAGTTCCAGGTTTTCACTCACGCTGAACACCAGCACGGTGCCTGCCGAGCTGAAGAACCGCTGCTCGCCGCTCAGCCACTGCAAACGGGCGTGGTAGCGCTGGGGGGCGTAGATCAGGTTGAAATCGCGGATCGCCCCCTCAAGCAAGGTGCAGGCAACTTCGCTGGCGCCGCTGAAGGCGAAGGGGTCCAGGGGGCGCAGTGGCCGGGTGGCCTGGCCGTCGACGGTGAGGACCATGCCTGCGCCTTGCAGCACAGTGATGATGCGTTGGTAACCGTTGAAGGTGGAAAACCCGCCCGACTCGCCGATGTCGGCAATCGATAGGCGCCAGCCGAAGCCGTCCAGGCCGGTGCCGGCGTCGCGGGTGATTTCTTCGGTGCTGCCACCGCCGTTTTTCCAGGGCATGCGCGGATAGTCAGCCGCGCGCAGAACCTTCAGGTGGCTCATGGGGTGCTCTTCTTTTCATTTATTTGTGAAAACGCCCTTCCAGGCGATGACGGGAGCCGGGGTGGATCAGGCGCGCCGCCGTCACGGGTTGGCGGCCCGACCAGGTGCGGCGGCGGATCAGCAGGCACGGTTCGCCCGGCTCGATTTGCAGCAGCGCACATTCCTGGGGGTCGGCGAGGATGGCTTCGACCACGTGCTCGCCTTCGGTCAGTGGCGCAACCTGATTCAGGTAGGCGTAGGGGGTTTGCAGGGTGAAGTCCTGGGCGAGGTAGTCCGGCGCGACCAGGGCGTTGACGAAACGGTCCTCGATTTGCACCGGGATGTCGTTCTCGTAATGCACGATCAGCGAGTGGAACACCTTCTGCCCTTCACGCATGTCCAGGGCCACGGCGCGCTCGGAGCCGGCGGCCTCTTCGCCCAGGGTGACGACCTTGCAGGTGTGGCGATGGCCGCGCGAGGCGATCTCATCGGCGATGTTGTGCACTTCAAACAACGCGGACTGGCTCTTGGGCTCGGCGACGAACGTACCGACCCCTTGCATGCGCACCAGCAGGCCATCGGCCGTCATCTCGCGCAGGGCGCGGTTGATGGTCATGCGGCTGAAACCCAGTTGGCTGACCAGTTCGCTCTCGGACGGCACGCGGTAATGGGGCGGCCAGTTTCCGCTTTCGATCTGCTGGGTAATCATCTGCTTGACGCGGGCGTACAAGGGCGCCGGACTGTCACCCATTTGGGCGGCCAGCGGGGAAACGGCAGGCGGAGTCGGCACAGGAAATCCTTGTGAATGATTAAAGGCTGCTAGCTTGCCGGAGTTTACCGGGCAGGCAAACGTCTGTATATGTATATACAAATAATCACGATGGGGTTTTGAACCATGTCCGCCTTCTTTGCCGAACGCGCACTGCTGCCCAGTGGCTGGGCCAACGATGTTCGCTTTGAGGTCAGCGCCGACGGCGTGCTGACCCATATCCAGAGCCAGGCCAGTGCCGACGGCGCCGAGCGCCTGCGCGGGCCGCTGCTGCCGGGGATGCCCAACCTGCACTCCCACGCGTTCCAGCGCGCCATGGCCGGGCTGGCGGAAGTGGCAGGTAACCCCAACGACAGTTTCTGGACCTGGCGCGATTTGATGTACCGCCTCGTCGGCAAGATCAGCCCCGAGCAACTGGGGGTAATCGCCCGCCAGCTGTACATCGAAATGCTCAAGGCCGGCTACACCTCAGTAGCCGAGTTCCACTACGTGCACCACAACCAGGATGGCCAGCCCTATGCCAACCCGGCCGAGCTGTCGCTGCAAATCAGCCAGGCCGCCAGCGCCGCCGGTATCGGCCTGACCCTGCTGCCGGTGCTCTACAGCCACTCAGGCTTTGGCGGCCAGGCGCCGAATGACGGGCAGCGGCGTTTCATCAACAGCACCGAGCGCTACCTCCGGCTGCAGCAAAGCCTGCAACCGCTGCTCGCCGCGAAGCCGGCGCAGGCCCTGGGCCTGTGCTTCCACTCCCTACGGGCAGTCACGCCGCAGCAAATCAGCGAAGTACTGGCGGCCAGCGACAAGCAGTGCCCGGTGCATATCCACATCGCCGAGCAGCAAAAGGAAGTCGACGATTGCCTGGCCTGGAGCGGCTTGCGCCCGCTGCAATGGTTGTACGAAAACACTGAGGTCGATGAGCGCTGGTGCCTGGTCCACGCCACCCACGCCAACCCGCAGGAAGTCAGCTTGATGGCCAAGAGCCAGGCCATTGCCGGTTTGTGCCTGACCACTGAGGCCAACCTGGGCGACGGGATTTTCCCGGCCGTGGACTTCCTCGCCCAAGGCGGGCGCATGGGTATTGGCTCCGACAGCCATGTGTCGTTGAGCGTGGTGGAGGAATTGCGCTGGCTGGAGTACGGCCAACGCCTGCGCGACCAACGCCGCAACCGCCTGTATCGCGCCGACCAACCGATGGTCGGGCGCACCCTTTACGACGCGGCCCTGGACGGCGGCGCCCAGGCCCTGGGGCAGAACATCGGCGCCCTGGCCGTGGGCAAGCGCGCCGACTGGCTGGTGCTGGACGGCAACGACCCGTATCTGGCGACTGCGGACGGCGACGGCATCCTCAACCGCTGGCTATTCGCCGGCGGCGACCGCCAGGTGCGGGATGTGATGGTCAATGGGCTGTGGGTGATCCGTGATGGGCATCATGCAGGGGAAGAGGACAGCCGCCGCGCCTTTACCCAGGTGTTGAGGCAGTTGCTGGGTTGAACCCACGCCCTGTGTAGCAAGCGGGCTTGCTACGACGGTGGGGTTCTTCGCTCAATGCGAGGTCTTGGCCATCTGCCGGTCCGAGACGCGCCAGATCAGGCGGGTGGTGTCGTAGCCTTGCTGGCGGGCGCGGCTGAGCAGGTCTTCACGCTTGACCGCGTTGATTTCCGGGGTCCGCGACAGCAGCCACAGGTAGCGACGGCTCGGGCTGCCGACGATGGCGGTCTTGTAGTCGTCGCTGACGTACAGCACCCAGTAGTCGCCCTTGGCCACACCCGGCAGCAGCCTACTGAACCAGGTGTCGAACTCAACCGACAGCTTGTCGGTCTTGCCCGGCACTTGCGGCGAGGCCGTGCCCCGGGCTTCTTCCCATTGCCAGTCCTGGGTCAGGCAGCGGTTGAGCACCGCGACGTTGCCGTCGGGCTTGAGGCTGTAATGGGCTTCGGACTGCGCGCAGTTGCGCTGGAAGTACATGGGTAGGCGCGCCAGTTCATACCAGGCCCCTTGGTAACGCTTGAGGTCAACCTGGTTGACGGTCTTGGGCGCCAACCCGTCATCGCCAGAAGTGGCGCAACCGGCCAAAGCCAGGCCGGCCATAAGAGCTATTACTAACCGCATCATTATTCTTCTCCCGTGGGCGCCAGGCCCCGGATTTACTTCAGGCCTTGCCCGGAGAACATCAACACTTTGTCACCGGCGTACTGCACGCTGATAAAGCTGTTTTTGTCGCCCCAGGTGCAACTGGACATGCCCAGGGCGCCGGAACAGTCGGTGGGTTTGCCCAGCAGGGATTCGACCTCGGCCTTGGGCATGCCCGCCGACAGTTTCGAGTAGTTTTCCTGATTGACCTTGCTGCATGCGGCCAACAACACGCAAAACGCCAGCAACGCGATAGATCGCAACGACATGGTGGAACTCCTGGGGCGAAAGGGGGAGGCATGGCTGCCAACCAGAAGCTTAGAAGAGAAAACCCCCATCTGGTTCCCCGTGTAACTGGGTATTTCTTGAACGGTAACGTCTTCATTTGCCAAATAAATCAGCCACTTCCTGAGGGCTGCGAACATTTCGTCGGTTTTGCCGAAAAACCCCTCACCTTTACCGCCCGCCAGACGACATAGAAGCAGCACAAGCCCCCGCAGTGTGGCAAATTGCCTCCCCCCTCTCGCCGACCAGCCTTTGCGGTAGTAAACCTCCATGACCCGAAACATGAAATTCAGCCACAAGATCCTCCTGGCCGCCGCCCTGGTGGTCGCTGTGGCCTTCGCCTGCTTCATCCTGTTCAACGATTACCGCCAGCGCCAGAGCCTGCGCGCCAGTACCGAAACCTCGATGCAGGAACTGGGCAGCCTGACCACCGGCAATATCCAGACCTGGCTGGAAGGCCGCATCCAACTGGCCCAATCCCTGGCCCAGCAGATCGGCGTAGAAGGCGCCACCCCACAAAACCTGGCACGCAGCATCGGCCTGCCCGCCTACACCAGCAATTTCCAGCTCAGCTACTTCGGTGGCCAGGACGGCGCGATGACCTCGGTGCCTACCGGCAACCGCCCAGCCGACTACGACCCGCGCGTACGCGGCTGGTACAAAGCCGCCATTGGCGCCGGGCAAACCATCGTCACCGAACCCTACGTCTCGGCTTCTTCGGGCAAACTGGTCATCACCGTCGCCACCCCGGTGCAGTACCAGAACCAAACCATCGGCGTCAGCGGCGCGGACATCGACCTGAGCAGCGTCAGCGCCATCATCAACTCCCTGGACTTCGACGGTCACGGCCACGCCTTTATCGTCAACGCCCAAGGCAAAGTGTTGATCCACCCGGACAGCAAGTTGCAGCTCAAGACCTTGGCCGAACTCTACCCCGCCGCCACGCCTGCGCTGCGCAGCGGTTTGCAGGAAGTCGAGGTGGATGGCCAGGCGCAATTCATCGCCCTCACCCCGGTCAAAGGCGTGCCGTCCGCCGATTGGTACGTGGCCCTGGTGCTCGACCAAAACACCGCGTTCGCCATGCTTGGCGAGTTCCGCACTTCGGCCATCATCGCCATGGTGATTGCGGTGGTCATCATCATCGCTTTGCTGAGCATGCTGATCCGCCTGCTGATGCAGCCGCTGCTGACCATGGGCCGCGCCATGCACGACATTGCCGAAGGCGAAGGTGACCTGACCCGGCGCCTGACCATTCACGGCCACGACGAGTTCGGCACGCTGGGGGTGTCGTTCAACCGCTTCGTGGAACGCATCCACAGCTCGATCCGCGAAGTGGCCTCGGCCACCGGCCAGGTCAACGAAGTGGCAGTGCGGGTGGTCAGCGCCTCCAACTCGTCGATGCTCAACTCCGACCAGCAGGCCTCGCGCACCAGCAGCGTCGCGGCGGCCATCAACCAGCTCGGCGCCGCGGCCCAGGAAATCGCCCAGAACGCCGCCCTCGCCTCCCAGCACTCCAGCGAGGCGCGCAGCCTGGCCGAGGACGGCCAGCAAGTGGTGGACAAGACCATCGGCGCAATGCAGCAACTGTCGGCGAAAATCAGCGATTCGTGCGGCAACATCGAAACCCTCAACAGCCACACGGTGAACATCGGGCAGATCCTGGAAGTCATCACCAGCATTTCCCAGCAAACCAACCTGCTGGCCCTCAACGCCGCCATCGAGGCGGCCCGCGCCGGTGAGGCCGGGCGTGGCTTCGCGGTAGTCGCCGATGAAGTGCGCAACCTCGCGCACCGCACCCAGGACTCGGCGCAGCAAGTGCAGACAATGATCGAGGAACTACAAGTCGGCGCCCGCGAAGCGGTCAGCATCATGACCGACAGCCAGCGCCAGAGCGAAACCAGCGTCGGCATCGCCAACCAGGCCGGCGAGCGGTTGGTCAGCGTGACTCAGCGCATCGGCGAGATCGACGGCATGAACCAATCGGTGGCCACCGCCACTGAAGAGCAGACCTCGGTGGTGGAGTCGATCAACGTCGATATCACTGAAATCAACACCCTGAACCAGGAAGGCGTGGAGAACCTGCAAGCCACCCTGCGCGCCTGCGCCGACTTGGAACAACAAGCGGCGCGGCTCAAGCACTTGGTGGGCAGTTTCAGGATTTGAGCTGAGCGTTAGGGCTCTATCGCGAGCAGGCTCGCTCCCACACAAAAGCTATCCATTGTGGGAGCGAGCCTGGCCTAAAAGCGCGACCCCGGCCCCGCCAGAAACGCCACTTCCTCAGGCGTGCTTGCGCGCCCGAGGATGTCGTTGCGGTGGGGGAAGCGCCCGAACCGAGCGATCACCTGCTGGTGCCGTTGGGCGTAGTCCAGGTTGCTGGCGAACACGGCGCGCTCGTGCGGCGGTTGTTGGTCGTGCAGTTGGCTGAAGCGCGAAACCGCTTCGTTCTGCACCGCCAGGTTTTCGCAGTGTTCGAACACCAGGTAGATGAACACGCGGCGGATCGGCGGCAATTGCCGGTCGAAATCCGCGGCAATGCCTTGGGCCACCAGGGCCTGGGCCCGCAGGTCACCGAAAAATGCTTTGGGGGTGTCGCGAAAGATCATGCGTGGCAGTTGATCGAGCAGTAGCACCTGGGCCAGCCAACCCTCGGGACATTGCGTCCACCCGGTCAATTCGCCGGCCAGGGCCTGCTCCACCAGGGCCGCGAAACGCGTGCGCGCTTCAAGGTCCTGGCTGTCACGCTTGCCGAACCATAACCCGCCCTTCTGTGCAGCCACTGCGTTGGGCTGTTCGGCTTCACCGAACCACCATTCAAGCAACGGCTGCCAGGGCGCGGTCATGGTTTATTCCTTGTGGTAGGCCGTAACGCGCTCGACTTCTTCTTTGGAACCGAGGAACACCGCCACCCGCTGGTGCAGGCCTTCTGGCTGGATGTCGAGGATGCGCTGGTGGCCGTCGGTGGACACGCCGCCGGCCTGTTCCACGAGGAACGACATCGGGTTGGCTTCGTACATCAGGCGCAGTTTGCCGGGTTTGGACGGCTCGCGGCTGTCGCGCGGGTACATGAACAGGCCACCGCGGGTCAGGATGCGGTGCACGTCAGCCACCATCGCGGCAACCCAACGCATGTTGTAGTTCTTCTTCAGTGGGCCGCTCTCGCCTTCGAGCAGTTCACTGACGTAGCGCTGGACCGGGGCTTCCCAGTGGCGCTGGTTGGACATGTTGATGGCAAATTCCTGGGTCGCGGCCGGGATGGTGATGTCTTCGTGGGTCAGCACGAAACTGCCCATTTCGCGGTCCAGGGTGAAGCCTTTGACGCCGTCGCCCAGGGTCAGCACCAGCATGGTCTGCGGGCCGTAGATCGCGTAACCGGCGGCGACCTGCTGGGTGCCTGGCTGCAAAAAGGCCTTTTCGTTCAGGGCTTCGTTCTGGCTCAGGTGTTCGTTGGGGCAACGCAGCACCGAGAAAATGGTGCCGACCGGCGCGTTGATGTCGATGTTCGACGAGCCGTCCAGCGGGTCGAACACCAGCAGGTACGCGCCTTTGGGGTATTTGCCGGGGATCTGGTAGGCGTTGTCCATTTCTTCGGACGCCATGCCGGCCAGGTGGCCGCCCCATTCGTTGGCTTCGAGGAGGATTTCGTTGGAAATCACGTCGAGTTTTTTCTGCACTTCGCCCTGCACGTTTTCGGTGCCCATGCTGCCCAGAACACCGCCCAGTGCGCCTTTGGAAACGGCGTGGCTGATTTCCTTGCAGGCGCGCGCCACGACCTCGATCAGGAAGCGCAGATCGGCAGGAGTGTTGTTGCTGCGGGTCTGCTCAATCAAATAGCGACTCAGGGTAACGCGGGACATGGAAGGCTCCGGAGGATGGGGGGCGAAAAACCCGCGCAGTTTAACGCGAGTGCGGGGGCAATTGCTCTTATCAGACGAGATTCAGCGGATTGAGTTCAGATTGGGCGGCCGCCACCATCCTTGCCCGAATGCGGGGCCCGCCCGCGATGGTGGCATGCCTGCCGATAGAGAGGCAGCGGCTATACAGGCCCCATCGCGGGCAGGGCCCGCTGCCACACGGGCCTATTGTTTGCGCAGCAGGCTGAACGCCATACCCGCCAGCGCCAGCACACCCAGCAGCAGGACGGCCCACAGGCTGAGTTTTTTCCAGTCGGTGCCCGCGACAATCGGTAGCGGCTCGGTCAGTGGCCCGGCGACCGGGGCGCTGGCGACCGGCACGCTGGCGTCCACCCGAGCCTGGCCGAGGGTCGCCAGGCGTTCGGGGCGGTAATCGGGAATCAGGGTTTCCAGGCCCAGGCTTGCCGCTTTCGCCGTTGGGCTGCCCAGCGCCAGGGTGTAGGGCCCCGCACCGCGCGCAAGGAACACCACCTGGCTGGGGCGCACCGCCACGTACAGGGCCGGCGCGGCCAGGCCGAGGCCACCGCCGCGGCCGTCCACCGCGAGTTTGAGCTGCTGCACAACCTGCCCGGGCAACTGCAGTTGGTCTTGCACCACGTCTTGGCCGTTCTGGCTCAGGCGATACAACAAACCGCCCCCCAGCGAGTACCACGGCGCGCTGCTGTCGCGGCGCCCGTAAAGCAGCACCGGGGCCAGGGTATTGGCTTCGCCCATTTCCAGGCGCAAGCGCTCGACACTCAGCGCCACCGGCAGTTGCCAGGTGTATTCGCCGTCCTTGACGCTGCTGCCGGTCAGGCGTTGCGACCACACCAGCGGCTGCGGCAGGCGCGTGCTGCTGGTGCTGCGCACTTGCACCGAGGTGAGCGCCGGCGCCGCTTGCGGGGCGTTCCACAGCAGGCGCAGGTAGCGCGCCGGTTGCCCGGGCAAGCTGACTTCATGCTGTTCGACCCGCTCGTCGGCGAACGACAGCCGTGCCACCTGCCCTTCGCCCCAGGCCCGCCAGCGCTGCAAGTCGTCGCTGGCCTCGATGCTGAAGCGCTGGAAGCCGTCGCGATCGGTCCAGTCGAGGATCAACTGCTCCAGCGGTGCCTTGACCGCACTGGTATCGAGCAGCCAACCGCGCAGCACTTCCTCGCCGGCCTCAAGTTCAGTGGACGGCTCCACTTGCACCAAGGTGCCGCTGGCGTTCGACTGCACCCGCACGCTGGGCTTGGCCTCGGCCGCGTCGGCGGCGCTGTACAGCGGGAACCATTTCACCTCGTGCAGGCTGCGCTGTTCATGGGTTTGCGCCGGCTCCCGGGCCACCGCGTAGGCCATCGGCTCACCGGCGGCGTTGAACACCCGCATGTCCGCTAGGTCGCTGTGGCGTGCCAGCATCTGCACGGCCAGCGGCAACTCGAGGCGGTACCACGGGCCGTCGCCGCTCAGGGTCAGGGGTACTTGGGTGGCGAAGTCGCCGGGTTGGTCCTGGGCCTGGGCCGCCAGCGCCAGGCACAGGCCCAGCGCGCCCAGCCATCCGCGGTTCAGCGTTGCAATCAAGACGACACTCCTTGCTTTTCGTTACCCGCGTTGGCGGGCGTTTGCACACGTTTGGGCGGCAGCGGCGCGAAGTAGCCCACCACCAGCAACAGCACACCGACGCCGATAAACGAGACGATGCGGGCCAACCCGCCACGGTTGCTCAGTTCGACAAAAAACAGCTTGGCCACCACCAGCGCGATCAAGGCCGCACCCACCAGCCAGACTTCGCGGCGATGGCGCAAATGGCCGCCGATCATCAAGCCCAGGGCCATGAGGGTCCAGACGATGGACAACCCGGCCTGCACCCGCATCGACGCCAACAGCGCATCCAACTCAAAGGGGACGCCGCTCCACTGATGGGCGCCGCGCATCACCAGCGCGGTGAAGAACGCGAACAGCGACACCCCCACCAACAATTGCCCCAGGCGCTGTGCGTGGTCGGCGCGCAGGCCCCACTGGCCCCACTGGCCCGCCGCGCTGCGCGACCACAGGTACACGCCGAACAGAGCGAACAACAGGCCCAGCTCCAGCGGGTTGAGCAGCGGCACATAAGGCAGCGGCTCGGCGTTGCCCGCGCTAAAGGCGTTGGCCAGCCAGAACCACACCAGCATCAACCCCGCCAGCGGCAGCGCAGCGTACACCCGGTACTCGCGGGCATAGGCCGACACCGGCCACGGCCAGGCCCGGGGCAGCGCTGCCAGCACCAGGTACAGGCTGGGCAACAGCGCCCAGCCCAACCAGCGCCAGGCGTTGTACTGCTCGGCCATCAGCACCATGGCGTAGCGCAATTCCAGCGCCAACACGCCGATCAGCAGCCAGCAACCCAGCACATGGGCCGCGCTCAAGGCCCTGGCAGGCAACATCGGCGCCAGGCGCCGCAGGCTGAGGAAATGCACGGCGAACAGCAGCGGCCAGGCCAGCCAACCAAAGTCCACCGCCGGGTGATAGCCCTCGAAGTAGCCCGCGACCAGCACCACTGCCGCCACCGGCACCCACCCGGTGCACAGCAGGGCCAACATCGGCCAGCGCAACCGCAGCGCCAGCCACGCCCACAGCGCCATGCTCAGGGCCAGTGCCACCAGTAGCAGCGCGGTATGCAGGTCAGTCGGGGCAAAGCGCAGGATTTCGCTGGCCCAGGCCCGGGCCCACCAGAGCGCGCCCCACAACGACAACGCGGCAGACAAACGCGGTAGGTCCAGCGGCTGCCACGCCGTGGCCAAGGTTTGGCGATGCAGGCGCCACGCCCCGATCAGCCCCGCCAGGCCCAAGGCCAGCGGCGCCCAGAAACTGGCGTGGGCCAGCACCGTGGCGTCTTCCGCCGCCGCCCGCCCCAGCCACGCCGCGAAGAACATCAACCCGGCGCCCACCTGCACCGCCAACGCGCACGCCACAACGGTGCGCGAAGCCAGGCGCAAACCCGCCAGTAAACTCAACAGGCCCAGCAGCGCCCAGCCGATCGTCGTGCCGGGCACCTGGAACAACAGCGGCGCCAACAGGTACACAAAGCCCAGCCCCGCGCCGGCCAGCCCCGGCAGCAACCAGCCTTCCCACACGGCCCGTTGTGGGGGCGCGGCGCGGCGCAGTTGCCAGAAGCTGAACAGCAGCGCTACCCCAAGCAGCAACGCGCCCAACGGCGGGGCGTCGAGCAGGCTGGTCTGGCCGCCCCGCAGTTCGCTGACAAACGCCAGCGCCGCGCCCGCTTGCAGCAACAAGGCGAAGGCGCGGGCCATGACGCGCTGTTGGCGCAGGCCGAGCCAGACGATCCCGGCGCCCTCCACCGCCCAAGCGGCGGACGTCCAGCGCGCATCCAAGCCCAGCGGGATGGCCAGGCTGGCGAAAATCACCCCCAGCGCCAGGCAGGTTTCGCTCAGCAACAAGGCGCGCCCGCCCGCCAGCATCCGGGCCAGCGCCATGTAGACGATCCCCAGCGCCAGGGCGCTGAACGCCGCCGCGAACTCCAAGTGCTGCACCAAGGCGAACTGCAAGCCGAAGCCCACCAGCGGCGGGCCGAATAGCAGCGTGCCGTCGACGTAATCGCCCTTGCGCGCCGCCCACTGCAACAGCGCTGCACGGCTGTCATCGGCCGGGGCACCGGGCATTTCCAGCAACCTGCGGCGGGTGAATAGCAAGCCAATGGCCAGGTACATCAGGAAGAACAGAATCAGGAACGGCTCGGTGCTCCACAGCAGTTCCGGTGTGTAGGCGCGCAGGCCCCACGCCAGGCCGATGCCGAAGGTGCCGACGAAGCCGATCACATTGAGCAGGCGCCAGGCCTTGAACCAGGCGATGGCCAGGATGCCGGTGTTGAGCAACGCGAAATAGCTGAACAGCGCCACGTGGCTACCGGCGCCGGTGGAGGTAAGGATGGGCGCGGCAAAGCCGCCCAGTGCGGCGGCCGCCGCCAGGGCGAGGGCGTCCTGGGTGACCGCCAGAATCGCGCAGAAGACCGTCACCGCCACCAGCAGGCCCAAGGCTGCGGTCGGGTCGATCAACGGGTGCAGGCGCATGGCTGCGAACACCGTGAGATAGAGCACGCCAATCCCCGCGCCCTGGAGCATCACGGCGTATTGGCGGTTGCGCAGGCGCAGCCACCAGCCCAGGCCCAGCAAGCCGAGGGCGACGGCAGCCACCCCGGCGTAGCGCAACTCCAGTGGCACCACCACGCCTTCGGTGGCGTAGCGCAGCAGGAACGCCAGGCCGAGGAACAACAGCAGCACCCCGACCCGCAACACGGTATTGCCGCCCAACAGCCAGTTGCGCGCCGAGGCGATGGCGCGGTCGATCAGGTTGGGTGTACGCGGCGGCGCAGGTTGCTGTGGCGCCGCGGGTTGCCAAGGGTCGGCGGGGGTTGGCTCGGCGGTGGGCAGGTCGGCGGGCAGTTCCCAGACCAGTTCCTGGGCGGGCGCGGTGGGTTCGGGCGCAGCGGCCATGACCGGTTCAGGCTCTACCGGTTCAGGCTCTACCGGTACTGGGGCGGGGGCGGGGGCTTGGACGTCGGCGGCCGGGCTTTCCACCAGGGCCAGGCGTTGCTCCAACGCGGCCAAGGCCTGGCCCTGCACTGCCGCTTGCGCGCCCAGGCGCGAGAGGACGATGGCCTGGCCCAGGCCCAGGCCCAGCAATGCGCCGACCAGGGCTTCGCCGGGCTCCTCGTCGAGCAGCCAGCCCAGCAGCAGGCCGATGAGCATGAACATCCATTGCATGGTGAGATCCCTAGTGGTTCGCGATGTTCTGCACCGACCGGCAGACCGCTATCGCGGGCAGAGCCCGCTCCCACTCAGGGGCAGGGGTACAGGAGCATGGGGCGCAGTGGGGCTGAGTATATCGGCCGCGCCGGGCTTGCCTAGTCCATGGCTTTCCATATGTCGGTGGCGTATTCGCGAATGGTGCGGTCGGACGAAAACCACCCCATACGTGCGCTATTGAGCACCGCCGAGCGCCACCAGGCGTCTGCGTCGTGCCACAGGGCCTCGACGCGCGCCTGGGCATCCCAATAGGCGTCGAAATCTGCACACACTAAGAAACGATCGTAATCGATCAGGCCATCGATCAATGCGGTGTAGCGCGCCGGGTCGTCGTGGGAAAACACACCGCTGCGGATGGCCTGGAGCACGTCGCCCAGGCGCCGGGACGCGGCGATATCGGGCGCGGCGTTGAACGCGCCGTCGCGCTTGCGCTGTTCCACCTGCTGGGCGCTGAGGCCGAAGATGAACATGTGCTCGGCGCCAATGCGCTCGCACATTTCCACGTTGGCGCCGTCCAGGGTACCGATGGTCAGCGCGCCGTTGAGGCCGAATTTCATGTTGCTGGTGCCCGAGGCCTCGAAGCCTGCGGTGGAGATCTGCTCCGACAGGTCCGCCGCCGGGATGATGCTTTCGGCCAGGCTGACGTTGTAGTTGGGCAAGAACACCACTTTGAGCAAGCCGCGCACGGTAGGGTCGTTGTTGATGGTGCGGGCGATGTCGTTGGTCAGTTTGATAATCAACTTAGCCTGGTGGTAGCTGGCGGCGGCCTTGCCGGCAAAGATCTTCACCCGTGGCACCCAGTCCACGCCCGGCTCGGCGCGGATCGCCTGGTACAGGGCCACGGTGTGCAGCAGGTTGAGCAGTTGGCGCTTGTACTCGTGGATGCGCTTGACCTGCACGTCGAACAGCGCCTCGGGGTTGATCGCCACGCCCAGGCGTTCGAGGACGATTTCCGCCAGGGCGCGCTTGCTGTGCAGGCGCTGCTCGGCAAATTGCTTGCGAAATTTGGCTTTTTCGGCGAACGGTTCCAGTTCGATCAGGCGCTGCTCGGCGCTGTCGAGCAGGTCCGGGCCCAGCGCTTGGACCATCAACGCGGTGAGTTGCGGGTTGGCCTGGTACAGCCAGCGGCGGAAGGTGATGCCATTGGTTTTGTTGTTGATGCGTTGCGGGTAGAGCCCGTGCAACTGGGCGAACACGGTGCTGCGCATCAGTTGGGTATGCAGGCCCGACACGCCGTTGACGCTGTGGGAGCCGAGGAACGCCAAGTTGCCCATGCGCACGCGGCGGCCGTTGTCTTCCTCGATCAGCGACACCGCGCGCAGCAGGTCGAAGTCATGGATGCCCTGGGCGCGCAGCGAGTCGATGTGCTGGGCGTTGATGAGGTAGATGATCTGCATGTGCCGCGGCAGCATGCGTTCCATCAGGCCCACGGGCCAGGTTTCCAGCGCCTCGGGCAGCAGGGTGTGGTTGGTGTAGGACAGGGTTTGCACCGTGACCTGCCAGGCCTGGTCCCAGGGGATCTCGTACAGGTCGACCAATTGGCGCATCAACTCGGCCACGGCAATCGAGGGGTGGGTGTCGTTGAGCTGGATCGAGGCATGCTCGCCCAGGCTCAGCACCGAGCCGTGCATGTTCTTGTGGCGGCGCAGCAGGTCCTGGAGCGAGGCCGAAACGAAGAAGTATTCCTGGCGCAGGCGCAGTTCCTGCCCCGCTTCGGTGCTGTCGGCCGGGTAAAGCACCCGGGAGATGCTTTCGGCCCGCGCCACCTCGGCCACGGCGCCGAGGTGGTCGCCGGCATTGAAGCGTTCCAGGTGCAGGTCTTCCATGGCCCGGGCGCGCCACAGGCGCAAAGTATTGACGCTGGCGCCGCGCCAGCCCACCACCGGGGTGTCGTAGGCCACGGCGCGCACGGTTTCGGCCGGCCACCAGACCTGGCGCGGCTCGTCGGTGTCGGCGTCGACCGTTTCCACGGCGCCGCCGAAGCCGATCGGGTAGATCACCTCCGGGCGCTCGAACTCCCACGGGTTGCCGAAGTCCAGCCAGTGCTCGGTCTGCTCCTGCTGCCAGCCATCGACAATCGCCTGGCGGAACAAGCCGTGCTCATAACGGATGCCGTAGCCATGGGCGGCAATGCCCAGGGTCGACATGCTTTCCATGAAACACGCCGCCAACCGCCCCAGGCCGCCGTTGCCCAGCGCCGCGTCCGGTTCCAGCAGGCGGATGCGCTCCAGGTCGACGTTGAGTTCGCCCAGGGCTTCGCGCGCCACTTCCAACAGGCCCAGGTTGCTCAGGCTGTCGTAAAGCAGGCGGCCGATGAGGAATTCCAGGGACAGGTAATAAACGCGCTTCTGGCCCTTGCGGTAGATCTGCCGGGTGTGGTCCATCCAGTGCTCGACCATGTGGTCGCGCGCCGCCAGGGCAATGGCCTCGAACCAGTCGTGGTCGAAGGCGTGATCCGGGTCCTTGCCCACGGCGTACGTCAGTTTGGTCAGGACAGCCTGGCGAAATGCGGCCACGTCTGCTTCGCGAACAACCAGTGGTTCTTGAGTCATCAATAGGACCTCGGGCGAGCATGAAATTGTCTGAGCCTAGACGGTGTGACAGGCACAGGGCGCTCTGGTTCGGCAGTTTCTGTCAGGGGGGGCCGAATAAGCATCTGGGATGCAGGGCGCGTGCCGAATAACTCGCCAATAGGCCGGTCATGGAAAAAAACCGGCGAAAGGTTGTTCAAAAATCCACCACTCCCGGTATGATCGCGCGCCCTGATGCACACGCCGGTATAAAGCCCCACATGATGAAGCCCAACCTGATCGCCGCCGCGGAAATCGACCGACTCGATACCTGGGCCAAATACTCCGCGCCCATGTGCGGCTCCTGCGTGTCCAGCTGCTGCACGCTGCCGGTGGAGGTCAAGATCAAGGATCTGATCCGCATCGGCATAGTCGATGAGTTCGAGCGCGGCGACCCGCCGAAGAACATCGCCAAACGCCTGCAAAAAGAAGGGATCGTGGAGCGCTACAACCAGAAATCCGAGATCTTCACCCTGCAGCGCATGAGCAACAACGACTGCCTGTACCTGGATCGTAAGAGCCGCCTGTGCACCATTTATGACAAGCGCCCGGACACCTGCCGCAACCACCCGAAAATCGGCCCGCGCCCGGGGTACTGCGCCTACAAGCCCAAAGAAGTGGCGCGCCAGACCACCACGCGGGTAATTGAGCGGTTCTGAGGCGCCTCAGAGGCCTTATCGCGGGCAAGCGGAGCGCCCACAATCGAAATGCAGCCCCTGTGGGAGCGGGCTTGCCCGCGATAAGGCCCTGAACCCAGCCTACAAATCCAAAGCATAAAAAAACGCCCCCGGCCTTTCGACCGGGGGCGTTTTTCATTCAGCCTGAGTTAACTCAGTTCTTGGCTTTCTTGGCAGCGCGGGTACGCTCGCCTTCGTCCAGGATCTTCTTACGCAGGCGGATCGACTTAGGCGTCACTTCGCACAGTTCGTCGTCCTGGATGAATTCCAGGGCCTGTTCCAGGGTGAAGCGAACAGGTGGAACCAGGGCGATGGTTTCGTCTTTACCCGAAGCACGCATGTTGTCGAGCTTCTTACCTTTGGTTGGGTTGACGCCCATGTCGTTGTCACGGCTGTTCAAGCCAACGATCTGACCGTTGTAGATCTCTTGACCGTGTTCAACGAACAGCTTGCCACGCGCCTGGAGGGTTTCCAGGGAGTAGGTCAGCGCCTTGCCGGTTTCTACCGATACCAGAACACCGTTCTGACGGCCGGACATGTCGCCGGACTTCATGGTGTCGTAGCGATCGAAGATCGAGGTCAGGATGCCAGCACCGTTGGTCAGGGTCAGGAACTGGTTACGGAAACCGATCAGACCACGAGCAGGGATGTTGTATTCCAGACGCACACGGCCTTTGCCATCCGGCACCATGTTGGTCAGGTCGCCCTTACGCAGGCCCATCTCTTCCATGACCTTGCCCTGGGATTCTTCAGGGGTGTCGATGGTGACGTTTTCGAACGGTTCCTGCTTCACGCCGTCAACCTGACGGATGATGACTTCTGGACGACCAACGCCCATTTCGAAGCCTTCGCGACGCATGGTTTCGATCAGTACCGAGAGGTGCAGCTCACCACGGCCGGATACCTTGAACTTGTCGGCCGAGTCGCCTTCTTCAACGCGCAGTGCCACGTTGTACAGCAGCTCTTTGTCCAGACGTTCCTTGATGTTACGGGAAGTCACGAACTTGCCTTCTTTACCGCAGAAAGGCGAGTCGTTGACCTGGAAGGTCATGGAAACGGTTGGCTCGTCAACAGTCAGAGGCTTCATCGCCTCGACATTGTCTGGCTGGCACAGGGTGTCGGAGATGAACAGCGAGTCCATACCGCTGACGCACACGATGTCGCCGGCGAAGGCTTCTTCAACGTCGATGCGGTGCAGGCCGTGGTGACCCATCAGCTTCAGGATACGGCCGTTACGCTTCTTGCCGTCGGCGCCGATAGCCACAACCGGGGTGTTCGGCTTGACGCTGCCACGGGCGATACGGCCAACGCCGATAACACCCAGGAAGCTGTTGTAGTCCAGTGCCGAGATTTGCATCTGGAACGGGCCCTCACGGTCAACAGTCGGCGCCGGTACGTTGTCGACGATCGACTGGTACAGCGGGGTCATGTCTTCGGCCATGTCGGTGTGTTCCAGACCGGCAATGCCGTTCAGGGCCGAGGCGTAGACGACTTTGAAGTCCAGCTGTTCTTCGGTGGCGCCCAGGTTGTCGAACAGGTCGAAGATCTGGTCCAGAACCCAGTCCGGACGTGCGCCCGGACGGTCAACCTTGTTGATGACCACGATTGGACGCAGGCCGGCTTCGAAAGCCTTCTTGGTCACGAAACGGGTTTGCGGCATAGGGCCGTCTTGTGCGTCAACCAGCAGCAGAACGGAGTCGACCATCGACATCACACGCTCTACTTCACCGCCGAAGTCGGCGTGGCCCGGGGTGTCCACGATGTTGATGTGGTAGCCGTTCCAGTTGATGGCGGTGTTTTTCGCCAGGATGGTAATACCGCGCTCTTTCTCCTGGTCGTTGGAGTCCATCACGCGCTCGTCGTTGAGCTCGTTGCGCTCCAGGGTGCCGGATTGACGCAAGAGTTTGTCTACCAGGGTGGTTTTACCGTGGTCAACGTGAGCAATGATGGCGATGTTGCGTAGATTTTCGATCACTTGTGTATCTCGATCAGAGGATTCGGTGTGCTGACAGGTCGTGGCAGCGATTTTCAATAGAGTCAGGCCTTGCCGTTACAGCTTGACGGCGGCGTCGGGGGGCCGGTGACGCAGGCCACAGGCGTACAGCCCCGGGCTCTTAGCTCGGTCGATAAACGCGCACATTGGCATATCCCTCACTGAGCAAATGGTGGGCATGCAGGCGACTCATCACGCCTTTGTCGCAATACAGCAGGTACTGGCGAGTAGGGTCCAGTTCCTTGAAACGAGCGTTCAATGCATAGAACGGCAACGCTTGTACGTCGATGCCGGCAAGCTCCAGCGGCGCGTCCTCAACGGCATCCGGGTGACGGATGTCGATGACGATCTGGCCGGCCAGGGCTTCGCTGACTTCTTCGATCTGCAAATCCTGGCCCAATTCGTCGATCACCCGATCGATCGGCACCAGTTTGGCGTTCTCCAGCGCACGCTCGAGCACCGCCATGTCGAATTCTTTCTCTTCGTGCTCCACGCGCGGGCGCTTGGCGTGGGTCTTGGGGTTCACCGAAATGACCCCGCAGTACTCGGGCATGTGCTTGGCGAAGTCGGCGGTGCCGATTTCGTTGGCCAGGTCGATGATGTCCTGCTTGTGGCTGGCGATCAGTGGGCGCAGCACCAGTTTGTCGGTTACGCAGTCGATCACGGACAGGTTGGGCAGCGTCTGGCTGGACACCTGGGAAATCGCCTCGCCGGTCACCAGGGCGTCGATGTCCAGCCGGTCGGCAATCCGCGAGGCAGCGCGCAACATCATACGCTTCAATACCACGCCCATATGACTGTTATCGACTTTGCCGAGGATTTCCCCCAGCACTTCCTCGAACGGCACGCTCACAAACAGCACGCGCTGGGAGCTGCCGTACTTCTTCCAGATAAAGTGCGCGACTTCCATCACGCCCAGTTCGTGGGCACGCCCGCCCAGGTTGAAGAAGCAGAAATGGCTCATCAGGCCACGGCGCATGATCTGGTAGGCCGCCACCGTGGAATCGAAACCGCCAGACATCAGCACCAGGGTCTGTTCCAGGGCACCCAACGGATAACCGCCAATGCTGTTGTGCTGGCTATGGATCACAAACAACCGTTGGTCGCGAATTTCCATGCGCACTTCGATTTGCGGCGCCTTGAGGGAGATTCCGGCGGCGCCGCACTCGCGACGCAGCTTGCTGCCGACGTATTTCTCCACGTCCATGGAGCTGAACGGGTGCTTGCCGGCGCGCTTGCAGCGCACGGAAAAAATCTTGCCCTCAAGCTCACTGCCAAAGTGCAAACGGCACTTTTCGGTGATGTCGTCGAAGTCCCCCAACGGGTACTCGTCGACCTGCAAAAAATGCGCGATGCCGGGCATGCAGCTCAGGCGCTCGGTCATGTCCTTCAAGGCTTTGGGCTCGGTGACGCGGGTTTCCAGCTCGAGGTTGTCCCACACGCCGTTCACCACCACGGCCGGGTCCAGGTCGCGGAGCACGGTGCGGATGTTCTTGGCCAATTGGCGGATGAAACGCATCCGTACCGGGCGGCTCTTGATGGTGATCTCGGGAAAGACTTTTACGATTAGTTTCATGAAAACAGCGCGCGCAGGGCCAGCCGAAAAAGGGGGGCGCGGATTATAGCGGAAATTGCTCAAGCTTTAACCAGTTAATCTGCAATTGGTTTTGCTCGCACTTTATTGGTGCGTTTTCGGTATTTGCCGCCACATTGCAGTGCGTAAAAAACGCGCTTTATACGATTTGCACGTTTATAGGCGCGTAAAAGGGGCGCAAAACCCAACTCGGGGCACTGGCATGCAATTTGCTCCCTTGTGAGGCAGGTTGCCATGGCCGAATATTCGCGCCCGCATCACCCACATTCCAAGGGCTCTCCACTACCCAGCCCGAATCCACCCCGGAGGACATATGTCGAAGTCGGTTCAACTCATCAAAGATCATGACGTCAAGTGGATTGATCTGCGCTTCACTGACACCAAAGGCACGCAGCACCACGTGACCATGCCGGCCCGTGATGCGCTGGATGAATCCTTCTTCGAAGAAGGCAAGATGTTCGATGGTTCCTCCATCGCGGGCTGGAAAGGCATCGAAGCCTCCGACATGATCCTGCTGCCGGACGACTCCACCGCCGTGCTCGACCCGTTCACCGAAGACCCAACGCTGATCCTGGTCTGCAACGTGATCGACCCTTCGACCATGCAAGGCTACGACCGCGACCCTCGCGCCATCGCCCACCGCGCCGAGGAATACCTCAAGTCCACCGGCATCGGCGACACTGTGTTCGTCGGCCCGGAGCCTGAGTTCTTCATCTTCGACCAAGTCAAATTCAAGTCCGACATCTCCGGTTCGATGTTCAAGATCTACTCCGAGCAAGGCTCGTGGATGACCGACCAGGACATCGAAGGCGGCAACCACGGCCATCGTCCGGGCGTGAAGGGCGGCTATTTCCCAGTTCCGCCGTTCGACCATGACCACGAAATCCGTACCTCCATGTGCAACGCCATGGAAGAAATGGGCCTGGTCATCGAAGTGCACCACCACGAAGTGGCCACTGCCGGCCAGAACGAAATCGGTGTGCAGTTCAACACCCTGATGAAGAAAGCTGACGAAGTTCAGACCCTCAAGTACTGCGTGCACAACGTGGCCGTGGCCTATGGCCGCACCGCGACCTTCATGCCTAAGCCGCTGTACGGCGACAATGGCTCGGGTATGCACGTACACATGTCCATCGGCAAAGATGGCAAAAACACCTTCGCCGGCGAAGGCTATGCCGGCCTGTCCGACACCGCCCTGTACTTCATCGGCGGCATCATCAAGCACGGTAAGGCCCTGAACGGCTTCACCAACCCTTCGACCAACTCCTACAAGCGTCTGGTCCCAGGCTTTGAAGCGCCGGTCATGCTGGCCTACTCGGCACGCAACCGCTCTGCCTCGATCCGCATTCCTTACGTCTCCAGCCCTAAGGCGCGCCGTATCGAAGCCCGCTTCCCGGACCCGGCTGCCAACCCGTACCTGGGCTTCGCCGCCCTGCTGATGGCAGGCCTGGACGGCATCCAGAACAAGATCCACCCAGGCGACGCTGCCGACAAAAACCTGTACGACCTGCCGCCTGAAGAGGCCAAGGAAATCCCGCAAGTGTGCGGCAGCCTGAAAGAAGCCCTGGAAGAACTGGACAAGGGCCGTGCGTTCCTGACCAAGGGCGGCGTGTTCAGCGACGACTTCATCGATGCCTACATCGCCCTCAAAAGCGAAGAAGAAATCAAGGTCCGCACCTTCGTACACCCACTGGAATACGAGCTGTACTACAGCTGCTAATCCGGTAACGCTTGCGCAAGCGGCGTAACAGAGGCCTCCTTCGGGAGGCCTTTTTCATGGCTGAAATCTCTGACATCAAAACCACCGCCCTTCCCTGGCGCGCGCCGCCGCGCCCGGCATTCCCCACCCGTCGCCCTGGGTAAGCTTGCCGGCCCAACCGACAACGCCCAAGGAAGACACCATGCTCAAACACGCCCGCGCCCTGGCACTCATGCTGCCCATCGCTTGCATCCTCTCGTTCGGCTGCACTCACCTGACTACCGGCAGCACCTCCACCACCCGTCAGGACAGCGCCCTCTAACACCCTCAGTGGGAGCGGGCCTGCCCGCGATGACAGCAGCCCATACACCCTAGATGCTGGCTGATGGCCCGCCCCCACAGAGGTTCACTCGCGCCCTGGCAAATGGCTCAGCCCCTCTATCCTCCAAGGCTCACGTCCCCGCCCAGCAGCCTTCGCACTTATGCACTATATTGGTGCGACACACCTCAACAAAGTAACTCCCCAGCCCATTTTGGTTCGAAACCACCCACCGATATTGGCCGTGCGCCACTAAACAGCGCCTCAAACGCCTGTTTCAAGGCTTTGGCGCTTCTTTTCGGAGCCTTGGTTTGGTTTTTGCATTTTCCTCGTACCAGCGCGTGCCCTACGGGCGCGACATGCTCCAAAAGAGGTCCTAATGACCATCAGCGACGCACTGCACCGCTTGCTTCTCGACAACCTGACCACCGCGACCATCCTGCTCAACGCCGACCTGCGCCTTGAGTACATGAACCCGGCGGCCGAGATGCTGCTGGCCATCAGCGGCCAGCGCAGCCACGGGCAATTTATCAGCGAGCTGTTCACCGAATCCGCCGAGGCCCTGAGTTCGTTGCGCCAGGCTGTGGAGCAGGCCCACCCGTTCACCAAGCGCGAAGCCATGCTCACCGCGCTCACCGGCCAGACCCTGACGGTCGATTACGCCGTCACCCCGATCCTGAGCAACGGCGCCACCCTGCTATTGCTGGAGGTGCACCCGCGCGACCGCTTGCTGCGCATCACCAAGGAGGAAGCGCAGTTGTCCAAGCAGGAAACCAGCAAGATGCTGGTGCGCGGCCTCGCCCATGAGATCAAGAACCCCTTGGGCGGGATTCGCGGCGCGGCGCAGTTGTTGGCCCGCGAACTGCCCGACGAAAGCCTCAAGGACTACACCAACGTCATCATCGAAGAGGCTGATCGCCTGCGAAACCTGGTGGACCGCATGCTCGGCTCCAACAAGCTGCCGTCCCTGGCCCTGACCAACATCCATGAAGTGCTCGAACGCGTGGCCAGCCTGGTGGAGGCCGAGACCCAGGGCGGCATCACCCTGGTGCGCGACTACGACCCGAGCATCCCCGACGTGCTGATCGACCGCGAGCAGATGATCCAGGCCGTGCTCAACATCGTGCGCAACGCGGTGCAGGCCATCAGCAGCCAGAACGAGCTGCGCCTGGGCCGCGTCACCCTGCGCACCCGGGCGCTGCGCCAGTTCACCATCGGCCATGTGCGCCATCGCTTGGTGACCAAGATCGAAATCATCGACAACGGCCCGGGCATCCCCGCCGAGTTGCAGGACACCCTCTTCTTCCCCATGGTCAGCGGCCGCCCCGACGGTACCGGGCTAGGCCTGGCCATCACCCAGAACATCATCAGCCAGCACCAGGGCCTGATCGAATGTGACAGCCATCCAGGCCACACCACGTTCTCGATCTTTCTGCCACTGGAACAAGGAGCCACATCGACATGAGCCGTAGTGAAACCGTGTGGATCGTCGATGACGACCGTTCTATCCGTTGGGTGCTGGAAAAAGCCCTGCAACAAGAAGGCATGACCACCCAGAGCTTCGACAGCGCCGATGGGGTGATGAGCCGCCTGGCCCGCCAGCAACCGGACGTCATCATCTCCGACATCCGCATGCCCGGCGCCAGTGGCCTGGACCTGCTGGCGCGGATCCGCGAACAGCACCCGCGCCTGCCGGTCATCATCATGACCGCCCATTCCGACCTGGACAGCGCCGTGGCCTCCTACCAGGGCGGCGCGTTCGAGTACCTGCCCAAGCCCTTCGACGTCGATGAAGCGGTGTCGCTGGTCAAGCGCGCCAACCAGCACGCCCAGGAACAGCAAGGCCTGGAAGTGCCGCCCACCCTGGCCCGCACCCCGGAAATCATCGGCGAAGCGCCGGCGATGCAGGAGGTGTTCCGCGCCATCGGCCGCTTGAGCCACTCCAACATCACCGTGCTGATTAACGGCGAGTCCGGCACCGGCAAGGAGCTGGTAGCCCACGCCCTGCACCGCCACAGCCCGCGTGCGGCATCGCCGTTCATCGCGTTGAACATGGCCGCGATACCCAAGGACTTGATGGAGTCGGAACTGTTCGGACACGAAAAAGGCGCCTTCACCGGCGCTGCCAACCTGCGCCGTGGGCGCTTCGAGCAGGCCGACGGCGGCACATTGTTCCTCGACGAAATCGGCGACATGCCCGCCGACACCCAGACCCGCCTGCTGCGGGTACTGGCGGACGGCGAGTTCTACCGCGTGGGCGGCCATGTGCCGGTCAAGGTGGACGTGCGCATCATCGCCGCCACGCACCAGAACCTGGAAACCCTGGTGCACGCCGGCAAGTTCCGCGAAGACCTGTTCCACCGCCTCAACGTCATCCGCATCCACATCCCGCGCCTGTCGGACCGGCGTGAAGACATCCCCACCCTGGCCAAGCACTTCCTCGCCCGCGCCGCCCAGGAGCTGGCGGTGGAACCCAAGCTGCTCAAGAGCGAAACCGAGGAATACCTGAAAAACCTGCCCTGGCCGGGCAACGTGCGGCAACTGGAAAACACCTGCCGCTGGATCACCGTCATGGCCTCGGGCCGTGAGGTGCACGTGGGCGACCTGCCGCCGGAATTGCTCAACCTGCCGCAAGACGCGGCGCCGGTCACCAACTGGGAGCAAGCCTTGCGCCAATGGGCCGACCAGGCCCTGGCACGCGGCCAGTCCAGCCTACTGGACAGCGCCGTGCCGAGCTTCGAGCGGATCATGATCGAAACCGCGCTCAAGCACACCGCTGGCCGGCGCCGCGACGCCGCCGTGCTGCTGGGCTGGGGGCGCAACACCCTGACCCGCAAGATCAAGGAGCTGGGGATGAAAATCGACGGCGGGGATGATGACGAGGCGGATGAGAGCTAGAAAACGGCGCTGCGAAGACAACCTTCTAAGGGAGCGGGCTGACCCACCATAGCGGTGGGTCAGGCACCCGCGATGGCGACTGCTCTACCGCTATCGCTGGCAGGCCCGCTCCCACAAAAACCCCCACAGTTTTCTTGCCCCCCACGCACCATTTCAAAGCGCCTCGCCCCGCCATCGTGCGCCGTCTTACCCCCGGCGCCCTTGCGCAAAAACACCAAAGCCCCAGATTCCGGGGCTTTGGTCATTCAAAAGTGTTTTTTCCTACAGTACGACGGACCTGGCACGCCCCCTGCAATAACACGGGTACTACCCAGTTTCGGGGACCTTGGTACAGGCAGGCCAAGAATCCCCTCTTTATATAGGGGCCAGGGCGCACGACGCGCCGGGCACCGATGCTTTTGGGGGCCCTGGTACAGGCAGGCCGGGAACTCCCTCTTTTATTCCTCCCGCAGGCGCACTTGCAGGCGCCAGCGCCCCTCGACCTCGGCGCCGGACCACTCGCCCCGCAAGGGCCGCGCCGCGACGAAGTTGAGCAACAACCCGGCATCCGCCGCCCGCACCCGCCAGTTCACGTCCTTGTCATTGACCTTCAACCGCCCGCGCTGCGCCTTGCCCTGAGCGTCGAACAGCAGCGCGACGGTGCCGTCGATGTGCTCGCCGTGCACCTTGGGCTCGACGTTGAACCACACCTGCACGCCATCGGCCGTCACCTCGATTTGCTGCAACTCCACCGGCTCCGGCGCCGTGAGGCGGCCGATCATCAGGCCCACCAGCAAACCGACAATCGCCAGCGAGCCGAACACCCGCGGCAATAGCTTCGGCCGCGGGTCGTCGGGGGGGGTATCATGCAGCCCATCATTACCTTCGGAGCCGTGCATGTTTCACGTCATCCTTTTTCAACCAGAAATTCCGCCGAATACCGGCAACGTTATCAGGCTGTGCGCCAACAGTGGCTGCCACCTGCATTTGATCGAGCCCCTGGGCTTTGACATGGACGACAAGCGCCTGCGCCGCGCCGGGCTCGATTACCACGAGTACGCCACCCTGCAACGCCACGCCGACCTCGCCAGTTGCCTTCAAAGCCTGGGCCAGCCGCGCCTGTTTGCCTTCACTACCAAGGGCTCGCGGCCCTTCCACGATGCCAGCTTCGCCGAGGGCGACGCCTTCTTGTTCGGCCCGGAAAGCCGTGGCCTGCCCGCCGAAGTACTCGACGCCCTGCCCGACGGCCAACGCCTGCGCCTGCCCATGCGCGAAGGCTGCCGCAGCCTGAACCTGTCCAACACGGTCGCCGTGGCGGTGTATGAGGGCTGGCGACAACTGGGTTTCAAGTAAGGGCCCCATAACAAATGTGGGAGCCGGCCTATGCGGAAGCTGGCGTGCCAGTTCCCACACAGGCCGGCTCCCACATGGGATCGGCGTCGCGGTTCGGACTGCTTACTGAACCGTCGGCGAGCCTTCCTGCTGCATGCGTTGCAGTTCTTGCGCGTACAACGCGTCGAAGTTCACCGGCGCCAGCATCAGGGCCGGGAACGAACCGCGGGTCACCAGGCTGTCCAGCGCTTCACGCGCATACGGGAACAGGATGTTGGGGCAGAACGCGCCCAGGGTGTGGCTCATGGACGCGGCGTCGAGGTTCTTAATCAGGAAGATACCGGCCTGCTGAACTTCGGCGATGAACGCCACTTCTTCGTTTTCGCCGTTCTTGACGGTGACCGACAGGGTCAGCACGACTTCGTGGAAGTCGCCTTCCAGGGCCTTCTGGCGGGTGTTGAGGTCCAGACCGACACTCGGCTCCCAGGCCTGGCGGAAGATCGCCGGGCTTTTTGGCGCTTCAAAGGACAGGTCACGCACATAGATGCGCTGCAGGGAAAATTGCGGGGCGGTTTCTTCTTCGCTTGCCACTGTAGTCTGTTCGTCAGTCATCTCGGATCCTTCTTGATCGCGTGGTCTTCAGGTTTGGGAACTCAGGCCCGGAGCAGCGCGTCGAGCTTGCCGGCGCGGTCCAGGGCAAACAAATCATCACAGCCGCCCACGTGGGTGGTGCCGACCCAGATCTGCGGCACCGAGGTGCGGCCGGCTTTCTGGGCCATTTCGGCGCGCACCTGGGGTTTGCCGTCGACCTTGATCTCGTCGAAGGCCACACCCTTGCTGGCCAGCAGGTGCTTGGCACGCGAGCAGAAGGGGCAGTAATCGCTGGAGTAGACGACGACAGCAGTCATGTCACTTCACCAGCGGCAGGTTGTCGGCTTTCCAGCTCGACACGCCGCCCGACAGCTTGGCGGCGTTGTAGCCAGCCTTGACCAGTTCGCGGGCGTGAGTGCCGGCGTGCTGGCCCATGGCATCGACCAGGATGATGGTCTTGGCCTTGTGCTTTTCCAACTCGCCCACGCGCGCGGTCAGTTTGTCCTGGGGGATGTTCAGCGCGCCGACGATGTGGCCAGCGGCGAAATCCTTGGTTGGGCGGATGTCGATCACCACGCCGGCGTCCTTGTTGACCAGCGCGGTCAGCTCGCCCGTGCTCAGGCTGCGGCCGCCACCTTGCATCTGGTGAGCGATCAGCAGGCCCAGCAGTACGACGAAGGCGCCGACGAGCAGATAGTGATTAGTGGCAAATTCAATCAGGTGAGCAACCATCGAAGGAGGTTCCAGGGCGTTAAAATGTCGGCCAGTATACACAGCCGCCAATGCCGACCAAACCCCGCCCGGCGGTGACTTGGATTGAACTTGCCTTTAAACTGCCACTCCCTTTTTCACCGCCCTCCTTTTAACTTCGCCACGAGTGGACTCCATGACTACCACGCCCAAACCTTTGGTCCTGATGATTCTCGATGGCTTCGGTCACAGTGACAGCCACGAATCCAACGCCGTGTACGCCGCGAAAAAACCGGTGCTCGATCACCTGTGCGCCACGCAGCCCAATGGCTTGATCTCGGGCTCGGGCATGGATGTCGGCCTGCCGGACGGCCAAATGGGCAACTCCGAAGTCGGCCACATGAACCTCGGCGCGGGCCGCGTGGTGTACCAGGACTTCACCCGCGTGACCAAATCGATCCGCGACGGCGAGTTCTTCGAGAACCCGACCCTCTGCGCCGCCGTGGACAAAGCCGTGGCCGCCGGCAAAGCCGTGCACTTTATGGGCCTGCTCTCCGATGGCGGCGTGCACAGCCACCAGGATCACCTGATCGCCATGGCCGAATTGGCCTTCAAGCGCGGTGCCGAACACATCTACCTGCACGCCTTCCTCGATGGCCGCGACACGCCGCCCAAAAGCGCGCAATCATCCATTGAGCTGCTGGACGAAACCTTCAAGACCCTGGGCAAGGGCCGCATCGCCAGCCTGATCGGCCGTTATTTCGCCATGGACCGCGACAACCGCTGGGACCGCGTGGCCCAGGCCTACAACCTGATTGTCGATGGCCAGGCGCAGTTCCACGCCGCCACCGCCCAGGAAGGCCTGCAAGCGGCCTACGCGCGCGGCGAGAGCGACGAGTTCGTCAAGGCCACCGCCATCGGCGCGCCGGTCAGGGTCGAAGACGGCGACGCCGTGGTGTTCATGAACTTCCGTGCCGACCGCGCCCGCGAGCTGAGCCGGGTGTTCGTCGAGGACGGCTTCAAGGAATTCGAGCGCGCACGCCAGCCGGCCCTGGCCGGGTTCGTCATGCTCACCCAATACGCGGCCAGCATTCCCGCGCCTTCGGCCTTCGCCCCGGGCAGCCTGGAAAACGTGCTGGGCGACTACCTGGCGAAAAACGGCAAGACCCAACTGCGTATCGCCGAAACCGAAAAATACGCCCACGTGACCTTCTTCTTCTCCGGCGGGCGCGAAGAGCCCTTCCCCGGCGAAGAGCGCATCCTGATCCCGTCGCCGCAAGTGGCCACCTACGACCTGCAACCGGAAATGAGCGCACCCGAAGTCACCGACAAAATAGTCGACGCCATCGAAAAGCAACGCTTTGACGTGATCGTGGTCAACTACGCCAACGGCGACATGGTCGGCCACAGCGGTGTGTTCGACGCCGCGGTCAAGGCTGTGGAATGCCTGGACCTGTGCGTCGGGCGTATCGTCCAGGCCCTGGAAAAGGTCGGCGGGGAAGCCCTGATTACCGCCGACCACGGCAACGTCGAGCAGATGTCCGACGCGTCAACCGGCCAGGCCCATACCGCCCACACCACCGAGCCGGTGCCGTTCATCTACGTCGGCAAGCGCGACCTCAAGGTGCGCGAAGGCGGCGTGCTGGCCGACGTCGCGCCGACCATGCTCAAGCTGCTGGGCCTGGAACAGCCCAAGGAAATGACCGGGACTTCGATCCTCGTCTAACCCCCAAAAAACCGGTGGGAGAGAGCCTGCTCGCGATGACGTCGGCACATCCAGCGGCCAAGTCGCCCGATGCGCCATCATCGTAAGCAGGCTCGCTCCTACCGTGGTTTCCAGGGTTTTTCGGGTCAGTCATCACACAGCCCCAATTGGGCGTTTTTTTTGCTGCCCATGGCGGGCATACTAGGCCGTCCCTTTCCCTGGTGTCGCCCGCCTCTATGCTTCGCGCCCTGATTGCCCTTGCCCTGACCTGCCTGCTCCAACCGGCCTTCGCCGACGAACGTGCGCAGACCCAACAACAGTTGGACGCCACGCGTCAGGACATTGCCGAGCTGAAAAAGCTATTGGGCAAGTTGCAGGAAGAAAAAACCGGCGTGCAGAAAGACCTGCGCGGCACCGAAACCGAAATGGGCAACCTGGAAAAGCAGGTCGAGACGCTGCAAAAAGAGCTCAAGAAGAGCGAATCCGAGCTGCAACGGCTCGATGAGGAGAAAAAAAAACTCCAGAGCGCGCGCGTTGAACAACAACGCCTGATCGCCATCCAGGCCCGGGCCGCCTACCAGAACGGGCGCCAGGAGTACCTCAAGCTGCTGCTCAACCAGCAGAACCCGGAAAAATTCGCCCGCACCCTCACCTATTACGACTACCTGAGCCAGGCCCGCCTGGAGCAGTTGAAGAATTTCAACGAAACCCTGCGCCAACTGGCCAACGTCGAGCAGGATATCGCCCTGCAACAGGCGCAGTTGCTGGTGCAAAAAAGCAGCCTCGACAGCCAGCGCGAAGAACTGGACAAGGTCCGCAAGGAGCGCCAGCAAGTGCTGGCCAAGCTCAACGGCGACCTCAAGGCCCGCGACGCCAGGCTCCAGGCACGCCAGCAGGACCAGGCCGACCTGTCCAAGGTCCTCAAGACCATCGAAGAAACCCTGGCGCGCCAGGCTCGCGAGGCAGAAGAGGCGCGGCAAAAAGCGCTGATCGCCCAGCAGGAAGCCGAAAAAAAGCGTTTGCGTGAAGCCCAGGCCGACGCTGGCCAAAGCCCGCGCACACCGGCCAAGGCTACGCCTGGCGCGCTGGTTTCCAGCACCGGTGCGACCTTCGGCGGCGCATTTGCTTCAGCCCGGGGAAAACTTCCATGGCCGGTTGATGGTCGATTGCTTGCGCGATTTGGCGAAGGCCGCGGCGATGACGCCCGGACCAAGTGGGACGGGGTGATGATTAGCGCCTCGCCCGGCAGCCAGGTGCGGGCCGTGCACGGCGGGCGCGTGGTGTTTGCCGATTGGCTGCGCGGCGCCGGGCTGCTGGTGATCCTCGACCACGGCAACGGTTATTTGAGTTTGTACGGCCACAACCAGACGCTGCTCAAGGCCGCCGGGGATGTGGTCAAGGCCGGCGAGTCCATTTCCACTGTCGGCAGCAGTGGCGGACAGGACACGCCAGCACTGTATTTCGCTATTCGTCAGCAGGGTCACCCGAGTGATCCAGCACAATGGTGCCGCGCACAAGGATAAGCGCGCTGCCTTACTCAGGAGTTCGACATGCTGCATTTGTCCCGCCTCACCTCGCTGGCCCTGACGATCGCCATTGTGATCGGGGCGCCGTTGGCGTTTGCCGCCGATACGGCGCCACTGCCAGCGGCCGCTACCACCAAGGCGCCGCTGCCACTCGATGAGCTGCGCACCTTTGCCGAGGTCATGGACCGCATCAAGGCCGCCTACGTCGAACCGGTAGACGACAAGACCCTGCTGGAAAACGCCATCAAGGGCATGCTCAGCAACCTCGACCCGCACTCGGCCTACCTGGGCCCCGAAGACTTCGCCGAATTGCAGGAAAGCACCAGCGGCGAATTCGGCGGCCTGGGCATTGAAGTCGGCGTCGAAGACGGCTTTATCAAAGTGGTCTCGCCCATTGACGACACCCCGGCGTCCAAGGCCGGCATCCAGGCCGGCGACTTTATCGTCAAGATCAACGGCCAACCGACCCGTGGCCAGAGCATGACCGAAGCCATCGACAAGATGCGCGGCAAGATCGGCGAGAAAATCACCCTGACCCTGGTGCGCGACGGCGGCACGCCGTTCGACGTGACGCTGACCCGCGCCACCATCCAGGTCAAGAGCGTCAAGGCGCAGTTGCTGGAGTCGGGCTACGGCTACATCCGCATCACGCAGTTCCAGGTCAAGACCGGCGACGAGGTGTCCAAGGCCCTGGCCAAGTTGCGCAAGGACAACGGCAAAAAGCTCAGCGGCGTGATCCTGGACCTGCGCAACAACCCCGGCGGCGTGCTGCAATCGGCGGTGGAGGTGGTCGATCACTTCATCACCAAGGGCCTGATCGTCTACACCAAGGGCCGCATCGCCAACTCCGAGTTGCGCTTCTCCGCAACCGGCAAGGACGAAAGCGAAGCTGTGCCGATGGTGGTGCTCATCAACGGCGGCAGCGCCTCGGCCTCGGAGATTGTCGCCGGCGCCTTGCAGGACCAGAAACGCGCGGTGGTCATGGGCACCACCAGTTTCGGCAAGGGTTCGGTGCAAACCGTGCTGCCGCTGAACAACGACCGCGCCTTGAAGATCACCACTGCGTTGTATTTCACCCCCAACGGCCGCTCGATCCAGGCCCAGGGCATCGTGCCCGACATCGAAGTGCGCAAGGCCAAGATCACCAACGAGCAGGACGGCGAATACTTCAAGGAAGCCGACCTGCAAGGCCACCTGGGCAACGGCAACGGCGGGGCGGACAAGCCCAGCGGTTCCGGCGCCAAGGCCAAGCCCATGCCCCAGGACGACGACTACCAATTGGCCCAGGCCCTGAGCCTGCTCAAGGGCCTGAGCATCACCCGCGGCAACTGAGATGCGCCTGCGGTTGATCCTCGCCCTGCTGGGCTGTGTGGCCGGCGCCGCCCAGGCGGCGCCGAGCGACAGCCCAGCCAAGCCCCACAAGGCCTACCTGAGCCTTATCATCGACGACCTGGGGCAGAACCTGCCCCGGGATCGGCGTGTGCTGGCCCTGCCCGGGCCGGTCACCACGGCGATCATGCCCGACACGCCCCACGCCGCCGAATTCGCCCGCGAAGCCTATCGCGCCGGCAAAATCGTCATCCTGCACATGCCCATGGACCCGGCCACCGGGCCGTTCGCCTGGCACCCCGAACTGCCCATCGAGGAGCTGAAAAAACGCCTCGACGCCGCATTCAAGGCCGTGCCCTACACCAGCGGCATCAACAACCACATGGGCAGCCGCATGACAGCCCAACGGCCGGCCATGGCCTGGTTGATGGCCGACCTGCAACAGCGCCACAAATTTTTCGTCGATAGCCGCACCAGCGCCAGCACCGTGGCCGCCGCCGAGGCGCAGAAGATCGGCCTGGCCAGCGTCTCGCGGGATGTGTTCCTGGATGACGAGCGCACCGAAGCGGCCATCGCCGCGCAGCTTGAAAGCGCCATTGTCCTGGCGCAAAAGCACGGTTCGGCGGTCATCATCGGCCACCCTTACCCGCAGACCCTGGCGGTTTTACAGCGCGAATTGCCGCGCCTCAAGGCCCGCGGTATCGAATGGATCGACATCCGCCAAATGATCGGCGTGCGCAGCAACCGTGCAAGCGCTGCCCACGGCAACGACGGCACCTACCGCTAGCGCCGGCCCCATAGATAGCTACCGCTTTTCGCACCGCAGTTCCTGATTAGGTAGTGCACCACCCCGCAATCGGCGGGGTGCCACTGACCCATAAGGAGCGACATGAACACACCCTCTTCACTTTTCGGCGCCTTGCTCGCAGGCGTTCTATGCGTCCCCGTGCTGGCCTCACCCAGCGATTTTGGCGCCAACCTGGCCAACCTCACCCCTTCCCGGCTACTGACCAACGACCGCGGCCAAAACCGCCACTGGTCCGGCGTAGGCCGCGTGCGCAACGAAACCAACACCCTGTGCACCGCCAGCCTGCTCGACACCCGTAACGGCGAAGGCAACGCCACGGGCCCGGCCTATATCATCACCAGCAGCCATTGCATCCACCGCACCAACGAGTTCGTGCACAAGGACATGCCGCTCAAGGGCAGCATCTCGTTCAACTACTTCGACGACACCCTTGCCACCCTCAAGACCTATCCCCTCAAAACCCTGAAGTGGAGCAGCAGCCAGGGCGTGGACCTGGCGATCATCGAACTCGACAGCGCCCTGGCCACGCTGATCGACAACGGCATCACCCCGCTGAAACTGGCTGAAGAGGCACCCGCAGACGGCAGCGACATCCTGGCCCTGAGCGCCCCGGCCTGGGACACCCTGCGCCTATCCGCCTGCACCCAGCAGGCCTCGGCGGAAATCGTCGAGCAACCCTACGTCTGGCGCGTAACGATGAAAAACCAATGCCAAGGCATTGCCCCGGGCAGCTTCGGTGGGCCCCTGCTCAATCGCCAGTCCAACGAGATCTTCGGCATCCTCGGCACCAGCACCCGCGGTTCCAATGCCGATAAGAAATGCCAACGCGACGCCCCCTGCGAGGTCAAGAACGGTATCGCCACTCGCCACGCCGACAGCAACTACGGCAGCCCGGTCACCTTCCTGCGCAGTTGTTTTGTCGAAGGTGTGCTGCACAGCAATATCGACACCTGCGACCTCTACCCCACCACCGTCATCGGCTTCAAGAACCCGCAGCCGATCAAGCAGTACTACGTCACGGCCAACAAAGGCTCCAAAAGCATCATCCCCACCTGGGACCTGAGGTTCACCATCAACACCCCGTTCTACCGCTACAAAACCACGCGCCGCGCCATCGACTGCGAAAACCCGGCCCTCTACAGCGCCCCCGTAGCCGCCGAAAACGCCTACATCAACGACCCCATCGGCCCGCAGACTGGCATGCACATGCTGTGCGTGGTCGGCGTCGAATCGGCCGAGCAGCCCGTCACCCCCGGCATGATGAAAAATGCCCTGACCCTGGCAGTGGAACTGGCTGAACCGGGCCCGGCGCGCACCCCGGACGTGAGCATCAGCCTCGATAAGGAAGGGCTGCAGGCTTACACCGTGAAATGGAAAATGGCCCCGCCCTTCATGAGCCGCTACACCTACAAAATGGGCCCAGCCCACAGCACTGACTGCCTACGCCCTGTAGGCTACCTGGCCATCCCCCTGCCGCGACCAGAGCCGGAAGACGACGATGAGGGTGAAGATATTTATCACCACCCGTTGGAAGACCAAGCCATCACTCCCGCCGATGATGACTTCATCCAGATAGTCAGCACCAACACCCACCCGATCAAAATCTGCACCTATGCCTACGACCAGGCCGACCAGCCTTCGACGTTACGTGTGGATATTCTCAAGCCGCGCTAACCGGCCACATCTCATCCAAGGCAATGACAGGAGTCGAAACCCATGGACCCCTTTAGATATAAAGATCTGCAAATAGGATTTACCGAGCACTTTATTTACCTATGGAATAACCGGCACCCGATGGCAGGAACAATCGGCAGCCAGAAAGCCACTTTCTGGCGCCCTAGAATTTCTCAGCAACTGTTCGGCTATCATCCCGTCGGAGACTGTATTTACCCACACTTCGATGACATCAATTACAAACACATGGTCCCCATCGTGCGTGACATAGAGGGTGCTCAAGGCACCGCGCTACGTGAACCGCTCTCGTATGAGCAGGTATGGGACAGCGAAGGATTCAATACGCAAAACCATAAAGGCAGTTGGAACACGTCCCTATGGCGCCCGATACCGCCACCCGGTTACGTCGCGATGGGCCTGGTGGTGGGCAATGGGCTGGAGCAGCCCCGTACGGATGCCGTGCGCTGCCTGCGCGAAGACCTGGTTATTGAGTCATCCATCGGCGACCTCATCTGGAGCAACCGTGGCTCCCAGGCAGATAAGGACTTCAGTGCCTGGGACATCACCCCTCCAGCGGCGTTGGCAGGCGAAGTCTACTTCTGCGCGAACACGTTCGCGGGTATTGGCGCCTATACCAAACCAAACACCATGGCCACGGCTTACGCCTTGCGAGTCAGTATGCCCGTGACGGCAACCATACCCGCCGATGCTCCGCAGCTTACAAGCCATGCCGAACCTTCAAGTCTCGACAGCAATACACGCACGGGCTTCACTGAACTTCCCTGGTTCACGATAAAAGACCCGCAACTGAGTGCCTTTGAACAAGTATCGCAATCGCCAACTTATAAAGTGGAAAGAACCGACCGCTACATCCTGATCGGCCACGGGCATAACACTGCTGAATCGCCCCAACGCTATAACTGGTCTACGACGACGGGCATCAACAGCGCCGCCGCCAATACCTTTAGCGCAACAACCTCAATTGACATCAGGGCGCCGTGGGCAGTCGCAACGCACTTCAAGGCATCGGCAAAGTTGAGTGCAATAACCACACCCCAAGGCTGGTCAGAAGCAAAAACCCTGAACATCTGGAGTGATATTGCGCCCAATACGGCCCTGGCCTTTTACTTGGTCGAGAGCCGTTACAGGTTGCTTCGCAAGGACGGGAGCCAAATAGGGGAAACCTTGTTGTACAAGGATGACCAGGCCAGTTACTGGACCGAATATCCACAGGGCAACGCCTGCAAGGTGGGCATAAAACTCAACTCAAGTGCCAGCAGGGCCGATCAGAGATAGCGCGCCATGATCCGCTCCACCTCGCCTTCTTTGCGCAGTTGATCGAGGGCGAGTTGTAGTTTGCTGACGATCTCGTCCGGCACATCCTTGTTCAACGCCAGGTACAACTCGGCGCTGTGGAAACGCAGCACCGTTTTGAGACCGGTGACCCCCTCCTGCCGGGCAAGGTAACGGCCGGCCGGGTCGCCGGTGGCCCACAGGTCGATCTGGCCGCTGACCAGTTTGCGCGCATTGTCCTGGTCCCGTAGCGCCACGATGGGCGCCAGGCCCTGCTTGGTCAGCGTCTCGGCAATGGCATCGCCCTTGTAGGCGCCGATCTTGTATTTGCGCGCCTGCTCCAGGGTTTGCAGGGTGATTTTGCTATCGGCGCGGGCGAGCATGATCCAGTCGTCCGGGCCGATGGGGCCGACCCATTTGAACAACGCTTCGCGGTCGGGCAGTCGCGCCATGACGAACACGCCGTAGCCGGGTTTTTCCAGGGCCAGTTTGTAGATACGTTCCCACGGGAAGCGCAGGGTCAGGCTGTAGTTAATGCCAGCACGTTTGAACATTTCCCGCACGATATCCACGGCGATGCCGTCGATATTCTCGTCCTGGGCGAAGTTCTTACCGTTTTTTGCCATGTTGTAGGGCGGAAAGTTTTCCGTCAGCAGCACCACGCTGGGGCGGTGAGGCTCAGCCGCCCACGCCGGGCCGGCGAGGAGCAACGCGGCGCTGGCCAATACAGGAAGAAAGCGTTTGAGCATGACGGTTACCCAAATCCATGGCGTGGCCCAGAGTGCCGTGAGCCCGCCATGCTGTCCAGTAGCCAGTGGTGCTAGCGCACGGTAATCCCGCGGGCCGCCATGTAGGCCTTGGCTTCGGGGACGGTGTATTCGCCAAAGTGGAAAATACTCGCCGCCAACACCGCGCTGGCGTGGCCTTCGAGGATGCCGTCGGCCAGGTGCTGGAGGTTGCCGACACCGCCAGAGGCGATCACTGGGATGCCCAGGGCATCGCTGATGGCGCGGGTCACGCCCAGGTCGAAGCCGTTTTTCATGCCGTCCTGGTCCATGCTGGTCAGCAATATTTCGCCGGCGCCCAGGCCTTCCATCTTCACCGCCCACTCCACCGCGTCCAGGCCGGTGGGTTTGCGCCCGCCGTGGGTGAAGATTTCCCAGCGCGGGGTTTGGCCCGGCAGCGAAACCTTCTTGGCGTCAATGGCGACCACGATGCACTGCGAGCCGAAATGCTGCGCGGCCTCGCCGACGAACTCGGGGTTGAACACCGCCGCGGTGTTGATGGACACCTTGTCCGCCCCGGCATTGAGCAGGTTGCGGATGTCTTGCACGGTGCGCACGCCGCCGCCCACGGTCAGCGGGATAAACACCTGGCTGGCCATGCGCTCGACGGTGTGCAGCGTGGTGTCGCGGCCATCGACGCTGGCGGTGATATCCAGGAAGGTGATCTCGTCCGCACCCTGCTCGTCGTAGCGCCGGGCGATTTCCACCGGGTCGCCCGCGTCGCGGATGTTCTCGAACTTGACGCCCTTGACCACACGGCCGTTATCCACGTCCAGGCAAGGGATGATGCGTTTGGCCAATGCCATGGGGGCTCATCTCCGATAAGAGTTATTAGCGGCCAGCTACAAGCGGCAAGTAGAAGCGGTTGGCTTTTGCTTGCCGCTTGTAGCTGGAAACTTGCCGCTTAAAACGTGCTGCTTGCCGCATCGCAGAGCGCTTGCGCCTCGGCCACGTCCAGCGTGCCTTCGTAGATCGCACGGCCAGTGATGGCGCCGATGATGCCAGGGGCCTTGGCGTCCAGCAGGGCCTGGATGTCGCCCAGGTTGTGGATGCCGCCGGAGGCGATCACCGGGATCCGTGTCGCGACGGCCAGGGCCGCGGTGTAGGAGACGTTGCAGCCCTGCATCATGCCGTCTTTGGCGATGTCGGTATAAACGATGGCCGACACGCCGTCGCTTTCAAACTGCTTGGCCAGGTCGATCACCTGCACGGTGCTGATTTCGGCCCAGCCGTCGGTGGCGACGAAACCGTCCTTGGCGTCCAGGCCAACGATGATCTTGCCCGGGAAGGCGCGGCAGGCCTCGGCCACGAAGGCCGGGTCCTTGACGGCTTTGGTGCCGATGATGACGTAGCTCACACCGGCCTTGACGTAGTGTTCGATGGTGTCCAAGGAGCGAATACCGCCGCCGATCTGGATCGGCAGGTTCGGGTAGCGCTTGGCGATGGCGGTAACCACTTCACCGTTGACCGGTTGGCCTTCAAAGGCGCCGTTGAGGTCCACCAGGTGCAGGCGCCGGCAACCGCCGTCCACCCATTTGGCAGCCATGCTCACCGGGTCGTCGGAAAACACCGTGGAATCTTCCATGCGGCCCTGGCGCAGACGCACGCAAGCGCCGTCCTTGAGATCGATAGCGGGAATAATGAGCATGCTTTTTCCTTCGTCAAAAGAGCTGCGAGCTGCAAGCTTTAAGCTGCAAGCAGGCATGCGTATCAATTCTTGCAGCGTGAAGCGCGAAGCTTGCCGCTGCTCTAGTTTTTCTCAAGCGCCCATAAGTCGCTTTCGATGCTTTCAAAGCGCTCTTTGAGGTGCGCTTGCACGTCGAAAATCGCCCGGTTGTAGTAGTGCGGGGCGATTTCGCGGGTGAACAGCTCAAGGATTTCCGCGGCCTCGAACGAGCCCAGGTCGAACTCGAAGCGATCCTGCATGAAGCGCTTGATCTTGTGGTTGGCCTCGCTTTCCTGCTCGGCGGTGAGGGTCAGGATCGGCGGCTTTTTTTTCGCGGCCATTACCAGCGCCCGTCCCAAGTGGCGAAGTTCTGCAGCAATTGCAGGCCATGGGTGTGGCTCTTCTCCGGGTGGAACTGCACCGCGAACCGCGAGCCATCGGCCAGGGCCGCGGCGAAGTCGACGCCGTAATGGCCGCTTCCCACCACCTGCTGCGCATTGGCGGCGGCGATGTAGTAGCTGTGCACGAAGTAAAAACGCGCCAGGTCCGGGATGTCGTGCCACAGCGGGTGCGGCACCGACTGGCGCACTTCGTTCCAGCCCATATGCGGCACTTTCAGGTGTTCGCCGTCTTCGTGCAGGCCCTTGCCGAAGAACTTCACGTTGCCGGGGAACAAGCCGATGCAATCCACCCCGGCGTTTTCTTCGCTGTGGTCGAGCAACGCCTGCATGCCCACGCAAATGCCCAAGAACGGGCGATCCTGGCTGACTTCGCGCACCAGGGCATCGAAGCCCAGGCGACGAATCTCGGCCATGCAGTCGCGGATCGCGCCGACACCGGGGAACACCACGCGATCGGCTTCGCGGATCACGTTGGCGTCACTGGTAATCAGCACCTTGCCCGCGCCCACGTGCTCCAGGGCCTTGGCCACCGAATGCAGGTTGCCCATGCCGTAGTCGATGACGGCGACGGTCTGCATTACAGAACGCCTTTGGTCGATGGCATTTGCCCGGCCATACGGTCATCGAGCTCCACAGCCATGCGCAGCGCACGGCCGAAGGCCTTGAACACGGTTTCGATCTGGTGGTGGGTGTTGCTGCCCCGCAGGTTGTCGATGTGCAGGGTGACGTTGGCGTGGTTGACGAAGCCCTGGAAGAACTCCTGGAACAGGTCCACATCAAAGCCGCCCACGGTGGCGCGGGTGTAGGGCACGTGCATTTGCAGGCCGGGGCGGCCAGAGAAGTCGATCACCACGCGCGACAGCGCTTCGTCCAGCGGCACGTAGGCATGGCCGTAGCGGCGGATGCCTTTCTTGTCGCCAATGGCCTTGCTGAACGCCTGGCCCAGGGTGATGCCGACGTCTTCCACCGTGTGGTGGTCGTCGATATGCAGGTCGCCCTTGCTTTCGATATCCAGGTCGATCAGCCCATGACGGGCGATTTGATCCAGCATGTGCTCAAGAAAGGGAACGCCGATATCGAATCGGGCCTTTCCAGTGCCATCCAGGTTGATCGAGGCTTTGATCTGGGTTTCCAGAGTGTCGCGCTCGACGGATGCCTTACGTTCGGCCATCACCAGCTCCGCAAAATCATTGGGCGAAAAAGGTGGCCATTATAGGGTGCCCGGGCGCCAAACAGAAACCTCATGAGCACATCCCCGATGGGCTGGAAGCCGCGCCGTCAGGGGTGTACATGTGCGTACAAGCTGGTTTTAGCGGACCGGGTTTGCCGTGCGAGATGGAGGAATGCGGGCTTGTGTGGGAGCGGGCCTGCCCGCGCTTGCAGAATGTCGATCAACATCACCTTTTCTGACACGCCGCCGTCGCGGGCAAGCCCGCTCCCACAAAGGAGGTTAGTGAAACAACACCGCCGTCTTCTGCAACGTCACCCACACCCCCCACGCCAACGGGACGCCCACCGCCAGCCAGGCCGCAACCACCCAGGGCCGGCTGCTTTCGCTGGCCTGCCATTGCAGCACCGTGCTGCTGTCGGCGCCTTTGTCGTGGCCCAGGGCCTGTTCGGCGGCGAGTTGGGCGTCGGTCATGAAGTATTTGTCCGCCACCGGCCGCACCAACAGGTTGCAGAGGAACCCCAGCACCAGCAGGCCGGCGAGGATGTACAGGGTGATGTCATAGGCCGCCGCGCGCTCGACGCCGATGCTCAACTGATATTCGCGCAGGTAGTTCACCAGCACCGGCCCCAACACCCCGGCCGCCGCCCACGCGGTGAGCAGGCGCCCATGGATGGCGCCAACCATCTGTGTGCCGAACAGGTCCGCCAGGTAGGCCGGCACCGTGGCAAAACCACCGCCGTACATCGACAGGATGATGCAGAACGCCGCCACGAACAGCGCCACGTTACCCAGGTGGCCGAGGTTGGGGATCAGCGCATACAGCGCAAAACCCAGGGCAAAGAACACGAAATAGGTGTTCTTGCGCCCCAGGTAGTCGGAAAACGACGCCCAGAAAAACCGCCCGCCAATGTTGAACAGGCTGAGCAAACCGGTGAAGCCGGCAGCAATGGCGGCGACCTGCGCCAATTGCGCGGCATCCAGTTGGCTGAAGGTCAGGTCGTTGCCCAGCAGTTTGCCGGCAAACACCTCCTGCAACAGCGGCGAGGCCATGCCCAGGATGCCGATGCCCGCCGAGACGTTCAGGCACAGCACCAGCCACACCAAAGCAAACTGCGGGGTTTTCCAGGCCACGCTCACATGCACATGGCGGTGGGTAATCATCGCGTTGGCGGTTTTTTTCGCCGGTGGGCTCCAGCCTTCAGGCTTCCAACCGGTGGGCGGCACGCGGTAGGCCAGCGCACCGCCGATCATGAACACGAAGTAAATCGCCGCCATCACCACAAAGCTCTGCCACACGCCGACGCTGGTGGACGAAGCGAAATGGCCCATCAGCAACGCCGCCAGCGGCGCACCGACCATCGCCCCGCCGCCAAAGCCCATGATCGCCATGCCGGTGGCCATGCCGCGTTTGTCGGGGAACCACTTGATAAGGGTCGAGACTGGCGAGATATAACCCAGGCCCAGGCCGATACCGCCGATCACCCCGGAGCCGAGCCACATCAGCCAGATCTGGTGGGTGTAGACCCCCAGCGCGGAAATCAGCAAGCCACCGCACCAGCACAACGCCGATACCACACCGGCCTTGCGCGGCCCGGCGTGCTCCAGCCAACCGCCCCAGACAGCCGCCGAGCAGCCCAGGAAAATGAAGAACAGGGTGTAGATCCAGCCCAACATGGAGATCGGCCAGTCGCACTGCGCCGAAAAAACCTGCTCGATAAACCTGGTGCCCGGCGCGCAGGCCACGGCCGTGGTCACGCCCCACGCCTTGGACAGCGGAATCCAGAACACCGAAAAGCCATAGGCCATGCCGATGCACAAATGAATGGCCAACGCGGCCGGCGGAACCAGCCAACGGTTGAACCCGGGCTTGGCAATAATGCGCTCCTTGGCCAGGAACGCGGGCTGCGCAGCGATGCTGCCAGCCTCGGTGCTGATGCTCATCTTGTTGTATCCCCCAATGTTGAGTAGCGTTCGCCGGCCGCACTTCGCCCCAGCCTTGGTGCACGCAGGCATGGCTGTTTTATCGGGTGAAGCTCCAAGAACGCGACGTTAAGCCGCAGAAGGACGGGCGAACCGGCAGAGGTTACCATTTGCGTCTGGCGGATAAACCCTGCTGATCCGGCGTTTTATGCGCCATCTGTACTTGCCCCGCACAAGGAACCCCCATGCCCATCGTTGTCCAGACGCTGCACGAAGCGACCTACCAGGACCAGCAAGACTTGCGCAAGATCTACCACGACGCGCCGCCCTGGCTATTCGCGCCGTTTGCCGACGACCTGCAGCTGATCGAAAGCGCCCTGGCCGAGGCTAGCCTGATCGCCGGGCGCTTCAACGATCGCCTGCTGGGTGCGGCGCGCCTGCAACGCCAGGGGCAGGTCTGGCATCTTTCCCAACTATGCGTACGAAAAATCACCCGACGACGTGGAGTAGCGGAACGCCTGGTGTGCGAAGCCCAGCGTATGGCCGCGCAACAAGGCGCGCAGCTGCGCCTGCAAGCCCCCGCCGGCCACCTGGAGGCCCAGGCCCTGGCCGCCAAACTGCACCTGCCGCTGGACCTGCTGTAACCGTACCCGGTAGTCAGGCACCGGGTTGGCGGCGCTATACTCCCCGGCTAATTCCGCACTCGACACACTGAAAGGACGCGCCCATGAAAGCGTTTGGCAAAATCCTGGGGCTGGTCATTCTCGGGCTGTTGCTGGTCATCGTGGCCCTGGGCTTTGCCCTGACCCACCTGTTCGACCCCAACGACTACAAAGACGAGATCCGCCAGATCGCCCGCGACAAGGCCCACATCGAGCTGACACTCAATGGCGACATCGGCTGGAGCCTCTTCCCTTGGCTGGGCCTGGAGCTGCATGACGCCGGCATCGCCACCCTGACCAACCCCGACAAGCCGTTCGCCGACCTGCAAATGCTCGGCCTCTCCGTGCGCGTACTGCCCCTGCTGCGCCGCGAAGTGCAGATGAGCGACGTGCGGGTCGAAGGCCTGAACCTGCGCCTGAACCGCGACAAGCACGGCCACGGCAACTGGCAAGACATCGGCAAGGCCAAGGCGCCCGACACCGCCGCCACGCCGAAAGTAGACGCCAGCACCACCCCCGCCACGCCTGCCCCGGCGCCGGAAAAACCCGCGCAACCGATCCGCCTGGACATCGACAGCCTGACCGTGAACAACGCCCGGGTTGAATACTTCGACGAACAAAGCGGCCAGCAACTAAGCGCCGAGAGCATCCAGTTGAGCACCGGGGCCATCCACGAAGGCAGCAATATCCCGCTCAAGCTCACTGCGTTCCTGAGCAGCAACCAACCCGTGGTGCGGGTACGTTCGGAGCTGGCCGGCGAGCTGCGTTTTGACCGCGCCCTCCAGCGCTATCAGTTCGAGGACATGAAACTGTCCGGCGAAGTTTCCGGTGAACCGCTGCAAGGCAAGACCATGACCTTCGCCGCCCAAGGCCAGTTGCTGGTAGACATGGCCGCCAACATTGCCGAGTGGAACGGCCTGAAAATCTCCGCCAACCAGTTGCGCGCCCTGGGCGAACTGAAGGTCAACGACCTGGACAAGACCCCGCAGATCAGCGGTGGCCTGTCGATTGCCCAGTTCGACCTGACGAAATTCGTCGACAGCATCGGCCAGACCCTGCCCGCCATGGGCGAAGGCAGCCTGAGCAAGGTCGAACTGGTCAGCCGCCTCAAGGGCACGCCCACCAGCCTGGCCCTGGAAGACCTCAACCTGAAGCTCGACGCCAGCACCTTCACCGGGCGCATCGCCGTCGACGACTTCGCCAAGCAATCCCTGCGCGTGCAGCTCAAGGGCGACACCCTCGACGTCGACCGCTACCTGCCGCCCAAATCCGCCCAAGCCAACAGCGCCGCCGTGGCGCGCCAGGCCGAAGTCAAGAGCAGCGAGGCGGACGCCATGGCCAGCGCCGGCGCGGGCACCACGCCGCTGCCGGACGCGCCGACCAAGGGCGCCTGGAGCACCGAACGCCTGCTGCCGGTGGAACGCCTGGGCAAACTGGACATCGCCGCCGACCTCAACTTCGGCCGACTGACCCTCGACAAACTGCCGATCCACAACGCCGCGCTCAAGGCCTCCGGCCAGGGCGGCGTGCTCAAGCTGGAAAACCTGCGCGGCGAGCTCTACAACGGCACGTTCGAGGCCAGCGGCAACCTCGACGTGCGCCCCGCTGCGCCGCTGCTGAGCCTGCGCACGCGCCTCAACAAAGTGCCGGTCGAACGCATCCTCGAAAGCCAGGGCCAAGTGCCCCAGGTCAAAGGCCTGGTCAACCTCGACAGCAACCTGAGCGGCAGCGGCAACAGCCAGAAAGCCCTGGTGGACAGCCTCAATGGCAACGTCGGCTTCGTCATCAACAACGGCGTGCTGGTCAACGCCAACCTTGAGCAGCAACTGTGCCAAGGCATCGCCCTGCTCAACCGCAAGACCCTGAGCGGCACTCCGCGCGGCAAGGACACGCCCTTCCAGGAACTCAAAGGCAACCTGACCCTGCGCAACGGCGTGGCCAGCAACCCGGACCTGAAAGTGCGCATCCCCGGCCTGACCGTCAACGGCAACGGCGACGTCGACCTGCGCGTGCTGGGCATGGACTACCGCGTGGGCATCATCATCGAAGGCGACAAGCGCGACATGCCCGACCCGGCCTGCGCCGTGAACCCACGCTACGAAGGCATCGAGTGGCCACTGCGCTGCCGCGGCCCGCTGGAGCTGGGCGCCAAGGCCTGCCGCCTGGACAAGGACGGCCTCGGCCAGGTCGCAACCAAGCTGGCGGGCAACAAGCTCAGCGAAAAACTGGAAGAGAAACTCGGCGACAAGGTCAGCCCCGAGTTGAAAAACGCCCTTAAAGGTCTGTTCAAAAAATGACATCCGAGCAGTTTTCCAACGCCGTGCTGAGCTGGTACGACCGCCACGGCCGCCACGACCTGCCCTGGCAACAAGGCATCACGCCTTACCGGGTGTGGGTCTCGGAAATCATGTTGCAGCAGACCCAGGTCAGCACCGTGCTCAACTACTTCGACCGCTTCATGGCCGCACTGCCCACGGTGCAAGCCCTGGCCGAGGCCCCGGAAGATGAAGTGCTGCACCTGTGGACGGGCCTGGGCTACTACACCCGCGCGCGCAACCTGCAAAAGACCGCGCAGATCATCGTCGCCGAACATGGCGGCCAATTCCCCCGGGACGTGGAAAAACTCGTCGAACTGCCGGGCATCGGCCTGTCCACCGCCGGCGCCATCGCCAGCCTGAGCATGGGCCTGCGGGCGCCGATCCTCGACGGCAACGTCAAACGCGTGCTGGCGCGCTTCACCGCCCAGGAGGGCTACCCGGGCGAACCGAAGGTGGCCAAGGCGTTGTGGGCTACCGCAGAGCGCTTCACGCCCTATGACCGGGTCAACGCCTACACCCAGGCGATGATGGACATGGGCGCCACCCTCTGCACCCGCAGCAAGCCCAGTTGCCTGCTGTGCCCGCTGGAAACCGGCTGCCAGGCACACCTGCTGGGCCTGGAAACCCGCTACCCAATCCCCAAGCCGCGCAAGAGCATCCCGCAAAAACGCACCCTGATGCCCCTGCTGGCCAACCGCGACGGCGCCATTCTGCTCTACCGGCGCCCATCCACGGGCCTGTGGGGCGGGTTGTGGAGCCTGCCGGAACTCGACGACCTACAGGACCTGGAACACCTGGCGCTGCAGCATTCCCTGCACATGGGCCAACAGCAGCAAATGCCTGGGCTGATCCACACCTTCAGCCACTTCCAACTGGCCATCGAGCCCTGGCTGGTGCGGGTCGAGGAATCGGCCCACCACGTGGCCGAGGCCGACTGGCTCTGGTATAACCTCGCCACCCCGCCGCGCCTGGGCCTTGCCGCCCCGGTGAAAAAACTGCTCAAGCGCGCGGCCGACGTATTGAACGCAGGAGAGTCGTCATGACCCGCACCATCATGTGCCGCAAGTACCACGAAGAACTGCCCGCCCTCGAGCGCCCTCCGTTCCCTGGCGCCAAAGGCCAGGACATCTTCGACCACGTCTCGCAAAAAGCCTGGGGCGACTGGCAAAAACACCAGACCCTGCTCATCAACGAAAAACGCCTGAACATGATGAACGCCGAAGACCGCAAATACCTGCAAGGCGAAATGGACAAGTTCTTCAGCGGCGAGGATTACGCCAAGGCCGAAGGCTATGTGCCCCCCGCCGAATAACCCCACAAAACCGATGCCGGGTCGTAAGCGACGGTAATAATTAAATATTTTTAGAAAACTTGCTTGACGACCCCCTGAAAAACCCGTTTAATGCGCCCCGTTGCCCAGATAGCTCAGTCGGTAGAGCAGGGGATTGAAAATCCCCGTGTCGGCGGTTCGATTCCGTCTCTGGGCACCACTTATTAGCTTCAGGTGGTGCAAACATCATCCGAAGCACACAAAAAACCCGCCTAGTGCGGGTTTTTTGCTTTCTGCGGTTTGGGTTCCCTTCTTCTCTTCGCTTACTGGCACGCCCAGGCCTTTTCAGGCCCGGGCGCAGCCTTGGGCTTAGCGCGTACCCCGCAGGCGCAGGGCCGACGGCATGAAGTACGAATCCGGCGGCACGGGTTGGGCGAAGTCCACGGTCTGGGTTTCTTCGTTGTCCAGGTTCTGTACGTAGTAGCGCCGTGCTTGCAGGTCGTGGAAGACGTCCAGGGCGCTCCAGGTGGTGGGCAGGTCGTAGAAGTTCTTCAGGTACGCCATCGACACCCGCCACAGCTCGCCTCGGCCATCGTACTGGTCGACCACCGCCGCGCCCCAACTGTCCTCATCGAGAAACAACACACGCTTGGAGTAGATGTGCCGCGCCGTCGGCTTGAGGGTGCCTTCCACCACCCACACCCGGTGCAGCTCGTAGCGGGTGTACTGCGGGTTGAGGTGGCCGGGCTTGAGCAGGTCGGCGTACTTCACGTCGGGGCTGGAGACTTTGTAGTTGTTGTACGGGATGTAGATTTCCTTCTTGCCCACCAATTTCCAGTCGTAACGGTCCGGCGCGCCGTTGTACATGTCGGTGTCGTCGGCGGTGCGCAGGCCATCGGAGGCGGCGATAGGCGTGTCGTAGGCCAGGTTCGGCGCGCGGCGCACGCGGCGCTGGCCGGCGTCGTAGATCCAGGCCTGGCGCGGCTCTTTGATCTGGTCCAGGGTTTCGTGCACCAGGGCTGCGCCCCCGGCCAGGCGCGCCGGGCTCTTGACGAAGGCCAGGTAGTAGAACAGCACGTTTTTCAGGTCCGTGAAGGCGCCGTCCTTGCGGTAGTAGTTGAACAGCGCTTCCTGCTGGGAGGTGACCAACGAGAAGCTGCCGTTACGCTGCACCGGCACTTCCGAGGCGCGGCGCACCACGTAGGTACCGCGATAGCGGGTGACGTGGTTCCACAGCGCGCTCACCCCATCCGCCGGGATCGGAAACGGCACCCCGCCATAGGCCCCGGCAAAGCCGTTGCCGCCTTCAAGCAAAGTGGCGCTGGTGGCGTTCTTGAACGTGTTGTCGTACACCCATTGCGGCGCCGCGCCGGAGCGGCGGCTGGGGTAGACCGGCATCTGGAAGCTGTCCGGGTAGCTGTTGAACAGGGCGATCTGGCCCACGGTGAGCTGGCCCCTGTATTGCTCCAGGTTGGCCTTGGTGATGGTGAACAGCGGTTTGTCGGCGGCGAACGGATCGATGTGGTGCTTGCCCGGCTCGTAGCCCTTGGGCGCCTGGGTGATGCCACCGTCCCACGCCGGGATGGTGCCCGCCGCGTTCCCCGCGCGCTCGGCGCCCAAAGGCGTGAGGGTGGTTTTGAGTTGCTGCGCCTGCTGCGCACTGACCGCCGCCAACGCCTGGCCGGCGCACGCGCTCAGGGCCAGCGCCAGGGCGGCGTTCATCAGGGTGTGTTGCTTGAACATGGAAAGACTCCAAAACGGATAACGGCCATGGGCCCGGCGCACTGCTGCCGGAACACTCACAGGAAGTACTTGAGGTTGAAACCGATGTTGTCGCGGTCGCGGATGCCGTTGTTTTGCCCGCCGCCGTAGAACTCGGTGTATTGCAGTTCGGCCTCCAGCTTGTTCTGGTAGGTGGCTTTGACCCCCAGGGTGTAAGCCTTGCGGCCTTCGATGAAGTTGCCGGCCTGGTAGGAGTTGCCCTTGAAGTCGTCCTTGTAGACCGCGTAGGGCGAGACGTTGACCCCGGCGTACACGTCGTTCCAGGTGCCGTTGAACATCAGGGTGTAGCCGTAGGAGTTGGCGCTGACCTGATCGTCCTTCTCCCCGCCAGATACGTAGGAGTAGTTACCGGTGCCCGCGTAGTGGCGGGTGCTGCCATCCCACGCGCTGTACTTCAGGCTGCTGCCGCGCAGGTGCTCGGTGGCCAGCTCGAAGATGCCGAACAGCGAGTCGAAGCCCACGCTCGGGCCGAAGTTGTAGATGGTGCCCAGGGACGTGTTGAACGCCTCGACCCGCTCGGAGTTATCGATGTTGCTGTCCAGGGTCACCCATTGCCCGCCGATGTTCACCGCTTGCCCCGCCGCAGCCGCAGCCGCGCCGTTGGCCAGGTCGCCGATCAGGTCGTTGGTGGCCGCCACGCCGATGGGCAGGTTCGGCCGGTAGGCCACTTCACCGAACACCGAGGCCTTGCCCAAGGTGGTGTTGAAGCTCAGGCCGTACATGCGGATGTCTTCGGCGTAGTTGCGGTGGGCCTGGATGTTGCCCATCACGTCGGCGGTGGCCAGGCCATTGGCGAGCGCCTGGGCCTGGGCGCCGGCGAGGCCACGGAGCATATCGGTCAGGGCATCCATGTCGATGCCTTTGTAGCCGCCCAGGTTGGCGGCGATGGTCGGTTCCTTGGCGTGGTAGTTGACCAAGTACATGCCGAACTCGGTGCTGTTGAGTTCTTCGGCGATGTAGCGCATGGCGAAACCGTACTGGCCGTCGTTACGGGCGTTGTAGTCGCGGCCGATGGAGGCGACCTTCAGGGTGTTGCCGTAGGCCGGGGTCACGCCGTTGGCATACAGCCCGGTGCTGCCCAGGGCGCTGGCCAGCGCCGGGTTGTTGCCCAGGCCCTGGTACAGGCCGATGACGTTGCCGAACACCGGCACCGGGGTGTCCAGGGCGGTGCCGCCGAAGTCGTTGTAGCCGGTGCGCCCGCCGTCGGCGAACAGGTCGGTTTGCGCGTAGAAAGTGCCCACCGGGTCGATACGGGTTTCTTTCCAGTTCCACTGGTAGAAGCTTTCCAGGGTCAAGTTGTCGCTCAGGCCGATGTTGAAGCTCACCGCCTCTACCGGCATCAGCACTTCCTTGACCTCGGCGCCGGGCAAGCGGTACTTGGCCGCATCCACCGGGTTGGTGGTGTTGACGCCGCCGCGGTAGAACAGCCCTTCGCCCCAGTTGAACACCTGGCGCCCCAGGCGCGCGGTCACGGGCAGGTCGCCCACATCCCAGTTGCCGTAGACGTAAGAGTCGAGGATTTCGACGTGATGGCCGGCGATGTCGCGGGTCTGGTCGGTGAAGCGGTCGTCGTTGGGGTAGCTTTGGCTGGGCTGGGACGGGTTGTTGTTTTGCTTGTAGTCGTTGCGCTTGTCCATGATCTGGCTGTCGTAGAACGCGGTGCCGCGCACGAACAGGCCGTAGTTCTGGTAAGTCGCCTCCAGCTCGGAGGTGATCTTGTACACCTCGGAAACCATGCCGGTATCGAAGTTACGGTTGCCGTCATTGGTGTTGACGTCATCATTGCTCTGCTCGCGCCCCTGCACCCGCCAGAGCTGGCCGTACGACAGGGTGCTGTCGAACGAACCCTTGACCTCGTTGCCCAGCACGCTGAACTCCATGGCCTGGGTGCCCTGCGCCGCGCACAGTAACCCCGCCAGCCCCAACCCCACACTGCCCTGTCGCCGCAAACCGATTGTCATTGTTGTTATCTCCTGTTCGGACCTGTTCTGTTGAGTAGTCAGTGCGCGCCCATGCCGGCCCTGACGAAATTGCGGCTGTGGGCACCCATGTGCCGCAGCAGCTCGACCAATTGGCTGTTGAGCGGTTCGTGGTCGTAGGTTTGCCGCTGTAGCTGATTGCCCTGGCTAAAGCCCTGCACCCCGCCGGACGCCGCCAGCCACTGGCCGATGGCCTCATCGAACGCGGCAGCCTGGGCATTGGCTTGGGCGGCCACCACGTCGCGGGCATAGGCCGTGCTGTAGGGCGGGTACGTGGCGTCGCGGGCGGTGTCGGCGTAAGCGGCGAGCATCGGGTGCGGCGCCTTGGCCAGCAGCAATTGCTCTAGCCACGCGCCCTGGTATTTCTCCACTTCGGTGTGGCGGGTGGCGACGCGGGCGATGGCGGCTTTTTTCTCGCTGTCGAACCCGGCCAGGGCCTTGCCTTCCATCAGCAACATGCCCGCCAGGTCGGCACCCGGCAGCGGCGTGGCGTGGTAGGGCTGGGTCAGGTCTTGCACGTAATGCAGGCCCCAGCCGAGGAAGCGGTAGCCCCAGTAGGGGTGGCCAGTGGCGAAGGCGAACCGCGCCAGGTCGAAATACTGGTAGATGCGCCAATCCGGCCAACTGCGCTTGAGGAACGGCGCGCCGGCGTAGATCACCGCGCTTTCGTGGAAAAAGCCGATGTGGAACGGCGCCTGGGAACTGTACTCAAAGCGCTCGTCGCCGAACGACTGCACGCCAAAACCGTAGAGCGCGCCGACTTCGCCGGGGTTGTCGCTGAACAGGTTGATGTCGTGGCCGTAGTCGGGTTCGTCCGCCGCCGTGGCCAGCACCGCCAGTGGCGCGATCTGCTCCCCCGGCGCCAGGGCGATAAAACGCTGGGTGGCCCAGGGCGAGAGGGTCTGCGCCACCATCACTTGGCTAGGTTTGAGGTGGCCACGCGCGGGCTCGTCCTGGCCGGGCAACGGCTGGAACATCAGCGCCAGGTGGATCTGCGGGTTGACGCGCAACGCCATGAGGAACGCACGGCGCGGGTCGCTCGCCGGGGTGGTGGTCAGGGCCAGGTCGTCCGGGCGCGGCGGGTAATCGGCGAAGTGCTCGCGGGCGAAGCTTTCCTGGGCTTGCAGCAGCGCCACCAGGCCCGTGTGCTCTTGGGCGAGGAATTGCTCCAAGGGCTCGACTTCCACTGTGGGCGCCTCGCGCAACGGGGCAACGTCCTGCAAGGCCAGGTAACTGCCCAACGTATGGTTGGACCACCCCCACGCACCGGGAGCAAACCCGGCAAGCCCCAGCAGGGCGATCACAAACGGCAACTTCATCGGCTTTTCGCTCTTATTTGGATGAACCGGCAGTGCAACCGAGCCTAACAACCGCCCCCCAGACCGGCACTGTCCGATCCCGCCAAAAAAACTCACCGATAGCGCCATGCCAAAGCGGCGCAGGGTAACGGTGGAAGCGAGCCTGCTCGCGATGGCAGCGGCACATTCAGCTCCGGTGTTGGCTGATCCACGGCTATCGCGAGCAGGGCTCGCTCACACGGGGGCATGTTTTTTTGAGGTTGGGTTGCAGCCAACAGCAGGTGTGGGGCCCCCACACCTGCCCGGGTATCACGCCGGGTAGCCGGTGATGTCGCGGATGCTCTGGTACAGCGGCTTGAGCTGGCGGTACATGCGCAGGTAAACCTCCTTGTACAAGCGCTCGTAGGTGCGCTGGGCCTGGGGGTCGGGCTCGAAGACGTCGCCAATGCGGGTCATGGCGGCGATGGCGGTGGCAAAATCCGCGTGCAGGCCCAGGCCCACCGCGCAGGCAATCGCCGCACCCAGGCCGGAAGCTTCATAGACGTGCGGGCGTTCGGCGGGCAGGCCGAAAATGTCCGCCGTCAGTTGCATCGCCGCGTCGCTCTGGGAGCCGCCGCCCGCCACCCGCAGGCGCGTGACCGGGGTGCCCGAACGCTTCTCGATGCGTTCCTTGCCCTGGCGCAGGGCATAGGCCAAGCCTTCGAGGATCGCCCGGTAAATGTGCGCGCGGGTGTGCACGTCGCCAAAACCGATCATCGCGCCCTTGGCCTCCGTACCCGGCTCGCGGATGCCCGGCGACCAGTAGGGTTGCAGGGTCAGGCCCATGGACCCGGGCGGCACCGCGTTGACCAGCGCATCGAACAACTGCTCCGGCTCCAGCCCTTGCTCGCGGGCCTGCTGCACTTCGCGCAGGCCGAATTCGCGCTTGAACCAACTGACCATCCAATAGCCACGATAAATCATCACCTCGCAGTTGAAGTGGTCCGGCACCGCCGCCGGGTAGGGCGGGATCAGCGGCACGGTTTCCAGGTAACGCGAGCGGGTGGTGGTGATGGTCGCCGTGGTGCCGTAGGACAGGCACGCGGTAGACGCATCGATCACCCCGCTGCCAAGCACTTCGCAAGCCTTGTCGGCACCGGCGGCGATCAGCGCCAGGCCTTCGGGAATGCCGGTGTGGCGGCTGGCTTCGGCACTGATGCGGCCCAGGATCTGCCCCGGTTTGAGCAGCGTGGGCAGTTGCTCCGGGCGCACGGCCACCGCTTGCCACTTCCAGTCCCGCGGCGCGGCCCAGCGCAGGCGTTTGTAGTCGAACGGCAGGTAGCCCACGCAGCAGCCCACCGAGTCAACGAAATTGCCGGTCAGGCGGTGGGTAAGAAACCCTGAGAGCAGCAGCAGTTTGTGGGTCTTGCTCCAGATGTCGGGCTGGTGCTGGGCCACCCAATTGGCCTCGGCCTGGGCGCGAAAGTAATCCACCGTGCCTTGCACGCCGAGGGCCTTGAACAGCCAGCCCCACGGGCCTTTGATCGAACCCTTAACCTCGGCCTGGCGCTGGTCCAGCCACAGGATCGCCGGGCGCAGGGCCTGGCCCTGGGCATCGACGTTAATCACGGTGCCGCGCTGGGTGGTCAGGGACACCCCACGGATCTGGCTGCGGTCAACGCCGGTCTGCGCCCACAACTGCTGGCAGGCCTCGCCCAGTTTGGCCCAGTAGTAATCCGGGTCCTGCTCGGCCCAGCCGGGGTGTTTGGAGTAGTAGGCCTCCAGTTCCACCTTGCCCTTGCCCAGCAAGTTGCCCTGCAGATCAAACAGCAAGGCCCGCACGCTCTGGGTGCCGTTGTCGATCGCCAGCAGATAGTTTTTGTCGTTCATGGAGAACCGTGCCAGCCAGTCAAAGTAAATCGGTGGTAGAAAGCGGCGCATCGGCCGGGACGCCGTGATACCTGCGCCAAAGCGCCCGGTAGCGCTGTTCTTCGTCAGCCCAGCGGCCATCGTTCCAGCCCAGGCGTGGTTGGCACAGGAGGCGGATTTGCCCCAGGTACGCCGCACCGCCGTCGGCCAGCAGCAGGCCCAGGCGCGTGCGGCGCAGCAGCAGGTCGTCCAGGTGCAGCACCAGTTCCTGTTCGGCGGCGAAGGCCAGTTCCGCCCACAGGGTAGCCGTCGCGCCCACGGTGTCGCTGCCCAATTGCGCCACCAGTTGCGCCAACCTCGGTAGATCACGGCCATGGCGCCCGGCCAGGCGTCGCCATTGGCTGGGGTTCAGGCCCGGGATTTCCAGGGCCGGCACCGGGGCGAACACGGGCGCGCCGTTATCCTCGACGCTGCGTCCCAGTTCCTCGGCGCAGGCGCGCAGCACCTCGATGGCTTGCGGGCGGAACGTGGTCAGTTTGCCGCCAGCCAGGGTCACGCAACCCGGCTCGCGCCACAGCACGTGCTCGCGGGTTGCATTCGACGGCTTGCCCGCGCCGCTGCCGACCACCGGGCGCACGCCGGACCAGGTGGACAACACGTCTTGAGCCGTCACCCGCGCCTGGGGGAACTGCTGGGCACACGCGGCCAGCAGGTACTGCACTTCGTCGGTGCTGATGCTCGCGCTCTGGTCGAGGTCTTCGCGGTGGTCCAGGTCGGTGGTGCCGATCACCGTCGCGCCTTCCCAGGGGAAGACAAACACCGGGCGCCGGTCCTGGGCGTGAATAAAGCTCAACGCCTGGGCCACCGGCAGGCGCCAACCCGGCACCAGCAAATGGCTGCCGCGCAGGGGCCGCAATTGGCTGCCTGCGCTGGGCGGGCGCAGGCGTTCGGCCCAGGCGCCGGTGGCTACCGCCAGCATGCGGCAGCCCAGGGTCAGGGCCGCGCCGCTTTCGCTGTCCTGGGCCTGCACGCCGCAGACCCTGCCGTTTTCGCGCAGCAGGCCGGTCACCTGCACACCGTTGACCACACACGCGCCGTCGGCCCGGGCCTCGGCCAGCACACGCATGACCAGCCGTGCGTCGTCGGTCAGGGCATCGACAAAACAGGAGCCGCCCAACAGCCCCGGCGCCTTGACCCCGGGGGCGAGGAAATGCAGTTGCGGCGCGCTGACAAAGCGGTGGTTGCGCCGCCCGGCGAGGGCGTCGTACACCGTCAGCAGGCCGCCAAACACCCGCGGCCCGGGGAAAGCGCCACGGTAATGGGGCATCACGAAGCCCATGGCGTCCACCAGCCCCGGCGCTTCGTCCAGCAGGCGCTGGCGTTCGCGCACCGAATCGCGGGTCAGGCGCCATTGGCCGCTGGCGATGTAGCGCAGGCCGCCGTGGACCATTTTCGAGGAACGGCTCGAGGTGCCCCAGGCAAAGTCGCGTTGCTCCAGCAGCAGGCAACGCCAGCCCCGGCGCGCCGCTTCACGCAGGATGCCGGCGCCGCTGATGCCGCCACCGATGACGATCAAGTCCCAGGGTTGCGCGGCCAGGGTCGCCAGGGTGGCGTCACGCCAATGGGCGTTCCAGGCAGTCATCGGTCATTGCTCCAGCAGGGTGCCAGGGTTAAGGCGCCCTTGCGGGTCGAAGTGCTCGCCCAGGCTGTGCAACGCGGCGATGGCCAGGGCGCCCTTCTCGCGCACCAGGTAGGGCGCGTGGTCCTTGCCCACGCCGTGCTGGTGGCTGATGGTGCCGTGGTTGTCGACGATGGTTTGGCTGGCGGCGTGCTTCAACGCCTGCCAGCGCGCCAGGGTGGCCGGGTAGTCCGCCGCCGGGCGGAACACGTAGCTGGTGTAGATGCTCGAACCCTGGCCATAGACGTGGGACAGGTGGGTGAACACATGCACCTGCTCGCCCTCGGCGGCCAGGCAATCGCGCAGGCTGCTTTCGACCTTGTTCAGCAGGTTGTCGACGTTGCTCCAATCGGTGGCGGTTTCCAGGGTGTCGACTACGTAACCGGCGTTCCACAGGTTCTCGCGCAGGTACGGAAAGCGAAAGCGGTTCTGCGCCCACTTGTTACCCAGCAAGGTGCCGGTGAACACCCCGCCGAACGCCTTGAGGTGGCGCTTGGCCTGGGCCAGGGACAGCGCATTCTGGCGCCGATCGCCAGTCACGCCGAAGGTCAGCAGGCACTTGCCCGCGCTGGCGCCGCGCAAGCTCAGGTACTTCTCCAGCCAGGCGATCTGGCGCGGGTGCCCGGCCAGGGCCAGTTGGGTTTCGGTTTCCACGGCATTGGACAGGCGCAGCATCGACAGCGGCACCCGCGCCTGGGCCAGATGGCGGATCGCCTGCAAGGCCCTGGGCCAGTCGGGCAGGAACACGCCGTAAAAGCGCTCGTCGTCGGCCAGCGCAGTGACCCGCACCTTGACCTGGGAAATGATCCCGAAGCGCCCTTCGCTGCCGAGCACCACCTCGCGCAAGTCCGGCCCCGCCGCTGAGGCCGGGAACGCGGGGATCTGCAACGACCCGGCGAAGGTTTCCAGGGTGCCGCCAGCGAACAGTTGCTCGATGCGCCCGTAGCGCAGCGATTGCTGGCCGCTGGAACGGCTGGCGACCCAGCCGCCCAGGGTCGACAGCTCCCACGATTGCGGAAAGTGGCCGAGGGTGTAGCCGCGGGCGCGCAATTGGCTTTCCACTTGCGGGCCGGTGGCGCCGGGCTCGAAGGTGGCGATCAGGCTTTGTTCGTCGAGGTCGAGCAGGCGATTCATCCGCGCCAGCGACACCGTGACCACCGGGCGCGGGCCGTGCAGCGGGTTGATGTGCCCGGCCACCGAGGTGCCGCCGCCGTAAGGGATCAGGCACAGGTCGCGCTCAGCCGCCAGGGCCAGCAACTCGCGCACCTGGGCGGCGCTTTGCGGGTAGGCCACGGCGTCCGGGTAGAGGCCGGGCTTGCCTTCGCGCAGGGCCAGCCAATCGGGCAGGCTCTGGCCGCGGGCGTGGAGCAGGCGATCCTGGGCTTGCAGGCTGTACAGGGGGTGTGCGGCCAGGCGCGAGGGCGGCACCTGCACCAGGGCCTGTTCCAGGGTCGCGTCCGGCAGTGCCCGCCCGGTGCCCACACGCTGGGCGAGAAACGCCGCGCCGTGGGCCGGCAGTTCCACCACTGTGCTTTCTTCGCCCCAGCCATTCCAGCGTCGCATGCGTGTCTTCCTTTGCTGTTCTTATTGGATCGTTCGTCTGGCGCCCATACTAGCCAGCCGCCAGCGGGGCGGGACTGTCCCATCGGGACAGATGGAGTAGCCAATTAAGTCAGCGCGGGTGCGCCATTTACTTTAGTCGCGGTTTGCCATTACCTTTCAGAGCGCTGACGAGCTCACCCGCTGCGCATAAGCCCCATTACCCGGACGTGGACACCCGAACGACTCGTCGCCAGGAATACGATCATGCAGCCCCTCGGCTTTACCTCGATCCCGCCCCTGCTCAAGTACCTGCGCCATGCCGAACAACTGGGCGTGGCCATCACCCCTGCGCTCGACGCCTCGGGCCTGCGCGCCGAGCAACTGAACGACAACACCCTGCGCGTGCCCAACGAGGCCCACGAACGGCTGCTCGAGCACCTGTGCCAGGCCTCGGGCGACCCACTGTTCGGCCTGCACTCGGCGCGTTATGTGCTGCCCAATTCCTGGAGCGTGCTGGGCTACATCACCATGAACTGCGCGACCCTGGGCGAAGCCATGAGCCGCATCGAGCCGTTCGAGAAACTGGTGGGCGACATGGGCACCAGCCGCATCGAGGCCGGTGCCGACCATGTGCGCCTGGCGTGGGACTGCCGCCACCAACCGCCCCAGGTGCGCCGGCACATGATCGAAAGCGTGCTGGCCTCGTGGATGCTCTACGCCCGCTGGATCGCCGACACCCAGGTGTCCCCCGGCGCGGTGTGGCTGGAGCACCCGCTGCCGGCCGGCACGCGCCTTGAGCAATACGAGGATTTTTTCGGCTGCCCGGTGCTGTTCGGGCAACCCTGCTCCGCCCTGCTGGTGCCCCTGGCGTACCTGCAACTGCCCCTGCGCCAGGCCGACCCCAACCTGCTGCGCACCCTCGAAGAACACGCTCTGGGGCTGATGGCCGAACTGGTGGACGCGCCGCTGCCGCTGCGGGTGAAAAACGCCCTGCGCCAACTACTCAAGGACGGCCTGCCGCGCAAGGAACGGGTCGCCGAACAATTCGCCATGACCGTGCGCACCCTGCAACGCCAACTGCAACAGGCCGGCACCAGCTACCAGCAGATCCTCGACGACCTGCGCCAGGAGCTGGCCGAACACTACCTGCGCCACAGCGACCTGCCGATCCAGGACATCGCCCACTACCTGGGCTTCACCGAACCGCGCTCCTTCCACCGCGCCTTCAAAAGCCGCACCCAACTGACGCCGGGGGAATATCGGCAGGGGTGAGCGGGGGCAGTACCAGCCGCAAACTTCGGCTTTTTTTCAGTGCCGTTGGGCAGCACACCCTGTAGGCCGTTACTGCCGCACCTGGGCGAACTGATCCGCCAGGCACGCCAGCAAGCCTGGCGCGCCGTTGATGTGTTGCAGGTACAAACTGCTGGCAAATTGGCCGGCAGATTGTCGAATACGAACAGCAAGGCACGGCCGAGCCGGCTACGGCAGGCACAACAGAATCGCCCGCGCTGAACCACCGCTCACGCCATAAAGCCTTGGGATTTCGCCTCACCTGCGTTTCAATGCTCGCCTTCGCGCCACCTACAGGACCCCATGCCCATGGCATCGGCAAACAAGCAGCACAAACGCGCCCAACGCGCCAAGACCAAAGCCAAGCAGAACCGCGCCCAGCGCACGGCGCCCAGCACCGATAACCTGGACCCCAACGACTCGCGCATCGATTTCGAATCGGTGGACCTGAGCGAGTTATTCGACCTCATGCGCGCCGCCCAGAGCGTCAGCCAGCAGGCGATGTGCACGGTGTTCCTGGCCCACCCATTGCTCGCCCTGGTGGTGGAGCAGGAAGGTGAGGAGACCGCCACCGACTTCATCATCGGCGCCCTGCTCGAATACCGGCAGTGGACCACCGGCGAAGACGAGGAAAGCGCCCTGGCGTGGATCGAGTCCGCGCAGTTCCAGACCGACTACGTCGCCGCCTCGCAAGAGCTCGCGGCCGCCAACCTACAGCAAGCGGATTAAGCCCAATGGCATCTGTCAATAAGCAGCAAAAACGCGCCAAGCGCGCCAAGGCCAAAGCCAAGCAACTGCGCATCAATGGCCGCACGCCGATCGCCATGCACGACGACCCGAACGCCCCCGGCGAGCCGATGCCCCAGTACCTGCTGGATATGTTCGCCCGCATGCGCGAAGCCGAAACCAGCGGCCGCCACGAAATGCTGATGGAACTGCTCAACTCCCTGAGCGCCATCATCAATGATCACCCAGACCTGCTGGACCTGGAAAACGCCGACGACGAAGCCATGGCCGCCACCCACCTGGCTGCCGACATGCTGATCGACTACCGCATGTGGCTCGACAACCTCGACCGCGAGAGCGCCCAGCGCTGGCTCGAAGACCCGCAAGTGATCGCCGACATCAGCACCGCCCTGGACACCTACCGCCAGGCGCTGGAAGCGGTGCAATAACCCTGCACTGGCATCTGTGGGAGCGGGCCTGCCCGCGATGGCGGCCTCACAATCGCTATCGCCGGCAAGCCAGGCTCCTACGGCTGCTCCCACAAAGCCCCCCACAGACGCACCTTTGCCCCCTTAACGCTTCCAACACCCGCCCAAAGCTGGCACCATCGCGACCTTTTTTACGCGACACCCGCCGTAAAACGGTTCAAACAGGTGTTCGGTTGTTGATGGCGCGACAGTCTGCTGTGCCGATGCGACAACCTGCCGCACCCTGGTCGTTTCCGCCGCGCGGGGCTGTTGGCTGTCATTCGAACGCTATGCTAGCTTGGCGCCACGCCAGGAAGGCCGCCCAACAGCAGGAGCACAACAGACAATGAGGACCGCACATGGCCCAGGCCGCGCCCGCGCTTGAAATCCGCAACTTGCACAAACGCTACGGCTCGCTGGAAGTCCTCAAGGGGGTTTCGCTGACCGCACGCGACGGCGACGTGATCTCGATCCTGGGTTCCTCCGGTTCCGGTAAGTCCACCTTCCTGCGCTGCATCAACCTGCTGGAAAACCCTCACCAGGGCCAAATTTTTGTCGCCGGCGAAGAGCTCAAGCTCAAGGCCGCGAAAAACGGCGAGCTGATCGCCGCCGACGGCAAGCAAATCAACCGCATGCGCAGCGAAATCGGCTTTGTCTTCCAGAATTTCAACCTCTGGCCCCACATGAGCGTGCTCGACAACATCATCGAGGCGCCGCGCCGGGTCTTGGGGCAAAGCAAGGCCGAGGCCACCGAGGTCGCCGAAGCCCTGCTGGCCAAGGTCGGCATCGGCGACAAGCGCCACGCCTACCCGGCGCAACTCTCCGGCGGCCAGCAGCAACGCGCGGCCATTGCCCGCACACTGGCCATGCAGCCGAAAGTCATTTTGTTCGACGAACCCACCTCAGCCCTTGACCCGGAAATGGTTCAGGAAGTACTTAGTGTGATCCGCGCACTGGCCGAAGAAGGTCGCACTATGCTGCTGGTCACCCACGAGATGGGCTTTGCCCGCCAGGTGTCCAGTGAAGTGGTGTTCCTTCACCAAGGCCTGATCGAAGAGCAAGGATCGCCACAGCAGGTGTTCGATAACCCGCTTTCGGCGCGCTGCAAACAATTCATGTCCAGCAACCGCTAACGGAGCTACACGCATGCAGAGCTATAAGAAATTCCTCCTGGCCGCTGCCGCCACGCTGGTGTTCTCGGCCAACGCGATGGCCGCCGAAAAACTCAAGATGGGCATCGAAGCGGCCTACCCGCCGTTCAACAACAAGGATGCCAGCGGCCAGGTCGTGGGCTTTGACAAAGACATCGGCGACGCCCTGTGCGCCAAGATGAAAGCCGAGTGCGAAGTGGTCACCTCCGACTGGGACGGCATCATCCCGGCCCTGAACAGCAAGAAGTTCGACTTCCTGGTGTCCTCGCTGTCGATCACCGACGAGCGTAAGCAGGCCGTTGACTTCACCGACCGCTACTACTCCAACAAGCTGCAATTCATCGCGCCGAAAAACGTCGACTTCAAAACCGACAAGGCCTCCCTCAAGGGCAAGACCATCGGCACCCAGCGCGCCACCCTGGCCGGCACTTGGCTGGAAGATAACTACGGCGGCGACATCAAAGTCAGTCTCTACGACACCCAGGAAAACGCCTACCTGGACCTGACCTCCGGGCGCGTCGATGGCATCCTGGCCGACAAGTACGTCAACTACGACTGGCTCAAGTCCGATGCCGGCAAAAACTATGAGTTCAAGGGCGAGCCCGTGCTGGAAAGCGACGAAATCGGCATTGCCGTGCGCAAGGGCGACCCGCTGCGTGACAAGCTCAATGCCGCGCTGAAGGAAATCATCGCCGACGGCACCTACAAGAAGATCAACGACAAGTACTTCCCGTTCAGCATCTACTGATACTGACTTGCCCCACCGGCGCCCCCGTGGCGCCGGTTGCCGGCAAACCTGCCGCGGTATGAATAAAAACCCATGAATATCGATCTCTACGGATTCGGCCCGGCGCTTGCCGCGGGCGCGCTGATGACCGTCAAACTGGCACTCACGGCGCTATGCCTGGGGCTGGTGCTCGGTCTGGCCGGCGCCTTGGCCAAGACTTCCCCGTACAAGCCCCTGCAATGGCTGGGCGGCACGTACTCGACCCTGGTTCGCGGCATCCCGGAACTGCTGTGGGTCCTGCTGATTTACTTCGGCACCGTCAACCTGATGCGCATGATCGGCGAATGGTTCGGCAACCCCGACCTCGCCCTCAACGCCTTCGCTGCTGGTGTGATTGCCCTGGGCCTGTGTTTTGGCGCCTACGCCACCGAGGTGTTCCGCGGCGCGATCCTGGCCATCCCCAAGGGCCACCGTGAAGCCGGCGTGGCCTTGGGCCTGTCGAAATTTCGCATCTTCACCCGCTTGATCCTGCCGCAGATGTGGCGCATCGCCCTGCCGGGGCTGGGCAACCTGTTCATGATCCTGATGAAAGACACCGCACTGGTGTCGGTAATTGGCCTGGAAGAAATCATGCGCCACGCGCAAAACGGCGTGACCTTCACTAAGCAGCCGTTCACTTTCTATATGGTCGCCGCCTTCATGTACCTGGGCCTGACCGTGCTGGCCATGATCGGCATGTATTTCCTGGAAAAACGCGCCGCACGCGGCTTCGCGAGGGGCACGCAATGAATTGGGAAGTCATCATCAAGTGGCTGCCGAAACTGGCCCAGGGCGCCACGCTGACCCTGGAACTGGTAGCCATCGCTGTCATCGTCGGGCTGCTGCTGGCCATCCCGCTAGGCATCGCCCGCTCGTCGCGCCTGTGGTACGTGCGCGCCCTGCCCTATGCCTACATTTTCTTCTTCCGCGGCACGCCGCTGCTGGTGCAGCTGTTTTTGGTCTACTACGGCCTGGCACAGTTCGACGCGGTGCGCGCCAGCGCCCTGTGGCCGTACCTGCGCGATCCGTTCTGGTGCGCCACCGCGACCATGACCCTGCACACCGCCGCCTACATTGCCGAGATCCTGCGCGGCGCCATCCAAGCCATTCCGCCCGGCGAAATCGAAGCGGCGCGGGCCTTGGGCATGTCGCGGCCCAAGGCGCTGTTCTACATCATCCTGCCGCGCGCGGCGCGCATCGGCCTGCCGGCCTACAGCAACGAAGTGATCCTGATGCTCAAGGCCAGCGCCTTGGCCAGCACCGTCACCCTGCTGGAACTGACCGGCATGGCGCGCACCATCATTGCCCGCACCTACCTGCCGGTGGAGATCTTCTTCGCGGCAGGCATGTTCTACCTGCTGATGTCCTACATGCTGGTGCGCGGCTTCAAACTGCTGGAGCGCTGGTTACGCGTCGATGCCTGCCAGGGCCGCTGAGCCGACGGTGCTGGAGGGCGAGCAGTTGCTCGCCCGGTTCCAGGAGCTCGACGCCTTACTCACCGCCCACCAAGACCTGTGGCGGCCACGCCCGTTCACCCACCGCCACTTGCCCTGGGAAAGCGACCACCCAGCGCTGGCCCAGTGGCTGCGCGGCCGCTCCCTGGAGGAGGCCGACGCCAGCCACAACCAGCCGCAGCACCTCGCCGCCCCCGCACCGTTTCCCGACCTCGCCCAGCGTTCAGCCCAACTCTGCGCGGTAGGCAGCCTGCCCGTTATCGGGTTGACGCCCGCAGCGGCGCGGCTGGCGGTGGATGTACCAGGGCGCAAATGGCAGCAGATCGAAGCCTTCGCCGCCTGCCTGGACTTCAAGCACCCCGCCAGCCATTGGCTCGACTGGTGCGCCGGTAAAGGCCACTTAGGCCGCCGTCTCCTGCAACCCGGACAACACCTGACCTGCCTGGAGTACGACCCGGCGCTGATCGAGGCCGGCCAGCAGTTGAGCGCCCGCCATCGGCTGCAAGCCAGCCATGTGCAGCAAGATGTCATGGCCGCCGAAGCCGGGTTGCGCCTGAATGCCACCCACACCCCAGTGGCCTTGCACGCCTGCGGCGACCTGCATGTGCGCCTGATGCAACTCGCCAACGCCGCAGGCTGTGGGCAACTGGCCATCGCCCCGTGCTGCTACAACCGCATCCAGGGCGAGCGCTACCAAGCCCTTTCAGCAGCGGCCAAGGCCTGCGCCCTACAACTTTCGCTGGAAGATCTGGCGCTGCCGATGAGCGAAACCGTCACCGCTGGGGCACGAGTCCGACGCCAGCGCGACACCTCCATGGCCCGGCGCCTGGCCTTCGACCTGCTGCAACGGCAACTGCGCGCCAGCGACGACTACCTGCCCACACCGTCCCTATCCGCCGCTTGGCTGGCCAAACCCTTTGCCGACCACTGCCGCGACCTGGCCGCCCTCAAGCACTTATCCACAGTGCCCGAACAAGACTGGCCAGCCCTGGAAGCCGCCGGCTGGCAACGCCTGGCCCACGTGCGCAACCTAGAACTGCTGCGGGGCCTGTTCCGCCGCCCACTGGAACTGTGGTTGGTGCTGGATCGGGCCTTGTTTTTGCAGGAGCGCGGCTACCGCGTGCGCCTCGGGCAGTTCTGCCCTGCGCCCTTGACCCCACGCAACTTATTGGTGCTGGCCGAACGCGACTGATCTGCCGCACAGCCTGTGGATAACTCTGTTGATGGTTTTTCAGGCAAGCCTGTAAATCCCTGGCGTTGCGACGTAAATCAAGCCTGGTCATTTTTTGTTCATAAAATAAAAAGGCGCAAAAACAGTTAGTTAGGCCCCAATGCGAACCGCTCCACAAAACCGCGGCAAATCCGCGCACTTGGCCCACCCGTTGTGCATAAGCACTCTAGCGAAACGTCATAAGCACCCTTGCAAAGCTCAGCTATGGTGTTCAAACGCCAGAGATCCCTGGCGCCCACCGCAAGGAGCACAACACCCATGAGCACAGTGAACAGTGCGCAACAAGCCGTCGAACTGGTCGCCAACCAGGCCATCGACGCCGCCCTGCAACAGACCTTCGCCGTCGGCGGCGCCATCATCGACAACGCCACCGGCAACGTGATCGTCGCCATGCACAACAACGTCCTGATGCCCTTTCCGGGCGCCGCGCAGCCCTACTTCCTGCCCCACGACCCGACCGCCCACGGCGAGCGGCAACTGGTGGACTGGTACTTTGAAAACCGCGTCGCGATGAACCTGCCCGCGCCCGCGCAACTGACCGTGGTCACTACCCTGGACCCTTGCGCCATGTGCGCCGGCTCCCTGCTCACCGCCGGTTTCAACGTGGCCGTCAGCGCCATCGACGACTATGCCGGCATCAACTACAACAGCGCCTTCAGCTTCCCCACCCTGCCGCCAGCAGTGCGCCAGCAGGCGCAGAACAGCTGGGGCTACTACGCCATCGCCGCGCCGGTCAGCCGCGCCTACCAAGGCGCCAACAGCCCAGTATTCAGCCAACAGACCATCGACAGCGCGGCCTACTACCTCACCGCCTCCATCTTCAACGCCAGCGTCACCACCGTGCGCGACGCCAGCAACAACAGCGGCCTGCCGCCCGCACAACTGCAAAACCCGGCCACGCTCCCGGCCCACAGCAAGGTGCGCCAAGCCCTGACCCAACTGAGCCCCTACGCCCTCACCGTCACCTGCCCGAACCCGCGCGACCCCGGCGCTACCCTGGCCCAACCGCTGCTCAACACCGCGCAAAACGCCGACAGCTTCAACGCCGTCGCCCTGCTCGACCCCTTCGGCAACCTGATCGCCTGCCTGGGCGGCGCGGAAAACCAGTCCCCGATCAAAACCGCATTCATGCAAACCACCCGCGGCTACGCCCTGCTGCGCTGGACCCTGATGAACGACCCCGACCCAGCCGTGCGCGCCGAAGCCGCGCAATACCTGACCCACCCCAAATACGGCACCTTCGTCTTCCTCTACGCCCCGGACCCCAGCACCCCACAAGCCGTAATGACCTTCGGCGCCTACGGCTCAACGATGGAAGGCCCCGTGCCACAGAGCTACCCTTCCAACCTGCAATACGTCCTACCACCGGCCAACACCACCCCCCAACAACTCGCCACCCTGGCCCAGAGCTTGCCGCCGTTCTACACCCAAAGCGTACAAGTCTCACCGGCCCAAGTGCTGGACCAGGGGCTGATCGATGCGGTGAAAAACGGGGTTTGACCCAAGAAATGGCCGGCTCGCCGTAAAAGGTGGGCTGGCCTTCACTGTCACGATGACGATATAAATCCTCCCCAATTGACGGCCGAGGTTCGGCGGTTGAAGCACAACTTTGCTCATGATTTGATTTGCTCAGCATCAAAACGGCTGAGCGTATCGGCGTCATGGGTGAGGACTTCTTCCTCACTTTCAAAAACCTTGCTCACACGCAATGTCACTCGAAGCTTAGGAGAGTGTTGAAGTGTTTTAAGCGGTTCTGGTGGTCTCGACAGTTCAGGTGATTGCGACGGTGATACCCGTCAAACCGAGGCGGTTTCGAGCAGCGGCAGAGCCAGCTAAAAATAGTCAGATTTCAGGGGTTTACAGAATCCCGCCAATCGCTATAATCGTCGCCCTAACACGCCGGTATAGCTCAGTTGGTAGAGCAACTGACTTGTAATCAGTAGGTCCCGGGTTCGACTCCTGGTGCCGGCACCATACAAGGTTCCAGAGAAGGCTTTCAAAATCTCTAGACCCCCCGAAAAACCCGCCTTCTGGCGGGTTTTTTCGTTTTAGGGGTTTGTGGGGTGGCGGCAGGGGCCAGGTCATTCGGCAGAAACGGGGTGCTGCGCACTGGTTCGCCATCTTGATTGGTTTAACGTTACGCGGATGGAAGCCAAACCTGGCACGGGTGTACGGAGGATGAGTGGGTATGGACACCTCAACCGCACAAAGCATCAAGTTGTTTATTGTGTCGGCAACTGGGCTGTCGAAAGACGCGCTGCATATCTATGTGGGGCTGACGGTCTATTTGACATTGATGGCCGTCGTCCGAAGAGGTAGGCCTTACGTGGGTTGGCTGGTTGTTTTCGCCCTTGCGGGTGCTGGCGAGTGGCTAGATCGGCGGGACGATATCGTCAGCCTCGGGTACTGGCGCTGGCAGGCAGGCGTCCATGACATCCTCAATACGTTGTTTTGGCCGACGGTGCTCACACTGTTCTGGCTTTTAAAATGCCCAAAGCAAACCAACGCACAGCCCTAATATCCTGCCCATCCAAACAGGCTTCGAAACCGTTCTGTTTGGATGGGCTGCCATAAGTAGAACTCGGCAAAAAAGGCCTGCGCCTAGCAGGCCTTTTTTGTGTCCGTTTGCCCGGTGGCTTCAGCGATAGACCGGGTGCCGGCGGCACAGGGCGACCACTTGTTCGCGCACCCGTTGGGTGACGTGTTCGGTGCCGCCGTTTTCCAGGGTGTCGAGGACGTCGCAGAGCCAGCCGGCCAGTTGTTCACATTCGAGGGCGGTGAAGCCGCGGGTGGTGACGGCCGGGGTGCCGATGCGCAGGCCCGAGGTGACGAAGGGTGAGCGCGGGTCGTTGGGCACGGAGTTTTTGTTGGCGGTGATGTAGGCGTTGCTCAGGGCCGCGTCGGCGTCTTTGCCGGTGTAGGGTTTGGCGGACAGGTCGATGAGCATCATGTGGTTGTCGGTGCCGCCGGAGACGATGCTGTAGCCGCGCTGTTGCAGCACGGCGGCCATGGCCCGGGCGTTGACCACGATTTGCTGCTGGTAGGTTTTGAACTCGGGCGCCAGCGCCTCTTTGAAGGCCACTGCCTTGGCGGCGATCTGGTGCATCAGCGGGCCACCCTGGACGCCGGGGAACACCGCCGAGTCGAGCTTCTTGTTGAACGCTGCGTCCTGGCCCTTGGACAGGATCAAGCCGCCACGCGGGCCGCGCAGGGTTTTGTGGGTGGTGCTGGTGACCACGTGGGCGTGGGGCAGCGGGTTGGGGTATTCGCCCGCCGCCACCAGGCCGGCGACGTGGGCCATATCCACCCAGAAAATCGCCCCAACCTTGTCGGCAATTTCCCGCATGCGTGCCCAATCCTTGTAACGCGAATAGGCGGAGAAGCCACCAATCAGCATTTTCGGCCGGGTTTGCAGGGCGATTCGCTCCATCTCGTCGTAATCGATCAGCCCGGTCTGTGGGTCGAGGCCGTAAGGCACGATGTGGTAGTGGCGGCCGGAGAAGTTGGACGGGTTGCCGTGGGTGAGGTGGCCACCCTGGGCCAGGTTCATGCCCATCACGGTGTCGCCGGGGTTGATGAGGGCCAGGAACACCGCCGCGTTGGCCTGGGCGCCGGCGTGGGGCTGGACGTTGGCGTAGTCGCAATCGAACAACTGGCACACCCGCTCGATGGCGAGGCGCTCGGCAACGTCTACGTACTCGCAGCCGCTGTAGTAGCGCTTGCCCGGGTAACCTTCGGCGTACTTGTTGGTGAACACCGAGTTCTGCACCGCCATGACCAAGGGGCTGGCGTAGTTCTCGGAGGCGATCAGTTCGACGTGATCTTCCTGGCGGTGCTCTTCGTTATGAATCGCCTTACATAGCTCGGCGTCGAAGTCTTCAAGTTTCAGGGATGAGTCGTACATAGCGTTGGCGTCCTGTAGAGAAAAAGCATCAGTCATGGCCAACGGGGCGGGCGTCCGCCGTTGGCCAGTAATAGGAATCCGGCATGGCCCGAGCGCCGAAGATGGCTTGGCCGACCCGCACCACGGTGGCGCCCTCTTCGATGGCGACTTCAAAATCGCCAGACATGCCCATGGACAGTTCGTCCAGGCCCACCCCGGCCGGGGCGTCCTGGCGTAAGCGCTGGCGCAGTTCGCGCAAACGCACGAAGCACGGGCGCACCCGTGCGACATCGGCCGAAAACAGCGCCAACGTCATCAGCCCCCGCACTCGTAGCGCGGGAAACCCGGGCAAGGCTTGTAGGAATTGGCCAACCTGCTCCGGCGCCAAGCCGTATTTGCTCGCCTCGCCCGAGGTGTTGACCTGGACGAACACGTCCAACTGCCGCCCCTCGCTGTGCAGGCGCCGGTCCAGTTCCTGGGCGACGCGCAGGCTGTCCAGTGCCTGGAACTCGGACGCAAACCGCGCCACTTGCCGGGCCTTGTTGGTTTGCAGGTGGCCGATGACCGACCAGCGCAGGTCGCTCAGGTCGGCCATGGCCTCCCACTTGCGTTGCGCCTCCTGCACTTTGTTTTCCCCCAGCAGCCGACAACCCGCCGCATAGGCCAGGCGTAAGTGGGCCTCGTCAAAGGTTTTGCTCACCGGCAGCAGGCGTACGCTGGCCGGGTCGCGGCCCACGCGGGCGCAGGCGGCGGCGATGCGCTGCTGCACGGCGGCCAGGTTGCGGCGAAAGTCCTCGACGCTGTTGGCCTGCGGATAACGGCCGTGTTGTTGATGCAGGGTTTCATCAGTTGGGCTAGGCATCAGTTGGCGGCTCCTTCGCGGGTGGCAGGGGCGGGCTCGCGGCGCGGCAAACGGCCGTTGAGCACGACGTAGGCGAACAACCCGATCACCAGCCCCCAGAACGCGCCGCCGATGCCGAACAACGTGATGTTAGCGGCGGCGGCCAGGAAGGTAACCAACGATGCCTCGCGGGATTTGGTATCGGCCATGGCCCCGGCCAGGCTCGCGCCGATGGTGCCCAACAGCGCAAGGCCGGCCAGGGTGGTGATGAAGGTTGCCGGGAAGGCCATGAACACCGCCGCCAGCGTCACGCCGAAGATGCCAACGAGCATGTAGAACACCCCCGCCGCCACCCCGGCGATCCAGCGTTTGGAGGGCTCTTCGTGGGCCTCTTTGCCGGTGCAGATGGCGGCCGTGATCGCCGCGATGTTGAACGCATGGGAGCCGAACGGTGCCATCAGCAGCGAGCCGAAGCCGGTGAGGGTGACGATGGGGTTGGCGCTGGTGCTGAAGCCGTCGTTGCGCAGCACCAGCATGCCCGGCATGTACTGGCCGGTCAGGGTAATCAGGAACAGCGGCAGCGCCACGCTGAGCAAGGCGTTGAGGGAGAACCCGGGCATCGTGAATACCGGGCTCGCCAGTTGCAGGCTCAGCCCCGACAGATCAACCCGCCCGCCCGCCAACAACAACGCCAGCCCCAGGGCCAGGATGCCCACCACCGCGTAGCGGGCGCTAAAGCGCTTGAGGATCAGGTAAGCGCCAATCAACACCCCGGCCAGCAGCGGATCGACGCTCAAACCGCCAAAGGCGCCGATGCCGAACTGCAACAGGATGCCGGCCAGCAAACCGGCGGCCACCCCCGGCGGGATCAAACGGATGACTTTTTCAAAGCAACCCGACAAGCCCAGCAACACGAACGCCGCCGCCGAGATCATGTACGCGCCCACCGCCTCGGCGTAGGGCGTGGTGCTCAGGGCGACCACTAGGAATGCCGCCGCCGGCGTCGACCACGCGGTAATGATCGGCTCGCGGGACACCCAACTAAGCACCAACCCGGTGATGCCCACACCCATGGACACCGACCACACCCACGAGGCGGTCAGCTCGGGGCTCAACCCCGCGACCTTGGCAGCCTGGAACACCAGAATGAACGTGCCACCATAGTTGACGATGACCGAAATCAACCCGGCGATAACCGGGTGCACCAGGTCGCGCAAACGCACGGGGGAGCGGGAGGCGGAAGAAGACATGATGGCGGGGGCTCCAGGCAAAACGAGGCGACGGGCCTCGACGGAATGACGATTTATAACGCGGTAATGGCCTGCCTGGCCCCGGCACTTTTGGCACACTGACCAGACCAATTCACGACAGGCCTAGCCGTGTTGGCGGGCGAAGTCCTGCATGAATTCGCTCAAGGCCTCGACCGCCGCCAGTGTCACCGCGTTGTAGAGGCTGGCGCGCAGGCCACCGACCGAGGCATGGCCCTTGAGGCCCTTGAGCCCGCGCAGGTTGGCCCGGCGCAAGAAGTCCGCCTCCAGGGCCGCATCGGCCAGGGCGAACGGCACGTTGTTGATCGAACGAAACGGCGCCTGCACGCGGTTGCGGTAGAAGCCGTCGCTGCCATCGATGCAGGCGTAGAGCACACGCGCCTTGGCCAGATTGGTCTGGTGGATGGCCTCGATTCCGCCCCTGCGGCGCAGCCACTGCAAAGTCAGCCCGGTGAGGTACCAGGCGAAGGTCGGCGGCGTATTGAGCATCGAACGCGCCCGGGCGATGTGGGCGTAATTGAGGATTTCGGGGGTACACGCCAACGCGGTGTCGAGCAATGCCTCATCGACTATCACTACGCTCAACCCGGCCGCGCCCATGTTCTTTTGCGCGGCGGCGTAGATCAGGCCATGGCCGGCGACATCGATGGGTTTGGACAGCAGGCTGGAACAGGCATCGCAGACCAGCGGCACGCCGGCCTCGGGGGGGGCGGCGAACTGCACGCCGTGCACCGTCTCGTTCTCGGTGTAATGCAGGTACGCGGCCTGCGGGTTGAGCTGCCACTGTGCGGCGCCGGGGATGCGGTCAAAATCGCTCTCCTGGCTGCTGGCGGCGATGCGCACGTCACCGAAGCGCCGCGCAACCTGGATCGCCTTGCCCGACCAGAGCCCGGTGTGCAGGTAGTCCGCACTGCCCTTCGTGCCCATCAGGTTCATCGGCACCTGGGCAAATTGCAGCGAGGCGCCGCCCTGCACGAACAGCACCTGATAGTGCGTAGGCACATGCAGCAGCGCGCGTAGGTCTTGTTCGGCGCGGTAGGCCAGTTCCATGAACAGGTCCGAGCGATGGCTGATTTCCATCACCGACATACCGCTGCCGGCGAAGTCGAAGAATTCTCCGTGCGCCTGCTCCAGCACACTCAAAGGTAACGCGGTCGGCCCCGCGCTGAAGTTATGTGACCTTGCCATGCCCGCCCCTCCTCCACTCACGGCTCGCCCGGTGGCGAGGGGCAGAGTCTACGGATAGACTGGCCTGCCTTTTCAGGCCAATTTATTCAGGTTGGGCAGACCACATGGCAAAGACCTTCGAGCTCGAAACCCTCAAGATCCGCCTCAACGATGCCGAGTTCGCGCTGCTTGACCTGCACCAGCGAATTCAGCGGGCCCTGCGTGCGCTCATCATCGAAGGCGCCCTCGGCCCGGGCCTGAAACTGCCCGCGACCCGGGCCTTGGCCAAGTCCTTGGGCATTGCCCGCGACACCGTTGAAAACGCCTACGGGCAATTGCACCGCGACGGTTTCATCGTGCGCCGCGAGGGCTCGGGCAGTTACGTCTGCGAAACCGTGGGCGCCCAGTTGCGCGGCGCGGCACGCCAACGCCTCAAACGCCAGGACAGCCGCCACGACGCCGCCGAGCCCGGCACCGGCCTGAGCCGGCGCGGGCGGATGATCTTCGACAGCGGCGGCGTCAGCGACCAGCAGGTGCTCAAGGCCTTTGCCACCGGCCTGCCGGAAACCCGCAGTTTTCCTACCGATGTCTGGGAACGCCTGCAACGCCAGGCCATGAAGGACTACCGCGCCACCATCCTGCTGCACGGCGACCCGCAAGGCGCCGCGCCGCTGCGCAAGGCCATCGCCACCTACCTGAACCTGGAACGCGGGGCCAAGTGCAGCGCCGAGCAGGTGCTGATCCTGAGCAGCACGCGCCAGGCGTTGTTCCTCTGCGCCCAATTGCTGGTGGACGCGGGCAAACCGATCCTGCTGGAAAACCCCGGCTACTTTGGCGCGAAAAAAGCCTTCGAGACTGCCGAGACCCGCGTCGTGCCCATCGACGTCGATGAGCAGGGCATCCGCACCGACCTGCTGCAAGCCGACCGCAGCGGCGCGCCCTGTGTCTACGTGACGCCGTCCCATCAATACCCCACCGGCGCGACCCTGCCGCTGGAGCGGCGCCTGGAGCTGATCCGCTGGGCCGCCGAACAGAGCAAATGGATCATCGAGGACGACTACGACAGCGAGTTCCACTACGACGGCCTACCTACGGCTTGCGTGCAGGGCCTGGACCCGTACCAGCGCACGATCTACCTCGGCACCTTCAGCAAAACCCTCTACCCGGGCCTGCGCATGGGCTACATGGTGCTGCCCCAGGAGCTGGTCAAACCCTTCACCTACGCGCGCAGCATCATGGACGGCCACACCCCGCAAATCCTGCAACTGACCCTGGCGCGCTTTATGGAGGACGGCCACTACAACGCCCATGTGCGGGCCATGCGCAAGCTCTACGCCGGGCGTCGGGAAACCATGCTCGCCGCCATCGGCCAACACCTGGGCGGCATCGCCACCGCCCTGCGCCCCCAGGGCGGTTTGCAGATCCCCTGCCTGCTCGCCCAAGGCTGGTCGGAGGAAAAGACCCTGCGCCAAGCCGCCAGCGCCGGCCTGCAACTCTCGGGGCTGAGCCGCCTATACGCCGGCGAGGCCCGGCAACAGGGTTGGTTGCTGGGCTATTCGTCCATGACCGCCCATGAGATCGACACGGCGGTGCAGCGGTTGGCGCGGGTGTTGCGTAAGGGGTAAAGCGCGACCCTGTCAGTACTCAAGTGCCGCCAGCACATGCGCCGGGTCGTTATGAATCGCCCGCAACAAGGCGCGCGCCGGGCCTTCTGGTTCTCGTCGGCCCTGTTCCCAGTTCTGCAACGTTGCCACAGGCACATCGATGGCTTTGGCAAAGCGAGCCTGGGACAGGCCCGTAGCCTTGCGGATCATTTTTATCTGCAGCGCATCGATATGAAATTCGCGCGAGGGCGCGCGCGCGCCGCGATCAATCTCGTCCATCTGGGTCATGCTTTCGACCAGACGGTTAAAGAGATTCTTCTCCATCATTTCCACCCTTTGTTTAATTCACTCAACACGCTCTTTTCCCTTGCCGATAGATCGTCCTTGAGCCCCTTACGGTAGATGAGAATCAGGCGAATCTGGCACGCCAACGAGAGATGGTAATAGATCACCCTGACCCCGCCACGCTTGCCTGAGGCACGTGAAACCCAACGAATTTTGCGCAATCCATTTGTCCCCTGGATCACATCGCCCGCCGTGGGATGAACGGCCAGAAACGCCTGGAACTGCGCGTAACTGTCGTCACTGAGAAGCTCATTCACGTCTTCTGTAAAAACCGGGGATTCGATAAATAACATTTTGCCCATCTATACGCCAATGACGTATACAACGCTAGCCCGCCGCCGCCAATCGGGCAATCTGTGGATAAACGGTATTTCGTTGCAAAGTCATTCGCCTCTTCTGCCCCCAACAAAAAGGCCCGCATCCCTGCAAGCCTTGTTGTTCGCCTCACACCCAGCAGCGTTCAGTAGCGGAACTTGCCCCCGTGAATGTCCTCAAGCACCTGCTGCGTCACCGGCACGTACGTCTCGGAGCCGGGCAGCCAGGCGTACACCGGGTCTTCGCCGGTCTGGCTGGGGTCGAAGGCTTCGGCCTTGAGCTTGGTTTTCTGGTACTTGAAGGTGCCGGTGGTTTCCATGCGGGTCTTGATACGCAGGAACATCGGCACCGCGTAGTGCGGCATCTGGCTTTTTACGAAGCGCAGCAACTCGCAAAAATCCAGGTGTTCCAGGGGCGCCGCCGGGGTGATGGCAGCCATGCCGGCGCGGCCGTTGGTGTTGCGGATTTCCACGCCGTAGGCCACGGCTTCGGCGATGTGCGGGTGCTGCACCATGATGTTTTCGACTTCGGTGGTGGAGACGTTCTCGCCCTTCCAGCGGTAGGTGTCGCCCAGGCGATCGACGAACTGGGCGTGGCCAAAACCGATGTCGCGGATCAGGTCACCGCTGTTGAAGTAGCGGTCGCCCTTCTCGAACACGTCGTAGAGGATCACCTTTTTGTTTTTTTCCGGGTCGGTGTAGCCGTCGAACGGCGCGTTGTCGTCGATCTTGGCCAGCAACAGGCCCTGGCCGCCCTTGGCGACTTTCTGCATGAAACCGTTCGCGTTACGCCGTGGCTCGCCGGTGTCGTGTTCGTATTCCACCAGTGACCAGGCGTTCAGGGCAAAACCGATGGTGTTGTCAAAATTGAGGATATTGGTGAAACCGATATTGCCGTCACTGGCCGCGTACAACTCGCAGATGCGCTCGATCTTGAAACGCGCCTTGAAGTCGGTCCACACGCCGGGGCGCAGGCCGTTGCCGATCATTTTCACCACCGGGTTGTCGGCGTCGTTGGGCGCGGGCGGGGTGTCGAGCAGGTAGCGGCACAGCTCGCCGACATAGCAAATGGTGGTGGCCTTGAACTTGCGCGCGTCATCCCAGAACTGGCTGGCGCTGAATTTGCGGCGGATGGCGAACCCCGATGCGCCGGCCAGCGCCGAGCCCCAGCTCACGCACAACCCGGTGCCGTGGTACAGCGGCAAGGTGCAATAGACGATGTCGTCGGGGCGCATGTCCAGGGCGATCATGCCGAAGCTGCCGTAGGCCTTCATCCAGCGCCCGTGCTTGAACACACCGGCCTTGGGCAACCCGGTGGTGCCGGAGGTGTAGATGTAGAAACAGGCGTCGTCGAAGTACACCTGGCCGGTGGTCACGGGGTTGCTCGTGGCGTGTTCTTCGCTGACACGGGTCAGGTTGACGTAGCCCTCGGGGGCGATGCCCGGGTCACGGGTGGTGTCGGTGTCGGCGAGAAAAAAAGTGTTCAGCTCGTCGATGGCCACCTCGTTGCGCACGGCGTCGAACGCCTCGACCAGTTCTTCGCCGACGATGATGGCCGCCGGGTTGACCAGGTTCAGGCTGTGGATCAGCACGTTGTGGGTTTGCGAGGTGTTGAGCATGGCGCAGATGCCGCCGATCTTGCTCACGGCCAGGACGCTGACCAGCAGTTCCGGGCGGTTTTCGATGAAGATGCCTACCACATCGCCTTTTTTCAGGCCACGGGCCAGCAGGTAATGGGCGATTCGGTTGGCCCATTGGTTGACCTGTTCGTAGCTGAAACGGCATTCCTTGTAGAGCAACGCCGGGCCGTGGGGGTTGCGCTGCACCGCTTGCTCGAAGGCCCAGCCCAGGCCGCAGGGCTGGTCGGGTTTGAGCTTGGTGACGTTGACACCCTTGATGAGCCGGGGAATGGCGCGGGTGATGGAGGGGATCTTACGCAGCATCATGCCCCAGGTAATCATGTCGCTATTGCTACTCATGGCACCTCCTCATGGGTTGATCCGTTCCCGCCGGGCACACGCAACAAGTCCCGGCCAACGCATCGTTTTTATTCTGTGTACGCCATGTAAAAACGCCCCGCGCAAGCAGGCCTGCGCGGGGCGGCGCAGCTTAGAACTCGTCGGCGACCGACTCCAGGATCTTGCCCATCAGGTACACGGTGGTGCGCGCCACTTGCATCACTGCCGCTTTCTCTTCGTCGGTCTCGACCCAACGGTCGATGGCGGCGTTGACTTCGGCGGAGTGTTTTTCGTCGATGATGGCGTGAGCCACAAAGAAGGTCAGTTGTTGGTCAGTCAGTTTGAGGCCGTTCTTGCACACGTCCATCAGCGGCTCAAGGTGCTCGTAGCTGTCTTCGGCCCAGAAGCTGTAGCCCAGACGCGGGATGATGCCGCGGCACACAGAGACGAAATCCAAGTAGCCATAAAACGCCTCGGTGGCCGGCAACATGGGTTTTTCGAACTCGGCCGGGTCGACGCCAATGGCGATCAGGTCGTTGTACGCCATGTTTTCATGGCCCAGTTCTTCATACGCATGCTTCATCGCAAAGCGCAGCAGGCCCACTTTCTTGTGGTCCTCGTTCCAGCACGCCACCGCTTGGTTGATCGCGTTGTTCTTGGTGTAGTGGTACACCTGAACAATCGATTTGACGTAAAGATCACGCTGCAATTCAGGGCGTTTCATCATCTGGAAGAAACGGCCGGATTTGATCTTGGCCCACTCTTCATCACAGACGGCTTTCAGCTCTTTGCGGAACTCGGTAACTTCAGTCATTTCACTTTCTTCCTTGGCGGGTTGATGAATCGTTCATGACACTTTTTAGGGTGTTACAGGCGCAATACGGATTTGACGATATAGATGCACTTGGAGAACAGGCCGAGGCCTTCGATAGTGTCCCAGTGCTCCATCAGCACACCGTTTTCGACACGGTAGATATCGATCACCTTGTAATTGACGGTAAAGAAGCGATGTTTGGCCCAGTGCTTGGCATAGAGAAAAACATAGTCCCCTTCGGCACACACCCGTTCAATACTGGTACCCGACTCCGGAAAGGTCTTGAAGAACTGAGTGAAGTACGTCTTGAAGCCTTCGCGCCGCGGCGGAATAAACACGTTATTGTGCTGAACATATTCTTCGGCAATATGGGTATCGGCGACCGCAAGTTCCCGATTACCAAACATACGTTCATAAAATTCGATAACGGCTTCTTTGTTCTTGGCTTCCATCTTCGATCAACCTCGTCGTTTTAGTTTTTCTAGGGGGTTCATACCGCCAGCGAGTGGCGCATGGTGCGAGCGGCCAGGGTGTGGCGCATCAGGTCGTCAATGTCGTGCAGGTCCGGGGGGCAACTTTCCAGGCCGAAGAACGGCGTCACCGAAGGCAGCAAATCGCCTTTGTACAGGGCGTAGTAATGTTCGCCGCGGGCCGGGATCTGGAAGAAAATGCCGTCCTGGTCGAACACAAAACTGTCGAATTTCGGCGCCAGCCGTGGCTTGACGTAGGTGATGAAGGTTTTATAACCGCCCTGCAGGGCCACCAGCGAAGCGCCGGTCATCGCCAAGGCGTTGACCACGTTTTTTACCGGCGAATGCTTGTCGACGATGAGGCGCGACAGTTCAACGCACTCATTTTCATAATTAGGCCCGGAGAACTTCACCAGGTCAGCATGGCTGATAAACTCGCCGGACTCGTGGGGAAACGGCGTAATACGTTGCGTGCCAATAATTTCACCGTCGTAATAACAGGCGAACACATAAGAACGCGGGTCGTATTCGTCCAGGCACACAGTGTCGTCCACGGCATCGCCGAACAGTGTCTTGTAATACACTTTGCGCTGCCCGTATAACCGATAACGGGCACGGGAAAGCTCGATGAATTCGGCCGGCGTTATAACCTGCCTAACTTTGACTTTATCGGACTGGCACATATCCTGAAGCACTGAATCATAGAAGCTGTAGATCGCCGAACCGGCTGAATCATCTTTTACCAATTGCATGCTTGCGGAAGGTAAAGCAATTTTATTGCTCGCGAATGACGACATGAGAATCCCCTTCTTAGTGTGACCTGTATTGTTTGGCTCGGCCCAGCGGCACAACTCAACTGCCACAGTTCAATACATAGCTTCGCCTCCTTGCGTAGTTATCGAATTGCCCATCAATATTTACAGCGCACGCCGAGACAACTGAACCCGGAAAACCCGGGTATGTCTTGCCACTAAAACGGCATCCTACGTATTACGCTGACAGCAACTTCAAAGATTCACGGATACGCGCCGCCCGCTCGCTCAGTACTTCAAACGGTGCGGTTGCCAGGTTGGCATGGGCCAGGTTGAAACCATCATCCACGTACCGGGCCAGCACATGCAGGTGCGCGTGGCCAACGGTTTGACCCGCCACGGCGCCATCGCACAGCAGCAGGTTGATGCCTTCGCAGGGGGTCTCATCGAGCAGCAAGCCGCTGTTGCGTAGCGCGGCGGCCATCTTCTGGCCAATGCGCATCATGTGGCCGCAGGTATCGGGAGCAATGTCGGCCAGGCCACTGGCATGGGCCTTGGGGATGACGAGAACATGGCCGGGTGTGATCGGCTGAATGGAGAGAAATGCCAGGCACTGGTCGTCTTCGTAGACAACGCTGGCTGGTAGGTGACCGGAGACAATTGCACAGAAAATGCAGTTCACGGATAGCTCCCTCTATTGTTATATGTGCCCGCCCGTGGGTAGTCGATCCGGACGTGCTACAGGCTGAATTCCTTTACAGCGCTTGCAGGTGTGAGCGCACAGCTTGTAGGAGAAATTACGCCCGGCGTTTGGCGTCTGTACATGGGAGTTTTGAAATGTTTTGTATCTCAACGCCCAGGAAATGCGTATCAAATTGATTTGCATCAGGTTTATTTCTTTACAAAGGCTGTAGGGCCGGCTTGCGACCGATGAGCGAGCGGCCATACGCCTGGCCCTTGAGTTCGATGTACTGATAGGTGAAGGACGAGATAAACACCACGGCCAGCACCACCAACGCGGCAGTGAGGTTGTTCAACTGCACATTGCCGGTGTCCAGGTGGCGGGCCTCAGCACCGTTAAACGTCAGCGTCACGCCCAAGACTTTCTCCAGCACCATGAACATCGATACGACACAAAACAGCACCGCCGCATGGGTCAGATAAATGGAGTAGGACAACTTACCCAGCAGGCGAAACAGGCGCTGCGTGCACAGCCGGGAGAACGCCCCCGCCTCGAAGGCAAATGCCACCACGACCACACAGAACGACAGGCAGACCACCAGGAACTTCTGTTCAATATCCGCAACCATCAACACCCCGGCGACCAGCAAAGAAACGCCCTCGATCAACGTAAAAACCATGAACCGCGGTTTTACCCGGCCGGCCACAACAGCAAAAAGCCGATAACACAGCGCCCCGGCGAAAAAGCAGAACACCCCGCGCAATGCCTCTTGGGTAAAGAACTCGTTCTGCCGATAGATCAGCGCAAACGCCCAGCCACACAGGGCCAGCCAAAGGAAAAAGCGGCGCTGGCCGGTCAGGGCAAGGGTCAGGGCAAACAGCATGTAGGTGTAGTACTCGATGCTGATACTCCACGCCGGGAAGTTGAACGACAGCGGATTGGTCCAGTGCGTCCAGGATTGCAGCAAGAACAAATTGGGCAATATTTGCGCAGGTGCAGACTTACCACTAAAAGGTTCGTGATTGAACGACATGCCCTGGTCATAGGCGAGGACCTTGCCAAACTCCAAAACAATAAATATCCCCAGCATGAAGATATGCAGCGGAAACAGGCGAAAGGTTCGGGAGATGAAAAAGTGCCTGAAATTGAACGCCATCCTTGAACCATAAACATGGGTCAGGACAAACCCGCTTAACACGAAAAAGAACGACACCAAGGCGTAGGAATGCCGAAAGAAAGCCAACTCGGTAAAGCTGTCGTAGATGCGCAAGTGGTAGACCACCACCGCCAATGCGCAAAGCCCGCGAAAACTGTCCAACGCATGAAACCTATGGTCTTTGTGCATATGCCGCCCTTCTCTGCCGCCGATGGCGCTAGCGCCTCCTATCCATATAAACGGCGAGATCAGGGCTCATTAATGGCATTTCGCAAGCGTAGACCACACACAGTCGACTGGCCATTGCACGACCATCACACATAAAAAAACCCCGAACCAGTCGGGGTTTTTTCGTTCAGCCAGCCCTCAGGTCAGCGTCACACACGCGTTCATCAGAACACGTTGATCGGGTAGTCGACGAACACACGCAGCTCGTTACCGCTGTCGTTGTATTCAGCCGATTTTTGCGACACCCGCAGGATGGAGCTACGCAGCCTTACGCTCAGGTCTTTGGCCGGGCCGCTTTGGACCACGTACTTGAACTGGTTGAAGATTTCGCGCTCGGTACCACCGGTGCTGGTGGAGGTGGTGATGTTGTCGCCACGCACGTAGGCGAAGTTGTAGCTCAGGCCCGGCACACCGAAGGTGGTGAAGTCCAGACCGTAGCCCAACTGCCAGCTGCGCTCGTCTTCGGCGTTGAAGTCAGACCAGTAGGAGTTGGCCAGGTAGATGGTGTTGCCACCGTCACCGACGCGACCTGTGTTCTGGTAGCCGCCGTACGGGTAGCCGGTGTTGGCGTCGCCGGTGCTGCGCTGGTGCGCCAGGGTGAACGAGTGAGCGCCGAGGGCGTAGGTGGCCGCCAGGCTCCAGATTTTGTTGTCGTCGCCGGTCAGGCCGTTGTCTTTGACGTAGGAGCTGTCCAACTTGCTGCGATAGCCGTTGAAGTCCAGAGTCAGGGACTGGTCAGTGGCCAGCGGGAACACGTAGTTGAGGTTGATGTACTGCTTCTTCAGCACGTCTTCGACGTCGGAAGCGTACAGCGCGCCCTTGAACTGTTCGGTGAACTGGTAGCTACCGCCCAATACGTTGATCGACTTCAGGCCACCGCTGTCGTGGCCTTCGGCGCTTTTACGCGATTCGGCGGTGAAGCGGCCGGCGTTCAGTTCCAGGCCTTCGATTTCTTTGGAAGTAATCAGGGTACCGGTGTAGCTCTCTGGCAACAGGCGACCGTTGTCGTAGTTCAGCACCGGCAGGGCCGGCATTTGGTCGCCGTAGGTCAGGGTGGTGCTGGACAAGCGGAACTTCACTGCCGCGCCGGCCTTGGCCAGGTCGCCGGCCGGGTTGCCGCTGTCGCCCAATTTGAAGAAGTCGATACCGCCGCCACCGCTGTGGCTGCCTTTGTCCAGGCGCACGCCGTACAGGCCGAAGGCGTCAACGCCCACGCCGACGGTGCCTTGGGTGAAGCCGGACTTGAACGTGCCGATGAAGCCTTGGCCCCATTCACGCTGGTCACGGTTGCCGTCTTTCTTGTCGCGATTGATGTAGGCGTTACGCAGCAGCACGTTCAGGCTGCTGTCTTCAACGAAGCCCTTAGCCTGGGCTTGTTCGTTAGCCATTGCCTGAGTGGCTGTTGCGCTCAAAATCCCCAGTGCGATCAGACCGATCCGCTTATTCAACATATTATTTTCCTTATTTCGGGTTGATACGCGCTGTGACGGCAGACAGGGAGGCGTTTGAACGCTCTTTTTCCCGGCCCTAAATAAAAAAGCCCGCCCCACGAACCAACGCGGCGGACCTCTTATTATTTTGATATATGGCTTATAGCCACAGGCGTTGAGGCGAATCCTATCCGCGCCCTCAACGACGTGTCAATTTCATGAATCTTCTGTCAATAGGCCAATTTCTTATAAGGCTGCCAGACGTGACCTACACCTAGCCGGGTCGAATACTCAAGCCTGCGCTGCTGCGTCGCCACAGCCCGCGTCTTCGCACACCAGCGCGGGCGCTGAAAAGGGGTGTCGATGCGGCCCCAGGACTTGCGCTGCCAAGCCGCGAACACTGCGGGTTTACCCAAGCAGGGGCCAATATCGATCAGCTGGAAATGGCCGTCCTGTTCCAGCGCCAAGGTCGAGAAACCCTGCCCGCAAAGCCAGGCCAATAAGGCGCGGCTTTCTTTTACAGGGTCGGCCAGTGCAGCACGGCTGACGCACGCCAGCGCGCGGCTAAAGGCCGCGGGTTGCAACCGCAGCAGCAGCCTAGCCCTGCCATCGTTTTAGAAAAATACCGTGTCGGGTTTTTGTCTGTTACGCCCCTGGTAAAAATGGCTGAAAGCCCTTGCCCTGTGCATCAAAGACCGCAGAAACATAACGAAACATCTAAATTGCACAGCCAATCAATAATAATTAACCAGAGTAAATAGCACGCATTATCATTCGCACCCTCTTCTGTTTTTCACATATTTGGATGCGTTTTCCGATGCCTGCCCCTTTCCGCTTTTCGCCCGTTTCCCTTGGGCTTTGCACTTTGCTGTGCGCCGGTTTTGCCAGTGCCGCCACCACCGTATTGCCCGCCACCGCCATCAGTGCCCAAGCCGATACGCCGGACGACGACCCACGCGTCAAGCAAACCAGCACCGCGACCCGCACCGCCACGCCTGTGCGCTACGTGCCGCAAGCGATTGATTCGGTGAAAACCGCCAATGTCATGGACTACGGCAACAACGATTTGGGCAAGGCGTTGAGCGGCCAACCCAATATCAGCAGCGGCGCCGACACCCGCTTCGACAGCCTGCGCATCCGCGGTTTCGACGCCAGCAACGACTTCTACCTGGACGGTATCCGCGACGACAGCCAGTACAAGCGCGATCTGCACAACATCGAGCGGGTAGACGTGCTCAAGGGCCCGGCGGCGGTGCTCTATGGCCGTGGCAGCCAGGGCGGGATCATCAACCGGGTGAGCAAACTGCCGCAGTTCGGCCGCCGCTCCACCCTTGAAGCACAGGGCGGTAGCGAAGACCTGCGCAGCCTCTACGCCGACCTGAGCACCGACCCCAGCGACAACCTCAGCCTGCGCCTGAACATGGGCAACGAGGACCAGAACAGCTTTCGCGATGGCGTGGACGGCAACCGCCAGTTGTTCGCCCCGTCCATGAGCTGGCAATTGACCCCCGAGCTGAATTGGCTGGTGCAGTACGAATACAGCCGTTACAACCGCACCCCCGACCGTGGCATCCCCGGCATCAACGGGCGCCCGGCGGACGTGGGCCGCGACACCACCTACGGCGGCGAACACGATTTTATCGACGACAAATCCCAGTCCCTGCGCTCCAAGCTCAGCTACGAGTTGGCCGACAACTGGCAACTGCGCCACACCCTGGGCGTGTTCAAGCTCAACAGCGACTTCGATAACACCTACCAGACCGGCTACGACAAAAAAACCGGCAAGGTCACCCGCCAGCACTGGCAGCAGGACCTCACCACCCGCAACGTCTACAACAACCTGGAGCTGGAGGGTGGCTTCGACACCTTCGGCCTGGAGCATCGCCTGCTCACCGGCCTGGAACTGGGCAGCCAACGCCGCGACCCGACCCTGTACAACGCCGCCACCAAAGGCGCCAATGTGCTGCCGGTACCGGGCCTGGACCTGTACAACCCCGATCGCAGCCTGGTGCATCGCGGCGCCATGACACTGTTCAGCAGCAGCCATACCGAAGTCGAAAGCCGCGCGGTGTATGTGCAAGACCAACTGCGCCTCAACGATCAATGGCAACTGCTGGCCGGCCTGCGCTACGACACCTTCGATATCGAGTCCACCAACAACCTCACCCGCCTCACCGAGGACCGCGACAGCCACAGCACCAGCCCACGGCTGGGCGTGGTCTGGACGCCGTTGCAGGACCACTCTTTCTACGCCTCCTGGACCAAGACCTTCTCCCCGGTGGGCGGCGGCCTGATCGGCATCACCCCGGGCGCGGCCGGCAATACCAACGACCTGAGCCCGGAGCTGACCAAGCAGAAAGAAATCGGAGTCAAGAGCGACTGGCTCGACGAACGCCTGAGCACCACCCTGGCGGTGTATGAACTGGAACTCTACAACCGCCGCACCACCGACCCGGACGACCCCACCAAAACCGTGCTCAGCGGTATGCAGCGCTCACGCGGCATCGAGCTGACGGCCGCGGGCAACATCACCGGCAACTGGTACTTACGTGGCGGCATCGGTGTGCAAGACGCCACCATCGTCAAGGACAACAACGGCCAGGAAGGCAAACGCATCAACAACGTGGCCAAGCGCAATGGCAGCCTGTTCCTGACCTGGAAACCACACATGGGCTGGTACGCCGAAACCGGCCTGACCCTGGAAGGCGACCGCTTCGCCGACAACGCCAACACCACCGTACTACCCGGCTACGGCCGTTGGGATGCGTTGGTGGGCTTGCGCCAGAAAGACTGGGACCTGCGCGCGGCACTGAACAACATCACCGACCGCACCTACTACGCCTCGGCCACCAGCGCCGCGCAAATCCAACCCGGCGCACCGCGCAGCCTGGTGGTGACGGGAACCTATAGCTTCTAAACCCCAAAACCCCAGGCAAACCTGTGGGAGCGGGCCTTGCCCGCAATGGCGCCAGCCTGGCCAGTGAATAGGCGGGCCTCATCGCGGGCAAGCCCGCTCCCACTGCAGTGGGTGGCGCTCAAAACCCACAGGGAGGGATCTGCGGGGATGGTAAATGGCAAATCCTGAACAAAAAAAAGCGCTGCCATCCGGGCAGCGCTTGTACCAATCCGTTGATGTCTATCCTTGCATCACATCCCACAGCGCCTGGATTTCAGCTTCGCTGAACAACCCAACCGGGTAACGCTCGATCATCGTCCGGCGCGAGTCGCTGTAGGCAACCCGGCGCGCTCCATTGGACTTCAACCATCGCGCCAGAACCTGGAGCGATTCGCGATTTATTGCCAGGGGATGCAGTGTTCGCTCGCAGACCATATTCAATTTGGCGTCCATTTCAACGCACTCTCCTGGTTTGTGAGCGGCCAACTTATCCAAGCTATATGACAGAACGTCGCAGCCTGGATTAACGCTAAAGGCAGATACAAGAGCTGTGCCAAGGCAGGGGATTGTCTGACGATCGACATAAAAAAACCCGCAGCTCAGGCCGGCTGCGGGTTTGGTTACTTCTACCGGGGTTGGCCGGGCACCGGCGGCGCCTTGGCGGCGACACCGGCTGTTACAACCTCACTCACTCTTTGTGCGGCGCAGGCTGTTGTTGGGTAAGGCAGTGAATATTGCCGCCACCCAGTAACAACTCGCGCCCCGGCACCATGACCACTTCGTGCTGGGGGAACAGCGCCTGGAGAATCTCGCGCGCCGGCTCGTCCAACGGGTCGTCGAAACTCGGCGCAATGATGCCGCCGTTGACGATCAGGAAGTTGACGTAGGACCCGGCCAGGCGCACCGACGGGTTGCGCTCCTGGCTGCCTTCCACTGCGTCCACCCCGGCACACTCTTCTGCGGTCGCGTACAGCGGCCCCGGAATCGGCATCTTGTGCACCACCAAGGTGCGGCCCTTGGCGTCGGTGGTGGTTTCCAGCACCTTCAGCGCGGCCTGGCAGCGCGGGTAGTTGGGGTTTTGCGGGTCGTCCGTCCAGGCCAGCAGCACTTCGCCGGGGCGCACGTAGCAGCAGAAGTTATCCACATGGCCGTCGGTTTCGTCGTTGAACAGGCCATCGGGCAGCCAGATGACTTTATCCACAGCCAGATGAGCGCCAAGCACCGCTTCGATCTCTTCGCGGCTCAGGTGCGCATTGCGATTGCGGTTGAGCAGGCATTCCTCGGTGGTAATCAGGGTGCCTTCGCCATCGACGTGGATCGAGCCGCCCTCCAGCACAAAACCCTCGGTGCGGTAGCGCGCGGCCCGTTCGATTTCGAGGATCTTGCTGCCCACCTGGCAATCGCGGTTCCACGGCGCATACAGGCCGCCGTCAAACCCGCCCCAGGCATTGAAGTCCCAGTGCACGCCGCGCACCTGGCCGTCGTTGTTGATGACGAAGGTCGGCCCGGTGTCACGCACCCAAGCGTCGTCGCTGGACATCTCGACCACGCGGATATTGGGCACGTCCAGGCGCGCCCGGGCGTTTTCGTATTGCGCCGCCGACACCGCTACCGTCACCGGCTCGAAGCGCGCGATGGCCTTGGCCACCGCAACGTGGGCGGCCTGCGCGGGCTTGCCGCCCAGGCGCCAGTTGTCCGGGCGCTCGGGCCAGATCATCCAGGCCTGAGTCTGCGGCGCCCACTCGGCCGGCATGTAGAAGCCGTCAGCGCGCGGGGTGCTGTGCAAAGTGGTCATGGCGATCAGGACTCCAAAGAACCGTCGAGGGTCTTGAGGGCGCCGTACAGGTTCGGCCGGCGGTCGCGGAACGAGCCCCAAGCGCTGCGGATGTGCTCCAGCTCATCGAGGTCGAAGCTGTGCACCAGCACGCCTTCTTCGGTTTCGTTGAGTTCCTGGACCTTCTCGCCGAACTGATTGGCGATGAACGAGGAGCCGTAGAAGGTGATGTCGTAGCCGTCCTGCTCTTCGTTGCCGATGCGGTTGCTGGCGATCAGCGGCATCAGGTTGGCACCGGCATGGCCCTGCTGCACGCGCTGCCAGTGGTCGCGCGAGGAGATGGTCTTGTCATGCGGCTCGCTGCCGATGGCGGTGGGGTAGAACAGGATTTCCGCGCCTTGCAGCGCCATGCTGCGGGCGCACTCGGGGAACCACTGGTCCCAGCAGATGCCCACGCCGATTTTCGCGTAGCGGGTGTTCCATACTTTGAACCCGGTGTCGCCGGGGTTGAAGTAATACTTTTCGTGGTAACCAGGGCCGTCCGGGATGTGGCTCTTGCGGTAGATGCCCAGGTTGCTGCCGTCGGCGTCGATGATGGCGATGCTGTTGAAACGCGCCCGCCCAGCCAGCTCGAAGAAGCTGATGGGCAGCACCACTTGCAGTTCCTTGGCGATTTTCTGGAAGTGCTTGATGGCCACGTTGTCGTCAACGTGGGTGGCCAGTTGCAGGTAATCGGGGTTGGGCTTCTGGCAGAAGTACGGGCTCTCGAACAACTCCTGGATCAGGATGATCTGCGCGCCCTTGGCGGCGGCTTCGCGCACCAGTTTCTCGGCGGTCTCGATATTGGCTTCGAGGTCCCAGGAACAGGCCATCTGGGTGGCGGCGACGGTAACGATACGGCTCATGAATCATCTCCTGGGGGGGTGGTCGGCCGCCCAGGATAACGGGGGCCGATGACAGAGCGGGGAACGCGGGTAGATATGGAGGCCTTTATAGCCGATAAAAATCGGCTATTGAAGTCTGAAATTATCCACCCATCTAAAAAGCTGCATTTATTACCGATAACAATCTGACTTCATACGCTGAAAATCATCACGGCAGACCTCTACAACCCCTCATCCAGCACCTTGGACAGCATATCGACGAAGAAATCCACACTCTGGCGGGTGGTGACCATCGGCGGCTTGATCTTGAGGATGTTCAGGTAATCGCCGGTGGGCTGCATGAAGATCCCCAATTCCCGCAGGCGCTCGCACAGGGCCGCGGTTTCTTCGCTGGCCGGCTCCAGGGTGGCGCGGTCGCGGATCAACTCCACGCCCAGGTAGAACCCCGAACCGTGCACCGCGCCCACCAGCGGATGGTGCTCGGTCAGGGCTTGGAGGCGGGCCTTGAAGTGCTCGCCCACCACTTGGGCGTTTTCCCAGAGTTTCTCTTCGGCCATCACGTCCAGCACCGCCATGCCGATGCGGCAACTGACCGGACTGCCGCCCGAAGACGAGAAGAAGTAACCCTCGGCCTCCAGCGCTTCGGCGATTTCCCGGCGGGTAATCACCGCGCCCAGGGGCTGGCCGTTGCCCATGCCCTTGGCCATGGTGATGATGTCGGGCACCACGCCCTGCTCTTCAAAGCCCCAGAAGAACTTGCCCATGCGCCCGTAGCCGACCTGCACTTCGTCGGCGATGCACACGCCGCCCTGGGCGCGCACCTTGGCGTACACCTGCTGCAAATAGCCTGGCGGCAGGGAGATCCCGCCCGCGTTGCCGTACACCGGTTCGCAGATAAACCCGGCGACCTGGCGTTGCTGCCGCGCCAGGTTGGCCAGGGTCTGCTCCACGCTGCGCACGTAGGCCGGCGCACTGTCGGGGCCGCGGAACGGCCCACGGTAAGTGTTGGGCGCGGTGACCGGGTGCACCCAGTCGGGGCGGGTGCTCAGGGCTTGTGGGTTGTCGGCGATGGAGGTGGAAATCGCATCGGTGGCCACCGACCAGCCGTGGTACGCCTCCAGCACGCTGAGCATGTCGCGCCCGCCGCTGTAGGCCCAGGCCAGGCGAATCGCCAGGTCGTTGGCTTCGGTGCCGCTGTTGACGAGAAACACCCGGTCCATGGAGGCCGGCGCCAGTGCCAGCAAGCGTTCGGAGAACTCGGCAATGGCCGCGTAGTGAAACCGCGAGTTGGTGTTGAGCAGCGACCACTGGCGGCTCGCCTCCTGGGCCATGCGCGGGTGGCCGTGGCCGAGCACCGCGACGTTGTTGAGCATGTCCAGGTAGGAGCGGCCCTGCATGTCGATCAGGTGGTTGCGCCAGCCGCGTTCGATACGCGGCGGGTCGGCGTAATAGTGTTTTTGCGAGCGGGCGAAACTGGCCTCGCGGCGCGCCAGCAGGGCCTGCGGGTCGGTTTCTGGCGCGGCATCGCAGGCCAGCCCCAGCAGCGCCGCCGGGGACGGGCACAAGGCTTGCCACGCCGGGGCGCGGGTGGGTGAGCAAAAGAGCGGCGGGTCGAGTTCGGCGCTGCGGCACACTTGCACCTGCAACAAGCCATTGGCCGTGCCCAGCGCCTGGCCCTTGCGCAGCGCCGTGGCGGCTTCTGGCAACGGCACCACGCCCCATAAACGCAGGCTCGACGCCGCGCCATCGAGTTGCACGGCGCCCTCGCCCAGGCTGCGCAACGTGCCGTCGAACGGCGCTTGCACCGCCGTGCCCAAGGGCACGTGGAGCTGCACGTGCAGCGGGCAAGTCTCGGGTTCCACCGCGCTGTCGATGCGCGTGCGCGAGAGGCGGTACTGGCCATAACGGCTGGCCGCCAGGCCATGCACGGCCGCCGCTTCGGCCAGCAAACGCTCATCGATGCCGGCCTGCTCCCAGTTGCCCGCTTCGAAATGGGGGCTGAGCACGCCCAGGTCGAGCAACACGAACTCACGCCCCACCAGCCCCGGCAACAACGGCGCAAAGCCCTCGCTGGCCACGGGTGCGGGCACCTCGCCGACGGCGCTGAGAATCGCCGCTTCCATCAGGGCCAGCGGCACCGAGGTGGCCACGCGGAAAATCTCCCATTCATGGCTCAGGTTGTCGCGGCTGTACTGGTTGCCGGGGTCGATGCTCACTTGCTGCTCACCGCTGAGCACCAGCACCGCCGCGCGGGCCACGATCAGCGGCCACAACGCCTGCAACTCCTGGGGCAGCAAGGGGTTGACGCGGTGATAGGCGCGGATCGCCGGGAGGATATAGAAGGGGTCGCCCTCGGCATGGTGCAGCAACGCCGCGCAGGTCACCGAGAGGTCGGCGATGCGCCAGGTGCGGACCAGGTCGCCAAAATCGATCACGCCTTGCAACTGCCATTGGCGCTGGGGATCGCGCTGCCAGACCACGTTGTCGTCGGTAATGTCCAGGTGAATCGCCTGCACCGGCAGGCTCGCCCGCAGCGGCTGCAAACGTTGCTCGGCCTGCTGCGCGGCGGCGGCCACCTGCTGCTGTTGGCCTGCGTCGCCCAGCACCGGCAGCAAATGGGCGATCAACGCCTGGGCGTGTTGCGGGTCCCATTGCAGGGCGCGCTCCAGGCCTGGGTGCTGGAAGGTCGCTAAAGCCCGGTCCATCTCGCCGCACAGGCGCCCCAGGCCAGCCACCAGCTCCGGGCCCAGGTGCTTGAGGTGGGTCAGGGAGCGGCCGTCGATGTACTCCAGCACGCGCACATGCACCGGCGCGCCGGCCACTTCCAGGGTCAGCAGGTCTGCACCGTTACGCGCGGCGAGCACCCGGGGCACCGGCAGCCCGGCCTGCCCCGCCAGGTGCTGGAGCGCCGCGTGCTGGGCGGCGAGTTCGGTGGCGGCGTAGTCGCCCCGGCAGATTTTCAGCACGTATCGGCCCTGGTCGCTGTCCAGGCGATAGTTCAAATCCTGCTGGCTGCCCAGCGCCTGCAAGGTGCCGCTCAAACCGTAATGCACCTGGAGCAGTTCCAGTGCCTGGGCCGCGCTGAATTGCGGGCCGGGCAGGCTGGCACGGTGAATCATGGTGGCGAGCGACATAGCAAAACCCCTGGGTTGAGAATCAGGCGCCTATCTCGCCACTGCGCTGGCGGTTACGCAAGCCCCTGCCGTCGTCCTACACGCGGCTGCGATTTATCCGAATTCTCCCGCCAGCCTTGCGCCGCCCGCCAAGGGGCGACAGGCTATGCTCCTTTTTGCTCCACGCCTGCTCCAGAAAGAAGGTCCACGACATGCGCATTCTCATCACCGGCGGCGCCGGGTTCATTGGCTCGGCCCTGATCCGCCACCTGATCGAGCACACCGATCATGAGGTGCTCAACCTGGACAAACTGACCTACGCCGGCAACCTCGAATCCCTGGCCAGCATCGCCACCAACACCCGTTACGAGTTCGTCCAAGCCGACATCGCCGACCAGGCCACCGTCAGCACCGTACTGGCGCGGTTCCAGCCCCAGGCCATCATGCACCTGGCCGCCGAGTCCCATGTCGACCGTTCCATCGATGGCCCGGCAGCGTTCATCCAGACCAACATTGTCGGCACCTACGCCTTGCTCGAAGCCGCCCGCGCCTACTGGCAGACGCTGGCCGAGGCAGACAAACGGGCGTTTCGCTTTCACCACATCTCCACCGACGAAGTCTACGGCGACCTCCATGGCGTGGATGACCTGTTCACCGAAACCACGCCCTACGCCCCCAGCTCACCCTACTCGGCCAGCAAAGCGGCGTCCGATCACCTGGTGCGCGCCTGGCATCGCACCTATGGCCTGCCGGTGCTGCTGACCAATTGCTCGAACAACTACGGGCCGTTCCACTTCCCGGAAAAACTCATCCCGCTGGTGATCCTCAACGCCCTGGCCGGCAAGCCGCTGCCGGTGTACGGCAACGGCCAGCAAGTGCGCGACTGGCTGTTCGTCGACGACCACGCCCGGGCCCTGCTCAAAGTGGTCAGCGCAGGTGAGGTCGGGCAGACCTACAACATCGGCGGCCACAACGAGCAGAAGAACATCGACGTGGTGCGCGGCATCTGCCAGTTGCTGGAAGAACTGGCGCCGCAAAAACCGGCCGGTGTGGCGCAGTTCGCCGATCTCATCACCTTCGTCACCGACCGCCCCGGCCACGACCAGCGCTACGCCATCGACGCCAGCAAGATCGAACGCGAACTGGGCTGGGTGCCCGAAGAAACCTTCGCCAGTGGCCTGCGCAAAACCGTGCAGTGGTACTTGGCCAACCTTGCGTGGTGCCAGCATGTGCAGGACGGCAGCTATCAAGGCCAGCGCCTGGGCAACAGTGACTTCAAAGACCTGATCGCCGGAGCCTGAGCATGAATGTCATCCCTACCCAACTGCCCGGCGTGCTGGTGATCGAGCCGAACGTGTTCGGCGACGAGCGCGGTTTTTTCTACGAAAGTTTCAATGCCCGGGCGCTTGCCCAGGCCACGGGCCTGGAGCTGAATTTCGTCCAGGACAACCATTCCCGTTCGCGCCAAGGGGTGCTGCGCGGCCTGCACTATCAGTTGCAAGACACCCAAGGCAAATTGGTGCGCGTCACCGTCGGCGAAGTGCTCGACGTGGCGGTGGACATCCGCCGCAGCTCGGCGCATTTCGGCCAGTGGGTGGCGGTGCGGTTGTCGGCACAGAACCACCGCCAATTGTGGGTACCCGAAGGCTTCGCCCATGGCTTTGTGGTGCTCAGCGAAGTGGCCGAGTTCCTCTACAAGACCACCGATTACTACAACCCCCAAGCGGAGCGCTGCCTACGCTGGGACGACCCCACACTGGCCATCGACTGGCAACTGGACGAGGCGCCGCAATTGTCGGCCAAGGATCAGGCCGGCCAGTGGCTGCGCGACGCGGACCTGTTCCCATGAAGATCCTTATCAGCGGCCAGCACGGCCAGGTCTCCCGCGAGCTGCAAACCCACCTCAAGGGCTTGGGCGAGTTGGTGGTGCTGGGGCGCGAGCAACTCGACCTCGCTGACCCCGCGCAGATCCGCCACCAGGTACAGAGCATCCGCCCGCACCTGATAATCAACGCCGCCGCCCACACCGCCGTGGATCAGGCCGAAAGCGAGCCGGACCTGGCCTTCGCCATCAACGCCACGGCGCCCCAGGTTTTCGCCGAGCAGGCACAGGAATTGGGCATTCCGTTGATCCACTACTCCACCGACTACGTGTTCGACGGCAGCAAAAACGCGCCGTACACCGAGGCCGATGCGCCCAACCCCTTGAGCGTATACGGGCGCAGCAAACGGGCGGGCGAGCAGGCCATCAGCGCCGTGGCGGGCCAGCACCTGATTTTGCGCACCAGTTGGGTGTACTCCACCCATGGGCGTAATTTCCTGCTGACGATGCAACGCCTGCTGCAAGAAAAACCTCACCTGCGCATCGTTGCCGACCAGATCGGCGCGCCTACCTGGGCCGCTACCATCGCCCGCAGCACGGCGCAGTTGATCGAACGCTGGCAGGCCGGCCGCGCCGGGCCGTGGGGCGTGTACCACTTGAGCGCGGGCGGTGAGACTTCATGGTTCGGCTTCGCCCAGGCCATCGCCGCACACCTGCAAGCCATGGGCCGGCCCTGTGCCAGCCTGGAGCCGATCCCGACACGCGACTACCCAACCCCCGCCACCCGCCCGCTCAACTCGCGCCTGGACTGCTCGCACCTACAGCAGCAGTGGGGCGTCAGCCAGCCCGATTGGCGCAGCGCACTGCACGAGTGCCTTGCAGGGCAGCACTGGGCATAATGCCCCCTCGCCCCGACAGCAATCAGAACGCTATGACTCCCACCCTTCCCCGCCGCCCACGCTGGCGCAGCCTGGCACTGCTGGCCCTGTGCCTGGCGCCGTTGCTGTGGCCGCTGGAGCACTTGGCCGAGCGCTACTACCGCAGCGAACTGGCGGGGCAGAACCGCCAGACCCTGGATCTCTACGTCGCCAACCTGCTGGGCACCCTGCACCGCTACGAGGTGATGCCCCAAACCCTGGGTGACCTGCCGGCGCTGCGGGCGGTAATCGCCGCGCCGCACCATCGCCTGACCCAGGACAACGCCAACCAGTTGCTGAAAAACATCGCGGTGCAGAGCGGCGCCGAAGTCATGTACCTGATGGACACCACGGGCAACACCCTGGCGGCGTCCAACTGGGACAAAAGCGACAGCTTCGTCGGCCGCAATTTCGCCTTCCGCCCGTATTTCAGCGAAGCCATGGCCGGGCGCCTGGGGCGGTTTTTCGGCCTGGGCACCACCTCCGGCAAGCGCGGCTACTTCTTCGCCGCCGCCGTGCACGATGCCGAGCAAGTGGTGGGCGTGTTGGTGGTCAAGGTCGACCTGGACCACACCGAGCGCCTGTGGGGCAACACCCCCGAGCAACTGCTGGTGACCGACCACAATGGCGTGGTCATCCTCACCTCGCGCCCGCAATGGCGCTTTCGCGCAACCCGCCCCCTGACCGCAGCCGAGCGCGAATCGATCGCCGCCGTGCAGCCCTACCCCACCCGCGACCCGCAGCCGCTGAACCTCAACCCCGCCGCGTGGCTGACCCAGGTCCAGCAAATCGACGAAACCGGTTGGAGCGTGAGCATCCTCGCCCCGCGCACCCTGATCGACCGCCCGGTGCGCACCGTGCTGGTGATCGGCGGCGCAGCCCTGCTGGTGTTGATGCTGTTGCTGGGGCTGATGATGCAGCGCCGCCGCCATTACCTGGACCGCATCGCCTTCGAAGCCAAGGCGCGGCGCACCCTGGAAATGCGCGTGGCCGAGCGCACCAGCGACCTCGAAGGGCTGAACCGGCGCCTCAAAGAAGAAGTGCTGGAACGGGAAACGGCCCAGCAAGAACTGGTGCGTGCCCAGGATGACCTGGTGCAGGCCGGTAAGCTCTCGGCCCTGGGCACCATGTCGGCGAGCATCAGCCACGAGCTCAACCAGCCCCTGGCGGCGATCCGCAGCTACGCGGAAAACGCCGAAATCCTCCTCGACCACCAACGCCTGGACGACGCCCGCGGCAACCTCAAGCTCATCAACGAACTGACCGGGCGCATGGCCTCGATCATCGCCCACCTGCGCGCCTTCGCTCGCCGCGACCGCCATGCCCCGGAAAGCGTGGCCCTACAACCGGCCCTGGACGATGCCCTGGCCCTGCTGGCCAAACGCCGGCGCGCCATGGAAGTGGAACTGATCCGCGACCTGCCGGCCGCCACCCTGTGGGTCGAGGCCGGCGAAACCCGCTTGCGCCAAGTGCTGGGCAACCTGCTGGCCAACGCCCTCGACGCCCTCACCGAAAAAGGCCCGCCGCGCAAACTCTGGCTCAGTGCCCAGGCCACAGACGAGGGCGTTACCCTGTCCATCCGCGACAACGGCCCGGGCTTTTGCATGGAAGCCCTGGGCCGGGCCAGCGAACCCTTCTACACCACCAAGACCCGCACCCAGGGGCTGGGGCTGGGGCTGGCGATCTGTGACACCCTGATGCGCGCCTTTGGCGGTGAACTGTCGTTCGCCAACCACCGCGAAGGCGGCGCCCTCCTGACCCTGCGCCTGCGTGCCGGCGCACCGGGCGTGAGCCTGCAACCTCCCGAGGACCGAAGTTCATGAGCGCCCCCATCGACCACCGAACCCAGGTGCTACTGATCGATGACGATCCCCACTTGCTCCAGGCCCTGAGCCAAACCCTCGACCTCGCCGGCCTCAAGGTCCAGGCCCTGGCCGAGGCCCAAGGCGTGGCCGCGCGCCTGGAGCGCGACTGGCTGGGGGTGGTGGTCAGCGACATCCGCATGCCGGGCATGGATGGCCTGGAGCTGCTGGCCCAATTGCACGGCCAGGACCCGGAGCTGCCGGTGCTGCTGATTACCGGCCACGGCGACGTGCCGCTGGCGGTGCAGGCCATGCGCGCCGGCGCCTACGATTTCCTCGAAAAACCCTTCGCCAGCGACGCCCTGCTCGACAGCGTGCGCCGCGCCCTGGACCTGCGCCGCCTGGTGCTGGACAACCGCAGCCTGCGCCTGGCCCTGAGCGAGCGCAACGAGCTGAGCGCGCGCCTGGTCGGCCAATCGGCGCCGATGCTGCGCCTGCGCGAGCAGATCGGCGCCCTCGCACCGACCCACGCCGACGTGTTGATCCTCGGTGAGACCGGCGCCGGCAAGGAAGTGGTCGCCCGCGCCCTGCACGACTTGTCGGCGCGGCGCAACGGGCCGTTCGTGGCGATCAACGCCGGCGCCCTGGCCGAATCGGTGGTGGAAAGCGAACTGTTCGGCCACGAACCCGGCGCCTTCACCGGCGCGCAAAAACGCCGCATCGGCAAGTTCGAGTTCGCCAACGGCGGCACGCTGTTTCTCGATGAAATCGAAAGCATGAGCCTGGACGTGCAGGTCAAGCTGCTGCGCCTGCTGCAAGAACGGGTAGTCGAACGCCTGGGCGGCAACCAACAGATCAAGCTGGACATCCGCATCATCGCCGCCACCAAGGAAGACCTGCGCCAAGCAGCCGACCAGGGGCGGTTTCGCGCCGACCTGTATTACCGCCTCAACGTCGCGCCGCTGCGCATCGCGCCGCTGCGCGAGCGGGGCGAGGATGTGCTGGCGCTGTTCCAGCATTTCGCCGACGAAGCCAGCGCCCGCCACGGCTTGGCCCTGCAAACCCTGCAACCGGGGCAGCGGGCGCTGCTGCTGCGCCACACCTGGCCGGGCAATGTGCGCGAACTGCAAAACGTCGCCGAACGCTTTGCCCTGGGCCTGGAACTGGCCCTCGACAACCAGGAACCCGACGCCGCCACCGCGGCCCTGGGCAACCACTTGGGTGGCGGCCTGAGCGAGCAGGTCGAAGCCTTCGAGAAAAACCTGATCGCCGCCGAACTGACCCGCCCGCACAACTCCGTACGCAGCCTCGCCGAAGCCCTGGGCATCGCGCGCAAGACCCTGCACGACAAACTGCGCAAACACGGCCTCAACTTCGCCGACGCCAACAGCCACAACAACGCCGATGACCCGGATTGACCCACCCCACGAGACCCCGCCAATGAGCCGCGAGCGCCAACACCTGGAATCGATGCTGCACCACGACATCCCCCTGACCCGGGAAATGGGCCTCAAGGTGCTCGATTGGCAATCGGCGCAACTGCGCCTGCAACTGCCGCTGGCGGCCAACGTCAACCACAAGAGCACCATGTTCGGCGGCAGCCTGTACTGCGCCGCCGTGCTGGCGGGCTGGGGCTGGCTGCATTTGCGCCTGCGCGAAGAAGGCATCGACGAGGGGCACATCGTCATTCAGGAAGGGCAGATCAGCTATCCGCTGCCCGTCACCACCGATGCCATCGCCTTGTGCGCAGCGCCGGATGAGGCGCAGTGGCGCAAGTTCCTGGCCATGTACCGGCGCCACGGCCGCGCCCGCCTGACCCTGCACACCCGCGTGGTCAACAGCGACAGCGACGAAGACGCCGTGCGGTTTAGCGGGCAGTACGTGTTGCATCGGTGAAGGCAAACATTTTCAGCGCGCGTTAGGGCCTGGGTGCGGGCGAGCCCGCTCCCTCAGGGCAGGCTCTCTGCCATAGAGGGCGGTCAGGGGATCTGCGGTCGATTGGCCCAGTCCAGCATCGGCGCGGGCACGGGTTTGCCGAACCAGTAGCCCTGGCCCAGGTCGCAGTCGTGGTCGAGCAGGAATGCCGCCTGTTCCACCTGCTCGACCCCTTCGGCGTGGACCTGCATGCCCATGCTTTGCGCGAGGGCGATTATCACCCGCACGATGGCCGCGTCGTCCTCGTCCCAGGGCAGCCCGGCGACAAAGCCCTGGTCGATCTTGAGCTTCTGCACCGGCAAACGCTTGAGGCGCAGCAGCGACGAATAACCCGTACCGAAATCGTCGATGGCCAGGCGCAAGCCCAGTTCGCGCAAGCGGTGCATTTGCTCCAGGGCCACTTCCGGGTCTTCCATCACCGCACTCTCGGTCACTTCCAGTTCCAGGAAAGCCGGGTCCAGGCCAGTGTCGTGCAGCACTTGGGCAACCTGTTGGAACAGCTCTCGGCGGGCGAACAGACGGCTGGAGACATTCACCGCGACAAACGACAGGTCCACCCCGGCCTTGAGCCACTCACACATCTGTGCGCACGCCTGGTGCAGCACCCAGGCGTCGATCTCGGCGATCAACCCGGTGCGTTCGGCAATCGGAATGAATTCGGCCGGTGCCACCAGGCCCCGCTCCGGGTGCTGCCAGCGCACCAGCGCTTCCACCCCCACCAGGCGTCGGCTGCGCAGGTCGTGTACGGGTTGGTAGTAAACCCGCAATTCCCCTTGTTCGAGGGCGCGGCGTAGCTGGCTGGCGATTTCCACCCGGTGCTGGGCGTGGGCGGTCAGTTCTTCGGTGTACAGCGCGTAACCCTCGCGCCCGGCGCTCTTGGCCTTGAACAGCGCCGAGTCGGCGTTGCGCAGCAGTTGCTCGGCGCTCAGGGCGTCGCTGGGGAACAGGCTGATGCCGATGCTGGCGTTGACGAACAGCGCATGCCCGCCCAGTTGGAACGGTTCCTTGAGGCCATCGATCACCCGTTGCGCCAGCGCCGCGGCCTGCATCAGTTGCGGACAGCTCTCGGCGAGCACCGCAAATTCATCGCCGCCCAGCCGCGCCAGGGTGATACCGGGGCCGAACATACCCTGCAGGCGCTCGGCCACAGCCTTGAGCAACTGGTCGCCGACGTTGTGGCCGAGGCTGTCGTTGATGATCTTGAAGTGGTCCAGGTCGATCATCAGCAAGGCGCACCCGCGCTTGTGGATCTGCGCCGACGCCAGCGCCTGGGCGGCGCGGTCGGTGAACAGCAAACGGTTGGGCAGGCCGGTGAGCGGGTCGTGGTGGGCCAAGTGGGCCAGTTCGTGCTCCGAATCCTTGATGGCGCTAATGTCGGAAAACACCGCGACGTAGTGGCAGACTCGGCCCTTTTCGTCGCGAACGGCCCTGATCGTCTGCCATTGCGGGTAAATTTCGCCGCCTTTGCGCCGGTTCCAGATCTCACCGCTCCATTCGTCATGGCTTTGCAGCGTGGCGAACATCTCCTCGTAGAACGCCTTGGAATGATGACCGGACTTGAACAGGCTGGGTTGGCGACCCAACACCTCATCTTTTTGGTAACCGGTTATTTCGGCAAAAGCGCGGTTAACGTGCACGATCTGGCCTTTGGTGTCACTGACCAACACCCCTTCGCGGGTGCAATCGAACACGGCAGCGGCCTGGCGCAGGCGTTCGCGGTCGGCCTTGCGGTGGCGCACGGCGGCGTCGATGCCGAGGAAACTGAGCCAGCCGCTGCGGGCGGCAAAAATCAGCACGGCACTGAATAACGTCCACAGCCCACCATTGACGAGCTGCCAACGCGCCACGTCGGCAGATTCATCCAAGTGATTGCTCAATAAATAACCAGTAATCGACAGCCAGAGCAGCGATAACAGGAAGTAGAGCAGCGCTGCGCGTAAGGCGTCGCGAGAAGAAACCGACATAAGGCAGCCAAGAGTCCCTACGAAAAGTTGGGGATTATAGGGGAAAGAATCATTACGCCACTGTTATCTGTCGCCTCGGCTGGTTTTATCTGCGGGCATGGTGATAATGCGTCGGCAGTCTCTTTACTTAATCGAGGGCCAAACAGCCTATGTGGTACAACGGTTTTCTTGACTTGTCGCCGTGGCAACTGGTGGCAGTCACCCTGTTGATGACCCACGTGACCATCATCGGCGTCACGGTTTATCTGCACCGCTACTCGGCCCACCGCTCCCTGGAACTCAACGCGGGCCTCAAGCATTTCTTCCGTTTCTGGCTGTGGCTGACCACGGCGCAGAACACCCGCGAGTGGACCGCCATCCACCGCAAGCACCACGCCAAGTGCGAGACCGTGGACGATCCCCACAGCCCGGTCATCAAGGGCCTGTCCACGGTGCTGCGCAAAGGCGCCGAGCTGTACCGCGCCGAGGCAGAAAACCCCGAGACGCTGCGCATCTACGGCAAGAACTGCCCGGACGACTGGATCGAGCGCAACCTCTACACCCGCTTCCCGCTGCTGGGCGTGGCCTTCATGGGCATCATCGACCTGCTGCTGTTCGGCACCATCGGCATCACCATCTGGGCGATCCAGATGATGTGGATTCCGTTCTGGGCCGCCGGCGTCATCAATGGCCTGGGGCATGCCGTGGGCTACCGCAATTTCGAGTGCCGCGACGCCGCCACCAACCTGGTGCCGTGGGGCATCCTGGTGGGCGGCGAGGAGCTGCACAACAACCACCACACCTACCCCAACTCGGCCAAGTTGTCGGTCAAAAAGTGGGAATTCGACCTGGGTTGGGCCTGGATCAAGGTGTTCAGCTTCCTGCGCCTGGCCAAGGTGCAACGCGTGGCGCCCATTGCCCACCGCGTCGAAGGCAAGGGCCACCTGGACATGGACACCGCCATGGCGATCCTCAACAACCGCTTCCAGATCATGGCCCAGTACCGCAAATTGGTGATCGCGCCCCTGGTCAAGCAGGAGCTGGAGCGGGTCGACCACTCGGTGCGCCACCAGTTCCACCGTGCCAAGCGCTTGCTCTCGCGCGAAACCAGCCTGTTGGACGACCGCCACCACGTGCGCATCCAGACCATGCTCGAACACAGCCAGGCCCTGAAGGTGATCTACGAAAAACGCCTGGCCTTGCAGCAGATCTGGGCCAAGACCAGCAGCAACGGCCACGACATGCTCGCCGCGATCAAGGAGTGGATCCACGAGGCCGAGGCCAGCGGTATTCAGTCGCTGCGTGAGTTCGCCGACCAGTTGAAAACCTACTCGCTGCGCCCCGCCACTGCCTGACCCCGCACCCCGGCGCGCCCCGTTCGCGGGCGCGCCTTGCGGAACTTCGTGCCTTTTCCCTTATCTCAAAGAGCCATTCGCCGCTGGCACGGCGTGCCCTTTGAGATTGTGCCGATGATCGATAAGAACCTACACAGCGCTTGCGGGCCGTTGCCGATGGCCGGCGCGGGCCTATTGCCGCCGGGCGAGCGCGCCCGGGACTTCTTCGAGCGCGCCACCCTGGCCTTCGACAAAGCGCGCCTGCAGGGCGCCCCACTGGCATTCTTACGCCTGGAGATCGACGACCTGGCCCACGTCAACGCCCGCTACGGCCAGCGCCAGGGCCTGCGCGTGCTGCGGCGCATCGCCGAACGCGGGCGTCTGGTCTTACGCCATGGCGATCTGTTCCGCCATCTCGAGGGTGAAACCTTTGCCGCCGTACTCAACGGTTGCCCGCCCGACATGGCCGCGCAAGTCGCCGAACGCCTGCACCAGACGATTCACGGGCTGAGCTTCGACCACGACCGCCAACACTTCAGCATTACCCTCAGCCTGGGCCTGGCCAGCCTCGGCGGCACCGACCTGAGCCTGCAAAGCCTGGCCCTGCGCGCACAAAACGCCAGCCGCGAAGCCAAGCATCTGGGCGGCAACCGCATTGCGCTGGGCTGAGGCCCGTTTGCTACAAAGCCATCAGCCCCGACGCAGGCGCGCCAGCTCCGGCAGGCCGAGCCGCAACAGGCGTGCGGTTTTGCTGCCGGCCAGGGCTTCGATGCCGTCCGCGGTGCGCAGGCGCGCCATTTGGGCGGCCATGTTCATCACCAAGGCTTCGCGCGAGTAAACCCCGCCGCCCAGGTGATAGATCGCCGCGATCAACTCCCGCAGTTCCAGGGGCAAGCGCCAGCGGGTGCGCAGCGCCGAGCCGTAGGCCGCACCAAAGCGCGCCAGGGCCTCGCCTACGTCTTGCTGGTCGTCCAACTCGCCGCCCGCCTGCAACCACTCCTGCAGGCAGCGCAGCAGCGCCAGGTCGCCCAGGCAATGCAGCATGCCCGCGCAATAACAGCGCTCCTGGTCCAGTTCCAGGGTGCGGGCCAGGCTGCGTGCATATTCGGCGGTGTGCAGCGACAGTTGCCAGTAACGCTCGGCGTAATCGGCCAGCGCCGGGTCGCTCAGGCGCGCGCTGCGCTTGAGGGCCAGGCCCAGGATCAGGTTCATGCTTTGCCCGCTGCCCAGGCGCTGCAAGGCCTGGGGCAGGGTTTGCACCGCGCTGCCGTGATGCTGGGCCGCGCTGTTGGCGGCGGCGATCAGCACGGCGGTGATCTGCGGGTCGGTGCGGACTTCCTGTTCCAGCACCTTCAGATCCAGGCCTTGGGGGTTGAGGCTGCGCTTGACCGCCAATTGCACATCAGCCAGCAGCGGCGCGCCATCGGCCACGTCGCGGCGCCGTTCCAGAAAGCCATTGAGGCTAATGCCCCGCGCCAGGGCCGGCACCTCGCAGGTCAGCGGCGGGCCCGCGCCCAGCAGCAACTCCCGCAAACGCTGGGTCAGGCCTTCCATGTCCAGGGGTTTGGTCAGGTAAGCGGTGGGCGCCAGGGGCAAGGCTTGGCGCACGCTGGCACTGTCGCTGCGGTGGCTGAGCAACATGAACGGGAGCACCGGGTTGCGCCGCTGCTGACGCATGCTGCGCAGCAGGCCCAACCCATCGACACCGGGCAACTCCCAATCGGCAATCACCAGGTCGTAGGGCTTTTCGCTAAACAGCGCCAGCGCTTGCTGGCCATCACCGCACACATCCAGCCGCGCATCGCAACGCACGTTCAGCACGACCTGCTTGAGCAAGTCTCGCGACCAGGGGTCCGCGTCCGCGATTAGCACTCGGGGTGCAGCGGGTACATCAACAGCCTTCATCAGCACGCTCCAGACAATGGCTGAACTTTAGACAATGCTGGCCTTTCGATACAGCACAAAGCCCGAATAACCGCGCAAAGCCATAAAAAAACCCGCCGAAGCGGGTTTTTTGTCGATCAACTCACACTCACAGCTCGGCGAAGCACGCTTCGATGATCGCCAGGCCCTTGTCCAGTTGCTCGTCCGGCGAGGTCAGCGGCACCAGCACCCGCAGGACGTTGCCGTAAGTGCCGCAGGACAGCAGGATCAGGCCCTTTTCACGCGCCTTGGCGACCACTGCGGCCACCGCCGCCGCGTTGGGCTTGTGGGTGTCGCCATCGTCGAACAGCTCAACGGCGATCATCGCCCCCAGGGCGCGTACGTCGCCGATCACCGGGTATTTCGCCTGGATCGCCTTGAGGCCACTCACCAAGCGTTCGCCCACGGCTTTGCAGCGGTCGAGCAGCTGCTCTTCTTCAAAGACTTCCATCACCGCCAGGGCCGCGGCACACGCGATCGGGCTACCGGCGTAGGTGCCGCCCAGGCCACCGGGGGCGATAGCGTCCATGTACTCGGCCTTGCCGCAAACACCGGCCAGCGGGAAGCCACCAGCGATGGATTTGGCGAAAGTGGTCAGGTCGGCGGCAACGCCCATCTGTTCCATGGCGAAGAAGGTGCCGGTACGACCGGCGCCGGTTTGTACTTCGTCAGCGATCAACAGGATGCCGTGCTTGTCGCACAGCTCGCGCAGGCGCTGCATGAACGCTTTCGGCGCGACGTAGAAGCCGCCCTCGCCCTGCACTGGCTCGATGATGATGGCCGCGATGTCACGGGGCTCGGCGTCGTTCTTGAAGATGCGTTCGATGCTGGCGATGGAGTCGTCGACGCTCACGCCGTGCAGCTCGTTGGGGTACAGCGCGCGGAAGATACCGCCCGGCATCAGGCCCATGCCCGCCGAGTACGGCACGACTTTGCCGGTCAGGCCCAGGGTCATCATGGTGCGGCCGTGGTAGGCGCCGGTGAAGGCGATCACGCCGGCGCGGCCAGTGGCGGCACGGGCGATCTTCACGGCGTTTTCCACCGCTTCGGAACCGGTAGTGACCAGCAGGGTTTTCTTCGCGAAATCACCCGGCACCTTGGCGTTGACCTTCTCGCACAGCTCCACGTAGGGCTCGTACGCCAACACCTGGAAGCAGGTGTGGGTCAGTTTGTTCAGTTGCTCGGTGACCGCCGCGATGATTTTCGGGTGCAGGTGACCGGTGTTCAGCACCGCGATACCGCCAGCGAAATCGATGAACTCGCGACCTTCGACGTCGGTCACGGTGGCGTTCTTCGCCGAGTCGGCGAAGATCGGGTGAATCTGGCCAACACCGCGCGGTACAGCGGCTTCGCGGCGTTTCATCAAAGAAGCGTTTGTCTTGCTCATAAAGTCCTCATTCGCCACTCATCGGGTGGCGCAGCTCAAGGATTACGTGGTGGGGAGGCAACTACGCCAGCATGCGATGATCGACTGCCACAGCTTTCCCGGCCACTTCGAATAACGGTTTGGAACGCGCCAGGGGTCAGCGCTCTCGTGCCCCTGGCGTTTGCAGCATTCCCGGCCGGGCTTAGATGCCCAGGCAGAGGTATTTGATTTCCAGGTAATCCTCGATCCCGTACTTGGAGCCTTCACGGCCCAGGCCCGAGGCCTTGATGCCGCCGAATGGCGCCACTTCGTTGGAGATCAACCCGGTATTGACGCCAACCATGCCGTATTCCAAAGCCTCGGCCACGCGGAACACCCGGCCCAGGTCACGGGCGTAAAAGTACGACGCCAGGCCGAACTCGGTGTCGTTGGACATCGCGATCACTTCGGCCTCGTCCTTGAAGCGGAACAGCGGCGCCAGCGGGCCGAAGGTTTCTTCCTTGGCCACGGCCGCGTTCTTGGGCACGTTGACCAGGATGGTCGGCTCGAAGAAGTTGCCTTCCATAGGTTTGCCGCCGGCCAGCAGTGTGGCGCCTTTGCTCAGGGCGTCGGCGATGTGTTCCTGGACCTTGGCCACAGCTTTTTCATCGATCAGCGGGCCAGTGGTGGTGCCCTCTTCCAGACCGTTGCCGATCTTGAGCTTGGCCACCGCCACCTTGAGTTTTTCGGCGAAGGCGTCGTAGATCGAGTCCTGAATGTACAGCCGGTTGGCGCAAACGCAGGTTTGGCCGTTATTGCGGTACTTGGAGATGATCGCGCCTTCGACGGCCTTATCCAGGTCCGCGTCGTCGAACACGATGAACGGCGCGTTGCCGCCCAGTTCCAGGGAGACTTTCTTGATGTCCTTGGCGCATTCGGCCATCAGTTGACGGCCAATTTCGGTGGAGCCGGTGAAGGACAGCTTACGCACGGTGGGGTTGCTGGTCAGCTCGCCGCCGATGTCGCCGGCGCTGCCGGTGACCACGCTCAACACACCTTTAGGGATACCGGCGCGGTGCGCCAGCTCAACCAGGGCCAGGGCCGAGAACGGAGTTTGCGAGGCAGGTTTGATGACCATGGTGCAACCGGCGGCCAGGGCCGGGCCGGCCTTGCGGGTAATCATCGCGGCCGGGAAGTTCCACGGGGTAATGGCGGCGGTCACGCCGATCGGCTGCTTGATGACGATCAGGCGCTTGTCGGGCTGGTGGCCGGGGATCACATCGCCGTAGATGCGCTTGGCTTCTTCGGCGAACCACTCGATGAACGAGGCGGCGTAGACGATTTCGCCCTTGGCCTCGGCCAGCGGCTTGCCCTGCTCAAGGGTCATCAGGCGGCCGAGGTCGTCCTGGTTCTCGATCAACAATTCGTACCAGCGGCGCAGCTTGTTGGCGCGCTCCTTGGCGGTCAGTGCACGCCAGGCTGGCAACGCCTTGTCTGCGGCCTCAATGGCCCGGCGGGTTTCAGCGGCGCCCATTTTCGGCACGGTGCCCAGCACTTCGCCGGTGGCCGGGTTGGTGACCTTGATCGTCTGACCGTTGTCCGCGTCGACCCAAGCACCGTCGATGAAGGCTTGCTGGCGGAACAACTGGGTGTCTTTGAGCTGCATGTAGGCTTTCCTTAACAGCACCGCACAAGGCGGAGCGAATTGTTGATTGTTAAAAAAGGCGCCTCAAGGGCTGCCGTCAGGAAATTCATTCACCGGGCCGAAGCACAATCAGCGCACGCGGGAACGAGCGTGCGGTTCAGCACCCAGACAAGAGCGTTTGAAATCTCAAACGAATCCTAGGTTCAAAGGGGGTAAAGGACAATAGGTTGTTCGAAAAAAAGAACAAAACCCCTCGCCCTGGCGGCACTTTCAGATCAACGCCCGCCTCCGCCGCCCGACGGGTAAAAAACACCTGTCGATTCAGCAGCATGGACGCCCGCAATGCATATGAGTATCATGGCGCCCGCATTGCACCAGTAGCTCAGCTGGATAGAGTACTGCCCTCCGAAGGCAGGGGTCGTGGGTTCGAATCCCGCCTGGTGCACCATATCGCAACACCCCAACAAGCCCGCCTAGTGCGGGCTTTGTTGTTTCTGGCGCTGGCGTTTGCGCGCTCAGGCCAGGTGTTTTTCAAAACGGACATCACCTTCGGGCAAGTCTTCCACCGGCACCCAGCCCAGGTGACGATAGAAGCCACTGGCGCGGCTGGCGGCGGCGGTTTCCAGCCATATCACCCGGTGGTGCTGGAACAGGAAAGCCTCGGCGTGTGCCATCAAGCTACGGCCCAAGCCGTACCCCTCGTACTCAGGCAGGACGAACGCGGCAAACACGCAGGCGTCGTCGAGGTCAGCCATAGAAAACCCCACCGGCACACCCTCGACCTCGGCCACCCACACACAAGGTGCCAGGGAAATGGCCTGCCGTATGGCCTCGGGGGTTATGCCCATTTGCGTTAGCTGCTCATGGGATAGGTGGTTTTCCTTGACGCTGGTGCGGATATCAAAGATTGCGGGAATATCCGCATCTGTGGCCGCTCGTATTGTTTTTTCCCCTATGCACTCCATCGTTTGCCTCTGCCTCTCAATATTCCTGCGTGCAATCACGGATCGAAGGCCGTCACCTTGGGCTGGCAAGTATCCAAATCAGTCATCAACCCTGCCCCTCAATCACCCGCACCTCACAATTGCCATGCAACGCGCAATAGCGCGCCAATTGCCCCAGCCGCCGTTCCAACTCCTGCAGCAGGCGATTACGGGTGGTGGTCACTTCGGTGCGGTTGAACAGGCCCGGTTCGACGGTGTAGAGGTTGAACATGCGGTTGATGGTGGCCGGGCCGGCGAGGGTGAAGTTCTCTTGGGAGCTGTGGTTGTACAGCGCCACCATTTTGCCGTTCTGGCTGTCGGTGGCGCGCGCGAACAGCAGGCTGACGGTTTGCCCGGTGCGGATGCGCACGTCGCTATTGGTGAACTGGAAGCAGGCTTCCTTGCCGTCGCGCAGTTGCACCCAGAATTCATGCTCTTGGACGTTGTGGCTGCTCACGTGCATTGACGACGAGCTGCCGCCGATGGAGCCGTAGCCGTCGATCAGCAGGCCGCCGCCGGCGTGGTGCGAGTGGCTGGCGCTGAGGTGGGTCTGGTTGCGTTTCTGGGTGTCGAGGACTTGCCCGGTGACGACAAAAAAATGCAGCTGGCGTTCGTCGTGGTTGAACGGTTCATCGATGAAGTTGGGGTCTTCGGGCGCCAGGCTGATGTCGTACATGGTGCGGATCATTTCGTCGCGCGCGGCCTTGTCGTGCCGGGCGCGTTCCTTGAGTTCGGCGCGGCGCAGCTTGGCGTCTTCGATGGCCTTGAGTGCCTGAGCCTTGAGGATGGGGGTCTTTTCCTGGGCATAGGCCGCAGCCTTGTCGCTAGCGTCCTTGAGTACCGGCGCGGCTTTCTGGCCGGCCTCCACCGCCATGTCCCGGGCCTTGGTCAGCGCCTGGGCGGCCTTGGCCGCAAGTTCGGGGTTGGCATCGACGGCTTTCTTTTTCAGGTCATCCCACAGACTCATTGCCTATCCTCTTCGCGCTTGATCGATATACAAACCGCGCTCCTGCGCGGTGGCGAAAGAGTTTACAGGCTCTGAAGATGACTCCTACACAGACAATTGCCGCGACATCATCGCCAAGCCTGCAGGAAATGCCGAAACAGGCCACGCCGTGCGGGGTGCTATTGCGTCCTGGCGTTTTTCGGCTGTTGCGCAGCCGAGCGCGGGCTAGCCCGCTTGCTACACTCCAGGCCATCAAGAAGCGTGGTCGTCCCCAGAAGCTTCTTAGGTCGCGGCGCCGAACCCGGCGTCGCGTGGCCCCAGCCGACGAACAGGGACGGCCCATGCCCGCAACCTCCTCCCCCCCCGCCGATAAACTGGACAGCGTCCAGCTCTTGCGAGCCATCGCGGCGACTGCCGTGGTGATTTTCCATGTGCCGCTGTTCCGTAACGGTGCCTGGGGCGTGGATATTTTCTTCGTGATAAGCGGCTTCATCATGGCCCTGGTCACGGCCCAGTCCAAACGCCACTTTTTTGCCAAACGGGTGATTCGCGTGGTGCCGCTGTACTGGCTCGGCACCCTCGGCGTATTCGCCATCGCCCTGCTGCTGCCCAACCTGCTGGACAACACCACGGCCGATTGGCCCGGCCTTATCAAGTCGCTGCTGTTTATCCCCTACCAAAAGGGCGAGTTCGTCCAGCCCCTGCTCTACCTGGGCTGGACCCTGAACTACGAGATGTTTTTCTACCTGGTGTTCGCCCTGTCCATGGCCGTCAGCCAGCGCCACCGTTTGCTCGTTTGTTCAAGCGTGCTGCTGGCCCTGGTGGCGCTGGGCAAAGGGCTGACGCCCGAGTCCGTGCTGGGGGAGTTCTACACCTCGGACATCCTTGCTGAATTCGCCCTGGGGATGGGCTGCTACGTCCTCTATATGCGCACCCAGGCCTGGCGCAACGCCGGCCCCGCGCCAGGCGTGCGGGTGGCGCTGGTGCTGCTGGGCGTCGCGGCGATCGCCTGCATGCCGTTCACCGCGCCGTTGGAGCCGTGGCTGGGGCGTATTGGTTGCTGGGGCCTGCCGGCCACGGTGGCGTTCCTGGGGTTGGTGCATGGTCTGGCCGGGGTTCGCTTGCCCGCCATCCTGGTGCTGTTGGGGGATGCCAGTTACTCGCTGTACCTGTTCCACCCGTACGTGATGAAGGTGTTCAACAAGGTGTTCCACGTATTAGACACCCCGGGTGCCCTCGCCTACCTGATAACTCCCGTGGCGATTGGCCTGTGCTACCTGATGGCGATCAGCATGTATCGCCTGGTGGAACTGCCGATGACCCAATGGCTGCGGTGGGTTTTTCTTGACCGGCCCCGTAATGCGCGGCCCTACGAACAGGCCTTGTAGGCAAGGGGCCTCGCCCGCGCTGGGTGCGCGCAGCCCTATACGATGGGGTGCCCGGCAGGTTTCTACGGCCGCTGCGCCGCCGGGCGCGGGCGAGCCCCCTTGCTACTGGGCGTTGGGACGTCGTCGGTGTCGTGCTCGCTCTCGTCCTCTTCGTCGGTGAGGACCTCTTTGCGGGTGTCGGTGATCGCGCGGCGGATGTCTTCGCCCAGCACCGGGCAATTGAGCAGTTGGGCGATACGGTCGATTCGTTGGGTCAAGGCTGGCCTCCCATGCACCAGTAAGTACCCCGATAGTGCTCGCTTTCGCTCCGCGAAGCCATGACCACAGGGCATCGCCGGGCACTAAGGCCTGGGCGCGGCGGCGCGCGAAACGCTTGCCGTGGCGCACAGGCCTCGGCCCCCTTGAAGCCCCCGACGGGTAAACCGCTATCGCGGGCAGGCCCGCTCCCACAGGGGGCTGCCCCGCAAGTTATTGAACCCCGGCAACGCCACCCAGTTTGCTCATCAGGAAGCCGACGAACTGGTCAACGGTCATTTTCTGGCCGTTGAAGGTCACTTCGCGGTTGGTGTAGTGCAGTTTGGAGACGATGTTGGTGCCCTCGAGGGTGGCCAACTCGGTGCCCAGGGCCATGGCGGCGATCATCTCGCTGGTCATGTTGGCTTGCTCGCTGATGGCCTTGGCGTCCGTCAGGCCTTCGACCTGAGCCTGTACCGCGACCACGTCGGCGATCATCGGCTTGGACAGTTGCAGGTTGAAGTCCAGCATCGCCACCAGTTGCTGGCCCAGCTCGGCGGACGGCAGCTCCAGGGATTGCGGCTGGGTCAGGTCCACCACCAGGCTCATCCGGCTCTCGCCGTTGGCGGTCTTGAACGACAGGTTTTCCAGGGCGACCTGGGGTTTGGCGGCCAGCAGTTTTTCCAGGCCAGCCTTGACCTGGGCTTGCTCGGCTTCGTTCAGTTGCAACTGCGGCGCGGGCTCGCCCGCCGCTTCAGCAGCCGCAGCAGCCTCTTCATAGGGTTGCAGCTTGGTCTGATACACCTGCATCAGCGACAGGGTGGCGGGGATGTCGAGGTTCTTGATGCCCCAGGCCATGTTTGCGCTGCCCAGGGTCTTGCCGTTATAGGCCACGTCGCCAATGGTGTAGACGGCACGCCCGGCGGCGTTGCTGCCCGACTCCTCGGTGCTGCTGCGGGCTTCGAATTTCTTCAGGCTGAGCACCGCTTGCTGGGAGCCGAAGGTGGTCTTGGCTTCCTTGAGCTCCAGGTTGTTCTGGCCCAGGTAGTAGCCGAAGGAGCCTTTGGCCAAGTCGCTGGCCAGGGTCAGGCCATTGAGCTCCATGAGCACCGGGGTCTGGTCTTCGGCCACGGTGGCCACCGTGAGGCTGTCCATGTAGCCATTGGCCTTGAGTTTTTGCGCCTCGGCGGCCACGGCCAGTTCCATGTTGAGGCCGGAGAATTTCAGGGTGGACTGCTCGTCCAGCGCCAGTTCCAGGGGCAGCAGTTCGACATTGCCGCTGGCCGAGCGGTCGTAGCCCAGGTTGACCACGCCTTTGACCGGCGAGGCATCGTGGGTGGCGGCGAACCATTTTTCGGTGAACGGGGTTTTTTCCAGGGAGTAATGACTGGTGGCCATTACCGGCAGCCACTTCAGGGTGACCAGGCGCGAGAACGGCAGCGGGCCGTGTTCGATGCGGTCGGTGAACAGCAGCTCCACGCCCTCGGCCGCGTCGCCGAACATCTCGCCCTGGCCCTTGAGGCGGTAGCGCGCCACGCTGCTGAAGGTGCCGCGCTCCAGCGATACCAGCTCCAGGTTGGCGGTGCCGTTGGAGCCGATCATCGCCGCTTGCAGTTCCTTGTTGGCCTCCTGCACGGAGGTCTGCAGCACCCCTTCCAGCTTCGTGCCGGTGTACCAGGCGCCGCCCGCGCTGATGGCACCTACTGCGACGACAATCCCTACCAGTACGCCTGCTGACTTATTCATGTGGTTCCCGATCGATATCCGTAGTTGAAAACTGCGCCGCTCATCCCTGAACCCTTTGGGGGCCGTGGCTCGACGGTGCGAAAGTGCCGGGCAGATTAGCACTGCCTTTGGCCGCAGACCGCAACTTTGCATGTGAAAAACAGTGAAGGCGACGCGACCGCCGGTCTGGCGGGGGCTGTAAATTTTGCCTGGCGGGCCTATTCTTCATTTGACGAAGCAAAGCACGTCAAATGATAGGAGCCAGCATGAGCGTTCAATCCCTTGTCCGTAAACCCGCCCGGCCCGCCGCGCAGCCTGTGGATAAAACCGAGCACCCGTTGTTCTGGAACATGGTCCAGGAGCTGCTCGGCCATAGCGAAAACCAGCGCCTGGAGCTGATCCTCAACGGTTTTTCCGCCACGTGGATCGACGAAACCAAAGCCGCGTTCGGCCTCAACAACCGCTTGATCGAGGCGCTGTTCAACACTTCGCTCTCTACCCTGGAGCGCCGCCGCAAGGACGACAAACCCCTGGGCCCGGTGGCGTCCGAGCGTCTGGACCGCATCGCGGTGATCGCCACCCAGGCCGCCGAGTTGTTCGAGGACCAAGGCAAAGCCGTGGCCTGGATGACCGCACCGAACCAGGCACTGAACAACAAGACCCCCATCGAACTGTGCGAAATGGAAATCGGCGCCAAGCAGGTGCGCCGGGTGCTCAACGCCATGGAATGGGGCGGCGTGGTCTGATGCGCGCCTGGAGGATCGCCAAGGCCAAACGCGCCCGTGACCTGAGCGGCACGGGCGCCGCCATGGAAGGCGGGCGCTGGAACGACATCGACGTGCCCGCCGTGTACATGGGCCTGAGCCCGGCCATTTGCGCCCTGGAAACCTTCGTCCACGCCACGCGCATGCCCGACTACCCGGTAAAGATCACCTGCTTCGAGCTGCCCGACGAACCGACGCTGTACCTCACCCCCCAGCAGTTGCCCAAGGGCTGGGACCTGCGCCCGTTCGACCGGCCCAGCATGGATTTCGGCACCGCGTGGCTGACCGAGGCGCGCTACCTGGGGCTGCGGGTGCCGTCGGTGATCCTGCCGCTGGAGCAGAACCTGGTCATCAACCCGCGCCACCCGGCGGCCAGCCGCATCGAAGTGGTCGAGGTCTACGACTTCAGCTACGACCCGCGCATGTTCGCCAAACGCTCGTAGGTAGAAAGCGGGCGAGCCCGCTTTCTACGGTGTTAGGTGTATTCGATTTCCATGGCATCTAGCTGGTGGTCGAAGCTTTTCAGGCGGGCGGTCCAGGTGTACACCAGCACTTCAAAATCACGGTTTATCACCGCATTGCCCGGCCCGCCGACGCGGGGGTCGTGGAAATCCAGTTGATAGCGCTCGCGGGCCATGGCGGTGGCGACGTCGCTCAGTTCCCGGGCATTGTTCAGCCAGTGGCGCCCGGCGACTTGGCGGTCGAGGCTTTGGCATTGCTGCTTGAGGGCTTCGAGGCTTTTTTCCAGCGGGGTGCCGGTGAGTTCGCCCATCACTTCTTGGAAGGTGCGCCCCGGCTGCCAGTAGCTGCCCCAGAAGTAGCGGTCGAACACGGTCTCGACCCGGCGCAGGGCGACCTTGGTGTCCCAGATCAGCACGCGGGTTTTGCCTTGTTCGAGTTGGCGTTTGCGGGTGCGCTGGTTTTGCACCGCGGCCCAGGCCACCACCGCAATGGCCATCACCGCGATCAACGCGCAGACGCTGTCGAGGAACACCAGGGCCTTGTCGATCTGGTGGGCCAGCATGATGCCGTAAAAGTAAGTCGCCGAGAGCAGCACCAGCGCGACGATGGCGCACCAGAAGCCGGGAGCATAAGGGTTTTTCATTATTGGAATCCCCATGACCAACGCGAGCCTGAACCGTGGCCCAGTGGCTTTGCGCCACCTCGGCCCGACAGTTCAAAGCATAGCAATGGCCCCAGGATTTACTGCGCGGCAAACGATGCGTTCGTCTGCTTTTGTGCGGGGCGGTTCAGCTTTGGCGGGGCTTGCGTAGGAGCAGGTTCAATTGGTCGACGATCTCGGCCCAGTCAGCGTCGTCAAGAATCTCTTCGCGCAAAAATTGCGCCTGGGCGGGCGTCCAGAACAAAGCGTCGGCCAGGAGCACATCCGCCTTGAGCGGCGAATGGCTGGTGATGAACTGGTCAATGCTCAACGCGTCCTCGGGCAAGCCCAACTGCTTGAACAGGGCGGGCAGGCTGTGGGTAGGTGATTCCATGACAACAACTCCAGATCGTAAAGGGGCAAGCGCCTGAGTCTAGCAGGGCTCAGGCCCGCGCCCTCTCCTGCCCGCCATCCACGGCCAGCAGCGTGTCGATCATGGCCCGCGCCGCCGGGGACAGGCGATAGCCCGCGCGGCTGACGATGGCGCAACGCGATTGCAGGCTGTCGATGTTGGGCGCCAGGTTGCGCCAGTGCAGTTGCACCAGCGCACCACCCGCCGCGGCCTCGCTGAACGCTTCGGCGCTGCCCACGCCAATGGCCTGGGACTGGCCGACGATCTTGACCAGCGCGGCAAAGCATTCGGTTTCGATGGCGGGGGAAAAATCCGTGCGCCCGCTGAGGTTGGCGAGCAACTTGCGCACCCCCGGCGCCATCAGGGTAGTGGCCAGCGGGTAGTCGAACAGGTCGTTGGTGGAGAGGCTTTCCTTGGCCAGCAACGGGTGCCCGGCGCGGCAGAAAAACACCCCGCGCCGGGGGCTGAGGGCGCGGGTCTGGTAGTTGGGGTCGGCGTCGAAATGGCGGCCATCGGCGATGAAAAACTCGATATCTTCCCGGCCCAGGCTGCGGCTGAGGTTTTCCCAGTTATCCACCGCAAACCGGGTACGCACGTTGGGGTGGGCGCTGATGAACTGCGCCACCGCCGTGGGCACCAACGCCACCGCCGCGCCCGGGCCACAGCCAAAACGCAGCTCGCCGGCGTCGAGTTTGGTCATCTGCGTGACCTGGCTGGTGAGCAACGCCGCCCCCTGCACCAGCGACAGCGCGTGTTGCAGCACCACTTGGCCTTCGGGCGTGGGGCGCAGGTCCTTGTGGCCGCGATCCACCAGCACACAGCCGAATTCTTGCTCCAAGCCCTGGATGCTGCGGCTGAACGCCGGTTGGGTGATGCCCATGGCTTCGGCGGCCCGAACGAAACTGCGGTGCTCGTTGAGGGCGATGAAGTAACGCAGTTGGCGCAGGTCCATGGGGGTCCGGGCGTGGGAAGGAGTGGTGGAGGGGGTTTTAGCGATTTGTGGGTTATTCCGTCAACGGCTATTAAATTTTCAATCTAGACCTAAAAGGAATATTGAAAACTCTCGATGGTGAGGAGCGCTTTACGCTCCAGCACGGGCGAGCCCCCTTGCTACAGGCGACAGCAGCGCAAAAAAACGATGCCTTTGACGAATACTTTTTATGCCGGCAAGGCATGCCGCCAGCGACGTTTTGGCCGCAGGCCTTGAACGGCGGGGCCTGGCGGGAATCACTTGAATGTCATATTCCATAAACACCTATAAAACACTCAAAAAATTACTTTAAGAGATAAATAACTCCCGCCAATCATTCCCTCCAGGACGACGCCGCCCACGGCGCTACGTCGATTTTCTGCAACCAAGGAGTGAAGCAATGGGCAACGTCCAGACCGCCAGCAAGCACGAGGTGCTGTGGCGCCAGGCACCGGGTGGTGAGTTGGTCGACCTGGGCCGCCCCCATCGCCTGCCGCTGGGGCAGTTGCGGTTGCAGCGTGCGCCCAAGGGCGTGCTGCGCCGCCGCGAAGGCATCGCCCTGGGCGCCCTGGCCCTGCTGCTGCACGGCGCAGTGCTGTATTGGGTGAGCCAGCAGCCGACGCCGGTGCTGCCCATCGTGCCGCCGGAAATTCCACCGATGACCATCGAGTTTTCCCAACCCGCGCCGCCCGTGGTCGAACCACCGCCGCCGCAGCCCGCACCGCCTCCGGTGGTAGAACCGCCACCGCCGGTGGAGGACGAGTTGGCGGTCAAGCCGCCCCCGCCCAAGCCTGTGCCCAAGCCAACACCCAAACCGGTGCCCAAGCCTGTGCCAAAACCGGCGCCCAAAGCTGTGGAGCAACCCCCGGCCCCACCGCAACCGCCAGCCCCCGTGGTGGCCGCCCCGGCACCGCCGGCACCTGCGCCAGTCACCCCGGCCTCAGCCAACGCCGCGTACCTGAAGAACCCGGCACCGCAGTACCCGTCACTGGCCCAGCGCCGGGGCTGGGAAGGCACCGTGCTGCTGCGGGTGCAGGTACTGGCCAGCGGCAAGCCCGGCGAAATCCAGATCCAGAAAAGCAGCGGCCGCCAGCCACTCGACGACGCAGCCCTGGCGGCGGTCAAGCGCTGGAGCTTTGTCCCGTCCAAGCGCGGCGACGTGGCCCAGGACGGCTGGGTCAGCGTACCGATCGATTTCAAGATTCATTAATCCCGACCACGGATGAGGGGCGGTGAAGCGCTATGGGGGAGCGGGCTCGACCGCCCCCCATGCACGCCCGCCCACCGCCTCGCACCATCGCCACAGAGGAACCACACCATGACATTACTGGCATCTCCCCTTGAATCCATCGAAAGCGCGGTGATCTGGCTGCTGGTGGTTTTTTCCGTCGCCACCTGGGGCCTGGCCCTGCTCAAAGGGGTGCAGTTCGCCCGCCTCAAGGCCCAGGACCGCAAGTTCCACAAGCACTTCTGGGCCGCCTCCAGCCTCGATTCGGCGGCGCCACTGAGCGAAAGCCACCCCGGTGCCGCCGCCCGTGTGGCCCAGGCCGGCTATGCGGCGATCCAGGTCGGCGAAGCGCCCCACACGGCGGACCTGAGCCAGGCCATCAACCACCAAGACCGCCTCGAACGGGCCCTGCGCCAGCAAATCGTGCGTGAACGCCGCTCCCTGGAAACCGGCCTCGCGGTGGTGGCCAGCATCGGTAGCACCTCGCCCTTCATCGGCTTGTTCGGCACTGTGTGGGGCATCATGGAAGCGCTCAAGGGCATCAGCGCGGCGGGCTCGGCGAGCCTGGAAACCGTGGCCGGGCCCATCGGCGCAGCGCTGGTGGCCACCGGCGTGGGGATCGCGGTCGCTGTGCCAGCGGTACTGGTCTACAACTACTTTTTGCGCCGCTTGAAGCTGACCGCCGCCGACCTGGACGACTTCGCCCACGACTTCTACAGCCTGGCGCAGAAGAGTTCGTTCCGCGTGCTGCTGCACCCCGCCGGGCAAAAAACCAGCGCCCCCGCCGCCGGGCAAAACGTGAAGGAGGCGTCCTGATATGGCCTTCTCGACCCAAGACAGCGATGAGGTGCTGAGCGAAATCAACGTCACGCCCCTGGTGGACGTGATGCTGGTGCTGCTGGTGGTGTTTATCGTCACCGCGCCGCTGTTGACCAACGCCATCCCGATCAACCTGCCCAAGACCGAGGCCGTGGCCCCGGTGGAACAAAAAGACCCATTGGTGGTGAGCATCGACGGTGCCGGCAAGGTGTTTATCAACAAGGATGAAATCCAACCCGACCTGCTGGAATTCAACCTACAGGCCGCCAAGGCCAAGACCCCCGACGTGCGCGTGCAATTGCAGGCCGACGACGGCGTCAACTACGGTGAAGTGGCGCGCGCCATGGCCGCCATCGAACGCGCGGGGATTACCAAGCTGTCGGTGATTACCGCCCGCTAAGCATTACCTTCACACGACTTTCGGACCGTCTCCTTGGCAGGGTGCGGTCCTTTTTTCGCTTCACGTTTTTAGCTTCACGCTTCAAGCCAAAGCCCTACCCCGCTCCGACTTGCCGCTTGCAGCTGCACATTAAAAAATAATTTTTTGGTTATTAACAAATAGCTTCTTATTCCTTAACGAATATAAAACTCGTCCCTATACTCGGCTGCAAAGACAACGCAGCCGGAGGGTTCCCCATGCGCAACGAGTCGATTCGCTATCTGATCGTGCCGGGCTGGCAAGGATCGCCAGAAGACCATTGGCAGAGCCATTGGCAGAACAGTTTGCCTAACAGCGCCCGCGTCGAGCAGGCCGATTGGTTGACGCCGCGCCGCGAGGATTGGGTTGCGGCGCTGGCCGAGGCGATTGCCGCCGACAGCACGCCGGTGATCCTCATCGCCCACAGCCTGGGTTGCATCACGGTGGCGCACTGGGCGGCGCAGGCACCGGTGAGCCTGCTGCGCCAGGTGCGCGGTGCCCTGCTGGTGGCGCCCGCCGATGTGGAGCGCCCGGCGTGCGCGCCGGCGCTGCGCAACTTTGCGCCGATCCCCGGCGATCTGCTGCCGTTCCCCAGCCAAGTGGTCAGTTCCGACAACGACAGCGCCGTCAGCGCCAGCCGTGCCCTGGCGCTGGCACGCAACTGGGGCGCCGAGGCGGGGATTCTTAGCGGCGCCGGGCATATCAATGTGAAGTCCGGGCACCAACGCTGGGAGCAGGGCTTCGCCTACCTCTATCGCCTGCAAAACCGCATGGAACAACACGCCCTGCGCCGCGCTTGAACCCTTTATTTCGTTAACGCCCCGCGTCTCCCGGCCGCCGTGGGCGGGAGTCTGCCATGAGCCTGCATGAAACCTTCGGTCAGCCGCTGCTGACCTTTCCCGATGCGGAAAAAAGCCCCCTGAGCATCCGCGCCAAAGCGCTGGTGTTCGTCGACCCACGCTCGCGGCAATTGCGCCACGAACTCGAACAACTGGCGCCCCGCGCCCTGCCCGTGCTGATCCGCGGCGAAACCGGCAGCGGCAAGGAGCTGCTGGCCCGGCACATCCACCGCGCCAGCGACCGCGGCGGCTTGTTCGTCTCGGTCAACTGCGGCGCCATCAGCCCGACCTACGCCGATGCCGAACTGTTCGGCTATACCGCCGGCAGCTACACCGGCTCGGCCAGCAGCCGCGCCGGGTGGTTCGGCTCGGCCAACGGCGGCACCCTGTACTTGGATGAAATCGGCGACTTGCCGCTGCCGATCCAGATCAAGCTGCTCGCCGCCCTGGAAAACCACGAGGTGACCCGCGTCGGCGCCCATCAGCCAAGCCCAGTGGACGTGCGCCTGGTGGCCGCCACCAGCATCGACCTGGCCCAAGCGGTGGCCGCCGGGAAATTCCATGAGCGGCTGTTCAACTACCTCAACGAGGGCCAACTGGAACTGCCGGCCCTGCGCGAGCGGGTGGGCGATATCGAGTCCCTGGCCGAGTACTTCCTGGGCATCTACAGCCAACGCCTGGCCTTGCCCGTGCCATTGATTAGCGAAGCCGCCCAGCGACTGCTGGAGCAGCACAGTTGGCCGGGCAACACCCGCGAACTGGAAAACGTCATCCATTTCGCCCTGTTGGTGAGCAGCGGCGACGAGATCCTGCCCGAGCACCTCAACCTGCCGCAGGGCCCCGAGCCGCTGGCCGCGATCGAGCAGCACATCACCCACATCGCCCGCAGTGGCGACGCCAGCCAACGCCAAGCCCTCAAACAACACCTGCAATCGCTGGCGGTGTTGTTGTAGAAAGCAGGCTCGCCGGCGGTGGGGGGCCTGACCGATTTTTTGCGGCCGCTGCGTGACCGAGCGCGGGCAAGCCCGCTTGCTACAAGGGTGGGGTGGCAAGTGAACAAAATGGAATATGAAAGTGAAAAAACATTATTGTTCGGGAATATGAAAACTCGGTATTGTCCGCTCCACGCCAGTGATAGCCCTTCACTGGCCCCTCACTTTTTAGCCGTTGTCGACAACGACAAATAAGGACACTGCATGAAAAAGGTTCTGTTGTTTACCGCATTGGCGGCTGCGCTGGCTGCGGGCATCGCCCAGGCCGGGGAAAAACTGGTGGTTGCCGCAACGCCCGTGCCCCACGCCGAGATTCTCGAACTGATTAAGCCCACCCTCGCCAAAGAAGGTGTGGACCTGGAAATCAAAGTCTTCACCGACTACGTGCAGCCTAACGTGCAGGTCGATCAGAAGCGTCTGGACGCCAACTACTTCCAGACCCTGCCCTACCTCAAAAGCTTCAACGAAGGCAAAGGCACGAACCTAGTGACCGTGATCGGCGTGCACGTCGAACCTTTCGGCGGCTACTCCAAGAAGGTCAAGAGCCTGTCCGAGCTCAAGGACGGCGCCACGATCGCCCTGCCGAACGAAGGCAGCAACAGCGGCCGTGCGCTGATCCTGCTGCAAAAGGCTGGCCTGATCGAACTCAAGGACCCGAAAAACGCCCTGGCCACGCCCAAGGACATCGGCAAAAACCCGCACAACTTCAAGTTCAAGGAACTGGAATCGGCCCTGCTGCCGCGCGTGCTGGACCAGGTCGACCTGGCCATGATTAACACCAACTACGCCCTGGAAGCGGGCCTGAACCCGGCCAAGGATGCGTTGGTGATCGAAGGCTCCGACTCGCCTTACGTGAACTACCTGGTGTCGCGTCCGGACAACAAGGACGCCGCCGCCATCCAGAAACTCGCCAAGGCCCTGACCAGCCCAGAGGTCAAAGCCTTCATCGAGAAGAAATACGGCGGCGCGGTACTGCCGGCGTTCTGATACACCGGGTTCGCCCACACAAAAACGCCGACGGCTGGTACAGCGTCGGCGTTTTTGTGTGGCTGGGGCTTGAGGCTTGTGGGAGCGCGGTCGCCCGCGATGGCGGTATTGCTACCGATAAACCTCTATCGGCTGTACCGGCCCCATCGCGGGCAAGGCCCGCTCCCACAGGATGTGCCTCTGGTTTGCTGCTTACCCTTGGGCCGAGGCCGCCGGGCGGCGGGCGGTGGGTTGTTTCCAGGAGTCGGCGGCGCTTTCTTCGATGGCTTGCTGGATCGCGCGTTTGCGATGTTCTTCGGCGCGGCGGCTGAAGTACCAGACCAGGAAAGTCACCAGCGACACCGCCAGCAGGATCAGGCTGGCCACGGCGTTGATTTCCGGCTTCACGCCCAGGCGCACCGCCGAGAAGACTTCCATCGGCAACGTGGTGGAACCCGGCCCGGAGACGAAGCTGGCCAGCACCAAGTCATCCAGGGACAGGGCGAACGACATCATGCCGCCCGCCGCCAGCGAAGGCGCGATCATCGGGATGGTAATCAGGAAGAACACCTTCCACGGACGCGCCCCAAGGTCCATGGCCGCCTCTTCGATGGACAGGTCCAGCTCACGCAAGCGTGCCGACACCACCACCGCCACATAGGCCGCACAGAAGGTCGTGTGAGCGATCCAAATGGTGACGATGCCGCGTTCCTGCGGCCAGCCGATCATTTGCGCCATGGCCACGAACAGCAGCAGCAGCGACAGACCGGTAATGACCTCGGGCATGACCAGCGGTGCGGTGACCAGGCCACCGAACAGCGTGCGGCCCTTGAAGTGGGTGATGCGCGTGAGCACGAACGCCGCCAGGGTGCCCAGCGCCACCGCCGCGATGGCGGTGTAGCAGGCGATTTCCAGGGAGCGCATGACCGAGCCCATCAACTGGGTGTTGTCCAGCAGGCCCACGTACCACTTGATCGACCAGCCGCCCCACACCGTGACCAGGCGCGAGGCGTTGAACGAGTAGATCACCAGGATCAGCATCGGCAGGTAGATGAAGATCAACCCCACCACCAGCATCAGGCTTGAAAAACTGAAGCGCTTCATTCCTTGCCCTCCATTTCTTTGGCCTGACTGCGGTTGAACAGGATGATCGGCACAATCAGGATCGCCAGCATCACCACGGCCAGGGCAGACGCTACCGGCCAGTCACGGTTGTTGAAGAATTCTTGCCACAGCACTTTACCGATCATCAGGGTTTCCGGGCCGCCCAGCAGCTCGGGGATGACGAACTCGCCCACCACCGGGATGAACACCAGCATGCAGCCGGCGATGATGCCGTTTTTCGACAACGGCACGGTGATTTTCCAGAAGCTGTTGAAGGTGCTCGAACCCAGGTCGGATGCGGCTTCGAGCAGGCTGTTGTCGTGCTTCACCAGGTTGGCGTACAGCGGCAGGATCATGAACGGCAGGTACGAATAGACCACGCCTATGTACACCGCGATGTTGGTGTTGAGGATCTGCAACGGCTCGCTGATAAGGCCCATCGACATCAAAAAGCCATTGAGCAAACCGTTGTTGCTCAGGATGCCCATCCACGCATAGACGCGGATCAGGATCGCGGTCCAGGTCGGCATCATGATGAGCAGCACCAGCACGGTTTGCATTTCCTTGCGCGCGCTGGCGATGGCGTAGGCCATCGGGTAACCGATCAGCAGGCACAGCAAGGTGCTGAAGAACGCCATTTTCAGCGAGCCCAGGTACGCGGCGATGTACAGCTCGTCGTCGGTGAGCATCGCGTAGTTGGCGAAGTTGAGCAGCACTTGCAGCTTCTGGTCGACGTAGCTGTAGATTTCCGTGTACGGCGGAATGGCCACGTCAGCTTCGGTGAAGCTGATCTTCAGGACGATGAAGAACGGCAGCATGAAGAACAGGAACAGCCACAGGAACGGGATGCCGATGACCAGTTGCCGGCCACCGGGGATTATTCGATGCAGGGCGCGTTTGAGTTTGCGGATTTTCATGAGCGCAGTACCACGCCGCTGTCGTCTTCCCACCATACGAACACTTCATCGCCCCAGGTCGGCCGCAGGCCCTGGCGCTCGGCGTTGGCCACGAACGACTGCACCAATTTGCCGCACGGCAATTCGACGTGGAACACCGAATGGCCGCCCAGGTAGGCGATGTCGTGCACCTTGCCGCGCGACCAGTTGTACTCGTACTCGGGCTGGGTGGTGGTGATGAGCAGTTTTTCCGGGCGGATCGCGTAAGTCACCGATTTGTCCTGCACCGAAGTGGTCACGCCGTGGCCGACGTAGATGCTGCGCTCCAGTTCCGGGCTGGTAATCAGCGCGTGGCCCTCGGCGTCTTCGACCACTTCGCCCTCGAAGATGTTGACGTTGCCGATGAACTCGCACACCAGGCGGCTGGTGGGGGTTTCGTAGATGTCGATGGGGCTGCCGATCTGCGCGATCCAGCCCAGGTGCATGATGGCGATGCGCTCGGCCATGGTCATGGCCTCTTCCTGGTCGTGGGTCACCATTACGCAGGTCACACCCACGCGCTCGATGATTTCCACCAGTTCCAGCTGCATCTGCGAGCGCAGTTTTTTATCCAGCGCGCCCATCGGTTCGTCGAGCAACAGCAGCTTGGGGCGCTTGGCCAGGGAGCGGGCCAGCGCCACCCGCTGGCGTTGGCCACCGGAAAGCTGATGGGGTTTGCGCTTGGCGTACTGGCTCATTTGCACCAGCTTGAGCATCTCGGCCACACGGGCCTCGACCTCAGCCTTGGGAATCTTGTCCTGTTGCAGGCCGAACGCAATGTTCTGGGCCACGGTCATGTGGGGGAACAGGGCGTAGGACTGGAACATCATGTTGATCGGCCGCTCGTAGGGCGGCATGTCGGTGATGTCGACGCCATCGAGGAAGATCCGCCCTTCGGTGGGCCGCTCGAACCCGGCCAGCATGCGCAGCAGGGTGGATTTTCCCGAGCCGGAACCGCCGAGCAGGGCGAAGATTTCGCCTTTCTTGATTTCCAGGGACACGTCGTCCACGGCAATCGTCTCGTCGAATTTTTTCGTGACCCGGTCGATTTTGACCAACACCTGTTTAGGGTTTTGGCCGCCCTCGAGGGCTTTCTTGTAGGCGCCGGAGGCAACTGCCATTTACGAAACTCCCAACAAAATTTGCAGTTCGCCCCATGCGGGCGAACCTTGGATAGTTTGAGCGTCTACCGCCCCTTACTTGCCCGACTTGACCTTGGTCCAGCTACGGGTCATCACGCGTTGGATCTTGGGTGGCAGTTCCGAGTTGACGAACAGCCGATCGACAATGTCTTGCGGTGGGTAAACCGTTTCATCCGTGCGGATCGACTGATCCATCAACTTGTCGGCCGCCGGGTTGGGGTTGGCGTAGCCGACGTAGTCACTGACCTGGGCGATGACTTTGGGGGTCAGCAGGTAGTTGATGAAGGCGTGGGCTTGCTTGGAGTTGCTCGAATCCGCCGGGATGGCCAGCACGTCGAACCACAGGTTGGCGCCTTCCTTGGGAATCACGTAGGCGATTTCAAAGTCTTTCTTGTTCTCCGCCGCCCGGGCACGGGCCTGGAACACGTCGCCGGAGAAGCCGGCCGCTACGCAAATGTCGCCATTGGCCAGGTCGGAGATGTACTTGGACGAGTTGAAGTAGGTCACGTAAGGCCGCACCGCCATCATCTTGGCTTCGGCTTTCTTATAGTCCTGGGGGTTCTGGCTGTTGGGGTCCAGGCCCATGTAGTTCAACACCGCCGGGAGCATTTCATCGGCGGAATCGAGGAAAGCGACGCCGCAACTGGACAGCTTCTTGATGTTTTCCGGCTCGAACAGCATGGCCCAGGAGTCGATCTTGTCGATGCCCAGTGCTTTGAGTTTCTCGACGTTGTAGCCGATGCCGTTGGTGCCCCACAGGTACGGCACCGCGTACTGGTTGCCCGGGTCGTTCTTTTGCAGGCGCTTGAGCAACGCCGGGTCGAGGTTGGAATAGTTGGGCAGTTGCGCCTTGTCCAGTTTCTGGAAGGCGCCGGCCTTGATCTGCTTGCCCAGGAAGTGGTTGGACGGCACGACCACGTCATAGCCGGTGCGCCCGGCCAGCAACTTGCCTTCCAGGGTTTCGTTGGAATCGAACACGTCATACACCGGTTTGATGCCGGTGGTTTTCTCGAAATCTGCCAGGGTGGTCTCGCCGATATAGTCCGACCAGTTATAAATGTGCACCGTGGGTGCTGCTTGTACGCTGGCGGCCGCCATCAGGGCCGCACCCGCAAACAAGGCTTTGCGAAATAAAGAAATAGGCAAGTGGAGGTCCTCTTAAATAGTTGGGCCCAAGTTGCCCCGCGTTACATGACAGCTGATCGCTGCCTGACAACAAAACCGGCGCGCAACTTACCCTCGATAAACCGATCCAGCAAAACTTTTATGTCGTTGAAGGCTTATGTCGCCGTTGCCACCGGCCGCGATGGCCCGAAACGGGTGCCCATCGCGGCCTTTGGCAGCGGCTACAGCAAAGCCGCCGGGGTTACTTGCCCGACTTGATCTTGGTCCAGCTGCGGGTCAGCAGGCGCTGGGTCGCGGCCGGCAGGTCGGCGATGGCATACAGCTTGGCCATCACGTCGGCCGGTGGGTAAACGCCCGGGTCGCTGGTGATTTCCTTGTCCACCAGGGGGGTGGCCGCCGCGTTGCCGTTGGGGAAGCGCACGGCGTCGGTGATTTCGGCCATGATTTCTGGCTTCATCAGGAAGGTCATGAACTTGTAGGCGCCTTCGACGTTTTCCGCATCTTTAGGGATGGCGACCATGTCGAAGAAGCTGCCAGCACCTTCTTTGGGGATGTTGTAGTCAACTTTGACCTTGGCGCTGGACTCCGCGGCGCGGGCCTTGGCCTGGTAGATGTCGCCCGAGTAACCGATGGCCACGCAGATGTTGCCCTGGGCCAGGTCACCGATGTACTTGGAGGAGTGGAAGTAGCCGATCGATGGACGCACTTTAAGGAACAAGGCTTCGGCTTCGGCCAGTTGCTTCTTGTCCTGGCTGTCGGTCGGGTAGCCCAGGTAATGCAGGGCGGCCGGGATCATCTCGGTCGGCGAATCGAGGAAGCTGATGCCGCAGGACTTGAGCTTGGCAGCGTTTTCAGGCTTGAACACCAGGTCCCAGGAGTTGGTCGGTGCGTCGGCGCCCAGTGCGGCTTTGACCTTCTCGGCGTTGTAGCCGATGCCGATCGAGCCCCACATGTACGGGAAGGCGTGGGCGTTGTTGGGGTCGCTGACCGAAACAGCCTTGAGCAGGTCAGGGTTGAGGTTTTTCCAGTTCGGCAGCTTGGATTTGTCCAGTTCCAGGTAAACGCCCGCCTTGATCTGCTTGGCCAGGAAGTTGTTGGACGGCACCACGATGTCGTAGCCGGACTTACCGGCCAGCAGCTTGGCTTCCAGGGTTTCGTTGCTGTCGAATACGTCGTAGACGACCTTGATCCCCGACTCTGCCTCGAATTTCTTGATGGTGTCCGGCGCAATGTAGTCGGACCAGTTGTAGACGTGCAGCACCTTGTCATCGGCCTGAGCTGCACCCGCCATCAGCCCCGCCAGGGACAATGCGAGGAGGGTCTTGCCTGCGTGTTTCATTCCTACTGCCTTCATGCGACATGCTCCAATTGTTCTTTTAATCCACATTCTTGTTCACCAAGAGCCGGTGGCCAACGCCTGGGCGACTCGAACGGTGGGTAGTCTGGCAAGATCCAAGGCAGGCTTTCAAGAAAAAGACCCTCCTTCAACTTGCTCTGGGCCAGGCGCGACGAGCGCCCCTGGCCCAGAGACTAGCACTTAGCCATGTAACGCACTCAGGGTCAGGTCCAGGCACAGGCGCGCCTTGGCTACCAACTCATCGATCTCGGCCAGGCTGATGACCAGCGGCGGCGCGATAATCATGGTGTCGCCCACGGCGCGCATAATCAGGCCGTTATCGAAGCAGAACTGCCGGCAGATCATGCCCACGCCCTTGCCCTCATAGCGCGCACGGGTGGCCTTGTCCTTGACCAGCTCGATGGCCCCCAGCAAACCCACCCCGCGAACTTCGCCCACCAACGGGTGATCGTTGAGTTCACGCAAACGCTTTTGCAAGTACGGTGCCGTTTCGCTGTGCACGCGCTCGATAATTTTCTCGTCGCGCAGAATGCGGATGTTTTCCAGGGCCACGGCTGCAGCAACCGGGTGGCCGGAATAGGTGAAGCCATGGTTGAAGTCGCCGCCCTCGTTGAGCACCGCCACCACTTCGTCGCGCACGATCAGGCCACCCATGGGGATGTAGCCGGAGGTCAGGCCCTTGGCGATGGTCATCATGTCGGGCTTGAGGCCGTAGAAATCGCTACCGAACCACTCACCGGTGCGGCCGAAACCACAGATCACCTCGTCGGCAACGAACAGGATGTCGTACTTGGCGAGGATTTCCTTGATGCGCGGCCAGTAGGTTTCTGGCGGCACGATCACCCCGCCCGCGCCCTGGATCGGCTCGGCGATGAAGGCGCCGACTTTATCGACACCGACTTCGAGGATTTTCTCTTCCAGTTGGTTGGCCGCCCACACGCCGAACTCTTCGGCGCTCATGTCGCCACCTTCACCGAACCAATAAGGCTGCGGGATGTGGACGATGCCCGGGATCGGCAAGTCGCCCTGCTCGTGCATGTAGGTCATGCCGCCCAGGCTGGCGCCGGCGACGGTGGAGCCGTGGTAGCCGTTGATGCGGCTGATGATGGTTTTCTTGTTCGGCTGGCCCTTGATCGCCCAGTAATGGCGGACCATGCGCAGCATGGTGTCGTTGCCTTCGGAGCCCGAGCCGGTGAAGAACACGTGCTTCATACCTTGCGGGGCGATATCGGCGATGACCTTGGCCAACTCCAGCACGGGCGGGTGAGCGGTCTGGAAGAACAGGTTGTAGTACGGCAGTTCACGCATCTGTTTGCTGGCCGCATCGGCCAGTTCATCGCGACCGTAGCCGATGGCCACGCACCACAGGCCGGCCATGCCGTCCAGGATCTTGTTGCCTTCACTGTCCCACAGGTAAACGCCCTTGGCGTTGGTGATGATGCGCGGGCCTTTCTCTTTCAATTGCTTGAAATCGCTGAACGGCGCCAGGTGATGGTCGTTGCTCAGGGCTTGCCATTCACGGGTTTGCGGGTTGTTGCTGGTCATACCAATCTCCTAATGGTTCCAAGTGAGCGCGTGGCGCCTGGGCACCACGCCCGGCGTATCAGACGGCGAAGAGCAGGAACTCCCTTTCCCACGAACTGATGACGCGCTTGAAGTTTTCATGCTCGGCCCGCTTGACCGCGACGTAGCCGGTGATGAATTTGTGGCCCAGGTACTTCTCGATGGTCTTGCTGTTTTCCATGCGCTCCAGGGCGTCTTCGATGGTCAGCGGCAGGCGCAGGTTGCGTCGCTCGTAGCCACGGCCCACCACGGGCGCGCTGGGGTTGAGCCCTTCGACCATGCCGATGAAGCCGCATAACAGGCTCGCGGCAATCGCCAGGTAGGGGTTGGCGTCGGCGCCCGGCAAGCGGTTTTCCACGCGACGGTTCTGCGGGCCGGCATCCGGCACACGCAGGCCCACGGTGCGGTTTTCTTCGCCCCACTCCACGTTCACCGGCGCCGAGGTATCGGGCAGGAAGCGGCGGAACGAGTTGACGTTGGGCGCGAACAGCGGCAGCAGCTCGGGGATGAACTTCTGCAGGCCGCCGATGTGGTGCAGGAACAGCTGGCTCATGCTGCCGTCTTCGTTGGAGAACACGTTCTTGCCGGTCTCCAGGTCGATGATGCTCTGGTGCAGGTGCATGGCGCTGCCGGGCTCGCCGGTCATGGGCTTGGCCATGAAGGTGGCGGCCACATCGTGCTTGAGCGCCGCCTCGCGCATGGTGCGCTTGAACACCAGGATCTGGTCGGCCAGGGACAGGGCATCGCCGTGACGGAAGTTGATTTCCATCTGCGCCGTGCCGTCCTCGTGGATCAAGGTATCGAGGTCCAGGTCCTGCAACTCGCACCAGTCGTAGACGTCTTCAAACAACGGGTCGAATTCGTTGGCCGCTTCTATAGAGAAGGACTGACGACCGGTTTCCGGGCGCCCGGAGCGGCCCACGGGCGGCTGCAACGGGTAGTCGGGGTCGTCGCTGCGCTTGGTCAGGTAGAACTCCATTTCCGGCGCCACGATCGGCTGCCAGCCCTTGTCGGCATAGAGTTTCAGGACTTTCTTGAGCACGTTGCGCGGCGACAGCTCGATGGGGTTGCCTTGCTTGTCGTAGGTGTCGTGGATCACCTGGGCGGTGGGCTCGACGGCCCAGGGCACGACAAACACCGCGTTCTGGTCGGGGCGGCAGATCATGTCGATGTCCGCCGGGTCCAGCAGTTCGTAATAGATGTCGTCTTCGACGTAGTCGCCCGTTACGGTTTGCAGCAGGACACTCTCGGGCAGGCGCATGCCTTTTTCGGCGATGAACTTGTTGGTCGGCGAGATCTTGCCCCGGGTGATCCCGGTCAGGTCGCTAATCATGCATTCGACTTCTGTGATCTTGTGGTCTTTCAACCAATCGGTGAGCTGGTCGAGGTTGTTACTCATAAATGCCTCTGGGCTGAGTGTCCTGACTTCTTATTAAGTCAGGCGTTGTTTGACGCATCGGCGTCGCGTTGTATCGAACGCTGGCGGCAGGCCTCGCCAAAGGCCTGGAAGATGGCGAGGTAGTCGGGGTTGGAGCTTACCTGCCATTCGGGGTGCCACTGCACACCTAAAGCAAAAGCCTTGCCTTGCACGACCGAAAAAGCCTCGATCAGGCCATCCGGCGCGGTAGCCTCGGCCCGCAACCCCGGCGCCAGATGCTGCACACCCTGGCTGTGGATCGAGTTGACCTGGATCTGCCCCGGCAGGCCCAGCCCTGCCAACACGCCCCCCGGCACAATGCTCACCGCGTGTGCGGGGCCGTACTGCACGTCCACGGGTTGGCTGTCGTCTTCGCGGTGGTCGAGCATGCCCGGCACTTCGTGCACCTTCTGGTACAGGCTACCGCCAAAGGCCACGTTCATTTCCTGGAAGCCACGGCAAATCCCCAGCACCGGTACGCCCGCGGCGATGGCCGCGCGGATCAAGGGCAAGGTGGTGGCGTCGCGTGCAGGATCATGAGCAGTGCCAGGCTCACTGGCCGGCCCGCGGTAATGAAAAGGTTCGACGTTGGAGGGTGAGCCGGTAAAGAGGAGGCCGTCCAGACCGTCAAGAATATCGGTCGGTTCGAGCAGGGGCCCGAGGGACGGGATAATCAATGGCAAGCCCTTGGCAGCAGTGGCCACTGCCCGGACGTACTTATCGCCACTGATGTGATAAGCATGCAGACCGACCTGTTTGGAGCAGGCCGTGACGCCGATTAAGGGCAGGCGAGCCATGTAGCACCCCGGTATTATTGCTGTTATGGGTTTGAATCGAGCTTAGCCTTGTTCATTTTTTTACACAACACCCCCGTAAAAAATACAACACGGCCCGCTCAAGCCCGCGAAGGACCAGCGCCATAACGGCAAAAAAATGCCCCGATTTGCCCCTAAAATGGCCTGCTAGCGCTTTTTTAGGGCACAAAAGGCCTCGCTTGACTTCGGCATGCCGTTCGGGTTGACTGGAATCCAAAGAGATCAATGATTGATATTTTTAACAACAAAGGTGTTGCATCATGTCGGTACCCCCGCGTGCCGTTCAGCTTAACGAAGCGAACGCGTTCCTTAAGGAACATCCTGAGGTTCTGTACGTTGACCTTCTGATTGCGGATATGAATGGTGTGGTGCGCGGCAAGCGCATCGAACGCACCAGCCTCCACAAGGTTTACGAGAAAGGCATCAACCTGCCGGCCTCCCTTTTTGCCCTGGATATCAACGGCTCTACGGTGGAAAGCACCGGCCTTGGCCTGGACATCGGTGATGCTGACCGAATCTGTTATCCAATCCCCGACACCCTGTGCAATGAACCCTGGCAGAAGCGCCCTACCGCGCAACTGTTGATGACCATGCACGAACTCGAAGGCGAGCCGTTCTTCGCCGACCCGCGTGAAGTATTGCGTCAGGTCGTGGCCAAGTTCGACGAGTTGGGCCTGACCATCTGCGCCGCATTCGAGCTGGAGTTCTACCTGATCGACCAGGAGAACGTGAACGGCCGCCCCCAACCGCCACGCTCACCGATTTCCGGCAAGCGCCCGCACTCGACACAGGTCTACCTGATCGACGACCTCGACGAATACGTCGATTGCTTGCAGGACATTCTCGAAGGCGCCAAAGAGCAAGGCATCCCCGCCGACGCCATCGTCAAGGAAAGTGCCCCAGCGCAGTTCGAGGTGAACCTGCACCACGTCGCCGACCCGATCAAGGCCTGCGACTACGCCGTACTGCTCAAGCGCCTCATCAAGAACATCGCCTACGACCATGAAATGGACACCACCTTCATGGCCAAGCCCTACCCGGGCCAGGCTGGCAATGGTTTGCACGTCCACATTTCGATCCTGGACAAAGATGGCAAGAACATCTTCGCCAGCGAGGATCCCGAGCAGAACGCCGCACTGCGTCACGCGATCGGCGGTGTGCTGGAGACCCTGCCCGCGCAAATGGCTTTCCTGTGCCCCAACGTCAACTCCTACCGCCGCTTCGGTGCGCAGTTCTATGTGCCGAACGCGCCGTGCTGGGGCTTGGATAACCGCACCGTGGCCGTGCGCGTGCCCACCGGTTCCGCCGACGCGGTACGCCTGGAACACCGCGTGGCCGGCGCCGACGCCAACCCTTACCTGCTGATGGCTTCGGTTTTGGCGGGTGTGCACCACGGCTTGACCAACAAGATCGAGCCTGGCGCACCGGTGGAAGGCAACAGCTACGAGCAGAACGAACAAAGCCTGCCGAACAACCTGCGCGACGCCTTGCGCGAGTTGGATGACAGCGAAGTAATGGCCAAGTACATCGACCCTAAGTACATCGATATCTTCGTCGCCTGTAAGGAAAGCGAGCTGGAGGAGTTCGAACACTCCATCTCCGACCTCGAATACAACTGGTACTTGCACACCGTGTAAGCGCTGGCGCTCAAAAACAACGCCGCAGGCCCATGGCCCGCGGCGTTTTTTTTGTGCCCACGGAATGCGCGCGCTCATGTAGGACAGAACCACCACGTCATCACGTACAATGCCCGCAGCCTTGCAGGAGATTTCGATGACCCGCCCCGCCACTCCCCGTAAACCCCGCACCAGCAGCCAGGCGCGGATCGACTCCATCCTCGATGCCGCCCGCACGCTACTGGCCGCCGAGGGCGTGGCCAACCTGTCGATCTATGGCGTGGCGAAACTGGCGGGTATTCCGGCTTCTTCGGTCTATCACTTTTTCGCCAGCGTCCCGGCGCTGCTCGAAGCCTTGACCGCCGATATCCACGCCGCATTCCGCGCGGCCCTGCAAGCGCCCATCGACCACGCTCCGCTCAAGGGCTGGCACGACCTCTCGCGCCTGGTGGAGCAACGCATGCTGGACATCTACGACCAGGACGCCGCCGCCCGCCAATTGATCCTCGCCCAGCACGGCCTCACCGAAGTCACCCAGGCCGACCGCCAGCACGACATCGAGCTGGGCGACCTGATGCACAAGTTGTTCGACCACCACTTCCAACTGCCCCGGCTACCCGATGACGTTGACGTCTTCGCCCTGGCCATGGAACTGGGCGACCGCGTCTACGCCCGCTCGGTGCAGCAACACGGGCAAATCACCCCGCGCATGGCCGAGGAAGGCATGCGGGTGTTCGACGCTTATTTGGGGTTGTATCTGCCGCCCTATTTGCCCAAGCGCGAACACCCGATCTGAGGCCTAGGCAGCCATGCGCTGCGCGCCAATGGCCGACAGCGCAAACGCCAGGGCCGCACCCTCGAGCTGCTGCCCATAGTGCTCGCGCAGCTGCGGTTCCCAACCGATGACCTCGTCCAACAGGTCGCTAGCCTGCTGCGGTGCCAGGCCAAAATGCGCGGCGTGGCTGAGCAGGTTGCCGCGGTTGATGACCCGCCCTTCGCGCCCCACCGCCATCGACAAGTACGCGGGCGAACTGCCGTCCATGCTCGGCACCACGTCGTACATCGGCGCCAGGCGCCAACCTTGCCCCAACCAAAGCACCGCGTGGTTTTTTGGATGATCGTCGTCGTTGCCCACCAGGGCGTTGAAGCACATGCGCTTGAACAACTCATGCCGGTCCTCATCCGGCGCGCCCCGGCGCTGTAGCTCATTGGCCAAGGCGCCATACACCCAGGCGCTGTGGTCAGCGCCATGCCAATCGGCATCGAGCAACGTCAGGGCGCTCAACATAGGAATACGGCGGCCGCTGTCGGCGGGCGGCAGGCGATCGAAGCGCTTGACCAGCAAGGTCGATGGCTGGCCCGCATACAGCGCTGTGCGCGCCACATTCAGGCCCTTGAGGGCTGCGAAGGTCATGCACGCGTGCTCCAGCGCCGGTACATCGCAACTGTCATAGCGGTCGCGAGGCTTGACCAGCATCAGCACCCCCTGATCTTGCAAGGTCCGCTTGGGCCGAGCCCCGCCCAGGGACGAACGCTGCTTGCGCATCTTCAACGTAGCGATGGCTTCGTCGTCCAACTGGTTGTCGAAAATCGCCTCGGCAGCTTCTATGAATGGTGCCAGCCCCTTGAGGCTCGGCAACGGCTCGCGGCCCAGGCCGGGCGGCGGATGGCGTGTCGTGCCCACCATCAAGTTGCCCGCGCGGTCGTTGTTGGGCGACTTGAGCAGATAATCGATCGGCGCCAGTTCGGCTCGCGCAATATCACGCAGCACCCGTTCGCCCCACCCGTCAGGCATGGCGTCGTTGATAAAACCGGGCACGCCCTGGTTTTTCGTGATGGCACTGAAGGGCTCCTCACGCAGCGGGTAGCGAATCGGGTCCGGCACCCAGCCCTGGGTGGCGACGTAGTCGGGGTCGTAGACGAACTCGCCCTGCCCCTGGCTGAGGGTCAAACGCCCGAGGGTCAGCACGTCGCCCGTTTGCGGGTGCTCCATGTAAATGTATGCGCGCCCCATCAGAATTCCCCCTTCGGCTTGGGTAACCGCACCCGCACGGCTGCACGCGGATCATGGACCTGAAATTGCGACGAAGACGCCAACTGCTCGAGGCTGCGGAACACTTCGCCGGTCAGCCCCAAGTGCCAGAGCACCAGCATGAATGAGCGCAACTCCACCGAGGGGTCGCCAGACTCGATCTTGCGCAAACTGCGCTCGGAAACCCCCAACGCCCGCGCAAGATCCTTCTGGCGCTGCTTGGTTTGTAGGCGACGGCTTTTTACCAAAAGCCCGATGGCGTGCAGGTTATCGCTGCATTCGATGGGAAAAAACTCAGTCATAAAGCGCGCCTCAGTGCCTCTAAAAACCCTTAAGACGCACCCTAGCACCGATTAACCCTAAATAAAATATTCATAAAGCGCACTATAAGGCTCTTTATATTGATTAATAGGCATTAAAACGCCCTTTAAAAGCAAATAACCTCCCATAAAAAACCCCGAAGGGCTCACGCCGTCCGGGGCCGTGCCTGGCGCATGGATCACAACTTGGCGATGGAAACCTCGGTGGATTTAACAAAAGCGATCACCTCGCTACCGATCACCAGTTCCAGCTCTTTGACCGAGCGAGTGGTGATGACGGAAGTGACGATGCCGGAAGCGGTTTGCACGTCGATTTCCGACAACACATCGCCTTCGACAATTTCCTTGATGGTGCCTTTGAACTGGTTGCGCACGTTGATGGCTTTAATGGTCATGGTGTTGCTCCTAGGGTCGGTATTGAGTGGCGAGCGGCAAGCTTCAAGCGGCAAGTCAAAGCAAAAGCGCTTCCTCTTGAAGCTTGCAGCTCAACACTTGCAACTGCCTTCATTGCGCCCAACGCAGTTGCGTGGGCAGGGGTGACACGGGTTCTGGTTCGGGCGGGCTGCCGGGCAGCGACAGCACGCGGTTAAGCACTTCGGTTTCCAGGGTGGCCAGGCGATGGGAGCCGCGGACCCGGGGGCGTGGCAGTTCCACGACAAGGTCCAGGCCGACTTCGCCGTCTTCGATCAGGATCACCCGGTCGGCGATGGCCACGGCCTCGCTGACATCGTGGGTCACCAGCAGCACGGTGAAGCCATGTTGCTGCCAGAGGCGTTCGATCAGTTGCTGCATCTCGATGCGGGTCAGGGCGTCCAGCGCGCCCAGGGGTTCGTCGAGCAGCAGCAGGCGCGGTTGATGGATCAGCGCGCGGGCCAGGGCCACCCGTTGTTTCTGGCCCCCGGACAGCGCCGCCGGCCATTCCTCGGCGCGGTCGGCAAGGCCTACCGCGTCGAGGGCCTCCAAGGCCTTGGCGCGCCAGTTGCCCGTGAGCCCCAGGCCCACGTTGTCGATGACTTTTTTCCAGGGCAGCAAACGCGCCTCTTGGAACATCAGCCGCGTGTCGTCGCGGGCCGCGCTCAGCGGCGCGGAGCCGGCGAGCAGTTCGCCGCCGCTGGGCAGGTCGAGGCCGGCGAGCAGGCGCAGCAAGGTGCTCTTGCCGCAGCCGCTGCGCCCCACCACCGCGACAAATTGCCCGGCCGGGATATGCAGGTCGATTTCGCGCAGCACCTGGCGCGCGCCGAAGGTTTTTTGCAGCTTGCGCACCGCCAGCGGAATACCGCGCAGCAGGCGCGGCGGTTGTTGAGCGGTCATGCCGCACCTCCCTTGGCCACTTGATAGGCCGGGTGCCAGCGCAGCCACACGCGCTCCAGGCCACGGGCCGCGAGGTCGGCGAGTTTGCCGAGCACCGCGTAAAGGACGATGGCCAGCACCACCACATCGGTTTGCAGGAATTCGCGGGCGTTCATCGCCAGGTAGCCGATGCCGGAGCTGGCGGAAATGGTCTCGGCCACGATCAACGTCAACCACATAAAGCCCAGGGCAAAGCGCACGCCCACCAGAATCGACGGCAAAGCGCCGGGCAGGATCACCTGGCGGAACAGGCCGAACCCGGACAACCCGTAGCTGCGCGCCATTTCCACCAGCGCCGGGTCGACGTTGCGGATGCCGTGGTAGGTATTGAGGTAGATCGGGAACAGCGTGCCCAGGGCGACCAGGAAAATCTTCGCCGACTCATCGATGCCGAACCACAGGATCACCAACGGGATCAACGCCAGGTGCGGCACGTTGCGGATCATTTGCACCGAACTGTCCAGCAGGCGTTCGCCCCACTTCGACAGGCCGGTGATAAAGCCCAGGGCCAGGCCGATACCGCCGCCGATGACGAACCCCAAGCCCGCACGCCAGCCGCTGATCGCCAGGTGCTGCCAGATATCGCCGCTGCGCACCAACTCAACGCCTGCGCCAATCACCGCGCTCGGCGCGGGCAGAATCCGCGTAGACAGCCACCCCGCCGACACCGACAACTGCCACACCGCCAGCAGCAGCACCGGCAGCAACCAGGGCGCCAGGCTGTGGATAAGTTTGTTGTTCATGACCACGCCTCAGCTCTGGGACGCGGCTTTGGGGAGGATGTCGTTGGCCACCATCTCACCGAACGGGCTCACGTAGCCGCCGGTTTTCGGCACCTCGGGGCGTTCCACATCCAAGTGCGGGAACAACAGCTCGGCCACGCGGTACGACTCTTCCAGGTGCGGGTAGCCAGAGAAAATAAAGGTGTCGATGCCCAGCGCCGCGTATTCCTTGACCCGCGCCGCCACGGTCGGGCCATCGCCCACCAGCGCCGTGCCGGCACCGCCGCGCACCAGGCCCACGCCCGCCCACAGGTTGGGGCTGACCTCCAGGTTGTCGCGGCTGCCGCCGTGCAGCGCGGCCATGCGTTGCTGGCCCACCGAGTCGAAGCGCGCCAGAGACGCCTGGGCACGGGCGATGGTGTCTTCGTCCAGGTGGGAGATGAGTTTGTCGGCGGCTTTCCAGGCCTCTTCGTTGGTTTCCCGCACGATCACATGCAAGCGGATACCGAAGCGCACGGTGCGCCCCAGCTTGGCGGCCTTGGCGCGCACTTGCTCGATTTTTTCCGCCACGGCTGCCGGCGGTTCGCCCCAGGTCAGGACCATTTCCACCTGCTCGGCGGCCAAGTCCTGGGCCGCCTCCGAGGAACCGCCAAAGTACAGCGGCGGGCGCGGTTGCTGGATCGGCGGGTAGAGCAATTTGGCGCCTTTGACGCTGATGTGCTGGCCGTCGTAGTCCACGGTTTCGCCTTCGAGTACGCGGCGCCAGATGCGGGTGAACTCCACCGAGGCCTGGTAGCGCTCTTCGTGGCTGAGGAATAAGCCATCGCCGGCCAATTCTTCCGGGTCGCCGCCCGTCACCAAGTTGAACAACGCCCGGCCGCCGGACAAACGGTCCAGGGTCGCGGCCTGACGCGCCGCCACCGTCGGCGAAATGATCCCCGGGCGCAGGGCCACGAGGAATTTCAGCCGCTGGGTCACCGGGATCAGCGACGCGGCCACCAGCCAGGAGTCCTCGCAGGACCGCCCGGTGGGAATCAGCACGCCACCAAAGCCCAGGCGATCGGCCGCTTGCGCAACCTGCTGCAAGTAACCGTGATCCACGGCGCGAGCGCCTTCGGCGGTGCCAAGGTAATGGCCGTCGCCGTGGGTAGGCAGGAACCAGAAAATATTGAGGCTCATGGAGTGGTCTCCTAAGGAAGGCGAATTAAGGCGCTGTGGCCACGGCCGCGGGCGGCGTCCAGATCACGTCTTTGATGGTCAGCGGTTTGGGGATCAGCTTGAGCTGGTAGAAGGCGTCGGCGATTTTCTGTTGCGCGGCGACCACCTCGGGGGTGAGGAACAACGCACCGTAGCCCTGGCGCTTGACCGACGTCAGGGTGATCTCGGCCGGCAGGCCCAACAGCGGCGCGACTTGCTGGGTCACCTCTTCAGGGTTGGCCTTGGACCATTCGCCCACGGCGCGCACTTCTTCGACCAGGGCCTTTATCACGTGCGGGTGTTTTTCGGTGTAAGGCTTGGTGGCCAGGTAGAACTGGTGGTTATCGACGATGCCGCTGCCGTCACGCAGGGTGCGCGCTTGCAGTTGCTGCTCGGCGGCAGCCTGGTACGGGTCCCAGATCACCCAGGCGTCGACGCTGCCCCGCTCGAACGCGGCGCGGGCATCGGCGGGCGGCAGGAACACGGTCTGGATATCGGTGTACTTGAGGCCCGCATCCGCCAGGGCGCGCACCAGCAGGTAATGCACGTTGGAGCCTTTGTTGAGCACCACTTTCTTGCCCTTGAGGTCTTGCACCGATTGGATCGGCGAGCCCTTGGGCACCAGGATGGCTTCGCTGGTGGGGGCTGGCGGCTCGTAGGCAACGTAGAGCAAGTCGGCGCCGGCAGCCTGGGCGAACACGGGTGGGGTTTCGCCGGTCACGCCAAAGTCGATAGAGCCCACGTTAAGCCCTTCGAGCAATTGCGGGCCGCCGGGGAATTCGGTCCATTGCACCTCGACGCCTTGGGCGGCGAGGCGTTTTTCCAGGGTGCCCTTGGCTTTGAGCAGCACCAGGGTGCCGTACTTCTGATAGCCAATACGCAGGGTTTCGCCCGCGTGGGCTTGAACGATGGCGCCGAAGGACACAGCCGCAGCAAACAGCGCGACCAGACCGCGACGCAAAATTACAGGGCGCATGGCGCTCTCCTATTTGCGGTTGGGTAGTGGTTGCGCCTGCTGAGCCGTTAGCGGCCAAGTAAGGCGAGGTAAAGCGGTATTGGGTAAGGCTCAAATGCTCCAGCGAGCACTCAACAAACGTTCATTCAGCAACCGCGGGTCAAGGGGCTTGGGCCGCCGCGCCAGGGCGCTGTAGAACTGCTCCAGGGCCTCGTGCAAACGTTTTTCCAGCACCGGCACCAGTTGCGGTTGCGCGCTGCCTTCGCCGTAGGCGATCTGGCTGTCCTCGGCAAAGATGCCGTGGAGCATCTCTTGGGCCTTGAGCGCCGACAGCACCGGTTTGAGCGCGTAATCCACCGCCAGCATGTGGGCGATGCTGCCGCCGGTGGCCATGGGCAGCACCACTTTGTGGCTCAGGGCGCGTTCGGGCAGCAGGTCCAGGATGGTCTTGAGCGCACCGGCGAACGAGGCCTTGTACACCGGCGTGGCAATCAGCAAGCCATCGGCATTTTCAATCTGTTGCAGCAGGTCGATGACCTTGGGGCTGTCGAACCGCGCGTGGAGCAAGTCTTCGGCCGCAAAGTCACGCACCTGATAACTCACCACCTCCACGCCCTGTTGCTGCAGCCAGCGTTTGGAGAGATCCAGCAGCACTGCGGAACGGGAGCGTTGGCTGGGGCTGCCACCGATAGAGACGACCAGCATGCAGATAATTCCTCAGGGTTATGGCGATTCGCCGTGGGCGATCTCGCTGCGATGGACAGACCTTAACAGGTGTTTTTTATATCCATAAATCATATTTATTCATTTGTTTATTCTTTAAATGAATATGCAAATGGCTTTCTACCCCCCATAAAAAAAGGCCGCGTAAACGGCCTGAAATCCCCTGCTTTGTGGATAAGTTCGCCCCCACCTGGCGTCCAGCTCAGCGGTTAGGCTGCGGCGTCAGGCGCAGGTACGGCTTCACTGCGCGGTAGCCCTTGGGAAAGCGCTTCTTGATTTCGTCTTCGTCCTTGAGCGAGGGCACGATCACCACCTCGTCGCCGTCCTGCCAATTGGCCGGGGTGGCGACTTTGTAGTGGTCGGTCAGTTGCAGCGAGTCGATCACCCGCAGGATTTCGTGGAAGTTGCGCCCGGTGCTGGCTGGGTAGGTGATGGTCAGGCGAATCTTTTTATTCGGGTCGATGACGAACAGCGAGCGCACGGTCAGGGTGTCGCTGGCGTTGGGGTGGATCAGGTCATAAAGGTCGGAAACCTTGCGGTCGGCATCGGCCAGGATCGGGAAGTTGACGATCGTGTTCTGCGTCTCGTTGATGTCCTCGATCCAGCGGTGGTGCGAGTCCACCGGGTCCACGGACAAGGCAATGGCCTTGACGCCGCGCTGGGCGAATTCGTCCTTGAGCTTGGCGGTGAAACCCAGCTCTGTGGTGCACACCGGGGTGAAGTCCGCCGGGTGGGAAAACAGCACGCCCCAGCTATCGCCCAGCCACTCGTGGAAGCGGATGGTGCCGGCGCTGGAATCCTGTTCAAAGTCGGGGGCGATATCGCCGAGTCGAAGGCTCATGGTGGTGCTCCTGGTGAGTGCGGTTTGAGCCTACTGTGCCTGCCAGGGAATTTATTTAAAAAGAATAAATATCGATTTATTTAGATCATAAAAGAATATTAAAAGGTGGCCAGAACGGCCCGACGTCCACGCGCCATCCGCCCGCGAAACAGGCTGGCAGGGTTGGGAGAAAGAGGCGGGAGAGCAAGTGAAACGCCCCGCCCGGCATAGCGCCGGGCGGGGGTTTTGAAGCGGGGTTACAGAATCGGCAGGGTGTAGCTGACGATCAGACGGTTTTCGTCTTGGTTACGCGCCACGTCGGAACGCAGGGAAGCGTTTTTCCACGCCAGGCCCACGCCCTTGAACGTACCTTCGGGCACCACGTAGCCGAGGTTGAAGTCGCGTTCCCACTCGCCCTTGTCGCCGGCCGAGGTCGCCACGTTGTCGCCCTTGAGGTAGATCACAGAAGTGGTCAGGCCAGGCACGCCGATAGCGGCGAAGTCATAGGCGTACTGAGCCAGCCAGGTGCGCTCGCCGGCACGCTGGAACTTGCCGATCTGGGAGTCGGTAATCAGGTAGGCCGAAGCACCGTCACCCTGGTTCAGGAACGGGAAGTCGCTGGTGCCGTTGACGCGCTGGTAGCCGGCGCTGACCGCGTGGCCTTGCAGGCTATAGGTGAACTTGGCGCTCCAGGTACGGTTGTCCACTTCACCACCGTTGTTCTGGTAGCCGCTGGAACGGTAGCCGGCCAAGCGACCTTCCTGGTTGCCGTTCTTGCCGTCGGAGCTGCTGTTGAAGTAACGCAGGTCGCTCTTGATCGCGCCCACTGGCAGTGCCCAGTTGTGGGTCAGGCCCAGGAAGTGCTGTTTGTAGAAATCTTCCAGGTTGCCGTAGTAGTACTGGGCAGTCAGGTCTTTGGTGATTTTGTAGTCACCACCGGCGAAGTAGAACTCGTTGCTGCGCTTGTTCGAGGTCTTGGTGGTGGTGGCGCCGTTGGAGCCCGCGATGGTCAGCGAGTCGTTGTTGGTCGAGTTACGACCTTTGGCGTGTTCCAACTTACCGCCGACCAGGGTCAGGTTCTCGATGTCGTTGGAGGTGATCTGGCCACCCTCGAAGGTCTGCGGCAGCAGGCGACCATCGTTGGAAGTCACCACCGGCAGTTTTGGCAGCAGGGTGCCCAGGCGCAGTTCAGTCTTGGACACCTTGACCTTGGCGGTCAGGCCCAGGCTGCTGAAATCGTCCACGGCACGGCCGTCGCTGTCACTTGGGAACACCAGGCCGCCCTTGCCCGCGCTGTTGGCGTTGTAGTGCGTGCCCTTGCCCGAATCGAGCTTGACGCCGTACAGGCCGATGGCGTCCACACCAAAGCCCACAGTGCCTTGGGTGTAGCCGGAAGCGAAGTTGAAGATGAAACCCTGGCCCCATTCTTCCTGCTTGGAAGGATTGGCGGTGCCATCACGGTTATCTGAGTTGATGTAGAAGTTGCGGGCAGTGATGCTCGCCTTGCTGTCTTCGATAAAACCGGCGGCGCCAGCTTGCTGTGCCAACACCCCAACGGCAACAGCCAGGGCCAACGTGGACTTGTTCATGTTTCGCTCCTCTCGTTTCTAATTCTTGTGTTCTTTGGTCCTGGGTCTGAAGCCCGGGATCCACAGATGCGCGATTAGCGCCAGACCGTGACTGATAAGTCAATCGTAACCACTTATGTCTACGACCAAGGTCTAACCGCTGCCAATTCGCCCCTAGGGTAATGAGTTTTCCATAAACCCAAAAAGAATTGTTTCGTTCTTTTTCATACCTTTCAGGAATAAAGCAAAACGGGCCGAATAAAAGCGTATCGGCACATAAGCTAATTCTTAAAAGATATTTATTAGACGTTTTTTAGATCGCTTAGCTTTGACGTAAATCAATTCCGTCAAAAAAGGCGCGCCATCATGGCCAAACCCGTCGTTCTGAGTCAATTTGCCACCCTTTTCGCCTCGCTGGCCGTGGCGTTTGCCGCCCATGCCGCCGACCTCACCGTGGGCTATCAAACCGGCATCGACCCCAGCAAAGTCCCCCAGGCCGATGGCCTGTACGAGAAAACCACCGGCCAGGCGATCGACTGGCGCCGCTTCAACAGCGGCCCGGAGGTGGTCGCAGCCATTGCCTCGGGGGATGTGCAGATCGGCAACCTGGGCTCCAGCCCCCTGGCCGCCGCCGCGTCACGCAATGTGCCGATCGTCACCTTTCTAGTGGCCGCGCAGATCAACGCCGCCGAGGCTCTGGTGGTGCGCAACGGCAGCGGCATCGACAAACCTCAAGACCTGATCGGCAAGACCATCGCCACGCCGTTCGTGTCCACCTCCCACTACAGCCTGCTCGGCGCCCTCAAGCATTGGGGCCTGAGCACCTCGCAAGTAAAAGTGGTGAACCTGCAACCGGCGCAGATTGCCGCAGCCTGGAAGCGCGGCGACATCGACGGCGCGTTCGTTTGGTCGCCGGCCCTGGGGGAAATCCGCAAAAACGGCAAGACCCTGACCGACGCCGCCCAAGTCGGCCAATGGGGCGCACCGACGTTTGAGGTGTGGGTGGCGCGCAAGGATTACGCCGAGAAGCACCCCGAGGTGATTGCCCAATTCGCCAAAGTGACCCTGGATGCGTTCGCTGACTATGCAGCGAACAAAGCCACCTGGACGGCCGAATCGGTGCCTGTACAAAAAATCGCCAAACTGACCGGCGCCAACGCCGCCGACATCCCTGAACTGCTCGCCGGCTCCACCTTCCCCGACGCCCAGGCGCAAAAAAGCAGCGCGCTGCTGGACGGCGGCACGGCCAAGGCAATTGGCGAAACGGCCAGGTTTCTCAAGGAACAAGGCAAGGTCGAAACGGTGCTGCCCGACTATGGGCCGTATGTGAGTGCGAAGTTCATCGCGCATTGAGGGGCAATCGGCCTCTAGGGGCGCGAGCCTGCTGGCGATAACCGAGTGCCAGCCAACGAGGATGTTGGCGGGTAGAGCGTCATCGCGAGCAGGCTCGCTACCAGAGGAACCGAACTCGGCCTTCTATCAAAGTGCCTTTTCGAAGATCTTCGAGTTGCGCTGGTAGTTGTACAGCGACGCCCGCGCCGAGGGCAGGCGTTCGACGCTGCTGGGCACGAAGCCGCGTTCGCGGAACCAATGGGCGGTGCGGGTGGTGAGCACGAACAGGGTTTTGAGGCCCTGGGCCCGGGCGCGGCTTTCGATGCGCTCGAGCAATTCGTCGCCGCGCCGACCGTGGCGATATTCCGGGCTGACCGCCAGGCACGCCAGTTCGCCGGCGTCCGAGTCGGCGATCTGATACAGCGCCGCGCAGGCGATAATCATGCCCTCGCGCTCGACCACGCTGAACTGCTCGATTTCCCGCTCCAGCACTTCCCGCGAGCGGCGCACCAAAATCCCCTGTTCTTCCAAGGGGCTGATGAGGTCCAGCAAGCCACCGACGTCTTCGATGGCCGCCTCGCGTACCAACTCGAATTGCTCCTGGGCCACCAGGGTGCCACCGCCGTCACGGGTGAATAGCTCGGTCAGCAGCGCGCCATCTTCCACATAACTGACGATATGGCTGCGGGCCACACCGCCACGGCAGGCCTCGGCGGCCGCGTCGAGCAATTCGCCCTGGTAGTTGCTGCCCAGGCGCGCCAGGTGCGCGGGCACCTGTTGCGGGCGCAGCTCGCGCACCAAGCGGCCATCAGCGTCGATCAGGCCGGTGTCGGCGCCAAACAGCAGTAATTTGTCGGCACCCAGGTCGATGGCGGCGCGGGTAGCCACGTCTTCGCAGGCGAGGTTGAAGATTTCCCCGGTGGGCGAATAGCCCAACGGCGACAGCAGCACGATGGAGCGCTCGTCCAGCAGGCGATTGATGCCCTTGCGGTCAACCCGGCGCACCTCACCGGTATGGTGGTAGTCGACGCCTTCAAGCACGCCGATGGGCCGCGCGGTGACCAGGTTGCCGCTGGCCACCCGCAGGCGCGAGCCCTGCATGGGCGAGGCGGCCATGTCCATGGACAGCCGCGCTTCAATGGCGATGCGCAACTGGCCCACGGCGTCGATCACGCATTCCAGGGTCGCGGCGTCGGTGATGCGCATGCCGTGATGGTAATGGGGGATCAGGCCACGGGCGGCGAGGCGGGTTTCGATCTGCGGGCGCGAGCCGTGGACCAGCACCAAACGCACGCCCAGGCTGTGCAGCAGCACCAGGTCGTGGACGATATTGCCGAAGTTGGGATGCTCGACGCCGTCACCGGGCAGCATCACCACAAAGGTGCAGTCGCGGTGGGCATTAATGTAGGGAGACGCGTGACGAAGCCAATTGACGTATTCGGGCATGACCTGAACCTGTAATAAAAAGCAGCCGAAAAAAGGGTGGGCACAAAACGCACAGCGGGCTGTTGGTTATCGTCGGAACAGGCTTGGCAACACGCGCACTCTCCTTGGGGTCGGGGGCTGGCAACCGGCGGATCAGGCCGGGGTCAGGCAGTAGTGTTGGATCAGTTGACGTAATAGATGCACGGTAGGCTGCAAACGTGACATTTCGAGGTATTCCCCCGGTTGGTGGGCGCAGGCGATATCGCCCGGGCCGAGCACCAGCGTCTCGCAGCCAAGGCGCTGAAGATAAGGTGCTTCGGTGCCAAACGCTACTGCTTGCGCGCGATGGCCGGTTAGACGTTCGGCCAGTTGCACCAGCTCGGCGTCTTCGCGTTGCTCGAAGGGCGGCACTTCGGGGAACAGCGGCGCGTAGTCGATTTGCACCTGATGCCGCTCGGCCACCGGTTCAAGCTTCTGCCGGATGGCCGCGCGCAGGGCGGCCGGGTCCATGCCCGGCAAGGGCCGCAGGTCGAATTCCAGGGAGCATTGGCCGCAGATGCGGTTGGGGTTGTCGCCACCGTGGATGCAGCCGAAGTTGAGCGTCGGCTGGGGCACCGAGAACTGTGGGTTGCGGTATTCGCGCTGCCACGCCAGGCGCAGGCCGCGCAGTTCGCCCATGGCGTCGTGCATGGCTTCCAGAGCACTGTGGCCCAGGCGCGGGTCGGAGGAATGGCCGCTGCGTCCGAGGATGTCGATGCGCTCCATCATCACCCCTTTGTGCAAGCGGATCGGCTTGAGCCCGGTCGGCTCGCCGATCACCGCCGCACGGCCCAGGGGCCGACCCGCCTCGGCCAGGGCACGGGCGCCGGCCATGGAGCTTTCTTCATCGCAAGTGGCGAGGATCAGCAGCGGCTGCTTGAAGGGTTGGCCCAACAGCGGCAACACCGCCTCGATGGCCAGAGCGAAAAACCCTTTCATATCGCAACTGCCCAGGCCTACCCAGCGGCCGTCGATTTCCGTCAGTTTCAGCGGATCGGTCTGCCACAGCGCTTCGTCGAAAGGCACAGTGTCGCTATGCCCGGCCAGCACCAGGCCACCGGGGCCACTGCCGTAACTGGCCAACAGGTTGAACTTGCCCGGGCTGACCTGCTGGAGCTCACAAGCAAAACCCAAATCACCCAGCCAGGTGGCAAGCAGGTCGATCACGCCACGGTTGGACTGGTCCAGGTGCGCCTGGGTACAACTCACCGAGGGCGCGGCAATCAGCGCAGCGAACTGGTCTTTCATCGACGGCAAAGGCATGCGCGGGCTCCTGGAAGGCAATGAGTCTCATCATAGTGCCATCTTCGCCGCACAATAAACCGTTGGCCGACCCTGGGCCGGCGAGTCCTGTACACTGCACGGCCTTGGCAGCCACACATTCCCTCCGGCTGCGCTCCCGATCCTGGATTTTCCGGCCATGCACAAAGAAACCGAAATCAAACTGCGCGTCAGCCGCGAAACCCTCGCTGCCCTGCGCGAGCACCCGTTACTGAAAAAACGCAACAAAAGTGGCTGGGAACGCCGTGAGTTGATGAACCAATACTTCGACACCCCCGAGCGCGACCTGGCCCAGGCCAAGGTGGCCCTGCGCCTGCGCAAGGATGGCGAGGCCATCATCCAGACCCTCAAAACCCGCGGGCAAAGCGTTGCAGGCCTGTCAGAGCGCAACGAATACAACTGGGACCTGCCCAAAGCCAAGCTCGACGTGAAGAAACTCGACGGCGAATGCTGGCCCGAGCAATTGGCCGAGCTGGACAAAAAAACCCTCAAGCCGATCTTCACCACCGACTTCGTGCGCGAGCGCGCGGAAATCGCCTGGGGCCGTGGCAAGGCCAAGGTGGTGATCGAAGCAGCCCTGGACCTGGGCCTGGTGATCGCCGGTAAACAGAAAGAAGAAATCTGTGAGCTGGAGCTGGAACTGCGCGAAGGCGAACCCAGCGCCCTGCTGGAGCTGGCCGCCGAACTGGCCGCCACCCTGGCGCTGATGCCGTGCGACATCAGCAAGGCCGAGCGCGGCTATCGCCTGTTCGACGCCAACAGCTATTCCCTGAGCCTGCCGGCACCACAACTGAGTGCCGAAACGCCGTTGGACGACGCCTTCGCCGCCCTGAGCTGGCACTTGCTGGGCAGCAGCCAGCGCCTGGCCGAGCAATATCGCTTCAATGGCCACTGGCGCCTGTTACAGGACTGGGTGGACAACCTCGCCGAAATGCGCGCCCTGATCGCCAGCCTCGGCCAGGCTGCGCCGCGCCAGGCCACCAGCGAACTGCGCCTGGCCCTGGACGCCCTGCTCGAAGACTGGCGCCCGCTGGTCCAGGCCGGGCAAGACGACGAAGACGTGCGCAAAGCCGCGCCGGAGCAGTTCCTCGAAGAACTCCAGGACCCGCGCTGGGGCCAGTTCTCCCTCAACGCCTCGCGCTGGCTGCTGGCCCGCACCTGGACCGCCGAGCGCAACACCCGTGGCAACCGCCAGGGCGCCGCGCAGTTGAGCAGTTGGCTGCCGCGCCTGCTGGGCGACGAAGCCGTGGCCCTGCAACTGCAACGCTACCAGCAGCAACCCGAAGACCTGGCCGAGCAACTGCCGCGCATCGAGCGCATCCAGGCCTGGTTGCACCACGCCCGCCACGTGCTGGAAATCCCGGAACTGGATCGCCTCTACGGCGAGCTGAACAAGTTGCAGCAACTGGCCAACGAGCCAATCACCGAAGAGTCCCTGGACGTGCGCAAGCATCAGGCCATTGCGGTGTACCAAAACCGCGCCTGGAAAACCCTGCTGCGCCTCTAAGCGCAGGGTTTTGAAAAAGGGCAGTGCCAGGGACGATCGCCCTGCACTGCCCTTTTTTGTAACGGTTGGCCGCCGTCGTGGGGCTGAATGACAGGTCACCGACCGTCAAATAAACGCCATATTTATGACAACTTACCGTTCGTCGGATTTGATCCGATAAAAACAACAAAATAATGACACTGTCACGCTGATATCACAGAGTACTCGTACAAAAAAAATGGACATTGACACTGCCGGCCTCCGGACGCTCTTTGCCCATTTTTTGCTTTTAAGTGACTGACGATTAACCAGGAAGAACCAGCGTGAAGCGTGAGGACAACATGACCCATCCCGGGGCCAGCAACACTGAGTGCCCGCAAGCCACGCCCGTTGACCTACGCCCGCCGACCGCCGCGCGTCCACCTGCCGCCCCGCGCACCAACGCCTTCGGCCAACCCCTTGAACCTGCACCCGGCGCCCTTAAGGCCCGCGTCATCGTCGTCACCTCGGCCCGCCCCAACGTGGGCAAGACCACCCTGGTGGCAGCGCTGGCCAGTTCCCTGCAACTGCCACGCGGGCAAACCTTCGCTCTCGACCTGGACCCAAAAAACGCCCTGGCTGCACGGCTCGGTGCCACCGCCACCGCCACAGGCCTGATCCACGCCCAGCAGCACGGGAAAAACTGGCGCGACGCTAGCCTGGGCGGGTTCGCCGACAGCCGGGTGCTGGCCTTTGGCAACGCCACCTGCGAGCAACAACGCGACTTGGAAAAGCACCTGCGCCAAGACCCTCTCTGGCTCGCCCGGCAACTGGCGGCGATGAACCTTGAGGAACGCGACCTGGTCATCATCGACACCCCCGCCGGCGAATCGCCCTACCTCAGCCAAGCCCTAGGCCTGGCCGACAAAGCCTTAGTGGTGACCCTGGCCGACACCTCGTCCTACCGCTACGCCAACTACATGGAACGCCTGTTGCTGCCGTATCTGGAGCAGGACAACCCGCCGCAGAGCTACTTCGTCATCAACCGCGTCGACATCACCAGCTCCTTCAACCTGGACATGTGCCAAGTGCTGAAAAAACGCCTGGGCCGGCAACTGCTGGGCGTGGTGCACTGCGACCCGGTTATCCGCCTGGCGGGCAGCGAGGGCCGCGACCCACTGGAACAGGTGCCCCACAGCCGCGGTTGCAGCGACCTGCTCAACATCACCGGCGCCCTTTACGAGCAACTGTTGGTGCCAACGCTCTAGGCCTCACACCGGCAGGCAGGTGGTGGACTTGATCTCAGAGAGGGCAACGATCGAGTTGACCTCCTGAATACCCGGCACCATGGACAGTTTTTCGAAGAAAAACCGTTCGTAGGCCTCGATATCGGCGGTGACGATGCGCAACAGGAAGTCCACTGCGCCCATCAGCACATAACATTCCAGCACCTCGGGAAAACCGCGAATGGCGTCGGTGAACTCGGTGAAGTTGGAGCGCCCGTGGGCGTTGAGTTTGACCTCGGCGAAGATCTGCGTGTTGAGGCCGATTTTCTTGCGGTCCAGCAGCGTCACCTGGGCGCGAATCACACCCTCCTCCTTGAGCCGCTGAATCCGCCGCCAGCACGGCGACTGCGACAACCCCACCTGCTCAGCGATCTGCGCGCTGGAGAGCGAGGCGTCTGCCTGAAGCAGCGCCAGGATGCGGCGGTCGTAGGCGTCCAGTTCGCTATGCATATAAAAACCCCCAATCAGCAATTTTAAGAATTGAACAAGTCGTACACACCCTAGATAGGCCGATCATAGGCAAGAAAAACCACCAAACCCATGTAAATATTTCTCCCACCATTGAGGAGACCCGCCGTGCCCCCGCTCGAAGCCGTCCACACCACCACCCGCGCCGACGCCTGGCACGTGGGCAACGCCCATTGCCGGGCGCGCTACCACCTGCTGGCCGAGGCCGAACCCGACGTGCTGTGCCGGGTGCTCAACCATTTCGCCTTGCAGTGCCTGACGCCCTGCCAGGTGGGTGCCGTGCGCGAAGACGACCTGCTGGCCATCGATATCGAGGTCGATGGTTTGAGCTGGCACCGGGCCCAGGTGATCGGGGAAAAACTCCGCAACCTGATTAGCGTCTACACGGTGACCCTGGAAAAAACCGAGGCGACCTGGGCTGAACCTGCGCACGCGGCGGGGTAAGTACCGTCGGAAAACTCCCGCAACGCTTGAGTCGCAGGCGTACAGCACAGCGCCATCGACCACGGCTAGTCTTGGATACCTAGCTCGCTGGCGAGCGCATTCCAGGAGGGAATTCCCATGCCCGCTACACGCCATGGCCAGGATCGCTGGCTGGACCTCAATGACCTGCTGCGCGATCTAGTCGCCCAAGGCCTGCTCAGCCAGCCCGATGCCGAACGTACCCTCGCCGCCCGCCACGACAGCAGCGCCCAGACGCAACACCCGTTGGAATTTATCGCCGCCCAACAATTGGCCGACCCGCGCCTGCCCGGCCAACACCTGGGCCTGGAGCAACTCACCGCGTGGCTCGCCCGCCAAGCGCAGCAGCCGTACCTGCGCCTCGACCCGCTGAGCATCGACGTCGCCGCCGTCACGCCGCTGATGTCCTACACCTTCGCCCAGCGCCACCGCATCCTCGCAGTGGCCGTCGATGCCGACGCCGTGACCGTGGCCAGCGCCCAGCCCTACCTCCACGCCTGGGAGGCGGACCTGACCCATGTGCTCAAGCGGCCGATCCGCCGCGTGGTGGCCAACCCTGTCGAGATCCAGCGCCTGACCCTGGAGTTCTACCGCTTGGCCAAATCCGTCAGCGGCGCCAACGACCACACCGGCAACGCCCCGGCCAGCTTCGAGCAACTGCTCAACCTGGGCGCCAACGACCAGGAACCGGACGCCAACGACAGCCATATCGTCAATATCGTCGATTGGCTGTTCCAGTACGCCTTTGCCCAGCGCGCCAGCGATATCCACCTCGAGCCGCGCCAGCAGCAGGGCAGCGTGCGCTTTCGCATCGACGGCATCCTGCACACCGTCTATCAGTTCCCGCCCCACGTGCTGATGGCCGTGGTCAGCCGCCTCAAGAGCCTGGGGCGGATGAACGTCGCACAAAAGCGCCAGCCCCAGGATGGCCGGGTCAAGACCCGCACCCCCGAGGGCAGCGAGGTGGAGTTGCGCCTGGCCACCCTGCCCACCGCATTCGGCGAAAAACTGGTAATGCGCATCTTCGACCCCCAGGTGCTGCTCAAGGATTTCGAGCAACTGGGCCTCGGCCCCCAGGACCTGCAACGCTGGCAGCCGATGATCCGCCAGCCCCACGGCATCATCCTGGTCACCGGCCCCACCGGCTCGGGCAAGACCACCACGCTCTACACCACCCTCAAGCAGTTGGCGAACAGCGAAATCAACCTGTGCACCATTGAAGACCCGATAGAAATGGTCGAACCGGCCTTCAACCAGATGCAGGTGCAGGCCAACATCGACCTGACCTTCGCCAGCGGCATCCGCGCGCTCATGCGCCAAGACCCGGACATCATCATGATCGGTGAGATCCGCGACCTGGAAACCGCTGAAATGGCGATCCAGGCCGCGCTGACCGGACACCTGGTGCTCTCCACCCTGCACACCAACGATGCACCCAGCGCCATCAGCCGCCTGCTGGAGCTGGGTGTGGCGCCTTACCTCATCCGCGCGACGCTGCTGGGAGTCATGGCTCAACGCCTGCTGCGCAGCCTCTGCCCGCACTGCAAGCAGCCCTTGAGCCTGGAGCCCCTGGCCTGGGACAACCTGGTGCAACCCTGGCAAATGCCGGTGCCGGACGGCGCCCACCGCGCCGAAGGCTGCCTGGAATGCCGGCACACCGGCTACCGCGGGCGCGCCGGAATCTACGAAATCATGCCCATGAGCAACGCCCTCAAGGCCCTGGTGCATACCGACCTCGACCTGCTGGCCCTGCGCCGCCAGGCGCTGAAGGAAGGCATGCGCAGCCTGCGCCTGGCCGGTGCGCAAAGCGTTGCCCGGGGCCTGACCACCCTGGAAGAAGTGCTGCGGGTCACGCCCCAGGCCGAACCGGCGACGGGCGAAGCCGAGGGCTTTTGTGTGGCGGGATGATGCTAGCCGTATGAACGGGTTCTTCTGCTTTAAACACCTCGCTACAATCACACCCCTCGCGTGCACTTGATTAAAACTTGAACAGGGAACGGTTATGCAAATCGGTACAGTGCTTCTGCTTTTCGTCGGCTTGGCCATCGCCATCGTCTTCATGGGTTTCAAAGTGGTGCCCCAGGGCTACCAATGGACCGTCGAGCGCTTCGGCCGCTACACCAACACCCTCAAGCCAGGCCTGAACATCATCATCCCGGTCATGGACCGCATCGGGCGCAAGATCAACGTCATGGAAAGCGTGCTGGACATCCCGCCCCAGGAAGTCATCACCGCCGACAACGCCACCGTGCAGATCGACGCCGTGTGCTTCTTCCAGGTGGTCAACACCGCCCAGGCCGCCTACGAGGTGAACAACCTCGAACACGCCATCCGCAACCTGCTGCAAACCAACATCCGTACCGTGCTCGGCTCCATGGAGCTGGACGCCATGCTCAGCCAGCGTGACGGTATCAACGAAAAACTGCTGCGCACCGTCGATGAAGCGACAGCGCCGTGGGGCATCAAGATCACCCGGATCGAGATCAAGGACATCAGCCCGCCCGCCGACCTGATGGCCGCCATGTCCGGGCAGATGAAAGCCGAACGGGTCAAGCGCGCACAAATCCTCGAAGCCGAAGGCCTGCGTGCCGCCGCGATCCTGACCGCCGAAGGCAAGAAGCAGGCGCAGATCCTCGAAGCCGAGGGTGAACGTCAGGCAGCATTCCTCGAATCCGAAGCCCGCGAGCGCCAGGCCGAAGCCGAAGCCCGCGCCACCCAGGTGGTGTCCGAAGCCATCGCCACCGGCAACGTGCAAGCGATCAACTACTTCGTCGCGCAAAAGTACATCGATGCCCTGGGCAAACTGGCCTCGGCCAACAACAGCAAAGTGATCCTGATGCCACTGGAAGCCAGCCAGGTGATTGGCGCGGTGGGCGGCATCGGCGAGATCGTCAAGGCCACCTTCGACAGCAAGAAGGCCTGAGGCCAACGCCATGTGGGAATTCCTGCAACAACTGTCGTTCTGGGACTGGCTGGCGCTGGGCACCGTGCTGTTGATCCTCGAAGTGTTCGGTGCCGGCGGCTACCTGCTGTGGATCGGCCTCGCCGCCGCCGCGGTTGGCGTGCTGACGTTCCTGATGCCCGAGCTGTCCTGGGAAATGCAGTTCCTGTTGTTTGGCCTGCTCTCGGTGCTGACCGCCCTGTACTGGTGGCGACGCCAGCGCAGCGCGGTGCGCGCCAGCGACCAACCCAACCTCAACCTGCGCGGCCAGGAACTGATCGGCCGCACCTTCACCGTGCATGAAGCCATTACCGGCGGGCGCGGCAAGATCAAGGTCGCGGACAGTGTGTGGATGGCCAAGGGCCCGGACGCACCCGTCGGCGCCCAGGTGCGAGTTATCGCACAGGATGGCGTCATTCTTCAGGTAGAACGCATCGACTGATGGCAACGGAACTCCACTGGGCTATTGGGCATCAAACCCTTCAGATAACCCAGCTGGAGTCACCCATCATGCGTCTCAAAATTGCTGTCGCCACCCTTGCCCTGCTGTCCCTTCCTGTCGGTTCGGCAATGGCCGACAGCTTCTGGCGTAACGTCATTTCCTCAGGCGCCACCACTGGCTCCACCTACCTGACCTTCAAGGATCACAAGCTGATCGTCGCCGCCCAGGATGACGCCGGCAGCTTCGTGGCCAGCGACGGTGGTATCCGCGGGCCGTACCTGGAAGCCGCCATGCAGAAAGTGCGTGCCGACAACCCAGGCCTGGCCGCCACAGACATGGAACTGGCAAACGCCATCCTGGCCAAGAACGCCGTCGCCGAGTAAACCCGCGACACCCGATGAAAAAAACCGCTCTCGATGAGCGGTTTTTTGTGCCTGGCGGTAATCCTCCAGCGGCACACAGGCGCAGAACAAATGGCGGTCGCCCGGTTCACCGTCGGCCAGTACTTGTGGGCCCTGGCGTGGGGCGATGCAGCGCAGCCCAAACAACCTAGTAATAAGCGGGCCCGCCCGCGCCCGGCGGCAAAATCGTCGCCGGGGCCTGCGTGCAAAAAGCAAAAAGCCCCGACAGGTCGGGGCTTTGGGGTGCCGCGTGGGGCTTACTCGCCGAGAACGGCTTTGTAGCCAGCAGCGTCCAGCAACTTGTCCAGCTCACCTTTGTCGCTCGGCTTGAGCTTGAAGATCCACGAATCATAGGGCGCGCTGTTAAGCAATTCAGGCTCGCCAGTGAGCGCCTCGTTGACCGCGATCACTTCGCCGGCCACCGGGGCATAGATATCGGAAGCGGCTTTCACCGACTCAACGACACCGGCCTGATCGCCCGCCGCGAACACCTTGCCGATTTCGGCCAGCTCCACGAACACCACATCGCCCAAGGCTTCCTGGGCGTGGTCGCTGATCCCGACGGTCACCGTGCCATCAGCTTCCAGGCGGGCCCATTCGTGACTTTCAGCAAACCGTAGATCGACAGGGATATTGCTCATATTCGGTGTCCTCAAGAAGAAATGTCAGCGGCTGATACCCGCCAATAGGGAGTTAGATCAAGGCTTTGCCGTGCCGCACAAACGTGGGCTTGACCACACGAACCGGATACCACTTGCCACGGATTTCCACTTCGCCACGGTCAGCGGTCGCCATCGGCACGCGGGCCAGGGCAATCGACTTGCTAAGCGTAGGGGAGAAACTACCACTGGTGATCTCACCTTCGCCAACATTGGCGATGCGCACCACCTGATGGGCACGCAGAACACCGCGTTCTTCCAGCACCAGGCCCACCAGTTTGGTCGCCACGCCAGCGGCTTTTTCGGCCTCTAGGGCGCTGCGCCCGATGAAATGACGGCTGGCCGGCTCCCAGGCGATGCTCCAGGCCATGTTGGCCGCCAGCGGCGAGACGTCCTGGTGGATGTCCTGCCCGTAGAGGTTCATGCCGGCCTCCAGGCGCAGGGTGTCACGGGCGCCAAGGCCGATGGGGGAAATGCCGGCGCCCACCAGGTCGTTGAAAAACCCCGGGGCCTGGTCGGCCGGCAGGAGGATCTCCAGGCCATCCTCGCCGGTGTAACCGGTGCGGGCGATGAACCAGTCGCCATCGGCGTGGCCTTCAAAGGGCTTGAGTTGCTGGATCATGGCGGCGCGGGGCTGGCTCACCAGTTCGGCGATCTTGTGCCGGGCATGGGGCCCCTGGATCGCCAGCATCGCCAACTCGGTACGCTCATGCAGTTGCACCTGGTAGGCGCCCAGTTGCGCGTGCATCCAGGCCACGTCCTGGTCGCGGGTCGCGGCGTTGACCACCAAGCGGTAACCCTCGTCGAGACGGTAGACGATCATGTCGTCCACCACGCCGCCACGCTCGTTGAGCATGGCGCTGTACAAGGCAGAGCCGGTGCTGTGCAGGCGTTCGACGTCATTGGCCAGCAAATGCTGGAGCCACGCCTTGGCCTGGGGGCCGGCGACGTCGATCACGGTCATGTGGGATACATCGAAAACCCCGCAGTCACGGCGCACCTGGTGGTGCTCCTCGACTTGCGAGCCGTAATGCAAAGGCATATCCCAACCGCCAAAATCGACCATCTTCGCGCCGAGGGCGAGATGAAGGTCATACAGAGGCGTGCGCTGTCCCATGGGTTTCTCCTTCCGGGCGTGGCGAAGGTGCGCGGGCGCTGTGCTGGCAAAAGCCCCGCAATACAGGGCTTGCGACGGCTTTCAGCGACCCGGCCGGTCAGGCGGACCGCACCGAATGCGGCGCATTGTAGCCGCAAGGTGTAGGACTAGCACCTAGCCCGTTCGATGCGCCGAGCGGCGGATCAATCCGATCACCGGTAACAGGCCGACCAAAACCAGGGTCAGGGCCGGCAACGACGCCCGCGCCCACTCGCCCTCGCTGGTCATCTCGAACACCCGCACCGCCAGGGTGTCCCAGCCGAACGGGCGCATCAGCAGGGTGGCGGGCATTTCCTTGAGCACATCGACGAACACCAGCAGCGCCGCACTCAGGGTGCCGGGCAGCAACAACGGCAGATACACTTTGAAAAACAGTCGCGGCCCACTGACACCCAGGCTACGTGCCGCTTCGGGCAATGACGGGCGGATTCGCCCCAGGCTGTTCTCCAGCGGCCCGTAGGCCACTGCGATAAAACGCACCAGATACGCCAGCAACAGCGCCGCCAGGCTGCCCAGCAGCAATGGCTTACCGGCACCGCCCAGCCAGGACGAGGCCGGGATCACCAGCACGCGGTCCAGGTAGCTGAACGCCAGCATGATCGACACCGCCAGCACCGAACCCGGCAAGGCGTAGCCCAGGTTCGCCAGGCTGACCCCGGAACGAATCGCCCGGGTCGGCGCCAGGCGCCGGGCGAAGGCCAGCACCAGGGCCACGCTGACGGTAATCAACGCAGCCATAGCGCCCAAGTACAGGGTGTGGCTGATAAGGGCGGCGTAGCGTTCGTCGAGGTCGAGGCGCCCGCGTTGCCAGAACCACACCAGCAATTGCAGCATCGGGATGACGAACGCACAGGCGAACACCAACAGGCACCAACCGCTGGCGGCCAGGGCCTTGAAACCGCGCAGGTGATACAGCGCCTTGCCCCGCGGGCGCTCGTTGCTGGCGCGGCTGGCGCCCCGGGCGCGGCGTTCGCCATAGAGCACCAGCATCACCGCCAGCAACAGTAGGCTGGCCAGCTGAGCGGCGCTGGAGAGGCTGAAAAAGCCGTACCAGGTCTTGTAGATGGCCGTGGTGAAGGTATCGAAATTGAACACCGACACGGCGCCGAAATCCGCCAGGGTTTCCATCAGCGCCAGCGCCACCCCCGCGCCAATGGCCGGGCGCGCCATGGGCAGGGCCACGCGCCAGAACGCTTGCCACGGCGATTGGCCGAGCACCCGCGCCGCTTCCATCAGGCCCTTGCCCTGGGCCAGGAACGCCGTGCGCGCCAACAGGTAAACGTAGGGATAGAACACCAGCACCAGCACCAGGATCACCCCGCCGGTGGAGCGCACCCGCGGCAGGTGCAGGCCCGTGCCGAACCACTCGCGCAGCAGGCTTTGCACCGGCCCCGAGAAATCCAGCAGGCCGACAAAGACAAAGGCCAATACATAAGCGGGGATGGCGAAGGGCAGCATCAATGCCCAGTCCAGCCAGCGCCGGCCGGGGAACTCACAGAGGCTGGTCAACCACGCCAGGCTCACCCCCAGCAGCGTCACACCCACGCCCACCCCCAGCACCAGCGTCAGGGTGTTGCCCAGCAGGCGCGGCATCTGGGTTTGCCACAGGTGCGACCAGATCTGCGTATCGACCGACTGCCACGACAGCAGCAGCACACTCAGCGGCAGCAACACCAGCGCGGCGACGGCAAAAACCAGGGGATACCAGCGGCGTTGGGCGGGATGGGCCAAGAAAAAACTCTCTCAGAGGGCGGACTGGGGAGCGGCACAAAACACTGTGGGAGCGAGCCTGCTCGCGATACGCATGGCTCAGTCAACCAAGGTTTCGGCTGACTGGCCGCTATCGTGAGCAGGCCCGCTCCCACACGGGCATTACGCTGCGCTACAGATTGTACTCAGTTCCAGCCAGCGCGATCCATCAGGCGGATGGCTTGCGCCTGGCGCTTGCCGGCGACTTCCACGGGCAGCGAATCGGCGGTGAACTTGCCCCACCCCGCCACTTCGGCGGACGGTGCCACGGCCGGGTTGGCCGGGAATTCCTGGTTCACGTCGGCGAAGATTTTCTGCGCTGGGGCGGTGGTCATCCACTCCACCAGGGCCTTGGCCGCTGCCGGGTGCGGCGCGTGCTTGGTCAGGCCGATGCCCGACAGGTTCACGTGTACGCCGCGATCAGCCTGGTTGGGCCAGAACAGTTTCACGCCCAGGTCCGGCTTCTGCTTGTGCAGGCGCCCGTAGTAGTAGGTGTTGACGATGCCCACGTCGCACTGCCCGGCGTTGATCGCCTCCAGTACCGCGACGTCGTCAGAGAACACATCGGTAGACAGGTTGTTGACCCAGCCCTTGATGATTTCCTCGGCCTTGGCCTCGCCGTGGGTTTCGATCAGGGTGGCGGTCAGCGACTGGTTATAGACCTTTTTCGCGGTGCGCAGGCACAGGCGCCCTTCCCACTGTTTATCGGCCAGGGCTTCGTAGGTGGTCAGTTCACCGGGTTTGACCCGCGCGGTGGAGTAGGCGATGGTCCGCGCCCGCAGGCTCAGGCCGGTCCAGGCGTGGCTGGACGCACGGTATTGCCTGGGAATGTTGGCGTCGATCACCGGCGAGGTGAACGGTTGCAGGATGCCCATCTGCTCGGCCTGCCACAGGTTGCCGGCGTCAACGGTGAGCAGCAGGTCGGCGGTGGCGTTTTCACCCTCGGCCTTGATGCGCTGCATCAGCGGCGCTTCTTTGTCGGTGATGAACTTGATCTTGACCCCGGTTTCCTGGGTGTAGGCGTCAAATACCGGTTTGATGAGTTCGTCGATGCGCGAGGAGTAGACCACCACCTCGTCGGCCGCCTGGGCGGTGGTGCCAATCAGGGTCAGTGCGAGGGCAGTGAGCAGGCGCTTGGGTGCCAACATGGGAGCGGTCTCTCGTAGTCAGGAGGGGGTCAAATGATAAGGACTCACATTTACGTTCTCAATCGATCACTGAGCCCAGGCGTTACTGGATGTTGCAGGGCCCGCAGTGTCCGCTCAGATATTGCCCACTCAAGCCTTGGCCAGCTCCGGCAGGTCGCCGCTCAGGCCCAGGGCCTGGCGCACGAACAGGGCCTTGGCCTCGGGCATTTGCTCGACCATTTTCAGCCCGGTGTTGCGCAGCCAGCGCAGCGGCAGTTGGTCGGCTTGGAACAGGCGTTCGAAGCCTTCCATCGCGCTCATTAGCGCCAGGTTGTGGGGCATGCGCCGACGCTCGAAGCGGCTGAGGACTTTCACGTCCGCCAGGCGCTCGCCACGGCTGGCGGCGTTGAGCAGCACCTCGGCCAGCACCGCCGCATCGAGAAAGCCCAAGTTGACGCCCTGCCCGGCCAACGGGTGGATGGTGTGCGCCGCGTCGCCGATCAGCGCCAGGCCTTCGGCCACGTAGCGCTTGGCGTGGCGCTGGCGCAGGGGCACGCACAGCCGCCCGTCGGCACTGAGCACCGTGCCCAGGCGTCCTTCAAAGGCGCGCTCCAGTTCGCGGCAAAAGGCCTCCTCGTCCAGGGTCATCAAACGTTCGGCTTCGCTGGGTGTGGTGGACCAGACGATGGAGCACCAGTCTTGCTGGCCATCACGCGTCAACGGCAGAAAGGCCAGCGGCCCGGTGTCGGTGAAGCGCTGCCACGCGGTCATTTGGTGCGCCTTGCTGCTGCGCACGCTGGTAACAATGGCGTGGTGCAGGTAATCCCATTCGCGGGTCGCGCACCCGGTGAGGCGGCGCACGGCGGAGTGGGCGCCATCAGCGGCAATCACCAGGGGCGCGCGCAAGGTGCGGCCATCGGCCAGGGTCAGCAGCCAGTCGTCGCCGGAGCGGCGCATCTGCTCCAGGCGCGCGTTGGCCAGCAGGCCCAGGTCGCAGGCGTGCAGGCGCTCCAGCAAAGCGTCCTGGACCACGCGGTTTTCGACGATATGGCCCAGCACCTCGGCATGCACGCTGGCCGCCGAGAAGTGGATCTGCCCGGTGCCGCTGCCGTCCCACACGTGCATCTGGTTGTAGGGGCTGGCGCGGCGGTGGGCGATGCCGTCCCAGGCGCCGAGGCGTTCGAGAATCCGCTGGCTGGCGGCCGACAAGGCGCTCACCCGTGGCTCGAAGGGGGCCTGGGGGTCGAAGGGTTTGACGCTCAGAGGGCTGCCGTCGATCAACAGCACCTCCAGGCCACTGCCCTGCAACGCCAGCGCCAGGGCGCTCCCGACCATTCCGGCCCCGACAATCAGCAGATCTGCGCGCATGTCCATGCTTTAAGCCTGTCTCGCGGGCGACTTGCGTCGCACCTAAAGGGTTGTAGTGAGCCGCGCCGGCACACGCCGGGCGCGCAACTTAGATATCGGGCCGGGTGCCCAGGCCCATGGCCTGGCGGGCGAACCAGCGTTTGGCGGGCGGCAGTAGGTCGAGGCCCAGCAGGCCAAGGTTGCGGCCAAACGACACCAAGGGTTGGGTGCTGCCGAACAGGCGCGTGACCTGGTCGGAAAAGCCCACGGTGAGCTGCTGATCGAGGCGCTGGCGCTCGCGATAGGCTTGCAGCGTGGGGAAGTCACCCGGTGGCAATTCACTGGCCAGCAAGGCATCGGCCAGGGCCTGGGCATCGCGCAGGGACAGGTTGAAGCCCTGCCCGGCGATGGGGTGCAGGCTGTGGGCCGCGTTACCCAGCACCGTCAGATGGGGCCGCACTTGCTCTTCGGCCTCCACCAGCGTCAGCGGGTAGAGGTGCCGCGCGCCGACGTGCTTGAGGGTGCCGAGGCGGTAGCCGAACACGCCCTGCAATTCGCTCAAGAAACTGCGCTCGTCCAGCTCCGCCAAGCGCTTGGCGTCCATGCCGACGCGGGTCCAGACCAGCGCGCAGCGGTTTTCCGGCAGCGGCAGCAGGGCCATCGGGCCGTCGTCGGTGAAGCGCTCGAAAGCCATGCCGTTATGGGCTTCGCTGGGGGTGACGTTGGCGATCAGCGCGCTTTGGTTATAAGGGCGCTGGCGCACACCGATGCCCAATTGCTCGCGCAGCCCCGAGCGGCCACCGTCGGCCAATACCGCGAGGTCGCATTCAAGGGTGGTTTCGTCGTCCAGGGTGAGGCGATAGCCATCGGCCAGCGGCTCCATGCGGGTGACATGGGCCGGGCACCGCCAACTGATGACGTCCTTGTCCAGGCCCTGCCACAGGCATTGGCCGAGCCAGGCGTTTTCCACCACGTAGCCCAGGGCCGGCACACCTTCTTCCATCGCCGACAGCCGCGCGGTGGAAAACCGCCCGCGGTCGGACACGTGTATTTGCTTGATCGGCTCGGCGCGGCGCGAGACTTCCTGCCACAGGCCCAGGCGTTGGTAGATTTGCTTGGCGCCATAGGACAGCGCCGAGGAGCGGGCGTCATAGCTGGGCTGGTAGCTGTCGCCGGGGGCGAAGGGTTCGATCAGGACGATTTTCCAACCGCGGGCCTTGGCCCCGGCCTGCAACGCCAGCGCCAGGCTCGCGCCCACCAGGCCACCGCCGATGATTGCCAGATGAACGCGGCTCATGCCACAGGCACCCGGGCAGCGGCCATCAAGGCCTCGATGGCGGCGACGGTTTTCGGTACGCCGCCGGTCAGGATTTCACAACCTTGTTTGGTCACTACCACGTCATCCTCGATGCGCACGCCAATGCCGCGCCATTTCTTCGCCACGTTGAGGTTGTCGGGCGCAATGTAGATGCCCGGTTCCACCGTCAGCGCCATGCCGACTTCCAGCACGCGCCATTGCCCGCCTACGCGGTACTCGCCTACGTCATGCACGTCCATGCCCAGCCAATGGCCGGCGCGGTGCATGTAGAACGCCTTATAGGCCTCGCTGGCGATCAATTCGTCCACTTCACCCTGCAACAGCCCAAGCTCCACCAGCCCGGTGGTTATCACCCGAACGGTGGCCTCGTGGGCCTGGTTCCAGTGTTTATTGGGCGCGATCTGGGCAAAAGCGGCCTCCTGAGACGCCAGCACCACTTCGTAAATGGCTTTCTGCTCAGGAGAAAACTTGCCGTTGACCGGCCAGGTGCGGGTGATGTCGCTGGCGTAGCAGTCGATCTCGCAGCCCGCGTCGATCAGTACCAGGTCGCCGTCCTTGAGCAGTGCGTCATTCTGCTGGTAGTGCAGGATGCAGCTGTTGCGCCCGGCGGCCACGATGGAGCCGTAGGCGGGCATTTTCGCCCCGCCCTTGCGGAACTCGTAATCCAGCTCCGCTTCCAGGCTGAACTCGTGCAGCCCCGGCCGACTGGCCTGCATGGCACGGACGTGGGCCTGGGCGGAAATCCGCGCCGCTTCGCGCATCACCTTCACTTCTGCCGCCGATTTATACAGGCGCATGTCGTGGAGCAGATGATCCAGGGCAACGAATTCGTTCGGTGGCTGGGCGCCAAGGTGCGCTTTAGAGCGGATGACGTTGATCCAGTCCATCAGGTGGCGGTCGAATTCCGGGTTGCTGCCCATGGCCGAATACACCCGGTCGCGGCCTTCGATCAGGCCCGGCAGGATGTCGTCGATGTCGGTGATGGGAAAGGCGTCATCGGCGCCAAAGTCGCGGATCGCGCCTTCCTGGCCGGCGCGCAAACCGTCCCACAACTCGCGCTCGGCGTTGCGCTCGCGGCAGAACAGCAGGTACTCACCGTGCACCCGGCCGGGCATCAGGACCAGCACGGCCTGGGGCTCGGGGAAGCCGCTGAGGTATTGGAAATCGCTGTCCTGGCGGTAGACGTGCTCGACGTCGCGGTTGCGGATCGCCACCGCGGCGGCGGGCAGGATCGCGATGCTGTTGGGTTCCATCTGCGCCATGAGCGCCTTGCGGCGGCGGGTGTATTCCGATTTCGGGATATGGATCATGGGCAGACGGGGTTCCCTCTCACGCGGTCAATGCAGCGACGGTTTGGCGGCCGACTCGTCGGTTTTCTTGGTTTCGGTGAACAGCAGCAGCGGCGCCACACGCAGGTATTCCATGACTTCCATGTAGTCGCTCTCGCCGTCATCGGACTCTTCGAGGGCGTCCTGCACCTGGGCGATGGCGGCCAGGTCCTGCAGCACTTCGGTGGCTTCGGTGCTCAACGCGTAGGCGCGGCGGGTCAGGCCGAAACCGGTGAGGAAGCCCTGGCACCATTGGCCCAGCGCAGCGGCACGGTCGGCCAGGGGTGCGTCGTCGGTGGGCAACAGCAGCACAACGGTCATGTCGTCGCCGGTCAGCTCGCCCTTGACCATCTCCTGCAAGCCGATCAGAGCATTGCGCACGTTGTCCTGCGGTTCGCCTTCGAGCAGTTCGGCGGCGTCGGCCAACCAACTGTCGGCTTCAAAGCCCGCGCCGGCGCAACTGCGCCCCAGCAACAGGCCATGCAGTTCGGCAGGCGAGACGGGGTGGCCACTGGTGGTGAGCAGGGTGGCGAAGGCTTGGTACGGGGAATTCTGAATGGGCATGGGCTGCTAGGCGCCAAGCGGCGCTATGTCTAGAATGAAGGGCTTGTATCCTACAACGACAGACTCGCCAAGACCATTAAAGGCTGCCCGGCAGTTGCCGCCCATCAGACACATTTTTAGTGGACACAATGGAAGACACCGACCTGCACGCGCTGATGGCCAGACTCGAATTGCTAATTACCCGAGTCGAGCAACTAAAGAGCCAGAACGGACTCCTATTAGCTCAGGAAAAGACCTGGCGCGAGGAACGCGCGCACCTCATTGAAAAAAACGAAATCGCCCGGCGTAAGGTCGAATCGATGATTTCGCGCCTCAAGGCCTTGGAGCAAGACTCATGAGTTCAAGCAATAGCGTCACCGTGCAGATCCTCGACAAAGAGTATTCCGTCAGTTGCTCCCAGGAAGAGCGCAGCCACCTGCTGGCCGCCGCCCGTTACCTGGACGACAAGATGCGCAAGATCCGCAGCAGCGGCAAAGTCATCGGCGCCGACCGTATCGCCGTAATGGCCGCGCTGAACATCACCCACGACCTGCTGCACAGCCAGGAACGCCCGGACGTGCAGGCCAGCGGCTCGACCCGCGAGCAGGTGCGCGACCTGCTCGACCGTGTCGACCAGGCGTTGTCCAACGACCCGGACGTCAGCAAAGGCTGAATGATGTCACCGCTTGGGGTATACTCGCGCCACTCCCTGGGGTGCTTGCCAGCTGGCGATGTCCCTGAGCCGATTCGCACTACCCTGGAAGTTGCACGTTGGGCTGGTGTGCATGTCCGCTAGACGGAAAGCCTTAAAGCCTACTGCATCTTCCACCTTGAACTTTCGGGTTCAAGGGCTAAGTCGGCAGCGGTTCATCCGGGGAGCCTGAATTCAATCCAATGCCAGTTCTCGCAACTGGCATTGTTTTATCACCGGCATGCCCAGCGGGCGGCCCACCTCGACAGCCGATCACCATGACCGAACCTGCGCCGCTTTCACGCCCGCAACTTCGACGCATGCTGCGCCGAGCCCGCCGCGCCCTCACCGCCCGCCAACAGCGCCGGGCGGCGCACGGGTTGTACCGGCAACTGGCGCAACACCCGGTTTGGCGCCGGGCCCAACATATTTCCCTGTACTTGCCCACCGACGGTGAAATCGACCCGCGCCTGCTGCTGCGCGCGGCCCAGCGGCGCGGCAAGGCCACCTACCTACCGGTACTCAGCGCCTGGCCACGCACGAAAATGGCATTCCAACGCGTTCGCCCCGGCGAAAAGCTCAAGCCCAACCGCTTTCGCATCCTCGAACCGCGGGTCAATGTCGCCCGCCAGCGCAAGGCCTGGGCCCTGGACCTGGTGCTGTTGCCGTTGGTCGGCTTCGATGAAACGGGCGGGCGCCTGGGGATGGGCGGCGGGTTCTACGACCGCAGCCTCGCGTACCTGGCGCGCCGCAAAAGCTGGCGCAAGCCGACGCTGCTGGGGCTGGCCCACGAATGCCAAAAGGTCGAAAAGTTGGATCAGGCCAGTTGGGACGTCCCGCTGCAAGGCACGGTAACCGATCGCAAATGGTACGTGGCGCGGTAGGCGCCTGGGGAGAGGTGGTTCAGCGCTTGAAGCCGGGAGCCTGCTGGGTCACTTCAATCGGCGCATCGACTTTGTTGGCCCACAGGCTCTGTGCATAACCGGTGGTCACGACGCCCAAACCGAACAAAATAACCAAAACCCAGAGCAAATCCGGTTTGCGTTTCATCGATTGCCCCCCTCAAGGCAGATCACACACGATGACAGCATCGGTTTCCGTTTATAGGCCGTGCAGCAGCGTCAAGCTTAAAAGTCCGGCATTCTGCGATAACGTGAACTGACACGCAAACCTTGACGTCAACCGACTGTCGGTTTGTCATAAAATTCGCGCATTTGCCCTTTCAGGAGTGCCCCATGGCCTATTGGCTGATGAAATCCGAGCCGGACGAACTCTCGATCCAGGACCTGGCGAAGCTCGGCCAGACCCGGTGGGATGGCGTGCGCAATTACCAGGCACGCAACTTCTTGCGGGCCATGGCCGCAGGTGACGAGTTTTTCTTCTACCACTCAAGTTGCCCTGAACCGGGCATCGCGGGAATCGGGCGCATTGTCGCAGGCGCCTACCCGGACCCCACGGCCCTCGACCCGCAAAGCCATTACTACGACATCAAGGCCAGCGCCGAGAAAAACCCCTGGAGCGCACTGGACGTGGCCCACGTCGAGACGTTCCCCAAGGTTTTGGGCCTGGGCTACCTCAAGCAACAGGCCGAACTGGCCGAAATGCCCCTGGTGCAAAAAGGCAGCCGCCTCTCGGTGATGCCGGTGACCGCCGCGCAGTGGGCGGCAGTGCTAGCCCTGCGCTGAATGGGCGAGAACTTGCCAGTCACATCCAAGGCCCATGCATCCTGCGCACAATCGGGGTAGGCTTGCCCCTCATTTGACTGATATCAACTCGCCAGAAGTGCGAACCAGCCAAACTTGGACGCTACCGCTGCAGGATGCCTTCCCCTATGTCGACAAACCATCGCTCATCTCGTCTCTTCGCCTGTTCGCTCCTGGTTCTACTGGTGGGCGCCGGTGCCTTTGGCTACTGGAAATCCTCCCAGGATCGCCTCCCCGAAGGCTTGAGCATGGGCAATGGCCGACTGGAAGCCACCGAAGTGCAGATCGCCAGCAAAATCCCCGGGCGGCTGGCCGAAGTGCGTGTCGATGAAGGCGACAAGGTGCTCAAGGGCCAACTGCTGGCACGCATGGACACCCGCACCCTCGAAGCCCAGCGCAACCAGGCCGAAGCCGAAGTGATACGCGCCCAGGAAAACTTCTCCGCGGCCCAAGCCAACGTACTGTTGCGCCAGAGCGAACAACTGCTGGCCCATCAGGAACTGGGCCGCTCCCAGGAGCTGTTCAAGCGTGGCTTCGCCAGCCGCCAGATCATCGACCAGCAACAGGCCCGCCTCAACACCGGCAATGCCGCCGTGCTCGCGGCGCAAGCCCAGGTCGCGGCGGTCAAGGCCGCCATCACCGCCAGCGAGGCGCAGGTGGCGCAACTGACCAGCGAAATCGATGACAGCAGCCTGCGCGCGCCCATCGACGGCATCATTCAATTGCGCCTGGCCGAACCGGGCGAAGTGCTCGGCGCTGGCGGGCGGGTGTTGTTGCTGATCGACCCCAATGACCAATACATGAACCTCTACCTGCCCGCCTCGGTCACCGGGCGCCTGACCGTGGGCGACGAAGGCCGCATCGTGCTCGACGCCCTGCCCAACCAACCGCTGCCCGCGCGCATCAGCTTCGTCGCCGCCAAATCGCAGTTCACCCCCAAAGAGGTGGAAACCCGCGACGAGCGGCAAAAACTGGTGTTTCGCGTCAAGCTGAAACTGACCCAACCCAGTGCCGTGCCCCAGGCGAAACCGGGCATGCCCGGCGCCGGCTATGTACGCACGGCGACCGTGGACTGGCCGGCTAACCTGCAATGAGCGCCCTGGCCCTGCAAGCCGTCGGCCTCAACCACCGCTACGGCAAACAGCAAGCCCTGATCGACATCGCCTTCAGCCTGCCCAGCGGCACGCGCTGCGGGCTCATCGGCCCGGACGGCGCGGGCAAGTCCAGCCTGTTGGGGCTGATCGCCGGGGTAAAGAAACTCCAACAGGGCCAACTCGACGTCCTCGGCGGCGCCATCACCCAGCGCCGCCACCGCAACAGCCTCTACCCGCGCATCGCCTTCATGCCCCAGGGCCTGGGCGGCAACCTCTACCCGGAACTGTCGATCAGCGAAAACATCCGCTTTTTCGCCACCCTGTTCGGCTTGTCGAAGGCCGAATGCGACGAACGCATGCACAGCCTGCTGCTGGCCACGGACCTGGCCAGTTTCGCCGAGCGCCCGGCGGGCAAGCTCTCGGGCGGCATGAAGCAGAAGCTGGGCCTGTGCTGCGCGTTGATCCACGAGCCAGACCTGCTGATCCTCGACGAACCCACCACGGGCGTCGACCCGCTGTCACGCCGGCGTTTCTGGGAGTTGGTGGACGACGTGCGCCGCCAGCGCCCGCAACTGACCCTGCTGGTGGCCACCGCCTACATGGAAGAGGCCGAGCAGTTCGAGCACTGCCTGATGCTCGACCGCGGCAAATTGATCGCCGACGGGCTGAGCGCCGAACTGGCCTCGGTCACCCCCAGCGGCAAGCTCGACGAAGCCTTCACCTACTTCCAGGGCGACAGCGCCCACAACAGCAAGCCGTTGGTGATCCCGCCACGGGTCAGCGACAACGCCGAAATCGCCATCGAGGCCCACGACCTGACACTGCGCTTCGGTGATTTCACCGCAGTGAACAAGGTCAGCTTCGCCATCGGCCGCGGCGAGATTTTCGGTTTCCTCGGCTCCAACGGCTGCGGCAAGACCACCACCATGAAGGTGCTGACCGGCCTGATGCCCGCCACCGAAGGCAGCGCCACGCTGCTGGGCAACCCGGTCAACGCCAAGGACCTGGCGACCCGCAAGCGCGTGGGTTTCATGTCCCAGAGCTTCTCCCTGTACGGGGAACTCAGCGTGCGCCAGAACCTGGTGCTGCATGCCCAGTTGTTCGACCTGCCCAAGGCCGAAAGCGGCCCGCGTATCGAGGAGTTGATCCAACGCTTTGGCCTGGGCGACATGGCCGAGCAACAGTCCGGCGCCCTGCCCCTGGGCGTGCGCCAGCGCCTGTCGTTGGCGGTGGCGGTGCTGCATCGCCCGGAAGTGCTGATCCTCGACGAACCCACTTCCGGCGTCGACCCGGCGGCCCGCGACGACTTCTGGCGCCTGCTGATCGAGTTGTCCCGCGAGCAAGGGGTGACGATTTTCCTTTCCACCCACTTTATGAACGAAGCCCAGCGCTGCGACCGCATCTCCCTGATGCACGCCGGCCGGGTGCTGGCCTGCGATCCGCCCGAGGCGCTGCAGCGCCAGTTCCACGGCGATACCTTGGAGGCCGCCTTCGTGCGCTGCCTGGAAGACGCGCAGAAGCAACCCGAGGCACCGGCCAGCAGCCCTCCCGCGAACGCCAGCACTGGCACGCCAGGCGCCCACAAGAGCGAGCCGCTCCCCGTGGGTAAGCGCGGCTTCAGCCTGGCGCGCCTGATCGCGGTGGCCAGCCGCGAAGGCAAGGAGCTGATGCGCGACAAGGTGCGCCTGGCGTTCGCTCTGCTGGGGGCGATTTTCATGATGGTGATTTTCGGCTACGGCATTTCCCTGGACGTGGAGAAACTCGCCTTCGCCGTCTACGACCAGGACCAGACCCCGCAAAGCCGCACCTACCTGGAGGCGTTCCGCAGCTCGCGCTACTTTGCCGAGCAGGCGCCGATTCAGGATGCCAAAGAGCTGCACCAACGCTTGCAGCGCTCGGAAATCAAACTGGCGCTGGAGATCCCGCCCGGTTTCGGCCGCGACCTCTACGCCGGGCGGCAACCGGCGGTGGCGGCGTGGCTCGACGGCGGCATGCCGTTTCGCGCCGAAACCAGCCGCAACTACGTAGAAGCGGTGCACCAGGCCAACCTCGTGCAACTGGCCGAGCAGAGCAGCCCGGCGCTGGCAGCGATGCCCGCGGCCAAACTGGAAACCCGCTTTCGCTACAACCAGGATGTGGTCAGCGTCAACGCCATCGGCCCCGGCGTGATGGCGCTGATCCTGGCGTTTATCCCGGCCATGCTCACCGCCCTGGGCATCGTGCGCGAGAAGGAGTTGGGTTCGATCACCAACTTCTATGCCACGCCACTCACGCGCCTGGAGTTTCTCTTGGGCAAACAGGCGCCGTACCTGGCCGTGAGCCTGATTAACCTGGCGCTGCTGGCGGCGATGAACCGCTGGCTATTCGGTGTGCCATTCAAGGGCAGCGGCCTGACCCTGGCCCTGGGCGGCACCTTGTACGTGCTGGCGACCACCAGCATGGGCCTGCTGATCTCGGCGTTCACCCGCACCCAGATCGCGGCGATCCTGGGCACCATGATTATCACCAGCCTGCCGACCATTCAGTTCTCCGGGCTGATCGTGCCGCGCTCGTCCCTGGAAGGCGCGGCGGCGGCCATGGGCATGCTGTTCCCGGCCGGCTACTTCCTCGACATCGCCGTCGGCACCTTCACCAAGGCCCTGGACGTGCGCCAGTTGTGGCCGCAATGCCTAGCGTTGGTCGGGTTCTTCCTCGGGTTCACCGGGCTGAGCCTGGTCATGCTGAAAAAGCAGGAGGCCTGATGCACGCGTTCGCCCACATCCTGCGCTTGGGGCTCAAAGAGCTCACCAGCCTGCGCCACGACAGCGTTCTGCTGCTGTTCTTGATGTACGCCTTCACCGTGGCCATCTACATGCCCGCCGCCGGCTCGGTGATTGGCGTGCACAACGCCAGCGTGGCCCTGGTGGATGAAGACCACAGCCACCTCTCGCGCCTGCTCGCCGAATCCCTGCAACCGCCGGAATTCCAGAGCGCCGTGCTGCTGCCCTACGATCAGTTGGACAAGGTCATGGACAGCGGCCAATACACCTTTGTCATCAACGTGCCGGCTAATTTCCAGGCCGACCTGCTGGCCGGGCGCGCCCCGGCGGTGCAGGTCAACGTTGATGCCACGGCTATGAGCCAGGCGTTCATGGGCGCCGGCTATATCGGCCGGATCTTCCAGCGCGAACTGCTCAACTACGCCAGCCCCAGCGAATCAGCCAACAAAGCCCCGGCACTGCTGACCGCCCGTGCACTGTTCAACCCCAACCTGGAGGGCGGCTGGTTCTTGGCGGTGATCCAGATCGTCAACAACATCACCATCCTGGCCATCGTGCTCACCGGCACCGCGCTGCTGCGCGAACGCGAACACGGCACCCTCGACCACTTGCTGGTGCTGCCGCTGACCGCGCTGGAAATCATGCTGGCGAAAATCTGGAGCAACATGCTGGTGGTGGTGCTGTGCACCTGGGTGTCGCTGGAGGTGATCGTCAAGGGCGCCCTCGGCGTGCCGTTGGCGGGCTCGTTGACCCTGTTTCTGCTGGTCACGGCGCTGTATCTGTTCGCCAGCACCGCATTAGGGATCTTCCTCGCCACCCTGGCGCGCTCGACCCCGCAATTCGGCTTGCTGGCGATCCCGGTCATCATCCCGATGCTGCTGCTGTCGGGCGGCAGCACGCCGCTAGACAGCATGCCGCAATGGCTGCAATGGGTGATGCAGGGCTCGCCCTCGACCCACTTCGTCAGCCTCAGCGCGGCGATTCTGTTCCGCGACGCGGGGGTGAGCGTGGTGTGGCCGGACTTGCTGGCATTGGCGGGGATCGGGCTGCTGTTCTTCGCCATTGCCCTGGCGCGGTTTCGCAAGAGCCTGGCGTCTTGAAGGTGAGCAACGGGCACTAGGCGCGCGGTGCGCTTCAGCGCGGGCGAGCCCGCTTGCTACACGGCGGGTTATTGGATGATGAGGTTGTTGAACAGCAGGTCATCGACCATGGGCTTGCCAGTTTCGTCGTTCATCACTTGCTGGGTTTGCTTGAGCGCTTCCTGGCGCAGCTTTTCCTTGGCCTCGACGTTGCTCATGGTTTCGGTGGTTTGCTGGGAAAACAGCGCCACCAGTTGATTGCGGATCAACGGCTCGTTGGCCTTGACCGCTTTGGCCGCCTCCTCGCCCGTCACGCGCAGGGCCACGTCAGCCTTGAACACCTTGAGCTTGGGGCTGCCGTCCAGGCCATAGTTGCCGACGAAGGGCGGGGTCAGGCTGATATAGCTGACTTTCGGCGCCGCGCCTTCTTTGGCTGCTTCCTCGGCCATCGCGGCCGTGGGCAGAGACAGGGCCAGCAGCAACAGGATCCACGCTTTCACAATTCACTCCTTATCCGGTTTGAGGCCTATGGCCACACTGGCCACTAGGATAGCGATCCGCCACTTAAGTACAAGCTTATGGCCAGCTATCAGGGCCGGGCATGCTCGTTGACCGCCCGACACCCACACCTACACTTATCGGCCATCACTCCCAAAGGAATAGCCCTGATGAAAGCCGTGCTGTGCAAAGCCTTCGGCCCCGCCGAAACGCTGGTGCTGGAAGACGTCGCAAGTCCCGAGCCCAAGAAGAATGAAATCCTGCTCGAGGTACATGCCGCCGGGGTCAACTTCCCGGACACCCTTATCATCGAGGGCAAGTACCAGTTCAAACCGCCCTTCCCGTTTTCCCCGGGCGGCGAGGCCGCAGGCGTGGTCAGCGCCGTGGGCGAGAAGGTCAGCCACCTCAAGGTCGGTGACCGGGTCATGGCCCTGACCGGGTGGGGCAGCTTCGCCGAACAAGTCGCGGTGCCGGGCTACAACGTCCTGCCGATCCCCGCCGCCATGGACTTCAACACCGCCGCCGCCTTCAGCATGACCTACGGCACCTCCATGCACGCCCTCAAGCAGCGCGCCCACCTGCAACCGGGCGAAACCCTGCTGGTGCTCGGCGCCTCTGGTGGCGTGGGCCTGGCCGCCGTGGAAATCGGCAAAGCCATGGGCGCACGCGTGATCGCCGCCGCCAGCAGCGAAGAAAAACTCGCCGTGGCCAAAGCCGCCGGCGCCGATGAACTCATCAACTACACCACCACTAACCTCAAGGACGAAATCAAACGCCTCACCGACGGCAACGGCGCCGACGTGATCTACGACCCGGTGGGCGGCGACCTCTTCGACCAGGCTATCCGGGCCATCGCCTGGAACGGCCGCCTGCTGGTGGTGGGCTTCGCCAGCGGGCGTATCCCCGAACTGCCGGTCAACCTCGCCCTGCTCAAAGGCGCGGCGGTGGTCGGCGTGTTCTGGGGCTCCTTCGCCCAACGCCAGCCCCAGGACAACGCCGCCAACTTCCAGCAACTGTTCGGCTGGTTCGCCGAAGGCAAGCTCAAACCCCTGGTCTCGCAGCTCTACCCTCTGAGCAACGCCGCCCAAGCCATCAACGACCTCGGCCAACGCAAAGCCGTGGGTAAAGTAGTGGTGCAGGTGCGCTGATCGGTGGTTGGAGGGCCCGGGCTGCCGTAGGGGTGGCTCGGGCTCCCCTCTTACAAGCCATCGCTTGTCCGCCAGGACAACTAACCCACATCCCCCGGTTTTTCACACTGCTCTAGCCTCTCTGCAATGGCGCGCCCGCTCATCAAACATATGTTTTCGAGTGGGCTCTAACGCGCTATCTGGCAAAGCACCCGTCAATGCCCAGAAAGGAGGAGTTAGCCGTCAGATACTGGCCGCCAGCGTCTGTTGTGCCACGTCGCGGCAGCGCTTGAGGCGGGCTTCCAGGTTACGGTCAGGCATGGCGTGGCTGCGTAGGGCATTGACGGTTTGCTCGACGTAGTCACGGGTGGTGCCATAACGGCCGCAGGCACTTTCGAAGACTTGGCTCAGCACGCTGTCGGGCAGGTTGCCGGCGTAGCTGGGCAGGTGGCGCTCCAGTACGAACCCCAGGGCCTGCACGCGCGTACCGTCTTCAAGACGGCAGTTGAGCCAGTGGGGCCGGTAGGACGGCACGGGCATTTCGCGCTGCCAGAGGGCGTAGAGGGAATCTTGCAATTGCTCTTGCGGGAGTCGGTAGGCGAAGCCGCTGCACGAGCCGCCGCGATCCAGGCCGAAGACCAGGCCGGGGCGTTCCGGTGTGCCACGGTGTTCGTGGGACCACAGGTAAAGGCCGCGATGATAGCCATGGACCCGGCCGCGCACCCGTTCCACCGCCGAGCATTCGGGGCGCCAGATCAACGAGCCGTAGGCAAACAGCCACACCGGGCCACCGCGATGGCGGGCCAGGGTGGCCTGCATCGAGCTCATCAGTTGTTCGTGGGTGAGGGGCGACCCCAGATCGAGCCGCGGCGGATAAACCGGATTCACAAGAGCAGATTCAATGGCACTCATGGCGAATAGCGTTGAGCTCCCCGCAGTGAAGAATTACTTAATAGAACGCACCGCTGTAACAATAAGGCACATAAGTTTTAAGGCAAATTAAGTGCCATGGCACAGTTTTTAAATTCAACCTTTGTTTTATATAGCCTAACGATATCTATCCATTTGAATAAATACCGATCAGCTATATAGGGAGTTATAACGCGCCAGGATTCAGTCGCGAGGAGCGTAGGCAAATACATCCGCACGCATTTGGTGGGGGTCCATGCCGGCGTCCACCAGGGCATCGAGGGTGGCGTAGATCATTGCCGGCGAGCCGCTGCCATAGACGTAAACCGAGGACAGGTCCTGGATGTCTTCGCACACCGCCTCATGCAGCATGCCGCAGCGCCCGTCCCAGCCACACAGGTCACTGACCACTTTGTGCAGGTAGAGGTTGGGCAGTTGCTGCCATTGGTCCCAGTGTTCGATGGCGTAGAAATCTTGCGGGCGGCGCACACCCCAGTACAGATGCACCGGATGCTTGAAGCCCTTGGCGCGGCAGTGCTCGATCAGGCTGTGCATCTGCGCCATGCCTGTGCCGGCCGCGATCAGCACCAGGGGGCCGTCCGGCAGTTGCGACAAGTGAGTGTCGCCAAACGGCATTTCCACTCGCACCAATGGGTTGCGTTGCAGTTGCTCGATGAGGGTTTGCGCACTGGCTTCACGCACCAGTACATGGAGTTCCAGATCCCGCCCGGCGTGGGGGGCGGAGGCCAGGGAGAAGGCCGATTTCTCGCCATTCTCGCGCTCCAGCATCAGGTACTGCCCGGCGTGGTAACGCGGCGCTTTGCCGGCCGGGGTGCGCAAGCGCACACGCCAGACATCGCCGCCCACCTCCACGCACTCACTGACCTGACACGACAGGCTGCGCACCGGCAGTTCTCCCAGCGCAAGCACGCCATCCCACAGCACGATGCAGTCTTCCAGCGGCTCGGCAATGCAAGTGTAGAACTCGCCGTGGTCGCGCACCGCGCCGGCCTGTTGCACGCGGCCTTCAACCAGCAGCGCGGCGCACACGTGACAATTGCCATTGCGGCAGCTTTGCGGGCATTCGTAGCCCAGGCGCCGTGCGCCATCGAGGATCCGCTCGCCGGGCAATATCTCAAGCACTGCTCCGGAGGGCTGCAAGGTTACACGCATCAATCTATTCCTAACTGATTCCAGATGGCATCGATCCGGCGGGTGACCGCCTCGTCCTTGACGATAACCCGGCCCCACTCGCGGGTGGTTTCACCGGGCCATTTGTGGGTGGCATCCAGGCCCATTTTCGAGCCCAGGCCGGACACCGGCGAGGCGAAGTCCAGGTAGTCGATCGGCGTGTTGTCGATCATCACCGTGTCGCGCTTGGGGTCCATGCGCGTGGTGATGGCCCAGATCACGTCGTTCCAGTCCCGGGCATTGATGTCGTCGTCGGTGACGATAACGAACTTGGTGTACATGAACTGCCGCAAAAACGACCAGACCCCCAGCATCACGCGCTTGGCGTGCCCCGGGTACTGCTTCTTTATGGTCACCACCGCCATGCGGTATGAACAGCCTTCGGGCGGCAGGTAGAAGTCGGTGATTTCCGGGAACTGCTTTTGCAGGATCGGCACGAACACTTCGTTCAGCGCCACGCCGAGGATCGCCGGCTCATCGGGCGGGCGGCCAGTGTAGGTGCTGTGGTAGATCGGCTTGATACGGTGGGTGATGCGCTCGACGGTAAACACCGGGAAGCTGTCGACTTCGTTGTAGTAGCCGGTGTGGTCGCCGTAAGGGCCTTCGTCGGCCATTTCACCAGGGTGGATCACGCCTTCGAGGATGATCTCGGCGGTGGCCGGCACTTGCAGGTCGTTGCCGCGGCATTTCACCAGTTCGGTGCGGTTGCCACGCAACAACCCGGCGAAGGCGTATTCGGAAAGGCTGTCGGGCACCGGGGTGACGGCACCCAGGATGGTGGCCGGGTCCGCCCCCAGCGCCACGGAAACAGGGAACGGCTGGCCCGGATGTTTTTCACACCATTCGCGGTAATCCAACGCACCGCCGCGATGGCTCAGCCAGCGCATGATGACCTTGTTGCGGCCAATCACCTGCTGGCGGTAGATGCCCAGGTTCTGGCGGTCCTTGTTCGGGCCTTTGGTGACGGTCAGGCCCCAGGTAATCAGCGGGCCGACATCGCCAGGCCAGCAGGTCTGCACGGGCAGCATCGCCAGGTCGACGTCGTCACCTTCGATGACCACTTCCTGGCACACCGCGTCTTTGACCACTTTGGGCGCCATGGCGATGATCTTGCGGAAGATCGGCAGCTTGGACCAAGCGTCTTTCAGGCCCTTGGGCGGCTCCGGCTCCTTGAGAAAGGCCAGTAATTTGCCGATTTCGCGCAGCTCGCTGACCGCTTCGGCGCCCATGCCCAGGGCCACGCGCTCGGGAGTGCCGAACAGGTTGCCGAGCACCGGGATGTCGTAGCCGGTGGGGTTTTCAAAGAGCAGGGCCGGGCCTTTGGCACGCAAGGTGCGGTCGCAGACCTCGGTCATTTCCAGCACAGGAGACACCGGAACCTGGATGCGCTTGAGTTCGCCGCGCGTTTCCAGACCGCTGATAAAGTCGCGCAAGTCGCGATACTGCATGCTTGAGCCTCGTTTTGGCCGTGGCGTTCGGGGCACGAGTTTAGCGCCGAAGCCAACTGTTACGAATAGTGAGCTGCCCGATGATAAAGGGTCAGACAGCAAAAAGCCGGGTTTCCCCGGCCTTTTGCGGTCCCGCTCGAATTACTTGCGTTTCATCGACAGGAAGAACTCATCGTTGGTCTTGGTCTGTTTCAGCTTGTCGATCAAGAACTCGATAGCCGCGACTTCGTCCATCGGGTGCAGCAGCTTGCGCAGGATCCACATGCGCTGCAACTCGTCGTCGGCGGTCAGCAACTCTTCGCGGCGGGTGCCGGAACGGTTGATGTTGATGGCCGGGAAGACGCGTTTTTCCGCGATCTTGCGATCCAGAGGCAGCTCCATGTTGCCGGTGCCCTTGAACTCCTCGTAGATCACTTCGTCCATCTTCGAGCCGGTTTCAACCAGCGCGGTGGCGATGATGGTCAGCGAACCGCCTTCTTCGATGTTGCGCGCAGCGCCGAAGAAACGCTTCGGTTTTTCCAGGGCGTGGGCATCGACACCACCGGTGAGGACCTTGCCGGAGCTCGGGATCACGGTGTTGTAGGCACGGGCCAGACGGGTGATGGAATCGAGCAGGATCACCACGTCCTTTTTGTGCTCGACCAGGCGCTTGGCCTTCTCGATCACCATTTCGGCAACCTGCACGTGGCGGGTTGGCGGCTCGTCGAACGTCGAGGCAACCACTTCGCCGCGCACGGTGCGCTGCATTTCGGTCACTTCTTCCGGGCGCTCGTCGATCAACAGCACGATCAGATGAACTTCCGGGTTGTTGCGCGCAATGTTGGCGGCGATGTTCTGCAGCATGATCGTCTTGCCCGCTTTCGGCGGAGCCACAATCAGGCCGCGCTGGCCCTTGCCGATGGGCGCACACAGGTCGATCACGCGACCGGTCAGGTCTTCGGTGGAACCGTTGCCGGCTTCCATTTTCATGCGCACGGTCGGGAACAGCGGGGTCAGGTTCTCGAAGAGAATCTTGTTCTTCGCGTTCTCGGGACGATCAAAGTTGATCGTATCGACCTTGAGCAGTGCGAAATAACGCTCGCCTTCCTTGGGAGGGCGGATCTTGCCAACGATGGTGTCACCGGTGCGCAAGTTGAAACGGCGGATCTGGCTCGGCGAGACGTAGATGTCGTCGGGGCCCGCCAGATAGGAAGCGTCAGCGGAGCGCAGGAAGCCGAAGCCGTCCTGGAGAATCTCCAGCACGCCATCACCGGAGATTTCCTCGCCGCTTTTCGCGTGCTTTTTGAGCAGAGAGAAAATCACGTCCTGCTTGCGCGAACGGGCCATATTTTCTATGCCCATCTGTTCGGCCAATTCGAGCAGTTCGGTAATCGGCTTTTGCTTGAGTTCAGTCAGATTCATATAGGAATGACGTAATCATTTATGGAGGGGGGGGAAATTAAGCTTTTGGCTTAATGAGGCCGCGCCGCGGAGAAGGCGACAGGATCGCGTACTAATCGAAAGGAGAGCGTCGGCGACGGCTTGCAGGGGGCAATGGAGAAACCAGTGCGGGGCCGAATGTAACACCTGAATTTAGGAGCGTCTAGCCCTGAACAATGAAAAGCCCCGCAATTTGCGGGGCTTTTCATCAGGCTTAGATGTTGGCGTCGAGGAAGGCTGCTAACTGCGACTTCGACAGCGCACCGACCTTGGTGGCTTCGACATTGCCGTTCTTGAACAGCATCAGCGTCGGGATACCACGCACGCCATGCTTGGCTGGCGTTTCCTGGTTTTCGTCGATGTTCAGCTTGGCAACGGTCAGTTTGCCTTTGTAGGTTTCAGCAATCTCGTCCAGGACTGGCGCGATCATTTTGCAAGGGCCACACCACTCAGCCCAGTAATCGACCAATACAGCGCCTTCGGCCTTGAGTACGTCAGCCTCGAAGCTAGCGTCGCTAACGTGTTTGATAAGATCGCTGCTCATGGAAGTCTCCAGGTTGTAAGCAAAAAAACGTGGCCCATCATAGCCGCCCTTCCCCCGTTCAGGAAGCCGCAGATGATTGACTATCACTATGGCAATTCATGGCTTTGGGTATAGGGCAATGCCGCACATTCCGCTAATTACAGCAGAAAATTCTGACCGCACCGTAGCCTCGCGCTCGAAGTAAGAGAGGAAGTGAGCTTGATGGCGAAATGCCTCACCAGAAGCACAACAGGCCGCGACATGGGGCGCGGCCTGTTTCTGGGCGGGGTTGCCAGGTTACAACTTGATCCAGGTCGCCTTCAGTTCGGTGTACTTGTCAAAGGCGTGCAGCGACTTGTCACGGCCATTACCGGACTGCTTGAAGCCACCGAACGGTGCGGTCATATCGCCGCCATCGTACTGGTTGACCCACACACTGCCCGCACGCAACGCCTTGGCTGTCAGGTGCGCCTTGGAGATATTGGACGTCCACACCGCCGCCGCCAGCCCATAAGGCGTGTCGTTGGCAATCTCGATGGCTTCCTCGACCGAGTCGAAGGCAATCACCGATAGCACCGGGCCAAAGATCTCTTCCTGGGCAATTTTCATCGCATTGCTGACGCCGTCGAAAATCGTTGGCTCAACATAGGTGCCACCGGTTTCCTGGAGAATGCGCTTGCCACCCACCACCAGTTTGGCGCCATCGCTATGGCCGGACTCGATGTAGGACAGCACGGTGTTCATCTGCTGGGTATCGACCAGCGCGCCGACATTGGTGGCCGGGTCCAGCGGGTTGCCGGGTTTCCAGCCCTTGAGCGCCTCGATCACCAGCGGCAGGAATTTATCCTTGATCGAGCGCTCCACCAGCAGGCGCGAGCCAGCGGTGCAGACTTCGCCCTGGTTGAAGGCAATAGCGCCGGCGGCAGACTCGGCCGCGGCCTGTAGGTCCGGGGCATCGGCAAATACGATGTTCGGGCTCTTGCCGCCCGCCTCCAACCACACCCGCTTCATGTTGGATTCGCCGGAGTAGATCAGCAGTTGCTTGGCGATTTTGGTGGAGCCGGTGAACACCAGGGTATCGACATCGTTATGCAGGGCCAGGGCCTTGCCCACGGTGTGGCCGTAACCCGGCAACACGTTGAGCACGCCCTTGGGAATACCCGCTTCAACCGCCAATGCAGCGATACGGATGGCCGTCAGCGGTGACTTTTCAGAGGGCTTGAGCACCACCGAGTTACCGGTGGACAGCGCCGGGCCGAGTTTCCAGCAGGCCATCATCAGTGGGAAGTTCCACGGCACAATGGCCGCAACCACGCCCACAGGCTCACGGGTAACCAAGCCCAATTGGTCATGGGGCGTGGCAGCCACTTCATCGTAGATCTTGTCGATCGCCTCGCCGCTCCAGCTCAAGGCCTGGGCAGCACCGGGCACGTCGATGCCCAGGGAGTCACTGATGGGCTTGCCCATGTCGAGGGTTTCAAGCAGGGCCAACTCTTGGGCGTTGTCCTTGAGCAGGGCGGCAAAGCGGATCATGGTGGCTTTACGCTTGCTCGGCGCCAGGCGCGACCACACGCCGGAATTGAAGGTGGCACGAGCGTTTTCCACAGCGCGCTGCGCATCGGCGACGTCACAACTGGCGATGCTGCCCAGCAGCCGGCCATCAACCGGGCTGATACATTCAAAGGTGTCGCCAGAAACCGAAGCGGTGTATTCGCCATTGATATAGGCACGGCCTTCGATCTTCAGATCACGAGCACGTTGTTCCCAGTCGGCACGAGTCAGGGTGGTCATACGTGTGTCCTCCTCTTGTTGAATACAGGCGCTGTGCGTTCTATGCAGGCACCTTCAGGAATTCTGCCCGGCCAGCCTTCACATCGGCCCAAGGCAACCGCCACCCTAAACCAGCGGCCGCCAAAGTTTCAATATATTTGACACAAGGCCCCTGCAGCGCCTTGCGATGTTCATTTTAATAAACATAGACTTCGGACTTTTCAGCCGTCCGCGCCGCAATCACGGGAGAAAACAGCAATGGGTATCCAAGAGATTGTCGACTTCAGCCAAGCCAATACCCCAGCGGAACGCTATCGCCCCACCGAGGAAAAAATCCTCAAGGGCGACCCACAGCAAACCCTCTACAACCACTACAACAGCCCCTGCGGCCAGATGAACGCGGGCGTATGGGAGGGCGATGCCGGGCAATGGCGGGTCAATTACACCGAACATGAATACTGCGAGATCATCCAGGGCGTCTCCGTCCTGCGTGACGACGACGGCAATGCAAAGACCCTGCGGGCGGGGGACCGATTTGTGATTCCGGCCGGGTTCCGAGGCACCTGGGAAGTGTTACAACCCTGTCGGAAAATCTACGTGGTGTTCGAGCAAAAAGCCTGACGGCGCCTTCACCAGGCAGCATCTGGAAACACTTATGCAGAACCCAGGCCAGGCAATTCATGACTTGGCGACCACACTGTTTTCAGCGCTCTGAAAATCCAATCGCTACCGAATATCGCAGGAAGCGGTATTCGCCGGTTGATCGATAGGGCGCTTCCCCATGAACAGTCACGCAAGGAAGCAAAAAATGCCCGATAACACATGCGATATTTCTATCGCTCAATACGCCATCGGTATGCTCGCCACCGAAGAGCTGCTCGCCGAGGTTCGTCAAAAGGCCAATGGAGCACAGGTAAGGTTCACCGGCCCACGATTCCCATCCACCTGGGATCGACGCCCAACCCGCATAAACCTGCAAACCGATGCCGACAAGATTATCCGTAGCATCAACTGCGGCTGAGTAAAAACAGGCAAAGAAAAAGGCCCGTATCTCGCGATACGGGCCTTTTTCTTAAAGGAGGCCAAATCAATTACTTGATTTTGCCTTCTTTGTAGATCACGTGCTTACGAACAACCGGATCATATTTCTTGATCTCGATTTTGTCCGGAGTCGTGCGCTTGTTCTTGTCGGTAGTGTAGAAGTGACCAGTACCGGCGCTCGAGATCAAACGAATCAATTCACGCATGATTTAGCTCCCTTAGATCTTGCCAGCACGGCGGATTTCGGCCAGCACGACAGTGATGCCACGCTTGTCGATAATACGCATGCCTTTGGCAGATACGCGCAGACGCACGAAACGTTTCTCTTCTTCAACCCAGAAGCGGTGATGCTGCAGGTTTGGCAGGAAACGACGACGGGTTTTGTTGTTTGCGTGGGAAATGTTATTCCCAGTCACCGGACCCTTACCGGTAACTTGACAGACTCTCGACATGCCTCAGCCCTCTAAAACCACATGCCCAACCCGGCATGGGTTGGCCGCTTAATCTCTCAGTCATTTGGCGCCAGGCGCCGCGTTTCTTTAAGGGTCTTACCGGCTACACCTACAAGCGAAGGAACCGGGCCCCTAGAAAAGAGCGCTGCTTTATACCAGAAAGACCTCAGAGCAACAACAGCCCATGTGATTTTGCTTTTGCGCGACGGCTGCTTTATCGGCGCTAGAGCGCCCGCCAAACAACCGAAATACGCTGCGCCGCTCATCGCCCGAGGCGGTCTTGCGCCCGCCCGCCAAGGCCCGACCGCCATCTCCGGAGTAAACGCCCTCCAGCAGCCGGGGCCCCACAACCATCGCAGGCGCCGTGCGGGAGCGATTCAACAAAAACAAAAAACCGACCAATGACCCGCGGTCGATGACGTAAATGCACTGCCCGAAACAAAATGAAAAATAGGATAGTCATTTCCAAAAGACGCCACTAGGGTAGGACTTTTCCAGACTGCGCGCGCAGATGGGCCCTCGATCTGCAAAGGACACCGAATATGCGTCTCGCCGCCCTGCCCCTGCTGCTGGCTCCGTTCCTAAGCCCGCTGGCCCATGCCGCCGCCCTGAGCGTGTGCACGGAAGCCAGCCCGGAAGGGTTCGACGTGGTGCAGTACAACTCGCTGACCACCACCAACGCCTCGGCCGATGTATTGATGAACCGCCTCGTGGACTTCGATACCGCCAGTGGCAAGGTAGTCCCCAGCCTGGCCGACAGCTGGGAAATTTCCCCGGATGGCCTCAGCTATGTGTTCAAGCTGCATCCGCAGGTGAAGTTCCATAAAACGGACTACTTTAACCCCAGCCGCGAGCTGACCGCCGAAGACGTGAAGTTCAGCTTCGACCGCATGCTTGATCCTGCAAACCCATGGCACAAAATCGCACAAAGCGGCTTCCCACATGCGCAATCGATGCAGTTGCCCGCGCTGATTAAAAAGATCGACGCCCTCGACCCTCTCACTGTGCGCTTTACCCTCGACCACCCGGACTCCACCTTTCTGGCCACCCTGAGCATGGGTTTCGCCTCTATTTATAGCGCCGAGTATGCCGACCAATTGCTCAAGGCCGGCACGCCCGAGAAGCTCAACAATCAGCCAATCGGTAGTGGCCCGTTTATTTTCACGCGCTTTCAAAAAGACGCAGTGATCCGCTACAAGGCCAACCGCGACTACTTCGCCGGTAAGCCTGCGGTCGACAATCTGATTTTCGCCATCACCCCCGATGCCAACGTTCGGCTGCAAAAGCTGCGACGCAATGAATGCCAGATCGCCCTCTCGCCCAAACCATTGGACGTGAACACCGCCCGGCAGGACCCGACGCTCAAGGTCGAGCACACGCCCGCATTCATGACCGCATTCATCGCCATCAATAGCCAGCATCCGCCTCTGGACAAACCGCAAGTGCGCCAGGCGATCAACCTGGCGTTCGACAAAACCAGCTACCTCAAAGCCGTGTTCGAGGACACCGCCGAAGCCGCCAACGGCCCTTACCCACCCAATACCTGGAGCTACGCCAAGGAGTTGCCGGGCTATGGCCACGACGCTGCCAAGGCTCGGGAGTTACTGGCCAAGGCCGGCCTCAAGGACGGTTTCAAAACCACTCTCTGGACGCGCCCCTCCGGCAGCCTGCTCAACCCCAACCCCAGCCTTGGCGCGCAATTGCTCCAGGCGGACCTGGCAGAGGTCGGCATCCAAGCGGAAATCCGCGTGATCGAGTGGGGCGAACTAATTCGTCGGGCCAAGGCCGGGGAACATGACCTGCTGTTCATGGGCTGGGCCGGCGACAACGGCGACCCGGACAACTTCCTGACCCCGCAGTTTTCCTGCGCGGCCGTGCAATCGGGCACCAACTTCGCCCGTTACTGCGACCCAGGCCTGGACAAGCTCATCAGCGCTGGCAAGACCACCAGCGAGCAAGGTGTACGCAGCAAGTTGTACGAACAGGCGCAGACGCAAATCCAGCAACAGGCGCTGTGGGTACCCCTGGCGCACCCCACTGCGTTTGCCCTGACCCGCAAAAATATCGAAGGCTATTCGGTCAGCCCATTCGGCCGTCAGGACTTTTCGAAAGTCAGCGTCAAATGATGGGCGCCGCATCGTCACATCCAGCCGTACTCCACCATGGATATCGGGTCTTCGCCCCCGACGATGATGTGGTCCAGCACCTGCACGTCAACTAACTCCAGCGCCTCTTGCAGGCGCTTGGTCAGCACCCGGTCCGCAGGGCTGGGGTCGGCGACACCCGAAGGGTGGTTGTGGGCCAGGATCAACGCCGCGGCGTTGTGCGCCAGCGCCCGTTTGACCACTTGCCGGGGGTAGACGCTGGCGCTGTCGATGGTGCCGCGAAACAGCGACTCAAACGCCAGCACCCGGTGCTTGGCGTCCAGGAACAAGCAACCAAACACCTCATGGGGTTCATGGCGCAGTAACGCCTTGAGGTAGTCGCGCACTGCCTCCGGGCTCTCCAGTACCGATTCGCGCTGGAGCTTTTCTGCCAGGTGCCGGCGCGCCATTTCCAGCACAGCCTGCAATTGGGCGAACTTAGCCGGCCCAAGCCCCAGCTGTCGACTGAACGCCGGCAGATCCGCCTCCAACAGCGCCCGCAGGCTGCCGAATTGCAGGAGCAGGTGGCGCGCCAGATCGACGGCGCTCTTGCCCGTTACCCCGGTACGCAGAAAAATCGCCAGCAGTTCAGCATCAGAAAGCGTCGCCGCGCCGGACTCCAAAAGCTTCTCTCGCGGACGCTCCGCGGCAGGCCAATTGCGGATGCTCATAGCACCTCCTTGTGGATGGGCGCCGCTGTTCCATAGCGGTCGCTGTGTTATCGTAGCCCATCTTTTTTGCGCGTGATTTGGCCTGGGGAGGGACATCGCGCGCAGTCATCACTGAACTCAAAGGCAGGCCTATGCAGCGGCTGTATCGGAAACGCATTGTTCTGGGCGTTGGCGGCGGCATTGCTGCCTACAAGAGCGCCGAGCTGGTTCGCCGGCTCATCGACCAGGGTGCGCAAGTGCGTGTGGTCATGACCCGCGGCGGCAGTGAGTTCATCACCCCGCTGACCATGCAAGCGTTGTCCGGGCACCCGGTTCACCTGGACTTGCTCGACCCGGCCGCCGAAGCGGCAATGGGTCATATCGAACTGGCCCGCTGGGCCGACCTGGTGCTGATCGCGCCCGCCACCGCTGACCTGATTGCGCGCCTGGCCCAAGGCATCGCCAACGATTTGCTGACCACCCTGGTGCTGGCCACCGACGCCACCATCGCCATCGCCCCCGCGATGAACCAAGCCATGTGGCGCGACCCGGCCACCCTGGCCAACACCCAGTTGCTGGAAAGCCGTGGCGTGCGTGTGTTCGGCCCGGGCTCCGGGAGCCAGGCCTGCGGCGACGTCGGCATGGGCCGCATGCTCGAAGCCAACGACCTGGTGGACTGCGCTGCCAATTGCTTCCAGCGCCAGGCGCTGACCGGCAAGCACGTGCTCATCACCGCCGGGCCGACCCAGGAAAACATCGACCCGGTGCGCTACATCACCAACCACAGCTCCGGGAAAATGGGCTTCGCCCTGGCCGAAGCCGCGGTGGAAGCAGGCGCCCGCGTCACGCTGATTACCGGCCCCGTGCACTTGCCGACCCCGGACCGCGTCACCCGCATCGACGTGGTCAGTGCTCGGGACATGCTCGCCGCCTGTGAAGCTGCGATGCCATGCGACCTATTCATCGCCTCGGCAGCAGTCGCGGACTACCGCCCCGAAGTGGTTGCCCCGCAAAAACTCAAGAAAGACCCTACAAACGGCGACGGCCTGTTACTACAAATGGTGCGCAACCCGGACATTCTGGCCAGCATCTCAACCCGTCCGGACCGCCCCTTCAGCGTCGGCTTCGCCGCCGAGACCGAACACCTGCTGGACTACGCCGCGCGCAAACTCAAAGACAAGAACCTCGACCTGATCGTCGCCAACGACGTGGCCAACCCCAGCATTGGTTTCAACAGCGAGGAAAACGCCTGCAGCGTGATCGACCGCGAACTGCACGCCACCCTTTTCGCCCAGACCAGCAAGGGCAAGATTGCCCGCCAACTGATTGCTTTTATCGCCGACCGACTGAACCAGGTTTAACACCATGCACGCTTTGCAAGCCAAGATCCTCGACCCCCGCATCGGCAGCGAATTCCCCCTGCCCCAGTACGCCACGCCCGGCTCCGCCGGCCTCGACCTGCGCGCGATGCTCCAGCAAGACACCGTCCTTGAGCCGGGCCAGACCCTGCTGATCCCCACCGGCCTGTCGGTGTACATCGGCGACCCAGGCCTGGCCGCACTGGTGCTGCCGCGCTCGGGCCTGGGCCACAAGCACGGCATCGTGCTCGGCAACCTGGTGGGGCTGATCGACTCCGACTACCAGGGCGAGTTGATGGTCTCCTGCTGGAACCGTGGCCAGACCGCATTCAACATCGCCGTGGGCGAGCGCATCGCCCAACTGGTTCTGGTGCCCGTGGTGCAGGCGCACTTCGAGTTGGTCGAAACCTTCGATGAATCCCAGCGCGGCGCTGGTGGTTTCGGTCACTCCGGCAGCCACTGAGTGGCCCCGACCAGGCCACCCCAACCGCCGGGGTGGCCATTTCACACCACGAACTCTGTGGCGAAAACGCCGTCATACCCTTCAGTTTGAACCCGCCGGCGAGCCGTTCGTCGTCCCGTCCAGCAACCTTTGAGTTGGAGCAACCTCAGCGATGAGCCATGCAGCCCCCGTAGCACCTGCGTTTCCCGACAGCATCTTTCGCGCCTACGACATCCGTGGCGTGGTGCCCAAAACCCTGACCGGCGAAACCGCCTACTGGATCGGCCGGGCCATCGGCGCCCAGACCCTGGCCCAGGGCGAACCGCACATCTCGGTCGGCCGCGACGGTCGCCTGTCCGGCCCGGAACTGGTCGAGCAACTGATCCAGGGCCTATGCGACAGCGGTTGCCACGTCAGCGACGTGGGCCTGGTGCCCACCCCCGCGCTCTACTACGCGGCCAACGTGCTGGCGGGTAAATCCGGGGTCATGCTCACCGGCAGCCACAACCCGTCGGACTACAACGGCTTCAAGATCGTCATCGCCGGCGACACCCTGGCCAACGAACAAATCCAGGCCCTGCACACCCGCCTCAAGACCAACGACCTGACCCGTGGCGAAGGCAGCGTGACCCGGGTGCAAATCCTTGAACGCTACGCCGCGCACATCATCGACGACGTCAAACTCGCGCGCCGCCTCAAAGTGGTGGTCGATTGCGGCAACGGCGCCGCTGGCGTGATCGCCCCGCAATTGCTTGAAGCGCTGAACTGCGAAGTCATCCCGCTGTTCTGCGAGGTAGACGGCAATTTCCCCAACCATCACCCGGACCCGGGCAAGCCGGAAAACCTCGTGGACCTGATCGCCAAGGTCAAGGAAGCCAACGCCGACCTGGGCCTGGCCTTCGACGGCGATGGCGACCGCGTCGGCGTGGTGACCAATACCGGCAGCATCGTCTTCCCGGATCGCCTGTTGATGCTGTTCGCGCGGGACGTGGTAGCCCGCAACCCGGGCGCGCAAATCATCTTCGACGTCAAATGCACCCGCCGCCTCACGCCCCTTATCCAGGAATACGGCGGCCGCCCGCTGATGTGGAAAACCGGCCACTCCCTCATCAAGAAGAAGATGAAAGAAACCGGCGCCCTGCTCGCAGGCGAGATGAGCGGCCACGTGTTCTTCAAGGAACGCTGGTTCGGCTTTGACGACGGTATCTACAGCGCCGCGCGCCTGCTGGAAATCCTCAGCAAGGAAACGGCAAGCTGCGAAGACCTGTTCCAGACCTTCCCGAACGATATTTCCACGCCGGAAATCAATATCCATGTGACCGAAGAGAGCAAATTCAGCATCATTGACGCGCTGCACGACGCACAATGGGGCGCCGGCGCCAACCTGACCACCATCGACGGTGTTCGGGTCGACTATGCACAGGGCTGGGGCCTGGTTCGCGCCTCCAACACCACACCGGTGCTGGTGCTGCGTTTCGAGGCCGACAACGACGCCGAATTGCAACGCATCAAGGACGTGTTCCACGCCCAATTGAAACGTGTAGCCCCCAACCTTCAACTGCCGTTCTGATCGACTAATCCCTCGTTTTGCCGGAGCCCTTAATGACCCTCGAACGCGACGCCGCTGCCAACACCGCCAAGGTTCTATCCGAAGCGCTGCCCTATATTCGACGCTACGTCGGCAAGACGCTGGTCATCAAATACGGCGGCAACGCAATGGAGAGCGAAGAGCTCAAGACCGGCTTCGCCCGCGACATCGTGCTGATGAAGGCCGTGGGCATCAACCCGGTGGTCGTGCACGGCGGCGGCCCGCAGATCGGTGACTTGCTCAAGCGCCTGTCCATCGAGAGCCATTTCGTTGATGGCATGCGCGTGACCGACGCGCAAACCATGGACGTGGTGGAAATGGTCCTCGGCGGGCAGGTCAACAAGGACATCGTCAACCTGATTAACCGCCACGGCGGCAGCGCCATCGGCCTGACGGGCAAGGACGCCGAACTGATCCGCGCGAAAAAACTCACCGTCACCCGCAAGACCCCGGAAATGACCACGCCGGAAATCATCGATATCGGCCACGTCGGCGAAGTGGTCGGCATCAACACCGACCTGCTGAACCTGTTGGTCAAGGGTGATTTCATCCCCGTGATCGCGCCGATCGGCGTGGGCGCCAACGGCGAGTCGTACAACATCAACGCCGACCTGGTGGCGGGCAAGGTAGCCGAGGCCCTCAAAGCCGAGAAGCTGATGCTGCTGACCAACATCGCCGGCCTGATGGACAAGTCCGGGCAAGTCCTGACGGGCCTGACCACCCAGCAAGTCGACGACCTGATCGCCGACGGCACCATCTACGGCGGCATGCTGCCCAAGATCCGCTGCGCGCTGGAGGCGGTACAAGGTGGCGTCGGCAGTTCGCTGATTATTGACGGCCGCGTGCCCAATGCGATTCTGCTGGAAATCTTCACCGACACCGGTGTGGGCACCCTTATCAGCAATCGCAAGCGCCCTTAAGCCGCGGCGCATGCAAAAAGACCCCGCTCAGCCTGGCTGAGCGGGGTCTTTTTTTAACAGCGCCAATCAGACGCCGAACTGCTCGCGATAGGCCTGTACGGCAGGCAAGTGCTGCTTGAGCTCGGGGTCATCGGCCAAGAACTCCAGCACCTGGTTCAGCGACACGATGCTGATGACCGGGATACCGAAATCGCGCTCCACTTCCTGGATAGCCGACAACTCACCGTTGCCGCGCTCCTGGCGGTTGAGGGCGATCAGCACGCCGGCGGCCTTGGCGCCGTCCTGAGAAGCAATGATCTGCATCACCTCGCGGATCGCGGTGCCGGCGGTAATCACGTCATCGATAATCAGCACCTCGCCGGTCAACGGTGCGCCCACCAGGCTGCCGCCCTCACCGTGGGCCTTGGCTTCCTTGCGATTGAAGCACCAGGGCAGGTCGCGCCCGTGGTGTTCGGCCAAAGCCACGGCCGTGGTCGCCGCCAAGGGAATGCCTTTGTAGGCCGGGCCAAAGAGCACATCGAAGCCAATACCGCTTTCAACGATGGCGGCCGCGTAGAAACGCCCCAACTGGGCCAGTGCCGAACCCGAGTTGAAAAGACCTGCGTTGAAGAAATATGGGCTGGTACGCCCGGACTTGAGGGTGAACTCACCGAAGCGCAAAACCCCGCGATCGATGGCAAAACGAATGAAATCGCGCTGATACGCCTGCATGAAAAAACCCCAGATACCACGGCTTTAGCTAATTAGGTAGAGCTCGGGTATCATACACGCACGCGATTTTTGGGGCCATTTATGCGGATCATCAGTGTGAACGTCAATGGTATTCAGGCTGCAGTCGAGCGTGGTTTGCTCAGTTGGCTACAAGCTCAGAATGCCGACGTCATCTGCCTGCAGGACACCCGCGCCTCCGCCTTTGAACTGGACGACCCAGCCTTCCAACTGGATGGCTACTTCCTTTATGCCTGTGATGCCGAAGTTCCCACCCAAGGTGGCGTGGCTTTGTATTCGCGGTTGCAACCCAAGGCGGTCATCAGCGGCCTCGGCTTCGAGACAGCCGACCGCTACGGGCGCTACCTGCAAGCCGATTTCGACAAGGTCAGCATCGCGACCTTGCTGCTTCCATCAGGGCAGAACGGCGATGAAGAGCTGAACCAAAAGTTCAAGCTAATGGACGATTTCGCCCGTTATCTGGACAAACAGCGTCGTAAACGCCGCGAGTACATCTACTGTGGCTCGCTGTATGTGGCGCAACAGAAGCTGGACATAAAAAACTGGCGCGACAGCCAGCAATCCCCCGGCTTCCTGGCACCGGAACGGGCCTGGATGGACGAGATCGTTGGCAACATGGGCTACGTGGATGCACTGCGCGAAGTCAGCCGCGAAGGCGACCAATACAGCTGGTGGCCGGACAACGAACAAGCCGAGATGCTCAACCTGGGTTGGCGTTTCGACTACCAGTTACTGACCCCCGGCCTGCGTCGCTTCGTGCGTAGCGCGCGCCTGCCGCGCCAGCCACGGTTCTCGCAGCATGCGCCGCTGATCGTGGACTACGACTGGACGCTGACCATCTAAGCATCTTTTCGCAGCCACAAAAAAACCGACATCGCTGTCGGTTTTTTTGTGGCCGTGAATCCTGCCGCAGCCTACTTGATAAGGCGCCAAGTGAAAGGGTAGCGATAAGCCACACCTTCGTTGGCCTTGATCCCGGCAATGATGGTCAGCACGAGTGCGCCAATCAGCACCAACGCCAGCAGGGCAAAGCCGATCAGCACGAACATCAGCAAATAACAGATGGCCGAGGCGATGGCCACGGTGATCTGAAAGTTCAGCGCTTCCTTGCCCTGGGCGTCGATGAACGGGTCCACCTCACGCTTGACCTGCCACAGGATCAACGGCCCGATCAGGCTGCCGAACGGGAACCACATCCCCAGGAAAGCGGAAAAGTGACAGAACATCGCCCACTGACGGACCTCGCGGCTTAAAGTCGGCACGGGTTGCAGTTCATCGCTCATCACACGCTCCTTAAGGGTGAGGCGCAATCAGTCGGCCAAGGCCGCTTTTTGCAATTCAAAGATTTCAGCCATGCCTTTTTTCGCCAACTCCAGCATGGCGGTCAGGTCTTCAGGCTGGAATGGCGCGCCTTCAGCAGTGCCTTGCACTTCGATGAAACCGCCGGTACCGGTCATGACCACATTAAGGTCGGTCTCGGCTGCGGAGTCTTCGAGGTAGTCCAGGTCCAGCACCGGCTCGCCTTGGTACATGCCCACGGACACCGCCGCGATCATCTGCTTGAGCGGGTCGCCAGCCTTGAGGCCACCACGCTTCTTGATGACTTTCAGCGCGTCGATCAAGGCCACCATGGCGCCCGTGATGGATGCGGTGCGGGTACCGCCGTCGGCCTGGATCACATCGCAATCGACGTACAGAGTCACATCGCCAAGCTTGGACATGTCCAGCGCGGCGCGCAGGGAACGGCCGATCAGACGCTGGATTTCCAGGGTGCGGCCACCCTGCTTGCCACGGCTGGCTTCGCGCTGGTTACGCTCGCCAGTAGCGCGCGGCAGCATGCCGTACTCGGCGGTCAGCCAGCCTTGGCCCTGGCCTTTGAGGAAACGCGGCACGCCGTTCTCGACGCTGACCGTACAAATCACTTTGGTATCACCAAATTCGACCAGTACAGAGCCCTCGGCGTGTTTGGTGTAGTTGCGGGTAATGCGGATCGAGCGAAGCTGATCGGCAACGCGACCACTTGGACGTTTCATAGGGGAACACCTGTACGGGGACGGAAAACTGCCGAGCATTATAGTGCCGACCACGCCCACGGGGCACGCCTAAAAAACCGTGCTGTGACCGGTGGGCCACGCCCGGCTTGGGAGCATCCGCCGCTCTGCGCTACAATCCGGCCCCTTCAATGCCTGTTGGCCATCATTTATCCATCGGCCCCGTCCAGCGGCGGTTCCGAATCGCGAGGTACCTGCCATGGTGCACAGCATGACCGCCTTCGCCCGCGTCGAGAACGCCGGCACCCAGGGCACCCTGAGCTGGGAGTTGCGCTCGGTCAACAGCCGTTATCTGGAACCTCACCTACGCCTGCCCGAATCCTTTCGCGACCTCGAAGGCGCCGTGCGCGAGGCGCTGCGCCAGGGCGTATCGCGGGGCAAGCTCGAATGCACCCTGCGCTTTACCGAGGAAAGCACCGGCAAACCCCTGCAAGTTGACCGCGAGCGCGCCGCCCAACTGGTCGCCGCCGCCGAAACCGTGGCCAGCCTGATAAAACAACCGGCCGCCCTCAACCCGCTGGAAGTGCTGGCCTGGCCCGGCGTGCTGGTAGCCGACGCCACCGACCCGCAGGCCCTCAACGCCCAGGCACTGGCCTTGTTCAACCAAGGCCTCAAAGAACTCAAGGCCGGCCGCCAGCGCGAAGGCGCGGAGCTGGCACGCCTGATTCACGAACGCCTGGACGCCATAGAAGAAGACGTGGCGACCCTGCGCGTGCAGGTGCCACACATGCTCGCCACCCAGCGCCAGAAGGTGCTCGACCGCTTCGCCGACATGAAGGCCGACCTCGACCCGCAGCGCCTGGAGCAGGAAATGGTCTTGCTCGCGCAGAAAAACGACGTGGCCGAGGAACTCGACCGCCTAAGCACCCACATCCTCGAAGTGCGCCGCGTCCTCAAGGCCGGCGGCGCCGCCGGTCGGCGCCTGGATTTCCTGATGCAGGAACTCAACCGCGAAGCCAATACACTGGGCTCCAAAGCCTTCGACCCGCGCAGCACCCAAGCGGCGGTCAACCTCAAAGTGTTGATCGAGCAAATGCGCGAACAAGTACAGAATATTGAGTAAGGCACCCTCCATGACCCACAGCACCGGCACCCTTTACATCATTTCCGCCCCTTCGGGCGCGGGCAAAAGCAGCCTGGTCAAGGCCCTCACCGACGCCAACCCGGAAATCCGCGTCTCGGTCTCCCACACCACCCGGGCCATGCGCCCCGGTGAAGTGAATGGCGTGAACTACCACTTCGTCGAACGCAGCGAGTTCGTGAAAATGATCGAACACGGCGACTTCCTGGAGCGCGCCGAGGTGTTCGGCAACCTCTACGGCACCTCGCAGAGCCACTTGCAGCAGACCCTCGACGAAGGCCACGACCTGATCTTGGAAATCGACTGGCAAGGCGCCGAGCAAGTGCGCAAGCTGATGCCCCAGGCCCGCTCGATATTCATCCTGCCGCCCTCGCTGCAAGCTCTACACCAGCGCCTGACCAACCGCGGCCAGGACAGCGACGAGATTATCGACGGGCGCATGCGTGAAGCCGTCAGCGAAATGAGCCACTACGTGGACTATGACTACCTCATCATCAACGACGAGTTCACCCATGCGCTGGACGATCTGAAAGCGATTTTCCGTGCCAATCAGCTCCAGCAAAAGCGCCAACAGCAGCGTTTTGGCAAGTTGCTCGCCGAACTGCTGGGTTAAACAGCACTTTCCAAAACGGCTGCAAGGGCCTTACATTGGCACTTGTAGCGCTTTGCCATGGCGAGCGACAAATCAGCGCTTCCCTAATTGCTGGTGATTTTTTAAACTGTTGAGTCCGCTCGCCCATTCGGGCTGCGCGCATATTGCATTTGCTACGAGGAATACCATGGCCCGCGTAACCGTTGAAGACTGCCTAGAACACGTGGATAACCGCTTTGAGCTGGTCATGCTCTCTACCAAGCGTGCTCGTCAATTGGCAACCGGTGGCAAAGAGCCAAAGCTGGCTTGGGAAAATGACAAGCCGACCGTAATGGCACTGCGCGAAATCGCCGCTGGCCTGATGAGCTACGCCGTGATCGCCGAGGCCGAAATCGTCGAAGACGAACCGCTGTTCGCAGCGTTCGAGGACGAGTCCAACGAGGCCGTCTAAGCCTATGCCCGGTCGACGTAGCACGGCGCAGGGTCACAGCCTACGGCAGGAGTCATCATGCCGAGCATAGACGCCCTCGCCGATCGCTTATCGACCTATCTCGGCACGGACCAGGTCAATCTGGTCCGCCGAGCGTATTTCTACGCCGAACAAGCCCACGACGGCCAACGCCGCCGTAGCGGCGAGGCATACGTCACGCACCCTCTTGCCGTGGCGAACATTCTTGCCGACATGCACATGGACCATCAGAGCCTGATGGCCGCCATGCTCCATGACGTGATCGAAGACACCGGTATTGCCAAAGAGGCGCTGCAAGCGCAGTTCGGTGAAACCGTGGCCGAATTGGTCGACGGGGTCAGCAAACTGACCCAGATGAATTTCGAGACCAAGGCCGAGGCCCAGGCCGAGAACTTCCAGAAAATGGCCATGGCCATGGCCCGCGATATCCGCGTGATCCTGGTCAAGCTGGCTGATCGCCTGCATAACATGCGCACGCTGGAAGTGCTGTCCGGCGAAAAACGTCGGCGCATCGCCAAAGAAACCCTGGAAATCTATGCGCCCATCGCCAACCGCCTGGGCATGCACAGTATCCGCATCGAGTTCGAGGACCTCGGTTTCAAGGCCATGCACCCCATGCGCTCGGCGCGCATCTACCAAGCCGTCAAGCGCGCCCGAGGCAATCGCAAGGAAATCGTCAACAAAATCGAGGAATCCCTCAGCCACTGCCTCGCCATCGACGGCATCCAGGGCGAGGTCAGCGGGCGCCAGAAGCACATCTACGGCATCTACAAAAAGATGCGCGGCAAGCGCCGGGCCTTCAACGAGATCATGGACGTCTACGCGTTCCGCATCATCGTTGACAAGGTCGACACCTGCTACCGGGTGCTCGGGGCTGTACATAATTTGTACAAACCGCTGCCGGGGCGCTTCAAGGACTACATCGCCATCCCCAAGGCCAACGGCTATCAGTCCCTGCATACCACGCTGTTCGGCATGCACGGCGTGCCGATCGAAATCCAGATCCGCACCCGCGAAATGGAAGAAATGGCCAACAACGGCATCGCCGCCCACTGGCTGTACAAATCCACCGGCGACGAGCAGCCCAAGGGCACTCACGCCCGCGCCCGCCAATGGGTCAAAGGCGTGCTGGAAATGCAGCAACGTGCCGGCAACTCCCTGGAATTCATCGAAAGCGTAAAAATCGACCTGTTCCCGGACGAAGTCTACGTCTTCACCCCCAAGGGCCGGATTATGGAGCTGCCCAAAGGCTCTACGGCGGTGGATTTCGCCTACGCGGTGCACACCGATGTGGGCAACAGCTGCATCGCCTGTCGGATCAATCGTCGCCTCGCGCCGCTGTCCGAACCCCTGCAGAGCGGTTCCACCGTCGAAATCGTCAGCGCCCCCGGCGCGCGGCCCAACCCGGCGTGGCTCAACTTCGTGGTCACCGGCAAGGCCCGCACGCACATCCGCCACGCCCTCAAGCTGCAACGCCGCTCCGAGTCCATCAGCCTCGGCGAGCGCCTGCTGAACAAGGTCCTCAACGGCTTCGACAGCGCCCTGGACAAAATCCCGGCCGAGCGCATCCAGGCCATGCTCCACGAGTACCGCCTGGAACTGATCGAAGACCTGCTCGAAGACATCGGCCTGGGCAACCGCATGGCCTACGTGGTCGCCCGCCGCCTGCTGGGTGAAGGCGAACAACTGCCCAGCCCCGAAGGCCCACTGGCGATCCGCGGCACCGAAGGCCTGGTGCTCAGCTACGCCAAGTGCTGCACACCGATCCCCGGCGATCCGATTGTCGGCCACCTGTCCGCGGGCAAAGGCATGGTCGTGCACCTGGATAACTGCCGCAACATCAGCGAAATCCGCCACAACCCGGAAAAATGTATCCAGCTCTCCTGGGCCAAGGACGTCACCGGCGAATTCAACGTCGAGCTGCGCGTCGAGCTGGAGCACCAACGCGGCCTGATCGCCCTGCTGGCCAGTAGCGTCAACGCCGCCGACGGCAATATCGAGAAAATCAGCATGGATGAGCGCGATGGCCGCATCAGCGTGGTCCAACTGGTTGTCAGCGTGCATGACCGCGTGCACCTGGCCCGAGTCATCAAGAAACTGCGCGCCCTCACCGGCGTCACCCGCATCACCCGCATGCGTGCGTAAGCCCTTCATAACAAGGAACCCAACATGACCAAGACCGTTATCACCAGCGACAAAGCGCCGGCAGCCATCGGCACTTACTCCCAGGCGATCAAGGCTGGCAACACTGTCTACATGTCCGGCCAGATTCCCCTGGACCCAAAAACCATGGAGCTGGTCGAAGGCTTCGAAGCCCAGACCGTCCAGGTGTTCGAGAACCTCAAGGCTGTGGCCGAAGCGGCGGGCGGTTCGTTCAAGGACATCGTCAAACTCAACATTTTCCTCACCGACCTGAGCCACTTCGCCAAGGTCAACGAGATCATGGGCAAATACTTCGACCAGCCTTACCCGGCCCGCGCCGCCATCGGTGTCGCTGCGCTGCCCAAGGGTTCGCAGGTTGAAATGGACGCCATTCTCGTCATCGAGTAAGCGGCGTCCGCAGGTATTGGCGCAGCCCTCGTGCTGCGCCATTTTCGTTTTGAAAGGATTCCATCATGCGCCAAGCGCTTGCTCTCTCATTGCTCGCCGTGTTCCTCGGCGGCTGCGCCAGCGATCCCGCCGACCGTGATATCAGTGGCACCTGGATCAACCAGGTGGCAATCGATGCCGCCGCCAAAGGCGAGTCATTGCGCGAAACCCTCCAGGCCAACGGCCCAAACCTGGAATGGGACATCAACACCAAAGCCGCTCAGGCGCGCTTCACCAACGGCTTCGAAAATGTCGAAGGCAAACTGGCCGGCGAACAGTCCGGGGCCTGGAAAGTCGACTTCTACGGCGGCTCGTCCGTCGAGCTCAAGCGCGACGGCAAGCAATTGCTGCAAGCGGCGGCCGACACGGACCCTGCACAAACCTTCGAGCGCGCCCAGGACACCACCGTGCCTGCCGGCGCGCCGCTGGGCGCCAGTTTCGAGCGCGCACTCTACGCCACCTACATGGGTGGCCATTGGAAAGTCCTGAGTGGCCCGGGCGAAGGCGGCACCGTGCAGTTCCAGCCGGATGGCCGGATCGACGGCATGGTCGGCGCCGACCGCTACGCCCTGTGCCTGGCGGGCGATTGCGCATCCATGAGCGGTAGCAACGACAGCATCTGGCTGCAACAAGGCAACCAGGGCAACTCGTGGATCTTCGCCCGCAAGGGTGACCAACTGGAAATTTTCCAGGCGATCAACGGTGCCCTGGCGGACGAAATGCCTTCCCTGTCCCCCGGCGCACGCCAGTGGCTGCTGGAAAAACAGTAACCCGCGGCAGCGGCTACACCTCCTGCGCGAGGATGGCCGCGTAGCCTTCGCGGAAACTCGGGTATAGCGGCGCCCACCCCAGGGCCCGCGCCCGCGCGTTGGAGCACCGCTTGCTGCTGGCCCGGCGCACGCTGACCTCATCGGCCCACTGGCTGACACCCAGGTAATCGCGCAACCAGGCAACCACCTCAGCCAGCGGCGCCGGCGTGTCATCGACACCTATATAGCAATCCTCCAGCGCCGCCCCTTGGCGATCAGCCTCCAACAAGAAGGCCAACAGCCGCGCTGCGTCGTCGACGTGAATGCGGTTGCCAAACAACGGCGGCTCGATGGCCACGCGATAGCCCTGGCGCACCTGGGTCAGCAGTGCGTTGCGCCCTGGGCCGTAAATGCCGGTGAGGCGCACCGCACTGGCGGGGATGCCACTGCGCGCGGCGACCTGCTCGGCCTCAAGCATCAAACGCCCGGAGTAGCCACGCGCCTCGGTGGCCGAGGTTTCGTCGATCCACTCGCCCTCTTGCTGGCCATAGACGCTGGTGCTGGAGACGAACAGCAGGCGCTTGGGCGCCTGGCCGTGCTGCTCGAGCCAACCCAGCACATGTTCCAGCCCCTGGACGTAAGCCGCGCGGTAACCTGCCTCGTCGTGTTCGGTGGCCGTGGCGCAATACACCAGGTAGTCCACGGCGCCAGTCGGCCACTGGGCCGGGCATTGCGCGCTGAACAAATCCCCAGCGATACCCGTGACCCCGGCGGGCAACCTCGCGGTCGTGCGACGCATTCCGTAAGCCTGCCATCCTTTCGCCAGCATTTGCGTCGCCAAACGCCCGCCAACGTCGCCACAACCGGCGATCAACACCGAAGGAACGGACATCAAAAACCCCTCAAATAATGGCCCAGCCTAGCTTCGTCAGATGACGAGCGGCGGGCTTCGTAGGAAAAAAAGACAGTCTATTGCTTCTGTTAACAAGAATTACTTGCAATAATGGCCGCCCATTTGTTCTCGGCCCCACGAGGCCTAGAAGGACATTTACCCCTTTTCCCTCTCAGGTCCGGCCAGCATGACAAGCAATCAACTCCCCGCTTCGCCAACCAAGCTTTCTAGCCCTTCGCGCACGTGGCGCATGGTAACAGCGCTGTTGCTCAGCCTGTTGCTGGCACCGACTGCGGCCTATGCGGACCAAGCGGCACCGGCCGCTGCCGCGGCGCCGGCTGCTACCCATGAGAGCACCGACCACAGCCCCGCGCCTGCCACCGACGCTGCGCCAGTCGTGACCCCGGTTGCCGCCGACCCGGCCCTGGCGCAAGACGCCAACCTGCCCGCCGATGGCGAAGGCGAAGTGCTGGAAGCCGACAACACCCTGGGCATGGCCCATGACCTGTCGCCATGGGGCATGTACCAGAACGCCGACATCATCGTGAAAATCGTGATGATCGGCCTGGCCATCGCCTCGATCATCACCTGGACCATCTGGATCGCCAAGGGCTTTGAGCTGCTGGGCGCCAAGCGTCGCCTGCGCGGTGAAATCCTGGCCCTGAAAAAAGCCACCACCCTCAAGGAAGCCAGCACCACTGCGGCCAAGGAAGGCACCCTGGCCAACCTGCTGGTGCACGACGCCCTGGAAGAAATGCGCCTGTCGGCCAATAGCCGCGAGAAAGAAGGCATCAAGGAACGGGTGAGCTTCCGCCTCGAGCGCCTGGTCGCTGCCTGCGGTCGCAACATGAGCAGCGGCACCGGCGTGCTGGCCACCATTGGTTCCACCGCGCCCTTCGTCGGCCTGTTCGGCACCGTGTGGGGCATCATGAACAGCTTCATCGGCATCGCCAAAACCCAGACCACCAACCTGGCCGTCGTCGCCCCCGGCATTGCCGAAGCCCTGCTGGCCACTGCCCTGGGCCTGGTCGCGGCTATCCCTGCGGTGGTGATCTACAACGTGTTCGCCCGCTCCATCGCCGGCTACAAGGCCCAAGTCTCTGACGCCTCTGCCGAAGTCCTGCTGCTGGTCAGCCGTGACCTCGACCACCTGCCGCCTGAGCGCGGCTCGCAACCGCATATGGTGAAAGTGGGGTAATCGGCCATGGGCCTGCATTTGAAAGAAGGCGCAGACGACGATCTGGCCGAGAACCATGAAATCAACGTCACCCCGTTCATCGACGTGATGTTGGTACTGCTCATCATCTTTATGGTGGCCGCCCCGCTGGCCACCGTGGACATCAAGGTTGACCTGCCCGCCTCCACCGCCAAACCGGCGCCGCGGCCGGAGAAACCGGTGTTCCTCAGCGTCAAGGCCGATCAGCGACTGTTCCTGGGCGAAGACGAAGTGAAAGCCGAAAGCCTCGGCGCCACCCTCGATGCCCGCACCCAAGGCAAAAAGGACACGACGATCTTCTTCCAGGCCGATAAAGGCGTGGATTACGGCGACCTGATGAGTGTGATGGATGCCCTGCGGGCGGCCGGGTACTTGAAGGTCGGCCTGGTCGGACTTGAGACGGCAGCCAAGAAATGATGACAACGCGCCAAAAGCTGACGCGTTACAGCGGTAGCCTGGCACTGGTGCTGGGCGTCCATGCGGTCGCGGTTGTTCTCGCGCTCAACTGGACGTCGCCACAGCCGGTCGAACTGCCGCCGATGGCGATGCTGGTGGAGTTGGCGCCGGTTCCGGCCCCACCTCCGCCCGCACCGCCCAAGGTCGTGACGCCGCCCCAACCCCCGGCCCCGGTAGAGGAACTGCCGTTGCCAAAACTCGCGGAGGCGCCGAAACCGACGATCTCCGTGCCCAAACCGGTCAAACCCAAGCCCAAGCCACAACCGCCCAAGCCTGAGAAGCAGCCGGAGCCGCCCAAGGAAAAACCTTCCGAGGAAAAACCCAGCGACGCCCCGCCAACCAACGCGCCAACGGACAAGTCCGCCCAACCGGCGCCCGGCCCTTCGCCTGCCCAACTGGCGGCCAAGGCCAGTTGGCAGAGCACCCTGCTGGGGCACCTGGCCAAGTACAAAAAGTACCCGCCCGGTGCCCAGGCCCGTGGCAAGGAAGGTTTGAACCGTCTGCGCTTCGTGGTCGATGGCGAAGGCAAAGTGTTGTCCTACGAGTTGGTAGGGCGTTCGGGCAACGCCGATCTGGACCGGGCCACCCTGGAAATGATCCGCCGCGCCCAACCGCTGCCCAAGCCGCCGGCCGACATGCTGAGCAATGGCTCCATCGAGATCGTCGCACCGTTCGTTTATTCGATCGAAAAACGTCGCCGCTGACCGCTGCCGCAAACCCCGAAGGGCACCGACAAGGTGCCCTTCGCGCATCTGCAAACACAAAGACAGATTGCCCGGTGTCGCTCTTCGCCCTCAGTCTGATAACGTGCGTCTATCGATTGCAGCCGTTATGCTTGGCCCGCAACCTCATGGACGCCCGCTATGACCCTCACAGAATTACGCTACATCGTTACCCTCGCCCAAGAGCAACACTTCGGCCACGCGGCCGAGCGCTGCCACGTCAGCCAGCCGACCCTGTCGGTAGGCGTCAAGAAGCTTGAAGACGAACTCGGTGTGCTGATTTTTGAGCGCAGCAAAAGCGCGGTGCGCCTGACCCCTGTGGGTGAAGGCATCGTCGCCCAGGCCCAAAAGGTACTGGAGCAAGCCCAAGGCATCCGCGAACTGGCCCAAGCCGGGAAAAACCAGCTGACCGCGCCGTTGAAAGTCGGCGCGATCTACACCGTCGGCCCCTACCTGTTCCCCCACTTGATCCCGCAACTGCACCGGGTCGCCCCGCAGATGCCGTTGTACATCGAAGAAAATTTCACCCACGTGCTGCGCGACAAACTGCGCAACGGCGAGTTGGACGCGATCATCATCGCCCTGCCGTTCAACGAGGCGGACGTGCTGACCCTGCCGCTCTACGACGAGCCGTTCTACGTACTGATGCCCAGCTCGCACCCCTGGACCCAGAAAGCCACCATCGACGCCAGCCTGCTCAACGACAAGAGCCTGCTGCTGCTCGGCGAAGGCCACTGCTTCCGCGACCAGGTGCTCGAAGCCTGCCCCACCACCGCCAAGGGCAACGACGGCAACCGCCACACCACGGTGGAATCCAGCTCCCTGGAAACCATCCGCCACATGGTCGCCTCGGGTCTGGGAATTTCGATCCTGCCGCTCTCGGCCGTGGACAGCCATCACTACGCCCCCGGCGTGATCGAAGTACGCCCACTGACCCCGCCGGTGCCGTTCCGCACCGTGGCGATTGCCTGGCGCGCCAGTTTCCCAAGGCCCAAAGCCATCGAAATCCTCGCCGACTCGATCCGCCTGTGCTCGGTGGCCAAGCCGCCCGCCGCGAGCTAAGACGCGGCCATGACACAGCTGTCGAACGTGCCCGTCACGGCACTCAAGGGTGTCGGCGAAGCCATGGCCGAAAAACTGGCCAAAGTCGGCCTGGAAAACCTCCAGGATGTGCTGTTCCACCTGCCCTTGCGCTACCAGGACCGCACCCGCGTAGTGCCCATCGGCCACCTGCGCCCGGGCCAGGACGCGGTGATCGAAGGCACCGTCAGCGGCGCCGACGTGGTCATGGGCAAGCGCCGCAGCCTGCTGGTGCGCTTGCAGGACGGCACCGGCGGCCTGAGCCTGCGCTTTTACCACTTCAGCAACGCGCAAAAAGAAGGCCTCAAGCGCGGCACCCGCATCCGCTGCTACGGCGAGGCCCGCCCCGGCGCCTCGGGCCTGGAGATCTACCACCCCGAGTACCGCGCCATCAGCGGCGACGAACCGCCGCCCGTGGACCAGACCCTGACGCCGATCTACCCGCTCACCGAAGGCCTGACCCAACAACGCCTGCGCCAGTTGTGCCAGCAGACCCTGACCCTACTCGGCCCCAGCAGCCTGCCCGACTGGCTGCCGGACGAACTGGCCCGCGACTACCAACTGGCGCCCTTGGCCGACGCGATCCGCTACCTGCATCACCCGCCGGCCGACGCCGATGTGGATGAGCTGGCCCTGGGGCATCACTGGGCCCAGCATCGCCTGGCGTTCGAGGAACTGCTGACCCATCAGCTATCCCAGCAACGCCTGCGCGAAAGCCTGCGCTCCTTGCGCGCACCGGTGCTGCCCAAGGCCAAGGTGTTGCCGGCCAAATACCTGGCCAACCTGGGCTTCCCACCCACCGGCGCGCAACAGCGGGTGGGCAATGAAATCGCCTACGACCTGAACCAGCGCGAGCCGATGCTGCGTCTGATCCAGGGCGATGTCGGCGCGGGCAAAACCGTGGTCGCCGCCCTCGCGGCCCTGCAAGCTTTGGAGGCGGGTTACCAGGTCGCGCTAATGGCGCCCACCGAGATTCTCGCCGAACAACACTTCCTCAACTTCACCCGCTGGCTCGAACCCCTAGGGATCGAAACCGCGTGGCTGGCCGGCAAGCTCAAGGGCAAACACCGCACCGCCGCCCTGGAACAGATCGCCAGCGGCACGCCGATGGTGGTGGGCACCCATGCGCTGTTCCAGGACGAAGTGCAGTTCAAGAACCTGGCCCTGGTCATCATCGACGAGCAGCACCGCTTCGGCGTGCAGCAGCGCCTGGCCCTGCGCCAGAAAGGCGTCGGCGGGCGCATGTGCCCGCACCAGCTCATCATGACCGCCACCCCCATCCCGCGGACCCTGGCCATGAGCGCCTACGCCGACCTCGACACCTCGGTCCTCGACGAACTGCCCCCCGGGCGCACCCCCGTGAACACGGTGCTGATTACCGACACCCGGCGCATCGAAGTCATCGAACGGGTGCGCGCCGCTTGCGCCGAGGGCCGCCAGGCGTACTGGGTGTGCACGCTGATCGAAGAGTCCGAAGAACTCACCTGCCAAGCCGCCGAAACCACCTTCGAGGACCTCACCAGCGCCCTGGGCGAATTGCGCGTCGGCCTGATTCACGGGCGCATGAAGCCTGTGGAAAAAGCCGCGGTGATGGCCCAGTTCAAGGCCGGCGAACTGCAACTGCTGGTGGCGACCACGGTGATTGAAGTCGGTGTCGATGTGCCCAACGCCAGCTTGATGATTATCGAAAACCCCGAACGCCTGGGCCTGGCGCAACTGCACCAGTTGCGCGGGCGCGTCGGCCGGGGCAGCGCCGCCAGCCACTGCGTGCTGCTCTATCACCCGCCGCTGTCGCAGATCGGCCGCCAGCGCCTGGGCATCATGCGCGAGACCAACGACGGTTTCGTCATCGCCGAAAAAGACCTGGAGCTACGCGGCCCCGGGGAAATGCTCGGCACCCGGCAGACCGGCCTGCTGCAATTCAAAGTCGCCGACCTGATGCGCGACGCAGACCTGCTGCCAGCGGTGCGCGATGCCGCCCAGGCCTTGCTGGAACGCTGGCCGCAACACGTCAGCCCGTTGCTAGAGCGCTGGTTACGCCACGGCCAGCAATACGGCCAGGTGTGAATCGAATCCCAGTTAAAGAGACAAGGGTGCAACCAAGCTGGTTATACTCCTGGCATTGTAAGAAAAGGGATACAGACCATGACAGAAGTTGCCATCTCCCCAGCAACCCCGCACGCTCCGTCTGTTATCCGGCTGCTGCTCGGCAAGCTGGACATCCCCTACACCGAAGTGCTGGACCACGCGGCGCTGAACCCGGCGCGCAAAGTCCAGGCCGTGCTGCTGGACGATGCCATCGGCGCGCTGATGGTGCTGTTCCCGCAAAGCCAATTGCTGGATCTCAACCGCCTCACCGAGCTGACAGGCCGGCGCCTCACCGCCGTGCCCCTGGATCGCCTGGAACGCATGCTCGGCAAACACAGCCTGAGCCTGCTGCCGGGCCTACCGGCGCTGACCAGTTCGCCCTGCCTGTACGAAGAAAGCCTGCTGCACCAGCCCTCCCTGCTTATCCACTCGGGTGAACCGGGCCTGTTGCTGGAAATCACCAACGAAGCCTTCAAGACCATGCTGACCAAGGCCAGCGCCGGTAACTTCGGCGAAGCCCTGAACACCATTCATCCCAACCTCGACCGCCCCCACGACGACAGCGAGGAAATCACCCTCGCCATGCAGGCCTTCACGGCGCGGCGCATCCAGCAACGCCTGGAAGCCACCCTGGAAATCCCGCCACTGGCCGAGACAGCGCAAAAAATCATCAAGTTGCGCGTGGACCCCAACGCCACCATCGACGACATCACCGGCGTGGTGGAAACCGACCCGGCCCTGGCCGCCCAAGTGGTGAGCTGGGCAGCGTCGCCGTACTACGCCTCGCCGGGCAAAATTCGTTCAGTCGAAGACGCCATTGTCCGCGTGCTTGGGTTTGACCTGGTGATAAACCTGGCGCTGGGCCTGGCTCTGGGCAAAACCCTGAGCCTGCCCAAGGACCAGCCGCAGACCAACACGCCGTACTGGCAGCAGTCGATCTACACCGCTGCCGTGATCGAAGGCCTGACCCGAGCCATGCCACGCGCGCAGCGCCCCGAAGCCGGCCTGACCTACCTCGCCGGCCTTTTGCACAACTTCGGCTACCTGCTGCTGGCCCACGTCTTCCCCCCGCACTTCTCGCTGATCTGCCGCCACCTGGAGGTCAACCCGCACCTGTGCCACAGCTACATCGAGCAGCACTTGCTGGGCATCAGCCGCGAACAGATCGGCGCCTGGCTGATGCGCTACTGGGACATGCCGCCGGAACTGTGCACTGCCCTGCGCTTCCAGCACGACCCCAGCTACGACGGTGACTACGCCGAGTACCCGAACCTGGTGTGCCTGGCCGTGCGCCTGCTGCGTGGGCGCGGCATCGGCTCCGGCCCCGACGAAGAAATCCCCGAAGCCCTGCTCGAACGCGTCGGCCTGAGCCGCGACAAGGCTGAAGACGTGGTCAGCAAAGTGCTGGACGCCGAAGTCCTGCTGCGCGAACTGGCGTCGCAGTTCAGCCAGCACTGACGTTAGGCGGCCCTTGCGGGCCTGGACGCTCGTCCAGGCTCGACTTGTTCAACTGATGTCAGCAGAGCACATGGCTTCGCGTAAGTAGATTCCCACTCGACACGTCCCCTCGGTCTGATTTTCCGGCCAGAAAACCATCGCTACCATCTCGCGTCTTACCCCAAGAAGGTAAACGCGATGCCCTCGCAGCCATTGCAACTGGCCCTGCTAAGCGGCCAGCCACGCCGCTGGCAATCAACCCAAGCGGCCCAACGCGGCCCGCACTACCGTGCGTACTCCCGCCTCCCAGTCAACAACCCAAAAGCCACCCGGCCTAGCAGCGCCTGCGCTGACGGCGGGCACTTCTGCGCACCTCAAAAAGCGCCCGCTCACCGAGCCCTCACCTCACATGATTGCCCCCCAACAAGCACAAATGGCCTACCCCAAGACCCAGGGGAAAGCTGAATCACCCTGAGCCAGCACCCAGGAGACAGATGATGACCCGACCCTGGATTATCGACACCGAAGAAGGCGTCACCTACGTCAAAGGCCGAATCCTGAAAAAGGCCTACACCCGCGCGGAAGAAGGCGCCACCGAAGACGCGATTGTCACCTGTTGCGACCTATGGTCCCTGGTGCAAGCGCAAAGCATCGCCCTGTTGGCGCAAAACAACGTCTTGGTGCCCAAAGCCTTAAGGCGCGCCAAACGCACCGCTGGCAACTATGCCCAACTGTTCCTGGACGATGAAGGCACCGAACATCAGGGCCGTTTTTACTGGGCCGGCCTCGCCGCATTTGCCGCCAAGCAAGTGGTAGACGGCATCGAGTTCGCCGAAAGTAAATTCGATCATTTCATGGCCGACGCCAGGCTCATGTCTCGGGTCAGTTACTACTACTTGCTCAAGGGTAACTTCTGGCTGTTTCTCGAAATCACCCCGTGGATGCTCTATTGGCGCAAGTTTGGCCGCGAGGCTTTCTTTCGCGATGTCGATTGCCGGGATGTCACCACCTACGACCCGGTCATCACCCAACAGGTACAAGCCATGCCTTGGGCTCTGGGGGAAAACACTTCCTTGCGCTTGGATATGGAAAAGAACCTGCGCAAGTTAGATATCCGCCACCTCAACTGGCAGATGAACCTGACCGACGATAAAGGCGCGCTGGCAGAAATTAAGCAGTGCGGGGCGACAGTGCCTTTGAAAGAGGGGTTTCGTTATGTTGAGGCGTATGAAACCGTTAATGAGCCGGGCTCAAAAGAACTCAGGGAGGAGCTAGCATTCAAGAGCGCAGATTACTTCCTTCAACACGAACAAAATATCCACCTGCAAGCGATTATTTATAACCATCCCGAGTTTAAATTGGCTATAGATAGCAACGACTTGGGACGCAGACTTTGGAACTTGGTGGAAACGAAGGATCCGGCATTAGTATTTAATGCTGCGCCCATGATTACCCGGGAAATTGAAATTCGGGAGTTACAGCCCTATGGGCTTACGGCAGAAGACGTGACGGTTACTATGGGGCTGGCACAAGGAAGTCTCTACGAGCCAGAGGCAAGGATGGAATACGTTATGGACATCCTCGAGCAATACCACCGACTAATGATTGGAGGCCGAGATTACAAGGGACAATATCGGTCATATATGATTGAACAAATGCAGGCAATCGCAATTTGGAAGGAAGCCTAATTATGCACCTACATACCCGCACCAGGTTATTGGGGGTAGGGCTGTTATTAGCGCTAGGCCTCACTGTTGAATACGCAACTACCCATCTACCAGCAGCTTATTCTACTGCCAGTAACTGGAGCCCTTTCATGAACTCACGCGTGCTTGAATTCGCATTAGGCGAAAAAGGGGACACTATCATCCAACGCGCAAGTTCTTCTATTCAACGTTCAGGTGTGAGCAGCGCACTATTTTATACCGCTCGAAATATGCAATATCGCCTGAAACATCCTAAGCACGGGCTGACCTTCCCTCTCGCCAGCACCGTGCTTTTTTACGATGATGCTAGCGATACTTACGGAGTGGATGAAGTCAATATGCGCCTTGACCTTCCCAAGAGGCCCATCTTGAAAAAAATCTCTGATGCAGAACTAGAAATCTATGACCGCCAGTTATATGAATTAGTAATGGCCCTTCAGGCCAGCATCCAAGCCGTCGGCTGGAAGCGATTCATTATGCTGAGCGACCCCCGTTTAACTGGACGCACAACCTATCACTTTAAAGAGGGTCATTTAAACCAACCCAGCGTTGCGAGTTTAAAACTCGTATCGCCATTTTTGGCTGATCCTGATTACCGATTATCCTGGGAAGATTGGAAGTCGTTGAAAAATGGATTCATATGGTACTGGCAAGCTGACGGAATGTTACTTAAGGTCAGGTATAGCCCTGGCATCCGCACAGAAAACTCCGACACCCCCCTATTTGACAATTTGAATGTCATCCTCCAAACAACTAACAGCCTAAGCGGCGCCAGCCATCCCAACGAAGCCACACGCGCCAAATACGCCACAACCCTAGCAGGCGCCTTACTCCTGCGAATCAAGGCAGAAGAACAAGCACGAGCCCTGGGCTTACCCATCCTGGAAAGTTATCAAGACCCCACCATGGTCACGGGCGTGCCCGTACCTTCGATGGAGAGCGTGGCAAAAGCCGAAGCCCTAAAACAAGCCCAAACAGCGCCACCGGAGCCGGTGTTACGCAAAGCCGCCGGCGAACTTTGCCCCCAGTCCGGGTGGTGGTTCACCCCCGCCCAAGTCAATTCCCGCCGTTACTTCCAACAAGGCACTCCTTTCCCCGCCATCGGCGACAGCAACTTCGGCACGACTTTCTGGCAGTGGAGTCCCGATCAATCCAACCCGACCTTATAAGCAGGTAAACATGACCACACCCTGGATTATCGACACCGAAGAAGGCGTCACCTACGTCAAAGGCCGAATCCTGAAAAAGGCCTACACCCGCGCGGAAGAAGGCGCCACCGAAGACGCGATTGTCACCTGCTGCGACCTATGGTCCCTGGTGCAAGCGCAAAGCATCGCCCTGTTGGCGCAAAACAACGTCTTGGTGCCCAAAGCCTTAAGGCGCGCCAAACGCACCGCCGGCAACTATGCCCAACTGTTCCTGGACGATGAAGGCACCGAACATCAGGGCCGCTTTTACTGGGCCGGCCTCGCCGCATTTGCCGCCAAGCAAGTGGTAGACGGCATCGAGTTCGCCGAAAGTAAATTCGATCATTTCATGGCCGACGCCAGGCTCATGTCTCGGGTCAGTTACTACTACTTGCTCAAGGGTAACTTCTGGCTGTTTCTCGAAATCACCCCGTGGATACTCTATTGGCGCAAGTTTGGCCGCGAGGCGTTCTTTCGCGATGTCGATTGCCGGGATGTCACCACCTACGACCCGGTCATCACCCAACAGGTACAAGCCATGCCTTGGGCCCTGGGGGAAAACACTTCCTTGCGCCTGGATATGGAAAAGAACCTGCGCAAGTTAGATATCCGCCACCTCAACTGGCAGATGAACCTGACCGACGATAAAGGCGCGTTGGCGGAAATTAATCAGTGCAGGGCGACAGCGCCTTTGAAAGAGGGGTTTCGTTGGATTGAAGAATATGAGACAGCTGAAAAAACGACGCCTAATAGATCCAAGGAAGACCAAGCTTTCAAAAGCGCCGAGCACTTTCTGAAGCACGAACAAAATATTCACTTGCAAGCGATGATTTATAGCCACCCTGAGTTTGAACTGGCTATCGATAGTAATGACTTGGGGCGCAGGCTTTGGAACTTGGTGGGAACGAAGGATCCGACATTAGTATTTAATACCGCGCCCATGATTACCCGGGAGATTGAAATTCGTGAGTTACAGCCCTATGGGCTTACGGAAGAAGACGTGACGGTCACTATGGGTTTGAAGCAGGGAAAACTCTACGACCCAGAGGCAAGGATGAAATATGTAATGGCCATCCTCAAGCAGTACCATTATCTGATGACAAAAGGTCGTGATTTTGACGGCCAGTTCCGCCTCTACATGATTGAGCAGATGCAGGTAATTGCAGCTTGGAAGGAGGCCTAATCATGCGTCGACATCAGCACCGGTGGTTACTGGGCGTCGGACTGCTACTAATATCTGTCCTTATCGTTAAATTTGCGAGCACCTATTTATCAACTGATAGATCTTCCGCCAACTATAGGAATTCCCTTATGAATACTCGTGTGCTCGAGTTCGCATTAGGCGAACAAGGTGATGCCATTGTCCAACGTGCCAATTTTTCCATTCAACGCTCCGGGGTGAACAGCGTCCTGTTCTATACAGCTCAAAATGCTCAGCCAAAGCTTAGGCATCCAAAATACGGTTTAATATTCCCCTATGCCTACATGGTCCTTTTCTACGACAACGCCCGCGACACTTATGGGGCGGACGAAGTCGATATGAGCATCGAACTTCCCGACGCTCCACTTTTTGAAAAAATGACTGACCCGCAGCTTGAAGCATATGATCGGCAGGTTTATGAATTAGTAATGAATCTTCAGGCCAGCATTCAAGCCGTCGGTTGGCAACGATACATTATGCTGAGTGACCCCCGCCTAACTGGACGTATAACCTATCGTTTCAAAAGCAACTACCAAACACAAACAACCGACATGGACCCGAAGTTGATATCGCCACTTTTGGCCGACCCTAACTATCAACTTACCTGGGAGGAATGGCAAAATCTCAAGGGGGACTTTAATTGGCTATGGCAGGCCGAAGGCATGTTATTGGAAGTCCGCTATATGCGAGACTTCCGTACAGAGAGTTCTAAAAGACGTATTCTTGACAATTTGAATGTCATCCTCCAAACAACTAACAGCCTAAGCGGCGCCAGCCATCCCAACGAAGCCACACGCGCCAAATACGCCACAACCCTAGCAGGCGCCTTACTCCTGCGAATCAAGGCAGAAGAACAAGCACGAGCCCTGGGCTTACCCATCCTGGAAAGTTATCAAGACCCCACCATGGTCACGGGCGTGCCCGTACCTTCGATGGAGAGCGTGGCAAAAGCCGAAGCCCTAAAACAAGCCCAAACAGCGCCACCGGAGCCGGTGTTACGCAAAGCCGCCGGCGAACTTTGCCCCCAGTCCGGGTGGTGGTTCACCCCCGCCCAAGTCAATTCCCGCCGTTACTTCCAACAAGGCACTCCTTTCCCCGCCATCGGCGACAGCAACTTCGGCACGACTTTCTGGCAGTGGAGTCCCGATCAATCCAACCCGAGGCTGTGACAACTGTCACGCCTTGGGCTTGGCCTTGCGGGGCTTGAGGTATTTGGTCAGGCCCTGGAACCACATCACCAGCGCCGGGTTGCCTTTGATCTGGATCGATTTGTCCTGAATGCCGGTCATGAACGCCAATTGCTTGTTCTTGGCCTGCATCGTGGCGAAGCCGTAGGCGGCATCCTTGAAGGCGATGGCGAACGCCGGTTCCGGGTACAGCCCGGATTTACTGGTGATGCGTTGGTTCTTGACCAGGAAGTGACGCGCCACCTTGCCGTCCAGGGTCTGTAATTGGAACACCAGCTCCTTGTCACCCAATTGCTGCTGAAACGCCGGGTTGGTGCGGCTGGCCTTGCCCATCAGCAAACCCAGCATCCACAGAAGAAAACGAAATTTCATGGGCACAGCCTCAATAGAAAAATGAACGGCCGGCGCAGTTTAGCGAGTTGGTTAAAGAACACCACAGTTACTGATCGTTAGGCGCAGATGGTGTGTTTTTTGCGGCTGATGACTACCAGGTCACGCATTTAAACCTCTCCGGGGTTAATCCGCGCCCACAAAAAATGGGCACCCAACCCGGTTGGCGTGCCCATTTTTCAATTCCGCGGGGGAGTTACGGGTTGACGCTGTCTTTAAGCGATTTGCCCGGTTTGAACGCGACGGTATTGCTGGCCTTGATTTTCACCGGCTCACCGGTCTGCGGGTTTTTGCCGGTGCGCGCGCCACGGTGGCGTTGCAGGAACGTGCCGAAACCTACCAGGGTGACGCTGTCCTTGCGGTGCAGCGCGCCGGTGATTTCTTCAAGCACTGTGTTGAGTACGCGGTTGGCCTGTTCTTTGGTGAGATCGGCTTTTTCGGCGATGGCGGCTGCGAGATCTGGTTTGCGCATAGGTGAAGCCTCTTTGACGGTTTTTTGTTGTTATGTCCGTGCCGCCCCCGGAGGGCGGCGCCAAGGCACCGCAGGCTCTACGCTGCGGCAGACGGGTGTGAGGATGGCACGCGCCCGACAGGGGCGCCAGTCTACTTGGGTGCTTTGTCGGCGCAAAAGCGGGGTGTATCCGACAGAACGACCTGTATTTACGCCAGCAACGCCGGAAGTTCCTTGTTCAGCGCCAGTTTGTCCATCAGCGCCGCGCCGGTGAGGGCATAGCCAAGCAATTGGCCGTCGGCGGCACGGCATAGCACCTTGATGTCGCCGCCCTGGCCTTCGACGGTCCAGTTGCCTTCCGCGCCCCTTGGCGGGGTGGAGACCACGAGCGGGCAGACCGGGGTTTTCACCGTGATCGGCATCGGCCCGTATTTGACCGCCGTCGGGTTGCCCACCAGGGTCTGTGCCAGGGCCTTGGAGCAGCTCATCAACGGCATCACGTACAGAAGGTTCAAGCCATCAACCTCGGCGCAGTCGCCCAGGGCATAGATATTGGCGTGGGACGTTTGCAGGTGGCGGTCCACCACCACGCCCCGGTTGACCACCAGGCCTGCCGCAGCCGCCAGGTCGATACGCGGGCGCAGGCCGATGGCCGATACCACCACATCGCAAGCAATCACCTGGCCATCAGACAGGTGCGCTTCAAGCCCCTCGGGCACCCGTTGCAGGCGATTGAGCACCGGCCCCAGGTGGAAACGCGCGCCAATGCCTTCAAGCCCGGCTTGTACCGCAGCGGCGGCGGCCGGGTGCAGCAGGGTTGGCATCACCTGCTCGCACGGTGCCACCAGTTGCACTTCGTAGCCGCCCAGGATCAGGTCGTTGGCGAACTCGCAGCCAATCAGGCCGGCGCCCAGCACCAGGACGCGGCGCTTGCCGGCCGCTGCGGCGCGAAAGCGCGCGTAGTCTTCCAGGTCGTTGATGGGAAAAATCGACTCGCCGGCGTCGCCCTGCACCGGCACGCGCACGGTTTCCGCGCCCCAGGCCAGGATCAGGTCGCGGTAGGCCACCGCCTCTTCGCCGATCCACAGGCGTTTGTGGCCCGGGTCAATGCCGCTGATGCGCGTATGGGTGCGAACCTCGGCCTTGAGCTGTTCGGCCATGGCGCCGGGTTCGGCCATGCTCAGGCCATCGGCTTCCTTGTTTTTCGCAAAACCGGTGGAGAGCATGGGTTTGGAGTAGGAGCGGCCGTCATCGGCGGTAATCAACAGCAACGGGGTGTCGCTGTCGAGCTTGCGAAACTCCCGTGCCAGGTTATAGCCCGCCAGCCCGGTACCGATGATGACGACAGGTGCGCTCATTGCTTTCTCCTTGTTGTTGGATGAGTGAAATCAGGCGATTTCGATCATTTCAAAATCCGTTTTGCCAACGCCGCAGTCTGGGCACAGCCAATCTGCCGGGACGTCTTCCCAGCGCGTACCGGCGAGGATGCCATCATCCGGCCAGCCGTCCGCTTCGTTATAGATCAGGCCGCAGACCACACATTGCCACTTCTTCATTGCTTACTTCCTCGGTTTCTCAGGCTTTTGCAGGCGCGAACGGTCGATAGACGGTTTGGGATAAGGCTTGGGTTGCCGTTCGGCTCAGGGCGTTTTGTACTGATCGGGATCAACAGATGCAAGCACGTTCGACGCACATACCGCAGCCCACCGGGCAAAATCGCCGGGCAGCATGTTAAGCTCGCCGCCTCATTTGCTGCCAATAATGACCCGCCGTGCCGCATTCAATGCTCGCTGTCTGGCTGCCCCGCAGCCAGTTATCGCCCCTCCCCGCTGCGCAACCCCTCGCCTGGTTGTTCGACGAAGGCTCCCTGACCCGGCGCCTGACGGCGCTCTCCCACGACGCCTTCAGCGTCACCCCGCTATTCGAGGGCTGGCAGGTGCTGCGCGACGACGAGTGCGCCACCCTGCAACTGCCCACCGGCAGCGAAGGCTGGGTGCGCGAGGTGTACCTGCGCGGCCACGGCAAGGCCTGGGTGTTCGCCCGCAGCGTGGCGGCGCGCAGCGCCTTGCAGGATGGCGGCTTGAACATGGACGAGTTGGGCAGCCGCTCGTTGGGCGAGTTGCTGTTCTGCGACCAGGCGTTCCAGCGGCGCGCCATCGAGGTTTGCCACTACCCGCGCCAGTGGCTGCCGGCCGAGTGCCAGGCCAGTGGTTTGTGGGGCCGCCGTTCGCGGTTCGATCGCGGCGCCCTCAGCGTCCTGGTGGCGGAAATCTTCCTGCCGGCCCTCTGGCACGCCGCCTGTGCCACCGAGGAGAACAGCTGATGTACCAACGCCTGCTCAAATCCCTGAACCACCTCAACCCCCGCGCCTGGGACTTTGTCCAGCTCACGCGAATGGACAAGCCCATCGGCATCTACCTGCTGCTATGGCCGACCCTGTGGGCGTTGTGGATCGCCGGCAAGGGCTCGCCGTCCCTGGCCAACATCGTGATTTTCGTGTTGGGCGTGGTGCTGACCCGCGCCGGCGGCTGCGTCATCAACGACTGGGCCGACCGCAAGGTGGACGGCCATGTCAAACGCACCGAACAACGGCCGCTGGCCAGCGGCAAGATCACTTCTAAAGAAGCGCTGGTGTTTTTTGCGGTGCTGATGGCTATCAGCTTCCTGCTAGTGCTGCTGACCAACGCGGCGACGATCTGGCTGTCGTTCGGCGGCCTGGCCCTGGCGGCCAGCTATCCGTTCATGAAGCGCTACACCTATTACCCGCAAGTGGTGCTGGGCGCGGCGTTTTCGTGGGGCATCCCGATGGCGTTCACCGCCGAAACCGGCAGCCTGCCTGCCACCGCGTGGTTGTTGTGGATCGCCAACCTGCTGTGGACCGTGGGCTACGACACCTACTACGCCATGACCGACCGCGACGACGACCTGCGCATCGGGGTCAAATCCACCGCCATTCTGTTCGGCGACGCCGACCGCGCCATTATCCTGACCCTACAAGTGCTGGCCCTGGGTTGCCTGCTGCTGGCCGGTTCGGCTTTTGAGCTGGGCGCCTGGTTCCACGCCGGGTTGCTGGTGGCGCTCGGCTGCTTTGCCTGGGAGTTCTGGTACACCCGCGACCGCGACCGCCTAAAGTGCTTCCGCGCGTTTCTGCATAACCACTGGGCGGGGTTGGCGATTTTCGTCGGGATTGTGCTGGACTACGGGGTGCGTTGAGGGCTGTTGGCGGGGCCGTGTTTTAGATCGCTATCGCGGGCTGGCCCGCTCCCACAGGGGTGGCACTCTTCAGCTGTGGGAGCGGGCGGCGACTCGACCCAAGCTACGGCTTGGCCACTTTCCAGGCGCCGTCCATTTTGCCGTCGCCGGTCTTGTCCCCGGCCTGCTTGTCCATCACGAAGGTGTACAGCGGTTTGCCGCCATAGGCCCATTGCATCGTGCCGTCGTCACGCTTGATCGCCGTCCACTTGCCCATGTCCTTGTCGGTGGCAGCGGCGGCCAGCGGTGGCCAGTTGGTGGCGCACTTGTCGTTACACATGGACTTGCCGTCGGCGTCCTTGGCGAAGGTATAGAGGGTCATACCCTGGTGATCGACCAACACGCCGTCCTGGCTCATCGCCGGGTCGGCAGCCAGCGCCAGGCTCGGGAGAATGAGCGCCGCGGCGGCCAGTAGGGCTTTGCAGGAGTAAGTCATGGAAACCGTCCTTTTGTGGTGGTGAGGATTCGGACTCCAAGCTTAGTTCAGGAACCCCTCCTACGCCGGGGGCCAAAAATACTGTCACACGACTGCAATAATTCCGTTATCTAATGCGGCGCAAGACAGTTAAATGACAAGAGGATTGAGCATGGTTGGCAGGAGCATTCTGATCGTTGACGACGAAGCGCCCATCCGCGAGATGATCGCCGTTGCGTTGGAAATGGCCGGCTACGACTGCCTGGAGGCAGAAAACTCCCAGCAGGCCCATGCCATCATCGTCGACCGCAAGCCCGACCTGATCCTGCTGGATTGGATGCTGCCCGGCACCTCGGGCATCGAGTTGGCCCGGCGCCTCAAGCGCGATGAGCTGACCGGGGATATCCCGATCATCATGCTCACGGCCAAGGGCGAGGAGGACAACAAGATCCAGGGCCTGGAAGTGGGCGCCGACGACTACATCACCAAACCGTTTTCTCCTCGCGAACTGGTGGCACGCCTCAAGGCCGTGCTGCGCCGCGCCGGCCCCACCGATGGCGAAGCGCCGATCGAAGTCGGCGGCCTGCTGCTCGACCCTATCAGCCACCGCGTGACCATCGACGGCAAACCCGCCGAAATGGGCCCTACCGAATACCGCTTGTTGCAATTTTTCATGACCCACCAGGAACGCGCCTACACCCGCGGCCAACTGCTCGACCAGGTGTGGGGCGGCAACGTCTACGTCGAAGAACGCACGGTGGACGTGCATATCCGGCGCCTGCGCAAAGCCCTCGGCGAGGCTTACGAGAACCTGGTGCAAACCGTGCGTGGCACTGGTTATCGCTTTTCGACAAAAGGTTGAAGGCAGTTGCGAGTGGTTAGCGGCCAGCGGCAAGAAAAAGCCGGATCGCTCTAACTTGAAGCTTGCAGCTCAAAACTTGCAGCTGCTTTGAAGGATTCAAAGTGAACCAGAATTGGCATGGCACCCTGATCCGCCACATGCTGCTGTTAACCACCGGTTGCCTGCTGGTGGGGCTGATGAGTGGCTACTACGGCTGGAGCCTGGCCATTGGCCTGGCGGTGTACCTGGGCTGGACTCTCAAGCAGCTCCTGCGCCTGCACGAGTGGCTGCGCCAGCACAAACCCGACGAGCCACCGCCCGATGGCTATGGGCTGTGGGGCGAGGTGTTCGACAGCATCTATCACCTGCAACGCCGCGATCAACGGGTGCGCGGGCGCTTGCAAGCGGTGATCGACCGCGTGCAGGAATCCACCGCCGCCCTCAAGGACGCGGTGGTGATGCTCGACAGCGACGGCAACCTGGAATGGTGGAACCGCGCCGCCGAAACCCTGCTGGGCCTCAAGACCCCACAGGACAGCGGCCAACCCGTGACCAACCTGGTACGTCACCCGCGCTTCAAGGAGTATTTCGAGCAGGACAGCTACGCCGAGCCGCTGGAAATCCCCTCGCCCACCAACGATCGCCTGCGTATCCAGCTCTACATCACCCGCTACGGCAACAACGAACACCTGATGCTGGTGCGCGACGTGACGCGCATCCATCAACTGGAGCAGATGCGCAAAGACTTCATCGCCAACGTCTCCCACGAACTGCGCACGCCGCTGACGGTGATCTGCGGCTACCTGGAAACCCTGCTCGACAACGTCGAGGAGGTGAACCCGCGCTGGGGCCGCGCCTTGCAGCAAATGCAGCAACAGGGCGGGCGCATGCAGACGTTGCTCAACGACTTGCTGCTGCTGGCCAAGCTCGAAGCCACCGATTACCCCTCCGACAACCACCCCGTGGCGGTCGATACCCTGCTGCAATCGATCAAAAACGACGCCCAGGCCTTGTCCGGCCAACGCAACCAACGCATCACACTGGAGGCCGACCCCGGGCTGGCGCTCAAGGGCAGCGAGGCGGAGTTGCGCAGTGCGTTTTCCAACCTGGTGTTCAACGCGGTCAAGTACACCCCCGCCGAGGGCAACATCCGCGTGCGCTGGTGGGGCGACGAGCAAGGCGCGCACCTGAGCGTGCAGGATTCAGGCATCGGCATCGACAACAAGCACCTGCCGCGCCTGACCGAACGTTTCTACCGCGTCGATTCGAGCCGCAACTCCAACACCGGCGGCACCGGGCTGGGGCTGGCCATCGTCAAGCACGTGCTGCTGCGCCACCGCGCGCGCATGGAAATCAGCAGCGTGCCGGGCCACGGCAGCACGTTCACCTGCCATTTCGCCCCGGCGCAGGTCACGCGGGTGTTGCTGGCCGACCCGGACTGAGCGGGTTAAGGCGCCAGCCTCAAGTGGGCGCTGGCTTGCCTGCGATGGCCGCCAGCAAGTCGCCCAGATTGCCCGCAGCACCTAAAGGCCACTAGGCAAGCGCCCTATCAGCCGCTACATTGCCTGACTTGCGCCTGCTCAGCAGGCCCGTAACACCCCCTTTTTGATTAGACGGAACCCGCAAAACTCCATCATGGACCCTTCCCCTGGCTTGACCTTCGCAACACTGTTCGCCGATTTCGGCATGATTCTTTTTGCACTTGTCCTGGTTCTGCTCAACGGCTTCTTCGTTGCGGCCGAGTTCGCCATGGTCAAGTTGCGCTCGACCCGCGTAGAGGCCATCGCCGAGCAGAATGGCTGGCGCGGGCACATCCTGCGCACCGTGCACAGCCAACTCGACGCCTACCTGTCGGCCTGCCAACTGGGTATCACCCTCGCCTCCCTGGGCCTGGGCTGGGTCGGTGAACCGGCGTTCGCCCACATCCTGGAGCCGCTGCTCAGCGCCGTGGGTGTGGAATCGGCTGAAGTGGTCAAAGGCGTGTCGTTCTTTACCGCGTTCTTCATCATTTCGTACCTGCACATCGTGGTCGGCGAGTTGGCGCCCAAGTCCTGGGCGATCCGCAAACCCGAGCTGCTGTCGCTGTGGACTGCCGTGCCGCTGTACCTGTTCTACTGGGCCATGTACCCGGCCATCTACCTGCTCAACGCCAGCGCCAACGCCATTTTGCGCATCGCCGGCCAAGGCGAGCCCGGCCCGCACCACGAACACCACTACAGCCGCGAAGAACTCAAGCTGATCCTGCACTCCAGCCGTGGCCAGGACCCCAGCGACCAAGGCATGCGCGTACTGGCTTCGGCCGTGGAAATGGGTGAACTGGAAGTGGTCGATTGGGCCAACTCCCGCGAAGACCTGGTGAGCATCGAGTTCAACGCGCCGCTCAAGGAAATCCTCGCCCAGTTCCGTCGCCACAAGTTCAGCCGCTACCCGGTGTACGACACTGAGCGCAACGAGTTCGTCGGCCTGCTGCACATCAAGGACCTGCTGCTGGAACTGGCGGCCCTGGACCACATCCCCGAATCGTTCAACCTGGCTGAGCTGACCCGCCCGCTGGAACGCGTCTCGCGGCACCTGCCGCTGTCGCAGTTGCTGGAACAGTTCCGCAAGGGCGGCTCGCACTTCGCCCTGGTCGAAGAAGCCGACGGCAATGTCATCGGCTACCTAACCATGGAAGACGTGCTCGAAGTGCTGGTGGGCGACATCCAGGACGAACACCGCAAGACCGAGCGCGGCATCCTCGCCTACCAACCCGGCAAGCTGCTGGTGCGCGGCGACACGCCGCTGTTCAAGGTCGAACGCCTGCTGGGCATCGACCTGGACCACATCGAAGCCGAAACCCTGGCCGGGTTGGTCTACGAAACCCTCAAGCGGGTGCCGGAAGAGGAAGAAGTGCTGGAAGTCGAAGGGCTGCGCATCATCATCAAAAAGATGAAAGGCCCGAAAATCGTCCTGGCCAAGGTGTTGATGCTCGATTAATCAACGCCCTCACTGCCCGCCCAACGCAAAGTTGGGCAAAGCCCCCAACGGTTGGTTGAACTGGTAGGGGATCGACACCAGCCCCAGCCCGGTATTGCGCTGCACCACAAAATGCAGGTGCGGGCCGCTGCTGTTGCCGGTGTTGCCCGACAGGGCCAGGGCGCTGCCCACCGCCACCCGTTGGCCTTCGCGCACACTCACCGAACCGCGCTTGAGGTGCAGGTACACGCCCATGGTGCCGTCGTCGTGCAGCACCCGCACGAAATTGCCGGCCGGGTCGGTGCCGCGGCCACTCTGGCCGTTCTCGGTTTTCACCACCACCCCGCCACGCGCCGCGATGATCGGCGTGCCTTCGGGCATGGCGATATCGATGGCGTAGCGGCTCTTGGCGCCGAAATGGCTGTAGCTGCCATTGGCGCCCTGGCTCACGCGAAACGGCCCCCCCCGCCAGGGCAACGGGTAGCGATAGGCCTGGGCGACGCCTGAGGGGTCGCCCAGCGAGTAACGCAGCCGTGGGGTGTAGGCCAGCGGCTTACCGGCCCGCGTGGCCGTGAGCAGCGCCAGGCGCTGGTTGCTGCGCGCCGGCAGGATCTGGCGGATGGGCCCCGGCGGCGCGCCGCTGACATTTTTCAACCCGGCAAAGCTCAGCTCGATTTCCACCGGGGCGTACAGGTCATTGCGCACGAACACGCTGTCCACGCCCTTGTGCTGCTTGATATCCAGGCGTACCTGGCGCTCCAGGCGTTCAACCATGCGGTCGCGGAACACGAACGGCTGGGCCCCGCGTGACGGTCGGTCGCTGTAGGAAACCACGCCATTGGCGTCGGTGGACTTGTAGATCGTCATGGCCGCCGCACAAGTGGCGGCCAGGCACAGACCACAGAAAACAAGCACGCGCGCGAACATGGGACGACGCTCTGTCAGAAAAGACGTGAAAGCAGCCTAGCAGCTGCAATCCATCAGCGTAGGGGGCCAATGTTGCAAGTTCAGGACGCCGGCGCGGCGGCGTTCAATTGCAGTACCGGGTAAGCCGCGCCCGTGTCCACCCAGCGAAAGCTGCCGGGCGCGGGCCGTAGGGTTTCCCAGTGCTCGGCACTCCATTGCAGGGCCAGCCAGGGTTGGCCGTATTCGTCCAGGTGATCGACTTTCCACACCAGCCCCGAGCCCAGCAGCAGTTGATAGCAGCGCCGTTCTTCGTCCGTGGCGTCGTCGGCCACCTGGGTGAGTTGGATGCCCTGGGTCAGCCACACTAGCCGCCCGCCCTCGACAAAGCCTTGGCTCACGCCCTCGCACAGTTCGCAGATCATCGCTGGCATCTCCTCAACGCAAAGGCTCGATGATGGCGCGAACCAGGCACGCTGCAAAAGCCCCAAGGGATGTCTGTCCATGTAGCAAGCGGGTTCGCCCGCTTGCTACGGGGTCAGGCGCCGGGGACGAAGTGCTTTTGCGCCGTGCCGCGGGCAATGAGGCGGGAGATGTAGTCGAGTTTCTGCGCATCTTGGTCGACGAAGCGGAAGGTCAGTTGCAGCCATTCGCTGTCGGGCTTGGGCTCGTGGGCGACAACCGCGTGCAGGTAGCCGTTGAGGCGGGCGATTTCAGCGTTTTCGCCCTGCTCCAGGTCGAGCACGGCGCTGTCGAGGATCTGCGGCAGGGTGTCGGTGCGTTTAACCACCAACAGTGCTTCCTTGATGCTCAAGGCCTTAATCACGCAGGTTTGGGTGCCGCTGGGCAGGCGCAACTGGCCCTGGCCACGACCGCCAGTGACACTCGGCGCAGCGGACTTGACCGGCGGGCTGTTGAGCAGGCCCTTGGACGGCACCACCGGTGCGGAAGGCTTGACCACTTCGGCCTTGCCGCCGGTCAGGGCGCTGAGGGAGTCGTTGCCGAACGCCGAGTTCATCTTGGTTGGCGCGCTGTTCATCAAGGTGTCGAGCTTGCCGACCTTGTTCAGCGCCTGCTTGACCTTGGTCAGCAGTTGTTCGTTGGTGAAGGGTTTGCTCACATAACCGGAGACCCCAGCCTGGATCGCCTGGACAACGTTTTCCTTGTCGCCACGGCTGGTGACCATCACGAACGGCATGCCCTTGAGCTGTTCTTGGCCACGGCACCAGGTCAGCAGTTCCAGGCCCGACATTTCCGGCATTTCCCAGTCGCACAGCACCAGGTCGAACGACTCGCGGGCCAGGATGGCCTGGGCCTTCTTGCCGTTCACCGCGTCTTCGATCTTGATGCCCGGGAAGTAGTTGCGCAGGCACTTCTTCACCAAGTCACGAATGAACGAAGCGTCGTCCACCACCAACACACTGACCTTACTCATCGACCACCCCTTTTAAAATCCCGGCAAGCATAACGCTGGCTGATGGCAATTCGCCAAAACTCTTCAGTCACGCCGGGACTTTTTTCGTTCGCGGGTGCTATGAATTCAAAAACCGCAAACAAAAACGCCCGGCCAGAGGGCCGGGCGCTTTTACTGGGCAACCTTACTTATCGTCAGCTTTGCCCGGAACATTAGCCTTTTCAGCGCTGGTGCCTTCAACTTCTTCCTTCATACGCGCCAGGCCCAAATGGCGCACGTCGGTGCCGCGCACCAGGTAGATCACCAACTCGGAAATATTGCGCGCGTGGTCGCCAATGCGCTCCAGCGAACGCAACACCCAGATGATGCTCAGTACCCGGGAGATGGAGCGCGGGTCTTCCATCATGTAGGTGGCCAACTCGCGCAGGGCGGTCTTGTATTCGCGGTCGATGATCTTGTCGTACTGGGCCACCGACAGGGCCAGTTCAGCGTCGAAGCGGGCGAAGGCGTCCAGGGCATCGCGCACCATGTTACGTACCTGGTCACCGATGTGACGCACTTCGACGTAGCCACGTGGCGCTTCGCCTTCTTCGCACAACTGGATGGCACGGCGGGCGATCTTGGTGGCTTCGTCGCCGATACGCTCCAGGTCGATCACCGATTTGGAGATGCTGATAATCAGCCGCAGGTCCGACGCCGCCGGTTGGCGACGGGCGAGGATGCGCAGGCACTCTTCGTCGATGTTGCGTTCCATCTGGTTGATCTGGTCGTCGATCTCGCGCACCTGCTGGGCCAGGCCGGAATCCGCCTCGATCAGCGCCGTCACGGCGTCATTGACCTGCTTTTCCACCAACCCGCCCATGGCCAGGAGGTGGCTGCGCACTTCCTCCAGTTCAGCGTTGAACTGGGCGGAAATGTGATGGGTTAAACCTTCCTTCGAAATCATGGTTTTGCTCCGCAAAAGCTGTAAGTCACAAGCTACAAGCTGCAAGTTGATCGGTGGCGCTGCGTTGAACCGCGCTTACTGGCCGCTTAAAGCTTGCGGCCCGTAGCTGCCCCCCAACTAGCCATAGCGACCGGTGATGTAGTCTTCGGTCTGTTTTTTCGCCGGGTTGGTGAACAGGGTGTCGGTATCGCCGAATTCCACCAGTTTGCCCATGTACATGAACGCGGTGTAGTCGGACACCCGCGCCGCTTGCTGCATGTTGTGGGTAACGATGACGATGGTGAACTTGGATTTGAGCTCGTAGATCAGTTCTTCGACTTTCAGGGTCGAGATCGGGTCGAGTGCCGAGCAGGGTTCGTCGAGCAGCAGCACTTCCGGTTCCACCGCGATGGTGCGGGCGATCACCAAGCGTTGCTGCTGGCCGCCGGACAGGCCCAGGGCCGATTCGTGCAAACGGTCCTTGACCTCATCCCACAGCGCCGCGCCCTTGAGCGCCCATTCCACGGCTTCGTCGAGCACGCGTTTTTTATTGATGCCCTGGATGCGCAAGCCGTAGACCACGTTTTCGTAGATGGTCTTGGGGAACGGGTTGGGCTTTTGGAACACCATACCGACGCGGCGACGCAGTTCGGCCACGTCTTCGCCCTTGCGGTAGATGTTGTTGCCGTACAGGTTGATGGCGCCCTCGACGCGGCAGCCGTCCACCAAATCGTTCATGCGGTTGAAGGTGCGCAGCAACGTGGATTTGCCGCAGCCGGACGGGCCGATAAACGCCGTCACGCGCTGCTTGGGAATGTTCATGCTGACGTCGAACAGCGCCTGTTTTTCGCCGTAGAACAGGCTCAGGCCGGGCACTTCAATGGCCACGGTTTCCTGGTCCAGGTTCAGGCTCTGCTTGTCGCGGCCCAGGGCCGACATGTTGATGCCGTGGCTGTGTGTTTCGTGTTGCATGGTCGCACTCCGTTTGTAGCTGCAAGCTTCTAGCTGCAAGCCGCAAGATTTGAGCAAAGGCGGCTTGTAGCTGGCCGCTTGTGACTAAACGTACGTTTTAGCTGCAAGTTTTTAGCTGCAAGCTACAAGGTTTGAGCAAAAGCGGCTTGTAGCTTGCCGCTTGCCGCTAACAGCTTCAGCTGTCCAACGCTTTGTATTTTTCGCGCAGGTGGTTACGGATCCACACCGCTGACAGGTTAAGTGTGGCAATCACCAGTACCAGCAACAGCGCCGTGGCGTACACCAGCGGCCGCGCGGCCTCGACGTTGGGGCTCTGGAAGCCGACGTCATAGATGTGGAAGCCCAGGTGCATGATCTTCTGGTCCAAGTGCAGGTACGGGTAGTTGCCGTCCAGGGGCAGCGACGGCGCCAACTTGACCACGCCCACCAGCATCAGCGGCGCCACTTCGCCCGCGGCGCGGGCCACGGCGAGGATCATGCCGGTCATCATCGCCGGGCTGGCCATGGGCAGCACGATCTTCCACAGGGTCTCGGCCTTGGTCGCGCCGAGGGCCAGGGAGCCTTCGCGCACGGTGCGCGGGATGCGCGCCAGGCCTTCTTCGGTGGCCACGATCACCACCGGCACCGCCAGCAGCGCCAGGGTCAGGGACGCCCAGAGCAGGCCCGGGGTGCCGAAGGTCGGTGCTGGCAAGGCTTCGGGGAAGAACAAACGGTCCACCGAGCCACCCAGCACATAGACGAAGAAGCCCAGGCCGAATACCCCGTAGACGATGGCCGGGACGCCCGCCAGGTTGTTCACCGCAATGCGGATCAACCGGGTCATGGTGCCCTGGCGGGCATATTCACGCAGGTACACCGCCGCCAGCACGCCGAACGGGGTGACGATCATGGCCATGATGAGGGTCATCATCACGGTGCCGAAAATCGCCGGGAAGATCCCGCCTTCGGTGTTGGCTTCACGGGGGTCGTCGCTGAGGAACTCCCAGACCTTGCTGAAGTAGAAGCCAATTTTGGTGAAGGTGCCCATGGCGTTCGGCTGGTAGGCGTGCACCACTTTGCCGATGTCGATCTCGATTTCTTTGCCGTTGGCGTCGCGGGCGGTGAGGCTGTCGCGGTTGAACTGGGCGTGCAGGTCGGCCAGTTGTGCCTCGATGGCCTGGTAGCGGTTGTTCAGTTCGGCGCGGTCGGCGTCCATATCAGCCTGGGCGGCGGCGTCGAGGGTGCCGGCCAGTTCCAGTTTGCGGCCGTGCAGGCGCACCCGCTCAAGGCCGGCGTTGATGGCGCCGATATCGGATTTTTCCAGGGTCTTGAGCTGGGCGGCCAGGTTGCTCACGCGCTCGATGCGTGCTTGCAGTTCGGGCCAGGCTGCTTCGCCTTCGGCTACCACCTTGCCGGCCTCCTTGACGTTGACCAGGTAGCCATAGAAGTTGCCCCACTCGCGGCGCTCCAGCGCCATCAGCTCGCGCGGGGTGGTCTGGTTGGTCAGCCAATCGCCGACGATCCAGGTGAAGTCCGTGCCGTTGATGTCGCGGTTGCCGACTTTAATCAGCTCGCGGGTCATGAATTCCGGGCCGTCATCGGGCACCGGCAGGCCGGCGCTCTTGAGACGGGCGCGTGGCACTTCTTCCTTCTGCACCACTTCACCGACGATCAGGTGATTGGCCTGGCCCGGTACGTCGTAGTTGGCGTGGACCAGGTCGGCCGGCCAAAAATGGCCCAGGCCGCGCACCGCGATGACCGCCAGCAGGCCGATGGTCATGATGACCGCGATGGAAACCGCGCCACCGCTGATCCAGACGCCTGGGGCGCCGCTCTTGAACCAACCTTTCAGGGAGTTCTGTTTCACAGACTTCTACCTTTGTTAAAGCGACGAATATTTCTTGCGCAGACGCTGACGAATCAGTTCGGCGAGGGTGTTCATGACGAAGGTGAACAGCAGCAGCACCAGCGCCGAGAGGAAGAGCACGCGGTAGTGGCTGCCGCCGACTTCCGATTCGGGCATTTCCACCGCGACGTTGGCGGCCAGGGTGCGCAGGCCTTCGAACAGGTTCATTTCCATGACCGGGGTGTTGCCCGTGGCCATCAGCACGATCATGGTTTCCCCGACCGCGCGGCCCATGCCGATCATCAGCGCCGAGAAAATCCCCGGGCTGGCGGTGAGGATCACCACGCGGGTCATGGTCTGCCACGGCGTGGCGCCCAGGGCCAGCGAGCCCAGGGTCAGGCCGCGCGGCACGCTGAACACGGCGTCTTCGGCGATGGAATAGATGTTGGGGATCACCGCAAAGCCCATGGCCAGGCCCACCACCAGAGCGTTGCGCTGGTCGTAGGTGATGCCCAGGTCGTGGGAGATCCACATGCGCATGTCACCGCCGAAGAACCAGTTCTCCATAAACGGGCTCATGTACAGCGACAGCCAGCCGACGAACAGGATCACCGGGATCAGCAATGCGCTTTCCCAGCCTTCCGGGACCTTCAGGCGGATCGATTCGGGCAGGCGGCTGAAGGTGAAACCGGCGACCAGGATGCCGATCGGCAGCAGCATCAGCAGGCTGAAAATGCCCGGCAAGTGCCCTTCGACATACGGCGCCAGGAACAGGCCGGCGAAGAAGCCGAGGATCACCGTGGGCATGGCTTCCATCAGCTCGATCACGGGTTTGACCTTGCGGCGCATGCCCGGGGCCATGAAGTAGGCGGTGTAGATTGCGGCGGCAATCGCCAGCGGCGCGGCCAGCAGCATCGCGTAGAACGCGGCCTTGAGCGTGCCGAAGGTCAGCGGCGAGAGGCTCAGCTTGGGCTCGAAATCGGTGTTGGCGGCGGTCGATTGCCAGACGTACTTGGGCTCGTCGTAGTTCTCGTACCAGACCTTGCTCCACAGCGCGCTCCAGGACACTTCCGGGTGCGGGTTGTCCAGCAGCAACGGTTGCAGCTTGCCGCCCGCTTCGACGATCACGCGGTTGGCCCGTGGCGACAGGCCGAAAATCCCGGCGCCGTCGACCACTTGGTCCACCAGCAAGGTGCGGTGCGCGGTGCTGTGGAACACGCCGAGCTTGCCAGCGGCGTCCAGGGCGACAAAGCCCTTGCGGCGCTCTTCGGCGGTGATTTCGAGGATAGGCGCGGTGCCCATCTGGAAGGTGCGGATCTGCTTGAGGCGCTGTTCGCCGTCCGGGTCGCGGGCCATGAACCACTGGGCCAGGCCGCCCTTGGAGTCGCCGACGATCAGCGAGATGCCGCCCACCAGTTGGGTGCTGGCGGTGACGTGCGCCTCGCCGTCCTCAAGCAGTTTGTAGCGGCCGTTGAGGCTCTTGTCGCGCAGGCTGAACACGTCGGCCTGGGCGCGGCCATTGACCACGTACAGCCATTGCTGGCGCGGGTCGATGAAGATGGCTTTGACCGGCTCGGTCATCTGCGGCAGGTCGATGCGCGCCTGCTCGCTGGTGACTTCGCCGGTCATCATGTTTTCTTCGCTGGTCAGCGACAGCACATGCAACTGCGAACCGGTGGAGCCGGCGAGCACCAGGGTGGTGTCGGTGGCATTGAGGCTCACGTGCTCCAGGCTGCGGCCTTGCTCATCGAGGGCAATCGGCGCTTCGCCGTAAGGGTACTCAATGGCGGGCGAGATGGTTTTTTTGCTGTCCGGGTAGGTGACCTTGTAGGTGTGGCGGAACACCAGCGCCTGGCCGTTGGACAGGCCGACCACCACCAGCGGGCTGCCAGGCTGGTCTTCGCCGATGGACGAGACGCTGGCACCGGCCGGGATCGGCAGGCTTACGCGGCTCAGTTCGGCACCGCTGTCGAGGTCAAAAAACAGGGCCTGGCCCTTGTCGGAAACCCGCATGGCAACCTGGTTCTGCTCTTCGAGCGAGATCATCAGGGGCTTGCCGGCGTCCTGCATCCAGGCCGGGGCGAGCGGGTCCTTGGCGGTCAGATCGGCGCCCTGGAACAGCGGCATCACCACGTAGCCGAGGAAGAAGAAAATCAAGGTGATAGCCGCGAGAACGGCCAGCCCGCCCACCAGGACGTACCAGCGGGTCAGGCGATCTTTAAACGCGCGGATGCGGCGCTTGCGTTGCAGCTCAGGCGTATTGAAATCAATTCGCTTGGGAGGAGAAGTCGTAGTCATGGGGGAATTGGCCAGATCATTCATGCGCACACCCTAGCGATCCTGTATGACAGAAAGATGACAATGCAGTGACGCAACAAATCCGCCGCCCGTGGGTACTGGCAGCGGACCGAAAAATTGAAGGGTGTAGGCGGGCCTGGGTGGGCCCGGCGCTACACCGGGTAATGCAGGCTTATGCGCCTTATTTCAGACCCAGGTCAGCCAGTGCCTTGGCGGCGACTTTGGCTGGCAGCGGGATGTAGCCGTCTTTGACCACAACTTCCTGGCCCTGCTTGGACAGCACCAGTTTCACGAACTCGGCTTCCAGCGGAGCCAGAGGCTTGTTCGGGGCTTTGTTGATGTACACGTAGAGGAAGCGCGACAGCGGGTACTTGCCGTTCAGGGCGTTTTCTTCGGTGTCTTCGATGAAGTCAGTGCCGCCCTTCTTGGCCAGGGCCACGGTTTTCACACTGGCGGTCTTGTAGCCGATGCCCGAGTAACCGATGCCGTTGAGCGAAGAGCTGATCGACTGCACAACCGACGCCGAGCCTGGTTGCTCGTTGACGTTGGGCTTGTAGTCGCCTTTGCACAGGGCTTCTTCTTTGAAGTAGCCGTAGGTGCCGGATACCGAGTTACGGCCGAACAGTTGCACTGGCTTGTTGGCCAGGTCGCCGGTCACGCCCAGGTCGCCCCAGGTTTTCACGTCAGCCTTGGCGCCGCACAGGCGAGTGGAGGAGAAGATTGCATCGACCTGTTCCATGGTCAGGTGCTTGATCGGGTTGTCCTTGTGCACGAACACGGCCAGGGCATCCACTGCCACCGGGATGGCGGTCGGCTTGTAGCCGTACTTCTGCTCGAAGGCCGCCAGTTCGGTGTCCTTCATCTTGCGGCTCATCGGGCCCAGGTTAGAGGTGCCTTCGGTCAGCGCAGGTGGCGCGGTGGCGGAGCCAGCGGCTTGAATCTGGATGTTGACGTTCGGATATTCTTTTTTGTAATGCTCGGCCCACAACGTCATGAGGTTGGCCAGGGTATCGGAACCGACGCTGGACAGGTTGCCCGACACACCAGTGGTCTTGGTGTAGCTCGGGATAGCAGGGTCAACAGCGGCAACCGCATTGGCAGTCGCTACGCCAGCAGCGACAAACGTCATTGCCGCCATCAAACGCTTCAGTTTCATGCCTTACTCCTAGCAGATAGGGTGTGTTATTCGGGGCCAAGTATCAGCAGGCCGTGTGAACACTCTATGGCTGGAATATGACAATTAGATGAAAGGCCATTATCTGGCTAGGGGCCGGCTACCGAGGCATCGTTCATCGCGGGCAAGCCCGCAGGTTCAACGCAGGCCTGTGTGGGAGCGGGCCCGCCCGCGATAAGCCCTCACTGCTAGCGCCCCTGCTTCCACAGGTACGCACCCACCAGCATCCCCACGCCACAGATGATTGCCACGTAATAGGCCGGGCCCATCGGGCTTTCCTTGAGCAGCAGGGTCACCACCATCGGGGTCAAGCCACCGAAGATCGCGTAGGCCAGGTTATAGGAGAACGATAACCCGCTAAAGCGCACCACCGCCGGGAACGCCTTGACCATCACATAGGGCACGGCGCCGATGGTGCCCACCAACAGGCCGGTGAGCGAATACAGCGGGAACAGCCAGTCCGGGTGGTTGAACAGGCTGTGGTAGAAGGTCCAGGAACTGAGCAACAGCAAACCGCTGCCCACCACGAACACCCGCCCGGCGCCAAAGCGGTCCGCCAGCGCGCCGGCGGCGATGCAGCCCAGGCTCAGGAACACGATGGCCAGGCTGTTGGCCTGCAACGCGGTGGTGGGCGCGAAGTGGTAGACGGTTTGCAACACGGTGGGCGTCATCAGGATCACGACGATGATCCCGGCCGACAGCAGCCAGGTCAGCAGCATCGAAATGACGATGGCACCGCGATGGTCACGCAATACCGCCCGCAGCGGCACTTCTTCGGCCAGGGCCTTGCGCAGTTGCAGCTCGGCGAACACCGGGGTTTCGTGCAGCCAGCGGCGTAGGTACACGGAAAACAGGCCGAACACGCCGCCCATCAGGAACGGAATCCGCCAGGCGTAGGCGGCGACTTCCTCGGGGGTATAGAGGCTGTTGATCGCCGTGGCCATCAGCGAGCCCAGCAGGATCCCCGCCGTCAGCCCCGACGTCAGGGTGCCGCAGGCGTAGCCGACATGGCGCTGTGGCACGTGTTCGGACACGAACACCCAGGCCCCTGGCACTTCGCCGCCAATGGCCGCGCCCTGGATCACGCGCATTACCAGCAGCAGGATCGGCGCCCACATGCCGATCTGCGCGTAGGTGGGCAGCAAACCCATAATCAGGGTCGGCACGGCCATCATGAAGATGCTCAGGGTGAACATCTTCTTGCGCCCCAGCAGGTCGCCGAAGTGCGCCATGACGATGCCGCCCAGGGGCCGCGCCAGGTAACCGGCGGCGAAGATGCCGAAGGTCTGCATCAGGCGCAGCCATTCGGGCATGTCCGCGGGGAAGAACAGCTTGCCCACCACCGTGGCGAAAAACACGAAGATGATGAAGTCGTAGAACTCCAGCGCACCGCCCAGGGCGGACAGGGACAAAGTCTTGTAATCGTTGCGCGTCAAGGGACGGGCGGGCTGCACAGGCTGTGCAGTGCTGGAGGGCACGCTGGTCATGGCAAGGCTTCTCTTATAGTCGGTTCTGCAAGCTCAACAACGCTGGTTGAAGCCTGGGCGGGTTCGGCACGATAGCAAATTGTTCTAAAAAGCACATACAGCCGCGTAATAGAGGGCCAAAATGCGAACCGGACGGTCGTCGCGGGGTCTATCCACCGATATACTCGCTGCCTTGCTACCTCAAAGGATTGCTGTGCGAAAACGCCTAATGACGCCCCCGGGCACCGGGCCAGGCGGTTTCGCAGAGTTTTCCTTAGTTCGCCTTATGAAGAACGTGACGAACGCAGTATGTTCGGGGCTGAATCGTTTTTCCTGAAGACGGCTATTCTCCTGATGTATTACGGGTCAGAGGCCCTCCGGCATGATAGAGCTCGAACAAGAAGATCCAATCCCCCAAGGCGACCTGGCCTTGCAAATCACCGCCCTGCCCCGTGAAACCAACGGTTTTGGCGATATTTTCGGCGGTTGGCTGGTGGCGCAGATGGACCTCGCCGGCACGGCGATGGCCAGCAAGGTGGCAGGCGGGCGCGTGGCGACCGTGGCCATCGACCGCATGGCATTCCTGGTGCCGGTGGCGGTGGGCGCGCAGTTGTCCTTTTATACCCAGGCCCTGGAAATCGGCCGCAGCTCGATCCAGATGATGGTCGAGGTGTGGAGCGACGATCCGCTGTCCAGCGAATGGCGCAAAGTCACCGAAGCGGTGTTCGTGTTCGTCGCCATCGACGGCAGCGGGCGCACCCGTTCGGTACCTTCCCGGGCCCGCTGAACCAACGCCCGCCCCTGCCTGCCAAGAGATGCGCACCATGCCCACGCCCACTGTTGAAGCGGTAAAACTCGATGAGCTGAACTGCTGGCGCATCCGCCATGCGGGGGCCGAATTGCTGGTGGCCCAGCAAGGCGCGCATATCCTCAGTTATCAACGGGCCGGGCAACCGCCGCTGGTGTGGCTCAACGACCGCGCCACCTTCACCACCGGCAAAGCCATCCGCGCCGGCGTACCGGTGTGCTGGCCGTGGTTCGGCAACCTGGCACGCAACCCGCACAGCGTGCAGGCGATGTACAGCGGCGAACAACCGGCCAGCGCCCACGGCTTGGTACGTGCCATGGACTGGTCACTGAGCGGCATCGAAAGCGAAGGCCAGGCGCTGAAGATCGACTTCGCCCTGCCCCAAGCCGCAACCGGCCTACCGGGCTGGCCGCACCGGGTCGAGCTGAAGCTGAGCATCCGCCTCGACGAGCAACTGCACATTGACCTCACCAGCCATAACCTGGGCGCCGACGCGGTGACCCTCAGCCAGGCGCTGCACACCTATTTCGCCGTCAGCGACGTGCGCAATGTGCAGGTGCAAGGCGTGGACGGGCTCCGCTACATCGAAACCCTGGACGACTGGAAAACCCTCACCCAACGGGGCGACCTGCACTTTGCCGGGGAAACCGACCGCATCTACCTCGATGCGCCCCCACACCTGAGCATCCTCGACCCGCACTGGCAGCGCCGCATCCAATTGACCAGCCGCGGCTCACGCTCGGCAGTGGTCTGGAACCCCTGGAGCGAACGCGCCGCCCACCTGGCCGACATGGCCGACGACGGCTGGCAGCGCATGCTGTGCATCGAAACCGCCAATGTGCTGGACGACGTGGTGACCTTGGCGCCGGGGGCCAGCCATACGCTGGGGGTGAGTGTTATGGGCATTGCCCTGTAACCGGCGCCAACTCTGTGGGTGCGCAACTACAGCGGCAATCCACTGTGGGAGCAGGCTCGCCCACTCCCACAGACGCTGCTCCCACTCATGACAGAGCCTTCCCCTACAAATCCGCCTCCTGCACCACCTTCACCTTGGCCGCGTCCAGCGCATAGGCCGCGTCGGCCAGGTCGTTGCTGACCGCTTCAACCTTGAGGGTGCCGGTCACCCACAGCGGCGTGTAGATGTCGTCCAGTTTCAAGCCCTTGGGGTAGCGCACCAGCACCAGTTGATTGGGCGGCGGCGGCGGCACGTGGATGCACGCGCCCGGATAGGGCACCAGAAAAAACAACGTGCTACGGCCCTTGGCGTCGGTTTCCAGCGGCACCGGGTAGCCGCCCAGGCGAATGGCCTTGTTGTTCATCGCCGCCACGGTCTTGTTCGAGTACATCACCGCCGGCAAGCCCTTGCTCTGCTTCAAGCCACCCTTTTCGTTGAAGGTGCCATTGGCCTCGGGGGAGTTGTGGTCGATGTCCGGCATTTGTTCCAGGGCGAGCTGGTCCGACTTGGGCATCAGCTCCAGCCAGTCGGTTTCCGCCAGTTCGCTGGCATGGGCCAGGCCGCAGCCCAGGAGTAGGAAAGTCAGGAGAAGACGGCGCATGAAGGGCTCGGCAAATAGAGGAAGGAACGGTCGCCGGGCATTCTAGCCCTCAACGCCTGCGCAGCGCAGAGGGCCTTGTTGCGATGAATCAGTTCTTTTTCACCAGGCCGTAGATCACCAGCAGCACCACGGCGCCCACCAGCGCACCGAGGAAGCCTGCACCCTGGCCTGCTTCATAAATGCCCAGCGCCTGGCCGCCATAAGTGGCCGCCAGCGAACCGGCGATGCCCAGCAGGATGGTCATGATCCAGCCCATGCTGTCATCGCCCGGTTTGAGGAAACGTGCCAGCAAGCCGACGATCAGGCCGATAAAAATGGTTCCGATAATTCCCATGGCATTGCCCTCTGGATAAGTGAGATAGATCCAAGCCTAGCCAGACTTTGGCATCCTGCCATCAGAGGGCGGCGGGGCCGCAATGGTTCCCGCCATGCCACACGGGTTACTCGGCGATCAGCGCCTGCACCCTGAGGATCTGGCGCTCCAGCGTGGCCGCATCGGCACAGCGCAGGTTGGCGTGGCCGACCTTGCGCCCGGCCTTGAACGCCTTGCCGTAGTGGTGCAGGTGGCAATCGTCGATGGCCAGCACCTTGTCCACGTCGGGCACGCTGCCGATGAAGTTGAGCATCGCGCTTTCACCGACCTTGGCGGTCGAACCCAACGGCAGGCCGGCAACGGCGCGCAGGTGGTTTTCGAACTGGCTGCACTCGGCGCCTTCGGTGGTCCAGTGCCCGGAGTTGTGCACCCGTGGCGCGATCTCGTTGGCCTTGAGGCCGCCGTCCACTTCAAAGAACTCGAACGCCATCACGCCCACGTAGTCCAGGTGCTTGAGCACACGGCTGGAATAGTCTTCGGCCAGGGCCTGCAACGGGTGGTCGGTACTGGCCACGGAGAGCTTGAGGATGCCGCTCTCATGGCTGTTGTGTACCAGCGGGTAGAAGCGGGTTTCGCCATCGCGGGCCCGCACGGCGATCAGTGAGACTTCGCCGGTGAACGGCACAAAGCCTTCGAGCAGGCAGGCAACGCTGCCCAGTTCGGCGAAGGTGCCGACCACATCGGCGGCGCTGCGCAAAACCTTCTGGCCCTTGCCGTCGTAGCCCAGGGTGCGGGTCTTGAGCACGGCCGGCAGGCCGATGGCGGCCACGGCGGCGTCCAGGTCGGCTTGGGACTGGATGTCGGCGAACGCCGGCGTGGGGATGCCCAAATCCTTGAACATGCTCTTCTCGAACCAGCGGTCACGGGCGATGCGCAACGCTTCGGCGCTCGGGTACACGGGCACGAACTGCGACAGGAAGGCCACGGTTTCAGCCGGTACGCTCTCGAACTCGAAGGTCACCAAGTCCACTTCGTCGGCCAATTGGCGCAAGTGGTCTTGGTCGCCGTAGTCGGCCCGCAGGTGCTCGCCCAAAGTGGCGGCGCAGGCGTCCGGCGCCGGGTCCAGGAAAGCGAAATTCATGCCCAGCGGGGTACCCGCCAGGGCCAGCATGCGGCCCAGTTGGCCGCCACCGATTACACCGATCTTCATCGTCAATAACCTCAGGCGATGCGTGGGTCTGGATTGTCCAGCACGCTGTCTGTCTGCTCAGCACGGAAGGTTTTGAGCACCGCGTGGAACTGCGGGTGCTTGGCGCCCAGGATACTCGCCGACAGCAGCGCGGCGTTGATCGCGCCGGCCTTACCGATGGCCAGGGTGGCGACCGGGATGCCGGCCGGCATCTGCACGATCGACAGCAGCGAATCGACGCCCGAGAGCATGGCCGACTGCACCGGCACGCCCAGCACCGGCAGGTGGGTCTTGGCCGCACACATGCCCGGCAAATGGGCCGCGCCGCCGGCACCGGCGATAATCACCTCGATGCCCCGCGATTCAGCTTCTTCGGCGTACTGGAACAGCAGGTCCGGGGTGCGGTGGGCGGAGACCACTTTCACCTCGTAGGGGATGCCGAGTTTTTCCAGCATATCGGCGGTGTGGCTAAGGGTGGACCAATCGGACTTGGAGCCCATGATGACGCCAACCAATGCACTCATCGTCGTGCCTCTTCTCTCTGGGCGCCCGCAGGCGCGTCAAAAAACAACAAGCCACGCAATGTGCGTGGCTTGTTGTACGAATTATGGCCAGTCGAGCCGGCCGAAGGCCGCGCAGTATACCGCAATGAAACAGATAAACAGCCCCTTTGCTGACCATCCGTCAAACGGCGCAAAGTGGCGGTTTTATTGACCGTGAAGTCAGTACAGGCACCACAAAATCACTCTGGGGGCTGGCTCGCCGGAGGGTGCGCCGCGCCCCCTTCAAGCTTGCGCCACAACAACCGTACGTTGGCCTTGCGCACCAGGGCACAGCGGTACAGGCGGATCTCCAGCGGCACGTGCCATTGCGGCCCGCCGCACACCACCAACTCACCCCGCGCCAACTCGGCGCGCACGCTCAATTGCGGCACCCAGGCGATGCCCAGGCCTTCCAGGGCCATGCTCTTGAGGCTGTCGGCCATGGCGGTTTCATAAATGGTGGTGAAGCGCAGCGCCCGCTGGCGCAGCAACTGGTTCACCGAGCGCCCCAAGAAGGCCCCGGCGCTGTAGGCCAGCAACGGCACGCTGGCCTCGCCTTCGAGGTCGAACAACGGTTTGCCGCTGGCGTCGGCGGCGCACACCGGAAGCATCTCGGTGTGCCCCAGGTGCAGGGAGGGGAAAATCTCCGGGTCCATCTGCATCGCCGCATCGGGGTCGTAAAAGGCCAGCATCAGGTCGCAGCCACCTTCGCGCAGGGCATGCACCGCGTCGCCGACGTTGGTGGCCACCAGCCGCGTGGCGATGTTCAGGCCTTCGTTGCGCAATTGGGCGATCCAGCGCGGAAAAAACCCCAGCGCCAGGGAGTGGGCGGCCGCCACCTGCATGACTTCGCCCTGCCCGCCTTCGAGGTGATGCAAATGGCGCAGCACTTCACCCAACTGTTCGACCACCGTGCGCGCGGTGACCAAAAACAACTGCCCCGCCGCCGTCAGTTCCACCGGCGTGCGCGAGCGGTTGACCAGGGTCAGGCCCAGCGCCGCCTCCAGGCTGCGGATGCGCCGGCTGAACGCGGGCTGGGTGACGAAACGTCGCTCCGCTGCTTGGGAGAAACTGCGGGTGGCGGCCAGGGCGCTAAAGTCCTCGAGCCATTTACTTTCCAGATTCATCACGTCCTCCCGGACACACGCACCAATTTAGGTCACACGCTCGGCATCATACCCGGGTCACACCCACCGTATGCCGTTTGTGCATAGGCCAGTATTTAATGGCATTGGCCCAAAAATGCCGCCAAGCCTAGCATTGGCAGCGTTCCGGCACAGACCGGGTCCATATTGAGATGGTTTCCATCATGTCCTCTGCTGCATCATTCCGCACTGAAAAAGACCTGCTTGGCGCACTCGAAGTACCCGCGCAAGCGTACTACGGCATCCAAACCCTGCGGGCGGTGAACAACTTCCGCCTCTCCGGTGTTCCGATCTCGCACTACCCCAAGCTGGTCGTGGGCCTGGCGATGGTCAAGCAGGCTGCCGCCGACGCCAACTGTGAACTGGGCCACTTAAGTGCGGCCAAACACGCGGCCATCAGCGAAGCCTGTGCGCGCCTGATCCGCGGCGACTTCCACGAAGAGTTCGTGGTGGACATGATTCAGGGCGGCGCTGGCACTTCAACCAACATGAATGCCAACGAAGTGATCGCCAACATCGCGCTGGAGGCCATGGGCCACCAGAAAGGCGAATACCAATACTTGCACCCCAACAACGACGTGAACATGGCGCAGTCCACCAACGACGCCTACCCGACGGCCATCCGCCTGGGCCTGCTGTTGGGCCACGACGCGCTGCTGGCCAGCCTCGACAGCCTGATCCAGGCGTTCGCCGCCAAGGGTGAAGAGTTCAGCCACGTCCTGAAGATGGGCCGCACCCAACTGCAAGACGCCGTGCCGATGACCCTGGGCCAAGAATTCCGCGCCTTCGCCACCACCCTGGGCGAAGACCTGGCGCGCCTCAAGACCCTGGCCCCGGAAGTGCTGACCGAAGTCAACCTGGGCGGCACCGCCATCGGCACCGGCATCAACGCCGACCCGCGCTACCAGCACCTGGCCGTGTCGCGCCTGGCGCTCATCAGCGGCCAGCCGCTGGTACCGGCCGCCGACCTGATCGAAGCCACCTCCGACATGGGCGCTTTCGTGCTGTTCTCCGGCATGCTCAAGCGCACCGCGGTCAAGCTGTCGAAGATCTGCAACGACCTGCGCCTGCTGTCCAGCGGCCCGCGTACCGGCATCAATGAGATCAACCTGCCAGCACGCCAACCCGGCAGCTCGATCATGCCCGGCAAGGTCAACCCGGTCATCCCGGAAGCGGTCAACCAGGTCGCGTTCCAGATCATTGGCAACGACCTGGCCCTGACCATCGCGGCCGAAGGCGGCCAGTTGCAACTCAACGTGATGGAGCCGCTGATCGCGTTCAAGATCTTCGACTCGATCCGCCTGCTGCAACGCGCCATGGACATGCTGCGCGAGCACTGCATCGTCGGCATCACCGCCAACGAAGAGCGCTGCCGCGAACTGGTGGAGCACTCCATCGGCCTGGTCACCGCGCTGAACCCCTACATCGGCTATGAAAACGCCACCCGCATCGCCCGCATCGCCCTGGAAAGTGGCCGCGGCGTGCTGGAACTGGTGCGCGAAGAAGGCTTGCTCGACGACGCCATGCTCGCCGACATCCTGCGCCCGGAAAACATGATCGCCCCGCGTCTGGTGCCCCTGAAGGCCTAAACGCTGTTGCACCGCTCACCAGGTTGAGGGACTAGACACCTCTCACCTTTTGAGGGCTTGGAGATCACTCTCCAAGCCCTTTTTTTTGCCTGTCGATCCCTGGCGCCCTCCTCAGCTAAAGTGCACCCTCTGTGAGCGGGCTGGCCCGCGATGTGGCCAGGCCAATCGGCCCCTCGCGTGCCTGATACACCGCCATCGCGCGCAAGCAGAGCGCCGCCCGGCCCGCTCCCCCGTCATCTCTCGCGGAGACTCGCCCATGCTTCCCAACGCCTACCCCGCCGCCCAGCGCGTGATGGTGCTCTACACCGGCGGCACCATTGGCATGCAGGCCAGCGCCCATGGCCTGGCCCCGGCAGCCGGTTTTGAAGCGCGCATGCGCGAACACCTGCACAGCCAACCCGACCTCGTGGTGCCGGCGTGGCACTTTCGCGAAATGACGCCGTTGATCGACAGCGCCAACATGAACCCCGCGTATTGGCAGCAACTGCGCGAAGCGGTGATCGAGGCGGTGGATGGCCAGGGCTGCGACAGTGTGCTGATCCTGCACGGCACCGACACCCTGGCCTACAGCGCCGCCGCCATGGCGTTCCAGTTGCTCGGCCTGCCGGCGCGGGTGCTGTTCACCGGTTCCATGCTGCCGGCCGGCGTGGCCGACAGCGATGCCTGGGAAAACCTCGGCGGTGCGCTGGTCGCCCTCGGCCAGGGCCTGGCGCCGGGGGTGCAGTTGTACTTCCACGGTGAACTGCTGGCCCCCACCCACTGCGCGAAAATCCGCAGCTTCGGCCGCCACCCGTTCGCCCGCCTCAACCGCCAGGGCGGCGGCGTGCCGGCTTCGTCCCTTCCCGCAGCGCTGGGCTATCGCCAACCCAGGCAACTAGCCAGTGTTGCCGTATTGCCGCTGTTCCCCGGCATCGGCGCCACCACCCTCGACGCCGTGCTGGGCAGCGGTATCGCCGGGCTGGTGCTCGAATGCTTCGGCAGCGGCACCGGGCCCAGCGACGACCCCTTCTTTCTCGCCAGCCTGCAACGGGCCCATGACGCCGGGATCGTGGTCGTGGCCATCACTCAGTGCCATGAAGGAGGCGTGACGCTGGACGTCTACGAGGCTGGCAGCCGTTTGCGCGGCGTCGGCGTGCTGTCTGGCGGCGGCATGACCCGCGAAGCGGCGTTCGGCAAATTACACGCGCTGCTGGGGGCGAGCCTGCCGACCGCCGAGGTGCGGCGCCTGGTGGAGCTGGACCTGTGTGGGGAGCTGCAACCGGGCCACTAAATAGTTACCGCCGTGCCTGTCTTGCCGCTGCCTAGCCTTGGGAAACCGCAATCCGTCCTTCGGTGCCCCATTCCCAACGGCAAGACAGGAACACTCGATGCCCATACCAACCCCACCCGCCCCTCAACACCTTTCGCCGCTGATCTCTACAGAAGCCATCGTCACCCAATTGTGCGTCGGCCCGGCCTTTCGTGAGGTTGCGGCAAAATTGCTGCTCGAACCCTTGCAGCAGCTGTATCCAACCCTGGAAATCGACCCGGCCACCACCCTGGTCGGCAGCCCCGCCTGGGACATTGTCGAAGATCAGGTCGTCGCCACGCCTACCCAGTACGAAACCCTGGCCAACATCCTCGCCCGCCAGTCGGTGCAAGACATCCCGTTGATCTACATCGAAGGCGTCCACTTCCTCACCCAACCACCGGTTGTAGAGCCTGCGGCCCAGTTGCCTGTGCGCATCTGCGAAATCGCCAACCTGATAAACATCCTCGCCCCCGTCATGCTCAGCGCTTACCAGGAGCAACAGATCGAATACTGGAACAGCCTTAACAGCGATGGCCAACCGCGCTGGCATGAACTGGCCGGCTCCTTGCGCAGCCTGTGGGGCGTGGAAAAAAGCGACACCTGGAACGACCTCGAGTGCAGCCTGGCGCGCAAGCTGCACGAATACCCGAACCGCATCGACCGCCAGGCTAACGACCCCTTCAACAGCAGGGCGTACCTGATCGATTTCGACCGGGTGGTACAAAGCCAGAACGAACACCTGGAAGCCCCCCCTATCGCGGTGCTGATCGGCGACACTTACGACCGGCGCATCATCCTCACCTACTCCCTGCTGAACGGCTACGAATGGTTCAAGTCCATGGCGGAGCTGGAATTGTCCCTGCCCGGGCATCTGGATTCATCGCTGTCCTACCAGAAACTGAAGTGGCGGCTGGTCGAGCCCGAGGGAAATTTTTTCGACCAGCAGGCCTGCGCCCTGATTGCCTACCAGATCGACGCCATCAAGCGCATCGGGTTTTCCCCCGATCATCCGCTTGACGCAGGCCAGGCCGTGCTCAGCAGCCCGGTCAGTAGCGAGGGCCAAAGCGCTGCAGCAGAGCCCAACCTGTCGTGGTTCTACAGCGCCATGCCGCAGTGGCTGACCGACGCCTCAACCGCCGACCTGACCTTTTACTCAAGGCACCTGAAGGACCTTGCCGCCCTGCACCGCGGCAACGCGGGCCGAACCTACCAAGACGACATCCCGCCGATCCACACCTATGCCTTGGACGCCTTGCGCGCCGCCATCCTCAAAGACCATCCGCAAGCCACGACCCTGCAACTGGAGCGCTACCGGATGCGCGTCGAAAGCCTGGTGATGTGGGGCTCATTTATTCCGGGCCAGGTGCAAACCACGCTGTTGAGCTTCGCCGACCTGGCCTTGCAGAACTTGATTGCCCTGCCCTTGGGCAATAAAAGCATCCAGGGCGCCGAGGGAGTCAGCGTGCCCAACTGGATGACCGTGGACTACATCGAAGGTCTCGTCACCGCCATGGACCTGGGCAGCGCCTACCCGGCGCTCGTCAAGCAAAAGCTGCTCGACGACCCCCAGCAATCCCTACGGCGCCAGGCGCTGTTCAGCAACCACCTGCGCATCCAACTGCCGCTCCTGGCCCTGCAAAGCAAGATTTGCAACGAGGCGGGAATAGACGAACGCGGCTATCGCTACGTAGTGGCGCTGATGGCTAGCGAAGCATCCGATCAGCGGGTCAACGGTCAAACCATCGTAATCCGGCCGCTGGCCTTCGCCCCTTCGCGCCGCACCGGCAAACCCGCAGACGTGGTCGCCAACATGTTCGTCATTGGCCCCCGGGACATGACCAGCGGCCCGTGCCTGCTGTACCGCCCGCTCCTGGACCAGCCATTGAGCCAACACCCATCGCCGGCCAACCTGATCTATGCCATCCAGCAATCGGCCAGCCTGCGCGAATCGGTGCTGGCCTGGCTGCCGGATGCGGTGCGCGAGGACTACGCTCGCTACGTCTTTCCCCCACCATTACCCTCGCCCTGGACCGTCGTGGATGTCCTCGTGGAACCGGACAAACTCTGGAGCATGAGCGGCCCCCTGGCCTTGGGCGAAGACACCGTGGCGGGCGACATCTTCGCAGCTCTGTTCACCGCAAACGCCAAGGCGCTGGTGGAACTGGCCAACCGCCAGTCGGTGTCCAACGCCGATAGCCGCTGGGCCACCTTCAAGCACGCCGGTTGGTTGATCTTCAATTGCGCCCTGCCGTTCCTGGGCCCCACCGTGGGCATCGGCGCCTGGATCTGGCAGGTGCTGGATCAATTGCAAGCCCTCGCCGACGCCCAGGAGCAGCACGACACCGCTGTCCAATGGAGTGTCCTGGCTGACCTGTTTCTCAATTTGGGAATGGCGATCACGTTGCACATCGCCCAACGCAATCGCCCCGCCCTGCGCGCCGCGCCAGAAAGCGAACCGCTTGGCAAGGCGGAAAAAGGCCCGGTTCGGCAACTGGCTACCATGCCCGCCCAGGACCTCCCTCCCGGGCACATCCCGCCGCTCGTCACCAGCGGAGCCCTTAACCGGGCACCCAACGACCTGGTCAGGCTGCTCGACGGTTTGGGGGTGGCCCCGCCCGAAGGCCTGGCCCAGCCAGACCCCACACCCGGCCCTTACCAGCATCTCTACCGCCTCGATAACAAGCTCTACGCGCCTATAGGCGAACGCTGGTTCCAGGTGCAGGAGGAAGACGGCAACGTGATGATCCACAACCCCCGGCAGGAGGGCCGCACCGGGCCACTGCTGACCCATAACGCCAAGGGCGAATGGTTCGTCGATGTCCGCCTGCGCCTACGCGGCGGCGGCCCCAAGGCCATCATCGTCAAAGCCCGGGCCGAGGCCCAAGCCCAGGCCACGGCGCTGCGCAACGACCTTGCCACCTTCGAGCGCAACAAAGCCCAAGCCCGCAAGCAACTGCAACAAAGCCGCCAGGAACTGCTCGATGCCCCGTCCACATCGGCCACGGCCCAGCGCGAGGCGTACCTGCAAACCCTCCAGCGCCAGCGCACCGATTACGAGAACGCTCTGCAAAAGCTCAAGGCGCTCAATGTCCTCGCCACTACAGCCGACTATCAGCAAAAGTCCATCGGCTACCTACGTGTCCAACTGGAACTCACGGGTGCCGGCATCCAGGAGCGCCTCATCACTTTCACCCCGCGGATCAAAGCGGTCCTCGAACAGATCGAGCGCCAGGCCCAGGCGCCCCAGGAACGCCATATCGACGACGCCCGGGAAATGAACGAGATGTGCCAGGACATGATCGCGCGCCTGGACTACGTGCAATCACGCTTCACCGAACTCAAGGAACTGGCCCGCGACGGCATGCTGCTGGTGCGCGAAACCCAACGCCACCTGCCCGCCTACAGCAGCGATGACCTCAAGGCCTTGCAAGTGACCCTGGCCCGCAATCTGTGCCTGGCCCCGGAGTCGGTGCACAGCATGCCGGCTGCCTGGACCACCCTCGACCAGATCGTCGATGCCGCCGACATCGCCATCCAGAGCCTGCGCGACACTGCACAAGAGCGTAACGAAAGCCGCCTGGATGAACGCATCGAAACCCTGGGCAGCCTGATTGAGCAATTTGACGTACTCGATGAACGCATTATCGATTTACCCGAGGATTACACGGAACACGTCGTTCAGGCATCGCTTGACCACCTGCGCACGCGGCTCAAGGAATATCGCAAACACGCCACCCGACGCCTGGCGCGGCTGCACAACGAACGCAGCCTGCTGCGCACTCGAGCCCGCCCGCCGTCCGTCGCGCCACGGCCACGACGCAAGTTCATCAGAACCCGCTACAACGGCGTACTCATCGGCGAGCCACGGATCTCGGCGATCGGCCTGGAAACCGGCCTGGTGGACATCACCTCGCCGTTGACTAACAAGGTGATCGCCACCTTCCATGAAAAACAACCGGGCGTCTGGGTCCAGCACTTGGAAACCGTCGACACCCCCACCGCCACCCCGGATCTGGACACCAGCCTCAACGCAGGCCAGTCCCTGCTCGACAGCCTGGCCGACTTCAAGCAGCGCGCCAACGCCCTTGCTAGCCTGCCGGGCCGCACCGCCATCGGTATCGAGTTCCTGTTTCACCAACACGCCCAGCGCCTGGAGACGGTCCGCGACGCCATCGAACAGGCGTTGACCCGCAGCAATGCCACCGAGAGCGGCTCACGGTCAGCAGCCAACATCCAGAAGGCCCTGGATGAATCCATCGACAGCCTCTACCAACAGGCCAACACCCACATGCTGACGATGCTCAAGCGCCAACCGCCGACCATCGCCAACCTCGAATGGTTGAACAACCAAGGGCGGATCATCATTGAGAAAAACGTCACCCGGCGCCATATCAAGGCGCCACAGCCCGACTTCCTCGACGAATACAGCATCAGCGACGCCAAGACCCACCAGGTCCTGTGGTACGCGCACTTTCGCTATTCCACTTCGTGGACACCGGCCAAGGCCTTCATTTCCGCACGTCTGATCGCCTCCAGCGAACGCATCTGGGTGCCAGCCCCCGAGCCCTTGCAGGGGCTGGATGAGCAACAACGGATCGCCTACTACCGCAGTGAAATCAATCTAGAGCAGGCCACCCGATTGTTTTTCAACGTCAAGAGTTGAGGTACCCGGGGCGTGCCGCGCACGCCCCGGGCCTGGCTAGCGTGGCTCGGACGCCGGATTGAAGATCAGACGCTGGGCCACGTCATTGCTGATCGGCACCCGCAGAATCGGTTCCACCACCCGGCCCTGTGCCTGCTGCGCCCGTTGGTACTCCACGCCCTGGCCGCGCTGCGCGGCGGTTTTCAGATGCCCGGCGAAATAGTCCTGCACGTTCGCATCACGCTGTCGATAGTGAAAGTGGGCATACCAGCACACGCCTTGAGGCAGGCGAATTTCGTACTCCTGTAAAAAGTCGCCCACCGAGCCTTGGGACAGGTCCACCCGCTCGCCTTTTTTGCGCACACTCCGGATCTGGTGCAGCTCCCCCAGCCGCAACAGCGCAGCGATGCTCGGCGGGCGACTCAACGCCATGCTCACCACCAGATCCTGCGCCAGCGTTTCGAGGCGGGCGGCCCCCTTGCGCAACCCGTCGATCAGGGCCACGGGCACCTTGTCGCCCAGGCGGGGAACGAGTGACTCAAGATCCGTCGCCTTGCTGCGCAAGGTCGTTACCTTACTCGTGAGGATGTCTTGCACATCGGCACTCAGGTGCCCGGCATCAGCCAGGCGTTGGGCCTCGTCCATCTCTCCGTTCACGCTGGCGAGCAATTTTCGCCCCTCTAACTCCAGGCTATCGAGACGCTTCACCAGGCGCTGCCTCTGGCTCACCCCACCCAGCAAACGCGGGACGGAGGCCAGCGTCCAGCGGCCAGCGGTATCTGCTTGCAGGTAAGGGCCCCGGCGATGACCGTTGAGCGCGTCGGCCATTACCACCCCGTTGGGCGTGGACACCACGTAGAACCAGTAACCATCGACCTGGGCAAACAGTTGCGTGCCTTTGCGGTAAAGGCCTTTGAGCCCGTCCTCCTCTAGCCGTGTTCCCGTGCGCGGGCCCACTGGCGCACGGAAGGTGTTCAAGCTCAGCAACTGGCGTGGCGAAGCAACGCCTTGGTCTTGGGTGTACTCGTAGAGCAGCCGCCCCTGGCCCCCCGGATGCCGCGCCAGCACGGCGGGCAAGCCCTCACGCAATTGCGCTGCGGATAACCTGGGGGGCATCGCCGGCACTTCCTCGGCAAGCACCCCGCCCGGGTGTTCGTGGCTCAGCAACAGCGCCAGGTTGAGCAGCACGCCGACGGTCATGCCAATGCCTTGGGCCTGCTCGATCTGCGGATCGGTAGAGGCCTTCAGGCTGGCCGCCAGTTGCGTCAGTAACCCCAAGCGGGCCGGTGTACCCGTAGCCAGGGGCAAAAACAGGTCAAACAGGGTCCAGGCCAGGTTTTCATAGCGCTGCCAACGGTCGTCGGCACTCGAGAGCGCGCTCTGGCGGGCCTGTTCCACCAGCTTCACCGCGACATCCCGGTACAGCGAAGTGCAGAAATCCTGCGCCAGGAGCGTGGTGTCGAACTCGACCTGCGGCGCTTGTATGCTCACCTCCCAATCGCTCTCCAGCAGGCGCGCCAGGTGCGGCTGACGAAAACCGTCGTTGCCATAAACGACCCGCCCCTCGGGCGTCATGGCGGCCAGCACACTGGCCGCCAGCATCGGCTCCTCGCGCAGCGCATCGAGCACTTGGCCCAGTGCCGCGAAACCCCGCATGGCGCCCCCGTGGCCGGCTTGATACAGCACCCACGGGCCTTGGCGCACGTCCCTGGGGCCGACCAAAAACGTCGCGCGCACCTCGTCACGCCGCGAAAGCCCCGACAGGCCAAAGGCCAAAGGCCGCACCACTTGCTCCACGCCGCCCACTCGCCGCTGGGCCGCATCGGGCCGCAACACCGCTACCACGGCCTCGTACTGGGCAGGGGTGAGCTGGCCCTTGGCCTTGAGTTCCAGCGCCTGCAACGGCAGCAACACCTGCATGTGGTCGCAGAACACTTGCTGGCGCCAGGTCCGCTCGGCCGGATCGTCCAACAGGCGCTGTTGTAACAACGCCGGGTAGTGCGCGCCGATATCGGCCGCCACCGCCCACTCGCGTAAAAAATCGTAGGTCAGCCACGGCGGCGCTTCACCACCGCCATAGCGGACGCTGGCGCGTACCTGGGGAAAGCCGCTGGCACTGTGCAGCGCCAGTTCCACCAGCCCCGACGTGCGCGGCTCATAACGCACTGGCGGGAACGGCGGGTCCATGGCCTCAAATGGCGTGTTGACGACGTGGTACAGGGTGATTTCGATGTCATCGATGCGCAGGTCCACCTGCCCCGGATAACGCTTGAGCAACTCGGTTTTCAGGGCTTTGGCGCCATAGTCGCCAATGCTTGGAATGCCCCGCAGGTAGGATTGCCCGCCCGAGTGCTCGGCAATCTGCGCCAACGCCGTCAATTGGCGGCTGACTGCCTGGCGCTCGCCCGGCTCGGCCTGCCTCAACCACGGCGGGATCGACCCGCCCGCAGGCTGATGGCCAACACCAAACCCGCCCAACAGGCTCACCACGCTGCCGATCTCGGCCAAAACTTGGCCCAGGGCGGCGCTGTCGGCGTAATGGCTGGGTTCGATGGCCTCGATCAGGCGCAACTGGCGCTCCAGCAACTGCAAGGCGAGGGTGTCGAAAATGTCGTTCGGCGTCTCGTAATTGTGCAAGCGCAGGTCGGCGTCACTGGGCTGGCCCAGCCAGGTGTCCTCCAGCGCCTCAAGAGAGCCGAACACCTCGAGCCCGGCCACCGGCGTGTACAGCAAGACCCGCTCATGCTCACCAAAGGTGCGCGTCAACACCAGCCCCATGACCGTACCCACCGGGCCGCGGTCGGCGTTATCCACCAGGCAGATGTACGCCTGGCTCGTCTCCAGCCCAGGCTGTTGCTGACGCACCGAGGCCAGGGGGAAGTCCAGGACAGCCTGGACCGTCTCCTGCCCCAGGGGGTCGAGCAACCCGGCGGCTTGTTGCACATCACTTTTGAACAGGTTGGACATCCACAACCAGGGGCTAAAGCCGTCGTCCATCGGTTCGCCCCAGTAATCCACCAGGCGTTGCTGGTAGTGCTCCAGCAACAGGGGCGCCCACTCTTGGAGGCAGGCCTTGAGGTCGGCCAAGTCGACAGCGACACCGACCGGGGCTTCCAGCATGGGCGTCAACGACAACAGGCTGTCGGGTGGCCAAGTCGCAGGGGCCACCTGGAGAAACTGCTGGATCAGCACCTCAACCAACGTCAATGTGGTGTAGCCCAGGAAAACCGCGCGGCCCTGCTCCTGGCCCCATTGCGGCAGCAATAGCTGCGCCTTGGCGACGTCGATGTTCAGCTCGGGGAAATCCTCGGCCAGTTGTTGCTGCAAAAAAGCCCGCGCGGTATCGGCCAAAGTCGGGCGCGCAGCAAAGGTGCGCTCCAGGGGCAAGCGTGCAGACAGGTAGATGGCGTTATCCACAGGGGCGTTCGGTATAGCGGTTTCAGGCTGCTCCATCGGCAGGCTCCGTCAATGATAGGAGCCGCCAACTTAGCCCTGCCCACCCGCCCGCCAGCGGTAACCGGTTATGCCCTAGCGCCAGGCCCGGCGCAGGCGCGCCAGCGCATCGGCGATGGCCGCCTCGGGCACCGCCGCGAACCCCAGCACCAGCCCCGCGTGCTGGGGCGGCCCGTCCCCCAGGCAATAGCTGCTCAGGCCATTGATTTCCACCCCCACGCGTGCGGCTTGGGCCAACAGCTCTTGCTCGCGGGCCAGGCTCTGGACCCGCACCATCACGTGCAACCCCGCCGCCACGCTGGGCAGGTTGGCGACGCCGGGAATGTCTGCCGGCCACCCCGCCAGCAAGGCGTTACGCCGGCTCAGGGCGGCGCGGCGCATGCGCCGGATATGCCGCTGGAAATGCCCGGCGGCGATAAACTCGGCCATCACCGCTTGGGTGCTGACCTCCGAATGCCGCACATCCAGCGCCCGGCGCCGGGAGAAGGCGTCCACCAGGGTCGGCGGCAGCACCAGGTAACCCAGGCGCAGCGCCGGGAACGCCACTTTGCCGAACGTGCCGACGTACAGCACCCGGCCCTGGCGATCCAGCGCCGCCAAAGGCGCCAAGGGCGCGCCGCTGAAGCGGTACTCGCCGTCGTAGTCGTCTTCCACGATCCAGCCCCCGCTGCGCTCGGCCCAGGCCAACAACTCCAGGCGCCGGGCCAGGCTCATGATGACCCCCGTGGGGTACTGGTGCGACGGCGTCACGTAGGCCAGGCGGCAATCGCTTAAACGCGCCAGCGCCGCGCAATCGAGGCCTTCGCTGTCCACCGCCACGCCGTGCAGCCGCGCCCCGGCAATAGCGAAGGCATGGCCAGCGGCGCGGTAGCCGGGGTTTTCCACAGCCACCCCGGCGCCAGGCTCCACCAGCAGCTGTGCACAAAGGCTAATGCCTTGCTGCGCGCCACTGGTGATTACTATTTGCTCAGCGCGGCACTGCAAACCGCGGGAGTTACGCAAATACGCGGCGATCATTTCCCGCAGGCGCATGTCCCCCGCCGGGTCGCCATAACACAGTTGCTCTAGATCCGGGTTGCGCCAGAAAGCCGCATTCAGCTTGGCCCACACCTCGAACGGGAACAGATCGAAGGCCGGCACACCCACCCGAAACGCCTTCGGCGCGCCACTGGCCGGGGCGGGCAAATAGTGCCGATCAAGGCGCTCCAGGGCACTGCTGTGGATAACTTTACTGGACGAAAACCCAGGTAAATCCACCGCATTTGTGGATAACCCTGGGGATAAGCCTGTTGAAAACCCTGTGGATAGTTTTGTGGATAACACGTTCGCCGGGCTCAGCCGTTGCGGCAGTTGCGCCACATAAGTGCCATCACCGACCCGGCTCTCGATAAAGCCCTCGGCATACAACTGGTCATAGGCACGCACCACGCTGTTGCGCGAAATCGTCAAGGCCAGGGCCAGGTCGCGGCTGGCCGGCAGCCGCGTGCCGCTGCTCAAGCGCCCGTCCAGCACGCGCTGGCGCAATGCCTGGTAAAGCTGAAGGCTCAGGCCCTGGCGGCGGTCGAGTTCGATCCCGGCGGGGTTGAAGGACAGCGGTGGCTGGCTCATGGCATTGGACCTATGAAATAGCGCCTAAGTGGCTCTTACAACGGACCATTAGCCTGCCTAGGATGCAGGCATTCGCCAAGGAGTTTCTCCATGACCACGCCTCCCGACGCCGCCGAGTTCGACCTGCCGCACCTGCACCAGCACATCCACGACACACGCCTGGCGATCGTCATCACCCACGGCGAGCAAGGCCTGCACGCCAGCCATGTGCCGCTGCTGTTCGAGCCCAGCCAAGGCGAGCACGGCACGCTGCACGGGCACCTGGCCAAGGCCAACCCGCAAAGCCGCGACCTGGCCGCTGGCAATCCGGTGCTGGTGGTCTTCCCCGGTGCCGACGCCTACATCAGCCCCTCGTTCTACCCGAGCAAGGCCGAGCACGGCAAAGTGGTGCCCACCTGGAACTTCACCGCCGTGCACGCCCATGGCCAGGCCAAGCTGTTCAGCGACCGCCACGGTTTGCTGGCGCTGGTCAGCCGCCTCACCGACCACCACGAACGCGGCCGCGCCCAGCCCTGGGCGGTAAGCGACGCGCCGCCCGAGTACATCGATGGCATGCTCAAGGCCATCGTCGGTTTCGCCCTGCCCATCCAGCGCCTCAAGGGCCTGCGCAAGCTTGGCCAACAGCGCAGCGCGGCCGACATCGCCGGCGTGCGTGAAGGCCTGGGCGCCAGCACCGATGTACGTGACCACAGCCTCGCCCACCTGATGCGTTAAGGAGCCAACATGCATCCCATTGAGATCCGCCCCGTCACCGCCGCCGACCACGCCGCGTGGCTACCCCTGTGGCAGGCCTATTTGCAGTTCTACAACACCGAACTCGAAGAGGCCGTCATGCACAGCACCTGGCAGCGTATGCTCGACCCCGCCGAGCCGACCCACGCCGCCCTCGCCTGGCGCGACGGGCAGGCACTGGCGCTGGTGCACTTCATCTACCATCGCTCCAACTGGAGCATCGGCAACTCGTGCTACCTGCAAGACCTGTTCGTCAGCGCCGCCGCCCGCGGCACCGGCGTGGGCCGCCAGATGATCGAGCATGTCTACGCCACGGCGGCCGCGGCAGGCTGCGCCAAGGTTCACTGGCTGACCCACGAGAGCAACGCCACCGCCATCGCGCTGTACGAACGCATGGCCGAGCGCCCAGGCTTTATCCAGTTCCGCCACGCCCTCTAGGAGAGTTGCATGAGCACTTCACCCGCTGACTTCAAGGGCGCCCCGCCGCCCTCGGCCCAACTGTTGGAAGGGCGTTTTATCCGCCTGGAAAAACTCGACCCCGCGCGCCATGGCGATGACCTGTGGCGCGCCCTGCAAGGCCCCGGCGCCGACCCGAAACTGTGGGACTACCTGCCTTACGGCCCGTTTGCCGAGCGCGCGGCGTTCGATGCCTGGCTGGCCAACCACGCGGCGGGCAGCGACCCGTACAGCTTCGCCGTGGTCGAGCGCGCCAGTGGCCAGGCGCAGGGCCTGTTGAGCCTGATGTCCATCGTCCCGGCCCAGGGCCGCATCGAGATCGGTCACGTCGCCTTCGGCGCGCCGATGCAGCGCTCGCCCAAGAGCACCGAGGCGGTCTACCTGCTGGCCCGCGAGGCCTTCGCCCTGGGCTACCGGCGCCTGGAATGGAAGTGCAACAACGCCAACGCCCGCTCCAAACAGGCTGCCGAACGCCTGGGCTTCACCTTCGAGGGGGTGTTCCGCCAACACATGGTGGTCAAGGGGCAAAACCGCGACACCGCGTGGTACTCGATCATCGACGGCGAATGGCCAACGGTAAGGGCCGGGTTTGAGCGCTGGCTGGCGGACGCCAACCAGGTCGACGGCGGGCAACGCCAGACCCTGGTGCAGTGCCGCGCTTGAGTTGCGCGGGGCAATCGGCGAATGTGCTGGGCCACCTTCCCTCGCCGAGACGCCCATGCCCGACTCCATGCCGCAACGCGCCGACTACCGCCACTTCCAGCCCATCACCACGCGCTGGCACGACAACGATGCCTATGGCCATGTGAACAACGTCACCTACTACAGCTTTTTCGACACGGCCGTGAACACCTACCTGATCGAAGTGGGCGGGCTGGATATCCATGACGGTGAGGTGGTGGGCTTTGTGGTGAGTTCGGCCTGCGACTACTTCGCCTCCATCGCCTTCCCCGAGCCCATCGAGGTTGGCCTGCGGGTGGGCAAGTTGGGCAACAGCTCAGTGCAATACGAATTGGCCGTGTTCAAGGCCGGCGAAACCGACGCCTGCGCGGCGGGGCGCTTTGTCCACGTGTTCGTCGACCGCGCCAGCAACCAACCGGTGCCCATCCCGGCGCGCCTGCGCGAAGCGATGGAGCGGTTGGTGGGGTGATTGTTAAGGAGGGGCATGGCGCCCCCCGGTGGGAGCGAGCCTGCTCGCGATGGCGGCCTATCAGGCCGTCATGAAACACCGCCATCGCGAGCAAGGCTCGCTCCCACAAGGGTGTGGCAGGCAGTTATGCACTCAACGATGACGATCGTGCTTCTTGTGCTTGCGATGGCCATAGGCGTGGCCGCGGCCGGGGTGGTCGTCGCGGTAGTAACGGCGGTCATCACGGCCACGGCTGCTGCTGTGGCGGCGGTCGTCGTCATCGCTTTTGTTGCCCATGTAGTTGCCCAACGCACCGCCCGCGCCACCGCCAGCGGCTGCGCCGATCAGGCTGCCGGTGCTGCCACCTACGCTGCGCCCAACCACGTTGCCGCCAGCCGCGCCCAGGGCGCCGCCAATGGCCGCTTCGCCGCGGCTGCGTTTGTCCGCACCCACCGCACTACCGCCCGCGCCACCCAGCGCCGCGCCGATGGTCGAACCGGTGTTGCCGCCCAAAGACTGACCGACCACCGAGCCTAAAACCCCGCCCAATGCGCCGCCCACGCCTGCTTCGGTGGTGCCACCGGCAGCGGCGACGCCACTGGCCAGGCTAAGGGACAACAAGAGAATCGAGGAGAACTTCATCAGGGAAACCTCAAGGGAATGACGGCGCGATCCTGAGGCTGTGGCGGGGGGCTTACAATCGAAATCCGACGAGTAGCACGACTTGTACACAATTCACTAAGTTATTGTTTTAACTATGGAACTTAATACTTTTCAGTCGGTCTTTTACTGCTTGCGACAGGCCGCTTTCCTACAGGAAGCGGCCTTTTTTGTGGGAGCGGGCTCGCCCGCGATGGCGATCCTGAGAGCGCCATCACCCGCCGCCTCCCCTCGCCTAAGCCGACCTGGCCATTATCAACCCCGTCTCGCTCGCCGCTTCCAAACGGATGGCGACGAATTTCGAGGTGGGGGTGTGGCTGCCGTCGCCGGTGCTTTCCAGGGGCACCAACGGGTTCACTTCCGGGTAATACGCAGCGGCCTGCCCGGCGGGGATGTCGAAGGCCAACAGGGTAAAACCCTTGACCCGGCGTTCGCGGCCATCGTTCCAGATCGACACGATGTCGGCCTGCTCCCCCGGCTTGAAGCCTAGGCGGATGATGTCGGCTTCGTTGACGAACAGCACTTTGCGCTGGCCCTTGACCCCGCGATAGCGGTCGTCCAGGCCATAAATGGTGGTGTTGTACTGATCGTGGGAGCGCATCGACTGCATGATGAGATCCGGCAGCACCCCTGTGGCGCGGGTACGTTCGTCCACCAAGTCGAGCGGCAAGGCGTTGGCGCGGAAGTTGGCGCGCCCCGACGGGGTGTTCCAGCGCCGCGCGCCGGCCGAGTTGCCCAGGTAGAAGCCACCGGGGTTGCGCACCCGCTCGTTGAAGTCCTTGAAGCCTGGGATGGTGTCGGCGATCAGGTCGCGGATGCGCCCGTAGTCGGCCACCAACCAATTCCAGTCCACCGGGTGGGCGCCCAGCGTGGCGGCGGCGATGCCGGCGACGATCGCCGGTTCCGAGCGCATCTGCGCTGAAAGCGGCTGCAACTGGCCGTTGGAGGCGTGGACCATGCTGAACGAGTCTTCCACCGTCACCGCTTGCGGGCCTTGGGCCTGCACGTCGATATCGGTACGGCCCAGGCACGGCAAAATCAGCGCCTCCTTGCCGTGGGCCAGGTGGCTGCGGTTGAGCTTGGTACTGATCTGCACCGTCAAATCGCAATTGCCCAGGGCCTGGAAGGTGCGCGGGCTGTCCGGCGTGGCTTGGGCGAAGTTGCCGCCCAGGCCGATAAACACCTTGGCGCGCCCATCGAGCATGGCGTGGATGGCTTCGACCACGTTGTGGCCGTGTTGGCGCGGCACCTTGAACTCAAAGCGCCGCTCCAGGGCATCGAGAAAGAACGCCGGCGGGCGCTCGTTGATGCCCATGGTGCGGTCGCCCTGCACGTTGCTGTGGCCGCGCACCGGGCACAGGCCCGCGCCCGGGCGGCCGAGGTTGCCGCGCACAAGCATGAGGTTGGCGATTTCCTGGATGGTCGGCACCGAATGGCGGTGCTGGGTGATGCCCATGGCCCAGCACATAATCACGTTCTTGCCTTTGGCGTACATGCGCGCCGCTTGCTCGATGTCCGCCAGGCTCAGGCCGGACTGCTCGACAATCGCCTCCCAGGACGTGGCATCGACCACCGCCAGGTACTCCAGCACGCCGGCGGTGTGGGCGTTGAGAAAGTCGTGGTCGAGCACCGCCGGGGCGTTGGCCAACTGCGCCTCGCGCTCCCATTGCAGGAGGAACTTGGCCATGCCGCGCAGCAGCGCCATGTCGCCGCCCAACGCCGGGCGAAAGTAGGCGGTGTTGGTGGGCTTGTCGCCGTTGGTCAGCATCTCGATGGGGTGCTGCGGGTGCTGGAAGCGTTCCAGGCCGCGCTCCTTGAGCGGGTTGACGCACACCACCTGGGCGCCGCGCTTCACCGCTTCGCGCAGCGGTTCGAGCATGCGCGGGTGGTTGGTGCCGGGGTTTTGCCCCAGGACGAAAATCGCGTCGGCGTGCTCGAAGTCATCGAAGGTCACCGTGCCCTTGCCCACCCCGACACTCTGCGCCAGGGCCACGCCGCTGGCCTCGTGGCACATGTTGGAGCAGTCCGGGAAGTTGTTGGTGCCAAAGGCACGCACGAACAACTGGTAGAGGTACGCCGCCTCGTTACTGGCCCGGCCCGAGGTGTAGAACTCGGCCTGGTTGGGGCTGTCGAGGTTGAGCAGGTGCTTGCCGATCAGGGCGAACGCCGCGTCCCAGGTGATGGGCACGTAGCGGTCGGTGGCGGCGTCGTAGCGCATCGGCTCGGTGAGGCGGCCCTGGTATTCAAGCCAATAGTCGCTCTGCTCCAGCAAGGCGCTGACGCTGTGTTTGGCGAAGAACGCGGCATCGACCCGACGCTTGGTGGCTTCCCAGTTGACGGCTTTGGCGCCGTTTTCGCAGAACTTGACCACGCCGCTTTCCGGCGAGTCGCCCCAGGCACAACCGGGGCAGTCGAAACCGCCGTTCTGGTTGGTCTTGAGCATCATGCGCAGGTTTTTCAGGGCGTTGTCGCTGGTCAACCAGGCTTGCGCCACGCTGACCAACGCGCCCCAGCCGCCGGCGGCACCCTTGTAGGGCTTGTAGCGCGGGGTGGGGGGAATATCGGCTTGATGATGATTGCTCACGCGGGCGTCTCCTGCGCGGGGCTATACACCCGCGGTGCGCTTTTTTGCGGCAAATGGATGAGGTTGAGCTGATGTCGGCGCGCCCATTGCACGGCAAGGCCTGTGGGCGACGACAGGCTGACGAGGGTTTGGATGCCCGCGCGCAGCACTTTTTGGATCAATTCCAGGCTGCAGCGGCTGGTGACAATCGCCAGCCCCCCGGCCATGGGAATGTTCTGGCGCACCAAGGCGCCGATAAGTTTGTCCAGGGCGTTGTGCCGGCCGATGTCTTCGCGGCCCAACAGCAACTGGCCCTGGCCGTCCATGAACACCGCCGCGTGCACCGCGCCGCAGTGCTGGCCCAGGGGCTGGAATTGGCCGATGCGTTGGCGCAAGCCTTCAAGCCAATGGGCCGGTGGCAACGGTGCGCCGGGCAGCACGGCGAGGTCGGGCAGCGCCTGCTCGACCGCTTCCACGCCGCACAGGCCGCAACCGCTGGTGCCGGCCAATTGCCGGCGTTGTTGCTTGAGGTTCCAGAAGGCACGGCTGGCGATCTGCACCTGGGCGTAGCGGGCGGAGCCGTCGCCGCTCAGTTGCAGGTCATAGATGTCGTGAACGTCTTCGACGATGCCGCTGCCGAGGCTGAAACCGACGATAAAGTCTTCAAGGTCGGTGGGCGTGACCAGCATCACGGCCTGGCTGATGCCGTTGTAAGCGATGGCCAGCGCCACTTCTTCGGCCAGGTCGGTGCCGGCCTGGTGGTGTTGGGTAATGTCGCTGTACTGGTAGGGCTGGCTGGCGGCGGGCGCGGCCACAGGCAGGGCGGGCGCCGCGCAAACCGGGCGCTTGGCGTTCATGGGGGGCGTACCGGCAGGTTAAGTAGCGGTAAGCCTAGGCGCGTCAAAGTGTCGCGTCTAATTGCTACTACCGATGTGCCGATAGATCCGGTCGATCAAACAGCCTCGTCCGATTTCCCGTAAAGCGCAAAACAGGCTTCCGCCAACGCCGAGCGTGGCGCCCCGCGCCGCATAATCAGGCCCAGGCGCGCCAGGGTCTTGGCCTGTTCGATCGGTTGCAGGCGCAGGTGGTCGGTCAGCGCTTCGAGGCCGCCGTCCAGCGGCATCACTGCGCAACACAGGCCACCGTGTACCGCTTGCAGCAACTGATGGACGGCGTCGGTTTGCAGCAGCGGCTGCGGGTTGAGGCCACGGCTGTGGAAGTTGTGGTCGATGGATTGGCGAAAGTGCATGCCGCTGGTGAGCATGCCCAGGGGCAGTTCGATCAGCGCTTCCCAGCTCAGCGGCGCTTCGCCGAAGCTGAAAAACCGCTGATCGTAAAGCAGGCCCATGCGGGTTTCGCCCAGGGCCAGGGCATCGAAACGCTCGGTATCCAGGCGCTCGAGGTACGACACGCCCAGGTCCAGGCGATTGCTCGCCAGTTGCTCCAGGATCTGCTCCGAACTCAAGGCCGACAGCTCGAAACGCAAGCTCGGGTGCTCGGCGTGCAGGCGCTGCATCAGCGATAGCGGGTCGAAGCTCGACAGCGGCACCACGCCCAGGCGCAAGGTGCCCACCAGGTTGCCGCGACACGCCGCCGCCTCGGCCTGCAAACCGTCGTAGGCCGCCAGCACCGTGCGCGCCCAGGCCAGCACGCGCTCGCCCGGCGCGGTAAAGCCTTCAAAGCGCTGGCCGCGATTGACCAGCGGCAGCTCCAATTCTTCTTCCAGGCTGCGCAGGCGCATCGACAGGGTGGGCTGGGTGATATGGCACCGCGCTGCGGCCTGGCCGAAATGCCGGGTTTCGTCGAGGGCGATGAGGAATTTGAGCTGCTTGATGTCCATCTTCACTTCCTGGGCGCGAGTGGCCGGGGATTCTAGCGCGCTTGGGAGGTGAGCGAGGCATTTGGTCGGATCGCAACTTAGCCCCGCGCCGCTGGTCTAGTCTTCTGCGACTGGGCAACAACCCCGGACCTCAACCTAAGGAGCGTGACCATGAGTCTTTTCAGCTTTGTGAAAGAAGCCGGCGAAAAACTGATCGACCTGCTGACCCCCGGCAATGCCAACGCCAGCGAGCAGTTGAAAGAGCACATCAGCAAGGTCGGGCTGGGCAACCCTAACGTGCACGCTGAGGTCGATGGCAGCACCGTCACCCTCACCGGCGAAGTCGCCACCCAGGAAGAGAAAGAGAAAGTCCTGCTGGCCGTGGGCAACATTGCCGGCGTGGAAACGGTCGATGACCAGATCACCGTCACCAGCGCCGCCCCCATCGTGGCCGCCACCCGTTTCGTCGTGGTGAAAAAAGGCGACACCCTGAGCGCGATCTCCAAGACCGTTTACGGCGACGCCAACCTCTACAACAAAATCTTCGAAGCCAACAAGCCGATGCTCTCGCACCCGGACAAAATCTACCCGGGCCAGAGCCTGCGGATTCCGCCGCAGTAAGGCATAAACCTGCACTTGAAGCAGATCTGAACCTGTGGGAGCGGGCCTGCTCCCACAGTGTTTTTGGCTAGGCCCTTGCGGCCTACAAACCCTCGATCAATTCCCGATAATCCCCCACCGCCGCGAACTCGGCGGTGTCCTTGGGGCCTTTGCGGCTGTCGGGTTGGCTGACCGCCAGCAAGTGCGCCACGCCGTAGTCCCGAGCACTGCGCAGAATGGGCAAGGTGTCGTCGATAAACAGGCTGCGGGCCGGGTCAAAACCGATGTCGGCGTGCAAAGCATCCCAAAAGTGCGGGCTCTCCTTGGCGAAGCCGTAGTCGTGGGAGCTGATAAGCCGCTCGAAATACGGCGCCAGCTCGACCTTTTCTAGCTTCAGCGACAGCGAGTCGCGGTGCGCGTTGGTAATCAGCACCACACGCTTGCCGGCCCGGCGCAGGGCCGCCAGGAAGGTGTCGGCGTCCGGGCGCAGGGCGATCAGGTGGGCAGTTTCCAGCTTCAGTTCGCGCACCGGCAGTTTCAGTTCCGCACTCCAAAAATCCAGGCAATACCACTGCAACTGCCCGGCGTTGCGCTCGAACAACGGCTGCAACTCCAACTCGGCCATGGCCCGGCTCACGCCATGCAGCTGGGCGTAGCGCTCGGGCAGGTGTTCCATCCAGAAGTGGTTGTCGTAGTGCAGGTCCAACAGCGTGCCGTCCATATCCAGCAGAACGGTATCGATGTCGCGCCAGGGCAATAAGGGCATGGGGAGGTTCTCACACGGTAGACGGGGCACAGACATTCACAAAAGCCGGGGTATAGTACCGCGTTCATGTATAGGAGCCGCCATGCGCCAGAAACCCACCGTCCTCGCCCGCGAAGTTGTCGCCACCACCCGCCTGTTTTGCGTCGAAGAGTTGCAGTTGCGCTTCTCCAACGGCGTGGAACGCACCTATGAGCGGCTGGTCAGCAAAGGGGTCGGGTATGGCGCGGTGATGATCGTGGCAATGGTGGACGACGAGCACGCGGTGCTAGTGGAGGAGTACTGCGGCGGCACGGGCGAGTACGAATTGTCGCTGCCTAAGGGCCTGATCGAGCCGGGCGAAGACATCCTCGCCGCTGCGGTGCGCGAGTTGAAGGAAGAGGCCGGTTTTGGCGCCCATCAACTGGAGCACCTGACCGAGCTGTCGCTGTCGCCCGGCTACATGAGCCAGAAAATCCAGGTGGTACTGGCCACCGAGTTGTACCCCGAGCGCCTCGAAGGCGACGAGCCGGAGCCGATGCGCGTTGACCGGGTCAACCTGCGCGAACTCTCGGCCCTGGCGCAAAACCCCGACTTCACCGAAGGCCGCGCCCTCGCCGCGCTGTACCTGGCCCGCGACCTGCTGATCGAACGCGGAGTGTTCCAGCCATGAGCCCACATTTCCCCCACCCGTTGCTGGCCCCGGTGATTGAGCTCGCGCACCAGGCGGGCGAAGCGATCCTGCCGTTCTGGCGTGCCGATGTGGCCGTTACCGCCAAGGCCGATGACTCGCCGGTAACCGCCGCCGACCTCGCCGCCCATCACCTGATCCTCGCCGGCCTGACGGCGCTGGACCCAAGCATCCCGGTACTGTCCGAAGAGGACGCCGATATCCCCCAAAACGTGCGCGCCACGTGGCAGCGCTGGTGGCTGGTGGACCCGTTGGACGGCACCAAGGAGTTCATCAGCGGCAGCGAGGAATTCACCGTCAACATCGCCCTGATCGAACAGGGCCGCGTGGTGTTTGGCGTGGTGTCGATGCCCAGCAACGGCCGCTGCTACTTCGGCGGTACGGGCCTAGGCGCCTGGCGTGCAGAACCGGGCGCCGAGGCGCAACCGATCCGGGTACGCGACACACCACCGCCCGCACAGCCGTTCACCGTGGTCGCCAGCCGCCGCCACTCCAGCCCCGAGCAGGAACGCCTGCTCGCAGGCCTGGGCGCCAGCCTGGGTGAACTGCACCTGGCCAATATCGGTAGCTCGCTGAAATTCTGCCTGCTGGCCGAAGGCGCGGCCGATTGCTATCCGCGCCTGGCGCCCACCTCGCAATGGGACACCGCCGCCGCCCAAGGCGTGCTTGAAGGCGCGGGCGGTGAAGTGCTCGACCTCGACGGCGCGCCCTTCTGCTACCCGGCCCGTGCCACCCTGCTCAACGGCTCCTTCCTGGCCCTGCCGGCCAACGCGCGGTGGCGCGAGCAGTTGTTGGCGTTGGCACGGGGGAAGTAGCTCAGCCTGGGGCCCTGGAGGCTTTCGCCCTTGTACTCATCGCCAAGGGCCCCTTGTGTACGAGCCTGTTCGCAATAACCACGGCCAGCGTTACGAATTGTCGTAGGCCGATTCCCACCAATCGCGTCCGTTTGGTCTGATTTCGCGCAATAAATTGCCTCGCTAGCATCGCGTTTTGTCCTGCGCGAGTGCGTGCCATGCCGCCATCCTCTCCCCCAGAACCCACTGTCCCCGCCGACAACATGCGCGTCGCCCTGGCGTACATCACCGGTGCCCCGGAAAAACTCTTCGACGCCAGTGTCGATACCGCCCTTTGGGTGTGGGAGGCGATCCAGGGGGATTTCAACCAAGACCGCAGCACCGGGCAAATCGCCTTCGACGCGGCGGTTTCCATGGTGCCCTTGGTGGACCAGGTCTGCGACATGCGCGATTTGGTCGCCAACTGCCGCGAACTGCAAAAAGACCACAGCAACACCTGGGCCTGGGTCGGCCTGTGCCTGACCCTGATCGGCCTGTTTCCGGTGCTCGGTTCCCTGGTCAAGGGCGTGCTGAAAATCTTCTTCCTGTTCATCCGCCGCTCGGGGGGCCATGCCGTGGAGCAGGCCGTGGACGAGGCGATGACCTGGGTCATCACCCTGCTGCGTAAAAAGGAAGTGGTGAAGTACTGGCGTGGCATGAAATGGGGCCAGGTGTTCCAGACACTGGCCGACGCCATCAAAAAGGTGCGCAACCAAATAGACGTCTTGAGGTTGCTGCACGCCTTCGACCGGGGCATTGCCCTGCTCAACACTTTGCTGGGCAAAGTCAAATACGTCCCCGGGGCCGCCGCCAAGGCCGAGCAAACCCTGAACATGGTCAAGGCCGTGCGTTTGCAAGCCAATGCCCATATCGGCAAAGCCCTGCAACCGATACGCGACGCCCTCGACATCGTGATCCGCCGGTTGGAAATGGAACACCTGATGCAGCATCGGGCGATCCTGAACACGGTGAATGTGCATTTTCACGGCGGATTGCCCGAGGCGCGGGCGGTGAAATTGATGCGGGATGCGAAGCCGTTGCCGGGGTGGTTGAGTCGGGGGAAGCCGGGGGTGTTTAAGCCTTTGAAACCAGATGACTCCATGATGGCCGAGATAAACAGGGCCGTCAGTCTGGGCTTTCCACGCCTCGATGATAAGCAGATCAGAACCTTCGCCGAAGGCATGGTGGCGGCTGAACTCAAAGGCCCCCTACGCCTTTACCGCATCATAGGCCCCGGCAGTGTCGCCAGCGCACAGGACTGGGTCACGGAAGCCGTGTTCAAGCAAATCATGGATTCAGCCAACCCCAAGTCTGCCTGGCGCAAGTACCTGGCGGTGTGGCCGGACTGGAACGTCAACGGCCAGTTCGTGGTGTACGAACTCAAGGCTGGGGAAACCCTCAAGGTCTGGAAAGGCCCCGCGGCGTCCCAGGTCAAAGCGCCCAAGGCTGGTTTGCCGGATCGCTATCTAGAGGGCGGCTGGGAGCAAATCAAGTTCGATGCCAAGTTCATCCGCAACAGCGCCGGCGAAAGCACCGCTGAAGCCTTCGACACCCTGACCTACTACCGCGTAGATCGCCAGACCGGTCGCATGGAACCTGCGCCGGACATGAACTACGAGCGTTACAAGAACCTGTCGCCACAAGAACAGGAGTTCTATGAGTGCCTGCGCGAAAAAATCAATCACCCCGCCATCAGCGGCCCCTTTGATACCACCTGGGGCATGACCGACTTTGATACCCAACTTAATAACGTGCGCCTCGGCCTGCCCAACTTGCCCGGTCAAATAACGGAGTTTAAAAAATGAATCCGCTTTATCCGATGTCCCCGACTTATCACCTGTCCCTGTGGCAAAAACGCCAAGCGGCGATGCTTTATTACTACTCGTCGCAAAGTTACCTGGACGCGTTGTTGCCGAAAATCGAGGAGCTGATTGTTATGGCCGAGATGCTTCTAGAGCGGCGCTCTATTCTCGACCCCCTGATGGTCAGCGAACGCTGGGGCGTGCGCGATACTGCAGCCAACTGGAGCACCGGCGGGTTTCCAGCCTTGATCGAGTACAGGGAAAACACCATGTGGGATATGGCCAAGCGCGCCGACCAGTGCTACGGCATCACGGGAACCAATCAATGTGCCCATATGCTGGGCGAGTTTTCAATGCAATGGGCCACTGCAGAGCAGGAAAACGAGTTTCGCGAACGGGCCAATGAGGTGTTCTCGTACGGTTACAAGATTGACGGTGTTATGGAGCGGGACTGGAGCGATATGACATTTTGGTCAATTTGGCAGCAAATCAAAGGACAGTTTCCGCGGTTGCCAAAATTCAAAGTGCATATGGATATTGAAGGTAAAACCGGGGAAGTTCCGCCACGTACCGGCGTCTATGTGTCTCAAGATGATCCTCTGGGTGCCCTGCAATTTGCCTGGACCGGAGGCGGCGAAGGGATGTGGAAGACACTGGAAGAATGTCAAACATTCAATGAATTAGGTCTGGATGTCTTGAAAACCTTGGGCCGCGCAGGCTTGTGGGGCGATGAGGACGGTTTTTCAAAATTTATTGCACAAAACCAATATAAGGGTGTTTTTACGGATCCCATTTTTTCGGCCCGTTATCAAGTGCAATCCGACTCCTTCACTTACCGCCCCTGCGAGTGGTACTTCGTCGAACTTCTCGAAGGCGAGTTTGAAGACAGCGACCCCGACGCCATGGCCGATGCACCCGGCAGCGAACCGCAGCACCCGCCGCGCAAAGCCAGCGGCGAGCCGTGCCCCCACGCCGGTTGGTGGTTCAGCCCCGCCCGTGAAGGTTCGCGGCAGTATTTTCGCGATGGCGCGATTTTTCCCAAACTGGAAGGCGACTACGGCTACACCTTCTGGCTCTGGAGCCCGGACCAGTCCAGGCCAACACTTTGATCGTTAAATGCAGGCCAGGCGAACCCGCCTGGCCTGCACTGCCCCGAATTCAAACACCCGCCACCCGCCCCGTTGGCTGGAGGCGGCGCCTGGTCAACCACGAGGTGCCCCAGGCGCGTCAGTTTGCGTTACGGGTTGCCACGGGCAAGGCGCCCGCCATCACGCCCGGCGCGGGTGGCCCTTACCAGTCATACGTCAAGTTCGACACCACGGTGCGGCCTTCGCCGTAGTAGCAGTCCACCGAACTCCCGCAACTGGCGACGTAGGTTTTGTCGCCCAGGTTTTGCACGGTCAGGCCCAGTTTCACGCCTTTGAGTTTGAGCGGCGATTGGCTCAGGTCGTAGCTCATGTTGGCGTCGTAGACGGTGTAGGACGGGATCTGGAACGCGCCGTCGTAGTCGTCGCCGTAGTTGCCGCGCACGTAGCGTGCGCCGATGCCCGCGCCCAGGCCGGCCAATGGGGTGTCGCCCAGCAGGGTGTAGTTAAGCCACAACGCGGCGGTCACGGGTGGGCGGTTGGCCGGGTGGCGGCCTTCGCGGCCGTCGTTGTCCTTGGTGTACTTGACGTCGTTGCGCGACACCGAGGCGATCACGTTGAAGGCTTCGCTGATTTCGCCCTTGGCTTCCAGCTCGATGCCCTTGGAACGCAGCGCGCCGACCTGTTTGCTATGGCCGGGGTTGGCCAGGTCTGGGGTGAGCATGTTTTCCTGGTCGATCTGGTAGGCCGAGATCTGCACGAAGCTGTTCTGCCCCGGCGGTTGGTACTTCACGCCCGCTTCGTATTGCTTGCCGGTGGTCGGCTCAAAGGGTTTTTCGCCCACGCCAGTGCCCAGTTGCGGCAGGAAGGATTCGCTGTAGCTGACAAACGGCGCGATGCCGTTATCGAACAGGTAGACGATGCCGCCCCGGCCGCTGAATTTTTCGTCGCGGGTGGTGCTGTGGGTTTCCACCGCCGACAGGGTCTGGTAGTTGTCGCCCTTGGCCAGGTCGTAGCGCCCGCCGATGACGAACACCCAACGGTCGAGCTTGATCTGGTCCTGGGCGTAGAAGCCTGTCTGGTCGATGGTGCGGTCCCAGCTCTGCGGCCCGCTCCAGTTCATGCGTTGGCCGTAGGTGGGGGTGAACAGGTCGATGGCCGCGCCGTTGCGGTCATACAAACCGTGGAAGTCGGAGTTGGAGTGGTAGTAGTCCACGCCCAGGATCACGGTGTGGTTCAGGGCGCCGGTGTCGAATTCGGCCTGGGCGATGTTGTCCACGCCAAACACCTGGTTTTCCTGCTTCCAGTTGACCCCGAAGCGCGATTGGTAACGCTGGTCGTTGGCCCCGGTGAGGGGGTTGGTGACGAAGCGGTAGCCGTGCAACGGCGCGCGGTAGTGGTCGTCGACCGTGGCGTAACGGGCGTTTTGCTTGAGGGTCCAGACGTCGTTGAGGCGATGGGACAACTCGTAGCCCAGCACGTACTGCTCGCGGTTGTACTTGTTGATGCCCGGCTCGCCGATGAACACGTCGCGGTCGATCTTGCCGTTGGGGTTGTGGAACAGGGTGCCGGAGGCCGGCAGGCCCTGGGCCTCGGGCACGCCGTCGTCCTTCTGGTACTGGGCGAACACGGTCAGGCGCGTGTCGTCGCTGGCGTTCCAGGTAAAGCTGGGGGCGAGGAACTGGCGCTTCTGCTCGAAGTAGTCGATCTCGCCATTGGAGTCGTTGGCCAGGCCGGTCAGGCGATAGAGGAACTTGCCCTCCTCGTCCAGCGGCCCACCGAGGTCAACGGCGACGCTTTTATGGTCGTAGCTGCCTGCCTCCAACACCACTTGGCGCACGGCGGTTTCGGTTGGGCGTTTGCTGACCATGTTGACGATGCCGCCAGGCTGGTTCTGCCCGTAGAGCACCGAGGCCGGCCCCTTGAGCACCTCGATGCGCTCCAGGGAATAGGGTTCGATCTGCAACGCACCACCGGTGCTGCCGCCGCCGTAGGGCAGGTGCAAGCCGTCGAGGTAAAGAGGTGTAGGAGAAATACCGCGCGAAGTTGGTTCGTCGAAGAACTTCACCCGGTCGTCAAAGCCACCGCCGGTGATGCCGGGCGTATAGCGCAGGGCTTCGACGATGCTTTGCGCGCCCCGGGACTTGATCTCGGCGGCGGTGACGACGTTGATGGTCTGGGGGATTTCCGTCAGCGCGGCGTCGGTCTTGCTGCCGGTGGCGCTGCGCTTGGCGACGATGCCTTCGACCGGGCCCCAGGCACTTTCCGCGGCCTCGGCGGCGTTGATACGGGTGGCGCCCAGTTGCAGCGAACCGCTCTGGGGCACGGCTTGCAGCGACCAACTGCCTTGGGATTCGAGCGCCAGCAGGCCACTGCCGGCCAACAATTGCTCCAGGCCCTGGGCCGTGTCGTAGCGCCCTTGCAGGCCGGGGCTGCGCTTGCCGGCGGTCAATTGCGCGTCCACCGACAGCAAAATGCCCGCCGTGCTGGCAAAGCGGTTCAGGGCCTGGTCGAGGTTACCCGCCGGGATGTTGTATTGGCGCGCCTCCCCGGCCTGGGCCGACGCGGCCACGGCCAGGGTGGACGCCAGCGGCACGGCGGCCAGCAGGCTGACAAACAGCCCACGGCGCAGGTGGCGGGACAATGTACGAGACGACGTCGGGCGGTGTGGCATTCCAGAACTCCCCATGAGAATGCTTCTTGATTTGCTTTCAAGAGGTATCCCGGATAACTCGGCAAAACCGACAAGGCGCTGGGAAGTTTTTTTTGAAGGCGTGCAGGGCCCGTAGCAGGCGGGCTTGCCCGGGCTGGGGGGACGCAGCAACCCTAAGCTTTTTCTGGGCCGCCACACCGATGTTTGGACCGCTTCGCACCCCAACGCGGGCAAGCCCGCTTGCTCACCCTAGCGCCTTGACCGTCACCCAATACCGCGTCACGGCTTCTACCCGCACCGGTAGCGATTGCTCCAGCGCGGCGAGGATGGCGTCGCTGTCGTCGAGGGGAAATACGCCGGTGAGCAGCAGCCCAGCCACGGCGGCGTCACAGCGCAGCCAGCCCGGGCGATGGCGCGCCAGGTCGGCAATAAACTGCCCCAACGGCTGGCGTTCGGCGGTGAGGCGGCCCTGGCTCCAGGTGCTGGCATTGAGGTCGGCGGCGCGCACCGCACCGGTCTGGGCGGCGTTGAACCACAGGCTGTCGCCGGCGTTGAGGTACTGCGCAGCAGCATGTTGCGGGCGTACATGCAATTGGCCTTCATAGAGATCGACCCGCGTACCGCCCTGCGCATCACGCACCGCAAAGCGGGTGCCCAGGGCCTGGATGTCGCCGGCCTGGGTCTCGACGATCAGTGGGCGGGTGGCGTCGTGGCCGCTGTTGAGCAGGATTTCGCCACTGATGAGGGTGATACGCCGCTCGCGGGCGCTGTAACGCAAATCCACCGCCGTGTCGCTGTTGAGGTCCAGGCGCGTGCCGTCGGCCAGGGTCAGGTGGCGCACCTCGCCCACCGCCGTGCGCTCGCCAGCCATGGCGTTACGCCACGGCTGGCTGCCCTGCACCGCGTAGCCGCCGCCCGCCACCAGCAGCACGCCGAGCAGTTTGAGGGCGGCGCGGCGCTGCTGGTCGGGGGCATCGCGCAGCACCGCCCGGGCGCTTTCGGCGGGCACCCCGCTCAGGGTTTGCTGCAACTGTTGCAGGCGCGCCCAGGCGCGGTGGTGGTCCGGGTGGGCGGTTTTCCAGCGGGCGAAGGCCTGGCGCTGTTCGGCATCCAGCTCACCGCCCCAGTGCAACATCAGCCATTCGCTGGCCTGCTCGACGATCGCCGGGGCAATCGGCGCTTCGCGCTGCGCCCTCATTGCTCGTAGACCACCTGATAGCAGGCCTGGATGGCGCGGATCATGTACTTCTGCACCGAACTGACCGTCACCCCCAGGCGCTCGGCGACTTCAGCGTAGGTCAGCCCTTCGAACTGCGAAAGCAGGAACGACTGGCGCACTTTTTCCGGCATACGGTCGAGCATGGCGTCGATCTGCATCAGGGTTTCGAGGATCAAGGCACGGGTTTCCAAGGACGGCGACTCCGGTTCCGGCAGGTGGGCGATGCTTTCCAGGTAGGCGCGCTCGATGCGCAGGCGCCGCCACTGGTCGATCACCAGGTTGCGGGCGATCTGCGTCAGGTAGCTGCGGCTTTCCAGGTGCCCCGGAAAACGCCCCGACACCAGCAGGCGCAGGAAGGTGTCCTGGGCCACATCGGCGGCGTGCTCGCGGTCGCCCAGGCGCTTGCGCAGCCAGCCTTGCAGCCAGCCATGGTGGTCACGGTAAAGGCGATGCAACTGCGCCTTGCCGTCAGTGGTTGCATCCATGGAAGGGTCCACACACATGATTGATAGCAATTATCATTACACTTTTGTATGGGGGCAGGCAAAGGGCCATTTACCATAGGCGCCGCGAGGGCTTGGTTTACCTCAGCTCTAACGCCACCGAACCCAGGGTGAGGAACCAGACACACCCCCCCAGCGCCACCCATAGCCTATTGAGGCCGCTGAGCCGGGCATTGGCCTGCCCTTGCGGGTCACCCTCCACCGCATTGATGGCTTTTTGCACGCATAGCAACCAGTAAGTTTGCAGCACGAACACCCCCAGGCCTGCGGCCAGCCCCAGCAAGTTATTGGGCACCCAGACCTGAATCGAGCCGCCCAGAGCGGTGAGAATGATCGCCAGGGCAAGCAGCCGAGGATGCCAACGGGGAGGCTCGGCCAGCCGTTGCACCTGGCGATCGATCTTCATTACCAGCGAATAGATGAACAAATCGTTTAACACCGCCCGCAGCCACGGGATCACCTTGATGCCAGTGGTATCGCGGTAGCGCCGCCAGTTTCTGTAGCTCCAGTACGGAAAGTAGAAACCAAAGGTCGCCACAAACAGGATGACGAATTTGCTCGGTGCGACGACGTAGAAAAACCGCGCCCTGGCCGGCGCGCAAGGGCTGTCGGCCAGGGGTGGGACACAGGGGGGGTCGATCGTAGGCATGGCTACAAGGGCTCGTGAAGGAAACGGCCCGTGATGTTAAGCCCGCCATCCGGGCATTTTGTGAAGCAGCAGGGAATCAGGAACAGCCCTACGCGAGCGCCCTACAAAGCTGCTTCCTCGGCCTGCAACGGGTACACCGACTCCCACCCCCCGCCCAAGGCCTTGTACAACCCGACCATGGCCAGCGACACGTTCACCTGGCTCTCGACCTGTTGTTCCTGGGTGGCGAGCAAGGCGCTTTGCACCGTGAGCACGTTGATGAAATCCACCACCCCTTCGACATACTGCTGCTGCGCGGCCAACAGGGCGATACGGTTCTGGCTGACCGCTTCGGCCAGGTGCTCGCGCTGCAACTGGCTGGCGTTGTAGCGCGTCAGTTGATCGTCGATCTCGTGCCAGGCCCGCAGCACGGTGTGCTGATAGCCCAGCGCCGCTTCCTGTTGCTGGGCCTCGCGCAGCTTGAGCATGCCGCGCAGGCGCCCGCCGTCGAACAGCGGCAGGCTGAACTGTGGGCCGATGGCGAACTGACGCGAGCCCCAGGTGCCGAAATTCGACAACTGCATGGCTTGCGAGCCGAAACTGCCCGACAGGGTGATGCGCGGGTAGAAGTCGCCCTTGGCCACGCCGATGCTGGCGGTGGCGGCGTGCAGCCGCGCTTCGGCCTGGAGGATATCCGGGCGGCGGCGCGCCAACTGCGAGGGCAAGCCGATGGCCAGTTGGGCCGGGGCTTGGGGCACCGGCGCGGCGGCGGCCAGTTCGGCTTGCAGGGCTTGCGGGCCCTCCCCCAGCAACAGGCTCAGGGCGTTTATCAGTTGGTCCTGGCGCTGGCGCAGCACCGGCAGGCGCGATTCGATGGCGGCCACTTGCGCGGCGGCTTCGGCCACGTCCAGTTGGGTCGCCACGCCATCGGCCTGGCGCATGCGCGAGAGCATCAGGCTGCGGTTGGCCACTTCCAGGTTCTGCTCGGTGACGGCCCGGGTGCTCTGCACGCCACGCAGTTGGATATAGCTCTGCGCGGTGTCGGCCAGCACGGCGAGCAACACGCCGCGCCGGTCGTTTTGCGCCACCTCCAGGGTCGCGTCGGCGGCTTCGGTTTCGCGCCGTACGCGGCCCCAGAAGTCCAGCTCCCAAGCCGCCGCGAAACCGCCCTCCCACAGGTTGAAGGCGCTGTTGCCGTTATGCCCCGAGGGGTCGCTCAAGCCTTCACCACTGTTACGTTTACGCGCGTAGCCGCCGTTGGCGCTGGTGGACGGGTACTGGCTGGCGGTGGTCACCTGCCGCACGGCGCGGCTTTGCTGCAAGCGGCTGCTGGCCAGTTGCAGGTCCAGGTTGTCGCTCAGGGCGCGGCGGCTCAGGCTGGCCAATTGCGGGTCCTGGAACACTTCCCACCAGTGTTCGGCCAGGGCGCTGCTCACCGCTTGGCTGGCGGCCGGGGTGGGTGGGGTGTTCCAGCGTTCGATGGACGGCGCCTCGGGGCGTTGGAAATCCGGGCCCACCGTGCAGGCCGACAACATCGCCAACGTCAGCAGGCCCGGCAGAAGATTGAGGCGTTTCATCGCTGGCTCACCTCGCGCACCTGTGTGGCCGAGCTGTGGGTGTCGATGCTCGCCTCCACCGACATGCCCACCCGCAGCCGCTCAACCAGCGGTTGGCCGGGGTCGAGGAGGATTTTCACCGGGATGCGCTGCACCACTTTGGTGAAGTTGCCCGTGGCGTTGTCCGGTTTAACCGCCGCGAAAGTCACGCCGGTGGCCGGGGCAATGCTCTGCACGCGGCCGCTGAGGGCCTCGCCGTCGAGGCTGTCGACACGCACCTGCACCATCTGCCCCGGCGCCACGTTAATCAGCTGGGTTTCCTGAAAGTTGCCCACCACATAGGCCTGTTCCAGCGGCACCACGGCGAGGATCTTGCTGCCCGGCGTAACGTAGGCGCCGACCCGCACCGCCCGTTCGCCGACCATGCCGTCCACCGGCGCGACAATGCGCGTGTACGACAGCTCGTAACTGGCCATCTCCAGCGCCGCATGGGCGCGTTTGAGGCCACCTTCGGCGGCGTCGCACTGGGCGCTGAGGATTTCCACCTGCTTGCGTTCGGCGGCCAGCACCGCCGTGGCATGGGCCAGTTGCGCGGTGGCCTGGTCGATGCGCGTGCGCGCCTGCTGGGCGTTTTGCACCGTGCCCGCGCCCACCCCGGCGAGGTGGTTGTAGCGCGCCAACTCATGCTCGGCGAAGGCCATTTGCGCACGGTCGGCCACCACTTGCGCCTGGGCCTGGGCGATCACCGAGGCCTGGCGTTCCAGGGTGGCGCGGGCGTTTTGCAACTGGGCGCTGGCGACTTCGGTTTGCGCCGCCGCAGCCAGGGCAGCGGCGCGCAGGTCGCGGTCATCGATCAGGGCCAGCAACTGCCCGGCCTTGACCTGCTGGTTATCGTCCACCAGCACTTCCTTGATGAACCCGGCCACGCGGGGCGCCACCAGGGTGAAATCGGCAGCAACGAAGGCGTCGTTGGTGGTCTGGCGCGTGCCGTGGCCGAACAGGCCGGGGGCCAGCACGTAGAGCAGCGCACCCAGGGCCAAAACCGCCGCCGAAGCGGCGATGGTGTGTTTCGTGGAAATCGTCATAAACAACCTTCTGTGTCGTTAAGCATTCAAATGGGCGCGCGCGGTGGGTAGATCCGCGTCGGCAGCCAGAAAATCAGCAGGATCATCGCGCCGGCCAGCACGGCCATGCAGGCGTACAAGTCCGCCGAGGTCAGCACCAGGGCTTGCTGGTGCAGGCGCCGGGCAAGGTCGGCAGGGTTGCCTTCGACCCACGGCGAGTTGCCGAGGCGGTCCACCAGGTGGGTGGAGTGAAAGTGCAGGCGCGCGGTGGTCAGGGCGTCCAGCACCCCGGTGGCGACCACGGCCGCCAGGCCCTTGACCGTGTTGAACCAGGCCGAGGCGTAGGGCCCTTCCATGGGCGTGATGCTGCCGGTGGAGAGCATCAGCAGCGGCAGCACGGCCATGGGCTGGCCGAAGATCTGCAGCAGTTGCAGCACGTAAAAGTCGTCGCGGATCCAGGCCGAGGTCAGTTGAGTGCCGCCGGCGCAGGACAGCGCCAGCATCCCCAGGCCAATCCCCAGCACCCAGCGGCAATCGACCCGGCGCTGGTTGCACAGGGCCGCCACCAGCGGCAGCGCGATCAATTGCGGCAGCGCCATCACCAGCATCACCGGCGCCGTTTGCAAGGGCCGATAGCCCTGGACCTGGGCCAGGTAGGCCGACGGAATCAGGATGACCGCCAGCAGCACCATCAGCACCCCGGCCAGGGTCAGCAGGGAGAACGACAAATTGCGCACCCCCAGCATCTGCAACTTGAAAAACGGGATCGGTTGCGACCATTCGTTGACCAGAAACAGCACCAACAGCAGGGCCCCGCCGCCGAGCAAGGTGCAGATCAGGCCTGACTCGAACCAATCCAGGCGATTGCCCTGCAACAGGCCGATCACCAACATGCAGATCGCCGGGAACCCCAGCAGCAGGCCGCGCCAGTTGAATTGCTTGAAGCGCTCCAGGCGCAGCGGGTCTTGGGGCAAGCCGTAGGCCACCGCCGCCATGGCCAACAGGCACGGCGCGACGATCTGCCAGAACGCCCACTGCCACCCGACGTATTCGGTCCACAGCGCCGCCAGCGGCGTGCCCAGGCTGGGGCCGAAGGTGGCGGTCAGGGCATAACCGGCCAGGCCATAGAGCTTGACGTTGGCGGGCAAAAAACGCAGGGCCACGGTCATCAGCATCGGCGGCAGCGCGCCACCGGCCAGGCCTTGCACAGTGCGCAGCAGCAACAGGCTTTCGTAGTTGGGGGCAAAGGGGCACAGCACGCCCAGCACGGTGAACAGGCCCATGGCCGCGAGGGTGAAACGGCGCAGGGAGAACGTCACCGAGCACCAGGGTGCGAAGGCCATGGCCGCCACGGACGTGGCCGTGTAGCAGGCCACCAGCCAGGTGCCTTCGTCGTAACCGATGTACAACGCACCACGGATATCGGCCAGGGCAACCTTGGTGACCATCTCGTTAAGGCCCGACACCAGCACCGCCAGCAACACACCCACCAAACCGATGATGATCCGCGGCCCGAACACCGGCGGCGCCGCGGCTGCCGGCTTGGCGGGTGCCGCAACAGCAGCAGGCGCGGCGACAGCAAGGGAACTCATAAGCAGCACAACTCCGGTTGAGAAATACCGGAGCAGTTTAAGAACGCTGATAGCTGACGAAAACTGACTTATTGGCAGCTTATAAGTGCGTGCCGCGCAGCAATTGCGCAGAACGGTTTAAACACTATCCCTGTGGGAACAATGACCGCGGTGTAACAAATGAACCCTGTGGGAGCGGGCTTGCCCGCGATGGCGGCATTCCAGCCGCCGCAGGTGCATCGCCTGCCCCGGCCTCATCGCGGGCCGGGCCCGCTCCCACAGTTCAACTGTGGTGTGGGTGAGAGTTGTGACAGGTATTCACTTTCCACTGTGGGAGCGAGCCTGCTCGCGATGGGGGCATTCCAGCCGCCGCAGGTGCATCGCCTGCCCCGGCCTCATCGCGGGCCGGGCCCGCTCCCACAGTTCAACTGTGGTGTGGGTGGGATTTGTGGCAGGTATTCACTTTCCACTGTGGGAGCGAGCCTGCTCGCGATGGCGGTATTCCATCCGCCGCAGGTGCATCGCCTGCCCCGGCCTCATCGCGGGCGGGGCCCGCTCCCACAAGGGGTGGGGGCTGGCCTTAGGCCCCGTTCCCATGGCGGGTGAAGGCTTTTCTCACCTTGGCTGCGCCTGCGACCAGGTTTCATCGCAGGTGGACTTGAGGGTTTCGCGCAGCCATTTGTGGGCCGGGTCTTTGTCGTAGCGCGGGTGCCAGGCCTGGGTGAGCATCAGGGTCGATAACGGGATCGGCAGGTCGAAGGCGCGCAGGCGCAGGCCCAGGCGGGTGACGCTGGAAATGGTTTCCTTGGGCACCGGCAGGATCAGGTCCGAGTCGGGCAAGGCGAACATCGCCGCGTGGAAGCTCGGCGCGATCACCGCCACCCGCCGTTCCAGGCCCATCTCGTTGAGCGCGGTGTCGATGGGCCCGCGGGCGATGCCGCGCCGCGACATGCTGATATGGGCAAACCCGGCAAAACGTTCGGCGGTGATTTCCCCGTCGAACAGCGGGTGATCTTCCCGGGCCAGGCCGACGAAGGTAGTGGAGAACAGGTTCTGCACCTTCACTTCCGGGGTTTGCGGGCGGGAGTTGCTGATGCGCAGGTCGATGCGCCCTTCGCGCAGCGCCTCGTCGTCAGCGTCGCCCTCGGGCACGAAGCGCAGTTCGCAATGGGGCGCCTCGCGGTCCATGGCGGCGAACAGGCGCCCGCCGTACACGCCGACGAAAAAGTCATTGGCGCGGATGTTGAAGCGCCGACGCAAGGTGCGCAGGTCTACCTGGTCGGCCGAGCGGAACACCCGCGCCGCCTGCTCCACCACGGCGCGCACCTGGTTGTGCAGTTCCAGGGCCTTGGGCGTGGGCACCAGGCCACGCCCGGCGCGCACCAGGATCGGGTCGCCCACCGCTTCGCGAATCCGCGTCAGGGTGCGGCTCATCGCCGCCGGGCTGAGGTTCATGCGCCGCGCGGCGCCCACCACGCTGCCCTCGTCGAGCAAGGCGTCGAGGGCGACAAGTAGGTTCAGATCGGGAAGCTGCATGCCAGGCACTCACAAAAGTTGAAGATTGAGCCAGGCGCAATGCTAGCAGCTTGCCTAGCCAGGCACCGTATCGCCCTCAGTCAGCGCCAGCCGTCGGCTTTGCAGCCAAGGGCCGAATGCCTCGGCCAGCAGGGGCCGGGAGATCAGGTAGCCCTGGGCCACCTGGTAGCCCTGCTGCTGGAGCACCCGTTGTTGGGCTGCGGTTTCGACGCCTTCGGCCACCACACGCAACTTGAGGCTTTCGCCAATACGGATCACCGCCTCGCTGAGGGCCTGGCTGGTGGTGTCGTGCTCCAGGTCGTGGACGAAACTGCGGTCAAGCTTGAGCTCTTGAATCGGGATACGCCGCAAGTAGCTGAGGCTCGAATAGCCGGTGCCGAAATCGTCCATCGCCAGGCAAATGCCCATGGCGTGGACCTCATTGATGGTGGTGAGGGTATCGGGGTTGCTGTCCATCACCACGCTTTCGGTGATTTCCAGGGTCAGGTCGGCCACCGTGAGCCCATGCTGGGCGAGGATTTCGCCGATCAGCATGGGCAACTGCCGGTTGTGGAAATTGGTCGGCGACAGGTTCACCGAGACACAGGGCACCGCCAACCCTTCGCGCCGCCAAGCCGCCAACTGCTGGCACGCCTCGCGCAGCGCCCACTGCCCGAACTCGCCGATCAACCCGCATTCTTCGGCCAGGGGGATAAAACAGGTGGGCGAGATATGCCCCAGTTGCGCGTGATGCCAGCGGGCCAGGGCTTCGACGCCGTACAAGGCCCCGGTGCGCAGGTCGATCTGGGGCTGATACATGAGGAAAAAGGTTTTCTGCTTGATGGCCTGGCGCAGCGCGGTTTCCAGGTTGAGCCGCCCCCGGGCGAGTTGGTCCAGCCCCTCGCTGAAAAAACTCACACTGCCGCGTGCGCGGGTCTTGGCCTGGAACATGGCCATATCCGCGCGATGCAAGAGTGTGGCCATGGTGCGCCCGTCCTCGGGAAACAGGCTGGCGCCGATGCTGGCCGAGGGGGTCAGCACCACGCCGGCGATCTGGCAAGGCGTCGCCAGGCTCTTGCGCAGCTCTTCGATCACCGCCACTGCCTGCTGTGGCCCGCACCGCGGGAGCACCAGCACAAACTCATCGCCCGACAACCGGCTGACAATGTCTACCTGGCGGCGCTGTTCGCTCAAACGCCGGGCGGTGATGCGCAGGAATTCATCCCCGGCCGCATGCCCCAGTGAATCGTTGACCTGCTTGAAGCGGTCCAGGTCAACGAACAGGACGGTCAGCTGCGTATGGTTGCGCCCCGCCTCGGCGATGGCCTGGTCGGCCCGGGCGTACAACAGGTTGCGATTGGGCAGGCCGGTCAATTCGTCGTAGAAGGCCAGTTGCCGGATGTGGGCGCGCGACTCTTCACGCTCCAGGGCCAGGGCACACAACTGAATGCTGGCGTTGACCAGCAAGCGATGCAGCTCGCTGGGCTCGCCGGGTTGCCGGTAATAGAAGGCAAAAGTGCCGAGCACGCGCCCCGAGCTGGATTTTATCGGCGTCGACCAACAGGCCCGTAACCCCAGCGGGAGGGCCAGGTCGCGGAAGTCTTCCCAGTTCGGGTGGCTGGCAATATCGCTGACCATCACGGCTTCGCCGCGAAATGCGGCGGCCCCACACGAGCCAATGGCCGGACCAATGGCCAGCCCTTCCAGGGCCGCGCCGTAACTCGCAGGCAGGCTCGGTGCCGCCAGGGTATGCAGCGCGCCCTGGGCATCGATACTGAGCACCGTGGCGATCACGTCCGGAGCGATGCGCTCGACCTCCCGGCACGCCAGGCTCATCAATGATTCCAGGCACGCCTCCTGGACCATGGCTTCGAGCATTTTGTGGCGCAAAACCTCGGGCATCCGCGAGTGGGTCACATCGTTGAGGACGCTGACGCTGTTAAGCAGCACACCCTGGGCATCGCACACCGGATGGGAGGTGACGTCGCACCACACCCGCGAACCGTCGAGGTGGTAGCCCACCACTTGGGATTGGTGGGATTGGCCGCGCTTCAGGGCCTCATGCAGGGCGGTCTGCGCCAGCGGGTCGAGGTCCGGGGCAATCACCTGGCAGGGGCTTTTGCCGCGCACCTGCTCGGCCTGGTGGCCAAACAGGCGGGTAAAGCCCTCGTTGATGTAAACAATGCGAAATTGATTGTCGGTGAGGATGATGGCGTTTTGCGTGGTATCGACCACCAACGACAGCAGGAACAGCCTCTCGCGCTCCTCATGCTGGTCGGTGATGTCTTTGATAAACGCGGTATAGAGCTGTTGCCCGGGCGTCTCGACCTTGGAGATCGACATCGCGCCCCAGCGCCGCCCGCCGTCGTTGCGCTCGATCAGCACGACGCGGCTGGTGCCGACAATCCGGTTGATGCCCGTCACGCGGTTTTTGTCGATGTAGCTGTCGTGATCGGCGCGGATCAGTTGCGGCACCAACAGGCTGACGTTGTGGCCCAGCACCTCGTCGCGACGGTAGCCCCAGAGCTTTTCAGCAGCGGCGTTGAACAGAATGACCTGATTGCGCTGATCGATGACCACCACGCTATCAATGCTCTGCTCCAACGTCTGGATGAAGATGTGCGAGAGATCTTGGAGGTTCGACATGGGTGCGTCCTGCTGACAACTGTTGTTTTTATCTTTACGCCGGGCCCCATCCCCTGGGATTGCATACCGGTTGCACTGCCCTGTGTGGCAGCCGCCGGGTCAGGTCTTAAAATGCCTGACCATGGCGCTCAACTCCGACGCCAGGCGCGACAATTCGCCGCTGGCGGAACTGGTCTGGTGGGCCCCTTCGGCCGCCACGGTCGATAGCTCGCGGATGTTGAGCAGGTTGCGGTCCACCTCATGGGCAACCTTGGCCTGCTCCTCCGTGGCACTGGCAATCACCAGGTTGCGTTCGGTGATCTGGCTCACCGCCAGGAAGATTTCTTCCAGGCTCTGGCCCGCGGCTTCCGTGGCCAGCAACGTGGTGCCGGCGCGGCGGGTGCTGGCGTCCATGGCCTCCACGGCCTGGTGGGTGCCGGTCTGGATACCGGCAATCATCTGCTCGATTTCCTGGGTCGATTCCTGGGTGCGATAAGCCAAGGTGCGCACCTCGTCGGCCACCACCGCGAAACCACGTCCGGCATCGCCGGCACGGGCGGCCTCGATGGCGGCATTGAGGGCCAGCAGGTTGGTTTGGTCGGAAATGCTGCGGATCACTTCCAGCACCCGGCCGATATCCCGGGTCTGGACCGCCAGGTCTTGCACCAGGTCGGAACTGGTCTTGATCTCGCGGCTCATGGCATCGACTTCGTCGAGGCTGGTTTGCACCTGGCGCCGGCTCTCCCCGGCCAATTGGTTGGTGGCGCTGGAGGCTTCGGAGGTCGAAACGGCATTACGCGCCACCTCCTCCACCGCCGCCGTCATCTGGGTCACGGCGGTGGCGGCCTGCTCCAGTTCGTTGTGCTGTTGGTGCAGGCCGCGATTGCTTTCCACCGTGACCCGGCTCAGTTGTTCGGCAGAGCTGGCCAACTGATGGGCGCAATGGCTGATCTGTTCGATGGTCTGGCGCTGGCTGGCCTGCATCTGCTGTAAGCCGTTGAACAGTTGGCCGATTTCATTGTTCGACTGGGCGTCGATGGGGTGGCGCAAATCCCCGGCGGCGATTTCCTCAAAATGGCGCCCGGCCTCGCGCAGCGGGCGCAGCACCCGGGTGGCGATAAACCACCAGCAACCGGCCGCCAGCAACCCGGCAATCAGCAGCAACACCACGGCCTGGACCTGGGCCACGCTGTAGCGCGTGTGCGCCTCGTCCATGATCGCGACGGTTTGCGCATCCAGGGCCTGCTCGAATGCCGTCAGGGCGGTGTCGAAGCTGTCGTTGGCGGCGCGGGCCTTGAGGTTGACCGCGATGTAGCGCTCCTCGGAGCCGTCCTTGAGGGCCTGCATCTGTTCATTCAGGGTGCTGCGATACACCGCAAAGGCCTGCTGCAGGGCGGCGATGTCTAGGGCCGACGGGTGCTTTTTTTCCTGGGCGCTGAACGCCTCGAAAAACACCAGCGCTTCCTCGAACAAGGTTTTGGCCCGCTGCAGGCTGGCGGCGGCCTTCTCGCTGTCGCCGGCGCGTGCCTCCAGGAAAGCACCCGCCATTCCCACCCGTGAGCGCAGCAAACGCAGGTAGGCCAGGTGCACCCGGCTGTTCTGGGTAACGCCGACCTCATGCAGGCGTTCGATCTGCGCATCGCTGTTCATGGAGCTGCGCCAACTGGTCAGGGAGGAAACCAGCAACGCGCAGACGAACAGCGCCAACACCCAGAGCATCCCTGTTCGTATCTTCAAATGGGTCAGCATGCAGATGAAATCCCATGGTCGAAAAGCCGGAGCCATTTAAAGGCCACTATCTAATATGTCGCCAATCCTACGGCTGTTTTTTGATCTGAATCAAATAAAGCATGACGCAAGGCATCAATACCATAGTCGTATTACATCATTCGTTTGAACGGAGTAAGCCCGGAAACTGTCGCTTAACGATAAGGATGATGACGCAAGAGGTTAAACACGCATGAAAGAACGCACGGTGGCACATAGAGTCGGGGCAACCATTGCGTTTCGCCGTAAGGCCAAGGGCCTGACACAGGCCTACATGGCCGAGGCCATTGGAGTGGAGAAGGAAACCATCAGCCGCATGGAAAACGGAGTGATCTCCATCTCCTTGACGCGCCTGCAACAGATGTCGGAAGTGCTGGAGTGTTCGCTGAGCGACCTGGTACGCGCCAGTGCCAATGATGCCCACAGCCACTCACAGAGCGTCAACGAACTGATTCAGAGCCTGCCCACCGAGGAACGGGTGATCGTGGTGAACCTGGTCACGGAAGTGGTCAAGGTGCTCAAGGCCAAGGGCCCGTCCCAACCCTCGTGAACCTGGCACCACCGCCGCGCAGTCGAACCGACGCCTCCCTACCCACCCCGCCCCCAAACCCAGCACCCACCGCTAGAGCGCCGCTCCAATGCCCCATCAGCGCTCGTGCAAGGCCTCGGCGCGGGCGCGGATGATTGGTTTGAGCAGGTAGCTCAAGACGCTTTTCTTGCCGGTGATGATGTCCACCGTGGCCACCATGCCGGGGATGATAATCAGCGGCTTGTCGTCAGTGCCCAGGTGGCTGCGCTCGGTGCGCAGGGTAATCATGTAGTAGGTGGTTTTCTTGTCTTCGTCGGTGATGGTGTCGGCGCCGATCTGCACCAACTTGGCCTTGAGGCCGCCGTAGATGGTGTAGTCGTAGGCGGTGAACTTGACCACCGCCTCTTGGCCCGGGTGCAGGAAGGCGATGTCCTGCGGGCGGATTTTCGCTTCCACCAGCAGGGTGTCGTCCAGGGGCACGATTTCCACCAGGTCGCTGCCCGGCTGAATCACGCCGCCGATGGTATTGACCAGCAGCTGCTTGACGATGCCGCGTACCGGCGAGGTCACCAGGGTTCGGCTGACGCGGTCCTCCAAAGCCTTGCCGGTGGCGCTGGCCTTGCTCAGGTCGGTGCGCGCCTCGTTGAGTTGGCCCAAGGCTTCGCTGCGAAACTTGCCGCGCGTTTCGTCGATCTTGCGCTGCACTTCCTTGATCGCCGATTCGGCGCGGGGGATCGCCAGGGTGGTGGCGTCCAACTGGCCACGGGTTTCGACTTCGGCGCGTTTGAGGCGCAGCACTTCCACCGGCGATACCGCGCCCTGAGCCACCAACGGCTCGGACATGTTGATTTCCTGGCGTTGCAGGTTCAGTTGCTGGCGGTATTGCGCCTGTTTGGAGCTGAACTCACGCAGCTCCTGCTGACGCTGGATCAACTGCTCCTGCAACCCGCCGACCTCGTCGAGCAGTTGCTGGCGGCGGCTTTCGTACAGGGATTTTTCGTTGTCGGCCTGCACCGGCACGGCTTTCATCACGTCTTCGGGGAAGCTCAGCGGGCGGTCCTCGACCTCCGCGCTCAGGCGCTCCACCCGCAGCAGCATGGCCAGGCGATCGGCCTCGGTCTCGCCGACGTTGGAGACGAACCGGGTGTCATCGAGGCGAATCAGCGGCGCGCCGGCTTCGACGATCTGCCCTTCCTTGACGAACAGCTCGGCGACGATGCCGCCCTCCAGGTTCTGGATTTTTTGCAGCTTGGACGAGGGAATCGCCTTGCCGTCGCCGCGGGTCACTTCGTCGATCACCGCGAAATTGGCCCACAGCAGCATGAACAGGAAGAAGCCGATGATGCCGTAGATGGTCAGGCGCACCACGCGCGGGGCGTCTTCGATCAACGCCTTGTTGACCTCCGGCAGCGGCTGGCCTTGCAGGGAGTCGGAGCCTTTGAAGTAACGCAGAATCGAATCTTTCCAACCGGACTTAAGCAACACTGATCTGCCCCTTCTTCAACGCTTCCATCACAACGGCTTTAGGGCCGTCGGCGAGAATTTGCCCACGGTCGATCACCAACAGGCGATCGACCAGCGACAGCAGGGAGGCACGGTGCGTGACCAGCACCACGGTTTTGTTTTCCACCACCGCTTGCAGGCGTTGCTTCAAGCGTTCTTCGCCGGTGTTGTCCATGGCGCTGGTGGGTTCGTCGAGCAGCAGGATCGGCGGGTTGAGCAGCAACGCCCGGGCCAGGGCGACGTTTTGCCGCTGCCCGCCCGAGAGGTTCTGCCCGCGCTCGCCCACTTGCAGCTCGTAGCCCTGCGGGTGAAGGCGGGCGAATTCGTGCACGCCGGCCAGTTCGGCGGCTTGCAAGACGAGTTCGTCTTCTACATAGCGGGCGCCGGACACCAGGTTATCGCGCAGGGTGCCGGCCAGCAGTTGGATGTCTTGCGGCACGTAGCCGATGTTGTGGCGCAGCTCGCTGATGTCGATCTGGCGGATGTCCACGCCGTCCACCAGCAAAGCCCCATCGTCAGGCTGGTAAAGGCCCACCAGCAACTTGGCCAGGGAGCTTTTGCCCGAGCCGCTGCGGCCGATGATGCCGACTTTCTCGCCGGGCTTGATGACCAGGTTGATGTTCTTGAGCGCAGCGTTCTGCTGGTTCGGGTAGGTGAAGTTGAGCTGGCGGCATTCGATGGCGCCCTGCACCGTTTTGCGGCTCAGGGGGCGCTCTTCGAAATTGCGCTCCTGGGGCAGTTCCATCATTTGGTCGACCGAGACCATGGTCACCTTGGCCTGCTGGTAGCGGGTCAGCAGCCCGGACAGCGAGGCCAGCGGGCTCAGCGCCCGGCCACTAAGCATGTAGCAGGCGATCAGGCCGCCCATGCTGAGGTTGCCGTCGATGATCTGGTACACACCGAAGACGATCATGATGACGCCAGCCAGTTGCTGGATCAGCAGGGTGATGTTCATCGCCAGGCCCGAGAGCATCTTCACGCGCAACTCGAGGCGGCTGAGGGTGCCGATGGTCTGTTCCCACTGGTACTGGCGTTCGCTTTCGGCGTTGTTGACCTTTACCGCGTCCAGCCCGGCGAGGGTTTCGATCAGGCTCGACTGGCGCTCCGAGGCCAGGGCCATGGTGCGCTCCATGGTCGCCATCAGCGGTTTCTGCAAGGCGTAGCCGATGCCCAGGGCAATCGGGAAGGCCAGCACCGGAATCCACACCAAGTGCCCGCCGAGAATGCCGATGACCATGAAGATCAGCAGGGTGAACGGCAAATCGATCAGGCTGGCCAGGGTCAGCGAGGCGAGGAAGTCGCGCAGGCTCTGGAACTCATGGATGTTCTGGGCAAAGCTGCCGACCCGCGCCGGGCGGAACTTCATCGACATGCCGACGATGCGTTCAAACAGCGTGGCCGAGATAATCAGGTCGGTCTTCTTGCCCGCCAGGTCCAGGCACAGGCTGCGCAGGCTCTTGAGGATCAGGTCGAAGATATAGGCGCCGGTGATGCCGATGGCCAGCACCCACAGGGTCGCAGCGGCCTGGTTGGGCACCACGCGGTCGTAGACGTTCATCACGAACAGCGGGGCGGCCATGGCGATGACGTTAATCAGGAAACTGGCGGCGATCGCATCGGCATACAGCCAGCGCGAGCGCTTCAAGGTGTCGCGGAACCAAGAGCGCGCGCGCGGGATCAGCGTGCCGTGGTTCACGTCGAATTTGTGTTGGGGTTGGGCGAAGAACACTTGGCCGCTGTAGTCGTCAGCCAGTTTTTCGCGGTTGACGCTGACTTCGCCGCCATCGCTCTCGCTGAGCAGCAGGCGCGCATTGTCGCCGTCCCAGCCGACGAGCACGGCGCTGCGACCTTCCTTGAGCAACAGGAGGGCCGGCATGGCGATTTCGGGGATCTGCTCCAGCTTGCGTTGCAACACCCGCCCCTGCAGGCCGGCGCGGGCAGCTGCGCGGGGCAGCAACTCGACGCTCAGGCGCTGCGCGGGCAATGGCAGACCGGTGGTCAGCATCGCCGCGCTGGCAGGCTTCTGATGCAGTGTGCACAACGCCATCAGACCATCCAGTAACGGATCGTCGTGCAGCGTGCGTGGATCATGACTGAGATGAACTCGACTAACTTCTGATTCCACGCTGGACACTCTCTACCGATTGGACAATGAGGTTCTACTCAATTCATCCCAGGCAATTGCACCTTGGGCTTCACGTCGTTCTGTACGACGGAGGCCATCGGCGCGACCACTCCCTGGCTCTTGAGCAACTCGCCCATGGTCGCCTTGATTCGATATTGAGTAAATAACTGTGTGTTTTTGATTTCGGCCAAGCGGCGCGAAGCGGTGAACAGTTCGTTCTCACTATCGAGCAAGTCGAGCAGGGTTCGCTCACCGAGGCTGAACTGCTTCTGGTAAGCGGTGCGAACGCTTGTACTGTAGTCCACATACTGCTGGGCAATCGGCACCTGGGCGTTGGCGTTTTCCAGCGCGTTCCAGGCCAGGCCCAGCTCTTCGTTCAACACGCGCAAGGCGTTGTTGCGGATATCCAGGGCCTGGTTGGACTGGTAGGACTTCGATTCCAGGTCAGCCTTGTTGCTACCACCGGCGAACAGGTTGAAGCGCATGCGCAGCATGGCCTGCCATTCGTTGTTGTGCCCTTCGGTGCCGTCCAGGTTGTTGTCGGCGGTGCGGCCCAGCTCAGCGTCGAAGCGCGGGTAGAAGGTCGACTTGGCGGCTTCGTACTGCTTCTCGGCGGCGACGATGTCGGACTCGGCCGAGCGCAGGATCGGGCTGTTTTCCAGCATCTGGCGGCGGGCTTCATCCAGGTTCGCCGGCAGCAACGCCATGAACGGTGCCGGGCGCTCCAGCTGATCGGGCAACTGGCCGACTGCGCTCAGGTAGTTGGTCTGGGCATCGGCCAGGTTGGTCTGTTCGGTAATCAGGTTGTTGCGGGCCTGGGCCAGGCGCGCTTCGGCCTGGTCGAGGTCGGCGCGGCTGCCAACACCGCGCTGGGTGCGCAGCTTGATCTGGTCGTAGACGCGTTCGTGGTTGCTCAGGTTGTCTTCAGCCAGGCGCACGAATTCGCGGCGGGTCAGGACATCCAGGTAAACCTGGGCTACGGTCAAACCCGTACGTTCGGACGAACCGAGCAACGAGTAGGCGCGCGAGTTCACGTTGGCTTGTTGACGCCCCACTTCGCTGGACGTCGCAAAACCGTCAAAAACCATTTGCGACAGGCGCAGGCTCGACTCACTGCGGTTGAGCGTCTCCCAGTCGTTGCGCGGGCTACCGGCACGGGAACCCGGGCTGTCGGTGCCTTCGCGGCCATAACCGGCCAGCAGGTCAACCTTGGGCAGGTAGCCGCCCTTGGCTGCTTTCAACTGATAGTCAGCCGCCAGGCGACTGTTTACGCCAGCCTGGATTTCCGGGTGGACATCCAGCGCTTGCTGCATCGCTTGGGGCAGGCTTTGGGCCTGTACGAAGCCGGCTGCGAGGACGAACGGTATTGCCTTGAACAAGTGCGAACGCATGTTAAAGATTCCTAGGACTTTCTTGTCTCAAATCACAGCTCCATGGGGCGCTGTCTCGGAAAATAGCAACCGTAATGACCGTATGTCGGAAAGTTCAAAATCGGAACTGGATCACACACTGTAGGACAGGTCGCCGCGTAAATATCAATGTGACATTACTGGGGCGATTGTTTAGGATGGCACCCAGAAGGTCAATAGTTTGGCATAAAGTTAATTTCTAAAAAATATAGCCAAATAATTGACGAATAGAAGCGTCAAAACATTTTGAACTTACATCCAGTCTGATCGGGCCAATGCTCATCAGGCACATGGACGTCTACTGAACGGTACCTGGAGAATCTTCAATGAGCAGTGTTGTTGCCATCGTCAAAAGCATTGTTGGCCAAGTTTTCGTTGTGTCCCCCGAGGGCATTCGGCGTGTACTGATTGAAGGTGATCGCCTCTTTGCAGGCGACCAGGTAGACACCGGCCTGTCCGGTGCCGCCACGCTCGAGCTGGCCGACGGCCGCACCCTCGACCTGGGCCGTGACACCCAGTGGAGCGGCACCGCGCCGGACTCCACCACCGACCTGGCCCAGGCCACTGCGCAATCGGCGCCGTCAGTTGAAGAACTGCAGCAAGCCATCGTCGCGGGCGTCGACCCGACCACTGACCTGGAAGCCACCGCGGCCGGCAACACCGGCACGGGCAACAGCGGTGCGGCAGGCGGCGGCCACAGCTTCGTGGTGCTGGATGCCACCGCAGGCCGGGTTGACCCCACCATCGGCTTCCCCACCGAAGGCCTGGGTAACGGTGCAGCAGCGACCAACCAGATCCTCGGCGGCCAGCCCACCGACACCAGCAACACCCTGGTGCCGCGCGACTCGACCCTGACCCTCAGCGCCACACCGACCATCACTGAAGCCGGTGGCGTACTCGTCTACACCGCCAACGTGACGCAGGCACCGACCACCAACCTGGTCATCACCCTGTCCAACGGCTCGGTCATCGTCATCCCGGCCGGCCAAACCACCGGCAGCGTCAATGTGCCGCTGGCGCCGAACGACAGCGTTTACATCGACCCGGGCCAGATCACCGTCACCGTGACCGGCACCACCGGCGGTGGCGGCCTGGTGCTGACCGTCGACCCGACACCGGCCGTGACCCAAGTCACCGACACCATCGACACCACCACCGTGACCCTGACGTCGAACCCTTCTATTACTGAAGGCGGCGCGATCACCTATACCGCGACCCTGACCAACCCGGCTCAGACGCCGGTCACCGTCACGCTGTCCAACGGCACCACCATCACCATCGACGCGGGCCAGACCACCGGCACCGTCAACGTGCCGACCGCGCCGAACGACGTCTACAACAACGGCAGCACCGTCACCACCACCATCACCGGTGCCACCGGCGGCAACTTCGAAAACCTGGTGCCCAACCCGACGCCAGCGGTGACCACCATCACCGACTCCAAAGACACCACCGGCCTGACCCTGACCGCCACCAATACCGTGGCCGAAGGCGGTTCGATCACCTACACCGCGACCCTGACCAACCCGGCCGGCACCGCGATGACCGTGACCCTGTCCAACGGCGCGGTCATCACCATCGAAGCGGGCCAAACCACCGGCACCGTAAGCTTCCCGACGCCGGCCAATGACGTCTACGTCAACGGCAGTACCGTCGAAACCACCATCACCGGCACCACCGGCGGCAACTTCGAAGACCTGGCGCCCAACCCGACCCCGGCGGTGACCACCATCACCGACACCCCAGACACCGTGACCGTCACCATCGAAGGCGCCGGCGATGTCCTGGAAAACGCCGCCCCGACCTTCACCATCAAAGTCGACCAAAAACTCGACCACGACCTCACCGTCAAACTGAGCAACGGCGAAAGCGTCGTCATCAAGGCCGGCGAAACCCAAACCACCTACACCCTGCCCGTGCAGGGCGACGACGTTTACAAAGACGGCGAAACCGTGGAACTGGGCATCACCGACGCCTCGGTAGACGGCAAGACCTTTGAAAACCTGGTGATCGGCGACAGCGCCGAGGTGCAGATCAACGACACCGAAACCGAAGTGGTTGCCACCCTGACCGTGGACAAAACCACCGTCACCGAAGGCGGCGACGTGACCTACACCGTCACGCTGACCAACAAGGCCGGCCTGCCGATGGAGAGCCATGGCCCGCTGACGTTCACCCTGAGCGACGGCACCAAAATCTCCGTCAAAGCAGGTGAAACCACCGGTACTGCTGTCGTCCAAACCACCAATGACGTGTTCACTGGCGGCCAGCCAGCGCTGGTTAATAAGCTGGTAGGCGTTGAAGGCATGGGCGTGGAGCAGTTTGAAAAACTGACCCTCGATCCAAAAGAACACACCACCACCGTTACCGATCAGCCGACCGGCGAAGGTGACAAGGTGACTGTTTCGATCACTGGCGACGGTCCAGTCTTCGAGAACCAAGCACAGAAATTCACCGTCAGCGTCAGCCAGAAGTTGGATCACGATTTGACCGTGACCCTTAAAAACGGCGCAGTCGTGGTTATCAAGGCTGGCGAGTTGAGCGTTCCGTACGAGCGTGCCGCTCAAGGCGACGACGTCTATAAAGACGGCGAAACCGTCCCAATGGGCATCGACACCGCCACTGTGGATGGCAAGTCCTTCGAAAACCTGGTGATCGGCGGTGATGCTTCGGTAGTCGTGAACGACACCGAAACCGAAGTGGTTGCCACCCTGACTGTGGATAAAACCACCGTCACCGAAGGCGGCGACGTGACCTACACCGTCACGCTGACCAACAAAGCCGGCCTGCCGATGGAGAGCCACGGCCCGCTGACGTTCACCCTGAGCGACGGCACCAAAATCTCTGTTAAGGCCGGCGAAACCACCGGTACTGCGGTCGTCCAAACCACCAACGATGTGTTCACTGGCGGCCAACCTTCGCTGGTGAACAAACTCGTCGGTGTTGATGGCGCAGACGATTTCGAGAAACTGACCCTCGATCCGAAAGAACACACCACTACCGTTACCGATCAGCCGACCGGCGAAGGTGACAAGGTGACTGTTTCGATCACTGGCGATGGTCCAGTCTTCGAGAACCAAGCGCAGAAATTCACCGTTTCGGTCAGCCAAAAACTCGACCATGACCTCACCGTGACCCTGAAAAACGGCGCAGTCGTGGTTATCAAGGCTGGCGAGTTGAGCGTTCCTTACGAGCGCGCTGCTCAAGGCGATGACGTCTACAAAGACGGCGAAACCGTGCCCATGGGCATCGACACCGCCACCGTGGACGGCAAATCCTTCGAGAACCTGGTGATCGGCGGTGATGCCTCGGTAGTCGTGAACGACACCGAAACCGAAGTGGTCGCCACCCTGACTGTGGATAAAACCACCGTCACCGAAGGCGGCGACGTGACTTACACCGTCACGCTGACCAACAAGGCCGGCCTGCCGATGGAGAGCCATGGTCCACTGACCTTCACCCTCAGCGACGGCACCAAAATTAACGTTAAGGCCGGCGAAACCACCGGTACTGTGGTCGTCCAAACCACCAATGACGTGTTCACCGGCGGCCAACCTTCGCTGGTCAACAAACTCGTCGGTGTTGATGGCGCCGATGACTTCGAGAAACTGACTCTCGATCCGAAAGAGCACACCACCACCGTTACCGATCAGCCAACCGGCGAAGGCGACAAGGTGACTGTTTCGATCACTGGCGACGGCCCGGTCTTCGAGAACCAAGCACAGAAATTCACCGTCAGCGTCAGCCAGAAGTTGGATCACGATTTGACCGTGACCCTCAAAAACGGCGCTGTTGTCGTTATCAAGGCTGGCGAGTTGAGCGTTCCGTACGAACGTGCCGCGCAAGGCGACGACGTCTACAAAGACGGCGAAACCGTGCCCATGGGCATCGATACCGCCACTGTGGACGGCAAATCCTTCGAGAACCTGGTGATCGGCGGTGATGCTTCGGTAGTCGTGAATGACACCGAAACCGAAGTGGTCGCCACCCTGACCGTGGATAAAACCACCGTCACCGAAGGCGGCGA
>NZ_FYEE01000024.1 GCF_900187645.1 Pseudomonas sp. Irchel 3E20 | reverse complement strand
CATCCCGAACTCAGCAGTGAAACGATGCATCGCCGATGGTAGTGTGGGGTTTCCCCATGTGAGAGTAGGTCATCGTCAAGATTAAATTCCGAAACCCCATTTGCGAAAGCAGATGGGGTTTTGTTTTGCGCGATGGAAAAGGGCCAGGCCAGCCGTGAACAGTTTGATCCCCATCAAGGCAGGCGCCAATGCCGACACCGACAATGGTTCATCCAAGGTGAGGCCGCCATGATCTATCCGCTGCTATTGACGTTGCATTTGTTCGCCGCGCTGATCTTTATTGGCACAGTATTTTTTGAAGTGTTGTTCCTGGAGAGCATCCGAAAGCAGATTCCTTCAAGAGTCATGGACCTGGTGGAGCAGGGCATTGGGCGCCGTGCACGGTCACTGATGCCTTGGGTGCTGATAATCCTGTTTGGCGCCGGCCTGGGCATGGTTTGGTTACGCTATCTGCCCGCATTGGGCTCCCCCTTCAGTTCCTCCTTCGGCACGTTGCTGGCCCTCAAGATCCTGATTGCCAGCAGCGTTTTACTGCATTTCTTAGCGGCAATGTTCCTGTTTCGTACGAAACGGATGAAAGCCACCTATGTGCATTTCATCCATCGCAGCTTGTTTGTGCATATGGTCGCCATCGTCCTCCTGGCCAAAGGTATGTTCTATCTGAGCTGGTAGTTGCTGGCAGATTCTGTGCCAGGTCTGGCCTCAGCTTGATGCAAATCAAGGAGCCTCCCAGGTGAAAGGCCGACACTGACCTCCCGTAGCCAGTCTCGGAGACCGCGATGTTCGACGTTTATCACAATCCCAACCCGCGGCCCCTCCACTGCAATAAAGAGAGGGCCGCCCTCGGCTACGCCAGTGACAGCCAAAAATTCCACGGTGGTATCGGCTCCCTGGACTTGCTGCGTGCGTTACGCAGTAGTCGACAGAAGCAGCGGCCCCTATCCCTGACAGTGCAATTGCCTTCCACGCTCAAGGCATTGGCGAACGCTCCCCAAACCCCGGGCTGCGAGCGGGGCCATGTGGAGCAGTACCTGTTGCGCCTGGAGCGCGAAATCGACCTGATCGGTTGCCATTTAAGCAGCGAGCAACGTATCGAGCAGTTTCACCTTAGCGGTGGCACCCCTTGTGCTGCTCACCTGCAACGGTTGATGAAGCGCCTGCGCAGCCGCTTTAATTTTTTGGGCCACGAAGGTGGCGACTACAGCGTCGAAGTCGATCTGCACCACACGGATTGGGCAACCATGCGCCTGCTGCGCGACCAGGGTTTTAACCATGTCAGCATCGGCGTGCCCGACATGGGCGCAGACGCCGAGCTGTCAGTGGCCTGCTACCAGAACCCGGCGCCTATTCATTCACTGATCGACGCGGCGCGCACCTTTGGCTTTCGCACTATCAACGTTGATCTGGGCTACGGTCATGCCTGGCAAACGCCGCAAAGTTTGTCTCGCAAGTTAGCCACTCTCATCGAGCTGGAGCCTGACCGCGTGCTGGCATTCGATTACGCCCAGCCCGGGCCACGGCACCGCGCGCTGTGCGCCAGCCCCTTCACCGGGTTGTCCAGCGACGAGGATAAGCGCGCCATGCGCCAGGATTGTTTCGAGCAACTGTGCGCCGCTGGTTATTACTACATTGGTCTCGGCCAGTTTGTGCGCCCGGACGACGACCTGGCCATCGCCCAGGAGCAAGGCCGCCTGCACCGCAACTACCAGGGCTTTACCAGCCACGGTTACTGTGACCTGGTAGGGCTCGGCCTGGGTGCCATCAGCCAGATCGATGATCTGTATGCGCAAAACACCGAAGACCTACAGCACTACCAGCTGCAACTGGACCGCGAGCAGTTGCCCACGATCCGCGGTTGGCGCTGCGAGGCCCAGGATCAGGTGCGCCACGACGTCATGGAGCGCCTGGTGTGCGACCTGGAACTGGACATCGAGGCTATCGAGCGTCGCCATGGTCTGATATTTCGCGAATACTTTTCATCCGTCTGGCCACTGCTGGAGCAGTTGAGCCGTGACGGCCTGATCGAGCTGTCGAGCCGCATGATAAGCATCCTTCCTGCCGCGAGGCTGGAGGTGGACGCCATCTGCAATCTGTTTGAAAGGGATTTGGACGCTGCACGGCATTAACGCCCCCCCACGAGTTGATCGATGATGAACCCCGCTCTTGAATTCAATCGCGCCCTGGTCGAAAAGTACGATCGCCCGGGGCCGCGCTACACCTCATACCCGACCGCGCCGCAGTTCCACCAGGCGTTTGCCGTGGACGACTACCAACGCGCCGCCCACGACAGCAACCAGGCCGCCGTGCCCAAGCCGCTGTCGGTCTACATCCACATCCCGTTCTGCAAAAGCCTTTGCTACTACTGCGCCTGCAACAAAATCATCACCCAGAAAACCCATCGCGCCACTGAGTACCTGAATTACCTCAAGCGCGAAATCAATATGCAGGCGGCATTGTTCGACAGCACCCGCAAGCTCACCCAATTGCACCTGGGCGGCGGCACGCCCACCTACCTGACCCACGAGCAGTTGGCGGACCTGATGCAGCACCTGCATCAGGCTTTCGACATGGATGACAGCGACAACCACGAGTTCTCCATCGAGGTCGACCCGCGCACCATCAGCGCCGAGCAGATCCGTGCATTGCGTGGCTTGGGTTTCAATCGCCTGAGCTTCGGCGTGCAGGATTTCGACCCGCAGGTACAAGCGGCGGTCAACCGGGTGCAGAGCGAAGAGCAGGTCTACGAACTGGTGGCCGCCGCCCGGCAAGCGCATTTCAAATCCGTCAGTGTCGATTTGATCTACGGTTTGCCACTGCAAACCGTTGCCAGTTTCGACGTGACCCTGAGCAAGATCATCGCCCTGCGCCCGGACCGCATCGCTGCCTACAGCTATGCGCACTTACCGGAACTGGTGCGTGCCCAGCGCCTGATCCGCCCAGAAGACATGCCGCCGCCGGAGCGCAAGCTGGAGTTGCTGGAACTGACCATCCGACGCCTGACCGAGGCCGGTTACGTGTACATCGGCATGGACCACTTCGCCTTGCCCGAAGACGAACTGGCCCGTGCCCGCGCCAACGGCACCCTGCAACGCAACTTCCAGGGCTACTCGACCCACGCCGACTGCGACCTGATTGGCCTGGGCGTGTCGTCCATCGGCAAGGTCGGCGACAGCTACAGCCAGAGCGTCAAGGAACTGTCCCAGTACTACGCTCGCCTGGATCAAGGCTTGCTGCCGGTGCACCGCGGTTATCGCCTGAGTGCCGATGACTTGCTGCGCCGCGAGGTTATCAACGACCTGATGTGCCACGGGCGCATCGAGTTCGCCAAGTTCGAGGCGCGCCACGGCATCCGTTTCGGCGAGTATTTCGCTGAAGCATTAGCCCAGCTCCAGACTCTGGTGCAAGACGGCTTGGTGCAACTCCACGACGATGCGCTGGTGTTGCTCCCCCAGGGCCACCTGATGATGCGCAGCGCAGCGATGGCATTCGACGCTTACCTGGGTGGCGAACAAAAGGGCCGGTTTTCCCGCACCGTCTAGGCCGGGCAGGGTGGGTTCACGATAACTTTTCAAAGTTGATTTCAATCAAGGGCAGGGGGCCATGGGCTCCCTAACATGGGCGGCAGATCCCGCCGTTGAAGTCTGAGATTTCATGAAGATCCGCCCGCTGTTGTGCCGTAACTCCCTGCATTTTCTGACCCTGGGTCTTGTCCTTGTGTTGGCCCTGATGGCCGCTCCCTTCGAGGCGGTGTACGCCAAGTCCTATGGCGGCATCGAACAGCAGCGCATCGAAAAAACCTTCCCCAACGTCGACAAAGTTTCCGAGCCCCAGGGCCCGTACAAGGTGCAGACCTTGTCTGCGGGTGAGCAGGTGCTGGGTTACGTGTTCCAGAGCCTGGACGTGGTGGACATTCCGGCCTACTCCGGCAAGCCGATCAACACCCAAGTGATTCTCGACCCGGCCGGGGTGATAAAGGACGCCTTTGTCCTGGAGCACCACGAGCCGATTCTGCTGGTGGGCATAGCGGAAGAAAAACTTCACGAATTCAGCGCCAAGTACCTGGGCATTCAGGTCAACCAGCGGGTAGTGGTGGGCCATTCCAGCGACCCGAATGCCGTGACGGTCGATGCCATTGCCGGTGCTACCGTCACCGCCATGGTGGTCAACGAAGTCATCATGCGCGCCGCCCATACGGTGGCCGTGTCCCTGGGCCTGGTCAAAGACAACGCCGGTGTGGCCGCCACGCCGGCCAAGGTCCGCGAGGATGTCTACCACAGCGCGGATTGGGCGACGCTGCTGGGTGACGGCTCCATCCGCCGCCTGAACCTGACCCGCGGCCAGGTCGATAGTGCATTCAAGAACACCGCTGCCGCCGAGGTTGAAGTGGCCACGCCAGAGCAGGCCGACGACAGCTTTATCGACCTCTACGTCACCCACCTCAATCCGCCCACCATCGGCCGCAACCTGCTGGGCGAGAGCCAGTACCGCACGCTGATGAGCGAACTCAAGCCCGGCGAGCAAGCCATCGCCGTGCTTGGCAGCGGTAGCTACTCGTTCAAGGGGTCGGGCTATGTGCGCGGTGGGATTTTCGACCGGGTGCAACTGCGCCAGTTCGGCGACAGCATCAGCTTCCGTGACATGGACTTCCAGCGCCTAGACGACGTGTATGCCCAGGGCATGCCAGCCTTCGACGAGATGGCGATCTTCATCGTGCGCGCCTCCCACCGTTTTGACCCGGGCGCGGCCTGGAGCCTGGAGCTGCTGGTGCGGCGCCAGACCGGGCCGGTCAGCGGCGTGTTCAGCAGCTTCGAGTTGGCCTACCAGTTACCCGAAGCCTACCTGGACCGCCCGGCGCCCAGCGCCGAACAACTGGCGGCCATCGAGGAAGCCAATCGCCCACTGTGGCTGAACATCTGGTACCAGAAGAGCGTGCAGGTGGGTGTGCTCGCCGCCGCGCTGTTGCTGCTCACGGCCATCCTGTTCCTGCAAGACACCCTGGCCCAGCGCCCGCGCCTGCTGCATTGGGTGCGCCGCGGCTACCTGAGCTTCACCGTGCTGTTCATCGGCGGCTATGCCCTGGGGCAACTGTCGGTGGTCAACGTGCTGACCTTCGTCCATGCCCTGTTCGAGAACTTCCGTTGGGAGCTGTTCCTCACCGATCCGGTGATCTTCATGCTCTGGGTGTTCACTGCCGGCAGCATTCTGCTGTGGGGCCGTGGTGTGTTCTGCGGCTGGCTATGCCCGTTCGGCGCCTTGCAGGAGCTGATTAACGAGCTGGCGCGCAAGCTCAAGGTGCCGCAATACGAATTGCCTTTCGCGGTGCACGAACGCTTGTGGGCCCTCAAATACATTATTTTGCTGGTGCTGTTCGGCCTGTCCCTGGAGTCCATGGCCACCGCTGAGCGCTTCGCCGAGGTGGAGCCGTTCAAAACCGCCATCACCCTGCGCTTCGACCGCCAATGGTGGTTCGTGCTCTACGCCGCCGGCCTGTTGGTGGTCAACCTGTTCACCCGCAAAGTCTATTGCCGCTACATCTGCCCCCTGGGCGCGGCGCTGGCGATCCCCAGCAAGTTCCGCCTGTTCGACTGGCTCAAACGTCGCCAGGAGTGCGGCAACCCCTGCCAGTTGTGCGCCAAGGAATGCGAGATCCAGGCGATCCACCCCGACGGCCATATCAACGCCAACGAATGTCACTACTGCCTCGACTGCCAGATGACCTGGCACAACGAGAACAAATGCCCGCCGCTCATCAATAAGCGCAAGAAGCGCAACAAAGCGGCACCTGCCCCGGCGCAACTGATCCCGGTGGTGCAGGTGGCCCCTGGCGAATGACCCTGCGCGCAACGGCTTTCCAGATGGTTTTTCCCTTCAAGGAGCACACAGCATGAGCGATAAAGACAACAACCAAGGCCCGCAGGACGAAGCGCCGAAGGGCCTGAGCCGGCGCGGCTTCCTCGGCACCAGCGCGGTGGCCAGCGCGGCCCTGGCCGGCGCCACGGCGCTGGGCGGTACGGTGTTTACCCGCGAGTCCTGGGCGGCTGCGGCCAAGGAAGCACGGTCCAAGATCCACGTTGCACCCGGTGAGCTGGACGAGTACTACGGCTTCTGGAGCGGTGGTCACCAGGGCGAAGTGCGGGTGCTGGGCGTGCCTTCGATGCGTGAGCTGATGCGTATCCCGGTGTTCAACGTCGATTCCGCCACCGGCTGGGGCCTGACCAACGAAAGCAAGCGCGTGCTCGGGGACAGCGGCAAATACCTGAACGGCGACTGCCACCACCCCCACATCTCCATGACCGACGGCAAGTACGACGGTAAATACCTGTTCATCAACGACAAGGCCAACTCCCGCGTCGCGCGCATCCGCCTCGACATCATGAAGTGCGACAAGATGCTCACCGTGCCGAACGTGCAGGCGATCCACGGTCTGCGCCTGCAAAAAGTGCCCTATACCAAGTACGTGTTCGCCAACGGCGAGTTCGTCATCCCGCACCCTAACGATGGTCACAGCTTCGACCTGCAGGACAAAAACAGCTTCACCATGTTCAATGCCATCGACGCCGAAAAAATGGAAATGGCCTTCCAGGTCATCGTCGACGGTAACCTCGACAACGCCGACATGGACTACAGCGGCCGCTATGCCGCTGCCACCTGCTACAACTCGGAGAAGGCCTACGACCTGGGCGGCATGATGCGCAACGAGCGCGACTGGGTAGTGGTGTTCAACATCCCGGCCATCGAAGCGGCGATCAAGGCTGGCAAGTTCATCCACGTTGACGGCGACAAAACCCCGGTAGTGGACGGGCGCAAAGTCGATGGCAAGGACTCGCCGTTCACCCGCTACATTCCTGTGCCCAAGAACCCACACGGCCTCAATACCTCGTCCGATGGCAAGTACTTCATCGCCAACGGCAAGCTCTCGCCGACGGTTTCGATGATCGCCATCGACCGCCTCGACGACCTGTTCGCCGGCAAGTTCAAAGACCCGCGCGAGGTTATCGTCGCCGAGCCGGAACTGGGCCTGGGGCCGCTGCACACCACCTTCGACGGTCGCGGTAACGCCTACACCACGCTGTTCATCGACAGCCAAGTGGTGAAGTGGAACATGGACGAGGCCGTGCGCGCCTACAAAGGCGAGAAGGTCAACTACATCAAGCAGAAACTCGATGTGCACTACCAACCTGGCCACAACCACGCCTCCCTGACCGAAACCAGCGAAGCCGACGGCAAGTGGCTGGTGGTGCTGTGCAAGTTCTCCAAGGACCGTTTCCTGCCCACCGGCCCGCTGCACCCGGAAAACGACCAGTTGATCGACATCTCTGGCGAGGAAATGAAACTGGTCCACGACGGCCCAGCCTTCGCCGAACCCCACGACTGCATCCTGGCGCGCCGCGACCAGATCAAGACGCAGAAAATCTGGAAGCGCGACGACCCGTTCTTTGCCGCCACCGTGGCCATCGCCAAGAAAGACGGGATCAACCTGGAGACCGACAACAAGGTCATTCGCGACGGCAAGAAAGTGCGGGTCTACATGACCTCCATGGCGCCGTCCTATGGCCTGAACGAATTCACCGTCAAGCAGGGCGATGAAGTCACCGTGACCATCACCAACATCGACCAGATCGAAGACGTGTCCCACGGCTTCGTCATGACCAACCACGGCGTGAGCATGGAGATCAGCCCGCAGCAAACCTCCTCCATCACCTTCATCGCCGATAAACCCGGCCTGCACTGGTACTACTGCAGCTGGTTCTGCCATGCGCTGCACATGGAAATGGTCGGCCGCATGAAGGTCGAACGGGCGTAACGCCTACTGAGGCCATAGGTGGCTGCAGTTAGCCCTTTGTGGGAGCGAACTTGCCCGCGATTGCGATTTATCAGTCGACATCTCTGTTGAATGTTCAGCCGCTATCGCGGGCAAGCCCGCTCCCTCACCTGCCGCCACCTCGCAGGGCCCATCGGAACAAGGAATGGTGTTGTGCGCGTAAACCGGATACACCTCATAGCCCTTGTGCTCACGGCTTTTTCCACCGCCGCCGTTGGCGCGGTGCAACCTATCGACAACCTGCCGCTCCAGGCGGCGGGTGAAGGCCAGTGGCGTCTGCCTGCCGGCCAGTACCAAGGCAATTTCAGCATTGACCGCCCCATGCAACTGGACTGCGAACCCGGTGCGGTGTTCCAGGCCCAAGGCGTGGGCAACAGCATGATTATCAGCGCCGCCGACGTGACCTTGCGCGGCTGCACCTTCACCGATTGGGGCCATGACCTCACGGCCATGAACGCCGCCGTCTTCATCCAACCCCAGGCCCGGGGCGCGGTGGTACAGGGCAACCATATGCGCGGCCAGGGCTTCGGCATCTGGGTTGACGGCGCCCAAGACGCCAGCCTGCTCGACAACCGCATCCAGGGCGACCCGAACCTGCGTTCCCAGGACCGTGGCAACGGCATCCACCTCTACGCGGTCCACGGCGCGCGGGTCATTGGCAACGAAGTGCGCGAGGCGCGCGACGGCATCTACATCGACACCTCCAACGGCAACCTGATCCAGGGCAACACCCTGGAGGACCTGCGCTACGGCGTGCACTACATGTTCGCCAACGACAACCAGGTGCTGGGCAACACCACGCGGCGCACCCGCACCGGGTTTGCCCTGATGCAAAGCCGCAAGTTGACGGTGATCGGCAACCGCTCCGAGCAGGACCAAAACTACGGCATCCTGATGAACTACATCACCTACTCGACCCTGCGCGACAACTTCGTCAGCGACGTGCGCGACGGCACCACCGGCGACACCATGATCCCCGGTGCCGAAGGCAAGGCCCTGTTCATCTACAACTCGCTGTTCAACGTGATCGAGGGCAACCACTTCGAGCGCAGCCCGGTGGGCATTCACCTCACTGCCGGCTCCGAAGACAACCGCATCCAGAACAACGCGTTCATCGACAACCAGCGCCAGGTCAAATACGTCGCCACGCGCTTGCAGGAATGGTCGGTGGAGGGGCATGGCAACTACTGGAGCGACTACCTGGGCTGGGACCGCGACGGCGATGGCCTGGGCGACATCGCCTACGAGCCCAACGACAACGTCGACCGCTTGCTCTGGCTCTACCCGCAGGTGCGCCTGTTGATGAACAGCCCCGGCATCGAGCTGCTGCGCTGGGTGCAACGGGCCTTTCCGGTGATGAAATCCCCAGGCGTGCAAGACAGCTATCCGCTGATGAAATCCCCCATACAAGCCAAGGAGCCGAGCTGATGAACGTGGTCGAGATCGAAGGCGTCAGCCAGCGTTACGGGCAGACCACCGTGCTGCACGACCTCACCCTGAGCCTGGGGGAGGGCGAAGTGCTTGGCCTGTTCGGCCATAACGGCGCGGGCAAGACCACCAGCATGAAACTGGTGCTGGGCCTGTTGCAGGCCAGCAGCGGCCAGGTGCGGGTGTTCGACCGCGCGCCCAGCGACCCCCATGTGCGCCAGTTGTTGGGCTACCTGCCGGAAAACGTCACCTTCTACCCGCAACTCAGTGGCCTGGAAACCCTGCGCCACTTCGCCCGCCTCAAAGGCGCGGGGTTGGCCCAGGTGGACAGCCTGCTGGACGACGTCGGCCTAGGCGCGGCCTCGCGGCGCCGGGTCAAAACCTACTCCAAGGGCATGCGCCAGCGCTTGGGCCTGGCCCAGGCCCTGCTCGGCGCGCCACGCCTGTTGCTGCTGGACGAACCCACCGTGGGCCTGGACCCCATCGCCACCCAAGACCTCTACCGCCTGCTCGAACGCCTGCGCAACCAGGGCACCAGCATCATCCTTTGCTCCCACGTGCTGCCGGGTGTCGAGGCCTATATCAACCGCGCGGCGATCCTCACCCAGGGGCGCCTGTTGGCCTTGGGCAGCCTGGCCAAGCTGCGTGAAGACGCCGGCCTGCCCACCCTGATCCGCGCCAGCGGCCTCAAGCACGCCTGGCCCTTGCAGCAGCGCTGGAACCTGGCCGGCCACGAGACCCAGGCCTGGGGCGCGGCGGGGCTGGAAGTGGCGGCCCATAACGGCAGCAAACTGGGGCTGTTGCGCCAGTTGCTGGAAGAAGACGACCCCCGGGACGTGGAGATCCATCCGCCGTCCCTGGAAGACCTGTATCGCTACTACATGACCCGCGCCGAGTTGGCGCCGGGCGAGGGGGCAGTATGACGCCGATCTGGAACATGGCCCGCAAAGAACTCAGCGATGGCTTGCGTAACCGCTGGCTGTTGGCGATCAGCCTGTTGTTCGCCGTGCTGGCCCTGGGCATTGCCTGGCTCGGCGCGGCGGCGTCCGGGCAACTGGGCTTCACCTCGATCCCGGCCACCGTGGCCAGCCTCGCCAGCCTGGCGACGTTCCTGATGCCGCTGATCGCCCTGTTGCTGGCCTATGACGCGATCGTTGGCGAAGACGAAAGCGGCACCTTGCTGCTGTTGCTCACCTACCCCCTGGGGCGCGGGCAGATCCTGCTGGGCAAATTCCTCGGCCATGGCCTGACCCTGGCCCTGGCCACGTTGATCGGCTTTGGCTGCGCCATGCTCGCCATCGCGCTGTTGGTCGAAGACGTGGAGTTGCCTCTGCTGCTGTGGGCCTTTGGCCGCTTTATGGTGTCCTCGACCCTGCTGGGCTGGGGTTTCCTGGGCCTGGCCTATGTGCTGAGCAGCGTCTCGGCGGAAAAATCCACCGCCGCCGGCCTGGCGCTGGGGGTGTGGTTCTTCTTCGTCCTGGTGTTCGACCTGGTGCTACTGGCCCTGCTGGTGCTCAGCGAAGGCCAGTTCAGCCCCAAACTGCTGCCCTGGCTGCTGCTGCTCAACCCGGCGGACGTGTATCGCTTGATAAACCTCTCCGGCTTCGAGGCCGGGGCCAACATGGCCGGGGTCCTGACCCTGGGCAAAGACCTGCCGCTGCCGGGCTCGATGCTTTGGCTGTGCCTGGGCCTGTGGGTGGTGGCGCCGCTATGCCTGGCCTACCGGCTGTTCCGCCGCCGCGCGGTTTGACGAATTTTGAGGCTTGATGGAGTACCCAACGATGAACCGCTTTTACCAAAACACCGCCCGCGTCTGTGCCGTATTGCTGCTGGGGCTGCTGCTGGGGGCCTGCGACAAGGCCGAAACGGCCAGCTACAGCGATGCCCCCACGGCGTTCCACCCCAGCGATGAATGCCACGTGTGCGGCATGATTATCTCGGAGTTCCCCGGCCCCAAAGGCCAGGTCGTGGAGCGCAACGGCGTGAAGAAATTCTGCTCCACCGCCGAAATGCTCGGCTGGTGGCTGCAACCGGAAAACCACCACGACGATGCCAAGCTCTATGTCCACGACATGGGCCGCAGCCCCTGGGACGCGCCCAACGACGCTTACCTGATCGACGCAAAAACCGCGTTCTATGTGATCGGCACAAACCTCAAGGGTGCCATGGGCGTGGTCCTGGCCTCGTTCTCCGACCAGCAGGCCGCCGAAAAACTGGCCACCATCAATGGCGGGCGCGTGCTGCGCTTTGCCGACATCGACCAAGCCGTGCTGCAACAACAACCGGCAATGCATCACGACATGCACTGACATCCTCACCGTAGGAGCCTGGCTTGCCAGCGAGGGTGGCGTTGAGATCGCCATTGCCGGCAAGCCGTGCTCCTACAGGTCAGCGGCACCCGCCATCTCCCGCGCACACTCCCCCTCATCCAACAAATCTGATTACCGTCAAGTCGCTATTTCCTGCGCTGTTCAAAGATAGGCCCCGCGGTAATCCCTAGGCGTGAGGTGTAGATGATGAAGACCGAGTTTCAGGACCGTTTGGCGGTAATCACCGGGGCCAGTTCAGGGATCGGCCTGGCCCTGTGTGCGGCGTTGTTGCCGCGCGGGGTGCGGGTGTTGGCCATGTCGCGCACCCTCGGGGAGCTGGCGGTGTTGCAGCAGATCTACGGCGAGCGCTTGCGCTGGTTCGCTGGGGATGTCACCCGAACCGACGATTTGCACGAACTGGCGCGCCAGGCTGCGCGCCTGGGGGCGGTGGATTACCTGGTGCCCAATGCCGGCAGTGCGGAACTGGCCGACAGCCTGGACATGGGCGCGTTCGAGCGCCAATGGGCGGTCAACGGTGCCGGGGCGCTCAATACCCTGGCGGCGCTGCGCGGCGAGTTGGCCAACCCGGCGTCGGTGGTGTTCGTCGGCAGTTTTCTCTGTGATTCCAGCTTCCCCGGCCTGGCCGCCAGCATCGCCAGCAAGGCCGCTTTGGTGGCCCAGGTGCGCACCCTGGCCACCGAACTCGGGCCGCTGGGCATTCGCATCAACCTGGTGTCACCGGGGCCCACCGCCACAGCGCTGTGGGACAACCTGGGCCTGGACGAAGAGCAGTTGGAGGCGCTCACCAGCCGCCTGACCCAACGCCTGGTGCCGGGGCGTTTTCTCGATGCGGCGGCAGTGGCCAATGTCATGGTTTTCCAACTCTCCCAAGGCGCCCGCGGGGTGTATGGCCAGGACTGGAAAGTCGACGGTGGCTACACCCTGGGGTAATACGCCGGTTAACCCACCTCTCGTCGCAAGCGGGCTCCCCCGCGCTGGAGGGCAAAGCCCTCCCATCCCTGCTATCCGTGAAACCTGAGTGATGGGGCTGCTGCGCAGCCCGGCGCGGGCGAGCCCGCTTGCTACGAGGGGCGGGTCAGTGGGAGGTGCCTTCGGCGAATTCGATCTTGTTGCCCACGTTGTACTTGCCCGAGGGTTTGTTCATGGGCAGGCGCTTGATCTCCCTGAGGGTCTTGCTGTCGTAGACGATCAGCGCGCCGTCGGTGTCCCAGATGCTCAACAGCAGGTAGCGCCCGTCGCGGGTAAATTCCACGTGGGCGGCGGTTTTGCCGGGCATGGGCCGCAGGGTGTGGGCGATCTCCAGGGTCTGTTTGTCGATCAGGTGAATGGCGTCGTTGTCCGGGCCGAAGAACACGTCGGTCCAGGCATAGGGCGAATTGACGTGGCTGCGCATGAAGAACCCCGGCCCCAGGGTGGGGATTTCCTTGATGAGCTTCCAGGTCTTGAAGTCGATCACCGAGATCAGGCCCTTGCTGATGTTGGGCGTGGCGAACACCCAGTCACCGTTGCGCTTCCAGTAGGTGCCCGAGCCCAGGTGCGGCATGCCGGGCAGGGGGATGTCGGTGACGACGTTGCCACTGTCCAAGTCGATGACCTGGCCGCCCTGGGCCTTGCGTGAGGTGGCGAGCAACTGGCGGTAGTCCGGGGAGAACGAGAAGTCGTCGAGAAAATCCTGGGCGGCTATGCGCCGTGGCTCGAAGTTCGGCGTGCCGGCATAACTCAGTTCCCAAACTTCCTTCACATCCTTGAGGGCAACGATGAAGCTGTTTCGGGGCGGGGCGGTGTACACCGCGCTGACCCGCGATGTTTTGCCGTCCAGGCCCGTGGCGGGCAGGGTCTTGACCAGGCTCAGGTCGCGGGCATCGAGCAGCACCAGGCTGCCGGGCAGGTAGTTGCCCACCAGCACCCAGCGCCCGTCTTTGCTCACGGCCAGGTTGCGGGTGTTGAGGCCGGCGCGCACTTCGGCGATGAGTTTGAGGTTGTGCAGGTCGTAGAGGCTGATCCAGCCATCGCGGGAGGCGAAGTAGACGAAGCGCCCGTCCGGCGAGAATTTCGGCCCGCCGTGCACGGCAAAATGCGAGGCGAAGCGGTCGAGCACGGTGAAGCGGTCGCCGTCGAGGATGTTGATGTGGTGGTCGCCAGCCTCCACCACCACGAACAGGTTCAGCGGGTCGGCGTGGTGCTGTGGGGTGCTGGGCAGCGTGCTCAGGTCGGCCAGCAGCCTGTGGCTGGCGCGGATGTCGTGGTCGTTCCAGGTCGGCGGCGTGGCGGGGGGCTGTTGCAGGTAGTCGGCGAGGGCGTCGATCTGTGGTGTGCTGAGGGTGCCGGCGAACCCGGCCATCTGGCTGGCGGGGCGGCCGTTGGCGATGACCTTGCGCACCTCATCGGGCTTGATCCGCCCCAGGCTCTCGGGCAGCAGCGCCGGCCCGGCAGCGCCCAGGCGTGTGGCGCCGTGGCAGCTTTCGCAGTGCTGCTGGTACAGCGCGGCGGCAGGCTGCGGCGCCGCGCCATGGGCGGCGCTGGCCCACAGCAGCGGCAGCAATAGCAGGCCTTTCACGATGCCACCTCGGTCATTTTGGCCGCGACGCGATGGGGGTAGACGCGCGCCGGGTATTCCACATGCTGGTCGGCGAACAATGCGACCACTTTGCCGATCACGGTCAGTGTCGGCACCCCTTGCTCGCATTCGATGGCCATGCTGCTCAGGTGTTCCAGGGTGCCCCGGGCCACGTGCTGGTCGGCCCGTGCGCCATTGCAGATCAGCGCGGCCGGGGTGCCCGGGGGCATACCGGCTTCCATCAGGCGCTGGGCGATCACCGCCAGGTTGGACAGGCCCATGTAGAACACCAGGGTCTGGCTGTCGTCGGCCAGGCTGGCCCACGGCAGGCTCAACTCGCCGTCGCGTTGCAGGTGCCCAGTGATGAAGCGGCAGGAGTTGACCAGGTCGCGGTGGGTCAGGGGGATGCCGGCATAGGCGCTGCACCCGGCCGCGGCGGTAATGCCGGGTACGATCTGGCAGTCAACGCCGCGTTGCAGCAGGTACTCCAGCTCTTCGGCGCCACGGCCGAAGATGAATGGGTCGCCGCCCTTGAGGCGCACCACGCGCTGGCCCTGGTCGGCGAGGTCGGCGAGCAATTGGTTGATCTGCTCCTGGGGCATGCTGTGGCAGCCGCTGGCCTTGCCCACGTAATGGCGGGCGCAGGCCAGGGGGATCAGGCTCAGCAACTCGGGGCTGACCAGGCGATCGAAGACCACCGCATCCGCCTGCATCAACAGGCTCCAGGCCCGCAAGGTCAGCAGGCGTGGGTCGCCCGGGCCGGCCCCGACCAGGGCCACCTCACCGGGGCGCAGGAGCGATTGCAGTGCGGCAGGTATCACGAGGGATGAATTCATGGCGACTTCCTTGGTACTTCATCAGGTGGCGGCCCCGCGGCTGTGCCGCCGCGTGGGCCGGGTGCAGCCCATTCAGCTTTGGACGCAGATCAGGTTGCTCTGGGGGCGCACGCCGATCTCTTCGTCGCTCAGGTAGCAGCCGGGGTCTTGGCCCCACAGGTCGCCTTCGGCCCAGGCGCGGGTGCGGGTGTTGCCGTTGCAGATATCCAGCCAGCGGCACTGCGAGCAGCGCCCGCCGATGGCCCGTGGGTGCTGGCGCAGTTGCTGCAACAGCGGGTCGGGTTCGTCCAGCCACAGGGTGCGGAACGGCGTCTTGCGCACGTTGCCCACCGAGTGCTGCCACCAGTAGGTGTCGGGGTGGACTTCGCCAGTGTTGTCGATGTTGGCGATGCCGGAGCCGGAGGCATTGCCGCCCCAGGCGTGGAGCATGTGCTCCAGTTGCGGGTAGTGCTCGGGCAGGTGGCGATGCACCCATTGCAGTAGCAGGATGGCGTCGGCGTCGTTATTGCCGCTGACAAAATCGCTTAGGCTGCCGGCCTGGATATCGGCCCAGGCGCGCTCGAAGATCAGCGTCATGGCATCGCGGCTCATCTGCTGGTGGGCGTCGAGTTGGCGGCTGCGCTTGCCGCGGCCGCTGTAGTTGAGGTGCGAGAGGTAGAACTTCTGTACGTCGTATTCGCGCATCAGGTCCAGCAGTTGCGGGAGCTGGGCGTGGTTTTCCTGGGTCAGGGTGGTGCGCAGGCCCACGCGGATGCCGCGTTGGCGGCACAGGGCGATGCCGTGCATGGAACTGGCGTAGCTGCCCACCAGTTGGCGGAAGGCATCGTGGGTTTCTTCCAGGCCATCGATGCTGACCCCCACATAGTCGAAATTGGCGGCGGCGATCTGCTCGATATTGCTTTCGCTAATCAACGTGCCGTTGGTGGACAAGGCGACGAAAAAACCCCGCGCGCGGGCGTAGGCACTGAGCTGGAAGAGATCGTCGCGCAGCAGCGGCTCACCGCCAGAGAGGATCAACACCTTGACCCCGGCCTCGTGCAGGTCATCGATCACCGCCAGGGCCGCAGCGGTGTCCAGTTCATCGCGGAACACGCTGTCGGCCGAGGTGGCGTAGCAGTGCTTGCAGGTCAGGTTGCAGCGGCGCAGCAGGTTCCAAATCACCACCGGCGCCTGCTTACTGCCGGGTAGGCTGGTGCGCGGGGGCGGGCTCTGGCCGGCGAGGGCACGTAGGTAATGGCTGATCCTTAACATGGGATTCTCCTAGAGCACGGGGTGGCCGGCCGGGTGGGTGGGCAGGCGCAGGCCGGTTTTTTTCAGGATGCGGCTGCTGACCAGCATCTCGTCAGCCGCGCAGGCCTGGCCCAGCAGGAAGCGCAACTGCTCGCGGTAACTGTCGATTTCTTCGCTGCTACGGCCGTGGACCATGGCGAACAGGTTGTAGCGCCACGCTTCGCGGCGCGGGCGCCGGTAACAGTGGCTGACATAGGGTTGGGCGCCGACCAGGGCACCGAGGCGCGGCATGTGTTCGTCGTCGATGTCCCACACGGTCATGCCGTTGAAGCGGTAGCCCAGGCGATAGTGGTTGGGCACTGCCGCGATGCGCCGGATCGCGCCCTCGGCTTGTAGGCGCTGGAGCAGTTGCAGGGTGGCGTCGACGCTGATGCCCAACTGCTCGGCCAGCCAGGCCCAGGGGTCGTCCACCAGGGGCAGGCCAGCCTGGGTCAATTTGACCAGGCGCAGGGCCAAGGCATCGTCAGACCGGGAAATACAAACCGACATGGTAAGTCTCCTCTTTGGGCAGGTTGAGCACCGCCAGGCCGGTGGTGGCCTCGATCCGTTGCAAGGTGTCGTGCACGGCCTGCTCGTTGGCGCAGCCGAGCACGAACCACATGTTCCAGGCGTGCTCGCGGCGGTAGTTGTGGGCCACCTCGGGCAGGGTTTCGAGCAGTTCGGCCACGGCGTCGAAGCGCTCCTCGGGCACGGCCAGCGCGGCGAGGGTGAAGGCACCGCCCAAACGCTCGACGTCGAACATCGGGCCGAAGCGGGTGAGCAAGCCGTCTTCGAGCAACTCGTGGAGGCGGTCGAGCAATTGTGCGCTGGTGCTGCCCAGTTCCTCGGCCAGTACCTGCCAAGGGTGGCGTACCAGGGGCAGGCCCAGTTGTAGGCGGTTTATCAGGCGCCGATCCAGATCATCCATGGGCCCAGGCCTCGTTCTTGGGCGGGGCAAAACGCCCGCCGCACTGTTTGAAGGCCTGGGTGCTGAACAGCCATTGGTGGGGCAGGTCGGCCAGCAAATGGGCGTCGAGCAAGCCCTGGATATGGGCCTCCACCTGGTCACGCTGGCGCCCGTGGACCATGCAGAACAGGTTGTAGCGCCAGTGCGGCAAGCGCCGTGGGCGCTGGTAGCACAGGGTGATCCCCGGGGCTTTGCCCAGGCGTTGGCCGACCTCGTCGATCAGCGCATCGGGCACGTCCAGCACCAGCATGGCGTTGGCGGTAAAGCCCAGGGCGCGGTGGTTGAGCACCAGGCCGACACGGCGGAACAGGCCTTCTTCCTGCCACTGGCGCATCTGTTCCAGCACCTGGCTCTCCTGGGCGTGCAGGTGCTGGGCGAGGGCCTGGTAAGGGCGGCTGACCCGCGGCAGGCCGGTTTCCAACTGGCGGCGCAGGGCCAGCGCTTGCTGCACGGTGAGCGGCTCGCTCATGCCGAGTCTCCCAGGGCGAAGCCCAGGTCGATGCGGTAGGAGGTGAGCATCGGCAGGTCCAGGGCGGTGAGGCCGGTGTCCTGTTCCAGTTCGACGAGGATCTGTTCCAGGTGTTGGCGATCAGGGCCGGTGACCACGAACCACAGGTTGTAGTGGTGCTCGCGGGCGTAGTTGTGGTTGACCTCCGGGTATTGGTTGACCCGCGCCGCCACCTGCTGCAAACGCTCCGGCGGCACGGCGAACGCGGCCAGGGTGCTGGCACCGGCGTGGCGGTGCTCGAACACCGGGCCGATGCGCGAGAGGGCGCCGGCCAGCTCCAGGCGTTGCAGGCAGGCCATCACCTCGGGTTCGCTGCAGCCCAGCACCTGGGCCATTTCCCGGTAGGGTTCCTCGCACAGCGGCATGCCGTGTTGGTAGCGGTCGATGAGGCGGCGGGTGAGTCGATCAAAGTCCATTTCAGTACCCCAGTTTGTGGGCGCGGTTGGTGAAGAAGATGCCGCTGGGTTTCTCGGCGGGCAGGCTGGTTTTCAGGGTCAGGCGATACGGGTCCCAGACCTGCACCTGGTCGCCATCGCGCACCGACAGCCAGAGCTGGTCGCCACGGCCGGTGAATTCCATGTGCAGCACGGCGGGGCCCGGCCGCAGGTCGGCGACGATGGCGTGGGTTTCACTGTCGATCACCTGCACTCGGTCGTTGTCCGGGTAGGCGAAGTTGACCCACAACTGGCGCCCGTCGGGCCGCGCGGTGACGAACACCGGTTGCCCGGCCACGGGGATGGCGGCGGTCTGGGTCCAGGTCCGGGCGTCCATCACCAACACCTGGTGGCGCCCGACGGCGGGCACGAACGCCTGGTTGTCGGCCACGGCCCAGCCTTCGAGGTGGGGCATCTTGTACACCGGCAATTTCGCCTGGCCCCGGCCGTAGTCGCCGAGCACGCGCTTGACCCCGCGTTCGGGGTGCCACAGGTCGAGTTGGGCCATGCCGTCTTCGCCGAACAGGCCGGCCATGTAGTAGCGCCCATCGGGGGTAATCAGGGCGTCGTAGGGTTGCTGGCCGATGCCGGTGTAGCGGGTGATAGTCGGTACGCGGCCGTGGCTGAAATCGGCGGTCCAGATCTCGCCGGTGTCGAACAGGCTGAACACAAAGCCTTGCCCCGGGATATCCACCAGGCCCACCACCCGCGAGCGCTGCTTGCCGTCGGCCAGGGGCGTGGCGGGGATGTCGGCCACCTGCTCCAGGGTCACGGCGTCGAACACCTTGACCCCGCCCGGCACATAGTTGGACACGGCAATGAGTGTGCCGTCCTGGCTGATGGCGCCGCCGATGGCGTTGCCGCCCTGGATTACCCGGCGCTCGATGCGCAGCGTGAGCAGGTCGATCTTGGTCAGCCCGCCGTCGCGGCCGAACACATACGCATAGCGCTCATCGCGCGAGAACACCACCGAGGCATGGGACAAGTCGCCCAGCCCCTCCAGGCGCGCCAGGGGCGTGGCGCCGCTGCTCTGGATAATCTGCACGCTGCCGCTGGCGCGCTCGATGACCACGCCCAGGTCACCGGTGCCGCGCAACGGGGCTTGGGCGCAGCCGCCGAGCAGCAGGGCGGCGGCGGCCGACAACAGGAAGGATCGGATCATGGGGCGTGGTTTCCTTGCACGAGAATGTCCACCAGCCAGGCGATATCGCCTTCGCTGAGCAGCGCCTCCCAGGCCGGCATGGCGGTGCCGGGCCGGCCCTGGGTGACGGTGGCGATCAGGCTGGCGCGGGGTTTGCCGGCCAGGGCCTGGGCGGTCAGGGCCGGGCCCAGGCCTCCGGTCAGGTGCAGGCCGTGGCAGGCACCGCAGTCCTGGGCCAGCAGGTGTTCGAGTTGGGCCCGGCGCGGTGCGTCGGGGGGCGTCAGCGCAGCTGCGCTGGCGCAAAAAAACAGTAGGAGCGGCGCCATGGCCAAACCGATGATCGATGGTTTCATGACGCCCTCCGGGTCGTTATTTAAGGCTCAGTACCCACTTGGCCAGGGTGTTGGCTTCTTCATCCGTGACCGGGTTGGCCGGCATTGGAATCGGGCCCCAGTTGCCCTGGGTACCTTCCTTGATGTGCTTGGCCAGGGTGGCCTGGGCATCGGCCTTGCCGGCGTTCTTGGCCGCGACATCCTTGAGCGCCGGGCCCACCATTTTCATGTCCACGGTATGGCACGCGGCGCACGGCTTGCTCTTGAACAGCGCTGCGCCGTCATCGGCCAGGGCCGTTTGCACGCTGAGTGCAGCGGCCAGGGCGAACAAGGGGATGAGCATATTTTTCATAGGGTTTTCTCGTGTTGATGAAGCTCAATAAATGTCATGGCAGTTCAATAAATGTCGTACTGGGTGTTGTAGACGTTGAACTTGCCGGTCGGGGTGATGAGACGCTTGTCCTTGATAACTGACTTGAGTTTGAGGGTTTTGTCGTCGATCACTACCAGCGCCGATTCCTCGGTCTGGCCGTTCCAAACCGAGAACCACACCTCATCGCCGGCCTTGTTGTATTCCGGTTGCACAACGCGCAGGGCGCCGTCCTTGATGCCGGAGTACTCGGCGATGGGTAACGCGGTGTAGCCGGCGTCGAGCTTGTCGAGGTTGAACACCGCCACCGATTGGCTCAGCTTGGCGTCCGGGTTGAGGGTGGTGTCCACGTACAGGTGGCGTGAGTTGGGGTGGGTCTTGATGAACAGCGAACCGCCGCCCTGGCCCTTGAGGGACTCGACTTGCTTCCAGGCGTATTGCGGGTGCTTGATCGGGTCGGTGCCGATCACCGAAATCCCGCCGTCGCCCAGGTGGCTGGTGGCCCACACCGGCCCGTATTTGGGGTGGTTGAAGTTGGCGCCACGGCCGGGGTGGGGGATCTTGCCCACGTCCACCAGGGCGGTGAGCTTGCGCTCCTTGGAATCGATCACCGCGACCTTGTTGGAGTTGTTCGCCGCCGTCATGAAGTAGCGGTGGGTGCTGTCCCAGCCGCCGTCATGGAGGAACGGCGAGGCGTCGATGCTGGTGATGGTGAGGTTCTTGATGTCCTGGTAGTTGACCAGCAGCACCTTGCCGGTTTCCTTGACGTTGACGATGAACTCCGGCCATTCGTGGGAGGCGATGATCGCCGCCACCCGTGGCTCAGGGTGGTATTCCTGCTTGTCCACGGTCATGCCGCGGGTGGAGACGATCTGCTTGGGCTCCAGGGTTTCGCCGTCCATGATGGTGAACTGCGGCGGCCAGTAGGAGCCGGCAATCGCGTACTTGTCTTCAAAGCCCTTGAACTTGGAGGTTTCCACCGAGCGCGCCTCGATGCCCACCTTGATCTCCGCCACCTTGGTCGGCTCGGCGGGCCACAGGTCGATCATGTCGATCTTGGCGTCGCGGCCGATCACCAACAGGTAGCGCCCGGACGCGGAAATGCGCGAAATGTGCACCGCGTAACCGGTCTCGATGAGCTTGACGATTTTCTTGCTGTCACCATCGATCAGGGCAATCTTGCCGTCGTCGCGCAGGGTGACCGAGAACAGGTTCTCCAGGTTGAGTTTGCTGATCTGCTTCTTCGGCCGGTCTTCGGGTTTAACCAGCACCTTCCAGGTCTTCAGGGTTTCGGCCATGCCCCACTCGGGCGGCGTCGGGGCGGTGTGCTGGATGAAGTTGGCCATGACCGTGATCTGGTCTTTGGTCAGGGCATTGGAGGTGCCCCAGTTCGGCATCCCGCCCGGCGAGCCGTAGGTAATCAGCGCTTCGAGGTAGGCCTGGCCGCGGCCCTGGGTGATATCCGGGGTCAACGGCTTGCCGGTGGCGCCTTTGCGCAGTACGCCGTGGCAACCGGCGCAGCGCTGGAAGTAGATCTCCTTGGCGGCGTCGAAGTCGGCTTGGGTCATGTCGGGGGCGCCGGCGGTTTTCACCATAGGCGCGGCGGGTTTACTGGCAGGTTCCTCGGCGCGGGCGGCGTGGGTCACCGCCAGGGCCAGCGCCGAGCAAAGCGTGGCGAAGGTCAAAGCGAAGGTTTTACGGTTGCGGATCAGCATTGGTTTTTACTCCTCAGGGCAGACCTTTGCGATGCGCTGAAAAGGCAGTGCAGAGCGCAGGTTCTTAGTGCACTGCAAGGCTATGTCGCGCAGCCCCGATGCTCGCTTGACGGCGATCAAGTTTGCGGCGCACGCGGCTTGCCAGGTTGTCGCAGGGCGCCGTAGCTTGGCGTGCAAATCCGCTGCGCCAACAGGTACTTACATGGACCTCTCAACCCCCGGCCACCCCAGCGCCGAACCCTTCTACCAGGTGCAAGGCAACGAGCAGACGCTGTTCGAGCAAGCCTGGCGCCACCGCATGCCGGTGCTGATAAAAGGCCCCACCGGGTGTGGCAAAACCCGCTTCGTGCAGCACATGGCCCACCGCCTCAACTTGCCGCTGTACACCGTGGCTTGCCATGACGACCTCAGCGCCGCCGACCTGATCGGCCGCCACCTGATCGGCGCCCAAGGCACCTGGTGGCAGGACGGCCCGCTGACCCGCGCCGTGCGCGAGGGCGGCATCTGCTACCTCGACGAAGTGGTAGAGGCCCGCCAGGACACCGCCGTGGTGCTGCACCCCTTGGCGGACGACCGCCGCGAGCTGTACCTGGAACGTACCGGCGAGGTCTTGCAGGCACCGCCCGGGTTCATGCTGGTGGTGTCCTATAACCCCGGTTACCAGAACCTGCTCAAGGGTATGAAACCCAGCACCCGCCAGCGCTTCGCCGCGCTGCGCTTCGACTACCCGGCCGCCGCCGACGAGGCACGCATCGTCGCCCGCGAAGCGGCGGTGGACCTGGCCCTGGCCACCGAGGTGGTGACCCTCGGCCACGCCCTGCGCCGCCTCGACCAGCATGACTTGGATGAAGTGGCCTCCACGCGGCTGCTGATTTTTACCGCGCGCATGATCGGCGCCGGCATGCCACCCCGGGAGGCGTGCCTGGCGTGCCTGGCCGAACCCCTGAGCGACGACGTACAAACCGTCGCGGCGCTGATGGACGTGGTCGATGTCCACTTCGGCTGACGCCCGCACCCCCGGTACCCTGCCGGGGGACCTGGCGATGTGGTTTTTCATCCTCGCCGAACTGTCGGTGTTCGCCTTGCTGATCCTCACCTTCGCCGGCGCCCAGGCCCTGGACCGGCCCCTGTTCAGCGCCAGCCGCGCCTTGCTCGACCGCTCCACCGGCCTGGCCCTGACCTTGAGCCTGCTCACCGCCGGGCTGCTAGCGGCCATGGCCCAGCACTGGGTGCGCCAGGGCAGGGCACGTCGGGCGAGCGCGGCGTTGCTGCTGGCGCTGTTGCTGGCCAGCGTCTACGTCGGCTTGAAACTGGGCGAATACCAGCACTTGGCGGCGGCCGGCCTGGGGCTGGAGCACAACAGGTTCTTCACCCTGTACTGGATCCTCACCGGGTTCCACTTCCTCCACGTGCTACTGGGCATGGCCATCCTTGCCTGGCTGTCCCGGCGCTGCTGGCGCCACGCCTACGGCGGCATGGAGTCGGGCGTGCTGTATTGGCACATGGTCGACCTGGTGTGGGTCGTGCTGTTTCCGCTGGTCTACGTCATTGGTTGAAGGAGGCTCCATGGCCGTATTAATGGGCTGCTGGCTAGGGCTGGTACTGCTCAGCATCACCACCGTGGCACTGGGCCAACAGGCCGGATGGCCGGCGCTGATCCTGCTGCTGGCCGTGGCCAAGGCCTGGATGATTACCGACGGCTTCATGGAACTGCGCCACGGGCCACGGTTATGGCGGGGGCTATTACTGGGGTGGCCGGTGGTGTTGGTGGGGGTGGTGGGGTTGATGTTGTAAGCCCGCCAAATCGAACCCCCCAATCCCTAACGGCGCTTGATTGACGCGGCGATGGTATCGGCCATTTTCTTTAGTTCATCTTTGCCAATGGTCGGTTTGCCGTCGGGTGCATCCTCGGAGTTTTGCATTACGTAGAGCAGCAAGTTGGGGGTGTCTTCCTTGGCGTCAGGGTCGCCTTTGACGTAGGCGATATAGCCGTAGTCCAGTGTCTGCGGTAAACACCCGGCGGCCTTCTTTTCGGCTTTGGAGAAGTACTGGTCGTCCCATGAGCATTCGTATTTCGAGGAACGTGTGGGACGGGTTATTTCGACAAAAGTGGATTGACCTTTATAGCCACCGATTTGAACTGAGGGGAATTTACGAAACCCGAGGGCCTGGTATTTCACACCGCCCCAACTGGCACGTTCCCAAAATGCACGGAGTTCTTGTTCTACAGAGGCGTTTTCTTCTTTTGAGTAATTTCCCCCGAACAGCGCGCTTTGGTCGCGGAAGAGTATTCTGACGTCAGGATGGTCTTTCAGGCGCATGATAGTGCCCATGCTGCGCTTTTGTGGGCTGTCGTCCTTGACGAAGCCGTAGGGCATGCAAAACCCTCTTTCTTTCGGCAACTCGTAAAGAGCGCGAGATCGGAAATTTTGAGAGAAATGAGAGAGGTCAGATTCGAATTTTTCTTTTGTTGAGGATGTTACTTTTCTGGAGGTGTCAAAAAAATAAATTCGCCCCGCTCGATACATATAAATATATCCGTAATACCAGTCATTATCGTAATAAGATAAAAGCAAAGATTCCGGTCCTGACTCGTACTTTATGATTTGCACAGAGGGATCTTTTTTTGCCTCCTCCTTTAATTCCTCTATATAACTATCTTTCGCTTTTTTTATGCGAAGAAAACTTCTTTCTGGAAGTTCTGAGGATGTGCGAACACCTCCTCGATAAATTGAGCTTGCAAAGAACTGATTTCCCCACTTCTCAAGATTATGGGTGCCTTTACTCGGGTCTGAGTTATCTTGCACAACACCTATTTCAACTTCCCCTGGTAGACTAATCTGAAAATACCCTACACACTCAGTCTTCCAATTCTCTGGAGTGACTTGGGTCTTTGCTTGAAGGACAAAAGAAGTACTTCCCAGGAGACAAGCCAGCGAGATTTTTTTGATAAGTTTCATCCGCGATACTCCGGGGTACTTTTTGAAAGGGTCGCAATTTGCTTTTCAGGTTGCTGGATATCCAGCGATCCGCTTGTTGTGGGGTCCACAGGGGTTGTATGAGTCATCAAGGCATGGTGGAATTTCATATTATTGTTCTCATGTTTTGTCCAGTTGACCGGATAGGCAGTAATAAAACCGCATATCTCATTTAGCCGAAGGGTACTGCTGGATTCATATTGGGGGCTATCCCAGAATTTTTGCTCGAAGGGCATTAGATTTTTCTTATCTGTTTTAAGATCTATATTCCTATCTTTCCCTGGTTCTACCGAGGTATCAATCACAGGCCAAATAGACGCGGGAAACATTTGTTCTTTTCGAGAGGGATAGATATTTCTCGGAACAAACTTAAAAACCGCCTCATAATGCCCAGCATTACGCTTGGCCACCGCCTGTATCGCCTTCCAACTATCCGGATGCCCAGGTTTTTCAATAGCTTCCTTCAACTCATCAGCCGGGTGTACACCGCTGCTGATGCCAAATAACTTGTTCCACACGCCCTTGCGCAACTCATGAGCAAAGGTCCGTGTCGGTTGAGGGTGGCCATTCCCCAGAAAGTCTTTGCGCTCCACCTCCAAATCCATCACCAATACCGCCAGTTCCGAATCGCGGCCACCCAGCAAACTACGGTCGTTGATATTGGCGCTGCCAATTAGCGCGTAGCGGTCATCGACAATCATCAATTTGCTATGGACATAAATTTGTTCAGTCACATAGCGGTCGTATAACTTGGTCCAGTTGCGCAAATTCAGCAGGGTGACGTACTCAAAGCACTCTTCATCGGTTGCGTCGGGTACCTCCTCAAAATCTTTTTTGCCGACGAGTTGTTGAATATCCGCAACCGTCCTTTCCATCACGGCGGCACACTCTGATTGTGTGATTCGGTCCGCCTCATACAGGCGTTGGGCCCCATGCCTGCAGCGCTGGCTTGAAGGCGCTTATGCGCACGGGGGCGTCTTCTGCAGTAGCACGCTGCGGTGTCTCACTTAACGGCGCTTGATTGACGCGGCGATGGTGTCGGCCATTTTCTTTAGTTCATCTTTGCCAATAGTCGGTTTGCCGTCGGGTGCATCCTCGGAGTTTTGCATCACGTAGAGCAGCAAGTTGGGGGTGTCTTCCTTGGCGTCAGGGTCGCCTTTGACGTATGCGATATAGCCGTAGTCCAGAGTTTGCGGTAAACACCCGGCGGCCTTCTTTTCGGCTTTGGAGAAGTATTGGTCATCCCATGAGCATTCGTATTTTGAAGAACGTGTGGGGCGGGTTATTTCGACAAAAGTGGATTGACCTTTATAGCCACCGATTTGAACTGAGGGAAATTTACGAAAGCCGAGTGCTTGGTATTTCACACCGCCCCAATCGGGACGTTCCCAAAATGCGCGGAGTTCTTGTTCTACAGAGGCATTTTCTTCTTTTTTAAAGTTTTCATTGAATAGTGCGCTTTGATCGCGGAAAAGGATTTTTACGTCAGGATGATCTTTCAGGCGCATGATAATGCCCATGCTGCGTTTCTGTGGACGGTCGTCCTTGACGAAACCGTAGGGCACGCAAACCCCCCGTTCTGTAGGCAACTCATAAAGAGAGCGCGCGCGAAAGTTTCGCAATACGTACATGTAGTCGGATCTGGCCTGTGCTTCGTTAGGTTCACTTTCCGCCATGGGTTTTTGGTACGCGTAAATGCGCCCAAGGTCATAAATAAATACAGCGCCGATGTTATGCTTGCCGCTCTTATAAAAATAATTAATTGAATTGCCGTTATCGTATTCCAATATATTTATGGAGGGATCAGTTTTCATGCGCAATTTTAGATCCTTCATTAGGTTTTCTTTTTGCTCTTTGATATTTAAGAAGCTGGTTTTTGGAAGTAGTGAAGACGTGCGAATTCGTCCGCCTAAGTAATTTGAATCCTCATAAAATTCATAGCTGCCCGCATTGAGTGCGTGGCGTAATTTACTGGGATCTGGGCCGCCTCTAGCGATCCCTATGTCTATCTCACCGGGAACACTTACTTGAAAATACCCTACGCACTCAGTCTTCCAATCCCCAGGAATCGCTTGCGTCTTTGCTTGAAGCGCAAAGGAAATGTTTCCTAGTAAGCAGGCCATTAATATTTTATTTACAAGCTTCATCCGCGATACTCCGAATTATTTTTTGAAAGTGATGCGATTTGCTTTTCAGTCTGCTGAATATCCAATGATTCGCTGGTTACGGACTCCGCAGGGGTAGTTTGAGTCATCAAGGCATGGTGAAATTTCATATTGTTATTCTCATATTTTGTCCACTTGATCGGGTAGGCAGTGATGAAGCCGGCTATCTCGTTCAGTCGTGGGAGGAGATCAGCGTCATACTGCGCAGCGTTCCAAAATTCTGACTCAAAGGGCATCAGATCTTTTTTTGCTTTGTTCAACTCAATTGCGGAACGAGTATCAGATGTCTGGTCCAGCTCTGTGTTAATTACAGGCCAAATTGAAGCCGGGTAATAACTGCCCTCCTTGCCAGAATAATTGTCTCTCGGGATAAACTTAAAAACCGCCTCATAATGCTCAGCATTACGCTTGGCCACCGCCTGTATCGCCTTCCAACTATCCGGATACCCAGGTTTTTCAATAGCTTCCTTCAACTCATCAGCCGGGCGTACACCGCTGCTGATGCCAAATAACTTGTTCCACGCGCCCTTGCGCAACTCATGAGCAAAGGTCCGTGTCGGTTGAGGGTGGCCATTCCCCAGAAAGTCTTTGCGCTCCACCTCCAAGTCCATCACCAATACCGCCAGTTCCGAATCGCGGCCACCCAGCAAACTACGGTCGTTGATATTGGCGCTGCCAATCAGCGCGTAGCGGTCATCGACAA
>NZ_FYEE01000013.1 GCF_900187645.1 Pseudomonas sp. Irchel 3E20 | reverse complement strand
CGTCGCAAAGTTACTTGGACGCGTTGTTGCCGAAGATCGAAGAGTTGATCGTCATGGCTGAGATGCTTTTGGAGCGCCGTTCGATTCTCGACCCCCTGATGGTCAGCGAACGCTGGGGCGTGCGCGACACCGCAGCCAACTGGAGCACCGGCGGTTTTCCGGCCTTGATTGCCTACAGGCAAAGCACGATGTGGCATATGGCCAAGCGCGCCGACCAGTGCTACGGCATTACAGGAACCAATCAATGCGCTCATCTGTTGGGCGAACTTTCAATGCAATGGGCCACTGCAGAACAGGAAAAGGAGTTTCGCGAACGGGCCGATGAGGTTTTTTCCTATGGGTTCCATATTGACGGTGTCATGGAAGGGTATTGGGACGATGCGTCATTTTGGTGGCGATGGATAAGAGATAAGAAAAATTTCCCTCACTTGCCCAAATTCAAAGTCCACTTCGATATTCAAGGAGAAACTGGGGAAGTACCTATTCGTACCGGCGTTTATGTTCCCCAAGATGATCCTAATGGCGCCCTACAATTTGGCTGGACGGGAGGCGGAGAGGGCATGTTTATGCCCCTCAAAAAATGTAAAACCCTCAACAATATCGGCCTGGACGCGCTGAAAACCCTTGGCCGTGCTGGGTTGTGGGGGGACGAGGACGGTTTGCGCAAGTTTATCCGGCAACCTCAATACGCCAACACGTTCAAAGTTGAAGGTGATGCCCAAGACCAGGTCATGGAAAAAGCCTTCACTTACCGTCCCTGCAAGTGGTACTTCGTCGAACTTCTCGAAGGCGAGTTTGAAGACAGCGACCCCGACGCCATGGCCGATGCACCCGGCAGCGAGCCGCAGCACCCGCCGCGCAAAGCCAGCGGCGAGCCGTGCCCCCACGCCGGTTGGTGGTTCAGCCCCGCCCGTGAGGGTTCGCGGCAGTATTTCCGTGATGGCGCAATTTTTCCCAAGCTGGAAGGCGACTACGGCTACACCTTCTGGCTCTGGAGCCCGGATCAGTCCCGGCCAACACTTTGATCGTTAAATGCAGGCCAGGTGAACCCGCCTGGTCTGCACTGCCCGGGCACACAACATGAACGCTCTTTATCCTATGACCCCGACTTATCACCTGTCCCTGTGGCAAAAACGCCAGGCAGCCATGCTCTATCACTACTCGTCGCAAAGTTACTTGGACGCTTTGTTGCCGAAGATCGAAGAGTTGATCGTCATGGCCGAGATGCTTTTGGAGCGCCGTTCGATTCTCGACCCCCTGATGGTCAGCGAACGTTGGGGTGTACGCGATACGGCAGCCAACTGGAGCACCGGCGGTTTTCCAGCCTTGATTGCCTATCGGCAAAGCACAATGTGGCATATGGCCAAACGCGCCGACCAGTGCTACGGCATCACGGGAACCAATCAATGCGCCCATATGCTGGGCGAGTTCTCGATGCAATGGGCCACTGCAGAACAGGAGAAAGCGTTTCGTAAGCGTGCAGAGCAAGTATTTCGGTACGGCTATGATATTGATGGCGTTATGCAGCGATCGTGGAACGACGCTGTTTTTTGGTTTGCATGGCAAGAAGTCAAAGAGCACTTCCCCCAATTGCCTAAGTTTAAAGTTCATCTGGATATTGAAGGTGAGACGGGGAAAGTACCTGTTCGCACGGGTGTGTACATTCCTCAAGATGATCCCAATGGCGCACTACAGTTTGGTTGGATTGGAGGGGGGGAGGGCTTCTTCAAGCCCCTGGAAGAATGCCAAACCTTTAACGAGATTGGTTTGGAGGCATTGAGCTCGGTGGGACGGGCCAAGCTATGGGTAGACGCCTCTGCGATGTTGAACTTCGTCAGGCAGCCACGCCATGCCAATGTTTTCCCTTACTCAGAGGATCCTGCTTACTACCAACTGGGCAATAAAATCTTCACCGAACGCCCCTGCAAGTGGTACTTCGTCGAACTTCTCGAAGGCGAGTTTGAAGACAGCGACCCCGACGCCATGGCCGACGCGCCGGGCAGCGAACCGCAGCACCCGCCGCGCAAAGCCAGCGGCGAGCCGTGCCCCCACGCCGGTTGGTGGTTCAGCCCCGCCCGTGAAGGTTCGCGGCAGTATTTTCGCGATGGGGCGATTTTTCCCAAACTGGAAGGCGACTACGGCTACACCTTCTGGCTCTGGAGCCCGGACCAGTCCAGGCCAACGCTGTGTTGAGCCCGATGCTGGCAATGCGGGACACCTGCTTTGTGGGGCTCCCAGACCCAGACGGCTTTCCACGGGGGGGGAGCTGGAATGGGCACGTTGACGACACAATCACGCCAGGTTTTGCACAAAGCGCGCAAAATAGAGTGACCTGTGAGTCACAAAGCGCATCTTCACTGTATCGTGTGAAACGGGTAGGCGGTCGCCGGGCCTTTGCAGGGTCGATTTCCATGGGCACGGCAACCACTCGCGGCGCGTTTCTCATGTCGTGAAAGCCCCCGTTTATTGTCAGCACCGCACCCCCCGTGGCGCGGTGTTTTTCAGTTATCTGAGTATTGGGAAGCCACAATGATTGGCATAAAAAGCATCGCCAGTTACGTGCCAGCGAGTGGGCTTGATAACTACGCCCAAGGTGCAAAATTCGAGAAGGATGAAGAGTTCATCCTCGGCAAGATCGGTTCGGCGTTCCTGCCGCGTAAGGACGCCGACCAAGAAACCTCCGACCTGTGTGTCGAAGCCGCCCGGGCGTTGTTCGCCAACAACCCTGATTTGCGCCCTGAATCCATCGACGTGCTGATCGTCGTCACCCAGAACGGCGACGAAGAGGGCCTGCCCCACACCGCGGCCATCGTCCAGGACAAGTTGGGCCTGCCGACCAACGTGGCGGCGTTCGATATCTCCCTGGGCTGCTCCGGCTACGTCTATGGCATCTATGCCATCAAAGGCTTCATGGAAGCCACCGGGCTGAAAAACGGCCTGCTGATTACCGCCGACCCGTACTCGAAAATCGTTGACCCCGAAGATCGCAACACCACCATGCTTTTTGGCGACGCCGCCACCGCCACCTGGATGGGCGAAGACGCGGCTTGGCAGTTGGGCAAAGCCAAGTTCGGCACCGACGGTTCCGGTGCGCCGCACCTGAAAGTCAGCGACGGCGTGTTCTATATGAACGGCCGCCAGGTGTTTAACTTCGCCCTGCTTAAAGTGCCGGCCCATTTGCACGAGTTGCTCGCCGAATCCAGCCTCACGCCCGACGACATCGACGCCTTCTGCATCCACCAGGGCAGCGCGGCCATCGTCGACGCCGTGGCGCGGCGTTTTGAGGGTGAGCCGCAGAAATTCCTCAAGGACATGGTCGAGACGGGCAACACCGTGTCCTCGAGCATTCCGCTGCTGTTGGAAAAGCACGTGCTCAACGCCGACTGGCAGCGCGTGGCCATCAGCGGCTTTGGCGTAGGCCTGTCCTGGGGCTCGGCGATTCTCTATCGCCCTTGAGGGCTTGAACCCGCCCCTCACAAAAACGCCCATGGCCGCAAAAGCCCTGGGCGTTTTTTTATGGCTTGGCCTGTTGTGGGTCTAGCTCTGTGGAATGTGCTCTTTTGGAATATGTCGCTGTGGGAGCGAGCCTGCTCGCGATGGCGGCCCACTTGCCAGGCACCCCGTTGTGCTATCGCGAGCAGGCTCGCTCCCACAGCGTTATCCCCCGCAGAGGTGTTTGGTTGCCCGATTCCCCTGGCTAAATCCTTGAAAAGCAAAGGGGTGGCACCTTGCTAGTAAAAAAAATCAAAAAAGCCCTCAAGCAACCTGCTTTCACGACGATAACTATTACGAAGGTTCTCTAGGCCACACCCGGCGGTTGCCAGGGCCGGAAGCCGCAGTATCCAACCAACGAGGAATTCGTCATGGCTTTATCAGTAAACACCAACATTACATCGTTGACCGTTCAGCGGAACCTGAACAAAGCCGGCGATGCCCTGGGCACCTCGATGACCCGTCTGTCCTCCGGCCTGAAAATCAACAGCGCCAAAGACGACGCCGCCGGCATGCAGATCGCCAACCGTCTGACCTCCCAGGTCAAAGGTATGACTGTTGCGATCAACAACGCCAACAACGGTACTTCCATCGCTCAGACCGCTGAAGGCGCGATGCAAGAATCGACCAACATTCTGCAACGTCTGCGTGAGTTGGCCCTGAACTCCGCGAACGGTGACAAAAGCCAGGCTGACCGTGACTCCCTGCAACAGGAATTCACCGCCAAAGTGGGCGAGCTGACCCGTATCGCTGCTACCACCACTTTCGGTGGTCGTAACCTGCTCGACGGTTCCTTCCAGAACGTTGGCTTCCAGATCGGTTCCGACGCTAACCAGACCATCTCGTTCGGCATGAGCGACATCAGCGCCACTGGCCTGAAAGGTACTTACAGCGAAGCAACCGTAAATGGCACTACCACGACTCTGTCGGCTTCGGTAACTGCTAACGCTGTGACCCTGCCAGGCGGCACTCCAGCAGGTAGCACGACTACTCCGTTCACCAACACTGCTGATATGACTGCGGCCTTGGGCGCTGCTGAAACTTTCACAGTCAATGGCAACGCCGTCTCCCTGGCGAGCGGTGATGACATCGATGATGCCGTCTTGGCAATCAACACTGCTGCTGGCGCGACTATCGCAACTAAAACCGGTACTGATCTGGTTATCAGTGGCGCAACAGCTAACACCATCGTCGGTACCGGTGCCTTGGCTACCGCCTTGAACGCAGGCGCTGGTGGCGGTGTGGTTACTCCTACCCCAGCCGTTCCAGGTGCTCTGACTGCCGTCGCTGAAATCAACATCAACGGCCAGAACGTAGCCTTCGCCATTGGTGATGACCTGAGCGAAATGGCCACCAAAATCAACACCGCCAACACCGGTGCTACTGCGACTGGCGTTGCCGCTGCTGTTTCGCCTGAAGGCCGCCTGCAACTGACTTCTGCTGACGGCAAAGCCATCAAGCTGGGCAACGGCACTACCGCAGCCAACGCCAACGGCGGTGCAGGTGCACTGGCCAAGCTGGGCCTGTCGGCTGGCACCACTGAAGCCAAACTGGGCGGCGCTACTTCGGTCAGCCTGAACGGTACTGAAGTGAAGTTCACCGCTGGCTCCACCATGGCTGACATCGTGTCTGCCATCAACAGCGCCAGCACCGGTGTGACTGCCAGCAAAAATGCTGACAACACCCTGAACCTGTTCTCCACCAAAAACATCACCATCGCTGACGGTAGCTCGGGCACTGGCCTGGCCACCCTGGGTCTGACCGCTGCTTCGGCCGCTCCGACCACTGCGATCAAGATGGACACCACTGTCGCTGACCTGAGCATCCTGAACTCCGCTTCCGCTCAGCAAACCATCCAGGCTCTGGACGGCGCGATTCAGCAAGTGGACAGCCAGCGTTCGCAGCTGGGTGCTGTACAAAACCGCTTCACCAGCACCGTTGCTAACCTGCAAAGCATCTCGGAAAACTCCACCGCAGCCCGTAGCCGCGTACAGGACGCCGACTTCGCTTCTGAAGCCGCCGAGCTGACCAAGCAACAAACCCTGCAACAGGCTTCCACTGCGATCCTGTCCCAGGCCAACCAACTGCCATCCGCTGTTCTGAAGCTGCTTCAGTAACATCGGTATCGGTTGACTGACGGAAGGGCGCGTATACGTGCCCTTTCGTTTTTTTCAGTTTTGAGGTGATGACATGGACATGAGCATCAAGCTGAACGCGGCTTACCCCGCTGGTGCAACCCAAGCCAGTGGTACCTCTGCTGCCCAGGCCGCGCCTGTTGCAGAGACTGATCCAACCACTGCCGAGGAACCGCAGCGCGTGGCATTGGAAAAAGCCGTAACCGATATACGTGAGTTCGTTCAGGCGACCCAACGCAACCTGGACTTTTCCATCGATGACAGTACCGGCCGTGTGGTCGTCAAAGTGATCGCCACCGACAGCGGTGAAGTGATCCGACAAATTCCATCGGAGACTGCGCTCAAGTTGGCGCAGAACCTGAGCGATGCCAGCAGCCTGTTGTTTCAGACCAAGGCTTGAGCTGGCACGAATTGTGTTTCTGACTGCTTAATAGGTGTTTGTGCGCCAATAAAGCGGCAGCGACAGAACAAGGAGATGACAAATGGCGAGTTCAACGATTTCCGGCCCGGGTTCGGGCTACGACACCCAAGGCATCGTTAAGGCACTGGTGGGCGCCGAGAAGGCACCCAAGCAGGCTCAGATCACCAAGCAGCAGACTGCCGCTACCGTTCAGCTGTCGGCTGTGGGCACGGTCAAGGGCGCGCTGGAGGCCTACCGGACGGCGATCACCAAGTTGAACAACGTCTCGGCCTTCAATGGCCTGGCGGCTACGTCCTCCGAAGACAAAAACGTCAAAGTCACCCTGGGCGATGGCGCCTCCAGCGGTAAGTACGTGGTCGTGGTCAGCGAACTGGCGACCTCTTCCAAAGCCACCACCAAGACGTTTACCGGCGGTGCTTCGGGTGTGGCCAACACCAGCGAAGAGAACCAGACGCTGACCATCACCCAGTCGGGCAAAAGCTACGATGTGCTGATCCCCGGTGGCGCGACCCTGACCCAGGTGCGCGAGTCCATCAACACCCAGCTGTCCGCGCAAGGCATCAGCGCCAACGTGCTGAGCGACGCCAACGGCTCGCGCCTGGTGATCGGCTCCAGCAACGGCGGTGTGGGCACCGACATCACCTTGAGCGGTAATGCCGAGTTGGCCGTGGGTTACGACAAGGGCCCGGCCGCGCAAAACGCCAAGTACACCATCGACGGTATCGCGATGGAGTCCACCAGCAACAAGATCACCTCGGCCATCAGCGGCGTGACCCTGGAGCTGGTTGCCAAGGACAAGGACAAACCGATCACCATCAACGTGGAAAGCAACACCGGCACCTTGAAGGCCTCGGTGCAGTCGTTCGTCACCGCCTACAACGCGCTGATGACCAGCATCAACACCCAGACCAAGGTCAACGCCACCGGCGACACCGCGACCACCACCGCCGGTGCCCTGACGGGCGATGCGTCGATGCGCCAACTGGTCGCCAGCCTGCGCAGCGAACTGGTCAACAGCTCGGGCTCCAGCGCCATGAGCGGTCTGTCGCAGATGGGCATTACCACCGACCAGAAGACTGGCCTGTTGACCCTCGACGACAAGCAGTGGGACAAGGCCGTGGTCAAAGGGGCGGGCGATATCGCCAAGCTGTTCACCGGCGACAAAGGCTTGATTAGCCGCATGAACAAGGCCACGGAAAGCTACGTGGGCACCACCGGGTTGCTGGCGACGCGGGTGAAGGACCTCAACACCAAGTTGACCGAACTCACCACGCAGCAGACTGACCTGGACCGGCGTATCGAGAGCTTGCAGGCATCGCTGAGCGCCAAGTACACGGCCATGGACACCATGATCGCGAAGATCAACGCCAGCAGCTCCAGCATCATGACCACGCTTAACTCGCTCAATAATCCGAAGTCGTCGAACTGATAGCGGCGGGGGCACTGCGGTGCTCCGCGCAGCTGGGTGTCGCCGGGCAAGGTTAAAGTTTTTGGCGGCGCAGTCGAGACACTGGTGAGAGCAAACCTATTGGCCCAAGGCCTGTAACGAGGTAGCAACATGAACCCTATGAGAGCCCTTCGTGCGTACCAGAAGGTCAATTCCCACGCGCAGATTTCTGAGGCCAGCCCTCATCGCCTGATCCAGATGCTGCTTGAGGGCGGTCTCGATCGCCTGGCTCAAGCCAAGGGTGCATTGGCCCGTGGCGATATCCCGCAAAAGTGCGTGCTGATTACCAAAGCCATCGACATCATCACCGGCCTGCGCCAGGGCCTGGATGAAGAGAAAGCCGAAGATCCGGCCGCGATCCAGCAACTGGACAGCCTGTACGAGTATATGAGCGCCCGGTTGGTACAGGCCAACACCAGCAACGACCCTGCGATCATCGACGAAGTCGCCCGCCTGTTGATTACCGTCAAAAGCGGTTGGGATGCGATTGCGGCCCAAGAGACGGCGGCAGAATAGGCCCGCGGGCCTGAGGAAGATGTCATGAGCCAAGCCCTGCAACGGATTGAGCAAACCCGCGTCGCGCTGATCGATGCTTTGGCTGAACGCAACTGGAATGCCATCGGCGAGCTGGATGTGGCCTGCCGTAGCTGTGTAGACGATGTGTTGAGCGAGGCGCCGGTGGACGAAGCGGCGTTGCGCGAAAATCTGGAGGGGTTGCTGGTGGTCTACAAACAGCTGCTGGAAGTGGCCACCGGGGAACGTCAATCGATAGTCGACGAGATGTCGCAGATCACCCAAGCTAAAAATGCGTCAAAGGTTTACCATCTGTTCGGTTGATCCAGGTCAGTTAATCCGAATCTGATGCGCCATAAATTTGACTGTGCGCGTTTTTTTGACTTAACTAGTGCTGTTTTCAGATTTCAGACGTCTTAATTTCAGAAATGTCTTACAGATGTCTAGCTGCCCCGTCTTTCAGGGCATTGAGTTGACTAGGGAAGTTGCTATTGCATGTGGCGTGAAACCAAAATCCTGCTGATTGATGACGATAGCGTCCGTCGCCGCGACCTGGCGGTGATTTTAAATTTTCTGGGCGAAGAAAATTTACCTTGCGCCAGCCATGACTGGCAGCAAGCGGTCGGCTCTTTGTCATCCAGTCGAGAAATCATCTGCGTCCTGATTGGCACGGTGAATACGCCGGGCGCCGTCTTGGGCCTGTTAAAGACACTCTCGACCTGGGATGAGTTCCTTCCGGTTTTGTTGATGGGCGATATTTCTGTCGTTGACCTGCCCGAAGACCAGCGCCGCCGCGTGCTTTCTACCCTGGAAATGCCCCCCAGCTACAGCAAGTTGCTCGATTCCCTGCACCGTGCCCAGGTCTACCGCGAGATGTACGACCAGGCCCGCGAGCGCGGTCGTCACCGCGAGCCCAACCTGTTCCGCAGCCTCGTCGGCACCAGCCGGGCGATCCAGCACGTGCGTCAGATGATGCAGCAAGTGGCCGACACCGACGCCAGCGTGCTGATCCTCGGCGAGTCCGGCACTGGCAAGGAAGTGGTCGCGCGCAACCTGCACTACCACTCCAAGCGCCGCGACGGGCCTTTTGTGCCGGTCAACTGCGGGGCGATTCCCGCCGAGTTGCTGGAAAGCGAACTGTTCGGCCATGAGAAGGGCGCCTTCACCGGCGCCATCACCAGCCGCGCCGGGCGTTTCGAGCTGGCCAATGGCGGCACCCTGTTTCTCGACGAAATCGGCGACATGCCGTTGCCGATGCAGGTCAAGTTGTTGCGGGTGTTGCAGGAGCGCACTTTCGAGCGCGTAGGCAGCAACAAGACCCAAGGCGTGGACGTGCGCATCATCGCCGCCACCCACAAAAACCTTGAAAGCATGATCGAAGTGGGCAGTTTCCGTGAGGACCTGTACTACCGCCTCAACGTGTTCCCCATCGAGATGGCGCCCCTGCGCGAGCGGGTCGAAGACATCCCGCTGCTGATGAACGAACTGATCTCGCGCATGGAGCACGAAAAGCGCGGTTCGATCCGCTTCAACTCGGCGGCCATCATGTCGCTGTGCCGTCATGGCTGGCCGGGCAACGTCCGCGAGCTGGCCAACCTGGTGGAGCGCATGGCGATCATGCACCCGTACGGGGTGATTGGCGTGGTCGAGTTGCCGAAGAAATTCCGCTACGTCGACGACGAAGACGAACAACTGGTGGATAGCCTGCGCAGCGACCTGGAAGAGCGCGTGGCGATCAATGGCCACACGCCGAACTTCGCCGCCAGCGCCATGCTGCCGCCCGAAGGCCTGGACTTGAAGGACTACCTCGGTGGCCTGGAGCAGGGCTTGATCCAACAGGCGCTGGACGATGCCAACGGTATCGTGGCGCGGGCCGCCGAGCGCCTGCGCATTCGCCGTACCACCCTGGTGGAGAAGATGCGCAAGTACGGCATGAGCCGCCGCGACGGTGATGAACAGGCGGATGATTGACGCCTGTTTTTTAACGTGCTGAAAACCCACGCGTTTTTTTCCGGCACGGGTATTGCTATAGGTCTCGTAACCTTCCGTTTAACTGACGGTCAGCCACACGAGATAGCCTTATGCCCCACGCCGCCCCGATGCCTCCTGCCCCTGATACCCAGGCGCAATCGTCGTCCGTAGAGCAGGCGAGCCGATTGGGGCTTGAGCAGGCGTTCGCCCTGTTCAATCAAATGTCCAGCCAACTGACCGACTCCTACAGCATGCTCGAAGCGCGGGTTACCGAGCTTAAGGGCGAATTGGCCGTGGTCAGTGCCCAGCGCATGCAAGAACTGGCCGAGAAAGAACGCCTGGCCAATCGCCTGCAAAACCTGCTCGACCTGTTGCCGGGCGGCGTCATCGTGATCGATGCCCAAGGCAGGGTGCGCGAAGCCAACCCGGCGGCGAGCGAGTTGCTCGGCTTGCCGTTGGTGGGGCAGTTGTGGCGCCAGGTCATTGCCCGCTGCTTCGCCCCGCGCGAGGACGACGGCCACGAAGTGTCCCTCAAGGACGGCCGGCGCCTGTCCATCGCCACCCGTTCCCTGGACGCCGAGCCCGGGCAATTGGTGTTGCTCAACGACTTGACGGAAACCCGGCACCTGCAAGACCAATTGGCACGCCACGAACGCCTGTCGTCCCTGGGCCGCATGGTGGCGTCCCTGGCCCATCAGATCCGCACGCCGCTGTCCGCCGCTCTGCTGTATGCCAGCCATTTGACCGAGCGTGAGTTGCCGGTGGACACCCAGCAGCGTTTTGCCGGGCGCCTCAAGGAGCGCCTGCACGAGTTGGAGCATCAGGTGCGCGACATGCTGGTGTTCGCCCGTGGCGAGCTGCCGCTGACCGACCGCATCACCCCGGGCGCCCTGATGCAGGCCCTGCAAGCGGCGGCCCTGACCCACGTGCAGGCATTGCCGGTCCGCTGGCAGTGCGACAGCCATGAGGGCGAGTTGCTGTGCAACCGCGACACCCTGGTGGGGGCGCTGCTGAACCTGATTGAAAACGCGATCCAGGCCAGCGCCGGTGAGGTGCGCCTGAAAGTTCATGTATATCGCCGGGGCAACAGCCTGCGCATCAGCGTCAGCGACAGTGGCTGTGGCATCGAGTCGGGCGTGCTCGAACGCCTCGGCGAGCCGTTTTTCACCACTAAAACCACCGGGACAGGCCTGGGCCTGACCGTGGTCAAGGCGGTGGCCCGGGCACATCAAGGACAATTGCAGTTGCGCTCGCGACTGGGTCGCGGCACGTGTGCCACGGTGACCCTGCCGCTGTTTTCCGCTGAACAGCCCTGCGTTCAAGGGGCGGAGTAAAAGTCATGGCAATCAAGGTGTTACTGGTGGAAGACGACCGTGCGTTGCGCGAGGCCCTGGCCGATACGCTGCTGCTCGCCGGGCATGACTACCAGGCTGTGGGCTCGGCCGAAGAGGCGTTGCAGGCGGTGGCGGGCGAGGCATTCAACCTGGTGGTCAGCGACGTCAACATGCCAGGCATGGACGGCCATCAGTTGCTCGCCCTTTTGCGCGCCCGCCAGCCCCAGTTGCCGGTGTTGCTGATGACCGCCCACGGCGCCGTAGAGCGGGCGGTAGACGCCATGCGCCAAGGCGCGGCGGATTACCTGGTCAAGCCATTCGAGCCCAAGGCTCTGCTGGACCTGGTGGCGCGCCATGCCCTCGGCAACCTGGGCGCCAGCGACGGCGAAGGCCCGGTGGCCTTCGAGCCGGCCAGCGCGCAGTTGCTGGAACTGGCCGCCCGGGTGGCGAAAAGTGATTCCACGGTGCTGATTTCCGGCGAGTCCGGTACCGGCAAAGAAGTTTTGGCGCGCTATATCCACCAGCATTCCCACCGTGCCACCCAGCCGTTCATTGCCATTAACTGCGCGGCGATCCCCGACAACATGCTGGAGGCCACCCTGTTCGGCCACGAGAAGGGCTCGTTCACGGGCGCCATCGCCGCCCAGGCCGGCAAGTTCGAGCAGGCCGATGGCGGCACCCTTTTGCTCGACGAGATTTCCGAGATGCCCCTGGGCCTGCAAGCCAAGCTGCTGCGGGTGTTGCAGGAGCGTGAGGTGGAGCGGGTCGGCGCCCGCAAGCCCATCAGCCTCGATATCCGTGTGGTGGCCACCACCAACCGTGACTTGGCCGGTGAAGTGGCGGCGGGGCGCTTTCGTGAAGACCTCTACTACCGCCTCTCGGTGTTTCCCCTGGCCTGGCGCCCGTTGCGCGAGCGCACCGCCGATATTCTGCCGCTGGCCGAGCGTTTGCTGGCCAAACACGTCAATAAAATGAAGCACGCTGCCGCCCGATTGTCGCCTCAGGCCCAGGCTTGCCTGATGGCCTACCCATGGCCAGGCAACGTGCGCGAGTTGGATAACGCCATTCAGCGAGCGCTGATTTTGCAACAGGGCGGCTTGATCCAGCCCCAGGACTTCTGCCTGGCCGGGCCGGTGGCCTGTGCACCATTGCCAGCCTTGGGTGCGCCGACAGTACCGCCCGATTGCGCCGAACCCAGCACCGCCCTGGGCGATGACCTGCGCCGCCGTGAGTTCCAGATGATTATCGACACCCTGCGCGCCGAGCGCGGGCGGCGCAAGGAAGCGGCTGAGCGCCTGGGCATCAGCCCGCGCACCTTGCGCTACAAACTGGCGCAAATGCGCGATGCCGGCATGGATGTCGAGGCTTATTTGTTCGCCACATGATGGCTCATTGACATCGGTCAAGTCGGCTTTTGTTTTTTGCTGCCCCGTAGCTGGCACCCTTGTTGCTAACACCACCTTAGCTGCTGTGAGAGTGTCAAAAAATTGCGTGTTGTCGGAGAGAGTGGACCATGAGCCAAGGTATTGAATTCAATCGGTTGATGCTGGATATGCGGGCCATGCAAATGGACGCCATGTCGCAATCGAAAACCGTCGCCGCCGTGCCGCAAATGGCCGGCAACAGCTTTTCCGAAATGCTCGGTTCGGCCATCAACAAGGTCAACGATACCCAGCAGGCGTCGAGCCAGTTGTCCACCGCCTTCGAAATCGGCAAGAGCGGCGTTGACCTGACCGACGTGATGATCGCCAAGGAAAAGGCCGGGGTTTCGTTCCAGGCACTGACCCAGGTGCGCAACAAACTGGTCCAGGCGTACCAAGACATCTCGCAGATGCCGGTCTAAGGAAGATATTGAGTCATGGCTGATGCAGTCGCCGATAACGTTCCGGCCAAGGTAGCCCCGCCCGAGGGCAAGCCGCCGCTGTTTGGTTTGTCCTTCCTGGAAAACCTCTCCGAGATGACCATGTTGCGTCAGGTCGGCCTCATGGTCGGCCTGGCCGCGAGCGTGGCGATTGGCTTTGCCGTGGTGCTGTGGTCGCAGCAGCCGGACTATCGGCCGCTGTACGGCAGCCTGGCGGGGATGGATGCCAAGCAGGTCATGGACACCCTGGCCACCGCCGACATCGCCTACACCGTGGAGCCCAACTCCGGGGCGCTGCTGGTCAAGGCCGATGACCTGCCGCGCGCGCGCCTCAAGCTGGCGGCAGCGGGGGTGACCAATGGCGACGGCAATATCGGTTTCGAGATCCTCGACAAGGACCAGGGCCTGGGCACCAGCCAGTTCATGGAGGCGACCCGTTACCGTCGCGGCCTGGAAGGCGAACTGGCGCGCACCATCTCCAGCCTCAACAACGTCAAGGGCGCCCGTGTGCACCTGGCGATCCCGAAAAGCTCGGTGTTCGTGCGCGACGAACGCAAGCCCAGCGCGTCGGTGCTGGTAGAGCTGTATTCGGGCCGCTCCCTGGAGCCGGGCCAGGTGCTGGCCATCGTCAACCTGGTGGCCACCAGTGTTCCCGAGCTGAGCAAATCCCAGATCACTGTGGTCGACCAGAAAGGCAACCTGCTCTCCGATCAGGCGGAAAACTCCGAACTGACCATGGCCGGCAAGCAATTCGACTACAGCCGCCGCATGGAAGGCATGCTCACCCAGCGCGTGCACAACATCCTGCAACCGGTGCTGGGCAACGACCGCTACAAGGCTGAAGTCTCGGCTGACGTCGATTTCAGCGCGGTGGAGTCCACCTCCGAACAGTTCAACCCGGACCAGCCTGCGCTGCGCAGCGAGCAGTCGGTCAACGAACAGCGCACCGCCAGCAATGGCCCGCAAGGGGTGCCCGGCGCGCTGAGCAACCAGCCGCCAGCCCCGGCCTCGGCGCCGCAGACCACCGGCGGTGCAACCGCCGCGGCCGGCATGGTACAACCCGGCCAGCCGCTGCTGGATGCCAACGGCCAGCAGATCATGGACCCGGCCACCGGCCAGCCGATGCTCGCCCCGTACCCGGCGGACAAGCGCCAGCAATCGACCAAGAACTTCGAGCTCGACCGCTCCATCAGCCACACCAAGCAGCAGCAAGGGCGCCTCAACCGCCTGTCGGTGTCGGTGGTGGTGGACGACCAGGTCAAGATCAACCCGGCCAATGGCGAAACCACCCGCGCACCGTGGAGCGCCGATGAACTGGGCCGCTTCACGCGCCTGGTGCAGGACGCCGTGGGCTTCGATGCCAGCCGTGGCGACAGCGTGAGCGTCATCAACATGCCGTTCTCCGTCGAACGTGGCGAAGTGATCGCCGAAATTCCGTTCTACTCCCAGCCCTGGTTCTGGGACGTGGTCAAGCAAGTGCTGGGTGTGCTGTTCATCCTGGTGCTGGTGTTCGGCGTGCTGCGCCCGGTGCTCAACAACATCACCGGCCACGGCAAGAACCGCCAGTTGGCCGGCCTGGGCAGCGACATGGAACTGGGCGGCATGGGCGGCCTCGATGGCGAACTGGCCAACGACCGCGTCAGCCTCGGCGGGCCGACCAGCATCCTGTTGCCGAGCCCGAGCGAGGGCTATGACGCCCAATTGAACGCAATCAAGAGCCTGGTGGCTGAAGACCCGGGCCGCGTGGCCCAGGTCGTGAAAGAGTGGATTAACGCAGATGAGTGATAACCGAGCCGCCATCGCCAAGCTCACCCGTGTGGACAAGGCTGCGATCCTGCTGCTGTCTTTGGGTGAAACCGACGCCGCACAAGTGCTGCGCCACATGGGCCCCAAGGAAGTGCAACGGGTCGGCGTGGCCATGGCCCAGATGGGCAACGTGCACCGCGAGCAAGTCGAGCAGGTGATGAGCGAATTCGTCGATATCGTCGGCGATCAGACCAGCCTGGGCGTGGGTTCTGACGGCTACATCCGCAAGATGCTCACCCAGGCCCTGGGCGAGGACAAGGCCAACGGCCTGATCGACCGCATCCTGCTGGGTGGCAACACCAGCGGCCTGGACAGCCTCAAGTGGATGGAGCCGCGCGCCGTGGCGGACGTGATCCGCTACGAGCACCCGCAGATCCAGGCCATCGTGGTTGCCTACCTGGACCCGGACCAGGCCGGCGAAGTGCTCGGCCACTTCGACCATAAGGTGCGTTTGGACATCATCTTGCGGGTATCGTCGCTGAACACCGTACAACCGGCGGCGCTCAAAGAGCTCAACCAGATTCTCGAGAAGCAGTTCTCGGGCAACTCCAACGCCTCGCGCACCACCCTGGGCGGCATCAAGCGTGCGGCCGACATCATGAACTTCCTCGACAGCTCCATCGAAGGCCAGCTCATGGACTCGATCCGCGAAGTCGACGAAGACCTCTCCGGCCAGATCGAAGACCTCATGTTTGTGTTCAACAACCTGTCCGATGTCGACGACCGTGGCATCCAGGCCCTGTTGCGCGAAGTCTCCTCCGATGTGCTGGTGCTGGCCCTCAAGGGCTCGGACGAAGGCGTCAAGGAAAAGATCTTCAAGAACATGTCCAAACGTGCTTCCGAGCTGCTGCGCGACGACCTCGAGGCCAAGGGCCCGGTGCGCGTCAGCGACGTGGAAACGGCGCAGAAAGAAATCCTCACCATTGCCCGCCGTATGGCCGAAGCCGGAGAAATCGTTCTCGGCGGGAAGGGCGGCGAAGAAATGATCTAAGGCTCGATCAATGTCCAGCAATGATGAGCACTCCGACCTGATCCGTGCCCGTGACGTCAGCGGCCTTGACGTCTGGGCGCTGCCCAGCTTCGACCCGCACAAGCCCGAGCCGGAACCTGAGCCCGAGCCTGAAGAAGTGCCGGTGGAAATGGAGGAAGTGCCGCTGGAGGAAGTCCAGCCCATTACCCTCGAAGAACTCGAAAGCATCCGCCAGGAGGCCTACAACGAAGGCTTCGCCACGGGGGAGAAGGAAGGTTTCCACAGCACCACGCTCAAAGTGCGCCAGGAGGCCGAACAGGCCCTCAACGCCAAGCTGTCGAGCCTGGAGCGGCTGATGGCCAGCCTGTTCGCGCCGATTGCCGAGCAGGACACCCAGATCGAAAAAGCCATGGTCAACCTGGTGGAGCACATCAGCCGCCAGGTGATCCAGCGCGAATTGAGCCTGGATTCGAGCCACGTCGAAATGGTCATCCGCGAAGCCCTCAAGCTGTTGCCCCTGGATGCGCAGAACGTGCGGCTGTTCATCAACCCGCAGGATTTCGACCAGGTCAAAGCCCTGCGCGAGCGCCATGAAGAGCAGTGGCGCATCGTCGAAGACGCCAGCCTGCTGCCCGGCGGCCTGCGGGTGGAGACCGCCCACAGCCGCATCGACGCCACGGTAGAAACCCGCCTCAAGCAGGCGCTGGACAAGCTCTTCGACCAATTGCACGAACAGGTCCTGCACCCGGCCGCGGCCGATATCAGCCTCGACCTGGCGGCCGTGGAGCGCGAGGCGCGGGCCGCCAAGCCCCAGGCCCCGGCCGAAACCCAAGCCCAGATCGAAGAAACCGCCGAGATTGGCCCGGACGCCGACGATGCGCCTTGATCGCACCAGTTTCGCCAAGCGCCTGGGCAGCTATGCCCCGGCCATTGAACTGGCGGGGCAACCGATCCTCGAAGGGCGCCTGCTGCGCATGGTCGGCCTGACCCTGGAAGCCGAAGGCCTGCGCGCCGCCATGGGCAGCCGCTGCGTGGTCATTAACGACGACAGCTATCACCCGGTGCAGGTCGAGGCGGAAGTCATGGGCTTCTCCGGCAGCAAGGTGTTCCTGATGCCGGTGGGCAGCGTCGCCGGCATCGCGCCGGGCGCGCGGGTGGTGCCTCTGGCCGACACCGGGCGCCTGCCCATGGGCATGAGCATGCTCGGCCGGGTACTCGACGGCGCCGGCCGTGCGCTGGACGGCAAGGGCGGGATGAAGGCCGAAGACTGGGTGCCCATGGACGGGCCCGCCATCAACCCCCTCAAGCGCAACCCCATCAGCCAGCCGCTGGACGTGGGCATTCGCTGCATCAACGGTTTATTGACGGTGGGCCGTGGCCAGCGCCTGGGCCTGTTCGCCGGTACGGGCGTGGGCAAGAGTGTGCTGCTGGGCATGATGACCCGCTTCACCGAGGCCGACATTATCGTCGTTGGCCTGATCGGCGAGCGGGGCCGGGAGGTCAAGGAGTTCATCGAGCACATCCTCGGTGAAGAAGGCCTCAAGCGTTCGGTGGTGGTGGCCTCGCCCGCCGACGATGCGCCGCTGATGCGCTTGCGCGCAGCCATGTACTGCACGCGCATCGCCGAATATTTTCGCGACAAGGGCAAGAACGTCCTGTTGCTGATGGACTCGCTCACCCGTTTCGCCCAGGCCCAGCGGGAAATCGCCCTGGCCATTGGCGAGCCGCCCGCAACCAAGGGCTACCCGCCCTCGGTGTTCGCCAAACTGCCGAAACTGGTGGAGCGTGCCGGTAACGCCGAGGCCGGTGGCGGCTCGATCACCGCGTTCTACACCGTGCTGTCCGAGGGCGATGACCAGCAAGACCCCATCGCGGACTCGGCGCGGGGTGTGCTCGACGGCCACATCGTGCTGTCCCGGCGCCTGGCCGAAGAGGGCCATTACCCGGCCATCGATATCGAAGCGTCCATCAGCCGGGTCATGCCCTCGGTGGTCACCCCCGAACACATGAAGCGCGCCCAGCAGTTCAAGCAGTTGTGGTCGCGCTTCCAGCAGAGCCGCGACCTGATTAGCGTGGGCGCCTATGTGGCCGGTGGCGACCGGGAAACCGACATGGCCATCGCCCTGCAACCGGCGATGGTCACCTACCTGCGCCAAGGGTTGAACGACAACATCAGCCTGGCCGAGAGCCAAAGCCACCTGGCGTCGGTGTTCGCCCCGGCCCCCGGCGGCTAACCGGCCATGGCCCAAAGCCGTGCAACGCGCCTGGCCCCCGTGGTCGATATGGCCGAAAGCGCCGAGCGCAGTGCTGCCCAGCGCCTGGGGCATTTCCAGGGCCAGGTGCAATTGGCGCAAAGCAAGCTCGGCGACCTGGAACGCTTTCGCGCCGAATACCAGCAGCAGTGGATCGAGCGCGGCAGCCACGGGGTGTCTGGGCAGTGGCTGATGAATTACCAGCACTTCCTCAACCAACTGGAAACCGCCGTCGGCCAGCAGCGCCAGAGCCTGGCCTGGCACGAAAACAACCTCAACAAGGCCCGTGAAGCTTGGCAACAGGCCTACGCTCGGGTCGAGGGCCTGCGCAAACTGGTGCAGCGCTACGTTGACGAGGCGCGGGCGCTGGAAGACAAGCGCGAGCAAAAGCTGTTGGATGAACTGTCCCAGCGCCTGCCGCGCCACGACGTCTATTGAGGATTTATTTGGCCATTGGCCAGTGTCTGCGGTTGCCCGTATCTCTACAGGCTGCTACACCTTGTACAGGTTGCCAATGACAAGGACGTATTCATCATGTCGGTTGTTACTGAAGTTTCCCCGGATGGGCAAAAACTGACGATATCGATCAAAGGACGGTTCGATTTCGGCAGGCACCAGGAATTTCGCGAGGCCTATGAACGGCTCAACCGAATACCTGAGTCTTTTGTGGTGGACTTGAAAGAAGCCACCTACCTCGACAGCTCTGCCTTGGGCATGCTGCTCTTGCTGCGCGACCACGCCGGCGGCGACGATGCCGACGTGCGGGTTATCAACAGCAGCTCGGACGTGCGCAAGATCCTGGCGATTTCCAATTTCGACAAGCTGTTCGACATCAGTTGAGCGGCCTCGCACCGACGAGCGAAGGCCTGACGATCCTGATTGCCGAAGACAGCGCCGCCGACCGCATGCTCCTGTCGAACATCGTGCGCCGCCAGGGCCACGCCGTGCTCGCCGCCCGCGATGGCGCCGAGGCGGTGGCGCTGTTTAGCCAGCAGCGCCCGCACCTGGTGTTGATGGACGCGATGATGCCGGTGATGGACGGCTTCGAGGCTGCGCGCCAAATCAAGGCGCTGGCCGGCGAGGCACTGGTGCCGATCATCTTCCTCACCTCCCTGAGCGAGAGCCACGCCTTGGCGCGGTGCCTGGAGGCGGGCGGCGATGACTTCCTGGCCAAGCCCTACAACCCGGTGATCCTCGCCGCCAAGATCAAGGCCATGGACCGCTTGCGTCGCCTGCAGGCCACGGTGCTGCAACAGCGCGACCAGATCGCCAGCCACCACGACTACCTGCTCAACGAGCAGCGGGTGGCCAAGGCTGTGTTCGACAAAGTCGCCCATTCCGGCTGCCTGAGCGCTGCCAATATCCGCTACCTGCAATCGCCCTATGCCTTGTTCAATGGCGATTTGCTGCTCGCCGCCTTCACACCCGCCGGGGACATGCACGTGTTGCTGGGGGATTTCACTGGCCATGGCTTGCCCGCCGCCGTGGGCGCCATGCCGTTGGCGGAGGTGTTCTATGGCATGACGGCCAAGGGCTATGGCCTGGCCGAGACGCTGCGGGAGATGAACGCCAAGCTCAAACGCATCCTGCCGGTGGACATGTTCTGCTGCGCCACGCTGTTGTGCCTCAGCGCCCAGCGCTGCTCGGTGGAGGTGTGGAACGGCGGCATGCCCGACGGCTACCTGCATTGCGCGGTAACCGGGGTGCGCACGCCGCTGCTGTCCGAGCACCTGCCCCTGGGGGTATTGGGCGCCGAGGCGTTCGATGACCGCACCCACGTTTGGCCGATGGCGCCGGGGGATCGGGTGTTCCTGCTCTCGGACGGGGTGATCGACACCTGCGACGCCCACGAGCAACTGTTCGGCGCCGAGCGTTTGCAGCAGGTATTCGCCGCCAACCGCCAGCCCGAGCACCTGTTCGAGGAAATCGAAGTGGCGCTGCAACGCTTCGGCGGCCGCGCCCGGGATGACGTGAGCATGGTCGAGGTCACCCAGGGCCAGGCTCAGGAGTGGGTCGCGCCGACCATGGTCTACTCCGACAGCGGCCAGCTGTGCCCGCTGGACTGGTCGGTGAGTTTTGAATTCCGCGCCGCCACCCTCAAACGCTTCAACCCCTTGCCCTACTTGCTGCAACTGCTGTTGGAGGTGCACGGCCTGCGGGCCCAGAGCGCGGCACTCTACAGCGTGCTGGCCGAGCTTTACTCCAACGCCCTAGAACACGGCGTGCTGGGCCTGGACTCAGCCATCAAGCGCGATGCCCGGGGGTTTGCCAGCTATTACCAAGCGCGCGCGGAGCGCCTCGGCGCCTTGGTCGAAGGCTATGTGCGCGTGCATCTGCAGGTGGCGCCGCAAGAGGAGGGCGGCAGCCTGGTGATCCGGGTCGAGGACAGTGGCCTGGGGTTTGATGTGGGGCACGTCATGGCCGCGCCGACGGAGGTGGGGCGCTTGTCCGGGCGCGGTGTGAATCTGATACGCCAACTGAGCCGCAACGCCAGTTGGTCGGACAACGGGCGCTGTGCCCGCGTGGAGTTTTCCTGGGCGGCTCAGGCATAATCCGCCCATTCTTGAGCAGGGAGCGAACAAGTGGCTGAGATTCATCTGGACCGCGACGTATTGAGTGCGCTGCAGGAGGTGATGGAAGGGGAGTTCGGTGCGCTGCTCGAGACCTTCATCAGCGACTCGCACCAGCGTTTGCAGCAACTGCACAAAGCCAGTGACCGCCGGCAACTGGCCGCTACCGCCCACAGCTTCAAGGGCAGTAGCAGCAATATGGGCGCGGTGCACCTGGCGGCCCTGTGCCATCGCCTGGAACAGAGCGCGGCCGACCTGGCGCCGCAGGACGTCGACGCACTGGTGGCGCAGATCGACCGTGAATTTGCCATCGTGAGCCAGTTGTATCGGCAAGAGGCCGATGCGTTTCGCGGTTGAACAGCACCGCTGCGGACAAAAACAGCGCGAACCGGGCAACCTGGCCCGCGCCTTGCAATGCAGTTCTCCACCTGTACCTACGAGCCCAGTGCAGTGGAGAACCTGTTATGCCCCTGACCCCCAATTCCCTTTTGCAGAGCGCCCCGGCAGCCAAGGCTCAGTCGGCCAGCGCCAATTCCCTGACGGCGGCGGCAAAGCCCGAGGACAGCGGGTCGAGCTTCTCCAGCGTGTACGCCAAGGAGGCTGTGAACACACCGGCGCCGGTGAGTGAAGGGGCACACAAGGGTGGGCGCGAAACCGTCACCCATAAGCACGACAAGCCATCCAAGCAGGATGCTGGCGCCGATAAGGCGGCCACCCCTGAACTGACGGTTGCCGATAGCGGCAATACCTTGCCTGTCGAGCCGGTGGCCCCAGACAACACCGATGCCGATGCCGACAGCGCCGAACAGGCACCTGTGGTGATGACCCCGCCCGCCGACCCGGCACTGGACCCCGCGCTTGATCCGGCCTTGATGCAAGCGGTGCTGCCGGTTGCCCCGGCACCTGTGCCGGCGCCCTCGGCCAGCGCTGCGGCCACTGAGGCGCAGGCGCGGATCGAGGCGCCGTTGGCGGCGGCCGTGGCGGCCCAGTCCACCGTTGCCGAGACTGAATTTGACCCCGAAGCCGACCCGTTGGATGCCTTGCCCGTTGTGCGCCTGGCCATGGAGCAAAGCGGCCATGTCTCGGCTTCCAGCCAAGGCCCGGCCAAGGCGGCGCCTGAACAGGCGCCACTGACCCCGGCGCAGAACTTCGCCAACGGCATGGCCTCGATGCTCGACCAGCAGGCGGCCACCGACAGTTCCGGGCAGGGCGGCGAAAAAACTTTCACGGCTTTGCTCGATGATGGCCTTAAGGACCTCAAGGGCGCTGCCAGTGACACCCGCGTCGACGATTTCGCCAGCCGTTTGGCCAACCTGACCCAGGCCACCACCGCCAAGACCGCCAACGCGGTGCCGGTCAACCAGCCGCTGGCCATGCACCAGAGTGGCTGGACCGAAGAAGTGGTCAATCGGGTGATGTACCTGTCCAGCGTCAACCTCAAGTCTGCCGACATCCAGTTGGAGCCGGCCGAACTGGGGCGCCTGGATATCCGCGTGAATATGGCCACCGACCAGCCGACGCAGGTTAGCTTCATGAGCGGCCACGCTGGCGTGCGCGAAGCCTTGGAAGGCCAGATGTTCCGCCTGCGGGAGATGTTTACCCAGCAGGGCATGGGCCAGGTGGACGTCAACGTCTCGGACCAGAACCGCGGCCAGGAACAGGCCCATCAAGGCCAGAACCACACCAGTCCCAGCGGCGCCCGCCGTGATGCTGGCGTGGAAGATGACCTGAGCATCGCCGCCGAAGCGGCGCCCGCCAGCGGCCTGAGCCAGGTGATCGGCTCCAGCGCGGTGGATTACTACGCCTGATGCCTGGGCCGCCCCGGGCAGGCCGCCATCGCAAGCGAGCTCGCTCCCACTCAAGCCGGACCTTGTGGGAGCGAGCCTGCTCGCGATAGCGCGGCATCAGCCGCCGATTTGACTGTGAGCCTGCTTGCACAGCCGTTCTCAAATTCCCTGACAACTCTGGCATAACACTTGCTCTTGCCTTGCCGTGCGACTGTGAAAACCCGAAAAGCGACGGATTATTGGCATGGCGAATAGCGAAGCAGTGAAAGAACCCGCCGGGAAAGGCAAGCTCAAGCTGATCCTGGTGATTGTGGCGGCAGTGCTGCTGGCCATCGGCCTGTCCGTGGGGGCGACCTGGTATTTCATGCACAGCGCCAAAAGCACCCCCGAGGTGGCGCCCGAGGCGGCGAGCAACCTTAAGCCGGTGGCGATCTACGAGCCCATGGCCCCGGCCTTTGTCGCCAATTTCAACCAGAACGGCCGCCAACGCTATATGCAGGTGAGCATCACCCTGCTGGCGCGCAACCAGGCTGACCTGGATGCCCTGAAAGTGCATATGCCGGTGATCCGCAACAACCTGGTCATGCTGTTTTCCGCGCAAAGCTTCGACGCCCTGGCCACCCCGGTCGGCCAGGAAATGCTGCGCCAGAAGGCAACCGCCAGCGTGCAGGAAGTGGCGCAGAAAGAAGTGGGCAAAGTGGTGGTCGAGCAGTTGCTCTTTACTAACTTCGTACTGCAGTAGGAACACGACATGGCCGTGCAAGACCTGCTGTCCCAGGATGAGATCGATGCGCTGCTGCATGGCGTCGATGACGGTCTGGTACAGACCGATAACGCCGCTGAGCCCGGCAGCGTCAAAAGCTACGACCTGACCAGCCAGGATCGCATCGTGCGCGGGCGCATGCCGACCCTGGAGATGATTAACGAACGCTTTGCCCGCTATACCCGCATCAGCATGTTCAACATGCTGCGCCGTTCGGCGGACGTGGCGGTGGGCGGCGTGCAGGTGATGAAGTTCGGCGAGTACGTGCATTCGCTGTACGTGCCCACCAGCCTCAACCTGGTGAAGATCAAGCCGCTGCGCGGCACCGCGCTGTTCATCCTCGACGCCAAGTTGGTGTTCAAGTTGGTGGACAACTTCTTCGGCGGCGATGGCCGCCACGCCAAGATCGAGGGCCGTGAATTCACGCCCACCGAACTGCGGGTGGTGCGCATGGTGCTGGAACAGGCCTTCACCGACTTGAAGGAGGCCTGGCAGGCGATCATGGAAGTCAACTTCGAGTACATCAACTCGGAAGTGAACCCGGCCATGGCCAACATCGTCGGCCCCAGCGAGGCGGTGGTGGTTTCGACCTTCCATATCGAACTCGATGGCGGTGGCGGCGACCTGCACGTGACCATGCCGTACTCGATGATCGAGCCGGTGCGCGAGATGCTCGACGCGGGCTTCCAGTCCGACCTGGACGACCAGGACGAGCGCTGGGTCAAGGCCCTGCGCGAGGACGTGCTGGACGTGGACGTGCCCCTGAGCGCCACCGTGGCCCGTCGCCAGTTGCGCCTGCGCGACATCCTGCACATGCAGCCGGGGGATGTGATCCCGGTGGAGTTGCCGGACGAAATGGTCATGCGCGCCAACGGCGTACCGGCGTTCAAGGTCAAGCTCGGTTCCCACAAGGGCAACCTGGCGCTGCAAGTGATTGAACCCATCGAGCGCCGCTAGGCGGCCCCGATACGAATTAGCGTTGTTAATTGATTGACTGCCCGCCGAGGACAACTGATGGCTGACGAACACGACATGATTAGCGCCGAAGACCAGGCCCTGGCCGATGAATGGGCTGCGGCACTGGGCGAATCCGGCGATGCCGGGCAGGACGATATCGACGCCTTGCTGGCGGCGGACGCGGGCACGGCGCCCAGCTCCAACCGCTTGCCGATGGAAGAATTCGGCAGCGTGCCTAAAAGCCATGAGCCGGTGAGCCTGGAAGGCCCGAACCTGGATGTGATCCTGGATATTCCGGTGTCGATCTCCATGGAAGTGGGCAGCACCGATATCAACATCCGCAACCTGTTGCAGCTCAACCAGGGCTCGGTGATCGAACTCGATCGCCTGGCAGGCGAGCCGCTGGACGTGCTGGTCAACGGCACGCTGATCGCCCACGGCGAAGTGGTGGTGGTCAACGAAAAGTTCGGCATCCGCCTGACTGACGTGATTAGCCCCAGCGAACGCATCAAGAAGCTGCGCTAAGTGAAACGGCTCCTGGGCGTTCTTCTGGCGCTGCCGTTCAGCGTGCTGGCGGCCGAGCCTGTGGCGGCGGTGGCCAAGCCGGTGGCCAGCAGTGGTGTGGCCGGGCAATTGACGCAATTGGTGCTGGGCCTGCTGCTGGTGCTGGGGTTGATTTTCTTCCTCGCCTGGCTGCTGCGCCGGGTGCAGCAGGCCGGGCCGGCAGGCAAGGGCCAGGTGATCGAGTTGATCGGTTCCCGCGCCCTGGGCCCGCGCGATCGTCTGGTGCTGGTGCAAGTGGGCAACGAGCAGATCCTGCTGGGCCTGACCCCGGGCACCATCACGGCGCTGCATGTGCTCAAGGAGCCGGTGCAGGTGCCCAGCAGCGAGCCGGCCACCCCGGAGTTCGCCCAGCGGTTGATGGAAATTCTAGGCAAGGATAAGAAGTGATGGTTGCGTTGCGCGTGATGCTGGCGCTGGCCCTGATGCTGGCCACGCCTCTGGTGTGGGCGGCCGACCCGCTGTCGATCCCGGCGATTACCCTGGGCACCGGGGCCGATGGCCAGCAAGAGTATTCGGTCAGCCTGCAAATCCTGCTGATAATGACGGCGCTGAGCTTTATCCCGGCGTTCGTCATGCTGATGACCAGTTTCACCCGGATCATCATCGTCTTTTCCATCCTGCGTCAGGCCCTGGGCCTGCAGCAGACGCCGTCGAACCAGATCCTCACCGGCATGGCGCTGTTTCTGACCATGTTCATCATGGCCCCGGTGTTCGACCGGGTGAACCAGGACGCCCTGCAACCGTATCTGGCGGAAAAACTCAGCGCCCAGGACGCCGTGGCCAAGGCCCAGGTGCCCCTCAAGGATTTCATGCTGGCCCAGACCCGCAGCAGCGACCTGGAGCTGTTCGTGCGCCTGTCCAAGCGCACGGACATCGCCACGCCGGATCAGGCGCCGCTGACTATCCTGGTGCCGGCCTTTGTCACCTCGGAGCTGAAAACCGCGTTCCAGATCGGCTTCATGATCTTCATTCCGTTTCTCATCATCGACCTGGTGGTGGCCAGTGTGCTGATGGCCATGGGCATGATGATGCTGTCGCCGCTGATTATTTCCTTGCCGTTCAAGATCATGCTGTTCGTCCTGGTGGATGGCTGGGCGCTGATAATTGGCACCCTGGCGGGCAGTTTCGGTGGTGTTTAGCTTTTTACTGGCGGGTAGCCTGTCATGACGCCTGAAGTAGCGGTTGACCTGTTTCGCGAAGCGCTGTGGCTGACCACCATGATGGTGGCGGTGCTGGTGGTGCCCAGCCTGTTGGTGGGCCTGTTGGTGGCGATGTTCCAGGCCGCGACCCAGATCAACGAACAAACCCTGAGCTTTCTGCCGCGCCTGCTGGTGATGCTGGTGACGCTGATCGTCGCCGGCCCCTGGCTGGTGCAGTCCTTTATGGAATACATCCTGCAGTTGTACGGCAGTATTCCGCAGTTGATTGGCTAGGCCATGTCTTTGCTGGCGCTGACGGACGCGCAAATCGGCACCTGGGTGGCGACCTTCATGCTGCCGTTGTTCCGTATCGCCGCCGTGTTGATGACCATGCCCATCATCGGCACCACCTTGGTGTCGACGCGCATCCGCCTGTATTTCGCCCTGGCCATTACCGTGGTCGTGGTACCGGGGCTGCCGCCCATGCCCGAGGTCAATGCCCTGGATCTCAGTGCGCTGCTGCTGGTGGCCGAGCAGGTCATCATCGGCGCCTTGCTGGGCTTTTCGTTGCAGTTGTTTTTCCAGGCATTCGTGGTGGCCGGGCAAATCGTCGCGATCCAGATGGGCATGGGCTTCGCCTCCATGGTTGACCCCACCAACGGTGTGTCGGTGGCGGTGATCGGGCAGTTCCTGACCATGCTGGTGACCCTGCTGTTTCTGGCCATGAACGGCCACTTGGTGGTGTTCGAGGTGCTGACCGAGAGCTTCACCACGCTGCCGGTGGGCGGTGGCATCCTCGTCAACAGTTTCTGGGAAGTGGCCGGCAAGCTCGGCTGGGTGCTGGGCGCGGCGCTGATGCTGGTACTGCCGGCCATCACCGCGTTGCTGGTGGTTAACGTCGCTTTCGGTGTGATGACCCGTGCCGCGCCGCAACTGAACATCTTCTCCATCGGTTTTCCCCTGACCATGGTGCTGGGCCTGGTGATTTTCTGGTTCGGCCTGGCGGACATTCTCAATCAGTATCAGCCGCTGGCCGTCGAGGCCTTGCAGTTTTTACGCGAACTGGCACGGGCGCGCTAAGCCATGGCAGAGAGTGAAAGCGGTCAGGACAAAACAGAAGACCCCACGGAGAAACGCAAAAAGGACTCCCGGGAAAAGGGCGAGATCGCCCGCTCCAAAGAGCTCAACACCCTGGCCATCATGCTCGCTGGCGCCAGTGCGCTGCTGATCTACGGCGCCGGTCTGGCCCAGGACCTGCTGGAGCTGATGCGCCTGAATTTCTCCCTGCCCCGGGAAGTGCTGATGGACACCGGCGCCATGGCCAGCTACCTGCTGCACTCCGGCAAAATCGCCATCCTCGCCTTGCAGCCGGTGCTGATTACCTTGTTGCTGGCCGCGATCATCGGGCCTATTGCCCTGGGCGGCTGGTTGTTCGCTGCCGGCACCCTGGCGCCGAAATTCAGCCGCATGAACCCGGGGGCGGGGATCAAGCGCATGTTCTCGGCCAAGGCCGTGATCGAGCTACTCAAGGCCCTGGCCAAGTTCTTCATCATCCTGTTCGTGGCGTTGGCGGTGTTGTCTGCCGATATCGACGACCTGGTGCGCATCGCTCACGAACCGCTGGACCAAGCGATTATCCACAGCGCCCAAGTGGTGGGCTGGAGCGCTCTGTGGATGGCTTGCGGCTTGCTGCTGATCGTTGCGGTGGACGTGCCCGTGCAGTTGTGGGAAAGCCACAAGAAGCTGTTGATGACCAAGCAGGAGATTCGCGACGAGCACAAGGACCAGGAAGGGCGCCCGGAGGTCAAGCAGCGGATTCGTCAGGTGCAGTACGAAATGTCCCAGCGCCGGATGATGGCCTCGGTGCCCGACGCCGACGTAATTATCACCAACCCGACCCACTACGCCGTGGCCCTCAAGTACGACCCGGAGAAGGGCGCCGCGCCCATGCTGTTGGCCAAGGGCAGCGACTTCACGGCGTTGAAGATCCGCGAAATAGCCGTGGCCAACGACATCCTCCTGCTGGAGTCGCCGGCCCTGGCGCGCTCGATTTTCTACTCCACCGAGCTTGAGCAGGAAATCCCCGCGGGGCTGTACCTGGCCGTGGCCCAGGTGCTGGCCTATGTCTATCAGATCCGCCAGCACCGGGCGGGCAAGGGCAAGCGCCCCGACCCCCTCAAAGACCTGCCGATACCGCCGGATTTGCGCCGCGATTCCTGATGTATTGCTAGCCAGCCTGGCCCAAGTCGGCCCCTATGGGGGTGGGCTCGGCCGCGATAACGCCCTCAAACCCACCTAAAACGCCCGCCCGCATCCCCCTGTGCAAAAGTTGGAAGGCTTCTTGCAGTAGCCGCCCTGCGCCTGCCTCTGGCGTCAAAAGATTGCTTTAAAAGGAACGGTGAATTTCCGGTGGATCGCTCTAACTTACTCAGCACGGCGCGCAACAACCTGACTGACCTGTCGCGGGGCAATCTGGGCGTGCCGTTGTTGCTGTTGGTCATGCTGGCAATGATGATGTTGCCGATCCCACCGTTCCTGCTGGACGTGTTCTTTACCTTCAACATTGCCCTGTCCATCGTGGTCCTGCTGGTGTGCGTGTACGCCTTGCGCCCACTGGATTTCGCCGTGTTCCCCACCATTTTGCTGGTGGCGACGCTGCTGCGCCTGGCGCTCAACGTGGCGTCCACACGGGTGGTAATGCTCCACGGCCAGGACGGCCACGCCGCTGCGGGCAAGGTGATCCAGGCCTTCGGTGAGGTGGTGATCGGCGGTAACTACGTAGTCGGTATCGTGGTGTTCGCGATTTTGATGATTATCAACTTCGTCGTGGTAACCAAGGGTGCCGGGCGGATTTCCGAGGTCAGCGCCCGCTTTACCCTCGACGCCATGCCCGGCAAACAAATGGCCATCGACGCCGACCTCAACGCCGGCCTGATCGATCAGAACCAAGCCAAGATGCGCCGCACGGAAGTGGCCCAGGAAGCCGAGTTCTACGGCTCCATGGACGGTGCCAGCAAATTCGTGCGCGGCGATGCCATCGCCGGCCTGCTGATTCTGTTCATCAACCTGATCGGCGGCATGGCCGTGGGTATCTTCCAGCACGGCATGACCTTCGGCGATGCGGGCAAGGTGTACGCCTTGCTGACCATCGGTGACGGTTTGGTGGCGCAATTGCCATCACTGCTGTTGTCCACCGCTGCCGCGATCATGGTGACCCGGGCTTCGGGTTCCGAAGACATGGGCAAGCAGATCAACCGGCAGATGTTCGCTTCGCCCAAGGCCCTGGCGGTGTCCGCCGGGCTGATGGCGGTGATGGGCCTGGTGCCGGGCATGCCGCACTTCTCGTTCCTGAGCATGGCAGCGGTGGCCGGTGGCGCCGCGTACCTGTTCTGGAAAAAACAGAACACCGTCAAGGTCCAGGCCCTGGAAGAGGTGCAGCGCCAGCAGGAGCTGCTGCCGTCGCCGGCCCGCGCCCAGGAAACCAAGGAGTTGGGCTGGGACGACGTGACCCCCATCGACATGATCGGCCTGGAAGTGGGCTACCGCTTGATCCCGCTGGTGGATCGCAACCAGGGTGGTCAGTTGCTGGCGCGGATCAAGGGCGTGCGCAAGAAGCTGTCCCAGGACCTGGGCTTTCTCATGCCCACGGTGCATATCCGCGACAACCTCGACCTGGCGCCCAGCGCCTATCGCCTGACCCTGATGGGCGTGATCCTGGCCGAAGCGGAGATCTACCCGGACCGCGAACTGGCAATCAACCCCGGCCAAGTGTTCGGCACCCTCAACGGCATCACCGCCAAAGACCCGGCCTTCGGCCTGGACGCGGTGTGGATCGAAATCAGTCAGCGTTCCCAGGCGCAATCGCTGGGCTACACGGTGGTGGACGCCAGCACAGTGGTGGCGACCCACTTGAACCAGATTCTCTACAAGCACTCCAGCGAACTGCTGGGCCACGAAGAGGTCCAGCAACTGATGCAATTGCTGGCCAAGGGCTCGCCGAAGCTAGCTGAAGAGCTGGTGCCGGGGGTGCTGTCGCTGTCGCAGTTGCTCAAAGTGCTGCAAGCCTTGCTCGCCGAACAGGTGCCGGTACGCGACATTCGTAGCATTGCCGAAGCCATCGCCAATAATGCAGCCAAGAGTCAAGATACTGCCGCTTTGGTTGCCGCGGTGCGCGTCGGATTGTCCCGCGCTATCGTGCAAAGCATTGTAGGCACTGAGTCTGAGCTGCCTGTCATCACCTTGGAACCAAGGTTGGAACAAATATTGCTCAATAGTCTGCAGAAGGCAGGGCAAGGCGCCGATGAAGGCGTTCTGCTGGAGCCAAGCATGGCCGAGAAGCTGCAGCGTTCGTTGATCGACGCCGCTCAGCGCCAGGAAATGCAAGGTCAACCGGTGATTCTGCTGGTAGCCGGCCCCGTTCGCGCGATGCTCTCGCGGTTCGGACGCCTGGCGGTCCCGGGTTTGCACGTGTTGGCGTATCAGGAAATTCCTGACAACAAGCAAGTGACCATCGTTGCGACAGTAGGGCCCAACGGCTGAGGTAGTGGGTTATGCAAGTGAAGCGTTTTTTCGCCGCCGATATGCGTCAGGCCATGAAACTGGTGCGTGATGAGCTGGGCGCGGATGCGGCCATCATCGGCAACCGGCGGATCGCTGGCGGTGTCGAGCTGACGGCTGCCCTGGATTACAAACTGTCGGCCCTGGCCCCGCGCGTGCCGAACATCGAGCTCGAAGACGAACTGCGCAAGACCCAGTCGCGCATCGTGACCGCCCAGGCCGAATTGAGCCTGCGTGGCGACGGCGACCCGAGCACCAATCGCCAGTTGTTCGCCGGCCTGCCGCTGACTGCCGCCGAACCGCTGATCGAACCGACCTTCGTCGAGCCGCCACGCCCGGCGCCGGTGGCCCCGGCCTCGCAGTCGGTGGACCAGCGCGCGTTCGACTCCATGCGCTTTGAACTCAATGGCCTGCGCGAACTGCTGGAAGTGCAGCTCGGCTCCCTGGCCTGGAACCAGTTGCAAGGCAGCCGCCCGCAGCAGGCCAACCTGTGGCGGCGCCTGCAGCGCATCGGCTTGTCCGGGCCGCTGTCGCGTGACTTGCTGGCCCTGATTACCGAATTCGACGAACCTCGCCAGGCCTGGCGCATGCTGTTGGCGCACTTGGCGCGCATGATCGCCACGCCGGAAATCGAACCCCTGGAAGAGGGGGGGGTGATTGCTATGGTCGGCCCCGCCGGCATGGGCAAGACCACCACCCTGGCCAAATTGGCGGCCCGTTACGTGCTCAAGTACGGCGCGCAGAACATCGCCCTGGTGAGCATGGACAGCTACCGCATCGGCGCCCAGGAGCAGCTCAAGACTTTGGGCCGCATCCTCAACGTCTCGGTGACCCATGTCGATCCGGGCCAGTCCCTGGCGCAAGCCCTCGACCCGCTGCTGCGCAAGCGCGTGGTGCTGATCGACACCGCCGGCCTGCAGGCCAGCGACCCGGCCCTGCGCATGCAGTTGGAAAGCCTGGCCGGGCGCGGCATCCGCTCCAAGAACTACCTGGTGCTGGCCACCACCAGCCAGAAGCAAGTGCTGACCGCCGCGTACCACAGTTACAAGCGTTGCGGGCTGGCTGGCTGCATTCTGACTAAGCTGGACGAGACGGCGAGCCTGGGCGAGGTGTTGAGCCTGGCTATCAGCCATGAATTACCGGTGGCCTATCTGACCGATGGGCCGCGTATTCCCGATGACTTGCACTTGCCGCGCCGCCACCAATTGGTCAGCCGTGCCGTAAGTGTGCAAATGCAGGAAGAACCCAGCGAAGAAGCCATGGCTGACATGTTCGCTGACCTTTACCACAGCCCGGCCAAGCAGGTCGGCTGAGGTTTAATGAATAGATTGCAGTGAACCTACATCGATGGCCTGCCACGCATTGTTCCAACGGTGAACGCGCAGCCAGTTATGTGGCCTCCGTCTAAGTAAGACAAGGTATAGAAAGAACATGGGCAGCATGCATCCCGTACAGGTGATCGCGGTGACCGGCGGCAAAGGTGGCGTCGGGAAGACTAACGTGTCAGTGAACTTGTCCCTGGCTCTGGCGGAGCTTGGCCGACGCGTCATGCTGCTGGACGCCGACCTGGGCCTGGCGAACGTCGACGTTCTACTGGGGCTGACCCCCAAACACACCCTGGCCGATGTGATCGAGGGGCGCTGTGAGCTGCGCGACGTGCTGCTCCAGGGCCCCGGCGGGATCCGCATCGTGCCGGCCGCCTCGGGCACCCAGAGCATGGTGCACCTGAGCCCGGCCCAGCATGCCGGCCTGATCCAGGCGTTCAGCGACATCGGCGACAACCTCGACGTGCTGGTGATCGACACGGCCGCCGGGATCGGCGAGTCGGTGGTCAGTTTCGTGCGCGCGGCCCAGGAAGTGCTGCTGGTGGTGTGCGACGAACCCACCTCCATCACCGACGCCTACGCCCTTATCAAACTGCTCAACCGCGACTACGGCATGAACCGCTTCCGCGTACTGGCCAACATGGCCCAGAGCCCGCAGGAAGGGCGCAACCTGTTCGCTAAGTTGACCAAGGTCACTGATCGCTTCCTGGACGTCGCCTTACAATACGTCGGTGCGGTTCCCTACGACGAGTGCGTACGCAAGGCTGTGCAAAAGCAGCGTGCAGTCTACGAAGCGTTCCCTCGTTCCAAGTGCGCACTGGCGTTCAAAGCCATCGCCCAGAAGGTCGATACCTGGCCACTGCCCGCTAACCCGCGCGGGCATCTGGAGTTTTTTGTCGAGCGGCTTGTGCATCAAACGGCGGGACCTGTGCTATGACAGCCAGCGGCTACAACCTTTACAAGAAGTCGGCGCGTGACAGCCAATACGAATTGATCGAGCGCTACGCGCCCTTGGTCAAGCGCATTGCTTACCACCTGCTGGCACGCCTGCCCGCCAGCGTCCAGGTCGAAGACCTGATCCAGGCCGGGATGATCGGTTTGCTTGAAGTCTCGACCAAGTACGACGCCAGCAAGGGCGCCAGCTTCGAGACCTACGCGGGGATTCGTATCCGCGGCGCGATGCTCGATGAGGTGCGTAAAGGCGACTGGGCCCCCCGTTCGGTACACCGCAACACCCGGATGGTCAGTGATGCCATTCGCTCAATTGAAGCTAAAACCGGTCGTGACGCTAAAGATCACGAGGTTGCGGCCGAACTCCAATTGAGCCTCGATGATTATTACGGGATTTTGAACGACACCTTGGGCAGTCGCCTGTTCAGCTTCGACGACCTCTTGCAGGACGGCGAGCATGAAGGGCTGCACGAGGATGGCGCGAGTGCTCATCTGGAGCCGTCGCGCGACCTGGAAGACGAGCGCTTCCAGGCTGCGCTGGCGGACGCGATTGCCAATTTGCCGGAGCGTGAGCGACTGGTCTTGGCGCTGTACTACGACGAAGAGCTGAACCTCAAGGAAATCGGTGAGGTCCTGGGGGTCAGCGAATCGCGGGTCAGCCAGTTACACAGCCAGTGCGCGGCCCGCTTGCGGGGGCGTTTGGGGGAGTGGCGAGCGCGCTGACAGGCAGTGTGGGGGCTCTGCGAACGGGGCCGGTACGGCGTAGCGCCGTACCGGTCTCGGCTCGTTTTGCTCCATGTCGCCGGTGAGTGCCCAGCCTGATTGATGAAATGGCGTGTCCAGGTGCTGGATGCGTTTAAGACTGCTTGGAGGTCGAATTGGACAAGAACATGAAAATCCTCATCGTTGATGACTTCTCAACGATGCGGCGGATCATAAAAAACCTGTTGCGTGACCTTGGGTTCACCAACACGGTCGAGGCAGACGACGGCACTACCGCCATCCCTGTGCTCAACAGCGGCAGCATCGACTTTCTGGTGACGGACTGGAACATGCCTGGCATGACCGGTATCGACTTGCTGCGCCATGTGCGCGCCGACGAAAAACTCAAGCACCTGCCGGTGTTGATGGTCACCGCTGAAGCCAAGCGCGAACAGATCATCGAAGCAGCCCAGGCCGGGGTGAACGGCTATGTAGTCAAACCCTTCACGGCCCAGGCGTTGAAAGAAAAGATTGAAAAAATCTTCGAACGCATCGGTTGATGCGCGAAGCCAGTCCGCCACGGGGGCGCTATGGAGCATAACGAATCATCGCAGGGCGATTTTGAATCGACTCTGAAAAAACATGCCCACGAATTGGTCGAAAGCCTTGAAAAAGGCAAGTTCGGCGACGCGGTGCAACTGATCCATGAGCTCAACCAGACCCGTGACCGCGGCCTGTACCAGGAAGTCGGCAAGCTGACGCGCGAATTGCACAGCGCCATCGTCAACTTCCAGATCGACCCGCACATGCCGCAAGCCGAAGAAGTGTCCCAGATCACGGATGCCACTGAACGCCTGGGTTATGTTGTCAGGCTGACCGAGGCTGCGGCCAATCGCACCATGGACCTGGTGGAAAACAGCACGCCGCTGGTCAACGGCTTGGGCCACGACGCCCAGGCCCTGAGCGCGGACTGGGCACGTTTCATGCGCCGCGAAGTGGGTGCCGAAGAGTTTCGCGATCTGGCGCGCCGGGTCGAGGTTTTTTTGGCCCGCAGCGAGAAAGAAACACGCGTGGTGTCGGGCAACCTCAACGACATTCTGCTGGCCCAGGATTACCAGGACCTCACCGGCCAGGTCATCAAGCGGGTGACACAACTGGTCACGGAAGTCGAAAGCAACTTGCTCAAGCTGGTGCTGATGGCCAGCCAGGTCGACCGGTTTGCGGGCATCGAGCATGACCGCGACGAGATCCTGGCGCAAAAAGATCCACAAAAACACCTGGCGCAGGGTGAAGGTCCGCAGATTCATGCCGATAAACGTGAAGACGTTATGTCCGGTCAGGACGATGTAGACGATTTGCTTTCCAGTCTTGGATTCTAGGAGCACCCACAAAAATGAGCTTCGGCGCCGATGAAGAGATCCTTCAGGATTTCCTGGTTGAGGCCGGCGAGATTCTTGAGTTGCTGTCCGAACAACTGGTCGAGCTGGAAAGCCGACCGGATGATGCGGACTTGCTCAATGCAATTTTTCGCGGTTTTCACACTGTAAAAGGGGGCGCCGGCTTCCTCCAGCTCAATGAGCTGGTGGAGTGCTGTCACATCGCCGAGAACGTGTTCGACATCCTGCGCAAGGGTGAACGGCGCGTCGACTCGGAACTGATGGACGTGGTTCTCGAAGCCCTGGACGCGGTCAACGGCATGTTCAGCCAAGTGCGTGAGCGCTCTGCGATCACCGCTGCTACGCCGGAACTGCTGGCAGCCCTGGCACGCCTGGCGCTGCCAGCCACCGACCAGCCTGCGCCTGCGGCTGAACCGGCCCCGGCCCCGGCTGCGGCCGAGCCTGAAAGCGCCGGCGGCGACATTACCGACAACGAATTCGAGCAACTGCTGGACTCGCTCAATGCGGTCAAGGCCCAGGCCGAAGCGCCGGCGCCCGCCGCCGTGGCGGCGGGTGGCAGCGATGACATTACCGATGCCGAGTTCGAGTCCCTGCTTGACCAACTGCATGGCAAGGGCCAGTTCGCCGTGGACGCCGTGGCGCCCGCCGCCGAACCTGCCGCCGCTGCACCAGCGGCGGCCAGCACCGACATCACCGACGACGAGTTCGAAGCACTGCTCGACCAGTTGCATGGCAAGGGCAACTTTGCCGTCGATGCCCTGGAAAGTGCTATCGCCGACGCCAAACCTGCGCCTGCGGCGACGGCCGCTGCGGTGGGCGGCGATCTGATTTCCGATCACGAATTCGAATCCCTGCTCGACGAGCTGCACGGCAAAGGCAAGTTCAGCGCCGAGACCCCAGCGGTTGCGGCGGCTGTCGCGGCCCCCGTGGCCAAGGCCGCCCCGGCGCCCGCACCTGCAGCAGCAGCGGCGCCAGCCCCAGCCCCGGCGGCCAGGGCTGCAGCCCCCGCGCCGGCCCGTGCCGCCGCTGCCGCGCCGGCGGAAAAACAGGCCAGCGAAGCGGAAACCACGGTGCGCGTCGATACCGCGCGCCTGGACGAAATCATGAACATGGTGGGCGAACTGGTGTTGGTGCGTAACCGCCTGGTGCGCCTGGGCCTGAACAGCGGCGACGAAGCCATGTCCAAGGCCGTTTCCAACCTGGACGTGGTGACCGCCGACCTGCAGACCGCGGTGATGAAAACCCGCATGCAGCCGATCAAGAAGGTCTTCGGGCGCTTCCCGCGCCTGGTTCGTGACCTGGCGCGCCAGCTCAAGAAAGAGATCAGCCTGGAGCTGGTGGGCGAAGAAACCGACCTGGACAAAAACCTCGTCGAAGCCCTGGCCGACCCGCTGGTCCACTTGGTGCGCAACGCGGTCGACCACGGTATCGAGTCGCCCCAGGAGCGCGAAGAGTCGGGCAAGGCACGCCTGGGCCGGGTGATCCTGGCCGCCGAACAGGAAGGCGACCATATCCTGCTGTCGATTTCCGATGACGGCAAAGGCATGGACGCGAACATCCTGCGGGGCATCGCGGTCAAGCGGGGGGTGATGGACAAGGACGCAGCCGATCGCCTGAGCGATACCGAGTGCTACAACCTGATCTTCGCTCCGGGCTTCTCGACCAAGACCGAGATTTCCGACGTGTCGGGCCGTGGCGTGGGCATGGATGTGGTGAAAACCAAGATTTCCCAGCTCAACGGCTCCATCAACATCTACTCGACCAAGGGCCAGGGCTCGAAGATCGTCATCAAGGTGCCGTTGACCCTGGCGATCATGCCGACCCTGATGGTCATGCTGGGCAACCAGGCATTCGCCTTCCCTCTGGTCAACGTCAACGAGATCTTCCACCTGGACCTGTCGCGCACCAACGTGGTCGATGGCCAGGAAGTGGTGATCGTGCGCGACAAGGCGTTGCCGCTGTTCTACCTCAAGCGCTGGTTGGTGGCGTCCGCCGCCCATGAAGAGCAGCGCGAGGGCCACGTGGTGATCCTGTCGGTGGGCACCCAGCGCATCGGCTTTGTGGTCGATCAATTGGTGGGCCAGGAAGAAGTGGTCATCAAGCCTTTGGGCAAGATGCTCCAGGGCACCCCGGGCATGTCCGGCGCCACCATTACCGGTGACGGCCGCATCGCCCTGATTCTCGATGTTCCGAGCATGCTCAAGCGTTACGCCGCACGGCGTATTTGATTCTGGTGGGGCCGGGCGATTGCCTCGCCCCGCCTAACGGAGTGTTTATGGTAGTCAAGGTCCTGGTGGTGGATGATTCGGGTTTCTTCCGCCGCCGCGTCTCGGAAATTCTTTCAGCGGATTCCAATATCCAGGTCGTCGGCACGGCGACCAACGGCAAAGAGGCGATCGATCAGGCGCTGGCCCTCAAGCCAGACGTCATCACCATGGACTACGAGATGCCGATGATGGATGGCATCACCGCAGTGCGGCACATCATGCAGCGCTGCCCTACACCGGTCTTGATGTTTTCCTCGCTGACCCACGAAGGCGCCCGGGTGACCCTGGATGCGCTGGATGCCGGCGCGGTGGACTTCCTGCCCAAAAATTTCGAAGACATCTCGCGCAACCCCGAGAAGGTCAAGCAGATGCTGTGCGAGAAGGTCCATACCATCTCGCGCAGTAACCGCCGTTTTAGCGCTTACAGCGCACCCGCGCCCCAGCCAGTTGCCGCTGCGGCCCCCGCGCCCAGCAGCTACGGCGCCAGCGCGCCCGTGCGCAGCGCCCCGGCACCCGTGCCGGCCCGTGTTGCGCCGGCCGCCGCGCCGAGTTCGCCGGCGCCCAAGCGCAAAGCCTACAAGTTGGTGGCCATTGGTACCTCCACCGGCGGGCCGGTTGCCTTGCAGCGGGTGTTGACCCAACTGCCGGGCAACTTCCCGGCGCCCATCGTGCTGATCCAGCACATGCCGGCGGCCTTCACCAAGGCTTTCGCCGAGCGCCTGGACAAGCTGTGCCGCATCAGCGTCAAGGAAGCCGAGGATGGCGACATCCTGCGTCCGGGCCTGGCGCTGCTGGCCCCGGGCGGCAAGCAGATGATGGTCGATGGCCGTGGCACGGTGAAAATCCTGCCGGGTGACGAGCGCTTGAACTACAAGCCGTGCGTGGATATCACCTTTGGTTCGGCGGCCAAGTCCTACGGCGACAAAGTTCTGGCGGTGGTGCTCACCGGCATGGGCGCGGACGGCCGCGAAGGCGCGCGCCTGCTCAAGCAGGGCGGCAGTTCGGTCTGGGCCCAGGACGAGGCCAGTTGTGTGATCTACGGCATGCCGATGGCCATCGTCAAAGCGGACCTGGCTGACGCGGTGTATGGCCTGGACGACATCGGCAGGCATCTGGTCGAGGCGTGTATCTGATGGATGTACTGAGCCTAATCGGGATCATCATGGCGTTTATCGCCATCATCGGTGGCAACTACCTCGAAGGTGGCCACCTGAGTGCGTTGGCCAACGGCCCGGCGGCGCTGATCGTGCTGGGCGGGACCATTGGCGCGGCGTTGCTGCAATCGCCCATGAGCGCGTTCAAGCGCGCCATGCAGATTGTCGGCTGGATCCTCTTTCCGCCGCGGGTTGACCTGGCCGGCGGCATCGACCGTGTCGTCAACTGGAGCCTGACCGCGCGCAAGGAAGGTTTGCTGGGGCTTGAAGGGGTGGCCGACGCCGAACCCGATGACTACTCGCGCAAAGGCCTGCAACTGCTGGTCGACGGCGCCGAGCCAGAGGCCATCCGCAGCATTTTGGAAGTGGATTTCTACACCCAGGAAAGCCGCGACATCGAAGCGGCGCGGTTCTTTGAAAGCATGGGCGGCTACGCGCCGACCATCGGCATCATCGGCGCGGTGATGGGCCTGATCCACGTGATGGGCAACCTGGCCGACCCGACCCAACTGGGCAGCGGTATTGCCGTGGCCTTCGTCGCCACCATCTACGGCGTGGCCAGTGCCAACCTGGTGCTACTGCCGATCGCCAGCAAGCTCAAGTCGATAGCCCTGCGCCAGTCCCGTTACCGGGAAATGCTGCTCGAAGGCATCCTCTCGATTGCCGAGGGCGAGAACCCGCGCTCCATTGAGCTGAAGCTGCAAGGCTTCATGGACTGATGGGGGGAATGCACCGTGAGCCGTCGTCGCCGCCAACCTGAAGAACACGTCAACCACGAACGCTGGCTGGTGTCCTACGCGGACTTCATCACCTTGCTGTTCGCGTTTTTCGTGGTGATGTACTCCATTTCGTCGATCAACGAAGGCAAGTACAAGGTCATTTCCGAAGCGCTGGTGGGGGTGTTCACCGACTCGGACCGTGCCCTGCGGCCGATCCAGATCGGCGACGAACGGGCCAAGACCGTGACCCCGGCCCAGCCCCTGGTCAAAGACAGCGACCAGCTCGACGCCGGCATCGGCCAGGGCAGCAACGATCCGCTCAAGTCCATTGCCGATGACATCAGCGCCGCGTTTGGCGACCTGATTAGTAGCAACCAGATGACGGTGCGCGGCAACGAGTTGTGGGTAGAAATCGAATTGAGTTCCAGCCTGTTGTTCGGCAGCGGCGACGCCATGCCCAGCGATGTGGCGTTCACCATCATCGACAAGGTGGCGGCCATCCTCAAACCCTTCGATAACCCGATCCACGTCGAAGGCTTCACCGATGACCAGCCGATCCACACCGCGCTCTATCCCTCCAACTGGGAACTGTCCTCGGCCCGCTCGTCGAGCATCGTGCGCATGCTCGCCATGCAGGGTGTAAACCCCGGGCGCATGGCGTCGGTGGGCTATGGCGAGTTCCAGCCCGTGGCCAACAACGCCACCGCCGAAGGCCGCGCCCGCAACCGCCGCGCGGTGCTGGTGGTGTCGCGCAACCTGGATGTACGCCGCAGCCTGACCGGCACCGGAACCGCCAAGGCGCAACCGGACGCCGCGCTCAAGCGTGCTGGCACACAAACTGCACCGCCGCCTGTTAAGTCGCCGGGACGCGAGAGCGCCGTCAATTCTCCGTCACCCGCCCTATAAATGCGCTATGTCTCGGTTGAGCCTATTCGACCGGGAGGAACCATCTGAATGAGAGTCTGGGCAGTCGCCAATCAAAAGGGTGGTGTTGGTAAAACCACCAGTTCCATCGCCTTGGCCGGGTTGCTGGCCGAAGCCGGCAAGCGCGTGGTCGTGGTCGATCTCGACCCCCACGGGTCGATGACCAGTTACTTCGGTTACGACCCCGACCAGTTGGAGCACAGTTGCTACGACCTGTTCCTGCACAAAGGCAGTGTGCCCGACGGCTTGCCGGGGCAGTTGCTGCTGTCCACCAGCGACGAGCGCATCTCGCTGTTGCCCTCCAGCACGGCGCTGGCCACCCTTGAGCGCCAATCGCCGGGGCAGAGCGGCCTGGGCCTGGTGATCGCCAAGAGCCTGGCGCAGCTGTGGCAGGATTTCGATTACGCGATCATCGACAGCCCGCCGTTGCTCGGGGTGCTGATGGTCAACGCCCTGGCGGCAAGCCAGCAACTGGTGATCCCGGTGCAAACCGAACACCTGGCGGTCAAGGGCCTGGAGCGCATGGTCAACACCCTGGCGATGATTAACCGCTCGCGCAAACAAGCGTTGCCGTTCAGCATCGTGCCAACCTTGTTCGACCGCCGCACCCAGGCATCCCTGGGTACATTGCGGGTGTTGCGCGACCTGTACCCCGACGATATCTGGCAAGGCTACATCCCGGTGGACACGCGCCTGCGCGACGCTAGCCGGGCCGGGGTCACGCCTTCGCAATTCGACGGCAAAAGCCGTGGCGTGCTGGCCTACCGGGCGCTGCTCAAGCATTTGCTGGCCCAACAACTTGTGGCGCAGGTGGCGTGAGATGAAGCACGCAGCCGTCCATTCAAGCCCCAGCGCTATCCGGCCGATAACCTTTACATCTATCAGTGACAGGCTTGGCCCATGGGCATACACATGAATCGTCCTGTCGAGCTCAAGACCCGCCCGCAACTGGCGCTGCAATCCTACCTGGACGCGTTGCTGCAAGACGCCACCGAGGAAGAACTGACGCCGGCGGCCGTGGTGCTGGAAACCGTCGTCGAGGTCGAGGCCGCTCTGGATGAGTTCCAGGCCGCCGTGCTCGAAGAACAGGCCCGCGACGCCGAAAAGGCCCGCGCGCCAGCCGTTGCGGCGCCGGTGGCCGTGGCCGTACGGGAAGCGCCCGCGCCGGTGTTGGCCTCGGTATCGCCGGTGGCGCCGCTGTTGCAGAACCTGGTGGTGCCGGTGGCCGAAGTGCACCTGCCGCCCAGCCAGACCCCGCCGCCGACGGAAGGCGACGGGCGCCCGGCGTGGGCCGCCGAGCCGTTCGAGTGCCTGCTGTTTGACGTGGCCGGGCTGACCCTGGCGGTGCCGTTGGTGTGCCTGGGTTCGATCTACTCCCTGGCCGGGCAAGAGCTGACACCGCTGTTCGGCCAGCCGGAATGGTTCCTCGGCATCCTGCCCAGCCAGGCCGGCAATCTGAAGGTGCTGGACACCGCGCGCTGGGTGATGCCTGATCGCTATCGCGACGACTTTCGCCAGGGCCTGCAATACGTGATCTCGGTTCAGGGCTATGAATGGGGGCTGGCGGTGCATCAGGTCAGCCGTTCGCTGCGCTTGAACCCTAATGAAATCAAGTGGCGCACCCACCGTGGCCAACGGCCGTGGCTGGCGGGCACCGTGATCGAACACATGTGCGCGTTGCTCGACGTCGCCGAACTGGCAGAGTTGATCGCCAGCGGCGGGGCTAGGCACATGCAGGTCGTCAAATCGAAATAACCGACAAACAATAGGCCGCGCCCCGGTGCGGCCGCACAGAACACACACCGTTACCAACGGTTTTTTAAGGGGTCAGGGGTATGAATAAGTCGTCGTCTCTACAGAGTTCCGAAGATCCGATCCTGCAATGGGTGACCTTCAAGCTGGACAACGAAACGTACGGCATCAACGTGATGCGCGTGCAAGAAGTGCTGCGTTACACCGAGATCGCCCCGGTGCCGGGCGCGCCCAGCTATGTGCTGGGCATCATCAACCTGCGCGGTAACGTGGTCACGGTAATCGACACCCGCCAGCGCTTTGGCCTGATGAACGCCGAGATCAGCGACAACACGCGCATCGTGATTATCGAAGCCGACAAGCAAGTGGTCGGGATCATGGTCGATAGCGTGGCTGAAGTGGTTTACCTGCGGCAGTCGGAAATCGAGACCGCACCCAATGTCGGTAACGAAGAGTCGGCCAAGTTCATTCAGGGCGTGTGCAACAAGAACAACGAACTGCTGATCCTGGTTGAGCTGGACAAAATGATGAGCGAAGAAGAATGGTCGGAACTGGAGAACATCTGATTGATTCTTGAGGTGGCTGTGATTGTCCTGTTCCTCTTTTGGGCAGGCACGCTGGCGATGTTTGTGGCGTACATCCGCAGCCAGCGTGGCATCGCCGCGCAACAGGCCCAGGGCGATGCGCTGCGCGACCAGCGCATCAAGGAGTTGGCCAAGCGTGTCGACGACTATCAGAACGGTAGTGTGCGCATGGGCGAGGCACTGCACGAGTTGCGGGCGGTAGTGGCACCGCTGCCCGACAAGCTGACCCAACTGGAGCAGCGCGACCCGTCCAGCCTGTCTTTTGCCCAGGCCGCGCGCCTGGTGGGCATGGGCGCCAGCGTCGATGAACTCACCCAGTCCTGCGGTTTGACCCAGGCCGAGGCCGAGCTGATGAGCAAATTGCACAAAAGCTGATGCCTGCTGTAGCAAGCGTCAGTAGTCCTCGCCTCGGGCTGTCACGTCCCGCTCCACGGGCGGGGCGTCGGGGTCGTAGCCGGCCGGGAACTTGCCTTTGAGGGCCCAGGCGAAGGCGATGATCTCGGCGATGGTGCGGTACAGCTCCTCCGGGATGCTGTCGCCTAACTCCATGCGGGCGAGCAATTTCACCAATTCGGCGTTTTCATAGATCGGCACGTTGCAGTCTTGGGCGAGCTTGATGATGGCTTCGGCCAAGGCGTCGTCGCCCTTGGCGGTCAGGGTCGGGGCTTGCTGGCCGTCGTACTTGAGGGCGATGGCCTGGCGCGGTTCAGTGGGATGGCTCATGCGGTTTCATCGACCCAGCGTTGTTCGAGACGGGTTTGCGCGCCTTGGGGCGGCACACCGAGGTGGCAATCCAGATCGCCGACGTTAAGCCCCGATGCCAGCAGTTTCTCCCGCAAACCGCCCAAGTGGCTTTCAATCAGCTGCGCTGTGTAGGGCCGCTCGGCCCACAACTGGCTGGACAAACGGCCCTGGCTCAACTGCGCCTGCACTTGCAGCGGGCCTAGAGGCTCCATGTCGAAAGCCAGGTCCACCCGCCACAACAGTTGCTTGGGCTCGGCTTCGCGGCGGTGCTCGTCGGGGGCTTTTTCCGGGGTGTCTTCGCGCTGGAACTTGACCTGTAGCGGCACGATGTCTTGCAAGGTGCGCATGGGGATTTCCAGTTGCCAGGTGCTGAGCACGGTGCCGTCGGGAAGGGTGCGGCTCTGTTCCAGGCTGGCCAGTTGATGGCTTTGCAGGCGCGAGACGGCGGCGGCGGCCAGGCGCAGCAGTTGTTCCAGGTCTTCCTCGCCTTCACCGCCACCGAGCAGCCGCGACGGCAGCGGGAAGCCGCTGGGCTGGGGCTTGGCGCTGACCTGGCCGAGGGTGCCTAGGGCCCCGCGGATCATGCTCGGCAAGGCCAGGGCCAGGGTGTTGCCAGCAATGATCGCGTTGAAATTGGTGCTGGCCGGCAGTTGCGGCAGGGCCTGGCCGATCAGGCGCAGCAGGTTGGCCTTGAGGTCGGGGGCCAGGCCCGGGGTTTGCCCGCCCAGCAGCTTGGCTTCCAGGAACACGCCGCTGTTGGCCAGGGCCAGGGCCAGGCCTTTGGGGCTGCTCAGTTGCTGGATGTCGGGCAGGCCGGCCAGCAGGGTTTGCGCGGCGCTGCGCAGTTCGGCCGAAGCGGTGGCGGTGGCGGGCAGGTTCTTCAGTGCCGTGAGCACACCTTCAAGGGACGCCTGGCGGCTGAATTGGGTTTGCAACTGCTGGGCCACGGCCATTTGTTCCTGGCGCCCGGCGGTGGGCACGAAGCTCAGCGTCTGGCTGCCCTGGACCAGTGCGCTGAGCAAGCTGCCGATGCGTAGCGGCTGCGGGCTGTCGATGCTCAGGGTGCTGCCGCTCAGGGCACTGTTGAGCAGGCTGACCATGGAGCGGAACACCGCCGGTTGCCCCGCTGCCTGGGGCAGTGCTTGGGTGGTCAGCACCTTGCCTTGCAGCAGGGTGCCCACCGGCAGTTGGGCGGTGTCGAGGCGGGTGAGGGTGGCAACGTTGGCCGCTTGCACCTGTTGCACGGTGATGGCCAGGTTGCCCGCCGACGGCTGGCTTACCGCCAGGCGGGTGCCTTGGGGTAACGGCTGGGTGCTGGTGGCTTGTACGGTGGTTTGGCGGCCGCCGTCGAGGGTGACCTTGAGCAGCAACTGGAAGTTCTGGTCGGTCGGCTTGAGGGACAGCACCTCGGCCTTGGCGGTCTGCCCGGGGGCAATCAGCCCTTCGAGCGGCTGCAACAGCTTGAGCAATTCGCCACTTATCAGCGCCGGCCGGGGGGTGGCCGGGGCGGGTGCGGGCAGCGGGAGGATGTTCATGTCGCCTGTCATCGGGTCGCAACCTGTGGAAATAGCCCTCTTTAGTGTAGGGCGCTGCATGTATAATGCCGGCCGTCTTGGAGGGCATGGCGAAAACATCGCAAAACTTTGACGCAGCTCTCTAGAACAGCCCGCCGTTGCATTTATCCTGTAGCACTTTAACGGCCGCTCCCCTGCCGACTTGAACCGTAAAGGCCCGTGATCTCTTGACCAGCCCTTTCCTTGAAGCCGTAGCGCTCGCCTGTGAGCGCGACTTGCGGATGTTGTTCGAACAGCTCGAACTGCGTCTGGCCAGCGGCGATATGTTGCAGATCAGCGGCCCCAACGGCAGCGGCAAGACCAGCCTGCTGCGCCTGCTGGCCGGGTTGATGCAGCCTACCGCCGGGCAGATCCTGCTCAACGGCCAGCCCCTCAATGCCCAGCGCACGGAACTGGCGCAGAACCTGTTGTGGATCGGCCACGCCGCCGGCATCAAGGACTTGCTCAGCGCCGAAGAAAACCTCAGTTGGCTCTGTGCCCTGCACCAACCGGTTGGCCGCGAGGCGATCTGGCAGGCGTTGGCGGCGGTGGGCCTGCGTGGGTTCGAGGATGTGCCGTGCCACACCCTGTCCGCCGGGCAGAAGCGCCGCGTGGCTCTGGCGCGGCTGTACCTGGACGGCCCGCCGTTGTGGATTCTCGACGAACCCTTCACCGCCCTCGACAAGCAAGGCGTGGCCCAGCTCGAAGAACACCTGGCCGGCCATTGCGAGCAGGGTGGCATGGTTATCCTCACCACCCACCACACGCTCAGCCGCATGCCCCGGGGTTACCGCGACCTCGACCTGGGCGTTTACCTGGGAGGTCGGCCATGAGTGTCTTTGGCCTGTTGTTGGCCCGTGAAGCGCAGTTGCTGTTCCGTCGCCCGGCGGACCTGGCCAACCCCCTGGTGTTTTTCGCCATTGTGGTGGCGCTGTTCCCATTGGCGGTCGGCCCCGAGACTCAATTGTTGCAAACCTTGTCTCCGGGGCTGGTCTGGGTAGCGGCCCTTTTGTCCGTCCTGCTCTCGCTGGACGGGCTTTTTCGCAGTGATTTCGAGGATGGTTCCCTTGAACAGTGGGTCCTTTCGTCGCACCCCCTACCTCTTCTGGTTTTAGCCAAGGTACTGGCACACTGGGCGTTTTCCGGGTTGGCACTGGTTTTGCTCGCGCCCTTGCTGGCCTTGATGCTCGGTTTACCGACCGCGTGCCTGCCGGTCCTGTTGTTGTCGTTGCTGCTGGGCACCCCGGTGCTGAGCCTGCTCGGCGCGGTGGGGGCGGCGCTGACGGTGGGTTTGAAGCGCGGCGGCTTGCTGCTGGCGCTGTTGATCCTGCCGTTGTACATCCCGGTGTTGATCCTGGGCAGCGGCGCCTTGCAGGCGGCGTTGCAAGGCATGCCGGCCACGGGTTACCTGCTGTGGCTTGGCAGCCTGACCGCCCTGGCGGTAACCCTGACACCCTTTGCAATAGCCGCTGGCCTGAAGATCAGTGTCGGCGAATAATGAGGTCTGGTCAGTTTTTGACCAGTAAAGACCCTGGCTCCTCGCTCTGACGAAGAGCACCCGTGATGGAAACAGTAATGAACTGGACTTGGTTTCATAAGCTCGGCTCGCCCAAGTGGTTTTATGGCATCAGCGGCAAAATGCTGCCTTGGCTGAGCGTGGCCGCGGTGCTGCTGATTGGCGCTGGTGCGGTCTGGGGCCTGGCGTTCGCGCCCCAGGACTACCAGCAGGGCAACAGCTTTCGCATCATCTACATCCATGTGCCCGCCGCCTTGCTGGCCCAGTCCTGCTACGTGATGCTCGCCGTGTGCGGCATTGTCGGCCTGGTGTGGAAGATGAAGCTGGCGGACGTGGCCCTGCAAAGCGCCGCGCCCATCGGCGCGTGGATGACCGCCGTGGCGCTGGTCACCGGTGCCATCTGGGGCAAGCCGACCTGGGGCTCGTGGTGGGTGTGGGATGCGCGACTAACGTCCATGCTGATTCTGCTGTTTCTGTACTTCGGTCTGATTGCCCTGGGCAACGCCATCAGCAATCGTGACAGCGCGGCCAAGGCCTGCGCGGTGCTGGCGATTGTCGGGGTCATCAACATCCCGATCATCAAGTACTCGGTGGAGTGGTGGAACACCCTGCACCAGGGCGCCACCTTCAGCCTCACCGAAAAACCGGCCATGCCCGTGGAAATGTGGGCGCCGCTGCTGTTGACCGTGCTGGGTTTCTATTGCTTCTTCGGGGCCGTGCTGTTGCTGCGCATGCGCCTGGAAGTGCTCAAGCGCGAAGCCCGCGCCAGTTGGGTCAAGGCCCATGTGCTCGATACCCTGGGGGGCGCGCGATGAACTTTGCATCCTTCGCTGATTTTCTCGCCATGGGCCATCACGGCCTGTATGTCTGGTCGGCCTACGGCATCTGTTTTGCCGTGCTGGCTCTCAACGTCGCGGCGCCGATCCTGGCCCGCAAGCGTTATCTGCAACAAGAGGCGCGTCGTCTGCGCCGGGAGAACGGTAAGTGAATCCGCTGCGTAAAAAGCGTCTGTTGATAATCCTCGCAATCCTGGTGGGCGTTGGCGCTGCCGTCGGCCTGGCCTTGAGCGCCCTGCAACAGAACATCAACCTGTTCTACACCCCGACCCAGATCGCCAATGGCGAAGCGCCGCAGGACACCCGCATCCGCGCCGGCGGCATGGTGCAGGAAGGTTCGCTGCAACGCTCCGGCGACTCGCTGGACGTGCGCTTTGTCGTCACCGACTTCAATAAATCCGTGACCATCACCTACCGCGGCATCCTCCCCGACCTGTTCCGCGAAGGCCAGGGCATCGTCGCCCTGGGCAAGCTCAACGCCCAAGGCGTGGTGGTGGCCGACGAAGTGCTGGCCAAGCACGACGAGAAGTACATGCCCCCGGAAGTCACCAAGGCCCTCAACGACAGCGGCCAGTCGGCACCGGCTCCCGCGAAGAAGGAGGGTTAACCCATGACCCCGTCACTCTACATCCCTGAGCTGGGCCATTTGGCGATGATCCTGGCCCTGTGTTTTTCCATCGTCCAGGCCATCGTGCCGCTGCTCGGCGCCTGGCGCGGCGACCGCATGTGGATGGGCCTGGCCCAACCGGCGGCGTGGGGCCAGTTCGCGTTCCTGGCGTTCTCGTTTGGCTGCCTGACCTATGCCTTCATGGCCGACGACTTTTCCGTCGCGTATGTCGCCAGTAACTCCAACACCGCATTGCCCTGGTACTACAAGTTCAGCGCCGTGTGGGGCGCCCACGAAGGCTCGCTGCTGCTGTGGGCGTTGATCCTCGGCGGCTGGACTTTCGCGGTCTCGGTGTTCTCCCGGCAGTTGCCGCAGGTGATGCTGGCTCGGGTGCTGGCAGTGATGGGGATGATTAGCACCGGGTTCCTCAGCTTCCTGATCCTCACCTCCAACCCCTTTGCGCGCATCCTGCCGCAGATCCCCGCCAACGGCCGCGATCTCAACCCACTGTTGCAGGACATCGGCCTGATCGTTCACCCGCCGATGCTGTACATGGGCTACGTGGGCTTTTCCGTGGCCTTCGCCTTCGCCATCGCCGCCTTGCTCGGTGGGCGCCTGGACGCGGCGTGGGCCCGTTGGTCGCGGCCGTGGACGATCGTGGCCTGGGCTTTCCTCGGCGTCGGCATCACCCTGGGTTCGTGGTGGGCCTACTACGAACTCGGCTGGGGCGGCTGGTGGTTCTGGGACCCGGTGGAAAACGCCTCCTTCATGCCATGGCTGGTGGGCACGGCGCTGATCCATTCCCTGGCCGTCACCGAAAAACGTGGTGTGTTCAAGAGCTGGACCGTGTTGCTGGCCATCGCCGCGTTCTCCCTGAGCCTGCTGGGTACCTTCCTGGTGCGCTCCGGCGTGCTGACCTCGGTGCATGCCTTTGCCTCCGACCCGGAGCGGGGCGTGTTCATCCTGATGTTCCTGCTGTTTGTGGTCGGCGGTTCGCTGACCCTGTTCGCCCTGCGCGCGCCCGTGGTCAAGAGCCACGTGGGCTTCAACCTGTGGTCCCGCGAGACGCTGTTGCTGGGCAATAACCTGGTGCTCGTGGTGGCGGCTTCGATGATCCTGCTGGGCACCCTGTACCCGCTGGTGCTCGATGCTTTGACCGGGGCCAAGATGTCCGTCGGTCCGCCGTACTTCAACGCGCTGTTCATCCCGCTGATGGCCCTGCTGATGGTGGTCATGGCCGTGGGTGTGCTGGTGCGTTGGAAAGACACTCCGCTCAAGTGGTTGCTGCGCATGCTCGCCCCGGTGCTGCTGGGCAGCGCCGCGCTGGCGGTGGTGGCGGGCGTGGCTTATGGCGACTTCAACTGGGCCGTGCTGGCCACCTTCATGCTCGCCGCCTGGGTGCTGCTGGCCGGGGTGCGCGATATTGTCGACAAGACCCGCCACAAAGGCCTTATCAAAGGCCTGCCGAGCCTGACCCGCAGCTACTGGGGCATGCAGATCGCCCACATCGGCATCGCCGTGTGCGCCCTAGGCGTGGTGTTGTCGAGCCAGAACAGCGCCGAGCGCGACCTGCGCCTGGAGCCGGGCGAGTCCATGGACCTGGCCGGTTATCACTTCATTTTCGACGGCGCCAAGCACTACGAAGGGCCGAATTTCACCTCCGACAAAGGCACCGTACGCGTGGTGCGCAACGGTAAGGAAATTGCCGTGCTGCACCCGGAAAAACGCCTGTACACCGTGCAGAACTCGGTCATGACCGAGGCCGGCATCGACGCAGGCTTCACTCGCGACATCTACGTCGCCCTCGGTGAACCCCTGGGCGAGGGCGCTTGGGCCGTGCGGGTCCACGTCAAACCATTCGTGCGCTGGATCTGGTTCGGTGGCCTGCTCACCGGCCTGGGCGGTGTATTGGCGGCGCTGGACCGGCGTTATCGGGTCAAGGTCAAAAGCCAGGTGCGCGAAGCCCTGGGCATGACGGGAGCGGCGGCATGAGACGTTGGATGATGGTGCTGCCCCTGGCAGTGTTCCTGGTGGTGGCAGTGTTCCTCTACCGCGGCCTGTACTTGAACCCGGCCGAGCTGCCCTCGGCCATGATCGGCAAGCCGTTCCCGGCGTTCAACCTGCCCAACGTGCAGGGTGACCGCCAATTGACCGAGGCCGACCTCAAGGGCAAGCCGGCGCTGGTCAACGTCTGGGCGACCTGGTGCATTTCCTGCCGGGTCGAGCACCCGGTGCTGAACAAACTGGCCGAACAGGGCGTGGTGATCTACGGCGTCAACTACAAGGACGTCAACGCCGACGCCTTGAAGTGGCTCAAGGAATTCCACAACCCCTACCAACTGGACATCCGCGACGAAGACGGCAACCTGGGCCTGAACCTGGGCGTCTACGGCGCACCGGAAACCTTCTTCATCGACGCCAAGGGCATCATCCGCGACAAGTTCGTGGGGGTGATCGACGAAGTGATCTGGCGTGAGCAACTGGCCGCCAAGTACCAGGCCCTGGTCGATGAGGCCAAGCCATGAAGTCGTGGTTAACCGCCGCCGTGCTGGCCCTGGGCATCGCCAGCGTCGCCCATGCCGCCATCGACACCTACGAGTTCGCCAACGACGGCGAGCGTGAGCGCTTCCACCAGCTGACCAAGGAGTTGCGTTGCCCCAAGTGTCAGAACCAGGACATCGCCGACTCCAACGCGCCGATTGCCGCCGACCTGCGCAAAGAAATTTTCCGCATGCTCGGCGAGGGCAAGGACAACCAGCAGATCATCGACTTCATGGTCGATCGCTACGGTGATTTCGTGCGCTATCGCCCGCCGTTGACCGGCAAGACCGCGCTGCTCTGGTTCGGCCCCGCCGCGTTGCTGCTGGGCGGGCTGGTGATTATCGGCGTGATCGTGCGCCGCCGCCGCGGCGCGGGCCCCGGTGCCCCCGAAACCCTTTCCCCTGATGAGCGCAAGCGCCTCGACCACCTCTTGGATAAAACCACGAATGATTGATTTCTGGCTGGCTGCGGGTCTGCTCCTACTGGTAGCCCTGAGTTTTCTGCTGATCCCGGTTCTACGCGGCCGTCGTGCCCAACGTGAAGAGGATCGTACCGCGCTGAACGTGGCGCTTTACCAAGAGCGCGTGGCTGAACTGCACAGCCAACAAGAGGAAGGCGTGCTCGACGTCGCGCAAATGGCCAGCGGCCGCGCCGAAGCGGCCCGTGAGTTGCTGGCCGACACCGAGGGCGCCGACACGGCGCGGGTGTCGCGCCTGGGCAAGACCGCACCGCTGATCGCCGCCATCCTCGTGCCCGTGCTGGGCCTGGGCCTCTATCTGCATTTCGGTGCCGCCGACAAGGTCGAATTGACCCGCGAGTTCGCCCAGGCGCCGCAGTCCATGGAAGACATGACCCAGCGCCTGGAGCGTGCCGTGGCGGCGCAACCGGATTCGGCCGAAGGCCTGTACTTCCTCGGTCGTACCTACATGGCCCAGGACCGTCCCGCCGACGCGGCGAAGATCTTCGAGCGCACCGTGGCCGTGGCCGGGCGCCAACCGGAACTGCTCGGGCAGTGGGCGCAGGCGCAGTATTTTGCCGACAACAAGAAATGGTCGGACAAGGTGCAAGCCCTGACCGACGAAGCCCTGAAGGCCGACCCTAAGGAAGTCACCAGCCTGGGCCTGTTGGGTATCGCCGCGTTTGAAGCAGAACGCTATCAGGACGCCATCGACTACTGGACGCGCCTGCAAGCCCAACTGCCGGCCGAAGACGCTTCGCGCGCGGCATTGCAGGGCGGTATCGAGCGTGCCACCGAGAAGTTGCAGGCCAACGGCGGCACGGTTGCCAAGGCGCCTGCGGCAGCGGTAGGCGGGGCGTTGCTCAAGGTCCGCGTCGACCTGGCGCCGGCACTCAAGGCCAAGGTGCAACCGGGCGACAGCGTGTTCATCTTCGCCCGTGCCGCTTCCGGCCCTCCGGCGCCCCTGGCGGCCAAACGGGTGACCGTGGCCGACCTGCCGGTTACCGTCGAACTGGGCGACGCGGACGCCATGATGCCGCAATTGAAACTGTCGAACTTCCCTGAAGTCCAACTGGTTGCGCGCGTCTCCCGCGCCGGCCAACCGACTGCCGGCGAATGGATCGGTCGCAGCAAGCCCCTGGCCAGCAGCACCACCGCGCCGCAACACCTGACTATCGACAGCCCGGACCAATAACAGAGAAGCCGCCCATGACCGCCATCGCTCGCCTCACCCTGCTCAGTCTGGTTTTAGGGTTAAGCGCATGTGCGGTCCAGCGGCCCACGCCGGGCCCCTTGCCGCCGATCCCACCCGCCGGCCCCACGACCCAACCGGTGCCCCCGGCCAAAGTCCCCGGCAAACCCGTGACCCCCATCCCGCCTGCCAAACCCGTGCCGCGCACCTCCGCCAGCTTCGCCCCGCCACCGGGCGGCAACAGCCACTGGGACGCCAAACTCGGCGTCTATGCCCTCGACAACCAACCCGGCACCTACTACCGCCAGCGCACCTACTACCGCTGGAACAACGGCTGGAGCCGCGCCATCAGCCCCAACGGCCCATGGGAAGAAACCGACGTCCACGGCGTGCCCTCGGGGTTGGGGCGGTTGCATCCGCAGTAAGTTCAAAACCCCTGTAGCAAGCGGGCTCGCCCGCGCTGGGAGGCGTAGCCGCCCCCAAAGCCGTCGTCCGTATGTTTGAGTGGATGACGATTTTGGGAGCGCTTCGCACTCCAGCGCGGGCGAGCCCGTTTGCTACGTGCCTGTGGCGTTACTGGCCGCTATAGATCTGGTCGAACACGCCACCGTCATTGAAGTGGGTCTTTTGCACGGTGCGCCAGTCGCCGAAGGTTTTTTCCACGGAGAGGAAGTCCACTTTCGGGAAGCGGTCGGTGTACTTGGCCAGCACTTTCGGGTCCCGTGGGCGCAGGTAGTTGTTGGCGGCGATTTCCTGGCCTTCGGGGGACCACAGGTACTTGAGGTACTCCTCGGCAGCGGCGCGGGTGCCTTTTTTGTCGACGACTTTATCGACGACCGACACCGGTGGCTCGGCTTCGGCGGAGACGCTCGGGTAGACGACCTCGAATTGGTCGCGGCCGAATTCGCGGGCGATCATCTCGGCTTCGTTCTCGAAGGTCACCAGGACGTCGCCGATCTGGTTGGTCATGAAGGTGGTGGTGGCCGCGCGGCCGCCGGTGTCCAGCACGGGCGCTTGCTTGAACAGTTTGCCGACGAAGTCCTTGGCCTTGTTTTCGTCGCCGCCGTTTTTCAGCACGTAGCCCCACGCGGACAGGTAGGTGTAGCGGCCGTTACCCGAGGTTTTCGGGTTGGGCACGATCACCTGCACGCCGTCCTTGAGCAGGTCGGGCCAGTCTTTGAGGGCTTTGGGGTTGCCTTTGCGCACGATGAACACGGTGGCCGAGGTGAACGGCGCGCTGTTGTCTGGCAGGCGCGTGACCCAGTTGTCCGGAACCAGTTTGCCGTTGTAGGCCAGGGCGTTGATGTCGGTGGCCATGTTCATGGTGATGACGTCGGCGGGCAGGCCGTCGATCACCGAGCGCGCTTGTTTGCTGGAGCCGCCGAAGGACATTTGCAGGGTGATGTTCTCGTTGTGCTCGGCTTTCCAGTGTTTCTGGAAGGCGGCGTTGTAGTCCTTGTAGAAGTCGCGCATGACGTCATAGGACACGTTGAGCAGGGTAGGGGCGGCCTGGGCGACGCTGCCCAGGGCCAGGCCAGCGGCCAGAAGTGAGGCGCCAAAGAGTTTTTTCACTGCGCATTCCTTGTTGTATTCAGGGTGTTCGAGGTGGGGTAAGGGCCTTTTGCCATCGACTATAGCCGGCGCGGTATATCTCTTTAAAGATTAAAAAGAACTTTGCTTATTCGATTTTCTTAAACAGTGCATTGCCGCAGCGCGAGCAAAATGCGGCGCCGTGTTCGTGGCTGTTCTTTTTGCACACCGGGCAGTCGTGTTGCAGCTGTTCACCGCGCATGGCGTTGGCCAGTTCGGCGGTGAAGATGCCGGTGGGCACGGCGATGATCGAGTAACCGGTAATCATCACCAGGGACGAAATAATCTGGCCCAGGGTGGTCTTGGGCACGATATCGCCAAAGCCCACGGTGGTGAGGGTGACGATGGCCCAGTAGATGCCGGTGGGGATGCTGGTGAAACCGTGCTCGGGGCCTTCGATCACGTACATCAGTGTGCCGAACACGGTCACCAGGGTGCACACACTGAGCAGGAACACGATGATTTTCTGCTTGCTGCCGCGCAGGGCCGAGAGCAGGTAGTTGGCCTGCTTGAGGTAAGGGCTGAGCTTGAGCACGCGAAAGATACGCAGCATGCGGATGATGCGGATTATCAGCAGGTATTGGGCGTCGCTGTAGTACAGCGCGAGGATGCCGGGGACGATGGCCAGCAGGTCCACCAGGCCATAGAAACTGAACGCATAGCGCAGCGGCTTGGGCGAGCAGTACAGGCGCAGGCCGTACTCGATGGCAAAAACCAGGGTGAAGCCCCACTCGATGGCCTGCAACAGCCCGGCGTAGTGCTGGTGGATGCTGTCGATGCTGTCGAGGATCACCACCACCAAGCTGGCCAGGATGATAAGCAGCAAGCTCTGGTCGAAGCGCCGCCCGGCCTGGGTGTCGGTCTGGAAAATCATGACGTAGAGCCGTTCACGCCAGTGCTTGTTGCTGTCCATGGGTTACGCCTGAAACGAAGGTCAACGCAGCCTAGGTGGATTGCCCGGGGTTGCGCAAGGCGCGCAATCGCGGGCGGCCTGTTGCAGCACTCGGGTGGCGGCGCGCACCAGCCAGCAGGCGAGGACGAAAGGCGCCGTCAGGGCGGCCAGGCCGATGGCGGCAAAGCCCGGAGCGAGGACGATCGCCAGGGCAATGCCCAGCAGGGGCAACCAGGGCTGGCGCCGTTGCTGGCTCAGCGCCAGGGCGGCCAGGGCCGGGTTGTAGCTGTACAGGCCCTGCAAGGCCTGGTTGGGGGCGTCGAGCAGCAACCCGGCGCCCAGGCCCAGTGCCGCGCCGAGCAAGGCCCAGGCTGCCGCGTGGCGATTGGCGAGCAACAGCCCCGCGCCGATCAGCACGCCGGCCAAGGGCGCCTCCAGCAGCATGACCTGGCCCAGGCCCTTGAACAGTGCCAGCAACAGGCTCATCCCGTTCGCGGGCAGGGCCGCCAGGGGCGCGGCGGCGGGCAGCTCGGCCGTGCTTAGCAGCAGCCAGCCCAGGGCGATGAACGGCGCCGTGTAGGCGGGCAGGCAAGTGGGGTTGGGCGCGCGTTTGAGCCACTGGCGCACCAGCATCGCACTGAGGCCGCCGCCGGCAATTATCAGCGGCACCAGTAGCACCGACCAGGGCAATACCTGGGGCAGCAGCAGGCCGAGCAGCACGCCGTTGTAGCTATAGAGCCCGGCCTCGCGTTCGGCTTTGGGGTAGCCGCGGCGCTGGGCGGTGAGCAACCCGGCGACGCCGCCCAGTAACGCGCCGCCGAGCAGGGCCGGGGCGCTGCACAGAACTGCCAGCAGGCAGAGCACGCCGCACAGCGCATGGCGTTGCAGGAAAATCTGGCTGAAACCGTGGAGCAGGGCGGTGGCCCAGTCGGGGCAGTGGGTGGAGTTCGGGGTCATGGGGGTTGGGCACAGAGAGGGGGACCGAGGTGGCCTTAATCGCGCGCAGGCTCGCTCGCCCCAGGTCCATACGCACCTTTTGTGGGAGCGAGCCTGCTCGCGATAGGGCCGCTACCGACGCTAGATCAACGTCTCGATACGCAATGAGTTGGTCGACCCGGGGCGCCCGAACGGCACGCCGGCGGTTATCAGCAGGGTGTCGCCGCGCCGGGCCATGCCTTGGGCCTGGGCGATTTCCAGGGCCGTGGAGCACACCTCATCGACCTGGCGCAAACGGTCGTTGACCACCGAATGCACGCCCCAGGCCACGCTCAGGCGTCGGGCCGTGGAGAGGTTGGGCGTGAGGTTGAGGATCGGCAACCCGGGCCGCTCCCGCGCCGCCCGCAGGCTGGATGCGCCGGATTCGCTGTAGTTGACCAGCACTGCCACCGGCAGGATGTTGCTGATGCGCCGGATCGCGCAGCTGATGGCGTCCGAGGTGGTCGCTTCGGCCTTGGGCCGGCTCACGTCCAGTTGGGTCTGGTAGTCCGGGCCGCCTTCGACCTGGCGGATGATCTTGCTCATCATCTGCACCGCTTCGAGGGGGTACTCGCCCGAGGCGGTTTCCGCCGACAGCATCACCGCGTCCGCCCCTTCGGCCACCGCGTTGGCGACATCGGTGACCTCGGCGCGGGTGGGCGCCGGGGAGAAGCGCATGGATTCGAGCATCTGCGTGGCCACCACCACCGGTTTACCCAATTGGCGGCAGGTGCGGATGATGTCCTTCTGGATTTGCGGCACGCTCTCGGCCGGCACTTCCACCCCCAGGTCACCGCGGGCGACCATGATGGCGTCGCTCAATTCGGCGATTTCCCACAGTTGGGCCACGGCCGACGGCTTCTCGATCTTGGCCATCAGGAACGCCTTGTCGCCGATCAACGCGCGGGCTTCGTGGATATCCTGCGGGCGTTGCACGAACGACAGCGCCACCCAGTCCACCCCCAGCTCCAAGCCGAAACTCAGGTCGCGGCGGTCCTTGGCGGTCAGGGGGCTTAAGTCCAGCACCGCTTCGGGTACGTTGACGCCTTTGCGGTCCGACAGTTCGCCGCCATTGAGCACCGTGGTGTCGATGGCGTCGGCGTGTTTGGCGGTCACCCGCAGGCGCAGTTTGCCGTCGTCGAGGAGCAGGTCCATGCCCGGCTCCAGGGCCGCGATGATCTCGGGGTGGGGCAGGTTGACCCGGCGCTGGTCGCCCGGCGTGGGGTCCAGGTCCAGGCGCAGGGCCTGGCCGCGCAGCAGTTGCACCTTGCCGTCGGCGAACCGGCCAACCCGCAGTTTCGGCCCTTGCAGGTCCATCAGGATGCCCAAAGGGTAGTTGAGCTGGCGCTCCACCTCGCGGATCCACTGGTAGCGCTGGGCGTGGTCGGCGTGGTCGCCGTGGCTGAAGTTGAGGCGAAAAATGTTCACCCCGGCCTCCACCAGTTCGCGGATATCGTCGATGCCGTCTGTGGCGGGGCCCAGGGTGGCGAGGATTTTGACCTTCTTGTCAGGCGTCATGGGCGGGGCTCTCAAGGATCAGGATGGCGCGAAAGTCATTGACGTTGGTGCGCGTCGGCTCGGTGACGATCAAGGCGTCCAGCGCCTGGAAGTAGCCGTAGCCATTGTTGTTGTCCAGTTCCGCGCTGGCGCTCAGGCCCAGGGCTTCGGCGCGGGCGTAGCTGGCGGGGGTCATGAGGGCGCCGGCGTTGTCCTCGGAGCCGTCGATGCCGTCGGTGTCGCCGGCCAAGGCGTACACCCCAGGCAGGCCCTTGAGGCTGTCGGTCAGGCTCAGGAGGAACTCGGCGTTGCGCCCGCCCCGGCCATTGCCGCGCACGGTGACGGTGGTTTCGCCGCCCGAGAGGATCACGCAGGGCGCCGCCAACGGCTGGCCGTGGAGCACGATCTGGCGGGCGATGCCGGCGTGGACTTTGGCCACCTCCCGCGACTCGCCCTCCAGGTCACCGAGGATCAGTGGGCTGAACCCGGCCTGGCGCGCCTTGACCGCCGCCGCTTCCAGGGATTGCTGCGGGCGGGCGATCAATTGGAAATGGCTGCGGGCCAGGCTCGGGTCGCCGGGTTTGACCGTCTCCGACGCGGGGTTTTGCAGCCAGGCGCGCACGCTGGCGGGCACCTCGATGCCATAGCGGGCGAGGATCGCCAGGGCCTGCGCCGAGGTGCTCGGGTCGGCCACGGTGGGGCCGGAGGCGATCACGGTGGCCAGGTCGCCCGGCACGTCGGAAATCGCGTAGGTGTACACCGTCGCCGGCCAGCAGGCTTTGCCCAAGCGCCCGCCCTTGATGGCCGAGAGGTGCTTGCGCACGCAGTTCATCTCGCCAATGGTGGCGCCGGACTTGAGCAGGGCTTTGTTGATCGACTGTTTATCGGCCAGGGTAATGCCGGCGGCGGGCAAGGCCAGCAACGCCGAGCCGCCGCCGGAGAGGAGGAAAATCACCCGGTCGTCTTCATTCAGGTGGCTCACCAACTCCAGCACCCGGCGAGCCACCGCCAGGCCCGCGGTGTCGGGCACCGGGTGGGCGGCCTCGACCACTTCGATTTTGCTGCACGGCGCACCGTGGCCGTAGCGGGTGACCACCAGGCCCGAGATTTCGCCCTGCCAGCAGCGCTCGACCTCCTGGGCCATGGCGGCAGCGGCCTTGCCGGCGCCGATGACAATCACCCGCCCGCTACGGTCGGCGGGCAGATGAGCTTGCAGCACCTGGCGGGGATGGGCGGCGTCGATGGCTGTGGCGAACAGCTCACGGAGCAATTGTTGTGGATCGACCGACATGGCGGGCTCCCGGTTTTTTGTGGTTCGGCTTGGAACGCATGGACAGCCCCTGTGGGCGCGAGCCTACTCGCGATAGCGATTCGTCAGGCCCGCCGAAGGTTGACTGTAGCGGCCTCATCGCGAGCAGGCTCGCTCCCATGGGGTGTGTGCTGCTTACTTCTCCCGAATCGAGAAGTTCGCCATGTGCTCCAGGCCCTTGATAAGCGCCGAGTGGTCCCAGTTGGCGCCGCCGAGGGCGTTGCAGGTGCTGAACACTTGCTGGGCGTTGGCGGTGTTGGGCAGGTTGATCCCCAGTTCGCGGGCGCCGGCCAGGGCCAGGTTGAGGTCTTTCTGGTGCAGGCTGATGCGGAAACCCGGGTCGAAGGTGCCCTTAATCATGCGCTCGCCGTGCACTTCGAGGATCTTCGAGGAGGCGAACCCCCCCATCAGCGCTTCACGCACCTTGGCCGGGTCGGCGCCATTTTTGGCGGCGAACAACAGCGCCTCGGCCACGGCTTGGATGTTGAGGGCGACGATGATCTGGTTGGCCACTTTCGCGGTTTGCCCGTCGCCGTTGCCGCCGACCAGGGTGATGTTCTTGCCCATGCTCTGCAACAGCGGCAGGGCGCGGGCGAAGGCCTGGTTGTCGCCGCCGACCATGATGCTCAGGGTCGCGGCCTTGGCCCCAACTTCGCCGCCGGACACCGGGGCGTCCAGGTACTGCGCGCCTTTTTCGTTGATCCGCGCGGCGAAGGCCTTGGTCGCGGTGGGCGAGATGGAACTCATGTCGATGACAACCTTGCCCGGGCCCACGCCTTCGGCGACGCCGTTGGCACTGAACAGCACGTCTTCGACCTGGGGCGTATCGGGCACCATGACGATGATGAATTCAGCTTCCTGGGCCACTTCTTTCGGGTTGGCCAGGGCGATGGCGCCGGCGGCGACCAGGTCGGCCGGGGCTTTGTCGTGGTGCTCGGACAGGAGCAGCGTGTGGCCGGCCTTTTGCAGGTTCTGCGCCATTGGGCGGCCCATGATGCCGGTGCCGATGAATCCGATTTTAGCCATGGAGAAATCCTCTTGTTTTTATAGGTCTTGCGCGCTTCCCGCAGGGGGCAGGGGCGCAGTCAGATCGCGTTGTGGCTCTTGAGCCAACCCAGCCCCGCTTCAGTGGTGGTCAGCGGCTTGTACTCGCAGCCGACCCAGCCCTGGTAACCGATGCGGTCCAGGTGTTCAAACAGGAAGCGGTAGTTGATTTCGCCGGTGCCCGGCTCGTTGCGCCCGGGGTTGTCGGCCAGTTGGATGTGGTTGATGTCGTCCAGATGCGTGGCCATGGTGCGGGCCAGGTCACCTTCCATGATTTGCATGTGGTAGATGTCGTATTGCAAGTACAGGTTGGCACTGCCCACCTGCTCGCGGATCGCCAGGGCCTGGGCCGTGGTGTTGAGGTAGAAACCCGGAATGTCGCGGGTGTTGATCGCTTCCATCACCAGTTTGATGCCCGCCGCGTGCAGCTTGTCGGCGGCGTACTTGAGGTTGTCGACGAAGGTCTGCTGCACCGTGGCGCAGTCCAGGCCCTGGGGGCGGATGCCGGCCAGGCAGTTGACCTGGCGGTTGCCCAGCACCTGGGCGTAGGCGATGGCCAAATCGACACCGGCGCGGAACTCCTCGACCCGGTCCGGGTGGCAGGCGATGCCTCGTTCACCCTTGGCCCAGTCGCCGGCCGGCAGGTTGAACAGCACTTGGGTCAGGCCGTGGGCATCGAGCTGAGCCTTGATCTGGGCCGAGCTGAAGTCGTAGGGGAACAGGTACTCAACACCACTGAAACCGGCCTTGGCGGCGGCTTCGAAGCGGGCGAGGAAGTCCTGCTCGGTAAACAGCATGGACAGGTTGGCGGCAAAACGCGGCATGGTGGTCTCCTGAAAGTTGTGCATGTTCCGTGTGGGAGCCAGCCTGCTGGCGATAGCCGTCGGTCAGTCAACAACAACGCTGAATGTGCCGGCCTTATCGCGAGCAGGCTCGCTCCCACCGGGGGGCGAGCAAGGGTTAATCGAGCAGCGAAATCGCCGTGGGCGCATCGTTGCCCACCAGCGCCAGGTCTTCGAATTCGTTGACGGCGTTGATCTCGGTGCCCATGGAAATGTTGGTCACGCGCTCCAGAATAATCTCAACGATCACCGGCACCTTGAATTCTTCGATCATTTCCTGGGCGCGGCGCAGGGCCGGTTGGATCTGCGCCGGCTCGAACACCCGCAGCGCCTTGCAGCCCAGGCCTTCGGCGACGGCCACGTGGTCAACGCCATAGCCGTTGAGTTCCGGGGCGTTGAGGTTGTCGAAAGACAACTGCACGCAGTAGTCCATTTCAAACCCGCGCTGGGCCTGGCGGATCAACCCCAGGTAGGAATTGTTCACCACTACGTGTATGTACGGCAGCTTGAACTGCGCGCCCACGGCCAGTTCTTCGATCATGAACTGGAAGTCGTAGTCGCCGGACAAGGCCACCACTTTGCGGCTTGGGTCAGCCTTGACCACGCCCAGGGCGGCGGGGATGGTCCAGCCCAACGGGCCGGCCTGGCCGCAGTTGATCCAGTGCCGTGGCTTATAGACGTGTAGGAATTGCGCGCCAGCAATCTGCGACAAACCAATGGTGCTGACGTAGCAGGTGTCTTTGCCGAATACCTGGTTCATCTCTTCGTACACGCGCTGGGGCTTGACCGGCACATTATCGAAGTGGGTCTTGCGGTGCAGGCTGGCCTTGCGCTGCTGGCAGTCCTGCAACCAGGCGCTGCGGTTTTTCAGCTTGCCGGCGGCTTGCCATTCACGGGCCACTTCGATGAACACGGTCAGGGCCGAGGCGGCGTCGGAGACGATGCCCAGGTCCGGGGTGAATACGCGGCCGATCTGCGTGGGCTCGATGTCAACGTGGATGAATGTGCGCCCTTGGGTGTAGACCTCCACCGAACCGGTGTGGCGGTTGGCCCAGCGGTTGCCGATGCCCAGCACCGCGTCGGATTTGAGCATCGTCGCGTTGCCGTAGCGGTGCGAGGTTTGCAGGCCGACCATGCCCACCATTTGCGGGTGATCGTCGGGGATGGTGCCCCAGCCCATCAGGGTGGGAATGACCGGGATGCCGGTCAGCTCGGTGAATTCCACCAGCAGCTCGCTGGCGTCGGCGTTGATGATGCCGCCGCCGGCTACGAGCAGTGGGCGTTCGGCCTGGTCCAGCAGGGCCAGGGCTTTTTCCACCTGGAGGCGGGTGGCCGAAGGCTTGGCCAGGGGCAGGGGCTGGTAGGCGTCGATGTCGAATTCGATTTCGGCCATTTGCACGTCGAACGGCAGGTCGATCAGCACGGGGCCGGGGCGCCCGGAGCGCATTTCATAAAAGGCTTTCTGGAAGGCGTAGGGCACCTGGCCCGGTTCCAGCACGGTGGTCGCCCACTTGGTGACGGGTTTGACGATGCTGGTGATGTCCACGGCCTGGAAGTCTTCCTTGTGCATCCGCGCCCGCGGGGCCTGGCCGGTGATGCACAGGATCGGGATCGAGTCGGCCCAGGCGCTGTAGAGCCCGGTGACCATGTCGGTGCCGGCCGGGCCCGACGTGCCGATGCACACGCCGATATTGCCGGCCTTGGTGCGGGTGTAACCCTCGGCCATGTGCGAGGCGCCTTCCACGTGGCGAGCAAGGACGTGATCGATGCCACCGACCTTTTGCAGGGCCGAGTACAGCGGGTTGATGGCGGCGCCCGGGATACCGAAGGCAGTGTCCACACCTTCACGGCGCATCACCAGAACGGCGGCTTCGATTGCTCTCATTTTGCTCATGGTTTTGTGCCTCTTGCGTTTTGTAATTGTATACAAGTGGTTTTTGCGGCGAGTGTATTCATGGCCGGCTGAGAAGGTCAATCCCTTTTCTCAAGCGCCTGTTTCAATTGTTGAGGGCTTTGAACACTGTGACTTTTCGTCGCTTCGGGTAATTTGCGAGAATTATTGTATACAAAAATAGATTCTATTGTGTTCTATTTGTAGTGTCTGTTTTTCATCAAGCCCCCAGGCTTTTCCCTAACAAGATAAGGACGGCACCCATGAGCGCTTTAACCTTGAAAGTCGCAGTCAGCCTGACCGGCCAGGCCATCCATGCCGGGCGGCAGATCGCCGCTGCGCCCCTGACCGTCGCGGTCCTGGACGCGGGCGGGCACCTGTTGAGCCTGCAACGCGAAGACGGCGCCAGCCTGTTGCGCCCGCAAATCGCCATCGGCAAGGCCTGGGGGGCGATTGCCCTGGGCAAGGGCTCACGCTTGCTGGCCCTGGACGCCCAGCAACGCCCAGCCTTCATCGCCGCCCTCAACAGCCTGGGCCAGGGCAGCGTCGTCCCTGCCCCTGGCGGTGTACTGATCCGCGACCCACAAGGCACCGTCATCGGCGCCATCGGCATCAGTGGCGACACCTCGGACATTGACGAGCAATGCGCCATCAGCGCGATAGAAGCCCAGGGTTTGCGGGCGGATGCGGGGGTGGGGGCTTGACTGTGGTGGGCTGATACACCGCCATCGCGAGCAGGCTCGCTCCTGTTGGGGGCACGACCTTCTGTGTGCCAGCCTGCTCGCGATGAGGTCCTCCATGAAACATCCTGCCAAGCAGATTCACCGCCCCAAGCCTTCTGCAGCCCTAACCTTGCAGAACCCATTCTGCACAGGGGCAATGGAATGCCTGCAAACCCTGCATCAAAACGCTTAAGGCTCGGACGCTTTAGCGAGGCCGGGCGGATTTATCTGCTGACCACCAACACGCGAGTCAGAGAGCCTGTTTTCAGCGACGTTGCCTTGGGTAGATTGGTCGTCGCGCAGTTTCGTTACGCCCAGGAGCGCGGCTGCGTTTGCTTTTTGGCTTGGGTGGTGATGCCTGACCACTTTCACTGGCTGATCGAGTTGCGGCAGGGAAATTTAGGTGAGTTGATGCAAAAGACCAAATCGCTGGCGAGCAAAGCCGTGAATCGAGCAGTTGGCCGCCAAGTGCGCCTCTGGCAGCCGGGGGTTCATGATCGTGCGCTGCGCCGGGACGAGGATTTGGTCAAGCTGGCCCGCTATGTGGTGGCCAATCCGTTGCGTGCGGGGTTGGTGGGGCGCCTGGGCGACTATCCGCTGTGGGATGCGATCTGGGTTTGAGCGCAATGAGAGGTGCCTTTATCGCGAGCAGGCTCGCTCCCACAGGGGGGCTGGGTATCGGCCCCAACAAATCGCCTGTGGGAGCGAGCCTGCTCGCGATAGCCGCGCCGCAGTGCCTTAATCCGGCGCACACCCTTTGAGCACCAACCGGATAATGGTCTGGGCGGCGGCTTCGTAGTCGGTTTCGTCGAGTTTGGCTTTGCCGGTGACCACCGAGATCTGCCAGTCGAAGTCGGCGTAGGTCTGGGTCGCGGCCCAGATGCTGAACATCAGGTGGTGGGGGTCGAGGGGGGCGATCTGGCCGCGGTCGATCCAGGTCTGGATGCAGTCGATGTTGTGCTTGGCCTGGGCGTTGAGCTGCTGCACCTGGTCAGCGCTCAGGTGGGGGGCGCCGTGCATGATTTCGCTGGCGAACACCTTGGAGGCAAAGGGCAGGTCACGGGAGATGCGGATTTTCGAGCGGATGTACGCGCTCAGCACTTCGCCCGGCACGCCGTCGGCGTTGAAGGGGGTGGAGGCTTGCAGGATCGGCTCGATGATGCTTTCGAGCACCTCGCGGTAGAGGTTGTCCTTGGATTTGAAGTAGTAGTAGACGTTGGGTTTGGGCAGCCCGGCCTTGGCGGCGATGTCACTGGTCTTGGTCGCGGCGAAGCCCTTGTCGGCGAACTCTTCGCTGGCGGCCCGCAGGATCAGTTCTTTATTACGCTCGCGGATGGTGCTCATAAACCAGGTGATTCCTTGCCGGTACGGGCGGTGGCGCATGGTAGCACCGCGTTTGCGCGAGGCTCAAGAATGCCCCATAGGGCCTATTGCCGCGCTATGCTCCATCACATTTCTTGTGACAGGACGACCTTCCATGGCTGGCAGCAGCTTGTTGTTATTGATCGATGACATCGCCGCGGTGCTCGATGACGTGGCGCTGATGACCAAAATGGCGGCGAAGAAGACCGCCGGGGTGCTGGGCGACGACCTGGCGCTCAACGCCCAGCAGGTGAGCGGCGTGCGTGCCGAGCGGGAGATTCCGGTGGTGTGGGCGGTGGCCAAGGGGTCGTTCGTGAACAAGCTGATTCTGGTGCCTTCGGCCCTGGCCATCAGTGCGTTCGTGCCCTGGCTGGTGACGCCGCTGCTGATGGTCGGCGGCGCGTACTTGTGTTTCGAGGGCTTTGAGAAACTGGCCCACAAGTTCCTGCACAGCCCCGCCGAGGACCAGGCCGAGCACGCCAAACTCGTGCAGGCAGTGGCGGACCCGGCCACCGACCTGGTGGCGTTCGAGCGCGGCAAGATCAAGGGTGCGATCCGCACCGACTTCATTCTCTCGGCGGAAATCATCGCCATCACCTTGGGCACCGTGGCCGACGCGCCGCTGACCCAGCAGGTCATTGTGTTGTCGGGCATCGCCCTGGTGATGACGGTGGGGGTGTATGGCCTGGTGGCGGGCATCGTCAAACTCGACGACCTGGGCCTGTGGCTGACGCAGAAAAGCGGGCAGCTCGCTCAAGGTGTCGGCGCGGCAATCCTGCGGGCGGCGCCTTACATGATGAAGGGCCTGTCGGTGATCGGTACGGCGGCGATGTTCCTGGTGGGCGGTGGCATCCTCACCCACGGTGTGCCGGCGATCCATCACTGGATCGAAGGCGTGGGCGCGGCGGCGGGCGGAGCGGGGTTTATCGTGCCGATCCTGCTCAACGGCGTGGCCGGGATCGTGGCCGGCGCCGTGGTGCTGGCCGGCGTGATGGCGGCGACGAAGATTTGGAAGGCGTTTAGCAGTCGCTAGCTACAAGCTGCAAGCTTGAGGCTTGCAGCTCCTATCTATTCCGCAATTTGCAGCTTGCGCGCTTCGGTGTAGACGTAGCGCACTTTTTCGTACTCGAACGGTGTGTTCAGTTGGCCGTAGCGGAAGCTGGTCTGGTAGCGCTTGTCTACGCCGCGCAAAACCCAGACTTCTGGGTGGTTGCTGCTGACTTCGGCGACGTTGAGGAAGTTGACCGTGGATTCGGCGCTGTAGTCGAACACCAGCCCGCCGGTGTCGCGCAGGTTGGAAGGGCCGAGGATCGGCAGGATCACGTAGGCGCCGCCCGGTACGCCGTAGAAGCCTAGGGTCTGGCCGAAGTCTTCGCTTTGGCGCGGCAGGCCCATTTTGGTGGCCGGGTCCCACAGGCCGGCGACGCCGAGGGTGGTGTTGAGCAGCAGCCGCGCGGTGGTTTCCATGGAGCGCTGGCCCTTGAACTGCAACAGGCTGTTGAGCAGGTTCGGCACGTCCCCCAGGTTGTTGAAGAAATTGCTCACGCCGCTGCGCAAAAAGCTGGGGGTGATGTAGCGGTAGCCGTCGATCACCGGCAGGAACACCCACTGGTCGAAACGGTAGTTGAAGTGGTAGACGCGCCGGTTCCACGACTCCAGCGGGTCATACACGTTCAGGGCATTGAGGGTGGAGCGCTCGAATTCGCGCTGGTCCAGGCCCGGGTTGAACTTGAGTTTGGTCAAGGGCTCGGTGAAACCGTCCGGGGCGACCACGGTCGGCGCATTGGCCTTGCTGTTGTCGGCTTGGGCGACGCCTGCGCTCAGTAAAGCGGCAATAAGCAGGAAGTGTTTAGCCACGGAAAAACTCCAGCATGGCGTCGCTGTTGACGCGATAGTTCAGGTTGCCGCAATGGCCGCCGTGGGGGTAGACCGTCAAGCGGTCACCGAATGTGGTGCGCAGAAAACCCAGGTCGCCCGGGCCCAGGATCACGTCATCGGCGTTGTGCATCACGGCGATTTTCGGGCTGGTTTGCAGGTAATCCTTGAGGGCGTAGAGGCTGACCTGGTCGATCAGTTGCAGCAGGCTGCCGCCGTCGGTGCGGGCGCGCCACATGGGGATCACTTGTTCGGTCAGGTAGCAGTCGAAGTCGCATTGCAGGGCGCGCTTGAGGAACGGCGTGAGGCTGGTGCCTTCGCTGATGGGGTATTTGGGCGGGGTAATCAGGCCGCGGCGGTTGATGAGGTCGGAGGTGAAGGCGATGTCGGCCGCCGAAAAGCGGAACGAGGTGCCGATCAGCATGGCCATCTGTTCGTTGGTCAGGTGCTGCTTGGACTGCTGGAAGTCGTAGAGCAGGGCATCGTTGAGGTCGATGTAGCCTTTTTGCTGGAAATAGCGGGTCAGCTTGTTGAGCACCAGTTCATAGAAAGTGGTGTTGTTATTGATGCCCTTGACCTCGGTCTGCACCAGTTTGTCTAGGTTGCTGATGGAGGTGTAGAGATTGACTGGCGGGTTGAGCAGCAAAACCTTCTTGAAGTTGAAGCTGCGCCGGGTTTCGTCCAAGTGGGCGACGAACGCCGCATTCAGCGCGCCGAGGCTGTAGCCGGTGAGGTAGTAGTCGGTAACCGGCAGTTTCGGGTGCTGGGCGCGCACCGCTTGCATCACGCGGTAGAGGTCTTCGGCGTCTTCCTTGCTCACCCCGGGGGTGGCGAAGCGCGAGGCGGCGCTGATGAAGTCGAAACTGGTGGGTGAGGACAGCTGCACCACGTGGTAACCGGCCTGGTAGTAGAGCTTTTTCAGGTACTCGTTGAGGCTGCTGTGGTACGGCGCGCCGGTGCCGGCGATAAGGAAGATCAGCGGCGCGGCGTGGTCCTGCTTGGCCATGCGGTAGGTGAGTTTCTTCACTGCCCAGAAGTTGTCCGGCAGGATGAATTCACGTTCCGGGCGCAGGGTCAGGCTGTAGTCGGCTTGGTCGATGTCTTCGTCCAACGGCAATTGCGGGCGCAGGTCCGGCGGGGTGGTGGCAATGGTGGCTTCAAAAGGGTTGGTCAGCGGGTAGCCATAGCTAGCGGCATCAATGTCCACCGCCAGTGCGGACGCACTCAAGAATAGGCCGCCAAACAGGGCGGCGCAGCGCAAGCATCGGAGCATGACGAGATCCCTTAGAGGAAAGTACCGAATGGTGTTCGCAGGCTATGACCGCCGCAGTTGTGCCAAAGTGCCATGAGGGCAGCTAAACAGGCACAATCGGGGCTAATAGTAGCTGGACGATACAGGTTGCAAGGGTGGCGGGTGGTAATTATCTGTAATCGTGGCGCCTGGCCATGTCGGAGGTGGTTTCCGGGTGTCGTTACTGGCGTAGTGATGTCGTTTCTCGCTGCCTCAGGGTCGCTGCCAGAGCAGGTCTGCCCCGGCACTGGGTTGATGATCCAAGGGGCAGCACGCCGCCCGGCATCCGTCGGGCGCAACTTTCGGGGAAGCAACGATGAAGATGCGACGACTCTTAAGCGCAGGTGCCGCACTGGCGCTTGCGATGAGCTCCACCCTGGCCAGCGCGGACGGCAATACCCTGAGCATCGGCTACGTCGATGGCTGGTCCGACAGCGTGGCCACTACCCATGTGGCGGCGCAGGTCATCAAGGAAAAACTCGGCTATGACGTCAAGCTGCAAGCGGTCGCGACCGGGATCATGTGGCAGGGCGTGGCCACCGGTAAGCTCGACGCCATGCTCTCGGCCTGGCTGCCGGTGACCCACGGCGAATACTGGACCAAAAACAAGGACAAGGTGGTCGACTACGGCCCCAACTTCAAAGACGCGAAAATCGGCCTGATCGTGCCCGAGTACGTCAAGGCCAAGTCGATTGCCGACCTTAAGGACGACACCAGCTTCAAGAACAAGATCGTCGGCATCGACGCTGGCTCAGGCGTGATGCTCAAGACCGATCAGGCAATCAAGGATTACGGCCTGGGGTACAAGCTGCAAGCCAGCTCCGGCGCGGCGATGATCGCCGAACTGACCCGCGCCGAGGACAAGAAAGAGTCCATCGCCGTGACCGGTTGGGTGCCCCACTGGATGTTCGCCAAGTGGAAGCTGCGCTTTCTCGAAGATCCTAAAGGCGTTTACGGCGCCGCCGAAACCGTCAACAGCATTGGCAGTAAAGGCCTGGAGAAGAAAGCCCCGGAAGTGGCGGCGTTTCTGAAGAAGTTCCAGTGGGCGTCCAAGGATGAAATCGGCGAAGTCATGCTGGCCATCCAGGAAGGCACCAAGCCGGACGTGGCGGCCAAGGCGTGGGTCGCCAAGCACCCTGAACGCGTCGCCGAGTGGTTGAAGTAACCCGCCCGTCTCCGCCTGACCGCCCCGGTGTGCCTAGATGCCACCGGGCTGCGGTTGCAGGTGCATTCCTGGCACCGTGTTGCCAGCCAGCAGAAACCTTCCTGCCATAGCCCCTCCAGGGCTGATCCAAACCTTCCTCCCAGCCCCTTGCTTGCCAAGGCTCTTCTGCCGTGGGCAAGGGCTGTTTCTTCTATGCTCTGTTGGCGTTCTTGCGCCCATTGCCAGTGGGCGACAGCTTCTGGCCTGGGGAGCCTGCTTGCTTCGGCGGATGGTTCTAAGACTAAGGTCGTCTGGAACCAGTTCTACAGCCGCATAGAGTGGGTACGTTCTAACAATAATCTGTGCTGCGAGGATAAAAACAATGAACGACAGCATTTACCTCTCGATTCAAAACAGCCCGCGTTTCAAGGAGCTGGTGAGCAAAAGAGAGCGGTTCGCCTGGATTCTCTCGGCGATCATGCTTGGGCTTTACTCGGGCTTCATCCTGTTGATTGCGTACGGACCCCAGGTACTGGGAGCCAAGATCAGTCCTGAATCATCGATTACCTGGGGCATCCCCATCGGTGTCGGGCTGATTCTCTCGGCCTTTGTCCTGACAGGCATCTACGTTCGCCGCGCCAATGGCGAGTTCGATGACCTGAACAACGCCATTCTCAAGGAGGCTGCACAATGATCCGGCGTCTATTTGCGGCACTCGGGCTTGCGGCCTTCGCTCCTGCGCTTTGGGCAGCCGATGCCCTGACCGGCGAAGTGCATAAACAACCGCTCAACGTTTCAGCCATCCTGATGTTCGTCGCGTTCGTCGGCGCTACCCTGTGCATCACCTACTGGGCTTCCAAGCGCAATAACTCGGCAGCCGACTACTATGCGGCCGGCGGCAAGATCACCGGTTTTCAGAACGGCCTGGCGATTGCCGGTGACTACATGTCGGCGGCGTCTTTCCTGGGCATTTCCGCTCTGGTGTACACCTCCGGCTACGATGGCCTGATCTACTCGATCGGCTTTTTGGTGGGCTGGCCGATCATTCTGTTCCTGATCGCCGAGCGCCTGCGCAACTTGGGCAAGTACACCTTTGCCGACGTGGCGTCCTATCGCTTGGGGCAAACCCAGATCCGCACCCTGTCGGCCTGTGGCTCGCTGGTGGTGGTGGCGTTCTACCTGATCGCGCAAATGGTCGGTGCCGGCAAGCTGATCCAGCTGCTGTTCGGCTTGGACTACCATGTCGCGGTCATTATGGTCGGCATCCTGATGTGCCTGTATGTGCTGTTCGGCGGCATGCTGGCCACCACATGGGTACAGATCATCAAGGCAGTGCTGCTGCTGTCCGGTGCCAGCTTCATGGCCATCATGGTAATGAAGCACGTCAACTTCGACTTCAACGCACTGTTTGCCGAGGCGATCAAGGTACACCCTAAAGGTGAGGCCATCATGAGCCCCGGCGGCTTGGTGAAGGACCCGATCTCGGCCTTCTCCCTGGGCCTGGCGTTGATGTTCGGTACTGCTGGCCTGCCGCACATCCTGATGCGCTTCTTCACCGTGAGCGATGCGAAAGAAGCGCGTAAGAGCGTGCTGTATGCCACTGGCTTCATTGGCTACTTCTACATCCTGACCTTTATCATCGGTTTCGGCGCGATCCTGCTGGTTAGCACGAACCCGGACTTCAAGGATGCAGCGGGCGCCTTGCTCGGCGGCAACAACATGGCGGCGGTGCACCTGGCCAATGCTGTGGGCGGCAGTATCTTCCTGGGCTTCATCTCGGCCGTTGCGTTCGCCACCATCCTGGCGGTCGTGGCCGGCTTGACCCTGGCAGGTGCCTCGGCGGTGTCCCATGACCTGTACGCCAGCGTCATCAAAAAGGGTAAAGCCAACGACAAAGATGAAATCCGTGTCTCGAAAATCACCACCATTGCTCTCGCAGTGCTGGCGATTGGCCTGGGCATCCTCTTTGAAAGCCAGAACATCGCGTTCATGGTAGGCCTGGCGTTCTCCATCGCGGCAAGCTGCAACTTCCCGGTACTGCTGCTCTCGATGTACTGGAAGAAACTGACCACCCGCGGCGCCATGATCGGCGGCTGGCTGGGCCTGGTGAGTGCGGTAGGCCTGATGGTGCTTGGCCCGACCATCTGGGTGCAGATCCTGCACCACGAAAAAGCGATCTTCCCTTACGAGTACCCAGCGCTGTTCTCGATGATTATTGCCTTCGTCGGGATCTGGTTCTTCTCCATCACCGACAAGTCCAAGGCTGCGGATAACGAGCGGGCACTGTTCTTCCCGCAGTTCGTGCGTTCGCAGACGGGCCTGGGGGCGAGCGGGGCGGTCAGCCATTGAGGCAGCTGCGAGCTTGAAGCTTCAAGCGGCAAGCTAGAAGCGGTGTTGTAAAGAAGTACCCCTGCTCAGAGGCAGGGGTATTTTTTTGGGTGGCTGAAAGCTTGTAGCGGCAAGCGGTGTTGTGGGGTGAGGTGCACTTGCGTAGAGGCTGGCGTGCTTAGCTGAGGCTTTCAGCTTGCAGCTCAAGGCTGCGTTGTGTAGCGAGGTGTCCCTTGCGCAACGGCCGACGCCTTTATTTGGGGCTTACAGCTTGAGACTTGCCGCTTGCTGCTCCTAACCCCCAGGCAAAAAAAACGGCCTCATCAAGAGGCCGTTTCTATTTGCTTGGGTGTTAGTGCCGATCTTCGAGCTTGGTGATGTCACGCGACTCATAGCCGGTGTACAACTGGCGCGGGCGGCCGATCTTGTACGGGCTGGAGAGCATTTCCTTCCAGTGCGAGATCCAGCCGACGGTACGCGCCAGGGCGAAGATCACGGTGAACATGCTGGTTGGAATGCCGATCGCCTTGAGGATGATCCCCGAGTAGAAGTCAACGTTAGGGTAGAGCGAGCGTTCGATGAAGTACGGGTCGGTCAGGGCGATCTCTTCCAGGCGCATGGCCAGTTGGAGTTGCGGATCGTTGTTGATCCCCAGTTCGCGCAGGACTTCGTCGCAGGTCTGCTTCATTACGGTGGCGCGCGGGTCACGGTTCTTGTAGACGCGGTGCCCGAAGCCCATCAACTTGAACGGATCGTTCTTGTCCTTGGCCTTGGCGATGAACTTGTCGATGTTCGAGACATCGCCGATTTCATCGAGCATGGTCAATACTGCTTCGTTCGCACCGCCGTGGGCAGGGCCCCAGAGCGCGGCGATACCGGCGGCGATGCAGGCGAACGGGTTGGCGCCCGAGGAGCCTGCCAGGCGCACGGTGGAGGTCGACGCGTTCTGCTCGTGGTCGGCGTGGAGGATGAAGATCCGGTCCATGGCCTTGGCGAGTACCGGGCTGATCGGTTTGATCTCGCACGGGGTGTTGAACATCATGTGCAGGAAGTTTTCGGCGTAGGTCAGGTCGTTGCGCGGGTACATCATGGGCTGGCCCATGGAGTACTTGTAGACCATCGCGGCCAGGGTGGGCATCTTGGCAACCAGGCGGATCGCGGAGATTTCGCGATGCTGCGGGTTATTGATGTCCAGGGAGTCGTGGTAGAAGGCCGACAGGGCGCCGACTACGCCGCACATGACGGCCATCGGGTGGGCGTCGCGGCGAAAGCCGTTGAAGAAGGTCTTCAACTGCTCGTGGACCATGGTGTGGTTCTTCACGGTGCTGACGAACTGGGCTTTCTGTTCTGCGGTCGGCAATTCGCCGTTAAGCAGCAGGTAGCAGGTTTCCAGGTAGTCCGACTTCTCGGCGAGTTGTTCGATCGGGTAGCCGCGGTGCAACAGGATGCCGTTGTCGCCGTCGATGTAGGTGATCTTCGACTCGCACGAGGCAGTCGACATGAACCCTGGGTCAAAGGTGAAGCGGCCCGTGGCCGTCAAGCCCCGAACGTCGATTACATCAGGACCAACGGTGCCGGTTAAAATGGGCAGCTCGACGGGGGCTGCGCCCTCGATGATCAACTGCGCTTTTTTGTCAGCCATGTGGCCTCCTATTTATGCTTCAAATCATCAGACAGACCCCCCACGCAGGGCCCGCACCACTATATTGATATAAATTCGAATGTCAATTTGCCTAAAGTCTTGCCCCAGAAGGCTTTAACCGTACTTTTTCCTCGAAATTACCCGCCATTTACGCCTTTTATACGGCTTGCGCAATGCGCTATTAGGGTGAGGACAGCGCGTTGTCATTAGTAGCCTAACTGTCTATACTCGGCCTCCGACCGCCAGGGGCTTTTGGGCCTGTTTTGATGGGGGTCGCATCCCTGGGTGGTGGTTACCTGACCAGTGCACTCCCCAACAACTTTGCCCTGATTGTTAGGGGCTCTTCAGTGTGAAAAAAAAGCCGTGAATAGCCAACGACCTGTAAACCTAGACCTAAGGACCATCAAACTCCCCATCACCGGCGTTACGTCATTTCTTCACCGTGTATCCGGCATCATCCTCTTCCTGGGCCTTGGCATCATGCTTTACGCATTGGGCAAATCCCTGGGTTCCGAGGAAGGCTATGCCGAGGTGAAGGCTTGCTTGACCAGTCCGCTGGCCAAGTTCGTAGCATGGGGCCTTCTGTCCGCTCTGCTTTATCACCTGGTAGCCGGTGTGCGCCACTTGATTATGGACATGGGCATCGGTGAGACGCTGGAAGGCGGCCGCCTGGGCTCGAAAATCATCATCGCCATTTCCGTGGTGCTGATCGTTCTGGCAGGAGTTTGGATATGGTAACCAGCGTTACGAACCTTTCGCGTTCGGGCCTCTATGACTGGATGGCGCAGCGTGTGTCTGCGGTCGTTCTCGCGGCTTATTTCATTTTCCTGATCGGATACCTCATTGCGAACCCTGGCATTGGCTACGCCCAATGGCACGGCCTGTTCGCAAACAACGGGATGCGTATCTTCAGTCTGCTGGCCCTGGTGGCCCTGGGCGCTCACGCCTGGGTCGGCATGTGGACCATCGCGACCGACTACCTGACGCCGATGGCGCTGGGCAAGTCCGCGACCGCAGTACGTTTCCTCTTCCAGGCAGTCTGCGGCGTTGCGATGTTCGCGTACTTCGTCTGGGGTGTGCAGATTCTTTGGGGTATCTGATTCATGGCTAACATTCCAACCATTTCCTTCGACGCCATCATCATTGGCGGCGGCGGCGCCGGCATGCGCGCAGCGCTGCAGCTGGCACAAGGTGGTCACAAGACTGCCGTTATCACCAAGGTGTTCCCGACCCGTTCGCACACTGTGTCGGCCCAGGGCGGCATCACCTGCGCCATCGCTTCCGCCGATCCGAATGACGACTGGCGCTGGCACATGTACGACACCGTCAAAGGTTCCGACTACATCGGTGACCAGGACGCTATCGAATACATGTGCCAGGAAGGCCCTGCCGCGGTTTTCGAGCTGGACCACATGGGTCTGCCGTTCTCCCGTACCGAGCAGGGGCGTATCTACCAGCGTCCGTTCGGCGGTCAGTCCAAGGACTACGGCAAGGGCGGCCAGGCTGCTCGTACGTGCGCCGCTTCCGACCGTACCGGTCACGCGCTGTTGCACACCCTTTATCAGGGCAACCTGAAAGCGGGTACCACGTTCCTGAACGAGTACTACGCCGTTGACCTGGTGAAGAACCAGGACGGCGCGTTCGTCGGTGTGATCGCAATCTGCATCGAAACCGGCGAAACCACCTACATCCGTGCCAAGGCTACCGTGCTGGCCACGGGCGGCGCGGGCCGCATCTATGCGTCCACCACCAACGCCCTGATTAACACCGGCGACGGCGTGGGCATGGCCTTGCGTGCTGGCGTGCCGGTGCAGGACATCGAAATGTGGCAGTTCCACCCGACCGGCATCGCCGGCGCCGGTGTACTGGTGACCGAAGGTTGCCGCGGTGAAGGTGGCTACCTGATTAACAAGCACGGCGAGCGTTTCATGGAGCGTTATGCTCCGAACGCGAAGGACCTTGCCGGTCGTGACGTGGTTGCTCGCTCGATGGTTAAAGAAATCATCGCCGGCAACGGTTGCGGTCCGAATGGCGACCACGTGATGCTCAAACTCGACCACTTGGGCGAGGAAGTGCTGCACAGCCGTCTGCCAGGTATCTGCGAACTGTCGAAGACATTCGCCCACGTTGACCCGGTGGTTGCGCCGGTTCCGGTTGTTCCGACTTGCCACTATATGATGGGCGGCGTTGCCACCAACATTCATGGCCAGGCGATCACCCAGAACGACGAAGGCGTGGACCAGATCATCCCAGGCCTGTTCGCGGTAGGCGAAGTCGCGTGCGTATCGGTTCACGGTGCCAATCGTCTGGGCGGCAACTCGCTGCTCGACCTGGTGGTGTTCGGCCGTGCTGCTGGCCTGCACCTGGAAAAAGCCCTGACCGAAGGCATCGAGTACGACGACGCCACCGACGCCGACATCACGGCGGCCCTGGCACGCCTGTCCGCTCTGAACGAGCGCACCGATGGCGAAGACGTAGCAACCCTGCGTCGCGAGCTGCAAAACTGCATGCAGAACTACTTCGGTGTATTCCGTACCGGCGAATACATGCAGAAGGGTATTGCCCAACTGGCCGATCTGCGTGTGCGTATCGCCAACGTGAAGATCAACGATAAGTCCCAGGCCTTCAACACCGCGCGTATCGAAGCTCTGGAGCTGCAGAACCTGCTGGAAGTGGCCGAAGCTACAGCCATCGCCGCAGAAGTGCGTAAAGAGTCCCGCGGCGCTCACGCCCGTGAAGACTTTGAAGACCGTGACGACGAAAACTGGCTGTGCCACACCCTGTACTTCCCGGGTGACAAGCGCGTGACCAAGCGTGCTGTGAACTTCTCGCCGAAGACTGTTCCGACTTTTGAACCTAAGATTCGGACTTATTAAGGGTGGCCGCCATGTTGAAAGTCAGTGTTTATCGCTACAACCCCGATCAGGACGCTTCGCCGTTCATGCAGGAATTTTCGGTCGATACCGGTGGTAAAGACCTGATGGTGCTGGACGTGCTGGCCCTCATCAAAGAGCAGGACGAGGGTTTCTCCTATCGTCGCTCTTGCCGTGAAGGTGTCTGCGGTTCCGACGGCATGAACATCAACGGCAAGAACGGCCTGGCGTGCATCACGCCACTGTCCGCCGTGGTCAAGGGTAACAAGCTGATCGTTCGTCCTCTGCCAGGTTTGCCGATTATTCGTGACCTGGTCGTCGATATGAGCATCTTCTACAAGCAATACGAGAAGGTTAAGCCTTACCTGCAGAACGACACGCCGGCTCCGGCCATCGAACGTCTGCAGTCTCCGGAAGAGCGTGAAAAGCTCGACGGTCTGTACGAGTGCATCCTGTGCGCCTGCTGCTCGACCTCGTGCCCGTCCTTCTGGTGGAACCCGGACAAGTTCCTGGGCCCGGCCGCTTTGCTGCAAGCCTACCGCTTCCTGGCAGACAGCCGTGACACCCAGACGTCCGAACGTCTGGCTTCACTGGACGACCCGTTCAGCGTATTCCGCTGCCGCGGGATCATGAACTGCGTCAACGTATGTCCCAAAGGCCTGAACCCGACTAAGGCCATCGGTCACATCCGTAACATGCTGCTGCAGAGCGGCGTGTGATACAGCTGCAGTACCCGTAACACCGTTGTACCCGTAGATGCTACGGCGCAGGCTTCAACCGGCGCCGTAGTTTTAACCTGAACAGCAGCCTAAAAGGCCGCGGTTCTTATTTTGAAGAAATGAGACAAGCAGGGGCATCCGGGCTGGTACCCGGACTATCAGCGTGATCCTAAGTGGCTTGTTTTGGTCGCTGCACTCGGACTTCTGCAAGTTTGCTCGGTGTCTTCGCCGGTGGTGTTCCCCTAACCGAGGGTGACCAAGCATGCAAGAAAGCGTGATGCAGCGCATGTGGAACAGCGCCTACCTATCCGGTAGTAACGCTGCCTATGTGGAAGAGCTCTACGAGCTCTACCTGCACGACCCTAACGCTGTGCCAGAAGAGTGGCGCACCTATTTTCAGAAGTTGCCTGCTGATGGCAACACTGCCACCGATGTTTCGCACTCGACAATTCGCGATCATTTCGTCTTGCTGGCAAAGAACCAGCGCCGCGCCCAACCGGTTTCCGCCGGCAGCGTGAGCAGTGAGCACGAGAAGAAGCAAGTTGAAGTGCTGCGACTGATCCAGGCCTACCGTATGCGTGGCCACCAGGCAGCCCAGCTTGATCCGCTGGGGCTGTGGCAGCGTCCTGCACCTGCAGACCTGTCGATCAATCACTACGGCTTGACCAATGCCGATCTTGATACGACCTTCCGTGCCGGAGACCTGTTCATCGGCAAAGAGGAAGCGAGCCTACGCGAAATTCACGAAGCGTTGCAGCAGACATATTGCCGCACCATCGGCGCTGAATTTACGCACATCGTCGATTCCGAGCAGCGCCAGTGGTTCCAGCAGCGTCTGGAAAGCGTGCGCGGCCGTCCGACCTTCTCCGCGGACATCAAGAGCCACCTGCTCGAGCGCGTTACGGCCGCTGAAGGCCTGGAAAAGTACCTGGGCACCAAGTACCCGGGCACCAAGCGTTTCGGTCTGGAAGGCGGCGAGAGCCTGATTCCGTTGCTCGACGAGTTGATCCAGCGTTCCGGTTCCTACGGCACCAAGGAAATCGTCATCGGCATGGCCCACCGTGGCCGTCTGAACGTACTGGTCAACACCTTCGGCAAGAACCCGCGTGAGCTGTTCGACGAATTCGAAGGCAAGAAAAAGGTTGAGTTGGGTTCCGGTGACGTCAAGTATCACCAGGGCTTCTCGTCCAACGTCATGACTGCCGGCGGCGAAGTCCACCTGGCAATGGCGTTCAACCCTTCCCACTTGGAAATCGTTTCGCCGGTGGTTGAAGGTTCCGTGCGTGCCCGCCAGGATCGTCGCAACGATCCGACTGGGGAAAAGGTCCTGCCGATTTCCATCCACGGTGACGCTGCATTCGCAGGTCAGGGCGTGGTCATGGAAACCTTCCAGATGTCGCAGACACGCGGCTTCAAGACGGGCGGCACGATCCACCTGGTCATCAACAACCAGGTCGGCTTTACCATCAGCAACCCGCTGGACTCGCGCTCCACCGAGTACGCCACCGACGTTGCAAAGATGATTCAGGCGCCGATCCTGCACGTTAACGGTGATGATCCGGAAGCTGTGCTGTTCGTGACCCAGCTCGCCATCGACTACCGCATGCAGTACAAGCGCGACGTGGTGATCGACCTGGTTTGCTACCGTCGTCGCGGCCACAACGAAGCGGACGAACCTAGCGGCACCCAGCCTCTGATGTACCAGCAGATCAGCAAACAGCGCACCACCCGTGAGCTGTACGCCGATCACCTGACCCAGAGCGGTGTCCTGGACATCGAGCGCGTGCAAGCGAAGATCGACGAATACCGCAACGCGCTGGATAACGGCCTGCATGTGGTAAAAAGCCTGGTCAAAGAGCCGAACAAAGAGTTGTTCGTGGACTGGCGCCCGTACCTGGGCCACGCCTGGACTGCGCGTCACGACACCCGTTTCGACCTCAAGACCCTGCAAGAGCTGTCCGCCAAGCTGCTGGAAATCCCGGAAGGCTTCGTAGTCCAGCGCCAGGTCGCGAAGATCTACGAAGACCGTCAGAAAATGCAAGCCGGCGGCCTGCCGATCAACTGGGGTTATGCCGAAACCATGGCATACGCGACCCTGGCGTTTGAAGGTCACCCGATCCGCATGACTGGCCAGGACATTGGCCGCGGTACGTTCTCGCACCGTCACGCCGTGTTGCACAACCAGAAAGACGCGGGCACCTACATCCCGCTGCAGAACCTGTACAAAGGCCAGCCACGTTTCGACCTGTACGATTCGTTCCTGTCCGAAGAAGCCGTACTGGCATTTGAATATGGTTACTCGACCACCACGCCTAATGCGTTGGTGATCTGGGAAGCCCAGTTCGGTGACTTCGCCAACGGCGCCCAAGTGGTGATCGACCAATTCATCACCAGCGGCGAGCACAAGTGGGGCCGTCTCTGCGGTCTGACCATGTTGTTGCCGCACGGTTATGAAGGTCAGGGGCCGGAACACTCCTCGGCCCGTCTGGAGCGTTACCTGCAGTTGTGCGCCGAGCACAACATCCAGGTGTGCATGCCGACCACTCCGGCCCAGATCTACCACTTGCTGCGTCGCCAGGTGATTCGCCCGCTGCGCAAGCCGCTGGTAGTCCTGACTCCTAAGTCGCTGCTGCGCCATAAACTGGCCATCTCGACCCTGGAAGATCTCGCGGAAGGTTCGTTCCAGACCGTTATCCCGGAAATCGACGCCCAGGACCCGAAAAAGGTCGAGCGCGTTGTGCTCTGCAGCGGCAAGGTCTACTACGACCTCCTGGAAAAACGCCGCGCCGAAGGTCGTGACGACATCGCCATCGTGCGTCTTGAGCAGTTGTACCCATTCCCTGAGGACGACTTGATCGAAGTCCTGGCTCCTTATTCCAACCTCAAACACATCGTTTGGTGTCAGGAAGAGCCGATGAACCAGGGTGCCTGGTACTGCAGCCAGCACCACATGCGCCGCATCATCAGTGGTCACAACAAGTCGCTCGTACTCGAGTACGCGGGCCGTGACGCTTCTGCTGCACCTGCTTGTGGTTATGCATCGATGCACGCTGAGCAGCAGGAAAAACTCCTGCAAGATGCCTTTACTGTTTAACGCCTTCGCGCTGACTGAAACCGAATTTTAAGGACCCACAGATAATGGCTATCGAAATCAAAGCCCCGTCATTCCCGGAATCGGTTGCCGATGGCACCGTTGCCACCTGGCACAAAAAACCAGGCGACGCTGTAAAGCGTGACGACCTGATCGTCGACATCGAGACCGACAAGGTTGTACTGGAAGTGTTGGCCGAAGCCGACGGCGTCCTGGGTGCCATCGTTGCCGAAGAGGGCGCTACCGTCCTTTCTAACCAGGTACTGGGTTCGATCGAGGCGGGCGGTGTTGCCGCGGCTCCCGCAGCCGCTGCTGCCGCTCCTGCACAGGCCGCTGCGCCTGCTGCCGGTGGTGAAGACGATCCTGTTGCCGCACCTGCTGCGCGCAAGCTGGCTGAAGAAAGCGGTATCAACATTGCTTCCGTTGCCGGCACCGGCAAAGGTGGTCGTGTGACCAAGGAAGACGTCGTTGCAGCCGTTGCGGCCAAGAAAGCCGCCCCGGCCGCCGCACCTGCCAAGGCTGCTGCGCCTGCCGCCGCTGCCCCGGTGTTCGCTGCCGGTGATCGCGTCGAGAAGCGTGTTCCGATGACCCGCGTTCGCGCCACCGTGGCCAAGCGCCTGGTTGAAGCCCAGTCGAACATGGCGATGCTGACTACCTTCAACGAAGTCGACATGACCGAAGTCATGGCCCTGCGTTCGAAGTACAAGGACCTGTTCGAGAAGTCCCACAACGGCGTACGCCTGGGCTTCATGTCGTTCTTCGTGAAAGCGGCCACCGAAGCGCTGAAACGCTTCCCGGCAGTCAACGCTTCGATCGATGGCGGCGATATCGTCTACCACGGCTATGCCGACGTCGGTGTTGCGGTTTCCAGCGATCGCGGTCTGGTTGTACCGGTTCTGCGTAACGCCGAACTGATGAGCCTGGCTGAAATCGAAGGTGGCATCGCCACTTTCGGTAAGAAGGCTCGCGACGGTAAGCTGTCGATGGACGAAATGACCGGTGGTACTTTCACCATCACCAACGGTGGTACATTCGGCTCGATGATGTCGACCCCGATCGTCAACCCGCCGCAAGCAGCGATCCTGGGTATGCACAACATCCTGCAACGCCCTATGGCGATCAATGGTCAGGTCGTGATCCGTCCGATGATGTACCTGGCCCTGTCCTACGATCACCGTTTGATCGATGGTAAAGAAGCCGTGACTTTCCTGGTAACCATCAAGAACCTGCTGGAAGACCCGGCTCGCTTGCTCCTGGATATCTGATAGAAGCAGCGTCAAGTTGCGAGCTGCAGGCTGTAAGAAAAATCAGCTTGGCTTGCAGCTTGACGCTAAAGCTTGTCGCTAAATAGAGGATCTATTTTCATGTCTCAGAAATTTGACGTTGTAGTGATTGGTGCGGGCCCTGGCGGCTACGTCGCGGCCATCAAGGCTGCGCAACTGGGCCTCACGACTGCCTGCATCGAGAAATACACCGACAAGGAAGGCAAGCTGGCGTTGGGCGGCACTTGCCTGAACGTAGGTTGCATTCCTTCCAAGGCGCTGCTGGACAGCTCCTGGAAATTCCACGAAGCCCAGGATGGTTTTGCCATCCACGGTATCAATCACGCAGGCGTGACCATGGACGTTGCTGCCATGGTTGGCCGCAAGGCAAATATCGTCAAAGGCCTGACCTCCGGCGTTGCGACCCTGTTCAAAGCCAATGGCGTGACTTCCCTGCAAGGCCACGGCAAGTTGCTGGCCGGCAAGAAAGTCGAGCTGACCAAGCCTGACGGTTCGGTTGAAGTGATCGAAGCCGAGCACGTGATCCTGGCCTCTGGCTCGCGTCCGATCGACATTCCACCAGCTCCAGTGGACAACAACGTCATCGTTGATTCCACCGGTGCCCTGGAATTCCAGGCCGTGCCAAAACGCCTGGGCGTGATCGGCGCTGGCGTGATTGGCCTGGAACTGGGTTCCGTCTGGTCCCGTCTGGGCGCGCAAGTGACTGTCCTGGAAGCCCTGGATACCTTCCTGATGGCTGCCGACACCGCTGTGTCCAAAGAAGCCCTGAAAACCCTGACCAAACAAGGTCTGGACATCAAGCTGGGCGCTCGCGTCACCGGCTCCAAGGTCAACGGCGAAGAAGTCGTGGTGACCTACACCGACGCCAACGGCGAACAGACCATCACCTTCGACAAGCTGATCGTAGCCGTTGGTCGCCGTCCGGTGACCACCGATCTGCTGGCGGCTGACAGCGGTGTGACCATCGACGAACGTGGCTTCATCTTCGTTGACGACCAGTGCGCGACCAGCGTTCCTGGCGTCTACGCGATCGGCGATGTGGTGCGCGGCATGATGCTGGCGCACAAGGCTTCCGAAGAAGGCATCATGGTGGCCGAGCGCATCAAGGGCCACAAAGCCCAGATGAACTACGACCTGATCCCTTCGGTTATCTACACCCATCCGGAAATCGCATGGGTCGGTAAAACCGAGCAAGCCTTGAAAGCTGAAGGCGTTGAAGTTAACGTCGGCACCTTTCCGTTCGCCGCCAGTGGCCGTGCCATGGCAGCCAACGACACCGGTGGTTTTGTCAAAGTCATCGCCGACGCCAAGACCGACCGCGTACTGGGTGTTCACGTGATCGGCCCGGGCGCTGCAGAACTGGTTCAGCAGGGCGCTATCGGTATGGAATTCGGCACCAGTGCCGAGGATATCGGCATGATGGTCTTCTCCCATCCGACCCTGTCCGAAGCGTTGCACGAAGCCGCGTTGGCGGTGAATGGCCAAGCCATCCACATCGCCAACCGCAAGAAACGCTAAGCAAGATAATAAGAAACCACGGCGGTTGCCCGTCGTGAGCCTTGCGCGCAAGACTCACCGCGGAATGTCCGCTGGACGCAGCCTTGTGTAGTTTCACCGACTGCCCGGCCTTCGGGTGGGGCAGGCGATGAAACTGCGCAAGCAGCAGTCACAGGTGGTGCGGCACTTATGAAAGTGCAGCGCCGAATGCGCAGTACCTAACGAAGACGGTAATAAGCATGAATCTTCACGAGTATCAGGGTAAGCAGCTGTTCGCTGAATACGGCCTGCCAGTATCCCAGGGTTTTGCAGTAGACACTCCGGAAGCGGCAGCAGAAGCTTGCGACAAAATCGGCGGCACCGAGTGGGTTGTCAAAGCCCAGGTCCACGCTGGTGGTCGCGGTAAAGCGGGCGGCGTAAAGCTGGTTCGCAGCAAAGAAGACGCCAAAGCATTCGCTCAACAGTGGTTGGGCAAGCGTCTGGTGACTTACCAGACTGACGCCAACGGCCAGCCAGTCACCAAGATCCTGGTTGAATCGTGCACTGATATCGCCAAAGAGCTGTACCTGGGCGCTGTCGTTGACCGTTCGAGCCGTCGCATCGTGTTCATGGCTTCCACCGAAGGTGGCGTGGACATCGAGAAAATCGCTCACGACACCCCAGAGAAAATCCTCAAGGCCACCATCGATCCACTGGTCGGCGCTCAGCCGTTCCAGGGTCGCGAGCTGGCTTTCCAGCTGGGCCTGGAAGGCAAGCAAGTGGCTCAGTTCGCCAAGATCTTCGTTGGTCTGGCCAAGCTGTTCCAGGATCACGATCTGGCCCTGCTGGAAGTGAACCCGCTGGTTATCAAGGCTGATGGCGACCTGCACTGCCTCGATGCCAAGATCAACATCGACGCCAACGCAATGTACCGCCAGCCTAAGCTGAAGACTTTCCACGATCCGTCGCAGGACGATCCGCGCGAAGCGCACGCTGCCAAGTTCGAGCTGAACTACGTAGCGCTGGAAGGCAACATCGGTTGCATGGTCAACGGTGCTGGCCTGGCCATGGGCACCATGGACATCGTCAACCTGCATGGCGGCAAGCCAGCCAACTTCCTCGACGTGGGCGGCGGCGCTACCAAGGAACGCGTTACCGAAGCGTTCAAGATCATCCTGTCCGACGCTAACGTCGCTGCAGTACTGGTCAACATCTTCGGCGGCATCGTTCGTTGCGACATGATTGCCGAAGGCATCATCGGTGCAGTGAAAGAAGTCGGCGTGAAAATCCCGGTTGTTGTTCGCCTTGAAGGCAACAACGCTGAACTGGGCGCTAAAGTACTGGCAGAAAGCGGTTTGAACATCATCGCTGCTACCAGCCTGACCGACGCTGCTCAACAAGTCGTCAAAGCTGCGGAGGGCAAATAATGAGCGTCCTGATTAACAAAGACACCAAGGTTATCTGCCAGGGCATCACCGGTTCCCAGGGTAGCTTCCACACCCAGCAAGCCCTCGAATACGGCACCAAGATGGTTGGCGGCGTGACTCCAGGCAAAGGCGGCACCGAACACCTGGGCCTGCCAGTGTTCAACACCGTGAAAGACGCTGTAGCAGCCACTGGCGCAACCGCCAGCGTGATCTACGTTCCAGCTCCTTTCTGCAAGGACTCCATCCTTGAAGCGGCGTTCGGCGGCATCAAGCTGATCGTGTGCATCACCGAAGGCATTCCTACCCTGGACATGCTGGATGCCAAGGTCAAGTGCGACGAACTGGGCGTGGTCCTGATCGGCCCTAACTGCCCAGGCGTAATCACCCCGGGCGAATGCAAGATTGGCATCATGCCAGGTCACATTCACTTGCCAGGCAAGGTCGGTATCGTTTCCCGTTCCGGCACCCTGACCTACGAAGCTGTGAAGCAGACTACTGACGCCGGTTTCGGTCAGTCGACTTGCGTCGGCATCGGCGGTGACCCGATCCCAGGCTCGAACTTCATCGACATCCTGAAACTGTTCCAGGAAGACCCGAAGACCGAAGCGATCGTGATGATCGGTGAGATCGGCGGTTCGGCTGAAGAAGAAGCGGCTGCCTACATCAAGGCAAACGTGACCAAGCCGGTTGTTTCCTACATCGCTGGTGTGACTGCCCCTGCGGGCAAGCGCATGGGCCATGCGGGCGCAATCATCTCCGGCGGCAAAGGCACTGCAGACGAGAAGTTTGCTGCCCTGGAAGACGCCGGCGTGAAAACCGTGCGTTCGCTGGCAGACATCGGCAAGGCACTGTCCGAGCTGACTGGCTGGGCGATCAAGTAAGAGCCGCCGCAAGCTGCCAGTTTTAAGCTGTAGAGAAGAGCGTTCGTTCTCTGAGTTGCAGCTTGTAGCGCTCTACTACAAAGGCCACCCCTCGGGGTGGCCTTTGTGCTTCAAGCGCAGGCGTAAGCGGCAAGTTTTGAGCTGCAAGAGAAAAGCACGTGGGCATGGTTGCCGGTTGTAGCGAGTCACGTGCTGCTTTTACAAGAACACGACATTGAGATGTCGTTTATCGGACAGTGCGCCCCCTAACAGTGCGTTTATCACGCAATTTCTGTACGCTAGCCGCCTCTTTATGCGTCTGCTCCCCACAAGGAAGTGCCGCGCTAAACGGGTCAGTCCCAAACGGACCGACAGCATTTCCCTCATCCATAGGGAAGTCCCTCTCTAAATTCCGATTCAGTAGTGTGGTATTTCCCTAAATGAAAGTGTTGAAAGGCCAGGACATCCTGGCACTTGGTTTTATGACCTTTGCCCTCTTCGTGGGCGCCGGCAACATCATCTTCCCGCCTATCGTTGGTTTGCAGTCCGGGCCTCATGTCTGGATGGCGGCGTTGGGCTTTCTGATTACCGCCGTGGGCCTACCGGTGATTACCGTCGTGGCCTTGGCCAAGGTCGGCGGTGCGATGGACGCGCTGAGTAGCCCCATCGGTAAACTGGCCGGCGGCATCCTGGCGGCGGCATGCTACCTGGCGGTCGGCCCGCTGTTCGCTACTCCGCGCACGGCCACGGTATCCTTTGAAGTGGGCCTGGCGCCGCTGACCGGTGAAAGCCCATTGGCGCTGTTCCTCTATAGCTCCGTGTACTTCTTGCTGGTGTTCTTCATCTCCCTGTACCCGGGCCGTCTGCTCGATACTGTCGGGCGTTTCCTGGCACCCTTGAAGATCATTGCCCTCGCAGCCCTGGGGATCGCCGCGTTTGCCCTGCCGGCCGGGGATGTTGGCACCGCCACCCCTGAATACGTCGCCGCACCGTTCTCTCAAGGGTTCATCAGTGGCTACCTGACCATGGATACCCTGGGCGCACTGGTATTCGGCATCGTCATCGTCAACGCCATTCGTTCCCGTGGCGTCGATTCGCCGGCGCTGATTACCCGCTACGCCATCATTGCTGGCCTGATTGCTGGCGTGGGCCTGGCGTTGGTGTACATCAGCCTGTTCCGCCTGGGTTCGGGCAGCCATGAAGTGGCGGCCGGTGCCACTAATGGCGCGGCGGTACTGCATGCCTATGTGCAGCACACTTTCGGTTCCCTGGGCAGCGGTTTCCTTGCGGTGCTGATTTCCCTGGCCTGTCTGGTGACCGCCGTGGGCCTGACCTGCGCCTGCGCCGAATACTTCAGCCGCGTGCTACCGCTGTCGTACAAAACACTGGTGGTGATCCTCGCTGCGTTCTCGCTGCTGGTTTCCAACCTGGGCCTGACCAAGTTGATCGCGTTCTCGATCCCGGTGCTGACCGCCATTTACCCGCCGTGCATCGTGCTGGTGGCCTTGAGCTTCTGCAAAGACTTCTGGCAGGAGCAGGGCCGCATTGTCGGCCCGGTGATGCTGGTGTCGTTCCTGTTCGGCCTGATCGATGCCCTCAAGGGGGCGGGCCTGGCGGGTTGGTTGCCGGCCAAGTTGAGCAACCTGCCGCTGGCCGAGCAAGGCCTGGCCTGGCTGGTGCCGTGTGTCTTCACCCTGATGCTGGCCGTAGTCTGCGACCGACTGCTGGGCAAGCGCAGCGAAGCCATCGCGTAGATCTGCCGGCCCGCCACAAGCGCGCCGAGCCGTACTGAAATGCCCCGCATCAATCGATGCGGGGCATTTTTTATGGGCGCGTGGTCGTGTCTTTTTTCGTGGGCTAACGTCGAAGGTCTGTCTGTCGGCACCGGAAGCTGCCTGGGGCCGGCCAGATTTATATTCGCCAACGTCTCACAGGGAATTGCATGTCGTTTATCCAGGCCAATCTGACCCACCTTCTCGCCGCCCTCTGGTTTGTCATCTGCTGGGGCGGGTATACCCGTTACGCCACTTGGAAGGGCCGCGACACCGCGTGCCTGGCCAGTGTCCTGCACCTGTACCGCGAAGACTGGATGCGCCGCATGCTGTTGCGTGACAACCGCATCGCCGATGCCAGCGTGATCGGCAATCTGGAGCGCAACGCCTCATTCTTCGCCTCCAGCACGCTAATTATCCTGGCGGGCATTCTGACTGTACTGGGGGCTTCCGAGCGCGCCGTATCGTTATTGGCGGACATTCCGATGGTGCAGCAGGCGTCCCAGGGCATGTCCGAGATCAAGCTGCTGTGCCTGGCGATGGTCTTCGTCTACGCCTTTTTCACCTTTAGCTGGTGCATGCGTCAGTACAACTTCGCGGCGATTCTGGTAGGTTCCGCACCCATGATCGGCGAACGCCATGTCTCCGAGCAGGAGCGCAAGGCGTTCGCGTCGCGGGCTGCCCGTGTGATCTCCATGGCTGCCAACCAGTTCAACTTTGGCCTGCGTTCCTATTACTTCGGCATGACCATGCTGGCCTGGTTCGTCAGCCCTTGGTTGTTCATGTTGATGAGTACGGGGGTGGTGCTGGTGCTCTATCGCCGCGAGTTTCATTCCGACGTTCTTGAAGTCATGGTCTATACCCCTACAGAGGCGCCCTTGCCTGATGCCAATAAAGAGGTGAATTAATGAGTATCCCGTTCTGGTGCGTGTTTATCAGTGCGTTGTTGATCTTCGTGGCCCGCATGCCGGTGGCCAAGGCGATGAAAGAGCAGGGCGGCTACAACAACCACCTGCCACGCCAGCAACAGGCGCAGTTGACCGGGTTCGGCGCCCGCGCCGTGGCGGCCCATCAAAACAGTTTCGAGGCGTTCATCCTGTTTTCCGTCGGCGTGTTGATGGCGCACACCACCCAGACCGCCGGTTGGCTGATCGATAGCCTGGCGATCATCTTTGTCATTGCGCGGGTTGTTTACTTGCTGTGCTACTGGGCTGACTTGGCATGGCAGCGCAGCCTAGTGTGGTTTGTCGGTTTAGTGTGTTCATTGTTGTTGATGCTCAGCCCGACCTTTCGCACTGTGCTGCTTTAGTTAAATCCCAGGCAAAAGAAAACCCGCACTTGGCGGGTTTCTTTTTGCAGTGCTAAAACCCGATTAGTTGGTTTTAGGGGCTTCGGCAGGGGCGGCCGGAGCGGCTTCTTCTGCGGCGGCCTTGTTCGATTCAGCCTGATCTTTGGCGGCTTCGACGTTTTCTTTCGCGGCCTCGTTCACTTTATCCTGAGCTTCGTTCATTTTTTGCTGGGCTTGCTCAGCATGTTGGTTGGCATCTTGAGCTTTGTCCTCGGATTTTTTATCGCAGGCAGCGAGACCGAGGGAAGCGGTCAACATCAAGGCAATAGCTAAAGTCTTACGCATGGGGTGTTTCTCCTTATTGAAGATATCTTCTGGCCTTTCGAGCATGGCTGCGCAGGTTAAGTTCCAGAAACCTGCAGATATATTAACTTCTTATTTCATGGAACTAACGGCCTGTGCGTTGATTGCCCTCATTCGATATTCAGCCAGCGAGTAAACCCATGGTGCAAAACCCTATTTTTGAGCGTGCGACCCGCTTTTTGTCGGCGTTGCGGCATTGCCAGGTACTGGGGATGCAGGTGCACGATGCCTCGACGGACGGCATCACGGTGATTTTGCCTTACGGCCCACAAATTGTCGGCGACCCCCAGAGTGGGGTGATTCATGGCGGCGCCATTACCTCGCTGATGGACACCGCATGTGGCATGGCCACGTTGTGCGTGCTGCCGCAGTTCGAGGTCTGCCCGACCCTGGACCTGCGCATCGACTACATGCACCCGGCCGAGCCCAATAAAGATGTCTACGGTTTTGCCGAGTGCTACCGGGTCACCACCGATGTGATCTTCGCCCGCGGCTTTGCCTACCAGGACGACCGCGAGCGCCCGGTGGCCCATGTGGTGGGCACGTTCATGCGCATGGGCAAGGGCATCAAAGGCACCCGCGGCTTTGGCGGCGCGATCAATGGCGGTGCAGCATGAGCGATCACTTCAAGGAACAACTGCAACAGGCCCACGCCCAGGGCGACTATGCCTCGCTGCTGCATCAGATCCCTTACGCCAAATTGATTGGCATCGAATGCTCACGGGTGGGGGATGAGCTGCTGTTTCGCCTGCCGGCCAACAAGGACAACATCGGCAACCCGCTACTGCCGGCCATCCACGGCGGGGTGATCGCCGGGTTCATGGAACTGGCGGCGGCCCTGCATCTGCTGGTGCTCACCGGCTCGCCGGGCGTGCCGAAGATCATCGATTTCTCCCTCGATTATCTGCGCGCCGGGCAGTTTCGCGACACCTACGCCACGTGCCAGGTATGCCGCCAGGGCCGACGGGTGGCCAACGTGGCGATTACCGCGTGGCAGAGCACGCGCGACGAGCCTATCGCCACCGCTCGGGCCCATTTCAAAATCGAAGAAGGCTGATCTTCGCTTCACCCCTTGAAATCCCTACCCAAGCCCCCAACTTTGATGACAACCCGCCGCCAACCCGCAAGGGCGCGGCCACTGCCATCCAATTGGAGTTTGATAACCATGAGTGTGGAAACTCAAAAGGAAACCCTGGGCTTCCAGACCGAGGTGAAGCAACTGCTGCACCTCATGATCCATTCGCTGTATTCCAACAAGGAAATCTTCCTTCGCGAATTGATCTCGAACGCCTCTGACGCTGTCGACAAATTACGCTTCGAAGCCCTCTCCCAGCCTGAGTTGCTGGAAGGTGGCGCCGAACTGAAAATCCGTGTGAGCTTCGACAAGGACGCCAAGACCGTCACCCTCGAAGACAACGGTATCGGCATGAGCCGCGACGATGTGATTACCCACCTGGGTACCATCGCCAAATCCGGCACGGCCGACTTCATGAAGAACCTTTCCGGCGATCAAAAGAAAGACTCCCACCTCATCGGCCAATTCGGCGTGGGCTTCTATTCTGCGTTCATCGTGGCCGACCAGGTTGAAGTGTTCAGCCGCCGCGCCGGCCTGCCTGCCAGCGAAGGCGTGCATTGGTCGTCCAAGGGCGAGGGCGAATTTGAAGTCGCCACCGTCGAAAAGGCTGATCGCGGTACGCGTATCGTCCTGCACCTCAAGTCCGGCGAAGACGAATTCGCCGATGGCTGGCGCCTGCGCAACATCATCAAGAAGTATTCCGACCACATCGCCCTGCCGATCGAGTTGCCCAAGGAAGCCACCCCCGCCGAAGGCGAAGAGGCGCCGGCCCTGGAATGGGAAACCGTCAACCGCGCCAGCGCCCTGTGGACCCGTCCGCGCACCGAGGTCAAAGACGAGGAATACCAGGAGTTCTACAAGCACATCGCCCACGACTTCGAGAACCCGCTGAGCTGGAGCCACAACAAGGTCGAAGGCAAGCTCGAATACAGCTCGCTGCTCTACGTGCCGGCCCGCGCGCCGTTTGACCTGTACCAGCGTGAAGCGCCTAAAGGCCTGAAGCTGTACGTGCAGCGCGTGTTCGTGATGGACCAGGCTGAGTCGTTCCTGCCGCTGTACCTGCGCTTCATCAAAGGTGTGGTCGACTCCAACGACCTGTCGCTGAACGTCTCGCGGGAAATCCTGCAGAAAGACCCGATCATCGACTCCATGAAGTCGGCGCTGACCAAACGCGTCCTCGACATGCTGGAAAAACTGGCGAAGAACGAGCCTGAGCAATACAAGGGCTTCTGGAAGAACTTCGGCCAGGTGATGAAAGAAGGCCCGGCCGAAGATTTCGCCAACAAGGAAAAAATCGCCGGCCTGCTGCGCTTCGCTTCCACCCACGGCAACGACGGCGAGCAAGTGGTTTCCCTGGGTGAATACCTGGCTCGCGCCAAGGAAGGCCAGGACAAGATCTACTTCCTCACCGGCGAGAAGTACGAAGCGGTCAAGGACAGCCCGCACCTGGAGGTCTTCCGCAAGAAAGGCATCGAAGTGCTGCTGCTCACCGACCGCATCGACGAGTGGCTGATGAGCTACCTCAACGAGTTCGACGGCAAGAGTTTTGTCGACGTGGCGCGCGGCGACCTGGACCTGGGCAACCTGGACTCCGAGGAAGACAAGAAAGCCGCCGAGGAAGTGGCCAAGACCAAGGAAGGCCTGGTGGAGCGGATCAAGACCGCCCTGGGCGATGCCGTCAGCGAAGTGCGGGTGTCCCATCGCCTGACCGATTCGCCGGCGATCCTGGCCATTGGCGAGCAGGACCTGGGCCTGCAAATGCGCCAGATCCTCGAAGCCAGTGGGCAGAAAGTGCCGGATTCCAAGCCCATCTTCGAGTTCAACCCGACTCATCCGCTGATCGAGAAACTCGACAGCGAGCAGAGCGAAGAGCGTTTTGGCGACCTGTCGCACATCCTCTTCGACCAGGCGGCCCTTGCGGCCGGCGACAGCCTGAAAGACCCGGCGGCCTATGTGCGCCGACTGAACAAGCTGTTGGTCGAACTCTCGGTTTGACCCGGTAGGTAGTAGAAAAAACCCGCTTCGGCGGGTTTTTTCATGGGGGCTGGTTCGATGGCCCAACCACCCGGTTCTGTGCTGGCCCGCCGCGGCGCCAGCAGCAAAACGTTCCCTTACTGACTAAACGCGCCTTCGGACAAGTGGGTTTCCACGGTCACTTGCGCGGTGGTCATCAACTTGTGGATCGGGCAGCGGTCGGCGACGCGGTGCAGTTCTTCGCGCTGCGCATCGGTGAGTACGCCCTTGAGGGTCAGCTTGACGTGCAGGGCGTACTTGCCTTGCTGCTCCTGGCTATTGTCGTGCTTGAGCTCCACCGTGACCCCGGTCAGCGGGATGTCTTTTTTCTGCGCGTAGAGCTTGAGGGTCAGGGCCTTGCAGGCGCCTAGCGCGGCGTCGAAATAATCGTGGGGATCGGGGGCGGTGCCTTCGCCGCCGGCGGTCTTGGGCAGGTCAGTGAAGACTTCATGGTCATCGATCTGGATGCTGTGGCGAAAACCTTCGCTGGACTCGGTATTGACGGTAATGGTCATGGGGCACCTCATTGGCAGTAGGAAAGGTCGCGCAGCGTTGTAGCCTGTCGCGGTATTAAGCAGCTGTTGTTATAGAGCATCCCTGTGCCCGAGCGTTCCTCTTTTTTCTGCTGAACCCTGGGGCGCGGGCGGCGGTCTACCTTGCTCCTGTCTTTGTGGAGATTGCCCGTGGTCGCGACCCGGTTGAGCCTGGCCTGTGTGTTGGCCCTTTGTTCCGTGTTCGCCAGCGCCCGCGAATACCGCTACAGCGACGCCCATCTGCATTACGTGGATTTCTTCCAGGAATCGGCGGGCATGAACGCGTTGCTTGAGGCCATGGCGAAAAATCGCATCGAGCACGTGATGATTTCCGGCGTGCCTGTGGCCAAGAAATGGCACGAAGACGAACCCAAGCGCCCGCGCTACTACGCCGGTGACGACGCCGATGCGTACTGGTACAGCGCCACTGACGTGATAGTCGCGGCGGCGGTGAGCAAGTTGCCGGCGGACAAGCGCCCGTACTTCCATCCGTTCCTGTCCGGTTTCAACCCCAACGACAAAAACAGTGACGCCCATATCCAGCGCATGCTCGACCTCAACCCCGGGCTGTGGCAGGGCATCGGCGAAGTGTTCACCCGCCACGACGACCTCACCGCCCTGACCTCCGGCGATACGCCCCGGGCCAACAATGAGGCGATGACGCGGATCTATCATTTGGCGGCGGAAAACGATTTGCCGGTGTTGCTGCATTCCAACATCACCTCCAAGCGTGAGAAAAACCCGCTTTACCTGGCTGAAATCGAACAGCCTCTGCGCAACCACCCTCACACGCGCTTCATTTGGGCCCACGCCGGCACCAGCCTGGAAATCCACCGGCACCAAGTGCAGATGGACTTTTTGCTGCCCACCCTGACACGGTTGCTGGAGAGCTATCCCAATTTGTATGTGGACCTGTCTTGGAGCGTGCTCAGGCCTTACTTGCTGGATAAGGCGGGTAAGCCACGGCCGCAGTGGCTGGCGCTGGTAGAGCGCTTCCCGGAGCGCTTCATGCTGGGGTCGGATGTGGTAGGGCGCTTCAACAAATTGGGTGAGGAAATGCACAGCTTCGACCCGTTCCTCGATGCCCTGCCAGAAGCGGTGGCGCGTAAGGTGGCGCGGGATAACTTCTTGGCGATTTTGCCGCGCAAACGTTGATGTCGCTTTGTCATCAGTTCGTCATGCCTACGTCATAAGCTCGCGCTCAATTTCAATCAAGGAGCGCGCTATGTCTTTTTTTCGTTTAACCAGTCTGGCGGCGCTGTTGCTGGCCAGTGGCTTGGCCAGCGCCCAGGTGCGCGTCGAAGGGCCGGTGGAGTATGGCGTGTTTGCCGGTGCCAAGGCCGACCTGCAAGCCGGGGAGCGCGTGCTGCGGCGCAGTAACGAGACCATCGAGCGCACTGACATAGTCCCGGCCAAATTGGGTACCAAGTTTGGCCTGCGGTATCAGTTGCTGGGCAAGGTCGAGTCGGAGCAGCCGTTGACCCTGTTGTATTTCACCCCAGGCATCCAGACCCCCGACGGCCAGCGCCACGACAAACTCGAAGTGGTGCAGAAACTGGTGCCGGGTGCGCCCCAGGATGTGATGGCCTTCGAGTTCACCGAAAACCACGAAGTGGTGCGTGGTGAGTGGCGGTTTATGGTGTTCCAGGGCGACCGCTTGCTGGCGCAGCAGCGCTTCACGGTGCGCTGAGGCCAGGCGCCGCCCGATTCGGAGTGCTTGGGCACTTTGATATCACGTTTTCGTCTTACGCAAATCTCCTTTGGGCCGATACCTTCAAGAGCAGCCAACTGCATGGATGATGCAGCGCTTTTGGAAGGAACCAGAGGATGAGTATCAGGAATCTCAATATCGCACCCCGGGCAGGCCTGGGGTTCGGGTTGTTGGCGTTGATGGTGTTTGGCTTGGGGGCGTTTGCCCTGATGCAGATGTCCAACATGCGCGAGCAGTCGGACGAGGTGGACAACAACTGGTTGCCCAGCGTGATGGCGGTCGGCGAGATCAACCAAGACCTGCTGCGGGTGCGGGCCCTGACCATGAGGTTGCTGATTAACCGCGACCCCCAGGCGCTGGCCAGCAACGAAAGCAAACTCAATGACGTCAAGCGCAACTTGGGTGCCGCCCAGAAGCGCTATGAAGCCCTGATTGTGCTGCCCCGCGAGCGGGAGCTATTTGATCGCTTTCAGGCCAAGGAAAAAACCTATCTCCAGCACCAAGGCGAAGTGATGGCCCTGTCCGCCCGCAACCAGGTGCCCGAGGCGGTGACTGAACTCAACGGTGAAATGAGCCAAATGGCCGATGAGTTGGCCGTAACCCTCAATGAACTGCTCGACTTGAACCGCAGCAATGCCAACCAGGCCACGGTGCTGGCCCGCGATGTATTCAGCGAATCGCGCAGATGGGTGATTGGCATGGTGCTGGTGACGGGGGTGATGACCATTGCCCTGGCCTTGTTGCTGACCCGTAGCATCGTGGTGCCGCTGTCCCAGTCACTGAAATTGGCTGAGGGGGTGGCCGAGGGCGACCTGACCGGCGACATTGCCATCAGCGGCAAGGACGAGCCGGCCCGTCTGTTGCAGGCCCTCAAGACCATGCAGCAGAGCCTGCGTGACACCATCCGGCGTATCTCCGAATCTTCCAGCCAATTGGCCTCGGCCTCCGAGGAGCTCAGTTGCGTGACCGAGGACGCCACCCGTGGCTTGCATCAGCAGAGCCAGGAAATCGAGCAAGCAGCGACGGCGGTCAACCAGATGACGGCGGCGGTGGAGGAGGTGGCGAGCAACGCGGTGGCCACCAGCGAGGCGTCACGCGAATCCGACCGCATCGCCCGCCATGGCCGCGAGCAGGTGCACCAGACCGTGCTGTCCATCGAGTCCCTGGCCGATGACGTCAATACCAACGTAGAGCGGGTTGGTGACCTGGCGCAGAAGGTCTATGGCATCAGCAAGGTACTGGATGTGATCCGCGCCATTGCCGAGCAGACCAACCTGCTGGCCCTGAACGCCGCCATCGAGGCTGCGCGGGCGGGGGACGCCGGGCGCGGTTTTGCGGTGGTGGCCGATGAGGTGCGGGCGCTGGCCCACCGCACCCAGCAGTCGACCCGGGAAATCGAACTGATGATCGGTGGTATCCAGCAGGGTACGGAGGAGGCGGTCAGTTCCATGCAGCAGAGCAACTCCCGCGCCCATACCACCCTGGAAGTGGCGAAGGCAGCAGGCGTGGCGCTGGAGGATATCGCCACGGCCTTCACCCAGATCAACGAACGTAACCTGGTGATCGCCAGCGCCTCGGAGCAACAGGCTGCGGTGGCCCGGGAGGTGGACCGCAACCTGATGAATATCCGCGACCTGGCGATGCAGAGCTCGGCGGGCGCCAACCAGACCAGCGCCGCCAGCCAGGAGTTGTCACGCCTGGCGGTGGACTTGAACACGATGGTGGCGCGGTTTTCGGTGTAGTCGGTGCCTGTGGGCTCGCGCCGTTATCGCGGGCACTGGTGCTGTTTTGTGGGAGCGCGATTCAGGTGCCGGATATGGCTCCCCCCAAAAAAAAACGCCCCGAACCAGTCGGGGCGTTTTCAATCGCGGGGCTTGGCTTACTTGCCCTGCCAGCGTTGCAGCACCAGCGTGGCGTTGGTGCCGCCGAAGCCGAAGCTGTTGCTCATCACGTTGTTGAGCGTGACGTTTTCGCGGGTCTTGGTCAGGATCGGCATGTCCGCGACAGCCGGGTCCAGTTCCTCGATGTTGGCGGAGCCGGCAATGAAGTTGCCTTCCATCATCAGTAGGCAGTAGATCGCTTCGTGAACGCCAGCGGCGCCCAGGGAGTGACCCGACAGGCTCTTGGTGGAGCTGATGGCCGGGGCGTTGGCGCCGAACACTTCGCGCACGCCTTCCATTTCCTTGGCGTCGCCCACTGGCGTGGAGGTGCCGTGGGTGTTGAGGTAGTCGATCGGGCCGTCAACGGTGGACATTGCCATCTGCATGCAGCGGATGGCGCCTTCGCCGCTTGGCGCGACCATGTCGTAGCCGTCGGAAGTGGCGCCATAGCCGACGATTTCGGCGTAGATCTTCGCGCCACGGGCCAGGGCGTGTTCCAGTTCCTCGACCACTACCATGCCGCCGCCGCCAGCGATGACGAAGCCATCGCGGTTCTTGTCGTAGGCGCGGGAGGCTTTTTCCGGGGTTTCGTTGTACTGGCTGGACAGGGCGCCCATGGCGTCGAACAGGAACGATTGGCTCCAGTGTTCTTCTTCACCGCCACCGGCAAAGACGATGTCCTGCTTGCCCATCTGGATCTGCTCGACCGCGGTACCGATGCAGTGAGCACTGGTGGCGCAGGCGGAGGAGATCGAGTAGTTCAGGCCTTTGATCTTGAACGGCGTGGCCAGGCAGGCGGACACCGTGCTGCCCATGGTCCGGGTGACGCGGTACGGGCCGACGCGCTTGACGCCTTTTTCGCGCAGGATGTCCAGCGCTTCCATCTGGTTGAGGGTCGACGCACCGCCGGAGCCGGCGATCAGGCCGGTACGCGGGTTGGACACCTGCTCGTCGGTCAGGCCAGCGTCGCTGATGGCGTCTTTCATGGCCAGGTAGGCGTAGGCGGCGGCGTGACCGACGAAGCGGTAGATCTTGCGATCGATCAGTTCTTCGAGGGGCAGGTCAATGGAGCCGGAAACCTGGCTACGCAGACCCATTTCGGCATATTCCGGGTTGAAACGGATGCCAGGGCGACTTGCACGCAGGTTAGCGGAGACGGTCTCTTTGTCATTGCCCAGGCAGGAAACGATGCCCAGACCAGTGATTACGACGCGGCGCATGCGGATAACCCTTAGAAGTTGTCAGTGGAGGTGAAAACGCCGACCCGAAGGCCTTCGGCGGTGTAGATTTCGCGGCCGTCGACACTGACCGAGCCATCGGCGATGGCCAGGTTCAGCTTGCCCTTGAGCACGCGCTTGATCTGAATGTTATAGGTGACTTTCTTGGCGGTCGGCAGGACCTGGCCGAAGAACTTCACTTCGCCAGAACCCAGGGCGCGGCCGCGGCCCGGCAGGCCTTGCCAGCCGAGGAAGAAGCCGACCAGTTGCCACATGGCATCCAGGCCCAGGCAGCCGGGCATGACCGGGTCGCCCTCGAAGTGGCAGGCGAAGAACCACAGGTCCGGGGTGATATCCAACTCGGCGACCAATTCACCTTTGCCGTACTTGCCACCCTCTTCGCTGATATGGGTGATGCGATCCACCATCAGCATGTTCGGGGCGGGCAATTGCGCGTTACCCGGGCCGAACAGCTCACCGCGACTGCAGCGCAGCAGTTCTTCCCGAGTAAAGGCGTTTTGTTTGGTCATGCGAGCTCCTCAATAATCCCATGCGGCAGGTGGGGCGAATCTTCCCAGGCGCCCGGAGCGGTGATGCCCCGAGCCGGTAGCCTACTCATAGACTATTGCGTTGTAGTGAAAGTCACAGCACCAAGGACATGAATGTACACTTGTGCACTGAAATTTTTATTCAAGCCCTTTTAGAGGCCCGTTAGGGTGCCTAAGACTGCCGCACTTTCGTCTTTCACGCCAGTCGCAGATCGATGAAAGCTCTGTGCTACCGCACCCAGCGCTGCAAAATCTGCTGCAAGTCAGTGCGTTTGAACGGCTTGGCCAGGTAATCGTTCATTCCCGCCCGCAGGCAGGCTTCGCGGTCGCCCTGCAGGGCATTGGCGGTCAGGGCGATGATTGGCAGTTCGGCGCAACCGGGCAGTTGGCGGATTTGCCGGGTGGCCTCGTAGCCGTCGATCAGCGGCAAGCGACAGTCCATCAGGATCGCCTCGAAGATCAGACTCTCGGCGCTGCGCACCGCTTGCTCGCCATCGGTGGCGACGCTGACGGTAAAGCCCAGGCTGCGCAACATGGCTTCTATTACGGTTTGGTTGACCGGGTTGTCTTCCACCAGCAGCACATTGCGCCCTTCGCCGTGCGCCTTGGCGCTGAGGGTGCGTGGAACGAGCGACGGCAGGGGCCGGCGGCACAGTTCCAGGGGGATTTGCAGGGTAAACACCGAACCCCGGCCCTCCTCGCTCTGGGCGCGCAGGGTGCCACCCATGCGTTCAGCCAGTGTGCGGGCGATGGGCAGGCCCAGGCCGGTGCCGCCGTAGCGCCGGGAGATTGAGCTGTCGGCCTGCTGGAAGGCGTTGAACATCAGTTCCAGGCTCTGCTTGGAAATGCCAATGCCGCTGTCGCTGACGCTGCAGGTGAACCACAGCAGGTCGTGGTCCAGGATTTGCCATTGCGGGGCAATGGTGACGCGGCCCTGCTCGGTGAACTTCAGCGCGTTACCCACCAGGTTGACCAATATTTGCCGGATGCGCGTCGGATCGCCGCATACCTCCAGTGCCTGCATGCCGGCGGGAATGTCTACCTCCAGGCTCAGGCCACGCTGCGTGGCGTCGTGGGCGAAGGCCTGGGCGCAGCTGTTAATCAGCTCGGCAAGGTTGAACGGGATGTGCTCCAGTTCCAGGGTCGTGCGTTCAATGCGTGAGAAGTCGAGGATGTCGTTGATGACCTTGAGCAAGTGCTCGGTGGATTCGCAGGCCAGGGCCGCGTACTCGATCTGCTCCTCGGTCAACTCGGTGGTTTCGAGCAGTTGCAGCATGCCCAGCACGCCATTCATCGGCGTGCGCAGTTCGTGGCTCATCATGGCCAGGAAATCGGACTTGGCATTGTTGGCCCGTTCGGCTTCTTCGCGGGTCTGGATCAGTTGCGCCATGGCCTGCTGCTGCTCGCGGCTGGCCTGGTCCAGGCCTCGGGCGAGGTTGTTGATGTGTTTGGCCAGGCTACCCAGTTCGGCATCGTCCACCACCGGCAGCGGTTTGCTGTAGTCGCCCTGTTGGATGGCCTTGACCGCCGTGCCCATGGCGCTGATCGGCTGCGCCAGGCTCGCCGCCAGGCGTCGGGCCAGGAGGAAGGTGAACAGCAGGGCGAACAATGCCAGCACCGCCGCTTTCAAGAGGATTTCCTGTTGGCGCTGGCTAAAGGCGTCATTGGACATGCCGACAATCACCCGCCCCAGGTAATCCTCGGCGGGTGCGCCGGGAGCGGCGCCACGGTTCTGGAAAAAGTCATTGTTCAAGGCGATGCGCTGCAAGCGTACCGGCGCCTGGAAAACCTCGACTTGCTGGGACAGGTTGTGGGTGTCGGAAGGGCGCTCGACGTACACCAGAATATTGTTGGCCCGGTCCTGCACCTCTAGAAAGCGCACGTGGGGGATCGACAGGGTCGCTTGCAGCAAGCTCTCCAGCACTTCGTTGTTGCCGGAAATCACCCCGTACTCGGTGGCCGGGGCCAACTGGTTGGCGATCAATTGGCCGGTGTGGTTGAGCTCTTGGCGCAAATCCTGGATGCGCACGAAGGTGAAGAAGCTGACCAGCAACAGGGTCAGCAACAGCGCCGGGCCGACGCTGATGACCTGGGTGCGGGTATGGATGTCCCAACGGCGACGCAAGGTCATGGGCGCTGCTCTCCTTCGGCCAGCCGGGTGGCCATGGCGGGCTCATCGATCGGTTCCAGCCCCAGGGAGCGTGCCACCTGAGGGTTGCTCTGCACTTTGAATTGCGTCGGGTAGAGGCTGCGCGGCCATTGGCTGGGAGGGCGGTCGAGCAGGGTGTCGAGCACAGCGAGCCAATCGTCCTGGTCGCTGTAGGTGCTGGCCAGGGCGCCGGCCTTGACGAAACCGGCGTTGGGTCCGATCAGCGCCTGCTGGCGGGCGTAGGTGCTGAGCAGCAGGTTTTTCGCGGTTTTGGAGTTGTACAACTGCGGATCGTCCAGGCCCAGCAGCACATCGCTGCTGCCCAGCACATGTTGCAAGGGGCGGCTGTCGGCGATGTTGTCCCAGCGCTGGGCCACCAGTTCCAGGCCCATGGGGCCGGCCAGGTGATGCAGTTCGCGCAGCAGGAATTCGCTGCCGTCGCTGTACAGCACGCCCACCCGCTTGGCCTGTGGCAGGAGTTGGCGGGTCAGGCGCAGTTGCCGCGCCAGGGGCGGGTCGCTCCACAGCAGGCTGAGCCTGGGCGGCACCTGCTCGCCCAGGCGTTGGCGCGCTTGCAGGCGGCTGATGCGCAGCACCAGGGTCGCCGGGCCGCGGTGCTCTTGTAGGCGCCAGTCCAGGCTCGGCGGGTCGAGCAGGATCAGCCGCGTGTCGGCGGCCAGCCTGCCAGGCGCGGGGGCGTCGGCCAGGGGCTGGAAGCGCACGCTGTCGGCGGGGCGCAGGTCCCGCAGGGCCTGGGTGAACGCGGCGATGCCGTCGTTGTGTTGTGCGCCCACCAGCAGGATGTCGGCACCGCGCGCGCCGAGGCTGGCGATCACGCAGGCTAGCGCCAGGCCGAGGGTGCCGAGCCTGCGTCGCACAATAGATGCCACTCGTGACCGCTGGGCGCCCATGTCAGAACTCCAACTGCGCGCTGAAGTACGCCTGGTGGCGCGAGTCATAGGCGTTGTCGGCGAAGGTGCTGGGTTGCTGGTCGAGGCGCTGTTGCAGCACGCCGGCCAGTTCCAGTTGGGCTTTGCCCAGGCTCAGGCGCTTGGCGATGCGCGTGTCGAGGCGCTCGAAGCGGTAGCCGTTGAGGGCGCTGTCGCCATAGTAGAAGAGGGCGCTGGACCAGCCCCGCCCCCAATCGCGCATCCAGCCCGCCGAGCCGCTGTTGCGCGCCGAGAGTTTGCGGTCCAGGGCATTGCTGGCGTGGGCGTCGACATAGGCGTAGGTCAGGCGCACGCGGTCGGCGCTGCCCAGTTGCCAGTCGAGCTGGGTTTCAGCGCCGCTGAAGCGGGCGCTGCTGGCGTTAGTGGCGATGTACTGATTGTTGCGCAGGGGCTCGCTAATCATGTCGCTGATGTCGTCGTGGAACAGCTTGACGTCCAGCGCCAGGCCCAGGTCGGCGAAGTGGCCGTTGTAGCCCAGCTCCCGCGAGCGCATGTGCTCCTTGTCGAGGTTGCCCGGGCCCCGGGTGCGCACGAAGTAGCGGCCGCTGTCCTGGCCGTTGGGGCGCGGCGACAGGCCGGTGACCCGGTAGCTCCAGTCGATGTTGTTCTCGAACATGTCCGGCGAGCGTACTGCTTCGGCATACACCGCCCGCAGGCCGTGGCGCGGGGTTATCAGGTAGTTGAGGGCCACCCGCGGGGTCAGCGAATGACCACTCAAACGGGTGTCCTCGAACATCGCGCCGCCTTGCAGCAGCCAGTGTTCGCTAGCCCGCCACTCCAACTGGCCGAACAGGCGCCATGTGGTGTCGTCGAGGGTGCCATTGAAGTAAGTCTCGGAATCTGCCCGGTCGTAACGATAGTTCATGCCGCTGACCAGGCGCAGGCTATCGGACAGGCTCAGGGTGTCCTGGATTTCCAGGTCGTAGCGCGATTCGCGGATGCTCTGGTCGATGTCGCCGCACAGGGTCTGGTTGCCCCCTTGCTTCCATTGCGCGAGCACCTGCTCGGCCAGGGCCCGCTCCTCGGCGGTGCCAGCGGGGGCCGGGCCGCCGGCGTGCTTGTCCATGTTGCGCGCCAGGCGTTCGGTGTAGTGCGGGTTGAGCTGCCAGAGGCGACTCAGCTCGGGGCTGAAGGAGATGGCGGCGTCGCAGGCGCGCCAGGTCTGCTGGCGGTCCCACTGCTGCGCCGAGCCCTGGATATACAGGCTGTGGCGTGGGTCCAGCTCCAGGTTCCAGCGCAGCGAGCCGGCGTAGTCTTTGGCGCTCACGTCAGAATTATCGCCGCCGCGTGTCACCCCATGGAACACGGGGCGGTAGGTATAAGGCCGCTGGTTGCTGCCTTCCTTGGCGTTGAATTGCCAGTCCAGGCTTTGCCGCTCGTCCAGAGCCTGGCTCAAGGCCAGGTTGACGCGGTTCAGGCGACGGCTGTCGCGGTAGTCGGCGCCGCGGCGGTCGTTGTCGAAGCCATCGTCCTGCTGGCCGGAGAGGGACAGGCGCAGGTCGCCGCCGTCCCAGCCCTGGCCCTGGCTGGCGTACCAGTCGCCGATGCCGCGCTGGCCGGCCGTGGCCTTGAGCCGCGTGCCATGGCTGTCGGCCGGGGCGCGGGTGAGGATGTTGACCACCGCCATCAGTGCGTTGGCGCCGTAGCTGACGGTGTTGGGGCCGCGGAACACTTCGATGCGCTCGATATCTTCCAGGGCCACCGGGATATCGCTCCAGTCCACGGTGGCCAACCCGGCGCGGTACACCGAGCGCCCGTCGATCAGCACCTGCATGCGCCGCGCTTCGTTGGCGTTGGTGCCGTGGTAGTTGACCAGGGCCTGGTTGCCGCTGATGTGCCCGACCATCATCCCCGGCACCAGGCGCAGCAGTTCGCTGATGTCCCGCGCGCCGCTGGCGTTGATAAGCGCCCGGTCGAGCACCGTCATGCTGCCCGGCACCGCCGCCGGGGCCTGCTTGAGGCGCGTGGCGGTGAGCACGTGGGGCAGGGGCGGGTTGTCCAGGAACAGGTCCTCGGCCAGCAAGCTGTCGCTGAGCAGTAGCATCAGCAGCAACAGGGGCGAACACGAGGGGCGGGGGCCAAAAGACACGGTACAGCCTTGAAAACCGGTAATGGGCGCGCATGTTAACCGAGGCGCTGGAGTTTTCCAGTCCAGTTACTTGCATTTTCCCCCGATTAACCCCGGCGATTGCCGCATGTTCAGGTAAATGGCCACGGGGCTGGCCGCAGGTCGGCGGCTCCGTATAATGCGCCATCGCCCTCGGTATGGATTAACGGATCACCTATGACTCAACAGCAGCCCATTGCGGTCCTGGGAGGCGGCAGCTTCGGCACCGCCGTGGCCAATCTGCTGGCCGAAAACGGCCATCAGGTACGCCAGTGGATGCGTGACCCGGAGCAGGCCGAGGCCATTCGGGTCAACCGCGAGAACCCGCGCTACCTCAAGGGCATCAAGATTCACCCGGGCGTAGCGCCGGTCACCGACCTCACCGCCACACTCAATGATTGCGACCTGTGCTTCGTCGCGCTGCCCTCCAGCGCCCTGCGCTCGGTGCTGGCGCCCCACGCCGAACGCCTGAGCGGCAAGCTTCTGGTCAGCCTGACCAAGGGCATCGAGGCCCAGAGCTTCAAGCTGATGAGCCAGATCCTCGAAGAAATCGCCCCCCAGGCGCGCATTGGTGTGTTGTCGGGGCCCAACCTGGCCCGCGAAGTGGCCGAGCATGCCTTGACCGCCACAGTGGTGGCCAGTGAAGACGAAGCCTTGTGCCAGCAGGTCCAGGCTGCGCTTCATGGCCGCACCTTTCGCGTGTATGCCAGCGCCGATCGCTTTGGCGTGGAGCTGGGCGGGGCGCTGAAGAACGTCTACGCGATCATCGCCGGCATGGCGGTGGCCCTGGGCATGGGGGAAAACACCAAGAGCATGCTCATTACCCGGGCGCTGGCGGAAATGACCCGTTTTGCGGTAAACCAGGGCGCCAACCCCATGACCTTCCTTGGCCTGGCCGGGGTGGGCGACCTGATCGTCACCTGCTCCTCGGCCAAGAGCCGCAACTACCAGGTTGGTTTCGCCCTGGGCCAGGGCCTGAGCCTGGAGGAGGCGGTTACACGCCTGGGCGAGGTGGCCGAAGGGGTCAATACCCTCAAGGTGCTCAAGGCCAAGGCTCAGGAAGTGGGCGTGTACATGCCGCTGGTGGCCGGGTTGCACGCGATCCTGTTCGAAGGGCGTACCCTCAGCCAAGTGATCGAGTTGCTGATGCGCGGCGAACCCAAGACCGACGTCGACTTTATTTCCACCAGCGGTTTCAACTGAACGACAACGGGAGCAAGCCATGAACGATGCAAAAACGGCGGCCAAGTACGAATCCATCCTGCTGCGCGTGGTGTGGATGTTGGTGTACCTGCTGGTGTGGCAGGTGGCGCAGTTGATCCTCGGCGCGGTGGTGCTGGTGCAACTGGTCTATCGCCTGATCTACGGCGCACCCAGCGCCAGCCTGATGAATTTTGGCGATAGCCTGAGCCAGTTTCTGGCGCAGATCGGCCGCTTCGGCAGTTTCCACAGCGACCAGAAACCCTGGCCGTTCGCCGACTGGCCGACCCCGCGCAGCCCCGAAGGCGAAGCGCCCCACACCGTGCCCCCGGCACCGCACCCAGTGCGTGACGAGGAACCCAAGCTGTGAAGCTGTGGCTGTTGCGCCACGGCGAGGCCCAGCCCCATGCCCCCAGTGACGCGCAACGCAACCTCACCGCGCAGGGCCAGCGGGAGGTGTTGCGCAGCGCCGCCCACCTGGTCGGCCAGCCGATCCAGGCCATCCTCGCCAGCCCTTACGTGCGGGCGCAGCAAACGGCGCAACTGGTGCGCGAGGCCCTGGGTTTCGAACCCGAGATCCGCACCGTGCCTTGGCTCACGCCCGACACCGACCCGTTGACGGCCCTGGCGCAACTGGACTCGGCCGACAACCTGCTGCTGGTCAGCCACCAACCCCTGGTGGGCAACTTGATCGGCCTGCTGCACGGCGGCCCCCCGCAACCCATGAGCACCGCCAGCCTCGCTGAACTCGAAGGCGACTGGCCGCTGGCGGCGGCGATGGCCCTCAACAGCGTCAAACACCCCTGAGCGGATGCTTAGGTAGCAGCAAACCTCTGTCGAAGAGGGCGCCTACCCGTCGTCATCGCCACTCCAGGCTCCCCACAGAGGGGAGATGAACCCCCCACCCGCACAGTTCAACTGTGGGAGCGGGCCTGCCCGCGATGGCGGCAGAACAGTCGACATGGGTGCTTCTGACAAATCGCCATTGCGGGTTCCCATAAAAGCCTGCTCCCCCAGGATTAGGCGTAGCGGGTGCAGGAGGGGGCATTGGCAGCCAAGTGCCAGCGCCTGAACTACGCTTGCCGGCAAACACAATAATGGAGCACACCCATGCCTGCTGCCTTGCGTTTGCCGCTGGACCCGTTCTACGAGCGCGAAGCGCGCCACCCCGGCCAGCGTTTTCTGGTCCAGCCCTTGGGCGGTGGGCGGGTCGAAACCCTGACTTGGGCCGATGTCGGCCATCAGGCGCGGTGTGCGGCTCACTGGCTGCGGGCGCGGGAGCTGCCCCAGGGCAGCCACATCGCCATCATCTCGAAGAACTGTGCCCATTGGATCATCGCCGACCTGGCGATCTGGATGGCCGGCCATGTCTCGGTGCCGCTGTACCCCAACCTCACCGCCGAAGCCGTGGCCCAGGTGTTGGAGCATTCGGAGGCGGCGCTGGCGTTCATCGGCAAGCTCGATGACTGGCCGGCCATGGCCCCCGGCGTTGCCCCTGGCCTGCCCCGTATCAGCCTGCCGCTGTGCCCCGAGGGCTCGTTCGATTTCACCTGGGCCGACCTGCAAGCCTGCTCGCCGATCCAGGGCAACCCCAGCCCCGACGCCGGGCAACTGGCAACCATCGTCTACACCTCCGGCACCACGGGCCTGCCCAAAGGGGTGATGCACAGCTTCGCCAGCTTGGGGTTTGCCGCCACCCAAGGCACCCAGTTGTTTGGCCTGGGGGAGGGCGACCGTTTGCTGTCGTACTTGCCCTTGTGCCATGTGGCCGAACGGATGTTCGTCGAACTGGCGTCGATCTATAGCGGCCAAACCGTGTTTTTCGCCGAAAGCCTCGACACCTTCGTTGCCGACCTGCAACGCGCGCGGCCCACGGCGCTGTTTGCCGTGCCGCGCATCTGGAGCCGGTTCCAGTTGGGCGTGTACGCCAAGATCCCGGCCCAGCGCCTGGACTTTCTCCTGGGCTTGCCCTGGATAGGGCCGCGGGTGGGGCGCAAGGTACTCGCCGGGTTGGGGCTGGACGCCGTGCGCATCGCCCTCTCGGGCGCGGCGCCGGTGCCCCTGAGCCTGCTGCACTGGTATCGGCGCCTGGGCTTGGATGTGCTGGAGGTGTACGGCATGACCGAGAACTGCGGCTATTCCCACGTGTGTGCGCCAGGGCAGAGCAAACCGGGGTGGATCGGCCAGCCTTGCCCGCAGGTCGAGGTGCGCATCGAACCCACCGGCGAAGTGTTGGTGCGTAGCCCGGCGACCATGCTCGGCTACTTCAAGGAGCCGCAAAAAACCGCCGAAGCCCTGACGGCGGACGGTTTCCTCAGTACCGGCGACAAAGGCGAGCAGGACAGCCAGGGCCACTTGCGCCTCACCGGGCGCCTCAAGGACATTTTCAAAACCAGCACTGGCAAGTACGTCGCCCCGGCGCCCATCGAAAATCGCCTGGCCGCACACCCGCGCATCGAGCAGGTATGCCTGGTAGGTGATGGCCTGAAAGCACCGCTGGGCTTATGCGTGCTCTCGGCCGAAGGCCTGGCCGAGGCCCGCGAGCACTTGTGCGCCAGCCTGGAGAGCCTCTTGCACCAGGTCAACGCCAGCCTGGATAAACACGAACGGCTGCAACGCCTGGTGGTGGTCAAGGAGCGCTGGGCAGTGGATAACGGCTTTTTGACCCCCACCCTGAAAATCAAGCGCAACGTCATCGAAGCCACCTACGGCCCGCGTCTGGAGGCCTGGAGCGAGCAGGGCGAGGCCGTCCTGTGGCAGGATTGAGCGTTTCCAAAAACCATAAAAGGAAGTAGCGATGAGCCTGTGGCGTACCACTCCCAATATCGAGCAGTTGAACGCGATCCAGAAAAACACCATTGGCCAAGTGCTGGATATCCGTTTTGAGTCCTTTGACGAAGAGTCCCTCACCGCCAGCATGGTCATCGACCATCGCACCCACCAGCCCTACGGCCTGCTCCATGGCGGCGCCTCGGTGGTGCTGGCCGAAACCGTCGGCTCCATGGCCAGCTACCTGTGCATCGACGCCAGCCAATTCTATTGCGTGGGCCTGGAAATCAACGCCAACCACCTGCGCGGCTTGCGCAGCGGCCGGGTCACGGCGGTGGCCAGGGCCATCCACATCGGGCGCACCACCCACGTCTGGGACATCCGCTTGACCAGCGACGAAGGCAAGGCCAGTTGCGTGTCGCGCCTGACCATGGCGGTGGTGCCGCTGGGGCAGACACCGCCGGTGCGGTAACCGCCCTCAGACCAAGCGTTCATGCCCGCCTAGAGGGACCTGAAGCCTGCGGGAAAGGGTCTGGATTTCGCTCAGTTCAATCTCTTGAATCGGCGTCGCCGCCTCGTTGGCGCCGGGGTTCAGGAAGTTCTCCACACCTTGTTCGATTGCAGGCTTGACCGCCAACCGCAGCCCCGCGATGACGCTGGTGGACGCGCGACTCACACCGCGGGTGGCCAAGCCCAGGGCCGGCCCCAGGACTTCGGTCACCGCCAGTGGGTGGGTGACCAATTGAACTGGAAGGGAAAACGCAGAACGCATCACGGTGTTCACTATCAGTTTTTCGGCGTCTACCGTCATGGAGCCGCCCTTGGCGGGTTTGGTGGGGGCGCTCGCGTTGCCGGTCCGGGCCGCCGCGGATGCGCCCACTCCGCTGCCGGTGGCGATACCTGCCCCCAACGTGCCTTCGACGATGGTTAAAGGGTCGTAGGGATCATTGCTCAGCATGAGGCTGGTCAAGGCGCCCACGGAACCCGCCGTGGCGCCGGAGGCGGCGAGGCTGTAACTGAACGCCGCGGCGGGCGGCACGCCGACCCAGGGGTTGGTCTGGCCAATATGATTGACCGCTTGCGAGACACTCTCCCGTGCCAGGTTCGCCAGTGGCGTGGCGAGGGTGAAGATTGCTGGCACATTAATAGCGGCGCCTGCGACATCAAGCACAGGGATGAAATGCCCAAGGACTGAGGGCCCAGCATTGAGCGCCAACCCCGTCGCTGCCCCAGCGGCCAACAGCGCCATTCGGTGCCGGGAGCCATGGGCCCAGTTGTTGGCGGCCGCCATGCCGGTCGCCATGCCTATTGCGCCGCCTACGACGACGCCTGCCACCGTGAACCCTAGTGGGTTCCCAACGGCGCTGTGCAGGGCCGTGATGACTAACGTGCTGCCGTAGCGCACTACCGCGCTGGCGATGGCTGAAACGCTTTCGCGCCCGAAGGTCCAGGCAAATGCTCGCAAGGCCTCAAGCGCGCCCAACCCTTGCATGTCGACAAACCGCACCGGGTTGCCATGCACCATGGCAAATAGATTCAAGCCATCGGCGGTGCCACTGGGGTCGGCATTGAGCCAGCGCTGGCGCCACGGCGCGTAGTAGCGTTGGCCGTAGTAGTACAACCCGGTTGCATCGCGTTCCTGGCCTGAGTAGCGCCGGGTCTTGTAGCTGGCCTCTGCCTGGTTGCGCCCTGCCCACCAGCAGGTTGCACCGTAGGGGTAATAGCTTTCCTGGCTGATAAGGGCGGCGTTGGCGTCCAGTTCCAGGGTGCTGGAGCCCAGGTGGTCGGTGAAGCCGTAGCGCATCTGGTCCTGGGGGATGTCGGCAGGGCGGCCCTGTTGCCAGTGCAGCACCTGCAGCGTGCAGCGCCCGGCGTGCAGGGTGATGAGGTGCAGGGTTTGCGTTGGCCCTGTACGAATTTCCAACCCTGGTAAGTAGCGGGTTTCGTGGGTGCGGGTCAGTTTTGCGGTGTAGGCCTCGCGGATTTTTTGCAGGCGCTGGCCGTTGCTGTCGTAGAGGTACAACTCCCTGTCGTTGGGGCCGTCTTCGCGTACTACTTGATCGACCTGCTGCAAACGGTTCTGGGCGTCCCAAGCCAGGTGCTGTCCCGGTTGCAGGATCTTCAGGTTACCGTTGTCGTCGTAGCCATCGCGGATTTCGCCGTCGCCGGGGGCTTGGCCCGGGTCGGTGTAAGGCAGGCTGCGGTTGTTGTCGGCGGCGATGGCCGTGCGTTCGCTGCGGTTGCCGCTGGCGGCGCTGTGTTGCAACAGCTCCAGGTTGCCGGCGGCGTCGTAGTAGTAGGCCTGGGTGTAGTTCTCCAATTGGCTGGGGTCAGGGGGCGACTGGAAGGCCGGGGCCTGGGGCCCGCCCGGCGCGTTGCGGATTTGCCGGCCAGTGGCCTCGATCAGGCGATAGAGGCTGTCGTAGCGAAACGTGCTGATGGCCGCAATGCGTTGGTTGCGCGAGGAACGCACGGCTTGGGCGGCGTCCGTGATGGACACCACATTGCCCACGGGGTCGTAGGTGTAGGTCAGGTCCTGGCTGGGGGCTTTGTTGTTGGCCTGGGTTTTGAGGTGCACCAGGCGCCCATCCTCGGGGCGAAACGTCGCACTGGACAGCACGCCGTTGCCTGCCCGTTGCTGCTCGATCTGGCCGAAGGCGTTGTAGCGGACCTCACTGAGCACGAGTTGCTCTTGTGTGCTGCCTTGCAAGTTCAGGTGCGCTTCGTGCAATTCGCCGGCGCGGGTGTGGCGCAGGCGCTGACGGTTGCCCAGGGCATCGGTCTGGGCGATCAGTTCGGCGGCGCCGTTGTAGGCAAAGTGGCTAGCCGTCAGTTCAGGTTCCAAATGGGCGTCACGCTCGGCCTCGGTTGCGGGCCAGTCCACGGCCCACTGGGGTTGGGCGAGGAAGCGGCGGCCATGTTCCAGGGGCGCGCCGCTGAGGCTGAATTCGGCAAAAAACTGCGCGCCGCCGGTGTCGTCATGGCGGATCAAGCGGCCGCAGCGGTTGTGGGCCGCGTGTTCGGCGCTAGCGTCGGCGTAGGAAAGGCGGGCGATGCAGTGTGGTGCTTCAGCATCGGCCTGTACGAAAACAGCCTGTGCCCGCAGTTGATTGTCGTAGGTCTGCCGGGTGTGGCTGTGCTTCTGGTCCCAGCCGTGCAGGGCCTGCCCGGCGTCGCCGGAGAGGTTCAGGCGCCAACCGGCGTCGCTGTTGTCTGACAGCAGCGCCGCGCCCGACAGGGAAAACACCGTGGTTTGGTTGGCAATACCGGGCTGGCCCTCTTCCAGGCGCTGGAATTGGCGCGGGTCGCGGCTTTGCACCAAGCGCCCAGCTGCGTCGTAGCGCTGTTGGGTGACGCAGCGTCGGGCCGCCTCCTCGGCGCTGCGGCGCTGGTAAGCCACGGTGCGTACAACCAGGCCGCGGGGGTCTGTGGCGATAATGTTCGGCGTATGGGTGTGGAGCATCACACAAACCTCGGCGCGGGCCATCAGGTTCTGCTGTTGTGGGCGCTTGGCGTGTGGCTGTCAACTGTCAGAACTTACAGGTAGCGGCCATCACCGTGACCGGACTGTCATCATTCCTGGCGTTTACGGTCATTGCTGTGAGGCGCTTTCTTACAGACAATCGAGCCCTTGTTTTGAATTTTTCGGACGCGTCGCTATGTCGCAGCAGATATTTTTCGCCCATGCAAACGGCTTCCCTTCGGGCACCTACGGCAAGTTGTTCGCGGCGTTGGCGCCGGAGTTTGAAGTGGCACATTTGCCCCAGCATGCCCATGACCCGCGTTTTCCGGCAGACGACAACTGGTACAACCTGGTGGACGAGCTGATCCATCACCTGGAGCAGCAACCTGAGCCGGTGTGGGGCGTGGGCCATTCCTTTGGCGGCGTGTTGCATTTGCACGCGGCGCTGCGTTGCCCGCAGCTCTACCGGGGCGTGGTGATGCTCGACTCGCCCGTGCTGACCCGCCCCGACCAATGGGTGATCCGCGCGGCCAAACGCTTGGGCTTCATCGACCGCCTGACACCGGCCGGGCGCACCCTGGGGCGGCGCGAGGAATTCAGCGACCTGGCGGCGGCGCGCCATTACTTCTCCGGCAAGACGCTGTTTCGCGGCTTCGATCCGGACTGCTTCGATGCATACCTGCAGCACGGCTTGCATCAGGTCGGCGATCGCTTACGTTTGCGTTTCGACCCGGCCACGGAAATCAGCATCTACCGTGGCGTGCCCCACACCAGCCCCGGCCGCACCCGCCAGTTGCAGGTGCCACTGGCGGTGGTGCGCGGGCAGAAAAGCCGCGTGGTGATGCGCCATCACGCCAGTTCCGTCGGGCGCATGCCCCACGGCGAGTCTTTGAGCATGCCGGGCGGGCACATGTTCCCCCTGGAGCGCCCGCAGGACACTGCGACCCTGCTCAAAAACCTGTTCGAGCGCTGGCAGCGCCGCCCCTGCGGGAGCGGGCAATGACCAGCGCCGTGGAAGAAGTGCGCCTGAGCCTGCCCCACATCGAGTTAGCGGCGCATTTGTTCGGCCCCGAGGACGGCTTGCCGGTGATCGCCCTGCACGGTTGGCTGGACAACGCCAACAGCTTCGCGCGCCTGGCACCCAAGCTTGAGGGGCTGCGCATCGTCGCCCTGGATATGGCCGGCCATGGGCATTCCGACCATCGCCCGCCCGGCGCCGGGTATGCGTTGTGGGACTACGCCTACGATGTGTTGCAGGTGGCCGAGCAACTGGGCTGGCAGCGGTTCGCCCTGCTTGGGCATTCTATGGGCGCTATTGTGTCGCTGGTGCTGGCCGGGGCGGTGCCAGAGCGGGTCAGCCATTTGGCGATGATCGACGGCGTGATCCCGCCCACGGCCAAGGCCGACAACGCGGCCGAACGCCTGGGCATGGCGTTGCAAGCGCAAATGAACCTGCAGGACAAGCGCAAGAACGTCCATGACAGCCTGGACCGGGCCATCGCCGCGCGCATGAAAGGCTTGGTGGCGGTCAGCCATGAGGCCGCGCAGTTGCTCGCCCAGCGCGGGCTGATGCCGGTGCCGGGCGGTTACACCTGGCGCAGTGATAGCCGTTTAACCTTGCCGTCACCGGTACGCCTGACCGAAGAGCAGGCGATGGCCTTCGTCCAGCGGGTGGCGTGTCCGACGCGGCTGGTGGTCGCGGCCGACGGCATGCTAGCCCAACATCCCGAGTTGCTGGCGCGCCTGCCGTTCGGCCATGAGCTGCTACCGGGTGGCCATCATTTACACCTGAATGACGAGGCGGGTGCGATCCTTGTTGCAGACTGTTTCAATCGCTTCTTCGCCGTTCCTTGACTTGACGCGGGCAACTGCCGAGGCTGGGCGGATTGAAACGGGAGTCAACCATGTCAAACCGCTACCTCGCCGCGCCCCGCCCCGACGCCACACAGGCGCTGCCCAACCGATGAGAGAGCCCATGCGTCTACTCAGTCTGCTGGGCTTGTGCTGCGCCAGTCCCTTGTTGTTCGCCACCGACGTTACCGGCAGCCAGGACCTGGCGCTGGTGCCGCGCATGCCAGACGCGCAGATCGTCGACTACCGCCCCGTCGCCGAAATGGAACGCACCTACCCACTGGGCTCGATCCGCCGGATCAGCGGGCAATTGCGTTTTGATGGCCAGGTTACCGCCCGTGGGCAAACCACAGCCGTCACCTACGAACTGCCGCCGGAACATTCCTCCGCCCAGGCCTTTACCTCCGCCCGCGAAGCCTTGCAAAAGCAAGGTGCGCAGTTGCTGTTCTGGTGCCAGGCCCGTGATTGCGGCGCCAGCAGCCTGTGGGCCAACGACGTGTTCGGTAACGCCAAGCTCTACGGTGCCGATGAACAGCAGGCGTACCTGCTGCTGCGCCTGGCTGCCCCCCAAGACAACACCCTGGTGGCGCTGTACGGCATCACCCGGGGCAACCGCCGCGCCTACCTGCATGTCGAACAGTTCGACGCCAGCGCACCGCTGGGTGAGCTACTGCCCACCTCGGCAACCTTGCTGCGCCAGCTCAAGAGCACCGGCGAGCTGGACTTACCCGCCCTGGGCGGCGAGCCGCAACCGGCCTGGCTGACCCTGCTGTCCCGGGCGTTGAACCTGGACACTACCTCGCGCGTCAGCCTGTCTGGGCGCCAGGCCGAAGCCTGGCGCCAGGCCTTGATCGGCCAGGGTGTGCGCGCGGCGCGCATGGAAGTGGCCAGCAAGGAAACCCGCGGCCTGCACATCGACCTGTTGCGTTAAGCTGCGCCGCGAGGCGAGCGTCCCACTGACGTTCGCCTATTCTCAGTCGCGGGCCCTTCACGAGATTTTCCATGATTAATAATGACCGCCTCTTGGTGCAGATCCTGCTGCTGGTGCTGTTTGGCGCCAGTTTCTGGGTGATGGCGCCGTTCTGGTCGGCGCTGTTCTGGGGCGCGGTGCTGGCGTTCGCCAGTTGGCCGCTGATGCGCCTGCTGACCCGCTGGCTCAATGGCCGCGAATCCCTGGCGGCGGCGTTGCTGACCCTGGGCTGGATGCTGCTGGTGGCGGTGCCGCTGGTGTGGTTGGGGTTCAACCTGGCCGACCATGTGCGCGACGCCACGGGGTTCATCAAGGATGTGCAGGTCGATGGCTTGCCCGAAGCCCCCGCGTGGCTAGCGGGCCTGCCGCTGGTGGGCGAGCGCCTCGTGGGTATCTGGAACAGCATCGACGAGCAAGGTGCGGCGCTGATGGTGGCGATCAAACCGTACCTGGGCCAGGTCGGCAACTGGCTACTGGCCCGTAGCGCGCAGATCGGCGGCGGCATCCTGGAGCTGACCCTGAGCATCGTCTTCGTGTTTTTCTTCTACCGCGACGGCCCGCGCCTGGCGATGTTCGTCCATCGCCTGCTTGAACGCCTGATCGGCGACCGCGCCGGCTACTACATCGAACTGGTGGCCGGCACGGTGCAGCGGGTGGTCAACGGCGTGATCGGCACGGCGGCGGCCCAGGCGATCCTGGCCCTGATCGGCTTCCTGATTGCCGGCGTGCCGGGTGCGCTGGTGCTGGGCATCGTTACCTTCCTGCTCAGCCTGATCCCCATGGGCCCGCCGCTGGTATGGATTCCCGCTACCGCATGGCTGGCCTGGAAGGGCGAGTACGGTATGGCGGTGTTCCTCGGCATCTGGGGCACGCTGATAATCAGCGGCGTGGACAACGTGCTCAAGCCGTACCTGATTAGCCGCGGCGGCACTTTGCCGCTGGTGATCGTGCTGTTGGGGGTGTTCGGCGGGTTGATCGCCTTTGGCTTTATCGGCCTGTTCATCGGCCCGACGCTGCTGGCAGTGGCCTATAGCCTGCTCACCGACTGGAGCTCCAGCCAGGCGCGGGTCGAGGAAAAACGCTGAGGCCACGGCCCGCCAATCGGCTGCGGGGTGGATTTAGCCATCTTCGGGCCCCGCAGCCGTTTAGGTTCCGCTACAATGCGCGCCGATTTCGACTTGCCTGAGAGCATACCCATGTCCGCCTGCCAGACTCCCATCATCGTCGCCCTGGATTTCCCCACCCGTGACGCCGCACTGAAACTGGCCGATCAACTGGACCCGACACTGTGCCGGGTCAAAGTCGGCAAGGAACTGTTCACCAGTTGTGCATCGGAGATCGTCGGTACCCTGCGTGACAAGGGTTTCGAGGTGTTCCTGGACCTCAAGTTCCACGACATTCCCAACACCACCGCCATGGCGGTCAAGGCGGCGGCGGAAATGGGCGTGTGGATGGTCAATGTGCATTGCTCGGGTGGCCTGCGCATGATGGCCGCGTGCCGCGAAGTGCTGGACCAGCGCAGCGGCCCGCAGCCGTTGTTGATTGGCGTGACCGTGCTGACCAGCATGGAGCGTGAAGACCTGGCGGGCATCGGCCTGGATATCGAGCCCCAGGAGCAGGTGCTGCGCCTCGCGGCCTTGGCGCAGAAGGCCGGGATGGATGGCCTGGTGTGTTCGGCCATGGAAGCCCAGGCCCTGAAAGCGGCGCACCCGAGCCTGCAACTGGTGACCCCGGGCATTCGCCCGGCCGGCAGCGCCCAGGACGACCAACGCCGTATCCTCACTCCGCGCCAGGCCCTGGACGCCGGTTCCGACTACCTGGTGATCGGTCGCCCGATCAGCCAGGCCGCCGACCCGGCCCAGGCGTTGGCGGCGGTGGTGGCCGAACTCAACTGACCCTGGTTTTAGCAAGCGGGCAAGCCCGCTTGCTACAGGGGGGTTAGTCGACTTTCAGTACCAACTTGCCGAAGTTCTCGCCGTTGAACAGTTTCATCAGGGTTTCGGGGAAGGTCTCCAGGCCTTCGACGATATCCTCCTTGCTCTTGAGCTTGCCCTGGGCAATCCAGCCCGCCATCTCTTGCCCCGCCGCGGCGAACTGCGCGGCGTAGTCCATCACCACGAAACCTTCCATGCGCGCGCGGTTGACCAGCAGCGACAGGTAGTTGGCCGGGCCCTTGACCGCCTCTTTGTTGTTGTACTGGCTGATGGCGCCGCAGATCACTACCCGCGCCTTGAAGTTCAAGCGGCTGAGCACCGCGTCGAGGATGTCACCGCCGACGTTATCGAAGTACACGTCCACGCCTTTAGGGCATTCGCGCTTGAGCCCGGCGTGGACGTCCTCGCTCTTGTAGTCGATGGCGCCGTCGAAGCCCAATTCCTCGATCAGGAACTTGCATTTGTCCTGGCCACCGGCGATGCCGATGACGCGGCAGCCTTTGATCTTGGCGATCTGCCCGGCAATGCTGCCCACCGCCCCGGCCGCGCCGGACAGCACCACGGTGTCACCGGCCTTGGGTGCGCCGACGTCCAGTAGGGCGAAATAGGCGGTCATGCCGGTCATGCCCAATGCGGATAAGTAACGCGGCAGCGGTGCCAGGTTCGGATCGACCTTGTAGAAACCCCGCGGCTCGCCGACGAAGTAATCCTGCACGCCCAGGGCACCATTGACGTAGTCCCCCACGGCGAAACCCGGGTGGTTGGAGGCCTCGACCTGGCCCACGCCCAGGGCGCGCATGACTTCGCCGATACCCACGGGCGGGATGTAGGATTTGCCCTCGTTCATCCAGCCGCGCATGGCCGGGTCCAGGGACAGGTAGTGGTTCTTGACCCGGATCTGCCCGGCGCCCGGCTCCGCCACGGGCACCTGCTGGAAGCTGAAGGTCTCGCGGGTCGCGGCGCCCACCGGGCGTTTGGCGAGGAGGAACTGGCGGTTGGTCTGGGCAGTCATGGTGCGCACTCAAGTCTGAGGGGAAGCCAGAGTGATAGACCCGGATGGCCGTGGCGGCAAGCTTTGCCGTGATAGCGAATAGGGGTTGATCCAGTTGGGTGATAGTTGGCCTGGGTTATTCATCACTGGAACGCATAAGGGCCCAACTGGCCTTTTGATAGTGCTGCCGCGCGCCAGGGTGCGCTGGCTAGACTGCGGGCATCCAAATGTGGGCATTCATCGAGGGCAGCACAATGAGCATGACGTTTTCCGGGCAAGTGGCGCTGGTCACGGGGGCCGCTGCCGGCATCGGCCGCGCGACGGCTCAGGCTTTTGCCGCCGAAGGCTTGAAAGTGGTGGTGGCGGACCTGGACGTGGCGGGCGGCGAGGGCACGGTGCAGTTGATCCGCGAAGCCGGGGGCGAGGCGTTGTTCGTGCGCTGCAACGTGACCCAGGATGCCGATGTACAAAATCTGATGGCACAGGTAGTCAATGCCTACGGTCGCTTGGATTACGCCTTCAACAATGCCGGTATCGAAATCGAGAAGGGCAAATTGGCCGACGGCACCCTGGACGAGTTCGACGCCATCATGTCGGTCAACGTCAAGGGCGTTTGGCTGTGCATGAAGTACCAATTGCCGCTGTTACTGGCCCAGGGCGGCGGGGCGATCGTCAACACCGCGTCGGTGGCGGGCTTGGGCGCGGCGCCGAAAATGAGCATTTACGCGGCCTCCAAGCACGCGGTGATTGGCCTGACCAAATCGGCGGCCATCGAGTACGCGAAGAAGAAAATCCGCGTCAACGCGGTATGCCCGGCGGTGATCGACACCGACATGTTCCGCCGCGCGCATGAGGCGGATCCGCGTAAGGGCGAGTTCGCCGCGGCCATGCACCCGGTGGGGCGCATCGGCACGGTGGAGGAAGTCGCCAGCGCCGTGCTGTACCTGTGCAGCGACGGCGCGGCCTTCACCACCGGCCACGCGTTGGCGGTGGATGGCGGAGCGACGGCGATCTGATAAAAAAACCGGGCACAAAAAAACCGGAACCCCTCAAGGGTTCCGGTTTTTTTGTGCCGGTTACTGGCGTTCGCGCTTGGGCAACACGTCTTTGAGCTTGGCGTGCATGCTGCGCAGTGTGGTTTCGGTGCTGGCCCAGTCGATGCAGGCGTCGGTGATCGACACACCGTACTGCAATTCGGCCAGGTCCTTGGGGATTGCCTGGCAACCCCAGTTCAGGTGGCTTTCGACCATCAGGCCGATGATCGACTGGTTGCCTTCGACGATCTGGTTGGCGACGTTTTCCATCACCAAGGGTTGCAGGGCCGGGTCCTTGTTGGAGTTGGCGTGGCTGCAATCGACCATGATGTTGGGCTTGATCTTGGCCTTGTTCAGCGCCTGTTCGCACAGGGCGACGCTGACCGAGTCGTAGTTGGGCTTGCCGTTGCCGCCGCGCAACACCACGTGGCCGTAGGCGTTGCCCTTGGTGGTGACGATGGATACGCCACCTTCCTGGTTGATGCCCAGGAAGCGGTGTGGGCTGGAAACCGACTGCAGGGCGTTGATCGCCACGGTCAGGCCGCCGTCGGTGCCGTTCTTGAAGCCGACCGCCGAGGACAGGCCGGAGGCCATTTCCCGGTGGGTCTGGGATTCGGTGGTGCGCGCGCCAATGGCCGACCAGCTAATCAGGTCCTGCAGGTATTGCGGCGAGATCGGGTCCAGGGCTTCGGTGGCGGTGGGCAGGCCCATTTCCGCCAGGTCCAGGAGCAATTTACGGCCGATGTGCAGGCCGTCCTGGATCTTGAAGGAGTCGTCCAGGTACGGGTCGTTAATCAGGCCTTTCCAGCCCACCGTGGTGCGCGGCTTCTCGAAGTAGACGCGCATCACCAGGTACAGGGTGTCGGCCACTTCCGCGGCCAGCGCCTTGAGGCGCTCGGCGTATTCGTGGGCGGCCTTGATGTCGTGGATCGAGCAGGGCCCGATGACCACGAACAGGCGATGGTCCGTACCGTCGAGGATATTGCGAATGACTTCGCGGCCCTTGGTCACGGTGCGCAGCGCCACGTCGCTCAAGGGGATATCACGCTTGAGCTGATCGGGGGTAATCAGTGTCTCGTTGGAGGCGACGTTAAGGTCATTGATCGGTAAATCAGCCATCGTGTTACTCGTCAGGTCACGGGTGCCGGCCGCCAGCGATCCCCGCGCGGCGGAGCACAGCAGATTTATTGGGGCGCGTCGGGGTGCCGAACCTTAGCGCGTTAAGCGCCGGTTCGACAATGGGCAGACACCGGTTTAATCCCGCAGGGGCGGCATAAACGCCTGGCGCACGCTGTCGTGGGAGAACTCGGCGGCATGCTGGTGCACCCACTCCAGGGCCAGGGCCTCAATGTCGTTGGCCTGGGCGTGTGCGCCGTACTGGCGCCGGTAGCGTTCCATCTGGCAGATCTGCTCGCCCATGCGCGCGCCGAACAGGGTCTGTTCGTCGACAAAAGCGATGCCCACCAGGTAACCGTGCTTGCGCCGCAGGCACCACGCCACGTAGCCCAGGTAGCAGGCGCTTTCGCCCAGGCTGGGCATGCGTATTTGCAGCGCCGTGCCGCGCCGCCAGGCGCGGTGGTAATTGCACGCGACGCCCCCGAGGCTGATAGTGTGCAGCCGTTGGCCAGAGATGCATTCGTGTTTTTGCAAGGTCAACTCGACCGGAATTTCCTCTGGGTGAGGTAGGAAACGTCCCATGAACTTGGACTCCAAGTCTCAATTATCTGACAGCGATTTACCCAGTATAGAAGTGCAATGGGAACTGACTGATTTCGACGCCGACCAGCGGCTATTGGCGATGAGTGGTGTCAGCCTGGTGATTTTCACCAGTGTCGGCTGCTCCAGTTGCCGCTGGGCGCGCCAGCAATTGCCGACACTGGCGTTGCCGGTGGCGCGTTTGTGTTGGATCGACGCCGCCGACAACGGTGGCTTGGTGCAGCGTTATGAGGTGTTCCATCTGCCGGCGCTGTTCGTGGTGCGCGATGGGCAGTTTTTCGGCGCGTTGCGTTCGCGCCTCGGCACCGATGAGTTAAAAGCGGCGCTGGCGTTGGCCCTGGAACGAGAGCCCGAGGAATTGCCATGATCGGGTGCGATGCATTGCATATAAGGAGAAGGGCATGAGCGACAAATTGGTGGTGGCCATTTCTTCCCGGGCCCTGTTTGACCTGAGCGACAGCCACAAGGTTTACCTGGCCCAGGGGGTCGAAGCCTATCGCCAGTACCAGATCGAGCACGAAGAAGAGCAGTTGGCGCCGGGGGATGCCTTTCCCCTGGTGCAAAAATTGTTAAGCCTCAACGCCAGCCTGGGGCGCGCGCGGGTGGAGGTGGTGCTGGTGTCGCGCAACAGCGCCGACACCGGGTTGCGGGTGTTCAACTCAATCCAGCATTACGGCCTGGACATTTCCCGCGCGGCCTTTGTCGGTGGGCGCAGCCCTTACCCGTACCTGGCCGCGTTTGGCTGCGACCTGTTCTTGTCGACCCACGCCGACGATGTGCGCAGCGCTCTGGATGCCGGGTTCGCGGCGGCCACCATCCTGTCCGGCGGGGCGCAGCGGGCGGCCAGTGAGGAATTGCGCATTGCCTTTGATGGTGATGCGGTGCTGTTCTCTGACGAGTCTGAGCGGGTTTATCAGACCGGCGGCCTGGAAGCCTTCCAGGCCAGTGAACGGCAGTCGGCCCGCGAGCCGTTGCGCGGTGGCCCGTTCAAGGGCTTCCTGGCGGCGTTGAACCTGTTGCAGCGCGAATTTCCCAGCGAAACCTGCCCGATTCGCACCGCCCTGGTCACCGCCCGCTCGGCCCCGGCCCATGAGCGGGTGATCCGCACCTTGCGCGAGTGGGACATCCGCCTCGATGAGTCGCTGTTTCTTGGCGGGTTGACCAAGTCGGCGTTTCTGGAGGCCTTTGGTGCCGACGTGTTTTTCGACGACCAGGCTGGCCATTGCGAGTTGGCCCGCGAGGTGGTTGCCACCGGCCATGTGCCCCATGGCGTGAGCAACGAACCGCGTCCTTGAACCTGCGGGCGCAGGGCCCGTCGCACTCCCCGAGGCGCTGCTAAGCTGAGTCAATCCGCGCCATGTTGGCATGCGAGGAGGCCGTATGATTCGTTCGATGCTGTACGCCACAGACCTCGGTTTGTATGCACCGCTTGTGCTGCAACACGCCTTGGCTCTGGCCCGGACCTTCAAGGCAGACCTGCATGTCGTTCACGCCGTGGAGCCCATGGGCTTGTTCGCTGAGTCTGTACTGCAGAGCTATCTTGACGAGCGGGCCCTGAACGAGTTTCACAGTGAAGGCCTGAGTACGGTGATGGCCAGTATCGAGCAACGGGTGCTCGACAGTTTTCGTGAGGAGTTGGGGGAAGGGCAGCAGGACCTGGCGCTGATCCGCTCGGTCCGGGTGCTGCAAGGGGATCCCTCGCAGGTGATTCTGGAGCAGGTGTCGAAACTTGAAGTCGATTTGTTGATCGTAGGAAGTCACAGCCACGGCGCGGGCGGGGAAACGCCCTTGGGCCGTACGGCGGCGCGGGTGTTGCAGTTGTCCCGGGTGCCGGTTTATTTGGTGCCGTTATTGCAGCGCAGACGCCAGAGCGATGTGTGAAACGCAAATGTGGCTTTGATAAAAAAGTTCTAGATTTATTCTTCAAACCATTCTTATAGTTATATACCGCCGCTGATGCCCGCGGCGTTTATCTGCTTTGAGGGATACATATGAAGCTCCAACAATTGCGCTACATCTGGGAAGTGGCGCACCACGACCTCAACGTCTCCGCCACCGCCCAAAGCCTCTACACCTCGCAACCGGGCATCAGCAAACAGATCCGTTTGCTGGAAGACGAACTGGGTGTCGAAGTTTTCGCCCGCAGCGGCAAGCACCTGACGCGCGTCACCCCCGCCGGCGAGCGGATCATCAATACCGCCGGCGAAATCCTGCGCAAGGTCGAGAGCATCAAGCAGATCGCCCAGGAATTCTCCAACGAGAAGAAGGGCACCCTGTCCATCGCTACCACCCACACCCAGGCGCGTTATGCGCTGCCGCCGGTCATCAGCAACTTCATCAAGCAATACCCGGACGTGGCGCTGCACATGCACCAGGGCTCGCCGATGCAGATCGCCGAAATGGCCGCCGATGGCACTGTGGATTTCGCCATCGCCACCGAAGCCCTGGAGCTGTTCGGTGATTTGGTGATGATGCCGTGCTACCGCTGGAACCGCTGCGTCGTGGTGCCCCAGGGCCATCCGCTGACCAAGCTGCCGAAGCTGACCCTCGAAGCCCTGGCCGAATACCCCATCGTCACCTACGTGTTCGGTTTTACCGGCCGCTCCAAACTCGACGAAGCCTTCAGCCATCGCGGCCTGACCCCCAAAGTGGTGTTCACCGCCGCCGACGCCGACGTCATCAAGACCTACGTGCGCCTGGGCCTGGGCGTAGGCATCGTGGCGAAAATGGCGGTCGACACCAAGCTCGACAATGACCTGGTGGTACTCGACGCCAGCGAGTTGTTCGAGTCCAGCGTGACCAAGATCGGCTTTCGCCGCGGCACCTTCCTGCGGGGCTTTATGTGCGACTTCATCGAGAAGTTCGCCCCACACCTGACCCGCGAAGTGATGGCCAAGGCGATTGCCTGCCATAACAAGCAGGAGCTGGAAGAACTGTTCCACGGCGTCGAGTTGCCGGTGCACTAGAACGCGGTTTATTTCACCTCGGTGACAGTGAACTGTTGCCGAGCGCCCGCCACGCTAATGTCCACCTCATCGCCCTCGAACTTGCCCAACAGGCTTTTGCCCAGGGGCGAGCGCGGGGTGATGACGGTAATCGGTTGCCCCACCAGTTGCACCTTCAGGCCCGCGCCATCGGGGGCAAGAAACAGCCACTGCTGGCGCCCCTGCTCATCCTCCAGCCCCAATAGGGTGCCGACCTGGATGCCGGTGCTCTCGTCATAAGGGCGCAGGGCCATGTTCTGGCACAACGCCAGGGCCTGGCGGATTTCCTCCACGCGCTTGGCCTGGCCGGCCGCCAGGTAAGAGGCCTCTAGGCCCAGGGTGTCGTATTTGTTCTCGGCGATGTTTTCTTCGTGTGTGGCGGTTTCGTAGGCGGTCTGCGCGGCGCGCTGGGCGATGTCGAGATCGGCCTGGAGTTTGTCGAGGATCAGGGCGTGGACGCTGTGCTTATTCATGCTCAATCACAAAATTGCAGGACATTGGCCCGGCTCTTGTCGCTGGGGGCGGTCTGGTCTTGTTGCAGCCAGAACTGGCACTTGGGGTTGGCCAGGTTGCGCGCATCGCTGCGGCTGTTGTCCAGGGCCTGACGCTGCTCGTTGCGGCGCAGGTTTTCCTGGTATTGCTCGAACATCGGGTTGCTGGCCGGGGCCTGCACCACGGGCAGCTGGGCCAACTGCTCGACGGCGCGGCTGACGGGTGCCAGTTGTGCGCTGAAGACAAAGCGCGAGGCCAGCCAGCAGGTCAGGGCAATGGCTAAAAAGCCCAACCATAGGCCCAGGGCGATGGACAGGCTCAAGCGCAGGTGCGGTACAAGGCGCGAGCGAGAGCGGTAAGGCATGGTGGCCTCCTAATGGCGGCTTGATCGGGCATGGCGGCGATTGTCGCACAGGCCCGGGGCAGATTAATCGGCCACGGCCCTTCTGCGCGGTGGCATTTATGCGGACAATCGAGCTTTTCGCCACAGGGAGCCCGCAATGAAAGCCCGCTGGGATATTTTTTGCAGCGTCGTCGATAACTACGGCGACATCGGCGTGACCTGGCGCCTGGCCCGGCAACTGGTGGCCGAACACCCCTGCGCTGTGCGCCTGTGGGTCGATGACCTGCGCGCTTTCGAGCGCTTGTGCCCGGCCATTGATGTGCAGGCCGAGCAGCAGGTGCAGCAGCGTGTCGAGGTGCGGCACTGGGCCGCCGAGTGGTCGGCCACCGACGCGGCGGACGTGGTGATTGCCGCATTCGCCTGTCAATTGCCGGCGGCCTACATGGACGCCATGGCCGCAAGGCAACCCACACCGTTGTGGCTCAACCTCGACTACTTGAGCGCCGAGCCCTGGGTAATCGGTTGCCACGGTTTGCCATCGGTGAAGTACAAACAGGTACAGAAGTTCTTCTTCTTCCCCGGGTTTCAGGCCGGTACTGGCGGTTTGCTGCGCGAGGCCGGGTTGCTGGAGCGTTGTGCGGCATTTCAGCGCGATGGGCAGGCCCAATCCGAGTTTCTGCAGGGGTTGGGGGTTGTTCCCACGCCGGGTGCCCGCTTGATCTCATTGTTCGCCTATGAAAATACCGGCTTGGCCAGTTGGCTCGACGCCTTGGCCCAAGACCCCGCGCCCACCCATCTGCTGGTGCCCGAAGGGCGGGTACTGGGGGATGTGCAGCGCTGGCTGGGTGTCGAGGCCCTGGCGGTGGGCGCGGTGCAGCAGCGCCAGGCCCTGACGGTGCAGGTGTTGCCATTTGTTCCCCAGGACGATTACGACCGCTTGCTGTGGTGCTGCGATTTCAACGGCGTGCGCGGCGAGGACTCGTTCGTGCGTGCGCAATGGGCGGGCAAGCCGCTGCTGTGGCACATCTACCAGCAGGAAGAAGACATCCACCTGGACAAGCTCGAAGCCTTCCTGGCCCTGTACACCCAAGGCCTTTCGCCCGCCGCCGGGCAGGCCCTGGCCGACCTCTGGCGGGCGTGGAATGGGGGCGTGGACATGGCCGGCCCGTGGCGCGGGGCACAAAAACACTGGCCAGAACTCCAGCAGCATGCCCGCGCCTGGTGTCTGGAACAGGCCTCACGGCCCGATCTTGCTGCGGCGCTGGTGCAGTTTCGGGGAAATTGGATATGATACGCGGCCTTGATTTTTGTAAATCCCATCCAAATTCGGATATTCGTAATGAAAACTGGTAAAGAACTGAAACCCGGTATGGTCATCCGTATCGACAACGACCCTTGGCTGGTTCAGAAAGCTGAGTTCACCAAGTCCGGTCGTAACAGCGCAATCATGAAGACCAAGCTGAAGAACCTGCTGACTGGTTACAAGACCGAAACCGTCTACAGCGCCGACGACAAGCTCGATGACGTGATCCTCGACCGCAAAGAAGCGACCCTGTCCTTCATCAGCGGCGACGCCTACACGTTCATGGACACCACTGACTACACCATGTACGAACTGAACGCCGAAGACATCGAAGCCGTTCTGCCTTTCGTTGAAGAAGGCATGACCGATGTTTGCGAAGCGATCTTCTTCGAAGAGCGTCTGGTTTCCGTAGAGCTGCCGACCACCATCGTGCGTCAGGTTGACTACACCGAAGGTTCCGCTCGCGGCGACACTTCGGGCAAGGTGATGAAGCCTGCCAAACTGAAAAACGGTACCGAGCTCAGCGTTGCAGATTTCGTTGAAATCGGCGACTGGATCGAGATCGACACCCGCGAAGGTGGCTCCTACAAGGGCCGCGCCAAGGTTTAACGCCTGGTTCGTGCGTGATGAAAGCCCGACTTCGCGTCGGGCTTTTTTATGGGCGCCACATAAACACTGGGGCTGTTAAGCTCAACTTTAGGAGCGTTCCTACGCACTTTTAAATGAAGTCGTTCTTCTTTAACTGCATCCGATCAGGTATTGCTGACGTCCTGCCGTTTTGGCCCCTCGCCAGATTTCCAGTGACGAGCCGACCTGATCCCGGAATATGCTCTATGAGACATGAAGCATGAATAAGCGCCCGTTGTATTTCGACTATGCCGCCACCACCCCTGTGGATGAGCGAGTCATTCAAGTCATGGTTGAGTGTCTTGGGTTTGACGCAAATTTTGGTAACCCCGCCTCCAGCTCCCACGCCTATGGCCAGCAGGCCCGGCAAACGGTCGAGCGCTCGCGCCAGCAGGTCGCGGACCTGATCGGCGCCGAGGCCGGGCAGATTGTCTGGACCTCCGGCGCAACCGAATCCAATAACCTCGCCCTCAAGGGCGTGGCCCAGGCTCGCGGTGTTACGGGCGGCCATGTCATCACCAGCCAGATCGAACACAAAGCCATTCTCGATACCGCCCGCCAACTCGAAGAGGCAGGCGTTGCGGTGACTTACCTGGCGCCCGACGCCGAAGGCCTCATCACTGCCCAAGCGGTGCGCGAGGCGCTGCGCGACGACACCTTCCTGGTGTCGCTGATGCTGGTCAACAACGAGTTGGGCACTGTCAACGACATCCCCGCCATCGGCCAGGTCGTGCGCGAGCACGGTGCCTTGCTGCATGTGGACGCGGCCCAGGGTGCGGGTAAAGTTGCCATCGACCTGAAGGAGTGGGCGGTGGACCTGATGTCCTTTTCCGCCCACAAGATTTACGGCCCCAAGGGCATTGGCGCTCTGTATGTCGGGCCACGCGCGCGCCAGGGCCTGCAGGCGCAGATTCATGGGGGCGGGCATGAGGGCGGTTTGCGCTCGGGCACCCTGGCCACGCACCAGATCGCAGGCATGGGCGCGGCGTTTGCTCTGGCCGCCGAGTTTTTCGACGAGGAAGCGGCGAGCATCGCAGCGCTGCACGAACGGCTGATCGGGCCACTGAGGGTACTTGCCGGCGTACGCCTTAACGGCAGCGCCGCGCAGCGTATCCCTCATACCTTGAGCCTGACCTTTAATGAAGGTGAGTTCGATTCGGCGGCGTTGAGTGCGTCCATCGCGTTTTCCGCCACATCGGCGTGCAATTCGGCGAGCAATGCGCCGTCCCACGTGTTGTTGGCCTTGGGCCATGATGCTCGCGCCGCCGGGCGCACTATTCGCTTGAGCCTGGGGCGCTTCACCTGCGAGCAGGACATCGACCAGGCTGTTCTACTGATAAAAGCGGCAATCGCCAGTGCCCCCGCGTTCTGGGCCGTTACCGCGCCTTGAACGGGCAGGCCCACCCATAACAATGATCCGTGACAAGCAGGAGATGTAATGAGCACGCAGCCCTTGATCCCCCAGCGCCTGGCGCGCACCCGTGAACAGATGCGCCGCGAAGGCATTCATGCCTTGCTGGTGCCGTCGGCCGATCCGCATTTGTCGGAGTACCTGCCGGCCTACTGGCAAGGGCGGCAATGGCTATCTGGGTTCCATGGCTCTGTGGGCACACTGATCGTGACCCAGGATTTCGCCGGTGTGTGGGCCGACAGCCGCTATTGGGAGCAGGCCACCAAGGAACTCAAGGACAGCGGTATCGAGTTGGTCAAGCTTTTGCCTGGGCAACCCGGCCCGTTGGACTGGCTGGCGGAACAAACTCCGCAAGGTGCGGTGGTGGCGGTCGATGGCGCGGTGATGGCCGTGGCCGCGGCACGTACTCTGGGCGGCAAACTCACTGCCCGTGGCGCGAGCCTGCGTACCGATATCGACGTGCTGGCATGTGTCTGGGATGATCGCCCGGCTCTGCCCAGCCAGCCGATCTATCAACACCTGCCACCACAAGCCACCGTCAGCCGCGTGGAAAAACTCACCGCGTTGCGCCAGAGCCTCAAGAGCGCCAATGCCGAGTGGCATTTTATCGCCACCCTCGATGACATCGCCTGGCTGTTCAACCTGCGTGGCGCCGACGTGTCGTTCAACCCGGTGTTCGTCTCCTTTGCCTTGATCGGCCAAGAGCAGGCCACGTTGTTCGTGGCCCTGGACAAAGTCGACAGCTCGCTGCGTGCCGTGCTTGAGCGCGATGGTGTGAGCGTGCGTGACTACAGCGAGGTGGCCGTGGCCTTGAGCGCGCTGCCGGCTGGGGCGAGCCTGCACGTGGACCCGGCGCGGGTGACCGTAGGCCTGCTGGATAACCTGGACAGCGCCGTCAAATTGGTCGAAGGCCTGAACCCGACCACCCTGGCCAAATCGCAGAAGAGCCAGGCCGACGCCGAGCATATCCGTCAGGCCATGGAGCAAGACGGCGCGGCCCTGTGCGAATTCTTCGCCTGGCTGGAAGCAGCTTGGGGTCGGCAGCGCATTACCGAGTTGACCATCGACGAACAACTGACCGCCGCCCGGGCGCGGCGTCCGGGCTATGTGTCGCTGAGCTTCAACACCATTGCGGCTTTCAATGCCAATGGTGCGATGCCGCACTACCACGCAACCGAAGAAGAACACGCGGTGATCGAAGGGGACGGTTTGCTGCTGATCGACTCCGGTGGCCAGTACTTGGGCGGTACCACCGATATCACGCGCATGGTGCCGGTTGGCACACCGAGCCAGGAGCAGAAGCGCGATTGCACCCGCGTGCTCAAGGGCGTGATTGCCTTGTCCCGGGCCCGGTTTCCCAAAGGCATCCTGTCGCCGTTGCTCGACGCCATCGCCCGCGCGCCGATCTGGGCCGAAAGCGTGGATTACGGCCACGGTACGGGCCACGGCGTGGGCTACTTCCTCAACGTCCACGAAGGCCCGCAGGTCATCGCCTACCAGGCAGCCCCCGCACCGCACACCGCCATGCAAGTGGGGATGATTACCTCCATCGAACCGGGCACCTATCGCCCTGGCCGCTGGGGCGTGCGCATCGAAAACCTGGCCCTTAACCGCGAAGCTGATACCAGCGAGTTCGGCCAATTCCTAAAGTTCGAAACCTTGACCCTGTGCCCCATCGACACCCGCTGCCTTGAGCCGTCATTGCTGACTCAGGAAGAGCGCGACTGGTTCAACGACTATCACCAACAAGTGCGCCAGCGTTTGCGCCCGTTGGTGGAGGGGGCGGCGTTGGCGTGGTTGATTGAGCGCACCGAGGCCATTTGATATCAAGGGCCGCCGTCACTTGTGTACGGCGGCCACTGGTTCAAGCCAACGCTTCACGCACAAAGTCCAAACGATCCTGGCCGAAGAACAACTGGTCACCGACGAACATGCTCGGTGCACCAAAGACTCCACGCCGGATGGCCTGCTCGGTAGTGTCCTTGAGCAAAGCTTTCACTTCTTCGTCGTTACTCAAGGCCAGGATTTCATCGGTACTGAAATGGCGCTCGGCCAGCGCTGCGGTAAGCGCTACCGGGTCGTTCAGGTCGCGCCCGTCCACCCACAGCGCCTTGAACAGGCAATCGATGAACTCAATAAAGCGCTCGGGCTGACGCAGTTGCACGCCGGTTGCGGCGCGCATCAGTAGCAGTGTGTTGATGGGAAAATTCGGGTTGAAGTTGAGCGCGACTCCATAGCGCTGCGCATAGCGCCCGAGGTCTTGGAGCATGTAGCGGCCCTTGGCTGGAATGGTCACGGGTGAAGCATTGCCGGTGGCCTTGAACACCCCTCCCAGGAGCATCGGGCGGTAAACCAACTCGGCCCCTGCTTGGGCACAGAGTTCGGGGAGTTGAGTGTAGGCCAGGTAAGTGGCGGGGCTGCCGAGGTCGAAGAAGAATTCGAGCGTCTTGCTCATGTTGTTAGCCTCTGATGGTCGTGATGGTCGGGTTACCAGCGCTCGCTCCAGGGCCGCAGGTCGAGTTCGAAGGTCCAGGCATCCCGCGGCTGGCTGTGCAGGAACCAGTAGTTCTCGGCAATGTGCTGTGGATTAAGGATGCCATCTTGGTCCTTGAGGGCGTACGTTTGCGGGAAGTTGTCGCGGATGAAATCGGTGTCGATGGCGCCATCGACTACCACATGGGCGACGTGAATATTCAGCGGCCCCAATTCCCGGGCCATGCTTTGGGCCAGTGCGCGGATCCCGTGTTTGGCCCCGGCAAACGCGGCAAACCCAGCCGCGCCGCGAAGCCCCGCAGTTGCTCCGGTGAACAGGATGGTGCCGCGTTGGCGAGTGACCATACGCTTGGCCACTTCCCGGGCATTGAGAAAGCCTGAAAAACAGGCCATTTCCCAGATCTTGAAGTATTTGCGTGCGGTTTCTTCGAGGATGCTGCACGGCACGTTGGCGCCGATGTTGAAGACCAGCGCCTCGATTGGGCCAATCTGGCTCTCGATGTGCTCGATCAACTCAATGACGTCATCTTCCTTGCGTGCATCGCAGGCAAAGCCGTGGGCCTGGCCGCCGCTTGCGTGGATGGCGTCGATCAAGGGTTGCAGTTTGCCCGCGCTGCGCCGAGTGACGCAGGCAATAAAACCTTCCTGGGCAAATCGCTGGGCGATAGCGCTGCCGGTTGCATCGCCCGCACCTACTACCAGCACCACTTTCTTATTGTTGATCGCCGTGGTCATGGAACGCCTCTCTCTTTGGTTAACGGTCGTTAGCTAAGCGAACGTTATGCTACGATTTCGACTGCGTCAAGATGGACAGCCAGAGGGGAAGCCATGCGTTATTCAGCAAGCCACAAGCAGGAAACCCGGGAACGGTTACTGGCCAGCAGTGCGCTCTCGGCCAAGAAAGAGGGCTTTTCTACCGTGGGCGTCGATGGCTTGATGAAAGCCATCGGCCTTAGCGGTGCGGCGTTCTACAGCCACTTTTCATCAAAGGACGAATTGTTCGGCGCGATTGTCGAGCGCGAACTGCGGCATAGCCTTGAGCGGTTAAGTGGTGAGGGCGAACAGAGCCTGGAACGGCTGGAGCGTTGCCTGAACCATTACCTGAGCATGGCCCACGTTAAACAGCCAGAGGTTGGGTGTGCTTTGCCGGCGCTGGGGGCTGAGATTGCCCGTTCTGATGTTGAGGTGCGACTGCGGGCCCAGGAATGGATTTGTCGCTTGCACGAGAACTGGGCTCGTACCCTGGAAAGCGAAAGTTTGGCTTGGGCTGTTCTTTCGCAATGCGTGGGCGCGCTGGTGGTTGCGCGGATGATGGTCGATCCAGCGTTGCAAAACACCGTGTTGACGACCAATCGTCTGCAAATCCGGCGTCAGGTTGCCCGTCAAGCCGACGAGTGAGTGCTTACTTGCAGATCACGATCATGCTTCGGCTGGTGTAGCCCGCCGGATTGAGGCCAAAGAGGTAGTCGCCCGGTTCTTCCACGGAGTCCCCTGACTTGGCGATGACCTTATAGCCTTTTGCCCCGCAGGAGTTGGCGGCGCGGGTGTGGCACTTGTCCCACGAGGAGGACAGGCCAGAGCAGTTGATATGCACGCCTTTCTTGCCGTGTTTGACCGAGGTTTTAGACGTCGCGGCGCAGCCCGCAATCGCCAGTACTGCTAGCAGTATCAAAACGTGTTTCATTCCCTTCCTTATAGCTTGCTTCGCAGCGGGCCCTGAGCCTGGCTTTATCCGCGCTATATGCCAACTGAAGCTATCCCTTGCGAAAAAATCCATGGCTTACACCGGGTTGCGGCTAAACATGGCCTAATTGAGCGGTAAATGCCAGAGCTTCGTCAAATCAGACTCAATCGCGTGCAACAACGACGTGGGGTTCCCTGCGTATAGTCGTCGTTGCCCCTACGCAAGCAAGAATAATGCACAGGATTGCCAGCCATTGCGTCAGGGAAAGGTGTTCATGCAGGAACAGCAGTCCAGATAGCGCGCCGATGGCGGGCTCGATGCTCATAAGGGTACCGAAGGTCCTGGTGGGGATTTTGGTCAACGCGACCATTTCCAGCGTGTAGGGCAGGGCGGTAGACAGGATAGCGACCGCTAGCGCAACGGGGATCAGGGCGGGTGTCAACAGCGCTGCGCCCGCATGCGCAATGCCGATGGGGCTGACAACCAGTGCGGCGATCATCACCCCCAGGGCCGCGGTTTGAACGCCATTGTCTGCCCCAGCCTTTTGCCCGAACAGAATATAGAGCGCCCAACACACTCCGGCGGCCAATGCGTAGCCTGCGCCGAGCAGGTCAATCCCACCGCGGGTCTCGCCTGTGGGAATGAGCAACAGCAAACCCAGGATCGCCAGGGCTATCCAGAGAAAGTCCAGGACACGGCGTGAGGCGAAGATCGCGACCGCCAACGGCCCGGTGAACTCTAACGCCACCGCGATTCCCAGCGGGACGGTTTGCAGTGACATATAGAAGAGCAGGTTCATCCCTCCCAGTGCGACGCCATACACGATCACTGTGCGCAAGGATGCAAAGGTTAACTTGGCACGCCAAGGGCGCAATAGCAGCAGCATGATGAAACTGGCAAAGATCAAACGCAGCGTCGTGGTGCCTTGTGCGCCGACCACGGGAAACATGCTTTTGGCCAGGGCCGCACCGGACTGGATGGAAGTCATGGCTATTAATAGCAGGCCAACCGGGAACAGGGTGGAGGCGAGGCTGCGTTGAGGGCTGGTCATGATGTCGCGCCATCCTGTAGGGGGGATAATACGAGGTGTATGATGCTCAAATCTAGAGGAATGAGCAATATAGTGCGCACTTCCCCAGGGCTAAGATTGTTTGCGATGCTTTTGTATTGATAGAAAACCTGAATTAACGGTTGACGGCGATTTATATCTGTCTATAATTCGCCCCACTTCCGGCGCAGTCGAAACGGAAAACTCCTTGGTAAACAAAGAGTTATGCAGGTTTCGACAGCGCGGAGCTTCAGGTCATCGAAGCCCGAAAGGAGTTGAAAAAGAGGTGTTGACAGCAGCGAGTAACGCTGTAGAATTCGCCTCCCGCTAACGAGCGATCGTCAGCGCAAGTGGTTGAAGTTGTTAAAGATTTCCCAGCGAAACTTTGAAAG
>NZ_FYEE01000012.1 GCF_900187645.1 Pseudomonas sp. Irchel 3E20 | reverse complement strand
CTTGTTGTCGCCCACTTCGGCCGAGAGCTGGACAAGGCTTTGCGACATCGCCAGCTCATTGGTGGCCACCACCTTCTCCAGCGTGGTCAGGTTCGCCGCGTTGTCGCCTACCTTGGCGTCCAGCGTGATGGTGCGCTGGGCGAGCGCTTCATTTTCAGATGCCCGGGCCAGCTCTTCCCTGGCAATTGCCGCCGCGCTTTCCCAGCCATTGAGCGCGTCATCCATTGCCGCGTCGCCATCATTTCTATCCCGCCACGAAGCCCTTAGAGCATTGAACGATGACGATTGCGCCGTGACCTTGCCATCGACCGTGGCGATGTCCGTGGTGTTCGTGGCCACTTGCTGGGCCAAGCCGTTGGCGGATTCGACCGACTGCCCCACGTCCAGCCAGTACGTGGCGTTCGGTGGTGGCTTGTTGATCGGAACCGGCCCCTTGGCCTGGTACAGCAACTGGCCCTGGCGCACGATGGCGTTCTTCACGTAGGTCTTGGTTGGGTCGTAGCTCTCGTCCAGCGCATCGATCTGGGTTTGCAGCCCGGGGATTTTCTCGATCTCGCCGATCAAGTGCTCGCCCAGCTCCGCTTCGGTGATCTTGCCCGCCAGCAGGTCCAGAATCGGCCCCGCCTCAGAACTCGCCTGCCCCATCACCCCGGCCCCAGTCGGGTAGAACGGCCCGATGTTGCCGGTGCGATCCACCAACCGCGCCCAGAAGAAGAACTGCGCGCCCGCCTGCAAGCTCTGCATCGAGTGCTCGCTTTGTGGGTAGGACAGGTCGGCCAGCTTGGTTGCCGCCGAAAGGCTTGGCGTTGGCCCGTACCAGATCTCCGTGCGTTGGGTGTCCTCGGCACCCGCAGGGAAGCCCCACTTTTGGCCGATGCCGAACAGGAGGCTGGTGGTGGTCAAGTAGGACACCGCCGGCGGCAGGCCCACCTTGCCGTTGAGCTGGGTCAGCAGCGAATCCTTCCAGACTGACGAAATCTCGAAAGCGCTGACGGCGCGCGCCCGGGCCAGATAAGCCCCCGCGTAGATGCCGACCACGTCCACGCCCAAGGCGCCGGTACGGGGCAGTTTGACCCAGTTGCCATTGTCCTTACGCCATTCCACGTCATAGCCCACGGCACCCGCCACCGAAGGCCAGGCAATGGTCATGGTGGTCACGGCCAAACCCTGATCCACGGCAGAGTTCGACGTTAGCGTTACGCTGGCCGGGGCCGGGACAACGCTGATGGGAATCACGCTGATCGGGCGTTCTTCAAGCCGCGCGCCGGTGTCAATGTGAGCGAACTTGCTCGGGTCGTACTGAATCGCCGTGATTTCAAACACACCTGGATCGGGCCGCGAAACACTGGTGACCCGGTAAAGTGGAATGGCCAGGTCTGGAGCATCCAGCGCCCAAACAAGCTGCGGCTCTGGCGCCATGGAGTAAGCGGTCGTCACGGTCACAGCGCGGCCGCTGACCAGTTGCACGGTGCGGCCCTCGCACTTGCCATTAGGCAGGTTGAGAATCAGGCGATCACCGGCCTTGGCCTGTGTGTCACGGTCCAGGGTAATAACCCGCCCCGCTACCGCTGAAATGCGCCCGCCCACCGCCCGGCCCGCCAGCAACTCATCCGCCACCGGGATCACGTAGCCAGGCAGCGGGATGCGCCCGTCCAGGCCGACCTTGAAGGAAATGGCCCGATCTTTGGAGTTCGTCAGCAGCGCCCACTTGCCGCGGCGCTGGGCTTCAGACTCGCGGGTACAACCAATTGCACTCAGCTCCAGTGGGTTGTCGCCATAGCGCCGCTGTAGCTTCGGGTCGGTCACGGACGTGACGTCGGTATCGTAGTTGTTACCCGGGTTGTCGTAGCTGATGAGGGCGCGGCTGTAGCGTGTGCGCTCGGAGGCGCTGTTGTAGCTGAACTTGCCATCGATGACGTTGGCCCGGGTGTAGGCAAAGTCGAAGTCCGTCGCCCGCGGCATATCGGCCAGTGTAAACACCTGGCCCTGGGCCCAATAGGTCATGCCCCGGTAAATCGACGAGATGTCGCGCAGCAGCGACCAGGCATCAGCCTTGCCCTGGAGGTTCAAGTTGCAGATGAATCGCGGCTCCATGCCGCCCTTGCCGTCCGGGACCATCTGGTCGCAATACTGGGAAATCCGGTACAGCTCCCATTTATCGACTTGCCAGGGCTTGATCCGGCGGCCAAGGCCAAAGCGGTCGTTGACCGTGATGCCGTAGGTGACCCAAGCCGGATTGTCCGTCCAGGCCTGCTTAAAAGTCCCGTCCCAAATCCCGCTGTAGGTCCTGCTCTCTGGATCGTAGTTGCTGGGAACCTGCCACTTACGCCCGCGGCAGTCGACGGTGACCGCCGGGATGTTGCGGAACTGCTCCGCCGAGAATTCGATGTAGAGCAATGCGGTGTTCGGGTAGCGCAGCTTGGCGTCAATCACCTCGGTGAAGCCGGCAACCTGCATGGTGTCGGCGATTTTGTTGTTGTTCTGGTTTGGCGTGATGCGGGTGACGCGGATCAGCCAGCCACTGGACGCGGCCGGCAGATCAATGCGGCGGGTGCGCTCGTAGGTGCTGGTGGTCTTGCCGTCTACCGCATCGCTCAGCACCTGCTGATAGGCGCCACCATCGGTTGCCAGCTCAACCTTGTACTCAATCCGGTAACCCTTGATGTTGCCCTTGCTGTCTACGGACTGAAGCGCGGGCCAGGCGAAGCGCAGGCGCACCGCCGACAGGTCGGTGTTGCTGATCGCCCGAACCCACGGCGTGCCACTGCGCAGCTCAGTGCTGATGGTGGTTTCATTCTCGACTGAAGGAATGCCCTGGATATAGCGCTGATCCACAGAGCCGGTGCGCCACTCGAACTTGACGTTCGGGAAGTTCATGTTGCCCTGAGGGTCTTGCAAGGGCGTGTTGTCGAGGTAGATATCCCGCGCCGTCGGAATTCGCTCATCAAACTCCCCTTCGCCCACCGCGATCAGCATCTTGGCGACAGCGATGGAGCGCAGGCTGTCAGGGGCCTCGGTTGGCGTCTTGGGCTTCTCCGATCCGCCTTTCTCGCCGTGGATGTCGATCTTGCGTGCTGCGCCCATGCTTTCCTCCAGGCAATAAAAAACCGCCTCTCGGGCGGTGTGGGTATCTGTACAGCGTGGATGAAACCCCAGTGGCACCAACTGATACTGAAGTAGTAGCGTTCCGTTTTTTAGGATGCTCAGTTACATGGGCGCAATGACTTGGAGCGTCGCATGAAGTACCAAATTGGGCCGCAGCCGGAACTACTTAGAGAAATAGGCCAGGTCATGGTCAACTACTCAGAATGCGAGCGCTCCATTCACGATATTTTTCGTGCAGTCATGTCGCTCGACCAAGACCAGATGTATTTGCTTGTATCAAAGGCCAATCTGAATGCAGAAAAAATGATTACCGTAATCAAATCTGAAATTCACCGAATCCGTCCGGCCACCTTGCACCACTCTCTCCTGCAGGGACTCACTGACTTTACCAAATCAATTCCGAAGAGAAACGCTGTCGCCCACTGGCAGTGGGCAGTTACCAAGGGTGAGGACGGGCTAGCTACAAACTCGCTGAAAGCTAAACCAGGACAACCTCCTGAAAGCCGCAATTACACACAGAAGGACCTTGAGCTGATCGCCTGGGAGATCGCTAGGGCTGGCATATTGCTTGCCAACGCTGCAATCTGTATGCGCCCTATCAATCGTCGCTCATTGGGCGGCACTGACTGGGGTGTGGGTCGGTATGAATTTGATAGCGGTTATCTAGACCAAGCGGCTCAGGACGCCCTTGAAAGAAATCAAAGCTTTATCGCTAATTTTGAGGCTGAGCACTTCGCACCCGAACAGCCTCCATCATCCGGTACAGATCAGCGATAACTCTCTCATCGATGTAATAATTCAAATTGATCCGACATGAAGCCCGCAGGTAATCCAGGTGCTCCAGCGCAGCTTGGACCATTGGCTCATTAGGCTCGTTGACCAACATGCTCACATCTGATCCTCCGCATAAATCCCAGCACTGATAATCGCGCCACCCCAGCGCCGCCGGCCAATGCACAACGGGACAGGGTTGCCGGATGCGGTGGTGTTCTTGGCGCTGCCAAAGGCGTAGCCGGGGGTGTTCTCAGGGGCTGCGCTGGTCTTGAGGCCTTTGGCCTGAGGGCTGAGCATTTGGATAACGCCGCCGATAGCCATGGACGCACCAACTGCGGCAGTGATGCCCCACCCGCCAGACCCAGCCGCGAAAGCGGCCCCCACTCCTCCGCTTGCTATAGAGGCTGCGACGATGAGCGCCACCCCCAAAACAGTCTGCAATATCCCGCCGCGCTTGCTGCCGCAGATTACCGGGATTAGCCTAATTTCTCGGCTCCCTGCCAAGTCAAGTTCATCCTCCCCAACATTCCTCCTGTTGCGGAAAACGGCAAACTCAAGCCCCTGCATCTTCGCGCTTGCCAGTTCATTGGCAAACCCTGGGTGGTTGACATCGATGGCCTTTACCATCTCTCGCACGCTCCCCGTGTCGAGCTGAAAGCTGTGCTCACGCCCAAACTTTCTGCCAAGCGATCCTCCCAAGAAGATTCTGGTCTTGGAGGTGTACTCAATTGCATGTGCAGACATAGCTTTCTCCGGGCATAAAAAAGCCGCCCTGCGAGGCGGCTATCGTGTCAAAGGCAGCCTTTCACTGCCTCAATTCTTCTGTTCTTTCGCCAATCCATCAGGCCTGACTGAAAGTAAATATCAACCTTTGTTCCGCCATTGGCGGGCTTGAAATCTGCAAATTCAACTTGTCCGGCACTGACTACCGTCTTCCCACCATCACGGAGCGGCTGGAGAGACGCATCAATATGAGAACCTGCCAACGATTGATCCTGCCAAGCGAAGAGCACACATTCAGATACCTGACTGACGCTCTTCTTGCTGGCAAAGCTACTAGATGGGCCATCTGCGCGCTTCTCGCTCATGGATGCGCACCCCGCCAGCATCGCCATTGATATGCAAATCATGGCGACCCGAGTCAATCTTCGCGAAAAATTCAATGCTTTCATTTGTCTTTCGCCTTCAGGCATATAGAAAACCATTTATTTTCAAATTCGCTTACCGCCCTTTTTTGGTTTTCCTCCGTGCGGAACGCCGAAGTGCTGTAGGCATCCTTGATGACTTCCGCTCCAAGCGCGTCGACGGAAGGGTCTCCAGCAGTGGCTTTCATCATTTTGGCCATTGAAACTTCATTTTGCCGATTTTTCATGATCGAGGCGGCCATTTCTGAAACGGAAGTGCAGTAACTTAGCGTTTCATCCGATGGTTTTGCAGCAAGCGCTATTCCTGAATACGCCGCAAACGCCAGTAGTGCCGTACCTACTACCAAAATTCGCATGTCGTTCCCTCTTTGGTTTGGCGGGACTGTAGCACTGAGGGAGGGATGCAAAAAGCCCAGCGCGGGGCCGGGCTTTATAAGTTTGCTTCCAACTTTACAGCGAGCGCAGCTCAGTGAATGCCCGAGCAATGCAGTACGGAATCACTGCGCAAGTCAAGCCCATTGCAGCTGCAGCGGCTTCTTGCGGCGCACTAGTTGCCGCGTACATTCCACCGAAGCCCACAATTGCACCAATCAATGACATAAAGATGGTGACGCCCCACATAAATTTAGCCAACTTGATTCCCTTCAGTGAGTGGTTTTCTCTTGCTCGCCCGCAGAGGGCGAGCTGCTCTTCCACAGAGGAATCTACAGTCGCGGTTGAGTGAGGTCAATTTGACATCACTTCCCGCTCAGTCCTGTCCAAGCATCCAGCGTGGATGGAATGTCAGTAACGGCTGTTCTGGAAGCGGTAGTAGCCTCCCCACTCTCGAAATCCGGCCAGGAGGGCATATGTCATCGCTGTTGTTCTACACGGACGAAAACGAAGCGATTGTGGCCACAGATACGCTTTTACATTATTCCGTCGACACGCCCCCAGGCTTCACCAGTAAGACCTTTGCCATCCCACACATGCGCATGATCATTGCAGCGACAGGCTCCGCCCTGCTTTTCAACCGCTGGATCGGCCTTGTGAATTATCAAGGTGCTTCCCTCAATGTAGATGCGGTCGATGCTCATGCGACCGAGGCCCTTCAATCCCTCTGGGGAGAACTGAATGCTCAGTTCCCCGCCCTCCATCAGCAGACGGCAACTGTCTATCACTTCGGGCTCTCCGACGATGCTGGAGTAATTCATGGATTTGCCTATCGATCAGAGTCGGATTTTAGATCCGAAAGGTTGAAATACGGTCTGGGGCACAAGCCGAAACTGGTTGACCGAACTGGCATAGACTGGAACGCTTTCCCGCACTCCGCCCCAGAAATAATGCGCGCCCAGGCAAGACAAGAGGACGAGAAGGTCAAAGACCGCGTTTACATAGGCGGATCGGTGCAAGTCACCCATCTAACCAAGAGCGGATTTTCTACCTATTCACTGGGCGAACTGGACTGAGCAGCTTTGTGCCTGAGAATCAGGCGTGTTCGGTCCATCCATGGCCCACCGAAGACGATGATCTCGCTCGGCCGGCCGTACATGTGGTGCAGCATGAAAGGCCCAGGGCCGAATGCACCTGACTCTTCGCCCGGTAACCCCGCACCTGTGCCGAGGTAGATCCCGGCGTGGTTCGGGTGAGCCGTCCGGCCAACAGCCATGACGATCATGTCGCCCCGCTGCGGCTGATCCACCCGCACGAACCCGGCAGCCTCATAAGCCTGCTCGTACAGGCTCGGGCCGTCTGCCCGCTCCCACCAGCCGTCTTCGCGCGTGAACGCCTCGAACTCAATCCCCCACTCGCGCTTGTACCAGTCAGCGCAAACCTGCCAGCAATCCCAAGCACCGTGGACGAATGGGCGATTGAGCAGCGGCGTGTCGCCGGCGGGCGTGATGGTCCGTAGATCGCCTTCGGGCCAACTCAGGATATGCCAGGGCAAGGCTGTGGCCTCGCACATGGCCAGGTCGCGCGGTGAAGGCCGGCTGGTGGCGTCTGGGTGTGAGTGGACAATGCCAATCACCTCGCCCAGGTCTTCCGCCGCGGCGTAGTCCTCCGGGTCGAGCCGGAACTCTTCGTTCGGCTCCGTGGCGATGTTCCGGCAGGGGAAATACTTCTGCTTGCGCCCAATGGAGAGGAGCAGACCGCACGACTCGGCGGGATAACACTCCTCTGCATGAATTTGAATGGCTTTTAACAAATGTTTGCGCATAAAAAAACCCACATTTCTGTGGGCTCCTTTTCATTCGGCGGTTCTGCTTCGCCTTGGCTCTGGCGGCGTATTTACCGCGGCAGTGTGAGTCCAACCCTTCCGGACCCTGGCTCGTATAGTTACTTTTTTGATCCCGGTAAGCTCTGCCCACTCCGATATGCACCGAGTTTCCCCGTTAGCTGTCAGCATGTGATTGCTGCTTTTATTTCTTTGCTGTTGCTTGTCCGTGGCCCATCGACAGTTGCCGGGCTCATAGTTTCCACCCGAATCTTTCCTGTCGAGAGTGGTGCCCTCTGGCCTTAGCCCCATGTCTTCGAAAAAATTGGCAAAGTCTCTCCACCGCTCATTAACCAAGATCCCAGAGCCGCCATAGTTGGCAAAGTTCGGTGCTTCGGGATTTGTACAGCGAGCGATCATGCTATTCCAAGAGCGATACGTTGGAGTGCCATACATACCGTGCTTTTTCTTTACTTCGGCATCGAGACATCCGCATGATTGTGTCACGCCTTTGCGGAGCGCCTGAGCCGCATATGCTTTCTCGTTGCCGCAATCGCACAGGCAATACCATCTTGCCGACGTACTCTTAAATTGAGATTTATCTGTAGATTTCGTGACCACGGTAAGCCGGCCAAACCGCTCGCCCGTCAAATCAATAAGCTTTGGCATTTCACACCCCTACAGTATGAAACCTAACATGAGGAGCGCAGCAGGCCAGTTAGGTATTGGCTTTTCGGGGGCGACCCTAGCTGCACACCGCATTGTATCAGCTCCTGCTGATCAAATTCACAGCCGGAAATCCACCGAAATTTAGCTCTTCATTTTCGCCAAATCTGAGCTTGCATGAGGACAGGCATCCCTTGCATTGGTCCTTGGCAGGGTCATCCGTGGGGCTGTCCTCGTCATCGAACATGGCCGCGCCGGTGTAGCCGCAGTCAGGCCCACGGTATCCATTGGTCATGGCCCAGTGGCACATGGTCGTCATCTGGCGACCGGGCAACCCGTGGTCGTCGATCTCGCCCGGGGATGACAGATCCCACTGCACCACCTCGCCGTCTTCGCCGGTCTTCTGGTCGATGTACCAGATGTCCAGCGCCTCCTGCGTAGGGTCTGCGGTGGGGTTGCCTTCGGGGAAGTTCGCGGCATCCAGGTACTGGGCCAGGGTTTCGCGAATTGTCAGCTTGAACTTCACCAAGTCCTCGAAGGCTAGGCAGAGCGCTGTAACGCGCCCGTTGACGTTGCCCGCGCTGAACACCGGCCGTGCGGCCGTACCGTCGCTGTCCGACCCGATGCCTTCGACCTGCACCGGCCAAGCCGCGTACTCGTTGCCCTGCCACCAGATCGGCTTGGCCGGCAGCTCATCGGGTGAGTTTGCGTAAAGCGCCAGCTCTGCCGGGGTGTGCGGGATCGCATGCCCGTGGAAGCGCAGAATGTCGGCGCCGTACTCGCTGCCATCAATTTCAAACAGCCGCACTTCCCCGCCGGGCTCCAGCTTCTGGATGTCCGCGATTAATGCCATCAGGATTGCCCTTTTAAGGGTGAAAGGTTTGCTCGAAGGTGGCGGTCAGGCTGTAAGCGGAGCCACCCCGGTGGATCGGCTTGAAGCCGTTGCACTTGTAAAGGCCAAGCTGGCCCAGGGGCGGCGTCCAGAGAAACGCCTTCGCGCCTTTATGCCGACGAAGGAAGTCGATGATCTCCTTGATCCTGGCAGCACTGCCCGTATGGCTGATCGGCCACGACTGCTGTTCGTTATTGATGCCATCCGACACCGACTGGCCGTAGCCATCGCCGAACTGCTGGGTACGGACGCGCTGGGTAACATCGCCCTCCGCGCCCTTCTCTATCTTCCATTTGAATGTTTCGAGTGCCATTGGTCATCCCTTCGCGCTTCGGTTACTGATACCGCCCTGGCGCCAGGACTTGACGATTTCTTCCTTCGCAACGCTGCGCATGCGCTCCTGCATGTTGCGTTGGAAGGCCTCGGTGTCGAGCTCCGCGCCCTCCGGCCGCCCTGATTCCTCATCGGTCATGAGCATGATCGGCATGCTGAGGCTGATCGATGTCCCGCCACCGCCACCCACAGCGACGACCCCAAGCTTGCCGCTGGACGTTCGAGCCAGAGGCATGATCGCCTCTTCCCCCGCCTCGCCCATGATCCCTCTCTTGCCGCCGGCCATGCCGAACGCCGTGGGCTTGCTGACGATGGAGTTGGTGAACGCCCCACCATCGGCAAACATCTGCACGCCTGAACTCCAGGCGCCGCCGTTGGCCTGAGTGGCGGCCCAGGTGTTGATGGTGTCGGGGCTATACCCTGCTGCGGTAGAACCCGCCGAGGTCGGCCCGCTACCGAAGTACGAGCCGACCGCAGATATCCCTACCCCCACAAGGGAGCTGAGCAGCCCCGACGCCGCCTGGCGCGTGGCGATCCTTGCCATATCCGCCAGAATCGACTTGGTGAAGTCCGCAAACGACAGCTTGCCTGTCATGGCGAAGTTGACGACCGCATCTTCCATAGAGCTGAACGCGTTGCCGAACAAGGCCTTGGTCTGGCCGGCCACGTTCTGCGCCGAATCCAGATAGTTGGCCCAGGCCGAGGTCGCGCCCTTGGTCCAATCGCCTTGGGCAGCCTCTACATCCGCGTAGTTCTGGCGGATCTGGTCGGTTGCCGCCGTGTTCGCATCGGCCAGGGCCTTGGATTTACGGCGGAACTCCTCATCCGACATATTGCGCGAAGGATCGGAGCGCTGGTTTTCCAGCTCCAGCGACTGCTGGGCAAAGCGGTCTTGCTGGCTGTTCAGCTCGCCGTTGAGCGCGTTCTGGCGATCGCCCTGGCCAACACCCAGAACTGCGCGCTGGCCGGCCAACTCCAAAGCTCGCTGCTGCTGACCCAGCGCCTGCACATAGGAGGTGATTGCCCGCTCCTGCTTGGCAAGACGCCCGGTTTCGTTGACGGCCAATACCTCAAGCTGGCTGTCCGCATCCTTCTGCGCCTTGACCATGCCCGTGCGGGCGTCTGCGATCTTTTGATCGATCTGGATACGCTGCGCAGCCGAAGTGCTGGACTTGGCCTTGACGGCCTCAAGCGCAGCAATCTCGGCCTCGTAGGCCGCCGTCACCTCATCGCGCTCGTTCCCGATCAAAGCTTCGCGCTTCAGGGCGTAGTCTTCCTGGGAGATCAGGCCGGCTTTCTGCGCAGCGTCCAGTTCCTTCTGGGCGTTTTTGTACTCTCCAAGGATTGCCGACAGGTTGTTCTTGGCATCATTAAAACCGGTCAGGTCGGTTTGATTGCTGGCCGCTTTCGAATCTTTGAACTTGGCATTGATGTTGGAGATATTTTTGTCGATCGCCGCCTGATTGAGCCGGGAGTCGTTCGGGTTCTCCTTGCGGATATCGTCGAGCTGTTTCTTGTACTCCTTCAGGGCATCCGTGCGCTTCTGCTCGTTGGTCCAGGAGGATTTGGTGAGAGCATCAACCTTTTCCATCGCTGTGATGGCGGCCTGCTGGGATTTTTTCCGCTCCCCCTCCCACTTGGCGATATCGGCTTCAGCGTCACGCTGATCCTCAAGCATACTGAGCTGATCGGTGTAGAGCTCAATCATCTCCTTCTGGTTTTGGAATGCGCCGATATCGCCTGACTGGGCGCCGGCCAAATTTCGCCGCGCCTGCTCAATGTCCGAGCTGATATCCGGCCTGCCGATGTTCTTGAGATTGTCGGCGGCGCGGGCTACTGCGTTGTAACCCCTCTCCCAGAAACTCAGATTTTCCAGAATCTTCGGCGTGCGCTCGTTTATCGCGTCGGCATAGGATTCGGTCGCAAGCTTCACGGCGCCCGCATGGTCGCCCTGCTCTTCCAACGCGGCGATCTGCGAGTAGACCGAGGCGGTCAGGTAGTGATACTGCGCATTCAGCGCAGCAGACGCCTTGACCGGGTCGTCTGCCAGCTTGGAAAACTCAGCAACCGTCTCGCCCACTGCCTTGCCAGTCGCCTCCTGCATCGACACGGCAGCCTGGGTGATGCCGGTAAAACTCTCGCCGGCGATCTTGCCGTTGCCAGCCAGCAGGGCCAGGACTTCGGCGGCCTGCCCAGTGGTGCCCACGGTAGCGCTCACCTGGCGAGCCATATCGCCAAGCTGCCCGGCACTGACGCCGGCGTAGTTGCCGGTGAGGATCAGTGATTCGTTGTACTTATCCTGTTCTTCACTGCCCTTGTAGTAGGCGACCCCGAGAGCGGCGACGGCGCCTGTCGCCAGGGCAATAGGCGCCAGCATGGCCAGAAGGCCGGCAGCCGATGCGCCAGCCCCCGCGCCTAGCTGGAGAACCGCACGAACGCCGCTCCCCCAGTCACCAGAGGACAGCGCGTTGCCCAGTTGCGTGACGTTTTCCTGCGCCTGGCGGGTGCCGAGGCGCAATTTGTCGAAACCAGTGGCGGTCTTTTCGAGCTTCGCGTAGTCCTTGTCGATCTTGCCCAGGGCCGAGTTGTACTGCTCCTGGCTAATGCGCCCAGCGTCGAGGTGCTTGCCCAACTGCTCAACCTGGGTGTCGAGCTTTGCCACGGCGGCGCGCGCCGGGTCGATGGCGCCCAGCAGGCTGTTCAAGGCCTTTTGTTCGTCCAGGGTCGATTTGGCCAGCGCTACCTGCTGCTTGTCGAGCTGGGCGGTGATCTTGGCAAACTCAGCCTCGCCATAAGCCCCGGTCTTCGTGAGTTTGGTCAGGGCCTCGCGCTGCTTTGTCAGCTCCTGAGTGGTGGTCGCACCTTTCGACAGCGACTTCTCCAGCGCCTGCATTTCGTTCATCAGCGAAACGGCGGACTGCTCGGCCCGGCCGCCGGCCTTCGCCATATCATCCAGGTTGGTTTTTGCCTGGATTGCATCGGCCGAGTCGATCTTGACGCCGAGTTCTGCAATGTTCATCGACTCACCTTGAATAAGTGCCCGTGGTTACGGGCTGTTTTCCCTTTCCTCCGCCATAACGCGCAGGGCTTCGCCTTCCAGCACCTGAACGTCCGGGAATATTTCAGCGAGTTTCTTTTTCTTGATGCCAAGGAAGCCGGCCACGTCGCGGATGCAGCTGTAGTCGAGACCGATCGCGCCGCCGGCGCCTGCTCGCCACTGGGTGGACATTCGGTTGAATAGGAGGAAGGCAGGCCAATTGCAGGGCCAGACCTCCACTTCTTCAACCAGATCGCCAGGGGCAAGGCCGAACATGCCGATAATCGTGTCGGGCACGCTCGGCGAGTACATAGCGCGGGCGGCGTCAGTTAGTTTCCCAGGCGGGCCTGGCTGTATGCGCCTTCGTAGGCCTTAACGACCGCCTCGGCGGCACCCTGGCAGGACTTCACGAATGCGACGATGTTGTCGTCGCTGTATTCGTCATCGAAGCCCCAGCCGACTACCAGGTCCTTGATCTGCTGGGTTTGCTGCTCGGTGTCCACGGCAACCACTTCCGACCAAGAAGGCTTGTCGCCCAGCGCGGCCCGCGCCTTGTTCCGCGCCTCGTTCCATTCATCGAACAGAGCGGCAAGCTCGGTGCGATCCCGGTACTTGAAAGTGAACTCGACCTTCTCGGGTTCGCTGCCGACGATCGGGATCAGCACGGGCGCATTGAACGTAGCCTTTTGCGCAATACGGATCTTAGCCATGGGTTACACCACCGCAGTCAGGTAGCGGGTCGGCTCAGCCTGCAACGCCAAGCTGACGGTACGGGTCAGCAGGTTGTTGCGGGACACCGCTGGCTGCTTGGAGAACGACGTGTAGGTGCCGTACAGCAGGGTGTCGTTACCGGGCAGGTTCAGGCGCGCCGCTTCGATCTGCTTGCCGGCGTCCGCCTTCAGTAGCACCCCGTTGAACGCCTGGGCCGGATCGTCGGCGATGGTGAGCACCATACTTGCTGCCGATTTGTCGGTGGGGATCTGCTTGCCCTGGTCATCCTCGAGGAACACCACATCCAGGTAGTTCTGTTCGCCACCGGAGAAGGCCACGTCGGAGATTTGCGGGATCTGCACCCAGGTCAGCACCTTGCGCATCGTGCCTGCGCCGCCAGCGACCGGATAGACCTGCGTGTCGGTAGTGTCGATGCCTTCTAGGGTAATCGCCGTGGCCGTGGCTGCCTTCACGCGCACCACCTTGCTATCCAGCTTGCTCCAGCCAGACGTCAACAGAACAATATCGCCGGCAGCGATGGTGCTGCCGACAACAGTGGCAACGGCCTCGGCGGCGTTGCTGATAGCAGTGAACGCCAGTGCGGTCGCGTAGGTTGCGGCGTGCTGGAAGGTGCCGCCATTCGGGAGTTTGTAGCCCATGGGGTATTTCCTCTTTGCAGATGTGAAAAAACCCGCTCAATGGCGGGTCTCTGGGTTTGCCCAATGGGCGGGATCAGTTGGTGTCGGCTCGGTACAAGAACGAGACAGGAACGGTATAAGTTGAATCGCCTGTGATGCCGGGCCCTGGGTCAACTGGCGACATGGTCGCCACGGTGACCGCGCCCTTCGTGTCCCTGGCATACAGCGGGAACAAACCGGTCAGGTCAGCGACAAGCGGGTTCGTCTTGGCCTTGCCGGTACCGGCCGGCGCGATGATGCTGACCTGGAACACCCCGGTGAACAGCCTGTGGTCGCCACTGAGCGTGTTGCTCGCGGTGTCGCCCGGGATGGTGAAGGCTCGCAGGTAGGTCTCGCCTTCAGCTGGCGCATAGGCCGTGTTCTCGAAAACGATCTTGAGCTTGTCCGACCTGGCAGCGTTCCAAGCGATGAGCTTGGCTTCGTAGATCGAGGCGATGATTGCGTGCGACATCAGGCCACCTCGTACACAAGCGCAGGCGATACGCCCCGCAAACTTTGCCGTCGAGCGCAAACTCCACACTGGTGCAGGTACTGCGCAGGAAACGACAGCAGCACAGGGGCGCTTTCGACTTGCACCAGCCTTCCGCCGCATTCACAAAGCGTGTAGCGCATCACCGGCCGAACCGGTACGTCTTCAAACTTCATACCTGGTTATTCCTTATGGCCTCCAGCACGATCTGCTGGAAGCGAGCCACGGTGACCCGAACCATGCCGCCGGGGGCCTGAGTGGAATGGCCGAACTCCAGCGGGATTGCGTAGGGCAAGTTGTTGACGATGAAAGCCGTTTGCCCGGCCTTGAACTCAATGGCACCCGCGACAAGCCTTGCGGTCGCCTCCGCCCCTGTTGGGTCCGGGTGAATGCGGAAGCTGTTGTCGACAGAGCCGATGGAGAAATTCCAGTTCGCCCGAAAGCGCCCGCCGACATAGTCCTGACCGGCGACCAGGCCATTCACGTTGAAATTCTGGTCGCGCTCGGTCTTCGTCAGAGGCTTGGCGTATTTCACGCCTCGCTTGAGATTGCCGGCCTTCGTGAAATTCGACTCGTTCAGGTTGATGAGCGTGTTGCGGACGGCGACTTTGAAGTCGTAGTCATCGGCAGCGCGGGAGTTGGCCTCTCGATGAGCAACGTTGGCAGCCCATATCTCAGGGTTGCCCACCGGTGACATGCGAATAATGCTGCTGCCGATCTCGATGATGATCTCGCGCAGGCTCGCGTCAATTGCTTCACTCGCCTGGGCGGCGAACTCGGCCAGGCTCAGTGCGAAACTGCCGGACTGCCCGGCACCCGCGCGGCTCACGACCGCACCTGCAGCTCATACAAGATGGGCGTGCCGGCCGGGTTGACCTCTTTCAGCGGCGGGACGATTGACCAGGTGCGGCCTTGGGCTACGACTTTGTCGAGCAGACCCGGTACCCAAGCCAATCCTTGCGCGGCGATCTTGAGCTTCTTGTCGCCCTGCCGGATGAGGCTGTTGTTTTGGAATTCAAGGCCGGTGAAGTCGAGCAGGATGCCTGGGGCGGTTTGCTCGACAGTAGCACCCGGTGCTTCGCCGCCCGTCTCAGGGTCGTACTCTCCGGGCTCCGTCTTACTGATGGTCACGGGCTGGCCGAACTCTGTGATCATCTCCAGAGCCATCACGGCCATTTCGTCGTAGAAGGTGGCCATGGTGGTCTCCGTTGTGTCTATGCGCGTACGGCGAACAGCCCGCGCTTTTGTAGGTAGTCGGCAAACTGGGTTGCGCTCGGGCGATCCGGAGCCGCCGGCAACAGTCGACCGCTGGTGTTGGAAATCGTGGCGTACTCGCGTGTTACCGCGCCTTCGACACGCTCCAGCGTTACAGCACCTTTGCGCTTGTCGATTGGGTCGATGTCGTCCTGATGGATCTCGGCGGCCAAGGCCATCTGGCCGTACTGGATCCGCGCCGGCAGGTAGTTGTCTGGCTTGATCTGGCAGTCCAGTTCAACACCCCGGCGCGGCCAGGACAGGGCTTGCTCGCTGCTCATCTTGCGGCCTTTCCAGGTTTTGCCATCCATCGCCAAGGCGGCCCGGCGAAGCAATGCTTCCTGCTCAGGAATACCCGCGGGAATGACCGTACCGAATTTAACGGCATACAGGGCCAAGTCCTCGGCACTCGCGTAGCTTTCGGCGTCAGGCTTGCCGGTGCCGTCCTCGATGATGAGTGTCATGCGTCAACTCGCTGGAATGGTTTGAGATCGGCCACCGGATCACCGGCAGCCAGCATTATCACGCCTTGGGCAGATCAGCGACGAGCTTTTCCAAGGATTCTTTCGAGGCGTTGGCCCGGTATGGCACCTTCGCTTCGTCGAGCTTAGCCTTCAGTTCGGCGATTTCCTTCCCGTCCGAGTCGTCCAGGCGAGCTTTGGCTGCCTGCTGGAGAAGGTCGTCCACCTGCAGTTGCAGAGCCCTGACTTTTTCAGCTTCACCGTCACGCTCGCGGATGAGGCTTTCCACACCGGCATTTACCGCTTCGAACACCTGAAACAGGCGATCAGCGATCGGGCCAAGATCGCCTTCGGGGCGCACCAGCGTCTGATCAGCGAATGACTCGACGATCAGGCCGACAGACTCAAGCTCGGCGCGGAAGGCGTCGATATCGACACTGGAATTACCGCCGCCGATCAGCAGCACGGTAGGCAGTTCCTTGATAGTCACGTCGGGCACTTCGTCGGCAGCATCTTCACGACTTTCGGTAGCGCTCGCGTCGATGATGCGCAAGCCATTCGCCTTGGCGAGCGCCTTCACATCCTCCTGGTACTGGTGGAAAGGGCCAGGCAGATACCAGATGTTCTTGTTGCTCATGATCGTTTCCTCGCCAAGCCGGGCACTGGGCCCGACTCAGCTGCTGGGGTTACTTGGAGGCATCGCCGATCAGAGCCACACCGGCGGTGTGCTTGATGCTGGCGGCGGTTTTGTCCCAGTTGGTACCGGTACCCAGCTCGGCGTCGGTTGGCGATGCCCCGCCGGCGGCGGTATCCCAGGTGTAACCCTTCAGGCCCAGGCCGAAGGTGTAATCCACCTGAATAGTGGTCTCGATGCGGGTCTTGCCGTTGTCGGTGGACACGTTCGAGATGATGTCGCGGTTGTCGTGGACCAGCGCCGAACCGGTGGACAGGCCGAGGATGATTTCCTTGTCCGGGGTGCCGGCCTGCAACAGTGCAGGAGCATCGGTTACCACGGACACTTTGCCCAGGATGTCTACGACGCGAACGTTGCCCGCGACGAACAGGTTGGTGGAGTTGGCGATGGCCTGGCCGATCAGCTTGTGCCAGGTGCTACCGCGCATCACTTGGGCTACCAGGTTCTGGCTCGCGTCACCGAACTTCGCGTGAGCGTTGTTCAGGCCAGCCTGGGTGATGCCAGCGGTTGCCGACACATCGTTCACAGCCGCCGCTTGAGCGGTGATCGCAGCTACCAGGGCTGCGATGGCGGTGTTCAGTTGATCCTTCAGCAGAATCTCGGCGAACGCACGGCTGGCAACCTCGATGCCTTGCGCGGTTGGGCGCTGCAACCAAGTCATCTGCGAAGGCTCGTAACGAACCGGGCCGAAGCCACCGGCTATCTTCACCGAGGTATTCTTCAGCTCGGTCAGGTCGGTTGCGCTGACTGCGGAGTTAGGCGCGTAACGATCAACACGGCGCTGGGCGGAAGCCAGGTTCTGGAAGAACGACTCCTGCAGGTAGTCACCGGTGAAGCCATTCGGCGACAGGACGATGGCGCCATTGCTGGCTTGGTTGAACGCATCGGTCATCTGATCGAGCGTTTCCAGGGTGGCAGGCATGACGAAGTCGTTGAAGACCTGCATTTGAGACAGAGACATGGGTTATTTCCTTACTTGAGAGGGAGATCCGGGAACCGGCTCGCGATCGCGGCCTGTCGTTCCTCTTTGGTGCCGCCGATTTTTCCTTTTGCGGCCCCGCCGCCACCTCCAGCACCAGCAGCCCCGCCGCCGGACGCCTTACTGCCCGCGATCAACGGCGCGAAGGCCGTGTCGTTTGCGAATTCTGCTTTCAGCTCATCCAGCGATGCCGCCGAGAGCTTGCCCTGCTGGTCGAGGACGACCACAACAGGCTTCCCGTCCCGCTGCTCGACGCTCAGACGGCGCTCGATGTGCGGCAACAGGGCTTTGGCGCTGCCTGGGATTGCCAGAGCGGACGCGATATCAGTAGCGGTACGGCCGACGGTCAGATCCCGGATCTGAGTACTCAGCGTTCCACGCTCCTGTTCCAGCATGCCGTTCAGCTCAGCTTCGCGGCGGTTGTACTTTTCAGACCAGGACTTTTCGAGCTCCTCGACGTTGCCGGACTTACGAGCGTTTTCTTCACGCTCCAGGCGGGCCTGGTCTTCGGCATCCTTACGCGCCTTATCGGCGGCCTTCTTCTCGTCCAGCAACTCTTGGACCTTGGATTTCAGGCCAGATACGTCTTCTGGTTGCGGCAGGCCTTCGATACCGAGGACAAACTTGCCTTCCTTCTCGGTGTAGAGCGATTTAACGGAGTCATCGAGACCGTCAAGAGTGTCCAGCTGATATTTCAAACCCATTTGCTTGTCTCCCAGAGACGATTTGCAGGCCCTGCCCGCAGACATGAAAAAGCCGGCTCATGGCCGGCATTTGGAATTGAGTTACGATCAGGCGAACTTAGAAGCTCGGGTGTTGATGATGCCGAGGTACAGCACCATTGCATCGGCCTGCATCTTGAGCAGTTGTTGCTCATCATCAGGCAGGCTGGCGCACAGATCGGTGTGCAGGAACGCTTCCAGCTTCTGGATGCGGTCGGCCAATTGCTCGCGCTCGGCAATCACGCGCTGTTGATGCGGAGGCAGATGCCCAACATCGCCAACCTCAACGTAGCCGGCGTCAAACTGAGCCTTGGGCGACCAACTGATGTACCCGGCGTGGTCTTGATGATTTGGAGCGCCACCGTCGGTGTACTCGACCAGGTAGCCGTCATCGGCGCCGTTCTCGTCGTCTGGTAGCTGCCATCCACGGTATTCGTTGTACGCGAGCCGGGTCATTGCCAGCGCCAAAACAATTTTGGTGCCGATGAAGTGCTTGGTCATGGGTGTCTCCAGGTTATTTGATGCCCGCCCTCTCGAACGCCAAAGGCTCAAGCGCCTTCATCTGCACAAGGGTCAGAGGTGAAAAGTTGCGATCAAGCTGCAGCTCGGAGAATCGCTCGATACTTAGGCCGCCTTCGCGGAAAAGTTTGGCGCGGACCGGGCCGATGGCCTTGTCTTGGAACGCTGCTGGCTGCTGCTTGAGCCAGTCGTAGTAGCTGAGGTCTGCCCTCACCTGCTTGGCACCACCGTCGCCGATGGATGCCCGCGTGGCGTCCTTGGCGAATAAGGCGCTGAAGCGCGTCACAGCCACCACCGTTGAGCGGCAGTTGATGTGGATCGGCGGCCTCGGCCCTTCAGTCAGCTTGAACCGGCGCTTATCGAGCGTCCGGCACTGGCTGGTGGTTTTCGAATCCAGGGTGCTGACCCACTCCACGGACTGCACGACGTCGGCGTTCTCCTTCAGCGTCTCCATGCGCGCCTGGGTGGCTACGTGCTGCACCGCCGTCCGCACGATGGCGCCGGCGTTGCGGTTGGTGGTGGCCAGGATGCCGTCGTTGTACTGGAGCGCCTTGGTACCGCGAATATTCTTGATGATCTGGAAGTTCGTCTGGCCTTCGAAGAAGCCCTGCCTGATCGCGCCTGTGAGGCGTTGCCGCTCAATTGTGGTGAAGCCATCAATGAACGACTTGAGCAGTTTTCCGCCGTCGGCACCGCGCACGCTGAGCGGATTGGTGAGGATTGCCGCCCTGATTGCCGCCGCACCTGGCACCGCCGCGTCGAAGGTGACGCCTACCGGTGCCGCCCGGGTCAAACTGGTCGCTTCAAACTCGGCCTCGTAGTTGGCGATATCCACCAGGTCGAGGTTCAGCTTCTCGCTGTACCGGTCGAAGATGCCCAGCAGCAGGCTATCAACCTCGCTCAGCAGCCGCTCCAGCCGCGCGACGGTGTAATCCGTCAGGTCTGCCCGGGTCAGTCGCTCACGAATCGAGCGGTCGATCTCCTTGAGAAACGGCGCGAACTTTGCCACCTCACCCGACTTCAGCTGCTCCAGGAAGACGGCGTGCCGGATAGTGGCGTCAAGGATTGCTTGGTTTGCCGCCATTCGGAATTACCTCGTCGTCATCCAGGTCAGGCCCAGTGCTTTGCGCCTCCAGTTCGCCCCGGATGTCGTCGTCCGTCTTCTCTGGGTTAATCACGCCGCGATCACGCAGGTACTGCCAGAAGTCGCCTTCAGGCAGCTTGCCGCCCTGCACCGCATTGAACAGCGCAGCAAGGATCGTTGCGTCCAGCGTAATCTGGCTGAAGTCTTGATTGAGCTTATAGACCACATCGCCGGGCGCGTTCACGAACTCAGCCATCCAAACCAGGCACTGGCTGTACGCTTCGCTGACGTTGCTCACCACCAGGGAAAGCACGCTGTGTTCGGCTGCACTGTCGTTGTCGGCCTGGGTTGCGGTCTTCACCGCGCTACCACGTTCGATCAGGCGGGCGCCGAGGGACACCATGTCCTGTTTCTTGGCGTCCATGGCCTCCTTCACAAGCGTGTTCGGCTCGGGCTGAGCAAACCCGCACGATCCATTGGCCGGGAGCGTCAGCGGCGCCCTGGAGCCGACATAAATGCCATTTGCCTCAAGGTGATCGCGCCAGGCTTCGTCCAGTCCGGAGATCCAGAACTGCGGCTGACCAGAGAACCAGACAGAGTCCTCATAGTCCGCACTGTTGCAGTAGTGACCGATGTTCAGCACCGCCATGTCATACAGCGGCGCGTCGTCGATGCTGGTGTCGTTGTTTTCGCTACCAAGGAAGTGGAACGGGATGATCCGCCAAGGCTGGCCCGCGCCATTCAGGGGGGTGAATGGCGGGATAATCATAGCCGTCTGGCTTGTTCCCTCTTCCCACACCTCCTGGGTGTACACGCCGGTCTCGTCCAGGCGTAGCACCCGGTACTGGGTAACCTTTTCGCTGCCGAAGCCGTCATCGGTGTCGACATCTACGGATTCTTGCAGCACAACCAGGCTCAGCAAGTGCTGACCGCCGACCTTACGGGTCTTCCAGTTCCTGATCGACTCGGCTGGGTAGCTCGCAACGCTTGCACGAGCGCGACCCGCCTGTTCGTCCGCCTTGCTCACGGTACCGGCCTGCACCGCGGCATAGTCAACCAGCAAACCGTGCCGACCAACCTCGAGCAGGTGCCCGATGACCGATTGCGACTGCTGATAAACGCTCACGCCCTGCCCGTCGATGTCCGTGGCGACGTAATCTAGTGCGCCGGGGACAGTCAGCGTTGGCCAGGTGCGGAACACGGCCCCCACCAGACTGTGCTTCGTGCGCCCGGTAGCGTTGTAGTACACGGCCCGCTGCTTGTACGACTTGTACCGTTCAAGGTTCTCAGGGCTGGTGTCGTGCTTGTTGGGCCTGGGCAAGTAAACATCGCCGCGCCCCTTGACCGTCTCGGAGCCCTTGCACACGTCGCGCACCAGCCGCCAACGGGACTGTGCCGCGTCGTACTCCGGGCGGGTGTATGTGACGTCTGCCATTAGCGTGCGAATCCCATTTTGATTGATTTGACCGGTTTCCTAGCGCTCTTGGCGACAGCGAAGTACCGGAATCCGTCGGAGCCGTGAGAGGTCCAGTCGTGCAGCGGCTTGTCTTTCCAGCAGCCGCGCTTGTCGTCCCACTCCTTGCGGTAGTTCTCAAGGCAGGAGACCCCCTGCTCGCACTTCGAGTCATCGAAAGCACACTTGGGCAGGATCTCCCGCACCTGCTCGATACCATCGTTGACGCCGAGCTTCGGCACGACCTGGAAAGTCATGCTGTATTTCTGGCCGTCGATGTCGTAGCCCTCGCGGGCCAGCTCCCGACGGGTTTTGGCGTCGCTGCCGAACTCCCTGTTATCGATGTCGTGCGGCCCCCAGTGTTCGGAGTAGGTGTAGCCCTTGTCCTTGAGCACCTTCATGTAGTGCCGCAGGCCTTCGCCGCTGTTCTCGTAGTAATCGATGACGTGAAACTCTTCGCCGACCTGGCGCACGAACCAAATGGCAGTTGAGTCGCCGACGCCGATGTCCCAGAAGGTCATTACCGGTAGGTGGCTGTTGTTCGGGATCACGCCGATGCGCTGCTGCGCGTAGAGCTTCGTCAACTGCTGGGCGTAGTAAGCTCCCTCGACCGACTGCTGGAAGGCTTCGACAGGGATGGACGGGTATTCCCGCTTCATGTCGTCGCCGAGCGTCTTCTCCTTCGCCGCGTACCAGGCGCGCTGGCCTGGGTTTGTGTCGATTCCGTGCTTGGCGAACAGGTCGTTGAAATAGTCGGTCAGGCGCTGCGGGATGACGACGTCAGTCGGGTCAAGCCAATAGGCCTTGTTCTTCCACCAAGAGAAGAAGAAAAACTTCCAGTCCAGCAAGCCCAGGGGCACGCCGGCCAGTTGTTGGCGCTCCGCGCTCTGCGAGTAATCGAAGAAGTAGCCCGCCCTGCCCTCCGCGGTCGACTCAATCGTGACGAAGCAATCGGTGGCGACAGCCTCGAAGGCGCCGGTGACGATCTCCCGCGCCTTGTGCGGAAACTTGGCGCAGATCTTTCCGAATTCGGATACGTGCAGGTAACGCAGCGTGCCGCCCCGAAACGAGGTGCTGACGTAGAGCGAACCACCCTTGCTGAAGACCAGCTCGCCGGCGGCGTCATTACTCGCAGGGTTGGCAGCGCGAATCTCAGCAGGCAGGTTGTCGTAGGCGTACTTCACCTTCTCCCGGAACAGGCGCTTGGCGTCGTTCAGGGTGTGAGCGATCAGCGCACACTTGGCCGACTCGAACAGCGCCGCGTCCAGTTGGATGATGCAGCATTCGGTGGTGAAGCCAAGTTGCCGGGCCTTCAGGATGATGTTCCGGGTGTGCATCCCCTCGAAGTATTCGATCTGCTCGTCCGTCATCCGGAAGCGGACCTTCTTGCCCTGCTTGTCCGTGATGAAGTAGAGGTTGTTCAGGCGCCAGAACTTATCCCGCAGCAGCTTCATGTGCTCGGGCTTCATGGTCAGGCGTCCTTCGATAGATCGTCCATCAGCTTGGATAGCTCGTCGGCGTCATTGCCGCCAGATTTGGTGTCGAGGTCGTAGGCCTGGCGTTCCAGCGAGATCAGGGTCTTCAGCGTCTCCGCCATTTCCTTCATCGTCTTGGATCGGCCTGGCAGATCAATGATCCGCTGGTACAGGTCGTTGCGCTTGTCCTGGCCGTTGTCGTCCTCCGAGCGCATCAGCTCGCCGAGCTCTTCAAATAACTGCCGGTTGTCAGTCAGCCCTTCCAGCTCATCCAGAAGCTTATTGGTCAGTCGCCGACCGCGTGAGATGTCGCCACGGTGGGCCATGCGGATATTCGCAATGACCTCCGCGTTGACCTCGATAATCTCTCTTTCGGTATCCGCCTGTTTGGTGGATACCAGAGTGGATACCGTGCGTTTGGATACCAGCGAATCAGCCTTCGCCTGTATCTTTGCCTTGAGGTTTCGCTCCCATCCATCCCGCTTGGCGCGCTTGTTTATAGCGCCGTGGGTTATGCCTTGAGTAGAGGCGATCTCTCGTATGGAAAGCAGACCGGCCCGGTAGGCGCGTTCGATTGCCTCCCAGTCGGGTTGCTTGGTTGTCATGGGGAATCCTTGATTATTGGAACCAGCCAGTGGCCTCTGTGCCGCAACCACGGCAGTACACCGCGCCATTGGCCTGCTTGCCCCGGCGCATGATGAAGAAGTCTTCGGAGCCGCAATTGCACTGGTAGCCCTCATCGCCTTCGGACGGACCATAGGGCCACTTGAATACGCCTCGGTGCGAACTACAGGCCGGGCACTCAAGATTCCGCTGGCCAGCAGGCGCTACAGCCACCCATTCATGCTTGCAGTGGGCGCAGATGGCTTCACCGGACGAGTGAGGATCGCCGGGGCGCTTGAACTCCAGAACCTTGACGGTCATTCGATCACCATCTGATGAGTCTGTGCGTGGGCATGGCCGTGGAGCAGTCCAACGATCAGGCCTTGAGGCAATCCGGCAGCCTTGGCGACGTCCACTGCATCGGCAATGGCCTTATCGAGAGCGCTTACCGCAGCGTTGATGTCCTTCCCCATGGGAAGCACATGCCGTAGGCGGGTGACGTTGCTCATCTGCAAAACCTCGCGCCACGATTTGGCGCATTCGAAAACGTGGCGCGGATTACTCGGCTTTGCGACTGGGCAGCTTGAAGTCCGTCACACGATCAGCAATAGAGCGGATCTTCTCCACGCCCAGAAAGCCAACCCAGCCACCTACGAAGGTGGCCATGCTCTGGGGCAAATGGAAAAACTCAAGCCCGCTGATGATCGTCAGGGCCAGACCGCCACAGATAGCACCCTCCACGATCATCTGGCGCCGTGTACCGCCGCCGTAGGTGATACGCAAGACAGCCATGGCGCAGGAAAGACCAGCCGCATAGAGGATTGGCGAATGCTGGCTCAACCATGCAAGCGCTATCGCCCAAGTGTCTGGTTTGTCTGGCATGTTTGGCATCTCGGTTCCTCCCCGTCAGGGAGTTAGGAATAAAAATGGCCTGCGTAGGCCTGGGCATTGCCCAAAACAGAAAGGCCCCTGCGAATGCAGAGGCCCTGAATAGGTGCGCTCGTCTTTCCGAGCTGTCTGCCAGAGACCTTCCCAGCGTCGACGCCCCAATGCATCGATCTCGCTGTTCCAGTCTCGCGCCACCCTGTAAGCATGGTGATGGGACAGGGTACGCGGGCTGCCGGTGTTTTCTTGAAGCGCTGTACTTTCCGGCTTATCAGCGTCCAGGCCTTCCCGAGGGCTGTCCTGGCTACAGGTGAAATTGAAGCAATAAAAAACCCGGCGCAGTGGCCGGGCTCATTTAAGCGAACTTGCATCAGTTGTCGGGGTGCTCACTTGCTACAGAATCAGCTGCATCGACATCCGACATCTCTTCTTCAAGAGGAGCTTCGTCATCCGGCGGCAGAGGGATTTCATCCTCATCACGCTTCGAATCGTGCCCTGTTTCATTATCTGTACCGCGGGTCACTTCCTGCTGAGAAATGTTGCCTGGGGCTCTCTTATCAATATCCATGCTGGCTCTCCGTTCAAACGCTCGGAATATCCGCGCTTAAACATGGGAGTCGGCAGGTCGCAGCGAGTGCCAAACACTGGACGAACGGCGCAAAGCAAAAAGCCCCGCACATTGGCGAGGCTTTCTAGTGTCAATCCCTAACGCGCAAGATCGACAGGATGGGCAAATATTCTCTCACTTTCTCACTCATTGCAATGGCTAACTGCTACGCAGCGCAACTTTCGATGAGCCCCTCTGCATCGAGCAGCTCCTGGGCAGCGGTCAGCGCCTCGTTCACCTGGTCATCCAGTGCCTTGCGAATCGACGAGCGCCACCGGTACCGGGTCGACTCCGGCTTGCCGTCATTGTCCCAGTTCGTGATGTCATACCAGGCTGCTGGCAGGACCGCGGCAGAACGCTTGCCCCCGGCCCCCGCCACTTGCGGAATAGCCCAGGTCAGCACGGCGCACTCACGGAATCGTTTCGGCGCCGGAGTCTTCACCGAACTCAGCAGCTCCAGAATGGCACCGTGCTTACGCTCCTGGTGCGTGGAGTACTTCGCAACCAAGGCACGCCAGTGCGCCGGGGTGAGCGCTTTGTGCAGGCGCCCGAACACCCAGCAGTCTTGAAGCAACGCCGCTTCCTTGCCAACGATCTCCCCCTTCTGCTTGGCGCACTGCACCTTTGGCTCAAAGTCGCAGCCGCCGGCGGAGTTGATGGTTTCGGCGGCGAGCGCCCGGACAACTGCGGATACCACGTTGCGATAAGTCATGCCGCTCTCCCCTTCAGCTCTCTTGTTTTTGCCCGGTAGTCGGCGGTCATCGCCTTCAGCTCTTCGACGGTGTACTTCTTGGCCTCATGAGGGCCTTCAAGCCACTCCACGGCCTCGGTGCCGATCCGCTTCACCAGCTCAATGCGGTAATTCACAATGTCGCCCGACTTGTGGTTATTGCAGGGGGCGCATTGTTTGTGAACATTCAAAGGCTCGAATCGGATCTCCGGGTTGGCTGCGACCGTCCTGTAATGCCCCGCGTGATATTGGCCGTCGTGGTGGCGACCGCAGCTCACGCAAGGCAGATCGGCGTCTCGTAGGCGCACCCATTCGTTGAATGCTTGCTGCGTGTCGCGCGCATGATCCGCCCTGCTCTTCAGCTTCTCCTTGCGCACACGGATCTCGGCGCGGCCAACCTGATCCAGCGACTTGCGCGCCCTCTCCTGGTTAACGTCCTTGATGGCAAGTCCACACTTAGGGCTGCACACCGCTTGACCGAGGCGCTGAGGGACGAATGAGCCCCTGCATGCTGGGTTGCGGCAGGTCTTGGGCTTTGGCGCCTTCTTCTCGATGGCTACGCGCATGGCTCTGCCTCCTTGGCTTTCTGCTGCTCTGGGGTGAAGTCGCCACGAAGGGGCATGAGCCACTTTTCCCAAACGATGGCCTTGTCTTCGCTCACTACCCATACCGGGTCGCCGCCATCCTGCTCATAAACGCCTGGGTCCATTGGATCCTTGCGATCCACCGGACTCACCAGATGACGACTTATCAGTTCGACGCATGTGCCGATCACTGGTGGGAAGGTGTGATTGATAACCAGCGCCAGGTCGCCCGGCTTGAAGTTATGGCTCATGCTGCCGCCTCCCATTGCTCTGGCATCTGCCCTTTCAGCTCGCTCCAGCTGACGCCCTTTTCGGCGCCGAAGACGTACATACATTCGATCACGTCGCCCAATTCAGCCACGGTCATGCGCTTGGTGCTTTCCCCGAGCATCACCACACCGCCATTGATGCCCTGGGCCATGCGGATCTCATGGCGGGCTGCCGCGGTCATGAGGGCCTTCCAGTCCTCGCTGTCGAGCTTCTGCATGACACCATTGACCGGCCATTCGACCTGGCGGGAGATGTCGCCCAACATCGCCCACAGCTTGGCGTTCTGCTCCAGGGTGCGGCGGGACTTCACCGGGCGGACGATGATCTCGACGGCGCCGGCGGCGGACAGCTCGGTAGCGAACAGGTAGGCGAGCCGCAAGACCTCACGAACTCGCGCAGGACCGGCTGACCAGAAGTGGCGAGGCTTGTGGGTGATGTTGGTCATGGCTGATCCCCCCTGGCTTCCGGATTGGTCAGGTAATGCAGAGCAAGCGGCCCGCAGGTGAATACAGCGAGGGCGAGAAACGGGCGCATACTGCCCCCTACAAGAATTCCGATCACCGCATAGAGCGAGCAGACCAAAATTGCTACTTGGCTGCGGCTCATGACTGCTCTCCCTGGCCCAGGGCGGCGTCGCAATTCGCGCAAACGCCGTTGTTGGCATCCATGAACCCTGCGCCGTGGCTGTTAACTGGATAGCCATCACCGCAGGCGCACCAGATGATTTCTTTGCTCGGGCCCAACTTGCGCAGCCCCTCCACCTCAGCCTTCAGCTCAGCATTCACCTGCTCGTAGGCTTCGTAGCCGGTCTTGAGGCCGGCGTTTTCAGCACGGAGTTCGTCGCGCTCTTCGGCGACCTTGCAGTAGTTGGCGTGGTGGCTTGCCTGCCATTCCTTGTATTGCGCCGCCTGGCGCTCGTTCTCGGCCTTGAGCTGGTCGCGCTCACTGGCAACATCAATCAACTTGGCTGCATTGCAGTCGCATTGGCCACGCCATTCGCCGACGATGTCATGCACGTCACCGGTATCGCCGCAACTCCAGCAGGACGGGCCGCTCCGCCAAACCTCAAGCTCTTGCGCAAGATCACGTTCGGTTGCGCTCCGCAATGTCTTCAGGCGCTCGCTCTCGGCGATCAGCGCCTGGACTGCGGCAGGTGTTGCCACGGGCACGAATTCAAGAAACGCCACTTCTGCTTGGCAATAGCTACGGTCCTCTTCCCATGCTTCACCCGGCAGGTATTCGCCGGCAGCGATGCAGGCCTCGGCCAGCCGCTTCAGTTCGCTGTAATCGGTCATTGCGCCGCCCTCTTCTCTTCCAGTTCCTGGGCCTGCCGGATCAGCAGCGCCCGGCGATTCGCCAATTCATTGGCCGCTTCAATCCGTAGTTCGAGCTTTCGCTCAGCGCTGGCTTTGCGCATTTCCAGCATTGAGGACTTCACCAGCTGAAGCTTTTCGCGCAGGACTGGGGTTGGCTGGGTAACCGTTCCTGTCAGCAGGCCAGCGATTGCACGTCCGTCTTCGGTAAGCGGCACAACGCTGAGATCGGCGAGATACTTCTGAGCGTGCTCCCGAGGAATACGCTTCAGCTCGACGGCCTTGGTAACCGCCTGAACTCTGCGGCTCGCATCAAAGCCCACAGAGACGTGCCAGTTCACAGGCTTGGCATCCTCTCGGGATTGGCCGACAAACCGCTCGTAGGCGCTGATGAAGGCCATGCGGGCACCGATCTTGTCTCCGGCATCGAGCACAGGTTTGGCAGCAGCAAGGGCCAGCTGAATTTCATCGGTCAGCACCACGGTTTCGTATTCGTCGTTGGTGGTCATGGCGATGGCCCAGGCTTCGTCCCTGCCGGGGCGGCCGTCAGCGGCTTGGACGCGCTGAAGAATCGCGGCAAGTGTCAGTTTTCCAGTCAGTTCACGACGGCAGGACCAGAGCGCATTGGCGATGACGCCCATGTCGTGTTCCGCCAGATCCTCGGCCATCAGCTTGGCAGCCGGTGCGCTCAGCACCTGCCCAAGGGTTTCAGCAGTGGCACAAATGGCCATGCTCAGTTCAGCGGTTTCGGCGTAGGAAAGCATTGCTCTCACCCCCTTCCAGAATGCTGCGGCTGGCCTCTTGGCCGGCGTTGAAGTTGGCTTGGGTGTCTTCGATCTGGCGGGCAGTTCGCGAATTCATCTGACGGCCGGTAGCCCACTGGGTGTGGTAGGCCTCCGCCTTGGCGATCAGGTTGTTCAAGCTGTGGCAGTCATTGACGATGCGGGCGTCGTTGATCGTGAGGTAGTACGCGGCAACGCTGTGGGCAACGTCGACTCCCAGGCGATCAACCAGCTTGCCAAGGATTCCACCGGCTGCAGCGTTCCATACCGGCCAGCACTGGTACCGCTTGCGGTAAGCCATGGCGTAGTTCGCCCAGGCCTTGAACGTTTTGCAGGCCTGGTCTTTCGGCCCTGGCATGTCGACGGGTATTTCGACGCGGGGTGCTTCGGGTTGATCCACAACCAGCACAAGCACGCCGGGTTGGGTCGGCTTGTCCGAGCCTTCCGGCAAGCTGTGACTGGTATCCTGATTGGTACCCTGATTATTGGTATCCTGATTTGTCGGAGATTTTTCCGACCCTTGATCGGATTTTTTTCCGACCTTGCTCGGAGATTTATCCGAGGTAGATCGGATATTTTTCCGACCTTTGTTTTTTGGTGGGGTCGGATATTTTTCCGACCCGTCGAGCTTCTGGTTCCACTCGACGGCCTTCTCTGTGAGGCGGAAAAGCGTGATGTTTGAAGTGCTGGAAAGCTCAATCAAACCAGCCTCTTCCAGAGCCTTCAGCATGCGATAAGCGGTGTCCGGCTTATCAGTGAGCAGCGGCAGCTCCTCAATGATCTTGGCCTTGCTCAGTGCGAAGAAGATCCCGCCATCGGTCTTGATTGGCTTTGTCCAGCTCGGGCAGCCATAGACGAAGGCGAACAGCAGGGCCTGCTGAGAATTCAGCCCCCACTCCAGCGCCTTCACCTGGTTAATCGTGACGGTGTATTGCATGTCAGGCCTTCCCGACCAAAGCGGCCAATTCAAGGAAGCGATCCACGTACCAGTGAGGCTGCGTCTCGCGGGGGCATTGAGGGCTGGTGAGGTTCTTGCCGTACTGGAGGCCCTTTTCAGTCACAGACCAGAAATCAACAGACAGGCCCTTGGAGTTCTTGCGCTGCATAACCTTGAGGAAGCCATAGGCAGCCAGTGCGCGATTGAAGCCAGGCGCCGTGCTGCTGATATTGTTTTCCTTGATGAGAGCAGTGACGGCCTTGGTAGGCATGGAAGAGCCGCCAGCAGCATCAGAAGCGGCGTCCACGGCGTAGCCCGGGAGGAACTTGGCGTCCAGACCGTTGTTGGCGGCGATCTGGGCAAGCATCATCATTTTGCTGGAGGGCGCAGGCTTGAGCAGGCGATCGAAGCACTCAAGGATTGCCAGCTCGCCGACGATCTTGGAGTTGTTTGGGCCTTGGGCAGAAAAGGTGCCGGTCTTGCGGATGCTCGGCAGCACCTGCCCGACCACCCACTCCTCGAACTGCTCAGCAGCCGGGAGCTTGGACTTCATCACCAGGCGGTAGAGGTCGCGCTCCGGGATTATTTGCACTGCGCGGACCTGACCTCCCATTTCGGTATGGCAGGTACTGACCGCTTTGCAGTGAGCATTGATCGCCTTCGACGTGTTGGAGTAGCCGAGGGCTTCGGCGATGTCCTTGGCGATGAAGCAGGGCTCACCGTGGCCGTCGTCAATTACGCGGACAGGGAAGCCGTGGAAGTCGAAAGGAGTCACGGGCTTAATCCGCGCCACGTTTTCAGATTGCGAAAAACGTGGCGCGAAAGGTGGCGAATTGACAGTTTGGGTAGACATGGGCATTATTCGCTCCAGAACTTAGTTGTAAGTGCTGCACAAAGAGCCAGGCCGCGAACCTGGCTTTTTTGTGCCTGCGATTTGGTGTTGCGGGTAAATTGGGTGTCCGGCGCATCCGTGGTAGCTTTCTGCTTCCCCACAAGAAGGCCTAGGAGGCCGGACAGATGAAATTGGATAGAGCGCTTCAGAAGCGGATTCTTGAGGCGGCAGCTGAGGCGTACCCATTCCCTGCCCCGCATGGCCTGTACTTCGATCTTGGCGCGGCGGAGACAAAGGAGAGAGTCGACGCGAACCTCTGCTACCTGGCAGAGCACGGGCTCATCAAAAAATGTATTGAGCTCACGGGCGACGGGTTCGCCCTTCCCACCAACAATGGCATTCAGTGCACGAAGTCGGGCATGGACTTCCTCGCCGATGACGGAGGACTTAGCGCAGTCCTTGGTGTGGTGACGATCAAGATTCATGAGGACACCCTCCGCGATCTCCTAGAAAGGAACATCCTTGAGAGTGATACGCCGCCAGAAGAGAAGGCTCGCCTTGTGCAAGGCTTGAAAGGACTCTCTGCCGAGGCCATAAAACACCTGACATTGAAATTATTGGATGAGGGGGTTGGGCGTCTGCCGGCAGCAGCTGTGCTAATTGGTACGTACCTTCAGCAAATCCTTCAGTGACGTTTGTGGTAGCCAGCTCGAACTTTGCGTAGCCGATTTTCGAGCGTTTGCTACCAACCTGCCCCCACAACTCAAGCCAGAACTCAGGCAGAGTCAGCCCGGCAATCGAAGGAATGATTTCCGTGCTTTCAGGGCTGCACCGGCCCGCGATTGCGATCTGTACGACCTGACCCTGGATCAGCCGCATTACACACGCGCCTTGTGCAACTCAATTACCGCCCCGACTGCCTCAAGGCTGGCCGACATGTACTTGGCGTGCAGGGCGCGGATCTTTTTGGCTTCGCTCGCATCGATCTCCCCGTCTTCCAGGGCAGACGCCACCATCTGATCCAGGGCGCCACGCTGTGCAGATGCCGCCAACGAGCGTTGGTACAGATCGACGTTGTCCAGCTCCCCCGCTTCCGGGATCTTCACGAACACACCGCCGTACATCGCGCAGATGTAGTCCGGCAGATGCTCGGTTCCACTAACCTGCTCAAGCGCATAGATTTCCGAGTCACTCAAAGGAAGGCAGCCAGCAGTCTCATAAATCTGGTTTTCCAGGCGCTTGGGCTTGATGCCGAGCTTTGCTGCAGCGCAGTCCTGACCACCCGGATAGCCCTTGGTAACTTCCTTCATCACCTCGCGGCGGGTCTCTAGCACTGGGGTTTTCATGTCCTAGTTTTTCCTTGGGTCGGTTGCGATCAAAATGGCTTCAATGGAACGGCGGACAGGAATGTCAGGCGGCGGATTGGGCGCCCTTCTGGGGGATGCACAACTCGCGAGCAGTGATCCTTCCGCCAGTCAACTCTTCAGCCTTGAAGGCTTTTTCGGCGCGCATCGGGTGAATGCCGGCAACCCAGTACGAAACTGCGGCCTGCGAAACATCGAGCGCCAAAGCGGTTTTTGTTTGCCCGCCGAAGAAGTCGACGAGCCTTTCGATAGGGGTCATATGAGAACCCTCCTAATAAGCCTGCTTATATCCTAAGTAGAAGCACGCTTATTTGCAAGTCAATAAGGGAACTTATAAATTCATGTGCATGAGCACACTTGCAGAACGTCTAAAAGAAGCGCGAAAGCACGCCAAGCTGACCCAGGCAAAACTGGCGTCAGTCTCCGGTGTCGAACAGCCACTGATCTCCCAGTTGGAGACGGGGAAGAACCTTCAAAGCGCGCATCTTCCAAAAATCGCCCACGCATGCGGCGTGAGCGCCATATGGCTATCTGACAACATCGGCCCCATGGCCATGGCCTCGAAAGAAGAGCCCAACGTCTCAATGGCGTCGCAGCCCTCGCAAAGTTTTCGCTATCCGGTCATCAGTTGGGTGTCTGCTGGCTCCTGGGCTGAAGCAGTCGAGCCCTATCCTGTTGGCATTTCCGACCGTTACGAACTTTCCGAGTACAACTCGAAAGGACCGGCGTTTTGGCTTGAGGTAAAAGGAGACTCAATGACGTCTCCCGTCGGAACAAGCATCGCCCAAGGATCGCTGATCCTGGTGGATACCGAAGTAGAAGCAACGCCTGGCAAGCTGGTCGTGGCTAAGCTGCCAGACAGCAATGAGGCGACCTTTAAGAAGCTGGTCAGCGATGGTGGCAGGCTCTATCTGAAGCCCTTGAACCCCGCCTACCGAACTGAAGTATTTGATGAGAACTGCCGAATCGTCGGCGTCGTCGTGCAAGCCACCCAAAAATTTCACTAATGAGCGTGGAGGCCGTAATGGGCCTAACCAAACCCAACCAGCAGCTGCGCCGCGACCTGAAAGAGGCTGCGGCCCTGCTCAAGTGGTCGGGAGTTGATCTGTTTGTCTTTGCCAAGCGCCTTCTGGCGGCAGGGGATGAGCAAGGCGCCAACGATCTGATGAAGATCGCGCTGAGCTTTCAGGATGCCGAGGACAAGCTGGCGGGTTATGCGGATGAGGTGAAGGTGGGCTGGTCATGAGATCAAAAGGCTGAGCAACGATAATCGAGCTGTCTGACCTGAAGAGGCATGAATGGATTCAATCAACCAAATCCGCGTTGCGGCAGAAATGCCAATTTCCTATCAAGGAAAGCAGGCCGATCAGCATTACATAGACGCTTCGCAGTTTTCGAGATCCCTGGCCGGGTCGACTCGCCTATACACCCTGATTGGGCATTATTGCCTAACCCTTGAAGTCGCCCCGCCGCGCAAGCAAATACCCCTCACCTGCTATGCGCGACCCAATAAGGAAGGCTCGTTTGAGGCATTCCTTGCCTTGGCGCATGTCGCAAACGAATATCAAATGTTTGCTGACGTTTACAAGGATGCTCTAGACTGGCTCATCTCCAAGGTCATGGGGTTCGTAAAAGATTCGCTTACCGGGGGAGGCTGCGTGAAAGAATTGATTGAGGTTATTAAGCAGCAGGCGAAAGATTCCGCCGATCTCAATACCCTTCTCGCGAACGGCCTGACCACTGCTCATGCAGATGTTGTGAGATTGCAAGAGAAGCTTATCGAAACGCTACCTCAGTTGGTTGCTGCCGCCAAGCCATCTTATCGGGCGGCGCTGGCGCCGGTAGGGAAAAGCTGCCACAGCATGACCCAGTTCGCAGGAACGGATGATGAGATTCTAATTTCAGAGGCTGAGGCGATGGCGATACGCTCCGATGCAGATATGGAAGTTGGCGCCGCTGCCGAATTCCAGATTGAGCGTATTTTCGGCCTTAATGTGAAGACAGGTCTCTGCCGAGTTCAGTTGAAAGATCAGTCTATCCATGTCGCCGGACAAGTGGTTGACGTAGAGCTTTCAATCCCCAATAACGCTTACTCAAAAGCCCTTAACGATCATGCAGGGCTAAAAGTTCGTGCCAAGCCTGTGTTTAAGGATGGCGAACTCCATCGACTTTTCATAAGCGAATCCCTTTCCTGATCACAAAGCCCGGCCCAGCGCCGGGCTTCTTGTATCTGCCCTTCCCGATCTGAATCCGTAGCCCGCCAATGGTGACTGTACGCCACGAATGGTAAAGTGCGGACTCAATTTCGGGAGGGATCCAATGAAAGGATTTGGGACGTTAGCGCTGATCGTCGGCATATGCTGGCTGGTCTTCGCGCTGAGCATGGATGTTTCCGTGGCAACTGGTGCTGGCGGCCGAGTCAACAACATGGGCCTGATGGCCGACCGACAGATTCACACCATTGTTGGCGGCATGATCTCACTCGCTGGCCTGCTCATGGTTCTTCTGGGCGGCAAAAGCTCCCCCGCTTCCGTTCACGCTCAGGCAGAAAAAGACACGCGCCCCTGCCCTATGTGCGCCGAGAGCATCAAGAGTGCTGCGGTCAAGTGCAAGCACTGCGGCGCCGATGTTGATCCGGTCACCGCTCCGCGCCTTAAAAATGGGTGGGTTGCATCAACTGCCTGCCGTGACGAAGAAGAACAGCAACGCACCATTGAAGCCATTGCCAGAACCGGACTTCCGGTTGTTTCAATGATCGGCCTGGCCGTGGGCGCCGGCCCATTTGAAACTAAGGAAGAAGCCAGGCAGGCCCTGGTCACGATGCGCGACGGCCCCAGACTATTCAGCGAAATCATCTATAGGGACTCGGTGAGCGGCAAGTACCATCCGATTACCGACTAACCCCATCCTAGCCAACAGAGCCCGCCACGCGCGGGCTTTTTCATGGCTCCCTGAATCTATAGCTCAATAATATGCATTTATGCATGAATCTTCGTGCTGCCCTATTGCTAATATATCGCCTTACCAATACTGTATGTGCATACAGTATTGGTAAGGAATACCACATGCCGCATCCAGCGTTCACCACATCGAAACCGCCCTCTTCCTACGAGGAAGCTGGCCGCCGACTTCAGGCGCTGATTGCCTCCCCAGGCGCTCAAAAGGTGCAGACGGTGACGGTGCGTAGGTTGGACCACGAAAGCCCTGAGGATTGGAAGCGACTGCTGGATGAGATTGGTGAAACCGCTGGTGTCCGGGTCGAGGCCCTGGAGGGAGGAACCGTCAGGATCGGCTGGCGCGAATACTTCGACGCATAAATGAGCCCGCCACTGAGCGGGCTTTTTATCGTCCGCAGAAAATATTATAAGCATGCTTATTGACGCATAAAATAAGCTGACTTATATTTGACTCATCGCAGCGACACACAGCCACTGCGAAGGGCCTCCGCCCGCCGCTCTTTGGTTTCACCACTTGCCGGATCACCACCGGCCCAGATTCAAAGGCAGCGATGAACCGGCCTCAACGGTTCAGAGGGTTGGCAACTGACCCGGGTGTGCAGCGTAAAGCACCAAGCACAGTTATCTGATGGGCTGAGCCGCGATCAGATGAACATCAAAGCTTTGACCCCATGCTGTCGCCAGTAGCGAGCCTGGGTTTCTTTTTATCTCTTACCGCTGCCGTAACTGCCAGAAAGCTTGAACACGCCAACCTGGCTGTATTGCGACAGAACATGAACCTTTTCAATACGAATCTGCTCCAGCAGCTCACGAAGTTCTCTGGCGTACATCCCCTGCTGCCGTGTAGTTCCGCTAGGCATTAATGCATTTATCTCGGCAACTCTTTTTTCTAGTTTGGCTATGCGCTGCCTGCTGCTAGGTGCGCGTTTTTTGACTTTCTTTTTGCTTTTTTTAGTCATCAAAAATCCCTGCTCTCGGCGCAACAAGCGCGGTACATCAACCATAAGGCCATCACTATGTCGTACTTGACTCAAATTATCGAAGAGGCAGATCAATTCGAAGATCGAAAAGTTTTCAATACCGGCTGGTCGGAACGCAATTGGCGGCACTTGATGAAACTTTATCGATACTCAAACAGAGCGCGGGGCTTGGCTTCTGTCCAGCAAAAGCAAAGCCGATCCTGCTTCGTACCTTCCTTCAAAAAACAAAAAAAGCCCGGTTGATTTGAGCTCGCAACGGACATTTTCACTGATGCACCTGGCGACGGGTGCATTGGGAAAACAACCGAACATCCCCGACAAGGAATACCCCATGCAAGCAAATCAACTGACCACCTACACCAGTCCCAGCGTGACGATCAGCAGCCCTGACGAAGCTGTTGTGCTGAGGCTCGCAACCCTGGCGATTGGCGTGAAGCCTGTTGCAGCCACAAGCGATGTTCCAGCCATCGGCGAATTCTGGCCCGGCCAAGGCGGCGTAAATGCCGGCCTGATGCGCGGCGAGAAAGGCCAGCCTGACTACTGGCTGATTGTCCCAACCCATGAGTCGGTCAAGGGCAAGAAGCTGGCATACGGCGGCTACGAGGTCGATGAGCCAGAAGCCGCAAGCCGCTTCGATGGCCTGGCCAACACCCTGCACCTGGTTGAAGGCTCTGCCCAAACTCACCCGGCAGCAGCTTGGTGTGACGGGCTTGCCATCGAAGGTCACGGCGACTTCTACCTGCCAGCTATCAACGAGCTGGCCCTTTGCATGGCGAACGTGCCGGAGCTGTTTCAGAAGGAGTGGCATCTGAGCAGCTCGCAGCGCTCCGCCTACTACGCATTCATCGTGGACTTCGATGATGGCTATCAGTACTACTACGCCAAGGACAACGAGCTCCACGTCCGCCCCGTCCGCAGATTCATTCGCTAATTCATTTATTGCTTTTCTTCGCAGGCGATTCCTGGGGCTACGGGTATCCGTGGCCAGACCAGAAGCACCCGAGGTAGCGCTCGGCGCCTGCACCCTTCTCCCGTCTTTATTCGTCAGCACTCACCCTGCGCCCATCGGCAACCAGCGGGAGGAATGAGTGTTGACGAATACAGGTGAACCAAATCCACTGAGGAATCAGCGATGCGACCAGTTATGACCATGGCCCCAATCTGGGAGGGCAACAAGAAAACCGGCCTCAAGGATCTTCGAGAAGGCCGCTTCCACCAATGGGCAGGTGAATACGAAGAGTTCGAGTCGGGCCCAGGCAACTACACCGTTGCACTGGTTGAGTATTCGGACGGCTCCATCGGCACGGTAATGCCTGATTGCATTCGGTTCCTCGATGGCGAAGAAGCCAAATCGGCGCTGATCGATGAAGCCATTGCAAGCATGTCCAGCCACGCCCTGTAACCCCGCCGAATGGAGATAGTCATGAGCGAACAAGACGGAGGCCCTGCCTTCCCGGTCGCGGATTACGACCACCAGATTTTCAATCCGGCGACGACCACTGAAACGAAACGTGATCTGTCCGGCATGAGCCTGCGCGACTACTTCGCGGCCAAGGCCGTGCAGGCAATCATCACTGGGAACAAGGCTGACGAATGTTCGCTGGGCCTGGGCGCCGCAAAAGACGCCTACGCCGTTGCCGACGCCATGCTAGCCGCCCGTTCCGCCTAACCCCAAACACTGGAGGTCGCCATGGCTGCCACGGCCGAATACGCCTGCCTTCGCTGCAAACAACCTTTCATTGCCCGCACGGCAGACCGGAAACGCGGATGGGCTCGCTACTGCTCGAAATCCTGCAAAGCCAGTAGGCAAGAGCATCGCACCGGCCAGCACGCGGCGTATCAGGAGCGGAAACGGCGCCGATCCGACGGGCATGAAGGTGGCGAGTTCACCAATGCCCATCAGTTCAGCAATGAAGATCACGACTGCAGCAAGTCGGACGATTAACCCATCGCCCTGGAGGCGACCATGTCGGCACTACGCAAGACCCAGTACGAGCATGACGAACTACTGCCGCCTCCGGTGAGCGAAACGCCGCAAGAGATTGCGCGGAGTGAGTGGCTTTACAACGCCGCAGAACAATTGGTCAGGTTTGGCTGCGACGTAACGTTCCAGCGCCGGATGCGCAAGCCGCAAGGCGTGACCGTAGCCGACTTGGCCCTGGCCGTGGATGAGCATGTGAACGGCCGGCTGGCTGGCTGTCAGGTGCAATCGCCCGCGCTGGGCTGGCTTCTGCTGTCACAGGGCAAGCCAGACCAGAATGCCGTCGCAGAACTGCTCGGCCCCAGCGATCACTCCCTGGGCAAGCTTGGCGAAATCGCAGAGGGCCTACTTCGACCCTTGGTCGCTGACGCCCTGATCGCTCAAGCAGAGGACAACGAACTGTGAGCCCTCACGTTGCCATCGGCCAGGCCCTGGAAGCCCTAGAGCATCCTGACTCGCCGCCTCTCAGCGAAACACTCGCTGAAGGCCTGATCGTCCGCCACTTCACCGCCAGCAACATCAACGCCGAAGAGTTCCACTACTACAGCGCCAAGCTGCTGAAGATCAGCCAGAAGCGCAAGGAGGCTGCATGACCACCGCACCGGTTAAATCACTGATCGACGAGCAGATTGCTGAGATCGAACGCAGCCTTGCCATTCTTGGTGCCGGCCTGCCGCGCGACCTACCGGTATCGGCACTGCCGCCAAAGCTTGCCGCGGCGATCAAGGGCGGCCGGATCGCGGTTAGGGTTCGGCCATGAGCGCCTACCAGCGAGCCAAGCGCCTCTACATCTGGCGAGGCTCTGCCATCGTCCTACTCCTGTGTACCGCCTGGATGCTCGCAAGCGCCTACGCCGGTCACGTTACCCAATAACCAACACCTTCAATCGCTGCGAGCATCGCGGCAAGGAATCCCCATGTCCGCAGTAATGAAGCAGGACGACAACATGCCTGCGATGTCGGAGGCCGCGCTCGTCGAAGTGCTGAGCAGCAGCCTCTACCCCGGCGCCGAAAAGAACTCTGTAGTGATGGTGTTGGCTTACTGCCAGGCCGCGCACCTGGACCCAATGCTGAAGCCGGTGCACATCGTCCCGATCTGGAACTCGAAGACAAAAAAGATGCAGGACACGGTGATGCCTGGCATCGGCCTATACCGCATTCAAGCGGCACGCACCGGCCAGTACGCCGGAATCAGCGAGCCTGAATATGGTCCTTCAGTAACGGCGAAGCTGAGCGGCGTAGAAGTCACGTATCCCGAATGGTGCCGCGTGACCGTCAAGCGGCAGATGAGCAACGGCCTGGTTGCCGAATACACGGCCAATGAGCGCTGGCTTGAAAACTACGCGACATCGAGCAAGGACACCGCGGCGCCCAACGCCATGTGGAAGCGTCGAGCATTTGCCCAGCTCGCAAAATGCGCCGAGGCCCAGGCCCTGCGCAAAGCTTTTCCTGAAGTCGGATCAGCGCCAACGGCCGACGAAATGGAAGGCAAGGCGTTCGAGGAGCCGGCGCGCGATGTCAGCCCACGACAGCAAGCCCAGCCTGAACCGGAAGCGCTGCCCGCCTACTCCGACGAACTGCTGACCGAGAACATCGTGAAGTGGCAGCCACTTATCGACTCGAACCGAACCAATCCTGAACACCTCATTGCGACCATCAGCAGCAAGTACACGCTGAGCCCGGCGCAGATTGAAAAAATCACCAACCTCAAAGCCCTCGATGGAGATTCAGCATGAAAATTCACAACGTAGCTCAAGGCTCCGCCGAGTGGCATGCGCTGCGCGGCAAGCACTTCACCGCATCCGAAGCGGCGGCAATGATGGGCGCTTCGAAGTACCAAACCCGGACCGATCTTCTGGCAGCCAAAAAGACCGGCATCACGCAGAACGTCACGCCATCTCAGCAGTTTATCTTCGATAAGGGCCACGCCACTGAAGCTCTGGCCCGCCCTCTGACTGAGGTGTTGATCGGCGAAGAGCTGTATCCGATCGTTGGCACTAAAGGCAACCTGCTTGCCTCCATGGATGGCGCGACGATGCTCGGCGAGACACTGTTCGAGCACAAACTGTGGAATGAGTCAGTCGTGGCCCAGGTGAAAGCCGGCGACCTGGCTCCGCACTACTACTGGCAGCTTGAGCAGCAACTGCTGGTAAGCGGCGCTGAACGAGTGATCTTTGTTTGCTCGGACGGCACCGCGGAGAACTTCGTGTACATGGAATACCGGCCCGTCGCCGGGCGCGCGGCCCAGTTGATTGAGGGCTGGAAACAGTTCGAGGCAGACCTGGCCAACTTCGAAATGGCCGACGCGCCTTCAATCGTAATCGGCAAGGCACCGGACGAGCTGCCTGCGCTGCGCATAGAACTGACCGGCATGGTCACCGCCAGCAACCTAAAAGTGTTTGAAGATTCGGCCCTGGCCGTTATCGACTCGGTTAAAACCACACTCTCCACCGACCAGGACTTCGCTGACGCCAAGAAGGCGGTCAAGTGGTGCGGTGATGTTGAAGAGGCTGTCGCGGTCGCCAAGAAGCAAGCCCTGTCGCAGACCCAAAGCATCGACGAGCTGTTTTCGTCGCTGGATCGCATCGGCGCCCATGCTCGCGAGACTCGCCTGAAGGTCGACAAGCTGGTGAAGGCTCAAGAGCTGCTGGTGAAGACCAACATCAAGCAAAAAGCCGAGCTCGCCCTGGCGGATCACATCGCCGCAATCAACAAGACCCTTGGCAAGGTCACGCTGCCTTATGTCGTTTCGGACTTCGCCGGTGCCATGAAGAACAAGCGCACCATCGCCAGCCTCCAGGACGCAGTAGATACCGAGCTGGCCCGGGCTAAGATCGATGCAAGTCAGGCAGCGGACAGTATTCGCTTGAACCTGACCAGCCTGGCGGAGCCCGCCGTTGATTACGCCTTCCTGTTCAACGACGTGCAGCAACTGGTGACCAAGGCCAATGATGACCTGGTGACGCTGATAAAATTCCGTATCTCGGAACACCAGAAGGCGGAACAGGATAAGGCCGACGCGAAGCGAATCGCCGACGAACAAGAGGCCCAGCGCCTGGCAGCCATCAAGCCAGATCCGGTCGCGGAGAAAATTTCGACATCAGAGCCCGTCCGCACCGCTCCTGTCCAGACGGCGGCCCCCGTAGCCCAGGCCACAAAGTCAGTAACGAGCCATGCGGTCGAGCAGGTAGCGCTGCAGGCCAGCGTGACGGACTTCGAGGCCCTGGTGAAAGCCGTCGCATACGGTCAGGCGCCGATCACCGTCCTTTTGGTCAACTGGGAAGCGCTCGACGCGATGGTCGCAGAGCAGGGATCAACCTTCAGCATGGCCGGGGTGACACTCGCCAAGGCGGCAGCATGATCAGCAATCTCAAATCAGACATCGAGTTCCGGCGCGAAAAAGCGCTGGAGCTTTCCAGTCAGGTACAACGGCACCTTGCCGCTGGCGGAAAACTCACCATTGGCGATAGTCCGGCAATCAATCCAGACCCGGCGAAGCGATCGGAATTCATCGACCCGACAACCATCCTCAAGCGCCGCAAGCCGCCCATCACCCGGGCCGAGCGCAAGGCGCTTCGCAAACTGGCGGAGGCATTATGAGCAAGCGCAAGCCGCATAACCTGCAAGCCCGCATTGCCCGGTCGTGCCGCTCGCTGCTGGCTTCCAACCATGTCGCGGTGGTCAACATCGATCCCAGCGGCCGCCAGGGCATGATCAATTACAAGTCGCTCAAGAACATTGCCCCGGGGAAGATTGGCCAGGCCGTATGCGGCATCCCCCACCGCTGGACGATCTACCTCAGCGCGCTTTGTATCGACGCCCGCGGCGACCGCTACAGCAAGTCGGTGGAGGTAGCGCCCGACGGCGTCTACCTCTCCGACCACCTGGAAGACGTGATCGAGCATTGCTACAAGAAGCTGCGAGACGAGGCCAATCAAAGCCAGATGGTGGCTTCTGGCTGGATCGCCATCCCCGAAGCGATGTCACTGGACGAGGCGCACGCAGCGCGGATCTTCGAAGCGGTCGGCGCCTGGCACCAGGTGAAGGTCGATTCATGCGCCGCATAGCCCGAACCCAGCAACGCAAACGTCAAACATGGCTCGCACTGCCGGCCAGCGGAATAGAAGAGGTAGGCCATGGCTGCCGCGCAGAAAGAACGATCGGCAAAGACTGCGGCGAGGCGAAAGACTCGCGGCGAGGAAGAGTTGCGACTCCACACCATGGCCGGCACTCGCCAGGCCTTGGCTGACCTGATGGCCTGGCACGGCATCGAGGAACAGGGCGAGGCCATGACGCTGATGATTCACCACCTGCACGGCCTGGGCCCAGCAGGGTCGGCGCAGTTCCTCTCCCCGCCGCGACACGAATACGTGATACCCGAAAACGTGTCGGCAAAATTGCTTCTCGCCTATAACCGCGAAGCCCTTCGCATCTCCCACGACGAATAACCCACCCTACTCGCTGCATCCGGTAACCGGAGGGCGGCGTCTGACTGGAGATAATCCATGAGCAACTACATGTACAAGACCACAGCCCCCCCCGTGGTTGACGCGGTCATCGCCTGGGCTGCCAAGCGTGCAGCCTGGAATACACAGCGTGCCAAGCTGGGCCAGGTGTTCGGCGGCGAGACTTCACCAATGCGTTCAGGCAGCCGCAGCTACGTTGGTGGCGTGAAACTCAGTGCAAGCCGTGATCTGGATGTGCACTGGTGCCGCCCTGACCAGTATGGCTACCGCGCGCTCCGCTCCAGCGCCAAGCTTGCGAAGGGAACGCCAAAGGAGGCTCGCGTCGCGCAGGTGGCGGAGCACGAACGGTTGTCAGGCAAATGGAAGGAGTATTGCCCCGAAAGCATCGACATGGATGACGCATGGCAGGCTATTGGCCTGAACCCAGGCGCGTTATGGATGTGCGGTGGAGTGTTCTTCGAGCTGGATGGAGTCGTGTATCTGAACCTCGGCCTCAGGCTTGAGGATGGAAACGAGAACATCGAGGGCGCAGCCGAGATCCTGGGCAGCGAGTTTGAAGCTGCCCGCCAGCAAGTGCTGGGACAGCGCCAGGCCGCTGGAGCCGCCATAAAGTATTGCGCTTAGCCCATCTCAGGCATTAAGAAGGTGAAGCTCCCAGTCAGGCCTTTGCGCAAAGCTACAGGCATCTGGTATCCGAAATAGATAAGCCATCGACCGTCAGGCCTCAGGTCGGAGTTGACACGATACGTGGCGACCTCGTTCTCGGTTATGCCGATCAGCTTCGCCACTTCTATGTCTGAAGGCTTCTCGCTCATCTCGCTCTCCTTGATCCGGCTCCATGCCGGTCACCCGTAATACCCCAACCCAAACCAAATTGCCACCACCGACTCACCGGAGGGCGGCGCCTGCCCGAGGTAAACGAAATGCCTGTACGCCATAGCGCAATCCACAAGATCGACAAGAAGCCGGACGGCAGCCCAGCAGTTCTGCATCTGGCTGACGCTGAGCAGGTTGAAAGCCAGGCCCGCTACGATCTGATGCAGCAGTTCAACGAAAGCTACAACGCCACCACCGGCAAGGCCTGGGGCTTCTTCCATCACGAATCAGGCGCTCACCCGCTCAGCGGATGGCTAGGCAAATACCTGGCCGGCGTCGGCGACTTCCTAAAGTTCACCACCGCCGCAGTCGAACACCTGACCCGGCTGATGGAGGAGTCGAACCTGACCACCGGCGGGCACGCACTCTTCTGCCACTACCAACAAGGCCTGACCGAATACCTGGTAATCGCCCTAGTGCAGGAAACCGAAGCGGTGACCATGACCGAAGATCTGCACCTGATGATGGTGAAGCGACTGGACCTCGACCACATCCGCCTGGCCGCGCGAATCAACATCAGCGAGTGGCAGAGCAACCCGCAGTCGAAGCAGTACATCTCGTACCTCAAGGGCAAGCAGGGTCGCAGGATCAACGAGTACTTCCGCGACTTCATCGGCTGCCAGGAAGGAATTGACGGCCCAAGCGAAACCCGGACCTTGCTCAAGGCGTTCAGCGACTTTGTTGAAAGCGAGGACCTGGGCGAGGAATCGGCACGGGAGAAGACGAACACCCTGGTCAGCTACTCAATGGCCCAGGCCAAACTTGGCGAGCCAATCACCCTCGACGAGCTGTCGGGACTGATCGACGAAGACCAGCCGCGCAGCTTCTACGACTTCATCAAGGCCAAGGACTACGGGATTTCAGAGGCCCTGCCGCCTGACAAGAAGACCCTCAACAAATTCCGGCGCTTCACCGGCCGGGCCGAGGGAATGTCGATCAGCTTCGAAGCGCACCTGTTGGGCGACAAGATCGAGTTCGACGAGGAAGGCGGCACGCTGACACTGCGTGGCCTGCCAACGCAACTCACTGAACAACTCAAGCGCGCGACAGCCTGACACTGCCTGAATACTCGCATGGGTCAAAGGTAAGCCATCATATTCATGGCAACTACTGTTTGACCTGGCAAACACCATTAGCCTTGCCCTTACCGGTGTAAGAAACACTCGGAGAACCATCGGGATTCACCATCAACGAGATCGTGACGTTACTACCCTTCGCCTCGAAATAAGTCTCGCTGAATTTCTTCAGCTTGGCCTCTTTACCGTTGATGTAGATAGGGCCGCCCTCATCGGCGTGTACCTCAATATTTCCAGGGCAGGTTGCATTGACCAGCGGAATGCCAGCATTCGCAGTCCCCGCAGCCAAGACAACCAAAGTCCCAACCAGTAATCGCTTCATTGAAATGCTCCATCAGTATCAAACGTGCCTAGATAATAGAAGTAACCGGAATTGAAGAGTCAAGCCAGCCGCCAAGGCAGATTAAATCCGGGAAAAACCAGCCGGATCGCCCCGCAGATACCCTGCTGAACTCGCTGCAAACTCATCAGCCTTTTTCCTGTAACTCGCAAGATCAATGATCTGCCGCAAGCAAATGACTATCTCCAGTTTCTGCTTGTCGTCTGGAAGACCAATCCACTTGAGCATCATTAAAGCGTCCTCCTCGATTGCTGCGAGTGCATCTATATCGCTTTGCAGTCTCATTTTGGCCTCCTGCCAGGTTGAGCTATGCAAATACCAATAGCCCACAAATCAAAATCACGCCAGCCGGCGAAGCAGGCGCACGCTTGGAGATAACCCATGAGCACCTTTGCAGTGTTTGGAATGACCCTCGATGTCGCCAAGACAGAGGCCCGCAAGAAGACGGCTGGCACCCGGAAGAACGCCAAGGCGCCTGGCGGCGTCGAGCCGATCCCCGAAGCCGAATGGCTGGAACTGGTCACCAAGCGTACCGAGAAGATTATGGGGGGAGGTACGGTTCGCCAGCTCTCACCGCTCTTCGAAGCCCCGCAGTACGCCGAACAGTTCATTGAGCTGGCCCGCAAGACGCTGAGATGCCGCGACATGCAGATCAGGGCCAAGGCGGTGCTGGTGGACGCCAAGGGCAAGCCGATCATCAACCCGAAGACGAAGGCGCCAAAGGTTGGGTTTGCGGAATGGCCGCCCAAACAGGAAAGCCAAGCCGCCTGACCCCTTTACCGAACGCGCCGAAGTTGAAGGGTCTTAAAGTCATGCGAGTTTGGGCTTTAAATATTGTTCGATGGCTACAACGCAGCGATTGAAGCTCTGTCGAAACTCGTCACCTTCTTCGCTCATGTTGTCATAAATCAATTTGGGTTTGTCTTTAATGGCGTCCCAATGAGCCTTCTTATAATCATCATCTTCGCGTGGATCCGAGGCCATAAACCAGAACTCAACGTAAACTTTGAAGTCATGCTGTAGTTTGAATATTGGCTTGAAGAGCGCATGCAGCTCCTTATCCCATAGAGCTTCGCTTTCAAGCAAAGTTGCCTCAATAGGCGCTCGAGCGGCGAAAACCGCATCAAACCGCTTTTGGAAACCGCCGTACTTACGCAAATAGCTTTCCTCTCGGAAAGATAAATCAACGTCATCATCAGGACTTAGATCGAGCTCAGCGCTCAACATTACTGGAGAGCGAGCACGCTCTATTGCCTCGCGAAATCTATAAAGTTCGATCAGGGCCTTTCTGGCCAGCTTATGATTTGCCGTGCCTCTGAGCTGTTTTCTCCAAGTTGCGAGACCCGCGAGACCAATATAAAAAGCCAGTCCAACGCCAGCGGCGCTAACCAGCGTCCCGACCACAGCGAATACATCTTTAGTGAGCGACCAATCCGCATCGGTAATCGCCAAACAAATCGACATCTCTATCACCTCATAAATTCAAATCACAATATACCGGCGAGATGGTCTTCGTGCCCATCGCTTACGAAAGCGTTTTCGATATCAAATCCATCCAGTCCGCATGATAAATTAGACCAGGCGAATCACAGCGGAGAAAAATTTTATCCATTCGGTCATTCGTTTCATGCGATAGCGCTCCGGCGTTGTTGATAGCCAGATCATTCCTTCACGACTCCTGCACCAGCAATAAAACGCTTGAATTACTACTTATCCACCGCCCGGGCATGGCCCGGCAAGGACTACCCATGCCTACAGAAAACAAACCGACAGATCCATTTGGCCCGAACGGCCGCACCTTCCACATTCACTTGAGCGTGCGGGGCGCACTGCGGGAGTTCAGCAAGCGCCAATTGAGTGGGATGTTCAAACGCGCCGACGGCACCAAGTGCACCGCCGAAGAGTCCACAGACCACCTGCTCGAAGCGCTCGCCCTGGGCAAGGAAGTTTTGCCGTTCGGGCCGCACTGTGAAGGATTCGATTTCTCTGGCGGTGGATGCCCTGGCCACGAAACACCAGCCGCTATGAATGACCATGATCTGGTAGGGAGGGAGGCTGTATGAGCAACTGGGCGAAGATGTGACCAGTGGACCAAGGCGTGGAGTTACTAGCCCAGAGGAAGGGAGTTGTTTAACTCGCAGCTAACTACTTCGGTCCACTGAATCACTGCCCACAGCTTGAAGGGCGCGCTCTAATGACTTGATAGAGCGCCAGCCGGCTGAGCATTTCAACAACAAACACCTGAAATTCATGTCCGACATGTCATTTCTAGCACAACTCTCTATCTCGTCCAGGATCGTTTTCAAATAAACGCCTCCCCCCTTAAAAGCCAGCCGCTATAGCGGCAAGGACGAACTCGCATGAAAAAAATGTACTGGATTCTCCGCGCCGCTCTGCACATGCGCAGCCTGATGGGGTGGTGGAAACCGAAAGACCTAGCCTTCTACTGGGAAACCGCCGCCGTGATCTACGACAACTACGAATACGACGGGCGCCTCAATGAAATCGGCGAGCCCGCCGAGGAAATCGCCGAAGAACTGAGCTGCTGGAGTGACTGACCATGAGCTATTACGGCTGTCTGCCAAGGCCATGGGTTTCGAGCTGGAGTATCGGCGTGGAAGCGATGCCTTCTATTACGACGATCCAGAATCCGGACGTGAGCAATGGCACCCACTCAGTGATGACGTCCAGGCCTTGCGCGTAGCGGTAGAGCTTCAGCTCAGCATCCTCTGGTTCACCAACCTGCAATACGTGATGGTCGAGCGGCGCGGCTTCGGCGAGAACATCGGCTGGACCGACGACGCAGATCGAGGTGGCGCGCTCCGCCAAGCAATAACCGTCGTAGCAGCACAAATTGGCAGCACGCTTCCCTAACCCCAATCCCCCTACATGCCTGCCGGTGAGCGGCCTCAAGGCAATTGGCTGTCGACCCAACGCTCAGCAGCAGCCGTTGCCTCATCAATTGCTGCTGGGTAGTCGGGCCAAGGCCCGGTCAGCTCAGCCGCGACCTCGCCCAGCCCGTCAATTTGCGCGGGCTCGATGATCTTCGCGGCAATCGGTGCGTCGTCGTTCGGGCGCCGCCAGACGAACTTGAGAAACATTGTGTGGCCCCGGTAGGCGTGCGCAATCGGGATATCTAGTTGGTGTGGCATGCGCCCTCCTGGCGACCGGGTGGATTGAATACCCGTTTTACACCCATCCAAGCGACACAGATATCTAGGCAAAACGCCATTACTCCATTCCCCTATGTGCCTGCCGGTGAGCGGCGGGTGAGGTATTCCTATGTCAGCAGTTCAGCGATTCCACGAAACAGCCAACGATGCCCTGGTAAAACTCAGCGGGTACTGCCTGCCGGGCGCCAAGCTGGCCCTGGTCATTGTCACACCCGGCGAGCCTGAGCGGGACATCATCCTTGAGGATCAGGGCCTGGATAGAAACGAAGTAATCAGCGCCCTGCGCCGGCGCGGCCTGAGCATCGACGGCGACAACACCTACAAGCGCGATTTGTGCGACGCGATTGTCGGCGCCCTGGCGATGGGCGCCCAGAACGTCAACCCGCCGCCGGCGGATCACTGGGGGCAGCGCTTCTGGGATATCGGCCGGGAGGAGCGTGCGCTGGGCGAAGAGTTGGTCGCGGTGCTGAAACTCACCCGAGAGAACCTGCGCGCCTGCCAGGCAACTATCCATCTGTGCGGTGGTTTCGATCCTGCCTATGTGAATGACGCCCAGGCAGCGATGAAGGTTGCAGACGCCGCAATCGCCAAAGCCACCCGCTAACCCACCTTCTGCCGCCCGGCGCGGCAAGGACACCCCAAACCAATCAATCCACCCGGCGACGGCGTGGCGAGGCATTCCTATGGCCAACACAAAGCTGGCGCCTGTCCTAGAGACCGCGCCGCGCTTCATCCGGGCAAAAAACGCACCTACCTACCTCGGCATGTGTCGAGCAGTTTTCGACGAAACCGTCCGCCCCTACGTTCGCGAATTCCCCATTGGAAAACAGGGCGTTGCCTTCGACCGTCATGAGCTGGACCAGTGGGCAGACGCCTACATTGAGCGCATGGCAATTGAAAAGCAGGCCAATCAGGACAACAATCAGCCCCGCAGCGAGCGCCATGCGCGGGCCACAGGAGCAACGCCATGGCCCAAAAAGCAATCACCGGCCTCCAGCAAATGCCGAACGGCATCTGGAAGATCGACAAAAAGTACAGAGGAGAACGAATTCAAGAGAGTACTGGCACTTGTAACCGCGCCGAAGCAGAGCAGTACCTGATTCACAAGCTGGAGCAGTTGCGCCAGCAGAAGGTGTACGGCGTCCGGCGGGTCAGGACGTGGCGGGAGGCGGCAACTCGCTTCCTGCTGGAAGTGAAGGATCAGGCTTCAATCCACATCTCGGCCACCTATATGGAGCAGCTCGACCCGTTCATTGGGGATATGCCGCTGACCCACATCGATGATGATGCACTCGCGCCATACATCCAGTCGAAGTTGAATCCAGCGGCAGGGAAGCCAGTTACGAACCGGACAGTGAACATCGCGCTTCAGCGGGTCATCCGTGTGCTGAACCTCTGTGCACGCAAATGGCGAGACGAGGAGCGACGGCCGCTGCTGGATGTGGTGCCGATGATTTCCCTGCTGGACGAGAAGACGAACAGCCGAAAGCCCTACCCGCTTTCATGGGAAGAGCAGTCGATCCTGTTCACCGAACTCCCGGCGCACCTTCAGACCATGGCGATGTTCAAGGTCAATACGGGCTGCCGGGAGCAGGAGGTTTGCAAGCTTCAGTGGAATTGGGAGATTGCGGTACCGGAGCTGGGAACGAGCGTGTTCCTGATACCAGCGGGATTTGGGGGAAGGAGCGCAAGGGCTGGCGTGAAGAACCGGGATGAGCGCTTGGTCGTGATGAATGACGTTGCTAAGTCAGTAATCGAGAAGCAGCGCGGCAAGCATGCGCTCTACGTGTTCCCGTTTGGCAAGCCAGATGGTGAGGGGAATGAAACGACAGTTCACCGCATGAACGACTCGGCCTGGAAGAAGGCGCGGATTCGGGCGGCAAAGAAGTGGCAGGAGAAGTTCTTGCGGCCGGCACATGACGGCTTTGCCAGAATCCGCATTCACGACTTGAAGCACACCTTTGGGAGAAGGCTACGTGCTGCTGGCGTGACGGAGGAGGATCGGAAAGCGCTGCTCGGCCACAAGAACGGAAGCATTACCAGCCACTACTCGGCGGCGGAACTGGATCAGCTAATTGCGGCGGCAAACAAGGTATCAGCAACCGACTCGCGCGCACCAGCGCTGACGATTCTGAAAAGGAGGGAAGCGTGAAGAAAAAGGCCAGGGTCACTCGGAAAGTCACTATTGCAGAAACAGCAAAGCCGCTAAAAAGCGGCTAAGTCATTGAAAAATATGGTCGGGACGGAGTGATTCGAACACTCGACCCCTAGCACCCCATGCTAGTGCGCTACCGGACTGCGCTACGCCCCGACTAGGCGTGTTACTTGTTTCACTTCTTAAGGAAGTGATGACGAATATACCGCAAGCTTTTGAAATATGGAAGTATTTTAAAAGCCTGAATTATTTTCTCAGAACCACCAGCACATCTTCCAACTCGGAGATCATCTGCCGGATCAACTGTTTGTACTGCGTGGTGTCATCTTTGGCTTCATCACCGGATAAGCGCAACCGCGCCCCGCCGATAGTGAATCCTTGATCGTACAGCAACGCGCGGATCTGTCGGATCATCAGTACATCCTGGCGCTGATAATACCGACGATTTCCGCGACGCTTGACCGGGTTGAGCTGAGGAAACTCTTGCTCCCAGTAACGCAGCACATGCGGTTTTACCGCACATAGCTCGCTGACTTCACCAATGGTGAAGTAGCGTTTGCCGGGTATGACGGGGAGCTCGTCGTTATGACTTGGTTCCAGCATAAGCCTCAACTCGGGCCTTCAACTTCTGCCCTGGACGAAAGGTGACTACACGGCGAGCCGTGATCGGGATTTCTTCGCCCGTTTTCGGATTGCGGCCAGGCCGCTGGCGTTTATCCCGAAGGTCGAAGTTACCGAAACCGGACAACTTTACCTGTTCGTTGTCTTCAAGAGCGTGCCTGATCTCTTCAAAGAAGAGTTCGACCAATTCCTTGGCCTCTCGTTTATTCAGGCCCAGCTCTTCATACAGACGTTCCGCCATTTCAGCTTTCGTCAGAGCCCCCATACGTCACTTCCTTAACGTGGCGTTCAACCTTTGTTCGAGCGAGGTGAGGATGTTCTGTGTCGTGCTGTTCACCTCATCGTCGTTAAGAGTGCGCGATGGATGCTGCCAGGTCAAGCCAACCGCAAGGCTTTTTCTATGCGGATCAATGCCTTTACCCTGATACACGTCAAACAGCCTGAGCTCTGTCAGCCACTCGCCTGCGTTCTCACGAATCACATCCAGCACGGCACTGGCTGCAACCTCCTGATCGGCCAGCAAAGCCAGGTCACGGCGCACTTCCGGAAAGCGCGAGAGTTCGCAGAACTTGGGCATTTTCCCCTGCGCTACCTCAGCCAACACCAACTCAAAAACGAAAACCGGACGGTCCAGGCCAAGTGTTTTGGATAATTCAGGATGAATCGCACCCACATAGCCTACTTCGCGACCGTCACGCTCAATACGCGCAGTTTGACCGGGATGCAATGCCGGGTGCTTACCCGGCACGAAGCTGAAAGCATCCAACGCCCCACCAAAGCCCAGTACCGCCTCTACGTCAGCCTTGACGTCGAAAAAGTCCACGGTATCGCGACCTTGTGCCCAACCCTCAGGCAAGCGGCTACCGCAAACAACACCCGATAGCATTGGCTCTTGCTTCAGACCTTCCAACTGCCCGACGAAACGTAGGCCGCTCTCAAACAAGCGAACGCGATCCTGCTGACGATTGAGGTTGTGCTCAAGCGCCTTGACTAGACCCGGCCAAAGTGAAGAGCGCATGGCTGCCATGTCATTGGAGATTGGGTTGGCCAACAGAAGTGGCTCGACGCCCGGGTTGAACAACTCAAACTGTTTTGGGTCGATGAAACTGTAGGTAATCGCCTCTTGATAGCCACGAGCTACCAACAGCCGCCGCAGTTCTGGTAGATCGCTACGCGCCTCGGCTTTGGCCTGTGGCGCCAGACGAGCCTGCGGATAGCGCACAGGCAAACGGTTATAGCCATACAGACGGGCCAGTTCTTCGATCAGATCGACTTCGAGGCTAATGTCAAAACGATGACTCGGCACTTCGACCCGCCACTGCCCTTCTCCCTCCGCCGTGATGCCCAGGCCCAAAGCCCCAAGCAGACGCTCGACTTGCGCGGAGTCCATTTCCATCCCTAGCATTTGGGTGATGCGCTGGGCACGCAATGTAATCGGCGCAATGGACGGCAAGTACTGGTCGCTGACCGCCTCGATGATCGGCCCCGCTTCGCCGCCGACGATTTCCAGAAGCAAGCCAGTGGCGCGCTCCATCGCTTCGCGGGCCAGTTTCCAATCCACACCACGCTCATAGCGATGCGAAGCATCTGTATGCAGACCATAAGAACGCGCCTTGCCAGCCACCGCGATCTGGTCAAAGAACGCACTTTCTAGGAATACGTCCCGTGTAGCGCAAGACACCCCACTGTGCTCACCACCCATGATTCCGGCAATAGCCAATGCCCGTGCGTGGTCAGCAATGACCAGCGTGTCGCTGCGCAGACTCACTTCCTGGCCATCGAGCAAGACCAGCTTCTCACCCTCTTCAGCCATTCGCACACGAACGCCACCGTTGATTTCGGCAAGATCGAAGGCGTGCAAAGGCTGCCCTAGCTCCAACATCACATAGTTGGTGATATCGACAGCGGCATCGATGCTACGAACATCGCCCCGACGCAAGCGCTCGACCATCCATAGCGGCGTAGGCTTGGACAGATCTACATTACGAATCACACGCCCTAGATAACGTGGACACGCTGTGGGCGCCAACACCTCGATGGAGCGCACTTCGTCGTGCACTGCAGGAACACTCGGCACTGCTGGGCGGCGAACTTCGACGGCATAGAGCGCACCGACTTCCCGAGCCAAACCCGCTAGGGACAAGCAATCACCACGATTCGGTGTCAGGTCGACTTCAATACTGGCATCGTCCAGGCCCAGGTATTGACGAATATCCTGGCCCACCGGCGCGTCAGCCGGAAGCTCCATCAAGCCATCATTGCCTTCACCAATTTGCAGCTCGGCTTGGGAGCACAGCATGCCGTTGGACTCAACACCGCGCAGCTTGGCTTTCTTGATCTTGAAATCGCCGGGTAATTCGGCCCCAATCATGGCAAATGGGATCTTCAAACCTGGGCGCACATTGGGCGCACCACAAACGATCTGGAAAGTTTCGGCACCATTGCTGACCTGGCAAACACGCAGCTTGTCCGCGTCCGGGTGCTGCTCGGTACTGAGCACCTCGCCTACTACGACGCCACTGAATTCGCCGGCGGCTAGCGTCACGCTATCGACCTCAAGACCGGCCATCGACAAACGAGCAACCAGCTCGTCGCGACTCACCTGCGGGCTTACCCAGCCACGCAGCCATTGTTCACTGAATTTCATCCTGCTCTCCTAAAGGTTCGTTACGACTAGCGAAATTGCGCGAGGAACCGCAAGTCGTTGTCGAAGAACAGACGCAAGTCGTTCACGCCGTAACGCAGCATCGCCAGGCGCTCAACGCCCATGCCGAAGGCAAAACCCGAGAACTCTTCCGGGTCGATCCCCGACATGCTTAGCACGTTAGGGTGAACCATGCCGCAGCCCATCACTTCCAGCCAACCGGTCTGCTTACAGACACGGCAGCCTTTACCGCTGCACATCACGCATTCCATATCGACTTCGGCCGATGGCTCCGTGAACGGGAAGTAGGAGGGGCGGAAACGCACCGCCAACTCTTTCTCGAAGAACACCCGAAGAAACTCTTCGATCGTGCCTTTGAGGTCAGCGAAGTTGATATCGCGATCAACCAACAAGCCCTCGACCTGGTGGAACATCGGCGAGTGGGTGATATCGGAGTCACTGCGATACACACGGCCCGGGCAGACAATACGAATCGGCGGCTTATTGGCTTCCATGGTGCGGACCTGTACCGGCGAGGTATGAGTGCGCAGCAGCATGTTCGCATTGAAATAGAAGGTGTCGTGCATCGACCGAGCCGGGTGATGGCCTGGGATGTTAAGCGCCTCGAAGTTGTGGTAGTCGTCTTCGACCTCAGGGCCTTCGGCGATACCGTAGCCGATGCGGGTGAAGAACTGCTCGATACGCTCCAGAGTCCGGGTCACCGGATGCAGACCACCTGAGGTCTGGCCACGACCAGGCAGGGTTACATCAATGGATTCAGCGGCGAGCTTGGCCGCTAGATCGGCCTCCTCGAACAACGCCTTACGCGCATTGAGAACCTCTGTTACACGCTCCTTGGCAACGTTAATCAGCGCGCCGACCTGCGGGCGCTCTTCTGCCGGCAGGTTGCCCAGGGTCTTCATCACCTGAGTCAACTCGCCCTTTTTGCCAAGGTAGTGAACCCGGATTTGCTCCAGGGCATTGATATCTTCCGCGCCTTGCACAGCCTCAAGAGCTTGAGCGACCAGCGCATCCAGGTTTTCCATGTACAGACTCCAGATACAAAATAGGGGAAGAGCTTGAAGGCTCTTCCCCTATTTATGACGTTTACACCCCGCCTCACAAAGGTGAGGCGGGATGACTGCCGGGGGTACTTAAGCCAAGGTGGCTTTAGCTTTCTCGACAATCGCAGCAAACGCCGCTTTTTCGTTCACTGCCAGATCAGCCAGAACCTTACGGTCGATCTCAATGGACGCTTTTTTCAGGCCAGCGATGAACCGGCTGTAGGACAGACCGTTAACACGAGCACCAGCGTTGATACGAGCGATCCACAGAGCGCGGAACTGACGTTTTTTCTGACGACGGTCACGGTAGGCGTATTGGCCTGCCTTGATTACCGCTTGCTTGGCAACACGGAATACGCGGGAGCGCGCGCCGTAGTAGCCTTTAGCAAGTTTCAGAATTTTTTTGTGACGCTTACGGGCAATGACGCCACGCTTTACACGAGCCATGAGTTACTTCCTCTATTCTTGATCCAAAAATTAACGAAGGCGCAGCATGCGCTCGACTTTTGCCACGTCAGACGGATGCAGCAAGCTGCTACCGCGCAGTTGACGCTTACGCTTGGTCGACATTTTGGTCAGGATGTGGCTCTTGAAAGCGTGCTTGTGCTTGATACCGTTAGCAGTTTTCAGAAACCGCTTAGCAGCACCACTTTTAGTCTTCATCTTTGGCATGTTCGGATACTCCGCATTCAGTTGATAAACATAATCAGAAGGCCTGCCGTGCCCTGTTGATTACTTCTTCTTTTTCGGGGCGATGACCATAATCAGCTGGCGTCCTTCCATCTTAGGATGCTGTTCGACCGAACCGTACTCGAGCAGGTCAGCTTCAACCCGCTTGAGGAGTTCCATCCCCAGCTCCTGGTGGGCCATCTCACGGCCGCGGAATCGCAAGGATACCTTGGCCCTGTCCCCATCACTCAGGAAACGTACCAGGTTGCGCAGTTTTACCTGGTAATCCCCTTCCTCCGTCCCTGGACGAAACTTGATTTCTTTTACTTGAATCTGCTTCTGGTTTTTCTTTGCAGCAGCAATCTGCTTCTTCTTTTCGAAGATCGACTTGCCGTAGTCCATCAGCTTGCAAACAGGGGGTACTGCATCGGCGGAAATTTCCACCAGATCCAGCTTGGCCTCTTCAGCCTTAAGAAGCGCTTCTTCAATCGGGACAATGCCGAGTTGCTCGCCCTCAGCCCCAATTAACCGAACCTCGCGTGCCGAGATATTCTCGTTGATCGGGGCTTTCGGTGCAGCTCGTTTATCTTGTCTCATTTCACGCTTAATAGTAATTACTCCGAATCTGGGCGACCACGCCGGGAAACCGCTTGAGCGAGGAACTCGGCGAACTGGGCGACGGGCATCGAGCCCAGGTCAGCACCTTCACGAGTACGCACAGCGACAGTCTGCATCTCGACTTCCCGATCTCCGATAACCAAGAGATAGGGAACCTTGAGCAAAGTATGCTCGCGGATTTTAAAGCCGATCTTTTCATTTCTCAAGTCGGACTTGGCACGAAATCCGCTTTGGTTGAGAGTTTTTTCCACTTCGGCAGCAAATTCTGCCTGTTTATCAGTGATATTCATAATCACTGCCTGGGTCGGAGCCAGCCACGCAGGGAACGCGCCCTCGTAGTGTTCGATCAGGATTCCGACGAAACGCTCGAAAGAACCAAGGATCGCCCGATGCAGCATCACTGGGTGCTTGCGACTGTTGTCTTCGGAAACGTATTCGGCCCCCAGACGAATCGGCAGGTTGAAATCGAGCTGCAAGGTACCACATTGCCAGACGCGGCCGAGGCAATCTTTGAGCGAGAATTCAATCTTCGGACCGTAGAAGGCACCTTCACCCGGCTGCAAATCGTAAGGCAAGCCAGCGCTATCAAGGGCCGCAGCCAATGCAGTTTCCGCACGATCCCACAACTCATCGGAACCCACACGCTTTTCAGGACGGGTAGACAACTTCATTTCGATGTCTTTAAAACCGAAGTCAGCATAGACATCCATGGTCAGCTTGATGAAAGCTGCGGATTCCGCTTGCATCTGCTCTTCAGTGCAGAAGATGTGGGCATCATCCTGAGTAAAGGCACGCACCCGCATGATGCCGTGCAGCGCACCAGAGGGTTCGTTACGGTGGCAGGCACCGAATTCGGCCAGGCGCATCGGCAGTTCGCGGTAGCTTTTCAGACCCTGGTTAAATACCTGAACGTGGCACGGGCAGTTCATCGGCTTGATCGCGTAGTCGCGGCTTTCCGACTCGGTGGTGAACATATTTTCGGCGTAGTTTGCCCAATGCCCGGATTTTTCCCACAGGCTACGGTCGACAACCTGCGGAGTCTTGATCTCTAAATAGCCGTTTTCTCGCTGTACTTTGCGCATGTACTGCTCAAGCACTTGATACAACGTCCAGCCGTTCGGGTGCCAGAACACCATACCCGGAGCCTCTTCTTGGGTATGGAACAGGCCCAGGCGCTTGCCCAACTTACGGTGGTCGCGTTTTTCGGCTTCTTCGATGCGTTGGATGTAAGCGGCCAATTGCTTCTTATCTGCCCACGCGGTGCCATAGATGCGCTGCAACTGCTCATTCTTGGCATCGCCGCGCCAGTAGGCGCCAGACAGCTTGGTCAATTTGAACGATTTCAGGAAGCGTGTGTTCGGCACGTGCGGACCACGGCACATGTCGACATATTCTTCGTGATAGTAAAGGCCCATGGCCTGCTCGTCCGGCATGTCCTCAACCAGGCGCAACTTGTAGTCCTCGCCACGCGTTGTGAAGACGTCGATCACCTCGGCACGAGGGGTGACCTTTTTGATGACGTCATAATCTTTTTCGATCAGCTGATGCATACGCTGCTCGATTGCCGACAGGTCCTCAGGCGTAAAAGGACGTTCGTAGGCGATGTCGTAATAGAAGCCTTCGTCGATGACCGGACCGATCACCATTTTGGCGCTCGGATACAGTTGCTTGACTGCGTGGCCGATCAAGTGGGCGCAAGAGTGGCGAATGATCTCCAGCCCCTCTTCATCCTTGGGCGTGATGATTTGCAGGGAAACGTCGCTGTCGATGATGTCGCAGGCGTCGACCAGTTTACCGTTGACCTTGCCGGCCACTGTGGCCTTGGCCAAGCCGGCGCCAATGGACGCGGCGACCTCGGCTACGGAAACAGGATGATCGAAAGAACGTTGACTGCCGTCGGGAAGAGTAATAGTTGGCATGGCGCCTCCTCTCCTAGTGGTGACCCCTACCAAAGGTCACGTGGGTTGGGATGAGCCAGTACAAGAGCCGATTCAGGCCATTCATTGCTGAACGCCTGCCTTACAGCGGCAGGAGCCTTGCGGCCAACCGGAAAACCGAATCAGAGTGACTGGAGTTCAAATCAAAAAGGGTGATTCAGGCCTCTTCAGCCGCCAGGATGGAAAAAACCTGAGGAGGGCGAAAACCTGAGGGCAGGATGCTAGCACAGATGAACGGTCGCCCGCGCCCTGGCGCGCGCAAGTAAACCGTCGGTTTTTGTGCAAAAGTGCTGAACTGAACGGCGCTTGACACCTCAGATGTCGGGAGTCCGAGTAAACAGCCCCACAGATCACAAGGAGCATCCCAACATGCATCTGAACCGTATCTTTGCCTTCATCACCCCCTTCATCCTTATGCTGCCGCTGAGCGCGCACGCCGACTGGCCAAAAGGCGAGCGTGAAAAATACATGGCGCAATGCACGCAGACCGCTGCCCCACAGATTGGTGTCGCCGCCGCAAAAGCCCACTGTGCTTGCGGGGCCGATGCGATCAAGTCGTACCCTGCCAGCGATATCCAAGCATTGATGGACAACAAAGCCAGCGATGCACTGAAAGAGAAGGCCCTGAAGAAAATCACCGCCTGCAAGGCCGATAACAAGGCCAAGAAGTAATCCAGAAGAGAGAAATACGCACAGTAAAAGTCGACAAAAAAGCTCATAAAAACGCCCTTTCGTACATTTTATGCAGGTTTTACAGCTTTTTTTACAGCTCGAGTTTTGCGCGCAAAGCCTTTTAAACCGGGACTTTCAGCGTTTCATGCCAACAAAGATAACGCCACTGACTGGCAAACAAACCGGCAAGGGGGGTTTCAAGTCCAACATTTCGACTATGATACCCCGGTGTGCCCAGTTGGCCTGAGCAGCACAGCACTACTGAAAATATATGTTTCTTGGAGATACACCATGTCTAATCGCCAAACCGGCACCGTTAAATGGTTCAACGATGAAAAAGGCTTCGGCTTCATCACTCCTCAAGGTGGCGGTGACGACCTGTTCGTACACTTCAAAGCTATCGAAAGCGACGGTTTCAAAAGCCTGAAAGAAGGCCAAACCGTTTCCTTCGTGGCTGAGAAAGGCCAAAAGGGTATGCAAGCTGCACAAGTTCGCCCTGAGTAAGTTTTCAGCGAGCTAAAAAAACCCCGTCCATGTGACGGGGTTTTTTATGCGTTTGAAAAAACCGACGCTCTCAGCCGCAATTGACGCGGGTAATCACCAGGTTGTCATCGGTGTTCAGGTTCAAACGATCCGAACGGTACTCAAGGGTCATGACATCGTCGGGGCGCAGAACCCGTGCATTGTGTGCGCCCGAGCGCTTGCGGGCCTGCTCCAGCAGCTCAGGTGTGGCCTTCTTGCCGATGACGAAATCGGCGGCTTTGGACTCGCAGCGAGCGTGGGCCATCTCGTCGGTTGCTGGCTCGCTGACCGACTCGGCAGTACTGCAACCGCTCAGAGCAAGCACAGCTGACAAGGTTGCGAATGACACGAGCTTGCAAGGCATGAAAACCTCCTTTTCAAAAATAAACAGAGTTGATGCGACAGCTATTCAGGCTGCGGGGTTCAAAAGTACGCCACTCCCCTGCCTTCACCACAGGAAGCAGGCAAGTCTGCCTGAGGACTCGCGACGCTTTCCCGATTCAATCGTGACCGGATGTGATTGTCATCAGTAGACATCGATGTAATCAAACGGCGGATGGGGCCAGTTCTGCTTCAAGGCATTGAAAACCTGCATCACCCAGACTTCATCGCTGGCCGCCACATTTCCCACATAACCCGAACCAGCCGCCCACGTCTCCAGGCGAAACAACAGGCCTTCAATATCCGTACCCCCGACCACGCCGGAAGACAAATAGGCGATACCGCCCTTGGTGACCCGCAGTTGGGTATGCACATTGTCACTGGCCGAGGCCAGCAACCGGCGCACGTTCTCGAGGGTCAAGCCATCCGGAGAGTTCAAATCGATCTGCACGGGGTGCTCCTTGAGCGATTATCAAAAAACGAGTGTCCCACAGCCGCGCCCTCCTGCCTAAGCCGTTACTCGCCAAGAGCCCGACTTCTCCTGTTTGTTTATCGGCACTTTCGGTCAACCGAACGGAAAAAATATCCACCGTCGGAAATCCGGACACTTCATAAACAAAAAATAATAAAAGACAAACATAATCAAGCAATTACACAGCATTCCAAATAAACGTATCTTGGTACAGATCCTGCTTTTCTCTATCACCCCGGCGCATTCAGACCTGCCTGGGGGCGTTTCTAGGTGAACTGAATCGCACCGTCATCACTACAAGAGAGAAAAACAATGAAACCTGCCTTCAACACCTTTATTCCGGGCGCCTTGGCCCTGCTCCTGCTACTCCCGACGGCACTGCAAGCCAAAGAAGTCGAAACCCAGCAAAAATTGGCTAACGTGGTCGTTCTCGCCACCGGCGGCACCATTGCCGGCGCCGGCGCCAGTGCCGCCAACAGCGCGACCTACCAAGCGGCTAAGGTCGGCATCGAGCAACTGATCGCCGCCGTGCCGCAGCTGAGCCAACTGGCCAACGTGCGTGGCGAACAGGTCATGCAGATCGCTTCCGAAAGCATCACCAATGAAAACCTGCTGCAACTGGGCCGCCGCGTTGCCGAACTGGCCGACAGCAAGGACGTCGATGGGATTGTCATCACCCACGGCACCGACACCCTGGAAGAAACCGCGTACTTCCTCAACCTCGTGGAAAAAACCGACAAGCCCATCGTTGTCGTAGGGTCGATGCGCCCTGGCACCGCCATGTCGGCCGATGGCATGCTCAACCTGTATAACGCCGTCGCCGTTGCCGGCAGCAAAGAGGCCCGCGGCAAGGGCGTGTTGGTCACCATGAACGACGAGATCCAGTCGGGCCGCGATGTCAGCAAGATGATTAACATCAAGACCGAAGCGTTCAAAAGCGCCTGGGGCCCGATGGGTATGGTCGTGGAAGGCAAATCCTACTGGTTCCGCTTGCCCGCCAAGCGCCACACCATGGATTCCGAGTTCGACATCAAGACCATCAAGAGCCTGCCTGACGTTGAAATCGCCTATTCCTACGGCAACGTCAACGATACAGCCTACAAGGCTCTGGCCCAGTCCGGCGCCAAGGCGATCATCCATGCCGGCACCGGCAACGGCTCGGTCTCTTCCCGCGTGGTGCCTACCCTGCAAGCGCTGCGCAAGGATGGCGTGCAGATCATTCGTTCTTCCCACGTAAACGCTGGCGGTTTCGTACTGCGCAACGCCGAACAGCCTGACGACAAGTACGACTGGGTGGTCGCCCATGACCTGAACCCACAAAAGGCCCGCATCCTGGCGATGGTGGCACTGACCAAGACGTCCGATAGCAAAGAGTTGCAACGGATGTTCTGGGAATACTGATACGCCTGCCCCGGCCCCTCCAGGCCGGGCTCTCTGCCCGCCTGCCTTGGCGGGCAGTCCTGCACTCCCCCTCGCCACACAAAAAAAATTCCTCATATGCAGCAAGCGTTAAAAAGCGCTGTCACAGGATCTTCTTGAATTTTAAGCAGTTGCGAAAAATCCTACAGTTAAATACTGTATGTGCGTACAGCTTAATAAGGATCATCCCGTGGCGAAAACTCCAGAGACTCCCGCACCCAGCGCCTACGAGCGCTTGGGCCTGCGTATCCAAGCCATCATCAATGCCCCTGCCGCACAGAGGGCCAAGACTGCCCTGATCTTTCGCCTTGCCGATGAGCCCATGGAGTTGTGGGAACAGCTGCTCGACGAGATCGACGAAAACGACAACGTCACCCTCGCTCACCGCGATGACGGTGGCGTGCATGTTTTCTGGACTGTGCCGAAGGAAGATTGAGTCAATGATTGCCCGCCTGTTCGCCTTGCTTTGCCTCCTCGCCACTTTCACCGCCCATGCCCAGGCTCCGCGCACATTCAGTGAAGCGAAGAAGGTTGCGTGGAAGCTCTACGCCCCTCAATCCACCGAGTTCTATTGCGGCTGCAAGTACACCGGCAATCGCGTCAACCTTGCAGCATGCGGGTACGTGCCGCGCAAAAACGCTAACCGCGCCGCGCGCATCGAATGGGAACACATCGTCCCGGCCTGGCAGATCGGCCATCAACGCCAATGCTGGCAAAGCGGCGGGCGCAAGAACTGCACGCGCCATGACCCCTCCTACCAAAAAGCAGAGGCGGACCTGCACAACCTGGTCCCCAGCATCGGTGAGGTGAATGGTGATCGCAGCAATTTCAGCTTCGGCTGGTTGCCGGTGCAGAGTGGCCAGTACGGCTCATGCCTGACCCAAGTGGACTTCAAGGCCAAGAAAGTCATGCCACGGCCCTCGATCCGCGGCATGATCGCCCGCACCTACTTTTATATGAGCAAGCAGTACGGTTTGCGTCTGTCCAAGCAGGACCGCCAACTTTATGAAGCCTGGAACAAGACCTACCCGGTGCAGAGTTGGGAACGCCAACGCAACCAAACCGTGGCCTGCGTCATGGGGCGTGGCAATGAATTTGTCGGGCCGGTGGATATGAAAGCCTGCGGCTGACGAGCCTCAGGAGGCTGGAACGTGCTCGACCACAAAGGATTCAATGCTGCGCTTTTTAGCGGTGGCCAGCTTCTCTACCAGCAAAGCCTGCTTGGCCTCGGCCTCGGCCTTGGTAGCGAAGGGGCCGACCAGGATTCGCGTCTTGCCACCGTCGTTAGCGATGTAAGTGCTGAAGCCGTGCTCGATCAGCCAGGCCGCCACATCGCTCACCGCTTGCGGGGTTTGGCCCTGGACTTGAAGATCCCATTGCGGGGCCGCCGCAGCTATCTGAGCAGGCGTCGCGGGCTTGCTGGAGCCTGGATGGTCGTTGCCCTGCCCGCAGCCCGCCAAGGCCAATACACCCACTACCAACGCCAATTTGCGCACACCCCACTCCTTCTACCTGGCAAAAGCGGCGATTTTATCACCCATGCTCGCCAATGAACGCCGCAAAACAGACGCAAAACAACAGGAATGATGTTTATCGCCTCTGTATAGTTACGCCTCGGGAATTTATACCGCGCCTACGCGTCAGAAAGAGGCACTCAAACAGTGGCACTGCGCCGTTATCCATCCATACTACCGACATCTGCATTATCTGAATCAGGTGCCCTACCAAGCAATCAAGGAGAAGATCATGCTGATACTCACTCGCAAAGTCGGTGAAAGCATAAATATCGGTGATGACATTACGATCACCATCCTGGGCGTCAGCGGCCAACAGGTCCGGATCGGCATCAACGCTCCGAAAGACGTCGCCGTGCATCGTGAAGAAATCTACCAACGCATCCAGGCCGGTTTGACCGCACCAGACAAACGCGAAACCCCCTGAGCCCGAACGAGTCATCGCCAGCCCTTTGTCCTCTGCAATGGCTGGCGAAATACCTGCAAGCCTTCCTCTTCCCCCACACCGCCCCACCGAAAGCAACCCGCCCTGCTTCCCATCTGCCTGCTGCACCATGGCGATAGCACGTGCTTGAGGGCAGTAAAAACCGCAGTCGCGAAACAGACAGCCAAGCAAGACGTTGAAAGCTGCGAACCTCAATGGACACGGGCCTGACCTCTTACTTACGACACAGAAAAAACTGACAGATAGCTCTAGAAATTGGATCCACCCGATGGCAATATGCCGCGATTCACAACAAAAAGGCAGGATGCCCAGTGCCGTCGCTTAAAGCCGCCAGAGCTGCATTTCCTCTTTGCCACCGTGTCGCTAAGGCGTCCTTGAGTTTCTCGCACCTACCCAACAGGTCGTTACTCGACGCTATCACCAAGTTGATCGAGCCCCATTTCCAAGACCGCCCCAAACGTGTCAGCCAACCCGTGGGCGACGATCACAACAAAGTGTTCATGAAGGTACAGCGAGTCAAGACGCTGCCCAAACGCCTGCGCGTCACTCTGGGGCGCCCTAAGCGTTCAGGGCGATTCGATTGGCCGCTGGAAGAATTGATGAACACCCTGATTGCCGCCCAGCGTGGCATGAAGACCGCCCAGGTCGTGGGTTTTGGCATGGTCAAACCCAGGTTCGGCATCGTGCGTGAATTCGTGCTGCTGACCGAATACCTCGACGGACACGTCAATGGCCTGCAATGGCTGCGCAAACATCCGCAGCGCACGGCCGAGTTCATCTCAGGTTGCATGAACCTGCTCATGGACATGCACAGCCGCAACCTGATTCACCTGGATCTGTGGGTGGCGAACATCATGGTCCCCGAGGCCGCAGAGGGTGCCATGCGGGTGATCGACATGGAGAATGTCTTCACCTACCCCTCGCGCTTCAATGCACAGACCCTGGGGCTACAACTGGGCTTTCTGTACCGCAAGGAACTGAGCCAGTTTATCGACGAAGCGAGCTACGACGCGCTGGTCGCCGGTTTCCTGCAACAACGCCCGGAGGTTGACGCAGCCGCCTTCGAGCCCATTTACCGTGCCTGCAAGCACATGGCCCTCAGCCACAAGACGCGGCGCAGGATCTTCCTTGAAGGCGAACTGGACATTACCCCTGCACAACCGTCAGCCCGCGCCTGACCAGGTAATCGGCAAACTGCGCACGGCTCGGCGCATAAGGCGCTGGGCGCATCATCGCGCCGGGGTCGGGGCGCAGCAGCGGCGCGCCCTCATCGACACTGAATGCCGGGTCCGGCACGCCCATGCCATGCTCGGCGGCATACAACTCCACGACCAGGCGCAACTGCCCCCATTCGATTTCCAAGGGCACCGTGTTGGCGGCCAGCAATTGCCCACCCACCACACAGCCGCGACGCGGCCAGGCCATGGCTTGGGCTTCGTGGGTCTGGGTGCCCTTCCACTGCCGTGCGTTGATGTCCTGCGCGGCCCGTAGCAACAGCGCTTTTTGCTCGTTCTCGGTCGCCGGAATGAGAAAACCGTAGAAATCGCGATAAAACACCAGCCGTTGCAACGACACGAAGCTGTTGGCGTCCGCTCGCCCCGTCCCGTCTTCAACAATAATCAGCATGGTCGGCCCCAGCCAGGAAGAGGGCCGAGTGTAACGCCCATGGATTTAAAAGACTAAACCCCCACTTACCTGACCAGCCGCACCTCCTTCGACGGGCGATAGCCAAAGTACGCGCTGTAGCACTTGCTGAAGTGGCTGGGCGAGACAAACCCGCAAGCCACCGACACCTCGACCATCGTCAGCGTGGTGTGCTGGAGCAAGCGCCGCGCCTCGGTAATGCGCAAATCCATGTAATAGCGCTGCGGCGTTGCCCCCAGTTGCTCCTTGAACAGCCGCTCGATCTGGCGCCGCGAGCGGCCCGCGTACAGGCACAGCGCCTCCAGCTCTAACGGTTCTTCCAGATTGGCATCCATCAGGTGGACCACCTCACGCAGCGGCCCGCTCACCGACACCTTGAGCGCCGGCTTGATGCGCCGATAGCGGGAGGCCTCGAACGCCAGGATGTCTTCGATGCCATCGGTCAACCCCTTGTCATACAGGGTGCGGACCCACTCCAGCGCCATATAGAACGACCCCGTGGGGCTCGACGCGGTGAAGCGGTCGCGGTCCACCACAAAGGCCTCACTGGTGACCTGGGTCAACCGCGCAATCTCTTCCAACGCAGGCCGATGCTCCGGGTGAATCGCGCAGCGATAGCCGTCCAACAAACCCGCCCGCCCCAAAAACCACGCACCGTTCCAGATGCCTGCCAGCATCACGCCCTGCTCACCGGCCCGTTGCAACAGGCCAATCAGCGCGTCATCGGCCTTGAGCTCAGTGCGGTAGCCGCCGCAGACCACCAGCAAATCCAACGTGGCGATCTGGGCCATATCCAGGCAGGCGTCCGGGCGGATCACCAGGCCCAGGTCGCTGACCACCTCGCCCGGGCCAAGGCCGAAGGTCTTAGTGGTGAACAACTCAGGGCGCAGCAGGTTGGCGGTGACGATGGTGTCCAAGACCTGAGTGAACGCCGGCAACGAAAAATGCTCCAGCAACAGGAACCCCGCCCGCGCGGCCTGCCCAGGCTGGCATTCATGCTCGTGCAAGTAGCGCAGGTTCTTACCCTTCATCGCCCCGCTGAACTGACGTCGCTGTACCAACGTGCACCTCACTTGCCCCTATGAATGAAGCACTGATTAAACCCGCGGCGGTTGCTGCTGGCGATCACTAAAGCACCGCGCGGGCTAGGCGAAGGCCTGCCCTACCGATTGCCGATCAATTAAGCGAAGACTTATACGGGCTCGGTGGTTTAACTGGCGGAAGTCGCCCCACCACTCGCCTAGCGAGACACCACCGCCCCAGTGGCCCGCGCCGAATGCAGCTTTTTATAGCTGTCGATCAGCCGCAGGTGCCTGTCCAGGCCTTCGAGCTTCATGCTGGTCGGCGTCAAGCCGTAGAAACGCACACTGCCTTGCACCGAGCCGATCACTGCGTCCACCCGCGCGTCGCCGAACATCCGGCGCAAATTGACCTCGTAATCATCCAGGTCCATCTCGTCGTCCATCTGCACTTCCAGCACCACATTCACGGCTTGGTAAAACAGCCCGCGCTCGACCGTGTTGTCGTTGTACTGCAGGAACATCTCCACCAACTCCTTGGCCTCCTCATACTGCTGCAAAGCCAGGTAAATCAGCAGTTTCAGCTCCAGGATGGTCAACTGGCCCCACGCCGTGTTGTCGTCAAACTCGATGCCGATCAACGTGGTGATGTCGGTGTAATCATCCAGTTCGCTTTGCGCCAGGCGCTCGACCAATGCCTTGAGAGCGTCATCGTCCAGGCTGTGCAGGTTCAAGATGTCTTCGCGGAAAAACAGCGCCTTGTTGGTGTTGTCCCAGATCAAATCGTCAACCGGGTAGATTTCCGAATAGTCCGGCACCAGGATGCGGCAGGCCTTGGCGCCGATATGCTCGTACACCGCCATATACACTTGCTTGCCCAGGCCTTCGAGAATGCCAAACAGGGTCGCGGCTTCGTCGGCGTTGGCGTTTTCGCCCTGGCTGGTGAAGTCCCACTCGACGAACTCGAAATCCGCCTTGGCGCTGAAGAAGCGCCACGACACCACACCGCTGGAATCGATGAAGTGCTCGACAAAGTTGTTCGGCTCCATCAGCGCCTGGCTTTCAAAGGTCGGCTGCGGCAGGTCATTGAGGCCTTCGAAACTGCGGCCCTGGAGCAACTCGGTGAGGCTACGCTCCAGCGCCACTTCCAGGCTCGGGTGCGCACCGAATGAGGCAAACACACCGCCCGTGCGCGGGTTCATCAAGGTCACGCACATCACCGGGAACTCGCCGCCCAGGGACGCATCCTTCACCAACACCGGGAAGCCCTGGGCCTCCAGGCCCTGGATGCCGGCGAGAATCCCGGGGTACTTGGCCAGCACCTCCCGGGGCACATCCGGCAGGGCCAATTCACCCTCCAGGATTTCGCGTTTCACCGCGCGCTCGAAGATCTCCGACAGGCACTGCACCTGCGCCTCGGCCAGCGTATTACCCGCACTCATGCCGTTGCTGAGGAACAGGTTTTCGATCAGGTTGGAGGGGAAATACACCACTTCGCCATCAGACTGGCGCACAAACGGCAGCGAGCAAATGCCGCGCTCGATATTGCCCGAGTTGGTGTCGTACAGGTGCGAGCCGCGCAACTCGCCATCGGGGTTGTAAATTTTGCGACAGTGCTCGTCGAGAATTTCCGCTGGCAACGTATCTTTGCGGCCAGGCTGGAACCAGCGCTCGTCCGGGTAATGCACAAACTCGGCATGGGCGATCTCTTCGCCCCAGAACTGATCGTTGTAGAAGAAATTGCAGTTGAGCCGCTCGATGAACTCGCCCAACGCCGACGCCAAGGCACCCTCCTTGGTCGCGCCCTTGCCGTTGGTAAAGCACATGGGCGAATGCGCATCGCGGATGTGCAGCGACCACACGTTGGGCACGATATTGCGCCACGAAGCGATTTCAATCTTCATGCCCAGGCCGGCCAGAATCCCCGACATATTGGCGATGGTCTGCTCCAGCGGCAGGTCTTTGCCTACGATGTAGGTGCCGTTGTCTGACAAGGCATGGGGCATCAGCAACGCCTGGGCGTCGGCGTCGAGGCTCTCTACTTCTTCAATGACAAACTCAGGCCCGGTCTGCACGACTTTCTTCACCGTGCAACGGTCGATGGAACGCAAGATACCCTGGCGGTCCTTGGCGGATATATCCGCCGGCAACTCGACCTGAATCTTGAAAATCTGGTTGTAGCGGTTTTCCGGGTCCACGATGTTGTTCTGCGACAAGCGAATGTTGTCGGTGGGAATATTGCGAGTCTGGCAGTACAACTTCACAAAATATGCCGCGCACAGAGCCGAAGACGCCAGGAAGTAATCGAACGGCCCCGGCGCCGAACCGTCACCCTTGTAGCGAATAGGCTGGTCGGCCACCACCGTAAAGTCATCGAACTTTGCTTCAAGCCGAAGGTTGTCGAGAAAGTTGACCTTGATTTCCATGGGTGATTACCAGAGTGACGAGTGAGTGGCGTGACGATTAAGCAAGCAATACACCGCAAAGAACGAGGACTTTGCAAAAGCCTTGAAAATCGCAGACAACGAAAAAGGGCCCACCTTTCGATGAGCCCTTCTAGACCGCCCCGTAGAGCGGATTGTGTTTGGCAGGTGCGATTGGATTCGAACCAACGACCCCACCCTGCCAGGGTGTTCTTTAAGGCGCACGTAAGCCGTTAATAGTAAAGGAAAATGCACACTCTGTCAGCCTGTTTAACGCAGGCCTAAGGCCCTATAAGAATCAGTAACTTAGCGTTGTATCTTTCATCAGCGGTCCCCCTCTCCCCCGGCGTCCTGCCGAAAGTGGCGGTGGGGCGCTGAAAACCGGCCAGGCCTGACCCAATATCCCGCGACCAACGAAAATGCCAATTTTCGGGAGCTTTTAAAATGCCGCGTCGTTGCTTTCGATGCACTGGGAGCCCGGTAAAATCCACCGCCCTGGGATTCTTGGCCTGTGCCATGCGGCGTTCGCGACACTGCCTCTCGTACAGAGCCTGGGTTCAGCGTGCGCCTGGGCACACCTGGCGGATCAGTAAACTGCCACCTCTCACCTGCGAGCAAGGGCGCCCACCTATAGAGTGGACACCCTCCTGTTTAAATGCCTACGGTTCAACAACCTCATCCAGCAACGTCGTCCCATAGGAATTGTCCACTACACATAACCACTTTTCCGAGACCTGTCGAAATACGTAGGTGGCCCGGCGCATGCTCTGGCTTTCTGCACCCGCCTTATCCGTGGCCTGTAGCCGGGTTTCCATGATGACAAGCGCCACATCACCGCCGGGTATGACCTGCATCTTTCCCTGAGTAACAACGATGCTGTGATTGAAGTGCTGCGCAATGGCGACAAAAGCTCGGCGGATGCTGTCTTTCCCGGTGACGGTCAAACCTGGCTTGACGACGAGACTTGCGTCATCGGCATAAAACTTCATCAATTCGTCGAAGTTTTCCGCCGTAATGGCCCGGTCAGCGGCCGCGATTGTTTCTCTGAGTGTTCGGGTGAGTGCGTCCATTTCTGTTCTCCTGATTAAGCCTCAGAGTGAATGATCCTTGACGATGAACAGCTGCTTAGAAGCTGTAACGGGCAGTCAGTTTCAAATTGCGTGGATCGCCGTAGATGTCATACGGGTTATAGGCTCCATTGGCGACGCTGCTGTAGTAAGTACGATCAAACAGGTTATTGACGTTGACCTGCAGATCCAATTGCTCGCTCGCCTTGTAGCCTGCAACCAAACCGGCCACCGTGTACGAGCCCTGCTGGTTTTTCCATGCGCTGGTGCCAGTGCCCCCCGAGGTGCGGATGCGGCTTTGCTGGTAGACATCACCCCCCACGCGCCAGCGCTGCAACTCACCAGGCAAGGTGTAGATCGTGGCCAGCTTGAACATTTGACGCGGTTTCTTGCGGTCGAAATCTTCGCCTTCTCGGGCTGCGTTGGCGTCGCTGACGTATTGGGTCTGGGTGTAGGTGTAACCGGCGGCCAGTTGCCAGTTGTCGGTCAGGGCGCCCTGGATTTCCAGATCGATGCCGCGGCTGCGGACCAGTCCGGCCGCTTCGTAGCAGGCACTGGCAGCGCCTGAACCGCAACCTTTGGATTCAGGCAACTCTTGGGCACGGTTCTTCTGGTCGATCTGGAAGACCGCCATGTTGGTGTTCAGGGCGCCACCAAAGTATTCGCCCTTGATACCCATTTCGTAGTTCTCGCCCACGACAGGGTCGATCACTTTCCTGTCCAGGCCTTTGCTGCTCTGCGGCTTGAAGATATCGGTGTAGCTGACATAGACCGAGTGGTTGGTGTCCAGGTCATAGACGAGGCCGGCATAGCGGGTCAGGTTGCGAGTGACCTTGAAGTTGCCCTCACTGTTGGCGCTGTCGTCGAATTCGTACCAGTCAACACGACCACCGAGAATCAACGACAGGGGTTCGCTCAGGCGCAGGCGGGTGCTGGCATAGACACTGTCCTGGGTAGTGGTCTCGGGAAGGCCATCACTGCCCGTGACGTAATCGGGTTTGGGATGAGCGCCTGGGTCCCAGTCGAAGGGATTGCTGCCAGTGTCGATGAAATCGCTCCAGGCCTTGCCGGAACGATAATCCAGCTTGCGCTTGCTTACGCCGATAGTCAGGTCATGTGCTTGGCCGAGCAACTGGAAGGGGCCGCTGAGCGCCAGATCGTAGCCGGTCTCCTTCTGCTCCATGGCTTCCGTCCATAAATAGTGGCGGTCGTATTCCCATACCGAAGAGGCCAGTACATCAGTGTCGGTCTTCGACTGCATGGCTGCCAGGCGCAGCGTCCAGTCGTTGGCGAAGCCTTGCTCCAGGGTGGCGAAATAGCCGGTGGTCTGATCGTCCGAGTATTCCCAGTCATGCCCCAGGAAGGTGTCGCGTGGCAGTCCGAGATGGCCGCCGCCACGGGCCATGGGCAACCCGCCCCAGATGTAGTTGGTATGGTTCTTCTGCCGATAGGCCCCAAGCGTCAGGGTGGTGCTTTCACTCAGGTCGGCGTCGACCACGCCGTAGAACAGATCGTGATCGCTTTGCACCGAGTCACGAAAGCTTTTGGCGTCCTGCCGCGAAACCACGGTACGGGCGCGCAGGGTGCCGTTTTCATTGAGCGGGCCGCCGACATCCAGCGTGCCGGTGTAATCGTCCCAACTACCGGCGCTGCCGGTGAGCGTGCCCTGGAATGTGTGCGTCGGGCGCTTGCGCACCAGGTTGATGGCACCGGCGGGGTTACCGGCCCCCTGGGCCAGCCCGGTGGCCCCGCGGACGATCTCCACCCGGTCATACATGGCCAGGTTGGCTTCTCCGCTGGGCAGGTAGGTCAGGAAACTGGTGGGGAAACCGTCATACATGATGTTATCGATGTCAAAACCGCGCGCGCTGAAACTAGGCCGCCCTACACCACCGGAATTGTTGAGGAAAATGCCCGGTGCGCTTTTGGCGACATCGCTGATGCTGGTCATGGCTTTGTCGTCCATGCGTTTGCGCGTGACGACGCTCACCGACTGCGGTGTTTCGCGCAAACTCAAGGGCAGCTTGGTGGCCGTTTGCATCGCCCCGGTGGTGTACGAGCCGCTGTTCTCGGTAGTCGCCGCCATGCGCTGGCCAGTAATGCTGGTCGCGCCCAGCTCCAGGCCTGTGCCAACGACTTGCGGTGCCAGCAGGTACAGGCCGTTACCCTGCGGTGACGCTTGCAGACCGCTCCCCTGCAGCAGTTGCTGCAGGCCGCCTTCGACGCTGGTGGCGGCATTCAGGCCAGGGCTGCGCAAACCTTCCACCAGGCCCGGTTCGATGGCCAGGGTGATTCCTGCCTGGCTTGCGAACTCGGAGAGAGCCCTGCTCAGGTTGCCGGCAGGCACCTGATAGGCGCGGCTGTGTTGCGCGCCTTGCTCTGCGGCCTGCACCGAGGCTGGAGTCAGGCTGCCACCCGCGATGATAAGACCCAGTGCGGCAGCGTGAACCGCTCGCGCCAGTGGTTGCATGCCCTGCGTCGTTGCCATGTGTTCGTCCCCGCCCAGTGAAAATAATGTGGTTACGGGAGGGACACGCAGCATCAAGAAAACACGACAATGATTCTCTTTACGCCTTTGCGCGCGCCGTGATGGTGACCCAATAGGGCGAGCGATAGTGCACGTCCACCGGCAGAGCCTGGCTCAGGGCGCGGAGTATTTGATCGGTGTCGCGCAACTGGAAAGCACCCGAGATCAGCAGCCCAGCCACTGCTGGATCGCAACGCAGCAGGCCTGGGCGATAGCGATCCAGCTCGCTGACGAAGTCATCGAGGCGCATTTTTTCTGCGCGCAGCACGTTGTTGAGCCAGTCGAGACGGCCCTGCGCCAGTGCCATTGAAGGCTGCGCAGCCTGGGCGCTGACATGGGTTTGCCGGCCGGGGGCTAGACGCACCAGGCCCTCATCACCCCGTGATAGCCGCGGGCGCACCTCGACAGCGCCCTGCAGCGCGGCAAGGTAGGTGCGCTGTGGATACTGACGCACCAAAAAACGGCTGCCGAGCAGGGTAACTTGCGCTTGTGCGGTATCGACGATGAACGGGCGCCTGGCATGCTCGCGCGGCACCTCGACAAGCATCTCGCCGGCAATCAGGCGCAAGCGACGAACGTTGTCGTCGTAGGCAATATCGACGGCGCTGCCGGTGTTCAGGCGAATCTGTCCGCCATCCGGCAGATACAGGGTGCGCTGCTCCCCCGTGGCGGTGCGCTCGTCCGCCTGCCACTCACGCCACGGCAAACCCTGGTGCGCTGCGAAACCAAGCGGGGCAGCGGCGATCAGCAACGCGAGGGTCTTGAGCACCTGTCGCCGCTCCAGGCTGCGCGGGCGTTCCAGAGCCGCCCGGCCGGCACCACCGGCAAGCTGTTGGGTGCGGTCACTGAAGCGCTCGGCCAGTTGCCAGGCCCGCTCATGATCGGCGTGCTGCGCCCGCCACTCGGCGCCGGCGGCATGGTCGGCGGCGCAAGCGCTGCTGTTCTGCAAGCGCACGAACCAAACAGCCGCTTCGCGGGCAATGCGCCGGTCGATGGGCGTATTACTCATTCTGCTGCGCGCTCTGGCTAGCGAACACGATGCACTCTTCAAACGCCAGCGCAAGGTAGCGCTGTACCGAACGCACGCTGAGGTTGAGGCGGCTGGCGATCTCTTCCTGCGTGTACCCCTCCAACTGCGCCATCAGGAACGCCTGCCGGGTTTTGGTCGGCAATAAGGCAAGTACTTGGTCGATCTCGTCGAGGGCTTCGAGTACCAGCGCCTGATATTCCAGCGATGGCGCCAGGCCTTCCGGTGTTTGCGCCAGCGCAGCGAGATAGGCCTGCTCCAGGGAGCGGCGGCGGTAGAGGTTAATAGACAGGCGATTGGCGATGGTCGCCAAATAGGCGCGCGGCGCTTTCAAGTCCAGGCGCTCGCCAGGCGCATTGCTGAGCAAGCGCAGGAACGTATCCTGAGCCAGGTCCGCCGCATCGGCGGCATTGCCCAGGCGCTTGCGCAGCCAGCCCTGCAGCCAGCCGTGGTGGTGGCTGTAAAGCTGATCGAGAGCATGATGCGGGTGAGGGTTTACCGATGATGTGGGCTGCACGAGATACGACAAGTGTGAATGAGAATTTATCGCATTGTATCAGCATAAACTCGGCCGCGTGCAAGCAAAGGGGCGGCGGCCCGAACATAGGCTGGACCTACGGTGCCGGGGGCAGCCCGCTCCAACAACGTGCATGAGCCGCCCGGGTTCACGCTCGCCGTCCGGCTCAACCGCACGGGGGTTGCGTTAAGTGGCACCCGCCTTATAGAACCCTCAACGCTTAATCAAATATCTTTGAACTCATCCTCCAACAACTCAGCAAACTTGTCTTTCGCACGATGAAGACCTGCATGCTTATTCCATACAAAATAGTTTTGTATGGGCGCCAAGTCATCGAACGTATGTCCACATATGCCCCCAACACTCTTGAACTGTTCAAAAAAACCTTTGGGCACAAGTGAAACCCCCGCACCCGAACTTACGCAACCAAGAATAGTTCCATAGCTGGCGATACTTGTTATAACCGTCGCAACACGATGCTCGTCAAGCCAGCCTTCAAGAGATTTCCGATAAGGGCATCCCTCAGGCCACATAAAAATATTTCTCCCACTCAGGTCTTGAGGTTTTTTTATATCACCCATATCAGGAGAAGCAATCAACACAAGCTCCTCTTTGTAAATCTCCAAACGGCTGATGTCAGGATGTTCATTGTCGGCAGCAATAACTGCACAATCTAATTTATGGGCCACTACATCACTTAAGAGTTGAGGCCATGGCCCGGTGCTGAATTGCATTTGAACTGAAGGATAATTCTGGTGAAACTTAGATAACAGCTTAGGCAGCCGTCCTGTCGCGCAAGATTCTATCGCACCAATACTCAATATCCCCGATGGCATCGAACTGGGTTCCAGCGCCCTGCGAGCTTCTTGGCACAACGATAGAATTTTGTTTGTATAGGTCAGAAACAACACACCTGACGGGCTAATAATCAGCCCTCTACCTTTTCTTATAAAAAGCGATACTCCTAACTCACTTTCGAGGAGCTTTATCCTATTTGTTATATTTGAAGGAACACAATGCAATAGCTCAGACGCTCGAACGATACTGCCTTGCTCGGCAACTGTTTTGAACATGGTTAATTGCGAGAGCTCCATTAGCCAACCGCTCATTTAAAATGAATGATCGGCTCACTATAAATCACTTGTGATTACCATATCAACCAACTAATTTGATCGAGTCCGATTCGCGCAGGAAATTTCAACCAGCGCCCAAAGGATGATAAAGGCGAAATCATGAGTTCGACATCATTGCAAAACCGTTCGACGTTATTGACCACTCAATTACTCAGGAGGCTCAATAATGCGAGTGGCGGCATAGTCTCCGAGTAAAATGTCGTCAGATCACCTTGTCATGATTACAAGTACTGGCTGGATGATTGATATGCACGTTGAATACGCCTTGGTTGCGTTAGGTTTTTTTGCATTCTGTGGTGGCCTGATTGACGCTGCGGTTGGCGGTGGAGGCCTGGTACAGGTACCAGCACTTTTGCATGCCCTGCCCCAGTACAGCCTGGCCACTGTTTTTGGAACCAATAAGCTGGCGGTACTGGCGGGCAACCTATCATCCATACTCACCTATGTAAAAAGAATAAAGATCATCTGGAAGCTTATGGTTCCAATGATGATCTCAGCGTTTGCATTTGCATTTCTTGGCGCAGTTTCTGTTTCGCTGGTACCTAAAAAATTCATGGAGTATGTAGTATTCATTATTTTGATAGCCATGGCGACCTATACATTTGCCAAGAAGGATCTAGGCCGTGTTCATTTAAAGCAGAACTACCAAAGAAAGGAAATCCTATTAGGGACTTGTTTTGGGGGGCTCATCGGATTTTATGATGGTGTATTTGGGCCAGGGAGTGGAAGCCTTCTGCTTTTCGTTTTCGTAAAAGCCTTCGGCTTCGACTTTTTAAATGCGTCCGCTTCGGCAAAACTGGTCAACTTAGGTACGTTCATTGCGGCGCTTATATTTTTCATCCCCTCGGGCAATGTGTTATGGACAATCGGGGGAGTGGTCGGGATTTGCAATATTGCGGGCTCCCTCACAGGCACGTTTTTGGCGCTGCGCTATGGAAGTGGCTTTATCCGAGTGTTCTTTTTGATTTTGCTCGTGTTTTTGATAGGCCGAATGGGCATTTCTATATTTTTATAAAAAACCACAACCTATCTTTTACCGTAAAGGGCAGCCTATGGAACGATTACATGACTACACAGGCGTTATTGCCTCGTCGATCATACTTCGCCCCAATGGAGATTCGCCCCCCTGAAACCTTGCAAGAGAATGGAGCCAAACTATCGCCACACGCTTGGAGCGTTCAGGACCTGCGCGATTTAAATCAATACATGAGTGGGGTGCTTTTTAAATACCGATGAATCTTTGCCCCTTGCCCTTGAGCCATGCCGTCCCCACTGATTTTCCCCGTGCCGGAACCTTTCATGGCAGGCAAGTGTCGATCACAGGTAGATGCAAACCCGCAACAGGTCGACAAACTTCACGGCGTGCCAGTTAATTCGACAGCGGTAAGCCTCGATCGGCAGCCACTATTTCAGTTGTAACTTCACGGTGTTCCAGGGAGTGGTATGGGTTTATTAGATCGGTTGTTTGGTGGGCGTTTTACCATGCCGCCACCTGAAGAAACCAACCTCAGCGCCTCGGCAATCATGAAAGAGCTACGGCCTGAGCAAACTGACCCCACACAGAAAAAAGCCCTCGAGGCCTTTACCCAGGCGCTGGTCGCTGTCGTTCCGGAAAAAGAAGGCGCCAGGCTTGTGCGGCGTGTCATGCGCAGGTTCGCAATGGGTGACGACCCGTCCGGCGCCCTCACCGAGGGACTGCTGAATGACTCAAAAGGGCAAAAACTTGAACACCTCGTTCTAATGAGCATGGATTGGAGAAGTCATGACGTGTTTGAGTATCAGGCGCCGTATCTGGTTCGCGCCCAGGGCCTGACAGAGCCCTACGTTTATGTGCCCAAAGAGGCTACATCGATACCCGAGGTACTCGACAACTTTGATCGATGGTTGGCGCAGTGTGGTAAGCGTTATTTTCACTTGGACGACGGAGGTGAGAATTACAACGGGTTTATTGGTGACGCCGATCGAGTAGCGCACATTATTGAACTGGCCGAACGGGCAGGCCTAAAAGTCAGCCTTGAGAGTTCTTAAAGGTCCAAGTGCCAAAGCGAACCGGGCGGTGGCCGACCTGTTGTGCCAGGACAGCGGCGAAGCGTTGATGTGATGCCCCCCTGCCCCCAAAACAGACAGATCGGCCCTCCTGTGGGCCGATCCGCCCGCCCTTAGAAATGCCAATCCTCAGCCCGTAGGACGCGGCAGAATGCTCCCGCCAGCGTTGTGTTGTGGTGAGCGATTATTGCGTCGGCCTTCAGCGCCGGGGTGTCTGAGCAGGTATGGCCATCGGCGATCAGCACCGCCTCGAACCCCATATCCCGGGCGGCGCGGCAGGTGCTGTCGACGCAATACTGGGTTTTCATTCCCGAGACCACCACACCTTCCACGCCACAGGCGCGCAGATGATCGGCCAGGGCCGTGTTGACGAAGGCGTTGGGCCGGGTTTTCTCGAAAACCACTTCGTCGCCCTGTAGCAGCAGCTGCGGGACCAGTTGCGTCAATGGGCTTCCCGGTTCGATCGGTGAGCCGGGCGGGCCCACATGGCGGGCGAGAAAAATCGGCGCGCCGGCGTTCCGGGCGCTGTTTAACAGCGTATTGAGGGTGTCTAGCAGCGCTTCGCCGGCCCAGGGTTTTTCCGGGCCATGAAACAAACCCACCTGCATATCGAGAATCAACAGTGCGTACATGGTGCTTTTCCTTGCGTTTTGGCCAGCGACGCAAGGGCAGAAAAAAGGCCCTTTCCATCACTGGCGGGCCTTTGAAGTGTGTGGGTTATTGGCTCACGGCACCTCTCACGACTCGCCTTTGGCGGTCGTGGTGGTCGTGGTCAAGAGAGCGGGCGATTGATTCATGGCATTGACAGTAGCCGCGCTGCCCTGAGCGAGCAAGCGCTTATTGGCATTGGGCCATCAGCTCTCAGAAGGCATGATGGGATCATCACCCGCCTCGGTGGCCATTTTCAGGCGGTCGGCTTTGCTGATGTATTTAGGCTTGTTCTGCGGTGCCAACTTGGCGCTGGCCTTTTTGGCATGGGCCTGTAGCAGTTGCTTGATCTTTTTACGACGGTTCATCTTTTCTGCTCGGCGGGTCGATGGCGTGATGGTATCAGTTTGGAGCATTGAGCCATCAGGCTTATGCCCCCCTGCAACCTACTCCTTCACCGCCGCCTCGATCCTGGCGATATCAATCTTGCCCATCTCCATCATCGCCTCGAACGCACGCTTGGCCACCGCCGGGTCCGGGTGGCTGATGGCTGCCGTCAACTGGCGCGGGGTGATTTGCCAGGACACGCCCCACTTGTCCTTGCACCAGCCGCAGGCGCTTTCCTGGCCGTCGTTGGCGACGATGGCGTGCCACAGGCGATCGGTTTCGGCCTGGTCATCGGTGGCCACTTGAAACGAAAACGCCTCGGTCTGTTTGAACGCCGGGCCACCGTTCAGGCCCAGGCAGGGTATGCCCATTACGGTGAACGCCACCGTCAGCACATCGCCCTGCTTGCCCGCCGGGTAGTCACCGGGCGCGTGGTGGACTGCGTTGACGGCGCTGTCGGGGAAGGTCTGGGCGTAGAAGGTCGCGGCTTCCAGCGCGGCGCCATCGAACCATAGGCAGAGGGTGTTTTTGGCGGTCATGTCGGGTTTCCTCGATTGGGGTTGCCCTGTGGATTCTAGTCGCTGGCCACTGCGCCCATGGGCGATGGTGCCGCCCTTCATCAGGCCGCCACCGCCCTGCCCCTGGTGCGCGACGGTTTGGTGCTCGCCACGCGGCGCTGTGGCTGGATCGGCTGCTGGCCGGGCAGTGTGGTGGCGGTGTATCGCGGTGCAGACGCCGGTGCTACCGCGTGTTGCGCCACCTTTGCGGCGGGGGCCGATGAAAGCGCCGTGGAAGCGAGCGCGGTGCATCAGTTGCAACAAGCGTTGCGCCAGCGCCCGTAGAGCCACATCAACAGCGCCACGCCACTGATGCCGGCACCCAACGCGCTAACGGCGCCCCAGCCCCAGCGCCCATAGACCTGGGTCCCGGCCACGGCGCCCAGGGCGCTGCCCAGGGAATAGAAGCCCATGTAGGCGCCGACCATGCGGCTCTGGGCGTCGGGCCGGGCGGCGAAAATCAGGCTCTGGCTGGTGACATGCACGGCTTGCACCGCGAAATCGAGGAGGATAACCCCGCACACCAGGGCGAGCAGCGAAGTTTCGGTAAAGGCGATCGGCAGCCAGGCCAGCAGCAACAGCCCCAAGGAGATGCCCGTCACCCGTTGCCCCAGGCCTTGGTCGGCCCAGCGCCCGGCGCGCCGCGCGGCGAGCGCACCGGCCACGCCCGCCAGGCCGAACAGGCCAATGGCCGTGTGGGACAACGACCAAGGCGCAGCACTGAGCGGCAGCACCATGGTGGTCCACAGCACCGAAAACGCGGCGAACACCAGCAAGGCCAACAGCCCCCGCGCCCGCAGCAACCGGTCGCTGCGCAGCAGTTGGAACAGCGAGCCCAGCAGCGCCCGGTAAGTCTGCGTGCCCTTTCCGGCCACAGTGGCCGGGGCCACTTTCCACAGCACCGCCGCGATCACCAGCATCAAGGCCGACGATACGAAATACACCGCACGCCACCCCGCCAGGTCAGCGACCAGCCCCGAGGTGAAGCGCGCCAGCAAAATGCCCAGGACGATGCCACTGGTCACCGTGCCCACCGCCTCGCCCCGTTGCGCGGGGCTCGCCAGGGCGGCGGTGTAGGCCACGAGAATCTGCACCACCACCGCCAGCAACCCCACCACCATCATCGCCGCCAGCAATGCCAGCCATTGCTGCGCCGCGCCGGCCGCCGCCAGTGCCAGTGCCGACAGCAGCACCAGGGTCAGCACCAGCCGTTTGCGGTTGAGCAGGTCCCCCAGCGGCACGATAAACAGCAGCCCCAGCCCATAGCCCACCTGGGTCGCGGTCACCACCATGCCAACAGTGGCCGCGGCCACGCCCAGGCTTTGGGCGATGCTGTCGAGCAGGGGCTGGGCGAAGTAGACATTGGCCACCGCCAGGGCGCAGGTCACCGAGAACAGCCAAGTCAGGGCCGGCGACAGGCCCTGGGCGGGCCGTGCCAGCGGCGTGTGAAGGGCAACGCATTGGGGCTCTGAATCAACATGGGCTTTCATCTGCACTTCCGCGGGGCTAAGCTGGTTTCAATTGGCAACTAGATTGGCATTGTTAACCCATCAGGTTTCAAATCGCAACCACATCCTCGAAAGCCCTGCCCACTGCGGCAATGCTCTGCACAAGGTAAACACCATGACCCTAGAAGCCCCCCAGCCCACTCGCGAATGCCCGGTGGCCCGAACCCTGGAAGTGCTGGGAGATCGTTGGTCACTGCTGATTATTCGCGACGCATTCGACGATATTCGCCGCTTCAGCGAGTTCCAGAAAAGCCTCGGCGTGGCCAAGAACATCCTCGCCGCACGGCTTAAAAACCTGGTGGAGGTGGGCCTGTTGCAGGTGCGCCCCGCGTCCGACGGCAGCGCCTACAAGGAGTACGTGCTCACGGCCAAGGGCCGCGAGGCGTTCCCGCTGATCGTGTGCCTGCGCCAGTGGGGCGAGCGTTTTCTGTTTACCCCTGGGGAAACCCGCTCGGTGTTGCTGGACAACGCCACCGGGCAAGCGCTGCGGCCCCTCGTGGTGCAATCCGCCAGCGGCCGCGCCCTGGGCCCGGCCGATTGCCACCGGCAACGCTGGGTCGACGGCCAGGCACCGGCCGCTGAGTAATCACAGGCGAAAGCGGTCCACCGATTGCGCGAGCTGGCCGGCCAGTGCCGAGAGTTCGTCGGTGGTGCCGGCCGTTTGGCCGATGACCCGGGTATTACCGGCGGACATGTCGGCGATCATCTCCACCTGATGGGCGATTTCGTTGCTGGCCAGGCCCTGCTCGCCAATGGTGCGGCTGATGTCGTTGACCAGTTGGGTGGTGCTCAGGGTGGCTTCGAGGATCTCGCGGATCGCCCGCTCCACATCCGCCGTCACCGCCATGCCCTTGTCCACCTGGGCCACGCCCGCTTCCATGCTGGTCACCGCTTCGCGGGTGCTCGTTTGGATACGCGCCACCATGGCGGCGATTTCCTGGGTCGAGGCACTGGTGCGCCCCGCCAGGCTACGCACTTCGTCGGCCACCACGGCAAAACCGCGGCCCTGCTCACCGGCCCGGGCGGCTTCGATGGCGGCGTTGAGCGCCAGCAGGTTGGTCTGGTCGGCGATGCCCTTGATGACTTGGATGATGCTGAAAATTCCCTCGGACTCCTTGTCCAGGGTGCGGATCACCTGGGCCGATTCCTGGGCCGAACGGGCGATGCCGTCCATGTCGCTGACCACTTGATGGATCACCCGTCCGCCGTTCTTGGCCAGGGCTTCGGCCTGGTTGGCCATCTGCAGCGCATGTTGGGCGTGGCGGGTGATTTCTTCGATGCTGGCGGTCATTTGGCTGGTGGCGGCCGACATGGTCCCCGCCGCCGCGCTTTGCTGCTGGCTGCTGGCCGCCACCTCATGGCAACCGCTGCTCAACTGCTGGGTCATGCCCGAAACGCCCTGGGCATTGCTGCGCACCACCTCGATCATGCCGCGCAGGTCACGCTGCATCACCGCCAGGCTGCGGATGAGCATGCTCGCTTCATCGCGGTTGGCCGGTTCCGGGATCGGTTCGCTGAGGTTGCCGTGGGCGATGCTGTCGGCAATCCGCCGCGCCACCTGAAGCGGGGCCATGATGCTTTTGGTCACCCAAACCCCCTGGGCCACCACCAGCAGCAAGCACAGCGCCAGCACCACGGCCAGGGTCAGGTTGGCACTGTGCACCGCCGCACGGGTGCGCTCGCCACTGGCCTTGGAGTTGCTCTCGATCAGTTCGCTCAAGCTGGCCATCTGCCCTTCCAGCTCGGTAAACGCCGTGCTGAAGCCGCCCAGTTGCTGTTGGGCCGCCTGCGGGTCGTCCAGGGCCAGGGCGACCATCCGCTCGCCCGAAGCGATGTAGGCGTCGAGGCTGGGCTTGAGGTGGGTCAGGGCCGCTTCGAGGGTGTCGTTGAGGGGCAGTTCCAGGTTGTCCCCCAGGGCCTTGCGAAAATTCGCCGCGTGTTCATTCAGCGCCGTGAGCACTTCATCGCGGCTGCTGACGCTTTTGTTAAGCCCCACCAGCATCGCCGCCAGCACGTCGGCGCGCAGGGCGTCGTGCATCATGTCGGCTTCCAGGTGATTGCTCAGGGCGGTCATGCTGGTTTCGCTGTCGAGCATCGCGACCTGCATGCGTTCATTGCCCAGGTAATTGACCAGGCCAACGATGAGGACGGTGAGCACACTGGTGCCGATCAGCAGCAACAGACGGAGTTTTATAGTCATCCTTGGGCCTTCTGCGGTGAGGGAGCGACGCGGGCTGCTGCGTGCGGCGATATCAGGCTTATCGGCCGCAGTCACCGGTCATTGAAGACTATTTGTAGGTTTTCGCCGCTTGAAGGCCAGGCAATCAGAAAGTTTGCTGTAGGCAACCGCCCCAAGCCCCCCCGGCTCCCGCCTCAGGCCAGCACCTCGGCGATCCACCGCGCCTGGCGCGCGATGTCCCGTACCTTCGCCTCGGGCAGCGCTTGCCGGGCCCGGGCCAAATGGCTCAACACCCGTTGTTTCTGGCGCAGCAGGCGTTGCCACTTGAGCAAAAACGCCGGGCTGCGGGCTTGCAGTTGCAGCGGGCCGAAGTACAACTGCTGGGCGCTGTAGGCCACCGGGGCACCGCGTTCGGCGACGATGATTTCGTAGTCGAAGCGGTTCTCCCGCAGCACCTCTTCGCCGACGATGCGGTAGCCGTTGTCCATCAGCCATTGGCGCAGTGGCGGCTCGCCGCCGTTGGGTTGCAGGATCAGCCGCTCCCGGCCGCTCAAATGCGCCTTGCCCGCCTCGAGGATGTCGCGGATGGTTTCGCCGCCCATGCCGCACAGGCTGATGGCGCTGATGTCGTCGTGCGCCATGATCGCCCCCAGGCCATCGGCCCGGCGCACGCTGATGCGCTGCGCAAAGCCGCTTTCGTGCACGGTGCGCTGGGCGGCGGTGAACGGCGTCAATGCCACCTCGCCCGCCACCGCCGCCGCGATGGCGCCCCGGGCCATCAACGCCACCGGCAGATAGGCGTGGTCCGAGCCGATATCGGCCAGCCGCGCACCGGCCGGCACGTGGGCCGCGACGCGCTCAAGGCGCATAGACAAGGTCTGTTCGTTCAACGGCGTTCCCCTTTTCAGCCCAACCGCCCCACACCGCTGGCGGGGCCGGGGCGCGATTCTGTCGGGCCAGGGGCTATTGGGCAAGCTGCGCCGCTTGCACCGGCACCCAACCTTTTTTCAGGTAGTCCTGGGTCACGATGTTTTGAATACGAAAGGCGTAGACCAACGGCAGGCCAACCACCGGTAACAGCAACCACGGCGGCCCAGCCAACAGGCCGATGCCATAGGCAACTATCCAGAGTGCCAAGTGCGGCCAGAGTTCTGCGTAATACAAGTAAATAGGCCCAAAAAACACCACCGCCAACACTTGATCCGTGCCTATTTCTACTACTTTGGCCGAGCCGGGCTTGCGATAATAACGGGCCATGATGAGAGTCCCTCAACCCAACTTAACGTTGCGTTCACTGAAACTAAGATTTTTAAACCAGCGAAACTTACTTTTTCACGCCTTGCGGCCTGGCGGGCTTTGCACCCGGCTTTGCGCGCTTTACGCCATGCTGTTTGCCCAGGTACTCGAACACAAGCGAGGCCAGGCCAAACACGCCAATCATGGACATAATCAACCATCCAAGATCTTCGTTACTCATAATAAACCTCAGGCTTAGACACTTAGACAACGCCATCATAAGTCGCCCATCTTTATATACAAGCGACTATACGGTTTCTTTACGGGCAATAATTAGTTCTCTACAGGCAGTGTACGAGCCCATTGGCGAATGGCGGATTAAAGGCCCACCAACCGATAACCCACTTGCAACTCGGTAATAAAGTGCTGCGGCTGTGCGGCATCCACTTCCAGTTTTTGTCGCAAGTGCGCCATGTGTACCCGCAAATAATGAAACCGCTCCACATAATCGAGCCCCCACACTTCCAGCAATAACTGGCGATGGGTCATGACCCGGCTCTGGCCGCGGATCAGCGCGCACAGCAAGCGGTATTCAATGGGTGTCAGGTGCACCAGCGCGCCGTCGCGGCGCACTTCGTGGGTGGCCAGGTCCACCGCGATGCTGCCGAAGGTCACTTGGCTGGTGGCGGCCACGTTGCCGGTCAGCACATGGCGGCGCAGTTGCGCGCGGATGCGGGCCAACAGTTCCGGCACGCCAAAGGGTTTGACCAGGTAATCATCGGCGCCCGCATCCAGCGCCGCGACTTTCTCTTCCTCGCGGTCACGCGCCGACAGCACCAGAATCGGCACCGCCAGCCAGCCGCGCAGTTCGGTTATCAAGTGCTTGCCGTCGCCGTCGGGCAAGCCCAGGTCAACGATCACCAGGTCCGGTTGGCGGCTGGCGGCGTGGATCAGCGCGCGCTTGACGCTGTCGGCCTCGAATACCTGAAAACCTTCGTCCTGCAGGGCAATGCCGACAAAGCGGCGGATATTGGCCTCGTCTTCAACGATAAGGATGCGAGCACTGGTCATAGGGTTTCCATGGTCGGCGGCTGCCCCGCCGGTAAGGTGATGATGAAACGGATGCCCGTGCCGGTGTGGGGCACAGCCTCGATATGGCCGCCATGGGCTTCGACGATGCGCCGGCTCAGGGCCAGCCCCAGGCCAATGCCCGCCACAGGCGATTCCTGGCGCCCGCGGGTGAACGGCTCGAACAGGGTGTTCAGGGAACTGCCCTCGGGGCAACCCGGCCCGTTGTCGCTGACCTGCAAAATCAGGCTGTCGCCTGCGGCCCGTGCCTGGACTTCGATCAGGCTGCCGGCGGGAGTGTACTTGGCGGCGTTGTCCAGCAGGTTGACCAGCACCCGCTCGATCAGCAAGGCGTCGACCTCCACCAGCGGCAACTGCGGGGCCATGGCCGTGCGTACCTCATGCCGGGCCAGGGGCTCGCGCAGTTGGCGCAGGGCGCTGCCGACGATTTCTTCCAGTGAATGCCACTGGCGGTTCAAACGCACCCCGCCCTCCTGCATGCGCGCCATGTCCAGCAGGTTTTCGATCAGGCGCTGCATGGAGCTGGCCTGCTCGTGGATACCGCCGAGCAAATCGCGCAGCGGCCCGGGCGGGGCATGGGGGGCGGCCGCATCCGCCGCGCCCATGATGGTGGTCAGCGGCGTGCGTAAGTCGTGGGAAATGGCGGCAAGCAAGGTGTTGCGCATGCGTTCGCCCTCCATCTGCACCAGGGTGCTTTGCGCCACTTCGACGTAGTGCACCCGTTCCAGGGCGATGGCCAATTGGCTCATGCAGGCTTCCAGCAGGCGCCGTTCCTGGGGGTCGCTCAGGCGTTCGGGTTCGGCCAGCGCCAGCACCAACACCCCACGCACCCGCATCGGCGCCTTCAGCGGCCAGTAGCAGCCCTGGGCGGCGGCCAGGGTGTCGGTGCCCTGGCCGGCCGGTTGGCCATGGTCATAGGCCCATTGGGCAATGCTTTCATCCACCGCAAAAGCGCCGCCGACGCCATGCACGCGGTCGTCCAGATCCGGCAGGGCCAGGCCGACCCGCGCCTCGAACACGCCGCTGAAGGTGCGCAGGGCCACTTCGCTGATCTGCTCCACCGTCAATGCCGCCGAGAGGTCGCGCGCCAACCGTGCCAGGGAGGTGGCCCGGCGCTCGCGCGCCGCCGCGCTGCGGGCCTCGAACCGCAGGCGCGCGGTGAGTTGCCCGGTAATCAGGGCGATGCCCAGCATCAGGGCGAAGGTGAAAAAGTATTGGGTGTCGTTGACGGTGAATGACAAGCGCGGCTGCACGAAAAAGAAGTCGAAGCACAGCACCGCCAGCATCGCCGCCCACACGCCGGGGCCGCGCCCCCAGCGCAGGGCCACCAGTACCACGGTGAGCAAAAACAGCATGACCACGTTGGCCGGGTCGAACACTTGCAACAGCAGCGCGGCCACCGCTGTGGCGGCAAAGCACGCCAGGCTGGCCCACAGGTAGGCCGGGGCGCGGCTGGGGGCCAATGCGCCCTCGACCTTGACCTCTGGCGCCGCCGCCCGCGGCAACGGGCCATGGGCGATGACAATCTGGTCAATCTGCGGGTGGCGGCGGCTGATGCGGTCGCTGACCGACTGATGCCAGAACTGCCAGACCTTGCGCGGGCAGTGCCCCAGCACCAAGCGGTTGGCGTTGTGCTCACGGGCGCAGGTCACCAGTGCCTCGGCCACATCCAGGGCGCTGAGGGTGGTGGTGTCGGCGCCGAATTCGGCGGCCAGGGCCAGGGTTTTCATGGCGCTGGCGTAGCGGTTCGCCGCCGCGCCCCGGCGTTGCGGGCCGCTGACGTGGACGACAATCCAGTCCGCCTCCAGTTTTTGCGCCAAACGCGCCGCTTCGCGCACCAGGCGCTCGTCCGAGGGGTGCCCCGCCACGCCCACCAGCAGGCGTTCGCGGGCCGGCCACAGGGTGATGATCGAGCGTTCGCGGCGGTAGTCGCGCATTTGCGCATCGACCCGGTCGGCGGTGCGGCGCAGGGTCAGCTCGCGCAGCGCCAGCAGGTTGCCCTTGCGAAAGAAGTTGCGCGAGGCACGCTCGGCCTGGGGCGCCAGGTACACCTTGCCATCCTTGAGCCGGCGCAGCAGGTCGTCGGGCGGCAGGTCGATCACCAGCACTTCATGGGCGTTGTCGAACACGTGGTCGGGCACCGTCTCGCGCACGCGTATGCCGATGATGCCGCTGACGATGTCGTTGAGGCTTTCCAGGTGCTGGACGTTGAGGGTGGTCCACACGTCAATGCCGGCGCGCAGCAGTTCTTCCACATCCTGCCAACGCTTGGGGTGGCGTGAACCGGGCACGTTGCTGTGGGCCAATTCATCCACCAGCAACACGTCGGGGTGGCGCGCCAGGGCGGCATCCAGGTCGAACTCGCTCAGGGCGCAGTCGCGGTGCAGCATGCTGCTGCGCGGCAACACCTCCAGGCCTTCGAGGCGCTCGGCGGTGTCGCGCCGGCCGTGGGTTTCTACCACGCCGGCGACCACATCGCGGCCCTGGCGCTGCTCCTGGCGGGCGGCGCTGAGCATGGCGCAGGTCTTGCCCACCCCGGCGTTGGAGCCAAAGTAGATGCGCAGCTTGCCCTGGCGGGCGGCATGCTCTTGTTGTTGCAGTTTTTCCAGCAGGGCGTCCGGGTCGGGGCGCCCATCCGGGGAAACAGTAAGGGTGTCGATGACAGCCATGGCAATCCTTGTGAAACGGCAACGGCGCCTTCGCGGCGCCGTGCAGTCAGTCCTTTCAGACCAGGCCGAGGCCGGTCAATAGCATGTCGATAAGTTTGATCCCCGCAAAGGGCACCAGTACCCCGCCCAACCCATAGATCAGCAGGTTGCGATTGAGCAGCGCCGCCGCGCCTATGGCCCGGTAAGCCACGCCCTTGAGCGCCAGCGGGATGAGGAACACGATAATCAGCGCATTGAAGATCACCGCGCTGAGGATCGCCGAGTTCGGGCTGGTCAGCTGCATCACGTTCAACGCCCCCAGTTGCGGGTAAGTGGCGACGAAAGCGGCCGGTACGATAGCAAAATACTTGGCCACATCGTTGGCCACGCTGAAGGTAGTCAGCGCGCCGCGGGTCATGAGCATCTGTTTGCCCACTTCCACCACCTCGATCAACTTGGTCGGGTTGCTGTCCAGGTCGACCATGTTGCCCGCTTCCTTGGCAGCCTGGGTGCCGCTGTTCATCGCCACCGCCACATCGGCCTGGGCCAGCGCCGGGGCGTCGTTGGTGCCATCACCCGTCATGGCCACGAGCTTGCCCTGGGCCTGGTAGTCGCGGATCAATTGCAGCTTGTCCTCGGGGCGCGCCTCGGCGAGGAAGTCATCCACCCCCGCCTCCACCGCGATGGCGGCGGCGGTGAGGCGGTTGTCGCCGGTAATCATCACGGTTTTGATGCCCATGCGCCGCAACTCGGCGAAGCGCTCCTTCATCCCGCCCTTGACGATGTCCTTGAGCTCGACCACCCCCAGCACCTGGGCCCCGTCGGACACCACCAGCGGCGTACTGCCACGGCGTGCCACTTCATCGACCTTGGCCTGCAATGCCTGGGGGAAGCTGCCGCCCAGGGCCTCGATATGGGCGCGAATGGCATCGGCCGCGCCTTTGCGCAATTGCCGGCCACTGGGCAGGTCAACACCACTCATGCGGGTTTGCGCGGTGAAGTGCACGAAGCTGGCCTGCAACGCCTGCAAGTCCCGGGCGCGCAGGTCGAACTTCTGCTTGGCCAGCACCACGATGCTGCGCCCTTCCGGGGTTTCGTCGGCCAGGGAGGCGAACTGCGCCGCATCGGCCAGGTCCGCTTCATTGATACCGGGCGCGGGCAAGAATGCACAGGCCTGGCGGTTACCGAGGGTGATGGTGCCGGTCTTGTCCAGCAACAGCACGTCCACGTCGCCGGCCGCCTCTACGGCGCGGCCGGAGGTGGCGATGACATTGGCCGACATCATCCGGCTCATGCCCGCTACCCCAATGGCTGACAACAGGCCACCGATGGTGGTGGGAATCAGGCAGACCAACAACGCCACCAGCACCGTGGCGCTGACCACGCTGCCGCTGCCGCTCATGGCCACGGCAAAGATCGAGTACGGGCTCAGGGTCACGATCACCAGCAGGAACAGGAACGTCAGGCCCACCAGCAAAATGGTCAGGGCCACTTCGTTGGGGGTTTTCTGCCGTTTGGCCGACTCGACCATGGAGATCATCCGGTCCAGGAACGACTCGCCGGGGTTAACGCTGATACGCACCACCAGCCAGTCGGACAGCACCCGGGTGCCGCCGGTGACCGAGGAAAAGTCCCCACCCGCCTCGCGGATCACCGGTGCCGACTCGCCGGTGATGGCGCTCTCGTCCACCGAGGCCACACCTTCGATCACCACCCCGTCCAGGGGCACCAGGTCGCCGGCCTCGATCAGCACCACGACGTCCTTGCGCAACAGGCTGGCCTCGCTCGGCGCCCAGGCACTGCCGTACTTGGGCTGCTTGAGCACCTTGGCCAGGGTCTGGCGCTTCATGCTGCGCAGGCTGGCGGCCTGGGCGCGGCTACGGCCTTCGGCCAGGGCCTCGGCGAAGTTGGCGAACAACACGGTGAACCACAGCCACAGGGTGATGCTCAGGATAAAGCCACTGGGGGCTTCGCCAGCGCCGCCCAAGGATTGCAACCACAACAGGGTGGTGAAAATGCTGCCCAGGTAGACCACGAACATCACCGGGTTTTTCCACTGCGCCTGGGGTGCCAGTTTCTTGAAGGCATCCAGGCAGGCAGTCAGCACAATGGTGCGATCGAACAACGGTTTTTTGCTACGCATGGTTGTGTCTCTTACTCACTGGCCGCGAGAGGTTGCTGATGCACGGGAGCCTGTGCATCGAGCGCGAGGTTGAGTTGCAGCACATTGACCCGAGGCTCGCCCAAAAGGCCCAGGGTGCGCTGCTCGGTATGGGCCTGAACCTGCTTCATCAGCTCGGCTTCAGGCACCTTGCGCAGGCGTGCCACCCGCGCCACCTGGAGCTGGGCGTTGGCCACGGAGATGTGCGGGTCCAGGCCCGAGGCCGAGGCTGTCACCGCATCCACCGGCACCAAGGCATCCGGCGCCAGGCCGTTGAGTTGGCGGTAGTCCTGGGCGCGCTGAGCCACCTGGTCGATGAGTTTCTGGCTGGTCGGGCCCAGGTTGCTGGCGCCACTGGAGCCAGCGTTATAGGGCTTGTCGGCGGTCATGCTGGGGCGCCCTTGGAAGTATTCGGGGCGCGAGAAGTGCTGGCCGATCACGGCGGAGCCGATTACCAGGCCATCACGTTCGATCAGGCTGCCCTGGGCCTGATAAGGGAACATCACGTTGGCCACCAGGGTGGTCGCCAGCGGATAGCCCAGGCCCGTCAGCAGCAGGAAAAACCCCGCCGACACCAGCACCGGGCGCAACAGCCCCTTGACCAGCGGTTGGGTCTTGATTGCAGTTTGAGTCGTCATCACACAGCCCCTTATTAGTACGTCTGGCCGGACAGCAATTGCAGTTGCTCCACCAGCGGCCCCAGCGCGAGCGCCGGCAGGAAAGTCAGGCCACCGACCACCAACACCACGAACACCACCAAAAACATGAACAGCGGCGTCGCCGTAGGAATGGTGCCGGCACCGGCCGGGATGTTTTTCTTCATCGCCAGGGAACCGGCCACCGCCAGCATCGGCAGCATGGTAAAGAAGCGCCCGATCAACATGGCCAGGCCAATGGTGGTGTTAAAGAACGGTGTGTTGGCATTGAGCCCGGCGAACGCCGAACCGTTGTTGGCCGTGCCCGAGGTGTAGGCGTACAGCACCTCGCTGAACCCGTGGGGGCCAATGTTGTTGAGGCTTTTGAGGGTGTCGGGCCACAGCGCGGCGATGGCGGTGAAACCGAGGATGCTGATGGGGTGCGCGAGCACCGAGAGCATCACCAGTTTGATTTCCCGGGCCTCGATCTTCTTGCCCAGGAACTCGGGGCTGCGGCCGATCATCATGCCCACCAGGAACACCGTCAGCAGCGCGTACTGGATCAAGTTGATAAAGCCCACGCCGTCGCCGCCGAACACGCAGTTGAGCATCATCTGCGCCAGGGGCACGAAGCCGCCCATGGGGGTCAGGGAGTCGTGCATCGCATTCACCGAGCCGGTGGTGGCGCCGGTGGTGGTGGTGACGAACAGCGCGGTGTCGGCGATGCCGAAGCGCAGTTCCTTGCCTTCCATGTTGCCGCCGCTCTGGCCGGCAGACAGCACCTGGTCGGCGCCGGCCTGGGTCAGCAGCGGGTTACCGCTTTGCTCGGCGCTGTACACCACGCTCAAGAAGCCGATGAACATCACCAGGAAGGTGCCGAAGAACACCCAGCCCTGGCGGCGGCGCAGCAGCATGCTGCCGAAGGTGTAGGTCAGGGCCGACGGGATCAGCAGCATGCTCAGGATGTGCAGCGCGTTGGTCAGCGGCGTCGGGTTCTCGAACGGGTGCGCGGCGTTCATGCTGAAAAAGCCGCCGCCGTTGGTGCCGATGTGCTTGATCGACTCGAAACTGGCCACGGCCCCGACAATCAGTTGCTGCTGCGCGCCTTCAAGGGTGGTGGCCAGCGCCTGGGACGCCAGGGTCTGCGGCATGCCCTGCCAGACATACACCAACGCCATGGCAAAGCACGCCGGCAACATCACGCGGTAGAGGATGCGGGTGAAGTCCACCCAGAAGTTGCCGATATCCGCCGAATTGGAACGGCTCAAACCGCGAATGAAACCTGCCGCGGCGACCACCCCGGAGGTAGCGCCCACGAACATCAGGAAGGTAATCACCGCCATCTGGCTGAAGTTCGACAGGCTGGTTTCGCCCGAGTACGCCTGCCAGTTGGTGTTGGTGATAAAGGACGCGGCGGTGTTGAACGCCAGGTCCGGGGTTTGCGCCGCCAGTTCCAGCGGGTTGAGGGGCATGCTGCCCTGCAGGCGCAACACCAGGTAGCCGAGCAGCATCATCGCCGCGTTGGCCAGCAGCAGTGCGCTGGCGTAACGGGCCCAGCCCATGGTTTCGCGCGGGTCGATCCCCAGCAAACGGTAAGTGCCGCGTTCCAGCAAGGCATGGCCCGGCCCGGTGAACACCCGGGTCAGCCATTTGCCCATCAACACGGCCAGCACGGTCATAAGACCGAGCATCACCGCAAATTCCAGCAGATTGCTCAACATGTCGATGCTCCGTTCAAATCTTGCCCAAGGCGCCGATGCCCAGGGCCGTCGCGCCAAAAAACACCAGGGTCAACCCCACGAAAATCAAGTCGTACATTGCCGGTTTCCTTGCTCGGGAAAGCCCCGCAGGGCGGATGAAATAGCCTGTGGACGGGCCATCAGAACTTTTCTGCACGAATCAGGGCGTAGCCCAGGTAGGCGAACAACGAGACGGCGCATACGCCGCTGGCGACGTAGATAAATTGCAGTGTTAACAAGATCGCTCCCCTTATCAGACAGGAGGGGCCGGCAAACCCGGCCCCCGGTGCGCCAGGGAGGTTAGGTGAAGGGGTATCAAGGTCGGACATTGAATGCGGTGAGGCGTATTAAGACGGCATCAAGATGGCCGGCGTGGCGCTACAAAAGGCGCTTTTGCAGGCGCAACGCCGGGCTGTGATCCTCGTAGTAATCCTCCACCCGGGCAAAACGCCGGTAACCCTGGCCCGCATACAGGCCCAGGGCCGCCGGGTTGTCGGGGCGCACTTCCAGGCGTAGCCAGGCGCAACCCTGGGCGCGGGCACAGGCCTCGGCCCGTTCGAGCAGTTGCCGGCCCAACCCCAGGCCCCGGCCCTGGGGGGCGACGGCCAGGGAGTACAGGCGCGCCACATCACTGCCGTGGCGAAACAGCACCAAGCCATAACCCAGCAACGCCTCCCCCGCCTGCACCAGCATCAGGCTGGCGTGGGCACGGCTGAGCATCCAGCGCAAGCTGCGGGCGCTGAGGCGGTCATGGGTAAAACACTGCTGTTCCAGGGCCAGCAACCCTGGCAGATCACCCAGGGTTGCAAGGCGAAAGTTTAGGTTCATAGCACACTCGTAAAAGTTGCGTAACGAAACGGGACTTGCTCGAAAGTTCATGCTTTATAGGCAAGAACCTGTTCTCAAACGGACTCTTTCTATGTCAGCGGTACAAGGTGAGTGGCGCGCAGTATCCGAGCAAAAACAGCTCACGACAATATCCAAGCCTCGTTATTTAACCGAGGTCAATCGCAGTAGCAGCCAACTGGTAATTATTGTCGAGCGCAAAGAAGACTGGACCTCATACTTCCCCAGCGAAGACCTGATGACGGCCCAGCAGTACCTGGAAAACCCCCAGGAGGGGGATGGTGCAAAACGCACCCAGGTCATCAACCTGTGCCGCAATTACAAGTACCTGGGCTACGGCTATTACTGCTCACTGCTGGCTGAAGCCCGCGGCCACCGGGTCATCCCTTCGGTGCGCACCATCAGCGAACTGACCCGCAAGTCCCTCTACGGCCTGGCGCTGGATGACTTGGACAAGGCCCTGGAAAAAGCCTTGAGCAATCATCTTTACAGCAATACCGAAGGCTTTACCCTGACCCTCTACTTCGGCAAAACCAATCTTGAACCCATGCAGGAGTTGGCCCGTCAGTTATTTGAAGCCTTTCCCTGCCCGGTGCTGTTAGTTGAGTTCCGTAAAACCACCAGTTGGCATATAGAAGGTATAAAACCGGGCACGCTGCACAAGTTACGCGAAGACCAGGAAGATCAATTCGCCCAGGCGCTGGACAACTTCAGCCGCAAGATCTGGCGCCTGCCCCGTTCGCGCCGCGTGGCCCGTTATGACCTGGCGATCTTGCACGACCCGCAAGAAGCGATGCCGCCCTCCAATGCCAAGGCCCTGGAGAACTTCATCCGCGTCGGCCGGGGCCTGGGCATCGACGTACAACTGATCGAAAAAAAGGACTACGCGCGCCTCGCCGAATACGACGCCCTGCTGATCCGCGAAACCACCAGCGTCGATAACCACACCTACCGCTTCGCCAAAAAAGCCGAAAGCGAAGGCCTGGTGGTCATGGACGACCCCACCTCGATCCTGCGCTGTACCAACAAGGTGTACCTGGCCGACCTGCTGCAAAGCCATCGCCTAGGCATGCCGGCCACCGAAATCCTGTACAAGGAACGACCGCAGGACTTCGCCCGGGTGGCCGAGCGCTTGGGCTTTCCCCTGGTGCTGAAAATCCCCGATGGCTGTTTTTCCCGGGGGGTCATCAAAGTCGAAAACCAGCAAGCCTTGCTCCAGGCCACCGCCCAGTTGTTCGAGCACTCCGTGCTGCTGCTGGCCCAGGAGTTTTTCTACACCGAATACGACTGGCGCATCGGCGTGCTCAACCGCAAACCGATCTTCGCCTGCCAATACTTCATGTCCAAAGGCCACTGGCAGATCTACAACCACAAGGCCCGGGCCCAGGACATCAACGGCGAGTGCCGCACCCTACCGGTCCACGAAGCGCCACGGGCGGTGGTGGAACTGGCGGTGAAAACCGCGAACCTGATCGGCGATGGCCTCTACGGCGTGGACCTCAAACAGTCGGGGGACCAAGTAGTGGTGATTGAAGTCAACGACAACCCGAACATGGATGCCGGCATCGAAGACGCCTACTTGCAGGATGACCTGTATGCCCTGGTGCTGGAGGAGTTTGTCCGCCGCCTTGAACTCAAGCGCCGGGGACAGGCTTGGGGGTGAGGGCGGCCCTGTGGGACCTGGCTTGCCCGCGATGGCGGTCTTGAAATCGCCATCGCGGGCAAGGCCCGCTCCCACAGTGAACGGTGATGCGGGTGGGATTTCCATTTTTCCTCTGTGGGAGCCTGCTCACGATGGCGGCATTCCAACTGCCAGAAGTGCATCGCCTGCCCCGGCCTCATCGCGGGCAGAGCCCGCCCCCACAGTTGAACGGTGGTGTGGGTGGGATTTTCATGTTTTCTCTGTGGGAGCGAGCCTGCTCGCGATGGCGGCATTCCAGCTGCCAGAAGTGCATCGCCTGCACCGGCCTCATCGCGGGCAAGGCCCGCTCCCACAGTTGAACGGTGGTGTGGGTAGGATTTCCATTTTTCCTCTGTGGGAGCGAGCCTGCTCGCGATGGCGGCATTCCAACTGCCAGAAGTGCATCGCCTGCCCCGGCCTCATCGCGGGCAAGGCCCGCTCCCACAGTTGAACGGTGGTGTGGGTGGGATTTTCATGTTTTCTCTGTGGGAGCGAGCCTGCTCGCGATGGCGGCATTCCAACTGCCAGAAGTGCATCGCCTGCCCCGGCCTCATCGCGGGCAAGGCCCGCTCCCACAGGGATTAGGGCCGGGCCGGGCCCGGCCCCCCACCTCACAACGGCAATGGCCGATCCTGCACCACCTGCTTCATCACCAATGTGGAAGTCAGCCGCTGCACGTTGGGCAAGGTCGACAGGCGCTCATCGTAAAGCCGTTGGAAGGCCGGCAGGTCCTGGGCAACCACCTGCAGCAAGTAATCCGGTTCGCCGAACAAACGCTGGGCGGTGATGATCTGCGCGATGTCCAGCAGGGCTGTCTCGAACGCTTCCACTGCGGGCCGGTCGCCTTCACGCAGGGTCACAAAAACCATGGCGGAAAAATTCAGGCCCAGGGCGGCCGGGTCCAGTTGGGCGCGGTAGCCCAGCAGCACGCCGGCCTCTTCCAAGGCCCGCACGCGGCGGTGGCACGGCGACAGGCTCAGGCCGACCCGCTCGGCCAGTTCGGTAACGGAAAGGCGACCGTCCTTTTGCAGCTCAGCAAGAATTTTTCGGTCTGTGCGATCCATTGAGAATAATCTCCCCTTTTTTTTAGCTATAGCGATTCACTTTGAAAGTAAATTCTACGCCTCTTTCATTATTCTTCTTCCACCTTTAATCACCGCCCCGGCCAGCCCGGGGCGGCTCATCGGGTGGGAGCGAGAATATGCCGACAGCGGCGGATCAGCGAGGGTGGGTAACGCCATGACCCTCAGTGTGTTGGCGGCCTTCTGGGCCGTATCGGTGTTGTTCATCATTACGCCGGGGGCCGATTGGGCCTACGCGATCTCGGCGGGCTTGAAGGGCCGCGTGGTCATGCCGGCCGTGGGCGGGCTGTTGGCCGGGCATGTGGTGGCCACCCTGGTGGTGGCTGCGGGGGTCGGCACTGTGGTGGCCAATCACCCACGGGTGCTGACGGCGCTGACGGTGGCCGGGGCAGGCTACCTGCTCTGGTTGGGTATCAACCTGCTCGCCCACCCGTCGGTGCCTCACGCCGATGACGGCCAGGCCACGCGCTCAGGCCAACGCTGGGCATTCAAGGGGTTTTGCGTGAGCGGGTTGAACCCGAAGGTGTTCCTGCTGTTTTTGGCCCTGTTGCCCCAGTTCGCCGACGCCACGGCACCCTGGCCGGTGCCCGTGCAAATGATGGCCTTGGGCCTGGTGCATATCCTCAGTTGCGCACTGGTTTACCTGCTGGTGGGCTTCGGCGCCCAGGCCGTGCTCGGCGCCCGCCCCGTCGCCGCGAAGCGGGTGAGCCAGGTGTCCGGCGCGGCCATGATGGTCATTGCCTTGGTGCTGCTGGCGCAGCAAATCCTAGGCTAGGCCGGCGGCTTGCTCGTGCCCAGGCGCAGGCTCGGGCACCCGCACAAACACGCTGTACTTACCCGCTTCCATGGCCTCGAAGGCGATGAGTTTATCCACCAACGCGGTGCTCAGTACCTTGCCGGCGTTGAGCAGAAGCATGCCGTTGTCGGCGTTGAGGTTACGTACCAGGACCATGCCCGCGGCCAGTTCGCGGGTGCCGAGCACCACCACCGTGGGATCGGACAGGCTGACGTCGCTGAGGAAATCGGCGCACACCTTGACGAAGTCTTCCACCAGGTCCGGGTCGTACAGCCTTCCTGCGTATTTGCGGATGAACAGCAAGGCCTCGGCGCTGTTCATTTGCCGCTCCAGGATCAAGCCGCGCTGCAACTCGATGAAGTCCACCGCCAGTTTCAGCCAGCGCGCGCCCAGGGGGATGGCTTCGCCGCGCAAGTGATCGGGAAAGCCGCTGCCGTCCCAGCGTTCCTGGTGGTGGAGGATGATGCGCGCCGCGTCTTTCATCGGCTCCAGGGTCATCAGCAGCGACTCGCTCTGCTTGGGGTAGGCGCGGTACAGGTCACGTTCGGTGTGGCGCAGCAGGTCGGCCGGGGCGGTCATCATGCCGTCGGTCCAGCTCAGTTTGCCGATGTTGTAGAGCGCGGCGGCCATGGTCATGTCGCGGCTGTCGGTTTCGCTCAGGCCGTGGGTTTTGCAGTACACGCGGATCAATTCGATGATCTGCCGGTTGGTCTGCTTGGCCTTGGGCAGGCGCAGGTTGGCCAGCAAGGAAAACACCTCGGTGCCGGTCACATAGCTGCGCTTGAGCTCTTCATAGGCCAGGTCGAGCATGTCGGCGGTTTGCTGCAACTCGGCGGTGCGCGCCGCCACGCGTTTTTCCAGGGTGGCGTTGAGGCTGCGCAGTTGCTCGTTCTGCTCGCGGGCCAAGGCTTGCAGGCGTTGGCGCTCGTCTTCGGAGTGGTGGTGGGCCAGGGCCTGGCGCAGGGTCACCAGCATTTCGTCGTCGTTCCACGGTTTGCTGAGGTAGCGGTGGATCTGTCCTTCGTTGATGGCCTTGGCGATCAACGTCATGTCGGCATAACCGGTGAGCAGGATGCGCAGGGTCGAGGGATAACGCTGATGGACGTGCGCCAGCAAGGTGGCGCCATCCATGCCCGGCATGCGTGCATCGCTCATGACCACGTCCACCGGCCGCTGCGCGAGGATCTCCAGGGCCTTTTCCCCGCTGTCGGCCAGCAGGATCTCGTAGGGCTGGCTGCGCAGCAGGCGGCGCAGGCTATTGAGAATCGATTCCTCGTCGTCCACCAACAGCACGGTGGACTTGCGCTCGAGCCCGTCGTTGAGCTGTTCTTCCATGGTTCTCCCCCTTTCCAGACGGCCACCGTAGCGCGGATGCGCGACAGCCTAGATGACTTGCCGCAGCTTGGCAGCAAATTGATATCAATTAAGTAGCACTTCCCGCAGCGTCTGACTATGCTCAGGGCGCAAATGGACGACATGTGTCACAGCCAGGAAGGGAAGCCAGATGAGCGTCGATCCAAGGGCCCCACGTTGGATAGGAGTCTGGCCATGATGGCTTTAGCTGGCCCCCTTAACCGACGGATCCTGATCGTCGACGATACCGAGGGCATCCATGAGGATTTTCGCAAGATCCTCGTCCCCACCGCCCTCGCCAATAGCGACTTGCACAGTGCCGAAATGGCCCTGTTCGGCAGCCCCGCCAGCGCCGTGCAAGAGCGATTTATCCTCGACTCGGCGTACCAGGGCCAAGAAGCCCTGGCCATGGTGCAAGCCGCCCAGGACCGCGACGCGCCTTACGCCGTGGCCTTTATCGACATGCGCATGCCACCCGGCTGGGATGGCCTGGAAACCATCGAGCAGCTGTGGCGCATCGCGCCCAAGCTGCAAATCGCCCTGTGCACGGCCTACTCCGATTACTCCTGGGAAGACATGGCCGAACGCCTGGACCTGGGCGACCGCTTGCTGATTCTGAAAAAGCCCTTCGACGCCATCGAGATCCGCCAGATGGCCAGCGCCCTGACCTGCAAATGGCAATTGGCCCAGGACGCGGCGAGCAAGATGCGCGACCTGGAGCGGACCATCGAAGAGCGCGTCCAGGAGTTGCTCAGCGTGTCGCGCCTGTTGTACTACGACGTGCTCACCGGGTTACCTAACAGCACCTTGCTGGGCGATCGCCTGACCCAGAGCCTGTCCCAGTCGCGGCGCCACGACTGCACGTTGGCGGTGATGTTCCTGGGCCTGGACCGCTTCAAGCGCATCAACAACGGCTTGGGCCACCCGGCCGGCGACCAGATGCTCAAGCACGTGGCCCAGTGCCTGGTGGCCACGGTGCGTGACAGCGATTCGGTGTTCCGCTACGGCTCCGACGAATTCGTGGTGATCCTGGGCGACATTCAGCACCCGCAGCAAACCCGGCGCATCGCCGAAAAACTGCTGGCGGCCGTCAACACGCCCCACTCGGTGGCCGGGCATGACCTAACGGTCACCGCGAGCCTGGGCATCAGCCTGTACCCCGAGGACGGCTTCGACGCGATGACGCTCATCAAAAACGCCGAAACCGCCATGCGCAACATCAAGGACTGCGGCCCCAACGACTTCAGTTTTTTCATCGAAGACATGAACCTGCGCGCCCACCAGCAACAAACTCTGGAAACCGGCCTGCGCCTGGCCTTGCAACGCGATGAATTCGTCCTGCACTACCAGCCCAAACTGGACCTGAACACGGGCCAGGTGGTGGGCGCCGAGGCTCTGGTGCGCTGGCACCGCCCCGATCACGGTTTGGTTTACCCCGGCCAATTCATTCCCCTGGCCGAGGATTGCGGCCTGATCGTTGCCCTCAGCCAATGGGTGCTCAACCGCGCCTGCCAGCAAGCACGTGCTTGGCAACGCCAGGGCCTGGCGCCGATTTGCATGGCGGTGAACGTCTCGGCCATCGACTTTCGCCAGCGCGATTTCGTCCAACGCCTGAGCCGCACCCTGAGTGAAACCGGCCTGGCCCCGACGCTGCTGGAGCTGGAAATCACCGAAAGCGTGCTGATGCAGAACGTCGAGGCCACCGTCGCCACGCTGCAAGCGATCAAGCAACTGGGGGTGCGCCTGGCCATCGATGACTTCGGCACCGGTTATTCCAGCTTGAGCTACCTGCAAAAATTTCCGGTGGACGTGCTCAAGATCGACCAGTCGTTCGTGCGCGACCTGAGCACCGACAGCAACGACGCCAAACTGGTGAGCAGCATCATCGACCTGGGTAGGAGCCTGAACCTGAGCATCATTGCCGAAGGGGTGGAAACCGCCGAGCAACTGGCCTTCCTCAAGCGCCACCACTGCGAAGAAGGCCAGGGCTATTACTTCAGCAAAGCCGTGGCCGCCGAGGAGTTCGCCCGTTACCTGGCCGACTCCCCGCACCTGCAAACACCCCCACTATGACGCCGCCCCGGGTAAGGATTCACCCCATGCCCCCACTCGCCCTGCCCCTGAGCGCCGCCCTGCTGTTTGTCGCAGGCGCCCAAGCCGCGCCCCTGGAAGGCCCGCTCAAGCCCCTGCCCGCACCGCCGGTGATGGACAGCAAGCGGGTGGAACTGGGCCGCCAGTTGTTCCACGACCCGCGCCTGTCGGTGAACAACAGCCTGTCGTGCGCCAGTTGCCATCGCCTGGACCGTGGCGGCGCCGACGACAAGCCTTTGTCCCTGGGCTTTGACGGCCGACCGGTGGCGGTCAATACCCCCAGCGTGTTCAACGCCAGCCTGAACTTTCGCCAGTTTTGGGACGGGCGCGTGGAAACCCTGGAAGAACAGGCCCACATCGTGGTGCACAGCCCCACGGAAATGGGCAGCGACTGGGCCACCGTGGTGCAACGCATCGCTGCCGACAACCACTACGCTACCGCTTTCACCGACGCCTACCCGAGCGGCGTGACCCAGGCCAATATCCAGGGCGCCCTGGCCGAGTATGAACGCACCCTGCTAAGCCTCAACTCGCGTTTCGACCAGTACCTGGCGGGCAACACCGCGATCCTCAGCACCGAGGAAAAGTACGGCTACCAGCGCTTCCAGGACTACGGCTGCATCGCTTGCCACCAAGGGGTGAACATCGGCGGCAACATGTTCCAGAAGTTCGGCGTACTGGGGGACTACTTCGCCGCCCGGGGCAACCCCACCCCGGCGGACCTGGGGCGCTTCAATGTCACCGGCGCCGAAGAAGACCGCCACGTGTTCAAGGTGCCCAGCCTGCGCAACGTCGCCGTCACCGCGCCCTACTTCCATGATGGCTCGCAGGCGACCCTCGAAGGCGCCGTGACCGTGATGTTCACCTACCAATTGGGGCGCATCCCCAGCGAAGAGGACAAAGCCCTGATCGTGAAATTCCTCAAGACCCTGACCGGTGAGTGGCAGGGCAAGCCCCTATGAAAGTCTCCCGGCGCCTGAGCTTGCTTCTGCTGGCGGGGGTTGCGGCCGTGCTGGCCTCGATCCTGCTGTTTTTGTACCTCAACTCGCGCTCCGACCTGACCGCCACCTACACCGAGTCCCGCGACCTGATCCGCCAGCTCAAGCAGCAGAACGCGCAGTGGGAAAACGAGGTCCTCAAGGCTCGGGTTGCCATCAGCCACAACTACGACCCGCTGGTATCACCCCTGAACGAAATGACGCGGCTGTGGCAGCAGTTCGAGGTGCTGGAATCCCAGCGCAGCCGCGACCAGTCGCCGCTGTGGCAGGCCAGCCAGCAGGCCTATCTCGATGCGCTCAAGGAAAAAACCCGGGTGGTGGAACAGTTCAAGTCCCACAACGCGGTGCTGCGCAACTCCCTGGCCTTCCTGCCCACCGCCGAAGACGACATCCAGGCGCAACTGGGGCGGGTTGCCGACACCGACAAACTGCAAGTGCAGAACATCGCCAACGACACCTACGACCTGCTACTCAGCAGCCTGGAATTCGCCCAGGTCACCTCCGCCGACCACGCCGCCGACATCCTGGTGGGCCTGAACAAACTGCAAGTGAACAAGGAGCGCCTGCCGGCGGAGTTCCACGAGCCCATCGATATTCTCAGCAACCACATCTCCCTGATCCTGCGCGAGCAGCCCCTGGTCAATGCCTTGCTCGACGAAATCGAAAGCTTCCCCGTGTCCGAACGCCTGGATGACCTCACCAACCTGCTCAACCGCGACCAGCAGCTCGCCGAGGCGAGCGACCAGAAATACCACTTCTACCTGGTGGTGTTTTCCGCCCTGCTGGTGCTGCTGCTGATTTGGCTGGCCGTGCGCCTGATGCGCAGCTTTGCCCAGATCAACCAGATGAACCGCGCCTTGCTGGCCGCCAACGACGAACTCGAACGCCGGGTCGAAGAACGCACCCGAGAGCTCAAGGACACCCAGACCGAACTGCTGGATACCGCGCGCCAGGCCGGCATGGCGGAAATCGCGACCAACGTGCTGCATAACGTGGGTAACGTGCTCAATAGCGTGAACATCTCCGCCGACCTGGTCAGCCGTCAGTTGCGCCACAGCAAGGCCCAGGGCCTGGGCAAGGCCATGCAACTGATGAATGAACACCCAGGCGACCTGGGCCGTTTTCTCACCGAGGACGAGAAAGGCATGTTGCTGCCCGGCTACCTCAACCAATTGGTGTTGGCCATCGCCCAGGAGCAGCAAGGCATGAGCGCGGAACTGGGGCAACTGAGCAAAAGCGTGGACCACATCAAGGACATCGTCGCCACCCAGCAGTCCTACGCCGGCACCAGCAGCCTGCTGCAAGCGCTGTCCATCAGCGAACTGCTCGATGATGCCCTACGCATGCACGCCGGTGCCCTCACCCGACACCACGTCACGGTACTCAAGGAATTTTCCGATGTGCCGCGGATCATGGGCGACAAGCATCGCCTGCTGTTGATCCTGATAAACCTGATCGGCAACGCCAAGCACGCCATGGCCAACGTCACCGACCGCGAACGCACCCTGACCCTGAGCGCCGTCATCGACGGCGACAACCTCAACATCAGCGTGCGCGACCAGGGCGAAGGCATCTCGGCGCAAAACATGACGCGCATCTTTGTCCATGGTTTCACCACCCGTAAGGATGGCCACGGCTTTGGCCTGCACAGCTGCGCCCTGGCCGCCGTGGAAATGAACGGCCACTTGAGCGCCCACAGCGACGGGCCGGGGCGGGGCGCGCTGTTTACCCTACAAATTCCTCTGATCGTGGCCCAAGGTAACGCATGAACACTGCCATCAACCGACGCATTCTGCTGATCGACGACACCCCGACCATCCACGATGACTTTCGCAAGATCCTCACCCCCGGCCCCAGCGCCAGCACCGACCTCGACGACCTGGAAAGCGCCCTGTTCGGCAGTGCGCCGAAAGCCCCGGCCACGGTCTATGAACTCGAGTGTGCCTATGGCGGCCAGGAAGGCCTGGGCAAGTTGCTCGACGCTGCCGCCCAGGCGCGGCCCTATGCCCTGGCGTTCGTCGACATGCGCATGCCCGATGGCTGGGATGGCGCGCAAACCATTGAAGAGTTGTGGAAGCACGACCCCTTGCTGCAAGTGGTGGTGTGCACCGCGTATTCGGACTATTCCTGGGACGAGTTGCTCGACCGCCTCAACGGCCACGACCGCTTGCTGATCCTGAAAAAGCCCTTCGACAACATCGAAGTCCAGCAAATGGCCAATACCCTGACCACCAAGTGGGAAATGACCCGCCGCGCCCAACTGCAAATGAGCCAGCTCGAAGCCCTGGTGGCGCAACGCACCCAGGCGTTCCAGCAGGCCAGCGAGGCCCTGCAACACGAGATGGACGAACGCATGCTGCTGGAAAGCCAATTGGTGCAATCGGAAAAACTCGCCTCCCTTGGCCAGTTGGCCGCCGGCGTCGCCCACGAAATCAACAACCCGGTGGGCTTCATTTCCTCCAACCTCAGCACCTTGGGGACGTACTTCGGCCAAATGCAGCAGATGCTCGAGGCCTACCGCCAGGCCGAGGCCGCCCTCGCCCCCGGTGAGCCGCGCCTGGGCCTGGAACAGTTACGCGCAAGCCTGGAGCTGGACTTTTTGCTGCAAGACATTCCCCAGCTCATCAAGGAATCGAAGGACGGCATCGGCCGGGTCAGCCAGATCGTCAAGGACCTCAAGGACTTCTCCCGCGTGGACTCAACCCAGCATTGGCAGTGGGCGGACCTGCAACAGGGCATGGATTCCACCCTCAACATCGTCGCCGCCGAGATCAAGTACAAGGCCGATGTGGTCAAGCAGTACGTGCCGTTGCCCGAGGTCGAGTGCCTGCCCTCGCAAATCAACCAGGTGGTGATGAACCTGATCGTCAACGCCGCCCAGGCCATGGGCAGCGAACGGGGCACCATCACCCTGAGCAACGGCGTGCAGGGCGACACGGTGTGGCTGCAAGTGGCCGACAATGGCGCAGGGATCGCGCCCCAGCACCTGGCGAAAATCTTCGACCCCTTCTTCACCACCAAACCGGTGGGCCAGGGCACGGGGCTGGGGTTGTCCCTGTCGTACGGGATCATCAAGAAGCATCGCGGTGAGATCACGGTGCACAGTGAAGTCGGCAAGGGCACCACGTTCCGCGTCGAACTGCCGATCCGCCAAACCGCGCCGGCAACCTCCTGAACCGCGCCGTGCGGGCCCCAGCGCAGGGCGCTATGATGGCGCCCTTTTTTCCAATGAGCTGCGAACCCTTCCATGGATACCCTTGCACAACTGCGCGCCGGCCAACTTCGCGGCATCCGGCGCCTGGACCTGAGCGCCGGCCTGACCGAGTTCCCCCGGGAGATCTTCGACCTGGCGGACTCTTTGGAAGTGCTCAACCTCAGCGCCAACCAGTTGCGCAGCCTGCCCGACGACCTGCATCGCCTGCACCGCTTGCAGGTGCTGTTCTGCTCGGACAACGCCTTTACCGAACTGCCCGAAAGCCTGGGCCGCTGCGCGCAGTTGAGCATGGTGGGCTTCAAGGCCTGCCGGATCGAACGGGTCAGCGCCCAGGCGTTGCCGCCCCGGTTGCGCTGGCTGATCCTCACCGACAACCGCATCGAACACCTGCCCCAGGCCCTGGGCGAACGCCCGCACCTGCAAAAACTGATGCTTTCGGGCAATCGCCTACGCCAGTTACCGGCGAGCCTGGCCAACGCCCCGCAGCTTGAGTTGATCCGCGTCGCCGCCAACCAATTGAGCGAACTGCCGCACTGGCTGCTGGCGTTGCCGAAACTGGCGTGGCTGGCCTATGCCGGCAATCCGCTGGAGGCGGACCTTACACACGCCGCCCCGGCGCCAGCCATCGCCTGGGCGCAGTTGCACCTGCAACAGCCCTTGGGCGAAGGCGCCAGCGGCGTGATTCATCAAGCGACGTGGCAAGCGCCGGGGCAGGCGCCGCAAGACGTGGCGGTGAAGCTGTACAAGGGCAGCATGACCAGCGATGGCTCGCCGCTGCATGAAATGCACGCCTGCATCCGCGCCGCCCTGCACCCCAACCTGATCGGCGTGCACGGCCAGGTCAGCGACCACCCCGAAGGCCGCGCGGCCCTGGTGATGGAACTGATCGGCCCGCACTACCGCAACCTGGCCGGGTTGCCGAGCCTGGCCTCCTGCACCCGCGACGTCTACCCGCAAGGCTGGCGCCTGAGTGCCGAGGTCGCGCTCACTATCGCCCTGGGCATCGCCTCGGTGGCCGCCCACCTGCACGGCCAGGGCTTGAACCATGGCGACCTGTATGGCCACAACATCCTGTTCAACCCCCAAGGCCATTGCCTGCTGGGGGATTTTGGCGCAGCGGCGGGCTACGACCCGGCCCACAGCCCTGTGGCGGGCGCGCTGCAACGCATCGAGGTGCGGGCCTTCGGAATTTTGCTGGGGGAATTGTTGGAGCGTATCGATGGCGGGCTCGGTGCCCAGGACCGGGAGCAGCTGCAAAGCCTGCAAGAGCGCTGCTGCCAGCCCCAGGTCATGGGCCGGCCGGGCTTCAGCGCAATAGAGCGGGAATTGGGGGAGCTGAAGCTTCAGCCCCCCGCAAGCGCTTAGCCGGCCAGGCCGACGAACATGTCCTGCACGTCGTCGTGGTTGTCCAGGCCTTCGAGGAAGGCTTCGACTTCGGCCATTTGCGCCTCGCTCAGGCCGCTGACCGGGTTCTTCGGCTGGTAGCCCAACTTGGCCGACAGTACGGTGAAACCGAATTCGGGCAGGGCTTTTTGCACCGCGTCCAGGTCGCTGGGCTCGGTCAAAAACAGGGTGGCGCCCTCTTCACCCGGCTCGAAATCCTGGGCGCCGGCTTCAATGGCGGCCATTTCCGGGTCGGCGTCGGGGCTGTCGGGGGCGGCTTCGATCATGCCGACGTGGTTGAAATCCCAGGCCACCGAGCCCGAAGCGCCGAGTTGGCCCTTGCGGAAGGCGACGCGGATTTCGGCGACGGTGCGGTTGATGTTGTCGGTCACGCACTCGACGATCAGCGGCACTTGGTGCGGGGCAAAACCTTCGTAGGTGACGCGGTGGTACTGCACGGTCTCGCCCAATTGGCCAGACCCTTTCTTGATGGCGCGTTCCAGGGTTTCGCGGGGCATCGAGGCTTTTTTCGCCTGCTCCACCACCAGGCGCAGGTGTGCGTTGGTGGTCACGTCCGCGCCGTTGCGCGCGGCGATGGTGATTTCCTTGACCAACTTGCCGAAGATCTTGCCCTTGGCGTTGGCTGCCGCTTCTTTGTGTTTAACCTTCCACTGTGCGCCCATTACTCACTCTCTCGTTCTGTGCGTCGTGACATCTGTTGGCCGACGATGGCGGCAAGTTTATACGGCCTAAAGTCGGCAATCGACCAAAAAGTCGAGGTGGCGGGCGACTTGTCCACCCCATTGCGTAGGGGGTTTCCGAAAAATCGCTTTGACGCCCCATTGCGCCCCGTCGTTTCGTAACCTCTGTCCCCCGTCCCTTAAAGGCAAGAGCTGGCAGACCATGCACGACGACCTCACAAGCCCCTTCACTCTGACGATCGCCGGCCGTTCGCTGTGCCTGCCCGTCGCGCATTTCACCGGTCGCGAAGCCTTGAACGAACCCTATTGCTTCGACATCGAACTGGCCGCGCCTGGTACGCCCGGCGCCCTCGATGACTGGCTGCAACAGCCTGCGTTCCTGCGCCTGGGGGACGGCAGCGGCATCCATGGCGTCATCACCCGCGCCCACCCTTGTGGCCGGCACTGCAACCTGAGCCTGGCGCCTCATCTGGCGACCCTGGCGCAGCGTACCTGTCGGCGGGTGCTCCACGATGTCAGCGTGCCCGGCATGCTCTTGCAGTTGCTCCAGGAACACCGCTTGCCGGCCGACAGCTACCGCTTCGAACTGCCCCACGGCCAGTACCCCAAGCGCGCGTTCTGTATCCAGTACGACGAGAGCGACCTGTATTTCCTACAACGTTTGTGCGAGGAGGAAGGCATCCACTACCACTTCGAGCACCAGCAAGAGCGCCATGTGCTGGTGTTTGCCGACGACAGCGAAGCCTTTGTGCCGCTATCGACGCCGCTGTCGTGCCCGCCACGGGAGCCCGCCGCCCCGGCGCTCGCCTGGCTGGCCCAGGCCCAACCGGCCCAGCCCAGGCCCAACCCATGCGGGCCGAACACGCCCAGCGCAACGCCGGCCGGTGCCGCCAATCAGCCCCACGACCCGCCCGCCCGCCACTGGGAGCGCCCCTCGCCCACCGAAGCCCATCGCCAGCAAACCAGCCGCCGCGCCCTGGAACGCCTGCGCAGCCAGCCGCCATGCCTGGTGGGCCAAAGCAGCGAGGCGCACCTGCGCAGCGGGGCGCTGATGCAGGTCGAGGACCACCCGGTGTCGCGGTTCAACGACCAGTGGCTGCTCACCGAGGTTCACCACCAGGGCCGGCAACCCGGTTTCACCACCCCGGCCAGCCGCCAGCCCTGGTGGGTGGCCACCGAGCGGCTGGGCGGCACCGCGCTGATGCCAGGCCATCAATGGGCCAGCGAACCTTACGGCAATCAGTTCAAGGCTATCCCCTGGGCCACCGCTTACCGGCCCGCGCTGCGCCATCCCAAACCGCTGGTCAACGGTTACCAGCGCGGCTACGTGCCCGGCGCCCGCGGGCAACTGGCCGAACAGGACGCCCAGGGTCGCATCCCCGTGCACCTGGCCTGGGGCGAGACCCCCGAGCGGGTCCCGCAGCATTGCCTGTGGTTGCCCCTCGTGCGCCAGGAAGCCGCCGGCTACGGGCCGTTACCCACCGCCGGGTGCGAAGTGCTGGTGCGTTTTGTCAACGGCGACCCGGACTACCCGGTGGTGTTCCAGTTGGCGGGCGCGCCGTTCGAGGCCCAACGCAAGGGCCTGTACCTCAACGGCCAGCAACTGGCGGAAAAAACCCGGCAGATCTACCTCAAGGCGGGCCAGTCGCTGCGGGTCCAGGGCAGCGAGCACCTGACCCTGACGGTGAATGGCCAGCATATCCGCCTCGATCCCGACGGCGTGGCCCTGGCCGCCACACCCCGGCCCACCCTGCCTCCTGCGGCCGAGCCCGACGCGTTGTGGGATGGCGAAATCTGCCTGTTCGCCGCCCCACCGCTGGCCGCGCGGCGCCTGGCCAACACCTCGTGGTACATCGTGCGCATGCCCCGCGCCGACCTGCAGGAGCCGGCCGGCCTGGGCCGCGACGCGATTGTGCTGCAAGGCCAGAGCCTGGCCAGCGGCGCCCTGGACCTGAACCCGCAGCAAAAACGCCTGTTGGCCCGCGAGTTCGCTCGCACGCCTCGGCAACTGAGCCTGCTGTACCCGGGGCATTGCGTAGCCCTGGCCGAATACTTCCAGCAGCACTGGAGCCAGCCACAGCGCCAGGCCTTGCACCGCTGCGCCAAGGCCCAGGCCGCCCCCGCTGCCCTGGCCGAGGCGCCGCTGTTGCTGCAATGGCTGATGGGTGAGCCCTGACGCGGCCTTAGCCTTTGTCGGCCTTACCGGCCGCCGCCGCGAACCGCGCCAGGCGCACGTCCAGGTGCCGTGGCCGGTGGCCGTGGTCTTCGGCACGCTCTTTGCGCCGGATCGCGTTGCGCACCAACAGCGAGCCCAAATAGCGAATCGGCTCCGGCGGGAAATACCCCAACGGCCCGTCCACCAGGGGTGAACGGGTCCAGGGGTTGTCCAGCCCCAGCACCAGCGAAGCGAGGATCTGCCCGCCCATGTGGCACGGGCCGACGCCGCTGCCGGAATAACCGAAGCCATAAAACACATTGCCACCGCTGCCCATGCGCCCGAAGAACGGCAGGCCAGTGACCGAGCGGTCTGAGGGGCCGTTCCAGGTCGCCGCCACCGGCACTTGGGCGAACGCCGGAAAAAACTGCCCCAGACTCTTGCGCAACAGGTCCGCGTAGGGCGACGGCTGGTCGAACACCGGCAGCATCCGCCCGCCATAGGCGAAGGTGTTGCCGCCCTTGCCGAGCATGATCCGGCCGTCCGGGGTGTTGCGGTAGTAGTGCACGAAAATCCGCGAATCGAGCACTGTCACACCGCTGGTCAGGCCGATCTCCTGGAGCAGGTCCGGGCGCGGCTCGGTGATAACCATGTCGCTGGAGACAATCGCCACGCTGCGCTCGAACTGCGGGAACGCGCGAGCCATCCAGGCGTTCATCGCCAGCACCACACGGTCGGCGCGCACGGCGCCGTCCGGGGTCTGGATCAGCGCCGGGCGGCCCTCCTCCAGCCCCACCATCGCGGTGTTCTCAAACAAGCGCACCCCCAGTTGCAGCGCCACCCGGCGCAACCCGCGCACCAGCAGGGCCGGTTGCACGCTGGCGGCGGCCGGCGAGAACCAACCCTCCTGGTGTTGGGCCGAGCCCGCCATACGTTGCACATCCGCCAACGGCCGCTTGCTGAAGGAGTTGATGCCGTTGCGCTCCAGCGCCGCGATCACCCCGTCGGTGGCGCCGCACTGGGCGCGGTTGGTGGCGGTGTAGAGCGTGCCGTCGAGGCGGTACTGGGCATCCACCGCGTACTTTTCGCAGAACGCGCCGATGGCATGGATGCTCTGCTCCGAAGCACGCACCAGGCGCACCGCTTCCTCAATGCCGAACAAGCGCTCCAGGGTGAAGAACTTGGCCGACCAGGACAGCGCACACCCGCCGTTGCGGCCACTGGCGCCGGCGCCGCAGATATCGGCCTCGATCAGCACCACATCCAGCTGCGGGTTCTGCTCCTTGAGCATCACCGCCGTCCACAACCCGGTGTAGCCGCCACCGACAATGCACACATCGGCACGGGTCTCGCCGTGCAGGGGCGCGCAGGGTTCGCCGCCCTCGGCATTGAGGGCCTGTTCCAGCCAAAACGGTCTCATCGGGGGGTATCTCCAGTTCAAGGGGCTTATAAAAGAAAGGGCATTCAACTACGCAAGGGTTTGATCGCCAGGGCTCGGTTGGGCACGAACGCGCAGTAGGGGCGCAGGCCCGCCGGGCGGCTGTTCCAGTGGGGCACCAGCACCAGGGCGGAAAACAACGCGCAACCGGCAAATACCACGAATACCGTGACCGTATCGAAGTAGCCCGGCAGCAAGCCGCCCAGGATCGCCCCCACCGAGCCGCAGCCATTGACGAACCCCGCCGCCGTGGCGCCGGCCTTGGCGGTGCCGAAATCGATGGCGGCCGCGCCGCTAATCATCGAGTCCGGCCCGTACAGGGTCAGGCCCATGACGAACAGCAGGGCCACCACCAGCAGCACGCTGCCGGTGTGCAGCGCGCCCATGAACAACGCCAGGGACACCGTCAACGCCAACAGGCTGAGGACACAGGCCGGCATGCGCCGCGCACCAAAGAGCTTGTCCGAGGCCAGGCCAATCATGATCGGCCCCAACAGGCCCGCCAGCTCGAATGCGGTGGGGATGATCGCCGCGCCGACCTTGCCCACCTGGGGCATCTGCTCGAACACGATCACCGGGCCCCACAGCAAAATGGCGTAGCGCGCCGGTTTGAGCAGGAAGTACGCCAGGCCCAGCGTCAGCACCGTGCGGTTACGCAGGATCTCGCGCAGCGGCGCCAGCACGCTGAGGCGGCTTTCGGCCAGGGCCTCTTCGGCGGTTTGTTCCGGTGCCGGTTCCACCGCTGGCAGGCCGACGTCTTGGGGGGTGTTGCGCTGGAAGATGAAAAACAGCACCGCCACCACGGCCACCACCGCCGCGCTGGAAATAAACGCCGCGTGCCAAGTGCCCACCAGGGTGTAGGCCCACCACCCGGCGAAGGGCGAAGCCACCAAACCGCCGAAGGCGTAGCAGGAACTCCACAGCCCCAACACCCGGCCGCGCTGCTGGGCGGGGAAAAAACTGCCCAGGTTCTTGCACAGCCCCGACCAACCTGTCGACTGCGCCAGGCCCTGGATCAGCATGCAGGTGGCGAAAATCGGCAAGGTGGCGAAACTGCCCATCACCAGGGCCGCCACGGCGGAAATCAACAACCCGCCCAGCACCACCACCCGCGGGCCGAAGCGGTCGGCGAGGATGCCCCAGGTGAACTGGCCCACGGCATAGGCCGCCAGGTAGATGGCGTCGAGGTTGGCCATCATCATTTTGTCGAGGTGAAAACTGGGGTCTTCGCCGATGCCCAGTTTGGCCACGGAAAAAGCTTTACGGGTGAAATAGAAGGCCGCGTAGGCCAACCAGGTGATGGCGAAAATCTGCACGCGCCAACGCTTGATGGTGCCGATGTGCTGGTTCATGGTGAGTCTGACCTCGGGGTGAGTGTGCTGGCAGAATTTTTAGAAAAACGCCTGTGTTTTTTATTGTTGAGCACCGCGATACGGCCCTTGTGACGGGGGCGATACCGGTCAGATGAGTCTGTTGTTCCCTGTAGTCGGGATCGATTGCACGCACAGGCCCATGGCCACCGGCGCTGTGAAACCACCACAGGCACCGGGGCTGAGAGGGATAGAAACAAGTACAGACTAATAAGTGAAATCGATTTATCGTATTTCAAATATAAGTTCAGCTTGTAAGAGGTATTCCCATGTCGGTCTCCCACGCCCAGCTCAAGGCGTTCCATGCGGTCGCCGTGCATGGCAGCTTCACCCGCGCCGCCGCGAAGCTATTCCTCACCCAACCGGCGATTTCCGACCAGGTGCGCAAACTCGAAGAGCGCTTTGGTGTGCTGTTGTTCCACCGCAACAAGCGCTCGGTGCACCTCACCGACTTGGGCGAACGCCTGCTGGGCATCACCCAGCGCCTGTTCGTGATCGAGGCCGAGGCCCAGGAACTGCTGCAAGACTCGCGCGCCCTGCAAACCGGCAGCCTGGTCCTGGCCGTGGACGCGCCGGTGCATGTGCTGCCGCAAATCGCCCGGTTCTGCGAGCGCTACCCGGGCATCAGCGTGAAAATCGAGACGGGCAACACCGACGAATCCCTGGCACGGCTGTTCAGCTACCAGGCCGATCTGGCCTTGCTGGGGCGCGAAGTGAGTGACGAACGGCTGCTGTCGCTGGCCTTGCGCAACGACCCGATGGTGGCGTTCGTGGCCCGCAGCCACCCCTGGGCCAGCCGTGAATCCATCTGCCTGGCGGACCTGGACGACACGCCCCTGGTGCTGCGCGAAACCGGCTCGGTGACCCGCCAGACCCTGGAAGAAGAAATGAGCCGCGCCGGTTACCGCATCCGCCCGGCGATCCAGGTCGAAGGCCGCGAAGCCGCCCGCGAGGCGGTGGTGGTGGGGATTGGCGTGGGCGTGGTGTCAGCCGCCGAGTTCGGCGCCGATGCACGGGTGTGCGCCCTGCCCATCACCGACTGCACCCGGCGCCTGACCGAAACCCTGGTGTGCCTGCGCGAACAAAGCTCGCGGCGGGTGGTGGCGACCTTTCTCGACATGGTGCGTGAGAGCCTGGGGCAATAGTGGCTTGAAGGCTGCCACAGGCCCGAGGCCGCTACACCGCCAACGCCAGGAAGGCCTGGATCAGGCGCAGGTCCCGGCGCCGCTCCATGCAGCCGATCATGTGCCGGTTGAGCAGCCCTGCGCCGTTGATCGGCACCGCCGCCACCCGGGGGTCGTGGCTGACTTCCACCGATGACACCACCCCCACGCCCAGTTGCGCCGCCACCGCTTCGGTGACGGCCTCGCGGCTGTCCAGTTCCAGCAACACCCGTGGGCTGACCCGGGCCTGGGCGCAGGCCGCGTCGAAGGTGCGGCGGGTGATGGAGCTGGGCTCGCGCAGCACCATGATGACCTGGTCCAGCAGGGCAATGTCGATGCCGTCGGGCAACGCCTGCCACGGATGGCCCTGGGGCACCAGGGCGCAGATGCGCGACTCGCTCAGGGCTTGCAGGTGCAGGCCCTTGCGCGGTTCGACCTCGGTGAGCACCGCCACGTCGGCGTGTTCCGACAACAACGCCGCCAGGGTTTCCTGGGCGTTGCCCAGGCGCAGGTTGACGGTGATCCCCGGGTAGCGCGCGCGCAGGCTGGCGAGCATGGGCATGACCATGTGCGGGCCGTCCGCCGCCACCTCCAGGCGCCCGGTGAGCAACTGCCGGTTGGCCTCCAGCATCGCCTGGGCTTCTTCGGCCAGGCCGAACATGGCGCGGGTGATGGCCGCCAACTTGGTGCCCTCCTCCGTCAGTTCCACCCGCCGCGCGGTGCGGCGCAGCAGGGTGATCTGGTAGTGCTCCTCCAGCGCTTTGATGTGCCCGGTCACCGCCGGTTGGCTGATGAACAACCGCGCCGCCGCCCGGGTGAAACTGCCTTCGCGGGCCACGGCATCGAACGCACGGAGCTGGAACAAGTTCATACCTATCGGCCTCACTTATGACTGGCATAACAACAAACAATTTGATTGATGGTAGGGCAAACTGCAATTTATGTCCCGTAGCGTCATCCCACGAACTGCGAGGACACGAGAATGAGTATTGCCGAACCCATCCTGCTTACCCCGGGCCCACTGACCACCTCGGCCCGCACCCGCCAGGCGATGATGGTCGATTGGGGTTCGTGGGATGAGCGCTTCAACCAACTGACCGCCAGCGTCTGCGAACAACTGCTGGCTATCCTCCACGGCGCCGACAGCCATCACTGCGTTCCCCTGCAAGGCAGCGGCACCTTCTCGGTGGAAGCGGCCATCGGCACCTTGGTGCCCCGCGATGGCAAGGTGCTGGTGCTGATAAACGGCGCCTACGGCAAGCGCCTGGCGAAGATCTGCGAAGTGCTGGGGCGCCCGTTCAGCACCTTTGAAACCGCCGAAGACCAGCCCACCACCGCCGCCGATGTCGAGCGCCTGCTGCTGGCCGACCCGGGCCTGACCCACGTGGCGCTGATCCACTGCGAAACCAGCACCGGCATCCTCAACCCGTTGCAGGAGATTGCCCAAGTGGTGGCCCGCCACGGTAAACGCCTGATTATCGATGCCATGAGCTCCTTCGGCGCCCTGCCTATCGACGCTCGCCAGGTGCCGTTCGACGCGCTGATCGCCGCCAGCGGCAAATGCCTGGAAGGCGTGCCGGGCATGGGGTTTGTCTTCGCCCGCAAAACCGCGCTGGCCGAGTCGGCCGGTAACTGCCACTCCCTGGCCATGGACCTGTACGACCAGCACGCCTACATGGCCAAGACCGGCCAGTGGCGCTTCACCCCGCCGACCCATGTGGTCGCGGCCCTGCACGAAGCCTTGTTGCAGTACCAGGAAGAAGGGGGCCTGGCGGTACGCCACCAGCGCTACGCGGCCAACTGCCAGGTGCTGCTCGATGACATGGCCGCCCTGGGCCTGCGCAGCTTCCTGCCCAGCGCGATCCAGGCGCCGATCATCATCACCTTCCACGCGCCCGACAGCCCGCGCTACCAGTTCAAGGCGTTCTACGAACGGGTCAAGGCCAAGGGTTTCATCCTCTACCCGGGCAAGTTGACCCAGGTCGAGACCTTCCGCGTGGGCTGCATCGGCCACGTCAACGAAGGCGAAATGCGCGCCGCGGTCGCGGCCATCGCCCAGGTTTTGCGGGAGATGGAAGTGCTCGACTGCTGACCCGCTCCCATAAAGGCCTGCTTCAACACCCGCCGAATCCCACAAAAGCCCTAACCCATTTCCTCAGGACACCGCCCACCATGAACTACAGCCAACCAAGCCAACTGCAAGCCGCCATCCTCGACTGGGCCGGCACCGTGGTCGATTTCGGCTCTTTTGCGCCGACGCAGATTTTTGTCGAGGCCTTCGCCGAGTTCGACGTGCAGGTTTCCATCGAAGAAGCCCGCGGCCCGATGGGCATGGGCAAGTGGGACCACATCCGCACCCTCTGCAACCAGCCCCAGGTGGCCGAGCGCTACCGTCAGGTGTTCGGCCGCACGCCCACCGACGACGACGTCACAGCCATCTACCAGCGCTTCATGCCATTGCAGATCGAGAAAATCGCCGAGCATTCGGCGTTGATCCCCGGCGCCCTGGACACCATCGCGGCCCTGCGCGGGCAAGGGATCAAGATCGGTTCCTGCTCCGGCTACCCCAAGCAGGTGATGGATAAAGTGGTGGAGCTGGCGGCCAGCAATGGCTATGTCGCCGACCACGTGGTCGCCACCGACGAAGTGCCCAACGGCCGCCCATGGCCGGCCCAGGCCCTGGCCAACGTGATCGCCCTGGGCATCAGCGACGTAGCGGCATGCGTGAAAATCGACGACACCGTGCCGGGCATCCTCGAAGGCCGCAGCGCCGGCATGTGGACGGTGGCGCTGACCTGCTCGGGCAACGCCCTGGGCCTGACCTACGAGGGCTACCGGGCCCTGGACAGTGCCACCCTGGACAGCGAGCGCAAGCGCATCCAGGCCCTGTTCAAGGGTTCACGCCCGCACTACATGATCGACACCATCACCGACCTGCCCCAGGTGATCGCCGACATCAACCAGCGCCTGGCGCGCGGTGAAATGCCCCAGGGCCACTGACCGACCGCGACACCCATGGCGCAGCAGGTTTTCGCCTGCTGCGCCATTGTGCATTTCAGCGCAGGCCAGTGGCCGTTAGCGGCCCGGAGCACCGTCGGGCTGGGTCAGTTCGACATCGCTGTCGGGCGCGGGTGGTTGTTCCTCAAGCCCCGGCACGGGGTTTGGCAGGGGCTCTTCGAGCACGGGCTCGATGGGGTCCGGCAGTGACTCGCGGGCCTCTTCCAGCTGGGGTGGCGGGGTTGGCGTCTCGACGGCAGGCTCGACCGGGGCCGGTAACTCGTCGACCACCGTGGTCTCGGTTAACACCTCGCACGCGGATTCCACCAAACCGACCTGCTGCCCCTCGGCATCGATCACCACGCCGTCGGGGTAGAAGGTCAACCCACAAAACTCCAGGGTGCCGTCGGCATACTGAATGGCCCCATTGTTGTACTGTTTTGAACCGTCGGCGCCCAGGGTTCCCCAGGTATAGGTTTTCACTTCACCGCGCACCATTGCGTCCAAGCACTGATCCATATTCATTCCTTAATTAATATTGTGTTTATCACTTCGCACCCTACGGATGCGCACCCACTATTAATAACGCTGCCCGCCAGTTCAACACGCCGGCACAGACAACAAAAAAAACAGAACCCACTTACAGCCTCGGGCGACATTACACAGCCACATACGGAATACTTACCATTCAACTTCAGACTTAACTAACAAACAGGCAGGGTTTCAGTTTTTTCTCGAAAAACCTGACCTCACTCAGGTTTTGCCGGGCAAACGGGATTACAGTAGCGCCACTCCGTCAAACAAGAACGGAGGCTTCAGACCTGATAAACGAGGAAAGCCCATGAATTTCATCAACCCGAGTTCGCGTTACAGCACGCTCTCGATTACGTTGCACTGGCTGATGCTGGTACTGCTGGCTGTGGTGTTCGCCACCATCGAACTGCGCGGCCTGTTCCCCAAGGGCACCGAAGGCCGCACCCTGATAAAAGAAGCCCACTTCATGCTGGGCCTGACGGTGTTCGTGCTGGTGTGGCTACGCCTGCTGGGCCGCGCCCTGAGCGCCACGCCACGGATCCTGCCACCGCCGCCCAAATGGCAAAGCCTGCTGGCGAGCCTGATGCACTGCGCACTCTACGTGTTCATGATCGCCATGCCGATCATGGGTTGGCTCGTCACCAGTGCAGCGGGCCACCACGTGCTGTTCTACGGCATCGAGTTGCCGCTGCTGATAGACGAAAACAAGGACCTGGCCGAGCAGATCGAAGGCTGGCACGTGCTGGGCGGAACCATCGGTTATTGGCTGATCGGCTTGCACGCGGTGGCGGGGTTGTATCACCACTATGTGCTGGGGGATAACACCCTACGGCGCATGGCGCCAAAGCGCGGCTGAAAAGTGCACGCTTTGTCCGCCAGCGACTTGAACAGTGGGTTGGCGGGCATCCTCTTTATCACCTTGTCTTAAATCTATTAGTCCACTCTATTAAATCAGCGGCCATGAACTTACAAGGCTGTGGCCGCGCCGGCGCAATGAATAAGAACGGGCATTACCGGTGTAACTTGCACAACTAAAAGTTGCCCAGCGCCACGCAGCGATATCGACAATAAAATCTACGCAAAGCGCCGTGCCCCTCATGACGGCAGTTGAACAAACACAAACGCCCGAGCCGCTCACCCCGCCCCCGCACGTGCAGCTACCCACCGGTCGCCATGGCGATGCCCCGGCGCCCCTGCAAGCCGCCGGTGTGCACAAACACCAACCGCGTGCCGCGCGCAAAGCGCCCCGCCGCCACCGCTTGCTGCAACGCCAGCAACGCCTTGCCGGTGTAAAGCGGCTCCAGCAGTAGGCCGCTGGCCTGTTCGGCGGCGTCGATAAAGGCCAGCAGGGCCTCATCGACCCGGGCAAAACCACCACGGCTGGCGTCGATCAGGGCATAGCCGTGGTCATGGGCGCCGGCGGCGCGCAGGATCGCCGCCACTTGCTGCGCCACGCCATGGCCCGCCGGCACCGCCAGCGCGCCGTGCACGGTGCGTGCGCCCTGCTCGGCCAGCACCAGGCCCGCCAACGTGGTGCCGGTGCCACAGGCCAGCCACCAGCCATCAAAATCACCCCAGCCCAGGGCGGCCAATTGCTGGCTCACCTGTTGGCGCAACACCCGGCAGCCGCGGGCGCCGGCCAACCCACCGCCGCCCTCCGGCACGGGGTAGAACCCCGGGTAGCGGGCCTGCCACGGTTGCCAGAAATCCGCATCGTGGCGCGCCCGGTAACCGCCATAACCCAGCCAATGCAGGTGCATGCCCCAGGCCTTGAGGTCGAGCACAGTGGGGGTGTCCTGGGCATGGCCGCGCAGCAGGCCCGCGGTGGCGAAACCAAAGCGTTGGCCCGCCGCCGCCAAGGCATGCAGGTGGTTGGAATGAGCACCGCCCAGGCTGATGACCCCTGCCGCGTTCACTTGGTCGGCGGCGGCCAGGTGCTCGCTGAGCTTGAACCACTTATTGCCGCTGATAAGCGCGTCGATGCAATCCAGGCGCAATACGGCCACCTCGACCCCGGCGGCCGCGAGCCATTCCAGGCGCAGGGCTTGCAGGGGAGCGCAGGGATGCCAGTCGGCGGGAGGAGAAAACATAAAGGCCGGACCCATGGGAAAGACCCGGCATTCTACTTGAATACGCCTGTAGCAAGCGGGCGAGCCCACTTGCTACAGGGGGGTCAGAGCTCGGCGGCGAGGCGCGAGCCTTGGTTGATGGCCCGTTTGGCGTCCAGTTCGGCGGCCACGTCAGCGCCACCGATCAGGTGCACGCTCTGCCCGGCGGCCAGCAGGCCTTCATGCAGCTCGCGCAGTGGGTCCTGGCCGGCGCAGATAACGATGTTGTCCACCGCCAGCAGTTGGGGTTCGCCGGTTTCGCCGATGCGGATATGCAGGCCCTCATCGTCGATCTTCAGGTACTCGACGCTGTTGAGCATTTGCACCTGCTTGTTCTTCAGGCCCGTGCGGTGGATCCAACCGGTGGTCTTGCCCAAGCCGTCGCCGACCTTGGATTTTTTGCGTTGCAGCAAGAACACCTCGCGTGCCGGGGCATGGGGTTGGGCCTTGATGCCCGCCACGCCGCCACGGGCCTCAAGGGCCGTATCGATGCCCCATTCGCGCCAGAACGCTTCGCGATCCTGGCTGGTAGCCACGCCCTCATGCACGAGGAACTCGGACACGTCAAAACCAATGCCGCCAGCGCCGATCACCGCCACGCGCTTGCCCACCGGTTTGCGTTCCAGGATGACGTCCAGGTAACTCAGTACCTTGGCATGTTCCACCCCGGGAATGGCCGGCAGGCGCGGGGCGATGCCGGTGGCCAGGATAATTTCGTCATAGCCGCCGGCTACCAGTTGGGCAACGTCCACCCGGGTGTTCAGGCACAGCTCGACGTGGGTGGTCTGCAGCTTGCGCTTGAAATAGCGCAGGGTTTCGAAGAACTCTTCCTTGCCCGGCACGCGCTTGGCGACGTTGAACTGGCCGCCGATTTCGCTGGCCGAATCGAACAGGGTCACCTGGTGCCCGCGCTCGGCGGCCACGGTGGCCGCGGCCAGGCCTGCGGGGCCGGCGCCGACCACAGCGATTTTCTTCACCTGCTGCACCGCCAGGTAGTTGAGCTCGGTTTCGTGGCAGGCGCGGGGGTTGACCAGGCAGGTGGTCAATTTGCCGCCGAAGGTGTGGTCCAGGCACGCCTGGTTGCAGCCGATGCAGGTGTTGATCTCGTCGCCCCGGCCGGCGGCGGCCTTGTTGACGAAGTCCGGGTCGGCGAGGAATGGGCGCGCCATGGACACCATGTCGGCGTCGCCCTCGGCCAGGATCTGCTCGGCCACTTCCGGGGTGTTGATGCGGTTGGTGGTAATCAGCGGGATCGCCACTTCGCCGCGCAACTTGGCGGTGACTTTGCTGAATGCGGCACGCGGCACCTTGGTGGCAATGGTGGGGATGCGCGCTTCGTGCCAGCCGATGCCGGTATTGATGATGGTCGCGCCGGCCTGCTCGATGGCCTTGGCCAGTTGCACGATTTCTGCCCAGGTGCTGCCACCTTCCACCAGGTCAAGCATGGACAGACGGAAAATGATGATGAAGTTCGGCCCTACCGCCTCACGCACGCGGCGCACGATTTCCACCGGCAAACGCATACGGTTTTCGTAGGAACCACCCCAGCGGTCGGTGCGATGGTTGGTGTGGGCGGCGAGGAATTGGTTAATGAAATACCCCTCCGAGCCCATGATCTCGACGCCGTCGTACTCGGCGACCTGGGCCAGCACCGAGCAGGTGACGAAGTCGCTGATCTGCTTCTCGATGCCTGCCTCGTCCAGCTCCTTGGGCTTGAACGGGTTGATCGGCGCCTGGATCGCACTGGGCGCAACTTGCTTGGGGCTATAGGCATAACGCCCGGCGTGGAGGATCTGCATGCAGATCTTGCCGCCCGCCTCATGCACGGCGCGGGTGACGATCTGGTGCTGCAAGGCCTCGGCCTCGGTGGTCAGCTTGGCGGCGCCGGAATACACCCCGCCTTCATCGTTGGGGCCAATGCCGCCGGTGACCATCAAGCCCACACCGCCGCGGGCGCGCTCGGCAAAGTACGCGGCCATGCGCTCGAAGCCACCGGGTTTTTCTTCCAGGCCGGTGTGCATCGACCCCATCAGGGTGCGGTTGCGCAACGTGGTAAAACCCAGGTCCAGCGGGGCCAACAGGTGCGGGTAATGAGCGGCGGTCATTGGAAGCTCCACAACAAGCAATCACGGGAAACTGCGCAGGCTCTTGCGGCGTGCGTCAGGCATGCTCGCCAGCCTAAGAGCAGGCACCGGGCCACTCAATGACCGTAACTGACAACTTATTGATCCAAATGCGCAGCGCCCCTTGGCAATCGCGCCCGGCAGTCCTAACCTAGAGGCCCACTCGCCCACGGCCGCCGACTGCTTCTCCATGCGCAAATTGCTTTGCTTGATCTTCATCGCGGCCCTGGCCGCCGCCCTCACCACCTATGGCCTGTGGACCACCAAGCGCCCGGCGGGCCACTACCTGTCGGACCTGCGTAGCATGGTCGCAGTGAACCAGGGCACCCCAGGCGAGCGCGGCAACCTGCTAGGCATCGAACCGTTGCTGTTCGCCACCGACTACCAGAACCCGCAACGTCTGCAGCGCAAGCTCGGCGCCTACTTGCAGCAGGCCCGCGAACAGCACCTGCTCAATGAAAAAACCATCGTCGTGCTGCCCGAGCACATCGGCACCTGGCTGCTACTGGGCGGTGAGAAAGACGAGCTGTACCAAGCCGCCAACCAGGCCCAGGCGCTGAATTGGCTGGCAGCGAGCAACCCAGTGGCGTTCGCCCGCGCCTTTGTCGGCGCCCAAGGCCCCGGCAGGCTGCAAGACAGCTACCTGCGCATGAAGGCCGCGGGTGTGGCGGCGGACTATCAACAACTGTTCGGCGGCTTGGCCCGGGAATTCGGCGTAACCCTGGTGGCCGGCTCCGTGGTACTGCCCGAGCCCAGCGTGCGCAACGGCGTACTGGTCGTTGGCAGCGGCGCGCTCTACAACAGCGCGCTGGTATTCGGCCGCGACGGCCTCCCCATCGGCCAGCCCCAACGCCAGGCCCGGCCCGGCGCCGAGGCGCAGCCGTTGCAGGTCTTCCCCACCCCCGCCGGGCCCTTGGGCCTGTTGCTGGGTAACGCCAGCACCGAACTGCAGAACTACCGCCAACTCGATGCCCAAGGCGTGAAACTGGTGGCCGCGCCGGTGGCCTTCACAGGGCTGGCCCCGTGGCAAGGCGCCGGGCTGGCCCCGGCGCAACTGGCGCCCCTGCTCGGCCAACAGGGCACCGCGAGCATCAGCGTGTTCAGCCACGGCCAGTTCTGGGAACAACGCCTGGGCGGAATCAGCGTGATCCGCCAGGGCGCCCAGGCCTTCACAGCGCCAAGCGCCCCCGTGGCGCGCCTGCTCAACCTCTGGTTGTAAGCCATGAAACCCCAGCCGATGCGCCTCGGGGACTTGTCGGTGGGCTTCGTCCAAAGCCTGGCCGACGCCGTGGCCAGCCATGGCCTGAACCCGCAACCGCTGCTCGATCAATACGGTTTGGACAGCGCCAGGCTCGGGCAAGCGGGGGCGCGGCTGTCGATCCCGCGCTACATGCGCCTGGGCCACGCTGCCATTCAATTGACCGACGATGCGGCCCTGGGCCTGCGCATGGGCCGGCTCAGTCGCCTGGAGCAACTGGGGCTGGCCGGCGTCACCGCCGCCCAGGCGCCCACCGTGCGCGAGGCGGCCCGCTGCCTGATTCGCTTTGAAGCGTTGTACGGCACCAACTACCGCGGCCAATCGAGCTTCCATGAAGATGCCCGAGGCGCGTGGCTGCGCTTTTACTCCATCAGCCCCTACAACGCCTACAACCGCTTCGTGGTGGATTCGATCATCACCAGTTGGTTGCAGCAGTTGTCCCGCGTCGCCGGGCAAACCCTGCTGGCCGAACGCATCGACATCGAATTCACTGAGCCGCCCTACCGCCAGGCCTATGCCGTGCTCGGCAATTGCCCGCTGTATTTTGCCGCCGAGCACAACCAGCTGCGCCTGGGCCAGGCTAGCCTGGCTCTACGCAACCCGGTGCACTGCCCCAGTACCTGGCGGCACTTGCTGCAATTATGCGAACGGGAACTGGAACAACTGACCCGCACCCGCAGCCTGCGCGAACGCATCATCGCCCTGCTGGGGCCATTGCTCAGTGGCGGTCGGGAACCCGACCTGGAAGAAGTGGCAGCCCGCCTGAAACTGCCGACCTGGACCCTGCGCCGCAAACTCGCCGAAGAAGGCACGCAATTTCGCGCCATCCTCAACGACACCCGCCGCGACCTGGCCATGACCTACATCCGCGACACCGAACTGGCGTTCGGCGAAATCGCCTACCTGCTCGGCTTCGCCTCGGCCGAAGCCTTCCAACGCGCGTTCAAACGGTGGAACAGCCAGACGCCGGGGGAATTTCGCCGGGCGCAACGGATAGGAGGGGGAGCTGCAAGCGGCTAGCTGCAAGTGCCGCACCTGCTTGCCGCTTGCGGCTCAAAGCTCCGTAGCGTCCTCGCTCGGGTCGTGTTCAAACGCCTGGAATTCGAGCAGTTCTTCCTGATAGTCGTCCATTGTCCAAACCTCTGGGTTCGCTGAGTCTGGGTTTGAGCATAGGGCGAGGATGTGAAGGAAAAATGAATCGCGCCTGTAGCTCTTAAACGCAACAGGCTGTTGGCGATTTACCGGGGCCGGCCATCAGCCGCTGCTAAGTCGATCCGACCCCGCCCAAGCCCGTGGCGACCCGAGGTTACTGCCCGCTGCCCGGCAATGCCGGGATCGGTTCTGTGGGCGGCGGCAGGCTGCTGTCCTGCACCGGGGGGGTGATGCTGTCTGGCGCCGATTGCGGGGTTGGCTCAGGGGCCGGTTCAGGGGCCGCGGCCGGAGCAATCGGCGCCGCTTCGACCGGTGGCGCCAGCGGTTGCGAGGCCGCCGGCGCGGCTTCCTGCGGTAGCGATGCAGGCTCTACCGGGGCGGGCTCCACCGGGGCCACGGGCGCAGGCTCCACGGCCGGCGCGGGCGTCGGCGGTTCAAGCGGTGCAGGCTCTGCAGTCGCGGCTTCTGGCATACCGAGGTCGGCCTGGGGTTTTTCCGGGATATGGGCAGCTTCCTTCACCTGAGCGGGTAGGAAGACTTCCACCAAAGCGAAGAAGCGCTCGTAGAACTTGGGCGAGGACACCGTCTCGCTGGCGACCTTGACCATCGAATCATCGGTGGAGCCGATCGGCATCGACACCGAACCCAACACCCCAACGCCCAGGCTGGCGGAGTTGTTGATCTTCTTCAGCGCATAACGGTCCTGCAGGGCATTGGCGAACATCGTGGCATGGTGCCCGGCGCTGCCGTCTTCGGCGCAGACCACGCTGAAGCTGATCTCCATGTGAGTGTCGCCGGTCTGTTGAAAGCTTTTGTGCCCGCTGATGAGTTTGGGGTCGCTGCTGGTGATGATGTAACCCTGGCTGAGCAGCGCACGGCGCGCGGCCTCGCAACTGGCGGTGTCGCTGACCGGGTAGTTGCGCGAAAAGGTGCCGGACTGGGCGAAGTTTTCATGTTCGTAAATGGCGGTTTTCTTCGACGAGCAACCGGCTACGCCTGCCATCACCAGCGCCAGGAGCAAGGCACGCCTGTGGAATGAATTAAACATTGAGCATCCTGAGCAAAACGGTTCGGGGCGTATTGTGCAACAGATCGATACACAGGGGCGCTTCCTTTAAGCGCGACGCCCAGCTTACGCCCCGAGGATGGCCGGAAAAAGTCGCGCACACAGATGATCGATAAATACCCGCAACGCAGGCGTGGTCCGCCAGGTCATCGGGGCGCTGCGGCACGCCGTGCTCGCGAAAAGCGCCGTGGACGCCCGGGCCCACGGCTTCCCAAGCGTTCGCTGAGTACGGCACAAAAAAAGACCCCGGCATTGCGGCCGGGGTCTTTTTTACAGCGCGAACACTCAGTCAGGCATCAGAACTTCTTGATGTCTGCTTCATTTTCCAATTGCTTGCGGTAAGCCGTGAAGTCCTGCTGACCAATCCGCGAAGCCAGGAAGCGACGAATCTGTGCCTTCTCGTCCTCGCTCGGGGCGGCCGCTTCGTTCACGCCGTCCAGGCGCACGATCACCAGGCTGCCGTCCGCCAGCGTGACGCTGCTGAAGTTCGGCTTGTCCTTGGATACAGGCTTAGGCATGCGGAACAGCGCCTGCAACACAGTAGGGTCGATCCCTTCCTGGCTGCGGGTCGCCGCTTGCACGACTTTCCAGTCCTGACCGTTCAACGGCGTCTTGCCATCACGCAGGCTGGCGATCAACTCCTCAGCCTTAGTCTTGGCCGCAGCGCTGGCGTGCTCTTTGGCCAACTGTGCGCGGATGCTCGCGGACACGGCGTCGAGCGGCAATTGCTCAGGCTTGCGGTGCTCCTTGACCCGCACGACTACGACCGTTTCCGGGTCCAGTTCGATGGCGGTACTGTTAGCACCTTCATCCAACACTTCCGGACTGAACGCCGCCTGCACCACGGTACGGCTGGCAGCCACCCCATCGCCCCCTTCGCGACCAAACGGCGCGGAGGTGTGCACGGTCAGCTTGAGCTCTTGCGCAGGCTGGGCTAGGTCAGACGCTTCAAAGGAGGAGTCTTCCAATTGCTTGGTCGCCTCGACGAAACGCTGCTCGACCTGTTGGGCTTTGAGTTCACGGGTCAGCTTGTCTTTCAGGCTGGCGAAGCTCGGCACTTCAGGCGCTTCTACACCCAGCAGTTTGATGAGATGCCAGCCAAAATCGGTGCGCACCGGGGCTGAAACCTGATCTTTGCCCAGGGCATACAGCGCCGTCTCAAACGCGGGGTCATAGACGCCTGGAGCGGCGTAACCGAGGTCACCACCGTTGGTGGCAGAACCTGGGTCCTGGGAGAACTCCTTGGCCAGGGCCTCGAAGCTTTCACCCTTGGCCAGGCGCTGCTGAACTTCTTCAAGCTTGGCCTTGGCCTGCGCTTCGTTCAGCTTGTCGTTGACCTCAATCAGAATGTGCGCGGCACGGCGTTGTTCAGCCAGGTTTGCGGTTTCTTTCTGATATTGGGCTTGCAACTGTTCGTCGCTGACAGTGACCTGGTCGAAGAACGAAGCTTTCTTCAACTCCAGGTAATCGATGACCACCTGGTCCGGCGTCATGAACTCCTTGGCGTGCTCGTCGTAGTAGGCCTTGACCTCTTCGTCGGTCAACTTGACCGCATCCGGGTCCGCCTTGACGTTCAACGAAGCGAAGTCACGGGTCTGTTTTTCCAGACGGGCAAACGCCAGTACCTGGGCGTCGGTGACGAAGGCACTGCCGGCCAAGCCAGCACGAACCTGACCGATCAGCACTTCCTGGGCCAACATCTGGCGGAATTGCAGGCGGCTATAGCCCAACTGACGAATCACCTGGTCAAAACGCTCGGCGTTGAATGCACCATCGACCTGGAACTCCGGCATGGTCAGGATCACCTGATCCAGCGCCGGCTCGGAGATGGCGAACTTCGACTTGTCTGCGCCTTGCAGCAACAGCTTGCGGTCGATCAGCCCTTTGAGCGCGCTTTCACGCAGCATCTGTTCGTCGAGCAAGGACGCATCGAAATCCTTGCCCAGTTGCTGCATCAGTTGCCGACGTTGCATGTCGACCGCCTGGCTCAGCTCGTTCTGACTGATTTCGTCACCATTGACCTTGGCGGCGTCCTGGCTGTTGGTCGTTGCCTGGAAAATGGCCTCGATACCGGTGAATGCCATCAATACAACGATGATCCCGATAATGGTTTTGGCAATCCAGCCTTGTGAATTGTCCCTGATATTCTGCAGCATGCGTCCCCCAGAAACGGTTGTACTTCAAATTAGACAACCGTGGAGCGTGGGTAGAATCCGGATAGAAGAAAGGCGCATCCGAGGATGCGCCTTCTCGTAACTGGCGGAGCAGAGGGAGCCGAATCCGCGCTCCCGGCGTCACAGCAAGTCGTTTGACTCACTGGACTGCCGCTCCGCTGCCAAGTCAGGAATGACCCCGACCCGGATAGGTAAAAAACCTGAAGGAGGCTTAGTTGACAGCTTCTTTCAGCGCTTTACCGGCTTTGAAGCCTGGCTTTTTAGCGGCTGCGATTTCCAGTGTCTTACCGGTCTGTGGGTTACGACCAATGCGAGCTGGACGATCAGTCACGGAGAAAGTACCGAAACCAACCAGTACAACAGAGTCGCCGGCCGTGAGTGCGCCAGTAACGGATTCGATCACTGCGTCCAGCACAACGCCAGCAGTAGCTTTCGAGATTTGAGCTTTTTCAGAGATTTTTTCGATCAATTCCGACTTGTTCACTCGTAAGTCCCCTTATATCTATTGAGTATGATTCTAAGTTTTTTGGTAAAAGCAAAAACGAGTGCTGAGTGGCCTACAGGCACCTAAGAGCCGCTTTATAACAAGGGCTCTAAAAAGCTGTCAAGGAAGCCCCCCAGGCTAATACGTACTAATGCGTGCTAATTCTTTCCTTAGAGTCAGACTCGCGCTTTTCATCCTTTGCAACTATCTCGGGAGCCACATCCGGCAAGGGCTCCGGCGCGTATTGCAGCGCAATTTGCAGGACTTCGTCAATCCATTTAACCGGTTTAATCTGAAGATCTTGCTTGATGTTGTCAGGAATTTCCTTCAGATCACGAACGTTCTCTTCCGGGATTATCACGGTTTTGATTCCACCGCGATGAGCCGCCAACAGTTTTTCTTTCAGACCTCCAATAGCGAGCACCTGGCCACGCAAAGTGATTTCACCGGTCATGGCTACATCCGCACGTACAGGAATCCCGGTCAGCGCCGACACCAAGGCCGTGCACATACCCACACCGGCGCTCGGCCCATCCTTGGGGGTGGCCCCTTCCGGCATGTGGATGTGAGTATCACGCTTCTCGTGGAAGTCCAGGGGAATACCCAGACTTTTCGCACGACTGCGTACGACCGTCAGGGCTGCGGTGATCGACTCGACCATCACATCGCCCAGCGAACCGGTCTTGATGAGCTGACCTTTACCAGGCACTACGGCCGCTTCGATAGTCAACAGTTCGCCGCCCACCTGAGTCCAGGCAAGGCCTGTCACCTGGCCGATCTGGTCCTGCTGCTCAGCAAGGCCATAACGGAATTTGCGCACACCGAGGAAATGCTCAAGCAAGTCAGCAGTGACTTTCACCGAGAAGCGCTTTTCCAACGCATGTTCCTTGACCGCCTTACGACACACCTTGGCAATCTGGCGCTCCAACCCACGCACACCGGCCTCGCGTGTGTAGTAGCGGATAATGTCGCGAATCGCCTCCGCGTCAAATTCCAGCTCGCCCTTTTTCAAGCCATTGGCCTGAATCTGCTTGGGTGAGAGGTATTTGACTGCGATGTTGATCTTCTCATCCTCCGTGTAACCCGGCAGACGGATGACTTCCATCCGGTCAAGCAAGGCTGCCGGAATGTTCATGGAGTTCGCCGTGCACAGGAACATCACATCGGAGAGGTCGTAATCGACTTCAAGGTAGTGGTCGTTGAAATTGTGGTTCTGCTCAGGATCAAGCACCTCGAGCAATGCCGAGGCCGGATCGCCACGCATGTCGTTGCCCATCTTGTCGATTTCGTCGAGCAAGAACAGCGGGTTGCGCACTGCCACTTTCGTCATTTTTTGAATCAATCTTCCCGGCATCGAACCGATGTATGTCCGTCGATGACCACGAATTTCTGCCTCGTCTCGCACACCGCCAAGGGCCATGCGTACGAATTTACGGTTTGTTGCGTGGGCAATCGACTCAGCCAAAGAGGTTTTACCTACACCAGGAGGGCCGACCAAGCACAGCACAGGGCCGCGGATCTTCTTCACTCGTTTTTGTACGGCGAGGTACTCAAGAATCCGTTCCTTGACCTCTTCAAGGCCATAGTGGTCAGCGTCGAGAATGTCTTCGGCACGTGCCAAGTCCAGGCGCACCTTGCTCTGGGCCTTCCAAGGAACTTGAACCAACCAGTCGATATAGGTACGTACGACTGTTGCCTCAGCCGACATCGGCGACATTTGTTTGAGCTTGTTCAGCTCAGCCATAGCCTTGGTCATTGCATCTTTCGGCAACCCGGCAGCATCGATACGCTTTTTCAGCTCTTCAATTTCATTGTGACCTTCGTCACCGTCACCCAATTCTTTCTGAATGGCCTTCATTTGCTCATTCAGGTAGTACTCGCGCTGACTGCGCTCCATCTGCTTCTTCACGCGCCCACGAATGCGCTTTTCAACCTGTAGCAGATCAATTTCGGCGTCCAACAACGCCAATACATGCTCGACCCGAGCAGACAGGTCGATAATCTCGAGTATTTCCTGCTTCTGTTCGATCTTGAGCGCCATATGCGCCGCCATGGTATCCACCAGGCGACCGGGCTCATCGATGCTGTTGAGCGAAGACAGTACCTCGGCAGGCACTTTCTTACCCAACTGTACGTACTGCTCAAATTGCGACAGCAGGCTGCGCACGAAGACTTCCGACTCACGCTCGGGAGCGTCCGCCTCTTCAATCAGCGCGACTTGAGCACGGCAATGCCCATCAACTTCACTGAAGCGCTCCACGGTGCCACGCTGCTCTCCTTCTACCAACACCTTCACGGTGCCATCGGGCAGTTTGAGCAACTGCAGGACCGTTGCAACGGTGCCTACACGATAGAGAGCGTCTTCATCAGGATCATCATCAGCGGGATTTCGCTGGGCGAGCAGGAGAATCTGCTTGTCGCCCGTCATCGCGGCCTCGAGGGCTTCGATAGATTTCTCACGCCCCACGAACAGCGGGATAACCATGTGCGGATAGACCACAACATCACGCAATGGCAGGAGAGGCAATTCGATGGTTGTCTTCATGATTTCGCCTCTACGGCGGCCATAAGGCCGTAAACAGATGGATGTAAGCTTGAAGCCAAGATGGGGGCAGCCCTGAAAAAAAACAAGCTCCAAGGCGTCACTTAAAGACAGTAAAAGCAAAGGGGCCCGAAGGCCCCTTCTTTATTCCAGCAGGGTGACGCTTAGGCGTCTGGCGCTGCCTTGGCGGTCGGCTCACTGTTTTCGTAGATATACAGTGGCTTGGACTTGCCTTCTATGACGCTTTCGTCGATCACTACTTTGCTCACCTCAGACTGCGAGGGGATTTCATACATAGTGTCGAGCAGTACACCTTCAAGGATGGAGCGCAGGCCGCGAGCACCAGTCTTACGCTCAAGGGCGCGTTTGGCGACCGACTTGAGGGCATCGGCACGGAACTCAAGATCAACGCCTTCCATCTCAAACAGCTTGGCATACTGCTTGGTCAAGGCATTCTTGGGCTCGGTGAGGATCTGCATCAACGCAGCCTCGTCCAGTTCGTCCAGGGTTGCCAGAACCGGCAACCGACCTACGAACTCCGGAATCAAGCCGAACTTGACCAAATCGTCAGGCTCAACTTCACGCAGGGATTCGCCGACTTTTTTGCCCTCTTCCTTGCTGCGAACCTCTGCGCCGAAGCCGATGCCGCCGCGAGTGGAACGGTTCTGAATAACCTTTTCCAGCCCCGAGAATGCACCGCCACAGATAAACAGGATGTTGCGCGTGTCGACCTGCAGAAATTCCTGTTGAGGATGCTTACGACCACCTTGAGGCGGAACGGAGGCGACAGTACCTTCGATCAGTTTCAACAGTGCCTGCTGCACGCCTTCACCGGAAACATCCCGGGTGATGGACGGATTGTCAGATTTGCGGGAAATCTTGTCGATTTCATCGATATAGACAATACCCATCTGGGCTTTCTCTACGTCGTAATCACACTTCTGCAGCAGCTTCTGAATGATGTTTTCGACATCCTCCCCCACGTAACCGGCTTCGGTGAGCGTGGTTGCGTCAGCGATGGTGAACGGCACATTCAGCAGGCGGGCCAATGTTTCGGCCAGCAGGGTCTTGCCTGAACCTGTCGGGCCGATCAGCAAGATATTGCTTTTGCCGAGTTCGACGTCGTCATTTTTCTTGTCACGCTGGTTCAAACGCTTGTAGTGGTTGTACACCGCTACGGCCAGAACCTTTTTTGCACGCTCTTGACCAATCACATACTGGTCAAGGATGCCGCTAATTTCTTTAGGCGAAGGCAATTTATGCGCGCTGCTTTCGGCCTGTGCTTCCTGCACCTCCTCACGGATGATGTCGTTGCACAGGTCGACGCACTCGTCGCAGATAAAGACCGAGGGGCCGGCAATCAATTTGCGCACTTCATGCTGGCTTTTGCCACAGAAGGAGCAATAAAGCAGTTTGCCGTTGTCCTCGCCGTTGCGGGTGTCAGTCATTCGATCGATCCAAATCCGATAGGCTTGCAACACAAGATGAAGGCTATTGCGGGCTTTTTCAAGTCCGCAGGTGGTCAGTTAAACCAACCACCCGCATCCAGGCTACTTAGGCGGGCATATTGCGCTTTGCATGCACCGAGTCGATCAGGCCATATTCAGCCGCTCGCTCTGCACTCATGAAGTTGTCACGCTCGGTGTCGCGCTCGATGGTTTCGAGGCTTTGACCGGTGTGATGAGCCAGCAAAGTATTGAGACGGTGACGAATGGACAGGATTTCCTTGGCATGGATGTCGATGTCCGACGCCTGCCCCTGGAAACCACCCAGCGGCTGGTGAATCATCATCCGCGAGTTAGGCAGGCAGTGGCGTTTGCCCGCTGCGCCACCAGCGAGCAGGAATGCACCCATGCTACAGGCCTGGCCAATACACATGGTGGAAACGTCAGGCTTGATGAACTGCATGGTGTCGTAGATCGACATCCCTGCCGTTACGGAACCACCTGGCGAGTTGATGTAGAGATGGATGTCCTTGTCCGGGTTTTCCGCTTCAAGGAACAGCAGTTGCGCCACAACCAGATTGGCCATGTAGTCTTCTACGGGGCCAATCAGGAAGATCACGCGCTCCTTGAGGAGGCGCGAATAGATGTCATAGGCGCGTTCGCCACGGGCGGACTGCTCGACTACCATCGGGACCAGGCCGCCTGCGGCCTGGATGTCAGAACTCTGCTGATAATAAGAATTGCGGGACATGTCCTGCAGTCACTCCCAAATAGTCATGTCTTGAATACACATAAGCCAGCGCGAGGCTGGCTTATGTGTGTATTTTCAAACGAATCAGATATCAGTCGGCTTGTGCTGCTTCTGCCGGCTTGACCGCTTCTTCGTAAGAGACCGATTTGTCGGTCACGCTAGCCTTCTGCAGAACAGTATCCACAACTTGTTCTTCCAGCACAACCGAACGGACTTCGTTCATTTGCTGATCGTTCTTGTAGTACCAAGACACGACTTGCTCTGGCTCCTGATAAGCAGAAGCCATTTCCTGGATCAGCTCGCGAACGCGATCTTCGTCCGGTTTGAGGTCGAATTGCTTGACCACTTCAGCCACGATCAGGCCCAGCACGACGCGGCGCTTGGCTTGCTCTTCAAACAGCTCAGCCGGCAATTGGTCGGGCTTGATGTTGCCACCGAACTGCTGAACGGCCTGTACGCGCAGGCGATTGACTTCGTTGTCGAGCAATGCCTTCGGCACTTCGATCGGGTTGGTGGCCAGCAGACCATCCATTACCTGATTCTTGACCTTGGACTTGATCGCCTGACGCAATTCACGCTCCATATTCTTACGAACTTCGGTGCGGAAACCGTCGATACCTGCTTCCTTGATACCGAACTGGGCGAAGAATTCCTCGGTCAACTCAGGTAATTTCGGCTCAGACACGGTGTTCACGGTAACGGTGAACTCAGCAGTTTTACCAGCCAGGTCAAGGTTCTGATAGTCGGCCGGGAAAGTGAGGCTCAATACACGCTCTTCACCGGCCTTGGCGCCAACCAAACCATCTTCAAAGCCAGGGATCATGCGACCGGAACCCAATACCAGTTGAGTGCCCTTAGCGGAACCGCCAGCGAACACTTCGCCGTCAACCTTACCGACGAAATCGATGTTCAATTGATCTTCGTTCTGCGCAGCACGATCAGCCAGCTCAAAGCGCACATTTTGCTTGCGCAGGATTTCCAGCATCTTGTCCAAGTCCGCATCGGTCACGTCAGCACTCAGGCGCTCAACAGCAATCGAATCGAAACCGGCAACAGTGAACTCTGGGAACACTTCAAAAGTAGCAACGTATTCCAGATCCTTGCCCTTCTCCAGAACCTTTGGCTCTACGGAAGGCGCGCCAGCCGGGTTCAGCTTTTGCTCAACCACGGCTTCATAAAAGGAAGCTTGGATCACGTCACCGACCGCTTCCTGGCGAGCATCAGCTTCATAACGCTGACGAATCACGCTCATTGGCACCTTGCCAGGGCGGAAACCTGCAATCTTGGCCTTTTGGGCGGTCTGCTGCAGACGCTTGTTGACCTGGGTCTCAATGCGCTCAGCTGGCACGGTGATGCTCATGCGGCGCTCAAGAGCAGAAGTATTTTCAACAGAAACTTGCATGGATATTCCTCGTTGCACAGACGTTAGCCGGCCGTTTCCGACCCCAGAATCAAGGGCATGCATTCTAGAGGGTCGAACTCAAGAAGTCACCCTACTGAAAAAGGGTAAAAAACAGCAGACCATTTATGGATAGACATAAGCCAGTAGACCTATCCCGAGAGCAAATACAGCAAATCGCGCCAAATCCCTGAAGCAACCCTTCTATATATAGAAGAACACACGCCAGAACCCGACTATCGACCCAACAAGGAGACCGACGAACACCCGTGCAGCATCAAGAAACACAATGATGAACGCCAAGAACCCTTTTTCACCAAAACACGCACTCCAGAACTACCATGCCCTGAAACGAAAACGGCGCAGCCCTTTTCAGGTGCTGCGCCGCTTTTTGTTAGCCAATAGCTACTTGTTTGGTGCGGATGAAGGGAGTCGAATTAAAGCTCGAAACCCCTACTCTGCTTGGCCCGAAAATCAAGGGCGCCAATTCAATGTACTAATAGCTGTACTAATCCGTTGTCGCTGGACCAGTTCGACTCAGTCAAAACCGGCGGCAATTCTAACGCCAAGATGTTGAGAATGCTTGCTTTTTGTTTGTCTGGAGCTACGACGCCTCAAGCGCCCCAATGATGTTGCGGGACATGATTCTGTGCCCTTCCTCGTTTGGGTGGGCGTGCCCGTCAATCACCAAATCCGTTTCTACCGACTCGAAGGGCGACAGGTTGTCGATGAAGTCGAGGCTGTTCGCCTTTGCCACCCCGTCTATTACGCTGCGCACGTCCTGCATGGTCATGGCTGGCGATGGTTCTGGCTCCGCCCTGTCACGCACCGGCCCGGCACACATCAACACCACATCCCCCATCGGTTGCAGATGGTCGACGATGGCCTGTAGAGACTGCTCGAACTTGGTTCCGGCATGAGTCGCGGACTTGTCGTTGCGGTCATTTGTCCCGAACTGAACAAAAAAGAACTGATCCTGCTGTTCAATAGCCGCCGGCTTGGAGAACTTCCCCGACAGGTTGTAGGAGTTGTAGGTGTGGGCCATCTGCCCGATAACGCCCTGGTTGGTGAAACGCACGGTCTTGGGCACCTCAATACCCTCAACATGCAGGCGCCGCGTGCCAGGCAGCCCAGTGGAATTCGTGCGAATTTCGACAACCTTGTCCCGAACATGGCCGAAGGTATGCCGCCTTCGGTTGCTGCCGATAAAGAAACCATCGGTACCGGGTCGCGTAGTGAACGTACCAACGCTCGTTCCGTCTACGATGAGATCATAGTTGTTGAAGTCCCCAGCGCCATGCGACCTGAATAGCAAGGTGAATTCGCTTCCGGTAAACCTGAAGCTTATGGACTGATGTGACGACTCATCCTGACCGCCATCCGACAGAATGTGAGCGCGCCCGGTAGGGCTTGCTGGTCGATCAACAGATTTCACAGTCTGGTGAGCGCCTGAGGCTGACAGAGTGAAGCCCTCCCCCTCAGGGAAGATGATTGCCGGCTTTATGTAGGTAGCGATGGACTCGCCAGAGGGCGATGCTTCCCAGTTGCTGAGCCTCAATGCCCCGCCGCCCATGTATTTGGCGCCGACATGGCTGCGAAGGAGATTCCAGAGGCTTGGCGTGGAGGCGTTATCGCGCGCCGTATCCAAAAGCTTGGATCGGGGTTGCGCCGATGCGTTTCCTGGGAGGGTTCGCCCCCACATGATGGAATCACCAATACCAACGATTCCAACAAATTGAACCAGGGGGTTGTTTAGCGCAGCCCTAAGGCTTTGAAGTTGTCCGCCATAAGCTGTGAACCTTGGCGCGCCCATCGACATTGTTCAGTCCATCCGTGGCTTGGCAACAAAGCGCCATTATAACCAAGGAGCGCCGCGAAGGCTCGCCCATCCCTGGCGAGTCACTCCCTACAGAATTTTCAGGTTACGACTCAAATGAATTGATGATGTTGCGTGACATGATGGCGTGCCCTAGCGCGTTCGGATGCGTCGTACCATCCAGAACTACAGCAGGATCAACAGCATCGAAGGCCGCCAGGTTATCGATAAAGGCCAGGTTATTGACCCTGGCCACCCGATTGATAACGCCGCGCACGTCCTGCATGGTCATTGATACAGGGGTTGGCGGCTCAATGGACGGCGAAAGCGGCCCGGCACACATCAGGATCACATCGCCCAGCGGCGTAAGCCGGTTGACGATGGCCTGCATGGAGCGCTCGAACTCACCAGCTCCAGGCGGCACGCTTGTGTCTCCCCGATCGTTGGTGCCGAACTGGCAGAAAATGAACTGCGCACCAGCAGGAACTGCGGTTGGGTTCGAGTAGCTGCCCGAAAGGTTGTAGAGATCGTAGGTGCGAGCGGTCTGCCCGATAACGCCCTGGTTAATCATCTGCACGAACTTTGGAATTTCTAGCCCCTCAATGTATAGGCGGCGAATGCCGGTCAGGCCGGTGGAGTTGGTACGGATTGTCACCACTTTGTTTCTGACGTATGGGAACGTATGAAGGCGACGATTGTTGTCCCCCGAAACAATTCCATCTACGCCGTCTTGCGTGGTGAAAGTTCCTCTATTGACACCGTCGACAATGAGGTCGTAATTATTGAAATCTCCGGTATTTGTGGCGCGAAGAATAATGGTGAACTGATCGCCTGTGTAGTTGAAGTTTATCGACTGATAGCTGGAGCCGCCAGGGTTACCGTCTGCCAAGGTATACATAAAGCCCGTAGGGCTGGTTGGGCGCGCTGCCGAAATCACGGACTGACTCGTCCCGGTGACGGCAAGGGAAAACTGACCGTCCTTTGGATAAATTGTTATTGGCCGCGTGTATTCCACAACACTCTGCCCGGACGGACTTGCGGCCCAGTTGTAAATGTTTGGCGTCACTCCGCTCATGTAGCGTTCGCCGATGTAGCGCCGGAAGTTATTCCAGAAACTCGGACTGCTAGCGTTGTCGCGGGCTGTCGTCAGGAGCTGGGTTTGCGGGGACACGGACGAGTTGTCAGGTAACGTGCGACCCCAGGTGATGGAGTCGCCCACGGCAACAATGCCCACCACCTGCACCAATGGGTTGCCAAGGGCTTCCTTGAGGTTGCGAAGCTGGTTGCCGTATGGCGTGAACTTCGGAACCCCAGTAAGAAAACCGTTGTAAAGATCCGAAGAAAAAGTTGCGTTGAGAACCTTGAACTTGCCGTTGATGTAGGCGTTTTTGGTGGGGCGAGAGGTTACAACGTAAGTGCGCCCACCCAGATCAACAGTGCGCCCAGTAAATAGCCCCTCAAATACTCCAAAAGCGTCAGTGTCATTCGTCACGCCGTTACCCGCAGCGCCATAACTTAGCGGGACAGGAATATCGTCAAGTCTATCTTTCACGCTTCTAACAGACAGCCCGCCAGTTGCTGCATACAACACGTTTACTGCGTTGTTAATTGCGCCCTGGCCAGACGAAATAACCCCTGCGATCAACTCCTGAACGAATCGCTTGGTTGCCGCGTCTTGAAAGTCGACGGGCGCGGCCAAGTTCTTAATTAGGCGGTTTTCAGCGTCGTAGTAGTTTCGTCCAAATGGGCGCATCAGTGCGCGGCGCGTGACCGAAAGCGCCTGCTGAATCAGCATGGTCAGCTTGTCGAAGACGTTTTCATGGGTTTCGGCGAGGAACTTGCCCTGGTTTCTCAGAGACGCGAGCTGGAACGGGTCCATTTCCCGAGAAACGATTAATTGCCCTGGGCCGGCGAGCGCGGCAGTGGTAGTGATGCTGCCTCCAGTCTCGCTGCCCGCGCCTGAAACCGAGAAGTTGGTGCCTAGGGAAAGAGTCGTCACTGCGCCAAGTGGGTCAACATAGGTGACAACCAAATCACTATCTTCCAAGAACTTGAAGAAGAACGGAAAAACAGTGCTGACCCCGTTCGTCACAAACTCCGCAGTGCTATTTACTGTGTTGACGGTCACTGTTGTGACTCCTTTTCTATGGACGAAAAAAAGCCCGCGCAAGGCGGGCTCAAGTGGGCTGGGGCTGGGTTATCGGGCGATGCCCAGTGGGTCGAGATAGGTTTGCGATGGCCTGACTAGGAACTGCTGGCCGTTCTCTTTTTGAATGCGCTGTTCCGTGCGGCGCAGTGATCCGGGGTTCATGGCCTCTTGCACCGACCATAGGAACAGGTGGTCCATAGCAATGCGCGTGTAGAACAGGTTGAGGAACGGTGTGTTGTTCTGGGCCAGGCGCAGCGCGGAGGACGCGGCGTCGTCGCCCGAACGGATCTTGGCCCACAGGTCCAGCGCGTTGGCGGCTGTGCCCAGCGTTGGGCCTGCAAGGGTTTCCAGCGGTTTATTGCCGAAGCGACTGACCTCACCGAACATGAAGTCGCCCATGATCCCGAACCCGCCGCCTTGGGTCATGGCTGCAATCCAAGTCTTGGGGTCATCTGCCGGCCGTGGCTGTCGGCCCTTGACCGCATCCTTTGCCGTCATGGACAGATACCCGAAAGCGGTGGTCCACAGCAGCAACTGGGCCATGGCCAGGCGCTCGCCGTTGCCATTGCGCAATGCGGCGATCAAATCTTTGCTACCCCGATACCCCTCGCCCAGCGGCGTGGGTGCGTACCCCCGGCCGTACAACTCCCGGCCCAGCGTCTTCTGCATGTAGGCGGCGGGGAAGCTCTTGAATTGAGTCATGAAGCGGTTGAGCTCGCCCATGATCGTGCCCGGCCTGGTGCCTCGGTTCATGATCGATCGAGTACGGGCATCAGGTTCAAGCACTGCATAGCTGACCCGGTCGTTCACGTAAGCGCGCAGACTGCGGCTCAGGCCTTCGCGGGTTTCGCGGATGGCCGAACCCGACACTTTGCGACCCTGCTCAGTGAGGTAAGTGCTGATGCGCTCATCAGGAATGCCTGGGATACCATCGGTGGTCATGTAGTCCCGGCCGTCAGCCATGCGGGTATCCATCCCGCGCAACAGATCCCACTTGCCCGCGTCGAGGTCGTACAGGCCCAGCGTGCGGCGCAGGCCCTCATCCATCGCGCCCCAGGCTCTGCCTTTGTTCTGCGCCAGGTTGTGGGCCATCATCAGCCCTGCGCTTGCCTTGTTGGCGTCAGTCCACCAGGACAGGCCGTTCAGCTTGAAGAACAGCGACATTCCACGCGACATCTTCCCGCCCACAGAGTCATCGGCCGAAAAGCGCCGCATGATTTCTCCTCGCATCGCATCCCCATACACCCCGAAGCTCGACAGGATTTCACGTTGCTCCAGGCTTCCGCGCCCCTTGGCCAGGCCGGCGGTCATTTCCCCCAAAGCCCCCAGGAAGCTCTTGCCCTGGTACCGCATTTCACTGGCGGCAACAGGAAGGTCCGTAAAGCTCGACAGCAAGGCTCCGCCCAGCTTTGACAGTGACTGCCAGGCCCGCACGTTGGCGGAAACCCTTGCTCCCCAGGCGCTGCCAGGTATGCGTGTTGCACCGCTGACCTCGGCGAAGCGGTTGGCAATCATAGTGCCGCGCGCGGTATTGAAGTTGGTCAGGGCTTTTGGGTCGCCAGACTTGCGCACGTCCTCGGCCAGAATGTCCATGGCCATGCTGAGGTTGGCCTCAGGGTTGGTGCCCAGGCGCCGCATGATCGCGGTGTTCTGCCCGGCCATGTCCAGTCCACGCAACACCGACTCCCGCAAGTTGCCGGTGCCGAACATCGTGTTGTACTCGTGCCAGGCCACGCCGTCCTTGAAGTGCAAAACCCTTTCCTGGCTGACCTTCTTGGCGATGTTGGCCGGGCCCTTAAAGCCGTTTGAAGGTTTATCACCCGGCGCCTTGAGGTGATCGCCAGAAACCAGTCCGTCGTACACACCACGTAGGAACTGGGCTGGGTTGGTCACATCGTCGAAGGTGCGCGGGTCAAGCCGAGGTTGAATTTCCTCAAGCCACTTATCAAGGCCTGCAGAACCGATCTTCTCGCCGTCGTGGCTTTGGCGGGCAATGTACCCAGGTAGGTTGCCGATGTTGGCACCGGCGCGGTTCGCATCGATGCGCGCCGCTTCTTGGTACTTCTGGATGGTGCGGGCGATGCTCACCACCTGGTCGTTGAGCTTTGAGGTGTCCTGCTTGGTCCCGATCTTCCAGAGCGCATCGGCGATATCGACATCTGAATCACCTTTTGCCAGGATTGCCACCAGGTCCTGGCGCTCCAAGTCATGGATGAACCCACTGATATAGGCATCGCCCAGCGCCTTCTGCTCGGCGGCGACCGACATGCGCGAGCCCTGGCGCGCCAGGTTGGTACCCACCAGCAGCGATTCAATGCCCAGGTCTGGCCGATCGGCAAAGCTGCCGCGCACAAAGGAAACAATCTCTCCCCGCCGGCGCAGGTTGAGCAAGGCGTTTCGCTTCTCGATCAGTGCCGCGTGCTGGGCTTGCTTGCCCAGTTCATCAGCCGCACGTAACGTGGCCTGCTCCATGCCCAAGGCGCCCTCCCTGGCCATCAGCTCCTTAGCTCTCCCCCGCAACAGTTCAAAGATCTCGGCAATTTCTCTGTCTTCCAGATTGCCAGCGGCAGCCCGTACAGCATCAATGCAAGGCGTCATTGTCCGTTCCTTATGTCGCATACGGCGGCGGCGCGGTATGCCTTCGAGTATTGTTCGGCGCGGTCGGCCTGGGCTTGGGCGGCGCCGGCTTCGTCACGGCTGGCGGCCAGAACATCGGCCCTGTCCTTCTCAGGAAGCTGATCCAGCATTTCCTTGACCAGGGCTTCGTCCTCTTCGAATTGCTGGCGGGTGGCTTCGAAGTCATCTTGTGGCTGAGCCTTGGGCATGCTGTCCGCGCGCAGGCTCTCGGCCTGACCCTCTGGATCAACCCGCCGCGCCAGTGGGCGCTTGACGTATTCCAAGGCGCCAGCGGCCTTGCCTGGTGCCTCCAGATCGAACAATGCCTGCACGTCAACATCCCGGCCGCTGACGGCCTGGGCTACGGCGGTGCGTAAGGCGCTGTCGCGCACGGTCCAGTCGGCATCTTGAGCAGTTTCACGCGCGGTACGGATGGCGGAGCCCAGCGGCCGTTGCTGATCACCCTGCATGATTTGCTTGGCGCGAGCCTCTATCTGCGGGCGCAAACGCTCTGGCACCTCGCCGCGCTCAATCAACCCCAAGTCGCGGCGGTCGAATTCGCCCGCCCGGTTGCGCTCCAGCGCAGTGTTTATTTCTGCCTGGCGAGTGCCGATTTGCTCTTTCTGGGCCGCAATCGTTTCGCGGGCAGCACGCTCGGCCTGCTTGCGACTCATGCGCTGGATCTGGTACTGCCTGGCCAGATCCTTAAATTTTACGTCCAGATTCATGGCCTGCTGGGTCAGCGACAAGCGCTCGGCGTGCAGATCGGCCACATTGCCCACGCGCTCACCGGTCAGCGTTGGGCGTATCTCGTCGATAGCCTGGCGCTGAGCGTTGCGGTAGAGCGTTTCGCCGTCAGCCTCGAGCTGGCGGGCTAAGGATGCGCGCAGGGCTATGTCCGGGTCTTGCTCAAAAGCCCGCTCAAAGTCGGCGGCCCGCACGGCCTGCGGACCTGGGCGATCTGCGGCATTGAGCACAGTGTCGATGGGCTGCGGAGTTTCGGCAGCCATCCGCCGGCGAAGCGCATCAGACACCGCGCCACCCACGGTGTGCAGGCCGCCACCGAGAATCCCGCCAAGAGCAATGTTGGACAGGGAGTCGGATAGGCCGTATTCGGTCTGGTCCTGCCTCGCAGCCAGCAGCGGCAGCGGCTCAATGATGGCTGCGCCCACGGCACCCTCAGTAGCGCCAACACCTGCACGCACAGCGGCACGCCCCAGCGGAGACGACGCACGCCCTAGCATGGCGGCGTAGCGAGCCTCGCCCACCACCGGCACAAACGCCGAAGCGATGTTGAGTGGGTCCAACAGTGAAGCGGCAAGGCCGGCAGCAAGCTGCGTTCCCATACCACCGCCTCCGGCGCGGGCCATTACCTGCTGGCGGGCGGCCTGCTCGCGGTGCCGCTGGATCAGAATTTCCAGTGCGCCCTCGCGAATGCCCTGGTCAGGAATTTTGATCTCCAGCCCCATGCCCGCAACACGATCCCGTGCGGACTGGGCGTCAAGCACCGGGGTTTCAGGCTCAAGGCGGCCAGCGTTCGGCGCCATATAGGATTCCGGCCCCATCACCACCGCGCGACCCTGCTCCTGCTCTGCTAGCGCCTCGGTACGCACAAGGGAGGTGGTGGGGTTGGTGGAGAACGCGCTATCGAAAGCCGCATCAAACACTTCTCCAGACCCGGCCGGAATATCCAGCATCGTGCGCCGATCAAGAACCGGCGCATCACCTGCAAAAATAGTCATGGGAACACCATCGTCGGCGCTACACGGTACTTGTCAGGCTCGCGCAGCCCCTGCTGCTGGAGCTGCTCCCAGGTGCGAACGATGGGTCTCCCATCCTTTCCACGAACCTGGTAGCCGTTGAGGGTCAGCGATAGGCCGCTTTCGTCGTTGGTCGGAACCCACTGGCCAGCACTGCGCAGGGCTTCCTGCAACTGCGCGCCGCTCTGCTCTTCGGCTACGCCCGCCAGCCCTGGTAGCACCATCAGTTCTGCGGGGGTGATCGACCGCATGGCCAGATCCGCGCCGCGGCTGACCGCGCCCGTATCGAGGGTTTTCGGCACGCGGTAGGTTCCGAAGAAATCGTACTTGTCATTGACCATGCCGTTTACTACGCGCTCCACGGCATCGCCAACCCCGTCGCCCTGGATGACGTAGGAGGTCGCAGTGCGCAAGGCCGCCCTGTACATGGTGTTATAGGTGTTTATGCCGCCAGCCTGACCCTGCAACGACTCCGCAAACGGCTGCATGGCCTGCTGAACCGACTGGCTGATTTCGTCCTTCTGGCCCTTTTGCAGCGCCAGATTCAGGTCGCCATCCTTGAGCGGAGCCACTGACGCCATGCGCTCGGCAATATCCTTGGGCAGGCCAGTGGCGATCACCTGGGCCTCGGCGGGAAGCTTCTTGCCAACCTGTTGCAGCACGGCTGGGAAGTCCTTCCCCCACAGCGCCTGTTGCTGCTCAATCATCGCGGCAGCGCTCTCGCCGCCATTGATCTGTTGGTTGAAGTTGGCGGCCATCTGATCGGCTGCCGCGTCCGGCAACAGCTTGACTTGCGGAACGCCCAGGCGCTGCTGTTCGGCAGCCGTGGCAATCGCGTAGGCCTGATATGCCTCCGGCGTGCCCTGCTCCTGCGCGGTTGCAAAGGCGCGCTGCACGGCTGGGCTGTACTTGGCCACGTAGGCGGCTGGGTCGGTCTGCTGCTGCTTGAGCAGGCCCGCGCCAACGCTGGTCAAGTGCTGGTAAAGCTGGGAGTCCTGCTTGAAGCCCTCACCTGCCACGCCATCCTGCGCGGGCTGGAATTTGCTTAGTATCTGCTGGCGCTCCTGCGGGTCAGCAGTAGCAAACTCGCGTATGGCTGGGGCCACGGCCTGAATCTTGGCGAAGGAGTCGTACTGTTTGGCGCCCTGTTCCGGGCCGTAGGCTGCGGCAAAGTCAGCCCGCGATGGCGGATTCTCGAATTCCAAGCCCTGCGAGTAAGCCGCGCTGGCGTCCTGCACCCGACTACCCAGCTCCATGCGCTGAATGGCCTGCATCTGACGGGCCTCGGCTTGGCGCTGGCGGGCCTCCGCCTCAATACGGCGAAACCCCTGGTCAATTCCGCTGCTCGCCCGGATCTGATCTTCCGCCGTCATCGTGTCCTTGTAGGACTCGAAATATCCTTTGGCCTTCTGGGGCGAATCGACCAGCATTCGCTGGATTACGGCCGAGGACATGCCGCTGTTGGTTTCCAGCCGTTCAGCCTGCGCCGCCTCGGGCGACAACCCCAAGCGCTGGGCGCGACTTGCCAGCACAGCGTCAATCTTCGCCCGGTGCTGCTGGACTTTGGCTGGGTCTTGGTAGTCCAGGGCCGCGCCCTGCATAGACGTTTCGAGCTGGCCCTTTTCCACTTGGCCATAGTAGTTCTGGCGCTCGCCGTACTCGTAGCGGTTCAGGTCGCCGGAGATTGAGTTGCGCCGGCTGGCGACGATCTGGGCGTAGCGGGCGCGCTGCTGGTCGTTGGTCAGCGTGCTGGCGATTTCCTCCTGGGCCTTCTCGAACTGCTCCAGGGTCTGGTTGGTGACGTCGAGCGCGTTCTTGCCTTTGCGCGTGTAGACGCCGCCCTCGTCGTACATCGTCTTCTGTTGCCATTTGGTCAGCTGGGTGTCGGCTTCCATGAGCAGCGCGGTGTCGGCGCGCTCCCGCTCCTGGCTGGCCAAGACCTCGGCGCCGCGCGTGAAGCCCTGCAAACCCTGCGCAATAGGCGATGAGTCTGGCGCTACGCCGCCGAGCTGAACCGGTCCGCGCGGCTGCTGGCGAACCTGCGGCCCTTCAAATACTGGAACCCGTGGCATCACATACCCCTTAGGTCATAGCCTGGTTGTAGTTGAGGCGAGTCGTTCCGCCACTCATTGCCGCCTTTGTGCCTGCGCCGCCGCCACTGCCGAACATCCCGCCGGCGGCCGCCATGCCGAACGCGCTGCCCGCGCCACCCAGAATCGAGCCGATGGCCTGGCTCTTGGCGTTCTTCTTGACCTGCTTGGCGTTGGCAATGTCCTGATTCGCCTGGGTGCGGTAGCCGTAGGCCTCGCGCGCGGCGTTGTTCTGGATGGTCAGGGCGTCCAGCTCGCCGATCATGGCGGTGTCATCCTGCAACTGGCCCGCGCTGCCGCTGTTCACGTCGATGCCGTTGGCAGCCAGCGAGGTGCGCTGCTCGCCCACGGCCTGCCCGGCGCGCACGCGCTGCCAGTCGGCATCGGTGTTGCCGGCCAAGATCGCTTCGTCAGCGGCCTGGTTCTTGAACGCCGCGTTCTGTTTCAGCAGGCCGGACTGGTAATTGCCCCCGTCGATGGCGCTGGACGCCCCCATCAGCCCGCTGCCCACGGACAGCGCAATGGCCGCCGGTAGTGCAAAAGCTCCGCACATAGTCAGTTCCCACGATTCAGGGTGAATTGATAAAAAAGGAAGCGGCGAGCGCCATAAGGGGCGGCCTCGCCGAAGTCGAAGCCAAGCCACTTGAGCCAGCGAATGGCGGAGGTGTTGCGCGCATCGACGTAGTTCATGAGGTGGCGGTGACGGGTCAACATGCCCTGCACCTCCGGCTTGCAGACCTTAAGGAAGGCCCTTGCGTGTTTTTCCACATGAATTGTGGAGATAAGCCAGGGCACGCCGACCGATCCCAAGATGCTGTGAATAGCGTCACCGAAGACGGCCACGACCTCGCCGTCGACCACGATCTTGCGGGCGTTCAGGCTGCCGGTGACCGCATCAATCAGCGCCCGCTCCATGGGGATGCCAAGGGCCTCGGTGATTTCGTCGACATCGGCCTGACGCACGATCAGCAGGATGGCCGGCACATCCTCAACCGATACCGGCAACACTTCAGCGGCCACCGATGGTCACCTCTGGGATGACGGCCAGCACGGTCAGCGGCAGAGGGTCGGACTGGCGAATGAACACTCGACCCTTGCCCTGCCAGTTGTTCGATATGGAGATTTCGACCTGGCCGGTTATCGACTCAAGTGGTGGCTCGTAGGCGTTGCGGGAGGTTTTCTCCTTATAGAGGCTATTCTTGTCCTTCCCGGCCATGACCCCGCGCGACTCCTCGACCATGACAGTCAGCGATGTGACGGCAATCTTCTTGTCGAGCACGGTTTCGTTGGCGTTTTTCAACTCCAGATCGAGGGTCTCCATGTCGGAGTTGTACGGCAGGCCAACGTGCGCAACGCCCGCGGCTTCCTGCAACACGATGGTGCCGCCCTGGACGACCAGTTGCGGATGCACGCTGCCATCGGCAAGGATGGAAACCGTTTTCCCTTCCAGGTGGCCCAGGCCGCTGATTGTTCTGGCCTGGCGGGCCCAGGTAGAAACAGGCGTGTTGCGCAATGTTGCCGGACACACGACCAGCAGCTTGGCTGTCACGGAGCCTGCATTGAAATACTGAACCACCTGGAGCCGGACAATATCCGTGGCGGTGTCGCCGTTCGCGTCGGTGATAGTACGGGTTATCGAATACTCGGCGCCCACGCTCTCGGGCACAAACGGCGCATGCCCCTCGGCAGTGATGGTCACAACCTCTGGGAACAGCCAGTTTGTCCCGCCGGTCAGGCGCAGGGTTTTACTTGGGTCGGCGTTTCTCCCGTCATAGCTCAGGCCGCAATCCACAAAGAAAGCATCCTCAATAGCCCGCACTTGGCGCGTGGCCATGCGTTCGACGTAGCGCTTTTGCACGCCGTTGATGTAGCGGCGCACCACCATATAGAGCGCGTCCTCCTGGCCCTCTGGGATGCAGGCAATGGATTCAACGAACCCGTCCGTGTCGTGGCGGTGCCAGCCCACAAGCTGCTGCTCTGGCAGATAGGTCATACCAAGCAATACGCCGTCATCGCGCACATACCAGACAATCGAGTCAGGGATTTTCTGATATGCCACGCTGGTCAGCTCATGCCCACGGAACAGGTGTGCGCTGAAAATTGTCAGGTCATCCGCCGCAAAGCCGTCAGATTCAAGCGAGTAGCCAAACGACGACACCCGACTGCCCCGGGCCTGGACGTATACGGCGCTGTTGCCCACCACCACGGGCGGAATCAGCGCGGAACCGTCATAGCCCTCCTGGCTGGCCTGAATGGTTTTGGCGGTAAGCCCGGTATCGGAGCCTGTGAATGTCCATTCCCCGCCATTGGTAAGGCCCAGCAGCTTGCGCAGGCCCAGCAAGTGACGCATCCGGTTCACTTCGCGGCTGGCGATGGTGAAGGTGATCGAGTCGTCGTCCTTGTTCGGCACCGAAAACCCGAAGTTTTTAAACAGGCCGGTCTTGCTCATCCAGACCGTTTGGGGGTTCAGATCGCTACCAGCGAACACCAGGCGCTGCTGGTAATAGCCCACGCAGCCCGGGTAGTTGCCCACGCCCACGAACGGGTCATTTCCGTTTGGCGGCGTGTCGGTCTTGGTGGCGACAATGTTTCGGTCGGTGAAGCTCAGTTCGGTGGCGCGCCCGATAAAGCCGTAGATCCCGGCCCCGGCGTTGTCCTTGTAGACGATGTAGTAAGTGGCGCCAACCACCGCTGGCCACGTGATCGTCGCCGCCGCGGTGTCTGCAAAGACCTCCACGGTATTCGACGTGACAGGCAAGGACTCGTCCAGGCTGTTGCCGTCATCCATTACCGCCGTGATCTGGTAACGCCAGACCTGCTTGGCCCCGGTACCAGTCACGGGGGTGGCGGTGGCCGATGCTGGCGGCGGGATGCGCGGGGCCAGGCTGATTTCGGCAGTAACCCAGTTGTCGTGGGCAAACCGCCCCAGCTCGCGGGGCTTGTACCCCGGGTGCGCCAGCGTCATCACGTCCGCCGACTGGGTGTAGTTGATCTGTTTCAGGTCGTACTGGGTGTACGGCAAGGCCACCTGAACCGGCAGCCCCTCGTAGGGCGGGGCGCTGAACAGGATCTGTCCGCCATCCTTGATGAACCGGGTTTGCAGGTCGCCAAACTGCAAGATGTAGGTTTGCTGGTCATTGAACTGGAACGGGATCAGGCGCGTCAGCTTGTTGGAGTTCTCCACCTCGCACACAAACTTGGTGCCGGGGCGGTTACGTACGCCGCCGTAGGGCATGACCATGAAGTTGCGGCACGTCTTCAGTCCCGTGTAATAGCGGGCGATGTCGGTACGGGCACTGGCGGAGGGCGACAGTTCGCCAGCGGCGAAGGTCGGTTGCAGCACGCCGCTCATGAGCGCACCGTCACGAATTCTGATTCGGGCTCTGGATCGTCCCGCGACTCCTCAAAGGCTGCGCCCTGGGCCACGGTCAGTGCCTCGGCGTAGCCCTGCTTGCAGAACTGCTGTAGGTCTGGCTTGGACGATAGCGGCAAGGCCAGCTCCTGGCCCAGGCGCCACGCCAGGGCATCAGCAAACAGCGCATCGAAGAACGTCGAGTCCTCGACGCGGAACGTGAAGCGCACAGCAGCCTCTGGCTGATCCGTGTGAATCACCCGGCCGCCGGCGTCATAGCCGACCTTGAAAGGGATCTGCATGTCGGCGGTGGGCGCTCGGCGCCAGCCCGGCAGGATGATCTCGCGCACCGCCAGGCATTCAGCCGGATAGCGGTAGCGGAACGCCCAGCCCGGCGCGGGGCTCCCAATGTCGGCAAGGGTGACGGTCGATTCAGCAAACGGCCACGGGAAGCCTTTCAGCACCAGCTCACGCATGGGCGCGTAGAGAACCTTGCATAGCTCGGCCTCCTTACTGCGCTCGCTGAACGAGACAATCGGGCTGGTGTGGGCAACCCGCGAAAGCGCGATGTTGCAGATTTCGATATCGCTCGACATTCGGGGACCTCAGAAATGAGAAAGGGCCCCGAAGGGCCCTTGAGGGAGTTGCTGTTGGTCAGGCGTCTGGCAGTCCGTTGTTGTTGCCTGAGTCATTGACCGTGCCGCCGGTGCTGTCAGCGTCCTGCTGAGTGGTGCCCTGGGTTGGCGTGATTGCGCCGCCAGCATTCAGGCGAACAGCTTCCGCTTCTGCCTCGGCCTTGTTACCAGTGAAGGTGCCGACCATCTGCCCTGCCGCGTCCTTGACGACGAACTTGCCGGCGGCGCCGCGAACCGCAACGTAGCCAGTGAAGGTCTGAACGTCCTTGGCTGGGGCAATGGCGCCAGACACCATCCAGTTTTCGCTGAAGTGTTCTTTCTCGCTGAGAATGAACGTGTCCCCAACATCCTTGATGCCATTGTCGTAAAAACCGCGATCTTTCGCTGTAACTTGCATGCTCTACCCCTTAACCGAGCGTGAATCCGCTGGCGTACTTGGTGTTGTCCTGTACATCTTTGACCAAGCCAGCCCAGAAGCTGCCGGCAGTCAGCGGGCCCGTACCAATGAGGTAGTTCACGCGCAGGTAGCGACGCACACCGCGAGGAACAGCCACTTGTACCGGGCGAGCGCCGGCAGGAAGGTCGGCCAGGGCCAGGGGACCGGAATCAAACAACGTCACCCAGGTGCTGTTGTTGTCGCTGGTCTGCAACTGGATGTTGGTGGTTGCAGCGCCAGCAGCGGCGGCAGCAGTGAGAGCAGCCACCACAAGGTAGATCGGCTCGCCAGCGCCGATATCGCGACGGGTATTGCCGTGGGTCAGTGGCCCAAGATCAAGGACGTCCGTCGACGCCGCGGTGGCGGTGACAACCTGGGCGTTGCTGAACGTGTTCAGTCTGTCGGTAATCATGTTTCGATCTCCAATGAGCGAGAGGGTCAGCAGCCTTAAACCACTGGCGCTTCGGTGTTGAGCAGGGCGTCGACGGTGCGAAAAGGAACGCCGCGCAGGCTGGTGATGAACTCGCCGTCATACTCCTGGATCTTGAGCTGGACGTTTTTCTTGTTCATCGCCTGAATGTCGAGGCACTCGGCAATGGTGCGGTTCATGTAGAACGCGGCTCGACCCATTTTCAGGTTCGGGATGCGGTGCACTGCACGAATCATCGCTTCGATGATTTTCACGCTGGTGCCATCGGTGTCCGCGATCAAGTCGGAAACATCGATGTTGCAAATGCGAACCGCGTAGCGCCAGTCGCGCAGGGAGATACCAGGAACCCATTTGTAGTGATCGCGATAAGCGCGGAATTTCTTTCCGGTGCCATCATCCACAAGTTCAATGCCCATATCGTTGTGCTCGATGCCGGCCTTGGAGCCCTTCGGATAGATACCGTGAACGCACTGATCGCCCCAGACTATGAGCCAGATCGAGGTGTTATCAGCGCCGGAACCGCCCATCTTGATGATGTTCTTGCCGTTCTTGGCGGTGCTGTCGCTGTAGCGCGGAGCCATACCCAGGAACTGAGCTGGCGCAAGCGCATCGTTGTTGTAGAACAGGCCGGCGGCCATGTCTTGGTTCATGCCTTCAATGAACGCCGAGTTTTCCGAAAGACGGAAAGCTGCAGTGTTGCCGTTCAGCTCAGCCAGAGCCACGTCGACCACGCCGAGGTTTTCCAACATTGCGCAGGTTTCGTCGATCTGTGCCGTGGTGGACTTGCCAGTGGCGATACCACCGTTGAGCGCGCGCCAGGTGCCCGTTGGTAGGCCGGTGCGCGCCGTAGTGCGGTGACCAGTAGGCAAGTTGCCTTCCAGCCAGAGCATGTCGGTGAGGATTTCATTCGTCTGATCCAGCATTTCGACGATGCGAGCCTGCTTGCTGTCTGGATCTTGACGCTTCGCCCAGTCCGCCAAAGTGACGGCGGTATTTGCAATGGTAGCCATGCGTTGTTACTCCGTAGGGGGTTAAGACTTGCTATTGCCGTAGAACACTTCTTCGTTCGATTTGCGCTCGGCTCCGGTCTGGCTACCCGGCAGGACGAACTTGTCCTCCGAGATAGCCCCGCTGATGCGGTGGCAGAACTTGAACAGCGCCGGGTGATTGCCCAGGCCGGACGCATTTAGCAGCTCGGAAAGCTGCGGGTCGCCGAAGGCCTGGATGACCTTGACGGCGCTGGCTACGCTCTTGTCGTAGTTCGCGCCGCCGAGCTCGGGGTCGCTCTTGACCTCGGCTGCCCAGTCCTGGGACTGCTTGACCACGGCGGCCTGCATGTCCTCGACCTGCTTGGTGGCCAGAGCGCTTTGCAGGTCGATCAGCTTCTGGGCTGATTCCTGGGAGATGTTCAACTCCTTAGCCAGGCCCTTGAACGAGTCCAAGGTGCCGGCATCCATCTCCACGCCATCCGCCAGGGTGAAGTCGGTGTAGGCCTCGGGCGCGCCAGCGCTCTTGGCTTCGGCGTCGGTCTTGGATTTCGCTGCGTCCGCTTCCTGCTGGATCTGTTCAGGGGTTTTGGTTTCGGCGGCGGCCGGTGTTGGTGCGGCAGCAGCCGGGGTCAGCACGGTTGCATCTGGAGCCGCTGCCGGGGTTGGCGCAGCGGCGGGGGCTGGCGCCGAGCCTTCGCCACCATCGCCCGCCTCATTCATCAGCACGCGGCCAAGCAGTTTCATCATCAAAGCGCTCATTCATCAGTCTCCTGGGGTTGCTCATCAATCGGCTGTGGCGCGTTCTCCGCCGCCATGACCGCGTACATCGCTGGAGTCAGGTCATTGACCTGGCTTAAAAGAAGAAGGCCAGCATTGCGCTGGCCTTCGTTGAAGTTGGTGATGGAATCCGTGAGCCCTATCGATGGCTCAAACAGCCTGAGCCTTCCCATGGTTCGCCACATGAAGCGGCGCCCACGGTGATCCCCCATCAGCCACTTGAAGTCAGCGATGTCCTGCAATTCCTGCTCGGTGGGTTTCTGCTGATCGGTCATTACACTGCCCCGGCAAGCTGAGTGAGGGCGTTATCGCCGCCGGTGTCGGCCTGACTGAGGGTCTTGACGCCCTCGATGACACTGCCCAGTTGCTGCTGCATCTGCGCCTGCTGTTCAGCCTTGGCGCGCTGCTCACGGATCTCGGCAACGGCGTCGTCTGCCCGAACCATGGTTGGCGGGGTGCCGATCAGCTCGAAGTATTGGCGCATGCATTCATCGGAATCGAGCATGTCCAGGGCAGCCGGGTTCTGCGTGGTGGTGGCCACCTGGCCGGCGAAGCCGATGGCGCGCTCGATGCTGGAAACGCCAATGGCCTTCTGGGCCTGGGCCAGGATGCTGGTGAACTCGATGCGCAGATCCAGGCCGACCAGCTCCTTCGGCGGCGGCGGGATCAGCGGCGCGCCCGGCAACAGGCCAGTCCAGCGCGGGATCGACTGTTCCAGCATCTGGTTGAAGTGCATATCGACCAGAGGATCAAGCAAATCATCGGTCTGGCGCTCCAGCACCGGCCCCAGCATGAGCAGCTTTTCCTCCTTGCGAGTGGCGATTTCGTAGGCCGTGCGCACGCTGTCCATCTGGCTGACCATCAGGAACAGGTCAACGAAGAACGCGGTGTCTATGATGTCGCTGTCGGCCTGGATTTCGCCGCGCAACTGGCCGATCCACGCAGGGTTGACGTTGTAGAGGGGTTCAAACTTGGCCCCAAGCTGCATGTCGTTCAGGTAGGTGATGCTGCCCGGCAGGATTGATGCACGCTGATTCTTGAGGCTGGCCGGGGCGCCCATTGGTGGACGCACGCCCTTCTCTATCATTTCGGCCTTGCGGCGCTCCATGAGCTGCACCGCCTTGGTGGAGCCAATACACATAGAGCCAGGGCCAGTGCCATAGACGTCTTCGGCCAGGACGTCCCAGCGCGGCGCCATGACGGGAAAAGTCTTGAACCCAGACCTGCGCAGGATCTTGTCCTTGTCGCCGCTCATTTCCCAGTACACGGAGTGGAACGGCATGTTCTCGTTGTCGGCCTTGCTGGTGTCGCGCCCCTCGTTCGGCTCGATGGCGTGGCAGATATCGACCCAGGCCTCAGGGTTGTTCGTGAGAAGGGTTTGCGCCGTGGGGCTCATGGCCTCCTTGCCGAATTGCTGCTCCATCTGCCGCGCTGTCATCTTGAAGTCGCGGAACAGCGTGTCTACCTGGTTGCGGCTGTTGTTGGCCAGCATGTAGCTGCCCACGGCCAGAGGGTAACAACGCAGCAGATCGTCATCGTCCGGCAGCACCACCATGGGGGCCGTGCCAAACACGCCTTCTTCGGTGTAGCGGTTGGGCAGCACGCTGTAGAGGTTCGACCGCGCCATTACCTCGCGCATGGCCTTTTCGACCGAAAACAGCCAGGCCTTGACCGGCGCGTAATCCATCATGGCCGGGTCAGGCGTGCCGAACTTGACCCAGGGCGCGGCGGGGTTGGTCATGCCAGTGTGCATGCCCGCGCCCAGAGTGCGAGCTGCAAACGAGGCCCGCGGGTTTATGATTTTCTTGTCCCGGCGCTTTCCGCTGTTGGTGTCGGTGTTGTTCCAGCGGCCCGAGCGTGGGCTGATGAAGTCGCCCAACTCTTGCCACTCAGGGAGCCAGTTGCTGTCGCGCTCGCCTTTCAGGCGGGTGCGGCGCTTTTCCAGGCGTTCGCGCAGAGAGTCGGCCAAGTCACACCCCCAGCAGGGTTTTCTGGCTGGTGTTGGCACCGCCCAGCAAGCCCGACGCGCCGGTCAAAATGGTGCCGCCTTGGCCAGCAGCGGCAAGACGACGCTTACGCTCGGCATCTACCGAGGCCTGCACCGAGTCGCTGCTGGTGGTGGGAGCGGCCGCTACGGCCGCGGCGGCGGTGGGCGCCACTGCGCTGTCGTTGCCCAGCAGAGCACCGGACAGGCCGAGGGTCGCCACGTTCGCGATCTTCTTGATTGATTTGCCGCACATTTCAGTTCCCCCCGTATGGGTCGTAGTCGGATTGGAGGCCATTGAATTCGCCAGCGCTGCCGGCGTAGTTGCTGTACTGGCTTTTCATCACCGGCATGGTGAAGGTGAGCGCCAGCGAATCGCCGTCGTCCGGAGAAATGCCCAGGCGCTTTTTGATCGCGTCCTTTTTCTCCAGGGCGATTTGGTCGCTGCTGTTGTGGGTGTACTCGGGCGAGGTCAGCTCAGCCTCAAGCTCGGCGCTCTTCTCGATGGCCAGTCCGGCCCGAATGGCTTCGCGCATCTGCCACCACATGTAGGTGCGCATGTTGGCGTAGTGCCGGTCTGGTGCTGCGCTGGCGAAGTTGACGTCGATAATCACCACCCCAGGCATCAGCCTGCGCAGTTGGTCGGCAACAGGGCCGCCGACGCCGGTCGAGTCAACAAAAACGGCATCCGGCCGGTGGTCTGCCACGGCGGTGCAAACCCGGGCGATGAACAGGGTGGTGTCGCGGGTTTCACTGCCTGGGATGCGGATAGGCGGGATCGACCGCGCATCCAGGCCGCGACGGAAGCGAATGACGTTGTTGTCGATACCGCCCCGTGCAATGTCGATGCCGCATACCAGGGCGTCGTCCATGCCGTAAACGGCTTCGCGCCGCATGGCCTCGGCCACCCAGTCAGTGGGGATCAGTTGCAATTCAGAAGCCCTCGGGAACATGCCGCGAACACGGATGCGGAAAAAGTCGCTGTCTTCGCCGTAGTCCGCCTGCCACTTGGCGATCTGCGTCTTGTTGGTGCCTTCGACGGTGCGGCTATCAACCTGCCGATGGCTCCAGCGGTGCTTGTAGCGGGTGAAGCACTCGCGGAACCGGCCGGTGGTCTTGGTCGGGTTGCCGAAGGCTGCCCATATGATTTCAGTGTTCTCGTCGGTGAGCGCTCCTTCGGCCACTTCCCACACCAGGTCGGCAATGGCTGACGCCTCGTCGAAGATCAGCAGCAGGCGCCGCCCTTCGTTGTGCAGGCCGGCGAATGCCTCGGTGTTGCTCTCCGACCAAGGCACGGCGTCTATACGCCAGTTCTTTTCGTGGTCGGGGTCGGTGCTGATAAGCGCGGTGGCGGTCAGCCTGAACCAGTGGGCGGTGATGGAAAGCCGGTTCCATTTCGCAACCTCGGGCCAGGTTTTGGTTCGTAGCTGTGTTTCGGTGTTCGCGGTTACCACGCCGCGGGTATCAATGCCGGTGTCCACTGACCACTTGATGATCCAGGACACTAGTGCCGACTTGCCGATGCCGTGGCCGCTGGCCACCGCTTCGTGGATGACCTCGCCCAGGTCTTTGGCGCCGCCTCGGAGCTTCTTGCCTATCGAGTCGAGGACTTCGATCTGCCAATCGCGGGGCCCGGTCTTGTTCGCCAGCTCAGTGCCCGGCTCGCCCCACGGGAAGGCGTACCAGACGTAGCCCAACGGGTCGTGCGCAAACGACAGAATGTCCTCGACCAGTTGCTGCTCAAGGTCGATTCTTACTGGCTCGCTCACTGGCTTTTGCCATCCGCTGGGAAAGTGTGTGGGTGACGTCGACCACCACCTGGTCACGGAAGGCGTTCACGTTGACGTGCTTGCCAAGCAACTCAAGGTTCTTGACCTTGTCCGGCCATTTGATCTTTTTCATCAGGCCGACCATTGACCGATCTTCGCCAGAGCCCTCGAACATCTCGGCGATATCGAAGCCAACGAGGTACTGGCGCCAGCCCTTGGGCCACTCTGATAGAGGCTTGAAACTCATGTCGTCGCGGAGAATGTCCAGCACGTCGAGCTGGTCAATCTCAACCAGTCGATTCAGCACGTAGTCAGCATTGATCTGCGTCCGCTGATTGCGAGAATCCATCGCTTCCTTGATGGCCTGGGCTATTTGAGGTTTTTTCAGGTTCTCATCACCGATCTGCCCGGCCGTCCTCTTGCTATACCCGGCCCTGATAGAGGCCTGAGTTGCATTCAGATCAATCAGGTACTCGACGACAAACCGCTGTTGCTTGGCTGTCAGGGCCATAAGTCATTGCCCCTGTTTGATGGCGCCACCCAGGCAAATGCGTGTGACGTAATCCTGTAAGCCGCTCAAGGCGCGGATGGCTTCGTCACCGTCGCTGGGGATGGCGAGAATTCGTCCAGCAGTCGCTGGGTCAAGTTCGGCTCGCGCTTGTGCATCATCCAGGCCGGCGGCGCTGGTGGCGGCTCGCACAACGGGGCAGCGGGCTGCGACTGACAGCCGGCGAGCGCCAGAAGCGACATCAGCACGAAGCTGCTTGTTAACTGCTTGCGCATCGATCAGATCCTGGGTGTGTTGGGTGTCGAGCTGAGCCAGCAGGCGCTGGGTGTTGCGCCGCGATTCGGCCGCACGCTCAAGGGTGTTAATGCGATCCGTCGCAATGGCCATGTCCTTGGCCTGTCCTTGGATGTAGCTCCAGCCGCCATAGATCAGCACCAGGCATGCAGCGAGTGCGGCAATTAGGTAACGGACCATGGCGGGATTCCTCAGGCGAACTTAGAAGTTCGGGTGTTGATGATGCCGAGGTACAGCACCATCGCATCGGCCTGCATCTTGAGCAGTTGTTGCTCGTCCTCAGGCAGGCCGGCGTACAGATCGGTGTGCAGGAACGCTTCCAGCTTCTGGATGCGGTCGGCCAGTTGCTCACGCTCGGCAATCACGCGCTGCTGGTGCAGCGGCAGGTGACCGACGTGGCCGATAGCGACGTTGGCTTCTTCGAACTGAGCTTTCGGGCACCAGCTGGTGTAGCCGTCGCTGTACTTCACCGTGTAGCCTTCGCTGCCATCAGCGTGAGCCTGGGCCCAAGCCATAACGATCTTGGTGCCGACGTAGTGCCGTGTCATTGCTGATGCTCCTGCGTGGCTTCGTGCAGTTGCTGTTTGAGTGCGTAGCCCATCAGCGGCCAGACCTTCTGCTCTGCGTTCTCGCGGGCGATCTTGCGACCAATCTCCGCGTCGAAGTTCTCAGGGCTGGCACAGGCCGACTCGCCGGTGACGGTGAAGCCGTTGCGCAGTACCAGGACGCAGAAGGTCAGCGTGTTCAGGTGGTCCTTGCCGAACGTGGAAGTCATCGATTCACCGCCAACATCGGAAAGCGTGCTGCGAACAATCGCGCCCTCCACACCTTCGCGGGCGGTGAAATACCATTCGGCGGCGACGTTGGCGCGCAACTCACCAAGACTGATGCGCGGTGCGGTCAGGCCTTTGGCCTGGATTTCCTGTTCGATTGCTTGGTCGTTCACGGCGAAAACCTCTCGGGGTGGGTGATTCATTGCGCGGCCATGCACTTGGCGTGGCGCTCAAGCTGCCGCGTCCAGACGCCCCAGCACCGCGTGTTGCCCGGTGTCGAGCAGTCGAAGCCGGCGGCATAGCGGTACTTGAGTAGGTCGTGGCAGGCCTGGGCGTAGTTGCCGGCCAACAGGCTCTTGCGGGGCGACCCCTTGCGCCAGGTGCCCATGCCGTACTGGCCGACGAAATCCATGTAGATATCGAACTCGGCCTGGTGCAGGCCAACCCCAGGCAGCGACGCGGCGAACTGCTTTTCAGTCTGGCTGTTGAGGTTGCGGGCCAGAACTTCGGCCCGGGCCGGGGTGATGGTGTCGCCCATACGGACTGGCGAGCCGTCTTCGTAGCGGGTTGAGCCGTGGCCAATGGTTGGCACGTCGCCCTTGGTGGGGATGACAGCGGCAGGCGTGTAACCCTCGCTCGCCTGCCAGGTGGCGAAGCCGGCGGCGCTCAGGCTCAGCAGGCTGACCGCGATGCGCTGGCGTAACTGGGCGCTCATATCTCGCACTTTTCCAGCAAGGCCTTGACACGGGCTGCGCTCTCGGCAGTGCGTGCGGCACTCTCGGCCGCCTCCCGGCGGTCGCGGCGGATCTGGAAGTAGGTGCTGACAAGCAAGCCAACCACCGCCACAACCACGCCAGCAATACCGATCCAATTGACCTGGGACAGCCAGCCAACAGCGCCAGTTACGGCGCCGACCGCCATGCCCTTATTGGCCACTGACGCACCAACCACCTCTACGATGCTCTCGGGCGTCGGGTTGGCCATGTTCCTACTCCTGCCTGGGGCTGCCATAGGGGCCTCCAGATGTAAAAAGCCCCGCACAGTGGCGAGGCTCAGGGTTGAATTTCAGGTACAAAAAAGCCCGACTCAATGGCCGGGCTTATCTGAAGCGGTAAAACCGCAATATGGCGCTAATGTGCCACTAGTGTGTTAACACGTCAATGAATTAAGCAGCCATCCTCATATCCAGGCACGCCTCGATGTAAGTTCTACCCGCTATCAGCAGCTCGCGAACCTTGAGCCTTGGAAGGTCAAAAAGATTCCCTACGCCCTGCATTGTCATTCCAGTGCAGTAGTAAACGCGCAAGCAGTCTGCCGTCCTTGGATAACGCTGCCACAGAGACGCAATAGCCCGATCCACCATCAGCGCCTCATCATCGGTTATCGCCGCAGGGAGATTGCTCGTAGGTTGCTCAACGTTGTCGCGCATGATGGCATAGAGGGGCGAAATGCCATACCCGGGAATCCCAGTGCCCTGCCACACCCAGCGGCCCCACTGCGTTAAGAGCTCTTCAGCGTCGTAATTCATCAAGAAACCCTCTTGCTGCGTAGTTTCGCGCAGACAGCCAGGCCCGGCGTTATGCGGCTCATGCAGCAGTCCTCTTCAGTTCTCTGGTCTTTTCCCGATAGCTGGCCTTGATGGCCTTGATCTCATCCACGGTGTACTTGCGAACGCTCTGGTCGGATTCCAGGGCGTCGACAGCCTCCTGGCCGATGCGCGCGATGAGGCCGATCCGGTAGTCCACGGCGTTGCCAGATAGGAACCGGTTGTCATGCTTGCTCTGGGCATGGCAGTTACGCTCATCGAAGCGCAGGTGCGGCGCGGAACCGACGCTGCGGTAATGACCTGCATCTACCGCGTTACCGCTCCAGTCCAATGGCTTGCCGCTGGATATGCATAGGTGGCCGGCGGCCTGGTCCCGGGTGCGGATGTACTCGTTGAACGCCTGCTGGGCTTCGCGCATGTGGTCGCTGCGACTTTTGAGGGCCTCTTTGCGCGCCTTGATATCCCGGCGCCCGGCCTGGGCCAGCGTTTTTTTCTCCCTGGCCTTCTGCACCTCTACGGTGGCCAGCGCACACTTAGGGCTGCACACCGCCTGCCCCAGCCGCTGCGGGACGAATGAGCCCCTGCATGCTGGGTTGCGGCAGGTCTTGGGCTTTGGCGCCTTCTTCTCGATGGCTACGCGCATGGCTCTGCCTCCTTGGCTTTCTGCTGCTCTGGGGTGAAGTCGCCACGAAGGGGCATGAGCCACTTTTCCCAAACGATGGCCTTGTCTTCGCTCACTACCCATACCGGGTCGCCGCCATCCTGCTCATAAACGCCTGGGTCCATTGGATCCTTGCGATCCACCGGACTCACCAGATGACGACTTATCAGTTCGACGCATGTGCCGATCACTGGTGGGAAGGTGTGATTGATAACCAGCGCCAGGTCGCCCGGCTTGAAGTTATGGCTCATCAGTAGCGCCCTCCCCAATGATCTTTCTGCGTCCAGCGCACCTGGTGTTCAGCACCAAACGCATGCACCCACTCGATCAACTCGCCGCACTGCTTCACTGTGAGCTTGCTGGTGCGCTCGTAGATGACGTCGAAGCCGTTGCCGTCTACCGCTGGGATCATCTGCGGCTGGTCGCCAGACTCACGCAGCCAGGCGGCGGTCAGCAGGCGCTTCCAGATGAGGACATCCCACTTCTTCCCGGCGTGCTCGACCTGGGCCGCGATATCGGCCAGCGCCGCGTGCAGGGCCTTGTTCTGCTCCCCACTGCGGTCAACTTCGGTGATGGCCAGCTTCTTGGGCTTGGCCAGGTCCAGGCCAGCGATATAACCCATCGCCTTGTTGCGGTCGGATTCGTTGCGGATCTGGAGGCTGGTCATGGCTTAACCCCCGTCTTCTTGCTTACCTTCCCTTCCGCCTCAAGCTGACGCATGGTCTTGCGCAAGGTGCCCAGGTCGTAGGCTCGCATCATTGTCTTGATCCACTTGTTCACGATCGTTACGCAGACATAGGACAGGACGAACAGAGTCAGGGCCAGGACGCCAACGGCCGAGCAAACCATCACGCCGTAGCCGATCAATTGAGCAATCTCATTCATGACTGCTCTCCCTGGCCCAGGGCAGCGCGACCCACGATGTACTGCGGCAGGTTCCGGCAGCCTTCGTCGGTGTCATAGAGGTCCAGAATGTCAGCCAATGCCTTGCGCAGCCCCTCCACCTCAGCCTTCAGCTCAGCATTCACCCGCTCGTAGGCTTCGTAGTCGGTCTTGAGGCCGGCGTTTTCAGCGCGGAGTTCGTCGCGCTCTTCGGCGACCTTGCAGTAGTTGGCGTGGTGGCTTGCCTGCCATTCCTTGTATTGCGCCGCCTGGCGCTCGTTCTCGGCTTTGAGCTCGTCGCGCCCGGCGAGAAGATTTATCGCTGCTTGGGCCGTACCTCCGTAGCACTCCAGCAGGATCAACTGCTTGTTTTCTGCGTTCAGCCGCTCGTTCTCGGCGATCAGGGCCAGAACCGTGGCGGGCGTCATCGCGCAGAGAAACTTAGCCTTGGCTTCTCGCTCGCTGCACGGCCCTGGATGCTTGGCGCTCTTAGTACGCATCGTGGCGATGTAGGCGTGGTCGTCGCGGATCGCCCACTCGCACCAATTCTCTTGGATGGCGCGCCAGTTCAAATTGCCGCAAGCCTCGGCCAGCCGTTTCAGTTCGGTGTTGTTGGTCATGACAGCAGCTCCTTTGGCACGCTTGCGATTTCGCCAAGGACCGAGGCGACGATGGCGCGACAGGCGGCGATGAGGATTGTTTCCCCGTCACCAGCAGCATTCGTCATGCCGTAACGCTTTGCGTGAACGACACTCCCAGCACGAAGGATTTCAATTTCAAATTTATCCAGCAGCGCGCCGCCGCAATCCCAATCGCTGGACGGATACCAATCGAACTCAAATCCATACGCCCCGGAGTAGGTCAGGCGGATCGTGCGAGGAAGCGTCACCGGCTTTGCTGCACCCTTGAACAGCAAGCGCGTTTCGCTCTCGGTAACCTTGATCGCCGGCCGCATGCCTGGGTACACAGCACAGAAAGTCGCCCAATTCAGTGCGGCGCCAGACAGGTCTTGCGTCTTAACTTCTATAAATTCGGTCATGCCCGCTTCTCCCCTGCTTCTGCGATCACTGCCATGCGCTCCAACTTGCGCGCCTCACTCCAGGCCTCAGACGTGCGATCTCGCTCGCTGCCCTTGTCGACCCATTCCCAGACCGGCCGGCCGTTGCAGACCATGTAGGCGCGGTACATCTTGCTGTACTGCTGCTGGCGGATTTGAGTGACGCTACGCCCCTTCAGGAAGCGCTCGTCCCCGGCCTGCGGTTTTGGCTTGGCCTGTGCGGTGCTGTATCGAATGCTGGTAACTGCCATGTCAAAACCCCTCCTTGCCGCGCTGCGATTCCCACTCGAACGGAATGACGATCACCCCGCCCTCCCGAAGCCTGTCTGCGCAACGCTCCCCGATTGCAGTAGCCAGGGCCTTCGCGTCGAGGTTGGAAACGATGACGGTGGGTCGCAGCTCTTCGTAGCGGCCGTTGATGATGGCGAACAGGGTCGTCAGCTCGAAGTCGCTAGGCTTCTCCTTGCTCACGCCGATTTCGTCGAGGATCAGCAGTGAGGGGCTGATAAGGCTCGACAAGATCTGGCTTTCGCTCTGGTCGCTGGTGTGGTCGTAGGTGGCGCGGATGGCCTGGAGCACAGAACCAATCGTGCGGTACACAGCGGTCGCGCTGGACTTGGCCATGATCTCGTTGGCAATCGCAACGGACAGATGCGTCTTGCCGGTGCCGGGCTTGCCCAGCAGCAGCAGGCAGCGGCCAGCAGCGGCGATCTTCTTGAACTCGGCGGCGTACCGCACGCAGGTCTTCAGCGCCTTCTGCTGCTCGGCGGTGTCGGCGATGTATTCGGCGAAGGTCTTGCCCGCGAAACGCTTGGGGATCAGCGCCGCGCCAAGCTTCTCAGCCATCCGCATGCGCAGGGCCAGGGCTTCCTGGGCTTCGGCGCGGGCGGCTTCTTCCTCGCGGCGGATTCGGCTGCACTCCGGGCAACCAGTCTTGAACTCCCGACCGAAGATCAGGTTCACCTGCTGCGGGAACTGGCCGTGGTCGTCGCACACGCCGGTTGTCTGCTGCGGCGCCGGGGTTGCCGTGGGCATCGAAACGATCTTGTCAGAACCCATAGGACCCATCCTCACGCACGATCAGGCCATCGGTGTAGTCACGGTCAGCAAAGCCGCTGTGACGCGATTGTGGCGCTGGTGCAGGAGCGGCTTCAGCCAAACGCTTGATAATCCAAGACGCCTTGAAACCCTGCCAGCCGGAGGTGAGAGCCTCGGTGATTGCGTCGGATGCCGTGATTCCGGCGTCCGCGCACTTGACCAGCTCAGCGTTCACGGTCGACCAGACGGTGGCGGTCACGGCGGCGCGCTTCGCCTTGCGCTGAGTCAGCCAGTCGGCAAGAAGTTGCGCGGGGACGTTGTGCGGATTGTCGGCCAGCAACTGGGCCATGCCGAACGAAGCCTTACGATCAGGCTTCGGTTTTTCGATTTTTGGTTGGGGCGGATTAATCTCTTTCGAAGAAAGAGTTAATAGGGGTTCTTTCTTTGTATAAAGAAGGGAAGTTGCCGATTTGGTCTCACTCGCATCGGATCTCAGTGAGACGATTTGTGCTGAGTGAGACGTTTTGGTCTCAGTGAGACGTGATAGATTTTCTTCGTAAAAAAGCCACTCAGAGATAGGTGAAATGCCGATATCTCCACGACTTCCACCAACCCGATAGATTATTCGACGTTCAAGCAAGTGGCTGATCGATTTGGAGGTGACGTCGCGGCGCATGTTTGTAAGCTTGCCGATCTCGTCGGCTGTGAGGCGCTTAGTGTCCAGTTGGTAGCCAATCGTCTGGCGCGCAATGGCCATGAGAACGCGCAGGTCGCGCGCAGGCAGATCAACCGTAGCCAAGGACTCCATTAGGGCGTTGTCCATCCGGGTGAACCCCCTGGACTTGTCAATGTGAACGATGTTTGTCATAGTTGCCTCGCTAACAGCTTCAACGAATCAGCCACCCTGTCCGGTGGCTTTTTTGTGCCTGGAATTTGGTGGCTCAGTCTTTCCTGCGAAACGCTTGAATCGTTCCGCTCATGGCTCTTGGCCTGGTTCGCTGTGTGATCTGGTGCTGTATTGCCTGCTTGGCCAGTTGCTCAGGGGTTATCCCTCTGCGGGACGCCTCCTCTTTCAACTGCTCCAGCTCATCACAATCCAGCAGCGACTCCAGGTTCATGCCGTTTCTTTCATCTGGCATACGCCCTCCAGTCCCTACGCGGTCCCTACGGAATCGCTTCAGGCCACGTGGCTGTCGCGCTTAAAATCATCAACAGATTCAATGAGCCAGGACTTCAAAATCTCTCTAGCCAAAACGGCCTTGGGAGTTCGATGGATTCGGGCGGCGCATTGAAGCCACTGCTCGTATTCGTCATCGAGAAGAACCTTGGTCTGGTTCACATGCTTGTGGTTTAAGCGGGGTTCGTCTGCCATTGGTGAGGCTCCTTGGTTGGTCGAGAGGGTTAAGCGGCTTGAATTTCGGCTTTACTGGCGGCTTCTTCGCGAGCACTCAGCAGGCATTCGATGGCCTTTCCGGTGCTGTAGCCGACCATGGTCCCGCTGGCTGCGCGGGAGATAGTTGCCTGCGTGGTGCCGCAGCGTTCAGCTACTTCTGTCTGCGACAGCCCGAGCTGGAAAAGGCGGTTCAACATCTCTTGAACTGTCATGACGGGAATCCTATGAGGTTCTGCATGACAAATCATACGAATTCGCATGGCTCGGTGCAATAGAATTCTCATATCCGCTTTCGTATATTTGGTGAGTAATGGATATCGCTGGGCGCCTACGCGCAAAAATGGCCGATGCCAACCTGAATGAAACCCAGCTCGGTAAGAAGTCAGGAGTTCCTCAGCCAACTATTAACCGGATTCTGTCTGGAGAGAGTGCGAGCCCTCGAATGCCAACTATTGCCAAGCTGGCCAAGGCCCTCAGGGTTTCACCAGAATGGCTTATGTACGGGAATGGAGACGACGCATTTGACTCTAATGTCGAGGCTACTATCGGGCCTACCCGCTACTACGAATATCCGGAGATCAGTTGGGTGCAAGCAGGGGTGGCGTGTGAAGCAATGGACTTGTTCAACGTCGGCGACTTCGAGGATGTGCACCCTTCCGACGCCTGGGCTGGCCCAAATGGTTTTTGGTTAAAGGTGCGCGGCCCATCAATGACCTCGTCAAATGGCATGAGCTTTAGCGAGGGAATGATAATCCTGGTGGCGCCTGGCAGCGACGTAGAGAGTGGTCAGTACGTGGTCGCCAAGCTGATCGACACCAACGAGGCGACGTTCAAGCAATTCATCTGGGACTCAGGTCGCGCCTACCTCAAGCCGTTGAATTACTCTTTCCCTACGGTGGAGATGGATGACACCTGGTCGATTGTAGGGCGCGTAGTTGATGCCAAGTGGCCTCGATCCGTTCTATAGCTGAGTAATAGAAGCACTCAAGAAGCCCGGCACCTGTCGGGCTTTTTCACGCCCACGAAAAATATTATGCATAAACGTATTGACTGGAATTATGAGGATTCGTATAGTTCACCCATCGCAGCGACTTACCAGGGACTGCGAAGGGCCTCCGCCCGCCGCTCTTTGGTTTCACCACTTGCCGGATCACCACCGGCCTCAGCTTCAAGGTAGCGAGCCGAACACCTTAAGTTCGGTACAGGGGATGCCTCACCCCGTGGCCAGCAGCGTAGATGGCCCTAGATCAAAGAGAGCTGACGGATGGGATGCCATTGCATGGACTACATCGCGGTCAGTGAAACATCGGATTCAAGCAAGTGAGTGCAGCCAGTAGCTGCTCACGGCTCACAGATTTCCTCGATGCCGCTTCTATGAGGCGGCATTGGAAATCCAGCGGAGGAAGTGAAATGCCGAAGTACATGCTCGACTACATCAGGCTTTGCCGGGAATGCAGCCTTGACCTGCGCACCGTCGGCAACATGCGCAGCATCGTGCTCCCAAAGCTGCAGCGTGAAGCGACAGCACTTCGCGGTGCGGTGAGCGAATTCGCCGGAGCCTTCCCTGGGCTTGAGCAAGACGCCGAACTGCTGGAGTCAGCCATACGGGCCGGAATCCAGCGCTGTACGCCTCAGCCGCATCAGCAAGAGCTGTTCGCAGCATGACGGACCTTTTCACTGATGCACCTGGTGACGGGTGCATTGGGAAAACAACCGAACATCCCCGACAAGGAACACACCATGCAAGTAAATCAACTGACCACCTACACCAGCCCCAGCGTGACGATCAGCAGCCCTGACGAAGCTGTTGTGCTGAGGCTCGCAACCCTGGCGATTGGCGTGAAGCCTGTTGCAGCCACAAGCGATGTTCCAGCCATCGGCGAATTCTGGCCCGGCCAAGGCGGCGTAAATGCCGGCCTGATGCGCGGCGAGAAAGGCCGGCCTGACTACTGGCTGATTGTCCCAACCCATGAGTCGGTCAAGGGCAAGAAGCTGGCATACGGCGGCTACGAGGTCGATGAGCCAGAAGCCGCAAGCCGCTTCGATGGCCTGGCCAACACCCTGCACCTGGTTGAAGGCTCTGCCCAAACTCACCCGGCAGCAGCTTGGTGTGACGGGCTTGCCATCGAAGGTCACAGCGACTTCTACCTGCCAGCCATCAACGAGCTGGCCCTGTGTATGGCGAACGTGCCGGAGCTGTTTCAGAAGGAGTGGCACCTGAGCAGCACGCAGCGCTCCGCCCACTACGCATTCAGCATGTACTTCGATGATGGCATTCAGCTCATCAACGTCAAGAGCAACGAGCTCCACGTCCGCCCCGTCCGCAGATTCATTCGCTAATTCATTTATTGCTTTTCTTCGCAGGCGATTCCTGGGGCTACGGGTATCTGTGGCCAGACCAGAAGCACCCGAGGTAGCGCTCGGCGCCTGCACCCTTCTCCCGTCTTTATTCGTCAGCACTCACCCTGCGCCCATCGGCAACCAGCGGGAGGAATGAGTGCTGACGAATGCAGGTGAACCAAAAAATGGAGAGAGACATGAACTTTCAGCCCCCAGATCCAGAGCGCTTCGGGTCATGCCTGAAATGCAGCAGCCTGATTGAAGAGTCGGAGCAATCCGGCGGGATCTGCTTTGAGTGCCATGCCGTGGATGCCGGAAAAGAGCCTGCCTTCCCCGTTGGCGCCAATGAATACGGCGGTCACGACACCTGTTTCGGGATGACGGTTCGAGACTATTTCGCGGTCAAGGCCCTGCAGGGAATGATCTCAACAGCAGGCGCTCCCTGCTTGTTCGGACTTGAAGGGGGCGAACACGACACCGCGAAGGCCGCTTACAAAATTGCCGACGCCATGCTAGCCGCCCGTTCCGCCTAACCCCAAACACTGGAGGTCGCCATGCACCACTGTACCGATACCCAAGCAGTCTGCCGTGGTTGCGGGCTGAAGCTGCGGGGCTCGCCATCTTGGAAAGGCGGCCTCGCCTATCACCCTGAGCCGAAAGGTGAAGTCTACCAATGCCACTACGGCGGCTGGGTCTGCTCGCGGCGCTGCGACATCCGCGCGTGCGTCGAGCTGGAAGGAACGATGCCAGGCTGCGGTGGTGTGAACGGCTACGAGCGGCTTTCCATCTACGCAAAAGAGAGCATCGAACGCCATTGGCCGGAGGCAGCATGAACGCAACAGCGCTTGCACAAAGTGAATTCGATAACCGTCTGCCGCCTCCAGTCAGCGAAAGCCCGCAGGAACTCGCCCGGGCGGAATGGCTGTTCAACTCTGCCGAGCAATTGATCCGATTTGGCTGCGACGTAACGTTCCAGCGCCGGATGCGCAAGCCGCAAGGCGTGACCGTAGCCGACTTGGCCCTGGCCGTGGATGAGCATGTGAACGGCCGGCTGGCTGGCTGTCAGGTGCAATCGCCCGCGCTGGGCTGGCTTCTGCTGTCACAGGGCAAGCCGGACCAGAATGCCGTCGCAGAGCTGCTCGGCCCCAGCGATCACCCCCTGGGCAAGCGTGGCGAAATCGCAGAGGGCCTACTTCGACCCTTGGTCGCTGACGCCATGATCGCTCAAGCAGAGGACAACGAACTGTGAGCCCTCACATAGCCATCGGCCAGGCCCTGGAAGCCCTAGAGCATCCTGACTCGCCGCCTCTCAACGAAACACTCGCTGAAGGCCTGATCGTCCGCCACTTCACCGCCAGCAACATCAACGCCGAAGAGTTCCACTACTACAGCGCCAAGCTGCTGAAGATCAGCCAGAAGCGCAAGGAGGATGCATGACCATCATCGCCGGATCTTTTAAAGGAATTACCGAGGCCCTGAGAATTCAGGGTTTCTTGTTTCTGGTTGACGTGAAATGGATCGAGCAGCCTTGCAAGTGTGCGGGCCGCTGGACTTGCAAGGTGAGCATATGAAGTGCTGGATGGTTCATGACGGAGAGCCTGCATATGGATGTCAAATGGTGTTTGCGGAGACCAGAAGCCGCGCGAAGCAGGTAGGCATCAACAACTACCCAGGCGATATGGGCGAATGGATAGGTGTTCTTGCCTGGAGAATGCCTGAATTTGACGGGCTTCGCGATCATGAGTGCGCAGTCATGGATAACGATGAGCTGCCACCAGGCAAGTCATTCTATAGCGAGGTTATCGGATGACCTCCTACCAACGAGCCAAGCGCCTCTACATCTGGCGAGGCTCTGCCATCGTCCTACTCCTGTGTACCGCATGGATGCTCGCAAGCGCCTACGCCGGTCACGTTACCCAATAACTAATTTACAGCGCCCCTTTCCGGTGGCGCGGAGAGCAGCCATGTCCGCGAACATGCAGATCTGGGACAAGGTCAGCACGACCGA
>NZ_FYEE01000026.1 GCF_900187645.1 Pseudomonas sp. Irchel 3E20 | reverse complement strand
CCGAAAGGAGTTGAAAAAGAGGTGTTGACAGCAGCGAGTAACGCTGTAGAATTCGCCTCCCGCTAACGAGTGATCGTCAGCGCAAGTGGTTGAAGTTGTTAAAGATTTCCCAGCGAAACTTTGAAAGCTTCTTAAAATAACCGCTTGACAGCAACAGAGGCTGCTGTAGAATGCGCGCCTCGGTTGAGACGAAAGATCTTAACCACCCGCTCTTTAACAACTGAATCAAGCAATTCGTGTGGGTGCTTGTGGAATCAGACTGATAGTCAACAAGATTATCAGCATCACAAGTTACTCCGCGAGAAATCAAAGATGTAACCAACGATTGCTGAGCCAAGTTTAGGGTTTCTTAAAAACCCAAAGATGTTTGAACTGAAGAGTTTGATCATGGCTCAGATTGAACGCTGGCGGCAGGCCTAACACATGCAAGTCGAGCGGTAGAGAGAAGCTTGCTTCTCTTGAGAGCGGCGGACGGGTGAGTAATGCCTAGGAATCTGCCTGGTAGTGGGGGATAACGTTCGGAAACGGACGCTAATACCGCATACGTCCTACGGGAGAAAGCAGGGGACCTTCGGGCCTTGCGCTATCAGATGAGCCTAGGTCGGATTAGCTAGTTGGTGGGGTAAAGGCTCACCAAGGCGACGATCCGTAACTGGTCTGAGAGGATGATCAGTCACACTGGAACTGAGACACGGTCCAGACTCCTACGGGAGGCAGCAGTGGGGAATATTGGACAATGGGCGAAAGCCTGATCCAGCCATGCCGCGTGTGTGAAGAAGGTCTTCGGATTGTAAAGCACTTTAAGTTGGGAGGAAGGGTTGTAGATTAATACTCTGCAATTTTGACGTTACCGACAGAATAAGCACCGGCTAACTCTGTGCCAGCAGCCGCGGTAATACAGAGGGTGCAAGCGTTAATCGGAATTACTGGGCGTAAAGCGCGCGTAGGTGGTTTGTTAAGTTGGATGTGAAATCCCCGGGCTCAACCTGGGAACTGCATTCAAAACTGACAAGCTAGAGTATGGTAGAGGGTGGTGGAATTTCCTGTGTAGCGGTGAAATGCGTAGATATAGGAAGGAACACCAGTGGCGAAGGCGACCACCTGGACTGATACTGACACTGAGGTGCGAAAGCGTGGGGAGCAAACAGGATTAGATACCCTGGTAGTCCACGCCGTAAACGATGTCAACTAGCCGTTGGGAGCCTTGAGCTCTTAGTGGCGCAGCTAACGCATTAAGTTGACCGCCTGGGGAGTACGGCCGCAAGGTTAAAACTCAAATGAATTGACGGGGGCCCGCACAAGCGGTGGAGCATGTGGTTTAATTCGAAGCAACGCGAAGAACCTTACCAGGCCTTGACATCCAATGAACTTTCTAGAGATAGATTGGTGCCTTCGGGAGCATTGAGACAGGTGCTGCATGGCTGTCGTCAGCTCGTGTCGTGAGATGTTGGGTTAAGTCCCGTAACGAGCGCAACCCTTGTCCTTAGTTACCAGCACGTAATGGTGGGCACTCTAAGGAGACTGCCGGTGACAAACCGGAGGAAGGTGGGGATGACGTCAAGTCATCATGGCCCTTACGGCCTGGGCTACACACGTGCTACAATGGTCGGTACAGAGGGTTGCCAAGCCGCGAGGTGGAGCTAATCCCAGAAAACCGATCGTAGTCCGGATCGCAGTCTGCAACTCGACTGCGTGAAGTCGGAATCGCTAGTAATCGCGAATCAGAATGTCGCGGTGAATACGTTCCCGGGCCTTGTACACACCGCCCGTCACACCATGGGAGTGGGTTGCACCAGAAGTAGCTAGTCTAACCTTCGGGAGGACGGTTACCACGGTGTGATTCATGACTGGGGTGAAGTCGTAACAAGGTAGCCGTAGGGGAACCTGCGGCTGGATCACCTCCTTAATCGACGACATCAGCTGCTCCATAAGTTCCCACACGAATTGCTTGATTCATTGAAGAAGACGATAGAAGCAGCTTCAAGCTTTAAGCTACAAGCTTCAAGTTTGATTGCGCTAAGCATCAAAATTGGGTCTGTAGCTCAGTTGGTTAGAGCGCACCCCTGATAAGGGTGAGGTCGGCAGTTCGAATCTGCCCAGACCCACCAATTTTGTTATGGGGCCATAGCTCAGCTGGGAGAGCGCCTGCCTTGCACGCAGGAGGTCAGCGGTTCGATCCCGCTTGGCTCCACCATTAACTGCTTCTGCGTTAGAGTTTAGAAATGAGCATTCCATCCTTGGGGTGGTGAATGTTGATTTCTAGTCTTTGATTAGATCGTTCTTTAAAAATTTGGGTATGTGATAGAAAGATAGACTGAACGTTACTTTCACTGGTAACGGCTCAGGCTAAGGTAAAATTTGTGAGAGGCTCTTAATTGAGCTGTGCGAATTTTCGGCGAATGTCGTCTTCACAGTATAACCAGATTGCTTGGGGTTATATGGTCAAGTGAAGAAGCGCATACGGTGGATGCCTTGGCAGTCAGAGGCGATGAAAGACGTGGTAGCCTGCGAAAAGCTTCGGGGAGTCGGCAAACAGACTTTGATCCGGAGATGTCTGAATGGGGGAACCCAGCCATCATAAGATGGTTATCTTGTACTGAATACATAGGTGCAAGAGGCGAACCAGGGGAACTGAAACATCTAAGTACCCTGAGGAAAAGAAATCAACCGAGATTCCCTTAGTAGTGGCGAGCGAACGGGGACTAGCCCTTAAGCGGTTTTGAGATTAGCGGAACGCTCTGGAAAGTGCGGCCATAGTGGGTGATAGCCCTGTACGCGAAAATCTCTTTACCGTGAAATCGAGTAGGACGGGGCACGAGAAACCTTGTCTGAATATGGGGGGACCATCCTCCAAGGCTAAATACTACTGACTGACCGATAGTGAACTAGTACCGTGAGGGAAAGGCGAAAAGAACCCCGGAGAGGGGAGTGAAATAGATCCTGAAACCGTATGCGTACAAGCAGTGGGAGCCCACTTTGTTGGGTGACTGCGTACCTTTTGTATAATGGGTCAGCGACTTATTTTCAGTGGCGAGCTTAACCGAATAGGGGAGGCGTAGCGAAAGCGAGTCTTAATAGGGCGTCTAGTCGCTGGGAATAGACCCGAAACCGGGCGATCTATCCATGGGCAGGTTGAAGGTTGGGTAACACTAACTGGAGGACCGAACCGACTACCGTTGAAAAGTTAGCGGATGACCTGTGGATCGGAGTGAAAGGCTAATCAAGCTCGGAGATAGCTGGTTCTCCTCGAAAGCTATTTAGGTAGCGCCTCATGTATCACTGTAGGGGGTAGAGCACTGTTTCGGCTAGGGGGTCATCCCGACTTACCAAACCGATGCAAACTCCGAATACCTACAAGTGCCGAGCATGGGAGACACACGGCGGGTGCTAACGTCCGTCGTGAAAAGGGAAACAACCCAGACCGTCAGCTAAGGTCCCAAAGTTATGGTTAAGTGGGAAACGATGTGGGAAGGCTTAGACAGCTAGGAGGTTGGCTTAGAAGCAGCCACCCTTTAAAGAAAGCGTAATAGCTCACTAGTCGAGTCGGCCTGCGCGGAAGATGTAACGGGGCTCAAACCATACACCGAAGCTACGGGTATCACTTAGGTGATGCGGTAGAGGAGCGTTCTGTAAGCCTGTGAAGGTGAGTTGAGAAGCTTGCTGGAGGTATCAGAAGTGCGAATGCTGACATGAGTAACGACAATGGGTGTGAAAAACACCCACGCCGAAAGACCAAGGTTTCCTGCGCAACGTTAATCGACGCAGGGTTAGTCGGTCCCTAAGGCGAGGCTGAAAAGCGTAGTCGATGGAAAACAGGTTAATATTCCTGTACTTCTGGTTATTGCGATGGAGGGACGGAGAAGGCTAGGCCAGCTTGGCGTTGGTTGTCCAAGTTTAAGGTGGTAGGCTGGAATCTTAGGTAAATCCGGGATTCTAAGGCCGAGAGCTGATGACGAGTGTTCTTTTAGAACACGAAGTGGTTGATGCCATGCTTCCAAGAAAAGCTTCTAAGCTTCAGGTAACCAGGAACCGTACCCCAAACCGACACAGGTGGTTGGGTAGAGAATACCAAGGCGCTTGAGAGAACTCGGGTGAAGGAACTAGGCAAAATGGCACCGTAACTTCGGGAGAAGGTGCGCCGGTGAGGGTGAAGGACTTGCTCCGTAAGCTCATGCCGGTCGAAGATACCAGGCCGCTGCGACTGTTTATTAAAAACACAGCACTCTGCAAACACGAAAGTGGACGTATAGGGTGTGACGCCTGCCCGGTGCCGGAAGGTTAATTGATGGGGTTAGCTAACGCGAAGCTCTTGATCGAAGCCCCGGTAAACGGCGGCCGTAACTATAACGGTCCTAAGGTAGCGAAATTCCTTGTCGGGTAAGTTCCGACCTGCACGAATGGCGTAACGATGGCGGCGCTGTCTCCACCCGAGACTCAGTGAAATTGAAATCGCTGTGAAGATGCAGTGTATCCGCGGCTAGACGGAAAGACCCCGTGAACCTTTACTATAGCTTTGCACTGGACTTTGAATTTGCTTGTGTAGGATAGGTGGGAGGCTTTGAAGCGTGGACGCCAGTTCGCGTGGAGCCAACCTTGAAATACCACCCTGGCAACTTTGAGGTTCTAACTCAGGTCCGTTATCCGGATCGAGGACAGTGTATGGTGGGTAGTTTGACTGGGGCGGTCTCCTCCTAAAGAGTAACGGAGGAGTACGAAGGTGCGCTCAGACCGGTCGGAAATCGGTCGTAGAGTATAAAGGCAAAAGCGCGCTTGACTGCGAGACAGACACGTCGAGCAGGTACGAAAGTAGGTCTTAGTGATCCGGTGGTTCTGTATGGAAGGGCCATCGCTCAACGGATAAAAGGTACTCCGGGGATAACAGGCTGATACCGCCCAAGAGTTCATATCGACGGCGGTGTTTGGCACCTCGATGTCGGCTCATCACATCCTGGGGCTGAAGCCGGTCCCAAGGGTATGGCTGTTCGCCATTTAAAGTGGTACGCGAGCTGGGTTTAGAACGTCGTGAGACAGTTCGGTCCCTATCTGCCGTGGACGTTTGAGATTTGAGAGGGGCTGCTCCTAGTACGAGAGGACCGGAGTGGACGAACCTCTGGTGTTCCGGTTGTCACGCCAGTGGCATTGCCGGGTAGCTATGTTCGGGAAAGATAACCGCTGAAAGCATCTAAGCGGGAAACTTGCCTCAAGATGAGATCTCACTGGAACCTTGAGTTCCCTGAAGGGCCGTCGAAGACTACGACGTTGATAGGTTGGGTGTGTAAGCGCTGTGAGGCGTTGAGCTAACCAATACTAATTGCCCGTGAGGCTTGACCATATAACACCCAAGCAATTTGCGTCAGCTCTCTCACCCAGAGCAACCAGATTGCGGTGTGTGAAGACGAAAGAACCGAAAGTTTGCGCACTCACAAAACACCAAGCTGTCACATACCCAATTTGCTGAAGCGAGGCCTACAGGCCACGACTCAGTACCCGAATTTCTTGACGACCATAGAGCATTGGAACCACCTGATCCCATCCCGAACTCAGCAGTGAAACGATGCATCGCCGATGGTAGTGTGGGGTTTCCCCATGTGAGAGTAGGTCATCGTCAAGATTAAATTCCGAAACCCCATTTGCGAAAGCAGATGGGGTTTTGTTTT
>NZ_FYEE01000016.1 GCF_900187645.1 Pseudomonas sp. Irchel 3E20 | reverse complement strand
CGTCGCAAAGTTACTTGGACGCGTTGTTGCCGAAGATCGAAGAGTTGATCGTCATGGCTGAGATGCTTTTGGAGCGCCGTTCGATTCTCGACCCCCTGATGGTCAGCGAACGCTGGGGCGTGCGCGATACCGCAGCCAACTGGAGCACCGGCGGTTTTCCGGCTTTGATTGCCTATCGGCAAAGCACGATGTGGCATATGGCCAAGCGCGCCGACCAGTGCTACGGCATCACGGGAACCAATCAATGCGCCCATATGCTGGGCGAGTTTTCAATGCAATGGGCCACTGCAGAACAGGAGAAAGCGTTTCGCAAACGTGCCAACGAGGTTTTTTCCCACGGGTTCAACATTGATGGGGTTATGGAGCAACGCTGGCGAGACTTCACATTTTGGGTCGCGTGGCGAGAAGTAAAAGGGTGCTTCCATAAATTACCCAAGTTCAAAGTTCACTTCGACATTGAAGGTAAAACGGGACAAGTTCCTCCTCGGACCGGCGTGTACTTACCTCAAGATGATCCCTTCGGCGCTTTGCAGTTTGGTTGGACAGGAGGGGGGATTGGCATGTTTCGACCACTAAAAAAATGCCAAACCTTCAGCGAAATTGGCCTTGATGTGTTGAAAGTAGTTGGCAGAAATTTATGGAGCGACGAAGCAGGGTTATTGCAGTTTGCTCAACAACGCCAGTACACCAGCATTTTTCCCAATATCCAGCACCCGGCAAGACAAAAAATAGTAGAGGAAGCCTTCACCGAACGCCCCTGCAAGTGGTACTTCGTTGAACTTCTCGAAGGTGAGTTTGAAGACAGCGACCCCGACGCCATGGCCGATGCACCCGGCAGCGAACCGCAGCACCCGCCGCGCAAAGCCAGCGGCGAGCCGTGCCCCCACGCCGGTTGGTGGTTCAGCCCCGCCCGTGAAGGTTCGCGGCAGTATTTCCGTGATGGCGCAATTTTTCCCAAACTGGAAGGCGACTACGGCTACACCTTCTGGCTCTGGAGCCCGGACCAGTCCAGGCCAACACTTTGATCGTTAAATGCAGGCCAGGCGAACCCGTCTGGTCTGCACTGTCCGGGCACACAACATGAACGCTCTTTATCCGATGACCCCGACTTATCACCTGTCCCTGTGGCAAAAACGCCAAGCGGCGATGCTTTATTACTACTCGTCGCAAAGTTACCTGGACGCGTTGTTGCCGAAAATCGAGGAGCTGATCGTTATGGCCGAGATGCTTTTAGAACGCCGTTCGATTCTCGACCCCCTGATGGTCAGCGAACGCTGGGGCGTGCGCGATACTGCAGCCAACTGGAGCACCGGCGGGTTTCCAGCCTTGATCGAGTACAGGGAAAACACCATGTGGGATATGGCCAAGCGCGCCGACCAGTGCTACGGCATCACGGGAACCAATCAATGCGCCCATATGCTGGGCGAGTTTTCAATGCAATGGGCCACTGCAGAACAGGAGAAGGAGTTTCGCGAACGGGCCAATGCGGTTTTCTCCTACGGTTACAAGATTGACGGTGTTATGGAGCGGGACTGGAGCGATATGACATTTTGGTCAATTTGGCAGCAAATCAAAGGACAGTTTCCGCGGTTGCCAAAATTCAAAGTGCATATGGATATTGAAGGTAAAACCGGGGAAGTTCCGCCACGTACCGGCGTCTATGTGTCTCAAGATGATCCTCTGGGTGCCCTGCAATTTGCCTGGACCGGAGGCGGCGAAGGGATGTGGAAGACACTGGAAGAATGTCAAACATTCAATGAATTAGGTCTGGATGTCTTGAAAACCTTGGGCCGCGCAGGCTTGTGGGGCGATGAGGACGGTTTTTCAAAATTTATTGCACAAAACCAATATAAGGGTGTTTTTACGGATCCCATTTTTTCGGCCCGTTATCAAGTGCAATCCGACTCCTTCACTTACCGCCCCTGCAAGTGGTACTTCGTCGAACTTCTCGAAGGTGAGTTTGAAGACAGCGACCCCGACGCCATGGCCGACGCGCCGGGTAGCGAGCCGCAGCACCCGCCGCGCAAAGCCAGCGGTGAGCCTTGCCCCCACGCCGGTTGGTGGTTCAGCCCCGCCCGTGAGGGTTCGCGGCAGTATTTCCGTGATGGCGCGATTTTTCCCAAACTGGAAGGCGACTACGGCTACACCTTCTGGCTCTGGAGCCCGGATCAGTCCAGGCCAGCACTGAGTTGAGCCCTGTGGGAGCAACTGTCTTCCCCCTGCCCTTCGTCACCGCCACTCAGTGCCGCCATCGCGAGCAGGCTCGCTCCCACAGACGAAAAATGAAAATCCCAGCCACAGCACAGTTCATCTGTGGGAACGGGCCAGGCGGCGCTCCGCTTGCCCGTGATGGGGCCAAACCCGCCGACCTCGATTTCGGGCCAGGCTCATGGGCTCGGGGCCGCGGGTGTGGCCGGCGCTGGCGCTGGGGGTGTCGGCGGCGGTGGCACGGTGGGTGGGGCCACTTGTTGGGGGACGGGGGGCGGCAGGGGTTGCCAGTTGGCGTCGGGTTGTTGCATGGGCGGGGGGATGGCGCCGCTGAAGGCACCGGTGCCGGTGGAGCGCAGTTTAATGTCGCGGGTGTCGCGCAAGATCATGCCTTCGGTGGAGCTGCGCGCTTCGGTGCCGCTGCTGAAGGTGCTGACCTGGGAGATCGGCAGGTCGAGGTTGCGTTCGATGCGCGGGGTGAGCAGCAGGATGATTTCGGTTTTTTGCTGGGTGCCCAGGTTGGTGCCGAACAGGTGTTTGCCTATCCACGGGATTTTGCTCAGCCACGGCAGGCCCGAGCCTTCGTCGATGTCGGCGGTGCGGATCAGCCCCGAGACCACTTGAGTTTCGTTGTTGCGTGCGGTGAGCATGGTTTTGGTGGCCCGCGAGCCCAGCTCGAAGGTGGCCGGGACATTCTCCGAGCCGGCGATGCGCTTGGTGATGTGGCTCATTTCCACCGACAAGTCGAGGCTGATTTCGTCGCTCAGGCTGATGTTGGGTTTGACTTTGATTTGCAGCCCCACGTCCTGGTAGGTCACCGATGAAGTGGTGATCTGGTTGGCGGTGGTGGTGGTCACCACCGGGATTTTGTCGCCGATGTTCACCGAGGCTTCTTCGCGGTTTTTCACCCGTACCCGGGGGTTGGCCAGGGTTACGGTGTTGCCGCTGCGTTGCAGCATGTTGATGCGCGCCGAGGTGCTGCCGGCGTCCAGCAGGATGTTGTCGCCGTTGATCCCGCGCAGGGCGCTGATGGGCGTGCCGGCCATCACGGCGGGCAGGTTGGCGAAGTTACCCACCGACACCCCGATGCTTTCGGGGTAGGCGATGCCCAGGTTCATTTCGTCGGTGAGGCTGACTTCCAGCACCTGGATGTCGATGGTCACTTCCGACTGGGCGATGTCGATGGCTTCCACCAGTTTTTCCACGGCGCCCAGGGTGTCGAGGCCGTCGCGCACGATCACTGCGTTGAGGCGCTCGTCCACCAGCACTTCCTTGGGTTTGAGGATTTGCTTGATCTCGGCGGCGATCAGTTTCGGGTCGCTGTGGCTCAGGTAAAAGGTGCGCACCGCCAGTTCGCGGTATTCGCGCTCTTTGTCCGGGCGCGCCGGGTAGATGAGGAAGGTGTTGGCGTTGAGCACTTTCTTTTGCAGTTGCTGGGTCGAGAGCAGCAGGTTGAGGGCATCTTCGGCGGTGGTGCGGCTGGCCGTGAGGCTGGCGGTGGCGCCGGGGTTGACGTCCTTGTCGATGACGAAGTTGACCCCCGAGAGCTTGGCGATGGTCTCGAAAATCGTGGTCAGGCTCTGGGAGCTGAACTCCAGGCTCACCGGTTTGCGCATGGCCTCGCTCAGGTTCGGGTTGAGGTTGTCGGCCTTGACCAGGTCCTGGGTCAGCAGGTTGCGCAGGTCCAGGGCGGCGCGGTAGTTGGGTTTTTGCGCGATGATCTGGCGCACCTGGCGCAGGGCCTCCAGGGGGTTGGAGTCTTTTATCGCGTAGGCCTGCTGCAACTGTGGGCGCAACTGGCGCATGGTCTCGATGCTTTGGATTTCCTGGCGCGCGCCCAGGTTGCTGGGGTCGTACTTGAGGATGGTCTGCATGGCGGCGATGGCGCCGGCATCGTCGCCGCGCATCAGGGCGTTGTTGGCCTCGCGGCTGTAGTGGGCCACCAGCAGCTCCAGCTTGCTGAACGTGGCGGTGCGCAATTGCACGTCGTCGGGGTTGTCTTTCATTTCAGCCTGGAGCACTTCCACTGAACGCACCAAATCGCCTTGTTGGCGCAGTTCGTCGCTTTCCTCCAGGGCGCGGCGGGTTTCGCAACCGGGCAGGAGCACCAGGGCCAGGGCTAATGAGATGAACGTACGGGTCGCCATGATCGTTCTCTTCGCTTGCCTGCGTGAGGCTCAAGGTGAATCCAGGCGCAGGGTGGTCACCTGGCCCAGGGGCAGGTACTGGATGACCACGGCGCTGTCGCTGAGTTTTTCCAGCCGATAGTGCGCATCGAGTTTGCCGCCGGGTTCGATATGCCCGGGCACCGCGCAGCGTCGGCACAGGGTGTAGCGCGTGCCCTGGCCTTGCAGGACGACGATTTTCGCCTGGTTCTGGTAGCGCCACTGGGCGCTGACGGTGAACGGGAACGGTGGCGCGCGGGGTGCCTGGCTCACCGGGGCGGCGGCGGGGGGCGGTGGCATCCAGGTCTGGCTGGGGAAGATATCCACTCTGGCCAGTGCCTCGGCGCTGTCGCTGGCGGGAGGGGGGCTGTCGTCCGGGGCTGGCGCGGGCGTGGGGCGGGTGTTGGGCGCGGGCGTTTCCTGCGGTGGCGGGGTGCTGTCTTGCCAAAACAGCCAGGCGCAACCGAGCACCGTCAGCCCCAGCAACACGCGCAAGTACAGGGGCAGTTTCATTCGAGCACCCCCAACAGGCTTACCTTGAGGTTGATCGCCAGTTGGCTGGCGGTGATGTCCTTGCGCTCCAGCACCAGGTTTTCCACGCGCACGGCCGGTTGCTGAACGATTTCGTCCAGGGCCCTGCGCAGCGCCGGGTAGCTCCCGGTCACGGGGATTTCCACCTCCAGGCGCTGCACCTGGGCGTCGCCGGGGCTGGAGTAGGCCAGGTTGGTCTGGTCGATGCTGAAACCCTGTTCTTGCAACAGGCTCAACACCCGCTCCAGGCGCATGGCGAAGGCCTGTGCGGTGGGCAGTTTATTGACCGCCGAGGGTTCTGTGACAAAGACCTCCTGGGGGCGTGCGGCGATGGCGCTTTCCAGCTCCGCACGGCGCACGCTGTCCTGGGCCCGCGCCGGGCCGGTGACCCCGATGTCGATCAGCACGGCGGCGGCGATCACCAGCAACGCCAACCCTCCGGCAAAACCCAGGGCCTGGCGCGCCAGCATCAACCCCCAGCGCAGGCGCGCCAGCAGAGGCTCGGGTTGCAGGGCGCGGGGGAGGCGGTTCATGGCGTCATTGCCCGCGGATGTTCAGTTTGACGACCACCGGCCGCGCCGGGTCGTTGGGTTTGCGTGCGCTTTGTTGCAGGCTGACGGCCAGGTTGGGTTGCGCCTTGAGGCGCTCGACAAAACGAAAGGCATCGCGCAGCACCCGCGCTTCGAGGTCCAGGTTCAGTTCGCGGGTCAGGGTGTTGACCTCCACTCGCGTCACGGCCACTTCCTTTAGCCACGCCTGGCCCAGGGTGTCGAGCAAGGGGAAGGGGGTGAGGGCCTGCTCGGCGAACAGCGCCAGCTGTTTTTTCTGCTGCGGCGTGGTGCGGATCGCGGCTTGGATCAGGCGTTCCTGTTGCCGCGCTAACTGCACGAAGTGCTGCTCCAGTTCGTCGGTGTGGCGCTGTTGCGCCTGCAACGCCTGCCAGTGTTGCCAGGCGATGAACGCCAGCACCAAGGCTAGGAGCCATAGCACCGCCACCAGGCCTTTGTGGGCGAGGTGCTGGCGCTGGAAGTCGACACGCGGGCCTTGGCCGGCGCGGGCCCGCTGCCAGTGTCGGTGCAGGCGTGCGCGCAGGGGGGCGATCATCCGGCGTCCTCCTGCATCCATGGGTGGAGCGGGCCGAGCCAGTGGCCGTCGCTGGCGGTGGGCGGGCGCGGGCCTGCGACGACCACCGCGGCAGGGTTCTCGGCGCTCAGCACCGCGGCGGCGAACAGGCTGCTGTGCAGCGGCGTGCCTGGGGCGACCGGCAGGGCGCAGGCCTGGGTCGCTTCACCGCCATGCAGGTACAGGCAGCTCAGGGCGCTAGCCTCGGGCACGGCCAATACGCCGTCGGCGGGCAGTTGCTGCCAGTAGCGCTGGGCGGTGGCGGTGAGCAACGGCAGGCACGTCCCCAGCGGCAGGTGTTGGGCCCGGAACAGCAGGCGCAAGGCGTGCAGCAACTCCAGCGGGGTGGCCACCGCCAGGCGTGCGGCGCCGAACGGCGCACTGGCGATTTGCACCTGGCACTGCGCCGGGTCCACGCCGGCGTCTTGCAGGAAGGTGGCGCGGGCAAAGCCTTGCCAGTCATCCGGGCTGTAGAGGCCGTCCTGCCAGGGTAGCATCAGGTAGTGCACATGGGGAAAGCCCAGCAGCACGTGGGCGCGGTCGAGGCGTTTGAGGCGCCCGCGTGGTGCCTGTTCCAGCAGCTCGGCACAGGCTTCCAGCGGCTCGCCGTTGTGCTGGGCGTGCCACACCGGGCCCTCGCGCCAGCGGTCGCGGGCGGCCCAGGTTGTGCCTTCGCCGCCCAGTAGCACAGCGTGCTCAATACAAAGAGATGACACGGTGAATCTCCCGCAGCGTGGTGTGGCCCAGCGCCGCATGGGCCAGGGCGATGTCGCGGATGAACACGTGGCCCGATTCCAGCGCCAGCTCGCGCAGGGCGGCGGCGGAGCTGCGGTGCAGCAGGCCTTCCTTGATGCTGTCGGTGACGCTCAGCACTTCGGCCAGGGCCAGGCGCCCGCGGTAGCCGGTGTGGCGGCAGGCCTCGCACCCGGTGCCGACGCGGTAATGGGCCTGCTTGAGTTGCTGGGGTGTGAGTTTGGCCAGGCGCACCAGTTCAGGGTCGGGTTTGGCTTCCACCGCGCACTCGCTGCAAATGCGCCGCACCAGGCGCTGGGCCACGACGCCGTTGAGGGCCTCGACGAAACTGGCCGGTTCCACCTCCATGTAGATAAAACGCTCTAGCACGCTGAAGGCGCTGTTGGCGTGCACCGAGGACATCACCAGGTGCCCGGTGAGCGCCGCTTGCACGGCGATGCCGGCGGTTTCGCCGTCGCGGATCTCGCCCACCAGAATGGTGTCCGGGTCGTGACGCAGCACCGAGCGCAGGCCGCGGGCGAAGGTCAGGCCCTTTTTGTCGTTGACCGGGATTTGCAGCACGCCGGGCAGTTCGTATTCCACCGGGTCTTCGATGGTGATGATTTTTTTCTCGCCGGTGTTGGTTTCCGACAGTGCCGCGTAGAGGGTGGTGGATTTGCCGCTGCCGGTGGGGCCGGTGACGAGCAACATGCCGTAGGGCTCGCTGGCCAGGGTGCGGATGCGGGCAATGGTGTCGGCGTCCAGGCCCAGGGTGTCGAGGGTCAGGGATTCGCCGCGCTGGGACTTGTCCAGCACCCGCAGCACCGCGTCCTCGCCGTGGATGCTGGGCATGATCGACACCCGGAAATCCACCTCGCGGCCCTGCATGCGCACCTTGAAGCGCCCGTCCTGGGGCACCCGCCGCTCGCCGATGTCCAGCTCCGACAACACCTTGAGCCGCGACAGCGCCTGCTCGGCCATGTCCAGCCCCGGTGCCTGGCCCATCTGCTGCAACACGCCGTCGATGCGGTACTTGATGACCAGGCCCTGGGGCGTGGATTCCACGTGGATATCGCTGGCGTGGCTTTGCAAGGCGTCGAACAGCATGGAGTTGACCAGGCGCACCACCGGGTTGTCGTCGCGGGCGATGCTGCTCAGGGAAATCTCCTGGGCAGCCTGCATGACCCGGGCGTTTTCGTCGTCGCCGCCAAAGGGTTGCATCACCCGTTGGCTGGCCTCGGCCAGGGTCAGTTGCGCCTTGACCGCGCCGGGTAGGCTCATGGCCAGGGGCAGGCCGCGCAGGGCCGCACTGGCTTGCACCCAGTTGCGCGCGGCCAGGGAGAACGGTTCGCCCAACACCAGGCACGGCGCGCCTTGCCAGTCGATGGGCAACAAGTCGTGGATCAGCGCCTGGGGCAGCGCCAGCAGGTCGAAGCGCCAATGTTCGGCCAACGCGGTGGCGGGGATTGCCAGCAGGCCCACGCCTGCGGCCACGGCCTCCAGTTGCTGCGGCTCGGCGCTGAGCAAAGCGTGCAAAAAATCCGGCAGGCTCTGGCCTTGCTCAAGTGCCTGGGCCTGCCAGGCGTGCCATAGGTCGCTCATCACTCACCCCTGAATTGAGCCGGCCAATTCAAAGATCGGCATGTACAGCATGAACACGATCAGCCCGATCAAGCCGCCGACCACTAGCATCAGCAACGGCTCGAACACCTTGCTGAACAATTCGATGGCCCGCTCCAGCGCCTCGTCGTGGAACTGCGCGATACGTTCGCACATGGCCGCCAGTTCGCCGCTCTGCTCGCCTACCCGCAGCAGCCGCTCGGCCACGGGCGTGGTCAGTTGGTAGCGGGCCAGGGAGGTGGACAGCGGCTGGCCGGCCTTGATGTCGGTCATGGCCTGGTGCAAATCGCCCTGGCGCTCGGCGGGCAGCAGCGCGCCCGATAACTCCACCGCCATCACCACCGGCATGCCGCCCATCAGCAGCATGCCGGCGGTGCGGTAGAAACGGGCGAGGACAAACAGGGTGCGCTGAGCCCCGAGGCTGGGGACCTTCCAGAACAACGCCGCCACGCGGCTTTTGAAGGCGGCGGTGCGCATCAGCAGGCCAAGGCCGACGAGGGCCGCCAGCGTCGCGCCCATCAGCGCCAGGCCACGCTGTTCCACCAACGCGCCCCACCACACCATAAAACGCGCCGTGGCCGGCAGGTCGGCGACCGAGTCGAACACCGAGGCAAAACGCGGGATCACGAAAAACAGCAGGAACAGCAAAATCAGCGCGCCGACACTGAGCACCACCAAGGGGTACATCAGCGCGCCGCTCACCCGTTTCTTGACCTTTTCCAGGTGCGCCTCGAAGTGGTGGTAGCGGCGCAAGGCAATGGACAACTGGCCGCTGTGTTCGGAGGAGGCGACGGTGGCGATCAGCAGCGAGGGGAACAGCGCGGCTTTCATCTGCATGGCCTTGGACAGCGAGTTGCCCTGGTACATGGCGTCCAGCAGTTCGCTCAGGACCTGGCGGTTGATCCCCGGCGCGGCTTTGTCGCGCAGGGTCTCCACGGCTTCTACCAGCACCAGCCCGGCGTCGAGCAGCACCACCAGTTCCTGGATGAACAGGCCCAGGGCGAACTTGGCGCCACGGCCCTGCCACTTCAGTTGGCGGCGTTGTTGCAGGGAGATGACGTGGCTGCCATCGGCCTGCAATTGCTGGCGCGCCTGGGCCAGGTCCAGGGCCTGGATGCGCAGGCTTTGCACATGGCCCTGGCGCAGTACGCGGGCGTCGAATTCGTTCATGGCGTGGGCACCGCCCGTTGCTGGCGCGCCAGCGACAACTGGCCGTAGTAGCGCCACACCGCCTCGGCGTAGCGGGCGCGGCGGGCATCGCCTTGCGGCCGGGTGCCGGCGTTGTAGGCGCCCACCGCGTGCCAGCCGTAGCCAGACTGGCGAATGAACTCGGCGAGGATCCACGCCCCCACCATCACGCTGGTGCAGGGCTGCGATTGCAGGCTGTGTTCGTCGATGCCGTAGGCGGCGAGGCGCGGCAGGTGGCGGCTGTTGATCTGCATCAGGCCGATGTCGTAGCTGCCGTCGCGGTTGAGGTTGCGCGCGCCGGGGTTGAGGCCCGATTCCACCTTGGCGATGGCATACAGCAGCAGTGGGTCGATGTGGTAACGGCTGCCCGCCGCTTGCCAGCAGGTGGCCTGGGCGGTGCTGGCCAGCAGGCTGGCGAACAGGGCGATGGCGAGTCGGCGCAGGGTCATGGCGAGTCCCTTGGGCATGGGCGTGCCCAGGCTTCAGAGGCCGTGGACGATGTCGGCGGAGGTGCCTTCGCCGCCGGCCTTGGCATCGCGGCCCAGGGAGATGATTTCCACCTCATGGGCCGCCCCCGGGTTTTTAAATTGGTAGGGGGTGTTCCACGGGTCGGGCGGCACGCTCTTGGGCAGGTAGGGGCCGTGCCAGCCCGGTTCGCTGGCCGGGCGCTCGGTGAGGGCGTTGAGGCCCAGGGCTTCGCTGGGGTAGCGGCCGTTGTCGAGGCGGTATTGGTTGAGGGCGTCGCCCAGGGATTTCATCTGGCCCTTGGCGGTCTGCGCCTTGGCCAGTTCCAGGCGATCGAACATTTTCGGCCCGACATACCCGGCCAGCAGGGCGATGATTAACAGCACCACCAGCAGTTCCAGCAAGGTGAAACCACGGGTGCGACGGGAATGGGACGCGCGTGACAAGGATATCGGCTTCATGAAAGTTACCCTGCTGGGAGTGCCAAGGTAGGCGGTTGTGTATAACTCTCCCGGCCCGTTATGCAACGGGCACCGCCGGCAGAACTGTTGCCCCTGCTCCATTAGTACAACTAAGCGTCCCTGTATCAGTACTGACTATAGCAGCGATGGGAAATAACAAAGTTCCATTGTTAGTTATAGCGCCTGGCTATTTTTGTAATGAGCTAATTGAATATAAAAAGCGTGCTGTGACTAAAGCGCCGCACATAAGTGCGGCGCCATAAGTTGGATCAAAGTTTGCAATTCAAAGTGGGTTCCAGGCATCCCTCCAATCGGAACCTACACCCGGTTCATAGTGCGTTGGCGACTGCCCGCACCATCCGCTGTTGGGGAAGTCCCGGCATTGGTAGTTCTTGCCCTTGTGGGACACTTTATCCCCCGGCTTGTAGCTGGTGCCGGGGCTGTAGGCCGGGAAGTCATCGCCGCCGCCGGTGGAGGGGGTGACCGTGATGTTGTGGGTTTTCTGGGCGACGGTGTGGTTGGATGAGTCGTCAACAGCCAGGCGTGCCCAGATTGCGGTGGGCGTGGTAACCGTGGGCGCGGTGAACTGATGGATCGGCTGGCGGCCGTCAATCTGCGCGAAGGCGGCAATCCATTGGTACCTCAGGCTACCGTTGCCGTTCTGGCCCTGGGTTTTGCTGCCATCGAGGGTGAACTGCTCGCCCGACTTGACGGTGGTTGGGCCCTCGATCACCACAATCGGTGGGTTTGGGTTGACCGGTTCGGGTTCACCGCCGCTGCTGATGCTCATGGCGGGGGAGTCGTTGCGGTTGCGCACGAACACCGAGTTGGCCCGCCAATCGCTCTCATTGAACGTTATGCCGTGTTGCTTGGCGCGGCTCATGGGCTCCTCGCCAATCACCACGTTCGAGGGTGGGACCTTGTTGAAGATCTGTTTGCCCCAGACATTGGGGTGGGTGTTTTGCGCGGTGATGGCTTGCTTCACATCGACGATTTCATGGGCGTCGCCCGAGCCGCTCAGCACGCGAAAGCGCACGGTGTCGCCGGCCTTGGGCTGGATTTCGGCGGGGATGAACGAGCCCTTGTCGAACAGTTCCGGTTCGGGAATGCCGGTGTCCTTGAAGGTGATGTCGCTGCAGTTGTAGAAACCTTCCCCCGCCGGGTCTTCCCGCTGCCAGCGTACATACACCACCGCGTCGCCGGTACGGCCGGGCGGCAACGGAGCCTTGACCTCGAAGAAGCCGCTGGCCCCGGAGATGGTGGGTTGGGTCTGCCAGTCGGTGCGCGCTGTGGTAAAGCGCTCGGAGTGGATCAGATCCAGGTCATCCCAGCCCAGGGGGCGCGTGCCGTCATAGCTGGCCTTGCTCAGGTAAATCTTGGCAAAGCTGGGCACATGGGGCGCGGTGCCGATGATGCGCACCGTCATGCTGTCGGAGGCGGTCAGCGCGGTTTTGTGCCAGTAGGGCGTGACCACGTCCAGGCTGGCTTTTTTCGGGTCCCCGGCGGCGCACAGCTTGCCGTTGGGGATGGCGGCCATTACTGCGTTGTCGTTGTTGTAGTCCGGTACCAGCATGGCCACTTCGTTCCATTGCTGGGCGGGGTAGGCCCGCTCGGCGGGCGTGGAGAAGATTGCCGCCGCTTCACGGCAACCACGGTCGGGAATGGACGAGCCGTCTGGCGATTGCCATTCGCCGCCGGCCAGTTTGCAGTTCACCTGGCGGGCAATGGGAATGTCCACGGCGCCGTGGCCCCAGCCAACGGCTGGCAAGGCCAGTGTCGCGGCCAGCAACCCCTGTAGCAGGTATCGCTTATAGGTCTGTAAATGCTTCATTGTCGAATCCACCTTCAAATCACAGGAAAAGTTGCGCGCACGCACGCAACGGTTGTGTCCGAACGTTGTTGGGGTCATCCAGTGGCGGGGCCTCCCGGTGCTTCGTTTCGCGGTGGAGGGCTACTCTGTCCAGGGCTATACAGAAACAACCACCCTTGATAACTGCTCTGTCCTGAGAAGTTGCGGTCGTCCTTGCGAAAGTTGCCTTGCTTGAATGGCGTGCCTTTGGCCTGGCTGTAAACGCCCATGATGGTGTCGCCGGGGCCCTTGACGATGCCCCAGTCGGGCTTGCCGCTGAGGGGGTCGTGGTAGACGCGGCGCAGGTAGCGCTTGACGGTGGGCTGGCGGCGGTCCTGCAGCAGCTCGTCAAGGGTCTTGGGGTAGGTATTGGCGATTTGGTAGTACAGGCCGATGGCGCGGCGGATTTCCCCACCGCGGGCCAAGAGGTCCGCCTCGCGTTCACGGCGCAGCACGCTGGACCACAGCGTGCCGGTCTGCATCAACATCACGGCCACTAGTGCCACCGCCACCAGCATGCCCAGGAACACCGAGCCCTGCTGGCGCCGCCGGCCGCGCCGCGCGTTACCAGGTTGCATACTCGGTTCCGTCATTGCCCTGGCCGGGCGCACCACTGCGCACATCGCCCAGGCCTTGCTCTTCGCCCGTTTCCAGCTGCCAGGTGTCGCGCTTGCCCGTGATGGGGTCCAGGGGGATTTCCCGCAGGTAGCGTCGGGTCACCAGCTCTTCCAGGGACGGCGGGTTGGCGCCCTGGTCTTCGCGGTATTGGTCCAGCGCTTGGCGGATGGTCGCCAGGTTATGGCGCAACACGGTTTCCTGGGCCTTGCTGTGTTGACGGAAGAACTGCGGGGTGACCAGGGTCATCAGGGTGGCGATGATCGCCATGACCACCAGCAGCTCGATCAGGGTAAAACCGCCCTGGCCGCGCGAGCGCCGGCGAGCGGCGTTACCACTGGCTGTAGGGAGTTCCATTGAGGCTCTCGCGGGTGCTGCGGGAGTAGATGTCAAACACATCGTCTCCCTCGGAGGGGTCTTCGCCGGTGCTGGCGTAGCTGCGTAGTTGCCAAGTGTCGGCTGCTGCCTGGTCTGGGCATTGGCACATCGGGTCACGGGGGATGCGGCGCAGGAAGTAGAGCTTTTTGCCCTTGAGGTCGGTCTTGTCGGTGACGCCTTCGACCAGGGCTTGCAGGGTCGGCGGGTAGCCGCTGGCGGTGAGGCTTTTTTCGATACGCCCGTCATCGGACGCTTCTTTATAAGTGTCGATCGCGCGCCGAATTTCACGCAGCGAGCGTTGCAACTCGACTTCCCGTTCGCGTTTACCCATCAATGCCGTCAGCGGATAAGCTACTGTCGCAAGTGTGGCCAATAGAGCCAGCGTCAGTAGTAATTCAATCAGCGTGAAACCTGTGGCGAAGTGATGGCGCGACGCTATTGAATATAGCGAAGCCTGCCTTATCACCTGTCTGTCTCCTTGTTTCCGCCAAGGACTGCTTGAATAACCCAGGCTATTGCGAAATGAACTACCTAGAGACTAAGAGTGTAGATGAAGTTTGGTTGCAAACAGAAAAAGTGCAACGTGTCTGTGCTTGGGTAGGCGTAATTAGAGTAAATATCTGATTTTTAAAGTTACTGTTTTTTGCACTAAGGGTTATATCGGTTGGTTTTGAGCGCGGTGGCTGCGCTCCGCAGTTATCCACACCGCCTCTCGGCGTCGGGGCAGGCAAGACGGTTTTTGCCCCCAAAGTCTGTTGGTGTTTCTGTGGTTAAGATGTTCGCTTTACGCCACAGGCTAGGTGGATAAAGGCGTGTAGTGGTTTGAGCGTTTTTTGATCGATTGTCCGGTTTTTATTTGCGAAAGGCGTGAAACCCCAGTTATTTCAGGTGTTTGCCGGGTTTTCCACAGCGCTGCGCCATTGTGAACAAGTTGCCCCCAAAGTCTGTTGGCGTTTCTGTGGATAAGGTGTTTGTGTTCGCCTGTAGCCCTTTAAAAACGTGGCTTTCAGGCTTTAGATCAAAAAACGATCAAAGCTGTCCACAACCCTGTACTTTGAATAAGTCACGGTTTTTCTTCGCTCTAGTGGGGGTAAACGCGCTACTTGCCCACAATGTCTGTGGGCGGCTTTGTGGATAAGTTGTTGGGCGATGGCTAGGAGCCAGGGTGGCAGCGGGCTGTGGGGCATCTGCTCATTTTTTGACCGGGTGCCCCACTGCCACAGCTCAGTCACTCATGCGCCGCAACTCCCTTCAGGTACGGTGCCGGGGCGGCGCCCAGGTTGTTGAGCAGGCGTTCGCTGTACCAGTCGACGAAGTTGACCACACCGAACTCATAGGTCTTGGAATACGGCCCGGGCTGGTAGGCAGTGGAGTTGATGCCACGCTGGTTTTCTTCGGCCAGGCGCCGGTCCTGGTCGTTGGTGGCGTCCCACACTTGGCGCATGCGCTCGACGTCATAGTCCACGCCTTCGACCGCATCTTTGTGCACCAGCCATTTGGTGGTGACCATGGTTTCCTGGGCGCTGATGGGCCACACGGTGAACACGATGATGTGGTCGCCCATGCAGTGGTTCCACGAGTGGGGCAAGTGCAGGATGCGCATCGAGCCCAGGTCTGGGTTCTTGATACGGCCCATCAGTTTTTTGCAGCCCTGCTTGCCGTCCAGGGTCATCGACACGGTGCCTTTGAGCAGCGGCATGCGCACGATGCGGTTGCGCAGGCCGAAACTGGCGTGGGCGTAGGGGATTTTCTCCGCGTCCCAGGCTGCGGCCGAAGCGGCGACGTGGTCCTTGAACGCCTGGTCGGCACGCGGGTCGGTGACGTCGTCCCATTCGAGCAGGGTTTTGAGCAGCTCCGGGTGCGAGGCGTTGCAGTGGTAGCACTCGCGGTTGTTTTCCAGCACCAGTTTCCAGTTGGCCTTTTCCACCAGGGTGGTTTGCACCGCCACCTTGGTGTTCTCCATGTCGTAGGGTTCCATGTAGTGGTTGAGGGTGGCCAGGAAGTCATCGATGGCCGGCGGGTTCTGCGCCAGGCTGATGAAGATATAGCCGCCGGCGGTTTTCACGTTCACCGGTTTGAGGCCGTATTGCTGCATGTCGAAGTCGGCGCCCATCTCGGTGCCGGCGAACAGCAGGCGCCCGTCCAGTTCGTAGGTCCATTGGTGGTAATGGCACACCAGTTTGGCGACCTTGCCCTTGTCGCTGGTGCACAGGCGCGAGCCGCGGTGGCGGCACACGTTGTGGAAAGCATGCACCACGCCTTCGGCGCCGCGGATGACGATGATCGGGTTCTTGCCGATCTGCAGGGTCAGGTAGTTACCCTTGGCCGGGATTTCGCAGGTCATGCCGGCGATCAACCATTCCTTCTGGAAGATCTCCTGCATGTCGATATCGAAGAGGCGTTCGTCGCAGTAGAACGGCTGCGGTAGCGAAAACGTGCGCTCGCGTTCTTGCAGCATCTGTGCGGTGGCCTTGCGTGCGGGTTCCAGCGGATCGCCCAGGCTCAGGGTTGCGGTGACGTCCATCGTGTATGTCCTCAAGGCCATTCGGTGTGGCCGACAGAATTAGTGGCTACGGTTACTACGCAAGGCACAGGATTGTGTTTGTCCGGTGTGGCGAGTGTGGGGCGGGGGCGGGCGGCAACCTTATCCATGGGCGACATGGCCCAACCTGTTCCCGACGCGCAACCCCCGGCGCCTGGGGGCTGGTCGCGATAAGCATGTGAATGTCGCAGATAGGTAAATGGGCGTTCTGCGCTATACGCAAAATCGCCACCATCAGGCCGAATCCCGGCAGCGGAGAACAGCATGTCCAACAGCTTCCTGAACCCGGTAACCACCCAGACCTGGGCCAACGGCCGGCATATCGTGCGGTGCGTCAAGGTCATCCAGGAAACCTGGGACGTGCGCACCTTCTGCTTCATGGCCGACCAGCCGATCCTGTTCTTTTTCAAACCGGGGCAATTCGTCACCCTGGAGCTGGAAATCGACGACCAACCGATCATGCGCTCCTATACCATCTCCAGCTCGCCGTCGGTGCCCTACAGCTTTTCGGTGACCATCAAGCGCATCCCCGGGGGCAAGGTTTCCAACTGGTTGCACGACACCCTGCACGAAGGCCAGGAGCTGGCGGTGCATGGGCCGGTGGGGCTGTTCAACGCCATCGACTTCCCGGCGCCGAAAGTGCTGTACCTGAGCGGCGGCGTCGGCATCACCCCGTGCATGTCCATGGCCCGCTGGTTCTACGACACCAACGCCAATGTCGACATGGTGTTTATCCACAGCGCCCGCTCGCCCAAGGACATCATTTACCACCGCGAGCTGGAGCACATGGCCTCGCGCATCGACAACTTCAGCCTGCACCTGATCTGTGAAAAACATGGCCTGGGCGAGCCCTGGGCCGGCTATCGCGGTTACCTGAACCACAAGATGCTCGAACTGATGACCCCCGACTTCATGGAGCGCGAGGTGTTCTGCTGCGGCCCTACGCCTTACATGAATGCGGTCAAGCGCCTGCTGGAAGGGGCGGGGTTCGACATGGCGCGCTACCACGAGGAATCCTTCGGCGCCACGCCGCCCGAGGCCCGCGCCGACGCGGTGGAGCAAGCCGAACAGGCCGCCGACGCCCCGCAAGTGGACCTGGCGGACCTGCATCAGGTGGAGTTCACTGCCTCGGGCAAAAGCATTCGCGTGGCACCGGGCGAAACCGTCCACGCCGCCGCCGCCAAACTCGGCCTGATGATCCCCAAGGCCTGCGGCATGGGCATCTGCGGTACCTGCAAAGTGCGCAAGCTGGGCGGGGAAGTGGAGATGGAGCACAACGGCGGCATCACTGAAGACGACGAAGCCGAAGGCTACATCCTGTCGTGCTGCAGCGTGCCGAAGGGCGATGTGCGGATCGAGTTCTAGGAAGTCGCGCGCCCCTGCAATGGCAGTGGGCGCGCGAGCCGCAGGGCGCTTATGGAGTCGGAGTCGGGTCGGTGACCGCAATCAGGATTTCGTACTCGCCCGGCCTGTTTGCGTGGGCCCTGAAGATTTTTTTCAACACTTGCTTGGGCGGTAACCCTGCTTGGTCATGGGTCAGAAGGTCGCCCGTGTTCGCCAGTTTCAAAAAGTCTTCGTAGCTGACGAATACGCCGGTTTTTTCGGCGTTGTAGCTGTCTGCATTTTTCATTTCAGTCACCTGCCTTGGTTGCGATGCTCCGCCGAATCATCGGCGCAGAACGTTTACCCGAAAGGCTGCACAGACCCCTTTCAGGCCTACAGAACCTAACGCTGCCAAGGTGCTTGTTGATACTGTCAGAAATGACAGTGCCGACGAGCGGGCAGGTGGTGCTCCAGCGCCCGTTGCGCGATGAGTGTCAGGCCCCCATCACTTCGCGGATATCTGCCGCCAGTTCCCGTACCCGTTCTTCCTCGGTATCCCACGAGCACATGAAGCGCGCACCGCCCTTGCCGATAAAGGTGTAGAAGCGCCAGCCGCGTGCGGTGAGGGCGGCGATGGCCGGTTCCGAGAGTTGCAGGAACACGCCGTTGGCCTGCACCGGGAACATCAGTTCCACGCCGGGAATGTCCGCCACCAGGCTGCTCAGCAGTTGCGCGCAGTGGTTGGCGTGGCGGGCGTGCTTGAGCCAGGCGTCGTGTTCCAAAAGGCCCACCCACGGGGCGGAGAGAAAGCGCATTTTCGACGCCAGCTGCCCCGCCTGCTTGCAGCGGTAATCGAAGTCTTCGGCCAGTTTGTGGTTGAAGAACAAAATCGCCTCGCCCACCGCCATGCCGTTTTTCGTCCCACCAAAGCACAACACATCGACGCCGGCCTTCCAGGTCAGGTCGGCGGGCGAGCAGCCCAGGAACGCGCAGGCGTTGGAAAACCGCGCGCCGTCCATGTGCAGGTTCAGGCCCAACTCCTTACAGGTGGCGCTGATGGCGCGGATTTCTTGCGGGGTGTAGACGCTGCCCACTTCGGTGGCCTGGGTCAGGGTCACGACGCGGGGCTTGGGGTAGTGAATGTCCTGGCGCTTGAGGGCGATTTCGCGGATCGAGTCGGGTGTCAGCTTGCCGTTTTCGGTGCGGGCGGTGAGCAGTTTGGAGCCGTTGGAGAAAAACTCCGGGGCGCCGCATTCGTCGGTTTCGACGTGGGCGGTTTCCGAGCAGATCACGCTGTGGTAACTCTGGCACAGCGACGACAGGGCCAGGGAGTTGGCGGCCGTGCCGTTGAACGCGAAGAACACTTCGCAGTCGGTTTCAAACAACTTGCGGAAATAGTCCGAGGCCCGGGCCGTCCACTCGTCGTCGCCGTAGGCGCGCTGGTGGCCCTGGTTGGCCTGCTCCATAGCGGCCCAGGCTTCGGGGCAGATACCGGAATAGTTGTCACTGGCAAATTGCTGGCTCTTGTCGGTCATGGCCGTGTCCGTGATTGAGGGCGGGGATGGCGGGCACTTTACCCAAGATTGGCGGGCGAGCACACGCCCTGTTTATGACGCAAAAATGCAGAGGGCTTGAGGGATTATGCGCGCATCCGAACCATCCACGCGGCGCGACGGCGCGCTGGACCTGCTCAAGTGGTTGGCGCTGTTGAGCATGGTGCTTGACCACCTGCGTTATGTCGGTTGGCAACTGGACATGCTCTACGTGCCGGGGCGCCTGGCGTTCCCCTGGTTTTGCCTGGCGATGGCGGCCAACCTGGCCCGTGCCGGCAGCGCGGCGCCCAAAGGCCAGTGGCGCTACCTGGGCTGGCTGCTGCTGTTCAGCGCCCTGAGCGAAATCCCCTATCGCCTATTCATGGCCAACGCCGACACCCTCAACGTGTTGCCCACCCTGGCGCTGGGCCTGCTGGTGGCCCGCGGCTGGCAATCCCCCGGGCTGCACAGCCGCCTGCTGGGCTTGGGGGCGCTGGTGCTGGCGGCGCTGTTGGGGGAGCACCTGATGTTCGGCCTGTTTGGCGTGCTGCTGCCGTTGGCGACCTTGCTGGTGATCCGACGCCCCGGGTATTGGAGCCTGCTGCCCGGGGCGGTCTGCGTGGCGGCCAATGAGTGGCAAGTGTTGTGGCCGGCCCTGCGCCACGGCAACGACCTCGCCGGCGCGGCCTTGCTGGCGTGCCTGCTTGCACCCTGGCTGGGATTGGCCTTGCTGCGCCATGCCCGCAACGCCTGCCCACCGCCCATGCGGCGCTGGGCCTATGGGCTTTATCCGGCGCACTTTTTGCTGCTGCTAGGGGTGCGCTGGATTGTCACCTGAGCGCTGTGGGAGAGGGCTTGCCCGTGATCGCCGGATCAGGAAGTGGATGTCCGAAAAACAGGAACGTTCCGACATTCTGCCGGGACGTTGAGTCTTTACCCTTCTGCGCTCTTGTTGAGCCGGGGGTAAAGGAATGTCTTCTACCTTGTTGCACGATGATCTGTCCCAGCGGAATCGGTTATTACGCTTGCACACCACGTTGGGTGCGCAGGTGCTGGTCGCCGAACACCTCGACGGCTGGGAGGCACTGGATCAGGGCGGCTTCTGCCTAAGCTTGAGCGCGTTGTCCTGCGATGGCGGCTTGCCGATCGAACAGTGGCTGGGCGCCCCGGTGCTCTTGCAGGTGCAGTGCGCCGATTCACAGGGTGAGCTGCGCTCATTCCACGGCCATCTCAGCCATTGCACCCGAGTCGCCAGCAATGGTGGGCTGGCGCGCTACCAATTGCGTATCGAGCCCTGGCTGGCGCTCTTGCGCTTGCGCCAGGACAGCTACGCCTTTCACGACCTGAACGTGATGGAAATCTGCGAGCAGATCTTTGCGTTCTATCGCCAGGGCGTGGTGCAACCGCATTGGCGCTGGGCACTCGATGACCCGCGCCGTTACCGCAAACGCAGCCTGACCACGCAGTACCAGGAAACCGACCTGGCTTTTGTCCAACGGCTTTTGGCCGAGGAAGGCATTGCCTACCACGTTGAGCACCAGGGCGACGCACAGGCCCCGGGCCTGGGCCGCCATGTGCTGGTGTTGAGCGACAGTAACGCCACGTTGGCGCCTGCTCCGCCCGTGTCAGTGCGTTTTCATCGCAGCGACGTGACCGAGACCCACGACAGCATCCAGCACTGCGCACAAGAAGAACGCTGGATGGTCGGCCAAGTGCGGCGCCAAAGCTGGGATTACCGCAGCCACTCGCGGCTGTCGGCGCAGGCGCAAAGCGATGACGGTATCAAAGGGTGTGTCGATGAGGAGGCGGTCGGCCCCTACGCTTGGGTGGATGCGATGCAGGGAGCACAGCGCACCCGACAACATCTCGATGCGCAGCGCACGGCGCGGTGGCAGGTGCAGGGCCAGGGCACATGGCGCCGATTGGCGGCCGGCTCGCGGATTTGCCTCAGTGGCCATGACAGCGTTCCAGAGGGCGAGCCACTGCTGTGCCTACGGGTTCACCACCAGGCGCGCAACAACCTGGATGCGCAACTGCAAGCGGCGGTACTGGCGGGCCTGGGGCCGGTGGGGGAGCCCGTCGTTGAGCTGTACCGCAACCACTTCACCCTGATCTCGGCCCACCAGGCTTACCGCCCGCAAACCGAGGACGGGCATGGCCGTCGCCTGCATCCCGTGCCCACGGTGCAGGGCGCGCAAAGCGCCATTGTGATCGGCGACGGCGGGCCGCTGCTGACGGACCGTGACCACCGCATCAAAGTGCAATTCCACTGGCAGCGCGGCACACGTTCGGCCAGCTATCTAGCCCATCCCCGGCAAACCGACAACGCCCCGGCGGATGCAAGCGTAGGAACCTGGGTGCGAGTGGCCACCGCGCAGGCGGGGCAAAATTGGGGCAGCGCCTGGCTCCCGCGGGTCGGCCAGGAAGTGCTGGTGGCGTTCCTGGAAGGGAATATCGACCGCCCCGTGGTGATCGGCGCCTTGTATAACGGCCGCGGCCAGGCCAATGCGCCGCACAACCAGGTGGCGGGAGGGGCATCGGGCAGCACCGGCAACGCCCCGGCGTGGTTCCCTGGCAACGGCCATGCCGGTGTGCTCAGCGGCTGGAAAACCCAGGATCTGGCCACCAGCCACACCGGCCTTGGCGGCTATCGCCAGTTGCAATTTGACGACAGCCCCGGGCAAAGCCGCATCCACCTGTACACCAGCGACTATCACAGCGGCCTGACCCTGGGCCATTTGAAACTGACCCAGGACAACCAGCGCCTGGCCGACCGGGGTTATGGCATGGAGCTGCACACCCAGGCCCAGGGCGCGGTGCGCGCCGGCGCAGGATTACTGCTGAGCACCGAACCGGCCGACCAGCAAATGCAGGCCCAAGGCCTGTTCGCCGAATTGGAAAAAGCCCAGGCCCAAGTGCAGCAATTGGCCGCCAGTGCCCATCGGCAAAATGCCGGGTGGCCCACCGATGCGGCACAGCTGCCCGTCGACCAAGCGCTACGCAGCAGCCTGGCAAGCCTGGCGGCAACCTGCGCAGGGCAACCCAGCGCGGCAGGTATCGGCGGCGGTGAAGGGCAAGCCGTCGCCTGGAGCCGACCCATGCTGGCGCTGTACGGCCAGGCCGGGGTGCTGAGCCTGGCCGCCCAAGATCAAATCTGGGCCGCGGGCAGCCATGGCCTGCTCAATGCCGGCGGGCACCTCAACCTTACCGCCCAAGGCCACTGCGGTTTTCTCGCGGAAAACGGCTTGGTCCTGTTTACCCGTGGCGCCGCCGCCGAGCACGGCCCCGTGACCACCCCCGGCATCGCCCTGCACGCGGCCACGGGCGCGGTCAGCCTGCAAGCGCGCAGCGACATGCTCAATGTCGCCGCACAACGGGATTTGCACATGCGCAGTACCCAGGCCAGCGCCCGGGTGCAGGGCCACCGCCAGGTGTTGTTGCACGTGCAGGGCGCAGCCATCCGCCTGAGGGGAGGCAACATTGAAATCACGGCGCCGGGCAGCGTGACGTTCAAGGCACAGCACCATGCGCTGACCGGGCCAGCCCAACGCCCCGCGCCCACGCTGCCCGCCCTCAACCCACCCGTGTGCGTGGAATGCCTGCGCCACCTGGCGCGCTTGCATCGAAACGTCTCGCCCAGAGGATAAAAACATGCCGACCTTACTGGCGCGCTGGCACCTGGCCGCGCAACAAGCCCACGACAACCACCCCACACTGGCCCGCTACCTACTGATCGATGCGGCACAGTTATCTATCAATGCGCTCCCGTGGAAAGACCTGCTCGCGTGCCGGCAAATCGACAACCTGCTCAAAGGCCGGCCCGAAGCCAGCGCACCCGAAATCTGTGGCCTGTTGATGCCGTATGAGCACCATTGGGTGGCGTCGCTGCTGGAGCGCTCCCTGGCCCGCCGCCCTTTCGCCTTTACCCTGTTGGTCAGTGCCTTGCCCCGCGAGCAACTGGCCCGGGGCCTGAGTCGAAAAACCAACGTGGCCCTTTCTAAACACCGTACCGGGTTGCTGCGCTTCTACGACTCAACGTCATTACAGGCGCTGCTCAAGGTCCTTGAGCCTCGGCGCATCAATGCCTTGTTGGGCCACGCCCAGGCGTGGGTTTACGTGCGCCGCGACGGCGTCATCGACACGGCAAACCCATCCATCCCCCTGTTTGGCCGCTCAGCGACGTGGGGCCTGAGCGATCAGGAACTGCTGGCGCTGGAGCGATTGGAATGGGCGGACCGACTGACCGTTGAACTGCAAAACAGCGGACATGTACCGGTAAATGTCGATCCGTTTTTCATCTATGAACACATCACCCAGTTGATCGCGCTATTAAACGATGGCGGCGAACTTGAACTTACAACGCTCTACCGCTGTTGCGCGCTGCTCATCGGATTGCCCTTGTCAGATATTGAACGGGGCGAAATTTCTGCGTTGGTGATGCGTTGTCGCAATAGCGGTGAAGACTTGCTGTCAAGCCTGCGGGCATGGCGTACAGGGAAGCACTTGAGTCGTGTTTTTGATAGGCGCGAAAAATGAAAAAATTACTATTTTTGGGTGGCGTGGCGTTGGTGAGTTTGTTGGTGGGGTATGGCGATATTTTTTCGCCTGCCTCGAAGGAGGTTTGTATTACTGGGTATAACCAGTATGAGCGGCAGTTGCATAAGTTTCGATTGGATGCGGAAAGTAAATCTGGTTGCTGGGGGAATCCCTCTGGAAGAGAAGGGCATGGCACCTATGGCGGCGGCGGGGGATATGTGTGTGGGTGTCGTGTGACGCCAGGGAAGCAAGTGAGTTTGTATTGGGTTTTTGCTCAGAATAAGGCAGAGTATGCCGCTAAGGTTCCGGAAGTTGAACATACAGTGCAGGTCACTATTCCTCAGCCTGAATCTCCTACCTCTCGATATTTCCGAATCTTCTTTATGAAAAATGGAATTCCGCAGTTGCAGTGGGTTGATGATTTGCGTGCCCCAAGAGTCATGCCGCCAACCGAAGGAGAATAAGGGATGAATAAACAACTACTGATGGCAGGCCTATTGGTGACTTCGCTGGCGGGTTGCGGTGATGTTTTTGCGCCTGCCTCGAAGGAGGTTTGTATTACTGGGTATAACCAGTATGAGCGGCCAATTCATGAATTTAGATTGGATGCTACAAATAAGACGGGGTGTTCAGGTAACCCATCTGCGCGTAAGGGGAACTACATGTATGGCGGTGGAGGGGGGCTTTCGTGTGGTTGCCGTGTAACTCCGGGGAAGCAAGTGAGTTTGTACTGGAGTTTTGAGCCGACTCTTGAAGAATTCAGGAACGGTTTTCCATTGGAAGAATATTCTGTCGTGGTAACTGTTCCGCAGCCCGAGTCGTCGACTTCTCGCTATTTCCGAATTTTCTTTATGAAAGATGGAGTTCCTAAATTGCAGTGGGTAGACGATTTACGTGCTCCTAGAATAATGCCTTCGTCCGTGGAGGATCTGAAATGAAGGATGATATTGAACTCGGGTTGGATGATGTTTTCTTTGAAAGAGTTAAGTCAGAGTCTGAGCAGTTGTGCCCTATCTGTCAGCAGGTCTTGTGGCTAAGTTTTTACTTTGATGGGTTTGGTTGTTCAAAAACTACAACGCCGGCTACTAACGTACTCAAGTTGCATAATGCAAGCTATGAATTCGAGGATGAAGGCAAGCGCAAGTTTTACTACCCCGGCCTCGGCGCCGACTTTGACCCTGAAACCCGAGTATTGGCCGCTGCCATCGCCGATAAAGCCGGTGACGCTATTTACGATAAAGCCCCTGAGATGGCCCAAGACAAGGCCCGGGAACGCACGAAGGCCGCCGTGGAAGATGCCTGGGCCCGCAGCCAGGGGATCCGCGATCGTAGCCTGATTCGGCGGGCGATGTGGACGGCGCAAGAGGTCTTGGAGCAAGGCAAGGAGGCGGCCGGCAGGGCGGGGCGCCAGGCCAAGCGCCTGGTGGCCAAACCCCGTAAACAATGGGCGCGTATCGAGCGCAACCTGCGCCGCGAGTGGCAGGACTATTGGGAGGAGGTGACGCGCCACCCCTGGCGCGCCGCCCAGTCGGCGGGGCAAGCCGGGGCCAAGGTTTCGGCAGGGGCTGTGGCCGAGTCCTGGGGCTGGGTGCGTGATGGCTCCCTAGGGGCCGCGCTGTTCAATACCGGCGTGGAGGTGCGCCTCAACGCCGCCCGGCGCGACTTTCAACTGGCGGTGATGAGCGCCCAGCAGCGCCTGCCGATCCATAAGATCAACGTGGCGATTTTCGGCTACGACACGGGCGGTGGCCTGGCCCTGGCCTTTGCCCAACGCCTGCTGGAAGGCCTCATGGAGGGCGGGGCTTACCAGGGCATTCCCGTGCACATCCGGTTCATGGGCTTGTTCGATTGCGTGACCAACCGCTATGACGACAACCTGCTGACAGGGTTTATGCCGCTGAGTAACCAGGTGTCTTCGCAACTGCACCTCTCGCCCCAGGTTGAGCGTTGCGTGCATTACGCTGCCGCCCACGAACTGCGTTTTTACAAACCCCTGAGCATGCTCGGCGCCGACCCCGAGGACTGTCGCGGCCCCCTCCAGGAGCGTTTGTTTCCCGGTGCCCAGGTCGATGTAGGCGGTGGGGCCGATGAGGATGACGAGAACGCTTCGGATAACGTGTCGCGGTACCCGTTGCAGATGATGTATCACCGCGCCTACGCCGCGGGAATTCCGATGCCGAGCCTGGCGGCATTAGAGCGTGAAAGGCCGATTCTGTACCAAACCTTCCTCATCCCCCCCGAAATCACCACCTTCCAGCGCAACTACCGCGCCGCTGTTAAGCAACTGGCGGCCACCACCCGGGAAATCCCCTCGCTGGTGCTTGAGTCGGGCCGGGCCACCGAGCGTTTCAAGCCGCAGATCGTCAACGCGCAGGCCTCGGCGTACCAATGCACGGTGCCGGCAGCGCCCTTGTTCATCAGCCTACTGCCGACAACCATCGAAGAAGAACTCAGCGGCCACACGGTGATCTTCATCCACTGGCTGCGTATGTGGTACGACCAGCACCAGCACAGCGCCGGGCGCAAGACCCGTGGCTGGGGCCTGGGCGTGCCGCTGGACCCCAAAGCCTTTGGCCGCTACCAGAAACTGGCCGACGAGTTGGCCTACATGGACCGCCACGCCCGCTCCGGCCCGCAGTTCGACCCGCCGCAAGCGCGGCGCCAACTCGACGGCGAAGTGGCGCCGGACATCTTCATCAGCGACCCGCAGGCCCAGGCGTTGTTTTGGCTGTGGAACAACCCCGGCAGCCGAATCGCCGAGATCGAAGCGCTGTACCCGCACTTTCTCAGCGACATCCACGACAGCATGGCCGAGTCGGATATCGAGACGGCCTTCGGCGCGTGGGTGCATGCCCGGCACTACATGAACCGCCGGGCGATCCATCGGTTATCCACCGCGCCGGACCCCGGTTTCTTGCAGCGTTTGGAGCTGGCGTATGAGAGGTTTTTCGCCCATTGAGCGCCGCGCCAGTACTGCCGGGGAGTGTTTAGCCGCAATGCGCGAATGGCCGCTGGCCGCCCATGTCGCAAACAAACCCCTGCGTGGCGTCCATGGGCATTTGGCCGGCCTGCGCCAGCCCTACCATCGCATCCAAAGGGCACGGCCTTAAGGGCTTTTGCCTCACCGAGACGAATGGCGCAGCGCCGCCGCTGGGAGAGATGCGATGTTCAGCAAGCAAGACCAGATCCAGGGTTATGACGATGCACTGCTGGCGGCGATGAATGCCGAGGAGCAACGCCAGGAAGACCACATCGAACTCATCGCGTCGGAGAACTACACCAGCAAGCGGGTGATGCAGGCCCAGGGCAGCGGCCTGACCAACAAGTACGCCGAAGGCTACCCGGGTAAGCGCTACTACGGCGGTTGCGAGCACGTGGACAAGGTCGAGGCGCTGGCCATCGAGCGCGCCAAGCAGCTGTTTGGCGCCGATTACGCCAACGTCCAGCCCCACTCCGGGTCCTCGGCCAACAGCGCCGTGTACCTGGCCTTGATCCAGCCCGGCGACACGATTTTGGGCATGAGCCTGGCCCACGGCGGGCACCTGACCCACGGCGCCAAGGTGTCGTCTTCGGGCAAGCTGTATAACGCCGTGCAGTACGGCATCGACACCCGCACCGGGCTGATCGACTACGACGAAGTCGAGCGCTTGGCGGTGGAATGCCAGCCGAAGATGATCGTTGCCGGCTTCTCGGCCTATTCCAAGACCCTGGATTTCCCGCGCTTTCGCCAGATCGCCGATAAGGTCGGCGCGCTGCTGTTCGTCGATATGGCCCACGTCGCCGGGTTGGTCGCCGCCGGCCTGTACCCGAACCCGCTGCCCTACGCCGACGTGGTCACCACCACCACCCACAAGACCCTGCGCGGCCCCCGTGGCGGCTTGATCCTGGCCAAGGCCAACGAAGCGATCGAGAAAAAACTCAACGCCGCGGTGTTCCCCGGTGCCCAGGGCGGCCCACTGATGCACGTCATCGCCGGTAAAGCGGTGTGCTTCAAGGAGGCCCTGGAGCCTGGCTTCAAGGTTTACCAGCAGCAGGTGATCGACAACGCCCAGGCCATGGCCGGCGTGTTTATCAAACGCGGCTACGATGTAGTGTCCGGCGGCACCGACAACCATTTGTTCCTGGTCAGCCTGATCCGCCAGGGCCTGACCGGCAAGGACGCGGACGCGGCCCTGGGCCGGGCGCACATCACGGTGAACAAGAACGCGGTGCCCAACGACCCGCAGTCGCCGTTCGTCACCTCGGGCCTGCGCATCGGCACCCCGGCGGTGACCACGCGCGGCTTCAAGGTCAGCCAGTGCGTGGAACTGGCCGGCTGGATCTGCGACATCCTCGACAACCTCGGCGATGCCGATGTCGAGGCCAATGTGGCGCGCCATGTCGCGGCCCTGTGCGCGGACTTCCCGGTTTATCGCTGAGCGCGGTTTTGGAGTAACGACTATGCAACGCTATTCGGGCTTCGGCCTCTTCAAGCACTCCTTAAGCCACCACGAAAACTGGCAGCGCATGTGGCGCACGCCCACCCCGAAAAAAGTCTATGACGTGGTCATCGTCGGCGGCGGCGGGCATGGCCTGGCCACGGCCTATTACCTGGCCAAGGAGCACGGCATCACCAACGTGGCCGTGGTCGAGAAAGGCTGGCTGGGCGGCGGCAACACGGCGCGCAACACCACCATCGTGCGCTCCAACTACCTGTGGGACGAGTCGGCGCACCTCTACGAACACGCGATGAAGCTCTGGGAAGGCCTGTCCCAGGACCTCAACTACAACGTGATGTTCTCCCAGCGTGGCGTCTACAACCTGTGCCACACCCTGCAGGACATCCGCGACTCCGAGCGCCGGGTCAGCGCCAACCGCCTTAACGGCGTTGACGGCGAATTGCTCAACGCCCAGCAAGTGGCCGACGAAATCCCGTACCTGGATTGCTCGAAAAGCACCCGCTACCCCGTGCTGGGCGCCACCGTGCAACGGCGCGGCGGCGTGGCCCGCCACGATGCCGTGGCCTGGGGCTTTGCCCGGGCGGCGGATGCCCTGGGCGTGGACCTGATCCAGCAGACCGAAGTCATCGGTTTTCGTAAGGAAAACGGCGTGTGCATCGGCGTCGAAACCAACAAGGGTTTTATCGGTGCCAAGCGTGTGGGTGTGGTCACGGCCGGTAACTCCGGGCACATGGCCGGCCTTGCCGGGTTCCGCCTGCCGATCGAATCCCATCCGCTGCAAGCGCTGGTTTCGGAGCCGATCAAACCGATCATCGACAGCGTGATTATGTCCAACGCGGTGCACGGCTATATCAGCCAGTCCGACAAGGGCGACCTGGTGATCGGCGCCGGCATCGACGGCTACAACGGCTACGGCCAGCGTGGCTCGTACCCGGTGATCGAGCACACCATCCAGGCCATCGTCGAGATGTTCCCGGTGCTTTCGCGGGTACGCATGAACCGCCAATGGGGCGGCATCGTCGATACCACGCCGGACGCCTGCCCGATCATCTCCAAGACCCCGGTGCCGAACATGTTCTTCAACTGCGGCTGGGGTACGGGCGGCTTCAAGGCCACGCCGGGCTCGGGCAACGTCTTCGCGGCCAGCCTGGCCAAGGGCGAAATGCACCCCTTGGCGGCACCTTTTTCCATCGACCGGTTCCACAACGGTGCGTTGATCGACGAACACGGCGCTGCGGCCGTCGCCCACTAACAGGAGAAATTCCCTATGTTGCATATCTTCTGTCCTCATTGCGGCGAGCTGCGCTCGGAAGAGGAATTCCACGCCTCCGGCCAGGCCCACATCCCGCGCCCGCTGGACCCTAACGCCTGCACCGATGAGCAGTGGGGCGACTACATGTTCTTTCGCGACAACCCCCGTGGCCTGCATCACGAGTTGTGGATTCACGCTGCCGGTTGCCGCCAGTATTTCAACGCCACCCGCGACACCCTCACCTACGAAATTCTTGAAACCTACAAGATCGGCACCCGGCCGCAATTCACGGCCAGCGCAGGCGACACCAAAGCGGCCGCGCCGGCCTTGGGAGAGAAGGTATGAGCCAGATCAATCGCCTGGCCAACGGTGGCCGGATCGACCGCACCAAAGCCTTGACCTTCACGTTCAACGGCCAGAGCTACAAGGGCTTTGAGGGCGACTCCCTGGCCGCGGCCCTGTTGGCCAACGGCGTGGACATCATTGGGCGCAGCTTCAAGTATTCGCGCCCGCGCGGCATCTTCGCTGCCGGTGCCGAGGAGCCCAATGCGGTGCTGCAGATCGGCGCCACCGAAGCGACGCAGATCCCCAACGTGCGCGCCACCCAGCAGGCGCTGTATCAAGGGTTGGTCGCCACCAGCACCAACGGCTGGCCAAGCGTGAACAACGACGTGATGGGCATTCTTGGCAAGGTCGGCGGCAAGCTGATGCCGCCGGGTTTCTACTACAAAACCTTCATGTACCCGCAGTCGTTCTGGATGACCTACGAGAAGTACATCCGCAAAGCTGCGGGCCTGGGCCGCTCGCCCACCGAGAACGACCCGGACACCTACGACTACATGAACCAGCACTGCGACGTGCTGATCGTCGGCGCCGGCCCCGCCGGGCTGGCCGCCGCCCTGGCCGCCGCGCGCAGTGGTGCGCGGGTAATCCTCGCCGATGAGCAGGAAGAGTTCGGCGGTAGCCTGCTGGATTCACGCGAGAGCCTGGACGGCAAACCGGCCATGGATTGGGTGGCCAGCGTCATCGCCGAATTGAAAGTGCTGCCCGACGTGCTGCTGTTGCCGCGCGCCACGGTCAACGGCTACCACGACCACAACTTCCTGACCATTCATGAACGCCTCACCGACCACCTCGGCGACCGTGCGCCCATCGGCCAGGTGCGCCAGCGCATCCACCGTGTGCGGGCCAAGCGCGTGGTGCTGGCCACCGGTGCCTGCGAGCGGCCGCTGGTGTACGGCAACAACGATGTGCCAGGCAATATGCTCGCCGGCGCGGTGTCTACCTACGTGCGCCGTTACGGTGTGGCGCCGGGTAAAAAACTCTTGCTCTCGACCAACAACGACCACGCCTACCGCGTGGCCCTGGACTGGTTCGACGCAGGCCTGGCCGTGGTGGCCGTGGCCGATGCCCGCCACAACCCACGCGGTGCGTTGGTGGAAGAGGCGCGGGCCAAAGGCATCCGCATCCTCACCGGCAGTGCAGTGATCGAGGCCCGTGGCAGCAAGCACGTGACGGGTGCCCGGGTCGCCGCCATCGACGTGCGTGCCCACACCGTCACCAGCCCCGGCGAATGGCTGGACTGCGACCTGGTGGCCAGCTCCGGCGGCTACAGCCCAGTGGTCCACCTCGCCTCGCACCTGGGCGGCAAACCGACCTGGCGCGAAGACATCCTGGGCTTTGTGCCGGGCAATGCCCCGCAAAAACGCGTGTGCGTCGGCGGTATCAACGGCGTGTATGGCCTGGGGGATTCCCTGGCCGACGGTTTCGAGGGCGGCGTGCGTGCTGCCAGCGAAGCGGGTTTCGGCGCGGTGCAAGGGGTGTTACCCAAGGCCCTGAGCCGCCTCGAAGAGCCAACCCTGGCGCTGTTCCAAGTGCCCCACGAAAAAACCACGGCGCGGGCGCCCAAGCAATTCGTCGACCTGCAAAACGACGTCACCGCCGCTGCTATCGAACTGGCCACCCGTGAAGGCTTCGAGTCGGTGGAGCACGTCAAGCGCTACACCGCCCTGGGGTTCGGCACCGACCAAGGCAAGCTGGGCAACGTCAATGGCCTGGCCATCGCCGCCCGCTCGCTGAACGTGACCATCCCCCAGATGGGCACCACCATGTTCCGCCCCAACTACACGCCGGTGACCTTCGGCGCCGTGGCGGGCCGCCATTGCGGGCATATTTTCGAGCCGGTGCGCTACACCGCGCTGCACGCCTGGCACGTGAAGAACGGCGCCGAGTTCGAGGACGTCGGCCAATGGAAACGCCCTTGGTACTTCCCACGCAATGGCGAAGACCTGCACGCGGCGGTCAAGCGCGAATGCCTGGCGGTGCGCGACAGCGTGGGCCTGCTCGACGCCTCCACCCTGGGCAAGATCGACATCCAGGGCCCCGACGCCCGTGAGTTTCTCAACCGCATCTACTCCAACGCCTGGACCAAACTCGACGTGGGCAAGGCCCGCTACGGCTTGATGTGCAAGGAAGACGGCATGGTCTTCGACGACGGCGTGACGGCATGCCTGGCCGACAACCACTTCCTGATGACCACCACCACCGGCGGCGCGGCCCGCGTGTTGCAGTGGCTGGAGATCTACCAACAAACCGAATGGCCGGATCTGAAGGTGTACTTCACCTCGGTCACCGACCACTGGGCGACCATGACCCTGTCGGGCCCCAACAGCCGCAAGCTGCTCAGCGAAGTCACCGACATCGACCTGGACAAGGACGGCTTCCCGTTCATGACCTGGAAAGAAGGCCTGGTGGGCGGCGTACCGGCGCGGGTGTTCCGCATCTCGTTCACCGGCGAGCTGTCCTACGAGGTCAACGTGCAGGCCGACTACGCCATGGGCGTACTGGAAAAAATCGTCGAGGCCGGCAAACCGTACAACCTGACCCCCTACGGCACCGAGACCATGCACGTGCTGCGGGCCGAGAAGGGTTTCATCATCGTCGGCCAGGACACCGACGGCTCCATGACCCCCGACGACCTGAACATGGGCTGGTGCGTGGGCCGCACCAAGCCGTTCTCGTGGATCGGCTGGCGCGGAATGAACCGCGAGGACTGCGTGCGTGACGAGCGCAAGCAACTGGTGGGCCTCAAGCCCATCGACCCGAAGGTGTGGCTGCCGGAAGGCGCGCAACTGGTGCTCGACCCCAAGCAGACGATCCCGATGAAGATGGTCGGCCACGTCACCTCCAGTTATGCCCACAACTCCCTCGGCTATTCGTTTGCGATGGCGGTGGTCAAGGGCGGCTTGAAGCGCCTCGGTGAGCGGGTGTTCTCGCCCCAGGCGGACGGCAGCGTGATCGAGGCCGAGATCGTTTCCTCAGTGTTCTTCGACCCTAAAGGCGATCGCCAGAACATCTGACGGACCCACGCGCCTGCATCGGGGGCTTGCCCCCGGTGAGGCCAGAACAGCCACCACAGAATTCGCACAGGTGCTTTATGACCGCAGCCAACGTTTACCAACAACGCCCCACTACGGGGGCCAGAGCCGAATCTTCGCTGCATCACGCCGACCTCGCCAGCCTGGCCGGCAAGGGCCGCAAAAGCGCCGGCGTAACCGTGCGCGAACGCAAACTCCTGGGCCACCTCACGATCCGGGGCGACGGCCACGACCCGGCCTTCGCCGCCGGCGTGCACAAGGCTTTGGGTATCGAACTGCCCGGCGCGCTGGCTGTGATCGTCAAGGGCGAGACCAGCCTGCAATGGCTCGGCCCGGACGAGTGGCTGCTGGTGCTGCCGGGCGGTGAAGAATTCGCTGCCGAACAGAAACTACGCGAAGCGTTGGGCGAGCTGCATATCCAGATCGTTAACGTCAGCGGCGGCCAGCAGATCCTCGAACTCAGCGGCCCGAACGTGCGCCAGGTGCTGATGAAATCCACCAGCTACGACGTGCACCCCAACAACTTCCCGGTGGGCAAGGCCGTGGGCACGGTGTTCGCCAAATCCCAACTGGTGATCCGCCATACCGCGCCCGACACCTGGGAACTGCTGATCCGCCGTAGCTTCTCGGATTACTGGTGGTTGTGGTTGCAGGACGCCGCGGCCGAGTATGGCCTGAACGTGCAGGCCTGATATGACACTGCCCCGGGTAGCAAGCCCGCTTGCTACCCGGGCCCGTCACCCAGAGGAGTCACCGAGCAATGAGCCGCGCCCCCGACACATGGATTTTGACCGCCGACTGCCCCAGCGTGCTGGGTACGGTGGATGCGGTGACCCGTTTTCTGTTCGAGCAAGGCTGTTACGTCACCGAACACCATTCCTTCGATGACCGGCTCTCGGGGCGGTTTTTCATTCGCGTGGAGTTCCGCCAGCCCGAAGGTTTTGACGAACTCGCCTTTCGTGCCGGCCTGGCCGAGCGGGGCATTGCCTTTGGCATGGTCTTCGAGCTGACCCCGCCGCACCACCGGCCCAAGGTGGTCATCATGGTGTCCAAGGCCGACCACTGCCTCAACGACCTGCTCTACCGCCAGCGCATCGGCCAGTTGGCGATGGAGGTGGTGGCGGTGGTGTCCAACCACCCGGACCTCAAGCCCCTGGCCGACTGGCACCAGATCCCCTATTACCACTTTCCCCTGGACCCCAACGACAAACCGTCCCAGGAGCGCCAGGTGCTGCAGATCATCGAGGAGGCGGGCGCCGAATTGGTGATCCTTGCGCGCTACATGCAAGTGCTGTCGCCGGAGTTGTGCCGGCGCCTGGACGGCAAGGCGATCAATATCCACCACTCCCTGCTGCCCGGTTTCAAGGGCGCCAAGCCCTACCACCAGGCCTACAACAAAGGCGTGAAACTGGTGGGCGCTACGGCGCACTACATCAACAACGACCTGGACGAAGGCCCGATCATCGCCCAGGGCGTGGAAGTGGTGGACCACAGCCACTACCCCGAAGACCTGATCGCCAAGGGCCGCGACATCGAAGGCCAGACCCTAGCCCGGGCGGTGGGTTATCACATTGAGCGCAGGGTCTTTTTGAATGCCAACAGAACGGTGGTGCTTTGAGTGGCGAGCGGCAAGTAAGGGCAGTACACCGCACACCACTTGCAGCTTGTAGCTTGCCGCTCAAATCGCTTCCTGCTTTTTCATAACAACAAATGAGTAAAGGTGACTGACATGTCTGACAATCGTGGTGTCGTATATCTCGGCAACGGTAAGGTCGAAGTGCAGAAAATCGACTATCCGAAAATGCAGGATCCCCGTGGCCGCAAGATTGAACACGGCGTCATCCTGCGCGTGGTCTCCACCAATATATGTGGCTCCGACCAGCACATGGTGCGTGGCCGCACCACGGCCCAGACCGGTTTGGTGCTAGGGCACGAAATCACCGGTGAGGTGATCGAGAAAGGCAGCGACGTCGAGAACCTGAAGCTCGGCGACCTGGTGTCGGTGCCGTTCAACGTGGCATGCGGCCGCTGCCGTTCCTGCAAGGAGCAGCACACCGGCGTGTGCCTGACCGTCAACCCGGCCCGCGCCGGTGGCGCCTACGGTTATGTGGACATGGGCGACTGGACCGGCGGGCAGGCCGAATATGTGCTGGTGCCGTACGCCGATTTCAACCTGTTGAAGCTCCCGGACCGCGACAAGGCCATGGAGAAAATCCGCGACCTGACCTGCCTCTCCGACATCCTCCCCACTGGCTACCACGGTGCGGTCACCGCAGGCGTCGGCCCGGGCAGCACGGTGTACATCGCCGGGGCCGGCCCGGTGGGCCTGGCGGCGGCCGCATCGGCGCGCCTGCTGGGGGCGGCGGTGGTGATAATTGGTGACGTCAACTCCATCCGCCTCGCTCACGCCAAGGGCCAGGGTTTTGAGGTGGTCGACCTGTCCAAGGACACGCCGCTGCACGAACAGATCGCCGCGCTGCTGGGCGAGCCTGAGGTGGATTGTGCAGTGGATTGCGTCGGTTTCGAGGCCCGCGGCCACGGCCATGACGGCGTGAAACACGAAGCCCCGGCCACGGTGCTCAACTCCCTGATGGGCGTGGTGCGGGTGGCGGGCAAGATCGGTATCCCCGGCCTGTATGTCACCGAAGACCCGGGCGCGGTGGACGCCGCGGCGAAAATGGGCAGCCTGAGCATCCGCTTCGGCCTGGGCTGGGCCAAGTCCCATAGCTTCCACACCGGCCAGACCCCGGTGATGAAGTACAACCGCCAACTGATGCAAGCCATCATGTGGGATCGCATCAAGATCGCCGATATTGTCGGTGTGGAAGTCATCAGCCTCGACGACGCCCCCCGTGGCTACGGCGAGTTCGATGCCGGCGTGCCGAAGAAGTTTGTGATCGACCCGCACAAGCTGTTTAGCGCGGCCTAAACCCTTTGGCGGAAGTAGCAAGTGGGCGAGCCCGCTTGCTACGACACCTACTGGCGCACCATCTTCAAATAAGGCTTAGAAACGAACTCGCCTTCGGTCACAGCGGTGCCGCCATAGGAGCAGATGACCTTTGCGCCTTGAGTCTCTACCGACTCGGCTTTGAGCGCGTACTTCGCGTCCAGGAAGTCGTCGTCGGTGGCCATGGTTTCTCCCGTCCACTCTTTCCCATCGACTCCTTTGGCCGTGTAGGTGAAGCCGGCGAGGTTTCCTTCTTTGCCATTCCCTTCTGACGTGATCTCAGACACCTTCGGGCAGATGGATAAATCCTCTTCGGCATAGACATTACCCATCAATGCCATCGTGGCCAGGACGGCTGCAATCAATTGCGTGTGCATGGGGCTGTACTCCTTTATGTGGTTGGAGTGCTCATGGTGGGCAATTTTGCCTAGTGGAGTAACTGTCAGATATGACAGGTATCTAGACTGTTTTCGACTAGCGCCCAAAGGCGGTTAGATCGTTTTCCAGTCGCCGCATTCAAGGCTCCAATGTTCGCCAGGCTGTGGAACAATGCCCCCCGTTTGCCGGTCTTATCGGCAGCTTTGCGCCCGATTCCGGGCCCGTATTTAGCCCCAGGAGTGGTTCCCGATGAAGATGTCTCGCGGTTTGGTTTTGGCTTCGCTCTTGGCCCTGGCGGCCGGGCCGGTGTTTGCCGGTTTTAGCTTGAACGATGTGGTGGGCGCGGCGGCGAGCATGCAGGGCGGTGACAAGGCAGCCGCTGCGGCGCCGACTTCCCAGACCGCTGGCCTGCTCAGCGCGCTATCGGCGCTGGACGTCACGCCGCAGCAAGCGGTGGGCGGCACCAGTGCGATGTTGGGGCTGGCGAAGAACCAGCTCAGTTCCACCGATTACTCGCAGTTGGCCAAGAGCGTACCGGGGCTGGACAAGTTGTCCGGTGGCGGGCAGTTGGGCGCCTTGAGCGGCTTGCTTGGCGCCTCCGGCAAAGCCGCGGGCCTGGAAAACGCCCTGGGCAACGTGAAGAACACTGCCGACCTGAACAGTGCCTTCGGCGCGCTGGGGATGGACAGCGGCATGATCGGCCAGTTTGCTCCGGTGTTGCTCAAGTACCTGGGCGAGCAGGGCGTTGGCGGCCCACTGCTGCAAAGCCTGGGCAGCATCTGGGGCGCCAGCGCCGGTTGATTCAGGGGCGCTCGTCGCGCAACGCGGCGATGCGCGCGTCCTTTTCGGTCCAGAGCTGGTTGACCCAGTTCTGCACCGTTTGGCGAAACACCGGGTCGTTTTCGTAGTCGCCCTGCCACAGCGCCGGGTCCAGTTCGCGGGTGCGGATATCGATGATGACCTTGGGCACGTCGCCGCAAATCAGGCGCCAGAACCCCGGTATCCGTTGTGACGGATAGACCACCGTCACATCCAGCACCGCATCCAATTGCTCCCCCATCGCCGCCAGCACAAAGGCCACGCCGCCAGCCTTGGGCTTGAGCAGGTAGTTGAAGGGTGATTGCTGTTGCGCCCGTTTGGCGGGGGTGAAGCGCGTGCCTTCGAGGTAGTTGACCACGGTCACCGGTTGGCGCTTGAACAGCTCGCAGGCCTGTTGGGTGATCTTCAAGTCCTGGCCCGCCAGTTCCGGGTGCTTGGCCAGGAACGCCTTGGTGTAGCGCTTCATGAAGGGGTAATCCAGCGCCCACCAGGCCAGGCCCAGGAACGGCACCCAGATCAGCTCTTTCTTGAGGAAGAACTTGAAGAACGGCGTGCGCCGGTTGAGGGTCTGGATCAGCGCCGGGATATCGACCCAGGACTGGTGGTTGCTGATGACTAGGTACGAGGTGTCGCGGCGCAGGCCTTCACCGCCGCGGATGTCCCATTGGGTGGGGATGCACAGGGCGAAAATAAGCTTGTCGATTTCGGCCCAGGTCTCGGCGATCCACATCACCGCCCAGGAGGCGTAGTCGCGGCCACGGCCGGGCAGCAGGAGTTTGAGCAGGGCGAACACCATTAGCGGGCCAAACAGCACGAGGGTGTTGAGCAGTAGCAGCAGGGTAACCAGACAGCCGGTGAGCAGGCGGCGCATAAGCAACTCTTGGGTCATGTGGGACGGGGCATGATAAGCAGCTTAGTGGCGCAGGCCAACTTTGCCGGGGTCACGAATGTTTCACGCGCGCCTCGTTATGTTGAGCAACTGAGGAACCAACCTGCGGCCCGGGGTCTAAAATCCCGCTGCTTCCACTCCAAGGACATTGCCCACGTGAAATCCCTTCTCGCACTGCTGACCCTGGTGGCCCTGCCGGCCCTGGCCGCCGAACCGACCCTGTACGGGCGCTACGAATACATCCAGTTGCCGGAGATCGGCGGCGAGGTGCTCAAGGCCAAGATGGACACCGGCGCGTTGACCGCGTCCCTGTCGGCCAAGGACATCGAGACCTTCACCCGCGACGGCGAAGACTGGGTGCGCTTTCGCCTGGCGACCAAGGGCGCGAGCAACAAGGTCTACGAACACAAGGTCGCGCGCATCAGCAAGATCAAGAGCCGCGCCGACGAAGACGAGGAAGAAACCCCCGAAGCGGCGCGCCGCCCGGTGGTCGATCTGGAGCTGTGCCTGGGCAACGTCAAGCGCACGGTGGAGGTCAACCTCACCGACCGCAGCAGCTTCAACTACCCGTTGCTGATCGGCGCCAAGGCCCTGCGCGAATTCAATGCGGCGGTGAACCCGGCGCGGCGTTTTACCGCGGACAAACCTGACTGTTGAACGATTGACGGCGCCCCAGCCTTGGGGCACCGTTCGCGCACTCCACTCCTGGCCCGATGCCATGCCCCATATCCTGATTGTCGAAGACGAAGCGGCCATTGCCGACACCCTGGTGTTCGCCCTCCAGGGCGAGGGCTTCACCACCACTTGGCTGAGCCTCGGCGCAGCGGCCCTTGAGCACCAGCGCAACACCCCGGCGGACCTGCTGATCCTCGATATCGGCCTGCCGGATATCAGCGGCTTCGAGACGTGCAAGCAACTGCGGCGCTTCAGTGACGTGCCGGTGATGTTCCTCAGTGCCCGTGACGGTGAGATCGACCGGGTGGTGGGCTTGGAGATCGGTGCCGACGATTATGTGGTCAAGCCCTTCAGCCCCCGGGAAGTGGCGGCGCGGGTGCGTGCCATCCTCAAACGCATGGCGCCACGGGTGACGCTGGCCGGTTGCAGCCCGCTGTTCCAAGTGGACGTCGAGCGCGTGTTGATTACCTATCGCGGCCAGCCCCTGAGCCTGACCCGCCACGAATTCCGTTTGCTGCACTGCCTGCTGGAGCAACCGCAGCGGGTGTTCAGCCGCGAGCAATTGCTCGATGCCCTGGGCGTGGCGGCGGATGCCGGCTACGAGCGCAGCATCGACAGCCATATCAAAAGCGTGCGCGCCAAATTGCGCCTGGTGGCACCCAACGCCGAGCCGATCCAGACCCATCGGGGCCTGGGCTACAGCTACAGCCCGGAGCATGGCTGATGCCCCTGGGGGTGCGGATTTTCCTGGTGTACGCGCTGTTCATCGGCCTCACCAGCTACTTCGTACTGAACACGGTGATGGAAGAAATCCGCCCCGGCGTGCGCCAGTCCACCGAAGAAACCCTGGTGGACACCGCCAACCTGATGGCCGAGATCCTGCGCGACGACGTCAAGGCCGGCACCCTGGGCCAGAGCCGCTGGCCACAACTGCTCAAGGCCTACGGCGACCGCCAGCCAGCAGCCAGCATCTGGGGTTTGGCGAAGAACCAGGTCAACCACCGCATCTACGTGACCGACGCCCAGGGCATCGTGTTGCTCGACTCCAGCGGCCTGGCCCTGGGCCAGGATTACTCGCGCTGGAACGACGTCTACCTGACCCTGCGCGGCGAATACGGCGCACGTTCCACCCGCAGCGATGCGCATGATTCCACCTCTTCAGTGATGCACGTGGGCGCGCCGATCCGCGATAACGGCCGGATCATCGGCGTGGTCACGGTGGCCAAGCCCAACAGCTCGCTGCAACCCTATATCGACCGCACCGAGCGGCGGCTGCTGTGGTACGGCGCGGCGCTGATCGGCCTGGGCCTGTTGTTCGGCGCCTTGCTGTCGTGGTGGCTGAGCCGCTCGCTGCGCCGCCTCACTGCCTACGCCCAAGCCGTCAGCGAAGGGCGCCGGGCCCAGGTGCCGCACTATCGCGGTGGTGAGCTGGCGCAACTGTCCAGCGCCGTGGAGCACATGCGCACCCAACTGGAGGGCAAGGCCTACGTCGAGCGCTACGTGCACACGCTGACCCACGAATTGAAGAGCCCATTGGCGGCGATTCGCGGCGCGGCGGAGTTGCTCCAGGGCGACATGCCGGTGGCGGCGCAGCAGCGCTTCGTGAGCAATATCGACAGTGAAAGCGCGCGCATGCAGCAGTTGATCGAACGCCTGCTGAACCTGGCCCTGGTGGAACAGCGCCAAGGTTTGGAAGAGCGGGTGGCGGTGCCATTGGCGCCGCTGTGGGAACAATTGCTCAGCGCGCAAAGTGCGCGGATCGAGGCACGGCAAGTGCGCATCGAACACACCATCGCCCCGGACCTGGCCCTGATCGGCGAGCCGTTCCTGCTGCGCCAGGCCCTGGGCAACCTGCTGGAAAACGCCCTCGACTTCACCCCGCGCGGTGGCCTGCTGCGGCTACAGGCCCAGCGGCGGGGCGAGCAGGTCGAAGTGGCGTTGTTCAACCAGGCCGCAGCCATTCCCGACTATGCCTTGCCCAGGCTCTGTGAGCGCTTCTACTCCCTGCCACGGCCCGACAGCGGGCGCAAAAGCACTGGCCTGGGCCTGAATTTCGTCGAGGAAGTGGTGCAACTGCACAGCGGGCGCATGAGCATCGGCAATGTCGAGGGCGGCGTGCAAGTTACCCTCCTACTCCCCTGCCAGTAGCCTGCGGGCGGGCCCGCTTGCTACCACCACACAATCTCCACATTCGCTCCATAAAGCCTCCACCGACGCGCCCCAGACTCTCCCCATCCAAACAGGGAGACACCCATGAACCGCAGCCTGACTTTAAAACTAGGGGCCATTGCCCTACTGATTGTGCTGTTGTTGATTCCGCTGCTGATGATCGACGGCATGATCCAGGACCGCCAGCAACTGCGCGACGGCGTGCTCGAAGACATCGCCCGCAGCTCCAGCTACAGCCAGCAACTGACCGGGCCGATCATGGTCGTGCCGTTTCGCAAGGTGGTGCGCACCTGGAAGACCAACGAAAAAACCAACCAGCGCTACCAGGAAATCGGTGAGCAGCGCGGGCGCCTGTACTTTCTGCCGGAGCGTTTCGAGCTCGACGGTAAGGTGCAGACCGAACTGCGTTCGCGGGGTATTTACCAGGCGCGGCTGTTCCACGCCGATAACCGCATCAGCGGCCAATTCGTGATTCCCCCGCAATGGGGCATCGACGAAGACTTTGCCGACTATCAGTTTGAGCAGGCCTTTGTCGCGGTTGGCATCAGCGATATCCGCGGCATCGAGAACGCCCTCACGTTGCAGTTCAACGGCCAGGACCTGGACTTCATCCCCGGCAGCAACGTTGATTGGTTGGGTGAAGGCGTGCGCGTCGCCCTGCCACCGCTGAACCCGGCCAAGGCTTTGCAATTGCCGTTCGGCTTCGACCTGCGCTTGCAAGGCACCGGCCAGTTGCAAGTGACGCCGGTGGGCAAAACCAGCGAAGTGAAACTGGCGGCCAACTGGCCCCACCCCAGCTTTATCGGCAACTACCTGCCGACCCGGCGCGAGATCGGCGAGAGCGGCTTTACCGCCCAGTGGCAGACGTCGTTCTTCTCCACCAACCTCGAAGAAGCCATGAGCACCTGCGTCAACGGCGCCCGCTGCGAGGAGTTCAACGGCCGCAGCTTTGGCGTGAGCTTTATCGACCCGGTGGACCAGTACCTCAAGAGCGACCGGGCGATCAAATATGCGCTGCTGTTCATTGCCTTGACCTTTGCGGGCTTCTTTCTCTTTGAAGTGCTCAAGAGCATGGCGGTGCACCCGATCCAGTACGCTTTGGTGGGTGCGGCTTTGGCGTTCTTCTACTTGCTGCTGTTGTCGTTGTCCGAGCACCTGGGCTTTGCCCTGGCGTACCTGCTGTCGGCCAGTGCCTGCGTGGTGTTGATCGGCTTTTACGTCAGCCACGTGCTGCGCAGCGCCCGCCATGGCCTGAGTTTTTCGGCGGGGTTGGCGGCCCTGTACGGCTTGCTCTACGGCTTGCTCAGCGCTGAAGACTACGCACTGCTGATGGGCTCGCTGCTGCTGTTCGGCTTGCTGGGGGTGTTCATGGTGCTGACGCGCAAACTGGATTGGTACGGCATCGGCCCGGGCAAGTCGGCCAAGGCGCTGGAGGTGGCCGATGAGTAGGTCGCTGGGGTTGCGCGAGGATCAGCGCGAAGGGGAACGGTTGGTGATGTGGTTGGCGCAGGTTTTTGTGGGGGACCTACAGGCGCTATCGCGGGCAAGCGGTGCGCCGCCCGGCCCTCTCCCACATTGGAATGCGCTTGCCCGTGGGAGCGAGCCTGCTCGCGATAACCCTTGCCCCTCCACCGCGATGCCGGGGTTTTACTGCGGTGGTTCAGTCTCGCGCATCGATTCACGCTGACTGACCTGGGCATACCACGCCGCCAACTGTGGGTTGGCGGTGCGCCATTGCAGGTCGGGGTGGCGAAAATCCAGGTAACCCAAGGCGCAAGCCAGGCTGATGGCGGCCACGTCAAAGTGGCTGGCGAGTTCGGCGATGGCCTGGGCCTCGAAGGCCGCCAGGGCCCGGCGCATTTTGTCGCGTTGGGCCTCGAGCCATTGTTCCCAGTGCTTCTCAGGCGCGCGCAGGGCCAGTTCGTAACGCACCAGCACGGCGGCGTCCAGGATCCCGTCGGCCATTGAGGCCAGCGTCAGGCGCCGCCAGCGCGCCGGGCCGTCGCGGGGGATCCGCGGGTTGCCGACATGCTGGTGGTCGAGGTAGTCAAGGATCACCCGGCTGTCGTGGATGACAGTGCCGTCGGCCAGGCGCAGGGCCGGGATCTTGCCCAGGGGGTTGTCCAGGTTCAGCGCCGCATCGGGGTGCACCGGGCTTAACTGGCTCAGTTGCAATGCCACCCGGCTCTGTTGCCCGGTTTCGTGGAGCAGCACCCTGACCTTGCGCACATAGGGCGAGGCCGGGTTGTGGAAGAGGGTCATGCTGGGCGCGGACATGGGCGTTCCTCGAAAAGCATCGAGTGTAGCTGCGGGCGGTCTGCGTGGGAAAAGGCTGGGTTGTTTTTCTGGTCGCCAGATGGCTATCGCGGGCGGGCCCGCTCCCACAGGGTTCAGCGCAATCCCCGTGGGAGCGGGCTGGGCGGCGCCCTCAAGCCCTACGCCACAACCCCCGGATGCCCAACACCGCCGGTACCCCCAACCCCAACCAACTCAAGGCGTCCCACACGCCATCCCCCAGCAGCGCGGCAAACAGCCCGGCCGCGCTGAGCAGGGCGATGACGCTGGGAATGGCGAAGACCTTCCAGAAACTCGATTGCCGTGGCTTCACGCGGGCACCTCCACGGCTTTCGCCGCTTTGCGCCGCACGACCCACAGGTACAGGCCACTGCCAAGGACGACGATGGTCAGCACGTCCAGCACGGCCCAGAGGATTTTCATCGGCATGCCGCCGTAGTCGCCAAAGTGCAGGGGCTGGGACATGCCCATGGCGTCCATGTACCAGGGCCGTTGCGCCACGGCAGTGACCTTGAGGGTGCTGGCGTCGATCAGTACCGGGGTGAGCAGGTGTGAGGTCAGGTGAGTGCTGCCTTTCATGAACACCGCGTAGTGGTGCTCGCTGGAAAAGCGCGTGCCGGGGAAGGCGATGAAGTCCGGGCGCATGCCGGGTGCAGCTTCTTGCGCGATGTCGAGCAAGCGGCTGGCCGGGGCCAGCGTGGCCAGCGGCGGGGCATCGCGGTAGGGCTGGACCATGGCGCTGAGACTGTCGTTGCGCCACGCCGCGATAATCAGGTCGGCGCAGGCGCTGATGACCCCGGTCACGCCCACCACCAGGGCCCAGGTCAGGGTCACGACGCCGATCAGGTTGTGCAGGTCGAGCCAGCGCAGGCGGGTGGATTTGTCGTGGCGCACGGTGGCGAATTTCAAGCGGCGCATGAACGGCAGGTACAACACCGCGCCCGAGACAATCGCCAGCACGAACAGGATGCCCATGAACGCCAGCAGCAGCTTGCCCGCTAACCCGGCGAACATATCCACATGCAGGCGCAGGATGAACATCATCACCCCGCCATTGGCCGAAGGCATGTCCACCACCTCGCCGGTGCGGGCATCGAGCATGAAGGTGTGGGACGCGTTGGGCTCGGTGCCGGCGGTGGCGGCCATGATCGCCACCACGCCGTTGGGGTCTTCTTCATCCCAGCCGAAGTACTGCATCACTTCCCCGGGGCGATGGGCCTGGGCCTTGAGCACCAGTTGCTGCAAGTCCAGTTGGGGGGTATCGGCGGGCAATTGTGCCAGCTCGGGCGCATCGCCCAGCAGGTGATCGATTTCATGGTGAAAGATCAACGGCAGGCCGGTCAGCGCCAGCATCAGCAGGAATGCGGTGCAGATCAGGCTGGTCCAGGTATGAACCGCAGACCAGCGGCGGATGGTTCGGCTTTTCATCGGGGCTCCACAGGCAAAAATAGGCTGCCTTGCGGGCAGCCTATAGGTCACGGGATTTTTCTTGGGTGGGAGCGAGCCTGCTCGCGATAGCGCCGGCCCAGCCAACATCGCTGTCGGTTGGCCGGCCGCCATCGCGAGCAGGCTCGCTCCTACAAGGGTTTATCTCTTTTTAGAATTTGTAATTCACGCTGGCGACCACGTTGCGTTCGTCACCGTAGTAGCACCAGTAGCCGTCGCAGTTGGCCAGGTAGTCCTTGTTGAACAGGTTCTTGGCTTCGACGGCGACGGTCATGCCTTTGAGGCTGTTGCCCAGGCGGCCCATGTCGTAGTGCACGGCGGCGTCGTACACGGTGTAGGAGCCCACGTGGGCGACGGCGGTGTTGCTGGCATTGCCGTAGGTGTCACCGACGTAGCGCACGCCCGCGCCCATGCCGAAGCCGTCGAGCACGCCGGCGTTCCAGGTGTAGTCGCCCCACAGGGTGGCCTGGTTGCGCGGGATCAGCGCCATACGCTTGCCCACTTCGTCGGGTTTGCCCTTGAGGGTTTCGGTGTCGGTGTAGGTGTAGGAGCCGACCACCTTGAGGTTGTCGTTGACCTGGGTGGTGGCTTCCAGCTCCAGGCCGCGGACCTGCACTTCGCCGACCTGGCGGGTGAGGCTGCCTTCGGCGACTTTCACGTTGCTCTGGCGCAAGTCATACACGGCGGCGGTCAGCAGGCTGCGGCTGCCCACGGGTTGATACTTTACGCCGGCCTCGTACTGGCGGCCCTCGGTGGGTTTGAACGATTGCGCCGCATCGACGCTGGCGCCGGTGCTCGGTTGGAACGACTCGGTGTAGGACAGGTACGGCGTCACGCCGTTGTCGAACACGTAGCTCAGGCCGACGTTGCCGGTGAAGGCTTTGTCGCGCTGGGTGCTGGTGGCGTCGCCCCTGTTGTGGAAGGTGGTGCCGGTGTGCACCCAGTCTTCACGTCCGCCCAGGGTCAGGCGCCAGTTGTCCAGGGCCATTTGGTCCTGGATGTAAACGCCGGTTTGCTGGGTTTTCTGGCCAAAGTCCTGCAACGCGAAGTAGCTGACATTGGACATGTCCTGGCCGTGCACCGGGCGGTTCACGTTGATCGGCGGCACGTTGTAGCCATTGGGTTTACCGTCGGCGCCGTAGGTGTACGAGCCGCCGTACAGCCATTGGTAGTTGGTGTTGGAGCGTTGGTGATCGACGCCCAGCAACAGGGTGTGCTGCACGGCGCCGGTCTGGAAGTCAGCCTGGAAGTTGTTGTCCACGGCGAACTGGCTGATGTCTTCGTTGACGATGCCCGCCTCGCGGTTGACGTTGCCATCGGCATCGACCGTGTTGATGGTGCCGACGTTGACGGCTTGAAAACCCAAATCGCTCTTGGTGTAGCGCAGGTTTTGCTTGAACTGCCAGGTGTCGTTGAGGTGCGTTTCAAAGGCGTAGCCCAGGGCGTAGTAGGTGCGGTCGTAGAAGTCCCAACCCGGCTCGCCGAGGTTCTTGTGGTGGGAAATCTTGCTGCCTGGCAGTTGGGTGCCCTGCAACGGCAGGAACTGCCCGGTGATGCCCGTATCGTCGCGGGTGTACTGGGAAATGAACGTCAGCTTGGTGTCGTCGTTGATGTTCCAGGTCAGGCTGGGGGCGATGTTGTAGCGCTTGTCCGGGATGTGATCGACCGGCGCGTTGCTGTCGCGCACCACGCCGCTGACGCGGTAGAGAAAGCGGCCTTCGTCATCGATTTTGCCGGTGCTGTCGAAGTTGATTTGCTTGTGTTCGTTGCTGCCGGCCTGGGCTTCGACCTGGTGGGCACTTTCAGCCTGGGGGCGGCGGCTGACCATGTCGAGCATGCCGCCGGGCGGGGTCTGGCCGTACACGGACGAGGCCGGGCCGCGCAACACGGTGATGCGTTCCAGGTTCCACGGCTCGACCTTGGGGTTGGAGAACGAGCCCTTGGGCAGCGGGATGCCGTCGAGGAACTGGGTCGGGTCGAAGCCGCGCACCCGCAGCCAGTCGGCGCGCGAGTCGGAACCGTAGCCGCTGCTCTGCACGCCGGCGGTGTAGCGCAACGCGTCGTTGAGGTTGAGCACTTGGCGCTCGTCCAGTTGCTCGCGGGTAATCACCGTCATCGAGCGCGGTGCTTCGACAATCGGCGTGTCGGTCTTGGTGCCGGCGGCGGTGCGGGTGGCGACGTAACCGTCGGCCGGGCCCCAGGCGCTTTCCAGGTTTGCCTGGCCGGTGATGCTGGTAACCGGCAGGGCCAATGCGCCCTCCGGCACTGGGGCCAGGCTGTAGGTGCCGGCGCCGCTCTGTTCCAGTTGCAGGCCGGTGCCACGTAGGGCCTGGCGCAGGGCGGTGCTGGCGTCGAACTGGCCCTGCACCGGCGCCGAGGTCTTGCCGGCGGCCAGGGCGGGGTCCAGGGTCAGGGCCAGGCCGGCCTGGCTGGCGATCTGATTCAGGGTGCCGGCCAAGGGTGCAGCCGCCAGGTTGTAGGCCCGCACGGCGGACGCCTGCTCGGCGGCGATCAAGGCAGTGCTGGCCAGCGGTGCGCACAGGGCGATGGCGACGGCCAACAGGCTGGGGCGCAACAGGGTATCGAACGAACGGGACATCGGCGGCTCCTGAATGGAAATATTTCTCAATTGCCTAGGTGCCGAACGAGATGGAAAAAGTGATAGGGCGTGAATGAAATTAATTTAGATTCAGCAAGTAAAGAGGGATGTGGGTCGTTTGAGTGTGGGCCGGGCGCCGCTCCGCTCGCCCGCGATGAGGTCGGCCATCGAATGGATACATATCGACAGTGCTGCCGCCATCGCGGGCAGGCCCGCTCCCACAGTTGAATGGTGGTGAGGGTGGAATTTTATTTTTTCTGTGGGCGCGAGCCTGCTCGCGATGGCGGCACTGAGTGGCGGTGACGAATGGTCGAGGTAAGACCGTTGCTCCCACAGGAAAATGCCCCAACCGCGTTCTGAGGCTAAAGCGGCTCAACCTTGGCCTCGACCGTCACCCACCACGGCGTGTGCTGCTGGATCTGCACCGGCAGGGTCGGCAGCAGGGCGGTGAGGGCCAGGTCGGTGTCGTGCAGCGGGAAGCTGCCGGTGATACGCAGGTCGGCCACTTGCGCGGTCACGCCCAGGTGGCCGGGGCGGTAGCGGCTCAGTTCGTTGACCAGGTCTTCCAGGCGCGCGTTGTCCACCACCAGCATGCCGCGGGTCCAGGCGTCGGCGCCGGGCTTGAGGGCGATCAGCGGGCCGAGGCCGTCGCGGCGCATCAGCACTTGCTGGCCGGCCTGGTAGATCTGCTCGTCGGCGCCGGCCTGCGGGTGGGCGGCCACGGCCGATTGCAGCACGCTCAGGCGCGTGCCGGCCTCTTCGCGGCGCACCAAGAAGCGTGTGCCCAGGGCGCGCAGGCTGCCGTCGGCGGTTTCGACGATAAACGGGCGTGGGTCGTTGTGGCCGGTCTCGACCAGGATTTCCCCTTCCTGCAACACGATGCGCCGCTGCTTGTCGTCGAAGCGCACGTCCATCGCGCTGTGGGTGTTGAGGTTGATAAGGGTGCCGTCGGCCAGGCGCAGCGTGCGTTGCTCGCCGGTGGCGGTGCGTTGGTCGGCCAGCCAGTAATCCACAGGCAGGTAGCGCGGGCCGGCGAACAGCGCCAGGCCGCACACCAACACCACACTGGCCAACCCGGTGCCGAGTTTGCGCACGCGCCGGCGGATGCCTTCGCGCGATTGCAGCAGGGCCGTGCGCGCCGGGCCGCTGGCGGCGCTGAAGCGTTGGTCGAGCATGCCCAGTTGCCGCCAGGCGCGGGCGTGTTCTTCGGCGGCGGCGTGCCATTGGGCGAAGGCTTCGCGCTCCAGCGCGCTGGCGGCGCCGCAGTCCAGGCACAACTGCCAGGCAATCGCGGCGTCCAGCACCTGTGCCGAGACGGGTTGGCGTTCGGCGCGGCTCATTGCGGCGCGCCGTACAGGGCGATGTAGCACTGGCGGATGCCCTGGGCCAGGTACTGGCGCACGCGGGGCACCGACACACCGAGGCGCTCGGCGATTTCGCCGTGGCTCATGCCGTCGAGACGGTTGTAGAGGAACGCGGCGCGGGCCTTGGTCGAGAGCTTGCCTAGCAGGCGATCGATGGCCTTGAGGTCTTCGAGGATCAGTTGCTGTTCTTCCGGGGACGGTTGTTCGTGCACGGGGATCAGCATCAGTTCGCTGAGGTAGGCCTGTTCCAGCGCGGCGCGGCGGAAGTAGTCGAACAACAGGCCCTTGGCGATGGCCACCAAAAACGCCCGCGGTTCACGCGGGGCGTTGAAGCTGTCGCGGCCCAGCAGGCGCACGAACGTGTCCTGGCTCAGGTCCTCGGCGCGCTGCGGGCAGGCCACATTGCGCCGCAGCCAAGCCAACAGCCAGCCGCGATGGTCGCGATAAAGCGAACCTACCAGCTCATTGTTGGGGTTTTGGACTGACGACACAGGGCATCACCGACGTAGGAGTTTAAGCTAACGAGAATTGTTCGCGATTCTGGCAGAAGCCTGGAGGCGGCGCAATTGGCGTTGGTCGGGTGCTGCTGTAGCAGGCGGGCGAGCCCGCTAGGTCAGAACGACCGCGCCTGGCGTCGGCGTTTCCATTGGCCCAGGCGCTGTTGCAGGTTCAGCGGGCTGTGGATTTGCTGCTGGCGGGCGCGGCTAAACAGGATCAGCGCCAGCTCGGCAGTGGCCAGGGCGTCGGCGCTGGCGTGGTGGCGTTCGCCCACGTGCAGCTTGAAGTGCTCGATCCAGTCGTCCAGCCCCGCCTCGCGGATGTGCGCCTGGGGGCAGACCAGCGGCGCCATGTCCGCCACATCCAGGAACGGGTGCTGCAAGCGGTAGCCCAGGCTGGTTTTCAGGGCGCGGCCGAGCATGTGCTGGTCGAAGGGCGCATGGAAGGCCAGCAGCGGGCTATCGCCGACAAATTCCATGAAGTCGAGCAAGGCCTCCACCGGGTCGCTGCCGGCGGCAATCGCGCTGGGCCCCAGGCCATGGATCAACACGCTGGGCCCCACGCTGTGGTCGGGGCGTTGCAGGGTGCGCTCGAACTGTTGACGAAAATCGATGGCGCCGTCTTCGATCACCACGGCGCCGATGGACAGCACTACATCTTTGTTCAGGTTCAGGCCGGTGGTTTCCAGGTCCACCACCACCCAGCGCTGCTCGCGCAGGCTGCACTCGTCCAGTGGCGCGGCGGGCGCCAGGGCCTCCAGGCGTTGTTGCTGGGTTGGGCTCAGGGTCGGCGCGCTGGGGCGCAGCCAGTTGAACAGGCTCATAGCTGATACCGCAGGGCCAGGCTGCTTTGCAGGCGTTGGGCCTGGCGCAGGGACTCGCGCAGGATGCGCCGGTCGAGGTGGTTGAGGCTGTCGGGGTCGACGCGGTTGGAGTAGGGCAGGTTTTCCCGGGTCTGCAATTGGTGTTGCTGCATGCGGGTTTGCTGGATGAAGTGGTAAGCCTCCTCGTAGGCGGCGCCGTCCAGGCGTTCGATCACTTCGCGCTCGACCAATTGGCGCAGGCGTTCGAGGGTGTTGTTGGCTTCCACGCCGTTGGCCAGGGCCAGCAGGCGGGCGCCGTCGACGAAGGGGGTCAGGCCTTGCACTTTCAAGTCCAGGGTGGCTTTGTCCGTGCCTTTGCGCGTCAGCACGAAATCGCGGAAGCGCCCCACGGGCGGGCGTTGGCGCAGGGCGTTCTCGGCCATCATGCGTTGGAACAAGCGGTTGTCGGCGACCTGCTCCAGGATGCCCCGGCGCAGTTGCTCGCAACCCTGTTCGTCACCCCATACCACCCGCAGGTCGAAGTAGATGCTGGAGGCCAGCAGGTTTTCCGGTGTCGCCTCGCGGATAAACGCCGCGAAGCGCCGCGCCCATTCGGCCCGCGACAGGCACAGCTCGGGGTTGCCGGCCATGATGTTGCCTTTGCACAGGGTAAAACCGCACAACGCCAGGTTCTGGTTGATGTGCTGCGCCAGGGGCAACAGCTTGCCGCGGATCTCGGCGGCATGGGCGGCGTCGCGGGCCTCGAAGAGGATGCCGTTGTCCTGGTCGGTGTGCAGGGTCTGCTCGCGGCGCCCTTCGCTGCCAAAGCACAGCCAGGTGAACGGCACGCCGGGGTCGCCCTTGTCGGCCAGGGCCAGCTCGATGACCCGACACACGGTGTGGTCGTTGAGCAGGGTGATGATGTGGGTGATTTGGGTCGAAGACGCACCGTGGGCCAGCATGCGCTCGACCAATTGGCCGATTTCCCCGCGCATGGCCACCAGGTTCTCCACCCGGGGCGCATTGCGGATGGTGCGGGCCAGGTGCACCAGGTCGACCCGCTGCAGGGAGAACAGATCGCGCTCTGACACCACGCCGCACAGGCGCTGATCCTTGACCAGGCAGACGTGGGCGATATGCCGCTCGGTCATGGCGATGGCCGCATCAAACGCACTGTGCTCGGGGCTGAGGAAAAACGGCGCCTGGGTCATGTGCCGGGCGATGCTTTGGTTGAAATCGCTGGTGCCGTCGGCCACCACTTGGCGCAGGTCGCGCAGGGTGAAAATGCCCAGCGGTGCCTTGTGCTCATCCACCACCACAATGCTGCCGACCTGCTGCTCGTGCATCAGCGTCACCGCCTCGCGCAGGGGCGTGGCGGGCAGGCAACTGACCGGGTGGCGCATGGCCAATTCACCCAGGCGCGTGTTCAGGGAGTATTGGGTGCCGAGGGTTTCCACGGCTTTTTGCTGCACCTGCTGGTTGACCTGATCCAGCAGGCTGCTGACCCCGCGCAGGGCGAAATCGCGAAAGGCGCTGGAAAGGGCGAACAGCTTGATGAACGCGAGTTTGTTCAGTTGCAGGCAGAAGGTGTCCTCCCCCGCCCGATGCTCGGTGCGGGTGGCGCGCTCGCCCAGCAGCGCGGCCAGGGGAAAGCACTCGCCCGTAGTGATCTCGAACGTGGTTTCGGTACCGCCCCGCGCCGTGTGCGGGCGCTCACCCACCACGCGGCCCTGCTTGACGATAAAAAAGTGCTCCACCGGCCCGTCGGCAGGTTTGACGATACTCTCGCCAGCGGCATAGAAGCGCAGTTGGCATTGCTCCACCAGGTACGCCAAGTGGGCGTTTTCCATCTGGTTGAAGGGCGGGAAGCGCTGCAGGAACTGCATGGTGCCGTGGATGTTCTGCAACACCGCGGTTTTCCCTGCCTGGGTGAAGGCATCCGTTTTGCTCATTGGCGTGTACCGCAGTCTTTTTGGATTTGTTGTGGCGGCCATGGTCGGCTGCCCGGTGCGCAGTGCCCATTGGACGTAAGTCTAGGCTCGGTCACAAATATTCAGACATGGCCTACGAGAACTGGCGAATAAACCGCTTGTCGGCACTCTTGGAAAACTTTCCGACGAAGCGCACATTGAAGCTTCGCCCGGCGATGTCAGACCACTGTGCTGGGAGATTGTCTTGAACCTGTAGAGATTGTTATGCCTGACCACGATATTTTGAGCGAGGCCGAGCGCGAGGCGCTCAGTGCCGTGATGCTGGAACCGGATTTGCCGCCGCAACGGGTACTGATCGTTGACGACGACCGCGATGCCCGCGAGCTTCTCGCAGAAATCCTCGCCCTGGACGGCATCCACTGCCTGACTGCCGCCAGCGGCAAGGCCGCGCTCGACCTCTTGGCCTCGCGCAACTCCATCGGCCTGCTGATTACTGACCTGCGCATGGCGCCCTTCGATGGCCTGGACCTGATCCGCCAGGTGCGCGAATCGGTGCGCGCAGCGCTGCCGATCATCATCGTTTCCGGCGACGCCGAAGTGGGCGACGCCATCGCCGCCATGCATTTGAACGTGGTGGATTTTTTGCTCAAGCCCATCGATACCGACAAGCTGCTGGCGCTGGTCAAGCACGAATTGGGCATGGCATAGCCAGCCTGCGTCCTACGAACAGGTGCCAGAAACGACAAAGCCCCGACCTTGCGGCCGGGGCTTTGTGGTTTACGGCGTTGGCTTACAGGCCGTTGGCAGCCTTGAACTCACGGCGGCGGCGGTGCAGCACCGGCTCCGTGTAGCCGTTGGGCTGTTTGGTGCCTTCGATCACCAGTTCGACCGCTGCCTGGAAGGCAATGTTGCTGTCGAAGTTCGGGGCCAGTGGGCGGTACAGCGCGTCCCCGGCGTTCTGGCGGTCTACCACTGGGGCCATGCGCTTGAGGCTTTCCAGCACCTGAGCTTGAGTGACGATGCCGTGACGCAGCCAGTTGGCGATGTGCTGGCTGGAGATACGCAGCGTGGCACGGTCTTCCATCAGGCCGATGTCGTTGATGTCCGGCACCTTGGAGCAACCCACGCCTTGGTCGATCCAACGCACCACATAACCGAGGATGCCTTGGGCGTTGTTGTCCAGTTCGTTCTGGACTTCTTCGGCCGACCAGTGGGGATTGCCCGCCAACGGGATGGTCAGGATGTCGTCCACCGACGCGCGGCCGCGCTTGGCCAGTTCGGCCTGGCGGGCGAATACATCGACCTTGTGGTAGTGCAGCGCGTGCAGCGCGGCGGCGGTCGGCGACGGTACCCACGCGGTGTTGGCGCCGGCCAGCGGGTGGGCGATTTTCTGCTCCAGCATGGCGGCCATCAGGTCAGGCATGGCCCACATGCCTTTGCCGATCTGGGCGCGACCTTGCAGGCCGGTGCTCAGGCCGATATCGACGTTCCAGTTCTCGTAGGCGCCGATCCACTTCTCGGTTTTCATGGCGGCTTTGCGCACCATCGCGCCGGCTTCCATGGAGGTGTGGATTTCATCGCCGGTGCGGTCCAGGAACCCGGTGTTGATAAACACCACGCGCTCGCTGGCGGCCTTGATGCAGGCCTTGAGGTTGACCGTGGTACGGCGCTCCTCGTCCATGATCCCGACTTTGAGGGTGTTGCGTGGCAGGGCCAGCACGTCTTCGATGCGGCCGAACAACTCGTTGGTGAACGCGGCTTCTTCCGGGCCGTGCATCTTCGGTTTGACGATGTAGACCGAACCGGTGCGGCTGTTCTTGCGCGAGGTGTTGCCGTTGAGGCTGTGGATCGCCGCCAGGCTGGTCATCAGGCCATCGAGAATGCCCTCGGGGACTTCGTTGCCGTCCTTGTCGAGGATCGCGTCGATGGTCATCAGGTGGCCCACGTTACGCACGAACAACAGCGAACGACCGTGCAGGCTCAGTTCGCCGCCATCCGGGGTGGTGTAGGTGCGGTCGGCGTTCATGGTGCGGGTGAAGGTCTGGCCGCCCTTGGCCACTTCTTCGGCCAGGTCGCCCTTCATCAGGCCGAGCCAGTTGCGGTAGATCACCACTTTGTCGTCGGCATCGACGGCGGCGACGGAGTCTTCGCAGTCCATGATGGTGGTCAGCGCGGCTTCCATCAGGATGTCTTTGACACCGGCGGCATCGGTCTGGCCCACCGGGGTGCTGGCATCGATCTGGATTTCGAAGTGCAGGCCGTGGTTTTTCAGCAGCACGGCGGTCGGTGCCGCGGCATCGCCGTGGTAGCCGATCAGTTGCGCGTCATTGCGCAGGCCACTGTTGCTGCCGCCCACCAGGGCGACCACCAGTTTGCCGTCCACAATCTTGTAGCCCGTGGAATCGACGTGGGTGCCAGCGGCCAGGGGCGCGGCTTCGTCGAGGAAGGCGCGGGCGAAGGCGATGACCTTGTCGCCACGGACCTTGTTGTAGCCTTTGCCCTTTTGCGCGCCATCGGCTTCGCTGATGGCGTCGGTGCCGTACAGCGCGTCATACAGCGAACCCCAGCGGGCGTTCGAGGCGTTGAGGGCGAAGCGGGCGTTCATCACCGGCACCACCAGTTGCGGGCCGGCCATGCGGGCGATTTCGTCGTCGACGTTTTGCGTCGTCGCCTGGAAATCCGCTGCTTCTGGCAGCAAATAACCGATGTCTTGCAAGAAGGCTTTGTAGGCCACGGCGTCGTGGGCCTGGCTGGCATGAGCCTGGTGCCAGGCATCGATACGCGCCTGGAAATCATCGCGTTTGGCGAGTAGGGCTTTGTTCTTCGGTGCCAGGTCATGGATGACCTTGTCGGCACCGGCCCAGAACTGGTCGGCGGTGAGGCCGGTACCGGGAATGGCTTCGTTATTCACGAAGTCGAACAGGACTTTGGCGACCTGCAGGCCACCGACTTGAACGTGTTCAGTCATTGCTTGCCTCACTCTGCTCAGCTATTTCGCTTTTCAGCTCTTGTAAAAAAACAATGAAGCCTCTGGCCATTTAAACCACAAACCCCGGTGCCAGTACATGCCATCACTGTGGCGGCTGGTTCGTTCCAATCACAGGCTTGACGCCTTGCCGATAGTGCCGTGCGGGGTTGCGATGGCGCCGTGGCAGACATCGATCCAACGTTATGTAGTGCGCGCCGGGGCATACTACATGATGAATTGCGGTTGTGAAAATTAGACTAAATACGTCGTTCTGCGACCTAAGTCGGCAGTCTGGTCACGCCGTGGTGGGCGATGTTCTCAAAAAACAGATGAATTGTTCCAGATAAATATAAAAACAGTACACAGAATGTTTTTTAACCGGCTCCACAGAGGCTCCGTCGCCAGCGCGCTAGCCCGCTTGCTACAGCAGATGGGCCTCCGGCAGGCGAGGGCGCTGCCTATACTGGTTCGATCCATCACCTGAGGGCTTTGCCATGGACCACCTCGTACTCACCGTGATCGCCCCGGACAAACCCGGCCAGGTCGAGCACATCGCCCAGTGCATCGCCGAGCACGGCGGCAATTGGCTGGAAAGCCGCATGGCGCGCATGGCCGGGCAGTTTGCCGGGATCCTGCGCATCGGCGTGCCCGCCGAGGCCTATGACGCGTTGGTCGATGCTCTGCAAGGCTTGGCCACCCACGGCATCCGGGTGCTGATCGCCGAAAGCGGCATCGAACAGTCGTGCACCTGGAAGCCTATCGCTATGGAACTGGTAGGCAACGACCGGCCGGGTATCGTGCGCGATATCACGCGGCTGTTGAGCGAGCAGGGCGTCAACCTGGAGCGGTTGGTAACCGATGTGCGCCCCGCGCCCATGAGCGGCGAGCCGCTGTTCCATGCCGAGGCGCTGCTGGCTGTGCCGTTGACCCTGTCGCTGGACGTGCTGCAAACACGCCTGGAAACCCTGGCCGACGACTTGATGGTGGAGCTGGTGCTGCGCAGCGACAGCTGAAAGGCGGGGGTTATCCAAGGAAACCTTGCACCTGCCTGTGGATAACCTGTAGAGACTCGCCGCCAGCCCAGGCGGGCCGGGCTGCTTCAGCAATTGAGCAAAAAACCAGCAGTTTCAACGGCTTGTGCACAAACGCCGGGGATGGGCCTGTGGATAACCTTGGGAAAGATGCGTGCAGGCCACGGCAGGCGTGGCCCGGGAGGGTTTGTACGTTTTTCGATCAGCGCCGCTTGCGGATGCTCAGCCAGATATCGACGCTGTACACCACCAGGGCCGCCCAGATAAAGACCAACGCCACCAGGGTGCTGGGCGACAAGTGTTCGCCAAACAACAGCACCGCTTGCAGCAACACCAGGGTGGGGGCGATGTACTGCAAAAAGCCCAGGCTGGTGTAAGGCAAGTGCCGTGCGGCGGCGTTGAAGCACACCAGCGGGATGAGCGTCACCGGCCCGGCCGCCACCAGCCACCAGGCTTCGCTGGTGCTCCAGAACGCCATCTGCGCGCTGTGGGCGCCGGGGTTGAGCAGCAACCAGCCCAGGGCAATCGGCACCAGCATCCAGGTTTCCACCACCAGCCCCGGCAGGGCTTTGACCGGCGCCTGTTTGCGGATCAGGCCGTAGCAGCCGAAGGTCAGCGCCAGCACCAGGGAAATCCACGGCACGCTGCCCAGTTGCCACACTTGCTGCGCCACGCCCAATGTCGCCAGCCCCACCGCGACCCATTGCAGGCGCCGCAGGCGCTCGCCCAGGATCACCATGCCCAGCAGTACATTGACCAAGGGGTTGATGTAGTAGCCCAGGCTCGCCTCGACCATGTGCCCGCTGTTCACCGACCAAACGTAGGTCAGCCAGTTCGCCGCGATCAGCGTGCCGCTCAGCGCCAGGATCGCCAGGCGCCGCGGGTTATCGCGCAGTTCGCGCCACCAACCGGGGTGCTTCCACACCAGCAACAGCAAGCCGCCGAACAGCGCCGACCACAACACCCGGTGGATGATGATCTCGACTGCCGGCACCGAGGCGATGGCCTTGAAGTAAAGCGGGAACAGGCCCCAGATGATGTAGGCACTCAGGCCCAAGATGTAGCCGTGGCGCGGGTTGGCGGCTGGCATGCAAAGTCCTTGCTTAGGCAACTAACAAAGCGGTGATTGTAAGGAGGTTTGTCCGCGGTTGCCGCTTTTTGTGGGGGCGGGCTCGCGACGATGGCAGGCATTCAGTCCTCCTCTGTGGGAGCAGGCGTGCCCGCGATGGCGGCCTCCCAGCCGCTGGAGGAGTGGTGGCCGCCATCGCGAGCAGGCTCACTCCCACCCGCATCACCACACCTCAGTAGCCACGCGGTGTTCAGAACAAGCGCAACGGCTCTTCATTGAGCGCCGACAGTTGCTCGCGCAGGGCCAGCACCTGGTCGCCCCAATAGCGCTCACTGCCGAACCACGGGAAGCTGTGGGGGAACGCCGGGTCGTCCCAGCGCCGCGCCAGCCAGGCGCTGTAGTGCATCAAGCGCAGGGCGCGCAGAGGTTCGATCAGCGCCAGTTCGCGTGGGTCGAAGTCGTGGAATTCCTGGTAGCCATCCATCAATTCCGACAGCTGCCCCAGGCATTCCTGACGGTCGCCGGCGAGCATCATCCACAAGTCTTGCACCGCCGGGCCCATGCGGCAGTCGTCGAGGTCGACGATGTGGAACACCTCGTCGCGGCACATCATGTTGCCGGGGTGGCAATCGCCGTGCATGCGGATGTTCTTGTGCGGCGTGGCCTTGTACACCTCTTCCACGCGCTTGAGCAGGTCACGCGCCACCGACTCATAGGCCGGCAGCAGGCTTTTGGGGATGAAGTTGCCGTCCAGCAGGGTGTTGAGCGAGTCGTGGCCGAAGTTCTTCACGCCCAGCGCTTCGCGGTGCTCGAACGGGCGGGTGGCGCCCACAGCGTGCAAGCGCCCCAGCAATTGGCCGAGGCGATGGAGTTGGTCGAGGTTGCCCGGCTCCGGCGCCCGGCCGCCACGGCGCGGGAACAGGGCGAAGCGGAAACCGGCGTGCTCGAACAGGCTTTCGCCGTTGTGGATCAGTGGCGCCACCACCGGCACTTCGCAGTCGGCCAGTTCAAAGGTGAAGCGGTGTTCTTCCAAGATGGCGTCGTTGGTCCAGCGCTGGGGGCGGTAGAACTTGGCGATCAGCGGTTCGCTGTCGTCGATGCCGACTTGGTAGACGCGGTTTTCGTAGCTGTTGAGCGCCAGCACGCGAGCGTCGCTGAGGAAACCGATGCTTTCAACGGCATCGAGCACCAGGTCGGGGGTAAGGGTTTCAAACGGATGGGCCATGCTGACTCCTGCGCGCAGCAGGCTGCCGCGTCCGGCCCGGCATGTTAGCGCAGACGGGCGCAGATAGGTGGGGATCGCTATCGCGAGCAGGCTCGCACCCAGCCTTGAAGGGTGCCAAGCATTCAAGGCTGGGGCGGGCCGGCGATGGCGGTTTATCAGGCGCCGACGATCCCGCCATCCTCCCGGCTGATTGCCATCACCGATGAACGCGGCTTGCCGTTGGGCAGGTGCTCGGGGAAGGTCGAACCGCCGTTTTCGCCAGGGTGCTGGATGCCCACGAACAGGGTCTTGAAGTCGGGCGCGAAGCTGATGCCGGTGACTTCGCAACCCACCGGGCCGACCATGAAGCGGCGGATCTCGCCGCTGTCCGGGTCGGCGCAGAGCATCTGGTTGTTGCCCATGCCGGCGAAGTCGCCGCCGTTGCTCGAATCGCCGTCGGTGAGAATCCACAACCGCCCGGCACCGTCAAAACCCAGGCCATCGGGGCTGTTGAACATGTTCTGTGGGGTGATGTTGGCCGAGCCACCCTTGGCCGTGCCGCCGTGCACCACCGGGTTGCCGGCGACCACGAACAGATCCCAGGCAAAGGTCGGGGCCCCGTGTTCGCCGCGCTCAGGCTGCCAGCGCAGGATCTGCCCGTAGACGTTTTTCTCCCGTGGGTTGGGGCCGCCCACCGGTTGGCCGTCTTCGCCGCGCTTGGCGTTGTTGGTCAGGGTGCAATAGACCTGGCCGTCCTTGGGGCTGACCACGATCCATTCCGGGCGGTCCATGCGCGTGGCCTTGACCACGCTGGCGGCCAGGCGCGCATGAATCAGCACCTGGGCCTGGTCGGCGAAGCCGTTACTGGCGTCGAGGCCGTTCTTGCCGTGGCTCAACTCCACCCACTGGCCCTGGCCCTTGGGGTGGTCGGCGTTGCCGTCGCCGCCATCGAACACGGCGACGTAGAGGGTGCCGTGGTCCAGCAGGTCGCGGTTGGCCTTGGGGTTTTTGTGGTCGATCTTGTCGCGGCTGATGAACTTGTAGATGAACTCGCCGCGCTCGTCGTCGCCCATGTACACCACGGCGCGGCCGTCGCCGGTTTCGGCCAGGGCTGCGTTTTCATGCTTGAAGCGGCCCAGGGCGGTGCGCTTGACCGGGGTGGATTGCGGGTCGAACGGGTCGATTTCCACCACCCAGCCATGGCGGTTGAGTTCGTTGGGGTTCTTCGCCAGGTCAAAACGCGGGTCGTGCTGATGCCAGTTGATTTCTTTGCTGGCGGCCACGGCGCCGTAGCGCTTTTGCGCGGCGTCCAAGTGCTGCTCGGCGTTGCTGCTGCCAAAGCAGTCGGTGAAGTTTTCTTCGCACGTCAGGTACGTGCCCCACGGGGTCTTGCCGTTGGCGCAGTTCTGGAAGGTGCCCAGCACAAGTTTGCCGCTGGGGTCGGCGCTGGTTTTGAGCAGCGCGTGGCCGGCCGCCGGGCCGCCGACGCGGATCGGCGCGTTGCCGTGGATGCGGCGGTTGTAGCGCGAACCCTGGACGAACTGCCAGTGGCCGTCGCGGCGCTGCACTTCAATCACCGAGACGCCTTCGCAGGCCTGGGCCTTGTGCACGTCCTCGGCCGATTGCGGCATGCCGCCGTGGGGGTAGAGGTAGCGGTAGTTGGTGTATTCGTTGTTGATCGCCATCAGCGCGCGGTTGGGGTCGTCGGGGAAGGCGAACAGGCTCATGCCGTCGTTGTTGTCGCCAAATTGCAGCTCCTGGGCCTTGGCCGTGCCATTGCCGCTGGGGTCGAAGGCCGGGCCGCCCTGGTGCAGCGGTTGGCCCCAACTGATGAGGACCTTGGCGCTGTAGCCGGCGGGCAGGCTGATGGTGTCGGTGGTGGCGGCGGCGATGCTGGCAAACCCGAGCAGAGGGCTGGTGCCGCTGCTGGCGCCGATGGCTAGGGCGCTGCGGCTGAGCAGGTTGCCGCCCAAAAACATCGCCGCGCCACACAGGGCGCCGGCGCTGATAAAGCCACGCCGGCTCATGCCCACCAGGGTTTCGAGGTCGGTGGGTTGGTTGTCTTCTAATAGGTTCACATCAGGCTCCCTGCAGGTTTTTGCAGTCACCTTAACCAGCGCGTATGACACAAATGTTGCAGGTGCCTAGGACGAACAACTGATCTCCAGGTGCTTGCCCCACTCCGGTGGGCGCTGTGCGTAGGCGGCCATGCCCGGTTGTTCGTCAAAGGGTTGGCTCAACACCTGGTGCAATTGGCGCACGACGCTGTAATCGCCGTTTTCGGCGGCATCGATGGCGTGTTGCGCCAGGTAGTTACGCAGGATGTACAGCGGGTTGACGGCGTGCATGCGCTTGCGGCGCAGGTCTTGCCGTGGCTCGCCGTCGCGGGCGACGCGGGCGGTGTAGTGCGCGGCCCAGGCGTCGAAGCCCGGGCGGTCGATGAAGTCATCGCGCAGGCGCGCCACGGCTTGTTCGGCGGGCTCATCGCCGAGGCGGCGGAAAAACAGGCTGTAGTCGATGCCGCCGCTTTGCATCAGTTGCAGCAGGTGCTCGATCAGTTTCGCGTCGCTGTCTTCGGCGCGGGTCAAGCCCAGGCGCCGGCGCATCAGGTCCAGGTAGTGGGCCTGGTACAGCGGCAGGAACAGCCCCAGGGTTTCGCGCAAGGCTTCGACCTCGATCAGCGGCGTCAGGGCTTGGGCCAGGGCGCTGAGGTTCCATTGGCCGATGGGCACCTGGTTGCTGAAGGCGTAGCGGCCACGGTCGTCGGAGTGGTTGCAGATGAAGTTGGCGTCGAAGTCGTCGAGGAAGGCGAACGGGCCGAAGTCGAAGGTGATACCCAGGATCGACATGTTGTCGGTGTTCATCACCCCATGGCAGAAGCCATAGGCCTGCCACTTGGCGATCAGTTCGGCGTTGCGCTCGACGATCTCGCGGAACATCGCCAGGTACGGCTGCGGCTGCTCGCGGCACTGAGGGAAATGCGCGGCCAGCACGTGTTCGGCCAGGGCGGTGTGCTCATCAGTACGTTTTGTGTAGTAGAAATACTCGAAGTGGCCAAAGCGCACATGGCTGGGCGCCAGGCGCAGGACCATGGCGGCGCGCTCCTGTTTTTCGCGCCACACCGGGGTGCTGGAGCCGATCACGCACAGCGCCCGCGAGGTGGGAATACCCAGGGCATGCAGGGCTTCGCTGGCGAGAAATTCGCGGATTGAAGAGCGCAGCACGGCGCGGCCATCGCCCATGCGCGAGTAGGGCGTTTGCCCTGCGCCTTTGAGATGCAGGTCCCAGTGCTCGCCCGCTGCGTTGCAGACCTCCCCCAGCAGCAGGCCGCGGCCGTCCCCCAGTTGCGGGTTGTAGCTGCCGAACTGATGCCCGGAATAGACCATCGCCCGCGGTTGCGCCTCGGCCCACAGTTTGTGGCCGCCGAACAGTTGGGCAAACATCGGGGTGTCGGCCTGCGCCGGGTCGAGGTCGAGCAGGGCCATGGCGGCGGGGCTTGCCACCACCAGGCGCGGGTCGTCGATGGGCTCGGGCAGTACATGGGTCGAGAAGGCGTCACCCAGGCGGGCGAAGCGGTTGTCGAAGGTCAGTTCGTCGAGGGCTTTCAAGGGCCATCTCCAGCAGAATGTCCGAGCATTCTGCTGGGATTAACCGGGCTAGTCGAGCTTGGCCGGCGGTGGCTCGCTGTCGGGTTTACCGTCGGCCTTGGGCCCGATGGTTTTGGTTTCCGGGTCGATGGGCACCATTTTGTATTCCTGGCCTTGGAGGTTTTTCAGGTAGACCTCCATTTGGCGGAACGAAATGTTGATGTGCTGCTTCTTGAACTCGCGGTTGATGAAACGGTTGACCTCGTCCACCACCGGGTTGCGGTCGCCCAGGTCGCGCACGTGCATGCGCAGTTCGTGGTCCAGGGTGCTCTCGCCGAAGTTGAGGAAGTACACGAGGGGCTCGGGCTCCTTGAGCACGCGGGGGTTTTCCCGGGCGGCCTTGAGTAGCAGTTCCTTGACCAGGTCCAGGTCGGAGCCGTAGTCCACCCCCAGTTTCAGGGTGACGCGGGTGATGGTGTCGGTCAGCGACCAGTTAATCAGTTGCCCGGTAATGAACGTCTTGTTGGGGACGATGATGTCCTTGCGGTCGAAGTCGGTGATGGTGGTGGCGCGGATGCGGATCTTGCTCACCGTGCCCGACAGGTTGCCGATGGTGATGGTGTCGCCGATGCGCACCGGGCGCTCGAACAGGATCATGATCCCGGAGATGAAGTTGGCGAAGATCTCCTGCATGCCAAACCCCAGGCCCACCGACAGCGCGGCCACCAGCCATTGCAGCTTGTCCCAGCTCACGCCCAGGGTGGACAGGGTGGAGACAAACCCCACGCCGGCGATCACGTACGACAGCAATGTGGTGGTGGCGTAGGCGCTGCCCTGGGCCAGGTCGAGCTTGGACAGCACCAGCACCTCCAGCAGGCCCGGCAGGTTGCGCGCCAGGGCGAAGGTGATGCCGATGATAATCAGCGCGCCGAGCATGTCGCCGATGCTGATGGGCACCATGCTCATGTTGGCGCCGGTGCCGCTGGTGTATTCGTAGAGGGTGATGTTGTCCAGGTAGGAGAACACGGTAATCAGGTCGGCCCAGACCCAGTACAGCGCTGCGATGAACCCGCCGAGCAAGGCCAGGCGGATCAGGCGCATGGACTGCTCGTTGACCTGTTCGATGTCCAGGGTCGGTTCTTCGACCACCACGTCGCCGTCGCCCGCCTCCTTGGCGGCCTGGCGCTTGCTCAGGGCCCGGGCATAGGCCAGGCGCCGCGCCGCCACGCCCAGGCCACGCACGAAAGTGGCTTCGATCACCAGCCAGAACATCAGCAGGTACAGGGTGTTGATGAGCCGGTCACTGAGTTTGAGCGCGGTGTAGAAGTAGCCAAAGCACACGGCGATGAACAGGGCGATGGGCAGCGCGGTGAACAGCACCCCCAGGGCCTTGCGAAACAGCGAGGTGTTCTTGTGGGTCGGGCTGCTCAGTAGCAGACGGCTGAGCAGCCACGCCATCAGGGCGTAGCAGGTCAGCACCACGGCAATGCCCAGCACGTCTTCGGCCAGCGCCGCCGGTTGGTGTTCGGCCACGGCCACCACCGCCACCAGCGCCAGCACCACGATGCCCAGGCGCCGCACCCACACCTGCAGGAACTCGACCTGAGGTTTCTCCCAGCGAAAATGCAGCTCCGCTACGCCCCCGGGGGCGAGGATGCGGTAGGCGGTGTAAAACACCAGCCAGGCCTGGGCGGTTTGGATCAGCGCCGCGCCGAGGTTTGCGTTCTGCCCGCGGGCGTCGATCTGCAAGGCGTAGCCGCACAGGGCCAGGGCCAGGGCCACCGGCATCGCCAGCAGCACGTTGATAAGGATCGCCTGGGGCGTGTGCCACTGGCTGTCGCGCTTGAAGTGGCCGATGTCCTGGTGGACCTTGTTGAGCCGCGCATATAAGGGCTTGCGCCGCCACAGCAACACGCCGAACAGCAGCAGCAACGGCAGGAACAGCAGCGGCCGCTGGGTCAGGCCGTCGCGCAACTCGCTCAGGCTGGAGGCCCAGGGCAGGTTATCGATCTGCTTTTCCAGGCGCTGGGGCATGGTGCGCAACCATTCCAGGTCCAGGGGCTTGTTGCTGGGGATCCAGAACATCTGCTCGTCGAGGGTGGCGCGCAGGTTTTGCGCGGTGGTCAGCAGTTGCTTCTGGTTCAGTTGCAGGGTGATGGATTCGTTGAGCAGGGCGCTCAGTTCGCGGCTCAGGCGCTCCAGCAGGTCGGCGCGGGTCATCGCCAGTTCCAGCAGGGTGCGGCGCAGTTGCGGGGTGATTTGCTCCGCGGGCTGGGTGGCTAGCAGGTTGTCGACGTACTTGCTCGGGCTGCTGATGAGTTCGCGTTGCTGGTTGACCTCGAACTGGTAGAGGCGGATGTCGGCGATCTGGTCGGCCAGGTCGCCGTCCATCTGCAGGCGCGGCAAGGCCTGCTTCTGTTTGTAGAGGATCTTGGACAGCAGCAGGCTGCCCTTGAGCACGCTGATCTGCTCGTCCAGGGCCGCGTCGCTCTGGGTCACGTTGTCGAGCAATTGCTTGGTCTTGAGGTTCTGTTGGGTCAGTTCGTTGAGGCGGTCGGTGCTTTTGAGCAGGTAATCGGAGAGCTTGAGGTTGGCCGAACTCTCGCTGGCCAACAGGCTGCTGCCGCCGGCCTTCTGCGCCTCGATCGATTGCTGGGTCACGGTTTCCTGGGACTGGGCCAGGCGCTTCTGGTTAATCAGGGTTTGCAGGTCCTGGATTTCCTGCTCCAGGCGTGCGGCTTTTTCCAGCACCAAATCGTGCTGGCTGTTGCCCAGGTCTTGCAGTTGGCTGTTGCCGGCCAGTTCCTGGCGGCGCAGCGGAATCAGGGCGTTGAGGGCCGCCAGCTCGGCGTTGAGCTGGTCGCGTTGCTCGGCGGTAAGGGGCTTGCCGCCGTCCTTGCCGGCCTTGAGCAGGCTGTTGATTTGCAGGATGCGCGTTTGGCTGCTGCTGATTTCGGCCTGGGCCCGCTCGGGGCGCGTCTGGGCGGTGATGGTCAGGCTGTTGGCGTCGGCCAGGGCCTTTTGCAGGTCGCTTTGCTGGGTGCTGCGCTCGGTCAGCAACTGTTCGAGCCGCGGCACGTCCAGGTTGGCGTAGCGCTGGGCCACGGGCACCACTTTGGTGGCCTTGAGGCGTTCGAGTTCTTTCTGGTTTTCGCTGTTCTGGCGCGGGGCGTTGGCCAGTTGCTGCTTGAGGTCGATCAGCCGCTGCTCGTAGTCAGCCTTGTTATTGAGCTGGTTGAGGGTTTGCTGCAACACCGCTTGCAGGGCTTTCTGGTCGGCCTCCGGCAGTTTGCGGTCGGCGATTTTGTCCAGGCTGCGCTGAACCGCTTCGCTGCTGGGGGGCTCGGCTGCCTGGACGGCACCGAGGGACAGGCACAGGCTCAGCAGGGCCGTGGCAAAAAGAGTGCGCAAGATTGGCATAGAGACCGGTCAAGACAGGGTGGAAAAACGCAGTTTAGAGGAACAACCCGGGGCCCGGGCGACTTCCTTCGGGGAATCTGACGCCCACTTTGCCAATCTTGTTCCCGTCCATCACCGCGACGGTCCAGATTGTGCCGTTCCATTCCACCTGGTCGCCCACCACCGGCGCGCCGCCGACCTTCTGGGTAATGAAGCGGCTCAGCGGCATGTCGGGGTCCAAGCCCTCGAGTTGCAGGCCGTACAACGCCGACACCGCGCCCAGTTGGGCATCGCCTTCGAGGACGAAATCGCCGAAGAAGCGCAAGTCCAGGCCCCGTTGCGGCGCCTGGCTGAACAGCTTGCCCAGGGCTGGGAGGTTGTGTTCGTGGCCGATCACACACAGCAGGTCGTCGGCTTCTAGCACCGTGCTACCGGAGGGGTGGAGCAGTTGCTGGCCGCGGAACAACGCGGCGATCCGCGTACCCTCGGGCATTTTCAGCTCGCGCAGGGCGGCGCCGATGCACCATTTCTCCGCGCCGAGGCGGTAGACGAATAGCTCCCACTCGCTGGTGACATGCACCTCCAGCGCCGCCCGGGAGATCGGCGCCGGTTCCGGCGGCACCGTGACCTTGAGCAACTTGGCCACCCACGGCAGGCTCGTGCCCTGCACCAACAGCGACACCAGAACGATGAAGAACGCCAGGTTGAAGTACAACTGGGCATTGGGCAGCCCGGCCATCAGCGGGAACACCGCGAGAATGATCGGCACCGCGCCGCGCAGGCCGACCCAGGAAATGAACACTTTTTCGCGGCCATGGAACGCCTTGAACGGCAGCAGGCCGACCATCACCGACAGCGGCCGGGCGAACAGGATCATCCACAGCGCCAGGCCCAGGGCCGGCAGGGCGATGGGCAGCAGGTCATGGGGCGTGACCAGCAGCCCCAGCACCAGGAACATGCCGATCTGCGCCAGCCACGCCATGCCATCAAGCATATGCAGGATGCCGTGGCGGCTGCGCACCGGGCGATTGCCGATCACCAGGCCACACAGGTACACCGCCAGGAACCCACTGCCGTGCAGGGCGTTGGTCAGGGCGAACACCAAGAGGCCGCCGGCGATCACCAGGATCGGGTACAGGCCCGCGGCCAGGTTGATGCGGTTGACCAGTTGCAGTAGCAACCAGCCGCCGCCCAGGCCAATGGCGCCGCCGATGCCGAATTCGCGCACCAAGTGGCCCAACAGGCTCCAGTGCAGGTCACTCTGGCCGCTGGCGAGGATGTCGATCAGGGTCACGGTGAGGAACACCGCCATCGGGTCATTGCTGCCGGACTCGATCTCCAGGCTGGCGCTGACCCGCTCGTTCAGGCCCTTGCCGCCCAACAGTGAAAACACCGCCGCGGCATCGGTGGAGCCAACGATGGCGCCCACCAGCAGGCCTTGCATCAGGCTCAGGTCAAACAGCCACGCGGCGGCCATGCCGGTCAGCCCGGTGGTAATCAACACCCCCACCGTGGCCAAAGACAACGCCGGCCACAGCGCCACGCGAAAGCTCGACACCCGCGTGCGCAAGCCACCGTCCAGCAGGATGACCGCCAGGGCGAGGTTGCCGACCAGATAGGCCGTGGGGTAGTTGTCAAAGATGATGCCGCCGCCATCGACGCCAGCGGTCATGCCCACCGCCAGGATAATCACCAGAATCGGGATGCCCAGGCGTGAAGAAAGGGAACTCACCAGAATGCTCGCACCTACCAGCAACGCGCCGATCAAGAACAGGCTGTTGATGGTCGTCGCATTCAAAGGCAGTACTCCAGAAGCAGAAGGGCGGGCGCAAACTGACCATGCAGTCTGCGTGCCAGGGATTCTAACCTGTTGAAATAGCGTACTGTCAAAAAGCTTTTATCTGGCCACACCGCGTGAACCCACTCCCAGCCGGAGTGGGCTGGCCCGCGATGAAGCCGGTATAACCACTACTCCTCTATTGGCTTGAGTCCCGCCATCGCGGGCGAGCAAAGCGCCGCCCGGCCCACAGTTGAACTGTGGTGCGGGCGGGATTTTCACTTTTCCATTGTGGGAGCGAGCCTACTCGCGATGGGGGCATACCGGTCGCCACAAGTGCATCGCCTGTTCCGGCCTCATCGCGGGCAAGGCCCGCTCCCACAGTTGAACTGTGGTGCGGGCGGGATTTTCACTTTTCCACGGTGGGAGCGAGCCTGCTCGCGATGGGGGCACTGAGTGGCCTGGGGTGAGACAGTTGCTCCCACCGTGCTCTGGGCCGCAAGCCTTAGAGGCTAAACCGCCCAACCAGGCTGTTGAGGTCCACGGCCAGGCGCGACAGCTCATTGCTGGCGGCGCTGGTCTGGTTGGCGCCGGTAGCCGATTGCACCGACAGGTCGCGGATGTTCACCAGGTTGCGGTCCACTTCGCGGGCGACTTGGGCCTGTTCTTCGGCAGCACTGGCGATCACCAGGTTGCGCTCGTTGATCTCGACGATGGCAGTGTTGATGGTATCCAGGGAGATACCCGCACCTTTGGCGATGTTGAGCGTCGATTCGGCGCGGTCGGTGCTGTTGCGCATCGAGTCCACCGCATGTTCAGTACCGCTTTGGATGCTGGCGATCATGCGTTCGATTTCGCTGGTCGACTGCTGGGTGCGGTGGGCCAGGGCGCGCACTTCATCGGCGACCACGGCAAAACCGCGGCCCGCCTCGCCGGCACGGGCGGCTTCGATGGCGGCGTTGAGGGCCAGCAGGTTGGTCTGGTCGGCGAGGCCGCGAATCACATCCAGCACCTTGCCGATGTCACGGGATTCTTCGGCCAGCTCACCGATCAGGGTGGCAGTGCTCTGCACATCACCACTCATGCGTTCGATGGCACTGACGGTTTCCTGCACCAAATCGCGGCCGTCGCTGGCCGAGGTGGTGGCGTTGCTGGACGCCTGAGAGGTGCTCACCGCGTTACGGGCCACTTCTTCCACGGCGCTGGTCATTTCATTGACCGCCGTGGCGGCCTGTTCGATTTCGTTGTTCTGCTGGGTCAGGCCCCGGGCGCTTTCGTCGGTGACGCTGTTGAGCTCTTCTGCGGCGGAGGCCAGTTGGGTGGCCGAGCCGGAAATCCGTTGCAGGGTGTCGCGCAGTTTTTCCTGCATCCGCGCCATGGCCAGCAGCAAGCGGCCGGCCTCGTCGCTGCCGTCCACCGTGATCGGCTGGGTCAGGTTGCCCTCGGCGATGGCCTCGGCGGCGCTCAGGGCGTTGGCGATAGGCCCAGTGATGCTGTGGGTCAACAGCCAGGCGAACAACACCGTCAGGGCACTGGCCACCAGCAACAGGCCCACCACCAGGTTGAAGGCGTGGTCGTACTGGTCGGCGGCATTTTGGTCGGTGGCGTGGGTCTGCTCGGTGTTGATGTCCATCAGGCGCGCGAGCACGCTGTTGATCGCCTCTGAATTGTTCAACAACTCGGTGTTGAGCAACTCGCGCAACTCATCGACCCGGTCATTGCGCGACAGGTTTTTCATCCGCTCTTCGAGCTGGCGGTACTGGCCCAGGAGCTGCACGTACTGGTCGTAGGCGGCCTGTTCCTGGGCGCCGTTGATGAGTTTTACGTAGTCGCGCTGGGCGCTGGCGATCTGCTGGTTGCGCAGGTCGAACAGCTCCAGGGTCTTTTGCTGCACGTCCGGTTCGCGGTTGATAAGCAGGCGATAGGACAGCACGCGCAGGCGCAGGGTCAGTTGGGTGAACTCGTCCAGGCTCTTGAGGCTGGGCACGCTGGTCAGGGCGATGTCTTCGCCGCCGGCGCGGATCTTGCTCATCTGGTTGAGGGCAAACACCCCCAGCAGCAGCATCAGGGCGCCAATCATGGCAAAACCGAGGAACGCCCTCGGAGCGATGTTCATATTGCGAAGAGACATGACAGTTACCGACAAAAGGCTCGCCTTGGCGCAGGGTGCAAAAAAGGCAGAATCCTGACCTATCGGTCATGTAGGCAAAGTCTTGAGTGCCTGTGCGGTTTTGTCGCAGCCCCCCAGGGGGGGAACCAGAAGCGCTAATCGCAGTCTGTAAAGCTCGCAAGCCGGTCCATCGCCAGGAAAATCAAGGCTTTGCACCCGGATAACCCTGGCGTGTGTGGTGACTTTTCTTTATCGTACGCGCCCTTCGAAAAAGCCCGAGAAATCAAAATGTTGGAAGCATCCCTCAGTCAATTGGAGCAACTGGTCGGCGATCTGGTGCAACAGAACCAGGCCCTGGCCGACAGCAACCGCACCCTGAGCGCCGAACTGGCCCAGGCCAAGGACGAAAACGAAAACCTGCAACTGAACTTGATGGAGCAGGAAGAAAAACACGGCGCCACCGCCGCGCGTATCCAGGCGCTGGTCGAGCGCGTCAGTGCAGGCCCTGGCAACGCATGAGACAGGGGCCAGACGCAATCAAGGTTGTCTCCATTCTCGGTGAGGACTACTCGATCAAGGCCCCCGCGGGGGAAGAACAGACCCTGCTGGACGCCGCCCTGATGCTCAAGGCCGCGCTGGCCGAAACCAAACGCAAGTACCCGACCCTGATCGGCGATAAGTTGCTGGTGCTGGCGGCGATGAACCTGTGCTCCCAGCAGTTGGAAATGCAAAAGCAGCACAAGCTGGAACTGGACCGTTATCAAGAGCAGGTCAGCGCCACGGTCGAGGTGATTTCCAAGGCCATTGGCAGCGAAGCGTGAGCCTCTAGCTGATTGTCGGGGCACATTTTTGACAGCTGGCACCGTGATCTAGGTGACTGGCGCGCTGCGCAAAAGGCGCAGCGCGCGGGTGGTCAGTTGCCAGCGTGTGCGATCCAACTAAAACCACTCATCCTGCATCCCCAGGCAGGTGTCATCCCGCGCTTCGAGAATCGCCAGTTCATGGTGGCAACCCGGCACTTCCCAGGTCAGGAAGTAGCGCGCCGCTTGCAGCTTGCCTTTATAGAAGCCGATATCCGCTGCCGTGCCGCGCAGTAGGCCTTCCTCGGCGCGAATCGCCTGTTCCAGCCAGCGCCAGCCAATCACCGTATGCCCGAATACTTTCAGGTACAGCGCCGAGTTGGCCAGGCTGCTGTTGACCTTGCCTTGGGCCAGGTCGCCGAGCAGGCCCAGGGTCACCGTTTGCAGGCGCGCCACCAGCTGTTCCAGCGGTTCACGCAAGGCGTTGAGTGATGGGTATTCCTGGGCCCGCGCGCCGGTGTCGGCGATCAGGCGAATCAGTTGCTTGAGCCCCGCGCCGCCGTTTTGCGCCAGTTTGCGCCCTAGCAGGTCCAGGGACTGGATGCCGTGGGTGCCTTCGTGGATCGGGTTCAGGCGATTGTCGCGGTAGTACTGCTCCACCGGGTATTCGCGGGTGTAGCCGTGGCCGCCGAGGATCTGGATCGCCAGTTCGTTGGCCTTGAGGCAGAACTCCGATGGCCAGGACTTGACGATGGGCGTGAGCAAATCCAGCAGTTCCTGGGCCTGCTTGCGCTCGGCCTCGCCTTCCAGCGTGGTGGTGTCATCGAACAGCCGCGCCGCGTACAGGCCCAGGTCGAAGGCGCCTTCCACATAGGCCTTTTGGGTGAGCAGCATGCGCCGCACATCGGCGTGCTGGATGATCGATACCGGCGCGGTGTTGGGGTCCTTGCTGTCGGGCAGGCGCCCCTGCGGGCGTTCGCGGGCATAGTCCAGGGAATACAGGTAGCCGGCATAGCCGAGCATCACCGCGCCCATGCCCACGCCAATGCGCGCCTCGTTCATCATCTGGAACATGCAGCTCAGGCCCTGGTGCGGTTTACCTACCAGATAGCCGACACAGTTGCCGTTATCGCCGAAGTTCAGCGCCGTGGACGTGGTGCCGCGCCAGCCCATCTTGTGGAACAACCCGGCCAGCAGCACGTCATTGCGCGGGCCGAGGCTGTCGTCCTCGTTGACCAGGAACTTGGGCACGATAAACAGCGAAATACCCTTCACTCCGGCCGGCGCGTCCGGCAGTTTGGCCAGCACCATGTGCACGATGTTTTCCGACAGCGGATGGTCGCCCCCGGAGATGAAAATCTTATTGCCCTTGAGCCGGTAAGTGCCGTCCGCCGCCGGTTCGGCGCGGGTACGGATGTCCGACAGCGACGAGCCGGCGTGGGGTTCGGTCAGGGCCATGGTGCCGAAGAAGCGGCCGTCGATCATCGGTTGCAGGAAGCGCTGTTTTTGCTCCGGCGTGCCAAAGCTCTCGATCAGGTTGGCCGCGCCCATGGTCAGGAACGGGTAAGACGTGGACGCCGCGTTGGCGGCCTGGAAGTGCGCGAAGCAGGCTTGCGACAGCAGCGTCGGCAACTGCATGCCACCGGCCTCGAAACTGCGCGCGGCGTTGAGAAAGCCCGCTTGGAGAAAGGCATCCACCGCCGGTTTGACTTCCGGGATCAGGATTGCGTTGCCGTCCTCATAACGCGGCTCGTTCTCGTCGCCCTTGCGGTTGTGCGGGGCGAAGAACTTCTCGGCAATGCTGCGCGCAGTGCCGATGGCGGCGTCAAACGTCTCGCGGTTGTGCTCGGCGAACCGCTCACGCCGGGTCAGGCCCTCGGCGTCGAGGACTTCATACAGCTCGAAAGCCAGATTGCGGGAACTGAGCAGCGTCTCGGACATGGCGGCCTACCTTTTTTTGGAATGGACCGAGTCTAGGCGCGTGAATAAGGGCTGAACAGGATGATTGATGAGCGTGATGGTGGGGCAGAGCAGCGGCTTAACCTGCCACCTAAAAAACGTTGCCGGAACCTGTGTGGGAGCGCGCCGGGCGGCGCGCCCACAGGTTTTTCAAGCACACCGGGCCGCCATTGCAGCGGCCCGGTGTTGGTGCGGTTTAGCCGATGGTCATCAGGCTGGCGTTGCCGCCCGCGGCCGCTGTGTTGACGCTCAGGGCGCGTTCGATCACCAGGCGTTCCAGGGCGACGTTGGTTTCGCCCTGGGACAGGCCCTGGACGCCGACGATGGCACCGGCACGCTTGGCCACTTGCTGGCAGACCTGGCGCAACTGGTCGCTGTGACCGTGATGCAGGACGGCGTCGAGGGTGACTTCGTCCTTGGTCCAGTCGGCCACCAGGGTGATCTTCGCCTGAAGAGCCTTGGGCAAACGTGCGAACACAGCCTTGGTCAACTCCCCTTCCGGCCACACTGCCGAACCGCCGACTGCCAGCACGGCCGCCAGTTGGGTCAGCAGGTCGCCTTCGACTTCCGCCAGGCACAGCACGTGTTCGCGCGGCAGGATGGCGTAGCTGTTGCGCTCGCCGGTCGGGCCGTTGAGGGTGCGGGTGATGCCGCTTTGCGACTGGGCCGCGAACTGCACGCACAGGGCGCTCAGGTCGGCCAGTTTGTGGCTGTCGGCCCAGGTTTGCAGGGCGGTCAGCGGCTGGAGCAGGGCTTCACGCAGGCGCATGTCCGGGGCGTTGGCCGCATCGCTGCGTACGAACGATTGTTCGATGGCATCGGTAGGGCGGGTCGACAGCAAGCGGTACAGGTACAGCGGGCCGCCGGCTTTCGGGCCGGTGCCCGACAGGCCTTCGCCGCCGAACGGCTGTACGCCCACTACGGCACCTACGATGTTGCGGTTGACGTAGACGTTACCGGCGTTGACGTTGTCGATCACCTTGGCGATGGTTTCGTCGATGCGGGTGTGCACGCCCAGGGTCAGGCCGTAGCCCGACGCGTTGATCTGCTCGATCAACTGGTCGATGTCTTTGCGCTTGTAGCGCACCACGTGCAGCACCGGGCCGAAGATCTCCCGTTGCAGTTCGTCGAAGCTTTCCAGCTCGATCAGGGTCGGCATCACGAAGGTGCCGCGCTTGACCTCTTCGCTGTCGGCGATGGCGACCTGGTACACGTTGCGGCCTTTATCGCGCATGCCCTGGATGTGCTTGTCGATGCCAGCCTTGGCTTCGGCGTCAATCACCGGGCCGATGTCCACGGACAGGCGCTCCGGGTTGCCGAGGCGGCATTCGGCCATGGCGCCCTTGAGCATTTCGATGACGCGGTCTGCAGAATCTTCCTGCAGGCACAGTACGCGCAGGGCCGAGCAACGCTGGCCGGCGCTGTCGAAGGCCGAGGAGACGACGTCGATGACCACTTGTTCGGTCAGCGCCGAGGAATCGACGATCATGGCGTTCTGCCCGCCCGTTTCGGCGATCAGCGGGATCGGCCGGCCCTGGGCGTCCAGGCGCCCGGCGATGTTGCGTTGCAGCAGGCGCGCCACTTCGGTGGAGCCGGTGAACATCACGCCTTTGACGCGCTCGTCACCCACCAGGCGGGCGCCCACGGTTTCGCCACGGCCGGGCAGCAGTTGCAGCACGCCTTCGGGAATCCCGGCTTCCAGCATCAGGCGCACGGCTTGCGCGGCCACCAGCGGGGTTTGCTCGGCAGGCTTGGCCAGCACCGGGTTACCGGCGGCCAAGGCTGCGGCGACTTGGCCACTGAAAATCGCCAGCGGGAAGTTCCACGGGCTGATGCACACCACCGGGCCCAGTGGGCGGTGGGCGTCGTTGGTGAAGTCGTTGCGCGCCTGCACCGCGTAGTAACGCAGGAAATCCACGGCTTCGCGCACTTCGGCGATGGCGTTGGCGAAAGTCTTGCCGGCTTCGCGGGCCAGCAGGCCCATCAGCGGCTGGATCTCGGCTTCCATCAGGTCGGCGGCACGCTCCAGGATCGCGGCGCGCTCGGCCGGCGGGGTGGCCTGCCAGATAGGTGCGGCGTTGAGGGCGCACTGGATGGCGTTATCAACGTCTTCGACGGTGGCTTCCTGCACATGGCCGACCACGTCACGCAGATCCGAAGGGTTGAGCACCGGTGCCGGGGTTTCGCTGCTGGCAGCGCAACCGAGCATGGGCGCGGCTTTCCAGTTGTTATGGGCGGTGGCCAGCAGGGCGCAGGACAGCGATGCGAGGCGATGTTCGTTGGCCAGGTCGATGCCAGCGGAGTTGGCGCGTTCGTGGCCATACAGGTCACGCGGCAGTGGAATGCGCGGGTGCGGCAAGCCGAAGCCGCCTTCCACCGTGGCCATTTGCTCGATGCTGGCCACTGGGTCGGCCACCAGCTCCTGGATGGAGATGGATTGGTCGGCGATGCGGTTGACGAACGAGGTGTTGGCGCCGTTCTCCAGCAGGCGACGCACCAGGTAGGCCAGCAGCGTTTCGTGGGTGCCGACCGGGGCGTACACGCGGCACGGACGGTTCAGCTTGCCTTCGGAAACCTTGCCCACAACCTGTTCGTACAGAGGCTCGCCCATGCCGTGGAGGCACTGGAACTCGTACTGGCCCGGGTAATAGTTCTGCCCGGCGATGTGGTAGATGGCCGACAACGTGTGGGCGTTGTGGGTGGCGAACTGCGGGTAGATGACTTCCGGCACCGAGAGCAGTTTGCGTGCGCAGGCGATGTAGGAAACGTCGGTGTACACCTTGCGGGTATAGACCGGGTAGCCTTCCAGGCCTTCAACCTGGGCGCGTTTGATTTCGCTGTCCCAGTACGCGCCTTTGACCAGGCGGATCATCAGGCGATGACGGCTGCGGCGAGCCAGGTCGATCACGTAGTCGATCACATACGGGCAACGCTTCTGGTAGGCCTGGATCACGAAACCGATGCCGTTCCAACCGGTCAGTTGCGGCTCGAAGCACAGGCGTTCGAGCAGGTCCAGCGACAGCTCGAGGCGGTCGGCCTCTTCGGCGTCGATGTTCAGGCCGATGTCATATTGCTTGGCCAGCAGGGTCAGCGACAGCAGGCGCGGGTACAGCTCGTCCATCACGCGCTCGTACTGGGCGCGGCTGTAGCGCGGGTGCAGGGCCGAGAGCTTGATGGAAATGCCCGGGCCTTCATAGATGCCGCGGCCATGGGAAGCCTTGCCGATGGAGTGGATGGCTTGCTCGTAGGACGCGAGGTACTTCTGGGCGTCATGTTCGGTCAGTGCGGCTTCACCGAGCATGTCGTAGGAATAGCGGAAACCCTTGGCCTCGAACTTGCTGGCGTTGGCCAGGGCTTCGGCGATGGTCTCGCCGGTGACGAACTGCTCGCCCATCAGGCGCATGGCCATGTCGACGCCCTTGCGGATCATCGGCTCGCCGCTCTTGCCGATGATGCGGCTCAGGGACGAAGTCAGGCCGGTTTCATTGTGGGTCGAGACCAGTTTGCCGGTCAGCAGCAGGCCCCAGGTGGCGGCGTTGACGAACAGCGAAGGGCTGTTGCCCAGGTGCGGCTGCCAGTTGCCGGTGCTTATCTTGTCGCGGATCAGGGCGTCGCGGGTGCCTTTGTCCGGGATGCGCAGCAGTGCTTCGGCCAGGCACATCAGCGCCACGCCTTCCTGAGACGACAGGGAGAATTCTTGCAGCAGGCCCTGCACGATCCCGGCACGGCCGCCGGCGCTCTTCTGGTTGCGCAGTTTTTCGGCAATCGAGGCGGCGAGTTTGTTGGTGGCTTCGGCCATCGCGGCGGGCAGGCGCGCCTGCTCGATCAGCATCGGCACCACTTCGGGCTCAGGGCGGCGGTAGGCGGCGGTGATGGCGGCGCGCAATACCGATTGCGGCAGGATGCTTTCGGCGAACTCCAGGAAGCACTGGTGCGCGTGGTCGGCTTGCACTTCGCCGGCGTCGTCTGCGTCCTTGGCGGTCAAACCGCTGAGTTCGGTCAGGGTTGCACCACCCTCGAGTTTTTCCAGGTAATTGAAAATTGCCTGCTTAATCAGCCAGTGCGGCGTGCGATCAATCGAGGTCGCGGCTGCTTTGAGGCGCTCGCGGGTTGGGTCGTCAAGTTTGACCCCAAGGGTGGTGGTAGCCATATTTTTATCCTCATGTTTGCCACGACCGGTGGCATCAGCTGGCGGCAAGATTAGCGGCGAGCCGATAGAGGTGCAACCGGGTGCAACCCTTTTTTTGACGGAATAATAGACGGCTCGTCAGGAAAATTTTTCCTGCCTGTGTAGGATGCACGGCCTTGGTGCATTTGGGCTTAGCAATGCGGCGTTTTGTGCTCCAAAAAGGAGCATAAAACCGCATGGGAAATTTATTTCCGACTAGGTGCAACTTATTCCCGAGAAACTGGTTGCACCTTATTTGCTTTGTTGCATAGCATTCGCGGCCAAGGTGCAACCGGACCAAAAGAACGGTGCATCGGCCGATGGCTTTCCTGGGGAAACATCGGTCATAAATGCGTGGCTCGTGCAATCGTCTGTCAAACGTGATCCGTTGGCGGAGGGCTAGAAGCCGCCGCTACATAAAAACAAAGCCAGGGCGTAACTCAATGAGTGCAAGTAATCCAACCCTGATCACTTTCGTGATCTACATCGCGGCAATGGTCCTGATCGGCTTTGCGGCCTATCGCTCCACCAACAACCTTTCTGACTACATCCTCGGTGGCCGCAGCCTGGGCAGCGTCGTGACCGCATTGTCGGCCGGTGCCTCGGACATGAGCGGCTGGTTGCTGATGGGCCTGCCGGGCGCCATCTATATGTCGGGCCTTTCGGAAAGCTGGATCGCCATCGGCCTGATTATCGGTGCCTACCTCAACTGGCTGTTCGTGGCCGGTCGCCTGCGGGTGCAGACCGAACACAACGGCGACGCGTTGACCCTGCCGGACTATTTCTCCAGCCGTTTTGAAGACAAAAGCGGCCTGCTGCGGATTATCTCGGCCATCGTGATCCTGGTGTTCTTCACCATCTATTGCGCCTCCGGCATCGTGGCCGGCGCCCGTCTGTTCGAAAGCACCTTCGGCATGTCCTACGAGACCGCGCTGTGGGCCGGTGCTGCGGCGACCATTGCCTACACCTTCGTGGGTGGTTTCCTGGCGGTGAGCTGGACTGACACCGTGCAAGCCACGCTGATGATCTTCGCCCTGTTGCTGACGCCGATCATCGTGCTGCTGGCCACTGGTGGCGTGGACACCACTTTCCTGGCGATCGAAGCGCAGAACCCTGACAACTTCAACATGCTCAAGGGCACGACCTTCATCGGCATCATCTCCCTGCTGGGCTGGGGCCTGGGCTACTTCGGCCAGCCGCACATCCTCGCGCGCTTCATGGCGGCGGATTCGGTCAAGTCGATCGCCAATGCCCGTCGCATCTCCATGACCTGGATGATCCTGTGCCTGGGCGGCACCGTGGCCGTTGGTTTCTTCGGTATCGCCTACTTCTCGGCGCACCCGGAAGTGGCCGGCCCTGTGACCGAGAACCACGAACGTGTGTTCATCGAACTGGCGAAAATCCTCTTCAACCCATGGGTTGCCGGTGTACTGCTGTCGGCCATCCTGGCGGCCGTGATGAGTACCCTGAGCTGCCAGTTGCTGGTGTGCTCCAGCGCCCTGACCGAAGACTTCTACAAAGCCTTCCTGCGTAAAAGCGCTTCCCAGGTCGAGCTGGTATGGGTCGGTCGTGCCATGGTGCTGGTGGTTGCACTGGTCGCTATCGCCCTGGCCGCCAACCCGGAAAACCGCGTACTGGGCCTGGTGAGTTACGCCTGGGCCGGCTTCGGTGCCGCTTTTGGCCCGGTTGTGCTGATCTCGGTACTGTGGAAAGGCATGACCCGCAACGGCGCACTGGCCGGTATCCTGGTCGGCGCGATCACCGTGATCGTGTGGAAACACTTCGAGCTGCTGGGCCTGTACGAAATCATCCCGGGCTTCATCTTCGCCAGCCTCGCCATCTACCTGGTGAGCAAGGCCGGCGCGCCAACCGCGGGCATGATCCAGCGCTTCGATGCGGCAGAAAAAGACTTCGCCCTGAACCACTGATGGCGTTGAGCTGAGGCTCTAACGCCAGCAGCGAAACGAAAAAAACCGCGTCCCAAGGGCGCGGTTTTTTTTTACTTAAATGGTTAAGGACGGTGCGTGGCGCCTACCCTCAGTGCTGTTGTCTTGGCAACTGCTGCCAGCCGATATGCCGTGTTTTCGGAGTGCTCCTACTTGTCGGTGGCTTGCGTCCGACATGTCGTTTTCCTTTTCCCATGCTCAAATTCGCGCGGTCAGGCGAATGGGTAGCCCCTCTCCCTATCGATGAACGTTCGCCGTCCTCAGCATAAGAAGAGGCCAGCATGCTCATCACCCCCGCATCACTTCTCAGCGCGCAAAAACAGCGTTTGATAAAGCTGACCGTCCACACTGAACCCAAGCATGAATTACTGCTGGACAGCTTCAGTGGCAGTGAAGCGATATCGCAACCGTTCAGCTTCGATCTGGCGTTACTGAGCCCTGATCCACGTATTGAACTCAAGACCCTGATCGACCAAGGCGCGTTGCTTGAAATCGAACTGGCCAACGGTACCCACCGCTGCATTCATGGCCATATCACTGCCTTCAGCCACTTGAAGAATGACGGTGGCTTGAGCCACTACTGCGCGACACTGAGCCCATGGCTTTGGTATTTGGGGCAGCGGGTTGATGCCCGTATTTTTCAAGAGCGCACGGTGGTGGATGTACTGCGCACGGTGTTCGCCCATTACGGCGCATTGGCGGTGTTGCGCTTCGATCTTCAGCAGGATCTGCCCCTGCGAACCCACAGTTGTATTACCCAGTTCAATGAAACCGACGAGCACTTCGTACGCCGTTTGTTGGAAGAAGAGGGCTGGCTGTTCTACTTCGAGCACACAGCGCAAGGGCACACGCTGGTGGTGCGCGATGACTGCCGTGGGCTCTCGCCACTGCCACAACAACCGGTGATTGCGTACCTCCAGGGCTCGATCCCGACCCATGCCGACACCATCAGCGAATGGACCGCCCAGCGCGTACGGCAACCCGATGCCGTTAGCGCTGGCACGTTCGATTACAAACAGGTGGGCCAGTGGGATCGCGTGTCTACAGCGCTACTGACACCCGCCAGTGGCTCCGTGCCACTGGAGCGCTACGCCTTTTCAGGGCAATACAGCGCTGGCGATGAACGCGAGGCCAAGCATCGGCTCGACAGCCACCGCGATGCCTTGCATGTGCTGAGTAAGACTTTTCGCGGTGTCAGCAACTGTCGCGCCATGGAGCCGGGCTACACCTTCACCCTGACAGAGCATCCCCGGCATGAGGGGGCGCCGGCCCAGCGCCATCATTTGTACGCCAGGGAGTTTCTGCTGCTAGGCGTCCAACATCAGGGGCGCAACAACTACCTCAACGAAGACAAAGCGGATTACCGCAACAGCTTTTCCAGCATTCGTCGCGACATTCCCTACCGCCCCCAATGCTTGACGCCACGCCCAGTGGTGGCGGGGCCTCTGACTGCCGTCGTGGTGGGCGATCTAGCGTTGGGCGAGGTGTACACCGATGAGTGGGCGCGGGTGAAAGTGCGCTTTCATTGGCAACGCCAACAGCCTGATGAGCACGACAGCGCCCGGCAGCATGCGCAAGACACCGCGTGGCTGCGGGTGGCCCAGCCCAGCGCCGGGGACGGTTTTGGCCACCAGTTCATGCCGCGCATCGGTCAGGAAGTGGTGGTGAGTTTTATCGCAGGTGACATCAACCGGCCGTTGATTACCGGGGCTGTCTACAACAGCAGCCACCACTCGCCACGCTTCAGCGACGTGGGGGGAACTGGGCAATTGCCCGCCAACCAAGCCCTGTCCGGGATCAAGACCAAAGAGCACAAGGGCGGCGGCTATAACGAGTTGCTGTTCGATGACACCGCCGGTGAACTGCGCGCCCGGCTGGCGAGCCGCCATCAGGTACTGCGGTGATCATCAATACCGAACCTCGAACCGAAATGAACCTTGAGTTGCACGCTGTGGGGAAGACCTACGGCGTTATCAAATTTCTGCGGGGCGACCGAGACAAACCGCATTGGTCGACGGATGGAAAGTAACCCATGACTACCCATTTCTCAGTAGCGGCAGTGCTGTTATTCGCATTGACTCAAGTGGCTTGCGGATCGGAACAAATGCCCAGCGATATCAGTGAATTCGTTCAACAGCGGGACCTGTGCGACCACTTGCGTGGCGAAATCCCCGACCAAGGTGATGAGCAATCGCAGGCCATCGACGACATCAACCAGCAATGCCGAGGCACGGACGCTGAACTGCAACGGCTCAAGCTCAAATACACCGGCAGCACTGCGTTTGAGCAGGTGTTGAATCAGTACGAACCGGACATCGAATCCCCGTGAGGTGGGCTGATGGCCGCCTTCAAAGGAGCTAAGGCATGAGCGACCCCAACTACAGTGTTATCGCCGAACTACGCAGTCGGCTTGTCCCTAATCGACCGGGTGATCGACTGATCGCCATCCCTCGGGATATGCCCGGTATCGTGATTTTTTTGCATGGCGTCAATGACCCCGGCGCCGCCTATGAGTCAGTGGAAACCGGGCTGATGCAGGGTTTGAACGAGCGCCTGCACCGCCCGGATTTGTGTGCGGGGCGCTATGGCGCTGAGTTTGCGGCGG
>NZ_FYEE01000010.1 GCF_900187645.1 Pseudomonas sp. Irchel 3E20 | reverse complement strand
AGCCGTCGAGGTGCCCCATGATTGATTTCAGCCAGGTCATCACTGCTGAACAGCAGGAGAGCGAGAAGCGTGCCGCGGCGTTAGAAGGTGCTCGCTCATCTAGGCGCGCCGCTTTTGCGAGCGAGTCCGATCCGCTGCGTTTTGAGGCGGACTATGACGCCATCATCGCGAGAGCTGAGCCGGACTACAGTGCCTGGCTTTCGGCAGTCGCTGCCATCAAACAGCGATACCCGCTGCCAGCCGACGAAAACTGACAGCGCCGCACCTTTAAGCCACCCGCCACCGAGCGGGTTTATTTTTGCCTGGAGAAAAGCAATGCCCATCACCGCACAGCAACTGCTGCTGATCCTCCCCAACGCCGGCGCCAAAGCCGGCGTTTTTGCACCTGTCCTCAACACTGCCATGGGCAAGTTCGGCATTGTCACGCCTGCGCGCGTGGCGGCGTTCATTGCACAGATCGGCCATGAGTCTGGCCAACTGCGCTACGTGCGCGAGATCTGGGGCCCAACCAAGCAACAGGCCGGGTATGAGGGGCGCAAGGATCTGGGCAATACCGTCGCGGGTGACGGCTCCAAGTTCCGCGGGCGCGGCCTGATCCAGGTCACCGGCCGGGCCAACTACGCGGCGTGCGGTGAAGCCCTGGGCCTGGGCCTGCTCAAGTGCCCCGAGTTGCTGGAGGAGCCCCAGCACGCAGCCATGTCGGCGGCGTGGTTCTGGCACCGGGCCGGGCTCAACACCCTGGCCGATGCGGGTGACTTCTTGCTCATCACCAAGCGGATCAACGGCGGCACCAACGGCTTGGCGGATCGCAAGGCGCTGTATGACCGGGCGTTAAAGGTGTTGGCATGACTCCCGCCACCTGGCGCCTTGCTGGCTGGGCGGCGCTGATCTTGCTGCTGATAGCCGGCAGCGGGGCGGGCGCCTGGCAGGTGCAGGACTGGCGCTACGGCAAGCGGCTATCGGATCAGGCACTGGCCCACGAAAGCATCCTGGGCACCCTCAGCAATGCCGCAGCGGCCCAGGCCCGCGCCGAGCAGGACAAGCGCCTGGCCCTGGAGCAGCGCTTGGCTGACAGCGACCAACTCCACTACCGGGAACTATCCGATGCCCAGAAAAACCAGACTCGCCTGCGTGATCGTCTTGCTACTGCTGATCTGCGGCTGTCAGTCCTACTCGACACCACGGATTCAGCCAGTGGCTGCGCAGTGTCAGCCGATCCCGGCGCCGGCGGCGTGGTTCATGGAGGAGCGCGCGCCCGGCTTGACCCAGCGCATGCTCAACGAATTATCAACATCACCGATGCCGGCGACCAAGGACTGATCGCGCTGCGGGGCTGCCAGGCTTATGTCAGGGACTTGCAGAGGTAGGGATTGTGTTCGTTCGGCAGGACGCCGGGGAGGGGGTCGAAAAGGCTCAGTGACTTTACGAGTGACTTTGTAAAATACGGTTGCGCACTGTTGGGCATCGTTGCAGCGAGCGCCAGGCGCGAAGCCTTGTAGTTAGCGGGCTGTAGAGGTGTCCGCTTGCATGGGGTGCTAGGGGTCGAGTGTTCGAATCACTCCGTCCCGACCATATTTTTTCGATGACTTAGGCCAATGTTCACAGCATTGGCCTTTTTCATGCGCGTGACATTTGCGTGACTTCTCGCTTTTTCATGTCTGCCTCCTCTTCAAGATTGTCAGCACAGGCCCACGCGAATCGGTTGCTGATACCATATTGTTCAGAATCACCAGGCGTTCATCGCCGTTCTTTATCCCCGCCTTGTCACTTCGCCCGCCGAATCCGGCAGGTATCAGGAACACGCTGGCGTTCAACTCTGGCACCCGTATCTCTCAATCCCATCGCAATTTACAGACTTCCTGCTCCCGGCAACCCGTGTTCACCTTATGGAGGGCCATCCTCAATAGGTGGTCGGGCAGCTCGGGGAACAATATCGCCTGCTCTTCCCACGACATCGGGTAGGGATTACCGCTCGACTTCTTCTCCTCAAGCATCGAGATCATCGGCACGCTCTCCAGCCACGGCCGCTTTTCAGCATCGCGCCACTTGCGGTGGTACAGGTTCAATATCCTGACAACTCGCTGCAGGGCGATGTTGACTGTCCTGTTCGATACGCCCGGCTTGACCTTCCCCTGTGCCGTGTTGGTCGGCTTTTACCGGTCCCGTACAAATTGCGCCAGGGCCCCATCATCAATGTGCGTTACCGGCAGATCGCCGATGTACGGGTCAAGCTGCTCGATGTGCGAGGCAGAAAGGCCGATTGATGGCCGATCCTTGAACTCCGCCAGGAACCTGGTGGTAGCTGCGCGCCAGGTTCGCACCTCGCGCACGCCGTAGATTTTTTCCTGCCGCAGCTTTTCCAGCCGGTGAATCAGGTACTGCTCCGCTTCCTCCCTTTCGCTTGCTCCAGTGCTTTCTTGAAGTCGGCTACCTCTGACGACTTTGTCGATGTGCCAAATCCCGTTCCTCTGGTAGAGGCCCGACATTGTTTTTCGCGCCATTGTTTTCATAGGAGCGTTAATGCGCCGATGGAGCGTGTGTTTCGGAGCCTGAAGACTGAATGGATACAGACCCTGGGCTACAGAACTGCTCAAGAAGCCCAGCGCGATATCAGCTGTTTCTTGATGCATCGGTACAACTGGATTCGACCACATCAGTTTAACGGCGCACTGGCCCCAGCTCAGGCCGAGAAAAAACTCAACGTCGTGTTCGGGATTAGTTAATCACTACAACTTGACCTTCCCATTGTGGAATGCCGGATAAACCGATAGTCGCGGTTTTTCATGGAATTCCCAGGAGGGTGAACGATGTACGCCAAACCAATAAGCCTGATTACCGGTGCGATGGCCGTGGTGTTGACGCTGGGCGGATGCTCGGACAGCGCACCACCGGCCGCCGCCGCCAAGCCACCCGGTGTGCCGGTGGCCGAGGTGGTTGCGCGGGCGGTGACACCGTTTGTCGAGTACACCGGTTCGCTGACCGCCATCGATCATGTGGAACTGCGTCCGCGTGTCAGTGGTTATCTGCAAAGTGTCAGCGTGCCTGAAGGGCAATCCGTGGCCAAGGGCAGCCTGTTATTTATGATCGACCCACGGGAGTTCCAGGCGGCGCTGAACGCTGCCAAGGGGCGTTTGCGTGAGGCGCAGGCCAACGCATTGCTGGCCCAGGCCGAGCATGGTCGGGCCGAGCAACTGTTCGCTAAAAAAGTGGTGGCGCGTGATCGTCTTGACACCGCCATCGCCTCGTTGAATGCCGGCAGGGCCCAGGTCGACGCTGCCAGGGCCGCGCTGGATGCCGCACAACTGGACTTGAGCTACACCCGCGTCGCCGCGCCCATCAGCGGGCGTGTCGACCGTGCCCTTGTCACCGAGGGCAACTACGTCACCCGTGGGGTGACGCCGCTGACGACGATCGTTTCCATCGACCCGTTGCATGTGTATTTCGATGTCGACGAGCGCACCTATCTGCGCTCGCTTGCCGCGACTCGGGAGGTTGCCGCGTCCAAAGGGGAAAAGGCCGCCAAGGTCATGGTGGCGATGCTTAACGATGCAAGCTATGCACGCGCCGGGCGGGTGGACTTCCTGGCGAATGCGGCCGACCGCAAGACCGGCACAGTGCGTGCGCGTGCCGTGGTCGACAACCCGGATGGGCGCCTGACGCCGGGGCTGTTCGCCAAGGTCAAGCTGGACACCGGCGCGCCGCAACCCCGGGTGTTGGTGGCCGACCACTCGATTGGCACTGACCAGGGCCGCCGCTATGTGCTGGTGGTCGGCGCAGACGACAAGACCGAATACCGCCCCGTCGAACTGGGGCCGATGGCCGACGGCTTGCGCGTGATTGAGCAGGGCCTGCAACCGGGCGAGCGCATTGTGGTCAAGGGGCTAGTGCGCCCCGGCATGCAGGTGACGCCACTGGCCGCCAGCATTGATGGGGCGCCGTTGGATGCGCCGCTGGTGTTGGGGGGCGTGCAATGAGCTTCCCACGCTTTTTCATTGACCGGCCGATCTTCGCCATCGTGCTGTCAGTGTTGATGATGATCGCTGGCATCGTGGCTTTCTTTCATTTGCCGCTTAGCGAATACCCCGCCGTGACGCCACCCACGGTGCAAGTGACGGCTTCTTATCCGGGCGCCAACCCCCAGGTGATCGCCGAGACGGTGGCGGCGCCACTTGAGCAGGTGATAACCGGGGTCGAGGGCATGCTGTATATGACGTCGCAATCGGCGACCGATGGCCGCATGATCCTGACCGCGACGTTTGCCCAGGGCACCAACGCGGACATGGCGCAGATCCAGGTGCAAAACCGCGTCTCGCGGGCCCTGCCGCGCTTGCCCGAAGAGGTGCAGCGCCTGGGTGTGGTTACGCAGAAGACCTCCCCGGATATCCTCATGGTGGTCCACCTGCTGTCGCCCGACCAACGTTATGACCCGCTCTACATCTCCAACTATGCCTACCTCCAGGTACGCGACGAGTTGTCGCGGATTCCAGGGATCAACGACGTGTTGGTGTGGGGCGCGGGCGAGTACAGCATGCGTCTGTGGCTCGACCCGGACCTGATCGCCGCCCGTGGTTTGACCGCAGGCGATGTAATTACCGCGGTGCGGGAGCAGAACGTGCAAGTGGCGGCTGGCTCGGTCGGCCAGGCGCCTGACTCCAGCGCGGCGTTCCAGGTCACGGTCAATACCCTCGGGCGCCTGACGGACGAGGAGCAGTTTGGCGACATCATCATCCGCACCGGTGATAACGGCCAGGTCACGCGTCTGCGCGATGTGGCCCGTGTCGAAATGGGCGCCGATGCCTACGCGCTGCGCAGCCTGTTGGACGGCGAGCCGGCCGTTGCCTTGCAGATCATTCAGAGCCCGGGCGCCAACGCGCTGGATGTGGCGCAGGCGGTGCGCGATACCATGCAGCGCCTGGAGGCCAATTTCCCCGAGGGCATGGTGTCGCGGATTGCCTATGACCCGACAGTGTTTGTGCGTGCATCGCTGGAGTCAGTGGCCATCACTCTGATGGAAGCGATCCTGCTGGTGGTCCTCGTGGTGGTGGTGTTCCTGCGTAACTGGCGTGCGTCGCTGATCCCGTTGATGGCCGTGCCGGTGTCGATCATCGGCACCTTTGCGGTCATGCATTTGATGGGCTTCTCCCTCAATACCCTGTCGTTGTTCGGCCTGGTCCTGTCCATCGGGATTGTGGTCGACGATGCAATCGTGGTGGTCGAGAACGTCGAGCGACATATCGAGAACGGCGAGGAGCCGACGCAGGCTGCGCGGCGAGCGATGGGCGAGGTCACCGGGCCGATCATTGCGATCACCTCGGTGCTCGCTGCCGTGTTCATCCCGACCGCCTTCCTCAGTGGCCTGCAAGGTGAGTTCTATCGGCAGTTCGCGCTGACCATTGCGATTTCCACGATCCTGTCGGCGGTCAACTCCTTGACCCTCAGCCCGGCACTCGCCGGCCTGTTGCTGCGCCCGCGCGACGCTGCTGTGGTGCATGACCCGCGTAGCCTGCGCGGACGCGCCGCGCACCTGGTGCAAATGCTGAGCCGGCCGTTCCAGCGGGCACCGCAGGCGTATGGCAACACGGTGCGCAAGGTAGCGGGCCGTCGCGGGGCGGCGCTGTTGGTCTATGGCGGCTTGTTGGCGCTGACCTGGTTCGGCTTCAGCGCTGTACCGGCGGGCTTCGTGCCGATGCAAGACAAGTACTACCTGGTAGGCATCGCCCAGTTGCCCAATGCGGCCTCCCTGGATCGTACCGATGCGGTGGTGCGGCAGATGTCGAAAATCGCCCTGGATGAGCCTGGAGTCGAAAGTGTGGTGGCGTTCCCTGGGCTGTCGGTCAACGGCTTCGTTAACGTACCCAATGCTGCCGTAATGTTCGTCATGCTCGATCCGTTCAAGGAGCGTACTTCTCCCGACATGGCTGCGGTTGCCATCGCCGGGCGCCTGCAAGCCAAGTTCGCGAGCATTCCCGACGGTTTCCTCGGCGTATTCCCACCGCCGCCAGTGCCCGGCCTTGGAGTGACCGGAGGCTTCAAACTGCAGGTTGAGGACCGTGGCGGGGTCGGGCTCCAGGCTCTGGTGCAGCACACCCAGGTGCTGATGACAAAAGCCACCGAGTCGGGCCAGGTCGCCGGGTTGATGACCAGTCTGGACGTCAACGCGCCCCAACTGAATGTCGATATCGACCGCACCCAGGTCAAGAGCCAGGGGGTGCGACTGGCGGATGTGTTCGAATCTTTGCAGGTCTACCTCGGTTCGCTGTATGTCAACGACTTCAACCGTTTCGGCCGCACCTACAAGGTGACTGCCCAGGCCGATGCGGACCACCGCATGCAGGCCGAAGCCATCGGCCGCCTGCAGGTGCGTAACGCGGCCGGGGACATGCTGCCGTTGTCGGCGTTTGTCACCGTCACACCGAGTTCCGGACCCGATCGGGTGATTCATTACAACGGCTATCCTTCGGCCGACATCTCCGGCGGAGCGATGCCCGGGGTCAGTTCCGGGCAAGCCGTTGCACTCATGGAGCGCCTGGCACAGGAGGTACTGCCCGAGGGCGTGACCTATGAATGGACGGACTTGACCTACCAGCAAAAGCTCGCAGGGTCATCGGCGCTGTTCATTTTCCCGCTGTGTGTGTTGCTGGCCTATCTGATCCTAGCCGCGCAATACAACAGTTGGTTGCTGCCCCTGGCGGTCTTGCTGATTGTGCCCATGTGTCTGCTCAGCGCGATCATCGGCGTTTGGTTGGTGGACGGCGATAACAACGTGTTTGTACAGATCGGGCTGGTGGTACTGGTCGGCCTGGCAGCGAAAAACGCCATCCTGATTGTCGAGTTCGCTCGCAGCCTTGAGGCCGAAGGCGCCAACCCGCTGGAAGCGGTTATCCAGGCGTGCCAGTTGCGCTTGCGGCCGATCCTGATGACCTCGCTGGCGTTCATTGCCGGTGTGGTGCCGCTGGTGTTTGCCAGCGGCGCCGGGGCCGAGATGCGCCATGCCATGGGGGTTGCGGTGTTTGCCGGGATGTTGGGGGTGACCCTGTTCGGCCTGTTCCTGACGCCGGTGTTCTACGTGGTGATGCGCAACCTTGCGCTGCGCTTACAGCGCAAGGGTTCGAGTTCGAAGCTGCAGCTGGAGGAGCGCGTGTCATGAAACTGGCCTATCAAGCGTTTCTGTTGTCGTCGCTCCTGCTGGCTGGCTGCGCCGCAGTCGGGCCCGATTATTCCGCGCCGGTGTTGCCCGCCGCGCAACGGCCGGCGAGCTTCGGCGCGCCCATTACCGGCCTCGGTACGGGCGATGTCGAGGTGCAGTGGTGGCGTGTGTTCGATGAGCCGGCCCTCAGCCAATTGATCCAGCAGGCGCTGGCGGCCAACCACGATATCGGCATCGCCGCCGCGCGGCTCGACGAAGCCAAGGCGATGTTGCGCGAGAGCCGCCAGGGATTCTTGCCCAGCGGCGGTGCTGCCCTCGGTTATGAACACCGACGGCGCAGCGAAGTCGAGACCCCGTTCGGCCAGCAGCGCTCACAGGAAACCACTCGCGCGGCCGTAGATGCCGCCTGGGAGATCGACTTGTTTGGCCGTGTCCGGCGCTCGGTGGAGGCGGCGCAGGCCCAGGCGGGATCGCGCCAGGCATTGCTGCGCAGCGTGCAGGCGAGCGTCGCCGCCACCGTCGCCGCGACCTGGTTCGAGCTGCAAGGGGTCGAAGCCGAGCAGGCGGTGGTGGCGGACATCAGTCAAAGCCAGCGCGACAGCCTGGGCCTGGTGGAGCACTTGGTCAGCGTAGGCGCCGCCACTGAATTCGATCGGCTGCGGGCCGAGGCCTTGCTGCGCAATGTCGAGGCGGTAGCACCTGGCCTGGAGCGGCGTCGGGCAACCACCACCAACGCGTTGGCCGTACTACTGGGGCAGGCGCCACAAGGGTTCAAGCCACCGCTGGCCCGGCCCGGCCGTGAGACCTTGAACCTGCGCACCCTGCAGGTGGGCGACCCGGCCGGCTTGCTGGCCCGGCGTGCCGATATCGCAGCAGCCGAACGTGTGCTGGCGGCCGAGACCGCGCAGATCGGCGTGGAAACAGCCGGTTTGTATCCGGATATCCAGGTGCAGGGTTCCATCGGTCTGCTGGCCGGAAGCCTCGGCGCCTTGGGCGACTCGGGCATGCAGTCGAACTTTATCGCACCGGTCATTCGCTGGTCGCTGTTGGACACTGGGCGCGTACGTGCGCGGATCGCCGCCAGCGAGGCGCGTACCCAGGCGGCATTGATTAGCTACGACCAGACCGTATTGCGCGCCCTGCAAGAAACCGATGACGCGTTCCAGGCCAACAGTGCAGCAGGGAGCACCCTGGGCTTGCGACTGTTGGAGGCGGCGGCCAATCGTGAGGCGGCGAGGTTGGCCCGCACGCGTTTCACGGAAGGTGAGGGGGTGTATCTGGACGTCCTAGAGGCCGAACGTGCGGACTTCAGCAGCCGCCGCGCACTGACCGTGGCGCGCACCGAGCAGCGCTTGGCGGTGGTCGGCATCTACAAGGCATTGGGCGGTGGCTGGCAGATCTGCGAGCAGGCGGGGCAGGTGTGCAGCGGTGCTGCGGCACTGCGCTAGACACCGTTGTTGTACCCAAGCGCCGCGCCTGTGGTGTTCGGCGAAGGACGGCTAGGCGGCAGATTTCCTGGCGCCAGCCACCATTTATTGAATAAGGAGTAACCCATATGGATACCAAGCAAGTTCTGACCGTTGGCCTGGCAGTGGTAGGCGCGGCGACAATGCCGACGATGGCAGCCCAGGAAAGCATCAAAAGCACGTTCGCGCTGCTCGGCGAGAGCGAAAAGACGGTGGGCGCGCTGATTGTCAAAGAAACCGGCCCACTGACACGTGAGTTGTCGATCGCCTTCACCGATAAGGCCACCGGTCAACCGATCGTGCAGTTTGACGAAGAACTCACCCAGCGCCTTCATGTGTTGGCGACCGACAGCCATTTCACCAGTTTTATCCATGAGCATGCGGCCAAGCTGGGCGCTGACGGTCGCTTCAAGGTCGCGATGAAATTTCCCCAGCCCGGGACCTATTACGTCTATGCCGATGCCGTGCCGAGCGGGCTCGGCCAGCAGGTAGTGCGCTTTGAGGTGCCGGTGCAGGGCGGCACCGATCCGGCGGCCCAGGCGCCGGCCAAACCGGAGCAAGGCAGTGATGGCCCCTACACGGTCAAGTTGGACACTTCGGCCCTGCGTGCCGGCAGCGAAAGTATGATGTCGCTGACCGTGCTCAAGGACGGCAAGCCTGCCCAGGACCTGGACACCTACCTGGGGGTGGCGGCCCATGCGGTTTTCGTCAGTACCGATGAGCTGGACTATGTGCATGCGCATGCCATGGCGGCGCCGATGCCGGGGCAGGTCGCCCACGGTGGTCATGGTGACCCGGGCGCGGTGTCGGCGCAGTTGATGCTGCATGCCAAGCCCGCGCATCCGGGGCCTTATGCCTTGTGGATTCAATTCAAGGGTGGCGACAAAATTCGTACCGTGCCTTTCCTCGTGACAGTCCCCGCAGCGTCCTGAAGCCTCCCACCGGCATCCTCGCGCCTGATGGACGAACACTGAGCTAAAGGCGCAGTTATAGGTGGAAGTCGCCCGCAGCCTCCGGCTGGTAAAGCACTTTCCTGATCTCAATCCGGCGGGTCCGATCAGAAATTCGCCAGTCGATGGCGTCCCCCTCCTGATAGCCCAGGATGGCGGCGCCGATGTCGGAGCACACGGAATACTTGCCGGCGTTGCTGTCCGCGTCTTCAGGGTAAACCAAGGCCACTTCGATCTCTTCGTCGTCCAGTTGCAGCAAGGCCCTGGAGTTCATCGTGACGACATTGCACGCCACCTGCTGCGGCTTGACGACAATGGCTCGCTCAAGCTCATGTTCGAGTTCAACAACGGCGGAGCCTTGCTCGAGCACGATCAGACTCTCGAGCTTGGCCTTGTCGATTTCAGTGATGTAGATCCTGGTGGAGTCGCCCACGGCACCTTCGCGCAAGAACTGGAGATAGCGCCCCGCCGTCATGGAAAATGACTTCAATGTCGGCGTTTCGCTCTCAAGCAGAAAGCCGCTGCGCAGAAAGGCTTTCAGCGAGCGCGCGTTGTCCGGGTGGATCTTGGCGATGAGCTTCTCGGCCCGCATGTCGAGGAAGGCCAGCTTCATGCCTTCGCGGATCGTCCGGGCCCCAAGGTTTCGGCCCCATTTGTCGCTATCTCCGATGACCAGAACTATCTCGCAATTTGCGCCGGTCTTGATGAGACGGACAAAGCCCACCGGGGCATCATGCCGATCATAGGCCATGAAGAATCGGCCGCCCCGGTTGAATAGATGGGTCAGGATCGGCGATTGAGTCCTATCGACGACTTGCTCGATAGAGCGGGAGACATGACGCGAATCGCTCAGATAGCAGGTCACGCGCTCATCCTCCAACCAATCCATCAGCGTCAGCGCGTGCGCCCGAGTAATTTCAGGGCACAGCGAAATGAAAGGCTTGTTCATCTTCACCACACTTATTTGTAAAGGATGAAAGCCCTTCATGGCTTTGGCCATGACGGTTCTTTCGGCAACCGGCTATGTTAAGACATAACGCGAGTAATGCCGAACAGACAGGATAATTCGGGAAAACCACCGTTTTGCCGAACCCGACGAGCGACCAGCAGATGCTAGTCATCTCGCTACTCGCGACGCTTCCAAACCTGCATGGTATTGAGCAACTCGGATGGTTGTGTCATCGCCCGTAGCTACGATGCGAAGACCTTCATCAAGAGGGGCGAGCCGAATTTACAGATCAAACACACACTCAAGCAGCACAGCATCGTTCCGTTCTCGTCGAACGATGCGCTCTACGGCGACATGAGCGAGCGGGTTATGTCCCTGATCGAGGCGATGTTGCCTGCTGTTGAGGTGTACATTGATGAGGCCATCGCGGATCTGACTGGCATCGATGGTTTGGACGGCCACGGCCGGCCGATTCGCCTACAGGTACTGCGCTTACCGGCTGCCCATACCAAGACCCTGGCCAAGCTCGCTAACCAATGCCAATCCAGACGCCTGCATTTATGTACTTGCTGGCCTTGGCGACGCTATCAATGTGGGTGAAATACCCCGGAATACTTCCCGGCGTCCCTGCTTTGCTCCAATGGTGCACCAGGCTACGGCTAGAGATGCCCAAGGCGTTTTTCAGCTTGGGGTAGTTGATGGGGGCATTGAGTGTCTGGAAACGGTAGGAAGTGACGCGGGAGTTTATAAGGTCTGGAGAACAAGGTTTCGGGGCGGGGAGCATCGATGGGGACAGGCTGTGATAATTGCCTGTCCTGTTGAAGACTCTCAGGTTTGTTGCTCCGGCGCTCGGAAGCCCTTGACCACGATGTAAAGCAACGGTCCGACACTGACGAACACAGCCGTCAGCAGGATGTACGGCAGCACTGACCTCAGTTTTTTCCCCTTGCTCTGTGCATCGCCCACCATCCATACGCAGGCCAGGGTGGCCATCAGATACAGGTCGATGACCACTTGCGCCGTGTCGAGGCTCGACATTAGTTGCAGGCCGAATTGCCATAGGGATTGCTTGGCGTGCAGCAGGGTAAACAGGGTGTAGGCGCTGAAGCCCAGCAGTGCGATCAGAGCGGGGTAGGGTTTTGTCATGGCGTCTTCCTTCGAGTGGTTTCGCCGTCCAGCCTAGGCTGCATGAGCCGCTGCTTCTATGACCGGTCAGGTCATAGACACCCTGCTATGTAACTGCCAAAGTCGCGCGATGAAAAAAACCATGAATGTATCGTCTGCCCGGGTTGTGGCGGTGGGTATGCAGTTGCGCGAGTTGCGCCGACGGGCAGGGTTGAGTCAGTCGGCGTTGGCCCTGCAATCAGGCATTTCCCAGCGCTATTTGAGCTGCATAGAAACCGGCCGCGCCCGTCCCGCGCCGGCGACGCTGCATGCGCTGTTCACAGCCCTGGATACGCCGCTGGCGGAGCGTAATGCAGGGTTTCTGGCGGCTGGCCATGCGCCGCGTTATGCGGCGTTGCCCCTGAGTGACCCGTCGATGGCGCTGGTGCGCAGTGCCATTGGTCATGTGCTCAAGGCTAACAACCCGGCGCCGGCGATTGTCATCGACAGTGGCTGGCAGGTGCTGGCCGCCAATACGGCGACCGCGGCGCTGTTTGCTTTGATGGGGTTGCCGGTGGATTCGGCCGGGGGCGGCTTTAACCTGCTGCACACGCTGCTGGCGCCCGGGGGGCTGGGGGATTACCTGGTCAACCCCGAGGAAATCCGCGCGGTAGCTTGGCAGCGCGCCTCCCGCGAGGCGTTGCAAGACGCCGGGTTGGCCAGCCTGTTGGCGACGTTGCCGACGCCCGGTGACATGGCTGCGATGGCCGATGGCGCGATCAGCCCGTTGCTGCTCACGCGCTTGCGTTCACTCCAAGGCGAGCTGCGTTTCCTCTCGACCTTCACCACGTTCGGCATGCCCCAGGACATCACGGTCGCCTCCTTACGTATCGAACACCTGATTCCCGCCGACGAGGCCACTTGGCAAACCATGACAGCGGCCTGTGCTGCGTGAGGCGTGTAGCAAGCGGGCTGGTCGGTTTTGTACATCCGTTGGGCTGTGCCGAGTTCGTCATCCCAAGGGGCTAAAGCGATCAAGCCGCGCCCCCTGGCATGGGGCAGGCTGGACGGTCTGTCCAAGGAGTTGATTTATGATCCGATTGACCCTGATCGAGGCCCGCGAGCTGGCCGAATCGATCCTGTTACATAACGGTTTCAGTGCCGCCCAGGCCCAGGCAGTGACGGACACGGTGGTCGCCGGGGAGCGTGATGGTTGCGCCTCCCATGGCTTGTACCGCGTGCTGGGCTGCGTCAATTCCCTGCGCGCGGGTAAGGTGGCGGCCAACGCCGAGCCGCAAGTCGTCGACCAGGCACCGTCGATCGTGCGGGTCGATGCGGCGGGTGGGTTTTCCCAATTGGCGTTCAAGGCTGGGTTGCCGCTGCTCAAGGAGAAAACCCGGGCCACTGGCATTGCGGCTCTGGCGATCAACCGCTGTGTGCACTTTTCCGCATTGTGGGTGGAGATCGAGCAGTTGACCGATGCGGGCCTCGTGGCCCTGGCCTTCACCCCCAGCCACGCCTGGGTGGCACCGGCGGGCGGCAGCCAACCGGTATTTGGCACCAACCCCATCGCTTTCGGTTGGCCGCGCGCCGGCAAGAACCCCTTTGTCTTTGATTTCGCCACCAGCGCCATTGCCCGGGGCGACATTGAGCTGCACCGTCGCGCCGGCAAAGCCATCCCCGAAGGCTGGGGCGTAGACGCCCAGGGCCAGCCGAGCACCGACCCTAACGTAGTGCTCGACCACGGCGCGATGCTGACCTTCGGCGGGCACAAGGGCTCGGCCCTGGCGGCGATGGTGGAGTTGATCGCCGGGCCCTTGATCGGTGACCTGACCAGCGCCGAGTCCCTGGCTTATGACGCGGGCAGCAAATCCTCGCCTTATCATGGCGAGCTGTTGATTGCCCTGGACCCCAAGCGCTTTTTGGGGGACGCCGCCGAGCAGCACCTGGCCCGGGCTGAGGGGGTGTTCGAGAGCATTCAGGGGCAGGGCGCGCGCTTGCCGTCGCAACGGCGCTATGAGGCGCGGCTGCGCAGCGAGGTAGAGGGAGTGCAGATCCCGCAGGCGTTGTACAACGACCTCAAGGCCTTGCTGGCCTGAGCCAGGGCTGCCTCTGTGGGAGCTAGCAGCGCTTGCTCCCACAGAGGCCGCAGGGACGGCTACAACGCGTGTCGCCCACTGACCCCGTCAACCAACCGCTCAATCCCCAACGGATTGGCGTTTTGCAGGGCCTGGGGCAGCAGGCTGTCCGGGCAGTTCTGGTAGCACACCGGGCGCAGGAAGCGGTCGATGGCCAGGGTGCCGACCGATGTGCCGCGGGCGTCGGAGGTGGCGGGGTACGGGCCGCCGTGGACCATGGCGTCGCACACTTGCACGCCGGTCGGGTAACCGTTGAACAGCACCCGGCCGACCTTTTGCTCCAGCAACACCAGCAGGCCGGCGTGGGTTTCCAGGTCGTGGGGTTCGCCGATCAGGGTGGCGGTGAGTTGGCCGTGCAAGCTGGCGAGGGCGGCGTGCAGTTCGGCGCTGTCCGCCACTTCCACCACTATCGTGGTCGGGCCGAAGACTTCTTCCTGCAACAGCGGATCGCCCTCAAGCAGCAGGCTGAAGTCGGCCTGGAACAATTGCGGTTGCGCCTGATTGCTGCTGTGTTCCTGGCCCGCCAGGTGGCGGATGCCGGGGTGTTCGAGTAACGCTCGCACGCCTTTTTCATAGCTGGCGCGGGTGCCGGCGTTGAGCATGGTTTGCCCCGGTTGGGCGGCCATCAGGGTGCTGAGTTGGGCAGTGAATGCGCTGAATTGGGGCGAGCGCAGGCCGATCACCAGCCCAGGGTTGGTGCAGAACTGGCCGCAGCCCTGGACCACCGACGCCACCAGTTCACGGGCGATCTGTTCGCCGCGCACCTGTAGCGCCTCGGGCAGCACCAGCACCGGGTTGATGCTGCTCATTTCGGCGAACACCGGGATCGGTTGCGGCCGGGCGGCGGCCATGTCGCACAGGGCACGGCCGCCCTTGAGCGAGCCGGTAAAACCCACGGCCTGGATGGCCGGGTGCTTGACCAGGGTTTCGCCCACGCCGGCTCCGTAGATCATGTTGAACACACCCTTGGGCATGCCGGTTTGTTCGGCGGCGCGCAGGATCGCATCGGCCACGCGCTCGGCAGTGGCCATGTGGCCGCTGTGGGCCTTGAACACCACCGGGCAACCGGCCGCCAGCGCGGCAGCGGTATCACCACCCGCGGTGGAGAACGCCAAGGGGAAGTTGCTGGCGCCGAACACGGCCACCGGGCCCACGCCGATGCGGTACTGGCGCAGGTCGGCGCGGGGCAGGGGTTGGCGCTCGGGCAGGGCGCAGTCGATGCGCGCGCCGTAGAAATCACCGCGGCGCAGCACCTGGGCGAAGAGGCGCATCTGCCCACTGGTGCGGCCGCGCTCGCCTTGGATACGGGCGCTGGGCAGCGCGGTTTCGCGGGTGACCAGGGCGACGAAGTCGTCATCCAGGGCATCGAGTTGTGCGGCGATGGCGTCGAGGAACTGCGCCCGGCGGCTGGCGGGCAGGTTGCGAAACGCGGGGTAGGCTGCGGCCGCAGCCTGGGCGGCGGCGTCCACTTCGGCGGCGGTGGCTTGCACGAAGCTGTAGGGCAGGGCCTGGCCGGTGCTGGCGTCGTGGCTGTGCAGGGTGACGGTACCCGCGGCGCTGCGGGCGCCGCCGATGTAGTTGTGGCCGAGGATCTGGGGCATGAACACTTCCTCTGGAGAAGATGGAGGTTGCGCCGCCTCTTGTAAGAGAGGGCTTGCCCGCGATGACAGAACATCCGCCAACAATGATGTTGAAGGTGATGCCCTCATCGCGGGTAAGCCCGCTGCCACAGAGAGGAGCAGTGGTTTGCCGTTTTTCTTAGGCGAGGGAGTTCCCCGCGCGGGCAGTTTGCGCGGCTTTGTCATACCTCGCCTCGGCGCCCGCCCGGGAATCACTCAGAGACCGACGTCCGGCAGGTGCGGGCGGTTGGCCAGGGCCTTGGCCATGATCTGCTCGACGTATTCACGGTCTTCTTTGGGCAGGGCCAGGCGTGGCGGGCGGGTCAGCGCGCTGCCGCGCCCGGCGATGGCTTCGCACAGCTTGATGCACTGCACCAGGTCGGCGCGGGCATCGAGGTGCAGGATCGGCATCAGCCATTCGTAGATCGGCATGGCTTCGGCGAAACGCCCGGCCTTGGCCAGGCGGAAGATGGTTTCGCCTTCTTTGGGGAACACGTTGGACATGCCCGAAACCCAGCCCTCGGCGCCCACTGCCATGCTTTCCAGGACCACGTCGTCGAGGCCGGCGAACAGCACGAAGCGGTCGCCCACTTCATTGCGGATGTCGATGAAGCGGCGGGTGTCGCCGGATGAATCCTTGAAGCACACCACGTTGTCGCAGTCGGACAGGGAAATCAGGATGTCCGGGGTCACGTCGTTTTTGTAGATCGGTGGGTTGTTGTAGACCATCAGCGGTACGTCGGCGTTTTTTGCCACGTAGCGGTAGTGCTCGGCGGTCTCGAATGGCTTGGAACCGTAGACCAGCGCCGGCATCAGCATCACCCCATCGACCCCGGCCTTGCGCACCGCGTTGGCGGTTTTCGCCGCCGCCACGCTGGTGAACTCGGCCACGCCGCAGATCACCGGCACCCGGCCGCGGGAGGCATCGACCGCGACTTCGGTCACAGCGATTTTTTCTTCGGCGGTCAGGGAGGTGTTCTCGCCCACCGAACCGCACACCACCAGGCCCGACACGCCATCGCGGATCACGTTGGAGATCACTTGGTGGGTTTTCTCCAGGTTGATGGAGAAGTCGTCATTGAATTGAGTGGTCACCGCGGGGAACACGCCACTCCAGGTTACGCGCTTGCTCATACTTGCCTCCGGTTGTTTATTTTGTATTTCGTATACGATATTTGATGCGTTGAACTTAGGCCAAGACTTTTTTCGGGTTATTTTTTGCGTCGCTTATTTGTTCATAAAAAACAGCGGTTTAACGCTCAGGCGCCGGGCCAGGTGTCCGACAGTCGGTAGCCCTGGGGCCAGGGGTCGTCAGGGTCGAGCAGCAATTGGTGAGTGCCGGTGATCCACGCCCGCCCGGCAATACACGGGTAGATCGCCGCGCGCCCGGCCACTTCGGTGACCGAATCGATGCGGCAATGGAACTCGGAATCGAGGATCGAACGGCCGATAAAGCGCTCGCCCACCCGCATCTGGCCCTTGGCGTGCATCACCGCCATGCGCGCCGAACACCCGGTACCGGTGGGGGAGCGGTCGATCTTGCCGGGTTGGATCACCACCGCGTTGCGGCCGGTGGCGATGCCGTTTTCGTGGACGATGGGCGCGGCGAGTTGGCAGAAGGAAATATGCGACCACTCGGGGTTGAGCGGGTGCACGAAGCCCAATTGCTCGTTGGCGGCGCGGGTGATTTTCAGCCCCGTGGCCACCAGGTCTGCCGCTTCGTCCGGGGCAATGGTGAAGCCCAGGCTTTGGGCGTTGGCAATCACGAAACTGTCGCCGCCGTAGGCCGTGTCCACTTGGAGTGAGCCCAGGCCCTCGACCTCGATCCAGGCGTCGAGGCGGTCGGCGAAGGACGGCACGTTTTTGATCTCCACCCGCTGCACCTTGCCGTCGCGGCACTCGGCCACGGCTTCGATCAGCCCGCCGGGGGCTTCGAGCACTAGGCGCGTCTGCGGCTCGGTCATGGGCAGGATGCCGCTGTCCAGCAGCACGGTGGCCACGCACAGCGAGTTGGAGCCGGACATGGGCGGGGTGTCGGCCGGTTCCATGATGATCCACGCCATTTGCGCCCGTGGGTCTTTGGCCGGCACCAGCAGGTTGACGTGGCGGAACACCCCGCCGCGCGGTTCGTTGAGCACGAAGTTGCGCAGGGTCTGGTCCTGGGCGATCCAGCGCGACTGCTCCCACACTGTCGCCCCCGGCGGCGGCGCGATGCCGCCGACAATCACATCGCCGACTTCCCCTTCGGCGTGACAGCTGACCACGTGTACCACTCTGGATGAGCGCATTGGCTGCTTGCTCCTTGGTTGTTGGTGGGGGGGCTATCGGGGGCAGGCCCGCTCCCACAAGGATCCAAAAATCTGTGGGAGCGGGCTTGCCCGCGATGGCGCCCGCGGCTATTTCACCGACTTGAGAAACGCCGCCGTCTCCGGCTGCGTCGGGTTGCCGATGACCTGGTCCGGCGAGCCGATTTCGTGCACCAGGCCATTGCGAAAGAACGCCACGCGGTCGGATACGTCGCGGGCGAAGCGGATTTCGTGGGTCACCAGCACCATGGTCATGCCGTCCTCGGCGAGCATGCGCATGGTGTCCAGTACCTCGCCCACCAGTTGCGGGTCCAGGGCCGAGGTGGCTTCGTCGAACAGCATGTAGTCCGGCGACATGGCCAGGGCGCGGGCAATCGCCATGCGTTGCTGTTGGCCGCCCGACAGCTTGCCGGGGAAGGTCTTGAGCTTGTCGCCCAGGCCCACGTGGGTCAGTTGCTTGACCGCCAGTTCCTCGGCCTCTTGCTTGGTTTTACCCAGCACCTTGCGCGGCGCCAGCATCACGTTTTCCATCACCGTCAGGTGGGGGAAGGCGTTCCACTGCTGGAACACGATGCCGATCTTCTGGCGCAAGCGGTTGAGGTCCGTGGCCTTGCTGTGCACCTCGATGCCGTCGACGCGGATGCTGCCTTTCTGGATCGGCTCCAGGCCGTTGATGCACATCAGCAGGGTGGATTTGCCGGAGCCGGAGCCGCCGATGATCGACACCACTTCACCTTTGTTCACGGTCAGGCTGACACCCTTGACCACTTCCAGGTCGCCGAAGGATTTGTAGACGTTGTCGATCTCAATCATTTTCTTGCCACCTTCTTTCCAGACGAGCGCCCAGGCGAGCGACCACCAGGCTCATGACGTAGTAGATAAGGCCCGCGATGCACAGCACCAGCAGGGGTTCCTGAATGCGGGTGACGATGGTTTGCGAGGCGCGCAGCAGTTCGACGATGCCGATCCACATCACCAGCGCGGTGTCTTTCATCACGCTGAGTACCAGGTTCAGCCACCCGGGGAAGGCCACGCGCGAAGCCATCGGCAGCACGATCCAGCGCAGGTCCTGCATATAGCTCAAGCCCAGGGAACGGCTGGCCCGGCGCACGGTGGGCGGTACCGAGAGCACGCCGCTGCGCACGATTTCGGTGAAGTACGCGGCGGCGTACACCCCCAGCACAATGCAGCCGACGCTGAAGGCGCTGATGTTCAGGCCCACGATGCTCTTGAACGAGTTGAACAGCACGAACTGGATCAGCAACGGCACGCTACGGAACACGTCCAGCACCCACGCCAGCGGCAGGCTGGCCCGGGGCAGCAGGGCGCGCAGCAGGCCAAACAGCAACCCGGCAAACGAGCCGAGCAGGATCGCCCAGAACGTCAGTTGCAGGGTCACCCAGGCGCCATCCAGCAAAAACAGCAGGTCATTCCAGGAAAAACTGGTGGAAAACATAGGCGCGTCCTCAGTAACGGAACAGCCGCCAGGCCATCAGCCGGGCTACCGCTACGATCAACTTGGCAATCAGGTAATACAGCACCGCGGCGAGGGCGAAGTATTCAAAGGTGCGGAACGTCTTGACGTTGTAGTCCTGGGTCACGCCGGTGAGGTCGTTGTTCAGGCCCACGATCACCCCCAGCGACGTCATCAGCACCGCCCAGACCATTTGGTTGGTCAGCGGGTAGAAGACGATGCGCAGCAATTGCGGCACGACGATCATCCGGTAGGTCTGGAACGCGCTCATGCCCAACGACCGTGCGGCGCGGATCTGCGTGCCGGGTACGGCCTTGAGGCCGCCACGGAAGTTTTCCGCCAGGTAGCCGGCGTTGTTGAAGGTGATACCGGCCAGCAGGGCCACCCAGGAACTGACGTGCAGGCCCAACGAACCCAGGCCGAAATACAGCACATAGATCTGGAACAACGATGGCGTGTTGCGGGCAATCGACACCCAGCCGTTGCCGATGCCGCGCAACAGTGGGTGGCGGGCTTCGCGCATGACCGTCAGGGCCAGGGCGATGAGCACGCCGAAGATCATCGACAGCGCGGCGGTCTCGAAGGTGACCCAGGCACCGGCCAGCATGTCCGGCAGGGCACGCAGGGCCGAGCGCCATTGGAAGGTGTAGTCAAACATGCGCGGGGCTCTCCAAAGGGGCGGCAGGTTGCAGCCAGGCAGGCAGGTGACCGCTGGCCCGGGCCGTGCAGGCCGCGTCGACGCACTCGCCCAGGCTGGCGAAATGCACCGTGCGCCCGGCCAGGCCAGGGGCGTAGTGGGCGTACTTGCCCGAGTTGGTCATCAACGTGCGCGCGGCGGGTGGAATCACCGGCTCGCCGAGCATGCACCAGCACGTGTCGGTGACCAGGGTCACGCCAAAGCCTTCGAGCACGGCGATGTGCCCGGCGGCGCGGGCCTGCTCCAGCACGGCGCGCCCGCAGGTGATCGCCAGCACCACATCCGGGTGGCAGCGGCGGCCGCTACACAGGCGCGCCAGGGCCGCGAACTCGCTCAGGGAAAAGTGCGGGTTGCCCAACGACACCACATCCACCTGGCTGTCGCGGGCGCTGTTGAGTTCGCGCCAACTGAGCAGCAGGTCCTTGAGGGCAATGCGTTCCACCGCCAGGGGGTGGTCGGCGTCCAGCACGGCGGCCGGGTCGAGGGCTTCGGGGGTGACCCCGGCGATATGGAACAACGGCGCCGCCGAGGTGGTGGCGAACGCCGCGCCGAAGGCCTTGAGGTCATCCAGCGACGGCTGGGCGGCGGCCAGGCCCAGCACCAGGGGAATGCGCGAGCCGGCAAGGGCGCCGACGTGGTAGCCCAGTAGCGGGTAAAAGGCATCGTCCAGGGTGCCCAACTGGGGTAACTCGATGAGCAACTGGGCTTTGCGCCGGGCCTCCAGATGGCAGCCGATCAGCGGCGCGCGGCCGGTGAGGGCGATGCAGATGTCGAGGTAGTCCGGGTACTTGAGGGTGCGCGCGCCGAGCACGCTGTTGGCGTACACCACCGCATTGGATTCGGCCCAGACGATCTGTTCGCCGGCCTTGGGCGCGCTGTCGAGTAAATACGGCGCGCAGGTGAAACTCAGGCTCGCGCCCATCGCCATGTAGGCATCGCCCAACGCACTGGCCGGTACGCCCAGGGCCGGGTCGATGCCCAGTTCCCGCCAGCGGCGCTGGTCTACGGAGATGGAATTGAGGGTGGTCGGCACCCGCACCTTCGCGCCCCATTGCACCAGTTGCTCGGCAAACCGCAGGCTCGCCGGGCCGGTGTAGATGCAGCCATCGATATGGGCCTGGGTGATGTCCAACAGGGCGGTGGCGCCTTGCAGCGCGGCCATGCGCAAGACGATCTGCATCGCCACTTGCGCGGCTTTGCCGTGCTCGCCCGCCAGCAGGCTGCGGTCCAGGCTGGTAAGGGCCAGGGCGGTGTCGCCCGGGGTGGTGTCAGTGAGTGGCGCTGAACCCTGCCAAGGTTCGGCCGGGAGCTGCTCGTACAGCGTCAGCGCCGTGCCATCGACCCGCGCAAAGGCGTGGCCGCGCAAAGCGGCGAACGCCTCCCGGCCGATGCATAGCACCGGCAGGGAACGCTGGAAAATGGTCTGCGCCACGAGCACACCCAGGGTCAGGATCTCATCGGGCTCGGCCAGCACCAGGGCTGCCGGTGCGTGGCCGTTGCTGATGAGTTCCATCATCACACTGCTGCCGGTGCAGGAGCCGCGGCCGCTGGGGATGGCCAGCACGCGGCCAGCCAGGTGCGCGCCGCTGAGCGGGTGGTGACGGTCAATCACCTCGCCGCTCGCCGAATTGACACCGCCCCAGAAACTCAAGCCTACATCGGCAAACAGCAGGGCGCCTTGGGCGGCGCCCGCGACCAGGCTACGCCCGGTCAGGGAAGTGGGTTTGCCAGGCATGGCCGACACCTCAGTAGTAAACCTTCGGCACGGTCAGGTCGGCGGGGGCGATCTCGGTGCCGACCCATTTGACGAACAACTCGTTGTAGCGCCCGGTGCGCACTTGCTGGTTGACGAACAGGTTGAGGTAGTTGAGCAGGCCGTACTCGTTGCGCTTGGCGCCCAGGGACACGTAATCGACCACATACGGCGCGTTGCCGGCCACTTTCAGGCCCTTGTACTTGCCCGACTTGATGGTGGCGGCGGCCACGGTGTTGGTGACCACGGTGGCGTCGATATGGCCTTGGGCCACGGCCAGCAGGGTGTCGTTCTGCGACTGATAGGCGCGGAAACTGCCGGTGCCCCATGACTTCACGTCTTTTTCCAGGGCGATGGCTTCATAGGTGCCGCTGGTGTTGCCCAAGGGTTTGCCCTTGATGTCGGCGAAGCTGTTGATGCCCGTGTTGTCGCGGGTCAGCACCACCATCTGGAAGGCGAAGTAAGGCACGGTCAGGCCCACGGTCTTGGCCCGCTCCAGAGTGTCGGAGGTGGAGGCGACGATCACATCGGCGCGGCCGGACACCAACGCCGGGATGCGGTCGGGGAACGGCGTCTCGACGATCTCGGCGTCCACTCCCAGCACCTTGGCCAGGTCGTTGCAGTAGTCCACGTCGAAACCGGCGGGTTTGTTGGCCTCGTCACGAAAACCCATGGGCGGGAAGTCCAGGGTCACGGCACAGCGCAGCTTGCCGGAACCGATGATGTCATCGAGTTTGTCGGCGTGGGCGGTGGCCATAAAGGAAGAACTGAGAACAGCGCTGAGGGCTACGGCAAATGCGGGGTTTTTCATAGAGGCCTCGTGGTGGGGAAGGTGCTGTTGGCTATCGTATTGGGAATTTCGTATACGATATTTATTTAGCAATCCGCGTGCCTGTTTCTGATATTTGCCGGTAATTTTTAACTGGGCCTTATGGCGTATGTCCTACAAGGCTGCGCTACAAAGCGCGGAATGGAGGCGGGTGGGGCGTGGGGTAAAACCGGGTGTTACATAAGGGAGCATCGCCCCACTGTGGCGCGCTTTAAAGGAACACCTGGGGCATGGGCCTGTACGTGATCTTCTGTGCAAGTGGGCTGGCCTGGGCGGCGGTATTTCTGGCGCGGCTATGTCGGCCGCATCGCGAGCCGGCTCGCTCCCACAGGGTTGTGTGTGGGGCTTTGGGGGCCACTTTCGTGGGCGCGAGCCTTGCTCGCGATGGCGGCCTTCTGGGCAGTGACGATCTGTCGGCGGTATGGGCCCCATTGCGGGCAAGCCCCGCAGTGTCAGCGATGGCTCTCGCGGTACTGGCTCGGCGATAGCCCAGTGAGGGCGCGGAATTGGCGGCTGAAGGCGCTGTGGTCGGTGTAGCCGCAGCGCAGGGCGATGTCGGTGATGGGCAGCTCGTGTTCCAGCAGCAGGCGCGAAGCTTCTTCCAGGCGCGCCTTGTGGATCATCTGCCGGGGCGTGAGCTGGAAGATCCGCTTGCAGTGGCGCTCCAGTTGCGCCACCGAGAGCCCGGCCAGGGCAGTCAGTTCGGCCAGGCTCACGGGGCGGGCGAAATGCTGGCGGATGTGGGCGTCCACCGCCGCCAGTTTGGGGAACGCCGGGTGGCTGGACTGGGGCAATTGCAGGTCGCGGGAGATCCCGGCCAGGCCGACGATGCGCCCCTGTTCGTCGCGCAGGGCCAGTTTGTGGGTCAGGCACCACACCGGTTGGTTGCCGAAGTACAAGTGCAGCTCCAGTTGATCGGCCAGTTCCCGGCCGCTGGCCAGCACGCGGCGGTCCTGCTCGGTGTAGAGCGGGCCGAAGCGTTCGGGGAAGACGCTTTCGGCGGTGCGCCCCAGCAGTTCATGGCGGTGTTTGAAGCCGCAGCGCCGGGCCAGGGTTTGGTTGACGAAGGCGTAGCGCGCCTGGTCGTCCTTGATGAAGAACACCACGTCCGTGAGGGTGTCGAGCAGCGGCGCGATGGGTTGCAGGCTGCGCAGCAGGCTGGGCAGGTCGCACGGCGTGAGGCTGTTGAGCGAGACGTACATGGCGTGGCAGGCCTGATGGGGACCTGCCGGATCATAGTGACTCGCCGGTGCCGCGCAAAGCCTTGGTTTCATGCCGGCGGCTGCTCGTCGAGGCTCAGCAGGGTCTGGATGCGCGCCGGGCTGAACGGTGGCCGTGGCGCCGGGGCCTGCCAGCCGAACAGGTGCGCCGTGGCGCCGCCGCACACCCGGCCCTGACACGCGCCCATGCCGCAGCGGGTGGCCAGTTTCGCCTCGCGCCATTGGCGGTGCTGGGCGAGGGCGGCATAGGGCACGTCTTCGCAGCGGCACACCAGGGTGTCGTCGGCGGCGAGGGTCTTGAGTGCCGGGTCGAGGGCGAAGGCGTGGTGCAAGGCGCGGGCAAAGCCCTGCCAACGGGCGCGGGTCGGCCACAGGCGCCGCGCCGCGTCCTGCTCGCCCACCGCCGCAAGCCCGGCGATGCGGCCTTCCACCAGGGCCAGTTCACTGCCGCCGAACCCGGTGCATTCCCCGGCCGCGTAATGGTCGGCCAGGCTCGCCGCTTGCCAGGCGTCCACCGCCAGGGCCTGGCCGTCGAGGGCATAGCCCAGGGCCTGGCCGAGCTGGGTATTGGGGATCAGGCCAAAACCGCAGGCGAGGCGCTCGCATTCGATTTCGACGATTTTGCCCTGCTGGTGCAGGCGCACGCCTTCGACGCGGTGGCTGCCCAGCACCGCGACCACGTGGCTGGCGGTGCGGTAATGGCGGTCGAACAGGGCGAACGATTGCAGCCATTTGCGCGGCCAGCGCGGCAACTGCGCGGCGAACCCGGCCACGGCCGCCCGCGAGGCCTGCTCGGCGATGCGCAACACTTGGGCGCCGTTGTGCCGCGCGGTGGCGGCGCTGGCCAGTAGCAACGGGCCGCTGCCGGCGATCACCAGGCGTTCGCCATGCACTGGCACGCCGCCCTTGATAAGCGCTTGCAGGCCGCCGGCGCCGGTCACCCCGGGCAGGGTCCAGCCGGGGAAGGGCAGCAGCAGTTCGCGGGCGCCGGTGCACAGGATCAATTTGTCGTAGGCCAGGGTCCAACCGCGCTCCGGGTCTTCCACCAGCAGAGCCTTGGCCCCGGCGCTGGCGATCACCCGGGTGGCCGGGCAGTGGCGGATGTTGGCGCACGCGGCCATGCGCTCGCGCATCGCGCGGGCCTGGGCGGGCAGGCTGGCCTGGGGGCCGTCGCGCCAGATTTGCCCGCCGGGCAATGGGTTGTCGTCCAGCACCACGATGCGCGCACCACTGGGGGCGGCGGCGAGGGCGGCGGCCATGCCGGCGGGGCCGGCGCCGATAATCAGCAGGTCGGCGAATGCGTTCATGGCCGGGTCTCCACGTGCATGCCGTCACGGCACAGGGTCTGGCAAGCCAAGCGGCGCTGGCCGTCGATGGTGACGCGGCATTCCTGGCACACGCCCATGCCGCACAGCGGTGCGCGGCGCTGGCCGCTGACCGAAGTGCGGCTGCTGCCGTCGCCGCCCAGGGCCAGGGCCGCTGCCACGCTGGTGCCGGCGGCGACGTGCAGGGCGCGGCCGTCGAGGGTCAAGTCAGGCATGGGGCGGTTCTCCGAGAAAGCGTTGTGGCGAATAAGCGTGCGGGGGCAGCGGCGGCGGCTCATTGAACAGCTGTGCCACCAGCAGGTCAGCGGTGCCGGGGGCGGTGGTCACGCCCAGGCCTTCATGGCCCACCGCCAGCCACAGGCCGGGGCGGTGCGGGTGGTGGCCCACCAGGGGCATGCCGTCGGGGCTGGCGGCGCGAAACCCGGTCCAGGCGCGGATGGCGTTGAGGTCGGCCAGGCCCGGCATGTACTCGGTGGCGCGCTTGAGCATCTTGGCCAGCATCCAGCCTTCGACTTGCGGGTCGGTGGTGCCGAACTGCCGCGAGGCGCCGATGAACAGTTGCCCGGTGGGGCGCGGCTGGATGTTGCACGCGGTGGACGGCCCGCTGGCGTTGTGGGCGCTGGTGACGTAGCCCAGTTCCACCAGGGTGTGGGTGATGGTGCCGGGGTAGCGGTCGGTAATCAGCAGGTGGCCTTTTTTCGGTTCGATGGGCAGTTCCGGGCACAGCGCGTTGGCGGCAGTGCCATTGGCCAGCACCACGGCCTCGGCGCCGAGCCAGGTGCCGTCGGCCAGGCGCACGCGGTTGCCGTCCACTTCCACCACCCGCGCCTGGCGCTGGCGGATGTTGGCTTCGTCGAGCATCCACTGGGCGGTGGCCGGGGCGTAAAGGATGCCGTCACCGTGGATCAACAACCCGCCCTCCAGGCCTTCGCGCAGGGCCGGCTCGCGCTTGCGCAGTTCGGCGCGGCCGATCAACTCGCAGGCTTCGCCGTGGTCGCGCAGGTTCAGGTGTTTGCTGTGGGCCACGGCCATTTCTTCGGCGTTGGCCGCCAGCCACAGGGTGCCGTTGCTGCGGTAGGCGCAGCCCTGGGGCAGGTCCTGGGCGATGTGGCGCCAGCGCCGCAACGAGTATTGGCTCAGGGCCAGTTCGGCGGGGTTGTCGTCCAGCACCAGCAAGTGGCCCATGCCGGCGGCGGTGGCGCCGGGCAGGCCGGCGTCCAGCACCAGCACACGCAAGCCGCGCCGGGCCAGGCCTTGGGCGCAGGCGGCGCCAATGATGCCGGCGCCGATAACGATGACGTCGGCCACGGCGCCCGGACTCATAGGCGGATGCCCCAGGCGAACGGGTCGTCCTGGTCGATCAGCAGGGTGGCTTCGGCGCTGATGTAGGCGCGGCCGCGGATGGTCGGCACGATGCGCTCGCCGGCCACCTCGAAGGAGCCTTCAAACTCGCTGCCGATCACACTGGCCTGGCGCCAGATCTGCCCCGCTTGCAGCTTGCCGTCGGCGGCCAGGCACGCCAGTTTGGCACTGGTGCCGGTGCCGCAGGGCGAGCGGTCGTAGGCCTTGCCCGGGCAGAGGACGAAGTTGCGGCTGTCGGCGTGGGGGTCGGCGGCGAACAGCTCGATGTGGTCGATCAAACCGCCGTCTTCGCCACGGATGCCCTGGGCCTCCAGGGCTTGCTGCACGGCGTAGGTGTAGGCGGTGAGGGCGTCGAGGTTGCGCCCGTGGACCTCCAACCCATGGTCGCTTATCAGGAAGAACCAGTTGCCGCCCCAGGCCACGTCACCGACTACGGCGCCGATGCCGGGCACGTCCAGGGCCAGGGCCTGGCGGTAGCGATAAGCCGGTACGTTACGCACGCTGACCGAGTGGTCGCCGTGCAGGGTGGCCTCCACCGTGCCCACCGGGGTTTCGATGCGGTGCACGCCTGGGCCGATCTTGCCCAAATGGGCCAGGGACGCCACCAGGCCGATGGTGCCGTGGCCGCACATGCCCAGGTAGCCGGTGTTGTTAAAAAAAATCACTCCGGCACAGGCCGTGGGGTCCACGGGCGCGCACAACAGCGCGCCCACCAGCACATCGCTGCCCCGGGGTTCGAGCACGCACGCGGCGCGCCAGGCGTCGTGCTGCTGGCTCAGCAACTGGCGGCGTTCGGCCATGCTGCCATTGCCCAGGTCAGGAAAACCGTCGATCACCAGGCGCGTCGGCTCGCCGCCGGTGTGGGAGTCGATCACAGAGATGCGTTTCATCAAGGGGCCACGTCCGTTCAGGTAAGTGGCTTGCAGAGTGGCCTGCGCCGGGGGGCGGCGGCTTGATGGATTTAGTGGCGGCGGATGACGAAATCAGCACAGTGATGGGGCGTGGCGGCGTGCCTGCCGACCGCGCCTCAGGCTCTATCGCGAGCAGGGGCTCGCTCCCACAGAGAAAAAATGAACGCCTGCCATCAATCCCGCCCACATTGTGGGAGCGGGCTTGCCCGGGATGAGGCCGGGGCAGGCGATGCACTTTTAGCAGATGCAATGCCGCCATCGCGAGCAGGCTCGCTCCCACAGAGAAAAAATGAAAATCTCACCCACACCACAGTTCAACTGTGGGAGCGAGCCCTGCTCGCGATGGCGGCCTATGGCCGGCGTGTTTCAGTTGGCCCGGGGCAAGTGTTCGAGCAGGGTGGCGCAGACGCCGGCGATGTGTTCATCCAGCAGGGCCACGGCGCGTTCCACGTCCTTGGCGCGGCAGGCGTCGAGGATGTCGCGGTGTTCGTGGTCGGCCCGCTCCTTGCCCGCCGAGAGGCTCATTTGCATGCGCAGGTAGCGCTCCAGCTTGTCGTTGACCGAGCGGATCAGGCTCACCAGAAACGGCCGCTGCGCCGGTTCGTAGAGGCAGGCGTGCAGTTCCCAGTTCAGTTCGGCCCAGCGGCCCACGTCGTTTTCGCCGATGAATTCCTGGCAGATGCTTTCGGCGCGGGTAAAGGTTTCTTCGGTCATGTTGGGGATGGCCAGGCGCAGCACCTTGTCTTCGAGCAGCATGCGCACCTCGAACATCTGCGCCAGTTCCGGCTCGGAAATACGCGTGACCATCGCCCCGCGGTTGCGCTGGAAGATCACCAGGCCTTCGGCCTCCAGGCGTTTGAGGGCTTCGCGCACGGGGATTTTGCTGACATTGAACTGGCGGGCGATGTCGTCCTGGCGGATCGGCTCGTCCTCGTCGAAATGCCCGGCGACGATGGCGTCGCGCAGGTGCCGGGTGATGATTTCCGAAGTCGAAGGCGTGTTGCCCAGGTCCGGCGCGTTGAGTTTAGGTAGGGTCACGGTGGCGATCGTTCGAAGTGAGGTGCGGATATGGTATACGAATTTCTCCCCTGCGTAGCCTCCCGCAACGACACGTCCCCGTCGCCCTTCATTAATAGAGTGCCGATCCGTCGCCGATCACCCGCTGATTGCCCGATGGCGGGCGGGAGGCGCGATTGTGCACTAGGGTTGGGCGCAACCTTAATTGAGAGTGGACCTACGCGTGCGTTTAATCAGAAACAAAGACTTCAGAAATTGCGTACAGATTTCCCTGTAGCAAGGGGGCTCGCTCGCGCCCGGCTGCGTAGCGGCCGCCATTCGGCTTGCGGCTAACCCCTGTTTTAAGGCTGTTGCGTACCCCCGCGCAGGCTGGCAAGGGGTTTGCAAAGGCTGACCGCTGGTCGGTTTCGACCGGCACGAGATCCGTCGGCGGATCGGTGGTCGCAGGCTCTGGATCACAGGTTTGGTGCCAGGGTCAAGGCGATGGCGCGACAAATTGTATACAACTCTATAGACAGTTGTTCTGAATGTTGCATACAGTGGCGCCATAACAAAAAACAGAGAGAACCCTCACACCATGAATACCCCTCCTGTTTCACCGCGGCGGCCCGAAGACGAGAACCTGGGCGTGGGCGCCAACATGGCCTATGGCCTGCAACACGTGTTGACCATGTACGGGGGGATCGTGGCCGTGCCACTGATCGTCGGCCAGGCGGCCGGGCTCTCGCCGGCGGACATCGGCCTGCTGATCGCCGCGTCGCTGTTCGCCGGCGGCTTGGCGACGCTGTTGCAAACCCTGGGCCTGCCGTTTTTCGGTTGCCAGTTGCCGCTGGTGCAGGGCGTGTCCTTTGCCGGCGTGGCGACCATGGTGGCGATTGTCGGCAGCGATGGCGGTGGCGGTATCCAGGCGATCCTGGGGGCGGTGATTGTCGCGTCGTTGATCGGGCTCTTGATAACCCCGGTGTTTTCGCGGATCACCAAGTTCTTTCCGCCCCTGGTCACCGGCATTGTCATCACCACCATCGGCCTGACGCTGATGCCCGTGGCGGCACGCTGGGCCATGGGCGGCAACAGCCGCGCCGAAAACTTCGGCAGCATGGCCAACATCGGCCTGGCGGCCATCACCCTGGTGCTGGTGCTGTTCTTGAGCAAGATCGGCAGCGCCACCATTTCCCGCCTGTCGATCCTGCTGGCGATGGTCATCGGCACCCTGATTGCCGTGGCGCTGGGCATGGCGGATTTCTCCACCGTCACCCAGGGCCCGATGTTTGGTTTCCCCACGCCGTTCCACTTCGGCATGCCCACGTTCCATGTGGCGGCCATCCTGTCCATGTGCATCGTGGTCATGGTGACGCTGGTGGAAACCAGCGCCGATATCCTGGCCGTGGGTGAAATCATCAACACCAAGGTCGATTCCAAGCGCCTGGGCAATGGCCTGCGCGCCGACATGCTGTCGAGCATGTTCGCCCCGGTGTTCGGGTCGTTCACCCAGAGCGCGTTCGCCCAGAACGTGGGCCTGGTGGCGGTGACCGGGGTCAAGAGCCGCTATGTGGTGGCCACCGGCGGCCTGATCCTGGTGATCCTCGGCCTGTTGCCGGTGATGGGCCGGGTGATTGCCGCAGTGCCCACCTCGGTACTGGGCGGCGCCGGAATCGTGCTGTTCGGCACCGTGGCGGCCAGCGGTATCCGCAGCCTGTCCAAGGTCGATTACCGCAACAACATGAACCTGATTATCGTCGCCACCTCCATTGGCTTTGGCATGATCCCCATCGCCGCGCCGAACTTCTACGACCACTTCCCGAGCTGGTTTGCGACCATTTTTCATTCCGGCATCAGTTCCTCGGCGATCATGGCCATCGTCCTGAACCTGACCTTCAACCACTTCAAGGCCGGCAACTCCGACCAGCAGTCGGTGTTCGTCGCCGGCACCGAGCGCAGCCTGTGCTTCCAGGACATCGCGGCGCTGCGCGAGGGCGACTACTTCAAGGGCGGCAAGCTGCACGATGCCGAAGGCAACGAGATTTCCCTGGTAGAAGAAACCGCCGAGCCGCTGCGCAGCCCCAAGGCCAGCAACGCGCAAACCAGCAGCGCCTGATGCCGTTGTTGTAGCAAGCGGGCTCGCCCGCTTGCTACAAACGTCAGGCGCACGATCGCCACCGCCCGCGGTCGTACTCTTCATGCACTTTGAGGAGATGCCATGAGCCGGGACGTTCTAGCCACCGAAACCACGCGCCGCCAGTTGCAACAGATCATTTCCGGCCTGTCGGACGGCGTGATCCTGATGGAAACCGACCAGAGCATCCTCTGGGCCAATGACGCTGCGCTGGCCATGCACGGCGTCAGCCAGGTCAGCGAGTTGGGTGCCAATGCCCGCGAGTACGCCCGGCATTTCGCCCTGCGCTATCGCAACAACCACCCTCTGTCCGTCGATAACTACCCCATCAGCCGCGTCGCCAAGGGCGAAGTGTTCAGCGACCTGTTGGTGGAAGTGGTGCGCCGCGCCACGCCCGAGCGCACATGGGTGCATCGCATCCGCAGCATGATCCTCACCGATCGCAGCGGCGAGCCGGAGTCTTTGGTGCTGATCCTCAGCGACGCCACCGAGTGGGCCGGCGCCGAGCAGCGTTTCGAGAAAACCTTCAACGCCAACCCCGCGCCGGCGGTGATCTGCCGCCTCAGCGACTTGCGCTACCTCAAGGTCAACCAGGGCTTTGTGGAGATGACCGGCTACGGCCGCGACCAGGTGATCGGCTGCTCGGTGTACGAACTGGATGTGCTTGAAGGCGCCGACGACAAGGACCTGGCCGTCGAACGCCTGAGCCGGGGCGCGACCATCCCGCAGATGCAGGCCGAACTGCGCCTGCCCGATGGCAGCAGCAAACTGGTGATCGTCGCGGGCCAGCCGCTGGATTTGAACGGCCAGGACTGCATGCTGTTTTCCTTTATGGACCTGGAGCCGCGGCGCCGCGCCGAACTGGCATTGCGCCAAAGCGAGGAGCGCTTTGCCAAGTCGTTCCGCCTCACGCCTGTGCCGACCCTGGTGTGCCGCGCCGAGGACCAGTGCCTGCTGGACGTCAACGAAGCCTTCCTCACCATTACCGGTTACAGCGCGCAGGAGTTGCTGGGTAAAACCGTGGACGAAATAGGTGTGATCGACGACCAGCAAGCCTGCTCGCGGCTGTTCGCCCAGTTGCAAAAAAACGGCAGTGTCGAGGGCCATGACCTGAAGATCCGCAGCAAACAGGCCGGGTTGATCGATTGCGTGGTGTCGGCGGACACGGTCAGCATCCACGACAGCGCCTGTTACTTGCTGGTGCTGATGAATATCACCGAGCGCAAGCGCACCGAGCTTGAGCTGGTGGCCGCCATTGAAGAGGTGATGCAGGACGCCTCGTGGTTCAGCCAGACCCTGATCGAAAAACTCGCCAACGTGAAGAGCGTGCGCTCGGCCACACCTTCGAGTGTGTCCTTCACCGACCTTACGGCCCGCGAGCGCGATGTGCTGCGCTTGATCTGCGAAGGCCTGGCCGATAAAGAAGTGGCCGCACGCCTGGGCCTGGCGCCCAACACCGTGCGCAATCACGTGGCCACGGTGTACTCCAAACTCGACGTGCACAGCCGCAGCGAGGCGATTGTCTGGGCCCGTGAGCGCGGCCTGTTCGCCGGGGAGCGGCGTGGCAGCAAATAAGCCCTGGGTGCAAATGCACTAGTACAAGCGGTGCAAATTCGGCTGTTGCCTGGCGTGAGCGTTTCCTAATCTTTGGACTGGCGACACCGCCCATGGGGGTGTCGTCGTCGATTCGAAGCCATAAAAGGAAAGGCCATGTACCAACAAACCTGCCTCCCGCGCCACGCGGGCCTGTGCCAATGGACGTTGACGGCGCCCCTGCAGAGGGTTCGCCATTGACTGCTCTTGCCGCGTTGCGTGAAACCCTGGCCCGCAGTTTCGAGCCCCTGGCTTGTGAGTGCGATGTGCATCCGGGACCGTCGCTGACCGTGCGTATCTATGACCCCTACAGTGATCGTGTGGACCTGGTAGTGACAGGGCTGCGCCTGGAGCGCTTGATGACCTCCCGGGACGTCGATGCCCTGATTGAAGAACTGCGCTACGAGCTGCAAAGCAACGGCCTCGCGGCGATGTAGCCATGTCAGGCCTGGGCCTGCGGTTAAAAGGAGCCGGAGGCGACTCAGGCGGGCGCCACCATTAAGTACCCGCGCCCGTGCACGGTGCGGATCAACGCAATCTGCCCCGGCCTATCGACCTTGCGGCGTAGACGTGCGATATGCACGTCGATCAGGTTGGTGCCCGGGTCGAAGCGATACCCCCACACGGTTTCAAAAATTCGCTGGCGTGAGAGCAGGGTGCCGCTGTGGCGCATCAGGCATTCCAATACTTTGTATTCGGTAGGTTGCAGGGCCAGCAGTTGGCCTGCGCGGTGGGCCTGGCGTTGGCGCAAGTCCAGTTCCAGGTTGGCCAGGCGCAGCCGCTCCCCAGGCCCTGCGGGCCGCGCTTGCAGTAAACGGCGCACGCCGGCGAGCAAGTCCGCAGGCGCTGGTGGCGGGTTGTCCAACACCCACTGCGGCGTCAATACGCCGAGGGCGCGCAGGGTGCTGGCCATGGCTGCCGCATCCAGGCCTGCCGGGGAGGGGGCGAGGATGATGAGCGCATACTGGCCGCCCACCGCGCACTCGAGGCCTTCGCGCGGGTCGCTGCGCCAATCCCATTCAAGGCCAAGGCTCTGGAGCACGGCGCCCAGTTGCCGGGCCGTAGCCGTGTCGCTGTCGATGATGAGCACGCGGCTCATCGGTTAAACCCCCGTGGGGCGAAAAAACGCTGATATCATTAGGCCATCTCTCAAAAAGGATGTTGAACCGTGGGCGCACTCAAATGCCGTGGCTGGATGCCGTTACTTGTGGTCGCTTTGTCGTTGCTCATCAGCGCCGATGCCTGGGCCGGCAACACGCCATGTTCGGGCAAGAAAGGCGGTATCGACCGCTGCGATGGCGAGCTGTTTCTGTGCAACGACGGCTCCATCAGTGCTTCAAAAAGAAGTTGCTCGGCCCGATACGGCGGCAGTACCGCGACCCGGGCCAACACTCTGGTGCAAGACGCCGAGGGCTGTGCCTGTGGCACGGGCAGCTTCTGCACCGGGCCGCGAGGCGGTGTGTACTGCCTGACACCTGCGGGTAATAAAAGCTACAAGCGTAAGTAAGCCCCCGGAGTATCGGCCAGTGTGAAAGCGATTTTTTGTGCCTGAAAGTAAGCCAGCAGGGGTGGTTTGCGATAGCGGTTTGTCTTGCCTGGCGCCCCGAATCATTGAATTTATTGCTATAAACGCACTCCGATGACCGCCCAAACCCTGCGCCAGCGCACTGAAACGCTGTTGTAGGACACATTCGCTGTCATTTCAGTTGCTGCGCCCTCAAGTCGGCCTTAGACTGCCGCCCCTCGTAAATTGAGTGCCGGGTGGCGCTTGGAATGTATGGCGCCTTTGCGATGGCCTGCAGAGGCCGAGCGGAACGCTCCCTTATTCGCCTTAATGCACGTATTTTTTATAGAGAAATCAATGACAAAGGATAAGTTGCTGGCCATGCCGGCGGATGACTACATGAATGCCGAGCAACTGGCTTTCTTCACCGAGCTGTTGCAGAGCATGAAGGTCGAAACCCACGAGCGTATCGAGCAGAGCCGCATTGCCATTGAGAGCCTGGACACCCCGGCCGACCCGGCTGACGCGGCGTCGGTCGAGGAAGAACGTCACTGGCTGGTGAACGTCATCGACCGCGACCAGCGCATGCTGCCGCAGCTGGAAATGGCCCTGGGCCGGATCGCCGACGATACCTTTGGCTGGTGCGACGACAGCGGCGAGCCGATCGGCCTCAAGCGCCTGCTGATTAGCCCGACCACCAAGTACTGCATCGAAGCGCAAGAGCGCCACGAGCAAATCGACAAGCACCAGCGTCAAGCCTGATCCCCGTTCTGCCAGCCTTTGCCCGCCGCGCGGGCGACGGCTGCATCCCGCGCCACGCACTTGTATTGATCTGCTGCAAACCCACGACTAAGGGACCATGGATAATGGCCTGATAGTGGCGTTTAATCCGGACACAATAAAAAGCAGCGGGATAATAGACATGACAAGAGATGGATCCCTGGTCCAGCCTTCCAAGGCCCGCTCCCCGGCGCGCTGGTGGGCGCCGACCCTGCAAAGCCTGGGCCTCACTGCGTTGTTCGCCGCCATGGCCCTGGGTGGCTGGCCTGCCTACCTGTGCCTGCCGCTGGCCATAGTGATCGTCTGGCTGCCGCGCCTGCGCTTGCGCAAGGCCACCGAGGACGTCGAGCCACAAGCGGACGCAAACATGGCCGCACTGACGCGAGACCTGTCTTACACCACCAGCCATAACGCACTGTCTGCCGCTGGCGTGGCCTATGCGGTCAAGCAACTGGCGGGCAAGTTGCAGTCGCAACTGGATGCCGCCGATCGCATCGTCGGCAGTGCCGAGGTGATGATCGACACCGAGAAAACCACCTCCCAACTCAGCCTCCAGGCCCTGAGCGCGGCCAGCGAGGCGCACCAGAGCAGCGCCCAGGGGCGGGCGGTGCTGGCCGAGTCCATCAGCCGCATGCACCTGCTTAGCCAGCGCGCCAGCGACAGCCGCCAGTTGATCGAGGCCCTGAGCGTGCGCAGCGAGGAAATCCAGCGGGTGACCCTGGTGATCCAGTCCATCGCCAACCAGACCAACCTGCTGGCCCTCAACGCGGCTATCGAGGCGGCACGGGCCGGCGAACACGGGCGCGGCTTTGCCGTGGTAGCGGACGAGGTGCGCGGTTTGGCCGGGCGTACTGCCACGGCCACCGATGAGGTCGGGGTGATGGTGGCCGATATCCAGCAGCGCACGGCCCAAGTGGTGGAGCAGATCCGCCAGTTGTCCACCGACCTCAACACCGGCGTGGAGCAGGTGGAGCTCACCGGCCAGTCCCTGGACCACATCGCGCGCCTTGCGGCGGGGGTGGAGGATCAGGTCAGCGACATCGCCAAGGGCGCGCAAACCAACCGCGAGCAACTCGACAGCCTGTTCCACGCCGTGGAGCAGATGCGCAGCGACCTGGCCATCAGCGACCAGCAAACGCAAAACCTGGCCGTGGCGGCGGTGCAGATGGAAGGCCAGGCCGAAACCATCAGCGAACGCCTGGCGGAAGTGGGCTTGGATGACTACCACCAGCGTGTCTACGACCTGGCCCGCGAAGGCGCGAGCCGGATTGCCGAGCAGTTCGAGGCGGACATCGACCAGGGCCGCATCAGCCTCGACGATTTGTTCGACCGCCATTACCAGGCCATTCCCAACACCTCGCCCACCAAATACCAGACCCGCTTCGACCGCTACACCGATCAGGTCCTGCCGCCGATCCAGGAGTCGCTGCTGCCGCGCCACGATGGCCTGGTGTTTGCCATCGCCTGCACTCAACAGGGCTATGTGCCGACCCACAACAAGGTGTTCAGCCAACCGCTGACGGGCGACCAGCAGGTGGACGCGGTGGGCAACCGCACCAAGCGCAAATTCGCCGACCGCACCGGCATCCGTTGCGGTAGCCATGAGCAGGCTGTGCTGTTGCAGACCTACACCCGCGATACTGGCGAACTGATGCACGACCTGTCAGTGCCGATCATGCTCAAGGGCCGGCATTGGGGCGGCTTGCGCCTGGGCTACAAACCCGAGGCGCCGCGCTGAGGCTTCAGGCCGAGGTGTCTACGGTGCCGATCAGGCTGATTTCAGCCTGGAGCAGGGCCGTGGTGGCCAGGGTGATTGCGCTGCTCAAGGCCAGCACCTTGGCCTGGGCTGCGGACACGGCCTGCATCCGAGCGGTTTGCGAGGTGTAGCGGGCACTTTTCACCGCCGCCGCGCGGGCAGTGGCGCGGCGCAACTTCTGTTGCAGTTGCTCGATCTGTTTTTTCAGCTGCTTGACCCGCTCTTTCTTCGCTTCCAGGGTGCTGCCCGAGCTGGGGGCTGAGGTGCTGGGCATTCTGGCGTTCAGAGGAGCGGCTTCCTGGAAGACGGGCGCCGTAGGGGCGAGGGTCTCGGGCAGGCGAGCGGGCGGATTCAAGTTAATCATCATGATGCTCTTAAACGGGGGCTCGCCTGCTGTATCGGTCTGCCGGGCGCATTCTGAAGGCCCGGCGCTCGGTATCAGGCGTTCAACGCACCCTGGTCAACGGCGGCCTTGAGTGACAGCGCCGCTTCCCGCGCGGCCACGGCGGCGACTTCGGCGGTCTTGAACCAGCGATCTTTCTCGACCTGATGGCAAGTCACGGTTTTCAGCGGCGGCTTGGCGCGCATCACGATCACTGCCTGGAATTCGCCTTCCACTTCCCTGGCCTCGCCATGGATGAAAAACTCACCGATATCAAATTCCGTCACGTAGCGCGTTCCCCTGGAAATTATTGTGGGTTTTGAGGGGCGGCTGGCAGGCCCCCCTCGAGAATCGGGGCAGTATGGCAGTTGTTGCCCGGCGGTAGCTGAGTTAAGTCAGGGGGACGACAAAACAACAGGGCTGTCGGGGCTGTGTAGACGTCAGATAAGTTCTTCCAAATGCCGGGCCAGGGCACAAGCCTCACGATGAAGACGTCGGAATCCTCGTATCCGACCCGTAGATATCTCCTGGATATGGAAAAAATTCTTACCTGCAGGTATCACTTGATAACGCAGCAAAGGTATATATTCGCGCTCCGGCTGGGCAGAAAAGTCTGTGGTACTGGCGCTGGGCACCTGATTGCCGATGCGGGTGAGGGGGTGTTGCGCGCAAGGTTGGAAAGTGTGCATGGGAAGTCCTTTTCTCGGTTCGTACCGGCGTAAATTCGTTGAATAGCTGGTTTCGGTCAGCGTCGCTGCTCTAGAATTGCGTTCTTTGCGCAGCGGCTGCCTTTTATCTAAGGCATTTTTTTGCATGCCTTCTGCCGGAAAAGTGCTTTTTTTGTCGCGGTTTTTTCCCCAGGATCGATAGTCCATTTTTTTCTGGACGCTATAGGGGGGAATTCCTACAAGGCCTGATGACTGCTTAAGCGCGCAGTATCGACCTCGCTCCGTTAGGCTTCCTGGGCCGGTTCTCAGGGGGATGAGCCTTAGCCCATAGGGTGACACTGTCGACCTGGTCGTTTTTTTGTGCTGTCTGCCGTTCGCGCAGGCGGAGTCATTTTTATATTCGGGGACGTCTCCTTGGCAGTAAGTAATCTGGATATGCACGCGTTGTTCGTGCTCGGCGATTTACGCGCAAAACTGGTCAAACAGTTTCAATCACGTTTTGTTTACATCACCGAACAAACCGCCGAAGGCATTTACATTGCCGAACTCGACACCGAAACCGCGCTGGTAGTCGATGACAAGCCTGGGCTGGAACTCAAGGTCGGCGATCATTTTCGCGCCGCGGTGTTGCCCAGCCGTGAAGGCGGCAAGCTGGAAATCAAGTTCCGCGAAATCAAGCTCACGGTTTATGGCCTGGGTGACTACGCCTTTGTTACCACCGCCGACGGTCACGGCATCGTGTTCAAGGAAGGGCAGAGCGTGGTGACGGTGTTCGCCGCCCACCAACAACTGAGCGAAGGCCTTACCAAGTCCCTCAAGGCCGCCACGGCCAAAGCCGCCAAATGGCGCAAGGGCGAACTGACCTTCAAGGCCAGCGAGTGACACTCCCTGGGCGTGCCGACTTTCACCGTGAGCATGAGGCCAGCGCCAAGGCCCAGGCGCAGTAACTCTTCGCGCAAAAGGCCACCCTGCAGGCTGCATGGCTGAACTGGGTCGCCGCCCAGCTCTACAGCCTGCGCCCGCCGGCCTACGCGAACATGGTGCGCCGGGAACTGGCGCAATTGCAGGCCAGCGCCGGCAACTGAGCCTTACAAAATCCCCCGCGCGCAGGCATGCTTTGCTTCCTCTTGATCGCAAGGAAGACGGTTCATGACGCTTTTGATTGCCTACACGTTGGCGGCGGTGTTCGCCGTGCTCAGCCTGGTTCACGTCTATTGGTCGCTGGGCGGCAAGGCGGGGTGTGATGCGGCGGTGCCCAAGGTGCCGGGCAAAACCGGGGAAATGCGCCCGGCATTCGTGCCCACGCCTGCGGGCACGTTCAAGGTGGCGGTGGTGCTGTGGGTGATTGCCACCCTGGTGTGCCTGCGCGCCGGCCTGGGCTTGCCGGCCATCACCCATGGGGCCTTGCAGTGGTTTCTCAGTGCGGTGGCCCTGGGGATGTTCCTGCGGGCCATTGGCGATTTCAAGGCCGTGGGTTTTTTCAAGCGTATCCGCGGTTCCACCTTTGCCCGCCGCGATACCTGGGCCTACTCGCCGCTGTGCGTGTTGCTGGGCCTGGGCTTGCTGGCAGTGGCCTGGGGTTAATTGCCGCCATCGGTGCGGCGGCTGCTGATTTCCGCCGGCACGTCGTCGCCGGCCATGCGCTTGCGGAACAGACCCGCCCGGGCCAGCAGCAGGGTGGTCACCGGCATGGTGATCGACAGCAGGATCGGGATCAGCCAGGCATGCAGCACGGGGCCTTCCTTGAGCGCCGAAAAGTAGAGGATCGAGGCCAGCGCCACGGTCCACGCCCCGAGTGTGGAGGCCAGGGCCGGCGGGTGCATGCGCTGGAAGAAGTCCTTCATGCGCACCATGCCCCAGGCGCCTGCCAGGGTGAACAGGCTGCTGAGCACCAAGAGGATGCCCACCGGTAGTTCGATCCAGATCGACAATTGGCTGACGCTGTTCATTCGATCACCTCGCCGCGCAGCAGGAACTTGGCCAAGGCAAACGAGCCGACAAAACCCAGCAGGGCGATCAGCAGCGCGGCCTCGAAGTAGGTGTCACTGGCGTAGCGGATGCCCAGCACCAGCATCATCAGCATGGCGATGATGTACAGGTAGTCCAGCGCCAGAACCCGGTCCTGGGCCGAGGGGCCCTGGAACAGGCGCACCAGGGTCAGGACCATGGCCAGGGAAAAAATGAACAGGCTCACGAGTATCGCGTTGGCGAGCAGGGGGCTCATTCAAAGATCTCCATCAATGGCCGCTCATAGGCCGCCTTGAAATGCTGGATAAACCGCGCTTCGTCATCCAGGTCGAACACGTGCAGCAGCAGTACGCTGCGGTCCAGGGCCAGTTCCGACCACACCGTGCCGGGCACCACCGTGGTAATCATCGACAGCGCGGCCAGGCCATTGGCGTCGCGCAGTTGCAGCGGCACTTTGACAAAGCGCGAGCGCGGCGGGCAGCGCCCGGCCCTGAGCACGCCCCACGCCACCAACAAGTTGGACACCAGCACATCCTGGCCCACCCGCAGGACCAGGCGCAGGATCACACCGGGGCGGCGGATGCGGATTGGCAGCGGCCGCAACGGCCGCATCATCAAGGGCGCGACAAGCCCCAGGAGCGCGCCGAGCAGCAGATTGCCAGCGCTCAAGGACAGGTTCAGCACCAGCCACAACAGCCAGAGCGCCAGGGACAGCCAGGGAGCCGGGAACAGACGTTTCATGGTTGCACCTGCGCGCCTGCGGCACGGGCTTCGGGGCTGGGAACTGCCCGGGTGCCGAGCACGGCCATCACGTACTGCTCGGGGTTATTCAGGCTCTGCGCGGCGGCCTGGGTGTAGCGCAGCAGCGGCTCGGCCTTGAAGGTCATACCGATGCTCAGGCCCACCAGCAAGATGATGGGCACGCACTCCAGGCGATGCAGCAACGGCGAGGGGCGTTCTTCGGGGGTCCAGAAGCGCTGGATGCCCAGGCGCGAGAAGGCGATCAACGACGCCAACCCCGAGAGAATCAGCAGCGCCAGCAGGCCCCAGGCCGCGCCCGGGATCGGCGCGTCGCTGTCGGCGCCCAGGCCCATGGGGTTGAGCAGGGCGCTCATCAGGCTCAGCTTGCCGATAAACCCCGACAGTGGCGGCATGCCGATAATCAGCAGCGCGCAGGCGATGAAGCTCAGGCCCAGGAACGCCATGGTCCAGGGGATTACCTGGCCGACTACGGCTTTTTGATCGTCATCGAGGTTGGTGCCCTTGATCGGTTGCGCCGATGCCGGGATGCGCGGCAGGGCTTCGGCCTCGTCTTCCAATGCCGATTCATGGACCGAACGGCAGCGCTCGATCAACTCGGCCAGCAAGAACAGTGCGCTCAAGGCCAGGGTCGAGCTGACCAGGTAGAACAGCGCCGCTGCAACCAGGCTGGGCTGGGCGAAACCGACGGCGCACAGCAGGATCCCGGCGGAGACGAGGATGCTCAGGCTGGCCATGCGCTCCAGGCGCTGGGCGGCGAGAATCGCCAGGGCGGCGCAGACAATGGTGGCCATACCCCCGTAGATCAGCCAATCGCCGCCAAAGTACGCCGAGGCGCCGGCCTGCCCGGAAAACAGCAAGGTCCACAGGCGCAGCAAGGTGTACACGCCAACCTTGGTCATGATCGCGAACATTGCCGCCACCGGTGCGCTGGCGGCGGAGTAGGCCGGCACCAGCCAGAAATTCAGCGGCCACATCCCGGCCTTGGCCAGAAACGCCACGGCCAGGATTCCCGCACCGGCGTGCAGCAGGCCGCGATCGGCCTCGGGCACCAGGGGAATCTTCAGCGCCAGGTCGGCCATGTTCAGGGTGCCGGTCACCCCATAAATCAGCGCCGCGCCAATCAGAAACAGCGAAGAGGCCAGCAGGTTGATCGAGATGTAGTGCAGGCCCGCCGACACCCGCGGGCGCCCAGAGCCGTGGAGCATCAAGCCGTAGGAGGCGGCCAACAGTACCTCGAAGAACACGAACAGGTTGAACAGATCCGCTGTGAGGAACGCGCCATACAGACCCATCAACTGGATCTGGAACAAGGCGTGGAAGCTCGAACCGGCACGGTCCCAGCGCGCCATCGCAAACAGCAGGGCGCACACGCCGATGATCCCGGTCAGCACCAGCATCAGTGCCGACAGACGATCGACCACCAGCACGATGCCGAAGGGCACTTGCCAATTGCCCGGCAGGTAGACGCCGATGGCGCCGGGCACCTCGGTGCGCATCGTCCATTGCAGCAGGGCGATGGAGATACCCAGCCCCAGAATGCTGGAGAACAGGTTCAGGCGCGCCTTGAGCGGGCGCCGCTTCTCGCCCAGCATCAGCATCAACGCGGCGGTGAGCAGCGGCAACAGGATGGGGGCAGCGATCAGGTGGGTCATCCCGTTCATTCTTTAGGCTCCCGGCCATCGACATGGTCGGTGCCGGTCAAGCCCCGGGAGGCCAGCAAGACCACCAGGAACAGGGCGGTCATGGCGAAACTGATGACGATGGCCGTAAGCACCAGGGCCTGGGGCAACGGGTCGGTGTAGTTGAGCAAATCCTGCGGCACGCCGTCCTTGATGATCGGCTCCTTGCCGATAAACAGGCTGCCCATGCTGAAAATGAACAGGTTGACCCCATAAGACAGCAGGCACAGGCCCATCACCACTTGGAACGTCCGTGGCCGCAGCACCAGCCAGACGCCGGACGCGGCGAGCACCCCAATGGCAATTGCAATGACTTCTTCCATTAGGCGGCTCCAGGCGCGAGGACGGGTTTGGATGGGGTGCCAGGCTTGTGGCCACGCACCGATTGGTGCGCCAGGGCAGTGAGAATCAACAGGGTGGAGCCGACCACCACCGCGTACACGCCCACATCGAAGAACAGCGCGCTGGCGATATGGATATCCCCCAAAAGCGGCAGTGCAAAGTGCCAGGTGTGGGTGGTCAGGAACGGATAGCCCGCCGCCATGGCGCCCAACCCCGTGACGCTGGCGAACAGCAGCCCGGTGCCCATCCAGCGCATGGGGCGCAGGCTCATCTGGGCCTCGACCCACTGCGTGCCGGCGACCATGTACTGCAGGATGAACGCCACCGACATCACCAGCCCGGCGACAAAACCACCGCCAGGTTGGTTGTGCCCGCGCATGAACAGGTAGAACGACACCACCAGGGCAATCGGCAGCAGCAGGCGTACCAGCACCGCCGGCACCATCATGAAGCCCAGCGCTGTGTCGCTGGCCTGGCGTGGGTTGACCAGGTCGGTGACCACGTCCGGCGCCAGTAGGCGCTGCTGGGCGGGGAGCTGCATGCTCTCCTTGGGTGGGCGGAAGCGGCGCAGCAGGGCGTAGACGGTAAGCGCCACGGCGGCCAGCACGGTGATTTCGCCCAGGGTGTCGAAACCCCGGAAATCCACCAGCATCACATTCACCACATTGCTGCCGCCGCCTTCAGGCAGGGCGCGGCTGAGGTAGAAGGAGGAAATGTCGTTGGGGGTCTGGCGCGTCAGCATCGCGTAGGACAACAACGCCATGCCGCCGCCGACCACCGTGGACAGCAGCAAATCGCGCAGGCGCCGCATCCGTGCCTTGCGCAGGCTGCTGGGCAATGGCGAGACCTCTTCGATGCGCCGTGGCAACCAGCGCAGGCCCAGCAGGATCAGCACCGTGGTCACCACCTCAACCACCAACTGGGTCAGGGCCAGGTCTGGCGCGGAGAACCAGACGAAGGTCACGCAGGTCATCAGGCCGCAGACGCTGACCATGGTCAGGGCCGCGAGCCGGTGGTACTTGGCCTGCCACGCGGCGCCGAGGGCGCAGGCGATAGCCAGCAGCCAGAGGGTGACGAACACGATGGAACCGGGGATCTTCGGCCGGTCGCCCCAGCTCAGGGAACTGTGGAGCATGGGGATCAGGCCGGCCAGCACCGCCGCCAGCACCAGCCAAAACAACTGGGTCTGCAAGCGCCGAGTGCTGATGAAGCGCTCCAGGCGCCGGGCCCAACGCATCATGATGACCAGGCCACGCTCGAACAGGCGCTTGCCGTTAAAACGGTTGATAAGCGGCGCATGGGCGAAGCGGCCGTGGCGCAACTGATTGCGCAGCACCAGGTACAGCACGATGCCGCCGGTCATGGCGATCAGGCTCATAATCATCGGCGCGTTCCAGCCGTGCCAGATGGCTAGGCTGTACTGGGGCAAGGTGCCGCCCACCACCGGCAGTGCCGCAGCGGCCAGCAGCGAACCGACCATTTGTGCCGGAAAAATCCCCACCAACAGGCAGGTAAACACCAGCAATTCCACCGGCGCACGCATCCAACGCGGCGGTTCGTGGGGTGTATGGGGCAGGTCGGTGGCAGGCGGGCCGAAGAACACGTCCACGGTGAAGCGCAGGGAATAGGCGACGCTGAACGTACCGGCAATGGTCGCGATCACCGGCAGCGCGGTTTCCACCCACGCGGTGGCGGAGATGAACACCGTCTCGGCGAAGAACATCTCCTTAGACAGGAAACCGTTGAGCAGCGGCACGCCAGCCATCGAGGCACTGGCCACCATGGCCAGGGTGGCGGTGAATGGAATCAGTTTTATCAGGCCGCTGAGCTTGCGGATGTCCCGGGTGCCGCTTTCGTGGTCGATGATCCCGGCGGCCATGAACAGCGAGGCCTTGAACGTGGCGTGGTTGAGAATGTGGAACACCGCCGCCACCGCCGCCAGCGGGCTGTTGAGGCCTAGCAGCAGGGTAATCAGCCCCAAGTGGCTGATGGTGGAATAGGCCAGCAGGCCCTTGAGGTCGTTCTGGAACATCGCGCAGTAGGCACCCAGCAACAGGGTGCAGGCGCCGGCGCCGCTGACGATGTAGAACCATTGCTCACTGCCTGACAGCGCGGGCCACAGCCGCGCCAGCAGGAACACACCGGCCTTGACCATGGTTGCCGAATGCAAGTAAGCCGACACCGGCGTCGGCGCGGCCATGGCGTGGGGCAGCCAGAAATGGAAGGGAAACTGCGCGCTCTTGCTCAGCGCACCGATCAGGATCAGGGGCAGTAAAACGGGGTAGAGGGCATGGGCGCGGATCAGATCACCGGCCGCCAAGACCTTGTCCAGGTCATAGCTGCCTACGACATGGCCGAGCAGCATTACCCCCGCCAACAGGCATAAACCGCCCGCGCCCGTCACCATCAGCGCCATATAGGCACCGCGGCGGGCGTCGGAACGGTGGTGCCAATAGCCGATTAACAGGAACGAAAACAGGCTGGTCAGTTCCCAGAAAAATACGATCTGGATTAGGTTGCCGGAAATCACCAGGCCCAACATGGCGCCCATGAACGCCAGAAAAAACGCGAAGAAACGCGGCACCGGGTCGTCCGGTGACATGTAGTAGCGCGCATACAACGACACCAAGGTGCCGATGCCCAACACCAGCAAGGAAAACAGCCAGGCGAAACCGTCCATGCGCAGGACAAAATTCAGCCCCAGGCTGGGCAACCAGAAAAATTCCTCACGGATCACGCCGCCATCGGCGATTTGCGGGTAGAGCAGGGCGACTTGAATAGTGCCGGCCAGGGCAACGAGGCCGGCCAACAGGGATTCGGTGTTGCGTGCGTTGTGCGGCAGCAGGGCCGCTAGACAGCTGCCTATAAAGGGCAGAAGCAGTAGAACTATCAGGGACATAGGCTTCTAATCTGCGGAAGTTTGCGAAGGATCATACGTGCCGTGCCCCAGATCACCAACCGCCAAGCTGTGGCAGAATCCTACAGAGTGTATGGAAAAAACCGATTCCATGTTGCTCCAACCCAGTAGCAAGGGGGCTTGCCCGCGCTGGGTTGCGCAGCAGCCCTAATAGAGTGGCCGCGCGGCCTATTTACGGTCGCTACGCGCCTGAGCGCGGGCGAGCCCGCTTACTACAGGAGTCAGGGCTGCAATTCGTTTTCCAGGGTTTCTTGCGGTCCGGGCGGGGTGTTGCGTTGGCCCTTGGTTTTGAGTTCGCTGACGATCACCGCGACCACGATCAGTGCCGCGCCGAACAGGGCGATGGCAGGCAAACGCTCCCCCGCCAGGCGCCCGGCGATGCCGGCCCACACCGGTTCACCGGCGTAAATCAGAGTGGCCCGAGTGGGTGAAACGCTCTTCTGCGCCCAGTTCATTGCCACCTGGATCGCCGCACTCGCCGCGCCCAGGCCCACGGCGCTGGCCAGGAGCAGCCAGGAAAACGACGGAATCGCCTCGCCGGTGGGCACAATCATCACAAAGGCCAGCACCGAGGCAGTGGCCAGTTGCACCAAGGTGACCCGGCGCACATCCACTTGCCCGGCATAGGTGCTGATGAGGATGATTTCCGCAGCAATCGCCACGGCGCTGATAAGGGTGACAATTTCGCCGCTGCTGAAATTCAACGAAGCGCCTGCTGGCCCCGATAACAGCATCAGCCCGGTAAAGGCCAGCATGATGCCAATGCTCGGCATCAACCCAGGGCGGCGCCCCAGCACCAACCATTGCAGCAGCGGCACAAAAGGCACATAGAGCGCCGTGATGAACGCCGATTGGCTGCTGGGGATGGTTTGCAGGCCCACGGTTTGCAAGCCGTAGCCGAGCATGATCGACACGCCGATAAAGGCTCCGGCGCGCAACTCAAAAAACGTCAGCCCGCGCAGGCTGCGGGCCGAGAACAGCGCGACGATGACAGCGGCGGCGGCAAAGCGTAGGCCGACAAAAAACATCGGGCCGCTGACCGTCATCGCATGTTGCACCAGTAAAAAGGTGCCGCCCCAAATCATGGTGATAAACACCAGTACGCACTCGGCTTTGCTGAACCGCGAGAACAGAGGAGAGGAAGACGAGGGTTTCGCTGATGTCATGACCTTGCACACACCTGGAGTGAGACGCACAATGCGCGAAATGTTGGGCAGTATACTGCCCAACGCCATTTGGTGAGCAATATAGTGCACAAAGAAACCGCCCCCCGTACTTCGGTCCTACAACATGTCAGCCAGAACGTACGGCGCCTGCGCCATGCCGCCCGGCTCAGTCAGAGTGCGCTGTCGGAAAAGTCCGGGGTGAGCCGGCGCATGCTGGTGGCCATTGAGGCCGGCGAAAAGAATGTCAGCCTGACCACCCTGGACCGGGTCGCCGAGGCGTTGGACGTGGTGTTCAGCGACCTGATCCAAGCCCCTGATGCCCGCGACCCGAGCCGCATCGATGAGTTGGCCTGGGTCGGCGAAATTGCCGGTAGTAAAGCGGTACTGCTGTCCAAGGCCAGCGCCACGCGGGAAGTGGAACTGTGGGAATGGCGCCTGGAGGCGGGCGAGCGCTATCCCTCGCAACCGGATGCCGTTGGCTGGAGCGAGCAGTTCTATGTGTTTGAGGGGTGCCTGACCCTGGAGTTGACCGGGGGCGACCAGCGGATTGGTACGGGAGAGTTCTATATGTTTGCCAGCCATCAACCCCATGCTTATCGCAATGACGGGCCTGGGCCGGTGCGGTTTGTGCGAAATGTGGTGATCTAAAAAGCACTAGCGAGGCCAGGCCTCGCTAGTGTGGAAGTCCAGAAACAACACCTAAAGCAGCCCCTTATCAAGAGTGGGAGTGAGCGCTACTTGAAGGAGTTGCCGATGCCTGGGGAAACACCGGGTGTTATTTCTGGAGAACCAAAGCATTACGCGTTTCAGCGAATGTTATTGATGGTGCCTTTGTTGCCGGTAACGGTCACGTCCACTTTCTTGAAGATGAAGTAGTCGGCGACATTGACTTCATAACGCGGTGCAACAATCAGGTCCGAACCGGAGCTTTTTACAGCCTTGTAAGCCGCTGCGGCTTTGGCCGATGCCACCGGGTCCAGCAGGCTGAAACCCGAGCCGCTGCTGCCACCGTAGCCAACGCCATCGGCGAACTGGCTGTCGCCGCCCACTTGCAGCCATCCGAACAGGATGTTGGTGGAAGACTGGCCAGTGATTTTTTCGCCGACTTTAACATCGGCCTTCAACTTGGCATCTACTTGGCCAACTAGGGGAGCCGTTGGTTGATTGATGTTATGACTTGTGCAACCACTGGTGGTGATAAGTGCAGCGACAACCAGTGCGGGCATCCACAGTTTTTTCATTGTAAAGCTCCAGAGTTGTTGTGTTCCGTATTTGCAGCGGCGGAACTGTACTCAGGCGAAAAATAAATTAATGTCGGCAACATTTTCATGACTTGTAAGGTTGTCGTGTTTTTTGTGTAGGAAATGATGATGATGGTAGGTTTTTTCGTCGGAAGACTGGAGGATTTGTGCCTCTATTCGTCCGAATCAATACAAGCCTGTTACCCGTATAACCCCATTAAAACGGGGCCCATGGCCTGTTTAGTTCAGGGCGAATAACAACCCCGCCCTTGTTTTTTATAGACGCAGGTGGCGGTGCAATACTGGCCTTTAGTACTGCTTGTGAAATTAAGATGCGCGCCCCGGTTTATGATTCACGCCAAGAGGGTGGGCGCAATGGATAACCACAGAGAGAACGGCATGAGCGATCGGGCAGGGCACACAGATATCCTGATTGTCGGCGGCGGCCTGAGCGGTACCCTGCTGGCGGCGCAGTTGATGCGCCTGCCGGGGCGCCGGCGGGTGCGGGTTATCGAACCCCGCGCCGAACTAGGGCGGGGCGAGGCCTATAGCGCGGTGGAGTTGGGCCACACCCTTAACGGCAACGCGGCGCGCATGAGCGTTGACCCGGACAACGCCGATGACCTGAGCCAATGGCTGAGCGAGTTCATCGACGTCGGCGGCTGGCCCGAGGCCCATGAGCAACGGGTGTCGGTCAGCGAGTTGTTCCCGCCCCGGGGCCTTTTCGGTTTGTACGTGCAGCAGCGTTTGGCCGAGGCGCAAGCTGTGGGCGAGCCTCAGGGCTCCAGCGTCGAGCACATCCGTGGCGAAGCGGTGCGGGTAAGCCCCGATGGCCCAGGTGTGCAGGTGCAACTGGCAGATGGCCAGTGCTTGCAGGGGGATGTGGCGGTGTTGGCCACCGGCATGTTTGCCGCGGCCCACACGCCCCAAATTCACGCCACTGGTGTCAACGCGACGGCCCTCGACCCATGGGACGTGGCCGCCATGGCGCGCCTGGCCCCCCAGGCGCCGGTGCTGATAATCGGCTCCGGGTTGACCATGGTCGATGCCGTGGTGTCGCTGGAGCAAGCCGGGCACCGCGGGCCCATCGAGGTGTTTTCCCGTCATGGCCTGTTGCCCCATGTGCGCCGTCAGCCCCCGGCCTGGGTGGACTTCCTCGCCCAGGACCTAAGCCTGCGCAGCCCCCGTCAACTGCTGCGCGAACTGCGTCGCCAATGCCGCGCGGCCCAACAGCAGGGGGTGGACTGGCAAGCGCCGTTGGACACGGTGCGCAGCCATATCCCGCGCCTGTGGAGCCAGGCCAGTGATGCCCAGCGCCGCCAATTCGTGCGCCATGTGCGGCCCTGGTGGGAAAGCCATCACCACCGTTCGCCACCGCTGAGTGCGGCCCTGGTGGCACGCTTGCATCAGCAAGGGCGACTGCGCATCCACGCCGCGTCCTTCCAGGGCCTGGAGCCCGCGCCATCGGGCCAGGTGTGCATCCGCCTGCGCCGCCGCGGCCAGGCCCAGAGCGAAGTGGTGTGCGGGGCAGCGCTGATTAACTCCAGCGGCATTGAATACGACTGGCGCCGGGTGGCCAAGCCGCTGCCCCAGCAATTGCTGGCCAGCGGCCTGATCCAGCCTGGCCCTCTGGCGCTGGGGATCGCTGCCGACCCGGGCGGTGCGCTGATCGACGCCCAGGGCCAGGTGGCCCGGTGCTTGTTCGCCCTGGGCCCGCCTCTGCGAGGTATGTGGTGGGAAAGCACGGCGGTGACGGATGTGGCGATTCAGGCCAAGGCCCTGGCAGAACGCTTGGCCCATTGCCGTTGATGCGCCTTAGCGCAGGGTGCCCACCAGCGCGGCCACGGTGCTCAACACGTCTTTGCCCAGTTGCATCGAACGCTTGCCTGACCAACCGGTGATTGGGTTCGGCGCATCGTTGTTGTCCTTGAACGGCATTTCCAGGGTCAGGGACAGGCAGTCAAAGGCCTGGCCAACGCTGTTGCACGCCAGGGTCATGTTGGCCTGGCCGGGCAGGTCGCGGGTGTAGCCGTGTTTGCTCTGGAAGTCTTTGGTGAGGCCTTTGAGGTGCTCGCGAAAATGCTTTTCCAGGGCTTCGATGCGTGGTGTGTAGCCGGGGTTGCCTTCGCAACCGGCGGTGAACACGTAGGGGATTTCCTCGTCGCCGTGGATGTCGAGGAACAGGTCAACACCATGCAGCTTCATTTGCTGCTGGACGAAGAACACTTCCGGGCTCAGTTCTTCGCTGGCGTTCTGCCACGCCCGATTGAGGTCCTGGCCCTTGGCGTTGGTGCGCAAATGGCCGTGGAAGGCGCCGTCAGGGTTCATGTTCGGCACCAGGTACAGGTCGGCGCCGGCCAGGAGTTTTTCCAGGATGGTGTCGTCGTGACGGCACAGGCGCTCGATCACGCCTTCCATGAACCATTCGGCCATGTGCTCGCCGGGGTGTTGTTGGGCAATGATCCAGACCTTGCGCCGGCCTTCGGCGCCGCTGCCCTTACGTAGCAACGGGATGTCGCGGCCCTCGACGCTTTTGCCGGTGGCCAGCAGTTCGGTGCCGGCTTTGGTCAGGGCGTGGTCGATCAACCAGTCGTGGCGGGCACGGCTGTAGGGCTCGAAGTAGGCGAACCAGGCGTGGGTGTGCTCGGCCTCGAGGCTGAAGCGCAGGGTGTCGCCTTCGAAGATGGTGGGTACGCGGAACCAGTTGACGTGATCGTAGGACGCCACTGCCTGATAGCCGTCCCACGCCTTGTTGAAGAAGGACTTGCTGGCGTTGCCCAGACGAAACCAATGCTCTTGGCCCACATGCAGGCCGCTGACCTTGAAGTGGAACCATTGAAAGTGCGGGCTGTGGGTGTCGGGCTTGATCTCCAGCAGTACTTGGAGTGGGTTGCTGGTGTCCAGCACCTTGATATTGCCGCTGTCGAAAGCGTCGGTGATCTGAAAACTGCGGTGCGCCACGGTCATAGTCTGGGTCCCTGAATATGATTGTTGTGGCGGCTACTTTACACCCGGGGCCGGGAAAAACAGGGGGGTAGATCAGGGAAATGGGGAAGGGGGCGTCATCCTTGACGCTGGGCAAGCTTAGGGTTTATGCGATTGATTCTCAAGTGCTAAATAGGGATACATGCCGCCGCAGCCTTGCAACGCGATATTCTTTTGCTATCATCGCGGCCATTCAGAGGCAGTGACCACTGCCCACCGTCTTCATTAGCCTGAAGCGCAAGCCAGAAAACTGGCAAAAAAAAGACCCGGCCAAAGAGCCGGGTCAAAAACCGTGATTAGCCTGATGAGGAGATAGCCCAGGCGACCGACCTAAGGTCACTTGGTCTATCACTGATCTCGCGATCAGTTGCTGCAATAATAATCATTATCATTTGAAAGTCAAATGACTTTCTGTGCTTTGCCGAAATTATTTTCTGGCGCCTTCTCGCTACCCCCGCACACCTGGAACCTCACGCTGATTGCGCGTGCTGTTCATGCGGTCCGGTTCCCGTTCAGGGACCTGTCGACCATGGCCTTGGCCAGATCAATCATGTAGACCACCGAGAACGCCAGGTCCCTGGGCGTGCCGTTGAGGCTGCCTGCCGATTCGTAGGCTGCGGCCGCGGCACAGCGCAGCAGGTCCGAGGCGTGGATCATCGCTTCTTCGCCGCTGATGCCAGCCTTGACCTCGAACAGCGAATCCTCGAGGGCCGGCGCGTCGGCGCTGCCCACTGAAACAGTTGGTTTCAAGTAATAATCCAGGGCGCGCTGGGCGGCGGTGCAGTCTTTATAGGACGCGGCGACGGGGCGTAGGTCCATGTCCAGTGGGTCGTCGTTGGGTATTGTCATGGGGCGGGTACTCCGGTACGTATTGAAATGAGTCACCGGTAAAGTTAGTACATCACGTATTTGTTCCGAAAAATTAAATACTACAATATGTGTATTGAGGGCCCGAGTACACAAAGTATTGTTCCGGCCATGGATAAATGGATCGAATTGGTCAAGGCCAAAATGAGTGAGCTTAAAATCACTCAAGAGAAACTCGCAGAACGCCTGGGCATGTCCCAAGGTGGCGTGGGCCATTGGCTCAACAAACGTCGCGAGCCGAAAATCACCGACATGAACCGTGTGCTCGAGGAACTGGGCCTGGGGTTTCTCGAAGTGGCGCTGGTGATCCGCGAGCCAGCCACACAACAGACGCTGGATGGCGAAGACGAGGCCTACGGTTTGACCCTTGCAGAAAAGTACAACCCGTACTTCCGCTACCCGGTGAGCGACTGGAAAGACCCTTGCCAGACGCGCGAATCCCCACCCGGGGCGTACAACCCCAATCGTTATGAATTGACCGATTACCACGCCCAGGGCGCGGCGTTCTGGCTACGGGTCATTGGCGATGCCATGACCGCCCCCAGCGGTTTGAGCGTTGCCGAGGGCATGTTGATTCTGGTGGACCCGGCGGTGGAGGCGGTGCCGGGCAAACTGGTGATCGCCCGTTGGCCGGGCAGCGCTGAGGCGACCTTCCGCAAGTTGATCGAGGAGGGCGGCCAGCGTTACCTGGTGCCGCTCAACCCGACGTACCCCAAGGCGCTGTACAGCGAAGAATGCCGGATCATCGGCGTCGTCATGCAGGCCACTGCCAAATTCTGACAGCCCACGGCCCGGCGCCTGACACCGGGCCGTGGTTTTTCGCGGTCACTCCAGCTCCACCAGCGCACTGCCTTCGCTGACCATTTCCCCTTCAGCACAGAACAACGCCTTGACCACACCGGCCTCGGGCGCGCGGATGCTGTGTTCCATTTTCATCGCTTCGAGCACCACCAGTTGCGCCCCGGCTTCTACCTGTTGGCCGACTTCCACCAGCACCCGCACGATGCTGCCGTTCATTGGGGCCGTCAGCCCGCCCTGTTGGCTGTGGCTGGCGTCGGCGGCAGCAATGGGGTCGTAGGCTTTGATGCAGTGGAGTTCGCCGCCCCAGTGCAGGTACAGGCTGTCGCCCTGGCGGATGGCCCGGTGCTGGCGGCGCACGCCCTGCTGGGTGCGGTGCAGGTATTCGCCGTGCAGTTCGGCGCCGTCGGGCGCGAGGTTGACGGCGCGGTCCTGTTCCTCGCAGCTCAGGTGCAGGCTGGTTTGGGCCGCCAAGCCCAAGCGCAGGCCGGTGGTGGCCGCCCAAGGCGAATCACGCTCATCGTCACGCTGAAGGGCCGGTTGGCTCTGGATAAATGCCTGGGCGGCGGCTTCCCAGAACTCGTCGCTGAGTTCGCCTGGTGCTGGCAGCAGTTGCGCCTGGTGGCGCGGGATGAACCCGGTGTCCAGCTGCGCCTCGGCGAAGGCCGGGTGGGCGATGATGCGCCGCAAAAAGCCGATATTGGTCTTCAGCCCGCCGATGGCGAACTCATCGAGCATGGCCAGCAAGCGCAGGCGCGCCTGTTCGCGGTTTTCGCCCCAGGCGATGAGCTTGCCCAGCATGGGGTCGTAGAACGGTGAAATCACATCGCCCTGTGCCACGCCGCTGTCCACGCGCCGCCCCGGGCCCGGCGCGGATTCGCGGTACAGCGCCAGGCGCCCGGCGGCCGGAAGAAAGTCGTGGCCGGGGTCTTCGGCGTACAGCCGCACTTCGATGGCATGGCCGTGCAGGGGCACTTGGGCCTGGGTCATGGGCAGCGCCTCGCCCTGGGCGACGCGGATCTGCCACGCTACCAGGTCCAGGCCGGTGATGGCTTCGGTGACCGGGTGTTCGACCTGCAAGCGAGTGTTCATCTCCATAAAGAAGAATTCGCCGCGGGCATCGAGCAAAAATTCCACGGTGCCCGCGCCCACGTAGCCGATGGCTTGTGCGGCGCGCACGGCGGATTCGCCCATGGCCTGGCGCTGGGCTGGGCTCAGGCCGGGGGCCGGGGCTTCCTCGACGACTTTCTGGTGGCGACGCTGGATCGAGCAGTCGCGCTCGTTGAGGTACAGGCAGTGGCCGTGCTGGTCGGCGAACACCTGGATTTCCACGTGGCGCGGTTTGAGCAGGTACTTTTCCACCAGCATGCGCGAGTCGCCGAACGACGACAGTGCTTCGCGCTGCGCCGAGGCCAGGGCTTGGGCCAGTTCGCCGACGTGCTCGACCACTTTCATGCCTTTGCCGCCGCCGCCCGCCGTGGCCTTGAGCAGCACCGGGTAGCCGATGCGCTCGCAGGCGAGGCGGAAGGTTTCCAGGTCTTGCTCGGCGCCGTGGTAGCCGGGCACCAGGGGCACGCCCGCGGTTTCCATCAGGGCCTTGGCCGCGGACTTGCTGCCCATGGCGTCGATGGCGGAGGCGGGCGGGCCGAGGAAGATCAACCCGGCGGCCTCGATGGCGCGGGCGAACCCGGCGTTTTCCGAGAGAAAGCCGTAGCCGGGGTGAATCGCCTGGGCGCCGCTGGCCTGGGCGGCGGCGATCAGTTTGTCGATTTGCAGGTAGCTGTCGGCGGCCTTGCTGCCGCCCAGGTCAACGCAAATGTCCGCTTCGCGGCTGTGTCGCGCCTGGCGGTCGGTGGCGCTGTGCACGGCCACGGTGGTCAGGCCCATGGCCTTGGCGGTACGCATGACCCGGCAGGCGATTTCGCCGCGGTTGGCCACCAGCACGGTGGTGATACGGGGGGCGCTCATCAACGGGGCTCCTGGGCGGTGGTGTCGGTTTGCCAGCTGGGCGTGCGTTTTTGCAGGAAGGCGCGCAGGCCTTCCTGGCCCTCGGGGCTGACGCGGATACGGGCGATGGCGTTTTCGCAGTAGCGGCGCAGGGCCGGTGTGGAGACGCCGCTGCCCACTTCACGCAGCAGGTCTTTGCTCGCCCGCATGGCGGCGGGGCTGTTGAGCAGCAGGTTGGCGACCCATTGCTCGACCCGTTGCTCCAGCTCCGTGGCCGGGTAGCTGTCGGATAGCAGGCCGATTTCCCGCGCACGCTGGCCGTCGAAGCGCTCGGCGGTGAGGGCATAGCGCCGCGCCGCGCGTTCGCCGATGGCCTGCACCACGAAGGGGCTGATGACCGCCGGGGCCAGGCCGATGCGTACTTCGGAAAGACAGAACTGCGCGTCGTCAGCACCGATGGCCATGTCGCAGCAACTGATAAGGCCCAGCGCGCCGCCGAACGCCGCGCCCTGAACCACCGCCAGGGTGGGGATTTTCAGCTTGGCCAGGTTGTACATCAGCTCCGCCAGTTCCCGGGCGTCGTCCAAGTTGGTGTTGTAGTCCAGTTCGGCCGATTGCTGCATCCAGGCCAGGTCGGCGCCGGCGCTGAAGTGCTTGCCGCGCCCGCGCAGCAGCAAAAAGCGCAGGCTGGGGTCGGTTTGCACCTGGTCCAGGGCCAGGATCAGTTCGCGGATCATTTCGGCGTTGAAGGCGTTTTTTTTCTGCTCGCGGTTCAGCCACAGGGTGGCAAAGCCGCGCGGGTCGCGGCTCAGTTGCAGGGTGTTGAAGCTGTTCATCGTTGTCTGTCTCCACGGTGCTGGTGGCCGCGCGCTGGCGCCTGCCACGGGAGCGATCACATCCGGAACACGCCAAAGCGGCTCGGTTCGATAGGCGCGTTCAGCGCGGCGGATAGGGCCAGGCCCAGCACGTCGCGGGTTTGCGCGGGGTCGATGACGCCGTCGTCCCACAGGCGGGCGCTGGAGTAGTACGGGTGCCCCTGGTGTTCGTACTGGTCGAGGATCGGTTGTTTGATCTCGTGTTCCTGGGCGGCGCTGAACGCCTGGCCGCTACGCTCGGCCTGTTCGCGCTTGACCTGCACCAGCACGCCGGCGGCTTGTTCGGCGCCCATCACGCCGATGCGCGCGTTGGGCCACATCCACAAAAAGCGCGGGTCGTAGGCGCGCCCGCACATCCCGTAGTTCCCGGCGCCAAAACTGCCGCCGATGATGACGGTGAACTTGGGCACCTGGGCGCAGGCCACGGCTGTCACCAGTTTGGCGCCGTGCTTGGCGATGCCGCCGGCCTCGTACTTCTGGCCAACCATGAAGCCGGTGATGTTCTGCAAAAACAGCAACGGGATGCCGCGCTGGCAGGCCAGTTCGATGAAGTGCGCGCCTTTTTGCGCGGCTTCGGCGAAGAGGATGCCGTTGTTGCCCAGGATCGCGATGGGGTAACCGTGCAGGTGGGCGAAGCCGCACACCAGGGTGGTGCCGAACAAGGCCTTGAATTCATCGAACACCGAGCCGTCCACCAGGCGTGCGATCACTTCGCGCACGTCGAAAGGCTGCTTGGCGTCCGCCGGCACCACGCCGTACAACTCATCGCTGGCGTACAGCGGCGCGATGGGCGTGCGTTGCTGCACCTGGCCCAATTTGCGCCAGTTAAGGTTGGCGACGCTGCGCCGGGCCAGGGCCAGGGCATGTTCGTCGTTTTGCGCGTAGTGGTCGGCCACCCCGGAAGTGCGGCAATGCACGTCGGCACCGCCCAAATCCTCGGCGCTCACCACCTCGCCGGTGGCGGCTTTGACCAGCGGCGGGCCGGCGAGAAAGATCGTCGCCTGCTCGCGCACCATGATGGCTTCGTCGGCCATGGCCGGCACATAGGCGCCGCCCGCGGTGCAGGAGCCCATGACCACGGCGATCTGCGGGATGCCCTGGGCGCTCATGTTGGCTTGGTTGAAGAAGATCCGCCCGAAGTGTTCGCGGTCGGGAAAGACTTCGTCCTGGCGCGGCAGGTTGGCGCCGCCGGAGTCCACCAGGTAAATGCACGGCAGGCGATTCTGCTGGGCGATGGTCTGGGCGCGCAGGTGTTTTTTCACTGTCAGCGGGTAGTAGGACCCGCCCTTCACCGTGGCGTCGTTGGCCACGATCATGCACTCGACGCCTTCGACACGGCCGATGCCGGCGATCACGCCCGCTGCTGGCACGTCTTCGCCGTACACCTCATGGGCCGCCAGTTGGCTCAGCTCCAAGAAGGGCGAACCGGGGTCGAGCAGGCGATTGATGCGTTCGCGGGGCAACAGTTTGCCCCGCGAGGTGTGGCGCTCCTGGGCCTTGGCGCCGCCGCCTTGGCGGATCGACTCAAGCAGTGTGCGCAGGGCTGCGACCTGTTCAAGCATGGCTGCGCTGTTGGCGGCGAAATCCGCCGAACGGGGATTGAGCTGGGAATGCAAATGCATGGATGACTCCGTCGTAGCGGCAAGCGGCAAGCTTTAAGCGGCAAGAGCGTAGGGCTGCTGCGGGTGGCTTGCAGCTTGTCGCTCACCCCTTGCCGCTGCCCTTATTTCGTTTCGTTGAAGAGTTCGCGCCCGATGAGCATGCGGCGGATTTCGCTGGTGCCGGCGCCGATTTCGTAGAGCTTGGCGTCGCGCAGCAGGCGCCCGGCGGGGAATTCGTTGATGTAGCCGTTGCCGCCCAGGATCTGGATGGCGTCCAGGGCCATTTGGGTGGCGCGCTCGGCGCTGTAGAGGATCACCCCGGCGGCGTCCTTGCGCGTGGTCTCGCCGCGCTCGCAGGCCTGGGCCACCGCGTACAGGTAGGCGCGGCTGGCGTTGAGCTGGGTGTACATGTCGGCGACTTTGCCTTGGATCAGCTGGAATTCGCCGATGCTCTGGCCGAACTGCTTGCGGTCGTGGATGTAGGGCACGATCAGGTCCATGCAGGCCTGCATGATGCCGGTGGGGCCGCCGGAGAGCACCACGCGCTCGTAGTCCAGGCCGCTCATCAGCACCTTCACGCCGCCATTGAGCACGCCGAGGATGTTTTTCTCGGGCACGGGCACGTCATCGAAGAACAGCTCGCAGGTGTTGGAACCGCGCATGCCGAGCTTGTCGAACTTGTTGCTGCGGCTAAAGCCCTTCCAGTCGCGCTCGACGATGAACGCGGTGATGCCGTGGGCGCCCTTGTCCAGGTCGGTCTTGGCGTAGATCACGTAGGTGTTGGCGTCGGGGCCATTGGTGATCCAAGTCTTGCTGCCGTTGAGCACGTAGTGGTCGCCGCGTTTGTCGGCGCGCAGCTTCATCGACACCACGTCGGAGCCGGCGTTGGGCTCGCTCATGGCCAGGGCGCCGACGTGCTCGCCGCTGATGAGCTTGGGCAGGTACTTGGCTTTCTGTTCGTGGGTGCCGTTGCGGTTGATCTGGTTTACGCACAGGTTGGAGTGGGCGCCGTAGGACAGCGCGACCGAGGCCGAACCGCGGCTGATTTCTTCCATGGCCACCACGTGGGCCAGGTAGCCCAGGCCCGCGCCGCCGTATTCCTCAGGCACGGTGATGCCCAGCAGGCCCATGTCCCCGAACTTGCGCCACAGGTCGGCGGGGAACAGGTTGTCGATGTCGATCTGCGCCGCACGCGGGGCGATTTCTTTGGCAACGAAGGACTGGACCTGATCGCGCAGCATGTCGAGGGTTTCGCCCAGGGCGAAATTCAGGGAGGGGTAGCTCATGGGTCACCTTTTGATGTTTTTGTCGGGCGGGAAGGGCGCGGGACTCGCTCTCACCTTTACGTTAACGTAAACCTGCGTCCGCAGGCTGTCAATCGACGGCTGGCCCATGAAGGCAACCTGCCAGTGTTGTGCCTTGCTTTGTGCGGACACTTCTCCTTACCATTAGCAATGATTCTTAATAACTTTTGAGCCAATTCCTATGCCCCTCGTCGAGCCGCCGTATCAGCGCGTGATTCACGACCTCTACAGCGAGCACCACGGTTGGCTGCTGGGCTGGCTGCGGCGCAAGTTGGGTTGTGCCCACAATGCCGCCGACGTGGCACAGGACACCTTTGCGCGGATTCTCGCTACCCGCGAGTCGGTGGGGGCCATTCGCGAGCCCCGGGCTTACCTGAGCACCACTGCGCGGCGGCTGATGATCGACCAGGCGCGGCGCAGGCAGATCGAGAGTGCTTACCTGCAGGAATTGATGCTGACCGTCGATACCCTGCAAGGCTTCCAGTCGCCGGAACAGCTCCATGCCACCCTGCAAGCCCTGGAGCAGATCGCCTTCCTGCTCGAAGGCCTGGCGGAAAAACCCCGCCAGGCGTTTGTGCTGTATTACCTGGACGACCTGACCCAACGGCAGATTGCCAGCCAGTTGCGGCTGTCCGAACGCACGGTGCGCAAGTACCTGATTCAAGCACTGCTGCATTGCAGCCACAGCCTGGATGTTTGAGCGCGCTATGCCCATGTCTTCGCGCCAACAGATCGACGAGCAGGCTGCCGAATGGATGCTGCGCCTGCATGAAGGGCCGCTGAGCGAAGAACAGCGGGCGGCGTTCGAGTGCTGGCAACAGCAAGGCCCGCAACACGCGGCGGCGGCGGCGCGGATGCAGGAAGTGGTGGGGCGCATGCAAGCCTTGCGCGGCCGCCCGGCGGCGGCCAAGGCCGGGCTCAGCGCGGCGTTCGCCGGCAGCGGCAAGCGGGCGGTGCGTCAGCGTGCCATGCGCCACTGGGCGTTGGCCGCGTGCCTGGTGGTGCCGGCGATGCTGCTACTCAACAGTTCCTACCCTGGCCGTTGGACGGCGGACTTGAGCAGCGGCCCCACCGACTGGAAAACCGTGCGCCTGGAGGATCAGTCCACCCTGGTGCTCAATGGCGCCAGCGCGGTGAACCTGCACTTCGACGGCCAGCAGCGGCGCATCGAATTGCTCCAGGGCGAGGTGCTGGTGGAGGTGGCCCCTGACGCTGCGCGGCCGTTTATCGTGCAGACCGCCCAAGGCACGATGCGCGCCCTGGGCACCCGTTTTGTGGTGCGCCGCGGCCAGGACACCACCGTGTTGACCATGCTCCACTCGCGCGTGGCCGCGCAGAGCCTGGACGCGCGGCAAACCCTGGAAGTGGCAGCGGGAGGGCAGGCGTTGATCCGCGCCGATGGCGTGCAACGCCTGGGTGCGATCGACCCGCGCAGCATCGACGAAGCCTGGCGCCGCCATCAACTGGTGGTGGACGACCGCCCGCTGCCCGAGGTGCTGGATGAATTGGCCCGCCACCGCCACGGCCGGGTGCAGTTCGACCGCGCTGCCCTGGCGCACCTGCGGGTGTCGGCCGTGCTGCCCCTGGACGACACCGACCGGGCGTTGCAACTGATCGCCGAGAGCTTGCCGGTGCAGGTGCGCCAATTCACGCCCTGGCTGTCGTGGGTGAAGCCGTCGCCAGGTGCTGAAAAATAATTATTCGCATTGCTTCCGCTTTTTTTCGGGTTGCCCGTCAAGGGAGGTACATAACCGAATAAAGGACTGCCTTCACCATGCCGACCCCTTCCTCGAACCTGCGTCCGCTGGCGCTAGCCATCCACCTGGTTGCCGCCACGGCGGCGGGCGCCCTAAGTGTCAATTGGGCCCAGGCCAGCCAAGCGGTTGCTCAACCATTCGACATCCCGGCGGGGCCGCTGAGCAATACGCTGAACCGCTTCGCCCAGCAAGCGGGCGTGGCGATCCTGTTCCAGTCCCACAACCTTGGTGGCTTGAGCAGCCAGGGCCTGCACGGCCGTTACCCGGTGGAGGAGGGCTTCGCAGCCTTGTTGCAGGGCAGCGGCTACGAGGTGGTGCAGGGCGCCAATGGCTATTTGCTGCAAGCGGCACCCACCTCCGGCACGGCCCTGGAACTGGGCGCCACCCAGGTCAGCGCCAACCAGTTGGGCACCATCACCGAAGGCTCGGGCTCGTACACCACCGGCAGTATCGCCACCGCCGCGCGCCTGGTGCTTACGCCGCGGGAAACCCCGCAGTCGATCTCGGTGGTGACCCGCCAGGCCATGGACGACTTCGGCCTGACCTCCATCGATGACGTGATGCGCCACACGCCAGGCATCACCGTGACCGCCTACGACAGCGACCGCACCAGCTATTACTCCCGCGGTTTCGCCATCCAGAACTTCCAGTACGACGGCATCCCCACCCTGCAGGACCCGCAGTACTCGGCCGGCCAGACCCAAAGCGACATGGCCATCTATGACCGCGTGGAAGTGCTCAAGGGCGCCCCGGGCCTGCTCGCCGGGGCGGGCGGCCCGGGCGGGGTTATCAACCTGGTGCGCAAAAAACCGACCCACACGTTCAAGGCCAGCGTGGAACTGGGCGCCGGCTCCTGGGACAACTACCGTTCGCAACTGGATGTCAGCGGCCCGCTGAGCGAAACCGGCAATGTGCGTGGCCGCGCCGTGGCGGCCTATTCGGACAAGCATTCGTTCATGGACCACTACCAGCGCCAGACCAGCGTGTTCTACGGCATTCTCGAAGTGGACCTGAGCCCCGACACCCTGCTGACCCTGGGCGGCGATTACCAGGACACCGACCCGCAGGGTTCGAGCTGGTCCGGCAGCGCCGCGCTGTACGACTCCAAGGGCAACCGCATCAGCACGCCGCGGTCCTACAACAACGGCGCCCACTTCAGCAACTGGTCGCAGTACACGCGTACGGCATTTGCCACCCTGGAGCACAGCTTTGCCAACGGTTGGGTCGCCAAGGGCCAGTACAACCACCAGATCAACGGCTACAACGCACCGCTGGGCGCGCTGATGCCGCCCAACGCCGACACCGGCATCGCCTCGCTGCTGTCGCGCAAGTACACCGGCGAAACCGTCAGCAACAGCGGCGACCTGTACGTTTCCGGGCCGTTCGACCTGTTGGGGCGTGAACACCAATTGGTGGTGGGCACCTCGCTGTCCACCTCCCACTGGACCGGCAAGAACTTCACCGATGCCATCCAGGTCGGCAACGCCTACGACTATTTCAACTGGGACGGCGACGGCCGCGAGCCGGACTGGAGCAAAGTGTCGCGCTACAACGACGAAACCACACGCCAGAGCGCCGGCTACCTCACCGGGCGCTTCAGCCTGGCCGATGACTTGTCGCTGCTGCTGGGCGCGCGGGTGGCCAACTTCCAGGTGACCGGCACCTCCGACGTCCAGAAAAGTGGCAAGGTCGTGCCCTATGCCGGGCTGGTCTATGACCTCAACGACAACTTCTCGCTGTACACCAGCTACACCGAGATCTTCCTGCCCCAACGGGACAACCGCGACCGTAACAACAAGCCGCTGGACCCTAACGAAGGCAAGAACTACGAGGTCGGTATCAAGGGCGAATTCTTTGACGGGCGGCTCAATTCCAGCCTGGCGTACTTCGAGGTGCACGAAGAAAACCGCGCCGAAGAAGACACCGAATACAACGCCAATCCCAACTACGACGTGATCGATTACGCGGTGATGGGCATCAAGTCCAAGACCAAGGGGTTCGAGGCGGAAATCTCCGGGGAACTGGCGCCGGGCTGGCAATTGCAGGGCGGCTACACCCACAAGATCAGCCGCGACGAAAGCGGTGCCAAAGTGGCCACCTTCGAACCCGAGGACCAGTTGAATGTGTACACCAGCTACAAACTCCACGGCGCCCTCGACCAACTGACCTTGGGCGGCGGCGCGCGCTGGCAGGCGCAGGGTTGGCGCATCCTGAGCAACTACGGCAAGGGCACGCAGGAGAAGTACAGCCAGGAAGCGTACTGGCTGGTGGACCTGATGGCCCGCTACCAGGTCAGCGAAAACCTCTCGGCCACCCTCAACGTCAACAACGCGTTCGACAAGAAGTACATGACCAACATTGGCTTTTTTAACGCGTCGTACTACGGCGACCCGCGCAACGTGATGCTCACTACGCGCTGGGATTTCTAGGCCGGCGTCAATGTCGTCAGCCGGCAACGCCTGAATCCCCTTGCCGTCGGTCGCTTTACAACGCACTGCTGGAGAATTTTCCGTCCCGACCTTTACGTTAACGTCAACTTGCGCGAGAGTAAGGGCGCTTTGTGTGGAGCTCAGCGCTCCCCGTCCATCCCGCCAAAAAAAGACAATAGGGGTCGTCATGGATCAACTAGGTGTGCACCCAAGCCAGAGCTACAGCCGCGGCTCCCAGGAAAAAGCCTTGCTCGCCCAGACCATCGGTCAGGCCTTCGACAACACGGTTGCCCGTTACCCCGAGGGGGAGGCCCTGGTGGTGCGCCACCAGCAGTTGCGTTACACCTGGGCGCAGTTGGCGCACGCGGTCGATCTGCATGCGCGGGCGTTGATGGCCCTGGGCATGCGCCCGGGCGACCGCCTCGGCATCTGGGCGCCCAACTGCGCGCAGTGGTGCATCAGCCAGTTCGCCAGCGCCAAGATCGGCGTGATTCTGGTCAATATCAACCCGGCCTACCGCAGCAGCGAATTGGAATACGTGTTGAAACAGTCCGCTTGCCAATGGTTGGTGTGCGCCGGGGCGTTCAAGAGCAGCGATTACCACGCCATGCTGCAAGCGCTGGTGCCGGAGTTGGCCGAGCAATCCATCGGCCTGCTGCAAAGCGAGCGCCTGCCGCACTTGCAAGGGGTCATCAGCCTGCAGGCGCAGCCGCCGTCGGGGTTCCTGCCTTGGTCGCAACTGGCGGCGCTGGGCGAGGCGGTGACTGCGGCGCAACTGCACGAACGCCAACACAGCCTGCATTTCGACCAGGCCGTGAATATCCAGTACACCTCCGGCACTACGGGGTTCCCCAAGGGCGCGACCCTGAGCCACTACAACATCCTCAATAACGGCTACATGGTGGGCGAAAGCCTGGGCCTGAGCGCCGCCGATCGCCTGGTGATCCCGGTGCCGCTGTACCACTGCTTTGGCATGGTCATGGGCAACCTGGGCTGCATCACCCACGGCACCACCATGATCTACCCCAACGACGCCTTCGACCCGTTGCTGACCCTGGCCACCGTGGCCGAGGAGCGGGCCACGGCCCTGTACGGCGTGCCGACCATGTTTATCGCCATGCTCGACGAACCCCGGCGCCAGGCGTTCGACCTGTCGAGCCTGCGCACCGGGATCATGGCCGGGGCCACGTGCCCCATCGAAGTGATGCGCCGGGTTATCAGCGAAATGCATATGAGCGAAGTGCAGATCGCCTATGGCATGACCGAGACCAGCCCGGTGTCGTTGCAGACCGGCCCCGATGATGACTTGGAGCTGCGGGTGACCACCGTGGGCCGCACCCAGGCGCAATTGGAAAGCAAGATCATCGACGCTACTGGCAACACCCTGGCCCGCGGCCAGATCGGCGAACTCTGCACCCGCGGTTACAGCGTGATGCTCGGCTACTGGAACGACCCCCAGGCTACCAGCGAGGCCATCGACCCGGCAGGCTGGATGCACACCGGCGATCTGGCGACCATGAACGAGCAGGGCTACGTATGCATCGCCGGGCGCAACAAAGACATGATTATTCGCGGCGGCGAGAACATTTACCCCCGTGAGCTGGAGGAGTTTTTCTTTACCCACCCGGCGGTGGCGGATGTGCAGATCGTCGGTATCCCCGACAGCAAGTACGGCGAGGAAATCGTTGCCTGGATCAAGTTCCACCCCGGCCACTGCGCCAACGAACTGGAGCTGCAAACCTGGTGCAAGCGCCACATTGCCCACTTCAAGATGCCGCGCCACTTCAAGTTCGTGGATGAATTCCCCATGACCGTCACCGGCAAGATCCAGAAATTTCGCATGCGCGAAATCAGCATCGAGGAATTGAAGGGGAGTAAGCCCGAGTAGACGCAAGTAGTGGGTGGCTACGGTGGGAGCGAGCCTGCTCGCGATTGCGCCAGGCCAGCAGGTAAGGATGCCTGGGCTTTACTGGCCCCATCGCGAGCAGGCGCGCTCGCGCTCAAGATCCGCTGCATTCCAAGAACCCCAGACAGCACAAAGGGGAGCCGAGGCTCCCCTTTAATTTGTCGTGACGTGCTCTTTTTTATTATTGAGGGGCGGTCTGTTGTTGTTATTGGCAACCGTTGCCCTTGTTGCTGTTTTGGGCGACCCCCATCCGGGGTCAAGAGCAAACGTATTTTTTTGAGCGCTGATCTGCGTTTTCGTTGAACGAACCAACCAGTTCGGGAGCTACCTGAGGGTAGTTTTATTGTTCTCTGCCCGGTTGCGGGTCGCTGCGAGTAGCCCCCTGAAAGCACACCTTCTCCAAAAAAATCTGTTAGCTGCGTCTCTGCCGTGTTGTTTTTGTTATGTCAGAGTCGTTACGTCTTATTTTTATTAGGTTTGCCGCTTTTTTTATTTTTGTTGTGCGATAGAGATAGCAGAACCCGTGCCAACTTTTTAAAAGCCTTTTAAATCAATGGCTTGGGTTTTTTGTCGGAGAAAACGTTCAGCTTTTTTTGAGGGTGGTGTTTCCGTGTTACTCGCTTGCGCCCCGCGTAAGCGGGGGCGGTAACACTTGGACATGGGTTGGGCGGGGTGTGCGGGCCTACACCGCGCTACGGGCCTTGGCCACCCGCGAACCGGTGGGGCGCCCCAGTACTGTGCAAATCTGCTGGCCGGCCACCAGCAAACGCTCCAAGTCCACGCCCGTTTCGATCCCCAAGCCATTGAGCAGGTACAGCACGTCTTCCGTGGCCACGTTGCCGCTGGCGCCCTTGGCGTACGGGCAGCCGCCGAGGCCGGCGATGGAGCTGTCGAACACCGCGATGCCTTCGAGCAGGCTGGCGTAGAGGTTGGCCATGGCCTGGCCGTAGGTGTCGTGGAAGTGCCCGGCCAACTTGTCGCGCGGGACCTGGGCGCCGACCACGTCGAACATCCGTCGTGTGGCCCCTGCGGTGCCGGTGCCGATGGTGTCGCCCAGGGACACTTCATAGCAGCCCATGGCGTACAACTCGCGGGCCACCAGCGCCACTTGCTCGGGGGCGACGTCGCCCTCGTAAGGGCAGCCCAGCACGCAGGACACATAGCCGCGCACGCGGATGCCCTGGCGCTTGGCGGCGTCCATGATGGGCGCGAAGCGTGCCAGGCTGTCGCTGATGGAGCAGTTGATATTGCGCTGGGAGAACGACTCGGAGGCCGCGGCGAACACCGCCACTTCCTTGACCCCGGCCGCCACCGCATCTTCAAAGCCGCGCAGGTTCGGCGCCAGGGCGGCATAGGTAACGCCCGGTTGGCGGCGGATCTGTGCAAACACCTCGGCCGAGCCGGCCATTTGCGGCACCCACTTGGGCGAGACGAAACTGCCCACTTCTATATAGCCAAGCCCGGCGTCACTCAGGGCGTCCACCAGGCGCACCTTGTCGGCGACGCTGATGGGCTGGGCTTCGTTCTGCAAACCGTCGCGCGGGCCGACTTCGACCAGGCGTACCTGTTGGGGCAAGGTCATGGCTGCACCTCTTGCTGGTTCTTGAGGGTTTGTTCCAGGGCCTGGGTACAGCGCTCTTCGGCGGTGTCCAGTTCCAATTTCATCTGTTCGATGTCGAGCATCTGTTGCTCCAGTTGCTCGCGGCGTTCGGTGATCTTGGCCAGCATGCTGTGCAGCTGCTTGGTGTTACCGCCGCTGGGGTCGTAGAGCTCGATCAGCTCGCGGCACTCGGCCAGGGAAAAGCCGATGCGCTTGCCCCGCAAAATCAGCTTGAGGCTGACTTTGTCGCGGGGCGAGTAAATGCGCTCCTGGCCACGGCGCTCGGGGGCGAGTAGGCCTTGTTCTTCATAGAAGCGGATGGCGCGGGTGGTGATGTCGAGCTCGCGGGCGAGGTCGGAGATGCTGTACGTCTGGCTGCTCATGGGCACGCTCTGGGAAAAAACCTGCGGCTAAGCTAATTCGCGGTTGACGTATACGTCAAGCCTGCCTGCAACAGCTAAAGGCTCAAGCTTTATCGAGTTTCTTTTCATGGGCGGTGACTTGCTGGCACAACTCGATCATCTGTTCGCGCATCCAGCGGTTGGCCGGGTCCTGGTCGGTGCTTTCGTGCCAGTAGAGGTGGGTTTCCACCGCTGGCACGTCATTGATCGGCAGGCTGAACGAATGCAGGTCGTGGCGGCGGGCGAAGCGCTCGGGCACGGTCATGACCATGTCGGTCTGGTGCAGCACCTGGGAGGCCATCAGGTAATGCTGGGAGCGCAGGGCGATCTTGCGCTGGATGCCCATTTTGCCCAGCGCCAGGTCAACATGGCCCAAGCCGTTGCGGCGGCTGGAGATGTGTACGTGGGTCAGGGACAGGTAGTCATCGAGGGTGAACTTTTCCTTGGTCGCCAGTGCATGGCCCTTGCGCATGGCGCACACGTAGCGGTCTTCCATCAGCTTGACGTGGCGCACCTGGGGGTCGGTGTTGAGCGGCGCATCCACGGCGAAATCCAGGCGCCCGGCGGCCAGTTCCTTGGTGGTTTCGCGGCGCTTGGACAAAAAACTCTCGATGATGACCGTCGGCGCCAGGCGCCGCAGGCGTTGGAACAGCGGCGGCAGGATCACCGCCTCGGTGAGGTCGGTCATGCTGATGCGGTAGGTCTTGGCGGCCTGCAAGGGGTTGAAGATGCGGCTCTCTTGCACTGACACCCGCAGCAGCGACAGTGCATTGCGCACCGGGCCGATGATGTTCTGCGCCATGGGTGTGGGCACCATGCCTTGGGCGGTACGCACGAACAACGGGTCGTTGAAGGTTTCGCGCAAACGCGCCAGGGCGTTGGACACCGCAGGCTGGGTGATGCCAACGATCTGCCCGGCGCGGGTGAGGTTGGCTTCGGTGTAGATCGCGTCGAAGACGATGAAAAGGTTGAGGTCGACCTTGCTCAGATTCATTGCGCTGCACTCTTATTTTTAGGATTCAATCAACCGACTATATATCGGTGATGAATGTTAATACACGCCGAGAATAGGTTAGGTAAATTTTCGTAGCTGCCCTAGCATCGATTTCATGACCTCAACACCACCCTTGAAAAGGTAGCCGCCCATGGATTTTTCTTACTCCCCCAAGGTTCAGGAACTGCGTGAGCGCGTTACCGCGTTCATGGACGCCTATGTTTACCCCGCCGAGGCGGTGTTTGAGCGCCAGGTGGCCGAAGGCGACCGCTGGCAGCCGACGGCAATCATGGAAGAACTCAAGCTCAAGGCCAAGGCCGAAGGCCTGTGGAACCTGTTCTTGCCCGAGTCGGACCGGGGCGCTGGCCTGACCAACCTTGAGTACGCGCCGCTGGCGGAAATCATGGGCCGCTCCTTGCTGGGCCCGGAGCCGTTCAACTGCTCGGCGCCGGACACCGGCAACATGGAAGTGTTGGTGCGCTACGCCAACGAAGAACAGAAGCAGCGCTGGCTCGAACCTTTGCTGCGCGGTGAAATCCGTTCGGCCTTCGCCATGACCGAACCGGACGTGGCGTCTTCGGATGCCACCAACATGGCCGCCCGCGCCGTGCGCGATGGCGACGAGTGGGTCATCAACGGCAAAAAATGGTGGACCTCGGGCGCGTGCGACCCGCGCTGCAAGATCATGATTTTCATGGGCCTGAGTAACCCGGACGCGCCGCGCCACCAGCAGCACTCGATGATCCTCGTGCCGGTGGATGCCCCCGGGGTGAAAATCGTCCGCCCGCTGCCGGTGTTCGGCTACGACGACGCGCCCCACGGCCACGCCGAGGTGCTGTTCGACAACGTGCGGGTGCCTTACGAGAACGTGCTGCTGGGCGAGGGCCGGGGCTTTGAAATCGCCCAGGGGCGCCTGGGCCCGGGCCGTATCCACCACTGCATGCGCTCCATCGGCATGGCCGAACGGGCCCTGGAATTGATGTGCAAGCGTGCGGTTAGCCGCACCGCGTTCGGCAAGCCGTTGGCCCGCCTGGGCGGCAATATCGACAAGATCGCCGACTCGCGGATGGAGATCGACATGGCCCGCCTCTTGACCCTCAAGGCGGCGTACATGATGGACACCGTGGGCAACAAAGTGGCGAAAAGCGAAATCGCCCAAATCAAAGTCGTGGCGCCCAACGTGGCCCTGAAAGTGATCGACCGCGCCATCCAGATCCACGGTGGCGCCGGGGTGTCCAATGACTTCCCGCTGGCCTACATGTACGCCATGCAACGCACCCTGCGCCTGGCCGACGGCCCGGACGAAGTGCACCGCGCCGCCATCGGCAAGTTCGAGATCGGCAAGTATGTGCCGCGGGATATGCTGCGTAGCGGGCAGTAAACCTGGGCAGGCCCGCCGCCATCGCGAGCAGGCTCGCTCCCACAGGGGAAAAATGAAAATCCCCTCCACGCCACCGTTTAACTGTGGGAGCGGGCCGGGCGGTGCTCCGCTCGCCTGCGATGGCGGCATGACTGCTGGCAAATGTGCCGGCTGTATTGGCCTCATCGCGGGCAGGGCCTGTTTCACAGGGGTTGAACCCTTGTGGGAGCGAGCCTGCTCGCGATAGCGCCCACCCAGGCACTACACAATCAGCCCTTCAGTCAACCCACACCTCCACTCGCCGATTCTTGATCCGCCCCTCATCCACGTCATTGGCCGCCACCGGCATTTGTGCGCCCATGCCGCGCACGTCGCGCAGTACCACGGCGTTTTTCACCAGCTCCCGGCGCACCGCCATGGCCCGCAGTTTCGACAACAGGGCGGCTCGCTGGGGGTCGTCCTTGGCGTCGCCAAACCCCACCAATGTCACGCGCCGGTCCAGCAGGTCGTGGGCCTTGAGGTAGTCGAGCACCCGGCCCAGGTCTTGGCGCGCCTTGTTGTCCAGGCTGGCGCTGCCTTCTTCGAAGCGAAAATTCACCGTCAGGCGTTTGCCCTGGCGGCTCAGGCGTTGATAGTCCGCGGGCATTTGCGCACTCGGGGCAACGCGGATGGCTTGCACGGTCTGCGCGATAAAGCCGTTGGCGGCGACGATGGCCTGGCCCTTGGCACTTTGCGCAAACTTCACCAGGGCCCGGGCCCAGGGCGATGGAGCGTTCGGCGGCAGGTAAAAAAACAGCCGCCGCGACAGCGGATAGTCTTCGGTGGCGATCAGGCTGTTGCCGGGCAGCATGGGCTGCGAGGCGCCGTCGGCAATCGCCAGGGGCTTGGCCTGGCGGATGTAGGGCAGGCCGATAAAGCCAATGGCCCGAGGGTCGAGGCTGACCGCGTCGGACAATTGTTCACTGGATTCAAAGCGCTTGGCCGAGGCCAGCAAGGGCTTGGCGCGGCGGCTCAGCACCAGCTCTTTAAAGGTGTCGTAGGTGCCGGACTGGTCATCCCGGGCGTACAGGGTGATGGGCCCGCCGACGCCACCCAGGGCTTCCCAGGAGGTGATTTCGCCGTTGAACACCTGGGCCAGTTGCTCGGTGGTTAATTGGCTGACCGGGTTTTGCGGGTGCAGGATGATCGCCAGGCCATCGATGGCGATCACCTGCTCGGCGCCCGGGCTCTTCAGGTCGCCCAGAGGTTGCAGCGCCTGGCGTTCGCTGTCCTTGATCGGGCGCGATGCGGCGGCCAGGTCGGCGCTGGCGTTCTTCAGGGCGGTGAACCCAGTGCTCGAACCGTGGGCGGCGACGTCCACGATCACCTGTTGGCCCTGGGCGGTCTGCCCGACCAGGCGTTGTTCGTTGCTGATGCCGGTGACTTCGCGGCGGATATTGAGCACACCCTGCTCTTGCAGCAGCCCCTGCACCAGCGCCGGGCCGAGCGTGGCGCCGATGGTGTTGGAGCCCTGGATGCGCAAAGCCGGGCCGTGGGCGGGGAGGGGTAGCGGGGTGGCACTGGCCGGTGCGGCCAACAGCGCGCACAACCATAGCGGGAACAGAGCGCGCAGCATGGCCGGCACCTTCTAAGACCAAAGGAAGTGCCGGGAGATTAAGTCAGCCAGGTTGCATAAATATGACGGCGTGCGGGCCTCAGCTCAGTTCCAGCCAGATCGGCGCGTGGTCGGAAGGTTTCTCCATGGCCCGCAGGTCGTAGTCCACACCGGCGTCCTTGATCCGCGGCAGCAGGGCCTGGGAGGTAAGGATCAGGTCGATGCGCAGGCCGCGCTTGGGTTCATCCTCAAAGCCGCGGCTGCGGTAGTCGAACCAACTGAAGCGGTCGGCTACGTCGGGGTTGAGGTGGCGGAAGCTGTCCACCAAGCCCCAGTTCTTGAGGCGTTCCATCCACTCGCGTTCTTCGGGCAGGAAGCTGCATTTGCCGGTTTTCAGCCAGCGCTTCATGTTGTCCGGGCCGATGCCGATGTCGCAGTCCTGGGGCGAGATGTTCACGTCGCCCATCACCACCAAGGCCTGGTCGTTGCTGAAGCGGCTTTCCAGCAGGTGCTGCAAATCACTGTAGAAACGCTGCTTGGCGGGGAATTTGGTGGGGTGGTCGCGGCTTTCGCCCTGGGGGAAATAGCCGTTCATGATGGTTACCGGTTGGCCGTGTTCGTCGGCGAAGGTGCCCCAAATGAAGCGGCGCTGGGCGTCTTCGTCATCCGTGTCGAAGCCCTTGTGCAGCGCCAGGGGTTCTTGGCGCGAGAGCAGGGCGACGCCGTAATGGCCTTTTTGCCCGTGGTAGTAGACGTGGTAACCCAGGGCCTGCACCTCGGCCAGGGGGAACTGGTCGTCGTGGACTTTGGTTTCCTGCAGGCCGATGACGTCCGGTTGGTGTTTCTCGATCAGCGCCGCCAACTGATGGGGCCGGGCGCGCAGGCCGTTGATGTTGAACGAGACAATCTTCATGGGCGGCAGTCCTGGAAAAAACAGCGATGCTAGCCGACAAGCGCCATAGGGGCCAGCGTGGCGCCATCAGGGAACGGCTGCTAGGGTTCCTCTGTGCCGCTGCAACGGTGGTGCGCCTAACACCGTCATTACGACCGCCACGCAGCCGAGCGCGGGCAAGCCCGCTTTCTACACACAAGCAAGGGAACGAGTGACCCGCGCGCAGGTTCGTACCAATAAGAAGCCGGCCCCTTCGAGCCGGCCCAGGGGAGTTCCACCGTCATGCCAGACACTTCAACCGCCATCGCCCAGATCCACATGCTCGACAGCGGCTATTCGCGCGAAGCCCGCTCGCTGCTGTACCACGCCTACCGTCACGAACCGACCTTCGCCTTTCTGTTCGAGGCTGAGCGCCCTGGCTATGAACAACGGGTGCGGGCCACGGTGCGCGAGTTGGTCAAACAGCATTTTCTCCAGGACCTGCCGGCCATTGGCCTGCTGGTCAATGATCGTCTGGTGGGCATCGCCCTGATCGCGCCGCCGCAACGGCGCCTGGGGATCACCGAGAGCTGGGCGTGGCGCCTGCGCATGGTGCTCAGCACCGGTTTTCGCTGCACCCGGCGTTACCTGGATTACCACGCGGCGGTCTTGGCCTGTGTGCCCACCGATGCGGTGCACATGCTGCCGCTGCTGGGCATCCACCCGCAGTTCCAGGGCAATCACTTTGGCGAACAACTGCTTGAAGCGGTGCACAACTGGTGCGCGGTGGACCCCAACTCCCAAGGCGTGGTGCTCGATACCGGCAACCCGCGCTACCTGGCGTTTTATCAGCGCCAGGGTTACGAGGAGATCGGCGAAGTGGCGGTGGGGCCGGTGCGCGAGCATGTGTTTTTCCATGCCAACCCCCAGGCGTTACAAACAGCAACGGCTTGAGGGCCGAACTTTTTGCGCCAACCCAGGCTCTATCACGCTCCCGAGCACGTGATAGCATCCGCGCCTATGAAGTTTTCCCAACGAATCACCAGCGGTTTGCTCCTGCTGATCGCCAGTGCATCGGTGCTGGCCCAAAGCGAACTGGACGTGCGTATCAAGCCGTCCAACGACGAACTCAAGGCCAACGTTGAAGGCTATATCGGCGGCCTTGGCGAGCGTGACGAAGAGGCGTTGCTGCGCTTTAGCCGCGGTGCCGAGGAACAGGCGCGCAAAGCCGCCCAGGCCCTGGGTTTCTACCAGCCGCAGATCGAAAGCGAGGTCAAGCCCGGCAAGTCTCCACGGCTGGTGCTGCGCATCGACCCCGGTGAGCCGGTGCACCTGCGCAACGTCACCGTGCGCATCGACGGCCCGGCGGCTGCCCTCAAGGCCTTTCGCGTACCCAGGAGCGACCAGCTCAAGCCCGGCGCGGTGCTCAACCACGGCCATTACGAAGACGCCAAGCGCCTGATCCAGAACCAGGCCTCGCGCTACGGTTTTTTCAGTGGCCGCTTCACCCGCCAGGTGTTGTCCGTGGATCCCCAGGCCGGGGTGGCGGATATCGAACTGGTCTACGACAGCGGCCCACGCTATGCCTTGGGGGCTGTCAGTTTTGCCGGTGACACGCCGTTCGATGAAGAACTGCTGCACCGCATGGTGCCATTCAAGGCCGGCACGCCCTACGACTCGGAACTGATCGCCGAACTCAACCAGGCGCTGCAAGCCAGTGGCTATTTTGAAGGCGTGCGGGTAGACGCCGCGCCCGCGGCCGCCACCGCCAAGGTGATCCCGGTGGCCGTCAAGCTGCAGACCCGCAAGCCGCGCACCATGGGCCTGGGCCTGGGTTTTTCGACAGACGTCGGGCCGCGGGCCAAGGCCAACTGGACGCGTCACTGGGTCAACCCCCAGGGCCACAGCTATGGCTGGGAGGCGGAGGTCTCCCAGCCGCGGCAGAACGTCGGCCTGTGGTACGACGTGCCGTTGGACCCGCCGCTGACCGACAAGCTGCGTTTTGCCGGTGGCTATCAATATGAAGAAATGGCCGGCACCGATAGCCTGAGCAAACTGTTGACCTTGGGCCCGGAATGGCACAGCAAGCTGCCCAGCGGTTGGCAGCGGGTGGTGTCACTCAAATGGCAGCGCGAGGAATACCGTTTGGGCGATGACTCCGGGCTGAGCAACCTACTGATGCCGGGCCTGAGCTATGCCTACCTGCGCAGCGATAACCGCATCGACCCGCACAACGGCTACCGGCTGCAGTTCGATACCAAAGTGGCCAAGGAAGGGCTGGGCTCGGACAACAACTTGCTCTATGGCACGGCGTTGCTCAAAGGCCTGACCACGGTGTGGGACAACCACCGCTTCCTGGGCCGCGTGCAGTTCGGCGGCAGCGCCACCAATGGCTATAAGTCGATCCCGCCGTCGCTGCGCTTTTTTGCCGGTGGCGACCAGAGCGTGCGCGGCTACGACTACCAGAGCCTGTCGCCGAAAAACTCCGACGGCGACCGCATCGGCGGGCGCTACATGGTGGCGGCGAGTGCCGAATACCAATACGCCGTGGCCGACAAGTGGCGGGTAGCGACCTTTATCGACCAAGGCAACTCCTTCAATAAGCTCGAATTGCCCAACCTCAAGACTGGCGTCGGCGTCGGCGTGCGTTGGGTGTCGCCGGTGGGGCCGATCCGCCTCGACCTCGCCCACGCGATGGACGACGACGGCGGCATTCGCTTGCACTTTTCCATGGGGCCTGAGCTGTGAAACGTGGTGTGAAAGTAGCCGGGCTGACGACCCTGGCCCTGCTGATGGCCGTCGTGCTGGCCCTGTCATTGGTGCTGGGCACCTCCACGGGCAGCCGTTGGGCGTTGAACCGCGTTCCTGGGTTGACCCTGGAGAATTTCCAAGGGCGCCTGGGCGGCCAATGGCGCGCCGACTCTGTGGTGTGGCAGCAGGGCGATACTCGGGTGGAGCTGCGCCAGGTGCTGTTCGCCTGGGCGCCGTCATGCCTGGCGCGCCGTACCTTGTGCATCGAACAATTGCTCGCCGAACAGATCAGCCTGCAACTGGCACCCAGCACCGAGAGCAGCGCTGGCCCCCTCAGCCTGCCAGACCTGGACCTGCCCCTGGCCATCGAACTGGGCGATGTGCGCCTCGGCAGTTTGCTGCTCGATGGCAGCGAACAGCTCAAGGGCCTGCAACTGGCCGCGCACTGGCGAGGCGAAGGCTTGCAGATCGACGCCTTGCAACTGCAACGCGACGGTTTGCAACTGAGCCTGTCCGGCCAATTGCAACCCAAGGGCCAGTGGCCGCTGACAGCCCAAGGCAATCTCGACCTGCCGTATGCCCCCGGCGGCGCACCTTGGGCGGTGGCGCTGAAGATCGACGGCGACTTGCTCAAGACCCTCAACCTCGACGCCACCAGTAGTGGCTACCTGCCGGGCCACTTAAGCGGCGAGTTGCAGCCCTTGGCAGACAACCTGCCGGCGCGTTTGCGCCTCACCGCCGATGGCTTCAAGCCTGCCGCCGAGCTGCCGGACACCTTGCAACTCAATCAACTGGACCTCACCGCCAACGGTGACCTGAAAAACGGCTATCAACTGCAAGGCAAGGCCACGCTGCCTGCCGAGCAAGGCCCGGTGGCGCTGGCGCTCAATGGCAAGGTGGACGCCGACGGCGCGCAAATCGCCGCCCTCAACTTGGACGCCGGCCCCGAGCAACGCCTGAACCTGCGCGCCAACCTGGATTGGCGCGAGGGCTTTAGCGCCGACAGCACCCTCGATTGGCTGAATTTCCCCTGGCATCGCCTCTACCCGGTGATCGACGAGCCCGCTGTGGCCCTGCGCACCTTCAAGGCCAACGCCACTTACCGCGACGGTAAGTACCAGGGCCAGTTCGACGCTGCCCTCGATGGCCCGGCCGGTGCATTCAACCTGGCCAGCCCTTTTACCGGCGACCTCGGTCAGGTGGCGCTGCCCGAACTGAAATTGCTCGCCGGCCAGGGCAAGGCCCAGGGCCACCTGAACCTGAAATTCGCCGACGGCATCGCCTGGGACACCGCCCTGGAACTGGCGGCCCTCAACCCGGCGTACTGGCTTGCGGAACTGCCCGGCACCCTCGCTGGGCCATTGCGCAGCCAAGGCCAGATAAAAAACCAGCAGCTACAACTCAACGCCGAGTTGGACCTCAAGGGCAAACTGCGCGGCCAGCCTGCGCTGTTCCAGGCCAAGGCCCAGGGTGCCGGCGAGCAATGGAGCCTCGCGGCCCTGGAGATTCGCCTGGGAGACAACCGCATCAGCGGCAACGCCAGCCTGCGGGAAAAACTCGCCGGGCAACTGGACATCAAGGCCCCGCGCCTGGCCCAACTCTGGCCGCAGCTGCGCGGCCAACTCAGCGGCCGCGTCGACCTGGCCGGCAGCCTCAAGGCCCCCCAGGGCCAGTTGAACCTGCAAGGCAGCCAACTGGGGCTGGCCGACAATCGCCTGCAACGCCTCAACCTCGACGCGCGCCTGGACGGCGCGCAACGGGCGGTGATCGACCTCAAGGGCAGCGGCATCCAGGCCGGCGACACCGCGCTGGGCACGCTGACCGTCAGCGGCCAGGGCACCCTCAAGCAGCAGCAACTGGCGCTCGACCTATCCGGGCCCCAGCTCAAGCTGGCCCTGGGCCTGGACGGCAACCTGGACCAGGGCAACTGGCGCGGGCGCCTGGCCACGGGCGATATCCAGGTCGGCGGCCAGGACTGGACACTGCAAGCCCCGGCGAAGATCCAACGCCTGGCCGACGGCAAGCTGACCTTCGCCGCCCATTGCTGGACTTCCGGGGCGGCGAGCCTGTGTGGCGAAGACCAGCGGCTGATGCCCGAGCCCAAGTTGCGCTATCACCTCAAGCAGTTCCCCATCGACAGCCTGGCCCAATGGCTGCCCCAGGATTTCGCCTGGCAGGGCACGCTCAACGCCGATGTGCAACTGGACCTGCCGGCTAGCGGGCCCAAGGGCCAGATCCTGCTCGATGCCAGCGGCGGCACGTTGCGCGTCAAGGACCACGACCAGTGGCTGGACTTCCCCTACGACACGCTCAAGCTGCAAACCACCCTCAACCCCAAGCGGATCGACACCCAGTTGGACTTTCGCGGTGGCCAGCTCGGCCAGTTGCAGGTGCAGGCGCAGATCAACCCGTTGCCCAAAAGCAAACCGCTGACCGGCAGCTTCACCCTCACTGGCCTGGACCTGGCGGTAGCACGCCCCTTCGTGCCGATGGTGGAAAAACTCAGCGGCAAGCTCAACGGCAACGGCCGGGTCAGCGGCAGCCTGCTGGCGCCGCAGGTCAATGGCAGCGTCAACCTGATCGGCGGGGAAATTTCCGGCCCGCAACTGCCGGCCAGTTTCGAGGGCCTGAACATCCAGGCGCTGATCGCCGGGGAAAGCGTGCGCCTCAACGGTGCCTGGCGCAGTGGCAAGGCCGGGCAGGGCACCGTGCGTGGCCAGGTTGACTGGGGCCAGGCCCTGGCGGTGGACATCAACCTGCAAGGCAGCCAACTGCCGGTCACCGTGGAGCCCTACGCGGCCCTGGAAGTGGCGCCGGACCTGAAGATCACCCTGGTCAACGACAAACTGGCCATTGTCGGCAAGGTGCAGATCCCCAAGGGCGAGATCACCGTGCGCGAGCTGCCGCCGTCCACCGTCAAGGTCTCCGAGGACACCGTGATCGTCGGCCACCAGACCGAGGAGGGTAAGGCACCGTTGGCCATGGCGATGGACATCGACGTGGAAGTGGGCAAGGAGAAACTCAGCTTCGCCGGGTTCGGCCTGACCGCCAACCTACAAGGCCAGGTGCATATCGGCGACAACCTGGACACCCGTGGCGAACTGTGGCTCAACGACGGCCGCTACCGCGCCTACGGCCAGCGCCTGACGGTGCGCCGTGCGCGGTTGCTATTTGCCGGGCCGCTGGACCAGCCGTACCTGGACATTGAAGCGATCCGCCGGACCGATGACGTGGTCGCCGGCATCCGCCTCAGTGGCAGCGCCGAGCAACCGAACACGCAGATCTTCTCGGAACCGGCCATGAGCCAGGAGCAGGCGCTGTCCTACCTAGTGCTCGGGCGGCCCCTGAGTACCACCGGCGAAGACAACAACATGCTCGCCCAAGCGGCCCTGGGCCTGGGCTTGATGGGCAGCGCCGGGGTGACCTCGGATATTGCCAAGAGCCTGGGCATCCAGGACTTCGAGCTGGACACCCAGGGCAGCGGTAACGACACGGCGGTGGTGGCCAGTGGCAAGATCTCCGAGAAACTCAGCCTGCGCTACGGCGTGGGCGTGTTCGAGCCGGCCAACACCATTGCCTTGCGTTACCTGTTGAGCAAAAAGGTCTATGTGGAAGTAGCCAGCGGCGTCGCCAGCTCCCTGGATATCTTCTACAAACGCGACTTCTGACGGCAGGCTGGCTGCAGTTCTATAGGGGTGGGCGTGCCCGTGTGTTGGCTGTGATGGCCCTCCCGGGGCAAACCCCTGTGGGAGCGGGCTCTGCCCGCGACGAGGCCTAAATGGCCACAGCATTTCTGGTGGCTGGAATGCCGCCATCGCGGGCAAGCCCGCTCCCACGGGGCTGAGCGCTCCCCTCCACACCCTTCATCAGGTAAATACCAAGCAAGCTAATTAATGCTTGGTCATTCGCTGTCTAGGCAGTAACATCTCGACATAATTACCCTGCCACAGCAGCCAAAGGGTCGTCAGATGAAGCATTTCACCCCGGACAACTTTCAAAATTGCCACCTGGGCCTACTGCTCGGGCGCGCCGCGTTGCTCAAGGACCGCCTCCTTGACACCCACATGGAGCCCCACGGCATCACCGCCGCGCAGTTCAAGGTGCTCATCATCATGGCCCAGTTCGGTGTCGATACCCCGGCCGAGCTGTGCCGCCACCTGTCCCTGGACAGCGGTTCCATGACCCGCATGCTCGATCGCCTGGAGCAAAAAGACTTCCTCGCCCGCAAACGCTGCGAGGCTGACCGGCGCCAGGTGCAGTTGGTGCTGACTGCACAGGGCCAGGCGCTGGCCGACCGCTTGCCGCAGATCGGCGCTGAGGCGATGAACGAGTTGGCGGGGGCCTTGAGCAGCGAAGAGTTGCGCAGCCTGGAGGCGATCCTGAAGAAAATCCTGGTGGCGGCCGGTGACCCCATTACCTTGCAGCGAGTAGGTAAATAAATGAACAAGCACACCTTGCGTGCTTCCTTGAGCCTGGTGCTGCTGGCCCTGAGCCTGGCCGGCTGCGCCAGCTACAGCGGCCTGCACCCCGAAGGCGCGGCACTTGAGGCGCAGAACCTCAAGGCCGGGCAGTCGCTGAGCGGCGTAACCCTGAGCCCTGCGGCCTGGCCGAAAAACGATTGGTGGACCAGCCTGGGCGACCCGCAACTCGATGGTCTGATCCGCGAAGCGCTGCGTGACAGCCCCGACATGCAGATCGCCAGCGCCCGCGCCCACCAGGCCAGCGCCGCTGCCTATGCCGCCAACGCCGCACGTATGCCCACCCTGGACGCCAATGGCAGTGTCAGCCGCTCGCGCCTGGCCCGCGACCAAGACCCGACGGGGCAGGGCGGCAACTACAGCACCCTGCGCAGCCTGGATTTGGGCTTCAATTACCGCTTCGACCTGTGGGGCGGCCAGCGTGCCACCTGGGAAGCGGCCCTGGGCCAGGCGCGCGCCGCTGAGGTCGACCGCCAGGCCGCGCAACTGACCCTGGCCGCCGATGTGGCCCGGGCCTACAGCCACCTGGGGCAGGCCCATATCGTTCACGACTTGGCCAGCGATGACCTCAAGCGCACGCGGCAGATGCTCGACCTGAGCGAGCGGCGCCTGCGTTCGGGCATCGACAGCCAGTACCAGTACCAACAAACCGAAAGCCTGGCCGCCAGCTCCGAAGCCAGCCTGATCGACGCCCAGAAACGGCTGCAAAGCGCGCGCATCGCCCTGGCGGTGCTGCTGGGCAAAGGCCCGGATCGTGGCAACGAAATCCCCCGGCCCCAGGTCTTGCAGGCTAGCGCCGTGGCCTTGCCCTCGGTGCTGCCGGCCGAACTGCTGGGCCGGCGCCCCGATCTGGTCGCCGCGCGCTGGCGGGTGGAAGCGGCGAGCAAGAACATCGTCGCCGGCAAAACCAACTTTTACCCCAACCTCAACCTCAGCGCTGCCGCCGGCGTGCAGTCGTTGCTGGGGGACGCGATGTTCGGTTCGGCCAGCCGCTTTTTTAACGTCGCGCCGGCCGTTTCCCTGCCGATCTTCGACGGTGGCCGCTTGCGCGCCGACCTTGATGCCCGCGACGCCGACTACGACCTCGCGGTGGCGCAGTACAACAAACGCCTGGTCCAGGCCCTGGGGGACGTCAGCGACAGCCTCGCCCAGTTGGGGGACATCGGCCGGCAGATCAAGGCCCAGCAACACGCCACCGACATCGCCCAGGATTCCTACGACACCGTCGTCCAGCGCTTTGGCTCGGGCATCGGTAATTACCTGGACGTGCTCAGCATCGAGCAGCAATTGCTGCTGGCCCAACGCCAGTTGGCCAACCTCAATGGCGAGCAGATCGACCTCTCGATTCAACTGATGCAAGCGCTGGGCGGTGGGTTCGACGGCAGCGGCCCGAGCGCCGCCAGCCTGTCCCAGCCGCGCTGAGTCACTTATTCAAGGTAAACATCATGGCCAACGAACACGCTGGCACCGATCCCTCCCAGGACGGCGCCAACCCCGCAAAACGCAAATTCATGCTATTGGCCCTGGCCGCCCTCGTGCTCCTCGGCGGTGCCGGGGTGTGGGGCTGGCATGAGCTCTACGGGCGCTGGAATGAAAGCACCGACGACGCCTACGTGAACGGCAACGTGGTGGAGATCACCCCGCTGGTCACCGGCACGGTGGTCAGCATCGGCGCCGATGATGGCGACCTGGTGCACGAAGGCCAGGTGCTGATTAACTTCGACCCCAACGACGCCCAGGTCGGCCTGCAAAGCGCCCAGGCCAACCTGGCCCGCACCGTGCGCCAGGTGCGCGGCTTGTACAGCAACGTTGATGGGATGAAAGCCCAGGTCAACGCGCACAAAGCCGACGTGCAGAAGGCCCAGGACAACTTCAACCGGCGCAAGAACCTGGCGGCGGGCGGGGCGATTTCCCAGGAAGAGCTGTCCCATGCCCGCGATGACCTGACTTCGGCGCAAAACGCCCTGGCCAACGCCCAGCAGCAACTCAACACCAGCAGCGCCCTGGTGGATGACACGCAGGTGTCGTCCCACCCGGACGTGCAAGCCGCCGCCGCGCAACTGCGCCAGGCCTACCTGACCAATGCCCGCAGCACCTTGATCGCGCCGGTCACCGGTTACGTGGCCAAGCGCACCGTGCAACTGGGCCAACGCGTGCAACCGGGCACGGCGCTGATGGCGGTGATCCCGTTGGACCAACTGTGGATCGACGCCAACTTCAAGGAAACCCAACTGCGGGACATGCGCATCGGCCAACCGGTGGACATCGAAACCGATATCTACGGCAGCGACGTGAAGTACAGCGGCACCCTCGACAGCCTCGGTGCCGGCACCGGTAGCGCGTTCGCCCTGTTGCCGGCGCAGAACGCCACGGGCAACTGGATCAAGATCGTCCAGCGTGTGCCGGTGCGCATCCATATCAATGCCCAGCAACTGGCTGAGCACCCGCTGCGGGTGGGCCTCTCGACCCAGGTCAAGGTCAACCTGCATGACCAGAGTGGCCCGGTGCTGGCACAACAACCGCCGCAAAAGGCTTCGTTCAGCACGGCGGTGTACGCCCGGCAACTGGGGGAGGCCGATGCCATGATCGTGCGGCTGATCCACGACAACAGTGCCTTGCTCGGCAAGACCGCCCGGCGCTGACCTTCACGCCGCGCCCCTGGCGGGCGCGGCGCCTGCCTTGATTCCCAGGATGTGCGATGAACCACAACGCGTCTTTCACGCCGCCCAGTTTGCTGATGGCCACTATCGGCCTGTCCCTGGCGACTTTTATGCAGGTGCTCGACACCACCATTGCCAACGTCGCGTTGCCGACTATCTCGGGCAACCTGGGGGTGAGTTCGGAGCAGGGCACCTGGGTCATCACTTCGTTCGCAGTGAGCAACGCTATCGCCCTGCCGCTGACGGGTTGGCTGAGCCGGCGCTTTGGCGAGGTGAAACTGTTTTTGTGGGCCACGGTGCTGTTCGTACTGGCCTCTTTTTTGTGCGGCATCTCCACCTCGATGCCCGAGCTGATCGGCTTTCGCGTGCTGCAAGGCCTGGTGGCCGGGCCGTTGTACCCGATGACCCAGACCCTGCTGATTGCCGTCTACCCGCCGGCCAGGCGAGGCATGGCCCTGGCGCTGCTGGCGATGGTCACGGTGGTGGCGCCCATCGCCGGGCCGATCCTCGGCGGCTGGATCACCGACAGCTACAGTTGGCCGTGGATTTTCTTCATCAACGTGCCCATCGGCATTTTTGCGGTGATGGTGGTGCGCCAGCAGCTCAAGGCGCGTCCGGTGGTCACCCGCCACCAGCCCATGGACTACGTCGGTTTGCTCAGCCTGATCGTGGGCGTCGGTGCGTTGCAGATCATTCTCGACAAGGGCAATGACCTGGATTGGTTCGAGTCCAACTTCATCATTGTCGGCGCGTTGGTTTCGGTGGTGGCGCTGGCGGTGTTTGTCATCTGGGAAATGACCGACAAGCATCCGGTGGTCAATCTGCGCTTGTTCGCCCACCGTAACTTCCGCATCGGCACCCTCGTGTTAGTACTCGGTTACGCCGGGTTCTTTGGCATCAACCTGATTCTGCCGCAGTGGTTGCAGACGCAAATGGGCTACACCGCGACTTGGGCCGGGCTAGCGGTGGCGCCAATCGGCATCCTACCGGTGCTGATGTCGCCATTCGTGGGAAAGTACGCCCACAAATTCGACCTGCGCCTGCTGGCGGGCCTGGCGTTCCTGGCCATTGGCCTGAGTTGCTTTATGCGCGCCGGGTTCACCCACGAGGTGGATTTCCAGCACATCGCCCTGGTGCAGTTGTTCATGGGCATTGGCGTGGCGCTGTTCTTCATGCCGACCTTGAGCATCCTGATGTCAGACCTGCCGCCGCACCAGATCGCCGACGGCGCGGGGCTGGCCACCTTCCTACGCACCCTGGGCGGCAGCTTCGCGGCGTCGCTGACCACCTGGATCTGGATTCGCCGGGCCGACCAGCACCATGCCTACATGAGCGAAAACATGACCACCTACGACCCGGCCACGCGAGACGCCTTGCAGGCGCTCGGTGGAGCAGGGCACAAGGCTTACGCGCAACTGGACCAGATTCTCACCAGCCAGGCCTACATGATGTCTACCGTGGATTACTTCACGTTGCTGGGGTGGATGTTCATGGGGCTGATGCTGCTGGTATGGCTGGCCAAGCCGCCCTTTACGGCCAAAGCGGGGCCGGCAGCTTCCGGCCATTGAGGCTGCGATTCCTGCTCTTACAGGAGGGCGGAGTTATGTCACTAGCCAAGGGCTGGCGATCATAGCGTTCTGCAATTCTGCCGCCCGGCCGGTTTATTTTGTATTTGATTAATACGCCCTTCCTAGCGGACCAGTGATCTTGTTCACTCGCGTCCGCATCCCAAACTGCTGCACCCATCGGTGTGCACGCCGTTAAATCCTTATCTGTGCCTTTGGATGAGTAAGTTCACCTTTCCCACAAGTAGGTGTTCTTATGGAGTTGTGTTTCGAGGAATTATCCTTATTAAACTGCAAGAAGCATGTTTTTACAGTTTGCAGTAAATATTCACAAAGTCTTTTTTGGATTTTTCCTACTTGGTTTGGTTTGTTCGACCTACCTGCTCAGGTGAATCGGGCGACATATATATAAAAAAAGGTCGCGGATACTCCTCTGGCGTCGGACGGAGCCGACTTTTGATGTAAGTAGTTGGAAACTCCAGACTTTCGGCGCTTCTAAAAAACCCTTCTTGATAACAGCGGTTGTTGCTTTTTCAGCGACGGCTCGAGGCCCTCTGAATGACATGACAGTCTGGGGGTTAATTATTAAGTGGGGTTGTAAGTCGCACTGACTATATCGCTGGGTTAATACGTCCTGCGCACAGTCGTGACAGGAATAGTTCAAGATATTTATTAGGTGAAAATCTGTATGAAAAGTAAGTTCAAAACTGCACTGCTGTCCGTTGGGCTGCTGATGGGTTCGGTTACCGCTGCGCAAGCGGCGGACGGCACCGTTACGTTTTTGGGGTCGGTGCATTCGGGGGCTTGTTCCATCAAGCCGGAATCTGTCGATCAGAGCGTTCACTTGGGGTCGATTGCAAAGCATCAACTGATGGCGGGAGGGAAGTCCACCCCCAGAAGTGTGTTCATAGAACTTGAAGGTTGCGATTTGACCGGCCTCACCGACAAGACGGTGACGACGACCTTCACGGGTGCACCCTCCGCAGCAGTGCCGGGTGCGCTGGGTACGGTCGGCGGCGCGGGCGGCGTGGGCATCATGATGACCCACGGCGATAAGCTCGTTGAACTGGGTGTTCCAACGACCCCGCAACTTATTACTGCCGGTAACAACACGCTGGAATTCGGTGCGTACGTACAAGGTGCCGCCACGGCGCCGATCATTCCGGGTGATTTCAGTGCGGTAGCCAACTTTACCTTGGCTTATCAGTAAGGCTTCGCCCCTGCCACTTTCGGGTGGCAGGGGACACTGGTGGGAGATCCCGGTGAATACATTCATGCATCTCGCTGCTGCCTCTTCTTTAACGGTGTTCATTGCCCCTTGGGTTTTCGCTCAGGCGACTACTCAGGGCGATGGGACAGTGCTGTTGGGCGGGCAAGTGGTTGACTCCGCCTGCGGGCTGGAAGTGACAACGGTCGATCAAACGATTGAGATGGCTCCCGAGCCCATTGGCCGGCTGTTGCGGTACGGGCAGGGCAATACGCAGCCCTTTGAGTTGCGTCTGGTTAATTGTTCATTGACACGCCCTGATCCATCTCGCCCAGGCCAAAACCTGCCTGACTGGCAGCACCTGCGCGTGACCTTTGACGGTCCCCGAGACAGAGGCGGGCGTTCCTTTGCGGTCTCTGGTGACTCGCAAGGGGTCGCTCTTCATATTGAAGATGTGAATGGCCAAGAGAGTGTTCCGGGTGTGCCAATGGCGCTGCAACCATTGGCTGAAGGTGACATGACACTTCACTACACGCTTCGCTTGGTCGGCAATGGGTTGTCGATGTTGGCCGGGGCTCATACAGCGGCAGTGAAGTTCAAGTTGGAATACTTTTGAACAGTAATGGGTTGTTTGCATGTTGAATACGTCGACGCTCAAAAATACGCTCCGCCCAAGTATATTTGGCGGGCTGATGTCGCTGGCCGGAACCGCATTAGGTGCCGCGGATATCGAGTTCAATACCGACGTTCTGGATCTGAGTGATCGCACGAATATTGATTTGTCTCAGTTTGCCCGTAGTGGGTTTGTTATGCCTGGCACTTATTCGATGATGGTGCAGGTTAATGCCCAGGCTATTGCCGAGCAATCAGTCGCGTTTTATCCCCCTGACAATGACCCCAAGGGCAGTCAGGCTTGTTTAACTGAAGATCTGGTGGAACTACTGGGCCTCAAAGCCTCAGAAGTTGCCGCACTCGTCGGCTGGAAAGGTGGGCAGTGCCTGGATATCAAAGGCTTGGCCGGCGTTGAAGTCAGTGCAGATTTGGCCACCTCGACACTGAACATCAACATCCCCCAGGCCTATCTGGAATACAGCGCCATCAACTGGGACCCGCCTTCTCGCTGGGATGAAGGGGTGCCCGGGCTGCTGCTTGACTACAACATGACGGCGCAGTCCAACTATCAAAAGAAAGACGGCACCCGCAATAGCCTCAGTGGTAACGGAACACTGGGAGCCAATGCCGGGGCATGGCGTTTGAGGGCCGATTGGCAGGGGCGAGTAGACAACCGAAGTGAGGCGTTGCCGGTCGGTCAGAAACTGGAATGGAGCCGTTATTACGCGTATCGCGCCGTTCCGTCATTGAAGGCGCGGCTGGTGGTGGGCGAGGACTACTTGTATTCGGACCTGTTTGACAGCTTTCGTTTTACCGGGGCTGCACTCAAGTCGGATGAAAGCCAACTGCCGCCCAATTTGCGTGGTTACGCACCGCAAGTGGTAGGCGTCGCCAAGACTAATGCCAAAGTCATCATCAGCCAGCAAGGGCGTGTGCTGTATGAAACGCTTGTTGCGGCAGGGCCTTTTCGCATCCAGGACCTTAGCGATGCGGTGTCCGGCACGCTGGATGTGCGGGTGGAAGAGCAAGACGGAACCGTGCAGAGATTCCAGATGGATACGGCAGGCGTTCCCTACCTGACCCGACCAGGGCAGATTCGGTACAAGCTCGCCACCGGCAGACCGTCCAATCTCCAGCACGGTGGTGACGGCGACTTTTTCGGTACCGGCGAATTCTCCTGGGGGATCAGCAATGGCTGGTCGCTTTTGGGCGGTGGTATAGCTGATAGCAACTACCGTGCGCTGACTCTCGGTGTGGGCCGTGACCTGATGGCATTCGGGGCTGTATCGCTGGATGTGACGCAGTCCCATGCCGATGTTTGGAATGAGTCGTTGTCGGGCAAGTCCTACCGTCTTCAATACTCCAAGAACTTTGAACGATACGACAGCCAAGTAACGTTCGCCGGTTATCGGTTTTCCGATAAGAACTTCCTGAGCATGGGGGAATATCTGGACGCCCGCCATTACGGGTTGAATGGTGAACTTGCCGGGCGGCACGACGAAATGAATGACCGTGGTAGTAGCTGGAGGCCGATTGGCGATAGCAAGGCCCTTTATACGGTAACGATGAGCAAGCAATTCCGTGACCTGGGAGCCACTGTCTACGCCAGTTATAACAAACGAACTTATTGGGGACAGCCGGATAGTTCGCGCTGGAATCTATCGTTATCCCGCTACTTCAATGTGGGGTCCGTCAAAAACATGAGCTTGTCCCTGAACATGTATCGCAGCCAGGATTACAACTATAAGGACAACGGTATGGCGCTGACCGTCAGCCTGCCATTGGGGCGCACCGGCACACTGTCGCTGGATGCAAATAGAGCGGCAGGCCAAAACACGTTTTCAACACGCTACAGCGACCGCATCGATGAACGTAACAGCTATCAACTGAGCGCCAGCAACAACGCTGCCAGCGGCTATCTGAATCATGTCGGTGATTGGGCCGATATTGATCTGAGCGCCAGCACCCAACAAGGCGATAGCCGCACCCTCGGTGCCTCAATTCGCGGTGGTGGCACGCTGACGGCTCATGGTGGCGCCCTGCATCGTACCAACAGCCAGGGTGGCACCCGCCTGATGATCGATACCGGCGGTGTACCCGATGTACCTATGCGGGGTTACGGCGCACCGACGCGCACCAACGCCTTTGGCAAAGCGGTCATTTCCGACATCGGTAGCTATCAGCGTACGGCGGCCAGTGTCGATTTGGAGAGCCTGCCTAGCAATGTCGAAGCCACACAATCGGTGACGCAACTGACGCTCACTGAAGGGGCAATCGGTTATCGCGCAATTGACGTGATTTCGGGTGAGAAGGCCATGGCGGTGCTGCGCCTGCCTGATGGTAGTTCGCCACCCTTTGGCGCGACGGTGAAAAACATGAAGCAGCAGGACACCGGGATCGTGAATGACGACGGCAACGTCTACCTGAGCGGCATTCATGCCGGCCAGCAGATGGTCGTCAGTTGGGGCGGCGTCAAGCGTTGCACATTAACGCTTCCTGTCGTTTTGCCGGCCGATAGCTTGACCGATGTTCTGCAACTGCGATGCCAAATGGTAATCGCCGATCAATCCTTACCCAAGCCAGACGCGCTGAGCGGCAAGCGCAACGATACGGAGAACACAGCCTCATGATGTTTCATTCGCACCCCGCACCCTGGGTCTTTGCACTGTTGGTTTCAGGCTTGAGCCATAGCGCTTGGGCTGCTGTCGGTCTGGACCGTACCCGTGTGATTTTCGATGGAAGCAAAGACGCCACCAGCGTGAGCATCACTAACAACAATACCCAGCTTCCGTATTTGGCCCAGGGTTGGATCGAGGATGAAGCCGGCGAAAAAATCACCTCGCCCCTGATCGTACTGCCGCCCGTTCAGCGATTGGAGCCAGGCAAACAGAGCCAGGTGAAAGTGCAGGCATTACCCGCTGCCAAGTCGCTGCCACAAGACCGGGAGACTATCTATTACTTCAATTTGAGGGAGATTCCGCCGCGCAGCGACAAGGCCAACACCCTGCAAATCGCGCTGCAAACCCGGATCAAGTTGTTTTACCGTCCGCAGGCGATCGCACCCAGCCAGCAAGACCTTGCCAATCCCTGGCAGGAAAAGCTGACCCTTACCCGCGAAGGCCAACATTACCGGGTGCACAACCCAACGCCTTACTACGTGACCCTAGTGGATGCGCGCAGCAGTAAGGAGGGTAAAACCCTGGCGCAGTTCGAGCCGCTGATGGTCCCGCCCAAAGGCTCACAGACCTTGGGCCCAACGGCCAAAGCACTTGGTACGACGCCGTATTTGTCCTATGTGAATGATTACGGCGGCCGTCCGCTACTGGCGTTCACGTGCAGTGGCGGGACGTGCAAGGTGAATTCGCAAGCATCAGCGCCTGGTCAGTAGTACCTGCTGCAGGAGAACGTCATGAAGTTGCATACAGTGAAGGTTTTGGGCTGCCTATGGGTGGCCTTGGTGGGGCAGGTATACGCCGCGGATGAAGAGGATGTCGAAGGCGCAGTCGGGATGCTCAATGTGAAGGGCTCCATGTATGAAACCCCTTGCAGTGTGGAGATGGCCTCCCAGTATCAAACGGTCGACCTGGGCGCCATATCTGCCGGTCGGTTGCAACGGGCGGGCGATCAGGCCGACTCCGTGGCTTTTCAACTGCGCTTCGATGATTGTCAGCGAACCGCGGGCCGTATCGTTAACGAGCGTACGGGAAACCTGGTCTGGAGCGCCCATCAACCGGTGCTCTCGGTGACGTTTGTCGCGCCTGCCGATGCCGATGACCCGCGATTGGTCAAGGTGCAGGGTGTAACTGGAATGGGGCTGCGTTTGACCGACGCTCTGGGGCGCGATGTGCCGTTGGGCGCCAGAGGGGAGCCTCTGTTCATACCCACCGGCGACAGCATGCAAACCTGGAATGTCCAGCCCACGCGAACCTCTGCGCCACTGACCAGCGGGGCATTTCGGGCTGTGGTGGATTTCAGGCTCAATTATGAGTGAGGGCAGAACAATGACCAGGTTAACCGGCTCGCGGGCCATGTTTATCGGCGCGGGCCTACTGTGGGTTGTCAGTTCGGGTGCGCAAGCCGATGCCAACCTGAACATCCGCGCAGTCATCATTGCACCTCCGCCCTGTGTCATTAACAGTGGCGGCACGCTGAACATACCGTTTGGCAACGACCTGCTGACGTCACGGATCGACGGCGTCAATTACCGTCGAAACGTGCCTTATACGGTCACGTGCGACTCCCCCTTCAGCAACGCGATGACGCTGGAACTCAAAGGCACGGGAGCTTCGTTTGATAGCAAGGTGCTCCTGACCCGCAATACGGATCTTGGCGTAAAGCTGTTCGTCAACGGTGCCGATTGGCCGCTCAATACGGCGGTGAAATTTACCCATCCCAACTTTCCGGTGGTGCAAGCAGTGCCGGTTAAACGTGCAGGCAGCCAGTTGAGGGGCGGAACTTTCGATGCGGCTGCCACCCTCGTGGTCGAGTACCAATGAAGAGCACTGATAAAGAGGAACGATCCATGACAAGTTGGCCGCAGCGAGCATTACTCGCCTTGTGTTCAATCGGCCTTTGCAGTGGTGCGTCGGCCAACCTGACATTCAGCGGAACACTGAACGCGCCTCCGCCGTGCACGATTGACTCGGGCAGCACGATTGAAGTCGATTTTGGCGATGTCGGGATCAAGCGTGTCGACGGGGTGCAATACCGCAGGGGCGTGGGTTACACCATCCAATGTGGCACCGACACACTGCCGTGGTTACTCAAGTTGAGTGTCAACGGCACGGCAACCACGTTTGACCCATCGGCGGTGCAGAGCAGCGTGCCTGAATTGGGCATTCGGCTGTTTCAGAACAACGTGCCGTTCTCACTCAACACGCCACTGAATATCACCCTGTCGTCACCGCCCACATTGGAAGTTGTACCCGTCAAACGGCCCGGTTCGGTTCTGACGCCAGCACCGTTCACGGCGGTGGCCACATTGTTGGCCGAATACCAATAGGAGCCGAGATTTATGGGACGTGAAAACATTCATTGGGGCCGTGGCCTGTTGGCGTTGCTGCTCACCGCAGGCTTGGCCCCCATGGTGCATGCAGTGGACAACCTGCGGCTCAAAGGAAATCTGGTTGCCCAGGCCTGCACGATCCGCCCGGGCGATGAAGCCATCACCCTGCAGCTTTGGGACCTCACCAGCAAGCACCTTTACATCAACACGCGTTCGGAGGGTAAAGGGTTCAAGCTGCACCTGGAGGATTGCGATACCACCATTGGCGATACGGTCACCGTCATGTTCGGTGGGGTCGAAAACCGCGAGCTGCCTGGCTTGTTCGCGCTTGATGGTGGCAGTGGCGCCTCAGGTATCGGGCTGGGGCTGGAAACGCTGAGTGATAAGCCACTGCCCATCAACAGAGTCAGCGACAAACAGGTTTTGACCAACGGTAACAACGTGATCGAGCTAAAAGCCTATGTGCAGGGTGAGCCGCAGGCGATTAGGGACGAGACCATCGGGCCTGGCGCTTACAGGGTGACTTCCACGTTTACGCTGGATTATCCGTAGCTGTGAACCGTCATACATAGACAAACAGCCTAAGACAAACCTCAACTCTCTTCTGGGCGGCTTTAACGTGCGGGCTGATGTTCGCTGGGAGGTGTTCGGATAGAAGAGCAACGAGAGATCAACATGAAACGACTAAATACAGCCATTGTGCTTCTCGTCCTGATATGTGTTACGCCGATCGCGAGAGCCGTTGATTGCCGTGTGAATGGCGGACCCTGGACCACGTTAATCACCGGGAATATAAATCTTGAGGTTCCCGTAAATGTCCGATTGGATACGGCCCAGCCGTATATCTTGCTCGAAGGGGCGCGGCTCGAGTGTCGCTACACGATCGGTCCCCAGACTCCATCTTGGGGGGTAGACTATTGGGCAACTGGCAGCAATGCCGGGACCCCTTGGGAACCTGGCCCCAAATTCGCTCTAGAGGGCACTGGATTACGAGTAAACGGAACGTTCCAAAACAGCCCTGTTCCTATTGGCATTAGGGTGATTTCGATGCCTGACAATGCAATTGCTTATCCCATCAATGTTACGCCTTACATTTTGATGCGTAACAATCCGAGCAATCCTATCGACATTAGAGTAGGGGACAACCTCGGCTTGTTACGTATGACCCAGACCAACAATGAAGATAACCGTTCGGTGAGTCTTGCGGTCAGGTACATTGCCAACAACAACTTCACCGTCTCACCCTCAACTTGCACCATCAACAATAACAACCCGATCGAGATCAACTTCGGCGACGTCCACCAGAGGGCAATCGGCACCGATCCACTGAGCAGTCCCATTAGCAGCAGCCGCAGACTTACCTACGCCTGCCCGCAGCCCGGGATTACCTCGCCGATCACCATTACGTATAAAGGAACCCCCACAGCGTTCAATGACCGCCTGTTGAGCATGAGCAATGCGGATGTGGGCACGGCAATGGTTCGTGGCGGGTCGGCGGTTCGGGTGAACGGTTCGTTCCTGACTCAGATTACCAACAGCAGCGGGGGCGACGATGTGACATTCACGCTCGTTAGGCGAGCGGGCTCCCTACCGGCCGCCGGGGCCATCAGCGGCAGCGGTGTACTGATAATGGGGGTGCCATGATGCTCGCCTGTGCAAGCGCAAGTGTCAGGCGCCGGGCTGCGGTTTGACGAAATCGAAGGCTGCCAGTTGGAACCCTTGCTCATCCACCTGCAATGCCCAGCCTTGCTTGTCCCAGTCTCCCAGTACGATGCGCTTGGCGGCGTGTTCGCCCAGTTGCAACTTGTGGATGGCGGGGCGGTGCGTGTGGCCGTGAACCAGGGTCTTGACCCCGTAGTGCTGCATGATGCGCGGCACTTCTTCAGGGGTGACATCAACGATGTCGTTGGCTTTCATGCGGGTTTGCGCACGGCTTTCACTGCGCAGTTTACGCGCCAGCCTGTGGCGGGCGCCCAGGGGCAGGTGACGCAGGATAAACAGGGTAATGGGGTGGCGCAGGTAGCGGCGCAGCTTCATATAGCCGATATCGCGGGTACACAGGCTGTCGCCGTGCATCAGTAGCACCGGTTCGCCATTGAGTTGCACGACGCTGGGGTCCTTGAGCAAGGTGGCGCCAGCGGCCTTGCAGAACGCTTGGCCCAGCAGGAAATCGCGGTTGCCGTGCATCAGAAAAATCTGGGTGCCATGGTCGCTCAAGTCCCGCAGCGCCTGGCAGATGGAACGCTGGAACGGCGTCATGGCGTCGTCGCCGATCCAGGCTTCAAAAAAGTCGCCCAGAATGTACAACGCCTGGGCCGAGCGGGCACGCCCGCCGAGCAAATCCAGAAACGCCCGGGTAATGTCCGGGCGCTCCTCTTCCAGATGCAAATCTGAAATCAGCAATATCACTCAATGATCTCGGCTTTCTCGATCACTACGTCTTCGGCCGGTACGTCCTGGTGGCCGGATTTCATGGTGGTAGCCACGCCCTTGATCTTGTCGACCACGTCAGTGCCTTCGATCACTTTGGCGAACACGGCATAACCCCAACCCTGCACATTCTTGCCGCTGTGGTTGAGGAAACTGTTGTCGGCGACGTTGATGAAGAACTGCGCGGAGGCCGAATGCGGCTCCATGGTGCGGGCCATGGCGACGGTGTACTTGTCGTTGGAAAGACCGTTGTCGGCTTCGTTCTGGATGCTTGGGCGCTTGTCTTTCTTTTCTTTCATGCCGGGCTCGAAACCGCCGCCCTGGATCATGAAGTTACCGATGACGCGGTGGAATACGGTGTTTTCGTAGTGGCCGGCGTTTACGTATTCGATGAAGTTGGCCACGGTGATCGGGGCTTTCTCGGCGTTCAGCTCCAGCACGATGTCGCCGTGGTTGGTGGTCAGTTTGACTTGGGTCATGTTCGCTACTCGTTCAATGAATGCATGGGTTTCGGGGCGCGGGCCCCCAACCGGTTTAGCCGCCAGCGGCGCAGGCTGCGCAGTTTAGCGTGGCCGGCGTGGATTTCGAGGGGGTTTTTCAAAACAGATGCATTAAACGCGGCTGTTTTACCGGGCTTCTCTGTCAGCGGCTTGACAGCATCGGCTATGATAGCCGCTTTGTTTTGTCCGGCCCCATGAAGGCCAAGCACCTGTACGCCCAAGGATCCTATGAGCAAGCCCACTGTCGACCCGACCTCGAATGCCAAGACCGGCCCAGCCGTGCCGGTCAACTTCCTGCGCCCGATCATCCAGGCGGACCTGGACTCGGGCAAGCACACTCAGATCGTCACCCGCTTTCCGCCGGAGCCCAACGGCTACCTGCACATCGGCCATGCCAAGTCGATCTGTGTGAACTTCGGCGTGGCCCAAGAGTTCGGTGGCGTCACGCACCTGCGTTTTGACGACACCAACCCAGCCAAGGAAGACCAGGAATACATCGACGCCATCCAGAGCGACATCAAGTGGCTGGGCTTTGAGTGGTCCGGCGAAGTGCGCTACGCCTCGCAGTATTTCGAGCAACTGCACGACTGGGCGGTGGAGCTCATCAAGTCCGGCAACGCCTATGTCTGCGACCTGACCCCCGAGCAAGCCAAGGAGTACCGCGGCAACCTCACCGAGCCGGGCAAGAACAGCCCGTTCCGCGAGCGTTCGGTAGAAGAGAACCTGGACTGGTTCGCCCGCATGCGCGCCGGTGAGTTCCCGGACGGCGCCCGGGTGCTGCGGGCCAAGATCGACATGGCCTCGCCGAACATGAACCTGCGCGACCCGATCATGTACCGCATCCGCCACGCCCACCACCACCAGACCGGCGACACCTGGTGCATCTACCCCAACTACGACTTCACCCACGGTCAGTCGGACGCCATCGAAGGCATCACCCACTCGATCTGCACCCTGGAATTCGAAAGCCACCGCCCACTGTACGAGTGGTTCCTGGACAAGCTGCCGGTGCCCGCGCACCCGCGCCAGTACGAATTCAGCCGCCTGAACCTGAACTACACCATCACCAGCAAGCGCAAGCTCAAGCAGTTGGTGGACGAGCAGCACGTCCACGGTTGGGATGACCCGCGCATGTCCACGCTTTCGGGTTTCCGCCGCCGTGGCTACACGCCCAAGTCGATCCGCAATTTCTGCGAAATGATCGGCACCAACCGTTCCGATGGCATCGTCGATTTCGGCATGCTGGAATTCAGCATCCGTGACGACCTCGACCACAGCGCCCCGCGCGCCATGTGCGTGCTACGCCCGCTGAAAGTGGTCATCACCAACTACCCAGAAGGTCAGGTCGAGAACCTCGAACTGGCGTGCCACCCCAAAGAAGACATGGGCGTGCGCGTACTGCCGTTTGCCCGCGAGATCTACATCGACCGCGACGACTTCATGGAAGAACCGCCAAAGGGCTACAAGCGCCTGGAACCGGCCGGTGAAGTGCGCCTGCGCGGCAGCTACGTGATTCGCGCCGACGAAGCGATCAAGGACGCCGAGGGCAACATCGTCGAACTGCGTTGCTCCTACGATCCCGAAACCCTGGGTAAAAACCCCGAAGGGCGCAAGGTGAAAGGCGTGGTGCACTGGGTGCCGGCCGCCGCCAGCGTCGAGTGCGAAGTGCGCCTGTATGACCGTCTGTTCCGCTCCGCCAACCCGGAGAAGGCCGAAGACGGCGAAAGCTTCCTGAACAACATCAACCCTGACTCCCTGCAGGTCCTCACCGGTTGTCGTGCCGAGCCATCGCTTGGCAATGCACAGCCGGAAGACCGTTTCCAGTTCGAGCGCGAAGGCTACTTCTGCGCGGATATCAAGGACTCGAAACCCGGTCACCCGGTATTCAACCGTACCGTGACCCTGCGTGACTCCTGGGGTCAGTGATTCAAGGAAGCTAACGTGCTAACGATCTACAACACGCTCACCAAGAGCAAAGAAGCCTTCAAGCCGCTCGATGGCAACAAGGTGCGCATGTACGTGTGCGGCATGACCGTGTACGACTACTGCCACATCGGCCATGGCCGCAGCATGGTCGCCTTCGACCTGGTGACCCGCTGGTTGCGTTTCAGCGGCTATGACCTGACGTACGTGCGCAACATCACCGACATCGACGACAAGATCATCAACCGCGCCAACGAAAACGGCGAGTCGTTCGACGCGCTCACCGAGCGCATGATCGCCGCCATGCACGAGGACGAGGCCCGCCTCAACATCCTCAAGCCCGACATGGAACCGCGGGCCACGGACCACATCCCGGGCATGCACGCGATGATCCAGGCCCTGATCGACAAGGGTTACGCCTACGCCCCCGGTAATGGCGACGTGTACTACCGCGTCGCCAAGTTCATGGGCTACGGCAAGCTGTCGCGCAAGAAGATCGAAGACCTGCGCATCGGCGCGCGGATCGAGGTCGACGAGTCGAAGCAGGACCCGCTGGATTTCGTCCTGTGGAAAGCCACCAAGCCCGGCGAGCCGAGCTGGGAGTCGCCGTGGGGCGCCGGGCGGCCGGGCTGGCACATCGAATGCTCGGTGATGTCCACCTGCTGCCTGGGCGAGACCTTCGACATCCATGGCGGCGGTAGCGACCTGGAGTTCCCGCACCACGAGAACGAAATCGCCCAGAGCGAAGCCGCCACCGGCAAGACCTACGCCAATGCCTGGATGCACTGCGGCATGATCCGCATCAATGGCGAGAAGATGTCCAAGTCCTTGAACAACTTCTTCACCATTCGCGACGTGCTGGCTAAGTACCACCCGGAAGTGGTGCGCTACCTGCTGGTGTCGAGCCACTACCGCAGCGCTATCAACTACTCCGAAGACAACCTCAAGGACGCCAAGGGCGCCCTGGAGCGGTTCTACCATGCGTTGAAAGGCCTGCCGAACGTGGCGCCGGCCGGTGGCGAAGGGTTTGTCGAGCGTTTCACCCAGGTGATGAACGACGACTTCGGCACCCCGGAAGCCTGCGCCGTGCTGTTTGAGATGGTGCGCGAGATCAACCGCCTGCGCGAGAGCGACCTGGACGCCGCGGCTGGCTTGGCCGCACGCCTGAAGGAACTGGCCAGCGTGCTGGGGGTGTTGCAGCTTGAAGCCGACGACTTCCTTCAGGCCGGTGCCGAAGGCCGGGTGGACGCAGCGCAGGTTGACGCGCTGATCCAGGCGCGCCTGAACGCCCGCGCCAACAAGGACTGGGCCGAATCCGACCGCATCCGCGACCAGCTCACCGCCCTGGGCGTGGTGCTGGAAGACGGCAAGGGCGGCACGACCTGGCGCCTGGCGGACTGATCGCCAGCCCCGCCGCCAACAAAAACCCGCCTTGTGCGGGTTTTTTTTGGTTTGAAGGCTCGGGTTTTGGGGTGTGGTGGCTTCTGCCATCGGGGGCTCGCCCGCGATGACCATTTTCAAGCCGACCTCCCGATAACCTGTTTATGGGCCAAAACCGCTAACGCATCTGGCGCAACCGCTTGTACAGCGTGTTGCGGCTGACCCCCAGGCGTCGGGCGAGGTGGGAGATATTGCCGCCCGTGGCTTGCAGTTCGCGGGCCAGGGCTTGAGGGTCGTTGAGGTCGATCGGCCGCAATGGCGGGGTGTCGTGTGGCGCCATGTGCAGGTCGAGCAAGAACTCGTCTGGCAGATGCTCCACCCGGATCGGCTGGTGTTGGGCCATGGCCAGGGCCACCTGGATCACGCTGCTGGCCTGGCGCAGGTTGCCGGGCCAGGGGTGGCGCTCGAACAGTTCCAGCACTTCGGGGCTCAGGCCGGCCCACTGATGGGGTTCGCGGTGCTGTTCCCACAGACGTGTGAACAGCACCTGTTTGTCGGTGCGCTCGCGCAGCGGCGGCAGTTGCAGGGTCAGGCCGCCGATGCGGTAGTACAGGTCTTCGCGAAAGCGGCCCTGCTGTACCTGCTCGCGCAATGGGTGGTTGGTGGCCGACAGGATGCGAATATCGACCGGGTACAACTGGCTACAGCCCACCGGTTGCACGCAGCGCTCCTGCAACACCCGCAGCAGCCGCGCCTGGGTGGCTAGCGGCATATCGCCGACTTCATCGAGAAACAAGGTGCCTTTGTCCGCTTGGCGGATCAGGCCGATGCTGCCCTTGTGGTGGGCGCCGGTGAATGCGCCTTTCTCATAGCCAAACAGTTCCGATTCCACCAGTTCGGCGGGGATCGCCGCGCAGTTCACGGCGATCAGCGGTTTTGCCCGACGTGAGCCGGCCTGGTGCAGGGCCTTGACGAAGACTTCCTTGCCCACGCCTGTCTCGCCATGGATCAGCAGGGGAATGTCTTTTTCAATTAGGCGTTCGGCCTGGCGCACGGCTTTTTCCATGCGCGGGTCGCCGCCGTGCAGGCTGTCCAGGCCCAGGTGCGCGGCGGCCGGCGCGGATTGGCGGGGCGCGGGCTTGGGCCGCGGGCGTTTGAGCAGGCACTGGAAGCGGCTGCGGCCGGCGGCGTGCAGGGCGAAGGGCAGGCCATCGCCGTGGTTGCGTAACTCGGCCAGGGCGACGTTGAACAGGTAATCGACTTGGCCTTGGGCCAGGTTCACGCCCAACAGGTTGTCGGCGCGGCGGTTGGCTGCCAACACCCGGCCGTCCTCGTCGAACACCAGCAACCCGGCCCATTGGCTGTCAAGGTTGTTGGGGCCGGTGTTAAAGGTCAGCTGCCAGTGTTCGTCGTGGAACAGGTCGAGGATCAGGCGGTTTTCCACGCTCTGGCTCATCATCCGCACCATGCCCAGGGTGTGGGAGGGCGGCAGGTAGCTGTCGCTGGACACGTCCAATACGCCAATCACCTGGCGGGCGGCGTCGAAAATCGGCGCCGCCGAGCCGGTCATGAAGCGATTGGCCTTGAGAAAGTGTTCATCGTGCTCGATATGCACCGCTTGGCCGCAGGCCAGCGCGGTGCCAATGGCGTTGGTGCCGGTACTGCATTCGCGCCAACTGGCCCCGGCCTGGAAGCCTCGGGCCAGGGCCGGCTGGATAAAACGCTGGGTGCCCCATGCCGTGAGTACTTGGCCCTGGCGGTCGGCCAGCATCATCAGGCAGTTGGAGTTACTCAGGATGTTTTCGTAATAAGGCAGCACCTCCTGGCGGGTGATGTGGACCAGGGGTTGGTGGCTTTCCAATAGTTGGGCGAGGGCCGGCTCTGCTGGCGGCTCAAAGCACGGTGCGCTCTGATGGCTGAGGCCGAAGGCCCGGCAGCGCGACCAGGAATCGCGCACGATGGCGTCGTGGGGCAGGGGTGGAGCCGGTGCGGCCATGGGAACAGCCTCTGAGTGACGTTCTTATTGTTGTTAGGGCGCCAAGCGTGCAAAAGCGTCCATGGAGTGTTGTTCAGGATTGTTCATTGTCAAACCGCGCACTGTTCAAGTGTTCAGTGGCCACTGTTCATTTGTGTTCAGCCTCGAACAGCGGTGGTCCTTGGGTTGCGGGAAAAACTCGCAGGATCAATGGCTTGCGATTTCTGGCATGAATGTCGCTGTGTGGCTGCGGTCGCTTAACTGCAAGCATAAAAGGCCCAGCCATGTCACTGACCCTGGAGCACGTCTGCCGCACTGTCGAAGGCCAGGTATGGATCGACGATTGTTCGCTGCGGTTTGAACCCGGTTCCTTCAACGTGCTGCTGGGCCGTACCTTGTCCGGCAAGACCAGCCTGATGCGCTTGATGGCCGGCCTGGACCGGCCCGACAGCGGCCGGGTGCTGATGAACGACATCGACGTCACCGGCCAACCGGTGCGCCGGCGCAATGTGTCGATGGTTTACCAGCAGTTCATCAACTACCCGACCCTGACGGTGTTCGAGAACATCGCCTCGCCCCTGCGCCAGGCCGGCGTAGCGGTGGCGGTGATCGAGGAAAAAGTCCTGCAAGCGGCACGCATGCTGCGTATCGAGAAGTTCTTGCCGCGCTATCCACTGGAGCTTTCCGGTGGCCAGCAGCAGCGCACGGCGATGGCTCGGGCCCTGGTCAAGGACGCTGGGTTGATCCTGTTCGACGAACCCCTGGTCAACCTCGACTACAAGTTGCGCGAAGAACTGCGCCAGGAGATGCGCGAGTTGTTCCAGGCGCGCCATACCATTGCCATCTACGCCACCACCGAGCCCAACGAGGCCCTGGCCCTGGGCGGCACGACCACGATTTTGCACGAGGGCCGGGTGGTCCAGAGCGGCCCGACCGCCGAGGTCTATCACCAGCCACGCACGGTGCTGGCTGCCGAACTGTTTTCCGAGCCGCCGATCAACCTGATACCGGGGCGTATCGCGGGCAATGAGGTGAGTTTCGCCAACTTCGTGCATTTCCCCCTTAACCTCGACTTGCGCCCGGTGGGCGAGGGTGAGTTCCGCTTTGGCGTGCGCCCCAGCCATATCTCGCTGCTGCCTGGCAACGATGACGACCTGGAGCTGGCGGTCACCGTGGAAGTGGCGGAAATCAGCGGCTCGGAAACCTTCCTGCACGTGCGCAACGAGCATTTCCTGCTGGTGCTGCACCTGCCCGGCGTGCACGAGTACGACGTCGATGCGCCGATCCGCATCTACATCCCCACCCACAAGCTCTTCGTCTTCGATGCCCAGGGGCGCTTGCTCCAGGCGCCAGGGCGGCGTATCGCGAGGGTCGCCTGATGGCTCAGATCTGCTTGCAGCACCTGGCTCACAGCTACAGCCCTACGCCCAATGGGCCTGAGGACTACGCGATACGGGAAATGAACCATACCTGGGAGCAAGGCGGCGCCTACGCGCTGCTGGGGCCTTCGGGGTGCGGCAAGTCCACCTTGCTCAACATCATTTCCGGGTTGCTCAGCCCCTCCGAGGGCCAGGTGTTGTTCGACGGGCGCATCGTCAATGAGTTGACCCCCGAGCGGCGCAACATCGCCCAGGTTTTCCAGTTTCCGGTGGTGTACGACACCATGACCGTGTTCGACAACCTGGCCTTCCCCCTGCGCAACCAGGGCATGGCCGAGGCGCAGGTGCGCACTAAGGTGCAGGAGATCGCCGAGGTGCTTGACCTCACGCCGTTGCTGGGCAGGAAGGCACGCAACCTCAGCGCCGATGAAAAGCAGAAAGTCTCCATGGGCCGTGGCCTGGTGCGCGACGACGTGTCGGCGATCCTGTTCGACGAGCCACTGACGGTGATCGACCCGCACCTGAAATGGAAGCTGCGGCGCAAGCTCAAGCAGATCCACGAGCAGTTCAACATCACCATGGTCTACGTCACCCACGACCAGTTGGAAGCGTCCACCTTCGCCGACAAGATCGCCGTGATGTATGGCGGGCAGATCGTGCAGTTCGGTACGCCGCGGCAACTGTTCGAGCGCCCTAGCCATACCTTTGTCGGCTATTTCATCGGCAGCCCTGGGATGAATCTGATTGAGGTGCGGGCCGAGCCCGGTGGCGTGGGGTTCGCCGGCACCCATCTGGCGCTGCCCGAGGCATTACAGCGGCGTATTGGCGAAACCGCCTACAAAACCCTGAAAGTCGGCATCCGCCCGGAATTCATTCACCTGTGGGATGAGCCTTGCGACGACGCCTTGCAGGCCGGAGTCCTGCATGTCGAAGACCTGGGCACCTACAAAGTGCTCACCCTTGACCTGGACGGCGCGGTGCTCAAAGTACGCCTGGCCGAGGACAAGCCGTTGCCCGAGGGGCGGGCGTCCATCAGTTTTCCGGCGCAGTGGCTGATGGTCTATGCCGACGACTACCTGCTGCAGGTGCAGCCATGAGCAAGGTGCAGAACAACAAGGCCTGGTGGCTGGTGTTGCCGGTGTTCCTGCTGGTGGCGTTCAGTGCGGTGATCCCGATGATGACGGTGGTCAACTACTCGGTGCAGGACATTTTCGACCAGTCCAGCCGCTATTTTGTCGGCGCCGACTGGTATCGCCAGGTGCTGCTGGACCCGCGCCTGCACGACTCGCTGTTGCGTCAGTTCATCTATTCGGCCTGTGTGTTGCTGATCGAAATCCCCCTGGGCATCGGCATCGCCCTGACCATGCCGGCCAAGGGCCGTTGGTCGTCGCTGGTGCTGATCGTGTTGGCGATTCCGCTGCTGATTCCGTGGAACGTGGTGGGCACTATCTGGCAGATATTCGGCCGCGCCGACATCGGCCTGATGGGGTCGAGCCTCAATGCCCTGGGTATCGACTACAACTACGCGGCCAACACCCTGGACGCCTGGGTCACGGTGCTGGTGATGGACGTGTGGCACTGGACGTCCCTGGTGGCCCTGCTGTGTTATTCGGGGTTGCGGGCCATTCCGGACGTGTACTACCAGGCTGCGCGTATCGACCGGGCGTCGGCCTGGGCGGTGTTTCGCCACATCCAGTTGCCGAAGATGAAAAGCGTGCTGTTGATCGCGGTGATGCTGCGCTTCATGGACAGTTTCATGATCTACACCGAACCGTTCGTGCTGACCGGTGGCGGGCCGGGCAATGCCACCACCTTCCTCAGCCAGACCCTGACCCAGATGGCCGTCGGCCAGTTCGACCTGGGCCCGGCGGCGGCGTTTTCCCTGGTGTACTTCCTGATAATCCTGCTGGTGTCGTGGCTGTTCTACACCGCCATGACCCACGCTGACAGCCAGCGTTGAGGCCCCTGCCATGCCATTGAAAAAAGCCCTGCCGTTGCTGCTCTACATCCTGTTCCTGCTGGTGCCGATCTACTGGCTGCTGAACATGTCCTTCAAGAGCAACACCGAAATCCTCGGCGGCCTGACCCTGTTTCCCCAGGACTTCACCCTGGCCAACTACAAGGTCATCTTCACCGACCCCAGTTGGTACACCGGCTACCTCAACTCGCTGTACTACGTAAGCCTTAACACGGTGATCTCCCTGGGGGTGGCACTGCCGGCGGCCTACGCCTTCTCGCGCTATCGCTTTCTGGGGGACAAGCACTTGTTCTTCTGGCTGCTGACTAACCGCATGGCACCGCCGGCGGTGTTTTTGCTGCCGTTTTTCCAGCTGTACTCCTCCATTGGCCTATTCGATACCCATATTGCCGTGGCCCTGGCCCATTGCCTGTTCAACGTGCCGTTGGCGGTGTGGATCCTCGAAGGCTTCATGTCGGGGGTGCCCAAGGAAATCGACGAAACGGCCTACATCGACGGCTATAGCTTTCCCCGGTTCTTCGTGAAAATTTTCATCCCGCTGATTGGCTCCGGCATCGGCGTGACGGCGTTTTTTTGCTTCATGTTTTCTTGGGTCGAACTGCTGCTGGCGCGCACCCTGACCTCGGTCAACGCCAAGCCTATCGCGGCGGTTATGACCCGCACCGTGTCCGCCTCGGGCATCGACTGGGGCGTGCTGGCGGCGGCCGGGGTGCTGACGATTTTGCCGGGCATGCTGGTGATCTGGTTTGTCCGCAACCATGTGGCCAAGGGCTTTGCCCTGGGCCGGGTGTGAGGAAACGATGATGCAATGGATGGCCTGGACCACCCCCACCGCGCTGTTTTTCACCGCCATTGCCCTGGTGCTGGCGGCCATGACCACCTGGGAGTTGCGCTCGCCCAGCGTGCCCCGGCGTGGTTTTTTGCCGATCAGCACCACCCGTGGTGATCGCCTGTTTATCGGTCTTCTCGGCAGCGCCTACCTGCATTTGCTGGTCATTGGCGTCACCGACTGGAGCATCTGGGGCGCGTGTGCGCTGTCCCTGGTGTGGCTGTTGGCTGTGATGCGATGGGGCTAGTTCGGCGAGCACGCCCTGAAACCCAAACCGGAGGTCTCTATGTTCGACAAAAACAACAAGCTGCGACATAGCATTTCAGTGGCAGCCGCCCTGGCCCTGTGCACCTTGAGCGCGGCGGCCTGGGCCGACGCCTACGAAGAGGCGGCGAAAAAATGGATCGGCAGCGAGTTCAAGCCATCCACCCTCAGCCAGGAGCAGCAACTGCAGGAGTTGCAGTGGTTTATCAAGGCGGCCGAGCCGTTTCGCGGGATGAAGATCAACGTCGTCTCGGAAACCCTGACCACCCATGAATACGAGTCCAAGGTGCTGGCCAAGGCTTTCAGCGAAATCACCGGGATCAAGTTGACCCACGATCTGTTGCAAGAAGGCGACGTGGTGGAAAAGCTGCAAACCCAGATGCAATCGGACAAGAACATCTATGACGGCTGGGTCAATGATTCGGACTTGATCGGTACGCATTTTCGCTACGGCAAGACCCAATCCATCACCGACCTGATGGCCAATGAAGGCAAGGACTACACCTCTCCCACCCTTGATCTGAAGGACTTCATCGGTATTTCCTTCACCACCGCGCCGGACGGCAAGGTCTACCAGCTCCCCGACCAGCAGTTCGCCAACCTGTACTGGTTCCGCGCCGACTGGTTCGAGCGGGCGGACCTGAAGGCTAAGTTCAAGGAAAAGTACGGCTACGAGCTGGGCGTGCCGGTGAACTGGTCGGCCTATGAAGACATCGCCAAGTTCTTCACCGAAGACGTCAAGGAGATCGACGGTAAGCGGGTTTACGGGCACATGGACTACGGCAAGAAAGACCCGTCCCTGGGCTGGCGCTTCACCGATGCCTGGTTTTCCATGGCCGGTGGCGGCGACAAGGGCCTGCCCAACGGCTTGCCGGTCGACGAGTGGGGGATTCGCGTCGAGGACTGCCACCCGGTGGGGTCGAGCGTGACCCGCGGTGGCGATACCAACGGCCCGGCGGCGGTCTACGCCACGCAAAAATACGTGGACTGGATGAAGGCCTACGCGCCACCGGAAGCGGCGGGCATGACCTTCTCCGAATCGGGGCCGGTGCCGTCCCAGGGCAACATCGCCCAGCAGATCTTCTGGTACACGGCCTTCACTGCCGACATGACCAAGCCCGGCCTGGCGGTGATGAACGCCGACGGCACGCCGAAATGGCGCATGGCGCCGTCGCCGCGCGGGCCGTACTGGGAGGAGGGCATGAAGCTGGGGTATCAGGACGTGGGGGCCTGGACCTTCCTCAAATCCACCCCGGAAAAACAGAAGTTGGCGGCGTGGCTGTACGCGCAGTTCGTGACCTCGAAAACCGTGTCGCTGAAGAAAACTATCGTCGGCTTGACGCCGATCCGCGAGTCGGACATCAACTCCCAGGCCATGACCGACCTGGCACCGAAACTCGGCGGGCTGGTGGAGTTCTACCGCAGCCCGGCGCGGGTGCAATGGACGCCGACCGGCACCAACGTGCCGGACTATCCGCGCCTGGCGCAGCTGTGGTGGAGCCATATTTCGGAAGCGGCCAGCGGCGAGAAAACCCCGCAACAAGCCCTCGATGGCCTGGCCAAGGACCAGGACGCGATCATGACCCGGCTTGAGCGCTCCAAGGTGCAACCGACCTGCGGGCCGAAAATGAACCCCGAGCGGGACGCGCAATACTGGTTCGACCAACCCGGTGCGCCCAAGCCGAAACTGGCCAACGAAAAACCCAAGGGTGAAACCGTGGCCTATGGCGAACTGCTCAAATCCTGGGAGGCGGCGCGCAAGTAGCAAGCGAGCTTGCCCGCGCAGGAGGGCCAAGCCCTCCTCATGCGGTGTATCGGCGGGCTGAGTTTTTAGGGCTGCTGCGCACCCCAGCGCGGGCGCGCCTGCTTGCTACGGCAGCAATGGCGGCGGGGCGTCGAGGGCTTGGCGCACCGCCTGCAGCAGGTTGGGCGCCAGGGCGTTGTGCCCGGCGCGCAGCAGGCGTGCAGGCAAGGGGCCGTGCTGGCGCAACCAGCGCAGGCTGGCCATGCCGCAACGGTCGTGGATGCCCTGGATGGCCAGGGTGTCGGCGGACAGCCTGATGGGCTGGCCTTCGTCAAAGAAGTAGCCCTGCTGATGGAAATGCAGTTCCAGGGTCATGGCGTCGATGGCGTGATCGTCGACAAAAGCGTGCAGGGCTTTGGCAGCCAGGGTGCTGGCGTTCGCCTGTGCCCAGTGCAGCGCCGCTCGCCGCCGCACCTGTGGGTTGCCCTGGCGCAGGTCGGCCAGCACCGCTGCCATATCCCATCCTGCCTGCAACTGGCCCAGGCGTTGGTTCATCATCCGTTCGTGCTCGGCGACGTGCTCGGCACAGGGCACAAACAGCGACACCAGCACGCAACGCGCCACATGCTCGGCAAATTGCTGTTGGTATTGCACCGCCAGCCAACTGCCCCAGGACACCCCCAGCAGGTTGATGCGTGCCAGGCCCAGGTGCCGGCGCAGGGCGTCGATATCGGCAACCGAGTGAGCGGTGCTGTTGTTGCGGGTTTCGCCCCGGGGATGGGAGCGCCCGCAGCCGCGCTGATCGAACACAATTACCTGCCACTGTTCAAGGTCGAAAAACCTAAGGTGCTGCGGGCTGCAATAGCCCCCGGGCCCACCGTGGAGGAAAAAAACCGGCGCGGCGTGGCTGGGCCCGTGGCGTTCCCAGTACAGGCAGTGGCCGTCCTCCGTAGCGTAGTAACCCGTGTCTAGCGAGGGCCTCATGGGGCCAAGGCCTCCAGTAGGTAGAACTGGAACAGTTCGGTGCGCCCCGGGCGCGCCGCTACGCAGGAGACCAGGTTCAACCCCAATTGCCGGGCCATCAACGGAATGTCTGGCAGCACCGGGGTATGGCCGAAAACGATGATTCGCGCCCCCGGGTTAAGGCAACCGCACAAATGCACCAGCAGGCGTGTGGCGGTGGCGCGGGTCACCACCTCGGCATTGAGAAACCGCAGGATCAACACATCGCAGGTCAGCCCGGCGACAGCGCCCCGCGTCGCGTCCATCAGGTGGAACTCCAGGCCCGGCGCCCGATGGCGAGCACTGGCGTGCCTAATCATCGAGGCCGAACAGTCGGCCCCCACGCAACGCCGCCCGGGTAGGGCGGTGGCGAGGCTGGCGATGAAGGTGCCCGTGGAGCAGGCCGGGTCGTAAAGGGTGGCGCCGGGGCGGGTCAGGGTCTTGAGGATGCGGATGCAGTGCTGGCGAAAATGCTCTTCCTCCGCGTCCAGACGGCTGGCCAGTGATGGGTTGCATTGCCAGTAATCGGCGGGGCAGGTGAATTCCTGGCCGCTGGTTTCGAGCACCGGGAATGGAAAATACAGCTCGTTGCCCGCCCGGGTCAGGGCGCGGGCGAACACCCGGTGCTTTTCGGTGGCGCTAGCGGTCAGGAAGCTGCACTCCACGCCTTCGTTGCTCCAATGCAGATGTCCCAGCCGACCGAACAGCATGTCGGGTTCGATAATGCTGGAGGACTTCCAGAGCCCCTTGTCGTTTTTTTGCAGCACCTTGCGCCCGATCCAGTCTCGGCCCCCCACCTTGACGATAAAGAACTGATTGAGCCCCGGCCCCAGGGGCTCCATGAAATGGGCCCATTGCCCCGGCAGGGCCGGTGGCTGCAACGCCTGTTCAGCCATGGGCGGCGATTCCTTGTGCCGAGGTGGGGGCCAGGCGTCGGCCACGCTCCTGCGGCACCACCACGTTGCCGCTGGAAACGATATAGAACCGTTCCAGCCCGGGAATGACCACGTTTGCCAGGGTCGTGCCCAACGCGCTGTGGTACAGGGTTGAGACGCCGAGCGTGCGGTGGTGACGGTGTAGGTCTTCGGCCAATAGGTGAATCTGCCGGGCCAGGGTGGGCTGTGGCGCGGCGTTGGGCAGTTCGACCTCGCACTGGCGGGCACGTGCCAGCAGGCTCGGTGCGTCGAATTGCAGGCAGCGCTGCAAGCGCGAAAAGCGGCGCAGCGCCCCTTGGGCGGCGCGCAGTTGCTGCTGCATTTGGGCCTGCGCACTGTTGAGGTGGACCTGGGTCAATTCGCTCAACGCCCGCCAGGCGGCGTGTTGGCCGTCCAGGGACGTGCCCGAGCCGAACACCCGGGGCAGCGGGCTTGGGGCGAGGCTGAACGCCAGGTAAGTTTTGGCGAGGAATTCGCTGCTGATGTCCAGCAGCACCACTGGCGCACCGATCTCCGCTTCCACTTGGGCCCAGCGTTGGCCACAGGGTTCGGTCAGGGGCGGTCGCACCACCCGTTTTAGCGGCACAGGGTTCTGGTAATAGAAGTGGTCGAGCAAAAACAGCGAAACAGCGTCGCGTTCGATGCACTCGTTGATGGCGTGCAGCACGGCTTCATCAGGGGTGGCGCCAATGGCGGTGCCGCTGTTGCTGCCATAGCGGCGCAGGCTGCGGTAGTCCGTGGCGTCGCCCGGCACGGGGTTTTGTGCATAAAGGCTGGAACTAAGTACGAGCGGATAGGAAAAGCGGCGGTTGTCCAGAGGGCTTGTGTAAGTTCGGCAGGCGAAGCCTTGCGCATTGTTTTCGATCAGTGGATTTAGAACGCTGTCGTCATGGAAAAGTGCATTGTTGCGCAAGTAACTGGCATCTTTAAAGTGTATGGCCAGAGTGTCGTACTGTTCGCTTAGATAGTGTTCGAGGGCTTCATATAGTGCGCCGACCCGGGCGTGTTCGAGCAAACCCTTGCCGCCTCCGCGGGCCTGCGGTTGTTGCGGGCAGTGCCCGAGGGTGGCCTGCACCGAGACGATGTGGTTGCCCAGGGTGCGGATGTTGGCCTGCAGTTTCAGGGTGGCGAGCTCTAGGTGCAGGCGCTGATGGGCTTGCGCCAGGCTCAGTTCGCGTTCGGTTACGGTATTGGCGTCCATGGTGGGATCCCTGAAGGCAAGGGGGAAGCGGCGGGCACTTCCCCCCAGAGGGGTTACTCGGCTTCCAGTTCGGACTGTTCTGCTTCAGTCAGTTGCAGTTCGTCTTTTAGTTGCTCTTCGCTTTGCAGTTCTTGTTGTTCGATATCGGCGATGGTATTGGCGTTGAACTGAGACATATAACCCATGATGTAATCCTCTTGTTATTGGGTGGTGCGCTGTTGCAGCCACGAAAATAACTTAAAGGAGGAACTTGCCTTGGTCAAAAATGACAAAAAGTGTCTGGGTGCATTATTAATCCGTGCTCTAAAAAGTACTTTCAATTGCGCAGTTGAAGTGCCTCGGGGTTATGTGATGGGGCTTTTATGCAGGGGAAAAGGGCTGATTACAGGCCTGGACAGGGGGTTAGGGCGGGGGAGCACGCGCAGAAAACCGGCACCGCAGGTAAGCCTTCGTATGAAACTCGACTTTGAACGCAGGGCTTTGCGGGGCGGGCCAGGAGAAGATTCAGCACCGTGTGGTGGCAGTTACCGGGAGAATGCCGCCGCCGAGGTTTTTTACGCCTGGCACCCAGACTATTCCTGCAACATTGCCCAGACGCAAAAACGGCACCCGAAGGTGCCGTTTGTATTGGCGCGGTAGCGGTCAGCCAGCGAGACCGGCCTGCTGCACCAGTTCCAGCAGAGGTTGCGGGTACACGCCGAGGAAGAATGCCAGGGCGGCGATGGCCAGCAGCATCACGCCACCTGCCTTCTGTTCCCAATGCAACTGGGCATCGTGGCGACGCAGGCTCGGCTCGACCAGGAACAGCGTCACCATCACCCGCAGGTAGTAGAAGACGCCGATGGCGCTACCCATGACCAGGGCGCCCAGCAGCCACCATTGGTGGGCTTCGACGCCCGTGGCGATGATGTAGAACTTACCGATGAAACCTGCTGTGAGGGGAATACCGGCCAGGGACAGCATCATCACGGTCAATACGGCGGTCAGGTACGGACGGCGCCAGAACAGGCCGCGGTACTCGTACAGGGCGTCCGCGTCGCGGCCCTTGTATGGCGAGGACATCAGGGTAATCACGCCGAACGCGCCCAGGCTGGTGATGACGTAGGTGACCAGGTAGACGCCGATGGCTTCCAGCGCCAGGCCCTTGCTGGCCACCAGGGCGATCAGCAGGTAACCGAAGTGGGCGATGGAGGAGTAACCCAGCAGACGCTTGAGGTTGCTCTGGGTCAGCGCCAGCAGGTTACCGAACAGGATCGAGGCGATGGCAATGACCGTCAGCACGTTGCTCAGCACGGCGGTGTTGGCTGCCGGGGAAATCTGGAACAGACGCACCATCACCGCGAACACCGCGACTTTCGCCGCTGTGGCCAAGAACGCCGCCACCGGGGCCGGGGCGCCTTCGTAGACGTCCGGGGTCCAGAGGTGGAACGGTACCAGCGACAGCTTGAAGGCCAGGCCGATCAGCATCATCGCCAGGCCTAGCTGGGCGATCGGTGCCGGCACGCCCGTGGCTTCCAGCGCCAAACCGATGCCACTGAAGCTCAGGCTGCCCGCTTCGGCGTAGAGCAGGGCCATGCCGAACAACAGGAACGCGGAACCGGCCGCCGACAGCACCATGTACTTGATGCCGGCTTCCAGGGAGCGCTTGTTGAAGAAGGCGTAGGCCACCAAGCCATAAACCGGTACCGAGAGCAGTTCCAGGCCGATGAACAGGCCGGCCAGGTGTTGCGCGCTGACCAGCACCAGGCCGCCAGCGGCAGACATCAGGATGAGCAGATACAGCTCTTCGCGGTTGCCCGGGTAACCGGTGCCGCCTTCGCCGAGGTAGGCGTGGGCGAGGGTGACGCAGGCCAGGGTGGCGACCAGGATCAGCGCCATGTACAGGCAGGCGAAGTTGTCCACCAACAGCAGGGGCGTCACGGCCAGGGGCGCGACCTTCAATGCCGGGAGGATCGACAGCAACGCCAGGTTGAGACCAGCCACTGAAATCAGGAAGGTCTGTGAGTGGTTGCGACGCCAGGCGATCGCCAGCATCACCACGATGATGGTGAGGCTGGTAATCAGCAGCGGCGCCAGCGCGATAAAGTGTTGACTCGTGAATTCCATAGCGCTCTTACCGGGCCGAAGCGAGTTGAGTGAAGGCGGTACCGAACCATTGCTGCACACCTTGCATGGTGGCGGCGGAGGTATCGAGGAACGGTTGCGGGTAGACACCGATGTAGATCAGCAGTACCGCAAGGCCCAGCACCATAATCAGTTCGCGTGCGTCCAGGCCATGTAGCACCGCATCCGACTTGGACGGGCCGAAATAGGCACGGTGGATCATGATGAGCGAGTAGACCGAACCGAACACCAGGCCGCTGGTGGCAATCGCGGTGATCCACGGGGCGCTGACGAAGGTGCCGATCAGGATCAGGAACTCGCCGACGAAGTTGCCGGTGCCCGGCAGGCCCAGGGAGGCGGCCGCGAAGAACAGGCTGATAGCCGGCAGGTAGGCGATGCGTGACCACAGGCCACCCATCTCGCGCATGTCACGGGTGTGCAGGCGTTCGTACAGTTGGCCGCTGAGGATGAACAGCGCTGCCGCCGAGACACCGTGGGCCAGCATCTGGATCACCGCGCCTTGCAGGGCGATCTGGCTGCCGGAGTAGATGCCGATCAGCACGAAACCCATGTGGGAAACGCTGGAGAAGGCGATCAGGCGCTTGATGTCGGTCTGGGCGAAGGCCAGGAATGCACCGTAGAAGATCCCCACCAGACCCAGGGTCATGGCGATTGGCGCGAACTCGGCCGAGGCATTGGGGAACAGCGGCAGGGCGAAACGCAGCAGACCATAGGCAGCGGTCTTGAGCAGGATGCCGGCCAGGTCCACGGAACCGGCGGTCGGTGCCTGGGCATGAGCGTCAGGCAGCCAGGAGTGGAACGGCACCACCGGCAGCTTCACCGCGAAGGCGATGAAGAAACCGAGCATCAGGATGTATTCGGTGGTTGCCGACATCTGGGTCTTCAACAGGTCGGCGTAGTTGAAGGTAATCACGCCGGTGTTGTTGAAGTTGACCAGCACCAGGCCGAGGATCGCCACCAGCATGATGAGGCCCGAGGCCTGGGTGAAGATGAAGAACTTGGTCGCTGCGTAGATCCGCGTCTTCTTGCCGTCCGAGGAGCTGTGACCCCAGAGCGCGATGAGGAAATACATCGGCACCAGCATCATTTCCCAGAAGAAGAAGAACATGAACAGGTCCAGCGCCAGGAACACGCCGACCACACCGCCCAGGATCCACATCAGGTTCAGGTGGAAGAAGCCCACGTGACGCTGGATTTCCTTCCACGAGCACAGTACCGAGAGGATACCCAGCAGGCCGGTGAGCAGGATCATCAGCAGCGACAGGCCGTCGAGGGCCAGGTGCACGCTGATGCCGAAGCGCTCGATCCAGAGGTGCTTGAACTCAAGCGCCCAGGTCGGGTCGGCGCCAGGCGCCGGGGCCAGTGAATAGTCACCCTGGGTCCACAGCCAGAGGCCGAGAGCGAGTTCCAGGGTCATGGTCAGCAATGCAATCCAGCGTGGCAGGGTGGAGCTGAAACGCTCCGCCATCCAGCACAGGAAGCCGCCGATAAAGGGGATCAGGATTAGCCAAGGCAGAATCATGACGGGCTCAATTCCTTTCGCAATGTCGCAAGGTTCATATCAGACCGCTACCAAAACGATGGCGCCGATCACCAGCACAGCACCGGCCGCCATGGACGCGGCATACCAACGCAGTTGACCGGTTTCGGTGCGGCTCAGGGCGTTGTGGCCCCCTTTGGCGGCACGCGGGATCAGGCCAATGGTCTGGTCCAGTGGGTCTTTGCGCAGCAGGTGGCTGATAGCGAGGTACGGCTTGACGAACAGCTTGTCGTAGATCCAGTCGAAGCCCCAGGCCGCGAACCACCAGGCAGAGAGCACGCGGCCCAGGCTGCTGTTGGCGATGGCGCTGACGAAGCGGCGCTTGCCCAGGAACAGCAGGGCAGCCAGCAGGATACCGGCCAGGGCGATGGCGCCCGAGGCGATTTCCAGGCTGTGCTTGGCGTCGCCGCCGGCATGGCCGACGCTTTGTGGCAGCACACCGGCCAGCGGCGGGGTAATCATGGCGCCGATGAAGGTGGACAGCACGATCAGCACCGACAGCGGCAGCCAGTGGGCAATGCCATGGCCGGCGTGGGCTTGGGTTTTGGCTTCACCGTGGAACGCAATGAAGATCAGGCGGAAGGTGTACAGCGACGTCATGAACGCGCCCACCAGGCCAGCGTAGAGCAGGCCCTGGTTACCACTGGCGAACGCTTCCCAGAGGATTTCGTCCTTGGAGTAGAAGCCTGCGGTGACCAGTGGCAGGGCCGCCAGGGCCGCGCCGCCGACGATGAAGCTGGCGTAGGCCAGCGGCAGCTTCTTCCACAGGCCGCCCATCTTGAAGATGTTCTGCTCATGGTGGCAGGCCACGATCACCGCGCCGGAGGCGAGGAACAGCAGGGCCTTGAAGAACGCGTGAGTCATCAGGTGGAAGATCGCGCCTTCCCACGCGCCGACGCCCAGGGCCAGGAACATATAGCCGATCTGGCTCATGGTCGAGTAGGCGAGGATGCGCTTGATGTCGGTCTGTACCAGTGCAGCAAAACCGGCCAGCACCAGGGTCACGCCACCGACCACGCCCACCAGGTGCAGGATGTCCGGCGCGAGGGTGAACAGACCGTGGGTACGGGCGATCAAGTAGACACCGGCGGTCACCATGGTCGCCGCGTGGATCAGCGCCGACACCGGGGTCGGGCCGGCCATCGCATCCGCCAGCCAGGTTTGCAGTGGCAGTTGCGCCGATTTACCGACCGCACCGCCCAGCAGCATCAGGGTCGCCAGGGTGATCCAGAAGTCGCCGGCCTGGAATTTCTGCGGTGCCAGCACCAGCAGTTCCTGGATATTCAGGGTGCCCAGTTGCTGGAACAGAATGAACAGGCCGACGGCCATGAACACGTCGCCGATGCGGGTGACGATAAAGGCCTTGAGCGCTGCGTTACCGTTGTTGCGGTTGCTGTAGTAGAAACCGATCAACAGGTACGAGCACAGGCCCACGCCTTCCCAGCCGAAGTACAGGAACAACAGGTTATCGCCCAGGATCAGGAACAGCATGCTGGCGATGAACAGGTTGGTGTAGGCGAAGAAGCGCGAGTAACCGGCTTCACCGCGCATGTACCAGGATGCGAACAGGTGGATCAGGAAGCCCACGCCCACCACCACGCCGAGCATGGTGACCGACAGGCCATCCAGGTACAGAGCGAAGTTGGGGGTGAAGCCTTCGACCGCCATCCACTGCCACAGCACCTGGGTGTAGTGGCCGCCGGGTGGCGGTGCGACGTTGAACTGCCAGATCACGTAGGCGGTGACGATGGCAGACAGGCCAATGGAACCGACGCCAATCAGCGCGGCGAGGTTTTCCGAAATGCGGCCGCGAGAGAACGACAGCAGCAGAAAACCGATCAGGGGAAATACGAAAGTCAGAAAGAGAAGGTTCATCCGCGCATCTCACTGGCAGCATCGATATCAAGCGTGTGGAAGCGGCGATACAGCTGAAGCAGGATTGCCAGGCCAATACTGGCCTCGGCGGCTGCCAGGCTGATGACCAGGATGAACATGATCTGTCCATCCGGCTGCGCCCAACGGGCCCCCGCTACGATGAAGGCCAATGCCGCGGCGTTCATCATGATTTCCAGGCTCATTAGCACGAACAGGATGTTGCGCCGTACCATCAGGCCGACCAGGCCAAGGCAGAACAGGATACCGGCGACGGCCAGGCCGTGTTCCAAGGGAATAGCAGGCATGTTATTGCTCCTTCGCCTCATTGCGGCCCAAGTGGAACGCCGTGACGGCTGCGGCGAGCAGCAGCATCGAGGCGAGTTCGACCACCAGCAGGTACGGACCGAACAGGCTGATGCCCACGGCCTTGGCGTCCACGGTGGTTTGACCGATGCTGGCACCGCTCGGGTTGGCGAACAGCACATACAGCAGTTCGGCCAGCAGCAGGGTGCCGAGAATTACCGGCCCGATCCAGATGCCAGGCTTGAGCCAGACGCGTTCTTGCTGAACCGAGGCCGGGCCCAGGTTCAGCATCATCACCACGAACACGAACAGCACCATGATGGCACCGGCGTAGGCGATCACTTCCAGGACCCCGGCAAATGGCGCGCCGAGGCTGAAAAAGGTCATCGCCACGGCGATCAGCGAAATAATCAGGTAGAGCAGGGCGTGCACGGGGTTGGTGTTGGTAATCACGCGAAGCGTGGAAACTACAGCGATACCCGACGCGAAATAGAAAGCGAATTCCATCTTTCTTCCTTAAGGCAGCAAGCTCTTCACGTTGATCGGTTCGGCTTCATTCTGCGCGGCGCCCTTAGGCTTACCGGCGATGGCCATACCGGCAACGCGATAGAAGTTGTAGTCAGGGTTTTTGCCGGGGCCGGAGATCAGCAGATCTTCTTTCTCGTAAACCAGGTCCTGACGCTTGAACTCGGCCATTTCGAAATCCGGTGTGAGCTGGATTGCGGTGGTCGGGCAGGCTTCCTCGCAGAGGCCGCAGAAAATGCAGCGCGAGAAGTTGATGCGGAAAAACTCTGGGTACCAGCGCCCGTCCTCGGTCTCGGCCTTTTGCAGCGAGATGCAGCCCACCGGGCACGCCACGGCGCACAGGTTGCAGGCTACGCAGCGCTCTTCGCCGTCGGGGTCGCGGGTCAGGACAATGCGGCCGCGATAGCGCGGCGGCAGGTACACCGCTTCTTCCGGGTATTGCAGGGTGTCGCGTTTGCGAAAGCCGTGGCCGAACACCATCGCCAGGCTTCGCAACTGGGTACCGGTACCCTTAACGATGTCGCCAATATATTTGAACATGGGTCAAATCCTCACTGAACCGCGCCCGCTGGCGTGTTCCACAACACAACCGCAGCAGTCACCAGCAAATTAATCAGGGTCAGCGGCAGGCAGAATCTCCAGCTGAAATCCATCACCTGGTCATAGCGCGGGCGCGGGATAGAAGCGCGCAGCAGGATGAACAGCATGATGAAAAACGCGGTCTTCAAGGCGAACCAGACGAAGGCCAGTTGCGGCAGGATGCCGAACGGACCGTGCCAGCCACCGAAGAACAGGGTCACCAACAGCGCCGAGATCAGGATGATGCCGATGTATTCACCGACGAAGAACATGCCCCATTTCATGCCGGCGTATTCGATGTGGTAGCCGTCGGCCAGTTCCTGTTCCGCTTCCGGTTGGTCGAAGGGGTGACGGTGAGTCACGGCCACGCCAGCGATGAAGAAGGTACAGAAGCCGAAGAACTGCGGAATGATGAACCACAGGTTTTGCGCCTGGTATTCCACGATGTCGCGCATGTTGAACGAGCCGACCTGCACCACAATGCCCATCAGCGCCAGGCCCATGAACACTTCGTAGGACACGGTCTGGGCCGAGGCCCGCAAGCTGCCTAGCAGGGCAAACTTGTTGTTGCTCGACCAACCGGCGAACAGCACCGCGTAGACCGAAAGCCCCGCCATGGCGAAGAAGAACAGCAGGCCGATGTTCAGATCCGCCACGCCCCAGGTCGGGGTGATCGGGATGATCGCGAAAGCGATCAGCAAGGCACTCATGGCCACCACTGGCGCCAGGGTGAAGATCACCTTGTCGGCGAACGGCGGCGTCCAGTCTTCCTTGAAGAACATCTTTATCATGTCGGCGGCGATCTGGAACATGCCGAACGGGCCTACGCGGTTCGGACCGTAGCGGTCCTGCCACCAGCCCAGCAAACGCCGCTCGATGAAGCTGAGCAGGGCGCCGGCGACAACCACGGCCAGCAGCACCACGATCGCCTTGATGACCGCAATGATCGTGTCGATCACTTCAGGGGTGAACCAACTCATTGCGCTGCCTCCTGCAGACCGTCAACGGGCTTGCCGAAAATCGCCGGTGGAATGCCTGCGATACCGGCAGGCAGGCCCACCAGGCCCGCGCCCAGTTCTTCGTTGATGCGCAGTGGCAGGCGCAGGGTCGTGCCCGCCACGTTCAAGCTCAGCAGGGCACCGTCATTCACGCCCAGGCGATCTGCCTCGGATTTGGCCAGGGCCACGTAGGCTGCCGGGATGCGTTCCTGCACCGGGGCGGCTTTGGAGGAGTTCTCCTCGCTGCCGAACAGGTGGAAGAACGGCACGGCTTGCCAGGTGCCCGGGGCCGGGTTGAAGGCGCGGGGCACATTGGCGAACCAGCCCAGTGCATCGCCACGGCTTTCGATCAGGCGGGTGCCCGGGTCGCCGGCGCGCAGGTGGCCGCCGACTTCGTCCTGGAACTTGTTCCAGGCCTGTGGCGAGTTCCAGCCCGGCGACCAGGCGAACGGCACCTGCTGACGGGGTTCGGCGGAGCCCGAGTAGCCTTCCATGGAGAAGGCGAACGCGGTGTCCTTGTCCTGCGGGGTGCGCGGTTCGTGCACGCTGATGTCAGCGCGCATGGCCGTGCGACCGCTGTAGCGCAGCGGTTCGCGGGCCAGTTTCAGGCCCTTGATGCGGAACGCCGCGGACGGTGCTGCATCGACGATGCGCGCCAGTTGCGGTGTGCTGGCGGCACAGGCCGCGGTGACGTGGTCCAGTTGGGTCCAGTCGATCGGCTGGTTCAGCAGGGTGGCGCGCAGGGCATGCAGCCAGCGCCAGCCTTCGTGCACCAGGATGCTGGCGTCCATGTATTGCGGGTCGAAGACCTGGAAGAAGCGCTGGGCGCGGCCTTCCTGGCTGACGAGGGTGCCGTCGCCTTCGGCGAAGCTCGCCGCTGGCAGGACCAGATGGGCGCGCTCGCTGGTGGCGGTTTTCTGGTGGTCGGCGACGATCAGCACTTTGGCCGCGTCCAGGGCCGCGTTGACCTTGGCTGCGTCGGTGCGGGTGAACAGGTCGTTTTCCAGGACCACGATGGCGTCGGCTTGGCCGCCGATCACTGCGTCCAGGGCTGCATCCAGGGAGTCGCCACCGAGCATGGCCAGGCCGAGGCTGTTGGCTTCCGGCACGATCAGGCTGATGGAGCCGTTCTTCTCGCGCAGCTTGAGGGCCTTGGCGATGTTGGCGGCCGCTTCGATCAGGGCTTTGGAGCCCAGGGACGTACCGGCGATCACCAGTGGGCGCTTGGCGGCAAGGAGGGCGTCAGCGATGCGTTGGGCCAGAGCCTGCGCTTCGCTGTCCAGGCCTTCGACGGCCGGGGCGCTGGCGTCCAGGGCGTGAGCCACGGCGAAACCGATGCGTGCCAGGTCGTCGGGAGCGGCGTGGACGCATTCTTCGGCGATGTCGTCGAGCTTGGTTTCAGCCAGGCTGGCGATAAACAGCGGGTTGAGCGCGTGCTGGCCGATGTTTTTCACCGCGGCGTCGAGCCAGGGCTGGACGCGCATGGCGTCGGCCATTTCCTCGGCCTTGCCTTTGACCGACTGGCGCAGCGACAGAGCGATACGGGCGGCGGTTTGGGTCAGGTCTTCACCGAGCACGAAGATCGCGTCGTGGTCTTCGATGTCGCGCATGTTCGGCACGGGCAGCGGGCTGTCGTTCAGTACCTGCAGGACGAGGCGGATGCGCTCCAGTTCAGCGGCTTCGATACCGCTGTAGAAGTGCTCGGCACCGACCAGCTCACGCAAGGCGTAGTTGCTTTCCAGGCTGGCGCGGGGTGAGCCGATGCCGACAATATTGCGGCCGCGCAGCAGGTCGGCGGCCTTGTCCAGCGCTTCGTCCAGGCTCAGCTTGGCGCCACCGGCCAACAACGGCTGGCGCGGGCGGTCTTCGCGGTTGACGTAGCCATAGCCGAAACGGCCACGGTCGCACAGGAAATACTGGTTCACCGAGCCGTTGAAGCGGTTCTCGATGCGGCGCAGTTCACCGTAGCGCTCGCCTGGGGAGATGTTGCAACCGCTGGAGCAGCCATGGCAGATGCTTGGGGCGAATTGCATGTCCCACTTGCGGTTGTAGCGCTCGGAGTGAGTCTTGTCGGTGAACACACCGGTCGGGCAGACCTCGGTGAGGTTGCCGGAGAACTCGCTTTCCAGCACGCCGTCTTCAACGCGACCGAAGTACACGTTGTCGTGGGCGCCAAACACGCCCAGGTCGGTGCCGCCGGCGTAGTCCTTGTAGAAGCGCACGCAGCGGTAGCAGGCGATGCAGCGGTTCATCTCGTGGGAAATGAACGGGCCTAGTTGCTGGTTCTGGTGGGTACGCTTGGTGAAGCGGTAACGGCGCTCGTTGTGGCCGGTCATTACCGTCATGTCTTGCAGGTGGCAGTGACCGCCTTCCTCACAGACCGGGCAGTCGTGGGGGTGGTTGGTCATCAGCCATTCGACAACGCTGGCGCGAAAGGCCTTGGATTCATCATCGTCGATGGAGATCCAGGTGTTGTCGGTGGCAGGGGTCATGCAGGACATAACGATCCGACCACGGGTGTCGTTTTCGTCGGTGTACTGCTTGACCGCGCACTGGCGGCAAGCGCCAACGCTGCCCAGGGCAGGGTGCCAGCAGAAGTATGGGATATCGAGGCCTAGCGACAGACATGCCTGTAACAGGTTGTCCGCCCCGTCGACTTCGAGCGCTTTGCCGTCTACGTGGATAGTGGCCATGGTTCAAAGTTCTTCGTTGGCCCGGTGTCAGCGGGCGTGGCTAATGGAATCTTGTTGTGCGTGCGAATCAACACAGCCGCTAGCGGCGTCATCGCACGAAAGGCGAGGGGCACGGACCCTTCGCCTGTTTAAGCGTTACGCGCCGACTACGATCGGCCTTGCCAGGGGCGGGACGGCGGCGCTGGTGGGCGCGATGCCGGCTTCGAACTCTGGACGGAAGTATTTGATCGCGCTGCCTAATGGCTCCACGGCGCCCGGTGCGTGAGCACAGAAGGTCTTGCCGGGGCCGAGGAAACCGACCAGACCCAGCAGGGTCTCGATGTCGCCGGGCTGGCCTTCGCCTTTCTCGATGGCCATCAGCAGCTTGACGCTCCAGGGCAGGCCATCGCGGCAAGGGGTGCAGAAGCCGCAGGATTCACGGGCGAAGAACTGCTCCATGTTGCGCAGCAGCGAAACCATGTTGACGCTGTCGTCTACCGCCATCGCCAGGCCGGTACCCATGCGGGTGCCCACTTTGGCGATGCCGCCGGCGTACATTTGCGCGTCCAGGTGTTCCGGCAGCAGGAACCCGGTACCGGCACCACCGGGCTGCCAGGCCTTGAGCTTGAAGCCGTCGCGCATGCCGCCGGCGTAGTCCTCGAACAGCTCGCGGCCGGTGATGCCGAACGGCAGTTCCCACAGGCCCGGATTCTTGACCTTGCCGGAGAAGCCCATGAGCTTGGTGCCCATGTCTTCGCTGCCTTCGCGGGCCAGGGATTTGTACCAGTCCACGCCGTCGGCAATGATCGCCGGCACGTTGCACAGGGTTTCGACGTTGTTTACGCACGTGGGCTTGCCCCACACGCCCACGGCGGCGGGGAAGGGCGGCTTGGAGCGCGGGTTGGCGCGGCGGCCTTCGAGGGAGTTGATGAGGGCGGTTTCTTCACCGCAGATGTAGCGCCCGGCACCGGTGTGCACGAACAGCTCGAAATCAAAACCCGAGCCGAGGATGTTCTTGCCCAGCAGGCCGGCGGCCTTGGCTTCCTGTACGGCACGGTTGAGGTGCTTGGCGGCGGTGGTGTATTCGCCGCGCAGGAAGATGTAGCCGCGGTAGGTTTTCAGCGCGCGGGCGCTGATGAGCATGCCTTCGATCAGCAGATGGGGCAGTTGCTCCATCAGCATGCGGTCTTTCCAGGTGTTGGGTTCCATTTCATCCGCGTTGCACAGCAGGTAGCGGATATCGATGGACTCGTCCTTGGGCATCAGGCCCCACTTCACACCCGTAGGGAAGCCGGCGCCGCCGCGGCCCTTGAGGCCGGCGTCCTTCACGGTCTGGACGATATCGTCCTGGGCCATGTCGGCAAACGCCTTGCGGGCGGCCGCATAACCGTTCTTGGCCTGGTACTCGTCCAGCCATACGGCTTCGCCGTCGTCACGCAGGCGCCAGGTCAGCGGGTGGGTTTCGGCCGAGCGCTGGATGCGGTTGGCCGGGCCGAAGGAAGTCAGGGTCATACGTAGCCCTCCAACAGTTTGGCGACGCCAGTAGGCTGGACATCACCGAAAGTGTCGTCGTCAATCATCAACGCCGGTGCCTTGTCGCAGTTGCCGAGGCAGCAGACAGGCAGCAGGGTGAAACGACCGTCGGCGGTGGTCTGGCCCAGGCCAATCCCGAGAGTGTTCTGGATTTCGCTGACCACGGACTCATGGCCGCCGATGTAGCAGACCATGCTGTCGCAGACGCGAATGATGTGGCGGCCCACCGGTTGGCGGAAGATCTGGCTATAGAAGGTGGCCACGCCTTCGACGTCACTGGCGGGGATGCCAAGGATCTCGCCGATGGCGTAGAGCGCGCCGTCAGGCACCCAGCCACGTTCCTTCTGGACGATTTTCAGCGCTTCGATTGACGCCGCGCGCGGGTCTTCGTAGTGATGCAGCTCGTGCTCGATGGCCGAGCGCTCGGTTTCGCTCAAGGCGAAACGGTCTGTCTGGATAAGCGTGCTGTTCATGCTTAGCGGTCCACGTCGGCCATAACGAAATCGATACTACCCAGGTACGCGATCAAGTCCGCGACCATGCTGCCTTTAATCACCGAAGGGATCTGCTGCAGGTGCGGGAAGCTTGGGGTGCGAATCCGGGTGCGGTAGCTCATGGTGCCGCCATCGCTCGTCAGGTAATAACTGTTGATGCCCTTGGTCGCTTCGATCATCTGGAAGGACTCGTTGGCCGGCATGACCGGGCCCCACGAAACCTGCAGGAAGTGCGTGATAAGGGTCTCGATGTGCTGCAGGGTGCGCTCTTTGGGCGGCGGCGTGGTCAGCGGGTGATCCGCCTTGTACGCGCCGGCCGGCATGTTGCGCATGCACTGCTCGATGATCTTGAGGCTCTGGCGCATTTCTTCGACGCGCACGATGCAACGGTCATAGGCGTCGCCATTGGCTGCCAGCGGCACTTCGAACTCGAAGTTCTCGTAGCCGGAGTATGGGCGTGCCTTGCGCAGGTCGAAATCGCAACCGGTGGAGCGCAGCCCCGCACCAGTGACGCCCCACTCCAGGGCCTCTTTGGTGTTGTAGGCGGCGACACCGATGGTGCGGCCTCGCAGGATGCTGTTGTCCAGCGCGGCTTTCTGGTACTCGTCCAGGCGCTTGGGCATCCATTCGATGAAGTCCTTGACCAGTTTCTCCCAGCCGCGCGGCAGGTCGTGGGCGACGCCACCGATGCGGTACCAGGCCGGGTGCAGGCGGAAACCGGTGATGGCTTCGATCACGGTGTAGGCTTTCTGCCGGTCGGTAAAGGTGAAGAACACCGGCGTCATCGCGCCCACGTCCTGGATATAGGTGCCCAGGAACAGCAGGTGGCTGGTGATGCGGAAGAACTCGGCCATCATGATGCGGATGGTGTCGACCTTCTCCGGCACCTTGATACCGGCCAGTTTTTCTACCGAGAGTACGTACGGCAGGTTGTTCATCACGCCGCCGAGGTAGTCGATACGGTCGGTGTACGGGATGAAACTGTGCCAGGACTGGCGTTCGGCCATTTTTTCGGCGCCACGGTGGTGGTAGCCGATGTCCGGGACGCAATCGACGATTTCTTCGCCGTCCAGCTGCAGGATGATGCGGAAGGCACCGTGGGCCGAAGGGTGGTTGGGGCCCAGGTTGAGGAACATGTAGTCCTCGTTAGCGCCGGAGCGTTTCATGCCCCAGTCTTCGGGCTTGAAGCGTGCGGCTTCTTCTTCAAGCTGCAGCTTGGCCAGGTTCAGGCTGTAGGGGTCGAATTCGGTGGCCCGCGCCGGGAAGTCCTTGCGCAGCGGGTGACCTTCCCAGGTCGGCGGCATCATGATGCGCGTCAGGTGCGGGTGGCCGGCGAAATCGATGCCGTACATGTCCCACACTTCCCGCTCGTACCAGTTGGCGTTCGGCCAGATGCTGGTGATGGTCGGCAGGCTGAGGTCACCCTCGGACAAGGCGACTTTAATCATCACGTCGCTGTTACGTTCGATCGACAGCAGGTGATAGAACACGGTGAAGTCGGCGCCGCTGGGCAGCCCTTGACGCTTGGTGCGCAGGCGCTCGTCCACGCCATGCAGGTCATAGAGCATGACGTACGGCTTGGGCAGGTTGCGCAGGAAGGTCAGGACTTCGACGAGTTTGGCGCGGGCAACCCACAGCACCGGCATGCCGGTGCGGGTCGCCTGGGCGGTGAACGCCTCGGGGCCAAAACGGTTATTGAGTTCGACGACCACATCCTGGTCGTCTGCCTTATAAGGCGGGATGTACAGAGCACTGCCTGTAGTCATGGTTTTTTATCGCTTTGGGTCAACGTAAAGAATGAAGCCAGGTTCTCGTTTCTATTAGAGAAGCTAGAGCTGGATCAGACTTCGTCTGGGCTGCGCAGGTTGGTCACCTGAATACGCTGTTCGCGGCGCTGTTCCTTCTGGGACGGCATCTCGGCGCGGTATACGCCTTGATCCCCGACCACCCAGGAAAGTGGGCGACGCTCCTGTCCGATCGACTCCTGCAACAGCATCAAACCTTGCAGGAACGCTTCTGGGCGAGGCGGGCAGCCAGGCACGTAGACGTCCACGGGCAGGAACTTGTCCACTCCTTGAACCACGGAGTAGATGTCGTACATGCCGCCGGAGTTGGCGCACGAACCCATGGAGATAACCCACTTCGGTTCGAGCATTTGCTCGTAGAGACGCTGAATGATCGGCGCCATCTTGATGAAGCAGGTGCCGGCAATGACCATGAAGTCAGCCTGGCGCGGTGACGCCCGGATCACTTCGGCGCCAAAGCGTGCGATATCGTGGGGTGCCGTGAAGGCGGTGGTCATTTCCACGTAGCAGCACGAGAGGCCGAAGTTATACGGCCACAGGGAGTTCTTGCGGCCCCAGTTGACGGTGCCGTTGAGCACGTCCTCGAGCTTGCCCATGAAGATGTTTTTGTGGACTTGATCTTCTAACGGATCGGAAACGGTTTCCCGTTCGCCGATCGGGTACTGCTCGTTAGGAGCATCCGGGTCGATCCTGGTGAGATTGTATTGCATCGCCAAAGCCTCATTGTTTCAGCTTCGCTTGCCGCTTACGACGAGCTTCCGGAGCCCAGTCAAGGGCGCCCACTCGGAATAGGTAGACAAGGCCTGCCAACAGAATTGCTATGAAAACGAGGGCTTCGACGAATCCGGTCCAGCCGCTTTCGCGGACGGACACAGACCAGGCAAAGAGAAAGAGGGCTTCGATATCGAAGATCACGAACAACATCGCGACCAGATAGAATTTGGCTGAGAGCCGCAAGCGGGCGCCACCTGTAGGTAGCATGCCGGACTCGAACGGTTCGTTTTTGCTGCGACCCCAGGCTTTTGACCCCAGGAGGCTGGATACGCCGAGCATGAAGGCACAGAGGCCGATAACCCCAAGAAGGAAAATGGCAAAGCCCCAGTTGTGGGCCATGAGTCCTGTCGCTTCGGGCATGCTGGTAATCCTTAACAGAGAGCAAAGGTCTCTGAGCTTGATAAAGAAATAAAGCAGTGACGATATGTCGCAGCGCAATCAATCGCGGTGATTTTATGGCTAAACACCGAGCAAGTAAAATTCCTATAGCGAAATTATTCATTGGAATAAGGACATAGCTCACCTCAGAGGTCCGCAAAGCCATGTGTGGCGGGCATTACAACGGATTTCGTTAATTATGTTTTGTAGAGGTTGTAATGAATGGATTTGCCGCTAAATGATAATCAATACTATTTGTGATGGTTTTTAAACTGTTAATCGGGGAAGTAGCCGGGAAGTTGTCTTTATATGCCCGCAACAGCAAGTTGCGGGCACGCTCGTTTTAGCCTGTTTTGCGCTGGCAAATACTGCGTTGGATCAATTCTGGATGGCGATTTTTGCGTATTGCTTGCCAGGTCAGCGTTCCTGCATGGTCGCTTGGACCAATCTGTAGGCAAAAAAACGCCCCGAACCAGTCGGGGCGTCAGAGATGCAGCAGGGCAGTTAGCTTTCTATACGTTATGCCCTGGACGTTTGCTCAGGTGAAACCAATCAGTGGAACTGTTCTTCTTCGGTGGAGCCGGTCAGTGCGGTAACCGAAGAGGTGCCACCCTGGATCACGGTGGTCATGTCGTCGAAGTAGCCAGTGCCCACTTCCTGCTGGTGAGCCACGAAGGTGTAACCCTTGGCGGCGTCAGCGAATTCCTGCTCTTGCAGCTTCACGTAGGCGGTCATGTCGTTGCGGGCGTAGTCGTGCGCCAGGTTGAACATGCTGTGCCACATATTGTGAATGCCGGCCAGGGTGATGAACTGGTGCTTGTAGCCCATGGCGGACAGTTCGCGCTGGAATTTGGCGATGGTCGCGTCGTCCAGGTTTTTCTTCCAGTTGAAGGAAGGCGAGCAGTTGTACGACAGCAGTTGGTCTGGGTATTCCTTTTTGATCGCTTCGGCGAAGCGACGAGCCTCTTCCAGGTCTGGCTTGGCGGTTTCGCACCAGATCAGGTCAGCGTAAGGCGCGTAGGCCAGGCCGCGAGCGATCGCCTGGTCGAGACCGGCGCGTACTTTGTAGAAGCCTTCCTGGGTGCGTTCGCCAGTCACGAATGGCTGGTCGTACGGGTCGCAGTCGGAAGTCAGCAGGTCAGCCGCGTTCGCGTCGGTACGTGCCAGGATGATAGTCGGGGTGCCGGCAACGTCGGCCGCCAGGCGGGCAGCGGTCAGCTTCTGCACGGCTTCCTGGGTTGGAACCAGTACCTTGCCGCCCATGTGGCCGCATTTTTTCACGGAGGCCAGTTGGTCTTCGAAGTGAACGCCAGCGGCGCCTGCTTCGATCATGCTCTTCATCAGCTCGTAAGCGTTCAAAACGCCGCCGAAACCGGCTTCAGCGTCGGCAACGATCGGCGCGAAGTAGTCGATGTAGCCAGCGTCGCCTGGGTTCTTGCCGGCTTTCCACTGGATCTGGTCGGCGCGACGGAACGAGTTGTTGATGCGCTTGACCACGGTTGGAACCGAGTCAACCGGGTACAGCGATTGGTCCGGGTACATCGACTCGGCGGAGTTGTTGTCTGCGGCTACTTGCCAGCCCGACAGGTAGATCGCCTGGATGCCGGCCTTGACTTGTTGCACAGCCTGGCCACCAGTCAGGGCGCCCATGCAGTTGACGAAATCTTTCTCAGGGCGGAAGGAAGGCTTGGCGCCCTGGGTAACCAGGTTCCACAGCTTTTCGGCGCCCATGCGTGCCAGGGTGTGCTCAGGCTGAACCGAGCCACGCAGACGCACGACGTCAGCAGCGGAGTAAGCGCGTGTCACGCCTTTCCAGCGTGGGTTTTCAGCCCAATCTTTTTCGAGGGCTGCAATTTGCTGTTCGCGTGTCAGTGCCATGGAGATAAACCTCGTCGCGTCTTTGTTGAAAGTCGTTCTTGGGTGGAAAATTCATGCTGCTCGCTGACCAGAAGCTTAGGTAGTCAAGTCGGGTCTGGCGGGGAAGGCGACGGGATGAACGATGGGCTCGAGGAGGAAGTGAGCAGGTAAAGGCGTTCTGGCGAGCGCATTCGGGCGTCGTGGGCCTTTATACGTTTGTCAGTGTGATGCCGGGTTACCTAGTTACGCTTCCGTCCCTCGGGACAACTTCGTTCCAGTCGCAACCTCGTCAAACACACCTTGTGGGCGGTACAGACACGAATCGGCTCAGGTCGGTAAGGTGTGAGCATCGATCCGAAGGCCCTTGCCAGGGCCTCTGATTAGCGGGAGCGAGGCCATCATGCCTTTGGTTTTTTGCCTCGTCAAACATTTTGTAGTGCTTTTTTTGCGGCACTACATCTTTGGTCTAATACGACTAATCAGTCAGTTTTCGATGTTCTAGTCCAAAGTCTCGACTTTAACCCGCAGGCTCATGTCATCCCGGCCTTGGGTCCCGTAGTTGCGGGTCTGGCCTTGAATATCGGCTTGAGTCTGGCGGTTGATTCCGGCCAGGGTGATCCATTCGCCCAGGCGCCCACTGACGGTTGTGTCGGTGCTCTGCACGTTCACTACATCCGGGCGCTCCTGGCTCATACGGTCGCGGTTGGTGCTGATGGCCAGGTGCACGGTGTCGCCGCTGACACTGGCAGTGACGTAGAAGCCCTGGGTGACGTTGCGGTACTCGGTCTGGCTTTGCAGGCGGCCATAGGCATCGGTCTGGGTGCTGGTCAGCGGCACGCTTTGGCCAGTCTGGATCAAGGCCGGGACGCCTTCGCTGGCCTGGATTTGCTGCACGCCGCCGTCACGGCTGGCGGTGCTGCGGGTGATGATGCGGGTCTGGCTGGTGCTGGTCTGTTGGCTGTTTTCGCTGGTGTCGACGGTAATCAGCAGGCGCTTGGCCGGTGTGTCCAACTGCTCGAGCAGGGTGCGCAGGCCTTGGATTTTTTCTGGCTCGGCATTGACGATCAGTTGATTGCCGTAGGCGCTGACGGTGCCCTCCTTGCCAAGGAAGTTCTGCGCCACCGGTAGCAGGTCGGCGCTGGTGCGATTGTTCAATGGCAGGACTTCGGTGGCGGCCATTACCGAAAAGCTAGCGGCCAGGAGCGCGGCGGTGAATAGGGTGCGTAGGGACATGTCCGTTATCTCTGCGATTCAAAGGCTGATTCTGCCAGTTTGTCGGCCTGCGAGGGGGCAAGTTGAATCGTAGAGCGCAAAACACCCTGGCATCGGTGGATAGCAGGGTGTTTTTGGGCGGGCGTGGGAAGGCTATCGCGTGGCGGGTCAGGCTTCGCGCACCATATCGACGTGAGGAATGCCTACTTCTAGGAATTCTTCGCTGACGATGTTGAAGCCCAGGCGCTCATAAAACGGCGCAGCGTGCACCTGTGCGCTGAGGGTCTGCTTGGTCTGCCCGCGTTTCTCGGCTTCGCCGATTACCGCTTCCATCAGGGCATCGCCCACCTTCAGCCCGCGCCAGTCCTTGAGCACCGATACACGGCCAATCTCGCCGCTGGGCAGCAAGCGGGCGGTGCCGATGGGGAAGTCGCCCTCGTAGGCCAGGAAATGCACCGCGCCACTGTCATCAGCGTCCCATTCCAGTTCTGGTGGGACGGATTGCTCGGCGATGAACACCGCTTCACGAATGCGCCGGATCTCAGCGTTGTCCTTTTGCCAGTCTGCGACACGTACGTGAATCTTATTCATCGGCAAACCCCAGGCTTCCTTGCTTGACCAGTTCACACAGCAGGCCGCGGCTATCTTCGTCGCTCAGCCATGGGCCGAGGTTGTCGGCGTGCAGGGCATCGGCGGCGCAGATCATTTTCAACAGTTCGCGCAATTTACCTGGCAGGTAACGGCTCTGACCGCTGGCGAACAGTAGCAGATCGTCGTCGACTTCCGACCAGGCCAGGCGTGCGCTTGGATTGCGTATCAGGATGGCGCCTTGTTCCAGGGCGCTGAGCACCTCTTCCTCCTCCAGATCCTCGGGGCCAGCCACCAGTTCCGGGTAGCGTGGCTCGGTCATGAACTGGCCGAACCAGGTCAGCAGCAAGCGTTCGTCGCTCATGTGCTCGGCCAGCAGGCCCTTGAGGCGGTCGAGGGCGTCGTGCTGGATCTGGTGCGGGTCGCTGACCGGTTGCGCGTCGGCGTCGGTGTAGCGATCTTCGTCAGGCAGGAATTGGCTGAGGAAGTCGGTGAAATGGGTCAGCACTTCGGCGGCGCTTGGCGCGCGGAAACCCACGGAGTAGGTCATGCAGTCATCCACGGCCACGCCGCAATGAGCCAGGCGCGGCGGCAAGTAGAGCATGTCGCCTGGTTCCAGGACCCATTCGTCGGTTTCTTCAAATTCGGCCAGGATGCGCAGATCGGCGTGTTGCAGCATCGGGCTTTCTGAGGTGCACATCTGGCCAATTTTCCAGTTGCGCTTGCCGTGGCCTTGCAGCAGGAACACGTCGTAGTTGTCGAAATGCGGGCCGACGCTGCCGCCCGGCGCGGCGAAGCTAATCATCACGTCGTCCACGCGCCAGCTCGGCAGGAAGCGGAAGTGTTCCAGCAGTTCACTGACTTCCGGTACGAATTGGTCGACTGCTTGCACCAGCAGGGTCCAGTCGCGCTCCGGCAGTTTGCTGAATTCGTCTTCGGCGAAAGGGCCGCGGCGCAATTCCCAGGGGCGTTCGCCATTCTCGATGATGAGGCGCGATTCGACCTCTTCTTCCAGGGCCAGGCCGGCCAGTTCGTCGGCGTCGATCGGGCTTTCGAAATCGGGGATGGCTTGGCGGATCAGCAGGGGCTTCTTCTGCCAGTAGTCGCGCAGGAATTCCCGTGCCGTGATGCCGCCCAGAAGTTGAAGAGGAATATCAGGATTCATGTGTAACCTATTGAAAAAAAGCACTTTTCAGACGGGAATAAAAACGCCCGGCGCTGCCGGGCGTCTCAAGGGGTCAAGCGGCGATCAGATGCGTTTGGCTTGGGCCACGGCGTTGCCGATGTAGTTGGCCGGCGTCAGCAGCTTGAGTTCGGCTTTCGCAGCGGCCGGCATTTGCAGGCCATCGATGAAAGTTTGCAGCGCTTGTGGGCTGATGCCTTTGCCGCGCGTCAACTCTTTGAGTTTTTCATACGGGTTTTCGATGTTGTAGCGACGCATGACCGTTTGGATCGGCTCGGCCAGGACTTCCCAGCAGGCGTCCAGGTCAGCGGCGATTTTCTGCTCGTTGAGTTCCAGCTTGCTGATGCCTTTGAGGCTCGCTTCGTACGCGATCACGCTGTGGGCAAAGCCTACGCCCAGGTTACGCAGTACGGTGGAGTCAGTCAGGTCGCGCTGCCAGCGGGAAATCGGCAGCTTGCTCGCCAGGTGCTGGAACAGCGCGTTGGCGATGCCCAGGTTGCCTTCGGAGTTCTCGAAGTCGATCGGGTTGACCTTGTGGGGCATGGTCGAGGAGCCAATTTCGCCGGCGATGGTGCGCTGCTTGAAGTAGCCCAGGGAGATGTAGCCCCAGATATCGCGATCGAAGTCGATCAGGATGGTGTTGAAGCGGGCGATGGCATCGAACAGTTCGGCGATGTAGTCGTGAGGTTCGATCTGGGTGGTGTAGGGGTTGAAGCCCAGGCCCAGTTCGTCTTCGATGAAGGCGCGAGCGTTGGCTTCCCAGTCGATCTCGGGGTAGGCCGACAGGTGGGCGTTGTAGTTGCCCACGGCGCCGTTGATCTTGCCCAGCAGCGGCACGGCGGCAACCTGGGCGATCTGGCGCTCCAGGCGATACACGACGTTGGCCAGCTCTTTGCCCAGGGTGGTCGGCGAAGCCGGTTGGCCGTGGGTGCGCGACAGCATCGGCACGTCGGCGAAGCGGATCGCCAGTTCGCGGATGGCATTGGCGGTCTGGCGCATCAGGGGCAGCATCACGTCATCACGGCCTTCGCGCAGCATCAGGGCGTGGGACAGGTTGTTGATGTCCTCACTGGTGCAGGCAAAGTGGATGAACTCGCTGACCTGGGCCAGTTCCGGCAGCTTGGCCGCTTGCTCTTTGAGCAGGTATTCGATGGCTTTAACGTCGTGGTTGGTGGTGCGCTCGATCTCTTTCACACGCTCGGCGTGTTCCAGGGAGAAATTTTCCGCCAGGGTGTTCAACACGGCGTTGGCTTGCGCGGAGAACGCCGGCACTTCGCTGATGGCGGGATGGGCGGCCAGGCGCTGGAGCCAGCGCACTTCAACCAGGACGCGGGCACGGATCAGGCCGTACTCGCTGAAAATAGGGCGCAGGGCCTGAGTTTTGCCGGCGTAGCGGCCGTCAACAGGGGAAACCGCAGTGAGCGAAGAGAGCTGCATGGGGTGTTCTCGGACAGTCGGGCAACGAAATGGGGCGCGTATCATACATGAAAAAAATCGTCGGTCCGTTGCCAACTGACCGACGTATTACGCGTCAAGGGCTACAAATACAGGTTCAGCTACTGCGCATCAGCGGGTAGAGCTCTTTGAGCAGCTTGCGTCGGCTGATGACCAGTTGCCAGCGATGCCCACCCAGTTGCCGCCACAGGCGCGCCGAGCGAATGCCGGCCAGGAGCAGGGCGCGGATCTTCGAGGCGTTGCTGGGCTGCTGCAGGTTGCGCATGTCGCCGTGCACCTGGATGCGCTGGCGCAGGGTGCTCAGGGTGTCCTGGTACAGCGCGCCGCACGCAGCGATGACATTTTCATGGGCGGGGCCGAAATGCTCTACCTGCGCCTGGATCTGCGGCAGGCGTTTGCCGATGGTTTCCAGCAGGTCGTCGCGCTTGGCCAGTTGCCGCTCCAGACCCAGCATGGACAGGGCGTAGCGCAGTGGCTCGCGCTGCAAGGTGTTAGGGTCGCGCTCAAGGGCGCCGATGAGGGCGCGGTAACCTTCGCGCAGGTTCAGGTCATCGCCGCCGTAGACTTCCAGGGTGTCCTTGGGGTCGCGGATCAGCAGGCTGCCGAGCATGCAGCTCAGGCCCGCCTCGGTGACCTGCCCGGTCTTGGCAATCTTGTCCACCAGTACCGCGGCAAGGAACACGCCGCCCAGGGCTGTCAGTTGCTCCTGAGTCGGGCTCATGCCGGGTTGCTCCAGGGTTCGGCGACTTCGATCACGCCGCCACCCAGGCAGATTTCACCGTCATAGAACACCACGGATTGCCCCGGTGTGACCGCCCGTTGCGGTTCATCAAAGGTAGCGCGATAGCCATCGGCGGTTTTTTCCAGGGTGCAGGGCTGATCGCTCTGGCGATAGCGCACTTTGGCGGTGAGCCGGCGCGGTGCGCTCAGATCGATCGGGTTGACCCAATAGATGTCGGAGGCGAGCAGGGCGCCTGAAAACAGCCAGGGGTGATTGTTGCCCTGGCCGACGATCAGTTCGTTGTGCTCCAGGTCCTTGATCAGTACGTACCAGGGCTCATCGCCTGCATCTTTTAGGCCGCCGATGCCCAGGCCCTGGCGCTGGCCGATGGTGTGGTACATCAGGCCATGGTGGCGGCCGATGACCTCGCCTTCGGTGGTTTTGATCTCGCCCGGTTGTGCGGGCAGGTACTGCTTGAGGAAGTCGCTGAAGCGGCGTTCGCCGATAAAGCAGATCCCGGTGGAGTCCTTTTTCTTGGCGGTGGCCAACTCGTGCTTTTCAGCGATAGCGCGCACCGCGGGTTTTTCCAGCTCGCCGACCGGGAACAGGGTCTTGGCGATCTGCTCGCCACCCACGGCGTGGAGGAAGTAGCTCTGGTCTTTGTTCGGGTCCAGGCCCTTGAGCAGCTCGGTACGGCCATCGATATCGCGGCGGCGCACGTAGTGGCCTGTAGCAATCAGGTCGGCACCCAGCATCAAGGCGTAGTCGAGGAACGCCTTGAACTTGATTTCGCGGTTGCACAGGATGTCCGGGTTAGGCGTGCGCCCGGCCTTGTATTCGGCCAGGAAGTGCTCGAACACGTTGTCCCAGTATTCGGCGGCGAAGTTGGCGGTGTGCAGCTTGATGCCGATCTTGTCGCAAACGGCCTGGGCGTCGGCCAGGTCGTCCATGGCGGTGCAGTAGTCCGTTCCATCGTCTTCTTCCCAGTTCTTCATGAACAGGCCTTCCACCTCATAGCCCTGCTCGATCAGCAGGAGGGCGGAAACGGAAGAATCCACGCCGCCGGACATGCCGACGATGACGCGCTTCTTTTGTGTGTCAGAAGGGGCTGGCTCACGCATAGGAATTCAACGGGTGTCTTGAAAAAGGACGCGATTCTAGCAGGCCGCAGCCCGCAAGGCTAAAGAGAAGGGCGGATCAGCGCCAGGCTGTGGCGCGAGCCGGCCAGATAATCGTCGATGCAGCGGATAATCAGCTCGCTGCGCCAGTGCTCGCGTCGGGCTATCAATTCGTCGCGGGTCAGCCAGCGGGCACCGATGATGCCGTCGTCGAGTTGATAATCGGGGTGGTGTTTGAGGGGCTTGGCGGCGAAGCACACACGTTGGTAGGTCACGCCGTTGCTGGGGGCGGTGTAGAGGTAGAGGCCAACCACCGCGGTGGGTTCGACGTCCCAGCCGGTTTCTTCCAGGGTTTCGCGAACGGCGGCCTCAATCAGGGTTTCGTTCGGGTCCAGATGGCCGGCGGGTTGGTTGAGCACGGCGCGGCCGCCCTTGGATTCTTCGACCATCAGGAAGCGGCCGTTGTCTTTGACGATGGTGGCGACGGTGATGTGGGGCTGCCAATCCATAGAACTTCCTCGATTTCAGGTTTATGCAGGGGATGTTAGGTGGACTTTTTGTGGGGTGAACCTGCAGGCGATAGCAATGTGCCGGCCGATACCGCTGCGGGATGATAAACCGTTATCGCGCGCAAACTCGTTCATGTAGGGCAATCAAGGTCCGCAAAGCACAAACCCCGGCACGGGGCCGGGGTTTGTGGTGGCGGCGCGGGGGGCAATCAGGCAGCCAGGCTGTCCGATACCAGGGCCGCGATGGCGTCGTTGAAGGTCTTGCTTGGACGCATTGCCTTGCGCAACAGCGCCGGGGTGGCGTGGTAGTAGCCGCCGATATCCACTGGCTTGCCCTGGACCGCGTTGAGCTCGGCAACGATGGTTGCCTTGTTCTCGGCCAGGGTCTGGGCCAGGGTGGCGAATTGCGCTTGCAGGGCGCTGTCTTCGGTCTGGGCGGCCAGGGCCTGGGCCCAGTACAGCGCCAGGTAGAAGTGGCTGCCGCGGTTGTCGATGTTGCCGACTTTGCGCGAAGGCGACTTGTTGTTGTCCAGGAACTTACCGGTGGCTTGGTCCAGGGTTTTGGCCAGCACCTGCGCCTTGGGATTGTCGTAGGTGGTGCCCAGGTGCTCCAAGGAAGCGGCCAGGGCGAGGAACTCACCCAGGGAGTCCCAGCGTAGGAAGTTCTCTTCCAGCAGTTGCTGCACATGTTTGGGCGCGGAGCCGCCAGCGCCGGTCTCGAACAGGCCGCCACCGTTCATCAGCGGCACGATCGACAGCATCTTGGCGCTGGTGCCCAGTTCCATGATCGGGAACAGGTCGGTCAGGTAGTCGCGCAGTACGTTGCCGGTGACCGAGATGGTGTCCTGCCCCGCGCGGATACGCTTGAGGGTGAACGCCATCGCCTCGACCGGCGACATGATGCGGATGTCCAGGCCCGAGGTGTCGTGATCCTTCAGGTAGGCCTGAACTTTCTCGACCACGACGCCATCATGGGCGCGCATCGGGTCCAGCCAGAAAATCGCCGGGGTTGCACTGGCGCGGGCACGGTTGACCGCCAGTTTGACCCAGTCCTGGATCGGTGCGTCCTTGGTCTGGCACATGCGAAAGATGTCACCGGCCTCGACCGCTTGCTCCAGCAGCAGGTTGCCTTTGCTGTCGGTGACGCGAACCACGCCGTCAGCCTTGATCTGGAAAGTCTTGTCGTGGGAGCCGTACTCTTCGGCCTTTTTCGCCATCAGGCCGACGTTCGGCACGCTGCCCATGGTGGTCGGGTCGAAGGCGCCGTGTTGCTTGCAGTCTTCGATTACCGCTTGGTAGATGGTGGCGTAGCAGCGATCCGGGATCACGGCCTTGGTGTCGTGCAACTGGCCGTCGGTGCCCCACATCTTGCCGGAGTCACGGATCATGGCGGGCATCGAGGCGTCGACGATCACGTCGCTCGGTACGTGCAGGTTGGTGATGCCTTTGTCGGAGTTGACCATCGCCAGTGCCGGGCGGACTGCGTACACAGCCTGGATGTCGGCTTCGATCTGGGTTTGTTGCTCCACCGGCAGGGCCTTGATGCGCGCGTAAAGGTCACCGATGCCGTTGTTCAGGTTGAAGCCGATTTCGCGCAGCACATCAGCGTGCTTGCTCAGGGCGTCCTGATAGAACTCGGCAACGATCTGGCCGAACATGATCGGGTCGGAGACTTTCATCATGGTGGCTTTCAAGTGCACCGACAGCAGTACGCCTTGTTTTTTGGCGTCTTCAATTTGCGCGGCGATGAAGGCGCGCAGGGCCTTTTTGCTCATGATGGCGCAATCGATGATCTCGCCGGCTTGCACGGCGGTCTTTTCCTTCAGGACGCTGACGCTGCCGTCCTGGGCGATCAGTTCGATTTTGACGCTGTCCTTGGTTTCGATCAGTGCGGCTTTTTCGCTGCCGTAGAAGTCGCCGTTGCTCATGTGGGCCACGTGGGACTTGGAGTCCGCAGCCCAGGCGCCCATTTTGTGCGGATGCTTGCGGGCGTAGTTCTTGACCGACAGCGGGGCGCGGCGGTCGGAGTTGCCTTCGCGCAGCACCGGGTTCACGGCGCTGCCCTTGATCTTGTCGTAGCGGGCGCGGGTTTCTTTGTCGGCGTCGTTGGCCGGCGCTTCCGGGTAGTCCGGCAGCTCGAAGCCCTTGGCCTGGAGCTCCTTGATCGCAGCCTTGAGCTGGGGGACCGAAGCACTGATGTTGGGCAGCTTGATGATGTTGGCTTCTGGCGTGATGGCCAGGTCGCCCAGTTCTGCCAGGTCGTCCGACACCGCTTTGTCCGTGCTCAGTTGCTCGGTGAAGCTGGCGAGGATGCGTGCTGCAAGAGAGATGTCACGGGTTTCCACGGCGATATCGGCCGAAGCGGTGAAGGCTTCGATGATCGGGAGCAGGGAGTAAGTGGCGAGGGCGGGAGCTTCGTCGGTGAAGGTGTAGATGATCTTCGAGCGGGTGGGCATATTCGGATTAACTCTCTTCTGGCTAAGCGTGCTCGGAAACTCGAGATGCGCGTGATAGGCGCTTTCGTTCAAAGTCATCCATGAGCCGAAAGTCGAGGTTTCTTCGCGATGATGTTGGGTGCATCAATCAAACGTCGGACGGCCGGTTTGCGGTAGCAGCGCGGCCTCTTCAGGGCTGAAAGTCTCATTCCTGACAGGGTTGTGTTCTGTGACCCAGTGGTCACCGGCGCATTATACATAGGTCTTTAGTACTACGCTGGCGGCGAATGCGGGCGGGGGGTTGTCCTTTGGTCTAAAGGCTCGTGCCCGGTGGGGGCCTTACACTGCGCGCCCTGGTGCTGCACTTTGTCGGTTCCCTCGTTGCTTTGCAGCTTGTAGGGCGCCAAAAGTACAGGTTCGGTCCCAGATGAGTGGAACATAAGGTTCCCGTCCAGATTCAACTGGGTTACGCTCCTGCGCAGCCAGATGTTCAATCCACACAACGGAGTCCAGCATGGGATACAAGAAGATTCAGGTTCCAGCAGTCGGCGACAAAATCACCGTCAATGCAGACCATTCTCTCAATGTTCCTAACAACCCGATCATCCCTTTTATCGAAGGTGATGGCATTGGCGTCGATATCAGCCCGGTCATGATTAAGGTTGTCGATGCGGCTGTTAAGAAAGCTTACGGTGGCGAGCGCAAAATCTCCTGGATGGAAGTGTACGCCGGTGAGAAGGCCACTCAGGTCTACGATCAGGACACCTGGCTGCCTCAGGAAACCCTGGACGCCGTCAAAGACTACGTTGTCTCCATCAAGGGCCCGTTGACCACGCCAGTCGGCGGCGGTATCCGTTCCCTGAACGTGGCCCTGCGCCAGCAACTGGACCTGTACGTTTGCCTGCGCCCTGTGCGTTGGTTTGAAGGCGTGCCTAGCCCGGTCAAGAAGCCTGGCGACGTCGACATGACGATCTTCCGCGAAAACTCCGAAGACATTTATGCCGGTATCGAGTGGAAGGCGGGTTCGCCGGAAGCGACCAAGGTCATCAAGTTCCTGAAAGACGAAATGGGCGTGACCAAGATCCGTTTCGACGAAAACTGCGGCATCGGTATCAAGCCGGTTTCCCTGCAGGGCACCAAGCGTCTGGCTCGCAAGGCACTGCAGTATGTAGTCGATAACGACCGTGACTCGCTGACCATCGTGCACAAAGGCAACATCATGAAGTTCACCGAAGGTGCCTTCAAGGAATGGGCCTACGAAGTGGCGGCCGAAGAGTTCGGCGCGACCCTGCTTGATGGTGGTCCTTGGATGCAGTTCAAGAACCCAAAAACCGGCAAGAACGTCATCGTCAAGGATGCCATTGCCGACGCCATGCTTCAGCAGATCCTGCTGCGCCCGGCCGAGTACGATGTGATCGCCACCCTGAACCTCAACGGTGACTACCTGTCCGACGCCCTGGCGGCGGAAGTGGGCGGTATCGGTATCGCTCCGGGCGCCAACCTGTCTGACACCATCGCAATGTTCGAAGCCACCCACGGTACGGCCCCGAAGTACGCAGGCAAAGACCAGGTGAACCCGGGTTCGCTGATCCTGTCGGCGGAAATGATGCTGCGTCACATGGGCTGGACCGAAGCGGCCGACCTCATCATCAAGGGCACCAATGGCGCCATCTCGGCCAAGACTGTGACCTATGACTTCGAACGCCTGATGGACGGTGCCAAACTGCTGTCGTCTTCTGCGTTCGGCGATGCCCTGATCTCTCATATGTGAGCTGATCTGCGCTAAGCAAAAACCGGCCATTTCATTTGATTGATATGGCCGGTTTTTTATATCTGAATGTTTGGTTGTTCTTAGGTTGCAGCGGCTTCTTTTCTTGGTGTCGGGCTGCTTGTGCCGGCGTTGGGGGTATCGATATTGGCGCTGATTTTGATGGCATGCAGTCCCTTGGGGCCCTGGATGATTTCGAACTTCACTGGCTGACCCGCTTTCAGGGTCTTGTATCCATCCATCTCGATAGCTGAATAATGGGCAAACAGGTCTTCTGTCTTGCCTTCTTCGTTGATAAATCCATACCCCTTGGCATTGTTAAACCATTTGACCTTGCCGCTTGCCATACTCATATCCCTCTGCAACAGACTCCATCACTGGAGTATCATCCAGTTAATCTGCACTCAAAACGGAAAATCCGGTTGACGGTGCGGACCTTTATTACCCAATGTGGGCTCCTATTGGTTGTAACACCGTTTTGCTGATAGTCAAGGTGACTGGGCGGATGGAGTTGAAATCCTCCCGGGGAGCCCCCACCACTGTATTTGCACAACTGACGAACCTTTCTTTCCATGCATGCAATCAGCCAGATTCGACTAACATTCAATCAGGATCGCCCGGACCTACACGACGACGATTCCGCAGGCATTGCTGTACAGGAGGCTAAGCCTGCCCTACAGGCGCCACCGATGTACAAGGTGGTTTTGTTCAATGATGACTACACACCGATGGATTTCGTCGTCGAAGTGCTCGAGGTGTTTTTTAACCTGAATCGCGAGCTGGCGACCAAGGTCATGCTGGCCGTTCATACAGAAGGACGGGCAGTATGTGGAGTGTTTACCCGCGACATCGCCGAGACCAAGGCCATGCAGGTCAACCAGTACGCCAGGGAAAGCCAGCATCCGCTACTCTGTGAAATCGAGAAGGACGGTTAACTCCGACCACTTGGGTATGAGGTGAAGCTATGTTAAACCGCGAGCTCGAAGTCACTCTCAATCTCGCCTTCAAGGAGGCTCGCTCAAAGCGTCATGAGTTCATGACGGTCGAGCACCTTTTGTTGGCCCTTTTGGATAACGAGGCCGCCGCCACTGTGTTACGTGCGTGCGGCGCCAACCTCGACAAACTCAAGCACGATCTGCAGGAGTTCATCGACTCCACCACTCCGTTGATCCCTGTCCATGACGAGGATCGCGAAACCCAGCCAACCCTGGGGTTTCAGCGGGTTCTGCAGCGTGCTGTCTTCCATGTACAGAGCTCGGGCAAGCGGGAAGTGACTGGCGCCAACGTGCTAGTTGCCATCTTTAGTGAGCAAGAGAGTCAGGCCGTGTTTCTGCTCAAGCAGCAGAGCGTTGCGCGCATTGATGTCGTCAACTACATCGCCCATGGCATTTCAAAAGTGCCGGGGCATGGCGATCACTCTGAAGGTGAGCAAGATATGCAGGACGATGAGGGCGGTGAGTCTTCCTCTTCAGGCAATCCTCTGGATGCGTACGCCAGCAACCTCAATGAACTCGCGCGTCAGGGTCGTATCGACCCGCTGGTAGGGCGTGAGCTGGAAGTGGAGCGCGTCGCCCAGATACTGGCGCGTCGACGCAAGAACAATCCTCTGTTGGTCGGCGAGGCGGGTGTGGGTAAAACCGCGATCGCTGAAGGCTTGGCCAAGCGCATTGTCGATAATCAGGTGCCAGACCTGCTGGCTAACAGCGTTGTCTACTCCCTGGACCTGGGGGCGCTGCTCGCCGGGACCAAATACCGCGGCGATTTCGAGAAGCGTTTCAAAGCGTTGTTGGGTGAGCTGAAAAAACGTCCGCAGGCCATCCTTTTTATTGATGAGATCCACACCATCATTGGTGCTGGTGCGGCCTCTGGTGGCGTGATGGATGCCTCGAATCTGCTCAAGCCGTTGTTGTCTTCGGGCGACATTCGTTGCATCGGTTCCACTACGTTCCAGGAGTTTCGCGGTATTTTCGAGAAGGATCGCGCCTTGGCGCGGCGCTTCCAGAAGGTTGACGTGTCAGAGCCTTCGGTAGAAGACACCATTGGAATTTTGCGCGGCCTTAAAGGGCGTTTTGAGCAGCATCACAATATCGAGTACAGCGATGAGGCATTGCGCGCGGCTGCCGAGCTGGCATCGCGCTACATCAATGATCGGCATATGCCCGACAAAGCCATCGACGTTATCGACGAGGCGGGCGCCTATCAGCGCCTGCAACCGGTCGAGAAGCGCGTGAAGCGTATTGAGGTGCCGCAGGTTGAAGATATTGTGGCCAAAATCGCTCGTATTCCGCCTAAGCATGTCACCAGTTCTGATAAGGAACTGCTGCGCAATCTTGAACGGGATCTGAAACTCACCGTGTTCGGCCAGGATGCCGCTATCGATTCATTGTCGACCGCGATCAAGTTGTCTCGCGCAGGGCTCAAATCGCCCGACAAGCCCGTAGGCTCCTTCCTGTTCGCGGGGCCGACCGGTGTTGGCAAGACCGAAGCTGCCAGGCAGTTGGCCAAGGCCATGGGTATCGAGTTGGTGCGCTTCGACATGTCCGAGTACATGGAGCGGCATACCGTGTCCCGCTTGATCGGCGCACCTCCCGGGTATGTCGGTTTCGACCAGGGCGGTTTGTTGACCGAGGCTATCACCAAGCAACCGCATTGCGTGTTGTTGCTCGATGAGATCGAGAAGGCGCACCCGGAAGTCTTCAACCTGTTGTTGCAGGTCATGGACCACGGGACGCTGACGGACAACAACGGGCGCAAGGCAGATTTCCGTAATGTGATCCTTATCATGACAACCAATGCGGGTGCGGAAACGGCAGCGCGCGCGTCTATTGGCTTCACTTTCCAGGATCACTCTTCTGACGCCATGGAAGCGATCAAGAAGAGTTTCACGCCGGAGTTCCGCAACCGCCTGGATACCATTATCCAGTTCGGTCGCCTCAGCCACGAAGTCATCAAAAGTGTGGTGGACAAATTCCTTACCGAGCTTCAGGCGCAGTTGGAGGACAAGCGTGTGCTGTTGGAGGTGACGGATGCGGCGCGGGGGTGGCTGGCCGAGGGTGGCTACGATGTGCAAATGGGTGCCCGCCCGATGGCTCGTTTGATCCAGGACAAGATCAAGCGCCCCCTGGCCGAAGAGATTCTCTTTGGCGAGTTGGCCGAGCATGGCGGCGTGGTACATATCGATCTGAAGGATGGCGAGCTGACCTTCGAGTTCGAAACCACGGCTGAAATGGCTTGATAGTGAGCTGGCAGTAAAACAAAAAGGCGCTTGAATGCGCCTTTTTGTTGTCTGTTAATTTGCGCAAACAAAAACGCCCGGTATGAACCGGGCGTCTTGTATTGACTTGCTTAGCGAGCGCGGTAAGTGATGCGACCTTTGCTCAAGTCATAGGGCGTCAGCTCGACGCGCACTTTGTCACCGGTAAGAATACGAATGTAATTCTTGCGCATCTTGCCGGAGATATGCGCGGTTACGACGTGCCCATTTTCCAACTCCACGCGAAACATGGTGTTGGGCAGGGTGTCGACGACAGTGCCTTCCATTTCGAAGCTGTCTTCTTTCGACATGCAGTAAAGCCCTCGGTATCCAATGAATGGCCCGGTGCAACTGCGCCAGGCAAAAGCGGCGTGCATTGTGCCCGAAAAATGGGGTTTAAGCCAAGGGCTTCTAACTCATGGTCACCCAACGTTGATTAATGAGCAGCTCGATGGGGCGATATTGGGTCTTGTAGTTCATCTTTTTGCAGTTCTTGATCCAGTAGCCGAGGTACACCGCATCCAGCTCCAGGCGCCGGGCCTCGGCGATTTGCCAGAGGATGGCATAGCGCCCGAGGCTGCGCCGCTCTTCCTTGGGCTCATAAAAGGTGTACACCGCCGAGAGCCCGTTGGGCAGTAGGTCGCTGACCGCTACCGCGAGTAGGCGACCGTCAAGACGGAACTCATAGAATCTGGAGAAGGGCAGTTCGCGGACCAGAAAGGTTGAAAACTGTTCGCGGCTGGGTGGGTACATGTCGCCGTCGGCGTGACGTTGCTCGATGTAGCGTTGGTAAAGGTCGAAGTATTCTTCGCTGAACGTGGGCTTGGCCGGTTGCACATGCAAATCCGCATTGCGCTTGAAGATGCGTTTCTGCTGGCGGTTGGGCAAAAATTGCGCTGCGGGGATGCGTGCGGGGACGCAGGCGTTGCAGTTCTGGCAGTGGGGCCGGTAGAGGTGGTCGCCGCTGCGGCGAAAGCCCATCTCCGACAGGTCGGCATACACATGCACATCCATGGGCTGGCTAGGGTCGAGAAAAAGCGTAGTCGCCTGCTCTTCGGGCAGGTAGCTGCAAGAGTGAGGCTGAGTGGCATAGAACTTCAGGCGCGCCAACTCGGTCATGGTCAACCCTCGGAATAAGCTTTGGGTAAGTGTAAGCCAGCTTGGTAAAAGGCGCCTAGGGAACCCAGGTGGCGCTGTTGGGCTGGTCGAGATGGCGGGCCAGGTAGCCTGCGAACTCGCGGCGGGCGAGGGCGCGGGCGCCGAGGCTGTGCAGGTGTTCGGTGGGCATCTGACAGTCGATGAGGACAAAGCCTGACCGCTCAAGGTGCTTGACCAGGGTGGCGAAGCCGAACTTGGAGGCGTTGTCGGCGCGGCTGAACATAGACTCGCCAAAAAACAGTTGCCCCATCGCCAGCCCATAGACCCCGCCGACGAGCACGCCCTGGTCCCAGACCTCGACCGAATGGGCATACCCGCGCTTGTGCAGCTCCACGTAGGCGTTCTGCATCGCCTCGGTGATCCAGGTGCCGTCGGCATATTTCCGGGGCGCTGCGCAGGCCTGGATGACGGCAGCGAAGTCCTGGTCGAACGTTACCTGGTAGCGTTGCTGGCGCAGCAGCTTGGCCAAGCTGCGGGAAATATGTAGTTCGCTCGGAAATAGGACGGTGCGCGGGTCTGGCGACCACCAGAGGATGGGCTGGCCTTCGGAAAACCATGGGAAGCAGCCATGGCGGTAAGCCTGGATCAGGCGATCGGCGCTCAGGTCGCCGCCGGCGGCCAGCAGCCCGTTGGGCTCGCGCATGGCTTTTTCCAGCGGCGGGAAGGCGAGGGAGTTGCGTTGTAACCAGGTCAGCATGGCATTCAGGCTTATAGCAGGGCCGATACAGACAGTAGGGGCTGTGTCGGCGAAGACGAGGGTTGTTGGGTATCTGCAACTCTACACGGCCATCAGGGTCGAACTCGGGGTGGCTTCGAGGCGGTAGTACGGTACTGGCACTTCAGGGCCCGGGATCCGGCGCAAATGCTCTGCCCCGTTCATAAACCTCTCATAAGCCTTTGTCACAAAAGACAATGCGTGCTCAAATTGGCCCGCATCTGCCGGCCTGCTGGCTATGCTACACCCAAGCCGTCGCGACGTGGCATCGCCCGTGCAAACCCGTACAATGGCCATTCGGCGCGCACTTTGCTTCAAGAATGAAGAGCACAGTGTTAAAAATAGTTTCAGTTATGCTTGTTAACTTGTTGCCTGCCCGGATTGGGCAGTTTTTATAGTCAATCAACAGTTGGTCGCGCTACGGCGCAGGAAAAGACGCGTTTTGAAGAAATCCACGGCAGCACCTAAAGCAGTAGTTCCTCTCTGGCGCCAGCAATTGCACTACCGGTTAAAGGAAGGTGCACTGATTGCCATTGGCGCATTGTGCCTGTTTCTGATGATGGCATTGCTGACTTACGGCAAGGACGATCCGGGCTGGAGCCATAACAGCAAGATTGATGACGTGCAGAACTTCGGCGGCCCCGCCGGTTCTTATAGCGCCGATATCCTGTTCATGATCCTGGGTTACTTCGCCTATATCTTCCCGTTGTTATTGGCCATCAAGACCTACCAAATATTTCGCCAGCGCCACGAACCCTGGCTGTGGAGCGGTTGGCTGTTTTCCTGGCGCCTGATCGGCCTGGTGTTCCTTGTGCTGTCGGGCGCAGCCCTGGCCCACATCCACTTTCACGCGCCCACCGGCTTGCCGGCTGGGGCCGGCGGTGCGTTGGGCGAGAGCCTGGGCGACCTCGCGAAGAACGCGCTGAACATCCAGGGCAGTACGCTGATGTTCATCGCGTTGTTCCTATTCGGCCTGACAGTATTTACCGACCTTTCGTGGTTCAAGGTCATGGACGTGACCGGCAAGATCACCCTGGACCTCTTCGAGTTGTTCCAGGGCGCGGCCAACCGTTGGTGGGCGGCCCGTGTCGAACGCAAACAACTGGTTGCGCAGTTGCGCGAGGTCGATACCCGGGTCAACGAAGTGGTGGCGCCTACGGTCACCGATAAGCGCGAACAAGCCAAGGTCAAAGAGCGTTTGATCGAGCGTGAACAAGCCTTGAGTAAGCATATGTCCGAGCGGGAAAAACAAGTTCCGCCGGTTATTGCACCGGCTCCGGCCAAAACGCCGGAACCGAGTAAGCGTGTTCAAAAAGAGAAACAGGCACCGTTGTTTGTCGACAGTGCAGTTGAAGGCACTTTGCCACCAATCTCTATCCTGGACCCGGCTGAAAAGAAGCAACTCAATTATTCCCCCGAGTCTTTGGCCGCCGTCGGTCATTTGCTGGAAATCAAACTCAAGGAGTTTGGTGTTGAAGTTTCTGTGGATTCGATTCACCCAGGCCCGGTGATTACCCGCTACGAAATCCAGCCCGCCGCAGGTGTCAAGGTCAGCCGCATCTCCAACCTGGCCAAGGACCTGGCCCGTTCCCTGGCCGTGACCAGTGTGCGGGTGGTGGAAGTGATTCCCGGCAAGACCACCGTCGGCATCGAGATCCCCAACGAAGACCGCCAGATCGTGCGCTTCTCCGAGGTGCTGTCGACACCGGAGTACGACGACGCGAAATCCCCGGTCACCCTGGCCCTGGGCCATGACATCGGCGGCAAACCGGTTATCACCGACCTGGCGAAGATGCCCCACCTGCTGGTGGCCGGTACGACAGGCTCCGGTAAGTCGGTGGGCGTCAACGCGATGATTCTGTCGATCCTGTTCAAGTCCGGCCCTGAAGACGCCAAGCTCATCATGATCGACCCGAAAATGCTCGAGTTGTCGATCTACGAAGGCATCCCGCACCTGCTGTGCCCGGTGGTCACCGACATGAAGGACGCCGCCAACGCCCTGCGCTGGAGCGTGGCCGAGATGGAGCGGCGCTACAAACTGATGGCGAAGATGGGGGTGCGCAACCTGTCGGGCTTCAACCATAAGGTCAAGGAAGCTCAGGACGCAGGCACGCCGCTGACCGACCCGTTGTACAACCGCCAGAGCATCCACGACGAAGCGCCGTTGCTGACCAAGCTGCCGACCATCGTGGTCGTGGTCGATGAATTCGCCGACATGATGATGATCGTCGGCAAAAAGGTCGAAGAGCTGATCGCCCGTATCGCCCAAAAGGCCCGTGCCGCCGGTATCCACCTGATCCTCGCCACCCAGCGCCCTTCGGTGGACGTGATTACCGGCCTCATCAAGGCCAACATCCCCACGCGCATGGCGTTCCAGGTATCGAGCAAGATCGACTCGCGCACCATCATCGACCAGGGTGGCGCCGAGCAACTGCTGGGCCACGGCGACATGCTCTACATGCCGCCCGGCACCAGTCTGCCGATCCGCGTGCACGGCGCTTTCGTCTCCGATGACGAGGTGCACCGCGTGGTAGAGGCCTGGAAACTGCGCGGCGCACCGGAATACAACGATGACATTCTCAATGGCATCGAAGAGGCCGGCAGCGGTTTTGATGGCGGCAGTGGTGGCGGGGAAGAAGATGCCGAAACCGACGCCTTGTACGACGAAGCGGTACAGTTCGTGCTCGAAAGCCGTCGCGCCTCCATCTCTGCCGTGCAGCGTAAGCTGAAAATAGGCTACAACCGTGCCGCGCGTATGATCGAGGCCATGGAAATGGCCGGGGTCGTGACCTCCATGAACACCAACGGCTCGCGTGAAGTATTGGCCCCGGGCCCTTCGCGCGACTAAGCACTGATTTGCCACAGGGCGGCGTGCCAGCACGCCGTTCGCCTTCCCACGAATTCTATGAGGACTCCCATGCGTCTGATCCGCATGCTGTTGCTGCCGGTACTGGCCCTGACCACGCTGACCGCCCACGCCGATGACAAGGACGTGGCACGCTTGACCCAATTGCTGGAAAAGTCCCAGACCCTGACGGCGCGGTTCTCCCAACTGACCCTCGATGGCAGCGGCACCCAGTTGCAGGAAACCGCCGGCCAGATGGCATTGCAGCGCCCGGGGCTGTTCTACTGGCACACCGATGCGCCGCAAGAACAACTGATGGTCTCCGATGGCCAGAAGGTCTCGCTGTGGGACCCGGACCTAGAGCAGGTGACCATCAAGAAACTCGACCAGCGCCTGACCCAGACCCCGGCCCTGTTGCTCTCCGGCGACGTGTCCAAGATCAGCGAAAGCTTCGAGATCAGCGCCAAGGAACAAAGCGGGGTGATCGACTTCACCCTCAAGCCCAAGACCAAGGACACCCTGTTCGACAGCCTGCGCCTGTCGTTTCGCAATGGGTTGGTCAACGACATGCAGCTGATCGACAGCGTCGGCCAGCGCACCAACATCCTGTTTACCGCGGTCAAGGCCAATGAACCGATCCCCGCGTCCAAGTTCAAGTTCGACATCCCCAAGGGTGCCGATGTGATCCAGGAGTAAGGCGCAGGCCCTGTGGGCACCTGCCACCCGTACCCAGCGAGGTTTGCTAAGTAGTGATGGACCTGTTTCGAAGTGACCCGATCGCCCAGCCACTGGCCGCGCGGCTGCGCGCGACCAACCTGGACGAGTACGTCGGCCAGGAGCACTTGCTGGCGCGCGGCAAACCCCTGCGCGAGGCGCTGGAGCAGGGCGCGCTGCACTCGATGATCTTCTGGGGGCCGCCTGGGGTCGGCAAAACCACCCTTGCGCGGCTGCTGGCGCAGGTCTCTGACGCCCACTTCGAAACCGTCTCGGCGGTGCTGGCCGGGGTCAAGGAAATCCGCCAGGCGGTGGACGTGGCCAAGCAGCAGGCCGGGCAATACGGCAAGCGCACCATCCTGTTTGTCGACGAAGTGCACCGCTTCAACAAGTCCCAACAGGACGCGTTCCTGCCCTATGTCGAAGACGGCACGCTGATTTTCATCGGTGCTACCACCGAAAACCCCTCGTTCGAGCTCAACAATGCCTTGCTCTCCCGCGCCCGGGTCTATGTGCTTAAAAGCCTGGACGAGGCCGCCATGCACAAACTGGTGCAGCGTGCCCTCAGCGAGGACAAAGGCCTGGGCCAGCGTCGGCTGAGCCTGAGCGACGAAGGCTTCAAGATGCTCCTGGCCGCCGCCGACGGTGACGGCCGGCGCCTGCTCAACCTGCTGGAAAACGCCTCCGACCTGGCCGAAGACGGCACGCAGATCGGCGAAGACTTGCTGCAAAGCCTGCTGGGCGACACACGGCGGCGCTTCGACAAGGGCGGCGAGGCCTTCTACGACCAGATCTCGGCGCTGCACAAATCCGTGCGCGGCTCCAACCCGGACGGCGCCCTGTACTGGTTCGCCCGCATGCTCGACGGTGGCTGCGACCCGCTGTACCTGGCGCGCCGCGTGGTGCGCATGGCCAGCGAAGACATCGGTAACGCCGACCCCCGTGCCCTGAGCCTATGCCTGGCGGCCTGGGACGTGCAGGAGCGCCTGGGTAGCCCGGAAGGCGAGTTGGCGGTGGCCCAGGCCATCACTTACCTGGCCTGCGCGCCGAAAAGCAACGCGGTGTACATGGGCTTCAAGGCAGCGATGCGCAGCGCCGCCGAGCATGGCTCCCTGGAAGTGCCACTGCACCTGCGCAATGCCCCGACCAAGCTGATGAAGCAACTGGGCTATGGCGACGAGTACCGCTACGCCCACGACGAGCCGGACGCTTACGCCGCCGGCGAAGACTACTTTCCCGATGAACTGGCGCCGCAACCCTTCTACCAACCCGTGCCCCGGGGCCTGGAACTGAAGATCGGCGAGAAGCTGCGCCACCTCGCGGCCCAGGACCAGGCCAGCCCCCGGCAACGGAGAAAACCGTGATCCCCCTGGTCCTTGCCGTCTCGGCGGGCGGCGTGGCCGGCACCTTATTGCGCTTTGCCGCCGGCAATTGGGTCAGCGCCAATTGGCCGCGGCACTTCTATACGGCGACGCTGGCCGTTAATATCGTCGGCTGTCTGCTGATCGGCGTCCTATACGGTCTGTTTTTGATTCGCCCGGAGGTGCCCGTCGAGGTACGTGCCGGGTTGATGGTCGGCTTTCTGGGCGGCCTCACAACGTTTTCATCCTTTTCACTGGATACGGTGCGCTTGCTGGAAACCGGGCAAGCGCCGCTGGCCCTGGGCTACGCGGCAATCAGCGTATTCGGCGGGCTGCTCGCGACCTGGGCTGGCCTGTCCCTGACCAAACTTTGATAGACGAGAGACCGACATGCTCGATTCCAAACTGTTACGTAGCAACCTGCAGGACGTAGCGGATCGCCTGGCTTCCCGGGGCTTTGTCCTGGACGTGGCCCGCATCGAAGCGCTGGAAGAACAGCGCAAGACCGTCCAGACCCTGACCGAAAAACTCCAGGCCGAGCGCAACGCAGTCTCCAAGGGCATCGGCCAGGCCAAGCAGCGCGGCGAAGACATCGCGCCGCTGATGGCCAACGTCGAGAACATGGGCAACCAGTTGAGCGCCAGCAAGGTCGAACTGGATGAAATCCAGAACGCCCTGGACGCCATGTTGCTGAACATCCCCAACCTGCCCCATGAGTCGGTACCGGTTGGCGCCGACGAAGACCACAACGTCGAAGTGCGCCGCTGGGGCACGCCGACGGTCTTCGACTTCCCGGTCAAAGACCACGTGGCCCTGGGCGAGCAGTTCGGCTGGCTCGACTTCGAGACCGCCGCCAAGCTCTCCGGCGCCCGTTTCGCCTTGCTGCGCGGGCCGATTGCGCGCCTGCACCGCGCCCTGGCGCAGTTCATGATTAACCTGCACATCAACGAACACGGCTACGAAGAGGCCTACACGCCTTACCTGGTCCAGGCCCCGGCCCTGCAAGGCACCGGTCAGTTGCCCAAGTTCGAGGAAGACCTGTTCAAGATCAGCCGCGAAGGCGAAGCCGACCTGTACCTGATCCCCACCGCCGAAGTGTCGCTGACCAACATCGTCGCCGGCGAGATCATCGACGCCAAGCAGCTGCCGTTGAAGTTCGTCGCCCACACGCCGTGTTTCCGCAGTGAAGCGGGCGCTTCGGGGCGTGACACCCGCGGCATGATCCGCCAGCACCAGTTCGACAAGGTCGAAATGGTGCAGATCGTCGAGCCGTCCACCTCCATGCAGGCCCTCGAAGGCCTCACCGCCAACGCCGAGAAAGTCCTGCAACTGCTGGAGCTGCCTTACCGCACCCTGGCCCTGTGCACCGGCGACATGGGCTTTAGCGCGGTCAAGACCTACGACCTCGAAGTGTGGATCCCGAGCCAGGACAAGTACCGCGAAATCTCCTCGTGCTCCAACTGCGGCGATTTCCAGGCCCGGCGCATGCAGGCGCGTTTTCGCAACCCGGAAACCGGCAAGCCTGAGTTGGTGCACACCCTCAACGGCTCCGGCCTGGCGGTGGGCCGCACCCTGGTGGCGGTGCTGGAAAACTACCAACAGGCCGACGGCTCGATCCGTGTGCCAGCAGTACTCAAGCCCTACATGGGCGGCATCGAGGTCATCGGCTAAATGAACTATCTGCCACTGTTCCATAACCTGCGTGGCAGGCGTGTGCTGGTGGTCGGCGGCGGGGAGATTGCCTTGCGCAAGTCCCGCCTGCTGGCCGAGGCCGGCGCGGTGCTGCGGGTGGTTGCTCCCCAGGTCGAAACCCAGTTGCGTGAACTGGTGCAGGGCAGTGGCGGTGAAGTGCTGTTGCGTGGTTACCAGGAGGCCGACCTCGATGGCTGCGTGCTGGTGATCGCCGCCACCGACGACGAACCACTCAACGCCCAGGTGTCCAGCGACGCTACAGGGCGCTGCGTGCCGGTCAACGTGGTGGACGCGCCCGCCTTGTGCAGCGTGATCTTCCCGGCCATCGTCGACCGTTCGCCCTTGGTCATCGCCGTCTCCAGTGGCGGCGATGCTCCAGTGCTGGCGCGGTTGATCCGGGCCAAGCTGGAAACCTGGATTCCTTCCACCTACGGCCACTTGGCGGGGCTGGCGGCGCGTTTTCGCCACCAGGTCAAAGGCTTGTTCCCCGACGTGCAGCAACGCCGGGCCTTCTGGGAAGACGTGTTCCAGGGCCCGATTGCCGACCGCCAACTGGCCGGGCAGGGGGCCGAGGCCGAACGCCTGCTGTTGGCAAAAATCAACGGTGAGGCGCCGCGTGCCGGTGGCGAAGTCTATCTGGTGGGCGCAGGGCCGGGCGATCCGGACCTGCTGACCTTTCGTGCCTTGCGCCTGATGCAACAGGCCGATGTGGTGCTTTACGACCGCCTCGTCGCCCCGGCGATCCTTGACCTGTGCCGCCGCGACGCGGAACGGGTCTACGTCGGCAAGCGCCGCGCCGAACACGCGGTGCCCCAGGAGCAGATCAACCAGCAACTGGTGGACCTGGCCCTGCAAGGCAAACGCGTGGTGCGGCTCAAGGGCGGCGACCCGTTCATCTTCGGCCGTGGCGGCGAAGAGATCGAAGAGCTGGCGGCCCACGGCATTCCCTTCCAAGTGGTGCCGGGGATCACGGCGGCCAGCGGTTGCGCGGCCTATGCCGGCATTCCCCTGACCCACCGCGACTACGCACAGTCGGTGCGTTTCGTTACCGGCCACCTCAAGGACGGCAGCACCGACCTGCCCTGGGGCGACCTCGTGGCGCCGGGGCAAACCCTGGTGTTCTACATGGGCCTGGTGGGCTTGCCGATCATCTGCGAACAACTGATTGGCCACGGCCGCTCGGCCGACACCCCGGCGGCGTTGATCCAGCAGGGCACCACGGTCAATCAGCGGGTGTTCACCGGCACCTTGGGCAATTTGCCGGAACTGGTGGCGGAGCATGAAGTGCATGCGCCGACCTTGGTGATCGTCGGCGAAGTGGTGCAACTGCGCGAGAAACTGGCGTGGTTTGAAGGGGCACAGGCGCAGGTGCTGTAGCCAGCGGGCTTGCTACGCCTGCCAAACCCCTTTGCCCTCCAGCCGCTGCCGATCATGGGCCGCATCAAGCCCCAGGGCCGGGCCCTTGGGCACGATGCCCGTGGGGTTGATGGTGCGGTGGCTGGCGTAGTAATGGCGCTTGATGTGGTCCAAATGCACCGTCTCGCCAATCCCCGGCCATTGGTACAACTCCCGTAGCCAGTTCGATAGGTTCGGATAGTCGGCCAGGCGCCGCAGGTTGCACTTGAAGTGGCCGTGGTACACCGCGTCGAAACGGATCAGCGTGGTGAACAGGCGAATGTCCGCTTCCGTCAGGTAGTGCCCCGCCAAGTAGCGTTTTTCCCCCAGTAACTGCTCCAGATGCCCAAGCTCGGCGAACACCTCGTCGAAGGCCTGTTCATAGGCCTGCTGTGATGTGGCGAACCCGGCGCGGTACACGCCGTTGTTGATCGCCGGGTAGATGCGCTCGTTGAGGGCGTCGATGCTGTTGCGCAGCGGCGCGGGGTAGAAGTCCAGGGTATTGCCGGTGATGCCATCGAAGGCACTGTTGAACATGCGGATGATGTCTGCCGATTCGTTGTTGACGATACACCCCTGGCGGGTGTCCCACAGCACCGGCACCGTGACCCGGCCGCTGTAGTCGGCGGTATCGGCGGTGTAGCGCTGGTGCAGGAAGTCGAAGCCGTCGAGTGCGTCGCCGGTGCTGCCCAGGGTTTTGTCGAAGGTCCAGCCGTTTTCTAGCATCAGCCAACTGACCACGGACACCTCGATCAGGCTTTCCAGGCCCTTGAGCTTGCGCAAGATCAGCGTGCGGTGGGCCCAGGGGCAGGCCAGGGACACATACAGGTGATAGCGCCCGGCTTCGGCGGCAAAGCCGCCTTCACCGCTGGGGCCGGGCCGGCCATCGGCGGTCAGCCAGTGGCGGCGCTGCGCCTGTTCGCGCTGGAAGGCGCCGTCCTGGCTGCTTTTGTACCACTGGTCGCGCCATTGCCCTTCGATCAACAAGCCCATTGCACTGTCCTCGGCCTAAATAGAGTGGGCCCAGTCTATGCCGATGGGTTCGAACAAAAAGCGCAAAGGGTGGGCGGTAATGATCGATTAAATGGATCGATCCCGTGCGTCCCAATACTGCTGCGCGGTGATGAACGCCTGCTCGCGGTCCTGGCCCAGGCCACGCAAGGCCAGGGCCATGGTGGCGATCAGCGCCAGTTGCGGGTAGCTGTCCTCGACGTCGCCGCGCCATAGCGCCTTGAGGTGCTGCGGGTCGAGGGACGCCGGTTTGACGTGGCGCTGGGCCGACAGCTGTGGCCATTGCTCATCCCAGCTCAGGCCGCCACAGGTGCCGTACAGATGGCTGTCGGCGTCGGGGTTGATCTCGATCTCGCCGCCGTCGCCCTTGATGACCAGGCTGGTGTCCCCCAGCAAACCGCTGGCGTCGCGGTGCACGCCTTGGTAGCCGGGGTGGAAGATGCTTTGCAGGCCGCAGCGCGCGCCGAGGGGGTTAAGGATGCGCGCCAGGGAATGGATCGGCGAACGCAAGCCCAGGGTGTTGCGCAAGTCGATCATCCGTTGCAACTGCGGCGCCCAGTCCACCAGGGGGAAGAACGCCAGGTTGCCGTGCTCCAGGGCTGCGCCCACTTGCTGCCAGTCGCGGCACAGGGGGATGTGTAGGAAGTCGAGCAATTGCTCGCTGTACAGGCGCCCGGCGGTGTGGGCGCCGCCGCCGTGCATCAGGATGCGCACGCCGTTTTGCGCCAGGCACTTGGCCGCCAGCAAATACCAGGGCAGGTGGCGCTTTTTGCCGGCGTAGGTCGGCCAGTCAAGGTCCACGCTCAGCGCCGGGGCGTTGAGGCGTGCGCGCAGGGCTTCGGTGAAACCGGCCAGCTCCTCGGGGCTTTCTTCCTTGTGGCGCAACAGCATCAAGAAGGCGCCGAGTTGGGTGTCCTCGACCTTGCCGTCGAGCAGCAGGCCCATGGCCTCGCGGGCCTCCTCGCGGGTGAGGTTGCGCGCACCGCGCTTTCCTTTGCCGAGGATACGTACGAATTCGGCGAAGGGATGCTCGGCCGGGGTTTCAAGGGTCAGGGCGGGGAAATCGTTCATAGGCAATTGGTCGGCTTGGGCAGGCCCGCCAGCTTGGCGGCGAGTTTGGCGGGAGTGCCATTGAACAGGCGGTTGAGGTGCAGGCTGTTGCCCTTGGCCGGGCCCAGTTTCAGGGCCGCGTACTTGATGAGCGGGCGGGTAGCGGGCGAGAGCTGGAACTGGCTATAGAAATCGCGCAGCAGGTCGAGGATTTCCCAATGCTCAGCCGTCAGCTCGATGCCCTCGGCGGTGGCCAGGGCGCTGGCCACTGATGGCGACCAGTCGTTGCGGTCGGCGAGGTAGCCGTCCTTGTCCAGGGCGATGGGGCGGGCGTCGACAATCAGGTCAGTCATAGCCAAGTGCTGACCTTGTCGTGGGCGATCGACAACTGCACGAACCCTGGGTAATCCACGCCAGTGATCCACGCCGGCAACTCCACGGCGCGGGCCTGAGCGTCTTCGAGCAGAACGAAGCGCGGGCTGTTCAGCGCCTGCAAGGCGTTGCACGGCGCGGTGCCCGGTTGCAGGGCGTGCACCGCGTCACCGCACAGCAGCACGCCATCGGCGGCGCCCAGCAGGCGCAGGCAACTGCTGAAGCGGCCATCGGTAAAGGGCGAATGGGACAACACATGCAAAGTCGACATCAGAGGGTTATCACCTGGTCGTAGGAATCGAAGAGGCCGCGGATCTGCTCGGCGTTCAGCGCTTGCAGGCCTTCCAGGCTCCAGTTGTGCAGGCCGCGTTCGGCGGCGCTGGTGCGGCACAGGTAAACCTCTTCCACGCCGAACAGCTCCAGGGCTTGCAGGTTGGCGCTGAGGTCTTTTTGTTCGAGGGCGCGGGCCTCTTGCCTGGTGGCGACCTGGAACACGCCGTCATCGAGAAACAGCAGGCCGATGGGTAGGCCAAAGGCGCCACCGGCAAGGACGATATCCAGGGCTTCACGGGCACCGGGGCCGGACCACGGCGCCTGGCGGCTGACAATCAACAGGGATTTGGCCACGGTTCAGGCGCCTCCAAAACAGATCAGGCGATCGGCGCTCTGCGCCGCGTCATGCAACTGGCCCAGGCCCGACAGCACCCAGGGCGCCTCCACCGTGGCCGTGCGGTTGTAGCGCAGGGCTTCTTCTGCATTGAGCGCACCACGGCGCAGGGCGGCGGCGATGCACACCACGGCGTCGAGCTGGTGTTCTTCGACCAACTCGCGCCATTGCCGCGCCAGGTCCGGTTCGTCCTGGGGCGTGACCAGGCTGCTGGCGGCGTTGTACACGCCGTCCTGGTAGAAAAACAGGCGGGTGATCTGGTGCCCGCCCTCGATCACGGCCCGGGCAAACAGCAGGGCGCGGCGCGAAGAAGGCGCGTGGGCGGCGCTAAACACAGCAATGGCGAATTTCATGACGGACTCGATGGCAAAACTGCGGCCATGATAATGCTTTCTCGACGGCCTCGCGAAAGCGCGTTCAGCGCGGCATATAGCCCAGTTGCCAGCGCCGCGGAATTTTCAGGCACACCAGCCCCAGCGCCGCGGCCAGCAAGCCGCTGACATACAGGGCCTGGAACCCCAGGCGATGCTCCAGCATCGCGCCCAGCACCGCACCGACAAACATCCCGGCCCACGGGATCAACTGCACGCGCCAGCCGTTGCGCTGCTCGCCCAGCATCCAGCGCCCCAGGCCACGGCCAAAGCGCGACAGGGCGCCGGTAACGTAGGTCAGGCCTACCGGCAGGCCGTTGACCTGCTCCACGGCGGCATTGAGCATGCCCATGGCGATGATCGCCGCCAGCAACGCTGGCAATTGCGTGGCAAACGGCCAAGCCGCCGCGCCGCACAGCAAGGTGGCGATGCACAACAGCAACGGCAGCGCCCGGCGCCCGCCGAGCCGGCCGACCACGATGCCCAGGGCATTGCCGGCGACGAAGGCCGCGACCACGATCATCAGGCGTAGGGTCAGGCCCAGGTCGCCTTCGCTGATGGCCACCGCCAGGCGCGTGGTGTTGCCGCTCATGAACGACACGAAATCGCCGGTGGCCATGAAACCAATGGCATCGGTCATGCCCGCCAACACGCTCAGGGCCGCCACCAGGCTCAGGCCAATGCGCCCGCGCAGCTTTTGCAGGCGCAGCAGGCCGGGGTGGGTGCGTAGTGGGGTGGGTGAAGGCAGCATTAGCACGCGCTCGAAAGGGCAGAAAGGCTCATTGTTCCAGACCGTACAAGCGCCGGTACTGATCCCACTCAATGCCGGCCATCTGCGCCGACTCGCGGTGCACCTCCAGGCGTTGCGCAAGGTACTGCGCGGGGCTGGCGGCGGTGAGCTTGAGGGTCAATTCCCAGGCAAACAGGCCCTGGGCCTGGGCTTCGGCCTCGAATGCAGCGTGCAGGTGCTCCTGGCGAAACTGCTCCAGGCTTTCCCGGCGCGCCTGGGCCGCCAAGGGGTTGAGCTGGGCCAACTCCAGGCCCAGGGCCGGGCGCTCGGCGAGAAAACGCTGCAAGGCCAAGGCATGACGATCGGTGGGTGCAACCATGGGCGCTCCTTTGTGGCGCGGGAAATACGCGGCCGGCCCTGACTTGGTAGCACGAACTGTAGCCAGCCGCCAGGGTGTGGCGCCGTTGCAACTGTATTGCGCATCCTTTGTAGGAAAACGGCTGGCCGGCGATAGCGCTGGTTCAGGCAGAACCTTTGTGGAAGGTGCCGGCCTCATCGCGAGCAGGCTCGCACCCACTGCGGCAATTGGTTTGCTGCTGGGGAATGGGATGGCGCATCAAGGTGCCCACCACCCAGGCGCCCAGCAGGGCGAGGAGGCCGGCCACGGTGAGGACGCGGCTGAAGCCGCCGACAAAGGCCTGACGCGCCAGGGGCTCGACGCTGGCGCGGGCGGTGTCGGGCAGGGTGCTGAGGGCGGCGTTCATGTCGCCGGCCACCACCCGCGAGGCGATCTCCTGCACCTGGCCCAGCCATTGCCCGGCCTGTGCGCTGAGGCTGGCGTGGAGTAACTGCTCGGTGTGGCTGGCGAGCAGGGCGCCGAACACGCCGATGGCCAGCATGATGGCGCTAAAGCGCATGGTGGTGCTCATGCCCGAGGCCATGCCGGCGCGGTCGCGGGGCACGCAGGCCATGATGTTTTTCTGTGTGTCGCCATTGAGCAGCCCCGCGCCGGCGCCGGTCACCGCGATCGCCAGGGCGAAACCCAGGTAGCCGCCGGCCTGGGTCGCCCAAGCGCTCAGCAAGTTGCCCAGGCCCACCAGGGTCAGGCCCGCCGCCATCAGGGTGGCCGGGGCGTAGCGGCTGGCCAGGCGCACGCCGATGCGCGGGCAGATCAGCATGGTCAGGGCGAACGGCAGCATGCCCAGCCCTGAAGCGATGGCGCTGAAGCCCAAGCCGTTTTGTAGGTAAAACGGCAGCAGGGTCATCATCACCTGGGCGCAACCGGCGTAGGCAAACATCCCGAGCAGGGCGCCGATAAAGCGCGGGTGCTTGAACAGCTGCAAATCCACCATGGGCCGCCGTTGCAGGCGTTCGATCACCACGAACAGCCCCAGCAACGCCACGCCGCCGAGCAGGCGCGCATAGGTCACGGGGCTGTCCCAGCCGATGCGGTTGGCTTCGATCAGGCCCCAGATCAAACACAGCAAACTGGCGCTGAAGGCCAGGCTGCCCCAAGGGTCCAGGCGTGCGGCCTGGGAATCGCGGGACTCCGGCACGGCGCGCCAGACCATCGCCATCAGCAGCAGGCCCACGGGCAGGTTGAGGTAGAAGATCCAGCGCCAGCCGAGGAACTCGGTGACCAGCCCGCCCACCGTGGGCGCGGCGGTCATCGCCACGCCCATGCACGCGCCCCAGAAGGCCCAGGCCTTGGCCCGCTCGACCTCGTCGTGGAAGGTATGGCCAATGGACGCCAGGGCCGAGGTCAGCAGCAGCGCCGCGCCAACGCCCTTGATGGCGCGGGCGATGTCCAGGAACAGCGCGCTGGGCGCCGCGCCGCAGCCGATGGAGGCGAGGATGAAGATGCTCAGGCCCCAGAGCAGGGTTTTCTGCCGGCCAAAGCGGTCGGCGATGCTCCCGGCGGGCAGCAGCAGCGCGGCGAAGGCGAGCATGTAGGCACTCACCACCCATTCGATATCGGCGAAGTTCGCCCCCAAGTCCCGGGCAATACTCGGCAATGTCACCGCAACGATATTGGTGTCGAGCACGATCAACGAACACACCCCGGACGCGGTGAGCAGGGTCAGGCGCGGGCTCACGGGTTTTTTGATTGCCTGCTGGGCAATGCCCTCTGGGGCGGGCTGCTCGGGTTTGACGGCCATGGCCTGTGCTCTCTATGGTGGCGGTCTGGCCAGCTTAGCGCGGTGCTACTGGCACTTCGTTAGCTGGCCGCGAGCCTTTCATTACCTTTGAGCTAATGCCCCATGGAAATCCGCCACTTCCGCTATTTCCTCGCCGTCGCCCGCCAGCGCAATTTCACCCGCGCCGCCGAGCAACTGGGCATCGCGCCGCCGACCCTGACCCGGCAGATCCAGGACATGGAGCACGCCCTGGGCACGCGCCTGTTCCTGCGCCAGCAGCGCCAAGTCAGCCTGACCGAGGCCGGGGCGACGCTGCTGATCGAGGCCGAGGCCACGGTGCGCCAGTTCGAGCTGGCCCAGCGCAACGCCCAGCGTGCCGGGCGCGGTGAAATCGGCCACATCGAGTTGGGCTACGTGGCGTCGGCGGTGTACTCGGGGCTGTTGCAAAAACAGGTGCAGGCCTTCAGCTACGCCTGCCCGGACGTCAGCCTCAGCGTGCGCGAAAGCGCCATGGCGGCGTTGCCGGGGCGGGTGGCCGAGGGGCGTTTCGATATTGGCTACATCCGTTCGCCCATGACCCTGCCCGAAGGCCTGGAGGCTGTGCGGCTGGACAGCGAAGGCTTTGTCCTGGCCCTGAGCGCCGATTCCTGGCTGTGCCGCTTGGCGCAAATCAACGCCGAGCATTTGCAGGCGCAGACCTTCATCCTTCCCGAACAGGTCAGCGGCACCTTGCAGGTCGCCGCCCAGGGCGGTTTCGCCCCGCGCCTGGGGCCGCAACCGGGTGGGCTGGTGGCGGTGATCGCCCTGGTGTCATTGGGCCAGGGCGTGGCCGTGGTGCCGGCCTCGGTGGTGGGCCATGTCAGCCTGCCCAACGTGGTCTACCGGCCCATCGCGGACAGCCCGGCCAGTTCCTGGCTGTCGCTGATCCACCGGCGCTTTGAAAAGGCTCCGGCGGTGGTGCGCTATATCGAACAGGTGCGTAGCGCCGGCCAGGGTGCAACCGGGTAGCGCTTGAGTGCGCGCGCCTTCGCGGGCAGGGCCTGCTCCCACCGTTGAGCGGTGGTGTGGGTGTGTTCCCTCTGTGGGAGCGAGCCTGCTCGCGATGGCGGCATTCCGGCCCCACAGGTTGGCCAGCACGGGTGCCTCTATTGTGGCGGCGCCGAGTGCTAGGCTTGGCGCTGTTTTCCCGCTAAGCCAAGGAGCAACCGATATGAGCATTACCCGTTACGGCACCGGCAGCACCGCCGGTGGTGGCCAGCCCCGGCCTTTTGCCCGGGCGGTGGAGGCCGATGGCTGGTTGTATGTGTCGGGCCAGGTGCCGGCCCTTGATGGCGAGATCATCAACGGCGGGATCGTCGAGCAAACCCACCAGGCCATGCGCAACCTGATCGCCATTCTCCACGAGGCCGGCTATGGCCTCGAAGACGTGGTGCGCACCGGCGTGTGGCTGGACGACCCGCGGGACTTCTGGAGCTTCAACAAAGTCTTCGCCGAATATTTCAGCAGCGAGCACGCGCCGGCCCGGGCCTGCGTGCAGGCGAGCATGATGGTCGACTGCAAGGTGGAGATCGACTGCGTGGCCTACAAGAAAAAAGCCTGAACCCTCAGTGCCGCCGATCACCTCGACCCCTGGAGCCGGACCATGCCCGTCCCTTTGAACCTGCCCGCCGTAGAAAAAGGCGCCGCCCCGTGCGGTGCCAGCCTGTTGCACGATGTCAGCCTGCCCGCGCTGGTGCTCAACGGCGCCGCGCTGGCGCACAACCTGCACTGGATGCAAGCCTTTGCCCGTGCCAGCGGCGCCGAGTTGGCGCCCCACGGCAAAACCACCATGATGCCGGCGCTGTTTGCCCGGCAACTGGCCGCCGGCGCCTGGGGCATCACCCTGGCCACCGCGGTGCAGACCCGCGCCGCATACGCCCACGGCGTGCGTCGGGTGTTGATGGCCAACCAATTGGTGGGCGCGGCCAATATGGCGTTGATTGCCCAGTTGCTCGCCGACCCGACCTTCGAGTTCCACTGCCTGGTGGATCACCCGGACAACGTCGCCGATCTGGCGGCGTTCTTCGGGGAACGGGGGCTGCGCCTGAATGTGATGATCGAATACGGCGTGGTCGGTGGGCGCTGTGGCTGTCGCAGTGAGCAAGAGGTGCTCGACCTGGCCCGCGCCATCGGGGCCCGGCCGGCGCTGGCCTTGACCGGCATCGAGGGCTACGAAGGGGTGATCCACGGCGAGCATGCCAGCAGCGGTATCCGTGAGTTCGCCGCGTCCCTGGTGCGCCTGGCGGTGGATTTGCAGGCTGAGGGCGCCTTTGCCCTGGCCCGGCCGATCGTCACCGCGTCCGGTTCGGCCTGGTACGACTTGGTCGCCGAAGCCTTCGCCAGCCGCAATGCCAGCGGGCGCTTTCTCAGCGTGCTACGCCCCGGCAGTTACGTGGCCCATGACCACGGCATCTACAAGGACGCCCAGTGCGGGGTGCTGGAGCGCCGCGCCGACCTGCACGAAGGCCTGCGCCCGGCCCTGGAGGTCTGGGCCCATGTGCAGTCGCTGCCCGAGCCGGGCCTGGCCGTGGTGGCCCTGGGCAAGCGCGACGTGGCCTACGACGCCGGGCTGCCGGTGCCGTTGCGCGGCTATCGCGCCGGGGCAACGGTGGCGGGGGATGTGGCGGGTTGCCGGGTTACGGCGGTGATGGACCAGCATGCCTTCATGACGCTGGCCCCAGGCCTTGAGTTGCGCATCGGCGACATCATCGCCTTCGGCACCTCGCACCCGTGCCTGAGTTTCGACAAATGGCGGGTAGGGTTGCTGGTGGACGAGCAGTGGCGGGTGGTGGAGTGCCTGGAGACGTGTTTCTAGCTCGCGGCAACTCTCAGCGCGCGACTCGGCGGTTGTGCAGGGTGCTTTTTGTGGGAGCAACGGTCTTCGTTCGTCACCGCCATCGCGAGTAGGCTCGCTCCCACAGAGGGAACGCACCCACACCACCGCTCAACGGTGGGAGCGGGCCCTGCCCGCGATGAGGCCGGTACAGCCGATGGCCCTCTAGCGCTTGCAATGGCGCTATCGCGGGCAGGCCCGCCCCCACACAGGCCAGCCCCCCCATAAGCCTGCCCGCGGTGGGTTCAGTCGCGGTAGAACACCTGCACCAGGTGATAGCCGAATTTGCTCTTGATCGGCCCATGCACGGTGCGCAGGGGCTTTTTGAAGATCACCTGGTCGATGGCACCGACCATTTGCCCTGGGCGCACTTCGCCCAGGTCGCCGCCGCGTTTGCCGGAGGGGCAGGTGGAGTACTTTTTGGCCAGCACGTCAAAGGCTTCGCCCTTGGCGATGCGTTGTTTGAGTTGTTCGGCTTCTTCGGCGGTTTTGACCAGGATATGGCGGGCTTGGGCTTTCATCGGGCAGTGACCTTGACGCGGGAATGGCAGCGGGGCGCGATTATGCCGCAAATCACTGGGGCTGGCCGATCATGCGGCGAATTTTGATGGCCAGCAGGTCGATGGAAAACGGCTTGGTCACCAGGTCCATGCCTTCGTCGAGAAAGCCCTGGCGTTCGGCGGCTTTCTCGGCGTAACCGGTCATGAACAGCACCTTGAGCCCGGGCCGGTGCTGGCGGGCGATTTCCGCCAGTTGCCGGCCGTTCATACCCGGCAGGCCCACGTCGGTCACCAGCAAATCCACCCGCAACTCGGACTCCAGCAGCGCCAAGGCGCCGGGGGCGTCCACCGCTTCATGGGCGCTGTAGCCCAATTCGCTCAACACATCGAGCACCAGCATGCGCACCGCCGGGTCGTCCTCCACCACTACCACCGACTCGCCGGCGCGGGCGCAGGGCGCCTGGGCGCTGCCCATCAGGGCTTCTTCCAGCGGCGCGGCATTGTGCAGGCGCGGCAGGTACAGGCGCACGCAGGTGCCCAGGCCCGGTTGGCTGCTCAGGGTGACGTGGCCACCCGACTGCTGGGCGAAGCCGTAGATCATCGACAACCCCAGCCCCGTGCCCTGGCCGATGGGTTTGGTGGTGAAGAACGGGTCGAAGGCCTTGGCCAGCACCCGTGGGCTCATGCCGGCGCCGTTGTCGCTGACGGCGAGCATCACGTAATCCCCGGCCTTGACCGGTTCCAGGGTGCTGATGTCGGTGCCGTCGAGGTAGCTGTTGGCGGTTTCGATCAGCAGTTCGCCGCCGTCGGGCATGGCGTCGCGGGCGTTGATGACCAGGTTGAGCAGGGCGTTTTCCAGTTGCCCGGCGTCGGTGTTTACCGGCCAGACGTTGTCGCTCAGTTGCACCTTGAAGCGGATGTGTTCGCCCTTGGTGCGCAAAAACAGCTCTTCGAGCGAGCGCACCAGGGTGTTGGGGTCCAGGGGTTGGCGGTTCAGCGACTGGCGACGGGAGAACGCCAGCAGGCGATGGGTCAGGGCCGCCGCGCGCTTGGCCGAGGTCACGGCGGCTTCGGTGAAACGGTCGATCTCATCGGCGCGCCCGTCGGCGATGTAGCGCTGCATCAGGTCCAGGCTGCCGATGATGCCGGTGAGCATGTTGTTGAAGTCATGGGCGATGCCGCCGGTGAGTTGGCCCACCGCTTCCATTTTTTGCGCATGGCGCAGGGCATCCTCGACGCGCTCGCGCTCGAACATCTCGTTTTGCAGGCGCTGGTTGGCGTCGGCCAGTTCGCGGGTGCGCTCGGCGACCCGTTCTTCCAGGGTTTCGTTGAGGTTGCGCAGGGCCGCTTCGGTCTGTTTGCGCTCGGTGTCGTCGATCACAAAGATGTAGAAGCCGTTGACCGCACCGTCCGCGCCCAGGCGCGGCAAGTACTTCATCAACGCGTGGCGCAGGCGCCCGTCGCGGTGCCGGGAGGTGGCCTCGAAGCTGCACGGCTTACCCGCCAGGGCCTGGGCGATGTGGGCGTGGCGTTCCTGGTAGTCGGCATCGCCCATCACCTCGCGGATGCTCTTGCCGTACAACTCTTGAGGTGTGAGGCCGAACCAGTCCAAGTAGGCGCTGTTGTTCAGGCGAAAGCATTCTTGCTGGTCGACGTAGCCGATCAACACCGGCATGGCGTTGATAATCAGCTGCAACTCGGTCTGGCTCTGACGCAGGGCCTGTTCGATCTGCTTGCGGTCGGTGAGGTCCAGGGCCGCGCCGAGAAAACGCAGCGGCCGACCGTGGTGGTCCTTGTAGCAGCGCCCGCGGGCAAACACCCAGCGCAGGCTGCCGTCGGCCAGCAGCAAGCGGTATTCCTCGGCGTACTCGGTGCCGTGGGTGATGCAGTGCTTGATGCTGCGGGCAATCATGCCGCGGTCTTCGGGGTGCACGCCGCTCAGGTAGGCGCTGATGGGCAACTCGCCGGCCTGGGTCGGGTCCACGCCGTGCAGGGTGGCGAAATGGCTGTCGGCGATGAAGCGGTCTTCGCGGATGTCCCAGTCCCAGGTGCCCACGGCGTCGGTGGCGGCCAGGGCCAGGCGCAGGCGCTCTTCCGATTCCTGGCGGGCCTGTAGGTTGGCCTCGGAGCGTTTTTTCAGCTCCAGGGCCACGCGCCGGCGTTCGTTGGTTTCGATGGCGGTGACGAGGATACCCGCTACGTGCCCGCGTTCGTCGCGGATCGGGCTGTAGGTGAGGTCCAGCCACAGGTCGCTTTGGCCGTCGTCGTGTTGCAGGTTGAAGTATTGCTCGCTGTAAGTGCGTACCTGGCCTTGCAGCACGGCGTCGTAGATGGGCGCGGTGAAGTCCTTGAGCGCGGGCCACACCTGGTGGGTGGGCTGGCCGAAGGCGTGGGGGTGCTTGTTGCCGGCCAGCAGGGCGAAGCCGTCGTTGTAGAGCTGGGTCAGTTGCGGGCCCCAGAGCAGCAGCATGGGCATGGGCGAGTGGATCACGATATCCACCGCCGTGCGCAGGCTCTGCGGCCACGCCGCTGCGGCGCCCAGGGGGCTGGCGGCCCAGTCCAGGCGTGAGATCAGGGCTTGGGCTTCGTTGGTGGCGGCGGTGGTCATCGGCAAGGTCCTGAGGCTGAGGCGCGATTGTGCGGCGCCCGGGCGTGGGGCACAACGCCTGGCGGTGGTGGGGCAACCAGGTGGCGGGGCAACAACCCTTGTGGGAGCGAGCCTGCTCGCGATGGCGGTCTGGGCTGTACCGGCCTCATCGCGAGCAGGCTCGCTCCCACACACTCGTCCCCCACAGGTGCCTAAGGGCCGCCCAGCAGCCCCGGCCGGGCTACTCGCGTAACTGCGGGCGGTCGCGGAACTCGTCCAGGGCTTGCGGGTTGGCCAGGGCGTCGGTGTTTTTCACGGGCAAGCCATGGACCACGTTGCGCACCGCCAGTTCGACCATTTTTCCGCTGAGGGTACGGGGGATGTCGTTGACCGCGAGGATTTTCGCCGGCACGTGGCGCGGTGTGGTGTTGGCGCGGATGACCTGGCGGATGTGTTGCTCCAGCGCCGCGTCCAGCGCCACGCCCGCGTGCAGGCGCACAAACAGCACCACCCGCACGTCGCCTTGCCACTGCTGGCCGATGGCGATGCTTTCCAGCACCTGGGGGACTTTATCCACCTGGCGGTAGATTTCCGCGGTGCCGATGCGCACGCCGCCGGGGTTGAGTACCGCGTCGCTGCGGCCATGGATCAGCATGCCGCCGTGGGCCAGTTCCTCGGCGTAGTCGCCCTGGGCCCAGACCCCGGGGAACTGGCTGAAGTAGGCGGCGCGCAACTGCTCGCCGCTGGGGTCGTGCCACAGGCCAATGGGCATGGCCGGGAAGTGGCGGGTGCACACCAGTTCGCCCTTTTCGCCGACCACCGGTTGCCCGGCCGCGTTCCATACCTGCACCGCCATGCCCAGGCTCTTGCCCTGGATCTCGCCACGGCGCACTGCTTGCCAGGGGTTGCCGGCGACAAAGCAGGAGACGATATCGGTGCCGCCGGACATCGACGCCAGGCACAGGTCGGCCTTGATCTGCTCGTAAACGTAGTCGTAGCTGTGCGGCGACAGGGCCGAGCCGGTACACAGGAGCGTCCTCAGGCTGCCCAGGTTGTGGCTGTGGCGCGGTTGCAGGCCTTCGGCCTGCAGGCTCGCCAGGTACTTGGGGCTGGTGCCGAACACGCTGATGGCCTCGGCGTCGATCAGGTCCAGCAGGCGTTCGGGCTGGGGGTGGAACGGCGAGCCGTCGTACAGCACCACGCGGCTGCCCACCGCCAGGGCCGAGACCAGCCAGTTCCACATCATCCAGCCGCAGGTGGTGTAGTAGAACAGGCCGTCGTCGCGGCCCAGGTCGGTGTGCAGGCCGTGTTCCTTGAGGTGCTGCAACAGCACGCCGCCGGTGCTGTGGATGATGCATTTGGGCACGCCGGTGGTGCCGCTCGAATACAAAATGTACAGCGGGTGGGCGAACGGCACCGCGACGAACTCAGGCTCGCCGCCGCTGTGGTAGAAGTCCGCCCACAGCGCCACGCGGGCCTGGGTGCGGTAATCCTCGACCCGCGCCTCGGGGCGGGCGTAAGGCACGATCAGCAACTGTTCGAGGGACGGCAGGCGTTGCAGGATTTCGTTGATCTTGGCGCTTTGGTCGAGGTTTTTACCGGCGTAGCGGTAGCCGGCGCAGGTGATAAGCACCTTGGGTTCGATCTGGCCGAAGCGGTCGATCACGCCTTGGGTGCCGAAGTCGGGCGATGAGCAGGACCAGATCGCCCCCAGGCTGGTGGTGGCGAGCATGGCCACCAGGGTTTGCCAGGTGTTGGGCATGCACGCCGCCACCCGGTCGCCCAGGCCCACGCCCGCTGCGCGCAGGCTTTTTTGCAGGCCGGCGACCTGCTCGGCGAGTTCGCGGTAGCTCAGGGTTTCGCGCTGGCCGTCTTCGCCGAGGGCAACCACCGCCGTGTGGGTGTCGCGGCGGCGCAGCAGGTGTTCGGCAAAGTTCAGGGTGGCCCCGGGGAACCACTGGGCGTCGGGCATCTGCGGGCCTTCGCGCAGCACGGCGTGGGGCGCGGCGTGCCACTGGACGTCGAAGAAATCGACGATGGCCTGCCAGAACTCGGCGCGCTGGTCGATGCTCCACTGGTGCAGGCTGGGGTAGTCGCGCAGGGCGATGCCGTGGCGGTCATGGAGCAGGCGCGCAAAGGCGTGCAGGCGGGAGGCGCGGATGCGCTCGGCGCTGGGTTGCCAAAGGATGTCGGACATAGAGGCCTCTTATTGTTGTGTGCAGCCAGCGGGCCAGCCCGCTGGCTACGACGGCAGCGATGGGCCTTACTGGGCCAACCACCCGCCATCGATGTTCCACGCCGCGCCGCGCACTTGGCTGCCGGCGTCGCTGCATAAAAACAGTACCAGCTCCCCCAGTTGCGAGGGCGTGACGAACGCCAGGGACGGTTGTTTCTCGGCCAGCAGGTCGTGCTGGGCCTGTTGCGGGTCGATGCCGCTGGCAATGCGTTCATCGATCTGTTTTTGCACCAGGGGCGTGAGCACCCAGCCGGGGCAGATGGCGTTGCAGGTGACGTTGCTGGTGGCGGTTTCCAGGCCCACCACTTTGGTCAGGCCGATGACCCCGTGCTTGGCCGCCACGTAAGCGGCCTTGCCCACCGAGCCGACTTGGCCATGCACCGAGGCGATGTTGATGATCCGCCCCCAGCCCTTGGCTTTCATCCCCGGCAAGCTCAAGCGGGTGCTGTGGAACACCGCGGACAGGTTGATGGCGATGATCGCGTCCCAGCGTTCGGCGGGGAACGCCTCCACCGCCGCCACGTGCTGGATGCCGGCGTTGTTGACCAGGATGTCGACACCGCCGAACTCGCGCTCGGCGTAGGCGAGCATGTCGGCGATCTGCGCCGGGTCGCTGACGTCGGCGCCGTGGTGGCCGACCCGCCCGCCATAGTGCTCGACCTGGGCGATTACCGCCGAGGCGTCGCCGAAGCCGTTGAGGATCAGGTTGGCGCCGGCCTTGGCCAGGCTCAGGGCAATGCCCAGGCCGATGCCGCTGGTGGAGCCGGTGACCAGGGCGGTTTTGCCGTTCAATGTTTTCATGGGTGCCTCACACAATGCCGGTGGCATAGAAAGTAGCGATCACCACGAACACCGCAAGGGTCTTGATGAGCGTGATGCCGAAAATGTCCTTGTAGGCCTCGCGGTGGGTCAGCCCGGTCACGGCCAGCAGGGTAATCACCGCGCCGTTGTGGGGCAGGGTGTCCATGCCGCCGCTGGCCATGGAGGCGACGCGGTGCAGCACTTCCAAGGGGATGTTGGCCGCGTTGGCCGCCGCGATGAAGCTCTCGGACATGGCCGCCAGGGCAATGCTCATGCCGCCGGAAGCCGAGCCGGTGATGCCGGCCAGCAAGGTCACGGTAATGGCTTCGTTGACCAGCGGGTTGGGGATGCCCTTGAGCCAGTCGGCCAGCACCAGGAACCCCGGCAACGAGGCGATCACCGCACCGAAGCCGTACTCGGACGCGGTGTTCATCGCCGCCAGCAGCGCGCCGCTGACCGCGCTTTTGCTGCCCTCGGCCAGTTTGCTGCGGATGGCACTGAAGCCGAACACCAGGACCATGATGATGCCCACCAGCAACGCGGCCTGGACTGCCCAGATCGCGGTGAGCTTGGCGATTTCGGTCTGCACCGGCACGCTCATGCCCGGCAGGCTGAGGCTGTGGGTCTTGCCGTACCACTGCGGGATCCAGTGGGTGAACAGCAGGTTCATCACCCCCACCAGCAGCAGCGGCGACAGCGCAACCCAGGGGTTGGGCAGTTTGATGTCTTCGGCGGTTTCCGGCTCGTTGCGCAGCTCGGTGCCGTAGCCTTCGCCGGCCCGTTGCGCCTTGTTGCGCTGGCGCGCCAGGTAGAGCATGCCGGCGCAGAACACGAAGATCGTGCCGATCAGCCCCAGCCAAGGCGCGGCCCAGGCCGTGGTGTTGAAGAAGGTGCTGGGGATGATGTTCTGGATCTGCGGCGTGCCGGGCAGGGCGTCCATGGTGAAGGAAAACGCGCCCAGGGCGATGGTGGCCGGGATCAGCCGCTTGGGGATGTTGCTCTGGCGGAACATCTCTGCGGCGAACGGGTACACCGCGAACACCACCACGAACAGCGACACGCCGCCGTAGGTCAGCAAGGCGCAGACCAGCACGATCACCAGCATGGCCTGGCGGGTGCCCAGCAGGCGGATCGCGGCGGCGACGATGGAGCGCGAGAACCCGGACAGCTCAATCAGCTTGCCGAACACCGCGCCCAGCAGGAACACCGGGAAGTACAGCTTGATGAAACCGACCATTTTTTCCATGAACACCCCGGTGAACGCGGGCGCGACGGCGGAAGGGTCCGTGAGCAACACGGCACCGAGGGCGGCAATGGGGGCGAAGAGGATGACGCTGTAGCCACGGTAGGCCGCCAGCATCAGCAGCGCGAGCGCGGCCAGGGCAATAATCACACTCATGGTGTGTCTCCATCGGATTGTTATTTTTGTGGGGTGCAACGGGTGTAGGAAAAATCCTTAGCGAGATCTATGCCAGGTTTTAAGTTGTTGAAATATATGAATATTTTATTGGTCTGGTGGCGAAGGGCAGGTATTTGTCTCTGTTGTGGGACGTAGGGCGCTACCGCGGGCAGGCCCGCTGCCACCACCGCAGCCTGTGAAACACGCTGTGGGCGCGGGCGTGCCTACGAAGGAGCGTACAGCGCGGCTGCGTCTCTTTTGGGAGATTTGAGTCTCTTTAGTGAGACTCGGCAATCCCCAACGCCAGCATTTTCTTGTACAGCGTCGAGCGCCCCAGCCCCAGGCGCTGGGCGGCTTCGCTGACTTTGCCGCCGCACTGGGCCAGGGTGGCCTCGATCAATTGGCGCTCGAAGCGCTGGCGGGCGGCGCTGAAGGTTTCGCCCTCCAGCACCGTGGTGGCGGGTGCCGGGGAGGGTTGCAGGGGGCTCAGGGTGCCAATGGCAGCAGCGATGGCCGGGGCGCCGAGAAGCAGGTCGTCGCTGAGCAGCGCCGCCCGTTCCAGCACGTTGCGCAGTTCGCGGATGTTGCCCGGCCAGGCGTGGCGGCCCAGCAGGGCCAGGGCGTCGCGGTCCAGTTCGTGCTGGCTGCGCAGCTCTTCGAGGATGGCTTCGCTCAGGGCCGGCAGGTCGTCCAGGCGTTCGCGCAGCGGCGGCACCTGGATCGGCAGGACGTTGAGGCGGTAGTACAGGTCGGCGCGAAACTCGCCGCGGCCAATCGCCGCTTGCAGGTCGGTGGAAGTGGCGGCGATCACCCGCACGTCGCTGTGGATCACCTCATTGGAGCCCAGCGGCTCGAATTCCTTTTCCTGCAACACCCGCAGCAGCTTGCTTTGCAGGGGCAGGGGCATGTCGCCGATTTCATCGAGAAACAGCGTGCCGCCCTGGGCGATCTGCAATTTGCCGGTGCGGCCCTTGCGGTCGGCGCCGGTAAAGGCGCCGGGGGCGGTGCCGAAGAATTCCGCTTCCAGCAGGTTTTCCGGGATCGCCGCGCTGTTGATGCTGACGAAGGCCTTGTGCGCCCGCGGCGAGGCGCCGTGGATGGCCTGGGCCAGCAGCTCTTTGCCGGTGCCGGTTTCCCCCAGCAGCAACACCGGCGAGTCGGCGCTGGCGCCGCGCCGGGCGCGGCGCTTGACCTCAAGGCTGGCGGCGCTGGTGCCGATGAAGTGGGCAAAGGTGTACTTGGCCTGGCGCGCGCGCAGCAGCGAGCGGGTGGAGGCCAGCTCTTCCTGCATGCTCATGTAGCGCTTGAGCATGGGCGAGAGGCTGCGCAACTCGTCGAACAGGGCAAAGCCGATGGCGCCGATCACCGCCCCGGCGTCGTCGTGGATCGGCAGGCGCATCACCACCAGCGGTTCCTTGGGGGTGTCCTGCATGTCCAGCAGGATCGGCCGCCCGCTGCGCACCACTTCGCGCAGCAGGCTGCCGGGGATCACGCTCTCGCAGGCGCGGCCCAGGGCCTGGGCGGCGGACTCCAGGCCGAAGCGGCGGGCGTAGCGCTCGTTCATCCAGACGATGTTGGCGTCGCGGTCGACGATCACCGTGCCCTCACTGGACTGCTCGATGATCTCGAACAGCGAGCGGATCGCCAGCAGGCGTACGCGTTGGTAATCCTTGAGGCTTTCGTTGTGGGGCATGGTGCGGGTCCGCTCAGGCTTTTTTCTTGGCGCTGGCCTCGGCCGCCAGGCATTCGAGGGCAAATTGTTCGGGGTAGGTCATCTGGATCTCGGTGGTTTCACCCTTGACCGTGCGCGAGCCGTCGAGGATGTAGCGGATGCGCTTGTCGGTCACGCCGATGCGCTTGGCGATCCAGCTGGGCGTCTGGCCGATGCGGCTGATGAGCTTGTCGGCATAGTCGGTGGAGGGGTTGTAGCGTTCGGCGTTGGGGGTCATGGGGATTCCGCAGGTAAAAGTCGGTTAGCTGAGTGGGGGCTGGCCTGTCTGTGAAGCGGGTCCCACAGAGGTGTGCTTGCACACAAGCCAGCTCAAGGCGCCAAGGTTACAGCGTTTACCCCCGCTCCGGTCGCGGCAGCAGGCTGGCGGCCAGTAATTCCTGGGTGTAGGGGTGTTGGGGCGCGGTGAACAGGGTTTCGCTGGGGCCGCTTTCCACCACTTTGCCGTCCTTGATGACCAGCATGTCGTGGGCCAGGGCGCGGATCACCGCCAGGTCGTGGCTGATGAACAGGTAGGTGAGGCCGTGTTTTTCCTGGAGGTCGCGCAGCAGCGCCACCACTTGCTTTTGCACGGTGCGGTCCAGGGCCGAGGTGGGTTCGTCCAGCAGGATCAGCGCCGGTTTGAGCACCAGGGCGCGGGCGATGGCGATGCGTTGGCGCTGGCCGCCGGAAAATTCGTGGGGGTAGCGGTGGCGGCTGGCGGGGTCCAGGCCGACCTCTTCGAGCACGCGGATCACTTGCCGCTCGCATTCGCCCGCGCTGCACGGGCTATGTACCTCCAGGCCTTCGCTGATGATCTGCGCCACCGACATGCGTGGGCTGAGGCTGCCGAAGGGGTCTTGGAAGACCACTTGCATCTGCTTGCGCCAGGGTCGCATCTGTTTGTGGTTGAGGCGGTCCAGGGCCTGGCCCTGGAAGCGGATGGCGCCGCTGGAGTCGATCAGGCGCAAAATCGCCTGGCCCAGGGTGGACTTGCCCGAGCCCGATTCGCCGACGATGCCCAGGGTCTTGCCCCGCTGCACGCTCAGGCTGATGCCGTCCACGGCGTGCAGGTGCTGCTTGGGCCGCAGCAAGCCGCCGCCGCTGCTGAATACCACGCGCAAGTCATCCACCTGCAACACCGCCTCGCGTTCGTCCCGGGGCAGGGCCTGGCCGTCGGGTTCGGCGTTGAGCAATTCGCGGCTGTAGGGGTGGCGCGGCTGGCTGAACAGTTGCTCGCAGTCGGCCTGTTCGACGATCTCCCCGGCGCGCATCACGCACACCCGTTGGGCGATGCTGCGCACCAGGTTGAGGTCATGGCTGATAAGCAGCAGGGCCATGCCCAAGCGCTGTTGCAGGGACTTGAGCAGGGCCAGGATCTTGCGCTGCACGGTCACGTCCAGGGCGGTGGTGGGTTCGTCGGCGATCAGCAATTGCGGCTCGCAGGCCAGGGCCATGGCGATCATCACCCGTTGCCGCTGGCCGCCGGAGAGTTGGTGCGGGTAGCTCTTGAGGCGCTGCTCGGGGTGGCGGATGCCCACCAGCTCCAGCAGTTCCACGGTGCGCTGTTGCGCGGCCTTGCCGCCCAGGCCCTTGTGCAGCAGCAGGGTTTCGCCGATCTGCTTTTCCACGCTGTGCAGCGGGTTCAGGGACGTCATGGGCTCCTGGAAGATCATCGCGATGCGGTTGCCGCGCACTTGGCGCAGCACGCTGGCGCCGGCGCCCAGCAGTTCCTGGCCCTGGTAGCGGATGCTGCCCGTGGTCTGGGTGCCGGCTTGGGGCAGCAGTTGCAGGATCGAATGGGCGGTCACCGACTTGCCCGAGCCGGACTCGCCCACCAGCGCCAGGCACTCGCCGGGGCGGATGTCCAGGCTCAGGTAGCGCACCACGCACTGGCCGCTGAAGGCGACGCTCAGGTCGCGGATTTCAATCAGGTTGTCAGTCATGGGTTGCGCTCAGGATCGCGGGTCAAAGGCATCGCGCAAGGCCTCGCCAATGAACACCAATAGGGAAAGGATCAGCGCCAGGGTGAAAAACGCTGTCAGCCCCAGCCACGGCGCTTGCAGGTTTTGTTTGCCCTGGGCAATCAACTCGCCCAGGGAGGCGCTGCCGGCGGGCATGCCGAAGCCGAGAAAATCCAGGGCGGTGAGGGTGGAAATCGCCCCGGTGAGGATGAACGGCAGGTAGCTCAGGGTGGCGTTCATGGCGTTGGGCAGGATGTGCCGCACGATCACCTTGCGGTCGCTCAGGCCCAGGGCACGGGCAGCCTTGACGTACTCCAGGTTACGCCCGCGCAAAAACTCGGCGCGCACCACGTCCACCAGGGCCAGCCAGGAAAACAGCGCCATGATGCCCAGCAGCCACCAGAAATTGGGCTCCACGAACCCCGACAGGATGATGAGCAGGTACAACACCGGCAGCCCGGACCAGACCTCCAGCAAACGCTGGCCCAGCAGGTCGACCCAGCCGCCGTAGTAGCCTTGCAAGGCGCCGGCGGCGATGCCGATCAGGGCGCTCAGGGCGGTCAGCGCCAAGGCGAAGAGGATCGACACCCGGGCGCCGAAAATCACCCGCGCCAGCACGTCCCGGGCTTGGTCGTCGGTGCCCAGCCAGTTTTGCGCGCTGGGCGGGCTCGGCGCCGGTTGGGTGAGGTCGTAGTTGGGCGTGTCGTGGCTGAATGGGATGGGCGGGAACAGCAGCCAGCCGCCGCCGTCGCGGATCAGGTGCTGCACGTAGCTGCTGCGGTAATCGGCCTGGAACGGCAGTTGGCCGCCGAAATCCTGCTCGGTGTAGCGCTTGAACACGGGGAAGTGCAAGGCACCCTGGTAGCTGACCACCAGGGGTTTGTCGTTGGCGATCAACTCGCCCCCCAGGGTCAGGGCGAACAGGCCGATAAACAGCCATAGTGACCACCAGCCGCGGCGGTTTTGCTTGAACCGCTCCAGGCGTCGGCGGCCCACGGGAGAGAGGCTGAACATCAGGCGTTCCTCCCGGCGAAGTCGATGCGTGGGTCGAGCAGGGTGTAGCACAGGTCGCCGATGAGTTTTATCAGCAGGCCGAACAGGGTGAAGATGAACAACGAGCCGAATACCACCGGGTAGTCCCGGGACACGGCCGCTTCATAGCTCATGCGCCCCAGGCCATCGAGGGAGAAAATCACTTCGATCAACAGGGAGCCGGCAAAAAACACGCTGATAAACGCCTGGGGAATGCCCGCCACCACCAGCAGCATCGCGTTGCGCAGCACGTGGCCGTAGAGCACGCGGCGTTCGCTCAGGCCCTTGGCGCGGGCGGTGACCACGTACTGGCGGGTGATTTCGTTGAGGAAGGCGTTTTTGGTGAGGATGGTCAGGCTGGCGAACCCGCCGATCACCAGGGCCGTGACCGGCAGCACCAGGTGCCAGAAGTAATCGGCGATTTTGCCCAAGGTGCTCAGTTGCTCGAAGTTCTCCGACACCAGGCCGCGCACCGGGAACCAGTTCCACGACGTGCCGCCGGCAAACAGCACGATCAGCAGCATGGCGAAGAGGAACGCGGGCATGGCGTAGCCGAGGATGATCGCGGTGCTGCTCCAGATATCGAACGCGCTGCCATGGCGCACGGCTTTGCGGATGCCCAGGGGGATCGACACCAGGTAGGTGATGAGGGTGGCCCACAGGCCCAGGGAAAGGGTCACGGGCATTTTTTCCAGGATCAGGTCGGTGACGCTGGCGCCGCGAAAGAAGCTGTTGCCCAGGTCGAAGCGGGCGTAGTGGCTGAGCATCAGCCACAGGCGTTCGTGGGTCGGTTTATCGAAGCCGTATTGCTTTTCGATGTCCTGGATCAGCTTGGGGTCCAGGCCACGGCTGGCCCGCGAACTGCTGCTGACGCCATCGCCGGAGGCCCCCGCGCCGCCGCCGATGCCTTGCAGGTGGGCGATGGCCTGTTCCACCGGCCCGCCGGGGGCGGCTTGGACGATGACGAAATTGACCAACAGGATCAGCAGCAGCGTGGGGATTATCAGCAGCAGGCGCCGCACGACGTAGGCGAGCATCAGCGTGGCCCCCCGGGCTGGCCACGGCGGATGCGCTCGGCGGCCATCTGTTGGTTGGTCAGGGGCACGCGGCTCACCTCCCACCAGGTTTCGAGGGCTTCTTCATTGCTGGCGGGGGTGGCGGGCATGCCGAAGCGGTTCCACCACACGGTGGAAGTGCCGGGCGGATAGTAGTTGGGAATCCAGTAGTAGTTCCATTGCAGCACCCGGTCCAGGGCATGGGCGTAACGCAACATCTGCGCTTGGCTGGTGGCCTTGACCAGGCCGGTTATCAGGCTGTCGACGGCGGGGTCTTGCAGGGCCATGGTGTTGCTGGAACCGGGGTCCAGGGCGGCCGCCGAACCGAAGTAGTTGTACAGCTCCAGCCCCGGCGAAGGGCTGGCGGGGTAGCCGGTGACGATCATGTCGTAGTCCCGGGCCATGATCCGGTTCAGGTACTGGGAAGCGTCGATGCGCCGGATGTTCAGGGTGATGCCGATCTGCGCCAGGGTGCGCTTGTAGGGCAGCAGCAGGCGTTCGATGCCGCCCTGGGTGTTGAGGAAGGTGAAGCTCAACGGCTCGCCGGCGGCATTGACCAGGCGATCGCCGTCGGGTTTCCAGCCTGCCGCTTCGAGCAGGGCCAGGGCTTGCAGTTGCTTGTCGCGGATCACCCCGCTGCCATCGGTTTTCGGCGCCTCGAAGACCTGGGTGAACACCTCGTCGGGGATCTGCCCGCGTAAGGGTTCGAGGATCGCCAGTTCTTCGGCATCGGGCAGTGCCCGGGCCGCCAGGGCGGTGTTGGAAAACACGCTTTGCTGGCGGATGTACTGGTTGCGCATCATCTGCCGGTTGCTCCACTCGAAATCCCACAGCAGCGCCAGGGCCTGGCGCACGCGGCGGTCCTTGAACAGCGGTTTTTGCAGGTTGAACACGTAGCCCTGGGCCGGTTGCGGCATGTCCTTGGCCAGGTGGGCCTTTTGCAGGCGCCCATCGTCCAGGGCCGGGCCGTTGTAGCCCACGGCGAAGGCGGAGGCGAGGAATTCGCGGTTGTAGTCGTAGGCGCCGCCGCGCAGCACCTGGCGGGCGACGTCGGTGTCGCCGAAGTATTCGATGCTGAACCGGTCGAAGTTGTACAAGCCACGGCTCACGGGCAGGTCCTTGCCCCACCAGTCGGGGTTGCGGGCGAAGGTGATGCTGCGCCCCGAATCGATGCTGCTCACCCGGTATGGGCCGCTGCCCAGCGGCGCCTCGTAGCCGCCGCCGTTGGCGAAGTCGCGGGTTTTCCACCAGTGCTGGGGAAACACCGGCAGGGTCGCCAGGTCCAGGGGCAGGGTGCGGTTTTCGTTGCTCTTGAAGTCGAAGCGGATCACCCGCGCCGATTCCACCGCCACACCTTGAACGTCGGCGAACTGGGTGCGAAAACGCAGGCTGCCCTGGGTCATCAGCAGGTCGTAGCTGTAGCGCACGTCCTCAGCGGTGATCGGCGTGCCATCGGCAAAGCGGGCCTTGGGGTTGAGGTAGAAGCGCAGCCACAGGCCATCGTCGGCGCGCTCCATTTGCTGGGCCACCAGGCCGTACACGGTGTAGGGCTCGTCGAGGGAGCGCTGGGCCAGGGGCGAGTAGATCAGGCCGTCGATCTGCGACACGCCGATGCCTTTGTCGCCATAGGGCAGCACATGGTCGAAGCGGCCGATTTCCAGGGCCGAGCGGCGCATGCTGCCGCCCTTGGGGGCCTGGGGGTTGGCGTAGGCGAAGTGGCTGAAGCCGGCGCGGTACTTGGCCGGTTCACCGTAAACCGTCATGGCGTGGCTGGGGGTGGCCTGGGCGCCGGTGGCGCCGAGCACTATCGCCAGGGCGGCGAACAACAATGAGGGAAGAGCCAGTCGCATGGTCAGCCTTACAGCCTTGGGGTCGAAACAGCCTTTTTACGCGAGCGGCCCATGGCTCGCCAGCCCCGGTGCCGCGCCCAAACACAACGGCCCGCGAAAGGCGGGCCGTTGTGGGGAGCGTATGTGCCGGATCAGTCCTGGCGGCTGGTCACTTCCAGCAGGTGGTAGCCGAACTGGGTTTTCACCGGGCCCTGGACCACGTTGACCGGGGCGCTGAAGACCACGGTGTCGAATTCCTTGACCATCTGGCCTGGGCCGAAGGAACCGAGGTTGCCGCCGTCGCGGCTCGATGGGCAGGAGGAGTTGGCTTTGGCGATTTCAGCGAAATCGGCGCCGCCTTCGATTTGTGTCTTGAGTTCGTTGCACTTGTCTTCGGTGGCAACGAGGATGTGGCGGGCAGTGGCTTTGGCCATGGGGAGGTACTCCGTTCAACTGTCAATAAAACGCCGAGCCTACCGGATTGCGCGACGGATTTCTCGTCAAAGTGCCGGGTGGAGCGTTGGGCTTACAGGCCCAGGGCCTGCAATCGCTGCGCATGCTCGACATACAGCTCAATAGCGTCCTGTTCGCCGCTCGCCGTCGGGGCGAGGCTTTGCAGGTGGTCCAGGGCGTAGTCGGAACGGATCACCGTGCCCAGGTGGGAGCTGTAGCGCCCGACCACGCCGTCGTTCTGGTCGGCTTCGGTGGTGAAGTAGTCGCAAAACGCCTGGCACACTTGGCGCAGAGGCTCGTTGCCACGCACACCGGGGCGCAGGGTGCCGCTCCAGGAAAAGTAGCGCACACCGTTGATTAGTTCCTGGCCCGCGCCGCCCCAGGTGGCGGGCAGGCCCTGGGGGTATTTGTCGTTGAACGCGCCCACGCCTTCGGTGGACAGCGCATTGAGTGCCGCGATGGTGGCGGTGGGCAGTTGGGAGTGGCCGCTGAGCAGGGTGATGAAGTCGGCGAACAGGTGGGTAACGGCTGCCGCCACTGGTTCGGGTAGGCGCCCGGGAATCAGGGCCTTGTGTAGGTAGTCGGCCAGTTCGGAGCCATGGTTGGGGCCGCTGACCGAGGTGATCGAGGCCACCAGCGCCGGGTGGGTGGCAGCCACATAGCGCGCCGCCAGAGCCCCTTGGCTGTGGCCAATGAGGTTGACTTTGCTGGCCTGGGTGCCGGCCAGCACCCGTTGGATTTGCAGCAGCAATTGTTCGCCACGGGCTTCGTTGCAATGGGTGGCGGACAGGTAAGGGATGAACACCCGTGCACCGGCCTGGCGCAAGGCGTGTTTGACGGCCTGGAAGAGGGGAACGTTGTCGATACTCTCGAAACCGAACAGCCCATGAACCAAGAGGATGGGGTGCTGGGTGGTTGCATTCCGTTGCATGGTCTTTCCTTTTTGCGGTGAGGGAAGCAGTCGAGGTTTTCCCCACTCTAGTGCAGGCGCCGGGTGGGAATGTGTAGGAAAGAGCCTCTGTATGGCGTCGAAGTTGGACAAAAAACTGTGGTTTTTTTAAACCTATTGGGATGCACTGTCATGGCGCATCGCCCTACAGGCCATGGCCTGCTTGGGCTCTCATAGGGCTCGTGGTTTTACCTTCGCGGAAGAAGGTAAATATCTGATAGGTAACCCGGAGCCTGGCGGGTGCAGGCTCCTGAGTGGTTTTACACGACCGCCGGGTGCGGGCGGCGGGCATCGCGCAACTGGCGGGCGGCGTCGCTCAGCAACGCTTCGGTGGCGGCCCAGCCGAGGCAACCATCGGTGATCGAAACACCGTAGCGCAGGTTCCCGGTCAGGGGCTGGCAACCCTCGAACAGATGGCTTTCGAGCATCACTCCCATCAACTGATGGTTGCCGTGCAGGCGTTGCTCTAGCACTTGGGCGAACACCTGGGGTTGGCGCAACGGGTCTTTGCCGCTGTTGGCGTGGCTGCAATCGACCATCAGCCTTGGGGTGATGGCCAGTTGTTCCAGGTTGCGCTGCACCTGGGCGACGTGTTCGCGGCTGTAGTTGGGGCCTTGATGGCCGCCGCGCAACACCAGGTGGGTGTCGGGGTTGCCCGGGGTCTGGATGATGGCCGGGTGGCCCTGGCTGTCGACGCCGAAATGGCGGTGCGGGTGGCTGGCCGAGCGCATCGCGTCGCAGGCAATGGCCACGCCGCCATCAGTGCCGTTCTTGAAGCCCACGGGCAGGCCCAGGCCGCTGGCCATTTCCCGGTGGATCTGCGATTCAGTGGTGCGCGCGCCGATGGCAACCCAGCTGAGCAGGTCATCGAAGTAACCGGCGGCCATGGGTTGAAGCAGCTCGGTGGCGATTGGCAGGCCCATGCCGAGCATTTCGCGCATCAGGTGGCGCGACAGCTCCAGCCCGGCGGCCATGTCGTCGCTGCCATCGAGGTGCGGGTCATACGCCAGGCCTTTCCAGCCCACGGTGGTGCGGGGTTTTTCGACGTAGGCGCGCATCACCAGCAGCAGGTCGTCGCTGAGTTGATGGGCAAGGTGGGCGAGTTTGTCGGCGTATTCGAGGGCCGATTGCGGGTCGTGGATCGAGCAGGGCCCCACGACGACCAGCAGGCGCGAGTCCTGGCCATTGAGGATGGCACGCACCGCTTGGCGGTGGTCGGCGACCTGGCGGCTCAAGGCGGCGGCCAGAGGCAGTTGCTGCTTGAGTTGCAGCGCGGTGGGCAGGCGTTGGGTCAAGGCCTGGTTGGCGCAATTCAACAGTGGTACAGCGCAAATGGACGAGTTCATATTCGGGCTTCCTGGGCTGGCGGCGGGTTCGTGCCCGCGCGTCGGCCCTAGTGGGGTGTTCGACAATGGGCCGGGTTGGCAGTGGGTTCGGCGATGCCACCTGTGGGTGACCGGTCGGAGGCGGCAGGCTGGCCCGAACGGAGGTTGGTAAATCGCCAGGCGCAAGCATTGTCGTGACGGTAATAAGCGGTGCGGTTCATGTGTATTTCCTTAAATTGAATGGGGTGTGAGGCAAAAATGGACAGCTTGAAAAAACAAAACCCCCGGTCGGGAAGCCGACCGGGGGTTGAGAAAACTCAAGTGGGCGACCCGTGAAAGTGGGCGCCGGAAGTGGGTATCAGGCGCGCCAGTGGCTAAACCAATACCCAAAATAAAAGTTGACCGGAGTATTCACCCAGGCAGCGGCAACCGGGCGCGAGGCGCTGGCGGTGTGACGAGGCTGTGGGAGGGTGTGTTGCATGGTGTTTCTCCGATGAAGTGGGCCGAGCTTACTAGAGGCCGGCCCCGGGGTTCAATGGGAAATTGCTATCAGTGTGCTCACCCTTGGCTATCGCGTGGCACACTCAGGGCGTTTGACCACCGATCCCCTCTATTGCCAAGGAAGAATGCAATGCCCGATACCCCCGTTGTCATCGAGCGCCTGACCACCGCCCACATCGACGGCATCACTGCGCTTTACAACGAGCCGGCGGTGACCCGCCAAGTGCTGCAAATGCCGTTTCAATCCCCCGAACTGTGGCGCACGCGCCTGGCCACGGCGGATGAGCGGCACCTGCGCCTGGTGGCGCTGTATCAGGGCGCGGTGGTGGGCAATTGTGGCCTGGAGCAGTTCTCTCGGGTGCGGCGCAGCCATTGCGGCGCCATTGGCATGGGTGTCTCGGTGGCGTGGCAGGGCAAGGGCATCGGTTCGCTGTTGCTGGCCACGGCGTTGGAGGTGGCAGACAACTGGATGAGCCTGCAACGGGTGGAGCTCACGGTGTTCGCCGACAACGAGGCGGCCATCGGCCTGTACCGCAAGTTCGGTTTTGTCGAGGAAGGCCGGTTGTGCGATTACGCGGTGCGTGATGGCGCCCTGGTGGATGTACTGAGCATGGCGCGCTTACGGCGCACGCGCTGAGCCCGGTGGCGCCGGCGGTATTAGTCATACGCCAGCGTCGCGCATCTGCCATGATCCAGGCTTTGCAGCCACGGCTGACCCAGGGAACACCGCGATGAATGACGTACAGCAATTGGGCGAGATGCTGCGCCACTACGCACAGAGCGAAGCGCACAAAAAGCAGGTGTTTGAAACCCAGTCGGCGCAGTGGGCGGTGCGGATCGGCCAGTTGTTCGACCAGATCGAGCAATGGCTGGCACCGGTACAGGTGCCGGAGTTGCTGCGCGTCAGCCGCGAAGCCTATGTGGCCTCGGGGCCTGCGGTGCCGGTAGAAAGTTCGCCGTTCAAGACCGAGAAACTGACCATCCTGATCGCCGGCAAACCGGTGGAGTTCGTGCCCCAGGTGATGGGCGCCGGTGGGGCCATTGCCCTGGCGGTGGCGGGCCTGACCGCCGCGCGCTACGGCAGCATTTCCCTGGTCTGCCAGCCACCGGCCGGCGAGTGGCAATGGTGCAAGACCAACGGCCTCAAAGACCCCGACACCTTCGCCTTCGATGCCAATTTCCTGGCCCAACAATTACAGGGGCTGATCCCGCGCGAGCGGGGGTAGCCCACCCGGTAAAACCTGTGGGAGCGGGCGAACCCGCTCTCTCAAGTCAGATCTCGATGTTGCCCCAACCCTTTTTCGCTTCCGGTGGCGCCACGGCATCGATGCGCTTGCCGGTGGCCAGTTCCACGCGCCGGGCGACTTCGGGGTCGTCGGCGAAGGGGATCAGGCTGGCGTCGTCCAGGCTTTTGGCCGACTGGTTGCGCAAGCAATACTCGACCGCCAGGTACAGGCACGCCACCGCGCCCACGTTCAGTGCTAGCTCGATCATCACGCAGCTCCTTGGAAAAAATGAGGCGCACGCCGCGAAGGCGTGCGCCGCAGGTCAGGCGATCCGGGCGTCGGCTTCGGCGACCTTGAGGTCCGCCACACGCACTGTGCGCCAGGTGTTGTAGGCCATCAGCAGCATGCCGGCGAGGAAGAACGCGCCACCGACGAAGCGCACCACAAACCCCGGGTGGCTGGCCTGCAAGGCCTCGACGAACGAGTAGGTGAGGGTGCCGTCGTCGTTGATCGCGCGCCACATCAGGCCCTGGGTGATGCCGTTGACCCACATCGAGGCGATGTACAGCACGGTGCCGATGGTCGCCAGCCAGAAGTGCAGGTTGATAAGCGGCGTGCTGTACATCTGCTCGCGGCCGAACACCTTGGGAATCATGTGGTACAGCGAGCCGAAGGTAATCATCGCCACCCAACCCAACGCGCCGGCATGGACGTGGCCGATGGTCCAGTCGGTGTAGTGGGACAGGGCGTTGACCGTCTTGATCGCCATCATCGGCCCCTCGAACGTCGACATCCCGTAGAACGCCAGCGACAGCACCAGAAAGCGCAGGATCGGGTCGGTGCGTAACTTATGCCAGGCGCCGGAGAGGGTCATCATGCCGTTAATCATCCCGCCCCAGCTCGGCGCCAGGAGGATCAGCGACATCGCCATGCCCAGCGACTGCGCCCAGTCCGGCAGTGCGGTGTAGTGCAAATGGTGGGGGCCGGCCCAGATGTACAGGGTAATCAGCGCCCAGAAGTGCACGATGGACAGGCGATAGGAATACACCGGCCGCCCGACCTGCTTGGGCACGAAGTAATACATCATCCCCAGGAACCCCGTGGTGAGGAAAAAGCCCACCGCGTTATGCCCGTACCACCACTGCACCATGGCGTCGGTGGCGCCGGAATACACCGGGTAGGACTTGAACCAGTCCACCGGGATCGCCAAGTGGTTGACCACGTGCAACATGGCGATCACCAGGATGAACGCGCCGAAAAACCAGTTGCCCACGTAGATGTGCTTGGTCTGGCGACGTACCACGGTGGTGAAGAACACCACGGCATAGGCCACCCACACCACCGCCATCCACACCGCGCCGGTGAATTCGATCTCGGCGTATTCCTTGGTGGTGGTGTAGCCCAGCGGCAGGCTCACCAGCATGATGACGATCACCGCTTGCCAGCCCCAGAAGGTGAACGCCGCCAGGGTGTCGGAGTACAGCCGCACCTGGCAGGTGCGCTGCACCGCGTAGTAACTGGCGGCGAACTGGGCGCTGCCAGCGAAGCCGAAAATCACCAGGCTGGTGTGCAAAGGGCGCAGGCGCCCGAACGTGGTCCAGGGCAGGTCCAGGTTCATGTCCGGCCACACCAGTTGCGAGGCGATCCACACGCCCATGGCCATTCCGATGACGCCCCATACCACGGTCGCCACGACAAATTGGCGGACAACCTTGTAGTTATAGGCTTGCCCGATTGCTGCTGTGCTCATGGTCAATTCTTCCACGGTTGCAAACAAAGTCTTGCCAGGCCACCCGGTCTGGCAGGGGGACTTACTGTAGAAACCGTGGGCGAAACAAAACAGACTCAGAAAAACTGCATTAATACGGATCAGATTTAGAGCAAGCCAGTTAAGGGTTTTGCATCGCTGATATGGTTTTTATGGCTGTACCTGAATCTTTAAGCGACTGAGCTGCTGGGCCATAGTGGCAACCCCGTGAAGCCCGCCGACAGAGCGCGGCCAGTGCTGATTGATGAGGTAGCCACATGTACCAGTACGACGATTACGACCGGGCCCTGGTGCTGGAGCGGGTGGCGCAGTTTCGCGACCAGGTCCGGCGTTTTACGGCCGGCGAGTTGAGCGAAGAAGAGTTCCTGCCCCTGCGCCTGCAAAACGGCCTGTACCTGCAAAAGCACGCCTACATGCTGCGCGTGGCGATCCCCTACGGCACCCTGGGCGCGGCGCAGTTGCGTACCCTGGCCGGCATCGCCCGGGATTTCGACCGTGGCTACGGCCACTTCACCACGCGCCAGAACATGCAGTTCAACTGGATCGAACTGGCCCAGGTGCCGGACATCCTCGAACGCTTGGCCGCCGTCGACATGCACGCCATCCAGACCTCCGGCAACTGCGTGCGCAACATCACCACCGAGGCTTTCGCCGGGGTGGCCGCCGACGAGTTGATCGACCCGCGGCCGCTGGCCGAGATCCTGCGCCAATGGTCCACCATCAACCCCGAATTCCTGTTCCTGCCGCGCAAGTTCAAGATCGCCATCTGCTCGGCCGAACAGGACCGCGCGGCGATCATGATGCACGACATCGGCCTCTACCTTTACCGCGACGGCGCCGCGCAAATGCGCTTGCGGGTGATGGTCGGCGGGGGGCTGGGGCGCACGCCGATCCTCAGCCAGCAGATCCGCGAAGGCCTGGAGTGGCAGCACCTGCTGTCGTACGTCGAGGCGGTGCTGCGGGTGTACAACCGCCACGGGCGGCGCGACAACAAGTACAAGGCGCGCATCAAGATCCTGGTCAAGGCCCTGGGCATCGAGGCCTTCGCCCGGGAAGTCGAAGAGGAATGGCAGCACCTCAAGGACGGCCCGGCGCAACTCACCGAGGCCGAATACCAGCGGGTGGCCGACGCCTTCGTCAGGCCGTGCTATCAGAGCCTGGCCGACACCGACCTGAACTTTGGCACGCACCTGAGCGACAGCCCGGCCTTCGCCCGCTGGGTGGCGCGCAACGTGCAGCCGCACAAAGTGGCGGGCTACACCAGCGTGGTGCTATCGACCAAGCCGGGCCCGGGCGCGCCACCGGGCGACGTCACCGCCGCGCAGATGGACGCTGTCGCCGATTGGTCCGAGCAGTTTGGTTTTGGCGAAATCCGCATCGCCCACGAACAGAACATCATCCTCCCGGACGTGCCTAAGGCGGCCCTGCATGCCCTGTGGCAGCAGGCATGTGCGCACGGTTTGGGCAGCGCCAACGTCGGCCTGCTGACCGACATCATCGCCTGCCCGGGCGGCGATTTCTGCGCCCTGGCCAATGCCCGCTCGATCCCCATTGCCCAGTCGATCCAGGGCCGTTTCCAGCAGTTGGATTTTCTCCACGACCTGGGGGACATCAGCCTGAACATCTCTGGCTGCATGAACGCCTGCGGCCACCACCACATCGGCAACATCGGCATCCTGGGGGTGGATAAAAACGGCAGCGAGTGGTTCCAGATCACCCTCGGCGGCGCCCAGGGCAACAACAGTGCGCTGGGCAAAGTCATCGGCCCGTCCTTCAGTGCCGAGGAAGTGCCAAGCGTGATCGAACACATCATCGCCACCTTCGTGCGCTACCGCGAAAGCGAGGAACTGTTCATCGACACCGTGCAACGCATTGGCCTGGAGCCGTTCAAGGAGCGGGTGTACGGCGCGGCCCTGGAGGTGTCGGCATGAACAACCTGCTGCGCCTGTACGGCGCCGAGGCGCGGATCGTCGGCGACGACCCCTGGACCTTGCTGCGCGACCCCCAAGCGCCACTGCCCGCCGGGCCGGCGATCCTGCCGCTGGCGCTGTGGCTGCTCTATCACCGCGCCGAAGACGGCGTGTGGCTGGGGCCGGACGATGAGGTACAAAGCCTGGCGCCGTGGCTGGCGCAACTGCCGCTGATTGCCCTGGACTTCCCCAGTTTTCGCGACGGCCGCGCCTACAGCCAGGCCTACCTGCTGCGCACGCGCCTGGGCTGGCAAGGGCAACTGCGCGCCATTGGCGATGTGCTGCGCGACCAGCTCAGCCACATGCGCCAATGCGGTTTCGACGCCTTCGCCGTGCGTGAAGACAAATGCGCCGAAGACGCCCTCAAAGGCCTGGCCGGCATGAGCGTGCACTACGGCCGCAGCGCCATCGAACCGCGCCCGCTGTTTCGCCGGCGCTGAACCCCAAGCCCACCGTGCATGGCCTGTATGGGATGGGAGGCCGGCCATTGTGGGGAGCAACTGTCTTACCCCTAGCCTTCGTCACCGCTACACAGTGCCGCCATCGCGAGCAGGCTCGCTCCCACAGAGGAAAATGAAAATCCCACCCACACCGCAGTTCAACTGTGTGGCGGGTCACCCATGATGGATGGGCCGTTCCTGGCCTTCTCTGTGGGAGCGGGCCCGCCCGCGATAGCCATGACCCACAACGCTTGGCCCTGGCGAAAGAACCGGGTGGTTTCGTTTTCGCCCTTGAACGTCACGCTAGCCACCTTGCCCAGCACCGTTTGCGCGTCGGCCACCTGCATCGCCATCGATGGTGGGAGCCTTGCCAGGCCTGTGCCTGCGTGCTGTGGCAGGTTTGGCATTGGGTTTCATCGACATGCTTTGCCGGCGCGGGTTGGCTGGCGAGCAGAAACCCGCCCATGGCCGCGATCAGCAGCAGCACCCGCACGGGGCAGTGACGGGGAACAGGTAGCGGTTAGTGGCGGGGGCGGGCGAATCAGGACGTGGCGCAGCAGCATTATTTTTAGGTTTGGGCATTGCGACTTCCGTAGTCCAGAGGCTTCGACCTGTCGGGGCGGGCGAGGCTGGGTGCAGCTTTGACGCCCAGCGGCGGTCTGTCAAATGAGGGGTGTGAAATACCCCACAGCGCTAAATGAATATTCGCTGTGCGCCTCACTAAAAGTCTGAAGCTTGGCTATACCTAAGGTTCCTTTATTCCCGTACCGTTGCCGGTCATCTGACAGGAGCTACAGCATGAAGCTTGGACTAATGGTTAGCGCGCTATGCGTCGCTTGCGTCGCAGTGGTGGGCTGTTCCAGCAAGGTGACCCAGCCTGAGGACTACTCCGGGTTCCTCAAGGACTACAGCCGCCTCAAGGAAGCCAAGTCGCCCTCGGGCGTGGACGTGATGCGCTGGGTCGACCCCAGCCTGAAGGTGGGCCAGTACACCAGTGTCTACGTCGAACCGACCCAGCTCTACCCGCAACCCCAGCCCACGGTGAAAATCCCTCAAAGCACCCTGTCAGGCATCACCAGCTACTACGACCAGGCCCTCAAGCGGGAAATCAGTAAATCCCTGCCCCTGGCCAATGCCCCAGGCCCGGGTGTGATCGTGGTGCGCGCGGCCATCACCGCCGTCAGCAGCAAGACCGAAGGCCTCAAGGCCTATGAAGTGATCCCGATTGCCCTGGTGGCCGCAGCCGTAAGCACCGCCAGTGGCATCCGCGACCAGGAAACCGACCTGGCCACCGAAGCGGTGTTCCTCGACGGCGGCACCCACAAAGTACTGGCCCAAGTGGTGCGCAAAGGCACCGGCAAGCCGCTGGAAAACGATTCCCAAGTGATGAAAGCCACTGACGTGAAAAACGTCATCGACGGCTGGGCGGCGGATCTGCACCAGTCCTACCTCAAGCTCAAGGCCCAGTAACTTCCCCCCCCCACCCTTGCTACGCCCATCCCTGTGGGCGCTGGCAAGCCAGGCGCCTGCGGGGGCGGGGTGAGCGCCCAGTGGCGCGCGCCACCTTTTTTGTAGCAAGCGGGTTTACCCGCGCTCGGCTGCGCAGCGGCCGTAAACGGTGCCCGGCGCAATGCCGTGTTGGGGCTGCTGTCGGTGCGTTGTAGCCAATCGACTGGCGATGGTGTCTGATGCCGCACCCGAGTGTCAGGAGCAAAACCGTGTTCGAAGGCGAGGTGTGCAAGGTCAGGGGTTTTTTGGTGGTGCGTCAGCCCGACGGCACCTTGCTGCCGTTATACAGCCCCGCCAGGAAGGTGAAGGAGGGCGACTGGGTGCGCTTTAACGTGGTCAACGGCCCGGTCGGCCTGGTGGCGCACATCCTTTGAACGGCCGTTTCATTGCCCGATAAACCAACGGTAATAGGGGTTGGCGCTGTCGCCGGCCATCACTTCGCGGATGTCACGCGCCCAGGCTGCGCGATCACCGGCGTAGGCGTGCAGGCTGGCGCGGTAGAACTGCATCAGGCGCCGCTGGTGACGGTCCATGCGCGCGCCGAACGCGGCGTCGGCGTTGTGCAATACCGGCGCCTGACGCAGGTCGAGCAGCGCCGGCAGCACCCGGGTGATCTCCTGGCTGCGCACCCAGGGCGCGTACTCGATGCGCGGCTGGTCATCGGTCACCGCCAGGGCCCCGGCGGTGAAGCGCTCCAGGCCGGCACGGTCGGTGACCCACGTGGCCAGCAGCGCCGCAGTGGAGCCCACGCCCACCTCTTGCAGGGCACTACGCCCGTGCCGACCAGGCTCAATGGAGCAGGCCAGCAGCACCGAGGAGCGTTACCGGGCGCAGTTGGCGGCGATCAACCTCCAGCGTCAGCAGTGGGGGGCTCAGCTATCGCAGGTGCTTGAGCGCGCGCAACGGCAACTGGTGGCGCAACGCATACAGCAGGGCAGCGGGCCGGGCCAGGCGCCTTGCCAACTGTCGACGGCTGTGAGGGATGTCCCGGCGCGCCCCTGCGTTCGGCGGTAGCGGAACTCACCTGGCAGGTCGCCTCCAGCGAGGAGGCGGGCAGTGGGCCGTGGTGTTGCGTTTTGGCTATCGCAGCCGTGCTGAAACCCAGATGTATGGCGTCAGCCTACCGCTGGCTGAACTGATGCCCGTCGAGGGAGCCGACTGGCACGCGTTGGTCACGGCTCAGGGTGAGGTTGAACTGCCCCTGAGGCTGTTCAGTGGCCGCTACGCGGTGGCCCACGGCACGCGGTCGCGGGGTTTGAGCTCGGTGCTGGAGTTGTTGCAGGTGGCCATTGCTGCAACCCCCGGCAGGGTCAGGGTGCGGGCGGCCCATTGGGACGCGCCGCGCAACCCATTGCGTTTCACCGCCGATGGTGTAGGCGGCGACACCCTCAGTTGGGCAGAGGCGACAACACAGGGGGATGCCACCGGGCAGGCGTCGAGCACCGAGCGCAGGTTGGGCTTCGTCGAAACGCCCTCGGTACCGTTATTGGAAGCCCTGGGCGGTGAGGCGCAGGTGGCGTTTGATGATTACGTGGTGGTTTTTCCTGCCGATTCAGGTGTGGCGCCGTTGTACGTGATGCTGAGGAACCGCCATGAGTTTTCCATCGCGGCATCAGGGCAAAGCTCCTCCACGGCTTAAGGCACTTGCCTCAGGCAATTGAAGAAATGTCTGTCGACAGGTTGGGATAGGCCGAGCAGAGGGTTTCGTGGTTAACTTCGGCCTCCCTGACACACCCAAAATCATCCATATAAGGAATGCGTGCATGGCTCAAGTCACCCTCAAAGGCAACCCTGTCCAGGTCAACGGCCAGCTGCCACAAGTCGGCACCCAGGCACCTGCGTTTTCCCTGGTGGCGGGCAACCTGGCCGACACCCCCCTGGCCAGCTTCGCCGGCAAGCGCAAAGTGCTGAACATTTTCCCAAGCGTCGATACGCCAACCTGCGCCACCTCTGTGCGTAAGTTCAACGAACAGGCAAGCCAACTGGAAAACACCGTGGTGCTGTGCATCTCGGCTGACCTGCCGTTCGCCCAAGCCCGTTTCTGCGGCGCCGAAGGCCTGGAAAACGTGCAGAACCTGTCGACCCTGCGCGGCCGCGAGTTCATCGAAAACTACGGCGTAGCCATCGCCGACGGCCCGTTGGCCGGCCTGACTGCCCGTGCGGTGGTGGTGCTGGATGAAAACGACCGTGTGCTGCACAGCGAACTGGTGGGTGAAATCGCCGAGGAGCCTAATTACGACGCGGCCCTGGCCGTATTGAAGTAACAGGCATTAAACTTTTGCGCGGCCTGGCTCTGTCCAGGCCGTTTTCATTTGTGCTCAATGGTTTAGCAAACACCGTAAACGAGCGCCCAAGGTAAATTGCCGGTAAAGGCGCTTTGCTAATTCCCCGCCAGTGCTTATCTTTCAGCCTCCCGTAAAGATGCCTACGCGCCCAATGGTTGATCTCTCCATGCAATCCTTTGCTTCCCGTAATTCCCGCCGCTGGCTGTTTGGCCTGCTCATCCTGTTGGTTGTCGCGCTGTTGTGCTGGAAGTTCTGGCCGGCCGGTGCCGAGCAGGGCGACAGCGCCGGGCAGAAACCGGCCGGGAAAATGGGCAAGTCCGGCATGATGCGCCCCGGTTTCGGTGGTTCCACGGCGGCGGTGCCGGTGCGCGTGGCGCCCGCCACTCGTGGGGATTTCCCGCTGTACTACAAGGCCTTGGGCACGGTCACGGCGTTGAACACGATTAATGTGCGCAGCCGCGTGGCGGGGGAGCTGGTGAAGATCCACTTCCAGGAGGGGCAGATGGTCAAGGCCGGTGACCTGCTGGCCGAGATCGACCCACGCCCGTACCAGAACGCCTTGCTCCAGGCCCAGGGCACGTTGCTGCAAAACCAGGCGCAATTGAAGAACGCCCAAGTGGACCTGGAGCGCTATCGCGGCCTGTATGCCGAAGACAGCATCGCCAAGCAGACCCTGGACACCGCCGCCGCGCTGGTGGGCCAGTACCAGGGTACGGTCAAGACCAACCAGGCAGCGGTCAATGACGCCCAGTTGAACCTGGACTTCACCCGCATCCGCGCCCCGATCGCCGGGCGCCTGGGCCTGCGCCAACTGGACGTGGGTAACCTGGTGGCGGCCAACGACACCACGGCGCTGGTGGTCATCACCCAGACCCAGCCGATCAATGTCGCCTTCACCCTGCCGGAAAACAGCTTGAGCACCGTGCTGGAGCGTTATCGCGCCGGCGCCAAGTTGCCAGTGGAGGCGTGGGACCGCGGCGACCTCAAGTTGCAGGCCAGCGGCGTGCTGCAAAGCCTGGACAACCAGATCGACGTCGCCACCGGCACCCTGAAATTCAAGGCCCGCTACGAGAACCGCGACAGCGCGCTGTTCCCCAACCAGTTCGTCAATGTGCGCCTGCTGGCCGACACCCTTAAAGAGGTGGTGCTGGCCCCGGCGGCGGCGATTCAATTCGGCAACGACGGCACTTTTGTCTATGTGGTCGGTGCCGAGAACAAGGTTCAGGTACGGGTGCTCAAGGTCGGTATCAGCGACGGCGAGCACACCGTGGTCAGCGAAGGCCTGGCGCCGGGCGAGCGGGTGGTGCTCGAAGGCACCGACCGCCTCAAGGCCGACACCCTGGTGGAAGTGGTCAACGACCCACAGCAGGTGCCGGCCGGCCCCAGCGAGCAGCTCAAGGGCGCGCCGGGCAGTGCGGTGGTTGATCCGGCCAAGGCGCAAAAGGGCGGCGCATGAACCTCTCGCGGCTGTTTATCCTTCGCCCGGTCGCCACCACGCTGAGCATGCTGGCCATTGTCCTGGCCGGCCTGATCGCCTACCGCATGCTGCCGGTTTCGGCCTTGCCCCAGGTGGATTACCCGACCATCCGCGTCATGACCCTGTACCCCGGCGCCAGCCCGGACGTGATGACCAGCGCGGTCACCGCGCCGCTGGAACGCCAGTTCGGGCAGATGCCGGGCCTGACCCAGATGGCCTCCACCAGCAGCGGCGGCGCTTCGGTGCTGACCCTGCGCTTTAACCTCGACATCAATATGGACGTGGCCGAGCAAGAGGTGCAGGCCGCGATCAACGCCGCCAGCAACCTGCTGCCCAATGACCTGCCGGCGCCGCCGGTGTACAACAAGGTCAACCCGGCGGACACCCCGGTGCTGACCCTGGCCATCACGTCCAAGACCCTGCCGCTGCCCAAGCTCAATGACCTGGTCGACACCCGCATGGCCCAGCGCATTGCGCAGATCAGCGGCGTGGGCATGGTCAGCATCGCCGGTGGCCAGCGCCAGGCTGTGCGGATCAAGGTCAACCCCCAGGCCCTGGCCGCCAATGGCCTGAACCTGGCGGATGTGCGCAGCCTCATCGGCGCCTCCAACGTCAACCAGCCCAAGGGCAACTTCGACGGCCCGACCCGGGTGTCGATGCTCGATGCCAACGACCAGTTGACCTCGCCCAAGGACTACGCCGAACTGATCCTCGCCTACAAGGACGGCGCGCCCCTGCGCTTGAAGGATGTTGCCGAGATCGTCGATGGCGCCGAGAACGAACGCCTGGCGGCCTGGGCCAACCAGAACCAAGCGGTATTGCTCAATATCCAGCGCCAACCCGGGGCCAACGTGATCGAGGTGGTGGACCGGATCAAGGCCATGCTGCCGGGCATCACCGACAACCTGCCCGCCGGCCTCGAGGTGGCAGTGCTCACCGACCGCACCCAGACCATCCGCGCCTCGGTCACCGATGTGCAGCATGAATTGCTGATCGCCATTGCCCTGGTGGTGATGGTCACGTTCCTGTTCCTGCGCCGCGCCAGCGCCACCCTGATCCCCTCGATTGCCGTGCCGTTGTCGCTGATCGGCACCTTCGGCGTGATGTACCTGGCCGGGTTCTCTATCAACAACCTGACCCTGATGGCCCTGACCATCGCCACCGGGTTTGTGGTGGACGACGCCATCGTCATGCTGGAGAACATCTCGCGCTACATCGAGGAGGGCGAAAGCCCGATGCAGGCCGCGCTCAAGGGGGCCAAGCAGATCGGTTTCACCTTGGTGTCGCTGACCCTGTCGCTGATCGCGGTGCTGATCCCGCTGCTGTTCATGGCCGACGTGGTTGGGCGGCTGTTTCGCGAGTTCGCCATCACCCTGGCGGTGGCGATCCTGATTTCCCTGGTGGTGTCCCTGACCCTCACGCCGATGATGTGCGCGCGCCTGCTCAAGCGCGAGCCCAAGGCCGAGGAGCAGGGCCGCTTCTACCGCGCCAGCGGGGCCTGCCTGGAGTGGATGGTGGCCGCCTACGGGCGCAAATTGCAGTGGGTGCTCAAGCATCAACCGCTGACCCTGCTGGTGGCCGTCGCCACCCTGGGGCTGACCGTGGTGCTGTACCTGATGGTGCCCAAGGGCTTTTTCCCGGTGCAGGACACTGGGGTGATCCAGGGCATTTCCGAGGCGCCGCAATCGGTGTCCTTCACCGCCATGAGCCAGCGCCAGCAAGCGTTGGCCGCCATTGTCCTGCAAGACCCGGCGGTGCAGAGCCTGTCGTCCTACATCGGTGTGGACGGCGACAACGCCACCCTCAACAGCGGGCGCCTGCTGATTAACCTCAAGCCCCACGGCGAGCGCGACCTGAGCGCCGCCGAGGTGATCGCGCGGTTGCAACCCAAGGTCAACCAATTGGTGGGCATTCGCTTGTTCATGCAACCGGTGCAGGACTTGACCATCGAAGACCGGGTCAGCCGCACCCAGTACCAGTTCAGCATGTCGTCGCCGGACGCCGACCTGCTCAGCCTGTGGAGCGCACGGCTGGTGCAGGCCCTGGTGGACCGCCCGGAACTCACCGATGTGGCCAGCGACCTGCAGGACAAAGGCTTGCAGGTGTACCTGGTGATCGACCGCGACGCCGCCTCGCGCGTGGGGGTGTCGGTGGCCAACATCACCGACGCGTTGTACGACGCCTTCGGCCAGCGGCAGATTTCCACCATCTACACCCAGGCCAGCCAGTACCGCGTAGTGCTCCAGGCCCAGGCCGGGGAAAAAATCGGGCCCCAGGCCCTGGACCAGATCCACGTCAAGACCACCGACGGCGTCCAGGTGCGCCTCTCCAGCCTGGCCCATGTTGAAGAGCGCCAGGCGCAACTGGCCATTACCCACATCGGCCAGTTCCCGGCGGTGATGATGTCGTTCAACCTGGCCCCCGGCGTGGCGCTGGGCCAAGCCGTGGAGCTGATTAACCAGGTGCAGCGCGACATCGGCATGCCCCTGGGTGTGCAAACCCAGTTCCAGGGCGCGGCCCAGGCGTTCGAGGCGTCGCTGTCGAGTACCTTGCTGCTGATCCTGGCGGCGGTGGTGACCATGTACATCGTGCTCGGCGTGCTCTACGAGAGCTACATCCACCCCATCACCATTCTCTCCACCTTGCCCTCGGCGGCGGTGGGCGCCTTGCTGGCTTTGCTGCTCAGCGGCAATGACCTGGGGATGATCGCCATCATCGGCATCATCCTGCTGATCGGCATCGTCAAGAAGAACGCGATCATGATGATCGACTTCGCCCTCGACGCCGAACGCCACCAGGGCCTGGACCCGCAAACGGCGATCTACCAGGCCGCGCTGCTGCGGTTCCGGCCCATCCTGATGACCACCCTGGCGGCGTTGTTCGGCGCCGTGCCGTTGATGCTTGCCACCGGTTCCGGCGCCGAACTGCGCCAACCCCTGGGCCTGGTGATGGTGGGCGGGCTGCTGGTGAGCCAGGTGCTGACCCTGTTCACCACACCGGTGATCTACCTGTATTTCGACCGTTTGGGCCGCCGCTGGCGCCCCGCGCCGGATCGCCTGGAGCCGGTTGAGCCATGAACCTGTCCGGCCCCTTCATCAAGCGCCCCGTGGCGACCATGCTCCTGAGCTTGGCCATCATGCTGCTGGGCGGCTTGAGCTTCGGCCTGCTGCCGGTGGCGCCGCTGCCGCAGATGGATTTTCCGGTGATCGTGGTGCAGGCCAGCCTGCCGGGGGCCAGCCCCGAGGTGATGGCGTCCACGGTGGCCACGCCTTTGGAGCGTTCCTTCGGTGCCATCGCCGGCATCAACAGCATGAGCAGCCGCTCCAGCCAGGGCTCGACCCGGGTCATCCTGGAGTTCGAGATGGGCCGCGACATCAACGGCGCGGCGCGGGAGGTGCAAGCGGCCATCAACGCCTCGCGCAACCTGCTGCCCAGCGGCATGCGCAGCATGCCCACCTACAAGAAGGTCAACCCGTCCCAGGCGCCGATCATGGTGCTGTCGCTGACCTCCGACGTGCTGGAAAAGGGCCAGCTCTACGACCTGGCGTCCACCATCCTGTCCCAGAGCCTGGCCCAGGTGCCGGGCGTGGGCGAAGTGCAGATCGGCGGCAGTTCCCTGCCGGCGGTGCGCATTGAGTTGGAGCCGCAACTGCTCAACCAGTACGGCGTGGCCCTGGACGAAGTGCGCGACACCATCGCCAACGCCAACGTGCGCCGGCCCAAGGGCTCGGTGGCGGACGCCGAGCGCATGTGGCAGATCCAGGCCAACGACCAATTGGAAAAGGCCAAGGACTACAGCTCGCTGATAATCCGCTACCAGAACGGCTCGGCCCTGCGCCTCAGGGACGTGGCCAGCGTGCGCGACGGCGTCGAGGACCGCTACAACAGCGGTTTTTTCAACGACGACGCGGCGGTGCTGCTGGTAGTCAACCGCCAGAGCGGCGCCAACATCATCGAAACCGTGGCGCAGATCAAGGACCAGCTCCCGGCGTTGCAGGCGTTGCTGCCGGCCAGCGTGCAACTGAACGTGGCCATGGACCGCTCGCCCGTCATCAAGGCCACCCTGCACGAAGCGGAAATGACCCTGCTGATCGCCGTGGCCTTGGTGATCCTGGTGGTGTACCTGTTTCTCGGCAATTTCCGCGCCTCGCTGATCCCCACCCTGGCGGTGCCAGTGTCGCTGGTGGGCACGTTCGCGATCATGTACCTGTACGGGTTTTCCCTGAACAACCTGAGCCTGATGGCGCTGATCCTCGCCACCGGCCTGGTGGTGGACGACGCCATCGTGGTGCTGGAGAACATCTCCCGGCATATCGACGAAGGCGTCGCGCCGCTCAAGGCCGCGTACCTGGGCACCAAGGAAGTGGGTTTTACCCTGTTGTCGATGAACGTCTCGCTGGTGGTGGTGTTCCTGTCGATCCTGTTCATGGGCGGGATTATTGAAAGCCTGTTCCGCGAATTCTCCATCACCTTGGCGGCGGCGATCCTGGTCTCGCTGCTGGTGTCTTTGACCCTCACCCCCATGCTCTGCGCGCGCTGGCTCAAACCCCATGTGCCGGGCCGCGAAAACCGCCTGCAACGGGCCAGCCAACGGGCCAACGAATGGATGGTCAGCCGCTACGCCACCAGCCTGGACTGGGTGCTGCGCCATCGGCGCCTGACCCTGCTGAGCCTGCTGCTGACCATCGGCGTCAACGTCGCCCTGTATGTGGTGGTGCCCAAGACCTTCATGCCCCAGCAGGACACCGGGCAACTGATCGGTTTTGTGCGCGGCGACGATGGCCTGTCGTTCAACGTGATGCAGCCGAAGATGGAAACCTACCGCCGTGCCGTCCTGCGCGACCCGGCGGTGCAGAGCGTGGCGGGCTTTATCGGCGGCAGCAACGGCATCAACAACGCCTTTATGCTGGTGCGCCTCAAACCCATCGAAGAGCGGCGCATTTCCGCGCAAAAAGTCATCGAGCGCCTGCGCAAGGACATGCCCAAGGTGCCGGGCGGGCAACTGTTCCTCATGGCCGACCAGGACTTGCAATTCGGCGGTGGCGGTGGAGGCGGGCAGAACAGCTCGCAGTACACCTACATCGTCCAGAGCGGCGACCTCAGTGCGTTGCGCCAGTGGTACCCGAAAGTGTCGGCGGCCCTCAAGGCCCTGCCCGAGCTGACGGCGGTGGATGCCCACGACGGCGACGGCGCGCAGCAGATCACCCTGATCGTCGACCGTGACCAAGCCAAGCGCCTGGGCATCGACATGGCCATGGTCACCTCGGTGCTCAACAACGCCTACAGCCAGCGGCAGATCTCCACCATCTATGACAGCCTCAACCAGTACCGCGTGGTGATGGAGGTCAACCCCAAGTACGCCCAAGACCCCAGCACCCTCAACCAGGTGCAGGTGATTACCGCCGACGGCGCCCGTGTGCCACTGTCCACTTTCGCCCACTACGAAAGCAGCCTGGAAAACGACCGTGTCACCCACGAAGAACAGTTCGCCGCCGAGAACATCTCCTTCGACATGGCCGAAGGCGTGACCCTGGAGCAGGGGTCGGCGGCTATCGAGCGGGCCGTGGCGAAAATCGGCCTGCCCGAAGGCGTCACCGCGAAAATGGCCGGCAACGCCGACGCCTTCGCCGAAACGCAAAAGAGCCAGCCGTTGATGATCCTCGGTGCACTGCTGGCGGTGTATCTGGTGCTGGGGGTGCTGTATGAAAGCTACATTCACCCGCTGACCATCCTCTCCACCTTGCCCTCGGCCGGCGTGGGTGCGCTGCTGTCGATCTACGCTTTGGGCGGTGAGTTCAGCCTGATCTCCCTGTTGGGGCTGTTCCTGCTTATCGGCGTGGTGAAGAAGAACGCCATTTTGATGATCGACCTGGCGCTGCAACTGGAGCGCCACCAGGGCCTGAGCCCGCTGGAATCGATTCGCAGCGCCTGCCTGCTGCGCTTGCGGCCGATCCTGATGACCACCCTGGCGGCCATCCTCGGCGCCGTGCCGTTGCTGCTGAGCAGCGCCGAAGGCGCGGAAATGCGCCAACCCCTGGGCCTGACCATCATTGGCGGGCTGGTGTTCAGCCAGGTGCTGACCCTTTACACCACTCCGGTGGTCTACCTCTATCTCGATCGCCTGCGCCACGGTTTCAACCGCTGGCGCGGGGTGCGTACCGATGCCGCTCTGGAAACTCCGCTATGACTGATTGCCTGCTGCCCAACGCCGCCGTGCCTGGCGCCCGACGCCTGCCCCTGGCCCGCGGTTCGCGCCTGCTGGGCCTGAGCCTGTGCGCGCTGATGCTCGGCGCCTGCGCCATCGGCCCGGACTATCAGCGCCCGGCACTGGACACGCCCCCGGAGTACAAACAGGCCGAGGGCTGGCGCCAGGCCAACCCCAGCGATTCCCTGGCCCGCGGTGCCTGGTGGGAGCTGTACGGCGACCGCCAGCTCAACGAACTGATCGAAAAACTCAACAGCGCCAACCAGACCGTGGCCCAGTCCGAAGCCCAGTACCGCCAGGCCCAGGCCCTGGTGCGCAGCGCCCGTGGCTCGCTGTTCCCCAAACTCGACCTGAGCGCCGGCAAGACCCGTTCCAGCCAGGGCACCGGCAGCAGCAGTTCCAGCCTGAGCAATTCCAGCAGCGGCATCCGCGACACCTACGACGCGCAGTTGGGCGTCAGTTGGGAGGCCGATATCTGGGGCAAGTTGCGCCGGGGGCTGGAGGCTAACGAGGCGAGCGCCGAGGCGAGCTTCGCCGACCTCGCCGCGATGCGCCTGAGCCAACAGTCGGAACTGGTGCAGAACTACCTGCAACTGCGGGTGATCGACCAGCAAAAACGCCTGCTGGAGGCCACGGTCCAGGCGTACCAGCGTTCCCTGACCATGACCCAGAACCAGTACCGTGCCGGGGTCTCAGGCAAGGACGCCGTGGCCCAGGCGCAAACCCAGCTCAAAAGCACCCAGGCCGACCTGATCGACCTGATCTGGCAACGGGCGCAACTGGAAAACGCCATCGCCGTACTCACCGGCGTGCCCCCGGCTCAGTTCAGCCTGGCCGAAACCCCGGACATTCCTGGCCTGCCGGCCATTCCCCTGACCCTGCCGTCGCAATTGCTGGAGCGGCGCCCCGACATCGCCTCGGCCGAACGCGCGGTGATCGCCGCCAACGCCAACATTGGCGTGGCCAAGACCGCCTATTTCCCGGACCTGACCCTGAGCCTGGCCGGCGGCTACAGCAGCAGTACCTTCAGCGACTGGATCAGCCTGCCCAACCGCTTCTGGTCGGTGGGGCCGAAACTGGCCATGACCCTGTTCGACGCCGGCCAGCGCTCGGCTGAAGTCGACCGCAGCGAGGCCGCTTACGACCAGACCGTGGCCAAATACCGGCAAACCGTGCTCGACGGCTTTCGCGAAGTGGAAAACTACCTGGTGCAGCTCAAGGTCCTGGAAGACGAAGCGGCAGTACGCCAGGAAGCCCTGGACGCGGCCCGCGAATCCCTGCGCCTGACCCAGAACCAGTACAAGGCCGGGCTTATCGCCTACCTCGACGTCGTCTCCGTCCAGGCCACCGCCCTGAGCAACGAACGCAGCGTGCTCAACCTGCTGCAAAGCCGGCTGGTGGCCAGCGTGCAATTGATCGCCGCCCTGGGCGGCGGCTGGGACGGGCAGTTGCAGGCACCTGAGGCGGATTGAGCACAGGGCACTCCCTGGGTGAGAGCGGGCCCGCCCGCGATGGCGGCCGCAAGATCGCCACGCTGGCCAGCCAGGCTCCCACAGCGGTGGGGCACCGCAAATACAGCGCCAGGCCCATCCTCTGTGAGAGCGGGCCCGCCCGCGATGACGGCCGCAAGATCGCCACGCTGGCCAGCCAGGCTCCCACAGCGGTGGGGCACCGCAAATACAGCGCCAGGCTTCCACCTGAATAGTGGCCTATTGATAACATTTGTCAGCACCTTCCCCCAGGCAATCGGTACAATCGTGCTCTTTGCCCCGGATCATGGACGCCGATGGGGTCATCGTTTACGAGAAGTCCCATGCTCATCGGCAGTTATTCCCCCGCGCTGGTCCTGATCTCCCTGTGTGTGGCGATCCTGGCTTCCTACACCGCCCTCGACCTCACCGGCCGTATCGCCACGGCCCGTGGCCGCGCCGTGTACCTGTGGATGGGCGGCGGGGCCTTTGCCATGGGCGTGGGCATCTGGTCGATGCACTTTATCGGCATGTTGGCCGTGCGCCTGCCCATCGATTTGGGCTATGACATCGGCATCACCTTGCTGTCCCTGTTGATCGCCATCCTCTCCAGCGGCTTTGCCCTGTGGCTGGTCAGCCAGCCGCGCCTGCCGGCCTGGCAATGGGGGTTCGGCGCGTTGGTGATGGGCGCCGGGATCGCCGCTATGCACTACACCGGCATGGCGGCCCTGCGCATGCAACCGGGCATCGACTACGACCCAACGCTGTTCGGCGCCTCGCTGCTGATTGCGGTCGGCGCCTCGGCGGCGGCGCTGTGGATCGCCTTCCACCTGCGCCGCAACACACCCTACGTGCGCCTGGCCCGGGGCGGGGCCTCGGTGGTGATGGGCATGGCCATTGTTGGCATGCATTACACCGGCATGGCCGCCGCCCGTTTCGCCGATGGCAGTTTTTGCGGCGCGGCGCTGGACGGTTTGAGCGGCAAGGGCCTGGACAACCTGGTGCTGGTCACCACCCTGGCGGTGCTGTGTATCGCGCTGCTGACCTCGGTCCTCGACGCCCGCCTGGAATCACGCACCGCGGGCCTGGCCCGTTCCCTGACCCTGGCCAACGAAGAACTGATCCAACTGGCCCTGCACGACACCCTCACCGGCCTGCCCAACCGCGTGCTGCTGGCCGACCGCATCGACCAGGCCATGCACGTGGTGCAGGAGCAGGGCGGCTGTTTTGCCCTGATGTTCATCGACCTGGATGGCTTCAAACCGGTCAACGACGCCTTCGGCCACCACATGGGCGACCAGTTGCTGCGCGAGGTGGGCCTGCGCCTGCGCGAAGACCTGCGCAGCCAGGACACCCTGGCGCGCATTGGCGGCGATGAGTTCGTGCTGCTGGTGCACCTCGGTGCCCCGGACGATGCCCTGCGCCTGGCTGCGCGCCAAGTGGGGCTGATCTCCCGCGCGTTCCGGGTGGCCGAGCATGACCTGCACATCTCCGCCAGTGTCGGCATCGCGGTCTACCCCGGCAACGGCCAGACGCCCCAGGAACTGCTGATGAACGCCGACGCGGCGATGTACAACGCCAAGGGCACCGGCAAGAACGGCTACCGCTTTTTCGACGCGTCGATGAACTCCAACGCGCGCAAGCAGCTGCAATTGCTCCAGGACCTGCGCGCCGCCGTCGAGCTCAACCAGTTGCGCCTGCACTACCAGCCCAAGTTCGATGCCAGCAACGGCCGCCCGGTGGGCGCCGAGGCGCTGCTGCGCTGGGAGCACCCCGTACATGGCCTGATGCCGCCGGACACCTTTATCGAACTGGCGGAAAAAACCGGCCTGATTATCGCCATCGGCGACTGGGTGCTGAACGAGGCCTGCCGGCAGATGCGCCAGTGGTACCTGCTGGGCTACACCGATTGGCGCATCGCGGTGAACCTCTCGGCGTTGCAGTTCTGCCACGCCGGGCTGGTCAAGAGCGTTGCCAGTGCGCTGCTGCGCCATCAGTTGCCGGCCAACAGCCTGACCCTGGAAATCACCGAAACCACCGCCATGAGCGACGCCGACGCGAGCATGACGGTGCTCAACGAGCTGTCGCAGATGGGCGTGGACCTGTCCATCGACGACTTCGGCACCGGCTATTCGAGCCTGATGTACTTAAAGCGCCTGCCGGCCAACGAGTTGAAGATCGACCGCGGCTTTGTCCGCGACCTGGAACACGACAGCGACGATGCCGCCATCGTCTCGGCCATTGTCGCCCTGGGCCGGGCCCTGGGCCTGCGCATCGTCGCCGAAGGGGTGGAAACCAACCTGCAGCAGGACTTTCTCACCCAATTGGGCTGCGACTCGCTGCAAGGCTACCTGCTGGGCCGTCCGCTGCCGGCCGAGGGTTTTATGGCCGAGATTGTCCGCGCCGAACAGTGAGATACTGGCCCGGCGCCATGCAAAAGCCAGCGCCGGCAGGTATCCTTGCCGCGCAACGCTTGAGGTTAGAGGGGAGAGGACCCGCATGGACAAAGTTATCGTCATCACCGGCGCCAGCCGCGGTATAGGCGCCGCCACCGCGCTGCTGGCCGCGCAGCAGGGCTACCGGATCTGCATCAACTACCAGGCCGACGACGAGGCCGCCCACCGCGTCCTTGAACAGGTGCGCGCCTTGGGTGCCCAGGCCATCACGGTGCGCGCCGATGTGAGCATCGAGGATGAGGTCATCACGCTGTTCCAGCGCGTTGACCATGAACTGGGCCGCGTCACCGCCCTGGTCAACAATGCCGGCACCGTGGGGCACAAAGCGCGGGTCGAGCAGATGTCCGAGTTCCGCATCCTGAGCACCCTCAAGACCAACGTGCTGGGGCCGATTTTGTGCGCCAAGCACGCGTTGCTGCGCATGTCACCCAAGCACGGCGGGCAGGGCGGCAGCATCGTCAACGTCTCGTCGGTGGCGGCGCGCCTCGGTTCGCCGGGGGAATACGTTGACTACGCCGCCTCCAAGGGCGCGCTGGACACGTTCACCATCGGGTTGTCCAAGGAAGTGGCGGGCGAGGGCATCCGCGTCAACGGCGTGCGCCCGGGCTACATCTTCACCGACTTCCACGCCCTGAGCGGCGACCCGGACCGGGTCAGCAAGCTGGAATCGGGCATCCCCATGGCGCGCGGCGGGCGCCCCGAAGAAGTGGCCGAGGCGATTATCTGGCTGTTGTCGGACAAGGCCTCCTACGCCACCGGTACCTTCGTCGATCTGGGCGGCGGCCGCTGACCCCCTCTGCGCGCCATGCCTTGTAGCAGCGGGCTCGCCCGCTGGCTACAACCACCCCTGTTCAGAACGAACGCACGATCCGCCCCAGGGTTTCCATGGCCTGTTCCGCCGCTTCGTCCCAGGGGCTGCCGTAGTTCAGGCGGATGCAGTTGCCAAAGCGCTGGGTCGGCGAAAAGATCGGCCCCGGCGCGATGCTGATGCCTTGGGCCAGGGCCATCTGGAACAACTTCAGCGAGTCGGTCTGCTGCGGCAACTCCAGCCACAGAAAATAGCCACCGGCCGGTTGGCTGACCCGGGTCTGCGCCGGGAAGTAGCGGGCGATGGCGGCGAGCATGGCGCTTTGCTGTTCTTCCAGGGCGTAGCGCAACTTGCGCAGGTGGCGGTCGTAGCCGCCGTGTTGCAGGTAGTCGGCGATGGCGGCTTGGGCCGGCATCGAGGCGCACAGCGACGTCATCAACTTCAGCCGTTCGATTTTCTGCGCGTAGCGCCCGGCGGCGACCCAGCCGATGCGATAGCCGGGGGCCAGGCTCTTGGCGAACGAGCCGCAGTGCATCACCAACCCTTCGGTGTCGAACGCCTTGGCGGGCTTGGGCGCCTGCTGGCCGTAATACAGTTCGGCGTAAACGTCGTCTTCGATCAACGGCACCTGGTGCACCCGCAGCAACTCCACCAGTTCCTGCTTCTTGGCTTCGGGCATGGTTGCGCCCATGGGGTTCTGGAAACTGGTCATGCACCAGCAGGCCTTGATCGGGTGGCGTTCCAGGGTTTGCGCCAGCACGCCCAGGTCGATGCCGTCACGCGGGTGCACGGGGATTTCCACGGCCTTGAGCTTGAGCCGCTCCAGCACTTGCAGGCTGGCGTAAAAGGCCGGGGCCTCTATGGCCACCAGGTCGCCCGGTTCGGTGACGGCTTGCAGGCACAGGTTCAGCGCCTCCAGGGCGCCGTTGGTAATCAGCAACTCCTCCATGGGCAACATCAGCCCGCCGACCATGTAGCGCAGGGCGATCTGGCGGCGCAGTTGCGGGTTGCCCGGGGACATGTCGGTGACCACCATGCGCGGGTCCATCTCACGGCTGGCGCTGGCCATGGAGCGGGCCAGGCGTGGCAACGGGAACAGGGTGGGGCTGGGGAACGCCGAGCCAAAGGGCACGGTGGTGGGGTCCTTGATGGAATCGAGAACCGAGAACACCAGTTCACTCACATCCACCTCGGTGGACTCGTTCACCTGGCTGCTGATGACCGGCTCGCAGAACGGGCTCGGCGCATGGGTGTTGACGAAATAGCCCGAGCGCGGCCGGGCGCGGATCAGGCCCCGGCGCTCAAGCAGGTAGTAGGCCTGGAACACCGTCGAGGGGCTCACGCCGTAGGTCTGGCTGGCGTAGCGCACCGAGGGCACACGCTGGCCGGGGCCCAGTACCCCGGAGCGGATCAGTTCGGCAATGTCGTCGGCGAATTTTTCGTAGCGTTTCATCGGGGACTCAGCATTGACGGTGGGCGGTGGAGGGGAAAAGCCAGTATGAGAACAGATCCCTGTGGGAGCTGGCCTGCCCGTGATAGGGCCGGTACAGCCGATACATCTCTATCGTCTGTACTGCCGCCATCGCGGGCAGGCCCGCTCCCACACACGTTCGCTGGCGCAGTCTAACGGTTCAACGGCGCCACGAAGCGGCTATGGGCCACGCTGTGGATGTGCGGCTCGTCGCTGTCGCTGACCTTGAAGCTGATCTGCTGGGAGCTGCTGCTCGGGCGGTCGGCGATCATCGCCACCGACACCGGCACGTCAACGATCTCCCCCGGTGCCAGGCTCAGTTCGGTCTTGCCGTGCAGCTCGAAGCCTTCGCCATCGACCAGCGACACGGTGTATTGCTGGCGTTCCTGGGTCTTGTTGATGACTTTGAGGCTGTAGATGTTCTCGATCTGGCCCTGGCTGTTCTCGCGGAACAGGCCACGGTCCTTGCTCACGTCCAGGGAGATCATCGGCCGCTCCACCAGCGCCAGCACCAGGGCGCCGATCATGATGACCAGCACCGCACAGTAACCGATCAGGCGTGGCCGCAGCAGGTGGGTCTTGCCGCCCTGCAACTGGTGCTCGGAGGTGTAGCTGACCAAGCCGCGGGCGTAGCCCATCTTGTCCATCACCGAATCACAGGCGTCGATACAGGCCGCGCAACCGATGCACTCCATTTGCAGGCCATCGCGGATGTCGATGCCGGTAGGGCACACCTGCACGCACAGGTAGCAGTCGATGCAATCCCCCAGCCCGGTTTCGGCCGGGGCCACCCCGCGTTTGCGCGGGCCGCGGGTTTCGCCACGGGCGGCATCGTAGGAGATGGTCAGGGTGTCTTTGTCGAACATCACGCTCTGAAAGCGCGCGTAGGGGCACATGTGCATGCACACCGCCTCGCGCAGCCAACCGGCGTTGATGTAGGTGGCGCCGGTGAAAAACAGCACCCAAAACAGGCTCACACCGCCGATTTGCAGGGTCAGCAGCTCTTCGGCCAGGGGCCGCACGGGGGTGAAGTAACCGACGAAGGTCAGCCCGGTCAGCAGGCTGATGGCCAGCCACATCGTGTGCTTGGCGCTGCGGCGCAGCAGTTTATTCAGGTTCCAGGGCGCCGCTTGCAGCTTGATGCGTTGGTTGCGTTCGCCCTCGGTGACCTTCTCGCACCACATGAACAGCCAGGTGAACGAGCTTTGCGGGCAGGTGTAGCCGCACCACACGCGGCCGGCGAACACGGTGATCGCGAACAGGCCGAAGGCACAGATAATCAGCAGCGCTGACAACAGGATGAAATCCTGGGGCCAGAACGTGGCGCCAAAGATGTGGAACTTACTTTCCGACAGGTCCCACAAAACGGCCTGGCGGCCGCCCCAGTTCAGCCACACAGTGCCGAAAAAGGCCAGGAACAGAAAACCGGCACCGCTCAAGCGCAAGGTGCGGAACAAACCGGTGAAACTGCGGGTGTGAATCTGGTTGTCGCTGGTTTTGGCCTTCATCTTTGGGCGTGAAGGCTCGAATGTTTCTACTAATCGGACGGGGATTTTTTCGCTCATGGTCTTTCGCTCATCAGCCTCCATCAGGCGGATGCACTATGACCACTCATCTGTTTGCATAACAGACTCAGCTATTGCATTAAAAAGCGGATCAGATGGCCCGGGGCGGCGCCCCTGCGACAACTTGCCGTACCCCGGTACGCGCCGCTACAGCGAGCCGCCGCGCGCTAACGCAAGCGCTGGCGGCTGTCTGTGATCTGGGTCAGTCAAATCACCGAATCACTGTCCGCCGCTTTCAAGTGCTTGCGCCCGTCCACGGCGCCTGCGACGGTCAAGGCGTCGGCTTCTGCTTCGGTGATGTACACGCGAGCGCCATTGAGGTCGACGAAGGACATGGATTTTTCCTCATCGGTGCGGATCGTCACCTCGGCGGCAGGGCGCTGTTCACGCACCTCTTGGGTGTCAAAAAAACAGGTTTGGTTTTCGATGCGTACGCTCATGGCCGTGGCCCTTTGTGATGGTGTGTAAAGGGGTAGGCAGCCGCCCGGGGCCAGGGTTCTGCGCAACCGACTGGCGGTCGCGGTGCACCTCTAGCGTGCGCCGCTGTCCACCGCTGCACACCCACGGAACAGGACAACGACCATGAACACCTGGTGGCATGAGGTCTGGATGACCTTGCAAGCTGAATTCGCTGATATCGGCGACGCCAAACAACTGACCCAAATCACCGTACGCCTGCTGATTGCCGCCGTGCTGGGTGGCATCCTCGGGTTTGAGCGCGAGCAAAAAGGCAAGGCCGCGGGCGTGCGCACCCACATGCTCGTGGCCCTGGGCGCGGCGCTGTTCGTGCTGGTGCCGCAAATGGCCGGCGCCGAAGCCGACGCCCTGAGCCGAGTGGTGCAAGGCGTGATCGCCGGCATCGGCTTTCTCGGCGCGGGCACCATCCTGAAAAACACCGAAGGCGATGAAGGCCACGTCAAGGGCCTGACCACCGCCGCCGGCCTCTGGATGACCGCCGCCATCGGCGTCTCGGCGGGCCTGGGCCGTGAAGCCACCGCCGTGCTCAGCACCTTGCTGGCCCTGGCGGTGTTCAGCGTGATGCCACGGGTGGTGCGGTTGTGGGAGAAGGATCAGTGACGTCAGGGTCGCAGGGCCTGAGCCCGTGGGCCTGGAGCCGCGCGTGTAATTCTTCGCGGGTTGCGGGCGGGTTAATACTCAGGCTCATCAAGGCTTTCGCCAAGGGCGGGGGATAAGTGTCGCGCGGGTGCGGCAGCGCGGTATTGAAGTTGCCGGGCGTGAAGTTCATAAGTTCATAGTTGTAGGGCCTCAGTTGCATGGCAATGCCCTCCGCCGGCTGTAGTGAGTCGCGTTAATAAACGTACTGAGCGTCTGTATTAACGTTTGCGGGAAATAACTGCAAATAAGGTAGTGGGATTGATTTGTAGGGTATTTTTGCTGCTTTTAGGAACACGCCTACACGCTGGCGGGTGTTTCTGTTAAGTGTTTTTTACGGAGTAAGTTTCAGTAATCGGTGTTTTATAGTTGTTGGGTGAGGGTGTTTTTTTACGGGCTTAAGTTGGTGCTGTAGGACGTTATCAGTGGATTCTTGTTATTCGGTAAGTTGGTTTTTACAGCCGCTTGGCTGTTCTTTTATATAAAAGCGACAAACGGCATATAACTGCCGGTTTGTCGCTGATCTTCGGTCGGCCTCAAACCCGCACCGGCGGCTCCTGCGGCGGTGGGTCGCCCACGGGGGGCTGTTGGGGCGGCGGTGGGTCTTGTTCCGGGATGGGCTCGGGGTCGGGGATTGGCAGGGTCGGGTCGTCGATGTTGGGGTCGGGAGTTTCGGCGGGGATGGGGATGTTCATGGGCGGTTCTCCTGCGGTGGTTTTGCGGTGGACTGCGCGGCGGCGGGTTTTGCTCAGGTTTTTTGTGCAGGTGCTGGCCGATATTTGCCTGAACTTTGCCGCGGGCTGTGGTTCGGAACTTAATCGGCGGCGGCACCAGGACGGTGCGCCACGAGCCGAGGGCGGCGCGCATGATGGTGCGCACGCGGGCCGTGGGGTTACGGCCCGGGCGTTGCATGGGGACGGGCAGGCAGATCGCGGGTGAGCGGCTAACCTTGCCGGGTTCCTTGTGGCGGCTGGTTTTCCTCTTTCTTCAAGACCCAGAACAGCGGAGTGCAGGTATGAGTGTGTCGAGCAGGGATCAGGGGCAATCCGTGGGCAAGTGGTTGCCGACGGCCAAGGACATCGAGGCGTTGGTGCGGGCTGAGCATGCCGACCCTTTTGCCATCCTGGGGCCTCACGACGATGGCGCGGGCGGGCAGGTGATCCGTGCGTTCCTGCCCGATGCCCTGGCGGTGCAGGTGCTGGCCAGCGACAGCGACGAGGTGCTCGCGGATTTGCCGGCCAGCCGCGTGCCGGGCCTGTTCGTCGGCCATCTGCCCAGCCTGGGGCGCTATCGGCTGCGCATCCAGTGGCCCGGTGGCGAGCAGACCAGCGAAGACCCCTACAGCTTCGGCCCGTTGCTGGGGGAGATGGATCTGTACCTGTTCGCCGAGGGCAATCACCGCGACTTGAGCGCTTGCCTGGGGGCGCAACTGACCCAGGTGGATGGCATCGACGGCGTGCGCTTCGCCGTGTGGGCGCCGAATGCGCGGCGAGTGTCGGTGGTGGGCGATTTCAATGTGTGGGACGGCCGCCGCCACCCCATGCGCCTGCGCCACCCCAGCGGCGTGTGGGAGATTTTCATCCCCCGGTTGCAGGCCGGCGAGGCCTACAAATACGAAATTCTCGGCGCCAACGGCATCCTGCCGCTCAAGGCTGACCCCGTGGCGCTGGCCACCACGCTGCCACCGAACACCGCCTCCAAGGTCGCCCCCAAACTGGCGATGGCCTGGCAAGACGATGCCTGGATGCAGGCCCGCGGCGCGGCGCAAGCGGTGACGGCGCCGCTGTCGATCTACGAATTGCACGTCGGTTCCTGGCAGTGCGAGGTCGATGACCTGGGGGAAGTGGCCCGCCAATATGGCTGGGGCGAATTGGCCGAGCGGCTGATCCCCTATGTGCTGGAGCTGGGCTTCACCCATGTGGAGCTGATGCCGATCATGGAGCACCCCTTTGGCGGCTCCTGGGGCTATCAGCCGCTGTCCCAGTTCGCGCCCAGTGCGCGCTTCGGTTCGCCCCAGGATTTCGCCGGGTTCGTCAATGCCTGCCACTTGGCCGGGATCGGGGTGATTCTCGATTGGGTGCCGGCCCATTTCCCCACCGATGCCCACGGCTTGGCGCAGTTCGACGGCACCGCGTTGTACGAGTACGGCAACCCGTTGGAGGGCTTCCACCAGGACTGGGACACGCTGATCTACAACCTGGGCCGCACCGAAGTGCACGGTTTCATGCTGGCTTCGGCGTTGCACTGGCTCAAGCATTTCCATGTCGATGGGCTGCGGGTGGATGCGGTGGCCTCGATGCTCTACCGCGACTATTCGCGCAAGGCCGGCGAGTGGGTGCCCAACCGCCATGGCGGGCGCGAGAACCTGGAAGCCATCGATTTTGTGCGCCACCTCAACGACGTGGTGGCCCTGGAGGCGCCGGGGGCGCTGGTGATCGCCGAAGAGTCCACGGCTTGGCCCGGGGTCAGCCAAGGCACCCAGCAGGGCGGCCTGGGCTTTGCCTACAAATGGAACATGGGCTGGATGCACGATTCGCTGCATTACATCCAGCAAGACCCGGTGTACCGCGGCCATCACCACAACGAGTTGAGTTTTGGCCTGGTGTACGCCTGGTCCGAGCGTTTCATCCTGCCCATCTCCCATGACGAGGTGGTGCACGGCAAGCATTCGCTGATCGACAAGATGCCGGGCGACCGCTGGCAGAAATTCGCCAACCTGCGCGCCTACCTGAGTTTCATGTGGACCCACCCGGGCAAGAAGCTGTTGTTCATGGGCTGCGAGTTCGGCCAGTGGCGCGAGTGGAACCACGACCAGCAACTGGATTGGTACTTGCTGCAATACCCCGAGCACCGGGGCGTGCAGCAACTGGTGGGTGACCTCAACCGCCTCTACCGCGAGGCGCCCGAGTTGCATCAGCAGGATCATCTGCCCCAGGGCTTCCAGTGGTTGGTGGGCGATGACGCCATCAACAGTGTTTACGCCTGGCTGCGCTGGAGCGCCGACGGCCGGCCGCTGCTGGTGGTGGCCAACTTCACCCCGGTGCCGCGCGAGGGCTACCGCATCGGCGTGCCCCTGGGCGGGCAGTGGAGCGAAGTGCTCAACAGCGACGCCGAGCGCTACGCCGGGTCCAACTACGGCAACGGCGGCAGCGTCGAGGCCCAAACCGTGCCGAGCCACGGCCAGGCACTGTCCCTGGCGCTGAACCTGCCGCCGTTGGCGGTGCTGGTATTGCGCCCGCAGTAACGGCGCTGTTGGGGTGGCAAGCGGGCAGGCCCGCTTGCTACAGGCGCGATGGCCGCTCACCAGCGCATCCGCACACCCAGGCTGCCAATCAGGCCATTGAGGTCGTTGTCGTCCACGTCGCTGCTGTAGTCGGCGCTGACGTACAGGCTGACGGTGGGCGAGACCTTCGCCACCAGGCCCAGGCCCAATTCCACGGTGGAGGATTTGCGGCTGCTGCTGATCTTGTCGACCTTGTCCAGGGTCAGGGTGTCGCCGCTGTACACCGTGTGCCACAGGTTGGTGCGCACGTAGGGTTCCAGGGGCAGGCCGCTGACTTCATAGCGCCCCTTCAGGCGGGCGCCGACCCGGCCGCTCCAGGACGTCTGGGCGGTGGACGAAGGGCTGCCACTGCCCGCGTTGGGCGTGCCCAGGCTGATGCGTTGGTTTATCAATTGCGCTTGGGGTTCGACCACCCAGTTGTCGCCGATGCCGATGGGGAAACCGCCTTCCACCGACAGGGTCACCGCGTTGCCTTCGGTGGCCTGGCGCTGGCCCTGTTCGTTGCGGCTGTAGCCGCTGACACGGCCGCCACTGGCGCTCAGGTCAACGTGCCAGCCCTGGGCCCCGGTCAGGCTCCAGAACGCCCCCAGGCTCTGGCCCTGGACGTTGAGGGTGTCGCGGCGCGGATCGGCCATGGCACGACGGGTGATGATGCCATTGCCGTTGCTCAGTAACTGGCGTTCACCGCCCAGCAGGCCGATGCGTTGGGTGCTGCCGTCGCTGGCTTGGCGGGTGTAAAGGGCCGGGCCCTTGAGCAGGCCTTGGAGGTTGGCGGCGAACTGCGAGGCCAGGTAATCGGTTTCGGCCTGCCGGGCGGGGCGGCCGTAGAGGCGCTCCCAGGTGCTGGCGTTATCGATGAGCAACGTGGGGGCCAGGCCCGGTTCGCCAGTGGGCAGGGCGGCGGGGCCGTACCAGGCATTCGCCGGGCCCTCGGCGCGGGCGGCCAACGGGGCGGCCAACAGCAGGGAGGTGGACAGGGTGCAGAAGGTCAGGGTGATCTCGTGGGAAGTGAAGGAGGTTTTCATGGCGGTCTACCTTGCAATCGCATGCAGTCTCTCGCTTTGGCGTCTCTCCTACCCCGAATGAGGGGCGACCGAGTTCAATGAGGCAAGGCCCGGTGGCCCGCTGGCGCGGGTGTTGGGGGCCTGGCCCCGGGAGGTAATACCGGGGGTAGTAAGGTTGAGCTAAGAAGAGCGCGGGCAAAGCGTCAAGAAACTGCGCATGGCTTTGAAGATTATTTTTTAGCCCCGCCAAGGCCTTGAAATGGCTGCAAACCCTAAGTGCCTGTTTGTAGATGAAAAGCGTCGAAAGCCCCGTTCCAGAGGCTTTCGATAGGGGGCTACCAACTGACGCGCACGCCCAGGTTGGCGGCGACGCCTTTTTGCTGGGTGCTGTCGATATCGTGGCTGTAGTCGGTGCTGGCGTAGACGCTCACCGCGCGGCTGAGGCTGACCACCACGCCCAGGCCCACATCCGCCGACGACGCTTTTTGCTGGCTGCTGATGCTGTGGCGGTTGTCGTAGGTCTCGCTGCTGGTGCCGGAGAATGTGTGCCACAGGTTGGCACGCACATAGGGCTCCACCGGCAGGCCGCTGACTTCGTAGCGGCCCTTGAGGCGTGCACCCAGGCGCCCGGTCCAGGCACTGTCGGCGTCGAACTCCACCCGCGACACGCCGTCATGGCCGCTGTCCAGGGATACCTTCTGGTGGATGATTTGTGCCTGGGGCTCGATCTCCCATTGCTTGCCCAGGGCAATCGGGTAGCCGGCCTCCACCGACGCGGTGAGGGCGTGGCCGCGGTTCTTGAGCTTGAGGCCGCGGTCGGAGTGGCTGTCGTTGTCCAGGCGTGTGCCCATTAGCACCATATCGAGGTAGGCGCGCTGCGGGTTGAGCAGGGTCCAGTAGAGGCCGAAGCTGTCGCCTTGCAGGTCAACCTTACCGGCGCGCTGGCCCTCGAAGCCCTGGTTGAAGCCGTCCACATCGCCCTCGACCTGGGTGTGGCCGACGAAGAAACCGACCCGTTGGCTCATGCCGGATGCGGCCTCGGTGCCGTACAGGTCATTGCCCACCTGGAAACCCTTGAGCGAGCCGTCCAGGTGCGGGTTCACGGTGCCGGCCCAGGTCTGGTCCAGTTGCTTGCCATACACCCGGCCCCAGCCTGCGCCAAAGGCACCGTGCTCGGTGAGCAGGCGTTGTTCGCCCTGGCGCTCGTGGAAGGTGCCCAGGGCCGAAAGGGTCAGCAGGTTTGCCGCGGGTTGCAACGCCGACCATACCGGCACTTCTGGGCGATACAGGGGAATGGGGCGCATGCCGGGCAGTACCACGGGCACGGGGGGGGAGCCGGGGGCGATGACCGGTAGGGTGATTTCGGGCTCTTCGGGGTTGCCAGGGTTACCTGGGTTGCCTGGGTTGCCGGGATTGCCAGGATTGCCAGGATTGCCAGGGTTGCCGGGTTCTTCCGGCCCCACCCCCGGCAGCGGTGTGACGGGCACGATGGCCGAACGCAAGTACCAACTGTTGCCCGTGTTGGCGGTGACGCCGCCCTTGAACAAGTAGTACACGTAGGGCCCGGCCGACACGCTGCCGTCTTTGAGGCTGAAGGCCGAAGGGTCGCTGCTGGCGGTGCCTTGGGCCTCTACCACCTGGATGCCGTTTTGCAGGCTTTCGGCCCCGGCGCCGCCGACGTTACTCACGCTGATCTGCGTGGTGCCGCCCAGGGTGCCGTTGACCACCACCAATTTGTCGCTGGGCGCATCGTCGCCGGCCAGCACGCTGTTGACGAACAACCGCCCGCCGCTGCCCGCGTAGTTGCCGTGCACGGTGAGGCTGTCGTTGGTGCGGCTGTTGCCGCTGCTCATGTCGATGATCCCCTCGTTGTTGACGGTGATCGGCACCGTGCCGTCCGGCGAGGTGATGCTGCCCTGCACGGGGGCCAGGGTAGTGACCGGCCCGAGGATATTGAACGTGCCGGGGAAGGGCGCGGTGGCCGCCAGGATAAAGGGCTCGGTGAGGTCAAAATGGCTGCCGTTGGTGAGGTTCACCGTTTGCCAGTTGATGTAGCGGCTGGCTCCGGCGGACGTGGTGTTCTCGAACGTCAACGTATTGCCGTCCGGGCCGCCGTCGATGCGCGACACCAGGCTGAGGATCAGTTCGGTCTGGTTGCGCAGCAGCGCGGTGTCGGTGCCTTCGCCCATGAGGATGGGCGAGCGGATGTGGCCGCCGCTCCACACGAAGCTGTCATCGCCGGCGCTGGCGCGGATTTCCCCGACCACTTCGCCGCCCTGCACGCTGATGCTGTCATCGCCGCCACTGACGCTGATGTTGCCGCCCACGCGCCCGCCCTGGACGATGATGGTGTCGGTGTCGAACCCGGTCACCAGGTTGCCCTGGATTTCCCCGCCCAACAGTTCAAAGCGGTTCTTGTCCAGCTTCATGTCCACGCGACCGATGGTGCCGGCGGTCATGCGCGCCGTATCGCCGTCCTCGAAGGCGCCAGTGATGGTGCCGCCACTCATGCTGAAGGTGTCGCGGCTGTCGCCTTGGGCCAGGGAGGCGATGGTGCCGCCGTTCATGACGAAGTCATCGACCCCGTTGCCCTGCTGCACGGCGCCGGTGATGGTGCCGGCGTTGATGACCAGCGAGTCGGCGCCATCGCCCATGTTCAGGGCGCCGTTGATAGCGCCGGAGTTCATCTCCACGCGGTCGGTGCCCGCGCCGAAGGTGACGTTGCCAGTGATGCTGCCGGTGCCGTTGGCGGGGAACGTCAGGCTGTTATTGCCCGCCAGGTCGGTCAGGGCACCGCTGGTGCCGCTGTCGCAAACAAAGTTGTCGTTGCCGGCCCCAGGCGTCAGCGTGCACGCAGCTTGGGCAACGTGGGGCGACAGCATGAGCAGGGAGGTGGTGGCGAGTGAGGGCAGTAAGCGAGCAGGGTATTTCATGATAGGTCCGGACCCCTGGCATTGAGCGGCTTTCTCGGGATGCCCTGCTGTCGCGGCCTATCAAAAAAGCCTTAATCCGGTTTGAAGGCACTGCACTGATGACTTGCAGGGTGTCTGTGGCTCAGACACTTGAAGTAGTAGTGGTTTTTTCGATGGCTGGCGCCTCGGCTGACCAGCGGTACTGTCAGATCTGACAGTTGCGCAGGGAAATAAAATGGCGTATGCGGCGCCCGCAAAGCCTCTGGTTACTCTGCCTCTCTCACAGAGCGAAGCTTGGGTGGGTGGACTGTTAGTGGGAGCGCGCATGCCAGCGAGGGCGGTCTTGCGACCAACGCCTGGAGCGGCTTCATCGCAGGCAAGGCCCGCCCCCGGGGTTTGATTGGGTAATGGCTAACGAAGGTCAGTCGCTGCTCAGGTTCGACCCAAGCATTGAAGCCTCGTTGACTGGGCTGTTTGCAAAGAGTGTGGCGGCTTTATCGGCAAAACAAAACCGCCATGGTTTTTCTGCTTTTACCTAATACTCCAGCTTAAAGTCAGACATGTAGTAGTCATTGCCATTGCCATCTGCTTGATGGCTGACAAAACGTAACTCTATGGAGCTGGAGGCAGCAGTAAATACTCCGGATATTTGAAGCCAATAGGATCCGATAAGGGTGAGTGGGGAGGTTAATTGGCCCTGGCTAGTCTCCAGCGAAATGCGAGGGTAAAAAATTACCGGTGGAATATTGGCGTTTAATACGCTTACCGTGAATTGATACTCACGACCCACAACTAAGTTGTTGATTGTTTTTCTCAGCAGTATCCCTGCTGAATTGTTGGTGGTTGTGTAGTTAAACAGGCGCAGCCTTCCACCGAGTTCTTTGAAGGATAGGTCTCCAGGCTGGACAGCTGGGCCTGTTGTCCAGCCGTTATAACTTCTATTGTCGAATGGCGTGTAATCAACGACAACGCCGTGCATTTTACTGATTATGTAGTTGGTAAGGCGGGAAGTTATCGCCTCGGATTCGGTCTGTGCTCCATTGAGGCCTATTTTAAAAAGGACAATAATTTCCCTGTGATGAGCTTGTGACTGTAGCCAGGCCCGCTGGACCGGCTTGTTGGCTAAGCCATTTGCGGCTTCGGCCTCAGTAATGGAATATCCGTCGAGCACCTTCAAGCTCCCTGTTGTACCGCTGATACTTATCCATACTTTCTGGCCCGCTTTACTAAATGGCCATGGATTGATAGTTGCCGCCTGACCATTACCGCTCAATTGACCGACATTAAGTGTTCCCCCATGGGAAGTTTTGTTGATTTGCACCCTTGGTAGGTTGGAAAGGTGGATCGGCGTCACCGTTACCGTCACTGTGCCAGAGGGATTGGGGCTGCCGCCGCCGCGAGTCACCTGGTACTGGAGGGTAAAGGTCTTGTTGGTGGCGCCGATATTGGCGGCGATGGCGCTGGCGGGGATATCGAACTCGACGGTTTTGTCGGTTTCGCCTGGTTTAGGGGCGATGGTCGGGCTGCCCGCGCCGGGTGTGCCGGCCATGACGAGGCGGATGCTGTCGCCGGTGTTCATGTCCGGGTAGCTCACCCGCACCTTGGCCCCGTTTACGCCTTGCAGTGGCGCATAGGTGACGTTGGCGCCGGTGCCGGTGGCGTTGATGAGTACCGGCAGTGGCAAGTCCAGGGCCTGGGTGAC
>NZ_FYEE01000031.1 GCF_900187645.1 Pseudomonas sp. Irchel 3E20 | reverse complement strand
ACCGTTGTCGATCCATTGGTGACAGCGACTGTTCCCGCTCTTAGCCAAGGCATGGGGTTGTCCTTAAGTTTGGCAATAAAAAACCCGCACATGGCGGGCTATTGACTTGGTAATTCATCACTGCAATGCATAGAGCTAGTTGTAGTAGCGGGATATCGGAAATTTACAAACAGGAATGCAGAAATTTGTACCATTAGTACCTTGCCAGTACCAATACCCACCAGCACCGGTTTTCTGGTTGTGTATTTTTAGAGTCCTGACTCCGTTATCGAGCAAGGTCAATCCAGAGTTCTCGCTAAAGCTGGTAAACCACACAGGTCCCCAGTCAAATGCTGACAAACAGATAAAATCATCGGCATCAATCACTAAGTTGCTACTGAACACATCAACATAATTACCAATAGCCAGCGTCCATGCCTTGGCAAACTTGTTGTACCTGACAACCCTATCGCTAGACGAAAAAACTGGTCGACCCATATAGTCCCATATATTCAATCCATAGGAGTTTGATGCTTGCTGATCTGCAAATTTGCAGGATACATATTCCATCAGGTAGTTCTGTAAATTCGGGTTTCCACGTACAGCAGAAACCACCTTAAACCCGGTCCAATTTCCTGGCCCGCCTTGTAGCCTTGAGTACAACCCTAAATCGTTATGGACGCCGCTCTCATACCTGATAAAAACCTGAGGAGCTTCAGTGGTCGTGATTGCCTTATTGAAAACCACCTCCCCGTGCCCAACTCGGTCTGTGTATTCAGATCGAATTCTGAATGTCCCGCGCTCAGAAAAAACCAGGACTTTGTGCTCACTACTAATACTCACCGAGCCAAAATTATTTACCACCTCCAATCCATAAGACATTTAGTTAACCCTCACCACTTCAACTGTACACTCCACAGAGTTTTCAACCCAGCGGGTGATGTAGTCATTACCGATACCTGTAGGATCTCTGTAGTTTGCGTATGTATATATAGCAATCTGCGTACCACCAAGATCCTTGTATGTTGGGATGTACCCCCAGCCATAAGGTCGATACTCGCCCCCGGCCGAGTAAGCTTTAGGGGTTATAACTACAAAACAAGTAGCTGGATCGTAGCCAAGCACATCCATCAAGATATAGTCTGTTCTCGGGGCTGGCCTTGCCCCAGGACCTGAAGGATTTTTGGGGATTGTCATTGTTGCTAGACGGGTGATGGTAAAATCCTCCATCCCTAACGTCTTAACTCCATTGCTATCAAACACCTCCAGCCCATAACTCATTCGGTAAGATCTCCCAATTGAATGCGCTTGACGTTGTTGCCGTCATAGATCCGCAAGGACCGGCTTGTCATGGTCATTCGTCCTTGACCCAATGCACTGCCATTGATTTCAAAGTTACCGCTCTTCATCAACCTCCAGCCACGAACACCCGCGAGGTAATCATCGGACTGCAAGTTGTCTCCGATCTTCAGCATGTTGATTGAACCGTCCTGAATAAACGCCGACCGTATAAACGTCTGCCCTCCCGTAACAGAGAAGGGCGAAACCGGTGTGCCATTGACCAGGTTCAGCAACATGAAAGTGTCTGCCCGCACAACGAACTGCGACGACACGCCGGAAGGGTCAACCTGCAAGCCCAGACCAAACGACGCGGCGTAGAGCTGCCCGCCGGCCGTGGTTTCCATCTTCACCGACCACAAGGTCGACAGCTTCCCATTGGTTTCCGCCAGGGCCTCGGTGGTTTGCTGCACTGCGGCCTTGTTGTCGCCCACTTCGGCCGAGAGCTGGACAAGGCTTTGCGACATCGCCAGCTCATTGGTGGCCACCACCTTCTCCAGCGTGGTCAGGTTCGCCGCGTTGTCGCCTACCTTGGCGTCCAGCGTG
>NZ_FYEE01000011.1 GCF_900187645.1 Pseudomonas sp. Irchel 3E20 | reverse complement strand
CTTTCAAAGTTTCGCTGGGAAATCTTTAACAACTTCAACCACTTGCGCTGACGATCACTCGTTAGCGGGAGGCGAATTCTACAGCGTTACTCGCTGCTGTCAACACCTCTTTTTCAACTCCTTTCGGGCTTCGATGACCTGAAGCTCCGCGCTGCCGAAACCTGCATAACTCTTTGTTTACCAAGGAGTTTTCCGTTTTGACTGCGCCGGAAGTGGGGCGAATTATAGACAGATATAAATCGCCGTCAACCGTTAATTCGGGTTTTCTATCGAGCCAAGCAAAAAGCCCAGCAAGAGGCCCCTTCTCTATAGAAGGGGCGCGCCCAACTCCCTTCTATATAGATAACGACCTAAAGCACCCCTGACTCCTTCAAGGCAGCCACCACCGAAGCATCCATCCCCAACACCTGCTGGAGCACCTGCAACGTGTGTTCGCCCAACAAAGGTGGAGCATTGCGGTACTCCACAGGCGTTTCGGAAAGACGGATAGGGCTGGCGACCTGAGGAACAATGCCCGCCAGTTCATGAGGCATCTCCAACGCCAACCCACGCGCGCGAACTTGAGGGTCCGCGAACACCTGCTCCAGATCATTGATCGGACCGCACGGCACGCCCGCCTGCTCCAGTTGCAACACCCATTGCGCCGTGGTCTTGAATACTGTTGCCTGACGAATCAACGGAATCAATACCGCCCGATTGGCCACACGCTGCGTATTTGTGGCAAACCGCGCGTCATCCGCCCACTGCGGCTGCCCAGCCACCTCGGCAAACTTGCGGAACTGGCTATCATTGCCGACCGTAAGAATGAAATCGCCGTCCGCCGTCGGGAAATCCTGGTAGGGCACGATATTAGGATGGGCATTGCCCAAGCGCTTCGGCGCAACCCCTGTGGTCAGGTAGTTCATCGCTTGGTTAGCCAGGCACGCAACCTGCACATCCAACAGCGCCATATCGATATGCTGCCCGCCGCCGTCGTGATCGCGATGGGCCAACGCTGCGAGGATCGCCACCGTCGAGTAGAGCCCGGTGAGGATGTCCGTCAACGCCACGCCGACCTTTACCGGCCCAGCGCCTTGATCGCCCTCGGGGCGGCCCGTCAGGCTCATCAACCCGCCCAACCCCTGAATCATGAAGTCATAGCCGGCGCGTTTGGCGTAGGGGCCGGTTTGCCCGAAGCCTGTGATCGAGCAGTAGATCAGCTCCGGGTTCAGCGCCCTGAGCGACTCATAATCCAAACCATAAGCCGCGAGGCCACCGACCTTGAAGTTCTCGATCAAGATGTCAGATTTGGCCGCCAGCTCCCGTACCAGGCGCTGCCCCTCGGGCCGCGTGAAGTCGATGGTGACGGATTGCTTGTTACGGTTGGCCGACAGGTAGTAGGCCGCCTCGGTGGTGTTCTCACCATAGGCGTCCTTGAGGAAGGGCGGGCCCCAGGCGCGCGTGTCATCGCCATTGCCCGGCCGCTCGACCTTGATGACCTCGGCCCCGAGATCCGCGAGGATCTGCCCAGCCCAGGGGCCAGCCAACACCCGCGACAAGTCCAATACCCGAAGGTGCGAAAGCGCGCCCATGGTCGTGCTCCTATTAATAGAACGCCTGAAGACCCGTCTGTGCACGCCCCAGGATCAGCGCATGAACGTCGTGCGTACCCTCGTAGGTGTTCACCACTTCCAGGTTGACCAGGTGCCGCGCCACGCCGAATTCGTCGGAAATGCCATTGCCGCCCAGCATGTCCCGCGCCATGCGCGCGATGTCCAGGGACTTACCGCACGAGTTGCGCTTCATCATCGAGGTGATCTCCACCGCCGCCGTGCCTTCGTCTTTCATACGGCCCAGGCGCAGGCAGCCTTGCAGGGCGAGGGTGATTTCAGTCTGCATGTCGGCCAGTTTCTTCTGGATCAACTGCGTAGCGGCCAAGGGGCGGCCAAACTGCTGGCGATCCAGGGTGTATTGGCGGGCGGTGTGCCAGCAGAATTCGGCGGCACCCAAGGCACCCCAGGAAATACCGTAGCGGGCCGAGTTCAGGCAGGTGAAAGGGCCTTTCAAGCCACGCACGTCCGGGAAGATGTTCTCTTCAGGGACGAAGACGTTATCCATGACGATTTCGCCGGTGATCGAGGCGCGCAGGCCTACCTTGCCGTGGATCGCCGGGGCGCTCAGGCCCTTCCAGCCTTTTTCCAAGACGAAGCCGCGAATGTCGCCCGCGTCATCCTTGCCCCAAACGACGAAGACATCGGCAATCGGGCTGTTGGTGATCCACATCTTGCTGCCGGTCAGGCTGTAGCCACCTTCGACCTTACGTGCACGCGTAATCATCGCGCCCGGGTCGGAACCGTGGTTGGGCTCGGTCAGACCAAAGCAACCGATCCATTCGCCCGAGGCCAGTTTCGGCAGGTATTTCTGTTTTTGCGCTTCGGTGCCGAATTCATTGATCGGCACCATCACCAGCGAGGACTGCACACTCATCATCGAGCGATAGCCGGAATCGACGCGCTCGACCTCACGGGCAATCAGGCCGTAGCTGACGTAGTTCAAGCCGCTGCCGCCGTACTGCTCGGGAATGGTGGCACCCAGCAGGCCGACTTCACCCATTTCGCGAAAGATCGCCGGGTCGGTTTTTTCATGGCGGAACGCCTCAAGCACCCGCGGCGCGAGCTTCTGCTGGGCGAATTGCTCGGCGGTGTCGCGGATCATGCGCTCTTCTTCTGTGAGCTGTTGATCCAGCAGCAGCGGGTCGATCCAGTTGAAGCTTGCTTTACCGGCCATGGGTTGAGTCCTCGTCATCAGGTCAAATTTCGTGGGTTGATCCTAGGCCGCCCCCGCCGATCCGGCAAACGAGGATTTTGCATACTGTTGTGCTTTTTACTCACTTCGTAATAGCCTGAAAGCACCTACCAGCAATGAATTAGTGAGATAGCTGTACATGCGCAGGAAAATACCCAGCACCACCGCCCTGGTCAGTTTTGAGGCCGCCGCGCGCCATGAAAGCTTCACCAAGGCTGCCCAAGAACTGTCGCTGACCCAAGGGGCAATTTGCCGGCAGATCGCCAGCTTGGAGGAGTTCCTCAGCGTTGAGCTGTTTCGCCGCTCCCGACGCGGCGTAAAGCTGACCGAGGCCGGGCTTTCCTACAGCCGCCGGGTCGCCACGCAACTGGATGCGGTCGAGCGCGACACGCTGTCGGTGATGGGCCAGCAGGGCGCCAACGTGATTGAACTGGCCGTGGTGCCGACCTTTGGCACGCAATGGCTACTGCCCCGGCTCAAGGACTTCCAGCAGCAGCACCCGGAAGTCACCGTCAACTTGACCAACCGCACCCGGCCCTTCCTGTTTGCCGACACCGACTTCGACGCCGCTATCTACTTTGGTGATGCCGACTGGTCCGGCACCGAATCCCATAGGCTGATGGGCGAAAACCCGATGCCGGTGTGCAGCCCGAGCCTGCTGGGCGCGAAAGGTCAGTTGAGCGCCAAAGAAATTGCCGACCTGCCACTGCTGCAACAGACCACACGCCCCTACGCCTGGCGCCAATGGTTCAACGCCCGGCAGTTGAATATTCCCCGGGACATGACAGGGCCGCGCTACGAGCTATTCTCGATGCTGGCCCAGGCAGCCATGCACGAGATGGGTATCGCCCTGATCCCGCCGTTCCTGATTCAACGCGAATTGGCAGAGAAGCGCTTGGTCATCGCCAATGAACATTCACTACCGAGTATCAAGGCGTATTACCTGATGATTCCTGACCGAAAAGTCGAATCCGCCTCATTGCGAGCTTTCCGCGACTGGTTGATCCACCAAGCTAACAGCTACAACCCCGAAGGGCAGGGGCTTTCAAACATTAGCTGACTCCGTAGTCAGCTAAATATAATCACTACAGATATAACTAAATGTCGCCTTTAAACAAACTGTACCGATAACCAGAACAATCGTCCTACAAGCACCGTACTCATTGCCTTTGCGCCCTTATCCCGAGGTCATGTCAGCTTATTCAGCACACGGATGGGAATTTTTCTTGAATTCCGTCCTGCACCTTGAAAGCCGTGCCCTACAAGGGTTATCGCCGCATTGTTGCGACATTCGGTCACGGCATGACTTGTAGTTAATTTTCCGTCACCCGTCATAATCCCTTGAAGGGCACAAAGTTCGCCTGCAAAATGCCGCGCCCCGCCCTGAATACAGCGGGACCGTGCTGATCGGCCGCCCCAGCGCACGTGTCGTCGTGCACTGGCCTCTTAAAGAATCACAAAGCAATAAGATCCAGCAGGAGATTTGACGTGCACATTGGTGTTCCTCTCGAAACCCAGACGGGTGAAACGCGGGTTGCTGCAACCCCTGAAACCATCAAGAAGCTGATCGGCCAGGGTCATAAAGTCACGGTACAGAGCGGCGCCGGCATTAACGCCAGTGTGCTCGACAGTGCGTATGAAGCGGCAGGTGCGACCATTGGCAGCGCCAACGAGGCATTCGGCGCCGAACTGATTCTCAAGGTCGTGGCCCCTGACGACAACGAGCTGGCGCTGATTAAAAGCGGCACCGTCCTGGTCGGCATGCTCAACCCGTTCAGCAATGAAACCATCGCCAAACTGGCCGAGCGCGGCATTACAGCCTTCGCTCTGGAGGCCGCGCCGCGTACCTCCCGCGCGCAGAGCCTGGACGTGCTGTCCTCTCAGGCCAATATCGCTGGCTATAAGGCCGTGTTGCTGGCTGCCCATCACTACCCGCGCTTCATGCCCATGCTGATGACTGCCGCCGGTACGGTGAAAGCCGCCCGGGTGCTGATTCTCGGCGCCGGTGTAGCCGGGCTGCAGGCCATCGCGACCGCCAAGCGCCTAGGCGCGGTGATCGAGGCGTCGGACGTGCGCCCTGCGGTGAAGGAACAGATCGAATCCCTGGGTGCCAAGTTTGTCGACGTGCCCTACGAGACCGACGAAGAGCGCGAATGCGCAGTAGGTGTGGGCGGCTACGCGCGGCCGATGCCGGCCAGTTGGATGCAGCGCCAAGCCCTGGCCGTGCATGAGCGCGCCAAGCAAGCGGACATCGTCATCACCACCGCGCTGATTCCGGGCCGCAAGGCGCCGGTGCTGCTGAGCGCCGACACCGTCGCGCAGATGAAGCCAGGCTCGGTGGTCATCGACCTCGCCGCGGCCCAGGGCGGCAACTGCCCGCTGACCGTGGCCGACCAGGTCGTCGTCGCCAACGGTGTGACCATCGTTGGCCCGACCAACCTGGCCGGCGCCGTCGCAGCGGACGCTTCGGCGCTCTACGCACGCAACCTGCTGGACTTCCTGAAGCTGGTCTTCACCAAGGAAGGGCAGTTCGAGATCAACCTAGAAGACGATATCGTCGCCGCGTGCCTGATGTGCCGCGACGGCCAAGTCATCCGTAAAAACGCCTAAGCAGGGATTCAGACGATGGAAGAGCTTATCTCCCCCGGTATCTACAACCTGATTATCTTCGTGCTGGCTATTTATGTCGGTTACCACGTGGTCTGGAACGTCACCCCGGCGCTGCACACGCCGCTGATGGCGGTGACCAACGCCATTTCCGCGATTGTCATCGTCGGCGCCATGCTGGCCGCCGCCCTGACCGTCACCCCGCTGGGCAAGACCATGGGCACCCTGGCCGTGGCCCTGGCCGCCGTGAACGTGTTCGGCGGCTTCCTGGTGACGCGCCGCATGCTTGAGATGTTCAAGAAAAAAGCCCCGAAAGCCGTAAAAGAAGAGGCGCCCAAGTAATGAGCATGAACCTTGTCACGACGCTCTACCTGATCGCGTCGATCTGCTTCATCCAAGCCCTCAAGGGCCTGTCGCACCCCACCACGTCGCGGCGCGGCAACCTGTTCGGCATGCTGGGCATGGCGCTGGCGGTGTTCACCACCGTGGGCCTCATTTATAAGCTGGGCGCTGAACTGGCGACGGCCGGCATCGGCTATGTGATCGTCGGCCTGCTGGTCGGCGGGACTGCTGGCTCGATCATGGCCAAGCGCGTGGAAATGACCAAGATGCCGGAGCTGGTGGCGTTCATGCACAGCATGATCGGCCTGGCGGCAGTGTTCATCGCCATCGCGGCGGTGGTCGAGCCGCAGTCCCTGGGCATCGTCAAACAGTTGGGCGACGCGATCCCGGCGGGCAACCGCTTGGAGCTGTTCCTCGGCGCGGCGATTGGTGCCATTACCTTCTCAGGCTCCGTGATCGCCTTCGGCAAGCTGTCGGGCAAGTACAAGTTCCGCCTGTTCCAAGGCGCACCGGTACAGTTTGGCGGCCAGCACAAGCTCAATCTGCTGTTGGGCCTGACCACCCTGGGCCTGGGCCTGGTGTTCATGTTCACCGGCAACCTCACCGCGTTCGCCGTGATGCTGGCCCTGGCCTTCGTGCTGGGCGTGCTGATTATCATCCCGATCGGCGGCGCAGACATGCCGGTCGTGGTGTCGATGCTCAACAGCTACTCGGGCTGGGCGGCGGCGGGTATCGGCTTCTCGCTGAACAACTCGATGCTCATCATTGCCGGCTCCCTGGTGGGCTCCAGCGGCGCGATCCTGTCGTACATCATGTGTAAGGCCATGAACCGCTCGTTCTTCAACGTGCTGCTGGGCGGCTTCGGCAACACCGCCGAGGCGGCAGGCCCGGCGGGCTCGCAAGAAGCGCGGCCGGTGAAATCCGGCTCGGCGGACGACGCCACGTTCCTGCTGACCAACGCTGACACCGTCATCATCGTCCCCGGCTATGGCTTGGCGGTCGCCCGGGCGCAGCACGCGCTCAAGGAACTGACCGAGAAGCTGACCCACCGTGGCGTGACCGTGAAGTACGCGATCCACCCGGTGGCGGGCCGCATGCCCGGGCACATGAACGTGCTACTGGCCGAGGCCGAAGTGCCTTACGACCAGGTGTTCGAGATGGAAGACATCAACTCCGAGTTCGGCCAGGCCGACGTGGTGCTGGTGCTGGGCGCCAACGACGTGGTCAACCCGGCCGCCAAGAACGATCCGAAATCGCCGATTGCCGGCATGCCGATCCTCGAAGCGTTCAAGGCCAAAACCATCATCGTCAACAAGCGCTCGATGGCCAGCGGCTATGCCGGCCTGGATAACGAACTGTTCTACCTGGACAAAACCATGATGGTCTTCGGCGACGCCAAGAAAGTCATCGAAGACATGGTCAAGGCTGTCGAGTAAAACCCTGCTCCAGCGCAACACAAAAAACCCCGGCCTTGGTTAGGCTGGGGTTTTTTATGCGTGTTGAAAACCCGACAAAAGGCTCTAAATGGCGGCCCTGCATTCGACCATGGTAGCGGGACGAACCGGGCACAAATCACTAGACTGCGCATCTTGCTTTCGATGCCCGAGATAATAATCCATGTACCGTGATCGTATTCGCTTGCCTTCCTTGTTCAGTAAGGTCATGAGCGCGGCTGATGCCGCCGCCCTGATCGAAGACGGCATGACCGTCGGCATGAGCGGTTTCACCCGCGCCGGCGAAGCCAAGGCCGTGCCCCATGCGCTGGCCGAGCGCGCCAAGAAATCACCCCTGAAAATCACCCTGATGACCGGTGCCAGCCTGGGCAACGACCTGGACAAAGAACTCACCGAAGCCGGCGTACTGTCGCGGCGCATGCCATTCCAGGTAGATAGCACCCTGCGCAAGGCCATCAACGCCGGCCAGGTAATGTTCATCGACCAGCACCTGTCCGAAACCGTGGAACAGCTGCGCAACAACCAGCTCAAGCTGCCGGACATCGCGGTCATCGAAGCCGTGGCCATCACCGAGCAAGGCCACATCGTGCCCACCACCTCCGTGGGCAACTCGGCCAGCTTCGCGATCTTCGCCAAGCAAGTCATCATCGAGATCAACATGGCGCACAACCCCAATCTGGAAGGGTTGCACGACATCTATATCCCCACTTACCGGCCCACCCGCACACCGATTCCGCTGGTCAAGGTCGACGACCGTATCGGTAGCACCGCGATCCCGATCCCGCCGGAAAAAATCGTCGCCATCGTCATCACCAACCAGGCCGACTCTTCGTCCACGGTGTCGACGCCGGACAGCGAGACCCAAGCCATCGCCAACCACCTGATCGAGTTCTTCAAGCAAGAAGTGGCTGCCGAGCGCATGACCAACAAGCTGGGCCCACTGCAGGCCGGCATCGGCAACATCGCCAACTCGGTGATGTGCGGCCTGATCGACTCGCCGTTTGAAGACCTGACCATGTACTCCGAAGTCCTCCAGGACTCCACCTTCGACCTGATCGACGCCGGCAAGCTGGTCTTCGCTTCCGGCAGCTCGATCACCCTGTCGAACCGCCGTAACGCGGACGTGTTCGGCAACCTGGAGCGCTACAAGGACAAACTCGTACTGCGCCCGCAGGAAATCTCCAACCACCCCGAAGTGGTGCGGCGCCTGGGCATTATCGGCATCAACACCGCCCTGGAGTTCGACATCTATGGCAACGTCAACTCCACCCACGTCTGCGGCACGCGGATGATGAACGGCATTGGCGGCTCGGGTGACTTCGCGCGCAACGCGCACCTGGCGATCTTCGTCACCAAGTCGATTGCCAAGGGCGGCGCGATTTCCAGCGTGGTGCCGATGGTCAGCCACGTGGACCACACCGAACACGACGTCGACATCCTCGTCACCGAGATCGGCCTGGCCGACCTGCGTGGCCTGGCGCCACGGGAGCGGGCGCGGGTCATCATCGACAACTGTGTGCACCCAGACTATCGCCAGGCGCTGAACGACTACTTCGAAGCCGCGTGCGCCCTGGGCGGGCACACCCCGCATATCCTGCGCCAAGCTCTGCAGTGGCACATCAACCTGGACGAAACGGGGCGGATGCTCGCGGTGTAGTTCACACAGTTGGCGGCTGATGCAAAAACACTTTCATCAGCCGCCGGCATCAACCCCTTTGATTGACGAAAACTGTACTGCTGTACTGGTATTTTCCTACCGAAACGTCCTACCAAAACTACCCATCCGTGCAAAAACGCACCAAATAGGTGCCGACAGGTACAGTTGCCTCATTTACGAGCAGTACAGCCCCTATAAACAGTTAACTGGCCCCTCACAATACAGGTGAACTGTATCTAGAGAGACTTGTGCAACGAGAGGATCATTGGCATCAGTTAAACCACTACCTAATCCCGCCACAAGCGGAAGGATGTCAATCATGGAACGTACACTCAGTTCCGAACTGTTTTTTGAAGACAACGCTGTAAAAACCCAGGCTTCCATGCCTTTGCGCGTTCTCGCCAACCTGATGCTGTGGCAGCGCCGCATCTCCAGCCGCCATCAACTGGCTCGTCTGGATTCGCGTCTGCTGGCTGACGCCGGGATTAGCGAAGCACAACGCTACGAAGAGCTGAGCAAGCCGTTCTGGCGCTAACTTAGCGCTGCTGGCCCTGACCCACCGGGTCCACCGCCAGCACTGAATTGAATACACAAAGCCCGTCGCAGATCACTGCGGCGGGCTTTGTCGTTTCCGGGCTCGCAAAACCACCTGACGAATACAGTTTTAAATATCTTAAAATTGACCAGTACAATTTAATCGAACGTTCTCGTACGCCTTACGCCGTGCCGCGCGCAGAGCAAGAGGCGCTCGCTATAAATCTGCGGCCAGCCCTATCGGGCCGCCCAGACCCGGCCTAATATCCGACAAGTACGTGGCGAACGCGGCCTGGTGTGCGTCAGAGGCTCTACTCACCGCGCTAACGGCAGTGAACGTCTTTTCGGCTTATCCACAGGAGTCACCCCCATGTCCCGTCTTCGCCTGCTCAGCGCCGCAGCCTTGCTGGCTGTGGCCGCCAACGCCAGTGCCAGCAGCTTTATCGTCACCACTGACTCGATCGTCGGCGCGCTCAAGGCCACGTCCGATGCCACTTCCGATGTGTCGTCCTCGTTTCGCGATAACAAGATCGTGCAAGCGGCCCGCGACGACGCCGCCAGTTTCGTCGCCAGCGAAGGCGCCATTCGGGGTGCGAAGCTGGAAAGCGCCTTCGCCTACATCCGCCAGCAAGCGCCGCAACTGGGTGCCAGCGACGCGCAATTGGCCCAGGCCATCCTGGTGATCTGAGCGCCCCGTTCGGATCGCGGCTAGCGCGATGCGGCCTGGCTCTGGCCCGGGCATTGCGCTAGCCTTGGCGCTCGCTTTTAACTGTCGAGTCCCATGCGCTTTTTCTCACCTTCGCTGATCGCTCCCGTATTGATTGCCGCCTGCTGGGCAACCTCGGCCCCCGCCCTGGACCTGACCACGCAGAACCTCGTGGTCACCGCTTACGCTTCAAGCAAAGTGACGTCAGCGCCCTTCGACCATAAACTGCTGCTCGCCGCCCAAGATGACGCTGCGGCCTTCATTGCCAGCGATGGCCAACTGCGAGGAGCGCAACTGGAGTCTGCCCTGGCCCACCTGCGGCACACCCACGCAAAACTTCGTGCCAGCGACCTTGAACTGGCACAGGCAATCCTCGTCCAATGACCACCTACGTTTTTCCGGAGTTGTTCCATGCGTAACCCGCTGATCGCTGCCACCCTTGGCCTACTCTTGTTGGCCGACGTGGCCCAGGCACAAACACTGGTAGCCACCAGTAACATCATTGTTCGCGCCTTTGGCCGCGCAATCGATTTCACCTCCGACACCACCACCTCGATCCGCGATTCGAAAGTGGTGCGCGAAGCCCACGATGACGCCGCCAGTTTCGTCGCCACCAACGGCGACATTCGCGGCGCGCACCTGGAAGCGGCCTTCGATACCCTGCGCACCCGCGTGCCCGAAGCCCGTGGTGCCAGCGACCAGGACCTCGCGCAAGCCATCCTCGCCCTGTGAGGCGGGTTGGCACCTGGCTGCTGGCCGCGGCGCTGTTGCTCCTGGGCAACAGCGCCCACGCTGCCCTGCAATTACAGCTCAAGGCCGAAGGCCTAAGCCCTGCCGAGCAGCACGCCAGCCAGGCGCTGATCGATGAAGCGATGCAGGCCCTGCCGCCGCGCTTCATCGCTCAACTCGATCGCACCATTGCTGTTGGCTGGACCGACAAGATGCCCGCTAACGCCTACGGCCAGGCGTCGCTGGTGTCAGAGCTGGACCTGAACCGCAACCTCCTGGCCACCCTCACCGATGGCAGCGCCGCCACCCGCAAGACCCAACGCCCCCACGCCACCGTGCGCCGCGAAATGCTCGCCACCGTGGTGCATGAGCTGACCCACATTTATGACCGCTCGCGCCTGTGGCCCGACGCCGAGCGGCACCTGATCCAACGCTGCACCCGCCAGAGCGACAGCGCCGGGCTGGTCGGCCTGCCGGACCAATGCCGGGGCCAGAACGCCCGGCGCTTCACCCTGAGCGACGACCCGCGCCTGCTGGACCTGGCCGGGTGGCAGCAGTACGTCGGCCGGCGCGGCGAGCGCGAGCAGCACAACCGCCAGATCGCCCGCAGCCCCGACCTCTACGAAACCAGCAGCCCCAAGGAATTCGTCGCGGTCAACCTGGAATACTTCCTCCTCGACCCCAGCTACGCCTGTCGGCGCCCGGCGCTGTACCGCTATTTCAAGGAACACTTCGGCTGGGCACCGCCCGCCAAGGCCGAATGCGCCAAGGCGTTCGCCTTCCTCAATGCCGGCAACGACTTCGCCAAGCAGCCACTAGGCCAGGTGGACCCGGAGCGCGTCTACGCCGTCGATTACCTGTTGGCCGAGGCCAACCAGAACTGGGTCAGCCGCTGGGGCCACAGCATGCTGCGCCTGGTGATCTGCGCCCCCGGCCGCCCGCGCGGGCCGGACTGCCGCCTCGACCTCGACCAACACCTGGTGCTGTCGTACCGCGCCTTCGTCGGCGACGTGCAGTTATCGAGCTGGGACGGCCTCACCGGCGCCTACCCCTCGCGCCTGTTCGTCCTGCCGCTGGCGCAGGTGATCGACGAATACACCAAGACCGAACTGCGCAGCCTCGCCTCCGTGCCCCTGAACCTGTCGCGCCGCGAGGTCGAAGAAACGGTCGAGCGCGCCGCCGAGATGCACTGGAGCTACGACGGCAACTACTACTTCCTGTCCAACAACTGCGCCGTAGAGAACCTCAAGCTGCTGCGCACCGGCAGCAACAACCCTGAGCTCACCGGCCTGGACAGCATCCTGCCCAACGGCTTGCTGGAAGTGCTCAAGGGCCGCGGCCTAGCCGACACCAGCGTGCTCGACGACCCACGCGAAGCCTTGCGCCTGGGTTATCGCTTCGACTCTTTCCGCGACCGCTACCAGGCGATGTTCGAGGTGCTGAAAAAACACCTGCCCATCCCCCAGGACACGGTCGAAGACTGGCTCTCCCTCAGCGCCGCCGAACGCCGCCCCTGGTTCGACCGCGCCGACCTGCGCACCAGCGCCGCGCTGTTGCTACTGGAACAGGCGAGTTTCCGCCGCCAATTGCTGCTGGCCCAGGACGAGGTCAAGCAGCGCTACCTGGGCGCCCGCGACCTGAAAAACGGCGGCATGGAGAAGGCCAACCAGACCTTGCAGCAGATCCTCGCCAACAGCGGCTTTCTCAGCCGCCCAGCGGAACTGCTCGACAGCAGCGGCTACGGTTTGCCGCAACCAAGCGAGTGGCAACGCCTGGAATCCCAGAGCAGCCTGCGCCAGAAGCAACTACAAGCCCTGACCGGCGATCTGGACAAGGAAGTGCGCGCCTTGCTCGAACCCAGCCGCGCCGCCGAAATCGCCGCCAACGAGGCCAACGTCAAGTACGTGGGCGAGCATTTGCGCGCACTGCACAAGGCTGCCGGTGGCCTGGAACTGCCCTGATCCTACAGAGCAAGAAACCTCCTACAGCCTTGAGCGGCAAAGGTTGACAACATTTATCAGTGTGCCACTATTCCGCCGTTATTTAGCGGGCTTTACGCCAGCAGTTTGGCGCCTGTCAGCGGGTTTCGCCCCGGCAGCGCCGCCAAGCACTCACCCTCTTTTTGAAGTGGTTGCCTGACCCCTCCAGGCAATGGCCAGCACGCATGTTTTATGGGTTTCGGTAGGTATATATGGATGTAGCCGGTGACGACCGTGCGTACGCGTGGCAACTCGACGAACAGCTCTGGGCGCAAACAGGCGACAGCACCTTCACCCTGGTGAATGTCGCTGGGGTGACGCCTGACGCCGATCTGGTCGATCTGGACTACGCCGTCGGGGCCAAACGCGCCCCGTCGAGCAGTACAGATGCCTACTTGCCTGCCGATTTTGCCTTCTGCCCCCTTACTGGCCAGAAGCTCGCCCCCGTGGCCTATCAGAAAGACCGCCGCTGGCTGCCGCCCTATGGCAATGGCAGCGGCCGCCGGGTGGTCGATGACGAATGCGACCTGGACAGCGCCGAGCGCACCCTGGCCAGCCTCTACCAGCACTTGCTCGCCAACCCCGGCCGCGACCTGGACAGCAGCAAACAAGCCCTCGCTGCGCCACGCAAGAACGGCCTGAATTTCTTTGTCGGCCAATTGGGCGGGCACCGCGACGCCTTGTTCAGCCTGAGCCGGGAAGGGGGCCTGTTCCTCTGGCAGCGCGGCTCGCACAAATGGCTGGCGGTATTGCCGCGCACCACGCCCATCGGCCGCACCAGCCTGGAAAACTGGGCCTGGGGTGTGGCGCTGCAAGGCGAAGGGCGCGAGCAAAAACTGATTGTGGCCGGTGACGAAGGCGCGACGCGGGTCAGCGTCGATCCGCTGGCCCTCAGCTACCAAGTGGACCGCTGCGCCGGCCGTGCCCTCGGCGCGCCAGGGGATTTGGCCGAGCACACCTTCGTGCCGCTGGCCCTGGCCGACGGCAGCGTGTGCCTGGCCAGCCCCGGCGCCGAGGGCGGCTGGACCCAGCACCCGGTAGCCAACGCCACGGCAGCGCAGATGAACCGCCTCTCGGCGCCGCTGCGCGACCCGGCCTCGCGGCGCCTGCTATGGATCGGCGAGCAGGGCTACCTGGTGGCGCAACTGGGCGAAAGCGTGCAGGCCCAATGGCTGCCGTGGCCCATCGGCGCCACGGCCAAACCCGAACTCGGCCCGCCGTTCCTCGACGGCTACGGCTGGTGGCAACTGCTGTTCGACGCCGACGGCCAGAGCTACCTACGACTGGGCTCGCAGGAACGCCGCACGATCAAAGGCACACGCCTTGGCACCGGCCATTTGAACTACATGTTCAACGTGCGCCTGGACCAGCCCTGGGACGAGCACGACGAACACAACAACCCGATGACACGGGAAGTGCGCTACCCGTTCATCGAGTTCAGCCGCGACAGGCTGCTGCTGTCGTTGCGGGTCAACCGTGACAGCGGCAGCGTGCAGAGCCTGTTTGACAGCGATGCCGCCGTCGATAGCGAGTTCTGCCTGGAACGCATCGGCGAAGTGGCCCTGCGCCTGCCACTCAAAGTCAGCAAACCCTGGAACGCCCAGTGGTTCTTTTTCGATCAGGCCTTGTGGCTGTACATCGACTCATCCGGAGCACTTTTTCGATGGAAGGCATAAGCCTGTTGCTACGCCGTGGCCTGTTGATCGTCCTGAGCCTGGCCAGTGGCCTGGCTGCCGCCGAGCCTGTGCGCCAGGTGTTTTTGGTGCAGAACTCCGGCTGGATGGAGCCCTTCTACCTGGACCCGGCGTCGCCCTTCAAACCCCTGGTGATCCAACTGGCCGCTGCCGCCGCCGGCAGCAGCGAAGTGGTGATCGGCGGCTTCAACCAGGCCGACGCCCAGCACCCTTCGCCGGACTGGAAATTCCGCGGCCCGGGCACCCACGCCAAGTTGGCCGAGAGCGTCAACAACCTGGCCCTGGCGCGCAAAGCCAGCGGCGCCTACGCCGACACCGACTTCAAGGAAGCGCTGATGGCGGCGATCACCACCGGCCTGGAAGGGCGCGAAGGGATCGTCTGGATCATCACCAACAACAAGAACAGCCCCAACAACAGCGGCGAAACCCAGGCCAAGAACCGCGAGTTCTACGACCTGCTGCACAAAGAAGCGGTGATTAGCCGCATCGCCGCGTTCCCGCAGAAAATGCCGGTCAAGGGCACTAACTACGAAGCCAACGGCCTGATGATCTACGCCCTGGCCTACGGCGCGAAGGCCGGCGTGGCCTTGGAGCAAGTGCTGGCCCAACCGGCCCTGGCCACGTTGCTCAACGACGACCGCGTGCGCCTCAAGCCGTTGACCGAAGCCGCCGTGCGCTTCATCCCCACGGGCGTGAAAGACACCCCCGACGTCAGCGCCGAACTGGCCGGCGACCAACAAACCGTGATCCTCAACGTCAAGGTCGATGGCTCGGCGAAAACCGCCGTGCTGCTGGGTAAGTTCGAGAACCAGTTCAACCCCTACCAGATCCACGACGCCAAGATCGACATGCGCCTGGACATGCCCGGCGAAGCCTTGCAGTCGAGCATTTCCCTGGATCGCCTGACCGACCTTGAGCCCGGCGCCCGTTCACCGGAGCTGGCCATCAGCCTGCAATTGCCGCCGCTGCCGTCCCAGTGGTCCAGCGAAGTGCTGTTCTCCAGCGGCTATTCACGCGCCGGGGCGATTGAAGTGCGCCTGAGCGAGCAGCAACTGCGCATTTCCCAGCAATTCGTCGCGCGCATGAACGAACTCTTCCCCGGCGACGCCTTGCCCGACGTGTTCGTGCCGTCCAACGAAGCCGGCGCCTCGGCCACCCGCCTGCCCATCGAACTGCGCATCAGCTACCCGCTGGGGCCGGTGTTGCTGCTGTTCGGCCTGTTCGTACTATTGCTCGCCGGCCTGTTGCTGGCCAAGGCCCTGATCGCCGGCAAGAAGTCCTTCACCGTGATCGTCGAAGGCCTGGCCCAGAATTACCCGCTCAAACCGTTCAGCAGCGCCAGCGTCTACGACGCGCAGCAGAACAAAGTGGCGACCCTCAAGCGCGGCCTGTTCGGCGCCAAGCTCGAGAACAAATCGCCCGACATTGCCGTACGCCTCAAGTAACCCCTATCAGCACCCAAGGAAAATTCACCGATGGCCCAAACCAGCGCATTGCCAGCCCCGATTGAAAGCGAAGCCCCCGCGGCCGCCGTCACCACGACCACCACCCTGAGCGTGCCGACGCCGGGCGGGCTGGACCTGGGCCCGAAAAAAGTCGATAGCCGCGATGCGCTGATCGGTGTGGCCGTGCTGGTGGTGCTGGCAATCGTCTTCTTCGTCATCAAAAACGCCTACGCCAACTGGCGCGTGCGCGAGCGCGTCGCGCCAAGCCGCGCCAACGCCTCGGGCTGGTTCCTGTTCCTGGGCCTGCTGATGGTTTCGGCCATGGCGGTGCTGGCGGTCATCAATTCCGGGCAGTTCCTGGTGCCGCTGTACCTGGCCCCGCTGGGCGGCGTGGCGCTGCTGTCGCTGATTGCCTGGTTAATGACCTTTTCGGCCAAGCGCTAAGCCCCCTGTGGGCGCCTGGCTTGCCGGGCGCCTGCCAGAAACAGATAAACGCCGAGAACAAGGCCAGCCCAACGTGGGCTCATGGAGTTTCAGATGAACGAGAACGAACAGGTCAACGGCCAGGCAACCGCCGCCAAACAGGTCAGCGAGAAAATCCATCCCACGTTGTTCATCGCCCTCGGCGGCACCGGCATGAAGATCAACATCCGTCTGCGCCGGCGCATCCTCAACGCCATCTGGGGCGGTAATACCCAGATCCAGAACATCTCCGATTTCCCCTTGGTGCAGTTCATCAACCTGGACCTCGATTCCGGCGAAGTGACCCAGGACGGCAAGTCGATCAAGACCGATGTGCTGGCCGAGCAAGTGGCCTTCACCGCCGAAGAAAAAATCATCGAGCAGCTCAACCTGAGCAAATACACCCACTCCCTGGACGAGCTGAACAAGCACCGCGAAGTGGCCGAGTGGTTCCCGCTGACGCCGGAGAAAATCCGCGAACTGGGCATCGACCCCTCCAAGGGCGCCGGGCAGATCCGCGCCCTGTCGCGCCTGTACTTCTATGACAAGTACCCGCTGATCCGTAACAAGCTGCGCGACAAGGTCAGCCGCCTGCTGAGCAACATCGGCAGCGGCGCCGACAAGCTGAAAAAACTGGGCCTGGAGATCGACCCCGGCAAGATCCGTATCGTCATCGCCGGCTCCATCGCCGGCGGCACCGGCTCCGGTGCGTTCCTGGACATGGGTTACCTGGCCAAGGCGATCCTCAAGGAAAACAACATCACCGGTAAGGTTGACCTGTTCAGCGTGATGCCGGGCGGCTTCCTCAGGCACAACAGCGACCGCGTCCAGGCCAACGGCTACGCGGCGCTGATGGAGCTGGAAACCTGCATGCGCGGCGCGCCGCTGCTCAAGCACTGGGACGCCAAGGACAACCTGTTCATCGACTCGCGGCCCTTCGATGACGTGTACTTCATCGACAACACCAACCTGTGCCTGTCCAAGACCGAGAACCAGGAAGACATCTACGAGATGCTCTCGGACGTGCTGTTCACCGACTTCACCTCCCAGGATTTCGCCAACAAGAAGCGCTCCATCGCCGTCAACCAGAACCAGTTCAAGATCCGCAACTACATCGTCGGCTTGCCCCAGGACTACGGCGACGACATCCAACTGACTTTCCCCTGCGCCTACTCCTCCGTGGGCCAGGCTGTGCTGGACACCCAGATCGACGCGCGCAAGAACGTGCGCCTCAATCGCCAGGTGCAGCAGATGCTCAAGGCGTTCTTCGGCGTGGCCAACGCCAGCGCCAACGGCAACCGCCCCACCGACAAAGAGCGCGACGAGTTCCTCAAGGAACAGCTCAACGTCACCCCGCGCACCTTCACCGAGCTGCCGGACTTCCTCTCCAAGGTCGAACTGACCCTGGCCACAGGCGAGTTCACCCACTACCAGATCGCCGACGATCTGCTGCAAGTCGAGGGCGATAACAGCGTCACCGCGCAGATCGAGCACAAGGTCGAAACCCTGTTCGAGCGCCTGCAAAACGGTGGCGCCGACAAGGACCAGTGGCTGACCCACGTGCGGGAAATCCAGCAGCAACTGGAACGCGACACCAAGGGCAGCAGCATCGACAGCGCCGAGCGCAACCACGAAGTGCGCATCAAGGAAAACCGCCAGAAACGCCTGGCCGCCCTGGTGCAAGAAGACGCCTTGCCGGAAAAACTCTTCCGCCGCCTCGACGACGACGAACGCGGTGGCCTGGATTACACCCTGGCGCTGGTGGAGATGCTCAAGGATCGCCTGGAAAACGGCAGCAACGGCATCATCCCGGCCCTGGAAAAGAACGCCGCGCGCTTCAAGGAGCTGTCCGAGAAGCTGGAATCCTCGGAACTGGCCCGCGAATTCGAACGCCTCAAGGAAACCACCGGCAAAGGCCTGCTGGCACGCCTGAGCGGCAAGGAAAAACAAGCCGAGACGGTGCTCACCCAGGTCAAGGACACCCTGCGCGAAAGCCTGCTGTTCTACGTGCGCCACGTCGCGGCCCGCGAAGCGGCGCAACTGCTGCGTGAGATCTCCGAGTGGCTGGGCAACAAAGCCTCGGTGGACCACAACGGCCGCGCCATCTGGAACGGCTTCGTCGGCCGCCTGCAAGACGGGCGCAACGCGGTGGACAGCCTGCTGCGGCGCATCGACACCGACATCGCGAAGATCGACGCCAGCATCAAGGAAGAACACGCCACCCTGATCCAGCTCAAACTGGTGCAGGGCGGCGAGGAAGAGCCGGTGGACGGCCCGCAGGTACGCGAATGGGCCAAAGACGCCTTCAAGGATTTCGGCGGCTCCAAGACCCTGTTCGACAAACTGCAAACCGACAAAGGCCAGGAAGAACTGCTGGGCAAGCTGCGCAACAAAGCCGTGCAGCAGATGCCGCCGCAAAAAGTCGGCACCGACCCGCTGCTGGTGGCCCTCAGCGCCCTGACCCCGGACGAGCAACGCGAGAAGTTCCGCCTGCTGCTGCAACGCGCCATGCCGTGGGTGCCACTGAGCGGCAATGGCGGCTTTGAGACCGACAAAGACAGCTTCACCTGCCTGATCGGGGTGAATGACGCCGGCGAGTTCAAGCGCATGTACGGCGCCATGATTGGCCAGTGCCTGCCCACCGGCACCGGCATGACCGCCGGGCAGATCGACTTCGTGGAGTCGGGCACCCCCGGCAAGTTGATCTGCTACACCGAACTGAGCGGCTTCCCGGTGCCGGCGCTGACGCCGATGTCCACCTACGAGGCCTGCTACAGCAAGGAAAGCGAACGCATCCCGCTGCATGTGCACAAGCGCATCAGCCAATTCGTGCAGCCGATCCAGTTCAGCCAGGAGGATTACCGCAAGTTCGCCGAGGACTTCAAACTCTACCTGCACTGCGTCGGCCTGGGCGTGCTGAGCCGCGCCAAGAACGGGCGCTACGAGTTCGTGCTCGACCAGGACTACTTCTCGGTGGGCGACGAATTCGCCATCCGCCAGAGCGGCATCAGCTCTAACCAGCACCGCGACATCGAAGAGCAACTGCGCAAACGCGTAGCGGCCCTGAGCACGCCGCTGCAAATGGCTGCGCTGCATGTGCTGTTCGACGATTACGCCCGCAACGCCTACCGCGCCAACATGCGCCTGGACATCAAGGGCCGCTCCACCCTGGCGCGCACCTTCCCGAACAAAATCGCCGAACTGCTGAAAAAAGAATACGAACAGCGCCTCAAGCGCCTGGCGCCGGACACCGCTGAGCAACTGATCCAACAGGCCAAGGGCCTACTGGCGCAGTTCGCCGAGCCGATCGACGGCTCCCTGGGCGATGTCTATGTCGACGAAGTGCACAAAGAGCACGGCGAGAAAATCGCCCTGCGCAAAGAGTTCTTCACTGCCGGTTGGCTCGAAAGCCTGCTCAACCCGGTAGCGGCGGCGCCTGCCCAGGCTCCGGGCATGCCTGCCGCACCGGGCGCGGCCGTACCGCCACCGCCGGGCGGCCTGGGCATGGCCCCGCCACCGCTCAACGTGCCGCAGTTCAACTACCACCTGAGCGTCAGCGGCACCAACTACGGGCCGTACACCGTCGCGCAGTTGCAGCAATACGTGCAGACCGGGCAAATCACCCGCGACAGCCAGTTGTGGCGCGAAGGCATGGCGGCATGGGCGAGCGCCGGGCAGATGCCTGAGCTGGCGCACCTGTTCGCCCCGGCCGTCGGCGGCCCGCCCGTCGCCTTCGGTGCCGCACCGCCGCCCGCTATCTGAACCGAGACCTGAGCCCTATGTCCGTGTCTGCAAAAACCGCCGGGTTCCCCGCCACCTGCGCCAACAGCGCCTGTGGCAAGGCGCTCTGCGGCCCGGTGAAACACTGCCCGTTCTGCGGTGTGGCCGCTGTCGTGGCGCCCACGCCCAAGGCACCGCCCGCAGTGGCGCCAGTGGTCAAGCCTGCCGCGCCGGTGGCCAAGGCCGAAACGCCGGCACCGGCGTTGGAATTCGATATCAAGCAGGTGGAAAAACCGCCCGCCGCCAAGCCAGTGCCAGCGGCGAAAGCCCCTGCACCCGAGCGGCCGCCCACCGCCAACGTGCAACCCTTGCCGCCCTCCGGGCGCGGCATGAAGAAAGTGCTACTGGGCGTGATGGTGCTCGGTGCTGTGAGCAGCTATTGGCTTTACCAAACCGGCGCCCGCCAAACCCAGCAGCAGTTCGAGCAGCACGTGCAGGCCGCCAATGATTGCCTGCGCAGCAACCAGTACAGCTGCGCCCTGGAAAACGCCGAACAGGCCCTGCAAAAGGACAGCAAAGACCCCCGCGCCGTGAGCCTGCTGCAACGGGCCCAGGCCGGGCTTGAGCGCGAGCAGCAAGCGCAACAGGCGCAAAAAGCCGCCGAAGCCGCGCGGCTGGCCGCACAAGAGCAGGCCAAGCGCGACAAACTGGCCAAGGACGCCGACCGCGAGCGCGAACAACAACAGCGCGAGTTGGACAAGCGCCTGCAAGAACAGCAAAAAATGCTCGCCGACAAACTGCGCGAACAACAGCAGCAAAACTCCCTGCCGACCACCCGGCCCGTCGCCCCGCGCCAGAACAACAGCGGCGCCAACCCCGGTGTGCTCGGCCAATCCCTGGAGCAGGCCAAACGGGCTCTGGGGCGCAAGGATTACCAATCGGCTATTGCCGTGGCCAACGTGGTGCTGACCATGGACCCAGGCAACCGCCAGGCGCTCAACATCATCCGCCAGGCCGAACAACAGCGTACCCAGGCCCTGAACCGGACCACCATCGAATGATGAGCCGGACCGTGCCTGCCCCTTTTCGCCCCTTAAGGAAGTGACTCGATGACCGCTACCCGCCGCCCTTCAAACAAGCGTCTTCTCGTCCTCGGACTGGTTTCCCTGTTCGGCCTGCAAAGCTGTGCCAACGTCGATATGGACCCAACCAAGTGGAGCGGCGGTGACTGGGTCAAATGTGGCTTGGCCATCGCCGGCGCCGCCGCTGCGGGTGCCGCCGTGAGCGGCAAGAAGGATCGCGGCACAGGCGCAGCCCTGGGCGGCGCGGCAGGGCTGGCGGTGTGCTTTGTCATCAACGCCAAAACCGTGCAGACCCAGAGCAGCCAGCAAGTCGAAGACCAATACAAGGCCGCCGGCAAGCGTGTGACCAGCGACCCGCAACTGGTCAGCTACCAGACCAGCATCAAACCCGGCGCCACCGTCAAGCGCGGCCAGCCGATCCAGATCGTCTCCAACATCGTTGCCATCAACGGCAGCCAGCAGGCGGTCAACGAGATCAAGGAACAAGTGCGCCTCTACGAGCCGGGCGCCACCACGCCGTTCAAGGAAGGCACCAAAGTCGCCAACCAGACCACCGGCAGCGGCGGCTACGAGAACACCTTCACCGTCAACCTCGACGACCAGGTGCCCCAAGGCGTCTACCGCGTCGAAACCTCGGTGCTGCTCAACGGCAAAGCCGTCAACACCCGCAGCAATGACCTGCAATTGGTAATGATCGACGCGGATACCTACCAGTTCGCGTACCTGGACTGATAATCGGCACCAGCACCTCTGTGGGAGCGGGCCTTGCCCGCGATGGCGGTGGGCGAGGCAGTAGCGGTGTGTGGGGTGTACCGGCGCCATCGCGGGCGGGCCCGCTCCCACCGTTGAACGGTGGTGCGGGTGAGGCTTTCATTTTTCCGCTGTGGGAGCGGGCCTGCTCGCGATGGCGGCACGGAATGGCGGTGACGAGTGGTAGAGGTAAGACCGTTGCCCCCACAAAAGCAGCGGGCTGAGCCCTACCGTTTGCTACAACACTTCCTGCGCTTCCCTGGGCAAATGTTCATCCAGGTGCAGCCAAGGCAAACGGCTTTGCGTCCAGATATGGCGGTCGGCGGGGGCCAGTTGGGGGTGGTCGAGGGTGGCGACGGTCACGTCGATGCTGTCCGGGCTCAGTTGGGTCACCAACGCCACATGGGCGCCACAGCGTGCGCAGAAGTACCGCACACACCCCGGCGAAGATTCGTACCGCGCCGGCGTGCCCGTCAGCCATTCAAAGGCGCGGCCGGGCAGGGTGATCCAAGTGGTCACGATGCCACCACTGACCCGCCGGCAAATCGAACAGTGGCAATGGGCAATGTCCTTGAGCGGCCCCATAAACCGATACCGCAACCCGCCGCACTGGCAGCCACCGGTGTGAAGCTCAGCAATCTCCATATCTCCGATCTCCAATAGAAAATTTTCCTACTCAAATAATGGATGCTATCCGACAGACAGCCATCCACTCCTTTGCTCCGCGAAAGCTGGCTGAAAGCTTGCCCTATTAGGATCGCCTCCACTACCGGCACCAGACCGGTTGGCCAAACGCGCCATTGCAGCGCACGCGGCCCAATTAACAACAACAATGGTGATTCTGATGTTCACTCCTATGCGCCTGACCCCTACTCCCCCCGTAAGCCCCGTGCTCGCCGTTCTGCGCTGACCGCCCCCCGGTTCGCCTTTCCCCTAGCCGCGCTACGCCTGGAGTATTCCTATGCTGACTTTCCTTGGCTTTGCCATGGTCATCACGTTCATGTTCCTCATCATGACCAAGCGCCTCTCCGCGCTGATCGCCCTGATTATCATCCCGATCGTTTTCGCCTTGTTCGGCGGTTTTGCGCCCAAGATCGGCCCGATGATGCTCGAAGGCATCACCAAGCTCGCCCCGACCGGGGTGATGCTGATGTTCGCCATCCTCTATTTCGCCCTGATGATCGACTCGGGCCTGTTCGACCCGGCCGTGCGCAAGATCCTCAAACTGGTCAAGGGCGACCCGCTCAAGGTTTCGGTGGGCACCGCGGTGCTGGCCCTGGTGGTGTCGCTGGACGGTGACGGCGCCACCACTTACATGATCTGCGTGGCCGCCATGCTGCCGCTGTACAGCCGCATCGGCATGAGCCCGCGGATCATGGCCGGGCTGATTATTCTCGCCGGCGGGGTGATGAACATGACGCCCTGGGGCGGCCCCACGGCGCGGGCGGCCAGTGCGCTGCATGTCGACCCGTCGGATATTTTCGTGCCGATGATCCCGGCGATGCTGGCCGGTGTGGTGGCAATCCTGGCGATTGCCTACTTCTACGGTAAGCGCGAGCGCGCGCGCCTGGGCGAATTGCACCTGGTGGGCGACGAAGTGGACCACAGCGAAATCAGCGTTTCCCAGTTCCCGGACGCCCGCCGGCCGAAGTTGATCTGGTTCAACGGCGCCCTGACCCTGGGCCTGATGGGCACCCTGATCGCCGGCCTGCTGCCGCTGCCGGTGCTGTTCATGGTGGCCTTCAGTATCGCGATGATCGTCAACTACCCCTGCCTGCAACAGCAGAAGGACCGCGTCGCGGCCCATGCCGGCAGCGTGCTGGCGGTGGTCGGGCTGATTTTCGCTGCGGGCATTTTCACCGGCATTCTGTCGGGCACCGGCATGGTCGATGCCATGTCCAAGAGCCTGTTGGCGGTGATCCCGGAGTTCCTCGGCCCGTACCTGGCGGTCATCACGGCGCTGGTGAGCATGCCGTTCACGTTCTTCATGTCTAACGACGCTTTTTATTACGGCGTATTACCGGTTTTGGCCGAAGCCGCCAGCCATTACGGCATCAGCGCCGTGGAAATGGCCCGCGCGTCCATCGTCGGCCAACCCGTGCACCTGCTCAGCCCCTTGGTACCGTCCACGTATTTGCTGGTGGCGCTGGCCGGAATCGAGTTTGGCGACCATCAACGCTTCACCTTGAAGTGGGCAGTGCTGGTTTGCCTGTGCATAATGTTTGCCGCTTTGCTGATGGGGATTTTTCCGCTGTTCAGCACTCTATAAGCCCTACATTCACTACGCCGGGTCTAGACTTTGGGTTCTCAAGGTTCAGGCCCGTCGCGGTTTAACACTCGCTCAAAGGAATACACATGGAATGGCTGACCAACCCGGAGATCTGGGTTGCCTTCTTCACACTGACCGCCCTGGAAATCGTCCTGGGCATCGACAACATCATCATGATCTCGATCCTGGTCAGCCGTATGCCCAAGCATATGCAGGCCCGCACGCGGATCTTCGGCCTGGCGCTGGCGATGGTCACGCGCATCCTGCTGCTGTTGTCGATCACCTGGGTCATGCGCCTGACCGCCGACCTGTTCCACGTCGCCGGCCACGGTATCTCCGGGCGCGACCTGATCCTGTTCTTCGGTGGCCTGTTCCTGCTGTGGAAAAGCTCCCAGGAGATGTACCACGCCCTGGAAGGTGAAGACGAAACCCACGACGAGCCGACCGGCAAGGGTGGCAACTTCATCTACACCATCATCCAGATCGCCATCATCGACATCGTGTTCTCCCTGGACTCGGTCATCACCGCCGTGGGCATGGTGTCCCATGTGCCGGTCATGGTCGCCGCGATCGTCGTCGCCGTGCTGGTGATGATGTTGGCCGCGGGCACCATCAGTAACTTCATCGACAAGCACCCGTCGCTGAAGATGCTGGCGCTGTCGTTCCTGCTGGTGGTGGGTACGGTGCTGATCGCCGAAGCCTTTGCAGTGCATGTGCCAAAAGGCTACGTCTACTTCGCCATGGCGTTCTCCCTGGCCGTTGAAGCGGTGAACATCAAAATGCGCACCGCCATCGCCAAGAAGAAAAAGCAGACCGACCCGGTGAAACTGCGCAAGGACATTCCGGGCCAGTAAGGGCTGGCGGGCAAAGCCTTGAAAACCTGTGGGAGCGCCGCCCGGCCCGCTCCCACAGGGGGCTTGCTTAACAGCTTTTTCACCCGCCCCCACATGACACTTTTGTTTCAAACCCTTCTTTAGCTATGCAATGCTGGCGCCTCGCCGGTAAGCCGACTACAGCTTAAATACACAATGTAGATCTTGCGCTGCACCGTTCACTTAGCCCCGTTGGGGCATTCCGCCACAGGGGGCCTGAACATGCTGACCCTGCTCAATCTGCTTTCCGCCGTGACTTTGCTGATCTGGGGCACGCACATCGTGCGCACCGGCATCCTGCGGGTCTACGGCTCCAACCTGCGCCACGTGATCGGCCAGAACATGGCCAGCCGCCCGTTGGCCTTTGTCGCCGGCATCCTCGTCACCGCCATTGTGCAAAGCAGCAACGCCACGGCGATGCTGGTGACTTCGTTCGTCGGCCAAGGCCTGATGGCGTTGACGCCCGCCCTGGCCACCATGCTCGGCGCCGACGTCGGCACCGCGTTGATGGCGCGGGTACTGACCCTGGACCTGTCGTGGCTGTCGCCGCTGCTGATTTTCCTCGGGGTGATTTTCTTCCTCTCGCGCAAGCAGACCCGCATCGGCCAGATGGGCCGCGTAGGCATTGGCTTGGGCCTGATAATCCTGGCCCTGCAACTGATCGTCGAAGCCGCCGCGCCCATCACCCAGGCCCAAGGTGTGAAGGTGGTGTTCGCCTCGCTGACCGGCGACCTGCTGCTCGATGCCCTGGTGGGCGCGCTGTTCGCGATGGTCTCGTATTCCAGCCTGGCCGCCGTGCTGCTCACCGCCACCCTGGCCGGCGCCGCCGTCATCAGCCTGCCCGTGGCCATTGGCCTGGTGATCGGCGCCAACATCGGCAGCGGCATCCTGGCGTTCCTGAGCACCAGCATGCAGAACGCGGCCGGGCGCCAAGTGGCCCTGGGCAGCCTGTTGTACAAACTGATCGGCCTGCTGCTCATCATCCCGGTGCTCGACCCCCTGGTGAACTGGATGGACAGCCTGGACCTGAGCACCCAAGGCCTGGTGATCGGGTTTCACCTGCTCTACAACACCACCCGCTGCCTGCTGCTATTGCCCACCGTCGGGCCGATGGCGCGGCTATGCGCCTGGCTGCTGCCCGAGCGCCCGGAGGCCAATGGCCTGGCCCGCCCGCGCCACCTCGACCCGACTGCGCTGGCCACCCCCAGCCTGGCCCTGGCCAATGCCGCGCGGGAAACCCTGCGCATGGGCGATTTGATCGACAACATGCTCGAAGCCATGCTCGACGTGCTGCGCGGCAAACACACCGCTGTGACCCAAGAAGTACGGCGCCTGGGCGAGGACGTCGAGGCGCTGTACAGCGCGATCAAGCTGTACCTGGCGCAAATGCCCCGCGAAGACCTCAGCGAAAACGACAGCCGGCGCTGGGCCGAGACGATCGAACTGGCGATCAATCTCAAGCTGGCGGGGGACTTGATCGAACGCATGCTGCGTAAGCTCCAGCAGCAGAAAACCTCCCAACGCCGCTCGTTTTCCGACGTGGGCCTGGAGGAGTTGGCCGACCTGCACAGCCAATTGATGGCCAACCTGCGCCTGGGCCTGTCGGTGTTCCTCAGCGCCGACAAGGAAAGCGCCCGCCAATTGCTGCGCGAAAAACGCCGCTTTCGCGCCCAGGAACGGCGCCTTGCCCACGCCCATGTCAGCCGCTTGCAACGTAAAATCGTGCAAAGCCTGGAGACCAGCTCGCTTCATTTGGAACTGATCGCCGACATGAAACGTCTCAACTCACTCTTCTGCAGCAGCGCCTACGTGGTGCTGGAAACCGCCGACACCGGAGCACTGGCGGTGGACGAGGTGAGTGACGTCACTCATTCACCTTGATCGTCTAGGCTGTAGCCGCTTATGTAGCCGCCAGGAACCCTTTCATGCGCTGTCTGCTGTTCGCTTGCCTGTTGCTCGCCACCACCCCAAGCCTTGCCCTTGACCGCTTCCAGGTCGAGGGCTACATGCTGCCCAACGGCCTGCAAGTGCTGCTTAAACCGGGCACGCAAAAGGGCCACGTGGCGATTCGCCTGGTGGTGGGCGTGGGCATGGACGACTTCAGTTGCGCCGACAAAGAGCTGCCGCACCTGCTGGAGCACTTGTTGTTCAGCGGCATCGACGCCAGCGGCGAAGGCGGCCTGGAAGAACGCATGCAAGCCCTGGGCGGCGAGTGGAACGCCTACACCAGCAACGCCGATACCACTTTCGTGATCGAAGCCCCGGCGAAAAACCAGCGCAAGGTCCTCGACCTGCTGCTGGCGCTGCTCACCGAAACCCGCCTCGACGACCCGGCGGTGGCAGCCGCCAAGCAAGTGGTCGAGCGCGAGGACGGCGGCCATTACTCGCACTTGCAGCGCTGGCTCGACCGCCAGGACATCGGCCACAAGGCCAGCAATCAACTGGCGGTGGAACTGGGCCTCAAGTGCGCCGAGCGCGCCGAGGTCCACGACCTGAGCCGCGAACAACTGGAGCAGGTGCGCCAGCACTGGTATGCGCCCAACAACATGACCCTGATCGTGGTCGGTGACCTCGATCGCCTGCTGCCGGCCTACTTGGAGCGCACCTTCGCCGAACTGGACCCGGTAGACCCCAGCGAGCACCCGCCTCTGGCACAGATCGAGCATAGCGCCGCCGCCCAGCGCACCTTGTTGCGAGGCTGGGTCGGCAATGGCGCCAAGCTGCACTGGCTGTTCCCCGAGCCGGCCCTGGACGACCAACCCTACGAAACCCTCGACCTGCTCAAGGACTACCTGGGCTGGGCGCTGTACCGCCAATTGCGCCTGGCCCACGGCTTGTCCTATGGGCCGTGGAGCGAGCGGGAAGTGTTTGGCGACACGGTGTTCCTCAGCCTGGGCGCCGACCTCGCGCGCGATGACGTGCCCAAGGCCCGGCAAGTGCTCAAGGCGCTGCAAGCCGACTTGTTGCAAAACGGCCTCGACCCGGCCACCTTCGCCCGCCTGCAACAAGCCGCCGTCGCCCGCCAGGCCTGGGCGGTGCAGGGCAATAGTGCGTTGGCCGACTACTACTGGAGCGCTCTGGGCGACTACGAAGACGGCCACTTCTCCAACCCCGCCAAGCGCCTGCAAACGGTCAGCCTGGACCAGGCCAACCAAGTCTTGCGCCAATTGCTTAGCCAACCGGGGTATGTGCGCATCGAGCAACCGCTGATGAGTGACGACACCCTGATGTGGGCGGGCGGGGGCTCGGGGCTGCTGCTGATCGGCTTGATGGGGGCGGGGCTGCGCCGTAAGCGCCGTACCCGCTAACCAAACACCCCCGGTGGCAAAGGCCCCCCTGTGGGAGTGGGCCTGCCCGCGATAGCGGTGGCTCAGACAACCCTGCAGTAACAGGCAGTCCGCCATCGCGGGCAAGGCCCGCTCCCACAGTTGAACGGGGGTGCGGGTGAGGTTTCATTTTTCCTTTGTGGGAGCGAGCCTGCTCGCGATGGCGGCACTGAGTGGCAGTGACGACGAAGGGTAGGGGCCATGGGCGAGGTGTTTTCGACCTCGCCACCCCACACCACCGGCGGTACTCTGTTAGAGATTTTTCCTACATCAAACTGTGAACAGCCCAATGCCTAACTGGAACCTATACGTACAGCGCCTTCTGGAATTGATGAAGCGCTATCCAGGGGTGATTGCGCTTGGCGGTTTTGTCTCCGGTGTGGGCAGTTTCATTCTGGTGGACCGCCAGCAAGGCCTGGCCACCTGGATTGCCGTCATCATGCTGGTCAGTTGGGTCTGGCTGATGCTGGAAAACACCCTGACCCAGTTGTTCACCAAGGTGTTCAACAAGGAAATCCCCCAGCCGCTGTTGCGTTACGCGACGCAGATGATCCACCAGGAAAGCCTGTTCTTCGTCCTGCCGTTTTTCTTCATCACCACCACCTGGAACAGCGGCCAGTTGATTTTCACCGGGCTGCTGGGCGCGGCGGCGCTGATTTCCATCATCGACCCGCTCTACTACAAGTGGCTGGCGCCGCGCCGCTGGCTGTTTCTGGCGCTGCACACCCTGACCCTGTTCGCGGTGCTGCTCACGGCGCTGCCGATCATCCTGCACCTGACCACCGCGCAAAGTTTCAAACTGGCCCTGGGCATCGCCATGCTGCTGTCGTTTCCCAGCCTGGCGTCGAGTTTTCCGATCCGCCATTGGCGTGGCGCGGTGATGCTGCTGGGCATGACCCTGGCCATCGGCGCCGCCGGGTGGTTGCTGCGCTCCTGGGTGCCACCGGCGACGCTGTGGATGACCGAAGTGGCCATCAGCACCGAACTGCAAGACCGCACCCCCGGCGACAGCCTCGATGAGGTCAGCGCCAGCCAGTTGCGCGGCACGGGCCTGTACGCCTTCACCGCCATCAACGCGCCCCGGGGCCTGAACGAGCGCATCTACCACGTGTGGAAGCTCAACGGCAAAGAGGTCGACCGCATCGCGCTGGATATCCGCGGCGGGCGCAAGGAGGGTTACCGCGCCTGGACCCACAAGCAGAACTTCCCGCCCAACCCAGTGGGCCGCTGGCAGGTGCGCGTGCTCACCGAAGACGGCCAGGTAATCGGCGTGCTGCGCTTTAACGTGACCGACCCAGGTCAAGGCAGCGTGGCCGCGAGCCAGGCAAAGTAATGGGTAACGTGCTATTACGTAGGCTCGCGTAATAGCCAAATACAAGCACGGAGCTTATGACCCCCACGACGCCCGGCAGCGCCCAACTGGATACCACGGTCACCCCGGCGCAACTGCGCGTGGCGGGAGACTGGACGCTGGCCCACTACACGGCGCTCAAACAGTTGAGCGACGCGCTGCACGGCCAGTACGACGCCAGCACCCGGGTCGATCTCAACGGCCTCGGCGCCCTCGACACCGCCGGGGCCTCGCTCCTGGTGGAATTGCTCGGTAGCGAGCGCCTCGGCCAGTCCACCGAACACCCCGACTGCACCTTGCCCGCCGCCGACCGGGCGCTGCTCAAGACCGTGTATGGCGCGCTCACCGACTTCTGCGTGCCGGTCAAGGCACCGCAGGCCAACGTCGGCATCCAGTTGCTCAGCCGCATTGGCCGGGCGGTGGATGCGGTCTGGCAAGACACCCTGCAACTGCTCGGCTTTATCGGCCTGATCCTCGAAACCCTGGTGCGCGGCGCCTTGCGCCCCAAACGCTGGCGCCTGACCCCGGTGGTGGCGCACATCGAGCAGACCGGCCTGGACGCAGCGCCCATCGTCGCCTTGCTGACCTTTTTGGTGGGTGCGGTGGTGGCTTTCCTCGGCGCCACGGTGCTCAAGAGCTTCGGTGCCAGCATCTTTACCGTCGATTTGGTGGCGTTCTCCTTTCTGCGCGAATTCGGCGTGCTGCTCACCGCCATCCTCATGGCCGGGCGCACCGCCAGTGCCTTTACCGCGCAAATCGGCTCGATGAAGGCCAACGAAGAGATCGACGCGATCCGCACCCTGGGCCTGGACCCGATGGAGCTGTTGGTGCTGCCGCGGGTGCTGGCCCTGCTGGTGGCCCTGCCGATGCTGACGTTTTTGGCGATGCTCTCGGGGATCATCGGCGGCGCCGTGGTTTGCGCGCTGTCGCTGGATATCTCGCCGGCCATGTTCCTCTCGCTGCTGCAAGCGGACATTGGCGTGCAGCACTTTCTGGTGGGCATGGTCAAAGCGCCCATCTTCGCCTTCCTCATCGCCGCCGTCGGCTGCCTGGAAGGCTTCAAGGTCAGCGGCAGCGCCGAGTCGGTGGGCGCCCACACCACCTCCAGCGTGGTGCAGTCGATTTTCGTGGTGATCGTGCTCGACGCCGTGGCGGCGTTGTTCTTTATGGAGATGGGCTGGTGAGTACCCCTGAGCCCGCCGAGGCGGTGATTGAAGTGCGCGGCCTGTGCAACCGCTTCGGCCCGCAGAGCGTGCATGAAAACCTCGACCTGGACCTGTACCAGGGCGAGATCCTCGCCGTGGTCGGCGGCTCGGGCAGCGGCAAGTCGGTGTTGCTGCGCAGCATCATCGGCCTGCGCCAGCCCAGCGACGGCGCGGTGCGGGTGTTCGGGCAAAACCTGCCCAGCCTGGGGGAGCACGAGCGTTCGTTGCTCGAACGGCGCTTCGGTGTGCTGTTCCAGAAGGGCGCGCTGTTTTCCTCGCTGACGGTCACCGAGAACGTCGCCCTGCCGCTGATCGAGCACGCCGGCCTGAGCCGCGCCGACGCCGAGCACCTGGCGGCGGTGAAACTGGCCCTGGCTGGGTTGCCGCTGTCGGCCGCCGACAAATACCCCGCGTCGCTGTCCGGCGGCATGATTAAGCGCGCCGCCCTGGCCCGGGCGCTGGCCCTGGACCCGGACATCCTGTTTCTCGACGAACCCACCGCCGGCCTGGACCCCATCGGCGCGGCCGCGTTCGACCAACTGATTCTGACCCTGCGCGATGCCCTGGGCCTGAGCGTGCTGCTGATTACCCACGACCTGGACACGCTCTACACCATCACCGACCGCGTGGCGGTGCTGGCGCAGAAAAAAGTGCTGGTGGCCGATGCCATCGACAAGGTCGCCGACACCGACGACGCCTGGATTCACGAATACTTCCATGGCCCTCGCGGCCGCGCGGCGTACCAAGCCGCTACATTGCTCAACGAGGTCTGACATGGAAACCCGAGCCCATCACGTCTTGATTGGCCTGTTCACCGTTCTGGTGGTGGTCGGCGCCTTGCTGTTCGGCCTGTGGCTGACCAAATCCAGCGTGGACAGCGAATTCAAGGACTACGAAATCGTCTTCAACGAGGCGGTCAGCGGCCTGTCCAAGGGCAGCGCGGTGCAGTACAGCGGGATCAAGGTCGGCGATGTGGTCACCCTGCGCCTGGACCCCAAGGACCCGCGCCGGGTGCTGGCCCGCATCCGCCTGAGCGGCGAGACGCCGATCAAGGAAGACACCCAGGCCAAACTGGCCCTGACCGGCATCACCGGCACCTCGATCATCCAGCTCAGCGGCGGCACCCCGCAAAGCCCGACGCTGCGCGGCAAGGGCGGCAAGTTGCCCGTGATCGTCGCCTCGCCGTCGCCCATCGCGCGCCTGCTCAACAACAGCAATGACTTGATGAGCAGCGTCAACCTGCTGCTGCACAACGCCAACCGCATGTTCTCGGCCGAGAACGTCGATCGCGTCAGCAGCACCCTGGCGCATCTGGAGCAGACTACCGGGACCATCGCCGAGCAAAAGGACGATATCCGCCAGGCCATGCAGCAACTGGCCGCCATCGGCAAGCAAGCCACCGCCGCGCTGGAGCAGACCACCGCGCTGATGCGCAACGCCAACGGCCTGCTCAATGACCAGGGCAAGCAGATGTTCGGCAGCGCCGAGCACGCCATGGCTTCGCTGGAGCAAAGCACCGCGACCATCAACAAGCTGCTGACCGACAACCAGGACTCCCTGAACAACGGCATGCAGGGCCTCAATGGCCTGGCGCCAGCGGTGCGCGAACTGCGCGACACCTTGAGTTCACTGCGCGCCATCTCCCGTCGCCTGGAAGCCAACCCCAGCGGTTACCTGCTGGGCAGCGACACGAACAAGGAATTCACCCCATGAGACTCGCCTACCGCATCGCCGGCCATTGGGCCCTGCTCGCCAGTTTCGCCTTGACCGGCGCTTGCTCGATCCTGCCCAAGGCGCCGCCCGCCGACGTCTACCGCTTGCCCTCGGCCCAGGCTGGCGCGGCGGCCCAGGCTCAGGCGCAGCCCTGGTCGCTGCGCCTGGCCAAGCCCCAGGCCAGCGACGCGCTCAACAGCACGAAAATCGCGGTCATCCCCCAAGGGGACGTGCTGAGCAGCTACAAGGCCTCGCGCTGGAGCGACCCGGCGCCGGTGCTGCTGCGCAACCGCCTACTGGACGCCTTCACTCGCGACGGCCGCGTGCCGCTGCTGAGCATCGACGACAGCAACCTGCAAGCCGATTTCGAGTTGGGTGGGGTGTTGCAGGCGTTCCAGACCGAGTACCAGGGCACGGCCGCGAGCGTGGTGATCCGCCTCGATGCGCTGCTGGTGGGCGGCAAAGACCAACGCATCCTCGCCAGCCGCCGCTTTGAAGTGCGCCAGCCGTTGAGCGACGTGCAAGTGCCCGCGGTGGTGGCCGGGTTCGGCCAGGCCAGCGACAAACTGACCGCGCAAGTGGTGGCGTGGGCGGTGGCGCAGGGGCAGAAGCAGCCCAAGCCTGGGAATAACTAACGCCTGTGCAGCCACCTCCCTGAGGAAGCGGTGCCTAACGCTCATCTCAACTACACCAGCGATCCACTGTGGGAGCGGGAGGGTGGTTCTGCGCCTGACTCAACCAAAAAACCAATAACAAACCCCAATCGCCGCCACCACACCGGCGAACTCCGCCAGTAGGGCGCAGCCCACGGCGTGGCGGGCGCGTTGGATGCCGACGGCGCCGAAGTACACCGCCAGCACATAGAACGTCGTCTCGGTGCTGCCCTGAATCACCGCTGCCACCAATGCCGGGAAGCTGTCCACGCCTTGGGTTTGCATGGTTTCAATCAACATCGCCCGCGCCGCACTGCCGGAGAACGGCTTGACCAGCGCAGTCGGCAGGGCATCGACGAAGCGGGTGTCCCAACCGGCCCATTCCACTAGGTGGCGAATGCCGTCCAAGCCAAAATCCAGCGCCCCGGACGCCCGCAGCACGCCCACCGCGCAGAGCATCGCCACCAGGTACGGCAGCAGGCTCTTGGCCACGTCGAAGCCTTCCTTCGCACCCTCGACGAACGCCTCGTAGACCTTGACCTTGCGCAGCGCGCCCACCAGCAAGAACAGCATGATGAGGCCGAACAACGTCAGGTTGCCGAGGATCGAGCTCAACGCCGCCAGGGCCGTGGCCGACATAGTCGCCAGCAGCGCCATGAAGCCGCCCAGCAGCAAGGCGCCGGGAATCAGGTAGGCCAGCACCACCGGGTCCCACAGGCGCAGGCGCTGCATCACCGCCACCGAGAGCAGGCCCACCAGGGTGGAGGCGCTGGTGGCCAGAAGGATCGGCAGGAACACCAGGGTCGGGTCCGGCGCGCCTTGCTGGGCGCGGTACATGAAGATCGTCACCGGCAGCAGGGTCAGGGACGAGGCGTTGAGCACCAGGAACAGGATCTGCGCGTTGCTCGCGGTGGTGGGGCTGGGGTTGAGTTCTTGCAGGGCGCGCATGGCCTTGAGGCCGATGGGCGTGGCCGCGTTGTCCAGGCCCAGGCCATTGGCGGCGAAGTTCAGGGTAATCAGGCCGATGGCCGGGTGGCCGGGCGGCACGTCCGGCATCAGGCGCAGGAACAACGGCCCCAGGGCCTTGGCCAGCCAATCGACGATGCCGGCCTTCTCCGCGATGCGCAGAAAGCCCAGCCACAGGGTCAGGGTGCCGAACAGCAGCACCATCACCTCCACCGAGAGCTTGGCCATGGCGAAAATGCTTTCCACCATCGCCGCGAAGATCCCGGCGTTGCCGCCGATCAGCCACTGCGCCATGGCCGAAACGGCTGCAACGATGAAAAAGCCAAGCCATAGGCCGTTGAGCATCAGTTAAGTCCCCCGAAAGATGCCGCGAATGATAGCGGGGCGGGCAGAAACGACAAACCCCGGAATCACCGGGGTTTGAGGTTCAACTGTTGTAGCAAGCGGGCGGCTCAGTGGCTGGAGGGTTCGCCCGCCGGCAGCGGCTCTTTGCTGCGCCAGTGCGGCAGGGAGTTCCAGTAGCGCTCGCCCTTGGCGTCGTCGTACATGCCTTCCCAACGTGCGATGACCAGCACGGCCAAGGCATTGCCGATTACGTTCAATGCGGTACGGGCCATGTCCATGATGCGGTCGACACCCGCGATGAACGCCAGGCCTTCGAGCGGGATGCCCACGCTGCCCAGGGTCGCCAGCAGTACCACGAAGGACACACCCGGCACGCCGGCGATGCCTTTGGAGGTGACCATCAGGGTCAGCACCAGCAACAGTTGCTGGCTGATGGACAGGTCGATGCCGTAGAGCTGGGCAATGAAGATCGCCGCGATGCTCTGGTACAGGGTCGAACCGTCGAGGTTGAAGGAATAACCGGTCGGCACCACGAAGCTGCAAATGGCTTTCGGCGCGCCGTAGGCTTCCATCTTCTCGATCACACGCGGCAGCACGGTTTCGGAACTGGCGGTGGAGTAGGCCAGCACCAGCTCATCCTTGAAGATGCGCATCAGCTTGACGACCGAGAAGCCGAACAGGCGTGCGATCAGGCCCAGCACCACGAAGGCGAAGAACAGAATGGCCGCGTAGACCAGAACCACCAGCTTGGCCAATGGCAGCAGCGAGGCGAAACCGAAGTTGGCGACCGTCACCGCGATCAGGGCAAAAACGCCGATCGGGGCGTAATTCATAATCATGTGGGTGACTTTGAACATGCTTTCCGAGACGCCCTGGAACATCTTCACCAGCGGGTCGCGCAGGTCGGCTTGCAGGCTCGACAGACCGAGGCCGAACAGTACCGAGAAGAAGATGATCGGCAGCATTTCGCCACGGGCCATAGCGGCAAAGATGTTCGATGGGATCAGGTTGAGGATGGTTTGGATGAACGCGTGTTCATGCTGCACCTCGGCCGCGGTGGCCTGGTACTTGGAGATATCCACCGTACCCAGGGTGCTCATGTCGATGCCGGTGCCTGGGTGGAACACGTTGGCCAACACCAGGCCCACCAAAATGGCGATGGTGGTGACGATCTCGAAGTAGATGATGGTCTTGAGGCCGATGCGCCCCAGCTTCTTGGCGTCCCCGACCCCGGCAATGCCGACGATCAGCGACGAGATCACGATGGGAATCACGATCATCTTAATCAGGCGGATAAAGATATCGCCCGCAGGTTGCAAGACGTTGGTGATCCACCAGGCTTTCTCGGCACTGAAATGGTTGAGCAACGCACCAATTGCAATCCCCAGGACCAGACCGATGAGGATCTGCCAGGCGAGGCTAAGCTTTGCCTTCTTCATATCGTTACCCTTACTTCAGTTTGACTCGGGCGGATGCACGAACTGGAACGCTCGATAGCGTAAAAGTCTCGGCATCTGCCCCCGTATAAGGTGCCCCGGAGCGCGTATTTACGGCTCTCTGGCAGGCGAAAAAAGGCGCAACTATTCCGATGCAAGGGAGCGCCGTCTAATGCCGTAAACGCCTACCCTATGCCGAATCGGCATGAGATTTCCCAAACAAAACCATAGTCCCAGCAGGTTCGGATACGACATTTCGGCAGTCGAAAGTACCGTGAACCGGCCATCTGCGGTGAATGCGGGGGGTTTCGGGTTTGGGAGTGCCTTCATAAAAACCGGGCGACAGCCTACATCCAGAGGCAAAAACAAAACCCTGATCGAAGACAAGTTTCTCGATATACGGTCGCAAAGAAACACCGCGAAACGGTTAAGTCCGACGCAGCGTGGGGATTTTTCGATGGCAGCGGCGAGAACCGCTCTAGGACGAGGCTTTCAACAAATCATCGGGCAGCCACTGGCCGCCCGTCATTTGTAAGCAAGTTTTATGTGGGAGTGAGCCGCTCGCCCGCGATAGCGGTGCATCAGCCAAATCGCACAGCGCCTGGCAGATGGCTATCGCGAGCAGGCTCGCTCCCACATAAGTGGCTATTAACCCTCAAGCTTTTAATACCAATTCGGGTCTTTCTTCAGTTGCTCGTTAAGCAACGCCTGCATTCCTGCATCCGGCTCACCGAGGAAGCGCTTGTCAGCATGGCGGGTCGGCGACTTGTCGGACGGCAACCCGGTCGGCACCTGCACCCACATGGCATAGGCGTTTTTCTTATCCAGGCTGAACGCCACGATCAGGCGATTGTTCAGGCAGCTCTGCTGGTTTTCGCACAGCGGGCCGACCAGATACGGGTCACCGTCCTCGGTCACAGCATTCATTTGTTCGGCGTAACCGGAGAGGTTCATCACCCATTCCGGCAACCGCTCTTCTTTTTGCACGACGCCTTGCCAGGTCTGGCGGTATTGCGGGTCGGCGCTCAACAGTTCGTTGGCCCGCGACTGGCCGTCATTGGCCGCCATGGCCACGGCACTGCCGCCCAGCAACAGGGCGGCGGCCAGCGTGTTTATAGAGGTACGCATGTTCAGCCTCGACCGCGACGGCCAAAGAAGAAGGAAGCGATGAACATCACCAGGAACACGACGAAGAGAATCTTGGCGATACCCGTGGCGGTGCCCGCGATACCACCGAAACCCAGGACAGCAGCGACGATGGCGATAATCAGGAATGTGATAGCCCAGCTCAACATGGTGATTCTCCTTAACGCACGGCGGCGTTTTTTGCGTTTCCTGGCGCGGTCGATCCGCACCAAGCCTTATGCCTAGAACACCCAGCGTTCCTGCCCGGCAACCCCGTCTAGCGACTGGATCTGTTCAACTTCGAGCATCTGCGGGGGCGCGCTGTCAGCCAAACGGCTGCTGACGGCACTGAAATGGGTCTGGGTGGTGTGCTGCACCGGCAGCAGCGGCGCCGACACTTGGGGGCTCTGGTCCATGCGTTGCAGCAATTGACCGGCCACCAGCGTCACCAGCAATGCCAGGAGGGCAAACAGCCCTTGCTGTACATGCAGTGGCGAAATATGCACTTGGGCGAGACGTTGGCGATTCATCCTGAAACTCCTCTCACACAGGTTGTTGACTCAAGGAGCGGCGCCGGTAACTGCGCTGCTGACAAACAGACTATTGCAGCCTGCATGCCAGTTTTTATCAGGAATTTAATTCAATAAAATCAATAAGTTACAAACAAATAGAAATCACTGGCAGACGCATCTTGCACGATGGGCCTTCCGGCATCGTGCGCAATGCACGATACAAGCGAAGAAAAATGTAAAGTTTTTGGATCGCAGACGCCGGCGCACTGTCAGAAACTGTGAGCGAACGCTGGCCAATGGCCTGACAATTTCAAAAAACTCATTAAATTCATAAAGTTAGCTATTAGTTCGGCAGAGAACTAACCTGCGCCCCGCGTAAACGCGCAGAATCGACCATGCAACTTGCCCGATTTGCGCGGGACTAACGCCATTCATTCATTAATAAGGAGCACGGGACAATGGAATCAGCCACGGAGAATCAGGGCCGTATTCTGCTGGTGGACGACGAGTCCGCCATCCTGCGCACCTTCCGCTACTGCCTCGAAGACGAGGGCTACAGCGTCGCCACCGCCAACAGCGCGGCCCAGGCCGATACGCTGCTGCAACGCCAGGTGTTCGACCTGTGCTTCCTGGACCTGCGCCTGGGCGAAGACAACGGCTTGGATGTGCTGGCGCAAATGCGTATCCAGGCGCCATGGATGCGCGTGGTCATCGTCACCGCGCACTCGGCGGTCGATACCGCGGTCGATGCGATCCAGGCCGGCGCGGCCGATTACCTGGTCAAGCCGTGCAGCCCCGACCAGTTGCGCCTGGCCACGGCCAAGCAACTGGAAGTGCGCCAGCTCTCGGCGCGCCTGGAGGCCCTTGAAGGCGAAGTGCGCAAACCCCGCGACGGCCTCGACTCCCACAGCCCGGCGATGAAAGTGGTGCTCGAAACCGCCCGCCAGGTGGCCGGCACCGACGCCAACATCCTGATCCTCGGCGAGTCGGGCACCGGTAAGGGTGAGCTGTCCCAGGCGATCCACGGCTGGAGCAAACGGGCGAAAAAATCCTGCGTGACCATCAACTGCCCATCCCTGACCGCCGAACTGATGGAAAGCGAACTGTTTGGCCACAGCCGAGGGGCCTTTACCGGCGCCAGCGAAAGCACCCTGGGGCGGGTCAACCAGGCCGACGGCGGCACACTGTTTCTCGACGAAATCGGCGACTTCCCGCTGACCCTGCAACCCAAGCTGCTGCGTTTTATCCAGGACAAGGAATACGAACGCGTGGGCGACCCGGTGACCCGCCGCGCCGACGTGCGCATCCTCGCCGCCACCAACCTCAACCTCGAAGACATGGTGCGCGACGGGCGCTTTCGCGAAGACCTGCTCTATCGCCTGAACGTCATCACCCTGCACCTGCCGCCCCTGCGCGAGCGCCGCGAAGACATCCTGACCCTGGCCGACCGCTTCCTGGCGCGCTTCGTCAAGGATTACGCGCGCCCCGCCCGGGGCTTCAGCGACGAGGCCCGCGAAGCGCTGCTCAACTATCGCTGGCCGGGCAACATCCGCGAGCTGCGCAACGTGGTGGAACGGGCGAGCATCATCTGCCCCCAGGAATGGGTGGAAATCAGCCACCTGGGCATGGCCCCGGCCAGCACCTCCAACGTCCCGCGCATCGGCGCCGCCCTAAGCCTGGACGAACTGGAAAAAGCCCACATCGGTGCCGTGCTGGCGACTGCCGAGACCCTCGACCAAGCGGCCAAAACCCTGGGCATCGACGCCTCGACGCTTTACCGCAAACGCAAGCAATACAACCTGTGAGCCGCGCCCGATGAAACTCGCGATGAAATTGCGCACCCGCTTGTTCCTGAGCATCTCTGCGCTGATTACCGTCGCCTTGCTGGGCCTGCTGCTGGGGCTGGTCAGCGTGATGCAGATGGCCAACAACCAGGAAGCCCTGATCCGGCACAACTTCGTCACCCTCGACCTGGGCCTCAAGCTGCGCCAGACCCTGGGCGATCAACTGGTCATGATGCTGCGCGATACTCCCGACCTGCCGGCGCTCGAAGCCTCCAAGAAACATTACTTCGAGCTGCTGGATGAGGGCATCGCCCACGAACAGACCGGCGAAAAGCCCAGCCTCGGGTTCGAGCAGGCCCGGCGCGACTACCTCAGCTTCCTCCAGGCCTTCGACCAGTCCCACGGCGCACCGAACAAACTCACCGCCAGCCAGGAAGTCAGCGACAAATTCAACGTGCTGCGCAACGGCTTGATCGTCGAGCACAAGCAGGCCCTGAAGAACATCAGCGACACCCAGAACCAATCCCGCGCGCGGGCCTTGCTGATCGCCACCCTGCTGGGCTTGGTGGGCCTGGCGGTGCTGATAATCGGCTTTATCACCGCCCATGGCATCGCCCAGCGCTTCGGCGCACCCATCGAGGCCCTGGCCAAAGCGGCGGACAAGATCGGCCAAGGCAACTTCGAGGTGACCCTGCCGATTTCCTCGGCTGCGGAAATGAACCTGCTGACCCGGCGTTTCGGCATCATGGCCGAGGCCTTGCGCCAGCATCAGGCGACCAACGTCGACGAACTGCTCGCCGGCCAACAACGCCTGCAAGCGGTGCTCGACAGCATCGACGACGGCTTGCTGATGATCGACCGCCAAGGACGCCTGGAGCACCTCAACCCCGTAGCACAACGGCAACTGGGCTGGGACGAGGAACGCCTGGGCCAAGGCCTGGGCGCGGCACTGGAGCGCCCCGACTTGGACGAAGAGCTGCAACTGGTGCTGCGCGGCGGCAGCCTGGAGCGGGCCCCGGAAGACTTGAGCGTGGAGGTCGACGGCGAGTCGCGCCTACTGACCTACAGCCTCACGCCGGTCAGCCATACCCAGGGCCACATCCTCGGTGCGGTGATGGTGCTGCACGACGTCACCGAGCAGCGGGCGTTCGAGCGGGTACGCAGCGAATTCGTCCTGCGCGCCTCCCATGAACTGCGCACACCGGTCACGGGCATGCACATGGCCTTCGGCCTGTTGCAAGAGCGCGTGCATTTCGCCGATGACTCGCGCGAAGCCGACCTGCTCAATACCGTCAATGAAGAAATGCAGCGCCTGATGCAGTTGATAAACGACTTGCTGAATTTCTCGCGCTATCAAAATGGCCTGCAAAAACTCACCCTGGCACCGTGCGACCTCGAAGTGCTGCTGGAGCAGGCCAAGACCCGCTTCACCGCACCGGCCCAGGAAAAAGGCGTGGAGCTGTTGATCGAAGTGCAGGCACCCTTGCCGCGCCTGCAAGCCGACCAGGCGCAACTGGAGCGGGTGCTCGACAACCTGATCGACAACGCCCTGCGCCACACCGCCAGCAACGGCCAGATCCGCCTCCAGGCACGGCGCCATGGCGAGCGGGTCATTGTCAGCGTCGAGGACAATGGCGAAGGCATCGCCTACGGCCAGCAGGGGCGGATTTTCGAGCCGTTCGTGCAGGTCGGGCGCAAGAAGGGCGGCGCCGGGCTGGGCCTGGCCCTGTGCAAGGAAATCGTGCAACTGCACGGCGGGCGCATGGGCGTTTACTCGCGGCCGGGGCAGGGCACGCAGTTCTACATGGCGTTGCCGCTGTAGGGTTCAGATCTCATCCGCCACACGCCGGGCGCCCACGCGCCGGCCCCGGGTCATCAACTCCACCAACTGCATCGCACTCAGGGCATGGGAAAACAGCCAGCCCTGGCCAAACTTCACCCCCTCGCTGTGCAGCAACTGGGCCTGGGACTCGTGCTCGATGCCTTCGGCGATCACCTTGAGCTGCAACGCGTGGGCCATGCGGATGATATGGGGCGCCACGCCACTGCTGGCCGCGTCATGGCCCAGGGCGTCGATGAATGCCTTGTCGATTTTCAGGCAGTCGACCGGCAGGGTTTGCAAGTACGCCAGGCTGCAATAGCCGGTGCCGAAGTCATCGATCAGCACCTGATGGCCCAAATCCCGCAGCGCTTGCAGGTTGCTGCGCGCGACCACCACATCAATCAGCCCCCGCTCGGTCACCTCGAAGGCGATCTGCCGGGCCTGCACCCGATGCTGGTCCAGCAACTTGGCCATCACCTCGCCCACCCGCGGCACCATCACATCGCACGCCGCCAGGTTGACCGAAATATAGAAGTGCGGATTGGCCCGCAACACATGGCCCAGTTGCTCCAAAAGGCGCTGAAGGACGAAATCGGTGATCTGGCGGATTTGCCCACTGTCCTCGGCCATGGGGATGAACAGGTCCGGGCTGGTCAGGGTGCCGTCCGGGTGCCGCCAGCGCAGCAACGCCTCGGCGCCCACACAGTGGCGGCTGCGCAGGTCGAAGATCGGCTGATACAACACCTGCAACTCCCCCCGGCGCAGCGCGCCCTGTAACTCGCCGCCCATTGATTGGCGCTGGCGCGCCAACTGCAACACCAGTACGCCGATGAACAGCGCCAAAGTCAGGCTTACCGGCAGCAACCAGCGCCAGGACTCGGCCACCTGCAACGTCAGGCGCGCACGCGGGGCGATCAGCACCAGTTGGTATTCCTGATTGTCGGTGGGCATGCGGTAGATCAACTGGTTCGGCGTCACCAGCAACGGCTCGCTGGCTTGCGGCGGCCAGGGCTCGAAGGGTGGCCAGGATTGGGCCGCCCCCAACACCGGTATCGCGCGCATGCCGCGATCGAGCACCACCATCAGGCTGCTGCCCTCGGGCAAATCCACCACATCGGTCAAATGCCCGCGCGAGGTCGCCACGCGGAAATTACCCCGGCCCAGCATCAGCGCGGCCAGGTTTTCATTGGGTTCGGCGGAGGTGTTGAGCCAGTAGCTGTAGGTCGGGCCGCGAAAGTCGGCGGGGCGGGTGGCGGGCAGGCCATTACGTGGCGGGCCGCTGGAGCAGATGCGGTCCGCCTCGATGTAGGCGGCCTCATAGATGAAGCGATAACTGAAACCGACCTTTTGCAGGGTTGCCACCATTTGCTCGCTACAACCGCGCAGGGGCTGGGCCTGCAACTCGTCCAGGCCCTGGCGCAACTGGCCGAACAACTGCTCCAGACGCTCAAGGAAGCGCTCACCCTGGGCGTTCATCTGCTGGCTTTCGCGCAACTGCACCTGATGCATCGCCACGCCCAGGCTGCCCAACAGCAGCAATCCCGCACTCAGGACAGCCGCCAGCGTCGCCAAAAACCAGGGGCGATGAAACCAACTGCGCAGGGTCTCGCGAGCGGCCGGCATCTTGGGACATCCAAAGAATTACCAATGAGTTATAGCAACAGTTTGAAAAAATGCGCCAACCGCCGGGCAGCGTCAGTTTTTTGTCTGGCTGAGCACCTGGAGGATCGCCGCGCTCTCGGCATCCGGCGAACCGTCGAAACGCGCCGGGCGGAAACGCATCTGGAACGCCGCCAGCACATGGCGGGTCGCCACATCCATCTCACCCGTCTGCGGCGTGCTGTAGCCCAGGCGTGCCAGGCCTTGCTGGAACCAAGTGGCGCTGGGCATCTGGGCCGCGAACCGCGCTTGCTCACGGGCTACGGCCCCGGCATCCGGCCAGATCGCCAGGCCCGCATCGGCGAGGCGCTTCCACGGGAACAGCGGCCCCGGGTCGAGTTTGCGCAGCGGCGCGATGTCGCTGTGGCCGATGATGTGCTGCGGGGCGATCCTGTACCGCGCGCTGATGTCCTTGAGCAACGCGATCAGCGCCTGCACCTGAGCCTCGCTGTATGGGTACCAGACCCGCCCGGTGGGTGTATCGCGGAACCCCGGGTTGACGATTTCAATCCCGATGGAGCTGGAGTTCAGCCAGGTACGGCCCTGCCACTCGCTTTCCCCGGCGTGCCAGGCCCGCAGGTTCTCATCCACCAATTGGTAAACCGTGGCGTTGCGGTCATCGCCAATCAAGTAGTGGCTGCTGACTTCACCGTGGGTCAGCAGGGCCAGGGAACGCTCCAGCGACGCAGAGGTGTAGTGCACCACCACAAACTGGATACGGCTGTCGAAATTGACCGAAGGATGGCTTTTATCGATGCGCGGGCCGCTGGCGCAACCGGCCAACACAACGAACGACAGAACGAGCAGGAAAGACTTCATGGCGGCAGGGGTACGCATGGGAAAAGAACGCAACAGTGTAACGTAGCGCCCAGTCAGATCCGGCAAAAAGCGCCGTTTTAAACAAAATGGAACAAATGCTGGTCAGCCCATTTCAACCCGATTGCGCCCTGCATCTTTGGCTCTGTAGAGCGCCTGATCGGCTCTTTTGAGCACAATTTCGCTGCGTTCGCCGGTTTTGAACGCACTGAGGCCGATGGACACCGTAATCGTCACGCGCTCGCCCTTGAAGTGGAACGGGCAAGCCTCGATGGCCGCGCGCAGGCTTTCCATCAGGCTCATGCCCACGGCGGGTGAGGTGTCGGGCAACAGCAGCACAAACTCTTCGCCGCCAAAACGGGCGATGAAATCCGCGCCGCGCAGGCGTTTGCGCAGGACGGTGGCGATGATTTTCAACACTTTATCGCCGGCCAGGTGGCCGTAGTTGTCGTTGATGCGCTTGAAGTGGTCGAGGTCGAGCATCGCCAACAACAGGGTATTGCCGTGCTGCTGCCACTGGCCGATTTCATGTTCTAGGCGTTCGCTCCACGCGGCACGGTTGGGCAGCCCGGTGAGGGGGTCGATCAAGGCTTTCTGGCGCTGTTCTTCAAGGTGTTCGCGGTAGCCCTGGGCTTCCTGCTCCATGTGCGCCACGCGCTCGGCCAAGCCTTGCAGGCGTTCGGCAACTTCCTGCTCGCGCTGGTCACGCTGCTTCTGATGCTCATCCATGGTGCCGAGCAGGCCTTCGAGGTGGTTCTCCAGCACGTGCTTGAGGCCTTCCAAGTCCGCGGCGTCCTGCACACTGCTCTGCAAACCATCGACCTGCTCGCGAATCTGCGTATCCAGCTCACGCGCCGCCGAGCGGCTGTCGTCGTGGCCGGCGCTGGCGGCTTGCAGGTTGCTCTGGAACGACTCCAAGCGCTCGTTGAGTTGCTTGAGGTAAACCTCGAACTCATGCTGGCCGCTGTCGGTGATTGCCAACATCAAGACCGCAAGATCGTCGAGGATCGGCAGCAATTCGTACCAGTTCAGCCCATGTTGCAGCCGTTCGCGCATGGCTTCGGCTTGCGGGCGATGGCGCTCGGGCAGGGACAGGTCGTCCAACAGGCCGAGCAAGGTGTCTTCGATGTGCTTGGCTACCGAGCTATACGACGGCTCGGGGCTGTCCGGCAGGGTGTACTGCGGGTCTTCCTGGTCCGGCAGAGGCGCGTCGCTGGCGGGTTGCGCGTCGGGGTCGGCGGGCGGTGGCTCGGCAACAACCGGCTCGGCCTCAGCCAGAGGCAGGTCGGCCGGGGGCTGTTGCAAAGCCTCCTGCGGCGCTTCAACCACGGGTTCAATACGAGGTTGCGCCGGCTCTGCCAACACGACCGGCGGAACGAAGGCCACGACCTCAGGCTCAGGCTCAGACTGCGGCGCGGGTTCTGCTACAGGAACGGGCGGCAGCGCTTCGATTTTCAGGCTGGCGGGCTCAATGACGACCTCGGCAGGCGGCGCGGCGGGGACCGCCACAGCGGCAGGCGCCGGGGGGGAGTGCACAACGGGCGCCACCACCACGGAGGCAGGCATCGGGCGCTGGCCCGCCGTGGCGGCCTCTTCAGCTTGCGCCAATTCCGAATCGTCGTCCTTGCCGCCAAACAAGCGTTGCAACAGCCCGGGACGGCTCGGCTCGGCTGGGGTTTCCAGGGCACTAAGGGCCTTGCTCTGCAAACCGCTGAGCTCACCCAGCAATAGCGGAATCTCCCGCGCCTGGCTGACGCGACCATCGAGTTGCTTGGCGAAAGCCTTGAGCGGGCGGCTGATGTCGCGGGGCAGGGGCAGGGTTTGCAGCTGCGCCACCAGCGAGGTCAGCGCAGTGCTGATTTGCTCCACACGGGTTTCGCGGCGTTGCTCGGAGTCGAGTACGGCTTTTTCAAGACGCGGCAGCAACGCCGCCAAACGGGCATCCATGTCGTCGGTGCGCACCACTTCGCGCATTTCCTTCATGCATTGGTCGACCACGCGGTCGGTGCCTTCGGCCGCCAGGGTGCTGCGCACCAGGCCACGGCGCAGCAGGTCGAGACGAGCGTTCCAACGCCGCTCTAGCTTTTCCTGTTGTTCGATGCTTTTGAGGTATTTCTCTTTCCAGCGCTGGGCGTCGTCGCTCATGCAAGGGGTCCGCGAGGGGCAGGGCGCAACGCGGGCAATGCATCGGCCGTGAGCGAACCCGGCAAACGAATCTCTACCGCGACCGGCAGGTGATCGGAAATAGGTTGCGCCAGCACTTCGACTTTTTCGAGGGTCAGGCTGGGGCTGAGCAGAATGTGGTCAAGACAGCGTTGCGGGCGCCAACTGGGGAAGGTCGCCTCGACTTGCGGTGCGAGCAAGCCCAGGTCCCGCAGCGGCGAGCTTTGCAGCAGGTCACTGGCGTGGGTGTTCATGTCGCCCATCAGGACTTGGTGCTTATAGTCGCCGATCAGGTCGCGAATGTACGCCAGTTGCAGGGTACGCGCGCGAGCCCCCAAGGCCAGGTGCATCATCACCACCACCAACGCGTCGGCACCTTCGCCAAAGCGCACCAAGATCGCGCCGCGACCTTTGGGGCCGGGCAATGGGTGGTCTTCGATGACCCACGGCCGCATACGGCTGAGCACACCATTGCTGTGCTGGCCGAGGCGACCGAGGTTGCGATTGAGTTGCTGATACCAATAGGGGAAGGCACCGAGCTGGGCCAGGTGCTCGACCTGATTGACGTAGCCCGAGCGCAGGCTGCCACCATCGGCCTCCTGCAGGGCCACCAGGTCGAAATCCCCCAGCAGGTTGCCGATCTTCTGCAGGTTATCGGCACGCCCGGTGTGCGGCAGCAGGTGCTGCCAGCCCCGGGTCAGGTAGTGCCGATACCGCTCGGTACTGATGCCCACCTGAATATTGAAACTGAGCAAACGCAGACGGCTGCCCGCGGGCATGCCCGTTTCTTCCAAGTGATGTTCGTTGACCTTCGGGTCGTGATGGCCAACGACCCGATCAGTACTCCAGCGGCGCATGGTAGGCGCCGCTTACTTAGCGGCGCGCTCCTTGACGATCAACTGGTCGGCCACGTTCAGCACACCCTCCGGACCACCAGCGGTGCCCAGGTCAAAGCGATACTTGCCGTTGACGACCAGGCTCGGTACACCGGTGATTTCATACTTCTTGGCCAGTTCCTTGGCTTGGTTGACCTGACCTTTGATCGCGAAGGAGTTGAAGGTCGCCAGGAACTTGTCTTTATCGACGCCTTGGGTGGCCAGGAAGTCAGCCATGTCGTCAGGCTTGGTCAGTGGCTTGCGTTGTTTCTGAATGGCTTCGAACACGGCAGCGTGCACCTTGTGCTCCACACCCATGGCTTCCAGGGTCAGGAACATCTGGCCGTGCGCGTCCCAAGGACCGCCGAACATCGCCGGGATGCGCTTGAAGTTCACATCCTTAGGCAGCTTCTCAACCCACGGATTGATGACCGGCTCGAACGAATAGCAGTGCGGGCAGCCATACCAGAACAACTCGACCACTTCGATCTTGCCCGGAACAGAGACAGGAACCGCATTGCTCAGCTCCATGTATTGCTTACCGGCTTCAAGCGGCTCTTGGGCCGCTTGGACGTTCATGCCCAGCAGGCTGGCACCGACGAGCGCGGCGCTGAGAATCAGATTACGCATGCTTTACTCCTGGAAAATTGGGTCGCCTCGCAGGCCTGTACTCAGACAGGTCCCGGCGGGCATGAGTTCGCTAGTGTAACGGCAGCGGCCACAAAAAAGGGCGGCCAGGGCCGCCCTTTTTATGCTCGATGGATTAATCGAGCGTTAACGCGGCAAAGGCCTCAAGCCCGCGCCGCGCGAACCGATCCGGCCTTAGTGCAGGCCCTGGATGTAGCTCGACACTGCGGCGATGTCTTCATCGCTGAGCTTCTTGGCGATGGTCTGCATGGTTTTGAGGTCGCCATCGTTGGTGCGCCCGCCTTCTTCTTTGCGGAAGTCAGTCAGCTGCTTGGCGATGTAAGCCGCGTGCTGGCCACCCATGTGTGGGAAACCTGCGGCAGCATTGCCGGCGCCATTTGGCGAGTGGCAACCGGTGCAGGCTGGCAGGCCTTTTTCCAGATTGCCGCCACGGAACAAGGCTTCACCACGCGCCACGAGTTTGGGATCCGCCGCGCCGACGCTGCCTTTCTGGCTGGCGAAGTAAGCGGAGATATCGGCCATGTCCTGATCGCTCAGGTTGGTCAGCAGGCCCGTCATTTCCAGCACAGTGCGTTTGCCCGACTTGATGTCATGCAGTTGCTTGGTCAGGTACTTCTCGCCCTGGCCGGCCAGCTTTGGAAAGTTTGGCGCCATGCTGTTGCCATCAGGGCCATGGCAAGCACCACAAACGGCAGCTTTCGCCTGGCCGGCGGCGGCATCGCCTTTCACGTTCTCGCCTGCAGCATTGGCGATACCTGTGATGCCCAAGGTCAACAGCAGACTCACGATCAGTTTGTTCATCAGCTAATCCAACTACGGCTAAGGGTTAAAAGAGTTATGGGCCGGGCTTACTCGCTCATCCAGTGGATGATTGCTTGGTAATCCTCGGCACTGCAGTCCATGCACAAACCACGCGGCGGCATCGCCTTGAAACCCTGGGTCACGTGTTGCACCAGCGTCTCCATACCTTGCGCCAATCGTGGCGCCCAAGCTTCCCGATCGCCCTTGCGGGGCGCCATGGGGAGTTGGCCGGAATGACAGGCTCCACAAACACGGTTGTACACAGCTTCCGGATCCTGTGTAGCCTGAGCGCTGTAAAGCGGCATCAAGACACCGGCAGCTAGCAGCCATTTCGTCATAAAACGACCTATTCAGGGTTGAGAGCGTGCTGCGTTCTAAGTGCGCAATCAAGGTCAACGCTCCCGTGACTTCATCCTACGCCGGGACAAAGCACACACAAAATCTGCGACATTATATACTGGCGCTACTGAAACGGAAACGACACTGCTTGCCGCACCCACTCCCGGCACCGCCCACATCGGAAATCCCATGCAACTCAAGAACCCCATTCTCGGCCTGTGCCAACAGTCCACCTTCATGCTTAGCGCCGCCAAAGTCGACCAATGCCCCGACGACGAAGGCTTTGAAGTGGCCTTCGCCGGGCGTTCCAACGCCGGCAAATCCAGTGCCCTGAATACCCTGACCCACGCCAGCCTGGCCCGCACCTCGAAAACCCCCGGGCGTACGCAACTGCTGAACTTTTTCAAGCTGGACGACGAGCGACGCCTGGTGGACCTACCCGGCTACGGCTACGCCAAGGTGCCAATCCCGCTGAAGCTGCACTGGCAGCGCCACCTGGAAGCCTACCTGGGTGGGCGTGAAAGCCTGAAAGGGTTGATTCTGATGATGGACATCCGTCATCCCATGACCGACTTCGACCTGCTGATGCTCGACTGGGCCGTGGCCAGCGGCATGCCCATGCACATCCTGCTGACCAAGGCCGACAAACTGACCTACGGCGCCGCCAAGAACACCTTGCTCAAAGTACAGGCCGACATCCGCAGGGGCTGGGGCGACGCAATCACCATCCAACTCTTCTCCGCCCCCAAACGCATGGGCCTGGAAGACGCCTACACCGTACTGGCGGGCTGGATGGAACTGGCCGACAAAGGCACAGAAACCCCGGCGTGAGCGCAGGACAAAAACTTTCTGTGGGATGAGCAGGCAAGGCAAAAGCGCGGGTCGAAAGCGGAGCTTACTGGCTGTAAATGAGCATTTCGGCCCGCGCTTTTAGCGCGGCGTGCTCATTTCATAGGAAGTTTTCACGCAAAAAAAAACCCCGGACTTCGTATGGGGAGGGGAAGTTCGGGGTCCAAGTTCCAGACCGCTAGGGCGCAATCCGGATATCTGCCAACACTTAACACAACATAGGAGCATTGAAGGGCTTCACCACCCATTCAAGATACTCTGAGTGGTGGTTCACGGTTTTAGTTCCGACGCCCTTCAAAAACAGTTGGCGATAGCCGAAAGACTTTTCTGAACTAATAGCCATTTGCCTACTTTTGCCGCGGCACTATGCCGCAGCAAAAAAACGCTTCAGATGGCCTTAATGGGCCTCATCCCAGTTGTTTCCCACCCCGACTTCCACCAAAAGCGGCACATCCAGGCTCGCTGCTGCGCTCATGTGCCCGCGAATCTGCTCGCTGACTTGCTCCACCAAGTCCTCGCGCACTTCCAGCACCAATTCGTCGTGCACTTGCAGGATGACTTTGGCGTCCAGGCCGGATTCGGCCAGCCAGTTATCCACCGCCACCATGGCGATCTTGATGATATCGGCCGCAGTACCCTGCATCGGCGCATTGATCGCCGTGCGTTCAGCACCCGCCCGCTCTTGCGGTTTATTGGAGTGAATCTCGGGCAGGTATAGGCGCCGCCCGAAGAGCGTCTCCACGTAGCCCTGCTCCGAGGCCTGGGCGCGGGTGCGCTCCATGTAGTCGCGAACACCGGGGTAGCGGGCAAAGTAGGTGTCGATGTAGGCCTTGGCCTGCTTGGTATCGACGCCAATGCTCTTGCCCAGTTTCTGCGCGCCCATGCCATAGATCAGCCCGAAGTTGATCGCCTTGGCGCTGCGCCGCTGGTCGGAGGTGACGGCCGCTAGGTCTACCTTGAATACTTCCGCCGCCGTCGCGGTGTGCACGTCCAGGTTATTGCGAAAGGCACTGAGCAAACCCGCATCCTTGGCCAGGTGCGCCATGATGCGGAGCTCGATCTGCGAGTAGTCCGCCGCCAGGAGCTTGTAGCCCTTGGGCGCAACGAAGGCCTGGCGAATGCGCCGCCCTTCGGCGGTGCGCACGGGGATGTTTTGCAGGTTTGGGTCGCTGGAAGACAGGCGCCCCGTGGCCGCCACGGCCTGGTGATAGGACGTGTGGATGCGCCCGGTACGCGGGTTGATCTGCTCGGGCAAGCGGTCGGTGTAGGTGCTCTTGAGCTTGCTCATGGAGCGGTACTGCATCAGCACCTTGGGCAGCGGGTAGTCGTCTTCGGCCAGTTTCGCCAACACTTCCTCGGCAGTGGACGGCTGGCCCTTGGCGGTTTTCTTCAATACCGGCAGGCCAAGCTTCTCGTAGAGGATGACCCCCAGTTGCTTGGGTGAACCGAGGTTGAACTCCTCACCGGCGATCTCGAAGGCCTGGCGCTCCAGGGCGACCATCTTGTCCCCCAGCTCGATGCTTTGCACGCCCAGCAGCGCGGCATCGACCAATGCGCCCTGGCGTTCAATCCGCGCCAGCACGGGCACCAATGGCATTTCAATATCGGTCAATACTTTGGCCAGGCTCGGAATGGCCGCGAGCTGCTCATGCAGCGCCAGGTGCAGGCGCAGGGTCACGTCCGCGTCCTCGGCCGCATAGGGCCCAGCCTGTTCGAGGGCGATCTGGTCGAAGGTGAGCTGCTTGACCCCTTTGCCGGCGATGTCCTGGAAACTGGTGGTGGTGTAGCCCAGGTATTTTTGCGCCAGGCTGTCCATGTCATGACGGGTCGCGGTGGCGTTGAGCACGTAGGACTCGAGCATGGTGTCGAAGGCAATTCCGCGCACCATGATGCCGCAGGCTGGGTCGCCGCCAATGGCGCAGTTGGCGAGGATGTTCATGTCGAACTTGGCGTGCTGGCCGACCTTGAGCTTGCTCGGGTCTTCCAGCAACGGCTTGAGCGCACGCAACACGGTGTCGCGGTCCAACTGATCCGGCACGCCGATGTAAGAGTGCGTCAGCGGAATATAAGCGGCTTCGTTAGCCTGCACGGCAAAAGAAAGCCCCACCAATTGCGCCTGCTGGGCATCGACGCCGGTGGTCTCCGTGTCGAAGGCAAACAGCTTGGCGTCGTTGAGCTTACGCAGCCACACGTCAAAACGTGCCTGGTCGAGGATGGTTTCGTACGCCGGGATGTCGGTTGCGGGCTCATCGGCCTCTGCCTCCGTCGCTTCGACAGGCTCAGCTTCGGCCACCTTGGCCTGGGCCTGCTGCTCGGCGCGCTTTACGTCGCGTTGCAGCTCATCGATCCAAGTCTTGAACTCCATCAAAGAGTAGAGTTCAGCGAGCTTATCGCGGTCCGGCTCGGCCAGGTGCAGGTCGTCCAGGCCAATGTCCAGCGGCACATCGACTTTGATGGTCGCCAAGCGGTAGGACAGGAACGCCATGTCCTTGTGTTCCAGCAACTTCGCCGGCAGGGTTTTGGCCCCACGGATCGGCAGCGTCGGCACTAGGTCGAGGTTGTCGTAAAGCTCTTTCAAGCCGCCATTGACGCCCACCAGCAGGCCGACCGCGGTCTTCTCGCCAACGCCTTTGACGCCCGGGATGTTGTCGGAGGAGTCGCCCATCAAGGCCAGCAAATCGATGATCTGCTCAGGAGCGACACCAAACTTCGCCTTCACGCCAGCCACGTCCATCGACGTTTCCGACATGGTGTTGACCAGCGTAATGTGGCCATCGACCAGTTGCGCCATGTCCTTGTCGCCGGTGGAGATCACCACCGGGCGGTCGGCGGCCGCACTACTGCGGGCCAGGGTGCCGATTACGTCATCGGCCTCGACACCTTCAACGCACAGCAGCGGGAAACCCAGGGCACGCACGCTGGCGTGCAGCGGTTCGATCTGCACCCGCATGTCGTCCGGCATGCTGGGGCGGTTGGCCTTGTAGTCAGCGAACATCTCATCGCGAAACGTACCGCCCTTGGCGTCGAATACCACCGCGAACGGGCTGTCCGGGTATTGCTTGCGCAGGCTTTTGAGCATGTTCAACACACCCTTGACCGCGCCGGTCGGCATGCCTTTGGAGGTGGTCAGCGGCGGCATCGCGTGGAAGGCGCGATAGAGGTAAGAAGAACCGTCCACCAGGACGAGGGGAGCTTGGCTCATGAGCACGATCAACCTTTTCGGCGGGTCCGGCGCTAGAATGGCGGGACCGTTGACAACAAAAGGACAAGGTTATCATGCGTTCACTAAATCGCTTGCTGCTCGCCGGCCTGATTGCAATCGTGCCATTGACCGTGATTGCGGCAGAGGATGCGCCATCAGCGGACCCGGAAGTTACCATCCGCACCGAAGGTAACAAGACCATCCAGGAATACCGCCAAAACGGTTTCCTGTACGCCATTAAAGTCACGCCCAAAGGTGGAAAGCCTTACTTTTTGGTGCGCGCCGATGGCACTGACGCGAACTTCATCCGCTCGGACCAGCCCGACATGTTGATTCCGTCGTGGAAAATCTTCGAGTGGAAGTAACTTCTTAACTTTAAATCGGCGTCGGCTCGACCGCGGCGCCCGTACTGGCAGTTTTAAACCATGTCTGTGTTCACCCCCCTGGCTCGGCCTGAGCTGGAAACCTTTCTCGCCCCCTATGGGCTTGGCCGCCTGCTCGACTTCCAGGGAATTGCCGCCGGTAGCGAAAACACCAATTTCTTTATCAGCCTGGAGCGTGGCGAATTCGTCCTGACCCTGGTTGAGCGCGGCCCTGTTCAGGAGATGCCGTTTTTCATCCAACTGCTCGATGTGCTCCACGATGCCGACCTGCCGGTGCCCTACGCGCTACGCACCACCGACGGCCAGGCGCTGCGCGAGCTGGCGGGCAAGCCTGCGCTGCTGCAACCACGCCTGGCGGGCAAGCACATCAAGCAGGCCAACGCCCAGCACTGCGCCCAAGTGGGCGAGTTGCTCGGCCACCTGCACCTGGCCACACGCGATAACGTGATCGAGCGCAAGACCGACCGGGGCCTGGATTGGATGCAGGCCGAAGGCATGCAGTTGATGCCCCACCTCGACGCCGTGCAGCAAGCCCTGTTGCAAGGCAGCCTGGAAGAAATCACACAGGGCAAGGCGAAAATCCTCGCGCTGCCGCAAGCCAACATCCACGCCGACCTGTTCCGCGACAACGCGATGTTCGAGGGCACTCACCTGACCGGGTTGATTGACTTCTATAACGCCTGTTCCGGACCAATGCTCTATGACGTGGCCATTGCCCTGAACGATTGGTGCTCGGATGACACCGGCGCCATCGATGGGCCGCGCGCGCGGGCCTTGCTCGGCGCCTATGCCGCGCTGCGGCCGTTCACTGCCGCCGAAGCCGAGCTATGGCCAACGATGCTGCGCATTGCCTGTGTGCGGTTCTGGCTGTCGCGCCTGATTGCCGCCGAGTCCTTCGCCGGCCAGGACGTGTTGATCCACGACCCGATGGAATTTCAACAACGCCTGGCCCAGCGCCAGCAGATCCAGACACCCTTACCCTTTGCCTTGTAACAAGCGGGCTCGCCCGCGCTGGGGCGCACAGCGGCCCTCATTTGCGTTTACCGCGTTTTAGGACTGCCGCGCAGCCCAGCGCGGGCAAGCCCGCTTCCTACAGCGACTCCAGGCATCCCGCCAGGTCAGTGCCCAGTTTCTCCAGCATCTGCTCATAACCCTGGGCAGCGGCCGGGGTATAGCCGCCCAGCGCATCCAGTTCCGCCAGTTTCACCGGCAGCCCGGCCACCAGCGTCTCGGCCAGCCGCGGGCGCAGGGGTGGCTCGCTGAAGACGCAGGTCTTGCCCACTTCCTGCAAACGCTTGCGCATCGCCGCCACATGCTGGGCACCGGGTTGCACCTCGGCTGCTACGCTGAAAACCCCGGCGTGCTTGAGGCCATAGCTGGCCTCGAAGTAGTCGAACGCCTCGTGGAACACGAAGTACGGCTTGCCCGCCACTGCGGCCAAACGCGCCTTCAAGCGCCCGTCCAACGCGTCGAGGCGCGCCTCAAAAGCCTTGAGGTTACTTTGATAGCGGGCGCTGTTGGCAGGGTCGGCAGCGCTCAGATCCGCCGCCATTTTTTCTGCGATCACCCGGGCGTTGACCGACGACAACCACAGATGCGCATCCAAACTGCCAGGGCGGTGATCGTGGTCATGCTCGTCGGAATCTTCGTCGTGGGAGTGGCTATCTTCGCCAAAATGGCGCAGTTGCAACCCCGGCAGCTCTTGCACCGCCACGGCCGGCAGGGTGCGGTTTTTCAGGACACGCGGCAGAAAGCCTTCCATGTCCGGGCCGATCCAATACAGCAGGTCCGCCGACTGCACGCGCCTTACATCAGACGGGCGCAGCGCAAAGTTATGGGGCGACGCACCGGGCGGTAGCAACACCTCGGGCACCGCCACACCGTCCTGCACGGCAGCGGCAATCAGTTGTAGAGGCTTGATGCTGGTCAGGACGCTGACCTCGGCCTGGGCGCTGCCCAAGGCGAACAAACTGGCAGTAAATGTGACAAGGATGGCAAAAAGTCGGGACACGATGACCACTCACAGAGGCGAGAACGGGTAACATAATAACGTCTCTCACAAACATCGTCGCCGCTCATGCCTATTACACCGCTGGCCAGCCGTCCCCATGACCACTCCCATTGCGTCCACAGCGCGTTGTCGCAAGCCGATGCGCTTTGCGCCCGTAAAGGCCTGCGCCTGACCGCACTGCGCCGCCGAGTGCTGGAACTGGTCTGGCAAAGCCACAAACCGCTGGGCGCCTACGACATCCTCGCCGTACTCAGCGAGCAGGACGGTCGCCGCGCCGCGCCACCCACCGTGTACCGAGCCTTGGACTTTCTCCTGGAAAACGGCCTGGTCCATCGCATCTCGTCCCTCAACGCCTTTATCGGCTGCAATCACCCCGAGCACGCCCACCAGGGCCAGTTCCTGATTTGCCGCCAATGCCACGCCGCCATTGAGCTGGAGCAAAAATCCATCAGCGACGCGATTGTCAGCAGCGCCCGCGAGGTGGGCTTTGTGGTGGAAGGCCAAACCGTCGAAATTGTCGGCCTGTGTTCGGGCTGCCAGGAGGCTTGATGAGCACTGCGTTGATCCGTCTCGATCAGGTTGCGGTGACCTTCGCCGGGCAAACCGTGCTCGACAACATCCAACTGAGCGTCGAGCCCAGGCAAATCGTCACCCTGATCGGCCCCAACGGCGCTGGCAAGACCACCCTGGTGCGCGCCGTGCTCGGCCTGCTCAAGCCCGACAGCGGCACGGTGTGGCGCAAGCCGAAGCTGCGGGTCGGCTACATGCCGCAAAAACTCCATGTGGACCCGACGTTGCCCCTTTCGGTGCTACGTTTTCTGCGACTGGTGCCGGGGGTGGATCGCCCGCGCGCGCTGGCGGCCCTCAAGGAAGTGGGCGCCGAAAAGGTCATCGACAGCCCGGTACAGAGCGTTTCCGGCGGCGAGATGCAGCGCGTGTTGCTAGCCCGCGCCTTACTGCGCGAACCGGAACTGCTGGTGCTCGACGAACCGGTACAAGGCGTTGATGTCGCCGGGCAGGCCGAGCTGTATAGCCTGATTACACGCCTGCGCGACCGCCACGGCTGCGGCGTGCTGATGGTTTCCCACGACCTGCACCTGGTGATGAGCACCACCGACCAAGTGGTGTGCCTCAACCGTCACGTATGCTGCTCCGGCCACCCCGAGCAGGTCAGCGGCGACCCGGCGTTCGTCGAGCTGTTCGGCAAGAACGCCCAGAGCCTGGCGATCTACCACCACCATCACGACCACGCCCATGACCTGCATGGCGCGGTGGTCAGCGATACCCCACACGTTCACGGAGATGGCTGCAAGCATGGCTGATTTTCTGCTCTACGCCCTGCTGGCAGGCCTGGCCCTGGCGGTCGTTGCGGGCCCCCTGGGCTCGTTCGTGGTCTGGCGGCGCATGGCCTACTTTGGCGACACCCTGTCCCACGCGGCGCTGCTGGGCGTGGCCCTGGGCTTTTTACTGGATGTCAGCCCTGCCGTCGCCGTCACTGCCGGGTGCCTGCTGCTGGCGGTGTTGCTGGTGACCCTGCAACAGCGCCAATCCCTGGCATCCGACACGCTGCTGGGTATTCTTGCCCCTAGCACCCTCTCACTCGGCCTGGTCGTACTAAGCTTCATGCACGACGTTCGGATCGACCTGATGGCGTACCTGTTCGGCGATCTGCTAGCCATCAGCCCCGCCGACCTGGCCTGGATCCTGGGCGGCAGCGCGGCGGTCCTGGCGTTGCTGGTGGCCTTGTGGCGCCCCTTGCTGGCGGTCACCGTGCACGAAGAGCTGGCACGGGTCGAAGGCCTGCCGGTGGCGGCGCTGCGCTTGGTGCTGATGCTGTTGATCGCCGTGGTGATCGCGGTGGCGATGAAGATTGTCGGCGTGCTGCTGATTACCTCGCTGCTCATCATCCCGGCAGCTGCGGCACAACGCCACGCCCGCTCGCCGGAACAAATGGCCCTGGGCGCGAGCCTGTTGGGTATGCTCGCAGTCGTTGGTGGCCTGGCGCTGTCATGGTTCAAGGACACGCCGGCCGGTCCATCCATCGTGGTGACGGCCGCCGCCCTGTTTTTGCTGAGTTTTGTCCTGCCCCGCCGAGGGGTGTAGACTTGCTCGTTTTTTGCGCAATCAGAGAGTCGCAGGAATGAAGCCGTTCGCCTCCCGTTATCTGCTCCTTGTTGCATTCACCCTGTTGCTGGGCGCCTGCCAAAGCACCCCGCCAGCCGCCACCGAAGCCCCGGACGCCCGGGCTACGGCCATTGCACAACTGGAGCAAAGCATTGCCAGCAGCGAGCTGGCCACTGCCGAAGACCAACTCAACACCTTGCAGGCCCAGGCGCCGAACGACCCGGCCCTGGAGCAATACCAGCGCCAATTGGCCGAGGCGTACCTGCAACGCAGCCAGATCGTGCTGCAAAAAGGCGACGTCAACGCCGCCGCCACCGCCCTGAGCCGAGCCCGCGCGCTGATGCCCAAGGCCCCGGCGCTGACCGGCGGCGTCAACAGCGCCATCGCCCACGCCCGCAAGGCCGAGCTGGATAAAGTCGAAGCCGCCCTCAAAGCTGCCGAAGCCAAACCGGCCGCCAAGCTAATCGACCCGACCGCGCCGAGCACCACTATCGCGCTGAACATCGGCGATAGCCGGAAATTGCGCCGGCAACTCGACGCCATCGCCGCCGATGTGGTGAATTACCAGTGCGACGTCGCCATTCAAGCACCCCGCACCCAGGACTATCCTTGGCTGGCCACTCTGCTGACCAAACGGGTGAAAAAACTCGATGCTGGTTTCGACCTTAAGATTCAGCGCCAGATCTTGCGCCACGTCCCCGCGCAACTGGTCTTGAGCCCACGCAAGGCACCGTAACCCTCCTGCACAACGACGCAACGCCCTTTTTCTTCACCCTCCCGCATCGGGTTGGGGCTCGAAGGAAAAGGGTGTTTTCGTTTGAATGAAAAACCTCCGCCACTCATGTGAATACAATTAACCTGCATTAATCCAAATTACCCACTAGCAGTTCGAATAGTCCCAAGAGCGTGCTGGCCACAAGCAATAGTTACTCGGGATATTATTTCCTTTCATGTTTTATCATTGCGCTAGCGCTTTATCTTGCTAGCTTGAGTTTGTCGCCGCCTTTTTTATTTTGAGTGTGCTCGGAAAACCTCTGCCTAGTGAGCCCTATCATTCAATAGGCGGCCAACGAATTTTATTTATTACAGAAAATATTGAACGACAAGGATGTAATAGTGAAAATAAGAACCTGCAGTAAAGTATTTATGTTCGGGCTTCTAACGATGGCTGTTGTGCGAGGTAGCCTGGCACAGGAGGGAGTATCGGGCAACGAACCCATCTTGATGTTTGGCACACCTTCCTCCGTCGTCAAATCAAACGTTCAAGGCGCAGACATTGGTAACCGGGAGTTGGAGCAATTCATTTCCAAGCATAAAACGAACTCCTTTGCCTTCCTCGATATTGCCGCCATTGCCGACGATGACCAGGCCCTCGAAAAAGTAAAGAAAGTATTCGCTTCCAACATGGCCGTGCTGTTGAAATCGGACAGCCGTTCCGCGGAACTTCGCAAAAAAGTCTCCAGCATCTTTGGCCTGTCCGGCCCCTTTGACTACGCGCTGTTCAAACGCGGTAAAAATGGCGCCATTGATGTTTATCGCCTTGATGGGCCGGCAGAAAGCGACTTGATCGCACAAGCCAAAACACTCGTACGCCGACCACTCCCGCTGCGTCATACAGGGGCGGAACCAAACCTCGCCGGTTTGCCCAAACTCACCTACAACATTCAACTGAGCAACCCCGATGGCCAGGTTTCATCCGTGGTCAATATTGATGTCATTCGCAGCGTGACCCTGAGCCAGGACAAGAAATTCGTCCTCATCAATGCGAGCCCAACCACCGTCAAGTCATCCCAAAATGGTGTGGTCATCGGAGGCGAAGGCAATAACCTGTGGGGGGCGTACTTGCCACACGCCTATACTTTCTCCCATGGCCTGAGCGCCAAAGGCGTGACGCCAGCGCTGGTGGATTTTTCCCCGGTGAGCGACTCTCGAACCGAGTTTGATTTTTCCGAAACGAAAAGGCAGGGGTTCGCCATTGGCGGCTCACTGGGCGGCGAAATCAGCGCCACGCCCAAGGAGCAACTTGAGTTCGCGGCAAAAACCCCCTTCAGTATCAACGCCAACATAACCCATGAAATCAGTAAGACCCTGGCCTACAAGTTCAAGGATTATTCTTTGATCGCCACGGACACTAAACAAGGTGTCGAATGGCAGGCTTTGATCGATACGAAGTTAAAGTCAGTGCTTTTTGAACGCAATACTGCGACCCTCCCTGTTCTGAATGAACACCGAATGACGCCGATGATGCGCTCTGCCTCGCTGGACTCTTATACATTATGGGAGCTGCCTGGTACTTACACCGGCCCGGCAACCGTCATTATTGGCGGTGGCTATACCTTGGCCAAAAATGAATGGTGGTATAACCGCTCAAGCATTGAGTCAAAGGAAGACTTAGAAAACTTCCAAGATATACAAAACTACGAACTGGACCTGAACAGTCCTTACTTGACCCGAGAAATCACTGTGCTGATTCGATCCCAGTACGGCGAGGGCAAATGCTTGACCGCGAACCCCGGCAAAGACACCACAATGGAATCTTGCTCCGGAACCAACCCTCACCAGCAGTGGGGATATGACGATCAAAAACGTTATGTGAATCGGGCAAGCGAATCGTGCCTGAACGTTGATGAGGATCGCGGCACCTTAATCACTGAGCAATGCAAAATTGACAACCGACAGCAGTGGTACTGGAGTGCGGACCGCCTGCATTCTAACTTCAATAAGAGCTGGCGTTTATATGTCGATCAAGACCAACTTAAAGTAATCCCCGACGATTCCATGGTGTTCCAGGACATCCCGTCCAACCCCTTCAACCCCCTGAATATTCCATGGACCAGTTATCCGAAGGCCCCCGCACTCAATGATGTAATTCCGCGCAGTGACAACAGTGTCGCGCCACCCATCAGCGAGGATTGGGTCAATACCTATGAGGCGGTGAACATCCGCCAGCGCTGGAAAGTAGAAGTCCTGCGCGACGGACTGTAAGACCTGCCGGCCCGTTCCCACATCACGGTGGGAACGGGCTTGACGCGGCGATCAGAGGCCGCGAGTCAGGCCGGTATGCCCTTGGCCTTCGCCTCGCGCGCCCAGACCCGATGCTGGGCGATTGCGGCAAAGAACGCCTTTAACGCCTTGGCGTCCGCGCCCACGATCAACCCCGCATCAGCCTCCAGGTGCAGCACTTGCAACAACTGCTTGGCCTCACCGGCCAAGGCAATCGCCTTCAAATGCTTGTAGGCCTCCAACAGGTAGTGCAGCGCCACCCCATCGGTGCTCAAAGCCTGTACCGATTTGGCACCACCGGGCACAAACACCGCGTCGAACGCCACCGAGGGCAGCCCCTCCATGGAGCCATCCACCGCGAGTACCTTGCCATCAGCAGTGGTGACCGGCGCCGAGGTCGGCCCCAGCAACTTGGCGTGGGCACCAGCGGCCTCAAGGGCTTTTTTCAGCGCACTGATTGCCGCCCCGTCCACACCGTTGGCGGCCAGTATCGCCACCTTGCGCGTCTTGATGTCTCCCGACAGCAGGTTTACCTGGCTCAGCGCCGGCGAACGCTCAGGCTTGGTCTTGCGTTCGACCTGCGTGCCCTGGGTCGGCGCCGGCAGGCCCAGGTTGTGCGCCACGCGGCGAGCCAGTTCCAGGTCGATATTGGCCAGGATCTCGTTGACCTGGCGCGCACGAATGAACTCGCGCTCGACCTTGCCCAGCTCAAAGCTGTACGCCGCGATGATGTGCTCTTGCTCGTGCTTGCTCATGCTGCGAAAAAACAGCCGCGCCTGGGAGAAGTGGTCGCTGAACGACTCGCTACGCTGGCGAATCTTGTGCGCGTCGATACGCTCTGGGTAGCTCTCGAAGCCGCCATCCCGTGCGGCCGCAGGGGTTTCCTTTGGCCAGCCGCCATCGATGGAGTTGGGCTCATACGAGGCCCGACCTTTGTCGATGGTGGTGCGGTGCATGGCGTCGCGCTGGCCATTGTGGAATGGCGCGACAGGGCGGTTGATGGGTAGCTCATGAAAATTCGGCCCGCCCAGCCGGCTGATCTGGGTATCTGTGTAGGAAAACAGCCGGCCTTGTAGCAACGGGTCATTGGAAAAGTCGATGCCCGGCACGATATGCCCAGGGCAGAACGCCACTTGCTCGGTTTCGGCGAAGAAGTTGTCCGGGTTGCGGTTGAGCACCATTTTGCCCAGGGGCGTGATGGGTACCAGCTCTTCGGGGATCAACTTGGTGGGGTCGAGAATGTCGAAGTCGAACGTGTGCTCGTCTTCTTCGGCGATGATCTGCACGCCGAATTCCCACTCCGGGTAATCCCCGCACTCGATGGCTTCCCACAGGTCCCGGCGATGGTAGTCGGTATCCTTGCCCGCCAGCTTCTGCGCTTCGTCCCACACCAGCGAACAGGTGCCGGCGGCCGGCCGCCAGTGGAACTTGACGAAGCTGGACCGGCCCTCAGCGTTAATCAGGCGAAAGCTGTGCACCCCAAAACCCTGCATGGTGCGTAGGCTTTTAGGAATGGCTCGGTCGGACATGGCCCAGATCACCATGTGTGCCGACTCCGGTTGCAGGGAGACAAAGTCCCAAAACGTGTCGTGAGCCGAGCCGCCGGTAGGTATTTCGTTGTGGGGCTCGGGTTTTACCGCGTGGACGAAGTCGGGAAACTTAATCGCGTCCTGTATGAAAAACACCGGCATGTTGTTGCCGACCAAATCGAAATTACCTTCGTCGGTAAAAAACTTCACCGCGAAACCCCGCACATCCCGCACGGTGTCCCCGGAACCACGGGGCCCCTGCACCGTGGAAAAGCGCACGAACACCGGGGTTTTCTTCTGCGGGTCGGTTAGGAACCCGGCCTTGGTCAGGGCCGAGTGGTCGGCATAGCTCTGGAAGTAACCATGGGCGCCAGTTCCGCGGGCGTGGACGATGCGTTCGGGAATCCGCTCATGGTCAAAGTGCGTGATTTTCTCACGCATGATGAAGTCTTCCAGCAGCGAAGGCCCACGTGCGCCGACCTTCAGAGTGTTCTGGTTGTCGGCGATTTTCACGCCCTGGTTGGTGCGCAGGGCCTGGCCGGTGGCGTCGGAACGGAAGCGCTCCAGGCTCTGCAACTTGGCGTTGGTGTTGGCGCGGTCAGCGGTGTCGGTGCCCGCTAGCTCGCTCTTGGGCGGCGGGGCTGGTTTTTTCGTGCTCATCAGACAAAAACTCCTCGTTTGCGGGCCGCAACCATGGCGGCGCTGGGGGCAAAAACCCGGGCACGGCACCCGGGAGTTTCGAGTTGCTTAAGTAATGACTGGTGGTTGTAGGCGCCGTTCCTTTTTTATGACCTTTGCTCGCGTTATTGCCAAATCGTTGGTTCATTGCGAAATAAATGCTAAGAACCTCTATACGGACAGGCTAAAATGCGCGCCCGGCTTACCGCTGCCCCTTTTCTAACGCGCCCCACAAGGTTCGCTACGTGATCGAGTTTCAAAACATCCACAAAACCTACCGGGTTTCCGGCAAGGATATTCCCGCCCTGCACCCGACGAATTTGCGGGTGGAGAACGGTCAGGTCTTCGGCCTGATCGGCCATTCCGGTGCAGGAAAAAGCACCCTGCTGCGTCTGATAAACCGTCTGGAAGAGCCAAGCGGCGGCATCATCACGGTGGACGGTGAAGAAGTCACCGCCCTCGACGCCAAAGGCCTACGCCGCTTCCGCCAGCAGGTCGGGATGATTTTCCAACACTTCAACCTGTTGGCCTCCAAGACCGTGGCCGACAACGTCGCGCTGCCGCTGACCCTGGCCGGCGAACTGTCGCGCAGCGAGATCGAGCGCCGCGTCGCCGAGTTGCTGGCCCGGGTAGGCCTGCAGGACCACGCCAAGAAGTACCCGGCGCAGTTGTCCGGCGGCCAGAAGCAAAGGGTCGGCATCGCCCGCGCCCTGGCCACCAAGCCGAAAATCCTGCTGTGCGACGAAGCCACTAGCGCCCTTGACCCGCAAACCACGGCGTCTGTCCTGCAATTGCTGGCCGAGATCAACCGCGAACTGAACCTGACCATCGTGCTGATTACCCATGAAATGGACGTGATCCGCCGGGTTTGCGACCAAGTCGCGGTGATGGATGCTGGCGTGATCGTCGAGCAGGGTTCGGTGGCCGACGTGTTCCTGCACCCCAAGCACCCGACCACCAAGCGTTTTGTCCAGGAAGCTGAGCAGATCGACGAAAGCGAGCAACGCGACGACTTCGCCCACGTGCCAGGCCGCATCGTACGTCTGACCTTCCAGGGCGACGCGACCTACGCACCATTGCTGGGCACCGTCGCCCGCGAAACGGGGGTGGACTACAGCATCCTCGCCGGCCGTATCGACCGCATCAAAGACACGCCTTACGGCCAACTGACCCTGGCCATCACCGGCGGTGACATGGAAGCGGCCTTTGCCCGCTTCACCGCGGCCGATGTCCACATGGAGGTGCTGCGCTGATGGAAGCGTTTGTGAGTTTCTTCGCCAATATCGACTGGTACGAAATCTGGCTCGCCACCGGCGACACCCTGATGATGCTCGGCGGCTCGCTGCTGTTCACCGTCCTGCTGGGCCTGCCCCTGGGCGTGCTGCTGTTTTTGTGCAGCCCGCGCCAACTGCTGGAGCAAAAAAGCCTCTATGCCCTGCTGTCGCTGATCGTGAACATCCTGCGCTCGCTGCCGTTCATCATCCTGTTGATCGTGATGATTCCGTTCACGGTGCTCATCACCGGCACGTCGCTGGGTGTGGCGGGCGCGATTCCCCCCCTGGTGGTCGGCGCCACGCCGTTCTTCGCGCGGCTGGTGGAAACCGCCCTGCGGGAAGTGGATCGCGGCATCATTGAAGCGACTCAGTCCATGGGCGCCACCACACGGCAGATCATCACCAACGCGCTGCTGCCCGAGGCTCGCCCCGGCATCTTCGCGGCGATTACGGTTACAGCGATCACGCTGGTTTCCTACACGGCAATGGCCGGTGTGGTCGGCGCCGGTGGCCTGGGTGACCTGGCGATCCGCTTCGGCTACCAGCGCTTCCAAACCGATGTGATGGTGGTCACCGTGGTGCTGTTGCTGGTGCTGGTCCAAGTTCTGCAAACCGTCGGCGATAAGCTGGTGGTGCACTTTTCCCGAAAATAAAGACAACCGCCGGTTTGGCCGGACCTGTCTGAACAAGGAGTCTGCTGGATGAAAAAACTACTCGTCGCATTCGCTGCCGTTGCAGCCTTTTCCGCTCAGGCCGCCGAGACCCTGACCGTGGCCGCCACACCGGTGCCCCACGCCGAGATTCTCAACTTCCTCAAACCGGCCCTGGAAAAAGAAGGCGTGACCCTCAAGGTCAAGGAGTTCACCGACTACGTGCAGCCCAACGTGCAAGTGGCCGAAAAACGCCTGGACGCCAACTTCTTCCAGCACCAGCCGTACCTGGATGAGTTCAACAAGGCCAAGGGCACTCACTTGGTGAGCGTGGCTGGTGTGCACCTGGAGCCCCTGGGCGCCTACTCCAGCAAATTCAAAAAACTGGCCGAACTGCCAAGCGGCGCCACCGTGGTGATCCCCAACGACGCCACCAACGGCGGCCGCGCCTTGCTGCTGCTGGATAAGGCTGGCGTGATTAAGTTGAAGGACGCCACGAACATCCTGGCGACCATCAAAGACATCACCGTGAACGAAAAAGGCCTCAAGTTCCGCGAACTGGAAGCCGCCACCATCCCACGCGTGCTGACCCAGGTTGACCTGGCGCTCATCAACACCAACTACGCGCTGGAAGCCAAGCTCGACCCGGCCAAGGACGCCCTGGTGATCGAAGGCAAAGACTCGCCTTACGTGAACATCTTGGTGGCCCGCCCGGACAACAAGGACAGCGAGGCCATGAAGAAGCTGGTCACCGCGCTGCATAGCCCGGAAGTAAAAGCCTTCATCTTGGAAAAATACAAAGGCGCGGTCGTGCCGGCGTTCTGATTGCTGCGTTAACACGAAAAAGGGGGCGCATCGATTGCGCCCCCTTTTTTTGCGCAACGGCCCAGGCTTAAGGGCGTTTGAGCAGTTCCGGCAACTGGGCCACCAGTTTCTGGTTGTTCAACGGCGCGCGAATGAAGCCGCGCTGGGTGCCGTCCGGGCCGATCACGGCGAGGTTGCCGCTATGGTCCACCGTGTAGTTGGGCTTGTTGATGTCGGCCGGGATGAACGGGATGCTTACCGCGTTAGCGACCTTCTGCACATCCTCCACGTTAGCGCCGGTCAGCCCCACGAACTGCGGGTCGAAGTAGCCCAGGTATTGCTTGAGCTGCGTGGGGTTGTCGCGGTTGGGGTCGACGCTGACCAGCACGATTTGCAGGTTGTCCACCGCCTCCTTGGGCAGCTCGCTCTTGATCTGGCGCAGTTGGGCCAAGGTGGTGGGGCAGATGTCCGGGCAAAAGGTGTAGCCGAAGAACAACAGGCTCCATTTACCCTTGAGTTCATTGACCGTGACGCTCTGGCCTTCCTGGTTGGTCATCTGCACATCCGGCAGGTTGCGGCTTTGCGGCAGCAGGATGATGCCGGCGTCGATCAGCGCGGTGGGGTCGCCCTGGCCCTTGCCCGTGAGCACTTTATTGACGGTCAGGCCCATGACCAGGGCCACCAGGGCGACGAGGATGAAAACGGTTTTCTGAGTTCGAGTCATAGGTTCAACACTAGGTAGTGGTCTACGAGCAGGGCGATAAACAGCAGGAACAAGTAGTAGATAGAGTACTTGAAGGTGTTGATCGCCGCGTGCGGCCGACCGCCACGGTACAACACCCAGGCCCAATGCAGAAACTTCGCGCCCAGGCCCAGGGCACACAGCAGATAGAGCATGCCGCTCATGCGGATCACGTAGGGCATCAGGCTCACGGCCAGCAGCACGCAGGTGTACAGCAGGATATGCACCTTGGTGTAGTGCTCGCCGTGGGTCACCGGCAGCATCGGGATGTCAGCCTTGGCGTATTCCTCCTTGCGGTGGATGGCCAGGGCCCAGAAGTGCGGCGGCGTCCAGGCGAAGATAATCAGCACCAGCAACAGCGGTTCGGCGCTGATGTGCCCGGTCACTGCCACCCAGCCCAGCAGCGGCGGCGCGGCCCCGGCCAGGCCCCCGATGACGATGTTCTGCGGCGTGGCACGCTTGAGAAACCCGGTGTAGACCACCGCGTAGCCGAGCAGCGAGGCCAGGGTCAGCCAGGCTGCCAACGGGTTGGTGAACGCCAGCAGCAAGGCCAGCCCCAGCACCGCCAGGGCCATGGCAAAGGTCAGCGCGGCGGCGGGCGACACCCGGCCCTCGGCCAGGGGCCGCTTGTGGGTGCGCGCCATCACGGCATCGATGCGCCGGTCCACCACGTGGTTGACCGCCGCCGCGCCGCCGGCACACAGGGCGATGCCCAGGTTACCGAACACCAGCACCGTCCACGGCACCCCGGCGCGGGTGGCCAGGAACATGCCGACCAACGAGGTGATGAGCATCAGCACCACCACTTTGGGTTTGGTCAGCTCCAGGTAGTCGCGCCAGATCGCCTGGCTGTGACGTTCGCCGATCAAGGTCGCCATGGCATCTCTCCTTTGATTGTGATGAGGCCGTTGGCCTGTTTGCGTGGGCTGAGCCGCCAACCCGCGAATGCCGGGCGCCGCACCCGCACCAGGCTGGTGCGTGCGTGGTAATTGACCAGCACCAGGGTCAGCAGCAGCGCCGCCCCCCCGGCGTTGTGGGCCACTGCCACCGGCAGCGGCAGGTGAAACAGCACATTGCTGATGCCCAGGCCGACCTGCGCCGCCAACGCCACCAGCACCAGGGCGGCCAGGCGCGTCATGCCCACCGCGCGCAACTGCCACGCCAGGCCTAGCAACACCAGGGTCACCAGCAACGCGCCAATGCGGTGGGTGACGTGGATGGCGGTGCGCGCCTCGCTGTCGAGTTGGCCGCCCAGGTAATTGGGGCCGATGTGCTGGGTGAGGTGAAAGCCGTTGGCAAAATCCGCCGGGGGCAACCATTGCCCGTGGCAGGTGGGGAAGTCGATGCACGCCACCGCCGCGTAGTTGGAACTGACCCAACCGCCCAGGGCGATTTGCCCGATCACCAACAACAGCCCTGCCGTCGCCCAATGCTGCAGGCGCCGAGGCACGGTCAGGGCCGGCAGCACGCCGGAGAGGCGCAAGGTCAGCAAAAACAGCAGGCTCAAGGTGGCGAAGCCGCCGAGCAAATGGCCGGTGACCACTTGCGGCCAGAGTTTGAGGGTCACCGTCCACATGCCGAACGCGGCTTGGGCAATCACCACCGCCAACACGAACAGCGGCAGTTTCAGCGGTTGCTCCGGCCGGTGCCGATGGCGATAGGCCCGCGCCGCTAAAAGCAGAATCACCAGCCCCAGGGAGCCGGCGAAATAGCGGTGGACCATTTCGTTCCAGCCCTTGTGGGCCTCCACCGGGGTGTCGGGAAAGTGCAGCTCGGCATGGGCCAACTGGGCTTCGCTCTTGGGCACACTGATAAAGCCGTAGCAGCCGGGCCAGTCCGGGCAGCCGAGGCCGGCGTGGGTCAGGCGGGTGTAGGCGCCCAGCAGCACGACCACCAGCGCCAGCAAGGTGGCAAACAACGCGAGGCGAAATCCAGGTTTGGCCATGACGATGCCCTTATCCGATGTTCGACAGTTTCAGCAGGTGGCGCAGGTCGTTGAGCAGCACCTTGCCCTTGATCGTGGCGTCGTAGCGCAGCACCAGGTTGCCGTGGGGGTCGACGATCCACAGGCGCGGCCCCTGCTCGGCACCCGCGCCCTTGAGGTAAGCCGCGCGGTCCAGCGGGTAGCGCTGTAATTGCGGGTATTCGCGCTGCAACTGGGCGTCATAGGCCGCGGCCACCGGGGCGGCGCTGGCCAGGGCATGGCTGGCGCGCGAGGCATCGCGGCCCAGGCCGATCTGGATCTGCCGCGCCAGGTACACCAGTTGCTGGCAATCGGCGGCGCAGGCATCGGGCGCGGTCACCAGTATTTGCCAGCGCTGCTCCTGGGCGGGCACGCCGATGTCGGCGCGGGTCTGGCCGTTGCCGATCAGCTCGCCGTGGTAGCTGCGGCTTTGCGGCACCCAGAACTGCAATTTGTACATGCCGGTGGCCAGCACCATCGGGCCGATCACCAGCGCCAGGATCAGGATCAGTTGCAGGCGCCCGCGCGCGCGGCTGCGCGGGGCTTGCGTGTCAGACGTGTTGGGTGGATTCATGGCCGCTCCCATGGTGTTTCTCCCTTGCGTTGTGCCATCCGAGGTAGAGGTAAAGTGCCAGCAGCGCCAGCGCCATGGCGAACCACTGCACGGCATAGCCCAGGTGTTTTTCCGGCCCCATGGCCACCACCGGCCAGTCCGTGCGGTAGGTGCCCGGGCCGCTTTCGGCGCGCAGTTGCCAGGCAACGCCCTCGCGGCCCAACTCGGCCCAGAGCGCGGGCGGGGCCACTGCGGTTATCAGGCGAGGCCACGTGGCGTTGGCCGGGTCGGCGTGCAATTGGAAGGTGGCGCCCGGCGCGACATAGACCCAGGCATTGATAGCCAGGGCCTGGGCCGGGGTGCTGAATTGGGGTGGCGTACGCCGATCCGGCCAGGGCAACCAGCCACGGTTGAGCAACACCCATTGGCCACTGGCCTGGTCGAGGAAGGGTTGCAGCAGTTCGACGCCGACCTTGCCGTCGCGGGTGCTGTTGTCCAACAGCAGGCTGTGGCGGGTGTCGAACTGGCCGTGCAGGCGCACGCGGCGAAAGGCCGGGTCGGCGGGCTGCACCTGGCTCAGCGCCACAGGCGTGGCGGCGCGGCGCTCGGCGTAGCTGTCGAGCAGCAGGCGTTTTTGCTCGCCCCGGCCCAATTGCCAGAAGCCGAGAAACACCAACAGCGGTAACAGCGCCAGCACCACCAAGGTCGGCACCACGCCTGGGCGAAAAGTCTTCATGGCGTTGCCGCACACGTAGAAAGCGGACTAGCTTTACTCCATTGCATCCCGTCCCCCTGGAGTCCCCACCATGCTCAAAGCAGCCATCGTCCTGATGCTGATTGCCACGGTTGTCAGCCTGTTCAGCGGCTTGTTCTTCTTGGTCAGGGACGACAGCAGTTCCAAACGCCTGCTGACGGCCTTGATGGTTCGTGTCGGCCTGGCCACCGTCACCGTCGGCCTGATCGCCTGGGGTTTCTACAGCGGCCAACTGGTGAGCCACGCGCCCTGGTAAGCGGCGCGTCAGAGCACGTAGACGAAAACAAACAAACCGATCCACACCACATCGACAAAGTGCCAGTACCAACTGGCGGCTTCAAAACCGAACTGGTGCTCGTTATTGAAGTGCCCGCGCATCACCCGCATCAGCATCACGAACAGGATGACGGTGCCGATGGTCACGTGGGCCCCGTGGAACCCGGTGAGCATGAAGAACGTCGCGCCGTACACGCCCGAACCCAGGGTCAGCCCCAGCTCCTTGTAGGCGTGGATGTACTCTTCGGCCTGAAAACCGAGGAAGGCACAGCCCAACAGCACGGTGAGGGCCAGCCAGATTTTCAGTGCGCCGCGATGGCCTTTTTTCAAGGCGTGGTGGGCGATGGTGATGGTCACGCTGGAGCTGACCAGCAACACCGTATTGAGCAGCGGCAAGCCCCAAGGGCTGATGATGCCCTTGGGCGCGGGGTAGAGTTTCGGGTCCGGGGTGTTGAGCAGTGGCCAGGTGAACTCGAAACCGGGCCACAGCATGTTGGCCAGGCCCTTGGCGCCATCGCCGCCCAGCCATGGGCCGGACAGGTGCCGTACATAAAACAGCGCGCCGAAGAAGGCGATGAAGAACATCACTTCGGAAAAGATGAACCAGGTCATGCCCCAGCGAAACGAACGGTCCATCTGCGGGCTGTAGAGCCCGGCGTGGCTTTCTTTGATGACCGCGCCGAACCAGCCGAACAACATGTACGCCAGCACCAGGCTGCCGGCGAAAAATACCCAAGGGCCGTGGGAATCGGCGCGGGCGGCCTTGAGGTCGTTGAACCAGATGCCCAGGCCCACCACCGTGACCAGCATGCCGACCGTGGCGATGATCGGCCATTTACTCTGGGCCGGAACGTAGTACGTCTCGTGAGTTGCCATCTTATTGTTCTCCTTATCGGGCACGCTTGGACTCGCCGGGGTCAGTTGGTCGCGACCGGCGGGTGGCGAGCGGTGATATCGAACAGCGTGTAAGCCAGCGTCAGGTGTTTGACTTGCTTGGGCATGTCGCGGTCAACGATGAAACGCACCGGCATCTCGATGCGCTCCCCCGGTTGCAGAATCTGCTGGGTGAAGCAGAAGCACTCGGTCTTGTGGAAATACATTGCCGCCTCGGCCGGGGAAATGCTGGGGATGGCCTGGGCCGTCATCGGGCGGTTGGTCGGGTTGTGCGCCACGAACACCATCTCGTTCACCGCCCCGGGGTTGACCAACAGTTCATCGGCCTTGGAGTGAAACTCCCAGACCATGTCCACGGCATTGGTGGACAGGAACTGCACCCGCACCTGGCGCGACAGGTCGCTCACCTGCTCGCCCTCGTACTGCCCGGCGGTTTTGCCATTGATGCCGAACGCGGCGCACATCACGTCGTAGATCGGCACCAGGGCAAAGCCGAAGGCAAACATGGCCACCACTAGGATCAGCAGGCGGGTAACCAGGCGTTTGTTGGTGGCGGGTTCAGCCATGGCGCCCACCGTGTATACCTAAAACAACTGTGGGAGCGAGCCTGCTCGCGATAAGCGCATCACCGTGGATATCGCTGTCGCGCAGTCTGTCATCGCGAGCAGGCTCGCTCCCACATGGGAACTCCAAACCCCGAATATTCATTTCACCTCCGGCGGCGTGGTGAAGGTGTGGTAGGGCGCGGGCGACGGAATGCTCCACTCCAGCCCCTCGGCACCGTCCCACGGCTTGGCCGGGGCGGGTGCGCCGCCACGGATGCACTTGATAACGATGAACAGGAACAGGAACTGGGTAGCGCCGAAGGTGAAGGCGCCAATGGAGGACACCATGTTGAAGTCGGCAAATTGCAGGTTGTAGTCCGGGATGCGGCGCGGCATGCCCGCCAACCCCACGAAGTGCATCGGGAAGAACGCCATGTTCATGCCCACGAAGGACAACCAGAAATGCAGCTTGCCCAGGGTTTCGTCGTACATGTGGCCGGTCCATTTCGGCAGCCAGTAGTAGGCCGAGGCGAAGATCCCGAAGATCGCCCCCGGCACCAGCACGTAGTGGAAATGCGCCACCACGAAGTAGGTGTCGTGGTACTGGAAGTCTGCCGGGGCGATGGCCAGCATCAGCCCGGAGAACCCGCCGATGGTGAACAGGATCACGAACGCCACGGCGAACAGCATGGGCGTCTCGAAGGTCAGCGAGCCTTGCCACATGGTGCTGGCCCAGTTGAACACCTTGACCCCGGTGGGCACCGCGATCAGCAGGGTCGCGTACATGAAGAACAACTCGCCCACCAGCGGAATGCCCACCACGAACATGTGGTGCGCCCAGACAATGAACGACAGGAACGCAATGCTCGCCGTGGCGTAGACCATTGAGGTGTAGCCAAACAGCGGCTTGCGCGAAAAGGTCGGGATGATCGAGCTGACGGCGCCGAACGCCGGCAGGATCATGATGTACACCTCGGGGTGGCCGAAGAACCAGAACACGTGCTGGAACAGCACCGGGTCGCCGCCGCCCGCCGCGCTGAAGAAACTGGTGCCGAAGTGGATGTCCATCAGCATCATCGTCACGCAACCGGCCAGCACCGGCATCACCGCGATCAGCAGGAACGCGGTAATCAGCCAGGTCCAGACGAACAACGGCATTTTCATCAGCGTCATACCGGGGGCGCGCAGGTTGAGGATGGTGGCGATCACGTTGATCGCGCCCATGATCGAGCTGATGCCCATCAGGTGAATGGCGAAGATGAAAAAGGTCACGCTTTCCGGCGCGTAAGTGGTCGAGAGCGGGGCATAGAAGGTCCAGCCAAAATTCGGCCCGCCGCCAGGGGAAAACAGCGTCGAGACCAACAACAGGAACGCCGCCGGCAGCAGCCAGAAGCTGAAGTTGTTCATCCGCGGCAGGGCCATGTCCGGCGCGCCGATCATCAGCGGGATCATCCAGTTGGCTAGGCCGACGAACGCCGGCATCACCGCGCCAAAGACCATAATCAGCCCGTGCATGGTGGTCATCTGGTTGAAGAATTCCGGCTGCACGATCTGCAGGCCCGGCTGGAACAGCTCGGCACGGATCACCATGGCGAACGAGCCGCCGAGCAGGAACATCGCGAAGCTGAACCACAGGTACATGGTCCCGATGTCTTTGTGGTTGGTGGTCAGCACCCAACGCATCAGGCCTTTGGCGGGGCCGTGGGCGTGGTCACCGGCATGGCCGTGGTCATCGATCACTGCGCTCATGTCCTTTCTCCTGCAAAGAAGTGGGCGAGGCGGTCATGGGCGCATCGCCGCGACCGTGGGCGGGGGCCTGCATTGGGCGCGCTCATTTGTTTTCAGCCTCTTTGAGGGCCAGCACATCCTTAGGCGTAACCATGTCGCCCTTGTTGTTGCCCCACGCATTACGCTCGTAGGTAACGACCGCAGCGATATCGACTTCCGACAGTTGCTTGCCGAACGCGGCCATCGCGGTGCCCGGTTTGCCGTGGTAGACGATGCTCAGGTGCTCGGCCGCAGGGCCGGTGGCGATTTTCGAACCCTTGAGCGCCGGGAACATCGGCGGCAGGCCCTGGCCCTCGGCCTGGTGACAGGCCACGCAGGTGGTGTGGTAGACCTTGTCGCCACGGGCCACCAGCTCTTCGAGCGTCCACTCTTTGGAGGTCAGTTCCTTGAGCTTGGCCGCCTCGGCCTTGCGCTCGCCGAGCCAGGTGTCGTAGTCAGCCTTGGACTTGACCTCGACCACGATGGGCATGAAGCCGTGGTCCTTGCCACACAACTCCGCGCATTGGCCACGGTACAGGCCGGGTTTTTCGACGCGGGTCCAGGCCTCGTTGACGAAGCCGGGAATGGCATCGCGCTTGACCGCAAAGGCCGGCACCCACCAAGAGTGGATCACATCCGCCGCCGTCACCAGAAAGCGCACCTTGGCCCCCACCGGCAACACCAGCGGCTGGTCGACTTCCAGCAGGTAGTGCTCGCCCTTGGTGGCCTTGTTGTGGATTTGCTCGGCGGGCGTGGCCAGGTTGCTGAAGAACTCGACGTCCTGGCCCAGGTATTTGTAATGCCACTTCCACTGATAGCCGGTGACCTGGATGTCCACATCCGATTCCGAGCTGTCGTAGATATTGATTAACGTTTTGGTGGCGGGAATGGCCATGGCCACCAGGATCAGGAAAGGTACGACGGTCCACAGAATCTCGACCGTGGTGCTCTCGTGAAACTTGGCCGGTACCTGGCCGGTGGAGCGGCGGTGGACCATCATCGACCAGAACATGGCACCGAAGACGATGATGCCAATCACCACACAGATCCAGAAAATGGTCATGTGCAGGTCGAAGACCGCGTTACTCACCTCAGTGGCCCCTGGCGTCATATTCACCGTCCAGGCGGCTTGCGCCTGGCTGAATACTGACCACAACACAAGGCCCATCCAAACATGTGGATGTCGCGTCATTGCGGGTTCCCCTTATCGTTCTTGTTATCCCGTCAGGCGTTACACCTGCGGCCAAGGGAGCGGCTCAGATACTGCAAATCACCGCCAAGCCTTGCCTGCACAGCAGTCGGGCGTCATCAGCTAATCGCGTACAGAAGCGAGTATAGACAGCGACCGGGACCTCGCAACGCGATGGCGTAAAACAGCTGATACAAATGCAATGGACCCGGTAGGCCCAATGAATGAAGGGAGATAACGGACGAATGGTGGCATTTCGATATAACGGCAGAGCATAACCGTGAAATAATTATGACAAAGCCGTCTTAGTAAGTTTTGTAAGCAAGCTAACTTATGTCTTCCCTCATCAACTGCCTTCGCTTCCTGGAGTTTTCATGAACACCGCCGCATTGCGCGAGCAGATCCAACGTGCCCACCAACATGAGACCCAAACCGGTCAACTTGCGCGCCAGTTGGAAACCCAATTACCGCACCTGCACTCGGCCATCCAACTGCCGCAGGCCAACGCCAAAGGCGCGATGACCGGTTTTGTCACCGCCTATATCGACCAAGTGCCCGACCTGCTGGACGCCGCCAATGGCGTGGCGCGCGAGGCTGGCATCGAGTCGCAGATCAAGCCGGTACTGAAGATCGCCGAGCAGTTCTTCCTCCAGCCCCTGAAAATCATGGACGGCCACGTCGGCCTCGCTGGCCTGCTGGATGAAGCCTACCTGGCCCATCGCCTGGTAGAAGAAGTCAACGACCTGTACATCAAGCACTTCGGCCAACCGCTGATCCCCCTGGACATGACGGTTGCCAACCTGATCGCCCATCAATTGATCGGCGAAGCCTTTGCCAACCAGTTGGACGAGGCGGTACACCACGCCGTGGACGAAATGCTCAACGAAGAGAGCTTCGCCCTGGAGTCGGTCGAGGCCTACCGCGACAAGCTCGCCAGCCCCGACACCGGTGCCGCGTGGAAGCGCTGGCCATGCCTGTCGCGCCAACTGGGCGTGGTCCTGGAGCTGGACCCGCCCGCCTGATGCCACCGTAGCCATTGGCGCGGCCTCGGGTCGCGCCAACCCGCTATGCCCGCACGCCCACACCGGTGGTTGTGCGCAAACGCCCCTCTAGCCGCCGCTTCAAGCCCCGCGCCTCAATCAGCAGTGTCGAGCCTTTGGCCGCGTTGGCCCGTGCCCATTCCTCCAGCAACTCCAGGCACGCATGATCGATGTAGCTCAAATGGCCCAACGGCACATGCACCCTCGCCCCGGGCGGGATCTGCGCCAACACCCGGGTCAGGGCCGGAACCTTGAGAAAGGTCGCTGCGCCGGATAGGCGCAACTCCATCTCACCGGCCATTGGCAGGTCCACCAGGCTGATTTTCAAGCGCGAAGCCTTCCAGGCCAATTTCGCCAGCGTCAGGCCGAAGCCGATCAGCACCCCGGTCAATAGGTCGGTAAAGATGATCGCCAGCGCCGTGGCGCCGTAGGTCAGCATCGGCATGCGGCCATAGCGGCCCAAGCCGCGGAACACTTTCAGGTCCACCAATTTGCACCCGGTGTACACCAACACCCCGGCCAGGCTGGCTACCGGGATGCTTTGCAGCACGCTGGACAGCAACAACACGAAGGCCAGCAACCAGGCACCATGAAAGATCGTCGATAACCGCGTGCTGGCACCGGCCTGCACATTCGCCGAACTGCGCACGATCACCCCGGTCATCGGCAACGCGCCGAGCACGCCGCACAGCATATTGCCCACGCCTTGGGCGCAGAGCTCACGATCGAAATCCGAGCGCGGGCCACTGTGCATACGATCGACCGCCGCAGCCGACAACAGCGTTTCGGCACTGGCGATAAACGCTACGGCAAACGCGGCGACCAACAGGTCCGGGGTGGCCAGGTTGAGCAAGTCCGCCGGGCGCAGCCAATCGATAGCCTCGGCCAGATTGGCCGGCACCTCCACCCGCCGCACCTGCAACGCCAGCAGCAGGCTCGCCGCCGTGGTCACGCCCACACCCAGCAGAGCACCCGGCACAAAGCGCAGCGCCTGGGGCCGCCATTTATCCCACAGCCACATCACCGCAATCGTCGACAACCCTAACAACCCGGCTTGCCAGCCCAAGCCACCTCCAAGGGTCGGCCACGCCTCAGCCAGGGCGCCCGGGAACCCCGCCAAGTTATCCAGCCCGGAAGGCTTGGGCACACCATCGAGCATCACATGCACCTGGGACAGCACGATCAGCACGCCAATCCCGGCCAACATCCCGTACACCACCGCTGGCGCCGTCACCCGGAACCAGCAGCCCAGGCGAAAGCGCCCGGCCAGCAATTGCAGCAACCCCGCCAGCAGCAGGATCGGCCCCAGCATCGCCACGCCATGCTGGCGCACCAGCTCGAACACCAACACCGCCAGCCCCGCGGCCGGGCCACTGACCTGCAACGGCGACCCGGCCAGCCAACCCACCACCAAGCCGCCGACGATCCCGGTAATCAGGCCCTTGGCCGGTGGCATACCAGACGCGATGGCAATGCCCATGCACAAGGGCAGGGCCACCAGAAACACCACCACCGAAGCCAACAGCTCCCGTGGCAAAACCGCTTTGAACGCACCCATAAAAAGGCTCCCGAACATTTCTTCAGGCGTGGCGAAGCCGACCGCTAAAACAGCAGTCCAGGCTAAGCCAGGCAGGAACTAAGGAAGATCTAGAAGCGCGCTTTGGGCGTCGCTACAGGTATCGGATGGCTGCCATCGAGCGGCAGGAAGCAGCCTTTGTCGGCATCGTAGGCTTTGATTTCGCTGGTCTCGATGCTGTAGACCCAACCATGGATAAACAGATGACCGTTGGCCATGCGCGAGGCCACCGAAGGGTGAGTGCGCAAGTGCTGGAGTTGGGCGATGACGTTCTCCTCGGTCAACACATGCATGCTTTCGTTTTCATCGGCGCAATTGCAGTTTTCCTGAACCATGGTCTTGGCGACTTCAGCGTGGCGCAGCCAGGCTTTGACCGTAGGCATTTTCTCCAGGCTTTGTGGGTTGAGCACCGCCCGCATCGCGCCGCAATCGGAGTGGCCGCAAATGATGATGTGCTGCACGCCCAACGCCAGCACCGCGTATTCGATGGCAGTCGAAACGCCGCCGTTCATCTGCCCGTAGGGCGGCACGACATTGCCCACGTTACGGGTCACGAACAGATCCCCCGGGGCACTTTGGGTAATCAGCTCAGGCACGATGCGCGAGTCAGCGCAGGCAATGAACATCGCCCTGGGCCGCTGGGCCGTGGCGAGCTTCTTGAAGAGCTCTTCCTGTTCAGGAAAGACCTCATGATGAAAGTGCAGAAAACCATCGACGATATGCTGCAACGCTGCATCGGCGCTTTCGGCGTCCGGAAGGACAGAAGCCGACGCAGCCAACGGCTGTTTATCCTTGTCACTCATGATTCATCCTCTTTTATTGACGGATTTTTGGAATCTTCCCGTGTTCACCGGTGCGAAGCCAGCTATTGACTAGAAAATAATCAACTCGCGAAATGCGACTGACCGGTCAGTCGACGAACAGCGTACCCGTCGAAACTTAACTAAACCTGAACCAACCGCTCTAGCCTAATGCTTACAGGTTAGCCAAAACGTGACTACGGTTAAGATGCCCAAGCACTTGCAGGAGACCTCCGTAGTCTAGAGCAGCGACATCTGACTGCCCGGTGGGCAAAAGGCATTGCAGTCCAAGTTGAAACCCTCGCGTCGATCCAGCCCCAACCGCTTGAGCGCCTTGGCGAAACGCTGGGCCAGCAAATCGGCGAACGGCCCTTCACCCCGCATCCGCGCGCCAAAACGGCTGTCATACAGTTCACCGCCACGGCTTTGGCGCACCAGGCTCAACACATGGGCCGCCCGCTGCGGGTAGTGGGCGGCCAGCCACGCCTCGAACAGCGGCGCTACCTCCAGCGGCAGGCGCAACATCATGTAGGCCGCGCTCTGCGCGCCCGCGCCGTGGGCCTCTTCCAGCAGGTGCTCCAGCTCGCTGTCGTTAATCATCGGAATCATCGGCGAGCACAACACCCCCACCGGCACCCCCGCTTCGCGCAACACCCGGATTGCCCGCAGCCGGGCCTTGGGTGCCGCTGCGCGCGGTTCAAGAATGCGTTTTAGCTCGTCATCGAGGGTGGTCAGGCTAATCATCACCGCCGCCAACCGTTGCTGGGCCATTTCGGCCAAGAGGTCCAGGTCGCGCAGGATTAGCGAACCCTTGGTGACGATGGTGACCGGGTGGCGGTAGCGCAACAGCACTTCCAATGTCTGGCGCGTGATTCGATGTTCGCGTTCGATGGGTTGGTAAGGGTCCGTATTGGAGCCCAAATTGATTGGCGCACATTGATACCCGGGCTTACTTAGCTGCTGCTCCAGCACCTGCGCCGCGTTGGTCTTGGCGATCAACCGGGTTTCAAAATCCAGCCCTGGCGACATGTCCCAATAGGCATGGCTGGGCCTGGCGTAACAGTAAATGCAGCCGTGCTCACAGCCTCGATAGGGGTTGATCGAGCGATCGAAGGGCAAGTCCGGGGAGCTGTTGCGAGTGATGATGGTTTTCGCCGTTTCGATGCGTACCTCGGTGCCCTGGGTCAGCGGGGCTTCCTGATACCAGCCGTCATCCTCGGCCACCGAGTGCCTGGGCGCGAACCGGTTGTGCGGGTTGGTGGCAGTGCCACGACCACGTGGGGGCAAGGGGGTAAGCATCATGCAAATCTCTTGACTGTATAAACGTACAGTAACCGAGCTTTTGCCTCCCTGCCAGTACCGCCGGGCATTTGGCCGAGCGGCGAGGAAAAATAATGAAATACATGGCGGTTCCCGACAAAAAAAACTCATCTAATGTTAGCCAAGCAACAGCCAATACAACTCACCTTGAAGGGAATCAATATGTCTTTCGTTAATTCGCGCGGTATCTTCCTACAGCTTCTTGCACCATCGATTGTTAGCCCGAACGAGGCAGTGGTTTCGATGAAGCTGGGACTAGAAGTTCTCGGTTACAACGAAGAAACCGAAGAGCAAACCCACACACTTGTCGACATAACCGAACTAGCAGCGTTCTCCAATGATGGCGGTAAAACATTCACCCTACGCACGGTCAGGGATATTGACGGTGACGGTGATATTGACGAAGCCGACAAGGAAAAACTCCTAGCACTGGCCAGTGCCTATGCCCGAATTCTTAATCCTTGATATGCACTCGATGAGCTCTGCGCAAAATATCGCATCTCGAGTTCCAATGTAACGCAACCACCATAGTTATATTTAGTAATCCAGAGGTACATCAAATGGAAGGTCCAAAAAATCGAGGGGTATTTCTTCAGCGTGTTGATGAAGGAAATGAGACCAAGATCCTCGGCCAGCTTGCGGGTACGGTTTCAACCATAGACGAATCAACACAGCAACCAGCAGATACCTTGACTGAGTCCACGTATTTCACGTTGTCGGTAAAAAATGATGGAGACACACATAATCTTACATACGGCCCCTGGGACGATGTAGATGTAAACTCAGATAACATGATTGATGATCGAGACGAGCAAGCCATGACGGAACTTGCACTGTCCTACTATCACCAAATAACACTAAAGGCGCCACACGGTATATTTCTATACCTTATCAATAGTAACCATACAACACTTCAAGTACTGGTGCAGATTTCGAAAAAAGCCGGAAACCTGCTCACAGACTCCACATCATTTACTGCAATCAGCACTGATGGCGGATCAAGCTTTACCATACCGGACTTTTCTATCGACGTAGATGGAGACAATCAAGCTAACCATGACGATAAAACCAGCATAGAACGGCTGGTATCGGCGTTCACTTCCTTTAAACTTTGAACTTAGGCAAACCTGCCAGGTTGTAATTAAACCTGGCAGGTTTGAATCTATCAGTTGTTTTTTTTCAATTTCGGATTGGGGAAAAACTGCACAGCCTGCACCTTCGCATCCGGCACCTTCAATGCGGTGGTGTTGACCCGCGTGCCCAACTCCTTGGGCACCGACAGGCCCTGTTCGTTGAGCACATCCGAGTAACCGCAGGCGACGCATTCGCGGTGCGGGACATCGTCCTCGCTCCACATCATCAACTTGTCCGACTCGCTACACGCCGGGCAGACCGCTCCGGCGATAAAGCGTTTTTTCGTTATCACTGGCCCTTCACTCATGCTGCTGCGTCCTCGGTCAGGCCGCTATGGCGCAAGAGTGCGTCAATCGACGGCTCGCGGCCGCGGAAATCGACGAACAGCACCATCGGGGCCTGGGAGCCACCGCGCGCCAGGATCGCCTCGCGGAACGCACGGCCAGTCTGCGGGTTAAGCACGCCATCTTCCTCGAACTTGGAAAACGCATCGGCCGACAGCACTTCCGCCCACTTGTAGCTGTAGTAACCCGCCGCGTAACCGCCGGCAAAAATGTGGGCAAAGCTGTTGGGGAAGCGGTTGTAGGCCGGTGGACGCATCACCGAAACCTCGTCGCGTACGCCTTCGAGCACCTGCGCCACGCTGCGGCCATCGCCGTGGGTGGCGTGCAGTTCGAAGTCGAACAGCGAGAACTCCAGTTGGCGCACCATCATCAGGCCGGACTGGAAGTTTTTCGCCGCCAGCATCTTTTCCAGCAGGTCTTGGGGCAGCGGTTCGCCGGTCTCGAAGTGACTGGAAATCAGCGCCAGGCCTTCAGGCTCCCAGCACCAGTTCTCCATGAACTGGCTCGGCAGCTCGACCGCATCCCAGGCCACGCCGTTGATGCCCGAGACACCGGCGTGTTCGACGCGGGTCAGCAGGTGGTGCAAGCCATGGCCAAACTCATGGAATAGGGTGGTCACTTCATTGTGGGTCAGCAGCGCAGGCTTGCCGCTGTCAGCGGGGGTGAAGTTACATACCAGGTTCGCCACCGGGCTTTGCAACACGCCCTCCAGGGTGCGGCGGCGGTCGCGGGCGCCGTCCATCCAGGCGCCACCGCGCTTGTTGGCCCGGGCGTAAAGGTCGAAGAAAAAGCGCCCCACGTGCTGGCCGTTTTCCTTGATCTCAAACAGGCGTACATCCGGGTGCCAGGTGTCGAAACCGCTCAGTTCGGTGATTTCGATGCCGTACAGGCGTTGCACGATGGTGAACAGGCCGCCCAACACCTTGTCGATCGGGAAGTAGGCGCGCAGGGTTTCCTGGGCCACGCTGTAGCGCTGTTCGCGCAGTTTTTCGCCGTAGAAACCGCTGTCCCAGCTTTGCAGGTCGGGGCAACCCTGTTCGGCGGCGTAAGCCTTGAGCTGTTCCAGGTCTTGGGCGGCAAATGGCTTGCTGCGCTTGGCCAGGTCACGCAGGAAACTCAACACCTGATCGCTGGAGTCAGCCATTTTGGTGGCCAGGCTCAGTTCGGAAAAACTGGCGAAACCCAGGAGCTTGGCCAATTCCTGACGCAGGTCGAGGATTTCTTCCATCACCGGGCCGTTATCGTTCTGACCGGCATTCGGGCCTTGGTCCGACGCACGGGTGCAGTAGGCGGCGTAGACTTCCTCGCGCAACGCACGGTCCTGGGCGTAGGTCATCACCGCGTAGTAGCACGGGAACTCCAGGTTGATGAGCCAACCGTCGAGCCCTTTGGCCTGGGCCGCCGCGGCCATTTGCGCCTTGGACGAATCGGTCAGGCCTGCCAGCAGCCCTTCGTCGGTGATGTTTTTGCTCCAAGCCTGGGTCGCGTCCAGCAGTTGGTTGGAGAAGCGGCTGCCCAGCTCCGACAACTTACTTTGCACCTCGGCATAGCGCTGTTGCTCGGCGGGCGGCAGGTCGATACCCGACAAGCGGAAGTCACGCAGGGAATGTTCGAGGATGGTTTTCTGCGCCACGTCGAAACCGGCCGCCTGCGGGCTGTTGGCCAGGGCTTCAAAGGCCTGGAACAGCGCACGGTTCTGGCCCATTTCGGTGGAGTAGGCGCTCAGTGCCGGCAAACAAGCCTCGTAGGCTTCGCGCAGCTCGGCGTTGTTGCACACCGCGTTGAGGTGGCTGACCGGGCTCCAAGCGGCGCCGAGGCGGTCATTGAGCTCGTCCATGGCCAATACCAGGCCAGCCCAGGTAGGCTGCTGGCCTTGTGCTTCGAGGATTTGCGCGATGGCAGCGCGGTTGTCAGCCAGGATCTGTTTGATGGCCGGTTGCACATGCTCGGCACGGATCGCCGAAAACGGCGGCAGGTCGTAGGGCTGCAAAAGAGGGTTGTTCACGCTCACGGTGGGCACCTTGGCTGGAAGAAACATCGGGCCATCTTAATTACAATCGACGCCCGCCGCAGCTATAAGCCCCATTAATAAATGTCACTGAGGGAAATTCACTTGGCCATTCGTACCTACCAGAACCGCCGCCCGGCCCTGGCTGAACGCGCCTTTGTCGATCACTCGGCGGTGGTCATCGGCGACGTTGAAATCGGCACAGACAGCTCGGTTTGGCCTTTAACGGTGATCCGCGGCGACATGCACCGCATCCGCATCGGCGCGCGCACCAGCGTGCAGGACGGCTGTGTGTTGCACATTACTCACGCCGGCCCATTCAACCCCGATGGCTTCCCGCTGCTGATCGGTGACGACGTGACCATCGCCCACAAAGTCATGCTCCACGGCTGCACCGTCGGCAGCCGGGTGCTGATCGGCATGGGCAGCATCGTGATGGACGGCGCGGTGGTGGAGGACGACGTCATCATCGGCGCCGGCAGCCTGGTGCCGCCGGGCAAACGCCTGGCCAGCGGCTTTCTGTATGTGGGCAGCCCGGTCAAGCAGGCCCGCCCACTGACTGACAAGGAACGTGCCTTTTTCACCTACAGCGCGGCGAACTACGTGAAGCTCAAGGACTTGCACCTGGCCGAAGGTTTCGACCAGGCCTGACCTTGCCTCGCCCTCAATCAGGATTTTCCATGCACTACCAAACCGTTTTGTTCGACCTCGACGGCACCCTCACCGACCCGCGCGAAGGCATCACCCGCTCGATCCAGTTCGCCCTGGCCAACCTAGGCATCGACGAGCCGGACCTGAGCAAGCTCGAACACTTTATCGGCCCGCCCCTGCTACAAGCCTTTATGCAGTTTTACGACTTCGACGAGGCCAAGGCTTGGGAGGCGGTGAACTTCTACCGTGAGCGTTTCAAGGTCACCGGCCTGTACGAAAACCGTGTGTTCGACGGCGTCACCCCATTGCTGGAAACCCTCAGCGGGCAAGGGCGCCAGCTATATATCGCCACCTCAAAACCCTGGGTGTTCGCCCGGGAAATCGCCCGCCACTTCGACTTCGCCAAACACTTCAAGGTGGTCTACGGCAGCGAACTGGACGGCACCCGCACCAACAAGGTCGAATTGATCGCCCACCTCATGCGCGAAGAAGGCCTCGACCCCGCCCACACCTTGATGATCGGCGACCGCAAACACGACCTGATCGGCGCCAAAACCAATGGCCTGGACGCCGCCGCCGTGGGCTACGGTTTTGGCAGCCACGAAGAGTTGAGCGCCGAACAACCGACTTATCACTTCCAAACCCTGGCCCAATTGCATGAGGCGTTTTTGCCGCGTTAGTGCTCTTGCGGGGGCTGGCGAATGACAAGGGTGGTGAATGGCTGCGCACCCGCTATTGGCGCGCTGCCGCCAACAAGCCCTCAAGCCGTTGCTGGCGCGCGTGCGCGGGCAGGGCGCCCAGGGTTTGCACTGCACGGTAAAACGCCGGCCAATCGCCCTGGGCCTGCTGGAACAGCGCCGCAAACGCCGGCACCCATTGGTCGTAGAGGCCAAAGGGCAGCAAACGGGCGTTGTTCAGTGGCGCATTGACCCAGGCGTCGTAGCGCTTGGACCCAGCCCATTGGTGCTCGCGCAGGTGCCGGTACTCGCGGCGCAAGCGCTCGAATTCGGCGGCCTTGCCCTGGCGCATGGCTTCGGCGGACAGGGGCGAGGCGTACAAGCGCTCCAGGCGCGCGCGGCTGTCGAGCACCAACGCAATGAACTGCTCGCGCTGGCGGCCCTGCGCATCGCCGGCCGGCGCCAGGCCCCGGGCCGAGCGCCATTGCCGGGTGCCTTCCTGCTCAACGAAGGAGGCGAAGGACTCATTGAACGACGTGTCGTCTTTCACGTAGACACGCTGATGCGCCAACTCATGGAAGATCAGCGTGGCCAGGCGTTCGTCGCCCCAACCCAGCATCGAACTAAGGATCGGGTCATTGAACCAGCCCAGGGTGGAATAGGCCTCGACCCCGCCAATCGACACGTCCAGCCCTTGTTGGGCAAGCAGCGCCGCCTCGCCCCGGGCGCCGCTCTGGCTGTAATAGCCGCGATAGGCCACGCAACCGGCAATCGGGAAGCAGTGGTTTTGCGGGCTCAGGGAAAACTCCGGCGTGGCGAACACATTCCACACCACAAACGGGCGGCCGATATCGGCGTAAAGCCGGTAGCTCTGGTTATCCGGCAAATGCAGCTGTTCGCTGGCAAAGGCCCGAGCCTTTTGTGATTGCGCCAAGTGCGCGCGCAAGGTCGGGTCGCGGGCCGGGTCGGCGACCACCTCGGCCACCGGCACGCGGGCGTTGAGCAGGCGTAGCTGGCCTTGGGCCAATTGGCCGTAATAGCTCAGGCTGGCGCAGCCGTTGAGCAGCACGGCGGGCAACAAGAGCGCAAATAGCCCAAGGCGTCTGTTTTGCCTTATCAAATTCCAATCTTCCCGTGAGTGGCGCAGCGCACGACTATCGCGCCTGTTTGCCGCTGCGCCAAGTGCACCTTCATACCCGAGGCGGATCGGCGCTATGCTCAGCCCCTGACCGTCCGGATGCCTGCCATGCGCCTAGCCTTGTTGTTCCTCGCCTGCACCACCCTCACAGCGTGCGTCGCCACGCCACTGCCCGCCGTAAACCCACAGATGGCCTGGGTCGACTTCGCCACCCCATCGCCCGGCGGCAAAGTGCTGATGGCCGATCGCCTGGACAACCAACGGCTGCCGGACGGGCGCTACTTCCAGGTGACGCCGGGGCGCCATGAGCTGACAGTGCGTTTTGACTTTGAAGTCATGGGCGGCGGCATGCTCATGACCACCGAACCGCGCGAGCGCCTGTGCTACATGACCGTGCCGTACGAGCATTTCGAGGCCGGCCAGCGCTATCGGTTGGAGGCCCGTTCACTGGCCTTCACCCCCAGCGCCCGGCTGCTCAACGCCCGGGGCGAGATCGTCGCCACCGAGCGGGCGATCCACTGCGTGCCCTGAGTGGGCTCAGCGGTCGTTCTTTTGATAGATGATTTTCCGGGTGCCGTTCTCGCAACTGCCGACCACCATGTTCTGGTCGTGTACATCAGCGTTGGGGACGACTTCCAGGGTGTATGAAGCAACGCCTTGCGCCTGGATCTTGGCCTCGATCTCGGCCTTGAGTTCTTCACAAGGTTTAGGTGCAGCCAACGCCGAAGTGCTCAGCGCCAAGCCGATTACCGCCAAAGCAAAACCTTTCATGTGCCAACTCCCTGAATGCGGTGCGCAGGGCCCTGCGCCAAAGCCGCGAAGGCCCATTGCACCACACATGTGAACCCACGGTTACGCGGATCAGCCCACCAGGGTCGCGTCCAGGGTGATCTTGGCGTTCAGCACCTTGGAAACCGGGCAGCCCTCTTTGGCTTTTTTGCTCAGTTCTTCAAATTGCGCCTGGGTGGCGCCGGGGATTTTGGCCTTGAGAATCAAATTCACGGCGGTGATGGCAAAGCCATCGTCGAGCTTGTCCAGCGTGACTTCGGCCTGAGTGTCGATGCTGTCTGCCTTCAGGCCCGCGTCGCCCAGGATCATGGAAAACGCCATGGAAAAGCAGCCCGCATGCGCGGCGCCGATCAGCTCTTCCGGGTTGGTGCCCTTGCCGCCCTCGAAACGTGCCTTGAAACCGTAAGGCGCCTCGCGCAACACACCGGTTTCGGTGGAAATGGAACCGATGCCGGTTTTCAAGTCGCCTGCCCAGTGGGCCGATGCTTTCTTCGTGATGCTCATCGCTGTCTCCTCAGGTTCGGCGCGAAAGATCGCGCCTGTGGGGTTTTGCGTTACTAGGGTTCTGAGGATAGAAGAGCCGCCAAAGTTCACCTCATCAGAAATCGCTACCCGTCTGGTAGGTAAATTCGCGTCCGCTATTGAATCTCGGGTATATGCCCACATTGCATGAAGCAGGCTTATCGAAATCGGCAGGTTTTGGCGCGTGACAAAAAACCTGCAAACCCCTCACTGGAGACGCAGGTTTATGAAGCAACTGTCCGATATCAAGTTCTCGACCCTCGACCTGGTGCCCGTGCGCGCCGATGGCAGCCCGGCGCAATCGTTGCGCAACTCCTTGGATCTGGCGCAACACGTCGAGAAGTTCGGCTATCACCGCTTTTGGGTGGCCGAACACCACAACATGGACGGCATCGCCAGCTCCGCCACCTCCGTGCTGCTCGGCTACCTGGCCGGTGGCACCTCGACCATCCGCGTCGGCTCCGGCGGGGTGATGTTGCCCAACCATGCGCCGTTGGTCATCGCCGAACAGTTCGGCACCCTGGAAAGCCTCTACCCCGGGCGAATCGACCTGGGCCTGGGCCGCGCGCCCGGTTCCGACCAAATGACCGCCCGCGCCTTGCGCCGCGAACGGTCGGGCAGCGCCGACGATTTCCCGGACGACGTGGCCGAACTGATGGCCTACCTCGGCCCGCGCACCCCGGAGCAAAAAGTCATCGCCGTGCCGGGTACGGGCACCCACGTGCCGGTGTGGCTGCTGGGTTCGAGCCTGTTCAGCGCCCAACTGGCGGGCGAACGGGGGTTGCCTTACGCCTTCGCCTCACATTTCGCACCGCGCTACATGCACGAAGCCATTCGCGTTTACCGCAACCACTTCAAGCCTTCGGCCGTGTTGGATAAGCCCTACGTGATGCTCGGCATTCCGCTGGTGGCCGCCGACACCGACGAGCAGGCCGATTACCTGGCCACCTCGGTGTACCAACGCATCCTGGCCCTGATGCGCGGCCAAAGCCTGGTGCAGCGCCCACCGGTCAGCACCATGGACGGCTTGTGGTTGCCCCATGAAAAAGAAGCCGTGGCCAGTTTCCTGGGCCTGGCGATGGTCGGCAGCCCGGAAAAAATCCGCGCCAAACTGCAGGTGCTGATCGAACAGACCGGGGCCGATGAACTGATCTTTACCTGCGACTTGTACGAACACGCTGATCGCCTGCATTCCTATGAATTGCTGGCGCAGGTGATGAAGGGGTGATGGCGGTTAGGTGAACCGCAGATGATGGGGGAGCGGGCCGGGCAATGGGCTTGTGGCGGCTGCAATGGCGTCATCGCGAGCAGGCCCGCTCCCACAGTTGAACAGTGGTGTGGGGGGGATGTTCATTCTTCCTTTGTGGGAGCGAGCCTGCTCGCGATGGCGGCACGCAGGCCTCCCACGGGGGTTCAGCACAAGCACTAGCCGCGCTTGTAGACGATCTCTTTAGTGCCCGCCTCGCAGGTGCCGACGACTTTGCCGTCAGCGTCCGCGCCTTTTTCCACGATCTCCAGCGAATAACCCGACGCACCATTGGCATCGATCTTCGCGGCGATTTCGCTTTTCAACTCTTCGCACGGCTTGCCCGCAGCCAGGGCGGTGCCCGCCAGGCTCAACAAACCTACAGCCAGTACAAACTTCTTCATCGGTCACATTCCCTGGTCGGATTAAAAAACCTCGGCGGCGGGCCCAATGCCCGCGGCCGGATAGCGCTTTGCCATTCCTATGGCAATCGGCCAGCGTACAAGTTCAGCGCCTCAGCTATTGGCGATGCGAAACCCCACCTTGAGGGTGACCTGAAAATGCGCCGCTCTGCCGTCCTTGATATGGCCGCGGGTTTCGGTCACCTCGAACCATTCCAAGTGCTTGATGCTCTTGCTGGCCTCGGCCAGGGCATTGTTGATGGCGTCTTCGATGCTGGTGGGGGACGACCCTACCAGTTCCACTTTCTTGTAGGTGTGATGGTCTGTCATAGCGATCTCCTTTGGCGTAGGTCAAAGCCTAGCAGCGAATAGGGCGAATACTTGTGACAGGCGTTTCTTCACGAAAGGTCAGAATTTCTGCACTTTCCCAAACCCCTGGAGTCCGAACCTTCACACGCCACTCAACCAATGCAGGAGAGCCACCATGGCCAACACTTCTTTACGCAAAGCCTCATTGCAAAGCATGGAAGCGGAAATCGAGAGTCTGCTCAAATCCCTGGAAAGCCTCAAAGACGATGCCTCCGACGAGTCGCGTAAAACCCTCAAGGCCCTCAAAAGCAACGCCGAGAACGCGCTGAAGCATTCGCGCCACCTGCTCAGCGACGCTTATGAAGAAGTCAAAGTCAAAACCCGCGAAACCGGGATCGCCACCCGCGACTATGCCCAGCAACACCCCTGGACCACTGCCGGTGTCGCGGTCGGAGCCCTGGGCCTGCTGGCCGCTTACTTGATGTGCAAACGCGGCGACTAAGCCTGCTGGCGCAGCTCATTTTTGAGCCACTGCGCCAACTGCCGAGCGCGCCCGTCCGCGGCGCGCTTGGGTAGCCACAACGCCAGTTGCGCCGGGGTTTGGCAAAAACCCCACGGCGCAACCAGGCGCCCGGCGCGCAGGTCCTCGGCCACCAACGGCTCAGGGGCGATCGCCACGCCCAAACCGGCCACCGCCGCTTCCAGCAAGTAGTACAAATGCTCAAACCCCTGCCCGAACTTCAGCGCCCCGGCGTCGAGGTCGCTTTGCCGTGCCCAACTGGGCCAGGCCTGGGGCCGCGAGGTGGTGTGCAGCAACGCCTCTCCCAGCAAGGCGCTAGCGGGGGCCTCGCGCAACGCCTCGTAGGCCGCGCAACGCGGGCTCATCACCGGGCCGATGCGCTCACTGGCCAACTCGTACACCTGCATATCCGCCGGCCACGGCGGCTCGGCGAACACCAAGAGCGCGTCCAGCCCCGGGCGGCGCGGGTCCAGGTCGCCTTCACCGGCCGACAGGTGCAGGCGTAAATCCGGCAAATCGGCGTTCAAGCGCCCCAACCGCGGGATAAACCAGCGCGCCAGCAAGCTACCCGAGCAGCCCAACACAAAGGGCGCATCCGCCGTGCTCTGGCTCAGCTCGGCGCACACCGTGCGCAAGCGCTCGAAGGCCTCGGTACTGGCATCGCGCAGGCGCACGCCGGCATCTGTGAGTTTAAGGCCGCGCCCTTCCTTGACGAAAAGGCCCACCCCCAGGTGCTCCTCCAACGCCTTCAACTGCCGGCTGACGGCACCGTGGGTTACGTGCAGGTGTTCGGCGGCCTTACTCACGCTATTGAGGCGGGCGGTGGCCTCGAAGGCGCGCAGGGCGTTGAGCGGGGGCAGGTCTTGGCGCATGGTAAATGTGAGTTTTCCTGACAGGTTGCGGCGATCTTATCGGTTTTCAGCCCCCGGCGGCAGGGGTAGAGTGAACGCCATTGTCACTTAACGAATGCCCCTGGAGCGCGTCATGACCCAGCCCCATCACCCGCAAAACCTGCGTAACGGCCCCGACGCCAACGGCCTGTTCGGCGACTTCGGCGGCCGCTACGTGGCAGAAACCCTGATGCCGTTGATCCTCGAACTGGCCCGCGAATACGAAGCGGCCAAGATCGACCCGGCCTTCATTGAAGAATTAGCCTACTTCCAGCGCGACTACGTCGGGCGCCCCAGCCCACTGTACTTCGCCGAACGCCTGACCGAGTTCTGCGGCGGCGCCAAGATCTACCTCAAGCGCGAAGAGCTCAACCACACCGGCGCCCACAAGATCAACAACTGCATCGGCCAGATCCTGCTGGCGCGGCGCATGGGCAAAAAACGCATCATCGCCGAGACCGGCGCCGGCATGCACGGCGTGGCCACCGCCACCGTGGCCGCGCGGTTCGGCCTCGACTGCGTGATCTACATGGGCACCACCGACATCGAGCGCCAGCAGGCCAACGTGTTCCGCATGAAGCTGCTGGGCGCCACCGTGATCCCGGTGGTGGCCGGCACCGGCACCCTCAAAGACGCCATGAACGAAGCGCTGCGCGACTGGGTGACCAACGTCGACAGCACCTTCTACCTGATTGGCACCGTGGCCGGCCCGCACCCGTACCCGGCCATGGTGCGCGACTTCCAAGCCGTGATCGGCAAGGAAACCCGCGACCAGTTGCAAGCTCAGGAAGGGCGCCTGCCCGACAGCCTGGTGGCGTGCATCGGCGGCGGCTCCAACGCCATGGGCCTGTTCCACCCGTTTTTGGATGACCAGAGCGTGCAAATCATCGGCGTCGAAGCGGCCGGCTACGGCATCGACACCGGCAAGCACGCGGCCAGCCTCAACGGCGGCGTACCCGGCGTGCTGCACGGCAACCGCACCTTTTTGCTGCAAGACGACGACGGCCAGATCATCGACGCCCACTCCATCTCCGCCGGCCTGGACTACCCCGGCATCGGCCCGGAACACGCCTGGTTGCACGATATCGGCCGTGCCGAATACACCTCGGTCACCGACGACGAAGCCCTCGACGCCTTTCACAAATGCTGTCGCCTGGAAGGGATTATTCCCGCACTGGAAAGCGCCCACGCCCTGGCCGAAGTGTTCAAGCGCGCCCCGACCCTGCCCAAGGATCACCTGATGGTGGTCAACCTCTCCGGGCGCGGCGACAAAGACATGCAAACCGTCATGCACCACATGGAACACACCCAGCAGGAGAAACACTGATGAGCCGCCTGCACACCCGCTTCGCCCAGCTCAAGCAACAAAACCGCGCCGCCCTGGTGACCTTCGTCACCGCCGGCGACCCCAACTACGACACCTCGCTGGCCATCCTCAAGGGCCTGCCCGCCGCCGGCGCCGACGTGATCGAGTTGGGCATGCCCTTCACCGACCCCATGGCTGACGGCCCGGCCATCCAACTGGCCAACATCCGCGCCCTGGGCGCCAAGCAGAACCTGGCCAAAACCCTGCAAATGGTGCGCGAGTTCCGCCAGGGCAACAGCGATACGCCCCTGGTGCTGATGGGCTACTTCAACCCCATCCACCACTACGGCGTGCCGCGCTTCATCAGCGAGGCCAAAGAGGCGGGCGTGGACGGTTTGATCGTGGTGGACCTGCCGCCCGAGCATAACGGCGAGCTGTGCGACCCCGCGCAAGCGGCGGGCCTGGACTTTATCCGCCTCACCACCCCGACCACCGACGATGAACGCCTGCCTACCGTGCTCAACGGCAGCTCCGGGTTTGTGTACTACGTCTCGGTGGCGGGCGTGACCGGCGCCGGCGCCGCCACCCTGGAACACGTCGAAGAAGCCGTGGCACGCCTGCGCCGCCACACCGACCTGCCCATCAGCATCGGCTTCGGCATCCGCACCCCCGAGCAAGCCGCCGCCATCGCCCGGTTGGCCGACGGCGTGGTGGTGGGCTCGGCCCTGATCGACCACATCGCCAACGCCACCAGCGACGAACAAGCCGTGGACGGCGTACTGAGCCTGTGCGCCGCACTGGCCCAAGGCGTACGCGGGGCGCGTGGCGCCTAAAGGTATTAGGCGCTAGCTAAAAAGGGGTTCAGGCACGCTGCCTGAACCCCTTTTTTTATTGAGCAGGCCCCTCATGTGGGAGCGAGCCTGCCCGCGATGGCAGCGGCACAGCCAACAACCTCGCCGAATGACACACCCCCATCGCGGGCAGGGCCCGCTCCCACAGGGGCAGCGGTTTTAGCCGTGGCCATGCTCCACATCCAACACCCGGTTCACCAGCAACTGGCCCAACTCGATCATCTGCTGGATCGCCAGCGCCACATGGCGGCGCGAGCCGTCGAGGTCGAACGCCAGGTCGCAGGCCATGGCATTGGCCGAGGTCAGGGTTTGGTAGGCGTTGGCCAGCAGCGTTTCGGCGTGGGTATCGGGCACCACGCTGAACAGAGTTTCAGGCGGACACGGGCGCGGGGTGTCGGGGCGCAAGTGAAAATCCAGGGCACGCTCGGCGGCCTCGTGGAAACGCGGGGAATCGGCGGATGCGTAGGGGGAAACGCTGAGGTCTTCGGGCGGGTTGGGGGTGGGTTTGAACATGTTTTAGCTCCGAGTAATTAAGGAGCCAACACCGTTTCGCTTGCTTCGAAAGAGGTGGCGGCTGTGCGCAGGTGTGCAAGACCGGACTCGGAACCCGGCAGGCCCGAAGGCCTCCCACACACAGCCGCCATAACGGTTCGCGAGCATAGAAAAATGCTCGATGAATAGCCATAAGCGATTGTGGGCCGAGTCGGACTTGCACGTCCGTGTCACCGATTGAGCGATGACCGGCGCAGACTAGCCCCCGGTTTTGCCGCCCACACGTTCACCACCCGCGCCACAACCTGAAGGAAAACTCCCCAAACACCACAAAACCTGTGGGAGCGAGCCTGCTCACGATGGCAGCGGCACAGCCAACAACCTCGCCGAATGACACACCGCCATCGCAGGCAGGGCCCGCTCCCACAGGGGGTTGTTCGATAGCGGGGCGGGGATTAGCCGCTCAAAAAACGCTCAAATCCAACGGCCGTATCGCGCCCATCATTCACTGTGGGAGCGAGCCTGCTCGCGATGGCAGCGGCACAGCCAACAACCTCGCCGAATGACACTCCGCCATCGCGGGCAGGGCCCGCTCCCACAGGGGGTTGTTCGATAGCGGGGCGGGGCTTAGCCGCTCAAAAAACGCTCAAATCCAACGGCCGCATTGCGCCCATCCACACGGCGTAGTCGGTGTGGTCGGCCAGGTCGTCGCCGGTGTTGGGGTGCAAAAACACCACCAGGCCATTACGGTTCAGCGCCAGCCACGGCAGCATCACGCCGATGATTTCGGGGCCGAAGGCCAGTTGGCAGCTCCAGTCCGGGTGCGGGCCCACGGGGCGTTCGTGGAGGCGGCCCATGTGCACGTCGAACAGCCCCGTGGCGGTTTCGCACAACTGGCGGGCTTGTTCGAGGGTGTTGGCGTCGTAGTAGATGTGGGCGTGGTAGCCCTTGATCCGTTGCATAGCGCTCTCTGGATGTCAGATTTTTTACCCAGCCGCCACGCTACACCGCGATAGCCGGCAGGGCCATCCCCGCCAGGGTGTCGGCGCGGTGCTCGGCCATCAGCCAATCGACAAAGCTCTGGATCAGCGCCCCGCGCCGTTTACGGGCCGGCAGCACCACGTGGTAGCCAAACCCCGAGGCGGCACTTTCGGCAATCGGCCGGCACAGCAGGCCTTGGGCCAGCAAGTTATCCACCAGGTGACGCCAGCCAATGGCCACGCCCTGGCCACCAATCGCAGCCTGGATCAGCAGCGTGTAGTTGTCGAAACGCAATTGCCCAGGCGCCGGCGCGGCGTGCAGGCCCAAGGCGCGAAACACCCCGGCCCAGTCGAACCAATGGCTGCTGGCTTCACCGCGCAAGTGCAGCAGCGGCAGGTCGGTGAGGCTAGCGGCCGGCAAGGGCGGGGCGCGGCCCTTGAGCAGCAGCGGGCTGCACACCGGAAACACTTCTTCGTTGAACAGCCAATGGCTGTCGCCCTGCTTGAAGCGGCCGTCGCCAAACCACACGGCCACGTCGATGTCGGGGCGCAGCATGGTGTGGTTGCGCTCGCTGGTCACCAGGCTCACGTCCACCTGGGGGTAGGCGGCGTGAAAGCGGTGCAGGCGCGGCATCAGCCAATAGGCGGCAAAGGCAAAGTCGGTGGCCACTTGCAGCACTTCATGCTGGCCCTGATTGCCGATAGCCAGCAAACCAGTGTCGATGTGCTGCAACCCGGCCTGCACGTGCTCCAGCAGCAGCGCGCCGGCCTCGGTCAGTTCGATGCCGCGGTAGATGCGGTCGAACAGGCGCGTGGCCAACTGTTCTTCGAGCCGTTTGATCTGCTGGCTGATGGCCGGTTGGGTGGTGCCCAGCTCCACCGCCGCCGCGGTAAAGCTGCGCTGGCGCGCTGCGGCCTCAAAGGCGCGCAGCAGGTCCAGGGACAAATCGCCAAGGGCTTCATACATAAGCTGTGCTTATCCTAGTCATTGCCTTGCGTGGGCTTTACCGCTCAGTGCGCGGGCTACATTCTCGGCCCCAGCACTTTCGCATAACTGCTGACTATGGAATGCCGCGAACCCATGAAGCGCAAGAACATTCTTTTCATCATGGCCGATCAAATGGCCGCGCCCATGCTGCCCTTCTACGGGCCATCGCCCATCAAGCTGCCGAATTTGAGCCGCCTCGCCGCCCAGGGTGTGGTGTTCGACGCCGCGTACTGCAACAGCCCCCTGTGCGCGCCGTCGCGCTTTACCCTGGTCAGCGGCCAGTTGCCGAGCAAGATCGGCGCCTACGACAACGCGGCGGATTTCCCCGCCGATGTACCGACCTATGCCCACTACCTGCGGCGCCTGGGCTACCGCACGGCGCTGTCGGGCAAGATGCACTTTTGCGGCCCCGACCAGTTGCACGGCTACGAACAGCGCCTGACCAGCGACATTTACCCGGCCGACTACGGCTGGGCGGTGAACTGGGACGAGCCGGATGTGCGCCCCACCTGGTACCACAACATGGCCTCGGTGCTGCAGGCCGGCCCGTGCGTGCGCACCAACCAACTGGATTTCGACGAAGAGGTGCTGTTCAAGGCGCGCCAGTATTTGTACGACCATGTGCGCGAGGCCGGCGACCAGCCGTTTTGCCTGACGGTGTCGATGACCCACCCCCACGACCCGTACACCATCCCCAAGGCGTATTGGGATTTGTACCGCGACGATGAAATCCCACTGCCGCACACGCCCCCTCAAGCAGCGCAAGACCCTCATTCCCAACGCTTGCTCAAGGTTTACGACCTGTGGGACAAGCCGCTGCCTGTGGATAAGATCCGCGACGCGCGCCGTGCCTATTTTGGTGCGTGCAGCTATATCGACGACAACGTCGGCAAACTCCTGCAAACCCTCGACGAAACCGGGCTGTTGGACGACACCCTGATTGTCTTCTCGGGCGACCATGGCGACATGCTCGGCGAGCGCGGGCTTTGGTACAAAATGCACTGGTTCGAGATGGCCGCCCGCGTGCCGCTGCTGGTGTGGGCGCCGGGGCAATTCGCGGCGGGGCGGGTGCGGGCGGCGGTATCGACTGCCGACCTGCTGCCCACCCTGGTGGAGTTGGCCGGGGGCGAGGTGGCGCCGGGGCTGGCGTTGGATGGCCGCTCGCTGGTGCCGCATTTGCAGGGCGGCAGCGGGCACGACGAGGTGTTCGGCGAGTACATGGCCGAAGGCACCGTGAGCCCGCTGATGATGATCCGCCGGGGCGCCTACAAGTTCATCTACAGCGAGGACGACCCGTGCTTGCTGTTCGACGTGCACAACGACCCCCAGGAACAGGAAGAACTCAGCCAATCGCCGCCACATCGCCCGCTTTTCGACGCTTTTCTCGCCGAGGCGCGGGCCAAGTGGAACATCCCCGCCATCACCGCCCAGGTGCTGGCCAGCCAGCGCCGCCGCCGCTTCGTGGCCCAGGCATTGGCCGTGGGCCAACTCAAGAGCTGGGACCACCAGCCGCTGGTAGACGCCAGCCAGCAGTACATGCGCAACCACATCGACCTCGATGACCTGGAGCGCAAGGCACGTTATCCACAACCCTGCCCACTCCAATAACGTAAGGGGATGCACATGCAAAGGTTATCCACAGGGCTGCTGGCCGGGTTGCTGGCCTTGGGCTGCGCGGCGGCCCAGGCCGAACCGGGCTGCGAGACGGTGAAAATGGCCGACCCGGGCTGGAGCGACATCGCCGCCACCAATGCCCTCACTGGGTTTGTGCTCGAAGGCATGGGCTACAAGCCCAGGGTCGATACCCTGGCGGTGCCGATCATTTTCGGCGGCCTCAAGGACGGCCAGGTGGATGTGTTCCTGGGCAACTGGATGCCGGCGCAGCAGGGCTTCTACGACAAGTTCGTGGCCTCGGGCGAGGTCACCCAACTGGCGAAAAACCTGGACGGCACCGAGTTCACCCTGGCCGTACCCGACTATGTGTGGGAGGCCGGCGTGCAGGATTTTGCCGACCTCAATCGGTTTGCCGAGCGCTTTGGCAGCAAGCTCTATGGCATCGGCGCCGGCGCCCCGGCCAACTTGTCGCTGCAAGAGATCATCAAGAAAAACGATTACGACCTGGGCCGCTGGAAACTGGTGGAATCCAGCGAGCAGGCGATGCTGGCCGAGGTAGGGCGGGCAGTGAAGCGCCAGCGCTTCGTGGCCTTTCTGGGCTGGACGCCGCACCCGATGAACGTGCAACTGAACATGCGCTACCTCAAGGGCGGCGAAAAGTACTTTGGCGCCACCGGCAGCGTCCACACCCTGACCCGCAAGGGTTATGCCCAGGCCTGCCCGAACGTGGCCAGGTTGCTGAACAACCTGACATTCACCCAGGCCATGGAAAACAGCATCATGGCCGCCGTGGCCAACGACAAAACCAGCAACGGCGCCGCGGCCAAGGCCTGGCTCCAGGCCAACCCGGCGGTGCTGGACGCATGGCTGGAGGGGGTGAAAACCCTGGATGGGCAGGAGGCGTTGGCGGCGGTTAAGGCCAGGCTTTAATGCCTGGTTTTTGCTTGGCGGTTTTTTCTGTGGGGCAGGTTCTGTGGGAGCGAGCCTGCTCGCGATGGCGGCAGTACAGCCAGCAACCATGACGGCAGGTATACCGCTATCGCGAGCAGGCTCGCTCCCACAGCGCTCTCCCATAGCGCTTTCCCACAGGGTTGGGCTCCTTAGGGTCCGCCCCCCGTCAACCCGCCACCTGATACTCTTTGGCCACCTCCCCCCACCTTCGAGGCCCCATGGCTGTGCCCACTCGCCATCAGTTGTTTCCCTTCCTCGCCTGGCTGCCGCGCCAGACCCGCGCCAGCGTGGGCCGCGACGCTATCGTCGGGTTGAGCGGGGCGATCCTGGCATTGCCGCAGTCGATTGCCTACGCGCTGATCGCCGGCCTGCCGCCGGAATACGGTTTGTACGCGGCGATCGTGCCGGTGTTGATCGCCTGTTTGTGGGGCTCGTCGTGGCATTTGATCTGCGGGCCGACAGCGGCGATTTCCATCGTGCTGTACGCCAGTATCAGCCCCTTGGCGGTACCGGGGACGCAGGACTACGTGACCCTGATCCTGTTGCTGACCCTGCTGGCGGGCATTTTCCAGTGGCTGCTGGGGATGTTGCGCTTCGGCGCGCTGGTGAATTTCGTCTCCCATGCCGTGGTGCTGGGCTTCACCCTCGGCGCGGCGGTGGTGATTGCCCTGGGGCAGTTGCCCAACCTGTTGGGGCTGGAGGTGCCGAACCAGGCGACCGCGATCAACAGCCTGCTGGCGCTGCTGCGCGAGGCTGGGCACATCGACCGCCCGTCGCTGGCCCTGGGCCTGCTGACCCTGGCCCTGGGCATCGGCCTCAAGCGTTTGCTGCCGCGCTGGCCGACGCTGCTGCTGAGCCTGGTGGCCAGCAGCCTGCTGGTGTGGCTGTGGCCGGGGCTGTTTGGCCATGTGCAACGGGTCAGCGGGTTTGTCGGGCGCTTGCCGCCGTTCAGCGCTTTGCCGTTGGACCTGGACTTGATCCTGCGCCTGCTGCCCAGCGCGGTGGCGGTGGGCATGCTGGGGCTGGTCACCAGCCTGTCGATTGCCCGTTCGATCGCCGCACGTTCCCAGCAACTTCTCGACGCTAACCAGGAAGTTCGTGCCCAGGGCTTGTCCAATATCGTCGGTGGGTTTTTCTCCGGCTCGTTGTCGGCTGGCTCCTTCACCCGCTCCGGGTTGAGCTACGAGGCGGGTGCCTGCTCGCCGCTGGCCGGGGTGTTTTCGGCGCTGTGGGTGGCGCTGTTCGCCGTGGCCGGGGCAGGGTTGATCGCCCACATACCGCTGCCGAGCATGGCGGCGAGCATTGTGCTTATCAGTTGGGGGCTGGTGGATGTGCGCGGCATTCGCGCACTGCTGCGGGTCAGCCGCGCGGAGTTCGTGGTGATGCTGCTGACCTGCCTGGCGACCCTGTTGCTGGAGCTGCAAACGGCGATTTACGCCGGGGTGCTGGCGTCGCTGTTTTTCTACCTCAAGCGCACGTCGCAGCCACGGGTGCAGCAGTTGCGCGAGGGCGAGGACGATGTGCTGCGGGTCGGCGGGTCGATTTTTTTCGGCGCCAGCCATTACCTGCAAGTGCGCCTGCAACGCTTGCACGGCGCGCGGGTGGTGATCGACGCGCAGCAGATCAACTTTATCGACTACTCAGGGGTGGAGATGCTCCACCAGGAAGCGCGGCGCCTATTGCAGCAGGGCCGCAGCCTGACCCTGCGCCGCGCAAGGCCGCAGGTGGTGGAGGAGCTGATGAAGCTGGAAGGGCCGCAAAAATGCCCGATTCGGTTCGAGGACTGAGGGGTTTCTTGCTATGGGAGCCAGCCTCTGTGGGAGCGAGCCTGCCCGCGATGGCGGTGGGTCAGAAAAGGTGATGTCGGCTGACACTGCGCCATCGCGAGCGGGCTCGCTCCCACCAGGAGAGGTGAAGCCCTACAGCGCCAACCCTTGCCGCAACTGCGCCAACACCGGCGCCGTGTCCGGGCGCACGCCGCGCCACAGGTAGAAGGCTTCGCCGGCCTGTTCGACGAGCATGCCCAGGCCATCGAGCGACAGCGCCGCACCGTGTTCGCTGGCCCAGCGGCAGAACGGGGTCGGGGCCTGGCTGTACATCATGTCGTAGCACACCGTGTGGCCCGGTTCGATCAGGCTGCTGGCAATCGGCGGCAGGTCGCCCGCGAGGCTGGCGGAGGTGGCGTTGATAATCACGTCCACCGATTCGTGCAGCCAATCGAAACCGCTGGCCGACACCGGCCCCAGGTCGGCGAAAAGTTCGGCCAGCAGTTCGGCTTTTTCTACGGTGCGGTTGGCGATTATCAGCGACGAGGGCTGCTCGCCCAGCAACGGCTCCAACGCCCCACGCACCGCGCCGCCCGCGCCCAGCAGCAGCACGCGCTTGCCCTTGAGGCTGACCCCGGCATTGACCGTGAGGTCGCGCACCAGGCCCGCGCCGTCGGTGTTGTCGCCCAGCAGTGTGCCGTCGTCGAGTTTGCTTAAGGTGTTGACCGCACCGGCCCGCAGGGCGCGCTCGGTGAGGCGGGTGGCCAGGCGATAGGCCTGTTCCTTGAAGGGCACTGTGACGTTGGCGCCGCGCCCCTCGCGGAAAAATTCCCGGGCGCAGTGGGCGAAATCGTCGAGCGGCGCCAGCAGCGTGTCGTAGGCCAGTTGCTGGCCGGTTTGCTGGGCAAACAGGCGATGGATCAGCGGCGATTTGCTATGGGCAATCGGGTTACCGAAAACGACGTAGTGATCCATCGGGCATCTCCTCGGTCAGGCCAGCCAGTCGCGGTCTTGCAGGAAGTAGTCGGTCAGGCGCGCTTCTTCGCTGCCAGGCTCGGGTTTCCAGTCGTAGCTCCAGCGCACTTGCGGCGGCAACGACATGAGGATCGACTCGGTACGCCCGCCCGATTGCAGGCCAAACAGGGTGCCACGGTCGTAGACCAGGTTGAACTCCACGTAACGACCGCGGCGCAACTCCTGGAATTGGCGCTGCTGCTCGCTGTAGGCCTGGGCCTTGCGGCGCTGGACGATGGGCAGGTAGGCGTCGATGTAGGCGTCGCCGATGGCGCGCATGAAGGCGAAGCAGGTGTCGAAATCCCACTCGTTCAGGTCATCGAAAAACAGGCCGCCGATGCCCCGCGGTTCGTTGCGGTGCTTGAGGTGGAAGTAGCTGTCGCACCAGGCCTTGTAGCGCGGGTAGACATCGGCGCCGAACGGCGCGCAGGCCTGTTCGGCCACGCGGTGCCAGTGCACGCAGTCTTCGTCGTTGCCGTAGTAGGGGGTCAGGTCGAAGCCGCCGCCGAACCACCACACCGGTTCTTCGCCTTCTTTTTCTGCGATGAAAAAGCGCACGTTGGCATGGGACGTTGGCACATAGGGGTTGTGCGGGTGGATCACCAGGGACACCCCCAGCGCCTCGAAGCCACGGCCGGCCAGCTCGGGCCGATGGGCGCTGGCGGACGGCGGCAGGCCGCTGCCGAATACGTGGGAAAAGTTGACGCCGCCCTTCTCGATCACCGCGCCGTTTTCGATCACTCGCGTGCGACCACCGCCGCCGGCGGGCCGGGTCCAGGCGTCTTCGACGAAACGGGTGCCACCGTCCTCAGTTTCCAGGGCGGCACAAATGCGGTCTTGCAGGTCGAGCAGGTAGGCTTTTACGGCCTCGGTGCGGGTAGTCATGGCATCACCTTGAATCGGGCAAAGCTACACGGCGCTTCGTATGGAGCCTGAGGCCGGCGCAAATGGGCGCGTAGCATACCACTGCGCTCGCGTGCGCCGCAGTTGACGAAGATCAAGCTTAGGAGTCCGATAGGAGCCTTTGCCAACCGACCCGAGGACAGTGCAGATGGCCAAGCGTATTGAGTTCCGTGCCCATGGCGGCCCCGACGTATTGGAGTACGTGGACTACTCAGCGGCCGCGCCCGGCCCCCAGCAAGTGCAAGTGCGCAACAAGGCCATTGGCCTGAACTTCATCGACACCTATTTTCGCAGTGGCTTGTACGCGCCGCCGGCCCTGCCCTCGGGCCTGGGCGCCGAGGGCGCCGGGGTGGTGGAGGCGGTGGGCAGCGAAGTGACCCGGTTCAAGGTGGGCGACCGCGTGGCGTACGGCAGCGGCCCGTTGGGCGCCTACAGCGACCTGCATGTGCTGCCGGCGAGCAACCTGGTGCATCTGCCCGAGGCCATCAGCTTCGAGCAAGCGGCGGCGGTGATGCTCAAAGGCCTGACGGTGCAGTACCTGTTGCGCCAGACCTATGCCCTCAAGGGCGGCGAAACCATCCTGTTCCACGCTGCGGCCGGTGGCGTGGGTTCGCTGGCGTGCCAGTGGGCCAAGGCCCTGGGCGTGAAGCTGATCGGCACCGTCAGCTCGCCCGAAAAAGCGGCGCTGGCCAAATCCCTCGGCGCCTGGGCGACCATCGACTACAGCCGCGAAGACGTCGCACAGCGTGTACTGGAACTGACGGACGGGAAAAAGTGCGACGTGGTGTACGACGGCGTCGGCAAGGACACCTGGCTGACGTCCCTGGACAGCGTGGTGCCACGGGGCCTGGTGGTGAGTTTCGGCAATGCGTCGGGCGCGGTGGAAGGGGTGAACCTGGGGATCCTCGCGGCCAAGGGCTCGCTGTACGTGACCCGGCCGACCCTGGCGACTTACGCCAACACCGCCGAAACACTGCAAACCATGGCCGATGAGCTGTTCGCCATGGTCACCAGCGGCAAGCTGAAGGTGGACATCAGCCAGCGTTACCCACTGGCCGAAGCGGCCAAGGCGCAGACCGAACTGTCGGCGCGGCGCACCACGGGGTCGACGATTCTGTTGCCTTGAGGGCGCTATCGCGAGCGGGCAGTCCCTAACCCGCCCGCACCACTTGGCCGGTGGCCAGGTCGCGGATCACGCTGGGGTTCTTGCGCCCGCCAAGGCGCCCGCCCAGCACCAGGTCCAGTTGCCCGCGAAAATACTGCTCCACCCGCAACCGGGTACGCGCCGCCGGGCGGCCCTGAGGGTTGGCCGAAGTGGACACCAACGGCCCGACCAGCGAGCACAAATCGCGCACTTGCGGGTGGTCGCTGACGCGCAGGGCCACGGTTTCGTGTACGCCGGTGATCCACTGCGGCAGCATCCCCCGGTGGGGCACCAGCCAGGTGTTGGGCCCCGGCCAGGTGCTGGCCATGCGGTCGATCCACAGGTCCGGGAAGTCTTCAAACAAAAAGTCGAACTGGCGGATGTTGTCCGCCACCAGGATCAGGCCTTTTTCCACCGAACGGCCCTTGAGCATCAGCAAGCGCTCGACCGCGTCGAGGTTCCACGGGTCGCAACCCAGGCCCCACACGGCTTCGGTTGGATAGGCAATCACCGCCCCGGCGCGAATTTCTCGTGCGGCCTCTTGCACACGCCAACTATTGACCATCGCAGAGTCTCCAAAATGAAAGCTGCGCGCAGTTTACCGATCTTCCCGGTAAAGCCTAGCGCGCCAGCCAGCGCGCGCCTTCGCAAACGGCGCGGCCGTCCATCTCCAGCTCTGTCAGGGCCGCCAGCACCTTGGGCAAGGCCCAGCCACTGGCGGCGGCCAGGGCTTCGCTGGTGTGGGGCGCGGCGTGCAGCAGCGCCAGCAACGGGTGATCGCTGGGCGCCGGCGCCGCCTCGCAGGAGGGCGGTAGTTGCTGCCAGCCGCGCAGGGCTTCGAGCACGTGCTCGATGGTTTCCACCAGCACCGCGCCATCGCGGATCAACTGATGGCAACCCCGCGCCCCGGGGTGGTGGATGGAGCCGGGAATGGCATAGACCTCGCGGCCCTGTTCCGCCGCCAGCCGCGCGGTAATCAGCGAACCGCTGGCCACGCTGGCTTCCACCACCAGCACGCCGAGGGACAACCCGCTGATGATGCGGTTGCGCCGCGGGAAGTTGGCGGCGTTGGGCGCGGTCTCCAAGGGGAACTCGGACACCACTGCGCTACCGCCGTCGATCATGGCTTGCGCGAGGGTGCGATTGCGCTGTGGATAAAAATTTTCCAGGCCCGTGCCCAGCACGCCGATGGTCTGCCCGCCCACGTCCAGCGCGCCCTGGTGCGCCGCGCCGTCGATGCCCAGGGCCAGGCCGCTGGTAATGACAAAACCGGCGCCGGCCAGGCTGCGGGAAAACGTAGCGGCGGTGTCCATGCCCGGGCGCGACGCGCGGCGGCTGCCGACCATCGCCAACTGCGGTTTTTCCAGAATCTGCGGCGCGCCTGCGACGAACAACAGCGGCGGCGCATCGTCAATTTCCGCCAGCAGCGCGGGGTAGCCGGGCTGGTCCCACATCAGCAAATGCTGGCCCGGGCGCTCTAGCCAGGCCAATGCGTGGCTGGCGCCGTCGCGCACTTGGGGGTTGCGCCGGGCATCGCTACAGGCCGCCGGCAACCCCAAGACGCGCCAGGCACTGGCCGGTGCGCTGAGGGCTTTGGAGGCCGAACCGAAGGCTTGCAGCAGCGTGTAAAAACGCCGCGGGCCGAGCTCCGGCAGGCGATGCAGGCGCAGGCGCGCTTCGAGTTCGGCAGGGGATAGAACGGTGGGAGCAGGTGTGGGCATCGGATCATCCTTGATCGATATAAGTCCCTTCGGAAAAGGAACAAGCTGTGGATAAGTCTGTTGGTAACTTGTTGAGAATCTGTGATTTCACCGGCCTTTTCAGGCCCTTCGCAGCGCCCATACGGCGACTGCTCGTTTCAACATCGGGGGAATCCCTTTATTATGTGCGTTCGCGCCCAACGCCTGAGCCCGCGTGGCTCGCTCCCCCAGGAGCGCGTTGGGCACCGGTCGCCCGTCAGGCCGCCGATTTCGCCCTTACTTCACACGTGCAGCAATTACGCTTATGGCCATTTTGAACATCCTCGAATTTCCCGACTCGCGCCTGCGCACTGTCGCCAAACCGGTGGCCGTAGTGGACGCCGAGGTGCGCCAGTTGGTCGATGACATGTTTGAAACAATGTATGAGGCCCCCGGCATCGGCCTGGCCGCCACCCAGGTCAACGTGCATAAGCGCGTGGTGGTCATGGACCTGTCCGAAGATCGCAGCGCGCCCCAGGTGTTCATCAACCCTGAGTTCGAGCCGCTGACCGAAGAAATGGGCGAGTATCAGGAAGGCTGCCTGTCGGTGCCGGAGTTCTACGAGAACGTCGAGCGCCCGTTGCGCGTCAAGATCAAAGCCCTGGACCGCGACGGCAAGCCGTTCGAGCAGATTGCCGAAGGTCTGCTGGCGGTGTGTATCCAGCATGAGTGCGATCACCTCAACGGCAAGTTGTTCGTCGATTACCTGTCCACGCTCAAACGCGACCGGATCAAGAAGAAGCTGGAAAAGAAACATCGCCAGCAAGCTTGATCCCCTTCTTTCAAAGGCTTGCTGCAGCAAGCCTTTTTCTTTTTCGCGTGTTTTCAACCGAGAACTTTCATGACTGAGCCACTGCGCATTGTCTTTGCCGGCACCCCCGAATTTGCCGCCGAACACCTCAAGGCCCTGCTCGACAGCCCTTACCAGATCGTGGCCGTGTACACCCAGCCCGACCGCCCGGCCGGCCGCGGGCAAAAACTGGCGCCCAGCCCGGTCAAGCAACTGGCCCTGGAACACGGCATCGCCGTGCTACAACCGCCAACCCTGCGCAACGCCGAGGCCCAAGCCGAACTGGCGGCCCTCAAGCCCGACCTGCTGGTGGTGGTGGCCTACGGCCTGATCTTGCCGCAAGCGGTGCTGGATATTCCGCGCCTGGGCTGCATCAACAGCCACGCCTCGCTGCTGCCACGCTGGCGCGGGGCGGCGCCGATCCAGCGCGCCGTGCAAGCCGGCGATGCCGAAAGCGGCGTGACCGTGATGCGCATGGAACTGGGCCTGGACACCGGGCCGATGCTGCTTAAGGTCGCCACGCCCATCAGCGCCACCGACACCGGCGGTAGCCTGCATGACCGCCTCGCGCAAATCGGCCCGCCCGCCGTGCTGCAAGCCATCGCCGGGCTCGCTGCTGGCACCCTGCAAGGCGAAGTGCAGGACGACGCCCTCGCCACCTACGCCCACAAGTTGAACAAAGACGAAGCGCGTATCGACTGGAGCCGCCCAGCGCTGGAGTTGGAGCGCTTGGTGCGGGCCTTCTACCCGTGGCCGATCTGCCACAGCACGCTCAACGGCGAAGCGCTAAAAGTGCTCGCCGCCAGCCTGGCCGACGGCCACGGCGCACCGGGCGAGATTCTCGCCGCCAGCAAGGATGGCCTGGTGGTGGCCTGTGGCGAGCAGGCGCTGTGCCTGACCCGTCTGCAATTGCCCGGCGGCAAGGCGCTGAACTTCAGCGATTTGTTCAACAGCCGCCGTGAGAAATTCGCCCTGGGCACCGTCCTCGGCCACGCGGCGGATGCCCAATGAACCCGCGTCTGGCCGCCGCCAAGGCCCTGGCCGCCGTGCTCAGCGGCAAGGCCTCGCTCAACAGTTCGCTGCCGACCCAGTTGGATAAGGTGCAAGACCGCGACCGCGGTTTCACCCAGGACCTGGCCTTCGGCACCGCCCGCTGGCAGCCGCGGTTGTCGGCGCTGGCGGCCACGTTGCTGCAAAAACCCTTCAAGGCTGCCGATGCCGACGTCGAGGCGTTGTTGCTGGTGGGCCTGTACCAGTTGCTCTACAGCCGCGTGCCGGCCCACGCCGCCATCGGTGAAACCGTGGGTTGCGCCGACAAGCTGAAAAAGCCCTGGGCCAAGGCCCTACTCAACGCCGTGTTGCGCCGCGCCCAGCGCGAAAGCGAGGCGCTGTTGGCCGAGCTGGAGCACGACCCGGTGGTGCGCACCGCCCACCCGCGCTGGCTGCAAAAATCCCTCAAGGCCTTCTGGCCTCAGCAATGGGAAGCCATCTGCGCGGCGAACAACGCCCACCCGCCGATGATTCTGCGGGTCAACCGCCGCCATCATGGCCGCGACGCGTACCTCGGTTTGCTCAGCGCCGCAGGCGTGGCCGCCAAGGCGTGCGTGTTCAGCCAGGACGGCATCATCCTCGACGAGCCAAGTGACGTGCGCCAGTTGCCCGGTTTTGCCGAAGGCTGGATCAGCGTGCAGGACGAAGCCGCGCAACTGGCCGCCGACCTGCTCGACCTGGCCCCCGGCCAGCGCGTGCTCGACGCCTGCTGCGCGCCGGGCGGCAAGACGTGCCACATCCTGGAAGTCGAACCGGCCCTGGCCGGCGTGGTGGCCGTGGACCTGGAAGCCAAGCGCCTGGTGCGCGTGCGGGAAAACCTCGCGCGCCTGGGCCTGAGCGCCGAGTTGATCGCCGCCGATGGCCGCGACACCGCCGCGTGGTGGGACGGCAAGCCGTTCCAGCGCATCCTGCTGGACGCGCCGTGCTCGGCCACCGGGGTGATCCGCCGCCACCCGGACATCAAACTGACCCGCCAACCCGACGACATCGCCGCCCTCGCGGTGCTGCAAGGCGAGTTGCTCGACGCCCTGTGGCCGACCCTGGAGGTGGGCGGGGTGCTGCTCTACGCCACGTGCTCCACCTTGCCGACGGAAAACACCGAGGTTATCCAGGCGTTCTTGCAGCGCACCCCGGGCGCACGGGAGTTGGACATCGCCGGCCAACTGGGGCAGCCTGCCGCCGGCATCAAACAGCCCCACGGGCGCCAGTTGCTGGCGCAAGAGGGCGGGCATGACGGTTTCTACTACGCCAAGCTAATCAAGATCGCCGCCGCGCGCGGTTAACGGTTTTAAGGGAGTGAGCGGATGAAAATCATCATCCTCGGCGCAGGGCAGGTGGGCGGTTCGCTGGCAGAACACTTGGCCAGCGAAGCCAATGACATCACGGTGGTCGATACCGACGGCGAACGCCTGCGCGACCTCGGTGATCGCCTGGACATCCGCACGGTGCAGGGCCGCGGCTCGCTGCCGACCGTGCTGCGCCAGGCCGGCGCCGACGACGCCGACATGCTGGTGGCCGTGACCAACAGCGATGAAACCAACATGGTCGCCTGCCAGGTCGCCCACACGCTGTTCCACACCCCGACCAAAATTGCCCGCGTGCGCGAAGCGTCCTACCTGACCCGTGCCGACCTGTTCGACAACGACGCGATCCCGGTGGACGTGCTCATCAGCCCCGAGCAAGTGGTCACCAACTACATCAAGCGCCTGATCGAGCACCCCGGCGCCCTGCAAGTCATCAACTTCGCCGAGGGCAAGGCCCAACTGGTAGCGGTCAAGGCCTACTACGGCGGGCCGCTGGTGGGCCAGCAACTGCGCCAGTTACGCGAGCACATGCCGAATGTGGAGACGCGAGTCGCAGCTATTTTCCGACGCGACCGGCCTATCCTGCCCCAGGGCGATACGGTGATCGAAGCGGACGACGAAGTATTCTTCATCGCCGCCAAAGCGCACATTCGCGCGGTGATGAGCGAAATGCGCCGCCTCGATGAGAGCTACAAGCGCATCGTGATCGCCGGCGGTGGGCAGATCGGCGAACGCTTGGCCGAAGCCATCGAAAGCCGCTACCAAGTGAAGATCATCGAGATGAACCCGGCGCGCTGCCGCTACCTGTCCGATACCCTGGACAGCACCGTGGTACTGCAAGGCAGCGCTTCGGACCGCGACCTGCTGTTGGAAGAAAACATCGCCGAAGCCGATATTTTCCTGGCGCTGACCAACGATGACGAAGCCAACATCATGTCTTCGCTGCTGGCCAAACGCCTGGGCGCGCGCAAGGTGATGACCATCATCAACAACCCGGCCTATGTCGACCTGATCCAGGGCGGCGATATCGATATCGCCATCAGCCCGCAATTGGCCACCATCGGCACCTTGCTCACCCACGTGCGCCGCGGCGATATCGTCAGCGTGCACTCGCTGCGCCGCGGCGCCGCGGAGGCCATCGAGGCGATTGCCCACGGCGACTCCAAGTCGAGCAAGGTAGTCGGCAAGGCCATCGAGAACATCGGTCTGCCGCCGGGCACCACCATCGGCGCGATCATCCGCGACGAGGAAGTCATCATCGCCCACGACGACACGGTGATCGAAGCGGGCGACCACGTGATCCTGTTTCTTGTGGATAAAAAGCACATCCGCGATGTGGAAAAACTGTTCCACGTGGGGTTGAGCTTCTTCTAACCCCTTTGGCCTACCTCAAGAAGGAATCCATCCATGCTCGATTCCCTGGAAAAAATGCTCGCCAAGGGTGTGGATAACGCCCTGCTGCGCTTCGGCCTGGGTAAGGGCTACCTGGACCTGGGCGACAACGCCCGCGCAGCCGAGCACTTCACCCGTTGCGTAGCTTTTGACCCTAAGTATTCGGCAGCCTGGAAGCTGTTGGGTAAGGCGCACCTGGGCCTGGCCGACCGCGCCGGCGCACGGCACGCCTGGGAGCAGGGGCTGGAAGCGGCCCGCAGCCATGGCGACAAGCAGGCAGAAAAGGAAATGAGCGTGTTTTTGAAGAAGCTCGACCGCCAGGCGCAATGACCGCGGCGGCTACAGGTAGCGCAACGCGATCCCTTCGGCATCGACTTGCACCACTTCCATGCGCACCCGCGGCGCCACCACGGGCAGGCCTTGCACCTGGCCGTAGACCACCGCGCCCTTGCTCAGCCCCGCCAGGGCCGGGTGTTTGACGTACACCCCGCTGGCGGAAAGGTGGCGGGTCTGGCCCAGGCATTCGCCGAAGCTTTCATGCTGGATCTTGATGCGAAAGGATTTGCGTAGATCGGACATCTGTTGCGCCCTTATTGAACCTTTGCGTTGTGGATAACCCTGCAAGAAGGTTATCCACAGATCGTGCCAATGCACTCAGTACCAGCGAGCCTCGCCCGGTGGGCGCTTCTTGAAGCGCTTCATGCTCCACATGTATTGGCTTGGGTAAGCCGCCACATACTTCTCCACCACCTGGCTCATGGCCGCGCAAGACGTTTGGGTATCGGTGCTGTACATGGCCTCTGGCGCAGCTTCGAGGATCACTTTGTAGCCCGAACCGTCCGGCAGGCGCAGGGCATGCAGGAACACGCCCACGGCTTTGCCGCCGGCGAGCATGTTGGGCACGAACTTGCTGGTCAGGGCCTGGGTGGCGAAAAACGGCACGAAGATACCGGCGGATTCGGCCGGTTCCGGGTCAGCCGGGATGCCCACTGCACCACCTTTGCGCACTTCCTTTATGACACTGAGGATGCCTTCTTTGGTCGATGCCGCGACGCGGTTGCCCAGTTGCACGCGTTGCTTGCGCAGCAGGTCGTCCACAGCTTTGAGCTTGGGCGGGCGGTAGAAAATAATCGGTTTGCATTGGCTGCAATAGAAGTGGTTGAGCACTTCCCAGTTGCCCAGGTGGCTGGTGATGCCGACCACGCCTTTGCCCGAGGCCAGGGCCTCCTTGAGCACCTCCAGGCCTTCGACTTCGCGCACCAGATCGATGGAGCGCTGCGCCGGCCAGATCCACGCGCAGGCGCTTTCGGTCAGCGACTTGCCGATGTCCCTCAGGCTGCGCCCGACCAATCGCTCGCGCTCGGCGGGGTCCATGTCGGGGAAGCACTTGCTCAGGTTGATGCGCACCACGTCGCGCGAACGGTTCGGGGTTTTCCACATCACCCAGCCAATGGCCGCGCCCACCGCTTGCACGGCCCGCCACGGCAGCAGGGCAAACAACCGCAGAGCGCCTACCAGCAAGGCGCCTTTCAACTTATCCACAGGTCACTCCTGATCTCATGTGCTGTGTGCGAACCGCGCATTCTAACCGCGTGCGGCCAAGGGCGCGTAGCGATCACAGTCAACGGTGTGGTCCATGACCATGCCCGAGGCCTGCATCAGCGCATAACAGATGGTCGGGCCAACGAAGGTGAAACCGGCCTTTTTCAGGCCCCGGCTCATGGCTTCGGCCTCGGGGGTGACCGCGGGGACTTCGCTGCGGTCCTTGAAGTGGTTGATTTTCGGCTGCCCACCGACGAACGACCACAGCAGCGCCACCGGGTCGTCCTGGGCCAGCCACGCCTGGGCGTTGCGCCGGGCGGCGTTGAGCTTCAGGCGATTGCGGATGATCCCGGGGTCGAGCATCAATTGCTCGATTTCGGCGTCGCTCATCTGCGCCACGCGCTGCACATCAAAGCCGAACAGGACCTGACGATAATGTTCGCGTTTGCGCAAAACCGTGATCCAGGACAACCCGGCCTGGAACCCTTCGAGCAATAACAACTCGAACAGACGCTGCGCATCGCGTAGCGGCACGCCCCACTCCTGATCGTGATAAGCCATGTAAAGCGGATCTTGTGAGCACCAAAAGCAGCGTGGCATAAGGCTCCAGGGGGCGTGCGCGCAAATGAATCGGGTATACTCCCGCTCTTTAAATCGCAGCCCAAGAAACAGGTGAATTTGTGAGCCAGCCTACGCCAGCCGTGCGTACCTTCCAAGACTTGATCCTCGCGCTCCAGCAATACTGGGCCGAGCAAGGTTGTGTGGTACTTCAGCCCTACGATATGGAAGTAGGCGCCGGCACTTTTCATACCGCCACGTTCCTGCGCGCCATCGGCCCGGAAACCTGGAACGCCGCTTATGTGCAGCCCAGTCGTCGCCCGACTGACGGCCGCTACGGCGAAAACCCGAACCGTCTGCAGCACTACTATCAGTTCCAGGTTGTCCTGAAGCCGAACCCGGACAACTTCCAGGAGCTGTACCTGGGCTCGCTCAAGCACGTGGGCCTGGACCCGCTGGTGCACGACATCCGCTTCGTCGAAGACAACTGGGAATCGCCGACCCTGGGCGCCTGGGGCCTGGGCTGGGAAGTCTGGCTCAACGGCATGGAAGTCACCCAGTTCACCTACTTCCAGCAAGCGGGCGGCATCGAGTGCTACCCGGTGACCGGCGAAATCACCTACGGCCTCGAACGCCTGGCCATGTACCTGCAAGGCGTGGACTCGGTCTACGACCTGGTCTGGGCCGATGGCCCGTTCGGCAAGGTGACCTACGGCGACGTGTTCCACCAGAACGAAGTGGAGCAATCGACCTACAACTTCGAGCACGCCAACGTCGAGAAACTGTTCGAGCTGTTCGACTTCTATGAAAGCGAAGCCAAGCGCCTGATCGAACTCGACCAGCCGCTGCCGTTGCCCAGCTATGAAATGGTGTTGAAGGCGTCCCACACCTTCAACCTGCTGGACGCGCGCCGGGCGATCTCGGTGACCGCGCGCCAGCAATACATCCTGCGAGTGCGCACCCTGGCGCGTTCCGTCGCCCAAGCCTACCTGCTGGCCCGCGCCAAGCTGGGCTTCCCGATGGCAACCCCGGACCTGCGTGATGAAGTGTTGGCTAAGCTGGAGGCTGCACAATGAGTGCTCAAGATTTTCTGGTTGAACTGGGCACCGAAGAACTGCCACCCAAAGCCCTGAATACCCTGGCCGAAGCGTTCCTCGCGGGTATCGACAAAGGCCTGCAGGCCGCAGGCCTGGGCTATGAAGCCAAGCAGGTCTACGCCGCGCCGCGCCGCTTGGCCGTGCTGATTACCGCGCTCGCCACCCAGCAGCCGGACCGCAGCATCAACCTCGACGGCCCGCCCCGCCAGGCCGCGTTCGATGCCGAAGGCAACCCGACCCAAGCCGCCCTTGGCTTTGCCAAGAAGTGTGGCGTGGAGCTGAGCGAAATCGACCAGAGCGGTGCGAAACTGCGCTTCAGCCAGGTCATCAAGGGCAAGCCAACCGCCAGCCTGCTGCCGACCATCGTCGAAGACTCCCTCAACGACCTGCCGATTCCCAAGCGTATGCGCTGGGGCGCGCGCAAAGAAGAATTCGTACGCCCAACCCAATGGCTGGTGATGCTGCTCGGTGACCAGGTCATCGACTGCACCATCCTGGCGCAAAAGGCCGGCCGCGATTCCCGTGGGCACCGCTTCCACCACCCGGACAGCGTGCGCATCACCTCGCCAGCCAACTACCTGAACGACTTGCGCGCCGCCTATGTACTGGCCGACGCCAACGAGCGCCGCGCCATCATCAGCCAGCGCACCGCAGAACTGGCCACCCGCCAGGAAGGCACCGCGATCGTGCCACCAGCGCTGCTCGACGAAGTGACCGCCCTGGTGGAATGGCCCGTGCCGCTGGTGTGCTCGTTCGAGGAACGCTTCCTCGACGTGCCCCAGGAAGCCCTGATTACCACCATGCAGGACAACCAGAAGTACTTCTGCCTGCTGGACGCTGATGGCAAGTTGCTGCCGCGCTTTATCACCGTAGCCAACATCGAAAGCAAAGACCCACAGCAGATCATCGACGGTAACGAGAAAGTGGTTCGCCCACGCCTCACCGACGCCGAGTTCTTCTTCAAGCAAGACAAGAAGCAAAAACTCGAAGCCTTCAACCTGCGCCTGCAAAACGTGGTGTTCCAGGAAAAACTGGGCAGCGTCTACGACAAGGCCGAGCGTGTTTCCAAGCTGGCGGCGCACATCGCCACCCGCATCGGCGGCGACGCCACCCGCGCGGCCCGTGCCGGCCTACTGTCCAAGTGCGACCTGGCCACCGAAATGGTCGGCGAGTTCCCAGAAATGCAAGGCGTGGCCGGCTACTACTACGCCCTCAACGATGGTGAGCCGCAAGATGTCGCCCTGGCCCTGAACGAGCAGTACATGCCCCGTGGCGCCGGCGCCGAACTGCCGAGCACCCTCACCGGCGCGGCCGTGGCGATTGCCGACAAGCTCGACACCCTGGTAGGGATCTTCGGCATCGGCATGCTGCCCACCGGCAGCAAAGACCCCTACGCCCTGCGCCGTGCCGCCCTCGGCGTGCTGCGCATCCTGATCGACAAGAAACTCGACCTCGACCTGACCGACGCCGTGGCCTTCGCGGTCAATGCGTTCGGCGCCAAGGTCAAGGCCGCGGGCCTGGCCGATCTGGTGCTGGAATTCATCTTCGACCGCTTGCGCGCTCGCTATGAAGATGAAGGCGTGGACGTTGCCACCTACCTCTCGGTGCGCGCCCTGAAACCCGGCTCGGCCCTGGACTTCGACCAGCGTGTGCAAGCGGTGCAGGCCTTCCGCCAACTGCCGGAAGCGGCAGCGCTGGCGGCGGTGAACAAGCGGGTATCGAACTTGCTGAGCAAGGTCGAAGGCAATATCCCAACCACCGTTGAAGCCAAATACTTCGACAACGCCAACGAGTTCTCCCTGTACTCGGCCATCCAGCAAGCCGACCAGGCTGTGCAACCGATGGCGGCGGCGCGTCAGTACCGCGAGTCCCTCGCACGCCTGGCAGCCCTGCGTGAACCCGTTGACGCTTTCTTCGAAGCGGTAATGGTCAACGCCGAAGATGCCAACGTGCGGGCCAACCGCTACGCGCTGTTGGCACGTCTGCGCGGCCTGTTCCTGGGCGTTGCCGACATTTCGCTGCTGGGCTAAGGAGTCGCCGTTGAAACTGCTGATGCTCGATCGGGACGGGGTCATCAACTATGACAGCGACGCTTACATCAAGTCGGTCGAGGAGTGGACTCCACTGCCCGGCTCGGTCGAAGCCATCGCGCAGTTGAGCAAGGCCGGATGGACGGTGGCCGTCGCCACCAACCAGTCCGGCATTGCTCGCGGCTACTACGACATCGCCACGCTGGACGCCATGCACCAGCGCCTGCGCGCCCTGGTGGCGGAGCAGGGGGGTGAGCTGGGCCTGATCGTCTACTGCCCCCATGGCCCCGATGAAGACTGCGATTGCCGCAAACCCAAACCCGGCCTGCTGAAAACCATCGCGGCTCATTACCAGGTGGAATTGGCCCGTGTCTGGTTCGTGGGCGACAGCATCAGTGACCTGGAGGCAGCCAAAGCCGTCGACTGTCAGCCAGTTTTGGTAAAAACCGGTAAAGGCGAAAAGACTCTGGGCAAAACCCTACCGGTGGGCACCTTGATTTTTGACGATCTGGCGGCGATTGCCGCTGAACTTATCCACAACTAGGGTTCTTCTGACGTCCTGACCAGGGAATGTTCGGGAGTGCGCTTGAACAGGCGGGCAATGCCCGCAACGGTAAATGTCGCTATGTCGATCTTGCAGGCAATCAGGACCTTCTTCTTTTACCTGCTGCTGGGCACCAGCTCCTTGCTCTGGTGCAGCCTGAGCTTTTTCATCGCGCCTTTTCTGCCTTTCAAGGCCCGCTATCGCTTCATCAATGTCTATTGGTGCCGTTGTGCGCTGTGGCTGAGCAAGGTCTTTCTCGACATCCGCTTTGAAGTCAAAGGCGCCGAGAACGTCCCTGCACAACCCTGCGTCATCCTGTCGAACCACCAAAGCACCTGGGAGACGTTCTTTCTCTCCGCCTATTTCCAGCCCTTGAGCCAAGTCCTCAAGCGCGAACTGCTGTTCGTGCCCTTCTTCGGCTGGGCCATGGCCATGCTGCGCCCGATCGCCATCGACCGCGACAACCCCAAGGCCGCCCTCAAGCACGTCGCCAAAAAAGGCGATGAACTGCTCAAGGACGGCGTCTGGGTCCTGATCTTCCCCGAAGGCACCCGCGTCCCCTTCGGCCAGGTCGGCAAATTCTCCCGAGGCGGCACCGCCCTGGCCGTCAACGCCAACCTGCCCGTCCTGCCCATTGCCCACAACGCTGGTAAATTCTGGCCAAAAACCGGTTGGGCGAAAAAAGCCGGCGTCATCACCGTCGTCATCGGCGAACCCATGTACGCCAACGGCACCGGCCCCCGCGCCATCGCCGAACTCAACGACCGCGCCGCCGCTTGGAACGAACAAACCCAACGCGACATGGGCTCCCTGCCGCCGAGCATGGCTGAAGTGGAAAAAGTGGCTGTTTAAAATCTGTGGATAAACTGTGGGCTATTTTCTGGGCGAGAGAGCCAGCCTTACGTATTACATTGATTTTTATGTATATTTCTTAAGAGCATAAACCGCATGGAGAGGTGCATAAGTTTTTAAACAGCTCAATGGCACTATGACCAGTGAACACCTGTGTTTAGCACTAAGCCGGGTCCCCACGCAGCAGATCACCCCGTAGAGCTTTTTACTACAACATATCTTTTACTTAAAAGGAGCGGGTGTTGAGGCGCAGCAAACCAGTAGCACTGTTCAGTTGCCTGAGGTAGCAGCACATTAAGATTACGATCCAAATGCAATTCACGAAGCAGTTGTCGGACTGAGTATCCCGACCAACTTCCCGGCATACTTACCTGGAAAATTTACTATCATTCAGCCACTATTCTGATACCAGTCAGAGAGCGATCCCCCCCAAGACATAGCGCTTCGAAAAGCACACTTTTTCAATGAACACACTGGTTTTTTGTGGTATTTTCATAAAGTTGCGGCATCGCATAGATGCTAAACACTGGGCCGGGCGAGCCTAGTGCACCTATTTTGAGTACAGCCATCCATTGGGATGGCGCTCAGAGAGTATCTTCTGTGGCAAATAGTACATTTGATAATTTTATACTTAAATCAAATAAAAAGCCTTTGGCCCCCCCTCGGGAACCAGAAAGTGGCTTACCTCAAATAACCATATTAATGTGCACCTATAATGGTGAACATTTTTTGGCTGAGCAATTAGAGTCTTTCAATTATCAAACACACACTTCATGGAACTTGATTGTTTCTGATGATGGCTCTCGAGACAATACGCTAAATATCCTCAAGTGCCATCAACAAAAGCTTGATAAAGACAGGCTTAAAATCGTTCCTGGGCCCCAACAAAACTTTGTCAGGAATTTTTTATCTCTTTGCTGCCGCGTTGATATAGAAGCAGATTTCTATGCCTGGGCAGATCAAGACGACATCTGGAATGAAGATAAGCTTCAAGTAGCCTCAAATTGGTTGAGCACGATTCCCAAGCAACTGCCGGCCCTTTATTGCAGCAGAACACAGCTGATTGATGAGTCAAACAACTTGATTGGATTTTCACCAAAATTTAGTCGCCCACCTAGCTTTGCCAATGCCCTAGTGCAAAATATTGGTGGTGGAAACACCATGGTGTTTAATCATACTGCAAAGCTGTTACTCCAAGAAGCCGGAGACAAATTAGATATTCCAACTCACGACTGGTGGGCATATCAATTAATTACAGGTGCTGGCGGAGTGATACATTATGACGAGTCTCCGCACCTGCTGTATCGACAGCACAGTAGCAATCTGATAGGTAGCAATTCTGGCTGGCTAGCAAGATTTCAGCGCCTACGCGGCACGCTTCGAGGTGATTTCAAAGCTTGGAGCAGGAAAAACATCGAAGCGCTGGATAGTGTCCGTCACTTGCTTACCCTAGAAAACCAATTAATACTGGATAACTTTAAACATGCATGCAACCAAAAATCATGGAAAGTAGTGTGGAGCCTTAGGAAAGCAGGTGTGTATAGGCAAACATGGCTTGGAAACTTAAGCCTCATATTGGCCTGCTTGGCCAAGGAAGGTAGACGTTGACATGAACCCCGACTAGAAATACTTGCTGCCAAACTATCATCGACTAACTTAACATGACAACTCAACGATCAGGATAATTAAAGTGCCATTTTTGTCTGTAGTTTTCATCGTTCGAAATCAGTCGGACACAATTGAAAGTATACTGTCCGATGCCACCACTGTTATCTCGAACCTGGTCAGCGATTATGAGTTAATCATTGTTGATAATGCTTCAGAAGACAATAGTATTTCAGTAATGAAACGTCTGACAGGCGAGAGTGGCTTTGCTAATCTACAGGTTTATGCTCTGACTAAGGAAGTAGATACTGATACCGCCTCTTGGGTGGGGCTAGAGAATGCGCTAGGCGACTTTGTGGCCGTCATCGATCCTCTCATAGACGACATCATCTTTCTGCCAGAGTTATTGGATCAAGCAGTGCGTGGCTCTGACGTGGTTTTTGCAAATAATGAACAAAAACCAGCACGCAGCCTCGCCTATCGCGCAGCCTTCGCTCTTTTCAACGGTTTATATAGTTGGTTCAACGGCGTCCATCTTGCTAAAGAAGCACCTCAGTATCGCATTCTCAGCAAAAGGGTCATTAATTTTATTCTTCAGCACCCTCAACCATCCATGACATATCGCCACCTTCCCGCGACTGGGGGTTTTGCTCGCTCATACTTGAACTACAGCTCTAAACCTAAGGCCTCGCAGCAAAAACGCTTAGGCGAGAGCATTGATCGTGGCATGCGGCTACTCGTTTCAACCACCCGCGCACCTATGCGACTGGTCACATCTCTTTCTCTCTTCGGGGCAGTAGCCAATTTGATCTATAGCGTTTACGTTGTTGCAATCGGCCTTTTGAAAGCCGACGTTGCCCCTGGCTGGATCAGTTTTTCACTCCAACAATCTGGTATGTTTTTCTTGATTTCACTTGTACTGCTTGTGTTGGGCGAATACATTCTCAATATGGCCAGTCTATCAAATGAAGGCCCGCTCTATCATGTTGGCCAAGAGTTTACGAGTGCCCGCATGACACGCCGTGAAAAACTGAATATTGAAGAGGTCGCTCCAACTAAAATAATGCCTCCAATCTCACCTACAGATCAGGCGTCATGATGAGAAAGTCCAGTCCACAACAAGAAGCAATCATCATCGGCGGTGGATTTTACGGCGCAGCGATTGCTATCTATCTTGCTAAGCAACGCGGACTGAAACACATTGTACTTATCGAGCGTGAACCAGCGCTAATGATGCGTGCCTCTTATAATAACCAAGCGCGAGTTCATAACGGATATCATTATCCACGTAGTTTTACAACCGCGTACCGAAGCCGTATAAATTTGCCTAGGTTCGTTCGTGACTGGCCACAAGTAGTTAAGCAAGACTTTGTTAAGTTATATGCAATCGCACGGAGAAACTCAAAAGTAACAGCGAAACAGTTTCAACGATTTTGCCGTGATATTGGTGCAAGCATTCTCCCAGCGGACCCTGCCTTACGAGCGCTTTTTGAACCGCGCCTAATTGAAGACGTGTTCTTGGTGGAAGAGTATGCCTTCGATACGACAAAACTTTCCAGTTGGGCTGAAAGGGAATTGAGGGAAAGTGGTGTTGAAATTCGCTATGAGTCCCGCGTAGTAGAGATATCAAGAGGCGCAGAAGCGCCCCTTGAAATCGTCACAGAATCCAAATTTGGAGTAAGGGATTCCATTTCCTGCAGTTTTGTTTTCAATTGTACCTACAGTGGTCTAAACCAGTTCAAGGGAGAATTTTCCGGAGTAAAAGCTGAGCTGAAACAAGAGATAACTGAAATGGCGCTTATGCAAATGCCATCAGCTCTGAATGGCCTGGGGATAACCGTGATGGATGGACCTTTTTTTTCGTTAATGCCGTTTCCGGCTAGGGGACTGCATACCCTATCTCATGTTCGCTATACACCGCATTTGAATTGGAACGACGTAGAAGGCCTTGATCCTTACGAGAAACTCAAGCAGTACGATCGCGCCACACGTGTTGACCGTATGGTTAGAGATGTGGCCAGGTATATTCCGTCGTTGCAGAGCGCCACATATACCGATTCTCTATTCGAAGTAAAAACGGTGCTCGTAAAAAATGAAGGCGACGATGGACGTCCAATTTTTTTTGAAAAACATCAAAGCTTGCCAGGATGCTATTCAATTCTAGGCGGAAAAATCGACAATATTTATGATGTCCTTGAAACGCTAGACACGGAAGACTTATCTGTTAAGCCAACCAGGGATATGCAGGAGTAAAATATGAGCAATGCACTTATCGGTTTCTCCGGATTTGTTGGTTCTACTCTTCTGAAGCAAGCGCCGTTCGACGCGCTCTTTCGTTCAACCAACATTGACAAGATTGATGGCCAAACATTCCAGACGGTCGTCTGCGCAGGGGCCCCGGCACAGAAATGGATCGCCAATCGAGACCCGGAAGGCGATCAGCAAAAAATTGACGAGCTAATTGCTCACCTTTCCACAATTAAGTGCCGAACATTCGTACTAATCAGCACGGTTGATGTATTCAAAACTGTTCTCGGAGTGGATGAAGACACTCCAGTCGAAGAAGAAGAACTTCACGCCTACGGTCTGAATCGCCGTCGTTTGGAAAAATTTATAGAACGTAATTTTCCCAATCACTTGATCGTACGTCTCCCCGGCTTAGTCGGGCCGGGCCTGCGCAAGAATGTGATTTATGATTTTCTGAACAATAACAATCTTGAAGCCATCGATAGCCGTGGGGTATTTCAATTTTACCCTATGGTCAACCTGTGGGCAGATATTCAAACCGCGATCGACAATGGCCTTAAACTTATTCATCTGACCTCTGAGCCAATCAGTGTCGGCGAGATCTCAGAGAAAGGTTTCGGTAATGTGTTCAATCACTCTTTAGCCAGTACTGCTGCTACCTACGATATGCAAACAAAATACGCTCACATATTCGGAGCCTCTGGTCGCTACCAGTACACTTCCAGAGAGACCATTCTGGCTGTCAGGAGTTATGCGCAATCAGAAAGCCCTACACCCAAACCCGTCTCGGAGAAAACGGCATGAGGCTAGCGGTTTCTAATATTGCATGGGACGTAACAGAGGATGAGGCAGTTGTTCAGCTTCTCCAACGCTACAGTGTTGATGCAATAGATATTGCGCCAGGAAAATACTTCGCTCAGCCGGCCAACGCTTCAGACTCAGAAATTGCACACGTTAAAGTATGGTGGAATACAAGAGGTATAGAAATTACCGGCATGCAGGCACTACTTTTTGGTACATCGGGCCTTAATGTTTTCGGCGCTCCAACCTCCCAAAAAGCTATGTTAAGTCACTTGAAAGCAATATGCCGAATTGGGGCAGGCCTCGGCGCGACCCGCCTGGTATTCGGTTCTCCGAAAAACAGGGACCGTACTGGGTTGAGTGAAGCTGAAACCCAGGAAGTTGCTATTTCGTTTTTTAGAGAATTAGGCGATATCGCCCAGACGAACAATGTTACTGTGTGCTTAGAGCCAAACCCCACGTGTTATGGTGCTAACTTCATGACCACCAGCGCTGAAACTGCATACATCGTAAAGTTAATTGCGCATCCGTCGATCAAGATGCAACTAGACACGGGCGCACTAGCGATCAATGGTGAAGATCCTTATCAAGTTCTTCAGAATACGGCTCCGTTCATCGGGCATATCCACGCCAGTGAACCGAATCTAGTGACCTTGGGCGATGGTGGTACAGATCACCAAAGAATGGCAGAAGCCATCAGGCAACACCTGACGAACCCTATTGTCTCTATTGAAATGCTAGGTACTCAGGGTGAATCACATGTGCTCTCAATTGAGCGAGCACTCCAATTTGCCGAGAAGCACTATAGATCCCTAGGTGCTGGAGTAGACAAATGAAGTGGTTCATTTTGATAATTGGCATTCTTTCCAATGCCTCCGCAAGCGTACTGATAAAGATGGCGATGATGGAGCCGCGTAAATTTCCATCCCTCAGTGACCCAATGGCTGCTCTAAATAACTGGCCATTTTGGCTAGGCCTTGGTCTCTATGGTGCAGCATTTCTTCTCTATGCTGCAGCCTTGGCAAGGCTACCATTAAATGTGGCACATCCTGTCCTCACAGCTGGTGCAGTTGCTGCCGTCGCAATGTCTTCTATATTGATTTTTCGTGAACCCTTTCACTGGACAACAGGTGCAGGGATCTTACTGGTAATTGCCGGCGTAGCCTTGATTACAGCTCGCGTCGCTTAAAGGTACACCCAATGACATCTATAGAAATTACTCCAGCTATTCGCGAAACCTGGCAAGTTCCGTCATTCGAGATCCCACTATGGCTAGGGCGGGAGCACGCTTGGTGTGTGGTGATTCCTGTCATTAACGAAGGTGAGCGGATTAAGAGCCTGTTAACTCGTATGGCCGCAGTTAATGTGTCCAGTATTGCGGATATCATTATTGTTGATGGTGGTAGTACTGACGGATCGCTGGAGTTGGAGTCACTGCAACAGATTGGAGTTCGTGGCCTCGTACTCAAAACCGCACCCGGGAAATTGAGTGCACAACTTCGATGTGCTTACGCATTTGTTCTCGATCAAGGATACGAGGGGGTCGTAACGATTGATGGAAACGACAAAGACGACCCAGATGCAATTCTCGATTTCATTAACGCACTTAAACAAGGTGCGGATTTCGTTCAGGCTTCCCGGTTCGTAGAAGGGGGAACCGCAGAAAACACCCCCAAATCAAGGGATTTTGCTATCCGCTTTATCCATGCCCCCATGTTAAGTGTCGCTTCTGGGTTTCACTGGACAGATACTACTCAAGGTTTTCGCGCCTACAGCCGAAAAATGCTGGTAGACCCAAAAATATCAATATTCAGAGATGTTTTCTCCAAGTATGAGTTGTTGGCCTACCTCTCATATCGTGCCCCACGCTTGGGATACAAATGCATTGAACTGCCTACAGTACGACGCTACCCCAAAGGTGAGGTTCCGACAAAAATCAGTGCTTTTCGAGGGAATTTTGAGGTACTGAAAACACTTGTGAAAGCATGTGCCGGCGCCTATAACCCTTAAAAAATCATGGCGAAATATGGGTCATGAATTAGGGCTCAACCGTAAATTGTACAATAATTATCGAGATATCTATTTGTGCAACTCATAAAATCATTATTCAGCAGACTAAAAACCGACAATTTTAAAAACGTAGAAAAAGCACTGTGCTTTTTTATTTTTATATCATTATTATTTACCTTGATTATCTACACACTAAAAAAATCTATTTTTTTTACAAGCATTCCAATTGATGGGGCCTTTCAACATATAAATCCATTACGCCGTATTGCTGCTGGAGAAATACCAGGAAGAGACTTTCAAGTTTTCCACGGCCTAGTTATCTCATACCTTCATTATCCTATTTATTTTTTATTTGGGAAAACTTTATTTGCCTCTGAAGTGTCGCGATATTTTATCAACGGTTTATGTGCATTTTTTGCCATCTTAGCTATTTTTGGAGGCCTACGACGTCCAGTCATAGCTCTCGGACTTTCTGCCTTTTTTATTATATCCACAGAACTTCTCAGTCTATTTTGGCTGACCGACCCTTTTGGGGATGCCTACTCTTCATTAGCAGTTAGAACATTAGTTCCGGCACTTTGCCTTGGCTATCTTTTTTATATAAATAGAAAACAAAAGATACGTAAGAACTCTACTTTTTCTCAGATAGTTATTCCGTTAACTATATTTTGTTCCTCAGCGATGATTATCGCTACGGAGCAGGGAATAGCGCTTTTTTTGGCAACTGCTAGTGCCTTGATTCTAATACATCCTGGACAGCCTAAGTGGTACATCCGAATCCGTGATGCAGTTCTGTTCTGCTTACTAACACCTCTTCTGTATCTGGCTGCAATATACGTCATTACCGGTGGAAAGCCGAGCCAAGCTATTAGCTTCTATTTATCTGATCTCCCCGCAGATCAATTTTGGTATTTTGGAGCATATCCTAATATATTCCCCAAAGATTTTTCATCACTGTTTTTTGTTCCTGGAACTAGAAGACCCTTCGTCAATTACATAATCATAACTATTGCAATATTTACAGCAGTGCTTTCACTTTTCAAATCAAAAAATGAAATAGAAAAAAATGAGTATAGAATTTGGATGCTTGGCTTGGCCTATGGGTGTGCAGCACTTATTTCAAATCTAGGAATGATTTCGAGTCATTATTCAGAAGCGGCAACCCGGATAGCATGTGCAGTTATAATCTCTTTTTCTTGGACTCGCATAGAAAACCGGCTTACAGAACGTAGTATCGTTCGATTTAGAATTTTATCACTTTTAGGCATGGCTATTTTTGTTTTACTTTCCCCTGCGGGTTTACGTGGACTCATTCCCTCCGCAGTGGCTTTCAACAGAGACTATAGCGCCTCAATACTAGAGAAACGGTACTCCGGAGTGATCCCCACTGGGGAGGAGTATAAAAATTTATCCTATATTGCCTCGACTGTTATACCACCAAAGTCGTTACTTGCTGCCCAAGCCAATGACGTTAACCTTGATGTTCAAGAACCATCAAATTTTCTTATATTTCACAACCCCCCTGTTGACTTAGTAACCCTAATCAGCAAAGGAACAGATATTACTATTAACAACCACACTGAACAGGTTGAACAAGTTACAAGCTCGCATTTACTATTAACCTATTCTGGCCGAGATAAAACCTTTACGTTTCGGTATGACAATCCAAAACTAGACTCACAACGCATGTCCTCTACCCCGTTTTATTCAAAGAAAACTGGCATCTGGATCAATGGAATTTCAAGCGTGTCGACGAAAGGCCAAAGCTGCCTAATGATAGGTGATCCAAAACTGCTATCCAATATAACTAGATATCGAATTGCACAATTCCTTAATGAGTCTTTCGAGCGACATATTATATCTACTTATAACTCTATTATTTGTGTTGATGGCCCCCCGCTAGAACCCTATGTCCATGGTTTCCCCCAACAACTCGTTATTAAGTCTGCTATCGAATTTACGTCGAAAGACTTTCAACTAACCACAAACTCCAACTTAAGCACCAAGTTTCCGATCAATGCAGAGTGGCTATATCATGCGGAGCAGAATAACAAAAATCAAGAATATCGACAGACCAACGAACAGGCTTTTGGTACAAAGGTCAGCAGCACAACCTCAGCTCGAACAAAAAAAACTGAAAGTCCTGCCTCAGGATCAGGAATATACTTTGAAACTTGGACACCTGCATCCTGTGAGTATGATAAGCGTCCGACTATTTGGTCTACATATACAGGCTTCTTCGAACTAGAGTCCGGCACTGTAAACCAAAGTGGGATCGACTATATAATTCACGCTCTTGGTAAAAAAAGAAGAGCCAATTACATCGAAATTTTCGAAACTTCAAAACCAGCTTTTGTGCATACTATAAGACCAACTTATACCGCTTATGAACGCTGGATTCAAACCGCCTCATGGCCATTTTATGAGGCCATTTTAGCAAATTATGATCTCGTCAGAAAAACAGACTACAGTTTAATTTGGCGCCGAAAAAGCAACTTATCTGCCTTAGGTAATTGGGTTGATAATCCAGACAGCCTCTGCCAACCAAAATTTCATAATTGGGTATATCCAAGTAGTTCCTGGGATGGAGAGATGAAGATAGCCAAAAACTCTAAACTTATAAATCTAGACTCTTTGACAGTTAACAAATATGATAAAAGTCAAGTCTACGTACTAGAGGTAGACTATGTAATAGATAACAAACTATCCAAAATTCCTGTTTTTGGCAAAGTGGCGCGTTACTTCATAAGTCCTATTGGTACATCTACTCCGCTACCAGTTTCATTGCCGCCATATGAAACAAAAATTATCTTTCCGTTAATAATTAAACCCGGTGAAATTCCAGCATTAAAACTTGAAACCAGTTCGATATTTGGCAATGCGGAATTCTCAATCAGCTCTATCAGGTACAGAAAAATCACAAAAAACGTTGATGCTTATAAGGCTGCCATACTTGACCAGTAGAGACCACATATTTAAATTTAATCGTCGTGGTTATACAACCACGATTATATGGATATCGATATACTTGTTTGGCATCGCTTTCATCTGTTTCCTTCCCCCATGGGAAGGGTACGATGAGGTAGCTCACTATTCTTATCTCCAGCAAATGGCAGACACCGGACAGCCTCCTTCCGTAGAGCAGGGCAAGCTTTCGGCTGAGGTGGAAGCCTATAGGCGGGTAGCGCCAACCCCATATAGCACTACTGCGCCATTCGATAAAAATGGTGGGGTGACCTATAGGGAGTGGTTTGCCAACGATGATTTGGTAAAAAATCTACCACACAGCAAACCATCTCATCCTCGTCAATACTCCCCTGGAGAAACAAGTAACTGGCAAGGGCAACATCCGGAGTTTTATTACAGGCTGCTGGCTCCAATTACTTGGCTTACATCCGATCTGTCTTGGTCTTCACAGCTATTCCTCCTGAGATGGGTATCTTGGACGCTAGCATTTCTGGGGTTGATGATTTCCATATCGGCAACAGCCAGAATGGTGAAACTAAAGTTCCCCGAGATGAGCAAAGATTATTCAAAGCTGTCAATGAGCTGGCCGTTGATTTTTCCTGGCCTAATACCCGAATTTGCGCGACTGGGTAATGACTCGTTGGTCGTTCTGATCTTGTCGCTGGTTTGGTTTTTATTAATTAAACGCATCGAGTCCTCTCAACGTTGGTACTGGTACGTTGCGCTAGGAGTTATTCTTGGTCTAGGAGGACTCACAAAAATCACGTTCCTTCCAATAACAATAGCAGTTGTGATATGGCTAACTTGGCTGGAAGCGCGAGGTAACTTGGTTGATCGTTTTTATGCCTCAGCTCGATCTTTACTGGTTTTAGGATTATTCTTTTGTTTCTCGGCTAAACGCTATTTCTCTAATCTCACGGAGCATGGCTCAGTGACAGGCCTTGTCGAGCTTTCTTCAACTGATGTGCCGACTGGCCTATTTTGGGTAGGTGCGTTTCATTACCCTATCGAGATAATAAAGGGGGTGCTAGGCATCGGTATGACATTTATCTGGGGAAGTACGGCATCCAGTGCATACCCCCCAGTGATATTTGTACTTCCATTAGTTTTTTTACTGTTCGGAATTTTGGGTGCTTCGCTACACTTACTCAAGCACAAAAATAATGAGTCAGCTGTTTTAGCTTTACTAATCATTGGAGCGGTCGGTAGCGGTCTAATTTACTACTTACTCATTCGCATTGCAGTAACGGGTGTTGGGGCAGGAGCTCCTGGATGGTATTTCCACACACTAATAGCTCCCCTTAGCTTAATGCTTGCTGCTGGCTGGAACCTAATTAGAACGAAAATAGCTTTCGCGTCGTTGCTCTGGAGATTTTGGCTTGGATATATGGCGCTCTTCTGTATTAGTGTTACTTGGCTACAGCTCACACTTTTTGCAGGTTGTTCTTTTAAAACATCAGAGAGCCGTATTTACTCTCTCAACGACCTTGCCTGCATACTAGACGTTCCATTTTTGCATCACCGTCTGGAAGCTCTGACATTTCCCACATTGGGCTGGACGACAATAGGTCTAGCTGTGGTATTGATATACACTGCGTACTCACGTAATCGAGGAATAGACCTTCAAGCGGGTATCCGATGATTTTACGTAATAGCACTCTAAGCTTTGCTTCATTGGCAATCCCACTATTTGTTGGATTGCTTACGGTACCAAGCATAATTAATAGTTTAGGGCTGCAACGCTTTGGGGTTTTAACACTCATTTGGGCCGTGATTGGTTATGCCAGTCTTTTTGACTTAGGTATCTCTCGTGCGCTAACGAAGCGTGTTGCTGAACTACAGGCCTGGCCCGACCGACTTTGTTCATTAGTGCGTTCAGGTATCTACGTCTTGAGTGCTTTAGGTTTGCTCATGGGGGCACTGACTTGGATCGTGACACGCTACTTCGATTATCAAAATTTTGGTCTCAACCATGATGAATTTAACAATAGCGCATTGCTGTTAGCTTTAAATATTCCATTCGTTATTGTCAGTGGTGGGTTCAGGGGAGTTTTAGAAGGTTTTAGTAGGTTTGGTATTGTATCTCTAGTACGCCTCGGGTTCGGGCTGGTTACCTTCACTGCACCGATATTTGCGATAGCCTCCTACCCTAGAGTTGATGTCATCATTGCGATCATGTTGGTTGCTCGTATCGTGGGCGGCCTTACGATGGCTTGGAGTTGCAGGAGTTACCTGTCAAAAAGCAGTTTAAGCCGGCATCGGAGGCTCGTGGAGTTGAAGAATCTGCTTACCTTTGGTGGATGGATTACGGTTTCTAATCTGGCCAGTGCATTGATGCTTTATATGGATAGATTTTTTCTTGCTTCTAGTATCTCTGCGCCCTCAGTGGCGTATTACACAACGCCTTATGAGTTTGTGACGAAGCTATTCATATTGCCATCTGCTCTTAGCGGTGTACTTTTTCCACTCATGGCCAGAGGAACAAAATTGACTGATAACAATCACAAACTCTTAGCCTTAAGTGCAAGCATGGTGCTTGCGCTTGTGTTACCTATCATAACTGTCCTCATACTTTTCGCTCCGCAAATGTTAGGTTGGTGGATCTCCACAGAATTCGGAAGTAATGCGGCAGGAGCCTTGAAGATTTTATCTATTGGAGTACTGGTGAATTGTTTAGCACAAATCTATCAGACCTATCTTTTGGGCAGAGGAAAGGCCTCTCTGATAGCTCGTCTGCACATAATAGAACTTCTGTTTTTCTTGCCTATGCTTTACCTATCCATACGTTATGCCGGGATTGAAGGGGCCGCCTGGGCTTGGACTGCCCGTATTATCGTAGACTCCGTTGCGATGGCATTCATGTTAAGTGTCCTAAAAGTTCCAGCAGGTAATCATTGGGTATCACTGCTATTGAGTATTACTGCAGCGATGGCGGTCTATGTAAGCTCTGCAATTGGGACTTATGGAAAACTACTGATACTTATATGTCTGGTTGCTGTTTGCACAGTGGCAGGTTTGTGGTTTATTCGTCAGTTGATGTCAGTTGCGCGCACAGATCATTCCTCGAACATTTCAATCTCAAAGCTCAATTAACAGCAGCTTTGGCTCCCCCACCCAACTCTCACAAAAAATCCACCCCCAAAGATGATCCACCATACCCCAAGCCCAAACCGTCGCTGCCATGGGCTGAGGCGAAGCATTGGCACTGGCTGAAGAGCCGGGACAGTTTTTCTGAGTTGATGCCTTGGTCCTAGTCGGTGATTTCGCAGTTTAGCCAGCCGTGGTGGCATCGAACCTGAACGCTGACACGGGAACTTGGGGGCTATATTTGATGGAGTTTTCCCGCAGGTTGAAGAGGGCGGGTAAGCAGTGATTAGTCGGCATCGGTGATGAAGCAGCGAGTTCGGCATCCAGACGCGCCAACTCTCAGCCGAAGTAGGCCAGTACGACGCTTAAACGTCGCCAGTTCCAGATCAGGTAACCCAACAACAACCCCAGCGCGCGACCACCAGGATCAGACGGTCACGCATTAACTGTGGCGGCATCTGGCCAGGTAGGACACCGCGACAAATCCCGGGCACCGGGGAGCAAGCATGGTCGTTACACAGCTGTGAACACGGCGGGGATTTGCTGCGTCAACTCCACCGTGAAACCTCCCCCACAAAAAAGGCCAACGCATGCGTTGGCCTTTTTTGTTATGGCGACAACCCGATCAGAAATCCAGGTTAGACACCGCCAAGGCATTGGCCTCGATGAAGTCACGGCGGGGTTCGACCGCATCACCCATGAGGGTGTTGAAGATCTGGTCCGCGCCAATGGCGTCTTCGATGGTGACTTTGAGCATGCGGCGCACGCTTGGGTCCATGGTGGTTTCCCACAGCTGATCCGGGTTCATTTCACCCAGACCTTTGTATCGCTGGATGGTGTGGCGCTTGGTGCTTTCGGCCATCAGCCAGTCGAGGGCTTCCTTGAACTCGGTCACGGCTTTCTTGCGTTCGCCGCGCTGGATGTACGCGCCTTCGTCGAGCAAGGTGCTGAGTTGGGCGCCCAGGGTCACGACGGTTTTGTAGTCGTTGCTGCCGAAGAAGTCGCGGTTGAACGTGATGTAGTTCGACAGGCCGTGGGAGATCAGTTCGACCTCAGGCAGCCAGACGTTACGTTCACGGTCCTCACGCAGGCTGGCTTTGTAGACCAGGCCGGATTTCTCTACCGTGCGCAGGCGCACTTCGTACTGGGCCAGCCAATCCTGCATGGCCGCGTGATCGGACAGTTGCTCCAGGCTGACGGCCGGCAGGTAGATGAAGTGTTCGGTCAACTCCTGCGGGTACAGGCGCGACAGACGCTTGAGGGTCTTCATCACCATGCGGAAGTCGTTGACCAGGCGCTCCAGCGCCTCGCCGGAAATACCGGGCGCTTCGTCGTTCAGGTGCAGGCTCGCATCTTCCAGGGCCGACTGCGTCATGTATTCTTCCATGGCGTCGTCGTCTTTGATGTATTGCTCTTGCTTGCCTTTCTTCACTTTGTACAGCGGCGGCTGGGCGATGTAGATATAGCCACGCTCGATCAGTTCCGGCAATTGGCGGAAGAAGAAAGTGAGCAGCAGGGTACGGATGTGCGAACCGTCGACGTCAGCATCGGTCATGATGATGATGTTGTGATAGCGCAGTTTCTCGATGTTGTACTCTTCGCGGCCGATGCCACAGCCCAGGGCAGTAATCAGCGTGCCGACTTCCTGGGAAGAGATCATCTTGTCGAAACGGGCCTTCTCGACGTTGAGGATCTTGCCTTTGAGGGGCAGGATCGCCTGGGTCTTGCGGTTGCGTCCCTGCTTGGCGGAGCCGCCAGCAGAGTCACCTTCCACCAGGTACAGTTCGGAGAGGGCAGGGTCTTTTTCCTGGCAGTCCGCCAGTTTGCCCGGCAGGCCGGCGATATCCAGCGCACCTTTGCGACGGGTCATCTCACGGGCTTTACGCGCCGCTTCACGGGCCCGTGCCGCATCGATCATCTTGCCGACAACCAATTTCGCTTCGTTGGGGTTTTCCAGCAGGAAGTCGGAGAAATACTTGCCCATCTCTTGTTCGACCGCGGTCTTCACTTCGGAGGACACCAGTTTGTCCTTGGTCTGGGAACTGAACTTAGGGTCCGGCACCTTGACCGAGATAATGGCGGTCAGGCCTTCGCGGGCGTCGTCACCGGTGGTGGCGACTTTGTGCTTCTTCGCCAGGCCTTCGGCTTCGATGTAGGTGTTCAGGTTACGCGTCAGCGCCGAACGGAAGCCCACCAGGTGAGTACCGCCATCGCGCTGCGGAATGTTGTTGGTGAAGCACAGCAGGTTTTCGTTGAAGCTGTCGTTCCACTGCAGAGCGATTTCAACGCCGATGCCGTCTTCGCGCTGGATATTGAAGTGGAACACCTGGTTGACCGGGGTGCGGTTCGTATTCAGGTATTCAACGAATGCGCGCAGGCCACCTTCGTACTTGAACAGTTCTTCCTTGCCGCTGCGCTCATCCTTGAGGACGATGCCGACACCGGAGTTGAGGAAGGACAGTTCACGAATCCGCTTGGCCAGGATGTCCCAGCTGAAGTGGATGTTCTTGAAGGTTTCAGGTGAGGGCTTGAAGTGAATCTGGGTCCCGGTGGTTTCGCTTTCACCGACGATGCGCATCGGCTCTTTTGGCACACCGTGGATATAGGTCTGTTCCCAGATCTTGCCGCTGCGGCGGACGGTGAGGATCAGCTCTTCGGACAGGGCGTTTACCACCGAAACACCCACACCGTGCAACCCGCCGGATACTTTGTAGGAGTTATCGTCGAACTTACCGCCGGCGTGCAGCACCGTCATGATGACTTCGGCTGCGGAAACGCCTTCTTCTTTATGCACGTCTACCGGAATGCCGCGACCGTTGTCGCGTACGGTGATCGATTCATCCGGGTGGATGATGATACTGATGTCGTCGCAATGGCCAGCCAGAGCTTCGTCGATCGAGTTATCGACCACCTCGAACACCATGTGGTGCAGACCGCTACCATCATCGGTGTCCCCAATGTACATACCGGGACGTTTGCGTACGGCATCCAGGCCTTTGAGCACTTTAATGCTCGTCGAGTCGTACGTGTTTTCTTCGCTCATGCCTTCACTCCCGATGGTCGTGGGTCTGGGTGATACGGCCCTGTTCCACGTGGAACAGAGCGACTGGCGTTTCCGTCTGCCAGCCGTCCCTCAATAATTCGTGGTCTACACAAGTAATGAACACCTGGCAGCGTAAGTCTTCCAGCAAACGGCAAAGCGCGCGGCGGTGCTGCTCGTCCAGTTCTGACGGTAAATCATCCACCAGATAAATACATTGGCCGCGCCGGGCCTGGCTGACCAAGTGCCCCTGGGCGATGCGTAGGGCACAGACCACTAACTTCTGCTGGCCGCGGGACAAGATATCCGCAGCGTTATGTGCGCCCAATCGAAGACGCAAATCAGCGCGTTGTGGCCCGGCCTGGGTATGCCCCATTTGCTGGTCCCGGTGAACGGAAGCGGTGAGCACTGCACTTAGCTCTCGCTCTTTGTCCCACCCCCGGTAATAGCTCAACGTCAAACCCTCAAGCTCAACGAGTTCGCTCAAGGTTTGCTCAAAGACTGGTTTCAAGGCTTTGATGTAAGCGCGGCGGTATTCATCAATCTCAGCGCTGGCCTGGCACAGTTCTCTGTCCCAAACCGCTTGCGAAACGGCGTCAAGTGTACCATGCCGCAGCCAAGAGTTTCTCTGGCGCAGGGCCTTCTGCAGCCGCTGCCAGGTGGACATGAAACGTGGTTCCACGTGGAACACACCCCAGTCGAGAAACTGCCGACGAATTTTCGGTGCGCCCTCCAGCAAGCGAAAACTGTCAGGGTTGATGAGTTGCAGCGGCAGGATCTCGGCCAACTGAGCGGCGCTGCGGGCGTTCTGCCCATCGATGCGGATCTGGAACTCGCCTTGTCGATCCCGAGAAATACCCAATGCGCTGTGCCCACCTTCTGCCAGTTCAACCTGACCAAACACCGTGCAGGCCGGCTGCTCGTACTGGATGACCGGCAGCAACCGAGTGCTGCGGAACGAGCGGGCAAGCCCAAGCAAATGAATGGCTTCCAGAACACTGGTTTTGCCACTGCCATTAGAGCCAGAGAGGATGTTGATGCGTGGGGAAGGGGAGAAGGTCACCGGGTGCAGATTGCGCACCGCGGTGACCGTGACGCGACTGAGGGACATCTAGCTTCTGCTGAACATGTTTACAGGCGCATCGGCATGACGACGTATGCCGAATCATCGTTGTCGGATTCCTGCACCAGCGCACTGCTGTTGGAGTCGGACAGGATCAGGCGAACCTGCTCAGTGGTCATGACGCCCAGCACGTCCAGCAAATAGCTGACGTTGAAGCCGATCTCCAGCGAGCCACCGTTGTAGTCGACGCCCACTTCTTCTTCCGCTTCTTCCTGTTCCGGGTTATTGGCCTGGATTTTCAACTGACCGTTGGCCAGTTGCAGGCGGATGCCGCGATATTTTTCGTTGGACAGGATCGCGGTACGGCTGAACGCTTCGCGCAATGCCTGGCGGTCGCCCAGTACCAACTTGTCGCCACCTTTAGGCAGAACGCGCTCGTAGTCCGGGAACTTGCCGTCCACCAGTTTGGAGGTGAAGGTGAATTCGCCCGTGGTCGCACGAATATGGTGCTGACCAAGCACGATGCTGACCTGACCGTCCGGCTCAGTGAGCAGGCGCGCCAACTCCAGAATACCTTTGCGCGGCACGATCACCTGGTGGCGATCCGGTTGGCCAATATCGGCTTTCATCGAGCACATGGCCAACCGATGGCCGTCGGTGGCCACAGCGCGGATGATCCCTTCGGAAACCTCCAGCAGCATGCCGTTGAGGTAATAACGTACATCCTGCTGGGCCATGGCGAAGCTGGTGCGTTCGATCAAGCGACGCAGCCTGCTTTGCTCCAGGCTGCACGTCAGCGAGCCCGGGCCTTCTTCAACAGTGGGGAAATCGTTAGCCGGCAGGGTGGACAGGGTGAAGCGGCTCCGGCCAGCCTTGACCACCAGTTTCTGCTCATCGACCTTGATGTCGATCAGCGCATCGTTTGGCAGGCTTTTGCAGATGTCCATCAGCTTACGCGCCGGGACGGTGATTTCGCCGGGTTCTGCCGGCTCTTCCAACTGCACACGGCCAACCAGTTCGACTTCCAGGTCGGTACCGGTCAGCGACAGCTGCTGGCCTTCGACGACCAACAGCACGTTAGAGAGCACCGGCAAGGTCTGGCGGCGCTCAACGACGCCTGCGACCAGTTGCAGGGGTTTCAACAGGGCTTCGCGTTGAATGGTGAAATGCATGGTCTAGTCCCTTGCCTTAATAAGCTGCGCTGGTGCCATTAAGTAGTCAGTGTACGCAGCAGGTTCTTGTAGTCCTCGCGGATGTCCGCGTCGGATTCCTTGAGTTCGTTGATCTTGCGGCACGCGTGCAAGACCGTGGTGTGATCGCGGCCGCCGAACACATCGCCGATTTCCGGCAGGCTGTGGTTGGTCAGTTCCTTGGACAGCGCCATGGCCACTTGACGCGGGCGGGCGACAGAACGGGAACGACGCTTGGACAGCAGGTCGGAAATCTTGATCTTGTAGTACTCGGCGACGGTGCGCTGAATGTTATCCACAGACACCAGTTTGTCTTGGAGTGCCAGCAGGTCCTTCAGGGATTCGCGGATCAGCTCGATCGTGATGTCGCGGCCCATGAAGTGGGAGTGAGCGATGACGCGCTTGAGCGCGCCCTCAAGCTCACGCACGTTGGAGCGAATGCGTTGGGCAATGAAGAACGCCGCGTCGTGGGGGAGGTCGACCTTGGCCTGGTCGGCCTTCTTCATCAGGATCGCGACACGGGTTTCCAGCTCTGGAGGTTCGACGGCAACTGTCAGGCCCCAACCGAAGCGCGATTTGAGGCGTTCTTCAAGCCCTTCGATTTCCTTCGGGTAACGATCGCTGGTCAGGATGACCTGCTGGCCACCTTCAAGCAGTGCGTTGAACGTGTGGAAAAACTCTTCCTGGGACCGTTCCTTGCGAGCGAAGAATTGAATGTCATCGATCAACAGGGCATCGACGGAGCGGTAGAAACGCTTGAACTCGTTGATTGCGTTGAGCTGCAACGCCTTGACCATGTCCGCGACGAAGCGCTCCGAGTGCAGGTACACGACCTTGGCATTCGGGTTCTTCTTTAATAGATGGTTACCCACAGCGTGCATCAAGTGAGTCTTACCCAGGCCCACGCCGCCATACAGGAACAGCGGGTTGTAACCGTGCTTGGGGTTATCCGCCACTTGCCAGGCAGCCGCACGGGCCAATTGGTTCGACTTACCTTCGACGAAGTTCTCGAAGGTGAACGTGCGATTCAAGTAACTGGTGTGCTTGAGGGCACCTTCGACCTGCACGGTGCGCTGCTCGGCACGAACCGGAGCCTGTTGCGAACTGGCACCGGCCATCGGGTCGAAGCTGTCGCGCGAGGGCTCTTCGCTGGCCTCGGCTACCTTATGGGTGGCGCGTTTGGCTGGCGCAGCGGGGGTAGGTGCATTGACAGGTGGTGGGGCGACCGAGGCTTGAGCTTGGGATGCCGCAGCGGCCAGCGGGGCGTTGGGCGCCGCACGAGGTGCTGAGCTGCGTTTGCTGCCTATTAATAAGGAAAGCGCCGGGGCCATACCGTTGCCGTGCTCGTCCAGCAGCTCGAGCACACGGCTCAAGTACTTTTCGTTGACCCAATCGAGAACAAAGCGGTTCGGTGCGTAGACACGCAGCTCGTCGCCATCGGCTTCGACCTGTAGTGGACGGATCCAAGTGTTGAATTGCTGGGCAGGCAGCTCATCACGCAGAAGTTCTACGCACTGCTGCCAAAGTTCCACTGACACGGATATCCCCTAAGTCGAAAGCCGGTGAGGCAAAAACAGCGGCCATTGTAGCGGCCAGACGCACACTTATCCACATGTAGGTTGGCCGCACCGCACGAAGAATCAATGCTTTACCCATAAAAAAGATGACCAACGGTATGTGCATAAGCTCTGTGGATAACCATGGCTAAGCCCGTTGCAAAAGTAGGGGGTAAAGCCAGTGGATAACCGGCCTGTGGATAACCATCGCTTTCGCCCACAGGTTATCCGACAGTACGGCACAGGTAGGGCACCGCTTTCACGCCTAGTTGTCATCCTCTGTACAGCCCGAATTAGAAGGCTTAAATGCTGTTATCCACAGGAGATAGCATCCCTAGCTTTAATAAGCTTTACAGAAAAGCTTTAAATAATTCCTTTCTTATTTCTATATCTACACACCGCCAACTCTCCCTCACGAGGCTGTAGATATCTAATTAAAGGAAACGTTGGTTGGAAATTGACCTAGGGGCGTGCTTTCTCTAGAATCGCCGGTCTCTTAAAACGGGGGCCATTCCGGCCCGTTGTGGACGAACCAGGTAACACGACATGAAACGTACTTTCCAACCAAGCACCATCAAACGCGCTCGTACCCACGGTTTCCGTGCTCGCATGGCTACCAAGAACGGCCGTGCTGTTCTGTCGCGCCGTCGCGCCAAAGGTCGTGCGCGTCTGGCAGTTTGATAATCCGGTACTGGTGGTGAGTCAGGACTTCAGTCGGGAAAAGCGTCTGCTTACCCCCCGGCATTTCAAGGCAGTCTTTGACTCCCCCACCGGCAAGGTTCCGGGGAAAAATCTCCTGCTCCTTGCACGCAACAACGATCTTGACCACCCACGCCTCGGCCTGGTGATTGGCAAGAAGAGCGTCAAGCTCTCCGTTGAGCGCAATCGCCTCAAACGTCTGATGCGCGAATCGTTTCGCCTTCACCAGGATTCTCTGGTGGGTTGGGACATCGTTATCGTCGCGCGCAAAGGTTTGGGTGACGTAGAAAACCCCGAATTGATTCAGCATTTCGGCAAGCTCTGGAAACGTCTGGCTCGTAACAAGCCAGTACCAGCGGTCAACACCGAAACTGTAGGGGTAGGCGGTCCCGATGCGTAAACTGGCACTCGTTCCGATCCAGTTCTATCGCTATGCCATTAGTCCTCTGATGGCCAACCACTGTCGTTTCTACCCCAGTTGTTCCTGCTACGCGCAAGAAGCCATAGAAAATCATGGCCTTCTGCGTGGTGGCTGGCTGGCCGTTCGTCGTTTAGGCCGCTGTCATCCGTGGAATCCCGGTGGTTACGACCCGGTTCCATCTATCCCTACCTCCCGTTCTTCTTCGATGGCCGAGTAATCATGGATATTAAACGCACGATCCTGATCGTCGCCCTGGCAATCGTGTCCTACGTTATGGTCCTTAACTGGAACCAGGACTATGGCCAGGCTGCCCTGCCGACTCAGAATGTTGCTGCCAACACCCAGACTTCAGGTCTGCCAGACGCACCTGTGGGCAACAATGCAGCGGCCAGTGCCGATGTACCCAGCGCGAATGCCGATACCAGCGCCCCCGCAGAAATGCCGGTGGCCACCAGCAAAGACCTTATCCGCGTTAAAACGGACGTCCTGGAACTTGCAATCGACCCTCAAGGTGGTGATATCGCCCAGCTGATGCTGCCGCTGTACCCACGTCGCCAGGATCACCCGGAGATCCCGTTTCAATTGTTCGATAACGGTGGCGAACGCACTTACCTGGCCCAAAGCGGCCTGACCGGTGTCGATGGCCCGGACGCTCGTCCGACCGGCCGTCCGGTTTATTCGACCGAACAAAAGACTTATCAACTGGCTGATGGCCAGAACCAGCTGAATGTTGACCTGAAGTTCAGCGATGCTGGGGTCAACTACATCAAACGTTTCACCTTCACTCGCGGTCTGTACGACCTGAAAGTGACCTATCTGATCGACAACAGCAGCGAAAAGGCCTGGACCGGCAACCTGTTTGCCCAACTCAAGCGTGACGCCAGCTCCGATCCTTCTTCGACCACAGCTACCGGCACCGCGACCTACCTGGGCGCCGCCCTGTGGACAAGTGCCGAGCCGTACAAAAAAGTGTCGATGAAAGATATCGACAAGGCCACCCTCAAAGAATCGGTCCAGGGTGGTTGGGTTGCCTGGTTGCAGCACTACTTCGTGACGGCCTGGATTCCGGCCAAGAACGACAACAACGTGGTGCAGACTCGCAAAGACAGCCAAGGTAACTACATCATCGGTTTCACCGGCCCTGCTTTGAGCGTGGCGCCGGGTGCCAAGGCTGAAACCAGCGCGACGCTGTATGCCGGTCCGAAAAGCCAGGCGATTCTCAAAGAGTTGTCCCCTGGCCTGGAACTGACCGTCGACTACGGCATCCTGTGGTTCATCGCCCAACCGATTTTCTGGCTGCTGCAACATATCCACAGCCTGGTGGGTAACTGGGGTTGGTCGATCATTTTCCTGACCATGCTGATTAAAGGGATCTTCTTCCCGCTGTCGGCCGCCAGCTACAAATCCATGGCGCGTATGCGTGCAGTGGCGCCAAAACTGGCCGCCCTGAAAGAACAACATGGCGATGACCGGCAGAAAATGTCCCAAGCCATGATGGAGTTGTACAAGAAAGAGAAGATCAACCCGCTGGGTGGATGCTTGCCGATTCTTGTGCAAATGCCGGTTTTCCTCTCGCTGTACTGGGTTCTCCTGGAAAGCGTGGAAATGCGCCAAGCGCCGTTCATGCTGTGGATTACCGACCTGTCGATCAAGGATCCGTTCTTCATCCTGCCGATCATCATGGGCGCCACCATGTTCATCCAGCAGCAGTTGAACCCGACACCGCCGGATCCGATGCAGGCCAAGGTGATGAAAATGATGCCAATCATCTTCACCTTCTTCTTCCTGTGGTTCCCGGCAGGTCTGGTGCTGTACTGGGTTGTGAACAACTGCCTGTCCATCGCCCAACAGTGGTACATCACCCGTAAAGTCGAGGCGGCTACCAAAAAAGCCGACGCATAACTTACGCTGTGGATAACCACTCAAAACGCCCCCTAGTGGGGCGTTTTGCTATCTGCCATTTCTATCGGGACATCGGTTTATGAGCGCTCCTCGTGAAACCATCGCCGCCGTCGCCACCGCCCAGGGCCGTGGCGGAGTCGGTATCGTGCGTATTTCTGGGCCACTGGCAGGCCTAGCGGCCCAAGCCATCAGCGGGCGCGAACTGAAGCCGCGCTTTGCCCACTACGGCCCTTTCCTCAATGCCGAGGGCGATGTGTTGGACGAGGGCATCGCGCTGTACTTCCCGGGGCCGAACTCATTTACCGGCGAAGATGTGCTGGAACTGCAAGGTCATGGCGGCCCCGTGGTTCTGGACATGCTGCTGCGCCGTTGCCTGGAACTGGGCTGTCGCCTGGCCCGGCCCGGGGAGTTCAGTGAGCGAGCCTTTCTCAACGACAAACTGGACCTGGCCCAGGCCGAAGCCATCGCGGACTTGATTGAAGCCAGCTCCGCCCAGGCTGCACGCAATGCCCTTCGTTCTCTACAAGGCGCGTTTTCCCAACGGGTCCATAGCCTGACCGAGCAGTTGATTGCGCTACGGATCTACGTCGAAGCCGCCATCGATTTCCCGGAAGAAGAGATCGACTTCCTCGCCGATGGCCACGTGCTAAGCATGCTGGACGCCGTGCGCGACGAGTTATCCACCGTCCTGCGCGAAGCCGGGCAGGGCGCGTTGCTGCGTGATGGCATGACAGTGGTCATCGCTGGCCGGCCCAACGCCGGCAAATCCAGCCTGCTCAATGCCCTGGCCGGGCGCGAAGCCGCCATCGTGACTGAGATTGCCGGCACCACCCGCGACATCCTGCGCGAACATATCCACATCGATGGCATGCCCCTGCATGTGGTTGATACCGCCGGGCTGCGTGACACCGATGACCAGGTCGAAAAAATTGGCGTGGAACGGGCCTTGAAGGCCATTGGCGAGGCCGATCGGGTGTTGTTGGTGGTCGATGCCACCGCACCTGAAGCCGCAGATCCGTTTGCGCTGTGGCCGGAATTCCTGGAAACCCGCCCCGACCCTGCGAAAGTCACCTTGATTCGCAACAAAGCCGACCTGACCGGCGAGGCCATCGCCATGGAAGTTAGCCACGATGGCCATGTCACCCTTAGCCTGAGTGCCAAGTCCGCAGGTATGGGCCTGGAGCTGCTACGCGAGCACCTCAAAGCCTGCATGGGCTACGAGCAGACCTCGGAAAGTAGCTTTAGCGCCCGCCGGCGCCACCTGGAGGCCCTGCGCCACGCCAGCGCATCCCTTGAGCACGGCCGGGCGCAACTGACCCTGGCGGGAGCAGGGGAGTTGCTGGCAGAGGATCTGCGTCAGGCTCAGCAGTCCCTGGCGGAAATCACCGGCGCTTTTAGCTCGGACGACTTGCTGGGAAGGATCTTTTCCAGCTTCTGTATCGGTAAATAGCCCTCATCTACCCTGCAAATTCCAGCAATGTGGCGTAACTGAGCCGCGGTATTGCTGCAATTGCAGGGCACCGTGCCACCCCCTCCTCCATTTTTTACAGCCTGCCGCGCCTGAGGCAGCGTTTGCGTGCCTGCGATTTGTACCCGTTTGCAGCTTTTCTGCGGATTAAGCCCTGTGAATAACTGCCGTTAAGGCCAGTTGATAACAGGGCCTAAAATGTGGAGATAACCTGCCCTGTGGATAATCACCTCTTTAATCCACAGGCTTACACCGGTTATCCAAGGGGCTCTTGGTCACATGACCACAGGGTTTTGAATCTCTGTACATTACGAATATAAAGGCTTACAGCGATTTATCCACAGAAACACGCCTCAGTATAAATAAACATAAAAACAAAGATTTAATAAATTTCTTTCTTTTTAATTTCTATAACCTCGAGTTTTCCACAGCTGGTTAAATTTTGTGCAAAGGGTTCTTTAGGAGGGGGGAAGTCCCTATACTTGCCGCCTTGGTCCAGATACCAAGCTCTAAACTATTCCTGATTACCTAACTGAAGCAGGCACGAGGTGCGTGGTGGATTTCCCTTCCCGTTTTGAAGTGATCGTCATCGGCGGCGGTCATGCCGGTACCGAGGCAGCACTGGCATCAGCACGCATGGGGGCAAAAACCCTGTTGCTGACGCACAACGTGGAAACCCTCGGTGCGATGAGTTGCAACCCTGCCATTGGTGGCATTGGCAAAAGCCACCTGGTCAAGGAGATCGACGCCCTCGGCGGCGCGATGGCCATGGCCACCGATAAAGGTGGTATCCAGTTCCGCGTGTTGAACAGCCGCAAAGGCCCAGCCGTGCGGGCTACCCGCGCCCAGGCTGACCGTGTGCTCTACAAGGCTGCGGTGCGTGAAACCCTGGAAAACCAACCCAACCTGTGGATATTTCAACAAGCCGCCGATGACTTGATCGTCGAGCAGGACCAGGTGCGCGGCGTTGTGACTCAAATGGGCCTGCGCTTCTTTGCCGACGCCGTGGTACTGACCACTGGCACCTTCCTGGGTGGACTTATCCACATCGGTTTGCAGAATTACTCGGGCGGCCGTGCAGGTGATCCGCCCTCCATTGCCCTGGCTCGTCGCCTGCGTGAACTGCCGCTGCGGGTTGGGCGCCTGAAAACCGGGACGCCGCCGCGAATAGACGGGCGCTCCGTGGATTTCTCGGTGATGACCGAACAACCGGGTGATACGCCAATCCCGGTGATGTCGTTCATGGGTTCCAAGGAACAGCATCCCAAACAGGTCAGTTGCTGGATCACCCACACCAACGCACGCACCCACGAAATCATCGCCGCGAACCTCGATCGTTCACCGATGTATTCCGCCGCAGGCGAGATCGAAGGCATCGGCCCGCGTTACTGCCCGTCGATCGAAGACAAGATCCACCGCTTTGCCGACAAGGAAAGCCATCAGGTCTTTATCGAACCCGAAGGCCTGACCACTCATGAGTTGTACCCGAACGGGATATCCACATCCCTGCCGTTCGATGTGCAATTGCAGATCGTGCAATCGATCCGCGGCATGGAAAACGCCCATATCGTCCGTCCTGGCTACGCCATCGAGTACGACTACTTCGACCCGCGGGACCTGAAGTACAGCCTGGAAACCAAAGTTATTGGCGGTTTGTTCTTCGCTGGGCAAATCAACGGCACCACTGGCTACGAAGAGGCCGGCGCCCAAGGTTTGCTCGCCGGGGCGAACGCGGCACTGCGTGCCCAGGGCAAGGACAGTTGGTGCCCGCGCCGTGACGAAGCCTACATCGGCGTATTGGTCGACGACCTGATTACCCTGGGTACCCAGGAACCGTATCGGATGTTCACGTCCCGGGCCGAGTACCGTTTGATCCTGCGTGAGGACAATGCCGACTTACGCCTGACCGAAAAAGGTCGCGAACTGGGCTTGGTGGACGATGTGCGTTGGGCGGCTTTCTGCAAAAAGCGCGAAAGCATCGAACTCGAAGAGCAGCGCCTGAAAAGCACCTGGGTGCGCCCGGGCACCGAGCAGGGCGATGCCATTGCCGAAAAATTCGGCACGCCGCTGACCCATGAATACAACCTGCTCAATCTCCTAAGCCGGCCGGAAATCGACTACGCGGGTTTGGTCGAGGTGACCGGCCAAGGTGCAGAAGACCCCCAGGTCGCCGAGCAGGTCGAAATCAAGACCAAGTACGCCGGCTACATCGATCGTCAACAGGATGAAATCGCTCGCCTGCGCGCCAGTGAGAACACCAAGTTGCCTGTGGATATCGACTACACCGGCATTTCCGGTCTATCCAAAGAGATCCAGAGCAAGCTCGGCGCCACGCGGCCAGAAACCCTGGGCCAGGCCTCGCGTATTCCCGGCGTTACCCCGGCGGCCATCTCACTGTTGATGATTCATTTGAAAAAACGCGGCGCGGGCCGTCAGTTGGAGCAAAGCGCTTGAGTTCATTGGTCACCTCGCAACATGCCGAAGAGTTATCCACAGGCGCTCGTACCCTTGGCGTTGATCTGACGCCGAATCAGCACGAATTGCTGCTCGGTTATCTGGCGCTGTTGATTAAGTGGAACAAGGCCTACAACCTCACGGCCGTGCGCGATCCCGACGAAATGGTCTCACGGCATCTGCTCGACAGTTTGAGCGTGATGCCCTTCATCGAAAACGGCCGTTGGCTGGACGTGGGCAGTGGCGGCGGCATGCCGGGAATCCCGTTGGCGATCCTGTTTCCCGACTCGCAAGTGACTTGCCTGGACAGCAACGGCAAGAAAACCCGCTTCCTCACCCAGGTCAAACTCGAGCTGAAACTGGATAACCTGCAAGTTATCCACAGCCGCGTCGAAAGCTACCAGCCTGAGCTGCCATTCAACGGGATCGTCTCCCGGGCGTTCAGCAGCATGGAGAATTTCAGCAACTGGACTCGCCACCTGGGCAACCGCGACACCCGTTGGCTGGCAATGAAGGGCGTTCATCCCGCCGATGAGCTGGTAGCATTGCCGGCAGACTTCCACCTCGATAGCGAACACGCCTTGGCCGTACCTGGTTGCCAAGGCCAACGCCATCTGCTGATACTGCGCCGCACGGCATGATTGGGAACACAAGCAAGAATGGCTAAGGTATTCGCGATAGCGAACCAAAAGGGTGGTGTGGGCAAGACCACCACCTGCATCAACCTCGCAGCATCCCTGGTCGCAACCAAGCGCCGGGTGCTGTTGATCGACCTTGATCCACAGGGCAACGCCACCATGGGTAGCGGTGTGGATAAACATGGCCTGGAGAACTCGGTTTACGACCTGTTGATCGGCGAATGTGACCTGGCCCAGGCCATGCACTTTTCCGAACACGGCGGTTACCAGTTGCTACCTGCCAACCGCGACCTGACCGCAGCCGAAGTCGTTCTGCTGGAAATGCAGATGAAAGAAAGCCGTCTGCGCAGCGCCTTGGCGCCGATTCGAGAGAACTACGACTACATCCTGATCGACTGCCCGCCGTCGTTGTCGATGCTGACGCTCAACGCCTTGGTTGCCGCTGATGGGGTGATTATCCCCATGCAGTGTGAATACTTTGCCCTCGAAGGGCTTAGCGACCTTGTGGATAACATCAAGCGCATCGCTGAATTGCTTAACCCAAACCTCAAGATCGAGGGGTTGCTGCGCACCATGTACGACCCACGTTTGAGTTTGATGAACGACGTTTCAGCGCAGCTCAAGGAACATTTCGGCGATCAGCTGTACGACACCGTCATTCCGCGCAACATCCGCCTCGCCGAAGCCCCTAGCTACGGCATGCCGGCCCTGGCGTACGACAAATCCTCCCGCGGCGCACTGGCCTATCTGGCCCTGGCGGGCGAGATGGTTCGTCGCCAACGTAAAAATTCACGTACTGCCGCTGCTCAGGCAACTTAAGGAATCCCCATGGCCGTCAAGAAACGAGGTCTCGGACGAGGACTGGATGCACTGCTCAGCGGTCCGACCGTGAGCTCCCTGGAGGAGCAAGCGGTACAGGCCGATCAACGTGAGCTACAACACCTGCCGTTGGACCTGATCCAGCGTGGCAAGTACCAGCCACGTCGCGATATGGACCCGCAGGCGCTGGAAGAACTGGCCAATTCGATCAAGGCCCAAGGCGTCATGCAGCCGATCGTGGTGCGCCCTATCGGTGCCGGTCGGTTTGAAATCATCGCCGGCGAACGCCGCTGGCGGGCGAGCCAGCAGGCCGGTCAGGAAACTATCCCGGCGATGGTGCGCGATGTTCCGGATGAGACCGCCATCGCCATGGCGCTGATCGAGAACATCCAGCGTGAAGACCTCAATCCGATCGAAGAAGCGATTGCCCTGCAGCGCTTACAGCAGGAATTTCAGCTGACCCAGCAACAGGTCGCCGAGGCGGTGGGCAAGTCTCGGGTGACGGTGGCCAACTTGTTGCGCCTGATTGCGTTGCCGGAAGTGATTAAAACCATGCTGTCCCACGGCGACCTGGAAATGGGTCATGCCCGCGCATTGCTCGGATTGCCGGAAAATCAACAGGTTGAAGGGGCGCGACACGTTGTCGCACGAGGTCTGACCGTGCGCCAGACCGAAGCCCTCGTTCGCCAGTGGTTGAGTGGCAAACAGGAGGCTGCCGAACCGGTCAAACCCGACCCGGATATCGCGCGCCTGGAACAGCGCCTGGCCGAGCGGCTGGGCTCTGCGGTGCAGATCCGCCACGGTAAGAAGGGAAAAGGGCAACTGGTCATAGGCTACAACTCCCTCGACGAGTTGCAGGGCGTCCTCGCTCACATCCGCTGAAACAATTGCGTATGTAGCGCGCAGTCGGAAATCACTACCTGACAGTTGAATAGGGGCAGAACCGCCCCTATACTCTGCGCGCATTTTGTCGGCACAAATTATGCCAAGTTATTGATTTCCGGCAGCCGACCTCTGGGGAGCAAGAGTGATGGAAACCCGCACGCCAAACCGCTTGCCCTTCCATCGTCTGGCGGTTTTTCCGGTGTTAATGGCCCAATTTGTCGTTTTGCTGATCGCTGCACTGGCGCTCTGGCAATGGCGCGGAGTCGTTGCCGGATACTCAGGACTCTGCGGAGGCCTGATAGCCTTGTTACCTAATGTGTATTTCGCTCACAGGGCATTTCGGTTTTCCGGCGCCCGAGCAGCCCAAGCTATCGTCCGGTCTTTTTATGCCGGTGAAGCGGGCAAACTGATTTTGACGGCAGTGCTCTTTGCATTGACGTTCGCAGGTGTGAAGCCATTGGCGCCGCTAGCTGTATTCGGCGTCTTCGTGCTGACCCAACTGGTCAGCTGGTTCGCTCCCCTGCTGATGAGAACAAGACTTTCGAGACCTTAGGGCGTTTGAGGCAACCATGGCAGAGACAACCGCTTCGGGCTATATCCAGCACCACTTGCAGAACCTGACCTTCGGGCAGCTACCCAATGGCGGCTGGGGCTTTGCTCACACCGCAGCAGAAGCCAAGGAAATGGGCTTCTGGGCTTTCCATGTCGATACCCTCGGCTGGTCGGTCGCATTGGGCCTGGTCTTCGTTCTTCTTTTCCGCATGGCGGCAAAGAAAGCGACTTCCGGTCAACCTGGTGCTTTGCAGAACTTCGTTGAAGTATTGGTCGAATTCGTCGATGGCAGCGTGAAAGACAGCTTCCATGGCCGTAGCCCGGTGATTGCACCATTGGCACTGACCATCTTCGTCTGGGTGTTCCTGATGAACGCCGTTGACCTGATCCCGGTAGATTGGATTCCTCAGGTGGCTATGTGGATCTCCGGTGATCCGCACATTCCATTCCGCGCCGTATCGACCACTGACCCGAACGCTACCCTGGGCATGGCTCTGTCGGTGTTCGCGCTGATTATTTTCTACAGCATCAAGGTAAAGGGCATCGGCGGCTTCATCGGCGAACTGACCCTGCACCCCTTCGGCAGCAAGAACGTCTTCGTTCAAGCCCTGCTGATCCCGGTGAACTTCCTGCTGGAATTCGTCACCCTGATCGCCAAGCCGATCTCCCTGGCACTGCGTCTGTTCGGCAACATGTACGCCGGCGAGTTGGTCTTCATTCTGATTGCTGTGATGTTCGGCAGCGGTCTGCTCTGGCTTAGCGGCCTGGGTGTAGTTCTGCAGTGGGCGTGGGCAGTGTTCCACATCCTGATTATCACCCTGCAGGCGTTTATCTTCATGATGCTGACCATCGTCTACCTGTCGATGGCGCACGAAGAGAACCATTAAGGCCAGCCTAGGCTAGTCTGATGTCCCTCCCGGTCAAACGGGAGGGGGCCCGTCACGGGCTCGATGAAACGATTTGTTTTACCGCTTTAATCTAAAAAACCTAAACCATACGACGTAAAAGTCGGGAGGAAAGATGGAAACTGTAGTTGGTCTAACCGCTATCGCTGTTGCACTGTTGATCGGCCTGGGCGCACTGGGTACCGCAATTGGTTTCGGCCTGTTGGGCGGCAAGTTCCTGGAAGGCGCAGCGCGTCAGCCAGAAATGGTTCCAATGCTGCAAGTTAAAATGTTCATCGTGGCTGGCTTGCTCGACGCCGTGACCATGATCGGTGTTGGTATCGCTCTGTTCTTCACCTTCGCGAACCCCTTCGTTGGTCAACTCGCTGGCTAATCACTCGAATCTTCGAGTTGATTAGAGTGATGTGCAACGAACGAGCGAGGTGTTGGCGTGAACATTAATGCAACCCTGATTGGCCAGTCCGTTGCGTTCTTAATCTTTGTACTTTTTTGCATGAAGTTCGTTTGGCCTCCGGTCATTGCGGCTTTGCACGAACGTCAGAAGAAGATCGCGGATGGACTGGACGCTGCCAGCCGAGCAGCTCGTGACCTGGAGTTGGCCCAAGATAAAGCGGGTCAGCAACTGCGCGAAGCGAAAGCTCAGGCAGCTGAAATCATTGAGCAAGCCAAGAAACGCGGTACTCAGATCGTCGACGAAGCCCGAGATCAGGCTCGCGTCGAAGCTGAACGTGTGAAGGCACAGGCTCAGGCCGAGATCGAACAGGAACTGAACGGTGTCAAAGACGCCCTGCGCGCCCAATTGGGTAGCCTGGCAGTCAACGGCGCAGAGAAGATCCTGGGTGCCACAATCGATCAAAACGCGCACGCGGAGCTGGTTAATAAACTGGCTGCTGAAATTTAAGCGAGGGCGATCATGGCAGAATTGACCACGTTGGCCCGACCTTACGCTAAGGCAGCCTTCGAGCACGCCCAGGCCCACCAGCAGCTGGCCTCTTGGTCAGCCATGCTCGGCCTGGCTGCAGCAGTGTCGCAAGACGACACGATGCGGCGCGTGCTCAAGGCCCCGCGACTGACGAGCGCAGATAAGGCCGCCACGTTCATTGACGTGTGCGGCGACAAGTTTGATGTAAAAGTGCAGAACTTCATCCACGTCGTTGCCGAAAACGACCGTCTCCCGCTTTTGCCGGAGATTGCCGCTCTGTTCGACCTGTACAAGGCCGAGCGTGAGAAGTCGGTAGACGTTGAAGTGACCAGTGCTTTTGCATTGAGCCAAGAACAGCAAGACAAACTCGCCAAGGTTCTCAGTGCACGACTCGACCGGGAAGTGCGCCTGCAAGTTGCGGAGGACGCTGCCTTGATTGGTGGTGTCGTGATCCGCGCCGGCGACCTGGTTATCGATGGCTCGATTCGCGGCAAAATCGCGAAACTTGCCGAAGCATTGAAATCTTGAGTTTGAAGGGGCAGCAGAGCAATGCAGCAACTCAATCCTTCCGAAATAAGTGAAATCATCAAGGGCCGCATCGACAAACTCGATGTGACCTCCCAAGCCCGTAACGAAGGCACTGTCGTCAGCGTATCTGACGGCATCGTGCGGATTCACGGTCTGGCCGACGTAATGTACGGCGAGATGATCGAGTTTCCGGGCGGCGTCTACGGTATGGCCCTCAACCTGGAGCAAGACTCCGTAGGTGCCGTTGTATTGGGCGCATACACCAGTCTGGCTGAAGGCATGAGCGCCAAGTGCACCGGCCGCATCCTCGAAGTTCCGGTGGGTAAGGAACTGCTGGGTCGCGTAGTCGACGCACTGGGTAACCCAGTTGACGGCAAAGGTCCGCTGAACAACACCGAGACCGACGCGGTCGAGAAAGTTGCTCCAGGCGTGATCTGGCGTAAGTCGGTAGACCAGCCTGTACAGACTGGCTACAAGGCTGTCGATGCCATGATCCCAGTCGGCCGTGGTCAGCGTGAGCTGATTATCGGTGACCGTCAGATCGGTAAAACCGCTCTGGCGATCGACGCGATCATCAACCAGAAGAACAGCGGTATCTTCTGCGTCTACGTTGCCATTGGTCAGAAACAATCGACCATCGCCAACGTGGTGCGCAAGCTGGAAGAAAACGGCGCCCTGGCCAACACGATTATCGTGGCTGCCAGTGCTTCGGAATCTCCTGCACTGCAATTCCTGGCACCGTACTCCGGTTGCACCATGGGTGAATTCTTCCGCGACCGCGGTGAAGACGCGCTGATCGTTTATGACGATCTGTCCAAGCAAGCAGTGGCTTATCGCCAGATTTCCCTGCTGCTGCGCCGTCCACCAGGCCGTGAAGCTTACCCAGGCGACGTGTTCTATCTCCACTCCCGCCTGCTGGAGCGCGCATCCCGCGTTTCGGAAGAGTACGTAGAGAAGTTCACCAACGGCGCAGTGACCGGCAAAACCGGTTCCCTGACCGCACTGCCGATCATCGAAACCCAGGCTGGCGACGTTTCCGCGTTCGTTCCGACCAACGTGATTTCCATCACCGACGGTCAGATCTTCCTGGAATCGGCCATGTTCAACTCCGGCATCCGTCCGGCTGTGAACGCCGGTGTTTCGGTATCCCGTGTGGGTGGTGCCGCTCAGACCAAGATCATCAAGAAGCTGTCCGGTGGTATCCGTACCGCTCTGGCTCAGTACCGTGAACTGGCGGCATTCGCCCAGTTCGCTTCTGACCTGGACGAAGCGACCCGTAAGCAACTTGAGCATGGTCAGCGCGTTACCGAGCTGATGAAGCAGAAGCAATATGCGCCAATGTCGATTGCCGACATGTCGCTGTCGCTGTATGCCGCTGAGCGTGGGTTCCTGACTGACGTCGAAATCACCAAGGTCGGCAGCTTTGAACAAGCGCTGATTGCTTACTTCAACCGCGATCACGCCGATTTGATGGCCAAGATCAACGTGAAGGGTGACTTCAATGACGAAATCGACGCTGGCCTCAAGGCTGGTATCGAGAAGTTCAAGGCCACCCAAACCTGGTAAGCCGCAGCGGGAGCCGCAAGGCTCCCGCTTGCTAACCTGATAGGTGTTACATGGCAGGCGCAAAAGAGATTCGCAGTAAGATTGCGAGCATCAAAAGCACGCAAAAAATTACCAGCGCCATGGAAAAAGTGGCGGTCAGCAAAATGCGCAAGGCACAAATGCGCATGGCTGCTAGCCGTCCTTATGCGGAGCGTATCCGCCAGGTAATTGGGCATCTGGCCAACGCCAACCCGGAATATCGCCACCCGTTCATGATTGATCGCGAAGTTAAGCGTGTCGGTTATGTCGTCGTGAGCAGTGACCGTGGTTTGTGTGGTGGTCTGAATACCAACCTGTTCAAGGCCCTGGTCAAGGACATGGCGGTAAACCGCGAAAACGGCGTCGAGATCGATCTGTGCGTGGTCGGTAGCAAGGGTGCGGCCTTTTTCCGTAACTTCGGCGGTAACGTCGTAGCAGCTATCAGCCATCTGGGTGAAGAACCGTCGATCAATGACTTGATCGGTAGCGTCAAGGTGATGCTGGATGCATACCTGGAAGGCCGGATTGACCGCCTGTCCGTGGTATCCAACAAGTTCATCAACACCATGACGCAACAGCCTACCGTGGAGCAGTTGATTCCATTGGTGGCGACCCCGGAAAAAGAACTCAAGCACCACTGGGACTACCTCTACGAACCAGACGCCAAAGAGCTGCTTGACGGCTTGATGGTGCGTTACGTGGAGTCGCAGGTGTACCAGGCGGTGGTCGAGAACAACGCAGCTGAACAAGCGGCGCGGATGATCGCAATGAAGAACGCTACCGACAACGCCGGTGATTTGATCAGCGATTTGCAGCTGATCTACAACAAGGCGCGTCAGGCTGCGATCACCCAAGAGATCTCGGAAATCGTCGGCGGCGCTGCCGCGGTTTAACGGTTCAAATATTCAGAGGATCCAGCTATGAGTAGCGGACGTATCGTTCAAATCATCGGCGCCGTTATCGACGTGGAATTTCCACGCGACAGCGTACCGAGCATCTACAACGCGCTGAAAGTTCAAGGCGCGGAAACCACTCTGGAAGTTCAGCAGCAGCTGGGCGACGGCGTGGTTCGTACCATTGCGATGGGTTCCACCGAAGGCTTGAAGCGCGGTCTGGACGTTGTCGACACTGGCGCTGCCATCTCCGTACCGGTCGGTAAAGCGACCCTGGGCCGGATCATGGACGTTCTGGGCAACCCGATCGACGAAGCCGGTCCGATTGCCACCGAAGAGCGCTGGGGCATTCACCGTCCTGCGCCATCCTTCGCTGAACAAGCGGGCGGCAACGACCTGCTGGAAACCGGCATCAAGGTTATCGACCTGGTTTGCCCGTTCGCCAAGGGCGGTAAAGTCGGTCTGTTCGGTGGTGCCGGTGTAGGCAAGACCGTGAACATGATGGAACTGATCCGTAACATCGCCATCGAGCACAGCGGTTATTCCGTGTTCGCCGGTGTGGGTGAGCGTACTCGTGAGGGTAACGACTTCTACCACGAGATGAAGGACTCCAACGTACTGGACAAAGTGGCACTGGTTTACGGTCAGATGAACGAGCCGCCGGGTAACCGTCTGCGCGTAGCACTGACCGGCCTGACCATGGCCGAGAAGTTCCGTGACGAAGGTAACGACGTTCTGCTGTTCGTCGACAACATCTACCGTTACACCCTGGCCGGTACTGAAGTATCCGCACTGCTGGGCCGTATGCCTTCGGCAGTAGGCTACCAGCCGACCCTGGCTGAAGAGATGGGCGTTCTGCAAGAACGTATCACTTCGACCAAGGAAGGCTCGATCACTTCGATCCAAGCGGTATACGTACCTGCGGATGACTTGACCGACCCGTCGCCTGCGACCACCTTCGCCCACTTGGACGCCACCGTCGTACTGTCCCGTGACATCGCTTCCCTGGGTATCTACCCAGCGGTCGATCCACTGGACTCGACTTCGCGCCAGTTGGACCCGAACGTGATCGGCCAGGACCACTACGACACCGCTCGCGGCGTCCAGTACGTTCTGCAGCGCTACAAAGAACTGAAGGACATCATTGCGATCCTGGGTATGGACGAACTGTCGGAAACCGACAAGCAGTTGGTATCCCGCGCTCGTAAGATCCAGCGCTTCTTGTCGCAGCCGTTCTTCGTGGCTGAAGTCTTCACCGGTGCTTCGGGTAAATATGTTTCCCTGAAGGACACCATTGCTGGCTTCAAAGGCATCCTCAACGGTGACTACGACCACCTGCCAGAACAAGCGTTCTACATGGTCGGCGGCATCGAAGAAGCGATCGAGAAAGCCAAGAAACTGTAATCCCGGCGCCCGGCAACGGGCGCTAATCAGGTTGAGGCAAGCAGATGGCTATGACAGTCCATTGCGATATCGTCAGCGCGGAAGGAGAAATCTTTTCCGGTCTGGTCGAGATGGTGATTGCGCACGGCAGCCTGGGTGATCTTGGTATCGCCCTGGGCCACGCTCCGCTAATCACTGAACTCAAACCAGGTCCGATCCGCCTGATTAAACAGGGTGGGGAAGCCGAGGTGTTTTACATCTCCGGCGGTTACCTCGAGGTTCAGCCGAACATGGTCAAGGTTCTTGCCGACACCGTGCAACGTGCTGCCGACCTGGATGAAGCCTCCGCTCAGGAAGCCGTCAAGGCTGCCGAGAAGGCCCTGAACGAAAAAGGCGCAGATTTCGACTACGGTTCTGCTGCTGCACGTCTGGCCGAGGCCGCAGCTCAGCTGCGTACCGTCCAGCAGATCCGCAAGAAGTTCGGCGGCTAAATCGTCAGGCTTGTTGTGTGATTGATTAAAAAGGGTAGCCTCGGCTACCCTTTTTTCTTTTCTGACTTTCACTATTTGGTCGCAGCCGCTGACCACCCAGGATTGGTAGCCAGTCATGTCTCTTGAAATCGTTATTCTCGCCGCCGGCCAGGGCACACGCATGCGTTCGGCATTGCCCAAGGTGCTGCACCCGATCGCGGGAAACTCCATGCTGGGGCATGTTATCCACAGCGCACGGCAACTCGATCCACAGCGCATTCATGTGGTGATCGGCCACGGCGCCGAGCAGGTTCGCGAGCGTTTGGCTGCCGATGACCTGAATTTCGTTCTCCAGGACAAACAATTGGGCACCGGCCACGCGACTGCCCAGGCTGTGCCGTTCATCACCTCCGACACCGTGCTGATCCTCTATGGCGACGTTCCGTTGATCGAGGCCGAGACCTTGCAACGCCTGCTAAAACACGTCGTACCGGGGCAAATCGGCCTGCTGACCGTCGAGTTGAGCGACCCTACCGGTTACGGGCGCATCGTGCGTGACGGCGAGGGCAAGGTCACCGCGATTGTCGAGCACAAAGATGCCACGCAGGCCCAGCGTGCTATTACCGAGGGAAACACCGGTATTCTCGCTGTGCCAGCCGCTCACCTGAGCGACTGGATGAGCCGCTTGTCGAACAACAACGTCCAGGGCGAGTACTACCTTACCGACGTGATCGAAATGGCGGTCAACGACGGCTTGCAGGTGGCCACCGAACAACCCCACGACGCGATGGAAGTCCAAGGCGCCAATGATCGCAAGCAATTGGCAGAGCTTGAGCGCCACTATCAATTGCGCCAAGCCCTTCGCCTGATGGCACAAGGCGTAACCCTGCGCGACCCGGCTCGCTTTGATGTGCGCGGCGAGGTAAGTGTCGGGCGCGATGTGCTGATTGATATCAACGTCATCCTCGAAGGCCGTGTGGTGATCGAAGATGACGTGGTCATCGGCCCTAACTGCGTTATCAAAGACAGCACCCTGCGCAAAGGTGTCGTCATCAAGGCCAACAGCCACCTTGATGGTGCGGTGATGGGCGAGGGTAGCGACGCCGGCCCGTTCGCCCGTTTGCGCCCCGGCACCGTGCTCGAAGCGCGGGCCCATGTGGGTAACTTTGTCGAGTTGAAGAATGCCTATTTGGGCGAGGGCGCCAAGGCCGGTCACCTGACCTACCTGGGCGACGCCCAGATCGGCGCGCGTACCAACGTCGGCGCAGGCACCATCACTTGCAACTACGACGGCGTAAACAAGTGGAAAACCGTTATCGGTGAAGACGTCTTCATCGGTTCCAACAACTCGTTGGTAGCACCCGTCACCCTCGGCGATGGCGCCAGCACGGCGGCCGGTTCCACCATCAACCAGAATGTGGATAAGTCTCAACTGGCGGTTGCCCGTTCCCGCCAGCGCAATATCGATGGCTGGAAACGCCCGGTCAAGATCAAGAAAGACTGAGTTATCCACAGCCCTAGTACGCAATACCACTAATGTGGGAGCAGAGGAGCTGCTCCTACGTTAGTTTCCGCCCCTCAGAAAACTTCCATCGCCCGCTTGACGATTCCGACTCGATAGGTTTTGATTGCCTTCGTTATCTTTCGAAACGAAACATATCAGCGCCATGTCGAAACGAAATACACCCCAGCGTCGTCACAACATCCTCGCCTTGCTCAATGAGCAAGGCGAAGTCAGTGTGGACGAATTAGCCAAGCGTTTCGAAACGTCCGAAGTGACGATCCGTAAGGATCTCGCCGCCCTTGAGAGCAATGGTCTGTTGCTGCGCCGCTATGGCGGTGCCATCACCCTGCCTTCGGAACTGGTCAGTGACCTGGCCCAACCCGTTTCTCCGATCAAGCAAGCCATCGCCCGGGCCGCCGTGACGCGGATCCGCGAGCATGCGCGGATCATCATCGACAGCGGCAGCACCACGGCGGCCATGATCCCCGAGCTGGGCCAGCAACCTGGCCTGGTGGTGATGACCAACTCCCTGCATGTGGCCAATGCCTTGAGCGAGCTCGAGCACGAGCCCGTGCTGTTGATGACCGGCGGTACTTGGGACCCTCATTCCGAGTCGTTCCAGGGCCAGGTGGCGGAGCAGGTTTTGCGCTCCTATGACTTCGATCAGTTGTTCATCGGCGCCGACGGCATCGACCTGGTGCGCGGCACTACCACCTTCAATGAATTGCTCGGCCTTAGCCGGGTAATGGCCGAGGTGGCCCGGGAAGTGATCGTGATGGTCGAGTCCGACAAGATCGGGCGCAAGATTCCTAACCTGGAACTGCCCTGGAGCAGCGTCCATACCCTTATTACTGATGATCGCCTGGCCCCCCAGGTTCGCGATCAGATTCAGGCCCGCGGCATCAACGTGATCTGCGCGGCTACCAGCCAGGAGAAATAACATGTGTGGAATTGTCGGCGCGGTCGCTGAACGAAACGTCACCGCCATTCTTGTCGAAGGCCTCAAGCGCCTGGAATACCGCGGCTATGACAGCGCCGGCGTGGCAGTCATCACCCAGGACGGCAGCCTCGAACGCGCCCGCCGCCCGGGCAAGGTCAGCGAACTGGAGCAAGCCCTGGCCGAAGCGCCGTTGGTTGGCCGCCTCGGCATCGCCCACACCCGTTGGGCAACCCACGGCGCACCGTGCGAACGCAATGCCCACCCGCATTTTTCCGGCGACCTGGCGGTGGTGCACAACGGCATCATCGAAAACCACGAAGCCCTGCGCGAGCAACTCAAGGCCCAGGGCTACGTGTTTACTTCGGACACCGACACCGAAGTCATCGCCCACCTGCTCAACCACAAGCTCAAGGACCTCGGCGACCTGACCGTCGCACTTAAAGCCACGGTCAAGGAACTCCATGGCGCGTATGGCCTGGCGGTTATCAGTGCACAGCAACCCGATCGCGTCGTGGCGGCCCGCAGCGGCAGCCCTCTGGTGATTGGCCTGGGCATGGGCGAGAACTTCCTCGCCTCCGACCAACTGGCCCTGCGCCAGGTCACTGACCGCTTCATGTACCTGGAAGAGGGCGACATCGCCGACATTCGCCGCGAAAGCGTGCAGATCTGGGACGTTAACGGTGTAGCGGTCGAGCGCGAGACGGTGCAGTACCGCGACGGTGCCGAAGCGGCCGACAAGGGCGAGTTCCGCCACTTCATGCTCAAGGAAATCCACGAGCAACCGGCTGTGGTGCAGCGCACCCTGGAAGGTCGCCTGAGCCAGAACCAGGTGCTGGTCCAGGCCTTTGGCCCGCAAGCGGCCGAGTTGTTCGCCAAGGTCCGCAATGTGCAGATCGTCGCGTGCGGCACTAGCTATCACGCGGGGATGGTCGCCCGTTATTGGCTCGAAGAACTGGCGGGTATCCCGTGCCAAGTCGAAGTCGCCAGCGAGTTCCGCTACCGCAAAGTGGTGGTGCAGCCCGACACCTTGTTCGTGACCATTTCCCAGTCGGGCGAAACCGCCGACACCTTGGCGGCGCTGCGTAACGCCAAGGAGCTGGGTTTTCTCGCCAGCCTGGCGATCTGCAACGTGGGCATCAGCTCATTGGTGCGCGAATCCGACCTGACGCTGCTGACTCAGGCCGGCCGCGAAATAGGCGTGGCCTCGACCAAAGCCTTCACCACTCAACTGGTGGGCCTGTTGCTGCTGACCCTGTCCTTGGGCCAGGTGCGCGGTACCTTGGCGGCGGGAGTGGAAGCCGAATTGGTGGAAGAATTGCGTCGCTTACCGGCACGCCTAGGCGAAGCCCTGGCCATGGACGCCACCGTGGAAAAAATTGCCGAGCTGTTCGCCGAGAAGAATCACACCCTGTTCCTGGGCCGTGGCGCGCAATTCCCGGTGGCCATGGAGGGGGCGCTCAAACTCAAGGAAATCTCCTATATCCACGCCGAAGCCTACCCGGCCGGTGAGCTCAAGCACGGCCCCTTGGCCCTTGTGGATAACGACATGCCGGTGGTTACCGTGGCGCCGAACAACGAGCTGCTGGAGAAGCTCAAGTCCAACTTGCAGGAAGTACGCGCCCGCGGCGGCCAACTGATCGTGTTCGCCGATGAACACGCCGGCATGAGCAACGGCGAAGGCACCCATGTGGTGAACATGCCGCACATCCACGACGTGCTGTCGCCGATCCTGTTCACCATCCCGCTGCAATTGCTCTCGTACTACGTGGCGGTGCTCAAGGGCACAGACGTTGACCAACCGCGCAACCTGGCGAAATCGGTCACTGTGGAGTGACTTATCCACAGGGCGGTGGCGGTGCAACGCCGATCACCGACCTGTGGTGCCGTCAGGCGTAAGACAACGCCTTTTCTGCCAGTAATTCTTCGTATAACGCCGTCCACTTGCGGCCCATGTCGTCAGCGGTAAATAGCTGGCGATAGCGGGCTTCGGCGCGTTGGCCCATTTCGGCGGCCAATTGCGGGTTTGTCCACAGGGTGCGCATCGCTTCGCGAAAGGCCTGTGGATGACTGGGCGGGACCACCAGGCCGGTTTCGCCGTCGATGTTGATGTAGCTGGTGCCGGTACCGATTTCGCTGGAAATCATTGGCTTGCCGTACATCGCCCCTTCCAGCAACGAAATGCCGAAGGCTTCGGAGCGCAGGTGCGAAGGGAACACGATGGCGTAGCTCAGTTGCAGCAGCGCTACTTTGTCTTCATCCCCCAGCCGCCCGAGGAAGTGCAGGTTGCGCAACCCCAGGGTTTTGGCCTGGGCGTGCAGCTCGGCTTCCAGTGGCCCGGCGCCGACGATCACCACCGGGTAGTCCACGTCCTTGAGGGCATCGAGCAGGATGTGCAGGCCTTTGTAGTAACGCATCACTCCGACAAAGAGGAAAAACCGCTCCCCCAGCAACTGCCGCCACCGCGCCAGGCGTTCGGGCTCGGGCTGTGGATAACCTGACTTATCCAAGCCATAGGGAATGACCCGGGTTTTGTCCCGGAAGTTTTGCAGCACCTCGCTGGTGTGCAGGTAGTTGGGCGAAGCGGTGACGATGCGGTCGGCGCTGGCCAGGAAGCGGTTCATCAGTGGCCGATACAGGCGCAGCAGATGACGCTGGCGCACGATGTCTGAGTGATAGGTCACCACGGTGGGTTTCTTCAGGCCGCTGGCAAAATGCACCAGGTCCATGAACGGCCACGGGAAGTGGTAATTGACCACGTCCGCTTCGGCAGCCATCTCGCGGAACTGCTTGAACACGCTGGTGGAGAACCCGGTAGAGGCCAGTTGCCAATCCAGGCGTGCGCGATGGACTTCGTGGTGGCCGATCTTTATCACCGCCGGGTGCGGGTCGGTGCTCAAGGTCAGCACCTGGCCTTGAATACCCTCGCGTGCGCCGCTTTCACAGAGTTGATAAATGACCTGTTCGATGCCGCCCACAGAGTCGGGCAAATAGGTTTTGAAAAAATGGAGTACGCGCATTTCAACCTCCTAAAGCCTGGCGATACGCGCGCGCGGTGATCTGCGCACAACGTTCCCAGGAAAAAAGCTTCGCCTGCTGCAACCCCGCTTCCCGGCAGTGTTGCCAGTAGGCGCAGTCGTCGATCAAGAGCCGCAGCGCATCGCGCAGGCTCTGCACATCATCGGGTTCGATATAGGTGCCGGCGTTGCCGGCGACTTCCGGCATGGCCGAACGTCGGGTCAGGATTACCGGTGTGCCGCTGGCCATGGCTTCCACCACCGGCAGGCCGAAGCCCTCGTACAGCGAGGGGAAAACCAGGGCGCGGGCGCCGGCCACCAGGTGCGCGACCTGTTCGTCGGGTAAGTAGCCCATCAGGCGCACATGGCCGCTGGCCAGGGCCTTTTGCAGCTCATGGGTGAGGTCGCGGTTCTTCCAGCCGGCCATGCCGACGATCAACAACGGAAACCGCTGGCGCAGGGCTTCAGGCAACAGGGTGTGGGCCCGCAGCGCCTGAACCAGATTTTTGCGCGGCTCCAAGGTGCCGACGCACAAAAAGTAGCCACCGGGCTCGACGCCCAAGCCTTGCAGCAGCGGTTCGAGCGCCTGAGCGCTGCGGGGGTGAAAGCGCGCCGCCACCCCCAGCGGCGCCACGATGAAGCGCTGCGCGGGCAAGCCAAAGTGGCGTTGCGCTTCGTGCGCGACAAACTGCGAGTCAGTGAGCACCAGCCGTGCTTGCTCCACGCCCCGGCCCAGGCGCCGCTCGATTTCCCGCAGGCGCGCCGCCGGTTGGGTCGCGGGGTAGTGCAGGTGGGTCAGGTCGTGCAGGGTGATGATGGTCGGGCCCTTGAATTCAAAAGGCCACAGGCTGGGTTCATGGTAGAGGTCGATGGGTTGCGGCTGGCGGTCGAAGCGCTGTTGCTCCAACCAGCGCCGCGCCTGGTACGCCCCTGGCAACCGACGCAGCAGCGGGCTGAGGCGCGAGTAACCGGGCAGCGCAGCAGCAGGCAGGTTTGGGCTCCAGCCCCAGCCATCGAACAGCGAAAGCGAAAACTGCGGGTCGGCACGCAGGGCGCTGGTCAGTTCGGCCACGTAGTGGCCGATACCCGTGCGCGGGGCCTGAAGAATGCGGGCGTTAAGGGCAATCTGCATGTTGCCTCTGCGGCGGCGCCGGGGCCTTTTCCAGATTGCGCTGAATGTGCTCGACGAACTGCGCACTGGCCTCGCGCCAGCCCAGCCACTGCCAGTCGCCCACGGCGCGGGGGGCGGGGAATTGGCCGCTGGTTTCCATTTGCGTGACGAGGTCGGCCAGGCTTTGCGGTTGGGCGAGGTCGAAATAGGCCATGAAATCGCCACCAATCTCGCGGAACACCGGGATGTCGCTGCCCATGGCCGGTAGGCCGCGTTGCATGGCTTCCACCAACGGCAGGCCGAAGCCTTCGACGTGGGAGGGGAACACCAGCGCCGTGGCATGGGAGTAGGCGTGTTCCAGGCTGGTGTCCGAGAGGTCGTTGAACATGAACAAACGACGGTTGAGTTGAGGGTGACGGCGCACCCGTTCCAGCAGCGCGTCGCATTTCCAGCCGACGCGCCCGGCGATGCACAGGCGTGCATTGGAGCCCTGGGCCCAGGCGCGGTCGAAGGCGTCGAGCAGGTAATCGTGGTTTTTGCGTGGCTCGATGGTGCTGACCATCAGGAACACCGGCGCCGGGTCGGTGAACAGCGCCAGCAAGCGCGGCTCGACGGTGCTGCCGTCGCCACTGAGGTCCAGTTCAGAGCCTAGGTGGAAGTAGTCGAACCAACGCTGCGCGGCCTGTTCCGGGCCCAGGCGCGTGGCCAGTTCTGCGCGCAATTGGTCACGCACGGTTTTGGAGATGGCGATGTAGCCGTCGGCGGTGCGGGTGATCCAGTCGAACCAGTGGTTGAACATGTTCACCAGCCCTGCGTCGTAGAACTGCGGGTGGGTGACGGGGATCAGGTCGTAGATCACCGAGACGATCCCCACGCCGTCGCGCTTGAGCTGTTCGGCCAGGGGGAAGAAGTCCGCGTGCCAGGAGGAATCGAGCAACACCAGTTGATCCCCCGGCCGGTGCGGCAAGGGCACGCAGCGCTTGGGCAGTTCGTGGGCGTGGATCCTGCGGATCAGGCGCAGCGGCGCGCCGAAGCAGGCCATCGAGCTGAGCCGATACGCCACATAGGCGGCGCGCTTGACCCAACGCGATTGCCCGGCCAGGCGCCGCTCGGCGGCTCGATACAGCTGCTGGAAGCGCTGCGCGCCATGCTCCAGGCGCACGCCCAACCCGGTCAGGCCATCGAGGTAGCGGGCGTTGAGTGGCGTCAAGCTGAGCACGCGGTACAACTTGCCGTTGAACATCGCCACGGGGATGTACTCCGCCGCGTCGGTGCTGGCCGGCAGTTGCCGGATGACGTTGCGCACCACGCGTTGGATGCCCGAGTTGACCTTGGGGTGCTCGAACACGTAGGTACATTCGATCAACAGGCGCGTCATGGCGTGGCCTGCGAGGTAATCGATGCGTTGGGCTGGCCGTCGCCTCGCTGGATGCTGGCCTGGGCATCGAGCCAGGAGCAGCCGACGAAGTCTTCGCGACGGTTGTTGATAACGTGGAACACCAAGCCGTAGTCGCGCCACTCGAAGTTGCGGTCCAGGTGCGAGTCCAGGCGCGACAGGCTCAGGCTCACGGAGTAGTTGCCGGTGCCCAGGCGCATATCGAAGGCGAAGCGGTAGGTGATTTTTTCGCCCGCCGCCAGGTCGGTCAGCGGCTGGTCGAGGCGATGGGTGTTGATGCCATACATGGCCTGGCCGAGGCGGTCCTTAATCATGAAGCCCAGGACCATGCGCTCGATGTCTTGGCGTACTTCGACCTCCACTTGCAGCACCACAGGCTGGCCGACTTCGGTGACTTCCACCGCGCGACCATCCGCATTGAGCAGGCGCACATTGAGGATGCCCGCTTCGCCGGTGCCGGAGATGGTGCGCACCTCGCCGGTGTCCAGGGCTTCCTGCTTGACGATCTGGCCTTCGCGCTCGGCCATCATGGCGTGGTAGTAGTCCAGCACTTCCAACGGGTGGCTGTGCAGCACCATGTGCCCGTCCTTGAGCAGGATCGCGCTGTCGCAGATCGACTGGATCGCCGCACGGTCGTGGGACACGATCAGCAGCGTGGAGCCGGCCTGGCGGTACTGGCGGATGCGCTCGAAGCTCTTGTGCTGGAAGTAGGCATCGCCCACCGACAGGGCTTCGTCGACGATCAGGATGTCCGGGCGCCGGGCCGTGGCCACGCTGAAGGCCAGGCGCATCTGCATGCCGCTGGAGTAGGTGCGCACCGGTTGGTCGATGGCCTCGCCGATCTCGGCAAAGCTTTCGATGCCGGGCATCAGGGTTTCGATTTCTTCGACCTGCATGCCCAGTAACTGGCCCGCCATAAAGGCATTCTGCCGGCCGGTGAAATCGGGGTGGAAACCCATGCCCAGCTCCAGCAGGGCCGCGACCCGGCCCTTGACCTCGATCTTGCCGCAGGTGGGTTGGGTGGTGCCGGTAATCATCTTGAGCAGGGTGCTTTTGCCGGCGCCGTTGGCGCCGACGATGCCCACGGCTTGGCCCCGGGCGATCTCGAAATCGACGCCCTGCATGATCCAGTGCTGGCGATGACGCTGGGCGCTGAAGGGCACGATCCACTCCAGCAAACGGCTCCAGCGGTTGGGGTATTGCTTATAGGCCTTGCCCAGGCCGGTTACGCGAATCGCGACGTCTGCCATCAGAGTTCATCCACCATTTCGCCCACCCGTTGGCGGAACAGGCGCATGCCTATCACGCAGAACAACACACCGATCACCAGGGTCGGCAGCAGCGAATTCCACACCGGCCACTGGCCGTAGACGAACAGGTTCTGGTAGCTGTTCATCAGCGCGGTCAGGGGGTTGAGGGCCAGCAGGCGCTGGATAGACTCCGGCAGGATCGCCAGCGGGTACACGATGGGGGTGAACCAGAACCAGAATTGCAGGCAAATGCCGAACAGTTGCCCGACATCGCGAAAGAACACGTTCAGCACCCCCAGGATCATCCCCAGCCCCGCGGCGAACATCACTTGCAGCGCCAGCAGCGGGATCAGCGCCAGCAACGGCAGGCCGGGCCAGCGCCCGGTTATCAGCAGGAAACCCAGGAACAGGCCCAGGATGATGGCGAAGTTGACCGCCGCGTTGCACAGCACGATTACCGGCAGGCAGATGCGCGGGAAGCTGATCTTCTTCAGCAGGTTGGCGTTTTCCAGGAACATGTTCTGGCTGCGCTGGGTGATTTCGCCGAACAGGCCCCAGGTCAGCAACCCCGCGCACAGGTAGATGCTGTAGGCCATGGTGTCGTCCACGCCGGGCAGGCGCGCGCGCATGACCTGAGAGAAGATCACCGTGTAGACGACGATCATCGACAGCGGGTTGAGCACCGTCCACAGCGCGCCGAACAGCGAGTTGCGATAGCGCGACTGGAACTCGCGCTTGACGCTGCCGAGGATGAAATCGCGGTAGCTCCACAGCGAGCGGTAAAGGTTAAGCAGCATTCAGTCCGTCCTGCCGTATTGATCTTCAAAACGCACAATGTCGTCTTCGCCCAGGTACTCACCGCTTTGCACCTCGATGATGACCAGGTCGATCACCCCCGGGTTGGCGAGGCGGTGCTTGTGGCCGGCGGCGATGAAGGTGGACTCGTTGCTGTTGACCAGGTGGGCGCCGTCGCCGTTGTTGGTGACCTTGGCCGTGCCCTTGACCACCACCCAGTGTTCGTTGCGGTGATGGTGCATTTGCAGGGACAGCGACGCGCCGGGCTTGACCACGATGCGCTTGATCTTGAAGCCCGGGCCTTCCTCCAGCACGGTGTAGCTGCCCCACGGGCGGCTAACGGTGCGGTGCAGGCGATAGGTTTCGTGGTTCTGCGCCTTGAGCTGCTTGGCCACGCGGCGCACATCCTGCGCGCGGTCGGCGTGGGCGACGAGTATGGCGTCGGGCGTATCGACGACGATCAAGTTATCCACACCCACCGCGGCCACCACCCGGCCTTCGCTTTGCACGAAGTTGCCATGGCTGTCGATGAACAGCGCCTCGCTGGTGCTGCGGTTGTTCTGTGCATCGGCCGGCACCAGGGCGCTGACCGCGTTCCAGGAGCCGATATCGCTCCAGTCGAATGCGGCGGGCACCACGGCGACTTTGTCCGACAGCTCCATCAAGGCGTAGTCGATGGAAATGTCCGGCATCTGGGCGAATTCGTCTGTGGATAACTCTTGCTGCAGGCAGCCACCCGCGTCCACCGGGGCGCTTGCTGCCAGGCAGACGCGGCCCTGCTCCAGCAGCGTGGGGGCGTGGGTGTGCAGTTCGTCGAGCAGGGTCGCGACGCTGAAGCAGAACATCCCGGAGTTCCACAAAAAGTCGCCGCTTTCCAGGTAATCGCGGGCGGTGGCCAGGTCGGGTTTTTCTACGAAACGCTGCACTTTCGTGGCGCCCTGGGCGTCCAGGCTGGTGCCGGCCTGGATGTAGCCAAAACCGGTTTCCGGGGCCGTGGGCACCACGCCGAAGGTCACCAGGTGCCCGGCCCGGGCCAATTGGGTGGCGTGTTCCACGGCTTGGGCGAAGGCGTGCTCGTTCTGGATCAAATGGTCGGCGGGCATGACCACCATGATTGCGTCGTCGCCATGCAGCGCCTGGATCGCCAGCGCCGCCGCTGCGATGGCCGGCGCGGTATTGCGCCCGGCCGGTTCCAGCAGGAAGTGGCCGCGATGGCGCTCCAGCTTGGCCGCTTGGTAGTGGTCCTTGCTCTGGAAGTAGTAGTCGCGGTTGGTCACGGTGACGATATGGCCACTGCCGGTCAGCAGCTTGGCGGCGCGGCGGTAGGTTTTGCCCAGCAGGGTCTGGCCGTCGGGCAGCACCATGAACGGCTTGGGGTGGCCCTCGCGGGAAACCGGCCACAAACGGGTTCCGGCGCCGCCGGAAAGAATCACGGGAATCAGCATGCCTTACTCCTTGGCGACGCGTTTCATGTCTGCATCCATCATCATGCAGATCAGGGTCTGAAGATCGGTCTTGGGCTTCCAGCCCAGTATCCGCTGGGCCTTGGCCGGGTTACCCAGCAGCACATCCACCTCGGCTGGGCGAAACAGCGCCGGGTCGACCTTGACGTAATCGCGGTAATTGAGGCCCACGTGATCGAACGCCAGTTGGCACATGTCGCGCACCGTGGTGGTGACGCCCGTGGCCACGACGAAGTCGTCGGGTTGCTCCTGTTGCAGCATCAGCCACATGGCCTCGACGTAGTCGCCGGCAAAGCCCCAGTCGCGGCGCGCATCGATGTTGCCCAGGCGCAACGCCTGCTGCTTGCCTTGCTTGATCCGCGCGGCGGCGTCGGTGACTTTGCGGGTGACGAACTCGATGCCGCGCAGGGGCGATTCGTGGTTGAACAGAATCCCGCTGCTGGCGTGCAGCTTGAAGCTCTCGCGGTAGTTCACGGTGATCCAGTGGCCATACAGCTTGGCCACGCCGTAAGGGCTGCGCGGGTAGAACGGTGTGCTTTCGTCCTGATGCTCGGCCTGGATCAGGCCAAACATCTCGCTGGTGGAAGCCTGGTAGAAACGGCTGTGGGGGCTGAACTGGCGGATCGCTTCCAGCAAGTGGGTCACGCCCAGGCCATCGACGATGCCGGTGGTCACGGGTTGGTCCCAGGACGCGGCGACGAAACTCTGCGCCGCCAGGTTGTAGACCTCATCGGGCGCGGCCTTGATGACGGCACGCTGCACGGAGCAGGCGTCGGCCATGTCGCCGTCCAGGTAGATGATCTGCTCCTCGACGCCCATTTCCCGCAGGCGCCAGCGTGAGTCGCTGCTGCGACGGGCGACAAAACCGTGGACCTTATATCCCTTGTCGAGCAGAAGCTTGGCCAGATAGGCCCCGTCTTGCCCGGTAATCCCTGTTATCAGTGCACTTTTTGTCATTCTTGTCGTACCCGTGACTCCCAGTCGGACAGGATCGCCCGCAGGGATTGTTGTGTAGTAGTGAGCGGCGTCCAGTCCGTGGCCTGTTGCAGCCTGGCAGGGTTGCCACAGACGCGACGTTGTTCTGCGCGGCGCAGGCGCGCAGGGTCTTGGACCAGTTCGATCTCGACGTCGGCGAGGGCGGCGAGTTGTTCGATCAAGCCCCTGATGCTCTGCTCGCGGCCGGAGCAGACATTGTAGATATGCCCCGGGGCGGCGCTTTGCAGCATCGCCAGGTAGGCCGATACCACGTCGCTGACATCGAGAAAGTCGCGGGTGACATCGATATCGCCCACTTCCAGGCGTGGGGCCTGCAAGCCCTGCTGGATTCGCGCGATCTGGCGGGCCGCACTGGCGACCACGAAACTGTCGCTCTGGCCGCTGCCGATATGGTTGAACGGGCGCGCCACCAGCATTGGCCAGCCTTCGCTGATGCCCCATTGCAGGCAGAGGAACTCGGCGGCCACTTTGCTCACCGCGTAGGGGTTGCGCGGGCAGGGCGGCTGCTGTTCGTCGATGGGCAGGGCGGTTTCGCTGACCTGGCCGTAGACATCGCCCGAACTGACGTACAGGAAGGTGCCGGTAAAGCCTCGGGCCTTGAGGGCTTGTAGCAGGTTCAGGGTGCCGAGCAGGTTGACCTTGAGGGTCGCGGCCGGGTCACGAAAGGCCTCGGGCACGAAGGTCTGGCCGGCCAGGTGAATGACGGCGTCCGGCATGTGCGGCCACAGGTTTTCCAGGGTCCTTTCGTCGGAAATATCATAGTCAGAAGGGGCGGGTAAAAGATCCCACACTGAATCAGGACGAATCAGACGAGATTGGATGTGACGTCCTACGAATCCGCTAAGACCCGTAACGAACAGACGCTTTTTCAAACGGCAACCCCCTCCATTAGCAAACTTCGACCTTACCCAGTCTTTGCTGGGAAAAACCGCGAAATTCTGAGGTTTTGCCCAGAAAATACGGCAGGTGAGGTTATTGTTGTATTTGTTTTCCCGTCAATCTGTGCCAATTGGCCAGCAATTTCAACAAGTCCCTTTGTGACCGTCGGGTTCTCCCCAGAGTCGTTCGCTAAATGCCCCGTGGCGGTTCGCGTACCCCGAACGGATGTGTTTAGAATGCGCCTCATCGCCATTATCCAGTGATCGGCGTGGCTGCCCTCCGGCAACGGAAAGCTGACCAATAAAACAAGAACGTAGACGGGTAGAAAAACTTCGGACCGGGCATTGAAGCATCAGGGCCGGCTCGTGGGTTCTACCCTCATTGAGTGAAACCGCCGGATCGCGGTTTCATCGTGGGATGCCATGAATTTCATTCTTTTCTCGCACACACAGATCGGCGCCATCCCATCGGTTGCCGGCCACACGCAATACCCTTACGACCTCGTCCTCAAGGCTTGCCAACCTGTGCTCGAACGCCTGGGGCGGGTGCATGTGGTGCAGTCGACGGCCGAGGTCGATCCGCTGTACCGGCAGTTGCAGGAGCAAGGCCAGGATGGCCTGTTCCTGTCCTTCGCCCCCGTGCACGAAACCGCCGCCGACCTGCGTTGCCCGACGCTGTGCGTCGTCGCCTGGGAGTTCGATTCGATCCCTGACGAGCCATGGGACGACGACCCCGCCCACGACTGGCGGCAGCTCCTGGGCCGTCATGGCCGTGCCATCACTCTGTCGGAACACACCGCCGGCACCGTGCGCAAGGCCATGGGCGAGGACTTCCCGATCCTGGTGCTGCCCGCCATGCAGTGGCCACAACTGGCCGATCAACCGTTGCCCGCACCGGTCAAAACCGATTCGCCGATCCAGGTCAAAGGTTGCCTGTTGGACACCCGTACGCTGGGGCTGTCGGTCGATTCCCTGTTGCCCGAGTTGCCGGTGGAGATTACCGCCCAAGAGCAGGCGCGCCTGGATGCCTTGCTGCCGCCGCCGCTGACCCCGCGCCGGCGCGTGGTCATTGCCCGCCATTACCTGCGCCTATGGCTGTTGCACCGCTTGGGCCGCGAGGTGGCGCCGAGCCCCAGCGACGACCGCCGTTACCTGGGCCACTGGTACTGGGAAGGCGTGCGCGACCTGCTGCCCGATACCCTGCACCAGGCCTTGGCAAAACACCTGCCCAGCGTCGCCGCACCGCTGCCGGTGCCTGAGCCGCAAGTGCCGGTGCTGGATTTGCCCGACACCCAGCACTGGGTGCAAACCGACGTCAGCGGCGTGGTCTACGTCAGCACGTTCAACCCGCAGGAAGGCCAGAACAACTGGCCGCAACTTATCAGTGCGTTTTGCTGGGCTTTTCGCGATACGGCGGATGCAACGCTGATCCTGCGTATCGAAGGCTGCCCGCTGGCGGCGTGCTACACGCCGCTGCTCACCGTGCTGACGCAGCTGTCGCCGTTTTCCTGCCGGGTCGTGGTCATGTACGGCGAGCTGGACGCGGCGCAACAGGCCCAGCTTCAAAACGCCGCCAGTTTCTACGTGAACGCCTCACGCGCCGAGGCGGTGTGCCTACCGTTGATGGCGTTTATGGCTGGCGGCGTGCCGGCCATTGCGCCGGCCCACAGCGCTTTGGGCGATTACATCGACGACAGCGTGGCCTTTGTGGTGCCCTCGAGCGAAGAGCCGGCGTTGTGGCCCCACGACACCCGCCAGCTCAACCGCACACGCCGCCACCGCCCGGATTGGGGCGCACTGAAAAACGCCTTCCAGGCCAGCTATCGCCTGGCCCGTACCCAGCCTGATGCCTACGCGCAAATGGCCGCCGCCGCCCAGGCGCGGATGCAGGCGTACTGCGCGGTGACGGTGTTGCAGCAGCGCGCGGCGATCTTCTTCAACCTGCCCCTGGCGGACGAACCGGCGACGGCTGCGGCCCGCCACGCGGCGGAGCAAGCCTGATGCTGATCCTCATTTATTCGGAAACCAACCAACGCACCATCGCCCAGAACCTGGGGCGTTCGGAATACAGCTACTACTTCGTGCTCAAGGAGTACCGCCCGGTGCTCGAACGCTTGGGCACAGTGGTGGAAGTCACCGACCCGGACGAAGAAGTCGACCGCCTCTACGCCGAGTGCCAGGCCCGGGGCGAGGACTGCGTGTTCCTGTCGTTTTCGCCGCCGCACCGCACCATGACCCACTACGCGTGCCCGACCCTGCCGGTGTTCGCCTGGGAATTCAGCACCATTCCCAACGAGAGCTGGTACGCCGCCCCGCGCAATGACTGGCGCATCGTGCTGCGCTCCACCGGCGCGGCGATCACCCACTCCACCTACACGGTCAAGGCTGTGCGCGACGCCATGGGCGCCGACTACCCGATCTGCGCGATCCCGGCGCCGGTCTGGGACCGTTTCGCCGCCCGTGGCCGGCAACTCGTCTGCCAGCCCCAGGCCCGCCAGGTGCGCCTGACCCTCAAGGGCCTGCTGGTGGACAGCCGCCAGCTCGACCTGCAAGCCTTCGCCCCGGCCGCGATTCGCAGCGGCCCCGGCATCGACTTCACGGCACCTGCGCAAACGCGCGAGTTGGTGCTGGATGGCGTGGTCTACACCTCGGTGTTCAACCCCTGCGACGGGCGCAAAAACTGGGAAGACATGCTCAGCGCCTTCTGCACCAGTTTTCGAGACGTGGAAGACGCCACCCTGGTGCTCAAGCTCACCCACCACGACGCCGAGCAGGCGCTGACCGGCATCCTCCATCACCTCTACCGGAACCAGCCGTACCGCTGCCGCATCGTGCTGATCTACGGCTACCTCGCCGACGCGGACTACGAGCGCCTGGTACAAGCCACCAGCTACGTGGTGAACACCTCCTACGGCGAAGGCCAGTGCCTGCCGCTGATGGAGTTCATGTCGTGCGGTAAACCGGCCGTGGCGCCGCGTAACACGGCGATGATCGACTACATCGACCCCGACAACGCTTTCATCATCGACTCCACCGAAGAACTCACCGCGTGGCCCCACGACCCCCGCTCGGCCTATCGCACCTTGCGCTACACCGCCAATTGGGAGTCGATCTGCCGGGCGTTTCGTGCCAGCTACCAAGTGGCCACGGGCGACGGCGAACGCTATGGGCAGATGTCCGAGCACGCGGTGCGTAGCCTCGAACATTTTTGTAGCCAGGCCACCGCCGCCGAACGGCTGGAGCCGTTCTTCGCCCAGTTGCTGGATCGCCACAAGACCCACGGCCACCCGCCTGACCTGGTCGCCGCCGAGCGCCTGCGCCTTGCCAGCGGCGGGCCGATCGTCATGGACGACCCTTCGCCGCGTGACGTGGGCCTGCAAGACGCGGTGCTCGACGGCTGGTATCAGAACGACACAGGCGAGTTGCTCAAGGGCTTTGCCATCACCCCGGACGACACCCTGCTCGACGTCGGTTGTGGGGAGGGCGGCTCGGTGCTGTTCGCGGTGCGCCAGGGCGCGTCGGTGATTTTCACCGACAGCGAATTCGACAAGGTCCATGAGCTGGCGCAACGGGTGGCCAGCGAAGCCCGGGCGCCGTGCCTGGGCCTGGTCAGCAACAGCTTGCCGTTGCCCCTGAGCGACGGCTGCGCGAGCAAAGTGGTGTGCACCGAGGTGCTGGAGCATGTCGACGAGCCAGAAGCCTTTATGGCCGAACTGGTGCGCATGGGCCGCCCGGGTGCGCAGTTTTTAATCAGCGTCCCGGACCCGGTGGGCGAGCACCTGCAAAAAGGCATCGCGCCGCCGGGCTATTACCAGTCGCCGAACCATATCCAGATCTTCTCCCGCGAGCGCTTTGCGGCGTTGATCGAAGATGCCGGGTTGGTGATCGAACATCGCCAATCCTGCGGGTTCTTCTGGGTCATGGGGATGATCTTCTTCTGGGCCAGCGAACGGGCCGCCGGCAAGGACTTGAGCGGCGCGGTGCGCGACCGCATCCACGCGCCCTACCCGCCGCTGATGGAAGGCTGGGCGCAGGCCTGGCAGGGTTTGCTCGACCAGCCCAACGGCTTGGCGGTCAAGCAGTTGCTCGATGACTTCATGCCCAAGAGCCAGGTCATCATTGCCCGCAAGCCCGAGGCCGCGTCATGAGCCTCAAGCGGATCATGGACATCGAGGTGCTGCGAGGCATCGCGGTGCTGGGCGTGGTGCTGCACCACATGCGCGACAACCTGTTCCTCGGTACCGCGTCCTGGCTCGAAGCCCTCGATCCGCGCGCGCAATTCTGGTGGGGCGTGGACCTGTTTTTCGCCATCTCCGGGTTCGTCATCGCCCGCAGCCTGATCCCCACCTTGCAGGGCTGCACCACGCGCCAGGCGTTCTGGCAGCAGGCGCGCAGCTTCTGGATTCGCCGGGTGTTCCGCCTGCTGCCGGCGGCGTGGCTGTGGCTGGCGGTTATCTTGCTGGCGGCGCTGCTGTTCAACCGCTCCGGCGCATTCGGCTCGCTGCATGCCAACGTGCAGGCGACCCTGGCGGGGCTGCTGCACTACGCGAACTTCCGTTTTGCCGATGCGCTGTTCAATTACGAGTACGGCGCCAGTTTCGTCTACTGGAGCCTGGCGCTGGAGGAACAGTTCTACCTGCTGTTCCCGCTGCTGATCCTGCTGTTTCGCCAGCGCCTGGCCTGGGCCTTGGCGGTTTTGGTGCTAGCGCAATTGTTCATCGAACGGGGCTCACTGCTGATGGCCGTGCGCACCGATGCCTTGGCGTTGGGCGTGCTGCTGGCGATCTGGAGCGCCAAGCCGAGTTACCAACGCCTGGAGCCTACCTTCCTGCGCCGCGGTTGGCTGGGGCTGGCGCTGCTGGTGCTGGCCAGCGGCGTGCTGGGCCTGTTGGCGGCCAAGCGCTTGCTGCCGGAATACCGGATTGGCGCGATTGCAGTGATCTGTGGGGTGCTGGTGTGGGTGGCGTCCTACAACCGCGACTACCTGTTCCCACGGGGCAAACTCAAAGACCTGCTGACCTGGGTCGGCAGCCGCTCCTATGGCATCTACCTGATCCACGTGCCGGTGTACTTCTTCCTGCGCGAAGTATGCTTTCGCCTGCAAGAGGCGGGCGGGCCCAACCCTTACGCCTACCCGTGGCTGCTGCTGGGCCTGGCGCTGGGGTTGATCGTGGTGCTCAGCGAACTGAGCTACCGCCTCGTCGAACTGCCCATGCGCAACCGTGGCTCGCGGTTGGTCAAACGCCTCGAAAGCCGCCGCCAGGGCGAAGAAAACGCCGCCGCCATTGCTCGCCAGCCTATGCCTGAGTAGGCTGGCGGGCCTCGCCAGCAGTTGTGGGAGCGAGCCTGCTCGCGATGGCCCCGGTGCATTGATGCTGATGTGACTGGAGCATCGCTGTCGCGAGCAGGCTCGCTCCCTGAGGGTGTTTTTCTTTTCGCTCAAGGCCCCTATGTTCACCTCCCTTTTCCTTCGCGGCCCCGCCCTGGCGGCGCTGTTTGCCTTGCTCGGGGCGTGCAGCCCTGTAGACGCACCGCCCCTGGACCAACAGCTCTACGTCTGGCAACGGCAATGGACCGCTGCCCACGACGAGGCGCTGGCCCACACCCGTGATGACTTTTCCACCCTGCGCGTGCTGGCGCTGCAAGCCTTCCCCGGGGACGGCTGGCGGCGGGCGCGGGTTGAGGGTGCGCTGCTCAAGCGCGATGGCCGCCCGCTGATTGCGGTGATCCGCCTCGACGGCCAGTTGCCGGCGCTTGATTCTCAGGACATCACCGCGCACATCCAGCAACTGCTGGCCGACTGGCAAGCCTTGGGCCTGAACGTGACGGGCGTGGAAATCGACCACGACGCCGGCAATGCGCGGCTGGCGGGCTACGGGGCGTTTCTCCAGGGCCTGCGCGCCAGCCTGCCGCCCAGGTTGAAGCTGAGCATCACCGCGCTGCCCGCGTGGCTGGCCAGCCCCGACCTGCCGGCGTTGCTGCACAGCGTGGACAGCAGCGTGCTGCAAGTGCACGCCGTGAGCCGCCCAGAGCTGGGGCTGTTCGACCCGGCCCAGGCGAAAACCTGGGCCGCAGGCTGGAGCCGCGTGACCGACAAACCCTTCTACCTGGCCTTGCCCGCCTACGGTGTGGGCCTGCTGACCAGCGGCAGCGGCGCCCCGCTGGTGGAAAGCGAAGTGCCTCTGGAGCGCCCTGGCCAGCGCCGCGAATTAATGGCCGACCCCGTGCAACTGGCCGCCCTCGCCGCGCAACTGCGCCAGGCACCGCCGGCCCATCTGGCGGGGTTGATTTGGTTCCGCCTGCCGCTGGCCGGGGATCGCCGCGCCTGGAGCTTGGCGACCCTGCGCGCCGTGGCGCGGGGCGATGCCTTGCACAGCCCGCTGCAACTGCACCTGAGCGAGCGCGCCGGGCTCTATGACATTCGCCTGGGCAACGACGGCAACCTCGACAGCCCCTTGCCCGAACGCCTGGAACTGGCGGTCGGCGAATGCGAGGCGGTGGATGCCCTGGCCGGCTACGCCGTGCAACGAAACCCCGGACAACTTGTCTTTACCCGTCTGCAACAAGGCCGTTTGCCAGCAGGCGCCTCGCGCGCTATCGGCTGGGCCCGCTGTACAAAAATCGATCAAGGAGCTTCACATGTTCGTCTCTAAATGGCCGCGTCACCTGCTGTGCCTGAGCCTCAGCCTACCGCTGGGCACGGCGCTGGCCTGCGGGCCGGACTTCCCCATGCGCCTGCTGGACAACCGCGGCGCGACGCTGGGGCAATTGCCCGAAACCGAGTTCGGCAATGAAATCACCCGTTTGGGCCAACGCATCCCCGGGTTGAAGGACGCCAGTGCCCTGACCTACAACCCCGACGAAAGCTACTACGCCGCGCCCACCGACCAGGCTGCGCGGGACAAGGCCGAGCAATTGGGCCTGACCCCGCCGCAGCAGGCATTGGTGGGCCGCTTGCGGCAATTGAGCGATGCCCGCGAAGTCGAGGCGCAAGGCGCGGGCCTGCCCTATGAATTGAGCTTCTACACCGCCGGCGCCGTGGCGTTCGCCGCCGGCGACCATGAACTGGCCGCCGCCTACCTGCGCAAAGTGCTGGCGCTGCCCAGCGAGTTGCGCCCGCTGCGCAGCACCTGGGCCGCTTATTCCCTGGGCCGCGCGCTGTATGCCTTGAGCCTCGATGACAGCGAACCCCTGCACCGCGCCCAGTTGCGCAGCCAAGCCATCCAGGCGTTCGAACAGGCCCGGCAGATGAGCATCGAAGGCCTGAGCGACCCGCTGGAACTGGGCGTGGCCAGCCTCGGTGAACAGGCCCGCGTGGCCAAGGCCAGTGGCGACTGGAACGGCGCCATCGGCCTGTACGCCGCGCAAAACCTGCACGGCTCAGCGGTGGGCTACAGCTCCCTCAAGCAAGTGGCAAGCGAACTGCGTGCCTTGCCCTCCGAGCAATTGGCCCAGCAACTCCAGGGCAAACCGGTGCAGACCCTGCTCACGGCATCCCTTATCAGCCGCTTGGGCTGGTCGTTCGGCGACCAACCCAGCGGCGAAAAAAACCTCATCAAGCTGCTGCAAAACAGCACCCAGGGCAGCCTGGAAAACGCCGATCGCCTCGCGGCGTTGAACTACCAGCAGGGCGACTACGCCCAAACCCAGGCCTTCCTCGAACACGCTGGCGACAGCGGCCTGGCCTGGTGGCTGCGGGCCAAACTGGCGTTGCGCGCCGGCGATAAAAGCGCCGCCGCCAGCGCCTATGCGCAAGCGGCCAAGGCCTTCCCCCAGGAAGAGTCGTGGGGCCTGCAACGCGGGCCGGATGGCGACCTGGAATCGCTGCAACCGCGCTGCCGGGTGGAAGGCGAGAGCGCGATCCTGGCCCTGGAGCGCGGCGATTACCTGCAAGCCTTCGAGCAGCTCTATCGCAGCCAGGATGTCTATTGGTTCGACGCCGCCACCGTGGCCGAGCGGGTGCTGACCCTCGATGAACTCAAGCAGTACGTCGATGCCCAGGTGCCGGCGCCGCCGCAATTGAGTGACGAGGACCGCGCCAACTATGTGCCGCTGCCGGTGGCGGCGCGCCTGCGTAACTTATTGGGGCGGCGGATGATGCGCGAAGGGCGCTTCGACGAGGCACTGGCCTACTTCGCCGACCTTGAGGTGCGCGGTGCGGCCCAAGGTTATGGCGAGTTGCGGCGCGAGGCCGAGTCCAGTTGGCTGCCTGGCAGCCGCGCCCCGGCGTACTACTGGGCGGGCACTTTGGCGCGGGACCACGGGATGGAGTTTTTGGGCTATGAAATGGCCCCGGACTTCGCCTCGCTCGATGGCGGCTTCAGCCTGGGCGGCGACGCGCTCGTGGCCGGGGATTTTGTCAGTGCCGGCGAAGTACAGCGCCATCAGGCCAGCGCCGCCCAACCGGACGAGCGCTACCACTACCGCTGGGTCGCCGCCGACCTGGCCAACCGCGCCGCCGACTTCCTGCCCCACACCAGCCAGGCCTTTGCCGCCGTGCTATGCCACGCAGCCACCTGGACCCGCGGCAGCGAACAGGAGAAAACCTACTACCGCCGCTACGTGGCCCAAGGGCCTTACGTGTGGTGGGCGGAGAACTTCGGCTCCCAATGCCAGGCCCCGGATTTCAGCGGGATCAACCAGCGCTACGTGACCCAGGCCGTCGGCGAGGTGCGCGCGCAACTGCGGCCGTACAAAACCTGGGTGACCTACGGTGGTGTAGGGGTGTTCGTCGCGGCGGGGCTGTGGCTAATCAGCCGGCGGCGTAAGGCTTGAGGCCCCTTCGCGAGCGGGCTCGCTCCCACAGGGTTGTATGGCCGCTGTGGGAGCGAGCCCGCTCGCGATAGCGCCCTCAAGTCCACCAATAGCGCACCAGATGAAAGAAGATCGGTGCGGCGAAGCACACCGAGTCGAGGCGGTCGAGCATACCGCCGTGGCCCTCGATCATGTGGCCCCAGTCCTTCACCCCGCGGTCGCGTTTGATCGCGGACATCACAATGCCCCCGGCGAACCCCAGCAGGTTGATAAGCAGGGCGATGAGGAACGATTGCCACGGGTTGAACGGGGTGATCCACCACAACGCCGCGCCGATCAGCGACGCCAGCAGCACGCCGCCGACAAAGCCTTCGACGGTTTTCGACGGCGACAACCGCGGGGCGATCTTGCGTTTGCCAAACAGCTTGCCGCACACGTACTGGAGCACATCCGAGAGCTGCACCACGATCACCAGGTAGGCGATCAGCAGCAGGTTGCGGCCCTCGTACCCGGCAATGTCCAGGGTCAACAGCGCGGGCACGAATGACACGCAGAACACGGCGATCATCAGCCCCCACTGCACCTTCGACGCGCGTTCCAGAAAGTGCGTGCTGTCACCGCCCAGGGACGCGAGGATCGGCAGCAGCAGGAACACGTAGACCGGAATGAAGATCGAAAACAAGCCGTACCAGTCGAAGTAGATCAGCAGGTATTGCAGCGGCAGGGCCAGGTAGAACGCGGCCACCAGCGCCGGGTAATCGCTGCGCCGGGTGGGGGTGAGGGTCATGAATTCGCGCAGGGCGTAGAACGACACCGCGTAGAACAACAGGATCACCGCACTGGTGCCCAGCCAGAAGGCGATGCCGATCACCAGCACCATCACCCACCAGGCGTTGATGCGGGCGTTGAGGTTGTCGATCACCGGGTTGGGCGTGCCACGGTTGCGCAGTTTCAGCAGGCCGCCGATCAACGAGGCCAGCAGCAGAATCACGCCGATGCCGGCGAACAACAGTTGGGTTTGCTTATCCATTTACGCCTGCTCCGGGGCCAGGGCTAGCAGCGCATCGCGGCTGCGGGCCAGAAACTGCTCTTTGCTTTCGTCTTCGCCCAGGGCCAGCGGCGCGCCAAAACTCAGGGTGCACAGCAGTGGCAGGGGCAGCACGCGGCCCTTGGGCATGACGCGGTTGAGGTTGGCGATCCACACCGGCACCAGTTCGGCCTGGGGATAGGCCTGGGTGAGGTGGTAGAGGCCACTCTTGAACGGCAGCAAGCCGTCCTCCAGGTTGCGGGTGCCCTCGGGGAAGATAATCAGCGAATCGCCGTTTTCCAGGGCATCGAGCATGGGTTGTAGCGGGCTGCTGGTGGCGTCCTTGCGGTCGCGGTCCACCAGCACACCGTGGAACACCCGGTTGATGATGTAGCGGCGCAACGGGCTCTTGAGCCAGTAATCGCTGCCTGCCACTGGCCGCGTGGCGCGGCGCAGCGCCGGCGGCAGCGAGGCCCAGAGCAGGACGAAATCGCCGTGGCTGCTGTGGTTGGCGAAGTAGATGCGTTGCACCGGCGTCGGCGCGCAACCGAGCCACAGGCTGCGCGCCCCCGTGACGGTGCGTGCAGCGGAGGTGATGAGGGTAGCGACCAGAGGTTCGAGCATGGGCATTCCTTATCCGGCAAAAGACACAAGCAAACCCAGTGTGAGCAGGGCTTGCGCACCGACCGCCAGGGCCTGGCGCCGCAGCAGCGCCAGAGCGCCCCGCGTGCGTTCGGGCCACGGCCGCGCGGTGCGGGTGGGGGCGAGCAGGCCGAGGCTGACCAAGGCTTGATCGAGGTCGCGGGTTTTTTCCGCCAGCGCTTGCGGGTCGTCCGCCAGGCGCTGGAACAACTCGGCGTCGAAGGCTACGCGCAGGGCCCAGTACTTCTCCAGCAAGCCCAGCACCAGCAGCGCCGCGCTCCAGGCCAGCAGCCAAGGGTTGGGCGGCGCGAGCCAGGCCTGGGCCAACGCGCCGGCCACGGCCAGTACCGTCAGCGCCGTGGCCAGGTGATCCAAGCCTCTGCCTTGGCGCAGCAGGGCGGCAACGCTGAACAGGGTCATGTCAGTGGCCATGGGGTTTCTCCAACTGCGCGGCAAACTGCGCAAGCACCTGGCGATGGGCGGCGTGCAGCACCACCTGCGGGCGGGCGCGTTGCAACTGGATCAGCGCCGCTTCGACGCTGACGGCACGGCCACTGAACAGCAACCACGCCGCCACCGCGGTGGCACTGCGCGAGTAGCCCAGGGCGCAGCACACCAACAGCGGGCCCTGTTGGCGCAAGCGGTCGATGGCTTGCGCGGCGCTCAGGCACTGCTCGACGCTGGGCGGCGTCAGGTCCAGCACCGGCACGCTGCAATAAGCTACGCCACGGGCCGGCAGCGAGGCCTCGGCGCACAGGTCCAGCACCGCGCTGAAGGGGCTGGCTTGCAGCTCTGCCGGGGTGGGAATGCGCCCCAGCCACACGCCATCGACCACTTCATCGGGTTGCGGATGGGCGCGGGTCCATAGCCGCGAATTGATCCACACCGCGGCCAGGTACGGCGCCAGCAGCCAGCGCACGGCGGCGCTCAAGTTGCCATCGGCGCCTTTCTGAAAGCCTTCGGCGCCGAGCGCGGCGTAGTTCAGCGCCACCAGCAGCAAGGCCACGGCGGGCCAGATCAGCCACAGGCCCCAGCCGCCGAGCAACCCCGCCAGCGCGCCGAACAGCGCCGCGCCCAGGGCATAGCGCACGGCCAACCGGCGCCGCTGCGGGGCTGCGCTCAGGCGCAGGCGCGCCAGTGGGCTGGGCCGGTCCAGCGGCCACAGCCACACGCACAGCCAACCGGCGAGGGCGCCGGTGGGCACGTCGACGAAGTGGTGTTGGTAAGTGGTCAGCACCGATACGCCGATCAATGCGAACCAGCCATGCACCAGCCACCGCCACAGCCCTTGGGTGTGGCGCGCAAAGCACACCCACAGCACCACCAGCAGGGCGATGTGCAGGGACGGTGCCTGGTTGAACGGCTTGTCGAACCCCGTGAGCACGTCGAACAACCAGCCGAACACGCCGTCCAGTTCCGGGCGCTGGAAGGTGAAGCGCAACGGCCAGAGCAAAAAGCAACTCACCGCGATGGCTTGCGCGCTGAGCAGGCGCAAGGCGTGGCGCTTGAGTTCGGCGCGGCTGTTGGGCAGCAGCAGGGAAAAGCCGTAAAGCAGGTCGATGGACCAGTAGGGCACGATGGTCCAGGCCCAGAACGGCATATGGCTTTCCCAGGCGAACACCAGGCTCGGCACATCGCTGCGCTGGGCGGTGACCCACGTGGCGAAACCGTAGGTGGTGAAGAACAGCGGCGCCAACAGCAGCAGCCACAGCAGCGCCGGTTTGAACAGCCCGGGTTCGCGGGCAGTGGCGCCCATCATTGCACCCGCTGTGCCAGGGACACGCTGAAGATCCCCCATTCATCGACGCGCATGGTGAGTTTGCGAAAGCCCGCGGCTTCGACCAATTGGTCCATTTCCGCCTGGCTGCGGCGGCGCATTACCCAGGCCTGGCCCTGGCGGTGGCTGGTCAGGGCACGGGCGATCAGCTCCAGTTGCGGGTGCCACGGCTGGCCGGTGTACACCAGGTAACCGCCCACCGGTACCGCGTCGCCGAGCCCGGCCAGTGACTGGCCGACCATGGCGTTATCGGCGAACAACTCATACAAACCGGAAACCACCGCCAGGCTTGGCTTGGGCTCCAGGGCCGCGAGGTCGGCGCGGTCGAAGGCGTCGGCCTTGATGAAGCGGGCGATGGTGCCCAGGCCTTTTTCTTCGATCAGCGCGCTGCCGTCGCGCACGTTGATGTCGCTGTAGTCGCGCAACAGGATCGATTCGGGCAACGGGCTTACACCCTGCAAGGCTTCAAGGATGTAGCGGCCGTGGCCGGCGGCGATATCGACGATGCGCACGGCTTGCCCGGCGTCGCGCAGGCGTTGCATGGCCAGGCGTAGCAGTTCTTCGACGTGCAACTTGCGTTGGCGGATGCCGCGCCAGCCGATGGAGTTGAGGTAGTTCTGGTCGATCATCCGGCCCAGGGCGGTGTGCCCGGTGGGGCGGTTGCGGTAGACGTAATCCAGGGTGCTGCCGGAGTCGAAACCGGTGTCAAAACCCAGCTTCACCCCGGCCGACAGCTTGCTGCCCAGGCCCATGCTGGCGCGGGTCATGCGCCAGTACAGGTCGCGCAGTGAGTTGTGGGGCAGGGGCGCGGCCAGGGCTTCGGACTCGGCGCACAACACGCCAACGCGGTCGGCGTCCAGCAGGCTGGGGCGGCTCAGCGGGCGGGCGAAGTTGTGCAGGATAAAGCGCCGCGCACTGGCCACCGCCGAGGCGCGGTCGCGCTCGCCGAGGGTGTCGTGGAAAAAACCGGGGAGGATGTGCTGCTCTTTTTGCAGGCTGCCCAGGCGCTGGAAGAATTGCTCCTGGGGTTTGCGGTGCACGACGAAATCGCTGCCGGAAATCAGCAACTGGGTGGGCACCTGAATCGCCTGGGCGTCGGCGACCACTCGGTCGGCGGCCTCGTACAGGCCCAGCAGCACATTCACCGAGATCGCCTTGGTGATGAGCGGGTCGCTGTCGTAGCTTGCGACGCGCTCCGGGTCGTGGCTGAGGAAGCGTGCCTTGACGTAACTGTTGACGAAGAAGTTGCCGCGCAATTTGCGCATCAACGCCAGGCCCGGGCGAGCGAAGGGCACATACAACTTGACCTTGAAGGCCGGCGAGGCCAGCACTTGGGCGCGGATACGCGGCGCGTAGTCGTGCACCCAAGTGGCAGCGATCACCGCGCCGACGCTTTGCGCGATCACGGCGATGTTTTCTTCGCCAATACCGTGGCTGGCGCCCAGGTGATCGCAGAAGGTCTGCACGTCGCGCACGCTGGTGGCGAAGCTTGGGCTGTCGCCACGGGCGCCAGGGGACTGGCCATGGCCGCGGGCGTCCCAGGCGAAAAAGTCGAACCCGGGCAGGTCGAGTTCCTGCACCAGGTGGGCGATGCGCCCCGAGTGTTCGTGGCCACGGTGGAACAACATCACCGCTTGGCGCGGTTGCCCGGGTTCCTGGGTGATCGCGGGCCAATGGCGGTAGAACAGCTCTACGCCGTCGTGGGTGGTGAAGGTCAACTGTTGGGTGTCACGCATGGCGATGTCCTTATGCGCAAGGCTTGGCTTGGGAAGCTTCTTTGAGGCCCTCGCGGACCCGTTTGACCAGCGTCACGACCGACAGGCCGGCAATTGCCAGCAACAGGCCATTGAGCCAACCGGTGGAGTACCAGCCGAGGGCGATGGCGGTGGCCATGAAGCCGAAGAGAAAAGCGCGGTCGCTTTTGCCCGTGGGCCCGTCATAGCGGCGGCTGGCACCCACCATCGGGCCAAGCACACCGGCGTATTCGACGAACGCCGCCAACAGCGCGACGGCCACCACCAGCATCGGGCTGACCCCAGGCACCCAGGCGAACGGCAAGATCAGCGCGGCATCGGCCACCACGTCACACAGTTCATTGAGGTACGCGCCCAAGGGCGATTGCTGGCCGAATTCGCGGGCGAGCATGCCATCCACGGCGTTGAGCGCCATGCGCACAATCATCCACAGCGGCACCAGGGCGAACAGCCAAAGGTGATCGGCAAAGCAGGCAATCAGCACGCCGATCAGCACCGACACCACTGCGGCCAGCACCGTGACTTGGTTGGCGGTGGTGCCGTTGTCGTACAGGCGTTGTACCAAGGGGCGCAGCAGGTTCTGGAAGCGGGGCTTGAGTTGGTAGATGGAGAGCATGGGTTTGACCTTTCCTTGTCTTGCGCAAACGAGCGTGGATTATTGCCACAAATGCCAGGCACGCGGTGTTTAAAAACTACCAACGGTGGCGGGCTGTCAGTACGACGCTCGCTGGCGGGGAAAAGGCAGATCCACACGGCATTCAAGCCACAGAGCATTCGGAGCGTTCCACGTGGAACACATTTTTTCAGGGGCCTGTAACGGGCGGATAGGGCTTCTCTCTAGAGCTCTGTCGCAACCGAACATTGGGTTCGGTCGATTTACCAACGTCTTAATAGAGGATTCACCCCATGACCATCAAAACCACCGCTACTGGCGCCGCTCTCGCCTTCGCTGCTGCCACGCTATTTGCCGGTGTCGCCACCCAAGCTCAGGCTGCTGACGACGCCAAGGTGCATTGCTACGGTGTGACCTCCTGCAAAGGCATGAACGACTGCAAGACCGGCGACATCTCCTGTAAAGGCCAGGCAGCTTGCAAAGGCCAGGGCTTCAAGAGCATGACCAAGGCAGAGTGCGACGCAGCCGGTGGCAAAGTCGGCGAGTAACCCACACCTCGGTGGTGGCGCAGCGGCGAATCCGCCCCTGCGCCTTTTTTATTCAAGGAATTCCCCCCATGTCTGTTTCCCTTCCAGGTCCGGGCTACGGTCTGGGCCTGCGCAGTGCCTACTACGCGCAGATACTGGAGCAATCGCCGCCGGTGGACTGGTTCGAGATCGTCTCCGAAAACTACATGGTCCAGGGTGGCAAGGCCTTGTACTACCTGGACGCCATCGTCGAGCGCTACCCCGTGGTGATGCACGGCGTGTCCTTGTCCATCGGCGGGCCCCATGCCCTGGACCGCGATTACCTCGATCGCCTCCAGCACCTGGCCGAGCGCGTGCGGCCGGCCTGGGTGTCCGATCACCTGTGCTGGAGCCGTGGCGACGCGCACCAATTGCATGACCTGCTGCCGCTGCCCTACACCGAAGAAAGCCTGCACTACGTCGCCGCGCGGGTGCGCCAGGTGCAGGACGTGTTGCAGCGGCCCTTGGTGCTGGAGAACGTTTCCAGCTATGTGCGTGCAGGCGCCGACGAGTTCAGCGAGTGGGCGTTTCTCGCCGCCCTCAGTGACCTCAGTGGCTGTGAGCTGCTGCTGGACGTCAACAACGTCTACGTCAGCTCCCGCAACCATGGGTTTGACCCTTGGGCGTTTATCCAGGCCCTGCCGGCCCACCGCATCCGCCAACTGCACCTGGCGGGCCACAGCGACTATGGCGACTACGTGATCGACACCCACGACGCGCCGGTCAGCGACCCGGTGTGGGCGCTCTACCAACGCACCCTTGCGCACCTGGGGCCGGTGGCCACGTTGCTGGAGCGCGACGACCATTTCCCGCCCTTCGAAGAATTGCTGGCAGAACTGCAAACCGCCCGTGAACTGGGGCAAGCGGCATTGGCGGGGAGATCGCAATGAGCTTGAACGAATGGCAACAGGCTTTTGAACAGTACCTGCTGGGCCAATCGGCAACGGCCGCCCCGGCGCTGATTGGCAGCCTGATCGGCGGCCCGAGCCTGGACGTGAGCGGGGGGCTGGCGATTTACCACAACGCCTACCAGGCGCGGTTGCTGGAGGTGCTGCGCGGCGACTATCCGACCGTTCACCATTGGCTGGGGGACGAAGAGTTCGATCGACTGGCCCTGGCCTACGTGCGTCAGTCGCCGTCGGCGCACTTCAGCCTGCGTTGGCTGGGCCGGGGCTTTGCGCAATTCATCAAGCGGCATCTGGTGCCCGAGCAGAGCGCGCCGTTGGCAGAGTTGGCGCAACTGGAATGGGCTTTCACCCTGGCCTTTGATGCCCACAACGGCATGCCCTTGACCCTGGAACAGATGGCTCGCTTGCCGCCTGTCGAATGGCCGGGCCTGCGGGTACAGCGCCACCCCAGCGTGCAACTGCTTGAATGCCACTACAACAGCCTCGCCTTGTGGCAAGCGGTGAAGGCGCAAACCGAGTTTCCCGGCAGCCATCGTTTGCCCGTCGCCGAAACCTGCCTGGTGTGGCGCGCCGACCGCCACTGCCAGTACCGCAGCCTTGCCGGGCCTGAGGCGCGGGCCTTTTGTGCGATGGTCGAGGGGCGCTGGAGTTTTTCCGAACTGTGCTGCGAATTGGCAGTCACCTATAGCGAGGAGGCCCCGCTGCAAGCGGCAACGTGGCTCAAGCAGTGGGTGCACGATGGCCTGCTGCAACGCAGGGTCTGACCCGGTTTTGCGGCCAGTTCGTGAGCCGCTGTTTTTCCCGGATGGTCTACCCTCATTTTTCAGGTGTCTGACACAAGGGAGGTTTGCCATGCTCGCGCAACTACCGCCGGCCTTGCAGAATCTGCAGTTACCGCTGCGCCTTAGGCTCTGGGATGGCCACGAATTCAACCTGGGCCCGGAGCCCAGCGTCACTATCGTGGTCAAGGACCCGCAGTTGGTGACCCAATTCAACCACCCCAGCCTGGACCTGCTCGGGGCCGCGTTCGTCGAAGGCAAGCTGGAACTCGAAGGCTCGATCAATGAGGTGATCCGCGTTTGCGACGAGTGGAGCCAGGCCCTGGTGGCCGAAGACGAACATGGCCAACCCGTGCGCAGCCACCACGACAAGGCCACCGACGCGGCGGCCATTTCCTATCACTACGACCTGTCCAACGCCTTCTATCAGCTGTGGCTGGACAGCGACATGGCCTACTCCTGCGCCTACTTTGAAACCGGCAGCGAAAGCCTGGAGCAAGCCCAACAGGCCAAGTTCCGCCACCTGTGCCGCAAGCTGCGCCTGCAACCGGGCGATTACCTGCTGGACGTAGGCTGCGGTTGGGGCGGGTTGGCGCGGTTCGCCGCGCGGGAATTCGGCGCCCAGGTGTTCGGCATCACTCTGAGCAAAGAGCAACTGAGCATGGCCCAAGAACGGGTGGCGGCCGAAGGCCTGCAAGGCCAGGTCGAACTCAAGCTGCTCGATTACCGCGACCTGCCCCAGGACGGTCGCTTCGACAAAGTGGTCAGTGTTGGCATGTTCGAGCACGTCGGCCACGCTAACCTTGCGCAGTACTGCCGCACTTTGTTCGGCGCGGTGCGCGAGGGCGGGTTGGTGATGAACCACGGCATCACCGCCAAACACACTGACGGCCGGCCAGTAGGGCGGGGCGCGGGTGAGTTCATCGAGCGCTACGTGTTCCCCAATGGCGAGCTGCCACACCTGGCGATGATAAGCGCCGAAATCAGCGAGGCGGGGTTGGAAATCGTTGACGTTGAAAGCCTGCGCCTGCACTACGCACGCACCCTGGACCACTGGAGCGAACGCCTGGAAGACAACCTGGAAGCCGCCACCCGGCAAGTGCCGGAACAGGCACTGCGCATTTGGCGCCTGTACCTGGCCGGGTGCGCCTATGCCTTCGCCAAGGGCTGGATCAACCTGCACCAGATCCTCGCCGTCAAACCCCACGCCGACGGCAGCCATGAATTGCCGTGGACCCGCGACGACATCTACCGCTAGAGAATCGGCGAAATCAGCCGGGCGACCCGCATGCCCAGTTGTTGTAGGCGGTGGGTTTCCCGGCTTTCTTCCTTGGCGATTTCCCGGGCCTGGGCGAAGTCCTCGTTGAGCATGTGTTCCACCTCGCTGGCGAACGCCGGGTCGACGGTTAGCAGCATCACTTCAAAGTTCAGGCGAAACGAACGGTTGTCCAGGTTGGCGCTGCCGATGGCGCTGATTTCGTCGTCCACCAGCACCACTTTCTGGTGCAAGAACCCCGGCAGGTAGCGGAACACCCGCACCCCGGCGCGCACCGCTTCAAAGGCGAACAGGCTGGAGGCCGCGTACACCACCCGGTGATCCGGGCGCGACGGCAGTAGCAGGCGCACGTCGACGCCGCGCAGCACGGCCAGGCGCAGCGCCGCGAACACCGCTTCATCGGGGATGAAGTAGGGGCTGGTGATCCACACCCGCGTGGTGGCGGCGTGGATGGCTTCCACGAAAAACAGCGAGCAGGTTTCAAAGTCATCCGCTGGGCCGCTGGCCAGCACCTGGCAGAGCACGCCGTCATCCGGATAGGCCTGGGGCAGGATCAGCGGCGGCAGTTGCCGCGCGGCCCAGAACCAGTCTTCGGCGAACGACTCTTGCAGGCACGCCACCACCGGGCCGCTGACCTGCACGTGGGTGTCGCGCCAGGGTGCCAGGGGCGGTTTTTGCCCCAGGTACTCATCCCCCACGTTGTGGCCGCCGACAAAACCCAGCACGCCGTCGACCACCACAATTTTGCGGTGGTTGCGAAAGTTGACCTGGAAGCGGTTGAGCCAACCGCTGCGGGTGGCGAAGGCTTTGACCTGCACCCCGGCATCGCGCAGCGGCTGCACATAGGCGTGGGGCAGGGAATGGCTGCCGATGCGGTCGTAGAGCAGGTACACCGCGACGCCCTCGGCGGCTTTTTTCCGGAGCAGGGCTTGCAGGCGCCGGCCGAGGCGGTCGTCGTGGATGATGAAAAACTGGATCAACACCGCTTCGCGGGCCTGGCCGATGGCCTCGAAAATCGCCGCGAAGGTCGCCTCGCCATTGATGAGCAGGCGCACCTGGTTGTTCGCCAGGCACGGCATACGCCCAAGCTTGGGCATCGCCCGCAGCGAGGCGTAGGCGTTCGAGGCACGGGCGGCGAGGGCTTCTTCGATCCAGGGGCGCCAGTTCAGGGCGATGATGGCTTTGTGCATTTCGGTGTTGGCCTGGCGCCGCGCCTTGATGTAGGCGTCGAAGGTGCTGCGGCCAAAAATCAGGTAGGGCACCAGGGTGAAATAGGGAATGAAGAACAGCGACATGGCCCAGGCAATAGCGCCTTGGGCGGTCCTGACGGTCAACACGGCGTGGATCGCGGCGATCATCCCCAGAAGGTGAATGATCGCGATCAGATAGCCGAACACATGCGGGCCGAAGTAATCCATGGGGCAACCTTGCTCCTGAAGATTCAATGCCTAACAGACCATGTTCCACGGCCGATGTCGCTATTTAATTGGCCGTGCAACCTAAGCCCGTGGCCGGCGTCTAACGGCCACTATCTTCTAGGAGTCATGCGATGAACGTTCGTCTGCTGGGTTTGGCCATGGCTGTTGGCTTGTCGCTTCCTGTCGCCGCCCAGGCGCAGATGCTGCAACCAGGTTTGTGGGAGTTGACCTCCAGCAACATGAAGGTCGACGACCAGAACCTGCCGGATTTGCAGTTGATCCTTGGCCAATTAAAGAACCAGATGACCCCCGAGCAGCAGGCGATGCTGGAGAAGCAGGGCATCACCATGGGCGGCAAAGGCATCCGCGTGTGCCTGACCCCTGAACAGGTAAAAACCGACAGCATTCCGCTGCAAGACCCGCAATCGGGCTGCCAGCAGCAAGTGACCGAGCGTAACGGCCAGCAGTGGAAGTTCCGCTTCAGTTGCCCCAAGGCCCAGGGCACGGGCGTGGCGCATTTCCTCAGCGACCGGGAGTTCACCACTAAAGTCAGCGGCACCTTCAACGCCGTCGGCCAACAGCAAAAAGGCAGCCTCGACACCCGCGCCGTGTGGTTGGGGCAGGAATGCGGGGCGGTCAAACCCCGCGCCTGATGTTCGCCGCCGTGGGGCTGCCGGGGTTGCGCAGCAGCCCTAAAAATCCTCCGCGCGACACAGCGGTTCAGGCGCGCCGCACACTCGCGCGCGGCCGCCCCCGCCTGCGAGCCGCTGCACAAAGCCCTCCACACTCATGCGCCCCAAATCTTCGCCCTCGTGGCTGCGCACGCTGACGAACCCGGCGCTCTGCTCCTTTTCGCCCACCACCAGCAGGTAGGGCACGTGCAGGGCACGGTGTTCGCGCAGTTTGTGGCTGATGTTCTCGTCGCGCAGGTCGCCCTTGGCCTGGATGCCGGCGCGGCGCAGGGCCTCGACTATCCCTTGGGCGTACTCGGCTTGGTCCTCGTTGATGCTCAGCACCACGGCTAGCGGCGGGCGGCTCCAGGTGTGCAGTTCCGCCGGCGACGGCCAGCAAGTGCCGTAGATGCGGTGCAGTACGCCGCTGGCCGAATGCAGGCTGCGCAGGTGGGTGAGGCTGAAGGCTTGCAGGATCGTACTCGATGGAATCAGCGGGCCGGGGTGGGGGGCGATGAAATCGACGAGCCGATACAGCGTCACCTGTGCGTCATCCGCCAGGGCGTGCAGTTGCTCCACGAAGTACGGCTCACGGCGCTGGCGGAACAACGCCAAGGCCTGCTCGCGGCTTGTCGGTTCGCGGCGAAAGGCGTGGTTGGTGGCCGCCAGGGCCTGCATGCGCGCTTGCAGGGCGGTCAGCGCGGCGTCGTCCAGGGCCTGGTCGCAGGCGAATTCATAGGAAAACCCATCCCCCAGCACCGCCCCGGCACGCAAGCGTGCGTGCGGGTACAGCTGCTTGACGGCCATGGCCAGCAGCAGCGCGCAGGAGTGGCGCAGGATCTCCAGCCCCTCGGGCTCGCGTGGGGTGATGATGCTGACGCGGGCGTCGCCCTCGATCATGAATGCACTGTGCACTTGCACGCCGTCCACCCGCCCGGCCACCGCTGCGCGGGCCAGGGGCAGGCTGATGCTGGCCGCCACCTCAAACACGGAAAGGGGCTGATCGTATTCACACAAGGAGCCGTCTGGCAGGGTGATGCGGATCATGGTCTAAGGCGCTCGGTAACGGTGGTCGGTAGAACGGATTTAACCCATGAACCGCAAAGGCAAACCCTGACAGCCGTCATGGATTCGGTTGTCATGCCAGGCAATTTGCCCGCTTACCAGCGTGGTGGCCACGCGATGGCGAAACGTTCGCCCGGCGAAAGGCGTCCAGCCGCACTGGGCAAGGATCGGCTGGTCGGCCACCGCCACGGGTGTGGGCTCGGCCCGGATCAGTACCAGGTCGGCCCAGTAGCCTTCACGCAGGTAACCGCGATCGGGAATCCGGAACAGATCCGCCACGCGGTGGCTGGTTTTGGCGACGAGTGTGGTCAGCGGCAACAGGCCATCGGCCACCAATTCCAGCAGCGCGGGCAGGGCGTGTTGTACCAAGGGTAGCCCGGCCGGCGCATCAAAATAGGGTAGTTGCTTCTGCGCCCAAGTGTGGGGCGCGTGGTCGCTGCCGATCACATCGAGGCGATCACTGAGCAGTGCCTGGCGCAGGGCATCGCGGTCGGCGAGGCTTTTGATCGCTGGGTTGCATTTGATGAGGTTGCCCAGGCGCGGGTAGTCGCGGTCGTCGAACAGCAAATGGTGCAGGCACACCTCCGCGGTGATGCGTTTGTGGGCCAGGGGTTTGTCCTCGAACAGCGCCAGCTCGCGGGCGGTGGTCAGGTGCAGCACGTGCAACCGGGTGCCGTGGCGCTTGGCCAGGTCCACCGCCAGGGACGAGGAGCGAAAGCACGCCTCAGCGTTGCGGACCAACGGGTGCGCGGCGGCGGGGATGCGCTCGCCGAACAGCGCCCGCAGGTTCGCCTCGTTGGCCTGGATGCTCGGCGTGTGCTCGCAGTGGGCCAGCAGCACAGTGGGCACGTTGGCGAATAGGCGCTCCAGCACTTGTGGGTCGTCCACCAGCATCTGCCCGGTGGAGGCGCCCATGAACACCTTCACCCCGGCCACCGTGCACGGGTCGAGGGCGGCCACGGTGTCGAGGTTGTCGTGGCTGACACCAAAGTGGAAACCGTAGTTGGCCACCGAGTGCAGGGCGGCGCGGCGCTTTTTGTCGTCCAGGGCGGCCAGGCTCAGGGTGGCGGGCGCGGTGTTGGGCATGTCCATGTAGCTGGTGATGCCCCCGGCCACGGCGGCCCGCGACTCGCTGTAGAAGCTGCCTTTGTCGGGCGCGCCCGGTTCGCGAAAGTGCACCTGGTCGTCGATCATCCCCGGTAGCAGCCATTGGCCCTGGGCGTCGATTTCTACCTGGGCGTTTGCGCCGCTGATGCTGCGGGCGATTTTCACGATGCGGCCGTGATCCACCCACAAGTCGGCGTCGAATTCGCAGCCCTCGTTGACCAACCTGGCGTTGCGGATCAGCACGCTGGCCATGGTCAAAACTCGTTCTGCAGGGCTTTGTAGCCGCGCACCAGATCGACGTTGGTGCGCGCCACGTCTTCGGAGAACTCCGAGGCGCTGACGCTGACCGGTGCGAACTGCGAGAGGTCGGTATTGGGCCCGATGCGGGTGGTGGAGGGCACGTAGAAGTCCGGTGGCAGGTCGCGGCCATCGACCACCGAGTTGTGCCGCACCACGCAGCCGTCGGCCACGGCGCAGTTGAACAGCACGCTGTTGAAACCGATGAACACCCGGTCGCCCACCGAGCACGGGCCGTGAACGATGGAGCGGTGGGCGATAGAGGTGAACTGGCCGATGGTCACCGCCGCGCCGGATTTAGAGTGGATCACCACGCCGTCCTGGATGTTGGAGTTGGCGCCGATGGTGATCGGGTCCATGGCGCCTTGGGCGTCCACTTCGTCGGCGCGGATCACGGCGTAGGGGCCGACGAAGACGTTTTCGCCGATCACCACTTTGCCGCAGATGATCGCGGTCTTGTCCACGTAGGCGGATTCGGCAATCACCGGCAAATCGCCGGACGGGTTTTTGCGGATCATGCCGCCCCCCAATTCCAGCGGCTTTCGGCCACGGCGTCGTGGGCGTGCAGGCTTTCGGCGTGGGTTACCCGCAGGCGAAAACCGTTGACCCCGGGCGAGCGCTTCAGCGCCAGGTGCAGGCGCCGCGCGGCGTCTTCGCAGAACATCAGGTTTTGCCCGTTGGCCAGGGCGAAGGCTTGCTCGTCGGCGCGTTTCACTGCGGTTTGCACCGCGGTGCCGAGGGCGGCTTCGGCGTCGTTGATAAGGGCGATCAGCGGCAGGCCGTCGAGGTAATCGCCCAGGCGCAGGTGCAAACGGGCGGTGCTGCGCTGGCTGTGGGGCGTGGCGAGAATGCCCTGGGTGGAGCCGAGCCACGCGAGAACATCGGCGTGGTGCAGGGGCTTTTGCGCGAAGTCGTCGACGAACTGCTGCTGGATCAACTGCCGCGACAACGCCGCCGAACAGGGGCAAGTGGAGGAGTAGACCACGTCGATTTTTAGTTCCACGTGGAACATTGCGTTTTCTAGCCGCGCTTCGATGACCACCGGGTAGGTTTTCCAACCGGCCAAGGGGCTGACCAGTGCGGGCCGTTTAAGCAGTAAATCGAGGTGAATGCGCAAAGACGCGGCGTTGGATAAACCGGTGTGGCTATCGAGAAACCGCTGCAAAACTTCACGCAACAGCGCGGGGGAAAGGGTTTGCTGTTCGAGCATTTCCAGGGCCAGGTACAGGCGCGACATGTGAATGCCTCGCGCTTGGCCGTCGTCCAGGCTCACGCCCGCGTCGGCCCTGGCGCTGATGCGCTGGCCATCGAACACCACGGGAAGGGCAATGCCGCACATGCCTACCCAGTCCAGTGGCAAGGCTTGGCGTGAGGCCTGCGCGGCGATATCCGGCAGAGTCAGCGCGTTCATGGGGGGAGGTCCGTCGTGGCGGGAATTTTTGAATGTTACATTATAACTTTCCATTCGGTGGAAAATTTCTTACTGTTATGAAGTAACGTTTAGCCTTCCCTGCGCCGCGCACGTGTCATCCCTGTACGCCGACCGGCCGCCCCGATGAGGAACACCCCATGCCCCACCGCCTCCCCGTTACCGTGCTGTCCGGCTTTCTCGGCGCCGGCAAGAGCACGCTGCTCAACCATGTGCTGCGCAACCGCGACAACCTGCGGGTGGCGGTGATCGTCAACGATATGAGCGAGATCAACATCGATGGCAGCGAAGTCCAGCGCGATGTCAGCCTGAACCGCGCCGAAGAAAAACTCGTAGAGATGAGCAACGGCTGCATTTGCTGCACCCTGCGTGAAGACCTGCTCGAAGAGGTCAGCAAACTGGCCCGCGAGGGGCGGTTTGATTATTTATTGATCGAATCCACCGGCATCGCCGAGCCGCTGCCGGTGGCGGAAACCTTCACGTTCCGCGACGAACAGGGCCAGAGCCTGGCGGATCTGGCGCGCCTGGACACCATGGTTACGGTGGTCGATGGCCTGAATTTCCTGCTGGACTACCAGGCCGCCGACAGCCTCGCCTCCCGAGGTGAAACCCTGGGGGAAGATGACGAACGCTCCATCACCGACCTGCTGATCGAGCAGGTCGAGTTCGCCGATGTGATCCTCATCAGCAAGATCGACCTGATTGGCCAGAATGAGCGTGAGGAACTGCTGGCGATTTTGCGCCGGCTCAACACCCACGCCGAGATTCTGCCCATGGTCATGGGCGCGGTAGCGTTGGGGAAAATCCTCGACACCGGGCGTTTCGATTTTGAGCGCGCGGCCCTGGCGCCGGGGTGGCTCAAGGAGCTGCGCGGCGAGCACGTGCCGGAAACCGAGGAGTACGGCATTGCCTCCAGCGTTTATCGGGCGCGGCGGCCGTTCCATCCGCAGCGCTTCTACGACTTGATCGAGGGCCCCTGGCTCAATGGCAAATTGCTGCGCTCCAAGGGGTTCTTCTGGCTGGCCAGCAAGCCCGAGGATGCGGCGAGTTGGTCCCAGGCTGGCGGTTTGATGCGCCATGGCTTTGCCGGTAGCTGGTGGCGTTTTGTACCGCGCGAGCAGTGGCCCGAGGACGCCGAAAGCACGGCGGCGATCATGACCAATTGGTTGCCCGAAACCGGCGATTGCCGCCAGGAGTTGGTGTTTATCGGCCAGCACATCGATTTTGCCCGGCTCAATGCCGAGTTGGATGACTGCCTGCTCAATGACGCTGAAATGGCCCTGGGCGTTGAGGGGTGGCGGTCACTGGCCGACCCCTTTGGCCCCTGGTTCGACGCCTGAGGCGTGATGGGCGTAGCATCGGCTCCCTTCCCCTTGCGCAGACAGTTGCACGCCATGCTGCAGAACATTCCCACCCACGTGATTGCCGGGCCTTTGGGTGCCGGCAAAACCAGCCTGATCCGGCACTTGATGGCCCAGCGCCCGGCCCATGAACGCTGGGCGGTGCTCATCAACGAGTTTGGCCAGATCGGCCTGGACGCGGCCCTGCTGACCCGGGATGAGGATGGCGTGGCCCTGGGGGAAGTCGCCGGGGGCTGTTTGTGCTGTGTGAACGGGGCGCCGTTCCAGGTGGGGCTGGGCCGCTTGCTGCGTAAGGCACGGCCGGACCGCTTGTTTATCGAGCCTTCGGGCCTGGGCCACCCAGCGCAGTTGTTGCGCCAGTTGCGTGAGGCGCCGTGGCAGGGCGTGTTGGCGGTGCAGCCGTGCGTGCTGGTGCTCGATGCCCAGGCGTTGGCCCGCGGCAAACCCCTGCCCGACGCCCAGCAACAAGCGCTGGGCAGCGCTGGGTTGCTGGTGTTGAACAAGGACGAAGGCTTGCTGGAGGCTGATCGCCAGCGCATTGCCAGCCAATTGCCCTCTGTACCGCTGCGCTGGACGCGCCAAGCGGCGTTGGCCTTGAGTGAGCTTCCCGGTGGGCAGGCGACAGCGGGCGCGCCCCTGGCACATTTCGCGGTGCCCCAAGGGCTGGCGCAGCTCCCGGCGATCTGGCGCGCGGTGGACGTGCCGATCTGCCTCAGCCAGCAACAGGAGGGTGGCTGGAGCATTGGCTGGCGCTGGCACCCGAGCCAGGTATTTGACTGCGCTGGGCTGGACGCCTGGTTGGCGGGGCTTGCGTGGCGGCGGGCCAAGTTGATTGTCCACAGCCCGCAGGGGTGGAGGTCGGCCAATGCACTAGACCGCGAAAACCTGGCATGGCAGCCCAGCGAATGGCGCCAGGACTCGCGCATCGAGCTGATTTTCGATCGGGAGCAAGATACGGTCGCGCTGACTCGTGCCCTGGTGGCCATTCGGCTAGGTCCGCTTTAAGCGCCCGTCAGGGTTGGAGTAAGGTGCGCCTCTGCGTATTTTTGAGGATTGCCCATGGCGAAGTCTTTTGTAGCAAGCGGGCTGTTGATCCTTGCCGCGTTGTTCACCACGTCCGTGCAGGCGCTGGAGTTCAAATCCAGCCCGGCAGTGGCGGGGATTTTCGCGGCGGCCAAGGTCAAGGGCACGTTCGTGCTGTACGACGTCAGCGCCGCCACCTTCACCGGCGTCGATGCCGAGCGCGCCGCCACGCGGTATTACCCGGCCTCGACCTTCAAGATCCCCAACAGCCTGATCGGCCTGGCCAGCGGCGCGGTGAGCAGTGTTGACGAGGTGCTGCCCTACGGCGGCCAGCCGCAATTCATCAAGAGTTGGGAGCAGGACATGGGCCTGCGCGAGGCCATCAAAATCTCCAACCTGGCGGTGTACAAGGAACTGGCCCGGCGCATAGGCCTGGCGCGCATGCAGGCGGGTGTGCGGGCATTGGGGTATGGCAATGGTGAGGTTGGCACCCGCGTCGACACCTTTTGGCTCGATGGGCCGCTGCAGATCAGCGCCGTGGAGCAGGCGCGCTTTTTGGCGGCGTTGGCCCAGGGGCAATTGCCGTTCCCGGCCGAGGCGCAGGCCAGCGTGCGTGAAATCACTGAGTTGGAAAAAGGCCCGGGTTGGACGCTGTACGGCAAGACCGGGTGGAACACCCGCTACACGCCAGGCCTGGGCTGGTGGGTGGGCTGGGTGGAGCAGGGCGGCAAGGTCTACAGCTTTGCGCTGAACATCGACATGCCCAACGGCATGGCCGACGCGCCCAAGCGTGTGGCGGTGGGCAAGGCCAGCCTCAAGGCCCTGGGGCTGCTGGCGCCTTGAGTCACTGGCGCCACTTGGTGTGTTCCTGGCGCCACTGGCTCAGTTCGATGACGTCGGCGCTGGGCGGCGGCGGTTCCTTGACCACGATCGGGTAGGGCGCCAGTTCGATGTGCGCGCTGTGGGCGCCAAATTGGGTGATGGTGCCGTTGTGGCGGGCTTCACCGGTGACGGTGAACTCGAAGGTGTAGATGCGCGCCAGGCGCCGCCGGCCATTGGCGTCCTTGACGATGCCGATGCGCTTGAGGGCGACGTTGCCGTCCAGCAGCTCGATGTCGAGCTTGGCGCAATGCTGCTTGACCCGCTCCAGTGCGCGCTCGCGCAAGCCGTGGTTGTGCCACAGCCAGGCGCCGCCGGTGGCCAGCAGCATCAGCACGAAGATATTTCCCAGGGTCAGCATGTGGTTCGCTCCAACAAGTTGCCGCCAGCTTAACTGCCTGCGCGCTCTGTCGTACAGGCTGTGTTTAGTCGCATACTGCGCGGCTTGAATGTCACCGGTTTACGGAAGTTACCCATGAAACGTACGCCCCATTTGCTCGCTATCCAGTCCCACGTAGTCTTCGGCCACGCCGGCAACAGTGCCGCGGTGTTCCCGATGCAGCGGGTTGGGGTGAATGTCTGGCCGCTCAACACCGTGCAGTTCTCCAACCACACCCAATACGGCCAGTGGGCGGGCGAAGTTTTGGCGCCGCAGCAGATCCCCGCGCTGGTGGAGGGCATCGCCGCCATTGGCGAATTGGGCCATTGCGACGCAGTGCTGTCGGGCTACCTGGGCAGTGCGGCCCAGGGGCGGGCGATCCTCACGGGCGTGGCGCGGATCAAGGCGATCAACCCCAAGGCGTTGTACCTGTGCGACCCGGTGATGGGCCACCCGGAAAAGGGCTGCATCGTGCCCGCCGAGGTCAGCGATTTCCTCTTGGAAGAGGCGGTGGCCATGGCCGATTTTCTGTGCCCCAACCAACTGGAGCTGGACAGCTTTTGCGGGCGCAAGCCGCAGTCGTTGTTCGATTGCCTGGCGATGGCGCGCTCGCTGTTGGCGCGCGGGCCTAAAGCGGTGCTGGTCAAGCATCTGGATTATCCGGGCAAGGTCGCGGACGGTTTTGAAATGCTGCTGGTGACGGCCGACGGCAACTGGCACCTGCGCCGGCCGCTGCTGGCGTTTCCGCGCCAACCGGTGGGGGTGGGGGATTTGACCTCCGGGCTGTTCCTCGCCCGGGTGCTGCTGGGCGACAGCTTGCTGGCGGCGTTCGAGTTCACCGCGGCGGCGGTGCATGAAGTGCTGCTGGAAACCCAGGCCTGCGCCAGCTATGAGCTGGAGCTGGTACGCGCCCAGGACCGCATCGCCCATCCGCGTGTGCGGTTCGAGGCGACGGCGATCAGTTTGTAACGCGCAAAAAACAGTGGGAGCGAGCCTGCTCGCGATAGCGGTGTATCGGCCCGCCACGTTTGGCGGTGATACAGGCATCGCGAGCAGGCTCGCTCCCACAGGGGTTGTGTTGCAATGCAGTAGCGGCCGTCAGATCAGCCCGGCTTCATCGTCATTAATCAGGCCACCCAGGCCACCCAAGGCTTCCCGCGCCTGGGTGCGGTCCATCAATTTGGCCTGCGCCGCCGGCGGCAGGTCGGTGACGCGAATCACCCCCTTGCTGGTCAGCACCTGAATCAAGTCGTCGAGTACCCGGATCATGTCCAGGTCGCTCTGTTTGAGTTGCTTGAGGCTGACTTCCACGGCTTCGTTGGCGTACCAGTCCTGGATTTCGTGGTTGTCGGCCGGCAGGGTTTCCGTCGCCTCGGCATAGGCGGTGGCTTCCACGCGGATCAACTGCCCTTGAGCATCGCGTTGCACGTAGAACATTGAGCATCCCTCATGTATGGACCAGCGTCGTGCTGTCAGCAGCATAGGCCAACTGGACGCGAGTATGCGGTGCAAAGCGCCGATCGTCACGGACGTGACGCGGCGAGCGAAGCCGGCGACCGCCCGGGTGGGCGGCCGCAGGGGCTCGATCAGTTGTTGTTGTGGTCGATCTTGATGGTCGGGTCGTTACCGGAAATCAGTGAGTTGAGGTTCACGTTAGACCAGTTGTTGCCTTCCAGTTTGATCGTCACATCCGCGTTGGCCATGCCGCCGGCATCATTGAGCTTGCCTTCGGAACTGACCTGCAGGGTGGAGACGCCTTCCACGGTGGTGATCTTGAGGAAGTTGTCGATGGTGCTGCCGCTTTCGCCCTGCAACAGGTCGCGCAGGTCGATACGGTCACCTTCACCGGCCTTGAAGTCCTTGATGACATCGTTGCCGGTGTCACCCGCGCGCCAGACGAAGGTATCGGCACCCGAACCGCCGATCAGGATGTCATTGCCCTGGCCGCCGATCAGTGTGTCGTTGCCCGTGCCGCCGAGCAGGATGTCGTTGCCTTTGCCACCGTCCAGGTAGTCGTTGCCGCCCTGGCCGAACAGGATGTCGTTGCCGGCACCACCCAGCAGGTTGTCTGCGCCGTCATGGGCGCCAGAGACGTCGAACTCGTTGTAATGCTCGGTGACGTACTGGTGCACATTGCTGGCGCTGACTTTGCTGACGTCCACCCCGGACTTCTGCGCGACATACGCCTGCATCGCCTGGTAACCCTCGCCGGAGATGCCGCCGAAGCTCACCAGGTCGCCGAAGATGATGTCATTGCCATCGCCGCCACTGACCTTGTCGGCACCCGGCAGGGTGGCCTCGGTGTGGCCGAGGATGGCGTTGGCCAGGTCGTTCGGGTTGATGTTGGTTTGCGGTTTGTTATCGCTGTCGAACGGGCTCAGGTCACCGGGCTTGATGCTGTTGTTCAGGCCAATCGCCTCGACGGTGGACAAGCCTTTGAGCAACAGGAAGCTGCTGGCCGAATCTTGACCGGTCCAGTAGTCGGTGCTGCTGCCCGCGCCTGCCTGGCGCGAGATTTCATAGGTGCCATCGCCCTGGGCGCGGATGGTGCCCAGGTTGCCGCTGTCCTTGTACCAGTTGCCTCTCCAGTCCTGGGAGTAGCTGTTGACCTTGCCGCTGCTGGTGACCAGCACGTAGTTGGTGCCGCCCAGGTTGATGTAGGCGGTGTCACCCAACTTGTAGTTGTTCACGTTCAGGTAGTCGTCCAGACGCATATCGGTGCCGCTGTAGGAGTCGGCCACGATAGGGTTGGGCGATTCGCCGGTTTGGTAGAACGTCGGCTTACCGTCGGTGATGAAGTAGGTCAGGTTTTCCGCACCCGCGTTGCCCTTGGCCATGGTGCTTTGGAAGAAGTTGGCCGTGGTCTTGAACGCATCTTCATAGTTCGTGCCGCCGTTGGCGTACATGCCCTTGATGATGTCGCCCAGTTTGCTCAGGGCCAGTGGGTCCTTCAGGTTGATCGCGATGCTGGAATTGACCTGGTCGGAGAAGGTGGTCAGGAAGATGTTCACCGTCCCCGAGGTGCTGCTGCCCAGGCTGTCCTGCAACGTCTTGAACATGTTGGTCATGGACGTTTTGGCGGCGGCGATGGAGTCGTCCATGCTGCCCGAGGTGTCCATGATGAACGCGATGTTGTAGTTCTTGCCTTGCACCACGTTCAGGCCACCGATGTCGGCGACGATGATGTCGTTGCCATCGGTGCCGGGGATGGTGTCGTCGTTGGTGGTGCCGATGACCGGGTTGTACACCGCCGGGTGCACGGTGACCGGAATCGTCCCGGTGCTCACGGCCGAACCGCCGAGGGACTCGGTGGAGGTCGAGGTCACGGTCAGGTCGAACTTGCCGTTGTAGTACGGCGGTGGCGTCAGGGTCAGGCCGCCCAGGTTCCAACCGGTGACGTTGGCTTCGCCGGAGTCGCCCACGGTGAAGGTATGACCGGCGTCATCGCTGAGCACCATGCCTTTGGGGAAGCCGCTGATTTTCACACTCAGGCTTTCGGAGCCGTCGGTGTCGGTCAGCGCGGTGGTGATCGGGGAGATCTTCACCTGGCCGTTTTCCGCGCCTTCGTTGAGTTTGTAGCCCTCGTAGTAACCCTCGCCATTGGCACCGTGCAGGTCAGAAACCGACACGCCGGCGTTCACCAGGTCAGTGACCGTCGGGTACATCGGCAGGTTGGCCTTGCCCAAGTCGACCGGCGTGCTGCCGTTGATCGACAGGTTCACGTCATAGCTGCCCGCGCCGCTCTGGTTATGGTGGTAGACGTCCAGGGTGTAGTAGCCGCTGGTGGTTGGCTTGAACTCGCCGGTCAGCGCGCCGCCGTTGCCCCACAGGGCGCTGGCGACTTTCTGCCCGCCAATGGTCACCAACAGGCTGTCGTCGCCGGTGCCGGAGAAGGTGTAGGTCTTGCCCGCTTCCAGGAAGATCAAGCCCGAGGTTTTCGACGCGGTGCCCGCCGCCACATCGGCGCTGGACTGCACGTTGGTCACCAGGGTGCTGCTGTTGGGTTTACCCGCGGCGTCGATCACCGACTTGAGGGTGTCCGAAGGCGCGCCGTTGCCGTTGGTGCCCAGGCCGGCGAGGCCGGTCCAGACTTCCTTGGTCAGGCCGATGGAGGCCACGTTGTTGCCGGTGATGTTCAGCGTCGGGGCGTCAGCCTGCGGCGTGATGTCGACCTTGAGGGTCACTTCGTTGCCCAGGTTGAAGCCATCGTTTGGCTTGTACTTGATCTGCGCGTAGTCGGCCTGCTTGTTGCCCACGCCGGTGCCGCCGTAGCCATCGGCACCCGATTGGTTCGCGGACGGAGTGAACTTGAGCTTGCCCGCGGCGATATCCGCCTGGGTGATGGTCTGGCCTGCGCTGACCGCCACGCCGTTGAGCGTGAGCTTGCCGGCGGCGTTGTTCAGGTCGGTGATGGTGATGCTCAGCGGGCTGTCGCCATCGACATCGCTGACCTGGAAATCACCCCACTTGAGCGTCAGCGTGGTGTCTTCCACGCCAGTCACCTGGCCACCGACGGCCACAGGCGCGTGGTCGTTGTCGATGATGACGGTATCGACAAAAGACTTGCCCGCGTCGATGCCGATGTTCTCGAACTTGCCGCCACTGACCGAGTCGATGGTGACCTTGAAGTTCTCGGAACCCTCGACGAGCTTGTCATCGATGGTCGCCACGTTGAACCCGACGCTGGTGCTGTTGGCCGGGATCTTGACGGTCACCACACCGGTGAAGTCGGTGCCATCGATCGCGGTGCCGCTGTAGCGCAGGGTCACCGTGACATCGGCCAGCGGCTTGTCGCTCAGGGTCAAGGTGTAATGGGCGGTGCCGCCTTCAACCACCGACGTGTCGCCGGAGATGCCGACAGTCACCAGGTCACCCTGGCCGGCCGGTTCATCGGTGACCGTGGTGGTTTTGGTGGCTTGGTCGAGGGTCAGTTTCTCGAAGCGATCCGCGCCCTCACCAGTGACGGTTTCCAGCTTGTTGACCATCGGCTGTTGGCCGCCGGTGAACACGTCATCCTTGGCATAGACAGTAGCGCTGCCGCTGGTGCCGTTGGCCGGGATACGCACGATGGTGCCGTCGGTGAGCTTGAACTCCAGCGGGCCGTGGTTAGCCATCGGCATGCCGGCGGCGTTGGTCAGGGTCACGGTGTAAGTCACTGCACCACCTTCGGCCACCGAGGACTTGTCCACGGTGAGCTTGGCAGTGACTTCGGTTTCGGTGTCGTTAACCTTCACCGAGGTGTCGTTGCCGATCACCAGGTTCTCGAAGGACTTGCCGGCAACGGTGGCGGTCTGGATGCCCATCGGCACGGTTTCGCCGTCTTTGTAGACGTCGTCGCCTTGCGCGGCACGCTCGTAAGGAACGCTCAGTTCGCCAGCCTTGATAACCACGACTGCGCCGTTTTTCAGGGTCACGGTGAGGTCGTAATCCAGTTTCTGGCTGACGCTGACGGTGAATTTCTGTGCCTGGTTTTCAAACACAGGGCCATCGCCCGTGATGCTGACGGTGACCTTGTCACCCTGGCCGGTCGGTTCATCAGTGACCGTGGTGGTTTTGGTGGCTTGATCGAGGGTCAGTTTCTCGAAGCGATCCGCGCCCTCACCAGTGACGGTTTCCAGCTTGTTGACCATCGGCTGTTGGCCGCCGGTGAACACGTCATCCTTGGCATAGACAGTAGCGCTGCCGCTGGTGCCGTTGGCCGGGATGCGCACGATGGTGCCGTCGGTGAGCTTGAACTCCAGCGGGCCGTGGTTAGCCATCGGCATGCCGGCGGCGTTGGTCAGGGTCACGGTGTAGGTGACTGCGCCACCTTCGGCTACCGAGGACTTGTCCACGGTGAGCTTGGCAGTGACTTCGGTTTCGGTGTCGTTGACCTTCACCGAGGTGTCGTTGCCGATCACCAGGTTTTCGAAGGACTTGCCGGCAACGGTGGCGGTCTGGATGCCCATCGGTACGGTTTCGCCGTCTTTGTAGACGTCGTCGCCTTGCGCCGCGCGCTCGTAAGGAACGCTCAACTCGCCAGCCTTGATGACCACAACTGCGCCGTTCTTGAGGGTCACGGTCAAATCGTGATCCAACTTCTGGCTGACGCTGACGGTGAACTTCTGCGCTTGGTTCTCGAAGACTGGACCGTCGCCCGCGATGCTCACGGTGACTTTGTCGCCTTCACCGGTCGGCTGATCGGTAACGGTAGTGGTGTGCTCTTTCGGATCGAGAGTCAGTTTCTCGAAGTCATCGGCGCCATCAACCCCAACCAGTTTGTTCACCAGGGACGGTTGGCCGCCAGTGAACACGTCATTGGTGGTTTGGACGACCGCAGTGCCGGTGGTTTCGCCTGCTTTGACGGAGATTTTGGTGCCGTCGCTCAGGGTGAAGGTCAGCGGGCCGTGGCTCTCCATCGGCAGGCCGGCTTTGTTGGTCAAGGTAACGGTGTAGGTGACATCGCCGCCTTCGGTGACGGTGGTTTTGTCCACGGTCAGGGTGGCGACCACTTCGGTTTCGGTGTCATTCACAACAACCGAGGCATCACCGCCGATCACCAGGTTTTCGAAGGATTTGCCGTCAACAGTGGCGGTGTCGATGCCCATGGGCACTGTTTCGCCGTCTTTGTAGACGTCATCGCCTTGAGCAGCACGTTCGTACGGAACGCTCAACTCGCCAGCCTTGATAACCACGACTGCGCCGTTCTTGAGGGTCACGGTCAAATCGTGATCCAACTTCTGGCTGACGCTGACGGTGAACTTCTGAGCCTGGTTTTCGAAGACTGGACCGTCGCCAGTGATCGAAACAGTCACCTTGTCGCCTTCACCGGTCGGCTGATCGGTAACGGTAGTGGTGTGCTCTTTCGGATCGAGAGTCAGTTTCTCGAAGTCATCGGCGCCATCAACCCCAACCAGTTTGTTCACCAGGGACGGTTGGCCGCCAGTGAACACGTCGTTGGTGGTTTGAACGACCGCAGTACCGGTGGTTTCGCCGGCCTTAACGTTAATTTTGGTGCCGTCGCTGAGGGTGAAGGTCAGTGGACCATGGCTCTCCATCGGCAGACCGGCTTTGTTGGTCAGCGTGACGGTGTAGGTCACGTCGCCGCCTTCGGTGACGGTGGTTTTATCCACAGTCAGGGTGGCAACCACTTCGGTTTCGGTGTCGTTCACGACTACCGAAGCATCACCGCCGATCACCAGGTTTTCGAAAGATTTGCCGTCAACGGTGGCGGTGTCGATGCCCATGGGCACGGTTTCGCCATCTTTGTAGACGTCATCGCCTTGAGCAGCGCGCTCGTAAGGAACGCTCAACTCGCCAGCCTTGATAACGACAACAGCGCCGTTTTTCAGGGTCACGGTGAGGTCATGGTCGAGTTTTTGGCTGACCGAAACGGTGAATTTCTGTGCTTGGTTCTCGAAGACCGGACCATCGCCAGTGATCGAAACAGTCACCTTGTCACCTTCGCCGGTCGGCTGATCGGTAACGGTGGTGGTGTGTTCTTTCGGATCGAGGGTCAGTTTCTCGAAGTCATCGGCGCCATCAACACCGACGAGTTTGTTGACCAGCGAAGGTTGGCCGCCGGTGAACACGTCGTTGGTGGTTTGGACGACCGCAGTACCGGTGGTTTCGCCGGCCTTAACAGAGATTTTGGTGCCGTCGCTCAGGGTGAACGTCAGCGGGCCGTGGCTCTCCATCGGCAGGCCGGCTTTGTTGGTCAGCGTGACGGTGTAAGTCACGTCGCCGCCTTCGGTGACGGTGGTTTTATCCACAGTCAGGGTGGCGACCACTTCGGTTTCGGTGTCGTTCACAACAACCGAAGCATCGCCGCCGATCACCAGGTTTTCGAAGGACTTGCCGTCCACGGTGGCGGTGTCGATGCCCATTGGCACGGTTTCGCCGTCTTTGTAGACGTCATCGCCTTGAGCAGCACGTTCGTACGGAACGCTCAACTCGCCAGCCTTGATAACCACGACTGCGCCGTTTTTCAGGGTCACGGTGAGGTCATGGTCGAGTTTTTGGCTGACCGAAACGGTGAATTTCTGTGCTTGGTTCTCGAAGACTGGGCCGTCGCCAGTGATCGAAACGGTCACCTTGTCACCTTCGCCGGTTGGCTGATCGGTAACGGTGGTGGTGTGTTCTTTCGGATCGAGGGTCAGTTTCTCGAAGTCATCGGCGCCATCAACCCCAACCAGTTTGTTCACCAGCGACGGTTGGCCGCCAGTGAACACGTCATTGGTGGTTGGGACGACCGCAGTACCGGTGGTTTCGCCGGCTTTGACGGAGATTTTGGTGCCGTCGCTGAGGGTGAAGGTCAGCGGGCCGTGGCTCTCCATCGGCAGGCCGGCTTTGTTGGTCAGCGTGACGGTGTAAGTCACGTCGCCGCCTTCGGTGACGGTGGTTTTATCCACAGTCAGGGTGGCAACCACTTCGGTTTCGGTGTCGTTCACGACTACCGAAGCATCACCGCCGATCACCAGGTTTTCGAAGGATTTGCCGTCAACAGTGGCGGTATCGATGCCCATCGGCACGGTTTCGCCGTCTTTGTAGACGTCATCGCCTTGAGCAGCGCGCTCGTAAGGAACGCTCAACTCGCCAGCCTTGATAATCACGACTGCGCCGTTCTTGAGGGTCACGGTCAAATCGTGATCCAACTTCTGGCTGACGCTGACGGTGAATTTCTGCGCTTGGTTCTCGAAGACTGGGCCGTCGCCAGTGATCGAAACAGTCACCTTGTCGCCTTCGCCGGTTGGCTGATCGGTGACGGTGGTGGTGTGTTCTTTTGGATCGAGAGTCAGTTTCTCGAAGTCATCGGCGCCATCAACACCGACGAGTTTGTTCACCAGGGACGGTTGGCCACCAGTGAACACGTCGTTGGTGGTTTGAACCACGGCAGTACCGGTGGTTTCGCCTGCTTTGACGGAGATTTTGGTGCCGTCGCTCAGGGTGAACGTCAGCGGGCCGTGGCTTTCCATCGGCAGGCCAGCTTTGTTGGTCAGCGTGACGGTGTAAGTCACGTCGCCGCCTTCGGTGACGGTGGTTTTATCCACGGTCAGGGTGGCGACCACTTCGGTTTCGGTGTCGTTCACGACTACCGAAGCATCACCGCCGATCACCAGGTTCTCGAAGGATTTGCCGTCAACAGTGGCGGTGTCGATGCCCATGGGCACGGTTTCGCCGTCTTTATAGACGTCGTCGCCTTGAGCGGCACGCTCGTACGGAACGCTCAACTCGCCAGCCTTGATAACCACGACTGCGCCGTTCTTGAGGGTCACGGTCAAATCGTGATCCAACTTCTGGCTGACGCTGACGGTGAACTTCTGAGCCTGGTTTTCGAAGACCGGACCATCGCCAGTGATCGAAACAGTCACCTTGTCGCCTTCGCCGGTTGGCTGATCGGTAACGGTGGTGGTGTGCTCTTTCGGATCGAGAGTCAGTTTCTCGAAGTCATCGGCGCCATCAACCCCAACCAGTTTGTTCACCAGGGACGGTTGGCCGCCAGTGAACACGTCATTGGTGGTTTGGACGACCGCAGTACCGGTGGTTTCGCCTGCTTTGACGGAGATTTTGGTGCCGTCGCTCAGGGTGAACGTCAGCGGGCCATGGCTCTCCATCGGCAGGCCGGCTTTGTTGGTCAGCGTGACGGTGTAGGTCACGT
>NZ_FYEE01000001.1 GCF_900187645.1 Pseudomonas sp. Irchel 3E20 | reverse complement strand
CAGCTCACGCCATAGGAGTGTCTCCATCATTTCAACCTCGCAAACAAGCAAGGCGCGATGGTAACGACGCCGATTCCGGCTAGAAATCAGACTAAACGGACGCGATAAGTGGGAATCGGCCTACGACTGTTCAGGCCCTTAGCGGAGATGGCGGCAGGGCGGCTGCCGCCAGAGGTGCATGACGGCCCAATCGCGGGCGAGCGGAGCACCGCCCGGCCGCTCCCACAGAGGCTCCTCACACAGAAGCTCTTTCACTGGGAGGAGGTGAGTATCGCAACGCCCAAAACAAAACCGGCCAGCCCTGGTGTCAGGGCCGGCCGGCAGTGGTGCGTCACGCGAAGGGTCAGAGCTTGTTGAACAGGCTCAACTGGGAGATTTTCACGAACGCCAGTTGCGAGGCTTGCAGCATCGCCTGCTGGAACGCCAGGTCGATGGAGGCGGTGCCGATGTCGGTGTCCACGATGGCCGATTGGGAGCTTTTGTTGGCCAGGGTCTGGCTGGTGTTTTCCGTCTCCTGGATGGTCAGGGAATTGAGGCGCGAGCCGATAGCGCCGCGCACGGTGTCTACCTGGGTGCTGGCGTTGGCCAGGTTGGAGATGGCGGCATCCACGGCGTCCTTTTGCTTGGCCTGGGCCAATACGTCACCATCGGTGGGCACTTCCAGGGCCTTGCGCAACTGCGCCAGGGTGTCCAGTGCGCTCTGGCTGCGGTGGCTATCGGAACCTACGGCAAATTGGTCGCCGTTTTCGGGAACGCCACTGATCTCGAACTTGACGCCCGCGACCGTAATCGAGCTGCCCGTCATGGTGCCATCGGCAATGGGCTTGCTGTCGGGCCCGTAAGGCTGGGCGTAGACCTTGTAATCCGGGGCCGTGGTGAACTTGATGACCGCGCCGCCACTGGGGAACCCGGCCACATAGTCGGCCTTGTTATCCACCGCCGCACCCGTGACCTGGGCCGTGGAGGTGTTACTGGGCGTGCGCGAGACGTTGAAACTGTCCGGCTTGGTCGCAAGCTGGAAGATATGGTCCTTGACGGCCGCATCCGGATCGATATCGGTGTCCTTGAGGTTCAGGCTGATGTCGAACTTCACGCCACGCAGCTCAATGCTCGAGGCCCCTTCCTTCTTCGCGTCGAAGAGGCCATTGCCCGGAATCTCCGAGGTCACGTCCGCCCCGCTGGCCCCTTTCACGGTGTACTGGGTGCTGCTGGTGAAATGCACCGTGTACGGCTCGTCGGAAGCGAAGCTCTTGGTATAGGCATTGGTGGAGGTCATCAGGCCGGCCGAAATCAACACCTTGTCGTCATTGACCGACAGCGGGTCCTTCACCACTTGGGTGCGGCCGGAGTTGATCGCCACTTCCAGAATGTTTTTGCCGGTGTCGTTGCTGGCGATTTTCAGCGTGTCCGACACTTGCAGGCTCAGCTCGGTTTCGTCGCCCTGATAGCTGTAGCTGCCATCGTTGTTCAACACATAGGGCGGCGTCGACGTCTTGGAGCCGGAGAACATGTACTGGCCCGCGGAATCCTTGGTGTTGAGCAGGCTCAGGACCTGTTTTTCCAACTCGCCGATTTCACCGGCAATCGACTTGCGGTCGGCATCACTGATACCCGCACCGCCCGAACCACCGGCCTTGAGCGCCAGCTCACGGCCACGCTGAATGGCATCGTTAATGCTCACCAGCACGCTTTCTTCGTTGGCCAGGCTGTTCTTCAAGCTGCCGATATTGCCGTTGTACTGGGTCAGCATGTTTTGCTGCTGTTGCAGCAGCAGCAACTTGGCCGCACCCACCGGGTCATCCGCGGCCGACTGCAGGCGCACGCCGGAAGTGACCTGCTCCTGGGTCTTGACCACGTTGGAGAAGTTGTCGGAATACTTGTTCGCCGTGAACTCAAAATACTGGGCGGTAGAAATGCGCATCGTCGACGACTCCCTTAAAGACTGTTAATCAGCGTGCTGAAGGTTTCTTGCGCGGCTTTGATGATTTGCGACGACGCCGTGTAGTACTGCTGGAACTTGAGCAGATCGGAGGCTTCGTCTTCCAGGTTGACCCCGGACACCGAGTTACGCGCAGCCTTGGCGCTGGTCAGGATGGCGTTATTGGCCGCGTTGTCGACGCCGGCCTTGCTGGCATTGGCACCCACCTGCTCGACCAAACGGCTGTAAGAGCTGGTGATGCTGAACCCGGAATTGCCGTTGCTGATGCCCACCGTGGGCTTGTTCTGCAACTCCAGCATGGCGTTGGCGTTGCGGTTATCCGACTTACCTTCGGCGTTGAACTTGACGGTAAAGCCGTCGCCGTCGGCGGGGGCACCGCTGATGGCCGTGTTGAAGGCAAAGGTCCGTGGCTGCGAGGCGGCATCGAGCATCGGCGCGCCGGTTGCATCGCGCATCGGTACGTTGATGGTCAGCGCGTTCTTTTGCCCTGGAATGATGCTGCCACTGCCGATGTCCGCGCCTTTGGAGTCGAACACCTTGTAGCTCTGGGTGCCCGTGAGCGGGTCCGGTTTGCCGAAGGCGATCTTGACCGGCATGGCGTGTTCGATGCCGATGCGCTGTTGCGCCAGGTCCGCGCCGCCGTAGATGTCCAGGGGCAGGGTCAAGGACGGCGCATCCATGATGCCGGTGCCATCGTTGCCGGTGCTGGTGGCCACCAATGGGCCGGCAAACGCCAATTTGTTGGCATCGGTCAATTGCACGCCAATGTTGCTGGCGCCCGAGCGGGTCGGCGACACGGTGAAACTGTCACCGGCCTGCATGGGCCCGGCGCCATCCGGCGCCAACGAAACACCGTCGAACACCAGCGGCGGGTTGGGCGCCGGCAGCGCGGAGTCAAACGAGCCCATGGCCTTGCCGTCCGAGCGGGTGACGCTGTAGGCCGTCGGGCTGCTGAAGGTCACTTTGTAGTCGAACACCGACAGCGCACTGGTGTCCTTGATGCTGACGTTCAGGTTGCCGGAGCCGGCGCTGTTGGTCGTAGCACCCTGGCTGCGCTGGGTAATGGCCGTGGCGCTGTTGAGGTTGTTGAACAACGACGTACCGAACTCACCGTTGGCGTCCAGGCCCTGGCCCAACTGGGTGTTGATCGCCCCGGTCACCACCATCGCAGTGCGGCCCAGGTCGTTCATGGCCGGTGCCAGCACTTCATCGCGATAACGCACCAAGCCGCCGATCTTGCCGCCGGTGACCACCGAGGTGATGTCGGCGCTGGTCTGGCCGTAGTTGATCGAGATGTTGTACTGGTTCTTATCGTTGGTCGATGGCGTCGCCGACAAGGTATTGGCGATGCTGCCCAATACCAGGGACTGGCCGGTGCCCAGGGAAATATCGTAGCTGCCATCACGCTCGTGAACCTTGACGCCCACCAGTTCGTTGAGCGAGCGCACCGCTTCGTTACGGGCATCGAGCAGGTTGGCCGGGCCGCTGCCGCCGGTGCTCGACTGCGAGATCTGCAGGTTCAGCGCGGCAATGGACGAGGTCAACTGGTTGACCTGGCTGGTCAAGGTGCCCAGTTGGCTGTTGATGCCTTCGTTCTGCTGGTTCAACTGCGAGGCGATGGAGTTGAAACGGTTGCTCAGGGTCTCGGCGCTGGTGAGCAGCAATTGCCGGGCCGGGACGTTGTCCGGGGTGGCCGCCGAGGTCTGCAGGGCGGAGAAGAAGCCGCTCAGGGCCGAGGTGATGCCAGTGGTCTTGTCCGAGAGCAGTTTGTCCACGGAGCCGATCTGGTCCAGGTACGCCTTGGCGTCGCTGCTCAGGGCCGTGGTGGTCTGCAACTGGCTATCAAGGAAGGAGTTGTAGATCCGGCGCACGTCGGCAAGGGTCGTGCCGCTGCCGATGAAGACGTTGCCGAACTGGTTCGAGGCCGAGCTGACCTGCACGTTCGACTGGCGCGAGTAGCCAGCAGTGTTGGCGTTGGCAATGTTATTACCAACGGTCGCCAAACCTGACTGGCTCGCGTTGAGCCCAGACATCCCGATGTTGATCAAACTCATGGCTCAAACCTTATAAAGTCGTGGTAACACTCGCCGAAGCGTAGTTTTCGTAGCTCTTCATCTGCTTGGCAATCTGCGAGATCTTGCTCGCATAGTTCGGGTCGGTGGCATAACCGGCCTTTTGCAACTCACGCACAAACTGTTCCGGGTTATCGGCCGACTTCAGCACTTCTTGATAACGATTGTTGCTCTGCAACAAGGTCACCAGGTCGTGGAAGCTGTCCTGATAGGAGTCATAGGAACGGAACGCCGCCGTCTCCTTGACCATCGCGCCATTGCGGAACTCGCTGGTGATGGCGCGGGCCTGGTCGCCCTTCCAATTGCCCGTGGCCTTGATGCCGAACAGGTTGTGGCTGCTGCTGCCGTCCTGCTGGCGCATGACCGACTTGCCCCAACCGGTTTCCAGGGCGGCCTGAGCCACCAGGTAACGTGGGTCGATGCCGATGCGATCCGCCGCCTGCTGGGCCATGGGCAACATGGTGGCGACAAACTGATCCGCCGAATCGAACGCCTTGCGCGCCGGCGCCAGCGGTGGCTGGGCCACGGCCCGGCCGTACACCTGCATACGCCCCCCAGGCGCGGCGAAGCTGCGCGCCGCTGGCCAGTCGCCCTTGACCACGCCATCGGCGGCGGCCGTGGCGCGCTCCGGCAACGCGGTGTGAGCCGCAGCGCTGGCGGACGGGACGATCCCGGCCAGCAGGCGATCGGCCATTTTCGGCGGCAAAGCCAGGCGCCGCTGGTTGAGCAGCGCCATGTCGTTGCGCACGCTGCCCGTCTCGCCGCTGGCGGCCACCGTGTGCTCGGCGCGCGAGGCCCACAACGGCCGCTGGCCATTGACCCGGCCCAGCGGCCCGTCAGCAGTGGTGCCGGCGGCAATCGGCGTGGGCACCGCCACAACGGCCGGGGCCTCGGTGCCCGAGGTCAGGCCGGAGCCATCGGCGGGCTTGAGATTTTTTTCTTTGGACATCTGGCGCATCAGCACATCGGCCAGGCCGATGCCGCCGCCCTCGCGGGACATCGAGACCGCCAGTTGCTGGTCGTACATTTCCTGGTACTGCTTGGCCGCCGCAGTGTTGAGCGGGTTGTCCTGGCCCAGGGTGTCGGTGGCCTTGCGCATGGACTTGAGCATCTCGTTGATGAACAGCGATTCGAATTCCTGGGCCACCTTGCGCAGGTTGCCGTCGCTGTTCTTGTCGCCCACCTTGAGCTGGTTCAAGCGATTGAGGTCCGAATAGGCCCCCGAATCCTGGCTCGACACCACACCGCTCTTACGAATATCCATGGCCGGGCCTCAAATCACGATCAGGTCGGCTTGCAAGGCGCCGGCCTGTTTCAGGGCTTCAAGGATCGCCATCAAGTCACCTGGCGCTGCGCCGACCTGGTTCACCGCCCGCACGATCTCATCGAGGGTGGTGCCCGGGCCGAACTTGAACATCGGCTTGGCTTCTTGCTGGGCATTGACCCGCGAGCGCGGCACCACGGCGGTCTGGCCGTTGGACAGCGGGCCGGGTTGGCTGACGATGGGGTCTTCGGTGATGGTCACCGTCAAGCTGCCGTGGGTGACCGCAGCCGGCGAAACCTTGACGTTCTGCCCGATAACAATGGTGCCGGTACGCGAATTGATGATGACCTTGGCCACCGCTTGGCCCGGATCGACCTCGAGGTTTTCCAGGATCGACAGGTAGTCCACGCGCTGGCTCGGGTCCAGGGGCGCGGTCACGCGGATCGAGCCGCCATCGATGGCCTGGGCCACGCCCGGGCCGAGCATGTCGTTGATCTTGTCGACGATGCGCTTGGCGGTGGTGAAGTCGGAACGGTTGAGGTTCAGCGTCAGGCTGTTGCCCTGGTTGAAACCACTGGGCACCGCACGCTCCACCGAAGCACCGCCCGGGATGCGCCCGGCCGACGGGACGTTGACGGTGATCTTGGAACCATCACGGCCCTCGGCGTCGAACCCGCCCACCACCAGGTTGCCCTGGGCGATGGCGTAGACGTTGCCGTCGATGCCCTTGAGCGGCGTCATCAGCAGCGTGCCGCCGCGCAGGCTCTTGGAGTTACCGATGGAGGACACGGTGATATCCACTTGCTGGCCCGGCTTGGCGAACGCCGGCAGGTCGGCACTGATAGACACCGCCGCGACGTTCTTCAACTGCACGTTGCCCGAGCCCGGCGGCACCTTGATGCCGAACTGCGAGAGCATGTTGTTGAAGGTTTGCAGGGTAAACGGGGTCTGGGTGGTCTGGTCGCCCGTACCGTTGAGCCCCACCACCAGGCCATAGCCGATCAATTGGTTGGAACGCACGCCCGAAATGCTGGCGATGTCCTTGAGCCGCTCGGCGTGAGCGGCCAAGGGAATGCCCGTCAACAACAGGGCCGCCAGCAGGTGCTTGAAATTGCGCATGGGACGTTTCATCACCTAGAAAGGGAACAGCGGGCTGAGGAAGAACCGGTCGAACCAGCCCGGCTGGCTGGCGTCGGCGAACGAGCCGGTGCCCGAGTACGTGATGCGCGCGTCGGCAACCCGGGTCGAGGACACCGTGTTGTCGGTAGCGATGTCGTCGGAACGCACCAGCCCGGCTATACGCACCAGCTCATCGCCGGTGTTGAGGGTCATCCACTTCTCGCCGCGTACCGCAATGATGCCGTTGGGCAGCACATCGGCCACGGTCACGGTGATCGAACCGGTCAGGCTGTTGCCCTGCCCGGCCTTGCTATCGCCCTTGGTGGCGCGGTCGCCGCTATAGCCCACGTCCAGGCTCAAATCGCCACCGCCCACCGGGTTATTGGTGTTCAGCCCGCCACCGAACAGCGACGTCAGGCCAATGCCGGTCTTGCTGTTCTTGGCCAATTGCGAGTTGGCGTTTTTGCTGGCCTGGGTCTTCTCGTTCAGGGTGATGGTGATGATGTCACCGACCCGGAACGCCTTGCGGTCGCCATACAGGTTCTGCTCGAAACCGGCCTGGTAGATCGAACCGTTATTGGCCGCCGCAGGCAAAGGGGTGCGCGGCAACACCGGCGCGTAGTAAGGGTCATTGGGCTTTGGCGGCGGCGCGACACAGCCCGCGAGCACCACGGCCCCACTCAATGCAAGCACACACACAAACCGATTCATGACCCTTCCTCACGGTGTAGCTGGCCCCCTCACGGGCGCCTTAAAGACTGATTACAGATTCTGCGTTACGAACGAGAGCATCTGGTCGGCGGTGGAAATCACCTTGGAGTTCATCTCGTAGGCACGCTGGGTGGTAATCATGTTGACCATCTCCTCCACGGTGCTGACGTTGGAGGTTTCCAGGGTGTTTTGCAGCGTCAGGCCAAAGCCGTTCAGGCCCGGGGTGCCGATCTGCGGCGCGCCGCTGGCGGCGGTTTCCATGAACAGGTTGCCACCGGCGGCTTGCAGGCCGGCCGGGTTGATGAAGTCGGCGGTCTGCAGGTTGCCGATCACCTGGGCGGCCGGGTTGCCGGCGATGGTGATGGACACGGTGCCGTCCTGGCCCACGGTGAAGGTCTTGGCGTCGGCCGGCACGACAATGGCCGGCTCCAGCGCGTAGCCGTTGGCCGTAACGATCTGGCCGTTGGAGTCCAGGTGGAAGGTGCCGTCACGGGTGTAGGCCGTGGTGCCGTCCGGTTGCAGGATCTGGAAGAAGCCCCGGCCGTTAATGGCCATGTCCAGCGGCTGCTCGGTGGTTTGCAGGCTGCCGGCGTTGAAGTTCTTCTGCGTGCCGACGATGCGCACACCAGTACCCACTTGCAGGCCCGACGGCAGTTCGCTGTCCTGGGTCGACTGGGCGCCAGGCTGGCGTTTGATCTGGTAGAGCAGGTCCTGGAACTCGGCGCGATCGCGTTTGAAACCCGTGGTCGAGACGTTGGCCAGGTTGTTGGAAATGGTAGTCAGGTTGGTGTCCTGGGCGGACAGGCCTGTTTTGGCAACCCATAGAGCCGGAAGCATTCGATTCTCCTCGTGCGCCTGTTTTACGGCGCGACGTTGTGGTGATTAGCTGATCTGCAAGACCCGAGCCATGGCCTGGTCGTCTTCTTTGGCGGTGTTCATCATCTTGATGTGCAGCTCGAACTGCTTGGCCAGGGCCAGCACCGAGGTCATTTCCTCAACCGCATTGACGTTGCTCGACTCCAGAAACCCAGACACCAATTGCACATTGGCGTCGGCCGGCGCGGGCTGGCCGTCCTTGGTGTGGATCGAACCGTCCAGGCCTTTGGTCATGGTCTTGAGGTCCGGGTTGACCAACTTGATGCGGTCCACTTCGGCCATCACCCGCGGGCCTTCACCCATGGCGCGGATACTGATGGTGCCGTCCTGGCCGACTTCGATCTTCTGCTCGGGCGGCACGGCAATCGGCCCGCCATTGCCCATCACCGGCATGCCATTGCCGGCGCGCAACATACCCAGGGCGTCGACATTCAGGCTGCCAGTGCGCACATAACCTTCACCGCCATCCGGGGTCTGCACGGCGATCCAGCCATTACCGCTCACGGCCACGTCCAGGTCACGCCCGGTTTCCACCAGGGAGCCGGCGCTGAAATCCGTGGCCGGCCGCTCGGTCAGGGCAAAGGCCCGCGCCGGAAAGCTGTCGCCGAACACCGGCATCGAGCGCGCCTGCTCCAGGTCGCGCTGGAAACCGTTGGTGGAGATGTTCGCCAGGTTGTTGGCATGAGCCTTCTGCGCCAAGGCATTCTGGCTGGCGCCGGTCATTGCCACATAAAGGTACTTGTCCACAGTCGTTCCTCTGCATGCCGGACGTTTGCCGCCCACTGCTGTACTGACTGAGCCACAAGCAATTTGCAGACCAACTCACTCTGTGACGCCTCGCGAGCAAGCGCCACGGGGGATTGGCCGCTGGCAGCCCATTGCAAGGGCCAACACAAAGACGAAAAACCGGCGGTGTTATGCCGCTGGGCGGCAAAGATCGGTGGCTTGAGCGACCTGGGGGGGGGGGAGTTAATCCTTGTGGGAACGGGTTTGCCCGCGATGGCGGTGGTTGGGCTGTATAGACGCGGCTTGGCAGTACCGGCCTCATCGCGGGCAGGCCCGCTCCCACAGTTGAACAGTGGTGTGGGTGGGATTTTGATCTTTCCTCTGTGGGAGCGAGCCTGCTCGCGATGGCCGCTGAGTGGCGGTGACGAATGGCAGGGGTAATACAGCTGCTCCCACAACAAACTCGGGCCTACAAAAAACCTGCTGCGCGCTCTACTCCGGCAACTCCAGCATCTGCCCATCTTCATCGGTCATGGCCCGCTCCAGCAGGTCGGCCGGCAGGCTTTTGCTGGCGCGGGCGCCGAGCAGTTTGAGTTGTTCGCTACGGCTGACCAGGTTGCCGCGCCCTTCTGTCAGCTTGTTGCGCGCCGAGGCGTAGGCTTTGTCCAACTGCTGTAAACGCCCGCCAATTTCGTCCAGATCCTGGATAAACAGCACGAACTTGTCGTACAGCCACCCGGCGCGCTCGGCGATTTCCCGGGCGTTCTGGCTCTGGCGTTCCTGCTTCCACAGGCTGTCGATCACCCGCAACGTGGCCAGCAGGGTGGTGGGGCTGACGATCACGATATTGCGGTCGAACGCCTCCTGGAACAGGTTCGGCTCGGCTTGCAGGGCGGCGGAAAACGCCGCCTCGATGGGCACGAACAGCAACACGAAATCCAGGCTGTGCAGCCCTTCCAACCGCTTGTAGTCCTTGCCGGCCAAGCCTTTGACGTGATTGCGCAACGACAGCACATGCTGCTTGAGGGCAATCTGGCCGACGCCGTCATCGTCGGCCGCCACGTACTGCTGATACGCAGTGAGGCTGACCTTGGAGTCGACCACCACCTGCTTGTCGCCCGGCAAGAGGATCAGCACATCCGGTTGAAAGCGCTCGCCGTCCGGGCCCTTGAGGCTGACCTGGGTCTGGTACTCGCGGCCCTTCTCCAGCCCGGCGTGCTCCAGTACCCGCTCCAGGATCAGCTCGCCCCAGTTGCCTTGGGTTTTCTGGCCTTTGAGGGCGCGGGTCAGGTTGGTGGCTTCATCACTCAGCCGCAGGTTCAGTTGTTGTAGGCGTTCAAGCTCCTTGCCCAGGGAAAAACGCTCGCGGGCTTCGGCCTGGTAGCTTTCCTCGACGCGCTTTTCAAAGGACTGGATGCGCTCTTTCAAGGGGTCGAGCAATTGCCCCAGGCGTTGCTGGCTGGTCTCGGCAAAACGCTGCTCGCGCTCGTCGAAGATTTTCCCGGCCAACTCGGCGAACTGCGCGCGCAACTCGTCCCGCGAGCCTTGCAGATCGGTCAGGCGTTGCTGATGGCTGTCCTGCTGCTCACGCAACTCGGCCGCCAGGGCGGCAGCCTGGGCGTCGAGGCGGCGCAGTTCGGCGTCCTTGCCGGCGCGTTCCAGGTTCCAGGCGTGGGCGGCATCGCGGGCATTGTCGCGCTCGATCTGTAACAGCTCGACCTCGCGGCGCAGGGCCGCCAGTTCCGCCTGTTTGAGGGTATTGGCCTGGCCCAGGTCGCTGATTTCGTCGCGGGCCGCGTCGAGTTGGGCATTGAGCCCTTCCTGGGCCAGTTGCGCGGTGTTGAGGCGCTCTTCGAGCAACGCCAGGCCAGCCTGGGCGCTGGCGGCGCGGCGCTGGATCTGCCAGGCCAGCACCAACAGCGGCAACCCGGCAGCCACCAGCCCCAGCACGATGCTGATTAAGTCCACAGCCATAGCCACTCCTGCCATCGGGATAAAAGCCGAAGGTTAACCAAGGCCTGGCGCCAGGGACAGCTCAGCCTTCGATTTGCGCCAGTTCTTGCTGGGCGCGCTCATCGCCGGCGCGGGCGGCCTGGCGCAGCAGGTCGTGGCCGATGCGGCGGTCGCGGGCATTGCCGCATTCGCGGCACATCAACTGGCCCAAACGGCTCTGAGCCATCACCACCCCTTCACGGGCCGGTTGCTTGAGCAAACGGCCGGCCAGGTGCTTGACGCTGTAGTTGGCGGCCAGGCGCGGGTTGTCCAGCAGCCACACGGCCACGCGCAAGGTGAAACGGCGAGTTTCGGTAACACCGCTAGGTGCCTGGATAACAGAGTTTGATACTGAGCGAAACTTCATAAAGCACTGTGGGGTAGATCGCAGGGCGCGCCACTCTACTCCTTTTTTCCCACGGGTAAAGCTGAAAAAATTGCGGCACGCCCGTGCTAGAGCAAGCGCCTGGGACAATCCACAGAAGCTGTGGATAACTCAGTGGACAACTGCCCCCGAACCGCCTCAAACCCCCACGGGCCGGGGCTCGCGCTCAAACTGACGATTTTTTCACCAGCAAAAAAAAACGATGTTTTTCATTGACTTAAATTTCCCATGCAGGCAGCACCGGCGCAGCGGGGCCAGGTGACAGCACGGTGACAAGCGGCGCAACTTTTGTGCACAAGTACCCATGAAGCGGTTATATCGGCGCCCCTTTTTAGCTCGCCACGGCGATAATCCCCGCCCCCATCCGCCACCACGCACCACAAGCGCACCACCAGCCGGCGTGCAGGCAAAAAAACAATTTTGTGCTACCCCCGCCAAGCGCGCCAAACCCACCCTGGCAAGTTTTTTGCCTATCACACTTCCTTTCTCAAATTCAATGCGTTAGTATCCGCGGCGTTAGTACCAAGCTGAAAGTCAATTACGGTCGCACAGTCCCCCGGTAAACCTTCCCTAAAGAGAAGCCTCTACCGACAACACGGGGTCCGACCACCTCGATGGTTTCCAGGTATCACTTACGCCAACACTGCCTTTGAACTGCAAAGGGTGCTGCGAAGTTTTCATACTCTGACCGAACCAACCTGCAAATTGATCAGGATCTTCACCCTGGGCCCAGAACCTTTGCCCTTGATGTGCTGCCTGCCCTCCTAAGTACCTACCTGCCAGCCCAAGCGCGCCAATTAATTGCGCTCTCCACTGGCTGCTTTGTTCCAGTCGGGTTCTTCGTTCGACCAATGGTGGTCGACGTTACTGGAACGTTTTAACGTTGCACGGTTCTTAACCGTGTCATTTGTAGGAACACCTAATAACTATGTCGACTCAAATCCATACTCAGGATGCCATTCGCACCCTAACCAATGCTTTTGCACCTATGAACTGCCTCATCATGGCAGCACGCAAAGGCTGTTTCAGCTTCACGCTGGTCAACGAACACGGTATCGCCCGTCACAGCGAACGCCTGTACCCCGACCAGTACTCCAGCGCCGAGCCGCTGCAGGCCGTGATCGAGCGTACCCGTCAGGCACTGGTTGCCTGATACGCCGTAAAGGCTGAAACACCCAAAAGCCTCGCCTTAAAAGCGAGGCTTTTTATTGCCTGCACACTTTGCCCGATCGTTGGACAACTAAGATCGAACAGATATATCGGTTATAACTCGCCGACAGAAATGTTGTTAAAACAGGCCTTTACAGCCGCAATATGACACTACACTTCAACTCAAGCGGCATGATCCGCTTGCGGCGAGCCTGATCCTCCCTTCCCTGCTGCCAAGCGCCATCAGGCATCGCCGCCCACCTTTCGGTTCCGAGGGTTTTATGGGTATCGCCGCCAGCGAACTGTGCCGCTACGTGATTCGTCCGACCCTGCTTTACCTCGGGGCCCACAGTCAAACCGCAGAAACCCTGCTGCTGGGCATCGCCGCCAGCCAGTCGGCCCTCGGCACCGCCCTGCACGACCGCCGCGGCCATGGCCTGTACCGCATCGCCGAACCCCGCCACCGCGCCCTGTGGGACCACTACCTGGCCCTGGACCCGGAGCGCGCCAGCCTGGTACGCGGCCTGGCCAGCCAACATGCCTTCCTCAGCGGCCCGCACCTGGAGCTAACGGTCAACCTGCGCTACGCCACCGCCATTGCCTGGCTGTTGGTAGAAGAACAACAGGCCGTACTCCCCGAACCCGACGACCTTTTGGGCATGGCCCGTATCTGGCGTCAGACGTTTCAACCCCAGGGTCGCCTGCGGGATTTCACCCGTGCCTGGCACACCTGCATCGCCCCTGCCAGCCAAATCGTCTGCTAATCGGGCGTTTTGCAAGATTGCATGGAACGCGCTGGGAAAATGGTCGGATTGTCCTACAAAACCGCTCTAACTCAAGCATTACAGCGCTATAGCGCTTGAGCGAAAATGTTGGTAATTTCCGCCCCGGTGATTTCCAGGAGTTCTAATAATGAAAAAAGTAATGCTCAAATCCAGCCTTAGCCTTGCCGTCATGATGGCGTCCACGCAGGTCTTCGCCAGTGGCTTTGCCATCAACGAACAGAGCATCAGTGGCATGGGTACTGGTTTTGCCGGGCGTTCGTCCATCGCTGACGACGCCAGCACCGTTTTTGGCAACCCTGCCGGTATGTCCCGCCTCAAGCGTGAACAAGTCACCGGCGGTATCGCACTGCTCGACGCCCACACCGATATCAGCGATGTCAGCGCCAGCCACCCCGGCTCCAGCAAGGGCGACATGGTGCCGTTCATCGGCGTGCCCATGGGTTACTACGTCAAGCCCATCGACGACCACTGGACCTTCGGCCTGGGCATGTACGCCCCGTTCGGCCTGGTCACCGACTACGAAAGCGGCTTTGCCGGCCGTTATTTCGGCAGCAAGAGCGACGTCAAGGTCATGACCTTGCAGCCCACCGTGAGCTACGCCTTCAACGACCAGGTGTCGATCGGTTTCGGCCCGACCATCAACCGCATCACCGGTGCCCTGGAGTCCGCCCTGTCGGTGACCCCGGCCGCCGCGAACATCCCCGATGGCAAGGTCAAGATCAAGGGCGACGACGTGGCCCTGGGCTACAACGTGGGCATTCTGGTACAGGCCACCGACAGCACCCGCGTGGGCCTGACCTACCACTCCAAGGTCAAGTACAAGCTTGAGGGCGACACCAAGGTCAACTACGGCGTGCTGGGCCTGATCGGCCAGAAAGCCAGCCAGAAGTACGACGCCTCCCTGAGCCTTGAAACCCCAGAGTCGGTGGACTTCTCGGTGACCCACGCCCTGGACGACCAGTGGACCCTCTACGCCGGTTCCACCTGGACCCGCTGGAGCCGCCTCAAAGAAATCACCGTGGAAAACAGCGGTGTACCCGGCGCATTGGCCGGCCAGTTCGGCGAAATCACCGAAGAACAGAACTGGCACGACACCTGGGCCCACGCCATCGGCGCGTCGTACCAGTTGAACAAGCAATGGGTGCTGCGCACCGGCCTGTCGTTCGACCAGGCACCGACCAACAACACCAACCGCTCGCCGCGCATCCCCACTGGCGATCGCAAGATCCTCAGCATCGGCGCTGGTTGGAGCCCGACCGACGACCTGACCATCGACGTGGCGTACTCGTACCTGCGTGAAGAATCGGTGCGGGTCGACGACAACAACGGCCGCCAATCCTACAAAGCCAAGTATGAGAACTCGGCCAACGGTTTTGGCGTAGGCGCTACCTACCGCTTCTGATAGGCCGCCGCGTACAAAAAAGCCCCGCGCTCTTACACAGAGGCGGGGCTTTTTCGTGGCCGGCGATCAGGGCTTGGAGGCCAGGGCCTGCTCCACGGCCTGGAGGAATTCAGCGTTGTCCGGCTTGGTCAGGCTGGAAAAATTGGCAATTACCCGGCCCTGGCGGTCCACCACGTACTTGTAGAAATTCCACTTCGGCGCGCTGCTCTGTTCGGCCAGGACCTTGAACAGATGGGTGGCATCGGCGCCGCGCACGTGCTGCGGCTCGGTCATGGTGAAGGTCACCCCGTAATTGACGTAGCACACCTTGGCCGTCTCGGCGCCGTCCTTGGCTTCTTGCTTGAAGTCGTTGGACGGCACGCCGATCACCTCCAGCCCCTCGCCCTGGTAACGCTGGTACAAGGCTTCGAGGCCTTTGAACTGCGGGGCGAAGCCGCAAAAGCTCGCCGTGTTGACCACCACCAGCGGCTTGCCGGCGAAACGCTGGCACAGGTCGATGGTTTCCTTGGCATGCAACTTGGGCAGCGAGCCCTGCAACAGCGGCGCGCATTCCCCCGCCAAGGCCGAGCCGCCCATGGCCGCCAAGAGGGCGGGAACCGCAAGCCAGCGCATCAGCATGGTGAATGTCCTTTGAAAAGTCGTTGGAGGGTGACGTTACTCGCCCTCCCGCGCCTCTAGCAAGCGCCCATGCCCAGTTGCATCAACGCCAGGCCACCCTGGTGCCAGCCCCACCAGGCCAGGCCCAGCAACAGCGCCGCCAGGGCCAGAGCCACACAGGTGCGCAGCACTCGCTTCATAGCGCGACCTGCAAGCGCGCCACCGGGCGCTCGCGCACCGGCCAGTTGAGCGCCGCCGCCAGCAGGCTGAGGAGGATCGCCACCTGCCAGATCAGGTCATAACTGCCCGTGCGGTCGTACACCACGCCGCCTAGCCAGCCACCGAGGAACGAGCCCAATTGGTGGAAGAGAAAGACAATGCCGCCAAGCATCGACAGGTTGCGCACGCCGAAGAGTGTGGCCACGGTGCCGTTGGTCAGCGGCACCGTGGACAACCACAAAAAGCCCATGGCCATGCCGAACAGGTAAGCGCTGACCTGGGTTACCGGCAGCCACAGGAACAGGCCGATCACCACCGCGCGCAGCAGGTACAGGCCCGTGAGCAGGCGTGGCTTGGACATCCGCCCGCCCAACCACCCGGCGGTGTAGGTGCCGAAGATATTGAACAAGCCAATCAGCGCCAGCACCGTGGTACCGGTGGTGGCGGGCAGGTGCTGGTCCACCAGGTAGGCCGGCAGGTGCACGCCAATGAACACCACTTGAAAGCCGCAAACGAAAAACCCCACCGCCAGCAGCCAGAACCCGGAATGGGAACACGCCTCGCGTAGCGCTTCGCCCAGGGTCTGTTCATGGCCCAGCAGGGGCAACGGCTTGTCCTTGAGCATGCTCACCAGCGGCACGATCAGCGCCACCAGCAGGCCCAGCACGAGCAAAGCCGCCGACCAGCCCAGCCAACCGATCAGGCCCAGGGTGCCGGGGAGCATGGCGAACTGGCCGAAAGACCCGGCAGCACTGGCGATGCCCATGGCCAGGCTGCGTTTCTCCGGCGCCACGGCGCGCCCCACCACGCCGAGAATCACTGAGAACGAGGTGCCCGACAGGCCCACGCCAATCAGCAAACCCGCGCTCAGGGACAGGGTCAGCGCCGAGTCGGACAAGCCCATGCAGATCAGCCCCACGGCGTACAGCACGCCGCCGATCAACACCACTTTGGCCGCGCCGAAGCGGTCGGCCAGGGCGCCGGTGAAGGGTTGGGTCAGGCCCCAGATGAGGTTTTGCAGGGCGATGGCGAAGGCGAACACTTCCCGGCCCCAGCCAAAATCGGCGCTCATCGGCGCCAGGAACAGGCCAAAGCCGTGCCGCACGCCCAAGGACAGCGCCAAAATCAGCGCGCTGCCCAGCAAAATCCAGCCACTGGTTCGCCACATCGTTGTCATTTTTATTCTCCAGTCGCGGGTATATACCCGCTTATCAACAAACAAAATCGCTTAGGCGAGTTCGTCCAGCAAGGCCAACAAGGTTTCGCGTTTTTCTGCGCCCAGTCGTTCGATCAAGCGTTGCTGCGCCGCTTCCCATGCCGGCAGGGCCGCTGCCAGTCGTTCGCGCCCCGCTTCGGTGAGTTGCACGACGCGGTTGCGCTGGTCTTCGCCCTCCACCAGGGTCACCAAGCCATCACACTCCAGCACCCGCAGGTTGCGGCCCAAAGTGCTGCGGTCCAGGCCCATGGCCTGGGCCAGGTTGGAAATGCTCGGCTGGTCCAGACGTTGCAGGTTACAGAGCAAGGAATACTGGGCGACGTTGATCCCGAAGCCATCCAGGGCGCCGTCGTAATGCCTGCTGACGCCACGGGCGGCGCGACGCAGGTTGGTGCACAAACACTGAGAAGGAAGCATGGTGCGTGTATATACCCGCAGTCCGGTAAAAGCAACGAAATGATTCAGCGCCGGCCGCGCCGCCGCCCCGTTCAAAACAGCACCCAACCCACCAGCACCGCCATTTCCAGCAGCTCCAGCAGTGCCCCGGCGGTGTCGCCCGTGGTGCCACCCAAGCGCTGGATCATCACCCGGCGCAGCCATACGAACAGCAGCGCCGCCAGCAGCACCGCCAAGCCGCCGGGGATACCGCCCAGCGCCACACACGCCACACCACTGGCCACCAACACCTGCTGGCCGACCTGGCGCGGCACGTGGTCGGCCAGGGCCTGGCCCAAACCGCCGGCACGCATGTAGCGGGTGGTGAGGAACAGCGCAAGCAAAGCGCTGCGGCCGATCAACGGCGCCACCACCAGGGCCATGGCGCCGCCCTGCTCGATCAACGCCACCAACGCGGTGAACTTGAGCAGCAACACCAACCCCAGGGTGACCACGGCAATGGGCCCGCTGCGCGGGTCTTTCATGATCTCCAGGGTGCGCTCCCGGTCGCCAAAACCGCCGAGCCAGGCATCGGCGCTGTCGGCCAGGCCATCGAGGTGCAAGCCGCCGCTGAGCACCACCCAGGCCGCCAGCAACAGCGCCGCGTGCAGCAATAATGGCGTACCCGCCAGCAACCCGTGCAGCCCCCACAGCACCGCGCCGAACAGCAAGCCCACCAGCGGATAAAACAGCAGGGAACGCCCCAACTCTTGCGGCGCGGGCATGCCCGGCAAGCGGATCGGCAGGCAGCTGAGAAATTGCAGGGCGATCCAGAACGCCAACATGCTCAAGCCTCCTCGTGCAACACGGCGTCAGCCTCGACCCGCAAGGCGAACAGCGCGCCATGGGCCACTTCGACGTTAAGCAATTGCTCGCGGGGCAAGCCCCGGGCGCGGGCCAGCAGCAGGCGCATCACCCCGCCGTGGCTGACCAGCAACACCCGCTGCCCGGCGTAGGCGCGGTGCAAACGCTGCACCGCCGCCAGCACTCGCGCGGCGAACTGCGTCACCGGCTCGCCCTCGGGTGGGGTGAAGGCGTAAGGGTCGCTCCAGAACAGGCCCAAGCCTTCGGCGTCGGTTTCCATCAGCGCCGCCGCGCTGCGCCCTTCCCAGGCGCCGAAATGCAGTTCTTGCAGATCGGCTTCCAGGTGCACCGGCACACCGAGGCGCGCGCCCAGTTCTTCGGCGAAACGGGCGCAGCGTTGTAGCGGCGAGCTAAGCACTCGGTCCCACGGCCCCTGGGCCTGCACCGCCGCGCGCATCTGCGCCCAGCCGTGCTCGGTCAGGGCGTCGTCGAGGCTACCGCGCAAGCCGCCGCCCAGCTCGGTTTCGCCGTGGCGCAGCAGGTCCAGGCGCAAGGTCATGCCGGGCGATCCGCCACGGCGGCTTCGGCGAAGGTTGCCATTTTCCCGTGCAGGTCGCAGGCCAGGCGCAGCAACGGCACCGCCAGCGCCGCGCCGCTGCCCTCGCCCAGGCGCAGGCCCAGGTCCAGCAACGGCTCAGCCTGCAAGGCCTGCAGCACATGGCGATGGCCAGGCTCGGCACTGCGATGGCCAAACAGCAACCACGGCCGGCAGCCTGGGTTCAGGCGCACGGCCACCAGGGCCGCGACGCTACAGATAAAGCCGTCCACCAGCACCGCGATGCCTTCCTGGGCACAGGCCAGGTAAGCGCCCACCAGCGCTGCCACTTCAAAACCGCCCAGGTTATAGAGGGTCTGCAACGGGTCGCCGCGCTGGGCGGTGTGCAGGGCCAGGGCCCGTTCGATGACCACGGCTTTGTGGCTGACCCCCGCCGCGTCCAGCCCCGTGCCGGGCCCGGCCAAGTGGCTCACCGGGCAATCGAGCAAGGCGCAGGCCAGGGCGCTGGCGCTGGTGGTGTTGCCGATGCCCATTTCGCCACCAATCCACAACTCGGCGCCCGCCGCCCGCGCCCGCAGCACGCTGTCGCGCCCCGCCGCCAGGGCCTGCTGGCCCTGGGCCGCGGTCATGGCTGGGGCCTTGGCGAAATTCGCCGTGCCCGGCCCCAGGTTGAGGTGGCGCACGCCCGGCAGGTTCAGCGCCGGGTCGATGGTGCCTAGGTCGACCACCTCCAATTGCGCCGCCAGTTGCCGCGCCAACACGCTGATGGCTGCGCCGCCGCTGACGAAGTTGTGCAGCATCTGCCCGGTCACCGCTTGCGGGTAGGCGGACACGCCCTCGGCCACCACCCCGTGGTCGCCGGCGAAAATCGCGATCCACACCTGCTGCGCCGCAGGTTTGAGCCGCCCTTGCAGCGCCGCCATCTGCACCGCCAACGCTTCGAGCTGGCCCAGGGAGCCGGCCGGCTTGGTCAATTGCTGCTGGCGCGCCAGGGCTTGCTCGCGAGCCTGGGCGTCGGGGGTGCGGCACGGGTTCAGCCACCATTGCTTCATAAGGGGGTTCCTTTCAACGTCAGGGGTAGCCCGGCGACGGTCAGTACCACGCGCTGGCAACGCTCGGCCAGGGCTTGATGCAGCCAACCGGCCTCGTCGACATAACGGCGCGTCAGCTCACCCATAGGCACCACGCCCATGCCGGTTTCGTTGCTGACGAAAATGATCTGCCCCGGCAAGGCGCCGAGGCAGTCGAGCAGGTGTTCGCGCTCCTGGGCCAGGCGCGCGGGGTCGTCCTGCATCAGCAGGTTGGTCAGCCACAGGGTCAGGCAATCGACCAGCAGGCAAGTGTCGGCGCGGGCGTTGTCGCGCAGCACCCGGGCCAATGCCAGGGGTTCTTCGATCAGCCCCCAGTGGGCCGGGCGGCGCTCGCGGTGATGGGCAACGCGCGCGCTCATTTCGCCGTCCAGGGCTTGGCTGGTGGCGATATAGGTCACCGCCAGAGCGCTGTCGGCAGCGAGTTTTTCCGCCAGGCGGCTTTTGCCGGAACGGGCGCCGCCGAGGATCAGTTGGTGCATAGGGCTTTTTCCTTTAAAGGGGGTGTGGTGACGGGCGCTATCGCGAGCAGGCTCGCTCCCACCACTCAAACCCCGCATAACTCGCGCAACAGGCCGGTATCCAAATGCTGTTCCACCATGTCCGCCAGGCGTTCGATATCGCGCTCGCGCAGGGCGTGGTAGTCCACCTCCTGCACCTGTTGCACCCCAGCCCAGCGCAGCAGCGCGGCGCAGGCCGGGGGGGCTTCAAAGAGGCCGTGCAGGTAGGTACCCAGAATCTGCCCATCGGCACTTCGGGCGCCGTCGCGACGGCCATCGTCCAGGTGCACGGCGGGGTGTTCCAAGGCCGCGCCGGTGGTCACCCCGGCGTGGATTTCGTAACCGCTGACCGCCGCGTTCTCCAGGGCCAGGTGGCCGCGCACGTTGCGCAGTTGCTTCTCTTGCTCCAGCACCGTGTCGAAGGCCAACAGGCCCAGCCCGGCACTGGAACCCGGCGCGCCTTCCAGGCCCAAGGGGTCGTGGAGCTGCTGGCCGAGCATCTGCAAACCGCCGCAAATGCCCAACAGCTTGCCGCCGTAGCGCAGGTGGCGGCGGATGGCCGTGTCCCAGCCGTTGGCGCGCAGGTACGCGAGGTCGCTGCGCACGCTTTTGGAGCCGGGGAGGATTATCAGGTCTGCCGCCGGGATAGCCTGGCCGGGGCCGATGAACTGCAAATCCACCTGGGGGTGCAGGCGCAGCGGGTCGAAATCAGTGTGGTTGCTGATGCGCGGCAGCACCGGCACCAGCACCTTGAGCACCTGTTCGGCCTTGTCGGCCTGGCGTTGGTCGATGCCGTCCTCGGCCTCCAGGTGCAGGTCCATCACGTAGGGCAGCACGCCCACCACCGGTTTGCCGGTGCGAGCCTCAAGCCAATCCAGGCCCGGTTGCAGCAGGGCGAGGTCGCCGCGAAAGCGGTTGATGATGAACCCCTTGACCCGCGCCTGTTCGCTGGCCGAGAGCAGCTCCAGGGTGCCGACCAAATGGGCGAACACGCCACCACGGTTGATGTCGGCGATCAGCAGCACCGGGCAGTCCACCGCTTCGGCAAAGCCCATGTTGGCGATGTCACCGGCACGCAGGTTGATTTCCGCCGGCGAGCCGGCGCCCTCCACCATCACCACCGGGTAGGCCGCGCTCAAACGCTGGTGCGAGGCCAGCACCGCTTGCATCGCGATGGCCTTGTAGTCGTGATAGGCCACCGCGTTCATGCTGGCGACCGCGCGGCCATGGATGATGACCTGGGCGCCCGTATCGCTGTTGGGCTTGAGCAGCACCGGGTTCATGTCGGTGTGGGGTTGCAGGTTCGCAGCCTGGGCCTGCACCGCTTGGGCGCGGCCGATTTCGCCGCCATCGGCGGTCACTGCACTGTTGAGCGCCATGTTTTGCGGCTTGAACGGCACCACCGCAACGCCTTGGCGCACCAGCCAGCGGCACAGCGCGGTGACGAGGGTGCTTTTGCCCGCATCGGAGGTGGTGCCCTGCACCATCAGGGTGGTCATGGGTTTTCCTGGGTGTAGGCGGCAAAGGCCTGATCCAGGCGCAGCCAGTCGGCCTCTTCCCCTGGCAGGCCAAAGCGCAGGCTGCTGTCGTGGGCGAACAGGCGCAGCAAAATGCCGCGCCGCGCCATGAAATCCTGTACCTGCGCGGCGTGCTCGGTGCGCAGCCACTGGAACAGCGCGCAACCGCCCTGGGGCGCAAAGCCGTGTGCTTCCAGCAGCTGGGCCAGGCGTGCGCTGGCCACTTCGCTACGCTGGCGCTGGCGGGCGTGGCCAGCGCTGTCGGCCAGGCACAATTGCCCCAGCACCCGCGTCGGCCCGGCCACTGCCCAGGGCCCGACCTGATCGGCCAGCAAGCGCAGCAGTTTGCGCTCGGCCAGCACGAAGCCCAGGCGCACCCCGGCCAAACCGAAGAACTTGCCGAACGAACGCAGCACGATCAGCCCAACCTGGTGCGCATGCCCGGCCAGGCTCAGGTGCGGGGTGTTGTCCATAAAGGCTTCGTCCACCACCAGCCAGCCGCCGCGCTGGGCCAGGCGTGCGTGCCAGTCCAGCAGGCGCTCGGGGGGCAGGCTCAGGCCCGTGGGGTTGTTGGGGTTGACCACCACCAGCACGTCGAGTTGGTCGATAAAGAAGTCGACTTCAGCCTGCGACACTTCCCGCACGATGTAGCCGCCACGGCGCCACGCCTCGGCATGTTCGGCATAGCACGGCGACAGCACGCCGACCTTGCCCACGCGGCGCAAACGCGGCAGCAATTGGATCGCCGCTTGCGAGCCGGGCACCGGCAGCACGTGGGCGGCGCCGTAGTAGTCGCGGGCAGCTTGCTCCAAGCCATCCTCGGTTTCCGGCAGGCGCGCCCAGGCCCGCAGCGGGATCGGCGGGATCGGCCAGGGCCACGGCGCCAGGCCGCTGGAGAGGTCCAGCCACTCGTCTTGGGCAATGCCGTATTGCGCGCAGGCTTTGCGCAGGCGCCCACCGTGCTCAAGCATAGAATTCGGCCCCCATGCACAAGATCAGCAACCACAGCCACACGCCGCGCTGCACCAGTTGCCAGCCACGGTCGATGGCATCGGCGTCGGCCGGTGGGCCTTCGCCCAGGGTCGGGCGCTGGTGCAACTCGCCGTGATAGACCGCCGCGCCGCCCAGCTCCACCTCCAGCGCACCCGCGCCGGCAGCCATTACCGGGCCAGCATTGGGGCTGTCCCAAGTAGGGCCTTGCGTGCGCCAGCATTTAAGCGCCAGGCGTGTTTTGCCCAGTAGCGCGTAGGTCAAGGCGACCAGCCGCGCGGGAATGTAGTTGAGCAGGTCGTCGATTTTTGCCGCCGCCCAGCCGAAGCGCTCGAAGCGTTCGTTGCGATAGCCCCACATGGCGTCCAGGGTATTGCTCAGGCGATACAGCACCACCCCCGGCGCGCCGGCCACGGCAAACCAGAACAGCGCGGCGAACACCGCGTCGCTGCCGTTTTCCAGCACCGACTCGGTGGCCGCCCGGGCGACGGCAGTGTCGTCCAGCTCGGCGGTTTCGCGGCTGACCAGGTAGCCGACGCGTTTGCGCGCCTCTGCCAGGTCACCGGCGCGCAGGGCCTGGGCCACTGGCGCCACATGCTCGCCGAGGCTGCGCAGGCCGAGGGCGCAGTACAACGCGAGGACTTCCACCAGCCAACCGATGTAGGGCAGCCACGACAAAGCTGTAGCCGCCAGGGTCAAGGGCAGCACCGCCAGCACCCACGCGGTCACGCCGTGGCTACGCCAGCCGCGCCCGGCGGCATTGAAACGCCGCTCGATGCGCTCGGCGAACGCGCCGAACGCCACCAGCGGATGCCAGCGTCTGGGCTCGCCCAGCAACGCATCCAGCGCCACCGCGGCGGCACTCAACAACGCCACACTCATTGACTCACTCCCCATTGGTTCTCAAACAACAACTCACTCAACGGCCGGGCCTGGGCCCAGCCTTCGAGCACCAGCATCGGTGCTGGATAAAATGCCTCCACCGGCCCCAGGCACAGCACCGCCAAGGGCTTGGCCCCGGCGGGCAGGCCCAGCAGGTCGGCCAGGGCCTGGGGCTCGAACAGCGACACCCAGCCCAGGCCCAGGCCTTCGGCGCGGGCCGCCAGCCAGAGGTTCTGGATGGCGCAAGACAGCGAGGCCAGGTCCATTTCCGGCAAGGTGCGGCGGCCGAACACGTGGCGCTCGCGGTCATCGCTCAGGGCCGCCACCAGCACTTCGGCGCAGTCGTTGATGCCTTCGACCTTGAGCTTCATGAACTCACTGGAACGCTCACCCAACGCCTCGGCGGTGCGCACCCGTTCCTCTTCCACCAACTGCTGGATGCGCCCGCGCAGCGCCCGGTCGCTGATGCGGATAAAGCGCCAGGGCTGCATCAGCCCCACGCTGGGGGCGCAATGGGCGGCTTCGAGCAAGCGGCGCAGCAACGCCGGCGCCACCGTGCCGCCGCTGAAGTGGCGCATGTCACGGCGCTCGGCGATGGCGCGGTAGACGGCGGCGCGGTCGGCCTCTGGGAAGGCGTTGTCGGTCATTGGCTTATCGCGAGCAGGCTCGCTCCCACAGGAGTTTCACCGGCCTCTGTGGGAGCGAGCCTGCTCGCGATAGCGGTCTGGGGCATAAACAAAGCCGCCACCGCCCGCGGGTTGGACGGAAAGTAAAAGTGCACATAGGAGGCCGTCATCCGCCCGTCCCGGTACACCGCTTCGGCGCCGCGCCCGCCGTTGGGGCTCAGGCCCCGGGCGATGGGGGCCAGCGTGGTGGTGGTCAGCGAATGGTGATAGGTGTGACCACGCAGGCTGCCTTCGGGCAGGTCCACCGTTTGCAGGGCCAGGGCCGCCAAGCGTTTTTGCATCACCGCAGCGCCCGGCAACAGGCCCAGCAGCGGTGCACTCACGCCTTCGACGTCCGTGAGGGAGTCGAGCAGATACAGCATGCCGCCGCACTCGGCCAACAACGGTTTGCCCGCGCGGTGGTGGGCGCGGATAGCCTCCAGCATCGGCGTGTTCTGCGCCAACGCGACGTGGTGCAACTCCGGGTAACCACCGGGCAGGTAAAGGCTGTCGGCCTCGGGCAACCCGCTGTCATGGATAGGTGAGAAGAAGTGCAACTGGGCGCCCATCGCCCGCAGCAGGTCGAGGCTGGCGCCATAGGTAAAGGCGAACGCCTCGTCCCGCGCCACGGCGATGCGCACGCCGGCCAATAACGGCTCGGCGACCACAGGCTGGGGCGCGGCGAAGGCCACGGCGGGCGGCAGGGCCACTTCGCAACTGCTGGCCAGAGCCGTGGCGGCCGCGTCCAGGCGCAGGTCGAGGTCGTTCAGTTCACTGGCCTGCACCAGGCCCAGGTGGCGGCTGGGCAGCTCGATGCCCGTCTCGCGGGACAACGCGCCGTACCAGCGCAGGCCTTCGGTGAGGCTGCCTTCGAGCAGTTGCGCATGGCGCAGGGTGCCGACGCGGTTGGCCAGCACCCCGGCAAAGGGCAGGTCCGGTTGGTAGCGCGCCAGGCCCAGGGCCAGGGCGCCGAAGGTCTGGGCCATGGCGGTGCCGTCGATCACGCCCAGCACCGGCACGCCGAAGTGGCGCGCCAGGTCGGCACTGGAGGGCGTGCCGTCGAACAGGCCCATGACGCCTTCGATCAGGATCAGGTCGGCCTCCCCCGCCGCTTCCCACAACAGGCGACGGCTTTCCTGCTCGCCCACCATCCACATATCCAGTTGGTACACCGGCGCACCGCTGGCACGCTCCAGAATCATCGGGTCGAGAAAGTCCGGGCCGCATTTGAACACGCGCACCTGGCGCCCCTGGTTACGATGCAGGCGCGCCAGGGCGGCGGTGACCGTGGTTTTGCCCTGGCCGGACGCCGGCGCCGCAATCAGCACGGCCGGGCACTGGCGCACACTCACAATTCGATGCCTTTTTGCGCCTTGATGCCGGCCTGGAAGGCGTGCTTGAGCAGGCCCATTTCGGTGACGGTGTCGGCCAGCTCGATCATTTGCTCCTTGGCCCCACGGCCGGTAACCACCACGTGTTGCATCGGCGGGCGGGCCTGCAGGTCGCCGAGCACTTGGTCCAGGTCCAGGTAGCCGTGCTTGAGGGCGATGTTCAGTTCATCGAGCACCACCAGGCCGATGGCCGGGTCGCTGAGCAACTGCCGCGATACCGCCCACGCCGCCTGGGCGGCGGCGATGTCGCGCTGGCGGTCCTGGGTTTCCCAGGTGAAGCCTTCGCCCATCACGTGAAAGCGCACCTGCTCGGGGAAACGGCGGAAAAACAACTCCTCGCCCGTGCTGTTGCGGCCCTTGATGAACTGCACCACGCCGCACTGCATGCCGTGGCCCATGGCGCGGGCGAGCATGCCGAACGCCGAGCTGCTCTTGCCCTTGCCGTTGCCGCTGAGCACCAGCAGCAAGCCGCACTCGTTGGGCGAGTTGGCGATGCGTTCATCGATCACGGCTTTTTTGCGCAGCATGCGCGCCAGGTGGCGCTCGTCGCGTTCGGGGGAATCGGTCATGGGGCAGCTCTCCGTTGGGGCTGGATAACGGCGGGCAGGAATAAAGGACGGCAACAAGCCTGGCATCGCCCACCGTGATGCCGTTGGATGGATCAGGCCGGTCTCCGGGCTCATGAGTGGGTTGCCCCGGGCGGTGCGCCTTCCCATGCCCGGGTGGGCACAGTGGCAAAAAGCACAGCCTTGACTCATTTACCGTTGCGGGGGCAGCGCCGGGATCGTGACCGCGCGCTTGGCGCACGCACTCACCGGCTTCCCTGTTTCACCCTGTCGACCGCTGGCCACAGGGCACCTGAAACAAGCGGCGAAGGTTAGAGGGTTGGGGGTGGAGCGTCAATGAAACCCGGGGCCGCCAGGGTTGATTGACTGCGATGGGTCAATAAACGGGCGCCAATCTTGTGCCAGGCTGGAAGCGGCGATATCAAATAACCATAACCCAAACACGATCGACTCAAGGGAGTGAACGATGCAAGGCATGATTATCAGCAACCCCAAGCTGGAATTTTTGCGACCGATGCTGGAGCGCTGGTTTGACTGCATCGATCGCTACAACCGGGTGCGCGGCGACAACAAGGCGCCGTACTGGTCAGACGAGCGGGCCAACCTGGGGCTGCTCTCGGCCGCAGCCTGGATGGCCGAAATGGTCACCCTGGAACATGCGCCCACCAAAAAGCAGTTGGAAAACGGTGAGCGCAATGCCCGCGCCGACCTGTACATCGCCAGCAAGGACGAATGGGCCTACGTGCAAGCCAGCCAGCGCTGGCCCCAGATCAACCACCTGAACCTGGAGCAGGCCCTGCTCGATATCACCAGCGCCGCCCGCCGCATCAGCTACCCCAGCGACCTGAAGCTGGGCTGCCTGTTCGTCGCCCCGCAAAAAACCCAGCACAGCGCCACCCCCGAAGAACTCCAGGACATGGTCGACGACCTGCAAAAGGAGTACAGCTGCGCCGTGGCCTGGTACTTCCCCTATGCCTACCGCAAGTTGCGCAACGAGGCGGGCAACTACCAACCCGGCATCGCCGTGCTGTTCAAAGAGGCTCGCGGATAAGGTTGAACCCCGCGCCGCGCCCACTGCCCTATGCTTACCGCCGCGTACTCATAGGGAAATGCCCATGTTCAAGCCTCGCTCCGCCTTTATCGTTGTGCTCGCCGCCGGGTTGGTTGCCTGCGGCGAGACGTCCACCTTGCAAGTTTCCGACGGCACCGGGCCGTCGCCGCGCCTGCCGGCGCCGAACAAAACCCTGATCCCCACCGTCAACGTCGCCCCGGCCATCGGCTGGCCGGCGGGCGGCAAACCCGTGGCGGCGGCCGGCACCCAGGTCGCCGCGTTCGCCGAAGGCCTGGAGCACCCGCGCTGGCTTTACGTGCTGCCCAACGGCGACGTGCTGGTGGCCGAAACCAACGCCCCGGCCAAACCCGAGGACAGCACCGGGTTGCGCGGCTGGATCAGCGAAAAAATCATGGCCCGCGCCGGCGCCACCGTGCCGAGCCCGAACCGCATCACCCTGCTGCGCGACGCCGACCACGATGGCGTCGCCGAAACCCGCACGGTGTTCCTGGACAACCTCAACTCGCCGTTCGGCATGGCCCTGGTGGGCAACGACCTCTACGTGGCCGACACCGATCGCCTGCTGCGCTTCCCCTACGCCGCCGGCCAGACCCGCATCGAAGCGCCGGCCAGCAAGGTGGTGGATTTGCCCGGCGGGCCGCTCAACCACCACTGGACCAAAAACGTCATCGCCAGCCAAGACGGCAGCAAGCTGTACGTCACGGTGGGCTCCAACAGCAATGTCGGGGAAAACGGCCTGGAGAAAGAAGAAGGCCGCGCGGCGATCTGGGAAGTCGAGCGCGCCAGCGCTAAGGCGCGGATATTCGCCTCGGGCCTGCGCAACCCCAACGGCCTGGCCTGGGAGCCGGACAGCGGTGCGTTGTGGACGGCGGTCAACGAACGGGACGAAATCGGCAGCGACCTGGTGCCGGACTACATCACCTCGGTGCGCGACGGCGGCTTCTACGGCTGGCCCTTCAGCTACTACGGCCAGCATGTAGACGAACGCGTCACCCCGCAAAACCCGGACCTGGTGGCCAAGGCCATCGCCCCGGACTATGCGGTGGGGCCGCACACCGCGTCCCTGGGCCTGGCCTTCGCCACGGGCAGCAAATTGCCGGCGCCCTTCACCCACGGCGCTTTTATCGGCCAGCACGGCTCGTGGAACCGCAAACCCCACAGTGGCTACAAAGTGATCTTCGTGCCCTTCAACGCGGGCAAGCCCAGCGGGCCGCCGGTGGATTTACTGACGGGGTTCCTCGACACCGAGGAAAACGCCATGGGCCGCCCGGTGGGCGTGGCGCTCGACCGGCAAGGCGCAGTGCTGGTGGCCGATGATGTAGGCAACAAGGTGTGGCGGGTAACCGCAGCGCGCTAGCGCTTGCGGCACAGGGTCAAACCATCGCCCACCGGCAACAGCGACAGATCGACACGCGGGTCATCCTTCAAGGCCAGGTTCAGGGCCTGGATGGCCAGGGTGTCGGCGCTTTGCGGGTGGGCCTCCAGCACCCGCCCGCTCCACAGGGTGTTGTCGAAAATCGCCAAACCGCCGCCGCGCAGCAGGCGCAGGGCGCTTTCCAGGTAAGCCGGGTAGTTGGCTTTATCGGCGTCGATGAACATCAAGTCAAAGCTGCCGCACAAGCCCTGGCGTTCGATGTGCTCCAGGGTTTCCAGGGCCAGGCCCAGACGCAGCTCGATGCGCGCGGCCACGCCCGCTTCCCGCCAATACGCCTGGGCGGTGGCGTTGTAGTCGCCGGGGATGTCGCAACACAGCAGTGTGCCGTCGTCCGGCAAGGCCTGGGCCATGCACAACGCGCTGTAGCCGGTGAAGGTGCCCACTTCCAGCAAACGCTTGGCACCGGTCAGTTTCACCAGCAAGGCAAGGAACTGGCCCTGCTCGGGCGCCACCTGCCAGCGGGCCATGGGCAAGGCTTGGGTGTGCTCGCGCAAACGCTCAAGCAACGGCGTTTCGCGCAGGGACACGGCCAGCAGGTATTGGTAGAGGGGGTCGTCGAGGGTGATGCTGCGAGCGGTCACGAGAACCTCCGCGAGGGGGACGCCTTAAGGGTTGTGCGCCAGCTGAGCCGGCGCCAGCACCCGCTTGGCACTCAGGTAAGCCTTTTGCCAGTAGGCCTTGGACAGGCTGTCGAGCTTGACCGTGCCGCCGGTGGCCGGAGCGTGGACGAAACGGCCCTCGCCCACATAGATGCCCGCGTGGCTGACCTGGGAACCGCCATTGGTGGCGAAGAACAGCAGGTCGCCGGTTTGCAGGGCATTCTGGTCGACGTCCTGGGCGCGCATGCCAATCATTTCCCGGGTAGAACGCGGCAAGGCGATGCCCGCCGCATCGCGGTAGACAAAGCCGATCAGGCCGCTGCAATCAAAACCCGAATCCGGCGTATTGCCGCCCCAGCGATAGGGCGTGCCCACCAGGCCGAGTGCGCGGAACAGCACATCATCAGCAACCGGGGAGAAGCCCTGGGTCGGTGCGAACACCGGGGCGCGTACCACTTTGGCCGGCGGTACGGTATGGCTGGCACAGCCGCCCAGCAGGGCAACGAGCATAAGGAAGGCGAGACGGGCGGAGGTCGACATGGGCAGAACAATCCTGATCTGGCTGCGGCTTTCTCTGCCGAGGCGCTGAAAACAAAGCCGCGCATGCAAGGCATACACGGCTCGTTAGCAACAACATGTCGGGATTCTAGCGGCTATGAGTCAAACTTCAAGTAAGACTTTAAGTTCGGCTTATAAAGTGAAGGGTTATCCCCGGGCGGTGCCCAGGGAAGACGCTTACTTGCGAGCGGTCATCGTGGTCGGGGCCATGGCCAGGGCGCGCTTGGCTTCGATGAACGTCTTGCTCCAGTAACTGTCGCCCAGCTTATCGACCCGCACACCACCGCTACGGCGGCTGCTGGAGTGGATGAACTGGTCGTCGCCCAGGTAGATCCCGGCGTGGCTGACGCGGCCACGGCCATTGGTGCTGAAGAACAGCAGATCACCCGGCTTGAGGTTGTTGCGCGCGACCAGGGGGGCATCGACGTTAATCATTTCGCGGGTGGAGCGCGGCAAGTTCATGCCGGCTTCTTCACGGAACAGGTAACCGATGAAACCGCTGCAATCGAAACCGGCTTCAGAGGTGCCGCCGAAACGGTAGCGGGTACCGATCAGGGACATGCCGCGTTCGAGAATGCTGTCGGCCAGCAGCGGGAGCTGGTACGGCTTGCTGTCAGCGAACTCGGCCAGTTCTTTTTCGGTGACCAGTTCTTCCTGATAAACAGTGGAAGACTGAGCGGCAACGGAGCGTTGAACCTGCTGTTGTGGCGCGTGCTGCTGGGACACTGGAGAGTGTGCGGCGCAACCAAACAACAGGGTGACGAGTGCGAGAGGCACGAGGGGTGCGAAGCGATTTAGCATGGGCACGACCGTGGCTGAAGTTGTAAAGAAGGCGAGACTATGCCCTCTATCACCCTCATTTGCAAATTCAATCGACCCGAATGTGACTTATGGGTTTTGGCCCGACATCTAAGGCCTTAAGCCCCGAATAAACGTCCGCGCCTCCTGGAACCCTCCACGGAGCAGGTTTTCTAGTGCCTTGAAAATGCCGAAAACGCCCTGCAGGCCACGGTTTTACCAGCCCAGGGTTTCTTTCAGGAAGGGAATGGTGAGCTTGCGTTGGGCCTGCAACGAGGCCTGATCGAGGCGTTCGAGCAGCTCGAACAACGCACTCATGCTACGGGTGCCGCGGGTAAGAATGAAATGCCCGACTTCGTCGGTCAGGTGCAGGCCGCGGCGGGAGGCACGCAGTTGCAGGGCACGCAACTTGTCCTCGTCGGACAGCGGGCGCATCTGGAAAATCAGCGCCAGGGTCAGGCGCGACTTGAGGTCGGCCAGTTTGATCGGCAGCTCGCGCGGCGAGGTGGAGGCAGCAATCAGCAAGCGCCGGCCGCTGTCACGCAAGCGGTTGAACAGGTGGAACAGCGCCTCTTCCCAATCGGCCCGCCCCGCCACGGCTTGCAGGTCGTCCAGGCAAACCAGTTCGTATTGTTCGAGGTTATCGAGGATCTCGATGCCACGGTCCAGCAGCTCGGCCAGGGGCAGGTACACCGCCGGCTCGCCCATCTGCTCGAAGCGCAGGCACGCCGCCTGCAACAAGTGGGTGCGCCCCACACCGTCCTTGCCCCATAGATAGATCAGGCTTTCGGTCCACCCGGCGTCGGCTTCGCAGAGCCGCTCGACATAGCCGAGTGCAGCGGCATTGGCGCCTGGGTAGTAGTTGATAAAGGTGGCGTCGTCACGCAGACGCACACCTAGGGGCAGCTGAATCGGTTTCATGCTGACTGAACAGTTCCAAACGAACCGTTAGTGGCCTCTGTGAAAAGTTTGCAAAGTCTATACCCGTGACGCGGGCCACACAATGCAGCAGACGTTAAGCAAAATCAAAGGTTTGCGTTAGCCGGGCAGTGATCGCCATGGCCCGGCGCGAACCGGGCAAGGCATTGGGCCCCGGTGTGCGGGGTTAGAGCTCGGGGTCTTCAGAGCCGCTATACATCTGCGAATCCTTATACAAATCGTGCACATGGCGCACCAGCACCATGATGACCGCCGCCACCGGCAGGGCCAGCAGAATCCCGGTGAAGCCAAACAGTTCACCCCCGGCCAGGATGGCGAAAATCACTGCCACCGGGTGCAGGCCAATGCGGTCGCCCACCAGCCACGGCGTCAGCACCATGCCTTCCAGGGCCTGGCCGATCATGAACACGGCGACGATGCCGATCATCGGGTACAGGTCGCCGCCAAACTGGAACAACCCGGCGATCAGCGCCGCGCCAATGCCGATCACGAAGCCCATGTACGGCACGATGGCCGCCAGCCCGGCGATCATGCCGATCAGCAAGCCCAACTCCAGCCCCACCAGCATCAGGCCAGCGGAGTAGATCACCCCCAGGGCCACCATCACCATCAACTGCCCGCGCACGAACGCGCCGAGTACCTCGTGGCATTCACCGGCCAGCGATACCACCCGCTCCTCCCGATCGCGGGGCAGCAGGCTGCGGACCTTGGCCATCATCACGTCCCAATCGCGCAGCAGGTAGAAACTCACCACTGGGATCAGCACCAGGTTGGCCAGCCAGCCAATCAGCGCCAGGCCAGACGCCGTGGCCTGGCTCAGCACCACACCGACGATGTCAGTGGTCTGGCCCATGTGCTCGCTGATGGCGGCCTTGACCTTGTCGAACTTCCAGAAGCCGTCTGCCAGCCCCAGTTTCGACTGCACCCAAGGCATGGCCGAGTGTTGCAGCCAGTCGAGCATCTGCGGCGCCAATTCATATAGGCGCAGCAACTGCTTGGCCAGCATCGGCACCAGCACCAGCAACAGCGCCATGACGATCAAGGTGAACAGCGCAAACACCGCCACCACCCCCCAAGTGCGCGACAGACCGAGTTTTTCCAGGCGATCGACCAGCGGATCAAACAGATAAGCCAACAGCAACGCCACCAAAAACGGCGTCAGGATCGGATGCAACAGATAAACCAGCGCACACAGCAGGACCACCCCGCCAAGCCACACCCAACGCCGCGTATCGGCCATGAATCCACCCGCCCTTATATAAAGAAAGAAAAACCTACCACTTGAAATGCAGTTGCGCGGTCGGCGCTGCCGCCACTGCCGGCACGCCGCCCTCGGCCACCGGGGCGGCCGGCGGCGCCGCTACTTCCTGCAGTTGGGCCAGGGCCAGTTGCGCCTTGAGCTGCTCGGCGCTGCCATTGACCCGATAGACGATGCGGTCGCCCTCGACGCTGTACAACTGCCCGCCAAACGGCTCGAGCAAGTGACCCAAGGCGGCGTAGCGCTCCAGGTTCATGCCCTGCACTTGCAGCAGCTGCTCGCTGGACGTGCCGGGCTTGGCGACAAAACGCGGCGCCAGGCGCTCACTCACCGCCAACAGCACGGCATCGGCCAGGGCCGCTTGATCCGCCCCCTGCACGCTGCCCTGCTCGCGCTGGTCGCCCAGCCACAGGCGCCACTTGGCCTGCCACTGGCCGGGGGTTTCTTCTTTGGCATGCACCGCCAAGAGAGCGTCGGCGCTGTAGCGATCAGACACCTCGCGCAGCGGCGCCGGGTCGGTGGCCTCAAGGTTGGCGGCGGTGGCGACGATCTGCTCGTCCAAATCCCCCAGAGGCAGGCGCAGCGGCAAGCCCCGATGCTGGGCGGCGCGGCGCAGGTCCGCGGCGCTGGCTTGGGCGTCACCCACCAGGGTGGAGCCTTCGGCGCTATCACTCAGCCACCAGCTCAAGATCGACGGCCGATTGCTGCCCCACAACGACAGCCCGGCCTGGCGCAGGGCGCGGTCGGTGCTGACGGGGTCGAAATCCACCTGCAGGCTTTGCGGCGGCCCGGCGTCGTAGCCGTATTGGCTGATGATCTGCTGCGGGTCCTTGCGGACCTCGGCCAACCCCGGGCTTTGCGCGGCCTTGGCATCGCCGGTCAGGCGCAGCACCAGGGTTTGCAGGGCTTTTTGGGTGGCCTGCTCGCGCTCCTGAGGCGTTTGCCCGGCGACCGGCTCGCGCACTTGATACAAACCATTGAGGGTTTCGGCATGACTCACCAGGCTGAACACAGACAAACAACCCAAGACTAGAAATTTACGCAGACCCATGGACGATTCCCGACGGCAAATAAGCGGCTCGATAGCGCGCATGAACAGGATTGAACAAGGCTGTGACCACAACCCCTGGCAAAACATTCACACAAGCGATGGAAGTTTTCGTGCTGTCATAACGATAGCTTGTTAGTGGCGATACCTTATACAGACACCGGCCAGGCAACCCAACCGGAACAATCGGCGGCTTTTTTTACCCGATATGTCCCTGCCGTCGGCCCGAGGATGGCCGCTGCCCCTCAAGCCTGATAAAATCGCGCGCCTTCGCAGACCGGCAACACCGGGGTGCCCGCAAATTCCCGCATGGCATTCGTGCCGCGGCTTTTTCAGCGCAACCCTTGAGTTCGGTCGTTACCCAGAAATCCCCCCCTAAAGGCCTGGATCATGAGCAAGCAACCCTCCCTGAGCTACAAGGACGCCGGTGTAGACATCGACGCCGGTGAAGCATTGGTCGAACGCATCAAGAGCGTCGCCAAGCGCACTGCGCGTCCTGAAGTCATGGGCGGCCTGGGCGGTTTTGGCGCCCTCTGCGAAATCCCGGCCGGCTACAAGCAGCCTGTGCTGGTGTCCGGCACCGACGGTGTGGGCACCAAGCTGCGCCTGGCGCTGAACCTGAACAAGCACGACAGCATCGGCATCGACCTGGTGGCCATGTGCGTTAACGACCTGGTGGTCTGCGGCGCCGAGCCGTTGTTCTTCCTCGACTACTACGCCACCGGCAAGCTCAACGTCGACACCGCCGCCCAGGTCGTGACCGGCATTGGCGCGGGCTGCGAACTGTCCGGCTGCTCCCTGGTGGGCGGCGAAACCGCTGAAATGCCGGGCATGTACGAAGGCGAAGACTACGACCTGGCCGGTTTCTGCGTCGGCGTCGTGGAAAAAGCCGAGATCATCGACGGCTCCAAAGTCGCCGCCGGCGACGCCCTGCTTGCCCTGCCGTCCTCCGGCCCGCACTCCAACGGCTACTCGCTGATCCGCAAGATCATTGAAGTCGCCGGCGCCGACATCGAGAACATCCAGCTCGACGGCAAGCCGCTGACCGAACTGCTGATGGCCCCGACCCGCATCTACGTCAAGCCGCTGCTCAAGCTCATCAAGGACACCGGCGCGGTAAAAGCCATGGCCCACATCACCGGTGGCGGCTTGCTGGACAACATTCCGCGGGTGCTGCCAAAAGGCGCCCAGGCGATCGTTGACGTGGCGAGCTGGCAGCGCCCGGCGGTGTTCGACTGGTTGCAGCAGCAGGGCAACGTCGACGAAACCGAGATGCACCGCGTGCTCAACTGCGGCGTGGGCATGGTCATCTGCGTGGCCCAAGAGCACGTCGAGACTGCGCTGAACGTGTTGCGCGAAGCTGGCGAGCAGCCTTGGGTCATCGGCCAGATCGCCACGGCCGCCGAAGGCGCCGCCCAGGTTGACCTGAAGAACCTCAAGGCCCATTGATGTCCCAGCCCTGTGATGTGGTGGTGCTGCTCTCCGGCACCGGCAGCAACTTGCAGGCCCTGATCGACAGTACCGCGACCGGCGATAGCCCGGTTCGCATCAGCGCGGTGATTTCCAACCGCGCCGATGCCTACGGCCTGCAACGCGCCCGCGATGCAGGCATCGCCACCCGCACCCTCGACCACAAGGCGTTCGAGGGTCGCGAGGCCTTCGATGCCGCACTGGTCGAACTGATCGATACCTTCAATCCGAAACTGGTGGTGCTGGCGGGGTTCATGCGCATTCTCAGCGCTGGCTTCGTGCGCCACTACCAGGGTCGCCTGCTCAATATCCACCCTTCGCTGCTGCCCAAGTACAAAGGCCTGCACACGCACCAGCGGGCGCTGGACGCCGGCGATCGCGAACATGGCTGCAGCGTGCATTTCGTCACCGAGGAACTCGATGGCGGGCCTCTGGTCGTACAGGCAGTAATCCCGGTAGAGTTGCACGACTCGGCCCAGAGCCTGGCGCACCGGGTTCACGCCCAAGAACACCGGATTTACCCGATGGCCGTGCGTTGGTTTGCCCAAGGCCGCTTGAGCCTGGGTGAACAGGGCGCCATGTTGGACGGTCAGTTACTCGCGGCCAGCGGCCACTTGATTCGAAACTAGGAGATTTTATGCGTCGCGCCCTGCTCTTCGCTTGTGCTCTGCTTGCCCTGCCCCTTGCCCAGGCCGCAGACCTTCAACCCTTCTCCGCCAGCTATACCGCCGACTGGAAACAGTTGCCCATGAGCGGTACGGCCGAACGCAGCCTGGCCAAGCAGGCCAATGGCGTGTGGAAGCTCAGCTTCAAGGCGTCGATGATGATCGCCAGCCTCACCGAAGAAAGCACCCTGACCCTGGACAAGGACACCCTGCTGCCCCAGTCCTACCACTTTGAACGCGGTGGCTTGGGCAAGGCCAAAAAGGCTGACCTGGATTTCGACTGGACAACCAAGATGGTCACCGGCACCGACCGGGGCGACCCGGTGAAGCTGCCGCTCAACCGGGGCATGGTCGACAAGTCCACCTACCAGTTGGCTTTGCAGCATGACGTGGCGGCCGGCAAAAAAAGCATGAGCTATCAGGTGGTCGATGATGGCGAAGTCGATACCTACGACTTCCGCGTGCTGGGTTCCGAGAAGGTCGACACCAAGGCGGGCCAGATTGACGCGATCAAGGTCGAGCGCGTGCGCGACCCGACACAGAGCAAGCGCACCACCGTGCTCTGGTTCGCCAAGGAGTGGGATTACCTGCTGGTGCGCCTGCAGCAGGTCGAGACCGACGGCAAGGAATACAACATCATGCTGTTGGAAGGTAACGTTAACGGCAAGGCTGTCAAAGGCAGCTAGGCCCGAGCGCTACACCCAAGAGCCCCGCCCCGTGCGGGGCTTTTTATTGGCTGCATGAAAAACCCCGCACAGGGCGGGGTTTGGGGTTACCACATCAGATCGTCGGGGATCTGGTAGGCCGCGTACGGGTCGTCCTCGTCCGGGGTCTGGCTCTCGGTGAGGATGTTGAGCTGGACGATGCGCTCCGGCGCACGCTCCTGGATTTTCAGCGCCGCTTCGCGGGGGATCACTTCGTAGCCGCCGCCGTGGTGGACAATCGCCAGGGCACCGTTGCTGAGCTTGTTGCGCATCAGGGTGTTGACCGACAGGCGCTTTACCTTCTTGTCATCGACGAAGTTGTAGTAGTCCTCGGTGTTGAGTTTGGGCAGGCGCGACACTTCGATCAGCTGCTTGACCTGGGCGGCGCGGGCCTTTTGCTCGGCCTTTTCCTGCTGCTGGCGGTTGAGTTCCTGGTCGCGCTTGACCTTCTCGGCCTGCGCCTCTTGGGCCAGGCGCCGCTGGGTGTCATCTTCCTCGGCCTGGCCTTTGTGCACCAGGCGCTGCTGTTTCTGCTTCTCTTTGCCGACCTGCTTGGCCTGCTTTTGGTTGACCAGGCCTGCTTTGAGCAACTGGTCGCGTAGGGAAATGCTCATGTGCTTACTCACTCAATCCAGCAGCTGCGCCGCAGCCGGGTAAATTCTGTTCCTGACGTTTGGCTTCGCCCCACAGGGCGTCCAACTCTTGAAGGGTGCAATCTTCCATGGGTCGCTGGGTGTCGCGCAATGCCTGTTCGATAAATCGGAAACGTCGCTCGAACTTGGCATTGGCACCACGCAGGGCGGTTTCCGGGTCGACCTTGAGGTGGCGGGCCAGGTTGACCACGCTGAACAGCAGGTCGCCCAGCTCATCGGCCACGGCCGCAACGTCGTTCTGCGCCATCGCTTCGAGCACTTCGTCCAACTCTTCGCGGACCTTGTCCAGCACCGGCAACGCATCCGGCCAGTCGAACCCCACCTGGGCGGCGCGTTTTTGCAGCTTGGCGCTGCGTGACAGGGCCGGCAAAGTGGCGGGCACGTCGTCGAGCAGGGACAGTTGCAGCGGTGCGGCCGACTTCTCGGCGCGCTCCTGGGCCTTGATCTGCTCCCAGCGCTGCTTGACCTGTTCTTCGTCCAGGCGTGGCGTGTCCAGCGGCGCGTACAAGTCCCCGGTGGGGAACACGTGGGGGTGGCGGCGGATCAGCTTGCGGGTGATGCTGTCGATCACCCCGGCAAACTCGAAACGCCCTTCTTCACGGGCCAACTGGCTGTAATAGACGACCTGGAACAGCAAGTCCCCCAACTCACCCTGCAAGTGATCGAAATCACCGCGCTCGATGGCGTCCGCGACTTCATAGGCCTCTTCCAGGGTATGGGGCACGATGCTGGCGTAGGTTTGCTTGATGTCCCACGGGCAACCGTACTGCGGGTCGCGCAGGCGGGCCATGAGGTGAAGCAGGTCTTCAAGGCTGTACATCATTCAATCTCGTCACAAAACCTGTGGGAGCGAGCCTGCCCGCGATAGCGGCCGGACTGAAGCACCGCTATCGCGAGCAGGCTCGCTCCCACAGAAACGACCCTTTTTATGGCGTGCGATTACGCCGGGTCTCGATGATGTTGGGCAACTGGGAAATACGCCCCAGCAACCGCCCCAACGCGTCCAACCCCGGGATCTCGATGGTCAGGGACATCAGCGCGGTGTTGTCCTCTTTGTTCGAGCGGGTGTTGACCGCCAGCACGTTGATGCGCTCGTTGAGCAGCACCTGGGACACGTCCCGCAGCAGCCCGGAACGGTCGTAAGCGCGGATGATGATGTCCACCGGGTAAGTCAGCACCGGCACCGGGCCCCAACTGACCTGGATGATCCGCTCCGGCTCGCGCCCGCCCAGTTGCAGCACCGAGGCGCAGTCCTGGCGGTGGATGCTGACGCCGCGGCCCTGGGTGATGTAGCCGACGATGGCGTCCCCCGGCAGCGGCTGGCAGCAGCCGGCCATTTGCGTCATCAGGTTGCCCACGCCCTGGATCTGGATATCGCCGCGCTTGCCCGGTTTGTAGCCGGTGGCCTTGCGCGGGATCAGCTCTAATTGCTCGTTGCCGCGCTCCGGCTCCACCAGTTGCTGGGCCAGGTTGACCAGTTGAGCCAGGCGCAGGTCGCCGGCACCGAGGGCGGCATACATGTCGTCGGCGATCTTCATGTTGGCTTTTTCCGCCAACTTGTCGAAATCCACCTGGGGCAGGCCCAGGCGTGCCAGTTCGCGTTCCAGCAGGGTCTTGCCGGCGGCGACGTTCTGGTCGCGCGCCTGCAACTTGAACCAGTGGACGATCTTGGCCCGCGCCCGCGACGTGGTGATGTAGCCCAGGTTCGGGTTCAGCCAGTCGCGGCTCGGGGTGCCGTGCTTGCTGGTGATGATCTCCACCTGCTCGCCGGTCTGCAGGCTGTAGTTGAGCGGCACGATGCGCCCGTTGATCTTCGCGCCCCGGCAGTTGTGGCCGATTTCGGTGTGCACCCGGTAGGCGAAGTCCAGCGGCGTGGCGCCCTTGGGCAGGTCGATGGCGTGGCCGTCCGGGGTGAAGATGTAGACCCGGTCGGGCTCGATATCCACCCGCAGCTGTTCGGCCAGGCCACCGATGTCGCCCAGTTCTTCGTGCCATTCCAGCACCTGGCGCAACCAGGAGATTTTCTCCTCGTAGTGGTTGGAGCCGGACTTGACGTCGGTGCCCTTGTAGCGCCAGTGGGCGCACACGCCCAACTCCGCCTCTTCGTGCATCGCGTGGGTGCGGATCTGTACTTCCAGCACCTTGCCCTCGGGGCCGATCACCGCGGTGTGCAGCGAGCGGTAGCCGTTTTCCTTGGGGTTGGCGATGTAGTCGTCGAACTCTTTGGGAATGTGCCGCCACAGGGTGTGGACGATGCCCAGCGCGGTGTAGCAGTCGCGCATTTCCGGCACCAGCACGCGCAGCGCGCGCACATCGTAGATCTGGCTGAATTCCAGACCCTTGCGCTGCATTTTTCGCCAGATCGAGTAGATGTGCTTGGCCCGGCCGCTGATGTCGGCGTCCACACCCGTGGCCTGCAACTCGTTCTGCAACTGGTTCATCACGTCGCTGATAAAGCGCTCGCGGTCCAGGCGCCGTTCGTGGAGCAAGGTGGCGATCTGCTTGTACTGGTCAGGCTCCAGGTAGCGGAAGGACAGGTCCTCCAGCTCCCACTTGATATGGCCGATGCCCAAGCGGTGTGCCAGGGGCGCGTAGATGTCGAAGACTTCCCGGGCGACGCGGTTGCGCTTTTCGTCGTCGGCGGTTTTCACCGCGCGGATCGCGCACGTGCGTTCGGCCAGCTTAATCAGCGCCACACGCACGTCGTCCACCAGGGCCACGAGCATCTTGCGCAGGTTTTCCACCTGCCCTTGGGTGCCCAGCACCAGGGACTGGCGCGGGCTCAGGCTGGCACTGATGGCCGCCATGCGCAGCACGCCGTCGATCAGCTTGGCCACCACCGGGCCGAAGCGCTGGCTCACGGCCGGGAGCTGGATCTGGCCTTCGCGCACGCCGCGGTAGAGAACCGCGGCCACCAGGGAATCCTGGTCGAGTTTGAGGTCGGCGAGGATCTCCGCGATTTCCAGACCGGTGCGGAAACTCGACGTCCCCTCGGCCCACAGATTCTTCGCCGCGTTGTCTTGTTGCTCAGCCTCACGAGCGAACTCGCAGGCTTCTTTCAAGGCCTGGCGGTCCAGCGCCATATCGACGCTGACCGCATGATCGAGCCATGCCTCGAGATTGATACTGCCGTCGGTGTTGATCGGCTGGTGTGCTCTCACCTGTACCATCTTGCTTACCTTCCCTACGACGCACGTTCAATGCGTCAAAATCGCTGACCTTCGCTACCGTTGCGCCCCCGCTGGGCTGGCGGGGAACGTGCAACGGCGGGCCAGTCGGACCAGACGAGCCATCCTAGCTCGCTTCAAATAACGCCATGGCCTCGACATGTGCCGTCTGAGGAAACATATCGAGGATCCCGGCACGTTTTAACCGGTAGCCCTGCTTGACCAATTCCTGTGTGTCACGCGCCAGCGTGGCCGGGTTGCATGACACGTACACCACACGTTTGGCACCCAAGGAGGCAAGCTTGCGCACCACCTCAAAGGCACCGTCGCGCGGTGGGTCCAAGAGTACCGCACAAAAGCCTTCGCCGGCCCATCCGGCAGCCGCCAATGGCTGGGATAAATCGGCCTGAAAAAACTTCGCGTTATGCAGATTGTTGTTCACCGCGTTCTGCGCCGCGCGCTCGACCATGGCCTGCACGCCTTCGACCGCTACCACTTCGCGCACCTGCCGGGCCAGCGGCAAGGCAAAGTTGCCTAGGCCGCAGAACAGGTCCAGCACCCGCTCATCCGCCTGCGGCGCCAGCCATTGCAGGGCCTGGGCGACCATGGCGGTGTTGACCGCGGCGTTGACCTGGACAAAATCCCCCGGCCGGTAGGCCAGTTCCAGGCCCCAGGGCTCCAGGGGATAACCCAGGGTCGCGTCCGCGTTCAGCGGTTGCGGCTCGCCGTCGCCGTGCAGCCACAGCTGGGCGTCATGGAAGGTGCAGAATTCCTGGAGGATCGCCAGGTCCGCGTCCGCCAACGGCGCCATGTGCCGCAACAGCACGGCGATGGACGAGCCGCTGAACAACTCGACATGGCCCAGGGCCTGGGGCTTGCTCAGGCGCCGGAGCATGTCGGGCAAGCGGCTCATGATCGGCTGCAAAGGTTGTACCAGCACCGGGCAATCGCTGATGGCGATGATGTCCTGACTGGCGGCGGCGCGAAACCCGACATCCAGGCGCTTGGCCTTGGCGTCCCAGCGCACGGCCACGCGAGCGCGGCGGCGGTAGCCAAACTCCGGCCCGCTCAGGGGCGCGGCCCACTCCTCGGGCTGCACACCCGCGACCCGGGACAACTGCTCAGCCAACATGCGCTGTTTCAGGGCAAGTTGTTCGGCGTGGGGCAAATGCTGGACGCTGCAACCGCCGCAGCGCCCGGCGTGGGCGCAGGGTTCGGCGCGGCGCAGCTCGCTGGCCTTGAGCACGCGCTCGGCGCGGGCCTCGACCACTTTGCCGTGGGCGCCCAGCACTCGGGCGTCCACCTCTTCACCGGCCAGGGCACCGCTGACGAACCAGGTGCGCCCCTCGACAAAGGCAATGCCACGGCCATCGTTGGCCAGGCGTTCGATGCTCAAGCGCTGCTTCTTGCCGGTAGGAACCTGCGGGGCCTTGGTGCCGCCACTGGGCTGGAAGCGCAGGCCTCTCTCGTGCTTGGCCATCAGTTGGCCGCGTCGAAAATGCCGGTCGACAGGTAACGGTCGCCTCGGTCGCAGATGATGGCCACCATCACCGCGTTTTCCACTTCCTGGGACAGGCGCAACATCGCCGCCACCGCCCCGCCCGAGGACACGCCACAGAAAATGCCTTCCTCGCGGGCCAGGCGCCGGGTCACGTCCTCGGCTTCGCTTTGTGCCATATCGACGATGCGATCGACGCGCTCAGCCTGGTAGATCTTGGGCAGGTATTCTTCCGGCCAGCGGCGGATGCCGGGGATGGCCGAGCCTTCCATCGGTTGCAGGCCGATGATCTGCACACTGGCGCTCTGCTCCTTGAGGTAGCGCGAGACACCCATGATGGTGCCCGTGGTGCCCATGGAGCTGATGAAATGGGTGATGCCGCCCTCGGTCTGGCGCCAGATTTCCGGGCCGGTGCTGGTGTAGTGCGCTTCGGGGTTGTCGCCGTTGGCGAACTGGTCGAGCACCTTGCCACGGCCATCGGCTTCCATACGCTGGGCCAGGTCGCGGGCGCCTTCCATGCCCTCCTCCTGGCTGACCAGGATCAGCTCGGCGCCATAGGCGGTCATGGCGGCCTTGCGCTCGGCACTGGAGTTGTCGGGCATGATGAGGATCATCTTGTAGCCCTTGATCGCTGCCGCCATCGCCAGGGCGATCCCGGTGTTGCCCGAGGTCGCCTCGATCAGCGTGTCACCGGCGTGGATCTGCCCGCGCAATTCGGCACGGGTAATCATCGACAGCGCCGGCCGGTCCTTGACCGAACCCGCCGGGTTATTGCCCTCGAGCTTGAGCAGCAGGGTGTTGCTGGTGACGCCGGGCAGGCGTTGCAAACGGACCAGCGGAGTGTTGCCGACGCAATCGGCGATGGTGGGGTACTGCAAGGTCATGGCGTATTCGCAATCCAGACTGCGGGGCGCACATCATACCGGCAAACCGCCACAGGCCATATCACGCAAAGTGTGGTGCTTATGGCATCTGGGAATAAGCGTTGCAGAGGTTTCACCCCACCCGTGCGCGCAATTTCATGTGCACCCGCAGGCCACGCTCGGCGTTTTCCGCCCACAAGCTGCCGCCCTGGCGCTGCACGGCGTTGCGGGCGATGCTCAGGCCCAGGCCGAAACCGCCGTCGCCGGGGCGTGAGCCGTCGAGGCGGATGAAGGGGTCGAACATCCGCTCCAGGTCCTCTTGGGCCACGCCGCCGCCTTCGTCCTGCAACCACAAGTGCCAGTAGTCGCCCTCGCGCTGTGCCGCCAGGCTAACAATGCCGTTGGCCGGAGAATGGCGAATGGCATTGCGCAGGATGTTTTCCAGAGCCTGGGCCAGGGTGTTGAGGTGCCCGCGCACCCAGCAGGAGGCGTCCACCGAGCACTGCAATTGCGCCGGGGGCCAGGCCCGTTCATAGCTGGCGTTTTCGCAAAGCATCTCCCACAACGCCTGGACTTGGATGTCTTCCTCCGGCAACGGTGCGCGCTCGGTGTCGAGCCAGGCCAGTTGCAGGGTGTCATCCACCAGGCGCTGCATGCCGTCGACTTCCCGGCCGATGCGCTCACGCAGGCGCATCAGGTCTTCTTCGCTTTCGCTGGCCACCCGCAGGCGGCTCAGGGGCGTGCGCAATTCGTGGGACAGGTCACGCAGCAATTGCTGCTGCACTGCCACCGTGCTTTGCAGGCGTTCGGACATCTGCTCGAACGCCCGCCCCAACTCGCCCAGCTCATCGGCGCGGTTGAGGGCCCGCGCCGGCAAACGCGCGCTGAGTTGGTCGGCGCGCCAGGCGTTGGCCTGCTCGCGCAAGGTGTTAAGGGGCAGGATGAGCATGCGGTACAGGCCCACGCACAGCAGCAAGGTGAACAGACCGGGGATCACGCCGCTGGTAACCACCCGCCAGGCCACGCGGTATTGGCCGGGCAAAAAGCGCTGCGGCAGTTCCATCACCAGGCTGCCCTGGCTGGGGTCGTTGGGGAACGGGATTTTCAGCCAAGGCGCACGGCGGGCGCGGCTGCTCATGGGCCAGTCCAGGCCGCGCAAAAAGGTCATGTGCTGGCTTTGCTGGTGGGTCGGCGGGTAATTGCTCAGGGTTTGCAGGTCGTTGCCGACAACCCCGACCCAGGTGTTTTCCCGCTCGGCCATTTCCAGTTGCCAGGCGTCCAATGCCTCGGCGCCGCCCTTGAGCCAGGCGTGCTCAGCCTCGGCCGCATAGCCACTGAGGGTGACGCGGGCCTCGTCGGAGAGGAACAGGTTGCGCTGCTCCACGTAGCGGCCCCACGACAGGCTCAGCCAGATCATCAGCAAGCAGAAGGCCACCAGCAAAAACGCCAGTTTCCAGAACAGCGAATGCCGGTCCGGCAGGTCAGCCCTTTTCATCGACGGCACTCAAGACGTAGCCCTTGCCCCACACCGTGCGCACTTCGCGCTCGCTGTAGCTGATGGCCTTGAGCTTGCGGCGGATCTGGCTGACGTGCATGTCCAGGCTGCGGTCGTGGGGCGCATAGCCGCGTTGCAGGACGTGCTGATAAAGGAAGGCCTTGCTCAGCACTTCGTCGGCGTTGCGGTGCAGGGTTTCGAGCAGGCGATACTCGCTGCGGGTCAGCCCGGCCCACTGTTGGCCGTAGTGCACGTCGCACAGTTCATCGTCGAAACGCAGGCTCTGCACTTCGCTGTACAGTGGCGCGGGCGGCTGGCGCCGATCCAGGGCGACGCGGCGCAGGATGGCTTCGATGCGCACCCGCAGCTCGGCCATGCTGAACGGCTTGGGCAGGTAATCGTCGGCCCCCAGGCGAAAACCGCTGATACGGTCGGCTTCGGCCCCCAGGGCCGACATCAGGATCACCGGCAGCGTATGGCTTTGGCGCAGGTGGGTGAGCACCGTCAAACCGTTCATGCCCGGCAGCAGGATGTCCATCAGCACCAGGTCGAACGGCGTTTTGCGCGCGATCTCCAGGCCCTCGCTGCCGTTCTGGCACCAGGTCACCTGGAAGCCACAGCGGCCTAGGTGCTCGTGGACATAGGCACCCAGCACGGGGTCGTCTTCAATGGTCAGGATGCGCGGCGGGGCAATAGATATGGGATTCATTGGCCTGTGCAAGTAATTCTCAGTTGGCGATTATTCAAGATTGCCCTCCAAGGAGCAACCTGCATACCCGGACCAAGGCATAACACTTGCACAGGCCACCCGTTAACGGCGTTAATTGGCGGCAATTGCCTGCTAGATCGCCAAGGATGTGTACCAGCATGGCCGCCTACCACTTTTCATACCGCCCCACCGGGAGAGTCGAGTGCTGAAGAAACTGGGGATCAAGGGGCGCATCCTGTTGCTCACGCTGCTGCCCACCAGCCTGATGGCCCTGGTGCTGGGGGGCTACTTCACCTGGATGCAGCTCTCGGACCTGCACACCCAGCTGTTGCAGCGCGGCGAGATGATCGCCGAGCAACTGGCGCCCCTGGTGGCACCAGCCCTGGGCAGCGACAACAGCGAACTGCTGGAACGCGTCGCCACCCAGGCCCTGGAGCAAAAGGATGTGCGCGCGGTGTCGTTCCTGGCGCCCGACCGCAGCCCACTGGTCCACGCCGGCCCGAGCATGCTCAACCCCGCGCCCAGCGGCAGTAATGGCCACCTGCTGCAAGTCACCGGCAACGATGCCACCCGCTACCTGATGCCAGTGTTCGGCCATCACCGCAACCTGGCCGGCGACCTGATCCCGGACGAATCCGACCGCCTCCTGGGCTGGGTCGAGGTGGAGCTGTCCCACAACAACACGCTGCTGCGCGGCTACCGCAGCCTGTTCGCCAGCCTGCTGCTGATTAGCGCCGGCCTGCTGGGCACCGCGTTGCTGGCGCTGCGCATCAGCCGCACCATCAACCAGCCGCTGAGCCGCATCAAGCACGCCGTGGCCCAACTCAAGGACGGCAACCTGCATACCCGCCTGCCGGCCCTGGGCAGCCAGGAGCTGGATGAGCTGGCCTCGGGCATCAACCGCATGGCCAGCACCCTGCAAAATGCCCAGGAAGAACTGCAGCACAGCATCGACCAGGCCACCGAAGACGTGCGCCAGAACCTGGAAACCATCGAGATCCAGAACATCGAGCTGGACCTGGCGCGCAAGGAAGCCCTGGAAGCAAGCCGTATCAAATCCGAATTCCTGGCCAACATGAGCCACGAAATCCGCACGCCCCTCAACGGCATCCTGGGGTTCACTCACCTGTTGCAAAAAAGCGAGTTGACCCCGCGCCAACTCGACTACCTGGGCACCATCGAGAAATCCGCCGACAGCCTGCTGGGGATCATCAACGAGATCCTCGACTTCTCCAAGATCGAGGCCGGCAAACTGGTGCTCGACAGCATCCCCTTCAACCTGCGCGACCTGCTGCAAGACACCCTGACCATCCTCGCCCCGGCCGCCCACGCCAAGGAACTGGAACTGGTCAGCCTGGTGTACCGCGACACGCCGCTGTCGCTGGTGGGCGACCCGCTGCGGCTCAAGCAGATCCTCACCAACCTGGTGAGCAACGCGATCAAGTTCACCCGCACCGGCACCATCGTCGCCCGGGCCATGCTCGAAGAAGAACACGACGACAGCGTGCAACTGCGCATCAGCATCCAGGACACCGGCATCGGCCTGTCCAACCAGGACGTGCGCGCCCTGTTCCAGGCCTTCAGCCAGGCCGACAACTCGCTGTCCCGCCAGCCCGGCGGCACAGGCCTGGGGCTGGTGATTTCCAAGCGTTTGATCGAGCAGATGGGCGGCGAGATCGGCGTCGAAAGCATGCCCGGCGAAGGTTCGGAATTCTGGATCAGCCTGCGCCTGCCCAAGGCCCGCGACGACAGCGAAGACCTGCCTTGCGCGCCCTTGCTGGGGCGCCGCGTGGCGGTACTGGAAAACCACGAACTGGCGCGCCAGGCCTTGCAGCACCAACTCGAAGACTGCGGCCTGGACGTGACCCCGTTCAACACCCTCGAAGCCCTGACCAACGGCGTCACCGGCGCCCATCAGACCAACCAGGCCATCGCCTTGGCCGTGCTGGGCATCACCACCAAGGACATGCCACCGGAGCGCCTCAACCAGCACATCTGGGATCTGGAACACCTGGGCTGCAAAGTGCTGGTGCTGTGCCCCACCACCGAACAAACCCTCTTCCACCTCTCGGTGCCCAACCCCCACAGCCAGTTGCAATCCAAGCCGGCGTGCACCCGCAAACTGCGCCGGGCCCTGGCCGACCTGGTCAACCCGCAGCGCCTGCGCAGCGAGCCGGGGGAGCCGATGTCCAGCCGTGCGCCGAAAGTGCTGTGTGTCGATGACAACCCGGCCAACCTGCTGCTGGTGCAGACCCTGCTCGAAGACATGGGCGCCAAGGTGCTGGCCGTGGACAGCGGCTACGCAGCGGTCAAGGCCGTACAGAACGAAAGCTTCGACCTGGTGCTGATGGACGTGCAGATGCCCGGCATGGACGGGCGCCAGAGCACCGAAGTGATCCGCCAGTGGGAAAACCAGCGCCACAGCACGCCGCTGCCCATCGTCGCCCTCACCGCCCACGCCATGGCCAACGAAAAACGCGCCCTGCTGCAAAGCGGCATGGACGACTACCTGACCAAACCCATCAGCGAGCGGCAACTGGCCCAAGTGGTGCTCAAGTGGACCGGCCTGGCCCTGCGCAGCCAGGGCCAGGAACGCCAGCACGAACACCACGGCCACGCCACCGACCTGCAAATCCTCGACCACGAAGAAGGCCTGCGCCTGGCTGCCGGCAAGGGCGATTTGGCGGCCGATATGCTGGCCATGTTGCTAGCCTCGCTTGAGGCCGACCGCGAAGCCATCCGCATCGCCCGCGAAACCCATGACCAGAACGCGCTGATCGAGCGCGTCCATCGCCTGCACGGCGCCACCCGCTACTGCGGCGTCCCGCAATTGCGCGCGGCCTGCCAGCGCAGCGAAACCCTGCTCAAACAGGAAGACCCCAAGGCCTTTGCCGCCCTGGATGAACTGGATGGCGCCATCTGCCGCCTCGCCAACCAGGCGCGGTTGAGTGCCTGATGGCCCCCATTGGCCCCCAGTGGGAGCGAGCCCGCTCGCGATGGCGCTGTACCGGGCAACCGAGCCGCTGAATGAACAACCGCTACGGCGAGCAGGCTCGCTCTCACTTGGCCCTCACACGGATAAGGATTCCCCCCATGCGCACCCTCCTCTTCAGCAGCCAAACCTACGACCGCGACAGCTTCCTCGCCGCCGCCCTGCCGCCCGGCGTGGAGCTGCACTTCCAGAGCGCACGCCTGAGCCTGGACACCGTGGCCCTGGCCGCACACCACGAAGTGGTGTGCGCCTTCATCAATGACGACCTCAGCGCCCCGGTGCTCGAACACCTGGCCGCCGGCGGTACGCGCCTGATCGCCCTGCGTTCGGCCGGCTACAACCACGTCGACCTGGCGGTGGCCAAACGCCTGGGGCTGGGCATCGTGCGCGTGCCGGCCTACTCGCCCCACGCCGTGGCCGAACACGCGGTGGCCTTGATCCTGGCCCTCAACCGGCGCCTGCACCGCGCCTACAACCGCACCCGCGAAGGCGATTTCAGCCTCCATGGCCTGACCGGGTTCGACCTGGTGGGCAAGACCGTGGGCGTGGTCGGCACCGGGCAGATCGGCGCCACCTTCGCCAAGATCATGGCCGGGTTCGGCTGCCAACTGCTGGCCTATGATCCCTTCCCCAACCCCCAGGTGCTGGCCCTCGGCGCGCGCTACCTGAGCCTGCCCGAACTGCTGGCCCAGGCGCAGATCATCAGCCTGCACTGCCCGCTCACCGCCCAGAGCAAACACCTGATAAACCGCGACTCCCTGGCCCATATGCAGCCCGGGGCGATGCTCATCAACACCGGCCGCGGCGGCCTGGTGGACACCCCCGCGCTGATCGACGCCCTCAAGGACGGCCAATTGGGCTACCTGGGGCTGGACGTCTATGAAGAAGAAGCCCAGTTGTTCTTCGAGGACCGCTCCGACCTGCCGTTGCAGGACGACGTGCTGGCGCGGCTGCTGACCTTCCCCAACGTGATCGTCACCGCCCACCAGGCCTTCCTCACCCGTGAAGCCCTGGCCGCCATCGCCCAAACTACCCTGGACAACATCGCCGCGTGGGCTGGCGGCACCCCGCAAAACCTGGTCGAAGGCTGAAAGGGCGCGGCCCGCCGGATCGAAGGTCGCACGGGCCAGTCGCCAGATGAGGTCAGCGTGCTAGCATACCGGGCCTATCTGGAGGACCCATGGCCGAACACGATTTCCGCTACACACTGATGAACCCGCAGCACACCCTGACCGAAGTCCGCGCCCTGATGCCCGGCCGCTACCAGGTCACCGGCCAGGGCGGCGCCATCCGGCAGAACGACGTGCTGCTGGTAACCCTCAAGGGCAGCAAAAGCCTGCACATGCGCCTGACCGTCGACAACGTGCGCCACCTGCTCAAGCCCATGGGCCAATGGGTGGCCATGACCCAGGGCCCGGCATTCGGCGAACTGGCGATCCACACCTGGCAGGTCAACTGCGACGGTTGTGCCGCCACCCTGGACTTTGAATTCGCGGTGGACGCCAAGCTCGGCGCCAAGGCGCAAAAACCTGCCGCCACGGCGCGCATCGCCGAACTGGGCTGGAGCAGCGAAGGGGAAAAGCACCTGTGCCAAAAATGCCAGCAGGCTCGCCCATGAAACGTGCGGCCTGGATCGCCGTGTTCGGCGCCAGCCTGCTAGGCTGCGCCGCCGAACCGGTGAAGCTGCAACAGGACCGCAGCTACTTGCTGGAGTGGATCGGCGAAAGGCCGCTGATCGACCGCAGCCACCTGACCATCACCCTCGGCGCCGACGGCCGCGCCTATGGCACCGCCGGTTGCAACCACTGGTTCGCGCCGTACAGCCTGGACGGTGAAAAACTCAGCTTCGGCAAAGTCGGCAGCACCCGCAAACTGTGCGCCCCAGCCTTGATGGAGCAGGAACAACGCTTCCTCAAATCCCTGGAAACCGTACAGCGCTGGGACATCTCGCCCATCGACCAACTGCGCTTCTGGCCCGCCCAAGGCAAACCGCTGCGTTGGTGGTTGGAGGAAAGCTGACAGCAGCGGCAAGCTACAAGGTTGAAGCGCCTTAACTTGCAGCTTGCCGCTAACCGCTCGCAACTGCGCTTAGCTGCCACTTGCGCGTAGCGCTTTGATCTTCGCCAACACGCCTGCGGCGGTTTGTTCGCCCAGCAGTTGTTCGCGCACCTTGCCCTGGTCGTCGATGATGTAGGTCACCGGCAGGGCCTGGCTGCGGGGTACGCCGAAGAATGGCGCGGGGTCTTGGGCCAGTACGGTGAACTTGATACCCAGTTTGTCGCTAGCGCTTTTGAGTTCGGCGCCCTGCACGTTGTCGAAGTTGACGCCGAACACTTCCACCGATTGGCCCTTGAGCTGTTCGGCCAGGGCGTTGAGTTCGGGGATTTCGGTGCGGCACGGGGCGCACCATTCGGCCCAGTAGTTAAGCACCAGCCACTGCTTGTCCAAGCGCTCGGCCGCGACCTTGTTGCCCGCCTGATCCACGCCGTAGTCATTACCGCAGCCGCCCAGCAGCAGGGTGCACAACAGCGCCGATGCCGCCGCCAGTCGCCTTGTCATGTGTCGATCCTTAAGCCCGAAAGTGAATATGCCGCACCGCCAAAGGTTCAGGACGCTGCGTCGCGCAGGTAGAATAGCCGCCACCTTACGCAAGATGCGACCCGCACATGACCGATCTGACGCTTTATCACAACCCGCGCTGCTCGAAATCGCGCGGTGCGCTCGAACTGCTCCAGGCCCGGGGCCTTGCGCCCACCGTGGTCAAGTACCTCGAAGAACCGCTCAACGCCGCGCAATTGCAGGGCCTGCTGGGCAAGCTTGGGATCAGCGCCCGGCAACTGCTGCGCACCGGCGAAGACGAGTACAAGAGCCTGAACCTGGCCGACGCCAGCCTGAGCGAGGCGCAACTGATCGCCGCCATCGCCCAACACCCCAAGCTGATGGAGCGGCCGATCCTGGAAACCGCCGACAAAGCCGTGATCGGCCGCCCGCCTGAAGCCATCCTGGAGCTGTTGCCGTGACCGCGCCCTACGTTCTGGTTCTGTATTACAGCCGCAACGGCTCAACCCACGAAATGGCCCGGCAGATCGCCCGGGGCATCGAGCAAGGTGGCCTGGAGGCGCGCCTGCGCACCGTGCCGGCCATCTCCAGCGAATGCGAAGCGGTGGCCCCGGCCATCCCCGCCGAAGGCGCGCTGTACGCCAGCCTCGACGACCTGAAAAACTGCGCGGCCCTGGCCCTGGGCAGCCCGACCCGGTTCGGCAACATGGCCGCGCCGCTCAAATACTTCCTCGACGGCACCAGCAACCTGTGGCTCACCGGCGCCCTGGTGGGTAAACCGGCAGGCGTGTTCACCTCCACCGCCAGCCTGCACGGCGGCCAGGAAACCACCCTGCTGTCGATGATGCTGCCGCTGCTGCACCACGGCATGCTCATCACCGGCCTGCCCTACAGCGAATCGGCGCTGCTGGAAACCCGCGCCGGCGGCACGCCTTACGGCGCCAGCCACCATGCCGGTGCCGACGGCAAGAGCGCCCTGGACGAGCATGAAACAGCCCTGTGCCGCGCCCTCGGCCTGCGCCTGGCGAAAACCGCTGTGCTGCTGGAGAGCGCCCGTGGCTAAGAAGCCGAAAGTCCTGCCCACCATCGAGTGGCTGCAACCGCGTGTGCGCCTGGCGCGCATCTTGAGCCTGGTGTGCTTTTTCGCCCTGGTGGGGGTGCTGGCGCTGTTCTACCTGTGCCTGCTGGACCTGCACGGCGCCCGGCCCTGGGTGATCCTGCTGATCGAACTGGTGCCCTTGCTCATCATGGCCCCCGGCGTGATAAGCGGCAGCCCGCGCGGGCATTCGTGGCTGTGCTTTGTGCTGAACCTGTACTTCATCAAAGGCGCGATCGCCGCCTTCGACCCCAACCGCCAACTGTTCGGCGTACTAGAAATGGCCGCCAGCCTGGCGCTGTTCTGCTCGGCGCTGCTGTATGTGCGCTGGCGCTTCCAGCTCAACCGCCGCTTGGCCGGCGAATAACCCGCCCCCTATAGCAAGCGGGCTAGCCCCCGGGCGGCGTGCCGACGCTCGGGGGCGAAGCCGTCGTGATCGCCGAATCAGGGCTGCTGCGCACCCCAGCGCAGGCAGGAGTATCAGTGGTTGACGGTGTAGGCCAGCATCATGGAGAGCTGGCACATCGGCCGGCCGCTTTGGGCGTGCCATTGGTTGAAAGCGTCCTGGACGATGGCCAGGTCGCGCAGGCTGGTGGGCACCTTGTCGACGATCTTCTGTGCGTTGAGGGCGGCCACCACGTCGTTGCTGGGCACGAAGGTGTCCTTGCCGACCATGCGCAGGAACCGCGGCGCCGACAACCCGCCCAGTTGATGGCCATGCTTGGCCAGGTACTTCCACAACCCGACGATATCGGTCACCGGCCATTGCGCCAGGAAAGCGCCAAAGCTGCCGTATTCGTGGGCGATGTCCAGCACCAGTTGGGCGTTGCGCGGCACACTCTTGAGTTTGCCCAGGTGGCGGATGATCCGCGCGTCCTGCATCAGCCGCTCCAGGTGTTCGGCGCCCATCAGCACCACTTTTTCCGGGTCGAAACCGAAAAACACCTGCTCGAAGGCCGGCCACTTGGCGTCCACCAGGCTGTGTTTGAGGCCGGCGCGAAACACCCGCAGCGCCAGCGTGGACAGGTAGCGGTCGTCGCCGACCTGGCACAATTGCGCCTCGCTCAGGGGCACCGGCAAATGGGCCTCCAACTGCGCCACCGAACCGAAGCGGTTCAGACAGTATTCGTGCAGCCACTTGTAGTCGCGCATGCCCTCTCCCCAATAAAGAACGGCGCCCGTGAGCGCCGTGAGTCAGCAGTACAGAGCCGGGCCAGCGCTCAAAGGTTCACCACGTTGACGAAACGCGATGCGGCGTTCTCGTCGATTTTCAGGCCAGTGAAGTCAAACAGGTTACGGTCGGCCAATTGCGACGGAATCACGTTTTGCAGGCTGCGAAAGATACTCTCGGTACGCCCCGGGGTCTTGCGTTCCCAGTCCTGGAGCATGTCCTTGACCACCTGGCGTTGCAGGTTCTCCTGGGAGCCGCACAGGTTGCAGGGGATGATCGGAAATTGCTTGAGGTCGGAATAGGCCTGGATGTCTCGCTCATTGCAATAGGCCAGCGGGCGGATCACCACGTTGCGCCCGTCATCGGCGCGCAGCTTGGGCGGCATGGCCTTGAGCGAGCCGTTGAAGAACATGTTGAGAAAGAAGGTTTCGACGATGTCGTCGCGGTGGTGCCCCAGGGCCATCTTGGTCGCGCCGATTTCGTCGGCGAAGGTGTAGAGCGTGCCCCGGCGCAGGCGCGAGCACAGCGAGCAGGTGGTTTTGCCCTCCGGGATCAGCTCCTTGACCACCGAATAGGTGTCTTTTTCGACGATGTGGTATTCCACGCCCAGGGTCTTGAGGTAGGCCGGCAGCACGTCTTCGGGGAAACCGGGCTGCTTTTGGTCCATGTTCACGGCGACGATTTCAAACTGGATGGGCGCGACCTTCTGCAGGTGCAGCAGCACATCGAGCATCGTGTAGCTGTCCTTGCCGCCCGACAAGCAGACCATCACCTTGTCGCCGTCCTCGATCATGTTGAAGTCGGCAATCGCCTCCCCGGCCAAGCGGCGCAGGCGTTTTTGCAGTTTGTTCTGGTTGACCGTAAGAGTGCCCATGGCGCTAGGATCCGCGAGGTGGATGACGAAAGGCCGGCATTTTACGCAAAAGGCCGGCACGGCGGAACACACACGCGGCCTGCCAGATGAACCGGCGATTAGCCACCTCTTTTACAGCACGATTTGCTCTAAAGGCCTACGGGCATTGGGCCAAGTCCTTCCTATACTGCGACATAAGGTCGCACACATATTCAGACCTTTACTTACCTGGCCGCTTGGCCCGTAAGCGCTCCGCTGGGGGGCGATGGCAATAACAAAGGAGTGACTGACCATGATTCACCACGTCGTAGGGCTCTTTACCCACCCCGACCAGGAATGGCGGGACATCCGGGGCGATGCCGAAGAAAGCATCAGCCATATGTACCTCACCCACACCTTGATCCTCGCGGCGATCCCCGCGATTTCAGCGTTTATCGGCACCACCCAGGTCGGCTGGGTCATTGGCAACCGCGCACCGGTCATGCTGACCCAGGAAAGCGCGCTGTGGATGACCATCATGTCGTACCTGGCCATGCTCGGCGGCGTGGCCGTAATGGGCGCGTTCGTGCACTGGATGGCGCGCACCTATGACGCCAGCCCCAGCCTCGCCCGCTGCATCGCGTTTGCCACCTACACCGCGACACCGCTGTTCATTGGCGGCCTCGCGGCCCTGTACCCGCACATGTGGCTGGGAATGATCGTCGGCACGGCGGCCATCTGCTACACGGTGTACCTGCTGTATGTGGGGTTGCCGACCTTCATGAACATCCCTTCGGACGAGGGCTTCCTGTTTTCCAGTTCGGTGCTGGCCGTGGGCCTGGTAGTGCTGGTGGCCATCATGGCGTTCACCGTCATTGTCTGGGGCCTGGGCGTCGGCCCCATCTACACCAACTGACGCCGCACCTATAACAACCCCATCGCTGCCAATACCGGCCGCCGCAAGGCGGCCTTCTTTTGCCCGGCAAATGACCGCCCGGCGCCCGGGCAATTCGGAAAGCCCCCGGTTTACGGCATACTCGCAACCTCTGGAGACCCGTACCGCATGCCCGAGCTACTCAACCGCCGCGTCGAAGACTGCTTCCAACAAGCCGAAACCTTTTTCAAACGCCCCTTCAAGCGCCCCGTGGTCAGCCTCAAGCTGCGCGGGCAGAAGGCCGGCGTCGCGCACCTGCACGAAAACCTGCTGCGCTTCAACCCGCAGCTGTACCGGGAAAACAGCGAAGACTTTCTCAAGCAGACCGTGGCCCACGAGGTTGCGCACCTGATCGCCCATCAGTTGTTCGGCGAGCGCATCGCCCCCCATGGCGAGGAATGGCAGCTCATCATGCGCGGCGTGTATGAACTGCCGCCCAACCGTTGCCACACCTATGCCATCAAGCGCCGCAGCGCAACCCGCTACATCTACCGCTGCCCATGCGCCGACAGCGACTTCCCCTTCTCCGCCCAGCGCCACAGCCTGGTGCGCCAGGGCCGGCGCTATTTGTGCCGGCGGTGCCGGCAGACGTTGGTGTTCAGCGGGGAAACGCGGGTGGAGTGAAGCCCGCCCCCACCCTTGAAGGGTGGTGTGGGGGGCATTTTTCCGCTGTGGGAGCGCGCCTGCTCGCGATGGCGGCACTGAGTGGCGGTGGCCAATGGTTAGGGGTAAGACAGTTGCTCCTATATAGGCCCTACCCCACCACGTTGGCGGCCCTTAGCTGGGCGATGCGCTGTTCGCTCAGGCCCAGTTCCGCCAGCACTTGATCGCTATGGGCGCCCACTGCCACGCCGATGTGGCGGGGTTCGGGCAGGGGTTGGGAGAATTTCAGCGGGCAAGCCATTTGGGTTTGGGTGGTGCCATCGGCCCGGGGCACTTCGCAGGTCATTTGCCGGGCGCTGAATTGTGGGTGGGCGAAGGCTTCGCCCAGGCTCAGCACCGGTTCGACACAGGCGTCCACCGCGGCGAACCTTTCACACAACGCGGCGAAGTCGTGTTTTTCGAACTCGATCTGCAATTCGGCTTTCAGCGCCTGCTGCTGTTGCGGCTCGGGCGACAGGCCTCGGGCGGCCAGTTCCGGGCGCCCGAGGGCCACGCACAGTTGCTGCATAAAGGCCGGTTCCAGGCTGCCCACCGACAGCCAGCGGCCATCGCGGCTGCGGTAGTAGTCGTAGAAACTGCCGCCGTTAAGCATCTGCTCCTCCGGGCCCGGCTCCACGCCGCAGGCCAGGTAACCGGCGCCGGCCATGGCATTCAGGCTCATGGCGCAGTCGCTCATGCTCACGTCCAGGTACTGGCCCACGCCGCTGTGCTGGCGCGCCACCACCGCCGCCAGCAGGCCAATCACCGCGTGCAGGGAGCCGCCGCCCACATCCGCCAGTTGCACCCCCAACGGCAGCGGCCCGCTGTCGCGCCGCCCGGTGTGGCTGGCGACACCGGCCAGGGCCAGGTAGTTGATGTCGTGGCCAGCGCGGTCGCGGTACGGGCCGGTCTGGCCGTAGCCGGTGATCGACACGTAGATCAGCCGTGGGTTGAGGGCCTTCAACGCTTCGTAGCCCAGGCCCAGGCGTTCCATCACGCCGGGGCGGAACTGCTCGATCAGGATGTCGTGCTCGGCCACCAGTTGCCGCACCAGCTCCAGCGCCTCGGGTTGCTTGAGGTCCAGGGCCAGGCTGCGCTTGTTGCGGTTGAGATAGGCGTGGCTGGCAGAGACGCCGCGATCGTGAGGCGGCAGCACCCGCACCAGGTCAACGCGGCTGGGGGACTCGATGCGCAGCACCTGCGCGCCCATGTCCGCCAGCAGCAGCGAGGCGAACGGCCCCGGTAGCAGGGTCGAAAAATCCAGAACCTTGAGGGTTGCCAATGGGCCGGGCATAAGCGTTCTCCTTGAGCGATGCCCCCAAGCCTAGGCAGGCCCGGGCGCGGCGGCAATCACCGTTAACGTCAAGGGCGCTGACCTTTGCGCTCAATGGGCGGCCATGAAAAAACCCGCCGAAGCGGGTTTTTCATACAACCGGTGGGCTTATTTCACGCCACTTGGGGTTGGGCCTTCGGCCACGCCCAGGTCGTCTTCTTCACGGGTGTCGGAGATACCGCGGCCGCCGCTAGCCAGTTCGGTTTGCAGCTTGTCGGTGTCCAGCTCCTTGACCCACTTGGCCACCACCAGGGTTGCCACGGCATTGCCCACCAGGTTGGTCAGGGCGCGGGCTTCGGACATGAAGCGGTCGATACCCAGGATCAGCGCCAGGCCTGCCACCGGCAGGTGGCCGACCGCCGACAGGGTGGCGGCCAATACGATGAAGCCGCTACCCGTCACGCCCGCAGCGCCTTTGGAGGACAGCAACAGCACCGCCAGCAGGGTGATCTGGTGGGTGATGTCCATGTGGGTGTCGGTCGCCTGGGCGATGAACACGGCCGCCATGGTCAGGTAGATCGAGGTGCCGTCGAGGTTGAACGAGTAACCGGTCGGAATGACCAGGCCCACCACCGACTTCTTGGCGCCCAGGCGTTCCATCTTGATGAGCATGCGCGGCAGCGCGGACTCGGAGGACGACGTACCCAGCACGATCAGCAGTTCTTCACGGATGTAGCGGATCAGTTTCAGCACGCTGAAGCCGTGGGCGCGGCAAATGGCGCCCAGCACCACTACCACGAACAGCACGCAGGTGATGTAGAAGCAGATCATCAACTGGCCCAGTTGCACCAGCGAGCCCACGCCGTAGGCGCCGATGGTGAACGCCATGGCGCCCAGGGCACCGATGGGGGCGAGCTTCATAATCATGTTGATGATGTTGAACATCACGTGGGCGAAGCGATCGATGAAGTCCAGCACCGGTTTACCGTAGGCACCCAGGCGATGCAGGGCGAAACCGAAGATTACCGAGAACATCAACACTTGCAGGATATCGCCGGTGGCGAAGGCGCCGACGATGGTCGATGGGATCACGTTGAGGATAAAGCCGACGATGCTCTGGTCAGCGCCTGCGGTCACGTAGGCCGCGACTTTGGAGGCATCCAGGGTCGAGGCATCGATGTGCATGCCGGCGCCCGGTTGCACCACGTTGACCACCACCAGGCCGATCAGCAGGGCGATGGTGGAGACGATCTCGAAGTACAGCAGCGCGTAGCCGCCGGTCTTGCCGACCGATTTCATGTTCTGCATGCCGGCGATACCGCTGACCACCGTACAGAAGATGATCGGGGCAATGACCATCTTGATGAGCTTGATGAACCCGTCGCCCAGCGGCTTGAGGGCGACGCCGGTCTGCGGATAGAAGTGACCCAGCAAAATACCGATGGTGATGGCTACGATCACCTGTACATACAGGGATTTGTAAAACGGCTGACGAGTCGTCATGGGAAAGATCCTCAACAGCGCCGCCCGGCAGTCATCCAACTGACGGCCACGACACCTAAAGTGCGAACCCTCCTGCACTGGAGGGATTTGTTTTGTCGAGCTGCGCGAAAGCAGACCTCTCACCCTCATCGCAAGCACCGTGCCACTATCGGTAAAACCACTGTAAGCCTTTTCCCGCAAGGGTTTCAGGCTCTGAACCTTGACAAAATGCGCAGGTGACAATGGCGGATTTCCGCCCGCCACCCGGTTCTCGCCCTACAATTTGGCGGATTTCCGCCTTGTTCCTCGCACCATGAGCTGGCTACTATCCGCCCCTCAATGGACGGACCTGCCCCCCATGCGCGAACGCACTATCGCCAGCCATTTCGCCCGCGCCGCCCTGTCCGGCGCACGCCGCCAGGGCCTGGACTGCAACGACCTGCTCCAGGAACTGGGCATCCACCCACAGTGGCTCGACGAGCCACGCGCGCGCATTGCCCCCCAACAGTTCACCGACCTGATCCAACGCCTGTGGCAACGCCTGGACGACGAATACCTGGGGTTCGCCCAGGCGCCGAGCAAACGCGGCACCTTCGCCATGATGTGCCACGCGCTGATCCACTGCCGTAACCTGGAAAAAGCCCTGCAACGTGGCCTGCTGTTCTACAGCCTGTTCCCCGCCGCGCCGCGCCTGCGGCTTGAGCGCGAGGGCGAATGGGTGTGCCTGAGCCTGGATGACCGCGACCTGCGCGACCCAGACCACTTCTTGAGCGAGTCGCTGCTGCTGATCTGGCACCGCTTGAGCAGTTGGCTGATCGGCCAGCGCATTCGCCTGGAACACACCACCTTCAGCTACCCGGCACCCGCCCACGCCAGCGAGTATGAGTTGCTGTTCCCCTGCCCCCACCGGTTCGCCAGCGGCTCCACCCGCCTGGTGTTCCACGGCCGCTACCTGGCGATGCCGCTGTTGCAGGACGAGCGCACCCTCAAGCATTTTCTCGAACGCTCGCCCGCCGACCTGCTGTCGCGCCCCGACGACGGCGACAGCCTGAGCAGCCAGTTGCGGCGCCTGCTCAGCCAGGACAGCCGCCGCTGGCCAGACCTTGAAGCCGTGGCCGCGCACCTGCACATCAGCCCACAGACCCTGCGCCGGCACCTGCGCGAAGAGGGTTCGAGTTTCCAGGCGTTGAAGGACCAGTTGCGCCGCGATATCGCCATCCACCACCTGCGCCGCGCCGACCTGTCGTTACAACAGATCGCCGAGCATTTGGGGTTTTCCGAGCCGTCGGCGTTTCACCGGGCGTTCAAGAAATGGACCGGCCTGACCCCAGGCGCGTATCGCGAGCAGATGTAGCCAGCGGGTTCGCCCGCGCCGGGGTACGCAGCGGTCCTATCCGGCCGTGCCAGAGGCTTCGCCGCCGAGCGCCGGATCGCCATCGCGGGCAGGCCCGCTCCCACAGTTGAACGGTGGTGTGGGTGGGATGTTCTTTTTGCCTCTGCGGGCCTGCTCGCGATGGCGGCACGCAGTGGCGGTGACGAGTGGTCGGGGTAAGACCGTTGCGCCTACAGGGAGGAGAGTTGTAACCCAGTTCTGTGCAGGCTGGCCCGCAATGAGGCCCGAAAGCCCCAGCCAATCAACCAACCGCAAAATGAACCCGAAACGCCGCCCCGCCCAGGGGCGAATCGTCCAGGGTCAGGCGCGCGCCATAGCTTTGGATGATGTCCTGCACCACCGCCAGGCCAATGCCTTGGCCGGGGTGCTGGCGGTCCAGGCGTTCGCCGCGCTGGATCACCCGCGCGCGTTGGTTGGGCGGCACGCCGGGGCCGTCGTCTTCGACCCACAGCTCGGTGCCCGCGTGGGTGTGGCGCACGCTCACCCGCACCTGCGCCACGCAGAGGCGATAGGCGTTTTCCAGCAGGTTGCCGAGCATTTCCAGCAGCGCGCCCTCTTCGATCGGCATAAAGCAACGCTGCGGCAAATCGAAGGTGACGCGCACCGGTTTGTCGCGGTAGACCTTGGCCAGGGTGTCGCACAGGCTTTGCAGCACCGGGCGCAGGCGCACCTGATGGCGCACCAGGCCGCTTTTGCGCAGGCTGGCCCGTTGCAGTTGGTAGCTGATCTGCTGGCTCATGCGTTCGATCTGGCCTTGCAGCACCCGGGCCTGTTCGCGGTTTTGCGGGTGGCGGGCCAGGTCTTCGCTGACGCCTTGCAGCACCGCCAACGGGGTTTTCAGGCTATGGGCCAGGTCGTCGAGGGAATCGCGGTAACGGCTGCGTTGCTCGCGCTCGCTGTCCAGCAAACGGTTGAGGGAGCCGGTCAGGCGCAGCAATTCGCGGGGGTGTTCTTCGCTGAGGCTGTCGCGGGTGCCGCCCTCGATTTCGTCCAGTTCCTGGCTGAGCCGGCGCAGGGCCTTGAGGCCCCAGGTCAGGCCGATCCATAGCAGCGCCAGGAGCACCAGCAAAGCCGCGCCGAAACCCAGGTAGAGGTTCTCACGCAGGCCTTGCAGGGTCAGTTGGTATTCGCGCACCGGTTGCAGGGCAACGATGCTGAACGCCGCGCTCTTGCCGCCGAGCAACTGCACCTCGACGTCATAGACGAAGAATTCCTGGCCGCTGCTTTCGCGGATGCGCTCGAACTCGTTACCGCGCCCGTCGTAGCGCGGGGTGTAGTTGATGTTTTCTTCCTGGGTGGCCCGCGAGCGCCACACCAGGTGCCCCTCGCGGTCGTAGATGTAGCCCAGCAAGCGGCTGTCGGCCAGGTTGAAGCGCTCGTCGGGCAGTTGCGCAGGCATTTGCAGGTGGTTGTTTTCCACCCGCGCGGCGGAGATGAGCGTGGTCACGTCCGAGGCCAGGCGTTGTTCGATGGAGTCCTGCAAGGCCAGGCTGAACGCGCCCTGCATCGCCGGCAGCAAGGCCAGCATGAACAACACGGCCAGGGTGGTGGCCGCCAGCATCAGGCGCAGGCGTAGCGAGCGGATCATCGGCAGCGCTCGGTGAACAGGTAGCCCAGGCCGCGCACGGTGTCGATGGGTTTAAAGCCGTTGGGCGCCTCCAGTTTGCGGCGCAGGCGCCCCACCAGCACTTCGATGACATTGGGGTCGCGATCGTCGTCGTCCGGGTAGAGCTGCTCCATCAGGCGATCCTTGGCCACCACTTGCTGATGGTGGCGCATCAGGTATTCGAGGATGCGGTACTCGTAAGCGGTCAGGCCCAGGGGTTGGTCATCGAGGGATGCCTGCTTACGGTTGAGGTCCAGCAGCAGCGGCCCGGCGGTGATGGTGGATTGGGTAAAGCCGCTGGAGCGGCGCAGCAACGCATTGAGACGCGCCTCCAGCTCCTCGAACTGGAACGGCTTGACCAGGTAGTCGTCGGCCCCGGCGGCCAAGCCTTCGACCTTGTCCTGCCAGTTACCGCGGGCGGTGAGGATCAGGATCGGGAAGCTCTTGCCGGCCGCCCGCAACTGGCGGATCAGGTCCAACCCACCCAGGCCCGGCAGGCCGAGGTCGATCACCGCCAGGTCGTGGTTGAACTGCTCGATCTGGTACAGCGCCTCCTCGGCATTGGCCACGGCCTCGACCACATGGCCGCTGTCGCTGAGCCGGGTGTACAAATGATGGCGCAGCAGCGCTTCGTCTTCGACGACCAGCAGTTTCATGGGGGGCCTCACCTCTTGGACCGATGCACGGGCGCCGGGCGCAGGTGGCCCGGCGCCCGGCGTTGCGACCTGTACTTAGAATGCGTAGTTGGCCGACAGGTAGGTCTGCGCGCTGCTGGTCAGGCTCAGGGAGCCTTGTTTGCCCACGCCGCGCTCGCTCACTTCGGTGCTGGCATTGCTGCGCAGGTAACGGTAACCCAGTTCCACCGAGGTGTTTTGCGAAACTTGCTGCAAGACGCCGGCCTGCACGCCCACAGCGTAGCCGATGTCGCTGTCGCGGCTCATGCCGGGGGAATCCTGGGTCAGTTTGGTCAGGCCGGCGGTGGCGCCGCCGAACAATTGGGTGCTGGCGGTGACCGGCAGGAATTTGTCGTAACTGCCCAGCAGGTTTTCCTGGCGCAATTTCAGGCCATTGTGGGAGCCGGAGACGTTGTCGTAGGTGGCGTAGTAGCGGCCTTCGCTGTTCTGCTGACCGAGGCGCAGGCCCCAAGTGGTGTCCTTGCCGATCACGCCATCGGCGTTGGGGCTGCCCAGGTGGCGGTCCAGGGAGCCGGATTTCTTCACTTTGTCGCTGGTCTGGCCCAGGGTCAGGCTGGCGAAATTGCTGTCGCCAGCCTGGACCATGGCGCTGGCGCCCAGAACGGTGAAGGCCAGAATCAACTTCTTGAAAGTCGTCATAGTGGTTTTCCTGTTGCGCGGTGCGCTGTTTGGGGACGTCGCTACAGTAACCAACGGCCCCTGAACTGCCCCTGAACGCCTGCTGAACCTGGGCTGAACCAAACCTGCACTACCCAGCACCGGGGCAACCGGGGCAAAATGCCGCGATGAACGCCACCCACACCCTCCCCGCCTGCTGCTCCCCCCTCGACGACCATTGGCCGCTGCCCGTCCCCCTGGCGCATACCGTGCTGCTGAGCACCCGGTTCGACCCGGCGCACCTGGCCGGCGACGACTTCCAGCGCAGCGCCATCGCCGCGCCGCCGAGCATCCAACGCTCGGTGGCCAAGCGCCAGGCCGAATTCCTCGCCGGGCGCCTGTGCGCCCGCGCCGCCCTGCACCGGCTCGACGGCCTGGACTGCGTGCCGGCCATTGGCGAGGACCGTGCCCCGGTGTGGCCGGCGCACCTGTGCGGCTCGATCACCCACGGCACGGGCCGGGCGGCAGCAATCGTCGCGCGCAAGGAACACTGGCAAGGCCTGGGCATGGACCTGGAAAACCTGCTGGACGAGGAGCGGGCGCGACGCCTGGCCGGGGAAATCCTCACCGGTGAAGAACTCAAGCGCATGGCCGCCGGCCCCGCCGAGGATATCGCCCTGCTGGTGACCCTGACCTTCTCGGCCAAGGAAAGCCTGTTCAAGGCCCTCTACCCCATCGTGCGCCAGCGCTTCTACTTCGAGCATGCCCAAGTGCTGGCCTGGGACCGCAGCGGCCACGTGCGCCTGCGCCTGCTCACCGACCTGTCCGGCGACTGGCACCACGGCCGCGAACTGGACGGGCAGTTTTGTGTGGCGGATGGGCAGTTGCTGAGTTTGGTGGGGGTTGAGGCCTGACATCGTCCTGATGCGCGCGGGCTGAATGGGGGAACTGCTTTTGTGTGGCCTGAGCTGCGTTTATGGGGTGGAAACTATTTGTGTGGGAGCGGGCTCGCCCGCGAGGGCGATCTTGAGACCGCCATCGCTGGCAAGCCCGCTTGCTACTTCTCCTGATGCCGCGGCCAGCTCAGGCTGAAGCACGCGCCGCCGAGGCTTTTGCTTTTGCTGATTAGCGCCCGGCCGCCGTGCCAGTGGATGATCCGGCGCACGATGGACAGGCCCAAGCCATGGCCGCCCGAGGCCCGGGTGCGGCTGTCGTCCAGGCGCAGGAACGGGGTGAAGATCCGCTCCCAGGCACTTTCCGGCACGCCCGGCCCGTCGTCTTCGACGTCGATGCGGCAGCGTTGCTGGCCCACCTGATAGCTGATGGACACCTGCCCCTCGGCATGGCGCATGGCGTTGCCCACCAGGTTCTGCAAGGCGCGGTGCAGGTAGCGCGGCTCGGCCTCGACCCAGGCGTCGTCGCAGTTGGCGGCCGACAGGCACAAGCCACGCCGGACCTTGACGTTGGCCCGCAGCGGCGCCAGTTCTTCGATCACCTGGTTGACCAGGGCATCGAGGTCCACTCGCTGGAAGTCGAGCACCGGCGAGCCCTGCTCCAGGCGCGCGTAGGTGAGCATTTCATCCACCAAGCGGTCCAGGTCCTGGATGTCGTTGTCCATGCCGTCCATGTACTTGTCGCGGGCCGCAGGCGTGGCGGCCGAGGCGATCATCTCCAGGCCGAAGCGCAAGCGCGCCACCGGGGTGCGCAACTCGTGGGACACCGCCCGCACCAGTTCACGCTGAATGGCCAGCAGGCGCTGCAAGTGCTCGGCCATGCCGTTGAACGCCGCGGCCAAGCGCCCCACCGAGTCAGCGCCACGGGCCGGCACGCGGGTTTCCAGGCTGCCCTGGGCGATGCGCGTGGCCGCTGACTCCAGGCCACTGAGGCGGCGTTCCAACTGACGCACCAGCAGGTACACGATCAAGCCGATCAAGCTCAGGCCCAGGGCGGCAATCAGCACCAACCACTCCACCGGGTAGGGGTTCATCTGGTACAGCGGGCCGATTTCCAGTACCCAGGGCGTGCCGACCATGCCGGCGAACACGCGGATCGAATCGCCGCCCTTGCCCAGGGCCATCACCGTGTCGCCTTCGGCCACGCGGCGGCGCTGGTCTTCGTCCATGTCGGCCTGCTCCAGGTCAACCAGGTGCATGTCGAAGCCAAAGCCCTTGTCGCGTTTGAGAGCCGCTAGGCGCTGGGGCTGCTCGGCCACGGGGTAGCGCACCAGTTCATCGGCCAGCAGGTAGATGGTGGCCCGCGCCAGTTGCTCGCTGATCTGCAGCACCTCGCCGGTGAGCACCAGTTGCTCCTTCTGGCTGACCAGCCGATAAACCCGCGCCGCGTGCGGCCCGGTTTGCTCCACCAGCGCCTGGCCGCGCAGGATACGGTTGCGCTGGCCGAGGTCCAGGTCGGTGTCGGCGAAGGTCTGCAACTTCAGCGGGATGCCCAACAGGCGCTCCCACATGGTCACGGCGCGGCGGCGCTCGAACTCGTTCATCGGTTGCAGGTTGTCGGCCATCAGGGAGAACGTGCCGTGGGCCAGGCGTTCGCGGTACTGCTCGCCGCGGGCCTGGTTGAGCAGGTGCAGCGCCAGCACGCCGAGCACCGCCACCAGGATCAGCGCCGCGCACATGCCGCCGTAGATGCGCAGGAAGATGGAGTTCACAGCGGCATGTCTACGCAGGCTTCGGGAACGAACAAGTAGCCTTTGCTGCGGATGGTCTTAATCAGCCGCGGGTGGATGGGGTCGTCGCCGATTTTGGGGCGGATGCGCGAGATGCGCACGTCGATGGAGCGGTCCTGGCCGTCATAGCCGATGCCGCGCAGGGCGGTGAAGATTTCCTCGCGCGAGAGGATGCGTCCGGCGTTGGCCACCAGCAGCCACAGCAGGTCGAACTCGGCGCTGGTCAATTCGATGCCGGCGTCGCTCAGCCAAGCCTCGCGCAAGGCGTGGTCCACCACCAACGGGCCGAATTGCAGGCGCCGGGGTTTTTCCGGGGCCGCTGGCTCCGGCGCTTCGCTGCGGCGCAGCAACGCCTGGATGCGCGCCAGCAACAAGCGCGGGCGCACGGGTTTGCACACGTAGTCGTCGGCGCCCAGGTCCAGGCCCAACACCTGGTCCATGTCGTCGGCACGGGCGGTGAGCATCAGGATCGGTCCTTCATAGCGGTCGCGCACCTTGCGGCAGATGCTCAGGCCATCCTCGCCGGGCAGCATCAGGTCGAGGATCACCAGGTCCGGTTGCTCGGCGATGATCCGGGCGGCGGCCAGGGCGCCGTTGCCCTCGATGGCGACACGCAATCCATTGCTTTCCAGGTAATCACGGGTCAACTCAGCCAGACGCTGGTCGTCCTCGACAATCAATACCTGCCACGCTTCTTGCTCCACGGGGACCTCTGCTTGCCAAAAACACTGATAAAGGAAGGATCCGCCCGTCTTTTTGTAATGTTTGGGGCGGATAAGACAGCGAATCGAACGGGCGATTGTAGCAACGCCTGCGCGGCTAAAGACAAGCGGGCAAATGGGCTCGGTAAGTACCCTTTTTTGTGATAGGGTTCGCGCCCGCAAAAATCCGCCCAAGGCTATTTCCGGCGGTAAAAAACAGTGACAAACGGCGCAGTCCAGCAGCGACGCGGCCTACAGGACGAATACGTCTTTCATACACAATTTACGCACAGCTTTATCCACAGGTATCACGTTGCAATCATCCACCCAAACGCATTATCTTGTAGCTCGCGCGCCGAAAAACCCTACATATGGGGTTTCGAGACAAAAACCAAACACAGTTCAGACAAGAAACTCAAGTGCTTTTCTTGCTTGCGTTTGGTTGAACCAATCGTCATTTCAGAAGACCAAACCGCGTCTGCGGATGGCCACCGCTTTGCAGCCAACCACGGCCAAAGCGGTACGGGTGTTGCAGTAGAGAATCTGTCATCCATCGCAAAACGGTTTCGCGCCTTGCGGCTTGGAACCCAAGACTTCGGCATGGAAGCGACGCCCGCAAGAGCGCCTTCCTCCTGTCCCGAAGTGGTTATGCCCGGCCTCGCCGGTTGTAGTGCTTCAGGACGGAACGGTGGGCACCAAGACGGTGCCCCAACAAACATAGAGAACGTGGAGACACCCATGCAAACCGACACAACTCGCGAGAACCCGCAGGGCAATGTGCCGCAGGCCGCCGATTCCAACCAGGATCTGTCCGCCACCGCACCGGGCCAATTGCGAGTGATTAAGCGTAACGGCACTGTCGTTCCTTACACCGATGACAAGATCACCGTCGCCATCACCAAAGCGTTCCTCGCAGTTGAAGGCGGCACCGCTGCCGCCTCGTCGCGAATCCACGACACCGTGGCCCGCCTGACCGAACAAGTCACCGCGACCTTCAAGCGCCGCATGCCTTCGGGCGGCACCATCCATATCGAAGAAATCCAGGACCAGGTCGAACTGGCCCTGATGCGTGCCGGCGAGCAGAAAGTGGCCCGCGACTACGTGATCTACCGCGACGCCCGTTCCAAGGAACGTGCCACCCGCGCGCCGGCCGCCGACGCCGTGCAGGCTCACCCCTCGATCCGCATCACCCTGGCCGACGGCACTTTCGCGCCGCTGGACATGGGCCGCCTGAACACCATCGTCACCGAAGCCTGCGAAGGCCTGGAAGAAGTCGATGGCGACCTGATCCAGCGCGAAACCCTGAAGAACCTCTACGACGGCGTGGCCCTGAGCGACGTCAACACCGCCCTGGTGATGACCGCCCGTACCCTGGTCGAGCGCGAGCCGAACTACTCGTTCGTCACCGCCCGCCTGCTGATGGACACCCTGCGCGCCGAAGGCCTGGGCTTCCTGCAAGTGGCCCAGAGCGCCACTCACCACGAAATGGCCGAGCTGTACGCCAAGGCCCTGCCGGCCTACATCGCCAAGGGCATCGAGTTTGAGTTGCTGAACCCGGTACTGGCCGAATTCGACCTGGAAAAACTGGGCAAGGCGATCAACCACGAGCGTGACCAGCAGTTCACCTACCTGGGCCTGCAAACCCTGTACGACCGTTACTTCATCCACAAGGACGGTATCCGCTTCGAACTGCCGCAGATCTTCTTCATGCGCGTGGCCATGGGCCTGGCCATCGAAGAAAAGAACAAAGAAGACCGCGCCATCGAGTTCTACAACCTGTTGTCGTCCTTCGACTACATGTCCTCGACCCCGACCCTGTTCAACGCCGGTACCCTGCGCCCACAGCTGTCGAGCTGCTACCTGACCACCGTGCCGGACGACCTATCGGGCATCTACCACGCGATCCACGACAACGCCATGTTGTCCAAATTCGCCGGCGGCCTGGGCAACGACTGGACCCCGGTGCGCGCACTGGGTTCGTACATCAAGGGCACCAACGGCAAGTCCCAGGGCGTCGTGCCGTTCCTCAAGGTCGTGAACGACACCGCCGTCGCCGTGAACCAGGGTGGCAAGCGCAAGGGCGCGGTCTGCGCCTACCTGGAAACCTGGCACATGGACATCGAAGAGTTCATCGAGCTGCGCAAGAACACCGGTGATGACCGTCGCCGCACCCACGACATGAACACCGCCAACTGGATCCCCGACCTGTTCATGAAGCGCGTCTTCGACGACGGCAAGTGGACCCTGTTCTCGCCATCGGAAGTGCCGGACCTGCACGACCTGACCGGCAAGGCCTTCGAAGAGCGCTACGAGTACTACGAAGCCCTCACCGAGTACCCGGGCAAGGTCAAGCTGTTCAAGACCATCCAGGCCAAAGACCTGTGGCGCAAGATGCTGTCCATGCTGTTTGAAACCGGCCACCCATGGCTGACCTTCAAGGACCCATGCAACCTGCGCAGCCCGCAGCAGCACGTGGGCGTGGTCCACAGCTCGAACCTGTGCACCGAGATCACCCTGAACACCAACAAGGACGAAATCGCGGTCTGCAACCTGGGCTCGATCAACCTGCCGAACCACATCGTGGGCGGCAAGCTCGACACCGCCAAGCTGGAACGCACCGTCAACACTGCGGTACGCATGCTCGACAACGTGATCGACATCAACTACTACTCGGTGCCGCAAGCGAAGAACTCCAACTTCAAGCACCGCCCGGTAGGCCTGGGCATCATGGGCTTCCAGGACGCTCTGTACCTGCAGCACATTCCCTACGGCTCGGATGCCGCGGTCGAGTTCGCCGACAAGTCCATGGAAGCGGTCAGCTACTACGCGATCCAGGCTTCCTGCGACCTGGCCGACGAGCGCGGCGCCTACGAGACGTTCCAGGGCTCGCTGTGGTCCAAAGGCATCCTGCCGCTGGACTCGCAGCAGATCCTGATCGAGCAGCGCGGCCAGAAGTACATCGACGTTGACCTCAACGAATCCCTGGACTGGGCGCCGGTTCGTGCCCGCGTGCAGAAAGGCATTCGTAACTCCAACATCATGGCCATCGCACCGACCGCCACCATCGCCAACATCACCGGCGTCTCGCAGTCGATCGAACCGACCTATCAAAACCTCTATGTGAAATCCAACCTGTCGGGTGAATTCACCGTCATCAACCCGTACCTGGTTCGCGACCTCAAGGCCCGCGACTTGTGGGACTCGGTGATGATTAACGACCTCAAGTACTACGACGGCTCGGTGCAGCAGATCGAGCGCATCCCGCAGGAACTCAAAGAGCTCTACGCCACCGCGTTCGAAGTGGACACCAAGTGGATCGTCGACGCCGCCAGCCGCCGTCAGAAGTGGATCGACCAGGCTCAGTCGCTGAACCTGTACATCGCCGGCGCCTCGGGCAAGAAACTGGACGTGACCTACCGCATGGCTTGGTACCGTGGCCTGAAAACCACTTACTACCTCCGTGCCCTGGCCGCCACCAGCACCGAGAAATCGACCATCAACACCGGCAAGCTGAACGCGGTATCCAGCGGCGGCAACCACGGCGACGACTCAGTCCTCGCCGCCCCTGCCGGCCCGGCCCCCGTGCCAAAAGCCTGCGCCATCGACGAGCCGGATTGCGAAGCCTGCCAATAAGCTGAGCCGTCCAGCCCCGCCAGGCGCTGACTGAAAAACCCCCGACAGACTTTTGGTTTGCCGGGGGTTTTCTTTTGTGTGGAGTAACCCGCTGGTGCCGTGGCAGATGAGCGGCGCAGTCGGGGGGGCGCCATTGCGAACAGGCTCGCTCCCACAGAAATGCCCCGGTGAACGCGTTCCCAAAACTGTGCGGGCTTGCTCGCTCCCACACACAAAAAAGCCCCTCTTTCGAGGGGCTTTTGGTAGAGCGCGAACCGCTATCAGGTCATCTGGATGATGGTCTGCATGATGGTGCTCTGGGTGGAGATGGTCTTGGCGTTGGCCTGGTAGTTGCTCTGCGCCTTGATAAGGTCCACCAACTCGTTGGTCAGGTTGACGTTGGAGCCTTCCAGGTTACCGGCCACGATGGTGCCCAGGGTGCCGGTCTGCGGAGTGTCATAGCCTGGCTGGCCCGAGGCGAAGGTTTCTTTCCAGCTTGTGCCACCCGCCGGTTGCAGGCCCTGTTCGTTGTTGAAGCTGGCCAGGGCCAACTGGCCAATGGCCTTGCTTTGCTGGTTGCTGAAGTTGGCGAACATCACGCCATTGCCGTCGATTTTCAGCCCGGTGATTTCGCCGGTGGCGTAGCCGTCGGTGACCGGCGGGTTGCGGTAGGTCACTGAGTTGTACTGGGTGATGCTGGCCATGTTGATGGCAATGCCATCGGGGTTGGCGGCCGCGCCGTTGGGGGTCCACACACCGCCGACCATGACGCTGGGCACCCAGGCGCCGGTACCGGTACCCGGGATGGTCAGGGTGGTATTGGAGGCGGTGCTAGGTGGAGTGACGATGCCCGTCAGTTCGCCAGCGGTGTCGAAGGACATGGTCGAAGCCACCGGTGCCTGGGCGCCTGTGCCGGTCACCGGCGAGCCGTTAGGGTTGCGGCCATCGATCAGGGTGTAGGTCTTCCAGGTGTTGGAGCCGGTCTTGACCACGTACTGGTCCATCGGGTGGGAGTTACCCTGGGTGTCGTAGATGGTGGTGCTGAACTGCTCAGTGAAGGACTTGAGGTTACTCGGATCGAACGGAATGTCGGTCTGGTTGATGACGTCACTGGTGGACTTGAGGTTACTGGTGGAGTCGACTTTGCTCGACGCCTTGGGCGGCAGGTTGGCCTGGTCGATGCGCAGGTCAGTGAGAATACCCTTGACGACCTTGCCTTCGTCGTCCACGGCGTAGCCTTGCAGGCGGCCGGTACCGTCGGAGGTGGTGACGAAGCCTTCCTTGTCACGCTGGAACGTGCCGGCGCGGGTGTAGCTCAGCGAGCCGTTGGTGCTCAGGGTGAAGAAGCCGCCGCCCTGGATCGCCATGTCCAGCATGCCGCCGGAAGTGTTCACGTCGCCCTGGCTGAACTGCTGGGACACGTTAGCCAAGTTCACGCCGTTGCCGATGGTCTTGCTGCCGTTACCCAGGCGCAGGGCCGAGTAGACGTCCTGGAATTCCGCACGAGAGGACTTGAAACCGGTGGTCGCGACGTTGGCGATGTTGTTACCGGTGACGTCCAGTTGCTTGTTGGATGCATAGAGACCGCTGAGGCCAATGTTGAAAGACATATCTCACTCCTTGTGCCGCGTTATTCGGCTCTACAAACCAATCGTTTGGACTTTGGACAGGGCAACGGCGCCCAGGCCAGCGAGGTTAAGCATGATTTCGCCGCCGGTCTGGCTCAGCGTCACGCTGTTGACGGTCGCCGGCAGGGAGGTCAGCAGGGCAACGGTGCCATCGTCGGTCTTGGTGGTGGCTTTGAAGGAGTAGGTGCCCTTCTCGACTTTCTCACCGGCCGTGTTGGTACCGTCCCAGGTAAAGGTCGGGCTGCCAGCGACCTGGCTGCCCATGTCGATGGTCTTGACGACCTTGCCGTCCTTGTCGGTGACGGTGATGGTGGCGTTGCTGATCGGCTTGCTGACGACCAGAGAACCGGTGAGGCCTTTTTCCGGGTCGACCACCGAGGTGTCGGTCTGCACGATCACCGAGCGGCCCACCAGCGACGAGGCCTGCAAGGCCTGGGACGACTTGTAGCTGGTGGACAGCGACGACACCGAGTCATTGAGGGTGGTGATGCCTTCCAGGCTGCTGAACTGCGCCAACTGGGCAACGAACGCGCCGTTGTCCTGGGGCTCCAGCGGGTTCTGGTTTTTCAATTGGGTGACCAGCAACTGCAAGAACGCATCCTTGCCCATGACGGTGCCGTCGGCAGCCTTCTTGGTCGTGTTGGCGCCGTCGGTGCCGCCGGTCTTCTTGACGTTGTTGACGACGTCATTGAAGGCGTTGGCGCTGGTGGTGTCCTTAACGCTCATAGGAGTAGCCCCTTATCACTGACCCAGGGTCAGGACCTTCTGCATCATGGTTTTGGCGGTATTCATCATTTCGGCGTTGGTCTGGAAGGACCGACTGGCGGAAATCATGTCAGCCATTTCCTCGACCACGTTGACGTTGGGGTAATAGACATAGCCCTTGGCGTCAGCGGACGGATGGTTGGGTTCGTAGCGTGCATCCAGGTTGCTCTGGTCTTCGACTACGCCGAGCACCTGCACGCCCTGGCCGGCAGCGTCCTGGTTCTGGAACAGCGAATCGCTGCCGCCGCTCTGGCCGCCCTGGAACATGGTGGCGAACACCGGGTGACGGGCGCGATAGGTCTGGTCGATGCTCGAGGAGACCGTCTCGGCGTTGGCGATGTTACTGGCGACGGTGTTCAGGCGCGTGGTCTGGGCACTCATGCCGGAACCTGCGATGTTAAAAACACTGGACAGGGACATGGTTACTCTCCGCGCAGGGCTGCGATCAACCCTTTGAATTTGCCATTGAGCAGCGTGAAGCTGGCCTGGAAGTTGACCGAGTTCTCGGCATAGTTCGACTGCTCGAGCTGGGCGTCCACGGTGTTCTGGTCGATCGAGGGCTGCATCGGCGTGCGATACAGCAACGATTCGTCGCCATTGCCCAGGCCTTGCGCTTCGATATGACGGTTATTGGTCATATTCAAGGCGAAGGCGCCGCTCTTGGTCTTTTCGCTCTGCGCCGCCAGCACAGCCGAAAAGTCCAGATCCCGAGCCTTGTAGTTCGGGGTATCGGCGTTGGCGATGTTGTTGGCCAGGACTTCGGCACGCTTGGCGCGAAAGCCAAGAGCCTGTTCATGGATACCGAGCGCTTTGTCGAAGCTGATGCTCATGTCGGGAAACCTTTGGGTGACCGGTTTTTCGTAGCTGGAACTTAGCAAGCCGCGTGCCAACTGCATAACCCCCCGAAAACACGGGCTTTGCCGGCCCCGGCAAGGCACCGATGCCAGAAAAGCGGCAATGGGTTTCCGCTGGCCGCCGCTTTTCTGCCGCTTTGCGGGGGCGGCAGGTCAGCCACCGGCGCGATGGTAGCGACTCGCCCGCTATCGCGAGCAGGCTCGCTCCCACCGCAGGCCAGCCAACTACAGTGACGGCAAAAAAAACGGGAGCCGCTGAGGGCTCCCGTTTTTCGTTGTCGCCAGCAATCACTTGGCCTGGTAGATAATGCCCGGGCTGCACTGGACCATCTGGTAGTGGTCCGGCAAGCCGTTCAAGGCTTCCGACGCGCCGAGAAACAGGTAACCGCCCGGTTTCAGGGTGCTGTGGATACGCAGCAGGATGTCTTTCTTCACCTCGGCGGAGAAGTAGATCAGCACGTTGCGGCAGAACACGATATCGAACTTGCCCAGGCTGGCGTAGCTGTCCAAGAGGTTGAACGAGCGAAACTCCACCCGGCTCTTGATCGGTGCCTTAACCGCCCAGCGCCCCGGCCCCTTGGGGTCGAAATAACGCTGCAAGCGCTCGGGCGACAAACCGCGGCCGATGGCCAGGCTGTCGTATTCGCCGGTCTTGCAGTTGTTCAACATGGTGCTCGACAGGTCGGTGGCAACAATCTGCACCCCCATCTTCAACTGCCCCATGTTGACCCGCTCGAACTCGTCGATGGCCATGGACAGGGAGTAAGGTTCCTGCCCCGACGAACAGGCCGCCGACCAGATGCGCAGCCGCTGGCCGGGGTTGGCCTTGATCGCCTGGGGCAGCACCTTGTTCTTGAGCACCTCAAAGGGGTAGGTATCACGAAACCACAGGGTTTCGTTGGTGGTCATGGCGTCCACCACCAACTCGCGCAAACCACTGCGCGGCTGGGTCTGGATACGCTGGACCAACTCCCCCAGGGACTTGATGCCCTGCTGTTCCATCAGTTTGTTGAGACGGCTCGACACCAGATACTGCTTGTTCTCACCGAGCAAAATGCCACAGGCTTTTTCCAGGAAGACCCGGAACTGTTCGAAATCCAAATTACCCGTAGACAAAGATACCGCCTCTAAAATCGTGTTGTTCGCCGGGGCAGGCGCCCCTAGCTGTGATCTGCTGCTTTGATCCGGTCAACGACCCGGGCTGCCAGGTCATCAGGACGGAATTTGGCCAGGAAGTCATCGGCACCGACTTTCTTGACCATCGCCTGATTGAACACTCCGGACAGCGAAGTATGCAGGATGATATGCAGTTTTTGCATGCGTGGATCGTTGCGTATCTCGGCCGTGAGAGTGTAGCCGTCCATTTCCGGCATCTCGATGTCGGAGATCATCATCAAAAATTCTTCTTCGGGCTTCTTGCCCTCGTCCACCAGTTTGCGCAGGTATTCCAACGCCTGGCGACCGTCATTGAGCGCCACCACCTCAACCCCAACGGTTTGCAGACAACGCGAAACCTGTTTGCGCGCCACCGAGGAGTCATCCACCGTCAACACCCGCAGCGATATGGCCTTTTGCTGGGTTTCGGTGTCCACCACGCCAAAGGAAATCGACTCCGGCGTCGGCGCCACTTCAGCCAGCACCTTCTCTACGTCGATGATTTCCACCAACTGGTTATCGACCCGGGTAACGGCGGTCAGGTAGTGATCGCGCCCGGTGCCCTTGGGTGGCGGGTGGATCTCCTCCCAGTTCATGTTGACGATACGTTCCACCGAGCGCACCAGGAAACCCTGGGTCTTGGTGTTGTACTCCGTGATTATCACGAAGGGGTTGCTTTGGTCCTGCAAACCGCCCGACCCGGTGGCCATCGCCAGGTCCAGAATCGGAATGGTCGCACCGCGAATATTGGCGACACCGCACACGACAGGATGGGACTTAGGCAGCACCGTCAGTTTGGGGCATTGCAGCACCTCCCGAACCTTGAACACGTTGATCCCGTAAAGCTGCGTTCCGTCCAAGCGGAACAACAACAGCTCAAGGCGATTCTGCCCCACCAGTTGCGTGCGCTGGTTCACCGAATCCATTACACCAGCCATGCCCGACTCCCACTACACCCACACACTTGAAAAGATCCGACGCCCGTTCATTGCTAAACGGCACGGCGCTTGCTTTTTAACTCTTATGAACGCCAAAACGACATTTTCCCGACGCCTGACCTCAACCTACCGCAAAGGCCTGTGCGCCTGGTCGGCGCTGTGTTGCCTGGCCGTCGGCGGCCCGGCCCTGGCCGACTCGGTCACCTTGCCTGATCTGCTTATCGGCGTCACCCAAGGGTTTCTTGAATTCACCGTGGAAGACTACCTGGCCACCAGCCAGACCGAAGGACGCTACGAGATCCAGGTCAACCAGCTCGACCCGCGCCTGCGCCTGCCCCAGTGTGACAAGGAATTGACAGCGACCCTGGAGAGCCCCGCCGTGCCCCTGGGCCGTGTCACGGTGCGCGTGCGCTGTGATGGCGCTGCGCCCTGGACCGTGTTCGTACCCGCTCAAGTACGCCTGTTTCGCGAGATCGTGACCACCACCCGGCCGCTCAAGCGCACCGCCATCATCGGCCCCGAAGACGTCACCCTACGCGAGCGTGATATCAGCCTGATAACACAGAGTTACCTGACTTCCGTCGATCAGGCGATCGGGCAAAAACTTGTCCGACCAATGGTCAACGACCAAGTCATTACCCTGGTGCACATGGAGCAGGCCGAAGTGGTGCGCAAGGGCGACCAGGTGGTGATCTCGGCGCGCAGCGGCACCCTCAGCGTGCGGATGCCGGGGGAAGCCCTGTCCAATGGCGGCATGAGCGAACAGATCCGGGTCAAGAACCTCAACTCCCAACGGGTCATCAAGGCACGGGTGACCGCTCCGGGCCAGGTCGAGGTGGCCTTGTAGAGCACTGGCGCTTGCCTCGGTCGTTCCCTAGACTGTGCCAGTACGCCGCGTGGCCCTGGCGCGTTCGTCTACCGATAATTGAGCCTAAAGTTTTTCCGGGTATGGCCGAAAACATGGCAAGCGTCCAAATACCCAGAGGTTTTTTCCATCATGGTCATCGATTTCAGCCGATTAAACAGTTCCCCCTCATTGGCCACCGCCCGTAGCGGCGCCAACAAAGAAACCGGTGATGCCGGGCAGTCCGCGCCGGTCACTACCGCCGCCCAACAGCCCTCCGCCAGCAAAAGCGGGGAATCGGTACACCTGAGCAATGAGGCTCAACAGTTGCAGAAGGTCACCGACAAGCTGCGCGATCAGCCTGCCGTCGATAAGGCCCGCGTGGCCGAGTTGAAGCAAGCGATTGCCGATGGCAGCTATAAAGTCGACAGCAACCGTGTAGCCAGCAAGCTGCTCAATTTCGAAGCCCAGCGCTAGCCCAAGGCCTGCGCCAGGCTTTTGGACGCTTAGAACCCAAGGCCCGTCATGCACGACACCAACTTACTGCAACTGATTACCGACGACTTTGCTCCAGCTCAACAGTTGCTGGAGTTGCTGCAAACCGAGTCCCTGGCCCTCCACGGACGCGACATGCGGCTGCTCGAAGAAATCCTCGCGCAAAAACAGGCGTTAATCATTTTGCTGGAGCAGCATGGCCGCAAGCGCAGCGAAATCCTCGCCAGCCTCAACCTGCCCGCCAACCACAACGGTCTCGCGCAACTGGCCGAGCACTCAAGCATTGGCCCGCAATTGCTGGCGCAAAGCGAAGTTCTGAACCAAAAACTCGCCCAATGCCACGCCATCAACGAGCAGAACGGCCAGTCGATCCAACTGCAACAAGCCACCACCGCACACCAGTTGCGCATTCTCACAGGTGGCGAACCGCCTTCGCTCTACGATGCCCGCGGGTCAACCTCCAAGCTTGCGAAGCCACGCCCGCTCAGTCAGGCTTGAGCCCTTATGAGCGCGCCCTATGAAGCCGCGCCACATGCTGGCAAAATGCCGGATCTTGCGTGTAGTTGTATTTTGTCTGGAGATTGATGAACCGTGTCCAATGCCTTAAACGCGGAAGACGCTCCGCAGCCCCCCAAGGTGCTCACCACACCTCTGGAAATCGCCGCTAACCTGCGGTCGCTGCAAGAGAGCCACGATCCCCTGATTATTACGTTCCATGAACGCAGCCAGCGCTTTCAGAGCTATCTGGTGGAAGTCGACCGCGACAGCGGCATGATTGCCCTCGATGAAATGATCCCCCGCGACGGCGAGCGCTTCATGTTCGGCGGCGAGCCTTTTCGCGTCGAAGGCTTTCACGAAGGCGTGCGGATCGCTTGGGAAAGCAACGGCACCCCGACCCTCGATGAAACCAAGGATCACCGCTGCTACCGCACGGTCATGCCTACCGAAGTGGTCTACCACCAGCGGCGCAACGCCTTTCGCGCGGCCCTGAAACTGGCGCAACTGGTGGATATCGAGTTGGGCGGTGAGAAGCTCAAAGCCCCGGTCAAGGGCAAGCTGTTGGATATTTCCGCCACCGGCTGCAAGTTGCGCTTTGACGGCGACATCTCCGATCGCCTGCAACTGGGCGAGGTCTACGACCGTTTCGTCGCCGCCCTGCCCTTCGGCGCCATGACCGCGCCGGTGGAACTGCGCCACCTGCACCACGAAGAGCGCATCGACACCACGTTCGCCGGCGTGCGCTTTCACAACATGAGTGGCCTGGTACAGCGCCAGGTCGAGCGCTTCGTCTACCAGTTGCAACGCGAAGCGCGGCGCTTCGACAAAGACGACATGTAAATCCGCCAGCACACAAAAAACGGGCAGCTGCGCAAGGGCTGCCCGTTTTTTGTTTTAGGGCCTGGCACCGGTGAAGGTGTGGGGATGTTCGGGGTCTGCGTCGTCAGGCCCGCCGTTTTCGTCAGGCGCCGGTTGCGCATCCGCGTCAGGTTCCAGCTCCGGGTCGGGAGTGGCTGGACTCTGCTGCATCTGGTCTTGCACCACTTGCTCGTCCACCCGTGGGTCGAGGGCCGCCACCAGGGGCGAACTGGACATGCTGTCCGGCATCGCCACGTGGTGCAGCGGTGCATCGTCCACCTGATGCAGGTTGGTCACAGCCTTGGGCCGGATGCGCCAGACCAGGACCAGGGCAAAAAAACTGAAGAAGGCATAGAGCATCTGGCTGCCGAAGAACTTCATCAGCACCCCGGCCACCAGCGGCCCAATGCTGGCACCCACGCCGTAGGTCACCAGCAGCATTGCCGTTAGCGACACCCGACGATCGCTCTCCACATGGTCGTTGGAAAACGCCACCGCCAGCGGATACAGGCAGAACTGCACCAGCGAACAGAGGAACCCGGCAACAAACAACACCTCCAGCGGCACCGACGGCAGGATCGCCAAGGGCAGCGCCGCCACGGCGAGAAACCCGGCGAAGCAGCGGATCAGCAGCGCACGGTCATAGCGGTCCGATAACCAGCCCAACGGCCACTGCACCACCAGGCCTGCGAAGATGCAGCTACCCATGAACAGACCCACTTGCTCGGTCGAGAGCCCCTGCTGCGCGGCATACAGCGGCGCAAGGCCGTAGAACGAACCGACTATCAGGCCCGCCCCCAGCACCGTGCTCAACGACTGCGGCACGCGCTTGATAAAGAACCGCGGCTCCATCGGTGCCGGATGCAAGGGCGCGGGGTGAATGCGCCGGGTCATGGCCACCGGCACCAGGCACAGGGCGAAGCACAGCGCCACCAGCATCAGCAGTTCCAGGCCCAGTTGCGGGTGCATGACCAGAATCAGTTGCCCCAGCACCAAGCCCAGGTACGAGGCGATCATGTAGCCGCTGAACACCAGCCCTCGCTGCTTGGCTTCGGCCTGCTCGTTGAGCCAGCTCTCGATGACCATGTACTGGCACATCATGCCCAGGCCCACGATCACCCGCAGCACCAGCCATGCGGGTAGCCAGTCCACCAAGCCATGGCCCAGCACCGCGGCGCCGACAATGCCGGCGCAGGTGGCGTAGGCGCGAATATGCCCGACACGGGCGATCAGGCGATGGCCGATCTTGCCGCCCAGGACAAGACCGAAGTAGTTGGCGGCCATCAGCGCACCGATCCACAGACCATCGACGTGGTCCGCGGCCAGGCGCAAGGCCAGGTAAGTACTCAATAGGCCTGAGCCGATAAGCATCATCAGCGAGGCGAAATACAGCGCTCGAAAGGATTTCCAGATTTGGCGCATCGGCGTTCCGAGCGGCTCCTTGAAGTGAGGATCGGGCTATCGCTAACGATAGCCCGAAGGCGAGGGTCGGTTATGCCTGGGCCGCTAGAACACGACGCTCCCAGGGAGTTATTTCATCGAAGAAACTGGTCAACTCCATGGTTTTCGAGGCGATGTAGCCTTCGATGAACTCCTTGCCAAACAGTTCCTTCGCCAATGAACTGCGTTTGAGACGCTCAAGGGCGGCATGCAAGGTACAAGGCAGGGCCAAATGGTCCGGCACCTGGAACTCACCCTGGATCGCCGCGCTAGGCTCCAACTCATGCTCGATGCCGTGCAAGCCGGCGGCCAGGCTGGCGGCAATCGCCAGGTAGGGGTTGGCATCGGCCCCCGGCAAACGGTTTTCGACCCGCCGCGCCACCGGCGAACTGGCTGGAATGCGCAGCCCAGCGGCGCGGTTGTCGTGGGACCAGCACGCATTGTTTGGCGACGCATAGGGGTGGCACAAACGTTGGTAGGAGTTCACGTTCGGTGCGAACAGTGCGGTGAAATCCGCCATCCCCGCTTGCTGCCCGCCGATGAAATGACGGAACGTCGCGGTCGGCTCCCCCGCCGAATCGCTGAACACATTACGCCCGCTGCCCAGCTCCACCACGCTTTGGTGAATGTGCATCGAACTGCCCGGCGTGTGCGCCAGTGGCTTGGCCATGCACACCACGGTCAAGCCATGCTTGAGCGCCACTTCCTTGAGCAGGTGTTTGAAAAGGAAGGTCTGGTCGGCCAGCAACAGCGGGTCGCCGTGCAGCAGGTTGATCTCGAACTGGCTAACGCCCATTTCGTGCATGAAGGTGTCGCGGGGCAAACCCAGCGCGGCCATGCACTGATAGACCTCGGCAAAAAACGGCCGCAAGCCGTTGTTGGAGCTGACGCTGAACGCCGAGTGGCCGTCCTCGCGGCGCCCGTCCAGGCCCAAGGGCGGCTGGAAGGGTTGAGTCGGGTCGGTGTTGGGGGCGAAGACGAAGAACTCCAACTCGGTCGCCACCACCGGTGCCAAGCCACGCTCGGCGTAGCGGGCGATCACGGCCTTGAGCTGGCCGCGGGTGGAAAGCCGTGAGCTTTCGCCCGTCAGCTCATCGGCATCGCAAATGGCCAGGGCCCGCGGCTGGTCGCTCCAGGGCAAGCGGTGGATCTGCCCGGGGTCGGGGCACAACGCCAGGTCGCCGTCGTCGCTGCCATAAAATCGGGCCGGCGGATAACCGCCCATGATGCATTGCAGCAGCACCCCCCGCGCCATCTGCAACCGCCGCCCTTCCAGGAAACCCTCGGCAGTCATCACCTTGCCGCGAGGCACACCATTGAGGTCCGGCGTAACACATTCAATCTCATCAATGCCCGTCAATCGCTGTGCGAGTGAACTGTGGCCATCGGTCGTCATGACTCAATCCTTGTTGTTGTGCAAGCCGCGAACGGCGACCCGTACAAAATACGCATCACCTGTTCAGGATTTCAAGCACAGCGTCGCAAAACCCGGGGGCCGCGCCGCGAATAGATCATCACACCAAGGCTGAAACGATAATTCCCGCCGTCCGCAGGCCCGAAACTACGGCAGATAGAGGCTGAACAATGCGCCGCCCAACGGCCCGCCATTGCTGATTGCGATACGCCCGTACACGCCGTTGCGCTGGTGCAGGCCGGCGATACGCGCGGCGAAATACAGGCCCAGGCCGGTGCTGCCGGTGACCTGGTTGATGCCCTGAAGGTAATCGGCCTGGTGCTCGATCATCTGCGCCGGGTAGCCGCCGCCGTCATCATTGATGGTCAACAGCAACTGCCCCGCCTCCTCGCGCACGCTAATCAGCAAGGCCCGGCGCGCGTAACGCAGCACATTGTTGATGATGTTGGAGACCACCGAACCGATCAGGCTGCGGTCGAAAAACCCCAACCCGCACAACTCATCGACCTCATAGCGAGCCTCGATGCCGCGTTGCTCGAACACCTCTTGATGGCAGGCCAATTGCGCTTCGAGGAAGTCGTCGAGCTCGTGGTAGCCGGGCTGCAAGGGCAACTGGTTGACCTGCAGTTTGTACAGGCCCAGCAACTGCACGAGCATGCCATTGAGGTGGGCGAACTCATACGCCATCACCGACTGCTCGGCCGTGTGCCGCTGCGCCTCGGGCAAGCGCTCCAGCCACTGGCTATGGGCCTGCATCAGCATGGCCAGGGAGTTCTTCATGTCATGGACGGTGGACGCAATCACCGTGGAAAAGTCCAGGCCCGGTTCGCTCTCGTTCATTGGTCAAACGCCTTGCTGCGCAGTTTTTGATAACGCGGATAACGCGCGTCGCTCTCGGGGATCATGCCGACCATTTTCAAGCAGGCGCGGCATTCGTCGAACAGCGGCGCGTCCGCCTTGGGGTCGGTGCCGTGGAGCAGGGACTGCGCCATGTTCAGCGCAATACTGATGTTCTTCGGTTGCAGCAACAGCGCGCCGCGGAACAGCTCCCGCGCTTCGGTCAAGCCACCTGCCTTGTAGGCACGCACGCCTTGGCGGTTGAGGTCCGCCGCAGCGTTGCCGGCGTTGAGGATGGCCGGGTCGTCGGTCAGCTTGGCGATGCCTTGCATCACCACCGGGTCGTCACCGTAAATCTCGGCGCAGTTCTTGAGCATCGAGGCGCCGGCCTCGGCCTGGCCCAATTGCTGCAACTGCTTGGCCACCAGCAACGCCGCCTCGGCGCTCATGAATTGCTCCATGCCGTCTAGGCGCGCCATGGCTTGCTCGGTGAGTTTTTCGGCGGTTTCCGCGTCGTTGATAAGCAGGCTGGTAGCCTTCATCAGCCGCGCCCGCACTTGCAGGCTTTGGTCGCCGGGGTTCTCCTTGGCCACCAGGCCCAGGGCATTGTTGATCTCCAGGCGCGTGCGGGTGTCCAGGCCCCGCTCGCTGCCCTTGCTAATCAAGGCTTGGGCCAGGCCAAGGTTACTTTCCGGGTCTTTGAAGCGCGACTGCTGCCCCTGGGCCACCGCATTGCGATAGGCCCGGGACGAGGTTTCAAAATCCTCGTTGGCCAAGGCCAATTTGCCCAACTGCGATTGCCGGCGCACCGCCAGCGGCGACAGGCGTACCGCCTCTTCCAGCACGCTTTGCGCACGTTTGGCATCGCCCTGAGCCACCAACACGTCCGCCAACCCGTCATACAAGGCCGGCATCATCGGGAACGCCTTGAGCGCCGTTTCGTACAAGCCTTGGGCGTGCTTGACCTGGCCGCGCTTGAACAGCAACCGGCCCAACATCGCGTAGGCCCATGGCAGCGGGCGGTCCGCCAGAATCGCATTGAGGAACTTCTCCAGCGCCTCATGCTGGTTCAGGTCGCGAAGGGCATCGGCGCGATACTTGAGGCATAACGGCGTGAAACGCGGGTCTTGCTTGCACAACGCCGCACAGGCCGCCAACACCTCGGTGGGCTTGCCGCGATCCAGGGCCTGCATGATGGGCTTGAGTAAATTCTTGCGCTGCACCAACCGATCCAACCGCTGGGCCAGGCCTAAGCGGTTGAAGGGCTTGGTCAGATAGGCATCGGGCTCGTGCTCCAGGGCACTGAGCACCATCGCCTGGCTCGTCTCGGCGGTGACCATGACGAACACGCTCTCATGGCTAATCAACTTGTCGACCATCAGGTCTTCAAGCACCTGCTGGCCATTTTTCTTACCGTCGCCCAGGTGATAGTCCTGCAGGATAAAGTCGTAGCGCTTCTGCGCGCACATGCGCAGCGCCTGCTCTCCAGTGTCGGCGGTGTCGATATCCTTGACCCCCAGCTCACGCAGCATGGACCTGACGGAACTGCGAAAGTCAGAAAAATCATCGACGATCAAAAAGTTTTTCTGGTGATACGCCAACATCGAAGATTCCAGCCCAGTAAGAAGATGAACCCAAAAGCAAATGCAAGGACGAGCTCAGCTTCGCTGCACCTTTCGGCGCGCAGATAATAGCTAGCGGCAATAGGCTATCAAGCGACTTTACACAGCCTTACCCACGACGTTACCAACCGCACTCACCGCGCAGGCCCGCAAGGCCGCCTAGCACTAAAACCGCCAGGCAACACTGATGCTTGACGGGTTATCGGCCACTTTGGCCTTTCCCTTATAGAAAGCGGCGATTTAGTTACGACCTGGCAAAACCGACAGACAACAAAAAGCCCCGCCAGCAGGTTTCTGGACGGGGCCTTGGAGTGTCTGATGTGGTGTCCCAGGGCCGGTTCGAACGGCCAACCTTCCCCTTAGGAGGGCCAATTTTAGGCCAATAGACAAAGGGAGAAACCAGTGATTACTGGACTTACAGTCCGATTGCGTCCGATAAAACAGCTCCGTATAGTGTTTTTTGCACCCACAATGCACCCACGGAGATCAGGTGAAAGAAAAGCTAACCGGCAAACTACTGTCATCCTTGGAAGTCACCGGCAAGGAGTACGAAGTCCACGATACCATCGTGATAGGCCTATACGTACGTGTAACGGCGGCCGGGGCCAAGTCGTATATCGTCAGGTGGGGACGCGCGCGCAAAAAAGCGTTGGGACGAGTCGGTATCCTTACACTCGACCAAGCCCGCCAAGAAGCGACTCAGTACTTATATGAAGCGCGCAAACACGGTGAGCCTCTGGCAGTCACCCACGGCCGGAAAGGTACTGCCCTCCCCTCGCTACGTGAGTTCATCGACGACACCTATATGCCGTGGTTCAAAACTCACCACAAGGGCCACGAAAAAACGTTGCACACCTTGGATAACAATTTCGATCCGATCATGGCTCAGCGGATCGACGCAATCACCGGTCGCGATCTCGACCAGATTCGCACTACCTGGATGCAGATCGGCAACAAGCCCTCGACCGTCAACCGCAAGATGGGCTCAATCAGCGGCGTGTTTAGCCGGGCAGTAGAATGGGAATACATCACAGCCCACCCAATGGCAAAAGTAAAGCAACTCAAGGTCGATTCCATGGGGTTGGTGCGCTACTTGGATGAAGACGAGAACAAGCGCCTACGCGCAGCTCTGGATGCACGACAAGACGAAATGCGTGCCGAACGAGAAAGCGCGAACAATTGGCGCGTAGATCGGGGTCAAGTACAGAAGCAAAGCCTGCTGGGTCTACCCTTCACTGATCACATTAAACCTATGGTGCTCGTCTCGCTGAATTCTGGCATGAGGCGTGGAGAGCTGTTCGACCTCAAATGGTCATCGGTAAACTTCATTACCAAGACCATCACCGTCGCTGGTGACACAACAAAGACCAGCGAAACCCGACACATTCCTATGAATAAGGAAGTCGTAGCCGTACTTGAAGAATGGAAAAAGCAATCAGGGACGGCCCTCTATGTGTTTCCAAATCAACAAGGAGGCCGCTTTGAAGACGTAAAAAGCGCCTGGCTCAAACTACTCGAAAGGGCCAAGGTGATCGGCTTCCGCTGGCACGATATGCGTCACGACTTCGCATCCCGACTAGTGATGGCCGGAGTACCGCTCAACACGGTACGAGATCTATTGGGGCATGGAGACATCAAAATGACCCTGCGTTATGCGCATCTGGCCCCCGGGACTAAAGCGGCGGCCGTAGAGCTCATCTAGCTCTTTGGCTTTGCCTCTTTCATCCGCAGGTACTCTACGTACGAGGGGGACACCGATTTGTTTTTCAATCGGAATTCTGCAAATTCTTCGAGCAATGACATTTGACGGTTGATTTCATCAAGGTCAATTTTAAAGGCCCTAATGTCGTGAGGGTGCTCCATAACTGGATTTTTGAAAATACGCTCGGATTCAAGAAATATATCCGTGTCGCCGGAGAAGACATCGGGTGACCACAAAATTGCCTCTAAAAGAATGCAGTCCTTTCGACTCAGCGCTTCGTCTGCCAAAAAATACGTCCTAAGCTTTTTGAGAATTGGCTCTTCAGGTATATGAGCCAATTGCAACGCCTTCTGCAACGTCCATTCCCCATCCGAATAGAGATTGACGTCAATTGTTGCGTCGATCCCTTCGACCACACATTTCTCTGCTGCCTCAGCTATCAGTTCTTCAAGCACACGCGTAGACGTTTTCCCCATCACATTTGCCAACCCTTCAAGACAGGCCTTGGAGGTTGCGCTAACTCGCAGGTGAATCGTTTCTACTTTTTTCCGTACGACCATAGCTGGATTCCAGACGCCTGTGGATTTCAGCGAGCATGCCACATCACCGCCAGACACACAACGAATACGTGTTGACACAGATGTGGCACCACACTTATTGTGGCGCCACAGATGCAGCAATCGTTGCGTCATGAAGCAGCAGAGGCCACCCTTATGAACCAAACCAACTCCTTAGCACCTATCTCGGTTGGGGTAGAAGATGCCGCACGCTTGATTGGCGTTGCCAGATCCATGTTCTATGAAATGATTAACAAGGGGGACATTCAGACATTCAAATTGGGCAGGCGCAGGCTGGTACGAGTGAAAACCCTAGAAGCATTCGTCAAGCGACAAGCTCAGGAAAATAGTCGGTGAGCCTTCGCATAGTAGATCTCGCTGGAAATGTACTTGGCATACTGGTGCTGCCAGGAACGGTCCTTTTAGCGGATTTGGAAGCCCTTCGCCGCCTCGGAGTTCACAGAGTTGAGTTGGTAACCATTAAGATTACTGAAGGCTCGTCTGATTAGAGGCAGGATCATGGCGGAGACGTGAAAGGCGATTCTAATCTCAGAATCGCCTTTGACATGAATAACAGGGAGATGAGCAGGCTAATAAGGTTACGCACCAAGCTCTTTTTTGATTCTGTAAACAGTGGCTTCGCCGACACTCGCAGCTTGGGCAATCTCTTTAATCGTCATGTTCGAGGCAGTTTGACCTTTGAGAAGCTTTTCTACCCGTTGCCATTTCTCGGTGTTCTTCCGTTTCCCTAAAGCCTTCCAGGATGGATCAGCCGCCCTCTTGTTGGCGATGCCCTGCCTGATCCTCTCGACACGCTTTTCTTGATCAAGGCGGGCCATCGTCGCCATCAGATCAATGAGCATGTTATTGATCACGTGCATTACAGAACCCGCAATATCACTGCGACCGCTAGAGTGGTTGTCCAGATGTTCCCAACTAGTAGGTAAGTCAGCCACCACTAGCCTCAAACCTTTTGAATTGATCGTTCCTTTGAGGGTTTCCCAATCCGTTTGGCTGAGCCGGGAAAGGCGATCCACCGACTCAACACACAAGACTTGTCCAGACTCCGCACTGGTCAACAGCCTGTGGAGTTCAGGCCGCTGCAATTTGGTGCCGGAGAAATTGTCGGCATAGATCCCTGCCACCTCATAGTTTCGGCTGGCTGCAAAAGCCAGCAAAGACGCGCGGGCCCGGTTCGCATCCTGATCTTGTGTTGACGCTCGGAGATAGAGGTGTGCAGAGACCATGGAAGAAAGCCCTCATTAAGACATGAAAACGTATAGTGCAATGATAATCTATCATTTAGAGATGCGCCAGCATCTATATGAGAGTCCTCCTTTCTTCTTCTATCATTCTCGTAGCGGTAGACACAAACGATAGGATGCCTAACCACTCCCTTCACAGCGCCGATGTAGACAGGATGATGGCAAATGAGTAGCGTCGCAAGTTCATCGGTTTTGCAAATTTAGGACACCCGTGTAGGCCCCCCCCACGCACGGACGCGCTGGAAAACAAGCTCCGGATATCTGCAAGGAGGCATCATGCCAAATAAAATCAGCATCAACGAAATCTACGACAAGCCCTTAAACTTTTTAATCGGAGCAGGCGCTTCTTATGGGCTGTTCCCAACTTTGGCTCTTGATATCAAAAATGTGTGGGATGAAAGCCAGACCATTGAAACTTTGGCGACCCACTTCCAGCACGAGAATAACCAGTCACTCTACACATTGCTTTTCATGCACTACTATAAAGAATGCATCGAACCCGTAATGCAGTTTAGCCTAGACCAGATCAAGAAAGACAAAGAAAAGTCAAACGTTACTAACAACTACAAAAACTTCTTAGACACGATACTAGCCATCTTGCAAAGTAGAAAAGATTATGAAAAAACCTGCAATCTATTCACAACAAACTATGATGGTTGTTTCGTTCATGTAGCAGATGACATGCTTAGAAAAGGAACTACTGACTTCATCATAAACGATGGGACGCGAGGGTTCAACAAACGCTATCTACAAGCCAAAAATTTCAATAGCGTAGTTTCGCAAACTGGCATTTTCGAACGTCACCGCACCACGATACCACAAATAAACCTAATTCATTTACATGGATCTGCGTATTGGTATAAAGATGAAGGCAGTATAACTGTCGACTACTCCAACAATAGAGCGGACCATCTGATTGATGATATACCACTCGAAAAACTTTTCGAATTTTCAAGTCTATTGAAAGACAAAGACGGTTTAGTAGAGAATATCCCCAATTTTGAAATAAGTCAGCAAGAGCAAGATTGCTTTTGGAAAAAGTATTCGACACTGCCTATCGTTAATCCAACCAAATGGAAGTTTCACGAGACCGTGTTCGAAGAGCATTATTATCAGATGCTACGACTGCTCAGTTACGAGCTTGAGAAGCCAAACGCGGTCTTCATAACGTTTGGATTTTCATTCGCAGATGAACACATCCTAAATCTAGTAAAACGATCTTTGTCGAATCCAACACTGCAAGTGTTCATATGCTGTTTCCACCAACATGAACACGACTCTATGAAGCGGCTATTCGATATATATAAAAATGTGGAGCTTATTTCCACGGACGAATATCTCAACTTTAGAAATTTCAATGATAATGTTTTTACGCTCACCGAGCAGTTTGGCACTCACGACGTGTCTTCCGGAGACAGCCAATGAGCATTAAGATAGGAGAAGTGATAGGAGTACACGGAATAAAGGTTACGCTCAAGGTATTCGAAGAATCAAATAGAGAAACTCTATTTTATGAAGGCGCTAAATATAAAGGAGTTTCAATCCGAGAGTATATTTCAATCAGAAGGGGTTTCAGAGACATCATCTGCATAATCGAAGGCGAGTACCTAGACGAGAATAGATATGAGCAACATTCTGAAAAAATGCAGTACATCAGAAAAGTCGAAGCCAAACCAATAGGATACTTTGAACACGACAAATTTAATGAGGGTATTAAATTTCTTCCGATGATCAAAGATCCAGCATTTTTAATGCAAGAATCAAGGATCTCGAAGATTTATACGCGAAACCAAAAAGAAGGTTTTGTTATTGGAAAAATGCTGAAAGAAGAGCTGCCCATATCGTTACCTTGGGAAAAACTATTCAACAGTCACATTGGTATATTCGGAAACACGGGTAGCGGGAAGTCAAATACACTGGCAAAACTGTACACAGTTCTATTTGAACAGAAGGCAGATGCCATAGGTCATAAAAGCAAGTTTGCTATCCTAGACTTCAATGGTGAATATACAACAGGCCAATTTATTGAAGGTAGTAGGAAATCGATACTAAAGCTAGACACATCGATAGCAGATGGAGATAAATTCCCGTTAGCTCCGGAAGAATTCTGGAACTCTGACACATTATGTATTCTTTTCCAAGCTACCGCGAATACCCAACGACCTTTCCTAAACCGGTTGATAAACGGAAGAGCAAAATTTATTGATGCACCTAATAGTTTACTGAACTACATCCGAGGAACTTTTCTGGCGGTATTTAGCGCTACTGCACCAAAGCCAGAGGCGCTCGATCTTTTAAGGCGAGTTGTAGAGAGCGTAGGGGCTGTGGGCCTCAGCACAATGCTCCGAGAAATTTCCTGGCATGGTGCTGCTAATAAATTCCACCGTTCTAGAGATAATTTGTTTTTCCAAGCAGACGGCATTGCTTTCCAAAACACTTTTGCCCGAGCCGTGGCGCAACTCACAATTGACGATACGAATCAATTTGATGAACTAATAACTCGGGCAGATCTTCAGTTAATCCACGACCTGCTGCACGGGCACGTACAATTTGAGCATATTCAACCACTTTTAAAAAGGATAGATTCTTCCCTATCGGGACTGAAAAAAGTTATCGTTATTGGGGAAGAGGAAGATAAAACCAAGCTTCTAACAGTAATATCCTTACGAAAATGCAATCAGGATATCAAAAAAGTTTTACCTTTGCTGATAGCTAAGCATTTCTATCATCAGCACAAGAACACTGTTAAAAACCCACCCGACAAGACGATGCATCTGATAATCGATGAAGCCCATAACATTCTATCTCAGCAGTCATCAAGAGAGCACGAAAGCTGGAAAGATTACCGACTTGAGCTTTTTGAAGAAATCATCAAAGAAGGCCGAAAATTTGGCATGTTCATCACACTTTCGAGTCAGCGCCCGGCCGATATTTCCCCAACTATAGTATCGCAGCTCCACAATTTCTTTATTCACCGATTAGTTAATGAGCGCGATCTATATCTGCTGGACAACACTATCAGTACTCTTGACAATCTCTCTAGGAGCTTGATTCCTAATCTATCTAAAGGCTGCTGTATCATCACAGGAACGTCTTTTGATTTACCTATGACATTACAAATTGAAAAACTGAATTCTGCTAGACAGCCCGACAGTGAAGATGTAAATCTTGAAAAGCTCTGGGCTAATGAAGAGAATTTTGATGACCTAGTCTAAAGACTGCGTGTACATCATTTTATATTGCCATGGCGACGCTGTTACTCGCCATGCTTTTTCTGGAAAATGCAAATTTGACATAATTTTTTTGCGAAGTTTCCGGATATTTATATCACGGCCCTGAAGCCCCATAAAAGCAGCTTCGTAGACAAGATCTTTAAATTGTGACCAGTTGCTTTCATTTTTCAACATGACTTGACCATATTTAATTTTGATAAGAGGCTCATACTTTACGTAAAACTCTCTGTTGAATGTATCACTGGCCTCAATGCGCTCTAGCGCCATATAGGCCATGACCATAAGCCCTCTTAGCTTCTTGAGCATTGCACTACGCTCTATATCAATCTCAATAAAACGAGTCAGACTATCCATATAAGCTAAAAATTTAGACTCATCACGCTTAGCTGGCTTATACAACTGCCTGCGGGTCGCACCCTTATAACGATCACTTAATTCACTGAAACTTAAATCCAAGAGCTCATCCATGGTGAACTGGTTATCAAACTCCATAATTTTTCTAGCAATTTGAACTCTCTTAGATTTTCTGACCGAGCAGCTTTTTATGTAATGAGTTAGTACAGCTCCTAAGAATTCCTTGATTAAACTCAATACCTCTTTATTAGGGGTATCTCTACTCACAGTCCAAGCCGGATCAAGATCTTCAACACCGATGTAAAGACCGCCTCCCGCGTGGCTATTCCTGAATATATTATTCTGATAGTCTCCTCCATAATAAAGATTCCTATAATGGAGCAATCCAATAAATTGATTGCCCTTAACTGGTGCTACATGGCACAAATGCACATGTCCAGCAGGTCTATTCCTAATCAACTCCATTGTTCTGGCGAAAGACTCAGGTGTATGGTCGCTCAAAACTTGGACTGTACCCGAGTATTTACATTGAGCGACGACGTAGCGCATCTCGTCATTCAGCAGGAGGTTATGTTCTCTATTCTGCATACGAATCGATAGATGTTGAGCACGTTTTTTTATGCGGTGCTGCCTTTTACGACAAGTGGGGGTGCAATACACCTGATTTCGAGCTTGCTTGGATTCATTAAACACTTGTTTATTACAAGCAGGACATATTATTGCCATGATTACTCTCCTTATTGAGTAGTAATCATTTACAGTTTTTAAGACGTCACCCATATACTGACTAGTAAAACTTGATCATCGAACCAATAGCCATCTAATCCGAATGATCAGTACATCAAAGAAACTTGAAAGAGACGCTATCACAGACCTGCGAACAGGCTTTCTAGGTCCGAGTTGAGGGCAACGGCAAGTGTATTGATCGCGTCAAGGCTAGGATTGGCCCCGCCGGTTTCGATTCTGGACATGTAGGTACGTGCGAAACCACAACGATCGGCAAATTCCTCCTGGGTCATGCCAGTGGCAAGACGGAGTTCACGAACACGATGACCAAAGCGATGACGTAGGGAAGGAGGCATTCCCAGATGATGTGGTGATGTGATCTAATCGTGAACACACTAATCGTGACATTGGGTGCTTTATGATCAACTCTCAGGCAAAACCCTGGCCTCTGGCCCTTCCGGTTGTACTCTGCCTTCGAAAAACGTTGGTGTTAGGCTTTAGAGGCGTCTAGATCAAACATCTGGTTGCTTTCTCTGCAACTTCACCGTTACATAAAAATTAAATTTTAATGCTGATAAGGAAATTAGATATGCTCAGGGTTTTTGTGACTCTCTGTTTCACACTGCTATGTTCATTGTCTCATGGTGCATTGCCGCCTGCCCCATTGACTATTTCGGCGGCTCAGGAGGTAGTAAACGAATTCAGGGACCACTATGAGGATGACTTTAAATACGACATGTCCAAGGTTGCGAAGTCCGCATTCCCTACTCCCGAACAGTCATATGTGTATGCAAAGTATATGAACAAAGCGTTCGCTAAGGCTGGTTATAGCCTGGACGAGACACTATATGCTTTTTTAAAAGCCGGTGGTATTTCTGGTGGCACAGCTGGCAGCCCGAATGTTTTATTCATGCAAAAACTGAACCTCACACAATATGCCATTTCCCTAAAGAGTGGCGGTACTGCTAACGCATTCATTAAGGCCGACGCTGTTTCTGAAAGAACAGTAGCGTATGCAAAGGATGTTGCGTTAGACATTCCAATTGCCAATGGGGATTATGTAATTGATGCAACACCTGGGTATACGATACAGGGTTTTGAGAAATACAAGCGAGAGAATGGACGGCTTATAGGGTACATCAAGCCAGGTGTCGGTCCTTGGAAAGACTGGCTATATTTTGAATCGGAAAGTCGAAAAGGTGAACAATACGGAATAGGACTAGCACCAATCTCTAACATTGACGCGGATGAAATGGAGATTTTGAAAGCTCTGAATGGTAAAAGAGTGAAAATGGAGTGCGTTTATTTTATGGCTAAAGGACAACAGATGGGCGAGCATAATGCCAAAATCATAGCCTTCGATCCAAGATTTTTGGATTTAAGCCATAAACTGATATTCAAAGTACTCTAACAACTCTAACCAAAGCTCTCCTGAAAAACCGCCACCATACGGAGATACGTCCATGCACATATTAAGATGTCTGACTGTTGTTGCAATCTCAAGCGTTTCAACTTTGTCGTTTTCTCAGCAACTTACCTACTTCTCATACCAAGAAGGTGGATATGCTGGAAGAATGCTTGTTGCGAACGAACTAGCGTTCGGTAATCCCGTGCAACCTATCGTTGTTCATATTCAGACTGTGGATACTAGTACTCATCACGAATGTGATGTTTGGGCTATGGAGAATACTGTAGCTAGAGTCCAATCAAATGAAAAAATATCCACATCAATGCGGGTTGTAGATGAGCATAAAAAACCTAATGGTGAGACTTTCGATATTGTGCTCGGAAAGTCAGCAGCATTAATTACGTCAGATCCAAGTGAGAACTGCGGCGTTTCGGCGATGTTTTCCGGTCACTGGGTGCGCACTCAAGAGGACGGCGCCGGGGAGGGTGAACCGGAAAGCGAGCAAGATGCGCTGTGAGTACTGGGCGATCTCTGATATAGAAGATCCGACGTGACTACTAGCTAACCCACAAAACTTAAAAGCCCCTCCATAAATCTAGGACGGGGCCTTTTGTTCCTGAAACCCAAACTTCGCTATACACCGAAGCATGCGCTCAACTACCAACAAGAAGCAGATATTGTTTCTATGCGCACTTCTACGGGAGCAAGGCATCGTTAAATAACAACGAGCTGAGACAAAACATTAATAATATTACAATGCATCACAATGACCGAATTAAACCGGTCATTGCGATATCTAATTTTAGCGGGCTTTTAGTATCTTTTTCAGATCGTTAAGTTGCGCGTAAAATCTGGGGTCTGAGTTATTCTGAAGCGAGTAACAAACCTGCTTTAGATAGTCATGACCACGCCCACTTCTATTTGCCTGAGTAATAAGTAGCCGGAATATAGATTGAGATGTAGTTAACATTGCAAATGCAATGGGGTGCAGTTGTCTCTCGAAAAATAGCTCAACCACACCGGCTCGTATTCTTTGGCATTTATCCCAGTCTAACCAAAAATATGTGGAAGGAAGACGTGAATCTAGTAAGCCCCACGCTTCTATAGATATTCGACTAACTTCAGCAGCGCTATGGACAGTCATGAAACTGATGCACGCCAACTCTGCGGAAGAACTAGAAGAACCACCTAATGCCCGGCTTAATAAAAAAGAATTTAAATAAATTTCAGCGTCTTTGGGAATATCCCCCATTGCAGATTGATAGCTTTTTACCCAAGGATCAGAGCCCGCCCTACTTTTAATTTGATCCGGATATATATATTTTGAAATAACATATATCATATACTTGCTTTTTTTGGTTTCGCTGAGCAGATATTCTGAAACGGCGTTACAATCAGCAGCCGCAAACTCTACCCATAGGAAAAAATAAGTCTGATCATATAAGAGTGAGTCCTGGCCTAGCACTTCAAGAGTCGTAGCTGAGCCGAAGTGGCGTATTACTTCAGAAGCTAAATCGATACGTTGCGCCGAAATAATTGCTGCCAATATCTTTTCAGGTAATGTATTTCCGACATCCGCCAATGTAAACCCATGTCGTAAACTGGAGTAAATTTTCCAGAATTCATTTTCCGCTAGTACGTCTTTACGAAACTTTATTACCAAACTGGCTAGGTGAGGAAGCTCTTTTATTGCTTCAATTAGCTCTAGTACTGGTAGTGTTTGAAGTAGAGTTTCCGCTATGCTGGATAATATTCCATTACCATTTATAAGGTTAAAAAACTGGTAGCGATTACGCTTCCATAGGACTAAACCAATTTTTCTGTAGTGCTCAATAGAAATTTTCTCTGGAATTAGCTCTAGATTTGAGAAAATAAAGTCAATCGAATGGTCGTTTATTATTTCTATATTAGATAATGCTGCTTCAGCTACGTAGGCTCTTGCCGCTTTAGCTTGCGTAGATCCAAATTCAGTCTCTAATAACAACACTGCTTTTTCGATAGCTGCAGGTTGTCTATTAAATCTTTCAGTGAGTAAGGAAAGTTCACACAACGGTCGAAATGCAGCTCGGCCTGTCGCGATATCACCGCCTATAAAACGCAAGAACGTGCGTAAGCCAAGATTGTCGGGGCCGAATAAATCATTCAGAGCAATGTCAACCCAGTCGACATCCGATTTCAAATAGTTATCAGCGTCTATAGAATTGGAAAACCGAGCCCGAACAGTGCGATCGTTAGAAGGTAAAACTTGTAAATCAAAAACATTGCCGTCAACTGATCTGTCGGATGACGCAAAGGTACAAAATCGAAAGGCCCGTCGCAATCGAGGCCACTGTTGAAGCCATATCGCGAGTACTACTTCATCAACGTTAAATTCTGAACTACGCAGAGCGACAATCTTACTCTTAGGTGCGCCATAAAGACCCCCAATTACTTTTTCAGCCCACGCGAGAGCGAATACGTCGAAGCCTTTATCAAATCCATTCTTTGGAATCGTTATTGGCTCGTTGTAATCAGAAACTCTTGAGTCAATAGGCCTACGGAACAATTTTAGAAGTGAGTCATATGACTCAAAAGTCGCGAGGTCTGCGTAGTCAATAAGAAGTGTATGAGTCCAGACGCAACCAGGCCTCGACATTTCGGGAGCTAACCATGTACGTGCCAGTGCATACATGCCTGACTCTGGAAGAGGATATCCTGTTAAGTATCCTTCTTCATTAATTCGAGCACCAGGACCGGAAATATCGCTCAGCACTAGCATAGTTTTTACGTCTTTAGGTTTGAGCGCTATCGACGACGCCAGCTGACGATGGCCGTCAGAGTACCCGTGCAGTGTTTGGTTTAACCGCACTCGACTCTTATCTACTCCATGAGCCATGCGAGAGGCTCCGTTATGTCATTCGAACTTTCGTGGTCTGTTTTAACTAGTTTAATTCTCAAAGAGGGAGAGTCGAGGCCTCTAAGTCGTTCCGCATCGTCACTGGGTCTTGCCCCATCATCAGTGTTGTCATAATCTCCGCCCTGCGCGCTGATGCCATAAACTTGCCATGACCAGTCATCGGAATCGCATGTCAAGTATTGCGCAAGTAAAGGAAGCTTTTCAACTAGAAACTCTTGCGGGCTTAAGCCCTCGTCTTCTGCTTTATCCCAGGCCGAAAACATTATTGCTAGTTTGCGTGGGCCGATATCTAACGGATCAGTTCGAAGAAGTTGCAGCAAATCAACTAACTGTACTTGCGTAGGAGCATGCCGTGCGTGCCACTCTACTTCTTGCCCTTTTGGCATTTCAACATTGAGATGCCGGCTAAGTGCTACTTCGTCGACGACCCATTGAGGAGCATTGATAGTGTCAGAGTGAATAAACAACAAAACACCTTCAGCTTTCATTACATCAGCAACTTCTTGCTCGCAATCCCGATCTTCCCACATACGGAGGTATGCCTCGCCCGGAAGATCAGGAAAAGTAACACGCAGCGACGACTGCTGAGCACTCATCAGATTCATGCTAACGATTCTGCTACCACCGACAGCGGTACGTTCTTGTTTTTTTGCATCTCTCCAAAGTGCAGCGATTTCATTTAGATATGTTAGATCTCCCGAGCGTAGATTTCCAAAAGTCAGGGAGGTTTGGAACTCTCGCTCTGTTACCAAATGCCATAACGCAGCAAGGAATGTCGTTTTTCCCGATGCAGGCAATCCAATAATTACAACTGACTGATCAGTCATGTATCCCTCATTTATTCTTCAAGCTGTCTGAGCCGAGCAAAAGCTCTTTTTGGAAAAATAGTAATAATGGCTGGCTCAGCTATAGGTGGAGCTGGATCTTTCCAGAAGTCCAGTAACTCGTCCACACCAGTCCCTCGTTTCATCTCGCCTGATTTAGGGGAAGCAGCAATTTTAAAAGATACAATCGTTGTGAAAATATTGGGAAAAAGCTCCTCAATTTTTTTGACCAATTTCGAGAACTCGCTTAACGCTCGCCCTTCATTTGGGCTACCAACTATCTGGTCGATTTTTGTGAGTACTACCGCCAGTCGCTGTCCGTTCTGAAGTGCACCGCCATCAACCAAAGCTTGGATAATCATGATCACCTCACTACGGAGGTTATGGCGAGCTCCTGAGTCAAGATGCCGTTGCCCATCCACAAGGAGCGTAAGAGTGTCTGCTCTTTGTACCTCAGGGAAATCAACCCCCATAGATGTGTCGTCTGCTGCGCCTTTGTACTCTTCCCCTGCACGGTCAGCCAGTGCAAGTGTTAATGACTTGGCAGCTCCAGCACCCGAAATATCCAAGTGATAAAATCTCACTTCTCCGCGTCTAGTACGATGGATATGTGGACTCGTTCGTCTAGAGGCAGATCGGGCATCGTGGCAGGTTTGCTCAAACGCATGAAGAGTTACTGATCGCGAAAAACTTATATTGCCTATAGGTCCTTCTTGGAAAAGTTCATAAAGCCCTGCTATCAGGCTTGTCTTTCCAGAATCACTAGGTCCTATAATTGCTATTACCCGAGTCGGAGCTGCGCGTAATAGCATTGAGGTTTCTTCTAAGCTTAAGGTTTCGGCGCTGCGAAGTTGAACACAAGGTGCACTGGTATCGACCTCGTCGGACTCATCCTCTTGGGTGAGCTCTTCAGGGTCATTACCAAATTGTAGGCACTCATCTAACTCGAAACCTTCTACGCACCGACCTGTTTCCGATACTCGGCATTCAGGGTTCCCACATTTGAGTGTCAGTTCTTCGTTTGACATATATCACTCGAACATCAGCAGGAGGCGTTCACGATAGAAAAGAGTGCCCAAGACTATAGGTGTAAGCTCTTTGTCAGCAATATTGGTAACCGCAGCCCAATTTGGTACCCAAGCATCACCACCATCCGTTTCGAGTTGTCTTTGTATGGCAAAATGCAAAGGGGTAGTCACTGGGGAGATGCTTTCGCTGCAAAAAGCTTGTAACCATGCTTTTTCGGCAGAATTAATTGCGTCACTAATGGAGATTTTTTTACGACCTTTCAATCCCGCTCGTGATAGTAATGACTTAATCGAAGCAGGGCCGGGAGTTAAGGTCGTGGAGTCGGATAACTCCTTGGCAAAGACCAACGGCTGTAATTCAGTAGGTAATGCATCGAAGGCTTTATCATAATCAGTACTATGCTGCCCTATAAGCCACCATAGCATCTGAAGCTCTTCGTCTTGAATTTTTACAAAATTGCAAAGAGATCTAATAGTTTTGGTTTGGCGCTGCGCCGTTTGGGTGATTGCAGATGTCGTTGCGCTACTTGCTAGTTGGAGCGCAAGAACCATACCTGCTACATCGGCAGTTTCTTTTAACTTGGCGATTGCGGGTTCAAAATCTGCTTTAATTACTCCGGGCGTGGTAGCCAGAATAGGACGTTTACGGTTAAATTCCGCAGCTTTTAAAATTGCATTTTCTGCTAAGATGCAAAGATTCATGGGCAGATCAGTGCTTCTTGCACCAGCGAATGAAGTCGTTGTGATCGCAAGTGCGGCGGATGCACCTTCGCCACTCTCTAGCTCCATGATTATAACTAAGCAAATGCCCGCAAGGACTTGCAACTCGCGGTCGTTTCCATGAAGCTCAAAGGTATCATCAATATCTTTGAAAGCTTTTCGAAACAACTCAATCGCGTCAGCACTGGCTTTTTGCTTCGTCTGATATGCAAGCCGGATTAAAGTCTCGATAGTTTCGCCGTCAAAGTCGTCCGCTACGGTTAAAACACCCTCCCATCGAGCTTGCCGCCGAGCTATTTCATCACCAAATCCAATTACACTGATCCATCGAGCAAATTCGGGGTGCATTTCCCGAACAGTACTATCGACCATGATTGTTCTCCTTTTCAGCTACTTCATATGCGAGAGCATCAAGCAACCCGCGTTCTCCCGCACGAAGCAAAGCTCGTCCATAACGTTCAGGTTCCGGCAATTTTAGCTCGCTTCTTTCGATCAGCCCAAGCTTCAGAGATACCTCTCGACGTTGGCTTGCTGTTAGCTTCCAAAAGCGGAACACCAAATTCCTTGTGTGCTCATCGCTCATAGAAGCCTCCACGCTATCATTGGGCAATTCTATTGCTTCGGTTCTTTGAGCTGCTTCTAGTCTGACGGGTGATAGCGAAACGGGATTACCCAAATGTCTACTGGGGAAAGCAACGCTATGGCTGAATATCTCACCCGCCGTGCCGTCCGCCATAGGGCGGAACATTTCGGGATTTGTTTGCCAGGCCAGAAGGTGCGAATCAATTAAAAGCTTTCGTTCAGCACCATACCCTTCAACTTTTACATTGACCAGATTGTACCCAGGCTGCCAGCCAGGCTCATAGCGATCAGGGTTCACAGCCCCTGCTGCCAGCCTTACATAGCGGCGATCCCTAGCAATTCGTTGGCGATGCTTATGACCGAACATGTGTATTGCTGCTCGTCCTTGTACAGCATCTTCAATTTCGTCATGGTCTTTAAACCAGTCAGGTGGATGGTGGCTCATCACCAAGTTTACGACGTCGTCCACTGGATCGAGGATGGTTTGCAATGGACTGAGGTAGAGGCTTTCGCGTGTGTCGTCGAGGCCATGTATACCCGACAAAATTGTAGAGGTCAGCCCGTGAATCCTAAGCGTCACCCCATCTTCTAGTTCGAGGCTCTGTTTCCAGTACAGACGTTCAGGTGGAAAAACCTGACAGCTAAATATCTTTGCAAATTCGTTGTATGCAGCCAGTGGCTCCAGCAGCGTACGCCCCGTCTCAGCGTTCATAAACTGAGCCCGCAAAAGTTTTTCACGGCGCTCTGCGGGGGCACTGCTAATCGCAGCTTGAACGTTTTGGACAGCGAAAGATTTCGTAATCACTGAACGGTCGACGTCATGGTTACCTGGCACGACGAATACTCGTTCTATAGGACACCTCGATACTTCCGCTAATTCTTTCAGCCATGCGAGTGCGGCAGTGTACTCAGCTTCGATACCTCGAAAAGCAATGTCCCCTCCAACCAGAATTGCACCCACTGGACCCAATGCACGGACCCGCTCTTTCACATCGCTGAGCAGGCGCGTGCGGTACACCCGATCAGGGTCCATATCAGGCGTATTGCATTCTGGGTGACGAAAATGGATATCTGCGATTTGAAGAAGCAACATACGGCGAACCTTTCCTGTTCTTTGCGCGGAAAGGTAGCATTTTAATATCGCTCTCGCATCGGTTCGTTTCCGAGTGAAGCGAAAGACTTCGCCGTTCAGGAGGTGTTTTGGAGCTTGAACATTGGTGACTGCTTACGCTTTTCTAAGCCCGCGTCCCACTGGAGCGCAGTGCTGACTAGTTCACCTAACGGGAAACTGATTCATCACCAAGCTTTGTGGTTTTGCTTGGTAAAAAGTTCTATGCGACTCCTCAAGGTTCGACGCTCCGGCAATCGAACGGTGTCACATGCGGTCCAAACATCTGCGCAGCGTTTAAAGTGGGAAGGTGCATATGCTCGAATGAACGCCTCGCCCCAGAACCCACGTCACGTGCGCATAGCGATTGATCCAACCGACCACTTGCGTACGTTTACCTAAGTCGCGGCAATCAGCACGCCGAAGCAAAGAGCTGAAGGGTACTGTTCGACCAAGAACGGGTAAATCACCAATGCCCCTCAACCAATACTCGTGCGTGGCTGAACAAGTCTTTTAATCGACAGAAGAAGGGAACCCGGCGGCATCGACGTTAGGTTGATCAGGACGTCTGTGCCATATCCCCATTAACAGATGAAGATCTGAAAGGAGGCTAGTGCTACGCGAGCACTCTCAGCCGCACCCACTCTGCACCCATGGAAATTTAGAGAACTAGCAGAAAACGCTTTGAGCCTTGAATTATATGGTGTCCCAGGGCAGGTTCGAACTGCCAACCTTCCCCTTAGGAGGGGGATGCTCTATCCAATTGAGCTACTGGGACAAGGGCAGCGACATGAAAATACGCTGCGCAGGACGGCGTGCATGGTAACGGGCGAGGCTGCTTTTGTCATGTCGTCCGTGGGGCTTTTTCAGTGTAGGCCGCAGCAGACACGGGGCTTTCATGGCACTCATCGTGCAAATTGCATCGCTGCATAAAGCCATCATTGCAAAGTGCAATGCCGCAGCCTTAGAAGATCAACATAAGCTATTGTTTTATAAGGAATTTATTCATATAAAAAGCTGGCACGGAGACTGCTTAATCCCCTATCAGAAGAACAACGGAGATAACGCCTGTGAACCGCGCCCTTTTACTGTTGAATGCCCTGGCCATGGTCACCCTGGTGGGTTTTCATTTTTTTCCAGCCGACGAGGCGGCTGCCACCGCATTGGCGCCCATCTCCTACTCGCCACGCCAAGCGCCGCAACTGGCGGTGATGAATGAAGCGCCGCCGCAAATGCTGGTCATAGCGGATGCCCCTCAACCCGCTACCCCGAGTGAAACGGGCACCGTGCGCTGGGTTTTTTGAACCTTTTTTTCAGGAGTTGGACATGTCCAAAGCAGCCGCTGTTTTTCTGATACTGGCCCTGGCCAGTGGTGTGCTTACTCTCAATCTGGCGCAAGAAACCGGCACTCTTTTGCCCGCGGTGGCCTGCGCAGTGTTCGCCAGCTTATTCGTGGCCGCGTTGGTGGTCGGGCGCAAGATCAAGTTCGACCCTGTTCTGCGCTGACGCCTGCACACCGCAACAACGCGATCAGGTTCGCCACCGTTGCCGCCAATGCCTGGGAGTTGTCCAAAGTCATCAGCGCAGTTGGGCTGGCGTCTAAGCCCGCAGCCGAGAGGCGGGCATTGCGTTGCAGGCGCGCTTCTATCTGCTCTGCATTTTCCCGACCCCGGCGTACCAACCGCTCACGCAGCACCTCGCTGCGCACCGTCAGCAATAGCGGCAGCAGATCCGGATAGCGCCGCTGCGCCTCGGCCAAGTAAGCCCTGGAACCATTGACCAGCACATTGCGCCCTGCCGCCAGCCACTCGTTGATCTGCACGGGAATGCCGTAGCTGAGGCCATTGGCCTGCCAGTCCAGGGCAAAGGCGCCCTCCCCCCGCCGCTGCTCGAACTGCGCCGGCGACAGACCGAGGGCCGCCTCACCCACGGATTCGGCAGAACGAGTGATGGCACGGCGTGCCACCTCGCAATTCAACTCTTGAAGAAGGCGCTGGCGCGCGGCGTCGATCAGGCTGTCCTTGCCCGACCCGGAAGGGCCCATCAGATAGATCAGCCGGCCTCGCATGCCATTCATACCTCTCGTCGCGTCACAGGCTAGTAAATCGGCCATTTGCCACTATTCTGTAGCCAAGGGAAAACTGATCGAACACAGCTGGCCCCCTTGGGAGTATTCAGCGGTACCGGGTGGAGCAAAGGACGTGGGCAGAGAGGCAGGCTGGAGCATTCTTTTCAAACCAGTCGGCATTTCTGATAATTGGTGCTGGCATATCGCCTGTATCCAGTTCAATATTTGTCACAGAATTGACGCCAACGATCTGGCGATTTAGAGGCATGATGCGGGCCTCCTAAACAATTCAGGTTGAACATTTGGTTGCGAGCCTTGTCCTAATGACATCTTGCGGCCAATTCCGAAAACCGCTCCCCTGAACTAACCGGTTAAATATATGCGCCCATTGAAACAGGCAATCTATTCCAGCCGTACGGCTGACAAGTTCGTCGTGCGTCTGCCCGATGGTATGCGTGAACGCATCGCCGAGGTGGCTCGCAATCACCATCGCAGCATGAACTCTGAAATCATCGCCCGCATGGAGCAAAGCCTTATTCAGGAAGGTGCTCTTGGCGACGAGCCAAGCCTGCGCCTGGACAGCCCGGAGCTGTCGTTGCATGAGCGAGAGCTGTTGCAACGTTTCCGCCAACTGTCCCATCGTCAGCAGAATGCTCTGGTTTCGCTGATCGCCCATGATGCGGAAATGGCGGCCGACGCGTCCTGAGGCCACACCCGAATACTCAAGCCAGCCTATAGGCTGGCTTTTTTTGCCTGCGATTTATGGTTTTGGCCAAGCCAGAGAAGGTGCGCAACCCGCCATCAGGCCGGGCCGCGCTCAAAAGAAGGTCACAGCAGGAAGATCGTGGCCAACCCGAGAAAGATAAAGAAGCCACCACTGTCGGTCATGGCCGTAATCATCACACTGGCGCCCATGGCCGGGTCGCGCCCCAAGCGGGCCAGCGTCATAGGGATCAACACCCCCATCAGCGCTGCCAACAACAGGTTGAGGGTCATGGCCGCGGTCATTACCACCCCCAGCGACCAACTGCCATACAGCAGATAGGCCACCACACCAATCACCCCGCCCCATACCAAGCCGTTAATCAGGCCAACGGCCAACTCCTTGCGCATCAGGCGCGAGGTATTGCCGGTACTGACCTGGTCCAACGCCATGGCGCGCACGATCATGGTGATCGTCTGGTTGCCGGAGTTGCCGCCGATCCCGGCGACAATCGGCATCAACGCCGCCAAGGCCACCAGTTTTTCGATCGAGCCTTCAAACAGCCCGATCACCCGCGAGGCCACGAATGCGGTCACCAGGTTCACCGCCAGCCAGGCCCAACGGTTGCGAAGGGATTTCCACACGGAGGCGAAGATGTCTTCCTCTTCGCGCAGACCCGCCATGTTGAGCACTTCGTTCTCGCTCTCCTCACGGATCAGGTCGACCATTTCATCGATGGTCAAACGGCCGATGAGCTTGCCGTTCTTGTCCACCACCGGCGCGGAAATCAAGTCATAACGCTCGAACGCCTGGGCGGCGTCGTAGGCATCTTCGTCCGGGTGAAAGCTCACCGGATCGCTGGCCATCACAGCGGCCACTTGCTTGTCCGGGTCGTTGACCAGTAAGCGCTTGATGGGCAACACGCCCTTGAGGATGCCTTCGTAGTCGACCACGAACAGTTTGTCGGTGTGGCCCGGCAGTTCCTTGAGACGGCGCAGGTAGCGCAGAACCACTTCGAGGCTGACGTCCTCGCGGATGGTCACCATCTCGAAGTCCATCAGCGCGCCGACCTGCTCCTCGTCATAGGACAGGGCCGAGCGCACGCGCTCGCGCTGCTGGCCGTCGAGGGTTTCCATCAGTTCGTGGACAACGTCGCGCGGCAGTTCCGGCGCCAGGTCGGCGAGCTCGTCGGCGTCCATCTCCTTGGCGGCGGCCAGGAGCTCGTGATCGTCCATGTCGGCGATCAGGGTTTCACGCACCGAGTCGGATACTTCGAGAAGGATGTCGCCGTCGCGCTCGGCCTTGACCAATTGCCAGACCGTCAGGCGTTCTTCCAGCGGCAAGGCTTCAAGGATGTAGGCGACGTCCGCGGAGTGCAGGTCATCGAGCTTGCGCTGTAACTCGACGAGGTTCTGGCGGTGGACCAGGTTCTCGACCCGGTCCTGATGGTGGCCTTCCTGACGATGGGTCAGGTCTTCGACCACGCGCTGGCGATGCAGCAGCTCAACGACTTGAGCGAGGCGATCCTGCAGGCTTTCTTGCGTTTTTTTTACTTCTACTTCAGTCATAGGCGAACTCCACTCCCAGCAGCGGGGCACGCCGGAAGGATCAATCAGTCAATTCATGATTGGAAAAACGGGATACTGAGTAACTACTGGGTAAGTCCATGGAGGTATTCCACAAGCCCCGGCGGGGCTGACGGGCGCAATCATACACGGCTTGCCGTTTTTTAACGCCTTAATTCTTGGCCAGAACAAGTGCTTGCGGCATAAACCTGAGAACCTTGCGCGAGGATGCAATTGCGACGCCCCGAGGGCGCGAGAAAACACACGCCCGCACGAAAAACCAAACGCCAGATAGCAAAAAGCCCGCACTGGGCGGGCTTTCTTCAGGCAATGAAGTTACTTCTTCACGCCCAGTTTTTTCAGTTCCTCATCGCGTAATTCGCGACGTAGGATCTTGCCCACGTTAGTGGTCGGCAACGCGTCGCGGAACTCGACGGCCTTGGGCACTTTGTAGCCGGTGACATTGGCGCGCATATGCTCCATCACCTGTTCCTTGGTCAGGGTCACGCCCGGTTTAACGACGATGAAGATCTTGATCGCCTCCCCCGACTTGTCGTCCGGCACACCAATGGCCGCGCACTGCAACACGCCCGGCAGCATCACCAACACGTCTTCGAGTTCGTTGGGATAGACGTTGAAACCGGACACCAGAATCATGTCTTTCTTGCGGTCGACGATGCGCATGTAGCCGTTGGGCTGGATGATGGCAATATCGCCAGTCTTGAGCCAGCCGTCGCTGTCGAGGATCTCGTCGGTGGCGTCCTGGCGCTGCCAGTAACCTTTCATCACCTGCGGGCCCTTGACGCACAGTTCGCCGATTTCACCCAGCGCCAGCTCTTTGCCGTCGTCGTCGATCACTTTGCACAAGGTCGAAGGTAGCGGAATGCCAATAGTGCCGATCTGGATATTCTGGCTGGGATTGACGCTGACCACCGGGCTGGTTTCGGTCATGCCGTAGCCTTCGCAGATCGCGCAGCCGGTCACTTCCTTCCAACGCTCAGCGGCACTCAGTTGCAGCGCCATGCCACCGGACAGAGTCAGCTTGAGGGCCGAGAAGTCCAGTTTGCGGAACGCCTCGTTATGGCACAGGGCAACGAACAGGGTGTTGAGGCCGACGAACCCGGTGAACTTCCACTTCGACAGTTCTTTGACCATCGCCGTCAGGTCGCGCGGGTTGCTAATCAGGATGTTGTGGCCGCCGATCAGCATCATTGCCATGCAGTGAAAGGTGAACGCGTAGATGTGGTACAGCGGCAGCGGCGTAATCAGGATTTCGCAGCCTTCGTCCAGGTTCGAGCCCATCAGCGCCTTGCACTGCGCCATGTTCGCCGCCAGGTTGCGGTGGGTCAGCATCGCCCCCTTGGCCACGCCCGTGGTGCCGCCGGTGTATTGCAACACTGCCACATCACCGCTGTCGGGGCTGGCATCGGCTACTGGCTGGCCACGGCCCTTGCGCAGCACATCGTTGAACTTGATGGCAGCAGGCAAGTGATAGGCCGGCACCATTTTCTTCACGTACTTGATGACGCTGTTTATCAGCAGGCGCTTGACCGGCGGCAGCAGGTCCGCCACCTCGGTGACGATCACGTACTTGACTGATGTCTTGGGCACGACGATTTGTGCCAGGTGCGCCATGTTGGCCAGGCACACCAGGGCCTTGGCGCCGGAATCTTTGAACTGGTGTTCCATTTCCCGCGCGGTGTACAGCGGGTTGGTGTTGACCACCGTCAGGCCAGCGCGCAGGGCACCGAATACGGCAATCGGGTATTGCAGCAGGTTGGGCAATTGCACGGCGATTCGATCGCCCGGCTTCAAGTCGGTATGCTGTTGCAGGTACGCGGCAAAAGCGCCCGACAATTCATACAGCTCACCGTAAGTAAGCGTCTTGCCCAGGCTGCTGAATGCCGGGTTGTCGGCAAAGCGTTGGCAGGATTGCTTCAACACTGCCTGAATATTCGGATACTCGTCGGGATTGATATTGGCAGCTATCCCGGCAGGGTACTTATCGTTCCAAAAGTCTTGGATCATGGAAGCCCACTCCTCAGCAACGCGAATTCATCAGCGCAGTTGATGCGATTATTATTGGTGTGTGTTTTTTATAGGTGAATCTGGCTTTTACTTAAGGCCGAGAAGTCACAAAGCGCGCCGAGAGTAGCAGCTTTGCAAAGGCCCTACTAGAGCCAATGAACGCCTGAACGGTCACACTTACGACTCATGACACTTAAATAGTCATTTTTAGAGTAAAAATTCTATTCCTGCAAAGATGGCTCTAGAACAGGGTTTACTGCGTTTATAAAAAGCAGCGCGGGCGCCACCAGCTCCTACAACAAGCCAGGGGTGCCCGCGAGAGGAGGTAGGGGTTAGGCGATGTCGCGAAGTTCGCGGCGCAGGATCTTGCCCACCGGCGTCATGGGCAATGAATCACGCAGCACGATATGTTTAGGGACTTTATAAGCCGTGAAGTTCTCCTTGCAGTAAGCCTTCAACTCTTCAAGGCTGACCCCCGACTCACGCGGCACCACAAACAACTTCACCGCCTCGCCGGAACGCTCGTCCGGTACACCAATAACCGCGCAATTGGCCACTTTCGGGTGAGCCATCACCACATCTTCGATCTCGTTGGGATACACGTTGAAACCCGAGACGATAATCATGTCTTTCTTGCGGTCGACAATGCGCACAAAGCCGTCGGCTTCAATCACCGCCACGTCCCCGGTCTTGAACCAGCCCTCGGCATCCATCACTTCGGCGGTGGCTTCGGGTTTGTTCCAATAGCCCTTCATTACCTGCGGGCCCTTGATGCACAACTCGCCCCGCTCGCCCAACGGCTGCTCCACGCCCTCATCATCGATGACCTTGAGCAGCGTGCCGGGGATCGGCATGCCCACGGTGCCCAGGCGCGATTGGTTGCCGTAGGGGTTGGTGCAAGCCACGGGTGAGGTTTCGGTCAGGCCATAACCCTCGGTGATCCGGCAACCGGTCATTTGCTCCCAACGCTCGGCCGTCGCCTTGACCAGCGCGGTGCCGCCGGAGTTGGTGAGCTTGAGCCCGGAAAAATCCAGGGTCTTGAAATCCGGATGCTCCATCAGCGCCACAAACAGGGTGTTAAGCCCCAGCAGCGCCGAGAAGCGCCAGTTTTTCAGCTCTTTGATGAACGCGCCGATGTCCCGCGGGTTGGTGATAAGGACGTTGTGGTTACCGGTCACCATCATGCACATGCAGTTCGCGGTGAAGGCATAGATGTGATAGAGCGGCAGCGGCGCGATCATCACCTCCTTGCCCTCTTTGAGCAGTGGGTGGCCGTCGTCGCCGAGCTGCCCCAGGCACGCCCGGGCCTGCTGCATGTTGGCCACCAGGTTGGCGTGGGTGAGCATCGCGCCCTTGGCCAGGCCCGTGGTGCCGCCGGTGTATTGCAGTACTGCAACATCGTCCAGGCTGACGTCCAGTGGTTTGATGTCATGACCACGCCCCAGGCGCAGAGTGCTCTTGAACGGCACGGCCTGAGGCAGCTTGTAGGCCGGGACCATTTTCTTCACTTTGTCGACCAGGGTGTTGACCAGCCACCCCTTGGCCGTGGGCATCAGGTCGCCCATTTTCGCTTCGATCAGGTATTGGATGTCGGTGTCGGCCAGCACTTCCTCGACCCGCGCCCCGAACATGTTCAGGTACACCAGGGCGCGGGCACCGGAATCCTTGAACTGGTGGCGCATTTCCCGCGGGGTGTACAGCGGGTTGGTGTTGACCACAATCAGCCCGGCGCGCAAGGCACCGAACACGGCAATCGGGTATTGCAGAACGTTGGGCATCTGCACTGCGATGCGGTCGCCCGGCAGCAGGTCGGTGTGGGCTTGCAGGTAGCCGGCGAAGGCCGCGCTGTAGCGCTCCAGCTCGGCATAGGTCAGGGTGATGCCCATGTTGCTGAACGCCGGGCGGTCAGCGAACTTTTTGCAGGAACGCTCAAAGACTTCGATGACCGATTTGTAGGCCCCCAGGTCAATCTCGTTGGGCACACCGGCCGGGCGTTTGTCATTCCAGAAATCAGGTTGCATTGTTCTTGTCCTCGTTACCTGAGCGTGTTCCGTGCCGCGTCGCGGTACCTGTGCAAAGCGGGGCTCTGGGGACGTTAGCAGTTATGGCGTTTGAGGCAAATATGCGCAGCAGTGTCATTGATACCGTGAATCTTGCTGCCAACGCGCCAGTCCGGCGGCCAGCTAACCTTCAATGAGCGATACAATCGCCCCACCCCGCGCAAAGGAATCGCCATGACCCACGAACCGTTCTGGCTGGCCGCAAGCGACCGCAGCCGCCTGTATGTCAACCAATGGTTGCCACCAACCCCACCCCGGGCGGTGATCTTGCTGGCCCACGGCATGGCCGAACACAGTGGCCGCTACGCGCGCCTGGCCCAGGCCCTCACCGCCGCCGGCCATGGCCTCTATGCCCCTGACCTGCGCGGCCACGGCAAGACCGCCGAACAGGGCGGCGTGCTGGGGCACTACGCCGACCAGGACGGCTGGCGCAAAGTGGTCGGCGACTTGGCCAGCCTGAACCAGCACATCGGCCAGCAGCACCCGGGCACGCCCATCGTGCTGTTGGGCCACAGCATGGGCAGCTACATCGCACAGGCATACCTGCTGCACCACAGCGCCAGCCTGCAAGGGGCGATCCTCAGCGGCTCGAATTTCCAACCGGTGGCGCTGTACCGCGCCGCGCGCCTGATCGCCCGCTTCGAACGCCTGCGCCAAGGCGCCACCGGGCGCAGCGGGCTGATCGACTGGCTGTCGTTCGGCTCGTTCAACAAGGCGTTCAAGCCCAACCGCACCGCGTTCGACTGGCTCAGCCGCGACCCGGCCGAGGTCGATTTGTACGTCAACGACCCGCTGTGCGGCTTTCGCTGCACCAACCAATTGTGGGTCGATATGCTCGGCGGCTTGCAGCAAATCAGCAAAGCGTCCAACCTCGCCCAGATCGATCCGGGCCTGCCGCTGCTGGTGATGGGCGGTGAATGTGATCCGGTGAGCAATGGTGTGCGTCTCACCTACCTGGCCGACGCCCTGCGCACGGCCGGCAGCCAACGCCTGCAATTGAATATCTACCCCCAGGCGCGCCACGAACTGTTCAACGAAACCAACCGCGATGCCGTGACCGGCGACGTGCTGGCCTGGCTCGACCAGGTGCTCCAGCAGCCCAGGCCGCCGCGCAGCGAATGACGCGAGCCATTTTTCAACCCAGGATTTTCTCGATGACCCAGGTAACCAACACCCCGTACGAAGCCCTTGAAGTCGGCCAGACCGCCAGCTACAGCAAGACCGTGGAAGAACGCGACATCCAGCTGTTCGCCGCCATGTCCGGGGACTTCAACCCAGTGCACCTGGACGCTGAATACGCCGCCGGCACCATGTTCAAGGAGCGTATCGCCCACGGCATGTTCAGCGGCGCCCTTATCAGCGCGGCCGTGGCCTGCGAGCTACCTGGGCCGGGCACCATCTACCTGGGCCAGCAAATGAGCTTCCAGAAACCGGTCAAGCTGGGCGACACCCTCACCGTACGCCTGGAAATCCTCGAAAAACTGCCCAAGTTCCGCGTGCGCATTGCCACCCGCGTGTTCAACCAGCGCGATGAACTGGTGGTGGACGGCGAAGCCGAGATCCTCGCCCCGCGCAAGGCCCAAACCGTGACCTTGACCACCCTGGGGCCCATCAGCTTCGGCTGATCGCCCCGCCCGGGAGCCTTACGGGGCTTCCTGCACCTGCACACTGGCGGTCATCCCGGAACTGAGGGTGACGCCGTCAGGCAAAGCGTCCAACTTGATCCGCACCGGAATCCGCTGCGCCAGGCGCACCCAGTTGAACGTCGGCTCGACCTGGGCCAGTAATTGCCCGTCGGGCGTGGCGTTGCGGTCGGTGATGCCGCGGCTGATGCTTTCGACATGGCCGTGCAAAGCCTCCCCGGCGCTCATCAGCCACACCTTGACCGGGTCGCCGACGCGGATGCGCGGCAACTTGGTTTCCTCGAAATACGCCTGCACGTAAAAGGTCGAATCATCCACCAGCGCCATCACCGGTTGCCCGGCATTGACGAAGTTGCCCTCGGCCAGGCGCAGGTTAGTGATGTGCCCGCTGCGCGGCGCATGCACCTGGCTGCGGGCCAGGTTGAGTTCGGCGACCTTGGCTTCGGCCTGGGCCTGGCGCAACTCGCCACGGGCGATACCGGCGTTGATCTGGGCGTTCTCGCGCAACTCGGCACTGATGGCCTGAGGCCCCAGGCTGGCGCGGCGGCTGGCTTCGTGCTCGCGCAGGCTCAGTTGCTGCTGGCGGGTCTGCACCACCGCTTGCGCCTTCTCCACTGCCGCCTCGAAGCGTTCACGGTCGATGCTCAACAGCAAGTCGCCGGCCTTGACCGGTTGGTTGTCGGCCACCTTGAGCTGGCGCACCCACCCGGACACGTCCGGCGCGACCACCACCACGTCGGCGCGGATGCGCGCATCGCGGGTCCAGGGCGTGAGCATGTAGTACTGCCACAAGTGGAAACCGGCGAACACCGCCACGGCCACCAGGCACAGGGTAATAGCGACACGTACGGATGTACGCATGGGTAACTCCTTATAAAGGTCCGAGGACAACGGTGACCAGGGTCAGGACGCACACGTACAACGCGCAGTCGAACAAAGCTTCATGCCAGATCCAGCCGCCCAACGGGGTCAAGCGCAGCAACAGCCGCAGCGCCCCCGTGAGCAGCAGCGCCAGCAGCACATAAATCAAAAACGGGCTGAGCAAAATGCCGCCCATCGACCACTCACGCAGCCCCATGATGTTCCTCCTGTTGGCGGCACCAGGTGCGCCAGCTCTGTTGCAGTTGCACCACCGCGCCTTGCGCCAGTTTTAGCGCCTCGCTGGGCGGCAGGGCTTGCAGGCTGCCCAGGAACGCGGCGCTGGGGGCGGCCAGGGCCTCGGCGCGGCTGCCGGCCGGGCCTTGCTCCAGCACATGTTGCAAGTGCGAAAAATAAGCCCGCTGCGCGGCATCCACCGGCACTTGCGCCCCTGCCAGGCTCAGGCGCAGGTGCAGCAATTCATCGCCCACATCCAGGCCCAACAAACCGTCATCCCAACGGCTGCGGGCTTGCTGCGGCAGCTCCGGGTAATGCCGGGCCAATTGCAGCAAACGGTCGGCCATGCGCCCGCCGAACCAACTCTCGGCGCCGCGCAGGTTGCGCCGGGTCAGGCGCACCAGGTCGTGCAGCGTCGCCGCGAGCAAGCGCCGGCCGTGCCAGGCCGGGTTGCGCAGAATCAGCAAATGGAAGGCCAGCACCGCCGCGCCCACGCCGATCATCATGGCCTGGGCACTGTTGAAGAAATAGGCGACGTCGTACTGCATGGCGTTGAGCGGGGCGATCAACACAATGAAGTGCAGGCAGAAGGACGTGGCCGTCGCGCCAATCTGCGGCTTGGCCATGCCCAAAGCGCCGAAAAACAACGGCCCGGCCATCACCAGGCACATCATGGCGAAACTGCTCAGTTGTGGCAGCAGGATCTCGCCCACCAAAAACGCCACCGGCACCGCCAGCAGGATGCCGCGTAAAAAGCTCATGCCGATCTGCGCGCCGTTCTCCCGGCTGGCAAACAGGCTGCACACCACGCACGTCAGCAGCATCGCGCCGGACGCCGCGGGCCAAGCCGTGGCCATCCAGAAGCACGCCACCGCCAGAAACGCCAAGGCGCTGCGCGCGCCGAACACCAGGGCCAGGGACAGATCGCGGTGCGGGGCCAGGGTGGCGGGGGCTTGCACCGGGTCCCTGCCCTCCTTCACCGCGTCCAGGGCGGTGGCCGCCGCCAAAGCGGTATCGAGCAGCAAGGCAAAACGCGCCAGACAGTAGCTTTGCGCGGCGCTGATGGCCGGGTCGTGGGAAGCGTCCAGCAACCGCGGGCGCAAGTCCTGCAAGGTCGCCACATCGCACACTTGCAACGCTTGCTGTACCGCCTCCATCCACGGCTGCAATTGCGTCACTTCGGGCTCTTCCAGTTGCCGCCACTGGCGCCGCACCGAGCGCGACATGCGCAGCAGCATCAGCAACTTCTGGCTCAGGCCGCTGATGGCCCGCGCCCGCTGGCGCCCCAACCCCCCCTCAAACCAGGCGTGTTCGCGCTGGGCGTCAACGGCGACGATGCGCCCAAGAATCTCCAGCAAGCCCTTGCGCGCCAGAGCATCGCCGGCCAGCGTGGCGCGCGCCGCTTGCATGGCGCTTTGCCACGCGGCCTGGGCTTGGTCGGCCAATTGCCGCTCTACCCGCATCGGCCACAGCAGTGCACTGCTGGCCGTGGCACAAAGGATGCCCAGGCTGATTTCTGTACAACGTGCCACCGCTTGGTCGAACACCGACAACGGATGGCTCAAGGCCGGCAAGGCGATGATGGCTACGGTGTAGCCGGCCAGCACGAAGGCGTACGACCAGGCGCTGCGCAACAGGGTGGAAAACGCCGTGCACAGGCCCAGCCACAGCGCCAGGGCGAGCAGGAACAACCACGGCGTCTGGGCGAACAGGCCCATGAACACCACCGACATGATGGTCCCCACCAGCGTGCCCACCAGCCGCGCCAGCCCCTTCTGCGCCACCATGCCCGACAGCGGCTGAGCGACGATAAACGCCGTCATCAACGCCCACGCCGGTTGCTCCAGGCCCCAGCGCAGCGCCAGCCACAAGGCCAACCCGCCGCCGAGCAGGGTCTTGGTCGCAAATTGCACAGCGCGAAAATCGGGCGCCAACAAGGCCCGCAAAGTTATAAGCACGAAGAACACTCAGAAGAGAACAGGCTAACGATAGTCGCGATACACGAAAGGACAGTGCCAGAGCGGCCGGCAAATTATTAGCTAGCTATCTATGTCCGTCCAGCGTTAAATCCAAGGCACAAAAAAACGCCAGTTGAACTGGCGTTTTTGACAAGCTTTCAGAGCAACTTACGAGTGGGCGCGGGCCTGGTTACGCAGGGCCTTGACCTGGTCATGGTTGCGTTGCACACCGTGGTACTGGCGCTCAACCAGGTCACGAATGCCCACCAGGTTGTGTTTGGTGATTTTTTCCAGGGCTTCCTTATAGGCCTTCAGCGCATGGTCTTCTCCGCGCTCGGCTTCGTTAAGCACCGCTTCTTCGTCCTTACCGGTGACCAGGGACTTGAGGTCGACCCAACGACGGTGCAAATCGCCCGCCACGCTGGTGCTGGTTTCTGGGTCGCCGCCCAGGGCACGCACGGCGCTCTGCAACTCGGCCGCGGCGCTGGCGCAATCGGCCGAACGCTTCTGGAACAGCGCCTTGAGCTCAGGGTGTTTGATGTCTTCGGCACAGGTCTTGAATCCTTCCTGGCCGTCCTTGCTGGTTTCGATCAGGTCGTTAAGTACAGAGATCGATTCTTTATTTACGTCAGTCATTTTCCAATTCCTTGCGGGTTGAGGATCGTGCAATAGGTATTGCACCCTGCGTGCCAGCTTGGCGATTAAAAAATTAACCTTAATTTTCAATAGCTTATGAATTAAGCAAAAATTCTTACCCGCGCTATTTGCATGATCTGTCAATTGGCCTGCATGCAGAATGCCTGTATTTTCCAAGGGTTGAATTCATACGGTCGCGCCATGAACCCCGAAAAACTCGAATTGCTGGTCACCCGGCAAATGCCCTTTGGCAAATACAAGGGCCGCATCCTCGCCGACCTGCCCGGCCAATACCTGAACTGGTTCGCCCGTGAAGGTTTCCCCCACGGTGAATTGGGCGGCTTACTGGCCCTGATGCAGGAAATCGACCATAACGGTTTGTCCGACTTGCTTGACCCCTTGCGGGAAAAGCACGGCAAGCCCAAACCTCGCCACTGACCGAGCGCCCCATGCCCGAGCACAACTATCACGCCTACGATGAAGCCTTCTGGCAGACCTTCGCTGCGCGCTATGAAACCGAGCCCGGGCCCATCAACCTGGAAAATGGCTACTTCGGCCGCATGACTGACACGGTACTGGACGAGTACCAGCGCAATATCGCCTTTATCAACCGCAGCAACTCGCTGTATGCGCGCCAGCGTTTCGAGCAGGCCCAGAGCAGCGAGATCCACCGCCAGGTGGCCGACCTCTTGCAAGCCCCTGCCGAAGCCGTAGCCCTCACCCATAGCGCCACCGACGCTTTGCAGTCGCTGATTCGCAACTACAACCGCCTGCAACCGGGCGACCAGGTGTTGTTCTGCGACCTGGAGTACGACACGGTCAAAGGCGCGATGCAGTGGCTGGGCCGGCACCGGGGCGTGGAGGTGATCCAGATCGAGCACCCGCACCCTGCCAGTTTCGACAGCCTGGTAGGCGCCTATCGCGAGGCGTTCGCCCGCCATCCACGGCTTAAATTAATGGCCCTGACCCACGTCACCCACCGCACCGGCCTGGTGATGCCGGTGGCCGCTATTGCTGCCGCCGCCCGAGAACACGGGATCGACGTGATCCTCGACGGCGCCCACGCCCTGGGCCAGATCGAGTTCAACCTGGCGTACCTGGGTATCGCCTTTGCCGGCTTCAACTTGCATAAATGGATCGGCGCGCCGCTGACCCAGGGCGTGCTCTACATCGACCCCCAACGCCTGGCGGACATTGACCCGGACATGGGCGAGAGCCACTACCCAGCCACCGATGTGCGTGCCCGCACGCCCTATGCCACGCCCAATATTCCAGCGCTGTTGACCTTGCCCCTGGTACTCGAAGAACACCGCAACCTGGGCGGCGCGGCCACCAAGGGCGCGCGGCTCAAGTACCTGCGCAACCTGTGGGTGCGGCAAGTGCAGGATATAGAAGACATCGAAATCATGATCCCGGACGATCCGCGCCTGTATGGCGGCATCACCTCGTTGCGGTTCGTCGGCCGCGACCAGCAAGACATGGCCGAGCGCCTGCTGCGCGACTACAACCTGTTCACCGTGGTGCGCAGCGGCTCGGCCTGCGGACCGTGCATCCGCATCACCCCGGGGTTCGCCACCTCGGCGGCAGATATGCACCGATTGGCCAAGGCCCTGCGTGAACTGAGCCTCTGAGCGCAATGTGTCCCAGGGGGAATGAATCATCTCTGTGCAAGCGGGCTCGTGTGGGAGCGGGCCCGCCCGCGAAGAGGCCGGGCCTGCACCTCTTTACGGCCTGACCCACCACTATCGCGGGCAAGCCCACTCCCACAGCCTCTGGCGGCAGGCGCCACCTATGCCTTGGCGTGGGGGTTCAAACCGTAGGCTTATCGAAGTCTTCAGGTTTTATATGCTGGGAAAAAGCCTCAGGATCGATACCAATAACGGCACTTGCCAATAGACGCTCATCTTTGGAACCACGGTTAATCCAGCCAACGTCCATTAAAGTTCCATAACCATCCATTTCACTGTAAATCTCATCCTTGGCATTAGTCAGACGCGATATTTTCCTACCGGCATAATCTGGAAGTTCATTAATCTGCGAGGAAATTAGTTCCGAAAAGTACAACTGCCCCACGTAGGCAACATGCCGATCATGGTCGTGCTCCAGAACTTTCCTTACTGCAACATGCACATGAATGGCGCGTCCGGCATAGAAGCCCGGAAATATCGTCAGAAACTCACGCCGACCATGACGGTCGGTAAAACCGCAGCCACGCAGGTAAGTGTCTTCATCAGTACGGGCAATGGCACCGATCTCCCCCGAAGGAGCTTCCTGATCCGGGTCGACCGCACTCCAGCCTGAGTAGCGGCCCTGGGCATTGCAGTGCCAAACATCCACCAGCACCCCCTCGACAGGTTCGCCAGTACAGGCATGGAGCACTTTTAAGTTCAATTGCAATGGCACGCCCGCCGCCCCTTCTGTGATATCGAAGCGTTCGAGCCGGTCATTCTTGAAGTAAGGCCCGGCGATTTGCTCGGGGGAGAATAGACACATGGGACTATTCACACTGGCGGCCTTATCTAAGACCGACGGGTTGATAGGAGTTTTCTTCATAAACACATCCATATGTTTAGTTTTAGTGGTCCTGTTGCGCACAGGAACTTGACTGAGCGTAGATAGCGCTCTTGGAAATCTCCACATCAATAATCCGTGAAGTCTTTGCAAAAAATGACCATGCAAAAAAAAACGGCGCACTGACCAAGTGCGCCGTAAAGCCGTAGAACAACTACCTAACGTTTGAAAACAATTAATCGAGCAAGGCGAGCGCCTGGGCGGTGCATTCCTGGATACGCGCCCAGTCGCCGTTTTTCACCCACTCGGGGTCGAGCATCCAACTGCCGCCCACGCACATCACATTTTTGAGGGCCATGTAGCTCTTGATGTTGGCCGGGCCGACACCGCCGGTGGGGCAGAATTTCACCTCGCCAAACGGGCCGCCCAGGGCCTTGATCGCCGCCACGCCGCCGCTGACTTCGGCCGGGAACAGCTTGAAGCGGCGATAGCCCAGCGCGTAGCCCTCCATGATCCCCGAGGCATTGCTGATGCCCGGCAACAGCGGGATGGCGCTATCGACGCTGGCTTCCAGCAGGTCACGGGTAATGCCCGGGGTGACGATGAACTGCGAACCCGCCGCTTCGGCCGCCGCCAGGCTGGTGCGATCCAGCACCGTGCCAGCACCGGTTACCAGTTCCGGGCGTTGCTCGCGCAGCACCTGAATGGCGCGCAGGCCGAACTGCGAACGCAGGGTCACTTCCAGGGCGCTCAAACCGCCCGCCGCCAGGGCATCGGCCAGGGGCAGGATGTCCTGCTCGCGGGCGATGGTGATGACCGGCAGGATCCGCGCCTTGGCGCAGAGGCTGTCGATCAGGGCAGTCTTGGCCGCCATGGAAACGGTAGGCTGTGGGGTTTTCATCGCGGCTGATCCTTGGCTCATGGGCACCAGTAAATCTCTAACGGAGGTTGCAAGAAGGCACGAATCGGCATCTCGGCGAGATCGCCACCGGCCAGTGCGGCATTAAGGGTGTGCAGTTTCGATTGGCCGCTGATCGACAGCGCGGTAAAGCGCGCCGAGGCCAGCAAGGCGCGGCTCATGCTCAAGCGCTGATGAGGCACGCTGGGCGCTAGCATCGGCCAGCAACGGCGCTCGCCATCAGGCTTGAGAGCCTCGACCAGGTTCGGGCTGCTGGGGAACAACGACGCGGTGTGGCCGTCGTCGCCCATGCCCAGCACCAATACGTCGATGCCCGGCAGTTCGGCCAGTAGGCGATCGGCGTGGGCCGCCGCTTCCTCCAGGTTGGCGCTGGCGCTGTACAGGCTCAGAAACCGGGCGTTGGCCGCCGGCCCCTGCAACAGGTAGCGCTTGAGCAGGCCGGCATTGCTGTCGGCATGTTCCACCGGCACCCAGCGCTCATCGGCCAGGGTCACCAGCACCTTGGACCAATCCAGCGCCTGCTTGGCCAGGTGCTGAAAAAACGCCACCGGGCTGCGCCCGCCCGATACCACCAACACCGCCGTGCCACGGGCGGCGATAGCCACGCGCAGGTGTTCGGCCACGTTCAGCGCCAAACCCTCGGCCAGCAGCACGGGGCTGCGCAGCTCATGGGCCTGCACGCCGGCCGGCAGTTTCAATTCAGATATCGCCATACCAAGATCTCCCGTCTCGTGTGATGAGGGCAATGGAACTCATCGGCCCCCAGGACCCAGCCGCGTAGGGCTTGGGTGCGTCGCCGGATTTTTTCCAACCCGCGATCAGTTGGTCACACCACTTCCACGCCGCTTCGATTTCGTCTTTGCGCACAAACAGGTTCTGGTTGCCGCGCATCACTTCCAGCAGCAACCGTTCGTAGGCATCGGGAATCCGCGCGCTGCGGTAGGTGTCGGAAAAATTCAGCTGCAAAGGCCCGCTGCGCAGCTGCATGCCCTTGTCCAGGCCCTGCTCCTTGGTCATCACCCGCAGGGAAATGCCCTCGTCCGGTTGCAGGCGAATAATCAGTTTGTTGCTGATTTGCAGGCGCTGCTCGGGGGCGAAGATGTAGTGCGACGGCTCTTTGAAGTGGATGACGATCTGCGACAGCTTTTGCGGCATGCGCTTGCCGGTGCGCAGGTAGAACGGCACCCCGGCCCAGCGCCAGTTGCGGATGTCGGCGCGCAGGGCAACGAAGGTTTCGGTGTCGCTCTGGGTGTTGGAGTTGGGCTCTTCCAAGTAGCCGGGCACCGGTTTGCCTTCGCTGTAGCCGGCGATGTACTGGCCGCGCACCACTTGGGTGGTCAGGCCTTCCGGGCTGATGGGCGCCAGGGCCTTGAGCACCTTGACCTTCTCGTCGCGGATGCTGTCGGCGGAGAGGTCCGCCGGCGGGTCCATGGCGATCAGGCAGAGCAGTTGCAGCAAGTGGTTCTGGATCATGTCGCGCAGTTGCCCGGCCTTGTCGAAATAGCCCCAGCGGCCTTCGATGCCGACCTTCTCGGCCACGGTGATTTCCACATGGGAGATGTAGTGCTGGTTCCACTGGGTTTCAAACAGGCTGTTGGCAAAGCGCAGGGCGATGAGGTTCTGCACCGTCTCTTTGCCCAGGTAGTGGTCGATGCGGTAGATGCGGTTTTCAGGGAAGAACTGCGCCACGGCGTCGTTGACCTTGCGCGAGGACTCCAAGTCCGAACCGATGGGTTTTTCCAGCACCACCCGGGTGTTTTCCACCAGGCCCACGCTGGCCAGGTGCTCGCAGATTGCGCCGTACACCGCCGCCGGCGTGGCGAAATAGGCAATCAGGCGTGGGCCGCTGCCCGCCATCTCGGCCAGGGCCGGGTAGTCCTCAGCCCTGAGGAAATCCACGTGCAAATAGCTCAGGCGTGCAAGAAAACGCTCGAGCACCGCCTCGTCCAGCGCCTGGGCGCCGACGTAGCGCCGTAACTCGGCGGCGATAAACGCCAAATGCTCGGCTTCGCTGCCGGGCTCGCGGGCCAGGGCGATGATGCGCGTGTCGTCATGCAGCAGGCCGGCGCCATCGAGTTGATACAAGGCTGGGAACAACTTGCGAAGGGCCAGGTCGCCGAGGGCGCCGAACAAGGCAAAGGTGCACGGTTCAACCGTTATCGAGGGCATGATGTTGGTTCTTTTATCAAGTTAAGCTACAAATACCTTTTTTCAAGGCATCGCTCAAGGAAAAATGTAGTAATAACCACAACATTTTTTCAGAATACAGAATCCCAGTGGTGGATGGCCGGAGCCATCAGTAGGATAGGCCACCGCCGAAGCCCGGATAAGTCCGACTTCCATTTGCATTGCCGACCTAGGAAACCTGAATGGACCGCGTGCGAAATCTCCTGGAACAGATCCAGAAACGCCTCGAAGAACTGAACAAAGCTGAACGCAAGGTCGCCGAAGTGATCCTGCTCAACCCCCAGCAGGCCACCCGTTTCAGCATTGCCGCCCTCGCCCAGGCCGCTTCGGTCAGCGAGCCAACGGTCAACCGTTTCTGCCGCTCGTTCGGCGTCAGCGGCTACCCGGAGCTCAAGCTGCAACTGGCCCAGAGCCTGGCCAGCGGCGCGGCCTATGTCAGCCGCGCGGTGGAGGCCGACGACAACCCCGAGGCCTACACCCAAAAGATCTTCGGCAGCGCCATCGCCTCGCTGGACAGTGCCTGCCAGGCCCTGGACCCGAACCTGGTCAGCCGCGCTGTCGACCTGCTGATCCAGGCCCGCCAGATCCACTTCTTCGGCCTTGGCGCCTCGGCCCCGGTGGCCCTGGACGCGCAGCACAAGTTCTTCCGCTTCAACCTGGCCGTCACCGCCCACGCCGACGTGCTGATGCAGCGCATGATTGCCTCGGTGGCCCACACGGGGGAGCTGTTCGTGATTATTTCCTACACCGGGCGCACCCGCGAACTGGTGGAAGTGGCGCGCATCGCCCGGGAAAACGGCGCTTCGGTGCTGGGCCTGACCGCCGCCGGCTCGCCTCTGGCCAAGGCCAGCACCCTGAGCCTGAACATCCCGCTGCCCGAAGACACCGACATCTATATGCCCATGACCTCGCGCATCATCCAGCTCACCGTGCTCGACGTGCTGGCCACCGGCATGACCCTGCGCCGTGGCGTGGATTTTCAGCCACACCTGCGCAAGATCAAAGAAAGCCTCAATGCCAGCCGTTATCCGGTGGGGGATGATCTGGACTGAAAAACTGCGGTGGGATCGAAGCCTTTATCGCGCAACCCTCTACGACAGAGGTACTCGGCTAACGGCGGGCGGGGCGGGCGCACCGCTATCGCGAGCAGGCTCGCTCCCACCAGAACCTAGCCTCACACCCCCCTGCAATCGCCCCCCGCCCGCGCCTGCAAACTCAAGTGCGCCGTTTCTCCCGGTGCCAGGCTCTGGCGAGTGGTGCCGCCGCTGGCCGCTTCGACGCAGACGAACTGCGCCACCTCATTCCAGCTCACGCCCAACAGCGGCCGAGTACCCGGGTGCCAAACCACCGTGTCCGCCGCGTGCCCGGTGTCGATGCACAGTTCGCGCTGCCAGGCGCGGTCCTTGAGCTGCAACTCGCCGTCGTGGCGGAACACCCGTTGGCAGCCGCCCACCACGCTCAACTCGCCGCTATGCCGGTACGTGGTGCGGTTGAGTGGGTCGTAGCCTTCGGCGTCCTCCAGCCCAGACAGCGCTGTCTCGGCAGCGTCGCCAACACGCCAGTAGGCATGCAAGGCCTGGCTCAAATGGCAGGGTTCGCTGTCTTGGTGCTCGGTGCTCAGGCGCAGGTCCATGCGTTCGCCCAGGTGGGCGTGCAGGTCCACTTGCCAGTCGCACAGTTGCAAGCGCCAGTGCAAGCGCACACCGTCGACGCCAGCGTGGCTGGCCAACAGCTTCCAGTCGATCAGCCGCGCCCACCCGTGGGACGGCCAGGCGTTTTCGCTAGGATGGCGGCCGTACCAGGGCCAGCACACCGGCACCCCACCGCGGATGGCACCCACCTGCGGCCACTTCGCCGCGCACCACAGCCAGGGCTTTTGCCCGGTGGGCTGGAAATGCAGGAGTTGCGCGCCCTGGCGGCTGAACACCGCTTGGCAGCGTGGGTGGTCGATCACCAGCACATCGCGCCGTTGATAGCGCTCCCACCCGAAGGTAGGGCGTTCGCGCAGGGATCGGAAAAAGCGTTGTAGCGGGTGCTTGTGCATGTACCGCAGTCCTGAAAAACGATGGCTGCCCTGGGTGGGAACGGGCCCGCCCGCGATGGCGATGGTACAACCCTGTACCGGCCTCATCGCGGGCGAGCCCACTCCCACAGGGTCCCCAGGTGAGGTGCTGGGGCAGCGGAGCTTAGCGCAGCCGTTGTCAGAACACCGACTGAATTTTCAACCCGGCCACCAATGCGTCATCCACTTTGTCCACGCCGCCGGGGTGCTTCACGTATTGCAGGTTGGGGCGCACGGTCAGCCAGTTGGTGACATGGAAGCCGTAGTTGATCTCGGCGTTGTATTCGGTGTCCTGGATGGGCAGGAACCCGGCCTGGTCGTAGTCGTTGAACCCGTTGCCGGCGTTAATCAGCTTGCGGTTTTTCTGCACATCTTCGTTGACGTGGATGCGCGCGATGCCGATGCCCACGTCGTCCTTGGGCCGGGCGTTGAACGGGCCTTTGTAGGTCAGCATCAGTTGCTGGTAGTTGTCGACGGTGTTGGTGTCCTTGTCGTGGAACGTGGCGTTGGCCGCGATGTGCAGGCCGCGGCTCTTGTCGCCGTGATGGTCGGTCAGTTGCTGCTGGGCCACGAACCAATAACCGGACTTGCTGCTGTGGCTGCGATACGCGTCGCCACTGACGGCGGCGTACTGGCCGTTGGCGTCTTTCAACACGTCATCAGCCTTGGCAGTGCTTTTGTAGTAGCCCACGCGGTACTCGCCCGGCAGGCCATCGACCTTAGGCGACCAGACCAATTCCACCGGCAGGATGGTGCCCTTGGTGCCGCTGCCGCTGAGCTTGAAGCCGTTGCCGGTTTCCAGTTGCGAGGGGTTCTGGTTGTAGGCGCCGATTTGCGCGTAGAGCTCGGGGGTGAGGTTGTACTTGACGCGGATCGCCGCTTGGCTGACCGGCCAGTTGTACCAGATGCCACCGACCCAGTTACCCACTTGCGAGCCGCAGAACGCCAGGTTCTGGAAGTCGCAGGGGAAGGTGTTGAAGTCTTCGCCTTCGCCGAAATAGCCGGCCTTCACGTCGAGCTTGCCGTCGAAGTACTTCTGCTTGATCCACAACTGGGTCAGGCGCCAGGTCTGGCCACGGCCCCAGACTTCCTGGGACGAACTGAACGTGCCGGCGCGAGGGTCGCCGATGCGGTCGTTGGAGATGTTGCGCCCGCTGCGCTCGGTGATCGCCAGTTTGAACTCGGCGTCTTTCCAGCCGAAAATTTTCTCCAGGTCCAGCTTGGCCCCCAGGCCGAACTGGTGGCTATAGCGCGCCGTGGTGTCGTCGTTGTAGCCGCCACTGAGGTTGGAACCGACCTCGCCCACGTAGTCGAGGGTGAAGTCATAACCCTGCTCGATCAACCGCGTGCGCTCGCCGCCCCAGTCGCCAGTCATCCACGGCGACTCGGCGCTGAACGCCTCGGCGCCCTCGGCCGCTTGCGCACTGGCGACCAGCATCATCGCCGCCAATGCCGAAACACGGCCGGCAAAGCGAGCGTTGGTGGTGTTGTTTTTCATCCCTACATCCTCGTTCTTGTTATTGGAATTGCTTGCGGTTGGGGTGGCTGCGGCTGCGCCCGCCCCTCACCGGCTCTTGAACTGCGCCACATTCGCCTTGCGGGTTGCGCTGGGGGCGATGCCCAGGCGTTCGCCGGTCTTGGCGTCGAACAGCAGCACCTTGGCCGGGTCCAGTTGCAGGGTCAGGGTCTCGCCCACCTGGGGCGCGAGGTCGGGCGCGAGGCGGCAGCAGACCTTGGTCTGGTTGAGCTCGACGAACACCAGGGTGTCCGGCCCCGTGGGCTCGGTGACCTGGACTTCGGCGCGGATGCTGGGCAAGCCATTGGCGTCACCGCTCGCCAAGGCAATCTGCTCCGGGCGCATGCCAAGGATCACTTCGCGGTCCGCCAACGCCATATCCTCTGTGCCCAACGCCAGCACGCAACGCGCCTGGCCGCTGTCGAGCAATGCCACCAGGCGGCCCTCCTGGCGGTGCAGGCGCAGGGGGATGAAGTTCATGGGCGGCGAGCCGATAAAACTGGCCACGAACAGGTTGGCCGGGTCGTTGTAGATCTCTTTGGGCGTGCCGAACTGCTGGATGATGCCGTCCTTCATTACCGCCACTTTGTCGCCCAGGGTCATGGCCTCGATCTGGTCGTGGGTGACGTAGACGGTGGTGGTCTTGAGGCGCTGGTGCATCAGTTTCATTTCGGTGCGCATCTCGACCCGCAGCTTGGCGTCGAGGTTGGACAGCGGTTCGTCGAACAAATAGATCTTGGGCCGGCGCGCCAGGGCCCGGCCCATGGCCACGCGCTGCTGCTGGCCGCCGGAGAGCTGGCCGGGCTTGCGCCCCAGCAGGTGTTCGATCTGCAGCAGCTTGGCCACCCGCGCCACTTCTTCGTCAATTTGCGCCGTGGGCATTTTGCGGATCTTCAGGCCAAAGGCGATGTTGTCGCGCACGGTCATGGTCGGGTACAGCGCATAGGACTGGAACACCATGGCGATGTCCCGGTCCTTGGGGCTCATGCCGCTGATGTCGGCATCGTCCACCAGGATAGCGCCGCCGCTGATGGTTTCCAGCCCCGCGATGCAGTTCATCAGGGTGGATTTACCGCACCCGGAAGGGCCGACCAGGATCAGGAACTCCCCGTCCTCGATCTTCAGTTCGATGTTCTTGAGGGTGTCCGGCAACCCGGCGCCGTAGGTTTTGTTGACGTTACGTAATTCGAGCGTTGCCATGTGCTACCCCTTGACCGCGCCGGACGTCAGCCCACGCAGGAAATACTTGCCAGCGAATATGTAGACCAACAGTGTCGGCAGCCCGGCGATCATCGCCGCTGCCATATCAACGTTGTATTCCTTGGCCCCGGTGCTGGTGTTGACCAGGTTGTTGAGGGCCACGGTGATCGGTTGCGCGTCGCCACTGGCGAACACCACGCCGAACAGAAAGTCGTTCCATATCTGGGTGAACTGCCAGATCAGGCAGACCATCACGATGGGGATCGACATCGGCAGCAGGATCTTGCCGAAAATCGTGAAGAACCCCGCCCCGTCCAGGCGCGCGGCCTTGACCAGGGCATCGGGAATGCTCACGTAGTAGTTGCGGAAAAACAGCGTGGTGAAGGCCAGGCCATAGACCACATGCACCAGCACCAGGCCGGTGGTGGTGTTGGCCAGCCCCAGCTTGCCCAGGGTGAAGGACGCGGGCAGCAGCACGGTCTGGAACGGCAGGAAGCAGCCGAACAACAGCAGGCCGAAGAACAATTGCGAGCCGCGAAAGCGCCACATCGACAGCACGTAGCCGTTCATCGCGCCGAGGAAGGTGGAAATCAGCACCGCCGGCACGGTGATTTTCACCGAGTTCCAAAAGTAGCCACCCACTGCGTCCCAGGCCTTGATCCAACCGATGCCGTCGATCACCTGGGGCCAGCTCAGCAGGTTGCCGGTGCGGATGTCTTCGGGGGTCTTGAAACTGGTGAGCAGCATCACCACCAGCGGTACCAGGTACACCGCCGCCGCCAGCAGCAGGGTGGCGTAGATTGCCACGCGGCTGGCGCTCAAGCGTGGTTGGTCAGTCATGGCGTTTACCTCGCAACTCGGAGTACAGGTACGGCACCAGAATCGTCAGCACCGCGCCGAGCATCAGCATGGCGCTGGCCGACCCGATGCCCATCTGCCCGCGGCTGAAGGTGAAGGAATACATGAACATCGCCGGCAGGTCCGAGGAGTAGCCCGGCCCGCCCGCCGTCATGGCGGCCACCAGGTCAAAACTCTTGATCGCGATGTGGGCGAGGATCATGAAGGCGCTGAAAAACACCGGGCGCAGGCTCGGCAGCACGATACGCAGGTAGATAGTGGGCAGGCTCGCGCCGTCCACCTGGGCGGCGCGGATGATCGACTGGTCGACACCGCGCAACCCCGCCAGGAACATCGCCATGACAAAGCCCGAGGCTTGCCACACGGCGGCGATCACCAAGCAGTAGACGACGCGGTCCTGGTCTACCAGCCAGTCCAGGCGAAAGCCTTCCCAGCCCCAGTCGCGCAGCATCTTGTCCAGGCCCAGGCCGGGGTTGAGCAGCCACTTCCACGCGGTGCCGGTGACGATCATCGACAGCGCCATGGGGTACAGGTACACGGTGCGGATAAAGCCTTCCTTGCGGATGCGCTGGTCCAGCAGTACCGCCAGCAACACCCCCAGCACCAGGCTGATGCCGATGAACATGCCGCCGAACAACGCCAGGTTCTTGCTCGCTACCCACCAGCGGTCGTTGTCCAGCAGCCGTGCGTACTGTTGCAGGCCGACCCACTTGTAGCTGGGCATGAAGCTGGAGTTGGTGAACGACAGCACGAAGGTCCAGAGGATGTAACCGTAAAACCCCACCAGCACGATCACCATGCTGGGCGCCAGCACCAGTTTCGGCAGCCAGCGTTGCAAGGCGTCCAAGGGTGACGCCTTGTTGAAAACCGCCACAGAGCTCATCGCAGTAGTCCGTACAAAGGTGAATGTTGGGGCAGCCGCGCCCCTTGGGCCGGGCGCCCCTGTGGGAGCGGGCTCCCCCGAGATAGCGGCAGTCCTGTCATAAAGAGATGCGGTGGCTGTACCGGCCTCATCGCGGGCAGGCCCGCTCCCACAAAGGCTCGCGCTCGCCCGGAAAGCGCGCTACTGCGCGGCTTTGACCGCCGAGGCGAGTTGGGCGCTGGCCTTGGCCGGGTCGGCGTCCTTGTCGTTCATGAAGTTGGTCACCACATCGAAGATCGCGCCTTGCACGGCCAGGGTGGTGGCCATGTTGTGGGCCATGCTCGGTTGCAAACCGCCGCTCTGGGCGTCGGCGAGGAAGTCCTTGGCCGAGGTCTGGGCGCAGCTATCGAAACCCTGGGCCGCCATGTCGTTGAGCATGTCGTTACGCACCGGGATCGAGCCTTTGTTGATGCTGAAAATCTTCTGGAAGTCCTTGCCCAGTGCGACCTTGGCCAGGTCCTGCTGGGCGGCGATGTCGCCGGTGCGATCGGCCTTGAGCTTGAATACCGCCAACGAATCGATGTTGTAGGTGAAGGCCTTTTCGGTGCCCGGGAAGGCCACGCACTGGTAGTCCTGGCCGGCGATTTTCTTCGCCGCGGTCCATTCGCTCTTGGCCCAGTCGCCCATCATCTGCATGCCGGCGCGGCCGTTGATGACGTCGGCGGCGGCGATGTTCCAGTCGCGCCCGGCGCGGTTGGGGTCCATGTAGGCGGTGATTTTTTTCAGCTCGGTGAAAGCCTGGGTCATCTGCGCCCCGGCCAGGGTGTTCTGGTCCAGGTCCACCAGGGCTTTCTTGTAGCCCTCGACACCCATCACCGAGAGCACCACGTCTTCAAACACGGTGCTGTCCTGCCAGGGTTGGCCACCATGGGCCAGGGCGATGAAACCGGCGGCCTTGAGCTTGTCGCCGGCGGCGTAGAACTCTTGCAGGGTGGTCGGGGCCTTGTCGATGCCAGCCTTCTTGAACACCTGGGGGTTGATCCACAGCCAGTTGACGCGGTGGATGTTCACCGGCACGGCCACGTAGTCGCCCTCGTACTTGACGGTGTCAGAGACCTGCGGCGCCAGCAGGCCATCCCAGTTCTCGGCCTTGGCCACGCCCTTTAGGGCTTCGGTGCTGAGCAGCCCGGTGCTGCCCCACTCCTGGATGTCCGGGCCTTTGATCTGCGCCACGCCCGGCGGGTTGCCGGCCACTGCGCGGCTCTTGAGCACGGTCATGGCCGTCGCCCCGCCGCCACCGGCCACGGCACCGTCCTTCCAGGTGAAGCCGTCTTTTTCGACCTGGGCCTTGAGTACGTCGACCGCGGCTTTTTCGCCCCCCGAGGTCCACCAATGCACGACTTCCACGGCACCTTTGCTGTCGGCGGCCAGGGCGTGGAGGGGGAACAACGAGGCGAGGGAAATGACTGTAGCCAGGCGGGAAATGCCATTCATCTGAAGTACCTTTCTTGTTGTTATGCGTGCAAGTCTGCTGCTTGCGTTGCGAACGAGTTTAAACAGCGTTGTACCTGTGCCAGGTAACGAAGGGACGGGCAAATGTCACACCCCCGTGACATTCGCCCCGCGCCCTTGTTGGGCCAGGGCCGTGGCCAGGCTCGGGGCCAGGGGCAGGCGCGGGATCAGCAGCGCTTGCCAGGCGTGATAGAGGTCAGGTTTGCCCGGCCAGATCTCCCCGCCCGGGTGATTGTTGGGGTCGAGTTCGTGGTGCCAACTGCCCTCGCGCAGGTCCAGCAAGTACTGCTCGCAGTAGGCCCAGAACAGGCGATACCAGTCTTCATAGCGGCGCTCGGCGGTGCGTTGGATCAGGGCACTGGCGGCGGCGATCGCCTCGCAGTGCACCCAGTGCAGGCGCTGGCGCATCAGCGGGCGGTTGTGCCAATCCAGCGTGTAGACGATGCCCGGCGCGCCATCGACCACCCAACCATGGCGGCAATTGGCGTCGAACAATTGCCGCGCATCCTCCAGCAACCACGGCGGCGCCGGCAAAGTAGCCTTGCGCAGCGCCGCCTCCAGGTGCAGCAGCAGGCGCGCCCACTCAAAACCATGGCCGGGCGTGGTGCCGTAGGGGCGAAAACCGTCCGCCGGGTTGGCCTGGTTGTAATCGCGCAGCGGCTGCCAGTGGCCGTCGAAATGCTCGATGACCATAAAACCGTTGGCCGCCGCGTGCTGGTGAATCACCCGCTCAACGATGCGCAGCGCGCGCGTGAGCCACAGTGCGTCGCCGGTAGCGTCGGCCAGGGCCAGGAACGCCTCGGTGGCGTGCATGTTGATGTTGGCGCCGCGATAGGCTTCGGCCTCGCTCCAGTGGCGGTTGAAGGATTCGCGCAGGGCGCCCTCCTCCTCGCTCCAGAAATACCGCTCGATGATCTCGATGGCCTCGTCCAGCAGGGCCTGGGCACCGGGGCGGCCGGCCACCTGGGCGGAACTGGCGGCCAGGGCGACGAAGGCGTGCAGGTACGCGCTCTTGCGGCAGTTGTCGGGCCGCGGGTCGGCGCAGGCCAGCCAACCGCCGTGCTCGGCATCGCGCAACGGCCCGGCCAGGGCCTGCACGCCGTGGCTGGTGTACTGGCAAGCACCGCCGATGCCTTGCAGGTGGGCCAGGGCAAAACTGTGGGTCATGCGCGCAGTAATCAGGGTGTCGGGGCGGCTCCCGGCGCCCAAGCGGCCCTGGGCATCGAGGGCGCCGAAGCCGATGTCGAGCCGCGAACCCCGGGCGAACTCCAGCAGGCGCAAACCCTCTGCGGCGAGCCAGGACTGATGGGCTGGGGCGGTCAACCAACTGCTGAACGGCAACGGATCGAGGGTCATGGCGAGCCTTTTATTGTTGTTATGACGAGGCAAAGTCTACTCAACGCCAGGTTGGGCGCAGGTAACGAAGGCGCAGGGGAATGTCACGGGACGGTGACATTCACACGGCCCGTAGCAAGCGGGGGTTTACTCGGTGCTGCGCGGCAAATGCAGGGTCACGCGCAAACCGCCTTCACGCAGGTTTTGCAGGCTCACTTCGCCGCCGTGGCTGTGGGCGATGTTGCGTGCGATGCCCAGGCCCAGGCCGTAACCCTGCTGCTTGCCGGCCAGGCGAAAGTGCGGCTCGAAGCACTGCTCCAGGCGTTGCTGGGGCACGCCGGGGCCTTCGTCGTCAACGTGGAGGATGAACGCCGTGTCGTCGTCATCGATATGCAGGTGGGCCCGTTGCCCGTACTTGAGGGCGTTGTCGATCAGGTTGCCAATGCAGCGCTTGAGGGCCAGGGGTTTGCCCGGATACGGCGCCGCCGCCCGCCCCTGCTGGGTCACGCGGCCATTGCCGGTGGGCGCCAGGTAGGGCTCGACCAGGCAGTCGAGCACTTGGTTGAGGTCCACCGGCTCGATGTTTTCGTGGATGTCGGTGTCCTTGACGCACTGCAAGGCGCCCTTGACCAAAAGCTCCAACTCATCCAGGTCGCGGCCGAACTTGGCTTGCAGTTGCTCGTCTTCGAGCAGCTCCACCCGCAGGCGCAGGCGTGTGATGGGGGTGCGCAGGTCATGGGAAATGGCGCTGAACAACTGGCTGCGTTCGGTCAGGTAGCGGCTGATGCGTTCGCGCATCGCATTGAAAGCGCGGCTGACCTCCACCACCTCGCTGCCACCGCCCTCCACCACCGGTTCCACTTCGGCGCCCAGGGACATGTCCCGCGCGGTGCGCGCCAGGCGCTTGAGGGGGCGGCTCTGCCAGTGCACCAGCAGGCCGATGAACAACAGCAAAAAACCGCTGGTGAGCAGGATGAACCACACCTGCTGGGACGGCAGGCCCTGTTCTTCGAGGCTGGTGTAGGGCTCGGGCAGCAAAGAGGCGATGTACAGCCACTCCCCCGGTGCCAACTGGATCTGCGTCACCAGCACCGGCGGGTTCACCGGTTCCAGGGTCAGCGCGTAGTGGGCCCAGGAGCGCGGCAATTCATCGAGCTTGAGGCCACCGTTGAAAATACGCAGGTCGTTGGGGCTGACGAATTGCACGGACATATCGGTGTCGTTGCCCAGGGATTGGCGCAGCACCGCGTCCACTGCCGCAAGCACTGCGCGCTTGCGCGGCGTGGCGGGCAGCACCTGCATGTCCAAGGGTTTGTCGTTGAGGGTCACGACAAACCGCGTGCCACCCATGCTGCGCAACTGGTCCAGCACCAACGGTCGGTAGGCCACCGGCAACGAGCGGAAATAGCTGACGCTGGCGGTCATCGAATGGGCCAGGCTGCGGGCGCTGGTGACCAGGCCTTCGAGCTGGGTGGCGCGCAGTTGCGACACCCAGATCACACTCGACAACCCCTGGGCGAACAGCACCGCCAGCAGGGTCAGCAGGAGCATGCGCCCCAGCAGCGAACGCGGCACCGGCAGGCGCCTGGCCAAGCGGGCCACCCCCTCAGAGGCCATTGCCGGGCACCACGTTAGCCGCCAATTGGTAGCCGCTGCCGCGCACGGTGCGGATCAGCCGGGGCGGCTTGTCAGTGTCGCGCAGGCGCTGGCGCAAGCGGCTGACGGCCATGTCGACGATGCGGTCCAGGGGCATCAGCTCGCGGCCCCGGGTGGCATTGCCGATGGTGTCGCGGTCGAGGATCTGCTGCGGGTGGTCGAGAAACAGCTTGAGCAGGGCGAAGTCGGCGCCGGAGAGCAGCACTTCTTCGCCGTCGGCGTGAAACAGGCGATGGCTGACCATGTCCAGGCGCCAGTCGTCGAAGCGCAGCACCTCGCCGCCGGGGCGTTCCTGGCCGAACTGGGCGCGGCGCAGCAGGGCCTTGATCCGCGCCTGCAACTCGCGGGGGCTGAAGGGTTTGCCCAGGTAGTCGTCGGCGCCCAGCTCCAGGCCGATCACCCGGTCGGCTTCGTCGGAACTGGCGGTGAGCATGATGATCGGCACCTGGGCCTGGCGCGGGTGCTGGCGTACCCAGCGGCACAGGCTGAAACCGTCTTCGTCGGGCAGCATCACGTCGAGGATCACCAGGTCGCAACTGGCCTCGTTCAAGGCCTGGCGAAACCCGGCACCGTCCGCCGTGGTGCGCACCTGGAACCCGGCGCGGGTCAGGTAGGTGTCGAGCAGTTCGCGGATTTCCTGGTCGTCATCGACCAGCAGGATGGATTTGTTGATGAGGGTCACTGAGTGGTCCTTCTTATTGTTATTGCCAACGCTGTTGGAGCGGGCCGAGCCGCACTCCGCTTGCCCGCGATAGCGGTGGTTCAGCCACCGACCCTATCGACTGACAAACGGCCATCGCGAGCCGGCTCGCTCCACGCCTACACCGTTTGTTGCAACGCCACACCCGCGCCCATCAACCCCGGGTAGGGCGCGGTCACCAGCCATACCGGGATGCCGGTGAAATAGTCGCTCATGCAGCCTTTGTCGGCGAAGCAACGGGCAAAGCCGCTGCGCAGGAAGAACTCGGCAAAGCGCGGGATCACGCCGCCGACGATGTACACCCCGCCGCGCGCGCCGCTGGTGAGCACGTTGTTGCCCGCCACGCGGCCGAGCCAGCAGCAGAATTGTTCGAGGGTTTGCAGGGCCACCGGGTCGCCGGCCAGGGCCGCGGCGGTGACCGCTTCGGGGGTCTCGAACTGCGGGACGTGGCCGTCCACGGCGCAGATCGCCCGGTACACCCGGGGCAAGCCGCTGCCACTCAACGCGGTCTCGGCGCTGACGTGGCCGATTTGTTCGTGGATGTGCTGCCACAGGCGCGTCTCGCGCACGCTGCTCAATGGCAGGTCGACATGCCCGCCCTCTCCCGGCAGCGCCGCCCAGCGCCCGCCGCCCAGGTCGAGCAAGGTGCCCACCCCCAGGCCGGTGCCGGGGCCGATCACCACCGCCGGGCGCAGCGCTTCGGGCGTACCGGGGCAGACCACGCGGCAGTCTTCGGGCTGCAAGCGGGTCATGCCCAGGGCCATCGCCGAAAAGTCATTGACCAGCAGCAGTTGCGCCACCTGCAAGGTGTCGCAGAACGCCCGGCGGCTCAGGCGCCAGTGGTTGTTGGTGAAGCGAAACTCATCGCCGCCCACCGGCCCGGCCACTGCCAGGCACACGGCGCCGAGGCTGCCGGGGGCCAGGCCGAGGCTGTGCAGGTAGGCGCCGATGGCCGCTTCAGGGCTCAAGAAATCTGCCGTGGCCAGCACCTGCACCGAGGCCAGTTGGCCGTCCTGCCACAGGGCGAAACGCGCGTTGGTGCCGCCGATATCACCGACCAACGCGCACTTCATTCAAGGCGCTCCAGGGCCGAGGTGAAGGTGCTGGCGCCCTGCTCCGCCGAGCTGAACGCCTGGCGCATAAAGGCAAAAAGTTCGCGGCCGCTGCCCACGTTGTTGCCCAACAGGCCGGTGGCCGGTTCGCGGGCGGCAAACTCGGCGGCATCGACCTTCAGCTCCAGGGTGCCGAGTTGGCCATCGACGCGGATGATGTCGCCGTCGCGCACCCGGGCCAGCGCCCCACCCACCTGAGCTTCGGGGCTGACGTGGATGGCCGCGGGGATTTTCCCCGAGGCACCGGACATGCGCCCGTCGGTCACCAGCGCCACCTTGAAGCCACGGTCCTGCAACACACCCAGGAACGGCGTCATTTTGTGCAGCTCCGGCATACCGTTGGAGCGCGGGCCCTGGAAGCGCATCACCGCGACGAAGTCTTTCTCCAGCAACCCGGCCTTGAAGGCGTCGGCCAGGTCCTGCTGGTCCTGAAACACCACGGCCGGGGCTTCGACCACTTGGTGTTCCAGGGCCACGGCCGAGACTTTCATCACGCCACGGCCGAGGTTGCCTTCCATCACCCGCAAGCCGCCCTCGGGGGAGAACGCACGGGCCACGGGGCGCAGGATGTGTTCGTCGAGGCTGGCCAACGGGCCTTCGCGCCACACCAGTTCGCCGTTGTCGAGGAAGGGTTCCAGGGTGTAGCGGCTCAGGCCATGGCCCATCACGGTGTTGACGTTTTCGTGGAGCAGGCCGGCGCCGAGCAGTTCGCGGATCAGGAACGACATGCCGCCCGCGGCCTGGAAGTGGTTAATGTCGGCCTTGCCGTTGGGGTAGACGTGGGACAGGGTCGGCACCACTTCGGAGAGGTCGGCCATGTCCTGCCAGGTCAACTGGATGCCCGCCGCCATGGCGATGGCCGGCATGTGCAGGGTGTGGTTGGTGGAGCCGCCGGTGGCGTGCAGGGCGACGATGGAATTGACCAACGAGCGCTCATCGACGATTTCGCCAATGGGCAGGAACTGGCCGTTCTGCCGGGTCAGGCGCGTCACCTGGTGCGCCGCCTCGCGGGTCAGGGCATCGCGCAGCGGCGTGTTGGGGTTGATAAAGGACGCGCCGGGCAGGTGCAGGCCCATCACTTCCATCAGCAACTGGTTGGTGTTGGCGGTGCCGTAGAAGGTGCAGGTGCCGGGGCTGTGGTAGGACTTCATCTCCGACTCCAGCAGCTCTTCGCGGCTGGCCTTGCCCTCGGCGTAGCGTTGGCGTACGTCGGCTTTTTCCTTGTTGGAAATGCCCGAAACCATCGGCCCGCCGGGGACGAAAATCGTCGGCAAGTGGCCAAAGCGCAGAGCACCGATCATCAGGCCCGGCACGATCTTGTCGCAGATGCCCAGCATCAGTGCCGCATCGAACATGTTGTGGGACAGCGCCACAGCGGTGGACAACGCGATCACTTCGCGGCTGAGCAGGCTCAGTTCCATGCCCGGCTCGCCCTGGGTCACGCCGTCGCACATGGCGGGCGTGCCGCCGGCGAACTGGCCCACCGAACCGATCTCGCGCAGGGCCTGCTTGATCTGCTGGGGAAAGGTTTCGTAGGGCTGGTGGGCCGAGAGCATGTCGTTATAAGACGACACGATGGCCACGTTGGCGGCGTTCATCAGGCGCAGGCTGTTTTTGTCCTCGGTGCCGCAACCGGCCACGCCGTGGGCGAAGTTCGCGCATTGCAGCTTGCCGCGCACCGGCCCGTCGCTGGCGGCACCGCGGATCAGGGCCAGGTAAGCCTGGCGAGTGGCGCGACTGCGGGCGATAAGCCGTTCGGTGACCTCAAGAACGCGGGGATGCATGTGTAGAACTCCAGGCTAACGGATGTGGCGACCTGTGTGTCTATGCTGGGCAATAACACCGCGCGGCGTGGCCGGGCGCGGCATTGGTTGACCATTGGGACCAGTTGATTCAGGTCACTCGTTGTAGATAAAACAAAATATTGCCACTAAAAAGGCTTGTTTTCTATTTTTTTGCGAATAATCTTGTAATTCCAACAACAAATTTCAGAGCAGGTGCCCTTCCCATGACTTTACGCATCGCCATCAACGGTTTTGGCCGCATCGGCCGCAACGTCCTGCGCGCACTGTATACCCAAGGTTATCGCCAAGACCTGCAGATCGTCGCCATCAACGATCTGGGAGACAGCGCTATCAACGCGCACCTGCTCAAGTACGACACCGTCCACGGCACCTTCGATGCCGAAGTTGCCCACGACCAGGAAAGCCTCACCGTCAACGGCGACCGCATCGCCGTCAGCGCCATCCGCGACCCGGCCAACCTGCCCTGGGCCGCCGAGAAAATCGACGTGGTGTTCGAGTGCACCGGGCTGTTCACCGACCGCGCCAAGGCGGCCGCCCATCTTAGCGCCGGCGCGCGCAAAGTGATTATCTCGGCCCCGGCCAAGGGCGCCGATGCCACGGTGGTGTACGGGGTCAACCACGACATCCTGCGCCAATCGCACCAGATCATCTCCAGCGCCTCCTGCACCACCAACTGCCTGGCCCCGGTGGCCCAGGTGCTGCACCGCGAACTGGGCATCGAAAGCGGCCTGATGACCACCATCCACGCCTACACCAACGACCAGAACCTCACCGACGTCTACCACAGCGACCCGTACCGCGCCCGCTCCGCCACCCAGAACATGATCCCCAGCAAAACCGGCGCCGCCGAAGCCGTGGGCCTGGTGCTGCCGGAGCTGGCGGGCAAACTCACCGGCATGGCCGTGCGGGTGCCGGTCATCAACGTGTCGCTGGTGGACCTCACCGTGCAGCTCAAGCGCGAAACCAGCCGCGAGGAAGTCAACGCCCTGTTCCAGGCCGCCAGCCTGCATTCCAAGGTGCTGGGCTACAACACCCTGCCGCTGGTTTCCAGCGACTTCAACCACAACCCGCTGTCGTCGATCTTCGACGCCAACCACACCAAGGTCAGCGGCAAACTGCTCAAGGTACTGGCCTGGTATGACAACGAATGGGGCTTCTCCAACCGCATGCTCGATAACTGCCTGGCGCTGTGCCACGCCGAATAGGCCGGGAGCTGCACCCTATGATCGGCATCGGTTTCACCCACGCCACCCTGGCCGCGCGCAAGCGCATCGCCCTGGTGGCCCACGACCACTGCAAGGTGTTTTTGCTCGACTGGGCGCAGCGCCAACGCGAACGCCTGGCGCGCCATGAACTGGTGGCCACCGGCACCACCGGCCTGCTGCTGAGCAAGCACCTGGACCTGCCCGTGGAAAGCATGATTAGCGGCCCCCTAGGCGGCGACCAACAACTGGGCGCGCGCATCGCCGAGCAACGGGTAGACATGCTCATCTTCTTCTGGGACCCCTTCGAGCCCCAGCCCCACGACCCGGACATCAAGGCCCTGCTGCGGGTCGCCGCCGTGTGGAACATCCCCGTGGCCTGCAACGAATCCAGCGCCGACTACCTGCTCAGTAGCCCGTTGATGGACCAGGCCCACGACTACCGCGTTCCGGATTACCCGGCGTACCTGCAACAGCGCACCTGAGGCGCCGGGCACCACGCCTGCCCTGTGGGAGTGGGCCGGGTTGGCGGTAATGCCGTGGCTGTATTGGCTCCATCGCGGGCAGCGCCCGCTCCCACAATTGAGCGGTGGTGTGGATGGGATTTTCATCTTTCCTAGGTGGGAGCGAGCCTGCTCGCGATGGCGGCACGCAGTGGCTGTGACGAAGGGTAGGGGTAAGACAGTTGATCCCACAGGGGGCGGGGCGGCAGACCACAGTTCACCCTTGCCAATTTCGCTTTTGATAAGCATTATCATTCGCAAATTTTCACTGGGTAGCGCTGTGAGTCAGTCTCGTTTCAACCAGGTGTTCCTCACCCAGCGGGTTTCGCTGCTGCGCACGCTGGAGCGCATGGTCAACAACCACAGCACCGCCGAGGACCTGCTCCAGGAAACCTACCTGCGGGTCACCCGTGCCCTGGGCGAGCGGGCCATCGATCACTTGGAGCCCTTTGTGTTCCAGACTGCCCGTAACCTGGCGCTCGATCACTTGCGGGCGCGGCGCATTCAGTCGCGCACCCTGCTCGAAGACGTGCCACAAGCGGTGCTGCAAAGTGTCGCCGCGCCCCTGAGCAGCGCCGAGGATGGCGCCCATGCCCAGCAACTGCTCGAGCGCCTGAACGTGAGCCTCAACCAACTGAGCCTGCGCCAACAACAGATCTTCATCCTCAGCCGCCTGCACGGCCACAGTTACCAGCAGATCGCCGAACACCTGGGCGTGTCCCTGAGCACGGTGCAAAAGGAACTCAAGCTCATCATGGCCATTTGCGTGGGCGTGGCGGATCGCTTGAACCACTGATCCTTACCCCTTGGCTGAGGGGCACGGCCGCCCTCTGTGCCCGCCAATACATTTTGTTACCCTAGGCGCCGTTGCCTCGCTTCAGCCAAAAACCAGCCGTGCGCAGACACTGCCAAGGACCCCCGTGATGGACACCAACCAATCGCCCCCCGCGCCGGACACTGCCAGCGCAAGCGCCATGGACCAGGCCCTGGACTGGCTGATCGTGATGCAAAGCCCCAGCGAGGCACAAACCCGCCAGTTCCACGCCTGGCTCGCCGTCCCCGCCAACGCCCAGGCCTTCGCCCGCGCGCAGGCGATCTGGGACGGCCCGCAGGTGGCGCACTGCGCGCAAACCTTGAGCGCCAAACAAAAAGTCACCGGCCTGCGGCGCCTGCGCCCGCACTGGAAACCCCTGGCCACCGCCGCCGTGTTGCTGGTCGGCCTGTTCAGTTTCAGCAACCTGCCCCTGCGCCTGCAGGCCGATCACCTGACCGTAGTCGGCGAGCGCCAGCGCGTGCAATTGGCGGACGGTTCCCAGGTGCTGCTCAACACCAATTCGGCGTTCTCCAGCACCATCGACGAGCGTCAGCGCGTCGCCCGCCTCTATCAGGGCGAAGCCTTTTTCGAGATCGCCGCCAACCGAGCCCAACCCCTGGAAATCAGTGCCGGCCCGGTGCGCGCCAGCGTGCGCGACACTGCGTTCGCCGTGCGTTACCTGGACGGCGAAGCCCAGGTGCGAGTGCAGCGCGGCGACGTTGACCTGCGCAACGACTACAACGACGCGCGCATCCGCCTCAGTGCCGGGCAAAGCATCCGTATCGGCCCCAAGGGCTTCGACGCCCCCGCCATGCTCGACCAGGACAAAGACCTGGCCTGGGTCCAAGGCCGGTTGGTGTTCGAGAACTGCCCGATGAGCCAGGTGTTGGCCGAACTGCGCCGCTATTACCCCGGTTTTATCGTCAACAACAACCCGCGGCTGGCCGACGTCGCCGTGACCGGCAACTACCGCCTCGACCAGCCCCTGGACGTGGTGCGTTCCCTGGCCCACATCACCTCTGCGCGCCTGCGCGAGTTCCCGGCGCTGGTCATCATCAACTGATCGGCAATTATTTTTACGCGATCGCGCGCGGTGATACGTCTCGTTATAGCCAATGCAATTGATTCGCATTTTGCGTGTGAATTTGCCACCTATAAGATTCGTGCGACACGGAGCGCTTTCGATGTCCTCTTCACCTTCACGCCTACACAACTGCACCCTGTCCCTGCTCACCGCCGCCCTCCTGCTGGCCGGCGCCCAGGCCACCCCCGTGCTGGCCGCCACTGCGGCGCAACCGCCGGCGCGCAACCTGGGCGACTACAGCTTCGCCATCGCCCAGCAACCGCTGGTCTCGGCCCTTAACGCCTTCACTGCGGTCACCGGGTGGCAAGTCGGCCTGCCGGCGGAACTGGGCGCCGGCGTCGCCTCCCCCGGCGTGCGCGGTTCCCTGCCCCCGGAAAAGGCCCTGGAACGCCTGCTGGCTGGCACCAACCTGGCGTACCGCAAACTAGGCAACAACAGCATCGTCCTGGAGCGGCGCACCAGCAGCACCTTGACCCTGCAACAGATGACCATCAGCGCCACCCGCCAGGAACAGAGCATCGACAGCGTGCCCAGCACCGTCACCGTGCATGAACGCCAGGACCTGGACCGCCAGAACGTCAATACCATCAAGGAACTGGTGCGCTACGAGCCGGGCGTCTCGGTGGGCGGTGCGGGCCAGCGCGGCGGCATCAGCGGCTACAACATCCGTGGCATCGACGGCGACCGCGTCCTGACCCAAGTGGACGGGGTCGAAGTGCCGGACGGTTTCTTCAACGGCCCCTACGCCAAGACCCAACGCAACTACGTCGACCCGGAAATCGTCAAGCGCGTGGAGATCCTGCGCGGCCCGGCCTCGGTGCTGCACGGCAGCAGCGCCATTGGCGGTGTGGTCAGCTACTTCACCCTCGACCCGGACGACATCATCAAGCCCGGCAAAGATGTCGGCGCCCGCCTCAAGACCGGCTACAGCTCGGCCGACGAGAGCTGGCTCAAATCCGGCACCGTGGCCGGGCGCGCCGAGCAGTTCGACGCCCTGCTGCACTTCAGCCAGCGCGACGGCCACGAGACTGACTCCTACGGCACGAACAATGGCACCGGCCTGGACCGCACCGCCGCCAACCCCGAAGACGCCCGCACCACCAACGTGCTGGCCAAGCTGGGCTGGAACTACGCCGACGACGCACGCCTGGGCCTGACCTACGAAAAATACAAGGACGACCGCGACACCAACCAAAAGAGCGCGGTCGGCGGGCCGTTCGACAAAGGCAACGGGCAGAACATGTACCGCTCACGTGTGGGCAACGACACCGTCAGCCGCGAGCGTTTCGGCCTGGAGAACAGCTTCGCCCTCGACAGCCTGGTGGCCGACCACGTCAAGTGGAGCCTCAACTATCAGGTCGCCAAGACCGGCCAGACCACCCTGGAACACTACGTGCCCTTCGTGCGGGACGTGATGCGCGAGCGCGAAACCCGCTACGAGCAAAAGCAGTGGGTGATCGACGCCCAGGCCGACAAGGCCTTCAGCGTGGGTGAAACCGACCACCTGCTGACCTACGGCGCCACCCTCAAGCAGGAAAAAGTCACCGGTTCGCGGCGCGGCTCGGGCACCTGCCTCAAGGCCGGCATGCGCTGCACCGGGCCGGGTGCCGACAGCCCCGCCGATCGCCTGAAAAAGGCCAGCGACTTCCCGGACCCAACCATCAACAGCTATGCCCTGTTCGCCCAGGACGAAATCACCTGGAACCGCTGGAGCTTCCTGCCCGGCCTGCGCTATGACTACACCCAGCTCAAGCCGCACCTGACCCAGGCCTTCATCGACACCGTCAATGCCGACGGCAAAGGCACTGTCAATGGCGACAACAAGACCTGGGAACGCCTGTCGCCCAAGTTCGGCCTGACCTACGCCCTGAGCGACCAATACACCTGGTACGGCCAGTACGCCGAAGGCTTCCGCACCCCCTCGGCCAAAGCCTTGTACGGGCGCTTCCAGAACACCGCCGAAGGCTATGTGGTCGAGCCCAACCCGGACCTGGAACCGGAAAAAAGCCGTGGCCTGGAAACCGGCCTGCGCGGGCGCTTCGACGCCGGCACCTTCGACGTGGCGGTGTTCTATAACAAGTACCGCGACTTCATCAACGAAGACGCGATCAAGCCCGGCTACACCGAGCAGACCTTCAAGGCCAACAACATCAAGCACGCCACCATCAAGGGCATCGAGGCCAAGGGCCGCCTGCAACTGGACACCTTCGGCGCGCCGCAGGGCCTCTACACCCAGGGTTCGGTGACCTACCTGTACGGGCGCAACAACGACAACGGCCAACCGCTCAACAGCATCAACCCGCTGACCGGTGTCTTCGGCCTGGGCTACGACCAGGACAACTACGGCGCCGTGCTCAACTGGACGGTGGTACGGGCAAAAAACCGCGTGGACGACGAGTCGTTCAAATCCCCGGACGGCATCAACCAGCAGTTCAAGACCCCGGGCTTCGGCATCCTCGACCTGAGCGGGTTCTACAAGGTCACCGACGACCTCACCGTCAGCGCCGGCCTGTACAACCTCACCGACAAGAAATACTGGCTGTGGGATGACGTACGCGGCTTCGACGCCAGTGGCGAAGCCGAGGTACTGGCCCCGGCCAACCTCGATCGCCTGAGCCAACCGGGCCGCAACTTCGCCATCAACCTGGCGTGGGATATCTGATTGCCTGACGGCCTGTAGGGGGGAGCCTGCTTTCACAGGCAATGCCACAGGATGTGGCATTGCGCCTCCTGCCTGTTTTTTTACCGGCCACAGTGAGGATTTTTTACTGTGTTCCGTCTTCTGGTACGTCTAGTTAGATAGTGCATCTCATTCTCAAGGATTCCCCATGACTGCCCCGCACAATGCCTCGCGTCCCACCCTGCGTTCCCAGCGCCTGAACCAGATCACCCACGAGCCCCATTCCAAGCTCGATGCCCTGGTCAAGGCCCACGCACCGTTCGAGACCCCGGCCAATTTCGCCCGTTTCGTCGTTGCTCAGTACCTGTTCCAGTCCGAACTGGTGGCGCTGTACAACGACCCGCAACTGATCGCCATCGTCCCGGACCTGGCCGCCCGCTGCCGCGCCGAAGAGGCCAAGGCCGACCTCGCCGACCTCAACACCGACGTGCCCGCCCCCGTGGCCGGTGCCGTGCACAACCCAAGCAAGGCCGAAGCCCTGGGCTGGATCTTCGTTTCCGAAGGTTCCAAGCTCGGCGCCGCGTTCCTTATCAAGCGCGCCGTGGCCCTGGGCATGAGCGAAACCTTCGGCGCCCGCCACCTCGGCGAGCCGGCCGGTGGCCGTGCCGAGGGCTGGAAGAGCTTCACCCACATCCTCGATGAGCTGGAGCTGAGCCCGGAAGAAGAAGCCCTGGCCAACAAAGGTGCGCTGGCCGCCTTCAACCGCTTCACCGTGCTGCTGGAACAGGCTTACGCCAGCGCCCCTGAACTGGCCTGATGCCCACTGTGGTAACGGGCCCGCCCGCGATAGCGACTCATCTGCCAGCCGCCCTGTTGGCTGGGCCACCGCCATCGCGGGCACGCCGGCGCCCACAGGGGAATCAGGACGCACCCTGCGCTTATTTATGACCCCACCCACCTCAAAACTCGCCCGCCTCCTCTTCGGGGTGCTGGCCTACGTCAGCCTGGGCATCGGCCTGCTCGCCATTGTCGTGCCCGGCCTGCCGACCACCGAGTTCATCCTGCTGGCAGCCTGGGCCGCGACCAAGAGCTCGCCGCGCCTGAGTGCCTGGCTGGAAAACCATCGCCTGTTCGGCCCGATCCTGAGCAACTGGCGCAACGGTAGGATCGTCGCGCGCCGGGCCAAGGTCAGCGCCACCCTGAGCATGCTGCTGTGCGCGGTACTGATGCTGGTGATGCTCGACCACGGCTGGCCGATCTACCTGGCCATCGCGGGCATGGGCCTGGGCAACCTGTGGATCTGGTCGCGGCCTGAATCGGTGGCGTGTTGAGTCAGATAGGCAGCTATCGCGAGCAGGCTCGCTCCCACAGGGGAAAAATGAACATTGCACCCGCACCACCGTTCAACTCTGGGAGCGGGCCCTGCCCGCGATGCCCCCCACCCGGCACCACTGCCTCACAACGACAACACGCCGCTATAAAGCCCATACGCCGCCAACCCCGCCCCGGCCAGCACGCAGGCAAAAATCCCCTTCTCTACCGTGGTAAACAGCGGCTCGCCCTGTTCGCGCTTGGCCTTGGCGAACAGGATCACGCCCGGCGCATACAGCAGGGCTGAGAGCAGCAGGTACTTCACCCCACCGGCGTACAACAGCCACACCGCGTAGCTCAAGGCCACGCCACCGACGAACAGGTCCTTGAGGCGCTGGCCCGAGGCTTCTTCGTAGGTTTCGCCGCGCCCGCTGAGCAGCACCGCGTAGGCCGCCGACCACAGGTAGGGCACCAGGATCATCGACGACGCCAAGTAGATCAGGCTGGTGTAGGTGCCCGCCGAGACCAGGGTAATCACCAGGAAAATCTGGATCATCGCGTTGGTCAGCCACAACGCGTTGGCCGGTACGTGGTTGGCGTTTTCCTTTTTCAGGAACGCCGGCATGGTGTTGTCGCGGGCGGTGGCGAAGAGAATCTCGGCGCACAACAGCGCCCAGGACAACAGCGCGCCCAGCAGCGACACCGCCAGGCCAATGCTTATAAGCAGCGCCCCCCAGGGCCCGACGATGTGTTCCAGCACCGCCGCCAGGGACGGGTTTTGCAGGTTGGCCAGTTCCGGCTGGCTCATGATCCCCAACGACAGCACGTTGACCAGCACCAGCAGCGCCAGCACCCCGACAAAACCGATGACCGTGGCGCGGCCCACGTCCGAGCGTTTTTCGGCGCGGGCCGAGTACACGCTGGCACCTTCGATGCCGATGAACACGAACACCGTGACCAGCATCATGTTGCGCACCTGGTCCATCACGCTGCCGAAATTGGGGTTGCTGGTGCCCCAGATGTCACGGGTGAAAATCTCGGCCTTGAACGCCACGGCGGCGATCACGATGAACATCACCAGGGGCACGATCTTGGCCACGGTGGTCAGTTGGTTGATGAACGCCGCCTCCTTGATCCCCCGCAGCACCAGAAAATGCACGGCCCACAGCAGCACCGAGGCGCAGCCGATGGCGATCGGCGTGTTGCCCTGGCCGAACACCGGAAAGAAGTAGCCCAGGGTGCTGAACAGCAAAACGAAGTAGCCGACGTTGCCCATCCAGGCACTGATCCAGTAGCCCCAGGCCGAGGAAAAGCCCATGTAATCGCCAAAACCGGCCTTGGCATAGGCGTAAACCCCGGAGTCAAGTTCAGGCTTGCGGTTGGCCAGGGTCTGGAATACGAAGGCCAGGGTGAGCATGCCCACGGCAGTGATCGCCCAGCCGATCAGCACCGCCCCGGCGTCCGCCCGGGCCGCCATGTTCTGGGGCAATGAAAAGATCCCGCCGCCAATCATCGAACCCACTACCAGTGCAATCAGCGCACTGAGTCGAAGCTTTTGTGCCGGTTGGGACATCCTGACCTCTGTCTGAAAATGGCTGAAGGCGAAAATACCTTAGCAGCCTTCATGAACTAAATATCGTCACACTAATAGCGTTTATTAGATAACGCCGACTGCCACCGCTTATTTAGAACAAAAGGGTCTATGAATTGTTCTACAGTTTTCAAAAATGTGGGCTACTCGCGATAAATGACGGACAAAAGAAAAAGCCTCTGGAAAAGTTTGCACATTAGGAAAAAGGGTCTAAGTTCAACTCGCACGGCAATAGGATCCATTCCTGTTTTATCGTTGCCGAGGCCTCTGCAAAAGGCTTCTCGGGTACGCGATGGTATACCCGCAATAGCACCTAACTCCCTAATTCACAATGGAATGTACCAATGCACTGATCTAAGTCAGTTGTTTGAAATAGCGCTGGATCTACGCTGTAGCCTCTCTTCTCCCGCATTGGAGTCATGCAATGTCAGAATCTCCCGGAAAACTTCGATTAGGCGCCTTAGTGGCACTTGTAGTCGGCTCGATGATTGGCGGCGGGATCTTTTCACTGCCCCAGAACATGGCCGCCAGTGCCGATGTGGGCGCAGTACTAATTGGCTGGGTTATTACCGCCATCGGTATGTTGACCCTGGCCTTCGTGTTCCAGACCCTGGCCAACCGCAAACCCGACCTCGATGGCGGCGTATACGCCTACGCCAAGGCCGGTTTTGGCGACTACATGGGCTTCTCCTCGGCTTGGGGCTACTGGATCAGCGCCTGGCTGGGCAACGTCGGCTACTTCGTCCTCTTGTTCAGCACCCTGGGCTACTTCTTCCCGATATTTGGCGAGGGCAACACCCCGGCGGCGGTCATCGGCGCTTCGGTATTGCTGTGGGCCGTGCACTTTCTGGTGCTGCGCGGCATCCGCGAGGCGGCGTTCATCAACCTGGTGACCACCGTCGCCAAGATCGTGCCGCTGGTGCTGTTCGTGTTGATCGCGGTGTTCGCGTTCAAGCTGGAAATCTTCACCGCTGACATCTGGGGCGTGAAAAACCCGGACCTGGGCAGCGTGATGAACCAGGTGCGCAACATGATGCTGGTCACCGTATGGGTGTTCATCGGCATCGAAGGCGCGAGCATCTTCTCATCGCGGGCGGAAAAACGTTCGGACGTGGGCAAGGCCACTGTGATCGGCTTCATCACCGTGCTGCTGTTCCTGATGCTGGTGAACGTGCTGTCGCTGGGCATCATGACCCAACCGGAGCTGGCCAAGCTGCAGAACCCGTCGATGGCCGCCGTGCTGGAGCACGTGGTCGGGCATTGGGGTGCGGTACTGATTAGCGTGGGCCTGATCGTCTCGCTGCTCGGTGCACTGCTGTCCTGGGTGCTGTTGTGTGCAGAGATCATGTTCTCCGCCGCCAAAGACCACACCATGCCGGAGTTCCTGCGCCGCGAGAACGCCAACCACGTGCCGGCCAACGCCCTGTGGCTGACCAACGCCATGGTGCAGATCTTCCTGGTCATCACCCTGTTCTCGGCCAGTACCTACCTGTCGCTGATCTACCTCGCCACTTCGATGATCCTGGTGCCTTACCTGTGGTCGGCGGCCTATGCGGTGTTGCTGGCGGTACGCGGCGAGACCTATGAAAAAGCCCTGGCCGAGCGCAAGAAAGACCTGATTATCGGCTCCATCGCCCTGATCTACGCGGTCTGGCTGCTGTATGCCGGCGGCGTGAAATACCTGCTGCTCTCCGCCCTGCTGTATGCCCCTGGCGTGATCCTGTTCGCCAAGGCCAAGCATGAGCTGGGCAAACCGATTTTCACCTCTGTCGAGAAGCTGATTTTCGCCGCAGTGGTCATTGGCGCCCTGGTGGCGGCCTATGGGCTCTACGACGGCTTCCTGACTTTGTAAGTAAGTAATCTCTTGTTAACTGGAGGATCTGTAATGACCACGGAAAAAGTTAAGTACGGCGTACATTCCGAAGCCGGCAAACTGCGCAAAGTCATGGTGTGTTCCCCAGGTTTGGCCCACCAACGCCTGACCCCCAACAACTGCGACGAACTGCTGTTCGACGACGTGCTGTGGGTGGCCCAGGCCAAGCGCGACCACTTCGATTTCGTCACCAAGATGCGTGAACGCGATATCGACGTGCTGGAAATGCACAACCTATTGACCGACATCGTCGCCATCCCCGAAGCCCTGGACTGGATCCTGGAGCGCAAGATCACCGCCAACCAGGTTGGCCTGGGCCTGGTCAACGAAGTCAGCTCCTGGCTGCGCAGCCTGGAGCCGCGCAAAGTCGCCGAGTTCCTGATCGGCGGCGTATCGGCCGATGACCTGCCCAACAGCTTCGGTGGCAAAACCATCGAGATGTTCCGCGACTTCCTCGGCCACACCAGCTTCATCCTGCCGCCGCTGCCCAACACCCAGTTCACCCGCGACACCACGTGCTGGATCTACGGCGGGGTGACCCTCAACCCGATGTACTGGCCGGCCCGCCGCCAGGAAACCCTGCTGGCCAGCGCCATCTACAAGTTCCACCCGGAATTCACCAACGCCGACTTCCAGATCTGGTACGGCGACCCGGACCAGGAACACGGCAACGCCACGCTCGAAGGCGGCGACGTGATGCCCATTGGCAACGGCGTGGTCCTGATCGGCATGGGCGAGCGCTCTTCGCGCCAGGCCATCGGCCAACTGGCGCTGAACCTGTTCAAGAACAAAGCCGTGGAACGGGTGATCGTCGCCGGCCTGCCAAAATCGCGCGCCGCGATGCACCTGGACACCGTGTTCAGCTTCTGCGACCGCGACCTGGTCACCATCTTCCCCGAAGTGGTCAGCCAGATCGTCGCCTTCAGCCTGCGCCCCGATGAAAGCAAACCCGGTGGCATCGACGTGCGACGTGAAGACGCAAGCTTCCTCGACACCGTGGCCCAAGCCCTGAACCTCAAGGCCCTGCGCGTGGTCGAGACCGGTGGCAACAGCTTCGCCGCCGAACGCGAACAGTGGGATGACGGCAACAACGTGGTGGCCCTGGAGCCAGGCGTGGTGATCGGCTATGACCGCAACACCTACACCAACACCCTGCTGCGCAAAGCGGGCGTGGAAGTCATCACCATCAGCGCCGGCGAACTGGGCCGTGGCCGTGGCGGCGGCCACTGCATGACCTGCCCGATCATCCGCGACCCGATTGACTATTAATTAACCACTGACTCTGCCTGCTTGCCGCTGCCCCCACGAAGGGCCTCGGCAAGTGGATGACCTAAACCCAAGGAGAATCCTCATGGCGTTCAACATTCATAACCGCAACCTGCTGAGCCTGGAACACCACACCCCTCGCGAGTTGCGCTACCTGCTGGACCTGTCCCGCGACCTCAAACGCGCCAAGTACACCGGCACCGAGCAACAACACCTCAAAGGCAACAACATCGCGCTGATCTTCGAGAAAACCTCGACCCGCACCCGATGTGCCTTCGAAGTGGCCGCCTATGACCAAGGCGCCAACGTCACCTACATCGACCCGAACTCCTCGCAGATCGGCCACAAAGAAAGCATGAAGGACACCGCCCGCGTACTGGGGCGCATGTACGACGCCATCGAATACCGTGGCTTCAAGCAAGAAATCGTCGAAGAACTGGCCAAGTTCGCCGGCGTTCCCGTGTTCAACGGCCTGACCGACGAATACCACCCCACCCAGATGATCGCCGACGTGCTGACCATGCGGGAGCACGCCGACAAGCCGATCCACGACATCAGCTACGCCTACCTGGGCGACGCCCGCAACAACATGGGCAACTCGCTGCTGCTGGTGGGTTCCAAACTGGGCATGGACGTGCGCATCTGCGCGCCAAAAGCCCTGTGGCCGGCCGAAGACCTGGTGGAACGCTGCAAAAAATACGCAGAAGAAAGCGGTGCCCGCATCACCCTGACTGAAGACCCGAAAGCCGCGGTCAAGGGCGTGGACTTCATCCACACCGACGTCTGGGTCTCCATGGGCGAGCCTGTTGAAGCCTGGGCCGAGCGCATCGAGCAACTGCTGCCCTACCAGGTCAACGCTGATCTGATGAAAGCCACCGGCAACCCGCGCACCAAGTTCATGCACTGCCTGCCGGCCTTCCACAACAGCGACACCAAAATCGGCAAGCAGATCGCCGAACAGTACCCGCACCTGGCCAACGGCATCGAAGTCACCGACGACGTGTTCGAGTCGCCCGCCTGCATCGCCTTCGAGCAAGCGGAAAACCGCATGCACACCATCAAGGCGATCCTGGTTTCGACGTTGGCTGATCTGTAAACGGCTCGTTCGGCCCACCCTGGCGCAACACCGCCAGGGTGGGAGCGAGCCCGCTCGCGATGGGGCCATGCCAGCCTTAATCCCGGTTGAATGCTCCCGCCCTATCGCGAGCAGGCTCACTCCCACACCAGCCTCGCTCCTACCTACAAGGACAACTCCCATGCGTATCGTCGTAGCCCTGGGCGGCAACGCCCTCTTGCGTCGTGGTGAACCCATGACCGCAGACAATCAACGCGCCAACATCCGCATCGCCACCGAACAAATCGCCAAGATCCACCCCGGCAACCAACTGGTAATTGCCCACGGCAACGGCCCACAAGTGGGCCTGCTGTCGTTGCAGGCTGCGGCTTACACCCAGGTTTCGCCCTACCCGCTGGACGTGCTCGGCGCCGAGACCGAAGGCATGATCGGTTACATCATCGAACAGGAACTGGGCAACCTGCTGGACTTTGAAGTGCCGTTCGCCACCCTGCTCACCCAGGTGGAAGTCGACGCCAAAGACCCGGCCTTCCAGAACCCGACCAAGCCCATCGGCCCGGTCTACAGCAAGGCCGAAGCCGAGGCCCTGGCCGCGGAAAAAGGCTGGGCCATCGCCCCCGACGGCGACAAGTTCCGCCGCGTGGTGGCCAGCCCAAAACCCAAGCGCATCTTCGAGATCCGCCCGATCAAGTGGCTGCTGGACAAGGGCAGCATCGTCATCTGCGCGGGCGGCGGCGGCATTCCGACCATGTATGGTGAAGACGGCAAGCTCAAAGGCATCGAAGCGGTGATCGACAAAGACCTGTGCTCGGCCCTGCTGGCCGAACAGCTCGAAGGTGACCTGCTGGTGATCGCCACCGACGTCAACGCCGCGTTCATCGACTTTGGCAAGCCAACGCAAAAAGCCATCGCCCAGGCCCACCCCGACGAGATCGAAAAACTCGGCTTCGCCGCCGGCTCCATGGGGCCCAAGGTGCAAGCGGCCTGCGACTTCGCGCGCAACACTGGCAAAGTCGCGGTGATCGGTTCACTGTCGGACATCGAAGCCATCGTCCAGGGCACCGCCGGCACCCGCATCAGCACGGCCACCCCGGGCATCACCTATAAATGAGTAACACCGGGCCGGCCCATCGCCGGCCCATCCCAGCCTTGTCAGGAGAGACGCCAATGGCCACGTTCGAGCCAGGTCATCTGCATATCCATCGTGCACCGCTGCAACCCGGCGATTTCGGCTACGACATCAAGATTGACTACGAAGTCGTCCAAAGCCCCAAGGATGGCGCCTCGATGCAGTTCACCATGCACGGCAACATCATCGGCAAGGACCGCGTCAGCCGCGACTTCAAGGAGCAATTCACCCTGCCCCGGGATCTGGCGTACAACTTCGCCAGCGAAGCCTTCCACATCGCCGAAAAATACGGCGTGCCCCACGAAGCCGACATCCGCTCGATGCACAACTACTACGACCGCATGTTCAGCGACGTGCAGGCACAGCTACGGGTAAAACCCGGCGACCCGGTAAAGCCTGAACATCTGGAATAAAGCCTGTGTGGGAGCGGTCTACCCCTGATGCATCAGGTGCCTGAACCACCGCCATCGCGAGCAGGCTCGCTCCCACAGTCAGTGATCGCACTCTTGGGGTTTCACCTCCCGCCCCAGCCCAAGGCATACTGGCCGCCTCCCGCCAGCCAGAAACCTCAGCCGCCCCATGCGTATCCACGTCAGCTTCATCGACCGCGTCGGTATCACCCAGGAAGTCCTGGCCCTGCTCGGCGGGCGTAATCTCAACCTGGATGCGGTGGAAATGGTGCCACCCAACGTCTACATCGACGCCCCCACCCTCAGCCCCCAGGTGCTGGATGAGCTGCGCGAGGCGCTGTTCAACGTGCGCGGCGTGCAAGCGGTGACGGTGGTCGACATCCTCCCTGGCCAGCGCCGGCATTTGCAGCTCGACGCCCTCCTCGCCGCCATGACCGACCCGGTGCTGGCCCTGGACAGCGCTGGCGTGGTGCTGCTGGCCAACCCGGCGCTGATCGCCCTGTATGGCCGCGAGCCGGCGGGGCAAAGCGTGGCGCAATTGTTCGACGACGCCAGCCTGCTCGCCAGCCTGCTGGAACAGGGCTTTCGCCTGCCGCTGCGCGAAATCACCCTCAACGGCCAGACCCTGCTGCTGGAGGCCACGCCCATCACCGACGCCGGCGCCCTGCTGACCCTGTACCCGCCCAACCGCATCGGCGAACGGCTCTCGGCCCTGCACCACGACCACGCCGAAGGCTTCGATGCGCTGCTGGGCGACTCCCCGGCGATCCGCACCCTCAAGGCCCGTGCCCAGCGAGTCGCGGCCCTCGATGCACCGCTGCTGATCCAGGGCGAAACCGGCACCGGCAAGGAACTGGTGGCCCGCGCCTGCCATGCCATCAGCACCCGCCACGGCTCGCCGTTTTTGGCCCTCAACTGCGCCGCGCTGCCGGAGAACCTGGCCGAGAGCGAACTGTTCGGCTACGCCCCCGGCGCCTTCACCGGCGCCCAGCGCGGCGGCAAACCGGGGCTGATGGAGCTGGCCAACCAGGGCACGGTGTTCCTCGACGAAATCGGCGAAATGTCGCCGTACCTGCAAGCCAAGCTGCTGCGCTTTCTCAATGACGGCAGCTTCCGCCGCGTGGGCGGCGACCGCGAGGTCAAGGTCAATGTGCGCATCCTCAGCGCCACCCACCGCGACCTGGAAAAAATGGTCAGCGAAGGCACCTTCCGCGAAGACCTGTTCTACCGCCTCAACGTACTCAACATCGAAGTGCCGCCCCTGCGCGAGCGCGGCCAGGACATCCTACTGCTGGCGCGCTACTTCATGCAGCAGGCCTGCGCGCAGATCCAGCGCCCGGTGTGCCGCCTCGCCCCGGGCACCTACCCGGCGCTGTTGGGCAACCGCTGGCCGGGCAACGTGCGGCAACTGCAAAACGTGATCTTCCGCGCCGCCGCCATCTGCGAAAGCAGCCTGGTGGACATCGGCGACCTGGACATCGCCGGCACCTCCGTGGCGCGCCAGGGCGACAGCGAGGTCGATAGCCTGGAGCAGGCCATGGAAGCCTTCGAGCGCAGCCTGCTGGAGAAGCTCTATGTCAGCTACCCTTCCACCCGGCAACTGGCCAACCGCTTGCAAACCTCCCACACCGCCATCGCCCATCGGCTGCGCAAGTATGGAATTGCCGCAAAGGGCTGATACGCGCCCGCTTGCTAAAGGGCGCAGCCAAAAACGACCTCCGCCGTACTGAAAACGCTACAGCGGAACGATATCGATACACGCCGCTTCCGTAGCCGTATCCCAAGGCTTTGATCCTCATAAACTTTTTTCTTCCCCAACAGCTGTAGCGGTTTCGCTACAGCACTGGCTTCTCGCTTATCGCCAGCGATCTCCAACCTATTGTTTTATAAGGCAATAAAACTATTGGCCGCATTCTTGCTATGGGCTTTACCCATCGGCTCGGCCCTGCACGAGCATTCAATCGGCGTCCACCAGACGATTCTGGCCCTAAGGAGTTTCCATGAGCGAGTTGCGGTTTACTGAAGATCACGAATGGCTGCGTACCGAAACCGACGGCAGCGTGACCGTTGGCATCACGCCGTTCGCCCAGGACGCGCTAGGGGACGTGGTCTACGTACAATTGCCCGAGCTGCAGCACTACGACAAAGGCGCCGAAGCCTCCACCGTCGAATCGGTCAAGGCAGCCAGCGGCGTGTACATGCCCCTGAGCGGCGAAGTGGTTGCAGTGAACGCGGCCCTGGAGGCCAACCCAGAGCTGGTCAACGAGGCCCCACAAGGCGCAGGCTGGTTCTTCCGCTTTATCCCGGCCAACGCGGGCGAGGTCGGCCAGTTGCTCGACCAGGACGCCTACGACCGCTTGATTAAAGCCAACGCCCAAGCCTGAGGAGCGCCGCCATGACTGAAGTCAACCTGAGCACCGCCAACGAATTCATCGCGCGCCACATCGGCCCGCGCCAGGGCGACGAGCAAGCCATGCTCAACAGCCTGGGCTTCGATTCCCTGGAGGCCCTGAGCGCCAGCGTGATCCCCGACAGCATCAAGGGCACCAGCGTGCTCGACCTGCCGGCCGGGCAGAGCGAAGCCGATGCCCTGGCCGCGATCAAGGCCATCGCCGCCAAGAACCAACTGTTCAAGACCTACATCGGCCAGGGCTATTACAACTGCCACACGCCGTCGCCTATCCTGCGCAACCTCCTGGAAAACCCGGCCTGGTACACCGCCTACACGCCTTATCAGCCGGAAATCTCCCAGGGCCGCCTCGAAGCGCTGCTCAACTTCCAGACCCTTATCAGCGACCTCAGCGGCCTGCCGATCGCCAACGCCTCGCTGCTGGACGAAGCCACCGCCGCCGCCGAAGCCATGACCTTCTGCAAGCGCCTGAGCAAGAACAAAAACAGCCACGCGTTTTTCGCCTCCCGCCATTGCCACCCGCAGACCCTTGACGTGTTGCGCACCCGCGCCGAGCCGCTGGGCATCGACGTGGTGGTCGGCGACGAGCGCGAATTGACCGACGTCAGCGCCTTCTTCGGCGCCTTGCTGCAATACCCGGCCAGCAACGGCGACCTGTTCGACTACCGCGCACTGACCGAACGCCTGCACGCCGCCAACGCCCTGGTGGCGGTGGCCGCCGACCTGCTGGCCCTGACCGTGCTGACCCCGCCGGGCGAATTCGGCGCCGACGTGGCCATCGGCAGCGCCCAGCGCTTTGGCGTGCCACTGGGCTTCGGTGGCCCGCACGCGGCGTACTTCGCCACCAAGGACGCCTTCAAGCGCGACATGCCGGGCCGGCTGGTGGGGGTCTCCGTGGACCGCTTCGGCAAACCGGCCCTGCGCCTGGCCATGCAAACCCGCGAGCAACATATCCGCCGCGAGAAAGCCACCAGCAACATCTGCACCGCCCAGGTGCTGCTGGCCAACATCGCCAGCATGTACGCGGTGTACCACGGCCCCCAAGGCTTGACCCAGATCGCCCAACGCATCCATCACCTGACCGCGATCCTGGCCCAAGGCCTGAGCGACCTGGGCGTGGCCGTGGAGCAAAGCGCCTTCTTCGACACCCTGAGCCTACACACCGGCACCCGCACCGCTGCCCTGCACGAACAGGCCCGCGCCATGCGTATCAACCTGCGGGTGATCGACGGCGAACGCCTGGGCCTGTCGCTGGATGAAACCACCGGCCAGGCTGACGTCGAAACCCTATGGCGCCTGTTCGCCGGCGACCAGCCGCTGCCGGGCTTCGCCACCCTCGCCGCCAGCGTGGCCAGCCGCATTCCCGGCGAGTTGCTGCGCCAGTCGCCGATCCTCAGCCACCCGGTGTTCAACCGCTACCACTCGGAAACCGAGCTGATGCGCTACCTGCGCAAACTCGCCGACAAGGACCTGGCCCTGGACCGCACCATGATCCCGCTGGGGTCGTGCACCATGAAACTCAACGCCGCCAGCGAAATGATCCCGGTGACCTGGGCCGAATTCGGCGCCCTGCACCCCTTCGCCCCCGCCGACCAGAGCGCCGGCTACCAGCAACTGACCGATGAACTGGAAACCATGCTCTGCGCGGCCACCGGTTACGACGCCATCTCGTTGCAACCCAACGCCGGCTCCCAAGGCGAATACGCCGGGCTGTTGGCGATCCGCGCCTACCACCAGAGCCGTGGCGAAGCGCGCCGCGACATCTGCCTGATCCCGTCCTCGGCCCACGGCACCAACCCGGCTACCGCCAATATGGCCGGTATGCGCGTGGTGGTCACCGCGTGCGACGAGCGCGGCAACGTGGATATCGAAGACCTGCGAGCCAAGGCCATCGAGCACCGCGAACACCTCGCCGCGCTGATGATTACCTACCCCTCCACCCACGGCGTGTTCGAGGAAGGCATCCGCGAAATCTGCGGCATCATCCACGACCACGGCGGCCAGGTGTACATCGACGGCGCCAACATGAACGCCATGGTCGGCCTCTGCGCCCCGGGCAAGTTCGGCGGCGACGTATCGCACCTGAACCTGCACAAGACCTTCTGCATCCCCCACGGCGGTGGCGGCCCGGGCGTCGGCCCAATTGGCGTCAAGGCCCACCTCACGCCGTTCTTGCCGGGCCACGCGGCCATGGCACGCAAGGAAGGCGCGGTGTGCGCGGCGCCGTTCGGCAGCGCCAGCATCCTGCCGATCACCTGGATGTACATCCGCATGATGGGCGGCGAAGGCCTCAAGCGCGCTTCGCAACTGGCGATCCTCAACGCCAACTACATTTCCCGGCGCCTGGAGGAGCACTACCCGGTGCTCTACACCGGCAGCAATGGCCTGGTGGCCCACGAATGCATCCTCGACCTGCGCCCGCTCAAGGACAGCAGCGGCATCAGCGTCGATGACGTGGCCAAGCGCCTGATCGACTTCGGTTTCCACGCCCCGACCATGTCGTTCCCGGTGGCCGGCACCTTGATGATCGAGCCCACCGAAAGCGAATCCAAACAAGAGCTGGACCGCTTCTGCGACGCCATGATCCGCATCCGCGAAGAAATCCGCGCGGTGGAAAACGGCACCCTGGACAAGGACGACAACCCCCTGAAAAACGCCCCCCACACCGCCGCGGAAATCGTCGGCGAGTGGAGCCACCCCTACAGCCGCGAACAAGCGGTGTACCCGGTGGCGTCCCTGGTGGAAGGCAAATACTGGCCACCGGTGGGGCGTGTCGATAACGTCTTCGGCGACCGCAACCTGGTGTGCGCCTGCCCCTCCATAGAAAATTACGCGTAAGGCAGCCGTAAGCGACAGGCCCCAAGCTGCACGTTAAGAGCCCACCCGCTCTGACTTGCCGCTTGAAGCCTGCCGCTAACCACTGCTCCCCCAGGAGCCCCCCATGTCCTTAAGCGTGTTCGACTTATTCAAGATTGGCATCGGCCCTTCCAGCTCCCACACCGTCGGCCCGATGCGGGCGGCGGCGCGGTTTGCCGAAGGGCTGCGCCGCGATGGCCTGCTGGCGGCCACCGCGTGCGTCAAAGTCGAGTTGTACGGCTCCCTCGGGGCCACCGGTAAAGGCCACGGCAGCGACAAGGCCGTGTTGCTGGGCCTGGAAGGCGAGCACCCGGACAGCGTCGACACCAACACCGTCGCCGCACGCCTGCACGACATCCGTGCCAGCGCCCGCCTCAACCTGCTCGGCGAACACAGCATCGCGTTCAACGAGAAAGAACACCTGGCCATGATCCGCAAGCCCTTGGCCTTCCACCCCAACGGCATGATCTTTCGCGCCTTCGACAGCGCCGGCCTGCAAATCCGCAGCCGCGAGTATTACTCCGTGGGCGGCGGTTTCGTGGTCGATGAAGGCGCCGCCGGGGCCGACCGCATCGTCGAAGACACCACGCCCCTGACCTTCCCCTTCAAAAGCGCCAAGGACCTGCTCGGCCACTGCGCCACCTATGGCCTACCCATCAGCCAGGTGATGCTGGCCAACGAAAGCGCCTGGCGCCCGGAGGCCGAGACCCGCGCCGGGTTGCTCAACATCTGGCAAGTGATGCAGGACTGCGTCGCCGCGGGGTGCAGCAACGAAGGCATCCTGCCCGGCGGGCTCAAGGTCAAGCGCCGCGCCGCCGCGCTGCATCGGCAGTTGTGCCAGAACCCGGAGTCGTCCCTGCGCGACCCGCTGTCGGTGCTCGACTGGGTCAACCTCTACGCCCTGGCGGTCAACGAAGAAAACGCCAACGGCGGGCGCGTGGTCACCGCGCCCACCAATGGCGCGGCGGGCATCATCCCCGCCGTGCTGCATTACTACATGCGCTTTATCCCCGGCGCCAACGACGACGGGGTGGTGCGCTTTCTGCTCACCGCCGCCGCCATCGGCATCCTCTACAAGGAAAACGCCTCCATCTCCGGCGCCGAAGTGGGCTGCCAGGGCGAGGTCGGCGTGGCCTGCTCCATGGCGGCCGGGGCCTTGTGCGAAGTGCTCGGCGGCAGCGTCCAGCAAGTGGAGAACGCCGCCGAGATCGGCATGGAACACAACCTGGGCCTGACCTGCGACCCCATCGGCGGCCTCGTCCAGGTGCCGTGCATCGAACGCAACGCCATGGGTTCGGTCAAGGCCATCAACGCCGTACGCATGGCGTTGCGCGGCGACGGCCAGCACTTCGTCTCCCTGGATAAAGTCATCCGCACCATGCGCCAGACCGGCGCCGACATGAAAAGCAAATACAAGGAGACCGCCCGTGGCGGTCTGGCCGTGAACATCATCGAGTGCTGAGGGCCGCCACGCCCATCCGCGCATTTTTCAGGAGCTGCACATGTCCACCCAAACCCTGTTGAAAACCCCGCTGCACACCCTGCACCTGGAACTCGGCGCCCGCATGGTGCCGTTCGCCGGCTACGACATGCCGGTGCAATACCCTCTGGGCGTGATGAAGGAACACCAGCACACCCGCGAACAGGCCGGGTTGTTCGATGTGTCCCACATGGGCCAGATCCGCCTCACCGGCGCCAATGCCGCCAGAGCCCTGGAAACCCTGGTGCCGGTGGACATCCTCGACCTGCCGGTGGGCATGCAGCGCTATGCCATGTTCACCAACGAAAGCGGCGGCATCCTCGACGACCTGATGGTGGCCAACCTGGGCAATGACGAGTTGTTCCTGGTGGTCAACGCCGCCTGCAAGGACCAGGACCTGGCGCACCTGCGCCAGCACATCGGCGAGCAATGCCAGATCGAGGCACTGTTCGAGGAACGCGCCCTGCTCGCCCTGCAAGGCCCGGCAGCGGTCAAGGTGCTGGCGCGCCTGGCCCCTGAGGTGAACAGCATGACCTTCATGCAGTTCGCCAGCCTCAAGTTGCTGGGCGTGGACTGCTACGTCAGCCGCTCGGGTTACACCGGTGAAGACGGCTTCGAGATTTCCGTACCCGCCGCGAACGCCCAGGCCCTGGCCCGCGCCCTGCTGGCCGAGCCGCAAGTCGAAGCCATCGGCCTTGGCGCCCGCGACTCCCTGCGCCTGGAGGCCGGCCTGTGCCTCTACGGCCATGACATGAACGCCCAAACCACGCCCATCGAAGCGGGCCTGTTGTGGGCCATCTCCAAGGCCCGCCGCGCCGACGGGCCGCGTGCCGGTGGTTTCCCCGGCGCGGAGGCCATCTTCGCCCAGCAGCGCGACGGCGTGAGCCGCAAGCGCGTGGGCTTCCTGCCCCAGGAACGCACACCGGTGCGCGAAGGCGCCGAGATCGTCAACCAGGCGGGCGACAGCATCGGCACCGTGTGCAGCGGCGGCTTCGGCCCGACCCTCGGTGGGCCGCTGGCCATGGGCTACGTGGACAGCGCCTACCTGGCGCTCGATACCGTCGTTTGGGCGATTGTGCGAGGCAAGCAAGTACCTATGGTGGTAAGCAAGATGCCCTTTGTTCCACAACGCTACTACCGTGGTTGATTGACTGTTTCTATAAGTAACGCGGTTGCGTAACAGTGCACTAATCTGTAACGCAACCGCCATAAAACAGTGCACACAAGCGCTCACTATTTCGATAGTGAACTTTGCTTATAACCTACGAAAACAATTGAACAGCACTATCGAATAAACCCACCGCACTCATTGACCTGGCTCAAAGCCCAGCAAAAACGGGCTCCTTGAGGGGGTTGTCTTTTCTCCATTAGTTGGCGTAGAGTTCGCGAACTGTGTTTGCATGGGTCGCTTAGAACCGTGACCTGGGCAGTAGCCATAAGTTTGCTACAACCCGTTCGACGTCTCTTACTTTCCTGCAACCAGCCCCAGTGCTCTTTCCTGCGAAAGAGGCTGCCATCAATTTATTGCTTCAAAGGAAATAAGAAATGTCCCAACGTCAGAGCGGCACCGTCAAGTGGTTTAACGACGAGAAAGGTTTTGGTTTTATCACTCCAGAAAGCGGTCCGGATCTGTTCGTACATTTCCGCGCCATTCAGGGCAACGGCTTCAAGAGCCTGAAAGAAGGCCAAAAAGTCACTTTCGTCGCCGTGCAGGGCCAAAAAGGCATGCAGGCTGATGAAGTACAAGCCGAAGCCTGATTCACCGCTTCGACAAAAAGCCTCTGATGCTGACATCAGAGGCTTTTTTATGGGCGTAAAGCCGTAAAATGGCTTCTTTTTTGGCCAGAGGCTGTCATGTCGAAACACCCGCTCACGCCCCAGGGCGACTTCCCCGTCGCCACCCTCGGCCGTCGCCTGGCTGCCATGTTCTACGACTTCCTGCTGTGCACCGCCCTGCTGATCTGCACCGCCGGCCTGTACAAGATGGTGCAAATGGCCATTATCGGCGAAGAACGCATGCGCACCTTGACCGAGTCCGGCGCCCTGGACGGTGACCCTTTGCTGTCCACCGTGCTGCTGTTCGTGCTGTTTGGCTTCTTCGCCAAGTTCTGGACCTGGTCCGGCCAGACCCTGGGCATGCAGGTGTGGTGCGTGCGTGTGCAAAACCCCGACGGCACTGCCATCAGCCTGTGGCAGGCGCTGCTGCGCTTTGTGGTGTCGATTGCATCGCTGCTGTGCCTGGGCCTGGGTTTTTTCTGGGTGCTGGTGGACAAGCAAAAACGCAGTTGGCACGACATCTATTCCGACACCTGCGTGGTGCGGGTGCCCAAGAAGAAAAAGTAAAGCGCCTACACGAAAACGCCCCGAACCAGTCGGGGCGTTTTTTATCCGGCTTAAACCCTCAGGCGTTGCCCGACAGTTTGAGCCGCGCGGCGGCGGTGAAGTCGAGCATGCGCTTGAGCGGGCGAATGGCCTGGGGCACCAGCGCCGGGTCGACGAAAATCTCCCCCGAGCCTTCGCGCAAGCATTGCAGCGTGCGCTCCAGGGTGTTCATCGCCATCCACGGGCAGTGGGCGCAACTGCGGCAGGCGGCGCCGTTGCCGGCGGTGGGCGCTTCGATAAAGACCTTGTCCGGGCATAGCTGCTGCATCTTGTAGAAGATGCCGCGGTCGGTGGCCACGATCAGGGTCTTGTTCGGCAGGCTCTGGGCGGCAGCGATCAACTGGCTGGTGGAGCCCACGGCGTCGGCCAATTCGATCACCGAGGTCGGCGACTCCGGGTGTACCAGGACAGCGGCGTCCGGGTACAGGGCCTTCATGTCTTCGAGCTGCTTGGACTTGAACTCTTCATGGACGATGCACGCACCGTCCCAGAGCAGCATGTCGGCGCCGGTCTTGCGCTGGATGTAGGTGCCCAGGTGTTTATCCGGGCCCCAGATGATGGTTTCGCCGTTGTCCATCAGGCTTTCGACGATTTCCAGGGCGCAACTGGACGTCACCACCCAGTCGGCACGCGCCTTGACCGCCGCCGACGTGTTGGCATAAACCACCACCGTGCGCTCGGGGTGCTGGTCGCAAAAAGCGGAAAATTCTTCCACCGGGCAGCCCAGGTCCAGGGAGCAAGTCGCCTCCAGGGTAGGCATCAGCACGCGTTTTTCCGGGTTGAGGATTTTCGCGGTCTCGCCCATGAACTTAACCCCGGCCACGACCACGGTCTTGGCCGGGTGGGCGTTGCCGAAGCGGGCCATCTCCAGGGAGTCGGACACGCAGCCGCCGGTTTCCTCGGCCAGGGCCTGGATCACGGGGTCGCAATAAAAGTGCGCCACCAGCACCGCGTCCTGAGCCTTGAGCTCGGCGGCGATGGCGGCACGGTAATCGGCCTCTTGCGCGGCGGTCAGCGGTTTGGGCTGCTTGGCGTCGAGGTGGGCTTGTACCAGAAGGCGTTCGGAAATGTGCGTCATGATCGCAAGACCTGCAGGCGCTTTCGCGCGAAAGTCGAGTATACACCCGGCTCCGGACCCTTTCGGATACCGCCGGGAGAATGGAAAGTCATCAGGTGGACAGCGTTGAAGCTGCGCAAGGCTACAGAATAACCGGCCGATTCAAAAGCCCTGCCATACACCGCAAGAGTCGCAGTGATGCGCGTGGCGCGCTGGGTATAGACTGCCCCACAACCCGCTTGCTACCGGGTCAATTGAGTGAGATCTGCCATGCCAGCCCCCAACGGCCCACACACCCCGGACCTGTTCGCCCACCACACGCCCGAGCCCACCACCCAGCAGATCGGCGCCCAGGCCTGGGTGTTGCGCGGGTTTGCGCTGCCTTGGGTGGATCAGTTGCTGCCGGCGTTACAGGCGATTCAGGCCACTTCGCCCTTTCGTCATATGGTCACCGTGCGCGGCTTTACCTTGTCGGTGGCCTTGACCAATTGCGGCAGCCTGGGCTGGACCAGCGACCACCGCGGCTACCGCTATAGCCCACTGGACCCGCTGCGCGAGGCGCCATGGCCGGCGATGCCAGAGGCCTTCAGCGAACTGGCCACAGCCGCCGCGTTGGCCGCAGGCTTTGCCGATTTCGCCGCCGATGCCTGCCTGATTAACCACTACCTGCCCGGTTCGCGTTTGTCGCTGCACCAGGACCGCAACGAGCGCAGTTTCGAGCACCCGATTGTCTCGGTGTCCCTGGGCCTGCCGGCGGTGTTCCAATTCGGCGGTTTCGAGCGCAGCGACAAGGCCCTGCGCATCCCCCTGCTGCACGGCGATGTGGCGGTGTGGGGCGGCGCCGACCGTTTGCGCTACCACGGCGTGCTGCCCCTCAAGGCCGGCGAGCACCCGTTGCTGGGCGCACGGCGCATCAACCTGACGATGCGCAAGGCCGGTTGAGGCCATGAACGCAGACGCCTTGCACCGCGCCAGCCAATTTCTCAGTGCGCTGGATGCCGATTGGGCCGCCCATATCGCCCGCGTCGGCCCGTGCCTGCATGCCGCCAAACCTACCCGCGACCCTTACGAAGCGCTGGTGCGGGCTATCGCTTATCAGCAACTGCACGCCCGCGCCGCCGAGGCGATTCTCGGGCGCCTGCTGGCGCTGTACCCCGGGCAGGCGTTCCCCAGCCCCGCGCAACTGCTGGCCACCGCCCCCGAGGCCCTGCGCGCCTGCGGCTTTTCAGCGCGTAAGTTGCAGACGCTGCACGGCATCGCCGCCGCCACCGAAAGTGGCCTGGTGCCTGGCTACGCAGAAGCCATGGCAATGGACGACGAAGCGCTGATCGCGCGTTTGGTGAGCCTGCGCGGCGTCGGCCGCTGGACCGTAGAGATGCTCCTGATCTACACCCTCGAACGCCTGGACATCCTGCCCGCCGACGACTTCGGCGTATGCGAAGGCTATCGCCGCCTCAAGGGCCTGGCGGCCCGCCCCACCGCCCGGCAGATGAGCGCGCTCGCCCAGGCCTGGAGCCCGCACCGTACCGTGGCCGCATGGTACCTGTGGCGCGTCTGAGCCCAGCGGCTTACTCCCTCCCAGGCGCTGTGCCTGCCGTTCCATCCGAGACCCGCTACACACCGCGCTGAACCGGCATCTATGTGCGGCGCCGCCAACCGAACAGGATCAAGCCTGCCTGAGCGCTTCACCGTGGAGCGCTCGCCGACGGAGCGCCCTGCATGAATCAATCTCCCCCCCTCGACACTGACGAGCACAACCCGCTGTCCTGGCCCCTGGAGTCCGGCGTCGGGCTGCAACTGCCGGGGGTACAAGACCCGCGCCTGATTACCCACCTGTACAACGAACTGTGGGCCATGGCCAACACCGGCACCCAAGGCCTGGGCGAACCGGGTAAGCGTGCAGTGCCGCAGCACTCGACCCTGGGCCATTGGCTGAGCGTGTACCGCAAGGCCATCAACGCCCCGGCCTTCCTCGATTGGGCCAAGCGCCACGCGCTCAAGCTCGACAGCCTGGTGCTACACAGCACTTCATTGCAGGCCAGCACCCCAACAGGCCCGGTCACCTTTACCCTGGACGATGACAGCGGCTGGCGGGCGCTGGCCAACCCCATCCTCAGCGTGGCCCACAGCATTGATGTGGCGAACCTGGGGCTGGCGTATATCGACGAAGCAGAACCGGCGCTGCCCCTGGCGTCGATCCTGGCGTTTCACGGCTACCCCCTGCCGCACAACCGCCCGCAAGCCCGGCAAATGCTTGAGGAGTTGGGCAGCCTGCAGGCCTTTCCCCTGTTTACCGAACAGGGCCGCTCCCTCTCGGCAATCCACAATGAGCTGGAGCAGCAATACAGCGACTTCCAACACTTGGCCGAGGTGCTTGCCGCTCACCGTGACCAGGCCTCGCGCGAAAACCGTGTCATCGACCTCGCGGTCCTGAACCAGCAGCGGGTGATTCTGGGGTCCGGTTCCTGGCTGGCGCGGACCATGGACACAGCTTCCAGGCAGCTCAAGCAGTTAATCCGCGACTATCATGCCCACGCCCTCGACTCCGGCCAGCCCATACCGCCATCGCGCCGCTACTACGCCCGTGCCCAGGAGGGGCTTTTCCCCGTTGCGCCAGCCAACACCAGGCCTAGCCTGCCGGCGGGCACCCTGATCGACGCGGGCCTGGGCGCGCCGTGGCACACCTTGAACCAGCTTCTGGTCCAACTCGACATCGAGGTGCACACCAACCGCACCTTCAGCCTCCAGGCCTTGCTGCACGCCTACGATCTCACCCCGGCCACCAACGCCCATGAACTCGACGCGCTGATTTACCGCCTGCGCCAACGCCAGCCGCCCGCGTTCGTGCCGGTCAGCGAGTGTGCTTTTTCCGCTTCCGACCTGCGCAGCCATCAGCGCCACATCGGTGCCCACAACGACTACTACAGCCTGACCCAAGCCCTACTGGCCACCGACAAACCGCTGAGCGAAATGGACGATTGGCCCGTCATCGAGGTCGACCCGCATACCTATCGCCCCTTCCTGGCGGCCGCCGCGCAGCACTTGCGCGAATTGACGCAACACCCACGTTTTCAGGAGATCGCCAGCGCCCATCAATTGTCGCCCGACAGCCCGATCCGGCTAAGCGCTGACCGCCGCATCACTGCCCGCACACGAAGTGGCCTGCGCGTACAACTACAGGACGCGGTACAGGCCGTGGAGGGGCTGCATGACCTGACGCAGGCGCTGTTTGAACGGGCAAGCAAGACGGGCGGGGAGATCAGCAGCGATGCGAGCGCCACCTTCAAGCAACTGATGGCCCTCTACCGCCTCGGCGGGCTACACCCCACCAGCCGGGCGGCAGTGGGCACGCGGCTGCTGCGCATCAAGCTGCGCAACCCACCCCTGCTGGGCAGCTACTGGCGGGCCCTGCAGGAAGCCCTTAGCACCGTGCAACGGCTGACGGCCACCGAGCGCCAGAACATCCTGGGCATCATCGCCACCACGGTGCCCGAGCCCCACCCCAACCTGCTGCACTACTTGAGCCAGGCCCAGGTGGAGGACAAATTCGTGCCTGGCATCCGTGCCGAAGGGGATTATCTGCTGGCGCGGATACTCAACAGCCCCCGGGCGCAGCACCTGGCCGAACGCCTGGGCACGGCCACGACCTGGCCGCCAGGCGATGACACGCCTCTGTTCGCCCGCGCGCACCGCAACGCGAGAACCCTGACGGCCCTGCTCTTGAGCCTGGACCCCGACTTTTCCGTGCTCAGCAACCAGGTAGCGGGATTCGACCTGATGGACAGCGACAACTGGGGCAAGCGCTCCGGCGCGGTCTACCAGAGCCTGGATGAGCACCTGGCGCAAAGCGGCATAGGCTGGCTACAACGCCCACTGGCCATGCACCTGTTGCTCGCAGGCACGGCGCCTGAGCTGTTGCTGCGGGGCATCGAGAGTTCGGCACCGCACATGAGTTCGCAGATCTGGCTGATCGTCAGGCAGCACGTGTTGTACCTGGAGCACTTGCGGCTGGGCTCATCCCATGAAGCGACCTACCTGGACATCATTGCCCTGAGCCATCTCCCCACCAACCCGACCCGCCGCGTCTTTCTCGATTCCGATGCCGCGGTGCAGTTCATCCTCGATTGGGCGGTGGTCAATGGCATCCTCGAACGCAAAGCCCATTTCCCGCCCAAGGACTACCGGGCCGCGATCAAAGCCCTGAACCTCCAGCGCCAAGCGCTGATAGCGGCGCTGCAAAGCCTGGAAGAACCTGTCGTGACCCTGCACCAGAGCGCCCTGGCCGACCTGCGCTGGGTCTTCCCCAACAACACCGCCCTGGAACAGCGCCTCCTGGCCAGGCGCCCCGGCGACACCCCCTCGGCCGATGCCCGGTTGTATTCGCTGGTGGAGCTGCACAGCGCCGCGCAACTCAAGCACCGCGCCCAACAGTGGCACTGCCCCGGTGGGCAGATCGATTACCCGAGCCTGTCCCGCGAGTTTGCTCGGCTCAACGACGCCCAGAGCCTGTATGCCGCTGCGTTCGATAGCCAGGTCATGAAAATCAAACAGGCGTACATCGAGATCCTCTGCTACGAACTGTCCCAACTGTCACGGGCTCAACGCGAAGCCTTGGAATACGGGCACCTGAGCTTTTTCACCCTGGCTACGCCAACCGCCGCCGCGACAGCGCCGAGGGCGCACTACGGCCTCCTGCTGCGCTGTGTCTACCAGGGCGCCGTACAGATTTTCGAGGTGTTTGCCACCCAGTTTTTGATCGTCGCCCGTCAGGACCTGAGCGAAGACCACCACAACGCCTTCACCTCTACCGAACCGGATGCGGTGATTCAGCTCCCGTTCGACCTGAGCGCCCATTTAAGCGGCACGGAGCCCATCACCGATGCGGTATCCCGGGTGCGCCTGCGGCCCCTGGCACAACAGTTGCCCGCTGTGCCGGCGCCCCAGGATCAACCGCTGCCGCTCGTCCCCAACACCCTCAATTCCCCGCGCACCGACGAGATTGCCAGCCTCATCGTTGACCGACACCTGATGAGCGCCAGCCAGGCGTTGAGCGACGCCCTCAACGTGCCCCTCACCTTGGCGCAAGTCACGCAAGGGCCCGACCCGTGGGCGCAGTTTCTCGCGAGCCTGGCGCCGCTCAAGCCACCGCTACAGGAAAAACCCGAGATCAGCGACCTGCTGGCAGACTTCCCCGCGCCCCAGGTGCCACCCGAGGAGCCTGGCCAGTCGGCCTAGGGTTTGCCCGAGTCGAAGAACGCGCCAAAGAAGCCGCCGGCCTTGAGCTTCACCGTGCCGACCTGGCCTTCGGCATGGCCCTTGAGCAGGTCGGCCAGGGTGGCTGGTTTGGCCTTGGCCTTGCCGGCCGCCACGCTGTGCAAGGCCGCCAGCACCGCGCTGTTGACCGAAGCACCGACTCCAGGGATCAACGAGCCCATGGTGCCCATCACCGCGCCAGTACCTGCCACCTGTTCGGCGGCTTCGACACCTTGCTCGTTCAATTGCACCGCCACCTCGGCCAGCAGGTTGGGGTTGTCGGCCAACTGGCGTTTCAACGGCTCGTTATCGCCCTGCGCGAACGCCATTTGCCATCTCGGCGGCAGGGCCGGGTTGCGCGCCAGGTTGAACATAATCGTCGACAGTTCATCGCTTTGCTCGAAGGCCACCAGCACTTTCACCGCCTCGGGGCACAGGTTGGGGTTCTTCGACAGCGCCTGGTAGACCGTCTGAAAGCGCCAACTGCGAAACGGCAGCGACTCATAGGTCTGGTGGAAGAACGGCGAGGTGGAGTCCGGTTTCAGCGCCTCCAGCACCTCACTGGCGTGTTCCGGCAACGCCGATAACAGCAGCGACAACTGCGCGTGTTTGCCGATGCACGGGTTCTGCGCCAAGGCCTCGAAGTGCCGGCCGTCGCCCACGAGAATGGCCTGGGCGTGCTCCGAGAGGTTCTCCAGCACCAGCAAGCTATCGACCATGTCTTCGACGGGGTGGTTGGCAATGCGCTTGTGGTGGGCCGGGTCCAGCACCGGGTTGGCGATCAGCGCTTGCATTTGCAGGCCGGTATTGACCGTTTTGACCTCCCACAGGCTGTCGAGCAACTGGCCTTGCAAGGGCGGTGACAGCCAACTGCTCTGGCAAATAGCCAGGCGCGTGGAGTGCTGCTTGCTCTGGATAAACAGCGCCAGGCGCACGTCGTCGGTGAGGTGGGTGCAGGCCAGCAGCGCGGCTTCCTGGATGTGCTCGCCGCTGCCGTTCCACTTGCCCAGCTCACTGGCCAGCAGGTCCATGGGCGCGCGCGGGTGCAGGCAACTGAGGTGGTAAGCGTCGAGGTCGAAATCCGCCGCGCGCTTGTCCTTGCTCAGGCACGCGGCCAGCAGGCGTTCGGTGCAGTTGGGGTTGCGGTACACGCTCAGGCGCACTTGCGGGTCGTGGTCGCGGCTGAGTTTTTCCAGCAGGTCGTCGGGGCATTCCAGGTGGCACGCCACCTCGTTGCGGCGCACCGGGTTGGGGCTGTCGGTGAGTTGGATCATCTGGGCGATGCTCAAGCCGTCGATGCGCGAGGCGGGTTTGAGCTTGAGTTTCTCGAAGAGGATTTCGTACTTGCCGACCTGCTCGCGCAGGGTTTCGCGCAGCGGCACGGTGGCGCGGATCGCCCGTTCGACGTCTTCGTGGGCCAGGGCATGGCCGTCGAGGAATGCACTTTCGCGGGCCTCGCCCACGGCGTTCTGGATGTCCGCCCCGGAGTAGTCGCGGCATAGCGCGGCCAGGGTCTGTTGCTGGGCTTCGGTGAAGCCCGCCCAGTCCTCGCCCAGGTGAATGGCGAGGATCGCCGAGCGTTCCTGGGCGTTGGGGAAGCCGACGTAAAACACTTCGTCGAAACGCCCCTTGCGCAGCAGCTCGGCGGGCAGCGCGCTGATGTTGTTGGCGGTGGCGATGACGAACACCGCCCCGGTTTTTTCCTGCATCCAGGTCAGGAAGTAGCCAAACAGCCGGGACGACACCTCGCTGCCTTCGCCACTGCCGATGCCGACGAAGGCTTTTTCCAGTTCATCGATCCACAGGATGCAGGGGCTGACGCTTTCGGCCATGGTCAGGGCGCGGCGCATGTTGTGCTCGCTTTCGCCGACGTACTTGCCCAGCAGCGAGCCGATGTCCAGGCGCAGCAGCGGCAACTGGAACAGGTTGGCGGCGGCCTTGGCGGTGAGGGATTTGCCGCACCCCGGCATCCCGGCAATCAGCACGCCCTTGGGCGCGGTGACGCCGGCCTGCCCGGCCTCGTCGAGGCGGCGGAAGATTTCGGCGCGGCGCTTGAGCCAATGCTTGAGGTTTTCCAGGCCACCGATGTGGTGGGCAGTTTCGCCGACCTTAATCATCTCCAACACACCGCTTTTGGCGATGATCTGCTCTTTTTCGTGGTGGATCAGGCTCAATGCCCCGTCGTCGAGTTGCGGGTGCAACGGCTGCACCATCGCGAGCACCTGGCGGATTTCCTCTTCGCTCAAGCCGCTGCACGTGGCCACCAGGCGCGGCAGCAACGCCCGGGGAATGCTCAGGGGCAGCTCGCTGGCGCAGCGCTGTACCAGGGCGAGGATGTCTTCGCGCCCCGGTAATGGCAGCGCCAGCAAGGTCATTTGCGCTTCGACCTGGGGCGGCACGAACAGGCTCTCGCCCACCAGCACCACGGCGCAGCGGCCACGGTGATGGCGCTGGATGCGGTTGAGCAACTGTTTGAGGCGCGCAATGGCCAGGGGCTGGTTTTCCAGGGCCAGGCGCGCGTCTTTGATGACGATCAGTTTGTCGCCCAGGTCTTCATCGGCCAGCATCGGCAGGCAATGGGCCAGGTCGGTCTGGGCGTCTGCGGTGCGCGGCTGCTTGGTGGTGAAATTGACCCAGCCATAGGCCAGGTTCCACTCCATCAGGTGCAGGCCTGCCTCCTCGCCCAGGCGCATCAGGATGCGGTCAACCCGCGCCTCCTCGCCCGAGTGGATGTAGAACCCCGGGTAACCGGCCGCCAGGTGAGCGTGGAGCTTGACTTGCAACGCGGTGAAGGCGGCGCTCATGCGAACAACCCCTTGGCCAAGTTGCCCAGGCCCTTGGCCAGGTTGCGCGCGCCTTCGGCCAGGCTGGCCGAGACACTGTTGACCACCGCCACGGCGGTCTTGACCAGGTGTTTACCGGCGTTGAACGCGCGCTCGCCGATAACGCCACCGGCCATGCCGCCCAGCACGCCGCCGACAAACCCGCCGACCACGATACCCGGCGGGCCGAACACGGTGCCAATGCTCGCGCCCATGGCCCCGCCCTTGGAGGCCGCGGCCAGGGAACACAGGGTGGAGACGGTGGTTTGCCCCATCAACTCCACCGCTTCGCCGCCGCTCAATTGGCCCTTGGCCAGTTTGTGCAGGATTTTCGCGTTGGCCACGGCGATGCAGGCGATGTTGGCGATGCGCCCGGCCGGGGTGCGCTTGAGCACCGGGCCCAGCAGGCCGTTTTTCGCCGCCACCACCAGGGCGCCAGACACCGCCACCTGGGTCGCCACTTGCAGGGTGCTGTCCAGGGAGCTGTCGAAGAACGCCTTGAGGTCGGCGCTGGCCGCCGGGTTCTCGCGGCCCTTGAAGCGGTTCCACGCGCGGCGCGCCAGAATCCGCACGCCTTGCAGGCTGGCGGCGATACCGGCGCCGATCAACGCCTGTTTGCCAAGGTTCTTCGCAATGTTGATGCGGTTGGTGTCGTTCCAGTCGTATTGCCGCGCTTCGGCTTCTTCGCGGGCTTTGCGCTGCCATTCGCCGGCCTGCTCTTTACTCAGGGGCTCGGACTGCACACCGTCGATTTCGATGGTTTCGGTGCTGTCGGGCACGTCCTTGGCCTGGCCTTCGGGCACCAGGCGCTTCTGCTCGCCGTACTCGCCGCGCTTGAACAGGCGTTCGGTGGCCTCGGCGTCGGCGCCGTACTTGGACTGGTACTCGTGGACCACGTTGCCCTGGCCGTCGACGATCTGGATATCGACCGAATTCAGCTCATTGGAGTTGACCACCCGGGCGCGGTACTCGCTGCCCTTGGTCACCGCGTCGATGTTGAACGTATCGACGTGGTGCTGCTCGGCGATGTAGCCGTCGAGGTTGGGCGAAAAACTGATATCGCCGTTGTTGTTGGTAATCATCACCCGCGCGCCCGCGGTGGCCTCGGCCAGGGCGACGTCGATGGCCGTGGCGTAGCGGCCGACGCCCACGTTGCCGGCAACCCCGGCGGCTTTTTCCAGCTCGCGGGCGACCCAGCTCGCCTCGCTCTGGCCGCGGGCCAGGTGTTCGTGCAACGAGCGCGACGCGGCGTAGCCATGGGTGACCGACTCGATCACTTCCTTGGCGCTGGCCTGGCGTTGGGCGGGGCTCTGCCACAGGTGCGGGTGTTTGCTGAATTCTTCGTCCAGCCAGTCTTCCAGCGGCCGCTCGGCCTGCTGCTCGCGCGATTGCACGAACTGCGCCACCAGGGCCGTGGTGGCGACGGCGTTTTCTTCGCCACCAAAGACGTTCTGCTCCACGGCGTCGGCCTGGTGTTCCTGGTACTGCTCGCTGGACAACAGCTCAGGGTCCAGCGGCGTCAGTGCGTTAGCGTCGGGACCGTTTACCTGTTGATTCATGGCTGGCTTCCTGTAGGGGGCGGTGGGGCGTGCTGCAAGTAGTGTTCGAGTTCGTTGCGCAATTGCGCGGCGAGCCACGCGGGCTCAAGCACGCGCACATGGGGCATCCAATAGCGGATGATCGGCAGAATCTGGTTGGCGTGGCCGACCGCGCTGCTGAGGGTCAGCGTGCCGTCGGCGGCGTGGTCCAGCACCTGTTGGGCGGGCACCACGGCGCGGCGTAAAAAGTAATAGGCGATGGCGGGGGCGACGCTCAGGCGTACCTGGACCTTGGTGGTGCTGAACCAAATGTCGTCGTCTTCTTCGATCTGCCGCGCGATGGTCGGGCACGGCGTGAACGTCTCGCGCCCCACCCGCAGCAGGCTGATGCGGCCCAGGCTGAACGCCTTCAACTGGCCGTTTTCGGTGGCGGCCAAATACCAGATGCCCTTGTTGTTGACCAGGCGATAGGGCTCAAGCTCACGGGGCTTTTCGCCGTACAGCAGGTGGCAGCGCTGGTGCTGGGCGATGGCCTGGGTCAGTTGCTGGAACTGGCGGTCGCGGGGGCGCACGTCTTCGTGGTGATGGCCCTTGACCAGAAACTGGCTCGGCGCCTGCGGGTCGATCAGCGAGCGCAAAAAGCGGTGGCCACTGTCGGGGAACAACCCCTTGACCCCGGTGAGCCTGGCAAACACCTCCAGGTCCCGGGGGTCGAGCGCACCCTGGGACGCCGTGCTCAGGCGATAACGCCCGTCTGCCAGACGCTCGACACTGCCGCCCAGGCGATTGAGGTCGCGGTAGATGGTGCGCTCGCTGACCCCAAAACGGTCCGCCAGGTCATAGCGGCACACCGGTTCGCCCTGATTCAACTGCACAAGGATCTGCGCCAGGCGATTGGCCAGGGTGTCGTGGGGCGGGGAAGGCATGGGAATGTCCAGATCCGTTGGAAGATGACGCGAGCTTACGCAGACGCACTGACAGGTGATGTCAGTACAATTTCATTTGCACATCAATGTGCCATCAATTTTCGTGGAATCAAGCACTTCCTCTGATGACTCGCTAGCGCCCCCTTCCCAGTGGGAGCCACTGTCCGCTCCCTGCCATTCGTCACGGCCACTCAGTGCCGCCATCGCGAGCAGGCTCGCTCCCACAGAGGAAAAATGAAAATCCTACCCACACCACCGTTCAACTGTGGGAGCGGGCCCGCCCGCGATAGCCATCTTGAAGCTGCCATCGCCGGCAAGCCTGGCTCCCATGACCGCAGTCATAGCCATTTGACACCTGGCACTTGTCAGGCTCGGTGGTTTTCGCAAACAATAATAAATAATCATTCTCAATAACGACCCTGCCCATGCCCACCTCCACGTCTCCTGTGCTGCACCAGCTCTACCGCGACCACAACGGTTGGCTGAACGGTTGGCTACGGGCGCGGTTGGGTAATTCCAGCGATGCGGCGGACCTGGCGCAGGACACCTTCGTGCGGGTGCTGATGGCCCGCAATGCCGAGGCCATTCGTGAGCCGCGCACCTATCTGAGTGCCATCGCCCGGGCGTTGCTGATTGATAAGTTCCGCCGCCGTGCCGTGGAGCAGGCTTACCTAGAAACCCTGGCGCTACGCCCCGATGCCGTGGACATCTCCCCCGAAACCCGCCTGCAAATCCTCGAAACCCTGGCCGCCGTGGACGCCATGCTCGATGACCTGGGCGAGCGCACCCGGCGGATTTTCCTCGCGGTGCAGCTCGAAGGCCTGAGCTACGTGGCCACTGCCCAGCGCCTGGGCGTGTCGGTGACCACGGTAAAAAAACACATGATTAACGCCATGGCCCATTGCCTGTTGCTGGTGGAAGACTGATGCCCGCCGCCCTCGACCGCCAGGTCCTCAAGGCCGCCGCCACCTGGTACGTACAACTGAGCGCCGCGCCGCCCAGCGAGCAGGAGCGCCAAGCCTGGCGCGCCTGGTTGGCCGAAAACGCGGCCCACACCCAGGCCTGGGCGCGGGTCGAGAAACTGCAACGGCAACTGGGCGCCCTGCCCCAGGACGTGGCCTTGCCCACCCTGGCCGGTGCCCGCGCCAAACGCCGGGCGGTGGTCAAGGTGCTGGGCGTGCTGCTGGCGGCCGGCGCCACCGGTTGGGGGGCCCTGGCCCTGGAGCCGTTGCCGGCGCGGCTGGCCCAGTACCGCACCGCCAAAGGCCAGCGCCGCCACGTGGCACTGGCCGACGGCAGCCAAGTGGACCTCGACACCCACAGCGCGGTGGACGTGGACTACAGCGCCCACCTGCGCCAGGTCCACTTGCACCACGGCCAGATCCTCATCCAGACCGCCGCCGACCCCGCCGGCCGGCCCTTTGTCGTCCACACCCGCCACGGCAGCGTGCGCGCCCTGGGCACGCGGTTTTGCGTGCGCAGCGAAGCCGGGCACACCCAGGTGCAGGTGCTGGAGCACGCGGTGGAACTGCGCCCGCGCCACGCCCCCCAACAGGTGCTGCGCCTGGACGCCGGCCAGCAAGGCAGCTTCGACCTGGCCCCGCCCAGCGCCCTGCCCGCCGGCAGCGACGCCTGGGCCCGGGGCATGCTGATGGCGGTGGATTGGCGCCTGGGCGAGTTGCTCAGCGAAATCGCCCGCTACCGCCCCGGCGTGTTGCAGTGCAGCGACGCGGTGGCGGGGCTGCGCCTGTCCGGCGCGTTTCGCCTGGACGACAGCGACACCCTGCTGGAAAACCTGGCCACTTCCCTGCCGGTGCGGGTACGTTTTTTGACCCGTTATTGGGTGCGGGTGGAGCCCGCATGAAAAACCCTGGCGCGGGGGTTGCCGATTTTCATTCTCATCCGGCCATGCACTGAAGCGGCAATAAACGCCGCATATGTGCTCTCCCACCCAAGGACATTTCCATGCCTCGTTTCTCTCTGCGAGCGGCCCGCCCCCTGGCCAGCGCTGTACACCTGGCGCTGCTGGGCCTGAGCGCCGCGCCACTGGCCGGGCTGCCGACCCTGGCCGTCGCCCAGGCCCAGGTGGCGCACTACAGCATCGGCGCCGGTGCCCTGGCCGACGCCCTCAGCCAGTTTGCCGCCACGGCCGGGGTCACCCTGTCGTTTGCCAGCGAGCAGACCCAGCACCTGCAAACCCCGGGCCTGCAAGGCAACTATTCGGTCGAAGAGGGCCTCCAGCGGCTGCTCGCCGGCAGCGGCCTGCATGCCGAGCGCCGCAGCAATGGCGGCTATGTGCTGATCCCGGCCAAGGCGGCGGGCGATACCGCACTGCAACTGAGCGCCCTGACCATTTCCGGCAAGGCACCGGGGGCCACCACCGAAGGCAGTGGCTCGTACACCAGCGACTCCTCCAGCAGCTCGACGCGCCTGAACCTGGCCCTCAAGGAAACCCCGCAGTCGGTCACGGTGCTCACCCGCCAGCGCCTGGAAGACCAGAAACTGGACAACCTCACCGACGCCATGGACGCCACCACCGGCATCACGGTGATCCGCGAAAGCCTGGGGGCCGACAGCACGGTGTACATGTCCCGCGGTTTCCCGATCCGCAACTTTGAAATCGACGGCGTGCCCACCGCCGCGAACATGGACAACTACACCCAGAACACCGCGATGTACGACCGCGTCGAAGTGGTGCGCGGCGCCACCGGGCTCATCAGCGGCCTGGGCAACCCGTCGGCCACCATCAACCTGATCCGCAAGCGCCCCACCGCCGCGCCCCAGGTGATCCTCGCCGCCGAGGCCGGCAACTGGGACCGCTACGGCTTGAGCGTGGACGTGGGCGGTGCGCTGAACGACAGCGGCACCCTGCGCGCACGCCTGGTAGCCGACCAGAAAGAGCAGCATGCCTGGGTCGACCGTTTCAGCCAGGAACTGTCCACCCTGTACGGCATCACCGAGCTGGACCTGAGCGACGCCACCCTGTTGACCCTGGGCCTGAGCCAGCAGACCACCCACACCAACGCGCCCATGCGCACGGGGTTCCCGCTGTTCACCACCACCGGTGGGCGCACCGACATCAAGCACTCGTTCAACACCTCGCCCGACTGGAGCTACTACGATCGCCAGCAGAGCACCCTGTTCACCTCGGTGGAACACCACTTCGACAGCGGCTGGAGCGGCAAGCTCGAATACAGCCACGCGCGCAACGACTACGACACGGTGGTCAGCTACATGTCCGGCAACATCGACCCGCAAACCGGCGCCGGCGCCGTCATCATGCCCACCCGCTGGCAGGCCACACCCGAACAGGACAGCGTTGACGCCTACCTCACCGGCGGCTTCCCACTGCTGGGCCGCGAGCACGAATTGATCGCCGGCGTGACCCTGTCGCGCCTGGAAGAACGCGGCACGCCCAACTACGGCGGCTGGCAGCGCCCAAGCTCGGGCTACAACGGCAGCATCCCCGACATCTACCATTGGAACGGCAGCACACCCAAACCGCAGTTCAAGCAGATCGGCGAAAGCGACCTCACCGAAACCCAGTACGGCGCCTACCTGACCTCGCGCTGGCACCTGACCGACGCCGCCAGCCTGATCCTCGGCGCCCGCGTAGTGGACTGGGAACGCGACAGCAAAAGCCGCCTCAACACCGGCGTGCGCAGTGAAACCCAACGCAGCGAAACCGGCGTGTTCATCCCCTACGCTGGCTTCGTCTACGACCTGGACGACACCTGGACCGCATACGCCAGCTACACCCAGATCTTCAACCCGCAATCGGCCTCGGTGCGCGACGTCAACGGCACGCCCCTGGACCCGCAAGAGGGCACCGGCTACGAGTTGGGCCTCAAGGCCGGGTTCTATGAAGGACGCCTGAACACCAGCCTGGCACTGTTCCGTGTCGAGCAGGACAACCTGGCGGTGGCCGATGGCAACAAACTGGCGCCCAATGGCTTCCAGGCCTACAAGGCCGAAAACGGCACCACCAGCGAAGGGGTGGAACTGGAGATCAACGGCGAGCTGAGCGAAGGCTGGCAACTGAGCGGGGGCTACTCCTACAGCGTCAGCTTCAGCGACGACGACCGGCGCATCGTTACCGAAATCCCGCGCAACAGCGTCAAGCTGTTCAGTACCTATCGCCTGCCCGGCGCGCTGGACAAGCTCACCCTGGGCGGCGGCGTGAACTGGCAGAGCGAAACCGGCTACGACCTGAGCTACGCCACCAGCCAGAGCAGCTATGCGCTGGTCAGCGCCATGGCCAAGTACCAGCTCACCCCGGCGCTCAGCGCTTCGCTGAACGTCAACAACCTGTTCGACAAGGAATACCTGACCACCACCGCGGCAGGCCTGTACGGTGCGCCGCGTAACTTCATGACGACGTTGAGGTATGCCTACTGAGTTTGGCTGGGGGGTGCGCCGGGCCCCAGCAGCGCCAACGCCCGCTCGGTCACCGCCTCTATATAGGCCGGGTCGTCATAGACCCGCGCCAACAAAATGGCCCCCTCATAATCGGCCACCCAGCGCCGCGCCACGACCAAGGCTTGCACTTCGCCCAACTGCTCGCCCAACAAATGGGCAAAAGCCTTGGCCCAGTCATCGAAAAAAGCGCGGATCGGTGCCATCAACTCCGGCTTACCGTAGCTGGCATCGACCGCGATCACCCCCATCAGGCACCCAATCGCATCGTCCTGGAACATACCCATTGCCCGGCGCCCCATTTTCGTCAGGCGTTCGTGGGCCGTGAGGGCCTCGTCATAGGCCAACGCAAACAGCAGCGTGCTGGCGCGCTGGTGCGTCCACTCCAGGACGTCGCGCAGCAGGAACTCTTTGTTCGAGTAGTGATGGTAGAACGACGCCTTGGTAAAGCCGCACGCGCCGGCCAGCGCATCCATGGTGGTGCCGTGGTAGCCCAGGCGCTTGAACGTACAGGCACAGCGTTGCAGCAGTTCATCACGGGGGATTTTCAAGGGGCGCACGGGGGTTTTCCTACTGGCGATCACTGGCGGTGATTCTATGGCATAAGCCTACCCGCCTCAATTTGACGATTACCAAACGTTCGTTTAATTTCTTGTTACCGAACGAATGGTCAGTAACCTTGAGGAGCGTGATAGATGAGCCAGGACAACAGTGGCGCAGGCCGGGTAACCCGCGAGCAACGGGGCGATCTGTTTTTTATCGGGTTGGATCGGGCCGGCAAACGCAATGCGTTTGACAGTGCCCTGCTGACAGACCTGTCCCTGGCGCTGGGGGAGTACGAGCGCCAGGACGAGGCGCGGTGCGCGGTGCTGTTCGCCCACGGCGAGCACTTCACTGCGGGGCTGGACTTGATGGAGCTGACCCCCAAGTTGGCCAGCGGCGGCTTCCACTACCCGCAAGAAGGCATCGACCCCTGGGGCGTGTCCGGCCCCCGGCGCACCAAACCGGTGGTGGTGGCGGTACAAGGGACGTGCTGGACGGCGGGGATCGAGTTGATGCTCAACGCCGATATCGTCGTTGCCGACACCACGGCGCGCTTCGCTCACCTGGAAGTGCTGCGCGGGATTTCCCCGGCCGGCGGCTCGACCGTGCGCTTCACCCGCGCCGCCGGGTGGGCCGACGCCATGCGTTACCTGCTCACCGGGGAAACCTTCGACGCGCAACAGGCCCGGGGCATGCGCCTGCTCACCGAAGTGGTCGAACCCGGCCAAACCCTGCCGCGGGCTATCGAGTATGCGCAACGCATCGCCAAAGCTGCACCGCTGGCCGTTCGGGCGACGTTGCAGTCGGCCTTCCTCGCGCAAGCGGCGGGCGATGAAGCGGCATTCAGCCAGCTCAACGCAGCGCTGCTGACGCAGATCAAAAGCCAGGACGCCCGCGAAGGGGTGATGGCCATGCTGCAAAAGCGCGAACCGGTATTCACCGGCCGCTGAGCCAACCCCTCCCGGCACTGAACGGAACCCGACCATGCCCACGACGCCGATCCATACCGACACCTTCACCCTGCTCGCCCGCGACGGCTATCGCCTGGGCGCCGTGCGCTACAGGGCCGCGGGCACTGCCAAAGGCAACCTGATCGTGGCCGGGGCCACCGGGGTGCAGCAGCGCTTCTACCGGCGTTTCGCCGAACACGCGGCGGGCCTGGGCTTTAATGTGCTGACCCTGGATTACCGCGGCATCGGCCAATCACGCCCGGTGTCCCTCAAGGGCTTTGCCATGTCGTACCTGGACTGGGCCTACCAAGACCTGGCCGCGGCCGTGGACCTGCTGCGCGAGGAACCGCTGCCGCTGTACTGGGTCGGCCATTCGTTCGGCGGCCACGCCATCGGCCTGCTGCCCAACCACGACGCGCTCACGGCCTGCTACAGCCTGGGCAGCGGCGCGGGTTGGAGCGGCTGGATGGCCCCGGCCGAGGCGTGGAAAACCCGCTTGCTGTGGACCTTCGTGCTCCCGGCACTGGTGGCCGCCAAGGGCTACATGGCCTGGAGTGTGCTGGGCATGGGCGACGACTTGCCGCTGGGGGTGTATCAGGACTGGAAGCGCTGGTGCGCCTTCCCCCACTACTACTTTGACGACCCGCAAATGGCCCACGTCGTGCCGCTCTACGCCAGCGTGCGCACGCCGTGCGTTTTCGCCACGTCGGTGGACGACCCCTGGGCGCCGCCGCGCTCGTGCGATGCGTTCGTCAAAGCCTATCGCCAGGCCCCGCTGACCCGCCTCGACCTGCAACCGCGCCCTGGCAGCCCAGCCATCGGGCACATGGGCTACTTTCGCGCCGACGCCCAGCCCTTGTGGGACGACATCCTGGCCTGGCTGCAACGCGCGGGCGCTACCGCCGCCGCACGCGAAGCCGCGCCAACCCCGGTCAGTGCTTGATCGAAATCACCCCGTACTGGCCTTGCTGGTCGGCGTACACCACCTTGCCGGCGCGGTCCTTGATGGTCAGGCCCAGGATCAGGGTCTGCTGGCTGTTCTGCGCTTCGATGGCGAAGTGCTCGGGCAGGTCGATGTGCAGGCCTTGCTTGTCGATCGTCCCGGCGTCGCCCAGGTTGAACATCTTGTAGAGCTTGCCCTGGTTGTCGGTGGTGATCTTCAGGTCGGTGCTTTTGAAGCAGGCGATCACGTTCATGTTCTGCCCGCCCATGCCGCACGTCAGGGTGGCGACGAAAGGGTAGTTGCGCGCGTTGTAGTCCTTGTCGACGCTGGCCAGGGTCGAGGGCAGGTCGGCATTGAGCATGTTGTAGAAGTTGTAGTAACCCTGGACCACTTGCTGGTCCTTGCGGTTGGCGCAGAGTTTTTTCAGGTACTCGGCGTCCTGGGTCACTTGCTGGTTGATGCCCACGCCCATGCTGTTGATTTCTTCGCGGGTGGGCACGTAGCCGGTGGCGTAGACGGGCCGCGCAACGATCAACAGCGCGGCGATGCCCGCCGGGTAAACAAAGGTCACCGCCGCGCCACAGGAGGTGTCGTCGGCGACGAAGGCCGGGTTCTGCGTGGCTTGGCGGGCGTAGGCGCGAAAGCCGCCGATGGTTTTCAGGTTCAGGGCGTCGCTGGCGTAAGGCGGGATGTCGGCGCCGCCGCTTTCCTTGACGATCCCGGCGAACACCCCGGACAACGCGCTGTACATCGCGAAGTTGTCATTGGGCGCGCCCTGGCGCACCGAGCCCACCGAGGCCCAGGTGGCGGACTCGAACAACTTGTCGAGAAAGCGGTTGTACTGCTTGAGGCTGCTGCCGTCCGTAACCTGGGCGCCGAAAGAGCCGTAGGTGTCGTTGTCGTCCGCCAGGGCCACACCCGCGTGGCAGGCCAACGCCAGAACGATTGCCGGTATTGCGCGATGCATTGCCATTTCCAGATCCTGTGTGACCGCTCGTCGGTAATGCCATCATTATGGCATTAGCGGAATCCCGCAGGGTAGGCCAGTAGCAAGCAGGCGAGCCCGCTTGCTACGACGCGAGGAGGGTGGGGTTTATGTAAACTGGCCGCCGACTTTCCCCAGCCAACACGAGAGCCCCCATGGCCAACCACGACCTCACTTTCCTGCCCGACCCCGACCCGCAATCCATCTCCTCGGACGTTGCCGGTTTCGCCGGTTTGCTGGTGTCCACCCAAATCCCCACGCGCGCCGATGGCAGCCTGGAACTGGGCGGCATCGTCGAGCAAAGCGAATGCACCTTGCAGGCCCTCAAGCTGGCGTTGGAAAACGCCGGCAGCTCCATGGACCGCGTCCTGCACCTGACCATCTACCTCACCGACATGGCCGACCGCGCCGCGTTCAACCAGGTCTACCAGCGCTTCTTCGCCAAGCCCTGGCCGGTGCGCGCCGCGGTGGGCGTGGCGGCGCTGGCGGTCGAAGGCATGCGCGTGGAAGTCACCGCGATGGCGGCCAAGGGCTGACACGTTCAGGGCACGCGTTGGCGTGCCCGCACTCTCCCGCGCCCTCAGGGCCGCAAGTGCTGCAGATAGCGGGCCAGCACGGGCCCCTCGAACCGCGACTCGACAATAGCGCTGCCCGCCAGCATGGCCGCTGTCTGGCTGCGATCCCAGTGGTAGTTGTGCTGGTACAGCTCAATAGACGCGAACCCGCCGCCAGCGCCTTGAATACCAGGTGCTGGTAGATATCACCCACCGTCACGGGCACCCGAAAATGGCGTGACGCCTGGGTCGCTAGCGCCGCCGCCCGCAGGGAATGCCCGCCCACCTCAAAAAAATGCGCATCCGGGTCAACGTCACCGTGGCCCAGCAGCTCAAACCAGATCTGTGCCAGCGGCCGCTGGCCGGGCCCGCTGAAACGGCTGAGCTCGAGGCTGGCGGTGGCGCAAACCGGCGATCAGGCGCTGTGGGTGCGTGCTTTTATTTATTGCGCGGTACAAAAAAGGCCACGAGGCGTTTCTCGGCTTACGTGCCCACGCCCTCCACCACCACCATTAAGGTACCCCGGCTACTGGCATCAATCCCCAGGTCACGGTTGTGCAGGCGGATCAACCCCAAAACCGAGTGATGCTCGATCACCAAGCCCTTGGGGTTGCCCGTCGTACCGGACGTAAAAATCACGTACATGGCGTCCGTGGGGCTGACGTCGACAGGGCGAAAAGGCACTGCCGTGGGCGACGCCAGGATGCCTGCGACGGTCTCGACTCGGCACGCCAGTATCGGCCAGCTATCGCTGGGGTGAGTGGATAACACCAACGCGGCATTGCATTGCCGGGCGATGTATTCCTTGCGCGCCAAGGGCAGTTGCCGGTCCAGCGGCACAAATGCCGCGCCCGTCTTGATGACCGCCAGCAAGGCCACGATCAACTCGACCGAGCGGTGCGCCTGGACTAACACCAGGTCACCCAGGCCGATGGCCAATGATTGCAGATACGCCGCCACCTGCGAGCTGAGCCGGTCCAGCGCTGCGTAAGTCAACGTCCTGTCTACCCCGACAACCGCCAGTGCCTCGGGGGTCAAGCGAGCCTGTTTCCCAAACAGGCTCACAAGGGTTTCACCGGCCATGACTGCTTCTCTTCAAGTAATCCTTGGGTCAACTCACCAACTGCAAACTCGACAACCGGGGCATAGGCTGCCACTGCTAAAAACACTTGAGACCTGTAAGAAATAACAGTTTTTTAGAATGTATTTTTATTGCCTTAGAGCGATTTTTTATAAATCGACTGGTGTTGCTTCCAATGGTTTTTCTGGCGAAACGGGATATGTGGACGTGCCTCTGCCAATCGACGCAATTGGAAAGTCAACGCCCAGCTCTCCGGCCCCACGGAAAGCATCATCGATCTTTTAAAGATCGCGCCGCTTACCCCAGGCTGGACCTGTGAAGTACAGGTCGCTGATGTACAGGAACTGTATCGTCGATTATCCGCTCCCGAGTAACCACAAACTAAGCGCCAGAGCGACCTTATCCACACCCATTCTCGGTAGGTCGGCGTTGTAGCGACGCAGCAGAGCCCGGAAAACACACATCGAACGCAGTTCCGTCCTGCACATGGGAACTAACCCCTAAATCCCCGCCATGGGACTGGACGATTTCCCTGACGATAAACAGACCCAACCCGACACTGCGTACCTCATTGTCGGCCTCGGTGCCGCGGGTCATCGGCTCGAACACATTGATGTGCCGCAGGCACGAACAGCTATCTTGATGCGAAACTCAAAGCGTTGACGACAAAGGCAGAAAACCAATGACAGTGCCGCAAAACAAAGATCAGTTGCTGGACGCGATCAACTCAACCTTTGATCGGCTTATCGAAGACTTGAACAGCATCCCGGCGCAACGGGCCATGGAGCGCACCCTAGAGGGCCACGTCAAAGGCACCCGGATGAGCCTGTGCGACTTGGTCGCCTACCTGGTGGGCTGGAATGAGTTGGTTCTCAAATGGATAGACAGGAGCGCCGCCGGGCAACCCATCGACTATCCCGACACAGGTTTCAAAGGCAACGAACTCGGTCAACTCGCCCAAAAGTTCTACCGAGACTATGAGGGCATCGCTTATGGGCACCTGCTCGAACGTCTGTGCGTGGCAAAGGGGCGAATCGTTTCGTTCATACAAAACCAAAGCAATGCTGATCTCTACGAACACCCCTGGCATGACCGCTGGACACTGGGGCGCATGATCCAATTCAACACGTCTTCACCCTACGCCAACGCGCGTAAACGCCTACGTCGCTGGTTGAACAACTTCTAACATTGAGTGGCCCACATATTGTTTTGATTTGCCGACAGCAAAATCCCACGAAGATGTAGGAACCCTCTTTTCTTTGCACTTGGACTGGTTATCCGTAAATATTCCTCACAATATTGTTCGCCTGACCGAGCTCACCACGCCCATGCGGATTGGCTCAATATCTTTTTGTGTACCGCGAAGCTGAGCACCTTACGACTCCACAGCACAAAACACCTGTAAAAGAGATATGGATTTCTCCACAGCAACTTTAAAGGGACTTGAAAATGCAACTGACACCACAGTTCATAAGAGAACAACTTCACCAAGAACGCGTTGTTACACGCAATGTAGAGTATGTTTGCGAGCACATCGAAAGCTGGTGGAAAAATCATGACCTGTGCCTGTCAAACCATGCACTGAAACTACAGTTAATTTCACTTCTCAGCCTGACATTGCGGGGAGACGACAGGTATTACTTCGATAATGTCGGAAAACATGGCATCTCCGCCGTTTGCTTTACTGGCATATTCCACACCGACGACTATTACCTGGCGCTCATTACTCACGAAGCACTGTGCGAGCTTTTTCATCTTCGAGATATCAAGTACCCCTATGAAAATCACAAGGCCCTGTTTCTGAAGCCTGGAGCCGAAAAATACCGCGACTGGGGAAACGGATACGGTGAGATTACGCCCCACTCCGATGATCTATACGAAACGCAACCAACTGACCTTCTTGCCCTTACGGTCTGCCGCGACAAAACCCGCACCCCCACACAGTGCTTTCTTGCAAAAAACGTTACTGACCATCTCGATAATTCAGAACTACACCAACTTGCGCAAATGACGGCCGTCTTCCGCTCGGGAAAGAACGTGAGATTGTCGAAAAATCTTGAGCGAAAACTAATTCAATACGACCCAACCTACGGCATTCAACTGCATCTTGATTTTCGCATCGATACTGAGGTCGGAGAACGTATGATAGCAACCGACCCTCGCGACGCGGGTTTGATTAAAAATATAAGACAGGGCATTCCCTCGTGGACGCCAGTTTATTCAGCCGCCACCACCGGCACGTTTTTTATTTTGGCGAACCACAAAGCACTGCACGCCCGCCCCATTATAAACTTGAACATTGGCGTCGCCGCCAATCAAGCACAAACAACCAAATTCCGGGAAACCCCAAGACTTCTATTCCGAAGTAAAGGGCCGAGGCACAACCTATCTCTCGAGCAAGACTATGGCAATTACCTTTGAAACCTTCAGAACTGAAAAACAGAACCTTGAACGCCGCAATATATATAACGGCCAAACGATCCAGCCAGCGAAAACGCCAACTGCAATGGCATAAAAATCCTTAACTCGCTCAAGGCAATTCAATGAAAGGCGCCTTCCTTGTCAGACTTATCATCGCAACGTCCCTGTACACGATTATGGGGCGGGCCACAGTGTGGTTTGATCCTATTTCCAACGCGATACTCGTCTTTGGCAGCCGCTTTTTTTTAGTCTTCTCGTCATTTTTTTTCTCGCGGTTGCAAGCCAATGCCATCCCAGCTGCGACCTTGCTAGCCGCCCTGGGCAGCGCATTGATTTTGCTCCCCAACCAGGTTTTTTTTGTGATCGGAGCGACGTGCCTGGCGATTGGGGTTAGCGTCGCGGGATATTTAATTAGAGCCTATGCATCTGAAAACATAGGTGCAGCCGCGCAAAACAAGATAGCAATAAACTGCGGGGTAATTCTTGCAGGTATAACGCTTTCACTGCCCATACAAAACAACACCACTATCGCACTGATAAGTTTCGTCTTTCTACTAGTTGCCTCATATGTTGCCCGGCACATTGTTGCGTCACGAACACACATAGAACTACCTGCCGGAAAGAATGTATCCAGGCCCATTCGCCTGGCTTGGGTGCTGCTAGGCCTGACCATGGGCATCAAACTGTATGCGCCATTCACATTACTACCTCAGTACATTGTCTCCACCTTGGGCTCTCTCACACAGTGGTATGGACTCGTCGTACTAGCCAGTAGCGTCTTCATAGTTGCTTTTCAAAAAGTGGTGATCCATATCATAGGAAAGTTCGCCAGCGATAGAGCCGCGATGATTATAACGTGGGCAACCATGCTCTGTGGCTTATGCGTAATAGCGAGCCTGGGTATTTTCCATGTAGAGACATTAGCCGGCGCACTTGTCTGGGTATTGATTCTTTCCTTGATCGAATGTTTTGCCAGCTACTTAGATGTATTCGGTGCGCGGGACAACTGTCTGTTCATAAAAGAACTCTCGGTCGGTGCAGGAGGGGGATTGGGTGCTTTGATTTCGCGCTACTTTCCTGTCGAGATTTCCGGCCAAATCCTGGCATTGACCGGAATTACATTTTTGATAATCGCCGCAGTCCTTTTTTTAAATACTAAAACAGACTATAGCGCTCAAGGTAGGCAACACGATGCGAGTTAAGAGTATTTCGATCAATTTATTGCGTATCCCTCTTAAAAAACCGTTCATATCATCCGTTCGTCGTGTCGAAAGCACCGAAGATATAGTCATCGAAGTTGAGACAGTTTGTGGACTACGTGGTTACGGTGTTGCTACCCCCTCGATACGAACGAGCAGTGAAAGCCTCGACTCGATAATATCGGTAGTGGGGGATGTGTTCGCACCAAAATTGGTGGGCAACGACGTATCCAACCTCGAAAAAACACTGACCACGATAGATCACAGCATCAGCGCAAACGCGGCGGCAAAAGCATCAATCGACATCGCCTTGCACGACCTAAGTTCTAAAGCCGTCGGTGTTCCGCTCTATCGGTTCCTCGGCGGCCGCCACAATAAAATAACTACGGGCATCTCCATTTCCCACAACTGCCTCGACGAGATGATTGACGATGCTTGTACTGCCGTAAGCAACGGTTTTACTACATTGAAAATCAAGCTTGGATCTCCACAGGGTATAGAAGATGATCTTCTTCGGGTTCAAGAGATCCGACGCGCCGTGGAAAAAACAATTGAAATTGGAGTTGACGCCAATCAAGCATGGAGCGAAGAGGACGCCTTGACGTTTGCCGAACGTGTCACGGCGATTGGCGCAAACCTATCGTTTATCGAACAACCTGTGCGATCAACAGAACATCACGCTCTTGCGCGAATAAGCGCTGCCTCAAACATCCCCATAATAGCGGACGAAAGTTGCTCATCAGTACAGGAAGCAATTGTTCTTACAAGTAACGGCTTGGTCGACGGACTGGCAATAAAACTCATGAAGCTCGGCGGCATACGTTGCGCAAGAGCAGCCTACGAAATGGCGCGTCTGAGGTCCAAGATTTGCGCTGCGACGTGCCTTATGGAATCGCCCATTGGAATAGCGGCAATGGCAAGTTTTTGCTCTGGCAGGGATTTCAGGTTCATTGATCTGGATGCTATAGCCTTGATCGCGAGCAACCCTGTTATGGGTGGAGCCACGATGGCTGCCAACACCGTGGTGTTGAGTGAACAGCCTGGACTAGGAATACAAGGGATCGAGGGTTTGGAACTAATAAACACAATCAATTAACAAATTAGAGCCAGGCTCAGACAAACGAATAGTAAAAGTAGGGCTTTCAACGTTGCAGTACATTCATTAAGCGCCAGATGCGATGCCTACATAGGAGTAACAAACATATGGAAAAATGCCTGATTGTCGTTGGATACAATAATGTTCGAATTTATGACATCCCCAAGATACGGCGGGCATGTCAACAGCTCTTCAATGCGAAGCTGCTGCTAGTAACAGAGAAAATCGAAGACGCCGATTATCAAGCCGCCGACGAAGTGTTTGCATGCACCCTAGCTTATGACGCCGTGCAAGAATCGACCCGATTGGTATGCCTGGAACTCGACCGCCTCGAACTGAAGCCGATTGGCATACTGCCGTTTTCCGACCGAGGAGTGCTGCTTGGTGCAAACCTTGCCCTGCATTTCGGGCTTCCTGGGGTTGAGCCCCACGACGCAATTGCAGGCCTCGACAAGCGTATCTTTCGCAACCGAGACACCCAGATCACAAATCATCCGCGAGGATACAAGCCCATCCGTTGCGTTCATGTTCGATCAAAGGAGCAGTTCCAGACTGTGGTGGCTGAGCTCGGCGGGCGAGCTTTCGCAAAACCGGCTAACGAAGGAAACAGTCGCGGTTGCTATGTCGTCCCGTCACTTGGACAGTGCGAGGCAATCTGGTCAGATCTGGAGAAATATCACGACGCCGGAATTATCGTCGAAGAACTGATTGAGCATGCTCAAGAATACAGTTGGGATTATGTGGCCGGGTGTACGTGGATCACCGAAAAACAAACAACCATGGGAACCTATCGAGCAGAAGTACAACAGATAGTACCCGCACCGCTGCCACGGGACATCCGCCAACAAATCGATACGGCAGGACATCACATGCTGCGACTTGTGCCCAATGGCGGTGCGTATCACAACGAAATATTCTCGCGCTGCGGGTTCACTGCGGCGGTAGAAACAAACATGCGTCCTGCTGGACTGCGTATTTGGGACCTGGCGGCGTTATCGTTTAAAGATTTCAACCCGTGGGACACATGGGTGAGGTGGGCTGTCACTGGCGCCGTTCAAGAAAAATCGCCTGTTGCCCAGCGCTACTCCGGAATTCGGCTGATTAAAGCACCAAAGCCAGGAGTGTTGATCTCGCTTCCGGATATTGAACGAGTCGGCGCTGAGCTCGGCATCGAAGTGCAGGATTACCGATATGCAAAACAACCCGGAGATCAGGTTACGGACAATCCACAAGATAACTCGGGCTTCTTAGGTGAAGTCGTTGCCTGCGCGACTGAATATGAAGATCTGTGTGCACAACTACTTGAGTTGACATCGACAATCGAGTCGAAAGTACGCATCTCTTGATTTTCAGGCAAAAAAAAATCCGGAAATCCTCACTTTCGTGGGCCTTCCAGACTTTCAAAACTGCTTAAAAATGGTGGGTCGTGTGGGATTCGAACCTACGACCAATTGGTTAAAAGCCAACTGCTCTACCAACTGAGCTAACGACCCGCTGTGTGGTGCGCGTATAATACTGATTTTTAAGGACTATTCAATACCTTATTTGAAATAAATCAGAAATAAGGTGTTGGATCGCTGATTCCTGCCGCTGCGAAGCCGTCCGCACGTAATCTACAGCTATCGCATTTGCCACACGCATGGCCGTTATCGTCTGCCTGATAGCAAGACACGGTAAGGCCGTAGTCCACACCCAGCTTCACGCCGGCCTGAACGATCTGTGCCTTGCTGAGGTTTTGCAGCGGAGCCTGGATGCGGAAGCCCTGCCCCTCCACGCCCGCCTTGGTCGCCAGGTTGGCCAAGCGCTCGAATGCCTCGACGAACTCAGGACGGCAGTCCGGGTAGCCGGAGTAGTCCACCGCATTAACGCCGATGAAGATGTCACGGGCACCCAGCACTTCAGCCCAGCCAAGCGCCAGGGAGAGAAACACGGTATTGCGAGCTGGCACGTAGGTGACGGGAATTCCCTCACTCGGCGCTTCGGGGACGTCGATAGAACTGTCAGTCAGGGCGGAACCGCCCATACCATTGAAGTTCAGACCGATGACTTTATGCTCGACCGCGCCCAAATCACGGGCGACCCGAGCGGCGGCATCCAATTCGGCACGGTGGCGCTGGCCATAGTCGAAACTCAGGGTGTAGCAGCTATAGCCCTCGGCCCGTGCCATGGCCACTACCGTCGCCGAGTCCAGGCCACCGGACAACAGGATCACCGCACGTTTTTCTTCTGTTTTGAGTTGTTCAGTCATTTCAGCGCCCCGGCTCGTCGTTCCAAAGATATTTGTGCATTTGCAACTGCAAACGTACGGGCAAGTTGTCTGCCACGATCCAGTCCGCGAGGTCGCGGGCGCTCAAGTCGTGATGGCTGGGCGAAAACAAGACTTCGCCGGCGCGACGATCGAGGCCGTATTGGATCAACTTGGACACCGCCCAATCGTAGTCTTCGCGCGAACAGATCACGAACTTGACCTGATCGTTGCGCGTCAGCAGCTCGATGTTTTCGTAGCGGTTGCGGTGGGCCTCTTTCGACCCAGGGGTTTTCAGGTCCACAACCCGGCTGACGCGACTATCCACGGCCGATACGTCGAGGGCGCCACTGGTTTCCAGAGAGACCTCGTAACCGGCATCGCACAAGCGCTTGAGCAAGGGAATGGCATGGGGTTGGGCCAAGGGCTCGCCGCCGGTCACGCAGACGTAGCGCGGCTTGAAGCCTGCAACCTGCTCGACGATGTCGTCGAGGGTGCGAAGGGTGCCGCCGCTGAAGGCGTAGGCGCTGTCACAGTATTGGCAACGCAAAGGGCAGCCGGTCAACCGCACAAAAACTGTGGGCAGGCCAGCCGTGCGCGTTTCACCCTGCAACGAGTAAAAAACTTCGGTGATTCTCAATGTGTCTTGCATAGTCGCCACGGGCGTAACAGCTAAACAGGCTGTCCGCCTCCGTCAGGCACTTCAGGGCATCGCGCCAACGCGCAAACGCCAGGAAGCGTGTTTCATAAAAAGGGCGTGGATTCTAACGAAAAAACCCGCGACAAGCGCGGGTTTCTTTGATTCTGGCAAACAAGCCTTTACATGCGCTGCAAGTCTCGCTGGGCCAGTTGTGCGGCAGAAGTCCCCGGATACTGGGCAACAACCTGCTGCAGGATGCCTTTTACCTTATCGGCATGACCCAGGCGGCGTTCCACATCGGCCAGTTTATACAGCGAATCCGGCACTTTGGCGTGCTTGGGATAGAGCTGGCTGACCTTGGCGAATGCCTGGCCGGCACCTTGCAGGTCGCCTTTGGCCAGGTTGACTTCGCCCAGCCAGTATTGGGCATTGCCCGCATACTGACTGTTTGGATACTTGCGCAGGAACGCCGAGAAAGCCTGGCTGGCCCGGTCGAAATCCTTGGCCTTAATCAGGTCGAAGGCTGCGTCGTAATAAAGCTTTTCCTTCGCCGGGTCACCCGGCTCGCTACTGGCTGCGGGGGCCTGGCTGGCCGCTGCGGCAGCTGCGGCAGCTGCACCGGCGGCATTGACATCGCCACCGGCAGAAGAATTATCAGGAGTCGCGGCTGGTGCAACGCCGGTTCCTATGCGCCGATCAAGATCCTGGTATCGCTCCAGGTTTTCCTGCTTCATGCGCGAGACATCATTTTGCAGAACTTCAATCACACCTTGTTGGCGTGCGATTTGTTCCTGCATTTGTTGCAGTTGGTTGAACAGCTCGCCCTGTGCCGAGACAGGGGTCGAAACCCCTCCCCCGGCATAGGCGCCGTTCGTACCGTAACCCGCAGGCGGATAACTGCTCCCGCTATTGTTATAGCCAGAGTTGTCATCGACCACAGGAACCGCAGCCCACACCGCAAGCGGTGCGAGGCTGAGAGCCAGAACAGTTACAGCACGACGGCACGTTCGCATGACGAATTACTTACGCAGTTCGACGCGACGGTTTTGAGCCCAGGACTGCTCGTCGTTGCCGGTAGCAACTGGACGCTCTTCGCCGTAGGAAACCAGTTCCAGCTGAGCTGGGGAAACACCTTGCAGTACCAGGTAGCGCTGAACGGCTTTCGCACGACGCTCGCCCAGCGCCATGTTGTACTCACGAGTACCACGTTCGTCGGTGTTGCCTTCCAGAACAACGCGAGCGCCGTTTGCTTTCAGGTCCTTGGCATGAACGTCCAGAGCGCGCATGGCTTCTGGCTTCAGGTCCGAGCTGTCGTATTCGAAGTAGAAGGTGGTGATTGCGCGCAGAGCAGCTTCTTCGCTCAGGGAGCCATCTACAGCACCAGTGTTAGCGCCGTAACCAGCGTTTGGATCAACAGCGCCTTCACCGGCGTTGTCGCCGCCTTTGGACGAGCAACCTACAGCTACAGCCATGGCCAGAGCCAGCGCAGCAAACTTACCAAACTTCAGCATTTCCATCGTGAAACTCCTAATGAACCCCAGTGTGTTAAGTAAAACGTGTAGCGCCGCGTCAGTTCAGGTAAGGGGACCAGGAAGGTTCTCTGACTTCGCCTTGAGCGGTAGGAAGCGGGAGCCTTACGCGTCCATTAATGGACACGAGCATCAAGACTCCCCGGCCCTGCTGGCGGGTGGCGTAGATTACCATGGTGCCGTTGGGTGCAACAGTAGGCGACTCATCAAGTGTGCTATCTGTAAGGATTTTTACGCTTCCGCGCTGCAAATCCTGGGCCGCGACCTTGAAATTAGTGAAGCCTTCCTGCCGGTGAATCATCACCAGGGTCTTTTCATCGGCCGACAACTTAGGGTTGGCGTTGTAGTTACCGATAAAAGTCACCCGCTCAGCACCACCGCCACTCGCGCTGGTTTTGTAGATTTGCGGTTTGCCGCCCCGGTCGGAGGTGAAGTAGATGGTCGAGCCATCCTTACCCCAGAACGGTTCGGTGTTGATGCCTGGGCCGCTGGTCACGCGGGAAATCTGGCGCGACCCCAGGTTCATTACATAAATATCCGGGTTACCGTCCTTGGACAGCACGAACGCCAGTCGCGAACCATCGGGCGACCAAGATGGCGCGCCGTTCAGGCCTTCGAAGTTGGTGATCTGCTCGCGACGGCCGGTGTCGATGTGCTGAACGAAGATGCGCGGGCGCTTCTGCTCGAACGACACATAAGCGATGCGCTTGCCATCGGGAGCGAAACGCGGCGACAGGATAGGCTCGCGCGATTGCAGCAGGGTCACTGCGCGGGCGCCGTCATAGTCGGAGCGCTGCAGGGTGTAGCGGGTGTTGTTCACCGAAAAACGCTCGGCCGTCACGTACAACATGCGGGTAGAGAACGCGCCCTTGATGCCGGTGAGTTTTTCAAACGACTGGTCAGAGATGTAGTGGGCCATGTCGCGTAACTGATCGACACTGCCCGAGACGCTGCCGGTCAGCACTTGCTGTTCGGTAGAGACGTTGAACAGCGCGTATTGCACCTGCAGGCGACCGCCCGCCGGGACAATGCTGCCGACCATAATGTACTGGGCGCCCAGGGCCTTCCAGTCGCGGTAGATCACTTCGCTAGCCTGAGTGGGCAAGCCGATCATGTTTTGCTTGGGGATCGGCGAGTAGTAACCCGAGTTGCGCAGGTCGTTGCCGATGATTTCCGCCATATCGTCCGGCAGCACGCTGCCGCCCTGCCAGCCGAACGGCACTACCGCGATCGGGGTGGCCCGATCGCTACCGCTGGTGACCAGGATGTTTTTTTCGTCTGCCGCCGCCATGCCTGCCATGCAGCAAATAACGACAAGCATTCCTCGAAGAAGGTTTCTCACAAGGCTAGATCCTCAGGTGTGAATGTCATCTTGAATGAACGATAGGGAGCAAAATCGCTCGGCTTCATTCCCTGCATTTCCGTCAGGCGACCAATGTTCTTGACCGCCGCGACCGCAGAGCTATCAAACGGGCCATCACCGCTGGAGCGGGCTACCGTTACCGATGTGACCGTTCCATCCGGCAACATGCCGATTTGCAGCACTACCGTCATGTTCTTGCGGGCCGAAGGAGGACGCGCCCAACCTTCCGCAGCGCGGGCGCGAATCAGGTCGTCGAAACTGCCGGCGACTTCATCGCCCTGCTCGTCGGCCAAAGCCTGCTGACGTTGCGGGGTGTCGGATAGCAAGTCAGCCAAGGCCTGGGCCTTTTTCTCTTCGGTCGACTTGCGCGCGGCTTCCGTTGCCTTTTTCTTGGCTGCGTCGGCAGCCGCTTTCTTCTTGGCGTCTTCGGCGACTTTCTTTTTCGCCTCGTCCGCTTCGGCTTTTTTCTTGGCGTCGTCAGCCGCTTTTTTCTTCGCGTCTTCGACTATTTTCTTCTTGGCTTCTTCAGCGGCCTTTTTCTTGGCCTCTTCTTCTGCCAGCTTCTTGGCTTCTTCTTCGGCTTTTTTCTTGGCTATATCAGCCAATTGTTTCTCTTCAGCCTTTTTCGCCTCAGCGGTCTTCTTGGCTTCGTCGGCTTTCTTGGCCTCATCGGCCTTTTTCGCTTCGTCAGCCTTCTTGGACTCGTCGGCCTTCTTTGCTTCCTCGGCCTTTTGAGCCGCCTCTTCTTTCTTTTGTTCCGCAGCTTTTACCGCTTCCTGCTCGACCTTCTTCTGCTCCATCTGTTCGACTTCGGTCTGGCGCGCGGCGGATTTCTTCGCCTCACCCGCAATCTTCTGATTGGTCTGGGTGGTCGCCTGACTTTTCGACTTGAGCTGGTACAGGGTCGCCTGGACGATCGGTTTGGCCGGCGGCAGCTCCGGCGTAAAGGCAAAGCTGACGAACAGCATGCCAAATACCAGAACGTGCAAGGCTATGGCCCAGACACTCGGCCAGAAGTAGCTTTCCGAAGCCGTGGGCTCTCGCTGTTGTTGCATCAGGGCGCCTCGGTAATCAGGCCAACATTACCGACCCCGGCTTTCTGCAACCCGCCCATGGCCCCCATGACCGCGCCGTAATCGACGGTTTTATCCCCGCGAATGAACACTTGGGTGTGCTTGCCGCCTTCGTTGCCGGCACGAATGATCTTGGTCACCGCGTCGGTCATCTGCGGCAAGGTCATGGCCTTGTCCTGCTGCTTGTCGGTATCGACTTCGCTGCCAAGGTTCCAGTAGTAGGTCTTGTCAGCCTTGATCGAAATGGTCAGGACCTGGGTGTTGTTGTCCTGAGGCAAGGCTTCGCTGGAAACCTTGGGCAGATCAACCTTCACGCCCTGATTGAGCATGGGCGCGGTCACCATGAAAATGACCAGCAGCACCAGCATCACGTCGATGTAAGGCACCACGTTCATCTCGGCAACCGGCTTGCGCTTTTTGCGAGCTCTAGCGATTAACGCCATCGGGAAATACCTGCTTATTCTTCGCTGGTGTGCACTTTGCGGTGCAGGATCGCCTGGAACTCATCGGCGAAGGTGTAGTAGCGGCTAATCAGGGTTTCGCTACGCGCGGCAAAGCGGTTGTAGGCGATAACGGCTGGAATGGCCGCGAACAAACCGATCGCGGTGGCAATCAGGGCCTCGGCAATGCCTGGTGCTACGGTGGCGAGGGTCGCTTGCTGGGCGGTGGCCAGACCGCGGAAGGAGTTCATGATCCCCCAGACCGTACCGAACAGACCGATGTAGGGGCTAACAGAACCCACGGTCGCCAGGAATGGCAGGCTTTGCTCGAGCTTTTCTTCCTCGCGGGAAATGGCCACGCGCATAGCGCGGGCCACGCCTTCCATTACGGCTTCCGGGTCTACACCGGGCTGCTGGCGTAAGCGGGAGAATTCCTTGAAGCCGGCACGGAAGATCTGTTCCACACCCGAGTCCGGATCGGGATTGCTGCCCGCCTGACGATAGAGCTTGGACAAATCGATACCCGACCAAAAGCGCTCTTCAAAGCTCTCCAGGGCACGTCGACCGGCGCGCAGCAGGTTGCTGCGCTGAAAAATCATGACCCATGAAGTGACCGATGCGGCCACCAGCGTCAGCATTACCAACTGAACAACGATGCTGGCATTACTGACCAAGCTCCACATGGAGGAATGGTCGACGACGTTAGCTTCCACGCTTTATCTCCTGCTCTGAATGTTTACCCGCGCCGCTCACGCCGGCAAAGGCCGCACGTAGAGCTTCGGGAATGGCCCGGGGTTTCAAACTATCGGCGCGCACACAGGCCACCAAAAACTGCCCTTCACAGAGCAGCACGTTATCCGTGGCTCGCCTGACCTGTTGCAAAAAGCGCAGGCTGGCCCGGTTCAATTCGATTACTTGTGCACTTACCAGGAGCTCGTCGTCCAGTCGCGCCGGGGCGTGGTAACGCGCTTCGCTGGAATGCACGACGAACAACAGGTCCTCGCCGGCCAGCTGCGATTGGGCAAAGCCCAACTCACGTAGCCGCTCGGTTCGAGCCCGCTCCATAAACTTTAGGTAATTAACGTAATACACGATGCCGCCGGCATCGGTGTCCTCGTAATAAACGCGACAACGATGTGCGAACGACTCAAGCCCGTTTTGCGCGCGCATACTCTAGTGCTTACTCCTCAGGTTGCCAATCCAGCCAGGCAACTGTTTTTCCATTCTTGCGCACCTTTCAAGCGAAAAGTCCGACACTGAAGCGTATAAGACCTCACAACGCAGAAATAAATCACTGACAAGACACCCTTTAATCGCCCACAACGTCCAAAAACTCGTCTGCCACAGGCCTGTCGCCCATACGTGACGGAATGTTTAAGCCAAAATGCAGGTAAGCGTGCCGGGTCACCACCCGCCCCCGCGGTGTGCGCATGATGTAGCCCTGCTGAATCAGGTAAGGCTCCAGTACATCCTCAATGGTGTGGCGTTCTTCGCTGATGGCGGCGGCCAGGCTGTCGACACCCACCGGCCCGCCATCGAACTTCTCGATCATGGTCAGCAGCAGGCGCCGGTCCTGATGATCGAAACCGCGCTCATCGACATCCAACAAGTTCAGCGCCAGGTCAGCAATCGCCTTGGTGATATGCCCCTTGGCGCGGACCTGGGCAAAGTCACGGACCCGGCGCAACAAGCGGTTGGCGATCCGTGGCGTGCCCCGGGCACGGCGGGCGATCTCGAACGCGCCTTCAGGGTCCAGCGGCAAACCGAGGATGCCCGCCGAACGACTAACGATGGTGGCCAGGTCGGCGGTGCTGTAGAACTCCAGGCGCTGGACGATGCCGAAACGATCCCGCAGCGGGTTGGTGAGCATGCCCGCGCGCGTGGTGGCACCCACCAGGGTGAACGGTGGCAGGTCGAGCTTAATCGAGCGTGCCGCCGGGCCCTCGCCGATCATGATGTCGAGCTGGAAGTCCTCCATGGCCGGGTACAGCACTTCTTCGACGATGGGTGACAGGCGATGGATTTCGTCGATGAAGAGCACATCGTGCGGCTCGAGGTTGGTCAGCAGCGCCGCCAGGTCACCGGGGCGTTCCAGCACCGGGCCCGAGGTGCTCTTGATCGACACGCCCATTTCCTGGGCAATGATATTGGCCAGGGTGGTCTTACCCAGGCCTGGCGGGCCGAAGATCAGCGTATGGTCCAAGGACTCATTGCGCCCGCGTGCTGCCTGGATAAACAACTCCATTTGCTCGCGAACCGTGGGCTGGCCGATGTATTCAGCCAGGCTGACGGGGCGAATCGCCCGGTCCTGGACTTCCTCGCGGTCCCGCGGGCCGGGGCTGGCGGTAATCAGACGATCAGCTTCAATCACTTAAATCATTCCCTTCAGGGCACGGCGGATCATGTCTTCGCTGCTCAAACCTTTCTCCTTGATGGCGGAAATCGCCTTGCTGGCTTCCGCCGGCTTGTAGCCCAGGGAAATCAACGCACTAACCGCATCATTTTCAGCGGTGGCCACGGGGATCGGCGCATCCGGCTGATTCGGCACCAAGGCAAACATATTCGGCACGGTCTCCCAGGCCTTGAAGCGGTCCTTGAGTTCCACGAGCAGGCGCTCGGCGGTTTTCTTGCCCACGCCCGGTACCTTGGTCAGCGCCGAGGTGTCCTGGGCCTGCACGCAACGCACCAGCTCATCGACTTCCAGGCTCGACATCAATGCCAGGGCCAACTTGGGGCCGACGCCGTTAAGGCGAATCAGCTCGCGGAAAAAATCGCGGTCACGCTTGCCAATGAAGCCATAAAGCAACTGGGCATCCTCGCGCACCACCAAATGGGTGTGCAGCGTGATGGGCTCACCGATCGACGGTAGTCGATAAAGCGTGGTCATGGGCACTTCCAACTCATACCCCAGGCCGTTTACATCCAGAATCAGGTGCGGCGGCTGTTTTTCAGCCAAGGTGCCGCGCAAGCGTCCAATCACGTTTCAGATCCCTGAGCGTTGGCCAGCGCAAAGGCTGGCGGGTAGCGGAGTGAGTGAAGCGGCCGACAACCCAGGCCCAAAACACTCAACTTCCGAAATGACTGCGCCGATGCTATCAGAGACGCAAGCGACCGCCACGGCTACGTGCCGCTCCCAGGCCATGAGGCAACAGGCTGGAACGGGTGTGGGCATGGCAAATGGCGATCGCCAGGGCATCGGAGGCGTCGATCTGCGGTTTGGTGGTGAGCTTGAGCAAGTGCATCACCATCATCTGCACCACTTCCTTGTTCGCCGCGCCCGTCCCGGCCACAGCCTGCTTGACCTGGGTGGCGGTGTACTCGGCAATTTCCAGGCTTTCCTCCACCCCCGCGACAATCGCCGCGCCCCGGGCCTGGCCCAGCTTCAAGGCAGAGTCGGCGTTGCGCGCCATAAACACCTTTTCGATGCCCATGGTGACCGGCCCGTAGGTCTGGATCACCTCGCGCACGCCGCGATAGACGATTTGTAAGCGTTCGGGCAATTCGCCAGCACCGGTACGAATGCACCCTGATGCCACATAGACACAACCGCGGCCGGTATCGCGTACCACGCCGTAGCCAGTGATACGTGAGCCAGGGTCGATGCCAAGAATAAGAGTCATAACGCCTGCGGGTCGGAGGGAAATTGAGCCAGCATAGCGCCGGCGGTGGGTACAGGCTTGCACGCGATACAACCGCCTCAGTGGATCAGTTGCAACGAGGCCACACAATTGCGGGCAAGCCACCCGAAGGTTTGAAGCCATCAACCCAACTGTTCGGCCACCGAATCAGCAATGTCCGCGTTGGAGTAAACGTTCTGCACGTCGTCCAGGTCTTCCAGCATGTCGATCAGCTTGAGCACCTTTTCGGCGCCCTCCAGGTCCAGCTCGGCGCTGGTGGTGGGCAACATGACGATTTCCGCATCCGCCGCCTTGAAGCCTGCGGCCTCGAGGGCATTACGCACCGCATAGAAGCTGGAGAACGAGGTAAACACGTCGATGGAACCGTCGTCGTTGGTCACCACGTCGTCGGCATCGGCCTCCATCGCCGCTTCCATCAGCGCGTCTTCGTCGGTGCCTGGCGCGAAGTTGATCTGCCCCTTGCGCTCGAACAGATAGGCCACCGAACCGTCGGTGCCCAGGTTGCCGCCACACTTGCTGAAAGCGTGGCGCACCGCCGCGGCCGTGCGATTGCGGTTGTCGGTCATGCACTCGACCATCACCGCCACGCCGCCCGGGCCGTAGCCTTCGTAGGTCAGCTCGACCATGTCGTCGGTGTCCGCAGCCCCCGCGCCACGCGCCACGGCGCGGTCGATGATATCGCGGCTCATGTTCGCGCCCAGGGCTTTATCCAAGGCCAGGCGCAAACGCGGGTTGGAGCCCGGATCGCCGCCGCCCTGGCGGGCAGCGACCGTCAGCTCACGGATCCACTTGGTGAAAATCTTGCCTTTCTTGGCATCCTGACGCTCTTTGCGGTGCTTGATGTTCGCCCACTTGGAATGGCCAGCCATAACACGACTCCAGAATTCTTAAACAACCTCACACGCCCTGCCCCAGGCAGGATTCAAACCGCATAACGCAAAGGCGCATCCGAAGATGCGCCTTAGCAGACTGCATGAAAACTACCGCGCCTTCAGGCAGCCCGCCCGTTCGCCCTTACTCAGCCTTGGGCTGTTCACGCAGGCGAATGTGCAGTTCACGCAGGGCCTTGGCGTCCACCAGGCCTGGGGCCTGGGTCATGACGCACGCAGCGCTCTGGGTTTTCGGGAACGCGATCACTTCACGGATGGACTGCGCACCGGTCATCAACATCACCAGGCGATCCAGGCCAAAGGCCAGGCCACCGTGGGGCGGAGCACCGTACTTCAGGGCATCGAGCAGGAAGCCGAACTTCTCTTCCTGTTCCGCTTCGCTGATCCCCAGCAGGCGGAATACCGATTGCTGCATTTCCTTACGGTGGATACGGATCGAACCGCCACCCAGCTCGGTGCCGTTGAGCACCATGTCGTAGGCACGGGACAACGCGGTCGCCGGATTCGCTTCCAGTTCGGCCGGGGTGCACTTGGGTGCAGTGAACGGGTGGTGCAGCGCAGTGAAGCTGCCGTCGTCGTTCTCTTCAAACATCGGGAAGTCGACGACCCACATTGGCGCCCATTCGCAGGTCAGCAGGTTCAGGTCGTTACCGACCTTGATCCGCAGTGCACCCAGGGCCTCGCTGACGATCTTGGCCTTGTCGGCACCGAAGAACACGATATCGCCATCGACTGCGCCAACGCGATCGAGGATCACATTGAGGTTGGCCTCGGGGATGTTCTTGACGATAGGCGACTGCAAGCCTTCGACACCTTTGGCGCGCTCGTTGACCTTGATGTACGCCAGGCCCTTGGCACCGTAGATGCCGACGAACTTGGTGTAGTCGTCGATCTTGCTGCGCGGCATGCTCGCCCCGCCCGGAACGCGCAGAGCCGCAATGCGGCTTTTCGGGTCGTTGGCTGGGCCGCTGAACACTTTGAAGTCGACGTCCTTGAGCTGGTCGGCAACGTCCACCAGTTCCAGCGGGTTACGCAGGTCAGGCTTGTCGGAACCGTAGCGGCGCATGGCCTCTTCCCAGGTCATGTGCGGGAACTCGCCGAACTCCAGATCCAGCACTTCCTTGAACAGGTTGCGGATCATGCCTTCGGTCAGGCCCATGATGTCTTTTTCATCGAGGAAACTGGTTTCGATGTCGATCTGGGTGAATTCCGGCTGGCGGTCGGCACGCAGGTCCTCGTCACGGAAGCACTTGGCGATCTGGTAGTAGCGATCGAAGCCGGCGACCATCAACAGCTGTTTGAAGAGCTGTGGCGATTGCGGCAAGGCAAAGAAGCTGCCGGCGTGGGTGCGGCTTGGCACCAGGTAGTCGCGGGCACCCTCGGGCGTGGCACGGGTAAGGATCGGCGTCTCGACGTCGAGGAAGCCGTTTTCGTCCAGGTAGCGGCGGATGCTGGTGGTCATGCGCGAACGCAGGCGCAGCTTCTCGAGCATTTCCGGGCGACGCAGGTCGATGAAGCGGTAGCGCAGGCGCGTTTCCTCGCCAACATCAGAGAACTCGTTGAGCGGGAACGGCGGGGTTTCCGCTTCGTTCAACACTTCGAGTTCATAACCCAGCACTTCGATCATGCCCGAAGCCATGTTGGCGTTGCCGGCGCCGGCCGGACGCAGGCGCACCTTGCCGGTGACCTTGACCACGTACTCGCTGCGCACACGGTCGGCAGCGGCGAAGGTTTCGGCGCGGTCCGGATCGAATACCACCTGGGCCAGACCATCACGATCACGGATATCGAGGAAAATCACCCCGCCATGGTCGCGACGACGGTGGACCCATCCGCAAAGGGTAATTTCCTGACCTTCCAGGCTCTCGTTCAGTTGGCCGCAATAATGGCTGCGCATCATGATGGTGATTTCACTTCTCGTAATTCGACATTCGGTTGGAGCTCTCGCCTACCGCCGCACCCTGAACCGGGCGCCCGATGAGGCAAGACCTCGCGCGTGGAGTTCAACTTAGTCAGCTTTGTCGCCACCGGCCAGGTTCTTCTTGGCACCGGTCTTGAAATCGGTCTCGTACCAGCCCGAGCCACTGAGGCGAAAACCGGGCATCGATAGCATTCTTTGCAACTGCGGGGCCTGGCAGGCCGGGCAATCGACCAGCGGCGCGGCGCTGATCTTCTGGATGGCTTCCAACTGATGACCGCAGGAAGCACATTGATAGTCATACATGGGCATGGGGGACGTCTCGCAAATCCGTTCTACAGCCCGAGCCCGCACAAGAGCCTGGACTACACAGCAAAGAGCGGGATTATATCCATTAAATCGAGCCTGTGCAGCCCACAGCGGGACGCCTGCTGCACCTGCCCCCTCAACCCAACGCTATCACCGGCGCATTCGCACACGCCGATCCGGATCAAACCTCGAGCCTGCCAGCCTGACCGGCCTTGAACCGAAAGCCTCCTCCCTCTTTCAAGCTATGAACTACGCACACGACCCGCACCAATCCACTGAAATTCTTTACCCCGCCATGGCGCAGGTGAACTTCCCGATCAACATAGGAAAGCAACGCACTCACGGTACAACTGTTGACCTTGGCAATATCGGCCAAAATATCCCAGTAAACTTGTTCAAGCCGCAGGCAAGTTGCAAAGCCGTTCAATCGCACCGACCGAGACAACGGTTGAGCCAACCCCATATCAAACTCACGAACAAAAGGATCAACCTTTACATCCTGAAAGCGGCTTATTTCCCTTATACCTTTACCTACCCCTCTCCCCATTACCTTGACACTCCTTTGCCGCGTATTATTTCGACAGAAAATAAACAATCTGTTACTTATAAAAGCTTAACCAGATATTTATATCCAGACGACTTTATGACTACAGCTGTAGGACAAGCCAACAATAGGGGAGCGATTTATATCCCGTTAAAATATTATAAATATAAGTGGATACCACATTAAAACCAAAGACACCGAATTGGATTGCCCAACCCAGCGCCACTCCCAACCCCAGAAAAGCCTTGCGCGAGCGCTGCCTAACGGCATCGCTCGCGCCAAAAAACGCAATCAGTGATCGAGTAGAGAACGCAGCATCCATGCGGTTTTTTCGTGTACTTGCATACGCTGAGTTAATAGATCTGCAGTAGGCTCATCACTCACTTTGTCAAGTAAAGGAAAGATACCTCGCGCGGTACGTGTCACCGCCTCTTGCCCTTGCACAAGTTGCCTTATCATATCTTCAGCGCTGGGCACACCCTCCTCTTCTTTTATGGAAGACAACCGCGCATAAACTGAATAAGCACCCGGCGCAGGAAAACCCAAGGCACGAATACGTTCGGCAATAGCGTCGACGGCCAAGGCCAGTTCGTTATATTGCTCCTCAAACATCAAGTGCAGCGTGCGAAACATGGGCCCGGTAACGTTCCAGTGAAAGTTATGGGTCTTCAAATAAAGTACATACGTATCCGACAGCAGGCGCGAGAGCCCCTCTACTATCGATTTGCGATCTTCTTCGCTGATACCAATATCAATAGCCATGTTTATCCCCTAAAAAATGATTGAACTCATCCAGCAGGTGCAAGGCCACTCTAGCAAGAGTCCTGGGGGCTTGCAGGCTTGATTGCCACCCGCTCCTCCAACGCGCGATAGGGGCAACCGACAAAGGGCCAGACAAGCGCAATTCACCGCCCCACCTGTCTAGATCAGGCCTTCGCCCGCAAAAATCGGGGCGCAGCCCCTGGGCCGCGGGAAAAGTGAGCTGTTACCGGATTTGAGTAGGTGCAGCCTTTGCTGTTAAATAGACCGTGTGTCGTTGCGCCCGTCTACCTGGGCGCCGCGCATAGGCTGATCTGCGTACGTGTCCAGCGCCTCACACTGTTCAGAAGCGAACCGTACGCAATCCGCTCTTCCTTGTGATCCGTCTTAACGTGAGTTAATCAAAATGTTGAAAATCGTCCACCTGCTAACGGGCGCGGCAGCCTTGCTGCTGTCCTTTATTCCCAGTCTGCGATCCGAAGCCGTCCCTTACCTGGAACAACCCGATGCGCTGTACCTGGCGTTCTTTGGCCTGCTCAACCTGGTCCTGGCCCCCGTCATTCCTTACTGGAACAAAGGTCCGCGCCATCAGCTGCAAAACCTGGTCAGCGCGCTGCTGGTCCTTGCCGTAGTCCTGCAAATCCTTACCCTGCTCGCGCCATTACCGGTAATCGCCGGTCAACCGGCCATTCTGGTCAGCGGCTTGACCGCTTTGCTGGCGGTGCTACTGCACTTGGGCATCAGCTTCTATACCTCATCGCCGGTCGCCGCCTCCCAAAGCTACGACATGAGCAACCGCGATACCGGTACGGTGAAGTGGTTCAACACCTCCAAGGGTTTTGGCTTCATTTCCCGCGATTCCGGTGATGACATCTTCGTGCACTTTCGCGCCATTCGTGGCGAAGGCCACCGCGTCCTGGTCGAAGGCCAGCGTGTTGAGTTCTCGGTGATGAACCGTGACAAAGGCCTGCAAGCCGAAGACGTGATCGCTGCCCTGCCGCGCCGCTGATCGGCTAAAAAAAAACCGCGAGGCAGCCAGGCTGCTCGCGGTTTTTTATTGCCTGGCGATCAGCCCCTCAATAATGAGGCGGCGGCGCGTCCTGCTCGAAGGTCTCGAACTGCCCGACCATTTCTTCCTGGCGTTTGAGTAGCGCGGCCATTTGCAGTTGCAAACGGTCGACCACACGTTGCTGAGCCACCAGCACATCATTCAAGGCAGTGATGGTGTCATCCTGAAAAGCAAGGCGGCTCTCCAGTTCGGTCACTCGGTTTTCCAGGCTCATGGCTCAATTCTCCACGAAGATGAAGTTGTCAGTCAGCACCGGGCGCAAACGCGCACGAATCGCCGCGGCCTGTTCTGCACTATAAGGGTTGGCCGGATGTTTGCCCCAAACCGGCGCCGGCCAGGCGGCATCGTCGCGCTTGCGCACGATAACGTGCATATGCAATTGACTGACGACGTTGCCAAGGGTCGCCACATTCATCTTGTCGGCGTCGAACAAATCCTTGAGTAACTCCGCCAACGCTGTGGTTTCCAGCCACAGCTGCTGCTGGTCGCCAGTGTCGAGCTCGAACAACTCACTGATCTGGTCGCGACGGGGCACCAGGATGAACCATGGGTAAGTCGAATCATTGGACAGCAGCAACCGCGACAGGGGGAAATCCCCGATAACGAGGGTGTCTTGTTCAAGTCGTGCATCTAAAGCAAACACTGGGCGTACTCCCGCTCAGTTGATCTGAAGTCTGCCCGGCTCCCGGCCTTGACACGGAAAATCGGGCTGCAGGCCAGCAGCATACCTGCGAATGCACCTGCCTTCACGGGCCAGGGCACAATAGGGTTACCGGGCAGGCTCCCCCTACCAGCACACGCCCCAAAATCGGACATTTTTTACGCTGATGCACCATTCAGGGCAATCGGGGTGGGCGGCGGTTTCAATTAAGCACTATCCCCCGCAGTAACCTTGCCGGCGTTGCACGCTCCCCCGAGCCGCCCGCAAAAGACCGCTCATCGCCTGCGCACCAAAAACGCGCGGCGCGGCTACTCTTAGTGCGTCGAGCATCCGCCGTCTACCCAGCGTTCGGTGTGAACCGGTAACGTTTTGAAATAACGGGTTCGTCCACCGACGCTGAATACCAGGAAAAAACCTGCGTCAAGCCCCAAAAAAATCCGCTCAACCCCCGGCTTTATGAGGCCTTTACAGGGGAGCATGCGTATTTAGAAAAAAACAGCGACAGAAATCGGATTTGTGCACGCTTGTTGCATTCACCCACACCATTGTCGAAAAGAGACCTTCCTAGCAGGGTGCTCTTCAAGACTCATAACAAGAGTGGCAAGGCTGCCCATGGTGATCGCGCTGGTTTGGCACAACGTCTTTTTCATCCGTGCCAAAGGCTCTAAAGCAGCGTGAAAGTTGTCAGCACGATGACAGCAGGAGGTTAAATTTGCGACACCTATCGAGCCGTTTGCGACATGGTCGTAAAGATGCCGAAAGGATAGAGGCGCAAGTATCGCCAACATTGTCAGCGTGATATAAGTTTGCGCCGACACAAAAAGAAAGAGCCGCCCAGATAATAAAACAGGTGGAGCGGCAACACTCTTCTAAAAACCAAAGGAGCAAATCACGATGCGCGTGATGAAGTGGAGCATGATCGCACTGGCTGTTTCAGCAGGCACCTCGCAGTTCGCAATCGCGTCCTCCCAGGACGAGTCCAAAGGCTTTGTTGAAGACAGTTCGCTCGTCGCAAAGACTCGTATGGAGTACATGAACCGCGACTTCAAGAATGGCAACGGCAACGTTCGCAAGCCTAACGGCAACTACACCAGCGGTCCTAACAACAAACTTAGCGGCTATCGTCAGGACACCGGCCTGAGCGAACTGGTGACTTTTGAGTCGGGCTTCACTCAGGGCACCATCGGCGTGGGCGTTGATGCCTTTGCCGGCGGCTCGGTCAAACTCGATGGCGGCTCGGGCCGTGCGGGTAACGGTCTGTTCGCCAACAATGGCGAGGGCCAACCGGAAGACACTCAGTCCCGCGCTGGCGGTGCTGTGAAATTCCGCCTTTCGGACACCGTCCTCAAATACGGCAACCAAGTCGTTGCAAGCCCCGTGTTCTCCACCGATGACAGCCGCCTGCTGCCAGAGATCGCCACCGGCACCTTGATTACCAGCAAGGAAATCAAAGGCCTGGAGCTGTCCGCTGGCCGCTTCAGCGCCATGAGTTCGCAAACCGGCATGGGCCGTGACAGCATCAATGGCAAGCACTCCCCAGGCCTGACAGCCGCCAACATCGCGGGCGCGACTTACCAGTTCACCGATAATTTCGTAGGCGGCGTCGCTGCTTCCGATATTGATGACTACTTCAAGAAGCAGTACGTCAACCTGAACTACACCCTGCCAATCGCAGACAGCCAGTCGCTGAACTTCGACTTCAACGGTTACCGTACCAAGGGCGACGGCCAGGAGCTGGCAGGCGCTGTCGACAACAAGATCTGGTCCCTGGCAGCGGCCTACACCCTGGGTTCCCATAAGTTCACCATCGCGCACCAACGCTCCAGCGGCGACGCAGGCTACTACTACGGCGTAGATGGCGGCGGCACCGTGTTCCTGGCCAACTCCATCCAGATTTCCGACTTCAACCAAAAGGATGAGCGTTCGTGGCAAGCCGCGTACACCATCAACATGGCTGAATACGGCGTGCCTGGCCTGAGCCTGATGACTCGCTACGTGACCGGTGACAATATCGATACCGGCGGCAATGGCGAAGGCAAAGAACACGAATGGAACTACGAAGCCAAATACGTAGTGCAAGAAGGCCAGGCCAAGGATCTGTCCTTCCGCTTCCGCAGTGCGGTTTACCGCGCCAACGAATCCCTGGGTGACAGCGGCAACAACAACGACGTCCGTCTGATCGTTGAGTACCCACTGAGCATCTTGTAATCGCTTGGTAGTTCAACAGCGCCCTAAACGCTGCTGTAACTAAGAAGGCGCCCTCCTGAATATGGGGGGCGCCTTTTTTATGGCTTGGGTGTTGCACAACCCCAGCAACTAAATAGCAAGCTAACCAACTAACTAAGCTCGACTAGTTACCGAGCCACGGGTACGGCCCCCATTAGTTATGCGTCAAAAAATAAAAGCATTGATTTTCATAGGCATAAAAAACTCAAGAGGCCATAAGCCTCTTGAGTTAACTTCCGATACTTGACCAAACAGACAAGAATTATGCGTTGGTCGATTCCTGAACCACGCGAATCACGCGCTGAGGAAACGGAATATCGATACCCGCGGCTTTCAAACGATCGCGCGAGTGTTCGTTGAAGTGGAACATCACGTCCCAGTAATCCGCCGTTTTCACCCACACCCGCAGCGACACGGTGATCGAGCTGTCGCCCAAGGTAGACACCACGGCCGCCGGCGCCGGGTCGGCCAATACGCGTTCGTCGCGGGCCAGTTCCAGCAGCACTTCACGGGCCTTTTGCAGGTCGGCCTCGTAATCGACACCCACGTCGAACACCACTTTGCGCGTGGGCTGGCGATTAGTGTTGGTGATGATGCCGTTGGACAGGATGCCGTTGGGCACGATCACGGTTTTGTTGTCGCCGGTACGAATCACGGTGTGGAAGATTTGGATGCTGTCCACCGTGCCCGCCGTGCCTTGGGCTTCGATCCAGTCACCGATGCGAAATGGGCGAAACAGCAGAATCAGCACGCCACCGGCGAAGTTCGCCAGGCTGCCCTGCAACGCCAGGCCAATGGCCAGTGTGGCGGCACCGATGGCGGCGACGAACGAGGTGGTTTCCACGCCGATCATCGAGGCCACGCTGACGATCAGCATGACCTTGAGCACGATGTTCGCCAGGCTGGTGACGAAGCCCTGCAACGCCAGGTCCGCGTTGCGCAGGGCGAGCAAACGGCCAACCTTGTGGGTGAGTTTGTTAATCAGCCACCAGCCGATGGCTAGGGTGACGATGGCCAGCAGCACGCGGCTGCCGTATTCCATAATCATCGGGATCCAGGCCTGGGAGGCTTTGACCAGGTTCTCGACTTCAGCATTTAAGTCCATCTGACTCTCCTTATTTCCGGCTTCCCGGCACGCAAAACCAAGCGGCAGAAACCCCAGGCACTGCTGGCCCGGTGGTTTCTGCCGTTACTGGGGCCTCGGACGCCGAAAACGCCGAGAGGTTCCCACCCCATGGATCAGTCGCGGAAGTTGTTGAACTGCAACGGCATGCCGAATTCCTTGGCCCGCAGCGCGGCGATGGCCTCTTGCAGGTCATCGCGTTTTTTGCCGGTGATGCGCACTTGCTCGCCTTGGATGGCGGCCTGCACCTTGAGCTTGGCGTCTTTGACGTGGGCGACGATTTTCTTCGCCAGCTCCTTGTCGATGCCTTCCTTGAGCACGGCTTCCTGCTTGACGACCTTGCCCGAAGCGTAGGCGTCCTTGACCTCCAGGCACTGCACGTCGATCTTGCGCTTGACCAGGGCCAGCTTGAGGATCTCGATCATGGCTTCAAGCTGGAAATCCGCTTCAGCGGTCAGGTTGACCGTCAGGTCTTTTTCCTTGAACTCGAAGCTGCCCTTGCCTTTAAGGTCATAGCGACGGTCGAGCTCTTTGACGGCGTTTTCCACCGCGTTGGTGAGTTCGTGTTTGTCCAGTTCCGATACCACGTCGAACGACGGCATATCATTTCTCCAATAAAAAGGGGCGTGGCTCGATGAAAACGGAGCACGCCCGGCTTGCGGTTAAAATCCGCGCTGATTATAACGGGTCTTTCCCCTGCGAAGCTGCGAGCCTGACATGCACCTGCCCCACCGAGCAAAAAGCTGATGGCCACTCCTTGGCACGTTCTCGGCGCTGGCAGCCTGGGCACCCTCTGGGCCACACGGCTGGCCCGCGCCGGTCTGCCCGTGCGGTTGATCCTGCGCAACGCTGCGCGCCTTGTGGCCTACCAGGCCGTAGGCGGCTTGACCCTGGTGGAGCAAGGTGATGCCAGTTTCCACGCCATTACCGGCGAAACGCCTGACACCGGCGAACCCATCCACCTCCTCCTGGTAGCGTGCAAAGCCTACGACGCCGAACCCGCTGTCGCACAAATAGCCCACCGCCTCGCGCCTGGCGCCCAGGTGATCCTGCTGCAGAACGGCCTCGGCAGCCAGGACGCCGTGGCCGCGCGGGTGCCTGGGGCGCGGTGTATTTTTGCGTCCAGCACCGAAGGTGCCTTTCGCGACGGCGACTGGCGCGTGGTGTTCGCCGGCCACGGCTTCACCTGGCTGGGGGACGTGCGCCAACCGCTGGCGCCGCTGTGGTTGGAGGATCTGAGCGCGGCCGGCATCCCCCATGAGTGGAGCGCCGACATCCTCACACGCCTGTGGCGCAAACTGGCCCTCAACTGCGCGATCAACCCTCTGACGGTACTGCACGGTTGCCGCAACGGTGGCCTGCTGGCCCACCACTGTGAAGTGGCCACCCTCTGTGCCGAGCTGGGCGAGTTGCTCGAACATTGCGGCCAACCCGCCGCCGCGCTGGATCTGCCCGCAGAAGTGGAGCGGGTAATCCAGGCCACGGCCGCCAACTACTCGTCGATGTACCAGGATGTCGCCCACCAGCGCCGCACCGAAATCAGCTACTTGCTCGGCTACGCCTGCGCGGCAGCAACGCGCCATCAGCTCAACCTGCCCCACCTCGAGCAATTGCAACAGCGCCTCATCGCGCACCTGGCCACGGGCGGATTGCCCACAGACTGAGCAGCGGCTACGCTGCCTGCCTATTCCCCTTTCGCGACGACCCCGATGCCTTTGCGCCAGCGCCTTGAAAACCTGCCGGTCGGCCAGAAACTGCTCGCCGCCCTGCTGGTGCTACTGACCACTGTGTTGCTGGTGGCCAACCTGACCTTTATCAGCGCCGCCTATTGGATCTCCCAGGAGAGCATGGCGCCCCAGGCCCTGCAGACCATCGGCCGGTTGGTGTCCAACCCGAGCCTCGCGGCCCAGGCCCTGGATTCGCCACACAACGCCCGGCTGTTACTCGACGAACTCAACAGCTATACGCCATTGCGGGCCGCAGCGCTCTACGACAGCACCGGCAAGCGCCTGGCCCAGTTGCAGCACGGCGAAAACCTCGACCTGCCCATGCACTATCGGCATATCGAGGCCTGGCAGGTCACCGAGTTTCGCAGCAACCAGGTCATCGCCCTACCCCGGGCCGGCCAAGCGCCAGGCCACCTGTTGCTGGTGGCCAGCAGCGAACTGCCCATGGCCTTCTATACCGGCACCTTGACGGCCAGCCTAGGGATCCTGATCTTCAGCGTCCTGCTCTGGCTGGTTATCGCGCGGCAGATCAAACGCCTGATTACCCGGCCCATCCACCAGCTCGAAGAGTTGTCGCGCCAGGTCACTCGGGAAGAGAACTACGCCCTGCGCGCATCACGAGGCAACCACGACGAAATCGGCAGCCTGGCCGAAGCCTTCAACACCATGCTCTCGCGCATCGAAGCCCGGGAGCAGCAACTCAAACGCGCCCGCGACGACTCCCAGGCAGCCTACGACCAGGCCCAGGGCCTGGCCGAAGAAACCCGCCATACCAACCGCAAGCTGGAGCTGGAAGTCCAGGTGCGCAGCAAGATCGAGAAGAAACTCACCGGTTTCCAGAACTACCTCAACAGCATCATCGACTCCATGCCCTCGGCCCTGATCGCCCTCGATGAACAGCTCTACGTCACCCAGTGGAACCAGGAGGCCAGTGCCCTCTCCGGCACGCGCCTGGACGAAGCGCTGAACCAGCCGATATTCCTCGCCTTCGAGCCACTCAAACCGTTCCTGGCGCAACTCAAGGAAACCGTCGAAGAACACACCGTGACCAAGGTCGAACGCGTGACCTGGTTCAAGGACGACGAGGCGCGGCACTACGCCCTGACCTTCTACCCGCTGATGGGCGGTGCCGGGCGCGGGGTGGTGATCCGCATCGACGACATCACCCAGCGCCTGTCCCTGGAAGAAATGATGGTGCAATCGGAAAAAATGCTCTCGGTCGGTGGCCTCGCGGCCGGCATGGCCCACGAGATCAACAACCCCCTGGGGGCGATCCTGCACAACGTGCAGAACATCCGCCGCAGGTTGTCACCCGAGTTGCCGAAGAACCTCGAACACGCCGAGCAAGTGGGAGTTGAGCTCGATACCGTCAACCGCTACCTGCACAGCCGCGAAGTGCCGCAACTGCTCGATGGCATCCAGCAGGCCGGCGCCCGTGCGGCAAAAATCGTCACCCACATGCTCAGCTTCAGCCGCCGTAGCAACCGGCAGATGGCGCCGTGCGACCTGCCGGCGCTGATCGATCAAGCCGTGGAAATCGCCAGCAATGACTTTGACCTAGCCATCGGCTTCGACTTCAAGGGCCAGGCCATCACACGCCAGTTCGACCCGGCGCTGGAACCCGTGCCCGGCACCGCCAACGAGTTGGAGCAAGTGCTGCTCAACCTGCTGAAAAACGCCGCCCAGGCCATTCACCTGCGCGAAGGCCCCTGCGAACCGGGGCGGATCATCCTGCGCACGCGCCTGAACCCGCCGTGGGCGGAAATCCAGGTCGAGGACAACGGCATCGGCATGAGCGAAAACGTGCGCAAACGCACCTTCGAGCCCTTCTTCACCACCAAGGAAATCGGCCAGGGCACCGGCCTTGGCCTGTCGGTGTCCTATTTCATCATCACCAACAATCACAAGGGCCAGATGGAAGTGCAATCAACCCTCGGCCAGGGCACCTGCTTCACCCTGCGCCTGCCCCTGGCGAGTAGCCCGCCCGTCACCGCGCTACAGAATGTATTGGAGAGTTAGCTATGGGCTTTCGCCTGTCGAAGATTTACACCCGCACCGGCGACAAAGGCGAAACCGGCCTGGGTGACGGGCGGCGCGTGCCCAAGGACCACCCGCGCATCGAAGCCATTGGCGAAGTGGACACCCTTAACAGCCAACTCGGTGTGTTGCTGGCAGGGTTGGCCGAGGCCAGCCTGGCTTGCCCCGGGCTGGAGGAGATCATTGAGGTTCTGGCACCCTGCCAGCATCGTTTGTTCGACCTCGGTGGTGAGTTGGCGATGCCGGTCTACCAGGCGCTCAACAGTGAGCAGATCGAACAGCTCGAAAGCGCGATTGACCGCTGGAACGAGGAACTGGGCCCCCTGGAGAATTTCATCCTGCCCGGCGGCTCGCTGCTGATCGCCCAGGCCCACGTCTGCCGCAGCCTGGCCCGCAGCGCCGAACGCCGCTGCCAACAGCTCAACGCGGTGGAACCGCTGCAAGGCGTGGGGTTGGCGTATATCAATCGGCTATCGGATTTGCTGTTCGTTGCCGCGCGCCTGGTGGCCAAGCGCCAAGGGGTGGCGGAAGTACTGTGGGCAGCGGCGAGTAAGCCGCAGGGTTAAGCGGCGCCTGTCGGGGCGCCCTCAAGCCTGCGGCCAAAACGCCCGAATCCCCGCCACACCCTGCGCACCCGCGTCCCAGGCCTGTTGCCGCTGCTCCGGGCCGACACCGCCGAGCAGAAACACCGGTTTACTGAAGTGGGCGATCAGTTGCCGCGCCTGCTCCCAACCCAGAGGCTCGGCATCGGGATGGGTCTGGGTCGGTTGCACGGGCGACAGGGTGACGAAATCCACGCCCATGCGCTCGGCCAGGGACAGCTCCTCAGCGTTATGGCAGGACGCCGCCAACCAGCGCGAAGCCGGCAGCGGGCGGCCCTTGTCCGCATATTTGCGCAATTGTGCAGCGGTGATGTGCCAACCCGCCGACGGAAAATCCCCCAACCACTCGAACGGCCCCTTGAGCATCAACTGCGCTTTGCCCGCGCATAGGCCCACGGCGTCCACCGCCAGGTCGCGGTATTGCGGGTCGTAGCCGTTGGGTGCGCGCAGTTGCAACAGGCGTGTGCCGTTGGCGATGGCTTTTTGCATGCCACGCAACAGCGCCGGTGTTTCCAGGCCTTCGGGGGTAATCAGGTATTCGCTGGGCAGACGTGCGGCGGCAACGATGGGCTGATTGGCTGCCGGAAATTCGTAGCCCGCCAGCTCCCGCGCCGACACCCAGGCCAATGGCTGGCCTTCGGCGCCATGGGGCTCGCCGGTAAAACCGGACACTTCCCAGACATCCAACAGCACCTGTTTGTCCGGGTAATCGTGGCGCACCTTAATCAAAGGGCGCGCCGCCGTGACCTGGATGCCCAGCTCCTCTTGCAACTCACGGCCCAAGGCCGCCTCAACCGCTTCGCCGTCCTCGACCTTACCGCCAGGAAACTCCCACAAACCGCCCTGGTGCTGGGTGTCGGCACGCCGGGCGATGAGGATTTTGCCGGCGCTATCACGAATGACCGCCGCCGCTACATGAACGCGTTTCACCGTACCACTTCCTCCAACCCAGCCTTGTGCCAGGCCATAAAGGCCGGCCACTGGTAAATCGTTTCGACATAAGCCGCGTCCGCTGCCGACAGCGGCACCTGATAGGTGCGCAGGCGCACGGCGACAGGGGCGAAAAAGGCATCGGCCAAGGTAGCGCCGCCAAACAGGAATGGCCCGACCTCGGTGGATTGGGCCCGGCACTCGGCCCACAGCGCCGCCATGCGCTCGATATCGGCCTGAGCCTCGGCGGGCATCGGCACCAACGGCGCGTTGCGGCTCAGGTCAAAGGGCAAATTGGCGCGCAGGCCGAAAAAGCCACTGTGCATCTGTGCGCAAGCCGAACGGGCCTGGGCCCGGGCAGCCTTGTCCGCTGGCCAGAGTTGGGCCTGGGGAAAGCTTTCGTTGAGGTATTCGGCAATGGCCAGGGAGTCGGCAACCACACCGTGCTCGGTTTGCAGCAACGGCACCTTGGCGGTGGCCGAGAACTTGAGCAGACGCTCGCGGGTGTCGGGCTGGTTGAGTTTGACCCGCTCTTCACTGTAAGCCGCGCCCGCCAGCTCAAGGGCCAGGGCCGCGCGCAGGGACCAGGATGAATACAGTTTGTCGCCGATTATCAGGTGCAGGCTCATGGTCGGGACCTCCAGATAAAAAGGTGCGGTAACCGTGGGAGAGAGCAGGCCCTCCCCCACGCAGTGCGGACACCTTAGGTGCGGTACTCCGCGTTGATTTTCACGTACTCGTGGGACAGGTCGGTGGTCCAGATGGTTTCGTTGCACTGGCCACGGCCCAACTCGATACGGATGGTGATCTCCTCGCGCTGCATCACCGCCGAGCCCTGGGCTTCGGTGTAGGTCGCAGCGCGGGCGCCACGGCTGGCGATGCACACTTCGCCCAGGAACACGTCGATCTTGCTCACGTCCAGGTCGGCCACACCGGCGCGGCCGACGGCGGCGAGGATGCGCCCCCAGTTCGGGTCGCTGGCGAACAGGGCGGTCTTGATAAGCGGCGAGTGCGCCACGGTGTAGCCCACGTCCAGGCATTCCTGGTGGGTGCCGCCACCGTTGACTTGGACGGTGACGAACTTGGTCGCGCCTTCGCCGTCGCGCACGATGGCTTGGGCCACGTCCATGCACACCTCGAACACCGCTTGCTTGAGGGCCGCGAACAACGGGCCGCTGGCCTCGGTGATGGCCGGCAGGTCAGCCTGGCCGGTGGCGATCAGCATGCAGCAGTCGTTGGTCGAGGTGTCGCCATCGATGGTGATGCGGTTGAACGACTTGTTGGCGCCGTCCAGCAGCAGGTTTTGCAGCACCTCGCGGGACACTTTGGCATCGGTGGCGATATAGCCGAGCATGGTGGCCATGTTCGGGCGGATCATCCCCGCGCCCTTGCTGATGCCGGTGACGGTGATGGTCACGCCGTCATGCACGAACTGCCGGCTCGCGCCCTTGGGCAGGGTGTCGGTGGTCATGATGCCGGTGGCGGCGGCGGCCCAGTTGTCCACGGACAGGTCGTCCAGGGCAGCCTGCAAGGCGCCTTCGATCTTCTCCACTGGCAGCGGCTCGCCAATCACACCGGTGGAATACGGCAGCACCAGGCTGGCGTCCACACCCGTCAGCTCGGCCAGTTTCGCGCAGGTGCGCGCAGCTGCGGCCAGGCCTGGCTCACCGGTGCCGGCGTTGGCGTTACCAGTGTTGGTCAGCAGGTAACGCACCGGGCCCTGAACGCGCTGCTTGGCCAGGATCACCGGCGCGGCGCAAAAGGCGTTGAGGGTAAACACCCCGGCCACGGTAGAACCTTCGGCGCAGCGCATCACCACCACGTCCTTGCGACCCGCACGTTTGATGCCGGCCGAGGCGATGCCGAGTTCAAAACCGGCTACCGGGTGCAGCGTGGGCAAAGGACCAAGACCAACAGCCATGAATGCGCTCCTTAATAAATGTTGTCAGCGCCGTCGCGGCTCGATTGAGGGAGGCGGGACGGTGAATTAAATGGCAAAACGCCGCGACGGCAGGAGCCGGTCGCGGCGCGGGTGTATCAGCCTGTGAAACGGGGCTTTACTGGATCTGCCCGTGACAGTGCTTGAACTTCTTGCCCGAACCGCAGTAGCACAGCTCATTGCGGCCCAGCTTTTGCTCGTTGCGCACCGGCGCGGTAGCCAGGGCGACATCGACTTCCTCGCCGAGGATTTGCGGCTCTTCGAGGCCTGGGGCTTCGTCGTGCTGGAACTGCATGCGGGCGGCCAATGCCTCGGCCTCCTCGCGCAGGCGCGCTTCTTCTTCGATCGGGTCTTCGCGGCGAACCTGGACGTGGGACAAGACACGGATCGAGTCGCGCTTGATCGAATCCAGCAGCTCGGAGAACAGCGTGAAGGATTCGCGCTTGTACTCCTGCTTCGGGTTCTTCTGCGCATAGCCACGCAAGTGGATGCCGTGGCGCAGGTGATCCATGGTCGAGAGGTGGTCTTTCCACAGGTCGTCGAGCACACGCAGCACGATCTGCTTCTCGAAGGTGCGCAGCGCCTCGGCGCTCGCCTGCTCTTCTTTCTCGTTGTACGCGGCCAGCAGCTCGGTCATCAGCTTCTCGCGCAGCGTCTCCTCGTAGAGGTGGTCGTCTTCGTCGAGCCACTGCTGGATCGGCAGCTTCACGCCGAAATCGCTTTCGATGGCGGCTTCCAGGCCCGCCACGTCCCACTGCTCGGGCAGCGATTGCGGCGGGATGTGGGCGCTGACGGTGGCGTTGAGCACGTCCTGACGGAAATCGGCGATGGTCTCGCCAATGTTGTCAGCGGCCAACAGCGTGTTGCGCATGTGGTAGATCACCTTGCGCTGCTCGTTGTTGACGTCGTCGAACTCCAGCAATTGCTTACGGATATCGAAGTTGCGGCCTTCAACCTTGCGCTGGGCCTTTTCGATGGCGTTGGTCACCATGCGGTGCTCGATCGCCTCGCCCGGCTGCATGCCCAGGGCCTTCATGAAGTTCTTCACCCGGTCAGAGGCGAAGATGCGCATCAGGCTGTCTTCCAGCGACAGGTAGAAACGGCTGGAACCGGCATCACCCTGGCGACCGGCACGGCCACGCAATTGGTTGTCGATACGGCGCGATTCGTGGCGCTCGGAGGCAATCACCTGCAAACCGCCCGACTCGAGCACTTGCTGGTGGCGCTTCTGCCAATCGGCTTTGATCTGGGCGATCTGTTCCGGTGTAGGGTTTTCCAGGGAAGCGACTTCCACTTCCCAGTTGCCGCCCAGCAGGATGTCGGTACCGCGACCGGCCATGTTGGTGGCGATGGTCAACGCACCCGGGCGACCGGCCTGGGCGATGATTTCCGCTTCCTTCTCGTGGAACTTGGCGTTGAGCACCTTGTGCTCGATGCCTTCTTTCTCAAGCAGGCGCGAAACGTGCTCGGAGGTCTCGATGGTCGCGGTGCCCACCAGGATCGGACGGCCCTGGGCCATGCCTTCCTTGATGTCATTGATGATCGCCGCGTACTTCTCTTCGGCGGTCAGGAACACCAGGTCGTTGTAGTCCTTGCGCGCCAACGGCTTGTTCGGCGGGATCACCATCACGGACAGGCCGTAGATCTGGTGGAACTCGAACGCTTCGGTGTCGGCCGTACCGGTCATGCCGGAGAGCTTGTTGTACAGGCGGAAGTAGTTCTGGAACGTGGTCGAGGCCAATGTCTGGCTTTCGGCCTGGATGTTCAGGTTTTCCTTGGCCTCGATGGCCTGGTGCAGGCCTTCGGACAGACGACGGCCCGGCATGGTGCGGCCAGTGTGTTCGTCCACCAGGACGACCTGGCCTTCCTGCACGATGTATTCGATATTGCGGTGAAACAGCGTGTGCGCACGCAGGCCGGCATAAACGTGGGTCAACAGGCCCAGGTTATGCGCCGAGTACAGGCTCTCGCCTTCAGCCAGCAGGCCGACGCGGGTGAGCATTTCCTCGATGAACTGGTGGCCCGCTTCGTTGAGCTCGACCTGGCGGGTCTTCTCGTCGACGGTGTAGTGGCCGGCCTTGGTGACTTCGCCTTCCACTTCCTCGACATGCAGCTCCAGTTGCGGGATCAACTTGTTGATCTCGATATAGAGCTTGGAACTGTCTTCGGCCTGGCCGGAGATAATCAGCGGGGTACGGGCTTCGTCGATGAGGATGGAGTCGACTTCGTCGATCACGGCAAAGTTGAGTTCGCGCTGGAATTTTTCTTCCATGCTGAACGCCATGTTGTCGCGCAGGTAGTCGAAACCGAATTCGTTGTTGGTGCCGTAGGTGATATCGGCGGCGTAGGCGGCACGCTTTTCTTCCGGCGGCTGGAACGGCGTAACCACGCCGACCGTCAGGCCGAGGAACTCATAGAGCGGGCGCATCCAGTTGGCGTCACGGCGGGCCAGGTAATCGTTCACCGTCACCACGTGCACGCCCTTGCCGGACAGAGCGTTGAGGTACACGCCAAGGGTGGCGACGAGCGTCTTGCCTTCACCGGTGCGCATTTCCGCGATCATGCCTTCGTGCAAGGTCATGCCGCCGATCAACTGGACATCGAAGTGGCGCATGCCCATGACCCGCTTGCCCGCTTCACGGGCAACCGCGAAGGCTTCGGGAAGGAGCTTGTCGAGGGTCTCACCTTTGGCTATGCGGGCCTTGAACTCTTCGGTCTTGGCGCGCAATTGCTCGTCCGAGAGAGCGACCATCTGCTCTTCGAAGGCATTGACCAGCTGCACCGTTTTGAGCATGCGTTTGACTTCACGCTCATTCTTGCTTCCAAAAAGTTTCTTTAACAAAGGCGCAAACATATCGGCAGGTTCTTCCACACATAGGGATGGAGGGCGGCCCCGTGAGTCGCCCGAGCAGCCCTCATGGCCGCGCGAACGAGCATTCTACCCGGAAACGGTGGTGAGGAAAGTGGCGTTATTCCACGATGCTGGCACAGCGCTGTGACGGGGCTCACTTAAAATAAGGGCGTTTTGTTTAACTTCAACCCGCGCGGGGCATTAGTTAGTCATTGATTTAATGGGCAAAGCTTGCCCCGCGCAATGGGCCAGGGTGCCACAGGCTGTTTCTGCTACCATGGCCGCTCTGTTACTCCAGGTGTCCAGTCATGGCATTTCGCCCCCTCACCGCCCGGGCACCCGCCGTCCTGCTGCGTGAAGCCAAGCCATTAAAAGCCATTTTCAACCACGCCCAACGCCTGGCCCATTTGCAGCGCCTGGTGGAAAGCCAATTGCAACCGGCCGCCCGCGAGCATTGCCACGTGGCGTCCTGGCGCGAAGGCAGCCTGCTGTTGATCGTCACCGACGGGCATTGGGCCACCCGGTTGCGCTACCAGCAAAAACGCTTGCAGCGCCAATTACTGGCCTTCGATGAGTTCGCCAGCCTGACGCGCATTCTGTTCAAGGTGCAGCCGCCCACCGTGCAGCAAGGCGCTGCCGGCCACACCCTGGATTTGTCCTGCGCCGCAGCCGAGACCATCCAGGCCACGGCCGATGGCATCAGCGACCCGAACCTGCGCGCCGCGCTGGAGCGGCTGGCAGCCCACGCCAAACCCAAGGTGTAAGGGCGGCGGGCCTGCTCGCGTGTCGCCCCTCTTTACTTGCGCTTGCTCCCGCCCAGCAGCGACCCCATCAAGCCGCGCACCAATTGGCGGCCCATCTGGTTGGCCATCTGCCCCACCATGGATTTGAGCGCCCGCCCGGTCGGCGTACCCAAGAACTCCCCGGCACGGTCGACAAAACTCGGCTGCGCGGCGTCAGCCGTACCGGGCGCCGCGTCCTCTTGCGGCCCCAGGCCCTTGCGGTTCATCAACACTTCATAGGCCGACTCGCGGTCGATGGGTTTGTCGTAGCGCCCCTGCAACGGCGAGGCGGCGATCAAGGCGCCGCGCTCGGCCTCGGTCAACGGCCCGATGCGCGACTGCGGCGGCGCCACCAACACTCGCTGGACCATCCCCGGCGTGCCCTTTTCTTGAAGGGTGCCCACCAGCGCCTCGCCGGTGCCCAACTCGGTCAGCACCGCCAAAGCATCGAACGCCGGGTTGGGCCTGAAGCCTTCGGCCACCGCCCGCAGGGACTTCTGCTCCTTGGCGGTGAAGGCACGCAAGCCGTGCTGGATGCGCAAACCCAACTGCGCCAACACGTCATCGGGCAGGTCGCCCGGCGACTGGGTGACGAAGTACACCCCCACACCCTTGGAACGGATCAGCCGCACCACTTGCTCCAAGCGCTCCTGCAAGGCTTTGGGGGTGCCGGCGAACAGCAAGTGCGCCTCGTCGAAAAACAGCGCCAGCAACGGCTTTTCGCTGTCGCCGCGTTCGGGCAATTGCTCGAACAGCTCCGCCAGCAGCCACAGCAGGAAGGTCGCGTAAACCTTCGGCGCTTCGTGCACCAAGCGGCTGGCATCGAGCAAATGAATGCGCCCGCGGCCGTCGCTGGCCGGCGCGAGGATGTCTTGCAGTTGCAGCGCCGGTTCGCCGAACAACGCCTCGGCGCCCTGTTGCTCCAGGCTCGATAAACGGCGCATCAGTGCCTGGCTGGAGCCGGTGGTCATCAATGCACTGTCGTCGCCCAGCAACTGCGGGTTGTCGCGCAAATGGTTGAGCAGCGCCTTGAGGTCCTTGAGGTCCAGCAACAACAGGCCTTCGCGGTCCGCCACCTTGAACGCGGCGTAGAGCGCCGACTGCTGGCTGTCAGTCAGTTCCAGCAGGCTGCCCAGCAGCAATGGGCCCATTTCACTCAAGGTGGTGCGTAACGGATGACCGCTCTTGCCGTGGATGTCCCACAGGGTCACCGGGTAGGCCGCCGGCGCGTGGTTGAGCCACGGCATGCCGGCGATGCGCTCGGCCACTTTGCCCTGGGGGTTGCCGGCGGCGCCGAGGCCGCACAGGTCGCCCTTGATGTCGGCGGCGAACACCGCCACGCCCGCGTCGCTGAAGGCTTCGGCCAGGCGTTGCAGGGTCACGGTCTTGCCGGTGCCGGTCGCCCCCGCGATCAGCCCGTGGCGGTTGGCCAAGCGCATGGCCTGGGCAATGGGCTGCCCTGTGAGGTCGGCACCGATAACGAGTTGCGATGAATCAGGCATTTTGTCACCCATGGTTAAGCTTTGGCTCTGAACGGTCGATAGAGAGTAGCGAGAGACCGGAAAAGACTGAAATTAACGTCAGATAATTCCCTAAGGAGCGGTGGAAGTATCAGCTTATTTTCAATGCTGGCCATTTTGCGTGCTTTTGCCATTGCACGCCCCGGACATTAAGACCTTAGCGGACACCCCAAGTGATGAACAAAAATCTGCGTTTCAGCCATAAAATCCTGCTTGCCGCCGCCCTCATCGTCATTGCTGCCTTCGCCTCCTTCACGCTGTACAACGACTATTTACAGCGCAACGCGATCCGCAGCGACCTGGATGACTATCTGCACGAAATGGGCGAGGTCACCGCCGGCAACATCCAGACCTGGTTGAGCGGGCGCATCCTGCTGGTGGAAAACCTGGCCCAGAACATTGCCATCAACCCCGAGCCTGCCGCCGTTGCTAGCCTGCTGGAACAAAAAGCCCTGTCGTCCACCTTCATGGCGTCCTACCTGGGCGATGCCAGCGGCAGCTTCACCATCCGCCCCGACGCGAAGATGCCCGACGGTTTCGACCCCCGTGTGCGCCCCTGGTACAAAGGTGCCGAGGCCAGCAGCGGCTCCACACTGACCGAACCCTATATCGATGCCGCCACCCAGCAGTTGATTATTTCGGTGGCCAGCGCCTCGAAAAAGGCCGGGCAAAGCGTGGGTGTGGTCGGCGGCGACCTGAGCCTGCAAACCCTGGTCGAGACCATTAACGCCCTGGATTTTGGCGGTATGGGCTACGCCTTTTTGGTCAGCAGCGACGGCAAGATCCTCGTCCACCCCAATAAAGCCCTGGTGATGAAAAGCCTGAGCGACGTGTTCCCCCACAACGCGCCGCGTATCGGCGGCGGCTTCAGCGAAGTGGAACTCGACGGCGTCACGCGCATCGTCTCGTTCACCCCGATCAAGGGCCTGCCCTCGGTCAACTGGTACATCGGCCTGTCCATGGACAAAGGCAAAGCCTTCGCCATGCTCAGCAAGTTCCGCACCTCGGCCATCATTGCCACGGTGATCGCAGTGGTCATCATCATCGCCCTGCTGGGCATGCTGATCCGCATCCTGCTGCAACCGCTGCACGTGATGACCCGCGCCATGCAGGACATTGCCGACGGTGAAGGCGACCTGACCCGCCGCCTGAACATCCACAGCCACGACGAATTCGGCACCCTGGGCACCGCGTTCAACCACTTCGTGCAGCGTATTCATACGTCTATCCGCGAAGTGTCCTCGGCCACCGAGCACGTCAACGAGGTGGTGTTGCGGGTAGTCAGTGCCTCCAACTCGTCGATGTTCAACTCCGACCAGCAGTCTTCGCGCACCAGCAGCGTCGCGGCCGCCATCAATCAATTGGGCGCCGCCGCCCAGGAAATCGCCCAGAACGCTGCCCTCGCCTCCCAACACTCCAGCGAGGCACGCAGCCTGGCCACCGATGGCCAGCAGGTGGTAGACCGCAGCATCGCGGCGATGAACCAGTTGTCGGTGATGCTCAGCGCCTCCAGCAGCAATATCGAGTCGCTTAACAGCAAAACCGTAAACATCGGGCAGATCCTGGAAGTCATCACCAGCATTTCCCAGCAGACCAACCTGCTGGCGCTCAACGCCGCTATCGAGGCGGCACGGGCCGGTGAGGCCGGGCGCGGGTTCGCGGTGGTGGCCGACGAAGTGCGTAACCTGGCGCACCGCACTCAGGAGTCGGCGCAACAGGTGCAAACCATGATCGAAGAGCTGCAAGTGGGCGCCCGCGAGTCGGTCAGCACCATGAGTGAAAGCCAGCGCCACAGCCAGGACAGCGTGGAAATCGCCAACCAGGCCGGCGAACGCCTCACCAGCGTGACCCAGCGCATCGGCGAGATCGACGGCATGAACCAATCGGTGGCCACCGCCACCGAAGAGCAAACCGCCGTGGTCGAGTCGATCAACGTCGATATCACCGAAATCAACACCCTCAACCAAGAGGGCGTGGAAAACCTGCAAGCCACCCTGCGCGCCTGTTCCGACCTGGAACAGCAAGCCGCCCGCCTCAAGCACCTGGTCGGCAGCTTCCGCATCTGACCTGACGCCCCTCAAGCCCCCTGACCAGGCCTTTGCCTACGTCAGGGGCGCTCACCGCCTACATCCAACCGAACAACTATCCTTCATCAAGGTCAACCCTGAACATCAGGCTCGACGGGAGGGATACGCACCGTGCACATCGCCGACATCACCATGTTCTACGCCCCGGCCAGCGGCGGCGTGCGCACTTACCTGGATGCCAAGCACCATCGCCTGGGCACTCACCCAGGCATTCGACACAGCCTGCTGATACCCGGCGCGCGCAGTGGCGAGCACGATGGCGTCCACACCGTCGCCAGCCCAGCCGTGCCCTTCGGCAAGGGCTACCGCTTCCCGGTGCGCCTGGCGCCGTGGTGCAAGGCGTTGCGTCGTTTGCAGCCCGACCTGATTGAAGTCGGCGACCCCTACCTGACCGCATGGGCGGCCCTCGACGCGCGGCGCCAGTGGGACGTGCCGGTCATCGGTTTCTACCACTCCGACCTGCCCCTGTTGGCCAGTAACCGCATGGGTACCTGGTGCACGCCCAATGTCGAAGCCTACGTGCGCAAGCTCTACGGCCATTTCGACCGGGTGCTGGCCCCCAGCCAGGTGATCGCCGACAAACTCATGCGCTTACGGGTGCGCAACGTCCACGTCCAACCCCTGGGCGTGGACCTGCACACCTTCACCCCCGCCGCCCGCGACCCGGGCCTGCGGGCCGAGTTGGGCATCGCCGCCGACACCCACCTGTTGATTTTCGCCGGGCGCGGCGCCAAGGAGAAAAACCTGCCGGTGTTGCTGCGTTGCATGCAGCACCTGGGGGAGCGCTACCACCTGCTACTGGTGGGCTCATCCATGCCCACGGCGGTGCCGGACAACGTCACCGTGGTCGATCAATTCTGCCCCGCCGCCCAAGTGGCACGCCTGATGGCCAGCGCCGATGCGCTGCTGCATGCCGGCGACCAGGAAACCTTCGGCCTGGTGCTGCTCGAAGCCATGGCCTGCGGCCTGCCGGTGGTTGCGGTGGCGGCCGGGGCGTTCAGCGAAATCGTCACCCCCGAGTGCGGCCTGCTCTGCGCCCCCGGCGACCCGCGAGCCATGGCCAGCGCCGTGGCCGAACTGCTGCGCCACGACCCTAAACGGCTGGGGCGGCAGGCGCGGCGCCACGTCGAACAGCAATACTCCTGGGACAGGGTGGTCGATAGCCTGCTGCACCACTACCGGGCCGTAGTCGCCGGCCAGGCCCCACTGCGCGCCCATGGCTGAACGCAGCCTGTTGCTGGTGCTGCACGATGTGGCGCCACACACCTGGGCCGACTACCAACCCCTGGTGCAAGCCGTCGATGCCCTGGGCAACATCCCCATGACCTGGCTGGTGGTGCCGCACTTTCACCACCGCGCGCCCCTCGAGGCCCACCCCGCGTTGTGCAGCCTGCTCGAGCAACGCCTGGCGCGCGGCGACGAACTGGCCCTGCATGGCTACTTCCACGCCGACGACGGCCCGCCGCCAAGCGGTCCACGGGATTGGTTCATGCGCCGGGTGTATACCCACGAAGGCGAGTTTTATCGGTTATCCGAGGCCGCGGCCCTGACGCGCCTGCACCGTGGCCTGGAGCTGTTCGAGCGCTACCGCTGGCCGGTGCAGGGCTTCGTCGCCCCGGCGTGGTTGATGAGCGCAGGCACGCGCCAGGCGTTGCGACGCTTACCGCTGCGCTACACCAGCGACATGCAGCACCTGTACCGCTTACCAGATTTCACCGCCGTGGCCGCCCCGGGGCTGGTGTGGAGTGCCCGCAGTGCCTGGCGCCGAAGCGTTTCGCACTGGGTGTGCGAACAACGGCGCCAGCGCTGGCGCCAGGAGCCGGTGATTCGCCTGGGGCTGCACCCGGTGGACATGCGCCACGGGCGGTCGCGCCGCTATTGGCTCGACACCCTGGGGCAATTGCTGGAAGAAGGTCGCCGGCCCATGACCAAGGCCGGGTGGCTGGCGGCTCAGGAGGCAGGGGCCTCGGCGTCGGGCTTGAGCTGGTCCCAGAGTTCGGCGGCACCGGGAAACTCGGTGCCATCCTCCGGGCTCAGGTCGTCGGGGTCGTAACGGCTCAGGCAACCCTCGCCCAGGGTCGCCGGGGCCTGGGAGGTGGCTTTGTCCAGCGGGTCGGCCATCGCAAACACCTCCAGGGTGGGTATCAGAACACCACGGTCTTGTTGCCGTGCACCAACACGCGGTCTTCCAGGTGATAACGCAGGCCTCGGGCCAGCACCATCTTCTCGACGTCACGGCCAAAACGCACCATGTCCTCGATGCTGTCGCTGTGGCTCACGCGCACCACGTCCTGCTCGATGATCGGCCCGGCGTCCAGCTCTTCGGTGACGTAGTGGCACGTGGCACCAATCAACTTCACGCCGCGCATCGAAGCCTGGTGGTACGGCTTGGCGCCGACGAACGAGGGCAGAAAGCTGTGATGGATGTTGATGACTTTGTGGGCGTACTCGCTGCACAGGTCCGGCGGCAGGATTTGCATGTAGCGTGCCAGTACCACCACTTCGGCCTCGTGCTGTTTGACCAGGCGCGAGACTTCGGCGAACGCCGGCTGTTTGTTCTGCGGGTCGACCGGCACGTGGTAGTACGGGATGCCGTGCCACTCGACCATGCTGCGCAGGTCATTGTGGTTGGAGATCACGCAGGAAATCTCGCAATCGAGTTCATCGCTGTGCCAGCGGTGCAGCAAGTCCGCCAGGCAATGGGACTCGCGGCTGGCCATCAGCACCACGCGTTTTTTCTGCGCGGTGTCGGTGATGCGCCAGTTCATCGAGAACTCTTGGGCGATGGGCGCGAATTCCTCGCGCAAGGCCTCGATACCGAAGGGCAAGGAGTCGGCACGAATCTCGTGACGCATGAAGAACCAACCGCTGAGGTTGTCCGAGTGATGGCTCGCTTCAGTGATCCAACCGTTATGGGACGCCAGAAAGTTACTGACTTTAGCAACGATGCCGACGCGGTCCGGGCAAGCAATCACCAGACGAAAAGTGCGCATTAGGGGGAGACTCCAGAACTTCGCAAAGGCCGCCATTCTAGCGATTGCGCGGCAAAACTGCAGTATTGATGACAGCTCTTCTTCGCGGGCCAATCGTCGCCCCCGACCAGCCTGGGGCAGGTGCGGCCAGGCAGAGGGGCCCGTGCGGTTGCCTGCGCTATTGGCAACAGCCGGGCCTGCTACTTAACTCTGGCATTAGCGCAGTTTTGACTAAGCGATCTAATTAAATTAAATAAAAACCCGGTTAAATGTTTACTTGGTCAAACTGCCTGACTATTATTGCGCCACCGCACTTATCATCCAGCGCCCAACATAAGGTAATCCTCATGTCCCTGATTAACGAATATCGCGCCACCGAAGAAGCCATCAAAGAGCTGCAGGCCCGTTTGAAGAATCTGTCCCAAGACGACAAACTGCAAACCGAGCTGGAATTTGAAGGCAAATTGCGCACCCTGATGGGCGAATACTCCAAATCCCTGCGCGACATCATTGCGCTGCTGGACCCAGAATCCAAAACCGCCAAGACCCCACGCGGCGCCGTGAAAACTACCGGCACCAAACGTGCGCGCAAGGTTAAACAATATAAAAACCCGCACAATGGCGAAGTCATTGAAACCAAAGGTGGCAACCACAAGACTCTGAAAGAGTGGAAAGCCAAGTGGGGCGGTGATGTTGTAGAAGGTTGGGCTACCCTGCTGGGCTAAGCCACACCCCCGGCGCAGGTGCTCTGCGACGATAAAAAACGCCAGGTGACTGGCGTTTTTTTATGCCTGCGATTTAGTGCGCGGGGTTCAAAGATTAAAAGCCTCACCCAATGCGCGGGCATATGCCTGCCATTGTTCCAGCACCTGGCGTTGCGCCGGCGTGGCAGTTTCCAGGCATTGCACGGTAGCGTCGTTAAAGGCCTGCAAGGTATTGGGCGCGCCCATCTGCGGGACTGACAAACGCTGCTGACAGAATATTCGCCAACGCTCTTGCTCCTCATCATTGAGGGTTTGGGGAAAGTTACGCGCCCGGTAGCGGAATAATAATTCTGGCAAACGCTCATCATCGAACGGCCATTGTTGTTTGCCTAATAGCGCGGGGTCGGCGGTGCGCACTTGCTCACATAAACGCCGATCACGGTCCCCCAGGAAACCGTCATACAACTGTTGTTCCGGGTCCTCGCTGGGGGTGAAATCCTCGTGGGCATAAATGGCCTGGAGTTTATCTAGCCACTGTTCTTGCGCCGCACTTAGCTGTTGCGCCCGGGCCTGATAAAGCGCCATGTCCAGTTGCAGGCGCTGTTGATCGTCACCGCGCACTACCTTCAGCGGTGCCACCACCGGGCAGCGGTTGATGTGAATCAGCTTCAACGGCACCGGCAACTCGCCTTCGGCCAGATCCTCGCGGCGGGTGTAGAGGCGCTGGCGCAAGGTCTCGGCATCCAGCTCCAGCAAACCCTGGGGGTCCAGGTGCAGGTCGCAGACAATCAGCGCGTTGCGGTTACGCGGGTGCCAGGCCAGGGGCAGGACCACACCCACATAATGGCGCGCCGCCGAAAACCGCCCGGAGATATGCACCATCGGCTCCAACAGGGTGATCTGCTCCATAACCTTGTGCTTGCTGCGCAGCTGGAACAGCCACTCATACAGGCGCGGTTGCTTGTCGCGGATCAGCCGGGCCAGGGCGATGGTAGCGCGTACATCCGACAGGGCATCGTGGGCCTGGCCATGGTCGATGCCATTGGCGGCCGTCAGGCGTTCGAGCTTGAGGGTCACCTGGCCGTCCTCCTGAGGCCACTCGATACCCTGTGGGCGCAGGGCGTAGGCGGTACGCACCACGTCGATCAAGTCCCAACGGCTATTGCCGCCCTGCCATTCCCGCGCGTAGGGGTCGAAGAAATTGCGGTACAGGCTGTAGCGCGTCACCTCATCGTCGAAACGCAGGGTGTTGTAGCCCGCACCACAGGTACCGGGCGTTGCCAGTTCGGCGTGTACGCGGGTGATGAAATCCGCCTCATCCAGGCCCTGCTCGGCCAAGCGCTGGGGGGTGATGCCGGTAATCAGGCTGGCCATCGGGTGCGGCAGGATGTCGGCACTGGGGCGGCAATAGAGGTTGACCGGCGCGCCGATTTCATTGAGCTGGGCATCGGTGCGAATGCCCGCTACTTGCAGCGGGCGGTCACAACGGGGGTTGATGCCGGTGGTTTCGTAGTCGTACCAAAAAATCGAAGTCACGGGCGCGTTCCTGTGCAAAAGACCGGCAAAGTCTAGGCGCTCGTGGGGGGTGGCGGCCAGCCCTCAGGCTGGCACGTCACCTGGTGTGGAAAAAACGGATGGGCCGCTATGGCTCCTCGTACTTACCGTCGTATCTGTTATCGGGCGACAGCTCCGCCGATGACCCCTGCGGGTAGCTGACCGAAACCTGCCCTTGAGCATTCGCACGCTCGTAGGTGGGTGGCTGCCCCTCACGCGTAACTTTAATGCGAGCCCCCGCCGCCAACTGCTTGGTAAAGAATGATCTGACCTCAATGCCAATCACCCAATAGCCCCAAGGCGGATTAACCTGAGTCGGCCCAGTGTGCTTGCTGACGTAGACCTTGTTATGCCCCAGCTCCATTTGTAGCTCGGCCGAGCTGATACCCAACTGCGGCACCTCCAGGCGCAATGAAAACACCCCGTCTTTAATGCTGTTGCGACAGTCCAACTGCCAGGTTATGCCCTCCTCGCCCAACACAAATGCCTGGCCGGGGCGCGGCAGCAAGGCAATCCCCAGCGCTTGCTCACTTTCACCCGACCAGTGGAGTATCACCGTCTGGCCCAGCAAGGCGCTGCCCGTTGTAGGGTGCAGCATCAACCGGTGCTCGACGCCATGGCAGGGGTAACCCGTACTGCCGAACTTCAGGGCGATCACCTCATCCAACACCAACGCCACATCACCCGCCAGGTTCGTCCCGATAACGCGCCCAGGCAGCACCCAGTCCGGCAGTTTTGGAGAGCTTATTTTCAAGCCGAAATAGCCGCTTTCCACCCCCTCGACCGCAACCGACCATACCAACGGCTGCGCTGTGATTAACAGCTCACTGCCTAGGGCCGGCGACGCCTCGATGCCCAGGAGCTCGGCATTCTGCTCGTCCTCCAGGGCCACGGTGGTCTGCTCGATCAGTGGGCTGCCTGGGCGCACCACAAGTTTCAGTTGATAGGACCTGCCCGAACGCAACACGACGCCCTCCGCCGCAAAGTCCACGGGCTCATCGTTGAGGTACAGGGTGAACTCACGTAACCAGGGATTACGTTGATCCGGATGGATCTCAAATGGCTGAACAAACCTTGTCAACGGATTATCCGGGTGGGTGATAGTCGCCACCACCCAATGCGACTCGGCATTCACCGGCACATAACGATAACTGGCCCAACCATCCTGGTCAGTCACCGTCGTACCAAGAGGCTGGTCGTTGTCCTCGCGCCAGTCCACTGGCTGCCCAACCACCGGCTGCGACGTAAGGGTATCCACGACCCGGGTACGCAGTAACACCCACTCGCCGTTTTCCACTACCGGATGCCCGATCACCGGGGCGGCCTCGGCAAACCGGATCGTGGGGGCCACCAAGTTGAAAGACACCGCAGGTACCGTCCATCCTGATTCATTCGCGCCATAGACCTGTTGGCCCTCGACCGTGTAGCTGCCCGGCAGCAATCCAGCTCCAGGAGCCCAACTCCAGCTTTGTGAAGTCGATACACGCACGCTTGAGCTGGCCACGAGGACACCCGCCTGCTTGAGTCGCAAGTTCACCGTTGCCTGAGGCGTACCTCTACCTTGGACAAACACAGGGTAAATGTTCTGATTGGGCCTTGGCCGATTGATATCAGGCAGCCCAACCGCAGTGCGAACCACCTCGAAGGGGTGCGGCGCGCTCCACTCGGAAGTACTGCCACGGTCCAGTTGCATGGTCTCCAGAGCGTGATGGCCCAGAGGGAAATGGTCCGTAACCACAAATGACCAGTTGCCATCCGCGTCGGCCGGGCCGTGGAACAGTTGGTCCTTAGTTTCAACATGGCGCACGTGAACATCGGCATACGGATGCGCGTGACTGCCTTTAATTTCCGGGCTGGAAGATGACTCACCCCCCCTCACAGGAAAAACAATCACGGGGGGGCTAATTTTTGCCTTCACTAAAAAAGTACACAATTCACTTGGATCCGAGGTGACCGTATTGACAACTTGAACAACCTTGACCCTATGCTCGCCCTCAGCCCATGGGGTTAAAGGAGTAAACTTCCTTATTGCCCCCTCTACAGTAAAAACGCCTGGTACAGGTACATTTTCACTATCGAACATCTCCAGCCTTGAAGCAAAAGCATGCACCCCGGAGATCTCCAAAATCACGTCGGGAGTAACATCGCCAGTCGGCGCAATAATGTTAGGTGCAGCAGGCTTTATTGAAAATCCAAGTGAATTGCTCAGCGCGGACTCAATGCCGTTGTAAATACTAAGTGCCTGAACTTCATACTCACCTGCATCGAAATTCAATGATGAAGTGCTCCACGTTCCATCCTGGTTCACCACGGCCTCTCTCAAGGTCAGATTATTACGCGCATCCTTAACAGCAACCTTACCTCCAGGATGCCCCCTGACTCCGGCCACAGCTGCACCCAACTCAACTCCAGCGCCTTGCTCGGGGAAAGTAATCTGCGGAACCAACGGTCTAAACTTGAAATACCGAACCGGGCTCAAAGGCAGTTCCAGATCACCCAAAATATTACGAACACTTATACCAAACTCGCCGGCACCCAACCTTAAACTGGGTATCTCCCAGCCGCCCCACTGATCGGCTGTTGTGTTGCGCCATTGATCAGGATTTCCTTCCAGGTAGAGAACAACCTTGTACCCTGGCACCCCGTCAGTACCGGAAACGGGAGATTCCATATCAACAACTTCATTTTCTGCTGGCACTTGGATAACTGGTGTTCTGCCATCTACCTGAAAGACACACTCGTCACTTGCCAGTGATTCCACTCCACCAGAAACCTGTACCGCCTGAACTCTATTTTCACCTTGAGCCCAAGGTAGCTCCGGCTTAAATGTTCGAACTGCTCCACTTCCCAAAAAATCGCCTGGTACAACAACATCTTGCTCCTTGAGGACTTTTAGCTCTGTCGAGCCAGCAAAAACCCCCGCCACCTGAAGTGACGAGTCTGGCAAAATTACACTTTCTAACGCAGTGATCGTCAACTTTGGCGGGCGTATTCTGAAAGACCTAGCAACATACGCAGAACTAGGCATGCCTGCTTTATCTACACGCACATACAGCGTGTAGCTCCCAGGAACTAAGCTCGAGGGTAACGGCGTTGAAGTCCAACTTCCATCGAGAGCCGCTTCAGCGGTCGCCCGCTCATAACCGCCAGACTCTTGCAATGTCACCTTTGAACCGACACCTGCATAGCCCTTTCGCCCGGAAAACGATGAACCAATATCAACTACTCCATCTTCTAGGGGTTCGAGAATTTCCGGCGCCGCAATACTGACAATGAACGTGCGAACATCGCTGGGCAGTGATTCCACTCCCGCAACACTCTGTACAACCTTGACCGCATTGCTACCGGGCAACCAAGCGGTGCTCGGCGTAAAAGTCCTGCTTCCTGAAGCCCCTGTAAAACTTCCGAGTATTTCAATACCAGCGCTGGTAAATACCTTTAATGAAACCTGGCCTGTATACACGCCTGTAATGACCAGTGTTTGCTCGGGAAACACAGGAGCACTGGGGGCAATGATTACTGGTTTAGGTGGCCTGACACTAAAACGGCGAAAGACCTTTGCTGAGCTTTGCGTACCGACTTCCACCACCACATAAACGATGTATTGGCCAGGATTCGATGCCAATGAGAGTGGTGTCGAAGTCCAGCGACCGTCTACCAATGGTGTAGCCCAGGCTTGTTCAACATGGTTGGTGGAATTTCTGATCGACACTCTCGACATCGCCGCCACATACGCATTGCGCCCGGAGAAAATCGAGCCGAGATCGACTATCCCCTCCTCCCCAGGCGTTAATACTTCAGGTGAAGGAATAATGATAAAAAAAGTAATCGGGTCACTGGGCAATGAACTCACCCCGCCCGAAACTTGAGTCGCGTAAACGATATTTTCACCTATCGGCCACGGTACAGCAGGCGTAAATATCCTGGTTGTGCCACCTCCAGAAAAAGAACCCGGTATTTCTTTTCCGTAATTATCAAACACTGCCAGGGTTAGATCATTACCGTCCAAATAAAGCCCTGTCAGATTAAGGGTAAGCCCAGGCAGACACGAACATTCGGGCGTAGATAAAACGAGTCTTGGCGGCCTGATATGAAAGGTGCGAACGACATAATCCGAATGCTCTGCCCCTTTATCAATACGGACATAGAGAGTGTGGGTACCCGCTATAAAATCCGCGGGTAACGGCTGCGTCATCCAATTGCCTGATGAAAGCGGCACAGCATTCGCCCATTCATGTCCGCCCTCCTGTTGAACTGAAACTCTTGAGCCAAGTCCAGCCCAACCGTTGTTCCCTGAGAAAACCGGTAGAAGATTAACCGTGCCCTCTTCTGCGGGAGAAAAAATATGAGGTTTAGGAATACGCACCCAGAACGCCTTGATATTACTTGGGGTGGATTCCAGGTTGGCGATAATTTGCACCGCCTTGACTGAGTGACTACCGAGTGCCCACGGAATATTCGGCGTAAATGTGCGAAAAGCCCCGGTCCCTGTAATACTTCCAGGCACCTCACGATTATTACCATCAAAAATTTTCACCGTTGCCAAACCTTGGTAGACTCCGGAAACCACCAGAGTCTGATCTGGATAAACATCTGATGAGAAATCCAAAATGGTCAGCCTTGGCGGCCTGAGTTTGAACTTTCTAAATACCCACGCCGAAATTTGACCATTATAGATAGCCGCCACATGAAGTTCATGTGACCCGGGGCCATACTGCGCAGGCAGTGGCGTTGAATCCCATGCCCCCTCATCGTTAGTCCTAGCACTTGCAACTTCTCCGCCTCCAGGCATACTTACCGAAATTCTTGAGCCTGGATAGGCATACCCATAAAAAATAGTCCCCACTTCAAGTACTTCATTCTCCTCGGGAAACATGACACTCGGCTTATCTATAATTATTTTAATATTTCTCATATACGCCCAGTCACTGGCGCCCGCCGACGCAAAGTAACGAATCCTGAAATAATCATATTCTCCTGGTGGGACTTCTATCCAAGCCGACAGCCAGGGTGATGCTGAATCGAATATAAAACGCACCGAATCTTGCAAATCAAAAAATTCCAGCTCCCATCTGTGGGCACTTAACGATTCCGCCCTAGCTTTAACATTAAAATACGAAGGCAACGTGGCATTTGATTGGGGGAATACATCTTGGGGAACTGCCAATGGAGTAGTCGGAATATTATTTTCAGTATTCATAACTGCGCACCCAATCAAATCGATAGAAGTTGCTGTATAGCTCTAACACCTCATCAACCTCTCAACTACCTGTAAGATCTGACAGTTCCGACCAACGGCATAGCGCCCGCGCCCCGTCCGTGTGCTGCCCTATTAGCCCCGCCTCAACACCTACACCGCCTACGCCACCTTGCGCCAGAATCTACAGATCCCCCAGAATCCGCTCGCTTGAGTGCCTGGGTTGTCGTGGCTAATGTTCGCCCCTGTCGCTGCCCATCAGCGGCCGGGTTTAGTAGCCCTTGGTAATTGAAGACACTCAACACCTGCAAGCAATCAGGCATTACGCCTGTACTTGATGGTGGCTGTGCGCAGGGCGCTTCGGCGCGCCGGCTTCTTCGATTCCCCGGTCTACTAACCTGCGTACAGCCGCCACCCTTCGTTTAGTAGCGAAGCGGTGGCAGCCCACTCAAGGAATCGAAAGCATGTTCAAGATCACCCCCAGCCCCCCCGAAGTCTCGCCCTACGACGACCTGCACCCGCACAAACTGCACGACGCCGCCAACCGGGCGTTGGACTATTACCTGCTAACGCCCACCGACACGCCACGCCGCCCTGCGGGGGCGAAACTGTTTGCGGTAGCGGCGGATATCAACCCCCAGGCCTTACTGGCCCATGCCTTTGAAACCCTGACCTCGGCCAGCGCCCTGACCCTGGATTTGTCCGACGACCTGGACGGGCGCCAGCGCAACCTGGCACTGGCGATCTACAGCCTGATGGAGTTGGGCGGGTTGTTGCTGGAGAAAGCCCTGGACCAGGAACCCGCGCTGGGCTCCTAACCGCGCTGGCCCTGCCGCCAGCGGGCAAGCGGCACTGAAGGGCCCCTAGGCCGATTCCGACAAGGAGCGAAAGCTGAAGTAGCAACGCAGGGCCCGCACCAGTTGCAGGTACTCGGGGGCGGCGTTGAGCACCACAAAACCGGCGTCGTAGTGCATTGGCGTGGCGTCTTCATGGCTCCACTGGCAGCGGGCCTGAAGATCGATGACCTGGAGCGCGCCTTCGCTGTCAGGAACCTTGAGGCGCAGGGAGAAGTCGGCGTCGGTCATGATGGGGATCTGGCTGATGAGCATCAGGCCGTCTTCGGAGACGTTGCCCAGGTAGCCAATGGGTTTGTCGGTGATGCTGTTGAAAACCTTGAGGAAATACGGCAGTTGATGCCGCTCAATCCGGCGGTTAGTGAACATACGCAGGCTCGCCCTACAAAGGCCATTAAGCATGGCCACACTAATGCTTCGGAACGCGCCCGTGCTGGCCGGCGTGCTCTCCTCGGTCGTGGTGCGCCCGCGGCCCAGGGCCCTGCGCTGACTGCTGCCGCTCCCAAGTAGGATCGGGTTTTAGGGTTGACACTCTAAACACCCTGATATCGAAGACTAGCGCAAAGCTGGCTGACGGCCAGCTATTAAATGATGCTCAGCATCAAAAGGCAGTCGGGCGAACGGCCGCCGCGCTGCGGGTCGGGTAGTGGCCCAGGCTTTGCAATGTCTCCAGGCGCGCACGGGCGCGGTAGGCGTATTCGCTGGCCGGGTACTGGCTGATGATGAACTGGTAGGTCTGCACGGCGTCGACGAACAGTTTCTGGCGTTCCAGGCATTGGCCGCGCAGCAGCGACACTTCCGGCTGCACGTAGCGGCGGGTACGGCTTTCGCGCTCGACCTTGGACAACTCCAACATCACCTGGTCGCAGTTACCACGCTCGTAGGCGCGGTAGGCGCTGTTCAAATGGTGGTCCATCGACCAACGGGTGCAGCCCACAACGCTGAGGGCCAGGGCGGCAATAAGCACGAATCGCATAAAAGGTTCTCCTGTCTTGTGGCCTGTATCGGCCCCTTGGCGGATTTCTTCAGTTCGGCATCAAAGCCATAAGGTAGTGCATGCGAACAATGACTACAGCTTTGCAGCGGAGTAGCCTTGCCGGGCCCTTGAACTCAGGAGTCTGTGCATGTCTGTTCGTCGTACCAAAATCGTCGCCACCCTTGGCCCTGCCAGTAACTCGCCAGAAGTGCTCGAACAACTGATCCTGGCAGGCCTGGACGTTGCCCGGCTGAACTTCTCCCACGGCACGCCCGACGAGCACAAGGCCCGCGCGCGCCTGGTGCGTGAACTGGCCGCCAAGCACGGCCGCTTCGTCGCCCTGCTGGGTGACCTGCAAGGCCCGAAAATCCGCATCGCCAAGTTCGCCAACAAGAAAATCGAGCTGAAAATCGGTGACCTGTTCACCTTCTCCACCAGCCACCCGCTGACCGAAGGCAACCAGCAAGTGGTCGGCATCGACTACCCGGACCTGGTCAAGGACTGCGGCGTAGGCGATGAGTTGCTGCTCGACGACGGCCGCGTGGTGATGCGCGTCGATACCGCCACGGCCACCGAGCTGCACTGCACCGTGACCATCGGCGGCCCGCTGTCGGACCACAAAGGCATCAACCGTCGCGGTGGCGGCCTGACAGCCCCGGCCCTGACCGAAAAAGACAAGGCCGACATCAAGCTCGCCGCCGAGATGGAAGTGGACTACCTGGCGGTGTCGTTCCCGCGCGATGCAGCCGACATGGAATACGCCCGCCAACTGCGTGACGAAGCCGGCGGCACAGCCTGGCTGGTGGCCAAGATCGAACGCGCCGAAGCGGTGGCCAACGATGAAACCCTGGACGGCCTCATCAAGGCCTCCGACGCGGTCATGGTGGCCCGTGGCGACCTGGGCGTGGAAATCGGCGACGCCGAGCTGGTGGGTATCCAGAAGAAAATCATCCTGCACGCCCGCCGCCACAATAAAGCGGTGATCGTGGCGACCCAGATGATGGAGTCGATGATCCAGAACCCGATGCCGACCCGCGCCGAAGTGTCCGACGTGGCCAACGCCGTGCTCGACTACACCGACGCCGTGATGCTCTCGGCCGAAAGCGCCGCCGGCCTCTACCCGCTCGAAGCGGTACAAGCCATGGCGCGCATTTGCGTGGGCGCGGAAAAGCACCCCACCAGCAAAACCTCCAGCCACCGCATCGGCCAGGTGTTCGAGACCTGCGACCAGAGCATCGCCCTGGCGGCGATGTACACCGCCAACCACTTCCCGGGCGTGAAGGCGATCATCGCCCTGACCGAAAGTGGCTACACGCCGCTCATCATGTCGCGCATCCGTTCGTCGGTGCCGATCTACGCGTTCTCCCCGCACCGTGAAACCCAGGCCCGCGCGGCGATGTTCCGCGGCGTGTACACCGTACCGTTCGACCCGGCCTCGCTGCCGCCCGAGCAAGTGAGCCAAGCGGCCATCGACGAACTGCTCAAGCTGGGCGTCGTGGCAAAAGGCGACTGGGTGATCCTGACCAAGGGCGACAGCTACCACACCATTGGCGGCACCAACGGCATGAAGATCCTGCACGTTGGCGACAAAATGGTCTAAGCCCAGCCCCGCAACACCCCAAAAGCCCCGGCATGCAAGTGCCGGGGCTTTTTGCATGGGCATGTGCATTGCCTGGGCCACCGCCATCGCACGGCAGGCTCGCTCCCACAACGGGTCGTCGACATTCTGTGGGAGCGAGCCCGCTCGCGATGGGGCCTGCCCTGGCGTACCTACCCGTGGGGCAAGAACACATCCGCCAGCAGTTGGTTGCGCGGCAGCCCGGCCAGGTACAGGCGTTTGGCGAAGGCTTCGACGCTGTCGGGGGCGCCGCACAGCAGGGCCTGGGTCTGGCGCGAGGGCACGCGCAGTTGGCTCAGGGCCGCAGGCGCCTGGGCGGCGGTGAGCAGGTCGATCGTCAGGTGGGCGTGATGGGCCGCCAATGCCGCCAGGGGCTTGGCCAGGTAGTGCTCCTGCTCATCATGGGCCAGGTGAATAACGCGGATCGGCCCCTGGTGGTCGTGGCGCAAGGCCTCGCGCAGCACACCGAACAGCGGCGCCAGCCCGGTGCCCGCTGCCAGCAGCCACAGGGGCCGGGCCTGCCAGTCGGGGTCGTAGTGCAACGCGCCGCCGCGTAGTTCACCCAGCCGAATCGGCTCGCCCACCTGCAAACGCCGGGCGGCATCGCAAAATTGCCCGGGTAAGTGGCAATCGAGGTGAAACTCCAGAAAGTCATCTTCGCCCGGCAGGCTGGCCAGGGAATAAGGCCGCGCCACCTGCCCGGCCCATAGCACCAGGTGCTGGCCGGCACGGTAGCGCAAGGGCCGCTCGGGGCGCAGGCGCAGGCGCAACACATGGGCGCTGAGCCAATCGAGAGCCTCGACCCGCGCGGGCAAGCCGTCCTTGAGCGGGTCGAAAGCGCTGACGTGCAGGTCGCCCAACACTGCGCACTGGCAGGCCAGGCGCCAGCCCTGCTGGCGCTGCTCGGGGCTCAAGGCGTCGGGGCGGCGGTCGTTGACCTCGCCCACGCACTGCACCAGGCAGGCGTGGCAACTGCCGGCGCGGCAGCTATAAGGCACGTTCACCCCGGCGCGGTTGAGGGCGTCGAGTAGGTTGCTGCCCGGCGCCACGCTCCAGCGCCGCTCGCCCACGCGCAGCTCAGGCATCGACGCTCTCCCAGGCCGCCGCGCAACGGTTACGCCCGTCGCGCTTGGCCCGGTACAGGGCCTGGTCGGCACGGTGCAGGGCGTCGTCGAGGTCGTCGCCCAATTCCAGCAGCGTCATGCCGGCCGACAGGCTGAGGTCGTGAATATGCAGGCCGATCAATTGCACGTCGGTAAAGGCGATGCGCAGGCGTTCGCAGCACGCGGTCAGGCGCTGCGCATCGCAAGCGGGTAACAGCAGGACGAATTCTTCGCCGCCATAACGGGCCAGTACGTCGCCCTCGCGCAGGCAGGCCCCGGCCACGGCGGCGAAGGCTTGCAGCACCTGATCGCCGGCGGCATGGCCGTGGACGTCGTTGATGCGTTTGAAGTGGTCCAGGTCGATCAGCGCCAGGCCATGCACCTGGCCGTGGCTCAGGGTGTGCAGCTCGCGGGAGGCCAGGCGCAGGAAGTGGCGGCGGTTGAACAGCCCGGTCAGTTCGTCGGTGGCCACCAGGTCTTCAAGCTGGCGCATCATGCCGCGCAGGGTGTCCTGGTGGGCTTGTAGGGCAAACCGGCGCTGGCGCATGCGGGCCCGTGAAGCCTGCACATAGCTGGCGTACAGGCACAGCCAGGCCAACACGACAAACAGCACGCACACCTGGAGCGCGGCGAGCAGTGGGTCTTGGAGCTGGAACTGGTAGCCCTCCCACAGGTTAACGGCGCTAAAACTGACGAACACCAGCGCCGCGCAACGCACGAAGGCCTTGCGCGACAGGTGAAAGAGGCCAAACAGCAGGATCAGTACGTAGAACACCAAAAAAGCGCCGCGGGCACTGTCCAGGTGGGCGATCAGCCAGGTTTGCCAGGCCAGGCCCAGCAGAATCTGCACTTCGGTCAGGCTGGGGTCGCGCAGGCGCAGGTTGCGCCCGGTCAGAAACAGCGCCAGCAATACGCCCTGGCTGAGCACCACCAAGCCGCTGCCCAGGGCGGCGCCGAACACGGATGCTTTGAAATGGCCGCTGAGCAACGCCAGCCAGAGCAGGAGCAATGCCAGCCCATAGGTGCCCGCCGCGAGGGTGAAACGCTTGAGCAACAGGCTTTGGATGACGTTATGGGTCAATCTTTGACTCACCGTGCGAAAGGATGCTGAACGGGTTTCCTACCCTACAAGCCATGCGCCACTTTAGAGATGCGGCCCACAAATGACTATTCAATTTTTAGCGCGACGGCTGTGGGCCCATCCCTGCGCTGTGGGAGCAACTGTCTTACCCTTATTCGTCACCGCCACTGAGTGCCTCCCTCGCGAGCAGGCTCGCTCCCACAGAGGAAAAAGAAACTCCCACCCACACCACCGCTCCCACGCAGCCGCTACGCCCGCGACCATGGTCTATCGCCCCGCGGGTGTGCCCGGGCACGGGGCGGGGTATACTGCCGCGCCTTTTTAGCGTCGCGCCTGCCACAGCGGCGTGGCTTCAAAGGTGGGGTCGGCGACCAGCGCCACCCAACCGGCCCCACCTTATTAAATGTTCCCGTCTTTATAGAGGAGCGCGACTCATGACCGTGATTAAGCAAGACGACCTGATCCAGAGCGTTGCCGACGCCCTACAGTTCATTTCCTACTACCACCCCGTGGATTTCATCCAGGCCATGCACGAGGCCTACCTGCGCGAAGAGTCGCCCGCCGCGCGCGATTCCATGGCCCAGATCCTGATTAACTCGCGTATGTGCGCCACCGGCCACCGCCCGATCTGCCAGGACACCGGTATCGTCACCGTGTTCGTGCGCGTGGGCATGGACGTGCGCTGGGACGGCGCCACCATGGGCCTGGACGACATGATTAACGAAGGCGTGCGCCGCGCCTACAACCTGCCGGAGAACGTCCTGCGCGCCTCCATCCTGGCCGACCCGGCCGGTGCCCGCAAAAACACCAAGGACAACACCCCGGCGGTCATCCACTACTCCATCGTCCCGGGTAACACCGTGGAAGTGGACGTGGCAGCCAAGGGCGGCGGCTCCGAGAACAAATCGAAGATGGCCATGCTCAACCCGTCCGACTCGATCGTCGACTGGGTACTCAAGACCGTGCCGACCATGGGCGCCGGCTGGTGCCCGCCGGGCATGCTGGGCATCGGCATCGGCGGCACCGCCGAAAAAGCCGCAGTGATGGCCAAGCAGGTGTTGATGGAGTCCATCGACATCCACGAGCTGATTAAGCGTGGTCCGTCCAACCGCATCGAAGAAATGCGCCTGGAGCTGTTCGAGAAGGTCAACCAACTGGGCATCGGCGCCCAGGGCCTGGGTGGCCTGACCACCGTGCTCGACGTAAAGATCATGGACTACCCGACCCACGCCGCGTCCCTGCCGGTGTGCATGATCCCTAACTGCGCCGCCACCCGTCACGCCCACTTCGTGCTCGACGGTTCCGGCCCGGCCGCCCTGGAGGCGCCGCCCCTGGAAGCCTACCCCGAGATCGTCTGGGAGGCCGGTCCATCGGCGCGCCGCGTCAACCTCGACACCCTCACCCCAGAGGACGTGCAGAGCTGGAAGCCGGGCGAAACCGTATTGCTCAACGGCAAGATGCTCACCGGCCGCGACGCCGCGCACAAGCGCATGGTCGAGATGCTGAACAAGGGTGAAACCCTGCCGGTGGACCTCAAGGGCCGCTTCATCTACTACGTCGGCCCGGTCGACCCGGTGCGCGAAGAAGTGGTTGGCCCGGCCGGCCCGACCACCGCCACGCGGATGGACAAATTCACCCGCCAGATCCTCGAACAAACCGGCCTGTTGGGCATGATCGGCAAGTCCGAGCGCGGCCCGACCGCCATCGAGGCGATCAAGGACCACAAGGCCGTGTACCTGATGGCCGTGGGTGGCGCGGCCTACCTGGTGGCGCAAGCCATCAAGAAATCCCGCGTGGTCGCGTTCGCCGAGCTGGGCATGGAGGCGATCTACGAGTTCGACGTCAAGGACATGCCGGTCACTGTGGCCGTGGACAGCAAGGGCGAGTCGGTGCACATCACCGGCCCGGCCATCTGGCAACAGAAAATCAGTGAAAGCCTGGCGGTAGAAGTGCACTAAGCACCTCGCCCACGGGTCAATGAAAAGGCGAACGGGGTAACCCGCTCGCCTTTTTTTTGCCTCGCTGGCACGCAGTTCAATCGGCAATAAACAACCCGCCACTAAACCCCATTCGGTCTAAAAAACCCCACAAAACTGTCAGATCTGACAGGTCACAGCCTTAGCACAACTCGTTACCGTGAACCCTGCCGGGCATGCCGTCGCCTGCCCCCTTCAAAGGTAGGAGCGCTTCATGGACGAGAAAAATCCCCCTTCACTCCCAGCCCTCGTCGACGACAGCACTCGCGCCAAAAGCGGCCGGCACAGCTTCAAGGTGGCGATGAAGAAGATGGGATTGACCTCGGTGTTCGACATCATCCGCTTGTCGCGCCAGGTGTTTGCCGCGCAGCTGAGTCAATACAGTGACGCCGACGCCGGGCAGGCCTACGACAATGCCATGTCGTATGCGGTGCAGATCGCCCGCCAGTACCGCGAACACCAAACCTCATCAGGGCAAGGGTCCAGCGCCGGGCAGCGCACGGGCGTGCGTTCGCTGGTGAGCATCGGCGCCTCGTACCAAAACCTGTTCAAAGAGAACTGGGACGACTTCTGCTCCGTCGGCGCCATCGCCGCCATCGACTCGCCGGTGGCCTACCTGAGCCGCCTGTACAACTTTGCCAGCGAACTGGAGGCCACCCCCCTGGACCCCGACCTGCCACCCCGCGCGCTGCTGGACAAACGCCGCCCCGACCTCAAGGACTTGCTGATCGACCAAGACAGCACCTTCACCCCGCTGCCCATGCTCGACCTCGTCAACGACATCCTGGGCAAAACCATCAATGCCCACCTGGCCAGCACCCCGGACAAGAACAAAGACCTCTATGAAGTGCTCGCCAGCCGCCGCTACCCCTTTGAGTTCCCTTACAACCTGCACCACCAGCAATGCGTCCAGGGCCTGACGGGAAGCAAGCCCAGGCTGGGCGAACTGAACCTGCGCATCAGCCTCAAGCTGCCCCTGAGCACCACCGCCAGCGACGCCTACGGCCGTGTGCAGCAAGACAGCGCCATCGCCCAGCAACTGATGTCGGGGCTGGGGCCGGAGCAGCAGCAGTTACTGACCCAGGAGGCGCCGTTTACCACGTTCTACCTGGCCCTCAACGACTTCGCAGCCGGGCAGCCATGGGCGAGCCCCGCGCCCGAGTTTTCAGCCATACATACCAACAAGAACACGTCTTTTTTGTTGCCCAAGGATCAACCTGGGGTCGGCGTGGTCACGCCACAGGCCGATGCACCAGGCTCCGGCAGTGGAAACACCACCGTGCCTCTCACATTCAACAGCGCGACAAACCCCGACAAACCGGTGGAGTTCTTTCTGAATTCGAACCGCATCGGTTCAACGGGCGGGTATGTGCTGAATCAGACACACCCGGCATCTAGCAAACCGGCGAACATGAGCATCCTGCTGAAAACAGCCCTTGAGCCCAACATCGCTGACGGCTATCGCGTGTCGTTCCAGGTACAAGTAGATCGTGCAGGGGCAAGGGTCGCACAACATAGCTTCACCCTGACCCTGGACGAACACTTGAGCCTCAACGCACAAGAGCAGGCATTTTTCGCCACGCACTATGGCGCCAGCGAACTCTCGATCACCGCGCCTTCGCTGACCGACGCAAACGAGTTCATGCACCGCACAGCCCTTAATTCCGAACAGTTGGAACGGCTTTTGGCCCAGCGCCGGCATTTCCCGCGCTTGTCCGCCAACGTCCCCAGCAAAAACCCCGCCAGCCCGGGGGCTGGCTACTCAAGAGGCTTCCCCCATTCGTCCCACTACGGCGCCTGCTATGTCAACGGCGCCGGCTCGGGCAACTACGACACCGCCACCACGCCGGATGCCACTTCCATCCAGAACGACCAGTACGACAACGCCATGGCCCTGGTGCCCTACGAGGTGGGCGATCACAACGGCTGGCGCATCACCAAGACCTCACCCGACCGCCTGGACCGCATGCAACGCATGATCCGCCTGCAACGCTGGACGCAAATCCCTTTCACCGAGCTGGACACCCTGCTTATCAGCGCCATCCGCGCCGAAAGCCCGTTGAACCTGGGCCTGCAACTGACCGCCAACACCCTGCGAGCCCTAGGCCTGTATCAGTACCTGAGCCGCCGCTACCCCAAACTGGCGCCCGAGGAATTCGCCGCATTCCTGCATGACCTGACGCCCTACAACACGGACGATCGCTTGCCGCTGTTCGACCAGGTATTCAACCGCTTGCAGGTATTCGATACACCGCTGGTGCTGGACCAGACCCCATTCGCCCTGGATGCCACCCCCGCCGCACAGAAAACCCTGCTGCAACTCGCCGCCGGGCTCGGCCTGCAACCGGCCGAAGACTCGTTGCTGTTGCTGGCCCGCCAAACCCTAGCCGACTTCAAGGCGCTCACGCGCGACCTCACCACCGTGTCGTCGCTGTACCGCCAGGCGCGAATCGGCCAGATGTTCAGCCTGTCGCCGGCCGACACCCTGGGCCTGGCCCAGGTGCTGGGTGGCGATGCGTACCGCAGCCACCTGAGCCGCGGCACCCTGGCGGACCAGGCCACGGCAGGCAGCACCGATATCCTCGACGTGCTGCTGCAAATGGACTGGGCCTTGGGCTGGCTGCGAGAAATCGACCTCAGCGTGCCGCGGCTGCGCCACTTGCTGGGCCTGGACCGCGACAAGACGCCCATCTCCCAAGAACTGGCCCAACGCCTGCTACAACTGCACGACGCCGCCGCCCAAGCGGTGCTGACCCCGCAGGAACTGGCGACCCTAGCGTTGCCCGCCAAGGAAGACGGCGCCGGCACGCCTGCCATCAACTGGTTCAACGTGCTGCTGGACGAAAAAGGCGGCGCGGCGAAAAAACCCTTGATCGACCGTAAAGGCCTGTTCCTAGCGCTGCCCTTGGCCAGCGATGTGCCGGAACACTTCGAAACCGCGCTGGTCACCGTGGTCGGCCGGCTCACCCTGGCCGATGCGGTCAAGGCCCAAGCGGTGCAAACCCTCAAGCCGCTGGTGATCGCCGCACACGACCGGCAGCAGCAGTTGATCGAAGGGCTCCTGCAGGAAACCCTGGCCTTGCCCAAGGAATTGACCCCTCCCGTACTGGCCTGGGCTAAGGACTCGGTCTACGACCTGCTGCTCGCGGCGCTGTTCAACGACGGCAGTTTGAACTTCCTGTACTCGCGGGTCGCGCGCCATGGCGAAGCGGCACTGGCATTGCAAATCAGCCAGAGCACCCTGCGCCTGTTCCTGCTTCACCCCACCTGGCTCGGCGCCTCGGGCTACAACCCACCGGCCACGCAAAAACCGGCCCTGGCCGAACTCTACCTGCTGGAACGCTTCGGCCACTGGCAGCGCTCCCAGCCTCTGCCCGAAGCCACCTTGCTCAGCTATTTCGTGATGGCCAACCCGCCCGCAGCCGAACTGAAAAACAAGCAACTACGGGCCAACGTCGCCGAAAACGCCAACGCCGCCCTGGCCTACCTCTTGGCCTGGAACGAGCAGGAAGTCGCACAACTGACCGACCTGCTGGCGTCCAAACACGCCACGTCCATGGCCGACGTGGACTGGGTGCGCCGCTGCCAAGCCACTTGCCTGGCCAGCGGCCTGTCCACCCGTGGCTTGCTCGCCGCCACCGCGCTGACGCCCCAAAGCGCCTTCACGGACTGGAAAAAGGTCGGCCAGGCCGTGATTGCCGCGGCCTCTGCGCCCCAGCCGGGCACCCTGACAGTCAAGGAGTGAGTCATGACCGCCTCTATTGAAAAACAGCTCAACGAATCCCTGCGCGATGCCCTGGTGGCAATGTACCTGCACGAAGTGGTGCCCGCCGACCCCACCTTGATCGAGCTGCAACTGAACCACCGCATCGAAACCGCCAACGATCTCTACGAGTACCTGCTGCTCGACGTGCTGGTCAGCCAGGACGTGCCTACCAGCCCCGTGGCCTGCGCCATCGCCAGCCTGCAGCAATACATCCACGGCATGTTGATGAACATGGAACCCGGCTACGCCTCCAATAGCCTCACCCCCGAGCAGTTGGAGCGCTGGCGCGAAGAGATGTATCAATACCCGCTGTGGGCCGCCAACCAGCAACTGCACTACTTCCCGTCCATCTACCTGGACCCGACCCTGCGCCAGACCCGCACCGAAAACTTCAAGCAACTGGAAAACGACATCAACCAGGCCCAAATCCAGCCAGACACCGTGCAAGCCGCCGTGCTGGCATACCTGGCGCGCTTCGAGGAAATCGCCAACCTCAAATGCCTCAATGGCTATATCGACGGCCAGGATTTTGCCAACAGCCCCTACTACTTTGTCGCCAAGTCGCCGGCGGAAAACCAGTTTTACTGGCGCTCCCTGGACATGAGTCAACGCCCGCAGAAGGCCCCCGCCCTTTCCCCCGACCAACCTGCGCCCAAGTACGACAAACCCCTGCCTGCGGCCTGGTCGGACTGGAACAAGGCCAACGTGCCCATCGGCGAACATGCCATCACCCACAGCGTGCGCCCGGTATGGTTCAACAACCGCTTGTTCATCTTCTGGGCCGATGTGACCTTTGAAGACCCCCGCCCGGCAGCACCCAATGCACAAGTGCGGGAAACCACCCCCGCCAGCCCACTGTTTCGGCTGTATGGCTCCTATAAAAAATACGACAACACTTGGAGCACACCCCGTACTTATATTGAAGAGTACGGCACTTCCAAAGACATGTTCGACCCCAAACTGGACCCCCACTTGGTAGAACAAGCAACCGACACCATCGCGGTGTACGACAATACAACGTCCCCGGAAACGCTATTTCTTGCACTGTACTATGGCCACCACCATGGCAATGCCGACAATGGCGCTAAGGATTCTTATACATTCCTTAGAACATTACGCATCGACAAAAACTTCACCCTCACGCCCCTATTCCCTTTTGAGGGTTATGTAAACCCACCCCCTGTCATTCAAAGTTCCATTCCAATACAAGATGACGAAGCCCACGTACGCAGGGTAGGCCACTTATTTGCACACGACGAAAATGGCGCCAGCCGCTTCCAGTATTGGCTGCCCCATGGAAAACAACAGTTCGGCACTATTACTTTACCGCCCGTACCGACGACGCCTGAAGCGTTATGGAACTACGAAGGTTTGCAGTCGACGATAGCCAGCCTCACTACCAATGATATTCGCTATGACCCGGAAAGTTCGACCATCCAAGTAACATCGCGAGTAACCGACAACATCACCAGCCACACGACACTTACCATCACGCTTTTTGACGAGTTCCGAGAACTTGTCAAATTCGACCTTATTGTTGCCTCCAACGATAACGCGAATGAATGGATCACCCTGCTGCCAGGGTCAACAATCACCGCATTGAACACGGACTTTTACAATCAGACGCCCCCTGTACTCTATACATTTGACAAGTTGGACAAACCGTTCAGCCAACTCATAGTTACCCAGAACAATATAAATTCATTTATGATCCCCCCTATTAACTCCGGACAAAGCACCGCACTAATAAAAACTTCAATTTCGAGAAAAACCCTCGAATTTATTCTAAAAAATCCTCAAAACACAAACACAAGCAAAATTACCAAGCTTTATAAAAACAATATAAATGAGATAAAAATCAGCCGCACCACAGTCGAGATAACAGGGCCGCTTCTATATAGCCATCTAATTCTGCACCCACTCAAACCCTCTGACATTCCAGAAAACTTCAACGACCTACGTCAACTAGCCAGATCCACTATTAGCCAGACCATAGAAAAGAACGACGCCCTCTCTCTGTCATTCCCAATTAACCGCGATACGCTATTACCGGAAGATTGGCCTGTTGACTGGCCAGACGGGCATAACTCGATTCGGTTGATTCATGGTATCGCCGTCTACAGCGCCTATTATTTGGGGGGTCCTATCTATCTGGGCAGTGCATTCAAAATAGTCGAAATGGGTTGGAGCGAAAGTTCCGAGACCCCCGAGCAAATCGCCCCGATGATTTTGCATAACCCCAGTACGACACTGGGCGACGCCGAGTCCATCGACTTCTTCGGCTCAAGCATCGAGTTTTCCGACGGTAGTGAAACGGACTATCGCCAACCCATCCGGATGAACACCACCTTCGCCCGCAGCCTGATCCAGCGCGCGGAGGAAGGCATGGACAGCCTACTGTCCTGGGAAACCCAGCACCTTAAAGAACCACCCATTGAACATTTGAGCGGTGACGATCTGATGGATTTCGCCGGGGCCTACTATCTGTATTTCCTGGAGTTGTTCCTGTACCTGCCCTGGCTGGTGGCCTATCGCTTGAACAAGGAAGAACAGTTCGACGAGGCGCTGCACTGGTTGGCCTACCTCTTCGACCCCATGCGCCAACAGGGCGAGAGCGGCCATCCGCCGTTCTGGAATGCCGTGCCGCTGGTGCCCCATCTGGTGGATACCGAAGAAGACGTGAGCCACGCCACCCGAGCGCCCAACGACCCGCACCAAATCGGCCTCAGCCACCCGGTGCACCTGCGCAAGGCCTTGTATCTGCAATACCTGGATATCCTCCTCAGCCGCGCCGACAGCGCCTACCGCCAGTTGACCCCCGATGCCCTGGTGGTGGCCAAGCTCGGCTACGTACAGGTGCTGGACCTGCTGGGGCCGCGCCCGGATGTGCAAACGGTGGACACCTGGGCCCCTATCAAACTCAAGGCGCTAAGCGATGCCACCAACCCCGAGCTGCGCAACTTCGAGCAGCGCTTGCTGATGCGTGAGCAATACCTGCTGGAAAACCCCCGGCCCCAGTTTGGCGGGCCGCACCCGCAAGTGGTGCCGCAGCTGTGCCTGCGCCCCTGGGCCGACGACCCGTCGCTGCCCACGGTGGACAACCCCTACCTGCGCCTGCCCTTCAACCCTGAACTGGTGCAGCGCTGGGACCTGGCCGAAAGCCGTCTGTACAACCTGCGCCATAACCTGGACATGGCCGGCAACGCCCTGCACCTGCCGCTGTTCGCCCCGCCCCTGGACCCGCGCGCCCTGCTCGCTGCCCGCGCCGCAGGGCTCTCGGGCGCGGCGCTCAACCAATACCTGAACCCGAGCATCGCGCCCACGCGCTTCAACTTCCTCTACGCCCATTGCATGAACGCGGTAGAGGTGGTGATCCAGTTCGGCGCCACCCTGCTGTCGCTGATCGAGCGCAAGGAACAGGCCGAGTACCTGGAGCTGCAACAGCAACAGGCGTGGAACCTGGCGAAAATCGCCGTGGATATTCAGGTGCAGGCTGGGGAAACCGATAACAAGAACGAGCTGGCGTTGAAGGCGAGTCAGAACATCATCCAGCAGCGGGTTGGCTACTACCAAAATTTGACCATGTTCCCTGAAGAGATATCGGCCGGCGCCTCCTCCCTGTCCTCTCGGGTCGCAAGGATTACTGCCATGACAATAGAGTCGGGAGGGGAACTCCTGAAGCTGCTGCCTAACATTTTTGGCGTGGCTGCCGGAGGTAGTCGTAGCGAAGCAGCTGCGAGAGCGGCCGCCCTCCTCACTAGCAGCACTGCGATGGTGGCGAGCGACACGGCTGACACGCTCTCGTACAAAGCCCAATTCGATCGCCGCGCCCAGGAATGGCAACAAGCCCTCGACCAGGCCACCCTGGAAGCCGCCCAGGTACAGGCCCAACTCGACGCCTTCCAGGAGCAGAAAAAAGCCACCCGCTTGCAACTGCGTATGGCCCAGACCAGCCTGGAACAGGCCAAGGCCACCCACGACTACCTGCTCGGCAACAAGCGCTTTGGCAAAAGCCAGACCTACGACTGGCTCAACAACCAGTTCACCCGGTTGTACGGCCAGGCGTTCAATTTTGCCCAGTCGTTGTGCCAGGCCACGGAGGCAGCGTGGCGCTACGAGCAGGCTGACTACCGGCGCCCTTCCGTGTTCAATGCTTCGGCCTGGAACGCCAGCTACCGCGGCCTGGGCGCGGGTGAAAGCCTCAAGCTCGGCTTGCTGGAGCTCAACACCCGCCGCTTGCTGAGCAACGAGCGCGACCTGGAGATCCGCAAAACCGTGTCCCTGCGCCAACTCAAGGACAAGGACAGCGATTCGACGATCAACAAGCCCTGGGCGGACATCCTCGCGGATCTGCTCAGTACCGGCAGCTGTGAATTCGAACTGACCCAGAAAATGTTCGAGGCCGACTACCCCGGCCACTACCTGCGCCGGATCAAGACCATCAGCGTATTCCTGCCGGTGCTGCTGGGGCCCTACGAAGATGTGCGGGCGACCCTGGCCCAGACCTACAGCACGGTGCAGATGGACGCAGCCGGCACGGTGGCCAAGGAAAACCTGCGCGCCAGCCAACAGATCGCGCTGTCTAGCGGCATCGACGATTCGGGGATGTTCAGCCTCAACTTTCAGGACGAGCAGTACCTGCCCTTCGAGTACACCGGCGCCGTGTCCAAGTGGCAGTTGACGTTCCCCGGCCACGGCGGCACGCAAAAAGCCATGCTCGAATCCCTGACTGACATCATCGTCAAGTTCAGCTACACCAGCCGCCGCGGAGGCCAGTGATGAACGAACCCACTACCTCTGCGCTGGAAGTCAACGCCCCCGCCCTGCCCAAGGGCGGCGGGGCGATTCAAAGCATCGGCAAGGGCTGGGGGGCGGTGGGCACCAGCGGCGCGGCGTCGCTGGAGCTGCCGCTGCCGATTTCCGGGGCGCCCAACCGCAGCCTGGTGCCGAACCTGGGCCTGGGCTACAGCAGCGACGTGGGTAACAGCCCGTTCGGCATCGGCTGGCGGATGAGCTCCAACGCCATCACCCTGCGCACCACCAAAGGCGTGCCGCGCTATGACGGCAGCGACCTGGCGGTCGGCCCCGACGGCGACGTGTGGATGCCCGAGCGCAATGAAACTGATGGCCAACCCGTGGCCCGCACGGTGTCCGAGTATCGCGGCGTCACGGTGGGCGAACACCGGGTGGTGCGTTACCACCCACGAGTCGAAGGCGCTTTCACCCTGATCGAGCACTGGGCCACCAACGCCGACGCAGCCGGGTTCTGGCTGCTGCATGGTGCCGATGGCAGCCTGCACTTGTACGGCAAGACCCTCGCCTCACGCCGCGCCGACCCCAACGCCCACGAACGGGTCGGCGTGTGGCTGCTGGACGAAAGCCTCAACAGCCGGGGTGAGCATGTGGTGTATGAGTACCTGGCCGAAACCGAAGCGCCGGTTGGCCCGCAGTTTCGCGACTACCGCGCCCAGCGCTATCTCAAACGGGTGTGCTACGGCAACGAGGTCGCCAGCGCCGACCTCTACTCATGGAGCACCGACGGCTGGAGCACCGTGCGCTGGCATTTCCACCTGCTGTTCGACTACGGCGAGCGCAGCGCCGAGCTGACGGAAAAACCCGCCTATGGCCCGCCCTATGGGCTTGAAGGCGATGTGTTCGGGCCCTGGAAGGTGCGCAGCGACCCGTTCTGGAACTACGCCTACGGTTTTGAACTGGGCACCCGGCGCCTGTGCCGGCAGGTGCTGCTGTTCCACCAGTTCCCCGAATTGGGGCAGCACCCGGTGCTGGTACAACGCCTGCTGCTGGAACACCGCAGCGACGCGCTGGGCTACAACCACCTCACGGCCGCCCACCTGCAAGCCTATGACGGCCGAGGCCAGGTAGAGAACCGCCCGCCCATGGAATACGGCTACAACCCCTTTGCCCTGGTGGCCGACCGCCAGGGCTATACGCCATTCCCGTCGATGCCCGGTTTGAATGACGGCCAGGCCTATCAACTGGTGGACCTTTACGGCGAAGGCCTGCCCGGTGTGCTGTACCGCATCGACCAGGCCTGGTACTACCGCGAACCCCAGCGCGGCCCGGACGGCGGCGATCAAGTGCGCTATGACGAATGGAAATTGCTGCCCCACTTGCCCGCGGCCGACAGCAGCAAAGCGGTGCGCCAATCCCTGAGCGACATGACCGGCGACGGCAAGCTCGACTGGGTCGTGGCGATGCCCGGCATGAGTGGTTTTTTCACCCTCAACCCGGACCGCACCTGGTCCCAATTCGTGCCCTTCAACGCCTTTCCCACGGAGTTTTTCCACCCCCAGGCCCAACTGGCCGACCTGGTGGGTGATGGCCTCACGGACCTGACCCTGATCGGCAGCCGCAGCGTGCGCCTCTACGCCAGCCGCCGCGAGGATGGCTTTGCTCGGGGTGTGGATGTGCCCCGCCGGGACGACGACGATGCCCTCCCGCTGCTCAGCCCGTCCCCCACGGAACTGGTGGCCTTCAGCGATGTGCTGGGCAGCGGCCAACAACACTTGGTGCGCATCCGCCACAACGAGGTCAAATGCTGGCCCAACCTGGGCCACGGGCGCTTCGGCAAAGGTTTTGTACTGAGTACCTTGCCGTTTGCCTACGAAGAATTCGAGGCGGCGCAGGTGCGCCTGGCCGACCTCGATGGCTCCGGCGCCGCCGACCTGATCTACCTCAAGAGCGATGGCTTTGAGGTGTTCATGAACCACGCCGGCAACGGCTACCCCGACACGCCCCAGACCCAACCCTGGCCCGAGGGTGTGCGCTACGACCGTTTGTGCGAAGTCAGCTTCGCCGACCTGCAAGGCCTGGGCTGTTCCAGCCTGGTGCTGAGCGTGCCGCACATGTCGCCGCGGCACTGGCGCTATGACTTCGTCCAGGCCAAGCCCTACCTGCTCAGCCGCGCCAACAACAACATGGGCGCCCGCAACGGCGTGAGCTATCGCAGTTCAGCCCAGGAATGGCTCGACGAAAAAGCCCAGTTGCGCGCCGCCCAGCAAGAGCCTGTATGCGAACTGCCCTTCGCCCTGCACCTGGTCAGCCAGCAGACCCAACTGGATGAAATCAGCGGCCAGCAACTGAGCCAGCACTTCAGTTACCGCCAGGGCTATTACGACCGCCACGAGCGCGAGTTCCGCGGCTTCGGCCTGCTGCTGCAAACCGATACCGAAGGCGCCCCGGCCCAACGCCTGGAAGACGGTTTTACCGCCCCCGTGCTGAGCAAAACCTGGTTCCACACCGGCCGGGCCGTGGACATGCCGCCCAGCGACGGCTACGCCGGCGACCCTGGCGCCGCGGCGCTGCGCCCGACCCTGGTGCAGCGCTACCACAGCCGCGACCATGCCAGCGAAGGGCTCGACCCCATCGACGACACCCTGGCCCGGGAAGTCGCCCGGGCCCTGAGCGGCTCGGTGCTGCGCAGCGAAATCTACAACGCTGACGCTCCCGCCGTGCCCTACGGCGTGCAGCAGCACCGCTACCTGGTGCGCCTCTTGCGCCCGGCGGGGCAGCACCAGCCCTACGCCGTGGTGCAACCACTGACACTGGAGTCGCGCAGCCTGCACTACGAACAATCCGTCGCCGATGACCCGCTGTGCCAGCACAGCATCAACCTGGAGTGGGACGACTACGGCACCCTGACCCACGGCTGGGTGGTCTACTGCCCGCGACGTAAAACCCGCAGCGACGCGCCACCCTTCAGCGACCCCTACCAAAACACCTGGTGGAGCGATACCCACGACGAGGCCCAGCAGGCCTGGTACCTGACCCAGGCCAAGGTCGGGTTCATCCACCAAAACGACCCCCAAGCCTGGCGCCTGGGCCTGGCGTACCGTTCGCGCAGCAATGCCCTGGTGCTGGCCAAAACCGACCTGCACGCCAATGACCTGTGCCACGAAAAATTCCTCGAACTGAGCCAGGACGGCGGCCCCTGGGCGCAACAAGCCGTGCTCACCGGCCTCAGCCTGCAGCGCTACAAACACCCGGACAGCGGCATTACCCTGCCCGTGGGCGCGGCCACCTTCGAGGCCCTGCCCGACTACGAAGAGCACGCCGAACTCGATGCCACCGCGCTGAGCGCCTATGACCGGGTCAAAGACATCGACCCGAATTTCGACCTCAAGGCGCGTCTGCTCGAACCCGAGGTCGGCTACCAGCCGATGAAGCTGTTCCTGCCGTACGACCAGGAAGAAGACAACAAGACCAACCTGTGGTCGGTGCGCCAGGGCTTTGCCACCTACGCCAAGCTGGAGGATTTCTACAGCATCACCCACGTGCAACAGACCCTCAGCCACGGCATCACCCAGGTCACCCACGACCCCTACTGGTGCCTGCAAACAGCCGTGCAATTACCCGATGGCTGCGTCACGCAGGTGCTGGACATCGACTACCGCACCTTCCTGCCCGGGCGCATCCAAGACCCCAACGAAAATATCCAAGAGGCGCGCTACAACGCCCTGGGCGAGATTCAGGTCAGCAGCTTCCATGGCACCGAACTGGGCCTGCCAGTGGGCTTCAAGCCCCTAGCCGATTACGTGCCCCCCGCCGACCGCAGCCCGGCAACCGCCATTGCCAACCCGGTGGCCGCGATCGGCGAGTACGCCACTGCGATATTTTCCGACCCATTCAGTTGGATGGGCCGGATCTCGCAGGCCTCACCGCCGCCCGAGGCGTGGCGCACCTGGGCCAGGGCCGAAGGCTTCATCCTGCCCAGCGGGCACCTGTGCGACCGTGCCCGCCAGCATATGCTGGGGTTGCAAAACCCTTCGCCCAACGAAGTGATCCTGCAACAGCAACTCGACGCTGCCCAGCGTGAGCCAGTGCACGTCGCCACCCTGCAAGCCGACCGCTACCCCGGCGACCCCGAGGCCCAGGTACGCATCGCTATCGCCTGCTTCGACGGCTTTGCCCGCACCCTGCAAACCAAACAGGAAGTCGAGCCGGGCCTGGCCTACGTGGTGGACGAAAACGGCGCGCTGAAACTGGGCGCCGACGGCAAACCCGTGCAACAGCAGGCCGCACGGCGCTGGCGAGTCAGCGAACGGGTCGAATACAACAACAAGGGCGTGACAGTACGGGTCTATCGCCCGTACTTCGCCGACCAGACGCGCTACATCAACGACCAATCCTTTCGCCAGCACGGCTACTGCGACCGGCTCTACTACGACGCACCTGGGCGCCTGGTACGCACCGTCGCCGCCAAGGACGACCTAGAAGACCGCCAAACCTACCTGGGTTGGTACACCATTGCCGAAGACAAAAACGACACCTATGAAGACGTCATGGCACGCAAGGCCAAGGACGCCAAGGCATGAACCCCGGCGTGCATCACCACACCCCGACCCTGGCCGCGATTGACGGCCGGGGCCTGGTGGTGCGCCAGGTGCAGTACCTGCGCGCCACCGCGGCCGATGCACCGCAAGCCCAAGTCAGCCGCCAGCACCATGACGCCGCCGCACACGTGGTGGCGCAATACGACCCACGCCACAACGGGCCACAAGCCAACCTGAACAACCTGTACAGCCTGGGTGGGGCGGTGTTGTGCAGTATCAGCGTCGACAGCGGCTGGCGCATCGACCTGCCGGGTGTGGCCGGGCAGGCGTTGCAACGTTGGGACCAACGTGGCAGCCACCAGCGCAGTACATTCGACCCTCTGCTGCGGCCCACCGCCATTGTCGAACAGGCCCGCGCCGGCCCCGCCCAAACCGTGCAGCGCTTGACCTATGGCGACGGCTCGGCGGCCTACGCCCAGCACAACCAATGCGGGCGCCTGGTAGCCGAGCACGACAGCGCCGGGCGCCTGAGCATGGATGAGTACGCCGTCAATGGCGCGCCCCTACGCCAGGGCCGACGCTTTCTCAAGGGCCTGGACATGCCCGACTGGCCACCCACCGCCGCCGGCCAGGAAGCGTTGCTGGAACCCGACACCTGGCTGACCCAATGGCGCTACAACGCCAGCGGCGTCCCGCTGGAGCAAACCGACGCCCGCAACCATCGCCAGCACTTGACCTACGGCCTCGATGGCCGCCCCAAGCGCCTGGCCTTGCAACTGCACGGTGCAGCCACCGTGCAAACCCTGGTGGAAGGCATCGAGTACAACGCCGATGGCCAGATCCAGGCGCAAGTGGCGGGGAACGGCGTGGTCAGCGTCACCGATTTCGACCCGGCCGATGGCCGCCTCAGGCAACTCAAGGCGTTCAAGGGCAGCACGGTGTTTCAACACCTGAGCCAGGCCTACGACCCGGTCGGCAACGTTATCGCCCTCACCGACCACACCCAAGCCATCCGCTACGCCGCCAACCAACGCCTGGACGGCAGCCGCGCCTTCACCTACGACAGCCTCTATCGCTTGGCCAGCGCCACCGGCCTGGAGGGCCCCGGCGCCAGCACCCAGCCGCAGTTGCCGCCATTGATAAGCCCCATCGACCTCACGCGCCTGGGCGGCTACACGCAAACGTTCGCGTACGACAACGGCAATAACCTGACCCGCCTCACCCACGTCAGCGCCCTGCCCGGCCAGTCCCACACCGTGCACATGCGCCCGCACGACCAGAGCAACCGCTGCCTGGGCTGGCAAAAAGGCCAGGGCGCTGAGTTGGAGATGACCTACGACGCCGCTGGCAACCTGCTCACCCTGCAACCGGGCGGGCAGGCCCTGGCCTGGACCGTGCGCAACCAGTTACAAGGCTTGACCCAAGTGTCCCGCGCCCACGGCGACGATGATCGCGAGTGCTACGTCTACGACAGCACCGGCCAACGCCTGCGCACCTGGCAACGGGCCAGGGCCGCGGCGGTCGAACACATCCGCGAAGTGCGCTACCTGACGGGCCTAGAAGTGCGCACGGTGGACGGCGAGCAGCAGGTGCTGCACGTGGTCACCCTGCAAGCAGGCCACATCCATGTGCGCTGCCTGCACTGGGCGGCGGGCAAACCCGACGGCATCGACGCCGATCAACTGCGCTACAGCCTGACCGACCCCTTAGGTTCCCTGGACACCGAACTCGACCAACAGGCCCACGTGATAAGCCGCGAGGGCTACTACCCGTTCGGCGGCACCGCGTGGCAAGCGGCCCGCTCCCAGCTAGAGGCCGAGTACAAAACGGTGCGCTACTCAGGCAAGGAGCGCGACAGCAGCGGCCTCTATTACTACGGCGCCCGCTACTACGCGCCGTGGTTGCAGCGCTGGGCCAGCGCCGACCCGGCGGGGGCGGTGGATGGGCTGAACCTCTACGGCTTCTGTGGCAGCAACCCCATCAGCCGCACCGACCCCGATGGGCGTATGTGGCAGGACGATGATCCGGCGCTGGATCGGGTACTGGACGAGTTCGTCGAACACGAACAAAGCCTGCGCTACCAATATGGCTTGCCCCCCATCGCCTCCCCGGCCTCGGAACACAGCGATGACGAGGAGGCGATGCAGACCCAGGACTCGCCGGCGTCCCTGCAAAGCCAAGGCTCGCCGCCCCCCTCCGACACCAGTAACCCGGCAACCCCCGAAAGCCTGAACCCGCCGCCACCGACCGCCGAGCAACACAGCCTTTTAGAGCGTTTAAACACTCACACGCCTCAGTTCCAATACAGCCTGAACAACAGGAACCTGCTGGCCCGCGGCAACTTTGGCGGCAAGGTCTACCGGGCGGATCGGCGCACCCCCGCCGAAGTGGCGCGCGAGGGCTTCAAGCCCTCGGACGAATTTACCGCCATCCCCAAAATGATCGGCGGCGATGCCTTGATAGTGGCCGAATCCCTGACGGGGGTTTTGGAGTACGCGGCTTACCACCCCACCCAGTACTACCTGTATGAAATTGACGCCACCGATGTACGCGGCGTGTCCTTGCTTGAAAACATGGTGTTGAACAACGAACCGCTGCTCAAACATCTCGACCAAACACCTGACTTCAGCCCCTACAACCAGACCGGAGGGGCCAACCGAATGCATGAGGCGCACCTGAGCCATGACGACTTGATAACGTTCGCCAGGCCCATTGTGTCAATAGGGCGGGCGATAGATGTGTTGCGTCCACCCACTTGAGTTCACTCATCCGCCAGAGCGCCCGATCACCACGCAACGTCGCCGGATCAATGAAGCACGCGGGCCGCCATGGTATGGTGCCCGCCCCCATTCCTGCCTATTTCCGACAGCATGAACCTGACCTCTCGCCCCTTGCGCCTGACGCTCTACACCTTGCTGATTCTTGCCGGCGCCGCCCTCGCGGCCGGGTTTGCCATGCGCCACGCCGAGCGCCAGGCGCTGGTGGAGGACGCCGCCCGGGCCAATGAACAACTGGCCCTGTACGCTAACTCGCTGCACACCCTGATCGAACGCTACCGCGCCCTGCCCGCCGTGCTGGCCCTGGACCCGGAACTGATCGCCGCCCTCGACGGCCCGCTGGGCACCGAACAGCAAGGCGCCCTGAACCGCAAACTGGAAAAAATCAACGGTGCGGCGCAGTCCTCGACCCTGGAACTGCTGGACCGCACCGGCCTGGCCGTGGCCGCCAGCAACTGGCGCCTGCCCAGCAGCTACGTGGGCCACAACTACGGCTTTCGCCCCTACTTCATGCAAACCCGCAGCCAGGGCACCGGGCGTTTCTACGCGGTGGGCGTGACCAGCGGCATTCCCGGCTACTTCCTTGCCAGCGCGGTGCACAACAGCGCCGGTGAGTTTCTCGGGGCCATGGTGGTGAAACTCGAATTCCCCGAGCTGGAACGCGAATGGCGCCAGGGCAGCGACACCCTGTTGGTCAGCGACGCACGCGGCATCGTATTTATCGCCAACCAGCCCGGCTGGCGCTACCGCTACCTGCAACCCCTGTCGGACGCCGACCGCGCCGAGCTGCAAGCCACCCGCCAATACGACAAACAACCCCTCACGCCCCTGGCCTACCAAGCGGTGCGACGTTTTGACGACAACAGCTACCTGGCGCGGGTCGATGGCCCGGACGGCGAGCAGGATTACCTGTGGGAATCCTTGCCGCTGACCGCCGAGGGTTGGACCCTGCACCTGTTGCGCAAACCGCAAGCCGCCCTGGAAGACAGCCGCAACGCCGGGCTCGCCGCCGCCGGGGCGTGGCTGGCCCTGGTGTTCCTGTTGCTGTTCCTCAACCAGCGCTGGCGCCTGGCCCGCCTGCGCCAACGCAGCCGCGAAGAGCTGGAGAAACTGGTCGAAGAACGCACCCGCGACCTGCGCACCGCCCAGGATGGCCTGGTGCAATCGGCCAAACTGGCGGCCCTGGGGCAGATGTCCGCCGCCCTGGCCCACGAAATCAACCAACCGCTGACCGCCCAACGCACCCAACTGGCCACCCTGCGCCTGCTGCTGGACCACGGCCGCGTCGATGACGCCCATAAAGCCCTGGGGCCGCTGGACGCCATGCTCACCCGCATGGCCGCGCTCACCGGCCACCTCAAGACCTTCGCCCGCAAAAGCCCCAGCGGCCTGCGCGAACGCCTCGACCTGGCCGCGGTGGTGGACCAGTCCCTGCACCTGCTCGAAGCGCGCCTGCGTGATGAACAGATCAGCACCACGTTGCACCTGGCCCGCCCAGCGTGGGTCCAGGGCGATGCAATCCGCCTCGAACAAGTGCTTATCAACCTGCTGCGCAACGCCCTCGACGCCATGGCCGACAAACCCCTCAAACACCTGGAAATCCGCATCGAAGCCGACCAGCACCTGTGGCGCCTGACCGTGGCCGACAGCGGCGGTGGCATCGCCAGCGAGAACCTGAACAACGTCTTCGACCCCTTCTTCACCACCAAACCGGTAGGTGATGGCTTGGGCCTGGGGCTGGCGGTGTCGTTCGCCATTGTCCATGAACACGGTGGGCGCTTGAGCGTGGCCAACATTCCGGGCGGTGCGCTGTTCACCCTGACCCTGCCGATTGCCCTTGAGGTGAGCGCGCCATGTTGAACGCCGTGATGGTGGTGGATGACGAGGCCAGTATCCGCGACGCCGTGGAGCAATGGCTGGGGCTTTCGGGGTTCGCGGTGCAGTGCTTTGCCCGTGCGCAGGCATGCCTTGAACAACTGCCGCGGAATTTTCCCGGGGTGATCCTCAGCGATGTGCGCATGCCCGGCATGAGCGGCCTGGAGTTACTGGAGCAGGTGCGCGCCCTGGACCCGGACCTGCCGCTGATCCTGCTTACCGGCCACGGCGACGTGCCGATGGCAGTGGAGGCCATGCGCGACGGCGCCTACGACTTTTTGGAAAAACCCTTCAGCCCCGAAACCCTGCTGGCCAGCCTGCGCCGCGCCTTGGACAAACGCGCCCTGGTGCTGGAAAACCGCAGCCTGCACACCCAGGCCGACCACCGTGCACGCCTGGATGCGCGCCTGCTGGGTGTGTCGCAAAGCATGCAGACCCTGCGCCGCCAGGTGCTGGACTTGGCGGCGCTGCCGGTGAATGTGCTGATCCGTGGCGAAACCGGCAGCGGCAAGGAACTGATCGCCCGTTGCCTGCACGATTTCGGCCCGCGCGCCGACAAACCCTTCGTGGCGCTCAACTGCGCGGCGATCCCCGAACACCTGTTCGAGGCCGAGCTGTTCGGCCATGAAAGCGGCGCCTTCACCGGCGCCCAGGGCAAGCGCATCGGCAAGCTCGAGTACGCCGACGGCGGCACGCTGTTTCTCGATGAAATCGAGAGCATGCCCTTGGCCCAGCAAGTGAAATTGCTGCGGGTGTTGCAGGAACACAAGCTTGAACGCCTGGGCGCGAACCAGAGCATCAGCGTGGACTTGCGCATCATCACCGCGACCAAACCGGACCTGTTGGATGAGGCCCGCGCGGGGCGCTTTCGCCAAGACCTGGCCTATCGCCTGAACATTGCCGAACTGCGCCTGCCGCCCCTGCGCGAGCGCCGCGAAGACATTCCCCTGCTCTACGAGCACTTCCTCCACGCCGCCGCCCAACGCCTGGGCCGCAACGCCGCCCCTAGCAGCGGCGCGCAACTGAGCCGCCTGCTCAGCCACGACTGGCCGGGCAACGTGCGCGAACTGGCCAACGTCGCCGAGCGCCAGGTGCTGGGCCTGCAAGCCCCGGCCGAGGACGAGCCGCAGCCCAATCAATCCCTCGCCGCCCGCCAGGAAGCCTTCGAGGCCCAATGCCTGCGCGCCGCCCTGACCCGCCATCACGGCGACATCAAAGCCGTCCTCGCCGAACTGCAACTGCCCCGGCGTACCTTCAACGAAAAAATGCAACGCCACGGGCTGACCCGGGAGATGTTTCTAGGGCCATAGCCTGCGTAAAAAGATCGGGCCGCTGTGGGGCAACTGTCTTACCCCTGCCATTCGTCACCGCCATCACGAGCAGGCTCGCTCCCACAGAGGAAAATGAAAATCCCACCCACACCCCAGTTCAACTGTGGGAGCGGGCCTGCCCGCGATAGGGCCCTAATAGCCAACCTCTTCATTGCCCCGGTTGCCGCCATCGCGGGCAGGCCCGCTCCCACAAAGGCTTGCCCCCTCCAACATCGGCCTGTCACCCGTTCGGCATAGGCGGTTTTCCGCTCATCCATCTCCCGCCGTCAGCGGTTTACCGCTCACAAAACCTGTCAAACCCCTCTAGCCCGGGCCTTCGGTTGCTGGCACGGGTTCTGCTATAGCCCTGCCAGGCTGCGCTTCGACGCGCTCCACAACAACAATGACGATGAAGGATCCTTCAATGGATAACTCCAATACCCTGCCTGGCGGGGCGACCGCTGCGCCCGCAAAAGAAAGAACCACCTCCAGCCGCATCAAGTCGATTTTCAGTGGCTCGGTGGGCAACATGGTCGAGTGGTACGACTGGTACGTTTACGCCGCGTTCTCGCTGTACTTCGCCAAGACCTTCTTCCCCAAGGGCGACACCACCGCGCAGTTGCTCAACACCGCCGCGATTTTCGCCGTGGGCTTTTTGATGCGCCCCATCGGCGGCTGGCTGATGGGCCTGTACGCCGACCGTGTGGGCCGTAAATCGGCGCTGATGGCCTCCGTGCTGCTGATGTGCTTCGGCTCGCTGATTATTGCCCTGGCCCCCGGCTACGAGACCATTGGCGTCGGCGCGCCGATCTTGCTGGTGTTCGCGCGGCTGCTGCAAGGCTTGTCCGTGGGCGGCGAGTACGGCACCTCGGCCACTTACCTGAGCGAAATGGCGACCAAGGAACGTCGCGGCTTCTTCTCCAGCTTCCAGTACGTGACCCTGATCTCCGGCCAGCTCATCGCGCTGGGCGTGCTGATCGTGTTGCAGCAAGTGCTGACCACCGAAGAACTGTACGCATGGGGCTGGCGCATTCCGTTCGCCATCGGCGCGCTGTGCGCGGTAGTGGCCTTGTACCTGCGCCGTGGCATGGAAGAAACCGAGTCGTTCACCAAGAAGAAAAAAGCCAAGGAAAGCTCCATGCGCACCTTGCTGCGCCATCCCAAGGAACTGATGACCGTGGTCGGCCTGACCATGGGCGGCACCCTGGCGTTCTACACCTACACCACCTACATGCAGAAGTACCTGGTGAACACGGTGGGCATGAGCATCTCCGACTCCACCACCATTTCGGCAGCGACGCTGTTCCTGTTCATGTGCCTGCAACCGATCATCGGCGGGCTCTCGGACAAAGTGGGCCGGCGCCCGATCCTGATCGCCTTCGGCGTGCTCGGCACCCTGTTCACCGTGCCGATCCTCACCACCCTGCACACCATCCAGACCTGGTGGGGCGCGTTCTTCCTGATTATGGCGGCGCTGATTATTGTCAGCGGCTACACCTCGATCAACGCCGTGGTCAAGGCCGAGCTGTTCCCCACCGAAATCCGCGCCCTGGGCGTGGGCCTGCCGTATGCGCTGACCGTGTCGATCTTCGGCGGCACCGCTGAATACATCGCCCTGTGGTTCAAGAGCGTAGGCATGGAAACCGGCTACTACTGGTACGTGACCGGGTGCATCGCCATCTCCCTGATGGTCTACGCCACGATGAAAGACACCCGCACCCACTCGCGGATCGAGACAGACTGACCTGTTGTAGCCATGGGTTTGTTGTGGGAGCGGGCCCGCCCGCGAGGGCGGTTTAACTGCCGGCATTCACTGTGAATGTGCCATCGCCATCGCGGGCGAGCCCGCTCCCACACAAGCCCGCTTGCTACACCCACGGTTAACCGATTTCAGCTCAACTCAGGCGCCACCGGGCGCCCATAGCGGCGCTGCGCATACGACGCCCCGGCGATCATCGCCACCAGCACCAACGCCAATACCGCCGACGAACCGATGGTGCCGAAATCCAGCCCACCCTTTTCATGGGGTTGGGTCAGGAAGTCGCCCAGGGTCGTGGCGCTGTTCTTCATGATCCAGAACACTAGGGTGATCTGCGGCAGCGTGTTCACCGCAAAGGTGTCGAGCTAGGGCGCAGACTGAAGTGGGCGCTGTGAAAAATAGGTGGCCGATGTATGAAAATTCCATGTTCCCCATGGAATTGCACCGCCCCCGATAGCACTATGGCGCCTCCCCGAGCCACCCAGCAGGAACCCGCCCATGCCGGACGACATCCATTTCTACGAACCCGCCCACGGCCACGGCCTGCCCCACGACCCGTTCAATGCCATCGTCGGCCCGCGGCCCATTGGCTGGATTTCTTCCCAGGACCGCGACGGCCGCCTGAACCTGGCGCCCTACAGTTTTTTCAACGCCTTCAACTACATTCCGCCGATCATCGGGTTCTCCAGCGTCGGGCGCAAAGACAGCCTCAACAACATCGAGCAGACCGGCGAGTTCGTCTGGAACCTGGCCACGCGGCCGTTGGCCGAACAGATGAACCAGAGCTGCGCCAGCGTGCCGGCCGAGGTGGATGAGTTCGCGTTGGCGGGGTTGACGCCGGTGGCGTCGAAGGTGATCGCGGTGCCGCGGGTGGGCGAGAGCCCGGTGGCGTTTGAATGCAAGGTCACCCAGATCATTCAACTGCAACGGGCCGACCAGGCGCTGGTGCCGAGTTGGTTGGTGCTGGGCGAAGTGGTGGCGGTGCATATCGCCAAGTGGTTGCTCAAGGACGGCGTCTACGACACCGCCGCCGCCGAGCCGATTCTGCGCGGCGGCGGCCCGGCGGATTACTTCCAGGTAGGCCCCGAGGCCCTGTTCAAGATGTACCGACCCGGCGCGGTCAAATAGCGCGCCAGACCAGTTCGCCTTCGTCGTCGACATCGCCCAGCAACGCCAATGACTGCTCGGCGGCTTCGTCGGCGGCCAGGGCGGTGTTGAACGTCTGCTCGGCCAGCACCTTATGGAAACGCGGCGCCCCCGAAGCGCCCAGGCCCTTGACCGCGATGGCGGCGTGGTAGCCCTCCTCCCCCCGCACAGCGGCCGAAACGGCCTCGAATTGCGCGAACTCTCTACGTGCCATGTCACTGCTCCTGGGCAAATGAAAAGCGGCCATTCTAGCGGCTCAACCGGCCAGGCGCTGCATGTCCTGTGGGCGGGACACCTCGCTGAAGGTGTGGAAATCCAGGCGCTCGACCACGCCGTCCTGCACCAGTTGGGCGAACACGTTCAGGGCGGGCGAGTTGAAGTGGGCGGTCATGGCCTGCGCGTCGCGCCAAAACCCGCAGACCTGCCACAGGTCCGGGTCGCACAGCGAATGCTGCAAGGCAAAGTGCAGGCAACCAGGGGCACCGAGGGTGGGTTCGATCAGGCTGCTCAGGCGCGCGCCCAGGTCCATCGAGCGCCCGGCGCGGGCACGCACCAGGGCCATGTGGCTGACGGGTAAAGGCATGGTCATGGGAGATCCTCCGCAGGTGTCGATGCGCCACCCGGAGCCGGGTGACGGCAGGATCAAAGGTTAAGGGGCGCGGACCAGGGCCGTTAGTCGATTTCTGCCGGTTTATTGCACGATCCTGCGCCGGGCGTTTTTTCGTGCTGGTGCCGGCGGTCGGCCTTCGAAGGCCGCGAGGGTCGCGGTTTCAAGCAAGTTTTACCACTGGCGGGTCCTGGGCGGCGGCGATAGGCGCAAAACCCGGCAGGATCAGGCAACTTTTGTGCAGCAATGGTCTACCCGCTGGCCTTGCACAAACATAAGCTGTGCGGGTTTCCCCCGATCGCCGCCGAGGATGCCCGCCATGCTGTCGCCCCAGAACCCCCCGGCCCCGCTGGACGCCGACCGGGAAAAACAGCGCGCCGAGCTGGCCGCGCTGATCGCCCGCAACACCGCCCAGGACGGCACCTACGCCACGGCCATCGGTTCGCTGTTCATGTCGCGCCACAGCCATTGCCATGAGTTCGCCCCGGTGCTGGCGCAACCGGCGCTGTGCGTCATCGCCCAGGGCCGCAAGGAAGTGCGCCTGGCCGACGAGTTGTTCAACTACGACCCGCTCAATTACCTGGTGGTCTCGGTGTCGATGCCCCTGAGCGGGCGGGTGGTCAATGTCACTAGCGAGGAGCCGATCCTGGCTTTGCGCCTGGACATCGACCCGGCACAAATCACCGCATTGATCGCCGACGCCGGCCCCTTGGGCGTACCCGCCCGGCCCACGGGCCGCGGGTTGTACGTGGAACCCCTGGACCCGGCGATGCTGGACGCGGTGCTGCGCCTGGCACGCCTGCTGGACACGCCCAAGGACGTGGCCATGCTCGCGCCCCTGGTGCAGCGCGAAATTCTCTATCGCCTGTTGCGCAGCCCCCAGGGTTATCGCCTGTATGAAATCGCCAGCGCCAATAGCCAGAGCCACCGCATCGGCCAGGCGATCAAATGGCTTAACGGCAACTATCAGCAAGCGCTGCGCATCGACGACCTGGCGCGCACGGTGAACCTGAGCGTGTCGACCCTGCACCACCGTTTCAAGGCCATGACGGCCATGAGCCCGTTGCAGTACCAGAAGCAATTGCGCCTACAGGAAGCCCGCCGCCTGATGCTGGCCGAAGGCCTGGACGCCTCGGCGGCGGGTTACCGGGTGGGGTATGAAAGCCCTTCGCAATTCAGCCGCGAATACAGCCGCCTGTTCGGCGCGCCCCCGTTGCGGGATCTGGCGCGGCTGCGCTCCTGAGGACTTTGTGTAAGCGTGAACCGCTGTGGGAGCGAGCCTGCTCGCGAGAGCGATGTGCCTGAACCACCGCTATCGCAAGCAGGCTCACGCCCACATGAAAGCTACCGGCTCAGGGGCTCAATACCCCACCGTAAATCGCTGCCGCGAATGCTGGGGGTTTTCCAGTTCGTCGATCATTGCGATGGCAAAGTCGGCGAACGTGATCCAACTGCGGCCCTGGGCGTCGATCAGCAACTCATCCTGGCCCAGGCGGAATTTACCGGTGCGGTCGCCTTCGACGAACTCCGCCGAGGGCGAAAGGAAGGTCCAGTCCAAGTCCCGCTCCTGGCGCAGCGTGTCGAGGTAGACGCCGCCAGCGCTGGCCTCGGCGCGGTACTCCTCGGGGAAACCGGGGCTGTCGATGACTTTTCCACCGCCGGGCAGCAACAATGAGCCGGCGCCACCCACCACCAGCAGGCGCTTGACCCCAGCCTGTTTGACCGGGCCGAGGATGGCACTGGCAGGGATGGTGGCAAAGTGTGCGGCGCTGATGACCGCATCGTGCCCGGCGAGGGCCGCTTGCAGGGCGTTGGCGTCCAGTACGTCGACCTCCTTGGCCACCACCCCGGGGCGCTGGCCAAGGCTGGCGGTATTGCGGGCGATGGCTGTGACGCTATGGCCCCGGCGCAAGGCCTCTTCCAGCAATTGGCTGCCGGCGCGGCCGGTGGCCCCGATAATTGCGATTGTGCTCATGACGTTCTCCGTTGGTTGGACTCGCTTCACCACTTCATTTCGCCCTTGGCGACCTTGGCACTCAGCTCCAGGGAGCTGTCATCGCCCAGGTCGGGGTAGCGTTTTTTCATTGCTGCAATCAGTTGCGCGGCGTCCTTGGCCTTGGCGGCCTCTTGGTCGAACGCTTGAATGTAGTCGCTAGTGAAGCGCACCGCCGCCAATGAACGGCTGCCCTGGCCCAAATAGTGGCCGGCAATCACCGTAGCCGGTTGCAGGCTTTCGATGCGTTGCAGGGTCGCCAGCCAATCGGCGCGGGACTGGGCGCTCTGGGTGTCGGCCATCCACACATGAATGTTCTCGGCCACCACCACCCCACCGACCACGGCTTTGATCGAGGGGATCCACACAAAACTGCGGTCCGGCTGCTGGCCGTCCAGGCCAATGACCTGCAACGACTGGCCTTCGAGCGTCAGGCTGTTGCCTTCAAGCACCTGGGGCACGATGGTTTTGTGCGGCACGTCGGCGCCCATCTGCGGCCCCCAGAAGGCCAGTTTGCCGGCCACGGTGGCCTTGATGTGGGCCACGGTCGGCGCAGAGGCCAGTACGTTGGCGTCGGGGAACGCGGCGACCAGGGTGTCCAGGCCGAAGTAGTAATCCGGGTCGCCGTGGCTGATGTAGATGGTGGTCAGGTGCTTGCCGCTGGCGCGGATCTTGTCGACCACGGCTTGGGCCTGGGCCTTGCCGAACTGGGCATCGACCAGGATGGCGTCCTTCTGGCCGCTGACCAGCACCGAACTGACCGGGAAGATCGCCGCCTCGCCGGGGTTGTACACGTCCAGCTTCAGGGCCGGTTCGCTGGCGGCGGCGTGGGCGGCAAAACCGAGGGCGGCGGTGGCCAGTAACAGGCGCTTGAGGGTGGAAAATCCGATCATGGCAGTGCTCCAGAAGGCGGTGGCCGGGAATGGCATCGGTGCAGCTTAGTGAGGTCATTGGCACTGAAAAATGCGATGCTCGAACATAGTTTGTTTCTGAAAGCGGGCAAATCATGGATCGTCTTCACGCAATGCGGGTGTTTGTCACGGTGGTGGACCTGGGCAGCCAGTCGGCCGCCGCTGAGCACCTAGACCTGTCGCGGCCGGTGGTGTCGCGGTATCTGGCGGAACTGGAAGATTGGGTCGGTGCGCGCCTGATGCACCGCACCACGCGCAAGTTGAGCCTGACCGCCGCCGGCAGTGAAATCCTGCCGCGCTGCCGGCAGATGCTGGAATTGAGCGCCGACATGCAAGCCGCCGTCAGCGAGCCGGATGACGCCCCGCGCGGCCTGCTGCGCCTGAGCGTAAGCACCTCGTTCGGCCAGGCGCAACTGGCCGACGCCATGGCCGAGTACGTCAAGCGCTACCCCGGGGTGAGCATCGACCTGCAAATGCTCGACCGTACGGTGAACCTCGTGGACGAGCGCATCGACCTGGCGATCCGCACCAGCAACGACCTGGACCCCAACCTCATCGCCCGGCGCCTGACGGTGTGCCGCTCGCTGGTGTGCGCCGCCCCGGCGTACCTGCGCGAACACCCGGCGCCCCGGCGGGTCGAGGACCTGAGCCAGCACAATTGCCTGACCCATTCCTACTTCGGCAAGAGCCTGTGGCACTTCGAGCAGGGCGGCGAACCGCTGTCGGTGCCGGTACAGGGCAACATCAGCGCCAACGAGGCCAGCACCCTGTTACGCGCCACCCTGGCCGGCGCCGGCATTGCGATGCTGCCCAGCTATCAGGCCGGCGTGCATGTGCACAGCGGCGAGTTGATCCGCCTGCTGCCGCAAGCCGAACCGCGGCAGATGAACATCTACGCGGTCTACGCCTCGCGCAAACACATGCCGGCGGCGCTGCGCAGCGTGCTGGATTTTCTGGTGCTGCGCTTTCCCCAGGAACCGATTTGGGACGTGGGCCTGTAGCAAGCGGGCTTGCCCGCTTGCTACAGAAACAACAGGCCCATCAGCGGCCTGAATACCCCGATAGCAATCTCATGGCATCTACCCACGGCTGGCCTATGCTCAAACCTGTACCCCCCGGGTATTCGTTCAGAGGTCGCTGCCATGAACATCAAAACAAGAAGATTCTTCGCCATTTTTGTCACCTGCACGTTCACCCTGGCGCTGTACGGCGCCGCGGCCTATCGCGTCGAGCAGGCACGCCAGGAGCCGCGCATTGCCGCCAGTTGCGGTGCCGAGCATTGCATCCCACACACCGCAACCCTCAATGCGCTGAGGTAGTCAGCCGCGCGGGCCGGCTTTGAGGCGGTCGCGAAAAGCCTTGGGCGAGATGCCCACGCGCCGGCGGAACAGGCGGGTGAAGTTGGTCGGGTCGGAAAAACCCAGGGCTTCGGACATTTCGTAGATCGTCATGCTGGTGTAGGTCAGTAGGCGCTTGGCTTCGAGCAACTGGCGCTCGTGCATGATCTGCAACGCCGGTTGCCCCGCCAGTTCGCGGCAAGTGCCATTGAGGTGCGACACCGAGATGCCCAGTTGATGGGCCAGGTCTTCGACTTTGACATGCTCGCGGTAGTGGGTTTCGACCAGTTGCAGGTAGCCGTTGAGGTACTCGCGCGCCCGTTGCGGGCGTTGTTCACCCTGGCGCCGCTGCTGCACCTGGCGCCCCAGCCACACCACGATCACGCTGAGCAGTGAATGCATGAGCATGTCCCGCGCCGGCTGATGGCCGACGTACTCACGCTGCAAGGCGCCAAACAACCCTTCGAGGTAATCGCCGTCGGCGCCCACCGGGTAGCTTTCGGCCACGGTCAGGGTGCCCAGGGCCTGGCCCAGTTGCGCCTGCAAATGGGCGAGCAAGGGCGCGGCCAGGGTCAGCACATAACCCTGGACCTCTTCGCTGAAACGAAAACCGTGCACGCTCTGCGGTGGCAGGATCTGGATCGCCGCCTCGTCCACCTGCCAGTGCTGGCCGTCGACCTCGATCTGCGCCTGGCCCTTGTGCACAAACAACAACTGGCACAGGTCGGCGTGGCGATGGGGTTTGATTTCCCATTGGTGCTCGCGGCTGCGGTGGGAGATGGTTTCACAGTGCAGCAGGTCCGGGGTCGGCCAGCCGAGGCTTTCGCCATAGAGCGTGAACACTGGGATGGAAGGTAGGGCAGGCTTGTTCATAACTGCATCCAGGCCTCTGGGAGTGGAGCGGTTTACATACCGCTGAGCGGGTTACCCATCATTGCTCCTGCATTTGAAGGGGAGCCATGGCCAAAATGCAAGCATTGGGCGCCAGTTCAGCCTTTTCTCAAGGCAACGTCTGACGGCCCCATGAACAAAGCCGCCCGTGGGGCGGCTTTGTCAGGTACAGCGCTTGGTGCGTGACCTCAAGGGCTGTAGTACCCCACCGCCACCAGGAAGTGCCCGACCTTTTTCAGGTAGGCGTGTTTGTTTTCCACCTTGGCGGTGACCGGGTTTTTCCAGCGGTATTGGTATTCGCCCTCATCCTGCCCCGCGATCAACGCCAGGATCGGCTCGCCCACGGGTTTGCCCTCGGGGTCTACGACCTTGCCAAAGTCGGTGTTGATAAGCCGCAGTTGGGTGCCGTGGGCCACGTAGCGGCGGGTGTCGAGGTCGACGACGAAAACATAGAGGTCATCTTCCAGGTAACCGCCCTTGAGGGTGTTGATGGCCGCCAGCGTGCCCTTTTCGTCCTTGGCCAGGTCGGCGGCGGCCTTGTCGAGCAGCGCCTTGGCCTGTTCGGCCGAAGCCCGTGGCAGGTAGTAGCCGACGGCAAGAATGCGCTGGCCGATGCGCTGGTAGTACACATGCTTGCGCTCGACCTTGCCGTCGGCCCAGTTGCGCCAGCGGTATTCGGCTTGCTGGATGCCATTGCCCTCGGGGATTTTCAGGGCGTCCTTGAAGGTTTTTTGCAGGTCTGGGCCGAGCACTTCGCTGACATCGCGGCCGATCAGCGCCGACGACGGCCCGCCGCTGGCGAGCATCGTGCCCTTGGTGTCGACCACAAATACGTAGCGGTCCTTGTCGACGAACTCACCCTGACGGCTGAAGGCGGCGAAGGCCTTGTCGCCGTTGTCGTGGTAGTAGGCCAGGGCCTTTTCCAGCAAGGCCCGCGCGGCTTGGCCATCATCGGCCGCGTGGGCCGGCGCCAGCGGCAACATCAGCAAACAGCCCAACCATGCCATTTTGTGCAGGTACTTCATTGCCCATTCCTCGCTCCTGTTGACGTGTGAACAGCGTAGACGGGTTGGCGGCTATGGGAGGGTATTCAGGTTTTGTAGGGTCGGGGCGGCATCGCCGCCCGGGTGGGCCAGAGGTCAGCGGCGGGCGCTGATCTGTTGTTGCAGGTTCTGGATCTGGCTTTGCAAGGTGTTGATGTTGCGGGTGACCTGGCCGCGAAAGGCGTCGAACTCCGCCGTACTGGCTCCACCTGCCGGGCTGGCCGGGCGGTTGTCCTGCTCGCTTTTGAGCACCAGCAGGTCTTGTTCAAGGCGTTCGATGGCCGCGCTCGGGTTGCCCTGTTTTTTCAGCGCGGCGATCTCACCACCCAGGCTCTTGAGCTGGGCATCGACCTTGCTGGTGTCCGGTTGGGCGCTCTTGAGGGCGGCCAGTTCGGTGCCCAGGGCCTTGACCTGCGCCTGCAACTGGCTGGTGGCGGTTTGCAATTCAGTGGCGTGGGTGTTGGCTTGGCTGCTGATCTGCGCCAGGCGTTTGTCCAGGTCGGTGGCCTGCCCCGCCACGCCTTGTTGTTGCTTGTTCTGTTCGAGCAACTGGTTGTTCTGCTCCAGCAACTTGCTTTCCAGTTGCTTGATTTGCAGTTTCAGCGCTTCGCTGCCGCTGTTGACGTTCGACTCACTGGCCACCACCTTGCCGGAGATCGCCTGCAAGCGCCCTGCCGCTTCTTCGCTGATGCGCGCAAAGCTTTCCTGGGTTGCCACCAGTTGCTGCTCCATCAGCGAGATTTGCTGGAAGCTCCACCAGGCCAGGCCGACAAAGGCGAAGAACAGCGCGCCGACCAACGCCCACAGCGGCCCGGTACTCGGCACCTTGACCTTGGCCGCCGGTACGGGCCGCGAGTGCACGCTGGTGCGTTCGCGGGCTGCGGGGTTGGGGGCGAAGTCGTCATCGAGGGGGTCGGCCCGCAGGCTCGGAACGTCATCGAAGTCGTCGTGTGCATCGTTACGCATGGGGCAACCTTTGTGAGCGGCCGGAATGAATGGCGCGAGTATAAACCCCTAAGCCGCCCCGTTGAGCGGGCGCGGCGGTTTTCAGGCAGGGTGCTGGGCTTGCCACCAGGCGCAAAACTCATCAAGGGCCGACCACAGGCTGGCGCTCGGCTCATAACCCAGGTAATGCCGGGCGCGGCTGATGTCCAGGGTGAAGTTCTTGTTCATCACCTGCATGCCCAGGCGCGACAGCGTCGGCTCGGGGCGCCCGGGCCAGAGTTTGCACAGCCCTTCGTTGAGCGCCGCAGCGCTGTAGGCCAGGCCGTAGGAACGGTAACGGGTGACCTGGGGCACCTGCATCTGGCGCATCACGTAGTTGACTACATCCCACAGCGGCACCGGCGCGCCGTTGCTGATGTTGTACGCCTTGCCCAGGGCCGAGCCGTTGGCCAGCAGGCTGGCGAGCAAGGCCTCGTTAAGGTTTTGCACGCTGGTGAAGTCCACCTTGTTCAAGCCGTTGCCGACAATCGCCAGGCGCCCCTTGCGCTGCATCTTGAGCAGGCGCGGGAAGATGCTCATGTCGCCGGCGCCGGTGACAAAGCGTGGGCGCAGGGCCAGCACTTCGAGGCCGAACTCCTGGGCGCCGAAGACTTTCTGCTCAGCCAGGTACTTGGTGGCCGCGTAGGGGTGGCTAAAGCGCTTGGGCACTTGCTCTTCGGTCAGGCCCAAGTGATCGCGGCCGTCGAAGTACATCGAGGGCGAAGACAGGTGCACCAGGCGCCGCACATTTTGTTTGAGGCACGCCTCGACGACGTTTTCGGTCAGCAGCACGTTGCCGTCGTGAAAGTCCTGATAACGCCCCCACAGCCCCACCGCACCGGCGCAATGCACCACCGCATCGACGTCGCGGCACAACTCGCGCACCCACAAGCCATCGCTCAAATCGCCCTGGACGAACTCGGCACCACGGCGCACCAAATGCTCGACCGCTTCGGCCCGACGCCCGTTGACCCGTACCTGTAGGCCCTGCTCCAGGGCAAAACGGGAAAAACGCCCGCCAATAAAGCCGCTTGCGCCGGTGACCAGAATTTTCATTCATATTCCTTAAAAAGCAGCTGCAAGCTTTGAGCTGTAAGCCTCAAGCCTCAAGCCTTGGCTTTAGCTTTGAGCTTGCAACTTGCAGCTACTACTGGGTTGTTGTTGACGCTGGCATGGGTGTTCAAGCCACCAGCCATTGTTTGGTTGAGCGTACGAGGTGTTCGGTGAGCAGGCCCAGCAGTTGGCCGCCATTGCGCCAATGATGCCAGTACAGCGGCACGTCGATGGGCTTATCTGGCAGCAGTTCCACCAGCACGCCCCGGGCCAGTTGTTCGCGCACCTGCAACTCGGGCACCAGGCCCCAGCCCAGGCCCGCTTCGGCGAGGCGGATAAAGCCTTCGGAGGACGGGCACAAATGGTGCTCGAAACCGCCCGTGACGCCCACTGACGCCAGAAAACGATGCTGGAGAAAGTCATCCGGGCCGAACACCAGCGCCGGGGTGCGGGCCAGTTGCTCGGCCTTCACCCCTTGGGGGAAGTGCCGGGCGACAAACGCCGGGCTGGCCAGGGCCCGGTAGCGCATTGCCCCCAGCAGCACGCTGCGCGCACCGGCCACCGGGCGCTCGCTGGCGCACACGCACGCGGCCACTTCGCCGGCGCGCATGCGTTTGAGGCCCACGGTTTGGTCTTCCACGATCAAGTCCAGCAACAGGTGCTGCTCGGCGCAGAAATCCCCCACCGCCTCGGCCCACCAGGTCGCCAGGCTGTCGGCGTTGAGGGCGATGCGCAGCCGTTCCGGCAAGCCTTCTTCATCCAGGGCCGGCACCAGGGTTTGCAGGTCGCGTTCGAGCAAACGCACCTGCTGCACGTGGTTGAGCAGGCGTCGGCCGATTTCCGTCGGCGCCGGCGGCGTGGCCCGTACCAACACCGGTTGGCCGATGCGCGCCTCCAGCAGTTTGATGCGCTGGGAAATGGCCGATTGGGACAAGCCCAGCACCTGCGCCGCGCGCTCAAACCCGGCCTGTTCGACCACGGCGGCGAGGGCCGATAGCAATTTGTAGTCGAACATCAGTTTTCCTAATGGGCGATCAGCAATATTGGTTTTTCTTATACAGGCCTGCACCGCAGAATGCGAGCCATCCGATGCTGCGCAATGCCCCAAGCCTGCTCGCCAAGGCGCGCGCGGCATATCGACCTCAATCTTCAAGGACACTTCCCATGGCCGGCGAAACCGCCCTCGACACGCTGCTGCGCAGCATGAGCCCACACCTGAACGACGGCGAGTACGTGTTCTGCACCATCCGCGATGGCCAACTGCCCCAGGGTTGCGAAGTGATCGGCAGTTTTCGCGAGCGCGAAGGCCTGACGGTGATTCTGGAGCGGCGCCAGGCCGTGCGCGCCGGGTTCAACTTCGACTATGTAGCTGCGTGGATCACCCTCAACGTGCACTCGGCCCTCGCCGCTGTCGGCCTGACCGCCGCGTTCGCCAGTGCGCTGGGCCGCGCCGGGATCAGTTGCAATGTGATCGCCGGGTACTTCCATGACCATCTGTTCGTCGGCCAGGCCGATGCCGAGCGCGCCATGACGGTGCTTGAGCAACTGGCGGCGGGCGCGGAGTAAACCTTATGTGGCAAAGCTATGTGAACGGATTGTTGGTCGCGCTAGGGCTCATCATGGCCATTGGTACGCAGAACGCTTTCGTCCTGGCGCAAAGCCTGCGCCGCGAACATCACCTGCCGGTGGCCGCGTTGTGCGTGGTGTGCGATGCGTTGCTGGTGGCCGCCGGGGTGTTCGGCCTGGCCACGGTGCTGGCACACAACCCCATACTGCTGGCGGTGGCACGCTGGGGCGGGGCGGCGTTCCTGTTGTGGTACGGCACCCTGGCGCTGCGCCGCGCCTGCTCGCGGCAAAGCCTGGGCCAGGGCGAAGGGCAGAAGGTGCGCTCGCTGCGCGCGGTGATGCTCAGTGCCCTGGCGGTGACCCTGCTCAACCCCCACGTCTACCTCGACACGGTGCTGCTGATCGGTTCCCTCGGCGCCCAGCAGACCGAACCCGGCGCCTATGTGGCGGGCGCCGCCAGTGCCTCGTTCCTGTGGTTTTCCGCCCTGGCCCTGGGCGCGGCATGGCTGGCCCCATGGCTGGCGCGCCCGGCCACCTGGCGCATCCTCGACCTGCTGGTGGCGGCGATGATGTTCGGCGTGGCGTACCAGCTGATAAGCGCCGCATGACTTATTCCCAAACGCTCTGGAACCTCTATCCCACACAGTTGTTGCGTGGTTATGCCGCCCCCCCGGTGCTATGATCCAGCCCCTGCGCCGCAAAGAGTACAAACTCCACGGCGCTTGTTTGGCCGCCCGTGATCGGCCTTGCGCTCACCGCAACAGACCTGATTAGGAGAATCAACATGGCTTTCGAATTGCCGCCGCTGCCCTACGCACACGATGCCCTGCAGCCGCACATTTCCAAGGAAACCCTGGAATTCCACCACGACAAGCACCACAACACCTACGTCGTGAACCTGAACAACCTGGTGCCAGGCACCGAGTTCGAAGGCAAGACCCTGGAAGAAATCGTCAAGACTTCCTCGGGCGGCATCTTCAACAACGCAGCCCAAGTGTGGAACCACACCTTCTACTGGAACTGCCTGGCGCCAAACGCCGGCGGTCAACCGACTGGCGCGCTGGCTGAAGCCATCAACGCTGCCTTCGGCTCGTTCGACAAGTTCAAGGAAGAGTTCACCAAGACTTCCGTCGGCACCTTCGGCTCCGGCTGGGGCTGGCTGGTGAAAAAGGCTGACGGTTCTCTGGCCCTGGCCAGCACCATCGGCGCCGGCAACCCGCTGACCAGCGGCGACACCCCGCTGCTGACCTGCGACGTCTGGGAACACGCCTACTACATCGACTACCGCAACGTGCGTCCAAAGTATGTGGAAGCGTTCTGGAACCTGGTCAACTGGAAGTTCGTGGCTGAGCAGTTCGAAGGCAAAACCTTCACCGCTTAAGCTCGCTTGCAGTACAAAAAACCCGGCATTGCCGGGTTTTTTGCATTTTGCGCCCCACTGAACCCAGGCCGGCCTACCAATTGCGCCTTGCCTGCGCGTCATGGCACGCTAACATCAACCCCCAGGGAAATCGGCAGGCGTGTCTCAAGTCGTGCCGGGCCACGACCGCCACAGTCATCAGCGTCCGACTGCACCCCGGGCACACGACGGACAAAACACCTCAGGCTTGAATGTCCCTTTGACTGCCACCACGGGATTGCCAATACTCATGGCATCTTGACGCTATCCGCACGGAACAAGGAATTACCCTTTGAAGCTGGAACTCAAAAACAGCTTGTCGGTGAAGCTGCTCCGGGTGGTGCTGTTGTCGGCGTTGACCGTCGGCGTGGTCCTGAGTTGCGCGCAAATCGTGTTCGATGCCTACAAAACCCGCCAGGCAGTCGCCAACGACGCCCAGCGTATCCTCGATATGTTCCGCGACCCTTCGACCCAGGCTGTCTATAGCCTGGACCGGGAAATGGGCATGCAGGTGATCGAAGGGCTGTTCCAAGACGACGCGGTGCGTATGGCCTCCATCGGCCATCCCAACGAAACCATGCTGGCGCAAAAAAGCCGCGAGTTGCAGCAGTCCCCCAGCCGCTGGCTGACCGACCTGATCCTGGGCCAGGAGCGCACCTTCACCACCCAACTGGTGGGCCGCGGGCCCTACAGCGAGTATTACGGCGACCTGAGCATCACCCTCGACACCGCCACCTATGGCCAGAGTTTCATCATCAGTTCGGTCATCATTTTTATCTCCGGCGTGTTGCGCGCCCTGGCCATGGGCCTGGTGCTGTACCTGGTCTACCACTGGCTGCTGACCAAGCCGCTGTCGCGCATCATCGAACACCTGACCACTATCAACCCCGACCGCCCCAGCGAGCACAAAATCCCGCAGCTCAAGGGCCATGAAAAGAACGAACTGGGGATGTGGATCAACACCGCCAACCAGTTGCTCGAATCCATCGAGCGCAACACCCATCTGCGCCACGAAGCGGAAAACAGCCTGCTGCGCATGGCCCAGTACGACTTCCTCACCGGCCTGCCCAACCGCCAGCAGTTGCAGCAGCAACTGGACAAGATCCTGGTTGACGCCGGGCGCCTGCAACGCCGCGTGGCGGTGATTTGCGTAGGCCTGGACGATTTCAAGAGCATCAACGAGCAGTTCAGCTACCAGGCCGGCGACCAATTGCTGCTGGCCCTGGCCGATCGCCTGCGGGCCCACAGCGGCCGCCTCGGCGCGCTCGCGCGCTTGGGTGGCGATCAGTTCGCCCTGGTCCAGGCCGATATCGAACAACCCTACGAGGCCGCCGAGCTGGCACAAAGCATTCTCGATGACCTGGAAGCGCCCTTCGCCCTCGACCACCAGGAAATCCGCCTGCGGGCCACCATCGGCATCACCCTGTTCCCCGAGGACGGCGACAGCACCGAGAAGCTGCTGCAAAAGGCCGAGCAGACCATGACCCTGGCCAAAACCCGCTCGCGCAACCGTTATCAGTTCTACATCGCCAGCGTCGATAGCGAAATGCGCCGGCGCCGCGAGCTGGAAAAAGACCTGCGCGAGGCCCTGGCCCGCGACCAGCTGTACCTGGTTTACCAGCCGCAGATCAGCTACCGCGACCACCGCGTGGTGGGGGTCGAGGCGCTGATCCGTTGGCAGCACCCGGAACACGGTTTGGTCCCGCCGGACCTGTTCATCCCCTTGGCCGAGCAGAACGGCAGCATCATCGCCATCGGCGAATGGGTGCTCGACCAGGCCTGCCGCCAACTGCGCGAATGGCACGACCAGGGGTTCGCCGACCTGCGCATGGCGGTCAACCTGTCCACGGTGCAACTGCACCACGCCGAGCTGCCGCGGGTGGTCAACAACCTGCTGCAGATATACCGCTTGCCGCCGCGCAGCCTGGAGCTGGAAGTCACCGAAACCGGCCTGATGGAAGACATCAGCACCGCCGCCCAGCACCTGCTGAGCCTGCGCCGCTCCGGGGCGTTGATCGCCATCGACGACTTCGGCACCGGCTACTCGTCCCTGAGCTACCTCAAGAGCCTGCCGCTGGACAAGATCAAGATCGACAAGAGCTTCGTCCAGGACCTGCTCGATGACGACGACGATGCCACCATCGTGCGGGCCATCATCCAACTGGGCAAAAGCCTGGGCATGCAGGTGATCGCCGAAGGCGTGGAAACCGCCGAGCAGGAGGCGTACATCATTTCCGAGGGCTGCCACGAGGGCCAGGGCTACCACTACAGCAAACCCCTGCCGGCCCGGGAACTGGTCGCCTACCTCAAGCAGGCGCAGCGCAGCAACGCAGCGATCCTGTAACCGCGCCCCACCCTGTGGGAGCGGGCCTGCCCGCGATGGGGCCAGTACATTCGCTACCTCTGCAGCGGCTGGCAGGCCGCCTTCGCGGGCAAAGCCCACTCCCACAGGGGAAAACTATTTGCAACAGTGGCCCTTTACACATAATGCGAAAGATTTGCATTATGTCGCAGTTTCGCGCGCGCACCGCGCCAGCCCCCTCTCTTAAAAGCAGGATGTTCGCCATGATTCGTATGCCTCTGGCTACCGCCAGTCTGTTGGCCATCGCTATTTCCCTCGCCGGTTGCGGCGAAGGCAAAGACAAGCCTGGCGCGCCGCAAGCCCCGACGCCCGCCGCCACCGCGCCCGCCGCCCCTGCTGCCGCTAGCGCCGGCACGGTTGACGAAGCCGCCGCCAAGGCCGTTGTCGCCCACTACGCCGACATCGTCTACGCCGTCTACAGCGACTCGGCGTCCACCGCCAAGACCCTGCAAACCGCCATCGACGCCTTCCTGGCCAAGCCCGACGCCGACACCCTGAGCGCCGCCAAGGCTGCCTGGGTTGCGGCCCGCGTACCGTACCTGCAAAGCGAAGTGTTCCGCTTCGGCAACACCATCATCGACGACTGGGAAGGCCAAGTTAACGCCTGGCCCCTGGACGAAGGCCTGATCGACTACGTCGACAAGAGCTACGAGCACGCCCTGGGCAACCCCGGCGCCACTGCCAACATCATCGCCAACACCGAGATTCAGGTCGGCGAAGACAAGATCGACGTCAAGGACATCACCGCCGAGAAACTGGCCAGCCTCAATGAGCTGGGCGGTTCCGAAGCCAACGTCGCCACCGGCTACCACGCCATCGAATTCCTGCTCTGGGGCCAGGACCTCAACGGCACCGGCCCGGGCGCCGGCAACCGCCCAGCCACTGACTACCTCGAAGGCGCCGGCGCCACCGGTGGCCACAACGAGCGCCGCCGCGCCTACCTCAAAGCCGTGACCCAACTGCTGGTCAGCGACCTGGAAGAAATGGTCGGCAACTGGAAGCCCAACGTGGCCGACAACTACCGCGCCACCCTGCAAGCCGAACCGGTGGGCACCGGCCTGCGCAAGATGCTGTTCGGCATGGGCAGCCTGTCGCTGGGTGAACTGGCGGGCGAACGCATGAAGGTGTCCCTGGAAGCCAACTCGCCGGAAGACGAACACGACTGCTTCAGCGACAACACCCACAACTCGCAGTTCTTCGACGCCAAGGGCATCCGCAACGTCTACCTGGGCGAGTACACCCGCACCGACGGCACCAAAATGAGCGGCGCCAGCCTCTCGTCCCTGGTGGCCAAGGCCGACCCGGCCGCCGACAGCGCCCTCAAGGCCGACCTAGAAGCGACCGAAGCGAAGATGCAAGTGATCGTCGACCACGCCAACAAGGGTGAGCACTACGACCAACTGATCGGCGCCGGCAACACTGCGGGCAACCAGATCGTGCGCGACGCCATCGCCGCCCTGGTCAAGCAGACCGGTTCGATCGAACAGGCCGCCGGCAAACTGGGCATCACCGACCTGAACCCAGACAACGCCGATCACGAATTCTGATCGCGCCTGCACCACTGAGGGGCTAACCCCCCTCAGTCAACACCCACCGCTGTGGGAGCGGGCCTGCCCGCGATAGTGGTTTCACAGCCAGCGCCTATTGGGCGCTGGCACACCGCCATCGCGAACCGCCCCGCGCCCACATGAATGCCCCCACGTGCAGAACCCTGCTGTGGGTCAAGCAAACGATAATTCCTCTTATTCAAATCCCCCCGCCCTGTTAGACTTTGCGCCTTCTTTTTGGCTCGTCCCCCAGGAAACCCGATGCCTTCGCTGCCGCTTCGCTTGTCCACTCTGCTGTTGGCCCTGGGCTTGAGTGCCTGCGATGACGCCCCGCGCTTTACCCAGGCCGAACCTGGCGAGGCCCGCTCCGGCGGCGCGACCACGGTGAACAAGCGCGACCAGAACGCCTTCTCCCTGCCGTCAGCCAACCTGTCGCCCACCCGGCGCCTGGACTTCAGTGTGGGCAACAGTTTTTTCCGCAACCCCTGGGTGATCGCCCCGTCCACCACCACCGCCCGCGATGGCCTGGGGCCGCTGTTCAACACCAACGCCTGCCAGAACTGCCACATCAAGGACGGCCGCGGCCACCCGCCCACGCCAAGCGCGAGCAACGCGGTGTCGATGCTGGTGCGCCTGTCGATCCCCAACGATCCGGCCTACGCCAAGGTCATCGAGCAACTGGGCGTAGTGCCCGAGCCGGTGTACGGCGGCCAGTTCCAGGACATGGCGATACCCGGTGTCACCCCCGAAGGCAAGGTGCGGGTGGATTACGAACCGCTGAGCGTGCGCTTCAAGGACGGCACCGAAGTGCAGTTGCGCAAGCCCCGGCTCAACTTCAGCCAACTGGGCTACGGGCCGATGCACCCGGACACGCGGTTCTCCGCGCGCATCGCCCCGCCGATGATCGGCCTGGGCCTGCTCGAAGCCATCCCCGAGGCCGATATTCTGGCCAACGCCCAGGCCCAGGCTCGCGACGCCAAGGGCATCGCCGGGCGGCCTAACTACGTGTGGGACGACGCCCTGGAAAAAACCGTGCTCGGGCGATTTGGCTGGAAGGCCGGGCAGCCGAACCTCAATCAACAAAACGTTCACGCGTTTTCGGGTGATATGGGCCTGACCACCTCCCTGAGAACCGTCGATGACTGCACCGATACCCAAGTGGCCTGCAAACAGGCGCCCAATGGCAATGGCCCCGACGACGAGCCGGAGGTCAGCGACAACATCCTGCGCCTGGTGCTGTTCTACGCCCGCAACCTCGCGGTGCCGGCGCGCCGCGACGTCGAGGCGCCGCAGGTGCTGGCCGGCAAGAACCTGTTCTACCAGGCCGGTTGCCAGTCTTGCCACACACCGCAGTACACCACTGCAGCCAACGCGGCCGAACCCGAATTGGCCAACCAGGTGATCCGCCCTTACAGCGACCTGCTGTTGCACGACATGGGCGAAGGCCTGGCCGACAACCGCACAGAATTCACCGCCGGTGGCCGCGACTGGCGCACGCCGCCGTTGTGGGGCATCGGCTTGACCGAGGCCGTCAGCGGCCACACCCAGTTTTTGCATGACGGCCGCGCCCGCAACCTGCTCGAAGCCGTGCTTTGGCATGGCGGTGAGGCCCAGGCTGCACAACAACAGGTTTTGACTTTTAATGCCGAGCAGCGCGCCGCGTTGCTGGCCTTCCTGAATTCTCTTTAAACGCCTTGCCCACCCAAAGGGAGCCCGACATGTTCCGTCCCAAGTTGTTGTTCACCAGCCTTGCCGCCCTCGCCCTCGGCGCGTGCTCGCCCCAAGACCCGCAAGCAGTGACCTCGGCGGCCATCGCCAAACAGGTGATCCTGCCGACCTACAGCCGCTGGGTCGACGCCGACCGGCAACTGGCTACCAGTGCCCTGGCCTACTGCCAAGGTAACGCAAGCCTGGACACCGCCCGCGCCGATTTCCTCCACGCGCAAAAAGCCTGGGCCCAGTTGCAACCGCTGCTGATCGGCCCACTGGCCGAGGGCAACCGCGCCTGGCAGGTGCAGTTCTGGCCAGACAAAAAGAACCTGGTGGGCCGCCAGGTCGAGCAACTGGTCAGCGCCCAGCCGCAGATCGATGCCGCGGCCCTGAGCAAATCCAGCGTGGTGGTGCAAGGCCTGTCGGCCTACGAGTACATCCTGTTCGACGCCAAGGTTGACCTCGCCGACGCCGCGCAAAAAGAGCGCTACTGCCCGCTGCTGATGGCCATTGGCGAGCGCCAGAAGCAACTGGCCGAAGAGATCCTCGCCGGTTGGAACACCACTGACGGCATGCTCGCGCAGATGAGCAAGTTCCCCAACCAGCGCTACGCCGACTCCCACGAAGCCATCGCCGACCTGCTGCGCGTCCAGGTCACCGCCCTGGACACCCTGAAGAAAAAACTCGGCACGCCCATGGGCCGCCAGACCAAGGGCATCCCGCAGCCGTTCCAGGCCGATGCGTGGCGCAGCCAGTCGTCGCTGCAAGGCTTGGAAGCCAGCCTCAGCGCCGCCCAGACCGTGTGGGCCGGGGTGGACAACAAAGGCCTGCGCGGCCTGTTGCCGGCCGAGCAGAAGGCCTTGGCCGACAAGATCGACGCCGCCTACGCCGCCTCCCTGACATTGTTCGCCAGCAGCCAGCGTTCGCTGACCGAAATGCTCGGCGACGATGCCGGCCGCCAGCAGCTCAACGACCTCTACGACAGCCTCAACGTGGTCCATCGCCTGCACGAAGGCGAACTGGCCAAAGCGCTGGGCATTCAACTGGGCTTCAACGCCAACGACGGTGACTGATGAGGGTAAGTGCCATGTTGCGACGTCAGGCTTTAGCCTTGGGCAGCGCGCTGCTCGGCGCGGTGACCCTGGGTGGCTGGACTCTGTTCAAGCGCCAGGGCCGCAGCCCGCTGCTGCTCTCGGCGCGCGATGACGGCGACGGCGCGCACTACGCCGTCGGCTATCGGCTGGACGGCACCCGGGTGTTCGCCACCCGCGTCGCCCAGCGCTGCCACGACATCATCAACCACCCCACGCTGCCCATCGCGCTGTTCGTGGCGCGGCGCCCCGGCACCGAAAGCTACCTGATCGACCTGCGCGACGGCACCCTGCTGCAAACCCTCGCCTCGCAGCCGAACCGGCACTTTTATGGCCACGCGGTCATCCACAAGGACGGCCAGTGGCTCTACGCCACGGAAAACGACACCACCGCCCCCGGGCGCGGCCTGCTCGGCGTATACCGCTTCGAGGGTGAACGTCTGGTGCACAGCGGCGAAATTTCCACCCACGGCATCGGCCCGCACCAGGTGTCGTGGCTGCCCGACGGCGAAACCCTGGTGGTGGCCAACGGCGGCATCCGCACCGAGGCCGAGAGCCGAGTCGAGATGAACCTCGACGCCATGGAACCCAGCCTGGTGCTGATGCAGCGCGACGGCACCCTGTTGAGCAAGGAAACCCTCGCCCAGCCGATGAACAGCGTGCGCCACCTGGGTATCGCCAGCGACGGCACCATCGTCGCCGGGCAGCAGTTCATGGGGCCGTCCCACGAGCGCTCCGAGTTGCTGGCGATCAAGCGCCCCGGCCAGGCATTCGTGCCCTTCCCGGTGGCCGATGAACAGTTGCAGGCCATGGGGCACTACACCGCCAGCGTCGCCGTGCACAGCGAGCTGCGCCTGGTGGCCCTGACGGCGCCACGGGGCAACCGCTTCTTTATCTGGGATCTGGACACCGCCCAGGTACGCCTCGACGCGCCCCTGCCCGACTGTGCCGGCGTGGGTGCGGTGGCCGATGGCTTTGTCGTCACCTCGGGCCAGGGCCGCTGCCGCTTCTACGACTGCCGCCAGCCCAACCTGGTGGCCCAGCCCCTGGAACTGCCCGCCGGGTTGTGGGACAACCACTTGCACCTGATGGCCTGAAACGCTACGGCCACTGCCCCTACCTGTAGGAGCAGAGCTGGCTCGCGATGACGGTCACAAGATCGCCATCGCCGGCAAACCGCGTACCCACGGATGCACGGCGGGCGATGGCCGGAACACATCTGGTCATCTCCCCGGCAACGGGAGTAATCTGCCACGCTGATTGTCAGACAATTTCGCCAAACGCCCTCCAAGGAACCGGAATATGCTGCGCCGCCGCATGCTTATCATGTTGGGCCTTGTCCTGCTGATCGTCCTGTTGCTGGCGGGCTACAAGGCGTTCTCGATTTATCAGCAGATCCAGGCGTTTTCCGCGCCGCCGCCGCCCATCAGCGTGGCGGTGGCCACGGCCCGCGAACAGCCGTGGCAGGGTCGTTTGCCGACGGTGGGCAGCCTCAAGGCCCTGCAAGGGGTGAACCTGAGCCTGGAGATCGCCGGCACCGTCCAAGAGGTGCAGTTCAAGTCCGGGCAGAAGGTCAAGGCCGGCCAACCCATCGTACAACTGGACAGCGCCGTGGAAGCCGCCCTGCTGGAAACCGCCGAGGCCGACCTGGGCCTGGCCAAACTTGACTACGGCCGCGGCAGCCAACTGGTGGGCAGCCAGGCGATTTCCAAGGGCGAGTTCGACCGCCTCTCGGCGCAGTTGCAAAAGCACAAGGCCACGGTCAACCAACTCAAGGCGTCCCTGGCCAAGAAGCGCATCCTCGCGCCGTTCAGCGGCACCATCGGCATTCGCCAGGTGGACGTGGGCGACTACCTGGCCAGCGGCACGGTGATCGCTACCCTGCAAGACCTGAGCAGCCTCTATGTCGACTTCTACGTGCCCGAGCAATGGGTGCCGAAACTGACCGTGGGCCAATCGGTGCAGCTTAAAGTCTCGGCCTACCCGCAACAGGACTTCACTGCCCAGGTCAGCGCCATCAACCCCAAGGTCGAGGACAGCACGCGCAATGTGTTGGTACGCGCCACCCTGGCCAACCCGGACGGCCAGTTGCTGCCCGGCATGTTCGCCAGCCTCCAGGTGCTGCTTCCCGACCCACAGCCCGCCATCGTCGTGCCGGAAAGCGCGATCACCTACACCCTGTACGGCAACTCGCTGTTTGTGGTGGCGCAAAAAAAGAACGCCGATGGCCAGGTGGAAAAAGACGCCAACGGCCAACCGGTATTGATCGCCGAGCGGCGTTTCATTGAGACCGGCGAGCGCCGTGATGGCCTGGTGCTCATCAGCAAGGGCCTCAAAAGCGGTGAACAAGTGGTCAGCGCCGGGCAGATCAAGCTCGACAACAACGCCACCCTTGCCATCAGTGCCGACAAGACCTTGCCTGACGAACAGAGCAGCCAGCCGCGCGCCGACTGATTCAAGGAACCCCCATGGCCTTTACCGACCCGTTCATCCGCCGCCCGGTGCTCGCCACCGTGGTCAGCCTGCTGATTGTGCTGCTGGGGTTCCAGGCCTTCAGCAAGTTGCCGCTGCGCCAGTACCCGCAAATGGAAAACGCCCTTATCACGGTGACCACCGCCTACCCCGGGGCCAACGCCGAAACCATCCAGGGCTACATCACCCAGCCGATGCAGCAAAGCCTGGCCAGCGCCGAAGGCATTGACTACATGACCTCGGTCAGCCGCCAGAACTTCTCGGTGATTTCCATCTACGCGCGCATCGGCGCCAACAGCGATCGCCTGTTCACCGAGCTGCTGGCCAAGGCCAACGAAGTCAAGAACAAGCTGCCCCAGGACGCCGAAGACCCGGTGCTGAGCAAAGAGGCCGCCGACGCCTCGGCGCTGATGTACATCAGCTATTTCAGCCAGGAACTGAGCAACCCGCAGATCACCGACTACCTGTCGCGGGTCATCCAGCCCAAGCTCGCCACCCTGCCGGGCATGGCCGAGGCCGAAATCCTCGGCAACCAGGTGTTTGCCATGCGCCTGTGGCTGGACCCGGTCAAGCTCGCCGGTTTCGGCCTGAGCGCCGCCGACGTGACCAACGCCGTGCGCCAATACAACTTCCTTTCCGCCGCGGGCGAGGTGAAGGGCGAGTACACGGTGACCAGCATCAACGCCAACACCGAACTCAAGTCCGCCGAAGCCTTTGCCGCGATCCCGGTGAAGATCGACGGCGACAGCCGCGTGCTGCTGCGCGACGTGGCGCGGGTAGAAATGGGTGCCGAAAACTACGACTCCATCAGCTCCTTCGGCGGCACGCCGTCGGTGTACATCGGCATCAAGGCCACGCCTGGCGCCAACCCGTTGGACGTCATCAAGGAAGTGCGCAAGATCATGCCCGAGCTGGAAGCCCAGCTACCGCCCAACCTCAAGTCGGAAATAGCCTACGACGCGACGCTGTTTATCCAGGCCTCCATCGACGAGGTGGTCAAGACCCTGTTCGAGGCGGTGCTGATTGTCATTGTCGTGGTGTTCCTGTTTCTCGGCGCCCTGCGTTCGGTGGTGATCCCGGTGATTACCATCCCGCTGTCGATGATCGGCGTGATGTTCTTCATGCAGTTGATGGGCTACTCGATCAACCTGCTGACGCTGCTGGCCATGGTGCTGGCCATCGGCCTGGTGGTGGACGACGCCATCGTGGTCGTGGAGAACATCCACCGCCATATCGAAGAGGGCAAGACGCCGCAGGACGCCGCCCTCGAAGGTGCCCGGGAAATCGCCATGCCGGTGGTATCGATGACCATCACCCTGGCGGCGGTGTACGCCCCCATCGGTTTCCTCGAAGGCCTGACCGGTGCGTTGTTCAAGGAGTTCGCCCTGACCCTGGCCGGGGCGGTGGTGATTTCCGGCATCGTCGCCCTGACCCTCTCGCCGATGATGTGCGCCCTGCTCCTGCGCCACGATGAGAACCCGTCTGGGCTGGCCCATCGCCTGGACCTGATCTTCGACGGCCTCAAGCGCCGCTACCAAAGCCTGCTCCACGGCACCCTGAACACCCGGCCGGTGGTGCTGGTGTTCGCCGTGGTGGTGCTGTGCCTGATCCCGGTGCTGCTCAAGTTCACCAAGACGGAACTGGCGCCAGACGAAGACCAGGGCATCATTTTCATGATGGCCAACGCGCCACAGCCCACTAACCTCGACTACCTCAACACCTACACCGACGAATTCATCGCGATCTTCAAAGCGTTCCCCGAGTACTACTCCTCGTTCCAGATCAACGGCTACAACGGCGTGCAATCGGGCATCGGCGGTTTCCTGCTCAAGCCCTGGAACGAACGGGACCGCACGCAAATGCAGATCCTGCCCGAGGTGCAGGGCAAACTCGCCGCCATCACGGGGCTGCAGATCTTCGGCTTTAACCTGCCGTCCCTGCCCGGCACCGGCGAAGGCCTGCCGTTCGAGTTCATCATCAACTCGGCCAACGACTACGCCTCCCTGCTGCAAATCGCCGACCGGGTGAAAAAACGTGCGCTGGAGTCGGGCAAGTTCGCCTTCATGGACATCGACCTGGCCTTCGACAAACCGGAAGTGGTGGTGGATATCGACCGCGCCAAGGCGGCGCAGATGGGCGTGTCCATGCAGGACCTGGGCGGCACCCTGGCGACCCTGCTGGGCGAAGCCGAAATCAACCGGTTCACCATCGAGGGCCGCAGCTACAAGGTGATCGCCCAGGTCGAGCGGGCCTACCGCGACAACCCCGATTGGCTGAACACCTACTACGTGAAGAACGCCCAGGGCCAGTTACTGCCGCTGTCCACCCTGATTAGCGTCAGCGACCGCGCCCGCCCTCGGCAGTTGAACCAGTTCCAGCAATTGAACGCGGCGAAGATTTCCGGTTTCCCCCTGGTGAGCATGGGCGAGGCCATCGACACCGTGCGCCAGATCGCCCAGGAAGAAGCCGGCCCCGGCTACGCCTTCGACTACGGCGGCGCTTCGCGGCAATTCGTCCAGGAAGGCAGCGCCCTGTGGGTGACCTTCGCCCTGGCCCTGGCGATCATTTTTCTGGTGCTGGCGGCGCAGTTCGAGAGCTTTCGCGACCCGTTGGTGATTCTGGTGACGGTGCCGCTGTCGATCTGCGGTGCGTTGATTCCGCTGTTTCTCGGCTGGTCGAGCCTGAACATCTACACCCAGGTCGGCCTGGTGACGTTGATTGGGCTGATTAGCAAGCACGGCATCCTGATCGTCGAGTTCGCCAACCAGCTACGCCGCGACAAAGGCCTGAGCGCCCGCGAGGCGGTGGAAGAAGCCGCGGCCATTCGCCTGCGCCCGGTGCTGATGACCACAGCGGCCATGGTGTTCGGCATGGTGCCTCTGATTCTGGCCAGCGGCGCGGGGGCGGTCAGCCGCTTCGATATCGGCACCGTGATCGCCACCGGCATGTCCATCGGCACCCTGTTCACCCTGTTCGTGCTGCCGTGCGTCTACACCCTGCTGGCCGCGCCGGACAAGGCAAAGGCCTGAACCGGCAGGCATAAAAAGACCTCGCATCGGCGAGGTCTTTTTTCAGTGCCTAACAGCTCAACTCTGCGGTCGCATGCCCTGGGCCATGCCGAACATGAACAGCAGCAGGTCGTGGTCGGGCTCGTTGGCCATTGAGGCCTTGGCCACCCGCGGCTGGGTGCACAGGGCATCGCCATTGGCCGCGCTGAGCACCTGCATCCGCGGCTGTTCCCACGCCGCCACCGCCCAGGTTGCAACTGCCAAGGCTCCTGCCAGGAACAAACCTCGTGCAATTTCTAACTTCATTAGGTTAAACCCTTGATAGCGCTGCCAAACGCCGCCTCGTAAAAGTAGCTGAGCTTCTGCCAGTCCGCCCCGCTCCACGACGAATGGCGGCGTAACTGCTGCATGTCGTGCCGCGCGGCACGGGTGCGGTTCAGGCGCTGGCGGGCTTTTTCCAGGTCCAGCAGGGCCACGTCCACCTGCTCGTCCACCACCCGCACAAAAATATGCTTGGCGTACAGGCAGCCATGCTGCCAGCGGCCGTTGTGCATGCGCGCCAGGTTCCCGGCCAGTTGCTTGAGCAGGCGTTCGTGCACTTCCTCGCCGTGCCGCTCGCGCTCGCCGGCGGCGTACCACTGCTCGATATCCACGTAACCTTCCAGCGCTGCCGTGACCAGCAAACCTTGCCACTGATGGTGCTGATCCTGCTGCGCGCCGCAGAACACAAGCTCCGGCACGCCTACATCCAACATCCGCAAACCATTAAGGGCGTCGCGTTCGCGCATCACGGTGGGCCGGCCAAAGGGGTACAGCCAACTGCGGTACAAGTGGCCGACCTGACGCTTGGCGTAGAGCAAGCGGCCGTGGGCGCTGACAATGCGCTGCACGCCACTTTGCCCGCCACGGCGCTCATTAGGCTCTTCGACCCACTCCCCGCGCTGATTCCAGAAATGCTCGAACCGGTCCACATCCTGGTGGCCCACCGGCGACGCATAGTCAACGGCCATCTGCTACTCCTTGCGTAGTACGTAAACCCGCCACATGGCATATAACGGTATGAAATCCAGGTGTTCCTGAATGCGGAAGCCAGCCTGGCGGAACTCATCTTCAACAGTAACAACAGGTAACACAAATCTATTTTGGTAACCGCCCTGCCCACCTTTTTCCTGGCGCTTTTGCTCCAGACGCTTGCGTTTCCAGGCCTTGAAGTTGCCATCGACCCACAGCGAGACGATCACACTGTCGCGGCTGACGCGCTGGAACTCGCGCAATAGAGCGATGCGGTGAGCGGCGTCACCGATGTGGTGCAGCAAGCGCATGCAGAAAATGCTATCGACGGCGTTATCAGGTAAGTCGATGTCGAACGCAGACGTGTGCAAGGGTTGTACCCGTTTCACCACATCGGCCGGTTGCGAGCCCATGGCGACATCGAGCATAGCGGGCGAATTATCGGCGCCGATAATCACGCGGTTGGTTTTTTCCGCCAGCAACGGCCAGAAACGCCCGGCGCCGCAGGGCAAGTCGAGCACCAAGCCGGGCTCCCCGGCCAGGGCCAGGGCCTTGCGGGCCAGTTGCTCATCACGCAGGTGGGAAAGTTTGCGGGCCAAGCCGTCCTGATGCTTTTGCAGGTACTCCTGGGCGTGCTTGGGGGTGTACTTGTTGGAAAATTCCAGTTTGATCGGGGTAGCCATCGTCGGGGTCTCCAGAGTCGATGGCGTCACCTTAGGCGTCGGAATGTTGGTGTCAGGTCATCCCTTTGTGAAAACTTCGTCCGGTCCACGAGGGTTGTATTTCAAGATTTTACGCACACCCTCTCAGCCTCGATCACTCACTCCAGAACCGGCGCCAACTCCACCCGGAACCGGCAACCGTTGGGCTCCATGGTACTGAGGCTGACGGTCCAGCCCTGGTTCTCGCAGATCCGCTGCACCAGCGACAGGCCCAGGCCCAAACCATCGCCGCGCTTGTCGTGGCCGCGCACGAAGGGCTCGAACATGGCTTCGCGTTTTTCTTCAGGAATGCCCACGCCGCTGTCCTCGACCACGAAACCGCTGGCTTCCAGGGTCAGGCGAATAAAGCCATGGTCGGTGTAGTGCAAAGCATTGCGCAGCAGGTTGCCCATCACTGCATGCAGCAACGTGGCGTGGTAACGCGTACTCAGCGGGTGGCCGCCGTCGTAGATGAGCCGCAGCCCCTTGGCTTCGATCGGCTCGCGCCAGAGGGCGATCAGGCCTTCGGCCACTTGGCCCAGGGTCAGCCTCGGCGACATGCTGGCGTCTTCATGCTGGGCACGGGCGAGCATCAGGAAGGTTTGCACCAGCTCGCGCATTTCTTCACAGGCCCGGGCGATGCGCTCGACCTGGGCGCGCCCGCGCGGGTCGAGGCCGGGGTTTTCCAGGAGCAGTTCACAGGAGCTGGCGAGCACCATCAGCGGTGTTCGCAGTTCGTGGCTGACGTCGCTGGTGAACAGGCGCTCGCGGTCCAGCGCCTGGCGCAAGCGGCCCAGGGTGGCGTCAAAAGCCACCGCCAGTTCACCGACTTCATCGGCCGCATAGTCCGGCGCCAGCGGCGGTGCCAGGCCCAGCAATTGGTCGCGATGGCGCACCTGGCGGGCCAGGCGCACCACCGGCGCCATCACTTTGCGCGCCAGCACCCAACCCAGGAACACCGCCAGCGCCAGGCTCAGGACAAAGCCCACCAGCACCACGGCGAACAGCACCCGCTCGCGTTCCTCGAAATCGCTTTGGTCTTGCAGCAGGACATAGCGGCGCCCGTCCACCACTTCGGCAATGGCGTGGTAGGACAACTGCTCGCGGAATATTTCGTGGAAGCCCGGAGTCAAGTGCCGCAGGTCCTTGGGCAGCGCGAAGTCCCCGCGCCCGCCGCTGAAGTAGAACAACTGGTCCGGTTCCGGACGATGGCGCCAGTCTTCCATGTTGTCCATCAGCAACAGGCGTTGCAGGTCACCGCCCAGGCCGGCAGAGATGAGTTTTTCTTCGACCAGGTGCACCGTCGCCACGATGCCCATGGCAAACGCCCCCGCCACCAACGCGCTCATCAACGCAAAGGCGATGATGATCCGTTGGGCAAGGCTCTGCCTAAACTCCATCGCGACCTTCGGCCAAGCGGTAGCCCACGCCGTGAACGGTTTGCAGCAAGGGTTTAGCGAACGGTTTGTCGATCACCTGGCGCAATTGGTGAACGTGGCTGCGCAAGCTGTCGCTGTCGGGGCAATCGTCGCCCCACAGGGCTTCCTCGAGGATTTCGCGGCGCAGCACGTGGGGGCTTTTCTGCATTAGCACCGCCAGCAGTTTCAGGCCGACGGGGTTGAGCTTGAGCAAGCGCCCTTCGCGGGTCACTTCCAGGGTGTCGAGGTCGTAGTTCAGGTCGCCCACCTGCAAGGCCCGGCGGCCGCCGCCCTGGGCCCGGCGCATGACGGCCTCGACCCGCGCCGCCAGTTCCGACAGGGCAAAGGGTTTGACCAGGTAGTCGTCCGCCCCGGACTTGAAACCCTGGAGGCGGTCGTCCAATTGATCGCGAGCGGTGAGCATGATGACCGGTGTGTCACGGCGCGCGTCTTCGCGCAGGCGTTTGCACAGGGTGTAGCCGTCGATACCGGGCAGCATGATGTCGAGCACGATCAGGTCATAGTGTTCAGTGGCGGCCAAGTGCAGGCCCGAGAGGCCGTCCTGGGCGCAATCGACGGTGTAGCCCTTAAGGCCCAGATAGTCGGCCAGGTTGGCCAGAATATCGCGGTTATCTTCAACCAATAGAATTCGCATGGGCACTCTCCGCGTCCAGGGTAACGGCCGTTTGGCTCGCGCAGCTTAAAGCCAAGTGCCAGCCGCGGCTAGGGCTTGCGCGAAACGCTGGGCTTGACGAGTTTTTCACCCCCCGTTCACACCCTGGCGACGGCCCGCGGCGCAGAGTCTGCGCGCAATCAATCTCCACTCGCCAAGGACTCCCATGCCCGCCAGCCTTGCCCGCCCCGTTTCACGCCCCCTGAACCTCTGGGTTTGCCTGGGCGTTCCCGCCGTTGTGGCACTGGCCCTGGTCCTGCTGGAGTTGACCTCCCTGGACATGGCACTGGCGTCGTACTTCTACGATTCGGCCAGTGGCGAATTCATCGGCAAGCACAGCTACTTCCTCGAAAACATCCTCCATGACCGCGCCAAGCAATTGGTCATCGCCTTTTCGGTGTTTGCCATCCTGGGCCTGATCGCCTCGTTTTTTGTCGCCCGGCTCAAGCCATTCAAACGGGAATTGGGTTGCCTGGTGCTATCGCTGGCCCTGGCCACATCCTTCGTCACGCCGATAAAAGCCGTGACCGCCGTGCAATGCCCCTGGAGCCTGAAAGAGTTTGGCGGCAAGGAAACCTACAGCGAGCTACTTAGCCCACGCCCGGCCACCGACAAACCCGGGCGCTGCTGGCCTGGCGGCCATGCGGCAACCGGCTTCACCCTGTTTGCGCTGTTTTTTGTTTTGCGCGACCGCCGCCCACGTGTGGCCCGTTATGCACTGGCCTTTGCTTTCACCCTGGGCACGGTGTTTTCTGTGGGACGCATGATGCAAGGCGCGCACTTCTTCTCCCACAACCTGTGGACGGCGATTTTCTGTTGGCTGATTTGCCTGGGGTCGTATTACTACGTTCTGTATCGGCCGGCCTCGGCGGTTGAAGGAGCGAGTGCGTCGACCAACACTAAGGGTCTACCTGTTGAGGGCTAGAACAGGTTTGCTGCCACGAGGTTGCACACGATTGTGCAGGCCATAAAAAACCCCGCCGGCTTGAGGCCGGCGGGGTTTTGTCGTGCGGGGTGAAGCTGGGTTACATCATGCCGCCCATGCCACCCATGCCGCCCATGTCTGGCATACCGCCGCCAGCAGAGCCTTCAGCTTTCGGCTTGTCAGCAATCGCAACTTCGGTGGTCAACAGCAGACCAGCGATCGAAGCGGCTGCTTGCAGTGCCGAACGGGTCACCTTGGTTGGGTCCAGGATACCCATTTCGACCATATCGCCGTATTCGCTGGTGGCAGCGTTGTAGCCGTAGTTGCCTTTACCGTTCTTGACTTCGTTAACCACAACACTTGGCTCGTCGCCGCTGTTGGAAGCGATCTGGCGCAGTGGCGATTCAACGGCACGACGCAGAACAGCGATACCTACGTTCTGGTCAGCGTTGTCGCCTTTGAGGTCAACCAGAGCTTCCAGAGCACGGATCAGCGCAACGCCACCGCCAGGTACCACGCCTTCTTCAACGGCTGCGCGGGTTGCGTGCAGGGCGTCTTCAACGCGGGCTTTTTTCTCTTTCATTTCAACTTCGGAACCGGCGCCAACCTTGATGACTGCAACGCCGCCGGACAGCTTGGCCAGACGCTCTTGCAGTTTTTCACGGTCGTAGTCCGAGGAAGTCTCGGCAACCTGGGCGCGGATCTGGTTGATGCGCGACTGGATGTCGCCTTCAACGCCAGCACCGTCAACGATGATGGTGTTTTCCTTGGAGATGGTCACACGCTTGGCGCTGCCCAGGTTTTCCAGGGTGGCACTTTCCAGGCTCAGGCCGATCTCTTCGGAGATAACGGTACCGCCGGTCAACACGGCGATGTCCTGCAGCATGGCTTTGCGACGGTCGCCAAAGCCTGGAGCCTTGACGGCCGCGACTTTAACGATACCGCGCATGTTGTTCACAACCAGAGTCGCCAGGGCTTCGCCTTCAACGTCTTCGGAAACGATCAGCAGTGGGCGGCCGGCTTTAGCCACGGCTTCCAGTACTGGCAGCATTTCACGGATGTTGGAGATCTTTTTGTCGACCAGCAGGATCAGCGGGCTTTCCAGCTCGGCAACCATGGTTTCTGGCTTGTTAACGAAGTATGGGGACAGGTAGCCACGGTCGAACTGCATGCCTTCTACAACCGACAGTTCGTTTTCCAGGCCAGTGCCTTCTTCAACGGTAATTACGCCTTCTTTGCCGACTTTTTCCATGGCTTCGGCAATGATGTCGCCGATGGAGCTGTCGGAGTTGGCGGAGATGGTGCCTACCTGAGCGATAGCCTTGGTGTCAGCGCATGGCTTGGACAGGTTTTTCAGCTCGGCAACAACAGCGATGGTCGCCTTGTCGATGCCGCGCTTGAGGTCCATCGGGTTCATGCCGGCAGCGACGGCCTTGAGGCCTTCGTTAACGATCGACTGAGCCAGTACGGTAGCGGTGGTGGTACCGTCGCCTGCGTCATCGTTGGCACGGGAGGCAACGTCTTTGACCAGCTGCGCGCCCATGTTTTCGAAACGGTCTTCCAGTTCGATCTCTTTGGCTACGGAAACGCCGTCCTTGGTAATGGTCGGAGCGCCGAAGCTCTTCTCGATAATCACGTTACGGCCTTTTGGGCCCAGGGTCGCTTTTACTGCGTCAGCCAGGATGTTGACACCGGTGAGCATTTTCTTGCGGGCGGAATCGCCGAATTTAACTTCTTTAGCAGCCATGATCGATATTCCTTAAATACTTTGTAGTAGCGGGAAATTGAGCGGGGAATCAGCCTTCGATAACAGCGAGAATCTCGTTCTCAGCCATTACCAGCAGGTCTTCGCCGTCTACTTTCACAGTGTTGCTGCCGGAGTAAGGGCCGAACACAACCTTGTCACCCACTTTTACGGCCAGCGCACGTACTTCACCGTTATCCAGTACTCGGCCGGTGCCTACAGCGAGGATCTCGCCGCTGTTGGCTTTTTCAGCAGCCGAACCTGGCAGAACGATACCGCCAGCGGTTTTCTTTTCTTCTTCGCTGCGACGGATAACGACGCGGTCATGCAGAGGACGAAGCTTCATTGTCGATCTCTCCTAATTTGTGGTTTTCAGCGGCCGGTGTAGTCCCGGCGGGTTAGCAAATCCGGCAGTGCCGGGTGCGGCTCGGCAAGCGAACCGCGGAAGTCTGTCTGGTGATCGTCACCAGAAACCTTGCGGTGACCGTTACATAAGGGCGTAGAAGCTGATTACAAGGGCCGGAAGGTGAATTTTTTTTGCCCGCAGGCAACGAAAATGACACACGGCACCCGAAGGTGCCGTGGACAGGAAGCAATTACTTGGAGTCACGGTGCTCGAATTCGCCTTCGATCACTGTCGGCTCACGCCCCAGGGGTTGACGGGGCGTCGGGCCGCCGCGCGGTTGCAGGTCGTCGGCGAAGGCACGCTGGCGAATCGCTTGTTCCTCGGCGCGTTGACGCATCTTGTTGGCCAGCAGCCGGCGGGTAATCGGCAGGAGCATCACCAGGCCAAACACGCTGCTGATAAACCCGGGAACGATCAACAGACCGCCACCCAGGGCCATCATCAGGCCTTCGAGCATGGTCTGGGCAGGCAACTCACCGCGGTTCAGGCTTTCACGAGCCCGCAGGGCGGTGGCCAGGCCGGCGATGCGCAGCACGAACACGCCGAGCATCGAGCCGAGAATAATCAGCAGCAGCGCCGGGAAGAAGCCGATGGCGGCACTGACTTTGACGAATACGAACAGCTCTAGCACCGGAAACAGCAGAAAGAGCAATAGAAAAGGGCGCATCAAATGGTTCCTCAACGCAAGAGTGCCTTGCAAGTAGAACCTAGATGACGTCGCCGTTTCGTGAATTCAAGCCTGGGCCTGTGCCTTTTTTGGCCATTGCTCGGCATGAGCCAGCAAAACCAGGGCCTCGCGCACTTGTGTCGGCGTATTGCAAGGCTGCGCAAAAGGCAACCAATGCAGGGCCTGGCCAATGCGCAGGTGCATACCTTCGGTGTCGATGCCCGCCAGTTGCGCCGGTTCGCCGGTCGGCAACCCGGCCAGTTCGACGTAATGGGCGATGGCCTTGGCGTGATCGCTGTTCATGTGCTCGACCATGCTCACCTCGGCCTTGCCGGCAAAGGGGTTGGCCAGGGTCAAGTCGTCAACCCAGTGAATCGCGCCGAACCCGCCGATGTAGCGGTGGCGCACCGGTTTCAGTACCCAGAAGTCGAAATCATGGGCCCGGTGATAGTTCGCCGAGTCGGGAAAGTAGCGGTAATAACGTTCGGCGGCCGCTTCAATGGCGGCCGCGTCGTCGAGCTTCTGTGCCTCGCCCAGGTAGGTTAGGCGGCCGACAGCTTGTACGTCATCGGCACCGCGCTCGCCCACCAGCAGCGAACACCTGGGGTCTTTTTGCAGGTTATGGGTGTGCTGGGCGATACGGCTGATAAGAATCAGCGGCCAGCCCTGCTCGTCCAGGCAGTAAGGCACCACCGAACCAAAGGGAAAACCAGGCATGGACTTGGAGTGCGTGGCCAATGCGCCACGGTATTCCTTGAGCAGCAATTCTCGGGCATGCTTGGCAGCTTCAACGCTCAACTTATGACTCCTTATATAGAAACCGTCGAAAACGGACGGGCGACCGGATAGCGGTTCCAGTGTCGCCAGCAGGGCAATTCTCATCTGCAGCCAAGCCGCACAGGCACGCAGGATGGCCCTGGATTAGGAAACCACTCAGACCTGCCAACGGGGCATGCGAATGCAACTCACTGACAAAGTAATCATTATCACCGGCGGTTGCCAGGGTTTGGGCCGGGCCATGGCCGAGTATTTCGCTGCCAAAGGCGCGAAGCTGGCCTTGGTGGATTTGAATCAGGCCAAACTCGATGACGCCGTCCAGGCGTGCCAGGCCGCCGGCGCCCAAGCCCGCGCCTACCTGTGCAACGTTGCCGACGAAGAACAGGTGGGCCACATGGTCGCTCAAGTCGCGGCGGATTTCGGTGCGATTCACGGTTTGATTAACAATGCCGGCATCCTGCGAGATGGCCTGCTGCTCAAGGTCAAGGACGGCGAAATGACCAAGATGAGCCTGGCCCAATGGCAAGCGGTGATCGACGTCAACCTGACCGGCGTGTTCCTGTGCACCCGGGAAGTGGCGGCGAAAATGGTCGAACTGAAGAACAGCGGCGCGATCATCAACATTTCGTCGATCTCCCGCGCCGGCAACGTCGGCCAGACTAACTATTCCGCGGCCAAGGCGGGCGTCGCCGCAGCCACCGTGACCTGGGCCAAGGAACTGGCACGCTACGGCATCCGTGTGGCCGGCATCGCACCGGGCTTTATCGAAACCGAAATGACCCTGGGCATGAAGCCCGAAGCCCTGGAGAAAATGACCTCGGGCATCCCCCTCAAGCGCATGGGCAAGCCCGATGAAATCGCCCATTCGGCGGCGTACATCTTCGAAAACGACTACTACACCGGGCGCATCCTGGAGTTGGATGGCGGCTTGCGCCTCTAGGCGCCGCCACACTCATGTGGGAGCGAACTCCCGCTCCCACAGGTTTGAATCTCAATCGTCGCTGATGGTGATGTTCGGCATCGCCGGCGATGCGGCTTCCTGCAGCACAATCCGCGCACCAACCTGGCGGGCCAGTTCCTGGTAGACCATGGCGATCTGGCTGTCCGGCTCGGCAATCACCGTCGGCTTGCCCGCATCGGCCTGCTCGCGGATCAGCATCGACAGCGGCAACGACGCCAACAGCTCAACGCCAAACTGCGTGGCCAGTTTCTCGCCACCACCCTCACCGAACAGATGCTCGGCGTGCCCGCAATTGGAGCAGATGTGCACGGCCATGTTTTCCACCACGCCCAGTACCGGGATGTGGACCTTGCGGAACATTTCCACGCCTTTGCGCGCATCCAGCAGCGCCAGGTCCTGGGGGGTGGTGACGATTACCGCACCGGCCACCGGGACTTTCTGCGCCAGGGTCAGTTGGATATCGCCGGTGCCTGGCGGCATGTCGATCACCAGGTAGTCCAGGTCGCCCCAGGCGGTTTGCGTCACCAGTTGCAGCAACGCGCCGGAAACCATCGGCCCGCGCCACACCATGGGCGTGTTCTCATCGGTCAGGAAGGCCATGGACATGACTTCGACACCATGGGCCTCAATCGGCACAAACCACTTCTGGTCCTTGATTTTCGGGCGGGTGCCTTCGGCAATGCCGAACATGATGCCCTGGCTCGGGCCGTAAATATCGGCATCGAGAATGCCCACCCGGGCGCCCTCGCGGGCCAGGGCCAGCGCCAGGTTGGCGGCGGTGGTGGACTTGCCCACGCCGCCCTTGCCGGAGGCCACGGCCACCACGTTCTTCACGTTGGCCAGGCCCGGGATCTGCGCCTGCGCCTTGTGCGCGGCGATCACGCTGTTGACTTCGACCCGCGCCGTCAGCACGCCCTCGAGTTGTTCGATGGCCAACTGCAGCAACTGCGCCCAGCCACTCTTGAACAGGCCGGCGGCGTAGCCGATTTCGAGCTTGACGCTGACCCGGTCCCCCTCGATCTCGATGCTGCGTACACACCCGGCGCTGACCGGGTCCTGGTTCAGATAGGGGTCGGTGTATTGGCGAAGGACGGCTTCCACCGCTGCGCGATTGACGGCGCTCATGGGTTACTCCGATAGCGGGACAGGGAAAATCAGGTGGCTATCCTACCCGTTTAAGCGCCATGGCGGACATGCCCGGGCGCCGCACCCGCCACGCAACGCCGCAGACAGGGTGAAAAAACTGCGCCGGCGCTTTATAGTGGCCGACCTCCGTTTCATCAAGTAGCCGAGCCCCATGTCCGAGCCACGCAAGATCCTCGTCACCAGCGCCCTGCCCTATGCCAATGGTTCCATCCACCTTGGCCACATGCTTGAGTACATCCAGACCGACATGTGGGTGCGCTTCCAGAAGCAACGCGGCAATCAATGCATCTACGTCTGCGCAGACGACGCCCACGGCTCGGCCATCATGTTGCGCGCAGAAAAAGAAGGCATCACCCCGGAACAACTGATCGCCAACGTGCAAGCCGAGCACAGCGGCGACTTCGCCGACTTCCTGGTGGACTTCGACAATTTCCACTCCACTCACGCCGAAGAAAACCGTGAGCTGTCGAGCCAGATCTACCTCAAGCTGCGTGATGCCGGGCACATTGCCACGCGCTCGATCACCCAGTATTTCGACCCGGAAAAGAAAATGTTCCTGGCCGACCGCTTCATCAAGGGCACCTGCCCCAAATGCGGCACCGAAGACCAGTACGGCGACAACTGCGAAAAATGCGGCGCCACTTACGCGCCCACTGACCTCAAGGACCCGAAATCGGCGATTTCCGGCGCCACCCCGGTGCTCAGGGACTCCCAGCATTTCTTCTTCAAGCTGCCGGACTTCCAGGACATGCTGCAAGCCTGGACCCGCAGCGGCACCCTGCAGGAAGCCGTGGCCAACAAGCTCGCTGAGTGGCTCGACGCCGGCCTGCAGCAGTGGGACATCTCCCGCGATGCGCCGTACTTCGGTTTCGAGATCCCGGATGAGCCAGGCAAATACTTCTACGTGTGGCTGGACGCGCCCATCGGCTACATGGCCAGCTTCAAGAACCTCTGCGCACGCCGCCCGGAGCTGGAGTTCGACGCGTTCTGGGGCAAGGACTCCACCGCCGAGCTGTATCACTTCATCGGCAAGGACATCGTCAACTTCCACGCGCTGTTCTGGCCCGCCATGCTCGAAGGCGCCGGCTACCGCAAGCCGACCGCAATCAACGTGCACGGCTACCTGACCGTCAACGGCCAGAAGATGTCCAAGTCCCGCGGCACCTTCATCAAGGCCCGAACCTACCTTGACCACCTCGCGCCGGAATACCTGCGCTACTACTACGCCTCCAAGCTGGGCCGTGGTGTGGACGACCTGGACCTGAACCTCGAAGACTTCGTGCAGAAGGTCAACTCCGACCTGGTGGGCAAGGTCGTCAACATCGCCAGCCGTTGCGCAGGTTTTATCCACAAGGGCAATGCCGGCGTGCTGGTGGCAGGCAATGCCGCGCCGGAACTGACCGAAGCCTTTCTTAGCGCTGCGCCAAGCATTGCCGAGGCCTATGAAGCCCGCGACTTTGCCCGCGCCATGCGCGAAACCATGGCCCTGGCCGACCGCGCCAACGCCTGGATCGCCGACAAAGCGCCGTGGTCGCTGAACAAACAGGAAGGCAAGCAGGATGAAGTCCAGGCCATCTGCGCGCTGGGCATCAACCTGTTCCGCCAACTGGTGATCTTCCTCAAACCTGTGCTGCCGCTGCTGGCCGCCGACGCCGAGGCGTTCCTCAACGTGCCGCCGCTGACCTGGGACGACCACACCACCTTGCTGAGCAACCATCAGCTCAACGAGTTCAAGCCGTTGATGACCCGCATCGACCCGGTAAAGGTTCAGGCGATGACCGATGCGTCCAAAGAAGACCTGGTCGCCAGCCAGACCGACACCGGCGCTGCCCCACAAGGCAACGGCGAACTGGCCAAGGACCCGCTGTCTGCCGAGATCGACTTCGACGCCTTTGCCGCCGTTGACCTGCGCGTGGCCCTGATCCTCAAGGCCGAAGCCGTGGAAGGCGCCGACAAACTGCTGCGCCTGACCCTGGACATCGGTGACGAGCAACGCAATGTGTTCTCGGGCATCAAGAGCGCTTACCCAGACCCGGCCAAGCTCGAAGGGCGCCTGACCATGATGATCGCCAACCTCAAGCCGCGCAAAATGCGCTTCGGCGTCTCTGAAGGCATGGTGATGGCTGCCGGCCCTGGCGGCGAAGAAATCTACCTGCTCAGCCCTGATAGCGGCGCCAAGCCAGGCCAGCGCATCAAGTAACGCACCGCGCAGGCCCGATCCCACGACCACTTGCCGGTGGCCGTGGGATTTTCTTATCTGGCCGGCCCTGCCCGCTTGCCCTAGGCTTGAGGCAATCCGCTCGCCCAACCCGGCACCACCATGACCGACCTCCTGTTCACGCTTGCCAGCGCTGCCCTGATTAACAACCTCATCCTGCATTGGCCGCTGGGCAGCGACACGCTGCTGGCCGACGCCGATCGCCTGCGCATCCATGCCCTAGGCCTGGCCACCACTTGCCTGATGCTGAGCAACGCCCTGCTCGGGCACCTGCTGTATGAATGGCTGCTGCACCCCCTGGGCCTGACCGGGTTGCGCCTGTTTGTCTTGCTGGCGTTGGCCGTCGGCCTGATCGGCCCGGTACTGAAGCTGCTGGCGCGGGTGTTACCACGGCTACCGCTTGCCGGGCTCTGGCCGCTGTTGCTGGGCAATGCGGCGATACTGGGCGCAGGTTTGCTGGGCAGCCAGGCAGAGCGCGGGCTCGGCGCAACACTGGCGCTGGGCCTGGGTGGCGGCTTGGGCTTTTGGCTGGTATTAAGCCTGTTCGATGATTTACGCCAGCGCACCCGAGACAACGATATCGCCCTGCCCTTTCGTGGCCTGCCGATCGAGCTGATTAGCGCCGGATTGATCGGCGTGGCGTTTCTCGGTTTTACCGGACTGTTCAACCCATGAGCCTGATTCAACGTATCGACGCCCTACTGCCGCAAACCCAATGCGGCAAATGCGGCCACCCCGGGTGCAAGCCCTACGCCGAAGGCATCGCCAAGGGCGAGGCCATCAACCGGTGCCCGCCGGGCGGCGCCGAAACCATCGCCGCCCTCGCCGAACTGCTCAAGGTGCCAGTACTGCAACTGGACCCGGAGCGTGGCAGCGCCCCGGCCCAGGTAGCGTACATCCGCGAGGCCGAGTGTATCGGTTGCACCAAGTGCATCCAGGCCTGCCCGGTGGACGCGATTGTCGGCGCCGCCAAGCTGATGCACACGGTCATCATCGACGAGTGCACCGGGTGCGACCTGTGCGTGGCGCCTTGCCCGGTGGACTGCATCGACCTGCTGCCGCTGCCCTTGACCACCGTAGTACCCATCGTCGGCGGGCTGGCCCACAGCCCGCAAGAGCAACAGGCCCGTAGCGCCAAGCGCAACCACGCACGCCGCCGCTTTGAACAACGCAACGCCCGTTTGCGCCGTGATGAAGAACGCAAGCAAGCCCGCGCCAAAGGTCCCGCCATCACGGCCGAAACGCCTGACAACCCGATACACGCCGCGATTGAACGGGTGCGCGCGCAAAAAGCCGTGGCCGCCGACGTCGCGTTGAAAAAAGCCAAGATCGACCTGGCCATGAGCCGCGCACAGTTGCACAAAACCCTGAAAGCCTTCGGCCACCCACCAACCTTCGAGCAACAGACCCAACTGAGGCTGCTGGCCCAACAATTCGAAGCCGCCGAACTGGCCCTGGCCCACATACAACCGGCCACGCCCGCCGCCCCTGCACCGCGGGACGTCGAACTGAAAAAAGCCAAGATCCAACTGGCCACCCGCCGTGCCGAACTGAAAAAAGCCCAGGCCGACGGCGCACCCGCCGAGCGCCTGCAAGCGTTGCGGGAAACTCTGGGCCAGGCCGAACATGCCCTGCACCAAGCCGAAGACCAGAATGACCGCCCCGCGCCGCAGTTGCAGCGCACCGAGAAACGCCCCATCGACAGCCACCTGCGCCAGTTGAAAACCGAACTGGCCTACGCCCGCGCCGCCCTGAACAAACTGCAACGCCAACCCGGCGTCTCTGCCGAGCAACTGGCCCAGGCCCAAGCGCGATTGACCCAAGCAGAACGCCAGGTGCAAGACCATGTTGCCCCGTGAAGCGGCTGACCCGCGCCTGCAGCACGCCATGAAGCGAGTGCTACTGGCGACCATCCCTGGGCTCGCGGTGCTGCTGTGGCTGTACGGCTGGGGGCTGGCGATCAACCTACTGCTGGCCGCATCCACCGCCGTGGCGGTCGAAGCGCTAATCCTGCGCCTACGGCGACGGGCGGTCATGCCTGCGCTGAGCGATGGCAGTGCCCTGGTCAGCGCCGCCCTGCTGGCAATCGCCCTACCGGCCTTCTGCCCGTGGTGGCTGACGGTCAGCGCCACCGCTTGCGCCTTATTGTTTGGCAAGCATCTGTACGGCGGCGTCGGCCAAAACCCGTTCAACCCGGCCATGCTGGGCTATGCCCTGGTGCTGGTGTGCTTTCCCCATGCCATGACGCAGTGGCCCGGGCTCGCCAGCGTGAGCTTACCGGTAGCAATGCAACAGGTGTTCGGCATCGATTTCGGTGCGCCGCTGGCCGATGCCTGGAGCCAGGCCACAGTGCTGGACAGCCTGCGTATCAACAACAGCCTGACGGTGGATGAATTGTTCGCAAGCAACCCGGCGTTCGGCCATTGGGGCGGCAAAGGCAGCGAATGGGCCAACCTTGGATTCCTGGCCGGTGGCGCGTTTTTGCTGCAACAACGGATCATCACCTGGCATGCGCCGGTGGGCCTGCTGGCAGGTTTGTTCGTCATGGGCCTGCTGTTCTGGAACGGCACAGGCTCGGACTCCAACGGCTCGCCGCTGTTTCATTGGCTCAGCGGCGCCACTGTGCTGGGCGCGTTTTTTATCGTCACCGAGCCAGTGTCGGGGCCGCGCACGGCCAAGGCGCGGCTATGTTTCGGCGCAGGCGTCGGCATCCTCACCTACGTGATCCGCACCTGGGGCGGCTATCCCGATGGCCTGGCCTTCGCCGTGCTGCTGATGAACCTGGGCGTACCGGCTCTGGACCGGCTCTTTCCCGCCCCGGCGAGTGCCCCATGAGCCGCGCCCGGGGCGTACTGGTTCTATTGCTGCTGGCGGGCTCGGGCATCGCGGCCACTGCGTGGCTGCAACGATTCGCCACCCCACTGATCGCCACCCAGCAAAAAGCCCTGCAAAGCCAGAAAATACTTTCGCTCCTGCTCCCAGGCAGCTACGACAATCAGCCCCTCGACCAACCGCTGGCACTGGCCGAACCGCAACTGGCCACCAGTCGGCTGCTGGCCGGGTATCGAGCGACCCGGGCCGCACGACCCAGCGCGATCCTTTTGCACAGCCAGGTCCAGGGTTACGGCGGCCCGATCCAGCTGCTGATCGCCATCGGCGCGAACGGCAAATTGCTGGCCATCAAACCCCTGGCCCACAACGAGAGCCCAGGGCTTGGCGCGCAGATTGCGCTGACGCCCAACCCCTGGCTGGCGAGCTTCGCCGGCAAATCCCTTGGCAACCCGGCCGAGCCGGCCTGGGCCCTGAAGAAAGACAACGGCCAGTTCGACCAATTGGCCGGCGCCACCCTCACCTCCCGGGCCACCGTCAGCGCCGTGCATGACGCATTGCGCTACTTCGACGAGCACAGAGCCCAACTGCTTGGCGAGGGCGCCCATGACTAACGCCGTGACGCTGCGCAACAGCCTGCTCCTGGCGCCACTGCTAGGCGTTACTGGCAGCCTGGTCAATGCCCTCAGCTGGGGGCTGATGCTGCTGACAGTCGTCGTGGCCTATGCCGTAGCAATGAGAGGGCTACGCCCACGCTTGACAGAAAGCCTGCGCCTGCCCGCCAGCGTCGTTCTCGCAGCCACTTTCACCGGTTGTGCCGACTTGGCCTTGCAACTGCACAGTTTGCCTCTACATCACAGCCTGGGGTTTTACCCTGGGTTGATCGGGTTGCAATGCGTGGTGTTGGAGATGAACGGTTTCTTCATCCACGATACCTTGCGCCATAGGCTGCGCCTGTTGGGGCTGCCCGCCTGCTTGCTACTCTTCCTGGGCGCGGTGCGCGAACTGCTCGGCAGCGGCTCGCTGGGCAATCACTGGGGGTGGCTTGCTGGATCGATCGACGACTGCGGGGCGCTGTGGATCTGGGTAACGGCCGCCAGCCCCCATCTACTTGCGCTCACACCCGGCAGTTTCATCCTACTGGGGCTGCTCATCGCGGCCAGACAAGCCTGGGCTCGACGCGCGCGCCCTGACCGTCTAGACAAGGAATCCGACTACCCATGAATGCCGCAAAACGCCTGGAAATTTTCCGTCGATTCCACGAAGACAATCCGCAACCCAAAACCGAACTGGCCTACTCATCAGCGTTTGAGTTGCTAATTGCGGTAATCCTGTCTGCCCAATCCACCGATGTGGGCGTCAACAAAGCCACTGCCAAGCTGTTCCCGGTGGCCAACACCCCAGCCGCTATTCATGCCCTGGGGATCGAAGGGCTGTCGCACTACATCAAGACCATCGGCCTCTACAACAGCAAGGCCAAGAACGTCATCGAGACCTGCCGGTTGCTGGTCGAGCACCATGGCGGGGAAGTGCCCCAAACCCGTGAAGAGCTGGAGGCGCTCCCCGGCGTCGGCCGCAAGACCGCGAATGTAGTGCTCAACACCGCATTTCGCCAGTTGACCATGGCCGTCGATACCCACATCTTCCGCGTCAGCAACCGCACCGGCCTGGCGCCGGGCAAGAACGTGGTGGAAGTGGAAAAACAACTGATGAAATTCGTGCCCAAACAGTACCTGCTGGACTCGCACCATTGGCTGATCCTGCATGGGCGCTACGTGTGCCAGGCACGCAAGCCCCGCTGTGGTAGTTGCCGAATCGAAGACCTGTGCGAATACAAGGAAAAAAACTCGGACGATTGAGCTGCCATAGAGTTAGCTTATCAATCGATTGAAAAAATCTTTTTTACCCGCCAGCGGATTGTCGCTATAAGGGGCGCCAACGGCAGCCCAAGCTTGGAGTTAACCGATGAGCGCTGGTAAAGAACAACCCGACATAGACGACGACTTCACCGCCACCGAAGTAGAAGATGCCGAACCCGTGGTAGAGGTCGCCAAGACCAACCTCAGCAAGCGCCGCACCATCGACAATCTTCTCGAAGAACGGCGTCTACAAAGGCAACTTGCGGATTACGACTTTGATCTCTAAACCTTAAAAGCCTCCCAAAGTGGAGGCTTTTTGTTAACTGCGCAGCACCTTCAGCACCGTCTTCGTTTCAACCCCAACGTCCCGCCGCCACTCCCCCCCTGGCGCACAACTGTCAGTGCCTGAGCAGTCACTTCAAGCCGATAACACGAACCCTACCGAACAACCGGTGCAGGTCGCGCGCTCTTACCTGGCCTCAAACCAGACCATTACGTTGCGCCAACTCAATCAGATCAACCAAGGAACGAGCATTGAGCTTGAGCAACAAGCGGGTTTTGTAAGTGCTAACGGTCTTGTTGCTGAGGAACATCCCGTCGGCGATTTCCTTGTTGGTTTTCCCACGGGCCAGTTGTTGCAACACCATCATTTCTCGCCCCGACAAGCGATCGACCATATCGGCCTCACTGGCATTGCCAAGGCTCGAACGCACCGTGTGCAAGGCCTGGTTGGGGAAATAGCTATAGCCGGAAAGCACGGCCTTAATGGCGCTGAGCAGCTCCGTCAAGTCCTGCTGCTTGCAGACATAGCCCGCGGCGCCGGCTTGCATGCACCGCATGGAGAAATGTCCGGGAGCCTGGGAGGTGAGTACCAACACCTTGAAAGGCATTGCAGTGGAGGTAAGTCGCGCAATAACTTCCAGGCCATCGAGCTTGGGAATACCGATATCCAGGATAACAATATCGGGCATATGCTCGCGGGCAAGTTGCAATGCATCAACGCCATTATCCGTTTCCGCAATGACTTCATAGCCATGGCGCTCCATCAGCATGCGTACAGCAAGACGTATGACGGGATGATCATCCACGATCAGCACTTTATTCATGGGCAAGTCCAATTTTCGCTGTTCGAATTTTTAGAGTCAGCACAATAGCCTAGTCATTTACCCCTTGGGATGGCCTACCCCCCGGCCACTAACAGCCAGAGACCTTCCCTACAAGCATCACGGATTTGGACTACAAAAAAACATTAAAAATGGTGTGTCTTTAAATTAAATCGCGGGTATTCAGGCCTGCGTTACACGCTACTTTGTATCAGTTAGAGTCAAGCATCGGTCGTGAATCAGTCCGATCACAACACCCGCCAAATCACTTTTTGTTCCAGAGTATTAACAAAGTCGGCATAGTCATAAAAAATTCATATTTTCTGTACCGACAGAAAAACAGAGTAACAATTCAGCCGACCCATACAAAATAAAACTCAACAAGTCTTACATTTAAATAAAATCATCAACAAACTGGGAGTTACCAAAAGCCACGAGAGCACCTTCAAGGAAATAGACTACACAGCTTTCAGACTTCAGATCCGCGAAATTACATTTAACAGCCAAACCTTTCTCCCTTCAGCCATCAAAAAAACTTCTCCCTGATTGGAACACGTCTAGAATCATTTATAAGGAACCATAAGTAACTCATCTGCCGAAAATATAATCATTCCACAAAACATCTCACCCACCACACCATAAAGACGTCCCAACCAACCACTAGAAGCCTCTATATAAAAGTGAAAGAAAATGACCACACCACCAAAGAAAAGCGCCACTCCCATGACGATCATCGCGATCTTCGCTACCCTCTCGGAAACGTCGGCGGCCGTATCGCTTCCTTTCCTTGATTTCCAGGAACGTCAGGTTTATGTCTGGTTCCTGATTACCTTTCCGTTTTTTCTGATTTTGTTGTTCTTTGCCACCCTAAACTTCAACTACAAGTCACTTTATGCGCCGTCCGACTTTGAGAAAGGCAAACACTTTATAAAAATCATCGATGAGAAGCTAAAGCAAGAAAATTTAGCTAACAGCTCCACCGCCAACTTGCCGGATGAAGGAATGCCATCAAACTACCATAATTCGAACTTTTACCTTCCTGAAAGGCTGCGTAAACAGCCCCCACAGCATCCTGAGGTTCATTACCACAAGGATCATTACTCGTCAGGCAATGCCCAGGACCCACCTGCGCATGTGAATCTGTTCGCCGGCCATGGCGTACAGCACATACTGAACTTTCCTCGACTTTTATACGACCTGCACATTGTCGATACACGTTGGATTAGTACAAAAAAAGAAGCAGACGAATTGATGCACAAAGTTGAACAGAAAATCCAGAAATCATCCGACACAGGTTACTTGATTGTATTTTTGACCAATCAGAAATCCGCAAAACTTATGACCCAGAGCGATTGGAGCACAGCAAACGAAGAGAAGCACAAACGACACCCCTATATTTCTTACAACTTGAACAACTTTGCTTTAACCCTGTCCTACCAGGCCAATGGCTAATAACAAGAACAAACACCCGCGAGATCTGTTTATACATCATGCCATCACATACAACGGTTGTATTAAACGAATTCAATAAAAAAGGCCCTGCACTGCAGGGCCTTTTCTTATACACACCAGTTAAAACATCAAAACAGCTTGCGGCCCTTGTTGGCCGCAATGCGCATGCGCAATGCATTCAGTTTGATAAAGCCCGCTGCATCTTCCTGGTTATAAGCGCCACCATCTTCTTCAAAGGTCGCGATATTGGCATCGAACAGCGACTCATCGGACTTGCGCCCAGTGACAATCACATTGCCCTTGTACAATTTCAAGCGAACCACACCGTTCACGTGAGCCTGGGAAGCATCAATCATTTGTTGCAGCATCAAACGCTCAGGGCTCCACCAGTAGCCGGTATAGATCAGGCTGGCGTACTTGGGCATCAACTCATCTTTAAGGTGAGCGACCTCACGGTCCAGGGTGATGGACTCAATGGCGCGGTGCGCACGCAGCATGATGGTGCCGCCAGGGGTTTCGTAGCAGCCACGGGACTTCATACCGACGTAACGGTTCTCGACGATATCCAGACGACCGATACCATGTTCGCCACCGATGCGGTTCAGGGTGGCCAGAACGGTGGCCGGAGTCATTTCGACACCGTCCAGGGCAACGATATCGCCGTTACGGTAGGTCAATTCCAGATACTGCGGGGCATCGGGAGCCTTCTCCGGGGAGACGGTCCAACGCCACATGTCTTCTTCGTGCTCGGTCCAGGTGTCTTCCAGCACGCCACCTTCATAGGAGATGTGTAGCAGGTTGGCGTCCATCGAGTACGGGGATTTCTTTTTGCCATGACGCTCGATCGGAATGCCGTGCTTCTCGGCATAATCCATCAGCTTCTCGCGCGACAGCAGGTCCCATTCACGCCACGGCGCAATGACTTTCACACCCGGCTTGAGGGCGTAGGCGCCCAGCTCGAAACGCACCTGGTCGTTGCCTTTACCGGTCGCGCCATGGGAGATGGCATCGGCACCGGTTTCGTTGGCGATTTCGATCAGGCGCTTGGCGATCAACGGGCGGGCAATGGAAGTACCCAGCAGGTACTCGCCTTCGTAAACGGTGTTGGCGCGGAACATCGGGAAAACGAAATCACGCACAAATTCTTCGCGCAGGTCGTCGATGTAGATTTCTTTCACGCCCATGGCTTGTGCCTTGGCGCGTGCAGGTTCGACCTCTTCGCCCTGACCCAGGTCAGCGGTGAACGTCACCACTTCACAGTTGTAAGTATCCTGCAGCCACTTGAGGATCACCGAAGTGTCCAGGCCGCCGGAATACGCCAGAACGACCTTGTTTACGTCCGCCATGCCATCACTCCACCGGGTTCTACGGAAAGCCGACAAGTCTACCGTTCCAAGCGGATGATTTACAGTGGCGCGACAGCTTATGACGACCAAGCGACAGATTATGTCGATCGAGCGACTAGCGCTGCTTCAAGACGTCGCAGCTGCGTTGGGCGTGGAAGCGGCTTGCGGGGCCGGTTTCTCGACGGGCGCGACCCGTTGCAGATGAATGTTGACCCGACGGTTCTTGGCCCGGTTGGCAGAGTTGGTGTTGGCCACCAAGGGATAACGTTCGCCATGGAACCTGATGGTCACCTGGGATTCTTCTATGCCGTTGGCCTTGAAGAACTCCATCACCGCCAAGGCCCGGCGGCGCGACAAATCGCGGTTGGTCAAACGGTTGCCGCTGTTATCGGAGTGGCCGTCGAGTTCGATGTGGTTGACCGTGGGGTCGGCCTTCATATAGTCGAGCATCACTTGCAACTTGGCCTTGGCTTGCTCATCGAGCTCGATGCCGCCGCCCGGAAACCCAACCTGGCCCAGCTTCACTTGTTCGAAGTTCATGGGCAGGAGCTTGGCCACGCAACCTTGATAGTCGCTATAGGCCTTGCTGAATCGCACCGGCAACAGGCGGATTTCCGAAACCCCTGCGTCGCGGGAGTAGTGGCGCACCACAGGGCTGCGGCCGTCCATCAGACCGCTGATAAGCCGGCCAGCCTGGGCTTGAGAGCTGTTGAACAGTACATCGCCACTGCCACTTCTGACCGTCCCCAAGTTGATATCAGCACGCCCCGGCTGCCACGGGGCCGCCGCCGCCAGCAATGTCGCCGAGCCACCGCCGAGCAAGGCGTTAAAGGCTTTGAGGCGAAACGTCGCCTGCTCGCCCGCGCGGCGCACGAACTCGCCAGAGCCGAAATCGGTGATCGGCTGCGCCAGGCGACACTCGAACTTGTCGCCTTCGACCTTCCACTCAATGCTCTCCAGACGGGTCTGGAAAGTCAGGGCCATGGCCGGCAGGCTGGCAAACACACTGAGCAAGGCTAGATAACGCTGGCGCACGGGCGGCTCCACTGGCTTCTACAACTGAAAAGACCGATACATTCATTTACGGCATACCTTGAGCATATCGGTTGCCAGCGACAAAACTTGATAGCGAGTGCCTGCAAGAGTCTTTTCCGGTAGCATTCGCCTCAGTTTGACCCGCCTGGAATCCCCAATGTCCGACCGCCTGACCCTGCTGCGTCCCGACGACTGGCACATACACCTGCGTGATGGTGCTGCGCTGCCCAATACTGTGGCGGATGTTGCGCGCACCTTTGGTCGCGCCATCATCATGCCCAACCTGGTACCCCCGGTGCGCAACGCCGCTGAAGCCGATGCCTATCGCCAGCGCATCCTCGCTGCGCGGCCGGCCGGCAGTCGCTTCGAGCCGCTGATGGTGCTGTACCTCACCGACCGCACCCAACCGCAAGATGTCCGCGAGGCCAAGGCCAGCGGCTTCGTGCACGCCGCCAAACTGTACCCGGCTGGCGCAACCACCAACTCGGACTCCGGCGTCACCAGCATCGACAAGATCCTGCCGGCGATCGAGGCCATGGCAGAAGTCGGCATGCCTTTGCTGATTCATGGCGAAGTCACGCGTGGCGATGTCGATGTCTTCGATCGCGAAAAAATCTTTATCGATGAGCACATGCGCCGCGTGGTCGAGTTGTTCCCGACCCTGAAAGTGGTGTTCGAGCACATCACCACCGCCGATGCAGTGCAGTTTGTCAGCGAGGCTTCGGCCAACGTGGGGGCGACCATCACCGCCCATCACCTGCTCTACAACCGCAATCACATGCTGGTGGGCGGTATTCGGCCGCACTTCTATTGCCTGCCGATCCTCAAGCGCAATACTCACCAGCAGGCACTGCTCGACGCCGCCACCAGTGGCAATGCCAAGTTTTTCCTCGGCACCGACTCGGCCCCCCATGCTCAGCACGCCAAGGAAGCCGCCTGTGGTTGCGCTGGTTGCTACACCGCTTATGCGGCAATCGAGTTGTATGCCGAGGCGTTCGAGCAACGCAACGCGCTGGACAAGCTCGAAGCGTTCGCCAGCCTCAATGGCCCGCGCTTCTACGGTTTGCCGGCCAATACCGATCGCATCACCCTGGTCCGCGAAGACTGGACCGCCCCTACCAGCCTGCCGTTCGGCGAGCTGACTGTCATCCCGCTGCGCGCCGGTGAAAAACTGCGCTGGCGCCTGCTGGAGGAACACCTGTGAGTGAAGACCATTACGATGACGAGCAAGAAGGCCATGGCGGCGGCGGTTCCCGTCACCCGATGGCGGCCCGCTTCCGGGGCTACCTGCCCGTCGTGGTCGACGTAGAAACCGGCGGCTTCAACTGCGCCACCGACGCACTGCTGGAAATTGCCGCCACCACTATTGGCATGGACGAAAAAGGTTTCGTGTTCCCCGAGCACACCTATTTTTTCCGCGTCGAGCCTTTCGAGGGCGCCAACATTGAAGCCGCGGCCCTGGAATTCACCGGGATCAAGCTCGACCACCCGTTGCGCATGGCAGTGAGTGAGGAAGCCGCACTGACCGACATCTTCCGTGGTGTACGCAAGGCGCTGAAGGCCAATGGCTGCAAGCGAGCGATCCTGGTCGGTCACAACAGCAGCTTCGACCTGGGCTTCCTCAACGCCGCCGTGGCGCGCCTGGACATGAAGCGCAACCCGTTTCACCCGTTCTCCAGCTTCGATACCGCCACACTGGCCGGCCTGGCGTACGGCCAAACCGTATTGGCCAAGGCCTGCCAGGCTGCGGATATCGATTTCGATGGCCGCGAGGCGCATTCGGCGCGCTATGACACCGAGAAGACCGCTGACCTGTTCTGCGGCATCGTCAACCGTTGGAAGCAAATGGGCGGTTGGGAAGACTTCAACGACTGATCGGCTTTGCTTGCCCCATAAAAAATCCGGAGCCCCATAAGGGCTCCGGATTTTTTGTGCCGGCTCAATAAGGGTCTATTGGAACAGCGACTCGCTGGATAAGCCATTTTTTTCCAGGATCTCGCGAAGGCGCTTGAGCCCCTCGACCTGGATTTGCCTGACCCGCTCCCGGGTCAAACCAATCTCAAGGCCAACATCTTCAAGGGTACTGCTCTCGTGGCCACGCAACCCGAAGCGGCGTATCACCACTTCACGCTGTTTGTCCGTCAGCTCTGAGAGCCACTGGTCGATGCTTTGCGACAGATCGTCGTCCTGCAGCAACTCGCAAGGGTCGGTAGGGCGATCGTCCGTCAAGGTGTCCAGCAAGGTTTTATCCGAATCCGGACCCAGCGAGACATCCACCGAGGAAACCCGCTCGTTAAGGCCTAGCATGCGCTTGACCTCGCCCACCGGTTTTTCCAGCAGGTTGGCGATTTCTTCAGGGGAAGGTTCGTGATCGAGTTTTTGCGTCAATTCCCGTGCGGCCCGAAGGTAGACGTTCAGTTCCTTGACCACATGGATCGGCAACCGGATGGTCCGGGTCTGATTCATGATCGCGCGCTCGATGGTCTGACGGATCCACCAGGTTGCGTAGGTCGAAAAACGGAAGCCCCGTTCCGGGTCGAACTTCTCCACCGCGCGGATCAAGCCGAGGTTGCCCTCTTCGATCAGGTCGAGCAGTGAAAGCCCACGATTGACGTAGCGTCGGGCGATTTTCACCACCAGCCGCAAGTTGCTTTCAATCATGCGCTTGCGCCCGGCCGGGTCGCCACTTTGCGACAAGCGCGCAAAATGAACTTCTTCTTCCGGCGACAGCAGGGGGGAAAAGCCGATTTCATTGAGGTACAACTGGGTCGCGTCGAGCGCCCGGGTGTAGTCAATGTATTTGTGTTGCTTGAGTGAAGCGGAGTGTTTGGATTTGGTGCGAACTGAAGGTGTTGCAGATCCCTCATTCGACATCGAATCCGTAGCGATGCCGGCCTCCATCAGGAGAACCTCATCATCGATGTCAAACTCCGGCACTTCTTTACTGAGAGCCATTGTTATAGTCCTTTGGTGAGTTCGACCTCAAGCTCAAGCGGCGCCTTTATCCTTGGCAACGCTGGAGCCTGTTCCTTCTACGTGAGGGAACAGGCTGACAACCGATCAACGGCGTGGCAGGAATTGCAGTGGGTCTACAGGCTTACCCTGACGGCGAATCTCAAAGTGCAGTTTCACCCGGTCTGTACCAGTTGACCCCATTTCGGCAATAGCCTGCCCGACTTTGACCTGCTGCCCCTCCCGAACCAACAGCCTGCGGTTATGACCGTAGGCACTGACGTAGGTATCGCTGTGTTTGATGATGACGAGCTCGCCGTAGCCCCGCAAGCCACTCCCGGCGTACACGACCGCCCCATCAGACGCAGCTAAAACAGGCTGTCCCAAATCCCCGGCGATATCAATCCCTTTATTCAAACTACCGTTTGAAGAGAATTTTCCAATCAAAACGCCATTTGCCGGCCATCCCCAACCCTTGGGCGCCGGGCCTGCGGGCGGCAGCGGCGCGAGGGTAGGCTTACTCGCCGGAGCGGTTATCACGCCGTTGGTAGTGCCCGCCGGGCGACGGGTCACAGTGGTCTTGCTGGAGGAAGACGGGGTCGAAGTGGACTGCGTGACAACAGTGGTTGGCGTTGAACCCGAACGACCATCGAAGCGAATCGTCTGACCCGGGTGGATGGTGTAAGGCGGTGGAATATTGTTGCGTGCAGCGAGGGCCTTGTAGTCCCAACCATAGCGGAAGGCGATCGAAAACAGGGTGTCGCTGCGTTTGACCACGTACTGACCTGTGGTCACTACCGGCCGCTGAGGCGCTGCATTATTGCGATCGACCACCCGTACATTGCCCTTGGGCGTGCTGGAACAGGCAGCCAACATGGAACTCAAGACAAGGCCAATCACCAGTCGCTGAAAGCTTTTTACATCCATACGCTGCGCAATGGCTGTGAGACTCACCCGCCGCTCCCTTTGTGGTGGCTGATAAAAAAGAGTGCCCGTTGAGGCTTGGAATGTCGCCAGTATAACCGGCTGCGCATGCTTTACCGACGCCAAGGCCCATTCGATGGGTTTATCTGGCTATCGGTTCATGCTCGGGTTTTGTTTATTCTTTTCGGCGCCGTTATAGGACAGGCGACCGCGCACAGAATTCATCGCGTTTATATAAATGCTCAGGCCAGGGGGCCATTGAGCAACGGCACAAAACGTACGGCACCGAGAACCTGCCGAGAAAAACCCTGCTCCTCGCGGGTAATCAGCATCAATTGCTGAACTTCGCCAGCCCCCACCGGAATCACCAACCGCCCGCCAGGGGCCAACTGATCGAGCAAGGCCTGCGGCACATCAGTGGCCACCGCAGTGACGATAATGCCGTTATACGGTGCCAGCGCCGGCCACCCTTCCCAGCCGTCGCCCCAGCGGAACACCACGTTTCGCAGGTTCAACTCCACCAGGCGTTCCTTGGCGCGGTCCTGCAGGACCTTGATGCGCTCAACGGAAAACACCCGTTCCACCAATTGCGACAGCACCGCCGTCTGATAGCCCGAGCCGGTGCCGATTTCCAGCACCTTGTCCAGAGGCCCGGCGGCCAACAGCAGTTCACTCATGCGCGCGACCATGTACGGCTGGGAAATGGTCTGGTTGTGGCCAATGGGCAGCGCGGTGTCTTCGTAGGCGCGGTGGGCCAGCGCTTCATCGACGAACAGGTGCCGTGGTGTACGGCGGATCACCTCCAACACCTGGGCGTTGGACAACCCTTCTTCATACAAGCGCTGGATCAAGCGCTCCCGCGTGCGCTGGGAGGTCATGCCGATACCGCGCCGCAGCATGTCGTCTTGCTCGCGAGCCATCAGCGCAGCCCCTCCAGCCAGCCTTCGACGCTGGCAAAGGCGTCGTTGAAGGTGCGATCGAGTTGCAACGGCGTAATCGAAACGTAGCCCTGCATCACCGCGTGGAAATCCGTACCAGGACCGCAGTCGTCGGCATCGCCAGCAGCCGCGATCCAGTAGCCGGAACGGCCGCGCGGGTCGACCACTTCCACCGGTGCCGCCGCCCGGGAACGGTGCCCCAGGCGCGTCAGTTGCACGCCGCGGATATGATCCACGGGCAGATTAGGCACGTTGACGTTGAGCACAGTGCGCGGTGGCAGCTGTAACCCGGCCTGGGCCTCGATCAGCTTGCGCGCGAAGTGGGCGGCCGTCGGCAGGTTCTCGACCTGGCGCGAGACCAGCGAAAACGCGAAGGACGGACGCTCCAGGAAACGCCCTTCCAGCGCCGCGCCGACGGTGCCCGAATACAGCACGTCATCCCCCAGATTGGCGCCCAGGTTGATCCCGGATACCACCATGTGCGGCGCCTGCGCGAGCAAGCCGTTGACCCCCAGGTGAACGCAGTCGGTGGGGGTGCCGTTGACGCTGATAAAGCCGTTGGCCAGGGTTTGCGGATGCAACGGACGGTCGAGCGTCAGCGAGCTGCTGGCGCCGCTTCGTTCCTGGTCCGGGGCGATCACCACGCACTCGGTGTAATCCGCCAACGCAGCATGAAGCGCGGCGAGGCCGGGGGCCGTGACCCCGTCGTCATTAGAAATCAGAATACGCATGGGCTGTCCGTCTGCCCCACCGGCACCAGATCGACAAGCTCGCGCACCAGTACAGTGGCAAAGCATCCGGCCGGCAGGACGAATTCCAGTTGCAGAATGTCAGGCTCGGGATAATGCCACGTCAAACCGCCAATGGGCAGCCGCAGGATTCGACGCTCATGTTTCATGCCCGCGGCCACCAGCCAATCGCGCAGGTCCGGCTCACTGCCCGCGACACCTTGCTCCAAGGCATGGGTCGCGCCGCCGGCCGGCGACTCGCCTTCGCCCCACTGCGGCCCGGTGGGGTGCAGGTCGAGAATGGCCAAGCGCGGATCACTGCACTCGGCCTCCCCGGCCGGGAAGAAGCTGCGGCTGTCGGTGAAGGCCAGGAGGTCGCCCACCTGGGCGCGCTGCCAACTGCCGTCGGCAACCCGCGCCGCCAGTACTTGGTTGAACAAAAAACTGCGGGCCGTGGACAGCAGCCGCGAGCGCACATTGCGTTGCTCCGGCAGTGCCTTACGCACAGCCCAGCCACGGGCGTCAACCACATTGCCGCCGTTGTGGCCGAAACGTTGCGTACCAAAATAGTTGGGAATGCCCTGACGGGCGATCAAGCGCAAGCGCTCGTCGATGGCCGCGTGGTCGCCGCTCAGTTGGGTGAGGCGCAAAGTAAAGCCGTTGGCCGAATGGGCACCGCGTTGCAGTTTGCGTTTGTGCCGCATGCTTTTGAGGATGGTCAACGTGTCGTTCTGCGCTGCCGACAGATCCGGGTCGGCCTTGCCCGGCAGTTGCAAGCTGAACCATTGGCGCGTCAACGCCTGGCGATCCTTGAGGCCCGCATAGCTCACCGTACGCAACGGCACGCCGGCAGCCTTGGCGATGCGCCGCGCCGCTTCTTCGGTGTTGAGGCCGCGTTTTTCGACCCACAACCACAGGTGTTCGCCATCGCCGCTCAAGGGGATATCGAGCACTTCATCGACCTGGAAATCTTCCGCGCTGGCTTTGAGTACGGCACTGCCAAGGGATTCGCCGTAGGCACGTGGGCCCAGCAATTGCAGGTCGTTCATGAGCGTTGCAACAAGGCGACGGCGTGCACCGCGATGCCTTCTTCACGGCCGACAAAGCCGAGCTTTTCAGTGGTGGTGGCTTTTACGTTCACTTGATCCAACTCGACCTGAAGATCCGCGGCAATCAACGCACGCATCGCTTCGATGTGGGGGGCCATTTTCGGCGCCTGGGCAATGATGGTGTTATCGACGTTGGCGACTTTCCAGCCTTTGGCATGGATCAATGCGACAACGTGGCGCAGCAGCACGCGGCTGTCGGCGCCCTTGAATTGCGGGTCGGTGTCCGGGAAGTGTTTGCCGATGTCCCCCAGCGCCGCCGCGCCGAGCAGGGCATCGCTCAAGGCATGCAGCAGCACGTCGCCGTCGGAATGGGCCAGCAGCCCGCAATGGTGGGCAATTTGCACACCGCCCAGGGTGATGAAATCGCCTTGTGCGAAACGGTGTACATCGTAGCCGTGGCCAATACGCATAAAAAAACGCCCCGATTGAGTCAGGGCGTGATTCTACCTGCTTTGGCGCACATTAGGCGCCTAGCGCACGCGCGTGATGGGCCAAGTGCTCGTCGATGAAACTGGCGATGAAAAAGTAGCTGTGATCGTAGCCCGGTTGCAGGCGCAGGGTCAGCGGATGGCCCGCCAGCCTGGCGGCCTGTTGCAGGGCCAGGGGTTTGAGTTGGGTTTCAAGGAAGTCATCGCGGTCACCCTGGTCCACCAACAACGGCAGCTTCTCCCGGGCTTGGGCAATCAGCGCGCAGGCATCCCATTCGCGCCAGCGCGAGCGGTCCTCGCCCAGGTAACGGGAAAACGCTTTCTGACCCCAAGGGCAGTCGATGGGGTTGTTGATTGGCGAAAAGGCTGACACCGATTGGTAACGCCCCGGATTGCGCAATGCACACACCAGCGCCCCGTGACCGCCCATGGAGTGACCGCTGATACCGCGCTTCTCCGAGGCCGGGAAATGCGCTTCGACCAACGCCGGCAATTCCTGCACAACATAGTCATGCATCCGATAGTTTTTTGCCCACGGCGCTTGCGTGGCATTGAGGTAGAACCCGGCCCCCAAGCCAAAATCCCACGCGCCATCCGGGTCGCCCGGCACATCGGTGCCACGGGGGCTGGTGTCCGGGGCGACGATTATCAACCCCAACTGCGCCGCCATGCGCTGGGCGCCGGCCTTGTGCATGAAGTTCTCATCGGTGCAGGTCAGGCCCGACAGCCAATACAGCACCGGCAACTTGGCGCCCGACTCGGCCTGCGGCGGCAGATACACGGCAAACACCATGTCGCAGCCCAACACCTCGGAGCGGTGCCGGTAACGCTTGTGCCAGCCGCCGAAGCTTTTCTGGCAAGAAATGTTTTCCAGGGGCATTGAAGGCTCCCAGCCGCAAGCGTCAAACCACAGGCTGCAAGAAGGCGCACCCTCTTGCAGATCACTGCTTGCCGCTCGCCACTATTGGTCAGAAGTGGATGACAGTACGAATGCTTTTGCCTTCATGCATCAGGTCGAAAGCCTTGTTGATATCTTCCAGGCCCATGGTGTGGGTGATGAAGGTGTCCAGTGGGATCTCGCCGGTCTGGGCCATTTCCACGTAGCTGGGCAACTCGCTGCGCCCACGCACGCCGCCAAACGCCGAACCGCGCCAGACGCGACCGGTGACCAATTGGAATGGCCGGGTAGCGATTTCCTGGCCCGCACCGGCGACGCCGATAATCACCGACTCGCCCCAGCCCTTGTGGCAGCACTCCAGCGCCGCGCGCATCAGCTGCACGTTGCCGATGCATTCGAAGGAAAAGTCCACGCCGCCGTCAGTCATATCGACAATCACCTCCTGGATCGGGCGATCGAAATCCTTGGGATTGACGCAGTCAGTGGCACCCAGTTGCCGAGCGATGTCGAACTTGGCCGGATTGATGTCGATGGCAATGATGCGCGCCGCTTTGGCCTTGACCGCACCGATCACCGCCGACAAGCCAATGCCGCCCAGGCCGAAGATCGCCACGGTGTCACCCGGCTTGACCTTGGCGGTGTTGAGTACTGCGCCGATGCCAGTGGTGACGCCGCAACCCAGCAGGCAGACCTTTTCCAGGGGCGCATCCTTGGCGATTTTCGCTACGGAGATTTCCGGCAGCACGGTGTACTCGGAAAAGGTCGAAGTACCCATGTAATGGAAAATCGGCTGGCCTTTATAGGAAAAGCGAGTAGTGCCGTCAGGCATCAGGCCTTTGCCCTGGGTGGCGCGAATGGCCTGGCACAGGTTGGTTTTGCCCGACAGGCAAAACTTACATTTCCCACATTCGGGCGTGTAAAGCGGGATCACATGATCGCCCACCGCCACCGATGTCACGCCTTCACCGATGGCCTCGACTACCGCACCACCTTCATGGCCAAGGATCGACGGGAAGATGCCTTCCGGGTCCGCGCCGGACAACGTGTAGGCATCGGTGTGGCAGACCCCGGAGGCCACGACTCGCAGCAGAACTTCGCCTGCCTTGGGCATGGCGACATCGACTTCAACGATCTCAAGGGGTTTCTTGGCCTCGAAGGCAACGGCGGCGCGTGACTTAATCATGCTGACTCTCCAGTGAATTAAAACGAGGCTGGGAGTGTAAAACAGCGCTGAACGATTAATAATCCAACCAAAAGCAAAACATTATTGCTACACAGGGATAATCAAGGAAGCCGCCATGACCGAGAACCGCTGGGAAGGCATAGACGAATTCGTCGCCGTGGCCGAATGCAGCCAGTTCACCGCAGCCGCCGAGCGTCTTGGGGTTTCGTCCTCCCATATCAGCCGACAAGTCGCACGCCTTGAGGAGCGCCTTCAGACAAAACTCCTCTACCGCAGCACCCGTCGCGTGACCCTGACCGAGGCCGGCCAGACGTTCCTGCAGCACTGCCAACGCCTGCAGGACGGTCGCGAAGAAGCCTTGCGCGCCGTGGGCGACCTGACCAGTGAACCCAAGGGCATGTTGCGCATGACCTGCGCGGTAGCTTACGGCGAGCGTTTTATCGTGCCGCTGGTGACCACCTTCATGGGCCTCTACCCGCAGTTGCGGGTGGATATCGAGTTGAGCAACCGCCCCCTGGACCTGGTGCATGAAGGCCTGGACCTGGCGATTCGCCTGGGCCGCTTGCAAGACTCGCGGCTGGTGGCTACGCGCTTGGCGCCCCGGCGCATGTACCTGTGCGCCTCGCCTTCCTACTTGGAGCGTTACGGCCGGCCCCATAGCCTGTCGGAATTGAGCCGCCACAACTGTCTGATCGGTAGCTCCGACCTGTGGCTTTTACAGCAGGATGGCCGGGAATTTTCCCAACGGGTCCAGGGAAACTGGCGATGCAACAGTGGGCAAGCGGTGCTGGATGCGGCGCTGCAAGGCGTCGGGCTCTGCCAATTGCCGGATTACTACGTGCTGGAGCACTTGCACAGCGGCCGCTTGGTTGCCCTGCTCGACGCCCATCAGCCGCCCAACACCGCCGTTTGGGCGCTCTACCCGCAGCAACGGCACTTGTCGCCCAAGGTGCGCAAACTGGTGGAGTTCTTGAAGGAAGGCTTGGCCCTGAGGCCGGAATATCGCGGTTGAAGCTTATGTACGGGTGGCCCAGCGCAGGCGCAGCCACTCCAGGTCTTCCGGGCGGGTGACCTTGATATTGTCCGAACGGCCCTCGATCAGGCGTGGCGCCAGGCCCGCCCACTCCATGGCCGAGGCTTCGTCGGTGACCACGGCATCCGCCACCAGGCTGTCGGCCAAGGCCCGGTGCAAGGCGCCGAGGCGGAACATCTGCGGGGTGTAGGCCTGCCAGATCTGGCTGCGATCCACGGTTCCCAGCACCCGCCCCTGGGCATCGACGCGTTTGAGGGTGTCGCGGGCCGGCACCGCCAGCAAGCCGCCCACCGGGTCGTCGGCCAATTCGCTGAGCAAATGGTCGAGGTCATCCCGGGCCAGGTTCGGCCGCGCGGCGTCGTGCACGAGCACCCAGTCATCATCGCCCGCGCCCTGGGCGTGCAGATGCAATAAAGCATTGAGGACCGAGCCGGAACGTTCATCGCCGCCCTCGACCCGCTGGATCCGCGTATCGCTCGCGCATGCCAGGTTCGGCCAATAGGGATCGTCCAGCGCGAGGCTGACCACCAGGCCTTTGAGGGACGGGTGATCGAGGAAACAGCCGAGGCTGTGTTCAAGAATTGTGCGTGTGCCCAAGGCCAGATACTGCTTGGGGCGGTCCGCGGCCATACGGGCACCGACGCCCGCGGCAGGAATCACAGCCCAGAAGGCCGGCAAGACAGGAATCATTGGGCCAACTGGTAGAGGGTTTCGCCCTCCTTGACCATTCCCAACTCATGGCGAGCCCGTTCTTCAACGGTCTCCATGCCTTTTTTCAACTCGGTGACTTCCGCGTCCATCACTCGGTTACGCTCCAGCAACCCTTCGTTCTCGGCGTGCTGGTCAGCAATTTGCTGGGTCAAGTCGGCCACTTGCGCCAGGCTGCCATTGCCCACCCATAGGCGGTACTGCAAGCCGGCCAGCAACAAGAGCAAGACAAGGAACAACCAATTGGGACTGCGCATCGAATATCGGGTTTCCAGTGAAAAAAGACAGCCACGCCAACAACTTCGGATCAACTAATAGCACGAAGCCTGGAAGAACCAGGCCCGTACCAATAAGACATCAGATTAGTGGCAAAACCGTCGATCGCACGACTTTTCCGACACAATCCGGTGTCTTTTTTACCATTTAGTGCTTAACCGCGAAACTCACCACGGCCGTTGTACTTGGCCTTGGCGCCCAGTTGCTCTTCGATACGCAGCAATTGGTTGTACTTGGAGACACGATCGGAACGGCACAGCGAGCCGGTCTTGATCTGGCCAGCCGCAGTCCCGACCGCCAGGTCGGCAATGGTCGAGTCTTCGGTTTCGCCGGAGCGGTGCGAGATCACGGCGGTGTAGCCAGCAGCCTTGGCCATCTGGATGGCTTCCAGGGTTTCGGTCAGGGTGCCGATCTGGTTGAACTTGATAAGGATCGAGTTGGCGATCTTCTTATCAATGCCTTCCTTGAGGATCTTGGTGTTGGTCACGAACAGGTCATCGCCCACCAATTGGGTTTTCTCGCCGATCTTGTCGGTAAGAATTTTCCAGCCAGCCCAGTCGGACTCATCCAGGCCATCTTCGATGGAGATGATCGGGTAGCGTTCGGTCAGGCCCTTGAGGTAATCGGCAAAACCTTCAGCGGTGAACACCTGGCCTTCGCCGGACAAGTTGTACTTGCCGTCTTCAAAGAACTCGCTGGCCGCGCAGTCCAGAGCCAGGGTCACGTCGGTGCCCAGGGTGTAGCCCGCATTGGCCACGGCTTCGGAGATGACCTTGAGGGCATCTTCGTTGGACGCCAGGTTCGGCGCGAAACCACCTTCGTCACCCACCGCAGTGCTCAGGCCGCGAGCCTTGAGGACAGCCTTGAGGTGATGGAAGATCTCGGTGCCCATGCGCAGGCCATCGGAGAACGTCTTGGCGCCGACAGGCTGCACCATGAATTCCTGGATATCGACGTTGTTGTCGGCATGTTCGCCGCCGTTGATGATGTTCATCATCGGCACCGGCATCGAGTACACACCCGGCGTGCCGTTGAGGTTGGCGATGTGGGCGTACAGCGGCAGGTCCTGGTCCTGGGCTGCCGCCTTGGCCGCAGCCAGGGACACGGCGAGGATCGCGTTGGCACCCAGGGAGCCTTTGTTCTCAGTGGCATCCAGGGCGATCATCGCGTGATCCAGGCCTTTCTGGTCAACCGGGTCCTTGCCCAGCAGCAGCTCACGGATCGGGCCGTTGATGTTGGCTACGGCCTTGAGTACACCCTTGCCCAGGTAACGGCTCTTGTCGCCATCACGCAACTCCAGTGCTTCACGGGAGCCGGTGGAAGCACCGGACGGCGCGCAGGCGCTGCCGATGATGCCGTTGTCGAGAAGCACGTCGGCTTCCACAGTGGGATTGCCACGGGAGTCGAGAACTTCACGACCTTTGATGTCGACGATTTTTGCCATTGTTGTAAACACTCCAAAGTTGACGAAAACGACGCAGCTGAAGGAAACCTGAGTCGTCTGCGCGGTACGCGGGGCAGCCCGGCAGACAACAAAACTCAGGCCCGAGGGCCTGAGTCATAAAAACGTGCGGTACTTTACCGGAGAAATCAGCTTTACGCGGTTTCTACCGTCGGAAAACTCTTCACCAGTTCGTCCAGGGCCTTGAGCTGGGCCAGGAACGGCTCCAGCTTGTCCAGACGCAGGGCGCAAGGGCCGTCGCACTTGGCGTTGTCCGGGTCGGGGTGGGCTTCCAGGAACAGGCCGGCCAGGGCTTGGCTCATACCTGCCTTGGCCAGGTCGGTGACCTGGGCGCGGCGACCGCCCGCTGAATCGGAGCGACCGCCAGGCATTTGCAGCGCGTGGGTCACATCGAAGAAAACCGGGTACTCGAACTGCTTCATGATGCCGAAGCCGAGCATGTCCACCACCAGGTTGTTGTAGCCGAAGCTCGAACCACGCTCGCAGAGGATCAACTGGTCGTTACCCGCTTCCACGCACTTGCTCAGGATGTGCTTCATTTCCTGGGGCGCGAGGAACTGGGCTTTCTTGATGTTGATGACCGCGCCGGTCTTGGCCATGGCCACCACCAGGTCGGTCTGGCGGGACAGGAAGGCCGGCAACTGGATGATGTCGCAGACCTCGGCCACCACGGCAGCCTGCGCGGGCTCGTGCACGTCAGTGATGATCGGCACGCCGAAGGCTTGCTTGATGTCCTGGAAAATCCGCATGCCTTCTTCCAGGCCTGGGCCACGGTAGGAGGTCACGGACGAACGGTTGGCCTTGTCGAAGCTGGCCTTGAACACGTAAGGAATACCCAGTTTCTGGGTAACCTTCACATACTCTTCGCACACCTGCATGGCCATGTCGCGGCTTTCCAGCACGTTCATGCCGCCGAACAGCACCATTGGCTTGTCGTTGGCGATTTCGATGTCGCCGACACGGATGATTTTCTGTGCCATGGGGATCACGCCTTCTTCTGGTGTTGAGCCAACGCGGCCTTGACGAAACCGCTGAACAACGGGTGACCGTCACGGGGCGTCGAGGTGAACTCGGGGTGGAACTGGCATGCGACAAACCACGGATGATCCGGCGCTTCGACCACTTCCACCAGCGCGCCATCACCGGAGCGACCGGAGATTTTCAGGCCGGCCTCGATCAGGCTTGGCAGCAGCTTGTTGTTGACTTCATAACGATGGCGATGGCGTTCGACGATCACGTCCTTGGCATAGCAATCGTGTACCAGGGAGCCAGCGACGAGCTGGCAGTCCTGAGCGCCCAGGCGCATGGTGCCGCCCAGGTCGGAGGATTCAGTACGGGTCTCGACGACACCGGTGGCATCTTCCCACTCGGTAATCAGGCCCACGACCGGGTGAGCGCTGGTGTGGTCGAACTCGGTGGAGTTGGCGTCCTTCCAGCCCAGAACGTTACGGGCGAACTCGATGACCGCCACTTGCATGCCCAGGCAGATACCCAGGTAGGGCACCTTGTTTTCGCGGGCGAATTGCACGGCGGTGATCTTGCCTTCCACGCCACGCAGGCCAAAGCCGCCGGGTACCAGGATCGCGTCCACGCCTTCGAGCAGCGCGGTGCCCTGGTTCTCGATGTCTTCGGAATCGATGTAGCGCAGGTTGACCTTGGTGCGGTTGGTGATGCCAGCATGGCTCATCGCTTCGATCAGCGACTTATAAGCATCCAGCAGCTCCATGTACTTGCCGACCATCGCGATGGTGACTTCGTGTTCCGGGTTGAGCTTGGCGTCGACCACTTTCTCCCACTCGGACAGATCCGCGCCTTCGCATTGCAGGCCAAAGCGCTCGACGACGAAATCGTCCAGGCCCTGGGAATGCAGGATGCCCGGGATCTTGTAGATGGTGTCGGCGTCTTCCAGGGCAATCACCGCACGTTCTTCGACGTTGGTGAACTGGGCGATTTTGCGACGCGAGGAGATATCGATCGGGTGGTCGGAGCGGCAGACCAGTACGTCCGGCTGCAGGCCGATGGAGCGCAATTCCTTGACCGAGTGCTGGGTCGGCTTGGTCTTGGTCTCGCCAGCGGTGGCGATGTACGGCACCAGGGTCAGGTGCATCAGCATCGCGCGCTTGGCGCCGACTTCAAAACGCAACTGGCGGATCGCTTCCAGGAACGGCTGGGATTCGATGTCGCCCACGGTGCCGCCGATCTCGACCAAGGCCACGTCGGCATTGCCGGCACCCTTGATAATGCGGCGCTTGATTTCATCGGTGATGTGCGGGATCACCTGGATGGTGGCGCCCAGGTAGGCACCACGGCGCTCCATGCGCAGCACGTGTTCGTAAACCCGGCCGGTGGTGAAGTTGTTGTCCTGGGTCATGGTCGTGCGAATGAACCGCTCGTAGTGGCCCAGGTCCAGGTCGGTCTCGGCGCCGTCGTGGGTGACGAACACTTCACCGTGCTGGAACGGGCTCATGGTGCCCGGGTCAACGTTGATGTACGGGTCCAGTTTGAGCATGGTGACCTTAAGTCCCCGCGCCTCCAGGATGGCCGCCAATGAAGCCGATGCGATGCCTTTCCCCAATGAAGAAACAACACCGCCCGTGACGAATATGTAGCGCGTCATGAAAAACCCTAGAAGTCTGCGTTAAAGCGGTCCGAGCCGCCGGGGAAAGCGAAGGAAGGCCGAAGCCCCCGATCACCTGCATTAATTACAGTGCATCTTTCAAAAAAACCGCCGCGTTGGGACAGACCGGAAGTGAAACCACCGGTACGTTGTTCGCTACACATTTTTTGGAATCGCCCAGCAAAGACTGCTTGGTAATCGGCAACTGCTGCAATTCAGGCGAATCCACAGAAGTTGTATCAAGAAGGGAGCGTAGTCTACCGGAAAGCCCCTTCCAGCTCAAACCTTGATCTCAGGCAGGAGGCTGCCACCGCAATTGCCACGGGCCATCGGCAGCGCCATCCAGGCCCGGGACGCCGCCCACCGCCAGCAGTTCGCCGCCTCTGTACAGCAGCGGCAATCGGCCACGGGCAAAGCCTGGCACACCCCGTTCGTTGAGCAAACGCTTGAGATCGCGATGGCCGCGCCCCACCACCGCCATCACTTCGCCGCCCTGGCGATAACGCACCCGCAGCCGCCCGTCGGGCGCCGTGCCGGTCAATGCGAGGCAGCCGTTATCCGGCAACGCCAAAGCTTGGCGCGGATCGGCCCAGCCCAGGTCGCCAACCGGTTCGCGCAGCCAGGCACCGGCCAGCCACCACAGGCGCCCGCCCGCGCGCTGCAACTCGCCGTCCGCCAGCCGCCAGCGTGGATGCCGACCTGGCGCGGCGTCGCGCAGGCTCTCCCATCCCGCCCAGTGATCGCTGTCCGGCAACCGGGTCATGGGCGCCAGCCAATGGCTCAGGGCATTGCGTTGCCGGGCCGGGGACAGCCCGATAAACGCCGCCATTTCCAGCGAAGGCAGCCCCAGCCAATCGAACGCGCAGGCCGCGCGGGCCGTTTGCAAATCCATCAGCGCCAATTCATCGAGCAAGCCTTGGGCTTCCTGCACATGGGCGGCGCTGCGGGCCATGGTGGCCACGGCTTGTGGCCAGCGCTGGAGCAATGCAGGAAAGATTTCCTGTCGCAGATAGTTGCGGGAAAACTGCTGATCCTGGTTGGACGGGTCGTCAATCCAGCACAAGCCATGCTCGCGGGCATAGGCCGCCAACTCGGCCCGCGACACGTCCAGCAGCGGGCGCAGCAACTGCCCTTGCCCCAGCGCACGCTGCGGCGGCATCGCCGACAGGCCTCTGACCCCAGCACCGCGCAACAGGCGAAACAGCAAGGTTTCGGCCTGATCGTCACGGTGCTGGGCGGTGAACAGCACCTCGTTGCTCCCCAGGCTTTGAGCGAAGGCAGCATAGCGGGCCTCACGAGCCGCTCGCTCAAGGCTCGCCCCGGCCTTCACCTGCACGTGGATCACCCGCAATGGCACGCCAAGGGCGTCGCAAACAGCCTGGCAATGTGGCGGCCACGCATCCGCCACCGATTGCAGGCCATGATGCACATGGATGGCCGTCAGCCTGGGCAGGGAATGGGTGTGCGCCAATTGGGCAAGAAGGTGCAGCAGGACGGTGGAATCGAGCCCCCCGGAGAAGGCGACGTGCCAGATCGGGGCCGTGCGCCAAGGGGCCAGGTTCAGCAGCAGTTTGGCGGGTAGATCCATGGCTGACTGATTCATTTCGATCACTTCGCCCAAATCCAATGTCGGAACGGGCCGGACGGCGCTCCGCTTGCCCGCGAAGAGTCCATGGCCTCCAACATTAATGTTGGTTGTGCCGACGCCTTCGCGGGAAAGCCCGCTCCCACAGGGGTGTCGCTGGGTCAGGTCAGAGACCGTAGCTCATCAAACGCTCATAGCGACGGGCCAACAATGCATCGTTATCGAACTTTTTCAGCATCGCTAACTGCGAACTCAGCTCGGCGCGAATCGATGCAGCGGCGGTAGCCGGGTCACGGTGGGCGCCGCCCAAAGGCTCGCCAATCACCTTATCGACAATGCCCAGACCCTTCAGGCGCTCGGCGGTGATGCCCATGGCTTCGGCGGCGTCCGGAGCTTTTTCGGCGGTTTTCCACAGGATCGACGCACAGCCTTCCGGTGAGATCACCGCGTAGGTGGAGTACTGCAGCATATTCAGTTGGTCACACACGCCAATCGCCAGAGCGCCGCCGGAGCCACCTTCACCGATCACGGTGGCGATGATCGGGGTTTTCAGGCGCGCCATGACGCGCAGGTTCCAGGCAATCGCTTCGCTCTGGTTGCGCTCTTCGGCGTCGATGCCCGGGTACGCGCCCGGGGTGTCGATGAAGGTCAGGATCGGCATTTTGAAACGCTCGGCCATTTCCATCAGGCGGCAGGCCTTGCGGTAGCCTTCGGGGCGCGGCATGCCGAAGTTACGGCGTACCTTTTCCCGGACTTCACGCCCTTTCTGGTGGCCGATAATCATCACCGGTTGGTCTTCGAGTCGGGCAACGCCGCCGACAATGGCCGCATCGTCGGAGAAATGACGGTCACCGTGCAGTTCGTCGAACTCGGTGAAAATGTGCTCGATGTAGTCCAGGGTGTACGGGCGCCGCGGGTGACGCGCCAGGCGCGCGATCTGCCAACTGGTCAGCTTGCCGAAGATGTCTTCGGTCAGGGTGCTGCTCTTGGCCTGCAGGCGGGAGATCTCATCGCCGATATTCAGCGAATTGTCGTTACCGACCAAGCGCAACTCTTCGATCTTGGCTTGCAGGTCGGCGATTGGCTGTTCGAAATCTAGAAAATTCGGGTTCATAGGCGTCCGTCTTGGGTCGACGTCCAAGAGAGCTTGGGCCGGCCGGTTGTCTATTCGCGCCCTACCTTAAGGGAGAGGCGCGTTCAGGTCGAGATTAAAAATTCAGGTCAGGACCGGCGCCCACGCGGGGCACCAGGCCATCAACGGTATTGGAGGAAGACGTTGTCTCGCCCGAACTGGTCACGCAAGGCTTGAATCAAGCTGTCCGCCGGGTCGATTCGCCAGGTTTCGCCGAACTGTAGCAGCGCCTTGGCATCGGGGCCGCTGTATTCCAGGGTGATCGGGCAGGCACCGCGATGGCGCTTGAGCAAGTCGCCCAGCACCCGCAATTGGTCGCCCTTGAGGGCGTCGGCCTGCACCTTCAGGCGCAGGCTCTCGGCCAGGTTCGTGCGTGCGTCTTCCATGCTCATCACGCGCTTGACCCGCAGGCGCAAGCCACCGGAGAAGTCGTCGTTGCTGACCTCGCCTTCGACCACCACCATCGCGTCGGTCTGCAACAACGATTGCGCCGAATGGAATGCCTCGGCAAACAGCGACGCTTCGATGCGCCCGGAGCGGTCATCGAGGGTGATGAAGCCCATCTTGTCGCCCTTTTTGTTCTTCATTACTCGCAAGGCAATAATCATCCCGGCGACCGTTTGGGTGTCGCGCGCCGGTTTCAGGTCGATGATGCGCTGACGGGCGAAGCGGCGGATTTCCCCTTCGTATTCGTCGATCGGGTGGCCGGTCAGGTACAGGCCCAGGGTGTCTTTCTCACCTTTGAGGCGTTCCTTGAGGGTCAGTTCCTTGGCCTTGCGGTGGTTGGCGTAGACATCCGCGTCCGCCTCGACGAACAAGCCGCCGAACAGGTCGGCATGGCCGCTGTCATGGGTGCGCGCGGTCTGTTCGGCAGCCTTGATGGCTTCTTCCATGGCCGCCAGCAGCACAGCCCGGTTACGGTCGATATTGGCCTGGTAGGCCTTGGTTTCATCGAAGAAGTGCGGGCCGAGGCGGTCTAGGGCGCCGCTGCGGATCAAGCCGTCCAGGGTGCGTTTGTTGATGCGCTTGAGGTCGACCCGGGCGCAGAAATCGAACAAGTCCTTGAACGGCCCGTCCTGGCGCGCTTCGGTGATGGCCTCCACCGGGCCTTCGCCGACACCCTTGATGGCACCGAGCCCGTAGATGATCCGGCCTTCGTCATTAACGGTGAATTTGAATTCCGAGGCGTTCACATCCGGTGCGTCGAGACGCAGCTTCATGGTGCGAACTTCTTCGATCAAGGTGACAACCTTGTCGGTGTTGTGCATATCCGCCGACAACACCGCCGCCATGAACGGCGCCGGGTAGTGCGCCTTGAGCCAAGCGGTCTGGTACGACACCAGGCCATAGGCGGCGGAGTGGGACTTGTTGAAGCCGTAACCGGCGAATTTCTCCACCAGATCGAAGATGTTCCCCGCCAGGTCCGCGTCAATATTGTTGGTTGCGCAACCTTCGATGAAGCCACCGCGTTGCTTGGCCATCTCTTCGGGTTTCTTCTTACCCATGGCCCGGCGCAGCATGTCCGCGCCACCAAGGGTGTAGCCGGCCATGACCTGGGCAATCTGCATCACCTGTTCCTGGTACAGGATGATGCCGTAGGTCGGCGCCAATACGGGCTTGAGGCCCTCGTACTGGTAGTCGCAGTGGGGATACGCCAACTCGGCGCGCCCGTGCTTACGGTTGATGAAGTCGTCCACCATGCCCGATTGCAGCGGGCCGGGGCGGAACAGCGCCACCAGGGCGATCAAGTCTTCCAGGCAGTCGGGCTTGAGCTTTTTAATCAGCTCTTTCATGCCACGCGACTCAAGCTGGAACACCGCCGTGGTTTCGGCTTTTTGCAGCAGGCTGTAGGTGGGCTTGTCGTCCAGCGGGATGAACGCGATGTCCAACGGCGCTTCATTGACCTTGGCGCGGTCGCGGTTGATGGTCTTGAGCGCCCAGTCGATGATCGTCAGGGTCCGCAGGCCAAGGAAGTCGAACTTCACTAGGCCGGCCGCCTCCACGTCGTCCTTGTCGAACTGGGTTACCAGGCCATCGCCTTCTTCGTCGCAGTAAATGGGCGAAAAGTCAGTCAACTTGGTCGGTGCGATCACCACGCCACCGGCGTGCTTGCCGACGTTACGCACCACGCCTTCGAGCTTGCGGGCCATGGCCCAGATTTCTGCGGCCTCTTCATCGACCTTGATGAAGTCGCGCAGGATTTCTTCCTGTTCGTAGGCTTTTTCCAGGGTCATGCCGACTTCGAAGGGGATCATCTTCGACAGCTTGTCCGCCAGGCCATAGGACTTGCCCTGCACCCGCGCCACGTCGCGGATTACAGCCTTGGCCGCCATGGAACCGAAGGTGATGATCTGACTGACCGCGTTGCGGCCGTACTTTTCGGCCACGTATTCAATGACCCGGTCGCGCCCGTCCATGCAGAAGTCGACGTCGAAGTCGGGCATCGAAACCCGTTCCGGGTTAAGGAACCGTTCAAACAGCAGGTCATATTCCAGCGGGTCGAGGTCGGTGATCTTCTGCACATAGGCCACCAGCGACCCTGCACCCGAACCCCGCCCCGGGCCTACCGGGACGCCGTTGCTCTTAGCCCACTGGATGAAGTCCATCACGATCAGGAAGTAACCGGGGAAGCCCATCTGGATGATGATATCCAGCTCGAAATTCAAACGGTCGACATAGACCTGGCGCTTGGCCTCGTAATCCTCAGTGGTGTCCCGGGGCAGCAGGACGCTGAGGCGCTCCTCAAGGCCATCGAAGGACACTTTGCGAAAGTATTCGTCGATGGTCATGCCATCGGGGATCGGGAAGTTGGGCAGAAAGTGCTTACCCAGTTTCACTTCGATGTTGCAGCGCTTGGCGATCTCCACGCTGTTTTCCAGCGCCTCAGGCAAGTCGCTGAACAGCTCGGCCATTTGCGCGGCGCTCTTGAGGTACTGCTGGTCGCTGTAGTTCTTGGAGCGACGCGGGTCGTCAAGGGCGCGGCCCTCGCCAATGCACACGCGGGTTTCGTGGGCTTCGAAGTCTTCGGGCTTGATGAAGCGCACATCGTTGGTTGCCACCAGCGGCGCGCCAAGCTTCTCGGCCAGGGCTACGGCCGCGTGCAGGTGCTCTTCGTCGTTGGGCCGGTTGGTGCGCTGCACTTCCAGGTAGAAGCGCTGCGGGAACACCGCCATCCAGTCCCGTGCCAGGACCTCGGCCTCGTCCGGGTTGCCGCCCAACAGGGCCAGGCCGATCTCACCCTCCTTGGCCGCTGACAACATAATCAGGCCTTCACTGGCCTCGGCGACCCATTCGCGCTCGATGATGATCGAGCCATTGCGCTGGCCATCAATGAAGCCACGGGAAATCAGTTCGGTGAGGTTGCGATAGCCAACCGCGTTCATCGCCAGCAGGCTGATGCGGCTCAGGGCATTGTCCGGGTCTTTGTTCGACAGCCACAGGTCAGCGCCGCAGATCGGCTTGATGCCCGCCCCCATGGCGGCTTTGTAGAATTTGACCAGGGAACACATGTTGTTCTGGTCGGTGACCGCCACGGCCGGCATGTTCATACCGACGAGGGTCTTAACCAGCGGTTTGATCCGCACCAGACCATCGACCAGGGAGTATTCAGTGTGCAGGCGCAGGTGAACGAATGAAGCCGGCATAGTGATCCTGTCCAGAAAGCGTAAAGACAACAAGGCCCGGATTGTACCGGGCCCTGAGTAAAACATCAGCCTGTTGGCTAAACCCTGGTCTTGGCGTCCAGCGCCTCGTAGGCCAGGCGCACCGGTGCGAAAGAGCGCCGGTGAATCGGGGTGGGGCCCAAGCGCGCCAGGGCTTCGAGGTGCACTGGGGTGGGATAACCCTTATGCCCGCCGATGCCGTAGCCGGGGTAGATCAGTTCCATGGCGGCCATTTCCCGGTCACGGCTGACTTTGGCCAGGATCGAGGCGGCGGCGATCGCTGGCACCTTGCTATCACCTTTGACCACCGCTTCGGCCGACATCGCCAACTTCGGGCAGCGATTACCGTCGATCATCGCCAACTTCGGCTGAATGCTCAGGCCCTGCACCGCGCGCTGCATGGCCAACATGGTGGCGTGCAGGATGTTGAGCTCGTCGATTTCCTCGACTTCCGCCCGGGCGATGCACCAGCTCAGGGCTTTTTCGCAAATTTCGTCGTAGAGCTTTTCGCGCCGGGCCTCGGTGAGTTTCTTCGAATCATTGAGGCCGATGATCGGGCGATTGGGATCGAGGATCACTGCCGCCGTGACCACCGCGCCGCACAACGGGCCGCGGCCCACTTCATCGACACCGGCCACCAAGTCCTGAGCATCGGCAACCAGAGTGAAATCCAGGCCCATTTGCTTGAGGCTGCTCATACGGATTTGCCGATCAGGTTCAGCACCGCGTCCGCCGCTTGATTAGAGGCGTCGCGGCGCAAGGTGCGGTGAATTTCGTCGAAACCGCGGGTTTGTTCCTCACCCCCGTCGATCAGGGGCGCCAGGGTCAGGGCCAAGGCGTCGGCAGTGGCCTCGTCCTGCAGCAACTCGGGCACCAGCAAACGCTGGGCCAGCAGGTTGGGCAACGAAATGTAGGGGCTTTTGACCATGCGCTTGAGAATCCAGAACGTCAACGGCGCTAAGCGATAGGCCACTACCATCGGCCGCTTGTATAACAAGGCTTCAAGGGTCGCAGTGCCAGAGGCGATCAACACCGCATCGCACGCAGCCAAGGCCTGGTGGGAACGGCCGTTGAGCAGGGTCAGTGGCAGGTCGCGGCCGGCGAGCAGCTCTTCCAGTTGCGCACGGCGCTCCGGGCTGGCGCAGGGCATGACAAACCGCACGCCAGGACGCAACGCACGCAAGCGTTGGGCAGCATCGAGAAACAACGCCCCCAGGCGCCCGACTTCACTGCCACGACTGCCTGGCATCAACGCCACTAGAGGGCCATCAGGTAGCCCCAGTTCTTCGCGGGCCGCAATGCGGTCGGCCTCCAGTGGAATGGCATCGGCCAGGGAGTGCCCGACAAACCGCACCGGCACACCCTTGTCTTCGTAGAACCGGGCCTCGAACGGGAACAGCGTGAGCATCAGGTCGCAGCCTTCGCGGATCTTCAGCACGCGCTTCTGCCGCCACGCCCAGACCGACGGGCTGACGTAGTGCACGGTCTTGATCCCGGCCTGGCGCAGCTTGAGTTCGATATTGAGAGTGAAGTCCGGGGCGTCGATGCCGATGAACGCATCCGGCTTCTCGGCGATCAGGGTCGCGATGAGCTTCTTGCGCCGTGCCAGCAGCTCGCGCAAGCGCCCGAGCACTTCCACCAAGCCCATGACCGCCAAGCGCTCCATCGGAAAATAGGACACCAGGCCCTCAGCTTCCATCAGCGGGCCGCCGACGCCGATGAATTCCACATCGGGGTGGCGGGCCTTGAGCGAACGCATCAAACCTGCGCCCAGGATGTCCCCGGATGCCTCACCCGCCACCAACGCAATACGCAAAGTCGTCATGGTTATCGGGTAATGCCGCGGGACGAGGACTGGATCGAGTCACGGAATACCGCGACTTCGGGGAACTGCGCCGAGGGTTCGGCCAATTGCGCCAATGCCTGGTCAACCGTCAGGCCTTGGCGATAAACGGTTTTATAGGCGCGACGCAGGGCGTGGATCACCTCGTCGCTGAAGCCGCGACGGCGCATGCCTTCAAAATTCATGCTGCGTGCTTCGGCGGGGTTGCCAAATACGGTCACATAGGCCGGTACGTCCTTGCCAATGGCCGTGCCCATCCCGGAAAAGCTGTGGGCGCCGATGTGGCAATACTGGTGCACCAGGGTGAAACCGGAGAGGATCGCCCAGTCTTCGACGTGAACATGGCCGGCCAGTGCGGTGTTGTTGACCAGGATGCAATGGTTACCGATCACGCTGTCGTGACCGATATGGGCATAGGCCATTATCAGGTTGTGGTCGCCCAGGGTGGTTTCGCTGCGGTCCTGCACGGTGCCGCGGTGAATGGTCACGCCTTCGCGGATGACATTGTGGTCACCGATGACCAGGCGGGTTTCCTCGCCTTTGTATTTGAGATCGGGGGTGTCTTCGCCTACCGAGGAGAACTGGTAGATACGATTGTGCCGGCCGATCCGGGTCGGGCCCTTGAGAATCACGTGCGGCCCGATCACCGTCCCCTCGCCGATTTCCACACCGGCACCGATGATCGACCAGGGGCCGACCTCGACATCGTCGGCCAGTACGGCCGACGGATCGATGATTGCGCGAGGGTCAATCAAACTCATAGCTTGCGTTCCGCACAGATGATTTCAGCGGAGCAGACCGGCTTGCCGTCCACCGTGGCCTGGCACTCGAACTTCCAGATCTGACGCTTGCAACTGATGAACTTGGCTTCGAGGATCAACTGGTCACCCGGCAACACAGGCTGGCGGAAACGCAGTTTGTCGGAGCCGACGAAGTAGTACAGGGTGCCATCCGCCGGCTTCACGCCCATGATCTTGAAGCCCAGGATACCCGCGGCCTGCGCCATGGCCTCGATAATCAGCACACCCGGCATGATGGGGTGGGCTGGAAAGTGGCCATTGAAGAAGGGTTCGTTGATGCTGACATTCTTGTAGGCACGAATGCGCTTGCCCTCAACATCCAAGTCCACCACCCGATCCACCAGCAGGAACGGGTAACGGTGAGGCAGGTATTCGCGAATCTCGTTGATGTCCATCATTTCGGGGGGAAGCCTGTAGTAAAGATTGGGAGCACGCGACAACGCGCACTCCTCAAGTAGCAAATCAAGGAGGCAGTCTAGCGGCCGTGCACACTTGATATGGAAAGGGTATCAGCCATCAGATGAAGCAATACCGCCGGGGGTCACGTCCCCTACACGCTTTTCCAGTTGGCGCAAACGCCGCGCAATGTCATCGAGTTGCCGAATGCGGGCCGCGCTTTTGCGCCATTCGGCCGCGGGCTGCATTGCCGTGCCGGAGGAGTAGGCACCCGGCTCGGTAATGGAGTGGGTGACCATGGTCATGCCGGTCAGGAACACGTTGTCGCAGATATCGATATGCCCCACCAGGCCAACGCCACCGGCGAGCATGCAATGCTTGCCGATCTTGGTGCTGCCCGAGATCCCCACGCACGCAGCCATGGCCGTGTGGTCACCGACCTGCACGTTGTGGGCAATCTGGATCTGGTTGTCCAGTTTCACGCCGTTGCCAAGAACTGTATCGGCCAATGCACCGCGGTCAATGGCGGTATTGACGCCGATCTCGACGTCATCGCCGATCAATACACCGCCCACTTGCGCGATCTTCTGCCAGACACCCTTCTCATTGGCAAAGCCGAAGCCCTCGCCACCCAGCACGGCCCCGGACTGGATCACCACACGTTTGCCGATGCGCACGTCGTGGTAGAGCGTGACCCGCGGGGCCAGCCAACCGCCCTCGCCGATCTGCGAGCGAGCGCCGATAAAGCAATGGGCGCCCACGGTGACACCGGCCGCAATGTGCGCACCGCTCTCGATCACGGCAAACGGGCCGATGCTCGCCAGCGGATCGACCACAGCGTCCTCGGCCACCACCGCTGTCGGGTGGATACCGGCCTGTGCCACGGGTTTGGGGTCGAACAGATGGGAGACCCGTGCGTACGCCGCGTAAGGGTCGGGCACCACCAGCGCGTCGCCGGCATAGCCTTCGGCATCCGCGGCCTTCAACAGCACCGCAGCCGCGTGGCTATCACCCAGGTACTTGCGATACTGGGGGTTTGCCAGGAAGCTCAACTGAGCTGGGCCGGCCTCTTGCAAAGTGGCCAGCCCAGTGATTTCTTTCTCCGGGTCGCCACGCAGGGTGGCGCCAAGGAACTCGGCCAACTGGCCGAGTTTTTTAGTCGCGATCATGGATTACTTCAGCTGATTCATACGCTCGATAACTTGGCGAGTGATGTCGTACTGAGGTTTGACATCAATCACTGCACCCCGCTCGAAGACCAGGTCAAAGGCACCTTTCTTGATGACTTCTTCCACGGCGCTGTCGAGCTTTGGCTTGAGTTGCTTGAGCATTTCACGGTCGGCAACGGCTTTGGCTTCGTTCAGCTCCTTGGATTGGAACTGGAAGTCGCGGGCCTTTTGCTTGAATTCCAGCTCGAGACGTTCACGCTCGCCCTGGGCCATTTTGTCGCCACCGCTGACCAGGCGATCCTGGATGCCCTTGGCGCTGCTTTCCAGAGTCTTGAGCTTGGTCAACTGCGGGCCGAACTTTTTCTCGGCATCCACGGCGTACTTCTTCGCCGCATCGGACTCCAGCAAGGCCATTTGGTAGTTCAGTACCGCGATTTTCATTTCGGCAAATGCCGGGGTCGCTACCAGGACAGTCGCCAGGAGAACCAATTGAGTCAACTTACGCACGATGCACTCCTACAAAATCCATTGTCGTTATCTAGGGTCAGACTCTTAGAAAGTCTGGCCAAGGGAGAATTGGAACACCTGGGTCTCAGCCTCATCCGGTTCCTTGATCGGCATCGCCAGCGCAAAGCTCAACGGGCCGAGTGCGGTAATCCAGGTCACGCCAATACCGACGGAACTGGCCAGACCATCAAGACCGATGTCGTTGCATTCAACTTTTTTGCCTTTAGTCGTCTTGCCGGTATTGCAGTTGGTGTCGAAGACATTACCCACATCCCAGAAGACCGAGGTCCGCAACGAACGCTGATCCTTGATGAATGGCAGCGGGAACAGAACTTCCACGCCACCTTGAATCAGGACGTTGCCACCGAACGGCAGTGGGTCCTGGTCCGGGTCCTTCTTGTTCGGAGTGCTGCGCGGACCAAGGGTGCTGTCCTTGAAGCCACGTACCGAGTTGAAGCCACCGGCATAGTAGTTCTCATAGAACGGCAAGCCGTCGGTGTCGCCATAGCCGTCACCGTAACCCAGTTCGGTGTGCAGGCGCATGGTGTAGTTATCGCTCAACGGCTGGAACAACTGGCCGCGATAATCAAGCTTGAAGAACGCCAGGTCGCTGCCCGGGGTGGTGGCCTCCAACACTACGCTCTGGGAATGACCACGGGTGGCCAGCACGCCTTTGTTCAGGGTTGACTCGGACCAACCGGCCGAAGCTTTGAAGTTCAGGTAGTTATCACCTTCTTTGGCCACGAAATCATTGATCTCGTCGACGGTGTAGGTGCCCGTGTTGATCTTGTCCTGCTGAGCTGTGAGGCCGAAGGTCAAGCGGGAAGTCTCGCTGATCGGGTAGCCGACGCTGACGCCCGCACCCAGGCTGTCCACGGCGTAACTGGCCAGATCGACATCGAGTTCGTCGTAGTCAGTGGTGCGATAGAAGGCGTTGTAGCCCAGGCTGACGCCGTCGGCAGTCCAGTAGGGGTCCACATAGCCGAAGTTATAGCGGCTCTGGTATTCGCTGCGGGTCAGGCCGACGCTGACCTTGTTACCCGTACCCAGGAAGTTGTTCTGGGTGATCGAGCCGCCGAGGATCAGACCGGCGCTCTGGGCAAAACCCACGCTGGCGGTGATCGAGCCGGAGGCTTGTTCTTCAACGCTGTAGTTGACGTCGACTTGGTCATCCACACCCGGCACGGCCGGTGTCTCGACGTTCACTTCCTTGAAGAAGCCCAGACGCTCCAGACGGGTCTTGGACTGGTCGATCAGGTAGGTCGAAGCCCAGCCACCTTCCATCTGACGCATTTCGCGACGCAGCACTTCGTCTTCGGACTTGGTGTTGCCACGGAAGTTGATGCGGTTGACGTAGGCACGCTTGCCCGGATCGACCACGAAAGTGATATCAACCGTGTGATCTTCGTCGTGGGGCTGCGGCACGCCGTTGACGTTGGCGAAGGTATAGCCTTCGTTACCGAGGCGGCGGGTAATGAGTTCGGAGGTGGTGGTCATCAACTTGCGCGAGAACACCTGGCCCTGTTGCACCAGCAGCAATGCCTTGACCTGCTCTTCAGGGACTTTCAGATCACCGCTGAGCTTGACCTCACGAACGCTGTACTTCTCGCCTTCGTTGACGTTGACGGTGATGTAGACGTGTTTTTTGTCCGGCGTGATCGACACCTGGGTGGAGGCGATATCCATGTTGATATAGCCACGGTCCAAGTAGTAGGAACGCAGCCGTTCCAAGTCACCGGACAGCTTTTCACGAGCGTACTTATCGTCGTTCTTGAAGAAGGACAACCAGTTGGTGGTTTTCAGCTCGAACAGGTCGATCAAGTCGTCGGCCGGGAAAACAGTGTTGCCCACCACGTTGATGTGCTGGATCGCCGCAACCGTACCTTCGTTGATGTTGACCTTGAGGCCGACGCGGTTACGCGGCTGCGGCACCACTTCGGTGTCGACCGTAGCCGAGTAACGACCCTGGGCGACGTATTGGCGCTGCAGCTCGTTACGCACACCTTCGAGGGTGGCACGCTGGAAAATCTCGCCTTCGGCCAGGCCCGACTGCTTGAGGCCTTTCATCAGGTCTTCGGTGGAGATCGCCTTGTTGCCATCGATCTCGATGCTGGCGACAGAAGGACGCTCGACGACCGTGATGACGAGGACATTGCCGTCACGCCCCAGTTGGATGTCTTGAAAGAAACCGGTTTTGAACAGCGCACGAGTGGATTCCACCAGGCGACGATCGTCAGCCTGTTCACCGACGTTCAACGGCAAGGCACCAAAGACGCTACCCGCGGAGACCCGCTGGAGGCCATTGACGCGAATATCGGAGATAGTGAAGGACTCGGCGTGAACTTCGGCGATCATCAATACGGAGAGAACCGCAGTTAGCAGCAGACGTTTCATGAAGTCCTTTCTTATTCCAACTGGCAATAAACAAACTGCCGCAAAATGCGGCAGATTCGCAATTCGGCGAAGCGCTACAGCCGACCCAGATCGTTGACCAGGGCAAGCAACATCACCCCGACCACCAAACTGATACCGATCTGTATCCCCCAACCCTGCACCCGATCCGACAAGGGGCGACCACGCACCCACTCGATCAGATAAAACAACAAATGCCCCCCATCCAGTACAGGGATGGGCAACAAATTGAGAACTCCAAGGCTAATACTCAGATAAGCCAGGAAATTCAGGAAATCAGCAACGCCCGACTGGGCAGAAGCGCCCGCCACTTTAGCAATGGTTATCGGTCCACTCAAGTTTTTTACCGAGAGCTCGCCGAACAACATTTTCTTGAGTGAATCCAGGGTCAGCACACTCATGGTCCAGGTGCGTCGCGCGCCCTCGCCAATGGCCTCCAGCGGGCCGAAACTGACCTCGCGGATCATTTCCGGCGGCCAGTCGATACCTTTGACGCCAGCCCCCAAGTAGCCACTGGCAGCTTTCCCATCACCACGACTGGCCAAGGTAACCGGCACATCGATCCGTGCCCCGTCACGCTCGACTTGCAGAATGATTGCGGTTGCAGGGCGCACGCGTACCCAGTCCACCACCTGCTGCCATTCATTCAGCGCCTGGCCATCGACCGCCAACAGACGATCACCGGTTTTCAGGCCAGCAGCCTGGGCCGGACCTTTGGGGTCCAGTTCCGCCAGCACCGGCGGCAACGCCGGCCGCCACGGACGAATGCCCAGTGAGCGGATCGGATCCGGCTCGTCGGCCCCCTTGAGCCAGCTATCCAGCACCAGCTCACGGGGCGAATCAGCGGAGGCGCCCGGCTCGCGCACCAGCAATTGCAGGGAGCCGCTTTCACCCAGGCGCCGCACCAGTTGCAGATTAACGGCAGCCCAACCGGAAGTCGGCTCGCCATCGATGGCGACGATTTCCTGCCCAGCTCCCAGGCCAGCCTTGGCGGCGATACTGCCCGCCTCTACGGCACCAATGACCGGCCGCACCTGCTCGCTGCCGAGCATCGCCAACACCCAGAAGAACACCAGGGCCAGCATGAAGTTGGCAATCGGCCCGGCGGCCACGATGGCGATACGCTGGCGGACGGTCTTGCGATTGAAGGATTGATCCAGCTGTTCGGCCGGCACCTCGCCTTCGCGCTCATCGAGCATCTTGACGTAGCCACCCAACGGGATGGCGGCGATCACGAATTCCGTGCCATGGCGGTCGTGCCAGCGCACCAGCGGCATGCCGAAACCCACGGAAAAACGCAGAACCTTCACGCCACAGCGACGCGCGACCCAGAAGTGACCGAATTCATGGAAAGTGACCAGCACGCCCAGCGCAACCAGGGTGCCGACAATCATATAGAGCGCGCTCATTTACCTTCTCCGCATTCCTGACCCGCCCAGACTCGCAGCCTCATGCTACCGCCCGTGGCGCTTGAGCCACTGCCCGGTCAACTCGCGCGCCCGGGCATCCGCCGAGAACACCGCGTCGAGCTCATCGACCGCCACCACAGGCTCACGATTCAAAACTTCCTCGATGATACTCGCGATCTCCGGGTAACGGATGCGCCCCTCGAGAAACGCTGCCACTGCCACTTCGTTGGCCGCATTCAGGGTCGCCGGCGCACTCGCGCCCGCCTCTGCTGCTTGACGCGCCAGGCGCAGGCAAGGAAAACGCTGCTCATCCGGGGCCTGGAAGTCCAGGCGCGCGATAGCGAACAGGTCCAGCGGCGCCACGCCGGAGTCAATGCGCTGCGGCCACGACAAGGCATTGGCGATGGGCGTGCGCATGTCCGGGTTACCCAACTGCGCCAGCACCGAACCGTCTATGTAGTCCACCAGCGAATGGATCACGCTTTGAGGATGAATGACTACTTCGACCTGGGCCGGCTTTGCATCAAACAGCCAGCAGGCCTCGATCAACTCCAGGCCCTTGTTCATCATGCTGGCCGAATCCACCGAGATCTTGCGGCCCATGGACCAGTTCGGATGGGCACAGGCCTGTTCCGGCGAAACGTGCTCAAGCTCCGACAGGGGCGTGTGTAGGAACGGGCCGCCGGAGGCGGTCAACAGAATCCGCCGCACGCCGACCTGCCCCAGGCCCCTGGCAAAATCGCCGGGCATGCACTGAAAAATCGCGTTGTGCTCACTATCCACCGGCAACAGCAACGAACCACTCTTGCGCACGGCTTGCATAAACAGGGCGCCGGACATCACTAGCGCTTCTTTATTGGCCAGCAAGATTTTCTTGCCGGCATGCACGGCCGCCAGGGTCGGGCGTAAGCCTGCCGCACCAACGATCGCAGCCATCACGGCATCGACCTCAGGATCGGCCGCAACTTGGCACAAGCCCTCTTCGCCCACCAGCACTTCAGTACGCAAGCCCGCGGCTCGTAACTCATCCTGCAAGTCCCGGGCGATGGCTGCCTGCGGCACCACCGCGAAACGCGGCGTATGGCGCACGCACAGTGCGAACAACTCCTTGAGGCGGCTGAAACCGCTCAAGGCAAACACCTGATAACGATCCGGGTGGCGGGCAATCACATCCAGCGTGCTCAGACCGATGGAGCCAGTCGCCCCGAGCACGGTGACCTGCTGGACCCGACTCACGAAGCCGCCATCCACAGCAGCACGGCGAATACCGGAACAGCTGCGGTCAGGCTATCGATACGATCCAACACACCGCCATGGCCCGGCAGTAGGTTGCTGCTGTCCTTGATCCCGGCCTGGCGCTTGAACATGCTTTCGGTCAGGTCGCCCACCACGGAAATCAGCACCACCACCGCCGCGCCGATCAGGCCGGACAGCATCTGGGCAACGCCCCATTCGCGAACGACGCCAACCGCCAGCGTAATCAGCAGGCTCAGCAGCAAACCGCCATAGACCCCTTCCCAGCTCTTGCCCGGGCTGACCTGTGGCGCGAGCTTGCGCTTGCCGAAGGCCCGACCGGAAAAATAGGCACCGATATCCGCCCCCCAGACCAGCACCATCACAGCCATGATGAGCCAGTTACCCAGCGGGTACTGCTTAATCAGAACCAGGCCTTGCCAGGCTGGCAGCAGGATCAGCAGGCCGATCAAGAGCTTGCAGGCTGCGCTGGACCACAGCGGCGCAGTGCGCGGGTAAGTCAGCACCAGGAACGTCGCCACCACCCACCACAACACCGCGGCGCCGAGCACCCAAGGCGCCAGCCCCGGAAAGGTGTGCATAAGGAACAACGCCGCAGCGACCAGCACCGCGAAGGCAACGCGCTGGGGCTGGGCAGCAAAGCCGGCCAGCCGCGCCCACTCCCAGGCCCCCAGGGTCACCACCAGAGCGATGAACAAGGCGAAACCCGCCCCTTCGAGCAGGAAAAACCCGCACAAGGCGATCGGCAGCAGGATCAGTGCAGTAATGATTCGTTGTTTAAGCATTAAACCCGGGCTCCAGCTTCGACCTGCTCGCTCGTTTTACCGAAACGGCGCTGGCGGGAAGCGAAATCGGCCAGCGCGGTACGCATGGCATCGTGTTTGAAGTCCGGCCAGAACAGGTCGGAGAAATACAACTCGGCGTAAGCCAACTGCCACAGCAAGAAGTTGCTGATGCGGTGTTCGCCGCCGGTACGGATGCACAAGTCCGGCAATGGCAGGTCGCCGGTGGCCAGACAGGTTTGCAGCAACTCGGGCGTGATGTCCTCAGGTTGCAAGTGCCCGGCCTGGACTTCCCGCGCCAAACGCTGGGCAGCCTGGGCGATATCCCACTGCCCACCGTAATTGGCCGCGATTTGCAGCACAAAACGGTTGCTGCCGGCAGTCAGCGCCTCGGCCTCACGCATCGCCGCCTGCAATTGCGGATTGAAACGCGAGCGGTCACCGATGATGCGCAAACTGATGTTGTTGTCATTCAGGCGCTTAGCCTCGCGGCGCAGTGCCTTGAAGAACAGGTCCATCAAGGCACTGACTTCGTCGGCCGGGCGCTGCCAGTTCTCGCTGGAGAATGCGAACAGCGTCAGCACTTCGACCTTGGCTTCGGCGCACACCTCTATAACGGCGCGCACCGCGTCCACGCCCGCCTTATGCCCGGCAACACCGGGCATGAAGCGTTTCTTGGCCCAACGGTTATTGCCATCCATGATGATCGCGACATGCCGCGGCACAGAGGACAGAACCGCTTGCTTGGTCTTTTCCATGAAAACGCCCAGACCCTTATACGGCCATCAGGTCAGCTTCTTTTTGCTTGGTAGCCGCGTCGATTTCAGCCTCGGCCTTGTCGGTCAGCTTCTGGATATCAGCGGCAGCACGGCGCTCTTCGTCCTCGCTGATTTCCTTGTCCTTAACCAGCTTCTTCAGCTCACCCAACGCATCACGACGGATGTTGCGCACAGCCACACGAGCGTCTTCGGCAGCGCTGCGCGCCTGCTTGGTGAAGCCCTTGCGGGTTTCTTCGGTCAGGGCAGGCATCGAGATCAGCAGCAACTCACCCAGGTTGGTCGGGTTGAGGTTCAGGCCGGCACTCTGGATAGCCTTATCGACCGCAGCGAGCATGTTGCGCTCGAAAGCCACGACCTGCAGGGTGCGCGAGTCTTTCACAGTGACGTTGGCGACGCTGCTCAAAGGGGTGTCGGCGCCGTAATAAGGCACCATCACGCTACCGAGAATGCTGGGGTGTGCCTTACCGGTACGAATCTGGCCGAATGCGTGGCTCAGAGACTCCAGGGATTTCTGCATACGCGCTTGGGCGTCTTTCTTGATGTCGTTAATCATTGCTGGCTTTCCTCGATCAGCGTCCCTTCAGCGCCGCCATGCACGATGTTCAGCAGGGCGCCGGGCTTGTTCATGTTAAATACGCGCAGCGGCATTTTATGGTCGCGGCACAGGCAAATAGCTGTCAGATCCATCACACCCAGCTTGCGATCCAGCACTTCATCATAGGTCAGATGATCGAACTTCTCGGCATGCGGGTCTTTGAATGGGTCAGCAGTGTACACCCCGTCCACCTTGGTGGCCTTGAGCACCACATCGGCGTCGATTTCAATCGCGCGCAGGCAGGCGGCCGAATCCGTGGTGAAGAACGGATTACCCGTACCAGCGGCAAAAATCACCACTTCCTTGGCATTGAGGTGGCGCATGGCTTTGCGGCGGTCGTAATGGTCAGTCACCCCGACCATGGAGATCGCAGACATCACGATGGCGGAGATATTGGCGCGTTCCAGCGCATCGCGCATGGCCAGGGCGTTCATCACAGTGGCCAGCATGCCCATGTGGTCGCCTGTCACGCGATCCATGCCGGCAGCGCTCAATGCCGCGCCGCGGAACAGGTTGCCGCCACCGATCACCAGACCGACCTGGACACCGATGCCGACCAGTTGGCCGACTTCCAGCGCCATGCGATCCAGGACCTTAGGGTCGATCCCGAACTCTTCCGAGCCCATCAGGGCCTCGCCGCTAAGCTTGAGTAGAATGCGTTTATAGCGAGCCTGATAACCACTGCCCTGCTGAGCCATTGCGAATCTCTCCTGCGGCGTATTTTAAAAATTCTTTGCAAGCTGTTTGCAGCCTGCGCTTACTTCTAGCTCGACGCTATCACAGCGCCATCGGAACACGGCTTTGTAAGCCAGTTCCGGGAAGAAACCAAATAAATTGGCAACCCCATTTGAAAAGAGGCTGCGCGCGTGAGCGGGCAGCCTCCTTTGGGCGACAGTTGGAAACCGTCTTATTGCTTGCTGGCAGCAACCTGCGCGGCAACTTCAGCAGCGAAGTCGTCCACAGGCTTCTCGATGCCGTCGCCTACTTTGAAGTAGGTGAAGGAAACGATTTCAGCGCCGGCTTTCTTGGCCAGGTCGCCGACCTTGATTTCAGGGTTCTTGACGAACGCCTGCTCAACCAAGCTGGCTTCAGCCAGGAACTTGCTGATGCGGCCTTTAATCATGTTTTCAACGATGTTTTCCGGCTTGCCGGCGATTTTGTCAGCGTTGAGGGACAGGAATACGCCCTTCTCACGCTCGATCGCTTCAGCGGAAACTTCCGACGGCAGCAGGAACTCAGGGTTGGTCGCCGCTACGTGCATAGCAATGTCCTTGGCCAGTTCAACGTCGCCGCCCTTCAGAGCCACCGCAACACCGATCTTGTTACCGTGCAGGTAACCACCGACCACGTCACCTTCAACCCGTGCCAGGCGACGGATGTTGACGTTTTCGCCAACCTTGCCGACCAGAACCAGGCGATCGGCTTCTTGAGCTTCGATCAGCGGAGCGACGTCAGTCAGTTTGTCGGCGAACGCCTTTTCAACGCTTGCAGCAACAAATGCCTTGAAGTCGTCCTGCAGAGCCAGGAAGTCGGTCTGCGAGTTCACTTCCAGCAGAACGGCGGTTTTACCGTCTTCTTTCAGAGCGATAGCGCCTTCAGCAGCGACGTTGCCTGCTTTCTTGGCAGCCTTGATGGCGCCGGAAGCACGCATGTCATCAATGGCTTTTTCGATGTCGCCGCCGGCCTTGGTCAAGGCCTTTTTGCAATCCATCATGCCTTCGCCGGTACGCTCACGCAGTTCTTTAACCAACGCTGCAGTAATCTCTGCCATTTTCAAAATCCTCTTGGATAGGTTTTCAACCATTCCACCCGATCAAACGGGCGATCAATTCTTCCCGAATCTCCGTTGTAGGCCGCCGCACATTACAGCCGTTGCAGCTAGGTTGCCGACAAATGGTTTTCGAGGTGGCAAAAAGGGGGCCAAGCCCCCTTTTTGCTTACTGAGTCAACGCCAGGGCGTCGATTACTCAGCTGCGGCTACTGGAGCTTCTTCAACGAACTGCTCGGTACCGCCAGCGACGTGGTTGCGGCCACGGATAACAGCGTCAGCCATCGCGCCCATGTACAACTGGATGGCGCGGATTGCGTCATCGTTGCCTGGGATGATGTAGTCAACGCCTTCCGGGCTGCTGTTGGTATCGACAACGCCGATAACCGGGATACCCAGCTTGTTGGCTTCGGTGATCGCGATGCGCTCGTGGTCAACGTCGATCACGAACAGTGCGTCAGGCAGACCGCCCATGTCCTTGATACCACCCAGGCTGCGGTCCAGTTTTTCCAGGTCGCGAGAGCGCATCAGCGCTTCTTTCTTGGTCAGCTTGGCGAAAGTACCGTCTTCGGCCTGAACTTCAAGGTCACGCAGACGCTTGATGGAAGCACGAATGGTCTTGAAGTTGGTCAGCATGCCGCCCAACCAGCGGTGATCGACGTACGGCGAGCCGCAACGTGCTGCTTCTTCAGCAACGATCTTGCCAGCGGAACGCTTAGTGCCGACGAACAGAATCTTGTTTTTGCCCTGGGCCAGGCGCTCTACGAAAGTCAGAGCTTCGTTGAACATTGGCAGGGTTTTTTCAAGGTTGATGATGTGGATCTTGTTACGCGCGCCGAAAATGTATTTACCCATTTTCGGATTCCAGTAACGGGTTTGGTGACCGAAGTGGACACCGGCTTTGAGCATATCGCGCATGTTGACTTGGGACATGATAGTTCCTTGATAAGTCGGGTTTGGCCTCCACGTATCCCAATGACCAACCAGCAGCATAAAGCTGAAGGCACCCAGGTCATCGTGTCGACACGTGTGTGGATTTAAGCTTCGCGGGGCATCCCCGGAAAGCGGCGCATTTTATACCACAGACAAGTCAAAAACGAAACCTGGAATAGCATCGCCATCGCCACGTTCTTGGCCTCTGCGGGAATCGCCCAGAAATGCGCCCTCGCGCCTATATAGAAGGCGCAATGCACAGACCCTCATGATTTGCGCCGATCGTCTGTTAGAATCGCGTTTTTCCGGGCCGCGGGCAGGCTTGCCGTCAAAGCCGCCGCGCGCGCCCACATTCCTTCAAGTTGCGCCTTCGAGCGCTAGAGAGCCCGTATGACCGTCACCCTCAAGACTCCAGAGGACATCGCAAAAATGCGTGTCGCCGGCAAACTGGCCGCCGACGTGCTGGAAATGATCGCCGAACACGTCAAGCCCGGCGTCACCACCGAAGAGCTGGACCGCCTCTGCCACGACTACATCGTCAACGTCCAGGGCGCCATCCCGGCGCCGCTGAACTACAAGGGCTACCCCAAGTCGATCTGCACCTCGATCAACCACGTGGTCTGCCACGGCATCCCGAACGAGAAACCGCTCAAGGATGGCGACACCCTGAACATCGACGTAACCGTCATCAAAGATGGCTATCACGGCGACACCAGCCGCATGTTCCACGTCGGCACCGTGCCGGTCTGGGCCGAGCGCCTGTCCCAAATCACCCAGGAATGCATGTACAAAGCCATCGAACTGGTCAAGCCTGGCTGCCGCCTCGGCGACATCGGCGAAGTCATCCAGAAGCACGCGGAAAAGAACGGCTTCTCGGTGGTGCGCGAGTTCTGCGGCCACGGTATCGGCAAGGTGTTCCACGAAGAGCCGCAGATCCTGCACTACGGCCGCGCCGGCACCGGCATGGAGCTCAAGGAAGGCATGACCTTCACCATCGAACCGATGATTAACCAGGGCCGCGCCGACACCAAGGTGCTGGGCGATGGCTGGACCGCCATCACCAAGGACCGCAAGCTCTCGGCCCAGTGGGAACACACCCTGGCGGTGACCGCCACCGGCTACGAGATATTCACCCTGCGCAGCGATGACACCATCCCTCGCGTTTCGGCCTGATCCGCCCCGCGCCCAGCGCCTATAAAGGAAAGCAATCGATGCCGCAGGTGGACCCAGAACTCTTCGACCGCGGCCAGTTCCAGGCCGAACTGGCCCTCAAGGCCAGCCCGATTGCCGCTTTCAAGAAGGCCATTCGCCAGGCCCGCGAAGTGCTCGACGAGCGCTTTCGCGCCGGGCGCGATATCCGCCGCTTGATCGAGGATCGCGCCTGGTTCGTCGACAACATCCTGCAAAAGGCCTGGGAGCAGTTCACCTGGAGCGAGGACGCCGACATTGCCCTGGTGGCGGTCGGCGGCTACGGGCGCGGTGAGTTGCACCCCTACTCCGACATCGACCTGCTGATCCTGCTCGACAACGCCGACCATGAGATTTTTCGCGACTCCATCGAGCGTTTTCTCACCCTGCTGTGGGACATCGGCCTGGAAGTCGGGCAAAGCGTACGTTCGGTGGACGAATGCGCCCAGGAGGCCCGCGCCGACCTGACGATCATCACCAACCTGATGGAAAGCCGCACCATCGCCGGCCCCGAGCGCCTGCGCCAACGCATGCTGGAAGTCACCAGCACCGCGCACATGTGGCCGAGCAAGGAATTCTTCCTGGCCAAGCGCGCCGAGCAAAAGGCCCGGCACCACAAGTACAACGACACCGAATACAACCTGGAACCCAACGTCAAAGGCTCCCCCGGTGGCCTGCGGGATATCCAGACCCTGCTCTGGGTGGCGCGCCGCCAGTACGGCACCCTGAATCTGCGGGCCCTGGCCGGCGAAGGCTTCCTGGTGGAGAGCGAAAACGCCCTGCTGGCGTCGTCTCAGGAGTTCCTCTGGAAAGTGCGCTATGCCCTGCACATGCTGGCCGGGCGCGCCGAAGATCGCCTGCTGTTCGACCACCAGCGCTCTATCGCCAGCCTGCTGGGCTTTACCGGCGATGACGCCAAACAAGCCATCGAAAGCTTCATGCAGCAGTACTACCGAGTGGTCATGAGCATCGCCCAGCTCAGCGACCTGATAATCCAGCACTTCGAGGAAATCATCCTCGCCCCGGCCGACGAGGCGCCGCCCCAGCCCCTCAACTCGCGCTTCCAACTGCACGACGGCTATATCGAAGTCAGCCACGTCAACGTGTTCAAACGCACACCGTTCGCCATGCTGGAAATCTTCCTGCTCATGGCCCAGCACCCGGAAATCAAGGGCGTGCGCGCCGACACCGTGCGCCTGTTACGCGAACATCGCCACCTGATCGACGACGATTTCCGCAACGATATCCGCAACACCAGCCTGTTCATTGAACTGTTCAAGTGCGAGATCGGCATCCACCGCAACCTGCGCCGGATGAACCGCTACGGCATTCTCGGGCGCTATCTGCCGGAGTTCGGCTTTATCGTCGGGCAGATGCAGCACGACCTGTTCCACATCTACACGGTCGATGCCCACACCCTGAACCTGATAAAGCACCTGCGTAAGCTGCAATACACCCAGGTGTCAGAGAAATTTCCGCTGGCCAGTAAGCTCATGGGCCGCTTGCCCAAGCCTGAGCTGATCTACCTCGCCGGCCTGTACCACGACATCGGCAAGGGCCGCCACGGCGACCACTCGGAAATCGGCGCCGTCGATGCCGAGGCGTTTTGCCAGCGTCACCAATTACCGCTGTGGGACAGCCGCTTAATTGTCTGGTTGGTGCAAAACCACTTGGTGATGTCCACCACGGCCCAGCGCAAGGACTTGTCCGACCCGCAAGTGATCCACGACTTTGCCCTGGCGGTAGGCGACGAAACACGCCTGGACTACCTCTACGTGCTCACCGTGGCCGACATCAACGCCACCAACCCCACGCTGTGGAACTCCTGGCGTGCCAGCCTGCTGCGCCAGCTCTACACCGAGACCAAGCGCGCCCTGCGCCGCGGCCTGGAAAACCCGGTAGACCGCGAAGAGCAGATCCGCCAGACCCAGAGCGCGGCCCTAGACATCCTCGTGCGCGGCGGCAACGACCCCGACGACGTGGAGCAGCTCTGGTCGCAACTGGGCGACGACTACTTCCTGCGCCACACTGCCGGCGACGTCGCCTGGCACACCGATGCCATCTTGCAACAGCCCGCCGACGGCGGCCCGCTGGTGCTGATTAAGGAAACCACCCAGCGCGAGTTCGAGGGCGGCACGCAGATTTTCATCTACGCTCCCGACCAGCACGACTTCTTCGCCGTAACCGTGGCCGCAATGGACCAGCTCAACCTGAACATCCACGACGCCCGGGTCATCACCTCCAGCAGCCAGTTCACCCTCGACACCTACATCGTGCTCGACACCGACGGCGACTCGATCGGCGACAACCCGGAGCGGGTCAAGCAGATCCGCGACGGCCTGACCGAAGCCCTGCGCAACCCGGACGACTACCCAACCATCATCCAGCGCCGCGTACCGCGCCAGCTCAAGCACTTCGCCTTCGCCCCGCAAGTGACCATCCACAATGACGCCCAACGCCCGGTGACCGTGCTGGAACTCAGCGCCCCCGACCGCCCGGGCCTGCTGGCGCGCATCGGCGGGATCTTCCTGGAGTTCGACCTGTCGTTGCAAAACGCCAAGATCGCCACCCTGGGCGAGCGCGTGGAAGACGTCTTTTTCATCACCGATGCCCACAACCAGCCGCTGTCCGACCCAGAGCTGTGCCAACGCTTGCAGGACGCCATCGTCGAGCAGTTGAGCGTCAACCAGGAGCCCAGCGCGCAAGGTTTCAAGCTAACGATCTGAGCCCACTCACACCCCTGTAGCACAACGGCGCCGGCCCACCGCCCTTGCGGCCGCGCCTGCCTCCACACTGAATGCACGAGCCTGTGACCATGAACAACGCCCTGAACCAGTTGCAGCCCTACCCCTTCGAGAAACTGCGAGCCCTGCTGGGCAGCGTGACGCCAAACCCGGACAAACGCCCGATTGCCCTGTCCATTGGCGAACCCAAGCACAAGTCCCCCGCGTTCGTGGCCCAGGCGCTGGCCGACAACCTCGACCAAATGGCGGTCTACCCCAGCACCCTGGGCCTGCCAGCACTGCGCGAAGCCATCGCGACGTGGTGCGAACGACGCTTCGGCGTGCCCCAGGGCTGGCTCGACCCGGCACGGCACATCTTGCCGGTAAACGGCACCCGTGAAGCCCTGTTCGCCTTCACCCAGACCGTGGTCAACCGCAGCGACGACGCCCTAGTGGTCAGCCCCAACCCGTTCTACCAAATCTACGAAGGCGCGGCGTTCCTCGCCGGGGCCAAGCCGCTGTACCTGCCGTGCCTGGCCGACCACGGCTTCAACCCCGACTTCGATACCGTGCCGGCCGACGTCTGGGAACGCTGCCAGATCCTGTTTCTGTGCTCACCGGGCAACCCCACCGGCGCGCTGATCCCGCTCGACACCCTGAAAAACCTCATCGCCCTGGCCGATAAGCACAACTTTGTGATCGCCGCCGACGAGTGCTACAGCGAACTGTATTTCGACGAACAGACCCCGCCACCGGGCCTGCTCAGCGCCTGCGTGGCACTGGGCCGCCAGGACTTCAAACGCTGCGTGGTGTTCCATAGCCTGTCCAAGCGCTCCAACCTGCCCGGCCTGCGTTCAGGTTTCGTGGCCGGCGACGCCGAAATCCTCAAGGCGTTCCTGCTGTACCGCACCTACCATGGCTGCGCGATGCCGATCCAAACCCAACTTGCCAGCATTGCGGCGTGGAACGACGAAGAACACGTCGCCGCCAACCGTGCCCTGTACCGCGAAAAATTCGACGCGGTACTCGACATCCTCAGCCCGGTGCTGGACGTGCAGCGCCCCGATGGCGGTTTCTACCTGTGGCCCAACGTACAGGGCGACGACGCCGCGTTCTGCCGCGATCTGTTCGTCGAAGAGCACGTCACCGTCGTGCCGGGCTCGTACCTGTCACGCGAAGTCGATGGCCACAACCCCGGCGCCGGTCGCGTGCGCCTGGCACTGGTCGCCCCCCTGGCCGAGTGCATAGAAGCGGCCACCCGCATGCGCGACTTCATTATCCGCAAGCGCTAACTTACAGCGCCCCACCCTGTGCAACGCAGGGTGGGGCCACCATCAAAAGCCAAACAAAAATATCAAGTTACAGCAGCACCACCCCGCGAACTTTACAACCTTCACTATCAAACTAACCTTCTATAAACAAAACAACTTACGCCTCTACGGAAAGAGGCCACCATGCAATAAAACAAGGAAGTTATTCTATGCCCACCCACCACTTCTGCAAGATAACCTGCCCACACAATGAACAGCACGCTTATAGCTGTGCGATTAACGAAAACCCGCTTAACGCACTCTGCCAACCCACTAACAGCCGTTCAAAACGCGCCGTTGGCTTCTATAGCAAGTTCTGGAGCCCTGGCCGGACTATCACCATCACCTTCACGCAGGCTTTGCCTGAAGCGATCAAGGCCCGAGTTGAGCAGGTCATCCGGATGTGGGAGCCCTATGTCAACTTGAAGTTCGAGTTTGAAGACGGTGACCATGGCGATATTCGTATTGCACTGAACGCCAAGTTCAACGAATCAGTGATGGGTACCGACGCATTGTCCGTCCCCTCCTATGAGCCAACGCTGAGCATCGCAACCCCGCATACCAGCGAGGATTTCAACCCCACGCTCTTGCATGAGTTCGGCCACGCTCTAGGGTTGAGCCACGAACACCAACATCCCAGCGCCAACATTCCCTGGGACAAGGAAAAAGCCTTTCGTTATTTCCAAGAAACCCAAGGATGGACTCTCGAGGAAATCACCTACAACTTGTTCGATATCGATAATAGCCCCGATATTTATCGTGGCTCTTACGACCCCCACTCCATCATGCATTATGAAATACTCAACGATCTAACCATCGGCGATTGGACAGTTGGCTATAACACAGAACTCAGCGAACAGGACAAAATCAGTATCAGTAATATCTACCCACCTGCCTAAACTTTTAACCCACCTAAAAACCAGGCACTTCAGGGCAGGCATCAAAAACCATCATCCTTTGACCCCGCCCTGATTCATAAAAGCCTATAGAACTACAATTTTCCGACCAAACACCTCGTTACAACAACGACACTTCACAACTGCACCGTTGAAACTAACCTAACTCTTGCCCCTTCCTACACACACCATGAACAACCGAGAGACACCCCCATGAATACAGACGATCTTCGCAAAGTTCCCACGCCCTCCGTACAGCAGGCGGACAATACCAATAGCACTGAAAATTCATCTCCTGCAGAATCCGCCGAAGACTCTAACAAAGCGAAACGCTCAACGGGTTTTATTAGTAAGTTCTGGCCTAATCGCAGTACGATCACCGTCAGTTTCATGGAAGATCTTTCCGACGAATTGAAATACCGAGTAGAACGAGTCATTCGGCGCTGGGAACCTCACATGAGTCTGGCCATGGAGTTCGTGGAAGGCAGACAGGCAAATATCCGCATTTCCCTCAATGGCATGCAGAATCGCTCAGAATTAGGTAATAACGCACTGTATATACCCGCTGACATTCCAACCCTGACGCTGGCGACCCCGTCCGACCACCCCTCGTTCGAGCCCGACCTCCTGCATGAGTTCGGCCATGCGCTAGGTTTGAACCATGAACATCAGCATCCTGACGCCAACATCCCCTGGGACATGGATAGAACCTATCGTTACTTCAAAGAGAGATTCGGTTGGGATGAGAACGACGTCAACAGCCAAATTTTCGAAGTTCATTACGACGCAGATGTATTTCGCGGCAGTTATGACAAAAAATCCATCATGCACTATCAAGTGCCTAATGAAATCACTCTTGGCGACTGGGAAGTAGGGGTCAATACCACTATTAGCGAGCAAGATAAAATTAACTTGCGCAAGATCTATCCATCCAACTAATTACGCACATTCCCCTGAATCAAAATTCAGCGCACGCCCCGGCCAATCAATCGGCAGCATCGTGCGCTGATAGATCAAAGGCTATGGTTTTCACTTCACCTGGCCCAAATTCGCCTCACTCATGTCGAGCTCTCCCAGTACTTCACGCAATACGTCGTCGCCTATCTGGTGATGCCGGCTCAGGCTGTACAACTCCAGGCGCTGGGCCCGCAAAGCTTTCAAGCGCAGGCGCCGTTCCAACAGATCCATCTGCGAGGCCAGGGCCTGGGCTTCGGCGGAATCGTTGAACACCTCCAATTGATGGCGGTACTCGGACATGATCCGCGCCTTAAGCTCCGCGGCCAGGGCCGCTTGCGCCGCGTCCTGGGGGTTGATGGCCTCGGCCAACTCCTCCACTTCCAAGGCATGGATCGCCGCCTCGGCGGTCTTGCGCCAGGCGTCACGAATTTCACTGCGACGCTTGTCGTCCGGGCTGGCCTCGATGCCGCGTAGCAGCAAGGGCAAGGCGATGCAGGCCGCAATCAACGACAACAGGATCACCCCGGCGGCGATAAAGATCAGCAAGTCGCGCTCAGGGAAATCCTTGCCCGGGCCGATCAGCAGCGGCACCGACATCACGCCCGCCAGCGTCACCGCCCCGCGCACCCCACCCACCGTCAGCAACCAGCACGAGCGCGCCGTCGGCACCTGGGTCAATTCGCCCTTGCCGCGCCAGCGCCGCAGCAGGCCGGACAAACGCCAGATGCTTTGCACCCAGACAAAGCGCAACAACAGCAGGGCGAGGAAAATCGCCACCACGTCCAAGCAGCGATAGAGCAGCGTCGGCCACAGCGAACTCTCGTGGCTGACCACCGCCTTGATGATGTCCGGCAGTTGCAGGCCCAGCAGCAGGAAGATCAGGCCATTGAAGGCGAACTCCAACAGCGACCACACACTGCGGTTGAGCAGCCGCGTGCTGGTCTGGCGCGGCAGCAAATCGAGCCAGCTCTGCATCATCCCCGCCGCCACCGCCGAGAGGATGCCCGAGGCGCCAAGGCGTTCGGCCAGCACATAGGCGGCGAACGGCAGCAACAACATGAACACCACGTGGGTCGCCGGGTCGTCCCAGCCGCGGGCGATCATCCACGCCCGCAACCGCCCCACCAGCCAGCTCAGGGCCACGCCAATGGCCAGGCCGCCCAGCGCCACCAAGACAAACGTCAGGCTGGCGTTGGCTAGGGAAAATACCCCGGTCACGGCCGCCACCAGGGCGAACTTGAAGGTCACCAGGCCCGAAGCGTCGTTCATCAGCGCCTCGCCCTGAAGCATGTGCATCAGGGGCGTGGGCAAACGGTTCTGGGAAATCGCCGAAACCGCGACGGCATCGGTGGGCGACAGCACCGCCGCCAGGGCAAACGCCACCGCCAGCGGGATGCTGGGCAACAGCCAATGAATGAAGTAACCAGCGCCCACCACCGTGAACAGCACCAACCCCACCGCCAGGGTCAGGATCGGCCCGCGCAACTTCCACAATTCGCGCTTGGGCATGCGCCAGCCATCGGAAAACAACAGCGGTGGCAGGAATAAAAACAGGAACAGTTCCGGGTCCAAGGCCACATGCAGGCCCAGGGTCGGCCACGCCAGCAAGGCCCCGGCGCCGATCTGCACCAGCGGCAGCGGCAGGGGAATCACCCGCCCGACCAAACGGGAAACGCTCACCAGCATCAGCAGAATGAGGACGGTATAAGCGGTTTGCATAAAGCGTGATTCCCAGCGATGGCATTTATCAGGCAACAGATGGCCATTTAAGTGCCATATTAGCCACTTAAGCTAGCGCCCACCGTTGCACCAAAGTCGCACCGCCGCCCGCGCGGGCGCACAAAACCCGATTGACGCCGACTCATGGCATAATCCGTGCCCTTTCGTACCCGGCACCTGTTAAGGGAGGCAATTTCTTGACCGCTTCAAGCAAAACGTTGCACCTTTTCGGCATCAAAGCCTGCGACACCATGAAAAAGGCGCGCACCTGGCTCGATGAACACGCTGTCAGCTATGACTTTCACGACTATAAAACCGCCGGCATCGACCGCGCGCACTTGACCCAATGGTGTGACGAGCACGGCTGGCAAGTGGTGTTGAACCGCGCCGGCACGACCTTTCGCAAACTCGACGACGAACGCAAAGCCGATCTCGACCAGACGAAAGCCATCGAACTGATGCTCGCCCAACCCTCGATGATTAAGCGCCCGGTGCTTGATCTGGGTGACCGAACCCTGATTGGCTTCAAGCCAGAAATCTACGCGGCAGCCCTCACGTAAGCCTGCCCATTCTTTTTTGTAGAGGTAACCGCATGTCCAATTCTTCGTTCAGCCTGGCCTTCGGTGTCGGCACCCAGAACCGTCAAGGTGCATGGCTGGAAGTGTTCTACGCCCAACCCCTGCTCAACCCATCGGCTGATTTGATCGCCGCCATCGCGCCGATCCTGGGTTACAGCGAAGGCAACCAGGCTATCGCCTTCAGCACCGCGCAAGCGGCGCAACTGGCCGAAGCGGTCAAGCCGTTCGACGCCACCCAAGCCGCCCTGCTGACGCGCCTGGCCGAAAGCCACAAGCCGCTGGTGGCCACCGTCCTGGCGCAAGACAGCCAACTGAGCTCCACCCCCGAGGCCTACCTCAAGCTGCACCTGCTGTCCCATCGCCTGGTCAAGCCCCACGGCCTGAACCTGGCCGGGATCTTCCCGCTGCTGCCGAACGTGGCCTGGACCAGCCAGGGCGCCATCGACCTGGGCGAGCTGGCCGAGCGCCAGCTCGAAGCACGCCTGCGCGGCGACTTGCTGGAAGTGTTCTCGGTGGACAAGTTCCCGAAAATGACCGACTACGTGGTTCCGGCCGGCGTGCGCATCGCTGACGCCGCGCGCCTGCGCCTGGGCGCTTACGTGGGCGAAGGCACCACCGTCATGCACGAAGGTTTCGTCAACTTCAACGCCGGCACCGAAGGCCCGGGCATGATCGAAGGCCGCGTCTCGGCAGGCGTGTTCGTCGGCAAGGGTTCGGACCTGGGCGGCGGTTGCTCGACCATGGGCACCCTGTCCGGTGGCGGCAACATCGTCATCAAGGTCGGCGAAGGCTGCCTGATCGGCGCCAACGCCGGCATCGGCATCCCCTTGGGCGACCGCAACACCGTGGAGTCGGGCCTGTACATCACCGCGGGCACCAAGGTGGCGCTGCTGGACGAGAACAACCAACTGGTCAAAGTGGTCAAGGCCCGCGAACTGGCCGGCCAGACCGACCTGCTGTTCCGCCGCAATTCGCAGACCGGCGCCGTGGAATGCAAAACCCACAAATCGGCCATCGAACTGAACGAAGCGCTGCACGCTCACAACTAAGCAGCCACTCGATGCCCCTGGAACGGGTCGCCCTCGGGCGGCCCGTTCGCCCATACGAGCCCCCGACACCATGCTTGTGCCCTCGCCCTGGCGCGCCGACTTCCCGGCCATCGCCGCCCTGCAACGCCAGGCCCAGATCTACCTGGACAACGCCGCCACCACGCAAAAGCCCCAGGCCCTGCTCGATGCCCTGCACCATTACTACGCCAATGGCGCAGCCAATGTGCACCGTGCCCAGCACCTGCCCGGCGCCCACGCGACCCAGGCCTTTGAAGACAGCCGCCACAAAGTGGCGCAATGGCTCAACAGTGGCGATAGCGGGCACATCGTCTTCACCCACGGCGCCACCAGCGCGCTGAACCTCCTGGCCTATGGCCTGGAGCCTCTTTTCAACCCGGGCGATGAAATCGTCATTAGCGCCCTGGAACACCACGCCAACCTACTGCCCTGGCAGCAACTGGCCCAGCGCCGGGGGCTGAAACTGGTGGTCGTGCCGGTGGACGCCGAGGGCCTGATCGACCTCGCCGCCGCCGCACGCCTTATCGGCCCGCGTACCCGCGTGCTGGCCGTCAGCCAGTTGTCCAACGTCCTCGGCACCTGGCAGCCGTTGGCGCCGCTCCTGGCCCTGGCCAAGGCCCAAGGCGCCTTGACCGTGGTCGATGGCGCCCAGGGCGTGGTCCATGGCCGCCATGACGTGCAGGCCCTGGGCTGCGACTTCTACGTGTTTTCCAGCCACAAGCTGTACGGCCCCGATGGCGTGGGCGTGCTCTTTGGCCGCCACGATGCACTGGCGCAACTGCGCCACTGGCAATTTGGCGGCGAGATGGTGCAAGACGCCGACTATCAACACGCCACCTTCCGCCCCGCGCCCCTGGGTTTGGAGGCCGGCACGCCGCCGATTGCCGCCGTGATCGGCCTGGGCGCCACCCTCGATTACCTCCGCGCCCTCGGCCAGGACGCCGTGGCCGCCCACGAAGCCGCGCTGCACGACTACCTGCTGCGTGGCTTGCAGGCGCGCAACGGCATTCGCCTGCTGGGCCGCCCCCACGTGGCGCTGGCCAGTTTTGTCGTCGAAGGCATACACAACGCCGACCTCGCCCACTTGCTCACCGAACAAGGCATCGCCGTGCGCGCCGGCCATCACTGCGCCATGCCTCTGCTCAAGGGCATGGGGCTGGCCGGGGCGATCCGCGTCTCCCTGGCGCTGTACAACGACTCCGACGACTTGGAGCGCTTTTTCGAGGCGCTGGATCAGGCCCTGGAGCTGTTGCGATGAGCCTGCCCGGCGAGGCCGAACACGCCTTGCAAGCCTTCGCGGCCGCGGGCGCCTGGGAGCAACGCGCGCGCCTGCTGATGCAATGGGGTGAGCGCTTGCCGGCCTTGAGCGATGAGGAAAAAACCGAAGCCAACCGAGTGCAGGGCTGCGAAAGCCTGATGTGGCTGGTGGGCGAGTTGCAGGACGGCCACTGGCAGTTTCGTGCCAGCAGCGAGGCGCGGTTGATCCGTGGGTTGGTGGCGTTGCTGCTGGCGCGGGTCAATGGCTTGTCGGCAGCAGACCTGCAAACCGTCGATTTGCCGGGTTGGTTTGCCCAACTGGGCCTGTCGCGCCAGTTATCGCCGTCGCGCAGCAACGGCTTGAATGCGGTATTGCAGCGCATGCGCCAACTCAGCCAAGCACAGGGCTGACATGGGCACGGGCTTGCCAGCGATGGCGGGCCTTCAATCGCGGCCGTATTGCCTGGCAGATTGCTATCGCAGGCAAGCCCGCGCCTACAGGTAGCGCGATACTCAGGGCGCCTTCACCCGCTCCGAAGGCCGGCGCACACCAGCCACGATCTTATCCACCGCTTTGGTCGCCGCGACCATGCCGAACGTCGCCGTGACCATCATCACCGCGCCAAAACCACCGGCGCAGTCCAGTTTCACGCCGTCGCCCACGAAGCTCTTTTGCAGGCAAATGCTGCCGTCGGGTTTGGGGTAGCGCAGCTGTTCGGTGGAGAACACGCAAGGCACGCTGTAATGGCGCGTCACTGTGCGCGAGAAGCCGTAGTCGCGGCGCAGGGTGGAGCGCACTTTTGAGGCCAGCGGGTCGTTGAAGGTGCGGTTCAGGTCGCAGACCTGGATCAGCGTCGGGTCGATCTGCCCGCCCGCGCCGCCGGTGGTGATGATCTGGATCTTGCGCCGCTTGCACCAGGCAATCAGCGCGGCCTTGGCGTTGACGCTGTCAATGCAGTCGATCACGCAGTCGATATCCGGGGTGATGTACTCGGCCATGGTCTCGCGGGTGACGAAGTCGGCCACCGCGTGCACCGTACAGTGCGGGTTGATGCCGCGCAGGCGCTCGGCCATCACCTCGACCTTGGCCTTGCCCACGGTGCTGTCCAGGGCGTGCAACTGGCGGTTGCTGTTGCTCACGCAGACGTCGTCGAGGTCGAACAGGGAAATCTCCCCCACCCCTGAACGGGCCATGGCTTCCGCCGCCCAGGAACCGACCCCGCCCACCCCGACGATGGCCACATGGGCCGCCCGCAACCGCGCCAGGCCTTCGATGCCATACAAACGGGCGATACCGGCAAACCGTGGATCTTCTGTGCTCATTGACCATTACCCCAAAAACCGGCGCGCATTATAGGGCCAGCCGCCGCCAAGTTCTAAGGCTGATTGCCGCCCGGCCCAACAGGGGGAGCGAGCCTGCTCGCGATGACGGCATTCCCACCACCGCTGAGTTTTCGCCGCCAGACGTAAGCACTTTCCCCTTCAAATGTGCGCCAACCTACCAGCATGTGTAGGATGCGATCCCTTTGCCACTGCCGAACGCGCCCTCGTTCAACAGCCCAAGGGACCCGCTCTCGTTATGTCATCGCGTAAATTTGGACTCAACCTGGTGGTTGTGCTGGCCATCGCCGCCCTGTTCAGCGGTTTCTGGGCGCTTATCAATCGCCCAGTCAGCGCCCCCGACTGGCCTGCACAGATCTCCGGTTTTTCCTACTCGCCCTACCAACAGGGGCAGTACCCGCAGAAGCACCAATACCCCACCAACGAGCAGATGCGCCGCGACCTGGAGATGCTCAGCAAACTCACCGACAACATCCGCATTTATTCGGTGGACGGCGCCCTGGGCGAGATTGCGACCCTGGCCGAAGAGTTCGGCCTGCGGGTGACCCTGGGCATCTGGATCAGCAAGGACCTGGCGCGCAACGAGCGGGAAATCCTCAAGGCCATCGACATCGCCAACCACTCGCGCAGCGTGGTGCGGGTGGTGGTGGGCAACGAGGCGGTGTTTCGCCGTGACATCAGCGCCGACGACTTGATCGTGCTGCTCGACCGGGTGCGCGCCGCCGTCAAAGTGCCGGTGACCACCTCCGAGCAGTGGCATATCTGGAAGAACAACCGGCAACTGGCCCAACACGTGGACCTGATCGCCGCCCACATCCTGCCCTACTGGGAAAACGTGCCGGTGGATGAGGCAGGGCAGTTCGTCATGGACCACGCCCAAGCGTTGAAAAAACTCTTCCCGAAAAAGCCCCTGCTGCTTTCCGAAGTGGGTTGGCCGAGCAACGGCCGCATGGGCGGCGGCGCCGACGCCACCCCGGCCGAGCAGGCGATTTACCTGCGCAGCCTGGTCAACCGCCTCAACCGCCAGGGCTACAACTACTTTGTGATCGAAGCCTTCGACCAGCCGTGGAAGGCCAGCGACGAAGGCTCGGTGGGCGCCTATTGGGGCGTGTTCAACGCCGCGCGCCAGCAGAAATTCAACTTCGAAGGCCCGGTAGTGGCCATCCCCCAATGGCGCGTGCTGGCCATCGGCTCGGTGGTGCTGGCGTTGCTGTCGCTGACCCTGCTGATGATCGACGGCTCGTCACTGCGCCAGCGCGGGCGCACCTTCCTGACCTTTATCGCGTTTCTGTGCGGTTCGGTGCTGGTGTGGATCGGCTACGACTACAGCCAGCAATACAGCACCTGGTTCAGCCTCACCGTGGGCTTTTTGCTCGCGCTCGGCGCGCTGGGGGTGTTTATCGTGCTGCTGACCGAGGCCCATGAATTGGCCGAAGCGGTGTGGACCCACAAGCGCCGCCGCGAGTTCCTACCCGTTGAGGGAGCTTCACCCTACCGGCCCAAGGTGTCGATCCACGTGCCTTGCTACAACGAGCCGCCCGAGATGGTCAAACAGACCCTCGATGCCCTGGCCGCCCTCGACTACCCGGACTACGAAGTCCTGATTATCGACAACAACACCAAGGACCCGGCTGTGTGGGAGCCGGTGCGCGACTACTGCGCCAGCCTGGGCCCGCGCTTCAAGTTCTTCCACGTCGCGCCCCTGGCCGGGTTCAAGGGCGGCGCGCTGAATTACCTGATCCCCCACACCGCCGCAGACGCGCAGGTGATTGCGGTAATCGATTCCGACTACTGCGTACACCCCGACTGGCTCAAGCACATGGTCCCGCACTTCGCCGACCCGCAGATCGCGGTGGTGCAGTCGCCCCAGGACTACCGCGACGCCCACGAGAGCACCTTCAAAAAGCTCTGCTACGCCGAGTACAAGGGGTTTTTCCATATCGGCATGGTCACCCGCAACGACCGCGACGCGATCATCCAGCACGGCACCATGACCATGACCCGCCGTTCGGTGCTGCAAGAGTTGGGCTGGGCCGACTGGTGCATCTGCGAAGACGCAGAGTTGGGCCTGCGGGTGTTCGAGAAAGGCCTGTCGGCGGCCTATTCCCACACCCGCTACGGCCAGGGCCTGATGCCCGACACCTTTATCGACTTCAAGAAACAGCGTTTTCGCTGGGCCTATGGCGCAATCCAAATCATCAAACGCCACAGCGCCAGCCTGCTGCGCGGCCAAGGCAGCGAACTGACCCGCGGCCAGCGCTATCACTTCCTCGCCGGGTGGCTGCCGTGGGTGGCCGATGGCATGAACATTTTCTTCACCGCCGGTGCCCTGCTGTGGTCAGCGGCGATGATTATCGTGCCGCACCGGGTCGACCCACCGCTGCTGATCTTTGCCATCCCGCCGCTGGCGCTATTCGTATTCAAGGTGGGCAAGATCCTGTTCCTCTACCGCCGCGCGGTGGGGGTGGACCTCAAGGACGCGTGCTGCGCAGCCCTGGCCGGGTTGGCGTTGTCCCACACCATCGCCAAAGCGGTGCTGTATGGTTTTTTCACCCGCAGTATTCCGTTTATTCGCACGCCCAAGAACGCCGCCACCCACGGCTTCTGGCGGGCGATCTCGGAGGCCCGCGAGGAGCTGTTCATCATGCTGCTGTTGTGGGGCGCGGCGCTGGGCATCTGCCTGGTGCAAGGCCTGCCGGGCAATGACATGCGCTTCTGGGTGGCCATGCTGCTGGTGCAATCGCTGCCGTACCTGGCGGCGCTGGTCATGGCGTTTCTCTCATCCCTGCCCAAACCTGGGCCGGCGAGCGCATAAAACCACCGAACGGCGGCCAGTGGCCGCTGTTTTGCTATAAGATTACGGCCCTTTGTGCGCCTCGCCCCCAAGGCCTGCCCGCTGCCACAGCGAGGCGCCAGCGGTTTTATTCAGCCTTGTGCCCATACCCTGTTTCCCGGAGTTCTCCATGACGGCCCACGCCGACCTTTCGCCCACCCTGCAACTCGCCTGTGACCTGATCCGCCGCCCGTCCGTGACGCCGGTCGACGCTGACTGCCAGAAGCTGATGATGCAGCGCCTGGGCGATGCCGGTTTCCAGTTGGAGCCGATGCGCATCGAGGATGTGGATAACTTCTGGGCCAGCCACGGCAAGCACGATGGCCCGGTGCTGTGTTTCGCCGGCCACACCGACGTGGTACCCACCGGCCCGGTACAGGCCTGGCAGATCGACCCGTTCGACGCAGTGATCGACGAGCACGGCATGCTCTGCGGGCGCGGCGCGGCGGACATGAAGGGCAGCCTGGCGGCCATGACCGTGGCCGCCGAGCGGTTTGTGGGCGACTACCCGGACCACCGGGGCAAAGTCACCTTCCTGATTACAAGCGATGAAGAAGGCCCGGCCCACCACGGCACCAAAGCCGTGGTCGAACGCCTGGCCGCGCGCAAGGAACGCCTGGACTGGTGCATCGTCGGCGAGCCGTCGAGCACCACCCTGGTGGGTGATGTGGTCAAGAATGGCCGGCGCGGCTCCCTCGGCGCCCGCCTCACGGTGCGCGGTGTGCAGGGCCACGTCGCCTACCCACACCTGGCGAAGAACCCGATCCACCTCGCCACCCCAGCCCTGGCGCAATTGGCCGCCGAGCATTGGGACGATGGCAATGCGTTCTTTCCGCCCACCAGTTTCCAGATCTCCAACCTCAACTCCGGCACCGGCGCCACCAACGTGATCCCCGGTGAACTGGTGGCGGTGTTCAACTTCCGCTTCTCCACCGAGTCCACAGTCGAAGGCCTGCAAAAACGCGTTGCCGATATCCTCGACCAACATGGCCTGGACTGGCACGTGGACTGGGCGTTGTCGGGCCTGCCATTCCTCACCGAACCGGGCGCGCTGCTCGACGCGGTGTCGGCGAGCATCAAGCAGGTCACCGGCCGCGACACCCAGGCCTCCACCAGCGGCGGCACCTCGGACGGGCGCTTCATCGCCACCATGGGCACGCAAGTGGTGGAACTGGGCCCGGTCAACGCGACCATCCACCAGGTCAACGAGCGGGTTCTGGCCAGCGACCTCGACGTGCTGACCGAAATCTACTACCAGACCCTCGTCAAGTTGCTCGCCTGATGCTCACCTGCCCTATCTGCACCGCGCCGCTGGCCGAGGTCGACAACGGCGTCGCCTGCCCCGCCGGGCACCGCTTCGACCGCGCCCGCCAGGGTTACCTGAACCTGCTGCCGGTGCAGCACAAAAACAGCCGCGACCCGGGCGATAACCTGGCGATGGTCGAGGCGCGCCGCGACTTCCTCAACGCTGGGCATTACGCCCCGGTGGCCAAACGCCTGGCGCAACTGGCCGCCGAGCGCGCCCCACGGCGCTGGCTCGACATCGGTTGCGGCGAGGGTTACTACACCGCGCAAATCGCCGATGCCCTGCTGCGCGCCGACGGCTATGCCCTGGATATCTCCAAGGAAGCCGTCAAACGTGCGTGCAAGCGCAACCCGACGCTGACCTGGTTGATCGCCAGCATGGCCCGCGTGCCGCTGGCGGACGCCAGTTGCCAGTTCCTGGCCAGCGTGTTCAGCCCCCTCGACTGGCAAGAAGCCAAGCGCCTGCTCAGCCCCGGCGGCGGCCTGATGAAAGTCGGCCCCACCCGCGGCCACCTGATGGAGCTGCGCGAGCGCCTGTACGACGAAGTGCGCGAGTACACCGACGACAAGCACCTGGCCCTGGTGCCCGAGGGCATGAGCCTGCAACACAGCGAAACCCTGGAATTCAAGCTGCACCTGGCCAACCCCCAGGACCGCGCCAACCTGCTGGCCATGACGCCCCACGGCTGGCGTGCCAGCGCCGAACGCCGCGCCGAGGTCATCGACCAGGTGGCGCCGTTCGAGGTCACCGTGTCGATGCGCTACGATTACTTCGTTTTGTCTTAACCCCTAAATTCAAGGGCCCGGGCCGTTGCCTGGGCACGCAAAATCCGCGAGTGGATTTTTCAGACCCGCAGTGAGGACGTCCATGCGCCAACCCGATATCGAGATTTACCTCAAAGACACTGACACCGACTACAAGGCCATCGCCGCGTGGCTCGGCGCCGCCCTGGGGCCGTGCACCGACTGGGTGCAAAAAGGCCAGACCTACAAATGCCGCGCCGGCAACGTGCCGGTGACCTGGCTGCCCAAAGCCGTGGGCAAGTGGAACAGCCTGCACCTGGACAGCGACCAAACGCCGTGGGACGACGACATCGCCTGCGCCCGTGCCGCGTTCGCCGCGCTGAACGTCGAAGTGCGCTGCGCGCCAGGCAGTTGGGTCGAGGAGGAAGGCGAGGAAGCGGCCGACCGCTGGATTCGCATCAGCAGCGACGGTGAAGAAGAAATCACCTGGAAAACGGCCTAACCTCTGCCATTTACCGGCAACCTCTGTGGGAGCGGGCCCTGCCCGCGATAGCGGTGGGTCAGCACTCATTGATGCTGAATGGGCCGCGCTCATCGCGAGCAGGCTCGCTCCCACAGTGGGTAATTGCCTGACCGCGCAAAACTCCACTTCAGTGGAGTTTTTTTTGCCCCGGATTTATGGCTGCAACTGCTGCGGCGTTTCTTCGCCCATGCAGCGCACGGCGCGCTTCTTGTTGTTGACCAGCACACCGGTCAGGCCTTTTTGCTCGGTGTCGAACAACACCAGCACGCCATCGATGCACTGCGCCACTTCGGCGGCCGGTTGCAGGGAGATCTTGTAGTCTTCGCCCGGTTGGGTCTTGAGCATGGTGAAGTCGTTGAGCAGCAGCGCGTCTTCGGGCTTGGCGAAGTGCAGGTAGCCGTAGTACCACAGGCACGCCACGGTGCCGATGATGCTGCAGACACCCGTGATAATCAGGGGGATGGCGTTACGTTCTTCACTCATTGCGGACTCTCTGAAGGTTCAATTGCAGGATTCGTGGGCGGCGGATAGTTCGGCACTTCGGCCAGGCGGCGCAAGCCGTTGAAATGCTGCGGGTCATCCAGGTAACGCAGCATCACGGCGCGCCAGACCGGGTCGGCGAACGTCTGCACGTGGCCACCGCGGGTCAGTTGCAGGACCCTGGGCGGGGGCGCAGCTTGATACAGTCCGATGCCGTTGGAAAGAGGCACGATAGGGTCATCGAGGCTGTGGTAGATCAATTTCGGCACGGTGCCCAGGCGCGGCGCGGCGTAGATCGCACTGTCGGCATCCGGCACCAGCCAAGACAGCGGCACTTGCAGCGGCCACGTCAGCCAGGACGTGCCCAAGGCGAAGCGCCCGACCGCACGGTAGCTGGCCGGCACGCCATCGAGCACCAGGGCCTTGAGCTGGCGCTCGCGCTCGGGGTGCGCGGCCAGGTAATGCACCGCCAGCGCCCCGCCCAGGCTCTGGCCCAGCAGCACCAACGGCTTGCCCTGGACCTCGGGCGCCGCGTCCAGCCAGGCGAACGCGGCGTCGATGTCTTGGTAGATCGCCGGCAAACGCGGCGTGCCCTCGGACACGCCATAGCCGCGGTAGTCCAGCAGCAGCACTTGATAGCCTTGCTCGGGCAGCCACCAACTACCGCCCAGGTGCGCCGCCAGGTTGCCACCATTACCGTGCAGGTGCAGCACCGTGCCCTTGACCGCCACCCCCGGCTTGGCCGGCAGCCACCAGCCGCGCAGGCGCACGCCATCGGCGGTGGTCAGGTTGACATCGCGGTACGCCAGCCCCGCTTTGGTCGGGGTGAACGGCAGGCCCGGCTCGGGGTAGAACAGCAGCGAGCTGCAACCGCCCAGGGCCAACAACAGGCACAGAATGCCGAGGGTTCTCATCCGGTGACGCCTCGTGAAAGGGGTGGAAAGACAATCGCGTAAAAGCCTCAGCGTTCTCCTGTGAAAACGACGCTGGCGTGGGAGCGGGCTCGCCCCCTCTCACAGACACAAGAAAAAAATCCCACATAGAGCCAGCAAAGAACTCACAGGATATTGGAGTAATCCGCCTCGATCCGGTCCAGGCTCAGGTGGTTGAGGAAGTTGGAGAAGCACATCCACGCCGACAGGGCATTCATGTCGCGGAACTGGTCGGGCAAGTACTTGGGCGGCACCACCAGGCCTTCGTCCACCAATTGGCGCAGGGTACGCATGTCCTCCAGGGTGGTTTTGCCGCAAAACAGCAGCGGCACCTGCTCCAGCTTGCCTTTGCGCACGGCCAACTGAATGTAGTTGTAAACCATGATGAAGCCCTTGAGGTAGGACAAGTCCTTGGTGAACGGCAGGCCATTGGGCACCGAGCCACGGAAAACCCGACTGGCGTTACCGTAGCTTTCCGCCATCTCGAAGCCCTGCTCGCGGAAGAACTCGTACACCTGCAAAAAGTCCGCGCCCTCCTCCACCATGTGGATGGCACGGGTGCGGTTGGTCAGTTTGCGCAAGCGGCTGGGGTAGGAAGCGAAGGTGATGATTTCCATCAGGATCGCCAGGCCTTCCTGGGTCACGGTCGAGGACGGCGGGCCTTTGGACAGGAAGGTGCAGATCGGCTGGTTCTGGCCGTTGAGGGTAGTGCCCACGTGCACCAGGCCTTCGTGGACTTCCAGGGCGCGCACGTCGCGCTCGTTGAACATGGCGTCGGTGCGGATCTTGATGTAGTCGGCGCCGGCCGCCGCGTCCGCGACAATGCCGTCGGACTCGAACACCCGGATGGTTTCCTCGGCTTCGCCAAACACCTTGTTCAGGCGGCTTTGCAGCAGGCTCACGGCTTGCTTGGCGCTGAGCAGCTTGGGTTCGTCCTTGAGGTCGCCGCGCCCGTCGATGTTGTTCAGGTAATCGGACAGCATCAGGCCCAGGTCGGCCAGGGTCGGGTCGCCGGCGTGGAAGGCATCGGAGGCGGCGCCATACAGCTCCTGGGATATCAGGCCGAAATCCTCGGTGCCGCGCGCTTCGAGCATGCGCACCACCATGCGGTATTCCTTGCACATGCGCCGCATGATCTGCCCGACCGGGTTGAACTGGCCCAGTTGCCGGGTGATGTCGCGCTCGATGTTCTGGAACTCCAGCTTGACCTTGCTGGAGTCGAACGCCAGCGGCCGGCCCAGGTAGTAGTCACGGTCCACGGCGGGCATTTCCTTGCCCTTGGCCTTGAGAAAGCCCCGGCGGATGTTGTCGTCCCACTTCACCGCATCCAGTACGCGGATCGGCGTCTGCGCCATCACGATGCGATCAGACAAGGCGCGTATCGTTTGCTGGTAATCGTCCACCCGAAACTCCTCTGAATGCTTTACGGCTTGGCGTTGGCTGGGCGTTTGTAGCGGGCCACTTCGACAAAGGCGTCGGCGTTGGCCGGGTCATCGAGGTAGGCGAACACCTGCGCCATGGGGCTTTGGACTGCCAGCCCCGGGCCTTGTTCGGTGTCCAGCGGCGCGCCCTTGAGCAGGCCCCGCGCCGCGGCATCGCCGATTGCCTCAAGGTCGAGACTGTAGACCACCAATTCGTGGTCTTCATTGAGTTCAAAGCCTGCCAGGGTGAAACCGCCACCATAGGCGGCGGGCACTTTGCCCCAGGCGTACCAGCGCACATCGTGGCGGGTCACGGTAAAACCGTAGGCTTCGCGCTCCCGGGGGCGGGCCCGGGCGTAACTGACCGCTTGGTATTGGTCCTTGCCGACGCGGCTCAACTCCAGGTTGAGGGGCTCGCCCCAACTGTTCTTGCTGGTCCATTTGCCCAGCAAACCGGCCGGCAGGGCCTGGTGCTCGGCCATCGGTTGGGTGAAGGTCACCAGGCAGCCGCCTAGCAGCATGAAGGCCAGGGTCATCAGCAGCACACGCCAGGTTTTCATTGGTTTCTCCTGATTGCCCCCACTCGGCGCCCTAGGCCGAGGCCAGCACCAAGTGCATGTGGCGCTTGAGGATGCCGAGCATTTCTTCTTCGGCTTGTGGCTCAGGGCCATTAAGCAGGCCCTGATACTCCATCCGTCCGATAATCGCCGTCAACACTTTGGCATCCTGCTGTGGCTCACGCGACCCCAGCACCTGGAAAAAATGGCAAGTGCCCTGTAGGAGAATTTGCTGGTGCGAGCGCACCAACAGCGCCAACCGTGGGTTGAGCAGGGCTTCCTGGCGAAACGCCTGCTCGGCCATCAGGTGCTCGCGGCGGGTGTGCAACTGGTGCTGCACGTAGTCGGCGGTCAGCCGCGCGATGTCGTCGGCCAGTTGGCTGCGCGCCGCCACGCTGCCATCGCCAAAGGCGACCATCTCGCGCAGCAGGCCTTCGTTGTTGGCCCACAGCTTGGCCATGAAGGCCGCACTGCGTTCCACGTATTGGGCGAAGGTATCGGTGAGCAGGTCATCGATATCCTTGAAGTAGTAAGTGGTCGCCGACAGCGGCACCGCTGCCTCGGCGGCCACGGCACGGTGGCGTACCGCTCGCACGCCATCGCGCACGACGATGCGCATCGCCGCATCGAGAATGTCCTGCCGACGCTGCTCACTGCCCTGGCGGCTGGGCTTGCGCCCCTGGTACTGAACGCTTTGCGCGACCGCAGTGGCAACGCCAGCTGCACCTTCTTGAGCAATTGCAGGGTTCACGGCAGGTCTTCCTCTTTACGGTCGGATAGGTAACAAGTTGATACGTTTGTTCCATTCAGGCAATAAAAAGCCGCCCGGCAAGGCTGATATCGGCCAAACCAGGCAAACCCTGAACGGCGCTGTAGCAAGCGGGCTTGCTACAGCGCGGGTTGCCTTGGCTGGTTGATATCAGCCCGCTGTAGGCGGCGGGGGTGCAGTCGCGTCAGGCTTGCGGGCGCATGTGCGGGAAGAGGATCACGTCGCGGATCGACGGGGAGTTGGTCAGCAGCATCACCAAGCGGTCGATGCCAATGCCTTCACCGGCGGTCGGCGGCATGCCGTATTCCAGCGCGCGGACGAAATCGGCGTCGTAGTGCATGGCTTCGTCGTCGCCGGCATCCTTGTCAGCCACCTGGGCCATGAAGCGCTCGGCCTGGTCCTCGGCGTCGTTGAGCTCGGAGTAGGCGTTGGCGATTTCACGGCCGCCGATAAACAGCTCGAAGCGGTCGGTGACATTCGGGTTGTCGTCGTTGCGGCGCGCCAGCGGCGAGACTTCAAACGGGTATTGGGTGATGAAGTGCGGCTGTTCCAGCTTGTGCTCCACCAGTTCCTCGAAAATCATCACCTGCAACTTGCCCAGGCCTTCAAAGCCCAGCACCTTGGCGCCGGCCTGCTTGGCGATGGCACGGGCCTTGTCGATGTCGTTGAGGTCATCGGCAGTCAGTTCAGGGTTGTATTTGAGGATCGAGTCGAACACCGACAGGCGCACGAACGGCTCGCCGAAGTGGAACACCTTGTCGCCGTAGGGCACGTCGGTGCTGCCCAGCACCAGTTGCGCCAGCTCGCGGAACAGTTCTTCGGTCAGGTCCATGTTGTCTTCGTAGTCGGCGTAGGCCTGGTAGAACTCCAACATGGTGAATTCGGGGTTGTGGCGGGTCGAGACACCTTCGTTGCGGAAGTTGCGGTTGATCTCGAAGACCTTCTCGAAACCACCGACCACCAGGCGCTTGAGGTACAGCTCGGGGGCGATGCGCAGGAACATTTCCATGTCCAGGGCATTGTGGTGAGTCTCGAACGGCTTGGCCGCCGCACCGCCGGGGATGGTTTGCAGCATGGGCGTCTCGACCTCAAGGAAGTCGCGGGCCATCAGGAAACTGCGGATGTGGGCGATCACTTGCGAGCGCACGCGGAAGGTCTGGCGTACTTCTTCGTTGACGATCAGGTCAACGTAGCGCTGGCGGTAGCGCTGCTCGGTGTCGGAGAGGCCGTGGTGCTTGTCCGGCAGCGGGCGCAGGGATTTGGTCAGCAGGCGCACGCTGGTCATTTCCACGTACAGGTCGCCCTTGCCGGAACGGGCCAGGGTGCCTTCGGCGGCAATGATGTCGCCCAGGTCCCAGGTTTTCACCGCGGCCAGGGTTTCTTCGGGCAGGGTCTTGCGGTTGACGTAGACCTGGATACGCCCGGTCATGTCCTGGATCACCATGAACGAGCCACGGTTGAGCATGATGCGACCTGCCACCTTGACCGGGATCGCCGCTTCGGCCAGTTCTTCCTTGGTCTTGTCGGCGTACTGCTTCTGCAAGTCTTCGCAGTAGGCGTCGCGACGGAAGTCGTTGGGGAAGGCGTTGCCCTTGGCGCGCTCGGCCGCAAGCTTTTCCTTGCGCAGGGCGATCAGGGAGTTTTCTTCCTGTTGCAGGGCTTGGTCGAGTTGTTGGTCGCTCATGTCTTTAAAGATTCCATCACAGGTTCGTTGCCCCCAGCCTGCGGCTGGGGATCGCGGGCAAGCCCGCTCCCACAGGGAGCGCGCCATGCCCCGTATTGCGGACTTACAGGCCTTGTTTGAGGCTGGCGATCAGGTATTCGTCGATATCGCCGTCGAGCACTTTGTCGCAGTCGCTGCGCTCGATGTTGGTGCGCAGGTCTTTGATGCGCGAAGCGTCCAGCACGTACGAGCGGATCTGGTGGCCCCAGCCGATATCGGACTTGGTTTCTTCCAGAGCCTGAGACGCGGCGTTGCGCTTTTGCACTTCCTGCTCATACAAACGAGCCCGCAGCATTTTCATGGCGGTGTCTTTGTTCGCATGCTGGGAACGTTCGTTCTGGCAGCTGACCACGGTGTTGGTCGGTACGTGGGTGATACGCACGGCCGAGTCGGTGGTGTTCACGTGCTGGCCACCGGCGCCGGAGGAACGATACGTATCGATCCGCAGGTCGGAGGGGTTGATGTCGATTTCGATGTTGTCGTCGATTTCCGGCGACACGAACACGGCCGAGAACGAGGTGTGGCGACGGTTGCCGGAGTCATACGGGCTCTTGCGCACCAAGCGGTGCACGCCGATCTCGGTACGCAACCAGCCAAAGGCGTATTCGCCCTTGATGTGCACGGTGGCGCCCTTGATCCCGGCGACTTCGCCGGCGGACAGTTCCATGATCGTGGCGTCGAAGCCACGCTTGTCGGCCCAGCGCAGGTACATGCGCAGCAGGATGTTGGCCCAGTCCTGGGCCTCGGTGCCGCCGGAACCGGCCTGGATATCCAGGTAGGCGTTGTTGGCGTCCATCTCACCGCTGAACATGCGACGGAATTCGAGTTTTTCCAGGGACTCGCGCAAGCGCTCGACTTCGGCGGCTACGTCATCGACGGCAGCCTGGTCTTCTTCCTCGGCGGACATCAGCAGCAGGTCCTTGGCATCGGCCAGGCCACTGTGCATTTCATCCAGGGTTTCTACGATCTGCGCCAGCATCGAACGCTCGCGCCCCAGTTCCTGGGCGTAGGTTGGGTTGTTCCAGACACTCGGATCTTCAAGCTCGCGATTGACCTCGGTCAGGCGCTCATGCTTTTGATCGTAGTCAAAGATACCCCCGAATAGTTTCGGAGCGCTCGGACAGGTCCTTGATACTGTTAAGGATCGGGTTGATTTCCATGGCAGGCAGCACTCGTTGGCGAACTTTTGAAAGCCGGCGAGTATAAACGCAATCAGCCCACAGCGGCAGCCCGCCTGGCAGCCGATAGGCAAATCAATCGGCCACAAGCGCACGGTGCCCGTCGTCAATGCCTTGGGCGGCAAACAGCCCGCTGCGGCTCGAACACCTACAGCAACTTCCCTGCTTATTCGCAGTAAGCAGATACGCTGCTGCATATGTAGGAAACAATAACCCGCACTAGAAGACACTTCGCACAATAACCGTTATTGCACTAAACCTAGGTTTTTCCTAACACTATTCAGGCAAGCAATAACACCCGCCAACAAATCAGGAAAAAGTTGCGCATAACAACTACTGCCTATTTTCTGACTTACTCAACGGAGGAAAATAAAAGTGTTCGACATCAACCAACACCGACACAATTATTTCTACAACCTTGAAACCGTGATTGACGGCATCATTCCCGATGCGCTGTGCGACACCCTCAGAGAACGGGCCAACGCTATTATCCAGGCCAATAAAGTTGACCTGGTTCGGCATGAAAGCCTGGGCACCGATGCCGTATCGGACTTGGGGGGCGCTTATAACCATCACATCTTCAAGGGCAGCGATATCCGTCAGCACTTTCCCGAACTCAACGCGGTGTATCACTCGCTGGTACCGCTGATAAGCCTTATCACCCACACGGACACCGTGGTGTCGCCCTACCCGGCGTCGGATATCAATATAAAAGCCTACCCGCCCGGCGGCGGAACCCTGGGGCTGCATTACGACACCAACGGCATCACGGTATTGCTGTTCCTGACCACCAACCATGAAGCGCCGTTGCGCATGCAGGTCGAACGCTCCCACCCGAGCAAGAAGCAACCCTGGGTCGAACACCGCAAGATCTTCGCCAAGAAGGGTTCACTGCTGGTCATGCAGGGGCGCAAGAGCCTTCACGACAGCGAGCCCACGGTGACCGAACAGAAGCTCTCGGTGGTGTACAACTACTACGAGCGCCACGACACCTACCGCCACGAAGACTTCGATAATTTCGTCTACTACGGCATCAAGCCCAAGACCCTGGAACCCGAGCAGACCGCCTAGGCGATACCAGCACTGCACTGGGCGCCAGCGGCTCATCGCCGGCGCCGCGTCTAACCACAACCTGTGGAACCTTGCATGAAGTTAAAAAAAATCGATCTGTTGGCCGGCGTATTGGTGACCGTGATCTGGGGCTGTAACTTTTCCGTGATCGGCCTGGGGCTCAAGTCCCTCGACCCTTTTCTACTGACCCTGCTCAGGTTTTTCCTCTGCGCCATACCCCTGGCCCTGTTCATCAAGAAGCCGCCGAACATCGGTTACCGCACCTTGGCGTTATATGGCGTGCTGTTTGGCGCCGGGTTGTGGTGGGTGGTCAACTTTGCCATGTATAACGGCCTGTCGCCGGGCATGTCTTCGGTGTTCTTGCAGTTCAGTGCGTTTTTTACCATCGTGCTAAGTAGTCTATTTCTTAAAGAAAAGATTAACGCCGTGCACGGGGCCGGTATGTTACTTGCCGGTGCCGGGTTATTGATGATGTTGTACTTGGCCGAACAATCGTCCACCACGACGGGGATCTTGTTGGTGTTATTGGCGGCACTTTCCTGGTCGCTGTGCAACCTCATCGTCAAAGTCAAAAAACCGCAGAGCATGATCGCGTTTATTGTCTGGTCGAGTTTATTTTCGGTGCCGGCGATTTTAATCATGACCCTGTTTGCCGAAGGGTTGCGCCCATTTCGCAATTTGCTCGACGACTTCACTTGGGGTGCGGGCTTTTCGCTGTTTTTCCAGAGTTACATCACCACGATCCTGGGCTACTGGGTGTGGAACAACTTGATGAAACACTACCCCGCGTCGCTGGTCGCACCGTTGTCGCTGATCGTTCCGGTGTCGGGGGTGCTCACCTCCTACCTGTTTTTCGATGAGCGCCTGAGCCCCGCCCAAGGGCTGGCGATTGCGCTGGTGCTGATCGGCATTGCGATCTTCATCAATTCAGAGCGGATTGCCCGGCGCTTTATCAAGGCCACGCCCGGCACCGCCTCGCCCCTGTGAGTGCCGCACGCCAGCCACAGGGCGGGCGGTCACTCAACGCCCACCCGGTTGCGGCCGTTGTGCTTGGCCAGGTACAGGCCCTTGTCCGCCGCCGAGATCAGCTGCCGGCAATCGCTGCCCTGCTGTGGGGTGATGGTGGACAGGCCGATGCTGATGGTCAGGCTCGCGCCTTCGGTGGGGGCGATGTGGGGGATTTTCAGGGCGGCGACGGTCTGGCGTAGTTTTTCCGCCACCAAGCGCGCACCGCCGGGCGAGGTGTTGGGCAGCACCAGCACGAACTCTTCGCCGCCGTAGCGGGCCGGCAGGTCCGAGGGGCGGCTGCTGGCATCGCGAATGGCCAAGGCCACTTTGCGCAGGGCTTCGTCGCCCTCCAGGTGGCCGAAGGTGTCGTTGTAGGTTTTGAAGTAGTCGACGTCGATCATCAGCAGCGACAACTGGGTCTGGTCGCGCATGGCGCGGCGCCATTCCAGTTCCAGGTATTCGTCGAAGTGGCGGCGGTTGGACAGCCCGGTCAAGCCGTCGGAGTTCATCAAGCGTTGCAGCACCAGGTTGGTGTCGAGCAACTGCTGCTGGCTGACCCGCAGCGCCCGGTACGCGGCGTCACGCTGCAACAGGGTCATGAAGGAGCGCGAGTGATAGCGGATGCGTGCCACCAGTTCGATGTTGTCCGGCAGCTTGACCAGGTAATCGTTGGCCCCGGCCGCGAAGGCCGCGCTTTTAATCATCGGGTCTTCCTTGGTGGAGAGCACGATGATGGGGATGTCCTTGGTGGCCGGGTGGTTGCGGTACTCGCGCACCAGGCTCAGGCCGTCCAGGCCGGGCATGACCAGGTCCTGGAGGATCACCGTGGGCTTGATGCGAATCGCCTGGGCAATGGCCTGGTGGGGGTCGGAGCAGAAGTGAAAGTCGATGTTCTCTTCATTGGCCAGCCCACGCCGCACAGCTTCGCCGATCATCGCTTGGTCATCGACTAACAACACCATGGCGGCATTTTCATCGTTCTTGAATTCGTCGAGCTGTAAGTTATGCATGTGCGGTCACCTGAAAGACTACGTGGCCAAAAAAGCAGTAATTGTCGGTCATTGGGCAAATATCTCCAGCAAACGTGGGGCGATCCTGTCCAGCGGGCAGATCTCCACGGCGGCGTCGATGGCGGCAGCAGCCTTGGGCATGCCATACACCGCGCAACTGTTCTGGTCCTGGGCGATGGTCAGGTAGCCCTGCTGGCGCATCAACTTGAGCCCTTGGGCGCCGTCGCGGCCCATGCCGGTAAGCAAGACACCCACGGCATCGCCGTTCCAGTAACTGGCGACGCTCTCGAAAAACACGTCGATGGACGGCCGGTAGATCTCGTTGACCGGCTCGGCGGTGTAAGCCAGGGTGCCGTTTTTCAACAAGCGGATATGGTGGTTGGTGCCGGCCAGCAGCACGGTGCCGGGTTGCGGCGGCTCGCCCTCGCGGGCCAGGCGCACCGTCAGGCCCGAGGCGCTGCTCAGCCATTCGGCCATGCCTTGGGCGAACACCTGGTCCACGTGCTGCACCAGCACGATGGCGGCGGGAAAGTTGGCCGGCAAGCCCTTGAGCAAGATTTCCAGGGCTGCCGGGCCACCCGCCGACGAGCCGATGGCCACCAGGCTCTGGCGCTGCACCATGGTGCGCAGGGGCTTGGGCTCGGCGCGCACGCGGCTGCCGCTCTGGCCCACCAGCCAACCGATATTGAAGATCTTGCGCAGCAGCGGCGCGGCGGCCTCCTTGGCATTGCCGCCGCCGATGGCCGGTGTATCGACCACATCCAGCGCGCCGTGGCCCATGGCCTCGAACACGCGGTGGACATTCTGCTGGCGATCGACGGTGACGATGACGATGGCGCACGGGGTTTCGGCCATGATCCGCCGCGTGGCTTCCACGCCGTCCATCACCGGCATTATCAGGTCCATCAGGATCAGGTCTGGGGTCAGCTCGGCGCAGCGCTGCACCGCTTCCTGGCCATTGCTGGCCACCCACACCACTTCATGGGCGGGCTCGAAGGCCAAGGCGCGGCGCAGGGCCTCGATGGCCATGGGCATATCGTTGACGATGGCGATTTTCATGCGTGGGCTCCTCCGATGAGCTCAACCACAGCATCGAGCAGGGCGTCGTCATGGAAGCTGGCTTTGGCTAGATAGTAGTCGGCCCCAGCGTCCAGTCCACGGCGACGGTCTTCTTCACGGTCCTTGTACGACACCACCATCACCGGCAGTGACTGCAAACGGTTGTCGCGGCGCAGCAGGGTGACCAGCTCGATGCCGTCCATGCGCGGCATGTCGATGTCGGTAATCAGCAGGTCGAAGTTCTCCGAACGCAGGGCGTTCCAGCCGTCCATGCCATCGACCGCCACCGCTACGTCGTAACCGCGGTTGAGCAGCAACTTGCGCTGCAACTCGCGCACGGTGAGGGAGTCATCCACCACCAGCACGCGCTTGCGTGCCACTTGGGCCACGTGTTGGCTGTGGCGGGCGATACGTTCCAGGCGCCCGGTGTTGAGCAGTTTGTCCACCGAACGCAGCATGTCTTCGACATCGACGATCAGCACCACCGAGCCATCGTCCAGCAGCGCCCCGGCGGAAATGTCCTGGACCTTGCCCAGGCGATCGTCCAGGGGCAGCACCACCAGGGTGCGCTCGCCGATAAAGCGTTCCACCGCCACCCCATACACCGCATCGCGCTCGCGGATTACCACGACCTTGAGGGTTTGCGCGGCGTTTTGCGCGGCCGGGCGTTGCAACAGCTGGCTGGCGGCCACCAGGCCGACATGGCGGCCTTCGTGCCAGAAGTGCTGGCGGCCTTCGACCTGCACGATGTCGTCCGGCTCCAGGTCGCACATGCGTTCGATGTGGGCCAGCGGAAAGGCGTAGGCCTCCTCGCCCACTTCCACCACCAGGCTGCGCACCACCGAGAGGGTCAGCGGCACTTCCAGGTGGAAGCGGCTGCCCTGCCCCGTGGTCTGCTCCAGCACCACCGCACCGCGCAGTTGGCGCACCATGTGCTGCACCGCGTCCAGGCCGACGCCGCGCCCGGACAGTTCGGTGACCTTGTCCCGCAGGCTGAAGCCCGGTAGGAACAGGAAGGTCAGCAACTCTTCTTCGCTCAACTGGGCGGCGGTTTCGGCCGGGGACAACTGGCGCTCGATGATGCTGCGGCGCACCCGGTCCAGGTCGACACCGTTACCGTCGTCACTCAGTTGCAGCACCAGCAGCCCGGCCTGGTGGGAAGCGCGCAGGCGGATCAGGCCTTCGGCGGGTTTGCCGGCCAACAGGCGCTGCTCGGGCATTTCGATGCCGTGATCCACCGCGTTGCGCAGCAAATGGGTCAGAGGCGCTTCGAGTTTTTCCAGCACGTCACGGTCGACCTGGGTTTTTTCCCCTTCGATCTCCAGGCGCACTTGCTTGCCCAGGCTGCGGCCCAGGTCGCGGACCATACGCACCTGCCCCGCCAGCACATCGGCGAAGGGCCGCATGCGGCAGGCCAGGGCCGTGTCATAGAGCACCTGGGCGCGTTGGCTGGCCTGCCAGCCGAACTCATCCAGCTCGGCGGCCTGTTCGGCCAGCAGTTGCTGGGATTCGGCGAGCATGCGCCGGGCATCGCTGAGCACTTCCTGGGCTTCGAGGCTCAGTTCGTGTTCCTTGAGGTGTACGTTGAGGCTTTCCAGGGCGCGCAGGCCGTTGTTCTGCATGCGCTTGAGGCGCTGCAACCCGGTCAGCCAGGGCTTGAGGCGCTGGGTTTCGACCAGGGATTTGCTCGACAAATCCAGCAGGCTGTTGAGCCGCTCGGCGGTCACCCGCAACACCCGCTCGCCGCCCTCGGTGACGGTGCGCGTGCCACGGCCCCGCTCCACCGTGGGCGCCGGCATCTGCGCTTCGCGCAGCAGGGTATCGAGCACCGGCGCCTCGGGGGGTGGTTCGCTGGGTTCCGGCGCCGCGGACACCGCGGACACCGTGGACACCGTGGACACCGCGGACACCGTGGGCGGCGCGGGCACGGGGGCGGCGGCCGGGTCGAGCAGGCGCTCCATCAGGCCCACATAGGCCTCGATATCCGCCGGCGCCAGGCTATTGCCCGGCGTGGCGATGCGCATCAGGTAATCGGTGCCTTGCAGCAAGGCGTCGATGTGCTCCGGGCGCAGCAGCAGGCGCCCTTCCTGGGCACTGACCAGGCAATCTTCCATCACGTGGGCGACGCTGACCCCGGCGTCCACGCCGACGATCCGCGCCGCGCCCTTGAGGGAGTGGGCGGCGCGCATGCAGGCTTCGAGCTGGTCGGCCTGGGTCGGGTTGCGTTCCAGGGCCAGCAGCCCGGCGTTGAGAACCTGGGTCTGGGCGTCGGCTTCCAGGCTGAAGAGTTCCAGCAACGAGGCGTCGCGCATCTGATCGGGGGTCATGTCAGGCTCCGGGTCACGGCGGCCAGCAGTTGCTCTTCATCGAGCCAGCGCAGGCTGCGGCCCTTGAAAGGCAGCACGCCACGGGTGTACTTGGCGCTGGCCTGGGGGCCGGGCACCGAGGCGGCGTCGAGGGCGTGCTGGTCGATGGCGTGGATGCCATCCACCTCATCCACCGGCACCACCACCGGGCCACCGTGGGCGGCGATGATAAGCATGCGCGGCGTCACCCGCCCGCCGGCCGAGGCCACGGGGGCGGGGTCCAGCCCCAGCAGCTCCACCAGCGACAGGCACGCCACCAGCGCGCCGCGCACATTGGCCACGCCGAGCAAGGCCCGCGAACGCTGGTGCGGCAGGGAGTGAATGGGTTGCTGCGGCGCCACTTCCACCAGGCAACGGGTCACCAGGCCCAGCCACTCTTCGCCCAAGCGGAACATCAACAGCGAGCGGGTGACGACGTCGGCTTCCTGCTCGGCGCCGGCGTGGTGGTCTTCCTGTTGCAGGGTGTAGCGGTCGAGCAGGCGCGTGGCGGCGGCCGAATACACCGCGCAGTTGCGGCAATGGATATGGTCGGCCAGCAAGGGGCAGGTTTTGTCGCCATGGATGCCGATACGGTTCCAGCAGTCATCGATGGCCTGGGCATCGGCGCAGGTGACGTTCAACGCAGCGGATTGACTCATCGTTTACGCTCACTGTCGGCGCCGCGCTCACTGCGCGCGGCACGTTGCTGCAATCGGCGGGCCCCCGCCTCGTCGCCCTGGGAAGCCAACAGGGCGGCCAAGTGCATCAGGGCTTCGGCGTGTTGCGGGTCCAGGTACAAGGCCTTGCGGTAAAAGCCCTGGGCCTGCAGCGCGCTACCGGCCACGTCGCTGAGCAGGCCGAGCCAGTAGAACACCTGGGCCACCGGCTCGTGGCTGCGCAAATACTGTTCACAGGCGCGCTGCGCTTCGCTGCTTTTCCCTTCATTGGCCAGGGCAGCGATGGTGGCGAGCAAGGCCTGGGCATCGCTGGCCGGGGCCACGGGCTTGCTCACCGGGCTGGCGGGCGCGCTGCTGATAAAGGGCCGCGCCCGCACAGGCAAGGGTGCCGGGGCGCGAATCGGCGGCGGCACCGGCAAGGGTGTGGGCACAAAGCGGGGTGCAGGTTCCACGGCGGTGTGGCGGCTGAAGGCAAAAGACTGGGCAATGCCAATCGAACGCATGCCCAAACGCCCCAGCAGGCTGCCTTCGGCCGGGCCGATGAACAGCACGCCGTCGGTGTGGGTCAGGCGTTTGAGCACCTCGAACACCTGCTGCTGGGTGGGCTGGTCGAAGTAGATCAGCAGGTTGCGGCAGAACACGAAATCAAAGGGCGCTTCATTGGCCAGCAAGGTCGGGTCGAGCACGTTGCCCACGTTCAGCGCCACTTGCTCGCGCACCCGCGCACTGAGCTGGTAGCCGTCCGCCCCGGCGCTGAAGTAGCGCTCGCGAAAATCCCCCAGTTGCCCACGGAACGAGTTCTTGCCGTACACCGCGCGCTTGGCCCGCTCCACCGACAGCGGGCTGACATCCAGGCCCTGAACCTTGAACTGATGGGGCGCCAGCCCCGCATCGAACAGCGCCATGGCGATGGAGTACGGCTCCTCGCCCGTGGAACACGGCAGGCTGAGGATGCGCAGCGCACGCATGTTGTTCAGCTCGCCCAAGCGCTTGAGGGCCAGTTTGCCCAGGGCGGCGAAGGATTCGGGGTAACGGAAGAACCAGGTTTCGGGGACGATCACCGCTTCGATCAACGCCTGTTGCTCGTCCCGCGAGCCCTGCAAGCGTTGCCAATACTGGTCGCTGCTCAGGCCCTCGGCCGCCAGGCTGCGCTGGCGCACGGCGCGCTCGATGATTGCCGGGCCGACGGACGCCACGTCCAGGCCGATGCGCTCTTTGAGGAAGTCGAAAAACCGCTGGTCGCTGCTCATGGCTGCGCCTCCAACGGATCGAGGCCCGTTGCCTGCGCGGGGAACAACAGCCCCCGCACGTCGTCATCCAGCAGGTCGGCGACACGGATCCATTGCACCAGGCCCTCTTCGTCCTGGCGCACCGGGCCCAGGTAGCGGGCAGCGGGGTTGTCCAGGCCATAGGGCTGGAAGTCTGCCGGGTTGCAGCGCAGGGTATCGGTGGCCTGTTCGAGCACCAGCCCCAGCACTTGGCCGGGGCGGTAGTTGACCAGCACCCAGCGCGTGCTGGTGCGCGCCTGGGCCGGGTGGCCGAAGGCCAGGGCACTGAGGTCGATCACCGGCACCACCACGCCGCGATGGCCGAACACCCCGGCGACCCAGGCCGGGGCCCGGGCGATAGGCTTGAGCGGCAGGCGCGGGAGCACTTCCAGCACCTCGGTGGCCTTGAGGGCAAAGCGTTCGTTGGCAATGCGAAACAACAGGAACAGCGCCGCGCTGGCGCCCTGTTTGAGCGCGCTCTGGCTCATCAGACTTTGAAACGCGAGACGCCGCTGCGCAGCCCCACCGCGACCTGGCTCAACTCGTCGATGGCGAAACTGGCCTGGCGCAGGGATTCCACGGTCTGGCTGCTGGCATCGCCCAGTTGCACCAGCGCATGGTTGATCTGCTCGGCGCCAGTGGCCTGGGCCTGCATGCCTTCATTGACCATCAGCACCCGCGGCGCCAGGGCCTGGACCTGATGAATGATCTGCGACAGTTGCTCGCCCACCTGCTGCACCTCGGACATGCCGCGGCGCACCTCTTCGGAGAACTTGTCCATGCCCATTACCCCGGCCGACACCGCCGACTGGATCTCGCGCACCATTTGCTCGATGTCGTAGGTGGCGACGGCGGTCTGGTCCGCCAGGCGTCGCACTTCGGTGGCGACCACGGCAAAACCGCGGCCGTACTCACCGGCCTTTTCGGCCTCGATGGCGGCGTTGAGGGACAACAGGTTGGTTTGGTCGGCCACCTTGACGATGGTCACCACCACTTGGTTGATGTTGCCGGCCTTCTCGTTGAGGATCGCCAACTTGGCGTTGACCAGGTCGGCGGCGCCCATCACCGAGTGCATGGTGTCTTCCATGCGCGCCAGGCCTTGCTGGCCGGAACCGGCCAAAATCGAGGCCTGGTCGGCGGCGGTGGAGACTTCAGTCATGGTGCGGACCAAGTCTCGGGAAGTGGCAGCGATCTCCCGGGAAGTGGCGCCGATTTCCGTGGTCGTGGCCGCCGTTTCGGTGGCGGTGGCCTGTTGCTGCTTGGAGGTGGCAGCGATTTCCGTCACCGAAGTGGTGACCTGCACCGATGAGCGCTGGGCCTGGGACACCAGGGCCGTGAGCTCGGCCATCATGTCGTTGAAGCCGGTTTCCACGGCGTTGAATTCGTCCTTGCGCGCCAGGTCCAGGCGCCCACTGAGGTCGCCGGTGCGCATCACGTCGAGGATTTCCACGATGCGCTTCATCGGCGCCATGATGGTGCGCATCAGCAGCCAACCGCACAGGCCGGCGGCGATCACCGCCAGCAGCAGGGAAACGCCCATGCTCACTTTGGCGGCCGTGACCGCATCGCCAATGGCATTGGTGGCGCTGGTGGCCGACTCGCGGTTGTGGTCGATGACCCCGTTCAGATGCTGGCGCCCGGCTACCCAGGCGGGGGTCAATTCGTTGTCCAACGCCGCGCGGGCCTGGTCGTAGGCCTTGGCTTCGTACAGCGCCAGCACATTGTTCAGGGCTTTGTTGAAGGCCTGGTGGCGCTGCTCGAATTCATCGAAGGAGGCTTTGTCGAGCGCATCGAAAATGGTGCCGTGATAGTTGGCGATTTCCTGGTTCAGCCGCGCCTCGAAACTGGCGTAGGCGGCCTTGTCGGCTGGGGTCAGTTCGCGGCGGTCGGACAGGCCGACGATCTGCTGGGTCAGCACGTAGCTGTCGACCCAGGCGCTGCGGATCATCGAGCTGTAATAGACCCCCGGCACCGCGTCGGCGCGGACCATTTCTTCGCTGGACTCGATCTTCAACAAGCGGGAATACGAGACCACCACCATCAACAGCATGATGGCAATGATTACCGCAAAGCTCGCCAAAATGCGTTGGCGCAACGTCCAGTTCTTCACAGTCAGTCCTCGGGGGGCGTTCAAATGGGGGGGAGTATAGCCGAGGCGGTGCCATCATTAAGCACGCGGATGTGTGGTGGCGCAAAAGTCCGCACAAAAAACCTGGAATAGGCTCTGGATCGGGGGTTTGGTCGGGGTTTAGGCGTTTTTTTAAGGTGCCGATACGGCCCTGCGGGAGGGGGTAATGGCCATTGCCAGGCCATTAATGGGCCAGAAGCCCTGATGCGGGTGTTGTGGTAGCAAGCGGGCTTGCCCGCTTGCTACCACAAGGGGTCAGGCAGAGGCCTGGCGTACCTGTTTTTCCAGTTCGGCCTTGAGCCCCGGTTCCAGCTTGAGCTGGCGGGCCAGTTCGTCGAGGTAGGACTTTTCCATGAAGCTTTCTTCGTCCACCAGCATCACGCTGGCGATGTACATCTCGGCGGCCATTTCCGGGGTGCTGGCGGCGCGGGCGACGTCGACGGGGTCCAGGGGTTTGTTGAGCTCGGCGTGCAGCCAGTGTTGCAGCTCCTGGTCGTTGTCCAGCTTGGTGAACTCACCTTCGATCAGCGCACGTTCGCGCTCATCCACATGGCCATCGGCCTTGGCCGCCGCCACCAGGGCCTTGAGGATCGCCTGGCTGTGCTGCTCCACCTGGGCGGCGGGCAAGCGGTCGAGGGTCTGGGGCTCGTTGCGCGGGGCCGTGCCCTGCTGGGCCTGCCAGTTGCCGTAGGCCTTGTAGGCCAGCACGCCGAGGGCGGCGAGGCCGCCGTAAGTCAGGGCCTTGCCGCCAAACTTGCGGGCTTTTTTGTTGCCCAGCAAAAGGCCCATGGCGCCCGCCGCCAACGCCCCGCCGCCCGCGCCGGAGAGCAGGCTACCCAAGCCTCCCGAGCCACCGAGCAAACCGCCCAGCGCACCTTTGTCGGCACCTTTGTTCTGGGTGCCGCCCGCTTTGTTCTGCAGCATGTCCTGGCCGGACTTGAGCAGTTGATCGAGCAATCCACGGGTGTTCATTTGTTGCCTCCAATAAATGGGATTAGCCGGAACAATAAGGCCATCAGCGTAGAGCTAAGTGCCCTTCGACAGTTTTCAAGAGTACTTCCAGATGTTGCTTACCCCTTGACGAGCCGGCAGGCGGTGATCCTCGGCTTTCTAAAAAAAAGATATAGACTCGAGCAAATCTATAAAAACGCCTAACCGGTAAACCCCATGATGACCCTGCGCCAGATCCGTCACTTCATCGCCGTGGCCGAAACCGGCTCCATCTCGGCCGCCGCCCAAGCGGTGTATATCTCCCAGTCCACCCTGACCCTGGCTATCCAGCAGCTGGAGCAGGAAATCGGCGTGACCCTGTTCAACCGCCACGCCAAAGGCATGACCCTGACCCACCAGGGCCATCAGTTTTTGCGCCAGGCCCACTTGATCCTGGCCACCGTGGACAACGCCAAGCGCAGCCTGCAACAGAGCACCGACCAGGTGGCCGGGCAACTGATCGTCGGCGTCACCAGCCTGGTGGCCGGTTACTACCTGGCAGACCTGCTCACCCGCTTTCAGCGCGCCTACCCCAACGTGGAAATCCGCGTGATGGAAGACGAGCGGCCCTACATCGAGCACTTGCTGGTGAGCGGCGAAATCGACGTGGGGGTGCTGATCCTGTCCAACCTGGAAGACCGCCACGCCTTGCAGACCGAGGTGCTGACCCACTCGCCCCATCGCCTGTGGCTGCCGGCCCAGCACCCGCTGCTGGAACGCGACAGCATCAACCTGGCGGATGTGGCCCGCGAGCCGCTGATCCAGTTGAACGTCGATGAAATGGACCGCAACGCCCAGCGCATGTGGGCCGCCGCCAGCCTGCAACCGCGCATCACCCTGCGCACCGCCTCCACCGAAGCGGTACGCAGCCTGGTGGCGGCGGGCCTCGGCGTGTCGGTGCAACCGGACATGACTTACCGCCCCTGGTCGCTGGAGGGCGACATCATCGAGGCGCGGCCCCTGGCCGACCTCAACCAAACCCTGGACGTCGGCCTGGCCTGGCGCCGGGGCACGGCGCGCCCGGCCCTGGTGGACCCCTTCCTGACCGTGGCCCGCGAACAACCCCATACCGGGCGCAAGCCATCTATTTAATCGAATGCCACCTTCGGTATTTAGTATTTGTCGACCTCACGCCCGACCTCTAGTCTCAGCGAACCCAATAAGAAAGGTCGGGCGCACCCAGCGGGAAGCCCCAATGACCGTACAAAAAAAGAGAACCTCCAAGATGGCTGGCGCGCAGACGCAACTGTCCACCGCATTGCTGATCGACGGCGAACTGGTCCAGGGCCAGGGCGTGGCCGAGCCGATCCTCAACCCCGCCACCGGGGAGGTGCTGACGCGCATCGCCGAGGCCAGCACCGAACAGGTCGAAAGCGCCGTACTGGCCGCCCACCGCGCCTTCGCCGGATGGTCGCGGACCACGCCGCAACAGCGCTCCAATATTCTGCTGGCGATAGCCGGGGCCATCGAAAAACACGCCGACCACCTCGCCCGCCTCGAAGCCCTCAATTGCGGCAAGCCCCTGCACCTGGCGCGCCAGGACGATTTGAACGCCACCGTGGACGTGTTCCGCTTTTTTGCCGGTGCGGTGCGCTGCCAAACCGGGCAACTGAGCGGCGAATACCTGCCGGGCTACACCAGCATGGTGCGCCGCGACCCCATTGGCGTGGTCGCCTCGATTGCACCGTGGAACTACCCGATCATGATGGCCGCGTGGAAAATCGCCCCGGCCCTGGCCGCCGGCAACACCCTGGTGTTCAAGCCGTCGGAACACACGCCGCTGTCGATCCTGGCCCTGGCGCCGACCCTGGCCGAGCTGCTGCCGCGCGGGGTCATCAACATCATCTGCGGCGGTGGCGAAGGCGTGGGCAGCCACTTGGTCAGCCACCCGAAAGTGCGCATGGTGTCGCTGACCGGCGATATCGTCACTGGCCAGAAAATCCTCCAGGCCGCAGCCAAAACCCTCAAACGCACGCACCTGGAGCTGGGCGGCAAGGCGCCGGTGATCGTCTGCGACGACGCCGACCTGCAAGCGGTGGTCGAGGGTGTACGCAGCTACGGCTACTACAACGCCGGGCAAGACTGCACCGCCGCGTGCCGCATCTACGCCCAAGCCGGCATCCATGACCGCCTCGTCGCCGAACTGGGCGCAGCGGTCAGCAGCCTGCGCTTTGCCGGCAAGCGCGACGCCGACAACGAAATCGGCCCGCTCATCAGCACCCGCCAGCGCGACCGCGTGGCCAGTTTCGTCGAACGTGCCCTGAACCAGCCCCATATCGAGCGGGTGACCGGCGCGGCGGTGCACTCCGGTGCCGGGTTCTACTACCAGCCCACGCTGCTGGCCGGGTGCAAGCAAGGCGACGAAATCGTCCAGCGCGAAGTGTTCGGGCCGGTGGTGACGGTGACCCGTTTCGATGAACTGGCACAGGCCGTGGACTGGGCCAACGATTCGGAATACGGCCTGGCGTCGTCGGTGTGGACGCAGAACCTGGACAAGGCCATGCAAGTGGCCGCCCGCCTGCAATACGGCTGCACCTGGATCAACAGCCACTTCATGCTCGTCAGCGAAATGCCCCACGGCGGCCTGAAACGCTCCGGCTACGGCAAGGATTTGTCCAGCGACTCATTACAGGACTACAGCGTGGTCAGGCACATCATGGCCCGCCATGGCGGGCAGTTGTGAACGGCAAATTTCAAGCGGCAAGCCGATGCGGGCGGGCCTTGTTCGTGCCGCTTGCCGCTTAAAGCTTGCCGCTCGCCCCTAAGAGCTACGCTTCAACAACCCACAATAACTACAACCGCCGAGGGAATCCCATGTTCGCGCACAAGACCGCACTGCTCAGTGCACTCACCACCGCGTTGCTGGCCAGCGCCAGCCTGCAGGCCGCCGAACCGCTCAAGGCTTTGGGTGCGGGCGAGGGGCAGTTGGATATCGTCGCCTGGCCCGGCTATATCGAGCGCGGCGAAAGCGACAAGGCCTACGACTGGGTCACCGGGTTCGAGAAGGAAACCGGCTGCAAGGTCAACGTCAAGACCGCCGCCACCTCCGATGAGATGGTCAGCCTGATGGCCAAGGGCGGCTACGACCTGGTCACCGCCTCGGGCGACGCCTCGCTGCGCCTGATCGTTGGCAAGCGGGTGCAGCCGATCAACACCGCGCTCATCCCCAACTGGAAAAACCTCGACCCGCGCCTCAAGGACGCGCCTTGGTATGTGGTCGGCCAGCAGACCTTCGGCACCCCGTACCAGTGGGGCCCCAACGTGCTGATGTACAACACCAACGTGTTCAAGCAGGCGCCAACCAGTTGGAACGTGCTGTTCGAGGCCCAGAACCTGCCCGACGGCAAGGCCAACAAGGGCCGCGTGCAGGCCTATGACGGGCCGATCTACATCGCCGATGCGGCGCTGTACCTCAAGTCGGCCAAGCCGGAGCTGGGCATCCAGAGCCCCTATGAGCTGACCGAAACCCAGTACCAGGCTGTGCTCGAACTGCTGCGCGCCCAGCAACCACTGATCCACCGCTACTGGCACGACACCACGGTGCAGATGAGCGATTTCAAGAACGAAGGGGTGGTGGCCTCCAGCGCCTGGCCGTATCAGGTCAACGGCCTGATAAACGAAAAGCAGCCGATTGCTTCCACCATTCCCAAGGAAGGTGCCACCGGTTGGGCCGACACCACCATGCTCCACGCCGAGGCCAAGCACCCGACCTGCGCCTACAAGTGGATGGACTGGTCGTTGCAACCCAAGGTGCAGGGTGACGTGGCGGCGTGGTTCGGCTCCCTGCCGGCGGTGCCCGCCGCGTGCAGCGCCAGCGAACTGCTGGGCGGCGAAGGGTGCAAGACCAACGGTTTCGACCAGTTCGACCAGATCGCCTTCTGGAAAACCCCACAGGCCGAGGGCGGCAAGTTCGTGCCCTACAGCCGCTGGACCCAGGACTACATTGCGATCATGGGCGGTAGATAAATACTGCTGCCCTTGTGGGAGCGAGCCTGCTCGCGATAGCGATCCGAGACTCATGATCGATATCGACGGCTACACCGCCATCACGAGCAGGCTCGCTCCCACAGAAGGGCTGCACCGGTAGGGATACCGTGCCTCCCCACATCACGTTCGACCAACGCCTTGTTTTTTCAGAAGTCCAGGCAGGGCCGCTGCGACGGCCCGCGCCTTTTTGGAGCACCGCACCATGACGCTTGCAGTCCAATTCACCCAGGTTTCCCGACAGTTCGGCGAAGTCAAAGCCGTCGACCGGGTTTGCATCGATATCCAGGACGGCGAGTTCTTTTCCATGCTCGGCCCCTCCGGCTCGGGCAAGACCACCTGCCTGCGCCTGATTGCCGGGTTCGAGCAGCCCAGTGCCGGTTCCATCCGCATCCACGGCGAAGAAGCCGCCGGGTTGCCGCCGTACCAGCGCGACGTCAACACCGTGTTCCAGGATTACGCCCTGTTCCCCCACATGAACGTGCGTGACAACGTGGCCTACGGCCTCAAGGTCAAGGGCGTGGCCAAGGCCGAACGCCTGGCCCGGGCCGAGGAAGCCCTGGGCATGGTGGCCCTGGGCGGCTATGGCGAGCGCAAACCGGTGCAACTGTCCGGCGGCCAGCGCCAGCGTGTGGCCCTGGCCCGCGCCCTGGTCAACCGCCCCCGCGTCTTGCTGCTGGACGAGCCCCTCGGCGCGCTGGACCTGAAACTGCGCGAACAAATGCAAAGCGAGCTGAAAAAGCTCCAGCGCCAACTGGGCATCACCTTCATTTTCGTCACCCACGACCAGACCGAAGCGCTGTCGATGTCCGACCGCGTGGCGGTGTTCAACAAGGGCCGCATCGAGCAGGTGGACACCCCGCGCAACCTCTACATGAAACCGGCCACGCCTTTCGTCGCCGAGTTCGTCGGCACCTCCAACGTGATCCGTGGCGAACTGGCCCAGCGCCTGAGCGGCAGCGCCCAACCGTTTTCGATCCGCCCCGAGCACGTGCGCTTTGCCGAGGGCCCGTTGGGCGCCGGCGAGGTGCAAGTGCGCGGCGTGCTCCACGACATCCAATACCAGGGCAGCGCCACCCGCTATGAGTTGAAACTGGACAACGGCCAGGCCCTGAACATCAGCCAGGCCAACACCCAGTGGCTGGACACCACGGCCCGCCATGCGGTCGGCCAGCCCCTCAGCGCGCGCTGGGCCCGTGAAGCCATGGTGACGCTGCGCGACACCGACGCAGGCGAGGTATGACATGAGCCTGGCCCTGACCCAACCGCCGCTGCGCCGGTTTTCCAACCTGCTGTACCGCAAGCCCAACCTGTACCTGTCGCTGCTGCTGGTGCCGCCGCTGATCTGGTTCGGCGCGATCTACCTCGGCTCGCTGCTGACCCTGCTGTGGCAAGGTTTCTACACCTTCGACGACTTCACCATGGCCGTTACCCCGGACCTGACCCTGGGCAACTTCGCCGCGCTGTTCCAGCCGTCGAACTTCGACATCATCCTGCGCACCCTGAGCATGGCCATCGTGGTCTCCCTGGCCAGCGCCGCCCTGGCCTTCCCCATCGCCTACTACATGGCGCGCTACACCACGGGCAAGACCAAGGCGTTTTTCTACATCGCGGTGATGATGCCGATGTGGGCCAGCTACATCGTCAAGGCCTACGCCTGGACCCTGCTGCTGGCCAAGGGCGGCGTGGCGCAGTGGTTCGTCGAGCACCTGGGGCTCACGCCGGTGTTGCAGTTCATCCTGGGCATCCCGGGTGTGGGCGGCAGCACCCTGTCCACCTCGCACCTGGGGCGTTTCATGGTGTTCGTCTACATCTGGCTGCCGTTCATGATCCTGCCGATCCAGGCCTCGCTGGAACGCCTGCCGCCGTCCCTGCTGCAAGCCTCGGCTGACCTGGGCGCCAAGCCGCGCCAGACCTTCATGCAAGTGATCCTGCCGCTGTCGATCCCGGGCATCGCCGCCGGCTCGATCTTCACCTTCTCCCTGACCCTGGGCGACTTCATCGTGCCGCAACTGGTGGGCCCGCCGGGCTACTTCGTCGGCAGCATGGTCTACGCCCAGCAGGGCGCCATCGGCAACATGCCCATGGCAGCGGCCTTCACCCTGGTGCCGATCGTGCTGATCGCCATCTACCTGTCCATCGTCAAACGCCTGGGGGCCTTCGATGCACTCTGAAAAATCTTCCTGGGGCCTGAAGATCGCGGCCTGGGGCGGGTTGGTGTTCTTGCACTTCCCGATCCTGATTATCTTTCTCTACGCCTTTAACACCGAAGAAGCGGCGTTCAGCTTCCCGCCCCAGGGCCTGACCCTGAAGTGGTTCAGCGTGGCCTTCTCGCGCCCGGACGTGCTCGAAGCCATCAAGCTGTCATTGCAGATCGCCGCCATCGCCACCCTGATCGCCATGGTGCTCGGCACACTGGCCTCGGCGGCGCTGTATCGCCGGGACTTCTTCGGCAAACAGGGCATCTCGCTGATGCTGATCCTGCCCATCGCATTGCCGGGGATCATCACCGGTATCGCCCTGCTGGCGACCTTCAAGACCCTGGGCATCGAGCCGGGGATGTTCACCATCATCGTCGGCCACGCGACCTTCTGCGTGGTGATCGTCTACAACAACGTCATCGCCCGCCTGCGCCGCACCTCCCATAGCCTGATCGAGGCCTCCATGGACCTGGGCGCCGACGGCTGGCAGACCTTCCGCTACATCATCCTGCCCAACCTCGGCTCGGCTTTGCTGGCCGGCGGCATGCTGGCGTTTGCCCTGTCGTTCGACGAAATCATCGTCACCACCTTCACCGCCGGCCACGAACGCACCCTGCCGCTGTGGCTGCTCAACCAACTGAGCCGCCCGCGCGACGTACCGGTGACCAACGTGGTGGCGATGCTGGTGATGCTGGTCACCATGATCCCCATCCTGGGCGCCTATTACCTGACACGCGGCGGTGAAAGCGTGGCGGGCAGCGGCGGCAAGTAAGCCTTGGCGCGCCTTGCTCCCGCGCACCGACAAAAAGAAAAACTCAGCTTTGAAAAGGACCGCACCATGCAAACCAAACTCCTAATTAACGGCCAACTCGTCGCCGGCGAAGGCCCGGCCCAAGCGGTGCTCAACCCGGCCCTGGGCCAGGTGCTGGTGGAAATTGCCGAAGCCAGCGAAGCCCAAGTCGATGCCGCCGTGCGCGCCGCCGACGCGGCGTTCGAGGGCTGGTCGCAAACCCCGCCCAAGGACCGCGCCCTGTTGCTGCTCAAACTGGCCGACGCCATCGAGGCCCACGGCGCGGAACTGGCGAAGCTGGAGTCGGACAACTGTGGCAAGCCCTACAGCGCCGCCCTCAACGACGAGATCCCGGCGATTGCCGACGTGTTCCGCTTCTTCGCCGGCGCCAGCCGCTGCATGGGCGGTTCGGCCGGTGGCGAATACCTGGCCGGCCACACCTCGATGATCCGCCGCGACCCGGTGGGCGTGATCGCCTCCATCGCGCCGTGGAACTACCCGCTGATGATGGTCGCCTGGAAAATCGCCCCGGCCCTGGCCGCCGGTAATACCGTGGTGCTCAAGCCGTCGGAACAAACCCCGTTGACCGCCCTGCGCCTGGCGCAACTGGCGGCGGATATTTTCCCTGCCGGCGTACTCAACCTGGTGTTTGGCCGTGGGCCAACGGTGGGCAGCCCTCTGGTGAACCACCCCAAAGTGCGCATGGTGTCGCTGACCGGCTCCATCGCCACGGGGGCAAACATCATTTCCAGCACCGCCGACAGCGTCAAACGGATGCACATGGAACTGGGCGGCAAGGCGCCGGTGCTGATCTTCAACGACGCCGACATCGATGCCGCCGTCGAAGGCATCCGCACCTTCGGCTTCTACAACGCCGGGCAAGACTGCACCGCCGCGTGCCGCATCTACGCCCAGGCCGAGATCTACGACGCGTTCGTCGAGAAGCTCGGCGCGGCGGTGGCCAGCCTCAAGTACGGCCTACAGGATGACCCGGCCACCGAGCTGGGGCCGCTGATTACCGCCCAACACCGCGACCGCGTGGCCGGGTTTGTCGAGCGGGCCGTGGCCCAGCCCCACATCCGCCTCATTACCGGCGGCAAAGCCGTGGCCGGCGACGGCTTCTTCTTCGAGCCCACGGTGCTGGCCGACGCCCAGCAGGACGACGAAATCGTGCGCCGCGAAGTGTTCGGCCCGGTGGTTTCGGTGACCCGCTTCAACGACGAAGCGCAAGTGCTGGCCTGGGCCAACGATTCGGACTACGGCCTCGCCTCGTCGGTATGGACCGCCGACGTCGGCCGCGCCCACCGCCTCGCCGCGCGCCTGCAATACGGCTGCACCTGGGTCAACACGCACTTTATGCTGGTCAGCGAAATGCCCCACGGCGGTCAGAAACTGTCCGGTTACGGCAAGGATATGTCCATGTATGGGCTGGAGGACTACACCACGGTGCGCCATGTGATGTTCAAGCACTGAGCCCGCAAAACCTGCCCAGAAACCTGTTCTGTGGGAGCGTTCCCACAGACTGGCATGCCCTGCCTTGCGCCCGCTGTCCCATAAGAAAACACCTCAGGAATCCCCATGGATATCACCCGTCGCGACTTCCTCAACGGCGTCGCCATCACCGTCGCCGCCGGCATGACCCCGCTGCAATTGCTGCAAGCCGCCCCCGACGGGCGCTACTACCCGCCCGCCCTCACTGGGCTGCGGGGCAGCCATGTCGGCTCGTTCGAAATCGCCCACCAAATGGGCTGGGATAAGAAAGTGTTCAACACCGATCACCTGCCCGTCAGCGAGGATTACGACCTGGTGGTGGTCGGCGGGGGCCTGAGTGGATTGTCGGCGGCCTGGTTCTACCGGGAGAAACACCCCCACGCACGCATTCTGATCCTGGAAAACCACGACGACTTCGGCGGCCACGCCAAGCGCAACGAATTCCAGGCCGGCGGGCGCACGATCATCGGCTACGGCGGCAGCGAGGCCTTCCAGTCGCCTAATCACCTGTACAGCGCCGAGGTCAACGGCCTGCTGAAAAAACTCGGGGTCGATATCAAGCGTTTTGAAACTGCGTTCGACCGCCCGTTCTATCCCAGCCTCGGCCTGTCGCGGGGGGTGTTTTTCGACAAGGAAAACTTCGGCGAAGACAAACTGGTCAGCGGCGACCCGACGCCCATGGTCGCCGACGACATCGCCCCGGATCAGTTGCACGCCCGCAGCCTGCGCGACTTCATCAACGACTTCCCGCTGCCGCAAAGCGACCGCGACGCCCTGATCGCCCTGCACACCGCGCCGCGGGATTACCTCGCCGGCAAAACCCAGGAAGAGAAAACCGCGCACCTGGAAAGCACCAGTTATCGCGACTTTTTACTCAAGGACGTAGGCCTGACCCCGGCCGCCGTGAAGTACTTCCAGAGCCGCACCAACGACTTCATGGCCCTGAGCATCGATGCCGTGGCGGCGTATGACGCCTACAACGTCGGTTTCCCCGGTTTCAGCGCGATGAACTTAGAGCCCATCAGCGAAGAAGCCCAGGCGGAAATGGAAGAGCCCTACATCTACCACTTCCCCGACGGCAATGCGTCCCTGGCGCGGTTGTTGGTGCGCAGCCTGATTCCCACCGTGGCCCCGGGCCATGACATGGAAGACATCGTCCTCGCGCCGTTCGACTACGCCAAACTCGACCAGCCCAAGGCCCCGGTGCGCCTGCGCCTCAACAGCACGGTGGTCAGCGTGCGCAATGTCGGCGCCGGCGTGCATATCGGCTACAGCCGCGGCGGGCAACTGAGCCAGGTGCGGGGCAAGCGTTGCATCATGGCCTGCTACAACATGGTCATTCCCTACCTGCTGCGCGACCTCCCCGCCGACCAGGCCCACGCCTTAAGCCAGAACGTGAAGTTCCCGCTGGTGTACACCAAGGTGCTGATCCGCAACTGGGAGGCGTGGCGCAACCTGGGTGTGCATGAGATCTACGCTGCGACCCAGCCCTACAGCCGCATCAAGCTCGACTACCCGGTGAGCATGGGCGGCTACGAACACCCGCGTGACCCGAGCCAGCCCATTGGCCTGCACATGGTCTACGTGCCCACCAGCCCCACCAGCGGCATGACCGCCCGCGACCAGGCCCGCGCCGGCCGTGGCCGCCTCTACGGGCAAACTTTCGAGGTGCTCGAAGCGCAACTGCGCGACCAACTGCAACGCATGCTCGGGCCGGGCGGCTTCGACCACCAGAACGACATCCTGAGCATCACCGTCAACCGTTGGTCCCACGGCTACGCGTACTTCTCCAACAGCCTCTATGACGATGCCGACGAAAGCGAAAAATGGATGAACCTGGCGCGCCAGCCTGTCGGCAATGTGAGCATCGCCAACTCGGATGCAGCCTGGAGCGCCTACGCCCACGCGGCCATCGATGAAGCACACCGAGCGGTGGAGGAAGTGGGCTAACCGCCCACCGGTCCCCTAAGGGCCGTGGCTGGCCTACACCTACTGTGTGAACAGGCTTGTGTGGTGTGGGCGGGGCTTGTTTTTCCTCTAGGGGCGAGATTTTTCTTCTGTGAGAGCGAGCCTGCTCGCGATGGCGGCATTCCAGCCGCCACAAGTGCATCGCCTGTCCTGGCCTCATCGCGGGCAAGGCCCGCTCCCACATGGTGGGTAGGATTTTTCTCTCCTCTGGGGGCGGGATTTTTCTTCTGTGGGAGCGAGCCTGCTCGCGATGGCGGCATTCCAGCCGCCACAAGTGCATCGCCTGTCCTGGCCTCATCGCGGGCAGGGCCCGCTCCCACAGGGGGAGCGGGGGTTTGCCGTGCTAAAACCTTGAGACGCTACGCATCGCATCCACCAGGTAGCGCATGGCGGTGCGGTCGGCCTCGGACAAGGTTCGGTATTGCTCCACCAACTTCAACTCTTCTGAACTCAAGCGCCGGGTGCGGCGCGTCAGGCCCAGGCCCGAGAGAAAACCTAACAACCTGACTGCGCTCTGTTCTTTTGCCATGGACGATGTCCCTCTGCATTCGGAATAACTTCAGACACTTCATCGCCCTGCGTCCCTTTTCAGCAGCGGCTGTCCCTGTGCCGCTGTTTGAAACCTTCCGGCTTAAGGGCTGAAGCCGGTGATGGGCTTAAGAATAGAAAGTTTTTTCAGATCGTGAGAATTTTTTAGAGTAATTAGTCAAAAAACTTCCCAGCGGTTTTTTCACCCTAAACAATCACCGTGATCCGCTACCATCGCGCACCCACGCCACTCATCCCCACAAGGACGTTACTGATGACCGGCCCCCTCCCCCCTGCGACGCGCCTGCACACGGTCGATGCCCTGCGCGGTTTTGCCCTGTTGGGCATTCTGGCAGTCAATGTGTGGGCGTTTGCCGACCCGATGTACGGCACCGGCGCCACCAGCCTGTTTTACGCCAGCCCCCTCGACCACGTGCTGCGGGTGCTCACCAGCACCCTGGTGGAAACCAAGTTCTACCTGCTGTTCTCCTTCCTGTTCGGCTACAGCTTCACCCTACAAATGGCCAGCGCCGAGCGGGCGGGCGTGGCGTTCGTGCCGCGCATGCTGCGCCGGCAACTGGGTTTGCTGGTGCTGGGGGTGCTCCATGGCGTGCTGTTGTTCCATGGCGAAATCCTCACCATTTACGCCGTGCTCGGCCTGGTGCTGCTGGCCGCGCACCGTGTCCGGCCCAAAACCGCCGTGCTCATCGCCTGCACCTTGCTGTTGACGACGGGGACGCTGTTCGTCGTCGCCGGCGCCCTGGCCATCAGCACCGGCGACCCGTTCGACACGGTGATTACCGCCAGCGACCCCGCCCTTACCGCGTACCGCAATGGGCCGTTGGCGACCCTGGCCTATCACGCCAGCCGTTTTGTGCCGACCCAAGTGTTTTTGTGGATCATCCAGGGCCCCAGCGCCCTGGCGATGTTCCTGCTGGGCTTTGCCGCCGGCCGCCAGCAATTACTGAGCGCCCCGGACCCCGTGCAGCCCTACGCGCGCAGGCTGCTGGCGATTGGCTTGCCCATCGGCCTGCTGGGCGGGTTGTTTTATGGCCTGGTGGAGACGTTCATCCCCGGCGGCGGCCTGGAATTGCTGGCCTTCGGCATCGGCCAATTGAGCGCGCCACTGCTGACGGCGAGCTATGGGCTGCTGATGCTGCGCCTGTTCCGCGGCGCGGGTGGGGAGCCCCTGGTGCGGCACCTGGCGCCGTTGGGGCGGATGTCGTTGAGCAACTACGTGCTGCAATCGGTGGCATTGGGCCTGTTGTTCAGCGGCTATGGCGGGGCGCTTATCGCCGAAATGCCATCACCGTTGCTGCTCGTCTCGGTGCTGGTCATTTTCACCGTGCAACTGCGCCTGAGCGCGTGGTGGCTGGCGCGCCACCCTTACGGGCCGCTGGAATGGCTGCTGCGGGCGGTGACGTTGCGGCAAGTGCCGGCATGGCGGCGGGCCTGAAAAAACCCAGCCCCGCTCAACTGAGCGGGGCTTGGGCGGGGCGCAGGGTCAATCCCGCAGGTCGGATTCGTGGATCGGTGAGTCGCGGTGGGTTGCCCGTTGGTACTGCGCCGGCCAGGTGGCTTGGCGGCTGCCCAGGTCATCGTCGGCGTGCAGCGGCCAGTACGGGTCGCGCAGCAGTTCCCGGGCCAGCAGGATGATATCGGCCTGGCAGGTGCGCAGGATGTGCTCGGCCTGAGCCGGCTCGGTAATCAGGCCGACGGTGCCGGTGGCGATGCCTGACTCCTTGCGCACCCGCTCGGCAAAGCGCGTCTGGTAGCCCGGGCCGATGGGGATTTCCGCGTTGGCTGCGGTGCCGCCGGAGGACACGTCGATCAAATCCACCCCAAGGGCCTTGAGGCGCCGCGCCAGTTCCACGGTTTCGTCCGGGTTCCAACCGTCCTCGACCCAATCGGTGGCCGAAACCCGCACAAACAGCGGCAGCTCTTGCGGCCACACCTCGCGCACCGCCTCGCTGACTTGCAGCACCAGGCGAATGCGGTTGTCGAACGAGCCACCGTATGAGTCCTGGCGCTGGTTGCTCAGGGGCGAGAGAAATTGGTGCAGCAGGTAACCGTGGGCCGCGTGTACCTCGACTACCTTGAACCCCGCTTCCAGAGCACGTTTGGCGGCCTCGACGAAGGCCTGGATGATCTCGCCGATCTGCCCTTCGCTCAGTTGCACGGGCGCGGTGTGTTCCGGGTCGAAGGCAATGGGCGACGGGCCGACCGGCACCCAGCCGCCGTCCGCCGGTTTGACGCTGCCATGCTTGCCCAACCAGGGCCGGTGGGTGCTGGCCTTACGCCCGGCGTGGGCCAGTTGGATGCCGGCCACGGCGCCCTGGGCGGTGATGAACCGGGTGATGCGTTGCAGGGGTTCGATCTGTGCGTCATTCCATAGGCCCAGGTCTTGGGCGGTGATGCGGCCATCGGCGGTGACGGCGGTGGCTTCGGTGAAAATCAGGCCGGCGCCACCCACGGCGCGGCTGCCCAGGTGCACCAGGTGCCAGTCGTTGGCCAGGCCATCAACGCTGGAATACTGGCACATGGGTGACACCGCGATGCGGTTGGGGAGGGTCAGTTGACGCAGGGTATAGGGCTCAAGCAGCAGACTCATGGGGCACCTCTCGATCAGTGGTCAGGCTCCAGGGTTCTGTTTGAATAGTCCGCGAGTGACAAGAAGGGTGCAGCGCCCGCCCCCGCGGGCAAAAAATGAAGGATAGGTCACAAGGCCAATCAAGCAGTGCTTAGAGACTAGTCGACAACCCGCGATGCAGGAGGGTTCGCTTTATCGGTGCGAATCAACGCGGCTCGATGTGGGCGATCATCAGTTGCACACTTTCCTTGCCGCGAAACTCGTTGAGGTCGAGCTTGTAGGCCAGTTCCACCCAATCCACCCGGGCGTTGGCCCAGGCCTGGGGGTCGATGCCAAAAGCGATGCCGTCGATTTTCACCGAGCCACATTCGCTTTTGAGCACCACTTTGAGGTGGCGCTCGCCGACGATGCGTTTTTCCAGCAATTGGAACACCCCGTGGAACAACGGCTCGGGAAAGTGCTGGCCCCAGGGCCCGGCGTCGCGCAGGGCGCGGGCCAGTTCCAGGTTGAACTCGGTCATCGCCAGGGCGCCATCGGTGAGCAGGCGCCCGGTCAGGTCTTCTTCGCGCAGTTGGCGGCGCACTTCGGCGTCGAAGGCCTCGGCGAACAACGGGAAGTTTTCCTGGGGCAGGCTCAGGCCCGCCGCCATGGCGTGGCCGCCGTATTTGCCCATGAGGTCCGGGTGCTGGGCGGCGACGACACTCAGGGCATCGCGTATGTGAAAGCCCTGCACCGAACGCCCGGAGCCTTTGAGCATGCCGTCCCCCGCGTCGGCGAAGGCGATGGTGGGCCGGTGGTAGCGGTCCTTCATACGCGAGGCGAGGATGCCGATCACGCCCTGGTGCCAGTCCGGGTCGAACAGGCACAGGCCGAACGGCATCGATTCCACCGGCAAGTCCTTGAGCTGGGCCAGGGCCTCGCGCTGCATGCCTTGTTCGATGGATTTGCGATCCTTGTTCAGGTCATCGAGTTGCACCGCCATGTCCCGCGCCAACTCCGGGTCGGCGGTGAGCAGGCATTCGATGCCCAGGCTCATGTCGTCCAGGCGCCCCGCCGCGTTCAGGCGCGGGCCGAGGATGAAGCCCAGGTCGGTGGAGGTGATGCGCGACGCCTCGCGCTTGGCCACGTCGAGGATCGCCTTGATGCCCGGGCGGGCGCGCCCGGCGCGGATCCGCTCCAGGCCCTGATGCACCAGGATGCGGTTGTTGGCATCCAGCGGCACCACATCGGCGACGCTGCCCAGGGCCACCAGGTCCAGCAGGTCGCCGATGTTGGGCTGCGCCTGGTTGGCGTAGCGGCCGAGGCTGCGCAGGCGTGCGCGCAGGGCCATCAGCACGTAGAAAATCACCCCGACGCCGGCCAGGGCCTTGCTGGGGAACGCGCAACCGGGTTGGTTGGGGTTGACGATGGCGTCCGCCGCGGGCAACTCCTGGCCGGGCAAGTGGTGGTCGGTGACCAGCACCTTCAAGCCCGCCGCCTTGGCCGCCGCCACGCCTTCGACGCTGGAAATGCCGTTGTCCACGGTTATCAACAGGTGCGGCTCACGGGTCAGCGCCACTTCGACGATTTCCGGGGTCAGGCCGTAGCCGTACTCAAAACGGTTGGGCACCAGGTAATCGACATGGGCCGCCCCCAGCAAGCGCAGGCCCAGCAGGCCCACGGTGCTGGCGGTGGCGCCGTCGGCGTCGAAGTCGCCGACGATGAGGATGCGTTGGCGCTCGTCCAGCGCGGTCACCAGCAAATCCACCGCCGCCTCGATGCCCTTGAGCTGTTGGAACGGGATCAACCGCGCCAGGCTCTTGTCCAGCTCAGCCTGGGATTGCACGCCGCGGGCGGCGTACAAGCGGGTCAATAGCGGCGGCAGGTCGCCAAGAAACGGCAGGGTGGCGGGCAACGGGCGGGGTTCGATACGCATAGGGCGGTGCAGGCTTCTCGTTATCAGGCAGGGAGCGGCGGTTGGCGAAGGGGCGAGCGATCAGCCGCGTTCGCCCATCAGCCACTGCAACTGGACTTCGTGCTGGCCGCGGTCGTCGGTGACGAAAATCGTCCCTTCGCTAATCATCACGTCCCACTTGATGACGCGGGGCATGTCCTTGGCCAGGGTTTCGAGGACGTCTTCGGGCACGGCGGCGACGTTGACGTTCTTCAGGTTTTTCACCGCGGGGATGACCTTGCCTTCCCATACGCGCAGGCTGCCGTAGGCCAGCAGGCTGGTGCGCTCGGTGCGCCGCGAGCACCAGGTCAGGCGCTCGGCGTCGGGTTGGCCGACTTCGATCCAGTGCAGCACGCGATCATCCAGGCTTTTTTCCCACAAGGCCGGCTCGTCCACTTCCGAAAGGCCACGGCCAAACGACAATTGCTCGTTGTACCAGAAGGCGTAGGCCAGCAGGCGCACGGTCATCCGCGTTTCGGTTTCCGAGGGGTGGCGGGCGATGGTTTGCTTGACGCTTTCGTACACCCCGCGGTCGAGGTCGGTGAGGTTCAGTTCAAACTTGTAGGTCGTGGACGGCTGGGCCATGAACGGGCTTCTTGATACGGGGAAAGGCGGCAAGTCTAACCGATGCGTGAGTCATTCAACGAATCCGTGACGCATCGCACTTTAGCCGGAATGCCCGGCTATGTTAAAAGGCTGACTTCGATTAGTCGTTTGTCCTACAGGATCTTTCATGCCGCTTACTGCCAAACCTCTGTCCGGGGTCAAAGTCGTCGAACTCGGCACTTTGATCGCCGGGCCGTTTGCCTCGCGCATCTGCGGCGAATTCGGCGCCGATGTCATCAAGGTGGAATCCCCGGACGGCGGCGACCCGCTGCGCAAATGGCGCAAGCTGTATGAAGGCACGTCGCTGTGGTGGTTCGTGCAGGCGCGCAACAAGAAGTCCCTGACCCTGAACCTCAAGCACCCCGAAGGCCTGGCCATCCTCAAGCAGTTGCTGGGCGAAGCGGACATCCTGATCGAGAACTTCCGCCCTGGCGTATTGGAAAAACTTGGCCTGGGCTGGGACGTGCTCCACGCCCTGAACCCGAAACTGGTGATGGTGCGCCTGTCCGGCTTCGGCCAGACCGGGCCGATGAAGGACCAGCCCGGTTTCGGCGCGGTCGGTGAATCCATGGGCGGGCTGCGCTACATCACCGGGTTCGAGGACCGCCCGCCGGTGCGCACGGGGATTTCCATCGGTGATTCGATTGCCGCCCTGTGGGGCGTGATCGGCGCACTGATGGCGCTGCGACATCGCGAGATGAACGGTGGCCAGGGCCAAGTGGTGGACGTGGCGCTGTATGAAGCGATCTTCGCCATGATGGAAAGCATGGTGCCGGAGTTCGATGTGTTCGGTTTTATCCGCGAACGCACCGGCAACATCATGCCGGGCATCACGCCCTCCTCCATCCACACCAGCGCCGACGGCAAGCATGTGCAGATCGGCGCCAATGGCGATGCGATCTTCAAGCGCTTCATGCACACCGTTGGCCGCGACGATTTGGCCAATGACCCGGCGCTGGCCAGCAATGATGGGCGCGACAGCCGCCGCGACGAGCTGTATGGGGTGATTGATCGCTGGGTCAGTGCCTTGCCGCTGGAGACGGTGATCGAGCGCCTGAACCAAGCCGAAGTACCCGCCAGCCGGATCTTCAGCGCCGAGGATATGTTCAGCGACCCGCAGTTCCTGGCCCGGGAAATGTTCCTGCAGGCCAAGCTGCCCGACGGCAAGAACTTCAAGATGCCGGGCATCGTGCCCAAACTTTCCGACACGCCCGGCAGCGCGCAATGGGTGGGCCCGCAACTGGGCGAACACAACAGCCAGATACTGGGTGAGTTGGGTTTCGACGCCGAGCAGATCCGCCGCCTGCATGAAGCAGGGGCCATTTAAACTGGCCAGCCGTTTTCGACCGGCGGCGGCGCGCCTGAACCTGCTGCTGCGGCGCTGCCGGGCGCTGCTGGCGTTCGGCCTGCTGATGGGGCTGTGCGCCATGCCCCAAGCGGCGCAGGCCAAGCAAGTGCTGGTATGGCTGTTACGCGACTTACCGCCGCTGACCATTTTCGAAGGCCCGCAAAAGGGCCGTGGTGTGATCGACCAACTGATGCCCGCGCTGATCGCCAGCCTGCCGGAATACGAACACAGCATCCTGCGGGTCAACCGCGCCCGCGGCTTGCAGATGCTCCAGGAACCCACTTTCACCTGCGACCCGTCTTTGCTCTGGAGCCAGGAACGGACGCGTTGGATCGCCTATTCCAGCCCCAGCCTGCGGATCATGAGCAACGGTTTGGCGGTGCGTCGGCAAGACCGTGAAGCCCTGGCGCCCTTTATCCAGGACGGCGAAATCGACCTCGCCGCGTTGCTCGCCAGCGATGGCAAAAAACTCGGCGTGGTGGCCGAGCGCAGCTATGGGCAGAACGTCGACCAATGGCTCAAGCAGGCCCCCGCCCAGGCCCTGACGGCGCACTACGGCAATGATGCTTTGGGCAGCCTGCTGCAAATGCAGCGCCTGGGGCGCTTGAGCGCATTGTTGGGGTATTGGGCAGAGATCCGCTACCAGGCGCAGCAGCAAGGCATCGACCCGGCCGAGTTGAGCTTCTATCCAATCCGCCAGACTCCGCACTATCAATCGCTGCATATCGGCTGCTCGGACACCGAGGAAGGTCGTCAGGTCATCGCCCGCATCAACCAAACCCTGCACACCCTGGACTTGCAACAACTGAGCGAAAGCTACGCCGCGTGGCTAGACACCTCCATGCGCGGCGCCTATCGCGAAGAGATCCGGGGCTTTTTCGCGGCCCCGCCGCAGCCCTGAGAAACGCCGGGCAAAAAGAAACCCCGAGAAGTGGGGAGACGACTCGGGGTTAAACGTGGTCTATCGAGACCAGTACAGCAAGCGGCAAACACCGGAGCACAATGTTTGATCCTGCTGTTAAAAACTCTGACTGACTAAAGCTGTGGAAGGTTCCCACAAAAAACCAATCAATTTCCTCTAGCACGGGCCAGATCCGCCGCAGCACTACGCATGGCGGCGATCAGGCAGGGCTCCAAGCGGCCTTCGGCAATCATCAGGTCCCGGTGCAAACCGTCGACCACATCGGTCAGCAAGCGCCGGTCATGCAGTTGCAACTGATTGACCTCCCGTTCAAGCACGATGCCACCGGCGGCATTTCTCAGGGTTACCAAGCAATGGCCCTCGGCGCCGCAGGGTGTCAATGCCACCCGGTAAGGGCTCAAGGCCTCGGACAGTAACAGGCTGATACTTTCCATCTCGTCACCACTCAATAGTCCGGACATGAAATGCCTGAAGGCAGGCTGTTTCTAGATGACCTGCGGCCCGGCGAAAAAGTTCGACGTGCCTGCCAGCCTTGGAAAGGCCAGCATGCTCCGTGAACATGACACAAAGAAAACAGCCCATGGCTTCAACGGTGCACATCCCCGGACTCGATCCAGCCGCCCATCAAGCCGCGCAACTCCCCCTGGGCGCTATAGAACGGCACCGTCCACTGGTAGACATCCAGGGTTCCTTCCCTGAAGGTCAACTGCCGATTGATGAAGCGGGACTTCTGGCTGGCCAACTGTTCGATCAGCTCCCTGTGCAACTGCTCGGCGGTTTCCCGGGGCAGCAGGTCGATATCCGTCAGCAACCGGCCCTTGACCTGGTCCTGGCGCACTGAAAAGCGTTCTTCATAGCTCTTGTTGCACAGCACCAGGCGTGCCTGCTGGTCGCGGACGAAAATCGGCGTGGGGATGGCATTGAGCAGCGCACTCTGGAAAGCCAACTGGTCGCTGAGTTGTTGCTCGGCCTTGAGGCGCAACTGCACCTGCTCGTTGAACCGGCGGCGCCATGCCATCGAGATCAGGAAAAAAGCCCCGGTAACGATCCCGCCCAGGCACAACCACGAGTACAGGCGCTGCCACAGTGATGGTGGGGTCTGCGCGATACCGCCCACCCATTTCTGGCGCATGGCGCGCAACTCGGCGGCCGTGAACGCATCGAGTGCCTTGTTGATGATGCTCAACAGTTGTGGGTGTTTTTTGTGCATCGCCAGGTGATCGGGCTCCCAGATGCCGTCGACGCTATGACCGACCTTGAGCGCCCCGGCCGGATAGAGATAGGCACCTGTTTCGTTTTCGATGGTGGCGTCGACCTCACCGTTCTCGACCAACGCCCTGGCCTCTGCCTGGGTCATGACGGTGTGCAACTTGATGGCCGGGTAATCGAGCTGGATCTTGCGCTCCAGTGCATGCCGGGCAGGCAGCGCCAACCGCTTGCCGGCGAGGTGTTCCAGGGCCTTCGGCTGCGACTCGCCGGCGCGCACCACGAACACCCAGCTCGAACCACCGTAGGCGTGGCTGAAGTTGAGGAATGCCCGGCGCTCCTCGTTGATCGCCAGGGTGGTGCTCATGTCTGCCGTGCCATTTTCCAGCAACTCAAGCATCTGCACCGTTGAGGAAACTTCCTGATGGACAAAACGCAGGCCGGTCAGCAATGAAATGCGGCCAAGAATGTCGTTGTTCAGCCCCGCCCATTCACCGCTTTCATCCTTGAACAGGTACAGCGGATACGGCAATGAAGCCACCACCACTTGCGGGTGTTCGCGGATCCATTGCAACTCGGCGTCGTCCAGGCCCAGAACGTTGCCCACCGCCTGCATGTCGCGACCGAACAGCGACGCCCCCTGGGCCGTTGCCGTGAGCCCCAGGGCCCCCAATAAAAACAGCCAGCTCAAGGCTGGCTTAAACCACTCTAAGAACCTCATTTGCACTTTCCTTCACTGTCATTCGCCCGTCCTTTGGGGGGCGAAACTGCGACAAGTGTGGCACGCACAAATGCGAAAGCCCGTCAGGTGACGGGCTTAAAAATGTGACAGTTCTAGTCGGTCAAAGTGGCTTGCCGCGGTTGCCATGCTGACTGACAAAGGCCTGTACGGTTTTCAGGTCGTTGGCCAGAACCGTGCACCTCTCTTCTCGCTCAAACAAATCAGAAAGGTGAGCAGGCAGCTCAAGGGCTTTTCCTACTCCAGCTTTCTCGACAGCCTCAGGGAATTTCACCGGGTGGGCGGTGCCCAAGATCACCATCGGGACATCCAGACTGCGTCGGCACTCACGGGCCGCCCGAACACCGATGGCAGTATGCGGGTCGAGCAACTCGCCGGTTTGCTCGAAGACATCGGCGATGGTTTCGCAGGTCTGCTCATCGTCCACTGCCAGAGAGTCGAACAGCTTGCGGGTTTCGGTCCAGCGGTCCTGTTCGACGCTGAAACCGCCGCCCTGCTTGAAGCTGTCCATCAGGCCGGCCAGCGCCGCGCCATTGCGCCCGTGCATGTCGAACAACAAACGCTCGAAGTTCGACGACACCATGATGTCCATCGACGGCGACAGGGTGGCGTGCAGGGTTTCCTTGACGTACTGATTACCGCTCATGAAGCGGTGCAGGATGTCGTTGCGGTTGGTGGCCACGATCAATTGGTTGATCGGCAGGCCCATGTTGCGGGCCAGATAGCCGGCGAAGATATCGCCGAAGTTGCCGGTCGGCACCGAGAACGCCACCGAGCGCGCCGGGCCGCCCAACTGCAGCGCCGCGTGGAAGTAATAGACGATCTGGGCCATGATCCGCGCCCAGTTGATGGAATTGACCGCCACCAGGCGCGTGCCCTTGAGGAAGCCCTGGTCGGCGAAACTGGCCTTGACCATTTCCTGGCAGTCGTCAAAGTTGCCTTCGATGGCGATGTTGTGGATGTTCTCGCCAAAGAGCGTGGTCATCTGCCGGCGCTGCACTTCCGAGACGCGGTTGTGCGGGTGCAGGATGAAAATGTCGACATTTTCGCAATGCTTGCAGCCTTCGATGGCCGCCGAGCCGGTATCGCCGGAGGTGGCGCCGATGATGACCACTCGCTCGCCGCGCTTTTGCAGCACGTGGTCAAGCAAACGGCCGAGCAGTTGCAGGGCAAAGTCCTTGAACGCCAGGGTGGGGCCGTGGAACAGCTCCAATACCCATTCGTTGCCGTTGAGCTGGCGCAACGGCGCCACGGCGCTGTGGGAAAACACGCCGTAGGTTTCTTCCAGGATCTTTTTGAAGTCGGCGTCGGCAATGCTACCGGTAACGAACGGGCGCATGACCCGGAACGCCAGCTCGTGGTAAGGCAGGCCCGCCCAGGAGGCTATTTCTTCCTGGGTGAAGCGCGGCAGGTTTTCGGGTACGTAAAGACCGCCATCGCTGGCCAGACCGGCCAACAGGACATCTTCGAAATTGAGGGCCGGTGCCTGGCCGCGGGTGCTGATATAGCGCATAAAGGCAAACCTTTGGTTTGGGCTTCAAGCTACAAGCCATAAGCGACAAGTTGAAAGCGACTGTGCTTTAACCTGCAGCTTGCAGCTCGAAACTTGCCGCTGAGTTAGTTCAAGTGTTCGACGCGGATACGTACGACCGGCCCGACCACGCCCTGGAGCGCTTCCAGTGCCCGGATGGCGTCGTTGATGTGCTGTTCCAGCACACGGTGCGTCAGCAGGATCATCGGCACCAGGCCGTCGTGTTCCTCGACTTCCTTCTGCATGATCGATTCGATATTGATGCCGCGCTCCGACAGGATGCTGGCCACCTGGGCCAGTACGCCTGGGTGATCCTTGGCCTGGATGCGCAGGTAGTAGGCACTTTCGCATTCCTCGATCGGCAGGATCGGGTGGGCCGACAGCAGGTCAGGCTGGAACGCCAGGTGCGGCACGCGGTTTTCCGGGTCGCTGGTCATGGCGCGGACCACATCCACCAGGTCGGCGATGACCGAGGAAGCCGTCGGTTCCATGCCGGCGCCGGCGCCGTAGAACAGGGTCGAGCCGCAGGCATCGCCATTGACCATGACCGCGTTCATCACGCCGTTGACGTTGGCGATCAGGCGATCGGCCGGGATCAGCGTCGGGTGCACGCGCAGTTCGATGCCCGCAGGCGTACTGCGGGCGACACCAAGGTGCTTGATGCGGTAGCCCAGGGCTTCGGCGTAGTTCACGTCAGCGGTGGTCAGTTTGGTGATGCCTTCGGTGTAGGCCTTGTCGAACTGCAGCGGCACACCGAATGCGATGGATGCCAGGATGGTCAGCTTGTGGGCGGCATCGATGCCTTCCACATCGAACGTCGGGTCGGCTTCGGCATAGCCAAGGGCCTGGGCTTCGACCAGCACGTCCTCGAAGGTACGACCCTTCTCGCGCATTTCGGTGAGGATGAAGTTGCCTGTGCCGTTGATGATCCCCGCCACCCAGTTGATGCGGTTGGCCGACAGACCTTCGCGGATCGCCTTGATAACCGGGATACCGCCAGCCACGGCTGCTTCGAAGGCCACGATCACGCCCTTTTCCTGGGCCTTGGCGAAAATCTCGTTGCCGTGCACGGCAATCAGCGCTTTGTTGGCGGTGACCACGTGCTTGCCGTTTTCGATGGCTTTCAACACCAGTTCGCGGGCGATGGTGTAGCCGCCAATCAATTCGATGACGATATCGATTTCAGGGTTGGTGGCGACGGCGAAGACATCGTTGGTAATGGGGGTACCGGTAATCTCGCATTGAGGGTTTGGCGTACGCATGGCAATTTGAGCCACTTCGATTCCACGCCCGGCACGGCGGGCAATCTCCTCGGCGTTACGCTGAAGTACGTTGAAGGTACCGCCACCGACGGTACCTAACCCACAGATGCCTACTTTGACCGGATTCACGCTGAACTCCCCATAAAACGGCCGACTCAAGGTCGGCCGTGGAAAACAGCCGCACACGCGCGGCCCTCTGTTAATGGAACGGCGAACGTTTTCGCCGGGCCATGATCGCCAAGACTCGGCGACGCAAAATTATTTCGCACCCAAGGCCAGTTTGGCGATTTGTGGTGCTGGCTGATAGCCCGGAATCACTTGGCCATCGGCCAAAACGATGGCCGGTGTGCCATTAACGCCAATGGACTGACCCAGGGCGAACTGCTTGGAAACCGGATTGACGCACTTGGCTGACTTGATTTCCTTGCCGTCGACCATCTGGTCCATGGCAACTTTCTTGTCCTTGGCACACCACACCGCTTGCAGTTGTTCATCGCCCGGCGAACCGAGGCCCTGGCGCGGGAACGCGACGTAGCGCACTTCGATGCCGCGCTTGTTCAGCTCGGGCACTTCGGCGTGCAGCTTGTGGCAGTACGGGCACGTGGTGTCCGTGAATACGGTGATGTGGGATTTGGTTTCGCCGATCGCCGGGTAGACCACGGTGTCGGCCACGGGAATGCCATTGACCAGTTTGGAAATGCCCAGGCGTTCGGTTTTTTCGGTCAAGTTGACCGGTTTGCCGTCCTTCAACTGGAACAGGTAGCCCTGCATCACGAATTGGCCGTCGGCGCTGGCATAGAGCACACGGCTGCCTTTGAGCTTGACTTCGTACAGGCCGGCCAATGGGCTGGCGGTGATGGTCTCGACCGGCACGTCGAGTTGCAGGTTTTCAAGGCTCTTGCGAATAGCTTGCTCGGCGCTGTTATCGGCCACGGCAAAGGTACTGGCCAACGCAAAGGCTGCGGCGGCGAAAATGTGGGTCAAGCGCATGGGAACTCCTGAAGGCGGACTAGTGAAGCGAGCAAAACACCGCACGCGAACAGCGGTTTTTGACGCCCACTGTGCAAACCGGCAAAGCCTACCACATAAGGCCCGCCAGGCTCAGCCCCGCGGATGATGCTGGGCGTGCATCTCCTGCAACCGTGCCCGCGCCACGTGGGTGTAAATCTGGGTAGTGGACAGGTCACTGTGGCCCAGCAGCATCTGCACCACCCGCAGGTCGGCGCCGTGGTTGAGCAAATGGGTGGCGAAGGCGTGGCGCAGGGTGTGGGGCGACAGCGTCTTGCTGATGCCGGCCACCTGCGCCTGATGCTTGATGCGGTGCCAGAAGGTCTGGCGGGTCATCTGCTCGCCGCGCAGGCTGGGGAACAGCACATCGCTGGGGCGCTCGCCCAACAGCTCCGAGCGCGCACCACGCATGTAGCGCTCAACCCAGACGATCGCCTCTTCGCCCATGGGCACCAGGCGCTCCTTACTGCCCTTGCCCATCACCCGCAGCACGCCCTGGCGCAGGTTGACCTGCTCCAGAGTCAGGCTAATCAGTTCAGTCACCCGCAAACCGCAGGCATAAAGCACCTCCAGCATGGCGCGGTCGCGCTGGCCGATGGCCTGGCTCAGGTCTGGCGCAGCCAACAGGGCCTCCACGTCAGCTTCTGACAGGGACTTGGGCAAAGGACGACCCAGTTGCGGCATATCCACCTGCAACGTCGGGTCAATGGCGATCAATTTTTCCCGCAGCAGGTAGCGATAAAAGCCACGCACCCCTGACAGAAATCGGGCCGTGGAGCGTGGTTTGTAGCCCTGCTCCAAGCGCCAGGCCAAATGATCGAGGATCAACTCGCGCCCCGCGCCCGGCAATTCAAGGCCCTGCTCCTGCATCCAGCCATTGAACAGCGCCAGATCGCTGCGATAGGCCTGGCGGGTATTGTCGGACAGACCCTTTTCCAACCACAGGGCATCCAGAAACTGATCTATCAGGGGGTGGTCAATGGCAGGCATGGGCACTCGGGAATCACAACGGGGGCCGGCTACAAAAAAGACGACCGATAGTAATTGGCCGCTAGTCTTTCACAGCCCGCCCTATTCACAAAGCAGAGGCCCCTCAGTCAGCGAACCCGGGCAAGACGGGAACCGGGCGCTTGGCTTCGTCGATGGCGACAAAGCTGAACAAACCGTGGATAGCCTTCTCGCGGCCGTCGCAACTCATGCTTTCGACGAAAACTTCGACTTCTACCTTGAGGCTGGTGTTGCCCACTTTAATCACGCGCCCGATCAACTCAACGATGGAGCCAGCGGGGATGGCGTGATTGAAGTCGATGCGATCCGTAGACACTGTCACCAGGGGCAAACGGCAGAAACGGGTGGCGGTAATGAACGACACCTCATCCATCCATGCCAAGGCGGTGCCGCCGAACAGGGTGTTGTGGTGGTTGGTGGTGGGCGGGAACACGGCTTTGGTGACGTGGGTGACACTCAGGTCGGTGCGACGCTGGATTTCTTCGAGGCGGGTGGTCATGGGCAAGGGCCTGGATCGGTTTTATGACGGGCAACAAAAAAGCAGCCCGTAGGCTGCTTTTTTCTGCATCGGGAAGCTGGACTTAAGCCAGTTTTTCCTTGATGCGAGCTGCTTTGCCCGACAGGTCGCGCAGGTAGTACAGCTTGGCTTTACGAACATCACCGCGACGCTTGACAGCCATGCTGTCGATTTGCGGGCTGTAGGTTTGGAAAGTACGTTCCACGCCAACACCGTTGGAGATTTTACGAACAGTGAAAGCACTGTTCACACCACGGTTACGCTTGGCGATTACAACGCCCTCGAACGCTTGCAGACGCGAACGGTCGCCTTCCTTCACTTTCACCTGAACGACAATGGTGTCGCCCGGGGCAAAGGTTGGGATCTCTTTGGTCATCTGCTCTGCTTCGAGTGCAAGGATGATTTTGTTAGTCATGCTGTGCTCCTAAGGCAAGTCGTCGGACTTACCATCGATACGTTGTTAACTATCGTCCCGCTCGCGGATGTATTCCTCGAGCAGCTTCTTCTCTTCTCCAGAAAGCGAGCGGCTTTCCAGAAGATCGACGCGTCGTTCATAGGTCCGACCAAGGGACTGCTGTAAACGCCAACGCCGGATGTGTGCGTGATTGCCACTTAGCAATACGTCGGGAACACGCTGATCCGCATACACCTCCGGTCGGGTGTAGTGCGGGCAATCCAGCAAACCATCCGTGAAGGAGTCTTCCTCCGCGGAGTCCGCATGCCCTAAAGCTCCGGGCAGCAGTCGTGTAACCGCATCTATCAGGACCATCGCCGGCAGCTCACCGCCAGACAGGACATAGTCCCCAATCGACCACTCTTCATCGACATGAGCCTCAATAAAGCGCTCGTCAATGCCTTCATAGCGGCCGGCAATCAGGATTAGTGCTTCCTCATTCGCCAGTTCGCGTACCGCCGACTGTGTCAGCTGACGGCCTTGGGGTGACAGGTAAATTACCTTCGCCGCCTCCCCGGCTGCGGCCTTGGCCTGGACCAGGGCGTCTTCCAGGGGTTTGATCTTCATCACCATGCCCGGGCCACCGCCAAATGGGCGATCGTCCACAGTGTGATGTCGATCTGTGGTGTAGTCTCGCGGATTCCAACAGGTAAGCTGCAACAGCCCCTGTTTCACCGCGCGGCTGGTTATGCCGTACTCGCTGATGGCGGAAAACATCTCGGGAAACAGACTAATAACTTCTACGCGCAGGCTCGCCACGACTAGAAATCCGCGTCCCAATCCACCTTCATCTCACCCGCTGCCAGGTCGACGGCCAACACGCATTGCTCGGTATAGGGCAACAGGCGTTCGCGATCATCCAGGCTGCCAGCGCAAGGCTTGACCACCATTACATCATTGGCGCCGGTTTCCAGAAGATGATCGATTTTTCCCAGCAGTTGCCCGTGAGTATCGATGACCTTCAGACCTTCCAGCTGGTACCAGTAGTACTCGCCGTCGGTCAATTCAGGGAACAGGTTGCGCGGCACGCAGATCTCATAACCGGCCAGAAGACGCGCTTCTTCACGATCATCGAGACCCTTGAGCTTTGCGACCAGGAACTTGTCGTTCCCGCGTCCGCTGACCAGCTCGACCTGTTTGACGCTGCCTTCGCGCTTGAGCGTCCAGGTTTTGTATTCCAACAGGTTTTTAATCGGATCAGTAAAGGAGTAGACCTTCACTTCGCCGCGAACGCCGTGAACAGAATAAATCTTGCCGATAACGATCAAATCATCAGCTGCATCTGGCGTCGCGTTCATATTGCTCAGGCCGCAGCCTTAGCAGCGTCCTTGAGCAACTGAGCAACACGCTCAGAAGGTTGTGCACCAACGCTCAGCCAGTAGGCTACGCGCTCTTGGTTCACGGACAGACGAACTTCTTGACCACGAGCAACAGGGTTGAAGAAACCAACCTGTTCCTTGTGCGAACCGTCGCGCGGGTTGCGGCTGTCGGTTACGGTCAAGTGGTAAAACGGGCGCTTTTTGGAGCCGCCAAGGGCAAGACGGATTGTTAGCATGTGAAGATCGTTCCTGTAGTCGGTGCTGCAAATCTAAATGCACAGCGGGCATAGGTGCCCGAAAGGCCGCATATTCTAAGGAATATCCGGACTTTTGCAAATGTCTTTTTCCGGCACCTGCTCAGCGCGCCATTCAGATCTGCTATAGAGCCGTCGTTCAAAACGGCAAGTCAGCGCCCACCAATGGCGGGTTTGCTGGAGATCCCGCGTCCCCGCGGGAAACGCCGGCATGGCTGCCGACGCGGATTCTTTACATTTTCGGCATACCGCCGCCGGGCAACATACCGCCCATGCCGCGCATCATCTTGGCCATGCCGCCTTTGGCAGAGAACTTTTTCATCATTTTCTGCATCTGCTTGTGCTGCTTAATCAAGCGCCCGATGTCCTGCACCTGGGTGCCAGAGCCCATGGCGATCCGACGCTTGCGCGAGCCACTGATAAGTTCAGGGTCGCGGCGCTCGGCCGGGGTCATGGAGTTGATGATGGCTTCCATCTGCTTGAACTGCTTTTCTGCCGCACCCTGGGCGTTGCCCATTTGCGCCAGGTTGACGCCGCCGATGTTCGGCAACTTGTCCATCAGGCCGCCGAGGCCGCCCATGTTCTTCATCTGCTGCAATTGGTCGCGGAAGTCTTCGAGATCGAAGCCTTTGCCCTTCTTCAGTTTCTTGGCCAGCTTATCGGCCTTGTCCTTGTCGAGGGTCTGTTCGGCCTGCTCGATAAGGCTGAGCACGTCGCCCATGCCCAGGATGCGCGAGGCGATCCGTTCGGGATGGAACGGTTCGAGCGCTTCGCTCTTCTCGCCCATACCGATGAACTTGATCGGCTTGCCGGTAATGGCGCGCACCGACAGCGCGGCGCCGCCACGAGCATCGCCGTCGACCTTGGTCAGGATTACGCCGGTCAGCGGCAGCGCATCGCCAAAGGCCTTCGCCGTGTTGGCGGCGTCCTGGCCGGTCATGGCATCGACCACGAACAGGGTTTCAACCGGGTTGATCGCCGCGTGCAAGGCCTTGATCTCGCCCATCATCTCTTCGTCGATGTGCAGGCGGCCGGCGGTATCGACGATAACCACGTCGATGAATTTCAGTTTTGCTTCTTTAATAGCTGCTTGCGCAATCTCGACCGGCTTCTGGCTCAGGTCGGAAGGGAAGAAGGTCACACCCACTTCGCCAGCCAGCATTTCCAGCTGCTTGATCGCCGCCGGGCGGTAGATGTCGGCGGACACCACCATCACCGACTTCTTCTTGCGCTCTTTGAGGAAGCGCGCCAGTTTGCCCGCGGTGGTGGTCTTGCCCGCACCCTGCAGGCCGGCCATCAACACCACGGCAGGTGGCACGGCGCTCAGGTTCAGGTCTTCGTTGGCCGCGCCCATGAGGCTTTCGAGTTCGGCCTGGACGATCTTCACGAAGGCCTGGCCCGGCGTCAGGCTACGCGACACCTCGGTGCCGACTGCGCGTTCCTTGACCGAATTGACGAAGTCCTTGACCACCGGCAGGGCGACGTCGGCTTCGAGCAACGCCATGCGCACTTCGCGCAGGGTGTCTTTGATATTGTCCTCGGTCAGCTTGGCCTTGCCGGTGACATGGCGCAGCGTCTGCGAGAGACGGTCGGTTAAGTTTTCAAACATGCGCGATCCTTTCAGGCCCTATGTAGACCGGGGGTAATGGCGGCCCAGCCCGTGAAAAACGTACGCTAGGCGAGCCTGCGGCGTGGGCAGGGCGCGGATTATAGCGAAGACTTGGCCTGGCGCCCACCTCGCTGTCTGCTTGCATGGTCTTTCGTGCCTAGGGGTTCTATGCCAAACTCATCGGCTTTCGGGCTTGCCTAACAGGATTTATGCTCCCCTTGTCACCCAGTTTGCTCACCACACTCGCCGCCGCCTGTTTATACGCCGCTGCGACTCTCTATCAAGGCTCGCGCCTGGCAACCGGTGCCAAGGCGAACAAGCGCCTGCTGATCGGGCTTGGCATCCTTGCCATCCTGGCTCACAGTGCCAGCCTCTTCACCCACCTGTTGACGCCTGTCGGCCTGGGCCTGGACTTTTTCAGCGCCGCCAGCCTGATCGCCGCCGCCGTGATCGCCCTGACGCTGCTGGCCTGTTCGCGCATCCCGGTGGAGAACCTGCTGCTGTTGCTGTTCCCCCTGGGGATGGCCACGGTGCTGCTGGCGCAGTTCGCCCCGGCCGGTACGGTGCAGATCATCAATGAGGCGCCGGGCATCCTGGCGCACATCCTACTGTCGATCCTGGCCTACGGCATGTTCACCATCGCCGTGTTCCAGGCCTTGCTGTTGCTGTTGCAAGACCATCAGCTCAAGCACAAGCACCCGTCCGGCCTCATCAAGAATTTCCCGCCGCTGCAAACCATGGAAAGCCTGCTGTTCGGCTTCCTCTGGGCCGGTTGGGCCCTCCTGTCGGCTTCGCTGATTTCCGGTTGGCTGTTCGTCGAGAACCTGTTCGCCCAGCACCTGGTGCACAAAACCTTGCTGGCGTGCCTGGCCTGGATCGTGTTCAGCGTGTTGCTGTGGGGCCGCACACGCCTGGGATGGCGTGGGCACAAGGCGATCCGCTGGACCCTCGCTGGCTTCTGCCTGCTGATGTTGGCCTACTTCGGCAGCAAGCTGGTTCGCGAATACATCCTGCATATCTGACGAGCCGCGATCATGGATAACCTGGCCCAGGGCCCGCTGCTTGCCGTACTGCTCCTGTTGGTGCTGTGGTCGGGGCTGTTCACCGCCATCGAAGTCGCCCAACAACAGCTACTGGCCCGACGCCAGGCTTCGCGCGGCGGCGATAAACCGCTGGCGCGCCTGAGTTTCCCCCGCGAAAGCCTGATCCTGTGCAACACCCTGAGCCGAGTGCTGGCAGCCATCATCACCACACTGCTGGCCCTGCACCTATGGCAGGAAAACGGCCCCTGGCTCGCCTGCCTGATCGTTACCAGCCTGCTGCTGGTAGTAGCCGAATACCTGCCCCGCACCCTCGCCGCCCGTTACCCAGAGGCCATTCTCAGCTTCGGCAATACCTTACTGGGCGCGCCGTTGAAGCTGCTCTACCCGCTGGCCTGGCTGCTCAACGGTGCGGCGCACCTGCTGGCGCGCCCGTTTGTCCGACGCCCCGGCGCAGTCAAGCAGAGCGACGATGCACCACCGCCCCACGATGAACACGCTGACGCCGATCACCCGGCCAACCGCCCGCACCTGCTGTCGGGCATCCACGCGCTGGACAACATCACCGTCAATGACATCCTGGTGCCGCGCAGCGACGTAGACGGGATCAACCTCGACGACCCGATTGACGCGATCATCGAGCAACTCAAGGCCTCCAAGCGCACGCGGCTGCCGGTGTTCCACAGCGATATCAACCAGGTCGAGGCGGTGCTCAACACCCGCCAGATCCGCCATCTGCTGGCCGATGCCAGCCTGACCAAGGACGCCTTGCTGGCAGCCTGTCACGAGCCATACTTCGTGCCCGAAAGCACACCCCTGCAATTGCAGTTGCTCAATTTTCACAAGCAACAGCGGCGCCTGGGCATGGTGGTGGACGAATACGGCGAAGTGCTGGGCATTGTCACCCTGGAAGACATCCTCGAAGAAATCGTCGGCGAATTTGAAAACGAACAAAACCTCGATAACCCGCATATCCAGCCCCAGCCGGATGGGCGCCTGGTGATCGACGGCGCAGCCTCGATCCGCGAGCTGAACAAGAGCCTGGGCTGGCATCTGCCTTGCGATGGCCCGAAAACCCTCAACGGCCTGGTCACCGAAGCATTGGAGACCATTCCCGAGAGCGCGGTGTGCCTGAAAATCGGCCGCTATCGCTTGGAAATCCTCGAAACCGAGGACAACCGCGTCAGCCGCGTGCTGATCTGGCCGACAAAAGTGCTGTAGCGGCGCAAAGCCCCGCGCCCGGCCCTTGCTGGATCGTTAGGCCCCTTCCTATAATCGACCCCGCTTACCTAAGCCCCGCCGTACCGCGTGCTATCCGCACCTGCCGGTCCCCGGCCCCGCTCCACCGCGTCTTGACGGTGCGCGCTCCCATCCCGAGCCAAGCCTGCGCAGCCCTGATCCCTGGGTGTTCGACCATAATAATTCGCTCCAACGGAGCCTAAGACTGTCAGGGATATCCGCATGCCCCCCAGCACGACCATGAGTGACGCCGCACCTGTTGCGCCGACCAACTCGGCCACCCGCGTGGCCACCGCCAGTTTCATTGGCACCGCCATCGAGTTCTATGACTTCTACGTCTACGCCACCGCCGCCGCGCTGGTGATCGGCCCAGTGTTCTTTCCCCAGACCTCCGGCACCGCACAGATGCTGTCGGCGTTCCTGACCTTCGGTATCGCTTTCCTCGCCCGCCCTCTGGGTTCGGCGCTGTTCGGCCATTTTGGCGACCGTATCGGGCGTAAATCCACCCTGGTGGCGTCGTTACTGCTGATGGGCGTGTGCACCACCCTGATTGGCGTCTTGCCCGGCTACGCCACCATTGGCGCCTGGGCGCCGATCCTGCTGTGCGTGCTGCGTTTCGGCCAGGGCCTGGGGCTGGGCGGGGAATGGGGCGGCGCCGCATTGCTGGCCACGGAAAATGCGCCCAAAGGCAAGCGCGCCTGGTTCGGCATGTTCCCGCAACTGGGGCCTTCGATCGGTTTCCTCGCAGCCAACGGCCTGTTTCTGACGCTGGCCATGACCCTGGACGACGAACAGTTCCGCTCCTGGGGCTGGCGCATTCCATTCCTGCTCAGTGCCGCGCTGGTGATGGTCGGCCTGTATGTGCGCCTGAAACTGCACGAAACCCCGGTGTTCGCCAACGCCGTCGCCCGCCAGGAGCGGGTAAAGATGCCGCTGGTTGAGCTGTTCAGCCAATACTGGGCCCCGACCCTGCTGGGCGCCGCCGCGATGGTGGTGTGCTATGCGCTGTTCTACATTTCAACGGTGTTCTCCCTGAGCTACGGGGTTTCCACCCTGGGCTACAGCCGGGAAACCTTCCTCGGCCTGTTGTGCTTTGCCGTGTTGTTCATGGCCGCCGCCACGCCGCTTTCCGCCTGGGCCAGCGACCGTTATGGGCGCAAACCGGTGCTGATTGTCGGCGGCGTGCTGGCGATATTGTCGGGGTTTCTCATGGAGCCGCTGTTGACCCAAGGCTCGACCTGGGGCGTAGCACTGTTCCTGTGCATCGAGCTGTTCCTGATGGGCGTGACCTTCGCACCCATGGGCGCCCTGCTGCCAGAGCTATTTCCTACCCACGTGCGCTACACCGGCGCGTCGGCGGCCTATAACTTGGGCGGTATTGTCGGCGCCTCGGCGGCACCGTTCTTCGCCCAGAAACTGGTGGCCATGGGCGGTTTGAGTTGGGTCGGCGGGTACGTCTCGGCGGCAGCGGTGCTCAGCCTGGTGGCGGTGCTGTGCCTGAAGGAAACGCGGCATAACGATTTGAATCGGGTGGTTTGACACCAGCGCATCGCGGGCAAGCCCGCCCCACAGTGCGGTTCACTGTGAGAACGCACTTGCCCGCGATAAAAACGCCCCGATTACAGCTCTACAACCACTGCTTGGGCAGCGCGTGTAGCTTTGGCGCGGGCCGCTTCGATGGACTCGTCCCGCGCCAGGGCCACGCCCATGCGGCGCTGGCCGTTGACTTCAGGTTTGCCGAACAGGCGCAACGCCGTGTCCGGCTCGCTCAGGGCCTGGCCCAGGTTGGCGAACGCAGTCTGGGTCGATTGCCCTTCGACCAGAATCACTGCCGACGCCGAAGGCCCGAACTGACGGATCAGCGGGATCGGTAGGCCCAGGATCGCCCGTGCATGCAGGGCAAACTGCGACAAGTCCTGGGAAATCAGAGTCACCAGGCCGGTGTCGTGGGGGCGCGGCGAGACTTCGCTGAACCACACCTGATCGCCCTTGATGAACAATTCCACGCCAAACAGGCCACGCCCGCCCAGGGCTTCGGTGACCGCCTTAGCGACCCGCTCGGACTCGGCCAGGGCAATCGGGCTCATGGCTTGCGGCTGCCAGGATTCCTGGTAATCGCCCTTCTCCTGGCGGTGGCCTACCGGCGCGCAGAACATGGTGCCGCCCACGTGGCGCACAGTCAGCAAGGTGATTTCGTAGTCGAAGTCGATAAAGCCTTCGATAATCACCCGGCCCTTGCCCGCACGGCCGCCTTCTTGGGCGTAGTCCCAGGCTTTTTGCACGTCATCGGCGCTGCGCAACAGGCTCTGGCCCTTGCCCGAAGAACTCATGACCGGTTTGACCACACAGGGGAAACCCAGGTCCTGCACGGCCTTGCGGTAGTCTTCGACGGTGTCGGCAAAGTGGTAAGGCGAGGTCGGCAGGTCCAGCTCTTCGGCGGCCAGGCGCCGGATGCCTTCGCGGTTCATGGTCAGGGAAGTGGCGCGCGCGGTAGGGATCACGGTGAAGCCTTCGGCCTCCAGCTCCACCAGGGTCGCGGTGGCAATGGCTTCGATCTCGGGCACGATGAAGTGCGGCTTTTCGGCCTCGATCACTGCCCGCAACGCGGCGCCATCGAGCATGTTGATAACGTGGCTGCGATGGGCCACCTGCATCGCCGGCGCGTTGGCGTAGCGGTCCACGGCGATCACTTCAACGCCCAGGCGTTGCAGCTCGATGACCACTTCCTTGCCCAATTCGCCGCAACCACACAGCAAAACGCGGGTCGCGGTTGGCGACAATGGAGTTCCGATACGGGTCATTTCAGGTCCTCAAAGGAGCAGATCATCGAGGGACGCACGCCGGGCGCGCTTCCCGTGGGGAGAAAGCGCGGCATTTTACATGAACCGCGACACTTGGCCTCAGTTGGCGACCGGGTTGCGGCGTAAACGCCAAGCCATGGCCAGCCACACCACCGTCACGCCGGCGAACTTGGAACCCAGGGCGGTGAGCACCACACCGGGGGTGAGCGCGCCGATCAGGCCGAAGAAGATAAAGGTATCGAGTGGAATGCTCAGGGCCGAGCTGATCCACAAGCGGTCGTGCAGCGGGCGTTTGGTGATGCTGAACACCAGCCAGTCGATGCATTCGGAGACCGCGAACGCCGTGGCGCTGGCCAGGGCAATGGAAGGGTCGGACGTCAGGTACGAGAGCACCAGCGCCGCCAGCATGGCGATGATTGCGCCGTGGCCGAAGCGGGTCTGCACCATGTCGCGCAGCACAAACACCAGGCCACCCCAGGCAGACCAGATGATGTCCAGGTGCGGCGCGGTGGAAAAGGCGTAGTTAATCAGCACGACACTGCTGATATAGGCAATCAGGAAGAGCATGGGGCGAGGGACCTGTGAACAAGGCGCACAGGGTACTGCACAATTAAAATGATGTCGTCTTGGATATCGTTATAGCGGGCAAGCCCGCTGCTGCGCCGGCTCAGGCACCCGAGCGCCCCGGAATCATCCACAGCCGCCCATTCGCCTTCGCCCGCTCATGGCACACGCCCAGCACCCTACGGCGCTCGGCGTTGTCCATGCGGCTCCATCGGGTGATTTCGTCGACATTGCGCTGGCAACCGGTGCAAATATCCTGCTCGTCCAGGGCGCAGATACTGACACAGGGCGAGGCTACCGGGCGTTCGCTGGCGGTCATGGCTCCTGCTCGGCCAGGTCGCGGGCGTAGCGCTGGGCGTTATGCACATAGTGCGCGGCGCTGGCCTGGAGCATGTTCTTTTGCGCTTCGGTCAACTCGCGCACCACTTTGCCTGGCGAGCCCATGACCAGCGAACCATCGGGGATTTCCTTGCCTTCACCGATCAGCGAGTTGGCGCCGATGATGCAGTGCTTGCCGATCTTGGCACCGTTGAGGATCACCGCGTTGATGCCGATCAGGCTGTAGTCGCCCACCGTACAGCCGTGGAGCATGGCGTTGTGGCCGATAGTGACGCCGGTGCCGATCGTCAGCGGGAAGCCCATGTCGGTGTGCATCACCGTGCCATCCTGCACATTGCTGTCCTTGCCGATCAGGATCAGCTCGTTGTCCCCACGCAGCACTGCGTTGAACCAGACGTTGGCGCCCTCCTCCAGCTTGATCTTGCCCACCAGCGTGGCGTTAGGCGCAACCCAGCTCTGGGGGTGGGTTTGGACAAGGGCATCGCCCAAGCGGTATTTCATCAGGTAATCCTCACGGCTCACGTCGCCATACGAGCGATGGCTTCAAATATTGATAAAGCTCTTGGGGGGGTGGTGCAGGCTGATCTTCGCGTCATAGAGCAAATTAACCAACTCGACGATCATGATCGCGGTCAGGCCCCAGATCTTGTACTCGCCAAAGCGGTAGCTGGGCACATACCAACTGCGGCCCTGGTAGTCGATGCGGTGGGTGTGCTCACGCGGGTCCTGGCGGAAAAACTCCAGAGGCACGCTGAACACCGCTGCGATCTCGGCGTCATTGGCGCGGTATTCGACGAAGTCGGGAACCACCCCGACAAAAGGCGTGACACGGATGCCATGCAAGGAAATCAGTGGGCTGAGGGGCCCGATCACTTCCACCAGGCCCGGCGGCAGGCCGATTTCTTCTTCGGCCTCACGCAGGGCGGTGAACACCAGGTCCGGGTCTTCCGGGTCGCGGCGCCCACCGGGAAAGGCCACTTCGCCACCATGGGTCGAGAGGCCGCTGGCGCGCAGGGTCAGCACCAGTTCCGGCTCGTCGCTGCGAGTGATGGGCACCAGCACCGCGGCTTCGGGAAAACGCCGGTCGGTTTCCAGGGTGCGCGGGGTGTGGTTGCTTACACGGTGAAGTAGCTCGTCCAGCATGAGTCATCTCGATCTGTTGGCTACTGGGCATCATGCACCAAAGGAATCACTCGCCCAACCCCAAAAAACCCGGCATGTCGCTTAACGACAACTTGCAGGCAAGCGACCCGCCACGCCAAGATAGCCGCAGCCTTTTCGGAAGCCCCCGTATGAAATTTTGCAGCCAGTGCGGTCACCCGGTTACCCAGCGCATTCCCGATGGCGACTCACGCCTGCGTTTTGTCTGCGATCACTGCCAGACCATTCACTACCAGAACCCCAACATCGTCGCCGGGTGCCTGCCCACCTGGGGCACGCAAGTGCTGTTGTGCCGCCGCGCCATCGAACCGCGCCTGGGTTACTGGACGTTGCCGGCCGGGTTCATGGAAAACGGCGAGACCGTACAGCAGGCCGCCGAACGCGAAACCGCCGAGGAAGCCTGCGCCCGCGTGCGCAACCTGAGCCTCTACACCTTGATCGATGTGCCTCATATCAGCCAGGTGCATGTGTTCTTTCGCGCCGAGCTGGCCGACCCGGATTTCGCCGCGGGCATCGAGAGCCTGGAAGTGCGGCTGTTCGAGGAGGCCGACATCCCTTGGTCAGAGCTGGCTTTCCGCACCGTGGGGCGTACCCTAGAATGCTTTTTCGCTGACCGCCGCGCGGGCCTCTACCCGGTGCGCAGCGAATCCATACCGCCGCTGGCCCAGCCTGCGATCACTTAAAACAACAACACCGTACCTTGGGAAATCGTTTCAATGCGCTGGTTGCTTGCACTGCTCTGCCTCTCTGTCATGGCTGTATCCCAGGCCTCCCCGATGGGAACCCTGGACGGCAAAATCATCGAAAAAGTGCTGGTGCTCAAATCGGCCCATCAACTGCAACTGATAAACGATGGCAAACCGCTCAAGACCTACCGCATCTCCCTGGGCAAGAAACCCAAGGGCCCCAAGCTGATGGAAGGCGACAAACGCACCCCCGAGGGCTTCTATTGGCTGGATTGGCGCAAAACCAGCGACCGCTTCAACCTGGCCATGCACATTTCCTACCCCAACATCACCGACGCCGCCCGCGCCCGCCGCGAAGGCGTACCGCCAGGCGGAATGATAATGATCCACGGCACCCCGGACTCCGAGGAATACCCGGAGGACTACTTCCACACCCTGGACTGGACCGACGGCTGCATTGCCATGCGTAACGTTGACATGCGCGAAGTGTGGGGCCTGGTCAAGGACGGCACGATGATTGAAATCCGGCCGTGAGCCTTTGGGCCCGCCCACAAAAAACCCGCTGACCGTTTCCGGTTCAGCGGGTTTTTCATTTGAGCGGCCCAGGAGTCAGAAATCCTCCAACCGCCACACTTCATAGGCTGGGGTTTCGTAGGGGTGGCTGAGTTTGAGGGCCGCGACGGCGGCCACTATCGACTCATTTGCCACCACCAACTCGACTCGCCATTCCTCTACCTGCTCGACCTCGCCGGTTTGCCCGAGGAACGGCTGGCTGCCGTCCAAAGGGCGGAACTGGCCAAACCCGAGCACCTGCCAGGCGCACTGGTCGTAGGCGCCGATCCGTCCGCCACCGGCGGCGAATACGGCGCTTTTGACCTGCTCCACGTGGCTGGGCGGAACGAAGAAGGCGAGTTTGTACACGGCCTTAGTTCACCCACACGCGGGCGTTGCGGAACATGCGCATCCATGGCGCGTCTTCGTTCCAGTCTTCCGAGCGCCACGAGTTCTGCACGGCACGGAACACCCGCTCCGGGTGCGGCATCATGATGGTCACGCGGCCGTCGCGGCTGGTCAGGCCGGTAATCCCGCGCGGCGAGCCGTTCGGGTTAGCCGGGTAGCTTTCGGTGACCTTGCCGTGGTTATCGACGAAGCGCATCGCCACACAGCCGGACAGGTCGGCTTCGAGCAGGGCCTCTTCGCTTTCAAACTCGGCATGGCCTTCACCGTGGGCGATGGCGATTGGCATGCGCGAGCCGGCCATGCCCTGCAGGAAGATCGAGTTCGACTCCTGCACCTGGACCATGGCCACCCGGGCTTCGAACTGCTCGGAGCGGTTGCGCACGAAGTGCGGCCAGAACTCGCTGCCGGGGATCAGTTCGTGCAGGTTGGACATCATCTGGCAACCGTTGCACACGCCCAGAGTGAAGCTGTCATTACGCTCGAAGAAGCCCTGGAAGGCATCGCGGGCGCGGCTGTTGAACAGCGCCGACTTAGCCCAGCCTTCACCGGCGCCCAGTACGTCGCCGTAGGAGAAACCGCCGCAGGCCACCAGGCCTTTGAACTCGTTGAGGTCGACACGGCCAGCGAGGATATCGCTCATGTGCACGTCGATCGCGCTGAAACCGGCGCGGTCGAAGGCTGCGGCCATTTCCACCTGGCCGTTGACACCCTGCTCACGCAGCACGGCAACTTGTGGGCGGATGCCTTTTTTGATGTAGGGCGCGGCCACGTCCTGGTTGACGTCGAAGCTGAGCTTGACGCTCAAACCCGGGTTGTCTTCCTCCAGGATCAGGTCGAATTCCTGTTCAGCGCAGTCGACGTTGTCGCGCAGACGCTGGATCTGGTAGCTGGTTTCAGCCCACTGACGTTGCAACAGGCGGCGCTGACCCTCAAACACGGTGTCGCCATTGAAGATGATGCTGATATCGCCACTGTTCACCGGTTGGCCGATAACCGAGACGCAATCGCCCAGGCCGGCGGCGCTGAACTGTGCAAGCACGTCCGGGGTAGCGTCCTGGCGAACCTGGATCACCGCGCCCAGCTCTTCGTTGAACAAAATGGCGGCGATATCGGCCGAGGTTTCGGCCACGCCATCGAGGTTCAGGCTCAGGCCGCAATGGCCGGCAAAGGCCATTTCCACGGTGCTGGTAAGCAGGCCGCCGTCGGAACGGTCGTGATAGGCCAGCAGGTGGCCATCAGCGTTCAAGCCCTGGATCACGGCGAAGAAGGCCTTGAGGTCTTCGGCGTCGTCAACGTCCGGGGCCTGGCTGCCAAGCTTGCCGTGGACCTGGGCCAGGATCGAGGCGCCCATGCGGTTCTGGCCACGGCCCAGGTCGATCAGAATCAGGTCGGTGGTGCCCTTGTCCATGCGCAACTGCGGGGTCAGGGTCTGGCGGATGTCGGTGACCGGCGCGAACCCGGTGACGATCAACGACATCGGCGACGTCACGGTCTTGTCCACGCCTTCATCGTTCCAGCGCGTAGCCATGGACATGGAGTCCTTGCCCACCGGAATGGTGATGCCCAATTCCGGGCACAGCTCCATGCCGACAGCCTTGACCGTGTCGTACAGACGCGCATCTTCACCGGGGTGGCCGGCCGCGGACATCCAGTTGGCCGACAGTTTGATGTCGGAGATTTTGCCAATGCGCGAAGCAGCGATGTTGGTCAGCACCTCGCCGATGGCCATGCGGCCCGACGCCGGGGCATCCAGCAGGGCCAGCGGCGTGCGCTCGCCCATGGCCATGGCTTCACCGGTGTAGACGTCAAAACTGGTGGCGGTGACGGCAACGTCGGCCACAGGGACTTGCCATGGGCCGACCATCTGGTCACGGGCCACGAGGCCGGTAATGGTGCGGTCGCCGATGGTAATCAGGAAGCTCTTGCTGGCCACCGCTGGGTGGTGCAAGACACGCTCGACGCACTCGGCGATGTTCAGGCCCGAGGGGTCGAAGTCATCGCCCAGCTCGCTTTCACGAACCGCCGAACGGTGCATGCGCGGGGCCTTGCCCAGCAGCACTTCCAGCGGCATGTCCACGGGGCTGTTGCCGAAGTGGCTGTCGGTGACCGTCAGTTGCGGCTCGGCAGTGGCTTCGCCGACCACGGCGAACGGGCAGCGCTCGCGCTCGCAGATCGCCTGGAAACGGGCGAAATCTTCCGGGCCAACGGCCAGCACGTAGCGTTCCTGGGATTCGTTGCTCCAGATCTCGTGCGGGGCCATGCCCGGCTCGTCGTTGGGAATGTTGCGCAGCTCGAAGCGACCGCCACGGCCACCGTCGTTGACCAGTTCCGGGAAGGCGTTGGACAGGCCGCCCGCGCCGACGTCGTGGATGAAGCTGATGGGGTTTTTGTCACCCAACTGCCAGCAACGGTCGATGACTTCCTGGCAACGACGCTCCATCTCCGGGTTTTCCCGTTGCACGGAAGCGAAATCCAGGTCCGCCGAGCTGGCGCCAGTGGCCATGGAGGATGCCGCACCGCCGCCCAGGCCGATGAGCATGGCCGGGCCGCCGAGGACGATCAGCTTGGAGCCGACAACGATCTCGGCCTTCTGCACGTGTTCGGCGCGGATGTTGCCCATGCCGCCAGCCAGCATGATCGGCTTGTGGTAACCGCGCACTTCATCGCCACGGGGGGTGGTGATGGACTGCTCGAAAGTACGGAAATAGCCCGTCAGGGCCGGACGGCCGAATTCGTTGTTGAACGCTGCGCCGCCCAGCGGGCCTTCGATCATGATGTCCAGCGCGGTGACGATGCGCTCGGGCTTGCCGTAAGGCACTTCCCAGGGCTGCTCGAAACCGGGGATCTGCAGGTTAGATACGGTGAAACCGGTCAGGCCTGCCTTGGGCTTGGCGCCGCGACCGGTTGCACCTTCATCGCGGATCTCGCCACCGGAACCGGTGGACGCGCCCGGGAACGGCGCAATGGCGGTCGGGTGGTTGTGGGTCTCGACCTTCATCAGGATGTGCACCGGCTCCTGCACCGCGCCGTACTGGCGGGTCTCAGGGTTCGGGAAGAAACGCCCGGCCACGCTGCCGACGATGACCGAGGCGTTGTCCTTGTAGGCCGACAGGACACCTTCGCTGTGCATCACGTAGGTGTTCTTAATCATGCCGAACAGGCTTTTCTCCTGGCTCTGGCCGTCGATATCCCAACTGGCGTTGAAGATCTTGTGGCGGCAGTGCTCGGAGTTCGCCTGGGCGAACATCATCAGTTCGATGTCATGAGGGTTGCGGCCCAGGCCAACGAAGGCGTTGACCAGGTAGTCGATCTCGTCTTCCGCCAGGGCCAGGCCCAGTTCGCGGTTGGCGGTTTCCAGCGCGGTACGACCGCCGCCCAGCACATCGATAGCGGTCAGCGGCTTGGGCTCGGCGTGGCTGAACAGACCGGCAGCCTGCTCCAGGTCGCCGAGCACGATTTGCGTCATGCGGTCGTGCAGGGCATCGGCCACCAATTGCGCCTGGGCCTCACTGAATTCACCGGCTACATAGAAGGCAATGCCGCGCTCCAGGCGCTGGACCTTCGCCAGGCCACAGTTGCGAGCGATGTCGCTGGCCTTGCTCGACCACGGCGAGATGGTGCCAAAACGCGGCAGCACCAGGAACAGGCGGCCGGTCGGCTCTTGAACAGGAACGCTTGGGCCGTACTTCAGAAGGCGCGCGAGCACCTGCTGTTCGTCGCCGGTCAGGACGCCGGTAACTTCGGCGAAGTGAGCGAATTCAGCATACAAGCCACTGACAGCCGGAACCTTCTGGCTCAGTTGCTCAAGGAGTTTGCTGTGGCGAAAGGCAGAAAGGGCAGGAGCGCCGCGCAGGATCAACATCTTCGGGACAGCCTCGGGAAGGGGTGTGCTTTGAGGCCGCGTATTCTAGCCTAAACCGCCCGCGACAGCACCCGAAACGGCACGCCACGGGCGAGCCGGACATCGCCTGAGCATCGCATCGGGGTAACCGAGGCCAGCGAGGGGCGAGGCGCATAGTTTTTTTGCGTCGAAATATGCCAGAACAACAGCGGCGCTTCAGGCCCGCCAGGGTGTTTGCCCTGCGCTAGCAGACCTGCCTCGCGCTGTCGAGATATGGCGCTGATGGTCCTTTGCGTATACTGCGCAGATGTTTTCCCAAATGGCTTTCCGTCCGCGCTGCGCCAAATGGCTCATCGCAACCGGACTCTTCCTGATGCTCGGTGCCTGTGTTGATAAACCCAGCACACTGGAGCGCGTAAAGGAGGATGGCGTACTGCGGGTGATAACCCGCAACAGTCCCGCCACCTACTTTCAGGACCGCAACGGCGAAACCGGCTTCGAATACGAGCTGGTGAAACGTTTCGCCGACGATCTGGGCGTAGAGCTGAAGATCGAAACCGCCGACAACCTTGACGACCTCTTCGATCAGTTGGGCAAGCCCAACGGCCCTGTGCTGGCTGCTGCCGGTCTGGTCAGCAGCGAGAAACGCAAACAGCAGGTCCGCTTTTCCCACACCTACCTGGACGTCACCCCGCAGATCATCTATCGCAACGGCCGCTCCCGCCCCACCAACGCGGCCGACCTGGCTGGCAAGCGCATCATGGTGCTTAAGGGCAGCACCCACGCCGAGCAATTGGCGGCACTGAAACAGAAATACCCTTCTATAGAGTACGAAGAATCCGACGCCGTCGAAGTAGTTGACCTACTGCGCATGGTGGACGAAGGGCAAATCGACCTGACCCTGGTCGATTCCAACGAAGTGGCGATGAACCAGGTCTACTTCCCCAATGTGCGTGTCGCCTTCGACCTAGGCGAAGCCAGCCAGCAAAGCTGGGCGGTAGCCGCCGGCGAAGACAACAGCCTGCTCAATGAGATCAACGAATACCTGGACAAGGTCCAGGCGAACGGCACCCTGCAACGCCTAAAGGACCGCTACTACGGCCATGTCGATGTGCTCGGTTATGTTGGCGCCTACACCTTCGCCCAGCACCTGCAACAACGCTTGCCTAAGTACGAGAAGTTCTTCAAGACCTCGGCCAAGGCAGAAAAGGTCGATTGGCGCCTGCTGGCGGCCATCGGCTATCAGGAATCGTTGTGGCAACCGGCCGTGACTTCCAAGACCGGGGTGCGCGGCCTGATGATGCTGACCCAGAACACCGCCCAGGCCATGGGCGTGTCCAACCGCCTCGACCCCAAGCAGAGCATCAGCGGCGGCGCTAAGTACCTGGCCCTTATAAAGGCACAACTGGACGACAAGATCGAAGAACCGGATCGCACCTGGTTCGCTCTGGCGGCCTACAACGTGGGCGGCGGCCATCTGGACGACGCCCGCAAGCTCGCGGAAAAAGAAGGGCTGAACCCTAATAAATGGCTGGATGTAAAGAAAATGCTGCCGCGCCTGTCGCAGAAGCAGTGGTATAGCAAGACCCGCTACGGCTATGCCCGGGGCGGCGAGCCGGTGCATTTTGTGGCCAACATTCGGCGTTACTACGACATCCTGACCTGGGTCACGCAGCCGCAGTTGGAAGGCGATCAGGTCGCCGAAGGCAACCTGCATGTACCTGGCGTGGACAAGACCAAGCCAGCCCAAGAAACCCCGCCGCTCTAACCCCCTGAATCGACTGTGGGAGCGAGCCTGCTCGCGATGGTGCCGCAGCTATTCGCATTGCTCTACCGCGACAATACCGCTATCGCGGGCAAGCCCGCTCCCACAGGGTTTGGTTGTCTTCAGGCCTTGGCGGCGGCCGCCAGGATCAGCGCCTTCATCTCCGCCACCGCGCCCTTGAAGCCGACGAACAGCGCATGGGCCACCAGCGCATGGCCGATGTTCAATTCGTTGATGCCCTTGATCGCCGCCACCGCTTCGACGTTGTGATAGTGCAAACCATGCCCGGCGTTGACGATCAAGCCCTGGGCCAAGCCGCAAGCCACACCATCGACGATGCGTTGCAACTCATCGGCCACGTCACTTGGGGTTTGCGCATCGGCGTAGCGGCCAGTATGCAACTCGATGGCCGGAGCACCGACACGCCGCGAAGCTTCGATTTGCCGCTCGTCGGCGTCGATAAACAGCGAAACTTCACAGCCGAAGCTCGCCAGGCGTTCCACCGCGGCCTTGATACGCGCTTCCTGGCCGGCCACGTCGAGGCCGCCTTCGGTGGTCAGTTCCTGACGGGTTTCCGGCACCAGGCAGATGTGCGCCGGGCGGATGCGCTCGGCAAACAGCATCATTTCTTCGGTGACGCCCATTTCGAAGTTCATGCGGGTTTGCAGCACGTCCTTGAGCAACAGCACGTCGCGCTCCTGGATATGCCGGCGATCTTCACGCAGATGCACGGTGATGCCATCGGCGCCCGCCTCTTCGGCGTCCAGCGCAGCCTTGACCGGGTCCGGATAACGGGTGCCGCGAGCCTGGCGCAAGGTCGCCACGTGGTCGATGTTCACGCCAAGAAGAATGCGATTGCTGGTGGTCACGAAAAGCGCTCCAAAAGACAGGGAAGTTGGGCGCACAGCATACAGGCTAGGGCTTGCGAAACAACTCGCGGCTCACCAGTGGCCGCCCGCCCAGGTGCACCGCCAGGGCCTGGCGCATCAGGCGTTTGGCCGCAGCCAACGCGCCGGTTGCACTCCAGTCGGCCTCGGCCATGGCCAACAATTCGGCACCGTGGAACAGGCCCGGTTGCACCAGGTAAACCCTCTCCAGGCCCGCGTCGACGACCAAGCGATAGAGGCCGTCCGGTGCAACCGGGTTGCCCTCAATGTCCGAGCCCAAAGCAAAACCGTAGCCCAGATCATCCAGCAGCCGCCATTCGAAAGCCCGCAGCAGCGGCTCCAGAGGGCGGCCTTCGGCCAAGGCCAGCAAGGTGGCGCTGTAGTGCTCGAACACCGCTGGGTGCGGGTCTTCGGCGGGCAATAGGCGGATCAGCAGCTCATTGAGGTACAACCCACTGAACAGCGCCTCGCCGTTGAGCCAATTGGACGCGCCGGCGCTTTCCATACGCCCGACGTTCTTCAACTCGCCGCGCCCGCGAAACTCCACTTCCAGCGCCACGAACGGCCGGGCTAGTGTGCCCGCCTTACCCCGCGCACTACGCAACACCGCCCGCAGCCGCCCCTGCGGCGTGAGGAAATCCACCAGGGCGCTGGTTTCGCGGTAGGCGCGGCTATGCAGGACGTAGGCGGGTTGACCGGTGGGGGGAGTCGAGGACATGGCGGTTCTCACGGACGCGGTACAGTTTTATGAACAGCACAAACCAATGTGGGAGCGGGCCTGCCCGCGATGGCGGACTAACACTCAACATCACTGTTGAATGCTGCATCCTCATCGCAGGCAGGCCCGCTCCCACAGGAATGCCCCGGTGTACCGCAAACCGAAACTACAGGTCGCCGTAACCCAGCGAACGCAATGCCCGCTCATCGTCAGACCAGCCACCCTTGACCTTGACCCAAAGGTTAAGCATGACCTTGGAGTCGAACAGCAGCTCCATGTCCTTGCGCGCTTCGGTGCCAATGCGTTTGATGCGCTCGCCCTTGTCGCCAATGATGATTTTCTTCTGGCCATCGCGCTCGACCAGGATCAGAGCGTGGATGTGCAGAGTCTTACCCTGCTGCTTGAACTCTTCGATTTCCACGGTGATCTGGTACGGCAGTTCGGCCCCCATCTGGCGCATGATTTTCTCGCGCACCAGTTCGGCGGCAAGGAAACGGCTGCTGCGGTCAGTGATCTGGTCTTCCGGGAAAAAGTGTTCGTTTTCCGGCAGATGATTGGCGATCACGCGCTCCAGTGCTTCAAGGTTATGCCCGTGCTGTGCCGAGATCGGCATGATCTGAGCGTTGGGCAATTGCTCCTGAAGCCAGCTCAGGTGCGGCATCAACTCGGCCTTGTCTTCGATGCGGTCGGTCTTGTTCAGCGCCACGATCAACGGGCCGGTCACGTACTGCACGCGCTCAAGAACCATCTGGTCTTCGTCGGTCCACTTGGTGCGGTCCACCACGAAGATCACCACATCAACGTCCTTCAACGCGGCCGAGGCAGTTTTGTTCATGTAGCGGTTCAGGGCTTTTTCGCCGCCCTTGTGCATACCTGGGGTATCGACGTAGACGGCTTGCACATTGCCTTCGGTCTTGATGCCTAGCATGTTGTGGCGCGTGGTCTGGGGCTTGCGCGAAGTGATCGCCAGTTTTTGCCCCAGGATATGGTTCAGCAGCGTGGACTTGCCCACGTTGGGACGGCCGACGATGGCAACATAGCCACAGCGAGTTGCGGTTGAATCAGTCATGGCCATTCTCCACGCCCAGGGCTATCAGAGCTGCGGCCGCCGCTACCTGTTCGGCAATACGACGGCTCACACCCTGACCTCGGCTTTTTTCATTCAATAGGGTGATCTCGCATTCGACGAAGAACGTTCGGCAATGCGGCTCACCCTGGATATCCACCACTTCGTAACGCGGCAGTTCGCAACCGCGGGACTGCAAAAACTCCTGCAGGCGGGTTTTGGGATCTTTGTTGGTGTCAACCAGGGTCAGCGTTTCAAACTCCGAAGCCAGCCAGGCCAATACGCGCTCGCGGGCCACTTCCATTCCGGCATCGAGGTAGATCGCCCCAATCAGGGCCTCCAGGGCATCGGCCAGGATCGATTCGCGGCGAAAACCGCCGCTCTTCAATTCGCCAGAACCCAGGCGCAGGTACTCGCCCAGGTCGAAACCACGGGCCAGTACTGCCAGGGTCTCGCCCTTCACCAGGCGTGCGCGCAAACGCGACAACTGGCCTTCGCGAGCCAGGGGGAAGCGGTCGAACAAGGCTTCACCGGCGACGAAGTTGAGGATGGCATCACCGAGAAACTCCAGGCGTTCGTTGTTGCGCCCGGCAAAACTGCGGTGGGTCAGGGCCAGGACCATCAGTTCCTGGTCCTTGAAGGTGTAACCGAGCTGACGCTCAAGACGGCTTAAAGAGACGCTCACGGCTTATCCACGCTGAGTTCGTGGTCGAGATCCGCCAGGGCGAGGCCCTGGAGGGCTAGAACAATTAACGCTGTGTTCAAAAATAACTTCCTGAATATCGTTGGCTGCATAGGGGCGGCCCGTTTGGCGGCACCAAAAATGCATTCGGCGCTGTGGTCAACAGCGCCGTGGGTGATTACTTGATAAGGCCAACCCGCGAGAAGTTCGGCAGGTGGCTGAGTTTCGGCTCCGGCCAGCTCATCCAGACCGCGAAAGCCTTGCCGACGATGTTCTGGTCGGGAACCATGCCCAGCAGATCCTTGGGAATGCTGGGGTCATCCCAATAGCGACTGTCGTTCGAGTTGTCGCGGTTGTCGCCCATCATGAAGTAATGCCCGGCGGGCACGACCCACTGGCGATCCGGCGGCGACCGGTAGCGGCTCATTTCCTTGCGGATCAGGTGCTCGGCCTCGCCCAGTTTTTCCTTGTACAGCTCGGCGCTGCCCAGGGTACCCGGCTCGGCGCCCACCAATTGCTCGGCGACCGACTGACCATTGACGAACAAACGCTTGTCGGCGGTATAACGCACCTCATCGCCTGGCAGGCCGACCACACGCTTGATGTAGTTGACGTTCGGGTCGCTTGGGTAGCGGAACACCATCACATCACCGCGTTGCGGGTCACCGACCTCGATAACTTTCTTATCGATCACCGGCAAGCGAATCCCGTAGGAAAACTTGCTTACCAGGATGAAATCGCCCACATCCAGAGTCGGCTTCATCGAGCCAGAGGGAATCTGGAATGGCTCGACCAAGAACGAACGCAGCACCAACACGATGAACAGCACCGGGAAGAACGATTTGCCGTATTCAACCAGCAAAGGCTCTTTGTTCAGTTTCTCAATCACCAACACATCGGGCTGGCTGACGCTGCCCTGATATTGGGCAACGGCCCCCCGGCGACGCGGCGCCAGAAACACCAGGTCGAGCAACGCCAGCAGGCCGCAAACGGCAACAGCGATGACCAGCAACAGCGGGAAATTTAGCGACATAGGACCTAACTATCCAACCTGAGCACTGCAAGGAAGGCTTCTTGTGGAATTTCCACGTTACCGACCTGCTTCATGCGTTTCTTACCGGCCTTCTGCTTTTCCAACAGCTTGCGCTTACGGCTGACGTCGCCGCCATAGCATTTGGCCAGTACGTTCTTTCTGAGAGCCTTGACAGTGGTCCGCGCCACAATCTGCCCGCCAATGGCGGCCTGGATTGCCACATCGAACATCTGCCGAGGAATCAGCTCCTTCATTTTCTCGGTCAATGCACGCCCTTTGTAGTGGGCGTTGTCGCGGTGGACGATCAACGCCAGGGCGTCAACTTTCTCACCGTTAATCAGTACATCCAGCTTGACCAGGTTCGCCGACTGGTAACGATCGAAATGGTAATCGAGCGAAGCATAGCCGCGGCTGGTGGATTTGAGACGGTCGAAGAAGTCCAGGACCACTTCGTTCATCGGCAAATCGTAGGTCACCTGGACCTGGGTACCGAGGAAGAGCATGTCGTGCTGCACGCCACGCTTCTCGATGCACAGGGTGATGACGTTGCCCAGGTGTTCCTGGGGCACAAGAATGTTGGCCCGCACGATAGGTTCGCGCATGTCCTCGATAGACGACAGATCCGGCAGTTTCGACGGGTTATCGACGTAGATCGTCTCACCGGTCTTGAGCAGCAGCTCGAAGATCACGGTCGGGGCGGTGGTAATCAGGTCCAGGTCGTACTCGCGCTCCAGGCGCTCCTGGATGATTTCCATGTGCAGCATGCCCAAAAACCCGCAACGGAAGCCGAAGCCCAAGGCGTCGGAGCTTTCCGGGGTGTACTGCAGGGACGAATCGTTGAGGGTCAGCTTTTGCAGCGCCTCGCGAAAGTCCTCGAAGTCGTCGGAGCTGACCGGGAACAGGCCAGCGTAGACCTGCGGCTGGATGCGCTTGAAGCCAGGCAGTACATCGACGTCCGGGGTGGAGCTCAAGGTCAGGGTGTCGCCCACGGGTGCACCGTGGATGTCCTTGATGCCGGCGATGATGAAGCCCACTTCGCCCGCTTTCAGATCGACGGTGGCGGTGTGCTTGGGGTTGAACACGCCCACGCTATCCACCAGGTGGATCTTGCCGGTGGACTTGACCAGGATCTTGTCGCCCTTCTTCACGCGGCCATGGCGCACGCGAACCAGGGACACGACGCCCAGGTAGTTGTCGAACCAGGAGTCGATAATCAACGCTTGCAGCGGATCTTCGATATTGCCGGTCGGCGCGGGGATGGTCGCGACCAGGCGTTCGAGCACTTCGTCGACACCCAGGCCGGTCTTGGCACTGCAGGTGACGGCGTCGGTGGCATCGATGCCGATGATTTTCTCGATTTCTTCCTTGACCCGGTCCGGATCGGCCTGTGGCAGGTCGATCTTGTTCAGCACCGGCATTACTTCCAGGCCCTGCTCGATGGCCGTGTAGCAGTTGGCCACGGACTGGGCTTCGACGCCCTGGCCGGCATCGACCACCAGCAAGGCACCTTCACAGGCCGCCAGCGAACGGCTGACTTCATAGGTGAAGTCAACGTGGCCGGGGGTGTCAATGAAGTTCAACTGGTAGTTGATACCGTCCTTGGCTTTGTAATAGAGGGTGACGCTGTGGGCCTTGATGGTGATCCCGCGTTCACGCTCCAGGTCCATGGAATCGAGTACCTGGGCTTCCATCTCGCGCTCGGCCAGGCCACCGCACATCTGGATGAAACGGTCAGCCAGCGTCGACTTGCCATGGTCAATGTGGGCGATGATGGAGAAATTGCGGATATGACTCAAATCACTCACGGATGAACACTCAAAAAGGCTGCAGGCATAGCCCGCCGAAAAATAGCCGGGAATTGTACCTGATCCACGGCGCCAGCGTCACGTTCACCTGTCAGCAGCGCACAATGAAAAACGCCCCGGTCTTTCGACCAGGGCGCTTTGCGTGCAGCCTGATACGGGCTCAGCCGGCCCGGCGCAGCAGCCAGACGCCTGCCAGGGCGCAAATCCCGGCCGGCACCAGCACCGCGAACAGCGGCGAGAAGCCGAACACCAGGCTCGAGGGGCCGAGCAAGTCCTGGGCGATGCGGAAGGTGAAACCCACCAGCACACCGGTAAACACGCGCTGGCCCAAGGTCACCGAACGCAGCGGGCCGAAGATGAAGGAAATCGCCATCAGCACCAGCGCCGCCGTAACCAAGGGCTGCAGCACCTTGACCCAAAAGGCCAGCCAGTAACGGCCATTGTTCAGGCCCTGGTCGGCCAGGTAGTGGATGTAACCCCACAGGCCGGTGATGGACAGCGAGTCCGGGGCCATGACCACGGTGCTCAGCAGTTGCGGGCTGAGGGCCACGTCCCAGCGCTCTTCGGGCACATTGACCACTTCAGTGCTGTCGCCATGGAACAGGGTGGTGGTGACGTCCGTCAGTTGCCAGTGATCCTGATCGAACGTCGCCCGCCGGGCGAAACTCGACGATTGCATGTGCCGCTCCTTGTCGAAGCGGTAGCGGGTGACACCGTAGAGCAAGCCGTTGGGTTGCACCGAGTTGATGTGGATGAACTCGTCGCCCTGCCGGTGCCACAAACCGTGCTTGGCGCTTTGCGCCTCGCCGCCGCCCTGGGCCAGGGAGCGGTTGGCCTGGGCCATGTTTTCCGTGGCCGGGGCGACATACTCGCCCACCAGCACGCCCACCAGCATCAGTACCAGCATCGGCTTCATCACCGCCCAGACGATGCGCCCGATGGACACCCCGGCCGCACGCATGATGGTCAGTTCGCTGGCGCTGGCCAGGCTGCCCAGGCCGATCAGGCAGCCAATCAGCGCCGCCATCGGCAGCATGTCGTAGACCCGCCGTGGCGCGGTCAGCAGCACGAAGCTCAGCACATCGACCAAGGTATAGGTGTCGCTGACGTCACCCATTTCATCGATGAAGGCGAACAGGGACGCCAGGCCGAGGATGATCCCCAGCACGGCGATGATGGCCATGAATACGCTGCTACCAATGTAGCGGTCGAGCTTACCCACGGGCCACCTCCAACACACTGCGGCGACTCGCCATCTTCAAACGCCACGGCTCCCAGTACAAAAGCCCCAGGCCAATGGCCAGGAAAATCCCGTGAACCCACCACAAGCCCAGCGCGGGCGGGATCTTGCCTTTTTCCAGGGCGCCACGGGCGGCGATGAGGATGCTCAGGTAAGCCATATAAAGGAGGATCGCCGGCAGCAGCTTGAGGAAACGCCCTTGGCGCGGGTTGACCCGCGAGAGCGGCACCGCCATCAGCGTCACGATGAACACCAGCAGCGGCAGCGATAGGCGCCATTGCAGCTCGGTGCGTGAGCGCAGGTCGTCGTTCCCCAGCAGGGTACGGGTGGACATGGCGTCACGGTCGGTCACTTCGTCACTGACATCAGGCTTGGGCAGCAGCACGCCGTAGGTGTCGTACTTGATGGCACGGTAGTCCGCCTGCCCCGGGTTGCCATCGTAGCGATAGCCGTTTTCCAAGATCAGGTAGCGGTTGCCATCCTCCTGGACCTCCTGGCGGCCCTTCTCGGCCACCAGCACGGAAATGCCCCGGTCTTTCTTGTCCGCCGACACCCGTTTCTCGGAAATAAACACACCGGCCAGGTTGGTGCGGTCGTCGGACAGTTTTTCGGTGTAGGTCACCCGCGTGCCATCGCGCAGCGCTTGGAAGCGGCCGGGCACCAAGGTGTCGAACTCGGTCATCGCGTCCTGCTTGTTGAGCAGCAACTGGAACTGGTTGGCCCCTTGCGGCGCCAGGCTCAGGCTCAGCCAGGCGACGATCAGCGCCACCAGCGCGGCCGGCACCATGGTCATGCCCAGCAGGCGTTGCTGGCTCATACCGGTGGCCGAGAGCACGGTCATTTCGCTTTCCAGGTACAATCGGCCATAGGCCAGCAGAATGCCGAGAAACAGCCCCAACGGCAGGATCAGTTGCAAAAAGCCCGGCAGGCGAAACCCCATGATGAGGAACAGCGAGCCTGGGTCCAGCGCGCCAGAGGCAGCCTGGGCCAGGTATTTGATGAAGCGCCCGCTCATGATGATGACCAGCAGCACGGCGCTGACGGCGCTGAGGGTCAACAGGACTTCGCGGGATAGATAACGGAAGACGATCAAACCAGACACTCCAGGGTTGTCAGGCTAAGGCGGCCAAACAAGCAAACGTCGCGAGCGGGCGCGCAATAGACGGCCGCCGAAAAAGATGGCGCATTATCCTGTGATTGGGTGCGCCTGTCACTGCGCATGCGCTGCGAGGGTTGTCAGCCTCGGGCGGCGAGGTTCAAACTGGCCGCTTTGTCGCTGGCACGCACCGGCGCCTTTCTTTATAGAACACGCCTCAAGCGCCCGCTGCCTGGCGGTGCGCCTATTGACCATTTATTCAGGGAGCCGGACATGGAATTGGTTGTAAAGAGCGTTAACCCAGAAACCGTGAAGACCGCCACCGTGGTCGTCGCTGTCGGTGAAGGCCGCAAACTGGGCGCCAGCGCCAGCCGCCTCGACGAACAAAGCGGCGGCGCCATCAGTGCCGTGCTCAAGCGCGGCGACCTGGCCGGCAAAATCGGCCAGAGCCTGCTGCTGCACAACCTGCCCAACCTCAAAGCCGAACGCGTGCTGCTGGTGGGCGTGGGCAAGGATCAAGAGCTGGGCGACCGCCCTTTGCGCAAAATCGTCGCCGCCATCCTCAACACCCTCAAAAGCCTGGGCGGCAGCGACGCCGTGCTGGCCCTGGACGACGTGCAGGTCAAGGGCCGCGACAGCTACGGCAAGACCCGCCTGCTGGCCGAAACCCTGCTCGACGGCCAATACAGCTTCGACCGCTTCAAGAGCCAGAAAGCCGAACCCCACGCCCTGAAGAAAATCACCCTGCTGACCATCAAGGCCGCCCAGGCTGAAGTCGAACGCGCCGTGACCCACGCCCAGGCCATCGCCGGCGGCATGGCGTTCACCCGCGACCTGGGCAACCTGCCGCCAAACATCTGCCACCCAACCTTCCTCGGCGAGCAAGCCAAGGAGCTGGGCAAGGCTTATAAAAGCCTGAAAGTCGAAGTCCTGGACGAGAAGAAAATCAAGGAACTGGGCATGGGCTCGTTCTACGCCGTCGGTCAAGGCAGCGAGCAACCGCCACGCCTGATCGTGATGCAGTACAACGGCGGCAAGAAATCCGAGAAACCCTTCGCCCTGGTCGGCAAGGGCATCACCTTCGACACCGGCGGCATCAGCCTCAAGCCCGGTGCCGGCATGGATGAAATGAAATACGACATGGGCGGCGCGGCCAGCGTGTTCGGCACCCTGCGTGCGGTGCTGGAACTCAAGCTGCCGATCAACCTAGTGTGCATCCTGGCCTGCGCCGAGAACATGCCCAGCGGCAAGGCCGCCCGTCCTGGCGATATCGTCACCACCATGAGCGGCCAGACCGTGGAAATCCTCAACACCGACGCCGAAGGGCGCCTGGTGCTGTGCGATGCCCTGACCTACGCCGAACGCTTCAAGCCCCAGGCTGTGGTCGACATCGCCACCCTGACCGGCGCTTGCATCGTTGCCCTGGGTTCCCACACCTCGGGCCTTTTGGGCAACAACGACGAACTGATCGGCCAACTGCTCAGCGCCGGCGTGCAGGCCGACGACCGCGCCTGGCAACTGCCGCTGTTCGATGAATACCAGGAGCAACTGGACAGCCCGTTCGCCGACATCGCCAACATCGGCGGGCCGAAGGCCGGGACCATCACCGCGGCCTGCTTCCTGTCGCGCTTTGCCAAGAACTTCAACTGGGCACACCTGGACATCGCCGGCACAGCCTGGACCAGCGGCGGCAAGGACAAAGGCGCCACCGGCCGGCCAGTGCCGCTGCTGACCCAATACCTGATCGATCGCGCCAACGCCTGAACCCAATGAGCACGGGCGGCGTTGCTCCATTCAACGCCACCCGGGCCCAGGAACCGCAATGACCCAAGTCGACTTTTATATCCTGCCCAGTGCCGATCCTTCGGCGCGCCTGGATTTTGCCTGCAAGCTCACCGAAAAAGCCTGGCGCATGGGCCACCGCATCTACCTGCATTGCTGCGACGCGGCTCAGCGCGACGATCTCGACGCCCGCCTCTGGCGTTTTAAGGGCGAAAGCTTCGTGCCCCACGGCCCGGCCGAAAGCGAGCGCGACGGCCAGGTGGTCCTGGGCCTGGGCGACGACTGCGGCGAGCACCAAGACCTGCTGGTCAACCTCGCCCTTAAGGTCCCGGCCTTCGCCCCGCGCTTTGCCCGCGTAGCGGAAGTGGTGGTCGAAGACCCGGCAATTCGTCAGGCCGCACGGGAGAGTTTCCGCTTCTACCGTGAACAGGGCTATCCTCTGCAAGATCACCGATTACAGCGACTCTGAGCCCACGATGGACACCCCGAACCCACTACAAAAATCCGCGCACCTGCTGGACGACCTTGAGTCGATCCGCCAACTGCTCGGCGACGACAACCTGCAACCGCCGCTGCTGACCGAAACGGTCGCCAGCGAGGTGCAAATCCCCCTGCTATTCGAGCAAATCAGCGCCCAGATCCCGGCTGCACCTGCGCCCAAACCAACCCCCGCTCCCGTCGCGGACAACGCTCCCGACACTCTGCTGCACCTGGAGAGCGAACTGCGCGCCGCGGCCCAGCTCATCATGCAAGACGTCATCGACGACTTCGCCCCTCACATCGAAACCGAAATCAAGCGCCGCCTCGAAGCGCGGATGGAGCGGTTACTGGCCGCGGCTACAAGCGGCAAGCTTTAAGCGGCAAGCCGAGCACTCTCTTCTTGTAGCTTGCAGCTTGTGGCTTGCCACGCCCCCCGCCGCTATACTTCCCGGCTTTTCCTGAATAAATGCCAATAGGGTCCCGCCGCGCATGGATAAGACCTACCAGCCGCACGCCATTGAAACTTCCTGGTACAACACCTGGGAGTCCGAGAACTACTTCGCCCCGCAAGGCGCGGGCGATTCCTACACCATCATGATCCCGCCACCGAACGTCACTGGCAGCCTGCACATGGGCCATGGCTTCAACAACGCGATCATGGACGCCCTGATTCGCTTTCGCCGCATGCAGGGGCGCAACACCCTGTGGCAGCCAGGCACCGACCACGCTGGCATCGCTACGCAGATGCTGGTAGAGCGCCAACTCGAAGCCAAGGGCCAGAGCCGCCACGACCTGGGCCGGGAGAAGTTCCTGGAAAAAGTCTGGGAATGGAAAGCCGAGTCCGGTGGCAACATCACCCGTCAGATCCGTCGCCTCGGCTCGTCCGTAGACTGGAGCCGCGAACGCTTCACCATGGATGATGGCCTGTCGGAAGCGGTCAAGGAAGCCTTCGTGCGCCTGCACGAGGATGGCCTGATCTACCGTGGCAAACGCCTGGTCAACTGGGACACCAAGCTGCACACCGCGATTTCTGACCTCGAAGTGGAAAACCACGACGAAAAGGGCTTCCTGTGGAACCTCAAGTACCCGTTGGCTGACGGCGCCAAAACCGCCGAGGGCAACGACTACCTGATCGTCGCCACCACCCGCCCGGAAACCATGCTGGGCGACTCCGCCGTTGCGGTTAACCCCAACGACGAGCGCTACCAGGCCCTGATCGGCAAGTTCGTCGAACTGCCGCTGGTCGGGCGCCGTATCCCGATCATCGCCGACGACTACTGCGACCCAGCGTTCGGCACCGGTTGCGTGAAAATCACCCCGGCCCACGACTTCAACGACTACGAAGTGGGCAAGCGCCACAACCTGCCGCTACTCAACATCTTTGACAAGAACGCCAGCGTGCTGCCGGCCTGCCAAGTGTTCAACCTCGACGGCACCCTCAACGACAGCGTCGACGGCCAGATCCCGGCGCAGTACGCCGGCCTGGACCGCTTCGAGGCCCGCAAGCAGATCGTCGCCGACTTCGATGCCGCCGGCCTGCTGGTCAGCGTTGACGACCACGCCTTGAAAGTGCCCAAGGGCGACCGCTCCGGCACCATTATCGAGCCGTGGCTGACCGACCAGTGGTACGTCTCCACCAAACCCCTGGCCGAGCCCGCGATTGCCGCCGTTGAAGACGGCCGCATCCAGTTCGTGCCCAAGCAATACGAAAACATGTACTTCTCCTGGATGCGCGACATCCAGGATTGGTGCATCAGCCGCCAACTGTGGTGGGGCCACCGCATTCCGGCCTGGTACGACGAGGCCGGCAAGGTCTATGTCGGCCGCGACGAAGCGCAGGTGCGTGCCAAGCACAACCTGGGCCCGGACGTGGCGCTGCAACAGGACAACGACGTCCTCGACACCTGGTTCAGTTCCGGCCTGTGGACCTTCTCCACCCTGGGCTGGCCAGAGCAGACGGAGTTCCTGAAGAAATTCCACTCCACCGACGTTCTGGTCACCGGTTTCGACATCATTTTCTTCTGGGTCGCCCGGATGATTATGCTCACCATGCACCTGGTGAAAAACGAAGACGGCACGCCGCAAGTGCCGTTCAAAACTGTCTACGTGCATGGCCTGGTACGCGACGGCCAGGGCCAGAAGATGTCCAAGTCCAAGGGCAACGTCCTGGACCCGCTGGACATCATCGACGGCATCGACCTGGAAACCCTGGTGCAAAAACGCACCACCGGCCTGATGCAGCCCAAACTGGCGAAAAAGATCGAGAAGCAGACCCGCGACGAGTTCGCCGACGGCATCGCCAGCTACGGCACCGACGCCCTGCGCTTCACCTTCTGCTCGCTGGCGTCCACCGGCCGCGACATCAAGTTCGACATGGGCCGCGTCGAAGGCTATCGCAACTTCTGCAACAAGATCTGGAACGCTGCGCGCTACGTGCTGGACAAGGGCGAAGATTGCGGCCAGAACGGCGAAGCGGTGGAGCTGTCCCTGGCCGATCGCTGGATCATCTCCCAGTTGCAGCGCACCGAAGCCGAAGTGACCCGCCAACTTGACCAGTTCCGCTTCGACCTGGCGGCGCAGGCCTTGTACGAGTTCATCTGGAACCAATACTGCGACTGGTACCTGGAACTGTCCAAACCCGTGCTGTGGGACGAAAACTCGCCCATCGAACGCCAGCGCGGCACCCGCCGCACCCTGGTACGCGTGCTCGAAGTGGCGATGCGCCTGGCCCATCCGTTCATGCCGTTCATCACCGAAGAAATCTGGCAGCGCCTCGCGCCGCTGGCCGGTATCGAGGGCAAAACCATCATGCTGCAGCCTTGGCCAGTGGCCAACGAAGCTCGCATCGATGAGGCGGCCGAAGGCGATATCGAATGGCTCAAGAGCTTGATGCTCGGCACGCGCAACATCCGTGGCGAGATGAACATCGGCCCGGGCAAACCCCTGCCGCTGTTCCTCAAAAACGTCAACGCCCAGGACCAGCGTCGCCTGAGCGAAAACGAAGCGATGCTGAAAAAACTGGCCAAGCTCGAATCCATCACCGTATTGGCCGCGGGCCAAGAAGCGCCGCTGTCCGCCACCGCCCTGGTGGGTGAGATGGAAGTGCTGGTGCCCATGGCCGGCCTGATCGACAAAGCTGCCGAACTGGCGCGCCTGGACAAGGAAATCCAGCGCCTGCAAGGCGAAGTGCAACGGGTCGGCGGCAAGCTGTCCAATGCCGGTTTCGTTGACAAGGCCCCGGCCGAAGTCATCGACAAGGAGCGCGCCAAACTGGCCGAGGCCGAACAGGCCCTGGGCAAGTTGGCCGAGCAACATGCGCGGATTGCCAGCCTGTAAGGTGTCGCCCGTATGAAAAGAGACCTTCGGGTCTCTTTTTTTTGGTCCCCCAAACGCCCTGCGCAAAAACACCGGGGGAGCGAGCAGGCTCGTACAGTTGATCGGTACTCCCCATAGATGTGGGACAATGCCCGCCACTTTGAGCCAACCCCCGAATCGACCCGCCCATGACCGCCCCCAGCAAACCTAAAGCCCCGCGCACCAAAACCAAGCCTGCCAAGGCTGTAGAGCCACGCGCCAAGGCCAGCCTGCACCCGCGCAACCGCCACCAGGGTCGCTACGACTTCCCGGCGCTTATCAAGACCACACCGGAATTGGCGCGTTTTGTGATCCTCAACCCTTACGGCAAGGAAAGCATCGACTTCGCCAGCCCCGATGCGGTGCGGGTGTTCAACCGGGCGCTGCTCAAGTCCTTCTATGGCGTTGCCCACTGGGACATTCCCGCCGACTACCTGTGCCCGCCAGTACCGGGACGTGCCGATTACGTGCACTTCCTCGCCGACCTGCTGGCCAGCGTCAACGAAGGCGTGATCCCCCGTGGCGCGCCGGTCAAGGTGCTGGACATCGGCATGGGCGCCAACTGCGTCTACCCGTTGATCGGCTATAGCGACTACCGCTGGCACTTCCTGGGTTCGGAGATCGACCCCAAGGCCATCGCCGCCGCCAAGGCCATCGTGCAATCCAATGGCCTGAACAAAGCCATCCAGTTGCGCCAGCAAAATAACCCCAAACACATCCTGCTGGGTTTGCTTGAGGCCAACGAACGTTTCGACCTGACCATGTGCAACCCGCCGTTCCACGCCTCGATGGACGAAGCGACCCGTGGCAGCGAGCGCAAATGGCGCGCCCTGGGCCGCGCCGACCCCAAGCGCCAGTTGCCGGTGCTGAACTTCGGCGGCCAATCGGCAGAGTTGTGGTGCGAGGGCGGTGAAGCGCGCTTCGTCACCCAACTGATCGCCGAAAGCGCCCATGTGCCCCAGCAAGTGTTGTGGTTCAGCACCCTGGTATCCAAAGCCTCGAACCTGCCCGCGATCCAGACCGCCCTGAAAAAGGCCGGCGTCCTGCAAAGCCAAGTGGTGGAAATGTCCCAGGGCCAGAAGCAAAGCCGCTTCGTCGCCTGGACGTTCCAGACCGAGGCACAACAGCAGGCTTGGCGCCAACGCTGGGCCCGCAAGGACTGAGCACCAACAAATCGCAGGCAATAAAAAACCGTGCCCGGATCGCTCCGGCGCACGGTTTTTTTTGAACTTCGGTCTTACTTGTTAACCGCGTCAGTCAGGCCTTTAGCCACAACCAGCTTGATAACTTTTTTGGCAGCGATTTCGATGGCAGCGCCAGTCGAAGGGTTACGGCCAGTACGGGCAGGACGCTCGGTCACTTTCAGCTTGCCAATGCCTGGCAGAGTGATTTCGCCGCCATTTTCCAACTGATCGGCAACGATTTGGGCCAGTTGGTCCAGAGCGTTGCGTGCGGTGGTCTTCGGCTCGCCGATGGCACCAGCGATATCGCTGATCAGTTCGTCTTTAGTCATAGCCATTGTGGTGTTCCTTCCCTATCAAATTCATTTGGATTGCAGAGTGCAGTGTCAGCCATCGAGCCAGATCTTCTGGACCTGGCACCCCGGTTGGAACCACGACGGGTCGGGGCTATAGATACCGAAATCAGGGTTTGGTTCGACCTGACAGTGCTGAATGCACGCTTAACGCCGAGAGTTCGCGTAAGACGGGGGCAAAACTAGCACAGAGACGGGGAAATATCCGCCTCTACCTACCCAATTGGTCAGCTTTATCGCCTCAAACCCATAAAAAATTGCATGACACGGGTCAGAACCGCCCAAATCTGTCGTCGGACAGCGCCCAAACCCGCAGGTACGGTACACTTGGGCCTTTTCCGGCGAGCCCGCCCCCGCCCTTCCACCAGCCGAGAAGCCCATGCCGATCCGTCATTGCATCGTCCACTTGATCGACAAAAAACCCGACGGTACGCCTGCCGTTCTTCATGCCCGCGACTCGGAACTGGCAGAGTCGACGGCCATCGAAAACATGCTCGCCGACCTCAACGAGAGCTACAACGCCAAGCAAGGCAAGGCGTGGGGGCTGTTCCATGGCGAATCAGGGGCGCACCCGTTCAGCGGCTGGCTCAAGGAATACCTGGACGGCGGCAAGGACTTCACCGCGTTCAGCCGCGTCGCGGTCGAACACCTGCAAAAGCTGATGGAAGAGTCCAACCTGTCGGTCGGCGGCCATGTGCTGTTCGCCCACTATCAACAGGGCATGACCGACTACCTGGCCATCGCCCTGCTACACCACAGCGAAGGCGTGGCTGTTACCGAGCAACTGGACGTGACGCCCTCGCGCCACCTGGACCTGGGCCAGTTGCACCTGGCGGCGCGGATCAACATTTCCGAGTGGCAGAACAACAAGCAGTCCAAGCAGTACATCTCCTTTATCAAGGGCAAGAATGGCAAGAAAGTCTCGGAGTACTTCCGCGACTTCATCGGCTGCCAGGAAGGCGTCGATGGCCCCGGCGAAACCCGCACCCTGCTCAAGGCCTTCAGTGACTTCGTCGAAAGCGAAGACCTGCCGGAAGAATCGGCCCGCGAGAAAACCAAGACCCTGGTGGACTACGCCAGCAGCCAGGCCAAGCTCGGCGAGCCGATGGGCCTGGAAGAGTTGTCGGAATTGATCGACGAAGAACGGCCCAAAGCTTTCTACGACCACATCCGCAACAAAGACTACGGTCTGTCCCCGGAAATCCCTGCCGACAAACGCACCCTCAATCAATTCCGCCGTTTCACCGGCCGCGCTGAAGGCCTGTCCATCAGTTTCGAGGCGCACTTGCTGGGCTCCAAGATCGAGTACGACGAAGAAGCCGGCACCCTGATTATCAAGGGCCTGCCCACCCAACTGACCGATCAGCTCAAGCGCCGTAACTGATGCTGGGCGGTGTATTGAAGAAAATCCTGCTGGTTTTGCTGGTGGTGGTGATCTATCAGAACTGGGGCAAGGTCGAGCGCTTGTTCAACCCCGGGGAAGCGGTCTCGCAGGCAACCCGCACCCAGGCCAAAGTGGTGTTCTACACCACCGCGTGGTGCGGTTACTGCCAGAGCACCCGGCGGTTTCTCGACCACAAAGGTATCCCGTACCAGGAGTTCGATATCGACAAGGACGCCCAGGCCCGCCAGGCCTACCAGGCACTGGGCGGTGGTGGAATTCCGATCCTGGACGTCAACGGTACGCTGATCCGCGGCTACGAGCCGGACGCCATCCTCAAGGCCCTACCGTAGCAAGCGGGCTTGCCCGTGCTCGGTCGCGTAGCGGCCCAACACCGTCTAGGGCAAGCCCGCTTGCGCCTCATTGCGCTTCGATGCGAAAGCCTAAACGCGGGAAGTGCACATGCACCACGCCTGCGCGTTCGTCTTCGCGGCGCAGGATCAATTCTTCGCTGCCGGCAAACAGCAACTCACCGGCCACCGGATCGACACCGTAGTCGGTCGCCGCGATCAGCACTGGCTGGCCGGGTTTCACACCGTTGGGTTCAGCGAACACCTCACTCGGCAACACCGCCGGTTGCGCCGCGCGGGCCACCTGCAAGGCCTCTTCGGCGCTCATGTCGCTGGCTGCGCCTTGGCCAAACGCCAATACCCGCGCGAACCAGGCCGAAACCGCCGGATAGGCGTCCACCAACGGTGCCGTGACGGGCGTGCCCTTGAGGAACCACAAAGGGTGGGCCATGGCGAAGTCGGCGATCGACGGCTCGCCGAAGAGGAAATCCCCCGGCTCATGCTGCAACTGCTGTTCCAGGCGCGCCATGATGCTCGGCCACTGGTGACGGGCCTGCTGCGCCGACAACCGGCTGGCACTGCCGCCATTGAACAACCCGGCACGGTCGGCCAGGAACGCCTTGACTGCTTCGGGCGGCAATTGGGCAAACCGCAGGGCCACGGATTCGGGCTGAAACACCAGGCTTACCGCGTGCTGGAACACCACCGAGTCTGCCCACGCGGCGAACGCCGTCACGATCATTCCCTGGCCTTGGGGGAACAGCGTCGGCGCAGCTTTTTCCTGCTCCAGGCGCCGGGCGATCAGGGCCGTATCGCAGTAGATATCGGCGCCGACTTGCAGCACCGGGGTCTTGCGGTAGCCGCCGGTCAGGGCTGTGAGGTCGGGTTTGGGCATCATCGGCGGGATTTTCACCGAGCGCCAGGATAGGCCTTTGAAGCCCAGCAGCAAGCGGGCCTTTTGCGCGAATGGGGACGTCGGGTAGTGGTGCAGGATCAACGCGGACATGCTGGAAACCTTCGCCGTTGTGGGGAATGCGCAGCTTAGCGCGCAAATCCGCGCCAGTGCCTGATGGGAACCCATCAGTCAGCGTGATGGGCCCACCGCGGCGCTGGCCACCAGGCATTCCTTGGCGCTCTTACGCAGTTTTTTAATCAGCCGCTCCTGGCGCAGCGCTTCGCCCTTGTCGCGGCAGGCTTCGGTATACACCAGCGCCACCGCTGGGCTGGAGAGAAAAAACCGCGCGCCCTTGCCCCGTTGGTGAGCGGCGAAACGGCGCACCGGGTCATCGCTGATGCCGCAGTACAAGGCGCCATTGGCGGCGCGCACCAAGTACACGAACCAGGTTTTGGGGCTGGGCAGGTCGTTCACGGGGCAATCTGGGCGAGGAAAGAGAAGCCGCGATCTTATCAGCGACTGGCCTGGAATGCCTTCAAGCCCTTCAGGGCCTGGCCCCGCACGGCGTTGCGCACCAGGGGCGTCCAGCCCAGCAACAGGCCTTTGGTGCCCAAGGCCTGACGCGCCCAACGCCACAGGTCGAAATGGTCGTGGTGCTCGCAGATCTTGCCGTCGCGAAACACAAAGCGTGCCTGGATATCGTTGACCACCACCCGGCCAGTTTGGCTGAACAGGTAGGTGGCGACCCAGTGAGCGCTGCCGGTGTTGCCCTCGCTGCGCACGCTGTCGAAGGTCAAGGTGAAATCCTTGGCCCGGGTGGTGAGCATGCGCCACATGTCACCGGCATCACGGCCACGCAACGGGCCGAACGCGGGGTCGTGGAACAGCACGTCGTCGGTGTAGCAGGCGCTCATCGCCTCGGCATCCAGACGCTGGAACGCGCGATAGAACTCGGTAATCAGGGCGTTATGGGCGTCAGTCATGGCCAGGCTCCACAAGTAAAAAGAATGCAGCACGATAATCCGCCAACGCCGGGAAAACCACGGGCATTCGCTGGGCGAATGGCAATGGTGCTAAGGCACCATGCCGCTGCTGCGGGCATAGGTGAACAAGTCCACGTCGGTGGAGATGCACAAGCGCTGCATGGCGGTGCTCTTTTGCTTGCTGATGGTGGAAATGCTGCGGTTGACGTGGGCTGCGATCTGGCTGACGGTCATGCCGCTGGCGAGCATGCGTACCACTTCACGCTCCTTGCCAGACAACTGCGGTTGCGCCGAAGGGTCGCCGCACCCCGCCTCCACCAGTTGCTCCCGCAGGCACTCGCTGACGAAGGTCTGGCCTTCGCTCACGGCCCTGATGGCCCTGGGCAGTTCCCGGGCCGAGGCGCTCTTGGCCACGATGGCCTGGGCACCGTGGGCAAAGGAGGCACGCAGGGTAGCGACATTGGCGAACATGGTGACCAGGATCACGGGCAGGTGCGGGTACTGGCGGCGCAACAGGCCCAGCAGGCCGTAGCCATCGGACTGACGGTTGCCCGGCATGGCAAAGTCAGTGACCAGCACGTCACAGGGAACGCTGCCCACCAAGGCCAGCAGTTCATCGGGGCCATCGGCCTCGCCTACGACCTTGCAGCGCCCTCCGGCCTCGATCACCACTCGCTGGCCGACACGCACAATGGGGTGGTCGTCGGCGATTATGACGCGCAGCATCGGTGCTCTCCCTGGATGATGGCAAATTGAATTCGCGCAAAGTACCGCTGCCGCACGCCTCTCACAACCGGCAAAAAAACGCGCTAAACAACCATCCCCCGTGTTTGCGAGAGCGCGCATAAAGCCCACAAAACAAAAAGAAAAAGCTTACATACACAAATTACAGACACAGAAGAAACATCCTGCATTTGTCGTGCGAAATGTGGGTTATCACCTACAAGGCGACCAAGTGATTGAGGCAGGCTTGCACCTCATCGCGAAAGTGCGCCAGGGCCTGGTCGTTCACGGCCACCCCTGAGGCCAGGACCGCGCTTATCAGTTGCGTGCCGCGCCGCTCCAGGTCCGCCATCCCCAGGAAAGCAATGCCCCCCACCAAGCGGTGCAGGCGTTCGGCGGTGGTCCCCGCATCCCGTGCAATACGCGCCTGGGCCAATATCAGGCTGTCTGCCCGGACCTCCTCGATCAACTTGGCCAGCATCAGGTCGACCATTTCGGGGCAACCGAAAATGTTCACTAGTTGCGCCCGCGTCGGCAGCAGGCAGGCTGCCCCCCGGGGTGCGAGCCCAGCAGGTCCTGGTGCCATGAGGGCCGACGCGGGTAGCCAGCGTTCGAGTACTTCGCGCAGTTTTTCCAGGGTTAGGGGTTTGAGTTGCCAGGCGTCCATGCCGGCTTCGGCGCAACGTTGAGCTTCATGGGGGTCGCGGCTGGCGGTCAGGGCGATGATGGGGATGCGCGGGCTGCCCTCGGCCTGCTCACGACGGCGCACTTCGCGAGCCATGGCGTAGCCGTCCATGACCGGCATGCGGCAATCACTGATGAGCAGGTCAAAGGGCCGACGCCTCAAGGCTTCCAGCGCCGCGAGGCCATCGGCGACCACCTCGTGGCCCACCTGCAGGCGTTGCAGGCACCAGCCCATCAAGATGCGGTAAGCCGGGTGGTCCTCCACCACCAGCACGGTCGATGCCTGCCAGCACAAGGGTGGGGCCGCCATTCCCGGACCCTGTCCGGGGTTGCTGCCGGGCTGCCTATTCAGTGCTGGCATCAGCAGGGGCGCACAAAAGCTAAGGAAAACATTCTGATGGTCTTACAGAAAAATTCGGGCAGCGACCTTAGCCAACTCATCAGACATTTAGCGATACAAGAACTACGAAAAGACAAAAAATCCTACAAGTAAATCTACAAATTCCGACGAACAGCCGTCCCGAACGGAAAATTCGCCAATGTCGTAATTGTTGTATTTCCCCTGCGCCGCCCCCCCCGATAGATTTCGCCCTACCCCACCAGAGGGTAAAAACACCTCCCACGGAGGGCTTGAATCAGACCCGCTACCTGGATACCTGCCAGGGCTTTTTGCCACTCGCACATTCAGCCCGGCGCGTCAGCCGACCTTGCACCGGACATAGATCAAATGAACAAGTTTGCCCTCGCACTCTGCAGCGCCCTGTTAATTGCCCACAGCGCCTCGGCATTGGCCGCCAGCTCGACCGAGTTGGCTATCAAAGGCCTGATTACCCCCAGCGCCTGCACCCCCACACTGTCTTCGAGCGGTGTCATTGACCTGGGCAAGATTTCTGCCAGCGACCTGGATGAAATGGGGATCACCCCCATCGGCAAACGCACGCTGCAAATGAACGTCACCTGCGAGGCCCAGACGTTGATGGCGCTCAGTTCCACGGACAACCGCGCCGGGTCCGCCTACGTCAACGGTCTCTATGGCCTGGGGCTAATCAATGGCGACCAGAAGCTGGGCTACTACGACCTGACCCTGATGCGCCTGGTGGCCGACAGCATTCCCGCTCAGGTGATCTGGTCCGCAGACAAGGGCGCCACCTGGGAAAATAAGATTTACCTGATGCCAGGTACCTGGGTCTCGGCGGCGGCATTGGGCGGCCCGCTGCAACCGATCCCGGTTAAGGAAATGAACGTGGATGTGGACGTGGGTATTCGCTTCGCGCCATCTGCCGAGTTGGACCTGAGCAACGAAGTGCCTATCGACGGCTCCACCACGCTGGATGTGATGTACCTATAAGCCCCGTCGACGTTTGCCAGCCTGTTATCCCGGCTGGCTCAAAGTGGACACACCGCCGACCTTAACAACGGAGATCAAATGAACAAATTTGCCATCGCGCTCAACACCGCCCTATTGATTGCCGCAACACCCACGGCGTTTGCCGCCAGTTCAACCGAATTGGCCATCAGTGGCCTCATTACTCCCAGCGCCTGCTCCCCCATGCTCTCCAGCGCAGGCGTTGTCGATTACGGCAAGATCTCGGCCAAAGACCTCAATGCCAGCAGGCCGACCGCCCTGCCTGATGTCACGCTGCAGTTAACCATCGATTGCGAGGCGGCCACGCTGTTTGCCCTCGAGCCCCTGGATAACCGTAGTACCTCGGGTTTTCCCGGGAGTAGCTACGGCATCGGTTTCGTCAACGGGACCAAAAAGCTCGGCACCTATTACTTGGAGATGAAGAACCCTCTAGCCGATGAAGTGCCGGCGCATACCATCGCGTCCGGCGACAACGGCGTCACTTGGTACAAGGAAAAATTCATGGACCCCGGCTACCTCCATGCCATCAGTTCCCCTGTGGACAACTCCACGCCGATCCCCCTCAAGAACCTGAAGATGGACCTGCTCATCAACACCAGCATTCTGAGAACAGACAACATGGATCTGAGTGACGAGGTGCCGATCGACGGTTCCGCCACGCTTGATGTGATTTACCTGTAACCCCGACCCGAAGGAGCTTTATCGCCCTATGAACCTTTCAGTACCCATGCTGTTGACCGGGCTGTTATTCGCGCCCGCGCTGCTGGCCGCCAGCAATACTCAACTGGCCGTCAACGGGGCGATTACCCCCAATGCCTGCCAGCTGAACCTGACCGGCGGCGGCGACATCGACCATGGCAAGGTGTCAGCCCAAACGCTCAACGCCGACCAGTACACCAGCCTGCCCACCGTGGTGATCGACATGGAGGTGGTCTGCGAAGGTTCGACCCTGCTCGCCTTCAACACCGTGGACAACCGCTCCGGTTCGTCGGCCATCAATGACAACTGGCATGGCTTGGGCATGGTCAATGACGAGGAAAAACTGGGCAGCGTCTACCTGGGCATCATCAATAGCCAGGCGGACGACATGCCTGCCGGTGCCATTCTGTCCAGGGATGGCGGCGCCACCTGGATGCCCACCACCTACCTGGGCCACAACGGCATGACAGCCATTGCCCTGACCAGCCAGCCGCTGGTGCCGGCGGCGCTCACGACCCTCAAGGCACAACTGCGGTTCAACACCATGATCGCCCGCGCCAATGACCTGACCCTGACCGACGAAGTACCGCTCGACGGCCATATCACCGTGCAAATGAAATACCTGTAATCGGGCTCAGCCTGTTTAAGCCCTCTTCTAGAAAGGAACTCTTTAGCAATGAACAAGACACTTGGTTTCGCCGCTTGCGCCCTCCTGCTGGCCACTTCACACGCCAGCTTCGCCGCATCCACCGTAGACCTCACCGTCAAGGGCCTGATCGTGCCGAGCGCCTGCGTACCGGCCCTGGACGGAGGCGGCACCATCGACATCGGCAAGATCTCGGCCAAGGACCTGAACCAGGACACCTCGACCCAGGTCGCCAGCAATACCCTGCAAATGACCGTCACCTGCGAAGGCAAGACCCTGATCGCCCTCAACGCCATCGACAACCGCGCGGGGTCCGCGATCGACACCGATGGCTACGGCCTGGGGCTGATTAACAGCAACCAGAAACTGGGCAAGTACACCCTCGGCCTGCTCAACCCGCAAGCCGACAGCGTCGCCGCGCAGACTATCGCTTCCACCGACGGCGGCCTCACTTGGGGCCAGGGCAGCGACTGGACGCCCGGGCTGTACATGTCGGTAGCCGCCCCAAGCGACCTGAGCGTGCCGATCCCCGTGCAGATCTGGAACGTGGAACTGGTGGTCAACACCATCATCGCCGCTGCCAGCACCCTGGACCTGACCAATGAAGTGCAGATCGACGGCCTCTCCACCCTGGAAGTGAAGTACCTGTAAGCGCCAATGCCCCTGCCGCGCATCTTGGTGCAGCAGGGGCAACAGGCCTCCCCCATGAACCGGACGCACTCACCCCCAGTGAACCGCAGCCCATGAACACATCCACCCGCATACCCACCCTGCTGCTCTCGCTGCTGGCTACCACCACGGCCCTGGCCGACTCTAGCGTGCAACTGGCCGTGCAGGGCGCACTCACACCCAGCGCCTGCGTCGTGTTGCTGTCCAAAAACGGAATCATCGACCTGGGCCGGATTCCCGCCAAAAGCCTGAACAAGGACGAGTTCACCGTACTGCCCAGCCAGATACTGGAACTGAACGTGACCTGTGGCTCACCCACACTCTATGCCCTGGTGGGCATGGACAACCGCGCCGACTCTTCCCTGGCGCCGGGGTTCTTCTACGGCTTAGGCAAGAACATCCATGCCCCCGTCGAACGCCTGGGCTCGGTGGCGTTTTCCTACCGCAACCCCGTAGGCGATGGGCAAGCCGTGCAACCACTGGCCTCCAGCAACAACGGCGCCTCCTGGTTTCCCGAGCCCAACGCCTACCCGAGAAACTACATGGCCTTCGCCCAGCCCGGAGCGATCGTACCCCGGCCCCTCACAAGGCTCGACACCCTCGTGCGGATCGACACCTCGATCAACGCCGCGATGTACCTGACCCTGGATCAAGAGGTGCCGCTGGACGGTTCGATCACCCTGGACCTGCGGTATTTGTGATGCCTCCCTTTAACCCCTACGGACATCCCATGACCACGCACACTCCCCCTCGCTGGCTCGCCGCCTGCCTCGCCAGCCTGACCCTGGGCCTTGGCGCCCCGGCCGCCGCCGACGGCATGATCCCTGACACCTCGGTGGTGATAATCGAAGAGGAACAGGGCGAAGCCCAGGTCTCGGTGACCAACAGCGATCCGACCCTGGCCCTGCTCAACGTCACCCTCGAAGACATCCCCGAAGACACCGAACCCCTCGTATTCGTCACACCACCTCTATCCCGAGTCGAGCCGTCAAAGACCCAACTGGTGCGCTTTATTCTGCAAACCGAAAAGCCCTTGCTGACCCAACGCCTCAAACGAGTGATTTTCGAAGGCATGCCCCAGGGCCGTTCCGCCGTGGCCGACGGCCATGCCAGGGTGGGCGTCACCGTGCGCCAGAACCTGCCGGTGATCCTGCACCCCAAGGGCCTGGCGAAAAACCGCACGCCCTGGACCGACCTGACCTGGCGTCTGGGCGATGGCCAGTTGCACGTCACCAATGCCACGCCTTACGTGGTGCGTCTGGCCCAGGAACTGCAACTGCTGCCGGGAAAGACCAGCGCCATGCTGCCGCGCACCTACGTGCTGCCAGGGGAAACCCTGAGCGTGGCAGCCAACAGCCCCGGTGCGACCAGCGTGCGTCTGCAACCGGCCACGGTGTACGGCTTTGCGGTGGCAGCCTACGAGGCACCCCTGCAATGACCCCGCAAGTGCCTCTCATGTAATAAGCGGGCTCACCCGCGCTGGGGTGCGCAGCGCCCCTTAGTTTCTGTGGCCGCCGTTTTTTACGGCCGCTACGCGACCGAGCGCTTGCTACAACGCACAACGGCGGCGGCCACAACGCATTTCACAACCTGAGAACCCTGCGTGAACACAGTAGACATTGACCGTGATGGCAAAGCCGTGCCCGGCGTTTCCATCTGCGCCTATACCAGCGCGCTACCGACCCGCAGCGCTCTGGCCCTGGCCACCGCCGTGCTGCTGGCCGACGCCCGGGCGGCCAGTGCATCGACCTTCGACCTGCAAACCCTGCAACAACGGGGCATCGACCCGCACCTGGCCAGCTTGTTGCTGCAAGCGCCGCGTTTCACCCAGGGCGAGCACCGGGTGACGCTGACCGTCAACGGCCAACGCCGGGGCCGGGTCGATGCGCGCTTCGATCAAGACGGCAAGTTGTGCCTGGCCCCAGCGCTGCTGAGCGCGGCGGGCCTGCGCCTGGGCAGCGATGACAGTTGCCAGGGCTTTTTGCGTGAGTACCCGCAAACCCTGATCGAACAAGACCCGGCCAGCCTGAGCCTGGCGCTGGTGGTGCCCACCGACGCCCTCCGCCCGCAGGAGCGGGAACTGTCAGGCTATGAAACCGGCGGTTTCGCCGGCCTGCTCAACTACGACCTCAGTGGCCTGTACAACCGCTATGGCGACGACAGCAGCCGCTTCGGCTCGGCCAACACTGAGGTGGGCTTCAATGCTGGCGACTGGATCGTGCGCAGCCGCCAGGTGCAGACCTGGCAGGATGACAGCTCCCGCGCCACCCACCTGGAAGCCTACGCCCAGCGCACCTTCGCCCAACACCAAGCAGTACTCCAGGCCGGGCAGATCAACCTCTACAACCCGGTACTCGCCGGGGCACAGATCACCGGCGTGCAGGTGCTCACCGAACAGGCCCTGCAAGACCAGGCCCAGGGCGCCAGCATCCAGGGCGTCGCCAACAGCCCGGCGCAGGTCGAGGTGCGCCAAAACGGCGCGTTGATCCACTCCACCGTGGTGCCCGCCGGGCCCTTCAGCCTAAGCAACGTGCGCCGCCTCAACAGCCGCGCCGATGTCGAGGTCACGGTCAAGGAAAGCGCGGGCGAGGAACGGCGCTTCACCGTCCCCGCCGCCATGCTCGGCATCGGCCTGCCCGCCCCCGGCTTCTCGGTGGCTGCCGGGCAAGTACGCAACCTGGGCGACAGCCGCGGCGAAGCCCCATGGGTGGTCAGCGCCGGTTGGAGCGGCGCGCTCGGCCCCCACACCAGCTATGGCCTCGGCGCACTGGCGGCCAGCGATTACCGCTCCGTCGGCGCCAGCCTGGGCCTGACCCCATGGCCGGCCAGCCAGGTGCAAGTGGCCGTGCAAGCGGCCGACAGCCAGGCCGACGAAACAGCGCGGGGGATGCAGGCTGACCTGTCGCTGTCCCAGCAAATCGGCGAGCGCTGGTCGGTCAGCGCCGGCACCTCGTACCGCACCCGAGGCTACCGGGAATTACAGGACGCCGCCTTCGATGCCGACTCGCGCTCCAACACCAACGCACGCTACCGCGACCAGCAAAGCCTCAGCGCTGCCTGGTCGCACCCTTGGCTGGGGGCCTTCAGTGGCGGTGTGTCGCGCACCACCTCCTTTGGCGGTAAAAGCAGTGATCGCGCCCTGGCCTCCTGGGGCACCAACCTGGGCGCGGTGTCGATTTCCGCCAGCGCCGAATGGCAAATGGGCGGCGCTGCCCACCAGGACAACAGCCTCTACCTGAGCGTCAGTGTGCCCCTGGGCGGTAATCGCCGCGGTCGCACCTGGGTGCGCGACTCCGGCGGCGAGCACCGCACCGGCCTAGGCATGAGCGAGCAGGTCAACGATCAGTTCAGCTACCGCGTCGGGGTGGAGCAAGACACCCGCGATCATCAGGTCGAATCCTCCCTGGGGGTTTCCGTGCTGCCGCGCTACAGCCAACTGGACCTGAACTACACCCGCGACGATAGCGAACGCTCCAGCTACCAGGGCGGCATGCGCGGCGCCGTGGTGCTGCACGGCACCGGCATGACCCTGTCGCCTTACCCGGTGCGCGACACCTTCGCCGTGCTGTCGGTGGCGGACATGAGCGGTATCAAAGTCAGCACCCCCAGCGGCCCGGTATGGACCGACTGGCAAGGCCAGGCTGTGGTGCCGCAGGTCAGCGCCTACGGCCGCACCCCGGTGCAAGTGCAGACCCGCTCACTGCCGCGCAATGCCGACATCGGCAACGGCCTGGCGATGATCGCCGCCGGCCGTGGCGCCGTAGACCGTGTCGAGTTCGAGGTGAGCAAAACCCGCCGCGCGCTGCTCACCGTTAGCACACCCCAAGGCCAACCGCTGCCACGGGGGGCCACGGTAAGTGACGCCAACGGCGAATTCGTCACCCTGGTGCTGGAGGGCGGCAAGGTGTTCCTGACCAACGTCCTGGAGGTGCCGCGCCTGTGGGTCAAGGCCCCCGGGCAACCGCGCTGCGAACTGAGCTACGAACTAGCAGCCCAGCCCGACCTCGACCGTTACTACGAAACTGCCCCGGCCCTGTGCCGCGAAGCCACCGGAGAACAGCCATGAACCTCGTACCTTCCCTCTGGCTAGCCGCCTGTGCCTTGGCCCTACTCGGCGCCGTCGCCCCGCAGGCCAGCGCCGATACCTGCCAACTGAGCCTGAGCGAACCGCTGCTGGATTTCGGCCTGATGAACCGCGCTGCCCGCAACCCCTCGGCCCCGCAATGGCTGTTGGGTGAACGGCGCATCAGCGTGCAGCTCAATTGCCCCCAGGCCCAAGACATGACCCTGTTCTACCGCGCCCCCGCCGCCAGCGCCGAACGCCTGCGCTTCACCGAACGCGGCAGCTACGCCCTGCGTGTACAGGAGGCGGTGCTCGACGGCCAAGCCGTGGAACTGGGCTTGCTCGCAGGCAGTGGCCAGGCGCCGGGGCACGTCGCCCAAGCCCTGGACTGGCGACCGAACCACGCCATCACCCCGCTGCGCGATGGCGTGCCCGCCCAGGGCAAGAGCCTGGCGCTGGTGGTGCAGGTCAGTGCCTGGGCCCAAGCCGATGCCACCCAACTGCGCGAAGCCGTCACCTGGGAAACCTCAGGCCTGCTCGACTCAGTCGCCACGGGCCGCTCGCAGCCCCTGACCCTGCAAGCCCGCTTCGCCCCGGCGGCCTGCGAACCCAGCCTGTCGGGCGGCGGCGTGGTGGACTTGGGCAAGCTCTCGGCCAGCGACCTGCGCCCCGACGAACACACTCGCTTGCCGGCCAAAAGCCTGCTGCTGAGCATCCGCTGCGACGCACCCACCTCCTTTGCCCTGGTGATGCACGACAACCGCGAAGGCACCGCCACTGGCGGCGCCGACGAAACCGCCTACGGCCTGGGCCTGGACAACAGTCGGCAAAAAATTGGCCGTTATTACCTCAACATCAACCCCGCCGATATTAGCGCCGATGCCTTGCCCCAGGTCTACCGCACCGACTCCACCACCGCCGGCACAGCCTGGAGCGGCGCTAGCAACCAACCCATTCCCATCGGCGCGCGCAGTTACCTGGGTTTCACTGCCACCCCCGGCAGTCACGCCGGCCCCGCAGCCATCCAGAACCTGAGCGGCAACATCAGCATCCAGACCTGGATCGCCCCGACCCAGGCCCTGGACCTGAGCAACGAAGTCGCACTCGACGGCTCGGGCACCATCGAGATCATCTACCTGTAACGCAGCGAGGGCTTCACCATGAACGCAAGACTGAACACTTGGGCGGCCATCGGCCTCCTCAGCGCCGGCGCTCCCGCCCTGGCCGCCTCAACAGTGGACCTGGCGGTCAACGGCCTGATTACCCCGACAGCGTGCACCCCGACCCTGTCCAGCGGTGGCCTGATCGACTTCGGCAAAATATCCCAGCAAGACCTCAACGCCGACAAAGGCACGCGCCTGCCCCGCCGCAACCTGACGCTGGCCATCGACTGCGACGGCTTGAGCCGCTTCGCCCTGCGCATGCGCGACAACCGCGACGGCACCGCCATGGTCAACAGCGAGATCTACTACGGCCTGGGGTTGGACAACGCAGGCAACCGCATCGGCCTGTACTCGGTGACGTTCGACCCCACGCTCACCGTCGCCGACAGCCATGGGCAGATCTTCGGCACAGAATCCACCACCGCTGGCCTGGCGTGGCGCATGGCCAACCTCAACCCAATCCAGGTCGGCGCCCGCAGCTACCTGGGTTTTACCGACATCCAGGGCAGCACCAGCGGCCCGGCGGCCTTGCAACACCTGACGAGCCTGTTGGGTGTTGAGGTGGTGATTGCGGCCAAACAGGTGCTGGACCTGAGCACCGATGTGCGGCTCGATGGGTCTGGGACGTTGGAGTTGGTTTATTTGTAGGGGGGGAGGATCGGGGGCAGATTCGCCCCCAAGAAAACAGATGAACCCTACCCCACCTTCTCACTCACCACATTTACATATAGCGCCCGCCCGGCCCCCAGCCCCGCGATGATCGCTCCCAGGCCAATGACCCCGAAGATCCACCCCAGGGCCGTCCAGCCGCCGGTCCAGTCGTGCACCAGGCCCACAGCGAAGGGCCCCATGGACGCTAGGGTGTAGCCAAACCCCTGGGCCATGCTCGATAAATTCGCCGCCACGTGGGCGTCGCGCGAGCGCAGCACGATCAGGGTCAGCGCCAGGGCAAAGGTGCCGCCCTGGCCCAGGCCCAGCAGGATCGCCCAGCCCCAGAGGCCGTCGAGGGGCGCGTACAGGCAGCCGAACAAGCCCGCCAGGGCCAGCAACATGACGATGACAATCGCCAGGCGCTGGTCCTTGCCCCGCGTCGCCAGCCAGGGCGCGGCCAGGGAGCTGGCCAACTGCACGATCACCGAACCCGACAGCACCAACCCTGCCTGGGTTGGCGTCAGGCCCCGGCCGATAAGGATCGACGGCAACCAGCCGAACACGATGTAGGCCAGGGACGATTGCAGGCCCATGTACAACGTCACCTGCCAGGCCAGCGGATCGCGCAATAGCCCGCGCACCCGGTAGGCGGCATGGTGCGCACCTTGGCGACGCCCCACTTGCGGCAACCAGAACATCGCCGCCAGCACCGCCGGCACCACCCAAAAGCCCAGGCCCATGGCCCAGTTCTGGCCAAAGTGCTGGCTCAGCGGCACGGTCGCCCCCGCCGCCATCGCCGCGCCCAGGCACAGGGCCATGGTGTAGACCCCGGTCATGGTGCCCGCGTGCTTGGCGAAATCGCGCTTGACGATACCCGGCAACAACACGCCGATCACACCGATGCTGGCGCCAGCCAGGATGCTGCCGGCAAACAACCCGACCTCGCCGAACGAACTGCGCAGGACAATGCCGCCGCCCAGGGTGAGCAAAATGCCCAGCACCACCCGCTCGGCGCCAAAGCGCCGTGCCAGCACCGGCGCCAGGGGCGCGAACAGGCCCAGGCACAGCACCGGCAAGGTGGTCAGCAACCCGGCCTGGGCCGCCGACAACCCCAGGTTGCGCGACACCTCGCCCAGTAGCGGCGCCATGCTCGACAGGGCCGGGCGCAGGTTCAGCGCCACCAGCACCAGCCCCAGCAACAACAGCCAAGGGCGCAGCACCACAGGGGGGGCGTGTTGCACCTGCTCGTCGTCGGCTTCAGCGTCGATCAGCAGTTCCTCCAACTCGGCCGTGCGCTTGGCCTGAGGGCTGTCGTGGGGCCGGGCAGGCAAGGCGTTGTCGGTTTCAGGGCTCATTAATCAGTTGCCTCATCAGGGCCTTGGCCCGTTCTGGATCTTGTTGTTCAACCGCCGCCAACAGTTCGATATGCAAGTCGAACACTTCCTGGCGCCGTGGCGTGATGTTCAGGGTCTGGCGCAATTGCGCGCCGACGATGCTGGAAAAATAACGGTACAGCTCGCTCAAGGTCGGGTTGTGCGCGGCCTCCACCAAGCGCCGATGGAAGGTCAGGTCGCAGGCGATGTAGTGGTCGAGGTCGCCGTGGTAGTGGCGGCCGCTGATGTCCAGCGCCTCATGCAGGGCCTTGAGGTCCTCATCGGTACGGCGCAGCGCGGCCAGGCCGATGGCTTCGACCTCAAGGATCTGCCGGGTTTCGCGGGCCTGGTTCAGGGAACAGCGCGATAGCACCTTGAGGGTGTCCATCGGGTCGACCACGGCGCGCAGGTAACTGCCATCACCCTGGCGAATCTCGATCAGCCCGCAAAACGCCAGCACCCGCATGGCCTCGCGCACCGTGTTGCGGCTGATGCCCAACTCGCTCGCCAGTTCCGGCTCGGTGGGCAAGCGCTGGCCTACCACCCACAGGCCGTTGGAGATGCGCAGGCGTAATTGCTCCAGGGCCTGATCCACCAGAGAGCGCTTAACGATTGGAAGTATTTCTGTCATTGAATTTCGCCTTTTCATCCAATCATCGGATGAATTTTCCGACATGCTAGCCAGCTTTATCAGCACATTCAATGCGCCATAAAAATTCAAGTGGGTCATCGCCGCCCGGCAGGAAGTCAGTGCAGAAATGAAGCGCATCCGCCGCAGACTGCACCTGTCGCAAAAAGACGCAGTGCTATTGCTGTCCGGTGGCGGGCACAACGCGTTTTCCCGTTAGGAACGCGGCGAGGTATTGCCGCCTAAGCCGTTGGCCGTGCTGATGCGTTTGCTGGATCGATACCTGCATCTGTTAGCCGATGCCAGGACGCTGGGAGAAGGGGTGGACTATGGCAACTCAAGCAGCGGGTGCACAAGGATCACGAGACCCTGACCGCTACCTGACAGGCAACGTGTGGGAGCGAGCCTGCTCGCCCCCACAAGAGCCCATCTTAATTAATTGCCCATCAATGCAGGATCTGGCTCAGGAACAGCTTGGTGCGGTCATTTTGCGGGTTATCGAAGAAGTCGTTCGGTGCGGCTTGCTCGACGATTTCACCCTTGTCCATGAAGATCACGCGGTTGGCCACGGTGCGGGCAAAGCCCATTTCGTGGGTCACGCAGAGCATGGTCATGCCGTCTTCAGCCAGGCCGATCATGGTGTCCAACACCTCCTTGACCATCTCCGGGTCCAGGGCCGAAGTGGGTTCGTCGAACAGCATGATCTTGGGTTTCATGCACAGCGCCCGGGCAATCGCCACGCGCTGTTGCTGGCCACCGGAAAGCTGCCCCGGGAACTTGTGCGCCTGCTCTGGAATGCGCACGCGCTCCAGGTAATGCATGGCGATTTCCTCGGCCTTGCGCTTGGGCAACTTGCGCACCCACATCGGCGCCAGGGTGCAGTTCTGCAGGATGGTCAGGTGCGGGAACAGGTTGAAGTGCTGGAACACCATGCCCACTTCGCGGCGGATCGCTTCGATCTGCTTGAGGTCGTTGGTCAGTTCCACGCCATCGACCACGATGCGCCCCTGCTGGTGTTCTTCCAGGCGATTGAGGCAGCGGATAGTAGTGGACTTGCCTGAACCTGAAGGCCCGCACAAGACAATACGCTCGCCTTGCTTGACGTCCAGGTTGATGTCCTTGAGCACGTGAAACTGGCCGTACCACTTGTTCACGCCCTGCATCTGAATAATGCCTTCAGGGCTCACAGGCTGTTTGATTGCTTCGCTCATCAGAAAACTCCTAACGCTTGTGGCCGGTGTCGAGTTTGCGTTCCAGGTGCATGGAATAGCGCGACATGCCAAAACAGAAAATCCAGAACACCAGGGCCGCGAACACATAGCCTTCAGTGGCCATGCCTAGCCACTTGGGGTCGGCGGCAGCTTGCTTGACGCTGTTGAGCAGGTCGAATAGGCCGATGATGATGACCAGGCTGGTGTCCTTGAACAGGGCGATGAAGGTGTTGACGATGCCCGGAATCACCAGTTTCAAGGCCTGCGGCAGAATCACCAGGCCCATGCTGCGCCAGTAGCCCAGGCCCATGGCCGCCGCCGCTTCGTACTGGCCCTTGGGGATGGCCTGCAAGCCACCGCGCACCACTTCGGCAACGTAGGCTGACTGGAACAGGATCACCCCGATCAGCGCCCGCAGCAGCTTGTCGAAGTTCATGCCTTCGGGCAGGAACAACGGCAGCATCACCGATGACATGAACAGCACGGTAATCAGCGGAACACCGCGCCAGAACTCGATGAAGGTCACGCAGACCACACGAATAGCTGGCATGTTCGAGCGCCGCCCCAGGGCCAGGACGATGCCCAACGGCAAGGCGCCGGCGATGCCCACAGTGGCGATCACCAGGGTCAGCATCAACCCGCCCCATTGGCTGGTGGCCACGGTGCTCAGGCCCAACCAGCCGCCGTGGAGCAAGGTGTACGCCAGGATCGGGTAGACCACCAGAAAGCTCAGGCCGTAGATCGCCTTGCGCGGGAAACGCGAAATGAACAGTGGTGCGACGCCTATCACCGCCAGCCACACGGTCAGGTCCACGCGCCAGCGCAGATCGGCTGGGTAGTAGCCGTACATGAACTGGCCAAAGCGCTGCTGGATGAACACCCAGCAGGCGCCCTCCTTGGTGCAATCGGCCCGCTCGGTGCCGACCCAATTGGCGTCGATGACCGCCCAACTGAGGATCGGCGGCACCACCAGGTAGATCAGGTAGAACGCGAACAGGGTCAGCAGGGTGTTGAGCCAACTGGAGAACATGTTGGCGCGCATCCACGCCACGATGCCGATGCTGCTACTCGGCGGGGGCATGTCGGGTTTGAAGGTATGGGTTGTCATGCGCGTTTCCTCACCGCTCGATCAGCGCAATGCGCTTGTTGTACCAGTTCATCAGCAGGGAAATGCTGATGCTGATCGCCAGGTACACGCTCATGGTGATGGCAATGACCTCGATGGCCTGCCCGGTCTGGTTGAGCACCGTGCCGGCAAACAGCGACACCATCTCCGGGTAGCCGATACCGGCAGCCAGGGACGAGTTTTTCGCCAGGTTCAGGTACTGGCTGGTCAGCGGCGGAATAATTACCCGCAGCGCCTGGGGGATGATGACCTTGCGCAGGGTCGGGCCGTTGCGCAGCCCCAGGGAGTGGGCCGCCTCGGTCTGGCCATGGCTGACCGACTTGATCCCCGAACGCACGATCTCGGCGATAAACGCCGCGGTGTACACCGTCAGGGCCAGGGTCAGGGCCAGCAGTTCCGGGATCAGCACCCAGCCGCCGACAAAGTTGAAGCCTTTGAGCTGGGGCATTTCCCAATGCACGGGCACGCCGAACATCAGGGTGCACAGCGCCGGAATCACCAGCAACAGCGCCAGGCCCACCCAGAACTTGTGGAAAGGCACGCCGGTGGCGTCAAAACGCCGGTTGGCCCAGCGGCACATCAGCCCGATGGCCGCGATGGCCACCAGCACGCTGACCACGAACGGCCAGAAGCCTTCCGCGCCAATGGCCGCAGGCATGTTCAGGCCCCGGCTGCTGACAAAGAAGGTGTCGCCGAAGTTGTGGCTGTTGCGCGGCCCCGGCATGGTCAGGAACACCGCGAAGTACCAGAACAGGATTTGCAGCAGCGGCGGGATATTGCGGAACACCTCCACATAGACCGTCGCCAGTTTGCTTATGATCCAGTTGGGCGAAAGCCGCGCCACACCGACGATGAACCCCAGGAGGGTTGCCAGGATCACGCCGATGAAGGTCACCAGCAGGGTGTTGAGCAGGCCGATGACAAAGACCCGGGCATAGCTGTCCGCCTCGGTGTAGTCGATCAGGTGCTGGGCGATGCCGAAGCCGGCGCTGCGTTCAAGGAAGTCGAAACCGGAGGTGATGCCCCGGTGTTGCAGGTTGGTTTGGGTGTTGTCGAACAGGTACCAGCCCAGCGAAACAACGGCCACGATGGTGATGATCTGAAATAGCCAGGCACGCACTCGCGGATCGCTGAGGCTGAACCTCTGCTTGGGTGCGCCAATTGTTTTTTGCATGAAGTGCCCCAGGAAAAATGGAACAGAACATCACCCGGCGGTTGGCCCGCCGGGTGATAGATCCATCAGCGCACGGGTGGTGCGTATTGAATGCCGCCGTTGTTCCACAGGGCGTTCAACCCGCGGTCGATTTCCAGTGGCGTGCTCTTGCCCAGGTTCTTCTCGAACACTTCACCGTAGTTGCCTACTTGCTTGACCACCTGCACGACCCAGTCCTTGGGCAGTTTCAGGTCCTTGCCGTACTCGCCGTCAGCGCCCAGCAGGCGAGCGACGTCCGGGTTCTTGGTGGACTTGGCCTCAGCCTCGACGTTTTTCGAGGTGATGCCCGCCTCTTCGGCGTTGAGCATGGCGTAGCCGGTCCAGCGCACGATGGCCAGCCATTCGTCGTCGCCGTTACGTACCACCGGGCCCAGGGGTTCCTTGGAGATGGTTTCCGGCAGCACCACGTAGTCCTTGGGCGACGCCAACTTGCTGCGTTGCGCAAAGAGTTGCGACTTGTCGGAGGTCAGCACGTCGCAACGCCCGGATTCCAGCGACTTGGCGCTTTCATCGGAGGTGTCGAAGGTGATCGGGGTGTATTTGAGACCGTTGCCGCGAAAGTAGTCGGAGACGTTCAGCTCGGTGGTGGTACCGGCCTGGATGCAGATGGTCGCGCCGTCCAGCTCCTTGGCGCTCTTGACCCCCAGCTTGTTGTTCACCAAAAAGCCGATGCCGTCGTAGTAGGTGATAAAGCCGGGGAACTTCAAGCCCATGCCCGCGTCACGGGAACTGGTCATGGTGGTGTTGCGCGACAGCACGTCGATTTCGCCCGATTGCAGCGCGGTGAAGCGTTCCTTGGCGTTCAACTGGCTGAATTTCACTTTGGTCGCGTCGCCAAACACGGCGGCGGCCAGGGCGCGGCAGACATCAGCGTCGATGCCCAGGATCTTGCCGGTGGCGTCCGGTACCGAGAAACCCGGCAGGCCATCACTGACACCGCACTGTACAAAGCCTTTCTTTTTCACCGCGTCCAAGGTTGCGCCCGCCTGGGCAAACCCGCTGACACCGAGTACCGCTGCGGCAGTCACGACGGCCAGGGTGGATTTCAACATCTTCATTCAAACCTCCAGTTTTGCTCTTGTTGTGTCGGAGCGAGAGTCTTGCCGCACCCTTGTGAGGCGCTGTTGACCCGTGTTGGCGTTTTTTTGGGCCAAGCGGCGTAAGACCTTCGCTATGAGTCTAGTAGGAGAATTCCCAAATCACGGGAAACCTCACGGCTCACCAAGCGGTCGAACGGGCTATGCCCTTTGCAGTTCGCCGAACCGTGAAGCGGCTGGTGAACGCCCATCCCTGGAGTGATTGCTGTCCCACGAGCACGGGGGCCTGGTAGTGTTACCGCCCCGCGTAGGATCGTCTGTACGAACTTACACATAGCAAACGTCGTACCATTCCTACCGCTAAAGCGATTCAGCGACACTGCAATAGCAAAACGTGCAGCAATGCGACATCTTCGTAACCGACAACCCTGACGCGCCCCCAAAACTCGCACCTACTCTGCGCGCGTGCACAACAATGGAGCAGCCATGACCGAGCCCTTGATTCTTCAACCCGAAAAAGCCGCAGATGCCTGCGTGATCTGGCTGCACGGCCTGGGCGCCGACCGTTATGACTTTCTGCCGGTGGCCGAGGCCTTACAGGAAACCCTCAAGACCACACGCTTCGTCTTACCCCAAGCACCGACCCGCCCCGTGACCATCAACGGCGGCTACGCGATGCCCAGTTGGTACGACATTCTGGCCATGAGCCCGGCCCGGGCCATCAGCCGCGAACAGCTGGATGAATCCACGCAAAGTCTCACCGACCTGATCGAAGAACAGAAAACCCTTGGCATAGAGCCTTCGCGGATTTTCCTCGCCGGTTTTTCCCAGGGCGGCGCCGTGGTGCTGCACACCGCATTCGTGCGATGGCAGGGTGCCTTGGGCGGCGTGATTGCCCTGTCTACCTATGCGCCGACCTTCAGCGACAGCCTCCAATTGTCCGCCAGCCAACAGCGCATTCCGGTGCTGTGCCTGCACGGCCAATACGACGAAGTGGTGCAAAACGCCATGGGCCGCAGCGCCTACGAACACCTGAAATCCCGCAATGTCACCGTGACATGGCAGGAATACCCAATGGGCCACGAAGTGTTACCCGAAGAAATCCACGACATCGGCACCTGGCTGGGCGAACGCCTGCGCTGACCCTGGCGCAGGCTCTTTAAGCAATCCACTACGCCGCGCCCGGTTCTTGCATTACACTGGCCGGCACTTAACCAATTGATGAGATGACCGTGCTCAAAGCACTCAAGAAGATGTTCGGTAAAAGCGAGGCTGAGCAGCTCGCCCCTGTTTCCAGCGCCCCTTCTTCCAGCCCCAGCCAGCCGGCCTGCGGTCATCCGCCCAGGCCAGCCGAGCCTCAGGTTGCGCCCAGGGCCCCTCGCCCTGACGCGGAAAAACCACCGCAACCGCGTCGCGAGCGGGCGCCAAAACCGCCAGTAGCGGCCTGGAAACTCGAAGACTTCGTCGTCGAACCCCAGGAAGGCAAGACCCGCTTCCATGACTTCAAACTCGCCCCGGAACTGATGCACGCCATCCAGGACCTGGGCTTCCCGTACTGCACGCCGATCCAGGCCCAGGTGCTGGGCTTCACCCTCGCCGGCAAGGACGCCATCGGCCGCGCCCAGACCGGCACCGGCAAGACCGCCGCGTTCCTGGTGTCGATCATCACCCAACTGCTGCAAACCCCGCCGCCCAAGGAACGCTACATGGGCGAGCCGCGGGCGCTGATTATCGCGCCGACCCGCGAACTGGTGGTGCAGATCGCCAAAGACGCCGCCGACCTGACCAAGTACACCGGCCTCAACGTGATGACCTTCGTTGGCGGCATGGACTTCGACAAGCAGCTCAAGCACCTCGAAGCGCGCCACTGCGACATCCTGGTCGCCACGCCGGGCCGCTTGCTGGACTTCAACCAGCGCGGCGACGTGCACCTGGACATGGTCGAAGTGATGGTGCTGGACGAAGCCGACCGCATGCTCGACATGGGCTTCATCCCGCAGGTGCGCCAGATCATCCGCCAGACCCCGCCCAAGAGCGAACGCCAGACGCTGCTGTTCTCCGCCACCTTCACCGAAGACGTGATGAACCTGGCCAAGCAATGGACCACCGACCCGTCCATCGTCGAGATCGAAGCCCAGAACGTGGCCAGCGAAAACGTCGAGCAGCACATCTACGCCGTGGCCGGCGCCGACAAATACAAGCTGTTGTACAACCTGGTCACCGACAACGGTTGGGAACGGGTCATGGTTTTTGCCAACCGCAAGGACGAGGTACGGCGCATCGAGGAACGCCTGGTGCGCGATGGCGTGAACGCGGCGCAGTTGTCGGGCGACGTGCCGCAGCACAAGCGCATCAAGACCCTGGAAGGTTTCCGCGAAGGCAAGATCCGCGTGCTGGTGGCAACCGACGTTGCCGGGCGCGGCATCCACATCGATGGCATCAGCCACGTCATCAACTTCACCCTGCCGGAAGTGCCGGACGACTACGTGCACCGCATCGGCCGCACTGGCCGCGCGGGCGCCGATGGGGTGTCCATCAGCTTCGCTGGCGAGGACGACTCCTACCAGTTGCCGTCCATCGAAGCGCTGCTGGGCCGCAAGATCAGCTGTGAAACCCCGCCCACGCACCTGCTGCGGGCCGTGGAGCGCAAGCGCCCGTAAACCTGCGGGCAAAAAAACAGGCGCAGCCGGCAACGGACTGCGCCTTTTTTACGCCTGGCAATTGCAGATAAAAACTAAAAGTCCATAATGGACAAATTAGTTTAATTCAGCCGATCCGGGAGCTTCTGTATGTCCAGCACGCCTTACGTGATTGCCCAACCCCAGGCGCGCCAGCTCCTGGCCCAGGTCGATGTGCCGCAGATTTTGCGCAAGCTGTTCCGCGACCTCGCTGCCGGGCACGCAGTGCAACCGGCCCAGCAACGGGTGGAGTTCCCCCAGGGCGCGGGGGATTTCATCAACTACCTGGGCGTGTTGGCCGAGGACGGCGTGTACGGGGTCAAGACTTCGCCCTACATCGTGCGCGCCGAAGGCCCGTTGGTTACCGCGTGGACGCTGTTGATGTCGATGCACAGCGGCCAGCCGCTGTTGCTGTGCGATGCCGGCGAGTTGACTACCGCCCGCACCGCCGCCACCACCGCCGTGGCGGTAGACGCCCTGGCGCCCGCCACCGCCACGCGTCTAACCCTGATCGGCAGCGGCCCGGTAGCCTTGGCCCATTTGCACTACATCAAAGGCCTGCGCCCGTGGCAGGACATCCGCCTCTACTCCCCTGCCCTGGCGCACAAAAGCGCCGAGGAACTGGCCGGTTTGCGTGCCCTGGACCCGCGCCTGGAGATTGCCAACAGCCGCGAACAGGCCTTGCACGACGCCGATGTGATCCTGCTCTGCACCTCTTCGGCCGGCCCGGTGATCGACCCGGCCACCCTGAGCAAACCGGCGCTCATCACCTCCATCAGCACAAACGCGCCCCGCGCCCACGAGGTACCGCCCCAGGCCCTGGGCGCCATGCAGGTGTACTGCGACTACCGCCAGACCACCCCAGGCGCGGCCGGGGATATGCTGATCGCCGCCGAACAACACGGCTGGAGCGCGGACGCCATTGTCGGTGACCTCGCCGAACTGCTCAGCGACCAGACCCCACGCCCAACCTACGAACGCCACGTGTTCTTCCGCTCCATCGGCCTGGGCCTGGAAGACATCGCCCTGGCTAATGCCTTGTACCGCCAGCTCACCCCCCAGGCGCTGTAGCCAGCAGGCTTGCCCGCGCTCGGCTGCACAGCAGGCGCACACCATCAAGGAGCGCTTTGCGCTCCAGTGCGGGTAAACCCGCTTGCTACGGATGACCGACCTAGTCAGGAGCCCCCATGCCCCAAGCAGACTTCATCATTATCGGCGGCGGTATTGCCGGTGCTTCCACTGGCTTCTGGCTGTCGCGCCAGGGTCGCGTGGTGGTGCTGGAACGCGAATCCCACCCCGGCTATCACTCCACCGGGCGCTCGGCGGCGATCTACACCGCCGCCTACGGTACGCCCCAGGTGCGGGCGCTGACCCTCGCCAGCCGGGAGTTTTTCGACCACCCGCCCGAGGGCTTCTGCGAGCACCCGTTGCTGTCGCCCCGGGGCGAAATGACCGTGGACTTCACCGGTGACGCGGCCGAGCTCAACAACCAATACCTCAGCGCCAAAGCCACCGTGCCACAGATGCAATTGCTCAGCGCCGACGAAGCCTGCGCACGCCTGCCGATCCTACGCCGGGACAAGGTTCACGGCGCGATCTACGACCCCAGCGCCAGCGACATCGACACCGACGCCCTGCACCAGGGCTACCTGCGCGGCATCCGGCGCAATGGCGGCCAGGTCCACACCGACACTCAAGTGCTGGGCCTGCACCGCGACGCCGAGGGCCAGTGGCAGGTGCAAACCCGCGCACAAACCTTCAGCGCGCCAATCATCGTCAACGCCGCCGGCGCCTGGGCCGACCAGCTCGGGGCAATGGCCGGCGCCGCCCCACTGGGCCTGCAACCCAAACGCCGCGCGGCGTTTGTCTTCGCCGCACCCGAAGGCCTCGAGACGCATCACTGGCCGATGTTGGTCAGCCTCGACGAGTCCTTCTACATGAAGCCCGACGCCGGCATGTTCCTCGGCTCGCCGGCCAACGCCGACCCGGTCGAACCCCACGACGTGCAGCCTGAAGAACTGGACATCGCCATGGGCATCTACCAGATCGAAGAAGCCACCACCCTGACCATCCGCCGCCCCACCCGCACCTGGGCCGGGTTGCGCAGCTTTGTCGCCGATGGCGACCTGGTGGCCGGGTTCGACCCGCAGGTGCCGGGGCTGTTCTGGGTGGCGGCCCAGGGCGGTTACGGCATCCAGACCTCCCCCGCGATGGGCATGGCGTCGGCCGCCCTGGTATGCGCCCAGGACCTCCCCGAGCCCCTCGTGCGCTGCGGCCTGAACGCCGCCATGCTGTCGCCGCAACGCCTGCGCGGGTGACGCCCCGCCCCGATTGCGGCACACTCGCAGCGCCCTGTTAAAGGGCGCTGACCTCGCCCGGAGCACCACCATGACCCCACCCCACGCCGACCCGGCCCTGGATAACTTCCGCGCCATTGCCGACGCCATTGCTACGCTGTTTTATCCCCACGCCGAAGTGGTGGTGCACGACCTGCGCACGCAAAAGGTCGACTACATCGCCAACAATCTGTCCAAGCGGCAAATCGGCGACGACGCGGCCCTGGAAGACATGCTCACCGGTGACAGCAGCGAACGGAACATCGGCCCGTATGAAAAGCTCAACTGGGACGGCCAGAAAATCCGCAGCCTGAGCAGCGTGATGCGCGACAGCCACGGCCAGGCGATGGCCGTGCTGTGCATCAACCTGAATATCTCGCTGTTTGAAAGCGCCAAGGCGGCGCTGGACCTGTTTCTGTCACCGAGCAGGCTGATCGCCCAGCCGGACTCGCTGTTTCGCGATGACTGGCAGGAGCGCATTAACACCTTCCTCCACGCCTGGCTGCGCGAGCGGCAACTGAGCCTCAACCTGCTGACCCGCGACCACAAGCGCGAACTGGTGCTGGCACTGCATGCCGAAGGCGCCTTCAAGGGCAAAAGCGCCTCTCACTACGTCGCCAACGTGCTCAACATGGGCCGGGCGACGGTGTACAAGCATTTGAAGGAAGCGAAGGCGGGGTAAAGAGCTGACGCTGTGGAGCGAATAGCCCTGTGGGAGCGGGTGGCGACCCGACGAATGCATCGGATGTACTGGCGCTATCGCGGGCAAGCCCGCACCCACAGCTGAACTGTACTGTGGGTGGGATTTTCATTTTTCCTCTGTGGGAGCGAGCCTGCTCGCGAGGGCGGCACTGAGTCGCGCTGACGAATAGCAGGGGTAAGGCAGTTGCTCCCACAGGGAAGCGGCAGGCGTATCAGTCGCCGTAGATATCGGACTTGAAGTATTTGGCCTGGATCTTCTGGTATTCGCCGCTGGCGCGGATACCGTCGATGGCCGAGTTCAGTTCGCTCACCAGGGCTTCGTTGCCCTTGCGCACGGCGATGCCGGCGCCTTCGCCCACGTATTTGGGGTCTTTGAGCTCCGGGCCGACAAAGGCAAAACCGGCGCCATTAGGCGTGTTGAGGAAACCCTGCTCCAGCGGGATGGTGTCGGCGAACACGCCGTCCAAGCGCCCGGCGGCCAGGTCCATGAAAATTTCTTCGTTGCTGGTGTAGCGCACGATCTCGATGCCCTTGGCTTCCATCACTTCGGTGGCATAGCGGTCGGTGGTGGTGGCGCGCTGCACACCGATGCGCTTGCCCTTGAGGCTGGCGTACTGGTCGTCGACCACCGCGCCTTGCTTCATCGCCAGGCGTGAGGACGTGAAATAGTACTTGTGAGTGAAATTGACCGATTTCTTGCGCTCATCGGTGATCGTCATGGACGACAACGCCGCGTCGATTTTCTTCACTTTCAGCGACGGAATCAGGCCATCGAATTCGCCCTCGACCCATTGGCACTTGACTTGCATTTGCGCGCACAAGGCGTTGCCAATGTCGTAGTCAAACCCGGCGATTTCCCCTTTATCCGTCTTGTAGGCGAACGGTGGGTAAGCGGCCTCGATGCCGATGCGCAGGGTTTTCTCGGCGGCAAACAGGCCGCTGCTGGCCAGAAGGCTCAGGGCCAGGCCGGTAATCAGGGGGTGCTTTTTCATGGGTGTTCTCTCGAAGTGGGCGGAAGAGAGGCAGAGGGATGCAGCAACGACTTAATTTGTACTTATAAATCCATACTGGACTTTTACGTACACCTCGTCAATCGAACGTAAACACCTCCCACCACGGCCCCGGGTGAGGGCCATGCTGGAAGGTGCAAGCAAGGTCAGTGCCGACAGCGTCAGCCCGCGTAAATATCGCCCAACGACGACTGGCGAATGCGCTGCGCCTGCTCGCGGAACGCCTCGAAAAAGCGCTGGCTGTTGCCGAGGGTATCGGCGTGACGGTTTTCATTGCTGTCGCCTTGCAGCGAAGGCTGCTGGGGCGCCTCGTCCTTTGCATTACTGCCGGTGGGGTCACCATTGAGGCTATCAATCCGGCTCAGCGTGCTGCGAACGGTACCTACAGTGCTCAAGGCAAACTTGGTCACGCCCACTCCCCGGTTCACCCAGGTGGGCGCTTCTTGGCCAAGCGAGAGCGACCACCCGCTGTATTTCTGGACACCCGCCAACAACCCGACACTACCTGGCGAAAGCCGTCCCGGGGCCGCACCGGCCACCGCGTTGCTCGCCGCAGCCTGGGCAGCGGAGCGGCCCGCCAGAACGGCCCCGGCGGCGCCCAACGCGGTCGCGGCCAAGCCAAAGCCGAAGGAGGCCCAGCCCAGATTATTGACATGCTGCGATCGGTCCCAGCCCATCGCCAGGTCCACGGCCTCGACACCCAGGCCGGCAATCCCCAGGGTGCCACCCACCAGGCCCAGGCTGCCCCCAACCAGGCCTAAGGCCGTCATCCCGGTCAACGTCACCGCGGCAGCACCCAATAGTGGTGCAACGGCAGCGCCCAGTGTGACCACCGACAGCACCAGCGAAGCCACGCCCAGTACCCATTTCAGCCACGTAGGCACCCAACCGCTGGGGTCATTGAGGTTGACCGGGTTGCAGTAGCAGTAGGCGTAGCTATTTCTACCGCCTTCGCCGAATGGGCTCATCGGGTCCGGCGAGAGGAAGATCATCAGTTCAGGGTCATAGCTACGCCGACCACCGCCCAGGTGATACAGGCCCGTAGCACCATCCAGGCGCTCGCCGTTGAACGCCGGATACTGGCGATCCACCAGGGCCTGGATCTGCGCGCCCTCGGTCGCTGCCGTGCCATAGCCATAAGGTAGGTAGTGCCGATGCTCCTGCGCCTGCCCTGCACGAAGCACCCCACGAATGCTGCCTGCGGCATCCAGCACCTGCAGCTGTGCAGCAGACTCGCCGCCCGTGCGGGCCAGCACCTGCTCTTCATTGCGCCGGAAACTCACCTTGAGCGCCCCCTGGGCCAACCCTTCCAGCCGCCCGCCGCCGTAACCCAAGTAGACCGGCGGCTCACCATCGATACTTTGGCTGACCTGCCGCGCATCGGCGTCATAGCGGTAGGCAAGGTTGGCGCCGGCGCTATGTACGCCAATCAGTTGTTCAAGCCCGTTGAACTCGTAGATGCGCCCCGCCGTACCGCGGACCAGGTTGCCCGATTCGTCATAACTCAAGCGCTCGTCCCGGGGCGGGTGGCTGTGGGTCAGGCGCGTCAGTTGGCCAGGGTCGGTGCCTTCGAAATAACGGGTACAGGTGTCCTCACTGCCATCGCGCAAGCGGGTGACCACTTGGGTGATGTTGTCGAGGCCATCATAGGTGAAGCTCTGGCTCGCCACTGGCCGCCCCAGGGCGTCCTTGGGGAACTGCGGCCCCTGGCACTGGTAAGCGCTCAAGCGCTGGTAACCGTCATAGGTGAAAGTCTCCTCGATCACAACCTGCCGGGCGGGATCGCGCAGGGTCCGCGATGCCAATAACCCATTGGGCAGGTAAGTGCTGGAGATGGTTTGCAGCAACCCGCCATTGCGGATGAATTCACGCTCCTGCTCCCGGCCGAACGGGTCATGCTTGAGCGCCATCACCAGCCTTTCGCTGCCTTGGCGGGTTTCCACGTGGATGACACGGCCGAAATGGTCATAGCCCTGGGTCACCACCAACGAACCTGCGGTCATCGACAGCAAACGCCCCGCATGGTCATAGTCGAACTCGACGGCCTCACCAAAGTCGGACTGTTGTTGCACCAAACGGCCCGAGGAGCCATAGCGGTAACCAAACGCGCGCGTTACGCCGTCACTGACCTGGGCGTCCGCCACGAGACGGCCATGGATGTCGTAATCGAGCTTATGCGCCCTGTCCGCTTCCTTGGAGCTGAGCAACAACGCCGAAATCGGGTCGTACTCGAAAGTCCGGTCAGGGTGTTTTTCCAGAGTACTGCGCACCACCAGGCCCAAATGTGGATCGTAAGTGTGCTGATCCACGTGTCCACGAGGGGAGGTGCTGGAAGACGGTAGTAGCGAGCCAGGCCCGTATTGCCAATGGGTCGGTTTGCCAGAGCCTCGTTGCTGGGACTGCAATCGCCCCAGGTCATCAAACGCGCGGGTGGCCAGCGCAACCCCGTCGACTGTGATACTCGCCACCCGCACCTCGCTGCTTCCCGGCGCGTAGCCCAACACCGTCTTGCGCTGGGCCTGGCCCCCAGGCGGCGTTTCAGCAATGAGGGCCACCCGGTCAAACAGGTCGTAGGTGAACTCGGTGCGTTTGCCGTTTTGATCGACCGTTCGCATTCGGCGCCCAAAACCATCGTACTCATGGGTGACCTTCGTCACCCGCTCGCCGGACGAACTCAAGTGCTCGACCCGCAGCGGCTGCCCAAAGTCATTGAAGTGGGTTTGCGTCAGGTCCAAGCCGTCGACCCCTTGTGTGCGCAGGTTCAGGCGCGGGTCGGACTCATCGATATGTACCGTGGCATCCGGTGCGGTCGTGCGGCTCAGTTGCCCCCAGCCGTTGTAGGCGAACTCGGTCACCAGGGTGCGCACGTTGTTTTCATCGAGATAGTCGATCAGGGTTTGCCGGATTTTTTGCCCCAGGGCGTTGTAATCCAGGCGTTTGAGTACCTGTTCCTTCTGCTCGTCGCCGGTTCCGATCAACCGGGCGCAGGACACCTCCCGGCCATCGCCATCGTAGCGCGTGACAACGCTAACCCCCTTGGCGTCCGTGGCGGTCATCCGCGCCAGCAGCAAATTGCTCGCATTGGCATAGACGTAACTGCGCCGGGCTGCTGCGGCCGTACCCGGCGCCGAAACTTCTGAAACGAGGCGTCCAAGGGCATCGTAGGAAAACGCCAAGGTCGCCCCATCCTCCCCAGTCAGGGCAAGCATGCGCCGGGTACTGAGAGATAAGGTTTGCGAAGACTTGAGCCACTGATTTTCATCGCCACCCACGCGGCGGATCAGCTTGTTCTGTACCAGGCTGTCGCCTTCGAGGCTGTAGGTACATTGCATGGCGACGGACACCTTATCCTGGGTGGTCACGGACGCTTGCAGCCGACCATGCTCGCCCCACTGGCCCGGCGCGTTGTAATGGGTGAGGCGGGTCTGGACCCCTGTGCCGGTAGTGATTGAGGCGGGCAACACAAAAGCAAGGCCGTTGCTGGCGGCCAAGGCGTAGTAGGTGTAGTCGGTAGTCTTGGCCGCCGTCGTTGGGCCACCGGTAGGCGTCGCGGGAAGCTCCCTGGACTGTTTCAGGAAGCGCACGAACGCCCCGTGAGGCTCTGCCGGGCAGCGTTGTACGCCTTGGTCCATCGCCCCTGCGACCGGGTAGAAGTCGTATTCCCTGCGCAGCCCCGACGGCTCGACCCGAGTCAGCTCATTGCCATAGTCGTCGGTGGTGATTTCGGTCACCTCCTTGCGCCCGGCCTGATCGGCAAACAACCTGAAATGGCGGGTGGTACGCCGAGGCAGTTGGAGATTGGCTGGCTGCTCGGCGAAAAGCCGGCCCGGCACCGCGTTGTACTCAATCTCGCGCTCGGTGAGCGTGCCCGCGCAATCGGTGACCTCCCGGGTCAGGAGGTGAAACTTGTTGTACTCGGTGCGCACCACCTGCAGCACCTTATTGGCGTCGTCCCCTTCCTGGCTGCGGACCTCGGTCCAGTAGTCGTAGAGGCCCAGGACCAGGTACAGGTTATCTTCGCCGTCGACAAAACCACCGGAGAACGGGTAACCCGTGAAGTTTTGGGAAGCACTGTAACGGTACGTACGCTTCAACGAGGGTTGGCCAGCGCCAGGAAAGCGAGTCCAACTCTTGACCCGGGGCAGGAACGTGTTGTCCCGGTACTGATGGCCATTTTCCTCGTAGTCGATCCGCTCATCCCCCCCCATAGGGGACTTCACCCGCCTGATCGCCACCAGGCCGCTGCGCAAAGCCTCGTACTCAAACACATAGCTACCGGGCACCCCAGGCCCCATCGGCGCATGCGCCACATCGACGCGCACCAACTGTTCATTGAATTGTTCAAACCAGGTGCGGGCAAAACGCCCGCCTTCGATGCGGGCCTCCACTCCTGCCAACCGCCGGCCGGAATAGTGCAGCACCAGCAGGTCTTCCCCTTGCTGGTTGACGATTCGCTCCAGTGCACCTTGCGGATCGTAGCGAAAGTGCACGCGCTCACCGCTCTCGAACTGCACAGTACTGATGATGTACGGCCTCAGGCTGTTCTGACGGCGCAGGACCTCGACCGTGCCGTCCTTGTAGATCACGTGCAGGCTATCGACGTCCGGGCGTTTGACCACCAAATCTTTCAACTTGCGGTCCTTGAGCGCCATCACACCGCCCACGGACGGCATCCCGTGGGTCTGGAACTGCTCGCCCGTCAACAACGTCAGGCGGCGGGTGTTGAGATCGAACTCGGTATTACTCAGTCGCCAACCAATGCCATAACCATCGTTACGCGGGTTGTACATGGAAAACGACAAGTTGATATCGCGGCTGGCCTCGACCGGCCCCTTCGGGTAAAGCGTGGTCAATCGTACCTGGCAGCCATATTGGCCAGTGCGAGGATCGACCTGACCATTCAAGTGGGCACTGAAATTGAAGGCGTTGGAATACACATTCATGGATGAATGTCTCCTCTTAACTCGGATTCAGGATGAAGTAACGGATACCGAGACGACAACTCGATATCCGTGAAAGTAGCGAAATTCAATCAACCGTGGTCGCGCAATACCAGAACATTCGATTCATCTTCAGAGCCCAGCAAGAAACTATGTTCCACACCGTAGTTATCCAAAATCCGCCAAACGACATCACGACCCTTGACAAGTCTCAAAAACATTCTCGCCCAAACACGAATCGCGCGCATTTGCGTCGGGTACTTATCAATCCGAAACGTTTTATTCTCATGACCCTTGACCGGACAAACATCAATCACCCGCAATGTAGTTACAGCAGAGTCTATATCGATCACGCCCCCCACCAGCATGGTGCTGTTCATTCGAAAGTCACTATAGAAGGGGCGCAACGCACGCCCTACGCCAGCGATATCGACTGCATTGTCGATCCCTAAGTTCTTGACCAGGCGCAAACCCGCCGGCAGGCTCCAATAGTAAACATCGATATCGAGAAAAACGGGGTTGGCCGACAAGGCATCATCTCGTTCAGCGACGAGTTGCGCGGCGCGCAGTTTTTCATAAGGCCGAGTGGGTTCGATAATCACCGATGAGCCAGCCCCCACGTTGTAGGTGGTGTATGTCTTGCCCCCCACCACTACCCGAGCCATGAAACGCTGGGCTTCGATCGCCACGCGCGCATCGACCCGCAAATAGCGCTCTACCACCTCGCCGCCGCCCGTAGTACCGGCCGATGAGGCAATTGGGGAACCACCCCGCAAGCCCGTATCGAACTCGTTTTTGGTGGTATCACACGACCATCCGGTTGGCAGTTTTTCATTTTCATTGGCCGAGTAACGAGTAATTGTGAGGCTGGCAAGCTCCTCGGGAGTCAGGGGTTCAGACTCTCCGACTTCCCATTCATCACGGATGAAGCGCCTTTCCTTATCGATAATTACTTCGACCTTACATTGATGCCGGCCGTTGGCATAAAGTGCCTTTGTCGAATCTCCCACACCGGGCAGTACAACTTTGAAGATATTGACAATATATTTATCAGCAGAAACCATATTCACTCTCCCTGTGTGCCTTGCGGCATGGTTCGCGCACTGATTGCAGACGTGTCAGTGAGCGCGCATAAATCTACAAGTTAAAATAACAACCAGAAGCACAAGTGACCCGCCATTACTGCCACAAGCAAACTTTAAGGCCTTTCCTCTAGCGTTAACTGAAGCGTATCAGAAAAACAAAAATAGTCACCTCAAGAGCAAGAGCAACAAGTTTCATTTTGTGAGATTAGAAAATCGAACAATATAGGTAACAGCACCGTTTCCTCGCGCAAAAGTACAAAGGATTAATCCAACACGCGAAATAGTACCCACAGCCATACGCCGAAGTAACGAGCCCCTACGGTTAAACTTTTAAGTAAATAGAATTTATTCCCAGCAGGCGAGATCAAGGCTATTAATCGCGCTTTACTCGATCACTGTCGCAACAAGTTGTACGAAGTTACTTCCAGCGATCCGCCGCCGCGTGGTCGCTGTCGCGGCCTTCGACCCAACGCGGGCCATCGGCGGTGGTTTCTTTCTTCCAGAACGGGGCGCGGGTTTTCAGGTAATCCATGACAAAGGCGCAGGCGTCGAATGCGGCCTGGCGGTGGGCGCTGGCGGCGGCGACGAAGACGATGGGCTCGCCCGGTTCCAGGGCACCAACGCGGTGCAGCACTTCAAGCTTGAGCAACGGCCAGCGCTGCTCGGCTTCACCCGCGATCTTGGCCAGGGCTTTTTCGGTCATGCCCGGGTAGTGCTCCAGGAACATCCCGGCCACGTCTTGGCCATCGTTGAAGTCGCGCACGTAGCCGACAAAACTCACCACCGCGCCCACACCGGCATTGGCCGCGTGCATCGCGTTGACTTCAGCGCCGGGGTCGAACGCCATGGGTTGCACGCGAATGGCCATCTCAGCCTCCGGTCACGGTGGGGAAAAACGCCACTTCATCGCCATCGGCCAGCGGTTCGTCGAGCTGGCACAGGTCTTCGTTGCGGGCGCACATCAGGTTTTGCTCACGCAGGACCTCGGCGCCGTCGCGCTGTGCCAACAACAGGCGCACGTCATTGACGGTGGTGAACTCGCCTTCGACGCTCAACGCGTCCACGCCCAGCGCCTCACGGTAACGGGCAAAGAACTTGACGCTGATGGTTTTCATTGCGCATCCGCCTGGTAGTGGCCGCTCTTGCCGCCGAGTTTTTCCAGCAGGCGCACCGACTCGATGGTCATGCCCCGGTCCACGGCCTTGCACATATCGTAGATGGTCAGGGCCGCGACGCTGGCGGCGGTCAGGGCCTCCATTTCGACGCCGGTCTGGCCGGCGAGTTTGCAGCGGGCCACGATCAGCACCGCGTCGTCGCCCTGGGCGCTGAGCTCGACCTTGATGCTGGTCAGCAGCAGCGGGTGGCACAAAGGGATCAAGTCGCTGGTTTTCTTCGCCGCCTGAATGCCGGCGATGCGCGCCACGGCGAACACGTCACCCTTGGGGTGGCCGCCGCTGACGATCATGTTCAGGGTGTCGGGGAGCATGCGCACAAGCGCCTGGGCCACGGCTTCACGGGAGGTCACGGCCTTGTCGGTGACGTCGACCATGTTGGCGCGGCCTTGGGAATCGAGATGGGTCAGCACGGGGTTACTCCTTATCAGGAGGCCCGATTGTAAACCCGTGGGTCAGTTTCCCGCAGGGCTGATTGACCGGGTGGGTGCGACAGGACGCCGCTGCGGGGGTGAACACACGCTTGTGGCAGCCAAATACCTGTGGGAGCGGGCTCTGCCCGCGATGGCGGTCTACCAGCCAGTTGATGTACCGACTGGTGAGCCGCTATCGCGGGCGGGCCCGCTCCCACAGGGTTAGGGGTTAGAGGTGGCTCTCGGCGTATTCGGCCAGGATCGAGCGCGGCACCCCTTGCAGGGTGATGTGGACGCCGTTGGGGAAGTCCTTGAAGCGTTCGGTCAGGTAGGTCAGCCCCGAGCTGGTGGCCGACAGGTAAGGGGTATCGATCTGCGCCAGGTTGCCCAGGCACACCACTTTGGAACCGGCGCCGGCACGGGTGATGATGGTTTTCATCTGGTGCGGGGTGAGGTTCTGGCATTCATCGATCAGGATCAGGCTTTGCTGGAAACTGCGCCCACGGATGTAGTTGAGGGATTTGAACTGCAACGGCACCTTGCTGAGGATGTAGTCGACGCTGCCGTGGGTGTTCTCGTCGTCCATGTGCAGGGCTTCGAGGTTGTCGGTGATGGCGCCGAGCCAAGGCTCCATTTTTTCCGCCTCGGTGCCGGGCAGAAAGCCGATTTCCTGGTCCAGGCCCTGCACGCTGCGGGTGGCGATGATGCGCCGGTAACGCTTGCTGACCATGGTCTGCTCGATGGCCGCCGCCAGGGCCAGGATGGTTTTGCCGGAACCTGCCGCGCCGGACAGGTTGACCAGGTGGATGTCGGGGTCGAGCAAGGCATACAGCGCCAGGCTCTGGTAGATGTCTCGCGGTTTGAGGCCCCAGGCCTCCTGGTGCAGCAGGGGCTCCTGGTGCAGGTCGAGGATCAGCAACTTATCGACCTGGATTTCCTTGATCCAGCCGACAAAACCCTGCTCGTCGATGATGAACTCGTTGATGTGCACCGCCGGCAGGTTGTCGATCAGTTGCACCTGGTGCCAGGTGCGGCCGTGGTCCTGGCGGGTTTCGACCTTGCTCACGCGGTCCCAGAAGGAGCCGGTCATGGTGTGGTAGCCATTGGGCAGCAGCGACACGTCGTCGACCAGTTGGTCGGTGCTGTAGTCTTCGGCCGCAATTCCGCAGGCGCGGGCCTTGAGGCGCATGTTGATGTCTTTGGTCACCAGCACCAGGGGCAGCGACTTGTCGCGGGCGTGCAGGTCCAGCAACTGGTTGATGATGATGTTGTCGTTCAGGTGCTCAGGCAGCACCAGGTTGGGCTCGGCGCGCTTGCTCATCAGGATCGACAGCAAGCCCTTGGGCCCGCTCTTGCCGCGCTGGATCGGCACACCCAGTTCGACGTCCTGGGGCGTGGCATCGCCCAGGGTCTTGTCGATCAGGCGGATCGCCTGGCGGCATTCGGCCGCGACGCTGTGATGGCCACTCTTGAGCTTGTCCAGCTCTTCAAGCACGGTCATCGGGATGGCCACGTGGTGTTCTTCAAAATTGAGCAGGGCGTTGGGATCGTGAATCAATACGTTGGTATCGAGTACATAAAGGATTGGCTGGTTGGAGGAAGGTCTGCGTCCGTTATCATCCATACTCGGTCACCTTTTTGGGAGCCAGTCGACGCAATCGCTGCGCCTCGAAATGGCCGCCGAATTTCACCTGTGGGGACTCAAGTGAACCTGACACGTGTGGGTCTTGGAAGACGCCACCTGTGTTGCAGGTTTCGGCGGTCTGCCTTCGTAATACTCCAAAACCTGTGACAGGAAAAAGCACTTTGACGCTTTTTTGAAGTTTATTTTGCAGAGTGACCAATAGCCCTTGGCGCACCGCCATCAGGCAACTAGAGTCAATGGTTACGCCGTGGTCATTTGCCGCAGCCCATCGCCTCCAGCCCCAGCAAATACGGGGTTCGGCCCGTTTCAGCGAAACCCGTCCTGGCAATCCTCCCAACCGATGCCACTTTGCGCCGTTTGCGTGACCAACCAGGGCAACGCGGTCTTGGCGCCGTCCTGGCGCGCATTGAAGTTAATGACCCCGTGGCGCCACAGCAGCATCAGGGTCAGCACCCGGTCGGCGCTCTGCTGGGGGCTGAGGCGGCCGGAGGTGTCCTGCGGGTCGATGTCCCACAGCGCCACCTGCAAACCCTGGGCACGCAAGAACCCGCCGGCGTCGGCCCGGCGCTGGCCGTAGGGTGGGCGGAACAGCGGCACGAAGTTCTCCGGCAGTTTGTTTTTCACCAGGTCCACGCTGCGCTCGATGGAGTATTGCCAGTCCTGCCAATGGCTGTGGGAGCGGTACTCCCAGCCCTGCACCCCCACGCATTGGCGCGAGTACAGCGCCTGCAGCGAAGCCACCGAACCCTGGGCCAGGCGCGCCTGCACCTCGGCGCCGAGTACAAAGAAAATCGCGCTCAGGTTGGCCTTGCGCAGGTAATCGGCCAGCCACGCGGCGTTGTCGGGCTGCAGCGCCGCCGAGCTGTCGAAGGTGAGCAAAAACAAGCGGTCGTTGAGTTCATCGCCATTGCGTTCGTAGTCGCCAAAGCGCTCGATTTCGCTGCTGGTCTGCGGGAAGAGCGCGGCCTTGCGCAGTTGCTCGTCCAGGTAACGCTCATGGAAGCTGCGGCTGGGCTCGGCCCAGCGGGCGTAGAACGAGTCCTCGCCCAGGGCGAACTTGCCGGCCTGCTCGCGCAGGGTGTCCAGGTCCTGCACCCAATAGCAGAACGAGGCGTCCTGGTCGCAGCTTTGCTGGGCGAAGTTGTAATTGGCCAGCAGGCGCTGCCACATCCGCTCGCGCACCCGCTCGATGGCGTCGCGGTTGATCTGGCGCAGCCCCAGGCGTTGCTTGAGGGCGGTTTCGTCCAGGGCTTCGGAGGCCAGCAAGGCGCGGGCGAAGGTCAGGATCTCGGCCCGCGAGGCGACGTCGAACAGGGTCGGGCTGCTCAAGGGTTCGGGCCAGGTGCTGCGGTCCAGGGTCGCCACGTCACCGGGCGCGGCCAGCGCGCCGACGCTCAACAACCCAGCCATGAGAAAACACGCGATACGCAAGGGACTGCCTCCATAACAAAGCCCGCGCGGCACTATAGCCGATTCGCGGGTGCGCTCCCTGCTTGCTACGGCCAGGCTATGGCCGTCATAGGTGGAGTCAAAACGCCATAGCCCCTAGAATCGCCGCACGTTTACAGGAGACGACTTCATGCTGATGGTGATTTCCCCCGCCAAAACCCTCGACTATGAGACCCCGCCCGCCACGTCGCGCTTCACCTTGCCGCAGTACCTGGACCATTCCCAGGCATTGATCGAGCAGTTGCGCGAGCTGAGCCCGGCGCAGATCAGCGAGTTGATGCACGTTTCCGACAAAATCGGTGGCCTCAACGCCGCGCGCTTTGGCAGTTGGACGCCAGCCTTCACCCCAGACAACGCCAAACAGGCGCTGCTGGCGTTCAAGGGCGACGTCTACACCGGCATGCACGCCGAAGACTTCAGCCAAGCCGACTTCGACTACGCCCAACAACACTTGCGCCTGCTTTCCGGCCTCTACGGCCTGCTGCGCCCGCTGGACCTGATGCAACCCTATCGCCTGGAAATGGGCACCAAACTGGCCAACGCCCGGGGCAAGGACCTGTATGCGTTCTGGGGCACGCGCATCAGCGAATGGCTCAATGAGGCCCTGGCCGAACAGGGTGACGACGTGCTGCTCAACCTGGCCTCCAACGAATACTTCTCGGCGGTCAAGCGCAGCGCCCTCAACGCGCGCGTCATCAACACCGAGTTCAAAGACCTGAAAAACGGCCAGTACAAGATCATCAGTTTCTACGCGAAAAAGGCCCGGGGCCTGATGAGCCGCTTCGTCATCCAGGAACGCATCAACGACCCCGCCGCCCTCAAGCACTTCGACGCCCAGGGCTACCGCTTCAGCGCCGAACAGTCCAAGCCCGACAGCCTGGTGTTCCTGCGCGATCACGCGCCCCAGTAACAGCCCATACAAATCCCTGTGGGAGCGAGCCTGCTCGCGATGGCCAAGTGTCCGTCACACAGGCAACCATCGCGGGCGAGCGGAGCGCCGCCCGGCCCGCTCCCACACAGGCCGTCTCCATACAACCTTGTCCTACAAAACCCGTTGTTCTCACCTTGCCCTACACGCCTCTCAGAAAAAAATTGCAAAATATTTCGTAGTGGCACGTGACTTTTTTATCGATAGTGGCAAATAACTATCTACCCCGCTGAACTCCCCGCAACTAAGGGGCCAAACTGCAAATGCTATCAATATAGTATTAGTGCCATCTTTTTAAATATCCGCCCAATTGCGCAGAATCGAGATGAGTGGCCTGGAACTATGTGTTCCGAAGCGGCTCCTACAACCGGTAACGATTCTCACAAGACTTGTAAGAGATGACCTACACAACAACTTCCGCGCTGTCACTAAGTTGTCATTAAAACGTTGACTGGCCGGTCGAGTATTCAAACAACGGATCGAGAACTGGAGATAAGCATCATCACTATCCCCTACCAGGCCCCGGCTTAGCTCATCCCAACAGCCCGGCGCAGGCTCACCGGCAAGGTCCCCATCCCTTGCCCCAACGCCTGCCACCGCGGCTCGCGCACTGCCCCTGAAGGCAGTGCGCGACATTTCAGGGCAAGCCCTTATAACAAGGCCAAGTTGCGCACAACTTGAGTGCAGTTAATTAGCCACTCGAACTTTGTATGCCCGCACAGTGCATCGCGGCGCCTGTTCGCCCGTTATTCGAGTGCACCGACAACAGCAAAATCATTAACTCCGGCCATCTAATTGGCGTGATTAATACAGAGGTAAATACGATGCGCATCAGCATATTCGGTTTGGGTTACGTCGGCGCAGTCTGTGCCGGTTGCTTGTCCGCACGGGGCCATGAAGTCATTGGCGTGGATATCTCCCAAGACAAGATCGACCTCATCAACGCCGGCAAATCCCCCATCGTCGAACCGGGCCTGGGCGAATTGCTTGCCCTGGGCATTCACACCGGCCGCCTGCGGGGCACCACCGACTTCGCCGAGGCCATCCGCGGCAGCGACCTGTCGATGATCTGCGTCGGCACACCGAGCAAAAAGAACGGCGACCTGGAGCTCAACTACATCGAAGCCGTGTGCCGCGAGATCGGTTTTGTCCTGCGTGACAAGAGCACCCGCCACACCATCGTGGTGCGCAGCACCGTGTTGCCCGGCACCGTGAAAAACGTGGTGATCCCGATCCTCGAAGACTGCTCCGGGAAGAAGGCCGGGGTGGATTTCGGCGTGGCGGTCAACCCCGAGTTCCTGCGTGAAAGCACGGCGATCATGGACTACGACATGCCGCCTATGACCGTCATCGGCGAGTTCGACAGCGCCAGCGGCGACGTGCTGCAAGCCCTGTACGAAGAGCTCAAGGCACCGATCATCCGCAAGGGCATCGAAGTGGCCGAAATGATTAAGTACACCTGCAACGTCTGGCACGCCACCAAGGTCACCTTCGCCAACGAGATCGGCAACATCGCCAAGGCCGTGGGCGTGGACGGCCGTGAAGTGATGGAAGTGGTGTGCCAGGACAAGACCCTCAACCTCTCCCAGTACTACATGCGCCCAGGCTTCGCCTTCGGCGGCTCGTGCCTGCCCAAGGACGTGCGCGCCCTCACCTACCGCGCCAGTTCCCTGGACGTCGAAGCGCCACTGCTCAACTCGCTGATGCGCAGCAACGAATCCCAGGTGCAAAACGCCTTCGACATCATCAGCGGCCACGACAAACGCCGCGTCGCCCTGCTGGGCCTGAGCTTCAAGGCCGGCACCGACGACCTGCGCGAAAGCCCCCTAGTGGAACTGGCCGAAATGCTCATCGGCAAGGGCTTTGACCTGAGCATCTACGACAGCAACGTCGAATACGCGCGCATGCACGGTTCGAACAAGGACTATATCGAATCCAAGATCCCCCACGTCTCGTCCCTGCTCAACGCCGACTTCGACTCGGTGATCGACAACAGCGACGTCATCATCCTGGGCAACCGCGACGAAAAATTTCGCGCCCTGGCCCAGACCGCCCCGCAGGGCAAACAAGTGATCGACCTGGTCGGCTTCATGAACCAGGCCACCAGCGTCAGCGGCCGCACTGAAGGAATTTGCTGGTAAGAGCAGCGGCAAGCGGCCAGTGAAGCGCTGTTCACTGGCCGCTTGCAACTGGTCGCTCCTTCTCTCTTTTGCGGAAAAGCCTATGTCCAAGCTAAATCAATTTTTCCTGCAAGCCGCTGGCTGGCTGTTGTACCTGAGCCTGTTGATGGGGCTGGCCGCGCTGTTGCCGCCGTCGATTTTCGACGCGCAGTCGCGCGACTTCATTTTCCTGATTGGCGCGGTGGGGATCTGGCGCTACTCCATGGGCGCCACCCACTTCATTCGCGGCATGCTGTTTCTCTACGTGGTCTACCCGCACCTGCGGCGCAAGGTGCGCAAACTCGGCGCCTCGGCGGACCCCTCCCATGTGTTCCTGATGGTCACCAGTTTTCGCATCGACGCCCTGACCACCGCCCAGGTCTACAGCTCGGTGATCCGCGAAGCCATCGACTGCGGCTTCCCCACCACCGTGGTCTGTTCCCTGGTGGAAATGTCCGATGAGCTGCTGGTCAAAAGCCTGTGGGCCCGGATGAACCCGCCCGAGCGCGTGCAACTGGATTTCGTGCGCATCGCCGGCACCGGCAAGCGCGATGGCCTGGCCTTTGGCTTTCGCGCCATCTCCCGGCACCTGCCGGACGACCGCGCCGTGGTCGCCGTGATCGATGGCGACACCGTGCTGGCCGAAGGCGTGGTGCGCAAGACCGTGCCCTGGTTCCAGTTGTTCGGCAATGTCGGCGGCCTGACCACCAACGAATTCTGCGAAGTGCGCGGCGGCTACGTGATGAGCCAATGGCACAAACTGCGTTTCGCCCAGCGCCACATCAACATGTGCTCCATGGCCCTGTCCAAGCGTGTGCTGACCATGACCGGGCGCATGTCGGTGTTCCGTGCCCGGGTGGTGACCGACCCGGCGTTCATCGCCGATGTGGAAAGCGACTCCCTGCAACACTGGCGCCTGGGCCGCTTCAAGTTTCTCACCGGTGACGACAAGTCCAGTTGGTTCAGCCTGATGCGCCTGGGCTACGACACCTTCTACGTGCCTGACGCGGCCATCCACACCGTGGAACACCCGCCCGAAAAAAGCTTCATCAAGGCCAGCCGCAAACTGATGTTCCGCTGGTACGGCAACAACCTGCGCCAGAACGCCCGCGCCCTGGGCCTGGGGGTCAAGCGCCTGGGCCTGTTCACCAGCGTGGTGCTGTTCGACCAGCGCGTGTCGATGTGGACCAGCCTCCTGGGCCTGACGGTAGCAATCATCGCCAGCTTCAAGTACGGCACCGCGTTCATCCTCGTCTACCTGCTGTGGATCGGCATCACCCGCCTGCTCCTGACCCTGCTGCTGGCCTGTTCCGGGCACCGCATCGGCCCGGCCTACCCGCTGATCCTCTATTACAACCAGATCGTCGGCGCGCTGGTGAAGATCTACGTGTTCTTCCGCCTCGACCAACAATCCTGGACCCGCCAGGACACCAAACTGACCCGCGACCTGCAAAGCGCCCAGCGCTGGTTCAACACCTGGTCGTCGCGAACCATGACCTTCTCCGCAGGCAGCATCTTCGTCGCCGTGCTGCTGATGATGGTTTGACCCGACCCGCCCGAATCAACAAGGACCTGCACCATGAACAGCTCACTCAACACCCGCGGCGCCAACGTCAACGTCGTCCACGAATCCGAAGCCCAGCGCCAGCACGCCCGGGTCAAGATCCCGGCCAAACTGCGCTTTATCGACGCCAGCGGCACCCCCCTGATGGCCCGCGTCGAAGACCTCAGCGCCGGCGGCCTGTGTTTCAACGCCGGCACCGGCAAACCCCTGGCCCTGGGCCAGGTACACAAGGGCCGCTTGCAATTTGTCATCGACAACCTGGGCCTGGGCATGGACGTCGAACTGCTGATCCGCTCCTACGACCGCCAAAGCGGGCGCACCGGGTGCGAGTTCCAAAACCTCGAACCGCAAGACATCGCCACCCTGCGCCACCTCATCACCTCGCACCTGGCCGGCGACATCGTGACCCTGGGCGACGTGCTCGCCACCCTGCAACGGGACAACTTCACCAAGGCGCGCAAGGTCAAGGACAGCGGCAGCGGCATGAGCGTCTTTGGCCGTTTGCGCGCCGTGGTTTTCAGCGCCGGGATCTTCATCGTCGGCTTGGTGGCGTTCGGTTTTATTTTCAAATCGGTGTACGGCCTGTACTTCGTCAGCCACGCCCAGGCCGGCCTGGTGAGCGTGCCGGGGATGAACGTGACCATGCCCCGCGATGGCACCGTGCAAAGCCTGGTCAAGGCCGACGGCATGGCCGCCAAGGGCGCGCCGCTGGCCACGTTCAGCACCAGCATGCTCGACGTACTCAAGGGCCACCTGGACGAAGACCAATTGCAACCGGCCAAGGTCGAGGAACTGTTCGGCAAGCAAATGACCGGCACCCTCACCTCGCCCTGCGACTGCGTCGTCACCCAGCAACGGGTCGCCGACGGCCAGTACGCCAGCAAGGGCGACGTGATCTTCCAACTGGTGCCGCGCCATAGCCAGGCCAACGTGGAAGCACGCTTCACCTACCGCCAGTTCGCCGACGTGCACCCCGGCACCCAGGTCAACTTCCAGGTCGCCGGCGAAGATGACGTGCGTCGCGGCACCATCGTCAGCAGCACCAGCCTCAACAGCGCCGACCTGGCCTCCGACATCCGCGTCCAGATCAAACCCGACGCCCCCCTCGACAGCGCCCTGGCCGGCCAACCGGTGGACGTGCGCAGCGACCGCGGCCCGTCGATGAACTGGCTGATCGACAAAGCCATGGCCGCCGGGCTCTGAGGGAGGACATGGCCATGACCACTTCACCCTCATCCCTGTGGGCACAAGCCTCTGTGGGAGCGGGCCTGCCCGCAATACAGGCCACGCGGTTTGCCTGGCAAACCCTGGCGAAGCTTTCGCAGCGCGGCACCGCCCCGACCGGTCCGGCCCCCACACAGGCTCGCCCCCGCAGCAGCGGCCTCGCCCTCTGCGCCCTGGCCCTGGCCCTGGCCGGTTGCGCCGGCCTGCCCGACCAGCGCCTGGCCAACGAAGCCCTCAAGCGCGGCGACACCGCGCTGGCGGCGCAGAACTACCGGCAACTGGCCGACCTGGGCTACAGCGAAGCCCAAGTCGGCTTGGCCGATATCCAGGTCGACAGCCGTGACCCGGCCCAACTCCAGCAGGCCGAAGCCACCTACCGCGCCGCCGCCCCGGTTTCGCCCCGCGCCCAGGCCCGCCTCGGGCGCCTGCTGGCCGCCAAACCCGGCGCCAGCGCCGCCGAACACCGCGAAGCGCAAACCCTGCTGAAAAAAGCCGCCGCCGCCGGCGAAGGCAACACGCGCCTGGCCCTGGCCATGCTCTACCTGCAACACCCTACAAGCTTCCCCGACGTCGATGCCCAGCAGCAAATCAGCCAATGGCGCGACGCCGGCTACCCCGAAGCGGGCCTGGCCCAGGTGCTGCTCTACCGCACCCAGGGCAGCTACGACCAGCACCTGGACGAAGTCCAAGCCATCTGCACCGCGGCGCTGGCCAGCACCGACATCTGCTACGTCGAACTGGCCACCGTCTACCAGAAAAAGGCCCAGCCCGAGCAACAGGCCGAGCTGATTAAACAGCTGCAAGCGGCCCATGCCCGCGGCACCGTCACTGCGCAACGGGTGGACAGCGTGGCCCGGGTGCTGGGCGACGCCAGCCTCGGCCAACCCGACGGCAAAACCGCCCAAGGCCTGCTCGAAGGCATCGCCCCCGGCTACCCGGCCGCGTGGGTCAGCCTCGCCCAATTGCTCTACGACTTCCCCGAACTGGGCGACACCGACACCCTGCTCCAGTACCTGGACAACGGCCGCGCCGCCGACCAGCCCCGCGCCGAACTGCTGCTGGGCAAGCTCTACTACGAAGGCAAAGTGCTGCCCGCCGACGCCCAGGTGGCCGAAGCGCACCTGCAAAAAGCCGTGGGCCGCGAGGTAGCCGCCGACTATTACCTGGGCCAGATCTACCGCCGTGGCTACCTGGGCCAGGTCTACCCGCAAAAGGCCCTCGACCATCTATTGACCGCCGCGCGCAACGGCCAGAACAGCGCCGATTTCGCCCTCGCCCAGCTCTTTTCCCAGGGCAAAGGCACCCGGCCCGACCCGGTCAACGCCTACGTCTTCAGCCAACTGGCCAAAACCCAGGACAGCCCCCAGGCGCATGAGCTGGCCCAGCAACTCGACGCCCAATTACCGCCCGCCCAACGGGCCCAGGCCCAACGCCTGCTGCAACAGGAACAGGCCGCCCGCGCCGCCATCAGCCCGGCCGCCCTGCCCCTGCACGCCCTGCAAGCAGAAGCCGGCGAGGAACCCCTATGAAGCTCAACCCATTCGTCAAGGCCGGCCTCGGCCTGTCCTTCGCCCTGCTGTGGTCGTGCCCGACCCTGGCGGCACTGACCGCAGACAAGAACTTCGGCCTGGAAGTGAAAATCACCGGCCAATCCGAAGACGACCGCGACCTGGGCACCGCCCGTGGCGGCGACGTCAACGGCATCGGCCTGGACCTGCGCCCCTGGCTGTACGGCGAGCGCGGTCACTGGAGCGCCTACGCCATGGGCCAGGCTGTGGCCGCCAGCGACATCATCGAAACCGACACCCTGCAACAAGCCAGCGCCGACGCCAGCCAACCCACCGACAACGGCGACCGGCGCAGCAAAAAAAACTACCTGGCCCTGCGCGAGTTCTGGGTCGGCTACAGCGGTTTCACGCCCTACCCCGGCGAGCAGCTCAAGTTCGGCCGCCAACGCCTGCGCAACGATGACGGCCAGTGGCGCGACACCAACATCGAAGCGCTGAACTGGACCTTCGACACCACCCTGCTGCGCGCCAACCTCGGCGCCGCCGAGCGCTTCAGCGAATACCGCACCGACCTCAAGGCACTCTCGCCCCAAGACGAAGATCGCCTGCACCTCTACGCTGACGTTGCCTACCAATGGACCCCCGGCCACTGGCTAGGCCTGCGCGGCCACCACAGCCAGGACGACGGCCAACTCGACTACCCAGTGCCGGGCCAAGCGGCCGATTCCCTGGACAAAAAACAGAACGGCGACCTCACCTGGTTGGGCCTTGAGGCCAACAGCGACGCCTACAACTGGCGCAACAGCAACACCGTCAATTACTGGGGCAGCGTTACCGGCATGCAGGGCAAGCGCGACCGCGTCAACCCCTTGAGCGCCGACGGCAGCCCCCCGGCCAACGCCAAGCGCCACGCCAACCTCGACGGCTGGGCCACCGACCTGGGCCTGCGCCTGCGCCTGGACGAACACTGGCAAGTGGGCGCCGCCTATGCCCGCGCCAGTGCCGACTACGAGCAGAACGGCCTGCAAAGCAACCGTTCCAACTTCACCGGCACCCGCTCGCGGGTGCACCGCTTCGGCGAAGCCTTCCGTGGCGAAACCGGCAACCTGCAAACCGCCACCCTGTTCGGCTCCTGGCAACTGCGCGACGACTACGACGCCAGCCTGGTCTACCACAAGTTCTGGCGCGTGGACGGTAAGCAACCGGTGGCCGGCAGCGGCATCAACGCAGTGGACAGCGACGCCGGGATTGCCGGCTCCGCCCTGCCCCAGGCCGATGGCAACAAAGACCTGGGCCAGGAAGTGGACCTGGTGGTCACCAAATACTTCAAGCAAGGCCTGCTGCCCGCCGCCCTGAGCCAGTCCATCGACGAACCAGCGGCGCTGGTGCGCTTTCGCGGTGGCGTGTTCAAGCCCGGCGATGCCTACGGCAAGGACGTCGACTCGTACATGCACCGCGCCTTTGTCGACGTGATCTGGCGCTTCTGATGGGAGCCTGTGCGATGAACCCCCACGCCTTCAAAGCCCCGCTGCTGGCCGCCCTGCTGCTGTGCGGCGCCACCGCCCAGGCCAGCGTCGAAGCCAAGGCGCCGACCCTGGCCAAAGAGCTGCAACAGGCCAAGACCTACACCGTCAGCAGCGCCCCGACCGCGCCGCTGGACCTGCCCAAACCGGCGCTGCCGGACCTCTCCGGCTACACCGCCGACGCGGTGGCGGCCAAGGTCGACCGACGCCAACGCGGCAAGGCCAGCGTGCGCCGGATGATGCAAGAGAACGCCCTCAAGGACTTCATCGGCGGCGACAACAAAATGGCCGAATGGGTGGTGCGCCAACACGGCATCCCCCAGGCGATTTTCATCGACGACGGCTACCTCAACCTCAAGGACCTGGCCAAAGCCGTACCCAGCCAATACCTGCGCGAAACCGCCCCCGGCGTGTACCTGGCGCGCCTGCCCATCGTGGTCGGCGAAAAAGGCATCCTGGAAATCGACGGGCAAACCCAAGAGCTGCGCCTGTCCCAGGAGGCCGGTTCGTTCCTGGTCAACGACGGCCAATTGTTCGTGCGCGACAGCAAAATCACCGGGTGGCGCGAGCAGGCCAACGGCCCGGCGACTTTCCGCTCGGCCAAGGAGTTCCGCCCGTTCCTGCTGGCCTGGGGCGGCACCCAGACCTACATCGTCAACAGCCAGATGGCCAGTTTCGGCTATGCCAACAGCAAGTCCTACGGGGTGAGCATTTCCCAGTACACGCCCAACATGGCCAAGGTGCTCAAGCGCAAGGAGCCCACGGGCTGGATCATCGATTCCGAGTTCTCCGACATGTGGTACGGCTTCTACTGCTACGAAACCCAAGGCTTCGTCATCAAGGGCAGCACCTACCGCGACAACATCGTCTACGGCATCGACCCCCACGACCGTTCCCATGGCCTGGTGATCGCCGACAACACCGTGCATGGCACAAAAAAGAAGCACGGCATCATCATTTCCCGTGAGGTCAACGACAGCTTCATCTTCAACAACCGCAGCTACGACAACCAACTCTCGGGCCTGGTGATCGACCGCAACAGCGTCAACAACCTGATCGCCGACAACCACATCTACCGCAACCACACCGACGGCATCACCCTCTACGAGAGCGGCAACAACCTGCTGTGGGGCAACAAGGTCATCAGCAACCGCCGCCACGGCATCCGCGTGCGCAACAGCGTCAACATCCGCCTCTACGAAAACCTCGCCATGGCCAACGGCCTGACCGGCGTATACGGCCACATCAAGGATTTGAGCGACACCGACCGCAACATCGAACTCGACCCCTTCGACGCCCAGGTTTCGCTGATCCTGGTGGGCGGCGAGCTGGCCGGCAACGGCAGCGGCCCGCTGTCCATCGACTCGCCGCTGAGCATCGAGCTGTACCGCGTCTCAATGCTGGCGCCGACCAAATCCAGTGGCATCAGCTTCAACGGCATCCTGGGCGAGCGCCAGGACGAAATCCTCGACCTGCTGGTGCGCCAACGCAAAGCCGTGCTGATCGACCCCGTTGAACGCCAGACCCCTTTGCAGCCATGAGGACGCCCGCCATGAAGCCCCACATCAAAACCCTGCTGGGCCTTTCGGGCCTGACCCTGGGCCTTCTCGCCGCCGCCGGCACTGCCCGCGCCGACCAGCCCGCGGCCCCGCTCTTCAGCGCCGAGCCGTGCTGCAACCTGTGCCCAGCCGCCCACGACGCGAAAAACTACACCACCCGCTACCAACAGAACTTCACCACCCTGGTGCAAGCCCAGGGCGACTGGCTGTTCCGCACCCAGGAAGACCTGCGCACCGAGTTCGACACCAGCGCCGCCGGCTACAAGCGCCTCCAGCAATTGCACGACGCGTTCAAGAGCAAAGGCGTGGAACTGGTGCTGGTCTACCAACCCACCCGGGGCCTGGTGAACCGCAGCAAGCTCAACCCCGCTGAGCAGGCACGCTTTGATTTCGACAAAGCGCTGCGCAATTACCAAGGCATGCTCGGGCGCTTCGCCGCCATGGGCTACGTGGTGCCCGACCTCTCGCCCCTGGCCGACGAACGCCTGCCCGAGACCCTGCCGGCCCACGACTTCTACTTTCGTGGCGACCAGCACTGGACCCCCTACGGCGCCCAGCGCACGGCGAAAATCGTCGCCGCCAAGGTCAAGCAACTGCCGCAATTCGCCGACATTCCCCAGCGCGCATTCGAAACCAAAAAAACCGGGCGCATGGGCAAGACCGGCACCCTGCACAACATGGCCGGGCAACTGTGCGGCACCAGTTACGCCATCCAGTACATGGACCAATTCACCACCGAGCCCAAGGGCGAGGCCGGCGACGGCGACCTGTTCGGCGACAGCGCCCAGGCGCAGATCACCCTGGTGGGCACCAGCCACAGCGGCAAGAACTACAACTTCGCCGGCTTCCTGCAAGAGGCCATCGGCGCCGACATCCTCAACGTCGCGTTCCCCGGCGGGGGCCTGGAAGGCTCGATGATCCAGTACCTGGGCAGCGAAGAATTCCAGAACAACCCGCCGAAAATCCTGATCTGGGAATTCTCGCCCCTGTACCGCCTCGACCAGGAAACCACCTACCGGCAAATGATGGCCCTGCTGGACAACGGCTGCGAAGGCAAACCGGCGCAAATGAGCGCCAACAAAACCCTTAAGCCGGGCAAGAATGAACTGCTGGTCAACAGCCGTAACCTGGACCTGCGCAACGGCAACCACCAGGTCGATATCCGCTTCGCCGACCCCTCGGTGAAAACCCTGCAAGCCACCCTCTGGTACATGAACGGCCGCCACGAGGACATCAAGCTCGACAAACCCGACACCGCCGACACCGACGGGCGCTTCGCCTTCGAGCTACGCACCGACGAAGACTGGGCCGCCCAGACCCTGCTCGCCGTCGAGGTGCAAGGCCCCGAGGCCGGTGCCCAGGGGCAGAAAGTCCAGGCCCGGGTTTGCCAACGCAACACCTTCCCCAGCGCCGGGCAACGCACCGCCCAACTGGCGCCATGAGGTTACTTATGCACAGCCCATTTACCCGTTTGTTCACCCCGGCCCTGCTGGGCCTGGCCCTGTTCGCCGGCGCAGCGGATGCCGCGCTGCGCCCGCCCCTGGGCTACTTCGCCCCGGTGGAAACCTTCAAGACCGGCGACTACACCTCCGACTGCGGCGCCATCCCCGCGCCCTACACCGGCGCCCTGCAATTTCGCAGCAAATACGAAGGCTCGGACAAGGCCCGCGCCACCCTCAATAGCCAGTCGCAAAAGGCCTTTCGCGACAGCACCGCGAACATCACCACCCTGGAGCGGGGCGTGAGCAAACAGGTGATGCAGTTCATGCGCGACGGCCGTCCCGAACAGTTGCAATGCACCCTGGACTGGCTCACCGCGTGGGCCGGGGCCGATGCGCTGATGTCCAAGGACTTCAACCACACCGGCAAATCCATGCGCAAATGGGCCTTGGGCAGCATGGCCTCGGCCTATATCCGCCTGAAGTTTTCCGAGTCCAGGCCCTTGGCCCGCCACGAACCGCAAGCCCGGCAGATCGAGGCCTGGTTCGCGAACATGGCCGAGCAGGTGGTGCGCGACTGGGACAACCTGCCCCTGGAAAAAACCAACAACCATTCGTACTGGGCCGCCTGGTCGGTGATGGCCAGCGCCATCGCCACCGACCGCCGCGACCTGTTCGACTGGGCGGTCAAGCAATACAAAGTCGGCGCCAACCAGGTCGACGCCCAGGGCTATTTGCCCAACGAACTCAAGCGCCAGCAACGCGCCCTGGCCTACCACAACTACGCCTTGCCGCCCTTGGCGATGATCGCCAGTTTCGCCCAGGCCAACGGTGTGGACCTGCGCAACGAAAACCACGACGCCCTCAAACGCCTCGGCGAGCGGGTGTTGGCCGGGGTTCAAGACGCCGACGACTTCCAGGCCCGCAGCGGCAAAAAACAGGACCTGAGCGACCTCAAGGTCGAGGCCAAATTCGCCTGGCTCGAACCCTTCTGCAGCCTCTACACCTGCGCGCCGGACGTGCTGGCGCGCAAGCGGCAGATGCAGCCGTTCAAGACCTTCCGCCTCGGCGGCGACTTGACCCAGGTGTATGACCCACGCAAAGGCACTTGAACCCCTGTGGGAGCGAGCCCGCTCGCGATGACGGCGGCACAGCCTGAGATCGCGAGCAGGCTCGCTCCCACCGACCCAGGCTCGCGCCCAAAGGTGGCGGGCAAGGCATGAATTGATCGCCCCCCCAGTTTCCACCGGGGGGTTTGGGGGGGGCCGTTGGCCCTTACTGTTGGCTACACACGGAGAGATCGGGATGGTGTTTTCATCCAATGTGTTCCTGTTTTTGTTCTTGCCGATTTTCCTCGGCTTGTACTACTTGAGCGGGCAACGCTACCGCAACCTGCTGCTGCTGATGGCCAGCTACGTGTTCTATGCCTGGTGGCGGGTGGACTTCCTGGCGCTGTTCATCGGCGTCACCCTGTGGAACTACTGGATCGGCCTCAAGGTGGGCGCCGCCGGGGTGCGCACCAAACCGGCGCAGCGCTGGCTGTTGCTGGGGGTGGTGGTGGACCTGGGCATCCTCGGCTACTTCAAGTACGCCAACTTCGGCGTCGAGAGCATCAACGCCATGATGACCTCGGTGGGCCTGGAGCCCTTTATCCTCACCCACGTGCTGCTGCCCATCGGCATCTCGTTCTACGTGTTCGAGTCCATCAGCTACATCATCGACGTGTACCGCGGCGACACTCCGGCCACGCGCAACCTCATCGATTTCGCGGCGTTCGTGGCAATCTTCCCGCACCTGATCGCCGGCCCCGTGCTGCGCTTTCGCGACCTGGCCGAGCAGTTCAACCACCGCACCCACACCCTGGATAAATTCTCCGAGGGCTGCACGCGGTTCATGCAGGGTTTCATCAAGAAGGTGTTCATCGCCGACACCCTGGCGGTGGTCGCCGACCACTGCTTCGCCCTGCAAAACCCCACCACGGGCGACGCCTGGCTCGGCGCCCTGGCCTACACCGCGCAGCTGTACTTCGACTTCAGCGGCTACAGCGACATGGCCATCGGCCTGGGCCTGATGATGGGTTTTCGCTTCATGGAAAACTTCAAGCAGCCCTACATCAGCCAGTCCATCACCGAGTTCTGGCGGCGCTGGCACATCAGCCTGTCCACCTGGCTGCGCGACTACCTCTACATCACCCTGGGCGGCAACCGCAAAGGCACCCTCACCACCTACCGCAACCTGTTTTTGACCATGCTCCTGGGCGGTTTGTGGCACGGCGCCAACATCACCTACATCGTCTGGGGCGCGTGGCACGGCCTGTGGCTGGCGATTGAAAAAGCCATCGGCCTGAACACCACGGCGCGTAGTTTCAACCCCGTGCGCTGGGCCCTGACCTTCCTGCTGGTGGTGATGGGCTGGGTGATCTTCCGCGCCGAAAACCTGCACGTGGCCGGGCGCATGTACGGCGCCATGTTCAGCTTCGGTGACTGGCAGCTCTCGGAACTCAACCGCGCCAGCCTCACCGGCCTGCAAGTGGCCACCCTGGTATTGGCCTACGCCACCCTGGCGTTCTTCGGCCTGCGTGACTTTTATCGCGACCGCCCAGGCCAACCCCAACCGGTGGGAGCGAGCCCTGCTCACGATGGGGCGGCCGCCACCTCGCTGGCAGCGCTGTCGCGAGCAGGCTCGCTCCCTCAAGAGCAGGTCGCTCAGGGACACAGCATCACCCTCGACTGGCCCCGCTATGCCCTGCGTGCCCTGGTGCTGCTGCTGTTTATCGCCTCCATCCTGAAACTCTCGGCGCAAAGCTTTTCGCCGTTCCTTTACTTCCAGTTCTGAGGGCGCCTGCCATGACCCGCTCTTTACGCCTCCTCTACATCGCGCTGTTCCTGGCCCTGCTGCTCGTGTTGGGCGGCTGGTCGCTGCGCAGCTTTTTCGGCTTTGCCACCGGCCCCGACGCCAGCGTGCTCAACGGGCGCTGGAGCAAAGCGGTAGAGACCCACTACGACGACCAATTCCCCATCAAACGCCTGGGCACCAACCTGTGGGCCGCGCTGGATTTCAAACTGTTCAACGAAGGCCGCCCCGGCGTGGTGCTGGGCCGCAGCCAATGGCTGTACAGCGACGAAGAATTCAACCCGGCCGTCAACGAAGAACTCAACCTGCAAGGCAACTACGCCCTGGTCGAAGGCGTGCGCCAGGCCCTCAAGGACAAAGGCGTGCAACTGGTGATGGCGGTGGTGCCGGCCAAGGCGCGCCTGTACCCCGAACACCTGGGCGAAGTGCAACCGGCGCGCATCCACGCCGACCTGTACCGCGACTTCCACGCACGCCTGGCCGCCCACCGGGTGCTGGCCCCCGACCTGCTCGGCCCCCTGCAACGGGCCAAACAGGCCGGCGAGCAGGTGTTCCTGCGCACCGACACCCACTGGACCCCGCAAGGCGCGCAGATCGCCGCCGAGCAACTGGCCCACACCATCCGCGCTAAAACGCCCCTGAGCGGCGAGCCCCAGCGCTTTGTCACCGAGGCCAGCGAGCGGGTCAGCCACCAGGGCGACCTGCGCCGCTTCCTGCCCCTGGACCCACTGTTCGAGAACCTCATGCCGGCCCGCGAGCCCCTGGACAAACGCGTGACCCGTGCCGTCGAGCCTGGCGCCGGCGACGACGCCCTGTTCGCCGACCGCGAAGTCCCGGTGGCGCTGGTGGGCACCAGCTACAGCGCCAACCCCGACTGGAACTTCGTCGGTGCCCTCAAGCAAGCCCTGAGCAGCGACGTGCTCAGCTACGCCGAAGACGGCCACGGGCCGATCCTGCCGATGCTCAGCTACCTCAAGAGCGACGACTTCATCCACCACCCGCCCCAGGTGCTGATCTGGGAATTCCCCGAGCGCTACCTGCCCGTCAACAACGAAATCGGCGACGCCGACCCGCAGTGGGTCGCGGCGCTCAAGCAAACCGGCGCACGCCAACAAAGCGTGGCCAGCAGCCCTAAACCCGAGACGCCCACCCGGGCGCAAAACTGAAGAAGAGAGGTACACCCATGACCTTCCCCACCCGTTTCGCCCACACCCTCGTCCTGGCCGCCGGCCTGGGCCTCATGGCCCCCGCCTTCGCCGGCGACGCCGCGCTCTACGGCCCGGTGGCGCCCAAGGGCTCCAGCTTTGTGCGCGTGTACAACGCCAGCAATGCCGAAGTCAGTGCCACGGTCGGCAGCACCAACCTCAACGAGGTCGCCCCCCTGGCCAGCAGCGACTTCAGCTTCATGCCCGGCGGCGACTACAGCGCCAAAGTCGGCAGCCAGAACCTGGCGGTGAAACTGGCCGCCGACCACTACTACACCCTGGTCACTACCGGCAAAGGCCAACCGCAACTGATCGAAGAACCGCCGTTCAAGAACAAACAGAAATCCCTGGTGCGCGTGCAAAACCTCAGCGACAAACCCCTGACCCTGAAAACCGCCGACGGCAAGACCGAAGTGGTCAAGCGCGTGGCCGCCCAGGGCCGTGGCGAGCGCGAAATCAACCCGGTGAAAGTCAGCCTGGCCCTGTACGACGGCAACCAGAAAGTCGGCGACGTCAAACCCGTCGCCCTGGAGCGCGGCGAAGCGGCGGTGCTGTACGTCACCGGCCAGGGCGCCAGCCTTTCCCCCGTGTGGGTCAAGGCGCGCTGAGTGCGCCCAGCTACTCGCGGCAAGCTGCAAGTGAAAAGCCCTTACTTGCCGCTTGAAGCTTGCCGCTTGCAACTGCCCTCCCCCTCTTTTTTCGGAGAAAAACCATGATCCCAGTCATCCTGTCCGGCGGTAGCGGTTCGCGTCTGTGGCCGCTGTCGCGCAAGCAATTTCCCAAGCAGTTTCTGGCCCTGACCGGCGAGCACACCCTGTTCCAGCAAACCCTGGAACGCCTGGTGTTCGACGGCATGGACGCGCCCATTGTGGTGTGCAACAAGGACCACCGCTTTATCGTCAACGAACAGTTGGCCAGCCGTGGCCTGGACACCCAGCGCATCCTGATGGAGCCATTCGGGCGCAACACCGCGCCGGCTGTGGCCTTGACCGCAATGATGCTGGTCAACGAGGGCCGCGATGAGCTAATGCTGGTGCTGCCCGCCGACCACGTGCTCGACGATCAAAAAGCCCTGCAACGCGCCCTCGCCCTGGCCACCGTGGCCGCCGAGCGCGGCGAGATGGTGCTGTTCGGCGTGCCGGCGACCAAACCGGAAACCGGCTACGGCTACATCAAGGCCAACCTCGATGCCGCGCTGCCCGAAGGCGTGAGCCGGGTGCAGCGCTTTGTCGAAAAACCCGACGTCAAACGTGCCACCGCATTCATCAAGGAGGGCGGTTACTTCTGGAACAGCGGCATGTTCCTGTTCCGTGCCAGCCGCTTCCTCGAAGAGCTGAAAAAACACGACCCGGACATCTATGACACCTGCCTGCTGACCCTGGAACGCAGCGAACAGGACGCCGACACCCTGACCTTCGACGAAGCCACCTTCGCCTGCTGCCCCGACAACTCCATCGACTACGCCGTGATGGAAAAAACCCTCGACGCCTGCGTGGTGCCGCTGAGCGCCGGGTGGAGCGACGTGGGCTGCTGGTCGTCGCTATGGGAAGTCAACGCCAAGGACGCCAACGGCAACGTCACCAAGGGCGACGTGGTGATCCAGGACAGCCGCAACTGCATGATCCACGGCAACGGCAAACTGGTTTCGGTGATCGGCCTGGAAAACATCGTGGTCGTGGAAACCAAGGACGCGATGATGATCGCCCACAAGGACAAGGTCCAAGGCGTCAAACAGATGGTCAACACCCTCAACGCCCAGGGCCGCAGCGAAACCCAGAACCACTGCGAGGTCTACCGCCCGTGGGGCTCCTACGACTCGGTGGACATGGGCGGGCGCTTCCAGGTCAAGCACATCTCGGTCAAACCCGGCGCGTGCCTGTCGCTGCAAATGCACCACCACCGCGCCGAACACTGGATCGTGGTCAGCGGCACCGCCGAAGTCACCTGCGATGACAACGTGTTTTTGCTCACCGAAAACCAGTCCACCTACATCCCCATCGCCTCCGTCCACCGCTTGCGCAACCCGGGCAAGATCCCCCTGGAAATCATCGAAGTGCAGTCCGGCAGCTACCTGGGCGAAGACGACATCGAACGCTTCGAGGACATCTACGGCCGCTCCACCCCGCTGGAGCGCGGCGTGTCGGTGAAAACCATCGCCCAGTGACGAGCCGCTGGTGTAGGGGGGCTGCCTGTGTGGGAGCAGGCTTGCTCCCACACAGGCCCAAGTGCCGGCGCTGCCTACCCGACCCTCTGCATTTGCAGTCGGTAGGGGGTTGGCTTTTTACCTTGCAATGAAACTACTACCGCCATCCAAACCTGTACTCAAACAACGACAGAGGCATTGGATACCGCCCTTTTCACCGACAAGTACTCTTGAATCGAAATCCACTTGCCCGAGCTGTATATTTCGACAATTCCCTCAGGCACGTCACCGCCCATATAGAAAGTTTCATATTCCCCTTGAGACACGTAACCAAGTGCATTCACTAAATGTGGAACCCGTATTACCCCAGTGCGGATTAGCTCTTCTGCATCTGTGGCTATGATATTGGCCATTGCCCTGAACGGAACATCGACCTTTCGTGTATCCACCCTCACCAACACACTATTTGGCCGCTGCGAGAACCGCTTTGCAACAGGGAGATTAGGCGTAAAAGAAAGCACTTTCCCGGATAGGCCCGCCTGCATTCCACTGTGTTCAAACAGTTGTCGGGTGAACGCTTGCGTGTGTGGACTTTCAGCGCCTGACGCCCGAACCAAACCAACAGGCTCGATCGCCCCCTCATAATGACTACGGTAAAGAAAACCTCCAACAGGTACATTCTGCCGGGCTACACCCCCATAAACACTAGCGGCGAATTTTTCGAAATCCTCTTGCCGCGTGGTTTTACTAAATCGTTGTGCGAGTGCATAAACTGCCCGATCAAATACCGGTGCGTTTTCTGCAGGTGCAGGAACCGGAGTTGACTCACTTTCACTCGTTGTAAAGGTGCGTTTTAACCAACGCAGCACCCGCGAGGGTGCCAAACCTTTCAAATCAACATCCATAATCGGACTATTCCTAACCATTCTATAAAAGTTCAACCCATCAATATTTCCCGCCGGGTCCGGATTAACCCAACGCTGTAACCACGGCATGTAATACCTAAAGCCGTAGTAATACAGCCCCGTGGCATCGCGTTCTTTATTGGAATAACGCACGGTTTTATAACGGGCCTCTACTTCACTTCTACCGGCAAACCACGCCGTGGTGCCGAAGGGGTGGTACGTCTCGTGGCTTATCACCGCACCGGCGCTGTCCAGCTCCAGGGTGCAAGAGCCCAAATGATCGCTGGCGCTGTAGCGAATTTGATCGTTGGCCAGCGGGGGCGGGGTTTCCCAGTGCAGCACCCGCACGCTGTTGCGCCCGGCTTGCACCACGATGACGTGCAGGGTTTCGCTGGGGCGGGTGCGGATTTCCAGGCCCGGCAGGTAGCGCACTTCGCGTGTCACCGTGCGGGCGTGGGTTTGGCTCGATTGCACCTTGCGCACCCGCAAGCCATCGCCGCCGTAAATGTAGCGTTCGCTGTCGTCGGGGGCGCTGTCGCGCTGCACCGGTTGCACTTCCTGCAACTGGTTGCGCCGGTCCCAGGCCAGGGTTTGCCCGGGGTGCAACGCCAGCAAATTGCCATTGGCATCAAACGCGGCGGCGATCTCGGCCTCGGTCGGCGGTTGGCCGTTGCGCTCAGGTAAACAGCGGTTGCTGTGTTGCGCAGCAGTAAGGGTGCGGCCGTGGCTTTGCGGGCCTTGGTGCGCCAGGGTCAGCAGGTTGCCACTGGCATCGTAGGCGTAGGTTTGCCGGTAGTTGGCGCGGGGGGCCGGGTCGGCAAAGGGCGAGAAGTGCGGGCCTTTGTTGGCTGCGCCGGCCTCCCACCCGGTGGCCTGAGTCAGTTGATAGAGGCTGTCGTAGGTGTAGCGGTTGACCGGGTCGATGCGTTGGTTGGCGTGGTAGCGCACCGGTTGCGCCTGGTCTTCGATGCTCAGCACATTGCCCACGGGGTCGTAGGCGTAATGCAGGTTTTGCAGCACTTGAGGCCCCGCCGCATGCAAGCGGATCAAGCGGCCGTCCTCGGCGCGGTAAGTGAGGGTGGTGACCACGCCATTACCGGCGGTTTCCTGCTCGGTACGGCCCTGGGCGTCGTAGCGGATGGCCGACACCAGCGTCTGGCGGTTGCCCTGCCCGGCCAGTTGCAGTTGCACCTGGCGCAACTGGCCGCTGGGGGTGTGGCTGAACAATTGCCGGTGGCCCTTGGCGTCGGTTTGCTCGACCACCTCGGCCACGGCATTGAAGCGGGTGTGGCTGGTTGCACCTGGGGCGGGTTCCAGCAGAGCATCGCGCTGCGCGAGCGCCTCGGGCCAATCCGGCGCATCGAGTGCCTGGAGAAAACGGCGGGTGTGCTGCAACGCCTGGCCGGCCACGCCGTACTCGGTAAACAGCACTGTGCCGGCCGGGTCGTCGTGGCGGATCAGCAGGCCCCGCTGGTTACGGGGGAACGTGCCGTCGCCATAGCGGTAGCGCTCGGTACAACCACCCTGCTCGAACACTGCCAGCGGGCGCAACCGCAGGTCGAAGGCGTTGCGCCGTAGCGTGCCGCGCCCGTCCCAAGCGTTCATCCACTGCTGCGCAGCGCCCCACAGGTTGCGCCGCCACCCGGCGTCCACGCTTTCGGTGCCCAGCACGTGGCCCCGCAGCGAGTAAAGGGTCGCCAGGTTAGCCGGCGCGCTGGGGTCTGCCAGCAAACGCGGGTCCCACAGGGCCACGGCCCACCCGGCACGGTCATGCTCTGTGCGGTGGATGCGCACATCCGCCGGGCCATCGGCGGCGCTGCGGCAATAAGCAACCGAGCGCACCACCAGGCCACGCGGGTCGAGAGCGGTGAGGGTGGGGGTGGCGCGGTGCACAGTGGCCATGGTGGTGCGTCCGTGGGGAGGTTCCCGCAGCAAACACCTTGAAGGGCCGGCGGGCTACTGTCAGAACTGACAGTAGCGACAGACGGCGGCCCGCCCCTCGCTTGCGCATCCGAGTTTGCGCTGGGCTGGTGCAGCCTAGTGGCGGTACGATGGCCTTCGGTTTATCTGGAGTGCCCTGCCATGTTCATTGGCGTTTTGCTGGTCGTCACCTGGCTGGTGTTGCTATTGCGCTACCCGGCCAAGGCTGTGCCGGTGTCGTTGGCGGCGGCGGTGGGCCTGGGCCTGGTGGCCACTTGGGTGGTATGGCTGGACAACCGCGAGGCGCGGCAACTGGCGCGCCTGGAGTTGCGCATCAGCTACGCGCCCCAGCAGTGCCCAGCCGACCGCCCGTTGCTGCTGGCCCTGAACAATGGCAACGACGTGCCGCTGACCGAGTTGCGCTGGCGCATCGCCGCCTATGCGCCGGGGGACACGGTGGACCTGGCAGACAATCAGTACGCCGCGCCGCGCTACCGTGGCCCCGGGCAGTTGCAGGCCGGCGCCGATTGGCAGGATTGTTTGCCATTGCCGCCGCTGCGCCCAGGCTATCGCCCGCAAACCCTGGAGTTTCGGGCCGAGCGCTTGCAGGGCCATTTTTCCGATTGATCCCTTTTCTTGCACAAGGAGCGCGCTATGCCTGTGGTGTTGATTACCGGTTGTTCCAGCGGCATTGGCCGCGCGTTGGCCGAGGCGTTCAAGAACGCCGGGTATGACGTCTGGGCCACGGCCCGCCAGGTCGAGGATGTGGCGGCCCTGGCTGCGGCCGGGTTCAACGCAGTGCAGTTGGACGTCAATGACAGCGCCGCGCTACAAGCCCTGGCCCTGCGCCTGGAACAGCATGGCAGTGGCCTGGATGTGTTGGTTAACAACGCCGGTTACGGCGCCATGGGGCCGCTGCTCGATGGCGGCGTGCAGGCCCTGCAGCGCCAGTTCCAGACCAATGTGTTCGCCCCGGTGGGCGTGACGGCGGCGCTGTTCCCACTGCTGCGGGCGAGCCGGGGCCTGGTGGTGAACATCGGCAGCGTCTCGGGGGTGCTGGTGACGCCGTTCGCCGGGGCCTATTGCGCGTCCAAGGCGGCGGTGCATGCCCTGAGCGATGCGCTGCGCATGGAGCTGGCGCCGTTCGGCATCCGGGTGATGGAGGTGCAACCGGGTGCCATCGCCTCGAGTTTTGCGAAAAACGCCGGGCATGAGGCCGAACAGTTGATAAACGAAACCTCGCCCTGGTGGCCCCTGCGCGAAGGCATCCGCGCCCGCGCCAAGGCCTCCCAGGACAAACCCACCCCAGCCCGTGACTTCGCCGCCGACCTGCTCAAAGCCGTGCAACAAACCACGCCCCCGCGCCTGCTACGCCTGGGCAACGGCAGCCGCGCCCTGCCCTTGCTGGCGGCGCTGGTGCCCAAGGGGTGGCTGGAGAAGGGCCTGATGAAGCGGTTTGGGTTGGCGGGGCGGTTGTAGGGGCGCCGAGGAGCAGGGCTTGCTCGCGACAGCGGTCGTGAGGCCGCGAACGCTGGCATGCCAGGCACCCATCCTCAGTAATACAGCGGCGTTCGCGGGCCTCGATGCCCCCGCACTTCTTCAAGTCGGATTAAGTACTGAGCGGAATTCGTAGCCCTGGTGCCCATAGCGCTCACTTTAAAATCGGCGTGAGGTGAAAATATGCGCTCTTGCTCGCCGTCGGCTGTCAGCGACGACGTCATGACAGATGCACTGAAGCCGCGGATTTCCATCAGCACGGGAATGGTGCCGGTCATAAAACCCTCGGCTACGGTTTTATCCCTGGAGACGGAAAGCGGGCTGAGGGAGTACAGGATGCTTCCTGCTTCAATCGCATCGGAAAAACTATCCAGGGCAGCGGAGGTGACATCCTGCCCTCGGTAAAAGGTGCTGACGGCCTGGTTGGATTGTTGGTAGAGCTGATTGGCGACTTTTTTCATATCTGCCACATCAAGCGTGTCGGCTACCGCGATCAAGTTCAGTTTGCGCTGTGTGCCTGTACGCCCCTCAAAGTGATGGCTGCCATGACGCGCCGCCAATTCCGACACCACCTTTTTGCCTGAAACGGATAAGGGCCGGTTAGCCCTCAGTGCCGAGTTAATCGCTGAAGAGCCGGCGTTAGTGGAGTAGATGGCGAAAAAATCCTTCATGTTTTCATAGCCCCCCCCACTTATTGTTTTTTGAGGCGCCGAGTCCAGGCTCATCGCCTGGGCTTGCGCCGAGAGTGCAGAAACATCCGCTGGTATCTGCGCCCTGAGCCGTCTTACAACGCCACTAATTAGTTCGGGCGGGTAGCTTTCGGCGTGCAATACCTGCTCCATTTCTTGTATTGCCTGTTCGGGATTTGTCCTAAAGGCCTTAATAAACACCTTGGAGTTGAACATTTTTCTGAACAAATCTCCCTCCGGCGTCAGGCCATCGGGATCAACCAGATTGACGGGATTGTTTCTGACCATCCGGTACAGATTGAGGCCATCGATCGCACCCGCCGGGTCCGGATTAACCCAACGCTGCATCCACGGTATGTAGTAACGCAAACCATAGTAATAAAGCCCCGTCGCATCGCGCTCCTTGCCTGAATACCGCTGCGTTCGATAACTGCTATCGCTTTGATCGCTAAACGCCGTCGTGCCGAACGGATGATAGGTTTCGTGGCTGACGATCTGGGCGTCGCTGTCCAATTCCAACGTGCAGGAGCCCAGGTGGTCGGCCAGGTGATAGCGGTACTGGTCATTGCCCAGGTGCTTGGGTGCACCCGATTGCCAGTGCAGTACCTGGACGCTCACTAGCCCGGCCTGGGCGGTGATGACGTGCAGGCTTTGCTCCTCGCTGCTGCGCATTTGCAGCCCTGGTAAATAACGGGTTTCGCTGATGAGCGTGCGCGCCTGGGTGTGCGCCAGGTAGACCTTGCGCCGGCGCAGGCCATCGGCATCGTAGATATAGCGCTCGACATCATTGAGGGCGCTAGCCCGTGCCACGGGGCAGACCTGCTGCAACTGGTTGCGCCCATCCCAGCTCAGGTGCCGGCCCGGCTCCAGGGCCAGTAGGTTGCCATTGGCGTCATAACGGGCGGCAATTTCCGCTTCGCTGGGTGGGTGCCCGTTTTGGTCAGGCAGGCAGCGATTGCTGTAGCGGGCCACGGTCAGTTTACGGCCATGGTTTTGTGGCCCTTGATGAATCAGCTCTACCAGGTTGCCGCCAGCATCGTAGCGATAGGTTTGTTGGTACTGGGCGACGGCGTTGGGGTCTTCAATATGCTTTGGCCCGCGCCGGGCGCTGCCAGCCTCCCACCCGGTGGCGTGGGCCAATTGGTAAAGGCTGTCGTAGGTGTAGCGATTGATAGGGTCAATACGCTGGTTGGCGAAGTGGCGAACCACCATGGCTTGGTCCTCGATACTCAGCATGTTGCCCACCGGGTCGTAGCTGTAATTCAAGTCCTGGAGTCGCTCGCCATTGGCCGCTGTGGCGCGCAGCCGGATCAGGCGGCCGTTCCAGGCGTCGTAATGCCATTGGCAGGCGACGCCATTGCCACAGGTTTGCCGCTCGATCTGCCCCTGGGCGGTGTAGTGGATGTCACCGGCCAAAAGCTGGGGGGCCGCCGCGCCGTTAAGGTGTAGCGCGCAATCGCGCAGTTGGCCGTCAATGGTTTGGTTGAAGTAGTGGCGATTACCCTGCGCATCGGTTTGCGTCCATAACTCGCCCAGGGCATTGAACCGATACGCGCTTAGCAGGCCTTCGCCAGGTTCGAGCAAGGCATCGCGCTGCGGCAACGGCAGTGGCCAGTTCGGTGGCTCCAGTTCACGCAAAAAGTGCCGGCGTTGCTCCAGCACTTGGCCCGCCATGCCATAGCCCTCCCATAGCGATGTGCCTGCCGGGTCGTCGTGGCGAATCAGTCGCCCGCACAGGTTGCGACCGGCCAGGTGTGCCTCGGCACCCGCGTACTCGTAACGTTGCGTGCAACCTTGCTCGAACACCGCCAGGGGCCGCAGCAACCCATCGTATTGCGTCAGGCGCTGAAGACCGCGAGCGTCCCAGGCCTGCTCCAACGCCCCACTTTGTGCGTACAAACTGACGCGCCAACCCGCATCGACACTGCGCCAACCGAGGGTTTTGTCACTGAGCGCCCAGATGTTCAGCACGTTGGCGGGCGCGCCAGCATCGGCTGATAAACGGGGGTCCCATTCAGCAACTACTCTGCCAGCATCGTCGAAGGCTCTTCGTTGGCACCGTAGCTGCGCAGGCTGATCCGCAGCATTGCGCCAGTAACTCACTGTGCGAACGGCCAGGTCACGAGGGTCGATCACATTCAAGGTGGGCGTCTGGCTGTCAACCGAGCGGGTGGCAGCGGTTTTGCCCTGCTGCGCCAGCACCTCTTCCCAGGTGTCGTTTTCATCCTCAAAAAGGCTGTACCAAGGCCGGTACGTGTAACGCCGCAGGTAGCCTTCCTTGGCCATGACGGTACGGCTCGGACGGCCAAGTGGGTCGTAGAACTGCTGGTCGTAATAACCGAATTGCCTGAAGCAGGCGTCGTCAATGTAGCGAGGCTGATCGGCGAAATAGGGGAGGTAGCGCCGCACCGCTTCGCCTTTGTTGTTGTACTCCACGCGCTCGCTGACCCGCCAGCGCGCCACCGTGTGCCAGGTGATGGGCTGGCCTACCTCGTCCAGTACCAACGCCCCCGCCTCACTGACCTGATAGGCATCACCAGGTTCGGCTTTGTCCTTGCTTTGCAAGGCCCGGCCAAAACCGTCCCAACAGGTCAGGGCAATCCGAATTTGCCGTCGCGGATCGCCAGGGTAGCGGTCGGCCTGCAAGGTGGCCGAGTGCATCGGTTCGCGGGGCACCTTTGGAATCAACGCAAGCAAACGCTGACGGGCTTGCGTCAAGCGCTCCAGGGTCGGCAACTGGCGAGCGCTGGCACGGATATGCCCACTGGGCAACACATCGCCCTGGGCAATGCATTCCTCCAGCCAGGCCGCATCTTTACGGGCTGCCTCGGGCACGATCCCCATCCAACTGAACGGGTCCTCAAAGTAGGCCGTTGCAGCGTTGAGCAAGGCGTTGTCGGGGGCCTGGATGGCGTAGGTTGGGGTGTCGTCTTGTGGCCGCTGATAGTCCTCTATCGGCGCAAAGCCAACGGGCACGCCCAGCTCTGTCCCCTGATGACTGGTGGCAAACACTTGGCCGAAAGCTCCGTAGCAGGCTTGTTGGACAGTGCGATTGGCGTCAACCGTTCGCGTCGGCAGCAGCAGGCGGTAATCGATGCTGTCGACGCGGGTCTGGCAACCGTCCGGCAACTGCACGCGGGTATTGAGCAGCCAACGAGGGTCATAGCCCAGGTGGGTGACCCCGTGGCTCAGAGTCGGGCGCACGGTCAGTACGTTGTAAAAGCCACTCAGCGGTGCATAGGTGTTGAAGCCGCGCTTGACCGACCATAGCGGCGTTTGGGAGTTCGCCCCCCCGTCCAACACCCAGGGCATCTTGTGATAACCGCTCGCCAAGAGCCTCGCCTCAAGGTCGAAGGGCATTTCACCCTGCTCGTTTCGCAACAGGTCATAAGCCGCTAGAGCGGTGCTATCGAGTTCAGCAATTTCCTGACAATCGGCCAAGGCCTCGAAACTGGCGGCGCCATTGGGCAGGGGGAGGTAATGCGAAAGGTCTGTCGGGTCGCGATAACGCTGTACCGATTGGCGAACCAACACCCGTTTGGCGTGCGGGTGCAGGGGGTTGTCGTCGCTCTGGCGGCTAAAAGCCTCGTAGCTGATGGCCTGGGGGGTCAAGCCTTCCGGCCCTGCGCCTTTACCCAATCGCCAGGCGTTCTCCCGCTGCAAGTACGCCAGGCCCAGGTGCCAGCCTTGCAGCTGCGTGAGATGGATAAACTGCGCCAAGGTTTCGTGCAGGTAGTAAGCCTGTTGCGCCTCATCGTGGGCATCACTGCACCAGCGTTCATCGGGTTGCACGGGCGGGTTATCCCCAGCGCTCAAGCGGCGGGCATAGCTGACGACAATACCCTGGTTCAATTGGCCAAAGGCATCCCAGCGCAAACCGACACTGTGGCGACAAGCCGGGTCATTGGCCTGTTGCTCGTAGTGGTAGCTGATGGCCTCCACGGGCAGCGTCAGCATCACGGTATAAGGGGCAAACCGGCCACCGAGCGGCCGATCCAACTGGCGCACCAGGTAGCGATTTTGTTCCAGGGTGTACGGCACGCCCACGCCGCCATCGGCGGCGAATGTCTCAACGCGCAGCACTTGGCCGGCAAGCGCCACGAGCATGGCCTCGCGCTGCGGGCCGCTGGGTTCGGTGATTTGATCGAGCCCGTCTTGCTCGTGATAACGGCTCAGCAGGTGAGGCCCTAAGGGCTGGGCGCTGGGGTCACCCGCAAAGCAGCCCTCGCAGTGCTGGTGCAAATCACGCCCGACATGAAACCAGGTCTTGCGCAACACCGGCGCGCTGTAGCCCTCCTGATGGGGCCCTGCAAACGCTTCACAATCGGTGCTCAGCAGTAGGCCAAAGCCACGCCACTCACGTTCCGTCGGGTCATAAAACCCCTCTCGATAGGTAAACCGCTGGGTCAGTCGATTGCCGGTGATTTCGTCATGCTGGGTCTGGTTACCGACCACGGGCACGGGAAAGGGCAAGCGACACACTGGCGAGCGGCCGCAGGCCAGTAGGTGGTGCTTCTCATCCAGCCACTCCTGGGCCGAACTGCGGTAACCGATCGTCGTCGCCGCCCCCATGTTGTTGTTGGTTGCACAGAGCAAATAGGGCTTGGCCCTGACAAAGTCGTAACGCCAATGCCGGGGCGTCATATGGGGAACCGTCAGCACCAGGCTGGCACAACCCAGCCCCTGCAAGTCGGCGGTACTGACCTGACAAAAGCGGTCGTAGCACACGCCTTCTGGCCATGGCAGGAAAATGGGCTGGTTCTGAAAGCCATTGCCGCTACGGTTGATGAAAATCAGCGCACCCTGAGGTTGTAGGTAAATCAGATCGGCGGCACCGGAGCCGTCCAGATCCGCCAGCAGTACCCGCGAGGCGTCAAATTCTTCGTAGGCAAACGTCAGCTCGCTGAACACAAAGCCTTTGCCGAAACGCCCGCGGCCCAGGTTGGGCCAGCATTTGAGTTCGTTGTGGCGGAGGCGGATCAGGTGTTGCTGGCCACTGCCCATCACATCACTGAACGCCACCAGTTCGCAGGCGTTGTTGCTGGGCATTGGCAAGGCGTCCTCGTCAGCTTCACGGGCCACCTCTTGCCCAGGGGCAAAGCCTTTTTCCCGGCGGTTGGCATACAAGCGCACACTGCGCGGGCCGATCATGGCCAAATCCGACAGGCCATTGCCCATCAGGTCGACCAACTGCCCCTGCGGGTGGAAAAACTCCTGGGGGAACGCCTCCAGCGGGGTAAAGTTCGACCAACTGCGCTCGGGCTTGCAGGTGAAGAAACCCGCCAGACCAGGCTGCGCCATTACCCAATCGAGCGAACCGTCGCCGGTGATGTCGCTGAGAAATTGCCACACAGGCTTTGAGCTATTGGTGTTGGGGAACTGCTGGAGTTCGCACCAGGGGCCGTAAGCCACCTCATCGGCATGGCTCGCCGGTGTTGCCCGCAGCGGCTCGCGGTAGTACCAAGCCTTGTCATCACGGTACAGGATGCCCGGCAGCCCCTCACCATACAGGTCCACCAACTGGTAACGCTGTCCGTCATTGAGGCCGGGCATGGGTTCAAAGGCTTCAAAGCGCTCAGCGCCCCACTGGAGATCGAAGGGGTTGTAGTCAAACTCCATCGGCGGGCGGCCCTGCGCCTTACCGTCAGGGCCAAAGGCCTGGCTGTGGGCAGCGCACAGATGGTTGTAGCCCAATGCCGTTTCCCGGTATTCCAATAGCAGGCGTTGCACCAACACGGGTTCGGGGCCCAACTCGGGGAAATCGTGGAACATCAGGACTTGCCGACACAGGCGCCGCGTTGTCAACTCAAAGCCATACTCGAAACTGGAGTAAGGATCGGTACGCTCGGGCCAGGGTTGCGACGCTTCGTAGCCGGGTATCGACGTCAGCGTATAGGGCCGCTCGCCGTAGTCGAACACCAGGTGAAACAGCCATTGCACCCCCTGCCAACCCTCGGCGCGCCAGGCGTAAAGCTGATCGCATGCATCCAGGTTGCCGTAGTGCACCTGGCTCAAGTAACGCTGCGCACGGTAGTCACGCGGCTGATGCTCATCCGGGCCCTGGTCGTCGCTCAGGTAGGTGTACACGATGTGCTCACCTCGGGTGTTGAGGCTTTCATCGAGCAACCAGACGCCCACATGCTGCCGGTCATCAGGGTCGGCCCGGCGTGAGGCGTGGCTTTTGCCATACAGGTGCAAGTTGCCGTCGGCGTCGTGCAGTAACCAGAAACCGGCCGGGTCGGTATCGTCGGTCCAGTGCTCGACCAAGGTGAAGGTATCTTCGATCCTGGGCCAATACCGCACGACGCGGTGATCGCCCACCGGCAAGCCGTTGTAGTGGCTCACACTCCGGGAGACCAGGGCACCCGTGTGGCTATCGCGCTCAGGCATCCACGTTTGCCCTTGCGGGCCGACGAACAGGTCACCATCGGTGTAGGCCGGCACGCCCTTGGCGGTACGCCGGGTAATAGCCTTGACGGTTTTGCTCCAGCCAAGGCCAAAAGGGCTGTTACCGGTACTGCTGCTGTAGCCGAGCGACAAGGACGGCGCGAACCCCCGGCCGGGAGAAATCGGCAACGCCAGCCCAAACGACGCCGCCCCCCCGCTACCCACTACCCCCAAGCCATCGCCAATACTGCGGATGGCCCCACCGCCCTTGGGCAGTGACGGTGGGCTGACAACCTGCGCTGCGTCACGGCTCACCTTCAGTTCCCCCCCGCCCGCGCGGTATAGCGCAGGTGCACGATGATGTCGGTCAGGCTTTGCAAGGCGGGCAGTTGCTGCACGTGGTTGGGGAAGTGCAGGACCCAACGCGAGATAGCCCCGGTGCCTTCAAACGGCAGGTAACGCTCGTCATTGAAGTCGAAGGTGAATAAGCCGTCGTCGTCCACCCCGCCCGACAGCGCCACTTGCTGGCTGGCCCGCAGGTTTTCCCGCAGGCTGCCGTCGGCCATGCGCACGCCACTGTAGGTTTGGGTCAGGAGGGCGCGGATGTCTTCGTAAGGGCCCAGGGTCACGGGCAGCGATACGCTGATGCGCTTGATCCGGCGCAGCAAGTGGCCGGGATAGTCCTTGTCGAACATCGGCTGGGTCAGTTCAAAGGCCACCACACCTTCGTCGAGCAGACGCGCGGTGACGGTGACCCAGTCCTGATTGATGGTCGAGGCCGGGTCCTTTTCCCGCAGTTGGCGCACGGACACTGTCTTGGTGATTTCCAGGTGCCGATCGTTGCGGGCCAGGTAGGCGGCCTCCATTTTCAGCAGTTGCAGTTTCAACGCCTCGCCGGCGCCCAGGCCGCGGTAGCTGTCGTTCCAGGCGCCGGCCTGGATAAAGCGGCTGGTGTAGTCGGCCAACTCGAACTGCCAGCAGGCTTCGGCCGCCAGGCACAGGGCCAAGGTCGCGTCGTAGGCCTGGTAATAGAAGGTGGCGAACTGGCCGTTGAGCCATTGGTAGAGCTGGGCATTGGTGAAACGCTTACCCAGGAAGGCGTAGGTGGCCAGCGCTTGCTCCTGGGCCACCAGGGCCTGGCGCAACTGCAACTCGGTGGCCTGGGCCTGGGCTTTGAGCACCTCCATCTGGGCGTCGAGGTGTTCGATTTCCAGTTGCGCCTGGTCGCGGGCGAGCGTCCATTCCTGGTGGCGGCGGCGAAACTGTTCGGCGCGGTCGATGGCTTCGGCACTGCCCTGGCTGATGGCTACAACACCATAAGCCACGGCCTCGACCATGCCCGGTACACCTTCCAGGCGCCAGCCACCTACATGGGAGCCGGCCATGAGTCCGTTGGAAAATCCGACAACCGCACCGCCCCCTCCCCCTACCGCGTTCGGCGGAATCTTCAGGCCTCCCCCCACAGCCTTGGCGGCCGCCCCAACACCCTCTGCCACGCGGCCGATCAGATGCAGAGCGGCGGCTACGACCTCTCCGGTATTGACGACCTCATCCGCCAATTTGGCGTAGAACTTCAGCCGCCCCTGGGCGATCGCCTTGCTCGCCTGCAGCGCTTTGTGGCTTTCTTCGTCAATAAGGTGCGCCTGGCGTTGCAGGTCGATGGCAAATTGAGTGAACTCCCAGGCTTGCTGGCATTGCAGTTCCTGCAGTTGCGCCTGTTCCTTGCGCTCGATCAGCGACAACAGGGTTTGGCCGAACTGGATCAGGGTTTCCACCGCGCTGGCGGCGCGGTTGTGCATCACGTGGAAGCGGTAGTGCGGCACATCCTGGGCCAGCAACCGGGCACTGCCGCCACCGGCCGCGCCCTGGCCGTAGGCCGCCAGCAGGTCGCGAGGGTTGAGGGGCGCGGCAAACAGCGGCAGCGACAGGGGCTTGCCGTCCAGGGTGCGGTTGTTGCGCAGGTTGGCCAGGCGCGACTCGGCGATGTCCCAGGTGTGCACCAGGTGCTGGTTGATCGGCAGGCGCAAGTGGTCGCTGTCCAAGTCCGCCAGGCTCGCGTCGTGGCCGAAGGTGCGCAGGTACAGCGGCGGCTCGGCAAAGCTGTACAGCGAGTGGCCGTCATTGGCCGCGGCGCTTTGCTCGCGCTGTTGGTCCTGGGCGATCAAGCGCTGCTCATAGGCGCGCAACCCGGGGTTGGTGGAATCGCTCAGGGCTTTGAGGGTCATGGGCGTCCAATGGTCCACCAGGCGGATATCCGGCCGCGGGCCCAGCAGGTCGAGCACGCGCACGTACCACAGCTTGGCTTCGCCAAGGCTGTCGGGGGTCAGTTGCCGGTAGGCCGCATCGCCGCGGTCCAGCAAGTTCTTGATGTAGTGCAGGTAAATGGCCTTGCGGTAGCGCACCGGGTGGCTGCTGGCGATGCCGTCCGGGTCGGCGGGTTTGCGGGTGGCGTGGTCCATTTCGGTCCCGGCCATGGGGTCATCCATCAATGGCCGTACGTTCCAGTAAGCCGGGCGACCATTACCTGCCTTGCGCGCGGGGTCGAAGATAAAGCCCAGCCACTGCTCGGCACCGTCGAACTGCTGCTCCAGGCTCAGGCGCTGGCTGACCAAAAAGGGCAGGTGCAGGAACAACTCCCAGAAGTACTTGCCGTTGGCACCGTGGAAATCCATGAGGTTGCGGGCCGCGGGCGGTTGCAGCGGAGGTTCTTCCAGGCCTTGGGTTTCCCACGAGAGCAGGTTTTCCAGGGCGATACTGGCCCGAAAGATCAGTTCGCGTGCAAACAAGGTGTTCATGCGGATGGGTTGGCGTGCAGCGAGGCCATCGTCGCTCTGGGGGATACCGGAGCCGGCAAAATCGATGAACTCAGCGATACCATGGATAGGGCTCGCGCGGGTGCTGATACGTGGAGCGATAAGCGGGCTCCTGACTTGAGCAACCAGGTGCAATTCAACTTGGGTTAGTTTAAGGGCATGGCCGACTTCTACGTTTCCCGAGCCGGGGGTCACGGTATATACCTTGACCCCATGTATCAACGGAATTTTTTTATAGTTCTGCGGCCAACTTACATTCCAATCAGGCAGCAGCGTATCCGTATTGATAGGTATATTTATCGACCATGTATTGGGCGGCTCCCTCTCCAAAACAACACTCGTATAATTAAGCGCACTGTAACCCGGATGCACAGGCGTCAGGCTATTAAGGTTCTGCGGCCTGAATATGGCTCGTTGAAAACCAAGAGGATCACTAATGGATACACGACTCACATTCCGGTTAACGATCTGACCCGCAGTGGGCTCCATTCGCTGATATTCAAACCTCTTTATACTTCCTACTCCCTCGCGAAGAGCGTCCAGAGCCTTCTTGGTTATTTTTTTTCCGGCAAGTGATTCAAACTGACCGTCCAATATATGAGTCAGCGTGCAGAGTACGCCGGTGGCATCTCGAAGAAAACTGCCATCATGAGAGTCCTGATTAAATAACCAGAGTGCAAAATAATACTTCCCTGCGGACTCGTTAAAAGCACCCCCGTAAGAATAAATATAAGAACCCTCCAAAAGAGTATAAAGACCCAAAGAGTCAACTGGAGTGCCAGTTGCAACTATTAGGTTTATCGTACCGACATTTATACCTGCACCAGCCAAAACGACTCCAACTTCCACAACGGGCGTTCTAAATGGAGCCATTATCTTCGAATCAAATTCAAGGCGCTGCATCGCTGAGTTATATCTAATATCCACATCTTTTACGGGTCCCGCAATTCTGCTCTGCCACCGGTTATAGTCCCAAGAGTCAACACCTGGGTGCGGCATACTGTTCTCGATACTTTTTATCTGGATACTGAACGGAGGAAGTTTGAATTGAAAGCGCCCCTCATTAGCGTGGGCAAAAATACGACTGACCTTCAACACATGGGCTTTTTTATCCCCGGGGGTCACTTCCATTTGAGGCACCTTGCCAACATATGGAAAAAGGGGGCTCACATTAAAGTTCTTATCAACAAATGCCGTTTTCAGAAAAGCGTATTCATCGTCTCTCCCTTCATCTGAATCGCCGGGGGTATAGCCGGCATACATCGCTACGAACATCGCCTCCGGCGATGTCGAACTGTCCTGCACGGCAATGCAGTTAACCCACTCTTCAAGATTCTCCGTCTTGAACCGCGGCGCCTCGCTCCACGCCTCGATACAGGTTTGCGGCACGCTCCAGGTGTCGTCGTATTTTTTGTAGACCATGTTCAAGCGCAACATCGGGTTGTTCTTGATGGTGGTGACCGGTGAACCCGGTTCTGGGGGGGTCGGTGGAGCACCGGGAACATAGCTCTGTTCGACGGTGGTCGCCTCCGGGCTGTTATCCACGCACTCGATCCAAAACACAAACAGCCGGTTATTGAACAACACTGGCCGTATCGTGCGTTCAATGGCGCCGGCCGAGATGGGTAAGTTGGCTTTTTTCCAATCCGACCAGGCGCCGGGTTGCGGGTAGTCGAACTTGGGGCGGTTGGGGTCGGTGCCGGTGAGGTTTTTATAAGTGCGTTGGGACATGTCCACCGAGCGCCAGTAATACACACTTTCGGCGCGGGATTTACCGATGAAGTAGTACATCCCGTTCTTGAAGTCGTCGGTGTTGATGTAGCCATTGATGATGGTCAGGTTGGCCACTTCTTCAAAACTGGCCAGGTAGCTGAGTACCGCTTCCTGGGCGGTGTCGATGTGGATCTTGTTCTGGTTGAGGTCGTTCTCCAGTTGCTCGAAATAGGTCGATTTGCTCAGGCGCAGCGAGGGGTCGATGTACACCTCGGGGTAATACTGCAATTGCTGGTTGGCGGCCCAGATGGGGTATTGGCTGTTGATCTCGCGCCACTGGGTTATCAGGTGTTCTTCCATGACCCGGTTTTCGTAGCCCGGCTCCATGCCCATCAGCGCACCGTTGATGTACTGCTGCAGGCTGGCGATGGCCGACGCCACGGGGCTGGTGGCCACGTCCTGGGAGACCTGGACATCGAGCAACTTGTACTCATAGAGGTCATTGGCGGTCTTGATTTTGTCGTTGAGCCCGGAGCCGACGAATTCCTGGGCGTTGGGCACCACCTCGTCGAGGTAGTAGGCCACCAGGGCGTCGCGCAGGGTTTCGTTGAGCTGGGCATCGATGGACTTGGACATGGTTGCTCCTTGCAAAAATGATGGCGGTCAGGCGCGGCGGCTGGCGGCTATGGCGGCTTCACCCGCCGCTTGCCACGCCACACTGGCGCTATCGGCGTGCAACGCGGTGGCGGCCAGCAGGTCGGTGGCGGTCAAGCCGCTGGCGGCGCAGGCCTGTTGACAGCGCAGCACCCAGTCCACTTCGGCCAGGGAGGTGGCGCGCCCCAGGGGCAGTTCCTGGAACAAGCGGGCGATGTCTTCCTGGCGCCAGTCCAGCAGGTTGGCCAACACTTCGGCGCTGGCCTGGTTGACGGCGCTGCGCAGGGCTTTGTTCTTGAGTTGGGCCTTGGCCGGGTTGGCGCTGATGAAGTAGCCCAGCAGGGCTTCTTCTGCCTGGCTCTGGCGGTTGAACCACTGGCTATAGCGGCCCAGCAGGTAGAGGCTGGCCCATGACAGCGGCCCCCCTTGCGCCGCGCCCAGCCACTGCGGGTGTACCAGGAATAGGCGCAGGGCGCTGGTGCTTAGGCGTAAGTGCAGCGCGGCCTTGGCGTGGCACAACACAGCCTTGAGCTGGACGATCAGCGTACTGCTGCCCTCGGCGTTGGTACCCACTTGCAGCACCATCGCCAGCAGTTGATAGACGCTAGTCTGGGCCCAGTGCACCACCACTTGGGTACGGTCCATGGGCAGGTTGACCAACTCCTGGGCCAGGCCTTCGATCAAGCGCAATTGCCGACCGTGGGCGGCCATGAGCAGGGTGCCGAGTTTCTCCAGGCTGGCAGCCCTGACGGCGGGGTCCAGGGCCAGCGGTTGGAGGGCCCGCACCAGGGCGGCCTGCAATTGCGCCTGGGTGTTGTCGGCCAACTCCAGGGGTTGTTCTTTGACCAGGCCCGTTGGGTCGAGCAGTGGTAGCAGCACGCTGCGCCAGTTGATGGGGTCGCCGGGGCCGCGGGCCTGGGTGGTTTTTTCATGTGTGGGCAGGTTCAGCGCCAGCAGTTGCGCGTCGCTCACCAGCACCGCGCGGGCGTCCTCGGCGAGCTTCGCCACGCGGTCGGTCAAGCCTTCGGGCGGCAGGTAGTCGCCCGGGTCCAGGCCCAGCAATTGCCGCACCAGTGGCACCGTTTGCTTGCTGTCCTTGAGCCAGGTCACAGCCCAGTCCATTTGCATCAGGAGGTCGAGGATATCGGGCTCGGCACTCAGGGGTTCGCCTTCGTAGATGTTCTCGACCTTCATATCTCGATTGCCCTGGGCACCGCATTTGACTCGCAAATTGGTGAGCGTTGCCGCGCCCTCAGTGATGGCTTGCCAAGCCTCCCGAGTGATTACCCTACCGCTCAACGACAGGGTTTGGCCGGGGGCAATAGGCGCAAGGCTGAGCGTGCTGCCGTCGACATTGCGCAAAAAGTTCGCCAGCGCCGGCTGCGGTGGCCAGTCGAGGGTAAATAACCGCGTGGGGGCTGCCTGGGTAAAATCGACCCCTTGGTTGACGAGCAACGCGGAGCCCGGCAGCAGGCGTAACACATCACCCGCCTCAAGAGGATCAGCCACCAAGGTCAAGCGGATGTCGTATGTAGCGTCAGAATTTTTGGCCTCGATTATCATCGGGCTCAACGGCCGCTCCCCTTGCTGCGCCAGGCGCCCGTTGCTGAGCAAGCGCTGGTAGCGTTCGCCGCCCAGCAAGTCGACCAGCGCCCAACTGTCTTCGGGTGTGAGGCCGAACAACTGCGCCATCCGGGCCTGGCGATACAGCGATGACACGGTGGCCAGGTCGCGGCGCAATGGGCCCACGTAGAGCTGGGTTTGCCCGGCCAGACGAAAGAACGAGGTCTGGGTGGGCTGTAAGCCCAGGCCGGCACACAGTTGCGACACGGTTCTTTTCGAGGCGGCGTCGGTGCCGGCCAGGTTGAAGGGCTGCTGGTCAAGCACCAGTGGCACGTCGAACAGCGCCGCCTTGTTGAACACCTGGTCGAACAGCGGCACGCGCTCGCCCGTGGCGTAGGGCGTGAGGTCATGCACAAAAGCTGCAAATTGCTCGGCAGTGATGCTGTAGCGCCCGCTCAAGTAGCGATAAACCCCCAGCACCCGCAAGGTGTTGATGTTCAGGTCCATGGTCAGGTTGTGTTCGCCTTCGCTGCGAATGGCGCTGATGATGAGTGTGTCCAGTTCGGCGAAGGGAAGGTCGAACCAGCGCTGCAAACGGATCATGCGTTGCAGGCGGTCGAAGCGGTTGGGCGAGGTTTTGGTCAGGTACCAGTAGGTGGCGTTGGCGGTCTTGACCTCCTTGAGCCCCATCGAATTGTCGAATTGGTCGCGTTGAATGGAGGCGGTGGTGGCCGGCGTGACGCTGTCATAGCGGTCCGAGCCATGGCCGTTGACGTAGCAGGCGCCGTAGTGGGACGCATGGGGGTACGGTTTGCCCCGCCCCGCCCCATTAGCCTTGACGTTGGTACTGGGGCAGTTGGGCGATAGCCTGGGGAAGCAGTTGCGCTGGGACAGCAGCGCCTCGACCTGCTCGGCATTGGTCGCGGTTTTGTCGAGAAAAGTCTTGAGTTCATTGAGCCCACCTTCGACCTGGCCGCCGGCACTGACCACATCGAAGTGGTTTCTGAAAAACAACACCTGCTCGTTGGTCCACGTGATGTTTTCATCGAGTTCGAGGGTAAAGCTCAAGGCTGCCAGTCCTGCAGGCGCCTGCAAGGTCCCAGTGGTGGTGGTCACCACAAATGCAGCGCGATAACCCGCAAACACCGGGAACGCTGGCCCGCTGTTGTCCCACGTGATATTGGGCAGCAGCGTGGAGCCATTAGGCCCATTGAGATAGTTGAAACGCCAGAGGTAACGGGGATCGGTGGTTCTTGTACCGAATTTGAAGTTGGCTACGTGTTTTTGCGCTGTACCGGCCTTGGTGAATTCCAGCGTGGCCAGGTTGACCCCATTGTAGTCACTGACCAGCGCATCGGCAGGCGGCACGACCTGTTGAATCGCGCTCTGCCCGGGACGCAAAACAAAGCCCATGCCCACAGCCTTGTGGGCATTGAGATGGCAATTCCAAGGCCCATCCCACCCTGCAACCAGTTGTGCCTTGGACAGATAAAACGTCGTAAACAACGAAGGCTCAATCAGCAATTTCTGCTGCTGTGGGCTCAGCCCGGACAACAACCGCTGCGCCTCATGGGGGGCGTTCTGCACGGTGCCGTAGACATTGCGGCTGCCTTGGGTCGCGGGCAATTCAAAACTGACCCGGTAATTCAACTCGCCCAGTTGCAGCTTGTTTTGCGCCAGCCCCAGGCGGCACTGATGGTGAGCGAAGTTGTAGGGAAAAATAAACGGATGGCGCCGGTTGGCGAGCAGGTCATAGACCGGCAGCGGCATACCGGGGATGCCCTGCTGGTAACGCTGGATATCACCTTTGAGCACCTCGTTGACCTGGTCCAGCATCGGCCTGGGCACAAAGGTGCTTTGCGGGTCGATCACGAGCGCCTCGATATCGGGGCGCCGCGTGCGCAGCAGGATTTTGGGGTGAGTGCCCTGCCCGGACCCCTCCAGCGTGCGGGTGGCGAAGTGGAACAGAGAGCGCAGGTAAGCCACGGGCGAGTCGATCGCGGCGATGGCGCCCACCTTGCAGAACTCATCCCAGTTTTCCTTGAACAGGTTCGGGTAACTGGGCCCCACCTCCGTCAGCGCCCGCACGCCGGTGCGCTGGGTCAGATGCTGGGGTTTGCCACTGGACACCTGGTGCTCACGGTATAAACGGCCAATCTGGGTGGCGTAGCACAGTGCGTTTTCGTAGGCCAAGGCGCCGTCGGCATCGCAAATTTCCCCCAGGCGCTCGACGAACTGCGGCTTGGGTTGGCCGATGATATCGAACACCGACGCAATGCCCAGTTGCTGCATGGCGGTCACGAAATTGACCTTGCCCCGTGGAGTTTTCTTTGCAGCGGGGTCGTTGACCAGGTTGAGCAAAAGACGATCGCTGTGATCTGCCATGGGAGCCATCTCTGCGCAGGGGAAATTGCCCTTGACCCTACGACGGTTGCGGCATTTGCGAACCTGTCAGATCTGACAGGGGGCGGTACTTTTCCGACCGATGGCAAGCGACTTTGCAAAGCACCCCACCTGTGGGTGGCCTGCTCAACACCCACTCTCCTGCCCCGCAGGTAAGGGTGCGGGAGGCTAGCCGCCCCCCTCGCGCAACTTCAGAAAATCAATGAACGCCCGCACCTTGAGCGGCAGGTGGCGGGTGTTGGGGTACAGGGCATAGACGCCCTGGCGGGTGAAACGGTGGTCGGGCAGCAGGTGCTGCAGGTGGCCGGCGTCCAGGTCTGCCTGAACCAGCCATTGCGGCAATATCGCCACGCCGTGCCCGGCCAGGGCGAAGGCGCGCAGGGTGGCGCTGTTGTCGGCCACCACTGCGACCTGGCCGGCCTGGGGCTGGTAATCGTGCTCCACGCCTTGGGGGTCGGTCACGCTCAGGTGCGGCACGCGGCCATGGCCCAGGGTGGGCAGGTGTTGCAGAGCTGCCAGGCCAGTGACCGCCCCGTGGCGGGCCAGCAACGCCGGGGCGGCGACGGCGAACACGTCGAAGGTCGCAAGCTGCACCGCCCGCAGGTTGGAGTCGAGCAGGCGGCCCAGGCGGATCGCCAGGTCGAAGCGCTCGCCAATCAGGTCGGCGTGGGTCGATGAGGTGGACAGGTGGATATGCAGCTGTGGGTGCTGCTGGCGGAACAGCTCCAGCGCCGGCACCACTTTGGCCAGGGCATATTCCACGGTGGTGGTGATGCGCAGCGTGCCCTTGAGCTGGCTGTGTTCGCTGCGTGCCTCTTCGATGGCCAGGCGTGCTTCGTCCAGGGTGCGCAGGCAACGCAGGTAAAAGCGCTCGCCGGCATCGGTGAGGGCCAGTTGCCGGGTGTTACGGGTCACCAGGGTCACCCCCAACTCCGCCTCCAGGCGCTTGAGGTTGAAGCTGACCACGGCGCGGGTCTGGCCCAGCAACTGGGCTGCCGCCGTGAGCGAGCCGGCCTCGACCACGGCTTTGAAGGTGTCGAAACGATCCAGGCTGACCATGGGCGGGCGCCTCCTTTGTCAAAATAATTTTGACAAACTAGCAGCCATCGCGTCGTTTCCCTAGCCAGGACAACGCCCTACCCTGCGGGGCCGCCCCTCACGCCGAGCCCTTTGCATGACCGACTATCGCGATTTTTTCAACGAAGTGATCCACACCTTGCTCGACATCGAACAGTGGTTCGCCGGCACCGCCGAACCGGCGCTGCTGGCCCGGTTGCTGGGGCGGTTTTCGCCCGAGTTTTCGATGGTCGCGCCTGATGGCAGAGCCTTGGACTGCGAGGCCCTGCGCGGCCTGTTCGAACAACTGGGCGGCACCCGCCCCGGGTTGCGCATCAGCCTGAGCGACCTGCGCGGCCTCGCCCGCCACCCCGGCGGCGCCACCCTGAGCTACCGCGAATTGCAATCGGACGCCAGCGGCCCCCTCAGCGACCGCCGCGCCACGGCCGTTATCGAACAACTGCCCGGCGGCGCCCTGCGCTGGCGGCATCTGCACGAGACGTTTTGCTGAAGGGGTGGGGTGAAAGTTCCTCTGTAGGCAAGAGCCCGCTCGCGATGGCGACATTACTGGCGACAACATTGTGGTTGCACCGGCCTCATCGCGGGCGCGCTCGCGCCTACTGGCGGCTTGTCTACTGGCCCGGGTTGACCACCACCGTGCAGGTGATCCCCGCCGCCAGCAACACGCCGTCGGGCACTTCGTCGAGGTGGATGCGCACCGGCACCCGTTGGGCCAGGCGCACCCAGTTGAAGGTGGGGTTGACGTCGGCGATCAGTTCGCGGCTTTCAGGGTTATCGCGGTCGTAGATGCCGCGCGAGATGCTTTCCACGTGGCCCTTGAGTACTTCGCCGCTCATCAGTTGCAGGTCGGCCGGGTCGCCGACTTTTACCCGCGGCAGCTTGGTTTCCTCGAAGAAGCCATAGACCCAGAACGAGTTCATATCGACCACGGCCATTTTCGCCTCGCCGATGCGCGCGTAGTCGCCCCGGTGCACGTTGAGGTTGGTGACGTAGCCGTCCACCGCTGCCAGCACGCGGGTGCGCTTGAGGTTCAGTTCGGCGGCATCCAGTTGCGCCTGGGCGTGCTGGTAGTCGGCCAGGGCGGCGTCGGCGATGTTGCTGGCGTCGTCGCGGTTTTCCCGGGAGATCACCAGGCTATCGAGGTCGGCACGCCGGTGGGCATTGACCTTGCGCATCTCCCACGTGGCCTTGCGCGAGGCCACCAGGGCCTGGGCCTGCTTGACGGCGATGCGGTAGTGCTCGGGGTCGATCTGCATCAGTAAATCGCCCTTTTTCACCAATTGGTTGTCGCGCACCGGCACATCCACCACTTCGCCGGTGACGTCGGCGGCGACGTTGATGATGTCGGCGCGCACCCGCCCGTCGCGGGTCCAGGGGGTGTTCATGTAGTGCACCCACAAGGTGCGGCCGATCCACATCGCGAGGGCCAGCACCAGCAAGGTGGCGAGCAGGCTGAAGAGCTTTTTCATCGGGTCGTTCTCAACGGTAAACAGTGAGCGCCAAGGCGCCGAAAATGCACACGAACAGGCTCAGGCGCAGCAGCGCCGGGTGCCAGAAGAAGCGGTACAGGTCATGGCCCGACAGGAAGCGGTCCAGGGCCCAGGCCAGGCCTGCCGCGATGAAAAACATCAGGGTCATGGTCGGCATGTACAGGCCGTGGAAGGCGATTTCACGAGGCATGGGCAAATCCTTGGGGCTTGGCCACGGCATAGGCCGCCAGCGGCGATTGCGGGTCCAGCAGGGAGGTGCGAATAAAGTGCAGGTAGCTTTTGACCCGGCGCAGGGCCGAGGTGTCGAAGTGCGGCGCGAAAGGCTCGTCGGTGGCCTGCACGCGGCTGATGGCGTGGTCCACGGCAATCAAGCCACGCTCCAGGTTGCTCTGGCTCGGTTGCAAAAACAGGCGCACCAGCGAGCGGCCCATGACGCGGATCGCCTGGCGCCACGGCTGCGACGCCGCGTAGGCCGGGTGCACTGGCAAAATCGCCTGTTCCTTGCGCAACTCGATGATGGCGTGGCCCACCTCCAGCACCACGAACATCCAGCGCAGCAGCTCGCTTTGCACCTTGGGCTGGCCCGCCGCCAAGCCGTAGGCCTGGTGCAGCAGGTCGCGGGTGCGGCTCTCGAAACTCGACCCCAACCCCTTGAGTTTGCCGCTGATGGCGTACACCACTTGGCCGCGCAAATCCTGCTCCAGGCGTTGCCACAGCCAGCGGCTGTTGGGCGGCAGGATGATCGCCCCCGCCGCCGCGCACACCAGCATGCCCATGATCATGGCGATGTAGTCGTTGATGAAACTGTAGGGGTTGTAGACGGTGAGGTTGTCCGGCACCGAACCGGTGCTGAAGAAGATCAACAGGCCCAGGCCCACCCCGGCGAACTGTGGGCGCGAGGACAGGAACGAGCCCAGCACGATCACCGGCGCCAGCATCACGCACAGCAACGCGAAACCGTCGATCAACGGGAACACGAAAAACATCTCGATAAAGCCGATCACCGCGCCGACCAAGGTGCCGCACGCCATCTGGAACGCCATGCGCTTGGGGTTGGGCGTGGCGGCGGACAGGCCGACGGTGGCGGCCGCGATCAGGGTCATGGTGGCGCCGCTGGGCCAGGCCGTGGCCACCCAGTAACTGCCCAGCACCAACAGAATGAAGGCCGCGCGCAACCCCGAAGCAGTCGACGCCAGCCAATTGGTTTGCGGCGTGTAGGGTTCGTCCCATTGCTCGCGGGCGTGGTGGTGGTCGGCCAGGGAGGCGTGGGTTTGGGCGTAGCTGTGCAGCTCATCGACAAAGCGGTAGAGCAATTCGTAGGCGGTGTGGAAATCCAGCTGCTCAGCCTCGCTCGGCGCGCCTTCCTGGAACTGCGCCCGCAAGCTGCGCACCCGCGCCGGCAGGCCTTCCTTGTAGGCCGCCAGGGCGGCGGCCAGGCGCGCGGCGTCGGCATCGGTGAGGGCGCGGCCAGAGAAGCCGTCGAGCAGCTCGGCCAGGTCCTGCAAACCGGGTTTGATCGCCGCCACCACATGGTCGGCGGCGTTGCTGCGCAGGCGTTCGAGCAACTGGTGCAAAGCGTTGAAGCGCGTGGTGATGCCCATGAACTCGCTGTTCAAGCGGCTCAAACGGCCGTTGCGCCGGCGCATGTGCGGGTCTTCGAACACGGTGACGCTGCGCAGCCCTTCCAGGCCCACCGCCTCGGCGATAAAACGCACGTTGCCGCGCTCGAACGCCTCGCGCTGGCTGCGCCCGCGCAAGCCGTCGGTGACGAACAGCGCGAACACGCCAAAGCGCTGGTACAGCGCGTTACGCATGGCGGCGCTGGCGGTTTGCGGCAGGATCGCGGCACTGACCAGGGTGGCGCAGAGAATGCCCAGGGAGATTTCCAGCACCCGCCACACGGCGGCCATGAAGGCGCCGTCCGGGTGGGCCAGGGCCGGCAGGCCGACCATCGCCGCCGTGTACCCGGCCAGCACGAAACCGTAGGCGCGAAAGTTGCGGTAACGCGCCGCGCCCGCCGAGCAAATGCCGACCCAGATGGCCAGGGAGCCGAGGAACAGTTCGGTGTTTTGCGCGAACAGGGCGATCAGCGCCACCATCACCGCCGAGCCGGCGAGGGTGCCGAGGAAGCGGTAGAAACTCTTGGCGAACACATGGCCGCTTTGCGGCTGCATGACGATGAACACGGTAATCATCGCCGTGCGCGGTTGCGGCAGTTCCAGGCGCATCGCCAGCCACAGGGTGAGGAATGCGGCCAGCAACACCTTGAAGATGTACACCCAGGTCACGCCATCGCTGCGTGCCCAGTCGAAGAAACCACGGCGCCATTCCAAGGCATACAGCCAGCGCAGCGGTGCGGGCAAGGGAGTCATTGCGGCCTTCTTTTAGTGGTCGAAAACGGCCAACGCGGCCGGGGTTTTGTGGGCGACGGTGGTACTTTCGGGCGGGCTGTCATCGCCGGCCCCGAGGCCGCCGCCCAGGGCGGTCACCAGTTCGGCGTGGGCACTCAGGCGCGCGGCCTGCACCTGCTGCTGCACCTGCTGCTGGGCGAACAACTGGGTCTGGGCGTTGAGTACGTTGAGGTAGTCGGTGAGGCCGCGCTCGAACGCGATGGTGGCGATGTCGTAGGTCTTTTGCGCCGAGGCCACGGACTCGGCGGCGAAGGCTTGCTGCTTGTCCATGGACTCGCGGCGGATCAACTGGTCGCTGATGCTTTTGAGGGCGTCGATCAGGGTCTGGTTGTACTGCGCCAGGGCCAGGTCGTAGCCGGCGGACGCTTCGCCCAACTGGGCGCGCAGGCGCCCGCCGTCGAAGATCGGCAGGGAAATGGCCGGGCCGACGTTGTAGTTGAGTTTTTTGCCGGTGATGAACTCCAGCGCCCCGCCGCCGGTGGCCATGAAGCCCAGGCCGGCCACCAGGTCCACGTTGGGGTAGAACCCGGCATGGGCGACGTCGATGCCACGGGCCTGGGCCGCCACTTGCCAGCGGCTGGCGACCACGTCCGGGCGCTGGCCCAGCAGTTGCGCGGGCAAGGCCGAGGGCAATGGCAACGGCGCGCCCAGCGACAGCGACGGGCGTTGCAATTGGGCGCCCTGCCCCGGGCCAAAGCCTGCAAGGGCAGCCAATTGGTTGCGGCTCAGGGCGATTTCTTCGTCCAGGGCATCGAGTTGACGGTGGGTTTCGGGCAGCGGGGTCTGGGCCTGGCTGACCTCGAAATGGGTACCGATGCCGCCGTCCAGGCGCCGTTGCGCCAGGGCCAGGATCTGCTGTTGCTGCTCAAGGGTGGCGTAGACGATGTCGCGCCGGGCGTAGTGCAAGGACAACTGGATATAGGCGCGCACCACGTTGTTCTGCAATTCGAGCTGGGCCATGCGCGCCTGGGCGGCGCTCATGTGCGCCAGGTCCAGGGCCTGCTCAGTGGCATTGCGCTCGCGGCCCCAGAGGTCCAGGGCATAGGTCAGGCCCAGGGCGGCATTGTTGTCCCAGGTGGTGGAGTTGGCCAAATCACCCGGGCCGTAGAACGGGTCGGTGGGCCAGTTGTGGCGCTTGAGGGTAGAAGTGCCGTTGATCTGCACCGCCTCGGCGGCCTCGGCCACGCCGGCCATGGCCCGCGCCTGGCGCACCCGGGCGGCGGCCATGGCCAGGCTGGGGCTGCCCTGCACGGCCAACTCGACCCAGCGGTTCAACTGCGGGTCGCCATAGGCCCGCCACCATTGGGCGCTGGGCCAGTGGGCATCCGCCGCCGCGCTCTGGATCGCGGCGTCGGTAGCCAGGGCAGCGACAGGCATTGCCTGGCCTTGCGGGCCAATACCTCCGGTTCCGATGCAGCCGCTGATTGCCAAGGTTAAAGCCCAAACACTGAGAGTCTTCAGCTCTCTGCTGATGCGACGCGGCACTGCTGCGAATTCCTGAAAAAAGAGGGGAGGCAAAACATTCCGGGAGCGGCTAACTCACTGTGGGAGCGGGCTCTGGCGAGTACAGCCGGCACATGCCCACCAGCAGCCATGCCGCCCTCGCGGGCAAGCCCGCTCCCACAGGTGAAAGTGCATCATTCCTACAACGACGCAATTCTAGGGTCCGCCCCCAGCGGCGATAAGCGGGCATTCCTGTGAATCTTTATTACCGTTAGCGCGATAATCCCTTGGTCGGGGTCACGGTCGCCCGTAACTTCATGTCACAATTTGCCATCTCCCTTGAGTGCACTCCATGGACACCCTGCAAAACATGCGCGCTTTCAGCAGTGTCGCCGAGGCTGGCAGCTTCACTGCCGCCGCCGCACAGCTGGACACCACCACCGCCAACGTCTCGCGCGCGGTCTCCAACCTTGAGGCCCACCTGCAAACCCGCCTGCTCAACCGCACCACCCGGCGCATCGCCCTGACCGAGGCGGGTAAGCGCTACCTGCTGCGTTGCGAGCAGATCCTGGCCTATGTAGAAGAAGCCGAAGCCGAGGCCAGCGACGCCCATGCGCGCCCGGCCGGGCAGTTGAAGGTGCACACCATGACGGGCATCGGCCAGCATTTCGTGATCGATGCCATCGCCCGCTACCGCAAAACCCACCCCGACGTGACCTTCGACCTGACCCTGGCCAACCGCGTGCCAGACCTGCTGGACGAGGGCTACGACGTGTCCATCGTACTGGCCAGCGAGTTGCCGGATTCGGGGTTCGTGTCTCAGCGCCTGGGCATCACCTACAGCATCGTCTGCGCCTCCCCGGCCTATGTGAAAGCCAACGGCTGCCCGCAAAAACCCGGCGACCTGCTCGGCCACGCCTGCCTGCGCCTGGTGAGCCCGGTGATCCCGCTGGAAAAGTGGTTGTTCGACGGCCCCGAAGGCCAGGAGATGGTCACCATCAACAGCTCACCGTTTTTGGTGAACTCCGCCGACGCGATGAAAACCGCGATCATCAGCGGCATGGGCGTGGGCGTGTTGCCGGTGTACGCCGCCATCGAAGCGCTGCGCAACGGCACGTTGGTGCGGGTGATGCCCAACTACCGCTCCCAGGAACTGAACCTGTACGCCATCTACCCCTCGCGCCAGTACCTGGATGCCAAGATCAAGACCTGGGTGGAATACCTGCGCGGCTCCCTGCCGGAAATCCTCGCCGCCCACCAGGCCGAACTCGCCGCCTATGAACTGAGCGGCAGCCTGGCCGGCGCCCGGCTGGCGACATAGGCCACCCGTCGGCGCCTGGCTTGCCAGCGGTGGCGGTTTCAAGGCTGCCATCGCGAGCAGGGCGCGCTGCCACCAGGCCTTAATAGGCCTGGTGGCTTGTGGGGGCGAGCCCTGCTTGCGCTAGCGGCCTAGCGGCGAATCACTCCAACACCGCCGCCGGCCCGAAGAACTCGTAACGGCTCTGCTGCGGCGGCACGCCCAACGCCTTGAGGTGGCGCTTGATCGCAGCCATAAAGCCCTTGGGCCCGAGGAAGTAGGCGTCCAGGTCGCGGTCGGCCGGCAGCCACAGGCCCAGTTGTTCCTGATCGAGCAAACCGATCTGGTCCGCCGGCGGGCTGATGCCGTCCTCTTCGGCATAGCAATAAAAGCGCTTGAGTTGCGGGTGGCGCACCGCCAAATCATCGACCCAGCCACGGAACGCATGCACCGAGCCATTGCGCGCGCAGTGGATAAAATGCACCGGCCGCTCACTGGCCAGGGCCGCTTCGAGCATCGCCAGCGTCGGGGTGATGCCCACGCCGCCACTGATAAGCACCAAGGGCTTGGCGCTGGCGCTGAGGGTGAATTCCCCCGACGGCGGGAACAGCATCAGGCTGGCGCCGACCTGCAAACAGTCGTGCAGGTAGTTGGAAGCGCGCCCGCCCACTTCGCGCTTGACGCTGATGCGGTATTGGCCGTTGTCGCTCAGGGCCGAGAGCGAGTAGTTACGCCGGGTTTCTTCGCCCTCGATAAACAGTTGCAGGCCGATGTACTGGCCCGGCTCGGCGGCAAGGACGGGGCCCTGGTCCTTGGGCGCGAAGTAGAACGAGGTGATTTCCACGCTCTCCTGCACCCGCGCCGCCAGCACGAACTCGCGCCCACCGCGCCAGCCGCCCACTTCCTCGGCCTTGCGGGTATAGATGGCGCTTTCGGCGCCGATCAGGATCTGCGCCAATTGGTTGTAGGCCGCGCCCCAGGCGTTGAGGACCGCAGGCGTGGCCACTTCATCCCCCAGCACTTGCGCAATGGCGCGCAGCAAACAGGTGCCGACAATGGGGTAATGCTCGGGCTGGATCTGCAACGCCACGTGCTTGTTGATGATGCGCCCCACCAAATCGCCCAGTTGGTCGAGTTGGTCGATGTGCTTGGCGTACATCAGCACGCCATTGGCCAGGGCCCGGGGCTGGTCGCCACTGGCTTGGTGGGCCTGGTTGAACAGGACGCGCACTGGCGGGTACTCGGACAACATCATCCGGTAGAAATGGGTAATCAGCGCCTCGCCGCCGCTTTCAAGCAGGGGCACGGTGGATTTGACGATGGCACGATCCTGGACGCTCAGCATGGGTAACTCCGGTGTTTTCTAGGAATACCTTAGGCTTATCAGTATTCGTGCCATGTTTTAATTCATTAAAAATCAATAACTTAAATATTAGATAGTCATTATGACAACGCCCGCCTTATAGTCACTGCGACTACACGGAGTCAATATGACCGCAACTACCCTGCTCACCACCCTGCTGCCCCTGGTGGCCGACCTGTCCCGCGAACTGCCCGAAAGCGAGCGCTACCGGCGCCTGCTCGAGGCCATGCGCGCCTTGCTGCCCTGCGATGCCGCCGCGTTACTGCGCCTGGACGGCGAATGGTTGGTGCCCCTGGCGGTGGACGGCTTGAGCCCGGACACCCTGGGGCGGCGCTTCAAGATCAGCGAGCACCCGCGGTTCGCCGCGCTGCTCGAAGGCCCGGGCCCCACCCGCTTCGCCAGCGACAGCCCATTGCCCGACCCTTACGACGGCCTCGTCCATGGCCTGGACGAAGCGCTGCACGTACACGACTGCATGGGCTGCCCGCTGTTTATCGACGAACGCCCCTGGGGCCTGCTGACCCTGGACGCCCTCGACCCGCGGCGCTTCGACGCCATCCCCCTGAGCGACCTGCACGCCTTCGCCAGCCTCGCCGCCGCCACCGTCAGCGCCGCCGAGCGCATCGAACGCCTGGCCCTGCGCGCCGAGGACGAACACCAGCGCGCCGAGGTCTACCGCCAGGCCAGCGGCCAGCAACCCCGGGAGATGATCGGCCAAAGCAAGGCCCACAAACGCCTACTCGAAGAAGTCAGCCTGGTGGGCGGCAGCGACCTGACGGTACTTATCAGCGGCGAAACCGGCGTCGGCAAAGAGCTGGTGGCCCAGGCCCTGCACACGGCCTCGACACGGCGCGACAAACCGCTTGTCAGCCTCAACTGCGCAGCGCTGCCCGACACCTTGGTCGAAAGCGAGCTGTTCGGCCACGTGCGCGGCGCCTTCACCGGGGCCACCAGCGACCGGCGCGGCAAATTCGAGCTAGCCAATGGCGGCACCTTGTTTCTCGATGAAGTGGGCGAGTTGTCCCTGAGCGTGCAGGCCAAGCTGCTGCGGGTGCTGCAAAGCGGCCAGTTGCAGCGCCTGGGTTCAGACAAGGAACACCGGGTGGACGTGCGCCTGATCGCCGCGACCAACCGCGACCTGGCCGCCGAAGTGCGTAATGGCCGCTACCGCGCCGACTTCTACCATCGCCTGAGCGTGTACCCGCTGCGGGTCCCGGCCCTGCGCGAACGCGGCCGCGATGTGCTGCTGCTCAGCGGTTTCTTCCTGGAGCAAAACCGCTCGCGCATGGGCCTGGGCAGCCTGCGCCTGACCAGCGACGCCCAAGCCGCGCTGCTGGCCTACGCCTGGCCGGGCAACGTGCGCGAACTGGAACACCTGATCGGCCGCAGCGCCCTCAAGGCCCTGGGCAACGGCCGCGAACGCCCGAAAATCCTCAGCCTAAGCGCCGCCGACCTGGACCTGCCCAGCGTAGCCGCCCCCCGCGCCCCCGCCCCCGTCACCCCGCACCCTGCCGAACCCGGCGCCGACCTGCGCCAGGCCACCGAGCAGTACCAGCGCCAACTCATCAGCGCCTGCCTGGACCGCCACCAACACAACTGGGCCAGCGCCGCCCGTGAGCTAGGCCTGGACCGGGCCAACCTGGGGCGCATGGCCAAGCGGTTGGGGCTTAAATGAGGCGTGGGTGGGTCTAGGGGCTGATGTTGCCTCGGGCCAGGCGGGTTCACCTGGCCTGCATTTAACGATCAAAGTGTTGGCCTGGACTGATCCGGGCTCCAGAGCCAGAAGGTGTAGCCGTAGTCGCCTTCCAGTTTGGGAAAAATCGCGCCATCACGGAAGTACTGCCGCGAACCTTCACGGGCGGGGCTGAACCACCAACCGGCGTGGGGGCACGGCTCACCGCTGGCTTTGCGTGGCGGGTGCTGCGGCTCGCTGCCGGGCGCGTCGGCCATGGCGTCGGGGTCGCTGTCTTCAAACTCACCTTCGAGAAGTTCGACGAAGTACCACTTGCAGGGGCATTCGGTGAAAGAGTGAACTTGTACTCGGGTACGAGCGTAGAAGTACGACTCTTTAAAGACGCCTTTATAGGGCGATTGTTCAATGAACCTTGCAAGTCCGTTTTCATCGCCCCACAAGCCTGCGCGTCCCAAGGTTTTCAAAGCGTCCAGGCCTATATCATTGAATGTTTTACATTCTTTCAGTGTTTTCCACATACCTTCGCCGCCTCCAGTCCAGGCAAATTGCAGGGCACCCAGAGGATCATCCTGAGAGACATAGACACCGGTACGTGGCGGAACTTCCCCGGTTTTACCTTCAATATCCATATGCACTTTGAATTTCGGCAAGCGCGCAAAGTGCCCTTTAACTTGCTGCCAAATAACCCAAAAAATCACATCGTTCCAGCCCCGTTCCATGACACCGTCAATCTTAAAACCGTAGGAAAACACCTCGTTGGCCCGCTCGCGAAAAGCTTTCTCCTGTTCTGCAGTGGCCCATTGCATTGAAAACTCACCCAGCATATGGGCGCATTGATTGGTTCCCGTGATGCCGTAGCACTGGTCGGCGCGTTTGGCCATATGCCACATTGTGCTTTGCCTGTAGGCAATCAAGGCCGGAAAACCGCCGGTGCTCCAGTTGGCTGCGGTATCGCGTACACCCCAGCGTTCGCTGACCATCAGGGGGTCGAGAATCGAACGGCGCTCCAAAAGCATCTCAGCCATGACGATCAACTCTTCGATTTTCGGCAACAAAGCGTCCAAGTAACTTTGCGACGAGTAGTAATAGAGCATGGCTGCCTGGCGTTTTTGCCAAAGCGACAGGTGATAAGTTGGGGTCATCGGATAAAGAGCGTTCATGTTGTGTGCCCGGGCAGTGCAGACCAGACGGGTTCACCTGGCCTGCATTTAACGATCAAAGTGTTGGCCTGGACTGATCCGGGCTCCAGAGCCAGAAGGTGTAGCCGTAGTCGCCTTCCAGCTTGGGAAAAATTGCGCCATCACGGAAATACTGCCGCGAACCTTCACGGGCGGGGCTGAACCACCAACCGGCGTGGGGGCACGGCTCGCCGCTGGCTTTGCGCGGCGGGTGCTGCGGTTCGCTGCCGGGCGCGTCGGCCATGGCGTCGGGGTCGCTGTCTTCGAACTCGCCTTCGAGAAGTTCGACGAAGTACCACTTGCAGGGGCGTTCGGTGAAGGCTTTATCCATTATTTCGTGGCGGGCCGGATGTTCAATGTTAGGGAACACACTGGCGTATTTACGTTGCCGAGCAAAGTTCAATAACCCGATATCATCGCCCCACAGGCCTGCTCGCCCAACTGCGTTCAAGGCGTCCAGCCCGATGTCGTTGAATGTTTGGCACTCTTCAAGAGACTTCCACATCCCCTCACCGCCTCCGGTCCAACCGAACTGCAAAGCACCATGGGGATCATCCTGAGGGAGGTACACACCCGTGCGAATCGGTACTCTTCCCGTCTCACCTTCAATATCCAGATGAACTTTGAACTTTGGTAATTGAGGGAAGTGCTGTTTGCAGTCTTTCCAGACATACCAGAAGGTGATGTCATCCCAATCGCGGCACATAACCTCATCAATTTTGAAACCATAGGAAAACACCTCATTGGCCCGTTCGCGAAACTCCTTCTCCTGTTCTGCAGTGGCCCATTGCATTGAAAGTTCGCCCAGCATATGAGCGCATTGATTGGTTCCCGTGATGCCGTAGCACTGGTCGGCGCGTTTGGCCATATGCCACATCGTGCTTTGCCGATAGGCAATCAAGGCCGGAAACCCACCGGTGCTCCAGTTGGCTGCCGTATCGCGTACACCCCAGCGTTCGCTGACCATCAGGGGGTCGAGAATCGAACGGCGCTCCAAAAGCATCTCAGCCATGACGATCAACTCTTCGATCTTCGGCAACAACGCGTCCAAGTAACTTTGCGACGAGTAGTAATAGAGCATTGCTGCCTGGCGTTTTTGCCATAGGGACAGGTGATAAGTCGGGGTCATCGGATAAAGCGGATTCATTTTTTAAACTCCGTTACTTGGCCGGGCAAGTTGGGCAGGCCGAGGCGCACGTTATTAAGTTGGGTATCAAAGTCGGTCATGCCCCAGGCGGTATCAAAGGGGCCGCTGATGGCGGGGTGATTGATTTTTTCGCGCAGGCACTCATAGAACTCCTGCTCTTGTGGCGACAGGTTCTTGTAACGCTCGTAGTTCATGTCCGGGGCAGGCTCCATGCGACCGGTATGGCGATCCACGCGGTAGTAGGTCAGGGTGTCGAAGGCTTCAGCGGTGCTTTCGCCGGCGCTGTTGCGGATGAACTTGGCATCGAACTTGATTTGTTCCCAGCCGCCTTCCAGATAGCGGTCACCTAGTTCCATTTCCCCATCCTTGACTTGGGACGCCGCGGGGCCTTTCCAGACCTTGAGGGTTTCCCCGGCCTTGAGTTCGTACACCACGAACTGGCCATTGACGTTCCAGTCCGGCCACACCGCCAGGTACTTGCGCCAGGCAGACTTGGGGTTGGCTGAATCCATGATTTGCTTGAACACGGCTTCCGTGACCCAGTCCTGGGCGCTGGCAACACTGCCGGGGCCTATGATGCGGTAAAGGCGTAGGGGGCCGACCAGTTCAACTGCCTCCAATCCCTTGGCAAAGGTTCTGATCTGCTTATCATCGAGGTGCGGAAAGCCTTGCTCAGCTTTCTCCTTGACCTTTGCTCTTTCTTTAGACGCCTTCAGCGACTTAAACTCCCCCGGCTCCCCCCGACTCAGCCACCCCGGCAACGGCTTCGCGTCCCGCATCAATTTCACCGCCCGCGCCTCGGGCAATCCGCCGTGAAAGTGCACATTCACCGTGTTCAGGATCGCCCGATGCTGCATCAGGTGTTCCATCTCCAACCGGCGGATCACGATGTCGAGGGCGTCGCGTATCGGTTGTAGCGCTTTGCCGATATGGGCGTTGGCTTGCAAACGCACGGCCTTGACCATGTTCAGGGTTTGCTCGGCCTTGGCGGCGGCCCCAGGGACGTATTTGACTTTGCCCAGCAAAGTGTTGAGCAGGGCAATGCCCCGGTCGAAGGCGTGCAGCAACCTCAAGACGTCTATCTGGTTGCGCACCTTTTTGATGGCGTCGGCCAGTGTCTGGAACACCTGGCCCCATTTCATGCCACGCCAGTACTTCACCACTTCCTTTTTACGCAGCAGGGTGATGACCCAGGTCATCGCCTCGTCCACGGCCTGCTCCACGGCATGGCCACCGGAGCGGCGGATGAACAGGAAGAAGATCTTCAGCACACCCTTGACCAGGGAACCGAGCACCGGAAACAGGCCGATCAGGGTCAGGCACAGGCCGACCCAGGCCCAGGTGTTGCTGTGGTCTTTTTGCAGTTCGCGGCAGTTGGCGACCAAGTCGCGCATGTCGCAGATCTGGTCCACCAGCGGCACCATGGAAATCGCCGCGTCGAAGGCGATTTGCCCGGTGCTGCGGTCTTGGTTGAAATCCCCCTGGATCGCCTCCCACACCCAAAGGGCGGTATCGACACTGGCGTCGAAGAGTTTTTCCGGGGCACCGGTGATGTACGCCAGGGCGACGCGCATGTTGTCGGCGGGGACAGCGGTTTCTGGGGGAGAGGATGGCGGCATGGCACGCACTCGCGCAGGACAAAACGCGATGCTAGCGAGGCAATTTATTGCGCGAAATCAGACCAAACGGACGCGATTGGTGGGAATCGGCCTACGACAATTTATAACCGACGCAGTGAGGGCCGTAGGCGTGGCAGCATGGCCACCACCGAAACAAACCTGGCCCTACTACGCTAAAGCCTGCCCACAATGGGTCGATAACCCGTCAACGATAGTTTTTTGGCGGCATTAAAATGCACGCCACTTTTCACAGAAGGTTCATATGGCCACCACTCATGCCCGCGCAGATTCACTTTCGCTTCTGCTCTTTACCTTGCGCAGTGGCAAGCTGATGGCAATCAACCTGCTCAAGGTCAGCGAAATCATCCCCTGCCCGCCGCTGACCAAGTTGCCCGAATCCCACCCCCACGTAAAAGGCATCGCCACCCTGCGCGGCACTTCGCTGTCGGTGATCGACCTCAGCCGCGCCCTCGGCGAGCGGCCCCTGGTGGACCCGGACGGCGGCTGCCTGATCGTCACCGACATCAGCCGCTCCAAACAAGGCCTGCATGTACAGGCCGTGAGCAAGATCGTGCATTGCCTGACCACCGACATCCGCCCGCCGCCCTATGGCGCCGGCGGCGTGCGCTCGTACATCACCGGGGTGACCCAGGTGGACGGCAACCTGGTGCAGGTGCTGGACATCGAAAAAGTTATCCACAGCATCGCCCCGGCCCAGATCGAAATGGCCCCTACCGAGCTGAGCATGGAAGACGCCGAAGTGCTGGGCAACGCGCGCATCCTGGTGGTGGACGACAGCCAGGTAGCGCTGCAACAGTCGGTGCATACCTTGCGCAACCTCGGCCTGCAATGCCACACCGCCCGCAGCGCCAAAGAGGCCATCGACTGCCTGCTGGAACTGCAAGGCACGGCCGAGCAGATCAACCTGATCGTCTCCGACATCGAAATGTCGGAAATGGACGGCTACGCCTTCACCCGCACCCTGCGTGAAACCCCGGACTTCGCCCACCTCTATGTGCTGCTGCACACCTCCCTCGATAGCGCGATGAACAGCGAAAAGGCCCGGGTGGCCGGGGCCAATGCGGTGCTGACCAAGTTCTCTTCGCCCGAACTGACCCAATGCCTGATTACCGCCGCGAAAACCGTGGCCCAACAAGGCTACTGAGCCTGCCCGCCCTGCTGCTGCGCCGCGACCTGCGCGGGCCGCTGCCGGCGCCGCAGTGGCCGGTGGGCGTGCACCTGCGCACCTACTGCCCGGAACTGGCCGGCGCTGTACACGCACTGCTGCGCCTCAGCCACCAGGGCGACAGCGAGCCGATGCCCGACCTCACCACCTGGCAGGCACGCTTTGCCACCGACGCCGAATATGACCCGCAACTGTGTTTTATCGCCTGCGACGGCCACGGTGTAGTCGGCGTGGCCCACTGCTGGACCAGCGCCTACCTCAAAGACCTCGCCGTGCACCCCCGCGCCCGCCGCCAAGGCCTGGGGCACGCCCTGCTGCTGCACGCCTTCGAGGTCTTGCAGCAACGCCGCGAAGCCTGCCTGGACCTCCAGGTGCTGAGCCACAACCACCCCGCCCGGCGCCTGTACCAACGGGCCGGCATGGCCCCCGTACCCAGCCCCACCCCGGTACGGCTGTAGGTAGCAAGCGGGCGCGTAGCGGCCGTAAAAATCTGCTTCCCCCCTGCGCGGGCGAGCCCGCTTTCTACAAAATGCCGTTGAGGCATACTCGTTTTTTTTGCCAAGGAGCCCCGCGCCATGAACATCCGCACCCTGCCTCTGCTCGCCCTTGTGGCGTTCACCTTCCAGGCCCACGCCGCCAGCCCCGACGCCTGGGCCGCCCACGACAAAGCCGTGCTCAGTGCCTGTACCAAGGCCAGCGGCCTGATTAAAACCAGCCCCGTCGGCGCGCCCGCGCAGTTCGACGACCGGGTCGGCTACACCGCGTTGCTATTGCAAGGCCAGTATCCGCAGAAGCATATGAAGGGGCGCAAAGGCAGCGAACTGTGCCTCTATCACAAAAAAAGTAAGACAGCCTATGTCACCGAATGGGATTCGATCCGCAAGGCGCAGTGACTGGCGTACTCCTTGCTTGAGCCACTCGCTCTGCTGTGACGGCGACATAATCCCGTCACGGCGCTGCTTTCCGAGAGGCACCCAAGCCAGTCATGAACACTCAGTTTTCCTGCGTCGGCTGCGGCAAATGCTGCACCGACCACCACGTCCCCCTGACCCTGGACGAAGCCCGCCAATGGGCAGCCGATGGTGGCAGCATCATCGTTCTGGTCGAAGGTTTTCTCGGCACCGGCCTGGGCCTGGTGGCGCAACAACGCGAACACGCCCAGCGCCGCTCCTGTCAGGTACCCAGCGGCGCCACCGAGGCCTTTGTCGCCATCACCTTCGCCGCGTTCAATGTCGGCCCGTGCCGCAACCTGGACGAAGACAAGCTATGCCGCATTTACCAGCGCCGACCGCTGGTGTGCCGTATCTACCCGATGGAAATCAACCCGCACATCGCCCTGGCGCCCAGCGCCAAAGACTGCCCCAGCGAAGCCTGGGAACAAGGCCCGCAACTGATCCTCGGCGGCGAACTGCAAGACCCGGAACTGGCCGCCCTGATCCAACGTTCACGCCAGGCCGACCGCGACGATATCCACAGCAAACAAGCCATCTGCCAGCAACTGGGCATCCACACCACCGCCCTCAAGGGCGACGGTTTCACCGCCTACCTGCCCGACATGGCCGCCTTCGCCAACGCCATGGCCCCAGAACGCATCGCCGCGACCACCGCCCAGCCCTGGCAATTCCACGTTTCGGGCGAAGACATCGCCGCGCAAGTCCAAGCCACCGGCGCCCAAGTCACCCGGGAAACCCCGCTCAACTACGCGTTTATTTCCCTGCGCGCGGCGTAACGGCAGCGCGCGCCTCAGTGGCGCTTATGCCAAAACTCCTGCGCCAGCATGCGCAGGTCCCCGGCCAGGCCTGCCACGTCGCCGGAGTTGACGTGGCTTTGCTGGCCGGCGGTGACGGTGACTTCGCAGGCGCTGCGGATGCTGATGATGTTGCGGTTGATGTCTTCGCTGACCGCGCTTTGTTCTTCCACCGCCGAGGCGATTTGCACGCTCATTTCGGTGATCTGTTTGACCCGGCGGCTGATGCCGTCCAACGCCGTCGCCGCGCGTTGGGCTTGGTCGACGCTGTTTTCCACGTGTTGGCTGCTTTGCTGCATCACTACCACTGCATCGCGGGCACCGGTTTGCAAGGTGCTAATCATGCGTTGGATTTCGTTAGTCGATTGCTGGGTGCGCTGGGCGAGGCCGCGCACTTCGTCGGCGACCACGGCGAAGCCGCGGCCCTGTTCCCCGGCGCGGGCGGCCTCGATGGCGGCGTTGAGGGCCAGCAGGTTGGTTTGCTCGGCGATGCTGCGGATCACTTCCAGCACGCCGGAAATCTCGGTGCTGTGGCTTTCCAGTTGGTGGATCACTTCGGTGGCGTTGGCCAGTTCGGTGGCCAGCAACAGCACGGCGCTGCGGCTTTCGCCCACCAGGTGATGGCCTTCAAGGGTTTCGCTGCCCGCCTGGTCGGCGGCCTGGGAGGCGCGTTGGGCGTGGCCGGCGACTTGCGCCACGCTGGCGGCCATTTCGTGGATGGCGGCGGCGACCTGGTCGGTTTCGGCCTGTTGGGCCAGGGTGCTGGTGTGGCTGCTTTGCAGGTGTTCCACCAGCTCCGCGGCGTGCCCAGCCAGGCGCTGCGAGGCGTCGCCGATACGCCCGACCACCGCGCCGACCTGGGCTTCGAGCATCTGGAAGGCGAATTCGATCTGCCCCAGTTCATCGCTGCGCCCGGCATAGATGCGCTGGCTCAGCGGGTTGTCGCCAATGCGGCGGGCGCGCTGGGTGATGCGGTCCAGAGGACGCAGCAGCAGGTGCATGCCCACGCCGCCCAGGGCCATGCCCGCGCCCAACGCCAGCAACGCCAGCCACGGCGAGAACGCCGCCAGCCAGGTGCCGGCGCCCAGCACCAGGGTCATCAGCGCGGCCAGCATCAACCACAATTGGGTCTTGAGGCCCAACACCGGGGTCAACTGGCGCAAGGAGGAACGCGGGTTGCGCATGCGCGTGTAAGCCCGCTCTGCGCGCTCGATCTGGTGGGCTGAGGGCTTGGTGCGGATGGACTGGTATTCCACGGCCTGGCCGTTGCGGGTCACCGGGGTGACGTAGGCGCTGACCCAATAGTGGTCGCCGTTTTTGCAGCGGTTTTTCACCATGCCCATCCACGAGTTGCCGCCCTTGAGCGTGGCCCACAGGTGCTCGAACGCCTCGGGCGGCATGTCGGGGTGGCGCAGCAGGTTGTGCGGCGAGCCCAGCAACTCTTCCCGGCCATAGCCGCTGATGTCGATGAAGTCCTTGTTGGCGTAGGTGATCGCGCCTTTGAGATCGGTGGTCGAAAGGATGTTCGCGTCCGGGGCAAAGTCCACATTGCGCCCGGTCACCGGCAAATTGATCTTCATGGCTTGCGCGCTCGTTTTGTCAGGGGTCGGCAGGGCTGCTGACTCTAAGCGCACTGAGTGCACAAATTTTGATCTGGCTCAGTTTCTGTGCAATTAAATCGCCACTAAAGTCGTATTGCAGACGCCCGCAACGGCGTGAATTTACGAGGGCTTGGGCGAAAGCGAGCCGTGGCAAGGGTTGCGTCGGGCAGGGGCGGTTTTCAGCGGTTCATTGACGCCAAGGTTTCGACTCAAGCGTTGTGTGCCGTGACGACCGCGGAGCAACCCCAGTGCTGCTCCTGTGTGAAGACGGATGGGCGTGGGGCTCAGCGCTTGCCCATCGAGCGGCGGGTGCCGGGAGGCGCGGCGCCGGGGGTTTTGGTGTGGCCGTTCTTGGCGCCGTTCTTGTACCAGGGCTGGTCGGCTTTTTTCGCGCCAGCCAATTCGCCGGGCTTGAACGGGAACTTGAAGGCAGGGATGGACGGTTGGCCGTCGGCGTCGGCCTGGGCCTCGGGGGTCAGGTCAGCCGGTTCGGCGTCCGGGGCGGTGGCCACGGGCGGGGACGTGCGGGAAGTCATGGAAGCTCCGGTGCAGGCAGTGGGTCGGGCCACTGGCGGGCCGCGAAAGGCGCCAGTATACCTGCGTGCCAGGGTTGTTGGACGGGCGCCTTGCACCGATGATCGGCGCGAACCTGTCAGCCCTGTCAGTTGGCGGTCACGGTGCTGACCGGCGCCAGCGGTTATAAGTACGGCACTGCCCCCTCGACCCTTTGCTCTGGCGTTCCATAAGCATGCGTATCCAGAAGAAACCCCTGTTGCTCGCCATCGCCTTGATGGTGCTCGCCGCCCTGGCCTTGTGGCTACTCGACCGCCCGGCGCCGGCCAAGCGCGCCGCCGCCAGTGCGGTGCCGGTGCGGGTGGTGAGCGTGGTGGAGCGCGATGTCCCGCGTTACGTCACGGCCATCGGCTCGGTGCTGTCGCTGCACAGCGTGGTGATCCGCCCGCAGATCGACGGGACCCTCACCCGTTTGCTGGTCAAGGAAGGGCAATGGGTCAAGGCCGGCGACCTGCTGGCGACCCTGGACGACCGCGCCATCCGCGCCAGCCTCGACCAGGCCCGCGCCCAGTTGGGCGAGAGCCAGGCGCAGTTGCAGGTGGCCCAGGTCAACCTCAAGCGCTACAAACTGCTGAGCGTCGACGATGGCGTGTCCAAGCAGACCTACGACCAGCAACTGGCTCTGGTCAGCCAGCTCAAGGCCGCCACCCAGGGCAATCAGGCCGCCATCGATGCGGCGCAGGTGCAGCTTTCCTATACGCAGATCCGCTCGCCGGTCACTGGCCGCGTGGGCATTCGCACGGTGGATGAAGGCAACCTGCTGCGCATGAGCGACGCCCAGGGGCTGTTTTCGGTGACGCAGATCGACCCCATTGGCGTCGAGTTTTCCTTGCCCCAGCAGCAGTTGCCGACGCTACAACGGCTGATCGGCGCCCAGGAGCGCGCCACCGTCAGCGCCTTTCTCGGCGCCGATACCGATGACCTCAGTGGCGAGCGTTTGGCGGTGGGCCAACTGAGCCTGATCGACAACCAAATCAACGCCAACACCGGCACCCTGCGGGCCAAGGCGCAATTTGCCAACGACAGCCACCGCCTGTGGCCGGGGCAGTTGGTGACCCTGAAAATCCAGACCGCCGTGGACAAGGCCGCCCTGGTGGTGCCGCCCGGCGTGGTGCAGCGTGGCCTGGAGCGGCACTTTGTGTACCGGGTAACGGGGGATGCGGTGCAAACCGTACCGGTGCAGGTGCTGTACCAAGACAGCCAGCAGACCGTCCTCCAAGGCGTGAACGTTGGGGATGTGCTGGTCAGCGACGGCCAGTCACGGCTCAAGGCCGGCTCGAAAATCGAGGTGCTCACTGAGCCGCCCCCGGTGATCGAAACCGCCGCCGCGCAGGTGGCGCCATGACGGGCCGGGGTTCGGTGTCGGCCTGGTGCATCGACCACCCAGTAGCCACCCTGCTGCTGACGTTCGCCCTGGTACTGCTGGGCCTGATCGCCTTCCCACGGCTGCCCATCGCGCCGTTGCCCGAGGCGGAATTCCCGACCATCCAGGTCAGCGCCCAGTTGCCCGGCGCCAGCCCGGACACCATGGCCTCCTCCGTGGCCACGCCTTTGGAAGTGCAGTTCAGCGCCATCCCCGGCATCACCCAGATGACTTCCACCAGCGCCCTGGGCTCGACCAACCTGACCCTGCAATTCACCCTGGAAAAGAGCATCGACACCGCCGCGCAAGAGGTGCAAGCGGCGATCAACACCGCCGCCGGCAAACTGCCCGACGACATGCCGAGCCTGCCGACCTGGAAAAAGGTCAACCCGGCCGACAGCCCGGTGCTGATCCTGACCATCAATTCCAGCCAGATGCCCGGCACCGAGTTGAGCGATTACGTCGAAACCCTGCTGGCCCGGCAAATCAGCCAGATCGACGGCGTGGGCCAGATCAACATCACCGGCCAGCAACGCCCGGCGATCCGCGTGCAGGCCTCGGCGGACAAACTGGCGGCCATCGGCCTGACCCTGGCCGATGTGCGCGTGGCGATCCAGCAGGCCAGCCTGAACCTGGCCAAGGGCGCGCTGTACGGCGCGTCGAGCATTTCTACCCTGTCCACCAACGACCAGTTGTTCCACCCCCAGGAGTACGGCGAGTTGATCGTCTCGTACCAAGACGGCGCGCCGGTGCAACTGCGCGACGTGGCGCGGGTGGTTGAGGGCCCCGAGAACGCCTATGTACAGGCCTGGTCCGGGGACACGCCGGGGGTCAACCTGGTGATCTCGCGCCAGCCGGGGGCCAATATTGTCGCCACCGTGGACCGGATCATGGCCGAGCTGCCGCGCCTGCAAGGCATGCTGCCGGCGTCGGTCGAGGTGGCGGTGCTGTCGGACCGCACCAAGACCATCCGCGCGTCCCTGCATGAAGTGGAGCTGACCCTGCTGATCGCCGTGCTGCTGGTGGTGGCGGTGATGGCGCTGTTCTTGCGCCAGTGGTCGGCGACCCTGATCGTCTCCAGCGTGCTGGCCGTGTCGCTGGTGGCCAGTTTTGCCCTGATGTACGTGATGGGGTTCAGCCTGAACAACCTGACCCTGGTGGCCATCGTCATTGCCGTGGGCTTTGTGGTGGACGACGCGATTGTGGTGGTGGAGAACATCCACCGTCACCTGGAGGCGGGCCTGGGCCGGCGCGCGGCGGCGATCAAGGGCTCGGCGGAGATCGGCTTCACCGTGGTGTCCATCAGTTTTTCCCTGGTGGCGGCGTTTATTCCGCTGCTGTTCATGGGCGGCGTGGTGGGGCGGCTGTTCAAGGAATTCGCCCTGACCGCCACCGCGACCATCCTGATTTCAGTGGTGGTGTCCCTGACCCTGGCGCCGACGTTGGCGGCGCTGTTCATGGGCGCGCCCAAACACCACGCCCACGCCACGCCGGGGTTCGGCGAACGCCTGCTGGCCGGCTACGACCGCTGGCTGCAACAGGCCCTGGCCCATCAGCGGCTGATGTTGGGAATTTTCGGCCTGACCCTGGCCATGGCAGTGGCCGGTTATGTGCTGATCCCCAAGGGCTTTTTTCCGGTGCAGGACACCGGTTTCGTCCTCGGCACCAGCGAGGCGGCGGCCGATGTGTCGTACCCGGACATGGTGGCCAAGCACCGCGAGCTGGCGAAGATCGTCGGCGCCGACCCGGCGGTGCAGTCGTTTTCCCATTCGGTGGGGGTCACCGGTAGCAACCAGACCATCGCCAACGGCCGCTTCTGGATTGCCCTCAAGGAGCGCGGCGCGCGCGACGTGTCCGCCAGCCAGTTCATCGACCGCATCCGCCCGCAACTGGCCAAGGTGCCGGGCATCGTGCTGTACATGCGCGCCGGCCAGGACATCAACCTCAGCTCCGGCCCCAGCCGCAGCCAGTACCAATACGTGCTCAAGAGCAACGACGGGCCGACGCTGAACACCTGGACCCAACGCCTGAGCGAAAAACTGCGGGCCAACCCGGCCTTTCGCGACCTGTCCAACGACCTGCAACTGGGCGCCAGCATCACCCACATCGACATCGACCGCATCGCCGCTGCGCGTTTCGGCCTTACCGCCAGCGATGTCGACCAGGCGTTGTACGACGCCTTCGGCCAGCGCCAGGTCAACGAGTACCAAACCCAAACCAACCAGTACAACGTGATCCTGGAACTGGACGCGCAACAACGGGGCAAGGCCGAAAGCCTGAACTACTTCTACCTGCGCTCGCCCCTTTCCGGCGAGATGGTGCCGCTGTCGGCCCTGGCCACGGTGCAGGCGCCGCGTGTCGGGCCGCTGTCCATCGCCCACGACGGCATGTTCCCGGCCGCCAACCTGTCGTTCAACCTCGCCCCCGGCGTGGCGTTGGGCGACGCGGTGCGCATGCTCGATGCGGCGAAAAATGAGATCGGCATGCCCGCCAGCCTGATCGGCACCTTCCAGGGCGCGGCCCAGGCGTTCCAGAGTTCCCTGGCCAGCCAACCCTGGCTGATCCTCGCTGCGTTGGTGGCGGTGTACATCATCCTCGGCGTGCTTTACGAGAGCTTCGTACACCCGCTGACGATCATCTCCACCCTGCCCTCGGCCGGCCTCGGCGCGCTGATGATGCTGTGGCTGTGGGGCCAGGATTTTTCCATCATGGCCCTCATCGGTTTGGTGCTGTTGATTGGCATCGTCAAGAAAAACGGCATCCTGATGATCGACTTTGCCCTCGACGCCCAGCGCAACCGGGGCCTGAGCCCGCAAGAAGCGATCTATGAGGCCTGCCTGACGCGGTTCCGGCCGATCATGATGACCACCCTCGCCGCCCTGCTCGGCGCCTTGCCGCTGATGATCGGTGCCGGCCCTGGCGCCGAGCTGCGCCAGCCCCTGGGTATTGCGGTGGTCGGCGGCCTGCTGGTGAGCCAGGCGCTGACGCTGTTCACCACGCCGGTCATATACTTGGCCCTCGAACGGCTATTCCATCGGCCTATGCCCGCACCCAACGCGGCCCTGGCGACCACAGACTGAGGCGGGTCATGCGCGTCCTGATTATCGAAGACGAAGAAAAAACCGCCGACTACCTGCACCGCGGCCTCACCGAACAGGGCTACACCGTGGACGTCGCCCGCGACGGCATCGAGGGCCTGCACCTGGCCCTGGGCAGCGACTACGCGGTGATCGTGCTCGACGTCATGCTCCCCGGCCTCGACGGCTTTGGTGTGCTGCGGGCGCTGCGGGCGCGCAAGCAGACGCCGGTCATCATGCTCACCGCCCGCGAGCGCGTCGAAGACCGCATTCGCGGCCTACGCGAGGGCGCAGACGACTACCTGGGCAAACCCTTTTCCTTCCTCGAACTGGTGGCGCGCCTGCAAGCCCTGACGCGGCGCAGCGGCGGCCACGAACCGGTGCAGATCAGCATCGCCGACCTGTGGATCGACCTGCTCAGCCGCAAGGCAACCCGCGCCGGGCAACGCCTGGAACTGACCGCCAAGGAGTTTTCCCTGCTCAGCGTGCTAGCCCGGCGCCAGGGCGAAATCCTCTCCAAGACCGCGATTGCCGAGATGGTTTGGGACATCAATTTCGACAGCGACGCCAACGTGGTGGAAGTGGCGATCAAACGCCTGCGGGCCAAGCTCGACGGGCCCTTCGAGGAGAAGTTGCTGCACACCATCCGCGGCATGGGCTACGTGCTGGAGAGCCGCAGTGTTTGATTCCATCGCCCTGCGCCTCAGTGGCCTGTTCACCCTGGTGGCGCTGCTGGTGTTCCTGCTCATTGGCGGCGCGTTGTACCTGCAAGTGGACAAGGGCCTGGGCCTGTTGCCCGAAGCGGAACTGGACGCGCGCTACAGCGTGCTCGAATCCACCCTGGGCCGCTACGGCAACGCCGAGCACTGGGGCAAGGTCAGCGCCAAGCTCAAGTTGCTCAGCGAAGAAGACAAACGCATCCGCTTCTGGGCCGTCAGCGCCGACCCGGCCTACGAATACGGCACCCCCGACGCCCGCGTGCGCGCCTTCGCCCACGGCCCGCTGGGCATGCGCGACCTCACCCTGCCCGGCCACGCCTACCCGTTCAAAGTGCTGGTCAGCCAGTTGCCGGCCAAAGAGCAACGCCCGCCGCTGCGCTTTTTGATCGCCATCGACACCGAGACCTTTTCCCAGACCCAACACCACTTGCTCGTCGCCTTGGTTAGCCTGGCGATTGTCGGCGTGCTGCTGGCCTCGGCCCTGGGCTACTGGGTGGCGCGCATTGGCCTCAAGCCCCTGATAAAACTCTCCCACGAAGCCCAACGCCTGGCGCCGCCACGCCTGTCCGGGCGCTTGCAACTGTCGCCTTTGCCACCGGAACTCAAGCAGTTCGTCAGCGCCTTCAACGCCACCCTGGAACGGGTCGAGCAGGCCTACTCGCGCCTGGAGTCCTTCAATGCCGACGTCGCCCACGAACTGCGCTCGCCCTTGACCAACCTGATCGGCCAGACCCAAGTGGCGCTCACGCGCGGGCGCTCGGCCGAGCATTACTTCGAGGTGCTGCAATCGAACCTCGAGGAGCTGGAACGCCTGCGCTCGATCGTCAACGACATGCTGTTCCTGGCCAGCGCCGACCAGGGCAGCAAAGCCACCCAGCTCACCACCGCGTCCCTGGCCAGCGAGGTGGCGACCACCCTGGACTACCTGGACTTCATCCTCGAAGACGCCCAGGTGCGGGTGCAGGTGGAGGGCGACGCCCAGGTGCCAATCGAAACCGCCCACTTGCGCCGCGCCCTGATAAACCTGCTCAACAACGCGGTGCAGCACACCGGCGCCGGGCAGGTGATCGAGGTGCGCATCGAGGCCGGCGAACACCAGGTGACCCTCGCCGTGGCCAACCCCGGCCCGGCCATTGCCGGCGAACACCTGCCGCGCTTGTTCGAGCGCTTCTACCGGGTCGATGCCTCACGCCGCAACAGCGGCGCCAACCATGGCCTGGGGCTGGCCATCGTCAAAGCCATTGCGCTGATGCACGGCGGTGATGTGTTTGTGCGCAGCGAGGGCGGTATCAATACCTTTGGTATTTATCTGCCGGCGTAAGCCTGGCACCCTGCCCGCCGCACTGTTGCCGATGACGCAACAGTCCTTTATGCGATCTGCTCTGTTTCCCGGCCGCCAACACCGCTAATTTGCTCACACCAAATAGCACTTGCTCTGCAAGAAGGTCTTCAAGATGTCCAATGTAATGGGTATTGCCAGCGCGTTCGCTCTGTCGTCGTTGTTCCTCTCACCCCTGGTGATGGCCGAAGAGTCGGTCGCCTTTGTTGCGAAAAACGCAGCCCGCGCCGAGGCTTACGAGAAATCCCGGGCCGAACTGACCGCCAAGGCCCGCGACGCCGAACAACCGCAGCACAGCGCCACCGCCCCGGCCCAAGACCCGGCGCACAAAGACAGCTGATCGCCCCACCCGACTGTTTCCCCCGACGCCAGGCAGGGCTCTTCCCCCGCCCGGTTGTCAGCCAAAGCCGCTGCTGTTTAGCGGCTTTTTTTCGTGGGCCAAAAGGTGGGCCGGGGCGCCTCGTATCCAGCCTCTCCAGCGGCTGACACGGCCTCATCGCAGGCAGGCCCGCTCCCACAAGTCATCTGTGGCCCTAAAAAAATAATTACCCAAGGAGTTTTTACCCCTGTGAGCCTCACTCTCAAACTCAGCCCCCTGTGGCTGGCCCTGGCCACCGCACTGGGCACCTCGGCCCAGGCTGACGACACAACGGGCGATGGCTTCGCCGACGGCGCAAGCCTCACGCTCAATGCGCGTAACTACTACATGCACCGCAATCGCCTGCAGGGCGCCGACGACAATATCGAATGGGGCCAGGGCCTGCTGGGGGTGTTTGAATCCGGCTTCACCCAGGGCCGCGTCGGGTTCGGCCTGGACGCCCACGCCATGCTCGGCCTCAAGCTCGACGGCGGTGGTGGCACCGACGGCTCCAGCATCCTGCCCAGCGGCAGTGGCAACGGCAAAGCCCCGGGCGCGTTCTCTACCGCCGGCGGCGCCCTGAAAGTGCGGGCCCTGGACACCGAGCTCAAGGCCGGCGACCTGCTGCTCAGCAACCCGGTCATCGCAGGCGGCGAGACCCGCATGCTGCCCCAGACCTTTCGCGGTTTCAGCCTGCGCAACACCCACCTCGACGGCGTGCTGATCGAAGGCGGCCAGGCCAGTTTCACCAAGCTCTACAACCAGAGCGGCCACGGCCGCATTGGCACGTCCTACGGCACCCTGCCCGACCACCGCGACAGCCAGCACCTGAATTGGGCCGGCGTGGCCTGGAGCGCGGTGCCTAACCTGACCAGCAGCCTCTACGCCGCCGAACTCAAGGACATCTGGAACCAGTACTACTACGACTTGGATTACACCTGGCAGTTGAGCGACGCCGTCAGCCTCAACCCGGGCCTGCACTACTACCACACCCAGGACACCGGCGAGGCACTGCTGGGCGCCATCGACAACAACACCTACAGCCTGCACTTGGTGCTGGGGGTGGCCGGCCACAGCGTCACGGCGGCGTATCAGCGGGTCAACGGCAACACGCCGTTCGACTACATCAACCAGGGCGACAGCGTGTTCCTCGATAACTCGCAGCAGTATTCAGACTTCAACGGCCCCAACGAGCGCTCGTGGAAACTCAAGTACGCCTATGACTTTGTCGGCGTAGGCGCACCGGGCCTGACGGGGGCCGTGAGCTACTCACGCGGCGAGCTGGACCTGAGCAAAGTCGACCCGCAAAGCGCCGGCTACGGCGCCACTTGGTACAACGCTGACGGCCGCCACGCCAAGCACTGGGAGCGCGACTTCGACGTGCAGTACGTGGTCCAGGGCGGCACCGCCAAGGACCTGGCCGTGCACCTGCAGTGGGCCACCCACCGGGGCGGCAACGGCTACGGCTCGCTGGACCAAGACACGCACGAGTACCGGGTGATTGTCGATTACCCCCTTGATCTGATGTAATCCGCGCCACTGAAAGGCCAGCACGTTTCGCTGGCCTTTTTCATGCCCGGCCTTTATACAGGGCGCACTGTCATCAGGGATTGAACATGCCTGCTCGCCCACTTTCGCCCCTGATCCCCCGCAGCCGCTCGGAATGGTTTCTGGTGCTCGGCAGTTCACTGACGGTGATCGCCATCGTCGGCATCGTCACGTTCCTGCTGATCCGCGAACACGGCAGCGCCGAGGTGGCGGCGACCCGCGCGGCGGCCAATATCGTGCAACTGATCGACGCCGATGTGCTGCGCAATGTGGAGCTGTATGACCTGTCCCTCAAAGGCCTGATCGCTGCGTCCCTGCGCACCGACCTGCAACAGGTTTCGCCGCAGGTCCGCCACCTGGTGCAATTCGACCGTGCCACGGCGGCGCCGTACAAGGGCGCGATCATGCTCCTCGATCGCCAGGGCAAGGTGGTGGCCGACTCGGCCTCGGTGATCCCGCGCAGCACCACCTACGCCCAGCGCGACTTTTTCAGCGCCCATCAAGACAACCCCAACCTGGGCATGTTCATCAGCCGCCCGTTCAAGAGCGCCTTGCCGCCCCACGACTGGCGCATCAGCTTCAGCCGCCGCATCAGCTCCGAGCAGGGCGAGTTCATGGGGGTGGCGGAAGCGGCGATGCGCCTGAACTACTTCAATCAGTTGTTCCGCAGCCTGAGCATCGAACGCGACAGTTCCATCAACCTGCTGAGCACCAGCGGCCTGCTGCTGGCCCAGGAGCCGCCGAATGCCGGGGAAGAACAGATTGGCATCGACTTCAGTGCCCGGCCCAACTTCGTGCGCATCCTGCATGAAGGCAATGGCAGTTTCAGCGGCATTTCCAGCATCGACGGGCGCGAGCGGCTGTACACCTTTTCCCAGGTCGGCAACCTGCCGCTGCTGGTGGTCGTGGCCTTGTCCACCGACGAAGTGTTTGCCGCGTGGTGGCGCACGGCATGGGTGGTCACCCTCGCCACCGGGGTGTTGTGCCTGGGCCTGCTGTGGCTGACTCTGTTGCTGTGCCATGAACTGCGCCGGCGCCACAGCGCCGAGCAGGAGCTGGCCCACCTCGCCGCCACCGACAGCCTGACCGGGCTGGCCAACCGCCGCACCCTGGACCAGGCGCTGGAGCGCGAATGGGCCCGGGCCCAGCGCTCGGGCCGTGAGCTGTCGCTGCTGATGGTGGACATCGACCACTTCAAGCGCCTCAACGACCAACACGGCCATCAGTTGGGCGACGAGGCGCTGGCCCGGGTGGCAGCGGTGGTCAAGGCCAATATCCGCCGCCCCGGCGACCTGGCGGCGCGTTACGGCGGCGAGGAGTTCGCCGTGGTGCTGCCGGAAACCGACGCCATCGGTGCCCAACGCCTGGCCGAAAACGTGCGCGCCGAAGTGGCACAGCTGGCGCCCATGGCGGGCGAAGACACTTCGATCACCGTGAGCGTCGGCGTCGCCACCTGGCACGGCCAGGCCGAGCACAGCCTCGACACCCTGTTCTACCGCGCCGACAAGGCCCTGTACCGGGCCAAGTACAGCGGCCGCAACCGGGTGGAAGTGGCCGGTTGAAACCCAATGACACGAGCATAAAAAAAGGCCACCCGAAGGCAGCCTTTAAAAACTAAAGAAAGAGAGTATTGCTTACACGGCCGCAACCGGACGCATGTAAGAGATCGGCGCGGTGCTGGCGTCTTCGAAGGTCACGACTTCCCAGGCATCTTTCTGCTCAATGAGTTTGCGCAGGAGCTGGTTGTTCAGTGCATGGCCCGACTTGAAGCCTTTGAACTCACCAATCAGGCTGTTGCCCAGCAGGTAGAGGTCACCGATTGCATCGAGGATCTTGTGTTTGACGAATTCGTCTTCATAGCGAAGGCCGTCTTCGTTCAACACGCCATCCGAATCCACCACGATGGCGTTTTCAACGCTGCCGCCGAGTGCGAGGTTGTGCTTGCGCAGGTACTCGATGTCACTCATGAAACCAAAGGTACGGGCGCGGCTGACTTCTTTTACGAACGAAGTGCTGGAAAAATCCACGCTTGCACTTTGGGTGCGGTCACGGAAAACCGGGTGATCGAAATCGATCTCGAAGCTCACTTTGAAACCCTCGAAAGGGACGAAAGTGGCGCGCTTGTCGCCGTCTTCCACTGTCACTTCACGCAGGATACGGATGAACTTCTTGGCTGCGTCCTGTTCTTCCAGGCCGGCAGATTGAATCAGGAATACGAAGGGTCCAGCGCTACCATCCATGATCGGGACTTCGGACGCGGAGAGCTCGACGTAGGCGTTATCGATGCCCAGGCCAGCCATGGCCGAAAGCAAGTGCTCCACCGTGTCCACTTTGACGTCACCGTTGACCAGCGTGGTCGACATCGTGGTTTCGCCAACGTTTTCTGCGCGAGCAGGAATCTGCACCACAGGGTCCAGGTCGGCACGACAAAACACAATGCCGGTGTCTACAGGCGCAGGCTTGAGGGTCAGGTATACCTTCTCCCCGGAATGCAGGCCTACACCTGTGGCACGGATAATATTCTTCAGGGTGCGTTGTTTAATCATGGCTTGGGCCGCTTCAGCGCAAATTGCGAACTGGTATCAACAAAGGCTGGCGATAATAGCAGACCCGGCCTTTGCTGAACACCAATCACCTTCATCCCCCTGATACATTCCATCAATCGGCCTGACGACGCAGAAACGCCGGGATGTCCAGGTAATCCAGATCATCCTGCGGATTGAGCTTGGCCGCGGTCGCAGCACTGGCCTGGGCCTGGTTGCGCATCACGGTTGGGCGGTCCAGGTCGCGGTAGTTCACCGACGGCAGTTCCTGACGCGAGGCAACAGGTGCCTGGGCAGCCATGGAGGTGTGGACGGTGTTGTCGATGACCTTCACAGGCTTCTCGATTTTCGCGCCCAGACCGGTGGCGACCACGGTGACATGCAGCTCATCGCGCATGTCCGGATCGATCACGGTACCGACCTTGACCATCGCGTGCTCGGAAGCGAACGCCTCGATGATGCTACCCACGTCGGAGTACTCACCCAGGGACAGGTCAGGACCGGCGGTGATGTTCACCAGGATGCCGCGCGCGCCTTCCAGGTTCACGTCTTCAAGCAACGGGTTGCGGATGGCTGCTTCAGTGGCTTCACGCGCACGGTTCGGACCGCTGGCGCAGCCAGTGCCCATCATTGCCATGCCCATTTCGCTCATCACGGTACGCACGTCGGCAAAGTCGACGTTAATCATGCCCGGGCGCTTGATGATGTCGGAGATACCGCGAACGGCACCGGCCAGCACGTCGTCAGCCTTGGCGAACGCCGACAGCAGGCTGGCGTCCTTGCCCAGGATGGTGAGCAGCTTTTCGTTAGGGATGGTAATCAACGAATCGACGCTCTCCGACAGCAGGCGAATGCCTTCATCGGCGATCTGCATGCGTTTGCGGCCTTCGAACGGGAACGGACGGGTCACCACCGCAACGGTGAGGATGCCCATTTCCTTGGCCACTTCGGCGATGATCGGCGCCGCACCGGTACCGGTACCGCCGCCCATGCCGGTGGTGATGAACACCATGTTGGTGCCCTGCAGGACCTCGGCGATACGCTCGCGGTCTTCCAGAGCGGCCTGACGGCCGACTTCAGGATTGGCGCCGGCACCCAGGCCTTTGGTCACGCCAGTGCCCAGTTGCAGGATGGTCCGCGCGCCGATGCTTTTCAGCGCCTGGGCATCAGTGTTGGCGCAGATGAACTCAACGCCTTCAATGTTGCTCTTGACCATGTGATTGACAGCGTTGCCGCCGCCTCCGCCAACACCGATAACCTTGATGACCGGGCTTTGCGGGATGTTGTCTACGAGTTCGAACATTTTCCCTCTCCTTTCATTTCTCTAGTTTTTTCGCCTACTGCGCCTACTGCTTACTACGTCCTGCATGCTGCTTTTTGCCGCGTGTAGCGTGCCACTTGAAGCTTAAAAATTCCCTTTGACCCACGCCTGCAACCGCTCCAGCAACGGCGCCTTGGCCTCATCGCTGTTGTTGTCGCGGCTGCTGCCGATGCCGGAGAACGACACCCCGTCGGACTGCTTCTGCAGGCCATACATCAACAGGCCAACGCCTGTGGAATAAATCGGGTTGCGCACCACGTCATCCAGGCCTTTGACACCATGGGGCACGCCCAGGCGCACCGGCATGTGGAAAATCTCTTCGGCCAGCTCCACCGCGCCTTCCATTTTCGAAGTACCGCCGGTGAGTACGATGCCGGCCGGGATCAGGTCTTCGTAGCCGCTGCGACGCAGTTCGGCCTGGATCAGGGTGAACAGTTCGTCGTAACGCGGCTCGACCACCTCGGCCAGGGCCTGGCGCGACAGTTCGCGCGGTGGACGGTCGCCCACGCTCGGCACCTTGATGGTTTCGCCGGCGCCGGCCAGTTTGGCCAGGGCGCAGGCGTAGCGGATCTTGATTTCTTCGGCGTACTGGGTCGGGGTGCGCAGGGCCATGGCGATGTCGTTAGTCACCTGGTCACCCGCAATCGGGATCACCGCCGTGTGGCGGATCGCGCCCTCGGTGAAGATTGCGATGTCGGTGGTGCCGCCGCCGATGTCCACCAGGCACACGCCCAGCTCTTTCTCGTCGTCGGTCAACACCGAGTAGGCCGAGGCCAGTTGCTCAAGGATGATGTCGTCGATTTCCAGGCCACAACGGCGCACGCATTTTTCGATGTTCTGTGCCGCGTTCACCGCGCAGGTGACTACGTGGACCTTGGCTTCCAGGCGCACGCCAGACATGCCCAGCGGCTCGCGCACGCCTTCCTGGTTGTCGATCACGTAGTCCTGGGGCAGCGTGTGCAGCACGCGCTGGTCGGCGGGGATGGCCACCGCTTGCGCCGCATCCAGTACCCGCTCCAAGTCCGCGGAGCTGACTTCGCGGTCGCGGATCGCCACGATGCCGTGGGAGTTCAGGCTGCGGATGTGATTGCCCGCAACACCGACGAACGCCGAGTGGATGCGGCAGCCCGCCATCAACTGCGCTTCTTCGATGGCGCGCTGGATCGACTGCACGGTGGACTCGATGTTCACCACCACGCCCTTCTTCAGGCCGCGGGAAGGATGGGTGCCGATGCCGACGATTTCCAGCGTGCCGTCGCCCGCGACCTCGCCCACCAGCGCCACCACCTTGGAGGTGCCGATATCCAGACCGACGATCATTTTGCCGCTTTGCACGTTTGCCATGGTCCTGCCTCTTCTCAATTCTTCGCGACGGCGGGTTGGGCCGCCTCGGGCGTCGCAGGTTCGCGCCAGCCGACGGCGAGGCCGTTGGCGTAGCGCAAATCGATGCGCGCAATGTTCGTAATCTGTTCTTTGAGCGTCTTGTCGTAGATGGCGATAAAGCGGCGCATCTTTTCCACCAAAGCCCCGCGGCCCAGCAACAGCTCGATCCCCGGGCCCGCGCTACCGGCACCGGTGGTCAAAAACCAGCTACCGCGCTCACGCAACTCCAGACGGGCAATGGAAAACCCCATCGGGCGCAGCATCTGGCTGAGCACCTGATACTGCTGCATCACCTGCTGCTGGGCGCGCTGCGGGCCGAACAACTGCGGCAGGTGCTCGTAATTGGCCAGCTCACGCGGCGTGAATGCCTCGCCCTGGTTGTTGAGCAGTGCCTCGTCGCCCCAACGGGCCACGGGCAGTTGCTCTTCGAGGCGGATCACCACCTGGTCCGGCCACACGCGGCGCACTTCGGCGTGGGCAATCCACGGCATGGTCTCAAGTTCGGCGCGCATGCTGGCCAGGTCGATGGTGAAGAAGCTCGCCGCCACATAGGGGGCGATCCGCTGCTGCACCGCTTGCTGGCTGATGTAGCTCAAGTCGCCCTGCACATTAATCTTGGTGATCGGCCGGTCGGCGTAAGGCATCAGGCGCTGCGCGCCTTCATAGGTACCAAAACCCAGCGCCACCAGCAGCACTGGCCAGAACAAGGCCTTGAGGAAGCCGAAATTGGCTTTGGGCAGGCGCACCGACATCGGCTCTTTTGCCACCATACGGCTGGCACCACGCGGCACCGGCTTGCGGCCGGGTGCGGGTTGCTGATGACGTAGGGATGCGCCTTGCATGGGTTTAACCTCTCGCCTCGACACTGGCCGCCAGGATCGACAGCACCAGTTGCTGGAAATCCAGGCCGGCCGCACGGGCCGCCATCGGCACCAGGCTGTGGTCGGTCATGCCCGGCGCGGTGTTGACTTCCAGGAACCAGAACTGCCCGTCGGCGTCTTGCATCACATCGGCCCGGCCCCAGCCGCCAATGCCCAGCGCATCGCAGGCCTTGGCGGTGAGGTCCATGAGTTCCTGTTCTTTCTGCGGCGCCAGACCACACGGGATCCGGTACTGGGTATCGCAAGCCAGGTACTTGGCGTCGTAGTCGTAAAAGGTGTGGGGCGTGCCCAGGGCGATGGGCGGCAAAACCTGGCCACGCAGGGTGGCGATGGTGAACTCCGGACCCTGGATCCATTGCTCGACCAACACTTGCGAATCGTAGGTACTGGCCGCTTTCCACGCCTCGATCAACTCGGGGGCGGAGGTCACCTTGGCCATACCAATACTTGAACCTTCATGGGCCGGTTTGACGATCAAAGGCAGGCCCAGTTCCTTGATGGCAGAAATACAGTCCTCTTCGCTGCACAACACGGTGTGGCGCGGCGTCGGAATACCCAGGCTGTGCCACACCTGTTTGGTGCGCAATTTGTCCATGGCCAAGGCCGAGGCGAGGATGCCGCTGCCGGTGTAAGGGATGCCGGCGCATTCGAGCAGGCCCTGCATGCTGCCGTCTTCACCGCCACGGCCGTGGAGGATGATGAAGGCACGGTCGATTTTTTCGCTGAGCAGGCGTTGCAAGAAATCGTCGCCCACGTCGATGCCGAACGCGTCCACCCCACCGCTTTGCAGCGCGCTGAGTACCGCATTGCCGGACTTGAGCGAGACTTCGCGCTCGGCGCTCTTGCCGCCGAACAGCACAGCGACGCGGCCGAAGCTTTTCGGGTCCAGGGTGGAGGCCAGGTTGGCGTAGGCAGCAGTCATTTCGATTTCCCCTGGCCGGCAGCAACGGCCCCCGCGAACAGCGGGCTATTCAAGAGTTTGGGCGCGAGGCCGCCGATATCACCGGCACCCTGGCACAGCAGGATGTCGCCGGCGCGCAGCAGTGGCTTGACCAGCGGCGCGAGGTCGACACCGCGCTCGATGTAGATCGGGTCGAGTTGGCCGCGCTGGCGGATGCTGTGGCACAACTGGCGGCTGTCGGCCCCCGGGATCGGCTCCTCGCCGGCCGGGTAGACCTCCATCAGCAGCAGCACGTTGGCGTCGGCCAGCACCTGCACGAAATCGTCGTACAGATCGCGAGTGCGGCTGTAGCGGTGCGGCTGGTAGACCATCACCAGGCGCCGCTCCGGCCAACCGCCGCGCACCGCTTTGATGACGGCCGCGACTTCGGTCGGGTGGTGGCCGTAATCGTCCACCAGCATCACGTTGCCGCCTTCGACCGGCAGTTCGCCGTAGACCTGGAAGCGTCGGCCCACACCCTGGAAGCCCGACAGGCCCTGGACGATGGCCTCATCGCTGACGCCTTCGTCGGTGGCGATGCAAATGGTCGCCAGGGAGTTGAGCACATTGTGGTTGCCCGGCATGTTCACCGAGACGTCCAGCGGCTCGCGGTCGGGGCGCAGAACGGTGAAGAAGGTCTGCATGCCTTGCTGGCGAACATTGATCGCACGCACGTCCGCTTCTTCGCTGAAGCCGTAGGTCACGGTCGGGCGCTTGACCAGCGGCAGAATTTCGCGCACCACCGGGTCGTCCAGGCACAGCACCGCCAGCCCGTAGAACGGCAGGTTGTGCAGGAACTCGACGAAGGTTTTCTTCAGTTTGTTGAAGTCGCCGTCGTAGGTCGCCATGTGGTCGGCGTCGATGTTGGTGACCACGGCCACCAGCGGCTGCAAGTGCAGGAAACTGGCGTCGCTTTCGTCGGCTTCGGCGATCAGGTAACGGCTGGTGCCCAGTTGTGCATTGGTGCCTGCTGCATTCAGCCGGCCACCGATGACGAAGGTCGGGTCCAGGCCACCGGCGGCGAACACCGAAGCGATCAGGCTGGTGGTGGTGGTTTTGCCGTGGGTGCCGGCGACGGCGATGCCGTGGCGGTAACGCATCAGCTCGGCCAGCATCTCGGCGCGCGGCACCACCGGGATACGGCGTTCCAGGGCGGTGGCGACTTCCGGGTTGGAGGTGTTCACGGCACTGGAAACCACCAATACATCGGCGCTCGCGGCGTTCTCGGCGCGGTGTCCGATGAAGATCTGAGCGCCAAAGGATTCCAGGCGTTCAGTGACGGGCGATGCCTTGAGGTCGGAACCGGAGACGTTGTAGCCCAGGTTCAACAACACTTCGGCGATCCCGCACATGCCCACGCCGCCGATACCGACGAAGTGGATGCGGCGGATACGGCGCATTTCCGGTTGCGGCATGGCTTTTTGATTCTCAACCATGAACCACCTCCAGGCAGGTATCGACCACGTTACGGGTGGCATCGGGTTTGGCCAGGCGGCGAGCAGCCTGGGCCATGGTGTCGAGTCGTTCTGGTTGCATCAAAACCTCTGTCAGGCGAGCGGCAAGGTCCGCTGCACCAGTCGTTCTCTGCGGCATCAGGAAGGCAGCGCCTTCACGGGCCAAATAGTCGGCGTTGCGGGTCTGGTGATCGTCGATGGCATGGGGCAACGGCACCAGCATCGAGGGCAGCCCGGCAGCGGCCAGTTCACTGACGGTCAGCGCGCCTGCGCGGCAGACCACCAGGTCGGCCCAGCCATAGGCTTGGGCCATGTCTTTGATGAAGGGTTGCACCTGGGCATCGACACCCGCGGCGCGATAGCGCTGGGCGGTGACTTCATCGTGATGCTTGCCTGCCTGGTGGAACACCTCGGGGCGCAGCTGCGCGGCGACCAGGGCCAGGGCTTCGGGCAGCAGTTTGTTCAGCGGTTCGGCGCCCAGGCTTCCGCCCAGGATCAGCAAGCGCGCGCGGCGCTCGGCCAGGGCCGGGCGCGGGGTATTGAGGAACAGTTCGCCGCGCACCGGGTTGCCAGTGGTACGGCGCGAGGCCGAGGCGGCGAAGGTATCCGGGAAGGCTTCGCAGACCCGCGCCGCCAAGGGCACCAGCAAGCGGTTGGCGGTGCCGGCCACGGCGTTCTGCTCGTGGACGATCACCGGCACGCCGGCCAACTTGGCCGCAACGCCGCCGGGGCCGGTGACATAGCCACCAAAACCGACCACGCACACCGGACGCAACTGGCGGATCACCTTACGCGCCTGCCAGATCGACTTGAGCAACATGAACGGCGCCTTGAGCAACGACAACTTGCCCTTACCCCGCAGGCCACTGGCGTCGATCAGATGCAACTGCAGGCCGGCGCCGGGCACCAATTCATTCTCGATCCCGCGCGGGGTGCCGAGCCAGTGCACGGTGTAGCCACGCGCCTGGAATTCACGGGCACAGGCCAGGGCCGGGAACACGTGGCCGCCGGTGCCGCCGGCCATAATCAGCACGTTAGCGCCCATGGGTCGGCTCCTCGGCGAAGTCGCTCTCTTTGAACTCCATCTCCTCGCTGCCCAGGTGGGTACGGCTCTCCCACTCGATGCGCAACAACAGGCCCAGGCACGCGCAGCAGATCACCAACGAACTGCCGCCGTAACTGAGGAAAGGCAAAGTCAGGCCTTTGGTTGGCAGCAGCCCGGTGTTCACGCCGATGTTAATCAGGAACTGGCCGATCCACAGGAACGCCAAGCCGTAGGCCACGTAGGCGGCAAAGAACTGCTTGGCCTTCTCTGCCCACAAACCGATGTACATGGCCCGCACGCAGACGAAGGTAAACAACGCCAGCGTCACCAACGAGCCCACGACGCCCAGTTCTTCGGCCAACACGGAAAACACGAAGTCGGTATGGGCTTCAGGCAGGTAGAACTGCTTCTGCACACTGTTGCCCAGGCCCACGCCCAGCCATTCGCCACGACCGAAGGCGATCAACGCCTGGGTCAACTGGTAGCCGGAGCCGAACTGGTCGGCCCAGGGGTCGGTAAAGGTAATCAAGCGGGCCATCCGGTAAGGCTGCGCCTGCACCAGGACGAACACCGCGCCGACAGCCAGCGCCACCATCAAGGCAAAGCGGAACAAGCCGACGCCGCCGAGGAACAGCATGGCCGCCGCCGCGCCCATCATCACCACGGTGGCGCCGAAGTCCGGTTCCATCAGCAACAGGCCGGCCATGGGCAGCAGCACGATGAACGGCTTGAAGAAACCCATCCAGCTCTCGCGCACCTCTTTTTGGCGGCGCACCAGGTAACCGGCGAGGTAGATGACCACAAAGACCTTGGCGATTTCCGAAGGCTGCACGTTGAAGAAACTAAAGCCGATCCAGCGCATAGAACCGTTCACTTCACGGCCGATGCCCGGTATCAGCACCATCACCAACAGGCCGAAGGCACCGACCAGCATCAGCCAGCCCAGGCGTTGCCAGGTGGCGATAGGGATCATCATGGTGACCAAGCAAGCCCCCAGGCCGATCAGCAGGTATACCAGGTGGCGGATCATGTGATAAAGCGTGTTGCCGGACTGCACCGCCGCCACTTCCGACGACGCCGAGGTAATCATCACCAGCCCCAGGCCCAGCAGCGCCAGGCAACCGGCGAGCATCGGGAAGTCGAGGTCGATGCCGCGCCCGGTAATCAACGGCGAAGGGTACGGTTTGATGATGTTGCTCAGGGCCGCGATCATGCCAAGCCCTCCACGGCGCGGGCGAACAATTGCCCACGGTCTTCGTAGTTCTTGAACATGTCAAAACTGGCGCAGGCCGGCGACAGCAGCACCGCATCGCCCGGCTGGGCCAGTGTGCGGCACTGGGCCACTGCCTCATCCAGCGAGTCGACGCGGATCAGCGGCACCGCATCGCCCAAGGCCTGGGCGATCAGTTCGCGGTCGCGGCCCATCAGCACCACGGCGCGGCAGTTGGCCGCCACCGGGTTGTGCAGGTCCTTGAATTCGGCCCCCTTGCCATCACCCCCGGCAATCAGCACCAGTTTGCCGCTGATGTCCGCGCCCAGGCCTTCGATGGCCGCCAGCGCCGCGCCGACGTTGGTGGCTTTGGAGTCGTTGTAGTAGCTCACGCCGTCCAGGTCGCGCAGCCACTGGCAGCGATGCTCCAGGCCGGCGAAGGTGCGCAGGGTCGCCAACATGGCGTCGAACGGCAGGCCCACCGCATGGCCCAGCGCCAGGGCCGCGAGGGCATTGGACTGGTTGTGGGAGCCGCGGATTTTCAGCTCGCGTACCGGCATCAGGTTTTGGAACTCGAACGCCAGGTACTTCTCGCCGTTTTCTTCGCGCAGGCCAAAAGCCTTGAAATCGGGCTGGCTCAAGCCGAAGGTCCAGCACGGCAGGCCCTCACCCATCAGCGGACGGCTCAGGGCATCCTGGCGGTTGACCACCACTTGCCGCGCCCCCCGGAAGATCCGGTGCTTGGCCAGGTGATACGCCGGCAGGCCGCTGTAGCGGTCCATGTGGTCTTCGCTGATGTTGAGCACGGTGGCCACTTCGGCGCCCAGTTGATCGGTGGTTTCGAGTTGGAAACTCGACAACTCCATCACGTACAACTCGACGTCGTCGCTGAGCAGGTCCAGCGCCGGCGTGCCGAGGTTGCCGCCCACGGCGACACGCTTGCCCGCCGCTGCGGCCATCTCGCCCACCAGGGTGGTCACGGTGCTTTTCGCGTTGGAACCGCTGATGGCGACGATCGGCGCCTTGGCGTTGCGCGCAAACAGCTCGATGTCACCGGACAACTTCACGCCACGGGCCGCGGCGGCTTGCAGGGCCGGGGTGGCCAGGGCCAGGCCGGGGCTCACGTAGAGCTCGTCGGCACGGCACAGAAATTCCACATCCAACTCGCCACAACGCACTTCCACGTGCGGATAGTCACGGCGCAGCGTGACCAGCTCCGGTGGATTTTCCCGCGTGTCGGCCACGGCAAACGACGTGCCCCGGTTCGCCAGGAAGCGAACCAGGGACATGCCGCTCTTGCCGAGGCCGACAACGATGCGGAAGTGGTCAGAAGCGATCAAGGACACTCGTTTCTACCTCAGTTTCAGGGTGGCAAGGCCGAACAGCACCAGAATCACGGTGATGATCCAGAAACGGACGATCACACGCGGCTCGGGCCAGCCCTTGAGTTCAAAGTGGTGGTGGATCGGCGCCATGCGAAACACCCGGCGGCCGGTCAATTTGAAGGAGGCGACCTGAATCACCACCGACAGGGTTTCCATCACGAACACGCCGCCCATGATGAACAGCACGATTTCCTGGCGCACGATCACCGCGATGGTGCCCAGGGCCGCGCCCAGCGCCAGCGCGCCGACGTCACCCATGAACACTTGCGCCGGGTAGGTGTTGAACCACAAAAAGCCCAGGCCGGCGCCGATCAGCGCGCCGCAGAACACGATCAGCTCGCCGGCGCCCGGCACGTAGGGGATCAACAGGTATTCAGCGAATTTTACGTTGCCCGACAGGTAGCAAAAAATCCCCAGCGCGCCGCCCACCATCACGGTCGGCATGATCGCCAGGCCATCGAGGCCGTCGGTCAGGTTGACTGCGTTGCTCGAGCCGACGATCACGAAGTAGGTCAGCACGACGAAGCCCGCGCCCAAGGGGATGCTGATGTCTTTGAGCATCGGCAGGATCAGGGTGGTTTCCACCGCGCTTGGCGCAGTCATATAAAGGAAGACTGCCGCGCCCAGGCCGAACACCGATTGCCAGAAGTACTTCCAGCGGCTCGGCAGGCCTTTGGAGTTCTTCTCGATCACCTTGCGGTAGTCATCCACCCAACCGATGGCGCCGAACAACAGTGTCACCAGGAGCACAACCCACACGTAGCGGTTGCTCAGATCGGCCCACAACAGGGTGCTGATGCCGATGGAAGACAGGATCAATGCGCCGCCCATGGTCGGCGTACCGGATTTGGACAGGTGCGACTGCGGCCCGTCGTTACGCACCGACTGGCCAATTTGCAGGTTTTGCAGGGTACGGATCATCCACGGGCCCAGGCACAACGACAAGGACAGCGCGGTCAGTACCCCGAGAATCCCGCGCAGGGTCAGATACTGGAAGACCGCGAAGCCTTTGTGGAACTGTTGCAGATACTCCGCTAGCAGCAGCAGCATTAATGTTTCTCCCCGCTCGGGCCACACAAAGCCGCAACGATGTTTTCCATCGCCGCGCTGCGCGATCCCTTAATCAAAATGGTGGTGTTTGGGTCCTGCTCGGCGCCCAGGGCGGCAATCAACTCAGCCTGGGTGGCGAAATGACGGGCCTGCGGGCCAAAAGCCTGTACCGCGTGAGCCATCAGCGGGCCCACGGCGTATAGGGTCGAAACCTTGCCGGCGGCATAGGCGCCCACGTCGTGGTGGCCCTGCTGCGCCCAGTCACCCAATTCGCCGATATCGCCGAGCACCAGGACGGTGCGCCCGGAAAAGCCGGCGAGTATATCAATGGCGGCGCACATTGAGGTGGGGTTGGCGTTGTAAGTGTCATCGATCACACGCATACCGTTGCGCGCCAGTTGCGCGACCGTGCGGCCCTTGACCGGTTGCACCGCGCCCAGGCCGGTGGCGATGCCGAACAGCGACACACCCAAGGCATGGGCGGCAGCGGCGGCGGCCAAGGCATTGGCGATGTTATGGGTGCCGAGCAGGTTCAGTTGCACCCGCTCGCTGCCATCGGGCGCGTGCAGGGTGAACGCCGGGCAGCCACGAGCATCGAGGCTCATGTCGCTGGCATGGAAATCGGCGGCGCTGTTGCTCAGGGCAAAACTCAGCACCCGGCGTGCGCCGGCGCGGGCCTGCCAAATGGCGAAGGCTTTGTCGTCGCGGTTGAGCACGGCGATACCGTCGGCCTGCAGGCCTTCGATGATCTCGCCTTTGGCCTCGACGATTTTTTCCGGGCCGCCAAACTCGCCGACGTGGGCTGTGCCGGCATTGTTGAGCACGGCAACGTGGGGCCGGGTCATGGCCACGGTGTAGGCGATCTCGCCGAGGCGCGAAGCGCCCAGTTCGATGACGGCCGCGGTGTGTTGCGGGGCCAGTTCGAGCAGGGTCAATGGCACGCCCAGATCGTTATTCAGATTGCCGCGGGTCGCGTGCACGGGCCCGCGGGTGCGCAGGATGCTGGCGAGCATTTCCTTGACCGTGGTCTTGCCGCTGGAGCCGGTGATGGCCACTACCGGGTGGGTGTACGCCGCACGGTTCAGGGCACCCAGTTGGCCCAGGGCCACGCGGGCGTTGGCCACCAGCAACTGCGGGATCGCGCTGTTGGCCACTTCCCGCTCCACCAAGGCTGCGACCGCGCCTTTGGCGGCCACTTGATTGAGGTAATCGTGGCCGTCGAAACGCGGCCCGATCAGAGCGACGAACAACTGGCCCGCAGCGATGGCACGGCTGTCGATGCTTACACCGTCAAAGCGTGCATCGGCGCCCAGCAGGCGGCCGCCCAGCACCGCGGCGACTTCGCTCAGCAACAAGGCTTTAAGCATGGGCCACCTCCCACGCGGCCAAGGCGCGTTGGGCCTCCACCAGGTCGGAGAAGGGCTGGCGCTCGCCGTTGATTTCCTGATAGTCCTCGTGACCTTTGCCGGCCAAAACAATCACATCATCGGCGCTGGCACCGGCGATCAACTGGGCAATGGCAACACCACGACCGGCGACAAAGGTGACGTTATCCACCGCCGTGAAACCGGCGCGGATGTCCGCGAAAATCTGCGCGGGGTCTTCGCTGCGTGGGTTGTCGTCGGTGACGAGCACGCCGTCGGCCAAGCGTTCGACGGTGGCCGCCATCAACGGCCGTTTGCCGCGATCACGGTCACCGCCACAGCCGAACAGGCACAGCAACTGGCCCTTGGCATGGGGGCGCAGGGCCATCAATACTTTTTCCAAGGCGTCCGGGGTGTGGGCGTAGTCAACCACCACCAGCGGCCGCGCCCCGCCACCGAGGCGTTGCATGCGCCCAACCGGGCCTTCGAGCTTGGGCAGAACCCGCAGGATTTCATCCAGTGGGTAATCCAGGCCGAGTAAGGCGCCAATCGCCGCCAGCACGTTGCTCAGGTTGAAACGCCCCAGCAGGGTGCTGCGCAAATGGTGCTCGCCCTGGGGCGTGACCAGGGTGGCGCGCACGCCTTCATCGTCGAAGTGGGCTTCGCGGCAATAAAGGTAGGCGCTCGAATCTTCCAGGCTGTAGCCGATCAGGCGCGAATCCTGCGGTTGCGCCGCCAGTTGCCGGCCGAATGCGTCGTCCAGGTTGATGACCCGGCAGCGCAAGTCGTTCCAGGCGAACAGCTTGGCCTTGGCTTGGCCATAAGCCTGCATGGTGCCGTGGTAATCCAGGTGATCGCGGGACAGGTTGGTCAACACTGCCACGTCGAACGCCAGGGCGCTGACCCGGCCCTGATCCAACCCGTGGGAAGACACTTCCATGGCCACAGCCTTGGCCCCGGCCTTTTTCAGGTCCGCCAGGGTGGCTTGCACGGCAATCGGGTTGGGCGTGGTGTGCAGGCCGCTTTGCAGCGCGCCGTAGAAACCGGTGCCCAAGGTGCCGACGATGCCACAGTGCTGGCCCAACAGGTCCAGGGCCTGGGCCACCAATTGGGTCACGCTGGTTTTGCCGTTGGTGCCGGTGACGCCCACCAGGTTCAGGTGGCGGCTCGGCTCGCCGTAGAAACGCCCGGCGATATCGGAAAGCTGCGCCGCCAAGCCCTTGACCGGGATCAGCGGGACATCGGTGATCGGCAACACGGTGGCGCCTTCGACCTCATAGGCCACCGCCGCCGCACCGCGTTGCAAGGCATCGGCGATGTGGGCACGGCCGTCGAGCTTGCCGCCCGGCACCGCGAGGAACAGGTCGCCGGCGCGCACGTGGCGACTGTCGAGGGTCAGTTCACGAATCAGCAGATCATGGCCGGCATGGGCGAAAATCTTGTTTAGGCTAAGAGACATCAGCCGCGCCCTCCATTGGCTTGCACAGGTACTACCGGTGCCGTGGCCGCTTGCTGCGTGGCCGGCAGGTTATCCGGGGTGATGTTCATCAGGCGCAGGGTGCCGGACATCACTTTGCTGAACACCGGCGCCGAAACCAGGCCACCGAAGTAGCCGGCCTTGCTCGGTTCGTCGATGACGACAACGATGGCGTAGCGCGGGTCGCTCATGGGGCCGAAACCGGCGAACAGCGAACGGTAGGAATTCTCGGCGTAACCCTTGGTGCCCACGGAGGTCTTGCGCGCGGTACCGGACTTGCCCGCCACGTGATAGGCCGGCACTTGCGCACGGAACACGCCGCGCGGGGCTTCGATCACTTGCTGCAACATGCCCTGGATGGTCTTGGCGACGTGCTCCGGGATCACCTGGGCGGTGTCTGGAGCCTTGTCGGTCTTAATCAGAGTCAGCGGCGCCATGCGACCGTTGTTGGCCAGGACCGAGAAAGCGTGAACCAGTTGGATCGCGGTCACCGACAAGCCGTAGCCGTAAGACAGCGTGGCCGTTTCGGCCTTGCGCCATTCGCGGTAGTTGGGCAGGTTGCCGACACGCTCACCCGGGAAACCCAGGCCGGTGTCCTGGCCCAGGCCGATTTTTTGTGCCAGGCGGAAAATGCTCTCGCCGCCGATATCGAAGGCAATCTTGCTCATGCCCACGTTACTGGAGTTAATCAGGATGCCTGTGAGGTCAAGCACCGGGCCTTCGGTCCTGGACACGTCACGGATGGTGTATTTGCCCAGTTGCAGCGTGCCCGGATACACCTCGACTTTGTCGCTGGGCTTCCAGCGCCCACTTTCCAGGGCCGCGCTCATGGAGATCGCTTTCATGGTCGAACCCGGCTCGAACACGTCGATCATGGCGCGGTTGCGCATCATCGCCGGCTGCAGGTTGCGACGGTTGTTGGGGTTGTAGGTCGGCTGGTTGACCATGGCCAGAATCTCGCCGGTCTTGACGTCCATAATTACCAGGCTACCGGCCTTGGCGCCGTTATCGACGATGGCGTTGCGCAACTCGCGGTTGGCCAGGTATTGCAGGCGCAGGTCAATCGACAACGCCAAGGGCTTACCGGCCTTGGCGTTTTTGGTGACCTGGACATCCTTGATTAACCTGCCGCGCCGATCCTTGATGACTTGGCGCTTGCCGGCGACACCGGCCAGCCATTCGTCATAGGCCAACTCCACGCCTTCGCGCCCGCGATCATCGATGTCGGTAAAGCCGACCATATGGGCGGTGACTTCTCCGGCAGGGTAAAAGCGGCGGAACTCTTCGATGCCATACACGCCCGGCACTTTCAGATCGAGCACGCTCTGGCCCTGCTCGGGGGTAAGGCCGCGCACCAGATAGATGAATTCTTTATTGGCCTGGGCTTGCAGGCGCTCGGACAACACCTTCGGGTCCTGCCCCAATGCCGCCGCGAGGGACGGCCACTGGGCCTTGGCCTGCTGCATTTCCTTGGCGTTGGCCCACAGGGTGGTCACCGGAGTGCTGACGGCCAGGGGCTCGCCATTGCGGTCTGTAATCAGCCCGCGGTGCGCCGGGATAGGGATGTGCCGCACGCTGCGCGCATCGCCCTGACCCTTGAGGAACGCACGGTCGACCACTTGCAGGTCGACGATACGCCAGGCGATCGCGCCCACCATCAGTGCCAGCAACCCCAGCACCACGCGGAAACGCCACGGATAGAGCGCGCCCTCGAGTTTCATCATGGCGCCACCATTCGCACTTCTGCCGCGCCGGGAATGCGCATTTTCAGTTGCTCGGTGGCCAGCACTTCAATACGGCTGTGGGCGGTCCAAGTGCTTTGCTCGAGGATCAAACGCCCCCATTCGGCCTGAGCTTTGTCGCGTACGCTCAACTCTCCGTACAGGGTGTTGAGCAACTGGCGATTCCAGTGGGCGCTGTAAGACACGGCAATCGCCGAGACGAGCACGCCAATGAACAGCAGCAGCATGAAAAAGCTTCCGCCGGGCAGGGGCTTGGCGAAAAGCCTGCTCACCGCAGCTTCTCCGCGACGCGCATGACCGCGCTACGGGCGCGCGGGTTGGCCTTGAGTTCGGCTTCACCCGCGAACTGCGCCTTGCCATGGACTTTGATTTTTGGCACGAACGCTTCAAAGCGTACAGGCAGGTTACGCGGCAGGTTGTCCGATTCGCCCTTGACCAGTTTGCGCATGAACAGTTTGACGATGCGGTCTTCCAGGGAGTGGAAGCTGATAACGACCAGGCGCCCGCCCACTTCCAGGGACTCCAATGCGGCTTCCAGGCCGGTCTCCAGGTCGCCCAACTCGTTGTTGACGTGGATGCGCAGGCCCTGAAACGCGCGGGTAGCGGGGTTCTTGCCCTTTTCCCAGGCAGGGTTGGCGACTTTCAGTACTTCGGCCAGGTCGGCAGTGCGTTCGAACGGCGTGATATCTCGGCGCTCGGCCACGGCACGAGCCATACGCCCGGAAAAGCGCTCTTCGCCGTATTCCTTGAAGACACGGGCGATTTCTTCCACGGGTGCGGTATTGACGAACTCGGCAGCACTGACCCCGCGCGACGGGTCCATGCGCATGTCGAGGGGGCCATCGTTCATGAAGCTGAAGCCGCGCTCCGGGTCGTCCAGCTGCGGCGACGACACGCCAAGGTCCAGCAGCACGCCGCTGACCTTGCCGGCCATGCCGCGCTCGGCCACTTCGGCACCCAACTCGGCAAAACTGCGCTGCACAATGACAAAGCGGCCGTCTTCGGCCGCTAGCGCTTGCCCTGTGGCAATCGCTTGAGGGTCCTTGTCGAACCCCAGCAGCCGTCCCTCTGGCCCAAGGTGGCTGAGGATCAAGCGGCTGTGCCCACCGCGCCCGAACGTGCCATCCAAATAGCAGCCATCAGCACGTACGGCGAGAGCCTCGACGGCTTCGTCAAGCAGTACGGTGATGTGGTTAAAGCCGCTATCAATAGTCACAGGATCAAATCACGCAGTTCATCAGGCATGGCGCCCGGTTGTTGAATGGCAGCCAGGTCAGCGGCAGAAACCGCATCCCAGGCATCTTCGTCCCATAACTGGAACTTGTTCAGTTGGCCCACCAGCATGGCGCGTTTATCGAGCTTGGCGTATTCGCGCAAACGGGGCGGAACCAGGAAACGGCCACTGCCATCGAGCTCCAGATCCACGGCATTGCCAATCAGCAAGCGTTGCAGGCGGCGGTTCTCTTCTCGCAGAGAAGGCAGTGCGCGCAGTTTGGTTTCGATCAGCTCCCACTCATCGAGCGGGTAAACACATAAACAAGGATCAACGGCGTCGATCGTGACGATTAACTGACCGGAACTTCGCGAAACGAGCTCGTCACGGTACCGGCTCGGCATGGCGAGACGGCCCTTTGCATCGAGACTGATAGCGTTAGCTCCGCGAAACACGTCTGCGCTTCTCCAAATATTAGCGTTTTGCGCTCAAAAAACCCACTTCATGCCACTTTCCGCCACTTGCGCACACTATAGGAATGCGCCCACCACACCGTCAAGGCGCGGACTAAAGGAAAAGTCTTACAGAACGGATATTTAGGAGCGTAAAAGAGGGGGCAGCAGTAATTTGGCGGCGAATTGCACCCGTTAACTTCCATCAGCTCAAAAAGCTACGACCGGAAGTTAAAGTGATTTATTAAGAGTAAGATTTTTTCGGTATTACAAATGCGCTTCTGCCAGTGATTCCAGCAGGGAGGGAAAGAGGTGGAGAGTCGATCTGTAAGCCGGGTTCTGTCTTGAACAGTCATTCGTCTACGGTGGCCATCACTGGACACCTTTAGCAACCTACCCGGTTCCAGCGCGGGCCACGCCTTGGAACCCTATTTGGTCTTGCTCCGAGTGGGGTTTACCTAGCCACGAACTGTTGCCAGACGTGCGGTGCGCTCTTACCGCACCTTTTCACCCTTACCGGCACCGAAGTGCTTAGGCGGTTATTTTCTGTGGCACTTTCCGTAGGCTCACGCCCCCCAGGCATTACCTGGCACTCCGCCCTATGGAGCCCGGACTTTCCTCCCCCCCCTAATTTTCATAGAGGGCAGCGACTGTCCGATCGACTCTCCGCCGCGCAGGTTAACGGCACATCGCCCCAAGAACAAGGGCCAAGCACCTTTTTGCCTGACGCACAGCCCGGTTATTCTGCCTGCTGTTTGCTCAACGCCACCTGATACAGCATGTTCTTGCGCTCACCGGTGATTTCCGCCGCCAGGGCTGCGGCGCGTTTCAAGGGCATTTCCTTGAGCAGCAAGTCCAGGATGCGCATGGCTTCGCCGCTGATCGCCTCGTCGCTTTGCGGCGCGGTCCAGCCTGCCACCAGCACCACACACTCACCACGCTGCTGGTTGCTATCGCCCTCGACAAACTCGCGCAACTGCGCCAGCGGCAAGCCCTTGAGCGTCTCGAAGGTCTTGGTCAGCTCCCGCGCCAGCAAGGCCGGGCGCTCGCCGCCAAACACCAGTTCCATGTCTTGCAGGCATTCGAGAATGCGGTGCGGCGCCTCGTAGAAGATCAGCGTGCGCGGCTCTTCCTTTAATAGCTCCAGGCGCGCGCGGCGGCCAACAGCCTTGGCGGGCAAAAAGCCCTCGAAGATGAACCGGTCCGAAGGCAGCCCCGCGGCAGACAGCGCCGCGATCAACGCACAGGCGCCCGGCACTGGGACCACATTGATGCCTGCTGCGCGCGCCTGGCGCACCAAGTGATAACCAGGGTCGGAAATCAGCGGCGTGCCCGCGTCGGAGATCAACGCCACGTCATCCCCTGCCAACAAGCGGGTGATGAACCGGCTGCCCTCGTCGCGCTCGTTGTGCTCATGGCAAGCGGCCAGCGGCGTAGGGATACCGAAATGCTGCAACAGGCGCAACGAGTGGCGCGTGTCCTCGGCGGCGATCAGCGCGACGTCACGGAGGATTTTCAGCGCCCGCGCACTGATGTCGTCCAGGTTACCGATGGGCGTCGCCACCACATAAAGCGAGCCAGCAGCGGAATTCAAAGCACCTGGAGCAGTCAAAGCGCACACCTCTTGATCGACAAAAGCGCCATTGTAGCGCGTAGAGGTGATGAAAACGTGCCCCTGCAAAGGCTCGCGCAATGCGGTCGATTGTCATTTATGTGCCTATAACAGCCATGCACGACCTAAATTGACAGTTTGACGCCAGTAACATCGCGCCCCGGCCAGTGCTTGGGTACAATTCCACGCTAATTTGATCGAGTATCAGGAACACTTACATGATCGCTTGCCTGCGGCTGTTCTCTGCCCTCTGCCTTGCCGCCCTATTGGCCGCTTGCGCCAGCTCGCCCTCGTCCAGCCTTGGCGAACTCCCACGAACCCCGGATGCCAGCATCGAGCAACTGCTCGAACAGGCCGCCACCAGCAAAAACCCGGAAAAAGCCGCCCTATTGCGCCTCAGCGCCGCAGACCTGGCCTATCGCCAGGGCAATGCCGGTCAATCGGCGCAGATTCTGGCGCAAGTACCGTTGGACTCACTCAAACCCGGCCAACAGGTATTCGCCAGCACCCTTTCAGCCGAACTGGCCATGACTCGCAACCAACCCAAGGCCGCCCTCACCGCCCTGAGCCATCCGAGCCTGCAACGTCTGGGCGAAATGCCCACCGAGCAGCGGGTGCGCACTGGCAGCGTGCATGCTCGCGCATTGGAAGCCGACGGCCAGACCCTCGCTGCAGCACGGGAACGCATTTCGGTTGCGCCCATGCTCAGCGGCGAAGCAGCCGGCAAAAACCACGAAGCCATCTGGACCCTGATCGCCTCGTTGCCCACCGACCAATTACAGCCTGCCAGCCCCGACGACCTGGGCGGCTGGCTCAGCCTGGCCCTGGCGGTTAAGACTGCTGGCACGCTGGAGCAGCAACAAGCCGCGATCGATAGCTGGCGCGCCCAGAATCCAAAGCACCCGGCCGCCCTGCAACTGCCCACGCCACTGGTCAAGCTCAAGGAACTGGCTAGCCAGCCTCTGAACAAAATCGCCCTGCTGTTACCTCAGGATGGCCCCCTGGCGTCCGTGGCCAAGGCATTGCGCGAAGGTTTCATGGCGGCGCACTACCAAGCCCTGCAAGCCGGCCAGAAGCCACCTAGCGTTCAGTTCTATGACAGCTCGCGCCTGACCTCCCTGGACGAGTTTTACCGCAAGGCCCAGGCCGACGGCGTGCAACTGGTGATCGGCCCGCTGGAAAAACCACTGGTCAAGCAGCTCAGCGCTCGCCCGCAACTGCCTATCACCACCCTCGCCCTGAACTACAGCGAAGGCGATCAAGGCCCGGCGCAACTGTTCCAGTTTGGCCTCGCCGCTGAAGACGAGGCGCGCGAAGTTTCGCAACGCGCCCGTGCTGATGGCTTGCAGCGTGCCGCCGTTATGGTACCTAAAGGCGAATGGGGCGACCGTGTGCTCAAGGCGTTCCGCCAGGATTGGGAAGGCAATGGCGGCTCCGTGCTCGGCGTCGTGCGTGTCGACCAACCGGTGGCCCTGGCCCAGCAAATCGCCGACCTGTTCCAGTTGCGCCAGAGCGAAGGCCGGGCCAAGAGCCTGCAGAGCACCGTTGGCTCGCAAGTCGCGGCGCAACCGGCACGCCGCCAGGACATCGAGTTCATCTTCCTGGCCGCCACGCCGCAACAAGCCCAGCAGATCAAACCGACCCTGAACTTCCAGTACGCTGGCGATGTGCCTGTGTACGCCACGTCCCATGTGTTCAGCGCCAGCGGCGATCAAAACCAATACAACGACATGAATGGCGTGCGCTTCTGCGAAACGCCATGGCTGCTCGACGCCAACGACCCCCTGCGTCGCCAAGTCGCCGCGCAATGGCCACAAGCTGGCGGCAGTCTGGGTCGCCTGTACGCCATGGGCGTAGATGCCTACCGTTTGGCACCACGTCTGGGCCAGCTCAAGGCACTGCCTGACAGCCGCATCGAAGGCGCTTCCGGCAGCCTGACCATGACCCCTTCGCAGCGGGTTCAGCGCCAGTTGCCCTGGGCTCAGTTTGTCAGCGGCCAGGTCCAGCGCCTGCCCGACACGCCGCGCTGATGCCCGAGCGCTCACACCAGCAAGATGGAAGAGATGCCGAGAACCACGCGCTCCGGCATCTCCAGCAACAGGGCCTGCGCCTGCTGGCGCAGAACTGGCTGTGCAAGCGCGGTGAGCTTGATCTGGTCATGCTTGATGGCGATACAGTAGTATTCGTCGAAGTTCGCTACAGAAAGAACACCCAATGGGGTGGTGCGCTTGGCAGTATCGATGAGCGCAAGCGTCAGAAACTGATCCTCGCCGCGCAGTACTTTTTACAAAGCGAGTCACGCTGGGCAGATCACCCCTGCCGCTTCGATGTGGTCGCGATAGACAGCACCACCGGCTCGGCACCAGCCTTGAACTGGCTGCAAAACGCCTTTGACAGCTGACCCGGGCACCCAGGCCAAGCCGACAATCTTCACTCGACACTTTTGCTCTTTGCTTTGCGGGCTGCACATTCATGTGCTGAAAAGCCGCGCTACTTAAGGTCACACAGATGGACATGCAATCGCGAATTCGCCAGCTTTTTCAGGCCAGTATCGATACCAAGCAACAGGCGATGGAAGTCCTTGCACCGCACATCGAGCTGGCCAGCCAGGTCATGGTCAACACTCTGCTCAATGAAGGCAAAATGCTTTCTTGCGGCAACGGTGGCTCCGCTGGCGATGCCCAGCACTTCTCCTCCGAGCTGCTCAACCGCTTCGAGCGCGAACGCCCGAGCCTGCCAGCCATTGCGCTGACCACCGACAGCTCGACGATCACCTCGATCGCCAACGACTACAGCTACAACGAGATTTTTTCCAAGCAGATCCGCGCCCTGGGCCAACCGGGCGATGTGCTCCTGGCGATTTCCACCAGCGGCAACTCGGCCAACATTATTCAGGCGATCCAGGCCGCACATGATCGCGACATGATTGTCGTAGCATTGACCGGGCGCGATGGTGGCGGCATGGCTTCTCTGCTGCTGCCGGAAGATGTCGAGATACGCGTACCGGCCACCGTCACCGCACGCATTCAGGAAGTCCACCTGCTGGCGATCCATTGCCTTTGCGACTTGATCGACAGCCAATTGTTCGGGAGTGAAGAATGACCCCTTATCGACTTGGCCTCGCGGCCTTGACCCTATGCCTGAGCATCAGCGGCTGCACCTCCGTGGTGAGCGCCAGCCGTGAAAAGCCCATCGAAGACGACCGTGGCACCCGCACCTTTGGCAGTAAGATCGACGACTCGCTGATCGAAACCAAAGTCGGTGTGAACGTGGCCAAGGCCAACCCGGACCTGGATAAGAACTCCCACATCGTCGTCACCAGCTTCAACGGCGTCGTACTGCTCGCCGGACAGACACCGCGCGCCGACCTCAAGGCCCAGGCCGAACAGGCCGCCAGCAGCGTTCAGCGAGTCAAGCGCGTGCACAACGAACTGCAAGTGATCGCGCCCTCTTCCCTTCTGGCTCGCCAGAATGACGCCTGGCTGACCACCAAAATCAAAACCCAGATGCTGGCCGATGCCAACATTCCCGGCTCGCGCATCAAGGTGGTGACCGAGAACGGCATCGTCTACCTGCTCGGCCTGCTGACCAAACAGGAAGCGGCCCAGGCCACCAACCTGGTGCAAGGCGTTTCCGGCGTGCAGAAGATCGTCAAGCTGTTCGAGTACATCGACTGACACCTGCAAACCTGGCGGCATTAAAAAAGGCGATCCATTTCTGGATCGCCTTTTTTGTTACTTGACCACTTTCAAGCTTGGCCGGCCACTGGGGCGCGGCGGTTCGCTATCGGGTGGCGGACCGTCACCATCCGGCTCCACGTCGTCATCTTCGTCCATGGACGAATCCAGGTCAAAAACCATGCCCTGGCCATTCTCCCGGGCATAGATACCCAGGATCGCCCCGACGGGCACGAACAGCGTGTGTGGCACACCGCCGAAACGCCCCTCAAAGCTGACCGCGTCGTTATCCATGTGCAGATGCCGCACAGCACTGGGCGACACGTTCAGGACAATCTGCCCGTCACTGGCAAAGCCTTGTGGTACTTGCACCGAGGGGTACTCGGAATTGACCAGCATGTGCGGGGTGCAATCGTTATCCACAATCCACTCATAGAGCGCACGGACCAGATAAGGTCGACTGGAGTTCATAGCGGCTCCTTAAGCCTTAGCGCATGTCGCGCTCGGCACCAGACAGGCTCGCCTGGAAAGCCTCGCGCGCAAACTGGCGCTCCATATAATCAAGCAGCGGCTTGGCAGGCCGCGGCAACTCAATACCAAGAATCGGCAAGCGCCAGAGTATCGGCAAGAGGCAGCAGTCCACCAGACTTTGTTCCTCACTGAGGAAAAACGGCTTGTCCGCGAACAGTGGCGAAACCCCCGTCAGGCTTTCGCGCAATTCCTTGCGGGCCTGCACACGCGCCGCTTCTTTGCTGCGTGGATCCAGAATCAAATCCACCAGGCCACACCAGTCACGCTGGATGCGGTGAATCAGCAGGCGGCTATTAGCACGCGCCACCGGATAGACCGGTAGCAAGGGTGGATGGGGATAACGCTCATCCAGATATTCCATCACCACGGTTGACTCCCACAACGCCAGGTCACGATCGACCAGGGTGGGCAAGCTGCCGTAAGGGTTCACTTCGATCAGTTTCGGCGGATGACGTCCCACCTCCACACTGATGATCTCGGCGCTGACACCCTTCTCTGCGAGCACGATGCGTACTCGGTGGGAATAGTGGTCGGCGGGGTCGGAGTAACAGGCCAACCGATTGGTCACGCCCATGGCGGTCCTCCTCGCTTGTTGAAATTATCGAAAGCGGAAAAACGCGCGCGCCCAGAGGGCGCCTCCCATAGAGAGGCCGGACGGTGCCGGCTTCCCTAATCTTGCGGAGGCGCCCCTGGGCGCGCGCGATTAACAGCAATGGTTTACAGCTTTATCAATGAATGTCCTTCCAGTATTCGCGCTTGAGCAGGTAAGCGAATACGAAGAAGAAAGCCAGGTAGAGCAACACGTAAGTACCGATACGTTGGTGCTCCAGCTTGACCGGGTTGGCCGAGTAGGCCAGGAAGGTCACCAGGTTCTTGACCTTCTCATCGAACTGCTCTTCAGTCAGCGCGCCGGTTTTCGGCAAGATGGTCAGTTGGTCACACGCTTCGTGAGTCAGAGGCGTGCCAGTCAACGGATCATATTGCTTCTTACCGTCTTCGACGACTTGAATCTGCTTGCAACCCACGACCTGGCGACCTTGTAGGCCGGCCAGGACGTTAGGCATACCGACGTTCGGGAAGACCTTGTTGTTCGCCCCGAAAGGACGCGATGGATCTTCGTAGAACGACTTCAGATAACCGTAGAGCCAATCGGTACCACGCACACGGGCCACCAGGGTCAGGTCGGGCGGTGCCGCACCGAACCAGGTCTTGGCGTCAGCAGGCTGCATGCCGATCTTCATGTGGTCGCCGATCTTGGCGCCAGTGAATACCAGGTTGTTAAGCATCAGATCATGAGGAATCCCCAGGTCGTCAGCTACACGCTCATAGCGCTGGAACTTGGCGCTGTGGCAGCCCATGCAGTAGTTGGCGAACGTACGCGCGCCATCTTGCAATGCGGCTTTATCAGCGAGGTCGATATCGATCTTTTCCAGCTCTGGACCACCGTGTTCGGCCGCAAAGGAGAACACAGGCAAAGCAGCGAGGATCAGTACAGCGAATAACTTTTTCATCAGCCAGTCACCCTTTCCGGAACCGGTTTGGTCTTCTCAAGCCTGGTGTAGAACGGCATCAGAATGAAGTAGGCGAAGTACAGGAAGGTACATACCTGCGACAGCAACGTACGACCCGGAGTCGGCGCCAGCACACCCAGCACACCCAGGATCACGAACGAAATGCAGAACACCCAGAGCCAGATCTTGCTCATCCAGCCCTTGTAGCGCATGGATTTGACCGGACTGCGGTCAAGCCAAGGCAGGACGAACAGCACAGCGATGGCGCCGCCCATGGCGATAACGCCCATGAGCTTGTCCGGAACCGCCCGCAAAATTGCGTAGAACGGAGTGAAGTACCAAACAGGTGCGATGTGTTCAGGGGTCTTGAACGGGTTCGCCTGCTCGAAGTTAGGCTTCTCGAGGAAGTAGCCGCCCATTTCCGGGAAGAAGAACACGATGGAGCAGAACACGAACAGGAACACTACGACGCCGACGATATCTTTCACGGTGTAGTACGGATGGAAGGGAATACCATCGAGCGGTACGCCGTTCTCGTCCTTGTGCTTCTTGATATCCACGCCATCGGGGTTGTTCGAGCCGACTTCATGCAGCGCCAGGATGTGCAGCACCACCAGACCGAGGATCACGATCGGCAGGGCTACAACATGCAGCGCAAAGAAGCGGTTCAAGGTGATGCCGGAAATCAGGTAGTCCCCACGGATCCACTGAGTCAGGTCGTCACCGATAACCGGGATCGCACCGAACAGCGAGATGATGACCTGCGCCCCCCAGTAGGACATCTGGCCCCAAGGCAGCAGGTAGCCCATGAAGGCTTCCGCCATCAGCGCCAGGTAGATCAGCATGCCGAAGACCCACACCAGCTCACGCGGCTTCTGGTACGAACCGTAGAGCAAGCCACGGAACATATGCAGGTAGACCACGATGAAGAACGCCGAAGCGCCGGTGGAGTGCAACAGACGCAGGATCGAGCCGTACTCGACGTCACGCATGATGTACTCGACGGAAGCGAACGCTTCTTCCGCCGACGGGGTGTAGCTCATGGTCAGCCAGACACCGGTAACGATCTGGTTGACCAGAACCAGCAGGGCCAGGGAGCCAAAGAAGTAGAAGAAGTTGAAGTTCTTTGGAGCGTAATACTTGCTGAGATGGTCTTCCCACATCTTGGTCGCGGGAAAGCGCGCATCAACCCAATCCATGAACTTGCTCATCACGCGTTCTCCGTATCGATACCGATGGTTATGACATCGTCCGAATCATAGGAATGTGGTGGCACAGGCAGATTCAGCGGCGCAGGTTGCGACTTGTAGACGCGGCCAGCCAGATCGTAGTGAGAACCGTGGCAAGGGCAGAAGTAACCGCCCACCCAATCCTTGCCCAGGTCGGCAGGCGCCACCTCTGGACGGAAGGTCGGGGCACAACCCAAGTGCGTACAGATCCCGATCAGCAGCAGAATCTCTGGCTTGATCGAACGCAGCTCCGGGTTGACGTAGGTCGGTTGTACCGAATTCTTGGAGTCAGGGTCAGATAGCTGGCCCTCGATCTTCTTCAGATTCCCCAGGATTTCCTCAGTCCGGCGGACAATGAATACCGGCTGACCGCGCCACTCAGCAACCATCTGCTGGCCTGGCTCAATCTTGCTGACATTCACCTTCACCGGTGCACCTGCGGCTTTCGCCTTGGCACTGGGAAACCATGACCCCACGAACGGGACCGCAGCCCCCACCGCTCCTGCAGCACCCACCACGGATGTGGCTGCTACCAAGAAGCGACGCCGGCCTGCATTCACGCCGTCATTGCTCATTCAGTCCTCTCCCATCAGCTTTGTGGCCTGTTAAATCAGGCATCTACTAAGTAAAAATCTGAACTTATAAAAATTTTGCAGAATGGTAATGAAAAGCCCCTATTCTGACAAGGTAATTACCACCCATGGATAGCCAGAAGCCTTGTAGTATAGGGGTTTTACGGCTGTGGCAAGTTGTCACACCAAAAACGAACGCCCATAAAAAACGCCCAGCTCCGTGAGGAAACTGGGCGCTTTTGAACGCAAAAGCGAATTAACGCTTCGAGTACTGCGGACGCTTACGCGCTTTACGCAGGCCAACTTTCTTACGTTCAACTTCACGAGCATCGCGAGTTACGAAGCCAGCTTTGCGCAAAGCGCCACGCAGGGTTTCGTCGTACTGCATCAGAGCGCGAGTGATACCGTGGCGGATTGCGCCAGCCTGACCACTTACACCGCCACCGATAACAGTGACGTAGATGTCGAACTTTTCAACGGTCTCGGTCAATTCCAGCGGCTGACGAACTACCATGCGGGCAGTTTCGCGGCCGAAGAAGTTGTCCAGGGTGCGGTTGTTGATCGAGATGTTACCAGTGCCCGGACGCAGGAAAACGCGTGCGGTTGCGGTCTTGCGACGGCCAGTGCCGTAATTTTGAGTCGCCGACATAATGAACTATTCCGTTAAAACTTCAGTTCTTGGGGCTGCTGAGCAGTATGAGGGTGAGCAGCGCCCGCATAGACTTTCAGCTTACGATACATGTCGCGACCCAGCGGGTTCTTAGGCAGCATGCCTTTGACCGCAGTCTCGATCACGCGCTCAGGGGCCTTGGCAATCAACTTTTCAAAGTTGATCGACTTGATGCCGCCCGGGAAACCGGAGTGGGAGTAGTACATTTTGTCAGTGGTTTTAGCGCCGGTTACACGGATTTGCTCGGCGTTGATGACGACGATGTAATCGCCGGTGTCAACGTGAGGAGTGTACTCAGGCTTGTGCTTGCCACGCAGACGGCTCGCGATCTCGGTGGCCAGACGACCCAGGGTCTGACCAGCAGCGTCGACGACAAACCAGTCGCGCTTTACTGTTTCCGGTTTAGCAGTAAAAGTTTTCATTCTTTATAGCCTCAGGGGCCGCCCTGTAAATTAGACGGCGGATCTTACTGAATAGTGCGTACTTTGACAAGTCAAAGGCAGCCGGATACAGACGCTATCGGGGGCTCGGGTCAGCGCGTCCGTTCAACGGCAAGATTCTTCGGCAGGCGGCGCATCACTTCCACTGCAGAAAGAGGGGCGTAATTATGCAGATTGCGAAAAAATTTTCAACCTGCTTTTATGAATGTTTTGCCGAAGGAGCATCCGATGGACTATCGCAAGCTGGGCCGAACCGAACTGAATGTAAGCGCCCTCTGCCTCGGGACCATGACCTGGGGCGAGCAAAACACTCAGGCTGAAGCCTTCGCCCAAATTGAAATGGCCAAGCAGGCCGGGGTCAATTTCATCGATACCGCCGAGATGTACCCCGTGCCGCCCAAGGCACAAACCTACGCCGATACAGAGCGTTATATCGGCAATTGGTTCAAGGCCAGCGGCGACCGGACGGACTGGGTCCTGGCCAGCAAAATCGGCGGCCCCGGCAACGGCATCGATTACATCCGCGACGGCCAGCTCAAGCACAACCGCACCCATATCGTCCAAGCCCTGGACGCCAGCCTCAAGCGCCTGCAGACCGACTGGATCGACCTCTACCAACTGCACTGGCCGGAACGCAGCACCAATTTCTTCGGCCAACTGGGCTACACCCACAAGGCCGACGAAGACTTCACGCCCCTTGAAGAAACCCTTGAAGCCCTCGACGAGCAGGTCAAGGCCGGTAAGATCCGCCATATCGGCCTGTCGAACGAGACGCCGTGGGGCACCATGAAATTCCTTGCCCTGGCCGAAACCCGAGGCTGGCCGCGGGCCGTATCGATCCAAAATCCGTACAACCTGCTCAACCGCACCTTTGAAGTGGGCCTTGCGGAAATCGCCCTGCGCGAACAGTGCGGGCTGCTCGCCTACTCGCCGCTGGCGTTCGGCATGCTGTCCGGCAAGTACGAGGGCGGGGCCCGGCCACCCAAGGGGCGTCTGAGCCTCTACAGCCGTTTCAGCCGGTATTTCAACCCGCAGTCGGAAGCCGCGTGCAGCCGCTACGTGGCCTTGGCCCGCGAACATGGCCTGGACCCGGCACAAATGGCCCTGGCATTCGTCACCCAACAGCCGTTCGTGACCAGCAACATCATTGGCGCGACCACTCTGGAGCAACTGCAAAGCAACCTGGCGAGCGCCGAGCTGGTGTTGTCGCAGGAAGTTGTGGCGGGTATCGAGGCGATCCACAAGGCACTGCCGAACCCGGCCCCTTGATCGAACCTTAGACCTGCTCCCACAGGGAACACTCCGTGGGAGCAGGCACTCTTTTACAGGGAGCGCGCGATGATTTCTTTCATGATTTCGTTGGTCCCGGCATAGATCCGTTGCACCCGGGCATCCGCCCAGGCCCGTGCAACCGGGTATTCCCACATGAAACCGTAACCGCCATGCAACTGCACACACTCGTCGAGCACTTTGCATTGCAGGTCAGTGCCCCAGTACTTGGCCATCGCAGCGGTCGGCACATCCAGTTTCCCTTGTAGGTGCAGCTCCAGGCAGCGGTCGACGAACACCCGGCCGATCTGGATTTCAGTGGCCATTTCCGCGAGCTTGAAGCGAGTGTTCTGAAACTCCGCAATCGCCTTGCCAAATGCCTTGCGCTCGCGGGTGTACTCCAGCGTCCATTGCAGCGCCGCCTCGGCCGAAGCCAGGCCGCCCACCGCCACGGTCAGTCGCTCCTGTGGCAGTTCCTGCATCAAATACGCAAAGCCCATTCCGGCCTGGCCCAGCAGGTTTTCCTTGGGGATGCGCACATCCTGGAAAAACAACTCGGAGGTGTCCTGCGCCTTCATCCCGACCTTCTCCAGGCGTTTTCCCTTGGCGAACCCCGGCGTGTTCGCCTCCACCAGGAACAGGCTCGTGCCCTTGGCGCCAGCCTTCGGGTCAGTCTTGGCCACGACAATCACCAGGTCGGCGAGAAAGCCATTGGTGATGAAGGTTTTCGAGCCGTTAATCACGTACTCGTCGCCATCCAGCACGGCCGTGGTTTTCACCCCTTGCAGATCGGAACCTGCCCCCGGCTCGGTCATGGCAATGGCCGTAACCATCTCGCCCGAAACCAGTTTGGGCAGGTATTTGTGCTTCAAGGCTTCGCTGCCGTAATGCAGGATATAGGGCGCGACGATGTCCGAGTGCAACGAAAAACCAATGCCGGTCAACCCTAGGCGCCCCACCTCTTCGATCACTACGGCGCTGTAGAGAAAGTCCGCACCCAACCCGCCATATTCCTCGGGTAAATGGGAGCAAAGCATCCCCGCTTCCCCTGCCTTGTTCCATAACTGGCGGTCAATGTAGCCTTGTTTTTCCCATTGGCTGTGGAACGGCACGGCTTCTTTTTCGAGGAAGGTACGAACACTGTCACGAAAGAGCTCGTGCTCGGGGCTGAACAAGGTTCTGGGGATCATGCAGGGCACCTGTAATTATTGTTGGAAGAAATTGCGCTCTTGAGCCTAAGCCTCCCACTCGCGACAGGACACTGGACACATCCGACAAAAAATAAGACGATCCAGCCGTCTGGTGACCACTTTCCCCTATAAGAATAAATTGAATTATGTCTATCCAACTCTCCATGCCCCTGCGGCGCGTCAGCATCCTGGCGATCGACCGGGTTTTCGCCTCCACCCTCATGCAAGCCAAGGATTTTTTCCACCTGGCCAGCCTGCGTTACGGTAAACAATTGGGCCAGGGCCTCACGCCCGCCTTCGAGACTCGCCTGGTCAGCCCTGACGGCCAACCGGTGTGCAGCTTCAGCGATGTGATCCTGCCGGTGGACGGCGGCCTGGCCGATACCGACGTGATTATCCTGCCGGCCTTCTGGGACGATTTCGAAACCCTGTGCAAACGTTACCCACAGGTGATTCCATGGCTGCGGGCCCAGCACGCACGTGGCGCGGTGCTCTGCGGCGAGGCCACGGGAGTGTTCTGGCTCGCCGAGGCGGGGTTGCTCGATGGCAAGGAAGCGACCACCTACTGGCGCTTCTTCAACGCTTTCGAAGAGCGCTTCCCTCAAGTCCAGCTCAATCAAGATAAACACCTGACCGACGCAGACAACCTGTACTGCGCTGGCGGCACCACTTCGGCCTGCGACCTGTATATCTACCTGATCGAACGCTTCTGCGGCGCCAACGTCGCCCAAGCCGTGGCCCGCGACATCCTCTACGAAGTGCAACGCAGCTACTCCCCCGGCCGCATCGGTTTCGGCGGGCAGAAGCTGCACCAGGACGTCATCATCCTGCAGATCCAGCACTGGCTCGAAGAACACTTCGCCGACAAGTTCCGCTTTGAAGATGTGGCCCGCGAACACGGCATGAGCATTCGCAACTTCATGCGCCGCTTCCAGACCGCCACCGGCGACAAGCCGCTGCATTACCTGCAACGCCTACGCATCGAGACCGCCAAGGGCCTGCTCTCGGCCAGCCGCAAGAGCATCAAGACCATCAGCTACGAAGTCGGCTACGACGACGCAAGCTTCTTCGCACGGCTGTTCCGCCAGCACACCGAGCTGTCACCGAACCAGTACCGCCAGCAGTTCCAGCAGGCAGCCTAAATCAACCTCGCGCCCACAAGCATTTGGGCACAAAAAAGGCCTGCATCGCTGCAGGCCTTCTTACTTTTCAGAATTGCCTTACGGCTTGTGCGCCCGCGACAGGAATTCGTGAGACTGCATTTCCAACAATCGGCTAAGGGTGCGCTGGAACTCGAAATTCAGGCGCCCGCCCGTGTAGAGATCTTTGAGCTCGACTTCGGCAGAGATAATCAGCTTCACGTTACGGTCGTAGAACTCATCGACCATGTTGATGAAACGGCGCGCGATGTCGTCAGTGGTGACGCTCATCTGCTCCACATCGCTAATCAGCACGGCATGGAAGATCTTGCCCAACTCGATGTAGTCGTTCTGGCTACGCGGCCCGTCGCAAAGCTGACGGAAGTCGAACCAGGCCACATCGTCACAGGTACGCAGGGCACGGATTTCGCGATTCTCAATCATCAACACATCGTTTTCGACAGCCTGGGTGCATTCCGGCGTCAGGGCGCGGAAGCTCTTGCGCAGGCTTTCGCGGGCTGCTTCGTCCAGCGGGAAGTGGAACAGCTCGGCCTGCTCCAGGTGACGCAAGCGGTAGTCCACGCCGCTATCGACGTTGACGATGTCGGTGTTCTGCTTAATCAGCGCAATAGCCGGCAAGAAGCGCGCACGTTGTAGGCCATCTTTGTACAAACCGTCGGGGACGATGTTGGATGTCGCCACCAGAGTGACACCGTTTTTGAACAATTCTTCCATCAGCGTGCCGAGGATCATGGCGTCGGTGATGTCGGAAACGAAGAATTCATCGAAGCAGATCACCCGCGCTTCGTCAGCGAAACGCTTGGCGATGATAGTCAGCGGATTCTTTTCCCCCGGCAGGGTCTTCATTTCTTCGTGAACGCGCTTCATAAAGCGGTGAAAGTGGGTGCGGGATTTTTCCTTGAACGGCAAGGCTTCAAAGAAAGTGTCGACCAAGTAAGTCTTGCCCCGGCCCACACCGCCCCAGAAGTACAACCCCTTGACCGGCACCTGATCCTTCTTGCCAAACAATTTGCCCAACAGACCCGGCTTGTTCTGCGAGGCCGCGATCAGGTCATCGTACAGGCGCTGCAAATGGCGCACCGCCGTTTCCTGGGCTGCGTCATGAAAGAATTCCGGGCGTTTCAGATCAGCTTGATATCGTTCTAGGGGCGTCATAATTCGTTAGCAAGGCAACAAAAACGGGCCGTCACTGTAACGACGGCCCTGGAGAATGGCAATCAGCCCTTGGTCGGGCCGCCACCACATTAGTCCTGTTGGGGCGCCAGGGCAGCGCGCAGAGCGGCAATAGCGCTGTCGCGGGCCGCGCTGTCGGCGAACTCGGGGCCGTCGGCCACGCATTCCCCCTGCAACCACAGGCTGAAGGTATTGGCGGCGGTGCGCAGGTCCAGTTCTTCATCGCCTTGCAAGTGCTTGGTCACGGCACCGGCAGCCTTGCCATCGGCAAACGTGCGCGACAGCAGCAGTTGTTCACCATCCGCCGCCAGCAGTCGAAAACGGAAGCTGCCATCGTCTTCGCGGAAGCTGACAAAACGCGCGGTTTTCGCAGCTTTCTTTTTCGGCGCGGCGGCGACCTGCACTTGGTTGACAAACGAGCGCAGGCCCACGGCTTCGCGCAGCTGTGCAAGGAAAGGCGTAGCGACGGCCCGCGCCTTGCTCGCACCCAATTGCAGGATGTCTTCGAGGTCGGCCGGGCGTGCAATCAACTGGTGATAATGCTCGCGGGCCTCGCCCAACTCGGCATCGAGCAAGTGGAACAGGCGGTTTTTTGCCTCGCCCCAACCCAGGCCTTGCAATAGCTCACTGCGCAACTCCTCGGCCTGGGCCGGCGTCGAGAAGGCCTGGTAGAGGGTGAACAGGTGCGAGTTGCCCGGGTCCTTGGCTTCGCCGGGCGCGCGCGAATCGGTGACGATCCGCGAAATGGCGTCCTTCATCTCTTTGGCGCTGCTGAACAGCGGGATGGTGTTGTCGTAGCTCTTGGACATCTTGCGGCCGTCCAAGCCCGGCAACGTGGCGACGCTTTCTTCGATCAGCGCTTCGGGCATGGCGAAAAACTCCTTGCCCTGGCCGAACAGGTGATTGAAGCGCTGGCCGATGTCGCGCGCCATCTCGACGTGTTGGATCTGGTCGCGGCCGACCGGCACCTTATGGGCATTGAACATCAGGATGTCGGCTGCCATCAGCACCGGGTAGCTGTACAGGCCCATGGTGATACCGGCATCCGGGTCTTCACCGGTTTCCAGGTTCTTATCCACAGAGGCCTTGTAGGCGTGGGCGCGGTTGAGCAGGCCTTTGGCCGCTACGCAGGTCAGCAGCCAGGTCAGCTCGGGGATTTCCGGGATATCGGACTGGCGGTAGAAGGTTACGCGATCCACGTCCAGGCCACCGGCCAGCCAAGTCGCGGCGATTTCCAGGCGCGAGCGCTGGATACGCTGCGGGTCATCGCACTTGATGAGGGCATGGTAGTCGGCGAGGAAATAGAAAGAATCGGCATTGCTGTCGCGGCTGGCCAGGATCGCCGGGCGAATGGCCCCAGCGTAGTTGCCCAGGTGCGGCGTGCCAGTGGTGGTGATGCCAGTGAGGATTCGCGTACGAGTGGTCATGGGTAATCGCTTATCAGGCTGCAATCAATTCGAGAGGCGCGGCAGGATCAGATCCTTGAGATCGGTCAACTTGCCGTGAAAAAAGTGCCCGCATTCTGCCACTTTCACGAGGGAATGGGGGCGCTGCAGGGCGGCGGACCAGTCATAGACCAACTGCGGCTCGACGACTTCATCGGCGTCGGGCTGGATCAGGGTCAGCTCACCCTTGAGCGGCAACGGGTCGTTGGGGCCCAGGCGCATGACTGCGGGAGCGATCATGAACAAGTGCTTGAGCGTCTCGCCCGTGGCCTCCAGGCGCCCGCCGAGGCTGGCCGCGACAAAGCCGCCGAACGAGAAACCCATCAAAGTCAGGGGCAGTTCGGGGTGCTTGGCCCGCAGCCACTGGACGGCGGCCCAGGCGTCATCGACTTCGCCGCTGCCCATGTCGTGGCTGCCTTCGCTGCCGCCCACGCCTCGGTAGTTGAAGCGCAGGGTAATCAAACCGGCGTCGCGGGCGGTGCGCTGCAAGGTCGATACGACCTTATTGAGCATGGTGCCGCCCTGCACCGGGTTGGGATGGCAAATCAGGGCCAGGCCTCGGGGGGCCTCGTTGTCCAGGTACAAGGCTTCCAGACGACCCACGGGGCCATCAATCACTACGGGGGTTTCACGCATCAGCAAGGAAGGAACTCCGTGACCTCGAATCGGGTCGACTCGTCTAGCAAATTGTCTGTGCCAATCTATTGCGAGCTAATCGCGGTATACAGCGCAGGTTCGAGCCGTTAACGTAAAGCAAAGCCGTTTATAGAGGAAGGACTCGTGGAACACTCGCTCTTAGTTTGGTTGTTGCCGACTCTTGCCCTGGTTGCCGGTGTCGCTATTGGATTTCTGGTCGCTCGCCTGCTGCCCAATGCGGCGCCTAACCGCACGCAGCGTCAGCTGGACGACATCCAGGAACGTTTTGACAGTTATCAGAATGAAGTGGTGACCCACTTCAACAGCACCGCGACCCTGGTCAAGAAACTCACTCAGAGTTACCAGGAGGTGCAAGACCACCTCGCCGAGGGCGCCAACCGCCTGGCCCTGGACGAACTGACCCGCCAACGCCTGCTGGCTGCCCTGCACGCCGACGCGAGCCAGGCACCGCGCGAGCGCCTGACGCCGCCACGGGACCAGGAACCACCACGGGACTACGCCCCGAAAACCCCCAACGCACCGGGGATGCTGGACGAGCACTACGGCCTGAAAAAATAATCAGGTCACAAGCGACATAAAAAAGCCCGCCCGATCAATGATCGGGCGGGCTTTTTCGTAGCAGCCGTTTATTTAGTACTGCTGATATTGCTGGCCCTGAGGTTGCTGGTACTGCTGGCCTGGGATCGCCTTGAGATTGACCTCGACCCGTCGGTTCTGCGCACGGCCATTCACATCGCCATTGCTCGCAATCGGATTATCCGGGCCAGCACCGCGCGCAGACAGGTTGGCACCGCTGACACCTTGCGATGTCAGGTAAGTCGCCACGCTCTGCGCCCGGCGCTGGGACAGGTCCATGTTGTGCTGACGGCTACCGGTGCTGTCGGTGTAGCCCACGATCTCGATCTGGTTCTGGCTGAATTCCTTGAGCGAGTTCGCCAGATTATTCAGAGGTTGGTAGAAGCTGGGGGCGATGTTCGCCGAATCGGTCGCGAACGTGATGTTGCCCGGCATAATCAGCTTGATTTGATCGCCTTGGCGCTGCACTTCCACACCGGTGTTGGCCATGCTGGCGCGCAGCTTCTTCTCCTGCTGGTCGGCATAGTAGCCGTAGCCCGCGGCCGAAGCCCCGACCACCGCAGCGCCAATCAATGCGCCCTTGCCACGGTTGTTGTGGTCGATTGCCGCGCCCGCCAGGGCACCGGCCAATGCACCGAGGCCACCGTACTTGGCAGTCTTGCTCATACCCGTGGAACCGTCGGCCTGCCCCTGGCCACCATCATAGGGATTGGGTGAGGCGCAGCCGGACAACAAGGCCACAGCCGTTGCGACAATAATCAAACGACGCGAGGTCAACATGGAAAGCTCCTACTTTTTTTCATTCTGTGGTGCAACGGACCTTGGCATGGACCTGTGCAGGCGTTGGAACACGGCAATCGGCAAAAATTCCGCGCCACCCCAGCACTCAGGCTCGTACGAAAGGGTTTTCACGCATTTCATCGCCCAGGTGAGTATCAGGGCCATGCCCGGTGACCACCGTCGCCTCCTCGTCCAGGGTGTATAGGCGCTGCTTGATCGAGCGCACGAGGGTGGCTTGGTCACCGCCCCACAGGTCCGTCCGCCCGACGCCACGACGAAACAGGGTGTCACCGGCAATCAACAGCTTAGCCTCAGAAAACCAAAAGCTCATGGAACCGGGCGTATGTCCCGGCGTATGCAACGCCACGCCGCAGCCGCAAGCCAATTCTTCGTCATCGGCCAACCAGCGGTCCGGCGACGGTACCGGCACGTAAGGCACGCCAAACATCCCACACTGCATCTCCAGGTTGTCCCAGAGGAACTGGTCTTGCTTATGTAGGTGCAACGTCGCGCCGGTCTTCTCCTTCAACTGGCCAGAGGCCAGGAAGTGGTCGAGGTGGGCATGGGTGTGAATGATGCTGACGACCTTGAGCCCCAGTGCATCGAGCCGCGCCAGAATCAACTCGTGATTACCCCCCGGATCGACGACTATCGCTTTCTTGGTCACGGGGTCGCCAATGATCGTGCAGTTGCACTGCAACGGGCCGACAGGGAAGGTTTCGCGGATGAGTTGGGGCTTTGCTGCGTGCATGGGGACTCCTGTAAGATTCGCGGCACATTCTAGACACCCTCCGGTAGCCAATGACAATCACTAATGATGCAACGCGAAGTCATGGCTACACTGCCGGCCCACGCTGGAATGGTCGGTCCCATTGATTGAAACATCCGCGCCAAACAGATGTTCGTACCTGGCGTCATTGCAAGGAATGCAAAAGCCGCGTGCCCGCTCGCATCATAACGGCTTATCAAAGTCCTGCTGCGTTGCACTGGCAGTAATTAATGGACCTAACCAGATAATGGATTTTGCATGATTCTTACAGGTAACTTTTTCCTGCGCTTCGCATTGATGATATTGACACTGGGATTCATTACCCACATCGTCGGAATCCCCCTGATTACGGATGGCAGTAAACATACGACACTGTCCAATGCCGGGCTTTTTATTCCCGCATTGATTCTGTGCCTGTTCGACGTTCAGCTACGCAAGAAAATCTTCAGCACGGCCTACTTGCCTGTTATTTCAATGCTGCTGTTTACAATCGTCATTGCAGGCATAAACAGCCATTCGGAAAACTCGGCCTTCTCCCAATTCAAGACCTCCCTCTATGTGCTCTTGTACCTGGCAACTGTCGCCATCTTGGCCAGGGAGAACCGGCTGACGATGTGTTTGAACGTATCGTTCTTCATTGCTGGCATTCTTGCAATCGCCAGCCTGGTGGTGCAATCGATCGCACAAGAAAAAAACATCTTCCTGGGCAATTACCGTTTATTCAGCCTGGGATATGAAAAGTATGCCGACTTCCAGAACCCGATCATCGCCGCCCTGTATTACGGTTTTTTCGGGGTATATGGTTTTCATCAATTAATGACAGGTAAGCACAGCCGAGTAACGTCTACCCTGATCGCTGTCTGCCTATGTGGCTTATCGCTTTACCTGTATTGCACCCTTTCTCGTGGCGTCTGGCTGGGTTATGGCCTGGCCATCCTGACGACGGCGCTGCTTCATCACAACAGGCACTCTAGAAAATGGCTGCTCCTGGCAGCAGGGCTGGCGGGTTTACTTGCCATCTGGCTGTGGCCTGTTTTGTTCAGCCGTGGCCTGAGCCTCAGGGACATCATTTGGGGGCAGTGGTTTGACCGTATCAAAGAGTTCTGGCTGATCGGTGCAGGGGCGGGCCGCAAGTTTGAGATCTGCATCGCGCAAAATCATTGTTTCAATCAGGCTCACAACCTGTTCCTGCAGTTCTTCTATGAGTACGGAATCATCGGCTTAACCTTGCTACTGAGCATGCTCATACTTGCGTTCAAACGTTCACTGATTCGCTCTTATTGGTCAACGCCACTAGGGGGTTTGGGTTTGTCTCTTTTGATATTTGCCACCACCACTGCACTGTTCGACTATCACACCGTCATGAACAGGCCAGGTGTTTACTGGCTGGTATTCTGGTTACCCATAGGCCTGGTTCTTTCACAACCCAGCCCTACCCCTGCACAAACCCAAGGAAAAATTCATGCTGGCTGATATTTTCCGGGTAGCCAAACGTTATTGGCATATCGAAATCATTGGCAGCCTGGACAAACCGTTCAAGTGGAAGCGAATTATCCAGAAGTGCCGCAGAAACAATAGATATCGCTATATCTTCTGGTATCGCTTGGCCTACGCCATGAATAAAAGCGACAGTAAGTTCTGGCGACGCCGCGCCAAGTTGCTCAATGAAAAAACCAGCCGCACGTTCAATGTGGAAATCATGATGGGCGCCGAAGTGGGTGAAGGCCTGTGGATCGCCCACCCCACTGGTATTGTCATCACCTCCCACGCGAAGATCGGGAAGAACTTCAAGATCTGGCAAAACTGCACCATCGGAATCAAGGGGCAACAGGACGATATCAGGCTCGTTATCGGTGACGGCGTCAGGGTGCATGCCCACGCGTGCATTATTTCCGACGACCTGGAACTCGGTGATAACGCGGTAGTAGGCGCCGGCACCTTCCTCAACAAAAGCGTGCCGGCCGGGCATGTCGTGTTCAATCCTGCCCCGCAGGTTATCCGCGAATACGACGCTGCCGCGATGGGGCGGTTCCAGCAGTAGTTTGCTACCCCAGCACCCCTAACTCCTTGGCCCGGGCCACTGCCTGGGTGCGGCGTTCGACCCCTAGCTTGCTGTTGATGTGGCTGGCATGGGTTTTCACCGTGTGCAGGGAGATGAACAGTTGGTCGCTGATTTCCTGGTTCGAGCAACCCTGGGCGATCAGTTGCAGCACCGCCAATTCGCGAGTGCTCAGGTGTTCGGCCTGGTAGCTCGGCTCCGGGTCGCGCGCCTCGGGTGCGGGCAGGCGCTCGGCCAGGCTGTGGAACAGCGGGCCTTGGCCACAGGATTGCAATTGTGCCCGCAGCCAGTCTGGATGCTCGGCGATCAGCCACTGGAAAGGTTGCAAGGCCCCGCCGGACGCCATCTCAAAAGCCTCGATCAGCGCCTCGCTAGCCTGGGCTTCGCGGTTACTCCCCAATAGCAGCGCGACTTTCTGGTTCAACGCCATCACGCACAGCATCTGCCGCCCGCTCTGCTGGCCGTGCTCGATCAATTTATCCAGGCGTTGCAGCGCTGCCGCCTCACGCCCCAGGATGACATCGAGCAATGCCTGCTCAAGTTCGATATGCAGCGGCAGTTGCGGGTGGAACTCGGGCGGCGCCGCAGCGTTGACGCCGTTATAGGTTTGCCCCAGGCGAGCCAGCCAGGCTTCGGCCAGGTCCGTACGGCCCTGGGCCAGCCACAGTTCGCATTTGACCAGGGTAATCATCGCCAGGTAGTAGATGGGCGGTACATCCCAGATGTGCATCAACCGCTCCGCCTCCGCCAACTCGGCAAAAGCCTTGGCGAAGTCACCCTGTTGGCCTTCGAGGCGGGCGATGGAGCAGTGGCCAATCAACACGCTGATATCGCGGCACGCCCGTGCTTCGACCAACCCAGCCTGCAACCTTGCCAATCCAGCCTCGGGTTGCAGGCGCAGGGTCAACAGAAAACCTTCGTACAGCGTCAAACGGGCACGCACGGCGTACAAGCGTTGAGGCGAGAGCCCTTGTAAACGCTGCAAGCCCTCATGCACTTCATCGAGAGAACGCAGAATTTCCCCGCGCGCCTGCAGGACTCGCGCACGGTCGTAATGGGCCAAAGCTTCAAACAGCGGATTTCCTACGCGCTGGGCCAGTTCCAGGGACTCGCGGTTCAACCGGCGGGCACGCCACAGGTCGGCGTCGGTGATCGCCAGGTTCGACAGGGTGGAAAGGCACATCAGCCGCTGCCCATAGCGCTTTTGCGGCAAGCTTTCCAGGGCTTCGGTGCAATAGAGCTGAGTCAACTCCCGATTACCGCGCCCTCGGGCGATGATCCCGCTCAGGGCCAGCCATTGCGCCAGCATGGATTTCTGCGCAGTAGCCGAGGGTGCGGGCAGGAAACGGCTCAAGTGGCTGGCCAACTCCTCGGCGGCATCGAGCTGGCAAGCCAGCCCCAGCGCCCAGCTGTAGAGCACGATCAAGCGTGGCGTGCTGATGAGCAGGCTGTCGGGCAAGTCCATTTTCCAGCGCAGGAGCATGCCGACGTTCTGTTCGGCCAGCAGTTGCTCTTCGGACAAGTTTTGTACCAGGTTCGCCGCCACATCCAGGTGCCCGGCGCGCAACGCCTGCTCCACGGCCTCGTCCAGCAAGCCCTGGGCATTGAACCAACGGCAAGCGCGCAAGTGCAGGCTGGCCGCTGGCAGCACGGCATTGGCCGTGGGGCGGCTGCGCAGCAGATCGGAAAACAAGTGGTGATATCGGTACCAGTGCCCCTGCTCGTCCAGCGGCACGAGGAATACCTGGTGCGCTTGCAGGTAACGCAGGATCTCGGCGCTGTCGTGGGCCTCGCGGATCGCGTCGCACAGCTCGCTGCAAAAACGCTCCTGGGGCGCCGTGTCGTAAAGGAAGGACTGCACTTCCGGGGGCAGGCAATCGATCACTTCTTCGAGTAAATAGTCGCGAATCAGCCCCTCGCCACCGTGCAAGGCCTGGGGCAACGCACCGTCGTTACCGGCCTCGGAAACGGCCAGCAACCAGAAACGCAAACCGGCCACCCAGCCTTCACTGCGCAGGATCAGGCTTTCCAGGGCCTCGCCACACAGGGAACTGCTGTGGCGATCAAGCAAGGCCAGGGATTCGTCGTGGGTCAGGCGCAGGTCCTGCTCGCTGAGTTCCAAGAGCTGGCGCGAGAGGCGCAACCGCGCCAGATGCCAATCCGGGCGCTGGCGGCTGGTCACCAGCACTCGCATGCCTTCGGGCAGGTGGTTGAAGAAAAACTGCAAGCAGCGGTCGAGCACAGGGCCTTGGGCCAGGTGATAGTCGTCGAGCACCAGCAACAGGGGGTTGCCGGGCGAGAGGTGGTCACTCAGTTCATCCAGCAGGCCGTCGAGCCATTCTTCAAAAGCGAAGGGTTGATGGCGCTGGCGCATTTTCAGCAGGCCCAGGGCCTGGCGCCCCATGTGCGGAAAATACTGCTGCAAGCCATCGAGCAAGCGTTCGAGGAAGCGCCCGGGGTCGCTGTCCCGCGGGCTCAGCCCCAGCCACAGGCTCCGCCAGTTCTGCGCCAGGCTCTGGCAGAACTCGACGGCCAGGGAGCTTTTACCGAACCCGGCCGGCGCGCTGACCAACAGCAAACGCCCGCTCAAGCCGGCACTCAGGCGCTCGCACAAACGAGGCCGAAGCACGTAGCCGTCGGGCAAAGGTGGTCGGTAAAAGCGCCCTTCCATGGCGGGAACCGCAGCACTGGAAGGCCCGGGTATGCGGGACAGGTCAGTCATAGCCAACTCTTATTAATGTGCTGTTGTCGGCATTGCAGATGTCCGCAGACTAGCGGTAAAGACCGTCGGTTTGAAGATGTTTGCTACAAATGAATACAAAAAGCCCGAAACACAAATTCTCTTGATAGCGCTCAAAAGCTGATATTGCCGCTCAGGACTTTTATCGCGCCCATAAAAAACGCCCCGAACCAGTCGGGGCGTGCAGAGGATGCGGCCTCTGTTTACAAGGGTCTAGCGAACACCGGCCTGACGCAATGCGGCAGGAGTGAAGTCGTTCTTGGTGGCCGTGAAACCGAAGTCGTAAGCCTTTTTCTCTTCGTTTTTCATGCCCAGCGCCATGTAGCGACCCGATTGCAGGTCATACAGGGTTTCTACTGCGTACCAAGGCACTTGCACGTTGTAGTAGCTCTCGGCATGGGCTTCACCCACACGCCACAGTTGGCCACGGCCATCGTAGTGATCGATGACGGCTGCTTGCCAGGTGTCTTCGTCGATGTAGAAGTCACGCTTGGCGTAGATATGGCGCATGCCGGACTTCAAAGTGCCGACCACGTGCCATACACGGCGCAGTTCATAACGGGTCAGGTCCTGGTTGATGTGCCCGGCCTTGACGATGTCGCTGTACTTGAGGCTCGGCGAATCCAGCTTGTAGCTGTTGGCCGCGATGTACATCTCTTTCTTGCCTTCGAGCTTCCAGTCGTAACGGTCCGGTGCACCGTTGAACATGTCCAGGTTGTCGGAGGTACGCAGGCCGTCGGCGGCGGTACCCGGGCCGTCATAGGACACTTGCGGGGCACGGCGCACGCGGCGTTGGCCAGCGTTGTAGACCCACGCCGAACGCGGTTCCTTAACCTGGTCGAGGGTCTCGTGCACCAGCAGCACACCACCGGCCAGACGTGCCGGAGCGGCGACTTCCTGCTTGAAGTAGAACAGGATGTTGCCAGGGTTGGCCGGATCGAAATCCTTCATTTTTTCACGGAACACGAACTGTTCCTTGAGTTGCACCAGGCTGTAGGAACCGTTCGCCTGGGGGGTGGCCTGGTTCACGGTACGCGCCACGCTGCCGCCGCGATAACGGGTGATGTGGTTCCAGATCACTTCCACGCCGCTTTTCGGAATCGGGAATGGAATGGCGTTTTCGAAGTTTTCCAGGCCGTTGCCGCCCGCCACCAGGTTGGTGTTGGTGGCGTTCTTCTTGATGGACGCGAAGATCTCATCCGGCACTGTGGCCCCGCGATGGGTCGGGTAGACCGGCAGGCGGTAGGTTTCCGGGTAGCGCTTAATCATCGCGTACTGGCCCGGGGCGAGTTTGTCTTTGTACTGCTCGACGTTCTTGGCATCGATGGTAAACAGCGGCTTGTCGGAGCCGAACGGGTCGGCCAGGAAGCCGCCGCCGTCAACTGCACCGGCGTTCTTGGCCAGGGGTTTCCAGGCTGGAATCGAGCCATCGGCGTTGCCGCCCATTTCGGCGCCCATCGGCGTCAGGCTTTTGCCTAACTTGTCCGCTTCGGCTGCCGGGACCGCTGCCATCACGCTGGTGGCCAGCATCGTCAGCCCCAGTACACCGACATGCAACAGACTTTTGGTTATTTTCATAAGTGCGTTCGTCCTGAAAATGCAGTGCTTAGAAGTTCATGCCAAAGCTGAGTGCCACGAAGTCGCGGTCATCAACGGTGGTGTACTTGCCATCAAAGAAGTTGGTGTAACCCAGGCTCGCGGTGTAGGTGTTCTGGTACTCGGCATCCACGCCGAGGCTGACAGCCTTGCGGCCTTCCTCGAAGTTGCCGCCAGGGCCAGGGGAGTAACCGCTGACGTCATGGGACCAAGCCACGTTTGGCTTGAGGTTCACACCGGCGAACACGTCGTTGTATTCCCAGATGGCACGACCGCGGTAACCCCAGGAGGTCGACGTAGTGAAGCCGTCGTCGTTGCAGTTGCGGGTGGCGTTGTTGTTCGCGGTGCCTGGGCCTGCACCGGCGATGGTGCGCCCGTTGAGGTACTCGCACGTGCCATTGGGCAATTCGCCCGGGCCGTAGACCGGATCACGCCCGTAACGCACTTTGGAGGTGCTTTCCAGCCCGCCCACGTAGGTCACGCCGACTTCGCCCACCAATGTCAGACGGCTGGCGCCCATGACCTGGTCGAAGAAGTGGGTGAAGGTGGTTTGCAGTTGGGTGATTTCCTTGCGGCGGTAGCCGTGCAGGTCCTGGCCAGGCTGGCCGTTGAGCAGCGAGGCATGCTCGAGCGGGCCGCCCAAGGGACGCACGCCGTTGAACAGGATGTCGGTGGAATTCAACTGCACCGGCGCGTTGGGACGGTAGCTGATCTCACCCTGCCACGCCGTGCCGGTAGGCAGGGTGGTGGAGAAGCTCAAGCCGTAGAGGCGGATGTCTTCTGGGTACTCGACGAAGTACTTGGAGTTACCCGCAACCAACAATGGCGCCAATGCCGCAAATGGGCCTGGCAGGCCTTGGGCCAGGGTGTAGATCGACTGCGGCGCCGCGGTGGCGCTGAAGATCGGCGCACGGCTGTGGTAGTTCATCGCGTAGAAACCGAACTCGGTGTCCAGCGGTGCGTAGTTGTACTTGAACGACACGCCCCACTGGCCGCTGTCGCGGGCATCGCGGTCGCCGCCACGGGCCACCAGCACGCCTTCTTCGTTGACGTCCACGCCAAACTGGGCCAATGGCCCCAGGGCGATGGCCGGGATCTGCGAACGCTTGTTCAACACCCGCAGGTTGTCGCCGCAACCGTCGGCGATGATGTCGGGCTGGGAGAAGAAGGTGCCGCAGTTATCGACGACGGTCTGGTCCCATTCGAGTTGGTAGAAGGCTTCGGCCGAGAGGTTCTCGGTCAGGCTCTGGGAGACGTAGAACATGTTGACCGGGATCAGGCCTTCCTTGACCTCGGCACCCGGGCGACGGAATGCGGACACATCGATCGGGTTGATGGAGTTGATGCCGCCGCCGATGAAGGTACTTTCACCCCAGCTCACCACCTGCTTGCCCAAGCGCACGGAACCCGGCTGATCGGCAATGGCGTAGTTGTGGTAGATGAAGGCGTCGAGGATCTGCCCGCCGGAGGACTTGGCGCCTTCCTTGCGGTTTTCGTCGCTGATGTCCTTGAACAGACGGCTTTCGTCCTTGAGCTCAAAGTCGTACCAGTATTTGCCCCGCACAAACACACCGGTGTCGCCGTACTTCAGTTCAAGGTCGTGAATGCCTTTGAAGATTTTCGAGAAGGTCTCGCCGCTCTTGAAGTTGGCGTGGCCGTCATCGGAGGTCTGGGACAGGCCATGGCCGCCGTTGTTGACACCAATCAGGTTCTTGTTCGGACTCTGGGTTGACCAACTGGCCCCCACCGACAGGGACGAATCGAACTGACCTTCGATTTCACCGATGTTGAAACTGACGCCGAATGCAGGCCCGGCGAGCGTAGAGGCGAGACTGACCGCCAGGGGCAATTTCGCCCGGCGCCAGAACTGGTTTGCTGATGTCATCGACGCTACTCCATGTGCTTTATTGTTATGGCAGTGAGCACTTTTAAAAACGCTCTGAGTGACGGGAGCCAGGTCGTCCCGTAGTCAATCAGAGTTGCGCCGCCCCCAATGGTGTGCGGTTGCTGCGTCCTTAAAAATCCTTGAGCGGACTATAGCCAGCAGGTAGTACTGCTTGATCCCTCTAAAGTGTGATTTGCAGTTGCCAACCACTCTGGAACAGTCCTTTGCCGGGTGCGGCCCCTGCCGACCGGGGAAGAATGGCTGAAAAATCCGATTTGACAAGCCAAGCGCTTGCTTGGTGGGGCTGCCGTGCCCGCCCGGGCACGGCAAACTGGTTCAAAGCGTGGACAAAAAGGTCGCGTTGTTGGCCTGCCACTCGGTGATGTAGAGGCGGATGCGCTTCTTGTCGAGTTTGCCGACACTGGTCTTGGGAATTTCGGTAACAAGGGCGATCTGGCTGGGGATCGCCCACTTGCTCAGGTGTCCCAGTTCAACGAACGGCTTGAGGTGCTCTTTGAGCTCGCGCGCCCCGATCACGTGCCCTTCGCGGATCACCAGCAAGGCAAACGGGCGCTCGCCCCACTGCGGGTCGGGAATGCCCACCACTGCTACTTCGCGTACCGCCGGGTGGCGGCTGACCAGGTCTTCCAGGGCCAGGGACGACACCCACTCGCCGCCGGTCTTGATAACGTCTTTGATCCGGTCGCGGATGTCGATCACCCCCATGTGGTCAAGGGTCGCCACGTCGCCGGTGTGCAGCCAGCCGCCGGCCCACAACTGCGCACCTTTTTGCGGTTCGCGGAAGTAGCCTTCGGTCAGCCACGGCGAGCGCAGCACCAGTTCGCCCTGGGACTCACCGTCCGCGGGCAGGAAGTTGCCGTCGTCGTCGATGATTGCCGCTTCCACCAACGGCACCGGCACCCCGGCCTTGATCCGGTAGGTGATGCGCTCATCGTCGGTGCCGGCCATCAACTCGTCATTGAGGTGCGCACACGACACCAGCGGCCCCGTCTCGGACATGCCGTAGGCGGCGGTCAACTGGATGTTCTTGGCCTTGCAGGCTTCGTACAGCGCGCGGTTGAGGGAGCTGCCGCCGATGACGATCTTCCAACCGGCAAAGTCGATGTCCTGGGCCGCCTTGGCGTTGAGCACCATTTGCATGATGGTCGGCACGCAGTGGGAGAAGGTCACCTTCTCGCGGCGCCACAGCTCCACCAGGTATTCAGGGTCGTAGCGCCCCGGGTAGACCTGCTTGAGGCCCAGCATGGTGGCCACGTACGGCAAGCCCCAAGCGTGCACGTGGAACATCGGGGTGATGGGCATGTACACATCGTTGGTGCCCAGCAGCCGCACGCTGTCGACGCTGCCCATGACCGTCGCCACGCCCAGGGTGTGCAGCACCAGTTGGCGGTGGGTGAAATACACCCCTTTGGGGTTACCGGTGGTACCAGTGGTGTAGAAGGTGGTCGCCACCGAGTTCTCGTCGAAGTCGACGAAGTTGTACTGGGGGCTGGCGGCGGCCAGCAATTGCTCGTATTCGCCCACCAGGTTCGGCAGGTCGGCGGTTTTCTGCTCCACATCACTGAGCAACAGGGTGGCCTGCACGGTGGTCAATTGCCCGGCGATGCCCTGGTAGAGGCCCACGAATTCATGGTTGACCAACACCAACTTATCGTCGGCGTGGTTCATGGTGTAGAGAATCTGCTCAGGTGACAGGCGCACGTTGATGGTGTGGATCACCGCGCCGATCATCGGGATGGCAAACATACATTCCAGGTAGCGATGGCTGTCCCAGTCCATCACGGCCACGGTGTCACCGGCCTTGACGCCAGCGGCGGTGAGCAGGTTGGCCAGCCGTGCGACGCGCTCAAGGAGGGTCGGATAGCTGTAGCGCACCTGGTCGCGGTAAACGATCTCGCGGGTCTTCTCGTAACGGCTGCCGGACATCAGCAACCGCTTAATCAGCAGCGGATATTGGTAGGCGCCTTCTGCGGGCGGGATAACGCGAGTCTGCAACATAAGAATCCCTTTTCTGACTGCACGGTCTTGGCTGAAAGCCAGCACTCTAGAGACCCTTGCAGCCCGCTAAATCAGCCAAAGGAATGATTTGCCACAGCGTCAAATACTAGCTTTAAGCCACCACCCACAGAAAACGCCGCGCCCGTCGTCAGGCTATTTGCCCCACAGCCGCTTCAGACGGCGTACATGGGAATGCCAGCGCAGCCAGGAAGGTCAACGCCGCAAAAGCCGCGAGAATCAGGTAAAGCCCTACAAAGCCATGGCGCGGTTCGACAAAAGAAATCAGCGGAATCGCCGTCGCACTGGCGCCGAACGACAGGCAGTAACGCAACGCGAACACCCGCGACTGCCACTGCGGTGCCACGAAGTTGGCCACCATCGCGTCATTCACCGTGACCTGGCCGAACACCACGAACATCAGCGCCCCGCCCAGGACGATCACCGCCCAGCCATCGACATAGCCCAAGGCGAACAACAGCGGCGCCTGGAGCAGGGTCAGGAGGACAAAGGGCCACTTCAGGCTCAAACGATGCAGCACCCGGCCGATGCTCAGCTGCGCCACCGCGCCAAAGGCGTAGGCCAGGCTGACAACGACGCCCAAGGTTTGCGGCGAGGCGAAGACATCGTGCAAACGCTCCTGGAACAGCTTGGGGTAGGTCATGGTGGTGGCATTGAACACCACCCCACCCGTGGCGGTGGCCAGGGCCAGCACGGTGAACACCATGACCATGGAAATCCGCTGCCCGGCCGCGCCCTTGAGCGGCGTGTGCGGGCGCACCGGGTTCGGTTCCTCACGCACCTGCCAGGCAAAGCCCAGGCCCAACGCGATAGCGATCACCCCCGGTACGATAAACGCCGAGCGCCAGCCAAAATTCGCCACCAACAGCCCAGTCACCAGCGCCGAAAACGCCACACCCAGGTTGCCCCACATGCCGTTGATGCCGATTTCCCGCCCGCGGTTTTGCGCATAGCCCACCAGCATCGCCGTGCCCACCGGGTGATAAATCGCCGCGAACACGCCCATCAGCGTCAGGCCCGCCACCAGCATGGGCGCCCCGCTGCTGAGCCCGGTGAAGATCGACGACGCACCGATGCCGAAGAAAAACAGCAGCATCATCTGCCGCCGGCTCCAGTGGTCACCCAGCCAACCGGCCGGTAGCGAACAGGCACCAAAGGCAATGAAGCCGCCCAGGGACAGGCCGATCATCGCGCCATAGTCCAGGCCGAACACCTGGGTCATGCCCAATACGGCGGCGGGAAAAATCAGCATGAACATGTGATCGATCACATGGGCTGCGTTGAGGTAGCGGATTACGTTTCGAGGTTGGTTCATCGCTGCACGCTTTTTTGTTGGAGTCGAAACGTCATGCTAATTTGGCGGCAAACCGTATTACGGACATAAAAATCATCAAAACAGACATGTTAACCAGCCACTTCCCCCACGGCCCTGTCATCGCCCATCCCCAGGACTACCTCGATGGCGCACACCAGCCGCTGCACCAGCACCGCGAAGCGCAACTCTTGTATGCGGCGCGCGGAATCATGCGCGTGGTCACCCGCCAAGGCGCCTGGGTAATCCCGCCCACCCGTGCGGTATGGATCGCACCGCGGGTCGAGCATGAGATTTTCATGGCCGGGGACGTGTGGGTGCGCTCGCTGTTTATCAACGCCCAACTGTCGCCACCCAACCTGCAGCAGTGCTGCGTGCTGGCGGTGACGCCGCTGCTGCGTGAGTTGATCCTGCGGGCGGCGCAAGGCCCGCAGCACGCTAAGAACCCATTGATCCAGCAACTGATGCTGGAGGAAATCGCCACCCTGCAGCACCTGCCCCTGCACATGCCGATGCCCGAGGACCGGCGCCTGCAAGCCATCTGCCTGGCCTTGCTGCAAACCCCGGATCACCCCAACACCCTGGAAGACTGGGCGCAGCAGGTCGGCGCCAGTTCACGAACCCTGGCGCGCCTGTTCCAGCAGCAAGTGGGGATGAATTTCAATGCCTGGCGCCAGCAATTGCGCCTGATGGAAGCCCTGCCCCGGTTGTTGGCCGGGGATAGCGTGCAACGGGTGGCACGGGCCCTGGGCTACAGCAGCGGCCGCGCGTTCAGCGCGATGTTCTGCCGCTTGCTGGGGGAAAACCCGCGCCAGTACCTCAGTGCCCTGGAGCGCCTGAGCGCAATCAGTGCATCTCGGTGAAGGCCAGTTTCACGCCGATGGCAATCAGCACCGCGCCCATGGTGCGGTCAAACCAGTGGCCCATGCGGGCAAACCCGGCGCGCACCCGCTGCTGGCTGAACAGCATCGCCACCAGGCAGAACCACAACGCCGTCGCCGCCGCCAGGTAAACCCCGTAGCCGGCCTGCACCGCCAGCGGCGTGTGGGGGTTGATGACCACGGTGAACAACGAGAGGAAAAACAGCGTCGCCTTGGGGTTCAGGCCATTGGTGACGAACCCGGAGGTGAACGCCCCACGCGCGGTGCGCAAGCCCGCTTCCTTGTGCAGGTTCTCCACCCCTGCTGGCGCCGGCTTGGCCCGCAGCGCCTTAAAGCCGATGTACAGCAGGTACGCAGCCGCCAACCATTTCAGGGCGTTGAACAGCACGATCGACTGGGACACGATCAGGCCGATCCCCAGCAGCGAATAGCCCACGTGCAGGAAAATCGCCATGCCCACGCCCAATGCGGTCCAGGTGCCGGCGCGGCGACCGTGGGTCACGCTCTCACGCACCACCACGGCGAAATCCGGGCCGGGGCTGGCCACCGCCAGCAGGTGGATGAGGGCAACGGTCAAGAACTCGGTCCAGTACATGAAGGCTCCTTGGGAACGGGCAGTAACGAATTGTTTCATCTGTTAGGCTCGCCACAGTACGCCTTCAGCCACATGCACAAAAGGTACAGTTGATGACTAACAATCGCCGCGCCGTGTTCCTGGACCACACCTCCCTGGACCGGGGCGACCTCAACCTGAGCCCACTGCGCGCGCACTTCAGCGACCTACAGTTGTGCGCGCAGACGCCGCCCGAGCAGGTCATCGAACGCTTGCAGGGCGCCAGCGTCGCCATCAGCAACAAGATCCTGATCGACGCTGCCACGATGGCCGCGTGCCCCGACTTGAAGCTGATCCTGGTCGCCGCCACCGGCACCAACAACGTGGACCTGCACGCGGCCCGCGCCCACGGCATCACCGTGAGCAACTGCCAGGGCTACGGCACGCCTTCGGTGGCCCAGCACACCTTGATGCTGCTCCTGGCCCTGGCCACACGCCTGAACGATTACCAACGAGCGGTGGGCGCGGGCCTCTGGCAACAGGCCAGCCAGTTCTGCCTGCTGGACTTTCCCATCGTCGAACTGCACGGCAAAACCCTCGGCCTGCTCGGCCACGGCGAACTGGGCGGCGCCGTGGCAAAACTGGCCGAAGCCTTCGGCATGCGCGTGGTGCTCGGCCAACTGCCGGGCCGCCCGGCCCGCGCCGACCGCTTGCCGCTGGATGAGTTGCTGGCGCAAGTCGATGCCCTGACCCTGCACTGCCCTCTCAACGAGCACACCCGCCATTTCATCGGTGCCCGCGAACTGGCCCTGCTCAAGCCCGGCGCCTTTGTCGTCAACACCGCCCGCGGCGGCCTGATCGACGAGCAGGCCCTGGCCGATGCCCTGCGCAGCGGCCACTTGGGCGGCGCGGCCTGCGATGTGCTGAGTGTCGAACCGCCGACCGCCGGCAACCCGCTGCTGGCTGCCGACATCCCGCGCCTGATAATCACCCCGCACAACGCCTGGGGCAGCCGCGAGGCACGGCAACGGATCGTCGGCCAATTGAGCGAAAACGCCCAGGCGTACTTCAGCGGTACAGCGCTGCGGGTCGTCAGTTGATAAACTGCGCGGCTTTTCAAGGAGCAGATTATGGATCCGCGCAGTGAAGTACTGCTTCGTCAGGCCGAACTCTTCCAAGGCTCGCTGTTACTGGCCGGCCTGCCCGCCGATGACCTGCTGGGCAAATTGCCCCAGGCCCACGGCTGGTGCTGGCACGCTGGCGATCAAGCCGCCCTCGAGGCCCGCTTCGCCGGGCGCAGCCATTTCGGCGTCGAGGCGCCGCAGCAAAGCTTCGAAGCCGCGGTGGTGTTTTTGCCCAAGTCCAAGGACCTCGCCGATTACATCCTCAATGCCGTGGCCTCGCGCCTGGCGGGCCGCGAGCTGTTCCTGGTGGGGGAAAAACGCAGCGGCATCGAAGGCGCGGCCAAGCAAATGAACCCCTTGGGCAAGCCGCGCAAGCTCGACAGCGCCCGCCATTGCCAACTCTGGCAGGTCACCGTGGCCAACGCGCCGCAAGCCAAACCCCTGGAAAGCCTGGCCCAGACATACGAACTGCCCCTGGCCGAAGGCCCGCTCAAAGTCATCAGCCTGCCCGGCGTGTTCAGCCATGGCCGGCTCGACCGCGGCAGCGCCCTGCTGCTGGAACACCTGGACAAACTGCCCAGCGGTCACCTGCTGGACTTCGGTTGCGGGGCCGGCGTGCTCGGTGCGGCGGTCAAGCGGCGCTACCCGCACAACACCGTCACCCTGCTGGACGTCGATGCCTTCGCCGCCGCCAGCAGCCGCATGACCCTGGCTGCTAACGGTTTGGAAGCCGAGGTGCTGACGGGCGATGGCATCGACGCCGCGCCCATGGGTTTGAGTGCGATCCTGAGCAACCCGCCCTTCCATGTCGGGGTGCATACCGATTACCAGGCCACGGAGAACCTGCTGCGAAAAGCGGCCAAACATCTGAAAAACGGTGGCGAACTTCGCTTGGTCGCCAACAGTTTCCTGCGCTACCAACCGTTGATCGAAGAGCATTTGGGCACCTGCTCGATCAAGGCCGAAGGCCAGGGTTTTCGCATCTACCGGGCCAAACGCGGCTGATGGCGTTCTGAAAAAGAAGGCTTGCCCAAAGGGTTTTGCCTAGGCAGAATCCGCTCCGTCCTAGGGGAGTAGTCTCCCACGAGCGCCACGCTCGTCCGGCATACGTCAACATACTTGGTCAGCAGACCATGGCGTATGCGACCCAAGCGTCCGCACAGACGGACCGCAGGGTTTGACAAGACCTATGACACGCACACCTTACCCGGGGCGGGAAGGCTGTACGTGTCATAGCCGTGTCGACCCGCCCCTTGGGAAATACCTGATGATGTTGGACTCCTTGCTCGTTCCTACCGCAATCGTTGCCTTGGCCGAAATCGGCGACAAGACGCAACTGCTTGCCCTGATTCTCGCCGCACGCTTTCGCAAACCCTGGCCGATCATCGCCGGCATCATCGCCGCGACCCTGGCCAACCACGCCGCCGCCGGTGCCGTGGGCGCCTGGGTGGGCAGTTTCTTCTCCGACTCGACCCTGCACTGGATCCTCGCCGCCAGCTTCGCGGCCACCGCTGCCTGGACCCTGGTGCCAGACAAAATGGACGACGACGAAGCCAGCACCGCACGCAAATTCGGCCCGTTCCTGACCACGTTGATCGCGTTCTTCCTCGCCGAAATCGGCGACAAGACGCAAATCGCCACGGTGATGCTGGCCGCGCAATACCCGGACTTGTGGCTGGTGATTATCGGTACCACGGTGGGCATGTTGATCGCCAACGTGCCGGTGGTATTGGCGGGCAATTTCGCCGCCGAGAAGCTGCCACTGACCCTGATCCGCCGCCTCGCCGCCTCGGCTTTCCTGATCCTGGCGATTGTCGCGGTGTACAAGGCCATGCAAAGCAGCGGCTGGGTGTAGCGAGAACGCTCCCCTGTGGGAGCGAACCTGCTCGCGATGGCGGCGCTTCAGACACAGCAGAGGCTGGCTGAAAAAACCGTCACCGCGGGCAAGGTGCAATCAGGACTTTTTAGCCTGCTGATACAACGGCATCACTTTGGGAATCGCCGCTTGCAGCGAGGCGATCCGGCTGGTGGAGGCCGGGTGGGTGCTCATGAATTCCGGCGGCGAACCTTCGGAAGCCTTGCTCATCTTGTTCCACAGGGTGATCGCCGCGTTCGGGTTATAGCCGGCGCGGGCCGCCAGTTCCAGGCCGATCAGGTCCGCTTCGTTTTCATTGCTGCGGCTGTTGGGCAGCGTCATGCCGTAGTTGGCCACGGTGTCGGCCAGCGCCAGGCTGTCCTGGCCCAGGCCGAACAAGGCGCCGGCGCCCTGCTTGGCCATCTCGATGCCATAAGCCTTGGACATGGCTTCGCGGCCATGTTCGCGCAGGGCGTGAGCGATTTCATGGCCCATCACGGCGGCGATCTCGTCGTCGGTCAGTTTCAGGCTGTCGATCAACCCGGTGTAAAAGATGATCTTGCCGCCAGGGCCGCAGTTGGCGTTGAGTTCGTCGCTCTTAATCAGGTTGACCTCCCACTGCCACTGGGACGAATCCGGGCGAAAAACCGGTGCCTGGGCGATCAAGCGGTCGGCAATCGCACGGATACGCTTGGCATCGGCGCTGGTCTTGTCCAGCACACCTTTGCTGCTCGCCTCGCCCACCGTCTGCTGGTAGGACTGGGCGTACATCTGGTTGACCTCGGCGGTGGACAGCATGCTGAACATATATTGCTTGCGCTCCACCCCCACCGCACCGCCGCTGGTGGTGTTGACCGACTGGCAACCGCTGAGCAGCAAACTGGCGCTCAGTGCACACAAAACCAATGACTTATTCATCAACCTGCTCCAGGAAAACATGGCGCGTATCCTAGGCGCTGCCGCGTGGCGGCGCCAGATACAGCGGACGTGTAGCGCGCAGGATTGCAAACACCTGCGCATCACCATAAGAAAAGACCGCAAAAAACCGGGTTTTGTCAGCCAGGTGTCAAACATTCCGGCGCATTGAGCTTGGGATCGTTCACCAGGTTGGCCAATACCCGCTCGCGCAGGGCCATCGGTTCGCTGGCCAGCAGTGCCTGCAACTGGTGCAACGGGGTTTCGGGGTCGAGCCAGGCTTGCTGCCCGGCCTCATCGAGAATCAGCGGCCGGCGCTGGCTGGCAGCGGATTGGGTAACCACTGCGGTACTGAGCCACACCTGTTCCTGCACCGGGTACGCCTCCCAGATCGCCGCGAAAAACAGCGCCGAACCTTCCCCCGGCGTCAGCCAGTAAGGGCGTTTGCGCGCTGTGCCGCGCCATTCATAGAAGCCATTGGCCGGCAGCAGGCAGCGGCGCTGGCCAAAGGCCTGGCGAAACATCGGTTGCTCGGCCAGGGTTTCGGCCCGAGCGTGGGCCGGGGTGCGCGACATATCGGTCAACCACGGCGGCGTCAGCCCCCAGCGGGCCCGGGCCAGGTTGCGCTGGCCCTCGGTGCTGCGCAGGATCAGCACCGAATCGTTGGGCGAAATATTCCACTGCGCCTGCTGATCCGCGGGAAATCCTGGCAGGGCCGCGAAGGCGGGGTTCCAGCGAAACAAGGCATAACGTCCACACATGGGGCTACAAGACTCCGGGATAAAACGGGCGCCAACCTAACAAAGCAGGACGGCCGGAAAGCTTTCCGGGCCATCCCCCGCAAGCGGCTGGGCGGCATTGTACGCAGCGATGAGCTCGCGTGCGTACTGCGCCTGATCGTTGTCCACCAGCAAGCCCAACACGCCGAAGATCGGCAACTCCCCCGCAGCGCCCAGCAAATCGCCACCACTGAGGTGGGCCTCGATGCCTTCACTGGCGAGCATGTTTTGCAGCAACTGGCCTTCCAGCAGGTTTTCCGGTTCGTAGACTCGTTGCATCGCAGCCACCCTTCACTCGTTTTCACTGTGAACGTCGAGCATCCATTCCTGACCATCGGTTTGTAGCCTGAACTCAATGGGGCGGCAGCACACTGGGCAATCCTCGATGTACTGTTGGTCGCCCGCAGACAGGTCCAGCACCGCTTCGGCGGTTTCGCCACAGTAAGGGCATTGATATCGGTCAGTTTCCAGCATCGCGGTCTCCAGGGTGACTTGTGCGTATAATCGCCGGTCTATTTGCAGGGCTATTGCGGTGCGAGCCTATTTTCAGACCCTCCCCTGCCGTATTTCGATCCAAACACCTACTTACCCTAGCCGTTTCCAACAAGAGAGCATGATGGGCGAATTCGATGCCATCCGACCTTACGACGACCATGAAGTCCCAGCGGTGCTGGCACGGCTACTCGGCGACCAGGCGTTTCTAGATATCCTCACCCACTTTCGCTTCCCGCGCTTTGCCGGGGCCTTGGGCTGGTTGCTCAAGCCTCTGATCGCCTATCGCCTGCGCCGTGAGTTCGCCGGCATCACGTCGGTGGCGACCCTGCAGGACAAAGTCGAGTTCTACGTCGATCACACCATCGAGCGCGCCACCGACGGCGTGACCTACACCGGCGTCGAGCAGTTCAAGTCCGGCAGCGCCTATCTGTTTTTGGCCAACCACCGCGACATCGTGATGGACCCGGCCTTCGTCAATTACGCGATCTACCACGCCGGCCTGCCGACACCGCGCATCGCCATCGGCGACAACCTGCTGCAAAAGCCTTTCGTCAGCGACCTGATGCGCCTGAACAAGAGCTTTATCGTGCACCGCTCCATCAGTGGGCGCCGCGAGAAAATGGCCGCATACCAGTTGCTGTCGGCCTATATCAACCACTCGATCCGCAACGACTGCGCCTCGATCTGGATCGCCCAGGCCGAAGGCCGCGCCAAGGACGGCGATGACCGCACCGAGTCGGCGATCCTCAAGATGTTCCACATGAGCCGCAAGGACGAGCCGTTCGGCGAAGTCATCCGCTCGCTGAACCTGACCCCGGTGTCAATCAGCTACGAATACGACCCCTGCGACCAGGCCAAGGCCCGTGAGCTGTACATCCGCGCCACCACCGGCACCTATAGCAAGGTGCCCGGTGAAGACGACGTGAGCATCGCCAAGGGCATTACCGGCTACAAGGGCCGGGTCCACGTGAACTTCGCCGCGCCGATCACGCAGTTGTTCGACGACACCAAACAACTGGCGCAGGAAATGGACCGGCAGATTCTCGGCGGCTATCGGTTGTTCCCGGTGCATTACCTGGCGTACGCGCAGTGGAGCGACGCCGACCCGCAATTGCAGGTGCCGCCCGCCAGTGAGCTGTTCCCGGCCGATGAACTGGCCAAGGCCCAGGCGCAATGGCTATCGCGCCTGGACGCCTGCCCGGCCGAGCACCGCCCCTACCTGGTGCTGCAATACGCCACGCCGGTGCGCAACCAGTACCGCGTCAAGGCTGGGCTGGCGCTGTAGCACCTGCCTGGCCCCTCGCTGTGAGAGCGAGCAGGCTCGCTCTCACAGCGGTTGTTCAAACCCAGGTACTGACCCACGACACCAGCAACGCCAACGCCAGGCAGGCGAAGCCGAAACGATAGAAAAACCGGTTCATGCGCAGGGTCGCGACGTCCAGCAGCAACAGCGGCTGATCGACCGAACGGTTGCGGCTTTGCGCCTGCAGGTTGGCCATGGCGCGCTGTTCGCGGCGGCGGGTCGCATGCAGCAGCCAGCCGCCGGGGCAGGCGAACAGCAGGGCGAGGACGTTGATGAGTTTGGCGGGGTGGGCGTTGAACAAAGACCAGATCACTTGCAGCGACATCATGAACCTCAAGGAATACACGCGAGGCGAGCCGTCGAACCGGCATCGCGGCGCGGATTCTACCCAAAGCCCGCCGCCCCAGGTGGGCTTTGCGACAAATAACAAGCGCACCGGCGGCTAAATCGCCGCGTCACCGTTTCGTCATCTAAACAGGCCAGTCTGTCGCCCCTCGATACCGACACGGAGCTTGTCATGCTGCACGCCGAAAACCAGGATCGCCTGTATTTGATCTCCCCCAGCGACGAACAGTCCGCCCTGGTGGGCGCCCTGGCGTTCAATGTGCAGGACCGCCATTGGCTGGTGTATTGCGCCCTGGGCGGCCATCAGCACGCCGACCTACCGGAAACCGACCTGCTCACCGGCGTGAGCATGCTGGACTTCTACAGCGAAGCGGCCTGAACACGCACAAAAAAGCCCCTGCCACACACGGTGCCAGGGGCTTTTGGTTGCCCGCTTACTGGGCCAGGATCTGACCGACCGTCGGGTCCTTGAACAAACGGGTCAGCGCGTCGCTGAGCACGTCGCTCACCAGTTTGGTGTTGGTTTCCTGGTTCGGCGCCATGCCGAAGCGCTGGTCCAGGGATGCGCCGTAGCGGCCGCTGTAGCGACGGTTGCCGCTGGACACGTCGGACTTGAAGGTTGCGCCGATGGTCGCCTCGGTCACGTACATGCCTTCTTTGGGCGACTGGTACTTGAGCTCGGTGAGGGTCACGGTCAATTGCGGGGCGCTCATCGCGTTGGCGCTGGGGGTGAAGCCCAGCAGGCGCACGGCGGCTTCGGCCTGGGCTTGCAGTTTGGGCACGATGTCGGCGCTGGCCACGGTAATGGCGCTGGTCTCGGGGTACAGGCCACCGCGGGTGCCCAGGGTGGGCGACGGGCGGCCATCCACCACACGTACCACAACCGGCTGGCCCTGGCCCACGGCCGCGAGCTGGGTCGTCAGCTTCGGTTGCGGGCTCAATTGTTGCGGGCTGTGGGCGCAGCCAACCAAGGTCAAACTGGTCACAGTCATCAAACCGAACAACAGGCGTTGCAACATGCGCTTCTCTCCAGAATCAGGCACTAACAGGCCGGCAGTATAGCGGTGGGCCAGTGTCGGTAACTAGCGTTGCGCACTCCCCACGCCAATCTCAGACAGCCCATCGCTGCCCAGGGTTCCTGTCACGGCGCTGTCACCTGAGCTTCATGATGGCGTCATCGCGGCGCCGGATACTGAGGCCTACACACTCAAACCGGTACATCGCCATGGGTTTTCTATCGTCCTGGTTCAACGCGCGCCGCCCCCAACGTTGCTTCGCCCGCCTTGACCGTCGCGGCCACTGCCAGGCCTTCAAGCAATGCAGCCTGCCGCCCGCTGGCGACAATTGGGTGGAAATCCGCGAAATCCGCCTTAACTGGTTGCAAGGCCCCCTCCCCGCCAGCGCCCGTGTCAGCGCGCGTACTTGTGATTCATGGCGCACTCAGGCGTTGGCCTCCTGACCAAACGGCTAATTAAAGTCATTTAACACAACCATCTCGCCACATTTCTTCGCTACAATCTCCCCCCGATTATAAGGACGTCTCCTGATCGGGCCTCGCAGCATCGTCAATACCCACGTATTGGCACCTCCGCACCGCCCACAGAGAGCCGCCCACACAGATCGAGTGAAGTGGCGAGCTTGCTGTTGAACCTGCAAACCACCACCTCTCGCGAATCTGCCAGAGCTGCCCTTGCGCCCGTTTTCAGGCACAGGCAGCCCTTTTTTGAGGTTCACGTCTTCAAAAGAGCGTGAAAAAAACGGGTTTTCACAACTTCACAAGAGTGTGGCGAGCAAATGAATAGTTTTGCGTCTGAAAATGCACTGTTAGCGTCGACAACAGCCCAACTACACACGACCGAGTGCTCCTCGAGAACGGGAGCCTGACGCCTGTCCGCTACGGATTTGGTTGCACAAACGGACGTCTTGACCATAAGTCGAATTGCCTCCCGCTCGCCGAAATGAGTTCATAGGAACCTTAGGCCCGGTTGGTAGCGTCCGTCGAAGTTGCGAAAAATTGCGAAGATTCGGACATGGCGATCCTGGCCATGGGTGACCTGGGGCATAACTCAACACGCCCCGTAACTCCTGGCAGCTATGCCGTCAATTTGGTGCTGCAGATTTTGGAGACGCGTTAAATGGCGCATAACGAAGCAGTTGATGTGGTATTGGTCGGGGCGGGCATCATGAGCGCCACCCTCGCCGTACTGCTCAAAGAGCTCGACCCCGCGATCAAGCTGGAAGTCGTCGAGCTGATGGATTCCGGTGCCGCGGAGAGTTCCAACCCGTGGAACAACGCCGGCACCGGCCACGCCGGGCTGTGTGAGCTCAACTACACGCCACAGGCCGCCGATGGCAGCATCGACATCAAAAAAGCCGTGCACATCAACACCCAGTTCGAGGTGTCGAAGCAGTTCTGGGCGTACTTGACCAAAAAAGGCACCTTCGGCTCCTCGAAGTCCTTTATCAGCCCGGTGCCGCACTTAAGCTTCGTGCAAGGCGACAAGGGCGTTTCGTTCCTCAAGAAACGCTTCGACGTGTTGAGCCAGCACCACGCTTTCGCCGACATGGAATACACCGAAGACAAGGCCACCATGGCGCAGTGGATGCCGCTGATGATGCCCGGCCGCCCAGCGGACGAAACCATCGCCGCGACCCGCGTGCTCAATGGCACCGACGTCAACTTCGGCGCCCTGACCAACCAATTGCTCAAGCACCTGACCAGCGCACCCGATGCCCAGGTCAAGTACTGCAAGCGTGTCACCGGCCTCAAGCGCAACGGCACGGGTTGGACCGTCAGCATCAAGGACGTGAACAGCGGCAACAGCCGTAACGTCGATGCCAAGTTCGTGTTCCTCGGCGCCGGTGGCGCGGCGCTGCCGCTGCTGCAAGCCTCGGGCATCGAAGAAAGCAAAGGTTTTGGCGGCTTCCCGGTCAGCGGCCAGTGGCTGCGTTGCGACAACCCGGATGTGGTCAAGCAGCACCAGGCCAAGGTCTACAGCCAAGCCGCGGTGGGCTCGCCGCCAATGTCCGTGCCGCACCTGGACACCCGCGTGGTCGATGGCAAGAAATCCCTGTTGTTCGGGCCATACGCCGGGTTCACCACCAAGTTCCTCAAGCACGGCTCGTTCCTCGACCTGCCGCTGTCGGTGCGCGCCGGCAACATCGGCCCGATGCTGGCGGTGGCCCGCGACAACATGGACCTGACCAAGTACCTGGTCAGCGAAGTGATGCAGTCGATGGAGCAACGCCTGGAATCGCTGCGCCGCTTCTACCCTCAGGCCAAGGCCGAAGACTGGCGCCTGGAAGTCGCCGGGCAACGGGTGCAGATCATCAAGAAAGACCCGAAAAAAGGGGGCGTGCTGCAATTTGGCACCGAACTGGTGGCGGCCAAGGACGGCTCCCTCGCCGCCCTGCTCGGTGCCTCGCCAGGCGCGTCGGTGACCGTTTCGATCATGTTGGAACTGATCGAAAAATGCTTCCCGAGCCAAACTCACGGTGAGTGGGCTGCGAAATTGGCAGAAATCTTCCCGGCCCGTGAAAAGGTCCTGGAAACCGACGCCGAGCTGTATCGCACGATCAACACACAAAACAACCTGAGCCTGGAACTGGTCCCAGCCAGCAGCGAAACCCAAAGCTACGCTTAAACTCCGCTGCCACAAAAAAGCCCCTGAATGAGCGTTCAGGGGCTTTTTTGTGGGTGATCGCTTTAACCGCGCGCTTTCTCAATGAGGGCGATGTAGTCCTCGGCATTGCGCTGGTCTTTTATCAGGGCGATGAAGTCGTGGCCCTGCTCATCCTTGCCGCTCAGGTCGTAGCCGGCCTCGACGAAGAACACCAGAAAGCGCTCGAAGTCGTCGATGCGCAGGCCGCGGTAGGCCTTGATGAGTTTGTGCAGCGACGGCGAAGTGCCATCGGCCGGCTCAAAATCGAGGAACAGCTTGATCTGCGCATCGCCAATCTCGTCACCAATCAACTGTTTTTTATCTTTACGCATTGCCGACTCCAGCTCGCAGACATTTCACGGGGCGGGCAGTTTACCCCCCGCGCCCCCCGGGCCTCAACGAACAACGCTCAGCGCTTGCGCACCGCCCCGGTATGCAAGTCGGCCCAGACGTGGCCGTTGGCGTAGCTGAGGAACTGGCAATAAACCGTCTCGTTGCGCAGCAGGTCCATCACCACGCGGTACTGCGCCACAGGGTAAGAGAGGGTGAGGGTCTTGGTCTTGGCATCGAACTGCGGCTTTTTCAGGCTTTTGCTCTCGCCATCGAAATTGACCAGCACCTGGCTGATGACCGCGCCTTTGTTCAGCGGCTTGCCCTTGAGGCGGATCATCAGCGGCGAGGTGATGGGGATTGGCTGCTGGCTCGACTGGCGCTGGCTGCCGACGACCACCGCGTACTCGGTCACCTGCAACAGTTGCTGCTGTTCGGGGGCGGCGGCGCGCAGTGTCAGATCATCGGGCGGCAGGAACTGCCCATGCAGGGGCGTGGCCGGCGCGGCGGCCAGGGGCAGGCTCAAGGTCAGCAACAGGGCAGCGCAACAGCGGGTCAAGCAGCTCATGGCAGGCTCCAAGGTCGGGGCCGGCCACTCTAGCATGTGGATCTTTGAGCACCGCCATCCTGTGAGCCCGCGTCTACAGGGTTGCCTGCCCCCACAGAAGGCAGGGCTTACATGCCTTTGACGGCGAAGATCCCGTTGGCGTTGCGCCAGTAGCCTTTGTAGTCCATGCCATAGCCGAAAATGTAGCGATCGATGCACGGCAGGCCGACGAAATCGGCTTTCAGGTCCGGGCGGGCCTTGCGGTCGTGCTCTTTGTCGATCAGCACGGCGGTGTGCACGGCGCGGGCGCCGGCGTGTTTGCAGAAGTCGATGATCGCGCCCAGGGTGTGACCCTCGTCGAGGATGTCGTCGATGATGAGCACGTCGCGGTCGATGAACGAGACTTCCGGCTTGGATTTCCAGAACAGCTCGCCGCCGCTGGTTTCATTGCGGTAGCGGGTCGCGTGCAGGTAGGAGGCTTCGAGGGGGAAGTCCAGGTGGGTCAGCAGCTTGCCGGAAAAGATCAAACCACCGTTCATCACGCAGAACACCACCGGGTTGCGATCGGCCAGTTGTTCATTGATTTGTGCACCGACGCGAGCGATGGCCGCCTCGACTTGCGCTTGCGTGTACAGGCAGTCTGCCTCGCGCTTGATTTGACGGATATGGTCGAGATCAGCGGACATGGCGCTCTCCAGAAGGTGGCGGATTCGGAAAAGCGGGGGAAGGTACGCCTGCAACGAGGCCAGATCAAGCCTTTATGGACTAACGTACAGGATGTCTATAGGACATCACCCTCGGATAGATTATTCTAGGCCGGTTTTTTTGCCCGCCGCCGGAGCCTTTCCCCATGCCCATCCGTGAGATCCGCCACCCGCTGATCCGACACAAACTTGGCCTTATGCGCCGCGCAGACATTAGCACGAAGAACTTTCGCGAGCTTGCTCAGGAAGTCGGTGCGCTGCTGACCTATGAGGCGACCAAAGACCTGCCGCTCGAAAGCTACGACATCGACGGCTGGTGCGGCACCGTATCCGTGGAAAAAATCGCCGGTAAGAAAATTACCGTCGTGCCGATCCTGCGTGCCGGCATCGGCATGCTCGAAGGCGTGCTCAGCCTGATCCCGGGCGCCAAGGTCAGCGCCGTGGGCGTGGCCCGCAACGAGGAAACCCTGCAGGCGCACACCTACCTGGAAAAACTGGTACCGGAAATCGACGAACGCCTGGCGATGATTATCGACCCGATGCTCGCCACCGGCAGTTCCATGGTCGCCACCATCGACCTGCTGAAAAAGGCCGGTTGCCGCGACATCCGCGCCATGGTCCTGGTGGCCGCGCCCGAAGGCATCGCCGCCGTGGAACTGGCGCACCCGGACGTGACCATCTACACCGCCTCCATCGATGAACGCCTGAACGAACACGGCTACATCATTCCCGGCCTGGGCGATGCCGGCGACAAAATCTTCGGCACCAAGCAGAAGGACGCGTGAGCATGCAGGACGAGTTCAACGACCCGCTGTGGCGCACGGTGCTGTCCGGCGCCCAGATGCTTTTCGTAGCGTTCGGCGCGCTGGTGTTGATGCCGCTGATTACCGGCCTCGACCCCAACGTCGCGCTGTTCACGGCGGGCCTGGGGACTCTGCTGTTCCAAATGGTCACCGGGCGCCAGGTGCCGGTGTTCCTGGCCTCAAGCTTTGCCTTCATCACCCCGATCATTCTCGCCAAGGGCCAGTTCGGCCTCGCGGCGACCATGGGCGGCGTGATGGCGGCGGGTTTTGTCTACACCTTCCTGGGCCTGGCAGTGAAGATCAAGGGCACCGGTTTCATCGACCGCTTGCTGCCGCCGGTGGTGATCGGCCCGGTGATTATTTCCATCGGCCTGGCCATGGCGCCGATCGCCGCCAACATGGCGATGGGCAAGGCTGGTGACGGCACGGAGCTGATCCACTACCAGACCGCCATGATGATCTCCATGCCGGCGCTGCTCACCACCTTGATCGTGGCCGTGTTCGGCAAGGGCATTTTCCGCCTCGTGCCGATCATTTCCGGGGTGTTGGTGGGGTTTGCCATGGCGTTTTTCTTCGGCGTGGTCGATACCGCGAAAATCGCCGCCGCGCCTTGGTTTGCGCTGCCGCAATTCACCGCACCGGAGTTCAACTGGCAGGCCATCCTGTTCATCGTCCCCGTGGCGCTGGCCCCGGCCATCGAACATATCGGCGGTGTGATCGCCGTCGGTAGCGTGACCGGCCGCGATTATCTGAAAAAGCCTGGCCTGCACCGCACCCTGTTCGGCGATGGCATCGCCACCACGGCGGCCGGCCTACTGGGCGGCCCACCCAACACCACCTACGCCGAAGTCACGGGCGCGGTGATGCTGACCAAGAACTACAACCCGAAAATCATGACCTGGGCGGCGATCTTCGCCATCAGCCTGGCGTTCGTCGGCAAGTTCGGCGCGCTGTTGCAGAGCATTCCCGTGCCGGTGATGGGCGGAATTTTGTGCCTGTTGTTCGGTTCGATTGCGGCGGTGGGCATGAACACCATGATCCGCCACCAGATCGACCTGGGCGAGCCGCGCAACCTGGTGATCGTCTCCGTGACCCTCGTGTTCGGCATTGGCGGTGTGCTGGTCGGCACCGGCACCGGCCCGGACGACTTCGGCCTCAAAGGCATCGCCCTGTGCGCCATTGTCGCGATTGCGTTGAACCTGCTGCTGCCGGGCAATGACGGCTGGAAGAAAAAAGCACCGGATGAGCCGTTGCTGTAACCAGCCTCAGGAAGGTCATCGCGGGCAAGCCCGCTCCCACAGAGGAATGTGAACACCTGTGGGAGCGGGCTTGCCCGCGATGCGTTTAACCAGGCTTACAACGCGATGGGTGCCCTTTCACACAGGGCATTCAACGCCACGGCCCATTGCAGGTCGTCATTCAGGCAGGGCACCAGCACCAGCTCTTCGCCACCGGCCTGGCGGAACTGTTCGCGACCGCGATCACCAATCTCCTCCAGGGTTTCGATGCAATCGGCGACGAACGCCGGGCACATCACCAGGATTTTCTTCACCCCCTGCTTGGCCAATGCATCCAGGGTCGCCTCGGTGTAGGGTTCGATCCACTTGGCGCGGCCCAGGCGCGACTGAAACGACACCGACCACTTGCCGTCCGCCAGGCCCATGCGCTCGGCAAACGCTGCCGCGGTGCGCAGGCACTGGCTGCGATAGCAGGTAGCAACCACTTGCGGTGGCGCATTGCGACAGCAGTCGCTTTGCCCTTCGCAGCAGTGGCCCGGGTTGAGTTTTTTCAGGTGCCGCTCGGGCAAACCATGGAAACTCAGCAGCAAGTGGTCGTAACCCTGGGCCAAATGCGGCTTGGCGCTGGCCACCAGGGCCTCGAGGTATTCAGGCTGGTCGTAGAACGGTTGCAGAATCGAGAACTGCACATCCAGGTTCTTCTCGCGCACCACCCGCTTGGCCTCCTCGATCACCGTGGTCACGGTGCTGTCGGCAAACTGCGGGTAGAGCGGCGCCAGGGTGATCTTCTTGTGGCCCTGGGCCGCCAGGCGCGTCAGCGTGGTTTCCAGGGACGGCTCGCCGTAGCGCATCGCCAGTTCCACCGGGCCGTGGCTCCACTGCGCGCGCATCGCTTGCTGCAAACGGCGGCTGAGCACCACCAGCGGCGAGCCCTCCTCCCACCAGATCGAGGCGTAGGCATGGGCGGACTGCTCGGGGCGCTTAATCAGGATCAGCGACACCAGCAAACGCCGCACCGGCCAGGGCAGGTCGATAACGTAAGGGTCCATCAGAAATTGGTTGAGATAACTGCGCACATCCGCCACCGAAGTAGAGGCGGGCGAGCCCAAGTTGACCAGGAGCAACGCGTGATCGGTCATGCAACGTCCTATATCAAAGGCGGCTGGTCACATCGTCCAGGGCCGCACGTACATCATTGAATTCAAAGGTAAAACCCGCCGCCAGCAAACGCGCTGGCGTGGCCCGCTGGCCACCGAGCAACAGTAAAGACAACTCCCCCAGGCCAACCCGCAAGGCGAAGGCCGGCATCGGCACCACTGCGGGGCGGTGCAGCGAGGCGCCCAGGGCCTTGGCAAATTCGCGATTGCGCACTGGTTTCGGCGCGCAGGCATTATAAGGACCGCTGGCGTCTTGCTGGTGCAGCAGAAAATCGATCAAGGCCACTTGGTCGTTGATGTGGATCCAGGGCATCCATTGTCGGCCATTGCCGATGGGCCCGCCCAGCGCCAATTTGAACGGCACCAGCAGACGCGACAAAAAGCCGCCCTCCTGCGACAGCACCAAGCCGGTGCGCACCAGCACCACGCGTACACCTAAGGCTTCGGCGCGCTGCGCGGTTTCTTCCCAGGCAATGCACAACTGGCTGGCGAAATCCTCACTGACCGGCGGTGAATCTTCGGTCAACTCACGCTCGCCGCCATCGCCGTACCAGCCCACGGCCGAGCCGCTAATCAACACCTGCGGCCGTTGTGCGCGGCTTTGCAGCCAGGCCAGCAGGGTTTCGGTGACGCCGATGCGGCTGCTCCAGAGCAAGGCCTTGCGTTTGTGGGTCCAAGGCCGGTCGGCGATGGGCGCGCCCGCCAGGTTGACCAGCGCATCCACCGGCTCTGCACCCAACGCCTCAAGCTGCCCGATGCCCCGCACACCCGCGCCACACAGCCTCGCGACCGCGTCCGGGCGGCGGCTCCACACGGTCAAGCGGTGCCCCTGCGCCAGCCAGTGACGGCAGAGCTGGCGCCCTATCAAACCCGTACCGCCGGTCAGCAATATGTGCATGAGGTCTTCCTCGCGTAACGTTCAATCCGGATCACTGGTCTATTTTTAAAAGCAGGGATCTTTTTGATATCAGGCAGTCCTAGGGTTAACCATAGGACAATCTGTCGGATCAAGAGCGCTAAAAGTTATACCAAAAAACAATATTGTACAGCTTTGATTGACGGCGTAGTCTCTGTACTCACAGGTAAACGAGGCCCCCCTATGACTGTACCCATCGCAATCATCGGCGCCGGCATCGCCGGCCTTTCCGCCGCCCAGGCCCTTCGCGAGGCCGGGCACAGCGTGCACCTGTTCGATAAAAGCCGCGGCCCTGGCGGGCGCATGTCCAGCAAGCGCAGCGATGCCGGTGCGCTGGACCTCGGCGCCCAATACTTCACCGCCCGCGACCGCCGCTTCGTCACCGAGGTGCAGCGCTGGCAAACCCAGGGCTGGGTCGCCGAATGGACCCCACAGCTGTACAACTTCCAGGGCGGCCAGCTCACCCCTTCCCCCGACGAACAGACCCGCTGGGTCGGCACGCCGCGCATGAGCGCCATCACCCGCGCCCTGCTGGGGGACGTCCAAGCGCAGTTCGGTTGCCGCATCACCGAGGTCTATCGGGGCGAAGAACATTGGCATTTACAAGACGCCGAAAGCTTCACCCACGGGCCGTTCAGCCATGTCGTGATCGCCACCCCGGCGCCCCAGGCCACGGCGTTGCTGGCCGCTGCGCCGAAACTGGCCGGTGTCGCCGCCGGGGTAAAAATGGACCCGACCTGGGCCGTCGCCCTGGCGTTTGACACGCCCCTGGACACCTCGATGCAAGGCTGCTTCGTACAAGACAGCGCCCTCGACTGGCTGGCGCGCAACCGCAGCAAGCCGGGGCGCGACAGCACCCTCGATACCTGGATCCTGCACGCCACCAGCGCCTGGAGCCGCCAGCACATCGACCTGCCCAAGGAAGCCGTAATCGAACAGTTGCACGGTGCCTTCGCCGAGTTGCTGCACAGTGCCATGCCCGCTCCCGTGTTCAGCCTCGCCCACCGCTGGCTCTATGCCCGCCCGGCCGGCAGCCACGAATGGGGCGCCCTGGCCGATGCCGACCTGGGCCTGTATGTGTGCGGCGACTGGTGCCTGTCGGGGCGGGTCGAAGGGGCGTGGCTCAGTGGCCAGGAAGCGGCCCGGCGCCTACACGAACACCTGCAATGAACCGCATCAACCCGCGCAAGCTGCTGCTGTCCAAGTGGACGGCAGCCCGCCCTCAGCACCGCGAAAAGCACTTTCTGGTGACCGAACTGTTCTGCAATGAGAACGGCGAGGTGCTGGAGATCGAGCTGCAAGCCGTGCTCACCCGCCGCTGTCAGCGCCACGACTGGCGAACCCTGCAAGACGACGAACACTGGGCCATGGGCTGGAAATAGCTGTACAAAAAAGTTGACTTGTACACATCTAAACCTATGATGAAAACAAGTTGTACAGGCAAAGCATCCTGTACAGGTTTCAGCCAGAGGCCACCCCAATGCACAGCGACCTTACCGCGCCCCGCCCGAAAATCGCCGTCAGCGCCTGCCTGATGGGCCAACCCGTGCGTTACAACGGCGGGCACAAACAGTCCACCCTGTGCAGCCAAACCCTGGCCGACTACTTCGACTTCGTGCCCCTGTGCCCGGAAGTGGCCATCGGCCTGGGCACCCCGCGCGAACCCATCCGCCTGGTGGGCGACCCGCAAGCCCCGCGGGCCGTGGGCACCGTGCATGGCGACAACGACGTGACCCAGGCCCTGGCCGACTATGGCCAGCAAATGGCCGGGCAACTCACGGATATCTGCGGCTACATCTTCATGCAGAAGTCGCCCTCCTGTGGCCTGGCACGGGTCAAGGTCTACCAGAGCAACGGCGCGCCCGCCGAGCATGCTGGGCGCGGTATCTACGCACAGGCCTTTTGCGCTCGGCACCCCGACCTGCCGGTGGAAGAAGACGGCCGCCTCAACGACCCGGTGCTGCGGGAAAACTTCCTCACCCGGGTGTTCGCCTACGCCGCGTGGCAGCAACTGTGCGCACAAGGCCTGAGCCGCCGCGCCCTGACCGAATTCCACGCGCGCTACAAATACCAGCTCATGGCCCACAACCCGGAGCAGTACAAAACGCTGGGCAAGCTGCTGGGCAGCATGGGCAAAGCCGACCCGCACGCTGTGGCCCCGCGTTATTTCCGCGCGCTGATGGCGGCTCTCAAGCAATGCGCAACCCGTCGCACCCACACCAATGTGCTGCAACACCTGAGCGGTTACCTCAAGCAAGCCATCAGCCGCGATGACAAGCGTGAAGTGCAGCACCTCATTGGCCAGTACCACCAAGGCATCGTGCCCCTGGTGGTGCCGCTGACCCTGCTCAAGCATCACTTGCGCCACCACCCCGACCCGTATCTGGCGCAGCAGGTGTACCTGCAACCCCATCCGGAAAACCTCAGTTTGCGAAATGCGATTTAACCCATGACCGATTCCTCCGCTCCTCTGCCGGCCGCCTCCGACAGCGACTACCAGCAAGCCCTGGCCCAAGGCTGGCTGCCGATCCGCGATGTGGCCCGGCTCACCGGGGTCAACGCCGTGACCCTGCGCGCCTGGGAACGCCGCTATGGCCTGGTGGTGCCGCAACGCACGCCCAAGGGCCATCGCCTGTTCTCCAGCGAGCATGTACAGCGCATCCTCACCATCCTCACGTGGCTCAACCGGGGCGTGGCGGTCAGCCAGGTCAAGCCGTTGCTCGATGCCGCGCAGCCCTTCGATCAACCGGCCGAAAACGACTGGCACGCGATGCGCCAGAACCTGGTGCAAGCTATCAGCCTACTGGCCGAGCGCCAGGTGGATGACCTCGTCAACCAAGCCATGGCCCTGTACCCGCCCAGCACGTTGTGCACCCAATTGCTGATGCCGTTGCTGGCCGACCTGGAAATACGCTGGCAAGGCCAGTTTGCCGCCCACATGGAGCAGGTGTTCTTCCACGCCTGGCTGCGCAGCAAGTTCGGTGCGCGCATTTACCACAACAACCGCCAGTTACGCGGTGCCCCGGTATTGCTCGTCAATCAGTCGGACCGCCCCCTGGAACCGGCACTGTGGCTCACCGCATGGCTGGTCAGTAGCGCCGATTGCCCAGTGGCGGTGTTCGATGAACCGCTGGCCGGCGCCGAACTGGCCCTGGCAGTGGAGCACCTCAACGCCCGGGCGCTGGTGCTGTATTCGAGCAAAACCCTGGCGTTGGGCCAGTTGCCCAGGCTGCTCGCCAATGTGCCCTGCCAAACGATCATTGCCGGCGCCGCAGTGCGCATCCACCACAGCGAACTGACCGCCCTGGACGATGGCCCGGCCCTGGCCGAAGACCCTTTGGCTGCACACCAACTCCTCGTACGCCGGGGGCTGATCTGATGACCACGCCCCTGCAACTGATCTGGCTGCGCAGTGACCTGCGCGTGCACGACAACAGCGCCCTACGCGCCGCCACCGAACGCGGCCCGGCCGTGGCCCTGTACCTGATAAGCCCCGAGCAATGGCGCGCCCACGACGACGCGCCGTGCAAGGTGGATTTCTGGCGGCGCAACTTGCACAGCCTGAGCGCCGCCCTGGGCGAGTTGAACATTCCCCTGCTGATCCGCAAGGCATCGCACTGGGACGATGCGCCCCAGGTGCTGCTGAACCTGTGCATGGAGCTGGGCGTCGTTGCGGTGCACGTCAACGACGAATATGGCATCCACGAAAGCGGCCGCGACAACGCCGCCGCCCAGGCCTTGCAGGCGCAGGGCATCGGTTTTCACGCTTACCTCGACCAGTTGCTGTTCCAACCCGGCAGCGTGCTGACCAAAACCGGCACCTACTTCCAGGTATTCAGCCAGTTCCGCAAGGTCTGCTACGAACGCTTGCACCGTGCCCTACCGGCCCTGGTCCCGCTGCCTGCGCGCCAAGCGCCGCTGCCTATCGCCAGCGATCCAGTGCCCGCCGACATCCCCGGGTTCGCCGCCCCCGACGCGGCGCTGCAAGCGCTCTGGCCGGCCGGCGAGGACGAGGCGCGGCGACGCCTGGCGCAGTTCGCCGAGCAGCAGATCGACTACTACAAGGACGAGCGCGACTTCCCCGCCAAACCCGGCACCAGCCAGTTGTCGACCTACCTCGCGGCAGGGGTGATTTCGCCGCGCCAATGCCTGCATGCCGCATTGCACTGCAACCACGGCGAGTTCGACAGCGGCAGCGTCGGGGCCATTACCTGGATCAATGAACTGCTGTGGCGCGAGTTCTACAAACACATTCTGGTGGGTTACCCCCGTGTGTCGCGCCACCGCGCCTTTCGCCCGGAGACCGAGGCCCTAGCCTGGCGCCACGCGCCCGAAGACCTGGCGGCGTGGCAGGAGGCGCGCACCGGGTTGCCGATCATCGACGCCGCCATGCGCCAATTGCTGCACACCGGTTGGATGCACAATCGCCTGCGCATGGTGGTAGCGATGTTCCTGACCAAAAACCTGCTGATCGACTGGCGCGAGGGCGAGCGCTTTTTCATGCGCCACCTGATCGACGGCGACTTGGCGGCCAACAACGGCGGCTGGCAGTGGAGTTCGTCCACGGGCACCGATTCGGCGCCGTACTTTCGCATCTTCAACCCCTTGAGCCAGTCAGAAAAATTCGACAGCCAGGGCCTGTTCATCCAACACTGGCTGCCGGAACTGGCGGGCCTGGATAAAAAACAGCTGCACAACCCGGCGGCCCTGGGCGGGTTGTTTGGCGTGGCCGGTTATCCACAACCCATCGTCAACCTGAGCCAATCCCGGGAGCGCGCGCTGGCGGCGTTCAGAAACCTGCCCTCGCGCCAAGCTGTCGCCTTCGAAGATGAATGAATACCTCGGGGCCCGGCCCTGAAATCACCTGCCAGTACCGGCCGGGCCCACGCCTGACCGGAGAGGAGAGTTGGATGAGTGCACGTCGTATTTGGCTGACCGGCGCCAGCAGTGGCCTCGGCGCCGCCCTGGCGCAAGCGCTGCTGAGCAGCGGAGCGCGGGTGGCGTTGAGCGCGCGCAGTGTCGAGCCGCTGCGGGCACTCGCCGCACGCTACCCCGACCGGGCGCTGCTATTGCCCGGGGACCTGACCCGCAGCCAGGACGTGCGCCAGATCGGCGAGCGCATCGCCCAAGCCTGGGGCGCGCTGGACACGGTGATCCTCAACGCCGGCACCTGCGAATACGTGGACGCCCGCCAATTCGACACTACGATCATCGAGCACGTGGTGCGCACCAACCTGCTGGCCAGCAGCTATTGCGTCGAAGTCGCGCTGCCGTTGCTACGCGCCGGTACCTCACCGCACCTGGTGGGCATCGCCAGCACCGTCACCTACCTGGCGCTACCGCGCACCGAAGCCTGCGGCGCAACTCGGGCCGGGATGCGCTACCTATTCGATTCGCTGGAAGCCGAATGGGCACCCGAGGGCATCGATGTCACCTTGGTCGGCCCCGGGTTTGTCGATACCGTGCCATCCCCGCCCAACGCCTTCCCCTTGCCGCTGGACTTGTCCGCCGACAGCGCCGCACGGCACATCCTCGAAAAACTCGCAGGCCGGCCACGGGACATCACCTTCAACACCTTAGCCATGGCCGAGTTGTGGCCATTGTCCAAGCAGCCCAATCCGGCAGGGCTCGTGATCGGTAAACCCATGCAACGCAGCCCGGCGCCGATCAAAGACAGCCCCTGAGGCAACCCAAATCCTGCACCAAACCCGCGCGCCAGACACCTCGAAGGCACACTCGCGCACCACTGTCTACAGGCCCAACAGCCCTGAAAATGGCCAAAACGCGGCAAAACTTATAGCAATGCGACATTAAGGTACGTTCGTACCACTGTTTAAGCCTCGGTTGCCCTGAGCATCTTGTGTTAGGCATGGCGCCTGCTTAAGTATCGGCAGGCCGACTCACGAGGTCGCCCTCTCTTAAAAAATGACAACAAATCATGAGGCCACCATGCTTAAACACGCCGTCATTCCGTTCCTCGTTGGCGCAAGCCTGCTTGCCAGCGCTCCTTTTGCCCAGGCAGCCACCAATTTGGTGTTCTGTTCCGAAGGCAGCCCCGCTGGCTTCGACCCGGGCCAATACACCACCGGAACCGACTTCGACGCCACGGCCGAGACCATGTTCAACCGCTTGAGCCAGTTCGAGCGCGGCGGCACCGCGGTGGTGCCCGGCCTGGCCACCCGCTGGGACATCTCCGAAGACGGCCTGAGCTACACCTTCCACCTGCGCGAAGGCGTCAAGTTCCACACCACGCCCTACTTCAAGCCGACCCGCACTTTCAACGCCGACGATGTGCTGTTTACCTTCAACCGCATGATCGACAAGGACATGCCGTTCCGCAAAGCCTACCCCACCGAGTTCCCGTACTTCACAGACATGGGGATGAACACCAATATCAAGAACATCGAGAAAATCGACGACCTGACCGTCAAATTCACCTTGGGCAGCGTCGATGCCGCGTTCATCCAGAACATGGCCATGAGCTTTGCCTCGGTCCAATCCGCCGAATACGCCGCCCAACTGCTCAAGGATGGCAAGCCCGGTGAGATCAACCAAAAACCCATTGGCACGGGGCCGTTCGTGTTCAAGAGCTACCAGAAGGATTCCAACATCCGCTACACCGGCAACAAGGACTACTGGAAACCTGAAGACGTGAAGATCGACAACCTGATCTTCGCCATCACCACCGACCCCTCGGTACGCATCCAGAAGCTCAAGAAAAACGAATGCCAGATCACCCTGTTCCCGCGCCCCGCCGACCTCAAGGCCCTGAGTGAAGACAAAGCCCTGAAAATGCCGCACCAGGCTGGTTTCAACCTGGGTTACATCGCCTACAACGTGATGCCCGTGCTCAAAGGCCGTACCGACGCCAACCCGCTGGCCAAACTCGAAGTGCGCCAGGCAATGGACATGGCGGTGAACAAGCAGCAGATCATCGACTCGGTGTACCAGGGCGCTGGGCAACTGGCGAAGAACGCCATGCCCCCCACCCAGTGGTCCTATGACGACACCATCCAGGACGCCCCCTACAACCCCGAGAAAGCCAAGGAACTGCTGAAAAAAGCCGACATCAAGGAAGGCACCGAAATCACCCTTTGGGCCATGCCAGTGCAGCGTCCGTACAACCCCAACGCTAAGCTGATGGCCGAAATGCTGCAATCGGACTGGGCCAAGATAGGCCTCAAGGTCAACATCGTCAGCTACGAGTGGGGCGAGTACATCAAGCGCTCCAAGGGCGGCGAGAACCAGGCCATGATTATTGGCTGGAGCGGCGACAACGGTGACCCGGACAACTGGCTCAACGTACTGTTCGGCTGCGACTCCCTGGGCGGCAACAACTTCTCCAAGTGGTGCGACAAACCCTACGACGCCATCATCAAACAGGCCAAGGCCACATCGGACGTCGCCAAGCGCACCGAGCTGTACAAGCAGGCGCAACACCTGCTCAAAGATGCAGTCCCCTATACGCCGATCGCCAACTCGACGGTGTACCAACCCATGCGCACCACCGTGCAGGACTTCAAGATCAGCCCGTTTGGCCTGAACTCCTTCTACGGTGTCAGCGTCAGCAAATAAGGCCCGGCCACGGCGGCGTCCATGACACCGCCGTGGTTTTGCCCACCTCGCCGCTAGGAATTTACTTACGTCCGCATCGTTTGCGAACTACTGCGACATTCCAAGGCGAGTCGCCTTTTCCTACACGACTTTCAGGCCTATTCGCATTTACGGTTCTGTCTTCGGCTCCTACCGTCGTCGCACGGCAATCGTGTGCTGTTGGCCCGGGACCTGCCGTACGCGTTGATTCGGGAGCAGCAATGTCCGTCTTCCCCCACAGGGGCGCCGGAACATTGCTCACTACATAAAAAAACAAGAGGGACCGTCATGCGTCATTCCTTGCTGTTATCCGTACTCCTGGGCACCGGCTTACTGGCTGGGGCTGGGGCCAGCCAAGCCGCCGGCAAGAGCCTGGTGTTCTGTTCCGAAGGCAGCCCGGCCGGCTTCGATACCGCGCAATACACCGCCGCCACCGACAACGACGCCGCCGAGCCGCTGTACAACCGCCTCGTGGAATTTGAAAAAGGCGCCACCAGCGTCGTACCTGGCCTGGCAACACAATGGGATATTTCCGACGACGGCCTGATCTATACCTTCCACCTACGTGAAGGCGTCAAATTTCACACGACCAAATACTTCACTCCTAGCCGCGAGTTCAACGCCGACGACGTGCTGTTCACCTTCAACCGCATGCTCGATCCCGACCACCCCTTCCGCAAGGCCTACCCCACCGAGTTCCCGTATTTCAACGGCATGAGCCTGAACAAGAACATCGCCCGCGTAGAAAAAACCGGGCCGCTGACCGTGGTGATAACCCTCAACTCGGTGGACGCCGCGTTCGTGCAGAACATCGCCATGAGCTTCGCCTCGATTCTCTCCGCCGAATACGCCGAACAACTGCTCAAGGCCGGCAAGCCCAGCGAGATCAACCAAAAACCCGTCGGCACCGGGCCCTTCGTGTTCCAGCGTTACCAGAAGGATTCGCAGATCCGCTACGTGGGCAACAAACAGTACTGGGACCCGGCCCGGGTCAAGCTCGACCAGTTGATCTTCGCCATCAACACCGACGCCTCGGTGCGCGTGCAAAAACTCAAGGCCGGCGAATGCCATGTCACCCTGCACCCGCGCCCGGCCGACATCGACGCCCTCAAGGCCGACCCCAAGCTGCAGGTGCTGACCAAACCCGGTTTCAACCTCGGCTACATCGCCTACAACGTGCGCCACAAACCCTTCGACCAACTCCAGGTACGCCAGGCCCTGGACATGGCGGTGAACAAGCAGGGGATTCTCAACGCCGTGTACCAGAGCGCCGGGCAACTGGCGAGCAACGCCATGCCGCCCACCCAGTGGTCCTACGACGACACCATCAAGGACGCCGCCTTCGACCCGGAAAAAGCCAAGGCCCTGCTCAAGGCCGCCGGGGTCAAGGAAGGCACCGAAATCACCCTCTGGGCCATGCCCGTGCAACGGCCCTACAACCCCAACGCCAAGCTGATGGCCGAGATGCTGCAAAGCGATTGGGGCAAGATCGGGCTCAAGGTCAAGATCGTCAGCTATGAGTGGGGCGAGTACGTCAAGCGCACCAAAAATGGCGAACACGACATCAGCCTGATCGGCTGGACCGGCGACAACGGCGACCCGGACAACTGGCTCGGCACCCTCTATAGCTGCGACGCCATTGGCGGCAATAACTACTCCATGTGGTGCGACGCCGAGTACGACAAGTTGGTCAAGCAAGCCAAGCTCGTCACCGACCGCGAACAACGCACCGTGCTCTACAAACAGGCCCAGCAACTGCTCAAGCAGCAGGTGCCGATCACCCCCATCGCCCACTCCACGGTCAACCAGCCGCTGAGCACCAAGGTCCAAGGGTTCCTCGTCAGCCCGTTCGGGCGCAACGTTTTCTCCGGCGTCAGCGTCACCCCTTAAATCTTTCACCGAACCAAGAGGGCGGGTTTTCCCGCCCTCGCGCAAACGTGCTGCCCGAATTCGGTGAAAGAGCAGCCCACCGGCGTTTGCGCTGCCTTGCAACAGTGCCACCCCAATAGCCGCGTCGCCCAAAAAAGACCGGCATTACAAAAAAAGAAAGAAAGGAGTTTTACCCATGAAACCGAGCAATACCGCGATACTCGCCCTGGCCATCGCCAGCATCACCGCCAGCGCCCACGCCGAAAGCGTCAGCCAGGCGTTCATCCCCACCCAGCTCAACAGCAGCAACGCCCAGGATGAGGCCAAGGGCTTCGTCGATGGCCAGAGCCTGAGCGGCCAGACCCGCAACTGGTATTCCAACGAACTGCTACGCCGCGGCGCGACCTTCACCTATGAACGACACGGCCAGGAACGCACCACGCCACGCCGGATCAACTGGCTACAAGGCACCATCCTCAACTACAGCTCAGGTTTCACCCAAGGCACGGTCGGTGTCAGCACCGAAGTGGCGGCCTACAACGTGGTGGCGCTGGACCGCGAGCGCAAACACATCGTCGGCGGCGGCAACCGCACATTGGCGGATTCCAACGGCGACGCGGTGGAGCAGTGGAGCAAGCTGGGCCTGGCCAACGTCAAGTTCCGCGTGGGCAACACGACCCTGACCGCTGGCCGGCAGAACGTCAGCACGCCCATCGTCGACGTCATCGGCAACCGCGCCCTGCCGTCGAGCTTCCAAGGCGTGAGCCTCAACAGCGCGCCGTTCAACAACCTGAGCTTCGACGCCGGCGTCTTCGACCGCGTGTCCCCGCGTACCGAGCAGAGCCTGAGCAAATTCCGCAGCGAGTACACCGCCAGCGCGGCGGTGGAAACCGACAAAGTCAGCGTCGCGGGCCTGAACTACCAGCCCATGGAAAGCCTGAAGACCAGCCTCTACGCCTCCAACGTCGAAGACTTCTGGAACCAGTACTACTTCGGCGCCACCCACAAACTGGGGGACAGCGCAGTGCTGGGCCTGACCACCGGGCTGAACTATTACAAGACCGTCGACACCGGCAACAAGAAAATGGGGGACATCGACAACGACACCTATTCCCTGTCCCTGGGCCTGGCCCACCAGGCCCACAGCCTGACGTTCTCCTACCAGCAAGTGAACGGCAACGAGTACTTCGACTACCTGCACGAAACCAACGGCATCTACCTGGCCAACTCCCTGACCTCCGACTTCAACGGCCCCAACGAGAAATCCTTCCAGGTCGCCTACGGCCTGAACATGGCCGAATACGGCGTGCCGGGGCTCAAGCTCAACCTCTACCAGGCCCGCGGCTGGGGCATCGATGGCACTCACTACAAAGGCACCGCCTACAAGGTGAACAATCAGGATGGCGAAACCCACTATGAGTACGGCGTCGGCGCCTCTTATGCGATCCAAAACGGCCCACTCAAGGACACCGCCATCCGTGCCACCTACGTCACCCACCGCGCCAGCAAACAGCAATCGGACGGCAACCTGAACGAGTTCCGCCTGGTCACCACCATTCCCTTCAACATTCTCTAAGGCACCGATTGCCGGGCGGTTTCAGGCTGAATCCGCCCAGCAGGCTACCCTGGTTCCATTGATCGAGAGGATCACCGATGAACCCCATCCCTATAAGAGCAGCCATTGCGGCCGCCCTGCTGAGCATCACGACCAGCGCCTGGGCCAAGCCGCTGGTGGTATGCACCGAGGCCGCCCCGGAAGGCTTCGACATGGTGCAGTACACCACCGCCGTCACCGCCGATGCAGTGGCCGAGACCCTGTTCAATCGCCTGGTGGACTTCAAGCCCGGCACCGTGGAGGTCCGCCCGGCCCTGGCCGAATCCTGGGACATCAGCCCGGACGGCCTGAGCTACACCTTCCACCTGCGCAAAGGCGTGAAGTTCCACACCACCGGCTACTTCAAGCCCAGCCGCGAGTTGAACGCCGACGACGTGCTCTGGAGCTTCCAGCGCCAGCTTGACCCCAAACACCCGTGGCACGCCAAATCCACCACCGGGTTCCCATATTTCGAGAGCATGGGCTTCAAGGACCTGCTCAAGAGCGTCGAGAAAATCGACGAGCACACCGTGGTGTTCAACCTGACCCGCCGCGAAGCACCGTTTTTGGCCAACATCGCCATGGCGTTTTCCTCGATCTACTCGGCCGAGTACGCCGACCAGTTGCTCGAGGCCAACAAGGCCGGCGACCTCAACAGCAAGCCCATCGGCACCGGCCCCTTCATCTTCCAGCGCTACGACAAGGACGCCCAGGTACGCTTCAAGGCCAACCCCGAGTACTTTCGCGGCAAGCCGCCGGCCGATCCGCTGATCCTCGCCGTAACGGTAGACAGCAACGTGCGCCAGCAAAAGCTCAAAGCCAACGAATGCCAGGTGGCGCTGTACCCCAAGCCTGACAACGTGCCGGCGATCAAGACCGACCCGAACCTAAAGATCGCCGAACTGGCGGCGATGACCACCGCCTACATCGGCATGAACACCACCCGCCCCTACTTGAATGACGTGCGCGTGCGCAAGGCCATCGATATGGCCTTCGACAAACAGGCCTATGTCAACGCGCTGTTCGGCCCGGGCAATGCACTGGTGGGCGTCAACCCCTACCCGCCGACGCTGCTGGGCTACAACCACGCCATGCAAAACCCGCCCCACGACCCGGCCAAAGCCCGCGCCCTGCTCAAGGAGGCCGGGGTGCCCGACGGCACCGTGCTAACCCTGTTCACCCGCAACGGCGGCGGCCCCACCAACCCCAACCCAATGCTCGGCGCGCAGATGATGCAGGCCGACCTGGCCAAGGTTGGGATCAAGCTCGACATCCGCGTCATGGAGTGGGGCGAGATGCTCAAGCGGGCCAAGAACGGCGAACACGATATGGTGTCTGCTGGTTGGGCGGGCGATAACGGCGACCCGGATAATTTCCTGACGCCTATGCTCAGTTGCGAAGCAGCCAAGAACGGCGAAAACTACGCCCGCTGGTGTAACGACAAGTTCCAGGCGTTGCTGGACCAGGCTCGGGAAGAAACCGACCCCGGCGCCCGAGCAGCGCTCTATGAACAGGCCCAGGTGATCTATCACCAGGACCAGCCATGGATCAGCATGGCGCACACCACAATGTTCACGGCCATGCGCAAGAACGTCGAGGGCTACCACATCAGTCCCTTGACCACGAACAACTTCGCCACCACCCAGGTGAAGTAGAAAAAAGCCCCCGGCATCGTGACCTGAACGATGCCGGGTAGCCGAACCGGCCGATGAGGAACACCACACGATGTTTAGTTTTATTGCCCGCCGATTGGGACTGTTGATTCCTACCTTCTTCGGCATCACGTTGCTGACCTTCGCCCTGATCCGCATGATCCCGGGCGACCCCGTCGAGGTGATGATGGGCGAACGCCGGGTCGACCCCGAAATGCACGCCCAGGCCATGGAGCGCCTGGGTCTGAACAAGCCCTTGTATGCGCAGTACCTGGACTACATCGGCAAGCTCGCCCAGGGCGACCTCGGTGAGTCGCTGCGCACCCGCGAAAGCGTGTGGACCGAGTTCAGCGCGCTGTTCCCCGCCACCCTGGAACTGTCCATGGCCGCCCTGCTGTTCGCCGGCATCCTCGGCCTGCTGGCCGGCGTGGTGGCGGCGCTCAAGCGCGGCTCGCTGTTCGATCACGGGGTGATGGGCATTTCGTTGACCGGCTATTCCATGCCGATTTTCTGGTGGGGCCTGATCCTCATCATGTTCTTCTCCGTGAGCCTGGGCTGGACTCCGGTGTCCGGGCGCATCGACCTGCTGTACGACATCGAGCCGCGCACCGGCTTCATGCTCATCGACACCCTGCTGGCCGACGACACCGACGCCTTTTTCGATGCGCTGCACCACCTGATCCTGCCCGCCATCGTGCTGGGCACCATCCCGCTGGCGGTGATCGCGCGCATGACCCGCTCCTCGATGCTTGAAGTGCTGCGCGAAGACTACATCCGCACCGCCCGCGCCAAGGGCCTGTCGCCGGCGCGCGTGGTGTTCGTCCATGGCCTGCGCAACGCGCTGATCCCGGTGCTCACGGTGTTCGGCCTGCAAGTGGGCACCCTGCTGGCCGGCGCGGTGCTGACCGAAACCATTTTCTCCTGGCCGGGCATCGGTAAATGGCTGATCGAAGCCATCGGTGCCCGGGACTACCCCGTGGTGCAAAACGGCATCCTGCTGATCGCCTGCCTGGTGATCCTCGTCAACTTCGTAGTGGACATCCTCTACGGCTTTGCCAACCCACGCATCCGTCACCAGCGCTGAGAGCCTATCCATGACCCTACAAACTCCCCCGGTCGCTGTGGACCAAAGCCTGCTGTACCCCTCCGTGTACAAAGAATTCTGGCAAGCCTTCGCCAAAAACAAAGGCGCCGTCGCCGGCCTGCTGTTCATGCTCCTCGTGGTGTTCTGCGCACTGTTCGCACCCTGGGTCGCGCCCCATGACCCCAGCGAGCAGTACCGCGAATTCCTGCTCACCCCGCCGGCATGGTTAGAGGGCGGGCAGATGCAGTTCCTGCTGGGCACCGATGAGCTGGGCCGCGACCTGCTGTCGCGCTTGATCCAGGGTTCGCGCCTGTCGCTGCTGATCGGTTTGTCGTCGGTGGTGATGTCGATGATCCCGGGCATCCTGCTCGGGCTGTTCGCCGGGTTCTTCCCGCGCCTGCTCGGCCCCAGCATCATGCGCCTGATGGACATCATGCTGGCCCTCCCGTCCCTGCTGCTGGCCGTGGCGATCGTCGCCATCCTCGGCCCTGGCCTGATTAACACCGTGATCGCCATCGCCATCGTCTCGCTACCTTCCTATGTGCGCCTGACCCGCGCGGCGGTGATGGGCGAGCTGAACCGCGACTACGTCACCGCCGCCCGCCTCGCCGGGGCCGGCCTGCCGCGCCTGATGTTCATCACCGTGCTGCCCAACTGCATGGCGCCGCTGATCGTGCAGGCCACCCTGAGCTTTTCCTCGGCCATCCTCGACGCTGCGGCCCTGGGCTTCCTGGGCCTTGGCGTACAACCGCCCACCCCGGAGTGGGGCACCATGCTGGCCTCGGCCCGCGACTACATCGAACGCGCCTGGTGGGTGGTAAGCCTGCCGGGCCTGACCATTTTGCTCAGCGTGCTGGCAATCAACCTGATGGGCGACGGCCTGCGCGATGCGCTGGACCCGAAACTCAAGAACGCCGCCTGAGGAGATGCCCATGTCACTGCTCGCAATCAAGAACCTCAATGTGCGCTTCGGCGACAAACAGGCCGTACCCGTGGTCGATGGCCTGGACCTTCAAGTCGATAAAGGCGAAGTGCTGGCCATCGTCGGCGAATCGGGTTCGGGTAAATCCGTGACCATGATGGCGCTGATGGGCCTGATCGACGCCCCCGGCATCGTCACCGCCGACGCCCTGACCTTCGACGGCAAGGACATGCTCAAGTTGAGCAAGCGCCAGCGCCGGCAAATCGTCGGCAAAGACCTGGCCATGGTCTTCCAGGACCCCATGACCGCCCTCAACCCCAGCTACACCGTGGGTTTCCAGATCGAAGAAGTGCTGCGCCTGCACCTGAAGATGTCCGGCCGGCAGGCACGCCAACGGGCCATCGAGCTGCTGGAAAAAGTCGAGATCCCCGGCGCCGCCAGCCGCATGGACGCCTACCCGCACCAACTCTCCGGCGGCATGAGCCAGCGGGTGGCCATCGCCATGGCGATTGCCGGCGAACCCAAGCTGCTGATCGCCGACGAACCCACCACCGCCCTGGACGTGACCATCCAGGCGCAAATCATGGAGCTGCTGCTGGCCCTGCAAAAAGAACAGAACATGGGCCTGGTGTTGATTACCCACGACCTGGCCGTCGTTGCCGAGACCGCCCAGCGTGTGTGCGTGATGTACGCCGGGCAAGCGGTGGAGGTGGGCCAGGTGCCAGGGCTGTTCGACGTGCCCGCGCACCCCTACAGCGAAGCCCTGTTGGCGGCGATCCCGGAACACAGCATGGGCGCCTCGCGCCTGGCCACGCTGCCGGGGATCGTCCCCGGGCGCTACGACCGCCCGCAAGGTTGCCTCTTGTCACCGCGCTGCCCCTACGTGCAAGACACCTGCCGCCAGCAACGCCCCGGCCTTGACCCGAAAACCAACAGCCTCGCCCGCTGCTTCTACCCCTTGAACCAGGAGGTGGCGTAATGGCCGTCGTTCTTACCGCCCGCGACCTGACCCGTCACTACGAAGTCTCCCGGGGCCTGTTCAAGGGCACCGCCCTGGTACGCGCCCTCAATGGCGTGTCCTTTGAACTGGAGGCCGGCAAAACCTTGGCCGTGGTCGGCGAGTCGGGCTGCGGCAAATCCACCCTGGCCCGGGCCCTGACCTTGATCGAGGAGCCATCCTCCGGCTCACTGAAAATCGCCGGCCAGGAAGTCACCGGCGCCGACAAGGCCCAGCGCAAGCAACTGCGCAAAGACGTGCAGATGGTGTTCCAGAGCCCTTACGCCTCCCTCAACCCCCGGCAGAAAATCGGCGATCAACTGGCCGAACCGCTGCTCATCAACACCCGGCTCTCGGCCGCCGAACGCCGTGAAAAAGTCCAGGCGATGATGAAGCAAGTAGGCCTGCGCCCCGAGCATTACCAGCGCTACCCGCACATGTTTTCCGGCGGCCAGCGCCAACGCATCGCCTTGGCGCGGGCGATGATGCTGCAACCCAAAGTGCTGGTGGCGGACGAGCCGACCTCGGCGCTGGACGTGTCGATCCAGGCCCAGGTGCTGAACCTGTTCATGGACTTGCAACAGCAATTCAACACCGCCTACGTGTTCATCTCCCACAACCTGGCGGTGGTGCAGCACGTGGCCGATGACGTGATGGTGATGTACCTCGGCCGGCCGGTGGAAGTCGGCCCCAAAGAGGCCATCTACGCACGGCCGCTGCACCCCTACACCCAAGCGCTGCTATCGGCCACGCCCACCATTCACCCGGACCCGAACAAACCCAAGATCAAAATCGTCGGCGAGTTGCCCAACCCCCTCAACCCACCGCCCGGCTGCGCCTTCCACAAGCGCTGCCCGTATGCGACGCCGCTGTGCAGCCAGGACGAACCGGCCCTACGCACCCTGGATAACCGCCAGGTCGCCTGCCATTACGCCGAGCAGTTCGTGGCCTAGTACACCGCCCACAAACAAAAACCCCCGCCTCAGAACCTGAGGCGGGGGTTTTTGCTTATGGCATGCGCTGGCCCTGTGGGAGCGAGCCTGCTCGCGATGAAGCCAGCCGATCCAGCCACTGGCTCACCAGCGTCGGATCGCCGCCCGGACCAAGCGCCCACAAAAAGCGTCTCTCACAAAAGCTGCTTAGTGGTGCTCGCGGGTAGCGCGGAATTTCACGTCCGGCCAGCGCTCTTCCATCAGCGCCAGGTTGACCCGGGTCGGGGCCAGGTAGGTGAGGTGGCCGCCGCCGTCGATGGCGAGGTTTTCCACAGCCTTGACGCTGAACTCTTCGAGCTTCTTCTTATCGCTGCAATCGATCCAGCGCGCCGACCACACGGTAATCGGCTCGTAGGCACATTCGACCTTGTATTCCTCTTTCAAGCGGCTGGCGACCACATCGAACTGCAGCACACCGACGGCGCCGAGGATGATGTCGTTGCTGCGCGTAGGGAAGAACACCTGGGTCGCGCCCTCTTCGGCCAGTTGCTGCAAGCCCTGGCGCAATTGCTTGGACTTGAGCGGGTCCTTGAGGCGCACGCGGCGGAACAGCTCCGGGGCGAAGTGCGGGATGCCGGTGAAGCTCAGGGATTCGCCTTCGGTGAAGGTGTCGCCGATCTGGATGGTGCCGTGGTTGTGCAAGCCGATGATGTCGCCGGCAAAGGCCTCTTCCAGTTGCTCGCGCTCGGAGGAGAAAAAGGTCAAGGCGTCGCCGATGCGCACATCCTTGCCGGTGCGCACATGGCGCATCTTCATGCCTTTTTCGTACTTGCCCGAGCAGATGCGCATGAACGCGATGCGGTCGCGGTGCTTGGGGTCCATGTTCGCCTGGATCTTGAACACGAAACCGCTGAACTTTTCTTCCACCGGCTCCACGGTGCGCTCGTTGGCCACCCGCGCCAGCGGCTTGGGCGCCCAATCGACCACGGCATCGAGCACATGGTCGACCCCGAAGTTGCCCAGGGCCGTGCCGAAGAACACCGGGGTCAACTGGCCGTCCATGAACTCCTGCTGGTTGAACGTGTGGCAGGCGCCCTGCACCAGTTCCAGTTGCTCGGTGAAGCGCTCGTACTCGTCACCCAAGTGGGCGCGGGCTTCATCGGAATCGAGCTTCTCGATGATTTTCACTTCGGTGCGCTCATGCCCGTGGCCGGCGGTGTAGACGATGATGTAGTCGTCCGCCAGGTGGTACACGCCCTTGAAGTCGCGGTAACAGCCAATCGGCCAGGTGATGGGCGCGGCCTTGATCTTGAGTACCGCTTCGATCTCATCGAGCAATTCGATGGGGTCGCGGATATCACGGTCGAGTTTGTTGATGAAGCTGACGATGGGCGTGTCGCGCAGGCGGCACACGTCCATCAGCGCAATGGTCCGTGGCTCTACGCCCTTACCGCCGTCGAGCACCATCAGCGCCGAGTCCACCGCCGTCAGGGTGCGGTAGGTGTCTTCGGAGAAGTCTTCGTGGCCCGGGGTGTCGAGCAGGTTGACCATGTGGTCGCGATACGGGAACTGCATGACCGACGTGGTAATGGAGATACCCCGTTGTTTTTCCATTTCCATCCAGTCGGAGGTGGCATGGCGGTCGGATTTACGGGATTTGACCGTACCAGCAACGGCAATCGCCTTGCCCATCAGCAAGAGCTTCTCGGTGATGGTGGTTTTACCCGCATCCGGGTGGGAAATAATGGCGAAAGTGCGGCGTTTCGCGACTTCGGCGGCCTGTTTGGTCATGGGAAATCGCCTGGCAGGTGATTCAAAAAAGGGCGGCGAGTATAGCCTAAAGCGCACTCGGCCGACCACCGTCGGGCCCAGCGGCGATGTCACAGAGGTGGCTAAATGCTGCCAAGTGTGGAACCTTTTAAAAGGTAGAGACGTCCACTCCCCTGCTACTCGTTTCGATCAGGGGCTGAAAAATCAGCAAGTTAGCCTGACGAGGCTGCGCTCATGGTTCGACCTCATGCCGTTTTGCCGGCATTGGCGAACTGCTCTTCGCGAACGTATTACCCGGCAGCCAGGAATGGCATGCCACACGGGGCTGCGCTCGCCGACTGAAATAAAGGAGTCCGCCTGTGGCTATTCGCTATGGCAAAGGGCTAATAGGAGGTGCGGCGGTCATCGCCCTCCTGGCCCTGCTGATCCACTGGATCGGCGTCGATACGATCGACCATTACCGCGACGATTTGTTGTTCTACCTGCAAGCTCATTTGGTGCTTGTCCTCGTCTCCATGCTCGCCGCCCTGCTCGTGGGCATTCCCGCCGGCATCCTGCTCAGCCGGCCGACCATGGTCGGGCGCGCAGAACGCTTCATGCAGATCTTCAACATCGGCAACACCGTCCCGCCCCTCGCCGTACTGGCCATCGCCCTGGGTATCCTGGGCATCGGCAGCGGCCCCGCGATCTTCGCGCTGTTCCTCGCCTCCTTGCTGCCCATTGTGCGCAACACCTACGAAGGCCTGAAAAACGTCCAGGGCTCCCTCAAGGAAGCCGCCGTCGGTATCGGCATGACCCCGCGCCAGGTGCTGTGGCGGGTGGAATTGCCCAACGCCGTGCCGATCATCATCGGTGGCGTGCGGGTGGCCCTGGCGATCAACGTCGGCACCGCGCCCCTGGCATTCCTGATCGGTGCCAACAGCCTGGGCAGCCTGATTTTCCCCGGCATTGCCCTGAACAATCAGCCGCAATTGCTCCTGGGCGCGGCGTGCACCGCCCTGTTGGCCTTGCTGCTCGATGGCCTGGTGACCCTGGCCAGCCGCCTCTGGCTGGAACGCGGTCTGCGACCGTCTTAAGCCTCGGCAAAGGAAAACCTATGAAAAAGCTAAGTTTGATACTGGGCTGCGTCCTGCTGTTGGCCGGCGTTGCCCAAGCCGCCGAAAAACCGGTGATCCGCATCGGCGCGCGGGTGTTCACCGAACAGACCCTGCTGGCCGAAATCACCTCCCAATACCTGCGCACCCTGGGCTACGACACCCGCGTCACCGGCGGGCTGGGCAGCAGCCTGGCGCGCAGTGCCCAAGAAAGCGGGCAACTGGACCTGATCTGGGAATACACCGGCGTCTCCCTGGTGGCCTACAACCACGTCACCGAAAAACTCGGCCGCGAACAGGCCTACGCCCGGGTCAAGGCCCTGGATGCCAAACAGGGTTTGGTCTGGCTCGCGCCGTCCAAGTTCAGCAACACCTACGCCCTGGCGCTGCCGCAAGAGGTCGCTGAGCAATACCCGCACATCAACACCATCAGCGACCTGACCCGCGCCCTGGCCGAGAACACCCGGGAAAACCGCCTCATCGCCCTGGACACCGAGTTCACCCACCGCTCCGACGGCATGGCCGGCATGGTCGAGCTGTACCAGATGAACCTGACCCGCAAGAACACCCGGCAAATGGACGCGGGGCTGGTCTACACCGCGCTGCGCAACGGCCAGGTATTCGGTGGGCTGGTCTACACCACCGACGGGCGCCTCAACGCCTTCAAGTTGAAGCTGCTGGAAGACGACCTGCATTACTTCCCCGACTACACCGCCGCCCCCGTGGTGCGCCAGCAATACCTCGATGCCCAGCCGCAACTGGCCGAACAACTCAAGCCCCTGGCCGCGTTGTTCGATGACGAAACCATGCGCCAGCTCAACGCTCGCGTGGACGTCGACCACGAAAGCCCATCGGCCGTTGCCGCAGATTTCCTGCGCCAGCACCCGATCAACTAAGGAGGAAAAGCCATGGAATTTCTCAACGCCTTTTCCCACCTGGACTGGCCGCAGGTCCTGCACCTGACCTGGCAGCACATCACCCTGGTCGGGGTCGCCGTGACCCTGGCAATCCTGGTCGGCGTGCCTCTGGGCGTCATCATGACCCGCTATCCGTCACTGGCCGGGCCGCTACAGGCCAGCGCTACGGTGCTGCTCACCGTGCCGTCCATCGCCCTGTTCGGCCTGCTGCTGCCGTTCTACTCCAAGTTCGGCCAGGGCCTGGGCCCGATGCCGGCGATCACTGCGGTGTTTTTGTACTCGCTGCTGCCAATCATGCGTAACACCTACCTGGCCCTTACAGGCGTGGAACCGGGCATCCGCGAAGCCGCCCGCGGCATCGGCATGACCTTCAGCCAGCGCCTGCGCATGGTCGAGTTGCCCATCGCCGTGCCGGTGATCCTCGCCGGGGTACGTACCGCCGTGGTGATGAACATCGGCGTGATGACCATCGCCGCCACCATCGGCGCCGGTGGCCTCGGTGTCCTGATTCTCGCTTCCATCAGCCGCAGCGACATGTCGATGCTGATCGTCGGCGCCTTGTTGGTCAGCCTCCTGGCCATCTTCGCCGACCTGCTTTTGCAATGGCTGCAACGCTCGCTGACTCCAAAAGGATTGCTCAAATGATCGAACTCCAGAACCTGACCAAGACTTTTCAAAGCAACGGCAAGACCGTGACCGCTGTCAACGACGTCAGCCTGACCGTCAACGAAGGTGAAATCTGCGTGTTCCTCGGCCCCTCGGGTTGCGGCAAAAGCACCACGCTAAAAATGATTAACCGCCTGATTACGCCCACCTCGGGCAAGATCCTGATTAATGGCGAAGACACCACCGGCCTTGACGCCGTGACCCTGCGCCGCAGCATCGGTTATGTGATCCAGCAGATCGGCCTGTTCCCCAACATGACCATCGAGGAAAACATCGTGGTCGTGCCCAAGCTCTTGGGCTGGGACCCACAAAAATGCCGCGACCGCGCCCGCGAGTTGATGAGCATGATTAAGCTCGACCCCAAGCAGTACCTGCACCGCTACCCACGCGAGTTGTCGGGCGGGCAGCAACAGCGCATCGGCGTGATCCGCGCCCTGGCGGCCGACGCCCCGCTGCTGTTGATGGACGAACCTTTCGGCGCGGTCGACCCGATCAACCGCGAGATGATCCAGAACGAGTTCTTCGAGATGCAGCGCGCCCTGGGCAAGACCGTCATCATGGTCAGCCACGACATCGACGAAGCCATCAAGCTGGGCGACAAGATCGCCATTTTCCGTGGCGGCAAGCTGATCCAGATCGACCACCCGGACACCCTGCTCGCCCACCCGGCGGACGAATTCGTCAGCAACTTCGTCGGCCAGGACAGCACCCTCAAGCGCCTGCTGCTGGTCAAGGCCGAAGACGCCGCCGACAACGCGCCGTCCGTGAGCCCCGACACCAGCGTGGCCGATGCCCTGGAACTGATGGACGAACACGACCGCCGCTACGTGGTGGTGACCTGCGCCGACAACAAGGCCCTGGGCTACGTGCGCCGGCGCGACCTGCACCGCCAGGCCGGCACCTGCGCCCAATACCTGCGCGAATTCAACGCCACCGCCGCGTTCGACGAACACCTGCGCATCCTGTTGTCGCGCATGTACGAGTTCAACCGTTCATGGTTGCCGGTGATGGACGCCGAACGCGTGTTCCTCGGCGAAGTGACCCAGGAATCGATTGCCGAGTACCTGAGCTCGGGTAAATCCCGAGGCGGCAAGACCAGCATCGTTTCACCGGCCGACACCGCGCTGGCCTGAGCCAAGCCGTCGCCGCCCCCGAGCGGGCGGCGACGGTACTGCACCGCTAAGTGTTCTTCCCGTTCGGGTTGCACTTAGCGTCCCCCTCCAACTTCATGATGACGTCATGGGCCACATAGGGCCGGCGGGGCTCCAGGCTCCAGGTCGGCTTGTTTAGCGCAATGTCCGGTGAGTCCAGGTGGCAAGCCAATTGGCGGCGCATGCTGCCGCCCATGCGGTCGAAGTTCCACTCCCGATTGGGGTCATTGGCCGCCAGGTTCGCCAGCTCCGCATACACCGCATCGGTCTTGCCGACCCCAGCCTTGCGCGCGCAATCGGTGGGCGTCACCACCAGCGAACTGATGGTGCCCAACACCGGCTCTTGGTAGTTGTCGGTCCATTCCACCCGCTCGATGTACTTGTCGCATGAACGCGGGTCCACAGGTTGCGCCGCCGTGGGACCCTGGTCGCCATCGCGATAGGTAAAGGTGGCCTCTTCAGCGGCGGTCCTGGGCAACTCCACGTGGATAACCGGCTTCCAGGTGTTGCCTTGCTCCAGCCATCTGCGCTGGTCGTCTTGGGCCAGTTCCCGGGCCTTGAACACCCGGTCGTCGGAATACACCACGCCCACTTGGCTGACATAGATGAACGCCATGATCGGTAGCTGTTTATAGGTCTTGTTCACTTCCAGGGCCGGGGCCAGCGGTGCATCGAAAAACGGCCGGTTAGCGCCCCAATCCCGGTTCCAATATTTATTGTCGGGCCAAGTCTTGAGGCGCAACTCAGTTTGGGTAACTTGGGCGTCGACTTTATCGGCCGGGTCATTGGCCAACAACTTGCGTGCCTCGACAAAGGTATTAAACGCATCGGCTTTATTGTAAGTACCAAAATAATCCGCCGTGGTATCGAAACCGCATTCAAACTTATGAGAGGTCAGCCCCGGGTACGTCGGCTGCCGGTGAAAGTGGTCCAGCCAAGCCTTGGCATTACTCACTCCCAACTTTTGGCAATAATCTTCGGTCACCCCGAGGCTATTGCCATTTTCCAAATAGTCACCACAGCCGTTATTACTGCGATTACCCGTCCAGGAATCAATAGGGAATGCACACAGCACGGTGACTTTGAACTGCGTCTTTTCATTAATGAAGTCGTTAGGCGTCAGCGCAAAGCCGTTGTATTTATCCAGGCCCAGGCCGTCATAGCTGGTATCGGTGCGCAGGTAGGAAACCGAGGTGCCGCCATTGGACAGGTTCGGCGCGCCCCATCCCCCGGCCTCCAGGCTATGGGAATAGGGGCTTGGGTCCCAAGGCAGGTAGCTTTGTTTGCTGGCAATACCGCGCAAAATGATGCCGGAACACTCAGACGCCAACCTGCCACTGCCGCAATCACGGGCCGTGAAGTTATACAGGTATTTCATCTGGCTCGCCGTATCCGTACCGGGGCTGGCATATACCCAGGTTGAACTTACCAACGCGCCACACATCAGTAGTGCAGGAGTGCTTATTCTTTTACCGTTCATAACAAGTCCCTCAACGCCGTCAAGTAGTGAGTTCAGCCACATAAGCCTCAGCCAAAACTATCAGGCATAAAAACCCACAGCCCGTAACTCACGAGAACCCAATAACAAACATTCACAAACCGCCAGATTGTTTTACTCAGCCAATTTGCACCCTGAGTATTAGTGACACCGCGCACCCTGGCTACTGTCAGAAGTTACAGTTCGGCGCCTTTTTTTATATTAATTATGGATAGTTGGCGCATCCAACATCACCAGACAAACTAATGAGAAAAGGCCACCAGCCCTGAGTGTCCACGCCTACGTTGGGCTGTTGCAGGGAACGACTGCCTGTCACGCCGGTCGGTTAAAACAGGCTGGTGCCACGGTGCCGGACGCCACCGTGCAAAACCGCGACATTTTTTGTTGATCTCAAACCCCTCACGCCCTAAAGTTCGCGCCGAACGTCCATGCTGGAAACGATCCATCCGGCTCAAGTACTGACGACGAGACAGCAAGGCCAAGGGCAGCCACGCCGCCCATGGCCTTTTTGCTTTCGGCGACATGCCTTGGGAAGTAGGCGAACCAAAGTGGGGATACGGAGGACGTTCATTTGCACCCATTGATTACTAACGTTTGCCACTAGGAGTTCCCAGCATGTCGATCAACGTCGAAGACTATTTCGCGCGCGATACCTTCCAGAAAATGAAGGCCTTCGCCGACCAACAAGAAACCCCGTTCGTGGTGATCGACACCGCGATGATTAGCCAGGCCTACGACGACCTGCGCGCCGGTTTCGAATTCGCCAAGGTCTACTACGCGGTCAAGGCCAACCCGGCCGTCGAGATCATCGACCTGCTCAAGGACAAGGGTTCGAGCTTCGACATCGCCTCGATCTATGAGCTGGACAAAGTGCTGGGCCGCGGCGTCAGCGCCGACCGCATCAGCTACGGCAACACCATCAAGAAATCCAAGGACATCCGCTACTTCTATGAGAAGGGCGTGCGCCTGTACTCCACCGACTCCGAAGCCGACCTGCGCAACATCGCCAAGGCCGCGCCCGGCTCCAAGGTGTACGTGCGCATCCTCACCGAAGGCTCGACCACCGCTGACTGGCCTTTGTCGCGCAAGTTCGGCTGCCAGACCGACATGGCCATGGACCTGCTGATCCTCGCCCGCGACCTGGGCCTGGTGCCGTACGGCGTGTCGTTCCACGTGGGCTCGCAGCAGCGCGACATCAGCGTCTGGGACGCGGCCATCGCCAAGGTCAAGGTGATCTTCGAGCGTTTGAAAGAAGAAGACGGTATCGAACTCAAGCTCATCAACATGGGCGGCGGCTTCCCGGCCAACTACATCACCCGCACCAACAGCCTGGAAACCTATGCCCAGGAGATTATCCGTTTCCTCAAGGAAGACTTCGGCGACGACCTGCCAGAAATCATCCTGGAACCGGGCCGTTCGCTGATCGCCAACGCCGGCATCCTGGTCAGTGAAGTGGTGTTGGTGGCCCGTAAGTCGCGCACCGCGGTCGAGCGCTGGGTGTACACAGATGTCGGCAAATTCTCCGGCCTGATCGAAACCATGGACGAAGCCATCAAGTTCCCGATCTGGACCGAGAAAAAAGGCGAAATGGAAGAAGTGGTGATCGCCGGCCCAACCTGCGACAGCGCCGACATCATGTACGAGAACTACAAGTACGGCCTGCCGCTGAACCTGGCCATCGGCGACCGCCTCTACTGGCTCTCCACCGGCGCCTACACCACCAGCTACAGCGCGGTGGAATTCAATGGCTTCCCACCGTTGAAGTCGTTCTATATGTAAGACGTTGTACACCACACCTAAAAAAGCCCGTGAATTTCACGGGCTTTTTTTATGGCCAGCGAATTTTCCCAACCTCCCCCGATAACATTCCCCCTCCACTCCACAAAAGGACTACGACAAACAAGACACTGAACCCCTACCTAATACGCTCAACTAAATATCTGAAAACTTTTCCGTTACAAATACATAAACTGAAATTCTTTTAAATTTATCCTCCAGCAAATCCGCGACTACCTTTGATTTTGTAAACCACTCATTCAAAGGTAATCACATGCTAAACAACCAAGCTTTAAAAGAAATAGAAAACATTTCAGCAGAAAACTTTAATCAGCTGACCCAGGACTACGTAAAAGCCACCGCAGGAAAGTTACCCGGCGTTACTCGCGCCCCTGGGTTGCTGGTGACTAACGACGACATCCGAAAAATCAAACGCTATATAAAAGTAGCGTTGGAACTCCCCACCGACACTGGGGAGATCGAACAAAGGTTTCACTACGACACACTCGATGTCGCGGGCCTCAAATCAGCAGACATGCAAGTGCTGTACAAGACCATCAATGACCATGCCCATACATGGGACAGTATTGAAAAGAACATGAGGACCGTGGGCTCTGACCTTCACATATTTGCCGAAAACTTTACGACGAGTTGCGATGCAATCACCACCTATCTGAAAAGCTTGCCGAGCTACCTGGAAGCAACAGGCAAAGTTGGCGACCTCTCTCCCGAGGAGATCGATAAACTACCGGAACTGCGCATTAAGGAAAATGAACAACACCGGCTTCTACCGCTTGCCGAACTCGTCAATGATTTGAAACAAGTGATAACGCAACACAGCCAAAGCACTAAAACCGTAAAAGCAGAAATCGAAACATTCAACACCGAAATACAAAATAAAATCAGCCCGACTCTGGCTAGAAAAATCGCCTTGAGTTCCAGTCGCCTGACCGATGATAAAGCCATCGAACTGAACAGGAGGCTGGATGTCCTTAAAGAGCGAATTGAAGAGAAAAGCGCCGAAGCCCAAAAGCACAGCAGTGACAAGTGGTGGGGATTGTTTGGCGGCGCAGTAGGTCTTCTCATTACCAGTACAATTTTTGGAGGTAAAGCCACCGAAGCCAGAAAAGAAGCGGAGGCCCTAACCGCCGATAAGTTCGAGCTCGAAAGAGAGATCAAAGTACACGACAGCATACTTGCTTTGCTGCGCGAGCAAGAAACCCATCTGCAAGACCTCCAACTGAGAGTCAACCACGCCGCCAGCGGCTCGAGCAACCTGGCAAGCCTATGGGCCCTGATCGAGAACTACGTGCGCACCTCCAGCAGCCAGCTGGATGGCGTAACCAATGCCATGTTCCTGGTGGCATTCGTTAGCCGCCTTAACCAGATGAAGAACAACTGGGCCTCGATAAAAACCCACGCCTTCGACTTGTTGACCGCCTTCAACAACGTAGTGGAAGAACAGTAACACTCAATTAACTCATGCCTCTAAGGCGACTATTCAACACCATCACCCTGATAAAACGCGAGAACCTTATGACGATCAAAAGTATTGATACCACCTTCAAATATCCAACCCCCGACCTGGCTAGCATGTATGCAAGCAAAACCGAAATCCAAAATAAAATCAGATCTTTGAGCACTATTTATCTTCCGGTCCTGGCAGAAGAGCTAGAGAGTTTCAGGCAGGAGTTGAACAACACCGACAAACACCTATTGGACATGCTCACCATCGCCCCTTCGTTCTTGGAACACGATCAAGTAAGCGAGCTGTACAACACTGTCGTAACGCTGGAAAGTGGCACGCCTTCCGAGCAACAGAAAGAAGCAGCGGCATCGCTCTACGCCGAGATCCAACGCCTGACCAATGCAAGCCTATCCTCGATCAAGCCCCAATCTGCCGTCCTAAACAATGCGTTACATAACCTCAAGGCAGTCACCCTTACCAATAATGACTTCCAAATCAAAGAACTCGAAAAAGACATCGCTGCCCAGACTCCACGCCAGGAACAACTAGTAAAAGCCATCGAGGAACTGGAAAGTGACGAACTTGGCCTGAATGAGGCAATTAAAATCATTGAGGCCAAGGACGTCTTCGGTATTCTCAAGGATTTATTGCTAACGGCCGAATCCTTGGCGGGTGCCAATTTAACCAACCCGAAGATCGAGTTGATTAAAGCCGCACTGAGCATTACCGCAAAAGTGCTGGACAAAGTCAGCGAGGCGATGAAATACAGCCATCTTATTGAAGCCAGGAAGAGCGTGCAAATGCGCCTGGATACACGGCGCCAGGATCTGGCCACAACCAACAACACCATTAAGGATTACGTACAACGCAAAGAGCAACTGATCGAAGTACAAAGTATCGTCACTCCCCGGGAGGCCTATGAGCGGGAAGCTGGAACGATCGCCGAGTCAGTAAATAAGTTCCTAGAAATTATTGGAGCGGTTCCTACCAACGATCGTGCAGCAACCATACAAACATTCGTCGTGCACGCGGCATTGTTGCGCAAACACCTGGAGACGCTGCGAGCACAGTGGCGAACTTAAGTTCGGCAACCTCAGAGTAATTATCTGGGGGCAAGGGCAGAGCGGTGCAGACTCTGCCTTGCCCCAGGATGGGGAACCGCCCCGCCACTGAGCCTCAGGCTTGCAAGTGCTCCAGCTGTATCCGTCGCAACGCATATTCCTGGGCCAAGGCCCTGACCTGCGGTTGGGGTGCCTGGCCCAGGGCCTGGCTGGCAACCCGTAAGAAATTCAAGTTGCCCAGCACCAAGGCCTGGCGCAACCAAACGAGCCCTTCCTCGATCCGCCCCCGCTCTACCATCACCACGCCATAGCTGAATTGCCCGCGAAAATCCCCTGCCTCGGCAGAGCGCCGGTACCACTCCAACGCCGCGACCGGGTCGGCCGGGCAGTGCTGGCCCTCTTCCAGGTAGCGCCCCAGCAGGTTCATGGATTTAGCGTGGCCCAGTTCGGCGGCGCGGCGGTAGCAGGCCAGGGCGTGGGCCTGGTCTTGCACCACCCCGCGCCCGGTGGCCAACAGGTTGGCGTAGTTGTACAGGCCCCAGTCCAGCCCGGCCTCGGCGGCGCGGCGGTAATGGCCGGCGGCAACGCTGGCGTTGGCGGTGCAGCCCCAGCCGTGCTCATGGCAACGGCCGAGCATGTTGCGTGCCATCAAGTGGCCGCCATTGGCGGCGATCCCAAACCAGCGCAGGGCCAGGGCCGGGTCTTTTTCGATGCCCTGGCCGTCGAGGAGGATCTGCCCGAGCAAGGCCTGGGCGTCGGGCACATTGGCCCGGGCCGCCACCAGAATCGCCTGGGCGGCGCGCACCGGACTCTCGGCCAGCATGGCCCGCAGTTGCGCCAGGTTCAGCACTTCCTCGCGGCGCAGTTGAAAATTCACGGCTTACACCTCGACCCAGCGCCGCAGCAGGTTGTGGTAAGTGCCGGTGAGGCGGATCAGCGACGGGTGGTCGGGCAGGTCCTGGGTCAGTTGCTGGATGGCGCCGTCCATTTCAAACAGCAAGGCGCGCTGGCTGTCTTCGCGCACCAGGCTTTGCGTCCAGAAGAAGGAGGCGTAGCGGGCGCCACGGGTCACGGCGTTGACCTTGTGCAAGCTCGTGCCGGGGTACAGCACCAGGTCGCCGGCCGGCAGCTTGACCCGTTGCGTGCCGTAGGTGTCCTGGATTTCCAGCTCGCCGCCGTCGTATTCGTCCGGGTCGCTGAAGAACAGGGTCGAGGACAGGTCGGTGCGCACCCGCTCGGCGCTGCCCCGGGGCTGGCGCACGGCGTTGTCGATATGGAAATCGAAACTGCCGCCCGCGGTGTAGCAGTTGACCAGCGGCGGGAAGACCTTATGGGGCAGCGCCGCCGACATGAACTGCGGGTTCTGCCACAGGCGCTCGAGCATGGCGGCGCCGATTTCCTTGGCTAGCGGGTGGCCTTCGGGCAATTGCAGGTTGTGCTTGGCCTTGGCCGACTGATAGCCCGCGGTGATCTTGCCGTCCGCCCAGTCGGCGGTTTCCAGGGCCTCGCGGATACGGGCCACCTCGTCACGGGAAAACAGACCGGGGATATGCAGCAACATGGCGCGGGCACCTGAGAGCGAAAGGAGCGCAATGGTATTGATTCTTATTGGCCCTGTAAAACGCCATAGACGAACGAGAATGTAAAAACCGTAAAGGCCAATTGTAAAGAACGTAAATTCAGTGCAAATAGCAATGCCTCTCAATTGATACCGATACTTGTTTGACCTATATTCCGCGGCCTCAAATCCTTGGGGAGGGGAATTCACATGTCGCGTCAACTACCACAACTGCCTGTCAGCTCACCGCGTCTACTCGCTTCGGCCATTGGCGTGGCGCTCACCGCCACATCCGCGGCCCACATGGCCCACGCCGCCGAAAAGACCGATGAAAAGGCGCCGCGCAACGCCATCGCGTTGGACGCCACCCCTGTGGTGGGTGAATTCCAGGAGCCAACCTCCTACCAAGTGCAGAAGGCTTCGTCGCCCAAATACACCGCGCCACTGGTGGACACGCCGCGCTCGGTCACGGTGATCCCGCAGCAAGTGCTCAAGGACACCGGCGCGCTGTCGATGCAGGACGCCCTGCGCACCGTGCCGGGCATCACCTTCGGCGCCGGCGAAGGCGGCAACCCCCAGGGCGACCGCCCGTTCATCCGTGGTTTTGACGCCCAGGGCGACACCTACCTGGACGGCGTGCGCGACACCGGCTCACAGAGCCGCGAGATCTTCGCCGTGGAATCGATCGAAGTGAGCAAAGGCCCGAACTCGGCCATTGGCGGGCGTGGCGCGGCCGGCGGCACCATCAACCTGGTGAGCAAAAAAGCACACCTGGGCAACAGCTTCGATGGCGGCTTCACCTGGGGTTCGGACCAGACCCAGCGCTACACACTCGATGGCAACTACCAGTTCTCGGACACCGCCGCCGGGCGCCTGAACCTGATGAGCCACGAAAGCAACGTCGCCGGGCGCGACAAAGTCGACTACGACCGCTGGGGCATCGCGCCATCGCTGGCCTTTGGCCTGGGCACCGACACCCGCGTCAACCTCGACTACTACCACCTCGAAAGCAACGACCTGCCCGACTCGGGCGTGCCGTATACCATGCCGGCGTCGGGCAAGCCTGCCGACCGCAACAAATCCAACCCGGACAAACCCTGGGCCGGTGGCGACAGCAGCAACTTCTATGGCCTGGCCAACCGCGACTTCCGCAAGACCCGCACCGACACCACCACCTTCGCCATCGAGCATGACCTCACCGACGCGCTAACCGTCAAGAACACCCTGCGCCACGGCAACAGCCTGCAGGACTACATCCTGACCCAGCCCGACGACAGCAAGGGCAACGTCAACAACGGCACCGTGTGGCGCCGCATCAACAGCCGCGTAAGTAACACCGCCACCACCACCAACCAGACCGACCTGTTTGGTGACGTGTACATCGCCGGCTTCAAGAACAGCTTCTCCACCGGTATCGAGTTGAGCCGCGAGAAGAGCGTCAAGAGCTCGTACAACGTCGATACCGACACCACCCCCGGCTCCACCCCGGCGGACAACAGCTCCAAGTGCACCCCGGCGATGATCGGCACGCCCAGCGGTTTCAACTGCACCAGCCTGAGCAACCCGAACCCCAACGACAACTGGAACGGCGCCATCTCGCGCAACCGCGCCGGCACCGACACCACCGGCAAAACCCGGGCGATCTACGTGTTCGACACCCTCGAGCTGTCGTCGCAATGGCTGGTGAACATGGGCCTGCGCTACGACCACTTCGACACCGAATACGACAGCTACGACAAAAACGGCGCCACCCTGGTGAACAAGAACGGCGTGGTCGCCAAGGGCAAGGACACCAGCGAGTTCGTCACCGGCCAGTTCGGCGTGGTGTTCAAGCCCACCGAGAACGGCAGCATCTACGCCTCCTACGCCACCTCGGCCACGCCACCGGGTGCGACCTTGGGCGAAGGCATGGAAGGCAACCTGTTGCCCAACAGCAGCGACCGCACCGGCAACCTGCTGAGCAGCGACATGGAACCTGAAGAAACCAGTAACTACGAGATCGGCACCAAGTGGGACCTGTTCCACGATCGCCTGTCCCTGACCGCTGCAATCTTCCGCACCGAGAAAGACAACGCCCGCGTCCAGGTCAATACCACCTCCTACGAGAACGTCGGTACCACCCGTGTGGATGGCCTGGAACTGTCGGCCAGCGGCAAACTCACCGAGCAATGGCAAGTGTTCGCCGGCTACGCCTACATGGACGGCAAGCAGGTCGATGGCGGCGACGTGAACAAAGCCAACGACGGCAACCAGTTGCCTAACACCCCGCGCAACAGTGCCAGCCTGTGGACCACTTACAACGTCACCCCGAAACTGACCCTGGGCGGCGGCGCGTTCTACGTCGATGAAGTGTTCGGCAGTGCGGCCAACACCACCATGGTCGATTCCTATGTGCGCTACGACGCCATGGCCAGCTACAAGCTGACCAAGAACGTCGACCTGCAACTCAACGTGCAAAACCTCACGGACGAGCGCTACTACGACAAGGCCTTCTCGACCCACTTCGCCAACCAGGCACCGGGCCGTACAGCGCTAATCAGCACCAACTTCCATTTCTGATGGGTCAGCCGGTAGCAAGCGGGCTGCGCAGCGGCCCTCATCCCGTGTCGAACTAGGCACAAGAGCGCGGGCAAACCCGCTTGCGACGGCCAAAGCCTCACGCCCCCCAATGCGTGGGGCTTTTGTGTGTAAAGAAGAATGTTTCTCGAAACCCCACGGCATAATGCGCGCCGTGAAAAATGGGCCCACACGGGCGAGGCGGTGGATGTGTTGAAGAAAACCCTGTTCCAGTTGCACTGGTTCTTTGGCATCAGTGCCGGACTGGTCCTGGCCTTGATGGGCATCACCGGGGCGGCAGTGTCGTTTCAGGACGAAATCCTGCGTGCGCTCAACCCCCAGGTGCTGCACGTCGAGAAGCAGGTAGCGGGGGTGTTGCCACCGGTGCAACTGGTGGAAAAGGTCGAAGGCGCCTCGGGCAAGAAAGTCTCCATGCTGTGGGTCGATACCGAAAACGGCAACGCCGCCAAGGTGTTCTTCACCCCGCCAGCGGGGGAGCGGCGCGGTGAGATGCGCTACTTCGACCCCTACACCGGCGACTTCCTGGGCGAGGCCCGTGGCCAAGGCTTCTTCGGCCTGATGCTGCAACTGCACCGCTTCCTGGCCATGGGCGACACCGGCCGGCAAATCACCGGCGCCTGCACCCTGCTCCTGATTTTCTTCTGCCTCTCGGGCCTGTACCTGCGCTGGCCGCGCCAGGTCGGCAACTGGCGCGCCTGGCTGACCCTGGACTGGGCGAAAAAGGGCCGCAGCTTCAACTGGGACCTGCATGCCGTCGCCGGCACCTGGTGCCTGGTGTTCTACCTGCTGGCGGCGCTGACCGGGCTGTCCTGGTCCTATCAGTGGTACAGCAATGGCTTGAACAAATTGCTGTCGGACACCCCCAACGCGCAGATGCGCAAGGGCGGGCGCGGTGCGCCACCGGCCGGCCCGCCGCCGAGCGCCGACTACGCTGCCCTGTGGAGCAGCCTCTACAGCGCCGCCGGCCCGGGCCTGAGCACCTACAACATCCGCATGCCCGCCGGCCCCCGGCAACCGGCGACAGTGTTCTACCTGCTCAAGACCTCGCCCCACGACCGCGCGCTCAACCAGTTGAGCATCGACCCGGCCACCGGCGTGGTTAGCCGCCACGAGCGCTACGCCGATAAAAGCTTCAAGGCGCAACTGTTGGCCAGCATTTATGCCCTGCATGTGGGCAGCTACTTCGGCCTGGTCGGGCGCATTCTGGTGACCCTCGCCGCCCTGAGCATGCCGCTGTTCTTTATTACCGGTTGGCTGCTATATCTGGACCGGCGCCGCAAGAAACGCCAGATCAAGCAAGCCCGCCAAGCCCTGGCCCCCAGCGCCAGCAACGCCCCGGCATGGCTGATCGGGTTTGCCAGCCAAAGCGGTTTTGCCGAACAACTGGCCTGGCAAACCGCCGGGCAACTGCAAGCGGCGGGCGTAGCAAGCCAGGTGGTGCCGCTGGCAGACGTCAACGCGCAAACCCTGCAAGGGGCTAGCCATGCCCTGTTTGTGGTCAGCACCTTCGGCGACGGCGAAGCGCCGGACAGCGCCCGCGGCTTTGAGCGCAAAATCCTCGGCCAACCCCTGGGCCTGGGCCACCTCAAGTACGCCGTGCTGGGCCTGGGCGACCGCCAGTATCCGCACTTCTGCGGCTTTGCCCGGCGCCTGCACGCCTGGCTCGGCAACCATGGCGCCAGCACCCTGTTCGCCCCGGTGGACGTGGACAGCGCCGACGCCTACGCCCTGCGCCACTGGCAGCAGCAACTGGGGCAACTGACCGGGCACGCCCCGGCCGACCTCTGGCAAGCGCCGAGCTACGAGCCCTGGACCCTGAGCCAACGCACCTTGCTCAACCCCGACAGCAGCGGCGCAGGTGTGTACCTGCTGGGGCTGACGCCACCGGGCAAGCGCAGTTGGCTGGCCGGTGACCTGGTGCAAGTGCTGCCACGCAACTGCCCGTGGGCCGTGGAGCATTTGCTCGATGGCCTCGGCGTGCGCGGCGACAGCACGGTGCAATTGGACGGTTTGCTGGAAACCCTGGAACAGGCCCTGGCCACCCGCCAGTTACCGGAAAACCGCAGCCACCTCGTCGGCCTGCATGCCCAAGCCCTGGTCGATGCCCTGGTGCCCCTGGCCGCGCGCGAGTATTCGATTGCCTCGATTGCCGCCGACGGCGTGCTGGAACTGCTCGTGCGCCAGGAACGCCACGCCAGCGGCAGCCTCGGCCTGGGCTCCGGTTGGCTCACCGAATATGCCCCGGTGGGCAGCGCCCTCCACCTGCGGGTGCAGCGCAACAGCGGCTTTCACCTGCCCAGCGAACCGCTGCCGATGATCCTGCTGGGCAACGGCACGGGCCTGGCCGGGTTGCGCAGCCTGCTCAAGGCACGCATCGCCGACGGCCAACAGGCCAACTGGCTGCTGTTCGGCGAACGCCACCGCGCCCACGACTTCCATTGCCAAGGCGAACTGGAGAATTGGCTGATAGAGGGTGACCTGCAACGCCTGGACCTGGCTTTCTCGCGCGATCAGGCGAAGAAAATCTACGTTCAGGATCGCCTGCGTGACGCCGCTGAACCGCTCAAGCAATGGCTCGCCGACGGCGCCGCGATCTACGTCTGCGGCAGCCTGCAAGGCATGGCCTCGGGCGTGGACCAGGTACTGCGCGAGGTACTCGGCGATGACGCCGTAGAGCGGCTCACCGAACAGGGCCGCTACCGCCGCGACGTGTACTGACCGGCGGGCCTCTGTGGGAGCAGCTGTCCCTACTGCATGCCGCCATCGCGAGCAGGCTCGCTCCCACAGAGGGAAAATCAAAACCCCACCCACTCCCACAGTTCCACTGTGGGAGTGGGCCCTGCCCGCGATGGCGGACAGCCTGCTACGGCAGGGTTGCCTGACCCACCGCTATCGCGGGCCGGCCCGCCCCTACAGGAGATTGGGTGCCAAGCCTCAGCAGTGCCTGCTCACGATAAAGCCCGCACTGCTGGCTACGGGGCGGTCGGGGCCAGCACCAGCTCCTGGGTGTGAGGGCGCTTGAGCAGGGCGTAGCTGACCGCCGTCAACAGGCTACCGGCCACGATGGCCAGCAGGTACGCCAGCGCATGGTTGATGGCATTGGGGATCAGCATCACAAACAGCCCCCCGTGGGGCGCCATCAGTTTGCAGCCCAGGTACATCGACAGCGCCCCGGTCAACGCGCCGCCAGCGATGCACGCTGGGATCACCCGCAAGGGGTCTTTGGCGGCGAACGGGATGGCGCCTTCGGAGATAAAGCACAGCCCCAGCACAAACGCCGCTTTACCCGCCTCGCGCTCGGTTTGGGCGAACTTGCGCCGGGCCAGGAAGGTGGCAATACCCAGGCCAATGGGCGGCACCATGCCAGCCGCCATGGTGGCAGCCATCGGCGCGTAGCTCTGGGAGGCCAGCAACCCCACGGAAAACGCATAAGCCGCTTTATTGATCGGCCCGCCGAGGTCGACGCACATCATCGCCCCCAGCACCACGCCCAGCAGGATGGCGTTGGTGGTGCCCATGCTGTCGAGAAACGCGGTCAGGCCCGCCAACAACCCGGCCACCGGTTTGCCCACCACATAGATCATCACCAACCCGGTGAACAGGCTGGCCAGCAGCGGAATGATAAGGATCGGTTTGAGCGCTTCCAGGCTCTGCGGCAGGCGCACCCAGCGGTTGATCGCCTGCACCGCGTAACCGGCGAGGAACCCGGCGATGATCCCGCCGATAAACCCCGCGCCCAGGGTGCTGGCCAGCAACCCGCCGATCATCCCCGGCGCCAGCCCCGGGCGGTCGGCGATGGAATAGGCGATGTAGCCCGCCAGCAGCGGCACCATCAACTTGAACGCGCTCTCGCCACCGATCTGCATCAGCGCCGCGGCCAGGGTGCCCTCCTCTTTGAAGGCGTTGATGCCAAACACAAAGGACAAGGCAATCAACAGCCCCCCGGCCACCACCATCGGCAGCATGAACGACACGCCGGTGAGCAAATGCTTGTAGACCCCGGTTTTCTCCGTTTTGGCCGGGCCGCTGGCGGCAGTCGCGGCGTTTTCCAGCTTGCCTTCGGCCAGGGCTTTGTTGAGGGTGGCTTCGGCCTGTTTGAGGGCGATGCCGGTGCCGCAGCGATAGATCTTCTTGCCGGCGAAGCGCTCGGTGGGCACTTCAATGTCGGCGGCCAGCAGCACCACCTCAGCCTGGGCAATGGCCTCGCTGCTCAGCGGGTTACGTGCGCCCACCGAGCCCTGGGTTTCCACCTGCAACTCATAGCCCAGGCGCTTGGCCGCTTGCTGCAAGGCTTCGGCGGCCATGAAGGTGTGGGCCACGCCTGTGGGGCACGCGGTCACCGCCACCAGGCGCGGGGCCTGGGTGGGGGCCACAGCGCTGGCCGGCGCCGCATACACCTGGGCCTGCGTGGCGCCCCGGCGCAGTACCGCGTCCACGTCCTGCAAGGCCTGGGCCGGGGTGCACTGCAACACCCGTTTGCCGACGAACCGGGTCATGTCCAGCGCACCGCTGCTGACCACCAGCACCCACTCGGCCGCGTCCAGGGTGGCCGCCGATAACTGGCGCTCAGGGTGCGCGGCGTCATGCACTTCAACGCTGGCGCTCCAGCCCTGGCGCTGGGCCGCCGCTTCCAACAAACGCGCGCACAGCACGCTGGTGACCATGCCATTGGGGCAGGCAGTAACAATGGCTAACTTCATGGGCGACCCTCTTATTGTTCGGTCAGGGGGCGCACGCGCACGCCCTGTTCAAGTTGCGCCAACTGCGCAGTGCCGGTGATGCCGAAACCGATTTGCGTCACCGCCATCGCCGCGATGGCCGTGGCGGTGCGCAGGGTCTGCTCGGCGTCGTGGCCGCTGAGCAGGCCGTGGAGCATGCCGGCGAGCAAGGAGTCCCCGGCGCCGACGGTGCTGGCCACGCTCACCGTGGGCGGCACGGCGCGCAAGGCCGGGGCGGCGCTGAACCAGTCCACGCCTTCGGCGCCCTGGGAAATCACCACGTGTTCCACCCCTTCGGCGCGCAGGCGCCGCGCCGCTGCGGCCTGGGCCTGCGGCGAGGCCACGGCCACGCCCAGGGCTTGGGCCAGTTCTTCGGCGTTGGGTTTTACTAGCCACGGCCCCGCCGCCAGCCCTTCGCGCAGGGCCTCGCCGCTGGTATCCAAGGCGACTTTCAAGCCCAGCGCCTTCAAACGCAGGAGCAAGGCCCGCAGCCACTGGGCGCTGACGCCCCGGGGCAAACTGCCGGCGACCACCACCGCGTCATGGCCGACGGCGATCTGATCCAGGCAATCGAGTAACGCCTGTTGCGCCGCCGCGCTGACCTGCGGCCCCGGGCCGTTGAGGTCGGTGATGCGCCCGTCGCCCTCGGCCAATTTGATGTTGCTGCGGGTTTCCCCAGGCACGCGGACAAATTCATCGACAAAGCCACGGCGGGCGAACAGGGCCTCGAAGGCTTGCGGGTTGGCCCGGCCGAGAAAACCGCTGACGGTAAGCTGATGGCCCAAATCGGCCAGCACTTGGGCGACGTTCAGGCCTTTACCGGCGGCATGGCTGTGCAGCGCCTCGCTGCGGTTGACCTGGCCGAGGTGGAGTTGGCCCAGTTGCACGGTGAGGTCCAGCGCCGGGTTGAGGGTCAGGCTGAGAATGCGCGCCATTACACCGCCTCCACGAGGCGGCGCACGTCGTTCGCGCTGCCCATGGCCAAGGCCTGCCGGGCCAGGGTTTGCGCCTGCACCAGGCTGAACTCGCGCACCCGCGCCTTGACCTCGGCGATGCTGCGCGGCGCGACGCTCAACTCATCCACCCCAAGGCCCAGCAACACCGGCACCGCCAGCGGGTCGGCCGCCAGTTCGCCGCACACCCCCACCCATTTGCCATGGGCGTGGGCGGCGCGCACGGTGATGTCGATCAGTTGCAGCACCGCCGGGTGCAGGCCATCGGCCTGGGCCGAAAGCGTAGGGTGGCCACGGTCGATGGCCAGGGTGTATTGGGTCAGGTCGTTGGTGCCGACGCTGAAAAAGTCCACTTCGCGGGCCAGCACCGGGGCCAGCAGCGCCGCCGAGGGCACTTCGATCATGATCCCCAGTTGCAGGTCGGCCACGGGGATGTCCCGGCGCAGGCGCTCGGTCATGTCGCGGGCCTGGCGCCACTCCTCGACGCTGCCGACCATGGGGAACATGATGCGCAGCGGCCGGTGGTCGGCGGCCCGCAGCAGGGCGCGCAATTGCGCCTCCATGATGGCCGGGCGCTGCAGGGTCAGGCGAATGCCACGCACGCCGAGGAAGGGGTTTTCCTCCTTGGCGATGGGCCAATACGGCAGCGGTTTGTCGCCGCCCACATCCAGGGTGCGCACAACCAGGGGCCGCCCGCCGAGGCCGTCGAGCACACGGCGGTACTCGGCCTCCTGGGTGGCTTCGTCCGGGGCTTGCGGGTGGGCCATGAAAATGAGTTCGGTGCGCAACAGGCCAATGCCTTCGGCGCCCTGCTCCACCGCGCTGGCCACGCCGGCGCTTTCACCGAGGTTGGCGAACACTTCGACGCCGTGGCCGTCGGTGGTCAGGGCCGGTTGATGGCGTTGCTCGGCGGCGGCGCGCAGGCGTTGTTCGCGGTGGTCACGTTCGTGCTGGGCGCGCTGCAAGGTCGCCGCGTCCGGGGCAACGTGCAGGCGCCCACGCTGGCCGTCCAACAGCAACGGCGTGCCCGGCGCCAACAACAACACCGCCGCGCCCGCGCCGACCAGGGCCGGAATGCCCAGGGCGCGGGCGACGATGGCGCTGTGGGCGGTGGCGCCGCCCCGGGCGGTGAGGATGCCCGCGACCCGCGCTGGGTCGAGGCGCGCCACGTCCGAGGGGCCGACTTCGTCCATCACCAGAATGTAGGGCTGTTGCGGCTCTACCGCTGCCGGCACGCCGCACAACTGGGCCAGTACGCGGCGGCCGATGTCGCGCAGGTCCGCCGCGCGCTCGGCGAGCAGGGCATCGTGCAGGGCTTCCTGCTGGCGGGCAGCGGCTTCGATCACGCCCAGCCACGCGGCCTCGGCGCTTTCACCTTGTTGGAGGCGGCTGCCGACCTCACCGGCCAGCTCCGGGTCGTCGAGCATTTCCTGGTGGGTGATGAAAATCTCGCGGATGGCTTGGGCGCTGCTGCGCTGGATCAGGCCTTGAATGTCTTCACGTACCGCACCCAACGCGGTTTGCAGACGTTCGCGCTCAATCGCCGGGGTTTCGCCGCGCACGGGGTAATCGAAGGGTTGTAGCACCTGCACATGAGCCGGGCCGATGGCGATGCCCGGTGCGGCGGCCACCCCTTGCACCAGGCTGCCGGCGGCCGGCGCGCTGAGGCTGGGTTCGGCCTCGGCCAGCGCTGGCGCGGTGACGGCGGGCAGTGGCTGCACCGCTTCGCCCAGGCCTTCGCGCACTGCCGCGAGCAGGGCCGGCAAGGCGTCGGCGGCAATGGCCGGGGCGGCGCTGAACTCCAGCACCTGACCACGGCGGGCGCCCAGGCTCAGCAGTTTGCTCAGGCTCTTGGCCGACACGGCGCTGTCCTGGCCGTCGACGATGCGCACGCGGACCTCGCCGTCGAAGCTTTTCGCCAATTGGGCGAGGATTTTTGCCGGGCGCGCATGCAGGCCGTGGGCGTTGGCCAGGGCGATGGCGGCACTGGGCCAGTCGGCGGGCACATCACCGCCCAGGGCTTGCAGCACCGCGCGACGGCTGGTGGCACGCCCCAATTCATGGCCGCGCCCCTCGATCAGCAACGCGCACAGGCGTTCGAGCAGGGCCTGATGCGCCTCCCCCAGGCTGGCCAGGCAAAACAGGCCACTGAGGGGCTGGCCCAGGTAGCGCATGGGTTTGTCCGGGGTGACGAACGCCAGCCCCGGGCGCTTGACCGTTTGTTCGCTGTGCAGCCACCACAGGCCATCGCCCAGGGGCAAGGCGTCCACTTGCTGCAGCACCGCCGCAAAACCGTTACTCACGCAGTCGGCCTGGCGCAGCAGGCGGGCGCCGCGCCACACCAGTTCCTCGAAATCATCAGCCGACACGCCCAGGCCAATCATCTGCGCGTCCAGCGCCAGTTCCTGGGGCGCACCTTGCAGCAGTTTGAGCAGGGCCTCGGCGCTGCTGGCGCGGCGCAGGGCCTGGCCGAGATCTGTTTCGCCCAGGGCACGGGTCAGCAGTTGCAGCAGGCGCAGGTGTTCGTCGGACTTGGCGGCAATGCCGATGGCCAGGTAAACGATCTGGCCGTCGCCCCAGTCCACCCCCTCGGGGAATTGCAGCAGGCGCACGCCGGTGGCGAACACCTGGTGGCGGGTTTCGGGGGTGCCGTGGGGAATGGCGATGCCTTGGCCGAGAAAGGTCGAGCCCTGGGCCTCGCGGGCCTGCAAACCGGCCAAATAGCCTTCGGCGACCAGGCCATCGGCCACCAGTTTGTCGGCGAGCAACCGCAGGGCCGCGGGCTTATCCACCGCCGACTGGCCAATGGATATCTGCTCCAGGGTGAGTTCGAGCATGCTTTCTCCTATTCAGCGCCGGGCGGCGCTAGGTATTTTTGTAGATTAGGCGTTTTGATAGCACGGCCGCAGGATGGCTTATTGGCAGCACCTTTCCCACGGCTTCAAACAGCTGAAAATACGCCTGCTGAAACGTTTAATCTAGAATGCTCGGCACGTTACTTCATATTCCATCTTCCTAGAAGCCCTGCCGGTCGGTACAGCTGCGACCTAGGTCGGCTACGGATTTCGGTTACGATTGGACAAACTCTCGGGACAAGCGCCACACAATAAGGAAAACCCGGTTTGAAACTCAGTGATATCGCGCAACTGGCCGGTGTGTCCGTGACCACCGCCAGCTACGTCATCAACGGCAAAGCCGAACAACAACGGATCAGCCGCAGCACCGTCGAGCGGGTGCAAGCGGTGGTTGAACAACATGGCTTCACACCCAACCCGCAAGCGGCGGGGCTGCGCAGCCGGCACACGCGAACCTTGGGGTTCATCCTGCCGGACCTGGAAAACCCCAGCTACGCACGCATCGCCAAGCTGTTGGAGCAAGGTGCCCGCGCCCGCGGCTACCAATTGCTGATCGCCAGCTCCGACGACGCGCCGGACAGCGAGCGGCAATTGCTGCAACTGTTCCGCGCGCGGCGCTGCGATGCCTTGTTCGTCGCCAGTTGCCTGCCGGCCGAGGACGACAGCTACCGCCAGCTCCAGGCCAAGGGCCTGCCGATCATCGCTATCGACCGGGCGATGGACCCGGCGCACTTCTGTTCGGTCAGCAGCGACGACCAGGACGCCAGCCTGAGCCTGACCCGCAGCCTGTTGCAGCCGCACTTGCGGCATATCGCCCTGATCGGCGCACGCCCGGAGCTGAGCATCAGCCAGGACCGCACCGCCGGTTTCAACCAGGCCTTGGCCGGGTTCGACGGGCACATTTTGATCGAACAGGGCGACGCTTTCAGCCGCGAGTGCGGCCAGCACCTGATGGAAGAACTGCTACAACGCCTGGGGCATTTGCCGGATGCGCTGGTGACCACCTCCTACGTGTTGCTGCAAGGGGTGTTCGACGCCCTGCATGACTTCCCGCTGCAATCGCGGCCCTTGCGCCTGGGCACCTTCGGCGACACCCAGTTGCTGGACTTTTTACCGTTGCCGGTCAACGCCATGGCCCAGCAACATCAACTGATCGCGCAAACCGCCCTGCAACTGGCTGTGGCCGCCATCGAACAGCAGCACTATCAGCCTGGCGTGCACGCCATCGCCCGTACTTTCAAGCAGCGTATCGTCGAGGTGTGAGCGTGGAGCTGATCGACACCCATACCCACCTGGATTTCCCCGATTTCGACGCAGATCGCCCCGCGTTGCTCGCCGAGTGCCGCGCCCACGGGGTGCGGCGCATGGTGGTGCTGGGGGTCTATCAGGACAATTGGCAGCGGGTGTGGGAGTTGGTGCAAAGCGACGCCGACCTCTACGCGGCCCTGGGCCTGCACCCGGTGTACCTGGACGCGCACCGCAGCGCCGACCTGGCCCAACTGGGCGATTGGCTGACACGCCTGCGTGGCCAGCGCCAGCTCTGCGCGGTGGGCGAAATCGGCCTGGACTACTTTCTCCCGCACCTGGACCGCGACCGCCAACAGGTGCTGTTCGAGGCCCAATTGCAGTTGGCGGCCGACTTCCAACTGCCGGCCCTGCTGCATGTGCGGCGCAGCCACGCGGCGGTGATCGCCACCCTCAAGCGCCTACGCCTGGCGCGCGGCGGCATTGTCCATGCGTTCGCCGGCAGCCGTGAGGAAGCCCGCGAGTACATCAAGTTGGGGTTCAAACTGGGCCTGGGCGGCGCAGCCACCTGGCCCCAGGCGCTGCGCCTGCGCAAAGTCATCGCCGACCTGCCGCTCGAAGCCGTGGTGCTGGAAACCGATGCCCCGGACATGGCCCCCGCGATGTTCGCCAACCAGCGCAACAGCCCCGCGCACCTGCCGGCCATCTGCACCGCCCTGGCCGAAATCCTGGGCATCAGCCCCGAGCGTTTGGCGGCGGCCAGCACCGCCAATGCCTGCGCGGTGTTCGGCTGGTAGCGGCGCGGGTCACACCCGGAACGCGCTAATCAGTTGCTTGAGTTGCACCACTTGCACCGACAGCTGACGGCTGGCGTCTTCGGTCTGGTGGGCGCCCTGGGCGGTGCGTTCGCCGGCGCGGTTGATCTCGACGATGTTCTTGTCGATGTCGTGGGCGACGGCGGTTTGTTGCTCCACGGCAGCGGCGATCTGTTGGTTCTGGTCGACGATCATGCCCACCGCGCCGAGGATGTTTTCCAGCGCTTGCTGGACCTTTTCCGACTGGCCAACCGTGCCATTGGCCATCTGATGGCTTACGCCCATGGCCTTGACCGCCGCGCCTACACCGGTGTGGAGCTTACCGATCATTTGTTCGATTTCTTCGGTGGACTGCTGAGTGCGTTTGGCCAGGGTCCGCACTTCGTCCGCCACCACGGCAAAGCCTCGCCCCTGCTCGCCGGCACGGGCGGCCTCGATGGCCGCGTTGAGGGCCAGCAGGTTGGTTTGCTCGGCGATGCTTTTAATCACTTCCAGCACGCGGCTAATGGATTGGCTGTCGCTGGCCAGTTGATTAATCACCAGTACCGATTGATCGATCTCGCCGGCCAATTGGGCAATGCTGCCCTGCTGCGAGGCCACCAGGCCACGGCCGCTGACGGTTTCTTCGTTGACGCTGTGGGCGCTGCTGACTGCCGCCGCCGCGCTGCGGGCCACTTCCTGGGACGTGGCCGACATCTGGTTCATCGCCGTGGCCACTTGCTCGATCTGGATACGCTGCCCGGCTACCGCTTGGTTGCTCTGGGCCGAGACCGATTCCACCTGCCCGGCCTGGCGCTCGACCTCGACCACGGTTTGGCCCACCAACTCGATCAGGTCATGGATCTTGGCCACGGTGCCGTTGAACACTTTGCCCAACTCGCCCAATTCGTCGCGGCTATGGGCGGTGAAACTGACGGTCATGTCACCGGCCGCCACTTTGTCCATCACTGCGCCCAAGCGACTCAGGGTGGTGCGGGTCGAGGCGTAGAAGCCGCCATAGAGGTAGACAATCAGTAGGAACACCGCTGCCAACGCCACCACCAGCAGCACCATGTGGGTGCGGTTTTGCGCCAAGCGTTGCTGCAACTCGACGCCGAGGAACTTCAGCGTGTTGTCGTTGAGTTGGTAGGTCTGCGCCATCAACGTACTGGCCTGGTCGTAAAAGGCCTGCCAGGGTGCGTCGAGGGTATCGACCATAATCACCTGTTCTTCAAACAGCTCACTGCCCTGCTTCAGGGAGTTTTGGCTGGCATTGGCCTCGGCGCTCAGGGCGCTGCGGGCAGCAGGGCTGGCGCCGATCGCGTCCTGGACCTTGAGGCCGTACTCGGCGTGAAGCTTCTCGATTTGCTGGAGAATTTCGTCGAAACGGGTGCTGGAAGAGGAATTGAGGAAGCCCTGCCCCAACGAGTAACTGCCAATGGCCCGGCCTTCGCCCAGGGTCTGGGTGACTTGCGGGGTAACGGCCGTCACCAAGTCAGTGAGTTGGCGGATATCGCTCTGGGCGTCACCACTCAGGCCTGCCTGGCTGGCGATCAACTGGCTGAACACCTGGGCGCTACTGAGCAACTTGCCGATCAAGGCACTTTTGCTTTGCAGGGAGCTTTCGGCTTGCTGGGCCTTGAACGCGGCGATCATTTCATCGCGCTTGGTATCGAAGGCTTCGATCTGCTGAGGGTCCACCGCCATCGCCTGAAAGCCCTGCAAATGCTCCAGCACCGTGCGCTCCAGGGCCTCGATCTTGGCCTCCACATCCCCGGCCTTGCCCGACTGGCCCAGGACGGCGTTGATCTGCACCAGGTTGTTCAGGGTTTCCAGGTCGCGGCGCAGGGCCAGGCTGGCGCCCAGCAGGTCCAGGCTTTGCAGTTCGACTTGGGTGGCGTGGAACTGGCGGTAGGAATCACGCACCAGATAGAAATTGGTCACCAACATCGGCGCGAAGAACAAGACGCTGATTAGGCTGAACTTCATGCCGAAACTCAGGCGGTTCATCAGCGCGATGGCGGGATAGAGCAAGCTCTTCAAAAGACTTCTCCCTTACCTATTATTGTTATGGGCAGTCGTACAGGAGCAGCAAAAAGCCACTACTGAACGCAGATGCTTGTATAACTCAAATCAGCAGGGAGTTTTGTAACTTAAGGTTAACCGCCGGTCGGGAGTGCAGCGCCGACCGGCAGGTGCGACATAGCGCCTACAGCAGCACGGTCCACAGGGCAAAAGTGGCATACCAGAGCACAGCGGCGCGTAGCAGCAGTTCCCAGATGCGGTCCAGGCTGGCGATGCCTTCGGCGCCAGTCTCTGGGGGCGGGATTTCGGCCCCGGCCAACCCGGCCTTTTCGATCAGCTGCGCGGCGCTGATGTGCCAGTTGAGTAATTCGTGCAGCATCACCCGGCTGACTGCCGCAAAGTTGCCCACCAGGGCGAAACTGGCGGCCAGCAGGCGCACCGGCAGCCAATCGAAGGCATGGCGCAGTTGGCTGGCGCGTTCGATCAGGGCCGTGCTCTTGCCCTGTTCAGCGGCTAACGCCAGCAGGCGATAGCTCAACGCCGCCACCGGCCCCAGCAGGAAGTACCAGAAAATCACCGTGAAGAAGCTTTGGTAGGCCTGCCACAGCAAGTGCCCCTGGACCCGCTCCAGCAACTGCTCGCCGCTGTCGGCGCCAATGTTCAGGTCGCGCTGGGCGACGTGGGCCGCCGCTTGCAGGTCTTCACGGCGCCAGGCATCGCGAAACGGCCCCAACTCCCCGAGCAGATCCCCGCGTCCCAGGCTGTAGATCACCACCAGCAGATGGATCGGCAATGCCAACAGGCCATAGGCCACGGGTTCCAGCACCAGCAACAACAGGCCCAGCACGGCCACCGGCAGCAGGATCATCACCGCCAGCACCAGCCAGGGCTGGTTGCCCAGGCGTTTGCCGGCCTCCAGTTTGTTCAGTTCGCGTACCCAGCCGCTGTCGCGCTGGAGACGCTGGCGCAGGGCCGAGAATTTCTCGACCAGCACCGCCAATAGCAACACCAGAAAACTCATTGTCCTTCTCCCTCATTCAAGGCCCGGCGATAGCGTGGCCAATCGAACGCCGGCCCCGGGTCGGTCTTGCGCCCGGGGGCAATATCGCTGTGACCGCAAATACGCTGCGTGGTGATGGCGCTGAACACCCCTTGCAACTGCCGGGTAAGGGCGACCAACGCGTGGTACTGGGCGTCGCTGAAGGGTTGGTCATCCGTGCCCTCCAGCTCGATCCCCAGGGAAAAATCGTTGCACCCCTCGCGCCCCTCGAACGACGACACGCCGGCGTGCCAGGCGCGGTCCAGGCAGGACACGAACTGCGTGACCTTACCATCGCGCTCGATCAGAAAATGCGCAGAAACCCGCAGGTCGGCGATGCCTGCAAAGTAGGGATGTTCCGTGACATCCAGGCGATTCTGGAAAAACTCCTGCACCTTGCCGGTAGCGAACTGCGCCGGCGGCAAGCTGATGTTGTGAATGACCAACAGGGAGACTTCATTCGCGGGGCGCGCATTGAAGTTGGGCGAGGGGCATAACTGCACGCCCTGACACCAACCGCTCGCGGGGTCCAACTGCATACAGGTTCCTTGGCACGGGTTGCGATGGCGCAGTATGCCGTGATCCGCCCCGCGGTTGCGATCACTTGCCGCGATTGAGGCGGCTCAAGTTGCCCAGCACCGACTCCAACGCCCGCTCGAACAGCAGCCGATCGTCGAGTTGGCGGGCCGTGCCGTCGCGCAGCTCCAGGGCCAGGGCGGCGCGGCTGCGTTTAAGCACTTTCATCCCGGTGCGGTTGACGAACAGGTATTGGCCCTGGGGTTCAAGGACGGAAATCAGCTTGCAGCGCAGGCGATTGTCCTCGTCTTCCTGGAACTCGACCCAGCAACCGGGGCGCAGCTTGGCGACCTGCAACAGGCCGGGGTCGCCTGCGGACAAGTCCGCAACCGAGGTGTCCAGTGGCGTGCTGTCCGCCTCACAGGTGCGCCGCTCCAGCAGCAGGCTGCGGCGGCGCTCGGCGTCGGTGAAGGCGATGAATTCAGCAAGCAACTCGGTGAAGATCGCCGGGTCGTCGTCGAAATCGTTGAGCAAGCGCTGCACCACCTGTTCGATGCGCAAGTACAGGGTGTCACGTTGGTGGTCGTCGCACTCGCCCCAGCCCAGGGCCGCGGCGGCGATTTCGTTGAGCAGGCGCCGCGCCGGGTGGTTGCCGCGGCTAAAGAAGCTTTTGTCCAGCACCGCGACCTTGAGCATCGGGATCTGCAAGCGCCCCATCAACGCCTTGAGGGACTCCGGCAGGTTGCGGTCGGCCAGGATGAACTCAAAGAGCATGGCCATCAGGTTGATAACGTCTTCATCGGCCACCGCCACGCCCCGGGCCTTGCCGCTCTTGACGCTGCCACGGGTGAGCAGTTGTTCGAGCTGGTTGCGTAGGTCGAAGTCCTCCTGGGCGCCGGGCTCGGGCACGTAGTGCTGCAAATGGGAGAGCAGGCGCAGCAGGTCACGGGTGGAGATCGGTTGCGCCTGGGCGCTGGCTTCCAGGGTCGGCGCAACGCTGCCGCGCACGTGGAACAGCAGCTCCTGCAAGGCGCGGAAGACTTCCTCGACCTGCTCGTCACAGGCCCCCTGCGCAGTGGCGGCCGGTGCTGGGTGTGGCTCGGCCTCCACCGTGCTGCGGCGCCCCGGCGCGGCCTTGAGCTGGGGCAGCACGCCGGTGGCGATCAGCAGTTGGTTGGCGTCACCGTAGAGCTGGTCGCTTTCGCTGAGCACGTACTTCTCGAACAGCTTGAGCAGGATCAGCTTGACCTTGATCTCCACCCCCAGGTTGCGCCCCGCCTGCAAGAAGTACTCGCAGAGCAACGCCGGGCCCATGGGGTTGTGGCGCTCGTCCAGGCGCTTGCCCAGCAAGGCGTTGAGGCGCGCGGTCAATTGGCCCAGGGCAAGGCCCTCTCGGCTCAGTACCCGGGCGACCATGGCGTCCACGGCCACGGCGCGCTCCAAGTCGTCATCGCGCACCTGGGTTGAGGGGTCGAAAGCGCCCGCCACCGGCAAGGACACTTGGGCCAGGTCGTAGTGGGTCAGCCCGGCACAAGCGGCGAAGAATTGCTCAAGAAAGCCGCGTTCGATGCTTTTGCGCTTGAGGCGCAGGTCGCGCATGGCTTCAAAGAAGGTGTTCTGTTCAACATTGTTCAGCGCCCGGTCGGCCATCTCGAAGAGGGTGTCGTCGGCATTGTCGAAGAGCGCTTGCAGGCCATGGCGCAGTTGCTGGGCGGCCTTGTCACGCACCTGAATCAGAATCACCGGCAGGCGGGCGAGCGGCGAAGGATTCGCCTGATCGGCAGTGCCTTTGTGCAAAGGCACCACATTCCCGTCGTTGTGCATCCAAGCCTCCTGGAACGGTGATTTAAAGATCGGTGCCACTGAAACGGCCAGGATGCACAGGGATGCGCGGGCCGAAAACAGGGACGTCAAAGCTATGACGTCAAATACCGGGCGGATTATCGGTAAAAGATGGCACTTGTGCCAGCATCCTCTGCAGCTGAGTGGAAATTAGCTTTTACGGCAATTATGTGACGGTGCGATAAACCCCGACGAAACCAAGCGCCGGGGCATTTGTCGCCTTGGGTTGGACGCTGGCATGCCCCTATAATCGGGCCACTTTGTTTGTGGAGCCCGTTATGCCTAATCTTCGTCTCGCCGACCTGTCCACCGAAATCGAAGCGAACGTGCGCCGTGCGTTGCTCGAAGACATCGGCAGCGGCGACATCACCGCCCAATTGATCCCCACCGAACGCCTGGCCAAAGCCACCATCATCACCCGCGACAGCGCCACCATCAGCGGCACGGCGTGGGTCGATGCGGTGTTCCGGCAGTTGGACCCACGCGTGGCAGTGCATTGGCAAGTGCATGACGGCGAGCGTGTAAGCCCCAACCAGGCGCTGTTCCACCTCGAAGGGCCGGCGCGCTCATTGCTCAGCGGCGAGCGCAGTGCGCTGAACTTCCTGCAATTGCTCAGCGGCGTGGCAACGCGCGCGCAGTTTTTGGCGGACATGGTCGCCGATACCCGGGTCAAGTTGCTCGATACGCGCAAGACCCTGCCGGGCCTGCGCCTGGCGCAAAAATACGCGGTGACCTGTGGCGGCTGCCACAACCACCGCATCGGCCTGTATGACGCCTTCCTGATAAAGGAAAACCATATCGCCGCCTGTGGCGGGATCGCCCAGGCCATTGCCGCCGCGCACAAAATCGCCCCGGGCAAACCGGTGGAAGTGGAAGTGGAAAACCTCGGGGAGTTGCAGCAAGCCCTGGCCGCCGGCGCCGACATCATCATGCTCGACGAACTGAGCCACGACGATATGCGCGAAGCGGTGCGCCTGAACGCGGGCAAAGCCAAGCTGGAGGCCAGCGGCGGAATCAACGAAAGCACCCTGCGGCCCATTGCGGAAACGGGCGTGGATTACATTTCCATCGGCTCGATGACCAAAGACGTAAAAGCAGTAGACCTGTCGATGAGGCTTAGCCTTTAAGCCGCTAAAGTTGCGAGCTACAAGCTGCAAGGGATTGGCTTGAGCTTGTAGCTTGCGGCTTCAAACTTGCAGCGCTAGACCACCAGATTATTCATCTCGCAGTATTCGTCCCATTCCACGCCCAGCACTTCGGCCGCTTCCTTGTGCAGTACAAGGCGCTCGGCTTCAAATGCTTCTGGGCTGGCGGTGTACTTGAGGGTCAGTTCCCAGGGCTGTAGCCCCTGCGCCTCGGCTTCGTCCTCGAAGGCCCATTGGATCTGGTCCTTCTGATCGTCGGCGCTCAGGTCCTTGATTTCGTCCAACAGCTGTGGCGCATCAAGCATGTACTTCTTGAGGGCTTCTTCGTGGCGGGCTTGCGGGTCCAATGCTTTAACGCTCATGTCGTTCTCGCTGATCGGGGGAATGGAAGATGGATCTGGATCATCAAGGATCTCTCTGACGCAAAAAACCGCTTACAGACCGGTTTGTCTGGCCTTCAGAACCATTCGGGATCATCTGAAAACAAGGTATCGCTGGTGCCCGAGACAGGAATCGAACCTGCGACCTTCGCGTTACGAGTGCGCTGCTCTACCGGCTGAGCTACACGGGCAGTGGGCTAAACCTAGCACTGACCTTCAGGTCAAGCAACTCGCGGGCGCGCCTCAATTTGTCGCGGGCAAAAAAAAACCCCGCAGCTTTCGCGGCGGGGCTTTTCTCTACCAGGTCAACGCGTGATTAAACGCCCGAAGCCTTGGCTGCTGCGACGTCCTTGATGGACAGCTTGATACGGCCGCGGTTGTCCACGTCCAGTACCAGCACTTCCACTTCCTGACCTTCTTTCAGAATGTCGGTCACTTTCTCAACGCGAGCGTCGCTCAGCATGGAGATGTGAACCAGGCCATCCTTGCCCGGCAGGATGTTGACGAATGCGCCGAAGTCGACGATGCGCTCAACCTTGCCGACGTAGATCTTGCCGATCTCGGCTTCGGCGGTGATGCCCAGAACGCGCTGGCGTGCAGCTTCAGCAGCTTCCTTGGTTTCGCCGAAGATCTTGATCGAACCGTCGTCTTCGATGTCGATCGAAGCCTTGGTTTCTTCGCAGATCGCACGGATGGTCGCGCCGCCTTTACCGATGACATCACGGATTTTGTCGGTGTCGATTTTCATCGCGATCATGGTCGGAGCATTTTCCGACAGCTCGGTGCGGGACTGAGCAATGATCTGGTTCATCTGGCCGAGGATGTTCAGGCGCGCTTCCAGGGCTTGGCCCAGGGCGATCTCCATGATCTCTTCGGTGATGCCCTTGATCTTGATGTCCATCTGCAGCGCAGTCACGCCTTTGGCGGTACCGGCTACTTTGAAGTCCATGTCGCCCAGGTGGTCTTCGTCGCCCAGGATGTCGGTCAGGACGGCGAACTTCTCGCCTTCTTTAACCAGACCCATGGCGATACCGGCAACCGGTGCCTTCATCGGTACACCGGCGTCCATCAGCGCCAGGGAAGCGCCGCAGACCGAAGCCATGGAGCTGGAGCCGTTGGATTCGGTGATTTCCGACACCACGCGGATGGTGTACGGGAACACGTCGGCGGCAGGCAGCATGGCCTGTACCGAACGGCGGGCCAGACGGCCGTGACCGATTTCACGACGACCCGCGCCGCCCATGCGACCACACTCGCCCACCGAGAACGGAGGGAAGTTGTAGTGCAGCATGAAGGGGTCTTTTTTCTCGCCTTCGAGGGTGTCCAGCAACTGTGCGTCGCGGGCAGTACCCAGAGTTGCAACGACCAGGGCCTGGGTTTCGCCGCGAGTGAACAGGGCCGAACCGTGGGTCTTGGGCAGAACGCCGACTTCGATATTCAGCGGACGCACGGTGCGGGTGTCGCGACCGTCGATACGTGGCTTGCCGTTGACGATGTTTTCACGAACGGTGCGGTATTCGATTTCACCGAAAGCCGCTTTCACTTCGCTGGCAGAAGGCTGGCCTTCTTCGCCCGACAGCTTGGCCACGACCTGGTCCTTCAGCTCGCCCAGGCGAGCGTAACGGTTGGCCTTGACGGTGATGGTGTAGGCCTGGGAGATCGCTTCGCCGAACTCGGCACGGATGTCGCCCAGCAGCGCGGTGGCTTCTGCTTGAGGCGCCCAGGCCCAGGTTGGCTTGGCGGCTTCGGCAGCCAGTTCCTTGACGGCGTTGATGACGACCTGGAACTCGTCGTGGGCGAACAATACGGCGCCCAGCATCTGGTCTTCGGTCAGCTCTTTGGCTTCGGATTCCACCATCAGCACAGCTTCGCTAGTACCGGCTACGACCATGTCCAGGCTCGAAGCCTTGAGTTGCTCATAGGTCGGGTTCAGCAGGTAGCCGGTGTCAGGGTGGTAGGCAACACGGGCAGCGCCGATCGGGCCATCGAAAGGAATGCCGGAGATCGCCAGGGCAGCCGAGGTACCGATCATCGCAGCGACGTCCGGATCGGTTTTCTTGCTGGTGGAGACGACGGTGCAGACAACCTGCACTTCGTTCATGAAGCCTTCGGGGAACAGCGGACGGATCGGACGGTCGATCAGTCGGGAAGTCAGGGTTTCTTTCTCGGAAGGACGGCCTTCGCGCTTGAAGAAACCGCCAGGGATCTTACCGGCAGCGTAAGTCTTTTCCTGGTAGTGAACGGACAGAGGGAAGAAGCCCTTGCCTGGATCTGCTTGCTTGGCACCAACGACAGTCACCAACACGCTGACGTCGTCGTCAACGGTGACCAATACTGCGCCGGAAGCCTGACGGGCGATGCGGCCAGTCTCGAGGGTTACGGTCGACTGACCGAACTGAAATTTTTTGATTACCGGGTTCACGGTGTCCTACCTTCTTTGTGGCTCTTGGGGAACTGGTTTTCTTGCGAAATTCTTGGGCAATGTCGGGAGTCGGCCCAACGCTACTGTCCAGGGTAAAACGTGTATCCAGATAAAACTTGAGGCTGGGAGCCTGCCATGGGCCAGCGGGAAACCCACTGACACACGGCAAACAACCAACCTCTAGCGCAATCGCTGATTAGCGACGCAGACCCAGGCGACCGATCAGAGCCTGATAACGACCCAGATCCTTGCCTTTCAGGTAGTCCAGCAGCTTACGGCGCTGGTTTACCATGCGGATCAGACCACGACGGGAGTGGTGGTCTTTACCGTTGGCCTTGAAGTGACCTTGCAGTTTGTTGATGTTGTGGGTCAGCAGTGCAACTTGCACTTCTGGCGAACCGGTGTCACCAACAGCTTGCTGATAGTCAGCTACGATTTGTGCTTTTTCTTGAACGTCGAGAGCCATGAGGCAATCCTTTTTTTAAGGAAACCACCCAAAAGGGCGGTTTCAACAGGCCAGGGACAAATCCCTGTATCTAAAAATGAGTAGTGACCATGCCTGTTAACAGCCACCCTCGTCCCAGTTTGTGCAAAAGCTACTGCGCTTTTACACCAAACTGGTTCCGGTCATTCTGACCGAATCAGTCGACGCGGCGCGATGCGCCCGTCTTCGCTCACTTCACCGATACCGATAAAGCGGCCATTGTGATCCTGTACCCGCACCATGCCGAACTTCGGCGCATCCGGGGCACGCACCGGTTGGCCGTTGAGCCAGTAGAACGCGCTGTGCTCGGAGAAGTGCAATAGCGGCCAATCCAGCAAACCGCTGTCCGAAGGCATCAGGAAGCGGTCGACCGCCTCGTTGCCGCCTTCGGCGTGAACCGCTTCGAGCTCTTCCAGCGTCACCGTCTGGGCCAGCGTAAAAGGCCCGGCCTGAGTACGTCGCAGTTCTGCCACGTAGGCACCACAGCCCAGTTGCTCACCGATATCTTCCACAAGGGTACGGATATAGGTGCCTTTGCTGCAATCTACCGCCAGCCGCACAGTGTCGCCTTCAAAGGCAAGCAGTTCCAAGCGCGCAATAGTAACAGAACGCGGTTCGCGCTCCACCACTTCACCTGCACGCGCGAGCTTGTACAGCGGCTGGCCGTCACGCTTGAGCGCCGAGTACATCGGCGGTATCTGGCTGATTTGCCCACGAAAAGCAGGCAGAACGGCGTCGATATCCTCGCGACCAACGGTCACTTCGCGCTCCAACAACACCTCACCTTCGGCGTCTGCCGTGGTGGTGGTCTTGCCCAATTGCGCCAGGGTTTCATAGCCCTTGTCGGAATCGAGCAGGTACTGGGAAAACTTGGTGGCCTCGCCAAAGCACAGCGGCAATACGCCAGTGGCCAGCGGATCGAGGCTGCCGGTATGCCCGGCCTTCTCGGCATTCAACAACCAGCGGACCTTCTGCAAGGCCGCATTGGAAGTAAAGCCCAATGGCTTGTCGAGCAGGATGATGCCACTGACATTACGACGGATACGTTTGACCTGAGCCACCGATTACTCCTTGGTGTCTTCGGGTTCAGCCGCAACCGGATGCTGACTGTCTTCTGCCACCGCGCGCTCGATCAACGCAGACAGGTGGGCGCCACGCACAACGCTTTCGTCGTAGTGGAAGTGCAACTGCGGAACACTACGCAGCTTCATCTCGCGGGCCAGCTGCATACGCAGGAAACCGGCGGCCGCGTTGAGCACTTTGATGCTCTGGGCAATATCGTCGGCGCTGTCTTGGCCCATCACGGTGATGAAAATCTTCGCGTGACCGACGTCACGGCTGACTTCCACTGCCGTGATGGTGACGAGTCCTACGCGCGGGTCTTTGACTTCACGACGGATCAGCTGTGCCAGCTCACGCTGCATCTGATCGCCAATACGCTGGGTACGGCTATATTCTTTTGCCATGTCTTGTTACCTGTTACTGCCGCACGGTGAAACCCGTGGGGTCTGAAAGCGGCAAACGCCCGGCCTGACAGAAGCCAGACCGGGCGTTGCGTTTAGAGGCCTGCTGATGCGCCGTGCATTTGCATGCGGCTGCCCATCACGGCTCCTGAAGTGCGCGAGTTAGAGGCTGCGAGCAACCTGAACCTTCTCGAAGACTTCGATCTTGTCACCGACTTTGACGTCGTTGTAGCTCTTCACGCCGATACCGCATTCCATGCCGGCACGTACTTCGGAAGCGTCATCCTTGAAGCGGCGCAGGGATTCCAGCTCGCCCTCGAAGATAACGATATCTTCACGCAGTACACGGATTGGACGGTTACGGTGCACAACACCTTCGATAACCATGCAACCGGCGATCGCGCCGAATTTCGGCGAACGGAACACGTCACGCACTTCGGCCACGCCCAGGATGTTCTCCCGCACGTCGCTGCCGAGCATGCCGGTCAGGGCTTTCTTGACGTCTTCGATGATGTCGTAGATCACGTTGTAGTAACGCATATCCAGACCTTCCTGCTCGACGATCTTGCGCGCACCGGCATCGGCACGCACGTTGAAGCCGAACAGTACAGCGTTGGAGGCCAGTGCCAGGTTGGCGTCGCTCTCGGTGATACCACCGACACCGCCACCGACCACGCGCACTTGCACTTCGTCGTTGCCCAGGCCATTCAAGGCACCGTTCAACGCTTCCAACGAACCACGGACATCGGATTTGAGGACGATGTTGAGCGTCTTCTTCTCTTCCTGACCCATGTTCTCGAAGATGTTTTCCAGCTTGCCAGCATGAGCGCGAGCCAATTTGACTTCGCGGAACTTGCCTTGACGGAACAGAGCCACTTCACGGGCCTTCTTCTCGTCGGCCACTACGCTCATCTCGTCGCCAGCGTCCGGTGTACCGTCCAGGCCGAGGATCTCGACAGGAATGGAAGGACCGGCTTCCTTGATGGACTTGCCGTTCTCGTCGAGCATGGCGCGCACGCGGCCATAGTTCGAGCCCACCAGGACCATGTCGCCTTGACGCAGCGTACCGTCCTGAACCAGAACAGTCGCTACCGGGCCGCGCCCCTTGTCCAGACGGGACTCGACCACAACACCGCGACCCGGGGCCGAAGGCGTTGCCTTGAGCTCCAGAACTTCGGCTTGCAGCAGGACCGCTTCGAGCAGGTCGTCAACGCCGGTACCCATTTTTGCGGATACGGAAACGAATGGCGTATCACCGCCCCACTCTTCGGATGTCACGCCGTGAACCGACAGTTCGCTACGGATGCGATCGAGATCGGCGCCCGGCTTGTCGATTTTGTTCACCGCAACAACCAGTGGAACACCAGCAGCCTTGGCGTGCTGTACGGCTTCAATGGTCTGCGGCATTACGCCGTCGTCCGCTGCAACCACCAGGATCACGATGTCGGTAGCCTTGGCACCACGGGCACGCATGGCGGTAAACGCGGCGTGACCTGGGGTGTCGAGGAAGGTGACCATGCCGCGTTCGGTTTCAACGTGGTATGCACCGATGTGCTGGGTGATGCCACCGGCTTCGCCAGCTGCAACCTTGGCACGACGGATATAGTCGAGCAGGGAGGTCTTACCGTGGTCAACGTGGCCCATTACGGTCACGACAGGGGCACGGGAGAACGCCTCGCCTTCAAACTTCAGGGACTCGGCCAGGGAATCTTCCAGGGCGGTGTCACTGACCAGGGTCACTTTGTGGCCCAGTTCTTCAGCAACCAGTTGGGCAGTTTCCTGATCCAGTACCTGGTTGATGGTCGCTGGGGTACCCAGCTTGAACATGAACTTGATGATTTCAGCTGCCTTGACCGACATCTGCTGGGCGAGATCGCCCACAGTGATGGTCTCGCCGATCTTCACTTCACGCACGACAGGGCCGGTTGGGCTCTGGAAACCGTGGGCGTTGCGCTTCTTCAGCTTGGCCTTGCCGCGACCACCACGACGGAAGCCATCGCTTTCTTCGTCGGTAGTACGTGGCGCAACCCGTGGCGCCGGAGCCTTTTCCTTGACGGTCGCACGATGAGGAGCGTTTTTACGCTCGCCATCGCCACTGCCGCGACGGTTGTTATCATCGGCACGCGGTTTGTCGGGGCGACGTGGCTCCTCACGCTTGCGTGCATCCGCCGCTGGGGCAGGTGCTGCAACCGCGGCTTCACGCACAGGCTCGGCCGCTGCAACAGGTGCTGCAACCGCAGGGGTCGAGACAGGTTGCGCAGCAGTAGGCTGGCGAGGCGCTTCTTCTTCGGCGCGACGCTTGGCTTCTTCTTCAGCCTTCTGACGGGCAGCATTTTCTACTGCGCGACGTTCATCCAGTTCACGCTTGCGCTCGGCTTCGATTTCTTCCGGGCTACGCTGCACGAAAACTTTTTTCTTGCGCACTTCAACACTGATGCTTTTGCTGCCAGCAACACGCAGGGTGCTGGTGGTTTTACGCTGCAAAGTGATCTTGCGCGGTTCTTCCACTTTCGCCTTGTGGCTGCTCTTCAAGTGAGTCAGCAGGGACTGCTTCTCACTATCGCTCACACCTTCATCGGCGGCGGTGTGCGGCAGACCTGCCTCACGCATCTGCTGCAACAGGCGCTCTACCGGTGTTTTGACCTCATCGGCCAGTTGTTTCACCGTGACTTGCGTCATGCACTTCTCTCCTCAGGCCGCGCCTAATTACTCGAACCAATGGGCTCGGGCGGCCATGATCAACTTGCCGGCACGATCATCGTCAATGCCGTCGATGTCGAGCAGGTCGTCAATAGACTGCTCGGCCAGGTCTTCGCGGGTAATTACGCCGCGCACCGCCAGTTCCATCGCCAAATCCTTGTCCATACCCTCAAGCGAGAGCAGGTCTTCGGCCGGATGGGCGTCTGCCAGCTTTTCCTCAGTAGCGATGGCTTTGGTCAACAAACGATCCTTGGCGCGAGCGCGAAGCTCGTTGACGGTATCTTCGTCAAAGCCGTCGATGTTGAGCATTTCCTCCACCGGTACGTAGGCAATCTCTTCCAGGCTGGTGAAGCCTTCGTCAACCAGTACCTGCGCCAGGTCTTCGTCGACTTCCAGCTCGTCGATGAAGTTGCGCAGAATATCGCCGGTTTCCGCTTGCTGCTTAGCCTGGATGTCCGATTCGGTCATCACGTTCAAGGTCCAACCGGTCAATTGGCTAGCCAGACGTACGTTCTGACCACCGCGACCGATGGCCTGAGCCAGATTGTCTGCGCCGACGGCGATGTCCATGGCGTGGGCATCTTCGTCAACAATAATTGCCGCGACTTCCGCCGGGGACATGGCGTTAATCACGAACTGCGCCGGGTTGTCGTCCCACAGAACGATATCCACACGCTCGCCGCCCAACTCGCCCGATACTGCCTGGACGCGCGAACCGCGCATGCCAATGCAGGCACCTTGCGGGTCGATACGCTTGTCCTTGGAGCGGACCGCGATCTTGGCGCGCGAACCCGGATCGCGGGACGCTGCCATGACTTCGATCAGGCCTTCGGCGATTTCCGGCACTTCGATGCGGAACAACTCGATCAGCATTTCCGGCGCGGTACGCGACAGGATCAACTGCGGGCCGCGGTTCTCGGTGCGAATTTCCTTGAGCAGCGCACGCAAGCGCACGCCAACACGGAAGGTTTCGCGAGAAATGATGTCTTCACGAGCCAGCAACGCTTCAGCGTTGTTGCCCAGATCGACAATCACGTTATCGCGGGTCACTTTCTTCACGGTGCCCGAGATGATTTCACCCAGACGCTCGCGATAGGCATCGACAACCTGAGCACGCTCGGCTTCGCGAACCTTCTGCACGATGACTTGCTTTGCAGTCTGTGCAGCGATGCGGCCAAACTCGATGGACTCGATCTTCTCTTCAACGACATCGCCAACCTTGGCGCCAGGATGCGTTTGCGCAACCTTGCTCGGCCAGGTTTCGATTGCCGGATCATCCAGATCGGCTTCTTCGACCACCGTCCAGCGACGGAAAGTCTCATAGGCACCCGTGTGGCGATTGATTTCCACACGCAAGTCAACTTCGTCTTCAAAACGCTTCTTGGTAGCAGTGGCCAGGGCCAGCTCCAGCGCTTCAAAAATCACGTTTGCCGGTACGCCCTTTTCATTGGATACCGACTCAACAACCAGCAGTACTTCTTTGCTCATCGTACGCCTCGCCTTTCGCAAGCCATTGGATCCGCGGGATCCGCGTCTCAGTCAAAACTGGGAATTATATTGGCCTTGTCGACCATATCGATCGGCAACAGGAACTCGTGGTCTTCAACCTGCACCACGACGTCCTGATCCTCTACACCACGCAGAAGGCCTTGAAAATTGCGTCGACCTTCGAAAGGAGAGCGCAATTTGATCTTCACTTGCTCACCGGCAAACTGGGCAAACTGTTCAAGCGTGAACAGCGGGCGTTCCATGCCAGGAGAAGAAACTTCCAGGGTGTATTCAACGGATATTGGATCTTCAACGTCCAGAACACCGCTGATCTGACGGCTGACAATGGCGCAGTCATCCACCAAAACGCCGCCTTCTTTATCGATATAAACGCGCAACAGTGAGTGGCGACCTTGAGCCGAAAACTCAATACCCCAGCATTCATAGCCAAGGGCCACGACCACCGGGGCCAGCAAGGCCTGCAACTGTTCTAGCTTGCTCGACACCTGAACCCCCTCGTGCATGTTTGTGCATGCTGTGTAAATAAAAAAAAATGGGCGAAGCGCCCATCCCTGAAACGCCGTCGAATAGCGGCGTTATAAAGTGTCCAGCTAACAAAAAGCCCCTTAAAAGGGGCCCTTGAAACTGGTTGCGGGGGCCGGATTTGAACCGACGACCTTCGGGTTATGAGCCCGACGAGCTACCAGACTGCTCCACCCCGCGACAAAGCTGGGGCGGAAGTATACGACCGATCCCTTGCAGGGTCAATGTAACCTTCCACCTACAAGAAAGCCCGCAACAGCGGGCTCTCCTGATAATTGGTACCGAGAAGGGGACTCGAACCCCTACACCCTATGGGCACAACCACCTCAAGGTTGCGTGTCTACCAATTCCACCACCTCGGCAATACAACGTTACTGCATGAAACCCTTCTTACTTTTGCTCTTGAGCTGGAGGTACGTCAGTCGCATCAGTTGCCGACTTTTGCTCTTGAAGCACCGGTACATCATCAGAAGCCGGCTTTTGCTTTGGAACTTCCAACACCGCTGGATTAGGCAAACCTACCTGAGTCAGCTCTTGAGCTTTCTCTTTAGCAAAGTAACCTAACCCCAAGCTGGTTATGAAGAAACCTGCGGCAAGTATAGCAGTAAACTTACTAAGAAAGGTAGAGGAACCTTGGCTTCCGAAGACAGTATTTGAAGCACCTGCCCCGAAAGACGCACCAGCGTCCGCACCCTTGCCCTGCTGAAGCAATACCAGAGCAACTACGCCCAACGCACCCAGCAGATGAAAAACGACTACGACTGTTTCCAGCATTTTCTCAGTTTCCCGCGGCGCGACATATCGCACCGAACTCATCTGCATTCAGGGAAGCCCCACCAATGAGCCCCCCATCGATATCCGGCATGCCGAACAGTTCGACCGCATTGGCCGCCTTCACGCTGCCGCCGTATAGAAGCCGCACACCTCGTGCGACCTCAGAATTCTCTGCCGCCAACTGTGCGCGAATGGCTGCGTGCACATCCTGCGCTTGTTGCGGCGAAGCAGTCAGCCCGGTACCAATGGCCCAGACCGGCTCGTAAGCTATAACTGCCTTGGCAAAGGCACCGACTCCCAGCTCCTCGATGATGCTGCCTAGCTGACGCCCGACAACCTCAAGAGTTTTCCCGGCTTCGCGTTGCGCAAGGGTTTCCCCTACACACAACACCGGAGTCAAGCCACAAGCCTGTGCCGCTGCGAATTTCCGATTCAGTGCCCCATCAAGCTCGCCCATGATTTGACGACGCTCGGAGTGCCCGACAAGCACAAGGGAACAACCTGCATCCACCAACTGACTAGGCGCAACCTCACCCGTCAACGCACCTTGCATCGGTTCCACCGCAGAGTTCTGCGCGCCGACTGAAATCGACTTACCTTTCAAGCCATCAACCACTTGGTTGATATACAAGCAAGGCGGGAAAACCGCGACATCAACACCGCTCGACAAGGCCAGATGACGAAGGCCATTTATCAGCTCAGCGACGCTGGCGCGGGTACCGTGCATCTTCCAGTTACCAGCTACCATAGGGCGACGCATGCTGTACCTCGTCGGTCAAAGTGGGCGCAGATGTTACCCAACCCTTTCAACACTGGCAAGCCGAAATCAGGCAGAAACTTCAGCAACCAGTTTTGCCAGCTCCTCTGCATAGCCGCGAACCTGAGCCTCGTCATCACCTTCGACCATGACACGAACCAAAGGCTCAGTGCCCGACTTACGCAACAACACGCGCCCACGACCAGCCATCGCAGCAGTGACACGGGCGCACGCCTCTTTGACGGCATCATGCTCGACCGGGTTTACCCCACCCGAGAAGCGCACGTTCAGTAAGACCTGGGGGCACTTGCGCAGCGCCTGACGAGACTGGGCAAGGCTTTCATTACGCCGCTTCAAGGCCATCAAGACCTGCAACGCGGCGATGATCGCATCGCCCGTCGTAGTGTGCTGGAAGCAGACGATATGTCCGGAGTTTTCACCACCAACCTGCCAGTTGCGCTCCAGCAGATCCGCAATGACGTAGCGATCACCTACATTGGCGCGAACAAATGGAATGCCCAGATCAGCCAGGGCCAACTCCAGCCCCAGATTGCTCATCAGCGTACCGACCACACCGCCCTGCAGCTGCTTACGCTCATGCAAATCGCGCGCGATGATGAACAAAAGTTCGTCGCCATCAACTATCGCTCCGGTGTGATCGACCATGAGCACCCGGTCGCCGTCACCATCAAAAGCTATCCCAAGATCAGCATGCTCAGCCAACACTGCCGCCTGCAATGAGGCCATGTGAGTGGAGCCACAATTGTCATTGATGTTCAGCCCATTGGGCTGTGCGGACAGCACAGTAACCTCGGCGCCGAGCTCGCGGAACACACTGGGTGCAACCTTGTAGGTCGCACCATGGGCACAATCAAGTACAACCTTGAGCCCGGAGAAACTCGTACTGGTAGGCACACTGCTTTTACAGAATTCGATGTAGCGGCCCGACGCATCGTTGATCCGCGAAACCTTGCCTATCTTGCTGGACTCGACCACCGTCATCGGCGTCTCAAGCAACTCTTCGATCATCAGTTCGATTTCGTCCGGCAGCTTGGTCCCCTGCCCGGAGAAGAACTTGATGCCGTTGTCATCATGGGGATTGTGCGACGCACTGATGACAATACCGGCCTGAGCCTGAAACGTGCGCGTGAGGTAAGCAATGGCTGGCGTAGGCATAGGGCCAAGCAACATGACATCGGCGCCGGCAGATGTCAGGCCAGCCTCTAGAGCCGACTCGAACATGTAGCCAGAGATTCGCGTGTCTTTACCAACAAGCACTTTGCAAGCGCCCATGCTGCGGAAGGCCATACCTGCGGCCCATCCGAGCTTGAGCATAAAATCCGGTGTGATCGGGTAAACGCCGACACGACCACGAATGCCGTCGGTCCCAAAATATTTTTTAGTCATAAGTGCTCCATCATTCCTATTCGGCCGATTCCACCGCAGCGAGCATGCGCACCACATCGACCGTTTCGGCGACATCATGAACTCGCAAAATCCGTGCACCTTTCACAATTGCCAATGCAGCGAGCGCGAGACTGCCGTGAAGGCGCTCTCCTACGGGGCGATTCAACGCCAGGCCTATCATGCTCTTGCGCGAAACACCGACCAACAGCGGTCGACCAAGAGCATGCAAGGCGTCCATATGTTTAAAAAGACTTAGATTGTGCTGCAGGTTTTTAGCGAACCCGAATCCCGGATCGAGAATGATGCGATCAGGCGTGATTCCCACAGCGGCGCATTGGGCAACGCGCTCAACCAGGAACTCTCCGACGTCACCAACAATATCGCGGTACTGCGGGTTGTCCTGCATGTCACCCGGCTCACCAAGCATATGCATCAAACACACTGGTAGCCCTGTTGCCGCAGCTGCATCCAAAGCACCCTCCCGTCGCAGGGATCGAACATCGTTTATCAGCCCAGCCCCCAAACGGGCAACCTCACGCATCACCGCAGGCGTGGAGGTATCCACCGAGATAATGACATCTAGCTCACGATGAATGAGTTCGACAATAGGCGCGACGCGCTCCAACTCCTCAAGAGGCGATACCATCCGCGCACCAGGACGGGTCGATTCTCCGCCTACATCAATCAGCGTGGCGCCAGCGTCGACCATCGCTCGCGCATGACGCAAGGCTGCATCCAACTGGCTGAATCTGCCGCCATCGGAAAAGGAGTCAGGAGTGACATTAAGGATACCCATAACATGCGTATGGGCCAAATCAAGAACCCGATTGCCGCAAGGCAATCGGGTGGAGGAGGGAACAAAAGTCATTTCAAGCCTTAAACGTCAGCAGCAGGGCCGCCAATAGGTGTTTCCGGACGCTCATCCTGCACAACCGGCGGAGTACCCGAAGTACCGGCGCCACCCGACCAATCACGAGGCTCGCGTGGCGGGCGCCCCGCCATGATGTCGTCAATCTGTTCGGCATCAATGGTTTCGTACTTCATCAAGGCATCAGCCATCGCATCCAGCTTGTCGCGGTTATCCGTGAGGATTTGTTTAGCCGTGCCATAGCACTGATCGATGATGCTGCGCACCTCGGAATCGATCAGCTTAGCGGTTTCACCGGAGAAGCTAGCATGCTGACCACCGCCGCCACGACCGAGGAACACTTCACCCTCTTCTTCTGCGTACATCAAGGGGCCAAGCTTCTCGGACAAACCCCATTTGGTAACCATATTCCGCGCTATCTGGCTGGCACGCATGATGTCGTTGGACGCACCTGTCGTCACACCGTCAAAGCCCAAGGTCATCTCTTCGGCAATACGCCCACCGTAAAGCGAGCAGATCTGGCTGATGAGCGCACGCTTGGAGAGGCTGTAGCGATCCTCTTCCGGCAGAAACATCGTCACGCCCAGGGCTCTGCCGCGAGGAATGATCGAAACTTTGTAGACAGGATCGTGCTCCGGCACGACGCGCCCGACAATGGCGTGACCAGCCTCGTGATAAGCGGTGTTCTGCTTCTCTTTCTCCGACATGACCATGGATTTGCGCTCTGCGCCCATCATGATCTTGTCCTTGGCCAGCTCGAATTCTTTCATCTCAACTACACGCTTGCCTGTACGAGCAGCGAACAGCGAGGCTTCGTTGACCAGGTTTGCCAGGTCAGCACCCGAAAAACCAGGAGTACCGCGGGCAATTACCGCAGGAGCAACGTCGTCGCCCATCGGCACCTTGCGCATGTGAACCTTGAGGATCTGCTCACGCCCCCGAATATCGGGCAAGCCCACCACGACCTGACGGTCGAAACGGCCTGGACGCAACAGCGCCGGGTCGAGCACGTCGGGGCGGTTGGTTGCGGCGATGACGATGATGCCGTCATTCATCTCGAAACCATCCATTTCCACCAGCAACTGGTTGAGCGTCTGCTCACGCTCATCATGACCACCGCCCATGCCCGCACCACGATGGCGACCAACGGCATCGATCTCGTCGATGAAGATGATGCACGGTGCGTGCTTTTTCGCCTGCTCAAACATGTCGCGAACACGGCTGGCGCCCACACCGACGAACATCTCGACGAAATCGGAACCGGAAATGGTGAAGAATGGAACCTTGGCTTCACCAGCGATAGCCTTGGCCAGCAGGGTTTTACCGGTACCTGGCGGACCGACCATCAATACGCCACGAGGAATACGGCCACCCAAACGCTGGAACTTGCCTGGATCGCGAAGGAACTCGACCAGTTCGCCGACTTCTTCCTTGGCCTCGTCGCAACCTGCGACGTCGGCCAGGGTGGTTTTCACCTGATCTTCAGATAGTAGGCGCGCCTTACTCTTGCCGAAACTCATCGGCCCGCCCTTGCCACCGGCCCCGCCCTGCATCTGCCGCATAAAAAACATGAAGACCGCGATTATCACCAGGATCGGGAAGCTAGCGACCAGAAGTTGAGTCCAGATACTTTGCTGTTCGGGCTGCTTGCCCTCGACAACTACATGGTTGTCCACCAGATCGCCAATCAGGCCATTGTCTTGGATCGCCGGACGGATGGTCTTGAAGCTGTCGCCATCGGTGCGCTTGCCGGTAATCACGTAGCCATCAACCGCTACGCGCTCGACCTTGCCATCCTTGACCTGCTGGATGAAGTCGGAATAGTTGAGGGTTTGCGGCTCGTTAGGACTGGAGAAGTTGTTCATCACCGTCACGAGGACAGCTGCGATGATCAACCACAGGATCAGATTCTTTGCCATATCGTTCAATTAACTACCCTCTGAAGCAAGCTCCGCTACTGGCGCGCGCTTCGCATGATATTCACCGGCCTAACTTACTACATTACCTACAGCTCTGGCAGGCGCTGTCTGTAACCCTTTGTGAAACTTTGACTACAAGATATTCGTAAAGCTTCGTGACGAAAGCGACACAAAAAAACCTATCGGCTCACTCAAAGACGCTCATCGCTGGCAGCGCCTTCTATCCCACGAAAACCGCGCCCCAGCAAATACTGCTCGCGGGAACGGTCACGCGATGAGATCGGCTTGCGCATCTGAACCTTGTCGAACAGTTTGCGGATGTCCTTGTGGTATTGATCGAAGCCTTCACCTTGGAAAACCTTGATTAAAAAATCACCACCTGGACGCAGTACCCGCCCCGCCAAGTCCAATGCCAATTCGCAGAGGAACATCGCACGCGGCATATCTACAGCAGCCAATCCACTCATATTGGGGGCCATATCGGAAATCACAAGGTCTACCTGCGTATTTCCGACCGCTTCCAGGATTTGCGCCAGCACCGCATCTTCGGTGAAGTCGCCCTGAATGAAGGTCACATCGGGAATACTGTCCATTTCCAGGATGTCGGAGGCGATCAAGCGGCCCTGACCGCCAATCAGACGACTGGTCACCTGGGACCAACCGCCGGGCGCCGCCCCCAGATCAATAACGGTCATGCCTGGGCGGATCAAGCGGTCTCGCTCCTGGATCTCCAGCAATTTGTAGCTTGCGCGGGAACGGTATCCATCTTTTTGCGCCATTTTGACGTAGGGATCGTTGAAATGCTCTTTCAGCCAGTTATGGCTAGTCTTGGAACGGGCCACGGGCCACCTCTAAAAATAAATCGGGTCGTGATTAACTGGGCGGTCCCGGACTCGCTCGGGTAAACTGGCCGCCGCTTTTTACAAGATCAGACGCAGGGGTCAGATTATGCCGCTCACTCAAGAGCAGAAGAAACAGTACAAATCCATTGGCCACCATCTGAAACCAGTTTTGACTGTGGCTGACAACGGTTTGACTGAAGGTGTGTTAGCCGAACTCGAACGCGCCCTAGGCGATCACGAGTTAATCAAGATCAAACTCAACATCCTGGATCGCGAAGCGCGCCTGGCTGCCATTGCAGAACTCTGCAAGGCCGGCAAGGCTGACCTGGTCCAGGTCATCGGCAAGATGGCGTTGATTTATCGCAAGAACTTCAGCGCCAACAAGCAGCTGTCGAACGTGCATCGCTTCAAGTAAAAAAGAGTCAAGGGTGTGCTTCGCGCACCCTGCCACTCCACCCAGGCACGGGTTGCATCACCAGTACCAGCCCGCTGATGCCAAGCACAAGATAGTTCAATAACTGCCAGCGCAATGCATCCGGCAGCATCAACTGCACAATGAAGTACATCACGCTCGCATAAACAGCGACCAGCAGCATTTGCCCGCGAACATCCCGCCACAAGCCCGGCAGCCCCAGCACTTGCGTCAGCACCAAAATCTGGAAACACACGCACGCCGCTGAAAAACCAACCAGCAGCGTGCTCAGGGAACGTGAGATTTCATCTATCAGCAGCGGTGCCAGGCCGACTCGATCCAGCACCGGCAGCACGCCAAGATAAAGCAGCCAGAGGCCACCGACCCATAGCATCTGGGTCAATTGCCAAAGCATGGCGCCGGCCTGGAGCAGGCGCCCGCCTTCAGATGTGACGAACTTCGACAATCTCGTACTCGATCACACCACTGGGTGTTTTGACAGCGACTACATCGCCCTCTTCCTTGGCGATCAACGCCCGAGCCAGAGGCGATCCGACAGAGATCTTGCCGAGCTTGAAGTCCGCTTCATCTTCACCAACGATCTGGTAGGTGACGCGTTCGTCAGTCTCGACGTTGGCGATTTCGACAGTTGTACCGAAAATCACCTTGCCGGTGTGAGGAATGGTCGTAACGTCGATGATGACCGCATTCTGCATACGACCTTCGATGTCACGAATCCGCGCCTCGACCATCCCCTGCTGCTCGCGGGCAGCGTGGTACTCAGCGTTTTCCTTCAGGTCACCCAACTCGCGGGCCGTACCGATGTCCTGGCTGAGCTTGGGACGGACGACCTTGGTCAGGTGAGCGTGCTCTTCTTCCAGGGCGCGAGCGCCCTGAACAGTCATGGGGTACTTGGTTATGCTCATGCCTTCAATCCTGCGTGTAGATCCTGCAAGCGACGCACGGTCTTTTCCGGACCGAACTTGAGCGCTTCGCAGATGGCTTCGCCAGCAGCAATGGTGGTGGTGCAGTAGATCTTGTGCTGCAGAGCGTTGCGACGAATGGAATAGGAGTCAGCAATCGACTGACGCCCTTCTGTGGTGTTGATAATCAGGGTCACTTCGTCGTTCTTAATCATGTCGACCACGTGCGGACGACCTTCGGTCACCTTGTTCACGCGGCGCACTTTCAGGCCGGCCGCCTCGATCAACTTGGCAGTACCGGCGGTAGCGACTACATCGAAGCCCAGGCTGATAAGGTCACGGGCCACACCCGCCACCAGCGGCTTGTCGTCGTCACGCACACTGATGAAGGCAGTACCACCAGTGGGCAACACTTCACTGGCGCCCATCTGGGCCTTGGCGAAGGCTTCGCCGAAGGTATCGCCAACGCCCATCACTTCACCGGTGGACTTCATCTCTGGGCCGAGGATCGGATCGACTCCAGGGAATTTGGCGAATGGGAACACCGCCTCTTTCACACTGTAGAAGTTCGGAATGATTTCCTTGGTGAAGCCGATTTCCTTCAGGGTTTTACCTGCCATCACACGAGCGGCGATCATGGCCAGGGAAACACCGATGCACTTGGACACAAACGGCACGGTACGCGAGGCGCGCGGGTTGACTTCGATGACGTAGATGTCTTCGCCCTGCAGCGCCAATTGCACGTTCATCAGGCCGACAACGCCTAGTTCCAGGGCCATTTTCTTGACCTGCTCGCGCATTTCGTCCTGGATGTGGGCGGGCAGCGAGTACGGAGGCAGCGAGCAGGCGGAGTCACCGGAGTGAACGCCCGCCTGTTCGATGTGCTGCATGATCGCGCCGATCACCACGTCGGTGCCGTCGCAGACAGCGTCTACGTCCATTTCGATGGCGCAATTGAGGAAGTGATCCAGCAGCACCGGGCTGTCGTTGGACACTTGTACCGCTTCGCGCAGGTAACGCTTGAGTTCTTCTTCTTCGTAGACGATTTCCATCGCCCGACCGCCCAATACGTAGGACGGACGCACCACCAGCGGGTAGCCGATCTTGCTGGCTGCACGGATGGCTTCGTCTTCGCTGCGCACGGTGGCATTCGGCGGCTGGCGTAGGTTCAGGCGTTCAACCATTTGCTGGAAACGCTCGCGGTCTTCGGCACGGTCGATGGCATCCGGGCTGGTACCGATAATCGGCACGCCGGCTTCTTCCAGGGCACGGGCCAATTTCAATGGCGTCTGGCCGCCATATTGCACGATCACACCCTTGGGCTTCTCGACCCGGACGATTTCCAGCACGTCTTCCAGGGTGACCGATTCAAAGTACAGGCGATCGGACGTGTCGTAGTCGGTGGAAACGGTTTCCGGGTTGCAGTTGACCATGATGGTCTCGTACCCGTCCTGGCGCAGGGCCAGAGCCGCGTGCACACAGCAGTAGTCGAACTCGATACCCTGGCCGATACGGTTCGGCCCGCCACCGAGGATCATGATCTTGTCACGGGTCGATGGGTTGGCTTCGCACTCCTCCTCGTAGGTGGAGTACATGTAAGCGGTGTCAGTGGCGAACTCGGCCGCGCAGGTGTCAACGCGCTTGTAGACCGGGTAGACCTCGAGTTTGTGGCGGTGGCGGCGCAGGCTCTTCTCGGTCACACCCAGCAGCTTGGCCAGGCGCATGTCGGAGAAACCCTTGCGCTTGAGGCGGTACATGGTGTCACGGTCGATGCTGGCCAGGCCCAGGGTCTTGACGCGCTCTTCGTCCTTAATCAGATCTTCGATCTGCACCAGGAACCAAGGGTCGATCATGTTCATGGCGAAGATGTCTTCGACGCTCATACCCGCACGGAAGGCATCCGCCACGTACCAGATACGCTCGGCGCCCGGCACGGTCAGTTCGCGCTTGAGCACCGCCATGCTTTCCGGATTGCTCAGGTCGAGCTTCGGATCGAGGCCACAGACGCCAACTTCAAGGCCGCGCAGGGCTTTCTGCAGGGATTCCTGGAAGGTCCGGCCGATGGCCATGACTTCGCCCACCGACTTCATTTGCGTGGTCAGGCGAGCGTCAGCCTTAGGGAATTTCTCGAAGGCAAAGCGCGGCAACTTGGTAACGACGTAGTCGATGGACGGCTCGAAGGACGCCGGAGTCTTGCCGCCGGTGATTTCGTTCTGCAACTCATCGAGGGTGTAGCCGATGGCCAGCTTGGCGGCGACCCGGGCAATCGGGAAACCAGTGGCCTTGGAGGCCAGGGCCGAAGAGCGGGATACCCGCGGGTTCATCTCGATCACGACCATGCGGCCAGTGGTCGGGCAAATGCCGAACTGGACGTTGGAGCCGCCGGTTTCCACGCCGATCTCGCGCAGTACCGCCAGGGAGGCGTTACGCAGGATCTGGTATTCCTTGTCCGTCAGGGTCTGGGCCGGTGCCACGGTGATCGAGTCACCGGTGTGCACGCCCATCGGATCGAAGTTTTCGATTGAGCAGACGATGATGCAGTTGTCCTTTTTATCGCGGACAACTTCCATTTCGTACTCTTTCCAACCGATCAGCGATTCGTCGATCAGCAGTTCCTTGGTGGGCGACAGGTCCAGGCCACGGGTGCAGATTTCTTCGAACTCTTCGCGGTTGTACGCGATGCCGCCGCCGGTGCCGCCCATGGTGAAGGACGGACGGATGATGCACGGGAAGCCAAGCTTCTCCAGCACCGCGTTGGCCTCTTCCATGGTGTGGGCGATGCCGGAGCGCGGGCAGGCCAGGCCGATGGATTTCATGGCCTTGTCAAAGCGCGAACGGTCTTCAGCCTTGTCGATGGTGTCGGCATTGGCGCCGATCATTTCCACACCGAACTTCGCCAGGACGCCTTCGCGCTCCAGATCCAGGGCACAGTTCAACGCAGTCTGACCGCCCATGGTCGGCAGCAGTGCGTCCGGGCGTTCCTTTTCGATGATCTTGGCGACGGTTTGCCACTTGATCGGCTCAATGTAGGTGGCATCGGCCATGTCCGGGTCGGTCATGATGGTGGCCGGGTTGGAGTTCACCAGGATGACGCGGTAACCCTCTTCGCGCAGGGCCTTGCAGGCCTGGGCGCCGGAGTAGTCGAATTCACAGGCCTGGCCGATAACGATCGGGCCAGCACCGAGAATCAGGATGCTTTTTATGTCTGTACGTTTTGGCATGGGTTGTCACTCAATCCGCAGGTCCGACGGCATTCCCGAAGGAGGAACCGCCTTAAACAGTCTTTGAAGAACCTGCCGGGGCCGCCGGTTGCACCGGGGCCGCCCGCAGGCGCTTCGCTACATCAAGGCCAGCCGTTAGCGGCGCTTGGCCATTTCGTTGATGAAGCGGTCGAACAACGGCGCCACATCATTCGGACCCGGGCTGGCTTCAGGGTGCCCCTGGAAGCTGAACGCGCTCTTGTCAGTGCGCTCGATGCCTTGAAGGGTGCCGTCGAACAACGACTTGTGGATCGCCCGGACATTGGCCGGCAGCGTGGTTTCATCCACCGCGAAGCCGTGGTTCTGGCTGGTAATCATCACCACGCCCGTGTCCAGGTCCTGGACCGGGTGGTTGGCACCGTGATGACCATGGCCCATTTTCAGAGTCTTGGCGCCAGACGCCAGGGCCAGCAGTTGGTGGCCGAGGCAGATGCCGAAGACCGGGATATCGGTTTCCAGCACAGCCTTGATCGCAGTGATCGCGTAGTCGCAAGGCTCAGGATCACCCGGGCCGTTGGACAGGAACACGCCATCCGGGTTAAGCGCCAGCACATCGGCCGCAGGGGTTTGGGCCGGTACCACGGTCACGCGGCAACCGCGCTCGACCAGCATGCGCAGGATGTTCACCTTGACGCCGTAGTCGTAGGCCACAACGTGGTAAGGCAACTCGGAGGCCTCGATGGTGGCGTGGCTGTCGGTTTTCAGATCCCAGACCGTGGAGCGCCACTCGTACTGCTTGGTGGTGCTGACGACTTTCGCCAGGTCCATGCCCTTGAGACCAGGGAAACCCCGGGCCGCAGCGATGGCGGCTTCTTCACTGATATTGTCGCCGGCCATGATGCAGCCGTTCTGTGCGCCTTTCTCACGCAGGATGCGGGTCAGGCGGCGGGTGTCGATACCGGCGATTGCCACCACGTTGTTGGCTTTCAGGTAATCGGACAGGGGCATCGTGCTACGCCAGTTGCTCGCAACCAGCGGCAAATCGCGGATCACCAGGCCAGCCGACCAGACGCGATCCGACTCGGCATCTTCAGGCGTGGTGCCCGTGTTGCCGATGTGCGGGTAGGTCAGGGTAACGATCTGTTGGGCATAGGAAGGATCGGTAAGGATTTCCTGATAGCCGGTCATTGCGGTGTTGAACACCACCTCACCAACGGTTTGACCGTCGGCTCCAATGGCTTCGCCGCGAAAAATGCTGCCATCAGCAAGGGCGAGTATGGCTGGCTTAGTCAAGAAGACCTCCCGTAAATAAAGCCTGAAAGGGCGATCGCAGGTTGCAAAAAAGCGGAGTGACGTATGGACACGTCACCCCGCTTTTTCACTGAATTATTCTGCGCGCTTTTAGTGGACACACTAAAGCTGTAGCTTACAGAAAAAGGCCTTTTTGGTCCACCGCTAAAGAGCCTTAAAGGCAGAGGAATGCGACAGAACATCGCTTAGCGGTTGAAAACGGGGCCCAAGCCTAAAGGTAGAGCCCCGTTTTAGCTACATCTCAACGAAGTTCGAGCACATCCTGCATGTCATATAGGCCAGCCTCGCGCCCTTGCAGCCACAACGCCGCACGTACGGCGCCCTTGGCGAAGGTCATACGGCTCGACGCCTTGTGGGTGATTTCCAGACGCTCGCCCTCAGTGGCGAACAGCACCGTGTGATCCCCCACCACATCACCTCCACGCACCGTGGCGAAACCGATGGTTTCGCGCTCGCGCTCGCCGGTGTGGCCTTCGCGGCCGTACACCGCCACCTTGGCAAGGTCACGCCCCAGCGCATCGGCGATCACTTCGCCCATGCGTAACGCGGTACCTGAAGGCGCGTCGATCTTATGCCGGTGATGGGCTTCGATGATCTCGATATCCGCATCGTCACCCATGACTCGCGCCGCCATGTCGAGCAACTTCAACGACAGGTTGACGCCAACACTGAAGTTGGCGGCGAACACAATCGCAATGTCCTTGCCCGCCTCGGCCAGTACTTGCTTCTGCGCTGCGTCCAAGCCTGTAGTGCCGATCACCATGGCTTTACCTGCCTGACGGCAGACTTCCAGGTTTTTCAGCATCACCGAGGGCAGCGTGAAGTCGATCAGGACGTCGAATTCGTCTACCACGCTTTCCAAGTTGCCGCACAGTGGTACGCCGATGCGGCCAAGGGAAACCAGCTCACCAGCATCGGCGCCGACCAGCGAACCGCCCGGGCGCACGATGGCGGCCGTCAAGCCGCACTGTGGCGCGCGCTGCTGCACCGCTTCGATCAGGTTCTTGCCCATGCGCCCGGCAGCGCCCATTACAGCTATACGTCGCATGCGCCGCTCCTTACAGATCACCGAAGAAGCGCTTCACGCCTTCGAACCAGCCTGTGGTTTTGGGCGAGTGGGTGTTGTCATCCGCAAGGGAACTACGCAGCTCTTCGAGCAATTCGCGCTGACGGCGGCTCAGGTTGACCGGCGTCTCGACCGCGACACGGCACATCAAGTCACCCGCGCCACCACCACGCACCGGCGCCACGCCTTTGCCGCGCACACGGAACTGCTTGCCGGTTTGCGTACCTTCCGGGATTTTCAGCTTCACCCGGCCGTCAAGAGTCGGGATCTCCAATTCGCCACCCAGGGCCGCATCGACAAAACTGATCGGCACTTCACAGAACAGGTGCTTGCCGTCGCGCTGGAAAATTGCGTGTTCGCAGACATTGATGACCACATACAGGTCACCCGTCGGCCCGCCCTGGGCGCCCGCCTCGCCTTCGCCGGAGAGGCGGATGCGGTCGCCGGTATCGACACCCGCGGGCACCTTGACCGACAACGTCTTGTACTCTTCGACGCGGCCTTCGCCGTGGCAGGAGTCACACGGATCAGAAATGATCTTGCCCTGACCATGGCAACGCGGGCAGGTCTGCTGCACCGAGAAGAAACCCTGCTGCATGCGAACCTGGCCGATGCCGCCGCAGGTCGGGCAGGTGATTGGCGAAGAACCTTTCTTCGCACCCGAGCCGTCGCATGGCTTGCAGTTAACCAGCGTGGGCACACGGATGTTGACGGTGGTACCGCGCACCGCCTCTTCCAGGTTCAGCTCCAGGGTGTAGCGCAGGTCACTGCCGCGCTGGGCGCCGCCACGGGAACCGCCGCGAGCGCCACCAAAGAAATCGCTGAACACATCACCGAAGATGTCGGAGAAATTCTGGCCGCCAAAACCAGCACCGCCGCCGCCCATGCTCGGATCGACGCCCGCATGGCCGTACTGGTCATACGCGGCGCGCTTGTTGGGATCACACAGGCATTCATAGGCCTCGTTGGCCTCTTTGAACAGATCTTCGGATTCTTTGCTATCCGGATTACGGTCCGGGTGGTGCTTCATCGCCAGACGGCGGTAAGCCTTTTTCAGCTCCGCTTCGCTGGAGCCGCGCTCCACACCCAATACTTCGTAATAGTCACGTTTTGCCATAAGTCTTTGCACTCTTAAGGACGTTCGGCAAACCCCTCCTGAGCTTCGCCAAACTCGTTGAGCCCCAATACAGGCCCGGACCCAACTCACGTCAATTCAACGATCCTGGTCTTTGGATTTTTCAGCCAGGAACCCGGCCAAAAACGCGATGACTGCCGCCCGGAAAGCAGGAGCATTCCCGATCGCACCGCCAGCATCCGAACGAAGTCGCATACCGTGAAAATTCACTTGCTCCAGACACGCCAACGCGGGAGCAAGCTCCCGCGCGGCGCCATCCTACCAGCCACCGCTTGAATGCAGTTAACCGGCCGACCAACAACTAATTACTTGTGGTCTTTTACTTCTTCAAACTCAGCGTCGACAACGTCGTCAGCTTTTTCAGCCGCCGGCTCGCCTTGCTGTGCCGCGCCATCAGCTGGCTTGGCTTGTTCGGCGTACATCTTCTGGGCCACTGGCGCAGAGACCTTCGACAGTTCTTCAACCTTGGCTTCGATGGCAGCCTTGTCGTCGCCTTTGACGGCGGCTTCCAGGGCAACCACTGCCGCTTCGATGGCTGTCTTCTCTTCGTCAGTCACCTTGTCGCCGGCGTCAGCGATCATTTTGCGCGTGGAGTGAACCAACGCATCGCCCTGGTTGCGGGCACTGGCCAGCTCCTCAAACTTACGGTCTTCTTCGGCGTTGATTTCAGCATCACGAACCATTTGCTGAATCTCGTCCTCGGACAGACCCGAGTTGGCCTTGATGACGATCGACTGAGTCTTGCCGGTCGCCTTGTCCTTGGCACCTACGTGCAGGATGCCGTTGGCGTCGATGTCGAAGGTCACTTCGATTTGCGGCACGCCACGGGGTGCTGGCGGAATCTCGGCCAGGTCGAACTTGCCCAGCGACTTGTTCTGCGCCGCTTGCTTACGCTCGCCTTGCAGCACGTGAATGGTCACTGCGCCCTGGTTGTCGTCGGCCGTCGAGAACACTTGCGATTTCTTGGTAGGAATCGTGGTGTTTTTCTCAATCAGCGCGGTCATCACGCCACCCATGGTTTCGATACCCAGGGTCAGCGGGCTGACGTCGAGCAGCAGCACGTCTTTCACGTCACCGGCCAGTACCGCACCCTGGATTGCAGCGCCCATGGCAACGGCTTCGTCCGGATTCACGTCCTTGCGTGCTTCTTTGCCGAAGAAGTCGGTTACCAGTTTCTGTACCAACGGCATACGGGTCTGGCCGCCGACCAGGATCACGTCGTTGATCGCACCAACGTCGATACCGGCGTCTTTCAGAGCAATGCGGCAAGGCTCGATAGTGCGCTGCACCAGGTCTTCGACCAAGGCTTCCAACTTGGCGCGAGAAATCTTCACGTTCAAGTGCTTAGGACCGGTGGCGTCTGCCGTGATGTACGGCAGGTTGACGTCGGTCGACTGGCTCGAAGACAGCTCGATCTTGGCTTTTTCCGCAGCCTCTTTCAGGCGCTGCATCGCCAGCGGGTCACCTTTAAGGTTCATGCCGCTTTCTTTCTTGAATTCGTCGACGAGGTAGTCGATCAGACGAATGTCAAAGTCTTCACCACCCAGGAACGTGTCGCCGTTGGTAGCCAGTACTTCGAATTGGTGCTCGCCATCGACTTCGGCGATTTCGATCACGGAAACGTCGAAAGTACCGCCGCCCAGGTCATAAACGATCACGGTGTGATCGCCTTTTGCCTTATCCATACCGTAGGCCAGAGCGGCCGCGGTAGGCTCGTTGATGATCCGTTTAACGTCCAGGCCCGCGATGCGGCCGGCGTCTTTAGTGGCCTGACGCTGGCTGTCGTTGAAGTACGCCGGAACGGTGATAACCGCTTCGGTCACCGCTTCGCCAAGATAGTCTTCAGCGGTTTTCTTCATCTTTTTCAAGATTTCAGCCGAGATTTGTGGCGGTGCCATTTTCTGGCCGTTCACTTCAACCCAGGCGTCGGCGTTGTCAGCCTTGACGATCTTGTAAGGGACCATCTGAATATCTTTCTGTACAACTTCTTCGTCGAAACGACGACCGATCAGACGCTTCACCGCATAGAGGGTGTTGTGCGGATTGGTCACGGCCTGACGCTTGGCCGATTGGCCGACCAGGATTTCACCGTCGTTGGCGTAGGCAACGATCGACGGCGTGGTGCGCGCGCCTTCGGCGTTCTCAATAACTTTAGCCTTGCCGTTTTCCAGCACGGAGACGCAGGAGTTGGTGGTCCCCAGGTCGATACCGATAATTTTGCCCATGTTCACTCTCCCGAAACTTTGGATTTGGTTGCCGCAGCAGTGGTGGCTATCTGCGGTAGCACTTAAACGCTTGACTTATAAATGGGGGCCTTACGGCTAATTTCAAGCCTGCTCGTCAATCGAGGGTGCAACAGCGGCAGGCGCCTTGCTGACCACGACCATTGCCGGACGCAACAAGCGGCCGTTGAGCTGGTAACCCTTCTGGAATGCGGCGACCACGCTGTTAGGCTCAAGGTCGGCATTCTCTTGAATCGACATCGCCTGGTGGCAATCGGCATTGAACGGCTCGCCGCACTGCGGGTCGATGGCTTCCAACTGATAACGCTTGAGGGTGTCCTCGAACATTTTCAGGGTCAGCTCAATGCCTTCGCGCATCGGACGGATGCTCTCGTCGTCCGGATTAGACAACTGCAGGCCACGCTCCAGGCTGTCGATGATCGGCAACAGGTCGCGCGCAAACTTCTCCAGCGCAAACTTGTGGGCCTTTTCTACATCCAGATCGGCGCGACGCAGAACATTCTGCAGCTCGGCGGCGGTGCGCTTGGTTTGATCCTGCGCACCGGCCAGTTGCTCCTCGAGCGCTTGCACACGAGCCCCGAGATCCTCGTTGGAATCCTGGGAAGCCTGATTGGCATCTGGATTTTGCGTATCCAGCGTCTGTTCGTCAGCCATAGATTTCTCCTCTCAATTTCGTCTGCGAGCTCGACTCGCACTTCTGTCCCGGTATATGGGGCCGCATTTTCCAGGTTCAAGGGCCGCGGGCCGGCAAAACCCATTTCCCTGCGAAATATCAGGCTATTCAAATTCCTACTCGCACTAAAGATGCGTCGATAACGAGAAAAACGAGCTAAGCGCCGGGATTGTCACACCCGAACAAAACACTGTATAAATAACCAGACAAAACACCCGGGAGCCTCCCTATGCTGGTCCACCTGTCTGTCCATAACTACGCCATCGTTGAACATCTCGATCTAGAACTCGATCGTGGGATGAGCGTAATCACAGGCGAAACCGGTGCCGGGAAATCGATCATGCTCGATGCCCTGGGCCTGACTCTGGGCGACCGCGCCGATAGCGGCGTGGTTCGTCCAGGCGCGGACAAAGCCGACATCCTCGCAACCTTCGACCTGAGCGACATCCCGGAAGCCAGCGCCTGGCTGGCCGAGCGCGACCTGGACTGCGACGGCCCCTGCATCCTGCGCCGGGTCATTACCGCCGAAGGCCGCTCACGCGGCTACATCAACGGCACGCCCTGCCCTTTGGGCGACCTCAAGGCCCTCGGCGAACTGCTGATCGACATTCATAGCCAGCATGAACATCAATCCCTGCTGAAAACCGACACCCACCGTCGCTTGCTCGACGAATACGCGGGCGCCACCGACCTGGCCCGTCAGGTACACCTTGCCGCCCAGCGCTGGCGCCAGACCCGCCAAGAGCTGGAACACCTTTCCAACTCCGGCGACGAACAGCGTGCACGCCATCAACTGCTCAGCTACCAACTCGAAGAGCTGGAAAATCTGGGCCTTGGCGAGAACGAACTGGAGCAATTGGAGCAGGAACACAAAAACCTGACCAACGCCGAGACGGTGCTGGGGATCTGCCGGCAGGTCGTGGAGCAATGCAGCGAAAGCGATTCCGGCAATGTGCTCAACGCACTCACCGCCAGCCTCAACCGTCTCTCCAGCGTAAACAACAGCAGCGGCGCTCTGGGCGAGGCCACCAGCCTGCTGACCAGCGCACAAATCCAAGTGGAAGAGGCTGTTGGCGAACTCAATCGTTTCCTCGATCATTTCGATGCCGACCCGGCACGCCTCCAGTACCTTGAGGAGCGCTTGGACGCGATCTACACCCTGGCGCGCAAACACCGCATCCAGCCCGCAGACGTGGCGCAAATGCAGCAAAAACTTCTGGATGAAATCGAAACCCTGAACGCCAACGATGAATCTATCGAACGGTTGCGCGAAGAACTGACGTCCTATGCCCGCCACTACCAAGAAAAAGCCCGCGACCTGAGCGATCTACGCCAAGGTGCAGCCTCTGGCCTGGCGTGCGCAGTAGAAGCAGAAATCCAGCGTCTGGGCATGCCCGGTGGGCGCTTCATCATTGAACTGCGACCCAATACCGGCACCGAGCTGTTGCCCCATGGCCTGGAGCAAGTCGAACTACTGGTCAGCGCCAACCCCGGGCAGCCTCTCAAGGCCCTGGCTAAAGTGGCCTCGGGTGGGGAGTTGTCACGGATCAGCCTGGCCATTCAGGTGATTACCGCCCAAACCTCCCGTGTACCGACACTGGTGTTCGATGAAGTCGACGTGGGTATCGGCGGCCCCACGGCGGAAATCGTCGGGCAATTGCTGCGGCGCCTGGGTGAACGCGGCCAGGTGCTGACAGTGACGCACCTGCCACAAGTGGCCTCCCAGGGCCATCAGCACCTATTTGTCCACAAGGTGCGCGGCGACGATGCGACCCACACCGCCGTATCCAAACTAAGCAAAAATGAACGCGTAGAAGAAGTTGCGCGGATGCTCGGCGGCATCGACCTGACCAAGGAATCCCTGGCTCACGCCAAGAAAATGGTAGTCACTGCAAAAAACTGAGTACGCCACAAAGCACGAAGGCGACCCTTGGGTCGCCTTCGCTCGTTTCGCGGACAACACCGCGCGACATGCTTACTTTTTCTTGCGTACGTACAGCACCAGATTGTGGTCAACCATCTCGAAACCGTACTTATCGACGATGGCTTTTTGCAGCCTCTCGATTTCTTCGTCGAAGAATTCGATGACTTCACTGGTCTCGACGTTGACCATATGGTCGTGATGCTTGCCGTCATCGAGTTCAAATACCGCGTGGCCGCCATCGAAGTTATGACGGACCACCAGGCCTGCCGCTTCGAATTGGGTCAGTACACGGTAAACCGTGGCCAGACCGACATCCTCTCCAGCTTCCATCAGCGCCTTGTAAACATCTTCGGCACTCATGTGACGCTGCTCGGCGGAATCGAGCATTTGTAGAATTTTGACCCGTGGCAGGGTCACTTTAAGGCCGGCTTTACGTAGTTCGCTATTTTCAACCATGGTCAGCTTTCTCGCGATGCTGCTTCGCAGCTTCTCTTAATACGGGTATGATCGGCGTTTACGTTGTCCCAGCCAAGATAGTGGAAGTCGCCCACCGATGCAAAACACCAAGCTCTTGCTAACCAGTTTCACCTTTGTGGGACTGCTCGCACTCGCCGGTTGTTCATTCCCCGGGGTTTACAAAATCGACATCCAGCAGGGCAATGTCGTCACGCAGGACATGATAGACCAGTTACGCCCGGGAATGACCCGCCGGCAAGTACGGTTTATTATGGGCAACCCTCTGCTGACAGACACATTCCATGCCGATCGCTGGGATTACTTGTATAGCCTGCAGCCCGGAGGCGGTGAGCGCCAACAGGAGCGCGTCAGCGTTATCTTCAACGCCAACGATCAACTCGTGAGCCTTTCCGGTGACTTCATGCCGGGCGTGAGCCGTGACGAAGCGATCCTGGGCAAAGACAGCGCCACGACCGTGACCGATCCGGCGCAGAACGCCGAGAAGGCAAAACCAGAAAAACCGGTCAAGCCGGGTTCTCTGCTGGATAAGATCCAGAAGGATGTCGACGGTGTAGAAACTGTTCCAGTCCCGACGCCAGAGCCACTGGATACCTCGCCGCAATAATCGGCCAGATAACAAAAAACCCGGCATGCCGGGTTTTTTGTTGCACACCAAAAAGCTAGAGCCCCATCGCCTTGGCCTGCGCAGCTTTGGCCGCCCTCAAGCGTCGCACCTCTTTAGGATCGGCCAGAAGCGGGCGATAAATTTCGATCCGATCGCCCTCCTCGATCAAGCGGGCCTGCGGGTCTGCCACCACTTTGCCAAAGATCCCGACTTGGCAATGCTCCAGATCCAACTTCGGAAACTGCGCCGCAACACCCGACTCACGCAACGCTGCCCGCACACTCGTGCCATGCGCAACGCGAGCCTTGAGCAAAACCTGACGCTCGGGCTCGGCATAGACCACCTCGTACTCGATCAATGGCTCAACCATGCATCTGCTTGGCGCGCTGGCAAAACGCGTCCACCAGGGTGTTAGCCGCCTGATTGAACAAAGGCCCCAGCGTGGCACGCACGATGGGCCCGGCGTAATCAAAAGACAGGTCCAGGCTGATCTTGCAGGCTTTCTCCCCCAGCGGCTTGAACACCCAGATGCCGTGGAGCTGGTTGAACGGCCCTTCTTCCAGGTTCATTTCAATCGAATGCCCCGGCACCAGGGTGTTCTTGGTGACGAAGTGCTGGCTGAGCCCGCCCTTAGCCACGCCGACACTGGCGCGCATATGCTCGTCACTGGCTTCAAGCACCTGGGCAGACGAGCACCAGGGTAAAAACTCCGGGTAACGCGTCACATCATTGACCAGGTCATAGAGGGCTTGTGCCGGATAGGGCAACAGGGCCGAACGTTGGATATGGGTCGTCATGTCAGCGTCACTTCCACAGCTGGGCGGCAAATACTACGAGGATGCCGATGGGCGCCACATAGCGCATCAAAAACAAGGTCAGGGCAAACAGGGCCGGGCTGCGCATCGACAATTCATCACGCACGGCCTCGCGCCCCATCACCCACCCGGCAAACATCACGAAACAGAGTCCGCCAAGGGGCAACATGATGCGCGATGTAAAGAAATCGATCACCCCAAAGAAGTCCAGACCATTTGCCGCACCCCATTGGTAGAGATGAAAGCCGGCGCCATCGTTCACGAAAAACTTGGCCTGCTTCCAGATATTGAAAGAAAACACCGTCCCCAAACCGACGAACCAGCAACTGAATGACAGCCAGAACGTGACCCAGCCACGGCGAACCCCGCTGCGCTCCACCAGGTACGCCACCATGGGTTCGAGCAGGGAAATGGCCGAACTCCAGGCCGCTACCGCCACGAGAACGAAAAACACCAGCCCCATTAATTGGCCGAACAGGACATTGCCGAAGGCGAACGGCAGGCTGACAAACATCAGCCCCGGCCCTTCGCTGGGGTTCAAGCCCGCGGCGAATACGATCGGGAACAGCGCCAACCCGGCCAGCAGCGACACAAAGGTGTCCAGCAAGGCAACACCAACGATGGTCGCCGAGATTGAAGATTGTTTCGGCATATAGGCGCCGTAAATCATGATCGAGCCAACGCCCACGCTCAGGGAAAAGAACGCATGGCCCATGGCGGGCAACAAACCATCGAGGAGTTTTTCCGGGCGAAAGTCAAACATAAAATGCACACCGTCCATGAAATGCCCGGTGGTCAAGCTGTACACCAGCAGAATCACCAGCATCACAAACAGCAACGGCATCATGATCCGCAGGCTGCGCTCCAGGCCCGCGACCACGCCCTTGGCGATGACCACGGCCGAGAGCAGCATAAACAACGTGTGCCACAGCGTCAGGCGCCACGGATCGGCGATGACCTCGGCGAAATGCGTCCCCACCTGCTCTGGCGTCGCGCCCTGAAAATCACCGCGGCCCATATCGATGATGTAATCCAGGGACCAACCGCCCACCACGCTATAGAAGGACAGAATCAGCAGCGCCGTTATCATCCCGGCAAATGCGCCCCAGGACCAACGGGCACTGTGCCCCGCCTCAAGGGCCAAGACCTTCAAGGCATTGGCCGGACTCTGCCGCGCACGGCGCCCGATAAGGGTTTCGGCCAACATCACCGGAACCCCGATCAACGCGATACAGGCCAGAAAGGCCAAGACAAAGGCACCGCCTCCGTACACCCCGACCATGTAGGGGAATTTCCAGATACTGCCCAGGCCTACCGCCGCGCCCGTTGCCGCGAAGATAAACACCCAGCGACTGGCCCAACCGCCATGGACAGAAACCTTGTCTGTCGACATCCAACACGTCCAGCGTCAAAAAAAGTGGCCGCATTGTCCGGGATTCACACAAGGTGCTCAAGCACGCAGCTTCACCGTAGCCGACTCGCGCGCAACTGCCTATAATGCCGCCCCTATGGCTAAACAGAAGAAACACCCAACAGGGACCATCGCGCAGAATAAAAAGGCGCGTCACGATTACTTCATCGAACAACGGTTCGAGGCTGGTCTGGTCCTGGCCGGCTGGGAAGTAAAAAGTCTGCGGGCGAGCAAGCTCCAACTGGTCGACAGCTATGTGCTGCTCAAGGATGGCGAAGCCTGGCTGCTGGGCAGCCACATCACGCCGCTGACCACCGCCAGCACCCATGTCATTGCCGACCCGGTACGCACGCGCAAGCTGCTGCTCAACGCGCGCGAGCTGGAGAAGCTGGCCGCCGCCGTGCAGCAGAAAGGCTACGCCTGCGTGTGCCTGTCGTGGTACTGGAGCAAGCACCTGGTCAAGTGCGAAATAGCCCTGGGCAAAGGCAAGAAGGAATACGACAAGCGTGATACCGAGCGCGAACGCGATTCCAATCGCGAATTGCAGCGCGCGGTGCGCAACAAAGGCAAGGAAGACTGATTCTCCTGGCCTGAGCCGGCTATCGCGGGCAACCCGCGGTAGCCGTCACTCCATTCCCTTGCGCCGCTCGGCCCGAGCCATGCGCTGTACTTCCTGACGCACCTCTTCCAACACTTCCTGCACATACAGGATGTGGCGGCTCGACACCTCGCGCGCGTCTTCGGCTCGCCCTTCAATAATCGCCAGGTACAGCTCCCGGTGCTGGCTAATCAGCATGTCGCGGGTTTCTGTACGCTGCTTGTACATGCCGCCGATGTTGGTCACTACGTTGCGCTTGAGCAGGTCGAACAGCCCGCGGATGGTGTGCAGCAACACCGCGTTATGGCTGGCCTCGGCAATCGCCAGATGGAATTTTGCATCCGCCGCCCCCTCCTCCAAACGGCTGACATCGTCGCACCGGGCGTAGCAATTCTGTAGCTCTTCAAACGCGCCCGTCAGGCGCTCGCGGTCAACTTGGGTGGCACGCAATGCTGCGTAATAGGCGCAAGAAGCCTCCAAAGTGTGGCGAAATTCCAGGAGATCGCGCTGAGCTTCGGGGTTGCTCTCCAACAAATGCAGTAACGGGTCACTGAACGTCGAGCCCAGGGAATCAACCACATAATTGCCACCACCCTGGCGACTGACCAGCAAGCCCTTGGCCGACAACTTCTGGATTGCCTCACGCAACGACGGGCGCGACACGCCAAATTGCTCGGCCAATGCGCGCTCGGCCGGCAATCGCTCGCCGGACTTGAGCGTGCCCTCCAGAATCATCTCCTCAAGCTGCTCGACAATATCGTCAGACAAACGGCGCTGACGAATCTGATCAAACCCCATAACTCACTTCTCCACGATCCCGACCACTCGCCGGGGTGTCTATTCTGGCCTATTGGCGCGGCGCCGACACCTGGCAGACACCCTCTGATTTACCCGTGCAGACGCCCGTGCGGGCCGGCATTGGACAAAAGTTTTAGGGCGACAAATTGACACGCCCAGCATAAGGCTTTTAACCTAGCGCCTAGCCATTGTAAATTGGTATGACCAATTATCCAATGCCGCTAATCAGTGCCTGACCAACAACAATTAGGGGCCACCCCATATGCAAACCTGGCAACAGCTGTACAGTCCGCTTGGCAGCCTCGGGCTGTCCGCCCTCGCGGCCGTGATTCCCATCGTTTTCTTCTTCCTGGCCCTGGCCGTGTTCCGCCTCAAAGGACACGTCGCCGGCAGCATCACCTTGGCGCTGTCGATCCTGGTGGCGATCTTCGCGTTCCAGATGCCGGTCGACATGGCGTTTGCCGCCGCCGGTTATGGTTTTGCCTATGGCTTGTGGCCCATCGCGTGGATCATCGTCGCGGCGGTGTTCCTCTACAAACTCACGGTCAAGAGCGGCCAGTTTGAAGTGATCCGCAGCTCCGTGCTGTCGATCACCGATGACCAACGCCTGCAAGTGCTGTTGATCGGCTTCTGCTTCGGCGCGTTCCTCGAAGGCGCGGCCGGTTTCGGTGCGCCGGTGGCCATCACCGCGGCATTGCTGGTGGGCCTAGGCTTCAACCCGTTGTACGCGGCGGGCCTGTGCCTGATCGCCAACACCGCACCCGTGGCCTTCGGCGCCCTGGGGATTCCGATCATCGTCGCCGGCCAGGTAACGGGCATCGACGCGTTCAAGATCGGCGCCATGACCGGCCGCCAGCTCCCGCTGCTGTCGCTGTTCGTGCCGTTCTGGCTGGTGTTCATGATGGACGGCCTGCGCGGCGTCAAAGAGACCTGGCCTGCCGCCCTGGTGGCTGGCTTGAGCTTCGCCATCACCCAGTACTTCACGTCCAACTTCATTGGCCCGGAACTGCCGGACATCACTTCGGCCCTGGCCAGCCTGATCTCCCTGACACTATTCCTGAAAGTCTGGCAGCCCAAGCGCACCGCAGGCGCACAGATCGCTGGCGCCACCTCCAGTGTCGCCGTCACCGCCAGCGCCGGTGGTTTCGGCCAGAAGCGCAGCACCGTGGCATCGCCCTACAGCCTGGGAGAAATCTTCAAGGCATGGTCGCCGTTCCTGATCCTCACCGTGCTCGTTACGATCTGGACCCTGAAACCCTTCAAGGCCATGTTTGCCGCCGGCGGTTCGATGTACAGCTGGGTGTTCAACTTCGCCATCCCGCACCTGGACCAGATGGTGGTCAAGGTTGCGCCCATCGTGGCCGCGCCGACCGCCCTCCCGGCGGTGTTCAAGCTCGACCCGATTTCCGCGACCGGCACGGCGATTTTCTTCTCCGCGTTGATTTCGATGCTGGTGCTGAAGATCAATTTCAAAACTGGTCTTACCACTTTGAAAGAAACCTTCTACGAACTGCGCTGGCCGATCCTGTCCATCGGCATGGTGCTGGCCTTCGCGTTCGTGACCAACTACTCCGGCATGTCTTCGACCATGGCCTTGGTGCTGGCCGGTACAGGCGCCGCGTTCCCGTTCTTCTCGCCGTTCCTCGGTTGGCTGGGCGTGTTCCTCACCGGTTCCGATACCTCCTCCAACGCGCTGTTCAGCTCGTTGCAGGCCACCACCGCGCATCAGATCGGCGTCAGCGACACCTTGCTGGTAGCCGCCAACACCAGCGGCGGCGTGACCGGCAAGATGATTTCGCCGCAGTCCATCGCCGTTGCCTGCGCCGCCACCGGCCTGGTGGGCAAAGAGTCGGATCTGTTCCGCTTCACCCTCAAACACAGCCTGTTCTTCGCCACCATCGTCGGCCTGATTACCCTGGCCCAGGCGTACTGGTTCACGGGCATGCTGGTGCACTAAGCGCACCGCGCTTAGGGTAAGCAAGAACGACGCCGGGCAGCGCTCCCGGCGTCAGCAATTCACAACCCGGTCTGCAAGGCTGCTGAAAGCTTGACCCTCTATCTTTCAGCGGCTGCGCCAGACGGATAACCGGGCCCCCCCGGAGACACGCCTGATGAGCGATCTTTTCTACAACGCCGTGCCGAACGCGACACGCGTCGCCCCGCCCCCGGCCGAACCACGCCAGTACCCTAGCGAGAAACCGGCGCGGGTCTACCTGTTCGGCACCTGTGTGGTGGATCTGTTCTACCCCGAGGCCGGGATGGACGCGATCCACCTGCTTGAACGCGAAGGCATTCGCGTCGAGTACCCGCAAGGGCAAAGCTGCTGCGGGCAACCGGCCTATACCTCGGGTTACACCGAGCAGGCGCGGCAAGTGGCACGGGCGCAACTGGCGCTGTTTGCCGGGGATTACCCGGTGGTGGTGCCGTCGGGTTCCTGCGCCGGGATGCTGCGCGAACACTATGCCGACCTGTTCAAGGACGAGCCGGACACCCTTGAACAAGTGCAAGCCCTGGCAGCGCGCACTTATGAACTGGCGGAGTTCCTGCTGTTCGTCTGCAAGGTGCGCCTCACGGACAGCGGCGAGCCGGTGAAAGTGGCGCTGCACACCTCGTGCTCGGCACGCCGGGAAATGAACACCCACCTGCACGGGCGCGCGCTGTTGGCGCAACTGGGCAATGTGGAACGGGTAGAACACAGCCACGAAAGCGAGTGCTGTGGCTTTGGCGGGACTTTCAGCGTGCGGATGCCAGACATCAGCGGCGCCATGGTCGCGGACAAGACCCGCGCCTTGCAGGAGTCCGGCGCGCACCAGGTGCTCAGCGCCGATTGCGGTTGCCTGATGAACATCAACGGCGCGCTGGAAAAACAGCAAGCGGCGCTGCGCGGGCAACACCTGGCGAGTTTCCTCTGGCAACGCACCGGAGGTGGCCAATGAGCGCGCCAACACTGATCCCCACCGTCGCCGTGGAAGAGGATTTTCGCGCAAGGGCCCACCAGGCCCTGGGCGATGCGCAACTGCGCGGCAATTTTCGCAGCGCCATGGACTCACTGATGCACAAGCGTGCGGCCTCGTTCAGCGATGCCCACGAACGCGAACACTTACGCGCCCTGGGCAACGCGATCCGCGCCCGGGCATTGTCCAAGTTGCCCGATTTGCTCGAGCAACTGGAACAGAACCTGACCCGCAACGGTGTGACAGTGCACTGGGCGGAAACGGTGGACGAGGCCAACGACCTCGTTCTCTCGATCATCCGCGCTCACGAGGCGCGGCAAGTGATCAAGGGCAAATCGATGGTCAGCGAAGAAATGGAAATGAACCATGTCTTGGCTGAACAGGGCATTGAATGCCTGGAATCGGACATGGGCGAGTTCATCGTCCAGCTCGACCACGAGAAGCCTTCCCACATCATTATGCCGGCGATCCACAAGAACGCCGGTCAGGTCGCGTCCTTGTTCCACGACAAACTTGGCGTGGAATACACCAAGGACGTTGACCAACTTATTCAGATCGGGCGCAAGGTCTTGCGCCAGAAGTTCTTCGAAGCGGACATCGGCGTCTCCGGCGTCAACTTCGCCGTGGCCGAAACCGGCACCCTGCTGCTGGTGGAAAACGAAGGCAACGGCCGCATGTCCACCACCGTGCCGCCCGTGCACATTGCCGTGACCGGTATCGAAAAAGTCGTGGAAAACCTGCGCGACGTAGTGCCGCTGCTGTCGCTGTTGACCCGCTCGGCCCTGGGCCAGCCGATCACCACCTACGTCAACATGATCTCCGGCACGCGCCAGGCCCACGAACTGGACGGCCCGCAAGAAGTGCACCTGGTGCTGCTGGACAACGGCCGCAGCCAGGCCTTTGCCGACAGCGAACTGCGCCAGACCCTCAACTGCATCCGCTGCGGCGCGTGCATGAACCACTGCCCGGTGTACACCCGCATCGGCGGCCACGCCTATGGCGAGGTCTACCCCGGCCCGATCGGCAAGATCATCACTCCGCACATGGTCGGCCTGGCGAAAGTCCCCGACCACCCCAGCGCCTCGTCGCTGTGCGGCGCCTGCGGCGAAGTGTGCCCGGTGAAGATCCCGATCCCGGCGCTACTGCGGCGCCTGCGCGAAGAAAACGTCAAGGCCCCGAACGCCCCCGGGCAAGTGATGCGCGGCCAGGGCAGCAAGTATTCGCGCAAGGAACGCTTTATCTGGAACACCTGGGCGCGGCTGCACAGCTCACCGGCCCTGTACCGCTTGTTCAGCTTCGGCGCCACGCGCCTGCGTGCCCTGGTGCCCGCCAACGTCGGCCCCTGGACGCAAAACCACAGCGCGCCGAAACCCGCCGCCCGTTCACTGCACGACCTGGCCCGCGAACACCTGGCCAAGCAGGGAGACCGTTGATGAGCGCCAAACAGAACATCCTCGCCAAGTTACGCCACAGCCTCACCGGCACCACGCCTGTGGCCGACAACTTCGACGAAGCCCTGGTGACCGAGCCCTACACCTACGCGCCGGAGCAGCGCATCCCGCAGTTGCGCAAGTTGATGGAAGCGGTGCACACCGAAATCCACCTCAGCACCGAGCAGGATTGGCCCACGCTGCTGGCGCGCCTGCTGCACAACCGCCAGTTGCCCAGCCTGCTGATCGCCCCGACTACGCCCCATGGCCAGCGCGTGACCGCGCACTGGGCGCAAAACCCGGGGCTGCCGACCCTCAAGGCCTACGACCGCCCGGTGGAAGCGTGGAAAGCCGAACTGTTCAACAACACCCCGGCCAGCCTCACCTCCACCCTGGGGGCGATTGCCGCCACCGGTAGCCTGATCCTGTGGCCCACCCGCGAAGAACCGCGGTTGATGAGCCTGGTGCCGCCGGTGCATTTCGCCCTGCTCAAGGCCAGCCAAATCCGCGACAACTTCTATCAGGTACAACGCGAATTCAACTGGGCCGCCGGCATGCCGACCAATGCGCTACTGGTCTCCGGCCCGTCGAAAACCGCTGACATCGAACAAGTACTGGCCTACGGCGCCCATGGCCCCAAAGACCTGGTGGTACTGATCCTGGAGGACCAATGAGCCTACCGGCCGCTTTCCTGCGCGATGCGCAGCAACTGATCCCGCCTGAGCGCCGCTTCGACGACCCGCTCTCCACCCTGGCCTTCGGCACCGACGCCAGTTTCTATCGCTTGATCCCCAAACTGGTGGTGCGCGTCGAGTCCGAAGACGAAGTGGTCGCCCTGCTGCAATTGGCGCGCCGTGACCAAGTGCCGGTGACCTTCCGCGCGGCCGGCACCAGCCTCTCGGGCCAAGCCATCAGCGCCTCGGTGCTGATCGTGCTGGGGGATAACTGGAATGGCCGCGAGATCCGTGGCCAAGGCACGCAAATCCGCCTGCAACCAGGGGTGATCGGCGCCCAGGCCAACGCCTGGCTGGCACCCTACGGGCGCAAGATCGGCCCGGACCCGGCGTCGATCAACGCTTGCAAGATCGGCGGCATCGTCGCCAACAACGCCAGCGGCATGTGCTGTGGCACCGCGCAAAACACCTACCACACCCTGGCCGGCATTCGCCTGGTGCTGGCCGACGGCAGCCGCCTCGACACCGAGGACGCCAACAGCGTCGCCGCGTTCCGCCATAGCCACGCCGAACTGCTCGAACGCCTGGCCACCCTGGGCCGCGAGACCCGCGCCAACCCGCAACTGGCGGCCAAGATCCGCCACAAATACCGCCTCAAGAACACCACCGGCCTGTCCCTCAATGCCCTGGTGGATTTCGACGAGCCTGTGGATATCTTGAGCCACCTGCTGGTGGGTTCCGAAGGCACCCTGGGCTTTATCAGCGCGGTGACCTACGACACCGTAGTCGACCACCCGAACAAGGCCTCGGCGCTGATCGTGTTCCCCGATGTGGAGACCTGCTGCAACGCCGTCACCGTGCTCAAGCAGCAACCGGTTTCGGCGGTGGAGCTGCTCGACCGCCGCAGCCTGCGCTCAGTGCAGGACAAGCCCGGCATGCCGGCGTTCGTGCAGCAACTGTCGGCCAACGCCTGCGCGCTGCTGATCGAATCGCGCGCCGCGTCCTCTACCCTGCTCCACGAGCAGCTGGCGCAGATCATGGCCTCCCTGGCCGGTTTCGCCGTGGAGAAGCAAGTCGATTTCACTGAAGACCCGGTGGAAAACGCTCGCCTGTGGGCCATCCGCAAAGACACCTTCCCCGCCGTCGGCGCGGTGCGTAAAACCGGCACCACGGTCATCATCGAAGACGTGACCTTCCCGGTGGAACAACTGGCCATCGGCGTGAATCGCCTGATCGAGCTGTTCGACAAACACCACTACGACGAGGCGATCCTGTTTGGCCATGCCCTGGAGGGCAACCTGCACTTCGTCTTCACCCAGGGTTTTAACAGCGCCGAGGAAGTGGCCCGCTACCAGGCCTTTATGGACGACGTGGCGCAACTGGTGGCCGTGGAATTCGGCGGCTCACTCAAGGCCGAACACGGCACCGGGCGCAACATGGCGCCGTTCGTCGAGCTGGAATGGGGCAGCGACGCCTATCAACTGATGTGGCAACTCAAACGCCTGCTCGACCCCCACGCCATCCTCAACCCGGACGTGGTGCTCAGCGACGATCCGCAAATCCACCTCAAGCACCTCAAACCGCTACCGGCGGCCGACGAGCTTGTGGATAAGTGCATCGAGTGCGGCTTCTGCGAGCCAGTGTGCCCGTCCAAAGGGCTGACCCTCAGCCCGCGCCAACGCATCGTCATTTGGCGCGATATCCAGGCGAAAAAGCGCGCCGGCGTCGACACCACGGAGCTGGAAGCGGCCTACCGCTACCACGGCCTCGACACTTGCGCCGCCACCGGTTTGTGCGCGCAACGCTGCCCGGTGGGCATCAACACCGGCGACCTGGTGAAAAAGCTGCGCGCCCGCGATGCCGATCACGGCAAGACCGCCGATTGGCTGGGCAATCACTTCGCCACGACCCTACAAGGCGTGCGCTTCACCCTGCATGCCGCCAACGGCGCGCGCATGCTGCTGGGGGCGCCGCGCCTGGCGAAGTTCTCGGCGGCGCTGACGCGGCTGTCCAAAGGCAAAGTGCCGCAATGGAGCGGTGCCATGCCCCAACCGGAACGGGCGGTGCGCTTCAGCCCGCCACTCACCGATGCGCGGCCGCGGGTGGTGTACCTGGCGGCCTGCGTGTCGCGGGTGATGGGCCCGGCGGCGAGCGACCGCGAGCAAATGTCGCTGTACGACAAGACCCGAGGCCTGCTGGAAAAGGCCGGCTACCAAGTGGTCGCCCCCGAAAACCAGGACAGCCTGTGCTGCGGCCAACCTTTCGCCTCCAAGGGCTACGCCGAACAGGCCGAGCACAAGCGCCAGGAACTCATCGGCGCGTTACTGCACGCCAGCCGTGGCGGCCTCGACCCGATCTACTGCGACACCAGCCCCTGCACCCTGCGCCTGATCCAAGACCTGGGCGACACACGCCTGGACCTCTACGACCCGGTGCGCTTCATCCGCACTCACCTGATGGAACGCCTGGACTTCACCCCCCAGGACGCCCCCATCGCCGTGCATGTCACCTGCAGCACCCAGCACCTGGGCGAAAGCCAGGCGCTGATCGACCTGGCGCGCCGGTGCAGTAACAACGTGGTCATCCCCGAGGGCATCCACTGCTGCGGCTTCGCCGGCGACAAGGGCTTCACCACCCCCGAACTCAACGCCCACGCCCTACGCAGCCTCAAGGACGCCGTACAGCACTGCGACGAAGGCATCTCCACCAGCCGCACCTGCGAAATCGGCCTGAGCCTGCACGGCGGCATCGACTACCACGGTTTGGTCTACCTGGTGGACCGTGTCACCCAGCCGCGGGCAACCTGACCCACCGCCAAAAACGTTGGGAGAGGGCCGGGGCGGCTCTCTCCTAAAGCGCTTTGACCCACGCGAAAAAAAAACGAATTCCTGAGCATGTCTATAGTCACTTGCTTAGACCCCTTTGACAGGGGCCTATACCAACTCGGCTGACCGCCCCCATCGGCAGCACCGAGACCCTCAGCTCAAGGAGATACCCATGAAGCGTTCCGCACTGGCTGGACTGTTCATTACTGCTGCGATGCTGGCCTCACCGGTGTTTGCTGCCGAAGATTTGTGCGCGATCAACCTGCAGAAAATCAGCGATGCCAAGGTCAGTACCGGCGAAATGCCCGAAGACCTGAAAAACACCATCGACAAAGCCGAAAGCGAGGCTAAGGCAGCTCAAGCTGCCGGCAACAAGGATGAGTGCATTTCGCTCACCACCCAGGCGATCCAGGAAATTGCCAACAACAACAAGGGCGGTAAATAAGCCCGGCACGCTCTAGGCCAACCTTCGGGTTGGCCTTCTGTCCCGCGTTGGCGTACACTGCCGCTACTTGCTGCCCTAACAGATCCACAGGGCAGCAGGTTCGGGGCCGTTTAGGATTCGACGCCGGTTGCGAACCTTTAGGTGCATGCCGAGTTGGTAACAGAACTCGTAAATCCACTGTTGCAACTTTCTATAGTTGCCAATGACGAAACCTACGGGGAATACGCTCTCGCTGCGTAAGCAGCCTTAGCCCTTCCCTTCTGGTACCTTCGGGTCCAGCAATCATCAGGGGATGTCTGTAAACCCAAAGTGATTGTCATATAGAACAGAATCGCCGTGCAGTACGTTGTGGACGAAGCGGCTAAAACTTACACAACTCGCCCAATGCACCCTGCCCGTCGGGCGGCTGAGGGTTAACTCAATAGACACGGCTAAGCATGTAGTACCGACAGCGGAGTACTGGCGGACGGGGGTTCAAATCCCCCCGGCTCCACCATTTTGTCTTCCCAGGAAGACCCAGAAAAGCCGTAAAGCCTAGAGAAATCAAAGCTTTACGGCTTTTTTATTGCCCACTTTTTCCCACCTAATCCCAGGGCATCCCACGGTTGACGGGGGCATATATGGGGGCATAAAACGCTCATCAGCTCGCTCGGAGAGGATGTGCCCCCAATGCCCCTGAAAGATACCAACTGCCGTAACGCCAAGCCCCAGGACAAGCCATACCGCCTGTACGACGAACAAGGTTTGTACCTTGAGGTGCAGCCCAACGGAGGCCGTTACTGGCGCTTGAAGTACCGCTTTCTGGGAAAGGAAAAGCGCCTGGCGCTTGGTGTTTATCCTGAGGTCGGCCTGCAGGAGGCCCGGCGCAAGCGTGATGACGCTCGTGTTCAGCTTGCCGGCGGCCAAGACCCTTCGCTGCAACGGCGCATGGCCAAGGTGGTCAGCCAGCTTGATCACCAGCACACCTTTGAGTCGGTTGCCACGCAGTGGCTGAGTATTCGCGAGTCATCCTGGGATCCGGAATACACCCGCACGGTGCGGCAGCGCCTTGAGCTCAATGCCTACCCCTGGCTGGGAAAACTCCCGATCAGCAGCATCAGCACGCCCATGCTGGTCGAAAACCTGCAGCGCATCATCAAGCGCGGCGCTCGCGAGACGGCGCGTCGTGTTGCCCAGATCTACAAACAGATTTTCGAGTTCGCCGAAGCTGCCGGCATCACCTCACCCAACCAGATCGGGAATCTCTCGCGTACTCTCCCAGCCAAGCGGGTGAAACACTTTGCTGCCGTGACCGACCCTGAAAAGCTCGGCGCACTGCTCAAAGCACTGGATAGCTATAGCGGAACGATGCCGGTCTGTTGTGCCTTAAAACTGGCCCCGTTGCTGTTCTGCCGACCCGGAGACCTTCGACACATGGAGTGGTCGGAGGTCAATCTGGATGCTGGCGAATGGTTGATTCCTGGTCACAAGATGAAAGGGCTCACTGTCACCAAACAGGATCGGCCGGATCATTTGGTTCCTCTCAGCCAGCAAGCAATCGCTGTTCTGCGCGAGCTGAAACCACTCACCGGCAGACATCGATACACCTTCCCCTCGGCACGAGGAGGCGACCGGCCGATGTCCAACAATGCCGTACTCAGTGCGTTACGCCGCATGGACATCAGCGGCGACGAAATGACTGGGCACGGCTTTCGTGCGACAGCGAGAACCATAGGTGCTGAGGTGTTGGGGTTTCGCCCCGATCTCTTGGAGCATCAGCTTGCTCACACGGTAAAAAATCCACTGGGGCGCGCATACGACCGAACATCATTTCTGCCTGAGCGCCGCGACATGATGCAGCGCTGGTCAGATTACCTAGATGCCCTCAAGGCCTGAGCTCACAACTTGGGCTTGCAATACCAATCTCCGCTCGGTAAAAATCTGGCATTCCCTGGACGCTCCTAGGACTCCGTGGGATCGTCACGCTGCTCCGGTTACGGCGTTAAAAATCCGAAGTCCATCTGCTGTTAGCAAATGGACTTTCTGGCTACCTCATCGGGGAATCGCCAGCATCTCGCAGCGCCTTTTACGCCTTCAGCAAGGCTGCTAAAGAAACGTACGGCTCCCTATTCCGTACCAGCTGGGTATTCCTCTCCCCCATGCCAAAAACATAGCTCCAGCTGTCATGCGCACAGCTGCCGCCGGCGAGAAATCTCGGAGGCCCGTAACTCGAGGCCCGACAAATGCCCCTGCTTTGCAGTAGGACAGTCCGAGCGCCACTCCCAACACATATGCGTATTGCAGCACCTGAGGATTGCTGCAACGCCATCGCGTGAGCACCGATCAAATGTCAGCACGAACTATTGCACCCAGCCCAGAGGAACCGCGCTTCCTTCGCCTGCCCGAGGTTGAGCTCGTTGTCGGGAAAAAGAGATCCACGATCTATCGCGACATAGCCGCAGGAAAATTCCCTGCTCCATATGATCTAGGCAGCAGCAGATCGGTTGGCTGGCTCAGCACGGAGATATCTGCCTGGATCCTGAGTAGGCCGCGCGTACAGCTCCGCGGAGGGTACAACAATGACTAACGTCTCAGCCCCACTGCGAGCGCAGACCCAGTGGTTCCATGTTTTCAGGGCAATGATTGATCAGGGCGATGTCGCCCGAATTGGGCCCCATGCGTTTACGGTTTATGCCGTCATCAAGGCACATGCCAATTTCGACCATGGATTATCGAAACCGGGCATCCAACGGATTTCCGAACAGTCTGGAGTCAGTCAGGCACAGGTCAAACGGGCGTTAGGGGTTCTCGAAAAAGCAGGTTTCATTGCAAAGAAAAAGTTCGGCCGATCCAATCACTACATGCTACGCGAAAAGGTCCAGGTCACAGAGGCCGGCTTACCACATACCGTAGTAACCTGGGATTACGTGCCGGACCGCGCCCAGCAGACCGTTAATGAGCTTAAAAAAGCCATGATCGCTGGCGATCTCGCAAGTACGCGAACACTGAATATCGAGCGTCTGAATATACAAATCAATCTGGCAGGTGGTAATTCCCAGATCGATTTAGGCTCATTGCACACCGACCTAGATCGACTGCCAGCCGGCATTCGAGAAACGCTGCGCAGACACCTCAATCGCCGTAGCGATCTTATACACAGCTCAGAGTGATACGTATCGCTCTGAGCTGTAATGGTCCCGGATAGGGCTCACCTAGAGCTCTGTCCACATCAGAATTCGGCTCAGGCTGAGCTCCTAAAAAGAAAGAATTAAAAATCAAGAGGACAGCTAGATGACTCGGCACGAGAAAACCGCGATGCCGTTTTCGCCTATGCCTTGAGCTACCGAAACCAGATCAACCACCGAGCCGATACCAAACGCGGTACATTTACACCTATCGAGCACGATTAACATTGCCGGATTGGGGCGACCAGGCCGGCTTGAAAGGGAATTGAGGGTATGAACAAAAAGTCGCTTTCCGAATGGGATATCTGCAGCAGGTACATCGCCCCCGAGATTCAGCGGGCCTGCTGGAGAATACGCAAGCAAGTAATCCAGCCCGGTCAGGTGCATGCACAGCTGACCGAAGCCCAGGTCCAGCGGGCCGCGGCATGAGCATTGTTGACGCCCGCTATGAAAGGTTGATGCCATCGCTAGACCTACTGGCCGATGAGGCAGTTCTGGCTCAGGCTTGGAAAAAGTCTGATGCCTACATTCGCCGACATAATTGGTATGCCGACATTCTGGAGCTGGAGCAGGTTTCTCTGCTGCTACCGCAAACACTAAAACAATGGCAGCAACAGATTTCCACTAGCGACCATAGGGCAGCAAGCCCTCTGCGCCTGGTGCCAGCTCCAAAAAATGGCAAGTGGTACTTTCCATCGAAGGCTGAAGCTGAAGGCGGGGACTGGAAATTTAAAGCCATAGTCAATAAAAATGGCGAAGTTCAACAAGCAGAGCCCGACTTGCGTCCACTAGCACATGTCAGCATTCGTGAGCAGGTTTTAGCCTCTGCCGTCATGCTATGTCTCGCTGACGCTGTAGAAACACTGCAAGGTAATACCGACCCCGCGAGCTACGGCAGTAATGCACAAGCCAGACAGCGAGTTTGCAGCTACGGCAATCGGCTGTTCTGCGACTGGACTGAAGAGTCTGATGGCAAGCAGCAAGCACGCTTTCGCTGGGGCAACTCCACCACCTATTCGCAGTTTTTCGTGGACTATGAGCGCTTCTTGGAGCGCCCCGCAGAGGCTTGTCGCGAAGTACTGCCCAGCCTGCATGACGAGCGTCTGTTTGTGGTCAAGCTTGATCTGGCTAAGTTTTATGATTGTGTTGAACAATCTGCGGTGGTGGACCTATTAAAGAGACTGTATCAGCGTTATGCCAAAGAATTTGCTATCCCTTACTCCGAGGACGAGGCTACACCGTTCTGGGAAGCAACTGAGAAGATTCTTAGTTGGCAATGGCAAGACAGCGATTCAGATAGCCGCAGCGATCTCAAATTAGGCTTACCTCAGGGTTTGGTGGCGAGCGGCTTCTTTGCCAATGCTTATATGCATGATTTCGACCAGTTAGTCGCTGCACGAATACGCAAAAAAACTCACATCCGCATGAAGTCCACTGGTGTTCGGATTAAGCTGCTTGACTACTGCCGCTATGTTGATGATATGCGCTTAGTCGTGGCAATCTCGAATGAATCAGCACAAGACTTAGCACTTGAAGCACTTGCGAAAAGTATAAGTAACTGGACTAACAAACTTATTAAAGAGTGTTTCAAGGGCGCATACAATGGTTTGGCAATAAAACAAGAAAAATCTGAAGCAGTCGCTTGGGAAGACTTCGCCGTTCAGGGTAGTACCTCCCGCTTTATGCGAGGCGTGAATGGGCAAATCAGCACAGCCCCCGACCCCGCAGCTTTGCTGCAAGCTACTGGCAGCCTAGATCACTTACTTTGGCTTGCTGACGCACTGGATGATGCCAACGATGTCGATGAGAACCCCTTGTCGCTAGCACGTATATCCCTGCCGCGAGCGGACGTGCGGGACGATACTGTCAAACGCTTTGCGGCCAATCGATTACGCCAAGTGCTACGCATGCGCCGCAGCATGAGCGATCCAGAGCTGCCCGCCGAGGATGTGCTGACCAATACTGAAGTCAGTGAGCGCCAGGCACTTGATCATGAAATGGAAACGATTGCCCGTAAGTTGATCGCTTGCTGGTCACGCAACCCTGCCTTGGCCAGCGTGTTGCGCTGCGGCTTGGACATATTCCCCTCAGCCAAGCTCCTGCGACCAGTTCTTCAGGCATTGATGCTAAAGTTAGAGCCTGCCGTCCCTAAAACTGAGCGGGAAGTCGCATTGTTTGTGCTTGCTGATCTACTCAGGGCCGGCGCAGTAGAAACAGGGTTGCACCGTCCAGAAAGTTATCCAGATTCGGCGGACATAACTGGCTATCGTAAGGAGTTACTGCAGGCAGCCCTAGAGGCAATCGAGAACGAAAAACTTCCGTGGTATCTGCATCAACAGGCTGCACTCTTTCTGGCTGTCATGCAGTATCCAGTACCTTTGCCGCTGACTAGAGAACTGGCTTCCTACAGAGCACTGCATGACGCTTTACGCCTCACTCCGCCAACGACCGCAGAAGTATCCAATTCACTTACAGCAGGGCTGCTTGTGATGCGAATTACCGGCCAGCGGGATAAGTTCATTATTTGGCTGGGTAATTGGCTGCAAAAGCTGAAGGCCAAAGAGGCCCGAAAACTGATTGATGATATCGCAATGATAGATATACGAATCCTTGGAGAGTTACATGGTGCATGGCGTGAGTAAAGGGAAGGCAGGTTGGCTCAAATACCTAGAACGCTACTTGCCTAAAGACCATGCACAGGACATATCTATACGATTAAAAGACTGGCCCAAGGGTAGGCGTTCGTTATTAAACATCGTGTCCCATCCAGAAAACCCATTTGTTCAAGAAAACGCACTACTCAAACTGGCCGCTGAGCTGTTAAAAGCTGAGCACTCCGACTGCCTTGATAACGATGGGCTGGGCTTGGATTGGCTATCAATCGACTGTAGTGACTGGAACAAGATTCAGCATCCAGATACGCCACTGGCTTTGATCGTCAAAGAACCTAACACGATAGTGCCCCCATGGAATAAGACCCCATCATGGTGTTCAGAGGAAATGGCTTGGGCCTACCGTTTAGGACGTCTGTTACGCTCAGCCATCATCGGCGAAAGTGACTTCACCACTCGTTTTTTCCCAGTGCGAGAAGAGCAGTTTGATCGTTATCGCGGCCTACAAAGCAGCTGGTATAAACGACGCATGGGGCTGATGCCGCTGAGCCGCGGTTTAGGTGAGGAACCAACTCCAATCTCGCCATGGCTCAATGAGCTGGTTATGCGTCTTTTGCAGTGGCCCGGCTTGGAGATCAACAGGACGGATATTGAGGGCTTTGCTGCTTTTCGTCAGCCGTCGGACTTGCTCAAACTAGTCAAAGCTCGCTTGGCTGAGCAGGGCCGCATATACGGCAGTCAATCTAATCTTCCAGCCTACCTGTTGCCTGTTGACTGCTCCCCCAAATCCAACTTACGTGAGTTCAAGGTCGCGTTGGTGCAGACGCTAATGCCTCGGGACAACGACTTCTCAAGTGGCGACCCACTGATGTGGACTGCCTCCTACCGGGCTAGGCATAGAGCACACCTCGCTGCCATGTGCCGCTTGCTTGGACAGCAACTGGCAGCAAGCCGCTTCGCAAAGCGTAAGACCTCAGATAAGCAGAAAAACCAGCTCGATCTCATCGTCTTTCCAGAACTTGCTATTCATCCGGACGACATGTGGCTGCTTCATCGGCTGTCAGACAGCACGGGAGCCTTAATATTCGCGGGGCAAACATTTGTCGAACATCCCTACCTGAAAAAGCCTATTAACCGTGCGGTATGGCTGCTGCGACAAGAAAGTGCTGCCGGTAGGCAGATCATCCGTGCATATCAGGGCAAGCAGCACGGCATCCCCTGGGAGCTATCTTCTGGGGTGGCAGGGCACCGCCCCTATCAAGTCATTGTTCAGCTCAAGGATCATTCAGGTGCCGAAGCCAAACTGACTGGGGCAGTCTGCTACGACGCAACAGACCTCAAACTGGGCGCAGATATGCGCGACATAAGTGATGGATTCGTCATCAGCGCTTTGAATAGAGACATAGGGACGTTTGACTCCATGACAACCGCCTTGCAGTTCCATATGTATCAGCCGGTTATGCTTGCCAACACTGGCCAGTTTGGAGGCTCAAGTGCTCAAGCCCCGTTCAAGGAGCACTATGAGCGGCAGATTGCCCACGTGCATGGTAACAACCAGGCAGTGATCAGCATCTTTGAGGTGGATCTGCTGGCATTCCAGAACACTCGTAAAATTGAGCCGCAAAAAGAGAAAAAGGCAGCACCGGCCGGATTCAAGGGGCGCAATTTAGGGGCTGTTTCGTGAGCGAAACCTTTAATATTTACTGCGATGAGTCCTGCCATCTGGAGAACGATGGCCAGAAGGCTATGGTGCTAGGTGCGGTCTGGTGCCCTGAGGCCAAGCGCCTAGAGATCGCACAACGCCTGCGTGAAATCAAGGTCAGACATCGGTTGTCGGCGGACTTCGAGATCAAGTGGACCAAGGTAGGGGCGACTAAGCTGCAGTTCTACTTAGACTGCATTGACTATTTCTTCGATGACGACGACCTGCATTTCCGCGCGCTGATCGTGGCTGACAAGGTCCGCCTCAATCATCAGCAGTACCGGCAGAGCCATGATGACTGGTACTACAAAATGTACTTCTCGATGCTCAAGACCATATTCGAACCGGATGCCGGATATCACGTTTACATCGACATCAAAGACACCCTAGGGCATGAGAAGGTCGCCAAGCTCCATGAGGTGCTGGCCCACAACGCCTATGACTTCTCGCGCAGGATGATTCGCCGGGTACAACGCATCCACTCCCATGAAGCCGAGCAACTGCAGTTGACCGACTTGCTGATCGGCGCGCTGTCCTACCTACATCGCGGGCTTACCGGCAGCGAAGCCAAACAGCGCCTGATCGAACGTATCCGCGAGCGCAGCCGCTATAACCTAAAGCAGAACACGTTGTTACGTGAGTCCAAGTTCAACCTATTCCTCTGGAGCGGGAGCAGCGGGCTATGAGCTTGCCAAGATGGCTGCCGGCTCTGGAGGAACTGAAGGCTTATGGAGGCGATTTCTCTCGTTACTTGGAAGCTATCTACCAGATCTTTTGTGCCGACTTCGTTGAGTCAAAACCTGTGTTCGCGGGCAAGCGTCTGGGCTTGAAGCGTCACCCGGTTATACAGGGCAAAGAAGCTACCTTCTGGCACATGATTTCCGAAGGCAACGACGAGGCGGAACGCCTACCCGACTTGCGACGTTGTGAGCGCATTCGCTGGCCAAGGCCGATTATCGAAAATGCTGCCGACGCCGCGCTTAAGATCTGGCGCGAACCGAAGGGTTCAGGTCATCGCGTGCTGATCTGGTTTGCCGAAGCTGAATACTTGGTGGTCTTGGACGAGCGCGAGGACTATATCCTGCCGTGGACGGCATACCCGGTTGAGCGGGAGCATCAGCAAAGAAAACTGGAACGGCGCTGGGAGCGGTATAACGAGGGGAATTAGGCTGGCCGCGCCATCCGCAGGAGGACGGGGCCGTTACTCCTTCTACGCTTACACCCGAAGGCTGGTAGATGAGCTGATGCGAACAGTAAGTCTTACCGGCCTCGATTTCAAGTAACGTTACGTTAATTCAGACGACTGTCGCCTAGGCTGCGACTGCCACCTCTGCCGGTGCTCAAGCAGATGCCCTAGGGTCCGCAACCCGCCCCCAGCGCATTGTATGAGCGGATATAACGATACAAAGTAGTCCGCGAAATCCCATAGCGGCGAGCCACGTCTCCAGCCTGTATCTCCGGATCTCTGAGAAGCGCCCGTATCTCACGTATCTGGCGATCATCCAGCGCAGGCTTGCGCCCGCCTTTTCTCCCACGGGCACGAGCCGCAGCCAATCCTGCACGAGTTCGCTCTCGAATGAGGTTGCGCTCGAACTCCGCCAGGGCAGCGAACACGTGAAAGATCAACTTGCCGGCAGCGCTGGTGGTTTCGATTCGTTCGGTAATGGACTCGAATGCCACCCGTTCCCGCTCCAAGCTACCGACAATCCCAACCAAGTCGGGCAGAGAACGACCGAGACGGTCCAGTCGCCAGACAACCAGAGTGTCGCCACTACGCAGAGCTTTGAGGCAATGCCCCAGCTCCGGTCTATCCGCTGACTTCCCACTCATGGTCTCTTCGTAAACCACGGAGCACCCAGCCAGGGCAAGTGCATCTCGCTGCAGGTCGAGATTCTGATCATCAGTCGAAACTCGGGCGTACCCAATCCGCTTTCCCATACATTTTTCTCACACTGATTTCGGTACGGGAAAAGTGGCAGGAAAGCGGTAAATCCCAAGCCCATAAGATCATCTGTAATAGGTGTCCTATAAACGACCGTTTACGGGATGGATGCGCTCGTCAATTTCAGGCGCTGAATGCGACCGAAAACGAAGCCCAGGATATTTTTTTTCGCTCAACATTTCCTTTAGCAGCTCAGCACTTGAGCTGAATGGAGGAATGACCATGAAGCAGAGTTTCCACTCACATTTTGATCGGGACTTGACCAAGGCCGGCTCGGCAATACTCGGGGAGGCAGTCCGGCGCGGGCTACTCAGTCAGCACAAGGCCATGATCCACGACCAGCAATGGGCACAGTTTAGTGTTTATGCCTGGGAGTCCCATGAGGTGGATATCCTGGAACTCGTCAATAAAAAACTGCTAAGGAAGTATGGGGAAGAGCTCTATATCCAGGCCTACCAAGGGAATCTTCCGCTGCAAAGCGTGTCAGTCCTGCTTGAGACTGTATATGCAGTGATGGGCTTCGCAACTGATGGCCGTTGGAAGGGCGCAGCGGCTAACGTCGGTAGCTGTCTTGGTTTCCCAAGCCACGCACGCATTACCGTGCCGCGCAGCCTTGACCGAACTCAGTTTGAAGTCGCGATGGTGGATATTCAGGCTCTCTACTCAGAGCAGCTAGCAATATTAATCAGTCTAGTTCGATACCTCGGCATGTCATTGCTTGAGGCTTTTTTCTTCGACGCAGAAGATGCTCACAGGGACGCCAAAGAAGAAAACATCTTTTATGTGTTCAGCAAAGATAAGCATGAGCATCGGATCGTTAATATTTCTGCCCCTGAGCAAATTGTAATTTTGGAGAAGGCCGCAGCATTTCAAAAACTTCAGGGTAGCAGTCACGCGACGCCAGCAGGTTGGCGTACATGGAAATTAAAGAACCTACCTGCAGCTCAAGAGCTATTACTTTCTCACGGATTAAACATTGATGATTGTCGCGCGGCATATGCCTGCGAGCTCTACCGGCGATTGTCTGGTCACCACGCCCCGATTCTTAGGGGCAAAGCTCCCAACGATGAGGATCTGGAGGCCCGGAAACACGTCGCCTACGAGCTCGGGAATATGCGTATCTGGGAAACTGATGCGTACGTCGGTGCCCGAGCCGACCTGAGGAAGGAAGCCGCCGGTACCAGTCGCTAAGCCATCCTACAGCAGATTTGGGATTAGATCAGACGCCCTTAACCTTGGCAGAGCTCGAATTAAAGGAGTCAGGATATGGATCGTTTTGAATTGCTTGTATATGCCGTGCTTGCCGTCATCAGTGCGCTGACCATCGCAGGCGCTATTGGCTACATGGTCGCAGCGCGTCTGGACAAAAAGCGTGGCGACGACTGAGTCTTCAGCGGTACGGCCAGCTACCTGCAACAAACTGCCCGCTGCCTCTTGGCAGCGGGCGCTGACCCAAATCCATCGGCAAGGCACCCTACCGCTGCAATACGCAGTATTTTCTCAAGCCTATGAGGTCATGGGATGACTTCGGAAGGGCTGTCAATTTCCGCCCCTAGCGAAAGTAAATAAAGCTCCGAGGCGTTTAGATCAGCAACATGCACGCCCGCCAGGTGGCGAGCTAGTTTGCCCAGTACGCTAAAACTCGTACGCCGACTCGCTGGCAACATCTGATCTTGGGTTTTCCAAAAGCTACCGGAGAGTGTCTAGCGACCTCATCTATCCGGAGCACAAGCATGGAATTTCGTCACCTCGGTAACGGTCTGTACTTCCCACCTATTGCGCCCAACGGTCGGGTTTATGCTGTACCTCTTGGGCAGGAAACCCAGGTAGAGATTTTCTGCCTGACACCATTGGGCATCATGGGCGCGGGCATAAAATCGAACTGGTCAGAAATCGTTGGTTTTTACTACGACGACGAATCATGGGAAATCATCCCGCGCAATTACTCGGGGCGAGGAATGCGCTTCCGCAGAGGCCTATCCTGCATCATGGTGATAGCTGGCAACGAGGCACTCACGACCCACATCCAGGGCTATCCCATCCCCATGTGCGTAATGAACCGTATTGAGTTCGCAAAGCAGCGGGGGCACTGAGGAGTAGCGCGTCACCGTCGCCACCCGCTACGCGACACGGGTACCAGCTAGGCCGGCACCTACCAATGTTTATTTTATGAAAGTGAAGCCTTTCACTACTAATACAGATCAAAGCTGGCCGGCTGACTTGGTCTTAAGCGTCACTGCTAATAGCAAATACGGCCTCCGCCCCCGCCTGCATGGGCCTGCTGGCTGACAGCGAGTAGATTTAGCGCCCTACACTGCTTATAGCCCGAACCCGTCGCCTTCCCTGATAAAGCGCAGCAATATATCTCGCCGTAGTTCACTGCTGATAAGAGAAAGCCCCGCCAGACCAAGCTGCACGGGGCTTTCGGGATTTACAATCGGGTCAAATCTGTTCGGCACTGCTTATAGGTTCTCAGCCGCTACCCTGCCGAATAGAGGTCGCCATGATTAAGCGCTTGGTATCTAGACAGCTTCTTCTCATAAGCGACCAACGTCCGACGTAGCTGACGATTCTCGCTCGCAACGCGGCGAATCTCTGCAAGCCGCCCCTCAACTTGCAGAACGAGGTGACGGTATGGATATTCAACAAACTCAAACGAGGAAGCCGGATATTTATGTTTGCCATTCCCCTTGGCAATAGTCAGGGGCGCGAATTTGTTTTTTTGTCCTTGCAGCGGCACCAGTTTGCACCAGTAGATCGAATACGCGTTCGGGCTCACCTGCTTAATTGATACGCCGGCCACAACAGATTTGACCCCGGTCTTTTTGTACAGCTTCATGGACGCATCCACATAGCTTGCTACCAAGCATCTCGCGTCCGTAAGCAACTGCTCGTACTGCTGATCCAGCAGGGTGACTATCGTTTGTGCTTCTTTACTCATGACCAAGGCTCTCTTCGCTGTAAGAGCCAAAATGGTGACCGATCGCTGAGCCCCCGGAATTCGATTTCAGACCGTTCTACCGTCTGAAATCTACCGAAAATGGGTGGACTGGCTCACACTGTCATCCTACCTCGCGTCAGATGATCGACGGATGACGACATGTCAGTCGCAGAAAAACATAACGTGCAAAGGATGCACAATAAATGACGACGACAGCCTTTACCCTGAGCGGAACAGGATCAACATGTTAAAAGCAGATGATAGCGAGCGGGCGTGTAACCCTGCCTAGCTGCAACTGGCCGACTTCTGCCAGTTACGACAGGCAGAAATCGGCCAAAAGCCGACATTGGCCAAGCCCCGGACTCAGCTCACATCGGTGGCCACCGCGTTTCAAATAGCAGCCACCTTACGCATCAAGAACATCCGTCAGTTTTTCAAGAATTTGACCACCAGAGGATTCAATTCAGCGGAGCACTCCTCCGGCAACCAGTGCCCACAATTGGGCAAGACTTGGCCTTCTACATTGGTCGCGTACTCCTTCATCTGATCCACTTGAAGTTGCCCCATTCCACCGTGCCCTCCACCGCCGATTGCCAGTACGGGCATGTTCAGGGGAGTCTTTGACAGCTCGACGTTTTCAGTGACCGATTGGTTAAGCGCTCGGTAGTATTCGAACGACGCGTTCAGTGTATGGGGCTTGGCGTATGACTTGGCGTAAAGATCGAGCAGCTCAGGCGTAAAGGCCTCCTTGTTGGTCGCGTGTTCTTTGATGAAGTGCGAGAGGAACAACTTTTCATGCCCTGTGATCAACTTTTCGGCCAATTGGTTGCCAGCGGCAAAGAAGCTGAAATGCCAGACCAGCGACTCACCCTGTGGTGAGAATGCCGGGAAATCGTAAATGCGCTTGTCGGGAATCGGTGCCTCCATGTACACCAGTTTCCTTATCTGACTTTGGTGGTTTACTGCCATGGGATAGGTGTTCCAGATACCGATGTCATGCGCAACCAAGTCAAACGGCTGGTTGCCGCTTAGCTGAGTCGCGAGGGCGAACAGATATTTCGAGACGTCAGTGCCGGTGTAACTGGTCTTGGGCGGTTCCGACTCGCCCAGGCCCGGCAAATCCACCGCAACTACGGTGTGAGTCTTCGCCAGTTCGGGCATCAAGCTGTGCCACTCATACCAGGCTTGACCAAATCCGTGGACCAGGTAACCAAAGGCCCGGAACCGCCCTTCACATAGTGGAGCTTGACGCCGTCTATGGTTTTGAATTCACTCTTGAATCCCGCTGGAACTGGAAACTCTGCCACTTGAGAGGAGCACCAGGAAGCTCTGGACGAACTGGAAACCAATATGGCCAGCGCCCAGGCACTCATCGAGTCATCTGGCGACGAGCCAGAGTTGGAAGAAAACTGACCAGCGATGTTCTGAATCTCTTAGCTGAGCGCAGAAGGCCTTCGTAAACCTCCCAACCCACGGCCTTGCGGCTGTAAATATCTTCGATGTAAATGGGCGTACGCCGGGCTGTTGCACAGCGTCACGATAGCTTGCCGTTCGATCACGCTCAAGGCACTGCACAGCAGTTCACGTTCAAGCTGCTGGATGCATTTTTTGTCATTGCGAGACTGATCGCGTTCAACCTTCTGCTGGTTCTGAACACTTTGCTCCATCCACTTCCCACCTTCCCCGGCTGCGGTTTACGCAGAGACATACGGCATGCATGCAACTTGACATGCGGAACGTATGCCAAATAATATAAACACATACGGCGCGTATGAACTACCTGCCGCACGGACAGACATCGTCAACCGAAGACAACCCCACCCAACGCGCAAGCAATCAGGAGTATTTATGATCGACAGTCTCGCTGGATACCAGTCGCCGTCCATGATTACCGACACGGCAACCCGGGAATCTCTCAATGCGTTTATCACGAAGGTTCTGCAGGGGTTTTCCACCCCTGGCTCGGACGTCGCCAAGTACTTCGCCGATCCGGACGTCGCGATCGCCGGCTCCGGCCTGGACGAGTACTTCATGGGGGCCGAGGCAGTGCAGCATGGAGTGACTTGGGTGACCACCTTAAACATCCGCTGGGAACCACGGCTCGTGGTGTCCTGGATGCGCGGAGACATTGCCTGGGCACAGATCCGCATCGACGGTCACACGATTGAAAACGAAGAGCCAACGATCGTCCAATATGTTGCGACCGGGGTCTTTCAGCGCAATGTTGACGGCTGGACTTGGCTGTATTGGGGCGGTAGCGAACCGCAGAAAGTTGCCCGGCTGTAGTCAGCCAGATCTGCCGGTCCAAAACGTCCCCAAGCCCTTTGATGCAGCCAGTCCGTTGTTGATCGCTGTCCTCAGTCGTCATCAATCGAATGGATTGCAGCCAACGGGTCAATCAATTACCGATCTTGATTTCCCGCCCCTGTTTATCAACCCGCCATCGGGATTGCACCGGAGGCCACAGATGCCTTTTTTCAGAACATATGCCTTTCATCTCGACAATGCTTCTCTCGAGAAGCATTGTCGACCCGCCGATTTTTTTGCCTGCGATACCTTGATGCAAAAGGATGCCGGCGCGCCTGACGCTACGGAGTCCAATGAACTCCGCGAATTACCGACATCCCCTGCTCGACCACAACAAGGTCTACCAGTGGCGTCACCTGATTGCTAGTGAACGATAGCGGGATGTTCCGGACACTCGGTGGAACCCTGTGGACCGAGTCGGCATGTCCCCGGCCCTCCTCCGTTGCCATAACGGGGGTGGGCTGATCCCGCCTATGTGCAACATACGATCCACGCAGGTGTTTCCAAGGGGCGCTCTTGTCAGAGTGCCTTCGCCGAGTCGCGCAGCAAATACTTCTGAATCTTGCCCGTCGAGGTTTTCGGTAACTCGCCGAACACCACGGTTTTGGGTAGCTTGAAACCCGCCAGATGCTCACGGCAGAACTGAATGACGTCGGCCTCGCGCGTGTCCTCATGCCCGACTTTAAGCGTGATAAACGCGCAGGGTGTTTCGCCCCATTTGTCATCCGGGCGCGCAACCACTGCCGCTTCCAGTACCGCCGGGTGGCGATAGAGGACGTCTTCGACTTCGATGGTGGAAATGTTCTCGCCGCCCGAGATGATGATGTCCTTGAGGCGATCCTTGATTTCGACATAGCCGTCGGGGTGCCGAACCGCCAGGTCGCCGGTATGGAACCAGCCGCCCTTGAAGGCTTCGGCTGTAGCTTCGGCGTTTTTCAGATAACCCTTCATTACCGTATTACCGCGCATGAAAATCTCACCCATGCTGGTGCCGTCGCAAGGCACGGGTTCCAGGGTTTGCGGGTCGGCGACCATCAGCCCTTCGAGGGTCGGGTAGCGTACGCCCTGGCGTGACTTGATCTTCGCGCGCTCGTTCAGCGGCTGCTCATCCCAGTGCGCATACCAGGCGCAAACCGTCACCGGGCCGTAAACCTCGGTCAGGCCATAGACGTGCGTGATCTTGATGCCCATTTGCTCGACCGCACCAATGACCTTGGCCGGTGGCGCCGCGCCCGCCACCATGGCATTGACCGGATGATCGATGGCGGTCTTGACCGAGTCCGGCAGGTTGACCAGCGCATTGAGGACAATCGGCGCACCACACAAATGGCTGACCTGGTGCTCGTGAATCAGTGTGAGAATTTTTTGCGGGTCGACCCGACGCAGGAACACATGAGTCCCGGCCAACGCGGTGACGGTCCACGGATAGCACCAACCATTGCAGTGGAACATCGGCAACGTCCAGAGGTACACCGGGTGGTTGCCCATGGCCCAGGTCATCTGATTGCCCAAGGAATTGAGGTAGGCGCCACGGTGGTGATAAATCACGCCCTTGGGGTTACCGGTGGTGCCGGAGGTGTAGCTGAGGGAAATAGCTTGCCACTCGTCCTCGGGCCATTGCCAGGCGAACTGCGGGTCGCCCTCAGCGAGGAACGCTTCGTAGTCCAGCGCGCTGACGGCACTGCCTTCGCCGTACTCCGGATCGTTCACATCCACCACCAGCGGCGGATTGGAAAGTCCGCTCAAGGCCTCACGGATCGCCGCGTGGAACTCACGGTCGGTGATCAACACTTTGGCCTCGCCGTGCTCCAGCATGAAGGCAATGGCCTGCGCATCCAGGCGTATATTCAGGGTATTGAGAACCGCGCCGATCATCGGCACACCGAAGTGCGCTTCGAGCATCGCCGGGATGTTGGGCAGCATGACCGCCACCGTATCGCCCTTGCCGATGCCTCGCCCACTGAGCGCGCTGGCCAGGCGTCGGCAGCGTTCATAGGTTTGTTGCCAGTTGCGCCTTACAGCGCCGTGGACCACCGCCGGATACTGACCGTAGACAGAGGCCGTACGCTCGATGAAGCTCAGCGGCGAGAGGGCAATATGGTTGACTGACGAGGGCGCCAGGCCCGTTTCGAAAATCGACATGACGTTTTCCTGTGGGGAAGTCGCCAGTCGTGTAGCGATGCTGGCAACCTCCGATGGCTGATTGTTAGCTCTGATCAGGTTTCGATAACGTCCCCGCCTCATCGACGGGGACGCTGCAACGGCTCAGGCAGTCTGCTTGTTGTTTTTGCGCAGGTACGAGCGCCAGGTCATCGCCCAGCGTAGCGGGTCTTCCAGCGGTTCGACCTTCAACCGGTGGATCGCCTGGTTATGCGGCGACGTCTTGACGATCTCCGGGTTCGAGTAGGCCTCATCGGAAATGTGCGCGAGCACGGCGATCCAGGTATCCAGCGCCTCCTTGCCATACATCTCGCCCGCTTCGGGCGTAAAAGGCTCCGGCACCAACCACGGGTGATGGCTGCTCCACATCGGATCAATGCCGAAATCGCTCATGCGATTCTGCACGTCGTGAACGTCGACACCGGTGTCTTCCTTGAGTTGCTCAAGGCTGTAGCGCGTCATCTCCATCCGCGGACTTGTGGCCTCGGGGTGTGAACGGGTTACGCCGCGTATCGCCAGCAAACCTTTTTCCATGTAGTTGTTGGCCAGAACCGAGATATCGGACGCTTCGGCCATGCCTTCCGCGCCCATGGCGCGCGACCACGCGTAGGCCTTGAGGATGACGGGAACGTTGCCCCAGAATTCACGTATCTTGCCGGCGCTCTGCGGCCGATCGTAATCAAGGCTGTAGCGCTCACCGTCGAACGCCACCACCGGCGCCGGCAGGAACGGCGCCAGTTCCGCCGAACAACCATATGCACCCACCGCCGGGCCGCCGACCCCGCTTTTCGGTGCGCCAAAAGTCTTGTGCAACATGAACATGCACGCATCGAAACCGAGTTCGCGGGCACGGATCTTGGTCATCGCGCCGTTGAAGTTAGCGTGGTCGTAGAAGCACAGACCACCCGCCTCGTGCACCACCCGCACCCACTCGCGGATTTCCGGATTGTAGACGCCCATGTCATCGGGATTGTTCACCATCAGCGCTGCGGTGCGATTAGACACGGCGGCTTTGAGGGATTCCAGCGACGGGTAACCGTTCTCCTCGATCATCAACGTGATCACCTTGAACCCGGCCGCAGCGGCAGTCGCCGCACTGCTCGGGTGAGTCTGGATCGTGGTGATGATCTCGTCACGCTGCGCCAGTTCGTCACGGGAGGCGTGGTAGGCACGGGTCACGGCGCAGTTGGTGTAAGCCGCGTCGGCACCGCCACCCGCCTGGAAAATGAACTGATCCATCCCGGACAATTCACGCAGGATCGTGTCCATGCCATGCACCACTTCCAGCGCACCTTGCAGGGTATCTTCGTCCTGATACGGATGTACGTGAGTGACTTCCGGGCGCCAGGCCATCGCCTCGTTGATCTGCGCGTTGTACTTCATGGTGCAGGTTCCGAACAGACTGATGTTCATCATGCCCAGGGTCTGTTGCGACAAACGCAGGTAGTGGTACAGCACCTCGGGCTCGGACATTTCCGGCAACGCCGGTTTGCGCGTGCGGCGCATGTTCGCGGGGATCAAGCCGTCGGCACTGCCGATAGCGGCTTGCACCTCGGCTTCCACGTCAGAAAAAATCACTCCGCGACGGCCGGGGTAGCCCATCTCCAGAATGACCGGTTCGCTCCAGACGGGAGCGTGGTATTCCTTGAGTGTTGTGTTCATTGTGCGATTACCTTTTTGAGTGCGGCGGTCAGACGCTCAAGGTCTGCCTGGGTGTGAATCTCGGTGACGCAGTAAAGGGCGCTAGCGCCCAGCTCCGGGAAGTCCTGTGTCAGGTCTTTGCCGCCGAAGATACCGGCCGCGAGAAGCCGCTTGTTGATGTCCTTCACGCTGAGTCCGGTCGCGTCGAAATTCACCACGAATTCCTTGAAGAAACCGCTTGGAAACGTCACGCGCACGCCTGGAATTTCGGTCAGCAGTTTCGCGGCATAGTGAGCCCGTTGCAGGATGACATTGCCCACGTCTTCAAAGCCCTGGGGCCCCATCATTGCCATGTACACGGCATTGGCGATGGCCCACATGTAAACCGAGTGGCCGGTCCAATCGTTACCCTTGTCACGCAGGCCGTAGGACGATTGCTCGAACAGGCTGAGGCCAAAACCGTATTCGCCGGGCTTGGTGGTTTCGGCGATGCTGATGAACAGCGTCGGGTACTGGTGGGCGTAGAGTTCTTCATCGCGGGTGGCAATGAAGCCGCTGACGCCGCCACCGCAATTCATATGTACCCCGAGCGGCTGCGTGGTGCCGACCACGATGTCCGCTCCGAAATCGATCGGCGCGGCCAGCACGCCCAGCGAGATCGGGTCGACACCGACAATCACTTCGGCGCCAGCCGCATGGGCAATGGCGGCAATCTCGGCGCCTTGCTGTTCGATCACACCGAAGTAGGACGGCGTTTCGAAATAAACGGCAGCCGTTTGCGCACCGATCGAGGCGCGAAGGTGATCAAGATCGAGCAAGCCGGTTGCCGGGACATAGTCGACGAGGCGTACGACGATTTGGCTCGGCATGTCGACCGGTTCGCAGTAGTTGCGAATGATCGAAAGCCGCTCCGGGTCAATGACGCGGACCACCGCCACCTCGTTGCGCCCGGTGATGCGCGTGGCCATGCGAATGGCGTGGCCCGCGGCGCAGCCCCAGCTGCGCACCGGCAGACCCACCAGGTCCATGTTCAGCAGCTCGCCGAGCTGGCTGCAGAATTCAAACCAGGCTTGGTTGCGGCCATGGTCGGAGCTTGGCTCGCCGAATACCGACGTCAGCCACTCGTTGCGGCGTACCACCTCGTCGCACGCTGCCGGGACGTGGTGCTGCCAGCAGCCGGCGCCCAGGAAGTTAAGGTTTTGCTCGCACGTTTTGTTCTTCGACAGGGTACTGACCAGGTGCCGACGCAGCTCGCTCTCGTTCAGTGCCGGCGGCAGGTTGATCGGACGTTGCAGGCGATGGCCTTCGGGAATTTGCTGGAACAGATCCTCGATGCTGTCGACACCGATCGAGTCGAGCATCTCCTGCTTGAGTGCGGGAACAGAGTTCGCCATGTAGGGGTGGGCGACATGATTACTCATGGGGGTTATCCTCGTTTTTTCGGATGGAACAAATGATCAGGATCGAACCCTGAAAAAGACGGACCGGTCGGGTCCTGTGTGCACGCGTATATGGCCACTGAGCATGGCGTCGACTTCAGCGTCACCGGTGTCGACGCGCAAGCAGCCGGCGTCGAGGGAAATGAGCTTGTCCATCGAGGTGATCACGATGATGCTTTCGCGCCCGGTGCGGCGGATCACCTCCGCGCTGAGCTGCTGATTGCCGCGTCCGAACAAGCTGCCATGGCCGCCAAGCACGCCGACGATGATCCGTGTCTCATGGCCTTCCATCAGGCGGATCAACGCTTGCTCGTTGAGGTCGGCGCCTACCAGCGCACCGTCCATGACCGCGTCGATGCCAAGCAGCGTCGACGGCAGGCCGAGTTCTGTCATCACTCGCCGTGTCGTGGTGCCGGGCCCCAGCAGGTAAAGGCAGCCGACTTTCATCTGGCGGACGACCTGTCGGGCCACGGCGTCGAGCGCCAGGTTTTCATTGGGGACGGAACCGGTCTTGGCGTTTTGCACGAGATGACGCTCGTGCGGACTGAGCGCGTAGCCATACAGGCGCGCCGACACCTGATCAATGCGCATGGCGGCCTCATCAATGTCCATGACCTCCGCCTCGCGAAAGCGCACCTTGGACTCGCCGGCCATAACACGTGCCGCGAGGCTCCCGGCGTTCTCGGGATTGGTGGCGAAGACGGCGGAATACATTTTCACGCCCGTCGGGATACCGAGGATGGGCACTCGATCGCTGACCATTTCCAGCACATCACGCGCAGTCCCATCGCCCCCGGCGAACAGCAGCAGATCGACGGCGGCGTCTGCCATGACGAGCGCAGCCTTCCGCGTGTCTTCGGGCCGGCTCGATCCTGGTGATGGTCGATATACGACGACGGGGTCAAGACCGGCGGCGCGGGCGATGTCTTCGCCCAGCGCCCCAGCGCCGGTCATCAATCGAAATGGCGTGGCCGAGGCCGCCAGACGCTTGAGCGCTTGAGCGGCTCGTTCGCTTGAGACCGGCCGCGCGCCACGGCGAATCGCTTCCTGCAGAACCTCAGGACCATCGGTGCCCTTCAAACCCACACGCCCGCCCATGCCGGCAACAGGGTTGACAATCAGCCCGATGGTTTTGCCCTGGTTAGTGCTGAGGCGTGAAATATCGGAGTCGCGCTGCTCACGCATTGATCAGTATCCTGTGCTGAATGAAGGCGCTTCAGCGCCTGAGCAGCACACTGCCAAGACACATTGCATACGCCACGTATGTAAGTCACAATACGACATGCACAGCGTATGTCAACTCACATACGCAATGAATGTTATTTTTTTGATAAGGACGAGGACTGATGGCGCAGAAGCGTGTGGACATGATTACCGAGACCCGCGGCAAGCTGATCAAGGCGGCGCGGGACGCATTCGCTGCGAAGGGCTATGCGGACAGTTCGATGGATGATTTGACCGCTAAAGCCGGGCTGACCCGTGGCGCGCTTTACCATCACTTTGGTGACAAGAAAGGCTTGCTACAGGCCGTCATCGCCCAGATTGATGAAGAAATGGTGGCGCGACTGTCGGTCATCATCGCGAAGGCCAGCACCACCTGGGACGGCTTTATCGATGAATCCATCGCTTACATCAAGATGTCCCTGGAACCTGAAATCCAGCGCATTGTGTTCCTCGACGGCCCGTCGGTGCTGGGCGATCCATCGCAATGGCCAAGCCAGAATGCCTGTATCCGCAGCACTCAGCGCAGCATCCAAAAACTGATCGATGAAGGCACGATCCGAGCGGTCAACACCGGAGCGACAGCACGCCTGATCATGGGCGCGCTGCTCGGCGCGTCCTTGTGGATTGCCAATGCCGAGGATCCGCAAACGGCTTCCGAGCATGTAGCCGAAAGCTTCCTGGCATTGGCTTCGGGATTGCTGCTGGAGAATAAAACCGCGCGTCAGTAGCAATCAGGCAGTTCGGCGGACGTCGTTTCTGCGCAAAACGCTGCCGCTGACGAAGCCTTTGCAAAACGGGGCGAAATACTCACAAACGTCGCCCGAGAGCTTCTTCACTCACTCTGGATCGATAGCGACCCTTTGTGACAGGCAGAAACCGGCCAGAAGCAGACGCTCGTGACCGACTGCTTACGTCTGATTGTTGCACGTCAGGAATGACAGCTAATGGCCGTTTTCAGTCGGACGCGATAGGCGGAATACGGCCAGAAGGGGCCAAACCTACGTGACTCACCCCCCTCTCACCGCTATTAAGGTCAGTCAGCTTTTTTGTGTTTATGTACTTCCAGATCAGGATGTTTGGGTTTGTTTTCTTCAGTAACACGACGGCGTTGGTCCTTTTTGCCGGTGGATTCAGCGATCGGTTTGGGGCCGGGTTTGATACTCATGTGTTCAACTCCTTCGATTGATAACAGGTCTGTAAGTAAAGCCGTACGCATGGACAGTGAAGCTACGGGGCGACCAACTCGGCAAGCTTGGCCGCGATATCTGCAAACGTATCTTCAGCAGTGCTCAGGCCGCTTCTCGAACCGAGTAGAGGACTGACTTCGCGCAGCGATTCGTATGTGGTGTCGTGAATGATGGGAACCAGCAGATCCCTTGCGAGGAGCGCGGAAAGCTCTTTGTCAGCGATGCCTTCAGCTGCTAGGCGACGCAGCAAAGCAGGGGTCACCAGCACAATTCCTACTCGAGACTTCGCCAATCCCTTATCAATTTCACGCAGTAAGGAAGAGCCTAGAAGGACATCTTTCTCGCTGAACCAAACGGAAACACCGAGCGACTCGAGTACATCATGCAGCTCCTTCGCGGATCCTTTCCGGTCGTCCCAGGCGTGACAAAGAAAGACGTCACGTAGATCAGGTACTGTCGCACGCCTCTCGACATTTTCGCGTACCGGTGTGAGCGTTCTTACCTCGGCGGAGGTGTAGGCCACAGAGGATCCGGGCTTCGACCAGCGCGGCTTTGCGCTGCTGGATGAACCGCCGCTACTGCGACCACCCCCGCCATGAGACGGGGACGAATAGGATGGTGCGTAGGACGAGGATGAATACGATCGCGATCCGTACCCGCTATATCCGCTGCCACATGCGGGACACGCTGCTCTTGCGCTTGCCGAACGATGACCATGTACCGGTGCTGTACATCTAGACATGTCGTAAACCTTCCGTTTGTAGCTGCTCGCCCAAGAGATGATTAAGCAGCGGCTGTACCGAGCCATCAGCTTTTGAAAACACCGCAGCCCATCCTTATTGGCTCGAAATCAACCTGCACTTCAGATCGTGATTCCAATATGCTGGCACGAACAATAGCCCATAGCGCGAATTCCGCTAGCAGGCGTAGCGTGAATGTTCGCTAGCGGCTTCCGATACAAATGCCTCCATGGTCTAGAGCTATCTCTCATAGCGGGTAGCTCTCGACACAGGTTTCAGGCCCTTGACGTTCAACGGCCCCGCCATCGATGCCGTTGTTCAATGGAAGAACGTCAAATGATGTGAAGGGTCCCAACGCCGGTTCATCATTACACCTCCACTGCACCTCAACCTCTATCTCGTCCTCTAGTACGAGCTCAAGCTTCCCCGCGATCGGCTCACGAGCGTATGGTGGCGCTTTGAATGCACTCAGGGAGAGGCGGTATGAGCAATGAAAGCTTAAAAAGTCTGCTTGGACACGGCGTAAAGATCGTAGGGGCAGGCGTCGGTGCTGTTGTGCAGGGATTAATAAGTCCATCGGACTCAATGGCGGGGGCGGTTATTGGTGCAACACTCGGGCAGGGCTGCGCGAACGTGTTGGACGATGTAGCAGAACGTTTCATGTCTATGAAAGAAAAAGAGCGAGTGGGCGGTGTCGCTGCGATCGCTATTAGTGAGATTAAAGAGCGTTTGCTGTGGGAAGAACCGCGTTCAGACGGTTTCTTTGACAAAAGTGAAAATGGGCCTTCGCCTGCTGAAGAGGTTTTCGAGGGAGTGCTGCTAGCTGCGAAGCAGGAGCATGAACAGCAAAAATTGCCTTATCTCGCCAATTTTTACTCAGGTCTGGTTTTCTATCCCTCGGTGTCGAAGGCGCAGGCCAATTTCCTACTGAGCCTGGCGGAAAGCATGACCTATCGCCAGCTTGTGATCCTAAGCTTGGTAGAACAGATCAATTCTTTCAAAACACGCGACCGCCCCTGGCAGGTTCGCGAACCCATGCATCCGAACTCCCATAGCATCAGCATAGAGGCATTGGTTTTGTACCAACAGCAACTCATCGTCAGCTATAACGTCAATGCGGGTCGCGGCGATAACGTGTATGAACCAGGACTCGTCATTCCAGCCAGATCAATGATTTCGGGGCCGGGCGTGACCCTCTGCCATCTAATGGGGCTACATAAAATCCCCAAACAAGAGTTAGAAGTCCTCGCAAGTGAGTGGTAATTGTTAAAGATGGAGGAGGCGGCATGAACTACGACGTAATATGGGAGCTGCTTAAAGCCGTTTTTTCCAAAGAAGCTGTTTCAGCCGTCGTCGGTGCTGCGATCGCTGGATGGTTTGGCTTTAAGGCGACAGAACGTGCGCACGCGTTTGCGCTCGCTAAAGTAGCTGAAGAGGACGCACGGACCACGAAACAGACGCTGGAACTATTAATGGTTGAAGTCACAACTGCCTTGAAGATCTTTGATGAAGAATACGCAGGAGATCTTGAAGCCTTAAGCGAGGGTGAACCCTATATTGTCCAGTTTCCAATAGGTGAGAACACCTTCGTTATTTATGATGCCGCACCTACGTGCCTAGCGAACTTATCTCCAGAAATTTCTTCCACGCTTGTTCGTCTTTACATGCGAATGAAAGGCGTGATTGCAATGATAAAGTCTAATAATGAAGACACCGCACGGGCTCATGCCGCGGCTAGAATGGAATTATTAAGGATGGGAAATGTTGCGTTTATGGAGGCTGACGTGCTGTACGAGCAATTAGTTAGAGCGGCAGCGGAAAACTTATTAATGGGCTCCACCGCTGATGCCATGAAAGGATTAGCGGTAGAAGTTCGAGACCTTCACAGGAAACTGTTGGGGCATGTTTACGGACAGCCTTGCTTAGTCCAGTAAACGGCGGCTTAGCCACCCGCCCAACCCAAGAGCAGTTTAAGCGCGCACGGAGCCTCATTCTTTTCGCCTTTTCCGCCTAGGATCCAAACGTCAGTTCGGTGTCGTTTGCTGCCTTTCCTATTGACTGCTACTGGCCGATTTCAGCCTGTCGCGAAGGGCAGAAACCGGCCAATAGACGAATTTCGAACGAGCCTATGAAATTGGGGGCGATTTACAGCTCTCCGTGGCCCGATGCCTACATGCTGACTGTTTCGTTGGTGTAGGATGGGCGCAGCGGCATTCTTCATTGTATCTATGGAGGGGCAATGGCCTCGAAACTTTTCAAACATCAAGACTCCATTACACTGGCATTTTCGTTACTTGCAATTGTTATTTCTGGCTTGAGTTTTTATTATTCAGTTAGAGAGGTTGATTCTGTAGTAGTTAGAGCGGTCAGTTTTGCAGAGTCGAGCGCAGCGAAGGTTGGTACCGATGTAGAGCTTGTATTCTCAAACGGTGGAAATTTACCTTATCTTATTAGCAAGATAGAAATTAAAACCTACCATGGGGTTACTGACGGAGGGTATTTTCCATCCCTATTGGATGAAAGGTTTGCCGAGGTGCCTTTTGTTTTAGATAAAGGCGCAATGAAAATGTTGAGGTTGACTGTGCCCCTGACTGAATCGTTACTCGACAGCAACAGAAACATCCCTGTTCATCTCGTTGCAAAAGTTACAGCTGTAGATGTGCATGGTCAGCTCCGAAAAGTTGAAGCTTGGTATGGATCATTCTGTTTGGAATCTGAAACTATAACCCAAGACATTATTAGGAGGGACATGGTTTCCATAAGTGATAGCAGAATTGGTTCTTCGCCGGATTTTAATACTGATCCTTGTATTGAGGTTTCACAAACCACTAGAATAAAAGCGAATCGCCACTAGTCTCGGAGACTGTCAGAATGACTGCTTTTGGCCGATTGCTGTCCTCCTCGAAAGGGCGTTATGGGTCGAGTGTCACCGGTCAAGCCTGAGGCGCCTGTCGACCCAATGCGGACATTCGCAACACACCCCCTACCCTCATGAGGCTGCGACTGAGTTAGCGGCGGACCACGCGAAACAATGACAGAGAGATGAATACCGCTCTGTCAGCTTTGCGTCCATCCGTGCTGATCATTGCCGTGTGCGCGGTCGCTGCCCTTGAAGTGCCCGGCATCACACTGCTCTTGGATTTAGGCCGGAGCTCCCTTGGATAACTACTGGTGTTGTTCTTGAGCACTACAGCTGACGCCGAGCTGGATGACGGCGAGGAGAAGGCTGGTTTTTCACCCTTTTCCCGTATCTGGAGGCCGGTGTTAGAACCTGAAGGTGAGCCAGTAGCTTTTTCGGGTAGGGCCAGGGCCTGTTCCCCTTAAACGCCTTCCCTTGACCCTTTCTCCCCCAAGCTCTTTTCCCCATGCCGCGATGTGCATAGCAGTCCCGCGACATAGCCGCATGGTCACGGCTTGGGAGGGAGGTTCGCCACGCCGCGATTGAGCAAGTCGAGCAGGACGATTTCGCGGGACTGTTGTGCTTGCGCTAGGCCAACCAAGGAGTTTGCCGCTTCGCGTGCAAGGCGACGTGCCAAGACCCGCTGTTGGCTGGAGATGACACGACCTTCAGGGCGCCCGTGAACGTAGGTGCATCGCATGTCGTAAAGGTCCAGATACTCCTTCGCTGCGCCCGGCTCGACTATGGCGGCACTCAGTCTTGCCGCAACCCTGCGTGTCGCCGATTCATCGTGATTATCGCCTGCCAGTCGCAGCTTGCGCCTGTGGTCTGCCTCAGCTCCAAACGCGGCCTCAATCATGATGAGGTGAGCCATCACTTCATCGATGCCATAGGAAAGGAACGCACGGACAAGGAAGTGCTCCACCGGAGTTGAGAACAGTTCCGACGCCTGGGTACGCGCTGCTTGCAGCAGCGCCCACCTAGTTTCCAGCGCCTGCCGCACATCCTCGGCGGTTGCCCAGGTTCGCAGCCACAGCGGGCGTTCGGATTCTTCCCACTCTTCGTGGTCCACTTGATGAGCGTATGGCTCCCACGACAGCTGCTCTGGGAGCGGCGGCGGAGGTGGGAACGCACACAGGTCATTGTCGAGGGTGTATACCCAAGGCAGCCGGAAACCCCGCCAGTCCACCTCGGTCATCTCGGCCCAGTCTTCCCATGGCGCCAGCAGCAAGAAGAACAGCGCGCGCTCTACCGCCGCGGGGAAGCGCCCACTGTGGGGAACAATCTCGCCCAGATCCTTTCCGAAGGGGAAGTCCAGCCAGGAGAACTGGCGATTGCCCGATTCGCCTTGAACCGAGATGTCTTCCTCTACGACCATCCAATGAAACTGGGACAGGCGCTGAGTATCCAGCCGTATTCCGGGATAACAGCGCTCTAAGCGGGGCGCATTGAACAAAATCTCAAGTTCGGCAGCTGTGAATCGACCTATCCGGGCATTGCCAAACTGAAAGGACGGGAGCTCATCGGCCATATCAAGCGGGCATAGATATCGCCGCCTAGTGGTGGTTCGTTGAAACTCGTGAGCCAACGCGGCGGCCACCTTGTCCATGTCGGGCCTGGGCTGGTTGAGCAGATGGGGGGTGCTGCATGGTAGACCCAGCGACCTAAGCGCATTGCCGATGGAGGCCTCCAGCCCGAAGGTGGATTTTCCGCTGCGGTAACGCTTGGTGAGCAATTCCTTCAGAGCGACGAACTCCCGGCTGCTCCAGAGGTTCTGTGGGCCGGGTGGCGGGATGTCCCATAGCGCTTGAAGGGCAGCAACAAGAGATTTATCTGTGGACATGAGTGGCTCGGCCTCCTTGGCATGTCAGTTCAAATGATCCCTGAAGGAGGTTACCTTAGCAATCAGCTGCCGCTTTTTGCGGTTACACGCGCGCTGCCAGCTTTGCTAAGTAGATGTCTCCAGGCATGCATGGGAAAAAGAAACTTCAGGAAGAAGCGATGATTTGTATTGAATGTGTCACTCCGGAAACTCTCAAGAAGCTGTTCGATGCGCACAGTCAGGAAGCTGAATGCAAATATTGCCAGCGCCGTGGGACGGCTATTGAGGCCCATGTTCTATTTGAATACGTCTATGCCCGGGTTAGCGAGAATATTGCCCGTAAGGAGGATCTCTCGGAATACGAGCTCAGCATGATGTATGGGGCCAGGGTTGAACTGTTCCCCATTGCAGAAATAGACATTGTTCTCTCGGAATGGTTGGATCTCGGAAATGAATCATATTTCGACGATTTGCGTAGCGGCGTTCCCTCCGAATTCAATCTAGATGATGTCGGCGACACTACGCACTTTTATGGCGAAGATGACGCGATGGAGGTGAACTCCTACGAAGGTCTTTGGGACCAGTTCGTTGAGGGTGTGCTGTACACGCACCGTTTCTTCAACGCGAATGCCGGAAAATTTCTCGACTCGGTTTTCTCTATGTTGGTCGCCGATGACGAAGGACTTAAGCCTGAAGCCATCCGGACCATAGTAAATGGCGACTTGATGTACCGTGCGCGTCTTGCTAAAGGCTTCAGCGAAGCAGAGAAAATAATCAATGATCCCGCTGGTCAATTCGGCCCAACTCCGAGGTTCATGGCAAGCAGTCAAAGGATGACGCCGAACGGAATCTCCGCTCTGTATTGCGCGCTGGAGCGAGAGACCTGTCTGAGCGAAATCCGCTCCATCACCGGGGATCACGTGGTGAGCGCAGCGCTGACTCCAGTCGCCGAACTGAAGCTCCTTGACCTCACGGCCCTAGACCAGGTTGAACCCCCGGATCTGTCGCTCCTGGACGTGGGGTTTCGTGATGCACTACACCGCAAGGTATTCTTGGGCTCACTTGTCAAAAAGATGTCCAGGCCAAAGGCTCGTAATGATGAGCTGAGCTATCTTTCGACCCAGGTGGTGTTCGAGTACTTACGGCTGCGCTTTGGCAAGCAGGTCGACGGTCTGGTCTTCCCATCCGTGCAGACGGGCGAGACGGGTACCAACGTAGTCTTGTTCCCCGAGGCAAGCCGCCTTGCCTATGTACCGCCGCCGGAGGCCGATGCTGAAAGACTTGGCGACGAAAAGCCTCCCGTTGTGGTCGAGGTCGAATTGGACAATCCGTTTAAGCCACCTACAAAGGTAATTGTTGTGCACGACTCAATTCGGTATCACAAGGTAACGGCTATTGAGACCCAGGCCCGCGAGTATCGCCATATCTACGATATCTTCATGAGCGACGAGACACGCAAGCGGCTGAACTTGGACTAGGACGCAATGCTTCTCTGCAAAGGCACTGGCGTTGAGGCCAGTGCCTGATGGACGTGCTTTTGGCCGATAGCTGCTGTGACCAACGGCGGCTATGGTCGATATCTGCTCGTTGTGAGTGTCTGTGAATCGCCCCGAACTTCTTATAGAGTCAGCGGCGCCTTAGGCCGATTTCTACCTGCCCCCAACGGCCACTCAGGGTCGGGACTCGCCTATGAATGAGGGGGGCGGGTCGTTGGTTGGGTTATGCCTATAACTGCCGTAGTCACATTATGGCGTCTGTGATGCCTTGATCATTCGCGTCCAGCGTTTCCATGGCGGAAACTGCGTTATCGGCGACGCATCTCACTCCATACTCAGAGAGCCACCTTGTCACCTCTTCAATGGCCGCACTAATGGCGTGCTGATTGTGCAGTAGAAGTGTGAGCGCGTCCGCGGTGGCAATATTGGCTTCAGACTTATCTGGCATGAATATCGGCCTTGAGGAACTGGTGCAGAAAAGACTAGCTCACCTTGCCGCTGGCGTACTTCTCCAGATCCGCTGACACCAGCGTGCTTCCACTGACTCGACCACCCAGTCGTAATCCACCTAACCAGACATTTGCGCCGGATTTGACCTGTACCCTCAGCAACCATGACCGTCAGTGAACGGCCAAAAGCGGCCGTCGGGTGTCTGCGAAACTAGGGGCGATTCATGTGAATTCTCAGAGGCTGACTGCGCATTCACAGGTGGTTTCAGTCGATGTCAATGAACTACTTCTTGGATTGCCGGCTCAATGTGAGTTTTCCAGCGGCTGACGAGAGGACTACAGGTAATGTGGAACATTAGCCAGCATGCGTAGATGCATGGGGCGCTGTAGCAGTTGCTAGCAGTTAGCTTTCCGTGAGCCATTTCATGTCTCAGCATAGGCCCGCCCTTTAAGTTGAACAGCAGATGGAACATGTAAGTGATGTCCTTGCCAAAAGCCTGTTCAAGTTCCTCTTTGCGGTTTGAGTACATTTGGCTGAGTGACTGAGCTTCTTGAGTCAAGTCAACATTGAGCTTTGCGGTTCTGGAGCCCCGGTTAGTAAGCACGTATCGGAGAGAGTTTTCCAACTGAGGAATGAGCGCGTGCACAGCCGACACCATGTCCCCTTGAATCATTCGTGCGAAACCCAGTGCGAAAATTGCCTCGTGCCCTGGTGGTACAAACGCGCTGTGGTAAACGAGCGGCTCCAGATGTCTCTCGTCGATACACTCATTTTGAGTCATTGTGATGCAGGCGGGTTTAACGAAAGCCTCGGTTTCAACATGGTAGTGGAATCCAACCTCTGTCAGACTTTCATGGTCGAACCACTCTTCAGAAGGTTTGTCTCCGAAACCAGCTGATGGTGATTGAGCAATCATCTTCCCTTCTTGGTCGGAGTAGCTTTTTCCCATGCTTGAAGATAGGAAGTATTTATTTTTCTTCTGAAGACAGTTTTTATGCAGGAAGATTTTTTCTGGTGGTCTCGCAGCGAATGCTAATCGGTATAGCATTTCGTGAACCTCCAAGCCCTCGAAACCCTCAATCGTTGCTTGGCGTGCGTCGGTTAAATCTACAGGTATGCTGAACTCGCCTAATTCAGACAACGAATCTTCCTCATATTCCTGCAGTTCGAGTTTCAGCTCATTAATACGCTCAGTCATGCCCCCAATAGATCTGAGCTCCCCAATTGCATCTCTTGTCCATGACGCTTTCGCCATAGCTGAGCCAATTGCATCTCGCATTCTCAGCGTTTGCTCAACGGCCTTAACACTGCACTGGGTCGAAGCATCCTTGTCGCCGACTTTTGAATATGCGTAAGCGGCATGAAGCCAGACTTTTTTTACCGCTTCAGCATATTGTTTATCTTTAGCGGCGTTGGCCATTGATACAGCGTCCTTAGCTATATCTACCCATTCAAGTAAGCCAAAGTTTTGGCCAAGGGAAGAGAGTCTATGAAATGCAATTAGGTTAAGCTTGTCTTTTGCAATGTCATATGCCTTGGTAAAAGTCTCTCTTGCTTCGATAGGAATTGACTTCCTTTTACCGGTGGATGCATATATTGCAAATGCTCGCTCAATTAAGTCTACGACTTTGGATGGGACTTCGAAATCTGACTCATATTGGTACAGTAAACTCCCAGCAAAAAATGATTCCACCGCATCAAGATACGATCTGGACGCGAGCTCGGCCATGTTGTGGAGCTTTCGACTGGTGTGCCAACAGCTATCTGCGATACGTGCTCGGAGCAGTGGATGGTCAATGCGCTCTGCAACATACGTTAAGGCATCCTGCTGCTCACCTAAGTAATCACTCGGTATTAGCGACCTCCGACCATCCATGATCATCTGAGGACTAAATGCATCAGTGCGGTTTGGATTGAAGTGGTAGCTGCAAATAACAGCCAGCACGCTGTATGCCCTCACCGCAGCGGCATCACCTGACGCTTTGGCAGCTTGCGTCGCCTCCTGGAAAACCTGTTCCAGTGTATGGAAGTGGAGGCTATTGCTCATAACCAAGATGGACGACGGGTTGATGTGTTCAAGGTCATCAATGGTCGCTATGTCCATCAGCGTTTCGTCCTGATCGCCCACGTCCTTATCCCCGCGAATTTTTTGATGAAGTCAGCTTATCTCAAATTGGGATGATGGCCTGGAGCCGCGCGAGGTTTGTATGAAATCCATGGGGAATGCAAGTCGGTAGTGCCGAGGCTGGAGTCATCGGAGCCCAGCGTAGAATCCAATCCGTCAGCCCAACAAATCTTCGATCAGGCACCAAGCGCTTTACCCGTGGTTAGCTTTCGCTTAGGGCATTTTAGGGCAAAACAACGACCGCTTTTGGCCGGCTCTGCCGGTGTCCAAGGGCGGCAATGGGTCGTTTCAGTCCTCCGCGACAGGCTGAAGTCGGCCATAGGCGGAAGCTTCTGATCGCCTGCTTTCGACCAATAGGCTGCCCTTCGTCGAGTGCAATGTCATAATGCCGCCCATGGACGATGACCGACCCGTGGAGGGAATGAGTGACTAATTTCGTATTTTCACGTAGAGCAATGCAAGCTCGCATCAATGACCTTGCGAAAACCCTTAGCCCCACTCAGCTCACGGCAATCATCAACAGACTCAACGCTACGGACGCCACCCGACTTCATGTAATGTGGGAATTAGTAATATTGCATGGGCTCTCCCAGGCGGGACACCTCAACCACGAGCAGGCGTTGCCAAATGGACGTTGCCCTGACATCCGCTGGACGATAGATAAGCAAGATGGCGGCGCACTAACGATCATCGGTGATATCACCACAATATCAGATGATGGGCTTGATGCTCAGAACCCACTTAAATATATCAGTGAAGAAATTTTCCGAATTGCATCTAAGTTTGGATTGCGCCCCGGAAATTTTTGGATAGATGTACGTGGAAAAATCACAGGGCCGCGCAATAGAAGCAAAATGCGCCTGATGCTACCTGAAAAATCTGATATGAGTAGTTTCATCAAAACAGAGCTTGAACCATGGGTTTATAGCATCAGAGAAGCTCCCACAATAAAATCCAGATTTGATCGTACCGAAAACAACACCAACCTTAAAATCATCTACGATCCGAATTGGGAGAATGGTGGTGGCAGCCATACTAGCTACACTGTAGCTACGTCAAAAAATATCAACCCTTTATTCAGTGCGCTCAAAGGGAAAGTTAAACAGCTAAATGGCGCGCCAGATGACTCCTTTCGTATTGTCATCGTCTGTGATGGCGGTTGCGATTTAATTAGAATCGGAAATCGAGGAAAATCACATTATACCTATAGCGCGCGAGAAGTCGCAGAAGATTTTCTTCGTCAGAATAGTAGTATTGATGCTGTGCTGTTAGTTGCCATAGATGCGCCGCATCCTCCATTCGGTAGTCCACCAGAATATCAGATGAGCTACGAGCTAATCTGTGCTCCTCTTTTGGCTCGCTCTCACCGAGCCACGAATGAATCAATCGAATCATTGACCGCAGCGTTGCATGTCGCGTTACCAAACTTGCCGAGGCCATTACGTCCCGCCTATCATTCTGCATCGCTGCTGAAAACACCAGGCGTTGGATACGATCAACTAGGAAGATATTCTATGCAAGGCAATAAGATCACAATCTCATCTAGAGGGCTGCTTCGACTTCTCGCAGGGGAGATATCTACTGAAGAGTTCATTCGAGCACACGGATGGGACGAACCTACGAACCACGCAAACCCATTTGCCAGTAATCTTAAAAATGGATTTATGATCAGCAACCTTGACGTAACTGGTGATATGAACTCCGATGACGATAAGATCACTATAACAGTAGATAAATTTGACGTGGCCGCAGCTCCTTTCATTTTTCCGAGCAAAGATAAAGGGGGCAATATATAACAGTCGAACTTTATCGAGCGGGGCTCACTCCAGCAAACTCAAATGTGGGCGCATTTTTGTCGTCAGGCGAGTGACCAGTTCTGGCCGATTGCTGCCTTTCACAGCATGATCACCGGTCAGCAATCAACAAACCAGTTGTAAAAATGGTATCCCGCGCTAACCGACACAGCACATGTGCCCAGCGTCAATAGAGGCCATTGTCCTTCGACACCAAGCCACCACTGTACCTTGAACAGAATAGCTCCCACAAACACGCAGGCCAGAACACCAAGAGCCAGGCCAACCACAGCGAACAGTCGAGTGGCCAACCCTGGATTCCCACCATGCCAGTTCTCACTAAGGCAAAAGGGACAGTGATTCGACGAAGGCGAATAGCCCCAGAATCCACGGCTGTACGTCGTTCTCGGAACCATCCCTTTGCCGCAGTTGTGACAGGTAACCATCGAGTGTCTCATACCGCACCTCAGCTCAAATCGTCCCAAATGAGCCCATGGTGCGCTACCGCGGAAAAAACCCAACTGCTTAACCTGACATCTACCCAGCACCCGGTCTGAGCTGGCCATCAAACCCTCTTGGCCAGATAACCGAGATTATGTTGTACACGACCGACTCTATTGAATGCTCCCTGGTGGTTGACTGGCCTCGCCCGGTCGAAAAAGATAATTCAGGACGCCAGTTCAGCTCCTCAAATATCCGCTCATCGGAAATACGTGCACGGGGGCATCTATGGGGGCACATAATAATAAATCTAAAAATAAATCTATTTTAAACAATAGTTTATTTATAGATTTTAAATCCCCCCGGCTCCACCATTTGATCAACTAAAGACGTCCACGGACGTCTTTTTTTGTGCCTGCGAACCAGCAAACACGCGGCCTCCAGCGCTTTCTCGGTCTTTTGAGATTTTTTGAGTTCCAGCCATTCGGGTATTCCAGACGGTATTCCACCCAAGCCACTGCGGACAGTACGAGTTTGCACTTGGTAAAGAGACGCTGCGCTTGTTGGTCGACTGTCCATCACCTGCTTCGCAGCTGATGGGCCAATCACCCACCACTCTTGACCACCCACCCAGGTCGCCCAAGTTAGACTTCAAGCGGGGAATTTAGAGTTCCCCTTAGCGTTCATCGACGTCATATCGCGTCTGGTTACTCAGCAGCTAGGCTACTGCTGGATTCCAGGTGAGCCAACAGGCCCTTGGTAGAGATACTTTTGGAAGCCGTAGAACACATCCTTGATCAGTTCTGGCTTGCCCAGGTCGGCGATGGCATCGGCAATGGCGTTGTTGTACTTAAGCTTGAGGAGCGGCGACAGCTTTTCCGGCTCAAGCTCCTCCACACCTTCCTTCACGTAATGAGCCAGCACAAAGTCAATAAACACTTCCTGTTTGTCGCTGAAGTGGCCATGGAGGGTGCTTCGTGCCTTGATTGCACGTTCTTCCCGAGTGACAGGGTCAATGTCGAAGGCGACATAGGTCAGCACATCAAAAATATCGCTGTTCTCTGCGTCAATGATGCTTTGCATCTCGGCTAGCACCTCTTTGTTGAAGCCTCTCTCAGCCAGCCCCTGCATGAAAGCTTTACGCGTATCTGGCCCGCTCCAGATAGAGCGCAGTTCATCTTCGTCTTTGAAGAAGTCTGGAAGGCTTCCGAATAGACTTTCCAGAAACTGCGCGGCAGACATTGGCTTGCCATCGGCGCTGAGGAACAAGGTCGCCATCATGTTCTTGATGCGGCGCACCGAGCCATTGCTTAACCTGATCTCTATCACCTCTGGTCGCGGCTCTACCGGGGGTTTGGGAGGCTTCTCTACCCCGCCCCCATCGTCACCCTCCTCATTACCACCAGATTTGCCACCCCCCTTAGGCGTGGGCTCTTCCGGCTCGCCATCCCAGGTAGGGTCGCTGAAGTGATGGTGGGCCTTTACGAAGTCGAAGATAGTGAAGTAGTCCTTGCCGTCGAAGAGGCGTGTTCCGCGACCAATGATCTGCTTGAACTCGATCATGTTTTTTACTGGGCGCATCAATACGATATTGCGCACGTTACGCGCATCCACGCCGGTTGAGAGTTTCCTTGAAGTGGTCAGGATGGTGGGGATGGTCATCTCGTTATCTTGAAACGTCCGTAGGTACTCTTCGCCGCGAGCGCCATCATCGGCGGTCACACGCACGCAATAGTCGGGTTCGGAGCTTTTCTTCCGTTGATTAATCAGGTTCCGAACTTCGAGCGCGTGCTCTTGTGTCGCGCAGAACACCAGCGTTTTTTCCTTCGGATTAATCATGTCCATGAATAACTTAACGCGATACGCCTCTCGCTCCGGAATTTTGATGATGCGGTTGAAATCGTCCTCGACATAGCGTCTTCCTGGTTCCACATCGCCCTTCACCACCACACCATCACCTGGGACATGGACGTATTCGTCCAGCGTTGTAGCAATCTGTCTGACCTTGAACGGGGTCAGGAAGCCGTCGTTGATGCCTTCCTTGAGCGAGTACACGTAAACCGGCTCGCCAAAGTAGGTATAGGTATTAACGTTGACATCGCGTTTGGGTGTGGCGGTCAGGCCAAGCTGCACGGCTGGCGAGAAATAGTCGAGAATGCCTCGCCAGCTACCTTCATCGTTAGCACCGCCACGGTGGCACTCGTCGATAATGATGAAATCGAAGAAGTCCGCTGGATATTCGCCGAAGTAAGGGGTGTCATTCGGCCCGCTCATGAAAGTCTGGAAGATGGTGAAGAAAATGCTGCCATTCTTCGGCACCTTTCCGTTCTTACGAATATCCGATGGGTCTATACGAACCAGCGCATCTTCAGGAAAGGCGGAAAATGAATTGTAGGCCTGATTAGCCAGAATGTTGCGGTCAGCGAGGAAAAGTATACGAGGCCGGCGCTGAGCGTCTCGCTGGAGGCTCCAACGACTTTTGAACAGCTTCCAGGCGAGCTGGAACGCAATGAAGGTCTTGCCCGTGCCAGTAGCTAGGGTTAGGAGGATACGCTGCTGCTCTGCGGCGATGGCCTCCAGCACCCGGTTGATCGCGATATCCTGATAGTAGCGAGCGCCCCAGGTACCAGCCTTGTCCTCGAATGGTATAGCAGCGAAGCGCTCGCGCCATTCGTTGTGCTCGGCAAAAGTCAGGTTCCATAGCTCTTCTGGGCTGGGGAATTTGTCGACATCGCCTTCAACTCCCGTCTGCATGTCAATGCCGTAAAGAACCTGACCATTGGTGGAGTAGGTAAAGCGCACTGCCAGCTTTTTTGCATAGCCCTTGGCCTGCGCAACGCCTTCGGTGTAGTGCTTATCCCAGGCCTTGGCCTCAATCACCCCCAGCTTGGTGTTGCGATAGACAAGCACGTAGTCGGCAATATCGGCAATGCCACGCTTACCTGCGCCCTGAATGCGACCCTGGGTAATCTGAAACTCACGATGAACGCGGCTTCCCTCGACTACGCCCCACCCTGCATCTCGCAAGGCTGGGTCAATGTGTTCGGCGCGGGTTTCAGCTTCGTTCATCATCTGTTTCCTTACAGGTTGCCGCTAAATGCCTGATGCAAATAGGATTTTTTCAGGTTATTAAGAGCGGTAAGTTTTAATTTATAGATAGATTCGAGACTTTGGCTTTCTTCAAGGACGGCATCTAGCATTCCAACAATATGCTTTTGCTCTGCAATGGGAGGCAACGAAATCCCTAACCCCTTGATCATGCCTATCTTCAAAAACTTTGTCCCCGCACCAACAGACTGATTTTTAAAAAGTTTTAGACTTTTCAGCATTTGGTAGTACAGGAAGCGGTAAAGCAGCTTTCTCTCGTCGGTAATAGTTATCACATACGTTCGCTGGTAAGCATTAAACTTACCGCTGTAGTGTTTGACGTTAAAGTCACCAACGGCATTGTTACCTGCTAGCAAAATCGCCTCACAATCAAAGGCGTAATGGTCGATTGAATATATTTCTTTTGCACAAGTAAAGAACGGATAGAGGCCGCCTTCAGATGCTGCATTCGCGTCAAGCTTTCCTGTCTTGATAGTGACGTGGTCGCCCAATTCCCCCCTTTCTCCTGTCACAGCACTGAGAGTGCTGTCAAAAAGATCACGTGCATTTTTTAAATTTTTTTCTGCATTGGCATGGGCCTTGGCTATACCGTCAAAAGATTGGTCTAGGATGGCTACAATGCGCTGCTGCTCAGCTATTGGTGGTACGGGCAGCGAAACCTCTTTCAGCTTTCCGCCTGATAGCTCCTTAAATGTTGCGCCAGTGCCAAGGTCGTTCAGCAGAGCAACGTTGTTCATTAGGTAGTAATAAAGAAACTTGTGGTCGAGCCCCTCGCGCGGCACCAAACCTTTGCAACCCTGGTTGGTAGCCATGGGCACGGTGTTGATAGCCAAGTGACCGATAGGCGCCCGGGAGGAAAGGATGACTGAGTGCCGGGGTAAGAGGCGAGCAGAACTATTCTGTATACCTTCATCGGTGATTGTTCGCTCTGTTTGAGCGATATAAGGCGTACGCCTCTTTCCCATTTCAGCTGGAGTGATCCACTGATGCACCCCATCCCAATATCCTGCAACACCAGTCTTAGGCGTCCCACCGTTGATCACTTCACATGCATCACCAATGCTTTTCAGTTGCCACGCAGCTTTCACAGCAGTCTCCTGATATTCGCCAGCACTTCCGCACTCTCTGCATCCAGCGCCACAATCTCCGCCATTATGTCCTGTGGGCTGCGATGCGAGACCTCATCGCCCTCATCAGGATTTTTTACAGAAAGATCGTAGGTCGACTGGTCGATGCTAGCGACGTCCAGATTCCAGCTCTTTGGCGAGCCTGCAAAGTCCTTCTGTAGCTCTACAAATTCAGCCAAATCGGCATCATTGAGTGGATTGGTCTTACCCATATTTCGGCCAGGATCAAGCTGGTAGTACCAGACCTTGCGTGTTGGTGAGCCCTTTTGGAAGAAAAGCACCACAGTTTTTACACCCGCCCCTAGGAAGGTGCCGCCAGGGCAATCGAGTACGGTGTGCAGGTTACAGCTTTCAAGAAGCAGTTTACGCAAGCTCACTGCGGCGTTGTCACTATTACTGAGGAAAGTATTCTTGATGACCACGGCCCCCTGGCCGCCTGCCTTTAAAATTTTGATGAAGTGTTGGAGAAATAGAAAAGCTGTTTCTCCGGTCTTGATCGGGAAATTCTGCTGTACCTCTTTGCGCTCCTTGCCGCCGAACGGCGGATTGGCCAGTACAATGTCGAAGCGATCCTTGTCCTGAATATCGCTCAGGTTTTCGGCTAGGGTGTTGGTGTGGACTATGTTTGGAGCTTCGATACCATGCAAAATCATGTTCATAATGGCAATCACATAGGCGAGGCTCTTTTTCTCTTTACCGTAGAAGGTATATTTCTGCAGGGTTTCCCGCTGAGTAGTGGTTAACTTCCTTTTTGGGTCGCTCAGGTAGTCGAAGGCTTCGCAGAGGAAGCCGGCGGAGCCTACCGCGCCATCATAAATACGCTGCCCGATTTGCGGGTTAATTACTTGGATCATGGCGCGAATCAGTGGGCGCGGAGTGTAGTATTCGCCACCGTTACGTCCCGCGTTGCCCATGTTCTTGATTTTGACTTCATAGAGGTGCGAGAGCTCGTGCTTCTCGGACTGCGAGCGGAAGCGCAGGCCATCAATGATCTCCAGCACTTCACGCAAGTTATAGCCACTCTGGATGCGGTTTTTGATCTCGCCGAAAATTTCGCCAATTTTGTACTGAATGGTATCCGGGCCGCTGGCCTTCTGCTTAAAGCCATGCAGATAGGGGAATAGCTTGTTGTTGACGAACTCCTTGAGGTCATCCCCCGTCAGGGTGCGGTTGTGGTCGATCTCACCCTTTTCATTCTTCGGCGCAGCCCAGCGTTCCCAACGGTATTCGGGGTCGAGGATATAGAGGTAATACTTGCCCTCCAGCTCAGCCTCCATCGCTTTATCCTGCTCCAGGGCATCGAGGTACTTGAGAAACAACAGCCAGGAGCTTTGCTCGGTATAGTCCAGTTCACTGGTACAACCGGCATCCTTGTGGAGGATGTCGTCGATGTTCTTGAAGGCTTGCTCAAACATGAGGGGTTCTGTCCCTGAAGGTGGCGCGGCTGGAAGGTATACAGCCCATCATTATGCGGTTTTGAGTATGCAGATGCATGCGGATAGACCTCTTGTATGTAGATTTACTTACCCAAACTTCCCGCTCCGCATGGAACCCACTCCTCGGCACCAACGTGCATAAAATTAATTTAAATGCGGCCCTAGTCAGTGATTATCAAACAGCCCAGCAGCGTTAAGCTTGTATGCCAAGACCTTCACCTAACAAATAAAACACTATATATCAATGAGCTATTGATCACGTTCAAACGACCCCGGCCCATTTTGCCTTCCCAGAAAGACCCAGAAAAGCCGTAAAGCCTAGAGAAATCAAAGCCTTATGGCTTTTTTCTTGCCCGCGTTTTCCCACCTGATGCCAGGGCATCCCACGGTTGACGAGGGCATATATGGGGGCATAAAACGCTCATCAGCTCGCTCGGAGAGCGATGTGCCCCCAATGCCCCTGAAAGACACCAACTGCCGCAACGCAAAGCCTCAGGACAAGCCCTATGGCTGTATGACGAACAGAGCTTGTACCTGGAAGTGCATCCCAACGCAGGCCGTTACTGGCGCTTGAAGTACTGCTTTCTGGGAAAGGAAAAACACCTGGCTCTTAGCGTTTATCCCGAGGCTGGCTTGCGGGATGCTCGGCGCCAGCGCGATGACGCTTGTGTTCAGCCGACGGCCAAGATTCCATCGCTCATGACGCCGCCAAACAGGCCAGGCACGACTTCACAGGCATGCTCGGCAGTTAGCACGGTGTTGATCTCTATCACTCTTTGCCAAAGCCAAACAATGAACTCAGCCCGCGTGCCGGCTTTCGTTCATAGAAGGGTGCGGTTTGCTTGAGGAAGTAATCGCTAAGGCCTGGTTCCCCTTCGTGAACGTGACAGAGGTCAACGGGTTCGCCAGCCGAAACGGCATCCCCGGCAACGGTGCCGGCTTCGCGCATGACCCGTTCAATATCTCCGTCCGCTTCAATACCAATAACCAGATGAGGATTTTGACCAGACGATGGTTCGTGCATCAACGCCAGGAACGCACGCTTTACGTTGCGATGTTTGGCGAACAATTGTGTGAGCGAGTTGACCATCTTCGACGGATATTGCGACGGCTGTCCGAGCAGCACTTGGGTGTCTGTTTCGACCGTGTGCGGTACCGGCTTTTGGCCAATCTCGCCGGAGAGCAGAAGGCGTACTTCCTGGGGGGAAAACGCTTTCCCGCAGGGAGACTTTGGATTGAGGAAAAGAGGGGTGCCCAGTGTGACTTCAAAAAACGATCTGGCCGAGATCTCCAAGTAGGAGTCTTCGCTATCTATGCATCTTTGTAGTGCTTGCAGCGAAGAAAAAAACGGGATAACCACAGAGCCGTCAGGCTTTTGCCATTGCGCGATACTGATGTTGCTATTCGCCTCGAGGTGAACTTGACCTTCGCCAGTGCCGGCAGTGCCAACGACGTAGATAGTGGAATTCAACAGAGCCCTGAAAAAGTCAGGTCGATGGGCCGGTTCATCTGTCGCCAGCCTGAGTAATTTTTCGAGGAGGTTTTCTTGCTTGGTATCCATGATGTCCATCGGCAGTCCCAACAAAACAGACAAAAAGTGAGAGGCGCAGAGCGCACAGTTTTCCATACGGCTGTGAAAACAGGAAGAACCGCAGGGTAACAAATCGGAAGCATACGCAGAGCACCCTGAACGGTTTTCCAAGGAGAGCACTACCTTATCAGTGCTGCTCCGACCAACACCCGTTAATGCCCGCAGGTGGTTGATGGGTTCTGGCCTTGCCGAGGAACGATAAACTCAGGCCGCCAGTTTAACTCCTTAAGTACGCTCATCGGAAATACGTGGGCGCGGAAACTTTCATAGAAATCCAACAATAAAGTCATTTAAAGAAGTTACTTACAGATGATTCTTTAATTCCCTCAACAAAACTAAACAAACCATATAATCAGGCACTTAGCGCTCATCGAAACCTGCCAGTTTTATGGCGTAGGCAAACAGCAGCACGGCACATCACTCCTGCGCGAAGTAATCACTGTCGAGCTGTTTCACTTCGTACACCTGTTTAACGCTCACGCCCAGGTTGTTCTCCACCATCAGTTGCGCCAGTTCAACGCCGTCAATCAGTACCACTTTGATATCCAGCCCCAGCGCTGCGGTGCGGGCGCCGTCGGAGAACTCCGAGGTGGTGATGAATACGCCCTTGCGTGCACGCTGGCGGGTCAGTGCGCCGATAAACTTGTCGATCTCCGGACGATGCACCGTGTAGGTCCAGCGCTTGGCCTGCAGGTAGATCACGTCGAGGCCGAGTCTGTCTTCTTTGATGATGCCGTCGATCCCATCATCGTTGGTCGCCTGGGTCGCTTTGCCGGCCTCCCTGCGTGAGCCGCCATAACCCATGGCGATCATCAGATCGACCACTAACTGTTCAAAAAAACTGGATGGGGCTGCTAGCACGTGTGCCAGTAGCTCGTCTGCGAGGGACTGCACCAGCGCCTGATGCGCCTCGGCCAACTGCTCGTCCGGTGTGGTTTGGGCCATGTCGGCGCTCAGCACGGCGGGAGCATCGACCGATTGCGGCTTCGCCGTGTGAAAGTGCGCAAATTCGGGGAAGCGCTTCAACCAGCCCACCGTGATGCGCTGCGGAGCATTGGCCAAGGCATCGAGGCCGCGCGGGGTGATCTGCACCATGCCCTTGGTGGGAATGCACAGCAGCCCCGCTTTGTTCAAATAGGTGCGAGCCCAGCCCACACGGTTGTTGATGATCGTCTGATGGCCGGAGGGTAGGCGTTCCTTGCGTTCTTCCTCGCTCAGTTGGAACTGATCGGCCACCCGCTCGCGCAACTCATTGAGCGGCAGCGGCGCACCGTTCTGCACGGCAGCCAGCACCGGCCGCATCACGCTTTGAAAATCCGGAATTGCAATCGTTACTCCCTAACCTTGTTTCCGCTTAGATGCAGAGCGAGCCGCTCTCTTCGAGGCCCGCCGCCGTCTTCAGCATCTTCCAAATCACCAGCGCAAACGCCCGGCTCTTCGTTTCGTTATCCAGCACTTCCAACGAGAGTTTCTCGTGGTCAGTCATGGCGTCCAATACAGTGTCCAGCACGCGCTTGGGTAACAGGCCGTGCATCACTTGCTCCACCGAGTGAGCATTCACCTGCGCCATCAAGTCATCCTGCCGCAAAAGACGCTGAGTGATGCCAGTAGCAAAATGAAGTTGATCGTCATCTTGCGTTTCGGCACCGAAAATATCGTTCAGCGCTTCGATGATTTCCGACAGGCGCTTCTTCTCCGGATCATGGGGCTTACCGCTGCCCACATCGCTGCCGGGCTTGAGGGTGTATTGACCTGCTTCCTCGCTCAAGCGCAGTTGGTGTTCGGCGCGTTTGCTCAGGCGGTAGTGGCTCAGTTGCAACTCGCCCACATCCACATCGTCTTGTAGCAGGCGATCCACGCGCAGCAACGGGTGCAGATGCTTGGCGTACACGCACAACTGCTCCAGTTCGCGATCCTCATAAGGCACGATCTGCGAAAGAAACTCATACAGGCGCACAAAGCTTTGTAGGTTTTTGCGGAACAGGTCGAGCTGGTCAACCTGCTCGCCAGCCTCTTTGAGCGCATGCTCGGCTTTTTTCAAGCCAGCGCTATTGCCATTAGCTTGGGCAGTGCGTTTGTAATCCAGCGCGTGTTGGCGTGCCTCCAATGAGAAGGTGTAACGCGTGGCAAAGCGCTCCTTGGCCGGCGCGCAGTAATAACTGAGTTTGCTGGCTTGCGCCTTGGAGTCGAAGAAGGCCATGGCAAACGCTTCGACCTCCTGCCAGTGATAGATGCCCTCGGCATCCAGCTTCTTGTGCAGGTCATAGATGATCTGCGGGTCGGTCACGTCAGTCAGCTCGGCTTTGGTGTAGTACGGCAAAAAGGCATCGAGAATGTCCTGCGGCTGGTTGAAGAAGTCGAGGATGAAGGTTTCCTTGCTGTCACCAAAGGTACGGTTCAAACGCGACAGCGTTTGCACGCAGTCCACACCTTGCAGCTTCTTGTCCACGTACATGGCGCACAGCTTGGGCTGATCGAAGCCGGTCTGGTACTTGTTGGCCGCGATCATCACGTTGAAATCCTGGGTATCGAAGGCCTGCGCCAGGTCGCGGCCATTAAGGCCGGCGTTGAGCAGGCTACTGTTTTCCGTCACCTCTTGGGGTATCACTTCATCCGGCAAGACGCTGCCGGAGAACGCCACCAGCGGGTGCACATCGCTGTACCCCATCTGCTGCACATAAGCCTTGACAGCCAACTGATAACGCACCGCTTCCTGGCGGCTGCTGGTGACGACCATGGCCTTGGCCTGGCCATTGAGCAGGGCGCGGATGTTGGCGCGGAAGTGCTCGACGATCACCTCAACCTTCTGGTTGATGTTGTAGGGGTGCAAACGCACCCAGCGCGCCAGCTTGATGCGCGCTTTCTTGCTGTCCACCTCATCGTCTTCACCATCGGGGTGGGCGATTTTCCAGGCAGTGCTGTAGGTGATGTAGTTGCGCAGCACATCGAGGATGAAACCCTCTTCGATGGCCTGGCGCATGGAGTACAGGTGAAACGGCTCTGGTTTGTTCGTGGCGCTACGTGGCATTGAGGGGTCAGGCTCTCGGCCGAACAGTTCCAAAGTCTTGGCTTTGGGCGTGGCGGTAAAGGCGTAGTAGCTGATGCGCTCATTGGGTTGGCGCGCCTGTACGGCGGCGTCCAACAATTCTTCGGCGCTGATTTCCTCAGCCTCGCGGGCATCACTGCCGAGAATCTGCTTCAGCTTGCTGGCCGACGATCCGGTTTGCGAGGAATGCGCCTCGTCGGCGATTACCGCATAGCGCCCACTGGCCAGCTTGGGGTACTTGTCCAGCGCATCGAACAGCGCCGGGAAGGTCTGGATGGTGACGATGATGATGCGCGTCTGCTCAGCCAGCGCCTCGGCCAGTTGCTCAGATTTGCTTTGGTTACCGACATCCCGGCTGATCGGTTTAACCACGCCTTGGGCGTGCTCGAACTGATAGATGGTGTTTTGCAACTGGCTATCCAGCACCGTGCGGTCGGTGACCACGATCACCGAGTTGAATAGCCGCTGACGGGCATCATCGTACAGCGAGGCCAATTGATGGGCGGTCCAGGCGATGGAGTTGGACTTGCCTGAACCCGCGCTGTGCTGAATCAAATAACGCTTGCCCGGCCCTTCGGCGCGGGTGGTATCGATCAGCGTATTGACCACTTCCCACTGGTGGTAACGCGGGAAGATCATCGTTTCCTTGGTCACCGGCGTGCCGTCAAAGCCTTCGCTGGTTTTCTTGTCCAGGTGCAGAAAGCGCCCCAGCACCTTGAGCCAGGCATCCGGTTGCATCAGGCGTTGCCACAGGTAGCTGGTGGCGTACTGGCTGTCGTCATCCGGCATCGGGTTGCCCGCGCCGCCTTCCGCGCTGCCGAGGTTGAACGGCAGGAAGAATGTGTCTTTACCCGCCAGCTTGGTGGTCATCGCCACCTCGTTCTGGCCCACGGCAAAGTGCACCAGAGCACCGCGTTTGAAGGTCAGCAGCGGCTCGGGTTTGCGGGTGAGCGGGTCTTTTACCGGGCGATCGTAACGGTACTGGCGCTTGGCACTTTCCACCGACTGCTTGAACTCGCTTTTCAACTCCAGCGTGGCGGTGGGGATGCCGTTGACGAACAGCACCAGATCCAGCCGTGGGTTGTAGCTCTGCCCGCCGCTAGCGGCATCACGCGCATGCGGCGAGTAGGACACCTCCGGCACCACGCGCAGGCGGTTGCACTGGTAGCGTTTGAGGGTGTCCGGGTTCATCCCGTGGTCGGGCTGGAAGCTGCACATCTCGATCTTTACCGCCGGCAGCTTAAAGCCGTGGCGCAGCACATCCAGGGTGCCGCTCTGCTCCAGCTCGCGCACCAGCTTCTGCACCAGCACGCCATCCGGATCATTGGGGGTGGCCTTGGCGAACTTGTCCCAACGCTCTGGCCAGGCGTCCTTGAAGTAACCCAGCACATCTTCGGTATACAGCGCCGTGCGCCGGTCGTAGCCGCAGGCGGTGCCGACTAGCCAGCCTTGGGCGGCCAGGGCGTCGATGATGTCCTGCTGGAATTGCGCTTCCTTGCTGTCCGCCATTACACGGCCTCTTCTGCTAATTCGGGGGATGGCGCGTTGACCTGTGGCTGCCAGCCGCGCACGTCGATTTTGCCGGTGACTGCGGCGGAGATTAGGGCGGAGCGGCGCTCTTGCAGAAGATCCATTGTTGCGCCCGCCTCGATAATTAGCGTCTCCGCTTGTTCAGAAAATGTTTTAACAAAGTCTGATATTTCTTCCTGCTCACTTAATGGAGGCACTGGAATCTTTACAAACTTAACCTCGCCACAGTTCAAGTGCGGGTGCATACCGCCAGTTCTGATCGAATACAAAACTGACTGCCCGAAACGCGACTGCAATACCTGGCCAAGAAATACGCCAGAAAGCATATTTTTCTCAGCCTGCAAAATTATCAGCGCATGGCAGTTGTAGCCGACCTCCCTTGAAGATACGACACCAACATCCCCTGTGCCTGCGCCAGTCTGAACAATCAGAACATCACCTTCCTGCAAGATGGACTTCCTCATTTTCATGCTCCACTCAGGAGTCACGAAATAAGCGTCATCAAAATTAACAACACCTCTTTTTATATGGGTGGCTTGAACGTAGGGAACGCCACTCTCAACCAAAATATCCCGTGTCGGACCAACATAACCATTGGTGATTTTTACTGTGAGTTTATTCAGTGCATTTGCTTCCCAATGCGCCGGTACCTCACCTAGCCACTCCACGCCGGAGTCTTTCATCTGCACCGTGGGGTCTAGACCTTTGGTAACGGCATGGGAGATCACAGCCTGGCGCTTTTCCTTAAGCAGTTCGATCAGGCGCTGCTGCTCTTCGATCAGCGCGTCGATGCGGGCGGTTTCGTGGTCGAGGAAGCGAGCGATTTGGGTTTGTTCGACTCGCGCAGGAAAGCAAAACCGCTCCTGCAAGTAGGACTCAGCATCAAGATTCTGGATACCAGTAACCTGCTTGACCGAAGGGTAGTTAACACGGCCGTGGTAAAGATTCCCGAAGGCATAACAAAGAAACTGGCTATCGAACTCCGGGAGCGGTCGCATTCTCGCCACGAAGTTTGAAGTAATGGCGTCAAACCCATGCGTGAACAAAACAACACAGCCAACCAGCGTTTTTTCTCCGCCCCCAGACTTCTCGATCAGCAAATCACCTGATTTGATAAGTCGCGACTGTCTTTCCTTAGGCGTGATACTTCTATAGGTCAGCTTATCGAGCCCAACAGTCGAAAAAGATCGCTCGAAGTCGGCAACTCGGATGACCGCAATATCATTCTCGCCATCGGGCTCATCGCCCCACAAACCGTTTACGCACCCATCCACCGTACGTTTAAGTGAATGAACCGACCAACTCTGCGGCACGTCGCCCAGCCACTCAACGCCAGAATCCTTGTATGCCGGGTAGCTAGGAAAGCTCATGCAGACAGCCCCTCAATCATCTGCTTGATGCGGTCGGTGCAGGCTTTCAAGTCACGGTCAATCTCCGCCAACGGGCGCGGTGGCTGGAACACATAAAAGTGCCGGTTAAAGGGAATATCAAAACCAACGATGCCCACTTCGCCATCCCGCGCATCGGTTTTGCTTTCGTCGATCCAGGCATCCGGCACATGGGGGATGACTTCGCGCTGGAAGTAGTCGTACACCGATTCGCCCAGCGGCACGTTCTCGTTGTCGCGCAGGCTGGCGTCCGCTTCCGGCTGGCCCTTGGTGGTGCAGATATCCGCCTCGGGGTCGCGCTCGCTCAGGGCATTGAGCAGGGCTTTTAGCTCCGGCGCGCTCAGGCTCACGCCGTGCGCGTTGAGGGCTTTTTTCAGTAGCTTGGTGAACTGTTCGCGGTTGCGGTGCAGGCTGGCGTCCATGGCTTGCAGGGCGGCCATCAGTTGCTGCTGGGCGGTGCTGTCGAGCTTTTGCAGGGCTTTTTCTTCCATCACCTTGCCAAGGCGTTCAGCGCTGGTTTGGAAGTTCAGGCGCAGTGGGCGCTCGACGGTGATGCGGCGGTAGCCGAAGGCATCGATGGGGAATATTTTGCTCTGCGCACTGTGCTCGAAGCGGCCATACAGGCGTACCAACTCGTTGACTTGATCTTCGGTGATGTACTGGCGTTTGCTGCCCAACGATTTGCGCATTTTGGCGTAGTGCTGGCTGCCGTCGATCAGTTGCACCTTGCCCTGGCGTACGGCGGTTTTCTTGTTGCTGAGGATCCACACATAGGTGGCGATGCCGGTGTTGTAAAACATGTCGGTCGGCAGCGCGACGATGGCTTCGACCAGGTCGTTTTGCAGCAGGTAGCGGCGAATCTCCGACTCGCCCGAACCCGCGCCGCCGGTAAACAGCGGCGAGCCATTAAGGATGATGCCGATGCGTGAGCCACCGTCGCGCGGGGCACGCATTTTGCTGACCAAGTGCAGGAGGAACAGCAGCGAACCGTCAGACACGCGCGGCAGGCCGGGGCCAAAGCGACCGTCGAAGCCCTTGTGGCTGTGCTCGTCGGTGATCTGCTTTTGCACCTTCTTCCATTCCACGCCGAAGGGCGGGTTGCTGAGCATATAGTCGAAGCGGTGGTGGGCCAGTTGGTCGTTGGACAGGGTGTTGCCGAGCTTGATACTGGCCACGTCCTGGCCTTTTATCAGCATGTCTGCCTTGCAGATGGCGTAGGACTCGGGGTTGAGCTCCTGGCCGTGCAGCGACACGCTGACTTTCTCGCTGATGGACTGAATGTACTCATCACCCTCGGACAGAAAGCCACCGGTGCCGGCGGTTGGATCGTAGAGGGTGACGATGCTGTTGGGCGCGAGCTTATGTTCCTGGTCGGTAATCACCAGCGAGGTGGTCAGGTGCACGATGTCACGCGGGGTGAAGTGTTCCCCGGCGGTTTCGTTGGAGCTTTCCGCAAACTTGCGGATCAGTTCTTCAAAGATGATGCCCATGCCGAAGTTGCTGATGACCTCGGGGCTCAGATCCGTGGCCGCAAACCGCTGCACCACCTGATACAGCAAATTGGCACTCGCCAACTGCTGAACGAAATCCTCAAAGTGGAAATGCTCGAAGATCTCGCGGGCGTCCTTGCTGAACGCCTGCACGTAGCGCATCAGGTCATCGACCGTCTGGGTGTCGGACAGCGTGCCGAGGGTCAGCGGCGAGGCGTTGAAGAACTGCTGGTCAGCAGCGCGCAGCAGAATCAGCTCGCGAACGGTATCGGGGCGGCCTTCCTGAGCGAAGGTCTGCTTAATCACCTCATTCTTGGTCGGGGCGAGCACGCACTCCATCCGCCGCAACAACGTGAACGGCAGGATGATGCGCCCGTATTGGGATTGTTTGAAGTCACCGCGCAGCAGATCGGCAATAGACCAAAGAAACGCGGCCGTCTGGGAATGATTTTCCGTGTTCACGCAATAACTCCTGAGCGTTCTGACAAAAGCGCAAGTCTACCCCGTCAAAGGGCTGAAGCGGTCCCGGCGATGAGCACGGGAGATGGCCAGCACGAACTCAGCGCGCTGTTTATCGGCCAGCGCGGGGCGTTGGTGCGGATGCTGGGACGGGTGGTCGGCTGTACCCGAGCGCCCAGTACCTGGCGTTCGATCATCTGGGCAGCCACCCGCCGGGATTTCTAACGCCCTGGCCCTCACGCGCCCGCACCCCGCGGGCGCGACTGTTTTTAGCCGGCCAACAAATACTCCCGCATAACTTCCCAGACAGCGCTAAGATACAGATATTAAAAAGCCATTACCGTGGCGTATTTGCGTGCTTTACCCTGCGAGACGAATAAAAAAATATCGCGCGCGGGTTCGCTCACTCTATGACTTATGCGGTTAATCATGTTTGTTCTGAAGTCTGCTTGTGCTCGGCAAATTGCCGACGTTCATCATATGTACAGTGACATGCAAAGTGCGTTGGAGGCGGTCAAGTCGCGCATGGCGGTGGTGGAGCTCAGCCCCCAAGGCGAGATTATCGATGCCAACCCGATTTTTCTCGGCGTATTGGGTTATGCACTGGAGGACCTGCGCGGCCGCCATCACCGCGTCCTGTGCCCCGCCGACTACGTGGCCAGCCCCGCCTACGCCACGTTCTGGCGGCGCTTGGCCGAGGGCGAGACCCTGAGTGACCGCTTTAAACGGGTGCATAAAAACGGTTCCGATGTGTGGTTGGAAGCCAGTTATATCCCAATAAGAGATCAACTGGGCCACGTTGTAAAAGTGCTGAAAATCGCCACGGACATTACTGCCCCGGTATTAAAGGAAAGTGCCAACCGTAGCCTGATAGAAGCGCTGCACCGCTCCATGGCGGTTATTGAATTTGATTTAAACGGTAATGTGATTACTGCCAATGCCAACTTTCTGGCGGCCACCGGTTATACCCTGGGCGAAGTTCAGGGCCGTCACCACAGCCTGTTTTGCCGCCAGGCCTATACCAAGACCGTGGAATACCAGCAGTTCTGGGACGCGTTGCACGCTGGCAAGCATTGCGCCGGGTTGTTCCAGCGGGTCAACAAGGCCGGCCACGACGTCTGGCTGAACGCCACCTATAACCCGTTGTTCGACGCCCAGGGCAAGCTCTACGGCGTTATCAAGCTGGCCACCGACGACACCCGCCAGGTGGAGCAGAAGGCCCGGGAAACCGAGGCCGCGCAACTGGCCTACAAAACCTCGCAGCAAACCGATGTGGCCACCCAGAACGGCATCGCTGTCATCAAGGATGCCGCGGCCATCGTCGACTCCATCGCCAGCGACCTGCGCGGCGCCTCGGCGCTGTTCACCGACCTCAACCAGCAGTCGTCGAACATCAAGGCGATCGTCACCGGCATCAAGGACATTGCCGAGCAGACCAACCTGCTGGCGCTCAACGCCGCCATCGAGGCCGCCCGCGCTGGCGACCAGGGCCGCGGCTTTGCCATCGTCGCCGACGAGGTGCGCAACCTCGCCTCACGCACCGCCAAGGCCACCGCCGAGATCGTCACGGTGGTGGAGCACAACAGTCGCCTGGCCGAAGACGCCGTCAACCAGATGCAGGAAAGCCGCACCAAGGCCGAAGAAGGCGCACGCCTGACCGCCCACGCCGGCGAGGTCATCAGCCAGATCCACGTCGGTGCGCAAACCGTGGTCGCCGCCATGGGCCGCTTCTCCTCGCTCTACGAAAGCCACGACTGACCGCTGCCCCCGCGCCAGGGCCGGTGATAGGCTCACCGCCCTGGCCACCGCCCCCGACCACCGGAAGCCCCGCCCCATGTTCAAACCGCTGCTAGCCGCCTGCCTCGCAGGCGTCCCGCTCCTGGCCGCCGCCCACCCGCTGGCCGGGGTGTGGCAAGGCACATTGGGCAAAAACCCGATCACCGTGTGCTTCAACGCCACGCCCGAGAACAACGCCAGTTACTACTACCAGCGCTTCCTCACGCCGATCCAGTTGACCGTGCAAGCCGACAGCGGCCAGTGGCAAGAGGCCGAAAACACCGGCCAATGGCAACTCGACAGCCCCGACGGCGAACGCCTGAGCGGCCAATGGCACGCCCCCGACCGCAGCAAAACCCTGCCCCTGGCCCTGAGCCGCGTGCCCCACACCCGCGCCGCCGACGATTGCGCCAGCGACGCCTACGCCCTGGCACTGGAAACCGCCAAGCCCAGCGTGCAGGTGGAGAAAAAGGACTACCGCGGCCACGGCTACCAAGTGCGCACGCAAAACGGCCATCCGTTGCTGCGCCTCGACGGCGACACCCCGGGCATCCAGCGCATCAACCAACAACTGCTGGCCCTGGCCTACAACGCCGAGAGCCTCGCCCAATTCAACGCCGAGCGCCGCGAATCCCTGGGCCAGCGCGGCGCCGTGTACACCAGCGAAATCAGCGTGCTGCCCCACTCCTGGTCGTCGCAGTGGATCACCGTCAACTTTTACCGCTGGCAGACCGGCACCGGCGCGGGCGGCATCAGTTGGGGCCTGCACACCTGGAACCTGGCCACCGGGGAAAAAGTCGACCCCTGGACCTGGGTCGGCGGGCGCTTCGACTGGTACAGCCCCTACGCCGGCCACAGCACGATGGCGCAGAAATTCGCGCAATGGATTGAGGCCCAAACCCCACCCGACGCCGACTGCCCCGGCGCCGCCAGCTATGGCACCTACGACCTGAGCTTCGACACCCAGGGCCTGAAGCTGGCCAACCACCCCAGCGGCGATGGCTGCGACGTGGAAGTGGCCATCCCCTGGGCACAGCTTGCGCCGCTGCTGTCTGCCCAAGGCCGGGCGGTGTTGCCGAGCCTGCAACAGCCCTGAAAGCGCCCTTCTTGACCAACGTCAAGGGCGCCCCTGCCGGTGGGCGTTAGCCTCAGGCACTCCTCTTGCCTTTGGGTGCCCTTCATGGCCAAGCCTTTCCCCCTGCACCCCAAGCACCCCGAGCGGATCTGCTGGGGCTGCGACCGCTACTGTGCCACCACCGACCTGGCCTGCGGCAACGGCGCCGACCGCACCATGCACCCGGCGGAAATGATCGGCGAAGACTGGTACTTGCATGGGGATTGGGGCATCGAAGTACCGGCCCAACCCATCGAAGTGCAAGAAGAGCCGCAAGCCTGAACCGGCACCCTCCCGGCCAAATCAAATAGCCATAAGCCATTATTGCAATGGCATATCGGTCAAATACCTTGTCATATCTGAATTCTGCCCGCCCCACTAAACATCGACTTATCCAATAATTGCCAGACCCGGACTCGCTGTGTATTGTGCGGCACACCGCATAACACCCTCGCCAACTGTTTAAGCTCAACGATCCAGGGACTGGAACGACAATGGACTTTAACTACAACCGGGTTCTTGCTTACCTAAAAGTTGCTCAATTCAAGTCGTTTTCCCACGCGGCAGTGCAACTCAACATCAGTACCAGCATGGTCAGTGTGCACATCAAGGAACTTGAACTTTCCTTGGGCACGACCTTGATTAACAGAACCACCCGGTCATTGGCACTCACCGAAGCCGGCCAGCGTTTCTATGATGACTTCATGGATATAAAGCAGCGCATCGATTGCTCGCTGCAAACACTCAAGGAAAGTACCGGGCAAGTGTGTGGCATATTGCGCATCGTTTCGCCCCGCGAGTACGGCTCACGCTTTATCGTTCCCGCCATCGCTGAGTTCTCCAGGCTTCACCCTCACTTGAAGATCGTCCATGACGTCGGCTACCCCCTGGCCAACCTGGCCAGCGGCAGGCATGACCTGGCCATCTGCCTCGGGCCGCTGGAAGATTCGTCGTTCAAGTGCCGCAAGATTGCAGACTTTGAAAACTACTTGGTCGCCAGCCCCCAGTTCCTCGAACGTTACGGGGTACAAGACATCAACTGCCTTAATACCCTGCCATGGATCAGCAATGAGTCGCTGTATAAAGAAGGCAAGTGGGTGTTGCGCAAACAACCGGGCGACGTATTCATCGTCAAGCCCAATATTCGTTATGCCTCTAACTCACTGACCCTGATTCATCAAATGGCGTTGTTCGACCTGGGCATTGCGGCATTGCCGGCCTGGATGCTCAAGGATGATATTCAGGCCAACACTCTGATTCGTTTATTCCCCGAACATGAGTTCGCCACTTCGCCGGTCAATATTCTTTACCCCAACGGCATTAACCTACCGCTCAAAGCCCGGCGTTTTATTGATTACCTGGTGGCCAAACTGGGCACCGTACACGTACAGGCGCGAACCCAATGACCGCCCCCAGAGGAACCCGCATGTCCCCCATCAAGGTGCCGCTCGCCGGCGTGCTGTGGATGATCGCCAGCCTGCTCTCCTTCATGGGCATGGCGGTGGCTTCCCGCGAACTTTCCGCGTTCATGTCCATTTTCCAGATCCTGTTTTTCCGCTCCTTTGTCGGGCTGTTGATTATTGCCCCGTTGATCTACCGCCAGCGCCGCCAGTTGCGCCAGGCCCGGGACCTTGGCCTGCAAGTGGCCAGGAACGCGGTGCACTTTGCCGGGCAGTACGCCTGGACCGTGGGCGTGGCGGCGCTGCCGTTGGTGACGGTGTTTGCCCTGGAATTCACCACACCGATCTGGGTGTCGCTGCTGGCCTTTGTGTTCCTCAAAGAACGCATGAGCACTGCCCGGGTACTGGCGGCCCTGGGCGGTTTCATCGGCGTGTTGGTGGTGCTGCGCCCGGGCATGGCCACCCTGGAGCCGGCCGCTCTCGTCGTGCTGCTGGCCGCCGTGTGCTACGCCACGTCCATCATTCTGGTCAAACGCCTGACCCTGACCAGCAGCCCCGCGATCATCGTGATCTGGATGGTGCTGTTGCAGTTGCCCCTGGGCCTGGCCCTGTCGCTGGCGCAATGGCGCACCCCGCCCATGGCGTGCCTGCCGTGGATCGTGTTGCTGGGGGTCACCGGGTTGAGCGCGCACTTTGCCATGGCCAAGGCCCTGAACCTGATGGACGCCTCGATTGCCATACCCATCGATTTTTTCCGCGTGCCGCTGATCGCCGTAGTGGGCTTCATGCTCTACGGCGAAAGCCTGGAAACCTGGGTGTTTGTCGGCGCGCTGATAATCTTCGCCTCCAACTACCTGGCCTTTCGCGCCGAGCAAAAGCGCCCGGCGTGAAACCTCGCGGTCAAGGCGTGTGGTCTAGGTAGGTGTCAAAGTCCCACTGGGTGACGGTGGCCAGGAACGACTGCCACTCGTTGGTTTTGATGGCCTGGAACAAGCCCTTCATATCCCCCGGCAGGGCCGCAGACACTACCGGGTCGTGGTCCAGCGCCTCAAGGGCTTGCCCCAGGTTGCGCGGCACGTAGGCCGTGGGCGCCGGGTGCTCGCCATAGCTGTCGCCGTCCGTGGCGGGGCCGGGCTCCACACGGTTGGCCAAACCATCGTCAATCGCCGCCAACAGCGCACTGGCCATCAGGTACGGGTTGACGATGGCGTCGGCGGTGCGGTACTCGACCCGGTCTGGTGCCGACACGCGAATCGCACAGGTACGGTTCTGATACCCCCAGTTGGCCCGCACCGGCGCCCAGAAACCGGTTTCCCACAGGCGCTTGTAGGAATTGACCGTGGGCGCCGCAATCGCCGTCAAGGCATTCAAATGGCGCTGGATGCCGCCAATGGCGAACTTGCCCACATCGGTCAGGCCCGGGTCACCCGCCGCGGGCAGGAACAGGTTGGTGCCGCCTTCATAGTGGCTATAGACCTCCTCCATGCCCTGGGTGCGGGCGAACACCTCCTCGCGCAACACCGCGTGCCCGCCATCCCACAGCGACAGGTTGAAGTGGCACCCAGAGCCTGAAACCCCGGCAAACGGCTTGGGCAGAAAACACGCCACCAGGTCGAACTCGCGGGCGACTTGATGGCAAATCTGCCGATAGGTCATCAGCCGATCACAACTGGCCAGCACGTCATCGAAGGCGAAGTTGAGTTCCAACTGCCCCGGCGCATCCTCGTGGTCGCCCTGGATCATGTCCAAGCCCATGGCGTGGGCGTATTCCAGCACTTTCATGTACACCGGGCGCAAGGTTTCAAACTGGCCAATGTGGTAACAACGCGGCTCGGTCACGCCCACATAGCGCGGCTCGCCCGCTTGCTGGCGCAACCACATCATTTCCGGCTCCATCCCGGCCCGCAGTCGCAGGCCGTGGCGGGCCTCAAAGGCCTGGTGTTGGGCGCGCAGGTTACCCCGGCAATCGGCGTCCAGGCGCTGGCCGGGCGACGTGGGGTCGGCGGGGTTGCGAAACAGCGCGCAGAACACCCGCGCCACCCGTTTATCCCAGGGCAGTTGCACCAGGGTTTCCGGCTCGGGGTAGGCCAGCAACTCCGAGGCGTTGGGCGGGTAACCCAGGTAATTGCCAAAGCGGTCCAACGCCACATTCACCGTGGCGCCGTAGACCATGGAAAACCCCTTCTCGGCCATACGCGCAAAATGCCGCGCCGGAATGCCCTTGCCCTGCAACCGCCCGGTGATGGACGGAAACTGCATGTAGACGTACTCCACGCCACTGCTTTGCAGCCAGCGTAGGGCCCGAAGCAGGTTGTCCCGGCGCTGCGGCGAATCCCTGAAAGCTTCATGTTCCATCACGTGTGACTCCCTTGAACGGCATCAAACCCGCGCCAGCAGGCGATTAAGACTTTCCACGCTGCGCCCCAGGTCATCGACGCTGGTGTAGAGGGGGTTGAAGGCCACCCGCAGCAGGTCCGGGTAGCGATACTCGGCGACGATCCCCTGCGCCATCAGGCCCTCGTGCAGCGCCTGGGCATTGGCCACCGAAAACCCCAGATGACCACTGAGGTTGTCGCCGCCCACCTCGTGCAACAAGCGAACACGGCCCGCACGCAGGTGGGGGGCCAAGGCCTCGATAAACCGGGCGCACAACTCGCGGCTGCCGGCCTCGACGCAGGGCATCCCGGCCTCCAGCAGCAAATCCACGCCCGCCTCCAGCGCCACCAGGGAAAAAGTCGTCGGGGTGGCGACCTGCATGCGCTTGATGCCGGCGGCCGGAACAAAACCGTCACTGAACACAAACGGCTCGGCATGCCCCAACCAACCCTGGATCGGGTTGTGCAAGCGCTCCTGCAACCCGCGCCTGGCGTAGACAAACGCCGGCGCGCCCGGGCCGCCGTTCAAATACTTGTAGCCGCAGCCCACCGCCATATCGACGCCGCTGGCGTTGAAATCCAGCGCCATGATGCCGACGCTGTGGGACACATCCCACAGCGTCAACGCCCCCACCGCCCGCGCCTGTTCATTGAGCCTGTGCAGGTCGTGGGCTTGCCCCGTGCGGTAGTCGACATGGGACAGCATCAGCACCGCCACCGAGCGATCGAGGGCATCGACAACGGCCGCGCGCGGCACGATGCGGATCTCGATATCAGGGTGCAGCACGCCCACACTCTGGGCCACATAGAGGTCGCTGGAGAAATTCCCCTGCTCGCTCAGCACCACCTTGCGGGTGGGGTCCAGGGCCAATGCCGCGTTCAACAGCTTGAACAGGTTGACCGAGGTGCTATCGCACACCAACGTCGTGCCCGGGTCGGCACCCAGCAGCCCGGCGATCTTGTCGCCGATGGCCTGCGGCGCGTCGAGCCAGCCGTGTTTTTTCCAGGCCCCCGCCAGTTGCTGGCCCCACTGCGCTTCGCAGGTCTGCACCAAGCGCTGCGCCACCCCGGCCACCGCCGGGCCCAAGGAGTTGCCCGCCAGGTAAACCAAACCCTGGGGCATGACGAACCGGTCGCGGCGATAGGCGTGTTCGGCGGCGTGCCCAGCCCTGTTGAGGTCCATGCCCACGCCCTCCTAGACCGTTTGCTTACGTTGCGCATCCGCCGCCAGGATCGGCTGGATGAAGGTGTCGAAATCCTCTTCGTGCCACCAGTGGCGCACCAGGCCATCCTCGAAGCCGAAGATGTCGATGCCGGTCAGGCGCACCGGCACGCCCGTGCCCTCGATGCCCAGGATCACCCCGGTATGGGTGCCCTCGGCCACGTAGCGAGCGGCCAGTTGATTGCCCTGCACAATCACGCTTTCGATGTTGAAACGCACATCGGGAAAGGCCTGGTGCCAGTCCGCCGCCATTAACTTGTGGCCCTGCAAATTACCGGCAAACTGCGGAATCGGCCGGTGGTCTTCAAACTCGGGGTGAAATATCGAATCGACGAAGTTCACATTGCCTTTATTCCAGACTTCCCCGATCCAGATATTGACGTAGGCATTGCGCATGTTTTCCTGGGACAGATCAATCGACATCATGCCGCTCCTTATAGAATGTCTTTACCACGACGAATTTCATCCACGACCACCGTCGATGGCGAGAATGATTGTTTGAGTACTTCCACGGCTTTATGCGGGTCGGCGTCACCGCACATGAAAATATCCACCGCCGCATAATTGAACTCTGGCCAGCTATGAATCGAAATATGCGACTCGGCCAACACACAAACACCCGACACGCCGCCATTGGGCGTGAAGTAATGAAAATACTGGTGCAACAACGTCGCCCGCGCTGCGGCAACGCCCGCCACCAATGCACGGCGGACACTTTCGACATTATCAATATTGCGTGCACCGTATAAATCCACCAGCAGATGTTTACCGGCATACGCCCCTTGCCCATCCGATAACAAATACAGGTTCGGCCCTACACACTCGTTAGTTCCCATACCGGCTCCCACCCTCTTCTTGAATAAAGGCTGACGTTATTGCGGGCACGGGTTCAGGGAAAAACCGCAGATATCCCGGTAGCCACTGTTCACTCGATCCAGGCTGTGGATGGGCGTGACGTCATGCAAACCCTGCGCATCGTCGAACAAGGCGGTTTCCAGGGGCTGGCGCAAGGTATGGCGCAGCCTGACCCGGGCTTGCTGATCGCAGAACAGGCTTTCACCGCCCTCGATGTTGTGGCGTTTGACCAGGGTGATGGAAGTGAACTCGTGGCCATCGCGGTGCGGCCCTTCGGGCACAGGCTGGCCGGGCACATCGGGCTGGGCGGTGATGCGGTACAGATGAATGCCGATATCCCAGGTACTGGAAACCGCGCGGCGTTCGGCGGGCAACAACAGGTACATATCCACGATCAATTGATGCAGGAACCGGTTATTGATGGTTGACGGTTCAAGGGGCTGATAAATCCGCTCGACACCACCGGAATAACCATTGACCGTCGCCTCCTGAAAAAAACCCCGCAGCGGTTTCAAGGTCAACGCTATATGTTCCCCCTCATCGCGCAGCAGAACTTCGTTAAAACGCCGCCGACGATAAGTGTCACCCTCTTTCATATATTCATCGAGGGGCAAGTTGCCAAAGTCGGCCTGAAAATCCCGAAAGTCCTGATAGAGCGTGTCCTGCTCCGGCAGCGTCGGTTGTTTTAACGCTACTTGCCCATGCACGAATGAAACTGAAGAGTCGTACATGCACAAACGCGCGGGCACGACGGCCTTGTCAAACATAGTGAGTTCCTTTCTTCAATCCCCGAAAGCGTGTTACCGCAGCCATAAAAGTCGAGGCAGCTAATTCTTCTCCCAACACCACCTGCAACTTTCAAGGCGCCAACTTGCCCAAGTAGGCGCATCCCCGTCAACACTTCAAACGTTATGAAAACGGCAAGCGCCCGGCAACTACCGAAAAATCCAAATAGAACAAGGCATTGTGATTGTTTAATAACACTGGATTGTGTTTCCAAGCCTGGCCGGCACGCAGCGCGCTGTTTATCGACTACCGGCCCCGGCGCACGGTTTCGCCAGCCCCAACCCGTTGTGAGGACGATGGCCGCCTCCCGCCCTGCGGCGGACCGAGGCCTCCATGAAATTCACCACCCTGTCTGTGGCCGGCAAACTCAAGTTCTACCCATGGGTGGTGTTCGATCAGGTGCTGCAAAGGGGTTCGCTGGTGCGGGCCGCGGGGGCGAGCATGGCCCGGGGCGGCGGCCCGCCCATCGCCTGGGCCGACGCCCAGCAACCCCAGGTGCAAGCGCAGCCCCCTGCCCACCTCAAACGCCCCGGCCTACCGTGAGCAATGGGCCTGTGCGCGCCCCGCCCATACGTGCAATCAGAGGGTCGAGCGCACGCGCCACAGTTCGGGGAAGAGCACGGTGTCGAGCATTTTGCGCAGGTAGCCCACGCCTTCGGTGCCGCCGGTGCCGGGTTGGAAGCCGATGATGCGTTCCACCGTGGTCACGTGGCGAAAGCGCCATTGGCGGAAGGAGTCTTCCAGGTCGATGAATTTCTCGGCCAACTGGTACAGGTCCCAGTAGCGCTTGGGGTCGGTGTAGACCTCGCGCCACGCCGCTTCCACGGACGGGTCGTGGGCGGTCGGGCTGCTGGGGTCACGCTCAAAGCGTTGCGGGTCGATGTGCAGGCCGGCCTTGACCATCAGGCCGATCGCCTCGTCATACAGCGACGGCGTGACAATCGCTTCCTGCAAGGCTTGGAGCAGTTCCGGGCGATGGGCGTGGGGGCGCAACAGGGTCGCACTCTTGTTGCCCAGGAGGAATTCGATCTCGCGGTACTGGAACGACTGGAACCCCGACGACTGGCCCAAAAACGGGCGGATCGAGTGGTACTCGGTGGGGGTCATGGTCGCCAGCACGGTCCAGGCGTGCACCAGTTGATCGAAGATCCGCGAGACCCGCGCCAGCATCTTGAACGCCGGTTGCAGTTCGCTCAGGCGGATGTGTTCGCGGGCGGCCTTGAGTTCGTGAAGCATCAGTTTCATCCACAGCTCCGAGGTCTGGTGCTGGATGATGAACAACAGTTCGTTGTGGTCCGGCGACAGCGGGTGCTGGGCGCTGAGGATGCGGCCCAGGTCCAGGTAGTCGCCGTAGCTCATGGAATCGGAAAAATTCAGCTCGGCGTTATGCCAGTCGGCGTCCTGGTTGGAGGGGGAGTACGGGCATTGACTCATTGCGGCGGTTCCTCGGGGCTGGGGCGGTTCGGGCCGCCCGCATCGTTATGGGCTAAGTCAGGGCTTGAGCGGGCGCAGGATCGCGCGCACGGGGCTGGCGTCCAGGTTGGCGAAACGCAGGGGCAAGGCGATCAACTCGTAATCCCCCGGCGCCACTTCGTCGAGGACGATGCCTTCGAGGATCGCCATGCCGTGGCGGGCGATGGCGTTGTGGGCGTCCATGGTTTTCGATTGCTGCGGGTCCAGGGACGGCGTGTCGATGCCGAGCAGGCGCACCCCCAGGCTGGCGAGCAGCTCCACGGTGGCCGGGGCGACGGCGGTGAAGTGTTCGTCCCACACGTCCAGCGGTGCCTGACGATAGGTGCGCAGCAGCACGCGCGCGGGCACGCCCTCAAGCTGCCCCGCCAGTTGCTCCGGTTGCACCAGCTCGCCGCTGTCCAGGCAATGCAGCACGCGGCACGGCCCCATGTAGACATCCAGCGGCACCTGGCCGATGGCCGCGCCTTCGGGGCTGTAATGCAGGGGCGCATCGACATGGGCGCCGGTGTGCGGCGACAGGGTCACGCGCCCGACATTGACCGGGCACTGCGGCCCGAAGGTCCACACGCGCTCTTCCTGGAACGGCGTGTCGCCGGGCCAGGTGGGCGTTGCATTACTCAACGGCGGGCTGATGTCCCACCACGCAGGTGTGTTGTTCATTGTGCTGTTCTCGGCCACGTTGAAAGGCATCATACGAGCGATAGCCGTCAAGATTCTTGCGAATTCTCCTACAGCCTCCGCTGAATTTCGCACTTGCTGCCAAAAAAAAGCCCTTTGCCGGAGGATTCTTCAAACACCCGCCGCCGCAGGCATTGCGCTTGCGGATACCCCAGTGTCGAACCCAGACAACTGGCCGGCGCAGGCAAGGGCTAGGGTGCCGGTTCTGTTCTGCCGACAACCTGGAGCCAACATGTCCGCCCCCATTACCGTGCTACGCGACACCCACCCCCTGCCGCTGCTCGACGCCTGCAAATGGCAACGCCTGGAAGGCGACCCGCACACCGTCAACCTCAACGCCTACACCAGCGAAGACGGCAGCAAGATCATGGGCACCTGGATCTGCACCCCCGGCAAATGGCGGGTGGAATACGTGAAGTGGGAGTACTGCCATTTCCAGGAAGGCTACTGCGTGATAACCCCGGACGGCATGGCGCCGATCCACCTGCGCGCCGGCGACATTTTTGTCGTGGAACCGGGCATGACAGGCACCTGGGAAGTGGTGGAAACGGTGCGTAAGTATTTTGTGTTTGCCTGATGGGCAATCGATAAAAACCCAAGAACAACAACGGTGGGAGCGAGCCTGCTCGCGATAGCGGCGTGCCAGGCCCTGCATCGGGTGTCTGGCGTGGCGCTATCGCGGGCAGGCCCGCTCCCACCGGTTTTGTTGCTACTGAGTTTTAGGCCAAGCCTCTTACTGCGGCTTGCGATAGCTGTTGATGATCGCCGAGAAATCCTGCCCACCTTCGCCGCGCAGGCTCATGGCCTGGTACAGCTGCTGGGCCACGGCACCGAGCACCACCGGTTGGTGGGCCTGGCGGGCGGCTTCGGTGGCCAGGCCCAGGTCCTTGAGCATCAGCTCGGCGCCGAAACCGCCGGTGTAGCCGCGCGAGGCCGGGGCGGTTTCCACCACGCCCGGCCACGGGTTATACGCCTCCGAGCTCCAGCAGCGCCCGGTGGAGCTGTTGATGATCCCCGCCAGCACCTGGGTGTCGATGCCCAGGGCATCGCCCAGGGCCATGGCTTCGCTGACGCCGACCATGGAGATGCCCAGCAGCAGGTTGTTGCAGATCTTGGCGATCTGCCCCGTACCGACCGCGCCGCAATGGACGATGTTGCGCCCCATCTGCGCCAGCACCGGTTGCAGGGTGGCGAACAACTCGGGCGTGGCGCCGACCATAAAGGTCAGGGTCCCGGCCGCCGCGCCGCCCGTGCCGCCCGACACCGGCGCATCGGCCAGGGCCACGCCTTGTTTGGCCGCCGCGGCCGCCACGTCGCGGGCGGTCTGCGGGTCGATGGTGCTGCAATCGACGGCGGGCACGCCGGCGCCGATCCCGGCCAATACGCCCTCCTCGCCCAGCCACACGCTGCGCACATGGGCGGCGGCCGGCAGCATGGTAATCACCAACTCGGCGCCTTGGGCGGCGTCGCGGGGCGAGGCGCTGATGGTGCCGCCCAGTTGCGCCAGCTCCGCCAGCACGCTTTGGTTAAGGTCGAACAGGTGCAGCGAATGGCCGGCCTTGAGCAGGTTGCGGGCCATGGGCGCGCCCATGTTGCCCAAGCCGATAAATGCGATGTTCATGGCTGTTTCCTCAACGCAGGTTGATGGTGGTGTTCACGCCATCATTGACGCTGTCATCGTCGAACCAGCGGCTGGTGACGGTTTTGGTCTGGGTGTAGAACTGCACCACTTGCTTGCCGTACGGCCCCAGATCGCCAAGTTTCGAGCCACGCGAGCCGGTGAAGCTGAACATCGGCACCGGCACCGGGATCGGGATGTTGATGCCCACCTGGCCGACGTCGATTTCACTCTGGAACTTGCGCGCCGCCGCGCCGCTCTGGGTGAACAGGCCGGTGCCGTTGCCGAACGGGTTGGCGTTGACCAGGGCAATGGCCTGATCGAGGGTGTCGACCTCCAGCACCACCAGCACCGGGCCGAAGATTTCCTGGGTGTAGATCTGCATGTCGGTGGTCACCCCGGAAAACAGGGTCGGGCCGACGAAGTTGCCTTGCTCGTAGCCAGGTACTTTGATGTCACGGCCATCGAGTTCCAGCTTGGCGCCTTCCTTGATGCCGCTTTCGATCAGGCCCAGCACACGTTCCTTGGCGCGCTTGGAAATCACCGGGCCGACATCGGTGCCCGGCTCACTGCCCGCGTTGACCTTGAGTTTTTGTGCCAGGGCCTTGAGGTCCGGCAGCCATTGCTTGGCCGCGCCCACCAGCACCACCACCGAGGTGGCCATGCAACGCTGCCCGGCCGCGCCGAAACCGGCACCCACCAGGGCGTTGAGGGTTTGCTCGCGGTTGGCGTCGGGCAGCACCACGGCGTGGTTCTTGGCGCCCATCATCGATTGCACGCGCTTGCCGTGCTTGCCGGCCAGGTCATAGACGTGGGTGCCCACGGCGGTGGAGCCCACGAAGGACACGGCCTTGATGTCTTTGTGGGTGCAGAGCGCATCGACCACGTCCTTGCCGCCATGCACCACGTTGAGCACGCCCGGTGGCACGCCCGCTTCCAGCGCCAACTCCACCAGCAGCAGGGTGGACAGCGGGTCCTGCTCCGAAGGCTTGAGCACGAAGGTGTTGCCGCAGGCGATGGCCATGGGGAACATCCACAGCGGAATCATCGCCGGGAAGTTGAACGGGGTGATGCCTGCGCACACGCCGATAGGCTGGCGCAGGGTGTAGGTATCGACGCCACCGGCGACGTTCTCGGCAAACTCGCCCATTTGCAGGGTGCCGATGGAACAGGCGTGCTCCACCACTTCCAGGCCACGGAAAATATCGCCTTCGGCGTCGGCGAGGGTCTTGCCCTGTTCGGCGCTGAGGACCACGGCGATGCGCTTGGAGTGTTCGCGGATCAAGGCCTGGAGTTTGAGCATGATGCGCATGCGCGCGCCGATGGGCGTCAGCTTCCAGGTCTGGAAGGCGCGGTGGGCGGCATCGATGGCGGCATTGACTTCAGCGGCCGTGGCGAACGGCACCTGGGCCAGCACTTGCTGGGTGGCCGGGTTGACGATGTCGTGCCATTCGCTGGTTTGGGATTCGACCCACTGGCCATCGATCAACAGCTTGGCCCGTTGCAGGGTGGTATCGGCAGAAGTAAGCGAAGCGTTCATGCAGGTCTCCAGATCTTGTCGTTGTTCAAGGAGCCAAGGCCTGCGGTGGCCTTGAGGATGAGGCGGGGGTCCGGGTTGGTGGGCGGACGGTTTTTGGAGTATAGATGTGCAAACTTCTAATAAGTACGCACATAAAAACCGGTCCAACATGCAAAAAAACATCACTTCCCTGGGTTCGCTGAACTGGGACGACCTCAAGTTTTTCTTGGAGGTGGCCCGCACCCGCAAGGCCAGCACCGCAGCCAAGCGCCTGGCGGTGGACTACACCACCGTGTCGCGGCGCATCAGTTCCCTGGAGGGTGCGCTGGGCACGCTGCTGTTCGAGAAATCGCGCACCAATGGCTTTGTCCTCACCGCCGAGGGCCAGCGGTTGCTGGGGTACGCCGAGTCGATCGAAAGCACCCTGCACATTGCCTGCGAGCAGGTGTCCGGCTCGGGCGTGGCGCTGTCGGGGCATATCCGCATGGGTTGCACCGAAGGTTTTGGCAGTTTCTTTATCACCCCGCAGTTGAGCCACTTCGTCGATGCCTACCCGGCGATCAGCGTGGACATCCTGCCGCTGCCCCACTTCATCAGCCTGTCCAAGCGCGAAGCCGACATCGTGATCGCCCTGGAACGCCCGGAACACGGGCCCTACGTGTGCTGCAAACTGTGCGACTACCGCTTGCAGCTCTACGCCACCCAGGCCTACCTGGACCAACACCCGCCCATCCGCCGCCCCGCCGACCTGGCGCGGCACCCGTTCGTCAGCTACGTCGATGACCTGGCGTTCAGTTCCGAGCTTTTATACCTGGCCAACGTGGTGCCCGGCGCCAGCGCCAACCTGCGCAGCACCAGCGTCATCGCCCAATACGTCGCCGCGCAACAGGGCCGCTCCCTGGCCATCCTGCCGTGCTTCCTTGCCGCCCAGGACCCGCGCCTGCTGCCGGTATTGCCCGAGGACATCAACATCACCCGGCAATTTTGGATGTACTGCCGCGAGGATTTGCGCAAGCTCAAGCGCATTACGTTGTTGTGGGATTACATCAGGGACGTGACCGAGCGCAACCGAGCGCTGCTGATGGGAGAGCAAGCGCAGATGGTATTGGGAGCGGCAAGCGGCAAGCGTGAAACTTGAAACTTGCGGCTTGCGGCTTGCGGCTTGCGGCTTGCCGCGAGGCTTAGTCGGCGCTGACCACGATCGATACCCGGCGGTTTTCGGTGCGCCCGGCCGCGGTGGTGTTGCTGGCCACCGGTTCGCTGCTGCCCAGGCCGCGCAGTTCGATGTTGTGTTCGGGCATGCCCACGGAGGTCAGCACCTTGGCCACGCTTTTGGCGCGGCGCAGGGACAGTTGCTGGTTGTAGGCCTCTTTGCCCGAGGAGTCGGTGTGGCCGTCTACGCGCACGTGGTTGATGCCCACGCCCATCAGGGCTTTGCCGATGCGTTCAACAATTTCCGTGCTCGGTGCGTTGAGGCTTTCCACGTCGCTGCCAAACAGCACCTTGCCCGACAGGCCAAAGGCCCAGCCCTCCTCGGTCAACTCGAAACCTTGTTGCTTGAGCACGGCGATCTGCGCCGGGGTCAGGCCTTTGGGCGGGGCGCTCTGGCACCCGGCCAGGGCCGCAAGGGCGATGAACAGGGTCAGGGTGAAGAAACGCATGGAACGCTGAGTCAAAGAGAACACGGAATTTAGCTCCTGGTTTGCACGTGGGCGGCCGAGTGCTCCGACCCGGCCGTATGTTGCCCGCCCCGCGAGAGGCGTTTGGCGTGGTACATCGCCGCGTCGGCGGCATCGATCAGCGCGCTCGGAGTCGCGCCGTGGTCGGGGTAGACGGCAATGCCAACGCTCAGGGAGGTCATCACCGCCGCGTTGCCGGGCAACTGCACGGGCAATGCCATGCTGGCGATGATTTTGTCGGCAATGCGCTCGGCGTCTTCGATCTGGTGCAGGGGCGCAAGCAGTACCGCGAACTCGTCGCCGCCCAGGCGCGCCACCAGGTCTTCCTCACGCAGTTGCGCGCGCACCCGGTTGGCCACGGCCACCAGCACCGCGTCGCCGGCGGCGTGGCCGAAACGGTCGTTGATGCCCTTGAAGCGGTCGCTGTCGAGGAACAGCACCGCGACCCGCTCGTCGTGTTTGCTGGCGTTGCGCAGGGCGCGGATCAACCGGCCTTCGAAGAACGCACGGTTGGGCAGGCCCGTGAGGCTGTCGTGGCTGGCCTGGTGGGCGAGGCTTTCGTTCTCGCTTTGCAGGTGGTTTTGCCAGGTTTCCATTTCATCGAGCAAAGCATTGAAGTCGTTGCCCAGGTTGTCCAGCTCGACGATCCGCGCCTTCGGTACACGCCGGTCGAACGTGCGCTCGCTACGGGCGGCGTGGGCCACATGGGCGAGGTTGCGCAGCGGCCCGGTGATGCCTTGCAACTGGCGCCGCGCCAGGTACAGCGCGACCCAGGCACTGAGGGCCGTGCACAGCACGATGCCCGCCAGGCCACTGAGCAAAAAGCGCAGCAAGCTGCCGCCGTGGCCCACCAGCAAGAGGCTGCCGACGGTGCGGTCCTGGTGGACGATGGCCAGGGTGATGGGTTTTTCCAGGAAGCTGCGCGCCACCTGCATTTCCAAATGGGAAAACAGGCCGTTTTCCGGGCGCTGCCAACGCGCCACCAATTGGCCTGTGGCGTCGAACACCTGGGCATCGGCCACTTCTTCGGTGGCGGCGATCAGCGCCAGGGCTTCGGTGGCGGCCTGTTTGTCGTCGAACACCACCGCCGCTTCCACGGTGTAGCTGATGGACCGGGCGATCAGGTGCAGGTTGTGGTCGGCATACACCCGCAAGGCCAGCATGCCCAGCAGGGTCAGGGAGACACTGGCCATCGACACCGCTGCCAACGCCACCGTCAGGTGCCCGCGACCGATCACCGATTGCAGGGTTGGGCGGGCCGAGCGGCTGAACAGCTTCACGGCTCTGCCGCCCGCCGACGCGACAATTGCAGCACGCTGGGGTGAATGCGCACGCCGCTGCGGGCTACGGAGTCGAGGTTGACCTCAAACGACACCTGCTGGTCGCTGACCCGCAGGCAGAACAGGCTGCCCACGGTGCATTGGTCGCCGCCCTCGCTGATGCTCAACACCGGGCGCCCGGTGAGGTCACTGAACAGACGTGTGCGTTGGTCGGCGTTGAGTTTGCCGATGTACACCGAGTCGCAGTCTGTGAGAATCGCCGGGTTATCCGCCAACAGGCGCCGCACCTGCACGGGGCGGCCGGTGGCTTGGGTGGTGCCCTTGACCAGGTCGTCGGTGTATTCGGTGGGCCCGACCACACACAGGCGCAGTTGCTGCGGCTCCACGGGCCAACGGGCGTAGCTGAGAATCCCCAGCACCACTTGGGTGACAGCCTGGGCACGCTGCTCGGCCATGCTCCGCGGCGCAGCGGCTTGGGCATGGGCGAACGGGGCCGACAGACAGAACAGGCTGGCCAACAGGAACTGCTTGCATCCACCCATGCGCTCTGCCGGCGACACAGCCACAACCATGCAGGAATTCTCTTCTAACTACGTAGGATAATGCCGCAACGATAGCACAGCGCCTTTAGCCGGTGGGATCCAGACCACGCCCCTACAGTTCAACGGTGGGCTGGGTCGGGGCGGCGATCCGAGGATGGCAGCGGTATGCCTGATGCTTCTTCACCGGCAGGAATACCGCCATCGCGGGCAGGCCCACTCCCACAAAATTCTGCCCACCCCCACAGAATCCTGCCCACTCCCGCAGGGAAGGGTGACAACCAGGCCTGCGTGGTAGCCCGACTCCTACGGCTTTTGCTTTTGATCTGGCTTTTGATCTGGCTTTTGATCTTGATCCACCCGCCCCATTCCCAGGAGGCCGAACGCAGGCCTTGCGCAGGGGGCAGTTCGGCAGGGATGCCGAACTAGCCGCGATGGGCCATGGAGGGCCCTTCGCGGCGCGCCCCCGGAGCAATGCCGGAGTGAGGGAATGTCGAGCGTTAGCGAGACACCGGATGGAGGGGCAAGACCTTTTGGTTCCTTTTGGGGCGTTTGCCAAAAGGGACCCGCCGTCAGGGCGGAACCGCCAGCCGCCCCCCCCAAAAAAACGGATATGCCCCCAAACCTAAACCCCAGTTATGTAGATACCTAGGCCACGATGGCAGCGGTATGCCTGATGCTTCTTCACCGGCAGGAATACCGCCATCGCGGGCAGGCCCGCTCCCACAGAGTCCTGCCCACTCCCGCAGGGGTTTGGGGTGCTATGCCAGCTCCAGCATCAACCCACTCAGGCGCTTGACCTTGCGCCGGGTGGCTTCTTCAAACACGCCGGCGCGGGGCTCGATGAGGCTGAACCAGTGTTTGGCGCGGGTGATGCCGGTGTAGATCAGCTCTTTGGTCAGCACCGGGTTGAGGGCGTCGGGGAGGATCAGGGCGGTGTGGGCGAACTCCGAGCCTTGGGATTTATGCACGGTCATGGCGTACACGGTTTCCACGTCATTCAGACGGCTGGGCAGCACAAATCGCACCCCGCCCTGGCCGTCGTTGCGGGCGAAGGCCACCCGCAGTACCGGGCGTAGGGTGCCATTGGCGTCCGGTTCCGGCAGGTTGAGGGCGATGCCGATGTCGCCGTTCATCAGGCCCAGGCCATAGTCGTTGCGGGTCATCAGTACCGGGCGGCCTTCGTACCATTGCTGGTCGCTGTCGATCAGCCGCGCCTTGAGCAACGCGGCGGTGATGCGCAGGTTCAGGCCCTCCACGCCCCACGGGCCTTTGCGCACGGCACAGAGCAATTGGAACTCATCGAACGCCCCCAGTACCGCGCCGGCCCATGCAGCCCAGCGCGGGTCGTGCGTCGGCGCGTGCGGGCGGGTGCTGCGCAGCAGGCTCAGGTAGTGGCGGTAGCCCTGGGGGCCGTCGCCGTGGCCGTCGAGCAGCAGGCGTTCGAGGGCGCGGTCCTGTTCGCCCTTGAGGGGCAGGCAAAACAGGTCGCCATGGCTGTGCGCCGCCAGCAGGGCGCGGGCTTGCTCGGGTTGTTGTTGGTTGACCCAACGGGCCAATTGGCCGATGCCGCTGCCTTCGCCGAAGCGCCGCGAGTGGCGCAGCATCACCACTTGCTGGGCCAAGGGGTGGCTGGCGTCGGTGTCTTGTTGCAACCCGGCGCCGCCGAGGGTTTCGCCGCTGGCCGCCTCCAGCCAGGCGCGGGTCTGCGGGTCGTACCAACCGGCCTCGGCGTCGCGGCACAGGTCGCCGAGCACGGCACCCGCCTCCACCGAGGCCAATTGGTCCTTGTCCCCCAGCAGCACCAACCGCGCGTGGGGCGCCAAGGCGTCGAGCAGGTTGGCCATCATTTCCAGGTCGATCATCGAGGCTTCGTCCACCACCAGCACGTCCAACGCCAGGCGATTACCGGCGTGGTGGCGAAAGTGCCGGGTGCCGGGGCGGCTGCCGAGCAAGCGGTGCACGGTGGTGACGTCGGCAGGGATGCGCGCGCGCACCGCCTCGTCCACGTCCAGGCCGCGCACTTGCTGGCTGATGGATTCGCTCAGGCGCGCCGCCGCTTTGCCGGTGGGCGCGGCGAGGCGGATGCGCAGCGGCTGGCCCGCGGCCACAGCGGGGGCCTGCAATAGCGCCAGCAGGCGTACCACGGTGGTGGTCTTGCCGGTGCCGGGGCCGCCGGTGACGATGCTGAACCCGGCGCGGGTGGCCAGGGCGCAGGCGAGTTTTTGCCAGTCCACCGGTTGGCTGGCGTCGCGGGCGCCGAACAGGGCGTCGAGGCGCCCACGCAGGTCGGTGTTGCCCCCTTCGTGCACAGCCAAGCGCTGACGCAAGGCGCTGTCGATGCGCCGCTCGTAGGCCCAGTAACGGCGCAGGTACAGGCGCGTGCCCGCCAGCACCAGGGGCCGTTGCCGCGCCTCGGCGCTGTCGTCCGCGGCCCCCGCCACCAGGCGGCTGCCGGCCAACGCCTGGCACCAATGGGCCCCGTCCAGCCCGGCCAGCACCTGGGAGGGCAAGAGGATTACCGCACCGTCACCCTCGGGCGGCAGGGACAGGGCGAAGTCCGGCGCCTTGAGGGTTTCAACCAGGTCCAGGCACACATGGCCGTGGCCCAGTTGATGGCTGGTCAGGGCCGCCGCCAGTAGCACCAAGGGGTCGCCGCCCGGTTCCAGTTCATGCAAAAAGCGCACGAAGGCCAGGTCCAGCGCCCGCAGCCAACCGCGTTCGGCCCAACGGCTGAACACCCACAGCAGGTCGTCGGTGCGGCTCAGGGGCGCGAGGGCGGCCAGTTGTTCGGCGTCCAGGGCGACGGGCAGCAAATCGGCGAAGGCACGGCTCATAGCAAAACTCCTTGTTCCCACGCGGGTTCGGCCTTGGGTGCCGGGGGTTTGCCCTGGAAGAGCAGGTCCAGGTGTTCGATCAGTTCACGGGGCGGGCGCACGAAGTAGCTGCCCTGGCTCGGCGCGCGGCTGCCGCGCATGAACAGGTACAGGGCGCCGCCCATGTGCCGGTCGTAGTCGTAGTCGGTGAGCCGCGCTTTGAGCTGGCGGTGCAAGGCCAACAAATACAACACGTACTGCAAATCGTAACGGTGCTCCAGGATGGACGCCTCCATGGCCGCCGCCGTGTAGGCGGTGTCGTCGGCGCCCAGCCAGTTGGATTTGTAGTCGGCCACGTAATAACGGCCCTCGTGCTCGAACGTCAGGTCGATAAAGCCTTTGAACATGCCGTTGAGCAGCACCGGCTCGGCGGCCACCCGGGGGGCGCCGCCGTGGGTGTGTTGGCACACCAAGCGATCGAGTTGGCGCACGTCAACCTTGTGGCTGGCGAACCAGAATTCCATTTCGATGCGGTACTGCGTCAGTTGCCCGAGCACCACGGGCGGCTGCCCGGCGCCGATGGCCAGCGGCACGTGCAGCAGGTGGGCGAGCCAGTCGCCCAGGGTGTCGATCCAGCCTTCCCAGCCGCGGCGGTTGCAGCGCCGGGCCACGGCGTCGGTGAGACTGGCGCGGTCCACGGCGAAGCCTTCGTTGCCGGCCCACTCCAGCAAGCCGTGGAGGAAGGTGCCCGGGTTGGGGCCACGGGGGAAGCGGTGGATGTCGCCGCCGCTGCTGACCACTTCGCGCACGGCGTCGGGGTCGAGGCGTTCGTCGTCGAAGAGTTTTTGCGCCTGGGGGTTTTCCGGCGCCTCGTCGCTGCCTTCGCTCAGGCTTTCGCCCAGGCGCAGGGCGCTGTAGGAGGCGATCCACCAGTTCTGCGTGGCGCGGCGCGCAGGCACAAGGGCCGGCAGCAGCGCGGCGTCGTTGCGCGGGGGGTGGAAGCGCACGTCCTCGGCAGGCGGCAAGTCGGCGCAGTGCACCGCGTCGCAGCCGAGTTGCAGGCCCTCAAGCCAGGGGCGTAACCCGGCCGGCTCGGCCAACGCGGCGCCGCCGCCGAGCAGGTAGCCCAGCGCCGAGAGGTGCAGCACCGAGCGGTTGTGGTTGCCGCGCTTGAGGTCCGCCACCCCCAGCCAACAGGCATGGCGGGCGCGGGTCAGAGCCACGTAGAGCAGGCGCAGGTCTTCGGCCAGGCGTTCGCCGTCGGCCAGGGCAATCAGCTCGGGGGTGGGCCGCAGGCTGACCTGGGGGCGGTCGAATTCGTCGTGGTAGCTCAGGGGCAAACGGCTGCCGTCCACCGGTTTGGCCGAGCAGATGAACGGCAGGAACACCAGGGGATATTCCAGGCCCTTGGATTTGTGGATGGTCACCACTTTGACCAGTTGCTCGTCGCTTTCCAGGCGCAGGATCTGCTCTTCGCCGGCCTGCCCGGACGCCGCCAGGTGTTCGCCCAAGTGGCGGATCAGCGCTTGTTCGCCGTCCAGTTCCGCCGCCGCTTGCTGCATCAGTTCGCTCAGGTGCAGCAGGTTGGTCAGCACCCGCTCGCCGTCGTTGCGCGCGATCAGGGTTTGCGGCAAGTGGAAGTCGTGCAGCAAGCGGCGCAGCATCGGCAGCACGCCCTGTTTGCGCCACAGCTCGCGGTAGCCGCGAAACTGCATGACCCGCGCCTCCCAGGCCAGTTCGTCCTGGTTCAAGCGTTCCAGCTCCGCCAACGGCAGGTTCAGGGTCGGGCACGCCAGGGCGGCGCGCAGCGGCCGCTCGACATCCGGCTCGGCGCAGGCCTTGAGCCAGGCCAGCAGGTCGTGGGCTTCCTGGGCGCTGAACACCGAGTCTTTGTCCGACAGGTACACGCTGCGCACGCCGCGCGCGGACAACTCGCCACGCACGGCTTGGGCTTCCTTGCCGTCGCGCACGAGGATGGCGATGTCTGCCGGCAGCAAGCCGCGCAGGGCCTCGCCGTCGCGGGCAAACCCGGCACGGCCCTGCTGGCCGCCGTTGAGCAGTTTGACGATCTCGCTGGCGCAGGCCGCGGCCAGGTGCTGGCGGTACTGCATGCCGGCCAGTGGCTGTTCACTGGCCAGGTGCCAAATGTTCAGCGCCGCCAGGGCTTGGCCGTCCACCTGCAAGTGCTCTTTGCGGCCCTGGGACTGCACGGCCAGGAACGGCACCGGGTTGTCGCCATCGGCCTCGCGGAACAGGAACGCGCCGCGCCCGGCCTCCCGCGCCTCGGCCCGCTCGAACACATGGTTGACCGCCCGCACCATGGCGTGGCTGGAGCGAAAGTTGGTGCCCAGGGTGTGCAGGCGCCCGCGGGTGGCTTGGCGGGCGCGCAGGTAGGTGTAGATGTCGGCGCCACGGAAGGCGTAGATCGCCTGCTTGGGGTCGCCGATGAGGAACAGGCCGCTGGCCGGGTCGTTGTCTTCGATGCGGTAAATGCTCTCGAAGATGCGGTACTGCACCGGGTCGGTGTCCTGGAATTCGTCGATCAGGGCCACTGGAAACTGCTCGCGGATCAGCGCCGCGAGCCGCTCGCCGCCCTCCACCTGCAACGCCGCGTCCAGGCGCAGGAGCATGTCGTCGAAGCCCATCTCGGCGCGGCGGCGTTTTTCCGCCTCAAAGCGCGCGCCGATCCAGCGTGCCGCGTGTTGCAGCACTGCGGAGTCCGGGGTGGGCAAGGCGTCGAGGCTGGCCTTGAGCGCGGGCATGGCGTCCAGCCCGGGGTGGTGCGGCGGCTCGCCCTTCCAGGCTTCGGCCATGCCGTCAGGGGTCAGGCGGGTGAACCCGGTGCCGATGTCCAGTTGCTCCTGGTGTTCATCTGCGGCCCAGGCGCTGAGTTTCTCGAACCAGGGCTCGAAAAAACGCGCCTGCATCTTGCGCCCATCGACGGTTTTCGCGGCCACGCCTTGCAGGCAAATGGCCTTGAGTTCATCGGCCCATTGCAGCCACGGCGCTTTGAGTTGCACCAGGGCGGCGCGGCGCTCTTGCAGGCATTCTTCGATCAGTTCGGCGGGGGGCTTGCCTTCTTCGCCGTGGCGTTCGCTGGCAAACAGCGCCCGCACCCGAGGCAGCAGAGCGGCCGGCCCGCCCCAGTGGGCGCGCACCCAGTTCAGCGCATCGCCCTGCATGGGGTAGCAGAACAGCCGCCAGTAATCGCGCAGCACTTCGCCGAGCAGGTCGCTGTGGTCGGTTTCCAGGGTCTGGGTGAACAGGCTGCCGCTGTCGAAGGCGTGTTCGCGCAGCATGCGCTGGCACCAACTGTGGATGGTCGAGACGGCGGCTTCGTCCATCCACTGCGCGGCGATGTCCAGGCGATTGGCGCACCCGGCCCATTGCTGGGGGGTGAATTGCCCGCGCAACTCGTCGATCAGGCTGTCGGGGGCCGGGGTTTCGTCGCGAAAGAACCGCGCCGCTTCGGCCAGACGTGTGCGGATGCGCTCGCGCAGCTCTTGGGTGGCGGCATCGGTGAAGGTCACGACGAGAATCTGCGGTGGCAGCAGCTCGCGGCCAAAGCCTGCGGCCTCGCCGCCGTGACCCAACACCAGGCGCAGGTACAGGGCCGAGATGGTGAAGGTCTTACCGGTGCCGGCGCTGGCTTCGATCAACTGGCTGCCGCGCAGGGGGAAGGCCAGGGCCAGTGGCGCTTGAGGGGTCATGGGCGAGCCTCGTCTTGGGCTTGGGAGCGCCAGGGCGCATCGAGCAGCGGGCGGTACAGGGCGTTGCACCAATCGGCGAAGGTTTCGTCGCTCACCAACGCGTTGTAGTCGGCAAACTGGCGGGCCAGGGCCGGGCTTTCCCGACGCTCGCCCTCAAAGGTCTGGCCGTCGCCTTCATAAGCCTTGCGCGCGGCGGCGTCGGCCTTGGCCGGGTCGCTTTGGCTTAGCCAGGCGAATGCGGTTTTCACCGCCACCGGCAAGGGCTGGCGCATGCCGCTTTGCCAGGCTTGCAGCACGTCGCCGAGCAGGGCTTGGGCGGCGCCCGGTTCCAGGGGCGCGAGCAGCAGGGTGTCGTCGCTGGCCACCAGGGCGGTGGTCATCGGCCAGCCACTGGCGCACGCGGCCAAGTGGTTGACCCAGGGGCGGATCAAGCGATGCCATTTGCGGCTTTTGATCGCGCCGATGCCGTTGGCGATGGGGGTGACCGCCAGTAACGCCCCGTCGCTGCGCCGGTGCAGGCCACCGAGCCAGCCTTCGAGGGTGACGCCGTGCAGGTCCAGGCTGATGGCCATGGCGCTGGCCAGCGGCGTCGGCCACAGGGCCAGCAGCTGTTGGTGGCGTTGCAACAGGCCGGGCAGCGGCTCCATCAACTCGTGCTGCAAGCATTGGCCGAAACCGGCCATGGGCAGCAGGCCACTGCCCTGTAGGCGCCGGGCCTGGGCGGCGAGCGCGGCGTCGGCCTGCTCGGGGGCCAGCAGCGCCGCTTGCAGCAGGCTGTCGCTGAGGTTGTAGCGTTGCAGTGCATCCAGCACGAAGGGTTCTTCGTCTTCCAGCGGCGCTTGCGCAGCTTCAAAGAACACTTTCAAGCGTTGGCTGAAGAAGTGCCGCACCGGGTTGCGTAAAAAGTCCTGCAACTGCCCCAAGGCCAAGGGCTCTTCCTGAACGTAAGGGCCTAGGGCCTCGACCGGGGCGATGGGTGCGCAGGGTTGGTGCAGGGCCTGCCATTCCCGGGCGTAGCTGAACAAGCCCGCGCCCTGATGGAAATAGCGGGCACTGAAGGGTTGCAGCGGGTGTTCTTCGGTGACGGCGGCCAGTAGGTCGCTATCATCGGCCAGCCGCCAACCGCTGGCCAGGTGATCGCGCAACTGGCCGATCAACACCGACGCCGGGCGCTCGCTGTTGTCGCGGATGCTGCGCCCGACCCAACTGATGTAGAGCTGCTCGCGGGCCGAGAGCAGGGCTTCGAGCAGCAGGTAGCGGTCGTCCTCGCGCCGCGAGCGGTCGCCGGGGCGGTAGTCGCTGCCCATCAGGTCGAAGTCCAGGGGCGGCTGGGCGCGGGGGTAATCACCGTCGTTCATGCCCAACAGGCACACCAGTTTGAAGGGGATGGCGCGCATCGGCATCAGGGTGCAGAAGTTCACCGCACCGGCCAGGAAACGCTGGGACAAACGGCCCTGGTCCAACCCGGCAAGCCAGGCTTCGCGCACCACGGTGAGCGGCAGCTCATCTTGCAGGCCCACGGTTTCGCAGGTTTCCAGCCAGGTTTCGCGCAGTTCTTCCAATTGTGCGAGGAGGAAGTCGTCGTGCTCGGTGGCCGCCAGGAAGAACAACTGCATCAACCCTTGCAGACGTTCGCCCCACTGCGCCGGGGTGGCGGCGCTGGAGAACTCCTGGTGGGCGCGCTGCAAGGCGTCGAGCAGGGCCACCAAAGGGCCGATCAACGCCGCGTCGAGGCCGCCGATTTCATCGTAGGGCTCGATGCCATCACAGGCCTCGCCACTGCCGACTGCATAACCCAGCAGCATACGGCGCAGGCCGAACTGCCAACTGTTCTGCTCCAGGTCCGCCGGCAGGCCCAGGCCGGCGCGCTGCTGGGCGTTGATGCCCCAGCGGATGCCCGCGCCTTCGATCCAGCGGTGCAGCGTGGGCAGGTCGCGCTCTGCAATGCCAAAGCGCTCGCGCAGGGCGGGCACGTCCAGTAAATCGAGGATCTCGCTGACCGGGAAGCGGCTGTCGGGCAACTTGAGCAGGTGCTCCACGGCAATCAGCAACGGGTCGCGGCCACGCTGGCCCTGGTCGGCCAGGGTGAAGGGGATGAAGCGCGAATCGTGGCGCTCGAGTTGGCCGAACACGGCGCGGATGTGCGGGGCATAGCTGTCGATGTCCGGCACCATGACGATCACGTCGCGGGGGTTCAGCTCCGGGTCGGCGCTGAAGCGGGCCAAGAGTTGGTCGTGGAGGATCTCCACTTCACGCTGGGCGCTGTGGGCGATGTGAAAACGGATCGACTCGTCCGCCACCAGATCGACCGCGGGCCAGTGCTCGCGGGTTTCCGCCAGGGGGCGCAGTTCGAGAATGTCGTCCTGCAATTGGTTGAGCAGCGTGTGCGGGTTGTTGTCGCTGAACAGGTCGATGCGCCCGTCGCGAAACGTCGCCCGGTAACTGCCGGGGTCGTCGTAGCTGTCGAGCAGGCTGATGTAGTCGCGCCCCTGCTTGCCCCACGCGGCCAGCAACGGGTGAGCGTGCTGGTGCAGGGTTTGCGGGTCGATGACCTGGGGCATGCCGGCCTTGCGTGCCTGGCGTTTGTATTGGTGCCGCAACAGGTCTTTATCGGCGACGATGTCGGCCCAATGGTGCCGGCAAGGGTTGTGCACGCACAGCAACACCTGGCTGAACCGCGCCAGGCCCGCCAGTGCCTCCAGGGCCTGGGCCGGCAGCGAGGAAATCCCGAAAACGATCACCCGCGACGGCAGACCCAGGGGCGCTGTGTCCAGGCTATGGATGCGTTCGATAAAGCGCTGGTGCACGCCGGCACGGCTCTGGGCCATGCCTTCCTGGCCCACGTCCAACAACAGCGCGCGCCACAATTGGGCCTGCCAGCAATTGGCCGGCGTCAGGGGTTTGGGCTCGCCTCGGGCATTGCGCAACTGATGGCGGCCGGCGGCCCAATCTTCGAGCCAGTCGGCGCGGTATACCTGGTATTGGTCGAACAGATCGGCCAGGCGCTCGCAGAGTTGGTAGCGCTTGCGCAGGTCGGTGTCGTGGGTGAGGAAGCGTTGCAGCGGCTCGAAGTGCGGCTGGTCAATCAGCTCGGGCAGCAGGCGCATCAGGCGCCAAGTCAGCGGCGCTTTGTCCAGCAGGGACTTGGAAGGAATCTCGTCACGGCCCAGCACCATGCGATAGAGCTGCCACATGAAGCTGCCGGGCAATTGCACATCGATCGCGGCGGCGATACCGCAACCGCCGAGGTCGTCGTCCTCGCGGTCTTCGGCCAGTGCCAGTTTCAGCCATTGCGCGATGCCATTGCTCTGTACCAGGGCAATTTCATTCTCCAGGGGCGCCAAGGGGTAACGCCGCATCAGGTTTATCACCAGGCTGCGCAGTTCATCCAGGCTGTTGCTCTGAACCACCATGAAACCCGCACTGAGAGACGTCGCATCCGGCATGGGAGCTTCCTTGAAAAATGCAAAAAACCAGAGGCGAACCTTAGCACTGTCCGCTGCTGACCAACGGTGAGGATTCGGGTGCACTTGCGCGCTTTTCCATCGCGCAAAACAAAACCCCATCTGCTTTCGCAAATGGGGTTTCGGAATTTAATCTTGACGATGACCTACTCTCACATGGGGAAACCCCACACTACCATCGGCGATGCATCGTTTCACTGCTGAGTTCGGGATG
>NZ_FYEE01000017.1 GCF_900187645.1 Pseudomonas sp. Irchel 3E20 | reverse complement strand
TTGTCGATGACCGCTACGCGCTGATTGGCAGCGCCAATATCAACGACCGTAGTTTGCTGGGTGGCCGCGATTCGGAACTGGCGGTATTGGTGATGGACTTGGAGGTGGAGCGCAAAGACTTTCTGGGTAATGGCCACCCTCAACCGACACGGACCTTTGCTCATGAGTTGCGCAAGGGCGTGTGGAACAAGTTATTTGGTATCAGCAGCGGTGTACGCCCGGCTGATGAGTTGAAAGAGGCTATTGAAAAGCCTGGGCATCCGGATAGTTGGAAGGCGATACAGGCGGTGGCCAAGCGTAATGCTGAGCATTATGAGGCGGTTTTTAAGTTTGTTCCGAGAAGTATCCACTCCGCTGATAGAGAAGGAACTTACCCTGCCTCTATATGGCCTGTAATCAATACAAAGATAAGAAGCGACGAGCAAAGAAAAATTGACTTAGCAAAAGTAAAGAAACAACCAATGCCCTTTGAGGCAGAGTTCTGGAAGGCACCGCAGTGTAAGGCTGGCGCTATCCCACGGCTCAATCAAATATCCGGCTTTATTACTGCCTATCCGATCAACTGGACAAAATATGAGAATAACAATATGAAATTCCACCATGCTTTGATGACTCATACTCTCCCAGCGGAACCCCCAACCAGTGACTCTCGGGATGCGCAGCACACTAAAAAACAAATCGCAGCACTTTCAAAAAGCAATCCGGAGTTGCGCGGATGAGACTTTTCAAAAAAATCTCGCTGATCTGTTTTCTGGGAAGTACTTCTTTTGCCCTTCAAGCAAAGACGCAAGCCATTCCTCAGGATTGGAAGACTGAGTGTGTAGGGTATTTTCAGATTAGTCTTCCTGGGGAAGTCGAAATAGGTGTTGTGCAAGATAACTCAGACCCGAGCAAAGGTACCCATAATCTTGAGAGGTGGGGGAATCAGTTCTTTGCAGACTCAATTTATTTGGGCCGAATTCGCACTTCCTCAGAACTACGCGAAAGCAGCTTTTCAAGAATAAAAAATGAAAAACCGAGTGAAATTGAAAAACTTAGGAAGATGGTAGATAGTGACTCACCAATAAAAATTCTAGAATACAAAGCAGATAAAAATTCAATAACTTACTCTCTCCAAGATAAGTACGGAGTATCTGCTTCAACATTTATCTATCAGGCCGGCCGGATCTATTTTTTTCGTCAGTCGGTAGACGAGCTGCCAGTGGCCGAGGCCAGGGTTAAATCCGGCCAAGCTAACTTCATCCAAAATTTCCGCGCCCGCGCCTTATACGAAATTCCGCAAGAAAAAGGATTTTGCATGCCCTACGGTTTCGTCAAGGACGACCGCCCACAAAAACGTAGCATGGGCACTATCATGCGCCTGAAAGACCATCCTGACGTCAGAATACTCTTCCGCGACCAAAGCGCGCTATTCGAAGAAAATTACTCAAAAGAAGAAAACGCCTCTGTAGAACAAGAACTCCGTGCATTTTGGGAACGTCCCGATTGGGGCGGTGTGAAATACCAGGCCCTCGGCTTTCGTAAATTCCCCTCAGTTCAAATCGGTGGCTATAAAGGTCAATCCACTTTTGTCGAAATAACCCGTCCCACACGTTCCTCGAAATACGAATGCTCATGGGACGACCAGTACTTCTCCAAAGCCGAAAAGAAGGCCGCCGGGTGTTTACCGCAGACACTGGACTACGGCTATATCGCTTACGTCAAAGGCGACCCTGACGCCAAGGAAGACACCCCCAACTTGCTGCTCTACGTGATGCAAAACTCCGAGGATGCACCCGACGGCAAACCGACCATTGGCAAAGATGAACTAAAGAAAATGGCCGACACCATCGCTGCGTCAATCAAGCGCCGTTAAGTGAGACACCGCCGCGTGCTACTGCAGAAGACGCCCCCGTGCGCATAAGCGCCTTCAAGCCAGCGCTGCGGGCATGGACGTTTCGCGCCTGCCCTGATTTTGGCGAGGACGTGAAAGGAGATCCGCTGGACCCCTCTATCACCATCCAGAAAGGTGCAGGCATGGGGCTCAAATTAACCCGTGCCTTCCCGGGTGAAAGCCAGGGGAAAGTGGAAAACGTTATCAGCAAGCGCCTGATCCATCGCATCGGCAAGGCGATCATGACCAAAACCCTATTTCACGCTTACATCGTGCTGCCGGTTCATCCTGAAGGGAGCGGGCTGGATAACCCGGCCATCGTTACCCAAGTGCACTTTCGTCACGCCTCCGAAGATAAGGAACTACGGCGTTTTTTTGCGTTATCAACAAACGGTTGATAAACGCCGTGCAATACGAGCGCCCGCGCATTACCCCAACGCACCTGTCGGCTTCTCCCGTGGCGCCGCCGAGGCGCGGGTGTTTTGCAATTGGGTGCAAAGGTTCTGCGGTGGGGTGATTGGTGAAGCCAAGGTGAACCTGCGTTTTCTTGGCCTGTTCGATACCGTGGCTTCCGTGGGCCTGGCCGACTCAGCAGCCTGCTGTCGCAGGTCACCTTGAATGATATGTACGAGCAAGCCCCTACAGCTGAAAGCCGCATGCACACGCAGATGCAGCATTACTGGCGTTGGCGGGCGAGCAAGCGCACTGGGGTGCAGTGCAAGGCCTTGCACAGTTGGGCCAACACCAATGAGCAAGTGTGTTTGACGAGGACCATGACGCCTTGGCGCTGATCGATGTCGCCGCGCAGCACCTGGAGGCGCTGGGCGGGGCGCTTGCCCGGTGGCTTGCGCCGTTGCGTTGAGGTTGCTGTGTCGAGGGGCGCAGGCGCACGCGAGGGCGAAGCCGCCGACAAGTGGCTACAGGTTCGTGTCGTACTTGCGCCAGCCCCCGCCTAACGCTTTGTACAGGGCGATGCTGGCCTGCATCCGTTGCAGGCGCAGTTGCACGTTGAAGTCCTGGGCGCTGTAGAGGGTGCGTTGGGCGTCGAGGACGCTCAGCAGGTCTTCGGCGCCGGCCTGGTAGCGGCTTTGCGCGATGCGGAATGCGCTTTGCGCCTGGCGCAGTTCTTCTTCCTGCCATTGGCGTTGCTGGTCGAGGCCGTCGATGCTGTTGAGGGCTTTTTCGACGTCGGCCAGGCCGTTGATGATCGCGCCGCGATAGCTTTGCAGCAGTTCGTCCTGCACGGCACTGGCGTGGTCGCGTTCGGCGCGCAGGCGGCCGTTGTTGAACACCGGCGCGACCAGGCCCGAGGTCAGGCTGTAGAGCGGGTTACGCAGGGTGTCGGCGGCGTGGTCGGCCGAGGAGCCCAGGCTGGCGCCCAGGGTCAGTTTGGGCAGCAGCGCGGCGCGGGCCACGCGCACGTCGCCCTGGGCGGCGGCGAGCAAGGCTTCGGCGCGGGCGATGTCGGGGCGGCGGGTGAGCAGGTCGCTGGGCATGCCGGCGTCGATGCCCGGCCAGCTCAGGTGGGCGAAGGTTTCGCTGTCTGCGCCCAGGCTTTGCACGGGTTGGCCCAGCAGCGCGGCGAGGGTGATGCGGGCGTCTTCGGCCTGTTGGTGCAACTGCGGCAGTTGCCGCTGCTGGGCAGCCACCAAGCTGTTTTGCTGGGCCAGTTCCAGGGCGGTGGCCGAGCCTGAGTTGTAGCGGGTTTGCACCAGGTTGAGGACGCTGTGCGCATTGGCCAGGTTCAGCGCGGCGATCTGCTGTTGCTCCCGCGCCGCGAGGACTTGGGCATAGCGGTCGGCGACGCTGGAAAGCAGGGTCAGCTCGACGGTGGCGTGGTCGAACTCGCTGGCCTGCACGCGGCTCAGGGCGCTGTCGCGGGCCGCGGCGTTGGCGCCCCAGAAATCCACCTCGTAGCTGGCGCTAAGGTTGGCGCTGAAACTGTTGGCACTGGCGCTGCGGCTGTCATCGCCACGGTTGCCGTGGATCAGTTTGCTGCGCCCGGCCTTGAGGTCGGCGTCCAGTTGCGGCAGCAGCGGGGCGCCGGCGATCACCGCTTGCGCCTGGGCCTGGCGCACCCGCGCCGTGGCGGCGGCGACGTCGTAGCTGCCCTGTTGCGCCTGTGCGATCAATTGGTTGAGCCGGGGGCTGGAGAACCCTTGCCACCATTGGCGGTTGTCCTGGCTGCTGGCCTGGGCCGTGGCCGATTGCCAAGCGTGCGGGGTCGGCAGGCCGCTGCCCGGGCGTGGCGCCGGGTGGGTGCAGGCGCCGAGCAGCAGGGCGACGGCGAGGAGCGTGAGGTGCGCTTTCATCGGGAACTCATTCACTGGTAAGGGCCGTGACCGGGTCGAGCCGGGCCGCTTTGCGTGCTGGCATAAAGCCGAACACCACGCCGGTTATCAGGGCGCAACTGAAGGCGCCGAGCACGGCGGGCAGGGAGAAGGCCACCGCCACTTCGGCCAGCACCAGGGCACCGCCGACCAGCAGCGCCAGGGCGATGCCGGTGAGGCCGCCGACCACCGAGAGCATCACCGCTTCGGTGAGAAACTGGCGCAGGATGTCGCGCTGGCGCGCGCCGGTGGCCATGCGGATGCCGATCTCGCGGGTGCGTTCGCGCACGGTCATGAGCATGATGTTCATCACGCCGATGCCGCCCACCAGCAGGGAAATCGCCGCAATGGAACCGAGCATCAGCGACAGGGTGTTTTGCGTGCGCGCTTCGGCCTGGATCATGGCGGCGTTGTTGGTTAACTCGTAGTCGCGCTTGCCGTTGTGCATGCGCAGCATCACCTGGTCGATGGCGGCTTCGGCTTCCTTGACCTTGCGCGCGTCGGCGGCGGCGATCACCACGTACTCTGGGTTCTGGGTGCCGAACAAGCGGATACTGGCGGCGGAGTAGGGCACGGCGATGCGGTCGTCGGCGTCCTGCTCGCCGGAGCTGGCGCCTTTTTCCGCGAGCACGCCGACCACTTGGAAGGGTACGTTTTCGATCAGGATGTACTGGCCGATGGGGTCGGCGATGCCCTTGAGCAGTTTGTCCCGCACTTTTTTGCCGATCACGGCGACGGCGGCGGCGCGGTCTTCGTCGGCCTGAGTGAAGTAGCTGCCTTGCACCACCGGCCAGTTGAAGATGGCCGGGAAGTGGGTGTCGTTGCCGCCCACGTAGCTGGTGTGGTCGACATTGCCGTAGCGCACGCCGGCTTCGGCGCCGTTGACCGGCATTATCATGTTGACCTGGGGCAGGGCCTTGAGCGCGGCGACGTCGTTGAGGCTGACGATGCCGGCGGGCGTGCGCGGGTTGGGCGACAGGCCACTGAGGTAAATGATGTTGGAGCCGAAGGCGCCCATCTGCGCCATCACCTGGCGTTTGCTGCCTTCGCCCACAGCGAGCATGACCACCACCGAGGCGACGCCAATGACAATGCCCAGCAAGGTCAGGGCGGTGCGAAAGCGGTTGATCCACATCACTCGCCATGCGGCTTGCACGGCGTCGAGCAGTTCGCCTTTCCAGGCGCCGTTGGCTTCGCTGCCTTCGCTCAGGCGTTTGCGCAGGTCCACTGCTTGCAGTGCGCCACGGTTGACGGGAGTGGGCGGTTGGTCGGCGGCGCTGTCGCTGATAATCAGGCCGTCGCGGATTTCGATGATGCGCTTGGCCCGGGCCGCGACTTCGCGGTCGTGGGTGATGAGGATGACCACGTGGCCCTGGCTCGCCAGTTCGTCCAGCAGGCGCATGACCTCGGCGCCGCTGTGGCTGTCGAGGGCGCCGGTGGGTTCGTCGGCGAGGATGATGTGGCCGCCGTTCATCAGCGCCCGGGCGATGGACACCCGTTGCTGCTGGCCGCCGGATAACTGGTGCGGGCGGTTGCCGGTGCGCGTGGCCAGGCCCAGGCGTTCGAGCAGGGCGCTGGCGCGGGCGTGGCGTTCGGCGGCAGGTGTGCCGGCGTAGATGGCCGGCATTTCGACGTTTTCCTGGGCCGACGCCGAGGGGATCAGGTGATAGCCCTGGAACACGAAGCCGAAAGCCTCGCGGCGCAGCCAGGCGAGTTCGTCGCTGCTCAGGTGGGCGACGTTTTCCCCGGCGAAGCGGTACTCGCCCGAGGTGGGCCGGTCGAGGCAGCCGAGGATGTTCATCAGGGTGGATTTGCCGGAGCCGGAGGCGCCGACGATGGCGACGAATTCCCCGGCGTGGATGCGCATGTCGATGCCGCGTAGCACTTCGACCAGGGGCGTGTCGTGGCCGCCGTAGGCTTTGCGGATATCGCGCAGGTCGATCAGGGGCGTGTGCATTCAGCCTCCGCTGCCGGTAGCGGGGCCGATGAGCAGGTGCTCGCCTTCGTCCAGGCCTTCGCGGATTTCCACCCGCAGGCGATCGCTGATGCCGGTGCGCACCGGGCGGGTCTGCACCTGGCCGTTGGCGGCGACGACCCGGGCGCTTTGGCGGTCGCTGCCGGGCAGGCTGTCCAGGGCCGCAATCGGTGCGGTGAGGACGTTGTGGGCGCGGCTGGCGACGAAGAATACCTGGGTGGTCATTTGCGCCATCAGCGCGTTGTCGCCGTTGTCCACGTCCAGCAGCACGGTGTAGAGCACCACGCGGCCACTGCCGCTTTTGCTGCTGCTGTTGGGGCTGCCGCCGCCCTGGCCGGTCTGGTCCAGGGGCATGGGCGGTACCGGCAGCACTTGGCGCACGGTACTGGTCCAGCGCCGCGTGCCGCCGCTGAGGGTGGTGAAGTAGGCGTGCATGCCGGGTTTGACGTGGCCGATGTCGGCCTCCGAGACCTCGGCCCACACGGTCATCGGCGACAGCTTGGCGATGCGCAGGATCAACGGCGTCTGCTGCTGGGCGTTGAGGGTCTGGCCGGCGCGGGCGTCGAGGGCCACCACCGTGCCGGCCATCGGCGCGTAGATGCGCGTGTAGCCCAACTCGGCTTCGTCGCTGCGCAGGCTGGCCTGGGCCTGGCGGATCTGCGCGCGGAACATGTCGATGCGCGCCTGGGTGGCCTTGAGTTCGGCGCGGGCGGTTTGCACGTCTTCTTCGCGGGTGGCGCCGCCGGCGGCGAGGTGTTGCTGGCGCTGGTATTTCTGTTTGGCCAGTTCGTTCTGCGCCTGTTGTTCCTGCAACTGGGCTTGCAGGTTTTGCACGGAGAAGCGGCTGGCGTCGAGTTTGGCCTGTTGGGTGGCGGGGTCGATTTCCACCAGCAATTGGCCTTGCTCGACCGCATCGCCGACGTCGACATGGATCTTTTTGATCTGCCCCGAGGCTTGGGCGCCGACGTCCACGTAGCGCCGTGGTTGCAGGGTGCCTAGGGCGGTGACGCTGTTTTCCAGGTCGCCGCGGGTGACCTGCACGGTGCTCAGTTTGTCTCGCCCCGGTGGTAGCAAGGCCCAGGTGGCAGCGGCGATGGCGGGGATCAGCAGGAGCGTGGCGAGCAGGGCGTGGCGGGTGCGTCGATGGCGTTTCATGCAGGGTTCCAGCCAGAGAGAGTCAACCCGTTGCCGCTCTTTGCCCGCCATGACACCCGCGTGGGCGCGGTTGAGGGCAACCGGCGCCGCAGCTGTCAGTACGACGAGAGAACACAGCGGGAATTGAAGGGGGGCGCAACCGTCCGTGGCCGACTTTCTCAGGGTATTGGCAGGGGGAAGGCTGACAGCGCTTTAAATCTACATGAGAATCACTATAAATTAGAAGCCACTAAACTGCCATCCTCGATCCGTTGTTTCGGTCAGGCTTCCCGTTGGTAAACGAGTATCGCGAGCGGCTGCGCTTGCTCAATGCCTGGCCGGGCCATCTGCCGGCAGCTTGGTGGTCAATCTATCGTCAACGCTATGAAACATTGGCGCGTGCGCCTGCGAATGCACGGGCAGCGCGGCTGAGCTGAAGATCGGCATGGGATTGTTCCTGTCGATTTTTGGGAATACTCCTACATCAAACGGGTTTTCTCTCGCATAGCCTTCGGGTTCTCTGCGGCGGGCCATCATGGCCTTGCCAAAATGCCACCCCATGGTTACTCGAAGATGTTGAATAAAGCGTTACGCATTCTGATCGCCGATGAGCAGCATTTTCATCGCATGCAAATGGAGCGCTCGCTCAATTACCTGGGATATTTCCGCATTGCCCCTGTGCACTCGGTTCAGGAACTGCTGACGCTGGTGGAGTACGGGGGCGAGCCGTTCGACTTGGTGCTTGTCAGCGCGACATTGAGCGTCGACTTCGATCCGCTGGCCTTGTGCGCAGACAACCCGCAAGTTCGCCATGCCTGCATCTACCATGACCGCCACGGGCGCTTCGCCCAGGTCGGTTCGCTGTTGCGCAGCCGGGTGCAGGTCAGCAGTGCCCGGCGTCCTGAACTCGAGGCCCTGCAAAGCCTGATGCGGCTGGTCGACCCGGCAGCGTTCGTCGAGCAGTGGCCCGACGAGGCCATACCTCGGCGCACCGCATCGCGGTGATCCCTTCTTTTGTAATCCCCACCCTTAATTGACGCGCAGCCCTTGCCGGGCGGGCGTCAGGGCAGGATGACCACTCGTCTGAACTGGTACTTCTGACAGGTAGGCGAGCCCCGATTCCTGGTGTATGAGTGATGGGGCAGCCCCGGTGCCGCAGCGGGTGGTCGCGGCTTAGGTGCAGGTACCCGGTGTTTGTTTTTAGGAGTTCACATGAAGAAAGCACTGGTCGTTGACGATCACCCGGTCATTCGCGCAGCAGTCAAGATGCTGCTGCAACGCCATGGGTTCGAGGTGGTTCTTGAGGCCGGCAACGGTGCCGAGGCGCTGACCTTGGCCCGCGAGGAGCGCCCCGAGCTGGTCGTGCTCGATATCGCGATGCCCAAGCTTGATGGGCTGGGCCTGTTGCAACGCCTCCAGGCACTGGAGCTACCGAGCCGGGCGTTGGTGTACACCGCCCACGATCCGACCTTTTATTCCTCGCGCTGTATGCGCAACGGTGCCTTGGGCTACATCGCCAAGACCCATGACTTGGTGGAGCTGGACAAGGCCATCAGCGCGATCATGGCCGGCTACACCTTCTTTCCCCGCTTGCCCAGCAGCTCGGTGCACATAGGCCAGGTGCAGCATTCGGAGCATGAGTTGATCGAGCAGTTGTCGGACCGCGAACTGGCGATCCTGCAACGCCTGGCCCAAGGCATGAACAACAAGGACATCGCTGAAACTCTGCTGCTGAGCCCCAAGACGGTCAGTACCTACAAACATCGCCTGACCGAAAAGCTCAAGGTGGAGTCGTTGGTCCACTTGCGCGATTTCGCCAGGCGTAATGACCTCATCTAGGTGATGCGCCCGGTGCGTTGTGCACTGCTGGCCCTGATGCTGCTAGGGGCTGTGATGCCTGGCCTGGCGACGGCGGCCGAGCCGCAGTCGCTGCACTTGCTGGGCCGCTCCATGGTCCAGGACTACCGGGTCGACCTGGACGCCGCCGACCGCCGCTGGCTACGGGAAAAGGGCGTGCTGCGCTTGGGGGCTTCGGCGCCGGACTACCCACCCTTTGACCTGACCCTCAACCAGCACGACTACGAAGGCCTGAGCGCCGACTACGCCGACCTGCTGGCGCAGTTACTCAATATCCCCATCGAGGTGCAGCGCTATGAGTCCCGCGACGCGGTCATCGCGGCCCTCAAGCGCGGCGACGTGGATTTGCTCGGCACGGCCAACGGTTTTGAGGCCGCCGATCCGCAGTTGTGCATGTCCAACACCTACGCCGATGACGCGCCGACCCTGGTCACCCGCCAGGGCGATACCCGCGAGCTGCCGGCTAACCTGGCGGGCAAGCGCGTGGCGATGCTCGACCATTACCTGCCGCACCAGGCCGTGCGCGACTTCTATCCCCTGGCCAGCTTGCAACTGTACCCCTCGACCCTGAGCGCCATCGGCGCCGTGGCGTTCGGCCAGGCCGATGTTTATTTGGGCGACTCCATCAGCGCCAATTACCTGATAAACAACAACTACCTGAACAACGTGCAGCTGGCGGATTTCTCGCGCCTGGAAAGCAACCCCTTCGCCTTTGCCATGGCCCGCGACAACACGCGCCTGCAAGGCATTGTCAATGCGGCCCTGCGGGCCATTTCCCCGGGCGAGCGCATGACCATCCTGCGCCGCTGGAGCGGTGGCGGTACCAGTTTCACCGCGCGCCAGGGCTTGCAGTTCAGCACCAGCGAACAACGCTGGCTGGCCCAGCACCCCAAGATCCGCGTGGCGGTCATCGACGACTTCCTGCCCTTGTCGTTCATCGATGAAAAAGGGGAGTTTCGCGGCCTCAGCGCCCAGGTGCTGGCGCGAATCAGCCTGCGCACCGGGCTCAAATTCGAAGTGGTAAGGGGTCGCTCCCTGGGGGCGCAAATCCAGCAGATCAAGGACGGCGCGGTGGACCTGATGGCCGTCATCACCCCCAGCCTGGAGCGCGGCGCCGATTTGCGCTTCACCCGCCCGTACCTGATTAACCCCTTTGTGCTGGTGTCTCCCGACAAGCCCGGCAGCCCCCAAACCCTGGATGACATGGCCGGTAAGCGCCTGGCGATGGTGCCGGGCAATGGCTTTACCGAACTGATCGAAGCGGGTGCGCCAGGCATTGAGTTGATTGACGCGCAGAGCCCGGCCGAGGCCATGGAGCAAGTGGCCAGCGGGCGCGCCGACGCCGCGCTCAACTCGCTCATCACCGCACGCTACATGATCTCGGGGCGCTATCGCGAACGCCTGCATATCACCAGCACCGTGGGCACGGAACCGGCGCGGGTGACCTTCGCCACCGCGCGTTCGGCCATTGAGTTGCACTCGATCCTGAACAAGGCCCTGCTGAGCATTCCTCCCGAGGAAATGGACGAATTGACCAGCCGCTGGCGCAACGAAGTCACGGTGCAAGACAGCTATTGGCTGCGCAACCGCACGGCGATCTTCCAGGGTTTTACCGTGGCTGCGATCTTGTTGCTGCTGGCGTTGGGCTGGATCGCCTACCAGCGCCACCTGATCCGCAAGCGCCAGCAACTGTTGCAGCAACTGCAACAGGCCAAGGAAGCCGCCGACGATGCGAACCGTGCCAAGACCGTGTTCCTGGCCACCATGAGCCATGAAATCCGCACGCCGATGAATGCCTTGATTGGCATGCTGGAGCTGGCGGCGAAAAAAGCCGAGCAGGGCCAGAGCGATGGCTTTGCCATTGAAGTGGCGTCGGGCGCCGCCCATGACTTGCTCGATTTGATCGGCGACATTCTGGATGTGGCGCGCATCGAGTCGGGGCACCTGACCCTCACCCCCGAGCGCGCCAACCTGCGCCAATTGGTGGAGGCCGTGGCCCGGGTGTTCGAGGGCCTGGCGCGGGACAAACACCTGCGCCTGGTGCTGGACATCGACCCGCGCAGCGACCGCGAAGTGCTGATCGACCCGCTGCGGTTCAAGCAGGTCGTGTCCAACCTGCTGAGCAACGCCATCAAGTTCACCCACAGCGGCGAGGTGCGCCTGAGCACCCGCATCGAGCCGACCGCGAGCCCCGACCACGTGGCTATTGCCCTGCGGGTGGAGGACACCGGGGTGGGCATCAGCGCTCAGGACCAGCAGCGGCTGTTCAGCCCGTTCACCCAGGCCGGCAACCACACACAGTCGGCTCGCAGCGGCTCGGGCCTGGGCCTGGTGATAAGCCGTTCGCTGTGCGAAATGATGGGCGGGCGCCTGCAATTGCACAGTGTCGTGGGCAAGGGCACGCGCATCGATGTCAGCCTCGACGTGCCGGCCTTGCAACCCTTGGACGAAACACCGCCAGCGGTCGTTGAGCCAGCAGCGGCGGGACCGTCCCTGAGCATCCTGGTGGTGGACGACTACCCGGCCAATCGCCTGCTGCTGTCACGTCAGTTGGCCTACCTGGGCCATCGCGTGATGCTCGCCGAGGACGGCGAGCAGGGCCTGGAACTGTGGCGCGCGCACCCCTTCGATGTCGTGATTACCGATTGCCATATGCCGCAGATGGATGGCTACGACCTGACCCGCGCCTTGCGCCACGAAGAGCAGGCCCGGGGCCGGGCGCCGGGGCTGATCTTCGGCTTCACCGCCAATGCCCAGGCCCAGGAAAAAATCCGCTGTATGGAGGCAGGCATGGACGATTGTCTGTTCAAGCCCATCCTCCTGGCAGACCTGCGCGTGCGCCTGGCGCGGGTGTCGGTGGAGGCGGCGGTGGCGGAGCCCGAGCCCGAAGATGCGCCGGAAATTGACCTGTCGAGCCTGGAGCAGTATGTCGGCGCCGACCGCAGCCTGATCGAACACTTGCTCGATGACCTAGCGTCGAGCAACCGCCAGGACCTGCTGAACCTGGGCACCCTCTACGCGGCGCGCGACCTGCCGGGCCTGCGGGAGCTGGCCCACCGCATCAAGGGCGGTGCGCGTATCGTCAAGGCGCGGCGGCTGATGGCCTGCTGCGAACAACTGGAAGCCACCGCCACCCAGGACAACCCCGCTCTGGCCCTGGCGGTGGCTGACCTGCAACAGGCCATGGCGCGCCTGGATCGCTACCTCCAAGCCCAGGCGTGAGGTCAATTCTTCAAGTGGGAGCGAGCCATTCGCCGCCAGCGCTGGCACGCCAGGCTCCTGCCAGCGTATCTAAGCAATATCGGCATGGGTGAACTCTTCGCCGAGAAAGTCGATCAGGCTACGCACCGACGGCAGCAGGCCACGGCGCGAAGGGAAGATCGCATGGACGATGCCGCACTTGGGCGCCCAGCCCGGCACCAGTTGCACCAGGGTGCCGGTCGCGAGGTCGTCGCGCACCACCACCTGGGGCAAATGGACGATGCCGATGCCCGCTAGCACGGCGGTGCGCAGGGCGATCAGGTCGTCGGTGACCAGGCGTGGGTGATGGCGAATCACCGCGCTGGCGTCCTGCGGGCCGTAGAGTTCCCAGTGGTATTCCCGTTGCGCGGCGCCCCAGTGCAGGCTCGGCAGGCCGCTAAGGTCGGCAGGGGAGGCGGGCGACGACAGTTGCTCCAGAAACAGGGGGCTGCCCACCAGGCATTGGGTGCTGTTGCCCAGCACTTTCATCACCATGTCAGTGCTGTCCAGGGGCGGGAAACGCACCCGCAGGGCGATGTCGAAGCCCTCGTGGAGCAAGTCCACGCGGCGGTTGGTGCTCTCGATGAATACCTCCACCCGCGGGTACTTGACCATGTAGCGGCTGAGCATCGGCCCCACCCAGGTGTTGAGCAGTGCCGTGGGGCAGCTGATGCGCACCAGGCCCTGGGGTTCGGCGCGGTTGCGTTCGATCACCTCGGCGGCGGCTTCGGCCTCCACGCGCATGGCCAGGCAACGCTGGTAGTAAGCCTGGCCGATTTCCGTCAGCGAACAATGCCGGCTGTTGCGGTGGATCAGGCGCACCCCCAGGCGTTCTTCAAGCTGGGCGATGCGTCGGCTGAGCTTGGACTTGGGCATGTCCAGCGCCCGTCCGGCGGCGGCGAAGCCACCGTGTTCGACCACTTCGGTGAAGTAGTAGAGGGTGTTGAGGTCTTCCACCATCGTTCTCCAAATAGAACGCTAAGAGTGATTTTCGCAGTCTAGCGCAGCAAAGGTGACGCAATTAACCTTTGTCCATCGCGTCACTCACCCCTTTTTGGAGGCACCATGAAAAACATCATCGGTATCTACACCAGCCCACGAGGCCATTGGGTGGGCGATGGTTTCCCGGTTCGTACCCTGTTTTCCTACGACAACCTGGGCAAGCACATCAGCCCATTCCTGCTGCTGGACCACGCCGGCCCAGCCGAATTCACCCCCACCAGCCAGCGCCGTGGCGTCGGCCAACACCCGCACCGCGGTTTTGAAACCGTGACCATCGTCTACAAAGGCGAAGTGGAGCACCGCGACTCCACCGGCGCCGGCGGCATCATTGGCCCGGGCGATGTGCAGTGGATGACTGCCGCGTCAGGGATCCTGCACGAGGAATTCCATTCCGAAGCCTTCGCTCAACGCGGCGGCACCCTGGAAATGGTGCAGTTGTGGGTCAACCTGCCGGCCACGGACAAAATGGCCGAGCCAGGCTACCAGACCATTCTCGACGGCGACATTCCCACCCTTGCCCTCAAGGACGGTGCCGGCAGCCTGCGTTTGATCGCCGGTGAGTTCGACGGCCGCACCGGGCCGGCGCGCACCTTCACCCCAATCGATGTTTGGGACCTGCGCCTCACTGCCGGCAAAGCGGTCACCCTGGACCTGCACGAAGGGCGCAATACCGCGTTGGTGGTGCTGCGCGGCACGGTGCAGGTCAATGGCCTGGAGTTAGTGCGCGAAGGCCAGTTGGCCCTGTTCGAGCGCGTCGGCGACCAGTTGGCCCTGGAGGCCAGTAGCGATGCGGTGGTGCTGTTGCTCAGCGGCGAGCCGATCGACGAACCCATCGTCGGCCACGGCCCGTTCGTGATGAACAGCGAGGCAGAAATCCACCAGGCTTTCGCCGACTTCCAATCCGGCCGTTTTGGCCAGATGCACCCCTAAGCGCAACCCCGCAACCCTGCTCAGGATCGGCAGGCCATGACACCGGCCAGGGACGGCTGTTGCCCACAGAAAAGAGGAAACGCTGATGAACACCACGACCCACGCGGCCAATTTCAACGGCCTCAAGCCCACCATCGACCCCAACGACACGGCGATGCTGCTGATTGACCACCAGAGTGGCCTGTTCCAGATCGTCAAGGACATGGACGTACCGCAACTGCGCGCCAACGCCATCGCACTGGCCAAGGCCGCCACCTTGTTGAAGATGCCGGTCATCACCACCGCTTCGGTGCCCCAGGGGCCGAACGGGCCGCTGATCCCCGAGATCCACCAAGAGGCGCCCCACGCCCAATACGTGGCGCGCAAAGGTGAAATCAACGCCTGGGACAACCCCCAGTTCCACGCGGCGGTCAAGGCCACCGGCAAGAAAACCCTGGTGATCGCCGGCACCCTGACCAGCGTGTGCCTGGCGTTTCCCGCCATTGCCGCCGTGCATGAAGGCTACAAGGTGTTCGCCGTGGTCGATGCCTCGGGCAACCATTCCACCTTGGCCACCGATCTGACCATCGCCCGTTTGGCCCAGGCCGGGGTGGTGCCGATCGACATCATGGCTACGCTCTCTGAGCTGCAAGGTTCGTGGAACCGCCCCGATGCGCAGGCATGGGCCGCGGTCTATGCCCAGGCCATGCCGCACTACCAGTTGCTGATCGAGAGCTACCTCAAGGCCCAGCAAGTGGCCACCGATCACGAAGTGCTGGACTCCCAGCGCTGATCCAGACACCCCGGTGCCGGCATGCCGCCGGTACTTTTACCTCGCGAGGACTACTGCAATGACTACCTCTTACAAGCGCCTGGACAAAGACAACGCCGCCGTTCTGTTGGTGGACCATCAAGCCGGCCTGCTGTCGCTGGTACGGGACATCGACCCGGACCGTTTCAAGAACAACGTCCTGGCCCTGGCCGACCTGGCCAAGTACTTCAAACTGCCGACCATCCTCACCACCAGTTTCGAGACCGGCCCCAACGGCCCCCTGGTGCCCGAGCTCAAGGCTCTGTTCCCGGATGCGCCGTACATCGCCCGCCCGGGCCAGATCAACGCCTGGGACAACGAGGATTTCGTCAAGGCGATCAAGGCCACCGGCAAGAAGCAACTGATTATCGCGGGCGTGGTGACCGAGGTCTGCGTGGCGTTCCCGGCCCTGTCGGCCCTGGCCGAAGGCTTTGAGGTGTTCGTGGTCACCGACGCTTCGGGCACGTTCAACGAACTGACCCGCCAATCGGCCTGGGACCGCATGTCGTCCTCCGGCGCGCAACTGATGACCTGGTTTGGCCTGGCGTGCGAACTGCACCGTGACTGGCGCAACGATGTGGAAGGCCTGGGCACCCTGTTCTCCAACCACATCCCCGACTACCGCAACCTGATGACCAGCTACAACACCCTGACCAACGGCAAGTAAACGCCCCACGTGTGGGAGCGGGCGAGCCCACTCCCACACGGCTCTGGGGTTGCTCGCCAATGTGTGCGATCTTCGCGTCATTGCCGCCCTGGAGCCGTTTGATGCCTGCCTTGTTCAGCGTCCTACTGTTCAACGAAGGCCTGAGCCCCATGCAACCGGCGCCCAGGGCCGATAACGTGGCCTTGCACGTGGCCGCCACTGGGCTGCTGATTGGCTGGTGGCTGTACGGTGCCCGCACCCTCACCGTGTTGCTCGGCGCCCTGATGTGGCAGCGCGTCGGCCACACCGGGCGCTTGCTCCAGGATTTGCTCGGCGCGGTGATATTCCTGATTGCCATCATCGCCGCCATGGCCTACGTGCTCGACCTGCCGGTCAAAGGCGTGCTGGCCACCTCGGGCGCGGTGGCGATCATCGTCGGCCTGGCGCTGCAAAGCACCCTCAGTGACGTGTTCTCCGGCATCGTGCTCAACACCACCAAGCCCTACCAAATCGATGACTGGATCTCCATCGACGGCACCGAAGGCCGGGTCGTGGACATCGATTGGCGCGCCACGCGCCTGCAAACCGCCCAGGGCAGCATGGCGGTGATCCCCAACTCCCTGGCCGCCAAGGCCAAGATCATCAACTTCAGCCGCCCCAGCGACGTGCATGGCCTGTCCATCAGCCTGCAAGTGAGCCCCCACGCGCGCCCGCAAACGGTAATCGAAGCCCTCGAACGGGCGATGCAGGGGTGCCGCCAGTTACTCGGCAAACCGGCGCCCAGCGTCGCCCTCAAAAGCGCCAGCAGCAGTGGCATGGAGTACGAGATCAGCGGCTTTGTCGCCGCCATGGGGCAAAAGCGCGAGGTGCGCAACCTGCTCTTCGACTTGGCCTACCGGCATTTGCAGGCCAGCGGCGTGAGCCTCTTGTCCACCGAGGCGGACGCGCCTGCGCCGGGCCTGTCGCGGCCACGGCAACTGCTGGAACGCTCGAACATTTTCTCCACCCTGCGCCAGGATGAAAAAGACACCTTCAGCCAGAACATGGCCCTGCACACCTTCCGCGCCGGCGATACGATCCTGCCCAGCGGCGAGGTCAGCGACCACTTGTTCATCATCGAGTCGGGCGTGGTCTCGGTGGTGCTGCGCCGCGACGGCACCCCGTTCGAGGCCGGGCGCATGGGCCCGGGGGAGGTGATCGGCGAAGCCGGCATCCTCGACGGCGAAGGCGTGCCCGCCGACTTCATCGCCATGACCTTCTGCACCCTCTACCGCATCGAAAAGGCCTACCTCAAACCCTGCCTCGACGCCCGCCGCGACATCGGCGAAGCCATGCAAGCGATGCTCGACCACCGTTTGCACAGCGCCCAGGCCCTGATTAAAGAAGTGCCCAAGGCTGCACCGCGCAAGGGCTTTATGCAGTGGCTGCGCACGCGCGGTTGAACCGTGCCGCGCCTTACCTGTGGGAGGGGGCGAAGCCCTGCGGTGCTGTGTGGGGTTTGCACGACAAAGGGGCGCGGGTCGCTGCCCTTGGCGGTGGTGATGAGGTCCAGCAACCTGATGCGGCGCTCTACCGACGAAAACGCGATGTTCAGTGTGCTGGCCTTGTGGAGCAGCACTTGGCTGCCGTCCGCCAGTTGCAGGGTTTTATGCTCGCCCTGGGTACAGCCCATGGCCCTGCTGAACCCCTACTAACGCTTCAAAGTTGAAGTTTTCCGTCCCCCATGGCGCGGACAGTATGGATTTGCTTGACCGCAAATTGGACTTGAGTGTCGGTATTTATCAACTCGCTACGGGTCGGCTCCAAGTGCAGAACACTCACCGTGTATCCCTTTTGGAAGGGGAGGGTGACATTAACCGCTTGTGGGAGAGCGTCGCCGCGCAACTCCTGACAATGCAGAACTTCCCCTTTTTCGGTGCGCACCCATACCGCTATATAGATCGCTATCAAATAAGAATGTGGCGCGCGCGCTATTGTTTCAATACTGATCGTCTCGGCATTGGTGTCGATACTGATATTTACTGATGTGTAATTGCCGAGGCCCGGTTGTCGCCAGGTGAAATAACCGCCCGGAACTACTGGGCCGCCGGTGTCTGCGTAGGAAGGCCATAAGTCAGCGTATTGTTCAAGTAACGACAAACGTTCGGATGTGGTGAATGTATCGATTGCGGTATAGAGATCATCTCTCACGGGCAGGTCAAGATGCAGCAGTAAGTGTGAGGCCTGGCGCAGGCTATTGGCGGTTTTTTCAATTTCGGCTTTGAGGTTATCCCCAGGGTCATTGTTCAGGCTGGTGTTGCGCAGCCCTTGTTGTGTTATTTCGAATACATTGGTCGGCAATTGTTTATTGATGATGGGGTGTACTGTGGGCGTACTGACCAACCGTGTTGGTTCTTGATGAAAAAGAGTAACTTTATATCCGGAGCCAATGGCAATTTCGTCGCTGGAGATAACCGTATCAATGCCGGGCATATCTTTGTGAAAGAGGAGGAAGTCGTTTCTGTCCTGCACGGTGATTGCCGCGTAAATAGTGTTGTGTGCATAAGGGTGTGGCCTGGAACTGATGACATTGATTTTCAGGCTTGACGATTGCATATCGAACTCTAATGAGGCGAATTCTCCGGAAAGCCCCCTCAGGGATATTCGCTGTGATGCCAGTGACGGCGAAAAGTAGTATTGGTACTCCAGCGTCACAGGGTTATCCGCAAGGGCTTGGACCTCGATATGGTTGCAAGTGGCTATACGCCGGGCGTGAGGTGCAGAGGGATGCAGGAGTGTATAGACGCCTATGGGGAAATTATTGAGATGGATCTCAGGTGACGTGATCGTTTGCAAGCGTGAAATGTTGCTGCCGTCTTTTATCAGCAGCACTTTGCCTTGGCTTTCCTTGAAACTCTGGGCATTCATGGTGAGCTTCAGGCTGCCTTTGAGGTCGGTGGTTTTCAACTGGCGGCTATCGACCAGGGAAAGGGGCGTCTTAAGGCGCAGGGTCTGCTGGATCTGCCGCAGGCTGGCCGCAGGGACCAGGCGATAAAGCGGCCAGGCAGGTATCAGGTTGTTGTAGAGGTTGGTGTCGCGCAGGCGGTAGGACAGTGGCGCCTGTACAAATGCCATGAAGGGGCCGATATCCACGTTTGCCCGTGTAGCACAAATGCGTGCGATGACATCCATCATGGGGTGATCTGCCAGTTTGAAGTCGTCTTTGGAAACGAGGCGACGATATTCCTGGTTGAACAAACTGATAACGTGCTCCCCCGCCTTGTCGAAGATGAATAGGAAGAAAAACAACCGCTCCCAATAGTGCCATGTCGTAATGGGCGTATTGCTGTCTAAGCGGTTTTGCAATTCAACGAAGGTGCGTTCCGAGTTTCCACCGTACATCCAGCCTCGTTCATAAATTTCATTGCCCATCATTTTATGCTGGTAATACGCGGCGTAGACGTTGTTCCAGACTTCGCCACTGGGAACCGTGGTGTTTTGCATAAAGACACCTTGGTAGCCGTGGGCTATTTCATGCAGGGCGCACCAGTTGTCCGGGCGCACGTCCAGGCCGCAGGTGGCTATTGAAGGGCTGACTTGCGCTATCCAGCTGTGACCATAATAGGCCCCCCCGCCACCGCTTTTATCCGCCTTTATAAAGTAACGGTTGGGGATGTTTCTGTCGGTGCGCACGGTGGTGGTAAAGGATATTCCAGCCAGTGAGTTGAAGTACTCGAAAACGCTGGTGTAGAACGTCTCCAAACTGTCGAGCCCACAGGTTTGGTGCAGTTCTTTGGTTTTCTGTTTATCGAAGGCCGGTACGAGTAAGTTGGCATAAGTGGTTTGGATAAGTGCAAATTCTGCGTCCTGTTCGTCCCAGGTTTGGAAGAAAGCCTGGGCATTGCCTTGTGGGGTGTAGATTGGCAGCGGTTTTTCGCGGGTAACGGTGTATTCAATCTCGGCTGTAATTGCGCTATAGGGCGTCTGGATAAAAACAACGGCCGGGTGAGTGGCGGTAAATGTGGTCCACTGGCTGGTAATGACGACGCTACTCTCGGTGCGTCTGTCATCATTAAAGAAGTTGAGTATCAGGTCGGTATCAATGGGGCTTGAGCGCCGCACGTTGATACTTTCCCCCGCGGGCAGAATGAACCCCAAGGCCTGCCGATCATGGAACGTGCCTTTTCTCAAGTCAGCTGCCAATAACCAGACGGGGTTTTCCAGGGTGTAAGGCGTGAAGCGTTTAATGGGGTTGTTCATTATGTCTGCCTATTGTGTGATAGGGCTTGGGGTACATAACGTTGTAAAGCGCAAGTGAGGGAATGGCTACTGTCATAATTGACAGTTTTTTAGAGGCTCTTTGCTGGTTTTACATCGGGGTTATTCACTCGCGGTCTATGGTGTTGGTTTTTTTTTGGAGGTTTTTACCCCGCGGCGCACATTGGCTCCCTCATCTTCCCCCGCATTGGCTATTTGTGCCGGGAGCGCCTCCCCATCCTCAACGGAGCCACCCACATGCAACCGCGTATCGATTTCTACACCGCATCCCCCAATGCCCTCAAAGCTATGCTGGCCCTGGAAACCGCGGTGTCGAAACTGCCTCTGGAAAAAAACCTGCTGGAGCTGATCCGCCCGCGAGCGCGCCGCCCTGGCCTGGGCCGAATCGGTAACCCTGATTAGCCAGACCCACGCCCCGGAGGCCGACTACGAGCAACTGAGCGCCGAGTTCAGCCCCGCCGAGATGGTCGACCTGACCGTGGCCATCGCCACCATCAACAGCTGGAATCGCCTGGCCGTCGGTTTTCGCAAACTGCCCCAGGAGGATTGAGGTGCTAGCCCGGCCGCCCTAGCACGGGCAAGCCTGCTGGCTACAAAGGGACGCACACGGGGCCTCAGGCCTTGAGGATTTTGCCGCTGATGGCCACGCCCAGTAGCGCCACGGCGATCAGGCCGAAGGCCAGGCTCAGGCTGCTGGCGTGGGCGACGAAGCCGATCAGCGCCGGGCCGGCGAGGATGCCGGCGTAGCCCAGGGTGGTGATGGCCGGTACGGCGATGCTCTCGGGCATGAGGGTTTGCTTGCCCACCGCGGTGTACAGCACCGGCACGATGTTCGAGCACCCGGCGCCCACCAGTGCATAGCCCACCAATGCCGCTTCCCAGGACGGCGCCAGGGTGGCCAGCAACAGGCCCGCGGCGGCGGTCAACCCGCCCAGCACAATCACCCGGGTGGTGCCGAGGCGGCGCACGATGGCATCGCCGGTCAGGCGCCCCACGGTCATGGTAAGGGCAAACGCCGCATAGCCAAGGCCGGCATAAGCGGCGTCCAGGTTGCGCTCGGCGGTGAGGAACACCGCGCTCCAGTCCAGCACCGCGCCTTCGGCCAAAAACACCACAAAGCACAGGCAACCGATAAACAGCACCACGCCATGGGGGATGGCGAAGGCCGGGCCGCTGCGTTGACTGCCATAGGCCAGCATGTGCGGGCCGGCCTTGAGCAAGGCCAGCAGGATCAGGGCCACCACCACCCACATCGCCCCCAGCGGCGTCATGCCTAGGCCCAGCAAGGCACTGACCCCGGCCGCGCCGACGATCCCGCCCAGGCTGAACATGCCGTGGAAGCCCGACATCATGGTCTTGCCGCTGGCGCGTTCGACGATCACCGCTTGCAGGTTGACGGTGGAGTCCACGCAACCGAGCCCGGCGCCGAACACAAACAGCGTCGCGATCAGCAACGGCAGCGAAGTCACTGTGGCCAATAACGGTAACGCCAGGCAGATCAGCAAGGTGCCGCCGGCCATCACCCGCCGGCAGCCATAGCGCGAAGCCAGCGCACCGGACACGGGCATGGCGATGATCGAACCTACCCCCAGGCACAGCAGCAATAACCCCAGGGTGCCTTCATCCAGGGCCGCGCGGGCCTTGGCGTAGGGCACCAACGGCGCCCAGGCAGCGATGCCGAAACCGGCGATGAGATAGGCGAGGCGAGTGGACATTTGCTCCAGGCGCCCGGGGATCACCGGGGCTGGGGTGCTGATGGCGGTCATGAAAATCCTTGGCATTGCGGGGTGGATTAAAGGCAGGGCGCCATCCTTGCACATCGATCCAACCGCCGCGAGGGCAAAGACCCTGCCTGTGGTGCCGCGCAGATGGGTGGCCGCTCTATTGTGGAAGCGGGCGGTGGCGGGGGGCGGGTTGTGCAGATGCAGCGCCTGGGTTGGCCTCATCGTGGGCCGGCCCGCTCCCACAGTTGAACGGTGGAGGGGGTGGGGTTTTCATTTTCCTCTGCGGGAGCGAGCCTGCTCGCGACGGCGGCACTGGGGGGGCGATGGCGAGTGGGAAGACAGTTGCTCCCACACAAGCCCGCCCCCTCAGAGGTTGCCTAGAAGCTCCCCACGCTTTCAGCCGTGGCTCCCGGCACGACGCGGTTGTTGGGGTCGCCTTGCCAGTACACCTCGTTGACGTTGCTCAGGCTGCGGATCAGGCATTTCCACTCGATGCTCTGTTGCGTCGCCAGGCTTACAGTGCCGCTCCAGCGGTTTTGTGTGCCCGGTTGCAGGGCGATGGCGTGGGCCGGGTCCCAGGCGCCCAGTGCCAACGGCGCGCCCACGGCAAACACCGCTTGCCCGGGGCCGGGGCGCACGTTGTCGCAGTGCAGGGTGGTGGCTGCGCCGGGGGTGGCCGGGGCGGCCAGCCACACGCGAATGCGCTGCCCGTCGGCGTCCAGTACCGGGGTAAAGCCCTCTGGTACTTTCGACAGGTCCGAGTCCAGGGCCAGCAGCACCTGCTGGCGGCTGCCCTCGGTGGCTGCCACCAGCCCGGAATACTGGGCCTGGAAGCGGATGGGCGAGTCGGCCTTGATGCCCGCGTCCTTGCGCAGCTTTATCAGTTTGCGGATCAGGTCACCGCGGCCCCAGTCGTACATGTCCGGCCAGTACACGGTGGGCGTGCCGGGGCTGAGCAGAATGTAGGTGTAGGCCAGGTTGCGCAGCGGGTCGGGCAATGCCCAATGGTGCTGGCCACCGTACTGGCCAGGGGAGTAGCCGGTGTCGTGGTTGTCGACGAAGGTCACTGCGGTTTGCCGCCACGCCGCCTCGGGGTTGCCGTTCAGGCCATGGCGCCAGTCGGCTACACCGCCATTTTGCAGGCGCTCCTTGAGGGCGAAATCGAACACCGCGCAGTGGGAGCGATCCGCCCAGTCCTTGAGGGCGTCCTGCCAACTGGCCTGGTTGCGCCAGTCCGTGGCCGGGTATTCGCCGGGGCTTTTCCACAATTCGCCCACGCAAAACGCCTGGTCGTTGAAGTCCTTCATCCACAGGTCGACCCGTTCTGGCGTGTAGCCGCGTACGAAATCGAAACGCAGGCCCTTGGCTGCGTAGTTGTCGCGCAGGTTGCGAAATTCCTGCATGAAACGCGGCGAGACTTCGGGGCTCGCGGTGTTGAGGTCGGCAAGCCCGTTCATGAACGGGTCGCCTTCATCGCACTGTGCAGGCGCCGTGCAGTCGTCGCGCCACAGTTTGTAGCCCCGGGGCCAGCGCACCAGGGTGGCCGGGAGCTTGTCGTTCTTGTGGTTGGGCACCACGTCGTACACCGCTTGCACGCCGGCGCTGGTCAGGGCCGCGACCGCTTGTTTGAGTTGGGCGTCGGTGCCGTATTGGCTGTTTTTGTCGAAGTCGTGCCAGAAGTAGCCCTCACCGCCGCCCGAGGTGCCCTTGGCCGGGTCGCTCCAACTGGATTGGTCCGTCCAGGGCGGCGGCAGCCAGATTTTGCTGAAACCGTCCTGGCCAATCGCGGGTGCCATGCGTGTGAGCACCTCGTACCACTTTTGTGGGCTGTTGCGGCTGGAGTTCCAGTGAAAGCCTTGCAGGATGATGTCCTCGCCGCCGCCATTGCGCACGGTGGGGGCGGCAGCGTTGGCCAGGCTGGCCAGCAGGCAGGCCGCGGCTGCGGCTGCGTAGTAGAGCAATGAGCGTTTCATGTTGAGCCTCCCGTTAACCGGAACAGGCTTCACTCTGCGCCGGGGGTGGGGGCTTGTCTGCTGTCAGAAATGACAGGTAAAAGGGATCGTTTTGTGCTAATTCACCGCCTCAAAATAACCAAAGCCCACTGGACATGAGCATGGAGCAAGTGGGCTGGCCCGCGCTCGGTTGCACCGCGGCCGTAAAATTTTTCCGGGCGCTCCACCGCTGAGGGGCTGCTCTGCACCCCGGTGCGGGCCAGTTCGCCTGCTATCGTTGCGGCCACTCCAGTTCGGCCATGCGGCGTTTCATCAACACCCGGCCATGACGGATCGAGTACAGCGCCAGGCCCTGGCTGCGGATCATCTCGTAGTCGCTGTCGGCCGAGAGGATCAGCAGGTTGGCCGGGCGCCCGGGGTGCAGGCCATAGCCTTCGCCCAGGGCCATGGCCCGGGCGCTGTTGTCGGTAACCAGGTCCAGGGCGCTTTGCAGGTTGCGGTAGCCGAGCATGTGGCAAATGTGCAGCCCGGCCTCCAACACCCGCAGGATGTTGCCGTTGCCCAGGGGGTACCAGGGGTCGACGATGGAGTCCTGGCCAAAACATACGTTCATGCCCGCGTCGAGCAGCTCACTGACGCGGGTCACGCCCCGGCGCTTGGGAAAGCTGTCGAAGCGCCCCTGCAAGTGGATGCTCTCGGTGGGGCACGAGACGAAGCTGATGCCGGCGTGGCCCAGCAGGCGGAACAGTTTGGCGCAGTAGGCATTGTCGTAGGAGCCCATGGCCGTGGTGTGGCTGGCCGTGACCCGTGCACCCATGCCACGGCTGCGGGCCTCTTCGGCCAGCACTTCGAGAAATCGCGAGTGCGGGTCGTCGGTTTCGTCGCAGTGCACATCCACCAGGCAGCCGCTGCGCTCGGCCAGGTCCATCAGAAACTTGATCGAACTCACGCCTTGCTCGCGGGTGTACTCGAAGTGGGGAATGCCACCCACCACATCCGCACCCAGGCGCACGGCTTCTTCCATCAGTTGCCGGCCATTGGGGTAAGACTCGATCCCCTCCTGCGGGAAGGCGACGATTTGCAGGTCCACTAGGTGCCGGCATTCCTCGCGCACCTGGAGCAAGGCCTTGAGGGCAGTCAGCGCCGGGTCGGTGACGTCCACATGGGTGCGCACATGCTGGATGCCGTGGGCGGCCAGGGCCTGGAGTGTTTTGTGGGCGCGGTTGCGGGTGTCGTCGAAGGTCAGGGTGGCCTTGCGCTCGCCCCAGCACTCGATGCCCTCGAACAGCGTGCCGCTCATGTTCCAACGCGGCTCGCCCGCCGTCAGCGTGGCATCGAGGTGGATATGGGGCTCGACAAAGGGCGGCACCACCAGGTTGCCGGCGGCGTCCAGGTCGTCGGGGCCGAGGGTCGGTGCTTCGGCCTGGCGGGCGATGCTGGCGATCAGGCCGTTTTCCAGGTGCAGCACGTGCAGGCCGTCGTGGTGGCGCAAGCGGGCGTTGATGATGAGCATGCGGGGGATTCTCGTGTTAAGGGGGAAAAGCCCTGTATGAAATGTATATGTGTTCGGTGATGTCGCGTAGAAAAAAAACAGCACTCGCAGTGCTCATTTAAAACCCATAAACGCGTGCTTGGCTCCGAGCACTGCTCGTCTATTGCGCAGTATCGGGCGGTTACTCTGGAGTAGTTCACATACCGCCTGTGGTATTCGCTAGCAGTGTTGTAGATGTACAAAGTTTAGTTGTAACTACGGAGGTAATATAAGTAGCAATTGTGCTTATTTTGAAGGCATTAAATTGCCGGGGGTGTGGGTTTGTTAGTTGTATAGGGGGGCTGGATAAATGCTTTTTAAATAAGGCTTGGCAGTGTATTTCGTATTGCCAGTGACTAATGGTGCTGTAGGTTTATTTATTTTCATGTTATTTCCGAACGTTATAGCTAAAAGTGTTTTTAGTCGGAAGTTGTTGGCGTACCTGTCAGAATTGACAGTTACTTGCAGGGGGGGAAGAGATGTTAAATAGACAGGAAAGGGTGGTTGATGGTTATAGAGATTCGGCATCCTTTCCGAGGAATATGACTTGTGAGTGGAATGGAGAGTAAATTATGTCATTAAATAAACCGTGGAGCCCTGGGTTGGTGTGCGTAGACCCACTCTCTAGCAGGAAACTGTCGGCGCCGGAGCCACTGAATACGCTAAAGAACATTGCAGGTGGAGAATTAAACTTGTTACCAGTCTCTCAGCAGAGTGTTGGGGTCTTAGTGCGGGTTCCACTCTGGGTTAATTCTGCAAAAAAAGGTGAGGTGGATTATATTGTATTTTACATAGATCGTAAAATGGCAAATGGGCAGCGTATTTATGGTCCTGCTGCTGAGGAATTCCCCGAATCATTTTTAGTCACAGGTAAGGAGTTTCTAGAGAGTGGGAAGAAAGAGATAACGTACAGTGTTATAAATAATGATGGTAATTCAGCAGGCTCTGAAGCATTAATTGTTTCAGTAGATACTACCGATCCTAATTTGGGGAAAGTTCCGCTTCCAGTTATATTGCCGGACGATCTTGAAGGCAAAGTGATTACGCAGCAATATTTGGATTCTCATCAGCAGCATCTTGAAGTGGTAGTTCCCGGTGCAGATGATTTTCAATCGGGTGACTTGTGGGAGCTGTATTGGGGGGAAGAGGAGAGTCCTGTTTTAACGGGGTCTGTAAGTGCCTCTGGGATGTTTGAGATCCGTATCAGCGGTCAAACAATAGCTGAAAAAGGTGATGGAGAAAAAGCGCTTTATTACCGTATCGTTGATCGCTCGGGAAATGCAACCAAATACTCCATAAAAGATCATGTCATTGTCAGCCTGATGCCTGTTCCGGCTGGCTTGAAAAAACCCGTTGTGGGGAGTGACAGTATTAGCAGATATGATGTTCTTGAAGGTCTAAGTGTGACAATTGAAGAGTATCAAGGTTTCTCTGAAAATAACGTTATTGTGGCTTATTGGGGAGGGGTAGAGCTTCCCAGTATCGCTCTTTCCAATGATTGTGAATTTCCTATTGTTATTCCTGTTGATTGGGAAACTGTCTCCTTTCATGGTTCAGATGAGCCCTACACGGCGATCGTCGAATATTTTGTTTATCACGGAGGAGGTTATGTTAAGTCCCCCTCCGAACAAGTGTCTGTAAATCTAGTGGTGCCAGGGCCTTCGAATAGTGATATAGGGCCTGTTAATCATTCTTTAGAAAAGCCGAGGGCGAAAGGAACTAGTTCTGGTGTTGAAAATGCGCTATTGCCAGAAGATAAGAATCAATCCATGAATGTTACATTTTCACTGTATGAACCCTATCAGGTAGGAGAGGAAATAACACTTCACTATGGTTTCTCAGGTGAGGTGGTTGATAGCTATACTATAGATGGGTTTGAAGGTGATGGTTATATTGTGGAGCTTTCCGTTCCATGGTCGATCATAAATAGTATCGGAGATGGAAGGATAGAGCTCTTCTATAGAGTGTCGAATACGAATAATTTTCAGCAATCTCCTAGCACGATTGTGAATGTGAGTATTTTTGGGGCGGATAATGTCCAGCCCGCATTTTTTCCTATCAGAGATGTAGAGAACAATATAATTCGGTGTGAACATAAGCCATGGGAAGGCGTGCCTGTGCAGATTTACGATCCTGATAATCTGAGTATTGGTGATCGAATAGTTTTGCACTGGGTGATGCATAATCATCGTACGGACGGTGTTCCAGTTGAGGTTACTCGAGGGTTGTTTCCACGGTCCATTCAGCCGTCAGATGTTGCTGATGGAGTGATTTTTATTGTGCCCTTCACTCCATATATAGAGCCTGTAGTAGATGGTTCTATACGTGTTTTTTGGGAGGTTACAAAACTACAGGATGGCTCAAAGGCACAATCCGAGTTTACATGCGTAAAATATACGAGAAAGACCGCAGGGGCGCCGTGTATGGGTCAATAAGTAAGGCTTCTATTCAGAGTCATGTAGGGCCCTACGATGTTGGGCATGGTGTGATTTCTGTTAAAGGCCAACCATCCGGAAGGCCTTTATTTATTCTCTCGTTTGATTTTGTATATTGGTTTTGGTGTTGCGGCATAATGCAGGTTGTTTCGTTCAAGAAGACCGTGGAATCAAATGTTGTATCAATGTCCAGGCTCTTTTTAACTCCTTTGCGCCGCTTGATCCTTGAGTGCAAATATGGTTGTTGCATGTTAAGAGGATGGTGCTCTGTATCGGTTGGAAATTGCCCGGTGTATGTGCACTAAATTTTGTCATTGGTGTGGTTGTGGTTTTTTCGGTCGGGTTATCAAAATAATATTTCACCTGCCGGATCGGAATTTTACTGCTCGAACGGTACTTCTATTTTCGTCCACCTCTGCGTCTTGATTTTTCCGTTGTTAAGCTTACTCTTGTTAAAAAGCCCTTAATTTACATTGTGGCTTGTAGCTGTTGGGTGCGATTATGTACTATCAGGTTGTTTTCTGCTCTTGATGCTAGTTGCGTTACTTTGGCTAAGTACTTGTAGGGTGGTCGTTAAATATATTGAGTGATAACTTGTTTTGGGTATGCGGGAAGGCAGAAAGGTATCCAGAGCGGGATTTGTGTTTTGTGTGGGGTTGTCTATTTGATGTGTCATGTTTGAATATAAGCATATTAAAAAAACAGGGCTATTTCAGGCTGAAAATAGCCCTGTTTGTTTTCAGGTCACGAAGGGATAAAGTGCTGATTGACGACATTTCCCCCCCATAGTACATAACTGCCATCTGTTTTTCTTGCACCAAACGACGGATCTGGTCGAGACGGAGTAGGGCTGACAGGTGGCATGCGTTTAATCGAGTAGAGTTCTACTACACCATCTTTCAGGTGTTGTTCCAGTTCTTTGGGGATTTCACCGGCATCCAGCATGGCCAGCGATGTGCCCCAGACTTGGACTGCACCTTCTACCGCACCTTGTTTCATGACTACGCCGTATGCGCCATTCGTACAGTAGACTCCGGTAATCAGGCTTGCCTCCATTACTTGCTTGATTGGGCCTGGAATAACACCGCCTGCATTAGCTTGGCCCCAAGTAATTATGGTATGAGTGGTGCCGTTTTCATTTCGGCTTAAAAGGAAGAAGCTGGCATCATTGGCATATAAGCTGATAATGCCTCCCACGGTAATCACCCGCGAGGTGACTCTTTCTAGTAGAGCTGTTTGTGGGGGCATAGAAGCGAATAGTTCCTCTATCTGTTTCTTTTGAGACGCTCCCAAGAGCTCTCCGATACTTGCCGGCTCTGTTTTAGTTTCAGGTAAAACGCCCCCGTGGCCCGCCGCTCCCCAAGCTTCTGCTTGCCCGCTTGTGCTTATGATGCAGAACGCCCATGTCGCGGCTTTGCAGATTACAATGTTACCTCTAACAGCCAGGCCTTTTGCGGCGACCGACATGTCGCCTCCTTGGCCGTTAAGTCCCCAACTATAGGCTTTTTTTCTGCCGCGAGTGATTGCGCAGAATGCAGCTCGGCTGGCAATGACAGAAAGAACTCCACCGTCATCAAGTATACTTTCCAGTGTCTTGGCTGGAATGACCCCGCCATTAGCGGCTAAGCCCCATGTTACAACTTCTCCATAGTCATCGATTGCACAAAACGATGTTGCTGTAGAGACGATATTTGTAACCACAATGCTGTCTAAAAGCGCTTGTGATTGTGCTCCGATTACTCCGCCATTAGTTGTATTTCCCCAAGCGTATACCTTGCCTGCGTTGGTTAAAACCGCGAACGCATTTTCTGTGGCGTAAATGGCTTTTGGAGGGTCAAAGAAAAGCTTCATCTGGATTTTTTCGGGGACCGTTCCCCCGCTGGCAGTGTTTCCAATAGCGCCTATGGCGTAATCTCCAGGGGCAGGATTGTTATATATGAATGCAAATGCATCGCGGTTGCTGTAAACGGATTTTATTCCATTGAGCTTTATGCCGCTGGTATTGGCCGGAATATTTTGGCCCCATAAGAGTAAGCGGTTACTGTCTAGTACATTGACTAGAGCCGCAAAGTCTCTTTCCGTTGAGAAAAGTACAGCGGCTGGATTGTTCTTAAGCAGTTGAACAATCGCAGGTGGAACAACTGCGCCATATTCATTTTGTCCGCGAACGTGAACATCTTGAGTTTTTCCGTCTAACAAGGAAAATGCGCCTCCCGTAGAGACGAAAATTCTGTCAGGGGGTTCAGGCGTATAGAATGAAAAATTACCATGCTGTTTCATAAAGCTATTTTCATTCTCAGAGTCGGAAATGTTTTGATAGCCGTTTGTCATTACCAATTTTGGTTGTGAAAACGTCTCTACCCCCACTTCGTTAGAGAGAGAGACTGGGGTGACTGAGAATGTCACCAGTTTGCCCGCATAAGCCTCTACTATCTTTAGATCCAATTGATCGCTGACTACATTGTTGATGTACCAGCGGTAGATTGATACGCCCTCTGGGTTTTGGTCCACGTTTTCATATATATAACTTCCTCGTAAGGTGCCGCCCACGTTGGCTTCCCCTAGGATTTCTACTTGCCTTACTGTTGGTATGGCTGTAACGCTGTTAAATATTTTTTCCCTAGGGTGGTCTGTGTTCGCTGGAAGTCGTTCGTAAGATGGTTTTGTGTAAGAGATTTTCCCTGCAAGGAAGTCAAGGTCAGGCGAATTAGCACCCGAAGGGTGAAGTGTGCCTTGAGCGGTCAGAGCAACCACATTAGCACCTGCGGCGTATATCGCATTGACCGCGGATGCAGCGTAGAGATCATTTATTTTTCCCCAAGAAACTGAGGATCGATCTTCAAGTATACTTGCGAACGTGCCATAAGCACTGGAGAGGGCGAGTGAGGGAAATAAGGTAATTGGCAGGTCGGCGCCTTCATTTTTTTCACCCCAAGCCACTAATTGCCCATTTTTTGTCAACGCACAGAATGCTGTTGTAGATCCTTGGATATGTTGAATATTAGAAAGATTGATTTCGGGCAGGCCGCCGAAGCGTGGATGACCCCAGGCAACAACTGTTCCGTCTTCTTTTAATGCAGCAAACGCAGCACTGGTACTGCTCAAGAGGGTGATATTTCGTAGTTGCACCTCTATTTGGCTTGGTATATTTCCACCGTGCTCTGCAGAGCCCCATGCAACAACGCGATTATCTGCAGTGATCGCGGCGAAAGCCCTATTATTGGCGACAATGCTCAAGGCACCTTCGGCGGGCTCAATTAACTGGCCTTCGGGCCATTCAGCACCCCAACTCAAGACCTTTCCATTATTTAGAATGGCTGTGAAGCTTGATGTGCTTCCTACTACTTGCTTCACGTTTCTCAGTTGAGATGAAATGGCTGCGGGAATCACACCGCCATAGTCCCCATGACCCCAAGCGATCACCGCTCCGTCCAGTCGTAGTGCCACAAATGCTCCACCATTTGCAGCCAGCTTCCGGATGTTTTGAAGTTCTTGAATTAATTGAGGAGGAATAGATCCTCCATATTCGGGTTCTCCCCAGGATCTGACTCTTTTGTCTGTTTGAATCGTGGCATAAGCACGCCCTCCGCCTGCAACGAATAGTACGTCTTTTAGGTCTGGTGGAGGCCTCATGTGGGCAATGCTGCTCCAGCCAAACAGGGTTCCATCATCTTTGACAATGCACCCGCTGTGATGCGTTGGAGAGTAATAGGTGCCGGTAATATTGTTGGCTCGCAGAGTCGTCTCCGTTGTTAGTTGAGCATTGCTTATCGTAACCTTTAGTGCTCGCTCAGGTTCTGTGTCCAGAAAAGATCGGCTGGAGCTTCCCTCTAAGTCTCCTTCGTATGTCCAACGAACAGTTTCGCTATCTTCAACGACAGCTACTAGTCGAGAGGGGGTGGAGTAGTAGTAAGGGCTGGACTGTGATCGGCTCCCGACTATGAATCCAGGTGCGGCTCCGACACGCAGGTCCAATTTAAATGAGTTGCCGAGTAACTCGCCTTTGCGCACTATGCTATAGTCGACCGTGATCTGTCCGTGGAAATTTGAGACGATGTATTCTTTAAGTACAGTGAAAGTTACCGGGCTCCCGGCGTTTGCGGTGCTCAGGGTGATTACGGTGTCAGGTGCATTCACCTTTGAACCGTGCCAACGTAGGGTGACTCTATCCCCAACCCAAGTATGTACGTAGGGCATGATTACGCGGATCCCGGAGGGAGGTATCTTGTCCGGGTTAATCCAGCCGTGATCGTTTATCACTTCGGGAAGAGGTAGTGTCGGCTGGACTTCACCCACCCGCATTTTGAATACCAGAGAGTCACGTACCAGTAATAGGCTGCTCTTGCCATCGTCGACTTGATAGTAAACATCGACATTTAAACCATTGAAACGGATAAAGTCTTCTCGCGTCACATCGCGCAGAATTGCCTGGTCTTGCGGCGCTTCGCCTACCGGGCGTGCATCTTCGTAGGTGACTAGGGAGCCATCGCCACGGTAAGCCTCCCAAATCAACGTCACTACATCACTAGGGTCACGTCCTTCGTAGTAAGGAATCGTGACGGTTGCCCAGCGTTCATTCGGGTCCAGCACGCCGTCACATACTTGCTCTATTTTAGGTGCCTTAAGGTTTTTTAGTTGGCCGATTACGCTGACGTTGGCGGCTTTGGAGGGGCGCTCATTAGCACCTTCGCGTTTGAGCGTATAGGACACGCTGGCGAACCCTTGGGCGATAGCCGTCACCTTGGAGTTGCTTACCTCAAACATCACGGGGACGCCGATCTGCCTCACCGGAATTGGCTCGCTGATATAGATGATCGGCGAGCCCTGTGCGGGGGTTCCGTGCCAAGTCAATATAATGGTGTCGTTTGTTTGGAATTGACCGCCAAAGGTATTGACGAGTACTTCCAGGTTGTTTTCAAGCAATTTGTTGAGGTCAATTACATGATGATCTGTCGCATTGGGATCGGGGTTGATGACCACTGGTATGGGGAGTTTGTTACCGGCTAGGTCAACCTCTGCATATTTGACTTTTGACCAATGGGCGCGTGGGTCCGGGTAATTACCGACCACATCAACGACTTGGTACACCACCCCAATCTCACCGTCCCCAGCAGCCTCAATGGTTTCTTTGTCGATAATTACTTCCAACGATCCATTTAGAGCTTGCTCTTGGCTGACAATGAAGTACCTCCTCTGATTGCCCCAGCCGATAACGACAGTGTCGTTTTTTCGTATATTAGGGTAACTCACCTTAATAGGTACGCCGTTCTGAGCCTCGGGTAAACCGATTGCCCCGGGAGGAAGGTCGAAGTGAAGTTCGGAGTGTCCTGGCCCGGTACTGTCGTTGTGTAGGCCGCCCGGGCGATTGAGTTTGACCAGAACTTTGTTCTGCACGGACGGTTCCGATGAAGAACTCCCAGCTCGCCGAACGTCATACAATACTGACGATACTTTTCCCGGCTGAATTTTCGAGGGGTCAAGAGTACCCTCTATCGCTTGGTTCTCTTCATCTTCCTCTATTAGTTTGTCCCAGAGTGGATCTCCGGGTGGCTCCATGTCCCAGAATACCCGTAAGTAATCCTGCGAGTTCATTGTTGACCATGGATTGACTCTGAATTTGAGCCCCCCTTCAACAGTACGAACGCCGATGCCGTAACCTCCAGGACCTAAGTTCTCATCGGCAGGCATTGGTATCTTCCCGGCAGGAAGAATTAATGGAGAGAGCAGTCTATGGCTGCCAGAGTTGATGTGTACGGTGGGTTTGCTGGGTTTGGTCATGACAGGCTCCTTCAGTGTTTGATGCGCGGGAAGCGTTAAATCATCAAATACCCAGTAGCAGGAGGCTGGCTACTGTCAGATCTGACAGTAACGACGAATGGTGCCGTACTTGCCCATCTCGGCAAAAAAAAAACCACCGCATGCGGTGGTTTTTCCCCTTTATTGGTTACTCCCCGCGATAGATACAGCCGCTGGTGCAAGTTTCGTGGATGCGGATGGCGGACAGTTCCGGGAGCAGGGGCTTGAGTTCGGTCCAGATCCACTTGGCCAGCACTTCGCTGGTGGGGTTTTCCAGGCCGGGGATGTCGTTGAGGTAGTTGTGATCCAGGCGCTCGTAGAGCGGCTTGAAGATCGCTTTGATTTCGGAGAAGTCGCGGATCCAACCGGTGTGCGGGTCGAGGTCGCCGCTCAGGTGGATCGCGACTTTGAACGAGTGGCCGTGCAGGCGCCCGCACTTGTGGCCATCGGGCACGTGGGGCAGGCGATGGGCGGACTCGAACGTAAATTCCTTGAAAATTTCCACAGTGTCTAAAGCTCTGTCAGGTGGCGGCGGGCGCGGCGTTAAAGGCGGCGGCGAGTTTAGCAGCTTGGCTTTGGCCGTGCGGAAAAAGCCTGACGGGGGGCGTTACAGGGCCAGCAGGCGTGGGCCGAGGCCGCCGTTGTCGGCCAGTTCGAGGAACTCGTCGCCCAGGCGTTGGCTGGCGTCCATAGCGGTGCGCCAGTATTTTTGCCGGCCGGCCGGGTCACCCATAAAGCGCTTGAAGTCGTTGCGGTCGGGCAGTTTGCCGTAGGGCAGGCGTGCCAGGTACTCGCGCGACGGCGCCACCAGCAGCACATCGCGCAAGCGCTGGGGGCTGGCGCGGCGCCAGGGCAGACTTTTGTCGAACCAACCGGGGATGACCCGGTCGGTGAAGTGCGGGTAGAGCACGATGTCATCGCCGCTGTAGGGCAGGTCGAGGTGGTAGTCCAGCAGGCCGCCGTCGCGGAAGGTGCCCGCGCCGGCGCCAGGCAGGTCGCGTACGCCCTGCATCACCATCGGGATGGAACCGGAGGCGAGCAAGGCCTGGCGCAGGTTGGCGGCATCGAGCGGCACCAAGCGTGAGGGGAAGTCGGTGAGGGCGTGCAGCGGCGGGGCCAGGCGCGGGTCGTGCAGCACCAGGCGCTCGAAATGCCGCGCCAGGCGCGAACGGCCGCGCAGGTTGTCGGCAATCACCGACGACAGCCCCAGCCCCAGGCGCCCACGATGGTCGTCGGCGAGCAGGCCGTGGCTTTTGACCACCATGATGTTGAGGCGGTAATGGGGGTTGTCGAGGATTCGCGCGTCGCGGCCATCGAGCAGGTCGTGGAGCATGCGCTGCGAGCTTTGGCTGATCTGCGCCATGGTCACGCCTTTGGCAAAGCGTTGCTCGTTGTAGAGCTGGCCGAGGCGGCGCAGGCCTTCGGCGGCGTCCGGTAGGCAAGCGCTGGCAAAGCGCCAGGAACCCACCGAAGCGCCGATCAGCGAGCGCTCGCGGGGTGCCGCCGCCAGCCATTGGCCGAACAGCGCCAGGTCCAGCCCCTGGATGCCCAGGGCCTTGGGGCCACCGGCCGCGCCGGGCAGGGTGCCGACGTCGCGGGCATGCAGGCCGTTATCGCGGATGCGCGCCAGGGCACGGGGGCCGGCCTTGAGGGTGAGGGCGGGGAACTTGATGTGGATGGCGGTCATACCGGCCTCTTTGCGGGCGAGCGGGTGATTATAGAAGGCTGGCCGATGATGGCTATTCAGTTTCAGTTAAGTTCGGCGCGCTACCGTACAGGCCTTGTGCTACACCGCCTCAATGGAGAACCCCATGAAAATCCTCATTGCCCTGTCCGCCACCTGCCTTCTGGGCTTGGGCATCGGTCTGGTCCAGGCCCGCGACCTGGGCCCCGACGAAGCCCTGCGCCTGCGCGACGCTGGTACTATCGCCTCCTTTGAAACCCTCAACGCCAAGGCCCTGGCCGAACACCCTGGGGCGACGATCACGGAAACCGAGCTTGAGCAGGCATACGGCAAGTACATTTACCAACTCGACCTGCGCGATGCCCAAGGTGTCGAGTGGGACCTGGAATTGGACGCCGTTTCCGGGCACATCCTCAAGAACCATCAGGACAGGTAATGACGCGAAATAGGCGCGCCCGCACTCGAGCGGCGTTGGTATTGATGCTGTTTTGCTCCCTGGCACTGGCCCGCGACCTGGACCAGGACGAAGCCCTGCGCCTGCGCCAGCAGGGGGTGATCCTGCCGCTGGAGCAATTGCTGCAACAGGCGCTGGGCCGCTACCCCGGCGCGCGCTTGCTGGAGGCCGAGCTGGAAGAAAAGCACGACGTGTACATCTATGAAGTGGAGTTGCTGACGGCTCAAGGCGTGGTGCGCGAGCTGGACCTGGACGCCACCACCGGCCGCTTATTGAAAGACGAGGAAGACGACTGATGCGCCTGCTTTTGGTGGAAGACCACGTACCCCTGGCCGACGAACTGATGGCCGGGCTCAGCCGCCAGGGCTATGCCGTCGATTGGCTGGCCGATGGCCGCGACGCGGTGTACCAAGGCAGCAGCGAACCCTACGACCTCATCATCCTCGACCTCGGCTTGCCGGGCCTGCCGGGGCTTGAGGTGCTGGGCCAGTGGCGCGCCGCCGGGCTGGCCACGCCTGTGCTGATCCTCACCGCGCGCGGCTCCTGGGCTGAGCGCATCGAAGGGCTCAAGGCCGGGGCCGACGACTACCTGAGCAAACCCTTCCACCCGGAGGAACTGCACCTGCGGGTGCAGGCATTGCTGCGCCGCTCCCACGGCCAGGCGAACCAACCGACCCTCAAGGCTGCCGGCCTGCACCTGGACGAAAGCCGCCAGTGCGTGACCCGCGACGGTGCCGAGGTGCAACTGACGGCGGCGGAATTTCGCCTGTTGCGCTACTTCATGCTGCACCCGGGGCAGATCCTCTCCAAAAGCCATTTGGCCGAGCACCTGTACGACGGCGAAACCGAACGCGACTCCAACGTGCTGGAAGTGCACGTCAACCACTTGCGCCGCAAACTGGGGCGCGATGTGGTCGAGACTCGCCGTGGCCAGGGCTATCTGTTTGGCGGGCCGGGGCAGTGAGGTCGATCCAGCGGCGCTTGAGCCTGGGGCTGGTCAGCGTGCTGGTGATTGTCGGCCTGGTGCTGGCGCAGACCAGCCTGTGGCTGTTTGAAGTGGGTTTGCAGCGCTACCTCGAAGCGGGCCTGCGTAACGACAGCGAGAACCTGCTGGCGGCCCTGGTGCGTGGCCCGCAAGGGCTGCAACTGGATGAGCGGCGTTTGTCGCCGGCCTATCAGCGGCCGTTTTCCGGGCACTACTTTCGCATCGATTTTGCCGACACCCATTGGCGCTCGCGCTCGCTGTGGGACCAGGAGCTGCCCCAACTGCAACAGGCCGGGTTGCAGAGCAACCTGCAACTGGGCCCCGAAGGCCAGCAGTTATTGGTGCTGCGCAGCGATTACCGGCGTCTGGGCCAGGCGATTTCCATCAGCGTTGCCCAGGACTACACCCCGGTACGCGACAGCTTCTTGCGCATGCGCCAAGTGGGCCTGGCCCTGGGCGCGGCGGCGTTGCTGCTGATCCTCTTGCTGCAACGGCTCACCGTGCGCCGCGCCTTGCGCCCGCTGGAGGCGGCGCGCGAGCAAATCGCCCAATTGCAGCGTGGCCAGCGCTCGCAACTCGACACCCAGGTGCCCCGGGAACTGGAACCGCTGGTGGCGCAGATCAACCATTTGCTGGCCCACACCGAAGACAGCCTCAAGCGTTCGCGCAATGCCCTGGGCAACCTGGGCCATGCCCTCAAGACGCCCCTGGCGGTACTGATGAGCCTGGCCGCCAGCGAAAAACTGCGAGGTCAGCCGCAGGTGCGGCAACTGCTGGAGCAACAACTGCAACAGGTACAGCAGCGCCTCAATCGCGAACTCAACCGCGCGCGGCTGGCCGGCGACGCCTTGCCCGGCGCGCAGTTCGACTGCGACGCCGAAGTGCCGGGTTTGCTCGCCACCTTGAACATGATCCACGGCCAACACCTGGCCCTCGACGCGGTGATGAGCCCCGGGCTGCACCTGCCCCGAGACCGCGAAGACGTGCTGGAACTGCTGGGCAACCTGTTGGATAACGCCTGCAAATGGGCCGACGCCCAGGTACGCCTGAGCATCGGGCAGGACGGTGCGGGGTTTTACCTGGCGGTGGAAGACGACGGCCCGGGCATTCCTGCATCGCGCCGCGACCAGGTGCTGGGCCGTGGCACGCGCCTGGATGAGCAAACCGACGGCCATGGCCTGGGCCTGGGCATCGTGCGCGACATTGTCGACGCCTGGGGCGGGCGGTTGTACTTGGCCGACAGTGACTTGGGCGGGTTGAAAGTGCTTGTCGAGTTGCCGCAAGGCGCAGGCCCTGCCCGGGCTTGAACTCGCCCAATCCCCTGTGGGCGCGTGCTCGCCCGCGATAGCGGTGTGCCAGGCTGTGAGGTTGCTGGACATGCCGCCGCCATCGCGAGCAAGGCCCCCACAGCGTGGCGGTTTCCACTGGCGGGATTTGTGAGGCGAAGGCCTGCTTTTACAGAAGGCCTTGCGATGTTTTACACCCGAAACTGATCCATCAACCCCTGCTGCTGGTTGGCCAGGTTATTGAGGGCCTGGCTGACCCGGGCCGATTCGTTGGCTTGCCCCGAGAGGGATTCGGTGACGTCGCGGATGGTCGCCACGTTGCTGTTGATCTCTTCGGCCACGGCGCTTTGTTCTTCGGCGGCGCTGGCAATTTGCAGGTTCATGTCGCTGATGACCGTCACCGCGTCACCGATCTGGCGCAGCGCCGTCACGGCTTGGCCGACCTGCTCCACGCTGCCCTGGGCCTGGCGATGGCTGTGGTGCATTGAGGCCACTACCTCCTGGGTGCCGCTTTGCAGTTGCTCGATCACCAGGCGGGTTTCTTCCACCGACTCTTGGGTGCGCCGCGCCAGGTTGCGCACTTCGTCGGCCACCACGGCGAAACCTCGGCCAGCCTCGCCCGCGCGGGCGGCTTCGATGGCGGCGTTGAGGGCCAGCAGGTTGGTCTGCTCGGCAATGGCGCGGATCACTTCCAGCACCGAACCGATTTTCTCGCTGTTGGCGGCCAGGCCTTCGACCTGGGCCATGGCGGTGCTCATGTCGGCGGCCAGGGTGTCGATGGTGCTGGTGGTGCGGTCGATCACGGTGAGGCCTTCGCGGGTGGCCTGGTCGGCATCGCGGGCCGCGTGGGCAGCCTGGGCGGCGCTGCGGGCGACGTCATGGGCGGTGGCGCTCATTTCGTGGGAGGCGGTGGCCACCTGATCGACCTGGCGGTATTGCTGCTCCATGCCGGCGCTGGTTTGGGTGGCGATGGCAGACGATTGGTCGGCGGTGCTGCGTGCGTCCTGCACCGAGCGTTTGACCTCGGCGATGATCGGTTGCAGCTTGTCGAGGAAGCGGTTGAACCAACCGGCCAATTCGCCCAGTTCATCCTTTTTGTCGTAGGCCAGGCGCCGGGTCAGGTCGCCTTCGCCGCTGGCGATGTCTTCGAGCATGTGCGCCACGCCGAGGATCGGCCGGGTCACGCTGCGCGCCATCAGCCACACCAGCAACAGGCCGACGATGGCGGCCAACAGGCCCAGGCTCAGTTCGATCAGGGTGCCGGCGGTGCCGCGTTCGTCCAACTGGGTTTTCAGGGTTTCGGCCGGGCCCACCAGTACCTTCTCCGGCACCGTGAGCAAAATGCCCCAGGCTTTGCCGCCGGGGATTGGCTGGAACGGCGCCAGCACGGTGAGTTTGCCGTCGCTGTGCAGGCTTTGCGGTTGGCCGCTGCTGGCGAGCATGGCGATCAGCCGCGCGCCGTTGGTTTTATCGACGCTGTCCAGGCGCTGGCTGAGTTTGCTGGCATCGCTGCTGTAGCCGGCGAGCAGGCCCACGGCGCTGATGATGCCGACGTTGGTCTGGCCGTCGTAGAGTTTTTGGCTGGCGTCCTGGCTGACCGCTTGCAGGCTGTTGAGGTTGATGTCCACCGACAGCGAGGCGATGACTTTGCCGTTGACCGTCAGCGGGAACACGATGCTGGTCATCAGCACGTTCTGGCCGGCGATTTCGTAGAAGTAGGGTTCGATCACGCACGGCTTGAGGGTGGTGCGCGGGCAGGTGAACCAGGCGTTGGCCGGCTCGCCGCTGGGGCCGCTGCGGGTGTCGGCCATGTCGCTTTCGGGCAGGGCCATGGAGGTCAGTTGGCCGGGGGTGGGCTGGGACCAGTACAGGGCGAAGCGGCCTTTGTCGTTGCTGCCCAGCGCTTGCTGGCCGGCGAACAGTTCGTCCTTGCCGTCCAGGGCATTGGCCTCGAACACCAGGGACAGGCCCAGCAGCTCAGGGTTGGCCTGCAGGGCGGACTTGACCTGGCGGGTCAGGTCTTCGCGCAGGTCAAAGGCATCGAGAAAGCGCTTCTCGGCCTGCTCGCGCAAAAACAGCACCTGGCGCGAAAAGCCATGGCCGTATTGGTAGGCGTCCATGAACTGGCGGCGGATGTTCAGCGCCTGGACTTCGCCCTGGGCTTCGATCCGCGCCTGCGCCGCGTCGGTCAGCATGGTCATGCTCGAGGCCTTGACCAGTTGCGAGTTGTGCTCGGCACGATAGAGCGAAATCCCCACCAGCAGGCTGACGACGCCCAACAGGCAGAGGCCGGCCAGGAGGGTGATTTTCCATTGGATGGAAAGCTGTCTGAGCGACATGGAGGAGTCCTTGAACGGGGAAACGGGAGAGGCGTTTGCACTGTAACGGCCCGGGGCGGGTTTTCTTTATTCAAACGCTTGATTTAAAACGCGCACCCGCTTGCTACATAGATCGCATGCGCCGTGTAGCCCGCGGCGCGTAATTCTAGGGGCGCTTTGACATCCCGGGGCCCGTGGGGCAAAGTGCGCGCCCTCTAATAAAACCTCCATTCAATCTGGCGTGCGCGCGTGTCGCGGCGTGGCCGGACTCATCCCGTTTGGCGCCGATTTGGCCGGCGCCGTGTTCTGAGGTAACGATGATTAATGCAGTAATTGCTGCGGTCGGCGTGATGCTGGTGCTCAGCCTGTCCCGTGTGCATGTGGTGATCGCGCTGATTGTGGGGGCGTTGGTGGGTGGCTTGAGCGGTGGCCTGGGTATGGAGGCCACGCTCAAGGCATTCAACGGTGGCCTCGGTGGCGGGGCGACGGTGGCGTTGTCCTACGCCTTGCTTGGCGCTTTCGCGGTAGCGATTGCCAAGTCCGGGTTGGCCCATGCCCTGGCGGACAAAGCACTGCTGCTGGTGGACCGCCAGGACGCCGCCGGCGGCGGCCAGGTCAAGTGGTTGCTGATCGGCCTACTGTGGGTGGTGGCCATTGCCTCGCAGAACATCCTGCCGATCCACATTGCGTTTATCCCGCTGCTGGTGCCGCCGCTGTTGTATGTGCTGACCAAGCTGCAACTGGACCGCCGCCTGATCGCCTGCGTGATGACCTTCGGCCTGATTACGCCCTACATGTTCCTGCCCGTGGGCTTCGGCAACATCTTCCTCAATGAAATCCTGCTGGCCAACGTGGCCAAGAGCGGCGTGGACATCAGCCAGGTCAACGTTACCCACGCCATGGGCATTCCGGCCCTGGGCATGGTGTTCGGCCTGCTGGTGGCGGTGTTCATCAGCTACCGCAAAAAGCGCGTGTATGACTTGGCGCGCATCGAGAAAGTCGAGCAGGTGGCGGTGCAGTACAACCCGCTGACCCTGCTGGTGGCGGGGGTGGCCATTGCGGCGGCGTTCATCATCCAATTGCTGCTGGACTCGATGATTGTCGGCGCCCTGGCCGGGTTCCTGATTTTCTCCGTGTCAGGGGTGGTGCGCTGGCGCGACACCGATGACTTGTTCACCGAAGGCATGAAGATGATGGCCATGATCGGCTTCATCATGATCGCCGCCTCGGGGTTCGCCGAAGTGATGAAGGCCACGGGCGAGGTCAACACCCTGGTGCAGAGCTCGGCGGCGTGGATCGGCCACAGCAGGGGCGTCGGTGCGTTGCTGATGCTGTTGGTGGGGCTGCTGGTGACCATGGGCATCGGCTCGTCGTTTTCCACGGTGCCGATCCTGGCGACGATTTTTGTGCCGCTGTGCGTGCAATTGGGCTTCAGCCCGCTGGCCATCGTGTGCATCGTCGGCACCGCCGGGGCCTTGGGCGACGCCGGCTCGCCCGCTTCGGACTCGACCCTGGGGCCTACCTCGGGCCTGAACATCGACGGCCAGCACCACCATATCTGGGACACGGTGGTGCCGACGTTCCTGCACTACAACCTGCCGCTGCTGGCCTTTGGCTGGGTGGCGGCGATGGTGTTGTAAGCCGGGGCTGTTTTGCCTCGTGGGTGCGAGCCTTGCCCGCGCCGCGGTGTGTCATTCGGCGAGGTGGTTGGCTGTGCCGCCGTCATTGCGGGCGGAGGGGGAGCGACGCTCATCTCACCTACCTCCACGATCCACTGTGGGAGCGAGCCTGCTCGCGATCGCGGTGCGCCAGCCGACATCGAGGCCGGTGTGCTGGCGCCATCGCGAGCAGGCTCGCTCCCACAGGTTTTCAGCTTTTATTTGGCCGTGACAGCCGAGGCCGGCTGAGGGGCGGGCAGCAACCCCTCCAACCGCACATCCCGCATCAGCAAGCCAAAGCGCAAGTCCACCTGGTCGGGGATGGGCAGGTAGACGGTGTGGCCGTCGCCCGGGGCAACGGTGATGGCCTGGCCCTTGGCGTCTTGCAACTGGTGCAGGTCGAAGTGGAAGTTGCCCTTGGGGGTCATCAGTTCCAGGTGATCGCCCAGTTGGAAGCGGTTTTTCACCCGGACTTCAGCTAACCGATCGCGGCGTTCGCCGGTCAGTTCGCCGACGAATTGCTGGCGTTCGGATACCGAGCTGCCGTTCTGGTAGTTCTGGTATTCATCGTGCACGTGGCGGCGCAAAAAGCCTTCGGTGTAGCCGCGTTGGGCCAGGGATTCCAGGTCGTTCATCAGGCTGCGGTCGAATTCGCGGCCGGCCACGGCGTCGTCGATGGCCTGGCGGTACACCTGGGTGGTGCGCGCGCAATAGAAGTGGGACTTGGTGCGGCCCTCGATTTTCAGCGAGTGCACGCCCATTTTGGTCAGGCGCTCGACGTGCTGCACGGCGCGCAGGTCCTTGGAATTCATGATGTAGGTGCCGTGTTCGTCCTCGAACGCGGGCATCGGTTCGTCCGGGCGGTTGGCTTCCTGGAGCATGAACACCTGGTCGGTGGGGGCGCCGACGCCCAGGGTCGGCTCGGGCGAGTACTGCTGCACGATGTCGCCCAGCAGGTTTTCGCTGGCCGGTTGGGCGCTGTACTTCCAGCGGCAGGCGTTGGTGCAACTGCCCTGGTTGGCATCGCGCTTGTTCATGTAGCCCGACAGCAGGCAACGCCCGGAATAGGCCATGCACAGGGCGCCGTGGACGAAAATCTCCAGCTCCATGGCCGGCACGTGCTCGCGGATTTCGGCGATTTCTTCCAGCGACAGTTCCCGCGACAGGATCACCCGGCAGATGCCTTGTTGCTGCCAGAACTCGACACTGGCCCAGTTCACCGTGTTGGCCTGCACCGAGAGGTGGATGGGCATCTGCGGGAAGTGTTTGCGCACCAGCATGATGAGGCCCGGGTCGCTCATGATGAGGGCGTCCGGGGCCATGGCGATCACCGGCTCCAGGTCCTTGAGGAAGGTGCGCAGCTTGGCGTTGTGGGGCGCGATGTTGACCACCACGTAAAAGCGCTTGCCCTGGGCCTGGGCTTCGCTGATGCCCAGGGCGAGGGTGGCGTGGTCGAATTCGTTGTTGCGCACCCGCAGGCTGTAGCGCGGCTGGCCCGCGTACACCGCATCGGCGCCGTAGGCGATGGCGTAGCGCATGTTTTTCAGGGTGCCGGCGGGGGCGAGCAGTTCGGGCGAGGCGAGGGGCATGATGGTTTCGATCGCAAAAGGGCGCGAGGGTAGCCGGATGGGCCGGCGCGGATATTGACCTGGGTCTATACCCGGCGAAGAAAACACGGCACTCGGGCGCGCCCGTGCGGACTAAGCATCAGCGACGTCGCAATCCTTTTGCCAGAGACCGGCCCATGACCCCAGATGTCTTTCACAACAAATCCCTACCCGTGCTGCTCATCCTGGTGACAGTGGCGTTTATCTGGATTCTGCTGCCGTTCTACGGCGCGATGTTCTGGGCGGTCATCCTCGGCATCCTGTTCGCGCCGTTGCAGCGGCGCCTGCAATTGAAGTTCGGCTGGCAGCGTAACCTCACGGCGCTGTGCACCTTGGGCGTGTGCCTGCTGATCGCGATTCTGCCGGTGATCGTCATCGCCACCTTGCTGGTGCAGGAAGGGGCGACGATCTACAAGAACATCGAAAGCGGGCAACTGGACATCTCTGGCTATATCGCCCAGTTCAAGCACAGCCTGCCGCCGTACTTCCAGCAGTTGCTAGACCGCTTCGGCATGGGCGAGTTGGAAGGGCTGCGCGAGAAAATCGTCAAGGGCGCCATGCAGGGCAGCCAGTTCCTCGCCAGCCAGGCGTTCAGCTTTGGCCAGGGCACTTTTGAGTTCGTGGTGAGTTTTTTCATCATGCTGTATTTGCTGTTCTTCTTTTTGCGCGACGGCGCCGAGCTGGTGCGCAAGATCCGCACCGCCACGCCTTTGGCCGAGCACCAGAAGCGCCGTTTGCAGCTCAAGTTCAACCGCGTGGTGCGGGCCACGGTCAAGGGCAACCTGCTGGTGGCGGTGACTCAAGGGGCGTTGGGCGGGTTGATTTTCTGGTTCCTGGACATTCCCAGTGCGTTGCTCTGGGCGGTGCTGATGGCGTTTTTGTCGCTGTTGCCGGCGGTGGGGGCGGGGATTGTCTGGGCGCCCGTGGCGGCGTACTTCCTGCTCAGCGGGGCGATTTGGCAAGGGGTGGTGCTGGGCTGCTTCGGGGTGTTCGTGATTGGCCTGGTGGACAACGTGCTGCGCCCGATTCTGGTGGGCAAGGACACCAAGATGCCGGATTACCTGATCCTGATTTCCACCCTGGGCGGCTTGGCGGTGTTCGGCCTCAACGGGTTTGTCATCGGGCCGTTGATCGCCGCGTTGTTTATGTCCAGTTGGGCGCTGTATGTGGAAACCCAGCCGCGGGTGCAGTTGCCCTAGGCGCGCAGGTCGACCTGCCGGGACAACGCTTGCGCCGCCGGTAGGGAGGTCAGCGGGCCACTGACCGGCACGCCGTCGCGCACCAGGTACCAGCAGGCGAGCAGGCCGGTTTCACGCAAGGGTTTGGGCACGGCGCTGCCGATCACGGACATGATTTGGATACGGGCCATTGAGGTGCTCCTGGGCATCGATCATGGGGCACACCTTATGCAACCGTTGGGGCGAGGGCCAATCATCGCGCTCGATAGTGCTCATCGACAGCGCGAGCGCAGGTGTCAGTCCACCACTTGATCGAGCATGTTCAGCACTTCGTGTTCATTGAGCAGGCCCTTGCGCACCAGGTTTTCGGCCAGTAGCGAAAGGAATTTGGCGCTGCGGTGGCCTTCCAGGTGCTTGAGTTCGGTCAGGGCGCTGTAGACCTTGCTGGAAGTGCACAGGCCTGCGGTGCGGTGGGGATGCTGCGTGGGCATGGTGGGTCGTCCTTGTTTTTATGGGGGGTGTACGGACACCCGGGAGGGTGGCGCGCGGGCATGACAGCAATATGACAGCCATGGCACGGTGCGGCCAATACGACATTGGGTGGCCATGATGTCAGAAAGGGCTGCATTCGCTGTGCCAGGAACGACCTCAAGTAGGACGTTTCAGTCATCCCAACGCCTCAGGCCCCGCTGTCGGGGCAGGGCCTGAGGGTGCATCACCAGCGCGGCGGGCCGTAATGGCCGGGGGGCGGGCCGTAGTAGCCACGGGGTGGCCCGTAGTACACGGGCGCAGGGCGGTAGTACACCGGTGGCGGGCGGTAATACACAGGTTGCTCGATGTAGACCGGTTGTGGCGGGTAATACATTGGTGGGGGCTGTTGTACGTAGACCGGTTGCGGCGCGTAGTACACCGGTTGCTGCTGCACATACACCGGGCGGTCACGGCTGATGACGGCACCGCCGATAATGGCCGCGCCGACCACCGCACCGAACACCGCCGGGCCGCGCCAATCGCCACCGCGGCCGTGGCCATGGCCGTGGGCAGAGGCTTGACCGGTGATCGCCAGCGCTGCGATGAGCAGGGCGCTGGTGGTGATTTTTCCCATCATGATGGCTGTTCCTCGTTTCGCTCCCGGCGCCCGGGCCTGCGGTAGGCCCGGGGAATGGCGCGGGGATAACCTTTAAGACAGCCTGTTTGGGAAAAACTGCGCCGGTGCTGGGTAAATATTGTGTAAGGTCGGTGCCTTGCTGTAACGATTCACCTCAACCCAAACGCCCCGTGCAGGAGACGCCCATGCAGATGCACCCCAACAAAGACACTCAACTGTGCATGTCGCTCTCGGCGCGCCCGGGCAACTTCGGTTTGCGCTTTCACAACCATCTGTATGAACAGTTGGGCCTGAACTTCTACTACAAGGCGTTCAGCAGCCAGGACCTGCCGGGCGCGGTGGCCGGCATCCGCGCCCTGGGTATTCGCGGTTGCGGCGTGTCGATGCCGTTCAAGGAAGCGGCCATCGCCCTGGTGGATGAGTTGGACGCCTCGGCGGCGGCCATCGCTTCGATCAATACCATCGTCAACACCGCGGGCCACCTCAAGGCCTACAACACCGATTACCTGGCTATTGCCCAACTGCTCGACAGCCACCGTGTGCCCAAGGAATACCGCTTTGTGCTGCGCGGCAGCGGTGGCATGGCCAAGGCCGTGGCCAGTGCCTTGCGTGATGGTGGCTACCGCAACGGCGCGATCCTGGCCCGCAACGAACGCGCCGGCCGGGCCCTGGCCGAGGCGCTGGGTTACACCTGGCAGGCGCAACCGGATGACCTGCCGGCGCAGTTGCTGATTAACGTCACGCCCATCGGCATGAGCGGCGGCGCCCAGGCCGACGACCTGGCGTTCAGTGGCGAGGCGATTGCGGCGGCGCAGATCGCCTTTGATGTGGTGGCGATCCCCGCAGAAACCCCACTGATCCTGCGCGCCCGTGCCGAGGGCAAGCAGGTGATTACTGGGCTGGAGGTGATTGCGCTGCAGGCACTGGAGCAGTTTGTGCTGTACACCGGCGTGCGCCCCACGCCGGCGCAGTTTGACGCGGCGGTGAGGTTTGCGCGGGGTTGAACGGTTCTGTGGCAACGGGTGTGCTGGTGCGGGCGCGCCGCGATGGGGCCAGTACAGCCATTACCGCTCTAGCGCCAGGAATGCCGTCATCGCGGGCAGGCCCGCTCCCACAGCTGAACGGTGGAGTGGGTGGGATGTTCATTTTTCCTGTGTGGGAGCGACCCTGCTCGCGATGGCGGCACGCAGTGGCGGTGACGAATGGCAGGGGTGAGACAGTTGTTCCCGTATAAGTGGGCTCACACAAGCCCGTTTCTCTAAGGGGGGCCTCACTCCAGGCGCGAGAGGCGCTCTTCCAGCGCGGCGATCCGGGCTTCGAGTTCTTCGATGCGTTCCACCGACACGCCGCTGGCTGGGCTGCGTTCGGCCGCTTGCTGGCGGGCGGCGAGCAGGGTGTCGATGTCGGCTGGGTCGCCCAGGGCGTGCATATAGCGGTCTTCGCGCTGGCCGCTCTGGCGCGGGATCAGCAGGGCCAGGCCCCGGGAGATCAGGCGTTCGAGTTGGTGCACCACTTGTTCGCTGTCCTCGAAGTCGTGCATGCGCCCGCTGCGGGTCAGTAGTTCGTTGACGGTCTGCGGGCCGCGCAAAAACAGCAGGCCGCAGAGGATTACCTGGGCCGGCACCAGCTCCAGGGCTTTGTCCACGCGATGCTCCCAGCGGTCGGCGCGGCTGCCCATCACCAGGCGCGTGAAGCCCAGCCCTTCGAGCACCCGCAGGCTTTGGCCGACCTGGCCTTGGCTGAGGTTCATCACTGGCTCGCGGCTGGTCTTCTGGTTGCAGGCCAGGACGAGGGCATTGAGGGTCAGGGGGTAGGTTTCCGGGCTGGTGGCCTGCTTTTCGATCAGGGCGCCCAGAATCCGGATTTGCGTGGCGTCCAAGCGCTGCGGTGCGGGGGTGGTGTCTTCGGTGCTCATCGCGCGTTCCCTATGCTGTTCAAGCGGCCTAGCCTAATCCTTGCGCGGTAAAAGACAAGCCGCACCGTGGCCCGGGCATGGCTATAATCGCGCCACGTTCACCCCTTGCGAGATTGACATGACTATTTCCCTGCACGCCGCCTCCGTTCCTGTGTTCAAGCAAATGCTCAACGCCCTGAGCAACGTCCTCACCAAGGCCGAAGCCCACGCGAGCGCCAAGAACATCGACCCGGCCGTTTTCCTGCAATCGCGCCTGTACCCGGACATGTTCCCGCTGGTGCGCCAAGTGCAGATCGCCGTGGACTTCGCCAAAGGCGTCAGCGGCCGCCTGGCCCAGGTCGAACTGCCTAAGTACGACGACAGCGAAACCACCTTCGCCGAGCTGCAAGCACTGATCGCCAAGGTCCTGGCGTTCCTCGACGGCATCGCCCCGGCCCAGATCGACGGCAAGGAAGGCATCGAGATCATCACCCGCCAGGGCACGCCAAAAGAGAAGCGCTTCAGCGGCCAGGCCTACCTGCTGACCTACGGCTTGCCGCAGTTCTTCTTCCATGTCACCACCGCGTACGCGATCCTGCGCCACAACGGTGTGGAAGTGGGCAAGCGCGACTACATGGGCGCGTTCTAACCCCCCAGATGCACAAAAGCCCGCCCCGGTTTGCGCCGGGGCGGGCTTTTTTGTGCCGTGAAGGTCAGGCGGCGCGTTGCGCCTGTTCTTCCTGGGCCATGCACGCGGCGGCGGTAAAGAGCACGTCGGTGGAGGAGTTCAGCGCTGTTTCGGCCGAATCCTGCAACACGCCGATGATGAAGCCGACAGCCACCACCTGCATGGCGACTTCGCTGGGGATGCCGAACAGGCTGCACGCCAGCGGAATCAGCAGCAGCGAGCCGCCGGCCACGCCCGAGGCGCCGCAGGCGCAGATCGCCGCGACCACACTGAGGAGGATGGCGGTGGGGATGTCCACGGTAATGCCCAGGGTGTGCACGGCGGCCAGGGTCAGCACGGTGATGGTGATCGCCGCGCCGGCCATATTGATGGTGGCGCCCAGGGGGATGGAGACCGAGTAGGTGTCTTCATGCAGGCCCAGGCGCTTGCTCAGCTCCAGGTTGACCGGGATGTTGGCCGCGGAGCTGCGGGTGAAGAACGCGGTGATACCGCTTTCGCGCAGGCAGGTGAACACCAGCGGGTAAGGGTTGCGGCGCAGTTTCCAGTAGACGATGGCCGGGTTCATCACCAGCGCCACGAACAGCATGGAGCCCAGCAGCACAGCCAGCAGTTGCAGGTAACCGAGCAGGGCGCCGAAACCGGAGGTGGCGAGGGTGGAGGCCACCAGACCGAAGATCCCCAGGGGCGCAAAGCGGATGACCACGCGCACGATCAGGGTCACGCCGTTGGACAGGTCATCCAGCACCGTGCGGGTGGTTTGCCCGGCGTGGCGGATGGCGATGCCCATGCCGATGGCCCAGGTCAACACGCCGATGAAGTTGGCGTTCATCAGGGCGCTGATGGGGTTGTCCACGGCGCTGAGCAGCAGGCTTTGCAGCACTTCGCTGATGCCACCGGGCGCGGTGACGGCCACGTCGTGGGTCACCAGCACCAGGGTGGAGGGGAACAGCATGCTGGCGATCACCGCGACCACCGCGGCGGCGAAGGTGCCCAGCAGGTACAGGAACAGGATCGGGCGGATGTGGGTTTCCTGGCCGTGGCGGTGGTTGGCGATGGAGGCCATCACCAGGATGAACACCAGGATCGGGGCCACTGCCTTGAGCGCCGAGACAAAGACCTTGCCGATGAAGGCCGTGGACCGTGCCGCGTCGGGCAGCACCAGGGCCAGGGCGATACCGGCCAGCAGGCCGATGAGAATCTGGGTGACCAGGCTCATATTCTTGAGCTTGTGCAACAGGGAAGGGGCAGCAGTCATGGCGCTATCTCTGATTGTTAGGGGTGCTGTGATTCACGTGGGGCGTGCCAGCGGCGGCGCCATCCACGGGGGGTGTGGCGTTGGCAGGGGGCGGACTTTATCACAGCGTCAGCCAAGTCCTTCAGACCTGTGACGATCCGTCGCCGGAATGTTTTAGGGGGAATGTATCCGAAAGTCTCTGTTAAGCTGCGCCATCTTTTTCCATCTTCAGTCAGTGGGCCTTCGGGCTAGCGCTGGCGTTGCCGTTTGCGGAGTTTTTGCATGCTGTTGCCCATCCTTCTGTTGTCTGCCGCCGGGTTCACGGTGCTAACCACGGAATTCATCATCGTCGGCCTGTTGCCCGCCATCGCCCGGGACCTGGACGTCAGCGTGCCCCAGGCCGGTTTGCTGGTGACCCTGTTCGCCTTTACCGTGGCCGCGTTCGGGCCGTTTCTCACCGCGTATTGCGCGCGGTTCGAGCGCAAGCGCCTGTTCGTCTCGGTGTTGGTGATGTTTGGCCTGGCCAATACCCTGGCGGCGCTGGCGCCTAATATCGGGGTGATGGCGTTGGCGCGGCTGGTGCCGGCGCTGGGGTTGCCGGTGTTTTGGGCGCTGGCCAGTGAAACGGCGGTGGGCATCGTCGGGCCGGCCTACGCCGGGCGGGCGATTGCGAAAATCGGCTTCGGCATCGTCTGCGCCACGGTGTTTGGCATCCCGGTGGGCACGCTGATTAGCGACGCGTTTGGCTGGCGCAGTGCCTTCGCCCTCCTGGCGGTGATCGCGTTCGCCAAGGCGCTGCTGCTGTTGGTCTACCTGCCCCGAACCGACCTGCATAAACAGCAGGTGAGTTTGCGCGACCAATTCAAGATCCTGCGCGAGCCCTTGATGCAGGGGCATGTGCTGCTGTCGATCCTGGTGTTCAGCGGCATGTTCACCGCCTACACCTACCTGGCCGACATCCTCGAACGCCTGGCCGGTTTCGATGGCACCCTGGTGGGCTGGTGCCTGATGGGCTTTGGCGCGGTGGGGTTGATCGGCAACTCCCTGGGCGGGCGGATGGTCGATCGTCACCCGTTGATCGCTTCGATGGTGTTTTGCTTCTTTATGATCGGCGGCATGGTGGCCCTGGTACCGAGTATTCATTCCACCCTGGGCCTGGCGGCCGCGATGGGCATCTGGGGTGTGACCCAGGCAGCGCTGTTTCTGGTCAGCCATGTGCGCCTGATGAAGGCTGCGCCCCACGCGCCGGCCTTTGCCGCTTCGCTAAACATTGCCGGGGCCAACCTGGGCATTGGCCTGGGGGCGATGGTGGGGGGGCGGGTGATTGACACCCTCGGGCTGGGCAGCCTGGGGTTTGCCGCCGCCGGGTTTATCCTGCTGTCGATTCTGTTGGCGTTGGGCTTGATGCGCCTCAAACCGGCCCAGGCCTGTGCCTAAAGCGCGGTAAACAACTCGCGGCGGGCGCCTTCGGTAATGGCCACGATGCCGGGGTGCTTGACCTTGCGCTCCACGGAAATGGCATAGAACGACTCGCTTACCGCATCGGTCTGGCCGATCAACTCGACGCCGTACTGGCGTGTCACCTCGTCGGCAATCACGCTGGGGCTGATGAAAATGCCACTGCCCGATTGCCCGAACGCCTGCATCAAGGCGCTGTCGTCGAATTCACCAACGATGCGTGGCTGGATCTGTTGCTCGGCGAACCAGCGCAACAAACGGCTGCGCACCACGGTTTCCTGCCCGGGAATCAGCAGCGGTGCGCCATGCAGGCTGCGTGGGAAGTCCTGGCCATAGCGCTGGGCCAGGGCGGGGGTGGCGAAAAAACTGATACCGCATTCCCCCAGTTTCTGGCTGTAGCCCTTGATGTCCAGGTGCGAAGGCATGGGGCTGTCGGAGATCACCAAGTCCAGGCGCTGGATCGCCAAGTCGGCCAGCAGGCGTTCGAGTTTGTCTTCGCGGCAGGTGATGTGGATCGGCTCGCTCAGTTCCATGGTCGGGGCGATCAGGCGATAGACAATGGATTTGGGCACCACATCCGCCACGCCGACGCGAAACTGCACTTGTTGCTGGTTGGGTTGGGCGCGCAGCATGGCTTCGAGTTCGTTGCCGGTCTGGAACATCTGCTCGGCGTAGGGCAGGGCCTGGCGGCCGGCTTCGGTCAGCTCCAGTTGCCGGCCGACGCGGCGAAATAGCTCAAGGCCATAGGTTTGCTCCAGCAGGCTGATTTGCCCGCTGATGGTCTGGGGCGTGAGGTTCAGTTGCTCGCACGCGCGCACGATGCTGCCGGTTTTGGCCACGACCCAGAAGTAATGCAGTTGCCGGTAGTTGAGCATAAGGGCGCCAATGTTCGTAAAAATCGAAGTATAGCTGCTGAAAATACGAATTTTACTGAAGTATTTGCCTCCTTAGAATGCCGCGCTATTGACGGGCCATCACTGGGCCCGGTTCAGGCCACTGAGGACACCCCACCATGAACATCAAAAAACTTGGCGCTGCGGCGCTGCTGGCAGCATCCTTGTTGGCGTTGGCCGGCTGCGACCAGGCCGAAAAAAGCGCCCAGCAGTTGATGGGCAAAGCCGCCGAAACCGCCAAGCAGGCGATCGACGATACACAAAAAGCCGCAGAGCAAGCCCTGAGCGACGCCACCGGCGGAATCATCAGCAAGCGCCAGACGCCTGCCGAAGACGATGAAAAGCAATCCAGCACCTCGCAAGAAATCTAATCCGCGTACACCGAGTCAGGACTGACCCATGGACTATCTGTTACAGCTCGCTGCAAGCCCCACCGCGTGGGTGGCCTTGGCCACCCTGGTCGTCATGGAAATCGTGCTTGGCATCGATAACCTGATCTTTATCTCGATCCTGACCAACAAACTGCCCGAGCAGCATCGCGCCAAGGCGCGACGCATCGGTATCAGCATGGCGCTGATCCTGCGCCTGGGCCTGTTGAGTACCATCGCCTTTATCGTGCAGTTGACGGAGCCGGTGATCGACGTATTCGGCCATGCGTTCTCCTGGAAGGACATGATCCTGATCGCCGGCGGCCTGTTCCTGCTATGGAAAGCCACCACCGAAATCCACCACAGCATGGACCCTTACGAGCAGACCGAAGCGAGCGTCAGTTCCAAGGTGACCATCGGTTTTGCTGCGGCCATTGGCCAGATCCTGATGCTCGACCTGGTGTTTTCCATCGACAGCATCATTACGGCGGTGGGCATGACCGAACACTTGCCGATCATGATTATCGCGGTGGTGGTCTCGGTGCTGGTGATGCTGCTGGCGGCCGAGCCTTTGGCCAAGTTCATCAATGACAACCCGACGGTGGTGATGCTGGCGCTGGGCTTCTTGATAATGATCGGCATGACGCTGATTGCCGAAGGCTTCGGCGCCCATGTGCCCAAAGGCTACGTCTACGCCGCCATGGCGTTCTCGGCCGTGATCGAGTGCTTGAATATGCTGTCGCGCCGGGCGCGGCAAAAGCGTAGCGCCGAACAGGCCTGACGCGAACCACGAAAAACGGCCGCCTGCGCTAATCGCGTGGCGGCCGTTTTTTTATGGGGATTTTGCAGGGTTTTTCAGTGGGCGTTTGCCGGGCGTGCAGGGGTTTTCTTCAGGGGTGTGGGGCGAGGTTCCGTGTGCGGGTGATGGTGCCGGCGGGCGATGCGCAGCACGCCCCATAACATCGCGGTGGCGACGGCCAGCCAGCTGAAAATCAGCAGTGTGATAGTGGTTGCCAGGCCCATGAGTGCCTCCTTTGCCCCGTCGCGGGGCCTACGCTCTTTACAGGGGACAGTCTAGTCTGTGCAGTGTTTCAGGCTATTGACCAATGGTCGTGTGCGCTCAACTTGTTTGCTCTATCGAGGCTCGGCAACTGGCGCTTAAGGCTATAGGGGCCCTATGATCGGGGGCCGAGCCGGGTGCCTGTCTGCCTGGTGTGTTCAAGAGAGTGATGATGTTGCCTGTATTTTCTCGATTTAAATTTGTGCTGCTCGCGGGTGCTTGTGTCCTGGGCCTGATGGGCTGTGCGGGCAGTCCAAGGCCCGGCTTGCAGGGGTTGCCGGAGCGCGTTGAGCTGACGGGGCTGCCGTTCTTCCGGGGCGATGCCTATCAGGGTGGGCCACAGGTGCTGGCCAGCATGATTTCCCAGCAGGGCATCGTGATTACACCGGGGTTGCTGCTCAAGTCCCTGCACTTGCCGGGCGCCGAGGCGCAACTGGAGCAAACCCTCCAGGTCGCGGCCCGGGATTTCGGCATGGTGGTCTATCCCCTGGACAACACCCTGGCGCAGGTTCTGACTCAGGTGGCCGCTGGCTATCCGGTGATGGTGCGCATAACTGAAGGGTCGGCGTTCTGGGCAGAGCCGCGTTACGCCATAGTCGCCGGCTACAACCGGCACAAACAAACGATACTGCTGCGCTCGGGGATGAACCGACGCCTGGTGATGGGGTTTGGCAGCTTTGAGTCTGCCTGGGACAGTGCCGGGCATTGGGCGATTTTGGTCCAGGGGCCGACGCAGATCCCGGCCAAGGTCGATTCACAGCGGTGGCTCAAAGCCGCGGCTGACTTGGCCCAGGCTGGGCAGGAGCAAGCGGCGGCCAGAGCGGTCAAGGCCCTGGGCGCCCACTGAAGCAAGCAAAAAACGGCACATCGAGTGCCGTTTTTTCATCTGCAGCTCGCCTTACTTGGCAGCTTCCACCAGGCCGGTTTGACGGGCCTTGAGGTTCTTGTCCGCTTTATAGCGCAGCGCGACATCCGGCACGTCACCGCTTTTCCCGGTCTCAACCCACTTGCGGATGCGGCTGGCATCGGCGAAGTGGGTGTATTTGCCAAAGGCGTCCAGTATCACCAGCGCCACTGGGCGCTGGCCCATGGTGGTCACCAGCACTAGGCAATGGCCGGCCTGGTTGGTGAAACCGGTCTTGGTCAGTTTGATGTCCCAGTTCTCTCGGTTCACCAAATGGTCTGTGTTACGAAAGCCCAGGGTGTAGTTGGGCTTGCGGAAGGTCACGGTTTTCTCCTTGGTGGTGCTCAGCTCACTCAGCAGTGGGTACTTGCGGGCGGCCAGCAGCAACTTGCTCAGGTCGCGGGCAGTGGACACGTTCTGAGTAGACAGCCCGGTAGGCTCGACATAGTGGGTGCTGTTCATACCCAGGGCCTTGGCCTTGGCGTTCATCGCGGCAATGAACGCGGCGTAACCGCCGGGGTAATGGTGGGCGAGGCTGGCGGCGGCACGGTTTTCCGAGGACATCAGGGTTATCAGCAGCATGTCCCGGCGGCTCAACTCGCTGTTGAGCTTGACCCGGGAAAACACACCTTTCATTTCCGGGGTGTTGCTGATGGTGACGGAAATGTACTCATCCATGGATTGTTTGGCTTCCAGCACGACCAGCCCGGTCATCAACTTGGTGACTGAAGCGATGGGCACCACGACGTCGGGGTTGCTTGAGTAGATGATTTTGTTGGTCTGTAAATCCAGCAGCATGGCGCTGCCGGAAGCGATATGGAGTTGGGAGGTGTCGCGGGGGGCTTCTATGGTTTCACGAGCGACGACGCTCGAGGTAATGGCAGCGCCTGTAAATGCAAACAATAAGCTGAGGATCGAAATACGAATTTTCACGCAGGTGCGCTCACTCAAAAATGGGTACGCCGTTATGCAACGGGCTTTTCTCATTAAAGCGTTACATTTTATGAGTATGTGCGAGAAAAGCGAAAGGCGCCCGTAAAGCTTGGGTAATACGCGGGTGTCTGTTAGGTCGGTACCGGTTCTGTCGCCCTCTTTTTCGAGAAAGCCCGCACTGGGCGGGCTGTGCGGGTAGTTCAGTCCTCTTTCGGGACAACCCAGGAAACCTGCACGCCGCCATCCTCACGGTGCACCAGGGTGACATTGTCGGCTTCGTCAATGTCTTCCAGCAGTTGTGTCCAATCGTCAGAGGACTCGTCAGGGGATTTGTGGATCACGGCACGCTTGGAGGTTTGCGCGCCGGTGGAATTGATGATTTTCTGAATCCGAGTGGCAAGCAGCTCATAAGACGTAGGTGGCTTGGGGGTTGCGGCTTTCTTGGCCATGGGTAAGTCTCGCTTTACTGTTTAAATATACAGTATATGGCGTTTGCTTCATTTGACAAGATGACCAGTGCGCAAATTTTGGCTTCGGGCGCCCACAAAAAAACCGGCGCTCATGACAAGCGCCGGTTTTTTGAGGGGCGGGCTGCTGGCCGGCGATCAGCCGTGCAGGGTTTCCGCCGCGTAAAGGGTGTTTTCAAGCAGGCAGGCACGGGTCATCGGGCCGACGCCACCAGGGACGGGTGTGATCCAGCCGGCACGGGGCAGGGCGGTCTCGTAGACCACATCGCCTACCAACTTGCCGTCTTCCTGGCGATTGATACCAACGTCGATCACGATCGCGCCTTCCTTGATCCACTCGCCTTTCACCAGGCCGGGTTTACCGGCAGCCACGACAACGAGATCAGCGCGGCCAACGTGGCCGGCGAGGTCCTTGGTGAAGCGGTGGGTGACGGTGACGGTGCAGCCGGCGAGCAGCAATTCCATCGCCATGGGCCGGCCTACGATATTGGAGGCCCCTACGACGACGGCGTTCATGCCGTACAGATCCGCGCCGGTGCTCTCCAGCAGAGTCATGATGCCTTTGGGCGTGCATGGGCGTAGCAAGGGAATGCGTTGGGCCAGGCGCCCTACGTTATAAGGGTGGAAACCGTCGACGTCTTTGTCCGGGCGAATGCGTTCTAACAGCTTGGACGCGTCCAGATGCTCGGGCAGGGGCAGTTGCAGTAGCACCCCGTCGATGTTCGGGTCGTCATTAAGACGGTCGATTAGGTCAGTCAGGGCCTGCTGGGTGGTATCGCTGGGCAGGTCATAGGCCTGGGAGAGGAAGCCAACCTCTTCACAGTCTTTACGCTTGTGCGAGACATAAACCTGAGAGGCAGGATCGCTGCCGACCAGAATCACCGCGAGGCCAGGCGTGCGCAGGCCTTGCTGGCTACGCTCGGCGACACGTTTGGCGATCTGCTGGCGCAGGCTGGCGGCGATTGATTTGCCGTCGATTAGTTGTGCAGTCATTGCGCGTGATTAACCATCGAGAGGGAGAAGAAAAGAGGCCGCATTCTCGCATGCCAGGACGTGAGGGCAAAGGCGCTTGGTCTGCAAATTCCCCTAACCCCTTTAATTAAATGAATTTTTTTTAAAAAAGAGTTGACGACCTTTAGGCTCACCTATAACATTCGTCGCACTTGTCGGGCACAGCCTAGCACTGGTTGAGAAGGTCGAGCTGAATCGAAGTTTGATTTGGTAAGGCTGAAAGCACTTAGTTTGTAATCGTCAAAGAATACAGATTAACAAGGCGCCCGTAGCTCAGCTGGATAGAGCATCCGCCTTCTAAGCGGATGGTCGCAGGTTCGAGTCCTGCCGGGTGCGCCATTAGGCAGCTTTGGCACAAGTAACGCAACATGGCAATATGGTGGGCGTAGCTCAGTTGGTAGAGCACGGGATTGTGACTCCCGTTGTCGAGGGTTCGATCCCCTTCGTCCACCCCATATTTAGAAAGGCGCCAGGCTAAATAGTCTGGCGTCTTTGCTTTAAGAGCTTGATACGCGGATGTGGTGGAATTGGTAGACACACTGGATTTAGGTTCCAGCGCCGCAAGGTGTAAGAGTTCGAGTCTCTTCATCCGCACCAAACTTGGTTTCGCAACTACTCGTAGTCTTTCGCGAAACCCATACAGAAAGCCGCCTAGAGCGGCTTTTTTGTTGTCTTCTCTTTCGCGATCTTTCGCCGCCTTTCGATATTTTCTAGTACATTCCCCAGTACATCTGAATTCGTGACTACTGGTGATGTACTAATGCCCCTCACTGACACGGCCGTCAGGCAAGCAAAGCCCAAAGAAAAGGACTACTCCCTGACCGATGCGTCGGGGTTGTCGCTGTTCGTCGCCAGCAAGGGCGCGAAGGCGTGGCACTTCCGGTTTTCATGGCACGGAAAGCAGCCGCGCATATCCCTGGGCACCTACCCCGAAACATCCCTTAAAGAAGCGCGCGAGTTGCGCGACGCCGCCCGGGCACTTGTGGCCAAGGGTATCGACCCGCGCATAGACCGCCGGCAAACCCAGCAGGCCGCAAGCGCCAGCACTGAAAACACCTTCGAGGCAGTTGCAGAACGCTGGTACGCATTCAAGCGGCCCAGGCTCACCAGCGCCGCCAAAGGCAGTGCGGAGCAGTCCCGCACGTACCTGGATAAAGACCTGATACCCGCCCTGGGCAAAATCCCGATTGCCGACATTCGCCGCGGCGATGTACTGGCGGCCGTGCGCCGAGTGGAAAAGCGGGGCGCCCTGCACGTCGCAGAGAAGTGCCGGACGTGGCTCAAGCAGATTTTCAGCTACGCCATTGCCGAGGGCGTGATTGATTCAAACCCGGCGACCGATCTTGAAGTGGTGGCCGCGGTGCAGCCGCCAGTCAGGAACAACCCGATCCTGTGCGGCGATGCCGAACTCAAAGGCTTCCTGGTGGCGCTACGCAAGTTTGAAGGCTCGCTGTTTACCAGCAGCGCGATACGTCTCCTGCTGCTGACCGGGGTCAGGACGGGGGAGGTGCGCTCGGCGGCGCCAAGCCAGTTTGATCTGGACGCAGCCTTGTGGACGATACCGCCCGACGCTGTAAAGCAGTTGCGCAGCAGGGTTAGAACTGAGGGGGATAAGATTCCGCCGTACCTGGTTCCTCTTTCGCGGCAGGCCGTGGAGGTGGTACGGGAGGTGCTGGCGATGACCGGGCGCTGCAAGCTGCTTTTCACTGGGCGAAACAATCCCAGCAAGCAGATGAGCGAAAACACGGTCAACGTCGCAATCAAAAGGATGGGGTTTGGCGGGAAGCTGACGGGCCACGGGCTGCGCGGCACGATATCGACAGCCCTGAACGAGAAGGGATATGAATCGGATTGGATCGAGGCGCAGCTTTCCCACGCCGGAGAGGACAAAGTGCGCGGCTCGTACAACCATGCCAGGTATGTCGAGCAGCGCAGGGGGATGATGCAGGAATGGGCGGACTACCTTGATGCGGTCGAGGCAGCAGATTAAGCACGCTGCTCCCGTGCCGCCATCTGGTCGGTGGCCCACTGCAAAACCTCGGCCTTGACCCAGCGCACGGAGCGCGTGCCGAGGTGTACCTTTTTCGGAAAGGCGCCCTTGTTCACCATGTCGTAAATCTTGGTGGTCTTGAAGCCAGTGATCTTTATCACCTCAGGCAGTGCGATCAGTTCGGTTGGTGGTGCGTCGTTGTTGGGGGCGTTGCGCATTGGAGTTTGCATAGGGATACCTCGCCCGCCGCTCACCGGCAGGCATGTAGGGGGATTGGGGTTAGGGAAGCGTGCTGCCAATTTGTGCTGCTACGACGGTTATTGCTTGGCGGAGCGCGCTACCTCGATCTGCGTCGTCGGTCCAGCCGATGTTCTCGCCGAAGCCACCACGCTCGACCATCACGTACTGCAGCTTGGTGAACCAGAGAATGCTGAGCTGGAGTTCAACCGCTACGCGCACGGCCTGGCCTTCATCACTGAGCGGCTGCCATTGCTCCCGGCCTGAGTCTGGATCGTCGTAATAGAAGGCATCGCTGCCGTGTCGGTACTCCAGTTCGAAGCCCATGGCCTTGGCAGACATCCGCAACAATTCATGGTCTGTCATGGCCTTGGCTCTCGGTAGATGAAGACGTAGGCGAACCAGAGGGGGGCGATCATGGCGTCACCTCTTGCTTTCGGTCTTCCGCTCGCATGAATGCCGCCATGTCGCCCATCTGCTCGACAATGGCGCGCTCTTCGGTCGCGGCTGTATCAATGATTTTTTCTTTGAGAGTCTGGCAGCGGTGACAATCCACTCGTTCCCAAATTCCAGAAAGCCCCGATCCCTCGCCTAGCCAGGTTCCGCAAGGCGCCCGCTCGATGTCGTCCGCCCCAGGCCCAGAAAAAAAATGCGTCTTCATGGCTTCACCTGCCGCCACTGTTCATAACCCTCGCCGTACTCCCAGCAGTAAGTGGCCGGCCAGGCGCCGCGCGTGCCTTCCTTCACGATGTTGTAGTTCCAGCCACCTTTGGTTGGCGTGGTCTTGATCCACACGTGCTGCGCACCGCCGAGATTCCAGTCGCCGTAATCCTTGATGACTTCTTCCATGAACAGGCGTAAGTCGTGGTGCCCACGGCTCATCACGATGTAGGTGTCACCGCCAACGCTCTCTACGGCGAGCGGATACTTTTCTTCAGGCATGCCGGGCTCCTTGCCGCTATAGCGGCTGACTTTGAAGGGGGAGGGGTTACAGGTTTTGCGGGTGGAGTACAGATGTACTCCTATCGGGTTTTGGCTGACGCAGCCTTCACGGCCAGGCCAGATACGGCCTTGCTGTAGATGAACTTGATCTGATCCCACGGGATGGTGTGTTTCTGCCCGTACTCGCCTTCACCGTCGCATATTGAGCAACCTTCGGCTGGCTCCTCAAGCTCGCAGCATTCAGGGCATCCTTTGGTGACCAGCAGCTTGAACTCGCCGAGCAGCAAGGCTTTGGCGCCATTCTCAGCGGTAAGTTGGCGGGGCATGATGCAATAGCCGTCGGGCACCGACGCTACCGGCGCGGGCTGCACGGCGTAGAGTGGAACCGAATAACCAGCTACAGCCGCCGCCGGCGCGCCGCCAATTTTTAAGGAGTGCAGTTTTACCTCGCTGGAGATACACATGCCGGCCTGATTGGGCTGCGTCCAGGCCACCGGCTCGCCCTGGTACTGGGCGGCTGGCGCTGCATGCACAGGGCACGGCCAATGTGGGTTGTCCTTGCCATAGCGCTTGCACCTGCATTCCACTGGCGCATCCAGCAGGGCGCGCAGCTCTGCAATATCAGAGTTGTGCAGGTGAATTGAGCGCGGCTCACGACGGTAAGGGTCAGCAACACGCTCCAGCAGCTCACGCAAGCGCGGCACGCCGTCAATCGTTCGGTTGGTGGTCATGGCTTGAGCCAGCGCATCGTATTCAGCTTTTCCACCCTCCACTGGGGCGCCGGATACTCGATCCTCGATCATCTTCCAAACAGGCTGGTATTCAGGCCAATCGGACTCAACTACCACCGCCTCGACAGTCGGTATGCCTTCACCGAATATGCAGTTTTTCAGATATTGCATTTGGCTTTCGGTCAGTTGGTTATGCTTGATGACCGTATAACGAACCTCTCGTTTGAACTCACTCATAAATCACCTCAGCAAATCAGTTGTGCCAGTGCCAGCAGGCACCAGCAGTAGGCGGGGAGTTGGGTTATGGCTTGCATGAACCATCACATCCATCGAGATAGACCTGGCACGGATGGGACTCTGCTGGCTTGAGTGCAGCCCGCGCAACAGCCCCATCCTCGATAAAGTCTGGCTCATCGCCATTCCAAAGGATGTTCAGCGGTTCACCGCTCACGGTGTCCCAGTTGCCACTTTCAAAATGGTAATGCTCGCGCTCTGCGTAGAACTTCAAGGCTTGCTCCAGCACATCCGCCCGCTCATCCGCTGCGGTCAGGCGCTGTTGCAGGGTCGCGATCTTTTCCCGTCCGGCCGCTTCACGCGCCAGGAAGATCGAGTAAGCCTCCTGCGAGACGCGCACCGATCGCCCGTCGATTCCGAAGTCCACGCCGGCGGATTCTTCCGGTACGGCGATTTTGTTTTCTGTAGGCATGGGGAGTCCTTGCCGGGCCATGCCCGGGCTGTGGTGCTACGATGGCCCCTTCCTCTAAATGGGCTGGACCATGACAAAGCACGATATTTACGATGACATCGAAGGTTTTCAGGTTTGGAACTACATGGAGTGCGACAAGGACGAGGAAGGCCGGGAGACCTGGCGTATCAACGTCGAGGTGAAGCGCGGTGGTGAGGTGGTGGTGCCGGTTGTCGCGGGTGACCGAACCTATGTTGACCGTGGCCTGGCGCAGGTCGCGGGCCGAGAACTGGGAGCCAAGCTGATTGCTGGGCGATGAGTGACCAAAATCAACCCTTCTGGTAAGTCTTGGTCAGTGCTGAGTTGACCATGTTGCCGCGCTTTAGCACGACGCGGGCGAGGGCGGCTCTTTCCAGGTGATACCCTTGATCACCGCCCAAATAGTTCGCTGCGATACGCCAAGCTCTTTCGCGATGGCGCAACTGCTGTTGATTCGGCAGTAAGGCTTGTAGCGCCTGCGAATGTCGGCGGCTTGGGCCTCGGTAAGCTTGGCGAGCGAATGCATTTCGCCTGATGGCCGGTTACAACGTTTTCTATCTGCCATTTCCCTCATGTTTGCGGCATGGGTGCCGGGCGACAGGTGAGAAGGCTCAATACATGATGGCGTGTCGCAGGAGTGAAGCAATTCCAGGTCTTCGGGTATCGGGCCGACATTCATCTCGTATGAAACGCGATGGGTCGCCCGATTCTTCCCTTCATGCCATACGTAACCATAGCCACCAGGGTTCAGACCTCCGCGCCAGATCAGGCATTCACCAACACGCTCAGATCTGGCTTTCAGCGATTCGCGTGTCGCCATGGATTTATGCCTCGATCAGAACGCTGCGGACGGGGCGGACGGGGAGCTCGGTGTCCTTGCCGTCGTTGTCCTGATAGCCACCATCGAAGTGCAGGTAGAATGCGTTGTTGGCGGAGCGCTGCGTGCTGGAGTAGTACCAGCGCGGCTGGAAGGCCTCGGGGCCGCCCGCCTTGAACGCTTCGACGGTTGTTTGCCCGGGCAACTCTTCGGTGTACAGCTTGCCCACCGGCAGGCTGTTCGGGTTGTCACCGTCCCGGCCCCAGCAGTAGTTGGCGTCGGTCGTTGGCTTGAGGTTGCGGTACTGCAATTCCTGCTGGTCACGGGCAGGGATCGCCCAGTCGCTGAAACCGCCGATGTTCAATCCCAAAACCTTCTGAGCCAGCTCGCTGCCCGCCGCGGCCATGGCCTCGGTATTGGCCCGACCATCAATGAAGCTGTCCGCGCCCTCGATCAGCGCGCCGCGCTTGCCCCAGGTGCCGCACAGTTCGTGCTCGGCGCCGGCGGTGATGTTCAGGTAACGCTTGCCCGTCTCCAGGTCGACGGTGATGCCGGAGACGAACCCGCCGCCGTAGGCCTTGCCGATCTGGGGGAGGTTGGTTGCTGGTGCTGCTTTGGATGCTACTGGCATGGTGATTCCTCTTTTCGTGGGCAACAAAAAAGGCGCTGGTGCGCCTCGGGCCGATCAAAAGCAATGAATGAAGGACTAAATAAATTTCCTGCGGACGGGGCGGACGGGGAGCTCGAGGTGCTTGACGTAGATGATCTGATGGCCAACAACGAAGTCCATGTTGAATGCGTTGTTGGCGGAGCGCTGCGAACTCGACCAGTAGGCACCCTCGGCGATCAGGTCGTACGCCCAGACCTGATAGAGCTGGGATGCCGCTGGCAGGTCGAAGTCGCTATGGCCGTCAGCGGTGTATGCGCGGGCCGCTTCGGCTGCTGGGTGACCACCTGCCGCGATCAGCGCGTCAGTGTTGGCCTTGCCGTCCCACTTGCTGATGGCTTTCGACTCTTCTTTGTAGCGGCCCCACTTGAGCTCGCCCAGGCTTTTGGCGCCGAGGATCAGGTAGTGGGCAGGCACGGCGCCGCGGGCAGGAACGAAGCCGGCGTTGATGCCGCCTTCGCCGGACCAGTGCTCGCCGATGGCGGGGATGTCACCCGCCGAAATCGGCTGAACATTCGCAGCCGGCGGCAGCGTCTGAGAGAGCATGCCGAGCGCGAACAGCTGCACCATGCGTTCTGCGGGGCCTTTGAGCTTGAAGTCGTCAATCTCGACTGAAATCGTCTTGGCTTTCATTGGTGTTCCTCAGGTAGGCGCCGCCCTCCGTGACCGGTGGTGGCAATTTGGTTTTGGTTGGGGTATTACGGGTGACCGGCATTGAGCCGGATCAAGGAGAGCGAGATGAGCGAGAAGCCTTCAGACATAGAAGTGGCGAAGCTGATCGGCATAACCGAGAACGAGGTCGCCACGTATCGTGTCAACTCCGACCTGAGGCCTGACGGTCGA
>NZ_FYEE01000014.1 GCF_900187645.1 Pseudomonas sp. Irchel 3E20 | reverse complement strand
TCTGGCCAAAGATGACCAGGCAGTGGCCGGCCGGTGCTTGTGGGTCCTCGACAAAGCAATAGCCCAGGCCCTCTTCGGCCAGTAGCCGCTGCACAAAGTCGAAATCGGTTTCGCGGTACTGCACGCAGTAACTGCGCGGGCGCACGTGGCTCAGTAACTGGTCGGCGTCGAGGGTGAAACGCCAACGGGCGTAGGCCTCGTAACCAGCGAAGACCTGGCTGACGATCTGCTGCACGGTGCTGTCTTGGAACACCCGGGAGCGAAAGCTCTGGCTCAACACCCAGAGCCAGGGCACCAGGGTCAGGTGGTAGCGGGTCAGGGAGCCGTCGCTGCCCAGGCGGGCGACACGGCTGAGCAAACCGCTGCGTCGGCTGTGGCTGCCATCGGCCAGGGCCGTGAGCAAGGTAATGGGCGCACCGAGCATCGCCTCGAGGGGTAGGCGATGGTCGGCGCTCAGGGCCAGCACGTCCCAGCGGTACAGCTCGGAAAGCGCCTCGCGGCCGGCCCAGCGCTCAACGTGCAGGGGGGCCATGGACGTGGGCGTTTGCAAGGAATACAGGCGTGTTTGATCGCTGATGAGCGGGGCAGTGGGGTTCATGGGCGTGACATCCAAACCAGGCATAAGGTTGCGAAATTCGCAGTTCAGCCAGTCGGCCATAACCCGCCAAAGAGGCTAACAGCGTTGGGATGTGAAGCGCGCCAGGCAGCAGGGCGCGGCGGCATTGTGCCTAGTTGCGGGGGAGGATTGAGGGGGGGTGGAGCGTTTAAATATGAGGCCTACATGAATTAGAGAAAAACCCTACGCAAACGTGCACGTTAATGGGCCCGCGCGCATTGCAACGTAAAAAATATCCACCCGACCAAGACTCGCCTGCCGGCCAATACCCGAGCAAAACCATCGGCATTTCTTGATCGCCATCAAGCAGTTTCCCACCCTGCGGTTTCTAGAATGGTCACGCCAAGCAATAGAGGAAGCGACCATGTCAGAGACCTTCACCAAAGGCATGGCCAGGAATATCTACTTTGGGGGAAGCGTGTTCTTTTTCCTCATTTTTCTGGCCTTGACCTATCACACGGAACAGACCTTCCCGGTGCGCAGCAACCAGGCGCAGTTGAGCGAGTCGGTCATACGGGGCAAGGGCGTTTGGGAGCGCAATAACTGCGTCGGTTGTCACACGCTGCTGGGCGAGGGCGCCTACTTTGCGCCGGAGCTGGGCAATGTGTTCACCCGCCGTGGCGGCGATGAGGCGTTCAAGCCGTTCCTGCACGCCTGGATGAAAATGCAGCCCCTGGGCGTACCCGGGCGGCGGGCGATGCCGCAATTCAATCTCAGCGATCAGGAGGTGGATGACATTGCCGAGTTCCTCAAGTGGAGCTCGAACATCAATACCAACGGCTGGCCGCCCAATAAGGAGGGCTGAGAGATGAGCATTGCCAATCCACATCTGAAATTCGCCTCGCAAGCCGTGGCCAAACCTTACTTCGTGTTTGCTCTGATCCTGTTCCTGGGCCAGGTGCTGTTCGGTTTAATCATGGGCCTGCAATACGTGGTGGGTGACTTTCTGTTCCCGTTGATCCCCTTCAACGTGGCGCGGATGGTGCACACCAACCTGCTGATCGTCTGGCTGCTGTTCGGCTTCATGGGCGCGGCTTACTACCTGATACCGGAGGAGGCTGACCGTGAACTGCACAGCCCGAAACTGGCGCTCGTGCTGTTTTGGGTGTTCGCCGTGGCGGGGGTGTTGACGATCCTGGGTTACCTGTCGGTGCCCTATGCCACGTTGGCGCGGATCACCGGTAACGACCTGCTGCCGACCATGGGGCGTGAGTTCCTGGAGCAGCCGACCATCACCAAGATGGGCATCGTGGTCGTCGCCCTGGGCTTTCTCTACAACATCGGCATGACCCTGCTCAAGGGCCGCAAGACCACCGTGAGCATGGTCATGCTCACCGGCCTGATCGGCCTGGCGGTGTTCTTCCTGTTCTCCTTCTACAACCCGGAAAACCTGGCCCGCGACAAGTTCTACTGGTGGTGGGTGGTGCACCTTTGGGTGGAAGGCGTGTGGGAACTCATCATGGGCGCGATGCTGGCCTTCGTGCTTATCAAGATCACTGGCGTAGACCGCGAAGTGGTGGAGAAGTGGCTGTACGTGATTATCGCCATGGCCCTGATTACCGGGATCATCGGCACCGGTCACCACTTCTTCTGGATTGGCGCGCCCGAGGTCTGGCTGTGGGTCGGTTCGATCTTCTCGGCGATGGAGCCACTGCCGTTCCTGGCCATGGTGATTTTCGCCTTCAGCATGGTTCGCAACCGGCGCCGCGAGCACCCCAACCGCGCCGCCACGTTGTGGGCCAAGGGCACCACGGTCACGGCGTTCTTCGGCGCTGGCGTATGGGGTTTCCTGCACACCCTCGCACCGGTCAACTACTACACCCACGGCACCCAACTGACGGCGGCCCACGGCCACCTGGCGTTCTATGGTGCCTACGCGATGATTGTGATGACGCTTATCAGCTACGCCATGCCTCGCTTGCGCGGCCTCGGTGAAGCACCGGATGCCCGCTCGCAGACCTGGGAAATCCGTGGTTTCTGGCTGATGACCCTGTCGATGGTGATGATTACCTTGTTCCTCACCGCTGCTGGTGTAGTGCAAGTGTGGCTGCAACGCTGGCAGGCCGATGGTGTGGCCCTGCCGTTCATGGCCACCATGGATCACCTGGCGCTGCTGTTCTGGGCGCGGCTGGTCAGCGGCATCGGCTTCCTGCTCGGCCTGCTGTGCTACCTGTACAGCTTCAAGCGCCGCGGCGCGGAAGTGAGGCAGCCCCATGCGGCGGTGAGCCGGGCATAAGGAGAAAGTGAGGGGCTGTGTGTGGATGTGGCTGCGGGAGCGGGCAAGCCCGCTCCCACACAAGCCTGCTCCCCTACGCCTGTGCTTTCACAAAAGCCCGTTCACCGACAGTGATCCATCCAATCCCCAAGGAGGGCGGCCCGGCAGGTACTGCGGGCCGTTTTACTTTCCACCCCGGCCGAGGACAGTACCATGGCATTTACCGTTGAACTGGAAGAGTGGGTCGGTAGCGTTTGGCACCGCTTTATCACCCGCCGTGCCAGCCCGGACTTCCCCGAGGCGCGGGTCGAATTGCTTGAGCGCCAGCGTGCGCTGGCGTTGCTGTTCCGGGCCACGGGCGGGGCCAGTGGCATGAGCGTGGAGGCCGCCAGCGAGCGCGACCTGCTGCTGCGCCGCAGCTTGCTGCAACAGGTCGCCGGCACCTGCAAGAGCGTGCCCCTGGCCTGGCGCGACGACAACAGCCTGCGCCTGCCGGCGAGCCTGGCGGTGTTCCCCGACGCCACCCTCAACCAGGACCTGTACCGTTGGCTCGCACTGTTGGCCGCCGAGGCCGGGCCGATGCGCCATTGGGGCCGCGACAACCAGCGCTGGACCTGTCACCTGTTGCAGCGCTACCCGGCCATGGCGCCACGCTACCGGCGCCTGGTGGACGCCCATCTGGCGCTGCGCCCCGACCCGGCCACCCTGGGCCCCGGCGAAGCGGCCCTGGAACGGGCCCTGTGCCAGGCCCTGCGCGAGCCCGGCAGTGTCGAGCAGTTCCCGCGTAGCGAACGGGCGGCCTGGCCGCTGCCGCTGTGGCTGTACCCGCCGCAGCAACTGGGCAGCCCTCAGGCGGCCGACCTGGACGATGAATCCGAAGAAACCCTGGCCACCCGCCCCGGCGAGCAGAAAAGCGGGCGCAAGCGCGCCACCCGGGTGGACGAAAACCGTCGTGACGGCGGCTTTTTGGTGGTGCGCCTGGAGAACCTGTTCAGTTGGACCGAGCACGTCGACCTCGATCGCTGGTCCGACGACAGCGACGACCCGGATGCCAGCAAAGTCGCCGATGACCTCGATGAGCTGACCCTGTCCCGCCAGCGCGTGCGCAAGGGCGGCGGCTTGAAGCTGCACCTGGATCTGCCACCGGCCGATGTGGACGACATTCCCCTGGGCGAGGGCATTAAGTTGCCGGAGTGGGACTACCGCCGCCAATGCCTGCAACCGGGCTTCGTCAACCTGCAAATGCTCCTGCCCCGCGACGACGAAGCGCGGCCCTTGCCGCCCCGCCTGCACGCCCCGGCGCAGCGTTTGCGGCGCCAATTCGAGCACCTGCGCAACGACCGCCAATGGCTGCGCCAACAACCCCAGGGTTCAGAGCTGGACCTGCCGGCGTGGCTGGATTTTCACGTGGAGCGCCAGCACGGCCAGTGCGCCGAGCGCGGTTTGTTCCTGGAGCAGCGCCACACCCAACGCGACCTGGCCTGCCTGCTGTTGGCGGACCTGTCGATGTCTACCGACGCCCACCTCAATGACCAGCACCGGGTCATCGATGTGGTGCGCGACAGCCTGTTGCTGTTCGGCGAAACCCTGGCGGTGCTGGGGGATGATTTCGCTCTGTACGGCTTCTCGTCCCTGCGTCGCCAGCAAGTGCGCATGCAGCAACTCAAGTCATTCACCCAGCGTTACGACGACCACACCCGGGGCCGTATCCAAGGCCTCAAGCCTGGTTACTACACACGCATGGGCGCGGCGATTCGCCAGGCCAGCGAACTGCTCAAGGGCCGTAAGCGCCGGCGCAAACTGCTGTTGTTGCTCACTGATGGCAAGCCCAACGACCTGGATCTGTACGAAGGCCGCTACGGTGTCGAAGACACCCGCCAGGCTGTGCTTGAAGCGCGGCGCCTGGGGCTGACGCCGTTTTGCATCACCATCGACCAAAAGGCCGGCGACTACCTGCCGTACATGTTCGGTGCCAATGGCTACACCCTGATCCACCAACCCGAACAACTGCCCCTGCGGTTGGTGCAGCTGTACCGGCAACTGACCCAACCGTGAGGGATGACGGTGTGCAGCTGGGAGCACACCGCTCCCACAGGGATATTTCCGGGTTTACGAGATCCGGGTAAGCCAAAACTCCACACTGGGTTCACTGGCTGTTGGCGCAGCCGCAGGTTCAATAAATGCTGCGCGGCAACCAGAAGAACATGCTCACGCAGAACAGGGTCAGGCCCAGGCAAAACCACATGAAGCGCCGCTGGCGGTCTTCGCTGGCCTGTTCGGCGCGGGCGGGCAGGGGCATGCCGCATTCGTCGCAATCGCTGGCGGCGGCGGGGTTGGTGTGTTGGCAATACAGGCAACGGCGCATGGGGGTTACTCGAACTGTTCCAGGCGCAGGCGATCGAGAACGCTGATCTGCCGGCCTTCCTGGGTGATGATGTTTTCGTCGATCAGCCGGCGGATGATCCGCGAGAAGGTTTCGGGCTGGATCGACAGGTGCCCGGCGATCAACTGCTTGGCCATCGGTAGCTCGAAGCGGTTGCCCGGGGTGGGCAGGCGCATCAGTTGGGTCAGCAGGTAGCGCACCACGCGGTGGGTGGCGTTTTTCAGCGACAGGGTTTCGATCTCGTTGACCCGCTGGTGCAGGCGCACACACAACTTGCCCAGCAGGGCGAACGTCAGGCGGCTGTTGCTTTGCAGCAGACGCATGTAGGTGGCGTTGGATACCCGGTACAACTGGGTCGGGCACACGGCTTCGGCCGAGGCCACGTAGTTGGGCGTGTCCATCAGCATCATGGCCTCGGCGAAGGTCTGGCGGTCGCCCACCACCTCGAAGACCTTTTCCTGGCCGTCGGGGGTGAGGCGGTAGATCTTCACCGCACCGGCGATCACAAAGTAAAACGCCTCGGCCGGCTCGCCCTGGCGGAACAGCGGTTCACCCTTGTCGACACTGAGCAACTGGCTGGTGCTCATCAACTCGTCGAGCTGCTCCTCGTTCAACGGCTCGAACAGGTGATGGCTGCGCAAAATCTGGTGGTGGACACGATGTAGCACCATGGGGATTGATCCTGAAAGTGAAGGGCGGGTCAGAGCAGCCCGAGGGACAGGCTGCTGGCCAGGGCCAGTACTGAACTGAGCACCACAAACCAGGTCAGCGGGGGAATGATTTTTTGCATGGCGCGCTCCATCAATGAATAGGTGACCTGTGCAGAGCAAGAGCCGGGCCAGGGGCGCAGGCCTTGATCTGTGCGGGCTCAGGCCAAGATGTGGTCATAAATACCCTGGCGCACTAGGGTTTTATTGACCCTTAAATGGTTTTAATGACCATTTCTGTGGCAGGCGGGCTTGCCCGCGCTCGGGTGCGCAGCCGCCAGTACGGTGGGGTGAGCGCCACTTTAGGGCGGCTGCGCCACCCCGTGCGGGCGAGCCCGCACGCTACAAGAACTGCCGGCGGCATGTTCGTTGCAACCCAAGCCCCGACCGGGCGCGCAATCTAGCGCAACCGCCATGACCCGCCTTGATCTATGACAAGGGCGGGCCGTGGGCAATACCCGATGATGACGCCGGGGTATTGCCCGGCGAGGCCCGGGCTGTTTAAGGAGTGCAACGATGCAAGTGCTTGACCGTCGTACCGCCATGGCCATCGTGCCGTTGTTGCGGCTGGCTTTCCGGCCGTTTTTCCTGGCCGGTAGCCTGTTGGCGCTGCTGGCGATCCCCCTGTGGCTGCTGGCGTTCACCGGCCAGCTTGGGCAATGGCAACCGGCCGGCGGCTGGCTGGCGTGGCATCGCCATGAATTGTTGTTCGGGTTTGGCCTGGCGATCATCGCTGGGTTCCTGCTCACGGCGGTGCAGACCTGGACCGGCCGCCCGGGCCTCAGTGGCAAGCCCCTGGCGGCCCTGGCGCTGCTGTGGTTGGCGGCGCGCCTGGCCTGGCTGGCCAATGCCCCCTGGCCGCTGCTCGCCGTGTTGGAGCTGGCCTTCCCCCTGGCCGTGGCCGGGGCGATGGGCGTGACCCTGTGGAAGGTGCGGCAGACGCGCAACTACCCGATTGTGCTGGTGCTGGCCCTGCTGGCCGGCGCCGATGGCTTGTCGTTGCTGGGCTTGATCCAGGGCCATGAAGGTTGGCAGCGCCAGTCGGTGCTCACCGGGATCTGGCTGGTGGCGGCGATGATGGGCCTGATCGGCGGGCGGGTGATTCCCTTTTTCACCCAGCGTGGCCTGGGCCGAGCCACGGCCGTGGCGCCCTGGCCGTGGCTCGACTGGCTGCTGTTGGGCGGTTCGGCCCTGGTGGCGCTGTTGTACGCCAGCGGCCCGGCGTTGACGGCCAACCCGGCAATCGGCCTGCTGTTCGGCGCATTGGCGGTGGGCCACAGCATTCGTTTGGGGCGTTGGCATGATCGCGGCCTGTGGCGCGTACCGCTGCTGTGGTCGCTGCACCTGGCCTACGGCTGGCTGGCGCTGGCCTGTCTGGGCATGGCGCTGTGGCATTTGGGTGTGCCCCTCAACCCCAGCCTGGCGGTACATGCGCTGACCATCGGGGCCATGGGCGGGTTGATTCTGGCGATGCTCGCCCGCGTCAGCCTGGGCCACACCGGCCGCGCCCTGGAGCCGCCGGCGGGGATGAGCCTGGCGTTCATCCTGCTCAACCTGGCGTGCCTGTGCCGGGTGTTGCTGGTGTTGGTGTTGCCTTTGGGCGCCCTGTGGTTGGCGGCGCTGTGCTGGACCCTGGGCTTTGCCCTGTACGCCTGGCGCTACGGGCCGATGCTGGTGCGCGCACGGGTGGACGGGCACCCGGGTTGATGGGCCCCCTTGACGGAGAAACGCTGTGATCTACCCCTTGCTGTTGATTGCCCATTTGCTGGCGGCCATTGCCTTTATTGGCACCCTGTTCTTTGAGGTGGCGATTTGGTTCAGCGCCCGTCGCCCGCTGCCCTGGTCGGCCCGCTTGAGCGCCGACCAAGCCATCGCCCAGCGTTCGCGCAAGGTGCTGCATGGCGTGGTGCTGGTGCTGTACGGCGCCGGGGCGGGCCTGGCGTGGCATCACTGGGGCGCGCTGAGCCAACCCCTGGCCAGCCATTTTGGCCTGCTGCTGATGGTCAAGATCTTCCTGGCGCTAAGCATCATCGGCCACTACCTGCTGCTGGCCTACTGGCTCAAGCGCGGGCGCATCACCCAGGCCCGCGCCGACGGCGTGCGCCACAGCATCCTGGGGCACATGCTGTTGATCGTGGTGTTGGCCAAGGGCATGTTTTATTGGTGAGTGGGCAGGGCGCGAGATCCCCTGCGGGGCCAAGCCCCACAAGGGTTAGCGCAGCCCTCAAGCTTGCGGATCGAGCGCCTGCACAAACAACACATTGTTCTCCAGGTGGATGTGCTGCATCAGGTCATCACGAAACTCTTCCAAGCCACGGTACAGCGCGCGCCAGGTGTTGCAGGCGTTGGCGGGTGGGGTGATCTGGTCGGTCAGGGCCAGCATCCGCTCCAGGGCCTCGCCATGCTGGTCGTGCTCCCAACGCATCACCTGGATCGGTGGCGCCGCTTGCGGGCCCAGGCCCTGTTGCAACAGGGGGAACAGGATCTGCTCTTCCTTGCGCATGTGGCTTTCCAGCTCTTGTTGGATATCGCGCAGCAGGTCAGCCAGGCCGTTGGGGCAGTTGTCGCGCGCGCCGTGGACCTGCTCGACGCGGCTGGCCAGGCGGATCAGCTCCGGTAGTTGTTCGCGGTGGCGGGCGTGGTAGCGGCTGAGCAGGTGCTCGATCAACCGCGTCTGCGGTTCATTGCGCCAGTCGTGCCCAGCGTCGCCGCGGGCCTTGAGGGCCAGCAGCGTTTCGGCTACTTGCAGTGGGTCCAGGCCTTTGCCCAGGGCCGCTTCGCGCAGGCTTGTGCGGCCACCGCAGCAGAAGTCCAAGTGGAAGGTATGGAAGGCGCGTGTGGCGCCGGGAATGTCACAGGCCAATTGGCCCAGGCTTTGGTCCAGCAGGGAAAGGCTCATCGGGATTCCTTTTGCGGTTCACGGATTCCTGAAGGCCGTTGCAGGCGTTGTGCCAGATCTAAATGATTGAAAACGAACAATTAATTTTTTGTGGTGGTGATTTCTACCCTGGAGTGACAGGGTAGTTGCCACCCTTTGAAGGTAATGATGACCATGCTGCGTGAAAGCCTGGTGGCCGACCTGATCGTCGAGCTGCCCAATGCCGTGCGGTTGCAGCGTCTGGTGCAGACCCTGCGCGAATACTTCCACAGCGGCGCCGTCGGCCTGTTGCGCCTGGACGACGACAGCCTGCGCCCGGTGGCCACCGTGGGCCTGGTGCACGAAGCCCTCGGCCGGCGTTTTGTGATCGCCCAGCACCCGCGCCTGGCCGCGATCATGGCCTCGCGCGCGCCCACCTGGTTCGAGCCCGACAGCCGCTTGCCGGACCCTTACGACGGCCTGCTGGACAACCATGTCGGCGAATCCCTGCCGGTACACGACTGCATGGGCGTGAGCCTGTACGTGGAGGGCCGCGCGTGGGGCGCCATCACCCTGGATGCGTTGCACGCCGGCACCTTCGATGCCCGCGCGCGGGACGAGCTCAAGCGCTGCACCCTGCTGATCGAAGCCGCCGTGCGGGTCACGCGCCTGGAGCAGGAAAACCGCAGCCTGCGCCTGTCGCGCAGTGACCTGGTGGACGTGCGTGCGCCGCGGGAGGAGGGCGAGATCCTCGGCCAGAGTGAAGTGCTGCACCAATTGCTCAATGAACTGGACGTGCTCGCCGACTCCGAATTGCCGGTGCTGTTGCTGGGGGAAACCGGCGTGGGCAAGGAGCTGTTTGCGCGGCGCCTGCATCGCCTGTCGCGGCGCAGCCACAAGCCGTTGGTGCAGGTCAATTGCGCGGCGCTGCCCGAGTCCCTGGCCGAGAGCGAGTTGTTCGGCCACGTCAAAGGCGCGTTCTCCGGGGCCAGCAGCGACCGCGCCGGGCGTTTCGACGCGGCCAATGGCGGCACGCTGTTTCTCGATGAAGTCGGCGAGCTGCCCTTGAGCGTGCAGGCCAAGCTACTGCGTACCCTGCAAAACGGCGAGATCCAGCGCCTGGGGGCGGACAAACCGCTGCATGTGGACGTGCGCATCATCGCCGCCACCAACCGCCACCTGCCTGACAGCATCCGCGATGGCCTGTTTCGCGCCGACCTGTACCACCGCCTCTCGGTGTACCCGGTGCCGATCCCGCCGCTGCGCGAACGGGGCAACGATGTGCTGCTGCTGGCCGGGCATTTTCTTGAACTCAACCGCACGCGCCTGGGCCTGCGCGGTTTGCGCCTGGCGCCCGCGGCGGAGCGGGCATTGTTGGATTACGCCTGGCCGGGCAACGTGCGCGAACTGGAGCACGTCATCAGCCGCGCGGCGCTCAAGCAACTGAGCCGGGGCAACAGCCGCAGCCAGATCATTACCCTGGAGGCCGGCGCCCTCGACCTGGATAACGGCCGTGGCGAGCCGGCCCCCGCGCCGCTGATGGCTGTGACCCCGCAGCAGCCGTTCCAGCCCATGGCCGAGGCAGTGGACGCCTGCCAGCGCGAGAAAATCCTCCAGGCCCTGAGCCTGTGCCGCGACAACTGGGCCAGCGCGGCGCGCCTGCTGCACATCGACCCCAGCAACCTGCACAAACTGGCCCGGCGCCTGCGCCTCAAGTAAGGCGCGCGCGGCACAGTGTTGATGGTGGTCAAGGTTCTGCGTGGCGCGGCCTCGCACACTGCGCAGAACTTTTTGGAGAGCTCCGCCATGACCCTGTCCCTGGCGCAAATGCGCCGCAACTACACCCGCGCCGGCCTGCCTGACGACCTCACCTGTGATGACCCCCAGGCCCTGTTCCACGAATGGATCGCCCAGGCCAGCGAAACCGAGAACGCGCCGTTCGAGGCCAACAGCATGGCCCTGGCCACCGTCGACAGCCAGGGCCGGCCCCATTGCCGGATCCTGCTGCTCAAGGGCCTGAGCGAAGAAGGCTTCATTTTTTACACCCACTATCTGAGCGACAAGGGCGAGGAACTGGCGGGCAACCCCTATGCCGCCATGACCTTCTTCTGGCCGGGGCTGGAGCGCCAGGTACGGATCGAGGGCCGCGTGACCCAACTCGACCCCCAGGACAGCGACGACTACTTCGCTTCGCGCCCCCTGGCCAGCCGCCTCGGTGCCTGGGCCTCGCCCCAGAGCCAGGCCCTGGCCAGCCGCGAAGAACTGGAGTTGCGCATGGTCGATACTCGCGAGCGCTTCGCCAGCCAAGAGCCGCCACGGCCGCCGCATTGGGGTGGCTACTGCCTGCACCCGCAGCGCCTGGAATTCTGGCAAGGCCGCCCCGACCGTTTACACGACCGCCTCGACTATCGCTTGCACGACGGCGTGTGGGTACGTAACCGCTTGGCGCCGTAAGCCCGCTTGCACAACCACAGCCTGCGGGCATACCTCCTTGGAGGAATAGCCGCGCCCGGCCCACGGGTGCAGGCTTTGGCCAATATTCTTTGCAATGGGAAGACTCTCACATGGCCCATCTGGCGCAACGCACCTTCCAACCCCTGAACATCGCCGTGCTGACCATCAGCGACACCCGCACCCTGGCCACCGATACCTCCGGGCAAACCCTGGTGGATTTGCTGCAAGCGGCCGGGCATCGCCTGGTGGACCGAGGGTTGGTGATCGATGATATCTACCAGATCCGCGCACGGGTTTCCCAATGGATTGCCGACCCGGCGGTGCAAGTGGTGTTGATGACCGGCGGCACTGGCTTCACCGCCCGGGACAACACCCCCCAAGCGGTGCAGCCGTTGTTGGATAAGCAGGTGGACGGTTTCGGCGAGTTATTCCGCCAGGTCTCGCTGGCAGAAATCGGCATGTCCAGCCTGCAATCGCGGGCCCTGGCCGGGCTCAGCAATGGCGTGCTGGTGTGCTGCATGCCCGGTTCGCCCGGGGCGTGCCGCACGGCGTGGACGAAGATCCTCGGCGAGCAATTGGACAGCCGCACCGGCCCGTGCAATTTCGCCCCACACCTCAAGCCCCAGGGCGAGGCTCTGGTCGGCGCTTGCGAGTCACGGCCGTGAGCCTGTCGGTGTGCGACAGCGGCCATCTACTGCCGGTGGACGAAGCCATCGCCCATTTGCTCAGCCAGGCGCCGGCCGCGCCAGCGGTGCACTACGTCGCCCTCAGCCACGCCCTGGGCCGGGTGTTGGCGGCGGAGGTACGCAGCCCGATGAACCTGCCGGCCTGGGACAACAGCGCCATGGACGGCTACGCCCTGCGCGCCGCCGACCTGCCTGCCGGGGGCGGTTACTTGCCCGTGGCCGGGCGCATCGCCGCCGGGGATGATGCCGCCGCGCCGCTGCCGGTGGGGCAGGTGGTGCGGATTTTCACCGGCGCGCCGTTGCCGCCGGGGGCCGATACCGTGGTGCCGCAGGAGCGCTGCCAGGTCGATGGCCAGCGCGTCTGGTTGCCGGCGGTCACCCTGGGCGAGCACGTGCGCAAGGAGGGCGAAGAGGTGCACCGGGGCGAACGCCTGTTGGCGGCGGGCAAGCGCTTGCGCGCCCAGGAAATCGGCCTGCTGGCCGGCGCCGGGGTGACTCGCCTGGAGGTCTACCAGCCGTTGCGGGTGGGCCTGTTGAGCAGCGGCGATGAGTTGCGCGAACCCGGCGAGCCGCTGGCCCCGGGGCAGATCTACAACAGCAACCGCCATTGCCTGGGCGCCATCCTGCGCGGCTGGGGCGTGGAGGTGGTGGATTACGGGGTGATGCCCGATGCCCTGGCCGCCAGTTGCGAAGCCTTGCGCCGGGCCGCGGCGGAGTGCGACCTGCTGCTGACCTCCGGTGGCGTTTCGGTGGGCGAGGAGGACCATCTCAAGCACGCCATCGCCGAGGTGGGCAGCCTCGACCTGTGGCGTTTGGCGATCCAACCGGGCAAGCCGCTGGCCTTTGGCGAGGTGGCAGGCACGCCGTGGGTCGGCCTGCCGGGCAATCCGTCGGCGGCGCTGATTACCGCGCTGGTGGTGCTGCGCCCGTTCGTGCGCAAGGCTCAAGGCCTGTGTGACCTGATGCCGCAGGCCGTGTGGGTGGCGGCGGATTTTTCTTGGTTGAACGCCAACAAACGCCGTCAATACCTGCGCGCCCGGCTCGCCGCCAATGCTTCGGGGCAACTGAGCGTGGCCCTGCATCCCCAGCAAAGCTCGGCCATGCTCAGCGCCGCGTGCTGGGCCGACGGCCTGGCGCTGGTGGAGCGCGGCCAGGTATTGAGCCTGGGTGAACCGGTGCCGTTCCTGGCGTTTGCCGAGCTGTTGCAGTAGGCGCACTTGATTGTGGTCAAGGTCGGCGCGTGGGCGCTGGTTATGCTGGCCACGGATTTTTCGCCGGCGCGGGCACCTTCGGGGGCGGGCCGGTGCCGACCTGGGTTCTGATGAGGATCAACCATGCAACTGGTCTGCCCGGCAGGCAACCTGCCTTCGCTCAAGGCGGCCGTGCGCCAAGGCGCCGATGCCGTTTATGTGGGTTTTCGAGATGACACCAATGCCCGGCATTTCGCCGGGCTGAACATGGACGACAAGCAGTTCGACGCCGCCGTCGCCCATATCCGCGAGCACAAACGCAAGCTGCTGGTGGCGGTCAACACCTACCCGCAACCGCGCGGCTGGGAGCGCTGGCAACGGGCGGTGGACCGCGCCGCCGACTTTGGCGTGGACGCCATGATTACCGCTGACCCCGGCGTGCTGCACTACGCCAGCCAGCGCCACCCCAACCTGGGGCTGCACCTGTCGGTGCAAGGCTCGGCCACCAACGCCTCGGCCCTCAAGTTCTATGCCGAGCGCTATGGCATCCGCCGCGCCGTGCTGCCCCGGGTGCTGTCCCTGGCCCAGGTCAAGCAAGTGGCGGCCAGCACCACGGTGCCCATCGAAGTGTTCGCCTTCGGTAGCCTGTGCATCATGGCCGAGGGGCGCTGCCACCTGTCCTCCTACATCACCGGCGAATCACCGAACCTGTGCGGCGTCTGCTCGCCGGCCAAGGCCGTGCGCTGGAGCGAGGATGCCGAGGGCTTGAGCGCGCGCCTGAGCGAGGTGCTGATCGACCGCTACAGCGCCGATGAGCCCGCCGGTTACCCGACCCTGTGCAAGGGCCGTTTCCTGGTCAACGGCAAGCGCTTCCATGCCCTGGAAGAACCCACCAGCCTCGACACCCTGGACCTGCTGCCGCAACTCAAGGCCATGGGCGTGGTGGCGGTGAAGATCGAAGGCCGCCAACGCAGCCCGGCCTATGTCGAGCAGGTCACGCGGGTCTGGCGTACCGCGCTGGACGCCCATCGCGCTTCGCCCGCGACCTTTGCGGTCAAGGATCAATGGCGCCAGGTGCTGGCCGGGTTGTCCGAGGGCAACCAGACCACCCTCGGCGCTTACCATCGCTCATGGCAATAAGGGGAGGGCACATGAAGCTCAGCCTGGGACCGGTCCTGTATTACTGGGACAAAGTACAACTGGGGCAGTTTTACGCCGAGATGTCGGCCTTGCCCCTGGACGTGATTTACCTGGGGGAAACCGTGTGCTCCAAGCGCCGCGCGTTTTCCCTGGATCAATGGCTGGGCCTGGGGCGTGAGTTGCAGCAATGCAGCCCGGCGCAGATCGTGCTGTCGAGCCTGACCCTGATCGAGGCCGCCTCCGAGCTGTCGAGCCTGCGCCGCCTGTGCGACAACGGCCAGCTCCTGGTGGAGGCCAACGACATGGGCGCGGTGCAGTTCCTTGCCGAACGCAAGCTGCCCTTCGTCGCCGGCCCGGCGCTGAACATGTACAACGGCCATGCGCTGGGGCAATTGCAGGACGCCGGCATGATCCGCTGGGTGCCGCCGGTGGAATGCTCCCAAGGGTTGATCCGCGATGTGTTGGACCAGCTCGGTGAAATGGGCCGCACGCTGCCCGAAGTGGAAATCTTCGCCTACGGCCACCTGCCCCTGGCCTATTCGGCGCGCTGCTTCACGGCGCGGGCGGAAAACAAGCCCAAGGACGACTGCGATTTCTGTTGCATCAACTACCCCGACGGCCTGGCCCTGACCAGCCAGGAAGGCCAGGCCCTGTTCACGATCAACGGGATCCAGACGATGTCTGCCCAGATCACCAACCTGTTGGCCGACTACCCGGCGCTGGTGGCCTGCGGCGCTGACTTGCTGCGCTTGAGCCCGCGGGCCCAAGGCATGGCCGAGGTGGTTGCGGCCTATCAACGGGTGCGCGAAGGCGCGCCGCCGCCGCTGTTCGTCGACGGCTGCAACGGCTACTGGCACGGCCAGGCCGGCATGCTGCGGGTTGAGGAGGTGGGCCTGTGTTGATCCGCAAAGCCTGGCTGCTCAAGGGCGCCGACCGCGTGCTGCCACTGGCGCGCCGTGTGCCGTTCGGGGTGCAGCGACTGGTGTTGCAGCAGGCCCTCAACCGTTGCTTCGCCGAGCCGTTGCGTGACGGCGAGTTCGAGCTGCTGCGCGGGCGCTGGATGTGCCTGCACGTGGCTGACCTGGGCTTGCGCTGGTACGTGACCCTGGCCCGTGATGGCCTGCGCATCGCCCGCCAGGCCGAGGCCCAGGTGACCATCCGCGGCAACTGGCGCGAGTTCCTGTTGCTGGCCAGCCGACAGGAGGACCCGGACACCCTGTTCTTTCGCAGGCGCCTGGTGATCGAGGGCGATACCGAACTGGGCCTGGCCCTGAAAAACCTTATCGACAGCCTCGACCCGGACGTATTGCCGCCCTGGCTGTGGCGCAACCTGGAGCGTGCGGGCAAGGGCCTGGCCAGCGCCGGCTAACAGCGTGGCGGTGGATGCGGGCGGTGGATACTTAGGTTTTTGCGGGCGGGACAGTGAGTAGGCTGGCGGCTTTACCCTCCATCAAGGATGAGCTCAATGCCCCAACCGATTAGCCGGAACACCGACTCCGCGCCCGCCAGCCTGCATTACGACCTGCTCAAAAGCCGCTTGCCGGCCTGGTACAGCGCCGCCGCCACCCACCGTCAGCAAGCTTTGGCCGAGCACAGCCTTACGCTGCCCACGTGGTATCGGCGCGCCAGCCACGGCGCGCGCACTGCGTTGCTGGCCCGGCATGGTCAATACCACGCCACGTTGAACCGTATCGACCGCCAACTGGGTGCGGTGCAAGACATCATGGCCTTCGCCGAGCCCCTGTTAACCCAAGCGATCCAGAACGAATTCGGCCTGGCCCTGGATGTGCGCCAGGTGTTTTTCGCTCGCAAGTATGGCTTCAAGGGGCGCGACGACCTGTTCGGCGCATTGGTCTTCGAGCGTCAGGACGACCCCGCCAGCCACTACCTCTACCGAGGCATCTCCCTGCTGGAAGCGGCACTGGCCAACTTCGCCCCCGAAGACGAGCAGGCCAGTGCTTGCCATGACTGCCGAGTGATTACCCGCTGGAGCAGCTATGACGGCGCGATCCTGGCCGATTACGCCGCTGTCTCCAGCCAGGCCGTGGCGCTGGCGCCCGAGGCTTTCGCAGGGCTGTGCCGACGCCTGGACCTGGGCCGACGCTATCAGGAACATTTGCAAAGTATTGTGCTGCCGCCCGACGCCCAGGCCCGCACCGAACTCAACGAACAACTGCGCGAGCACCATCGACAGCTGCTGACCCTGAGTACCGAGATCGGGGGCCTGCAAGGTGCCGGCGTGGGGATCGGCAGCCAGGCCTACCAGATGCTTCAGCAGTGGTTGAGGGCGCCGGGTGAGGCGCGGCTCGACGGTCGCGCGGTGGTGGCCACCGCCTTCAAGGTTCTGGATGTGGAGCTGATCGGGCCCTTGCTGCTGGGGCCGGCCCGCGAAGGCAGCGAGCGGGTCGAGCGGGTGCTGGCCTATCTGCCCGGCGACCCGCAGCAACCCTTCAAGGAGTACGCCTCCAGCGCCGAGTTCATGGCCGATTTGCGCACGCGCCTGCACAGCGGCGCCTACCGACGCTTTTTCAGCCGTTTCATTCCAGTGCGTGAGCAGGGGCGTTTCTTCGAGCGTTTCAACCGCTTGTACCAACCTGCCGAGCAGTCGGATGCGACCCAGGATTACCCGCTTGGCCCTCGTCCTGCGGCGCTGCCCATGACTGAAGTGCCCTTGGTCGGCGACCTCTGGCAGTTGCTGGCCCAGCGCCAGGTCAACAAGGTGTTTGCCGATGCCCGGGTGCTGGCGGTGCCTACCGGCGACGAAGACCGTCAGGCACGCCTGGAACGGCTTGCCGGGTTTCTCAACGCGGCGCAGAACGTTTTCATGCTGGCGGCCTTTGTCGTTCCCGTGTTGGGGCCGCTGTTGCTGGCGGTCGGCGCCGCGCAGATGCTCGATGAAGCATTCGAGGGCATCGAAGCCTTTGAAGACGGTGACCTGAGGGAAATGTGGGCCCATCTCTCCAGCGTCGCTTTGAACGTTGCCTTTATCGCGGCTGGGTCCGCTGTGCTGCCCGCGATCCATTCCTCGCCTAAGGTCGATAACCTGCGCCCCGTGGAACGGCCCAACGGCCAAGCGCGGCTGTGGCACCCGGACCTGGCGCCCTACGCGCGCGAGGTACCCCTGGTCAACGGCGCGCAGCCCGATGAACAAGGCTTGCACCGGGTCAACGGCCAGGCTTACCTGGCGCTTGAAGGCAGGTTATATGGCGTCACGCAGGAACCACTGACGGGCCGCTACCGCATCCAACACCCCACCCGCCCCGACGCCTATCAGCCTTTGTTGCGGCACAACGGCACCGGGGCCTGGAGCCATGAACTGGAACAACCGCGCACGTGGCAGGGGTCGTTGCTGATGCGCCGCCTGGGGCACCGGGTGGCGGCGTTCAGTGACGCGCAACTGGAGCAACTGCGGCGCATCGGAGGCTTCGACGAAGGCCTGTTGCGGCGTTTGCATGCCGAAGGCGAGCCGTTGCCGCCCTTGCTCGCTGACCAGATCGCGCGGTTTGAGTCGGCCCGCCAGATCGACGCCTTTATCGACGCCATTGGTAGCGATGTGCCGTCGCTCAATGCCAGCGCCGACCCCATGACTCAGTTGCACATCCTCACCCAATACGGGCAATGGCCACGGCAGGCCCGCCTGCAACTGCTCGATGCCAGCGGTGAGCCGGTGTGGCGTTATGCCGAGCCGCAGGCGTTGCCCGATACGACCCGTGAGGTGCAGCTTTGGGAAGCCCAGGTGCGTAGCCCGGACCTGCTCAGGCATTTGCTTGACGCCATGGATCGGGCAGGCGTGCGCCCGGGGTTCGAGGGCGATGTGGCCGGTGCCCCGATGGAAGCGCGCGTGGCGCATCTGCGCGAAAAAATCGCCACCTTGGCCAGGCAGCAAAAGGTGCGCTTATTCAACGACCATTACGCCAGCCTCCAGGCCAAGGACGGCCCGCGGGTGGACTTATTGATGGCGCGTTTTCCCCTTGTGCCCGCGGCGGTGGTCAAGCAGTTGCTGAGCCTGGTAAGCCCTGCAGAAGAGCTGCAAATGGCAGCCTGGGACTTTACCCAGCCGCAGCAAACCAAACCGGTGCCGTTGCGCTTGGCCGAAGCGCTGCGCCTGTACCAGCGCGAGGTGCGCCTGAACCGCGCCTATGAGGGTCTGTACCTGGATTATCTGGCGAGTGCGGACACCCGCAGGTTGCAGTTGGCTACCCTGCAGACCCTGCCCGGGTGGAGCGCCAGTGTGCGCATCGAGTTGCGCGCCGACGAATTCAGTGGCCCGTTGCGTGCCAGCGCCGGGCCCGGCGAGGCGCGGTTCACCAAGGTGCTGGTGGAGCAGGGCGGGCGCTATAAAGCCTATGACGCCCAGGAAAACGAACTCTGCGCCTGGACGGATTTCTACCAGGCGGTACAACACGCCTTGCCCGACAGCGAGCGCCTGGCCTTGGGTGTGCCCTCGGTGCATCAGGGGGCTGAACTCGGGCAACGGGTCTTGGCCAGAATCATTCCCCGGGGGCAAGCGGCCCAGGTGCTGGGCATGCAGCCGCTCAAAGCGTTCTTCAAGCCACCCCTGCGCCTGGACGCCGGCCGGGTGGGCTACCCTCTGAGTGGCGGCTGGAAATGGTGGCGCGCAGGCTCGTCCGTGTTGCGTGGCAAAGTGCTGGAGTTGTATCCGGATTTCTCGCCGGCGCAAGTCGATGCCCTGCTGCAATCCCTGGGGCGCAATGCCCAGGTCGCGCTGCAAAGGCTCGCGGTGGAGTTTCAGCAGTTGACCAAGGCCCTGGACCAATGGGCTGCACAACGCCTGATGGTGGAGGCGGGTGAGCATCACATCCAGATTGTGCCCGATGGGACCAAGCAGGAAGTGGTGCGCCGGATCAAGGCGTGCTGGCGCCAGCAGGGGCGGCGCATCCGCCTGGGCGATGGCCAACTGGGTGGTTTTGAACTGGACCTCAACGACCTGCGTGTGGGCCAGTTGCCGGACCTGTCGGCCAACTTCAGCCATGTCGCCTCCCTGAAACTGCGCAACATGGGCCTGACCCACTTCAGTTGCGAGGCGTTTCTCAGTGGCTTCCCCCAGCTGCGCTGGCTGGACATGATGAACAATGGCCTGCGCGTACTGCCTGCACCCCTGGCCTCGATGCGCCAAATGACCCGGCTTTACCTGACCGGCAACCGGATGGTGCTGACGGCGTCAAGCGCCCAAACCCTGGCAGGCCTTACACAGTTGAAAATCCTCAACCTGGCACGCAACCCCTTGGGCGTGCTGCCGGATTTTTCCCCATTGAGCGACCTGCTGGGCCTGGACCTGCACCAAACCGGTATCGACGTTTGGCCTGTGGGCCTGCGCGGCCAGGCGCTGGAGGCCCTGGACCTGCGCGACAACCAAATCGCCGAAATCCCCGACTACCTGTTCACCCCCCCGGCCGAGGAAGCCGAGGCGATCATCAGAATCAACCGTGTGACCTTTTTGCAGCGCAACCCCATCAACGAAGCCAGCCGCCAACAGCTGCTTGGCTACTGGCCGCGCGTTGAGCAGCAGTACCCACAATGGGTGCAAGGGCGCCTCCCCGCGACCTTCACCTTGGGCGAGGTGGAGCCGACCGGGCAGAGGGGCACAGTGGCGCGTTGGCTGAACAACCTGAGTGGTGAAGACGCCCGGAGCAAGACTGCTCTGTGGGATGCGCTGCGACGCGAGCCGGGCGCTGACGAGTTTTTCGAACTGCTGCAGCGTTTGGGTAACAGTTATGTGGACGCTGAAAGCTATCCCGACCTGCAAGCGCGCATCTGGCAAATGCTGGAGGCGGCCGAGCAGTCGACCCAATTGCGCACACGGCTGTTCGAACAGGCCGGCGAGCCTGCCTGCGAAGACCGCGCGGCGCTGTCTTTCAGCAGCCTGGAAATCACCTTGATGGTGCACAACGCGACCCTGCTCAGCGCGGTGGGCGAAGAGGGCGAGCAGCTCTACAACTTGGCCAAGGGCTTGTTCCGCCTGGACGAAGTGGAAAGCATCGCCTTGCGCGATATTCAGCAGCGCAGGGATGCCATTACCACGGCCGACCTCAGCCAGGAGCAGCAGCTTCACCAACTGGCGCGGATCGAAGAAGTGGAGGTGCGCCTGGCCTACCGGGTGGGCCTGCGTGAGCGCCTGCAATTGCCAGGGCAGCCCAAGAGCTTTCGCTTTCACGCCTTGGCCAACGTCACTAACGCCATGCTCGACGCCGCGCAGGCACAGGTCAGTGCCCTGGAGGGCTCCGAGGCGCAATTGCAGTCCATTGTCGGTCGGGATTTTTGGGTGGAGTTCATCCAAACCAGTCACCGCCCGGCATTCGACGCCTTGAACGAGTCCTTCCTGAAGCGCCAAACCACCCTGGATGAACAATACGCAGGCACCACCCTGTCGGAGGATGACTACCAACGCCAGTCCCAGGACCTCGAGCTGCAACTGCGGGTGGAACAGGCGCAACTGTTGGTGGACCTGACGCGGGCGCAAATCGAAACCATAGTCGGAAGTACGGATTTGTAAGCTGCAAGCGGCAAGTGGTGAGGTTCAGGCCTGCGGCTTGAAGCTGGCCGCTTGCGGCTGCATCAATTGCTTGATTTCTTCGAACAGATCGTCGCTCTGAGCCTGGCTGCAATCCTGGCCGTAGCGTTTGCGCAGGCCGTACTGGCTAAGGACGACGTGTACGTCGGCCTCCAACCCGTGCTGGTTCAGGCAGCCTTCCACGCATTGCAGCGGGCAGCCGTCCAGGGCGACGATCGGCCGCCCCGAACGGGCCTTGTTCACCAACGAGGCCACGTGCCCGCCCAATCCGGCAATACACGACATCTCCGCCAACCCGGCACGATCCAGGCGCAAGGCCAGGGTATTGGCCAGTTGAGCGACGTTGGAACAGCCGGAACAGGAATAGACCAGCGGCAAGTGGGCACGGGACATGACAGACCTCCACGGATGAACCGCGTCAGTGTGCCGCGCCCCCTGCCCAGCGCCTTGACCATCGTCAAGACCGACATCGCCATCGTCGGATCGCCGCCCGGACCAAGCCCTGTGGGAGCTGGCTTGCCAGCGATGGCGGCCTTGAAATTGCCATCGCGAGCAGGGCTCGCTCCCACAGTTGAACTGCGGTGCGGGTGGGATTTTCATTTTTCTCTGTGGGAGCGAGCCTGCTCGCGATGGCGGCACGCAGTGGCGGTGACAAGCCACCGGCGATCTTGGATGCTTGGCCGCCATCGCGGGGCGAGCCCGCTCCCGCCGGTGGGGGGCTTGTTCGGGTCACCAAAAGCCTGTTCCCACAGGGGGCTTATGGCTGGCTTTATTGTTGGTACACCGCCAGTTCTTCCTCGGCGAGGATGCGGATGTTGCGCCGGTGCATTTCGATCAGGCCGCCTTCGACCAGGCGATGGAGGATGCGCGAGAAGGTCTCTGGCTGGATGCCCAGTTTCGACGCCACCAGGCGTTTGGACACTTGCAGCACCACGTCGCCGCTGACCGGGTCGCGTTCCTGGAACAGAAAGTTGATGACCCGGCGGCTGGCGTTGCTCAGGGTCAGGGTGTCGATGTCCTTGAGGCGCTGGTGCAGGTGGATGCTCATGCTGCCCAGGATCGCCAGGCAGATTTTCGGTTGTTCCTCCAGGGCCTTGCGGTAGTGCGTGCCTTCGATGCTGACCAGCACGCTGTCTTTGAGGGCGGTGGCGGTGACCGGGTAGCAGCGGGCCTCGCTGAACAGCAGGGCCTCGGCGAAGGTCTGCCCGGCGTGGATGATCTCCACCAGGTTTTCCTGGCCTTCGCCGGTGACCCGGTGCAACTTGATCTGGCCGCTGACCAACAGAAAAAACCGTTTCGCCGGGTCGCCCTGGTGCATCAGGCTGGCCTGGGCGTCCAGGCGTTTTAGGTTGGCCAGTTGGCACACGTCCTGGAAGACCTTTTCCGGTAACTGGCTGAATAAGTGATGGCGACGCAGGATCAGAACAATGGATGGATGGGTCAGCATGGCGTACCTCCGCTGACGAACAGGGTAGCGCCCGCGTCGCGGGCGGCCTATGCCTCTGCCGGCCTACCTCCGAAGAGGCAGTCGGCTTAGGCGCTTTGGCGCAGGTGCTCCATGGCCCACACCGCCGCCTCCACCCGCGAGCGCAGGCCGAGTTTGTGCAGCAGGTTCTTGACGTGGACCTTGACCGTGCCTTCGGTGATACCCAGTTTGTGGCCGATCACCTTGTTGCTGTAGCCGCTGGCGATGCTCTTGAGTACCTGGCGCTCGCGCTCGGTCAGTTCCACCGTGGCCTGGCGCGGAGCCGAGCGCAGGGCCTGGGCCATGGCCTGGGTCAGCCCGGGGCTGATGACCAGCTCGCCAGCCAAGGCATCGCGGATGTACTGCACCAGCAACTCGGGTTCCATGTCTTTGAGCAGGTAGCCGTCGGCGTCCAGGCGCAGGGCGTCGCGGATGTCGTCCTCGGCGTCAGACACGGTGAACAGCAACACCTTGGCCGTGCAGTCCAGGCTGCGCAGGCGGCGCAGGGTTTCCAGGCCATTCATCTGCGGCATGTTGTTGTCCAGCAGCACCAGGTCGGGCTTGAGGCTGTGGATCAACGCCAGGGCTTCTTCGCCGTTGCCGGCTTCGCCGACCACGTGCAAGTCGTCTTCGAGTTCGAGCATCTGGCGGATGCCACGACGCATCATCGGGTGGTCGTCCACCAGCAAGAGGCGGTGGGGCGCGGAGGGGATCATGAGGCGGTACCTTCAGTGGGCTGGCCGAGGAATTCGGGGTGGAATTCCAGTTGTACCAGGGTGCCCTGGGGGGAGCGGGAAAAGATCTGCAAGCGGCCGTTCAGGCTGCGGGCGCGCTCGTCCATGATGGTCAGGCCGTGGTGTTCGCGCTGGTCCACCGCGCCGCAAAAGCCACGGCCGTCGTCCTCGATCACCAGGCGCACCGTTTCGCCTTCCTGGCGCAAGGCCAGCCAGGCGTTTTGCGCATGGGCGTGGCGCAGGCAGTTGGACAGGGCTTCGCGGGTGATTTGCAGCAGGTGGATCTGTTCGCTGGCCGACAGCGCGAAGGCCAGGGTGTCGATGTGCAAGTGCACCTGGAAGTCGCCGCGGCGGGAAAACTCCTGGGCGGTGTCCTTGAGTTCCTGGCTCAGCCCGGCGTCGTGGATTTGCAAGCGGAAGGTGGTGAGCAACTCGCGCAACTGGCGGTAGGCGGTGTTCAGGCCCTCGCGCAGTTCGGCGGTGACGTTCTCCAGGGTTTCCACCGGCTCGCCACGGCGCATCAGGGTTTGCATGCGGCTCACTTGCAGCTTCATGTACGACAGCGCCTGGGCCAGGGAGTCGTGCAACTCGCGGGCGATGATGGTGCGTTCTTCCAGCAACAGCAGGCGATGGTCCTGCTCGCGCTGGCGCTTGAGGGACAGCGAGGTGCCGATCAGGTGCGCCAAGGCCTGGATCAATTCGGTTTCCCAGGGTTGTGGGGTGTGGCCGTCGAGGAAGTGCGCCTTGAGTTCGCCCAGTTCGCTGCCCTGGTTGCTGATGCTGAAGGTCTGCGGCGGGCCGGCCTTTTGCTTTTGGCAGGTGGCGCAGTCACCCACGGCGCAGACGTTGCGGCTGTTCTCGCCATGCAGGGCGAGCATCTGCTTGGCCGGCGCCAGGTAATGGCCTTGCAGGCACAGCGACAGGCGCAAGCCCGGCAGGCGTTGCTGGAAGCGTTGGATCAACTGGTCCAGGCCCTCGGCGTTGGCCAGGCGCGTGGCCAGGCTGCTGCTGCTTTGGTAGAGCAGTTCGAGGGCGGCGTTGGCCTGTTGCAGGTGTTGGGTTTTGTTGCGCACCTGGCTTTCCAGGGTGCGGTGGGACTCTTCGATGGTCTCGGCCATGGCGTTGAAACTCAGGGCCAGTTGCCCCAGCTCATCGGCGGACTGATGGTTGACCCGCACCTTGAAATCACCCTGGCGAAAGCGCCGCGTGGCTTCCACCAACTCTTGCAGCGGCATGATGACGCCGTACTGCAATTGATAGAGGCCAATGAGCAGGATGAACAGGGTGGCGAACAACGCCATGCCCTGGATCGCCTGCTGCCAGCCCTGTTTGTGTTCGCTCTGGCGCTGCAACAGGGTGACGAATTGGTTCAGGTGTTCGACGAAGGGCAGGGCGTTGGCCTGGAAAAACACCCCGTCGCCGCGTTCCAGGGCCGGGCGCAGCACCTCGTTCCAGCGCTGTTGCAGTTGCCGGTAGTTGGTTTGCAGGGCGCTGGCGGGGCCGTCTTCGAGCACGGCTTTAAGGGACTGGCTCTCCAGGCGTTGTTGCAGGCTGTCGCTGATGCGGCGGATCTCTTGCGCGTCGGCGCCGGCGGCGAGTTTCCAGCTCAGGTGGTAGGTTTCCATGCGCACCGAACCTGCGGTGTTGATCGCGGCGCCGTCGCCCTGGCTGAACCAGGCGATCAGCCCGGCGCTCAGGGAACTGGCCAGGGCCAGGATGGCGATCAGGATCACCGCCAACCCGGCGCGGGCGGGCAGGGAACGGCGCAGCCAGGTCAGCATCGGCTGCGACTCGCGGGCAGGGGGGGCAAAGCAGGCATGGAAGGCTCCGAAAAACCAGGTGGCGAAGGGAAGGGCTGCCGATCCTGGCGTTCTACCTCTAAAGAGTTGCCGGCCGTCGCAGCGCTGCGAAAACGCCGGCACAAGAGGTCAATCCATTGATAAACAAAGCATTTCTCTTGTTTTTCGAACTACCACCTAAGAGGTAGAGGGCACAAGCATAGGCCAATACCCCCAAGGCCCACGTTGACCTGAGTCAAGTTTTGCCGGGGCTGTGTCCCTAGTCTGCAGTCATTGTTCAACTGACTGGAGAGCATCGTGACTCAAGCGCGTATGCAACAAGGCTTGGTGCTGGGCATGAGCACACTGGCCTTCACCGTGTGTTTTATGGTGTGGATGATGTTCGCCGTGTTGGGCGTGCCCATCAAAGAGTTGCTGCAACTCAACGAGACCCAGTTCGGCCTGCTGGCAGCCACGCCTGTGCTCACCGGCTCGCTGGTGCGCCTGCCCCTGGGGCTGCTCACTGACCGCTTCGGCGGGCGCATCGTGTTCTTTCTGCTGATGCTCACCTGCGTGTTGCCGCTGTACCTGATTACCTACGCCACTGCCTATTGGCAGTTCCTGGTGCTGGGCCTGTTCGTCGGTTTGGCCGGCGGTTCGTTTTCGGTGGGCATCGCCTACGTCGCCAAGTGGTTCGACAAGGACAACCAGGGCTTTGCCATGGGCGTGTTCGGCGCCGGCAATGCGGGGGCGGCGGTCACCAAGTTCCTGGCCCCGGCGTTGATTGCGTTCGGCACCTGGCACCTGGTGCCCAAGGTGTTCAGCGCGATCCTGTTTATCACCGCATTGCTGTTCTGGTTCCTCACCGCCGAGAACAAAAGCCACCGCAGCGCCAGCGGCGCCACCCTGCGCGAGCAACTGGCTTGCCTGAAAGACCCGGCCGTGTGGCGCTACTGCCAGTACTACTCGATCGTCTTCGGCGGCTACGTGGCCCTGGCGTTGTGGATGACCAAATACTACGTGCAGGAATACGGCTTCAGCCTGCAAAGCGCGGCGTTGCTGGCGGCCTGTTTCTCCCTGCCCGGCGGTGTGCTGCGCGCGGTGGGCGGTTGGATGTCGGACCGCTGGGGCGCCCACAGCGTGACCTGGTGGGTGCTGTGGGTGAGCTGGGTCTGCCTGTTTTTGCTGTCGTACCCGCCCACCCAATTGCAGGTGCAGACCGTCAACGGCCCCCTGGATTTCCATATCGGCCTTAACGCCACCCTGTTCACCGTGCTGCTGTTCGTGATGGGCATCGCCTTCGCGTTCGGCAAGGCCTCGGTCTTCAAATACATCAGCGACGACTACCCGAAAAACATGGGCGCGGTGTCCGGCATCGTCGGCCTGGCCGGTGGCCTGGGCGGGTTTGTGCTGCCGATTTTGTTTGGCGCCCTGGTGGACCTGACCGGCGTGCGCTCGTCCTGCTTCATGTTGATGTACGGCGTGGTCTGGGTGTCGCTGGCCTGGATGTACCTGAGCGAAGTGCGCAAGAACCCGCTGCTGGGCAAACGCCCCCTGTAGCAAGCCCGCTTGCTACACGCACACACATACGCCAGGGCAGCCCTTTTAATGATGCGAGGAGAGTGATTATGACCATTGCGCAAAAGCCCGATTCGGGCCCGGTGATCCATGACTGGCGCCCCGAAGACCCCGCATTCTGGGGCGCCAGCGGCAAGCAGACCGCCACCCGCAACCTGTGGATCTCCATTCCCGCACTGTTGCTGGCCTTTGCCGTATGGATGGTGTGGAGCACGGTGATCGTGCGCCTCAACGCCGTGGGCTTTAGTTTCACCACCGACCAGTTGTTCTGGCTGGCGGCATTGCCCGGGTTGTCCGGCGCGACCTTGCGGGTGTTCTACTCGTTCATGGTGCCGATCTTCGGCGGCCGCCGCTGGACGGCCCTGAGCACCGCCTCGCTGTTGGCCCCGGCGCTGTGGATGGGCTTTGCCGTGCAAGACCCCAACACCCCCTACAGCGTGTTCGTGCTGATCGCCTTGCTTTGCGGTTTTGGCGGCGGCAACTTCGCCTCCAGTATGTCCAACATCAGCTTCTTCTACCCCAAGGCCCAGCAAGGCACGGCCCTGGGCCTGAACGCCGGCCTGGGTAACCTGGGGGTGTCGGTGATGCAGTTCTGCGTGCCGCTGGTGATTACCTTCGGTGTGTTCGGCTTCATTGGCGGCAACCCGCAAGTGCTGGCCGACGGTAGCCAATTGTGGTTGCAGAACGCCGGTTTCATCTGGGTGCCATTCATCATCGCTGTAACCCTGATCGCCTGGTTCGGCATGAACGACCTGTCCAGCGCCCGCGCTTCGTTCAGCGAGCAAGCGGTGATTTTCAAGCGCAAGCACAACTGGCTGATGTGCTGGCTGTACCTGGCCACCTTCGGTTCGTTCATCGGTTTTTCGGCGGCGTTCCCGCTGCTTATCAAAACCTCGTTCCCGGACGTGATCGCGCTCAAATTCGCCTTCCTCGGCCCCCTGGTCGGTGCCCTCGTGCGGCCGCTGGGCGGCTGGCTGGCGGACAAACTGGGCGGCGCCCGCGTGACCCTGTGGAACTTCGTGTTGATGATCGTGATGGTGTTCGGCGTGCTGCACTTTTTGCCGCACAACGGCCAGGGCGGCAACTTCTACGGGTTCCTGGGCATGTTCATGCTGCTGTTCATCACCACCGGGGTGGGCAACGGTTCGACCTTTCGCATGATCCCGGTGATTTTTCGCACCCTCCACGAAAAGGCCAGCGCCGGCCAACCGCCCGCCGCGCGCGAGCAAGCGCTGCGCAACGCCGGCAAGGAGTCGGCCGCGGTGCTGGGCTTCAGCTCCGCCATGGGCGCCTTCGGTGCGTTTTTCATTCCTAAGACCTTCGGCAGCTCCATGGCCCTGACCGGCGGCCCGGAGGCGGCCTTCTACATGTTCGTCGGCTTCTACCTGAGTTGCATTGCCGTGACCTGGTGGTGGTACGCCCGCAAGGGTGCGCAGACCCCCTGCTAACCGACCCGAATCCAACCATTGCGTGGGCGGGGCACAGAACCCCGCAGCAAGCCTGAGAGGAAAGCGACATGAGTCATCTATTGGACCAACTGCGGTTTTTCAAGCGTAAGCAAGGCGAATTCTCCGATGGTCACGGCGAGACCCGCCAGGAGTCCCGCGACTGGGAGAACGTCTACCGTTCGCGCTGGCAGTACGACAAGATCGTGCGTTCCACCCATGGGGTGAACTGCACCGGCTCGTGCTCGTGGAAGATCTACGTGAAAAACGGCCTGATTACCTGGGAAACCCAGCAGACCGACTACCCGCGCACGCGCAACGACCTGCCCAACCACGAACCGCGTGGCTGCCCCCGTGGCGCCAGCTACAGCTGGTACATCTACAGCGCCAACCGGCTCAAGTACCCGAAAATCCGCAAGCCCCTGCTCAAGCTGTGGCGCGAAGCACGGCTGACCATGAAACCGGTGGAAGCCTGGGCAAGCATCGTCGAGGACAAGGCCAAGGCCGAGTCCTATAAAAGCAAGCGCGGCATGGGTGGCTTCATCCGTTCCAACTGGGACGAAGTCAACGAAATCATCGCCGCCGCCAACGTCTACACCGTCAAGGAATTCGGCCCTGACCGGGTGGTGGGCTTCTCGCCGATCCCGGCCATGTCCATGGTCAGCTACGCCGCCGGCTCGCGTTACCTGTCGCTGATCGGCGGCGTGTGCCTGAGTTTCTACGACTGGTACTGCGACCTGCCGCCCGCGTCCCCCATGGTTTGGGGCGAGCAGACCGACGTGCCGGAATCGGCCGACTGGTACAACTCCAACTACATCATTGCCTGGGGCTCCAACGTCCCGCAGACCCGTACCCCGGATGCACACTTCTTCACCGAGGTGCGCTACAAGGGCACCAAGACCGTGGCCATCACCCCCGACTACTCGGAAGTGGCCAAGCTCACCGACCTGTGGCTCAACCCCAAGCAGGGCACCGACGCCGCCCTGGCCCAGGCTTTCAACCATGTGATCTTCAAAGAATTCCACCTGGACAAACCGAGCGCGTACTTCACCGATTACGCCAAGCGCTTCACGGACTTGCCGGTGCTGGTGCTGCTCAAGCCCATGACCGGTTTCGCCCCGGGCGCCGGTTACCAGCCCGACCGCTTCCTGCGCGCCTCGGACCTGGCCGACAACCTGGGCCAGGAGAACAACCCCGAGTGGAAAACCATCGCCATGGACGCAAGCGGCGAACTGGTGTCGCCGCAAGGTTCCATCGGCTACCGCTGGGGCGAGAAGGGCAAGTGGAACATCCTGCCGCGCGAGGGCGGCGAAGGCCGTGAAATCGACCTCAAACTGAGCCTGATCGGCGCCGATGTGGCCGAAGTGGGCTTCCCCTATTTCGCCGGCGAAGTGCAGGACTACTTCCAGCACGTGGCGGGCGATGCGGTGCAGTACCGCCGCGTGCCGGTGCACAACCTGACCCTGGCCGATGGCAGCCAGGTCAAGGTGGCCACGGTGTTCGACCTGTCGGCCGCCAACCTGGCCATCGACCGTGGCCTGGGCGGCGCCAACGTGGCCCGCGACTACAACGATGCCAGCGTGCCCGGCACGCCGGCCTGGCAGGAGCAGATCACCGGCGTGAGCCGTGAGAAAGCCATCCAGATCGCCCGTGAGTTCGCCGACAACGCCGACAAGACCCGAGGCCGCTCGATGATTATCGTCGGCGCGGCGATGAACCACTGGTACCACATGGACATGAACTACCGTGGCCTCATCAACATGCTCATGCTCTGCGGCTGCGTCGGCCAGACCGGCGGCGGCTGGGCCCACTACGTGGGCCAGGAAAAACTGCGCCCGCAATGTGGCTGGCTGCCCCTGGCCTTCGGCCTGGACTGGAACCGCCCGCCACGGCAGATGAACGGCACCAGTTTCTTCTACGGCCACAGCTCCCAGTGGCGCCACGAAAAAATGAACATGCACGACGTGCTCTCGCCCCTGGCCGACAAGTCGCAGTTCCCCCAACACGCCCTGGACTACAACATCCGCGCCGAACGCGCCGGCTGGTTGCCCAGCGCGCCGCAACTGAACATGAACCCGCTGCACGTATGCCGTGACGCGGCCGCGGCCGGCATGGCGCCCAAGGACTACGTGGTCAAGTCCTGGCAGGACGGCAGCCTGCGCTTTGCCTGCGAGCAACCGGACAACCCGGTGAACTTCCCGCGCAATATGTTTGTGTGGCGCTCCAACCTGCTGGGCTCCTCGGGCAAGGGCCACGAGTACATGCTCAAGTACCTGCTGGGCACCAAGAACGGGGTGATGAACGAAGACAGCGGCAAGGTCGGCGACTGCACGCCCACCGAAGCCGAATGGGTCGAGGAGGGCGCCATCGGCAAGCTCGACCTGGTGACCACCCTGGACTTTCGCATGTCGTCCACCTGCATGTACTCCGACATCGTGCTGCCCACGGCGACCTGGTACGAAAAAGACGACATGAACACCTCCGACATGCACCCCTTCATCCACCCGCTGTCGGCCGCCATCGACCCGGCGTGGGAATCGCGTTCGGACTGGGAAATCTACAAAGGCATCGCCAAGGCGTTCTCGGCCATGACCGACGGCCACCTGGGCGTCGAGCAAGACCTGGTGACCGTGCCGCTGTTGCACGACAGCGTCGGCGAACTGGCCCAGCCTTTTGGCGGCACCGACTGGAAAACCGCTGGCGTGGCGCCGCAACCGGGCAAGAACGCGCCCAACATCCATGTGGTGGAACGCGACTACCCGAACATCTACAAGCAGTTCTCCTCGCTCGGCCCCTTGCTGGAAAAATTCGGCAACGGCGGCAAGGGCATCAATTGGAACACCGATGACGAGGTGAAATTTCTCGGTGAACTGAACTACCGCGAAGGCGATGAAGGCATCAGCAAGGGCCGGCCGAAAATCGATACCGCCATCGACGCCGCCGAAGTGATCCTGTCCCTGGCCCCGGAAACCAACGGCCATGTGGCGGTCAAGGCCTGGGCCGCACTGTCGCAGTTCACCGGCATCGACCACAGCCACCTGGCGCTGCCCAAGGCCCACGAGGCGATCCGCTTCCGCGATATCCAGGCGCAGCCGCGCAAGATCATCTCCAGCCCCACCTGGTCGGGCCTGGAAGACGAACACGTGAGCTACAACGCCGGCTACACCAACGTCCACGAAAACATCCCATGGCGCACCATCACCGGCCGCCAGCAGTTCTACCAGGATCACCCGTGGATGCAGGCCTTCGGCGAGCAGTTGATGAGCTACCGCCCACCGGTCAACACCCAGACCATCGCCGGCGTCAAGGACAAGCGCAGCAACGGCCACACCGAGATCGTCCTGAACTGGATCACCCCGCACCAGAAATGGGGCATCCACAGCACCTACAGCGACAACCTGCTGATGCTCACCTTGAGCCGTGGCGGGCCGATTGTCTGGCTCTCGGAGATCGACGCACAGCGCGCCGGCATCGAGGACAACGACTGGATCGAGTGCTTCAACATCAACGGCGCCGTGACCGCCCGCGCAGTGGTCAGCCAGCGGGTCAAGGAGGGCATGGTGATGATGTACCACGCCCAGGAACGGATCGTGAACCTGCCCGGTTCCGAAACCACCAAGACCCGTGGCGGGCACCACAACTCCGTGACCCGGGTGGTGCTCAAGCCGACCCACATGATCGGCGGCTATGCCCAGCAGGCCTACGGCTTCAACTATTACGGCACCGTGGGCTGCAACCGCGACGAATTCGTCGTGGTGCGCAAGATGGCCAAGGTGGATTGGCTCGATGGCTCCAGCGGCGATGACCTGCCGCGCCCATTGCCGACCGATATCGAGGAGAACTGAGATGAAAATTCGCTCACAGATCGGCATGGTGCTGAACCTGGACAAGTGCATCGGTTGCCACACGTGCTCGATCACCTGCAAGAACGTCTGGACCAGCCGCGAAGGCATGGAATACGCCTGGTTCAACAACGTCGAGTCCAAGCCCGGCATCGGCTACCCCAAGGAATGGGAAAACCAGGACAAGTGGAAGGGCGGTTGGGTGCGCAACGCCAACGGCTCGATCAACCCGAAGATTGGCGGTAAGTTCCGCGTACTGGCGAACATCTTCGCCAACCCCGACCTGCCGAGCCTGGACGACTACTACGAGCCGTTCGACTTTGACTACCAGCACCTGCACACCGCGCCCCTGGGCGAGCACCAACCGGTGGCCCGCCCGCGTTCGCTGGTGTCGGGCAAGCGCATGGAAAAAATCGAGTGGGGCCCCAACTGGGAGGAAATCCTGGGCACCGAGTTCGCCAAGCGGCGCAAGGACAAGAACTTCGACCAGATCCAGGCCGACATTTATGGCGAGTACGAAAACACCTTCATGATGTACTTGCCGCGCCTGTGCGAGCACTGCCTCAACCCGGCGTGCGCGGCGTCTTGCCCCAGTGGCGCGATCTACAAGCGTGAAGAGGACGGCATCGTCCTGATCGACCAGGAAAAATGCCGCGGCTGGCGCATGTGCATCAGCGGTTGCCCGTACAAGAAAATCTACTTCAACTGGAAAAGCGGCAAATCCGAGAAGTGCATCTTCTGCTACCCGCGCATCGAGGCCGGCATGCCCACCGTGTGCGCCGAAACCTGCGTGGGGCGCATCCGCTACCTCGGCGTGCTGCTCTACGACGCCGACCGCATCAGCGAGGTGGCCAGCACCGCCAACGAGCAGGACCTGTACGAGAAGCAGCTGGAAATTTTCCTCGACCCCAATGACCCGGCGGTGATTCGCCAGGCCCTGGCCGATGGCGTGCCGCAGTCGGTGATCGACTCGGCGCAGCGTTCGCCCGTGTACAAAATGGCCGTGGACTGGAAATTGGCCCTGCCGTTGCACCCCGAGTACCGCACTTTGCCGATGGTCTGGTACGTGCCGCCCCTGTCGCCGATCCAGAACGCCGCCGCGGCCGGCACCGTGGGCATGAACGGGGTGATCCCGGACGTCGACAGCCTGCGCATTCCGTTGCGCTACCTGGCCAACCTGCTCACCGCCGGCGATGAAAAACCGGTCAAGCGCGCCCTCAAGCGCCTGCTGGCGATGCGCGCTTACAAGCGCTCCGAACAGGTGGACGGCGTGCAGGACTTGCAAGTGCTGGAAGACGTCGGCCTGAGCGTGGCCCAGGTTGAAGAGATGTACCGCTACCTGGCCATCGCCAACTACGAAGACCGCTTCGTCGTGCCCAGCGCCCACCGTGAAGAGGCCCTGAGCGACGCCTTCGCCGAGCGTTCGGGTTGTGGTTTCAGCTTCGGCAGCGGCTGTAGCGGCAGTTCCGACACCAACATGTTCGGCGCGAAGAAGGCCAACCGCCGCGACGTGCTCAAAACCGTACAGCTGTGGGAGGAATGAGCATGCGCATCCTGAAAGTAATTTCGTTGCTCCTCGATTACCCGACCCAGGGCCTGATCGAGGGGCGCGATGAACTGGAGCAGGCGATCATCCAGGCCCGGGAAATCAGCCCCAAGCAGCGCGGCGGTTTGTTCGAGCTGCTGGAGCTGATCTGCGGCAATGACCTGATGGACGGCCAGGAACACTACGGCGCGCTGTTCGGCCGTGGCCGCTCGCTGTCGCTTTTGCTGTTCGAGCACGTCCACGGCGAGTCCCGCGACCGGGGCCAGGCCATGGTCGACATGATGGCCCAGTACGAAGCGGCGGGGTTCGCCATCGGCGTCAAGGAACTGCCCGACTACATCCCGTTGTACCTGGAGTTCCTCTCCACCCGCGAAGACATCGAGGCCCGCGAGGGCCTGGCGGATGTCGGGCATTTACTGGCCCTGCTGGCGGCGCGCCTGGACGAGCGCGAAAGCGCTTACGCCAGTTGCTTTCGTGCGTTGCTGCAAATCGCCGGCATGGAGCCGCAAAAGGCCGTGGCCGAGTTGCGTGAGCAAGTGGCGGCGGAGGTACGCGACGACTCCCTCGAAGCCCTGGACAAGGTCTGGGAAGAAGAGGCCGTGGACTTTATGAAGGCCGAGCAGCAGGACCGTTGCAGCTCGATGCCCAGCGCCCCGGGCAAGGCCCGCGAGGAAAGCGCGGTGCCGTTGCACTGGGTGGATTTTCAGCATGAAGGGCAGGCCGGCGCGCCTGCCGTGGAGGTGAAGCATGGATAAGTGGAATCTGTTGGCCTTCGGGATTTATCCCTATGTCGCCCTGGCGATCTGCCTGATCGGCAGTTGGGCGCGGTTCGACCTGTCGCAGTACAGCTGGAAGGCCGGCTCCAGCCAGATGCTCAGCGGGCGCGGCATGCGCGTGGCGAGCAACCTGTTCCATGTCGGCGTGTTGTTTGTGTTGGCCGGGCACTTTGTCGGCCTGCTGACCCCAGCGTCGATTTACCACCACGTCATCAGCACCGAGCATAAGCAGTTGTTGGCCATGGTTTCGGGCGGCTTTTTCGGCGGCCTGTGCCTGATCGGCCTGCTGATGCTCATCAACCGCCGCCTGACCGACCCGCGGGTACGCGCCACCTCCAGCCCCTCGGACATCCTGATCCTGTTCGTGCTGTTGGCGCAGTTGCTCCTGGGCCTGCTGACCATCGCCGCCTCCACCGCCCACATGGACGGCTCGGTGATGGTGATGCTCGCCGACTGGGCGCAGAACACCGTGATGCTGCGCCCGATGGAAGCGGCGGCGGCCATCGCCCCGGTGGGCCTGACCTACAAGCTGCACGTGTTCCTCGGCTTGACCCTGTTCGTGCTGTTCCCGTTCACCCGCCTGGTGCATATCGTCAGCGCGCCGGTGTGGTACCTGGGGCGGCGTTATCAAATCGTTCGGCAAAAAGCCCAAGGAGGCAATCATGTCTAGTGGCTGCGGATGTGGCGGCGGCAACGGCGGCGGTGGCTGCGGGTCGTCCAATAAAGAAAGCCTGGCACCAGTGGCGGCTGCCAGCGGCGCGGTAGAATTCGAGCCCGTGGCCGAGGCTGCGCCAGAGTTGATCGCCAGCAGCGAGCAGGAATGGCCCATCGTCAGCGTCAACGGCGTGGCCATCACCCCCGAGGCCATGGCCTTGGAGCTGCAATACCACCCGGCTGAAAGCCGCGAGGAGGCGGTGTTCCTGGCCGCCCGCGCCCTGGTGATCCGCGAGCTGTTGCAGCAGCGTATCGCCGAGCTGGGCCTGCTGTTGCAGGTCGGCGCCGGGGAAAACGAAGAGGAAGCGGCCACCCGCCTGCTGCTGGAGCGCGAAGTGCAGGTGCCGCAATGCGACGAGGCCACGTGCCTGCGTTACTACGAGAGCAACCGGGCGCGCTTTCACAGCGCACCGTTGCTGGCGGTGCGGCACATCCTCCTGGAGTGCGCGCCGGACGACGCCGAGGCGCGCCACTTGGCGCGCGAGCAGGCGGACATCCTGGTGCAACGCCTGGCTGACCTGCCCGGCAGCTTCGCCGAGTTGGCGCTCAAGTACTCAGCCTGCCCGTCCAAGGCCCAGGGTGGGGCGCTGGGGCAAATCAGTAAGGGCCAGACGGTGCCGGAGTTCGAGCGGCAACTGTTCACCCTGGCCCCGGGGTTGTGCGCCAAGCCTTTGGAAAGCCGCTACGGCTGGCACGTGGTGAGCGTCGATCAGCGCGTGGAAGGCATGCCGCTGCCCTATGAAGCGGTGGCGGTGGCGATCCGCACCCAGTTGCAGCAAGGCGTGTGGCAAAAGGCCCTGGTGCAATACCTGCAAACCCTGATCGGCGCCGCCGATGTACGCGGTATCGCCTTGCAGGGCGCGGACTCGCCGCTGGTGCAGTGAGCCTTTGGCCAACGGGGAGTATGGGATGAAAACAGTCATGCAGGATGGTTTTGGACGCCAGATCGACTATCTGCGGATGTCGGTCACCGATCGTTGTGATTTTCGCTGTGTGTATTGCATGGCGCAGAACATGACCTTCCTGCCCCGCCAACAGGTGCTGACCCTGGAAGAGTTGCAGCGCCTGGCCGGGGTGTTTGTCGGCCTGGGGGTGCGCAAGATTCGCCTGACCGGAGGCGAGCCGCTGATTCGCCCGGGGATTGTCGACCTGTGCCGGCACATCGCCGCGCTGCCAGGGCTGCGCGAATTGGTGATGACCAGCAACGGCTCGCAACTCGGGCGCCTGGCGCGGCCGCTGGTGGAGGCGGGGGTCAAGCGCATCAACATCAGCCTGGACAGCCTCGACCCGGCGCGGTTTCGCGCCATCACCCGCAACGGCGACCTGGCCCAGGTGCTGGCCGGGATCGAAGCGGCGCGGGACGCGGGGTTCGCCCGGGTCAAGCTCAACTGCGTGGTGATGAAGGGGCGTAACTTCGACGAAGTGCCGGCGCTGGTGCAATACGCCATCGACCAGGGCATCGACATCAGCTTTATCGAGGAGATGCCCCTGGGCGAGGTGGGCCGCGAACGCGGCGAGTCGTTCTGCTCCAGTGACGAGGTGCGGGCGCTGATCGAGCGCGATCACACCCTGCTCGACAGCACCGAAAGCAGCGGCGGTCCGGCGCGCTATGTGCGCCTGGCCCGCCACGCGCAGACGCGCATCGGCTTTATCTCGCCCAACAGCCACAACTTCTGCGCCACCTGCAACCGGGTGCGCATGACCGTGGAAGGGCGCCTGCTGCTGTGCCTGGGCCAGGAAAACGCCCTGGACCTGCGCGGCCTGCTACGCCGCTACCCCTTGGACGACGCGCCGCTGATCGAAGCCATCCACACCGCCTTGCGCGGCAAACCCCAACGCCACGACTTCAGCCCCGATGGTTCGGTGCAGATTTTGCGGTTTATGAGTGTGAGTGGCGGTTAAGGGGCTGTGGGCGAGGTTTGTTTTTCCTCTGTGGCTGTGGGCGGGATTTGTTTCTCTTCTGTGGGAGCGGGCCTGCCCGTGATGGCGGCATTCCGGCCGCCAGAAGTGCAGCGCCTGCCCCGGCTTCCTCGCGGGCAGGGCCCGCACCTAATGCGATCAATTCCCTTTTGCCGCCCCTGTGGGCGGTTTTTTTCGCCTGCAAAACTTGATGTCGGTCAATGGCCTGAGGGGGCTTTGTCCGTAGTCTTTCCCGCATCTTGTGTTTTTAAAACTATAAACACCTATATGTAGTGTCTGGAGGCGGGATGCAGAGCACGTTGATTACGGCGGGACTGAACCGGTTGCATAAGCGCGATGGCAGCCTGGTGGCCTTTGATGCCGATAAGATCCGCCAGGCGTTGATCGCCGCTGGGCGGGCCACGGGCGAGTACACCGAGGTTGAGGCCGAGGTGTTGCTCGACGCCGTACTCGCACGCTTGGAGGGCCATGGCCGCTTGCATGTCGAGCAGATCCAGGACCGGGTGGAGCGGGTGTTGATGGACGCCGGCTACTTCTTTGCCATGCGTGCCTATATCGTCTACCGCGAGCAACACGGACGCCTGCGTCGCGACCGCAAGACCCTGGTGGAAGTCGCCACCTCGATGAACGAGTACCTGGACCGCGACGACTGGCGCGTGCAGGCCAACGCCAACCAGGGCTACTCCCTGGGCGGGCTGGTGCTCAACGTGTCGGGCAAGGTCACCGCCAACTACTGGCTGGATGAGGTCTACAGCCATGAAATCGGCCAGGCCCACCGCGAGGGCGACCTGCATATCCACGACCTGGACATGCTCGCCGGTTACTGCGCCGGTTGGTCCCTGCGCACCCTGCTGCACGAAGGCCTCAACGGCGTGCCGGGGCGAGTGGAGGCGGGGCCGCCCAAGCACCTGAGCAGCGCCCTGGGGCAAATGGTCAACTTCCTCGGCACCCTGCAAAACGAATGGGCCGGGGCCCAGGCGTTCAGCTCCTTCGACACCTACCTGGCGCCCTATGTGCGCAAGGACCAACTGACCTACCCCGAGATCCGCCAGGCCCTGCAAGAGTTCATCTACAACCTCAACGTGCCGTCGCGCTGGGGCACCCAGACGCCGTTCACCAACCTGACGTTCGACTGGGTCTGCCCTGAGGATCTGCGCGAGCAGATCCCGGTGATCGGTGGCGAGGAAATGCCTTTTGCCTACGGCGACCTGCAAGCGGAAATGGAGCTGCTCAACCGCGCCTACATCGAAGTGATGCAGGCCGGCGACGCGAAGGGGCGGGTGTTCACCTTCCCGATCCCCACCTACAACATCACCCATGATTTCCCGTGGGACAGCGAAAACGCCGATCGCCTGTTCGAGATGACCGCGCGCTATGGCCTGCCGTATTTCCAGAACTTCCTCAACTCCGACATGCTGCCCAACCAGGTGCGCTCGATGTGCTGCCGCCTGCAACTGGACGTGCGCGAACTGCTCAAGCGTGGCGGCGGCCTGTTCGGCTCGGCGGAGCAGACCGGTTCGCTGGGGGTGGTGACCATCAACTGCGCGCGCCTGGGCTATGTGTTCCGGGGCAACACCAGCGGCCTGTTGCAGCGCCTGGACACTCTGATGGAGCTGGCGATGGAGAGCCTGGAGGTCAAGCGCAAGGTGATCCAGCACCACATGGACGCCGGCCTCTACCCCTACACCAAGCGCTACCTGGGCACCTTGCGCAATCACTTCTCCACCATCGGCCTCAACGGCCTGCACGAGATGCTGCGCAACTTCAGTGGTGACCAAGAGGGCACGCACACCGAACAGGGCCGCGAATTCGCTCTGCGCCTGCTCGACCATGTACGCGCCACCCTGCTGCGCTTTCAGGAAGAAACCGGCCACCTGTACAACCTCGAAGCCACCCCGGCCGAAGGCACCACGTACCGCTTCGCCAAGGAAGACCTCAAGCGCTACCCGGACATCCTCCAGGCCGGTTGCGCCACGGCGCCGTACTACACCAACTCCTCGCAACTGCCGGTGGGCTTCACCGACGACCCCTTCGAGGCGCTGGAACTGCAAGATGCGCTGCAATGCAAATACACCGGCGGCACCGTGCTGCACCTGTACATGGCCGAGCGCATTTCCTCGACCCAGGCCTGCAAGCAACTGGTGCGCAACGCCCTGGGCCGGTTCCGCCTGCCGTACCTGACCGTGACGCCAACCTTCTCCATCTGCCCGGTGCACGGCTACCTCGACGGCGAACACGAGTTCTGCCCCAAGTGCGACGAAGCCCTGCTGCAACAGGCCCAGGTGCTTGGCAGCGCCGACTGATTTCCCTTTACCCACCGCAAGGAGTCTCACCATGAATGCCACCGCAACCCTGCCGCAAGACCAACGCCAACGCTGTGAAGTCTGGACCCGGGTGATGGGCTACCACCGCCCCGTCGCGGCCTTCAACCCCGGTAAGCAATCGGAACACCGCGAGCGTCAGCACTTCACCGAAACCGCGGCCATGGCCGCCCGCCAATGAGTCGAATGCTCAGGGTCGGGGGCCTGGTGCCCCTGACCACGCTCGACTACCCCGGGCAACTGGCCTGCGTGCTGTTTTGCCAGGGCTGTGCCTGGCGTTGTCGTTACTGCCACAACCCGGACCTGATCGGCCCGCGCGGTAGCGCCGAGCTGGATTGGTGCCGGGTGTTGGCGTTTTTGCAACGCCGCCAAGGCCTGCTCGACGCCGTGGTGTTCAGCGGCGGCGAACCGACCCTGCAAGAAGGCTTACCGGCGGCCATCCATGAAGTGCGGCAAATGGGCTTTCGCATCGGCCTGCACAGCGCCGGGATCAAACCCGCAGCGTTCGCCAAAGTGGTGGGCTTGGCCGATTGGGTAGGTTTCGACGTCAAAGCCCTGCCCCAGGACAGCGAAAGCGTGACCGGCGTGGCCGGCAGCGGTGCCGCCAACTGGCGCAGCCTGGACCACCTGCTCGACAGCGGCGTGGACTACGAATGCCGCACCACCGTGCACTGGCACTTGTTCGACCCGCCGCGCCTGCTGGAGTTGGCCGAACAACTGAGCGAGCGCGGGGTAAAACGCTTTGCCATCCAACTGGTACGCACCGCCCGCATGCTCGACCCCGAACTGTCCCTCATCTCCCCCCAAACCCGCCAGGCAGAACTATGGGCGCAAATGCGCGAGCTGTTTCCGGAATTCATCTTGCGAGGATAAGAGGGGGAGCAGTTGCGAGCTGTGAGCTACAAGCTGCAAGCAGAGGCAGGCGCTTGTTGCTTGCAGCTTTTCGCTCACCCCCCCTCTACCACCCCCAGAACTGCAACCACCAGCCGAGGCCCACGCCGCCATTTGCGGCTATCAGGCACGCCATGGCGGCGAGGCGGCGGGTGGGGGCGGCGGGGTCGCGGCCCAGGCGTTTCCAGCCCAGGGCCAGGCACCAGGCAATGGCCGCCAGCAACAGCAAGGCGCGGGCCGGTTGTACCCAGGCCAGGATCAGGCCTTCGTAGCGCAGCAGTTTGACGGTGGTGGCCGAGAGGCCGAGGAACAACCCGGCGGCGCCCACGGGAGTAAGGGTCAGGGCCAGCGCCAAGTAGGGCTGGCGGCCCAGGCGCGCGGCCAGGCGCAGCAGGAGCATCAGGCCACCGCCCAGCAGCAGGGCGCTCAGGCCCAGGTAGAGGACGATGCTGGCGCCGTCGAGCCAACTGAAACTGTCGTTGAGTTGCGGGTAGTGGGTCAGCAGCCACCAGGGGGCGTTGTCGTCCAGGGGCCACAGCACATCGTGCTCCACCAGCCACTGCGCCAGGGCCTGTTTGAGGGCGATGAACCAGGGGCTGACGGTCCATTGGAAGGCGCCCATGGCCAGGCCGATCACGCCGAACAGCAGCAAGCGCGCATCCCACAGCGATACGCTGCGCGGGTCGGCGTCGAGGATTTCCGCGTTGCTGGAGCGGGCGATCAACTGCACCGCGCCGCGTTGCCCGCTGCAGCGCCCGCAGGCATGGCAGTCGCTGGCGCCACGCATGCGGCGGATGTCCAGTAGCGGCGCGCAGTTGGGCGGGGGTAGGCGCGGGGCGGTGTTGGCCAGCCAGCGTTGTTCGTCCACGGCGAAATGCACCGGGGCCAGGCGCGCGAGCAGGGCGAACACGCCGCTGACCGGGCACAGGTAGCGGCACCAGATGCGCTTGCCGCGCACAAACATCAGGCCCACCGCCACGGCGGCCACCGTGGAGCCGCCGAGGATCAGCAACGCGGCCTGGGCGTAGTCATAGACGCTTATCAATTGGCCGTAGAGGGTGGTCAGGCAGAACGCCAGGGTCGGCCAACCACCCCAGCGCAGCCAGCGCGGCACGCCCAGGCCACGGCCGTGGCGGCTGGCCCATTCGCTGAGGGAACCTTCGGGGCAGAGCACGCCGCACCACAGGCGCCCGAACAGGACGATGGACAACAGCACGAACGGCCACCACAGGCCCCAGAACAGAAACTGTGCGAACAGGGTCAGGTTATCCAGCATCCGCGCCTGGCTGTCGGGCAACGGCAGCCACGCGGGGATCACCAGCAGCACGGCGTAGAACAGCACCACCGCCCATTGCATGGCGCGGATCGCTGCGCCATGGCGGCGCATGCCATCGCCCAGGCGTGCGAGCCAACGGTTGCCCAGGCTCAGGCCGGACATGGCAGGCGCTCGCGGGAGGCGCGGCGCAGCCAGCCACCGACGCCCAGCCAGTAAGCCACCACCGCTAGCAGCACGGCGGCGCTGGGGCTGGCCCGGTAGCCGGCAAAATCGGCGAGGAAACTGCCCAGGCCACGGCCGTCATCCAACCACGGGCCCGTGTCCCACAGGCCCTCACCGACCGCGCCATACACCCATTGCGGCACATCCAGGGCAAGCAACTGGCCGCCGATGCGCTCGGTGGCGCTGACCAGCAGCGCGGCGCCCAGCAGCAGGAGAATGACTTCGCTGATGGCGAAAAAACTGCGCCAGGAAATGAACCGGCGGCTGCCGTGCAACACAGCCACGGTCAGGCCCGCCAGCAACAGGCCAAGTACGCCACCGATGGCGAACAGGCCCAGGGCCGAGCCTTGCAGGCGCGCGCCCAGGCCATAGAGGAAGACCACGGTTTCGCTGCCTTCGCGGCTCACCGCCAGCATCGCCAGCAATAGCAGGCCGAGGCCGCCCTGGCGCGCCACCTGGTGATCGGCGTCGCGCAGCAGGTCGTGGCGCAGGGTGCGGCCGTGGCGGTGCATCCAACTGACCATCTGCACGATCAGCAGGCTGGCGACCAGGGTCAGCGCAGCCTGGAACCACTCATTGGCCGCGCCGCTCATGGCCTCGCCAGCAAACAGGATCAGCCCGGCCAGCACTCCCGACAGCAGCAGCCCCAACAGCACGCCGCCCCACAGGAAACGGTGCAGGCGCGAGGCCTGGGCCTGTTGGCCGACCCAGGCCTGGAGAATGCCGATCACCAACAGGGCTTCGACACTTTCGCGCCAGACGATGAACATCGATTGATTCATGCAAGGCTCCAGCGGTTAGCGGGCGAGAATGCCGCCCTCGGGCAATTGCGGGTGGAACTCGTCGAAGAACGGATAGTGGCCAGGCTTGAGCGGGTGGATCACGACGAAGGTGGTCACCCCCGGCGACAGCACCTTTTCCACCCGTAGCGGCGTGCTCTCGAACTCCGCCGGGCCTTGGCCGATGTTCTTGAGCACGATCTTGAACCGCAGCCCCGCCGGTACTTCCAACAGGGCCGGGGTGAAATGGCCGTCGTCGATGCTCAGCTCATAGGTGGGCAGCGGCGCGGCGGCCAGCGGCGTGACCGCCAGGGCCAACAGCAGCGCGCCGAAGCGCCGGTGGGTCTGGGCGAAGCGGGAAGGGATCGCCATTCAATAGCCGCCTTTCTTGCCGATCCCCGCGTAGACGAATTCGTACTGGAGTTCGCAGCGCTCGAACCAGGGTTCGACGCCGGTTTCCTTGTCGGTGTGGCGGCCCAGCGAAGCGTGGCCCGAGGGTGGTAGCACAGTGAACGTGAGCTGGTACTTGCCTGGGCCGAGCAACTTGACGTTGTCGCCGTAGTGCGGCCCGTCATTGGCCACCATGGCGTGGAAATCCCCTTTGATCTCGTCGCTGGCGCCCTGTTTTTTCAAACTGAAGGCCACATTCAGGTAGGGCACGAAACTGCCTTCCTGAAAGCCCTGGCGGTTGTCGGCGGTGGCGCGGATATCGGCTTCCAGGTGCACATCGGAATCGGCGGTGGCGCGCATCATCCCCGCTGGCGCCATCTCGATGGGTTGCAAATACACCGCGCCCACCTCCAGCCCAGGGCAGAACTGCGGTTCGCCAATCGGGTATTCCTTGGCCTGGGCCAGGGGCGACAGAAGCAGCAGGGCAACAGACAGCGAAACGGGCGTGCGCATGGGAATTTCCTGGGCTCGAGGGAGTGGGAACCCGAGTCTAGGAAGCTTTGCTGCGAATAATAATGATTATTGTCAATTTTTCCGGTGATAGGCCTCAACGGTGATAGCCGCCCTCCTGCCGCCAGCAGTGCATCGCCTGTACCGGCCCTATCGCGGGCGAGGCCCGCTCCCACCGTGGAGGCGTGGTGCTGGCGGGATGTGTGGCAAGCCGCAGCCTCTGTGGGAGCGGGCCTTGCCCGCGATGGCGGCAGCCCTGACGCACCGCTCCCCTCTGTCGCAAGCCCTTGCTACAACGGCGCTTTTTTCAAGCGATAGGCCAACGCCGGGCGGGTCATGCCCAGCAGGCGTGCGGCTTCGGAGACGTTCTGCCCGGCCCGTTGCAGGGCGCTGTTGAGCATGGCCTGTTCGACCTGTTCCAGGCTCAGGCCACGGTCCATCAGTTGTTCGGCCCAATCGCTGGCCACGTCCCGTTCCTGGCTGACCAGGTTGCCGTCGCTGCCCAGGCCAATGCTCTGGGCTTCGTCGCCCAGGTGCGGGAACAGGGCGTCGACGCAGATGCTTTGGTTGTGGTCGGTGATAATCACCCCACGTTCGATCAGGTTCTCCAACTCGCGGATATTGCCTGGCCAGTCGTAGCGCATGCAGGCCTCCAGGGCGCGGTCGGAGAGGCCAAGGTTTTTCTTCGGGTAGGTGGCGTGGAGCTTGTCGAGGAAGTGTTCGATCAGCAGCGGGATGTCCTCGCGGCGCTCGCGCAGGGCGGGGATTTTCACCGGGTAGACGTTCAGGCGGTAATACAGGTCGGCGCGAAAACGCCCGGCCTTGACGGCTTGGGCCAAATCTTCATGGGTGGCGGCGATGACCCGCACATCGACGCGGCGGGTCTGGTTGTCGCCCACCCGTTCCAGTTCGCCTTCCTGCAACACCCGTAGCAGGCTGGCCTGGGCCCTGGGCGTGAGTTCGACGATTTCATCGAGAAACAGGGTGCCGCCATTGGCCCGCTCGAAGCGCCCCATGCGTGATTGGTGGGCGCCGGTGAACGCGCCTTTCTCCACGCCGAACAGCTCCGATTCGATCAGGTCCGCCGGGATTGCCGCGCAGTTGAGGGCAATGAACGGCCCGTCGGCGCGCTCGCTGCGCAGGTGTACGCTGCGGGCGATGATTTCCTTGCCCACCCCGGTTTCGCCGGTCAGCAGCACCGAGGTCTTGCCCGGCGCGGCCTTGTCGATCAGGGCGCAGGTCTTGCGGTAGATCGCCGACTGGCCAATGCCATAGAACTGCCCGGCGCGCAGTTCCAGGCGCTGGTTCAGGCTCTCGATCTGGATCTTGAGGCTGTGCAGCTCTTCGATGATCGGGTCGCTCTGGAAATAACGCATAAAGGCGTCGGCGTCGTCCCATTGCTCGGCGGGTTTGCCGATGATCCGGCAGTGCAGGTCACCGCAGCCGCGGCAGCTGATTTCCTTGAAGATGATCTGGCGCCCGACGAAAAGCGAGGTGTAGCTGATGGCGTAACCCAGCAGCATCCAGCACACCGGTTGGTGCGAGGGCAGGTGCTCGCTCTGATGGTTTTCCACCTCGAAGGAATCGAGCCATTCGATGTCGGCGTAGAAGTGGCCGCGCTCCAGGTCGATGTCCATTTTCAGCGGCCGCACATTGACCATGCCCTTGAGGGAATGCAGTTGCGGGCCGGTGAGAAACATCTCGATATCGCTGCCATTAGGGCGAAGTTTGCGGGCAAGTTCGGCGTCCTTGAGGCCCGACTGATAGCCCAGGCGCAGGAAGAAACCCTTGGCCCGTTCTTCGCCGATCATCTCGATCAACTCGCGCCGGCACGACGCCATGGCCGACACCTGCATCAGCAACATGCGTTGTTCGTCGAGCCAGATTTTGCCTTCGCTGCCCAGGAATCGGATGCGTTCGGCCAGGTCCTTGACCAGCGGAGCGTGCTCCGTGGCCCGGTATTTGATGCTCATGCACGCTAACCCCTGTTGTTTTTTTAGTAGGGACTTTGGGTATTGCCTGTGGCGGTGTGGCAGGCGCCCACAGGTTGCTTTCAGGCGCTTATTAAACGGCCTGAATTCGCCGCGAAAGTCAATTGCCACAGCGCCTTGCACCATTTGCTCAAACGTCCTTGGGGCGATGGATCAAATGATGAAAAACCCCGCTCGCCCGGGCTGGGGTCGAGACCGTCCAGGCACCCCGGCGCGCTCCCTAAGTTGATTTATTAACGATGTAAATCAATGGGATAGAAATAATCCAAGGTTCTGGAAACGGTCCTGGCACAGCCATTGCTCTAGCCCCTCTGGCCCCTGTGAGGAGTTGAGCATGCCCACCCCATCCACCCCGTTCGACCGTTTGCCGCGCTATGTGCGGGTACGCAGTGACGAAGCCGCCACTTTCGTCGAGTTCGACTTCGCCATCGGCACGCCCGACCTGTATGTCGAACTGGTCATGCCGCGCCCGGCCTTCGCCCAGTTCTGCCAGGCCAACCGGGTGCAGCACATGGATGCGCAGATGTGCGCGGCCATCGAGGCCGACATGCGCAAGTGGCGCTACGGCGACGCCTAGCGCACACCGGCCCATAACAAAAACAAAGGACCCCAAGCCATGAGTGTAGAAATCAAGACCACCACGGTGCAGACCTTGCGCCATACCTTCAGCCATACCCGCCGGCGTTTTGGCGACAAGCCCGCCAGCCGTTATCAGGAGGCCAGTTTCGACCTGGAGGCCGCCACCAATTTCCATTACCGCCCGCTGTGGCAGCCCGACAAATTGCTCAACGACCCGACCCGCACCGCCGTGGTCATGGCCGACTGGGGCAAGGTCAGCGACCCGCGCCAGTATTACTACGGCGCCTACGTCCAGGCCCGGGCGCGGATGCAGGAAAACGCCGAGCACGACTACGCCTTCTGCGAGAAGCGCAACATGCTTGCTGGCCTCGACCCCGTGAGCCTGACGCAGATCAGCGCGCTGCTGCTGCCCCTGCGTCACGCCGAGTTGGGGGCGAACATGAACAACAGCAACATCGCCGCCGATGGCCTGGGCACCAGCCTGACCCAGATGCACATGTTCCACGCCATGGATCGCCTGGGCATTGCCCAGTACCTGTCGCGCATCGGTCTGATGCTCGACGACGGCGACGTCCTGCTACTGGCCAAAGCCAAGCAGCAATGGCTGGGCGACCCGGCCTGGCAAGGCCTGCGCCGCTATGTCGAGGACAGCCTGGTGGTGCGCGACTGGTTCGAGCTGACCCTGGCGCAGAACCTGGTCAGCGATGGCCTGGTGTACCCGCTGCTGTTCCACAAGTTCGACGAACAACTGAGCGCCAACGGCGCCGGGCAGGTGGGCATGCTCACCGAGTTCATGCGCCTGTGGTTCGCCGAGAGCCAGCGCTGGGTCGATGCCCTGGTCAAGACCGTGATTGCTGAAAGCCCGGCCAACCTGGCGCGGGTCGAAACCTGGGTCGATCAATGGAGCCGCCGCGCCTTGGCCGCCGTGCGCCCGCTGGCAGCCATGGGCCCGGGCGACGCGGCGCTGGACGCGGTGTGCAGCGAGTTTGCCGTGCGCCTGAAGAAAATCGGCCTGAGCGGGGTGGCGCCATGACCTCGCGCGTGTACATCAACCTGCAGGACAACGATTACGCCCGCGCCATTGTCGAGGCCATCGTCCAGGACAACCCCGGCGCCGTGGTGCAGCACCAGCCGTCGATGATCCGCATCGAGGCCGACGCGCGCCTGGACATCCGCCGCGAGACGGTCGAGGCCCTCACCGCCAGCCCCTGGGACATCCAGGAAATGCTCATGTACGTGATTACCCTGGGCGGCAACGTCGAGGAAGAGGACGACTGTTTTTCCCTGCACTGGAACACCTGACCCGCGGCGTGCGTGCCGTAGCTTTTCAACAATAAGAACATTTGCGGGAGAACCGTCATGGCCGTGAAAAAACGCCTGAACGCCAAAGAAAAATACCGTTGCATGACCCGGGACCTGGACTGGGAGCCGAGCTACCAGCGCCACGAAGACATCTACCCGCTGGAGCGCTTCGAGGGCATCAAGATCACCGACTGGGACAAGTGGGAAGACCCCTTTCGCCTGACCATGGACACCTACTGGAAGTACCAGGCCGAGAAAGAGAAAAAGCTCTACGCGATCTTCGATGCCTTTGCCCAGAACAACGGCCACACCAGCCTGTCGGACGCCCGTTACGTCAACGCCTTGAAGCTGTTCCTGTCCGGCGTCACGCCTCTGGAATACCAGGCCTACCAAGGGTTTGCCCGGGTTGGCCGGCAGTTCAGCGGCGCCGGTGCGCGGGTGGCCTGCCAGATGCAGGCCATCGATGAACTGCGCCATGTGCAGACCCAGATCCACGCCATGAGCCACTACAACAAGCACTTCAACGGCCTGCATGATTTCGCCCATATGCACGACCGGGTGTGGTTCCTCTCGGTGCCCAAGTCGTTCTTCGAGGACGCGCGCACGGCGGGGCCGTTCGAGTTCCTCACGGCGATTTCGTTTTCCTTCGAGTACGTGCTGACCAACCTGTTGTTCGTGCCTTTCATGTCCGGCGCGGCGTTCAACGGCGACATGGCCACCGTAACCTTCGGTTTCTCGGCCCAGTCCGACGAGGCGCGGCACATGACGTTGGGCCTGGAGGTCATCAAGTTTTTGCTCGAACAGCACGAAGACAACGTGCCGATTATCCAGCGCTGGATCGACAAGTGGTTCTGGCGCGGTTATCGCCTGCTGACCCTGGTGGGCATGATGATGGACTACATGCTGCCCAACAAAGTCATGTCCTGGTCCGAGGCCTGGGGCGTGTACTTCGAGGAGGCGGGCGGGGCGCTGTTCAAGGACCTGGAGCGCTACGGCATCCGCGCGCCCAAGTACGTGGAAGAGGCCAACATCGGCAAGGAACACATCACCCACCAGGCCTGGTCGATCTTCTACCAGTACAGCCAGGCCACCAACTTCCACACCTGGATGCCCACCGACGAAGAGCTGGACTGGCTCTCGCAAAAGTACCCGGACACCTTCGACGCGATCTACCGCCCGCGCTTCGAGCACTGGCGCGCCCTGCAGGAAAAGGGTGAGCGCTTCTACAACCCGACCCTGCCGATGCTGTGCCAGATCTGCCAGATCCCCCTGGCGTTCAGCGAGCCCGACGACCCCAGCACCCTGAGCCACCGCAGCGCCGAGCATGAGGGCGAGCGCTACCACTTCTGCTCCGATGGCTGCTGCGACATCTTCACCTTCGAGCCGCACAAGTACATCCAGGCCTGGTTGCCGGTGCACCAGATCCTGCAGGGCAACTGCGGCGGCGCGGACGTGGAGTCGGTGGTGCGCGACTACTACAACATCACCCCCGGCGAAGACAACTTCGAGTACCTGGGCTCCACCGAGCACCAGCGCTGGCAGCAATGGCACCCCAACCACAAGGCCGGCTGAACCCGCCCAACCCGGGGCTTTAGCCCCGGGGCATCGACCCATAACAAGAAAGGACAAGACCATGCCCGTGACTGCCATCGGCCCCTACGAGGCCATCGCCCTGGATCGCCAGGAAAACTTTAACGGCCTGCAACTGGTGTACCTGTGCTGGGAACGCCACCTGATGTTTTGCGCGCCGTTCACCTGGCCGCTGCCGCCGCAGATGCTGTTTGCCGACTTCCTCACCCAGGTGCTGCGCCCGGCCCTGGTGGCGCACCCGGATGCGGCACAGGTGGATTTCACCACCGCCCACTGGCGCCTCAACGACCGCCCGTTCGTGCCCGACCCAGCCCTGAGCCTGGCGGCTAATGGCATCGACCACAAGAGCCTGCTGCACCTGGACACCCCCGGGCTTAACGGCATCGCCGGCACTGGCAATTGAGGAGGCGCCCATGAGTTATCAAGTCACCATCGAGCCTACTGGCGAACAGATCGAGGTCGAGGAGGGCCAGACCATCCTCGAAGCGGCGCTGCGCCAGGGCGTGTGGCTGCCGTTTGCCTGCGGCCACGGCACCTGCGCCACCTGCAAGGTCCAGGTGTTGGAAGGCGAAGCCGACCTGGGTGCGGCGTCCACCTTCGCCCTGATGGACATGGAGCGCGACGAGGGCAAGATCCTCGCCTGCTGCGCCATGCCCCAGAGCGACATGGTCATCGAGGCCGACCTGGACGTGGACGCCGACTTCGCCGGCCACCCGGTACAGGACTACCGGGCGCGGGTCACCGCGCTGACCGAGCTGTCGCCCACCATCAAGGGCCTGCACCTGAAACTGGACCGGCCCATGGCGTTCCAGCCTGGGCAATACATCAACCTGCAACTGCCGGGCATCGACGGCACCCGGGCGTTTTCCCTGGCCAACCCGCCCACCCGCGCCGACGAAATCGAGCTGCACGTGCGGCGGGTGGAGGGCGGGGCGGCCACCGGGTATATCCACCAGGGCTTGCAGGTGGGCGATGAAGTGGCGGTGGCCGGGCCTTACGGGCAGTTTTTTGTTCGTGATTCCCAGGCTGGCGACCTGATTTTCATCGCCGGCGGCTCGGGGCTGTCGAGCCCGCAATCGATGATCCTCGACCTGCTGCAACGCGGTGATGGGCGGCGCATCGTGCTGTTCCAGGGCGCGCGCAACCGCGCCGAACTGTACAACCGCGAACTGTTCGAGGACTTGGCGCGGCGCCACGCCAATTTCAGCTACGTACCGGCCCTCAGCCAGGCCGACGACGACCCGCAGTGGCAAGGCTTCAAAGGCTACGTGCACGAAGCGGCCAAGGCCCATTTCGACGGCCGCTTCAGCGCCAACAAGGCCTACCTGTGCGGGCCGCCGCCGATGATCGACGCGGCGATCAGTTGCCTGATGCAAGGGCGCCTGTTCGAGCGCGACATTTTTATGGAGCGTTTCTACAGCGCCGCCGACGGCGCCAGCCAAGGCAACCGCTCGGCACTGTTCAAGCGCATCTAGCGCCTTGTGTGTAGCAAGCGGGCTCGCCCGCGCTCGGTCGCGTAGCGGCCGTAAATCGCTGTTCGGCCGGGCACGGTTTGGGGGCTGCTGCGCACCCCAGCGCGGGCGAGCCCGCTGGCTACAGAGAAGCAACGCCATCAACCCGGATAACAACAATAAAAGGTCAACCCTGATGAGCCCATTCACCTGCAAAACCAATGTTTCCCTGCTGTGCGGCCTGTTGGCCGGCGTCGCGCTGCCGGCGCTGGCCACCGAGGGCGGCGGTTCTACCTACCCCAATGGCGCAGAAAACTACCTGTCCGGGGCCATGCCGCCGCCGGGGCTGTACTCGCAGTTTTTTGTCGGCCATTACGAGGCCGACACCTTGCGCGGCAATGACGGGCGCAAGGTGCCGGTGGACCTGCGCATTCGCGCCAACTCCATCGCCCCGCGCCTGATCTGGGTCACCGAGCAGCAGGTGCTGGGCGCCAGCCTGGCGTTTCATGCGTTGGTGCCGCTGGTGGACCTCAAGGTTTCGATCAATGGCCATTCGCAAAGCAAGCAAGGCCTGGGGGATGTGATCTTCGGCCCGGCCCTGGGCTATCACCTGAGCGAGAAAATGCACGCCATCGTCGCCCTCGACCTGCTGGCCCCGACCGGGCGCTACGAGCGCTACGACCAGACCAACATCGGGCGCAACTACTGGGGCATCGAACCGGTGCTGGCGCTGTCGTACATCGACCCGGCGGGGTGGAACCTGGACGCGAAGATCATGTACGACTTCAACCTCAAGAATGACGACACCGACTACCGCTCCGGCCAGGAACTACACGTGGACTACGCCCTGGGCTGGGGCTTGGGCAATGGCTGGGTGGTGGGGGTGGGCGGCTACGTCTACCGCCAGACTACCGACGACCGCCAGTACGGCGAGCGCATCGACGATAACAAGGGCCGGGTTTTCGCCGTTGGCCCCTCGGTGAAATACACCAACCCCAACGGCTGGTTCCTCACCGCCAAATGGGAGCAGGAAACCCAAGTGCGCAACCGTGCTGAAGGGCAGGCGTACTGGATGAAATTGACAGTACCGTTCTGAGGCGGTGTGCGTGCCTGCGGTGGCAGTGTTGCAGCGGCCAGAAGTGCATCGCCTGTACCGCCGCCATCGCGGGCAGGCCCGCTCCCACCGTTCAGTGGTGCTGCTGGCAGGACCTGTGGGAGCAACTGTCTTACCCCTGCCATTTGTCACCGCCACTCAGTGCCGCCCTCGCGAGCAGGCTCACTCCCACCAAGGAAAATGAACATCCCACCCGCACCACAGTTCAACTGTGGGAGCGGGCCTGCCCGCGATGGGGCCGGTACAGCCGACACCGCTCTCCCACCGTTCAGTGGTGCTGCTGGCAGGACCTGTGGGAGCAACTGTCTTACCCCTGCCATTTGTCACCGCCACTCAGTGCCGCCCTCGCGAGCAGGCTCGCTCCCACCAAGGAAAATGAACATCCCACCCGCACCACAGTTCAACTGTGGGAGCGGGCCTGCCCGCGATGGGGCCGGTACAGCCGACACCGCTCTCCCACCGTTCAGTGGTGCTGCTGGCAGGACCTGTGGGAGCAACTGTCTTACCCCTGCCATTTGTCACCGCCACTCAGTGCCGCCCTCGCGAGCAGGCTCGCTCCCACCAAGGAAAATGAACACCCCACCCGCACCACAGTTCAACTGTGGGGGCGGGCCTGCCCGCGATGGGGCCAGCACAGCCGACACCGCTCTCCCACCGTTCCAGTGGTGCTGCTGGCAGGACCTGTGGGAGCAACTGTCTTACCCCTGCCATTTGTCATCGCCACTCAGTGCCGCCCTCGCGAGCAGGCTCGCTCCCACCAAGGAAAATGAACATCCCACCCGCACCACAGTTCAACTGTGGGAGCGGGCCTGCCCGCGATGGGGCCGGTACAGCCGCCACCGCTGTATTGCCTGCAAGGGCGCGGGCACTTGTCAGCCGGCTATTTCCACCACATCTCCCACCAGCCGCACCGGCCAGGTGCGCAGTTGTTGCTGGGGGTCTTCGAGGCAGTGGCCGTCGTCGAGGCAGAAGTGCTGTTTGTACAGCGGCGAGGCAATGACGCGGTGGCCTTTGAGGTGGCCGACGATGCCGCGGCCGATCACGTTGGCCCCCGATTGCGGGTCGCGGTTATCCACGGCGTATAGGCGCTCTTCGCTGCTGAGGTAGAACAGTGCCACCTGGGCGCCGTCGAACCAGGCGACAACGCCCGAGTCGGCCACCAGGTCCTGGCGGCTGCACAGTGCTTGCCAGTGCACGGCTGGGGCGGCGTTTCGCAGGGTGTTTGGCGGGGTCATCAGTGGGCCTCCTGGGTGACGCTTATCAGTTGCAGTTCATGGTTGTGGACCGGGCGGCGCTGGCCGCGCTCCTTGACGAAGTGGATGTCCGGGTCGGCGCGTCGGTCGTTGACGAAGGTGCGAAAGCGCTTGAGTTTTTCCGGGTCGGCGATGGCGTTGGCCCATTCGCATTCGTAGCGCTCGACCACCTGGTGCATCTGCGCCTCCAACTCGCCCGCCAGCCCCAGGCTGTCGTCGATGACCACGGCTTTGAGGTAGTCCAGGCCACCCTCCAGGCTTTCGCGCCACACCGAGGTGCGTTGCAGTTTGTCGGCGGTGCGGATGTAGAACATCAGGAAACGGTCGATGTAGCGCAGCAGGGTCGCGTCATCGAGGTCGGTGGCCAGCAGCTCGGCGTGGCGCGGGCGCATGCCGCCGTTGCCGCAGACGTAAAGGTTCCAGCCTTTTTCCGTGGCGATGACGCCGATGTCCTTGCTTTGCGCCTCGGCGCATTCGCGGGTGCAGCCTGAAACCGCCAGTTTGAATTTGTGCGGCGCGCGCAGGCCCTTGTAGCGGTTCTCCAAGTGCAGGGCCATGGCCACGCTGTCTTGCACGCCATAGCGGCACCAGGTACTGCCCACGCAGGATTTGACCGTGCGCAGGGATTTGCCATAGCCGTGGCCGGTCTCGAACCCGGCCGCCACCAGTTCGCCCCAGATGTCCGGCAGTTCGTGCAGTTGCGCGCCGAACAGGTCGATGCGCTGGCCGCCGGTGATCTTGGTGTAGAGGTCGTACTTCTTCGCCACCGCGCCCAGCACCATGAGCTTGTCGGGGGTGATCTCGCCGGCGGCGATGCGCGGGATGATGGAGTAGGTGCCGTTTTTCTGCATGTTGGCCATGAAGGTGTCGTTGGTGTCCTGTAGGGCCACCCGGGCCGGGTCCATGATCGGTTGGTTCCAGCACGAGGCGAGGATCGAACCCACAGTCGGCTTGCAGATGTCGCAGCCCAGGTGGCCACGGCCGTGGCGGCGCAGCAGTTGGTCGAAATCCTCGATGCCTTCGACGCGCACCAGGGCGTAGAGCTCCTGGCGGGTATAGGCGAAGTGCTCGCACAGGCTCTTGTCCACCGCCACGCCACGGGCGCTGAGTTCATGCTCGAACACTTGCTTGAGCAGGGCGCTGCAACCGCCGCAACCGGTGGCGGCGCGGGTCAGTTGCTTGAGCGCACCGAGGTCGCTGCACCCGGCGTCGATGGCGCAGCACACCGCGCCTTTGCTGACGTTGTGGCACGAGCACAGGGTGGCGCTGGCGGGCAGAGCGTCGGCGCCCAGCGCCGGGGCCGCGCCGCCGCTGGGCAGGATCAGGCTGGCCGGTTCCTGGGGCAGGGCGATGCCGTTTTGCGCGTATTGCAGCAGGGTGTCGTAGTAGCTGTTGTCGCCAATCAGCACCGCCCCCAGCACATGCTTGCCGTCGGCGGACACCACCAGGCGCCGGTAACTGGCGCTGGCTTCGTCGATGTAGCGATAGCTGCGCGCGCCCGGCGTGGTGGCGTGGGCGTCGCCGATGGAGCCGACATCCACTCCCAGCAACTTGAGCTTGGTGGACATGTCGGCGCCGGTGAAGGGTTGCGCCACGTGCCCGGCCAGGTGCGCGGCAACGGTGCGGGCCATGGTGTAGCCGGGGGCGACCAGGCCGAACACGCTGCCGTTCCACGAGGCGCATTCGCCGATGGCGAAGATCGCTGCATCGCTGGTGCGACAGTGGTTGTCCACCATCACCCCGCCCCGGGGCGCCACGTCCAGCCCAGCGTCGCGGGCGAGGGCGTCCTGGGGGCGGATGCCGGCGGAGAACAGGATCAGGTCGGTTTCCAGGAACTGCTCGTCGGTGAAGTTCATGCGGTAGGCGTAGTCCTCGCCGGCGACGATCTCCCGGGTGGCGCGGGACAGGTGCACCTGCACGCCGAGGGCTTCGATGCGCGAGCGCAGGGCCTCGCCGCCCAGGCTGTCGAGTTGCACCGGCATCAGTTGCGCGGCGAACTCCACCACATGGGCCTCCAGCCCCAAGGACTTGAGCGCGTTGGCCGCCTCCAGCCCCAGCAGCCCACCGCCCACCACCACACCGCGGCGCGCGGTGGTGGCGGCGGCGCGGATAGTGTCGAGGTCGTCGAGCGTGCGGTAGACCAGGCGCGAAGGGCCCGCCGCACCGGGAATCGGCGGCACAAAGGGGAAGGAACCGGTGGCCAGCACCAGGCAGTCGTAGGCCTGACGCCCGGCGCCGGTGACGATCTGCTTAGCCTCGCGGTCGAGCGCCAGCACCGGTTCACCCAGGTGCAGGTGCACACCGTGGCGCAGGTAGAGGTCGGCATCGCCCAGGGCCAGGGACTCGGCGTCGCGCCCAGCGAAGTATTCGGACAGGTGCACGCGGTCATAAGCGCGCTGGCGCTCTTCGCCGAACACATGCACCTCATAGCGGGCCAGGGCGCCCTGTTCGATCAGTTGCTCGACGCAATGATGGCCGACCATGCCGTTGCCGATAATCACCAGGGTTTCGCGTGGGGTGGGGGTGACGGTGGGGTTCATAGCCTTTCCTCGAAACGGGTCGCGGCCCGGGCGGGGGCCAAATAAAAAGCAAAAAAAAACGCCTGGAGCTGGGGAATCAGCTCCAGGCGTCTTTGCCTGGCGTTCGTTGTGCTAGCGGTGAGGGACCTGGGCCGCGTTGCCTGGATCACCGCGCCCGTGCCTGGGCAGGCCAGTGGTCGTCGATGACCACTCGGGGTGTGCCTGGGGTGTAGCAGGGTTCGTGCCAGTGTTGGATGTATGGGGGTTGCAGGGCTCTAGGCAAAGGGTTTTACGCGGCTGATGGTGGGGGGTGGCGAGAAAGGGGATGAACCAGATCAGGGCATCCGGGAGCGGGAATACTCTTTTTGGGGCGCCAGGGCCTTATCCCAGAGGCCAGTAGAAATGATCGGCCTTTGTGGGGCTCTGCCCGCGATGAGGCCGGTACAGCCGATGCCCTTCTAGCGCGTGCAATGCCGCCATCGCGGGCGGGCCCGCTCCCACAAATGCCCCCCGGCAACGCGGCCCACTGGTTCGCCACCACCGCGCAATCAAGCCTGGATCGGCGTGCACAACTCCACCAAGGTGCCGTCCGGGCAGCGCACGTAGGACACCACTTGCCCCCAGGGTTTGCGCTGTGGCGCGCTGAGCTCCGTGGCGCCATGGTCCAGGGCGCGGGTGTGGGCGCCGTGGACGTCGTCGGTGACGAGGCCGATTTCCATCCCTAAAGGTTGCGCTGAGGCGTGGGCCTGGATGTGGCCGCCGGGGAAGTTCATCTCCCCCAGTTCGTGGGCGGCAAAGGACAGGGTGGTTTCACCGCTGGCCAGTTCGCCGTAGGTTCCGGATTCATGCAAAAAACCGCGGGCAAAACCAAAGGCCTGTTCGAAAAAGGCCAGGGAGGCGGCGACGTCGGGGACGTAGACGATGGTGTATCCGAACTTCATGGGGCAGCGTTCCTTTGCCAATGATGGGGGGCGCAGCTTAACTGCCCGGCTGCTGTTTTTGAAAGGCATCGGTGTGCCGGCGCCCGGCATTGCTCCAGGCCCCGCCGGATGAGGCCCTGTGGCCATAGGACACTCGCTCGATGCCTTCCAGGCGCTGTTGCAGGACCTGGCTCAAGGACTCTTCGGGGCGCAGGTAGGTATCGCCGAAGTCGCCGTCGAGCAGGCTGGGGTGGGCGATGACTTCCAGCAGGCCCCGCTCGGGCGGTGCCAGGTCGCGCAGGTCTGCCGGGGTGCAGACATAGTCGGCGGTGCTTGCGGCCAGTTGGCGCAGGCGCCGGTTGAACAGGGTTTTGTACAGGCGCTTGACGGGGTGGATCCGGCTGCCCAGGTTGCGTGCCAGGCGCACCGGTACGCCGTGCTGGGCGGCGAAGCGGGCGAGGATCTCGCCGATGGGCCAGATGTTGTGCACGTGTTGGTGGGAGTCCAGATGGCTGGGTTTGAGCCCCAGGTCCAGGCAGCGTTGCCATTGGGCGTGCAGTTCCTGGTGGATGGCCTCGCGCACCGAGGCCTGGAGCCACAGGCAGTGGCGCGGCAGGCGCAAGTCGAATTCGCCGGCGCCGTTGCAGAACGCCGGTTGCGCAACGATGGCCTGGCTCAGGGGGCGGCCATGGGTGAGGTTCAGGTGCAGGCCGACGCGCCCCCGCAGCAGCGGCAGGCGAGCCATGGCGCAGGCTTGGGCAAATGCGGGCATGTTGGCCATGGCCGTGGCGCTGCTAATCAGGCCGGCCTGGAAGGCTTGCAGGATCACGGCGTTTTCGTGGGCGTCGAGGCCGAAGTCGTCGGCGTTGATGATGACGTGGCTGGGCATGGCGGTGCCTCCTGGCAGGGGATGGGTGGTGCCGGTGGTGCGAGGTTGGAGTTGGCGCGCCGGCGCAGCCACGGCTTGAACAGGTGCCACAGGCGCAGGCCCAGGCCCAGGCAAATGCCGCTGGGGCGCCAGGAATAGAAGCTCCAGCGCCAGTGCTCGACCTGGTCGCTCATGCGTTCGTGGAGTTGGTGGCTGGAGTTGTCCAGGCTGACCCGCGAGGCGTCTACCCAGCGCCAGCCGTCGTCCAGGCCCCAGTCGATCCAGGCTTGCAGCAGCACACGCCCGCTGCCCAGGTCGGCGTATTGCGGTAGGAAGGCCAGGTTGTAGTCGTATAGCCGAGCGTGCTCGAGCAAGCCCAGGCGATAGCTGATACAGCGCCCGTCCAGCTCCAGGCTGACCACCCGCACCAGGCCTTGCTCGGCCAGGGCGGTGAAGGCCTGGATGATCCACGGGCGGTTGGCGGGGCTGAAGATGCCCACGCCCTCGTCGCCTTTCCAACTCTGCGCCTCCACATCGCTGAGGGCTTGCAGCAGCGGGCCGATGCTGGCCGCGTCGGGTACCCAGCGCCGCACCTGGGCGCCGCAGGCGGCAATGCGCTTGCGCGCGCGGCGCAGTTTATAGCGGGGGGCGCCGCTGACTTCCTCGCGGTCGGCGTCGCCGATCAGGTGCACCGGCACCCGGCAACTGAGGCGCCGCTCGGCGGTGGAGCTGCGGTACATCCAGTGGGCCAGGGTGCTGTGGCGGTCCGGCAGGTCGGTCAGCTCGCTGAGTTGGAGCAGGGCGTGGGGTTGCCGGCGGCGGATTTCCCCCAGTGCTTGTTGCAGGTCTGCCACGCCCAGTTCCGCCAGCCAGCCGAGGCGGTCGGCCAAGGGAAAGCCCAGGTGGCGCACCACGCGAAACGGCCAACCGGCAAAACGCTCGCGGCCACTGACCAGGGGCAGGCACAGGCACAGGGTATCGGCCTGCCAGGCCAGTAACACCTGTAACTGCTGGGTCGGGCCCAGGGCCGCTTCGGCCGCCAGCAACCAGGCCAGGGTATTGAATGGCGTGGCGTCGGGGCAGCGCTGGCGCAATTGTTCGTAGGCGCCCTGGGGGAAAAGCGGGTCGCGCAGCGAGCCCAGCCATTGGAAACGCACGGCCATGGCGTTCAGGCTGCCGCGTGGGGTGCAGGGTGAGCGGTCATATAACGTTCCATGTCAGGGCAAAAAGGGTTTGGCCGGGCAGGGTGAAGCGCACCACCCCATCCTGGCAGTCGAAGGGCGCCTTGCGGCTGACGCTGTCGTCGCCCATGTACAGCAGTTGGCTGTCGGCGGGCGGGCACTGAACCTGGGAACCTTGCAGGCTGACGTGCTGCTGGCGGTTGGCTTTGTTCACCCCCAGGAGGCTGCGCTGCTGGGCGCTGGCCATGGCCAGCACATCGACTTCAAAGGCGTCGTTATCCAGGCGCAGTACCTGCCCCAGCCAGTGCTGGCTGATGAATTGCTGGGCCAGGCCCACCGGTTTGAGCTCGAAGCTGCCGTCGGCGCGCGGGCGCAGCAAACCCTTGAGGTGGTCGTCTTCATCGGCCAGCAAAAACCAGTTGAGCATGTCCAGCAAGCCGTCCTGGCTGGCGTTGATGACCACCGAGGCCCACCACAGTGAGGCGAAGTGGGTGTCTTGTTCATAGGGGCTGACCGAGCCGCCGCTGGAGATGTTGGTCTGGTCCAGCAGCAGCGCCTTGCGCGGGCGGCCATCGCTGTCCAGGCCCACCAGTTGGGCGGCCTGGCGGACCGCGTCGCGGTAGGTGCGGGTGGCCAACAGGTCGCGCACCATCCATTCGTGCCAAGCCAGGGCGTCGACGTTTTCCCCCGAGTTCTGCAACAGGCGCCGGGCCCAGTCGATGCCCCGGTAGTCACGGGCGTTTGGCAAGAACGGGCCGTTGACGAAGCGCGAGCTGGCGGGCATGGCGATGCGCACGCCGGCTTCGTGGGCGCCGGGGTAGCGGCGCACCTGCCAGGCCAGGCTGTCGAACAGCTGTTGAAAGGAACTGTAGTTGCGGTAACTGGCATTGGGTTCGTCGGCAAAGCTGATGTAGTGCAGCCCAGGCTTCGCCATGGCCACGGTGCTCGCCAGCCAGGCCTGGAGCGCAGCCTGGGTAGTGTCGTCGGCCACCAGGTCGGATTTGCGCCCGGTGGCGGCCATCAGGGTGAGGTCGTGGTCGATGGCAAACCGTTCGCGGTAGAGCTGGCGGAATTTATCTTCGAACTGCGGCCGGTTGCCTACCACATCGACAAAGCTGTAATAGCCGGCGGTGCGCAGGCCCAGGGCCTGGACCGCTTCATGGGTGGCGGGCGGCAGGCGTTCATAGGGCAACCCGCTGCCCAGGCGCGGCGTGCTGCCCAGTACGTCGGCGTACAGCGTGAGGCGCACTTGGCCGTCGTCCTCGCGCAGCGGTTGCAGGTGTTCGGGGCGCTGGGCGAACAGGTTGGCCGTGCCATCGAGCCAGAACGCCGCCTTGCCGCTGCCCAGCAGGCGCAGGCGCCAGACCTGCTCGGTGGTGGCTACGGGCAGGGCCACTTGGTCGAAATGCCAGTGCTGCGGGTAGGGTTTGAGTGCCAGGGCCAGGCGCTGGCCATCGGCGAGGCGTTCGGCTTGCAGGGCGCGCACCCCGCCATGGAACTTGCCCGCGAGAAAGGCCCGCTCGCCGGCGCCCACCTTGAAGTACAGCTCGGTGTCGGCGGGCAGTTCGGCGTTGAAGTGAACCTTGACCGGTGCGTACAGGGCTGCGGTTCGGTCATCGTGCTCTACCCGGTAGCGGCGGAAGCTGTAGCCGGGGATCTCCAGGCGATAGCGGCCGGCGGCCAGGGGCCAGCGCTGGCGGCCGCGGGTTTCGTCGGCGTCGATCACGCGCTCGGCGTGCAGACGGCCCTGGCCGTCCAGCAGGTACAGGTGCTCCTGGTTGGCATCGGCTTGCCAGGCTGGGGTCCAACTGACGGCCAGGGTGTCGCCTTGCCCGGTTTGCAGATACAGGCTGCCATCGCGGATCGCCGCCCAGCTCAGGGCCTGCGCCGCCGCACCCTGGCACAGCAGCAAGCCGAGCAGCAGGGCCATGGCTTTCATGCCGGGCTCCGGGTGAGCAGGTTGCGCACCGACACCAAATCGCCGGGCAGGATGAACAACGTCTGCCACACCGGCACCCGGTTGAGCCGGCAGTACAGCGCCAGCAGGCAGGCGGCCACCGCCAAGTAGGTGGCGGACGAAGCTATGGCGGCGCCAACGATGCCGTACCGGGGGATCAGAACCAGGTTGAGCACCAGGTTGAGCAGGGCCCCCAGGCCGGTGGCCAGGGAGATGCTGCCGGGGCGGTTCTTGCCCAACAGGTCTAGGCGCAGGGTGCTGACGAAACACAGCCCCAGGCTGCCCGGCAGCAGGGCCAACAGCGCCGGGTAGGCGGGGCGGTATTCGGCGCCGAACAAGGTGACGATCAGCCATTCGCCCAGCAGCGCCATGCCGGCACAGGCGCAGATCATCACGGTGCTGGTTAGGCGCAGGGCCATGGCGGTCAGGCTCTCGATGCCTTCGCCCTGTTGCAACAGGCGTTTCATCAGCGGCGTGGTGACGGCCTCGGTGACGATGGTCAGCAGGTCGGCGGCGGCGCTGGCCATGGCATAGAAACCCAGGGCGGTGCTGCCCAACAGGGTGCTGATGAACAGGTAATCGGCCCGCGAGATGACCTGCCTGAACAGGGTTTCGGGGTGGCTCTTGGCGCTGTAGTGCAGCAGCTCGTTTTGCCCCTGGCGGTCCCACCTCAGGGCCAGTTCGTGGTTGTGCGAAAGCCACCAGCAGCCCACCGCTACCACCAGCCCCAGCCCCGCCAGCCAGGTTATCAGCGCCGCTTCCAGGGCTGCGGTTTGCCACATCCAGAACAACGCCAGGAACAGCAGCAGCGGCGCGGCGGACTCGATCAGGCGCAAGCCGTTGTAGCCTTCCACCCCGCCGGAGGCATTGTGCAGGTTGAGCAGGCCGTTCTTGAGCACCGCCAACGGCACCGCCAGCAGCAGCAACCAGGCCAGCAGGCCCAGTTGCCGGGTGATCTCAAGGCTGGCGCCGAACTCGCGCAGCAGCCACACCCCCAGCCAGGTCGCCAGCCCACCGAGCAGGCAGCCGAACACCAATACCTGGCTGAGCAGCAAACCCATGGCCCGTTGCTGGGCGGCCTGGTAGGCGATGGCCGAGTTGAGCCCGCCGCTGGTGACCGCGCTGATAAGTTCGGGCAGGGCACTGAGCAGGGCGAACAGGCCCCGCTCACTGGGGCCCAGGATGCGCGCCAGGAGCACGTTACGCAGCAAGCGCAGGACGATCATCGCCACGCGGGTGCCCATGCTCATGGCCAGATGCCGCAGGTAGGGGCTGCGGGTCATGGTCGGGCCCCTTGATACATGCGCCAGGCCAGCAGCGACGGGTGGTGGGCGGTGTGCTGGCTGACGCCGATGCGCGGCAGTGCCAGTGGGTCGTGGGCGCCGCGCCAGACGCCTGGGCGGGTGCCCAGGGCATAGGGGTAACGGTGGGCGGCCACGCGTTCGCGTACCCGTGTGTCGTGGTTGCCATTGGGGTAGCAATACACCGGCAGCGGCTGGCGGCAGCCGCGCAGCAGGGCTTCGTGGCTGCGGCGCAACTCATGCTCCAATTGCTCATCGTCCAGCCCGGTGAGGATGGCGTGGCTGGCGCCATGGGGGCCGAAACGCACCAGCCCGGAATCTTCCAGCTGGCGCACCTGTTGCCAGTCCAGTGCCTGGGGCGTGCCCTGGGCGGGGCAGGCCTCGGCCAATTGGCTCAAGCCTTGCGCGGACATGGCCTTGAGGCTTTGCAGGTACTGGGCCAGGGCCTGGCTGCGTTGTGGCTCGGTGGCGCTGTCGAGCAGGGCGGCGGGCACCGGGCGGCCGATGCCGTAGAGGTGCTCGATCAGGTTCTGCCGGGCCTGGGCGCCGAAGCTGCCCCACAGGGTTTCGCCGACGCTTTCCCACCAGAAGCACTGGCGGCTGCCGATGAAGTCGGTGGAGAGGAAAATGCTTGCCGGTACCTGATGGTGTTGCAGCAAGGGGAAAGCGTTGACGGCGTTGTCGCGCCAGCCATCGTCGAAGGTCAAGGCCACCCGTGGCCGCGCGGCGCGCACGGGGGCGGTGAGTAAGTCCATCAGCGGTACACAGTCGAAATGGCGCTTGAGCCAACGCAACAAATGCTCGAACGCCTGAGGGCCGATGCACAGCTCAGTGCGATGAGCGAGCAGGGCACTGGTGTCGTCGGCCAGCACCCGGTGCAGCATTAGGATCACCCCGGCGCCGCGCAAGGGCGCCGCTGGCCGGGGCGTGTTGAGGTAGAGCCAGCCGGCGCTGCGCTTGACGAGTTGTTTGATAGCCATGGGCGCCGTCCTCAGCGGTTTTCGTCGGGGGTCCACTGGGGGTAACGATGGCCCCGCAGGAACTGCCACAGGCCCGCGCTCATCCCGGCCAGGGTCACCACCACGAAGGCAGCGAGGCGAAACGGTTTGGGCAGGCGATGGCGCACGTCCAGCAACCCGGCGATGGCCACGCCATAGCCGAGCACCTGGACGATCAAGGCCAGGTTGTAGAAGCCATGCTCGCCCCACAGCCACAGGTTGCTCAGCAGCAGGGGCACCAGCAGCACCGGGGCCAGGCGGCGCAGCAGCTTGTGGCTAATCAGGGCCACGGCGTAGAGGCCGTGGCGCAGCGGGTTGAGCAGTTCGCTGCGCTGGGCCAGGCTTTGCAGGCCGCCTACGGTCACCCGTTGGCGGCGGCGAAACTGTCTGTTGGCTTGATCCACGCCCTGGTCGGTGACCCGCGCCGATTCGACGTAGACGATGGTTTTGCCGCCCACGGCCGCGCAGGTACTGAGAAAGAAGTCATCGTTGACTTCGGCGGGGATCCATTGCAGCAACTCGCGCCGCAGGGCCAGCAGCGCGCCGTCGGCAGACACCATGCACCCGGTACGGTTTTCCATGCGCCGCAGCCAGCCCTCGTAATGACGGTAGAGGCTGTCGCCCAGGCTAAGGCCGTTGCCCGGCACCGGAATACTCATGTGCCCGGCGCACGCCCCAACCTGGGGATCGTTGAGCGGTGCGAGCAAGTGGCCCAGGGTGTCGCTGGCCCACTGATTGTCCGCGTCGGTGAATACCAGTATCTCTCCCGTGGCGTGACCCACGGCGGTATTGAGCGTGGCGGTCTTGCCCCGGCGTGGTAGGTCGAGCACTTCAATACGTGGGTCGACTACGGCTTGGGCACGGGCCACGGTGTCATCGCTGGAGCCGTCGCTGGCCAGGATGATTTGCAGACCCAGGGGGGTGTAATCCTGCACCAGCAGCATGCGCAGCTTGTCTTCGATATGCCGCGCCTCGTTGTGGGCGGCAATGATGACGCTCACCGTCATCGGCCGGGCGGCCTCGACCCGGCGTGCTTTGAACAGCGGCGCCAACAAGGTCAGCAGCAGCGGGTAGCCGACGTAGGCATAGAACGGCAACAGCAGGCACAACCAGAAAATCACTTCAGCCACGGGCAGGTCTCCTTGCTTTCCAATGACACAGGCTGAGCACGAACGCGGCGCCCGCCAAGTGCAGGCGTACCCAGTGCAGGCCCCACAGTTGCAGGCTCAGCCAGGGGTCGCGGTGACTGAGGCTTTGGCGCAGGCTCAGGGCCAGCGCCGGCAGGCTGGTCAGCAGTAAAAGGAACAAGGCCTGGCGCGTCTGGCCGGCGAACAGCGCCGCCAGGGCCAGGGCATCGAGGGCCCACACGCCCAGCGAGAGCAGGGGCAAGCGCAGCAGGCGCCAGTTGAAACGGCTGCGCAGCAGTTGCACATGGCTGCCCTGGCGCCACAGCTCCTTGCCCATCCATTCGCGCCAATTGACTTCATAGCCCCAGTGCAGCGCCAGGCTGTCGTTGACCGCCAGCAGGCGTGCGCCGGCGCGGCTGAGGCGCTGGGTCAGGTCCTTGTCTTCGCCGGTGCGCAGGTGTTCGTCGAAGCCGCCGACCTGCTCGAACCAGTGGCGGCGCATCAGCAGGTTGGCGCTGGGCAGCCACGGCGCCGGTGGCCGCGGGCGATGGGCCGGGCGCAGGGTACGCCGCTGCCAGGCACAGGCGAACCACGGCGCCTGGGCCGGGGTGTCGCAATCAAGCGCCAGCACATCGGCCTGGCCACTGGCCTCAAGGCCGGTGAGCAGTGCCAGGCTGTCGGGGGGCATTTCGATATCAGCGTCGATAAACGCCAGCCATTGCCCCTGCGCCTGGGCCGCGCCGGCATTGCGCAGGGCGCCGATGGCCAGGCCCGGCAGCGACCACACGCGGGCACCGCAGTCGCGGGCGATCTGCGGGCCCTGGTCCTGGGAGCCGTTATCCATCACCAGTAGCTCGCACTCAAGGCCAGCCGCCCGTGCCGCCAGGCGCGCGGCCTGCAAGGTGCGGCCAATGTGCCGCGCTTCGTTGTACATGGGTATGACGATGCTGATCCCGGTCATGGCCGCGCCTCCTGGCGTGTGGCCTGTTCCACCTGTTGGCGCAGCACGGCGGACAGCGCCAGCATGATCCACAGGTACTTGAGGTTGGGCACGCTGAGGAACAACAAAAACAGGGCCAGCACCAACAGGCTGATGCCCAGGTGAGTGAGCAGGTCGGCCTGCTCGTGGGCGCCCCGGCGCAGGCACAGGGCGCGCGCGCGCAGGAAATTCCATAGGCCCAGGGCAATCATGGCGATAAACAGCAGCGCCGCCGGGATGCCGGTTTCGGCCAGCAGCCCCAGGTAGGTGTTATGGGCTTCGCGCAGCAGGTCGCCGGGTTTGCGGTGCGAGGCAATGAACAGCTTGGCGTAACCGCTGTTGGCGTAATGCTGGGGGAAGGTGCCGGGGCCGGCGCCGAGCAACGGGTGCTCCAGGATCAATTGCCCCCCCACCAACACGTATGAGGCGCGCCGGCCCAGGGATTCGTCGGCCTGGGTGCTGACGTTGCCCCCCAGCGCAGCCAACGACTGCATACGGGCAAAGTAGGACGCCGGCACGGTGTAGGCCGCCAGGGGCACGGCAATGGCCAGGGCCAGCATGGCGAACCCCAAGTGCCGTGGGCGAATGCCGGGCAGGTGCGAGCGGTAATGCCACACCCCAAGGCCCAGGCTGAGCAGCAGCACCAGCAGCCCCGAGCGCGATTGCGTGGCGGTCATGCCCGCCAGCAACAGCCCGATGCAGCCCAGCCAGAGCAGCCGTTGCCCGGCACTGGGGCTGTGAATCGCCAGCAACAGGGCCAGGGGCACGGCAAAGGCGACAATCATCGCCATCAGGTTGGGGTCGTCGAGCAGGCCGGCGGCGCGGCCCTCGTCTTGAAAGTGGCTGGAGAGCAGGGCCATGGCGCAGGTCAGGGCGATGCCCAGTACCGTCAAGCGGCAGAACAGCCCCAGGTTCAGCCCCCGGCCCAACACCAGGGTGATGACGAACACCACCGGGCCCACCAGCAGGTTGCGCAGGTCGCCCAGGGATGCCTGGCGGTCATCGGAGGCCCACAGGCTCAGCAGGTACAGGGCGCTGAAGCCCAGCAGCAGCGGCCACAGGTTGCTGCGCAAGTGGCTGGCGGGGATTTGCCGCAGGGCCAGTTGCAGCGCCAGCACCAGCATCAGCGACAGCCCGAGGAACTTGGCCGCGGAAAAACTGCTGTCGCGGAACAACCCCTCGAACGGCAGCACCGCCACCAACGCCAGCAAGCCCCAGGCCGGGCGCCGATACAGCAGCACCACGCCCAGCAACCCCAGCACGGCGCCGGGTGCCAGGTACGGAAAAGGGCTGGCCAATAAGGCCAGGGCCAACAGCGCCACCAGGGCGACCAGCGACAGTGGCACGATCATGGCCGCGGCCCCCGTGCGGTGTTCAGGTACAACTGCCCCCAACGCCCGGCCAGTGCGGCCAGGTCGTAGCGCTCGCGCTGGGTGTGGCGGGCGTTGTCGCGTAATTGCCCGGCGCGTTGCGGCTGCTCCAGCAGGCAGGTGAGCTGGCGTGCCAGCGCGGGGCTGTCCAGGGCCGGGGCGAGCAAGCCGTTGTGGCCTTCGACGATCACGTCGCCAATCCCGCCCACGGCGAAGGCCACCACCGGCACGCCGGCCTGCATGGCTTCGAGCAGGATCATCGGCGTGCCTTCGGTGCGCGAACTGATGACCAGCGCATTGAGCTTCGCCCACCAGGGCTGCATGTCGTGTTGGTAACCGGGCAGGTGGATGCGCCCCGCCAACCCGGCAGCGTCGATACGCGCCTGCAAGGCCTCGCGTTCGGGGCCGTCACCGAGCATCACCGCATTCAGTGTGGGGTGTTGCCGGCACAGCGGGATCAAGGCATCGAGGAACAGGTCGGGGCCTTTTTCCTGGCTCAGGCGCCCGACAAAACCAGCCAGCCAGGGGTACTCGCCCGGGCTGCTGGGCAGCGCGGCCAGCGCGGCCGGCAAGCCGTTGGGGATGACGTGCAGTTTGTCCGCGCGTACCTGCGCCTGGCGGTGCAGCACGGCGATGCTCTCGGCCACGCACACCACCCGGTCCACCACGCGGGTGCGGCACAGTTGCAGGCTCAGCCAGGTGTACAGGCGCTGCTTGCGGCTGCGCGGGGTAAAGCCGTGTTGGGTGATGACCAACGGCAGGCGCCACAGCAAGGCCGCCAGCCAGCCGAACACCAGGCCCTTGAAATTATGAGCATTGAGCAACGGCCGCTGGGCCCTTTGCCGATGCAGGCTGCGCAGCAGCGTGCTCAGGTCGGGGCAGTCATGGCACTGCACCCCGGCGGCGCGAAAACGCGCTACCAGCGGCGCCGGCGCGCCGAGGAACAGCACCTGATGCCGGCCCGCCGTCGCCAGGCAGTGGTCCAGCAGCATCCGCTCGGCGCCGTAGAAACCACCGCTGCCCAGCAGGTGGATGATCGGCAGCGCAGCCTCGACGGCGCTGTTCAATTGCGCACCCAGTGCATCAGGCGCGGCATCGACCAGTTGGGGTGCGGGTTGGGTTGCTCGTGCTGCTGGTCGTTGATGACCAGCAGCACCGGCAGGTCCAGTTGCCGGGTGATCTGCGCCGGGTGTTTGAAGCGGTGGTCGAAGAACTCACGCAGGTACACCAGGGTGATCGCCAGCAGCAGGCCGGTGAGCAGGCCGAACGGAATAATCAGCATGGGCTTGGGGAACGCCGCTTCGGTGGGCTCGTAGGGCGGGCTCAGTACGCGGGCGTTGGACAGGCCGTTGTCCTGGGGCCGTTGGGTGCTTTCCTCATAGCGCTGGGTATAGGTGAAGAACGCCGCGTGCAAGGCGTCGATCTCGGTGTCCATCTGGCGCAGCTTGCTCAGGGTTTCTTGCAGTTGGTGGATGCGCGCCTTGAAGTCGGCGATGCGCTGGGTTTTCTGCGCCACCACCGAGCGGACGATGTCCAGGTCACTGCTGCGTTCCTGGATGCGGTTGTTGACCACTTTGAGGAACTGCTGGCGCGCGCGGCTGATCTGCTCGCGGATCAACAGCATCGGCTCGCTGCCGGGCTGGAAGATCGCCAGGTCACTGTTGTAGCGCGCCACCAGGGTGGTCAGTTGCTCGACCATCTGGCCGATTTCGCGGTCCTGGTAGGTGAGGTTGTCCACGGTGGTGGTGAAGGTGTAGGGGAAGGTGAAGTCGCGGCTGCTGGCCGCCGCCAGGCTGGCCTTGAGGTAATCGAGCCACTGCTGGCCTTGCAGCAAGCGGTCGCGGGCCTGGTTCAGGGCCTGTTCCTCGACGTTGATGGCGTTGAGGCGAAAGGTGATTTCCTCCTTGGGGTCGGAGGCGCCGATGCCTTCGAGCAGGCCCAGGCGATTGCCTTCCAGGCCATCGAGGCGCGCGCGGTATTGGCTTTTCTTCTGCTCGTAAAAGGTCTGCGGCAGGTCGTTGGATTGCAGGTCCTGGCGGTTTTGCAGGTAGTTATCCAGCAATTGGGCGACGAACAGGGTGCCCTGGGTCGGGTCGGCAAAGCGGTAGGTGATGGAGATCACGTTGGAGCCGGGCAGGGTTTCCACCTTGAGGTTATGCAGGGCGTTCTCCACCAGCATGTCCAGGGTGTTATCGCGCGGCGGGTCCACCTCCATGCCCAAGGCCTGGCGCGCTGGGTTGACCAGATGCTCGCGCAAGGGTGTGAGTACCTGCTCGCGTAGCGGGCGCATCACCCAGCGGCTGAGCAGGCCCTTGGGCGGCGTGTATTCGCCGCGTTCGCGCAACTGGCTGATGGTCTGGCGGATCAGGGTGGGCGAACGCAGGATGTTGCTTTCGGTCTCCATGTCCGACAGCGACGGCTGCACGAACTTGTCGGTGTCCTGGGCCAGCAGGGTCGCGGTGTCGCTTTGCGAGAGTTTTTTCGACTGGACGATGACCTGGGCGGTGATGTCGAAGCTCTGCTTGAGCAACAGCGGCAGCAGCAGGGCGATCACGGCGAACAGCAGGAACACCCGTTTGACCAGTTGCCGGTTGGCGAACAGGATCCTGAAGAACTCGTGCAGGTAGTTTTCCTGGGGATTCATGGCGGGCACCTGCGCTTTAGTTGTCATTGCTGTTGTCGTTCAGGTCATAGCCGACGCTGAACCCGATGCCCTGGAACAGCACCACGTCGGCCAGTTGCCGGGCGATTTCGCCGGCGCTGGCCAACCCGGTCTTGGGCACGAACAGCATGTCGTCCGGTTGCAGGTAGGCCATTTGCGTGGCATCGCCTTCCAGGGCCTTGGCCACGTCGTAGTGGTAGGCCTCGACCTGGTTGCCCTTGCGCCGCATCACCACCACCGAGCCCAGTTGCGCCTTGATGCTGGGGCCGCGGGCCAGGGACAGGGCTTCGAGGATCGACACCGGCCGGCGGATCGGGTACGCCCCGGGCATGCCCACTTCACCCAGCACATACACCTCGTTGCCCGCCGTGGACTTGAGCAGCACATCCACCGTCATGCGCCCCGGTAGCTGGGCGTAGCGCTGGTTGAGTTGGTCGCGCAATTGGTTGAGGGTCATGCCTTGCAGGGGCAGGGCACCGATCTCGGGGAAACTGGCGTAGCCGTCGGTGCCCACGGTGATGTCGCGGCTCATGCCGGTGGCCGGGTGGTTAAGGGTGTTCTTGAGGTTCTGTTCGTTGGTCATCGGGCTGGTGACCTGCACCGACAACTGGTTGCGGTTGGGCTTGAACAGGCTCTTTTGTGTGTAGATGCGCTGGATCTCCTCGCGCGCCTGCTCGCTGGTCAGCCCAGCGATTTTCGCCGAGGCATTGGCGCCGGGCAGGTCGATGGTGCCGTCGGGCAGTACCAGGCGATTGCCGTTGAGCTGGCTGGCGGCGTTGAAGGTCAGCGCCACTTGGTCGCCGGCCTGCACTTGGTAGGCGTTGGAGCCGCTGGTGCCGATATGGAAGATCACTTCCAGCACGTCCTGCGGGCGCAGGGTTTGTTCCACTTGCCCGATATCGGTGGCCTGGGCGTTGGCGGGCGCAGCGGTGAGGATCTGCACCGGGGTGCTGCGGGTTTCGGTATGGCTGGTGCAACCGGCCAGCGGCAGCAACAGCAGGACAAGCAGTCGGGTGTTCATGGCGTCATCCTTCGTGGCGGCTCAGAGGTTGTCGTACAGCCACTTGGGCATGTAGTACTTGCGGCCATTGAAAATGCTGCCGATCAGCTTGGCCCCGGCCTGGGCCAGGCGCTGGGTGGCGGCCTGGGCCACTTCGCTGCGGGTGTCTTCGGCGCGCACCACGAGAATCACGCCGTCCACCAGGGGGCTGATGACCAGGGCGTCGGCCGCCGAGTACACCGCGCCGCCGTCGATCACCACAAAGCGGTACTTGCCGCCCAACTGCTTGAGCAACGGGCGCAGGTGCTCGCTGTGCAAGTGGCTGGCGTCGCGCGGCGAGCGGCCATTGGGCATCACGTCGAAGGGCAGGTTAGGCACTTGGACAATGCAGTCCTGCACCAGGGGCGGTGGTTGGGAATCGAACAGCAAGTCGCGAAAACCGCGCTCGCGGCCCAGGCCCAGTTGCTGGCTGAGGTTGCGGCTATCCTGGCAGGCGTCCAGCAGCAGTACGCGGCCACAGCTCATCTGTGCCAGTTGGCCGGCCAGGGCCAGGGCGCTGGTGCTGGTGCCATCGCCGGTGCTGGCAGCAGTGATGAGCAACAGGCGCAGGTCCGGGTCGAGCAGGGCCGAGGTCAGGTTGGTTTCGCTGGGTTGAGCGAAGGTGGGGCTTTTGCTGGTTGAACCGTCCATCTCAACTTGCTCCTTGGCCGCTGAACACTTTGAAAGGGGTTTTCAACAGGATCTTCATGTCCAGCATCAGGCTCTGTTGGCTGATGTAGCTCAGGTCCAGTTCTACCCGTTGGTCGAAATCAATGTTGCTGCGCCCGCTGATCTGCCATAGGCCAGTGATGCCGGGATAAATACTCAGGCGTACCAAGTGGTTGTCCTGGTAGCGGTAGGCATTGAAGGAGGTGGGGCGCGGGCCCACCAGGCGCATGTCGCCGATGACCACATTGAACAGGTTGGGCAGTTCATCGAGGCTGCTGCGCCGCAGCCAGCGCCCGATCGGGGTCACGCGCGGGTCGCGGTCGATCTTGAAGTCGATGGCCTCGCTGCCGTGCTTGTTCAGGTAGCGCAGCGATTCCTTGAGCTCTTCGGCGTTGGCGACCATGGTGCGCAACTTGTACATGCCGAACATCCGCCCGCGATAACCCGTGCGCTGTTGCACGAAAAACACCGGCCCCGGGCTGCTCCATTTGACCAGGGCGGCCAGGGCCAGGAGCAGGGGCGAGAGCAGCACCAGCAAGGCCAGGGCACCCAGGCAGGCGAGCACGCGGTTGGTGCGCGACAGGCTCCAGGGCCGCCCGCCCTCGCGGCCGGTGAGCCAGCCACGGCCCTGGCGGTGGATGGCGGCGTCCAGGCGCATGCGGTGGGTGGCGTCCAGGCGCTTGTCGCGGCGCAGTTGGGTGGTGGCATGGGATTGTTGGCCTGTCATGGGGTTCTCCACGGCTTATGGGTCGCTGCCGCTGACGAAGCTCCACGGTTTTGTGGTGTCTCAACATCGGGCAAGGGGTAGTAGTCACGAAACCAGGCCACGAAGCGCCCAAGGCCTTCGTCCAGCGCGATCCGTGGGCGAAAGCCGCTGGCGCGCTCTAGCGGCGCGGCATCGGCGCAAGTGTCGAGCACATCCCCCGGTTGCAGGGGCAGTAACTCGACGCGGGCTTGGCGGCCCAGGTGTTTTTCCAGCAGTGCCACGTAAGCCTTGAGCGCCACCGGGCGTTGCCCGCCGATGTTGTACAGGCACCAGGGTGCCAGGCTGGTGGCCGGGTCCGGGGCGTCGCCGGCCCATTGCGGGTTGCCCTGGGGCGGCCGATCAAGCAGGCGTACCAGGCTTTCGATGATGTCGTCGATGTAGGTGAAGTCGCGCAGGTGCAGGCCGTGGTTGAACAGTTGCAGCGGGCGGCCCTCGCTGATGGCCCGGGCGAACTGGATCGGCGACATGTCCGGCCGGCCCCAGGGGCCGTACACGGTAAAAAAGCGCAGGCCGGTGCAGGGGATCGCAAACAGGTGGCTGTAGCTGTGGGCCATCAACTCATTGGCTTTTTTGCTGGCGGCGTACATCGACAGTGGGTGGTCGGCGCCCTCGTGCACCGAATAGGGCGTGCGCGTGTTGGCGCCGTACACCGAACTGGACGAGGCGTAGATCAGGTGCCGCACCGGGTACTGGCGGCAGCCTTCGAGGATGTTGAGGAACCCGGTGAGGTTGCTGTCCACATAGGCCCGCGGGTTTTCCAGGGAGTAGCGCACCCCGGCCTGGGCGGCGAGGTGGATGACCGCCTCGGGTTGCTCGCGGGCGAACCACTGGTCGATAGCCACGCCATCGGCCAGGTCCAGGCGTTCGAGGGCAAAGTCGCCGGCCTGCTCGCGCACCCAGCGCACCCGCGCTTCCTTGAGCGCCGGGTCGTAGTAGCCGTTGAAGTTGTCCAGGCCCAGCACCTGATGGCCGTCGCGCAACAGGCGCAACACGCAATGGGCGCCGATAAACCCGGCGGCGCCGGTGACCAGGACCTTCACTTCGCGGCCTCTTGCGGGGCCACGTGGCGTAGGCCGATGCCGCGATAGTGCAGCCCGGCGGCCGCGATGTGCTCGGGGTTGTAAAGGTTGCGCCCGTCGATCACCACCCGCGCGCGCAACTTGCTGGCCAACCAGGGGAAGTCCACCACACGAAAGTTCTTCCATTCCGTGCAGATCACCAGGGCGTCGGCGTCTTCCAGGGTGTCGTCGCGGGTGGCGCACAGTTGCAGGTCATCGCGATAGCCGTACAGGCGCCGGCATTCGGCCATGGCCTCGGGGTCGAAGGCACGCACTGTGGCCCCCTCGTGCCACAGGGCTTCCATCAAGTAGCGGCTGGGGGCTTCGCGCATGTCGTCGGTGTTGGGCTTGAAGGCCAGGCCCCAGAGCGCGATCGATTTACCGCCCAGGCCTTCGGGAAAGTAGGCGCGCAACTTGCCCAAGAGGATGTTGCGCTGGCTGTCGTTGACGTCGCACACGCTTTGCAGCAGGCGCAGCGGCATGCCGTTGTGGTCGGCGGTGTGCAGCAGGGCACGCAGGTCCTTGGGAAAGCACGAGCCGCCAAAGCCGCAGCCGGGGTAGATGAAGTGGTAACCAATGCGTGGGTCCGAGCCGATGCCTTTGCGCACCGCCTCGATATCCGCGCCCAAGTGTTCGGACAGGTTGGCCAACTCGTTCATGAAACTGATACGGGTGGCCAGCATGGCGTTGGCGGCGTACTTGGTCAGTTCGGCGCTGCGGTTGTCCATCACCATCAGTTTTTCGTGGTTGCGGCACAGCGGTGCGTACAGGTCGGCCAGTTGCGCCTGGGCGATGGGGTCGCTGGTGCCGATGATGATCCGGTCGGGGCGCATGCAGTCGAGCAGTGCGCTGCCTTCCTTGAGGAACTCGGGGTTGGATACCACCCGCACGCACAGCTCTGGCTTGCCTTGGCGTTGCAGTTCGGCGCGGGCGCAGGCCAGTACCTGGTCGGCGGTGCCCACCGGCACGGTGGATTTGATGATGAGGGTACGGTCGGCAGCCATGTGCTGGGCGATTTGCCGGGTGACCTCCAGCACATGCCTCAGGTCAGCGGAACCGTCTTCGTCGGGCGGGGTGCCCACCGCGATAAACACCAGGGTGGCATGGGCCACCGCGTCGCTGGCCTGGGTGCTGAACAGCAGGCGGCCGTGCTTGATGTTGTCTTCGAGCATCAGCGACAGGCCGGGTTCGCTGATGGGGGGCACGGCTTGCTGGAGCTGGCGAATCTTCTGGGCGTCGGTGTCCACGCAGAGCACGCGATGGCCGATATCAGCCAAAGCGGCTGCTTGAATCAGGCCCACGTAGCCCGTGCCGAATACGCTGACGTCCATATTCACGCCTCTTAAATAATCAATTTATCTAAATAGAATTAATACCTTGGAGTTGGTATAGATCAGCCTGGAAAAATCGTGTCAATGAAATGACATGTTTTTTATCGGACGATCTTTTTCCCACGCTCTGCCAATGACCATGAATTGCTTTGCGGTCGGGGATTTAGCCCATTTTTCTGTGAAAGCCTCTCGCCAGATTTACACGACGAACGGCTGTAGGCCTTGATTTGGAAGGGCTGCGCAGCCGTCTGCGTCAGAAATGAGACGGTTCGTTTTTTGACGCTTGTAAAAATGAAACATGAACTTGCTCTTTGCCCAGGTGCTGCTAGTTTTCGAGTCGATTCATCAGAAAAACGGCACGCGAATTGCTATCGCCAAATTATTGACTCTTCGCCCTGTGGTTTTTTGATAAAGGCTATCGAGCCTTCTTTCCGGGGACGCCATGCGCCACAGCCTCAAACCCATCTTGCTTGGCCTGTACCTGCTCACGGGCCTGGGCCAGTACCAGGAACGCCTCGCCGCCCTAGGCTGGGGCTGGCCGCTGCTGGCCTATGGCGTGTTGTTCGCAGCGCTGGTGCTGGCACTGTGGCTCACTGCTGCCATCCGCCCACCTGTGCTGCGCTGGGGCCTGGCCGTGGTGTTGGCGGGGGCGGCGGTATTTTTCGAGGGCTACGCGAGGGTGACAGCCAGTTACCTGACCTACAGCCAGTTTGTCTCGCTGGTGTACTCGGCCGGGTTTATCGGGGAGGCGTTGCAGCAATACGGCGCGGCGCTCATCTGGCCCTTGGGCTCGGGGTTGTTGCTGTTGCTGGGGATTGGCGTGGCGCCGCGCCAGCCTTCGCGGGTGCCCCAGGTGCTGGCGGTGGCGGCGCCCTTCGTGGCCGTGCTGGCGCTGTCGGTGTTGTTGTTCGCCCGGGCGGGGGCTGGGGCCATGGGCCTGCCGGGGTTGTTCACGCCCCTGGTGTACCTGAACCTGCTGGCCTACGAGAGCGCCCAGGCCTCCGTGGGCCCGCGCCAACCGGTGACCCTGGCGCGCCAGGGTGGGGCGGTGGGGCACGATATCGTATTGGTGATCGACGAAAGCGTGTCGGGCAACTACCTGGACATCAACACCCCCGGCGGTGTGCCCAGCCACCTGGGGCAAGCGCCCGCCGGGGTGGCTATCTTCAACTTCGGCTATGGCGCCGCGATTGCTAATTGCAGTGCCGATACCAATGTCACCCTGCGTTTTGGCGGCACCCGCGAGGACTACCTGCGGATCAACGCCACCCAACCGTCGATCTGGCAGTACGCCCGCCAGGCCGGGCTGGCCACGGTGTACATCGACGCCCAGCGCACCGGCGGGCATTTGCAGAACCTGATGACACGCCTGGAGCGTCAGGACATCCAGCGCTTTATCCAGTTCGATGACGTCCCCGTGCGTGACCGCGACATGGCCGTGGCCCGGCAATTGATCGATTTGCTCAACGACGGCCAACCGCAGTTGGTGGTCATCAACAAGGTGGGCGCGCACTTTCCGGTGCACGACAAATACCCCGACGCCTTCATGCGCTACCGGCCGGCGCTGCCGCGCGGGGGCTATGCCGATATCTCCGACACCGGCGCGCGCGACGGCTTCGACGGCCGGCCGGACGACTGGCAGCGCTACCGCAACGCCTACCAGAACACCTTGCTGTGGAACGTCGGCGAGTTCTTTGCCCGAGTATTTGCCCAGGCCGACCTCAGCCGCGCGGTGCTGATCTACACCTCCGACCACGGCCAGGACCTGCACGAACGCGGCAACCCGGGGCTGGACACCCATTGCGGCAGCGACCCGATGCCAGAAGAAGGGCTGGTGCCGCTGGTGGTGATCCAGGGCCGCCAGTTGCAGACCCTCGACTGGCAAGCCGCACTGCCCGGCAACAAGGACCGTTCCAGCCACTACAATATTTTTCCTACGTTGCTGGCGCTAATGGGCTACAACCTGGCGGCCATCCGCCCGCTCTACGGCAAGCCCTTGAGCGAACCCACCGAGGATGCGTTCAGTTTCAATTACCGCTTCAACGCACGCCTGGGCGCTAAACCACTGTTCAAACACATTGATCTGGGCCAGGTCGTCACGCCCCCCGGCCCCGTTGATTTCACACTAAGGCCAAGCGCTTTTGGTGATTAGACAGATTAATGGCCTACTGCTAGCGTTGTCGGAAAGTCCCCACGGGTCATCAACTTAAAAAACAATGCAGGGATGCAGTCAGTTCCTTGCCAAGGTCATAAAGGGAAGGAAATCATGCGCCTTGTCAGTCTGTGTTTGGCAACTTCGTTAGTTGCCGGTTGTGCGTCTGCGCCTGCCAGTAAAGCGCCTTCTTCGGTGATTGAAACGCGGGTGGGGTGGCGCACTCAGTGTGGTGTGAAAACCATTACCAACAACACGGCCTACCAGTCAGTGGTGGGGGCTGCTGTGGTTGCCATTGTGGTGCCGAAGTTGATCTCGGGGGCCATTGATGCCGGGGCCGATTACTTGAAAGCGGCAGGGCAGAGCAAGGCGGTGAGTAGCCAGGCGCGGGTCGACGGCAAGTTTTATGACGTCACCGAAGAGGGGGATTTAAAAAAGAGTGATGGCAGCCGTTGCCTGGAAATTGTCCGCGCCAACTTCGGTGACCCTACCAAAGATACGGTTGCCGAGCATCCATGGGCTGACGGAATCACTAACTTCGCAGGGATAAATAATGTCCAGTTCAGGCTGTCAGCGATTGCGGTGGTAGTGGAAAAACAATACTTAAAGTTGATTCCTACCTACTTCAAAGTTGAGAAATTTCAGGAAAGCTCCTGGTTTAAAAAGACCCGGGATTATTCAGTCGCGGTGACCTTTGCCACGCCGGGCAGTGCTGCGCCCTTCAGCGCCTTCGAGTTCAAGTTCCCCGGCGTCAGGGCCGGGGACGAGAAGCTGATCGGCGATATGGTCGGCATGGAGAGCTTGCCCGTTCCCTTGCCCGCAGACATGGCTGACGCGAAGGTCGCCCAAACCCGCCAAGAAGCCCAGGCGGCGCCCTATGTGCTGGCGTACGACATCATCAATAGCCGCTACCGGCACGACCATCCCAAGACGCCCGCGCTGCCGACTCGGCCCCCGATTTACGACACCTCGGTGCAAGCGGCGGCGCAGGCCTATTGCCACCAGTTGCAGCAACACAATCGCAGTGTGCCGCGCAACTTCGCGTTGAACGACGAGCGTTGTACCTATGGCAATGAACCTTCGCGCTTGGCGTTGGAGAAGGGCCTCAAGGACGCCTATATCAGCGATGCGCAAGTGAGTTGGGCCCATTCGGTCTGCCAAATACCGCCCACCCGCAATGCAGAGGGAGAGCTTGAGGCCCAAAAGTGCTCGACACTGCCAACGGTCACTGGCACCACCGGCTACTTCATCACCACCGCCACCCTGGTGGAAACCCGCGAAGGCAGCAAGTTCGCCGCTTACCTGGGCAATGCGCTGGCTGCCTCCAAGGACGAACTCTCGACGCTGGTGCAATCGAAAGTGATCCCCGCGCAACGGGAAGCGGCCCGGGATGCGGCGGACAAGGCCAAGCGCGAAGGCTATGAGGGCATGCTGCAAGCCGACTACGCCGTGGAGTACGCCCAAGCTGTGCTGATTGAAACCAGTGCCGTACCCGACATTCCAGCTTCGCAGCTGAGCGCGGCCAAGGCCAAGCTGCTGGACAGCAAGATCAAAGCCAACAAGGCCTACCGCGATGCCGGGCGGGCCGCCCCTTACCCGCACCTGGACTGATGCCATGGGCTTTAAAAGAATGAGCGCCCGTTGGGCGCACGCGGCGCTGCTGGCACTCGCGGTGGCGAGCCTGGCCGTGGCGGACACGGCAACCATACAAATGGCCTATGACTTGTTGACCAGGGGCGGCACGCGGGTGGCACAGGGCAGTAACACCTGGCAGGTGGCGATGCTGCGCAAGGACCAGCCCCGAGCGGCGGGAGCCTTTTGCAGCGCCACGTTGATTAACGACCAATGGGCTCTGACCGCCGCCCATTGTTTTCACAATGGCGAGGGCGACTGTAAACAGAACCTGACTAGGAACGGGTTTTACTTGTTGCTCGGCTCGGTCACCCTCAACGAGCAAACCCCGGCCTATCAGGTTGAAGAGGTGGTGATTCGCCCCGGCTATGACTGCAAGGCCAAGTACTACGACATCGCCCTGGTGAAATTGGCCAAGCCGGTGCCCGGCCTGCATGCCATTGAGCTGCCGGATGCGGCGCAGGAAAAGAGTGTGGTGGCGGCCAAGCCGCAGTTCCACGTGGCCGGCTGGGGGGCCCGCAGTGACTTGGGGCTGGGCTCGCGGGATTTGATCCAAGCCTCGGTGCCAGTGATGGAACACGCCGCTTGCAAGCACTTACGCCCGAATCTGCCGGGTGGGACCTTGTGTGCTGGCGACCAGGGCGGCGGCGACGCCAAGCGCGCCTGTCGCGGTGACAGCGGCGGCCCGTTGTACGTGTTGGGCAAGGACAAGCAGGCGATGCAACTGGGCATCGTCAGTTTTGGCGAGGGCTGCGAGGACACGCCGCTGCCGGGCGTGTACACCCAGGTGTCCGTGCACAAAACGTGGATTCAAGACACGGCCAAACTCGATTGCAGGGTGCTCGATAGCCGTGGCTACGAGCGCTGCTGAGCAGGCCTGTAAATGGTCGGACTGGTGAGTTCAAGAAGGCTCTAGGTCGGGGGTTTCAGCGGGTTCTGCGCGGCCCGGAAAAAACCTTGAAATGAGCGCCCACAGCGCGCTTTTCCTGGATTAGAATCCACCCCGTTCGCCCAGTGTCACGGCTCTTTACCGGTGCATGGATTGCCGAGGCCACTGCACTGGGCGAACTCCCTTTTTATTCCTTCCCGCGTTTCATTCCCGTTCCTGTTACCCCAGCCCCAGCACCTTGAAGCACTGCTCCAGGGAGCGTTGTTGTGTCTGGGCGTAAAGTGCCAATTCGTCGATGGTCGGGCGGCCCAAGGCTTGCTCGAAGGCCTGGCGGTTGGACGCCGAATCGTAGTGCCCCTGGCCGTTGTCCCCTAGGTTGGACTGGAAGATTCCCGCCGCGCTGACCGGCAGGAAATCCTCGTACACCACTGGCTCGAAACCGAGATGGCCGGCGGCGACCAGCGCCTCCAGGCCCGCGTTGGCAGGCAGTTGGCCAGCGGCTTCCTGGCCCTTGGCCGTGACGAAATAGCGGAAATAGGCCAGGCCCTGGTCCCGCAGGTTGGGGTAGTCGTCGGGGAAGTCGGCAAAGTGCTCGGCCAGTAATTGCTCGTAGCGCAGGGCGTTGCTTTCGTTGGGGAACGCTTGCAGGGCGTCGCGGGCGCTATCGAGCAAGCGGTCGTAGAGGGCGCGGCCGGCCGGGGTCAGGGCGGCGCCGCGTTGTTCGATCTCGCCGAAACGGGCGCTGTGGCTGCCCTGGCTGGCATCTTGGCCGGCAAAAGCGATGGCCTCGTCCAGGGCCTTGAAACTGGTTTGGCGCAACAGGATCGGGCAGTGGCGGCGCGGTGGGCCTTCGATCACGGCTTTGGGGGTGATGCCGTGGGCGGGCATCTGCGCCTGCACGGCGTCGATGTCCAGGGTGCGCGGGGTCAGGTGGTTGATGTGGGGGCCGGGGAAGGCCACCACGTCGGCCACCAGGCGATGTTGCTGGCTCAGTTGCTGGTACTGCGCGGCGCTGACCGTGGCGCGCGAATGCCAGCGGAAGGTTTCCAGGGCCTGGGCGACGAATGCATTGGCGTCGCGCTCGTCGAGGCCGCCCTCGGTGTGGGCCTTGTCGATCAGGGCCAGGGCGGCGGGGGTGAAGATCTCGCGTCGGGCCAGGGTGGCGCGGGCGAATTCGCGCAGCGGCGGGTTGTCGATCAACTCCAGGCGCAGCAGCGAGGTGAACACCCGGAACGGGCTGACCTGCAACGCCGCCTCGTGTACGGCGCGGAACGCGGTGGAATGCACCGGCACCCCGGCAGGCGTGAGGTCGTAGTAGCCCACCGGCTCCATGCCCATTACCGCAAAGAGGCGGGCGAGGGTGGCCAGTTCCGCTTCGGTGCCGACGCGGATGGCGCCGTGGCGTTCCAGGTCCAGGCGTTCGATTTCGCCGGTCATGCGCAGTTGCTCGGCCACCTGGCGGTCGTTGGCCAGCACCCGGGCGTTGGTCTGCGCGACCAGTTCCATCAGCACGCCGTACAGCGGCACTTCGTGGCGGTACATGTCGGACATGGCCCGGGAAAAACGCTGGCGGATCAGGTCGGGGCTGACAAAACGCGGGTGGCTCATGGCGGTAGGTTCCAGGCAACAGGGCGATGGCGCGATTCTGTTGGGCAAGCGGGGGGCTGGCAAACGAAGTTTCTTCCCGACTTCATTCTTTGCCGGACTGCTGTAGGTGCCTGGATCGCGGTCTGCCGGTCGGTGATGGCTATTTGACGTTGCCCTGATAGACTCCCCTCACGCTGTTTACCTGTCACAGGAGTTTGGCCCCCGATGCCTCACACCGGCGACAAGGGACGTTCACTGGCAAGGAGGCTTTACAGCTCACGTACCCTGGGCCTGGCCCTGGGGTTTGTTTGCGTGGGCGCGGCGATGTATCCGCTGCATCCGCCGGCCTGGGTCTGGGCCTTGATGCTGTTCAACGGCTTTGCCTGGGCGCCGTTGGCGTACCTGTGCTCGCGCCTGGCCAAGGCGCCCTACGACAGCGAGCGGCGTAACCTGCTGATCGACTCCTACATGGCCGGGTTCTGGGTTGGCGCCATGCATTTCAATCCGCTGCCCAGCGTCACCTCGCTGTCGATGATGGCGATGAACAACGTCGCCATCGGCGGGGTTCGCTTTCTGCTGGCCGGGTTCGTGGCCCAGGGCCTTGGCGTGGCGACTTCCCTGATGATTTTCGCCCCGTTGTTCATCCCCCAGACCACGCCTGTGCAGTTGTATGCCAGCCTGCCGTTGCTGAGCCTTTACCCGCTGGCGCTGGGCTGGATCTGCTATCGCCAGGCCGCCACCCTGGGCCGGCACAAACGCGAGCTGCTGGCCCTGAGCCGCACCGACAGCCTTACCGGCCTGCTCAACCACGGTGCGTGGAAGGATCAACTGGACCTGGAGTTCCAACGCTGCCGCCAGCAATCACGCAGCGGGGCAATTGCCTTGATCGATATCGACCACTTCAAGACCATCAACGACACCTATGGCCATGTCGCCGGCGACATCGTGCTGCGCCAGTTGAGCCGCATCCTCACGCAGAACCTGCGCGCCAGCGACATGGCCGGGCGCTATGGCGGTGACGAGTTTTGCGTGATCCTGCCGGATGTGCCCCTGCACAGCGCCGCCCAGGTGATGGAGGCCCTGCGCGAGCGCTTTGCCTGCCTGGGCTATGCCCAGAGCCCGAGCCTGAAAGTCAGCCTGAGCATCGGCCTGGCCGCCTACGACCCGGCCCACAGCGACGCCACCCTGTGGCTCAGCCACGCCGACCAGGCCTTGTATGCCGCCAAGACCACGGGGCGTAATCGGGTGATTTGTGGAGTGGCGGCGTCGGTGGGCTGAAGCACCTTGTAGGAGCAACTGTCTTACCCTTACCCCTGGTCACCGCCACTGCGTGCCGCCCTCGCGAGCAGGCTCGCTCATACAGAGGAAAATCACAGTTCAACTGTGGGAGCGGGCCCGCCCGCGATGAGGTCGGTACAGCCGATGCCCCTCTAGCGCTTGCAATGCCGCCATCGCGGGCGGGCCCGCTCCCACAAAAGCCCGGCAACGCGGCCCACAGAGGTCGCTCTTTACGCTGTGAAACCCCTACCGCTTGCCCGCCATCGCCTTGAACCGCTTGGCCAGGTCCAGGGCCACGGCGCCGCTGGCCGGGGTGGGCACGAGGTGGGCGAAGGGGATGTCGATCAGGCGGTTTTCCCGCACGGCGCGCAGGCGTGAGAGCAGCGGGTCGGTCTGGAGCAGGTGGCGCTTGCGGCTGGCCGGGGACCACACGGCGTCGGCCAGCAGGATCACGTCGGGGTCGTTCATCAACAGCACTTCATTGCTCACGTTCAGGCGCGGGATGTCGACGTCGGCGAAGCTGTTACGCCCGCCCGCGGCGGCCAGCAGGGCGGTGATAAAACCCCGTGTGCCGACGCTGTGCAGGCCATTGACCTCGCTGTCGAGGTAGAACACCGACAGCACTCGGCTTTCGTCATGCAGCGCGCGGGCGCCGGCCAGGTCGGCATCCAGGCGGGCGATCAACTGCTTAGCGCGCTCGGGCTGGCGCACCAGCGCGCCGAGGGTGCGTAGGTCGTTGCGGATATGCCCGAAAAAATCCAGGGAGCGGCCGTCGCAGGCCGATTCCATCAAGTAGCTGGCGATGCCGTTGGCGCCCAGGGTGGCGCGCGAGGTCAGGTTGTTGTCGAACGCCGAAGCAAAGCCGCCCACCACCAGGTCGGCATGCTGGCTATAGAGCACTTCGGCTGAAGGATAGAGCCGGGAAATCACCGGGATGGCGCGATAGGCGCCGTGTTCAATGGCTGCGCCGTCGTCGTCGATATAGGCCACGCCGGCCAGCAAGTCGCCGGCGCCGAGGCTGAGCAGGGTGTCGGCGCTGTGCTGGTTGAGGGCCACGATGCGCTGCGGCGGCTGCGCCACGGCCCAGGTTTGGCCGCAGTTGCCATAGGTTTGGCCAAAGGCTGGGGCGGCCAGGCACAGCCACGTAGCGGCAACGAAGAATCTACGCATCGGGCAGGCCTCCTGAGGGCGGATGGATCAGCAGGGCCGCGACCGGCCTATTGCCCAGCAGGTGTTCGTCCACCAGGCGCCGGGCGTCGTCGTCGGTGGCGATGCGGTACCAGCAGGCATCGGGGTAAACCGTCAGCAGCGGCCCACGGTTGCATGGGAACTGGCAAGCGGTGCGGGTCAGCAGTACGCCGCCCGGGGTTTCTACCAGGTGATGGTCGAGCAAATGGCGGCGCAGGGTTTTCCACCGCGCCAGGGCGCCCCGGCGCACGCAACGCGGGCCGGTGCACAAAAACAGGTGGCGGGCGTGGGCCGGCGGGTGTTCCCAGCCTGGGTCGGCGGCCACCGGGGCCACCCGCTCGCAGGGCAAGTGGCGCTCGCTGCGCGCCACCTCGGCGCACACCGCGTCGGCCGCCAGGCCCCGGCGGCCGAGGGCCGAGGCGGTGACCCAGAGCCTTGGCGCCTGCGGGTGGGCGGCCGCGCGGCGCGCCAGCTCATCGCGCAACCAGTCCAGGTAGGCGCTGTCGGACGCGGGCTCCAGGTCCACCACCAGCACCTGCTCGCCGAGGTGCTGGCGCGGTGCTTGGAGGGCCTGCCAGAGCCCGTCGAAGCTGTGCAGGGTGTCGATGATCCGCTCGTTCGGCGCCGCGCCGCGCAAGGTGCGTAACGCGGCGGCAAAGGCCTGGCCTTGCGAGCCGTCACGCAGGCCCGGGCCGACGAACAGCACCTGTTGGTATGTGCTTGGGGTGTTCATCAGAAGCGGTACGTGTAGCGCACTTCGCTGGTGAACGGGCGCCCCAGGTTGTCCACCGAGCTGGCGCGGCTGGTGACGTAGTCGCGGTCGAGCAGGTTTTCCACCAGCAGGCTGATGCGGTGCTGGCGGGCGTTGTCGAGGTAGCGGTAGGCGTCGGCGTCCACTACCGCGTAGTGGCCGTATTCCACCTCCTTGGCGCCCACCACGCTGCGGATGTAGCGCACCGCGCCGGCCACGCCCCACAGGCGATTGTCGGCGTCGAAGGCCAGGCGCGAGCGGGCGAAGAAGCTGGGGATGTTGGTCAGGGTGACGCCGTGGTTGCCTTCCACCAGGTTGCGGGTCATGTCCGCCGACAGGCTCCAGCGCTCGTCCAGCTGCCATTTGCCGTCCAGTTCGACGCCGCGCACCCGCACCTCGCCCTGGCTGTTGGTCCAGTGGATGTCGTCCAGAGCAATCAGGTCGGTGATCTTGCGCCTAAACCCAGTGACGCTGGCACTGAAGTCGCGGTTCAGCAGTTCGCCCTTGTAGTCCAGCCCCAGCTCGGCGTTGCGGCTTTTTTCGGGCTTGAGGTTGCGGTTGCCGATTTCATCGTCTTCGCGGGCGAACAACTGTTCGGCGTTGGGCAGCTTGTAGGCGCTGCCGTACTGGCCGCGCAGCTGCCAGTTGGGGTTGAGGTCATAGAGCGAGGTGAGCATGCCCACGGTGGCGCTATCGCCGCCGCTCATGGCTTCGTGGCGGATGCCGAGGCTGGGGTGCCAGTCGGGCAGGGCGGCGATCACCGGGCGCAATTGGGTGTAGAGGGCGTGGGCCTGGGCCTGGTTGTCGTCGATGATGAGCACATCGTCCTGGCCCTTGAACCACTGGTTGTCGGCGCCGAACACCAGCACGTGGCCGCCGTCCAGTTCGGCCTTGCCTTCGGCCTGCACGCCCCAGTCGGTGAAGCCCCAGTAATCCTTGTCGTTGACCACCGTGGTGGCGCCGCCCGGGGCGTTGTTGATGCGGGTGTAGCGGGTGTCCCAGTCGTTGACGTGGCCTTTGACGAAATAGCTCAGGCGTTCGCTGAGGCTGTGCTCGAAGGTGGCCGTGGCGATTTGCTGCACGCGGTCGTTGGTGGTTTTGCGGTTGTTGGCGGGCCGGGCGAAGTCCAGGTTGGCGTCGGAGTATTGGTAGAACAGCTCCAGGCGCGCATCGTCGCCCAACGCCTGGATGGCCTTGGCACCGAAGGTGGTGACCTCGTAGGAACGCTTTTTGTCCGTGGTGTTGGCGCTGTAGTCGCGGTTGCGAAACGGTTGGTAGCCGTCGGAGACGTTGTGGCTGACGTAGGCCAAAAGGCCCAGGTCGCCCCAGCCGTTGCTGACGATGCGCTCGGCGCGGGCGTCGCCTGTTTTGCCCATGAAGCTGTCCAGACCCAGGTTGACCTCGCCGCCGATGTCGCGGCTTTGCGGGCTGCGGGTGACGATATTGATGACCCCGGCCACGGCCTGGGTGCCGAACAGCAGGCTCTGGCCGCCCTTGAGCACTTCGATGCGCTCGATGGCGTTGGCAGGCAGGGTGTCGATGTAAATGCCGCCATACAGGCGATTGTTCAGGCGCACGCCGTCGAGCAGGATCAGGGTGTCGTCGTTGCGCCCGCCCAGCAGGGAATAGGTGCCGTAGTCGAACGGGCCGTTTTTCGGCGCCACGTATAGGCCCGGTACGTACATCTGCAGGACGCGGGAGATGTCGCTGCTGGGGCCGGCGCGCTCGATCTGCTCGCGGCTGACGATCTCCACTTTGCTGCCGTACTTGGCCATCTCGGCGACGGTGGTGGATTCCACGGACGGAGCGCTGACGGTTTGTTGTTCGAGGGTCAGGGCGCTGTCATCGGCCAGCAGGGCCGGGCTCAGGAGGGCGCCGCACAGGGCCGCGCAGGCATGCAAGGGCGCAGGACACAGGGCCCGGGCACGCAAGGTTTGGAGTTGATTCATTTTTTGGTCTTCTCGAAAAAGTTTCTTTCGCAGAAGCACGCAGGAGAAAGTACCGGGCACACGCCGATACCGGCCCATGCCCGCCCACCGCAGGTTTTTGCCAAACAAACATTCCAGGCCGGTCTCCGGGCTTGCGAGGCTGGAGGGGTTCGCCTTCCCATGCCGTGAGGCACAGTGGCTGATTGAACCCATCACTCGCTTACCGTTGCGGGGGCAGCACCGGACTAGCCCTGGGAGGGCGCACCGGTTTCCCGTTTCACCTCATGCACGGCGGCAGGAGGCACCTGAAACAGGGCGGCATCTGAACACTGGCATGACCGTTCGTCAACCTTGGCGGGTGTTTTGGGGAGACTGGTGTAGCAAACGGGCTCGCCCGCGCTCGGTCGCGTAACGGCCGTAAAAATTGGCCCGGTGCCACACCACCGAGGGGCGCTGCGCACCCCAGCGCGGGCGAGCCCGCTTGCTACCGCGAGGGTTACGCGGCGACAGCTTGCATGTGGCGCAGGGCCATGGGCACGGCGCGTACCGATTGGCCGGGTTGCAGTTGCAGGCGTTTGGCGGTGAGGCGGTCGATCAGCAACTGATTGCCCACCAGGCGCGCCTTGGCGGCGGTGATACGGCAGTTTTCCAGGCGCCGGTTGTGGATCAGCCAGGTCGGGGCTTCGTCGTCCGGGGTGCCGATGCTCAAGGTCAAGGACTGGCTGTCGCGCACGGCACGGATGTTGCCCACCGCCGCTTCGATCAGCGGGCCGCCATCGAAAATATCGATGTAATTGTGGTAGCTGAAACCCTCGGCCTGGAGGATCTGCGCCGCGTGCCGGGTGTTGGGGTGCATTTGGCCGATCACCGCTTGCGCCTCTTCGGTGAGCAGGCAGGTGTACAGCGGCTGGCGCGGCATCAGTTCGGCGATGGAGGCCTTGTTGCCCATCACCGAGAGGTGGTCGGCGTGGAAGAAGTCGCGCTTGAAGAAGTGCCGGCCCAGGCTGTCCCAGAACGGCGAGCAGCCTTCTTCATCGGTGCAGCCGCGCAGCCCGGCGATGAGTTTTTCGCCGAACAACTCGGGGAACTCAGCCACGAACAGCAGCCGCGCCGTGGACAGCAAGCGGCCATTGCCGACGCTGCGCAGGTCCGGGCGCAGAAACAGCGAGCAGAGCTGGGATTGGCCGGTCATTTCGTTGTTCAGGAACAGGGTCGGAATGTGCCGCTCGATGCCCAGTACCGGCGCCGAGTTCACCGTCAGGCCAACCCGGTAGTTGTACCAAGGCTCGCGCTCGCCCACCGCGCCAGCCAGGGCGCTGACGCCGAGCAGGCGTTGGTCGTCGTCTTCGAGCACGAACAGGTAGTCGGCATCGGCGCGCTCGACCTGTTGGGCGAAGGTGCGTTGCGACCAGCGCACCCGATGGGCCATGCGCTCTTCACTGATGGGCAGGCTGGTCAGCGCGGGGTCTACATGCCGGGCCAGGTCCTGCAACGCGGGCAGGTCAGTGATATTCACCGGGCGGACGATCATGGTGCAGCTCCTTGGGCGCGCCTATCCAGGCGTAGTTCTTGGGCTCGGGGCAAGGTCACAGGGCGATCAACCGCACAGTGCGGCCCTCGTCCAGGCGCAAGGCTTCGAGCATGTCATCACTTAGGCCGACCTTCCCCTCCAGGGGTTCCTCCAGTTCGGCGACGATGGCGCGGTAATCGCGCAGTTTGTCGTTACTTAGCAGGTAGCGGCCCAATTTGCCGCTGGGGGCCCGGCGCACTGTGGTCAGAAGCTGGCTGCGGGCGATGGAGCGGATGTTAGCGGTGCGCGCATAAAGCGTTGGGCCACCGTCGAAGATGTCCACGTAGCTATGGGGTTCGAAGCCTTCGCGCAGCAGCATGTCCATGGCGTCGCGGCCATCCGGGTGGGGTTTGCCGATACAGTCCTGGGCCGCTTGCGGCAGCATGGGGATGTAGATCGGGTGATGGGGCATCAACAGGGTGATGGCTTCGCGGCTTTGCAGGCCACTGAGGCGCTCGGCCTCGGCGTAGGGCAGGTCGGTGAAGTGCTTGCCCAGGGCATCCCAGAAGGGCGAACTCATGTCTTCGCTGTAGTAGCCGACGATCTCGGTGATGGCGGCCTCGGCAAAACGCCGCGGGTGGGCGGCCATGAACAGCAGGCGTGCGCGCGACCCCAACTCGGCGTAAGGCCCGCGCACCAGGGCGTCGTCGACGTGGAAACCGCGCAGCAAAGTGTGGCCGTTGAGGTCCTGGCACAGCGACAGCGCCGGCACTGCGTGCTGGATGTTCAGCTCCCGCGAGGTGCTGATGAAGGTGCGATTGCGCAGGCTGTAGAACGGCTCTTTGAAGCCGATGGTGGCGATGATCTCGGCGCAGCCGTGCAGGCGCTGGCTAAAGCTGTCCTGCAGGACGAAGAAGTAGCTCTCGTCGGCGCGCTCGTCCACGTCCTTGGCGAAGGACCGCAGGGAGCCATCGATTTTGGCCTGCAACAGCGAGGTGTCATCCGGTAGGGATGTGACGCCCAGCAGACTTTCGCGGGCCAGTTGCTGCAAATGGGGCAGGTCGGTTGACTCGACTGGGCGTAACACCAGCATGGATGCACTCCTGTATCAATGGGCTCCTACGCGCCAGCTTTGGCGGGATGAGCCTGACTATCACTGTCTTTTCCACGGGTTTGACCCCGGTCACGGCCAATGGGCGGGGTGCCGGTGCTTATTCTGCGCTCTGCCTGGCGCTCGATGGTATTGCAATGCTATGCCAGGTCATAGCGTCGGTGCGCTTGTCGGCGATCAAGGTTTACAACAGCGGCGCCAGATACTCCGTCCAGCGCTGCACGGCTTGCGGGGTGCGCAGCAGGTCGTTGCGCACCTCGATCAATACAGCATCGATCCCCCGGGCATCGCCGTGCACGGGCACGGTCATATCCGACAGGGGGTCGATTTCATAAGGTTGGTTACCGGCCGCGTTCAGGCCGTGGCGTTGCAGGCCTTCGACCACGCGTTGGGCGTAGGCCTGTGCCCGAGCATAGAGCACCCCGGCTTGCAGTGTGCGCGGTTGGCCGAAATAGATCGGCGTAAAGCTATGGATGCCGACGACGCGCACTTCGCGCCCCGCAACGGTGCGTGCTTCGATCAGTTCCCCCAGGCGGGTGTGGAAGGGTTTGAACAGGCACTGGCGGCGGTAGTCGCGGGCGGCCTCGTTCAGGCCCTGGTTGCCGGGGATATCGTAGATCTCGCTACGCACCGGGATGCTGTCGGCGGCGTGGCGTGGGCGGTTAAGGTCGATCAGCAGGCGCGAATAGTTGGCGCTGAGCAAGGTCGCGCCCAGGGCCTGGGACAAGCCGCGAGCCAGCTCCAGGGCGCCGATGTCCCAGGCGATATGCTCGGCGGCAGCCTGCGGGCTCAGCCCCAGGTCATTGAGGGCCGGCGGAATGTAGCGGCTGGCGTGTTCGCACACGAGGATCAGCGGGTGGCTCGAGTCTTCGTGGTGCAAAGTATATGGGGGCTGTTCGTAGAGTCCGGTTTCGGCAGTGGGCAAGGTCATCTTTCCTCCAGCAGGTGGACGCCGAACTCGTTGCGCAAGGCATCCACGCTATCGAGTCGCTCCGCCAGGTCTGGGCTGCGGCGGGTCATGCAGGCGATCAGCGCCTCGACCTGAGCCATGGCCGGCAGCAGGGTGTCGAATGCCGCGCCCGAGGCCACCGGCGCGCTGATTATCAGGTCGGCCAATTCGCGCAACGGCGAGGCGTAGATATCAGTGAACAGCACCACCCGCGCATGCCGGGCCTTGGCCGCCGTGGCCACGCGCAGGGCACGGGCCTCGTAGCGGCGGTAGTCGAAGATCACCACGGTGTCGTGGTGCTGCACCTGGAGCATGGCGTCGGCCAGCCGAGCGCAGTCTTCCAGGGCTTGGCAGCCGGGGCGGAACAGGCGCAGGTGGCTGAGCAGGTATTGGGCCAGGTGATGGCTGAAACGGCCGCCATAGCAATGCACCAGGTGGCGGTTGTCGAGCAGCCATTGCACGAGGATGCGCACGTCTTCGGCCTGGGTCAGGGCCTGGGTTTCCTGAAGGGCGCGTTGGCAGTCGTGCAAATACTGGCCCCAGGTATCGTCCTGATGGACCTGGGCATGTTGTTGCAAAAGGGCGCTGGGGGAGCGCAGGCGCTGGTCCATGTCGCTGAGCAGGGCTTCCTGGAATTCGGCGTAGCCAGGGAAGCCGAGTTTCTTGACCAAGCGCACGATGGTGGGGTCGCTGACTCCGGCCCGCTCGGCGAGGCGGGACATGGCGCCCAAGCCGTTGCGCGGGTACTGATCGAGCAGCGCACGCACGACTTTGCGTTCCGAGGGGGTCAAATCCAAGGCAGCGCTGGTTATCAAGTCTCTGAGGGGGGGCATCCTGGCTCCGGCACGGGCAGTGTCGTTTTTGTTTCATAGTCCGTTAAAACAGTATTTGTGTAATCAACACTACATGTCTAGTGAATTTTTGCTGCTGTGGATACCCCTTCAAAATACGCAGAATTGCCTTACAGCAAGGCTTGCGCAGCGCGTGCCGGCTATGGGCCTAGCGTTAGGCCGCAAAAGCACCAATTGGGGAAGAACCCGAGAAAATGCCCACGACAAATGCTACAAAGCCCCACATTCCGAAGCGTTCGATTCCCCCATGGAGGCCCTCCGTGTTAGCCACCCGCTTGACCCTGGTCTGCCATGGCCGCACCGCAGCACAGAAATTCGCGCGTTTTGCCTTGGACGAACCGCTGCTGGAGCCAGGCGCAGTTGCCATGCTGCCCCCGCCCTGGCAGCTGCTCAGCGCCCCTGAACTGCGGGCCCGGCAGACCGCCGCACAGTTTGGCTGTGCGCCAACCCTAGAGCCGGCACTGCGCGACTGCGATATGGGGCGCTGGGCCGGGTTACCGATCAAACAGCTGCAACGCGACGAGGCCCCAGCCCTGGAGTGCTGGTTGAGTGACAGCAGCAGCGCGGCCCATGGTGGCGAGTCGATAGCGATGTTATGCCACCGGGTCGGCACCTGGATGGACAGCCTCACCGCCCGCCCCGGCCATTGGCTGGCGGTGAGCCACCCGCAGGTGGTGCGCGCGGCCCTGGTGCATGCCCTGCAAGGCCCGCCGGGGGCGTTCACGCTGATCGATGTCGAGCCCTTGGCGCGCATCCATTTGCAATTCAATGGCCGCTGGCGCCTGCGCTTGCCGGCCCCTGGCGAGGAGTGAAGGCACCACATGAAAACAATCCTGATTATCGGCATCGGCGCCGGCGACCCCGAGTACATCACGATGCAAGCGGTCAATGCGCTGAACCGGGTCGATGGCTTTTTCATCCTGGACAAGGGGCCAGCCAAGGAAAAACTCACCGACCTGCGCCACGAAATCTGCCAGCGCTACATCAGTGCTGGGCGCGCTTACCGCTTCATCGAAGCCCACTGCCCCGAGCGCGTGCGCGGCGGTGTGGACTACAGCGCCAGCGTGGCGGACCTCAACCGCGACAAGCAAAACACCTTCGAGCGCCTGATCGACGAAGCGCTGGCCGACGGCGAAACCGGCGCTTTCCTGGCCTGGGGCGACCCGGCGTTGTACGACAGCACCATCCGCATCCTGCGTGCGATCCTCGCCGAGGGCCGCTGCCACTTCGAGTTCGAGGTAATTCCCGGTATCACCAGCGTGCAGGCCCTGGCGGCGCGGCACAAAGTACCCCTCAACCGCATCGGCCGCAGTGTCGAGATCACCACCGGCCGGCGCCTGGCGGCGGGGCAGGTGAGCGACGCCGACAGTCTGGTGGTGATGCTCGACGCCGAGGACGCCTATCAGCAGGTCGCCAACCGCGACCGCTACATCTATTGGGGCGCCTACCTGGGCACGGCCGACGAAATCCTCATCGCCGGGCCGCTCAAAGAGGTCGCCGACGACATCCAGCGCACCCGCCAGGCCGCACGCCAGGCCAACGGCTGGATCATGGACACTTACTTGCTGCGCGACCCCGACTGACCCGCGCCATGCTAGATTCCCCGCCCCTGCCATCCGAAAAGGACTTCCCATGACCCGCGCCATCACCCTGATTACCGAGAATTTTTCCGACTGGGAAACCGCCCTGATTAACTCTACGGCCCGTTGCTATTTCGGTATCGAAACCTTGTACGCCGCACCCGGTGGCGCACCGCTGACCTCCAGCGGCGGTCTGTCGGTCACCCCGCACCTGGCGATCGAAGACATCTGCCTCGATGAGGTGGACCTGTTGATGGTCTGTGGCGGCACGATCTGGCAGACCGAACAGGCCCCCGACGTCAGCGCCCTGGTGCGCGAGGCCCATGAGCGTGGCCTGATCGTGGCAGGCATCTGCGACGGCACCCGGGTGCTGGCCCAGGCCGGGATCCTGGACCACCTGCGTCACACCTCCAACTCGGCGGCTAACTTGGTGCAGACCGGCTATGCCGGCGCCGCGCACTACCAGGACGTGCCTTATGCAGTGGCCGATGGCCGGGTGGTCACGGCGCCGGGTTCGGCACCGGTGAGCTTCATGGCGCAGATCGTCGGCCTGCTCGGCTTGGCTGGCCCGGACCTGGACGCCTACCTGGCGCTCCACGCGGCGGAACACAGCAAGCCGCGGTAGGCCTCGAAGCAGGCAATAAAACAGTGATTTTTTATAACGGGGCTGCGGCAACTGAACAACGTGCTGCGAAACAGCCTCTTTGAGGTGGCAGGGTGCTTAGACGCGATGCTCGCTGAGGCGGGCAAAGGCGATACGGCGTTGGCCGAGCGCTTCAATCGTGCCATCGAGCCAATCCGCCCCAATGGCAAGTACCAGCAGGTGTAGGCCAAATACTTCAACCTTGACGTTTACGGTCACAGATCCTGGCCCCGCCAAAGCGGCCTGCGTGCAAGCGCTGAACGTTTTTCATGGGGCCTGGCAAGGAGCCAGCCATGTACCTGTTTGAAACCCCTAGGCTGCTGGGGCGGCAACTGACCCGCGAAGACCTGCCGGCGTTGGGCGCAATGCTCAGCGACCCCGAGGTGATGCGTTTTTCCGTGGGAGGGGTGTGCGATGAGCACGCCACGCGCCGCTTCTTCAATGCTTGCCTGGACTGCTACGCCGCCCACGGCATGGGGCCTTGGGCCTTGGTGGACAAGGCTTCCAAGGCGTTCGTGGGGTTCTGTGGAGTATCCCCGGAGCAGGTTGGCGATGTGCAGGAGCTCAACCTCGGTTATCGATTGGCCCGACGCTTCTGGAACCAGGGTTTGGCCACCGAAGCCGTGAAGGGTGTGCTGGCGCATGTGTTCAGCCGCCGGCAATTGGCCTCGGTAGTGGTGATTATCGAACCGGCCCACAGTGCCTCGCTGAAGGTCGCGCAAAAGGCCGGGTTCAAGGATTTTCAGGTGCTGGACTTCCATGACCGGCCGGTGCGCTTGTACCGCATGAACCGCAGTGAGGCGAACCTGGCTGATCTGACGTAATGAGCGTTTTGCGTGGGTGCCAGCAGGTACAGGCTGGCGCCCTGGGCCGCAGTTATTTAACGGCTGTGATCCACTTGACCAGTTCGCGGTGCTTGGCCAAGGCGTCTTCGCGGGAAATTACCTGAACCACCAGGGTGCGGTTGCCCGATCCCGCCAGCAGGGTGGTGCTTAGGGTCTTGCCGCCGCCCTGGGTGGCGTGGCTGTCGATCTGGCGCACGCCGAGGCCGCCCAGGGTCAGGGTCTTCTGGTCCTGCTGGGTGAAGTCGGGCAGCGCCTTGCGTTGTTGGTCGAGGAAGTTACTGGCGGCGCTGTCGAGAAAGGTTTTGTCGTTGTCCTTGATGGTCACGCCGTCGGTGCGCAGGTTCTCGGCCACCAGCACCACGCTTTGGGTCTGCGGGTTGGCGTACATCGTGCCCGTCGCCCCGGCCGTGCCGCTGGCGGCTTCGCCCGCAGGCAGGGGGCTGGATTCAAAGCCCGGCGGCAGCTTGAGGGTGAACTTGCCCCCTAGTAGTTGGACCTGCTGCGCAGCCGCAATGGGCTGTGTAACGTGAGGCGCGGGGGCCGCGTGCACGCCGAGACTGGCGCTGGCCGCTAATAGCAAAACAATGGCTTTTTTGCCGAGCAAGAACATGGGGGGTCTCCGGGAGAGTCGCAAGGGCGGCATCATCCCACGGCTCTTGCGACAGGCTCCAGCCCGATGTTCAAGAGGCCGTGTCGCGCCGTGTTGCGATGACTGCCCCGCTAATAATCAGCAGTGCCGGCACGATCAGAATCGCGCTGGCCTGGCTTTGGCCGACGGCGATCAGCAGCAGGGTGGAGACCAGCGGCGCCAGGTAGGACAAGGCGCCGAGCATCGCCAGGCTGCCGTGCTTGGTGGCGTGGTCCCAGGCGAAAAACGCCAGCCCCACCGGCCCCAAACCGAGGCCCACGATAGCCGCCCACTGGCTCGGGGCCGGTTGCACGGTGGTTTCCCAGGCCAGGTGACACACCAACCCCGCCACGGCCACCAGGCCGCAGATCGCGCCGATGAAACTGCTGGGCACCGTGCTGAAACGCCGGTTGATAACCGAATAGCTCGACCACACCAAGGCGCAGCCCAGGGCTGCCGCGTAGCCGGCAATGGGTGCGGCCCCGGCGGCGTCATGGCTGCGCAGTTGCATGATGAACGCGGTGCCCGCCAGGCCCAGCAGCGCCCCCAGCAATTGCCGGGGGTTGAGCCGCTCGCCGCTGCTCAGCGCCGCCAGCAGCACGATCAGCAGGGGCCAGAGGTAGGCGATCAGGCTGGCTTCGGCGGCGGGGGCCGCTTTCAGGGCGAAAAAATACAGCGCATGGTAGGCGAAAATCCCTACGAACCCGGTTACCCACACCGCCCATGGCTGGCGCCATGCCCGAAACCCCGCGCGCCCGCGCCAGCCCAGCACCCCGAGGCTGGCGACGAACGCCACGGCAAAGCTTGAGGCCAGCAACTGGAAGGGCGGGATGCCGGCGGTCAGGGTCGTCAGCAGGGCCAGGCACGACCAGAGGAACACCGCGATCACGCCAATGGCGGTGGCGCTATGCGGATTGGGCGGGGTGTGCCATGCGGTCATGGTGCGTGCCTGAAGGTCGGAAGTTGCCGGGCAGCATAGCGCCCGGACCTAGGGCGATCTTGCGCCAGGCTGCACGCGGTTTGTTCAGGGCTGCCAAATCAGCCCCTGCGCAGTGCGCCGGGGGTCAGTTGGCGGTTTTTTTTCAGGGCGTGGGTCAGGGCGCTTTGGTCGGCGTAACCGACCTGCTGGGCGATATCGCTGATGCTCACGCGGGTGTCGCGCAGCAGGTCTGCCGCGCGGTCCAGGCGCAACCGGGTGAGGTAGGTGAACGGCGTGCAGCCCAGGTGCTCGCGCAGCAAGAGGTACAACTTGCGCTCACTGGTGCCGCAAGCGTGGGCGATACACCGCGCCGTGAGGTCGCGGGCCAGGTGCCGGGCCATGAACTCCTGCACGCGGGCCAACAGCTGGGCGTCCGGGCTGGGCGGCTTGGCCGGGGTGTGGGTCAGGGAGGCCAGCAGCAAGGTGCTCCAGGACGCCGCCAGCGCGGGCGAGGCGAGCATCAGCGGCGCGCTGCGGCTGGCGTAATCCAGCAAATGGCGGATATCCGGCGCCACGGCGAAGAAGCGCTGTTCGCTCAACGGCCCGGCCACGGTTTGGGCCAGGGGCACGTCCAGCACCAAGAAGCTGTTGTTGCTTTGGGCCATGAAGGCGTGGCGCGCTCCGGCGGGAATCACTACGCCCTGGCGCCAGTCGACCTGGCCGGCGCGGCCGTCGAGCTCGATCTGCATCGCGCCCGATTGGGGCAGTACGATCTGGTGGAAGTGGTGGTCATGCAACTCGACCTGGCCCGAATAGGAGCGCAAGGCAAGGGAAACTGTGGGGGTGTTGTGCATTGCCGCACTCCTGGGGCCGATGCTGGCCATCATGCCCCAAGACCGCCGGCGAGTGTGCGTAGGTAGCAGGCGGGCTCGCCCGCTTGCTACCTACACGCTGCGGCGGGTCAGCTGGATAGGCGCCACGTAACGTCTTCGATGCCGTACTGGCGGGCCAGCGGCGGGGTGGTTTTCTTGACTTTTTCCAGGCCGAAGCGGCCGATCCTGCCCACGCCCGCATCGCAACTGGCCCAGTGCCAGGCCTCCGCGTCGTTCATTTTGTCCTGGCGGATGATGAATGACTTGGGTTGTCCGTGCAGGCGGTACTCAATGACGAAAAGTTTTGCGTTGTTCATGCCCGTGTAATCCTCCCTGTTGTTTAACGACTGATCCCCGCGGCGCTGGAAAATTCACTTTGATTGCACCTCGCCCGGGGGCGGGTGGCGCTTCTGCTAGAATCGCGGCCCTCCACTTGCAGAGGTACACCCCATGTCCGAGCCCATCCGCCTGACCCAGTACAGCCACGGCGCAGGCTGTGGCTGCAAGATATCGCCCCAGGTGCTGGAGGTGATCCTGGCCGGCAGTGGCGCGCAGAACCTGGACCCAAAATTGTGGGTGGGCAACAGCTCGCGCGACGACGCGGCGGTGTACGCCATCGATGACGAGCGCGGCGTCGTTTCCACCACTGATTTTTTCATGCCGATTGTCGATGATCCCTTCGATTTCGGGCGCATCGCCGCCACCAACGCCATCAGCGACATCTACGCCATGGGCGGCGACCCGCTGATGGCCATTGCGATTCTCGGCTGGCCCGTCAACCTGCTGGCCGCGGAAGTCGCCCGCGAGGTGATCCGCGGTGGCCGCGCGGTGTGCGACGCCGCCGGCATCCCCCTGGCCGGCGGTCATTCCATCGACGCCCCGGAGCCGATTTTCGGCCTGGCCGTGACCGGCCTGGTGCACAAGCGCCACATGAAGCGCAACGACACCGCCACTGAAGGTTGCCTGCTGTACCTGACCAAGCCCCTGGGCATCGGCGTGCTGACCACGGCGGAGAAAAAGGGCAAGTTGCGCGCCGCCGATGTGGGCCTGGCCCGCGACTGGATGTGCACCCTCAACACCCCCGGCAGCCGTTTCGGCAAGCTCGACGGGGTGACGGCCATGACCGATGTCACCGGTTTCGGCCTGCTCGGCCATTTGGTGGAGATGGCCGACGGCAGCGGCCTCACGGCGCGCATCGAGTACGACCGCGTGCCGCGCCTGCCGGGGGTGGAGTACTACCTGGAGCAGGGCTGCGTGCCCGGTGGCACCTTGCGCAACTTCGACAGTTACGCCGCCAGGCTCGGGCGCCTGCAAGAGCTGCACAAGCGTGTGCTGTGCGACCCGCAAACCAGCGGTGGCCTGCTGGTGGCCGTGAGCCCCGAGGGCAACGCAGCCTTCCTGGCCGTCGTCGCCGAACTGGGCCTGGACCTGGCCCCCATCGGTGAACTGGTGGCCCGACAGAGCCACGCGGTCGAGGTGTATTGATGACTATCGATATCACCGACTACCGCGACATCTTCCTCCACGACCGGCCGCTGATGGACACCCGCGCGCCGGTGGAATTCACCAAGGGCGCCTTCCCTGGCGTGGTCAACCTGCCGCTGATGACCGACGCCGAACGCCAGCGCGTCGGCACCTGCTACAAGCAGCAGGGCCAGCAGGCAGCCATCGTGCTGGGCCATGAGTTGGTGTGCGGCGCGGTCAAGGCCGCGCGCATCCAGGCCTGGGCCGATTTCGCCCGGGCTCACCCCCAGGGCTACCTGTATTGCTTTCGCGGTGGGCTGCGCTCGCAGATCGTCCAGCAATGGCTCAAGGACGAGGCGGGCATCGACTACCCACGGGTGGGCGGCGGCTACAAAGCCATGCGCACCTTCCTGCTCAATACCCTGGAACAAGCTGTCGGCCAGTGCGACTGGGTGCTGCTGGGGGGCATGACCGGCACCGGCAAGACCGACGTGCTCAGCCAACTGCGCAATGGCCTGGACCTGGAAGGCCACGCCAACCATCGCGGCTCCAGCTTCGGCAAACGGGCCACGGGCCAGCCGTCCAACATCGATTTTGAAAACCGCTTGGCGGTGGACGTGCTGAAAAAGCGCGACGCCGGCATCGCCAGTTTCGTCGTCGAGGACGAGAGCCGCACGGTCGGCAGTTGCGCCTTGCCCCTGGCGTTGTACCAGGCGATGCAGCGCTTGCCGATGGTTTGGCTCGAAGACAGCGTGGCCGGGCGCGTGGAGCGGATCCTGCGCGACTATGTGGTGGACCTGTGCGCCGAGTTCGTCACCTGCTTCGGCGCCGAGGGTTTTGCCCTGTTCGCCCAACGCCTGCGCGACAGCCTCAACAACATCCGCAAACGCCTGGGGGGCGAGCGGCACCAGCGTTTGCTGGCGCTGCTGGACGCGGCCCTGGAGCAACAGGCGCGCAGTGGCGCGGTGGACCTGCACCGGGCCTGGATCGAGGGGTTGCTCAAGGAATATTACGACCCGATGTACGCCTTTCAGCGGGCCAGCAAAGGCGAGCGCATCGAGTTCGCCGGCGACCAGGCGAGCGTGCTCGAATACCTGCGCGAGCGCGCCCGCCAGCGCGGTTAGGTCACAGCAGCGCGGCGCCGATCAAACCGCAGACCACACCCATGGCCATGGTCAGCAGCGCCACGGTGACCAGCACGCGGCGGTCGAAGTCTTTGCGCAGCATCAGCAGCGACGGCAGGCTGATGCTGGGCAGGGTCATCAGCAACGCCACTGCCGGGCCGGTGCCCATGCCCAGGGCCATCATGGTCTGCACGATGGGGATTTCGGCGGCGGTGGGGATCACGAACAGCGTCCCGACAATCGCCAGCGGCACCAGCCACAGCAGGCTGTCGGCCATGGCCCCATCGACATGGGGGAACAGCCATACCCGTGCCGCGCCCAACAGCAACACGGCGAGGACGTACACCGGGATGGTGCTCCAGAACAGTTGCCACAGGGTCCGCCCCCAGCGCAGCAGGAACGGCTGGGTCGGCGCCGTGGTGGCTGTGGCTACCGCCTCGAACGCGGCCTGCGGCAGTTGCTCGGGGCGCGACATGCGTTGGGCGATCAGCGCCACCCCCAGCACCAGCACGATGCCCGCCACCAGGCGCAGCGCGGTAAAGCCCCAGCCCAGGACGAAGCCCATGAACACCAGGGTGGCCGGGTTGAGCACCGGGTTGGCGATCCAGAACGCCAGGGCCGCGCCCACCGAGACCTGCTGGCGGCGCATGCCGGCCGCCACCGGCGCGGCGCAGCAACTGCACATCATGCCGGGCAGGGCGAACAGGCCGCCGCGCAGGGTGGAAGCCAGGCCGGCGCGGCCGAACAGGCGCAGCAGCCAGTCCCGCGGGATCAGCACTTGCAGCAGCGAACCGAGAATCACCGCCAGCACCGCGGCTTTCCAGATCGCCAGGAAATACACCTGGGCGTAGCTCAGCGCGGCCGCCAGGGGCGCGGTCTGGGCATCGTTGAGGATCGAGGCACCGATGCTGTGGCTATCGGCGGCGGCGAAGGCTTTGAAGTAGTAGGGCGACCACTTGACGTAGTAGAGGCCGATACAGGCCACCAGGACGAACAGCGCGGGTTTGCACCAGAACGACCAGCCCCGGCGGGGGGCTGCGAGGGAGTTGGGCATGCAGGGAGTTCCGGACAATCAGGGGGAGGCGGCGATGATACCCCAGCGTCCCGGCTCCAGGGCCTTGATTGCGTGCCGGGCATCGCCTGGTTTCAGGTCGGACAGTTCTCTTCGCCGTTGTCCAGGCCTTGCTTGTAGCTGTGGCTGAGCAGGGTGGCCTTGCCGTTGTGCCAGGTCAGGGTCAGCACGTAGAGGGAGTCGAAGTCGTTGGATTTCCAGTCTTCGGTGATCGGCGCTTTTTGCCCCACCGCTTTTTCGGCCACCTTGTTGATGAGTTCCGGCAGGTAACCGTGGGACCACGCGGTGTAGATGATCGAATCGTGATACTTGGGGTCGAGCAACTCGTGGGCCAGGTCGCTGGTGTCGTTGGCCGAATACTCGATGTTCACCGGCAGGCCAAGCTTGATGGCGCTGGGGCTGATGGTCATCAGGGGGCGAATGTAGCTGTAGGAGTTGTCGAATTCGCCTTCCTCAACGTTGCGCGTAGGGTTGGCGGCGAACACGTAATTGGCCTTGCCGAATTTTTCCGGGAGCAGGGTGGCCAGGTCGATGGCCCGGTTCAGGCCTTGGCAGTTGAGCTGGCCGAGGCCGCCCTGGGGTTTTTCGGCGTGGCGCAAGAACACCAGGGTCTGCGTGCCATTGGCTTGTTGGGCCCGGCTTTCCAGGGGTTCGAAGGTGAAAAACAGCGCCCCGGCCACCAACAGCGCGGGCAGGATCAGGTAAGTGCGGGGCTTGAGGGAGCGGGCGAAACGCAAAGGGCTTTTCATGGATTCATCGTTCTTCGGCGCATTCGGTTAAGGCTGACAAACCTGTCCACAACGAGCCGGGGGCCGCGCGCGTTTTCCCTGTCATTGGGTGGTTCCATCCACCGATGCGTCACCCTCAGATTCCCTTTACGGGTTTTGGTTCGATATCTGACGCGCGAAGGCACTTTATCTTCGCCTCTATCGGACGTTGATGAACTTTAACCACAGGATGTTTCGGATGCGTGACGGCCAGGGCGGAACCCATGGCCAGGGCGTCGGTCGGATCATTCGCCAACCCCTGGCGCCCTCTACAAGGAAGTCCTTCGATGCTGTCACGCACCCTGACCCTGTCCCTTGCCGCCTTGACCCTGGCCGGTTGTGCCATGGGGCCGACCTACCGCGGCGCCAGCGTGACCGACGCGGTGCTGCGCGCCGATATCTATAAAACCGTGCACATGATGTTCGACGTGCAGGCCTCGTGCCGCCGCGTCGACACCGTCGACACGCGCATCGTGACCCTGGAGAAGGACGCCGCCGGTGGCTTGCAGAAAGTCCACGAGACTTGGAACGTGAGCGGCTGCGCCACCTCGCGCTTGTATGACGTGACGCTGCGGGCCGATGGTGCGGGGGAAACTTTCTTCTCCGTCAGCGCGGCCAAGCCAGGCGTGGTGCCATCATTGTAGGGCTGCGCCTATAATCAGCCCGCCGCGAGGGCCCGCGTCGTCACGTGCAGGCCCCATTCCCATCGCTATCGGAAGCTTTCCATGACCGACCTTGCTGCGTTTCCCATCACCACCAAATGGCCCGCCCAGTTCCCGGACTGGATCCAGCTCTACTCCTTGCCCACGCCCAACGGGGTCAAGGTGTCGATCATGCTTGAAGAAATCGGCCTGCCCTACGAGGCGCACCGGGTCAGTTTCGAGACTGAGGATCAACTGTCTGCCCAGTTTCTGTCCCTGAACCCGAACAACAAAATCCCCGCCATCCTCGACCCCCACGGCCCGGGCGACCAGCCGCTGGCGTTGTTCGAGTCCGGCGCGATCCTGATCTACCTGGCGGACAAAAGCGGCCAACTGCTGGCCCAGGAATCGGCGGCGCGTTACGAGACGATTCAGTGGTTGATGTGGCAAATGGGCGGCGTGGGCCCGATGTTCGGCCAGGTCGGTTTCTTCAATAAGTTCGGCGGCAAGGACTTTGAAGACAAACGCCCGCGCGACCGCTACGTGGACGAAGCCAAGCGCTTGCTGGGCGTGCTGGAAGGGCGGCTCGAGGGGCGCGATTGGATCATGGGCGAGCGCTACACCATCGCCGATATCGCGGTGTTCCCCTGGGTGCGCAACCTGATCGGCTTCTACGAGGCCGGGGACCTGGTGGGTATCCACAACTTCCCCAACGTGCTGCGGGTGCTGGAGCGCTTCGTCGCCCGCCCGGCGGTGGCACGGGGGTTGGACGTCCCCGCTGTCCGTTGACCGCCCGCCAGGCCTCGGATCGCCCTAATTGTTGATCCGCGGCATGCCCGGGTTGCCGCGTCGGCCATAGACTCGCGGTTTGTACCGGGCCGGGCGCGGCGTTTAAGCTTAAGCCCCCTCCCTGTGGGAGCGAGCCTGCTCGCGATAGCGTCCTTGCAGCCAACATCGATGTTTAATGAAAGACCGCTATCGCGAGCGGGCTCGCTCCCACCGTGCCGGTGTTTTACCTGCCAGGGCCTTGATACCCCTGGCCCCTATTTTTTGGAAACCCCATGACCAGCCAATTTCCCGAAGCCCGTCCCCGTCGCCTGCGTCGCTCGCCGGCATTGCGCAGCCTGTTCCAGGAAACCGAGTTCAGCCTCAACGACCTGGTGCTGCCGATTTTCGTCGAAGAAGAGATCGACGATTTCGTGCCCATCACCAGCATGCCTGGGGTGCGGCGCATTCCTGAGAAGAAACTGGCCAGTGAAATCGAGCGCTATGCCCGTGCCGGGATCAAGTCGGTGATGACGTTTGGCGTGTCCCATCACCTGGACAGCGACGGCAGCGACACCTGGCACGAACGCGGCCTGGTGTCGCGCATGTCGGCCATCTGCAAGGACGCGGTGCCGGAAATGATCGTGATGTCCGATACCTGCTTTTGCGAATACACCCAGCACGGCCATTGCGGCGTGATGCACGGCGCCGAAGTGGACAACGACCAGACTCTGCACAACCTCGGCAAGCAAGCCGTGGCCGCCGCCCGCGCCGGCGCCGACGTGATCGCGCCCTCGGCCGCGATGGACGGCCAGGTCCAGGCCATCCGCCGTGCGCTGGACGCCGCCGGGTTCAGCCACATCCCGATCATGGCCTACTCCACCAAGTTCGCCTCGGCCCTTTACGGCCCGTTCCGCGAAGCCGGCGGCAGCGCCCTCAAGGGCGACCGCAAAAGCTACCAGATGAACCCGATGAACCGCCGCGAAGCCGTGCGCGAGTCGTTGCTCGACGAGCAGGAAGGGGCGGATGCGTTGATGGTCAAACCGGCCGGCGCGTACCTGGACATCATCCGCGACATCCGTGAAGTGTCGAACCTGCCGCTGGCGGCGTACCAGGTCAGCGGCGAGTACGCGATGATTAAATTCGGCGCCCAGGCCGGGGCCATAGACGAGGATCGCGTGGTGCGCGAAACCCTGGGCTCGATCAAACGCGCCGGCGCCGACCTGATCTTCACCTACTTCGCCATGGACCTAGCGCTTAGCGGGATCTGAAACCCCTGTCGCTAGCGCTGGGCGAACGCCAGGTTCACCCCCAGCGCGGCGAAGGATGCGGCAAAGCCACGGCGCAGCCAGTCCTGCACCCGTTGCGACTCGATGACGTGCCTGCGCAGGCTATGGGCCAGCAGCCCATAGAGCAGGAACACGGCGAACGTCATGGCCATGAATACCGCGCTCAGGCTGAGCATCTGCACCGCAGGCGCCGGGCCGCTGGGGCTGATGAACTGGGGCAGGAATGCCAGGAAGAAGATCGTCAGTTTCGGGTTGAGCACATTCAGCAGGCAGGCCTTGAGGGCAATGTTCCAGGCGCTGCTGGCCTGCGGCGTGTCGCCCAGGGCGAAGGCCGCGCGGTCGCGCCAGGTGGCGTAGGCCAGGTACAGAAGGTAGGCGACACCGGCGAACTTCAGCCCCTGGAACGCCAGCGCACTGGCGTGTAGCAGCGCCGACAGGCCCAGCACCGACGCCAACAGATGCGGCACGATTCCCGTGGTACACCCCAGCGCTGCGTATACGCTGGCGCGCTTGCCGGCCGCCAGGGCTGTGGAGAGGGTGTAAACGACACCGGTGCCGGGAATCAACACGACAATCAGTGAAGTGATAAAGAAATCCAGGGTCATCATAAGCTGCAGGCTCCAGCGCTGGTGGTACCGTCCATGTGGGTTTTTTGCCCCGGGCCGGCCATTGAATACCAGCGTGGCGGGCATTGCCAGCTTAGCCGTGGAACAGGGTGGCGCTACTGGGGTCGAAGTCCTCGGCGCCAGCCTTGGCCGCCTCCCTGTCGCAGGAGTTCCCATGCAACGCTTACCCCTCACTCTGGCCGCCGCCGCGTTGCTGCTGGCCGGTTGCAGCAGCCAGCGCAGCCAACCGCCGGCGCCGAAACCGGCCGAGGTGCGGGCGCAGATTGTGCGCCTGCTGCCGGCCAGCACGGTCGACCGCCCAGGCTGGGCCACCGACATCTACGCCGCTTTCGCCGCGCTGAACATCAGCCCCGATCAGTCCAACCTATGCGCAGTGCTGGCGGTGACGGAGCAGGAGTCCACCTTCGTGGTCGACCCGCCCGTGCCGGGCCTGGGCAAGATCGCCCGCGCCGAGATCGACCGGCGTGCGGCCAAGGTCCATGTGCCGGCGTTTTTGGTCAGTGCGGCGCTGAAGTTGCCGTCGTCCAACGGTAAATCCTATAGCGATCGCCTGAGTGCCGCGCGCACGGAAAAACAGCTCAGCGCGATCTTCGATGACTTTATCGGCCGCGTGCCCATGGGCCGCACCCTGTTCGGCAACTTCAACCCGGTGCACACCGGCGGGCCGATGCAGGTCAGCATCGCCTTCGCCCAGGCCCGGGCGCGCAATTACCCCTACGCGGTGCAAGGTTCGATCCGCGAGGAGGTGTTTAGCCGCCGCGGTGGGATGTACTTCGGTATCGACCATTTGCTGGGCTACCCGGCCCACTACAGCCAGCCGCTGTACCGCTTCGCCGACTTCAATGCCGGCTGGTATGCCAGCCGCAATGCGGCGTTCCAGAACGCCGTCAGCCAGGCCACAGGTATCCCCCTGGCCCTGGACGGCGACCTGATTCGCCATGGCTCGCTGCTGCCCGGCAGCACCGAATTGGCGGTGCGCACCCTGGGCAAGTCGTTGGGCATGCGCAACCCGAGCATCCGCAGCCAATTGGAGCAGGGCGACAGCCTGGAATTTGAAGGGAGCGCGTTGTATCGCAAAGTATTTGCCCTGGCCGATCAGGCCAATGGCAAAGCGCTGCCCCGGGAATTGCTCCCGGGGATCGTGCTCAAGAGCCCGAAAATCACCCGCCAACTCACCACGGCCTGGTTCGCCAAGCGCGTGGATGAGCGTTATCAGCGGTGTATGAAGCGTTAAGCGCGACGGCGCACGAATTTGCGCCACAGCCATACCCACAGCAGCAGCGTCGGGAAGGCGAGGATCAGGAACGGCAAGGTATAGCTGGCTTTTTCCACGGCTTGGGCGGTGCCGTCGGCCAGGTTGTCCAGCAGGTTGGCGAAGGCCTCGCGCAGGTTGGAGGCGCGCTGGCTACTGTCGGACGGGGTGAAGCTGAGGGTCACTCGGTTGGTGTCCAGGCGTCGCTGGTGGCCGGCGGCAACTTGGGCCAGGGCCTGCAAGTCGTTTTCGATGCCAGCCTGCTCCTTGCTCAGGGCGATCAGGTCGCTGACGCTGATGTCGCGGCGCTTGGCCAGGTCATCGAGCCGCGCTTGCTGCGCCCGCAAGCGTTCCTGTTGGCGTTGCATGTCGGCCACGGCGTCGGCCAGGTCTTCGGCGCTGGTCACCCGTTGGCCCAGTTCGCCTCCTTCGCCCGCCATCGCCACCAGCGGCTCCACCCCTGTTGGGGCGATGCGCAGGGTGATGTCGGCGCGCTCGGCGCTTTGCTCGATACGCAGGATGTTGCACGCCCCAAAGCGCGCGGTTTCGCAGGCCTGGCGGGTTTCGGCCAGGCGCGGCGCGATCTGCGCCAGGGGCAGGGTGAGGGTCAGTTCGTGTTCATACGCCAGCATTGCGCCAGCCTGGCCCTGCTCACCACGAATCGCCGAGGCGGATGAGAGCGAACGGTCGCTGGGGGAGCAGGCTGCGAGGCTCAGGCTGGCGAGCAGCAACAAAACCAGGGAGTGACGCGAGGCAGGTTTGCCATCCGGTTGCATGGGGGGTCCTTGGGTAGAAGAGGGCACGGCCATTAAAAGGCCGCGCATCTTACTGCCAATTGCCCCTCTGTGTTACTCGCATGGCTGTTGGACCCGCTGTGGTAGCGGGCTCTGCCCGCGATGGCGGTGTGTCAGTCGACATTCATTTACCTGACAGATCGCTATCGCGGGCAGGCCCGCTCCCACAGAGAAGGTTAGGACTGCCACATACATCATTTGGAACCCAATCCTGTGGGAGCGGGCTCAGCCCACGATAGCGGTGGGCCAGCCAACCTAAATGCTGGATGTCTTAGCGCCATCGCGGGCAGGCCTAGCTCCCGCAGGGGCGGGTCGGTGGGGGGTTCAGCCGCGCTCCAGTGCCAGGGCCACGCCTTGGCCACCGCCGATGCACAGGGTGGCCAGGCCCTTTTTGGCGTCGCGCTTGAGCATTTCGTGCAGCAGGCTCACCAGCACGCGGCAGCCCGAAGCGCCAATCGGGTGGCCCAGCGCAATGGCGCCGCCGTTGA
>NZ_FYEE01000029.1 GCF_900187645.1 Pseudomonas sp. Irchel 3E20 | reverse complement strand
CCGTGGATAAAACCACCGTCACCGAAGGCGGCGACGTGACTTACACCGTCACGCTGACCAACAAAGCCGGCCTGCCGATGGAGAGCCATGGCCCGCTGACGTTCACCCTGAGCGACGGCACCAAAATCTCCGTCAAAGCAGGTGAAACCACCGGTACTGCGGTCGTCCAAACCACCAATGACGTGTTCACCGGCGGCCAACCTTCGCTGGTTAACAAACTCGTCGGTGTTGATGGCGCCGATGACTTCGAGAAACTGACCCTCGATCCGAAAGAGCACACCACCACCGTTACCGATCAGCCAACCGGCGAAGGCGACAAGGTGACTGTTTCGATCACTGGCGACGGCCCGGTCTTCGAGAACCAGGCACAGAAATTCACCGTTTCGGTCAGCCAAAAACTCGACCATGACCTCACCGTGACCCTGAAAAACGGCGCAGTCGTGGTTATCAAGGCTGGCGAGTTGAGCGTTCCTTACGAGCGCGCTGCTCAAGGCGACGACGTCTACAAAGACGGCGAAACCGTGCCGATGGGCATCGACACCGCCACCGTGGATGGCAAATCCTTCGAGAACCTGGTGATCGGCGGCGATGCATCGGTAGTCGTGAACGACACCGAAACCGAAGTGGTCGCCACCCTGACCGTGGATAAAACCACCGTCACCGAAGGCGGCGACGTCACCTACACCGTCACGCTGACTAACAAAGCCGGCCTGCCGATGGAGAGCCATGGTCCGCTGACGTTCACCCTGAGCGACGGCACCAAAATCTCCGTCAAAGCAGGTGAAACCACCGGTACTGCGGTCGTCCAAACCACCAATGACGTGTTCACCGGCGGCCAACCTTCGCTGGTTAACAAACTCGTCGGTGTTGATGGCGCCGATGACTTCGAGAAACTGACCCTCGATCCGAAAGAGCACACCACCACCGTTACCGATCAGCCAACCGGCGAAGGCGACAAGGTGACTGTTTCGATCACTGGCGACGGCCCGGTCTTCGAGAACCAAGCACAGAAATTCACCGTCAGCGTCAGCCAGAAGTTGGATCACGATTTGACCGTGACCCTCAAAAACGGCGCTGTTGTCGTTATCAAGGCCGGCGAACTGAGCGTTCCTTACGAGCGCGCGGCGCAAGGCGACGACGTCTACAAAGACGGCGAAACCGTGCCGATGGGCATCGATACCGCCACCGTTGACGGCAAATCCTTCGAGAACCTGGTGATCGGCGGTGATGCTTCGGTAGTCGTGAATGACACCGAAACCGAAGTGGTCGCCACCCTGACCGTGGATAAAACCACCGTCACCGAAGGCGGCGACGTGACCTACACCGTCACGCTGACTAACAAAGCCGGCCTGCCGATGGAGAGCCATGGCCCGCTGACGTTCACCCTGAGCGACGGCACCAAAATCTCCGTCAAAGCAGGCGAAACCACCGGCACTGCCGTGGTTCAAACCACCAACGACGTGTTCACCGGCGGCCAACCTTCGCTGGTTAACAAACTCGTCGGTGTTGATGGCGCCGATGACTTCGAGAAACTGACCCTCGATCCGAAAGAGCACACCACCACCGTCACCGATCAGCCAACCGGCGAAGGCGACAAGGTGACTGTTTCGATCACTGGCGACGGCCCGGTCTTCGAGAACCAAGCACAGAAATTCACCGTCAGCGTCAGCCAGAAGTTGGATCACGATTTGACCGTGACCCTCAAAAACGGCGCTGTTGTCGTTATCAAGGCCGGCGAACTGAGCGTTCCTTACGAGCGCGCGGCGCAAGGCGACGACGTCTACAAAGACGGCGAAACCGTGCCGATGGGCATCGACACCGCCACTGTTGACGGCAAATCCTTCGAGAACCTGGTGATCGGCGGCGATGCCTCGGTAGTCGTGAACGACACCGAAACCGAAGTGGTTGCCACCCTGACCGTGGATAAAACCACCGTCACCGAAGGCGGCGACGTGACTTACACCGTCACGCTGACCAACAAAGCCGGCCTGCCGATGGAGAGCCATGGCCCGCTGACGTTCACCCTGAGCGACGGCACCAAAATTAACGTTAAGGCCGGCGAAACCACCGGTACTGCGGTCGTCCAAACCACCAACGACGTGTTCACCGGCGGCCAACCTTCGCTGGTCAACAAACTGGTTGGGGTTGAAGGCGCCGATGACTTCGAGAAACTGACCCTCGATCCGAAAGAGCACACCACTACCGTCACCGATCAGCCGACCGGTGAAGGCGACAAGGTGACTGTTTCGATCACTGGCGACGGCCCGGTCT
>NZ_FYEE01000002.1:194638-632585 GCF_900187645.1 Pseudomonas sp. Irchel 3E20 | reverse complement strand
AGCGTATGGCCGCCGGCGAGGATGCCGAACATGAGCTGCTCGAGGAGCCGAAATGGGCTCACTTGGAGCGCGGTGAAAGTTCACTCCGAATCAAGTGAGGCTGCCATGCACATCAGCAACCACCTCAGCATGGTCGAGAAACTCCGACCAAAATCAAACGAGATTGCCGCACAAACAGCCCTGTACCTGGCAGCGGGCGGCAAAATTCATGCACCAGAGCCCGCTCCGGCAGTTCAAAAAAACCCAGAAGAGCGCCGACAGCCACCCAGCTTTCATCGACCCGCAGTCAAGGCCGAAACAGAACAGCAAGTCAGCCGCATCCGCGAACTGGCCAAGACCCTGTGCCGAACCGAAATATGTCAGCAAGAAGGCATCACACTTGGCGTGCTGAAGGGGGTGGCGAGGCGATACGGCATTCAGTTTCTGGTGAGGGGCAAGTCAACCACCCCACCCAACAAGGCCACCCCAGAAATAGAGGCCCTGCTGGTCATCCAGATAAAGGAGTGCATCGCGAAGGGCATCAACCGCCAGCAATGCTGCCTTTCGGTCGGGATCAGCTCCAGCCTGCTCTACCGACTCATTGATGCCTACGACATCAACTATCCAAAGCTGAGCCCTGCCTTCCGATGAAGAAGCGCCCACAGCAACGCAAACGTCAAACCTGGCTCGCACTGCCGGCCAGCGGAATAGAAGAGGTAGGCCATGGCGAAAACACCGCAGGAGCGCTCGGCAAAAACCGCCAGGAAGCGCTTAGCGAATGCCGAAGAGGAATTGAGACTCAGGGTTCGGCCTGGAACGCGCCAGGCCCTGGCCGATCTGATGGAGTGGTCCGGCATTACTGAGCAGGGCGAGGCGATGACGCTGATGATTCATCGGCTTCATGAGCTGGGCTCGAAGTCCAAAGCGCTCCTTGAGCCGCCGCGCCACGAATTCGAGATATCGGAAAACGTGGCGCGAGAATTCGACAGGAAAAGCTTATTGATTATTCAGCAGGATCCTGGTGATGAAATCCAATACCCGGTAATGTCGTAGATTAATCTTTCGTTACCCGTGCCATTAAAGCCGAAAAAACTTCAATCGACACAGTAACAATGCCTGAGTTCGGATATTCAGGAGCTCTCCATGGGTCGATTAACGCTAACGCAGTAAATAATGAATTCACAATTCTAATTTGGTTTTCTATAAAGTTTTTGACGTTACCAGTAGGCTGTGGAACTCCTTCCGGAGTCGCGTAAAGTATGGTATTCCTCAAATTAGCACGCTGCTCAATCATCGTGCGAATTTCTGATGTTTTTTCAAATCCAAGGAGTTCCTTCAACTCATCTTGAAATTCTTCAGCGAGTGTTCTTGCTCCCTGCGACATGAGGTGAAGTGGTGGCGTCGGCTGGACTTGCATATTCGAATTTCCAAGCTGCAAAGCCAAATGCAATCCTACGCGACCATTAACATCATCAAAGAATACCCGATGCTTACCAAAGTTTTCCCCAGTCTGGGCTTTCCTATTTTTGAACCATTGAATTACTGTTTCGACGAATAAGATAACTGCGTGCTTATGAGCATGATGCCTGAAATAAAGCTTAGAGGAGCCTGGATAATCTTGCTCTTTGAGGGAACATATTAATGCTGTTGCAGCCTCCTCCTCCGCACAGATAGCTCGAAACGCGGCCATCATCGGATCGACCTCGGCAATCTCTACCGCTTTTTTAATGTGTGAAACGGCATTGACTGACGCCCATTTAGTTCGGCCAGAGCAACCATCGATAAACTTTTGGAATTGCAAAAGCACGTCTGGGCTAATTTCCTGCCTACTCTCGTCCATGAACTGACTCGCCTTGCGTTTAGATTTTTTGAAAGCTATCTCAACCCAAACCAAATTGCCACCACCGGTCACGGAGGGCGGCGCCTACCTGAGGAATACCAATGAAAGCCAAGACGATTTCAGTCGAGATTGACGACTTCAAGCTCAAGGGCCCCGCAGAGCGCATGGTGCAGTTGTTCGCGCTCGGCATGCTCTCTCAGACACTGCCGCCGGCTGCGAATGTTCAGCCGATTTCGGCGGGTGACATCCCAGCCATCGGCGAGCACTGGCCCGGCGAAGGCGGCATCAACGCCGGCTTCGTTCCTGCCCGCGGCGATGTGCCTGCCCACCACCTGATCCTCGGCACCAAAAGCCTGGGCGAGCTCAGGTGGGGCCGCTACAAAGAAGAGTCGAAAGCCATCAGCAAGTGGGACGGCAAGGCCAATACAGATGCGCTGATCGCGGCAGGTGGCCACCCAGCAGCCGAAGCGGCCCGTGCATACACCGCTGACGGCCATAGCGACTTCGACCTGCCGGCGGCATCCCAGCTCTACCAGGTCTGGGCGTACGACTTGATTGCCGAGGGCGCCTACTGGTCATCTTCGCAGCGCTCCGCCTACGGCGCATTCAACATGTACTTCGTTGATGGCCATCAGTACGGCACCGGCAAGGACAACGAGCTCCACGTCCGCCCCGTCCGCAGGAAATTTATTTAGTCCTTCATTCATTGCTTTTGATCGGCCCGAGGCGCAGCAGCGCCTTTTTTGTTGCCCACGAAAAGAGGAATCACCATGCCAGTAACAGCCAAAGCAGCACCAGCAACCACCCTCCCCCAGATCGGCGAGGCCTACGGCGGCGGGTTCGTCTCCGGCATCACCGTCGATCTGGAGACGGGCAAGCGTTACCTGAACATCACCGCCGGCGCCGAGCACGAACTGTGCGGCACCTGGGGCAAGCGCGGCGCGCTGATCGAGGGCGCGGACAGCTTCATTGATGGTCGGGCCAACACCGAGGCCATGGCCGCGGCGGGCAGCGAGCTGGCTCAGAAGGTTTTGGGGTTGAGCATCGGCGGTTTCAGCGACTGGGCGATCCCTGCCCGTGACCAGCAGGAGTTGCAGTACCGCAACCTCAAGCCAACGACCGACGCCAACTACTGCTGGGGCCGGGACGGTGACAACCCAAACAGCCTGCCGGTGGGCAAGCTGTACACCGAAGAGCTGCCCGGGCAGACGGCCGTCGAGGCGTTCAAGGTGGGCGGCCCCGAGGCCTTCCAGCCGCGCTGGTATTACTCCAGCACGCAGCGCTCCGCCTACACCGCATTCTACATGGGCTTCGATGATGGCCATCAGAGCTACGACGTCAAGGGCAGCGAGCTCCCCGTCCGCCCCGTCCGCAGCGAGCTTATTGATTAATTCGCTTATTTAATCCGCCCGCTCGCGGGCGGTTGCTTCTAGGAGCTGTACCGCAATGGGAATGCACACCGAATTATCGATCTACAAAGCCGCCATGGGCCTGCTGTACATGGCCACCACCCTGACCCGGAACATCCCTCGGGACCTCAAGCAGTCACTCGGAAAGCGCATCATCGACGAGTGCATTGAAGTCTTGATGCTGATCGCCCGGGCCAATGCCACCAAAGATAAACGCCCTCACCTAACGCAACTGGTCGAGAGGGTGCAGGTGGTTGAGTTCCTGATGCGCCTCTTCAAGGAGAGCCGCATCATCAGCATCCCGCAGCATGCCAAGGCCATCGAGGTAACAACCTCCATTGGCAAGCAGGCCAACGCCTGGAAACGCTCCACCCCAACCGCGCCCGCCATCTGAGAGCCACGGCTTTCAGGTCTGTGCGAATTGAATCTGGTCGTGCCGCTGACCCCAGGGTCACCGCCATGCGCATCAAAGATACCGCCGGTCTAAAGCGTCCGGGCAGGTCTTGCGCAGTTTCCTTGCTGATCGGCTATGCCTTCGGCTCGGCGACGTAGATAGCACGATAGGTCGCAGCGCTCCGCCAACAACGCATTCAACATGAACTTCGATGATGGCCATCAGAACAACAACGACAAGAACAACGAGCTCCACGTCCGCCCCGTCCGCAGATTCGACTGTTGGTCCCTACCCGTTCTGCGATTTGGTCCAGGCCTACTACGACTGCCGGCGCTCCAAGCGCAACAGCGACAGCGCGCTGGCTTTCGAGATGAACCTGGAACAGAACCTGGTAGCGCTTCACAACGACCTGACCGCCGGCACTTACCGGCCAGGCCGCTCCATCTGCTTCGTCGTTACACGACCGAAAGCCCGGGAAGTCTGGGCAGCAGCCTTTCGGGATCGCGTCGTGCACCACCTGCTGTACAACCACATCGGCGCCGGTATCGAGGCCACTTTCATCGCCGACAGCTGTGCCTGCATCAAAGGGCGCGGCACGCTGTACGCCGCAAAGCGCCTTGAGTCGAAGATCCGCAGTGCCAGCCAGAACTGGTCGAAGCCCGTCTTCTACCTCAAGCTGGACCTGGCCAACTTCTTTGTCGCCATCGACAAGGAGGTGCTGCGCAGGCAACTGGCCGCCAAGATCACCGAACCCTGGTGGCTGGCCCTGGCCGAACAGATCCTGATGCACGACCCTCGCGAAGACTACGAGGTGCGCAGCCCGGCCCATCTGTTCAACCGGGTGCCGCAGCACAAGCGCCTTGCTGCCCAGCCTTCACACCTGGGCCTGCCCATCGGCAACCTGTCCTCGCAGTTCTTCGCCAACGTGTACCTGAACGCCCTGGACCAGTTCGCCAAGCACCAGCTCAAAGCCAAGCACTACATTCGCTACGTCGATGACTTCGTGTTCCTGCATGAATCGCCGCAGCAGCTCAACCAGTGGCTCGCCCAGGTCGAAGCGTTCCTGCCCAGCCTGGGCGCCAGACTCAACCCGACCAAGACCATCCTGCAACCGGTAGACCGCGGCGTTGACTTCGTTGGCCACATCATCAAGCCCTGGTGCAGGACAACCCGCAAGCGATCCCTGGCCCAGGCACTGAAGCGAACCGCCGCGGCGCCCGCCGAGGATCTGCGCGAGACGGCCAACAGCTACTTCGGCCTGCTCAGCCAGGCCAGTCACAGCCAGAGGCACCGGGCTGCCCTGGCCAATGTCGTACTGAGGCGCGGCAACACGGTCAACGCGGCGCTGACGAAGACCTACCAGAAGAAGTAACTCCCCACTCCACCGCCCGGGCAAGGCCCGGCAAGGACTCCCCATGTCTACAGGAAACAAACCGACAGATCCATTTGGCCCGAACGGCCGCACCTTCCACATTCACTTGAGCGTGCGGGGCGCACTGCGGGAGTTCAGCAAGCGCCAATTGAGTGGGATGTTCAAACGCGCCGACGGCACCAAGTGCACCGCCGAAGAGTCCACAGACCACCTGCTCGAAGCGCTCGCCCTGGGCAAGGAAGTTTTGCCGTTCGGACCGCAGTGTGAAGGATTCGATTTCTCTGGCGGTGGATGCCCTGGCCACGAAACACCAGCCGCTATGAATGACCATGATCTGGTAGGGAGGGAGGCTGTATGAGCAACTGGGCGAAGATGTGACCAGTGGACCAAGGCGTGGAGTTACTAGCCCAGAGGAAGGGAGTTGTTTAACTCGCAGCTAACTACTTCGGTCCACTGAATCACTGCCCACAGCTTGAAGGGCGCGCTCTAATGACTTGATAGAGCGCCAGCCGGCTGAGCATTTCAACAACAAACACCTGAAATTCATGTCCGACATGTCATTTCTAGCACAACTCTCTATCTCGTCCAGGATCGTTTTCAAATAAACGCCTCCCCCCTTCAAAGCCAGCCGCTATAGCGGCAAGGACGAAGTCATGCCTGAAGAAACTCAAAAAGCTTGGCCGGACCACTTCCGCTACATCGACACGATTGGCCCAGAAGGCCTAGAAGTTCATTGCGTCACATACCACGTGATCGGGGAAACCGCCCACTGCTACTACATCGGCGACACCTATACCTGTGATCTCATCAAAGGCCCGCAATACAGCTGGACTGCTGAGGCTGTCAAGAAACGTCGTAAGCGCGTGCTGAAAGAGGGTGCTGAGTGGGGCCGGCGCTTCGCCTACGCCGACAAGGCGCTGGCACTGCGCTCTTACAAGGCCCGCAAGTTCTGGCAGATGAAGCATGCCCAGTTGTCACTGGAACGTGCCAAGACGGCTCTCGGGTATTTCGGCAACGCTCAGGTCGAAAGCGCGATACCGGACGCAGCCCTGACCATCCCGAACGAATACATCCAAGGCTTGAACTGGGAGGACTATTGATGATCGCCCCCCTCTGGTTCGCCTATGTCTTCATCTCCAGGATGCCCGGGTAATGGCGTGCTACCGGATCTACGACAAGAACCGAAAGCCCACCGGACACCTATGCGGAGACCTTGGCCCGCACTGCGCCGAATGCGGTGACGTTGGGACGCAGCTTTGTGATTACCCAGTTGGCGACGGAAAGACTTGCGACAGGCCGGTCTGTGAGTTCCACGCCACCGAGGTCGCGCCGAACGTCGACTACTGCCCAGCACACCATACCGAATGGAAAACCTTCCGCGATGCCGGTGGCGTGAAGCGCGAACTCGAAAACGTCGTCCCGTTCAAGGGCGCCTAACCCCAATCCCCCTACATGCCTGCCGGTGAGCGGCGGGCGAGGATTTCAATGACAGAAACGCGAGTTTGTAGCAGTGAGTGGTAGCCAGCGCTTACGTATTCGAGCGATTAAGTGCCGGCTACCGATTGATTTTAAGCTGCAGATGTTCTCTGGGTCTGAGGAGTCAATGGAAGACCGGCACTTGGCGCCCCTATTACCACATTGCCGGACGCGACTGCACGTGCTCGACCAACACCCCAAGCAAGCGCAGTAGTCATAGTGTCGTTCGGCAGATGGTCGTGTGCTTCTTCAAATATTGCAAATCCACTTTTATCGTAAATACCGATAAAAAGCTGTGTTCTTCCTTTCCTGGAAACTCTTGCCTGAACATCAATGATGGTGCCGTCACTAAGCACTTCGTCATGCAAGCGGCAATGCAGCTCGCAGTCAGCCCAAAGCCAATACTTGGAACCTCTTCGCATCATATTTGCGGTCTCCTTCTTGTTTGCTTTCGATGAAACCAGCACGGAGAAAAATATTCGCTCTAGTAACCGGGAGTGTCAACGCCAGTAATGCTACCAATTGTCGGGTGACGCTTTCATAAAACCACCTTCTGCCGCCACGCGGCGCGGAGCATCATTATGGCAAAAGTTCTTGCCCAGATTACGGTCAAGTTGCCGCGCCTCATGGAGGCAGGCGAATACAGAAAGCTAAGGTACGTAGGCGGAAAGCCGAGCCTGCAGCAGTTGAAAAAATGGATCGAGGAAGGCGAAGTGATTGGAGAGGTAAAGGGCGGGATGTATTTCGTCGATGTGCAGGCGGCAGTAATGGGGTCGAGTGACCCACTGCTGGCCAAGATGCTGGAGATAGGCTGATGGCTGCCCGGCCTCGCACGCTGCAAAACAGAAAACTACCACCGAACCTCTACCCGAACGGAAAGTATTGGCGGTATCGCAACCCAGTCACCGGAGTGATGACGAGTATCAACCGGTCTTTAGAGGAGGCAATCAAGCTGGCCCGGGCCGCCAATCTCAAGTTCGCCGAGCTGGTTGTCGATGACGGCGCGCTGCTGTCTTTACTGACCGGCGATCGCCTGCCAATCGTAAGCAACCTGCTGACGCGCTTTGAAGAAGAATGGCTGCCGGACCGGTCATACGCAGTGCGCACCCTGGAGGAGATCAAGTTCAAGCTCGAGCGGTACCGGAAGGATCTGGGTGACCGCCTGATCGGGCAGTTGGACGTGCTGGCTATGGCCGAGTACCTCGACAACTTCGGCAACAACGCCTACACGAAACACCGCGGGCTCTGGGTGCAGATCTTCGCCTTTGCGGTGGCCAAGGGCCTGGCCGAGCGAAACAACGCGGAACTCACCCTGGTGAAAAAGGAGGCAGAGAAGAAGCGGCAGCGCCACACACTCGATGGGTTGAAGCTGATCATCGAAGCGGTGACCACGCCACCCTGGCTGAAACGCGCAATCCGCCTGGCGCTGGCCAGTCTTCAGCGCCGGGACGACATCGTGACCTGGCTGAAGTCGGCGGCCGATATGGAGAAGAACACGCTGACCGTGTCGCCAGGGAAAACCCAAGGTTACGAAAACCCGGTGCACCTTAGGATCACCATGGGTGCAGCGCTGCGGGAGGTAGTCGGAGAATGCCTGCGCTCACCGCTGGCATCGCCCTACCTCATCCACTACAAGCCCAAGGCCCGCCGGCGGGAACAGATCGACGCCAAGGATCACTGGACTTCAGTGACTCCCGACTACTTGACCAAGGAGTTCAGCAAGGCTAGGGACGCGGCGCACGCTTACGACCATGTGCCAGCCGGTGAGCGGCCCACTTTTCACGAGATCCGCGCATTGGGTGCATGGCTGTACGAGCAGCAGAAATTCCCGCAGGAGTACATCCAAGCGCTAATGGGACATACGGACGAGAAGATGACGAAGCACTATCAGGAGGGGCACGACGAAAAGAAGATCGAGTACCTGGAGGTGGGCGCCGAATTGGCGTTTTGAGTGGTGGTTTTGCAAAAGTTTTGCAAAAGTTTTGCAAATCGCAGACAACAAAAAAGGGCCCACCTTTCGGTGAGCCCTTCTAGACCGCCCAGCAGAGCGGATTTTGTTTGGTAGGCGCGATTGGACTCGAACCAACGACCCCCACCATGTCAAGGTGGTGCTCTAACCAACTGAGCTACGTGCCTGCTGTGAGGCGGCATTCTACGGAATTACCGGAGCGTGTCAACAGCTTTTTTTCACCTAAGCCTATGAATATGCGAAATATTTAAATTCGCCCCAGCAATGAAGCTTTTGCTGTGGCTGGCAGCCAAATTTCAACTCAGGTAGCATCGGGGCACTCGTAAAAAATATAAAACAGAGATTTCAGGATGACGAACACTTCTTACCCACAATCCTATTACGCGGCCTCAGCCAATGCAGCGCCCACACGGGCAGCCTTGCAGGAAGACACTGAAACCGACGTCTGCGTGATCGGCGCCGGTTACACCGGGCTTTCCAGCGCCCTCTTCCTGCTGGAAAGCGGCTTTCGGGTCACCGTCCTTGAAGCGGCAAAAGTCGGTTTTGGCGCTTCCGGGCGCAACGGTGGGCAAATCGTCAACAGCTACAGCCGTGATATCGATGTGATCGAACGCAGTGTCGGGCCGCAGCAGGCGCAGTTGTTGGGGCAAATGGCGTTCGAGGGCGGTCGGATCATTCGCGAGCGCGTGGCCAAGTACCAGATCCAATGCGACTTGAAGGACGGCGGCGTCTTCGCGGCCATCACCGCCAAGCAGATGGATCACCTGGAGGCGCAGAAGCGCTTGTGGGGGCGTTACGGCCATACCCAACTGGAATTGCTGGACCAACGCCGCATCCGCGAGGTAGTGGGCTCTGACCTGTACACGGGCGGCATGCTGGACATGAGCGGCGGGCACGTCCACCCACTCAACCTCGCCTTGGGCGAAGCCGCCGCGGTGGAGTCCCTAGGCGGCGTCATCTATGAGCAGTCTCCCGCGATACGCATCGAACGCGGCACCCATCCCGTGGTGCATACGCCACAAGGGAAAGTCAGAGCCAAATTCGTCATCGTCGCCGGTAACGCCTACCTGGGAAACCTTGTCCCGGAGCTGGCCGCCAAGTCGATGCCGTGCGGCACCCAAGTCATCACCACAGCACCCTTGAGCGAAGAATTGGCCCAAAGCCTGTTACCTCAGGATTACTGCGTCGAAGACTGCAATTACCTGCTCGACTACTATCGTCTTTCCGGCGACCGGCGCCTGATCTTTGGCGGCGGCGTGGTGTATGGCGCACGCGACCCAGCCAACATCGAGGCGATCATTCGGCCGAAGATGCTCAAGGCCTTCCCGCAACTCAAGGATGTGAAGGTCGACTACGCCTGGACCGGTAATTTCCTGCTGACGCTGTCGCGCCTCCCCCAGGTCGGGCGCCTGGGCGACAACATCTATTACTCCCAGGGCTGCAGCGGCCACGGCGTGACCTACACCCACCTCGCCGGCAAGGTGCTGGCCGAGGCCTTGCGCGGTCAGGCAGAGCGCTTTGACGCCTTTGCCGACCTACCGCACTACCCTTTCCCCGGCGGCCAATTGCTGCGCACACCCTTCGCGGCGCTGGGCGCCTGGTATTACGGTCTGCGGGATAAGTACGGGATTTGAAGCCAGAAGCCCCAAGCTGCAAGAAAGATCCCATGCTTTTATCTTGCAGCTTAAAGCTCGCCGCTAAAGGCTGCTTTTATCGCAGACACAAAAAACCCCGGTCTTTCGACCAGGGTCTTTGCTATCGGATACGAATCAGCCGTAGGCTTTCTTCGTTGCTGCAAGGCGTTCAGTGGGCCTTGAAGCAGATATGGCGCAGCGGACGGGACTCGAACCCGCGACCCCCGGCGTGACAGGCCGGTATTCTAACCGACTGAACTACCGCTGCGTATCGCTTGGACTTGCGTCCATGTGAACCGTTTAAATCGTCGGACTGGAAAGCTGCGAAGCTTTTCAATCTCAGAACGGAAAACCGATCTGGAAAATATGGCGCAGCGGACGGGACTCGAACCCGCGACCCCCGGCGTGACAGGCCGGTATTCTAACCGACTGAACTACCGCTGCGCGTCGGTGGAGGCTTTTCAGCTTCCATCCTGCCTAAGCAGGACTCTCGAAGTGGTGGGTGATGACGGGATCGAACCGCCGACATTCTGCTTGTAAGGCAGACGCTCTCCCAGCTGAGCTAATCACCCGTTGCATCTCCGAGGCCGCGAAATTTACGCAGATAGAGATGCTAAGTCAATAGCAGGGTTGAAGTTTTTTCAAAACAGCTGCAAGTCATCAGCTTCAGGCCACAAGCGAAAGCCATACAGCGCTATGCGTAGACCATCTTCTTGGTCATGCCGCCATCAACCACGAATTCCTGCCCGGTGATAAACCCGGCATCACGCGACAGCAGCCAGGCCACTATCGCCGCCACGTCCTCGACCGTCCCCACGCGCCCTGCCGGATGTTGGGCATGGTCGACATCACTGAGCGGTTCAGCGCGGCGCACTGAGGGGTCGCGAGCATCGATCCAGCCAGGGCTAACCGCGTTGACGCGAATCTCGGGCCCCAAGCTGATAGCCAACGCGTGGGTCAGGGCCAGCAAGCCGCCCTTGCTCGCCGCGTAGGCTTCGGTATCGGGTTCGGATTGCCCCGCCCGGGTTGATGTCAGATTGACGATCGCCCCGCCGTGGGCCCGCAGGTAAGGCGCGCAATGCTTGGCCAGCAGCATCGGCCCACTGAGATTGACCGCCAACACCCGGTTCCAGTAGGCCAGATCGAGGGCTTCGAGCGTGATGTTGTGCGGGTCCGCCACGGCGGCATTGCACACCAACGCATCGAGCCGCCCGAACTGGCCCAGAACCTGGGCAACGCCCAGGGTGACCTGCTCTTCATCGGCCACATCCATGGTGACGAACCAGGCCCCCTCCCCCAACGCCTTGGCCACCCTGGAGCCGCGTTCGCGGTCCAGATCAGCCAACACCACTTGCCAACCTTCACATACCAGCCAAGCCGCAATACCCAGGCCAATCCCCCGCGCCGCGCCGGTAACCAACGCGACCCGGCCATTGGCCGTTGCAGACAGCTCGATCACAAGGCCGCCAGCCCACGCGCCAGATCAGCTTGCAGGTCCGCCACATCCTCAAGGCCCACTGCCACGCGAATCAGGCTGTCGCGAATACCGGCCGCCTCGCGCTCTTGCGGGGCGAGGCGGCCGTGGGACGTCGTGCTGGGGTGGGTAATGGTGGTCTTGCTATCACCCAGGTTCGCGGTGATGGAAATCAGCCGCGTGGCGTCGATAAAGCGCCACGCGCCCGCCTTGCCGCCCTTGACCTCAAAACTCACCACCGCCCCGAACCCACGCTGCTGGAGCTGGGCCAGGGCATGCTGTGGATGGCTCTTGAGACCCGCGTAGTGGACTTTCTCGATACCCTCCTGCTGCTCCAGCCACTCGGCCAGGACCTGGGCGCTGGCGCAATGGGCACGCATGCGCAAGCTCAGGGTTTCCAGGCCTTTGAGGAAGATCCAGGCGTTGAACGGGCTCAGTGTCGGCCCCGCAGTACGCAAGAAGCCCACCACTTCCTTCATCTGCGCGCTACGGCCGGCCACCACGCCGCCCATGCAGCGCCCCTGGCCGTCGATGAACTTGGTCGCAGAATGCACCACCACATCCGCGCCCAGCTTCAGCGGCTGTTGCAACGCCGGGGTACAGAAGCAGTTATCGACCACCAGCATCGCGCCCTTGGCGTGGGCGATCTTGGCCAGCGCCGCGATGTCCACCAATTCAGCCAGTGGGTTGGAGGGCGATTCGACGAACAGCAAGCGGGTATTGGCCTTGATCGCCTCGCCCCAGCCCGACAGATCCGCCAGGGGCACGTAGTCGACTTCGATACCGAAACGCTTGAAGTACTTCTCGAACAGGCTGATGGTCGAACCAAATACGCTGCGCGACACCAGCACATGATCGCCAGCACTGCACAGGCTCATCACCACCGCCAGGATGGCCGCCATGCCGGTGGCGGTCGCCACGGCCTGCTCTGCGCCTTCCAGCGCCGCGATACGCTCCTCGAACGCCCGCACGGTCGGGTTGGTGTAGCGCGAGTAGACGTTCCCCGGCACATCGCCGGCAAAACGCGCTGCCGCGTCCGCCGCCGAGCGAAAAACATAGCTGGAGGTGAAGAACATCGGGTCGCCGTGCTCACCTTCCGGGGTGCGGTGTTGGCCGGCACGTACCGCCAGGGTATCGAACGCTACGCCCTCAAGGTCGCTATCCAGCCGACCGGCATCCCAATCCTGACTCATGCTGCCCACTCCTTGCTCTGTTCTGTAGATATAAACGCAAACCGGCCCCTAAGGGCCGGTGTTCAATCAGTTGTTGTACAGATCGATGATCGCGCTCACCGCCTGGGTCTTGACCTTGGAGGCATCGTTGCGTGCCTGCTCGATCTTGTTCAGGTAGGCCTCGTCAACGTCGCCGGTGACGTACTTGCCGTCGAACACCGCACAGTCGAAGTTTTCGATCTTGATCTTGCCGCCACCAACCGCCTCGATCAGATCAGGTAGGTCCTGGTAGATCAGCCAGTCGGCGCCGATCAGGTCGGCCACATCCTGGGTTGAGCGATTGTGGGCGATCAATTCATGGGCACTGGGCATGTCGATGCCATAGACGTTGGGGTAGCGAACGGCCGGCGCCGCCGAGCAGAAGTACACGTTCTTGGCACCTGCTTCGCGGGCCATCTGGATGATCTGCTTGCACGTGGTGCCGCGCACGATGGAGTCGTCCACCAGCATCACGTTCTTGCCGCGGAACTCCAGCTCGATGGCATTGAGCTTCTGGCGCACGGATTTCTTGCGCGCAGCCTGGCCCGGCATGATGAAGGTCCGGCCGATGTAGCGGTTCTTTACGAAGCCTTCACGAAATTTCACGCCCAGGTGGTTGGCCAGCTCCAGCGCCGCGGTGCGGCTGGTGTCGGGAATCGGGATAACCACGTCGATATCGTGGTCAGGACGCTCGCGCAGGATCTTCTCGGCCAGCTTCTCGCCCATGCGCAGACGCGCCTTGTAGACCGAAACACCATCGATGATCGAGTCCGGACGGGCCAGGTAAACGTGCTCGAAGATGCACGGGCTGAGCTTCGGGTTGACCGCACACTGACGGGTGTGCAGCTTGCCTTCTTCGGTGATGTAGACCGCTTCGCCCGGCGCCAGGTCGCGGATCAGGGTGAAGCCCAGCACATCCAGCGAAACGCTTTCGGAGGCAATCATGTACTCGACGCCTTCGTCGGTATGACGCTGGCCGAAGACGATCGGGCGGATGCCGTTAGGGTCGCGGAAACCGACAATGCCGTAACCGGTGACCATCGCCACCACGGCGTAGCCGCCCACGCAACGGTTGTGCACGTCGGTGACAGCGGCGAAAACGTCTTCTTCGGTCGGCTGCAACTTGCCGCGCTGGGCCAGTTCGTGGGCAAACACGTTGAGCAGCACTTCGGAGTCCGAATTGGTGTTGACGTGGCGCAGGTCCGACTCGTAGATCTCCTTGGCCAACTGCTCGACGTTGGTCAAGTTGCCGTTGTGTGCCAGGGTGATGCCATAAGGCGAGTTGACGTAAAACGGTTGAGCTTCGGCCGAGGTCGAGCTGCCCGCGGTCGGGTAGCGCACATGGCCGATGCCCATATGGCCGACCAGGCGCTGCATGTGACGCTGATGGAACACGTCACGGACCAGGCCGTTGTCCTTGCGCAGGAATAACCGGCCATCGTGGCTGGTTACGATACCGGCAGCGTCCTGGCCGCGGTGCTGGAGGACGGTTAGCGCGTCATACAGCGCCTGATTGACGTTCGACTTACCGACGATACCGACGATGCCACACATGCGACGCAACCCCTACTTAATGAAACTGAACTGAACACCACTCACGGGGCCGTGTTGACCGGCAAGAGGTGCTCCTTGAACGGTATTTCAGCGGGTACGCTGATACCGCTGGCCAGCCACTGACTGCTCCACCCCAGAATGAGGTTTTTTGACCAGTCCGCGACCAATAGAAATTGTGGCACGAGCCTTGACTCCTGCCACCACGAATCCTGCTGTACCGGCCCCAGGCTCAACAGCCCGACAGCGATGACCACCAGCAGTGCGCCACGCGCAGCGCCGAACGCCATGCCCAGGAAACGATCGGTCCCGGAAAGCCCGGTGACGCGAATCAATTCGCCGATAAGAAAGTTGACCATTGCGCCGACCAGCAAGGTGGCGACAAACATGATTGCGCAGCCCGCGATCACGCGGGCCGAGGGTGTTTCGATATAACCGCCGAGGTACTCGGACAATGAGCCACCAAACATCCAGGCAACGACTCCTGCGACGATCCAGGTGAGCAACGACAACGCTTCTTTGACGAAGCCGCGACTCAAACTAATCAAAGCAGAGATGGCGATGATGGCAACGATCGCCCAGTCAACCCAGGTAAATGGCACAGTGCAGCCTACAGACGGATAAGGCGGCGCATTTTAGCAGAGCCCATGCCGGTCGGTAAGCCGCGATTACGCGCCCATTTCAAATCAATTGCGCGGTTTTCAGCTGCGTTCCGGCTGAAAGCGCACGACAAAACCCTTGAGGTTATGTTGACGACCGAGCAAGTCACGCAGGCGATCGGCTTCGGCACGTTCGATCAATGGCCCGACGAACACCCGGTTCTTGCCATCCGCAGAACGGATGTAGGCGTTGTAGCCCTGGCTACGCAGGGTTTTCTGCAGACTTTCGGCGCCTTCGCGGCTCGCCAGGCTGGCCAGTTGCACCGACCAGCTCACCGACAACCCATTGGCATCGACGCGGCTTTGGCTGACATCCGGGCGCACCGCAGGCTGCACCGCCGCAGGCTTGGGCGGCGTAGGTGGGGCGACAGGCTTGCTGGCGGCAATGGGCGCTGTCGGCGGGGTCGCCGGAACGCTAGGCGCAATCGACTCGGCGATCTCTTCATCGCTCGGTACCGGCTCCTGGGGCAGGGCCTCGGGCTCGGGTACCACCACCGGTTCAACCTCAATCTGCGCCATGGCCGGGGCGGCGGGCGCCGCCGGCGCCTCGACCACAACCTGCCGCTGTTCATCCTGGCGGGAGAACAACATCGGCAAGAAAATCACCGCCAGCGCCACCAGGACCAGGGCCCCGACCATGCGCTGCTTATAAGCGTTATCCAGCAAAGCCATTTGCCACTTCCTCCGTGGAGCGCCGGGCCAGCCATTGAAGGGCCTCGGCGACACAATAAAATGATCCGAACAACAGGATCTCGTCCTCTTCCGTCGCTTGTGCGCACTGCCCTTGCAGAGCCTCACTCACACTGCCATAGGACGTCACCGCGGCACCAAGGTTCTGTAGCGCCGCTTGCAGGTCCACCGCCGGGCGAGTGCGAGCCGTATCCAGTGGCGCGACCGCCCAATGCCGGACGCTGGCACTCAACGGCGCCAACACGCCCTGTAGATCCTTGTCCGCCAGCAGGCCGAACACCGCGAGGCGCTTACCCGCCACCGGCCGCAGGGCCAAGCGATGAGCCAGGTACTGCGCGGCGTGGGGGTTGTGGCCGACGTCCAGCAGCAGGTTCAGGCGCTTGCCCTGCCAGTTGAATTGGCGCCGGTCCAGGCGCCCGACCACCCGGGTGTCGCGCAGCGCCGCGGCGATCTGCCCAGCCTCCCAGGGCAAGCCCAGCAGCAAATAGGCCTGCAAGGCCAGCGCGGCGTTTTCCATGGGCAGGTCGAGCAACGGCAAGTCGCGCAATTGCACCTCTTGGCCCCGCCGATCCAGCCCACGCCATTGCCAGAATTGCTCAGTCACCCCCAGATCGAAATCGCGGCCGCGCAAAAACAGCGGGCAACCCAGTTCACGGGCCTTGTCCAGCAGGGGTTGCGGAGGATTGAGGTCGCCACACAGCGCAGGCGCGCCCGGGCGGAAGATGCCGGCCTTCTCGAAGGCTACCGATTCGCGGGTATCACCCAGGTACTCGACGTGATCGACACCGATGCTGGTGACCAGCGCCACATCGGCGTCTACCAAGTTGACGGTGTCCAGGCGCCCGCCCAGGCCGACTTCCAGCACCACAGCGTCCAGTGCCGAACGCTGGAACAGCCAGAATGCCGCCAGCGTGCCCATCTCAAAGTAAGTCAGGGTGGTTGCGCCGCGCCCGGCCTCGACCGCCTCGAAGGCTTCGCACAGCTGGGCGTCTGTGGCTTCGCGCCCGTCGAGCTGCACCCGCTCGTTGTAGCGCAGCAGGTGCGGCGAATTGTAGACGCCAACCTTAAGCCCCTGCGCCCGTAGCAATGACGCCACGAAAGCACAGGTCGAACCCTTGCCGTTGGTCCCCGTCACGGTGACCACCCGTGGCGCCGGCTTGCCCAGCCCCATTCTCGCGGCTACCTCTTGCGAGCGTGCCAGCCCCATATCGATGGCCGACGGGTGCAACTGCTCAAGGTAGGCGAGCCATTCGCCAAGGGTGCGCTGGGTCATAGGTTGGCAGGCACCGGCGGCACGACGATCGGTTCGATCGGTGCGGCCACGTACTCAGGTGTCGGCAGGCCCATCAGTTGCGCCAGCAGGTTGCCCAAGCGCGGGCGCAGTTCCTGACGGGCAATAATCATGTCGATGGCGCCGTGCTCCAGCAAAAATTCACTGCGCTGGAAACCTTCGGGCAGCTTTTCGCGCACGGTCTGCTCGATCACACGTGGGCCGGCGAAACCGATCAGGGCCTTGGGTTCGGCGACAATCACATCACCAAGCATCGCCAGGCTGGCGGAAACACCGCCGTAGACCGGGTCGGTCAGCACGGAGATGAACGGAATGCCTTCTTCACGCAGGCGCGCCAGCACGGCCGAGGTCTTGGCCATCTGCATCAGCGAGATCAGGGCTTCTTGCATCCGCGCACCACCGGAGGCGGCGAAGCAAATCATTGGGCAGCGATGTTCCAGGGCATGGTTGGCAGCGCGCACGAAGCGCTCGCCAACAATGGCACCCATCGAACCGCCCATGAAGGAGAACTCGAACGCCGACACCACGACTGGCATGCCCAGCAGAGTACCGCTCATGGAGATCAATGCATCTTTCTCGCCGGTCTGCTTTTGGGCAGCGGTGAGGCGGTCCTTGTACTTCTTGCCGTCGCGGAACTTCAGGCGATCGACCGGCTCCAGATCGGCGCCCAGTTCAACGCGGCCATCGAGGTCAAGGAAGATATCGATACGGGCGCGCGCGCCGATCCGCATGTGGTGGTTGCACTTAGGGCAAACATCCAGGGTTTTTTCCAGTTCGGGGCGATACAGCACCGCCTCGCAGGACGGACATTTGTGCCACAGACCTTCAGGCACCGAGCTTTTCTTCACCTCGGAACGCATGATCGAAGGGATCAGTTTGTCTACTAACCAGTTGCTCATGCTTTCTTTCTCCAGTACCGGCGGCCCGAACCCTTGAGGTTCGAGGCCCCGCGTATGCCCTTGAGCTAAATTCATGTGTGCGGCGATGATCGGTTCGCTAGCGCGGTCAGCGCCAGGCTTGACCTGCGGGCGCGAGCCCATCCTCAGCCATCAAGGCGCCCGCCCTTGAGCAGTCGCCACTTCGATTCGGACCGTCCAGCGACGGCGCCGGCCTGCTTTGTACAGTGGTGTTATGGACGGCAGTCAACTGCACGTCGTCACATCCTCTACGCGCAACCGCGAACGGCCTGCATGAAGGCGCGAACCTTGGCGTGGTCCTTGATGCCCTTGCCCTGCTCCACCCCGCCACTGACATCCACTGCGTAAGGGCGAACCCGGGCAATGGCGTCGGCCACGTTTTCGGCGCACAAGCCGCCGGCCAGGATAATCGGTTTGCACAAACCTTTGGGCACCAGCGCCCAATCGAACGCCTCGCCCGTGCCGCCGGGGACACCTTCGACATAGGTGTCGAGCAACATCCCGCTGGCCCCGGCATATGCCTGGCAACTGGCGGTGATGTCATCCCCGGCCTTGACCCGCAGCGCCTTAATATAGGGGCGACGGTAGCCTTCACAATCGGCCGGGGTTTCGTCGCCGTGGAACTGCAACAGATCCAGGGGCACCGCATCGAGAATCTCGCCCAACTCGCAGCGGCTGGCGTTGACGAACAACCCCACGGTGCTCACGAATGGCGGCAGCGCGGCAATGATGGCCCGCGCCTGCTGCACCGTGACCGCCCGCGGGCTCTGGGCGTAGAACACCAGGCCAATGGCATCCGCCCCAGCCTCGACCGCCGCCAACGCATCGTCTATGCGGGTAATACCGCAAATTTTGCTGCGAACGGCTGCCATATCGCGAAAACTCCAAGGCTTGTCCGGGAAAGCCCCGGATGGTAGCAAATGCTTTTCCAGGCGTCAGCCGTCAAGTTCCGCGAACCCGGTAAGGAAGTGCGGGCCGATAAAACGCTCGGGCAACTCAAATTCGTCGTGGTACTCGACCTGCACCAAATACAGGCCATAGGGGTGGGCCGTTACCCCGCCGGTACGGCGGATGCGGCTCTGCAGCACTTCCCGGGCCCATTCCACCGGGCGCTCGCCGGCACCGATGGTCATCAGCACCCCAGCGATGTTGCGCACCATATGGTGCAGGAACGAACCGGCGCGGATATCCAGCACGATCATCTTGCCGTGCTGGGTAACCCGCAGGTGGTGAAGCTTCTTGATCGGCGACTTGGCCTGGCATTGCCCCGCGCGAAAGGCACTGAAGTCATGGGTGCCCACCAGGTGGCTGGCGGCCTCGGCCATGCGCTGTACGTCCAGCGGGCGGTGGTTCCAGGTGATTTCCTGGTTCAAATGCGCCGGGCGGATCTGATCGTTGTAGATCACGTAGCGGTAACGCCGGGCAATGGCCTTGAACCGCGCATGAAAGTGCGCCGGCATGACCTTGGCCCAACTGACGCTGATGTCATGGGGCAGGTTGATATTGGCGCCCATCACCCACGCCTTCATCGAGCGCTCGGCCTGGGTGTCGAAGTGCACCACTTGCCCGCACGCGTGCACTCCGGCATCGGTACGCCCGGCACACATCAGCGACACCGGCGAGTTGGCGACTTTGGACAGCGCGTTCTCAAGGGTTTCCTGCACGGTCAGCACGCCCGAGGCCTGGCGTTGCCAGCCGCAATAGCGCGAGCCCTTGTATTCCACACCCAGTGCGATTCGGGAAAAGCCTGCGGCCGCCATTTCGGCGGCCGCGTTATCTATATTTGCCAAGGACTTACAGCCTGCTGAGGGACGCAAAGGCGGCCATTATAAGGCCGCTACCGGCCGACGCCATGTTCCGCCGTGTTTTTGTTGGCGGATAGGCTGAGCCAGGGTGATTGCAGCGGGCCACATGCTTTCGCTATATATACACATATATAACGACAACCACCGCCGAGACCTGATGCAATGAACGCGATACCGAAAGAAGCCGTGGGCACGGCTTACAGCCTGGAAGGCATGCTGCATGCCAAACGCAAGACCTGGGAAGCCATCGATGAAATGGCCCGGCGCATTCACCCCGGCATGCTCGAGTCCGCGGCCCGCGCCATGGGCTTTGAGGTACTGGAAGAACTGGGCATGGACCGCATCTGGCACCCACTGCTGATCCGTTTCGGTGCCAACACCCTGAAAACCTTCAAGCAGCGTTCCGACGGTGACCCGCGCCTGGGTGAGGACGATATTTTCCTGATTGACCTGGGTGTGGTCTGGGACCGCCACGAAGGCGACTGCGGCGCTACCTTCACCACCGGCAGCGACCCCGAAATGCAGGCCTGTGCAGTGGCGACCAAGACGTTGTTCGATGAGGTTTACCGCTACTGGCGCGACGAACACGTCGCCGGCCCGGCGCTCTACGCCTACGCCGCCGAACGGGCGAGCGCCATGGGCTGGGTGCTTAATCTGGACATCAAGGGCCACCGGGTCAGCGACTTCCCCCATGCCATCTATCGCGCGGGTGACCTGGGCGATTTCCAGGCCTGCCCGAACGTAGGCCTGTGGATCCTGGAAATCCAGATCGCCCACCCGACCCGAGCGTTTGGCGCGTTTTATGAAGATTTGCTGACCTGAAAAAACTGTGGGGGAGCGCCGTTCAGGCGCTCCCCCACAGAGGCTGTACCTGTATCAGGATCAGGCCAGGCGATCGAGCATTGCCTTGGCTTCGCCGCGCTGGCCGTCGTCGCCCTCGGTGAGCACTTCGGCCAGGATGTCCCGGGCACCGGCACTGTCGCCCATGTCGATATACGCCTGGGCCAAGTCGAGTTTGGTGGCTACTTCATCGGCGCCGGAGAGGAAGTCGAACTCCGAGTCGTCACCCATGGCTGCGTCGTCGGCTGTGAAGGTCGGCTCGGCCATGCTCTGGGACAAGCGATCCAGCTCGGCGTTGACGTCATCCAACTCAGCGGAGAAGGCATCCGGCTCCGCCTGAACGTCCAGCTCGTCGGACAGGGACAGGTCAAAGTCGGCGGGTAAATCCAAATCATCCAGAGCGGCTTGGGTGACCGTCGGCACCTCGGCGGCCGGCAGGTCTTTGAACTCGTCATCCAGGCTCAGCAGGTCTTCGTCGGCCAGGGCTTCCTCAGGCAGGTCGGCACCCAGGTCGAAGTCGAAATCCGACAGGTCGTCCAGGCTTTCCTTGGCTTCGGTCTGCTGCGCCAGCACCGACTCGAAACTCAGGTCGTCGTCCAGCGGGAAGGCTTCCAGCTCCGGCACCGAGGCGACAGTGGTGGGCGATGCCGCTTCCAGGTCATCCAGGCTCAGGTCGAAGTCAGCGTCCAGCTCATCCGAAGAAGCCACGGCAGGCGCCGGGGCCGCTGCAGGCTCATCTTGCAGCAGCTCCTTGACGTACTGGGCGTCGAGCTCAGCCGCCACTGCCGCCGCACCGAGCGCCGCCACTGCCATGGCCGGGAAACGGGCCTTGAGCTGTTCGACTTCGGCAAAGTTCTTACCGTTAGCCACCAACTGGCGCTCTTGCACCACGAACGCGTCGCGGTCGCCCTGCTCGCCGTAGACTTCCATCAGTTTCAGGCGCAGGTCGCTGCGTTGCGGCTCTTGCTTGATGGCTTCTTCAAGCAACTCGGCAGCCTGGTTCAGGCGACCGTTGGCGATATGGGATTGGGCCTGGGCCAGCACGTCGTCGGAACGCTCGGCGGCCGGCGCCACCAGAGGCGCGGCAATCGGCGCCTGCACCACCACCGGCGCGATCACCGGAACTGGAGCTGGAGCTGGAGCTGGAGCGAGGTTGACGCTCGGCGGGGGAACGTCAAGGCCTTCGAAGCTGCTTTGCGGCAGGTCCATGTCCGAGGACAGGTCGGACTCTTCGGCCAGGGCACGGGCCATGCGCAGGTGCTTTTCCGCTTCTTGCTGCGCCTTGCGGCGCCGGGCCAGCAACAGCAACAGCAGAAGCAGGATCACCGCGCCGCCACCCACCAGGCCCAACAGCAACGGATTGGTCAGCAAATCGTTGTACTTCGCCTCCTCGCTCGCCGCTGGGGCTACCGGTTCAGGGGCCGGCGCCACAGTGGCCGCAGGGGCAGGCTGAGCAACCAGTTCGGCCGGCATTGCCGGATTGCCTGGGCTCGGGGCGCTGGCCACGGCCGCTGTCGCTGGGGCGGAACCTTCGGCCTGCAACTTGGCCAGTTGGTCGTTTTTCAGTTCAATCAGGCGCTGGAGCTTGTCCAGTTGGCTTTGCAGGTCGGCCATGCGGCTTTTCAGCTCGGCATTGTCGCGGCGGCTGGCATCGAGGCTTTCCTGGGTCACCGCAAGCTTGTCGCTCAACGCCTTGCTGTCGTTGCCGCCCTTGCCGGAGTTGGCCGAAACCAAACTCAGCTTGTCCGTCTTCGGCCCTTGACTGGGGGCGACGGTGGCCCGCGCACGCTTGGTGGCATCCAGCGGTTGCGCCCGCGCCGCGCGGCGGCCCTGACGCCAGGCCACATATTGGGCATTCACCTCGGCGACGGCGGCCGGTTGCGCCAGGGCAGTGCTTTGGGTGGTATCCGGCAGGCGCAAGACCTGGCCGGTTTTCAGGCGATTGATGTTGCCATCGACGAAGGCATCGGGGTTCAGCGCCTGGATCGCCAGCATGGTTTGCTGGATCGAACCGCCATTGCGCGCCTTGGCCGCGATTTCCCAGAGGGTGTCGCGGGCGCGGGTGGTGTGCTGCGCCGGTTTGCCGGGCGCGGTGACTGGGGCCGCCGTCGGGTTGACCGCTTGCGCTGGTGCAGGCTGGGCCGCAGCATCGGCGGCTTGCGGGGAGAACTTGGACGGGTCGAGCAGCACGCTGTAATCACGCAGCAAGCGGCCGTTGGGCCACATCACTTGCACCAGGAACTTGACCATGGGCTCGGTGAGCGGTTTGCTCGACGTCACCCGCAGCACGCTTTTGCCGCCAGGGTTGAGCACCGTGGTGAAACGCAATTCATCAAGAAAGGCCTGGCGGTCGACACCGGCCTTGCTGAAGTCTTGCGGCGAGGCGAGGCTGGGCACCACTTCGGCTGCGGTGAGGTCCTTGACGTCCAGCAGTTCGATCTCTGCCACCAGCGGTTGGGCCGGGGCTGACTTGAGGGTCAGCTCACCCAGGCCAAGGGCCTGCGCCACGCCAGAGGACAGCGCCGAGGCGGCCGCAATTGCCAGCACCAGTTTGCGAACTTGAACCATAGCCTCATCCTTTGTTGAACATTCCTCGGCCAGCGAGAAGGTTTAGTAGCCGCTGCCGTAAGGCACTGCGCGCAGCCTTGTAGGGAACGTGCGCGCGATTAATTCCGTGAAGCTGCGGGCCCCGCGGGAGGCCCGGTTCGGCCAAGCATAGCGCCTGGTCAGAAACATTCGGTAAATTGGCGCCAAGTATCTTTTACAGCAGGTCTTTTATCAACAACTCAGCCACTTGCACGGCGTTGAGCGCCGCGCCTTTGCGCACGTTGTCGCAGGTCAGCCACAGGTTGAGTTCCGTCGCGTCGTCCACACCGTGGCGAACCCGGCCAACGTAGACCACGTCCTGCCCTACCGCATCGCCCACCGCGGTCGGATAATCGCCGGCCTCCACCAGTTCGATGCCCGGTGCGTTTTCCAGGGCCTGGTTGACCTTGCCCAGGTCCACCGCCGCCGCACATTGCAGGCTGACAGTAAAGCTATCGCCAAAAAACACCGGCGCTTGAACGCAAGTCACGGAAATCTTCAATAAAGGCTGCGCCAGAACGTCGCGCAGTTCGCGCACCAGGCGTTTTTCCAGGAGGGTATGGCCCTGGGCGTCTGGCTTGCCAACCTGGGCCAGCAGGTTGAACGCCATCTGCCGGTCAAAGAACTTGGGCTCCAACGGGCGGACATTGAGCAACTCGGCGGTTTGCCGGGCCAACTCCTTCACCGCGTCGCGCCCTTGGGCAGAGACCGCGAGGCTGGCCGTCAGGCTGACCCGCTGGATGTCGAGCACGCTCTGCAAGGGTGCCAGCACCACGGCCAGGCTGGTGGCCGAAGGGCTGGGGCTGCTGACTTGAAGCGGCTTGGCCAGGCTCGCCAGTACCTGGCCATTGACCTCCGGCACCACCTGGGGTGCCTGCTCGGCGGGCAAGGCGCCGGACAGGTCGATCACCGCGCACCCCGCTGCGGTCGCACGGGGCGCGAAGCTCAGGGTGACGGCCGGGCCGGCGGCGAAGAACACCAGTTGCACCTTGGCGAAATCGAACTCATCCACTTCCCGCACCCGCAGGTTTTTCCCACGAAACGGCAGCGAGTGCCCCGCCGACTCGCTGCTGGCCAGCAAATGCAGGTCGCCCACCGGGAAGTCGCGCTCTTCGAGGATCTGCACCAGGGTTTCGCCGACCGTGCCGGTGGCGCCGATCACGGCGATATCAAAGGACTGGCTCATGGGGTTTACCTCAGGCGAAACGGGGGGAGCGGCACTTTACCGGGTGGGTGGCATGCAGGCAATTAAAGGCCATCGCGGGCAAACCCATTGCGCCATAAAAAAACCCGCGCTTCTTGCAAGGCGCGGGTTCTTCTACAACACGAAAGGATCAACGCTCCAGTAGGATCCGCAGCATGCGCCGCAGCGGCTCGGCCGCACCCCACAGCAACTGGTCGCCGACGGTGAACGCGCCCAGGTACTGAGTGCCCATGTTCAGTTTGCGCAAGCGGCCCACGGGTACATTCAGGGTGCCGGTGACCTTGGTCGGGCTCAGCTCCTGCATGCTGATATCGCGTTGGTTCGGCACCAGTTTGACCCACGGGTTGTGCTGGCTGATAAGCCCTTCGATATCGGCGATCGGCACGTCTTTGTTGAGCTTGATGGTCAGCGCCTGGCTGTGGCAGCGCATCGCGCCGATGCGCACGCAGATGCCGTCCACCGGGATCGGGCTCTTGAAGCGGCCCAGGATCTTGTTGGTTTCGGCCTGGGCCTTCCACTCTTCTCGGCTCTGGCCGTTAGGCAGTTCCTTGTCGATCCACGGAATCAGGCTGCCCGCCAGCGGCACGCCAAAGTTTTCGGTCGGGTAGGCTTCGCTGCGCATGGCTTCGGCCACACGCCGGTCGATATCGAGGATGGCGCTGGCCGGGTCGGCCAGTTGATCGGCGACCGCAGCGTGGGTCGCGCCCATCTGCTTAATCAGTTCGCGCATGTTCTGCGCGCCGGCACCGGAGGCCGCCTGATAGGTCATGGCGCTCATCCATTCCACCAGGCCAGCCTCGAACAGGCCGCCCAGGCCCATGAGCATCAGGCTGACGGTGCAGTTGCCGCCGATATAGTTCTTGGTGCCCGCGTCGAGTTGCTGGTCGATGACCTTGCGGTTCACCGGGTCCAGCACGATCACGGCGTCGTCCTGCATGCGCAGGCTGGACGCGGCGTCGATCCAGTAGCCCTGCCAGCCCGCTTCGCGCAGCTTGGGGAAGACTTCGCTGGTGTAGTCGCCGCCCTGGCAGGTCAGGATCACGTCGAGGGTTTTCAGCTCTTCAATGCTGTACGCGTCCTTGAGCGGGGCAATGTCCTTGCCCACGGACGGGCCTTGGCCACCGACATTGGAAGTGGTGAAAAACACCGGTTCGATAAGATCGAAGTCCTGCTCTTCCAGCATCCGCTGCATGAGCACGGAACCGACCATGCCGCGCCAACCGATCAGACCTACACGTTTCATCGCAACTACACCTTGTTAAAAAGTGGGCTCGCTCGCCGCCATCGGCGCCAAGCGCGGCCCGAGAGATTACAGATTCCGCAGCGCGGCGACTACTGCGTCGCCCATTTCCTGCGTCCCGACTTTAGTGCAACCGGCCGACCAGATATCCCCGGTGCGCAAGCCCTGGTCCAGCACCTGGCTGACGGCCTGCTCGATGGCATCGGCGGCGGCGTTCAGATTGAAGCTGTAACGCAACATCATCGACACCGACAAAATGGTTGCCAGCGGGTTGGCGATGCCCTGGCCCGCGATATCCGGCGCCGAACCGTGGCACGGCTCGTACATGCCCTTGTTGTTGGCATCCAGGGAGGCCGAGGGCAGCATGCCGATGGAGCCGGTGAGCATTGACGCCTGGTCGGACAGAATGTCGCCGAACAGGTTGTCGGTGACGATCACGTCGAACTGCTTGGGCGCGCGCACCAGTTGCATGGCGGCGTTGTCCACGTACATGTGGCTCAGTTCGACGTCCGGGTAGTCCTGGGCCACTTGCTCGACGATTTCGCGCCACAGTTGGCTGGAGGCCAGCACGTTGGCCTTGTCCACCGAGCAGACCTTCTTGCCGCGCACCCGGGCCATGTCAAAGCCCACGCGGGCGATGCGGCGGATCTCGCTTTCGCTGTACGGCAGGGTGTCGTAGGCCTGGCGCTCGCCGTTTTCCAGGGTGCGGGTGCCACGGGGCGCGCCGAAGTAGATGCCGCCGGTCAGCTCGCGGACGATAAGGATGTCCAGGCCCGAGACGATTTCCGGTTTCAGGCTTGAGGCGTCGGCCAGTTGCGGGTAAAGGATCGCCGGGCGCAGGTTGCCGAACAGGCCCAGTTGCGCACGGATTTTCAGCAGACCGCGCTCAGGGCGGATGTCGCGCTCGATCTTGTCCCATTTCGGCCCACCCACGGCACCCAGCAGGACCGCGTCAGCGGCGCGGGCGCGGTCCAGGGTTTCGTCGGCCAGGGGCACGCCGTGCTTGTCGATGGCCGCGCCGCCGATCACGTCGTGGCTCAGCTCGAAGCCCAAGGCATACTTGTGGTTAGCCAGTTCCAGGACTTTGACCGCTTCGGCCATGATTTCCGGACCAATGCCGTCACCCGGGAGAATCAGAATCTGCTTGCTCATGCTTTCCTCTTGTTATCTAGCGACCGGCCCGCGGGCCCGTCCGGAAAAATTTAGGTGCGTGCCTAGCGCTCGGCCCACAGCACCAGCACGTCGGTACTGAAGGAGCCGTCGGCCTCGATCTCGAAGTAGTCGCGCACTTCCTGGCCCATGGCCTGCTGCAACTGCCGGATCGCTATGCACAAGGCTTCTGGCGTGCGCATCCGCGCCACCCAGGAGCTGTACTCCAACCGCAGGCGCTGGCGCGAGGTGCTGCGCACATGCAGGCCGGCGTCGCTGACCTGGCGCAGCCACTGGCCAGCATCGTAATCGCGCACGTGGCTGGTGTCGCGCAGTACCTCGACGCTTTGCAGGTAGGTGTCGAGCAACGGGCTGCCCGGCGACAACACATCGACGAATGCCGCCACGCCACCGGGCTTGAGCACCCGGCGCACTTCCCGCAGCGCCAGGCCCAGGTCGCTCCAGTGGTGGGCCGAATAGCGGCTGAACACGAAATCGAACTCGCCATCGGCAAACGGCAAGCGCTCGGCAGCGCCCTGTACGGTGCGGATGTTGCCCAGGCCACGATCTACTGCGGCGGCGGCCACCACGTCGAGCATCTGCTGGGAGAGGTCGTAGGCGACCACTTCCTTGACCAACGGCGCCACATGGAAGCTCACATGCCCGGCACCGCAGCCCAGGTCCAGCAAGCGCGCCTCGCCCTGCCCGGCCAGTTCGGCCTGGAGCAGCGCGAATTCAGTGCCCTGGGCGTGAACTGCGCTGCTCAGGTAGGCCGAGGCCTGTTCGCCGAACTGCTTTTGCACGACTTGGGTGTGGGCGGTGGTCATGATGAGTTCCTTGGGTTTGTGGCATGGATACTGGCGCTATCGCGGGCAAGCCCGCTCCCCCACTTGACTGCATTCGCGCATCGGCCGGTGGGAGCGGGCCTGCCCGCGAAGGCGTCAGGGCGATCTACCGCACATCAAGCATCGCGAAACAGCCACGGCTGGCTCGCCCGGTGCTTGGCCTCGAACGCGGCAATGGCGTCGCCGTCCTGCAAGGTCAGGCCGATGTCGTCCAGGCCATTAATCAAGCAGTGCTTGCGAAACGCATCGAGCTCGAAGTGGTAGACCTTGCCGTCCGGGCGGGTCACGGTTTGCGCGGCCAGGTCGATGGTCAACTGGTAGCCGGGGTTGGCCTCGACTTGCTGGAACAACTCATCGACTTCGGCGTCGCTGAGGATGATCGGCAGCAAGCCGTTCTTGAAGCTGTTGTTGAAGAAGATATCGGCGTAGCTGGGCGCGATGATGCTGCGAAAACCGTACTCTTCCAGGGCCCAGGGCGCGTGTTCGCGGCTGGAGCCGCAGCCGAAGTTCTCCCGGGCCAACAGGACGCTGGCGCCCTGGTAACGCTCGGCGTTGAGCACGAAATCCTTGTTCAACGGGCGCTTGGAGTTGTCCTGGTAGGCGTAGCCCACGTCCAGGTAGCGCCACTCATCGAACAGGTTGGGGCCGAAACCGGTGCGCTTGATCGACTTGAGAAATTGCTTGGGAATGATCTGGTCGGTATCGACGTTGGCCCGATCCAATGGCGCGACCAAACCTGTGTGCTGGGTAAAAGCTCTCATCGGTAGTTCCTCAGATCAATTCACGAACGTCGATGAAACGACCGTTCACTGCCGCCGCCGCGGCCATGGCCGGGCTGACGAGGTGGGTGCGGCCACCGGCGCCTTGGCGCCCCTCGAAGTTGCGGTTGGAGGTCGAGGCGCAATGCTCGCCTGATTCCAAGCGGTCCGGGTTCATCGCCAGGCACATGGAGCAACCCGGCTCGCGCCATTCAAAACCGGCGTCGAGGAAAATCTTGTCCAGGCCTTCGGCTTCGGCCTGGGCCTTCACCAAGCCGGAACCCGGGACCACGATGGCCTGCTTGATGGTGGACGCCACTTTGCGGCCCTTGGCGATGACCGCTGCGGCGCGCAAGTCTTCGATCCGCGAGTTGGTGCACGAACCGATGAACACGCGATCGAGCTGGATATCGGTGATCGCCTGGTTGGCCGACAGGCCCATGTACTTCAAGGCGCGCTCGATGGAACCGCGCTTGACCAGGTCCGGTTCGCGGGCCGGATCGGGCACGTTCTGGTCCACTGCCAACACCATCTCCGGCGAGGTGCCCCAACTGACTTGCGGCTTGATCTGCGTTGCGTCGAGTTCGACCACCGTGTCGAACACCGCATCGGCGTCAGACACCAGGTCTTTCCAGGCTTCTACCGCCAGGTCCCATTCCGCGCCCTTGGGCGAGAACGGGCGGTCCTTGACGTAGGCCACGGTTTTTTCGTCCGCCGCCACCAGGCCCACGCGGGCACCGGCCTCGATGGACATGTTGCAGATGGTCATGCGGCCTTCGACCGACAGGTCGCGAATCGCGCTGCCGGCGAACTCGATGGCGTGGCCATTGCCGCCGGCGGTGCCGATCTTGCCGATCACCGCGAGGACAATGTCCTTGGCGGTGACGCCGAACGGCAATTGCCCTTCCACGCGCACCAGCATGTTCTTCATCTTTTTGGCCACCAGGCACTGGGTAGCGAACACATGCTCCACCTCGGAGGTGCCGATGCCGTGGGCCAGCGCACCGAAGGCGCCGTGGGTGGAGGTGTGGGAGTCACCGCAGACCACGGTCATACCCGGCAAGGTTGCGCCCTGCTCCGGGCCGATGACGTGGACGATGCCCTGGCGCACGTCGTTCATCTTGAACTCGGTGATGCCGTACTCGTCGCAGTAGTCGTCCAGGGTCTGCACTTGCAGGCGCGACACCTGGTCGGTAATGGCCTCGATCCCGCCCTTGCGGTCCGGGGTGGTCGGCACGTTGTGGTCGGGGGTGGCGATGATCGAGTCAACGCGCCAAGGCTTGCGCCCGGCCAGGCGCAGGCCTTCGAAAGCTTGGGGCGAGGTCACTTCGTGGATGATGTGACGATCGATGTAGATCAGCGACGAACCGTCGTCGCGTCGTTTCACTTCGTGGGAATCCCAGAGCTTGTCGTAAAGCGTCTTGCCAGCCATCAGACGGTCCTCATCAGCGCGTATCTATCTTCTATGCCCCGGGCCTTGAAGCGGCTCAATAACCCTTTGGCTTGTGAGGTCGATCCTATGGCGTTACATTGAATAACTCAAATTCATATTTTTTATGCTTTGGATAACTATCTGGAATACAACCATGGACCTGGCCAACCTCAATGCCTTCATCGCCATCGCCGAAACCGGCAGCTTCTCCGGCGCCGGCGAACACCTGCACCTGACCCAACCGGCCATCAGCAAACGCATCGCAGGCCTTGAGCAGCAATTGAATGTGCGCCTGTTCGATCGCCTGGGCCGCGAAGTGAGCCTGACCGAAGCCGGGCGCGCCTTGCTGCCACGGGCCTACCAGATCCTCAATGTGCTGGACGACACCCGCCGCGCCCTGACCAACCTGACCGGCGAAGTGACCGGGCGCCTGACCTTGGCCACCAGCCATCACATCGGCCTGCATCGCTTGCCACCCTTGCTGCGGACCTTCACCCGGCAATACCCACAGGTGGCACTGGATATTCAGTTTCTCGATTCGGAAGTGGCCTACGAGGAAATTCTCCACGGCCGTGCGGAACTGGCGGTCATCACCCTGGCCCCGGAGCCTCACTCGCTGGTGCGCGCCACGCCGGTGTGGGACGACCCACTGGATTTCGTCGCTGCCCCCGAGCACTCGCTGGCGAGCAACGGTGCGGTCAGCCTGACGGATATCGCCTCGCACCCGGCGGTGTTTCCCGGCGGCAACACCTTTACCCACCATATTGTCCATCGCCTGTTTGAAACCCAGGGCTTGACGCCGAACATCGCCATGAGCACTAACTATCTGGAAACCATAAAAATGATGGTCTCCATTGGCTTGGCCTGGAGTGTGCTGCCGCGGACCATGCTGGACGACCAAGTGGCGCGCATTCCGTTGCCGGGCATACAGCTTACGCGCCAGCTAGGCTATATCCTGCACACCGAAAGGACGCTGTCGAATGCTGCGCGGGCTTTCATGGCCTTACTGGATGCCCAGATCGATCTGCCACGCAAGCCGGCATCCATCGCCTGAGCCATGCCCTGAAACCCTTGCGCTAAACGCTTTATTCAGCCTAAGGCCTGCTCTCAATGCACACACCCGCTGACCGTGTTCCGCCCATGCCACGCATCCAGGCCCTCGACCCGCATACCTCGGAGCAGAGCTGGGAAAGTGCGCCGCAGTTGCTCGCCGCGCTCAATGGCGCCCGCTTGGGCGCCTGGTATTGGGACATCGAGAGTGGGCAGATCAGTTGGTCGCGGGGCACCCAGGCGCTGTTCGGCTTCGACCCCAAGCAACCCTTACCGGCCGACCTCAACTACCTGGACCTGCTCCCCCCGCAGGATCGCGCCAAAACCCTGCGCGCCATTCACGCCGTGCTGGCCGGCGCGCCGCTGGAGCAAGCCATGCACCACCGCATCTGCTGGCCGGACGGCAGCCTGCACTGGCTGGAAATCAACGGCAGCCTGCTCCCGGATAAAAACGGCAAACCGCGCATGATCGGCGTGATCCGCGAAGTCACCCACCAACGCCAACGCGAACAGGCCTTGAGCAGCTCGGAAAAGCGTTTCGCGACCCTGTTCCAACTGTCCCCCAACATGGTGCTGCTGACCCGCCAGGAAGACGGCCTGATAAGCGAAGCCAACCAGTATTTCGAGAGCCTGTTCGGCTGGCCCGCCAAGGATGTGATTGGCCGCACGACCCTGGAACTGGGCCTGTGGGTTCATCCCGAGCAACGCGCGCACCTGATCCACGCTACCCACGCCAAGGGCGAGCTGGTCAGCATGGAAGTGCAGTTCCGCGCCCGCAGCGGGCAACTGCACGACGGCATCCTCAGTGCGCAAAAAGTCGAGTTGGAAGGCCAGCCTTACCTGCTCAGTACCTTTCTCGACACCAGCGAACGCAAGAACGCCGAGCACGCCCTCAAGGACAGCCAGGAACGCTTGGACCTGGCCCTGGAATCGGCGCAATTGGGCACCTGGGACTGGCACATTCCCAGCGGCATGCTCTACGGTTCGGCCCGCGCCGCGCAGTTGCATGGCCTGGACCCGATCCCCTTCCACGAATCCTTCGACGCCTTTTTCGAGGGCGTGCCCGGCGAAGAACGCGACAGCATGCGCAACGCCTATCGCAGCCTACGCGAGGGCCCGGCCGGCAACTACCAACTGACCTACCGCGTGCAACTGGCCGACGGCAGCTCGCGCTACCTGGAAAGCCGCGCCCGCCTCTACCGCGACGAACACGGCGCGCCGCTGCGCATGGCGGGCACCCTGCTGGACATCACCGACCAGGTCGAGCGCGAACAACGCCTGGTGGCTTCCGAGGAGAAATTCGCCAGCCTGTTCCAGGTCAGCCCGGACCCGATTTGCGTCACCCGCCAGGACACCGGCCAATTCATCGAAATCAACTCCGCGTTCACCCAGACCTTCGGCTGGACCGCCGCCGACGTGATGGCACGCAGCGCCGACCAGATCGGCCTGTGGGACAACACCGGGCAACGTCAGCAACGCATCGAGCAAGTGATCCGCGAGCAAGCACTGACCAATGTCGCCATTGTCGTTCACCACAAGGACGGCCGAGCCCTGACGTGCGTGATCTCCAGCCGCCAGATCAGCGTCGGTAACCAGCCGTGCAGCGTCACCACCCTGCGCGACATCACCCAGCAACAACGCTCCGAAGCTGCGCTCAAGGCCAGCGAAGAGAAATTCGCCAAGGCTTTTCACTCCAGCCCCGACGCCATCACCATTACCGAGCGCGACAGCGGCCGCTACCTGGAAGTCAACGATGGCTTCTGCCGCCTCACCGGCTACCGCGCCGACGAGGTGATCGGCCGTACCGCTTACCAAGTGGGTATCTGGGCGGAAGAAAAACAACGCGCCGACCTGTTGGCAGAACTACGGGCCAAGGGCCGGGTACATCATCAGGAGATGCTCGGGCGCAACAAGCGCGGCGAACCCCTTATCGTGGAAGTCTCGGTGGAGCCCATCACTCTCAACGAGGTGCCGTGCCTGCTACTGACCGCGCGGGACGTCAGCCTGTTGAAGAATGCCGAAGCGCAGATCCGCCACCTGGCCTACCACGACCCGCTGACCAACCTGCCCAACCGCGCCCTGCTGATGGATCGCCTGAGCCAGCAGATCGCCCTGCTCAAGCGCCATAACCTGCGCGGCGCCCTGCTGTTCCTCGACCTGGACCACTTCAAGCACATCAACGATTCCCTCGGACACCCGGTGGGCGACACCGTGCTGAAAATCGTCACCGCGCGCCTGGAAGCCAGCGTGCGCATGGAAGACACTGTGGCGCGCTTAGGGGGAGACGAGTTCGTGGTGCTGCTCAGTGGCCTGGAAGGTTCACGCGGCGAGGTCAGCGCCCAGGTGCGGCAAGTGGCCGACACCCTGCGCGAATTGCTGTCTGAGCCTATGTTCCTTGACGGCCAGCGCCTACAGGTCACCCCCAGCATCGGTATCGCCCTGATCCCCGACCACGGCTCCACCCCGGCCGACCTGCTCAAACGCGCCGACATCGCCCTGTACCGCGCCAAAGATTCGGGGCGCAACACCACGCAGATGTTCCACACCACCATGCAAAAAGCCGCCAGCGAACGCCTGCGCATGGAAACCGACCTGCGCCTGGCCCTGGCCCGGGGCGAATTCAGCCTGCACTACCAGCCGCAGATAGACGCCCGCGGCCACCGCATCGTCGGCGCCGAAGCCCTGCTGCGCTGGCAACACCCACAACTGGGCGCGCAGTCGCCGAGCGAATTCATCAAGGTCCTGGAAGACAGCGGCCTGATCCTCGAAGTCGGCACCTGGATCCTCGACGAGGCCTGCCGGGCCTTCCGCCACCTAATCGACCAACACCTGATCGACCCACAGGATTTCAGCCTGTGCGTGAACATCAGCCCGCGCCAGTTCCGCCAGAACGACTTTGTCGAACGCATCGAACACAGCCTGCGCAGCCACCAATTGCCCTTCGGCCTGCTGAAACTGGAAATCACCGAAGGCATCGTGATCCAGAACCTGGACGACACCATCAACAAAATGCGCCGCTTGAAAAAACTGGGCGTCAGCTTTGCCATGGACGACTTCGGCACCGGTTACTCCTCCCTGACCTACCTCAAGCGCCTGCCGGTGGACGCGCTGAAAATCGACCAGTCCTTCGTGCGCGATGCCACCCACGACCCCAACGACGCAGAAATCATCCGCGCCATCGTCGCCATGGCCCTGAGCCTGCACCTGGCGGTGATCGCCGAAGGCGTGGAAACCCAGGAACAACTGGACTTCCTCCAGGGCCTGGGCTGTCACCTCTACCAAGGCTACCTGCACAGCCGGCCGCTGCCGTTGGCGGCGTTTGAGTTGTTGCTCAAGTAAGGGCGTCATGGGCTACACCGCCCCCAATGGATCAGGGTGGGCTCATCGACATGCATCCGACTGCACCCTGGTGAACGAGGGCCCAAAAAAAATGCCAGCCAGCTTACTCGCTGACTGGCATTACGCTAACGACGCCCTTTATGGGCTTGGGCTTAGTGCTGCAGCGCCCGGTTTTGCGCGCCATTGATGGGGATGCGCTTGGCTTTGGCTTCTTCCGGCACGACGCGCAGCAAGTCGATGCTCAACAGACCGTTGCTCAGGTCGGCCGCCTTGATCTCGATGTGGTCGGCCAGGCGGAACGACAGTTTGAACGCACGCTGGGCGATGCCTTGGTGCAGGTAGGTGACATCTTCGTTGGCGTCACGCTTGCCACCACTGACGGTCAGTACGCCTTTTTCGACTTGCAGCTCCAAGTCTTGCTCCTGGAAGCCTGCGGCAGCGATCACGATGCGGTATTGGTCGTCACCGTGTTTTTCCACGTTGTAGGGTGGGTAGCTGCTGCCGGGCTCGTTGCGCAAAGCGGTCTCGAACAGGTCGTTGAAGCGATCGAAACCCACCGAGGAACGAAACAGGGGGGCCAGGGAAAATGCAGTACTCATGGTTCAAGTCTCCTGAAATATCAGCAAGGTTTTTAGCAGGGCGACCCGACTTCGGCATCGCCTAACCCCTAGATAAGGACCACTGATGGCATTTCAAGCGTCTTTTTTTATTTTTTTTCAGGCCGCCTTGGGCACCGGTAAACCGAGCAGACGCGAGACCTGATCGAGCTCGGTTTCGCGCCGCAACAGGGTGAACAATGCCACTGCCTCGGGGTAATTACGGGTCAGCATCGCCAGCCACTGCTTGAGGCGCCCCGGCGATTGGCGCGCAGTCATCTGCGCCTTGGCTTGCAGCCAGAAGTCCTGGAGCAGCGGCAAGAGTTCGGCCCAGGTCATCTCGACCACTTCTTCGCCGGCCCGCGCCGCCGCGATTTGCCGCGCCAGGTCCGGGCGCGAGACCAGGCCACGGCCCAGCATAATGTCCTCCACGCCGCTGATTTCGCGGCAGCGGCGCCAGTCCTCGACGCTCCAGATATCGCCATTGGCGAACACCGGCACCTTGACCACCTCCTGCACGCGGGGAATCCACTCCCAGTGGGCGGGCGGCTTGTAGCCGTCGGTCTTGGTCCGCGCGTGCACCACGATATGCTCGGCCCCGCCCTCGGCCAGCGCAGTGGCGCAGACCAGGGAACCGTCCGGGCTGTCAAAACCCAGGCGCATCTTGGCGGTCACCGGGATATGGGCCGGCACCGAGCGACGCACCTGCTCGACGATGCGGTTGAGCAATTCCGGCTCCTTGAGCAGCACCGCGCCACCCCGGGACTTGTTGACAGTCTTGGCCGGGCAGCCAAAGTTCAGGTCGATCACCTCGCTGCCCAACTCGCACGCCAACGCGGCGTTTTCCGCCAGGCACACCGGGTCGGAGCCGAGCAACTGTACGCGCAACGGCACGCCCGAAGCGGTCTTGGCGCCATTCAGCAGTTCCGGTCCGAATTTGTGGAAGTAGGCGGGGGTGAGCAACTGGTCGTTGATCCGGATGAACTCGGTCACGCACCAGTCGATGCCGCCGACCCGAGTCAAAACATCGCGCAGGATGTTGTCGACCAACCCCTCCATGGGCGCTAAAGCAATTTGCATGGAAAACACTCAACGAAAAACGTGCGGCAGTTTACGGGTTTCGGCGCATGGCGGGTATTTCCCCGGACGGGACGGCCTCATCCCGCACGGCCGGGCCATAGCCTGCGATGAACTCGGCAGGCATGCGCTTGGGCTTGCCCGTGGACAATTCGATGCAGACAAAAGTGGTTTGCGCCCGCAGCAGGGTCGTGTTGTCACGCGGGCGCACCAGTTGGAAACGCCGGGTCATTTTCAGGCGCTGATCCCAGTCGATGATCCAGGTGGCCAGTTGCAGCTCATCGTCTTCATAGGCTGCGGCGAGGTAGTCGATCTCATGGCGCACCACCGCCATGGCACGGTCCAGACGCCGATACTCCACCAGGTCCAGCCCCAGGCGTTGGGAATGGCGCCAGGCGCAACGTTCGAGCCACGTCACGTAAACGGCGTTGTTGGCATGCCCGAGGCCGTCAATGTCCTCGGCGGCCACCTGTAGATCAATGATAAAAGGCGTTGCCAGATCCCAGCCCATGGGTCACTCCCCGGTCGATTCAATTGGACCGGGGCAGTGTACCGGATGCTCAGGCCGATTGGCGTTCGGCCGTGCTGCGGTTGGCCAGCAGGGCCAGCACGCCCTCGATCAGCCGCGGATCGGCCAACACGCGCTGATGGCCCCCTTCGGGCAGGCGTAGCAAACGGCTGTCGAACCAGGCCTCGTGGATCAATTGCGACTCGGCCACCGGGACGAACAGGTCATCTTCGGCGTGCACGATCAGCCCGGGCATGGCCAATTGGTAGTGCGCCACGTCCAGCTTCGCGGCGGGGACGCCCACATCCCGCTCCACATGGCGGATAAACGCCGAACGCGCCTTGGGTGGCAAGCCGACATAGCGGGCAAAACCACGCAGCACTGCAAGAATCCGCGCCGGCGCGGAAATACACACCAGGGTTTGCGTGCGCAGGCCCAATTGCGCCGCGAGCATGGCGCTGGCACCTCCCATCGAGTGACCGATCACCGCTTGCAGCGGCGGCAACTCGGCAGAGGCCTCGACTATGGCGCGGGCAAACAGCATCACGTTAGCTTCATGGCCGGGCGAACGGCCGTGGGCCGGGCCGTCCAGCGCGACAACCGAATACCCGGCCGCGACCAGCGCATCGATCAGGCTGGCGAACTGGGTCGGCCGCCCTTCCCAGCCGTGCATCAACAACACCGTAGGCCCTTCCCCCCAGCGCAGGGCCGACAGCCCGAAGCGCAAGGTGATCCGCTCGGCACTCGCCAGCAGCGGCAGCTCCCAGTCACGGGGTGGCATGTCCCGGGGCTTCATGAACGCCAGGCGCATTTTCTTCGCCATAAACCCCGGAGCGAACCAACCCAGGGTGCTGTTAACGCCTCTAACCCAGCTCAACGTGCTCATTGCTCACATCCTCAGGCTGACCCTTGAAATCACACCACCGCCGATTTGGCGGCCCGCAGCATCCGATCGGATAACTCCCCCGGCCCCAAAGCACGCGCCAGAGCCAAGCCGCCTACCATCAGCGCGATATCGGCCAAGGCCTTGTCGGTGTCTTCCGGGCTGTCCGCCAATTGCGCCAGCATCAACTCCATGTGTTCGGCCAAGGCTTGGCGAAAGTCATCCGGCAAGCGTCCCATTTCACCGATGGAGGCTGGAATCGGGCAGGCATGCTCGGCGCTGTCGCGGTGCTTGCGCGACAGGTAGAACGCAGCCACCAACGCGCGACGCTCTTCACCGCTGAGGCCGGCATCGAGCTGGGCGATCAGCGCACGGCGCTGGGCGAGCAACTGGGTGAACGCCTCCAGCATCAACGCGTCCTTGCTTTCAAAGTGCGCGTAGAAGCCACCCACGGTCAGCCCCGCCCCGCCCATGACCTCCCCCACGCTGGGCTCGGCCGGCCCGCGCTGCACAAGGGCGGCGCTGGCGGCTTGCAGAATGCGTTCGCGGGTATGTGCTTTTTTGTCGTTCATGACAATCTCCAAATATTACGAACGAAATATTATTCTCATAATAAAATTTCGCAAGCTTTAAATTAACCGCCAGTCAGAAGAACACAATTGAGGAAAGACAGAATCGGCGAACGCCAGACAAACAAAAGGGCCATTCAATAATTGAATGACCCTTATAAATCCCGCAGAGCGGGTAATCGTGGCGTCCCCTAGGGGACTCGAACCCCTGTTACCGCCGTGAAAGGGCGGTGTCCTAGGCCACTAGACGAAGGGGACGCAAAACCTTCTATACAACTGACCGGTGCTGAGAGCCGGTCGATTCAAGGCCGGTGTGGCCAAACCTTGAATTGTAAATTGGTGGAGCTAAGCGGGATCGAACCGCTGACCTCCTGCATGCCATGCAGGCGCTCTCCCAGCTGAGCTATAGCCCCAGATTTTTCGCCTCGCGGCGGAGCAACATCTGACGACACTGCTTCTGTAATACTGGCGTCCCCTAGGGGACTCGAACCCCTGTTACCGCCGTGAAAGGGCGGTGTCCTAGGCCACTAGACGAAGGGGACGCAAACCCTTCTAACAACAGATCAGCGCTGAGAACTGATCGATTCAAGGTCGGTGTGGCCAGGCCTTGAACCTGTAATTGGTGGAGCTAGACGGGATCGAACCGTCGACCTCTTGCATGCCATGCAAGCGCTCTCCCAGCTGAGCTATAGCCCCTCATCGGTGAGGACGGGGCGAATCTTAAGGGCGTATCGAAAGGCTGTCAAACTTATTTTTAAAAATAATCAAAAATTTTTGCCGACATAACAATCACTTACCGCCCTCCCCTCGAAAATCCGGGGTTTAACCCACTCCTGCGACCGCCGCCCATGTCAGCGTCGGCGGCCGCATACCGCTTCAGGCAATCGCGCCCAACAGTTTTTCCCACTCTTTGTTTTCTTTCTTCGACACGCCACCGAGTAAATCAATGGCCTGGCGCAGACGGAAACGGGTCAAATCCGGGCCGAGGATTTCCATGGCATCGAGCACCGACACCGAACTGGCCTGCCCGGTAATGGCGGCGAACATCAGCGGCATGGCGTCGCGCAGTTTCAACTCCAGGGATTCGACCACAGCCTGAATGGTCGCGGTGATGCTGTCCTTCTCCCACTGACGCAGGCTTTCCAGTTTCCACAGAATCAACTGCATCAACTGGCGCACTTGGTCGCCGGACAGCTTCTTGGACTCGAACAGCTTCGCATCCGGGTTGACCCCGCCAGCGAAGAAGAACCCCGCCAACGGCGCGATCTGGCTGAAGGTTTCGACCCGGCCCTGTACGTGAGGGGCGATTTTCATCATGTATTCAGGGTTCAGCGCCCAGTTCTGTACGCGGCTGGCGAACTCTTGCACCGGCAGGTCGCGCAGCCACTGGCCGTTGAGCCACGACAGTTTCTCGACGTCGAAGATCGGCCCGCCCAGGGACACACGCTTAAGGTCGAAATGATCGACCATCTCCTGTAACGAGAACTTCTCGCGCTCGTCCGGCATCGACCAGCCCATGCGGCCCAGGTAGTTGAGCATCGCCTCAGGCATGAAACCCATGCGCTCGTAGAAGGTCACCGAGGTCGGGTTCTTGCGCTTGGACAGCTTGCTCTTATCCGGGTTACGCAGCAGCGGCATGTAGCACAGTTCCGGTTGGTCCCAGCCGAAGTACTCGTACAAGAGGATCAGCTTGGGCGCCGACGGCAGCCACTCTTCGCCGCGCAGCACGTGGGTGATGCCCATTAAGTGGTCATCCACCACGTTGGCCAGGAAGTAGGTCGGCAAGCCGTCGGTCTTCATCAACACCTGCATGTCCATGCGATCCCACGGGATCTCGACATCGCCGCGCAGCATGTCCGGCACCACGCAGACGCCCTCGCTCGGTACTTTCATGCGGATCACGTGGGGCTCGCCGGCCGCCAGGCGCCGGGCCACTTCTTCGGCCGGCAGCAGCAAGGCACGGCCGTCATAGCGTGGTGTTTCACCGCGCGCCATCTGCTCGGCACGCATCTGGTCAAGCTCTTCGGCGGTGCAAAAGCACGGGAACGCGTGGCCCATCTCCACCAGTTGCTGGGTGTACTGCTTGTAGATGTCGCCGCGCTCGCTCTGCCGGTAAGGGCCGTGCGGGCCGCCCACGTCCGGGCCTTCGCTCCAGTTGATGCCCAGCCAGCGCAAGGCATCGAAAATCTGCTGCTCGGACTCACGGGTCGAACGCAACTGATCGGTATCTTCGATACGCAGGATGAACTCGCCGCCGTGCTGCTTGGCGAAGCAGTAGTTGAACAAAGCGATGTAGGCGGTGCCGACGTGGGGATCGCCGGTGGGCGATGGCGCGATGCGAGTGCGGACGGTGGTCATGGCATGTCTCGAAAAGAATATAAAAAGCGGAGATGAAACAAGGGCCGAATGGTAACAGGCCAACGTAACCGCGCTCCAGTGAACAGGGCATTTAAGCCAAGGTTGCGCCTGCAATTCACCGCCAGAGCCCTGAATGACTGAATATCAGCGCAGGGCATTTACCACTGGTCGGCTATCTGCCAGATTCGCCGCCTGTTAAATTTACTTACACTTTTCGATTACAGCCTGCCCATGCCTGCCCAACTCAAGCGTCGTCTGTCCATTTTCCTGTTGCTCGTCCTGCTGGTGGCCGGGGGCCTGTTCGCCCACTGGTTCTTCAAGGGGCGGTTTTTCGAGAGCACCGATAACGCCTACGTCCAAGGCGAAATCACCCGCGTGTCCAGCCAATTGGGCGCGCGTGTTGAACAAGTGCTGGTGCGCGACAACCAACATGTGGAAAAAGGCCAGTTATTGGTGCGCCTTGAAGGCGATGACTTTCAACTGGCCATCGAACGCGCCCAAGCCGCCCTCGCCACCCGCGAGGCCGAACGCTTGCAAGCACAAAGCAAACTGACCCAGCAGGCCAGCCTGATCGCCGCGAGCGAAGCGCAAGTGGCCTCCAGCCAGGCCAGCTTGGGCCGCTCGCAGATCGACCTGTCCCGGGCACAGACCTTGCGCAAACCCGGTTATGTCTCCGAGGAACGGGTGACCACCCTGTCCGCCGACAACCACATCGCCCGCTCGCAAGTGGCCAAAGCCCAAGCAGATGCCCAGGGCCAGCGCCAGCAGGTCAACGCGCTGAACGCCGAGATCAAGCGCCTCGAGGCGCAAATCGCCAACGCCCGCGCCGACCTGGCCCAGGCCGAACTGAACCTGACCCGTAGCGAGATCCACTCGCCCATCAGCGGGCTGATTGGCCAGCGCGCGGCGCGCAATGGCCAGTACGTGCAGGCCGGCGCCTATTTGCTGTCGATCGTGCCCGACCAGGACATCTGGATTCAGGCCAATTTCAAAGAAACCCAAATCGGCCACATGCAGCCCGGGCAACAGGCCGAGCTGATATTCGATGCCTACGGCGACACACCAATCCAGGCCCGGGTTGACAGCCTGTTCGCCGCCTCGGGCGCGCAGTTCAGCCTGCTGCCCCCAGACAATGCCACCGGCAACTTCACCAAGGTCGTACAACGGATTCCGGTAAAACTGACTTTCGACGCCAACAACCCGCTCAAGGGCAAGATACGCCCGGGCATGTCCGTGACCGTCAAGGTGAACATCCACGACGCCCCAGCAGATGGCCGGTGATGCCCTGATCCGCCCGGTCGGCGAACCGACCCGGCGCGACTGGATCGCAGTGATGAGCGTGATGCTCGGCGCCTTTATGGCGGTGCTGGACATCCAGATCACCAACTCTTCGCTCAAGGACATCCAAGGCGCGCTGTCGGCGACCCTGGAAGAAGGCTCGTGGATTTCCACCTCCTACCTGGTGGCGGAAATCATCATGATCCCCCTCACCGCGTGGCTGGTGCAGTTACTGTCAGCGCGGCGCCTGGCGGTGTGGGTGTCGGTGGGGTTTCTCTTCGCGTCCCTGCTGTGCTCCATGGCCTGGAGCCTGGAGAGCATGATCGTATTCCGCGCCCTGCAAGGCTTCACCGGCGGCGCGCTGATCCCCCTGGCGTTCACCCTGACCCTCATCAAGCTGCCCGAGCACCACCGCGCCAAAGGCATGGCGATGTTCGCCATGACGGCCACGTTTGCGCCGTCCATAGGCCCGACCATCGGCGGCTGGCTCACGGAAAACTGGGGCTGGGAATACATCTTCTATATCAACGTGCCACCCGGCCTACTGATGATCGCCGGGTTGCTCTATGGCCTGGAAAAGAAAGCGGCGCACTGGGAGTTGCTCAAGCGCACCGACTACAGTGGCATCCTCACCCTGGGCGTGGGCCTGGGCTGCTTGCAGGTGTTCCTCGAAGAGGGCCACCGCAAGGACTGGCTGGAGTCGAGCCTGATCGTCAGCCTGGGCAGCATTGCCCTGCTCTGCCTGATCGCTTTTGTCATCATCCAGGTGTCCAAACCCCAACCGCTGATAAACCTGGGCATCCTGCGCAACCGCAACTTTGGCCTGGCAAGCATTTCCAGCCTGGGCATGGGGGTGGGGCTCTATGGCTCGATCTACCTGCTACCGCTGTACCTGGCGCAGATCCAGAACTACAACGCCCTGCAGATCGGCGAAGTCATCATGTGGATGGGCGTGCCGCAGCTGTTCCTGATCCCGCTGGTGCCCAAGCTGATGAAGTTCGTCTCGCCCAAATGGCTGTGCACCCTGGGGTTCGGCCTGTTCGGGCTGGCGAGTTTTTCTTCTGGTGTGCTCAACCCGGACTTCGCCGGGCCGCAGTTCAACCAGATCCAGATCATCCGCGCCCTCGGCCAGCCGCTGATTATGGTGACCATCTCGCTGATCGCCACCGCCTACATCCTGCCCGAGGATGCGGGGTCGGCGTCGAGCCTGTTCAACATCCTGCGCAACCTCGGCGGTGCCATCGGCATCGCCCTGCTCGCCACGTTGCTGGATGCGCGGACCAAGACCTACTTCGATTACCTGCGCGAAGCCATCGTGCCCGGCAACCCGCAAGTGGCCGAGCGCATGGCCAGCCTGACCACGACCCTGGGCAACGAAACAGCTGCTTTGGGCAAACTCAGCGAGATCGCCCACCAACAGGCGCAGATCATGGCCTACAACGATGCGTTTCACTTTGTGGGGGTTGCGTTGGGGGTCAGCATGCTGGCGATTCTGCTAACCCGGGCATTGCCGCAGGGGATCAAGGCTGGGGAGGCGCATTAACCCGAGGGGGCGGCGTGCCGGCGGCGCCCTTATCGCGAGCCTGGCCCCACAGGTTGGCTGGTGCCATGCCCTTGTGGGAGCGAGCCTGCTCGCGATAGGCCCCGTAAATAGAAGATCAAACCGCCAACAGCCGCTCGCGCAATTTGCCGATTTCGTCGCGCATTTGCGCAGCGGCCTCGAACTCCAGGTCGCGGGCCAACTGGTACATCTTTTCCTCCAGTTGGCGGATGCGCTTGGTGATTTCGCTCGGCGAACGCAGTTCAGCCTCGTAGCGCGCACTTTCCTCGGCGGCCTTGGCCATGCCTTTGCGCTTCTTGCTGCGCGAGCCCGGCACAGTGGCGCCTTCCATGATGTCGGCCACGTCCTTGAACACGCCTTTTGGGGTAATGCCGTTGGCCAGGTTGAAGGCAATCTGCTTCTCGCGACGGCGCTCGGTTTCGCCGATCGCCCGCTCCATGGAGCCGGTGATGCGGTCTGCGTAGAGAATCGCCCGGCCGTTGAGGTTACGTGCCGCGCGGCCGATGGTCTGGATCAGCGAACGCTCGGAGCGTAGGAAACCTTCCTTGTCGGCATCGAGAATCGCCACCAGAGACACTTCCGGCATGTCCAGGCCTTCGCGCAGCAGGTTGATCCCCACCAGCACATCGAAAGCGCCCAGGCGCAGGTCGCGGATGATCTCCACCCGCTCCACCGTGTCGATGTCCGAGTGCAGGTAGCGCACACGCACACCGTGGTCGGCGAGGTAATCGGTGAGGTCTTCGGACATGCGCTTGGTCAGGGTCGTCACCAGCACGCGCTCTTCGAGGGCTACGCGCTTGGAAATTTCCGAGAGCAGGTCGTCGACCTGGGTCAGCGCCGGGCGGATTTCGATCTGCGGGTCCACCAGGCCAGTGGGCCGCACCAGTTGTTCGATCACCCGGCCGGCGTGCTCAGCCTCGTAGTTGCCCGGTGTGGCGGAGACGAAAATCGTCTGCGGGCTGATGTTCTCCCATTCGTCGAAGCGCATGGGCCGGTTGTCCAGCGCCGAAGGCAAGCGGAAGCCGTATTCCACCAGGGTTTCCTTACGCGAACGGTCGCCTTTATACATGGCGCCGACCTGGGGCACGCTGACGTGGGATTCGTCGATCACCAACAGGGCATCGGCAGGTAGATAGTCGAAGAGCGTGGGCGGCGCAGCCCCGCAGTCACGGCCCGAGAGGTAGCGCGAGTAGTTCTCGATGCCGTTGCAATAGCCCAGTTCCAGGATCATCTCCAGGTCGAAACGAGTGCGCTGCTCCAGGCGCTGGGCCTCCACCAGTTTGTTGTTCGAGCGCAGGTAGTCGAGGCGCTCCTGGAGCTCGACCTTGATTCCCTCAACGGCCCCGAGCAAGGTTTCCCGCGGGGTAACGTAGTGGCTCTTGGGGTAGAAGGTGAAGCGCGGCAAGCGGCGGATGACTTCGCCGGTCAACGGATCGAAAGCGCTGATACTTTCCACCTCGTCATCGAACAGTTCGATGCGAATCGCCTCCAAGTCCGATTCCGCCGGGTAGATATCGATCACATCACCGCGCACCCGGAAGGTAGCGCGGGCAAAGTCCATGTCATTGCGGGTGTATTGCAAGTCGGCGAGGCGGCGCAGCAAGGCGCGCTGGTCGAGTTTGTCGCCACGGTCCACATGCAGGACCATTTTCAGGTAGGTTTCCGGGCTGCCCAGGCCATAGATGCACGACACCGTGGTAACGATGATGGTGTCCTTGCGCTCCAACAACGCCTTGGTCGCGGACAGGCGCATCTGCTCGATGTGGTCGTTAACCGAAGCGTCCTTCTCGATAAAGGTGTCGGACGAAGGCACATAGGCTTCGGGTTGGTAGTAGTCGTAGTAGGAAACGAAGTACTCCACCGCGTTGTTCGGGAAAAACGCCTTGAACTCGCCGTAGAGCTGGGCCGCCAGGGTTTTGTTCGGCGCCAGCACCAACGTCGGGCGGTTCACCTGGGCGATGACGTTGGCGATGCTGAAGGTCTTGCCCGAGCCAGTCACGCCGAGCAGGGTCTGGTGCGCCAACCCGGCCTCGATACCCTCAACCATCAGGCGAATGGCTTCTGGCTGATCGCCAGCGGGCTGGAAACGGGTGACGAGCTGGAAATCAGACATGCATGAACCTCGTATTCATGGTTGCGAGGCGCGGCCGGGCAACCATGAGTGCGACCTGAAGCGGTCGGGAAAGACTAGATGTTGCGCCAAATACTGCGGTTTTCAAGGCAAACGTCCTACACAGCGCAAAGGCTTTGATCTGGCAACCCGACTAAAGGTCGAAAAATAAAGCGAAATTCTTCCGGCAAAAGGCCAATCGCCTGTCGCAGCGGCGCCAGATGGCCTCTATACTTGCTCCCCGTTTGTGCACCGCTCTAGTGCATTCGGCTGGAGCGCTACACGTCCCTCCTCTTCCATTCAGAGCCGCCGCAAAAATGAGCCTGTTCTCCGCTGTCGAAATGGCACCACGCGATCCAATCCTGGGCCTCAACGAAGCATTCAACGCCGATACCCGTACCCACAAGGTGAACCTGGGGGTCGGTGTGTACTGCAACGAGGAGGGGAAAATTCCACTCTTGCGTGCCGTTGCCGAAGCCGAGACGATCCGCGTCGCTCAACATGCCGCCCGCGGCTACCTGCCCATCGATGGCATCGCCGCCTATGACCAGGCTGTGCAAAAGCTGCTGTTCGGCGCTGACTCGCCGCTCATCAGCGCAGGCCGGGTCATCACCACCCAGGCCATCGGCGGCACCGGCGCACTGAAAATCGGTGCCGACTTCCTCAAGCAACTGCGCCCCGACGCCGTCGTCGCCATCAGCGACCCGAGCTGGGAAAACCACCGCGCGCTGTTCGAGACTGCCGGTTTCCCGGTGCAGAACTATCGCTACTACGACGCCGCTACCCATGACGTCAACCGCGCCGGCCTGATCGAAGACCTCAGCGCCCTGCCCGCCGGTTCCATCGTCGTGCTGCACGCCTGCTGCCACAACCCGACCGGCGTCGACCTGAGCCCGGCGGACTGGAACAACGTGCTGGACGTGGTCAAGGCGAACAAACTGATCCCGTTCCTGGACATGGCCTACCAGGGTTTTGGCGATGGCATCGAAGAAGACGCCGCCGCCGTGCGCCTGTTCGCCGAGTCGGGGCTGACCTTCTTCGTCTCCAGCTCCTTCTCCAAATCCTTCTCGCTGTACGGCGAGCGCGTGGGCGCGCTGTCGATCATCAGCGAATCGAAGGAAGAAAGCGCGCGCGTGCTGTCCCAGGTCAAACGCGTGATCCGCACCAACTACTCCAACCCGCCAACCCATGGCGCGACCATCGTCGCCGCCGTGCTCAACAGCCCAGAGCTGCGCGCGCAGTGGGAGCAGGAACTGGCCGAAATGCGCCTGCGCATCCGTGGCATGCGCCAGCAAATGGTCGAGCTGCTGGCGAAAAAGGCCCCAGGCCGCGACTTCAGCTTCGTCGGCCGCCAGCGCGGCATGTTCTCCTACTCCGGCCTGACCGTTGAGCAAGCCGTGCGCCTGCGCACCGACTTCGGCATCTACGCTCTGGACACCGGCCGCATCTGCGTCGCCGCGCTGAACCAGAACAACATCGAAGTCGTCACCGACGCCATCGTCCAAGTGATCTAAACCGCAAGCACCACAAAAAAGGGAGAAGCCAATCGGCTTCCCCCGTTTTTGTGGGTTTCAGCCCGCCAACTGCGCAGCCCGCGCACTCGCCGCGTCATCGAAGGCAACGTACAGCGCCTCGGCAACCTGGCTCTTGATCGCCTTGGTGCTTTCCAGCCCCAACACAAAACCTTCGGCCTTGCCGCCGGCGCGGTTCAAATCCTCGGCATTGCTGGCCTGGGTAATAGCGTCGAATAACTTGCCAGCATGGGGACCAACGCCCTTGGGCAGGCTGATCTGCTCGATACTCATGGCGTCACCCGCGACACACAGGCGATGGAAGAGATAAATAAGGTCATGGCACGTTTACCTTTGCGACTGGAGGCCGACCGCGCGTGAAACCACCGCCGGGGCGCCATGGTAGACCTGTGGCGCGGTTCTGGTAACCGGCAACCGCGGATAAAGCCTTCCAGCCGCCCATCAGAACACCGAACGGAATTCACAAAAAACTCACTTCACGCTTGACTTGTCCTTTTCAATCAGTAACATACGGCGCATTCCGCGATAGCTCAGTTGGTAGAGCAAGTGACTGTTAATCACTGGGTCCCTGGTTCGAGTCCAGGTCGTGGAGCCATCTTTCTGCCAGGTGACCGAACCCAGTCATCCGCGCATCGTGACATCAAAGGCCGTCTCTCAATCTTTACCCCCAGAGACCCGTGCCATGAACATCGCAGCTGTACTCTCCACCAAAGGCGGACCCGGTAAAACCACGGTCACTGCCAGCCTTGGCGCGTTCTGCGCCGACTCAGGTCTTCGCACCTTGCTCATCGACCTGGACAACCAACCCTCGCTGTCGTCGTTTTATGCCCTGGCCCACGAAGCCCCGGGCGGCGTCTTCGAGCTGATTGCCCACAACGAGACGCGGTACGAACAGATCCTCTCCCAGACCTGTATCCCCAACCTCTCCCTGATTCACTCCAACGACCCCTTCAACCAACTCGGCACCCTGCTCCTGCACGCCGCAGACGGGCGCCTGCGCCTGAAAAACCTGATGCCCGCCTTCGCCGCGGACTTCGACCTGGTGCTGATCGACACCCAGGGCGCCCGCTCGATCCTGCTGGAAATGGCCCTCCTGAGCGCCGACATGGCCATTTCCCCCATCACGCCGGACATGCTCACCGCCCGGGAATTTCATCGCGGCATGCTCCAGCTCTATCGCGACCTCCAGCCCCTCGCGGCCCTGGGCGCCCGCACCCCGCCCTTGAACGTCGTCATCAACAAACTCGACGCCACCCGCGACGCGCGCCTGATTCACCAGTCCCTGGCCGAAACCTTCGCCGACCACCCCCAAGCGCGCATGCGCCACACCACTCTGCCTGCTGCGGTGAGTTTCCGCCGTGCCGCCACAGAGGGCATCCCCGCCCATCGCCTGGAATACAGGGTCCCTTCCAACCGCCAGGCGCCTACTGCGTTCAAGGTCATCAAGGCGCTCTGCCTGGAACTTTTTCCTGAGTGGCGCGTGAAATTCGAGGCCCTCACCGAAGAACAACTGAGCCTTCGCCACCCCGCCTCGATCAGGCCCTCAACCATGGAAGGAGCCAGCAAATGACCGTAGCTGATTGGCTTGCACCTCATTCGATCGAGGCCGAACAAGGGGTCATCGGCGGGTTAATGCTCGATAACGCCGCCTGGGATCTTGTTTCAGAAAATCTCGCGGCCGAAGACTTTTTCCGCCGTGAACATCGCCTGATATTTCAGGCCATGGAGCAGTTGGCTTGCCGCAACTGCCCCATAGATGTCGTAACCGTGCTGGAGTCGCTGAACACTCCAGAGGAAGTCGGAGGGCTGGCTTACCTCGGGGAGCTGGCCAAGAACACCCCATCCGTCGCCAACATTACGACGTACGCAGAGATCGTCCGCGAACGCGCCCATTTAAGGCGCTTGGTCACCCTGGGTTATGAGTGCAGCCGCGAGGCCTCTTCCAACCAGGCCAAAAGCGCTGAAGTTCAGGACCGCATGGAGCAAAGGCTATTCGCCTTGGGGCAGAGCAACCCACACAACGACTTCGTCAACCTCAAGCACAAGCTGATGGAAGTGGTCGAGCGGATTGATTTCCACTTCAACGAAGGCGACAGCATCACCGGTGTACCCAGCGGCCTGAATGCGATGGACCAAGTGACCGGGGGCTTTCAGGACGCCGACCTGATCGTCATCGCGGCCAGGCCTTCCATGGGTAAAACCAGCCTGGCCCTGAGCGTGGTGGATGCCGTCCTCCAGCAAAAACCCGGCAATAGCGTGCAGATATACAGCCAGGAGATGCCGGCTCATGCCCTGGTTTTCCGGCTGATCGCAATCCTGGGCAAGCTCAATCTCGCCAACCTGATGCGTGGCCAATTGGAAGACGATGATTGGCCACGGATCATGGCGGCGGTGGCCCGCATCAATAATTACGGTGATCGCCTGGTCATTGATGAGACGGCCAGCCTCACCCCTTGCGAACTGCGCTCCAAGGTGCGCCGCGCCGCCCGCCGCTTTGGGATGCCGCGGTTAATCATGGTTGACTACCTCAGGCGTTTCCCACCCATGCGCAGCACATGTAAGCGCACGATTTACAGAACTCTCGCATCAAGCCAGCCGAGCACTGATAGTGCGTGACTGTTCTGGCGTCCGGTTGCAACACTACCCCCCTGGACAGGGCAACCATCTACTACGACCGAGCGCAGTTTACGACTCAAGTCAGCAAAGACTTTCCGGATATCAAGGGTCCGATCCTGCAACACGGTCGCTGTTCGTTACTAATCTCTACCCCAGGTTCTACCACTGGTGCCTACCACTTCTGCACCTTCGCTCTGACCCAAGAAGAAATCTATGTGCAGGGCTGGGACGCTTCGGCGCTGAAGTACACAGAACTCCTACGGATCAATCTGTCGACCCTGAGTAAGGTCGCCTTGGATTCGTACTTCCGGACTAACCAAGTGCAACTTATAGAAGGGCGCCGCCAAAGCGCATTGAGCGTGATGATCGATGACGGTGGCTATCACGACACGGCGGCGACGGAGCGAGTGTACGAAACCATCAAGACGGGTGGAGTGAATGTGGTGAAAAGCGATGGAATGATGATGCCACCGGCTCCGCCGACACCGATATTCGTTCCTATTGTTGTGCCCCGATAATGACGCATGGCCACCGCGATTAATGATCATCCGACCATTGGCTCCGCTGACTGGGAATGAGTGCCTGGGTGTTAGGAAACGGCCGCATTGGGTCGACAGCAGCCGCCCACCAACGGCTGCTTTTGGCCGAAATCTGCCATTTGTGATGTCCAGCCGACGACCGACATCAGGCGTTCAAATCAAACACTAAGCACCGTGCGCTGCGATGAACATTGCGACGGCCGACCGGCAATAGGATTCGACTTCATTGTTGTCCTTTGCCTTCGCCTCATCGAAGCGGGCGATCATCAGAAGATCGGACCCTTTGATAAGCGCGGCGAACAACCGGGCAGACTCCAAAGGGTCTGGCACATTTAGCATCGCCTCCGCGTGCAACTGACGCAACAGGGCCTCGATCTGGGCAGTGACATAGGCGGGGCCTGCTTCGTAATGGAGCTTGCTCAACGACTTTTGCTTCGCCTTGTCGACCATGATCATGGCTTCAACACTGCGCACTTCCGGACTCAACAACGTGCGCAGCAGGAATGTCCCCACCGCCATCAGCTGATCTGCAGCCGAACCGTCGATGCCTTCAACAATGGACCGTGGTGCAAACTGATGGCAATGGGCCGCAATGGCCGCGCTGAACAGCGCCTCCTTGTTCTCGAAGTGTCGGTAAATGCTTAGCTTGGATATTTTTGCCCGCTGGGCGACCTTGTCCATTGTTGTCGCTTGAAATCCCAACTCCACAAAAAGTTCGCCGGCGGCGTCGACGATCGATTGGCTGAGTGCCTCGTTGGCTGGCCGGCCGCGCCTGGTCTGGCTGATTTCGGTCATAAAAATTCCAGTACTTGACGGTATCGTAATTTAGGGATTATGGTACTCGAAAGTATCCAAACAGTAAAACCCAAGTCCCTTCAGCCACAACGCGGAGCCTATCACCATGAACGACGTCATCATTATCGGCGGCAGTTTTGCGGGTCTTGCCGCAGCTCTCCAGCTTGGTCGTGCCCGCCGAAAAGTCACCGTTCTCGATACCGGCCTTCCACGTAATCGCTTTGCCGACCACTCGCATGGTTTGCTTGGCCACGATCACAAGCCACCGCTGGAGATTCTGGCCGAAGCGCGGCAACAGTTGGCGCGCTACCCTACGATCAGCCTTGTCACTGCCCGGGCCGAAAGTATCTCCGGCAGCATTGACGATTTCTCCATTCTCACTGGCGATGGCGAAAGCCTCACGGCGCGCCGCCTGATCCTGAGTTATGGCGTCGTCGACCAGATGCCTGAACTTCCCGGCTTTGCCGAAGGCTGGGGAACCTCCATCGTGCCCTGCCCCTATTGCGACGGCTTTGAAGTTGCGGGCCGGCATTGGGGCCTCGTCTGGTCCGGCCCGCCCTCGCACAACTACGTCAGGCTATACCACGACTGGACCGACACACTGACAGTCTTCGCCAATGGTCAAGACATTCCACCCGACATCCTGGCCGATCTGGCACGCCGCGGCATCCCTGTCGTCGATGGCCGGATCACCGAAATCGACCATGACGAGAGCCACAACACCACTGTCAGGCTCGACGCCGGCCCCTCTGTTGCGGTCGAGATCCTGTTCGCGCATCCGCGCAACAAGCCGTCCGCACGTCTGCATGAATCACTGGGCCTCGCCACGGTCGATACGCCCCTGGGCATCGCCCTCAAGGTCGACGAGCGCCGCGAAACCAGTGTGCCCGGCGTCTACGCTGCCGGAGATCTCGCCAACCCTCTCATGGCTTCTGTCAGCACGGCTTCATGGCAAGGCGCGATGGCGGGCATCTTCGCCCAGCAGTCGATGCTGGTTTGAGAGCAAGCAGCATCGATCACGGCAATTTCAATTTCACAATAGACGCGAGCACCACCATGGAAGTCCTAAAGAAATTCAAGCCTCTAGACGATAAATTCCCGCTTGAGCGCCAACTCAGCATCTCGGCCTCGCCAATCGTACTTATCAACATATTCACGGTCGGTTCCGCCGACGAAGTGGGCTTCCTGGACGCCTTCAAGGCGGCAGGCGAAACCCTGAAGAAGCAGCCGGGCTTCATCTCTACCCAACTGCACCGAGCGATCGGTGATAGCCCGACCTTCCTGAACTATGTGGTGTGGGAGTCCACCGAGACGCTCCGCGAGGCCTTCGCCCGTCCCGAATTCGTCGCGAAGGTTTCGGCCTATCCGTCATCCGTCGTAGCCACCCCGCACCTGTTCCAGAAGGTCGCCGTCCCCGGTTTTTGCACAGCCTGACTCCGGAAATATGGCAAGGCGCGATTGCCGGTATTTTCGCCCAGCAGTTGATGCCGGCTTGAGAGCACAGATTGGAGATGAGCATGGAGGCGCACATGTCCAAGATCAGTAACACCGAAGCCAGCATCAGGATGTCTCGCCCGACCAATTTTGAAAAAGGCTGACACACATGGAGTTCGAACACGCTACTTTCGACCTGCCACACGGCACCTTTCATGCGCTGAAGGGGGGGGATCCCGATGGTCAACCGACGATCGTCTTGCACGGCTTCCCAGATCATCCGCCGACCGCGAAGCCTTTCCTTGCCGAGCTCGGCCGCCGTGGCCGCCACGTCGTCGCACCTTGGCTTCGCGGTTACGCGCCGTCCCCGACTGCGGGGCCGTTCGACTTCGCAGCCCTCACCAGCGACGTGCTCGCGCTGATCGACCGCTGGTCTCCGGGGCGCCGAGTGGATTTGATTGGCCATGATTGGGGCGCCCTGATCACCTATGATGCCTGCGTCACCGCACCGCAGCGGATCGAACGCGCGGTTGCGCTCGCAATCCCTCATCCACTCACGTTCATGAGCCGGCTGACGCACCTCGCTCAGCTGCGCCGGAGCTCGTACATGGGGCTCTTTCAACTGCCTGGAAGCGGCTGGATCGCCACCGCCCGCGATCTTGCCTTCATCGACCGCCTCTGGCGTCAATGGTCGCCCGGCTTCTCGCTCGATCCCGCTCTCAAGGCAGAGCTACACGAGCATCTGCACAAGAGCATGCCCGCGCCCCTAAAGTATTACCGGGCGATGCTGCGCCCCGGCATGATTGGTGCGACGCGCCGCATGTCTCAGCCGATCACGGTGCCCCTGTTGCAGCTTCACGGTGCCAACGACGGCTGCATCCTCCCCGCGCATGTCGAAGACAGACATCGGTTCGCCGCCCCGCACGCGATGGAAGTCGTCCCCGGCGTCGGTCACTTCCTGCACATCGAGGCCCCTGAAGCGATCGCGGAACGGATCGCGGCATGGGCCAAGTAGCGTCCTATCCTCTTTGCCCCGATCAACGGCTAGCTGTTTAAAACGAAACAAAACGAGGAGATGTCATGACAGAGCAAAAAGCCTATCAGGTCGCCGATTGGAATGGCGAAAGTGGAGAGTACTGGGCCGCCAATCAGGCCCGGCTCGACGCCATGTTTGCGGTATTTGGCCAGGCCGCGATAGAAGCCGCGGCGCCCGCCGCCGGCGAACGCGTGCTTGACGTCGGTTGCGGCGCGGGCGCGTCGAGTCTGGCTCTGGCCGCACGCGTCGGTGCGGGCGGACATGTGCTGGGCGTAGACATATCCGAACCGCTAATTGGAAGAGCCCGCGAGCTTGCGCCGCAGGATACGCCGGTCCTGTTCCAGGTGGCCGACGCCAGTAACGCCGAGCTGCCCGAGGGCGCGTTTGACATCCTTTTCTCGCGTTTCGGGGTGATGTTCTTCGACGATCCGACAGGGGCATTTGCCCATATGCGACACGCGCTCCGACCGGGCGGGCGGGTCGCTTTCATCTGCTGGCGCGGCGTGGCCGAGAACGATTGGGTACAGCTGCCAATGGGCGCGATCAGGGGCATCGTCCCGCTGGCCGCACCGCCTGATCCTGAAGCACCTGGACCATTCTCGTTCGGTGACCGAGGACGCGTGACGCGTATCCTGACGGCCGCTGGCTTTACCGATATCAATTTTGCGCCGTTCGATGTTTCCATCCCGTTCGGTGAAGGCGAGACTCGGGATGCGGCTATCGACGACGCGGTGAGGATGGCGTTCGAGGGCGGCCCGCTGTCGCTTGTGCTCGCGCATCAAAGCGATGACATCCGCGCCCAAGCTTCAGCGGCGGTTCGCGCCGCTTTCGCCGGCCTCCCCGGCGAGCGGTCGGTGATGATCGACGGCGCGGCGTGGATCGTCATGGCATGTAATCCGGCAGCCAGCGCCTGTTAGCAGGGATGACGCCCTCCCATGCTCAGTAGAGCAGGGCAACTTAGATTGATGTCCCTTGGTTTGGTGATCCGTCCCTGGCAAAAGTGATACCGTCCGCTTTTTTGGCAGGTAGCTGTCGCTTGCCTACGTCCGCTTCTGGCCGGTTCCTGCCTGTCGTGACAGGCGTCTCCCGGCCAGAAGCGGTCACTTGTCAACGCTGATGAGCTATTGGAGCTTTCTCTCCGCGGTTGATGCGGTTGGGCTCAACCCGCTAGGCGGCAAGGTTCAGTAGGCCTCTGCATCATCAGGTTGCGCAGCTAGACTCATCATATTCCGTTACGATTTTCGATTATCGTTTGGTGAATTTGCCAATGATGGATCAAACGAACATGACCGATACGCTCCAGGCTGACCGTAGCCACTGGACTGTTTTCTTAATCTTTCTGCGATTGGGCCTGACTTCTTTCGGTGGCCCAGTCGCTCACTTGGGGTACTTCCGGGATGAATTCGTTGTGCGTCGCCAGTGGCTAAGCGAGCGCAGTTATGCGGATTTGGTCGCCCTTTGCCAGTTTCTACCGGGGCCTGCTAGCAGTCAGGTTGGCATCGCGCTTGGGCTGTCTCGCTCAGGCTATGGCGGCGCACTGGCTGCGTGGCTGGGATTCACCTTACCTTCCGCGACTGCCCTGATCCTCTTCGCTCTGGGCATCGCCAGCTATGGCGATGCCGTGCCCACTGGTGTGCTGCACGGTTTGAAGGTGGTAGCGGTGGCGGTGGTCGCACAGGCGGTATGGGGTATGGCGCGAAATTTGTGCCCCGACGCGCCGCGTATATCCATCATGGTGGCAGCGACCTGCTTCGTGCTGCTCATGCCGTCCGCCTTAGGGCAAGTGGGAGTCATTTTTATTGCCGCGATCATTGGCCTGTTGCTGTTCAAGCCCCAGCCGGACGAATCCCATGATCCACTGCCCATTAGCATCCGGCGTCGCGCTGGCCTATTCTGGCTGGCCCTGTTCTTTGCCTTTCTGCTCGGGCTGCCGCTCCTGGCAAAGTTGTTCCCAAGTCAGGTGCTGTCGATGGTGGACGTTTTCTACCGTACCGGCTCGCTGGTCTTCGGTGGCGGACATGTGGTGCTGCCGCTATTGCAGGCTGAAGTCGTGCCTTCTGGATGGGTCGACAACGATGCATTCTTGGCAGGCTATGGCGCAGCTCAGACCGTCCCGGGGCCGCTATTCACCTTCGCAGCATTTCTCGGCGCCTCGATGAACCAGGCGCCCAGCGGTTGGCTTGGAGGCCTGATTTGCCTGCTGGCGATTTTCGCGCCTGCTTTCCTGCTAGTGGTGGGCGCCTTGCCGTTCTGGGAGCGTCTGCGCCGGAACAGCGGCACCCAAGCGGCACTGCTGGGCATCAATGCGGCTGTGGTGGGTCTGTTGCTTGCCGCTCTGTATCAGCCGGTATGGACGAGTGCGATTCACGCCCCACAGGACTTTGGTCTGGCCCTCGTGGCACTAGTTGCGTTGATGTTCTGGAAGTTGCCGCCGTGGCTGGTTGTACTCGGCAGCGGCGTCCTGGGCGGGCTGTTGAATATAGCTCTGTGAGGCTAACCGCTGATGTCCGCAATTGGCCGGTTAGCGACCGTTGCTCTGATTAGTCATCCTTGTCCTTCACCACGTGGAGGACTTGTCGTGAACATCATCGCTACCTGCAGCCGTCAGCCCTGGAACAAAGGAAAATTGGTCGGGCAGAAACCCCCACTCCGACTGAGCGATATCTGGGCCATCCGAGTAAGGCTTCAAATGGCGGAAAGAACCCGAGATCTGGCTCTCTTCGATCTGGCCATCGACAGCAAGCTTCGAGCCTGCGACTTAACCAAGCTCCGCGTGCGCGATGTCGCTCATGGCGAGCACGTATCATCACGAGCCATGGTGATGCAGCAGAAAACGCAGCGGCCTGTGCAGTTTGAGATCACTGAGCAAACACGGTCTGCCCTCGCGGCCTGGATACAGCGGGCCCAGCTACACAGCGAGGACTGCCTTTTTCCTAGCCGGCTGCATACTTAAGACCATCTATCTACTCGTCAATACGCTCGTATCGTCAAAGGCTGGGTGAAAGCCGTAGGCCTTGATCCAGCGATGTATGGCACACACACAATGAGACGTACGAAAGCATCACTGATCTATCGCAGGACGAAGAACCTGCCTGCGGTTCAGTTGCTGCTCGGCCATACGAAGCTGGAGAGCACTGTGCGATACCTGGGAATTGAGGTCGATGACGCCCTGGAAATGGCGGAACAGACTGAGGTTTGACCATGTATAGCGACGGTCGAAGTCAGACCGTCGCTAACCGGCCAGAACCCGACAGTCAGGCCAAGCCTGAATCCATCGGGCCCTGAACAGAGGCGCACCGTCCTCAGTGGGAAAACAAAAAAGTAATGGCTGTTCCGCCCCCGCTCTCCCAGCAGAGCGCCGAGTACGATCACGAACGTGGCCGATTTACATGACGCATGCGTATCCACACCACCCCGACCAGCAGCAATGGCACGCCGAGGCTGAGCCACGACAGCAGATCGTAGAACTCATCGCCGATGAGTGCCGAAAACAGCCCGAGAAAGCTCAGCAGAGCCAGCAACAGCGGCCAACGAAATATCATCCATAGGCCGCGCCTCATGCCCTGCCCTCCATTCCCACGCCATTGGCATTCAGGTCAGCAAGGCGCTTTTCCAATGTTACTTTGCGTCGGCCCAACCAGAGGTACAGACCGCTGCCCAGGACGACGATGGTAATCACGTCGAGCAGTGCCCAGATGATCTTCAGTGGCAAGCCGCCATAATCGCCAAAGTGCAGGGGTTGCGAGACCAGCAAGGTTTTCACATACAAGGGCATCTCGCGCATGTCAGTCAGCTCGCTCGTTCGCGCGTCCACCAGGGCCGGCTTGAGCAGGCGCGCGGTGAGTGGCGTGGTACCGCGCATGAACACCGCGTAATGATGCTTGCTGCTGAATTGAGTACCCGGAAACGCCACGAAACTCGGTTCCATGTCAGGCGCCGCGTTTCGAGCGGATTCCAGCGCCTTGTGCAAGGAACCGAGGCTTTCCAGTGGTGGTGCGTCTTTATAGGGCGCAGTCATATCCGCCAGCTGGCCCGTCTGCCACATGCCTTGTATGGGCAGCGCCAGGGTATTGATCACGCCGGTAATGCCAACCACCACCACCCAAGCCAGCGTGACGATACCGAGCACATTATGCAGGTCCAGCCATTTCAGTCGTTCACTACGCCCGCTGCGCACGGTGGCGAAGTCCAGCTTGCGCATGAACGGCGTGTACACCACCACACCGGAAACCAGCGACGCTACAAGCAGTAGCCCCATGAATCCGAGGAACAGATAACCGGGCAGCCCGACGAACAAATCGGTATGCAGGCGCAGCATCAGGTTCATGAAACCATTATCCGGCGGCTCCGGCGGGAACAGCTCCCCGGTGCGCGTATCGAACGGCTGAGAGTGACCGTCAAGCGGAGGAGGCACCAGGCTTGTTGCAGTGATCACCATGCCTAGCGGATCTTGCGGGTCGAAACCGACGAAGCGCACGACTTCGCCTGGCCGTGCTGCCAAGGCACTGGCAGTCACCTTGTCGTAGTCGATTCGTGGCGCTTCGGCAGTCAGCGGACGCAGTTCCGGGTGCGGTTCGAAGTAGTGCTCGATCTCTTCATGAAAGATCAGCGGCAACCCCGTCAGGCACAGCAACAACAAAAAGAGGGTGGCGATCAGACTGGTCCATTTATGCACCAGATACCAGTTGCGCAAGAATCGGGCGGTCATGTTCGGTACTTTTCCTGTAGATCCACGCTTGCCGAGAGTTGCCGGACACGGCCGGCGACCAGGTACAAAAAACTGTATCTGGCCAGCCCGGACTTACCAGTTGTAACTCACCGTGCCGTAGACAGTACGTTGCTGTCCGTACTGGCAGCCCACGGTGCTGAAGCAACCGGCCACGTACTCTTCGTCGAACAGGTTCGTGGCGTTCAACGACACTTCTACGCCCTCCAGCGAAGCATCGACCTTGCCGAGTTGATAGCTGACCAGTGCGTCGACCACGGAATAGCTGTCCACTTTGAAACTGTTGGCCGAATCGCCGAATGTGCTGCCCACGTAACGGGCGCCAGCACCCAGACGCAAGCCAGCCAGCGAGCCACTTTGGACGATGTAATCACCCCACAGCGACGCCATGTGCTCTGGCACCCGAAACGGCGTATTACCCTTGTTGCCGGTTTCCGATTGAGTGACTTCAACATCATTCCAGGTGTAACTGCCGATCAGATTGAAACCCTGGGTGATTTCGGTCTTGGCCTCGAACTCCACACCTTTGGAACGAACCTCACCTTCCTGGCGGGAGAAGCCGCCAACGTTCTCGGTGGCGTTCTGTTTGGTGAGGTCGAACCAGGCAATGGTGTAGAGGCTGTTGGTCCCTGGCGGTTCGTACTTGAGGCCCACTTCGTATTGTTTGCCGATTTCCGGATTAAGTTGCGAATTGTTAGCGGTAAAGCCCATGACCGGCAGGAACGATTCGCTGTAGCTGGCATAGGGAGCCAGGCCATTGTCGAAGAGGTAGACAATACCGGCGCGACCGCTGAACTTCTCATCCTTCTGGGTTTGCGGAGCGCGGTCGTCCTTCTGGTTGCTGGCCCAATCGTAGCGACCGCCCAGGAGGAACACCCACTTGTCAACTTTAAACTGATCCTGCAGGTAGACACCGGTTTGCGACATTTTCTGTTCGTAGCTGGCGGCGCTGAACGGAACGAAGGTCAATGGCTGCCCGTTGACCGGATTGAACACGTCGAAGCTTTCCAAGATGAAGTTCAGCGATTGCTCCTGATCAAACTTGCCGTTGTTGTAGTCGACGCCGGTCAACAGCGTGTGTTCGAGCGGGCCCGTGGCGAAGTTGGCCTGTATCTGGTTGTCCATAGTGAACAGATGACCGTCGCCCTTGCGCTGATCGTTGTAGCGCGAGTACTGGTCGCCCGCTGGCCCGAAAATGGCGATCTCGGAACTGGCTTGGCGATAGTCGCTGTAACGCACGTTCTGTCGCGCCGTCCAGACTTCGTTGAATTGATGTTCGAACACGTAGCCCAGAGAAGTCTTTTCGTTGGTCATGAAGTCAGACGCGGTGTCGCCCACGTAGGTGTCGCGGTCCAGGCGTCCACGAGGGTCGCGAAACACAGTGCCATCGGCCGGCAGCAGGTTGGCGAAGTTGCCGGTCTGCTTCTGGTACTCGCCCAGGAACGTCAGCTCGGTGTTGTCGCTGGGACGGTAGCTGATGGCTGGGGCGATGTACTGACGACGGTTAGTAATGTGGTCGGTCTGGGCATCGGCTTCCCGGAACAGGCCAGTCAGCCTGTAACTCCAGATGCCCTCCTCGTCCAGTGCATCCCCCAGATCAAAGGCGCCCTGCTGATAGTTGTGGTTGCCCATTTGCAACTGCACTTCATGCAGTGGCTCGATCGTCGGGCGCTTTGTCACCAGATTGATCTGTCCACCTGGATCGGAAGCTCCGTAAAGTACCGAACTGGCACCGCGCAGCACTTCAATTCGTTCCAGGCCATAAGGTTCGGGGGCGTCCCAGCCGAGAAACTCGGGCAAGAAGGTGCGCGTTCCATCACGCAACATGCGTCCGGTGCCCTGCTGAAAACCGCGAATGGTCAACTGGTCGGTAACGAACTGAGGACCGGAGATTTCGGCATTGACGCCCGGCGTATAACGCAGGGCTTGGGCGATGGTCTTGGGCTGCTGGGCTTTAATTTGCTCACGGGTAACCACAGAAACCGAGTATGGCGTTTCAACCAGAGGCGTGTCGGTCTTGGTGCCAGCAGAGGCGCGCTTGGCGATATAGCCGTCGTCAGGACTTACAGAACTGTAGGCCTGACCGACGATGCTGGTGACAGGTAATGCCATCGTCGAGTCGTCACTGCGACCCTGCAAGGTCACATGATTACCTTCGATCTGGTAGACAATTGTTGACCCGCCCAGCAACTGGCGAAGTGCAGCCTCCGGCTCCATCTCTCCGGCGACGTCACGACTTCGAATCCCGGACACCGTGTCCTCACTGTAGATGATCTGCAGGTTGGTCTGCCTGGCCAGATCGGAAAGCGCCGACGACAGCGCCTGCGAAGGGATGTTAACTCGGGCCGGCTCGGCCATTGCCGGTACCGCTGTCACCAATGTGAGGCCCAGAATGGCGGCGGCAATGCAGCAGCGCAGTTGCAGGGCGGGTCGATTCAGTGGATAGGCGCTCATAATGGTTCCGGTAGCTTGATGTTAAGGGCATGCCGGATCGACGAATGAGCGTGTGATTTGTTCAGGAAATCACGAAAAAGAAATCCAGTGGGCAGGTTTCAGCGACTGAACAACAGGGTCGCCTCATCGCTGTGGCGCAACTTTACCGGGAGTATCTTCGGCAGCCCGACGACCAGTTGGTCAAGCTCGCTGATGTTGTAGGTGCCGCCGATGCGCAGGTCACCGACCTCGCTGCTCGCCAGCTTCAACGGTACGTCAAGGTAGCGGTTGATCTGGGGCAGCGCTTCGCGCAGGCTGACCCCATCGAGCATCAGCTTGCCATCGCGCCAGGCAGCGGCCCTGGCGGGATCGATGCGAGCCAATTGCGCCAGATGACCAGGGCTGAATGCTGCCTGCATGCCGGCGGTGAGCACCGTGCCCTGATTGTTATCCGGGCTGCCTTTGTCGCTCGAAGCCAGCACCGAGCCCTGGGTGACGGTAACCGTGGTCAGCTCTTGTCCGGTCCAGACATTGAAATGAGTACCGGTGACTCTGATAGTGGCGTTTTCAGCACGAATCACGAACGGCTTTTCAAGATCGTGCTCCACATCAAAAAAAGCCTCGCCATCACGTAGCAGTACCTGGCGTTGATCGCGAAAACCGAGGTAGACAAGCCCAGTACGCTGATTGAGTTGCACTTGACTGTGATCAGGCAACTCAACTTGTCGACGGACTTCCTGCGCGGTGAAATAGCGAACACTGCCAGGCAGCAGACCCGCTGACCAGCCTGTACCCCAGACGCCCCCCACCGCCGCCAACACCACCGCCGCACGCGCCATCCAGAATAATGGCTGGCTCCAACGCGAGCGCCCCGATCTGTCGACATCGAGGCTGGTCGGCAATTGTTCGCTCACCTCCCATACTCGGCACATTTTCGTGTACTCGAGCGCATGGGCAGGGTCCGCATCATACCAGCACCGGAACTCGGCGCGATCAGCGTCCGTGCACTCACTGAAATGCAGTCGCACACACCAGTCGGCAGCTATTTCGCTAGTGGTTTTCTGCGGGCAGGGAAAATTGGTCATCTTGACTGGCAGAAGGAAAATTTCGGCAAGCTTACTCCATGTCCTGCGGTTTTGGCTCAGTTCCAGCACGCCGTTGAAATTAACCTCGGCGTTAATTGATGGCACTCAGGCTGAACGACTTCGGGCAGTGATTGCAAATAATTCTTAATAAGAATAAATTCACGACCCTCGCTGGCAGATTCCTAAAACAATTCAGGTGCATCATGCAAAAGCCTAATACGGCGGGGAGCGATACCCAATTGCTTGAGGTGTTCTTTGAGCGACGTCAGCGCTTGATTGGACTCGCGGCACGAATTACCGGATGTCGCAGCCAGGCCGAAGACATTGTCCATGAAGCGTTTCTGAAAATGGGTGGGGCTGACACCAGTGGGCTGATCAAGTCGCAAGCCTCATACCTCACGCGCATCGTGCGCAACCTGTCCATCGACCATTACCGTCGCCGTCAGTTCGAGGAGCGCTGGATCGTCCACGAAGATGACAGCAGCGAAATGTCCGGCCCGCAGGCGGATACACCGGAAGCATTGGTGTCGGATCAACAAGTACTGGAAAGGGTTTCCGACGCATTGTCCGATTTGCCGGAACGCACCCGGTATGCGTTCGAAATGTGCCGCATCCACGGCATGAAACAGAATGAAATCGCAAAGATCCTCGGCGTTTCTCCCTCATTGGTCCATGCCATGATAAGCGAGGCCCTGCTGCACTGTCGGCAGAAAGCGCTTTAACGCCATTTAACTTTGGCAGCAAAACGCCGCCAACCTGAGACGATTGCAACACCTGCCTATCCTCAGAAACGAACTTTCCTTAACGACGCTACTGCCGGACTATGCCTGTGCTGACCGGCAGCTAAAGGTCGAGGCTGTGTAAAAACGCAGGCGCCGTTTTGAAGGCCTCGCTTCTAGGTTAAATCTGCAGACGTTCGGTTGGTCAGCAGACCTGGATTTTGCGTAGGAACGTGGTTTTCGCGCCGATTTTGATTGCTGTATCTGCACGAAAGTGTTTTTACACAGCCTCGGTCGATAAAAGTCGTCCATGAATGGCTGCTATTGGCCAGAATGAATGTGGTGAAAAGCGATGGAATGATGATGCCACCGGCTCCGCCGACACCGATATTCGTTCCTATTGTTGTGCCCCGATAATGACGCATGGCCACCGCGATTAATGATCATCCGACCATTTGCTCCGCTGACTGGGAATGAGTGCCTGGGTGTTAGGAAACGGCCGCATTGGGTCGGTTTCTTCCATCCACGACCGGCTGAAAGCGGCCGATTGTGTTGAAAAAATCAGTTTTCCAGGCTACCTGCATGCTGACTGTAAGCGTCCAGTCAAGTCATCTACCGATCCAGCTATCAGCACGAGGATGACCGCTTGCCGCCCATGCCGTAAGGTTCGCTACCAAAATCGCCGCAGCCTTCCAGTGGTGGCAATACAGCAAGGAGAGCGAACAATGAACACCTTCAAATCATCAGTTCAAAACGTAGCTGCGGCCATAGGCCTCATCGCAGCAGTGACAGTCGGTGGATGCGTGATGATCCCTTACGACACGCCGGAATCAAAAGCCCAAATCCAGCGCGATCTGAAAATTGCACCATCGGATATTCAAGCCGTGTCGGAAACGAACTGGTGCTTGTCCCCATATGGAAGCGAAGGCATCTGCAGAGTTACTCAAGGCCTGGGAGTGTTGACCAGCAAAGGCCTGATCCTTAGCCTCTACAACAACCACACCTACACTGAAACCGCACGCATCCTCCCAGAACAAGTGCAGTGCGTGAAGACAGTTGGTGGTCGCACTGGAGTCGAACCGTTCTTTGTATTCACCAAAGACCGCGCGATCATGCTCGCCGTCATTACACCGGGCGGGCAAATGAATGTGCCTGTGAAACTCAGTTTCTTTGATTATCTGACGAAGCCAGGGCAGCACGTCTTCACTGGGACGGATGGCGGATATGTGCGCAAGTCGGGCCGACAGCAAACCGTAGGCGGAATGGTGCCAGGCACTGCCATCCCGTGGCATACAACACTCGACGTAACCGAGGTTTTTAACCCTTGCCCGCAGGTTACAGATTAACGAGGAGTGGTGCGCTCCCTAGCAAGCGGTGCGCGCGTGCCGAAGCCCGTAGGTGTGAAGGATGAATGCCCGAAGGGCCGAGACGCCCCGGCGGCTCGGCTCAAGACCGCTTTTGGCCGAAAACAGCTACTCGCAACAGCTGACAGGAGTTACTTACAGGTCACAGCCCAAAGCGGGTCAAGCTTCGTGGCATAACTCTGACTCATCATCTCCCGCTGCATACCCCCCTCAGGGTTGCCTGGCACACTCGCGGATCGAAGCGTTCCCGTGCCCCAACGCTCATTGATCTGATCCAGCACAGCCATGACCCGCGTCGACTCTCCCGGCTGCGATCTCGCAAACAGATCGTCGGTGTACTCACCTGGCTGCCGGAGATCCATGAGCATCACCTCCGCCTTGCTGTAGTTGAAGCCTGGCCTAAAAGATGCGATCAAGCGCACCCACTGCCGCCATCGTCAGCAGGCTGATCATCCATGTGGCATGGCTTCAAGCAAGCCCCCCGCACCACCAACGTATTCCTACCACCGCACCTTATCGCTGCGCCGACTGGCTGTGCCCTTAAGTTCTCAGCTGCGTAGGAGAACATCTGCGCTCACCTCCAAAAACTGTAGGTCTTTTAAGCAGCGCAATCGGGAAGCGTCCGACATTACTGAAAGCACCCTGTTTGTTAGCCTTTTTGGCTCATTCCAATAACAAGGATTTGCCATGGAGTACTACGTTGTCAGAGAGGGAGACCCGACCACCACTGGCGGGAAAGTGGTTTTTTCAGCGGCATCCACGACCCTGTACGGTCCCCCGGTCGCCAGGGTTGGCGATCTGGTGACGTGCCCACGATGTAAGACCGTGGGTTACATCGCTGAGGGGCATGACTCCTTTACGGTTGGCGGGCTGGCGGTGGCGAGCGAAGGGCATGTCGTGCAATGCGGCTGCCCTCTGGGTAGCAACCGACTGCTGGCGACGCAAAGCAGGATGAGCGTGGAGGAAAGCCTCACGGCTATCGCCCCGCAACATGCCGCCCAGGCCCAGGAGGCGTCGCGCAGTTGGACACAGGCCATGAACGCCGGCGATTACCAGGGCGACTTGATTCGAGAGCTGCCGCCCCAAAGGTTTGCGGGCGCTACATCAGCGTCCAAAACACCCACTGCAACACCGACTGAAGCTGCGGAACCAGGCTTCCACATCGTGCAAAACCCAATGCCTCGAGCAGAGTTAGAGGCGCTTCTGTTCCCACACCCCAATGCCGCAGTATTGGCTAAGTTCCGCACGCTGAACCCCCATCTGTCGAACTTCGCCAAGCCCGGCCAAATGGTTGTATTGAGTGACCCACAGAACTTCCAGTGCACCCGAGAAGAATCGCTACTGATGGAGGCTGCGCAGAGAGTTAACAATGCCCTGGAGCCGCTAAGTGATGATGAGTCGACTTTTATGGCGCGCCATCACGACGAGATTGAACACTTTCTATCCGAGGGAGCAACGGCCATCGGCATTGGAGAGGTCATGTTTTCAAAGCACTTGGACAACTTGAAATTGACCTTGACGGAATTAGAGGCACTGCATCAGAGAACTTTCCAACAACATGGAAAATTGCAAACGTCCGAGTTCTTTGCGCACCGAGAACTTTTAATGTCTCAACTGGACAATAGCCTTGGCCCGCTTGTGCGCAAGGGTGTAGGGATACCCGATCACCCCAAGCTGAAAAACGCCTTGGGCATCTCTAGCCGTAGCCTGGTGCACCATTGGAGCAAAGCAGGGGCACCGGGAAGTATTCCGGGGTATTCCACCCACATTGATGGCGTCGCCAAGGCCAGTAAATACATAAATGCAGGCGGCTGGATTGGCATTGGGCTGGGGGCATCCGCGTCGGTGCTGAAAGTTCAGGAGGCTTGTGAGGTGGGTCGGGAGAAGGACTGTCAAAAGGTGAAATTCACAGAAAGCGGAAAATTCACAGGAGGATTGGCAGGCGGAGCAATAGCCGGTGCATTGGTTTCCGGTGCAGCATCTACCACCCTATGTGCAGCAATTGGCGCAGGAACATTTGTTGTCGGCGGTATTATCTGTGGGCTTGTCGTCGTAGGCGGCGCTTCGCTAGCAGGGGGAAAGATTGGAGAAGCTGTCGGCGAAACTTATGGCGAACAACTTTACTTAATGAGCCAGTGACCTTGCCTAACTTATACTTCTATAGCCTGACACTTATGTTCATATCCGTATTTTTATCTTTGGGTTTTTGGCTGCACACCAGCTACACAAAGATGGATGAAATCCTAAAACACCTTTCAAACTGCCGCGCCATTCAAATCAGAAGACCACTAATGGGAAATGATCCATTCGGACGACTGTTTATGATGGGAGCTGTCTCTGGCATTTTGACGGCTCCAAAACTCTACTTGAGAGATGGCGGAGCCGATCTCAGCGACATTGAAAACTTCCCCAAAAAACTAAAGAAAACAATCACCCGCCAGTACGGTTTTTTGGCGTTCAGCGTGGCTTTTATGTTTGTGACTTGGGGCATAGGACAATATATGAACTGGACAAATTGAAGAGTACAAAACCAGTCACCTACAGTGACTGGTTTTAACGCCCTCTCAGAACTTCCCGCCCCCTTAACTCACTGCCAAGAGCAGATCCTCTGCTCTTGCACATACCATTACAATCTTCAGGTTAGTATCCGTGTTCCTGAAGCCGAGTAGCCTCTTTAAAACCCACCCACCTCGCCTGCTGATCCAGGCCCCGGCCAGCCAATACAACCCTGGCCAATTCGTTCAGATCCACTTCCCCGCGAGCCACTGCGGCAAGTACTTCAGAGGGGAAAACACTCATGTATTGGTCAGCCGTTTCCATCGGTTTTGTCCTTCGTTTGCGTGACCACAGTAACGCTCTACCAAAATCACATAGCAAGCAGATCAGACCCGTATCCAGGATCATCAGCCCCCCCCCAACGCCGCCGGCTCCCAGTTCATTATCACCAACTCACCACTGACTTCGGTCTTGCGCGGGCGAAGCCCTAGCTCTCTTGGTAGACTTGCAACCCGTCGCGTTTAGTCCGAACCCGGGCGATATGGCTGACACCGCCTGAAAACGCCCCAAAACATGCTGTAAAGACGTAGAGCAAAATGGCACAAGAACCCCGTTCCAGAGCAGCAAACACAAGGCCCGAGCTGTCCAGACGCTTTAGCGTTGCCCCGATGATGGATTGGACCGATCGTCATTGCAGATTTTTCCTGCGCCTTTTATCCAAAAACGCCCTGCTCTACACCGAAATGGTCACCACGGGCGCGTTGCTTAATGGCGATCATGAGCGGTTTTTGCGCCATGACGAGGCTGAGCATCCGTTAGCCCTGCAGTTAGGCGGCAGTGTGCCGGGGGATTTGGCGGCGTGTGCGCGGATGGCGCAGGCGGCGGGTTATGACGAGGTGAACTTGAATGTGGGCTGCCCCAGTGATCGGGTGCAGAACAATATGATCGGCGCGTGCCTGATGGCGCACCCGGCGTTGGTGGCTGATTGTGTGAAGGCGATGCGCGACGCGGTGTCGATTCCGGTGACGGTCAAGCATCGCATTGGTATCAACGGCCGCGACAGCTATGAACAGTTGCATGATTTCGTCGGCCAGGTGCGGGATGCCGGCTGTACCAGTTTTACTGTGCATGCGCGGATTGCGATTCTGGAAGGGCTGTCGCCCAAGGAAAACCGTGATATCCCGCCTCTGCGTTATGAGGTGGCGGCGCAGTTGAAGGCTGATTTCCCTGAGCTGGAGATCATTCTCAATGGCGGGATCAAGACGCTGGAGGCCTGCCATGAGCACCTGCAGCGCTTCGACGGTGTGATGCTCGGCCGCGAGGCGTATCACAACCCCTATTTGCTGGCCGAGGTGGACCAGCAATTGTTCGGCAGCACGGCACCGGTGGTTTCCCGGGCACAGGCGTTGGCGCAGTTGCGTCCTTATATAGCGGCGCATCTGGAGGCTGGCGGGGCCATGCACCATATCACTCGCCATGTGCTGGGCCTGGGCACTGGGTTCCCCGGGGCGCGGCGGTTCCGCCAGTTGCTGTCGGTGGACATCCATAAGGCGAAGGAGCCTCTGGTTTTGCTGGACCAGGCGGCGCAGTTGCTCGAAGGCCGCTAGGCTGCACCGGTATTGAACCTGCGGCGCGATTGAGCATCGAATCCGTCAGGATGGCTTCATGGCGCCACGGCCCTGGCGACCGTGATGGCGTTATGAATCAGTACCCTTGAGTGGCTGCCGGCCCTCGGGTAATGTCGTCGAACCCACCGGATAGAGCACGCACATGACTTCCAAGCTGGATCAACTCAAGCAGTTCACCACCGTTGTCGCCGACACGGGCGATTTCGAGGCTATCGCGCGCGTCAAACCGGTAGACGCCACCACCAACCCTTCGTTGCTGCTCAAAGCGGCGGCGATTGCCGGTTATGCCCCATTGCTCGATGCCTGCGTCAGCGACTGCAAAGGTGACGTCGGCCTGGCCAGCGACCGTTTTGCGGTGGCCGTAGGGCAGGAAATCCTCAAGGTGATCCCGGGGCGTATTTCTACCGAGGTGGATGCGCGCCTGTCCTTCGACACGGACGCCATGCTCAAGCGAGCCCATCGTTTGATCGAACTCTATGAAAAAGCCGGCATTGGCCGCGATCGTGTGCTCATCAAGATCGCTTCTACCTGGGAAGGTATCCGCGCTGCCGAACAACTGGAGCGCGAAGGCATCCAGACCAACCTCACCCTGCTGTTTTCCTTTGCCCAAGCCGTGGCCTGCGCCGACGCTGGGGTATTCCTGATTTCGCCGTTCGTGGGCCGGATCTACGACTGGTACAAAAAAGCCAACGGCAGTGACTACACCGGCGCCGATGACCCGGGCGTACAGTCGGTGACGCGCATCTACAACTACTACAAGGCCAATGGCTACCAGACCGTGGTCATGGGTGCGAGCTTTCGCAACCTCAATCAGATCGAGCAACTGGCCGGGTGCGATCGCCTAACCATTAGCCCCGACCTGCTGGAAAAACTCGCCGCCGACACCGGCAAACTGGAACGCAAACTGGCCCCCGGCAATACCGGCGAAGCCCGCCAGAGCCTGAGCGAAAGCCAGTTCCGCTGGGCCTCCAATGAGGACGCGATGGCCACCGAGAAACTCGCCGAGGGCATCCGCCAGTTCGCCCGCGACCAGGAAAAGCTCGAAGCCCTGCTCACCGCCAAGCTCTGATTGACACTGGCCACAAAAAAGCCCCGCTCTGTGCGGGGCTTTTGTTTACTGGCGCACCAGGCGCGCGTTGGGCAGCGTTACCGCCTCGGTACTGCGGTAGGGATTGATGTCCAGGCCACCGCGGCGCACGTAGCGGGCGTACACCGTGAGTTTTTCCGGTTTGAGCAGGCGTTGCAGGTCGAGGAAGATCCGCTCCACGCACTGCTCGTGGAAGTCGGAGTGCTGGCGAAAACTCACCAGGTACGCCAACAGGCTGGCGTGGTCCAGGGCCGCACCGCGGTACTCGACCGCGACGCTACCCCAATCCGGCTGGCGGGTGACCGGGCAGTTGGATTTGAGCAGATGGCTGTGCACGCTTTCCTCGATCACCCGCGCAGCGTCGCAGCGCAGCAGCTCCGGGCGCGGTTGCTCGTAGTTACTGACGCTGATATCCAGATCGTCGATGCACACGCCGGGCAAGGCGACGACGCCTTCGGCCTCGACCTCGGCCAGGCTGCGGATACGTACGCCCACCGGTTTGCCGGCGGCGGCCGAGAGGTCAGCCTGCAAGGTCGTTTGCAACACCTGCTGATCGACAAACGGCGTTTGGTTCAAGGAGTTGAGGTACAGCTTGAACGACTTGGATTCGATGATGTTCGGCGAATCGGCGGGGATGCTGAACTCGCCAATGGCCACCACCGGCTTGCCCGACGGCAGCAGCCAGGACAACTCGAAGCAATTCCAGAAATCCACACCTTGATACGGCAGGGTCTCGGCGCTCAGGCCCAGCTCGGCCCATTTCGCCGCACGAGGGATCGGGAACAGCAAGGAAGGTGTGTAGGTGCTGATGTATTCACTGGACTTGCCCAGCGGCGAATGTTCGGCTGCGGGATGCATGGCGGAAACCTGACTGAAAAAACCCGACGATTCTATCGGGTTTATCCACGCCGTGCTTACTGGCCGACTTTGAGCTTGCCCACCATCCCGGCCTGGTAATGCCCTGGGATATTGCAGGCGAATTCAAGGTCCGTGGCCTTGTTGAAGGTCCAGGTCAGTTCGCCGGTCTTGCCCGGCTCCACCAGCACGCTATTGGGGTCGTCGTGCTTCATTTGGCCGTGGCCCATGCTGGCGTGGTCCATGGCCTTCATGGCGGTGGGGGTCAATTGGCCACTTTGTTGCATTTGCAGCATTTCCTGCTGGTGGCGGGCGTGCATGGCGCCATCGCCGAGGTTGAACTCATGGAGCAAGCGGCCATTGTTGACCAGCACGAAGCGCACGGTTTCGCCGGCCTTGATGCTCAGGGAGGCTGGGTTGAACGTCATGTCGCCCATCACCACCTCGATACTGCGCGTGGCGCTGGCCGCCGGCGCGGGCTGGCCGAAGTCGTAGGTATGGGCGGGCGAGGCCCAGACTGGAAAGCTCACGAGCAACAGACAACCGGCCAGCCACAGGGGATTTCGCAAAAACATGGTCACACTCCAACAAGATGAGGTTCAGCTTGTGGGAAACTCTAGCGCCGCGCCGCTGCCAGCAAACTGACGCTCAGATGACAACTTTGTCAGCTTGCCTGCCCGCGCCGCCAGACGCGGTATAACGCTTGACGCCACTGACCACGGGTTGCCCATGAAACTGCTGATTGTCGAAGACCAACCAAAAACCGGGCACTACCTGCGCCAAGGCCTGAGCGAGGCCGGTTTCAACGCCGAACTGGTGGCCGACGGCACCACCGGCCAGCACCTGGCCCTGACCGGCGACTACGCCCTGCTGATTCTCGATGTGATGTTGCCCGGGCGCGACGGCTGGGAAATTCTCCAGGCTGTGCGTAGCGCCGGGCTCGATACCCCGGTGCTGTTCCTCACCGCCCGGGACGCGGTGCAAGACCGCGTGCATGGCCTGGAACTGGGCGCCGACGACTACCTGGTCAAGCCCTTCGCCTTCTCCGAACTGCTGGCCCGGGTGCGTAGCCTGTTGCGCCGTGGCAGCGCCGCGCCGCAGGACACCTGCCTGCAACTGGCCGACCTGCGCCTGGACCTGATCCGCCGCCGCGTGGAGCGTAACGGCCAGCGCATCGACCTGACCGCCAAGGAGTTCGCCCTGCTGGAATTGTTCCTGCGCCGCCAGGGCGAGGTGCTGCCCAAATCCCTGATCGCCTCCCAGGTCTGGGACATGAATTTTGACAGCGACACCAATGTGATCGAAGTCGCCATCCGCCGCTTGCGGCTGAAGATCGACGATGAGTTCCCGAACAAGCTGATCCACACCGTGCGCGGCATGGGCTACGTCCTCGAAGAGCGCGCACCGTGATGGGGCGCTTATCCCTCAGCGGCCGTTTGGCCTTGCTGTTCGCCGCGTGCACTGCGGTGGTATCGCTGCTGGCCGGGGTGTTGTTCAGCCGCGCCAGCGAGGGCCATTTCATCGAACTCGACCAGCAACTGCTGGACAGCAAGTTGGTGGCGCTGCGCAGCATCCTCGAGGGCGCCGAAAGCCCCGCTCAGTTGAACGAACGCCTCGGCCGGCTGCGAGATGAACTCAATCATCAACCGGACTTGGCGCTGCACATCCGCAGCGCCCAAGGCGAGCGGTGGTTCGACAGCGCCGCCCTGCCCCCAGACCTGCCGACCGCGCCCGGGCTGCACAGCCTAGACAGCGCTGGCACCGCGTACCGGGTCTACAACACGGCGCTGCAAACCCACCAGGCAAATTCGCCGCGCCTGAGCCTGGTGCTGGATATCACCCACCACCAGCACTTCCTGCAACGCATGCAGCACCTGATCTGGCTGACGGTCGGCCTGTCGGCGCTGGCCACGGCGCTGCTCGGGGCCTGGGCCGCTCGCAGCGGTTTGCGCCCGCTGCGGCGCATGAGCGAGGTGGCGACCAGCGTCTCTGCCAACTCCCTGGCCCAACGCCTGCCAGACGCGCAAATGCCGGCGGAGCTAGCGGACCTGGCCCACAGTTTCAATGCCATGCTCGGGCGCCTCGACGACGCCTTCCAACGCCTGTCCGCGTTCTCCGCCGACATCGCCCACGAACTGCGCACGCCGCTGTCCAACCTGCTGACCCACACGCAGGTCACCCTGACCCGACCGCGCAGCCTGGAGGATTATCGCGAGGCGCTGCACAGCAACCTCGAAGAGTTGCAGTGGATGGCGCAACTGGTGAACGACATGCTGTACCTGGCCAAAGCCGACCACGGCTTGCTCACCCCTAAGCATCAGGCCCTGGACCTGGGTGCGGAAATCGATGCACTGCTGGAGTTTTTCGCGCCCCTGGCCGAAGACGCCCAGGTCGCCCTGAGCCGCGAAGGCAGCGCACCGTTCGCCGGGGATCGCAACATGCTGCGCCGGGCCTTTTCCAACTTGCTGGACAACGCCCTACGCTTCACCCCCGCCAGCGGCGAGGTGCGGGTGCTGATCGCGGATACGGGCAAAGAGCTGTGCCTGAGCGTAGAAAACAGCGGCACCGGCATCCCGCCCGAGCTGCTGCCGCGCCTGTTCGACCGCTTCTATCGCGCCGACCCTGCCCGCCGCGAAGGCAGCAGTGAACATGCGGGGCTGGGGCTGGCGATTACCCAATCGATCATCCGCGCCCATGGCGGGCAGATTCGTTGCGAGTCGCAGCAGGGCTGGACGCGCTTTGTGATTGAGTTGCCTAAGCAGGTGTAAGTTAGAACGGATGCCTGACGGTGGGAGGCGATGTTGCGCTGGAGAACCTGCTTGCGATAGCACAGGCTCCTCCAGCGCGTCAGGGCTTAGGAATAACGCAACGCATGGGCCGGCTCGATTTTCGCCGCGCGCCAGGCCGGGTACACCGTCGCCAGAAAGCTCAGGACGAAACCCGCGCCGCAGATCAGCGCCACGTCCGCGCCTTGCAGTTCCGAGGGCAGGTTGCTAACGAAGTACACGTCGGAACTGAAGATGTGCTGCCCGGAAACCCGCTCCAGCCAACCCACCAACTCACTTACGTTGAGCGCCGCGATCACCCCGAGGATGCCGCCGATCAAGGTGCCGACGACCCCGATCACAGTGCCCTGGACCATGAAGATCGCCATGATCTGCCGCGGTGTTGCGCCGATGGTGCGCAGGATCGCGATGTCGGCGCCCTTGTCGTTCACCACCATAATCAGCGTGGCAATGATGTTGAACGCGGCGACGGCAACGATCATCAGCAACAGCAGGCCGATCATGGTCTTTTCCATTTTCATCGCGCTGAACAGGCTGCCCTGGGTGTGGGTCCAGTCATCGGCCCGGTAGGCGGCGCCGAGGCTCGCGGCCACGTCACTCGATACCTTGGGCGCGGCGTACAGGTCCTTCACCGCCAGGCGCACGCTTTGCACCTGGTTGGGCTGCCAATGTTGCATCTGCGCGGCGTCGGCTACGTGGATCAACGCCATGGAACCGTCCAGCTCGGCGCCGACCTTGAACACCCCGACCACATTCAAGCGCTGCATGCGCGGTGTAATGCCGCCCGGCGCGCTGCTGACTTCGGGCACGATCAGGGTCAATTTGTCGCCGACATTGAGGCGAAAACGCCGCGCAGTGATTTCCCCGACCACCACGCCGAACTCACCCGGTTGCAGCGCATCCAGGCGCCCCTGGACGATGTGCTTGGCCACAATGGACACCTGGCCTTCAAGCGCCGGGTCAACGCCGCTGATCTGGATCGGCTGCATCGCGCCCTTGTAGGAGAGCATGCCTTCCATCTCGGTGAACGGCACCGCAGCGGTGACTTCGGGGTTTTTCAGGGCGGCAGCGGCCACCGGTTGCCAGTCGTCGATCGGGTTGACGCCGACGATGGTGGCATGGGGCACCATACCGAGGATGCGCGAGCTCATTTCCCGCTGGAAACCGTTCATCACCGACAGCACCACGATCATCGCCAGTACGCCCAGGGCGAGGCCGATCATGGAGGTCATCGAGATGAACGAGACAAACCGGTTGCGCCGCTTGGCGCGGGTGTAGCGCGTGCCGATAAAGATCGATAACGGTCTGAACATGGGCGAGGCACCGTAAAAAAGTGAACGACCCGGCAACGCGCCGGGTGCTGAATCAGATCGCGCTCAGGCGGCCTTCCTGCAGGTGCAACACACGGTCCATCTGCCGGGCCAGGTTCATGTCGTGGGTCACCACCAGAAACGCGGTGCGCATCGAGGTGCTGAGTTCCAGCATCAGGTCCTGGATGCCCTGGGCGGTGTGCGAGTCGAGGTTGCCGGTAGGCTCGTCGAGCATCACCAGCCCCGGCTTGTTCACCAACGCCCGGGCAATCGCCACACGCTGGCGCTCGCCGCCGGACAGCTCCGAGGGCTTGTGCTCCAGGCGATGGCCGAGGCCGACGCGCTCAAGCAACGCCGTGGCACGCTGGCGCGCCTCGGGGATCGCGGTGCGGCCGATCAGCAACGGCATGCAGACGTTTTCCAGCGCCGTGAACTCGGGCAGCAAGTGGTGGAACTGATAGACAAAGCCCAAAGAGCGGTTGCGCAACTGGCCACGGGCCTTTTCGCCCAGGGCCGACAACTCCTCACCGGCCAGCCAGACGCTGCCCTCGGTGGGCGTATCGAGGCCGCCCAGCAGGTTGAGCAAGGTGCTCTTGCCCGAACCAGACGTACCGACAATCGCCACCCGCTCACCGGGGTGCAGCTCCAGTTGCAGGCCGGACAGCACCACCACCGATTCCGGCCCTTCTTCATACGACTTGCCCAGGTTGCGGCAGCTCAGGATTGCTTTTTCACTCATGCCCGACTCACTCATAACGTAGCGCCTCCGCAGGCTGGGTGCGTGCCGCACGCCAGGCCGGATACAGGGTGGCGAGAAAACTCAGAACCAACGCCGCGCCACAGACCATCAACACGTCCTGAGCCATCAGTTGCGAAGGCAGGTAGTCGATGAAGTACACGTCGGCGTTCAGGAATTTGTGCCCCATCAGGCTTTCGACACCGGCGATGGCCGCGCTGACGTTCAACGCCGCGAACATGCCCACCACGGCGCCGATCAAGGTGCCCACGACACCGATCACCGTGCCCTGGACCATGAAGATCGCCATGATCTGCCCCGGCGTGGCGCCGAGGGTGCGCAGGATCGCGATGTCACCCTTCTTGTCGTTGACCACCATCACCAGGGTGGAAATGATGTTGAACGCCGCCACCGCGACAATCAGCAGCAACAGCAGGCCGATCATGGCTTTTTCCATGCGGATGGCCTGGTAGAGGTTGCCGTGGGAGCGGGTCCAGTCGCGGGCGTAGTAGCGGTCTTCGCCCAACTGCTGGGCGATGTTCCACGCCGTGCGCGGGGCCTGGAACAGGTCGTCGAACTTCAGCCGCAGGCCCTGCACCTGATCCGGCTGCCAGCGGTGCAGACGCGCCAGGTCGGTGAGGTTGGTCAGGCCCAGGTAGCCGTCGATCTCACCGGCGCCGACATGAAAGATGCCGACCACGGTGAAGCGCTTCATGCGCGGGAACATGCCCGCCGGCGTCACGGTGACTTCCGGGGCGACGAAGGTCAGCTTGTCGCCAATAACGGCGCCGAGCTTGGCGGCGGCCTTGTCGCCGATGACGATGCCGAAGCTGCCGGGGGCCAGCGCATCGAGCTGGCCCTGCTGCATGAACTGATCGATGATCGACACCTGCCGCTCCTGGGCCGGGTCGATGGCATTGAGCAGAACTTTCTGCACCTTGCCGTTGTTGGTCAGCAGGCCCTGCATCTGTGTAAAGGGCGCCACCGCCAGCACCTGCGGGTTCTGCTTGACCTTGGCGGCCACGCTTTGCCAGTCGCCGATGGGCTCGCCGGACTCGATGGTGGCGTGGGGCACCATGCCCAGCACGCGGGTGCGCATCTCATGGTCGAAACCGTTCATCACCGACAGCACGACGATCATCACGACCACGCCCAAGGCGAGCCCGATCATCGAAGTCAGGGAAATGAACGATACAAAATGATTGCGACGCTTGGCGCGGGTATAACGCGTGCCAATAAATACGAAGAGAGGTCTGAACATGTCGGGGCTTGTTCGGAGGGAAAAGGAACGTCCTTGTGGCGGGGGTCGATAACCAGCTTTACACTCAGACCACCGCCGCTACCATGGGTTCGCCATGTCGACATTAGATGAAGAAGATCGCCGCGAATACTACCGTATCGAGGACACGATCGCACTGGAAATTCGGCCCCTGTCCGCCCCCGAAGCCGCGGGCCAGGATGTGTTGCAGGATGCGTCCCCCCTGTTCAACCTACTCAGCGAACTGCACCTGAGCGAGTTCGAGTCGCAACACCTACTCCGGCAAATCAGCGAACGCGACCGCAACACCGCCAGCTACCTCAAAGTGCTTAACAAACGCATCGACCTGCTCAGCCAGGTCGTGGCCCTGACCGTGCTCGGGCAGATCGGCGAACCGCAACCGGTGGTGATTTCCGAGGGCGGCATCGAATTCAGCGCCCCTAATGCGTTTGCCCTCGGCACCGCGCTGTCGGTGAAGCTCGTGTTGATGCCCCAGGCCCTGGGCCTTTTGCTACGCGCCCGGGTCACCCACTGTGCCGCTAAAGGGGCGCAGTTCGAGGTCGGCACCGAGTTCGAACTCATCAGCGACGCCCAACGCCAGTTGCTGGCACGCTACATCCTGCAAAAACAGGCCCAGGAACGACGCCTGGCCCGAGAACAGAACGAATCGTCCGTCACCCAGAAGGAATAAACGTGACCCTCATCTACGGCCATCGCGGCGCCAAGGGCGAAGCACCGGAAAACACCCTGACCAGTTTCCAGCAGTGCCTCAAGCACGGCGTGCGCCGCTGCGAGCTGGACTTGCACCTGTCGCGCGACGGCGAACTGATGGTGATCCACGACCCGACCCTCAAGCGCACCACCGACCGGCGCGGCAAAGTGGCCGAGCATTCGGCTGCCGACCTGACCAGCTACGACGCGCGCAAGGGTGGCCCGGGCTGGATCACGCCCTGTCCGATCCCGCGCCTGGAGGAGCTGTTCGAGCAATGCGATTTCGAGCACTGGCAACTGGAGGTCAAGAGCGCATCACGCACCCGCGCGGCCACCACCGTGCTAGCGATTCGGGAACTGGCCCAGCGTTTCGGCCTGCTGGACAGGGTCACCATCACCTCCGGCTCGCGGGAAGTGCTCAAGGCCGCCCTGGACCTCACACCGGACGTGTCCCGGGGGCTGGTAGCCGAGTACGCCTGGCTCGACCCGCTGAAGGTCGCCCAGGGCTATGGCTGCGAGATTCTGGCGTTGAACTGGACACTCTGCACCCCTGAACGCCTGGAAAAGGCCCAGCGCCAGGGGTTGCATGTGTCGGTGTGGACCGTCAACGAACCCGCGCTGATGCGCAGGCTCGCCGACTTCGGCGTAGATAGCCTGATTACAGACTTTCCCGGTTTGGCCACTGCCACCCTTGGGAATAGCTGAAATCGGTCTCCCCGGCCGGCTCAGGCCACCGGCCGGAGCCGCTCAAAAAAGCCGGTTGAGACCGTCGTACGCCGCTACCCGATAGGCTTCGGCCATGGTCGGGTAGTTGAACGTGGTATTGACGAAGTACTTCAGCGTGTTGAGTTCGCCCGGCTGGTTCATGATCGCCTGGCCGATGTGCACGATCTCCGAAGCCTGGTAGCCGAAGCAGTGAACCCCCAGCACCTCCAGGGTTTCGCGGTGGAACAAAATCTTGAGCATGCCTTGCGGTTCACCGGCGATCTGCGCCCGAGCCATGCCCTTGAAAAACGCCTTGCCGACTTCATACGGCACCTTGGCCTGTGTCAGCTCCTGCTCGTTTTTACCGATCGAGCTGATCTCCGGAATGGTGTAGATCCCGGTCGGCACGTCGTTGACGAAGCGCCAGCTGCCGTTATCGACAATGCTGCCAGCGGCCGAGCGGCCCTGGTCGTGAGCGGCACTGGCCAGGCTCGGCCAGCCGATCACGTCGCCCGCGGCGTAGATGTTCGGCACCGCGGTACGGTAGTTTTCGTCCACTTCGATCTGGCCACGGCTGTTGACCTTGATGCCGATATTTTCCAGGCCCAACTGGTCGGTGTTGCCGGTACGGCCGTTGCACCAGAGCAAGGCGTCGGCCTTGATCTTCTTGCCGGACTTGAGGTGCAGGATCACGCCGTTGTCCACGCCTTCGACCCGGTCGTAGTCTTCGTTGTGGCGCACGGTGATGTTGTTGTTGCTGAAGTGGTAGCTCAGGGCTTGGGAGATTTCCGAGTCCAGGAAGCTGAGCAACTGGCCACGGTTGTCCACCAGTTCCACCAGCACGCCGAGGCCGCTGAAGATCGAGGCGTATTCGCAACCGATCACGCCGGCGCCGTACACGATCAGCTTACGCGGCGTGTGGCCCAGGCTCAGGATGGTGTCGCTATCGTAGATACGCGGGTGGTGGAAATCGATATCGGCCGGGCGATACGGGCGCGACCCGGTGGCAACGATGACCTGCTTGGCCACCAGTTTTTCCACCACGCCATTGGCGCAGACCACTTCCACCGTTTGCTCGTCGGCAAAGCTGCCGGTGCCGAAAAACAGGTCAACGCGGTTGCGGGCGTAATAACCGGTACGGGACGCCACCTGCTTGGAGATGACTTTTTCGGCACTCTTGAGTACGTCGGGGAACGAGAACCAGCGCGGCTCACCAATGGCCCGGAACATCGGGTTGGTGTTGAACTGCATGATTTGCCGTACCGAGTGACGCAAGGCCTTGGACGGGATGGTCCCCAGGTGGGTGCAGTTGCCGCCGACCTGACGGCGACTGTCAACCATCGCCACCTTGCGGCCGGCCTTGGCGGCGTTCATTGCCGCACCTTCTCCAGCAGGGCCGGAACCCAGCACCACCACGTCGTAGTTGTAGACAGCCATGCGTACTCCTCAGAACAGGCCGAGGCACCACTGCGGCGCCTGCGGCTAAATCATGCCGCGGCCAGCGGCATGAAGGAACAAATTGGGGGTCAAGCTAGAACCCGGACACAGTCTATAGAAGCCTCAACGCCGCGCACATTAACCCTTGGTCGTGTCGTAGGCTACTTTTGCCTGCACTACATCAAGGTCAAGGGGCCAGGTTTGTGCTCATGCGCTCAAACGCCGCGCTGCTGCGGGTGACAAAACCGTTATCGGCACGAATCACAAAAAATGCGGCGATGGCGTTTTTCTCTGCATATTCCCAGCCCCGTTGCGGCCCGAGAATCAAAAGCAATGTCGATAAGCCATCCGCCATCAATGCTTGCGGGTGAAGCACCGTCACCGAGGCCAGGGCATGCTGGATTGGCGCGGCGGTCTGGGCATCCAGGGTGTGAGAGTAGCGGCGCCCGTCGCGCTCGAAGTATTTACGGTAATCCCCCGAGGTGGACACCCCGAAGCCATCGACCGCGATGATACGTTCCAGCACTTGCTGGTCATCCCGCGGCGCCTCCAGGGCCACCCGCCAAGGCGAGCCATCAGGCTTGTGGCCGGCAGCCTTAAGTTCACCGGTGACTTCCACCAGGTAGCTGCCGACGCCCAGCCCTTGGAGCGTCGTGGCAATGCGGTCCACTGCGTAGCCGGCGGCGATGCTGTTGAAGTCCACCTGCACCGGCGCGTCCTTGCACAACTGCTCGCCCTCGATGCGCAAATGAACGTGACCGACACGCTGGCGGACCTGCGCCAGGGCCTGGGCATCCGGCACCTGCTCGCCCCGCGACTGCGGCCCGAAGCCCCACAGGTTGAGCAAGGGCTCGATGGTCAAGTCGAAAGCACCATTGCTTTGAGCCGACAACTGCTCGCCGACCCGCACCAATTCCAATACCGGCGCCGGCATCGCGCGGCAGCTGTTGGCGGGCAAGTCATTGAAGCGCTCGATGTCCGAATCGCTGCGGTAGGTGGACATCTGCTCGTCGATCTCAGCGAGGATTCGCCCCACCTGCCGCTGCACCTCACCCACTGAAGGCACACCACCGCGCTGCACATACTGAATGCTGTAGGTGCTGCCCATGGTCGGGCCGCCGAAGCGCTGCAACGACTCGTCCGGGCCGCAGCCCGCAACAACGGCCAACGCCAGAAAAACCCCTGCCATCGTGATTCGCCCCACGACTTCCCCCCTCCCCTTGCAAAACAGACCAGCCCTTATGGGCCCGCCACGAACGGCACAAACAAAAACGCCCCGAACCAGTCGGGGCGTTTTCAACAGCGGCTAAACCCTGGGCTTAGCGTGGGAAGGCAGGCGGGTTAACCCCGGCCATGTCTTCCATCACGCGTACGACCTGGCAGCTGTAGCCGAACTCGTTGTCGTACCACACGTACAGGACAACGCGGTTGTCCTGGGTGATGGTCGCTTCAGCGTCCACCACACCGGCGTGGCGCGAGCCAACGAAGTCGGTGGATACCACTTCCTGCGAATTGACGTAGTCGATTTGCTTATGCAGATCGGAGTGCAGCGCCATGTAGCGCAGGTACTCGTTCATCTCTTCGCGGGTGGCGGCTTTCTCAAGGTTGAGGTTGAGAATGGCCATCGACACGTTCGGCGTTGGCACGCGGATCGCGTTGCCGGTCAACTTGCCGGCCAGCTCTGGCAGGGCCTTGGCCGCTGCGGTGGCCGCACCGGTTTCGGTGATGACCATGTTCAGCGCGGCGCTACGGCCACGGCGATCGCCCTTGTGGAAGTTGTCGATCAGGTTCTGGTCGTTGGTGTACGAGTGAACCGTTTCCACGTGGCCGTTGACGATGCCGAACTTGTCGTTCACTGCCTTGAGCACCGGCACGATGGCGTTGGTGGTGCAGGAAGCGGCCGAGATGATCTTGTCGTCAGCAGTGATTTCGCCGTGGTTGATGCCGTGCACGATGTTCTTGAGCTTGCCCTTGCCAGGCGCGGTCAGCACAACGCGGTCAACGCCCGGGCACGTCAGGTGCTGGCCAAGGCCGTCGGCGTCACGCCATACACCGGTGTTGTCCACCAGCAACGCGTTCTTGATGCCGTACTGGGTGTAGTCCACCTCGGTCGGGTTCTTCGCGTAAATCACCTGGATCAGGTTGCCATTGGCGGTGATGGTGTTGTTGGCTTCATCGACCGTGATGGTGCCGTCGAACGGGCCATGGACCGAGTCGCGACGCAGCAGGCTGGCGCGTTTGACCAGGTCATTCTCGGCGCCCTTACGGACCACGATGGCACGCAGGCGCAGGCCATCGCCGCCACCGGTTTTCTCGATCAGAATGCGCGCCAGCAGGCGGCCGATACGACCGAAGCCGTACAACACCACGTCAGTGCCTTTGCGCGCCGACGCGTTTTGCTGGCCAACCACATCGGCCAGCTCTTCACGCACGAACTGCTCGGCGGTACGGCCGTTGCCCTGGGTCTTGAACTTGACCGCCAGTTTGCCCAGGTCTACCGAAGCAGCGCCGAGCTTGAGCTCGCTCATGGCTTTAAGCAGGGGGAAAGTCTCGTGGACAGACAATTCACTGTCGTCGGACTGGCGATGGCGAGCAAAGCGGTGGGCTTTGAGAATCGCGATGACTGACCGGTTGATCAGGCTGCGGCCATAGATCGAGCTCACCACATTGTTGTTGCGGTAGAGCTGGCCGATAAGCGGAATCATCGCTTCTGCGAGTGCTTCACGGTCGATCCATTCACCAAGACACTGGTCGGGCTTCTGAGTCACGGGAACCTTCCACATGTAGGGGCAGAAAAAAGGGGCTACATTATGCCGCCGAGTCGGGCGCGGATCAATGCGCGCCTGTCGCACCATGGTTTTGCTCGATTGGCGCCAGTCTGCAACTGACAGCCGGCACCTTCGCCCGCTACAATCACAGGCTTTGTCGCAACGCTTGGAGCTCAACCTTCCGTGCCTGTTCTGCGTCTACCGCATCTCCCTGCTGCCGCAGGTAAACAGCACTGGGGCAACCTGCCCGGTGCCGCCCTGAGCCTGGCCATCGCCGAGGCTGCCAGCGCTGCCAAGCGCTTCACCCTGCTACTGACCGCCGACAGCCAAAGCGCCGAACGGCTGGAGCAGGAACTGGGTTTCTTCGCCCCCGATTTGCCGGTGCTGCACTTCCCGGACTGGGAAACCCTGCCCTACGACCTGTTTTCGCCCCACCAGGACATCATTTCCCAGCGCATCGCCAGCCTGTATCGGCTGCCGGAGCTGAGCCACGGGGTTTTGGTAGTGCCTATCACCACGGCCCTACATCGCCTGGCGCCGACCAAGTTCCTGCTGGGCAGCAGCCTCGTGCTGGACATCGGCCAGAAACTCGACGTCGAACAGATGCGCACGCGCCTGGAGGCCAGCGGCTACCGTTGCGTCGACACGGTGTACGAGCACGGCGAGTTCGCGGTACGCGGGGCGCTGATCGACCTGTTCCCGATGGGCAGCAAACTGCCCTACCGCATTGACCTGTTCGATGACGAAATCGAGACCCTGCGTACCTTCGACCCGGAAAACCAGCGCTCCATCGACAAGGTCGACTCCGTGCGCTTGCTCCCGGCCCGCGAGTTCCCCCTGCAAAAAGACGCGGTGACGCGGTTCAAGGCACGGTTTCGCGAGCGCTTTGACGTGGACTTTCGCCGCTGCCCGATCTTCCAGGACCTGAGCAGCGGCATCACTCCCGCCGGCATCGAGTACTACCTGCCGCTGTTTTTCGACGAAACCTCCACCCTGTTCGACTACTTGCCGCAGGACACCCAGGTGTTCTCCCTGCCGGGCATCGAGCAAGCGGCGGAAAACTTCTGGAACGATGTGCGCAACCGCTACGAAGAGCGCCGCGTCGATCCATCGCGCCCGCTGCTGCCGCCGGCCGAATTGTTCCTGCCGGTCGAAGACTGCTTCGCGCGCCTGAAGAACTGGCCCCGGGTGGTCGCCAGCCAGCAGGACGTGGACACCGGCGCCGGGCGTGAGCGGTTCGCCGCCCGGGCCCTGCCCAACCTGGCCATCGAAGCCAAGGCCAACGAGCCCTTGGCGGCGCTTTCCGGGTTCCTTGAAGCCTTTGACGGGCGCGTGCTGTTTACCGCCGAGTCGGCCGGGCGCCGCGAAGTTCTGCTGGAGCTGCTTGAGCGCCTTAAGCTGCGGCCAAAAACCGTTGATAACTGGCCGGATTTCGTCGCCAGCAAACACCGTTTGGCGATCACCATCGCCCCCCTGGACGATGGCCTGCTGCTGGACGACCCGGCGCTGGCGTTGATCGCCGAGAGCCCGCTGTTCGGCCAACGGGTGATGCAGCGCCGGCGCCGGGAAAAACGCGCCGACGCCAACAACGACGCGGTCATCAAGAACCTCACCGAGCTGCGCGAAGGCGCGCCGGTGGTGCACATCGACCACGGCGTGGGCCGCTACCTGGGCCTGGCCACGTTGGAAATCGACAACCAGGCCGCCGAATTCCTCACCATGGAATACGCCGAGGGCGCCAAGCTCTACGTGCCGGTGGCCAGCCTGCACCTGATCGCCCGCTACACCGGCAGCGACGACGCCCTCGCACCCCTGCATCGCCTGGGGTCGGAGACCTGGCAGAAAGCCAAGCGCAAAGCCGCCGAGCAGGTGCGCGACGTGGCCGCCGAACTGCTGGACATCTACGCCCGCCGCGCCGCCCGCGAAGGCTACGCATTCGCCGACCCCAAGGCCGACTACGCAACGTTCAGCGCCGGTTTTCCCTTCGAGGAAACCCCGGACCAGCAAACCACCATCGAAGCCGTGCGCGCCGACATGCTCGCGCCCAAGCCCATGGATCGCCTGGTGTGCGGCGACGTGGGCTTCGGCAAGACCGAAGTGGCCATGCGCGCCGCGTTCATCGCCGTGCACGGCGGCCGCCAGGTGGCGATCCTGGTGCCCACTACCCTGCTCGCCCAGCAGCACTACAACAGCTTTCGCGATCGCTTCGCCGACTGGCCGGTGACCGTCGAAGTGATGAGCCGCTTCAAATCGACCAAGGAAGTCAACGCCGCCGTCGCCGACCTGGCCGAAGGCAAGATCGACATCGTTATCGGCACCCACAAGTTGCTGCAGGACGACGTCAAGATCAAAAACCTGGGCCTGGTCATCATCGACGAAGAACACCGCTTCGGCGTGCGCCAGAAGGAACAGCTCAAGGCCCTGCGTAGCGAGGTGGACATCCTCACCCTGACCGCCACGCCCATCCCACGCACGCTGAACATGGCCGTCTCGGGCATGCGCGACCTATCGATCATCGCCACCCCGCCGGCACGGCGCCTGTCGGTGCGCACCTTCGTCATGGAGCAGAACAACAGCACCGTCAAAGAAGCCCTGCTACGTGAGCTGCTGCGTGGCGGCCAGGTCTATTACCTGCACAACGATGTAAAAACCATCGAGAAATGCGCCGCAGACCTCGCCGAACTAGTGCCCGAAGCACGCATCGGCATCGGCCACGGGCAGATGCGCGAACGCGAGCTCGAACAGGTGATGAGCGACTTCTACCACAAGCGCTTCAACGTGCTGATCGCCTCGACCATCATCGAGACCGGCATCGACGTGCCCAGCGCCAACACCATCATCATCGAGCGCGCCGACAAGTTCGGCCTGGCGCAACTGCACCAATTGCGCGGCCGCGTGGGGCGCAGCCACCACCAGGCCTACGCCTACCTGCTCACGCCACCGCGCCAGCAAGTCACTGCGGATGCGCAAAAACGCCTGGAGGCCATTGCCAATACCCAGGACCTGGGCGCCGGTTTCGTGCTGGCCACCAACGACCTGGAAATCCGCGGCGCCGGCGAGCTATTGGGCGACGGTCAGAGCGGGCAGATCCAGGCCGTGGGCTTCACCCTCTACATGGAAATGCTCGAACGGGCGGTCAAGGCCATCCGCAAGGGCGAGCAACCGAACCTCGACCAACCCTTGGGCGGCGGCCCGGAAATCAACCTGCGCCTGCCCGCGTTGATTCCCGAGGACTACCTGCCAGATGTGCATGCGCGGCTGATCCTGTACAAGCGCATCGCCTCGGCCACCGACGAAGAGGGCCTCAAGGACCTGCAAGTGGAAATGATCGACCGCTTCGGCCTGCTGCCTGAGCCGACCAAGAACCTGGTGCGCCTGACCCTGCTCAAGCTGCAAGCCGAACAACTGGGCATCAAGAAGGTCGACGCCGGGCCACAGGGCGGGCGTATCGAGTTCGAACCGCAGACGCCGGTCGATCCGCTGGTGCTGATAAAACTCATCCAGGGCCAGCCCAACCGCTACAAATTTGAAGGCGCTACGCTGTTCAAATTCATGGTGCCAATGGAACGTCCCGAAGAGCGCTTCAACACATTGGAGGCGCTGTTCGAGCGCCTAGCCCCGAAAACTGCTTGAAGGACGTGCCATGCGCCTGTTTGCCTCACTGACCTTGCTGCTGACCCTGGTCGCCCCCTTGGCGTTGGCCGATGAGCTGTACCAGATCGAGATGATCCTGGTGCGGCAGAACGCCGAACCCACCATCCTCAGCCGCCCCGCGCCAGAGGATTGGGCCGCCGGCGCCCGCCCAGTTGACCCGGCCAGCCTGCGCACGCCGAGCCTCAACAAAGAAGTCGAAAACCTCAAGGCCAGCACCGACTACAGCGTGCTGCTGCACAAGGCCTGGCAACAGCCTCTGGGCGAGGCGCCGAGCACAGTGGCGATCAGCGACGGTGCCGGGCAGTTCGGCCAGTTCCCGATCCAGGGCACCCTGGAGTTGAAACTAGGGCGCTTTACCGACGTCAACGCCAAGTTCTGGGTCAACCAGATCGACCGCAATGGCCTGATTACCGCCAGCGAAAGCCTGAGCCAGCAAAGCCACACCAAGAACGGCCAACTGAATTTTCTCGACAACGGCCACCTGGGCCTGCTGATAAAAATCACCTCGCTATCCGCCCCCGCCCGCAGCCAAGCCCCCGTTGAAATCCCGGACTGACTGAGTGCCCATGCCCGCGACCCTGACCAAACCCCTGGCACCGTCCTGGGTCAGTCGCTTCAAAGAACAGAGCCTTGAGCGCGGGCGCCGCTACGCGCTGGAAAACCGCGTGCGCTTCGTCCAGGTCGGCGACAGCACCATCACTGCCAGTTGCGAAGGCTCGGGCGGCAACGTCTACCGCCAGACCATCAACCTGCGCGAATCCGCGAAAAACACCCTGCTGATGGTGGACGCTACGTGCAGTTGCCCCGTGCGGGTCAACTGCAAGCACTGCGCCGCGGTACTGCTGCAAGTCGAAGAAACCCTGGCCTTCCCCGCCGCCGCCAAAGACGCCCAACTGTTGGAAAAACTCCAGACGGTCCTGGAAAACCGCCGCCCCGCCGCCCCGCCGCAAGTGCTGCTCGACGACGTGCAACCGGTGCCGCGCCTGTGGCTGGCCAGCGTCGAATTCAGCGCCTTTGAACCGCGTAACGGCAAAATGCAGCGCTATATCCAGCACCGCGCCGCGCTGTCCTTCAACTATCAGGGCGAATACGTCAGCGGGCAGAAAAACGCCGATATCCTGATCCGCCAGGAACAGCAGACCCTGCGCATCAAGCGCCAACTCGACGCCGAGAAGCACTACCGCGAACAGCTCAGGCTGCTGGGGTTTCGCATCGCCACCCGGCAAAGTAAAGCCCTGCCCGAAAGCGCTGGCGAATTGTTCGAGATGGTCAACGACAGCGCCTGGCTGACCTTCACCCTCAACCAACTGCCCAGCCTGCGCGAACAAGGCTGGGAGCTGCAGATAGAGGACGACTTCGGCTTCGACCTGACCGCCGTCGATGACTGGTACGCCAGCGTCGAGGAGGCGCCGCAGCGTGATTGGTTCGACCTGGAACTGGGCATCATCGTCAACGGCGAGCGCCTGAGCCTGCTGCCGATCCTGCTCAACCTGATGCGCTCCCACACCGAGTTGCTCAACCCCGAACGCCTGGCCAAACGCCGCGACGACGAGTTGATCCTGGTGAACATCCCCAACCGGCCCCCTACCGACAGCGGCCCGCTGCAAGTGGCCCTGCCCTTCGGGCGCCTGAAACCGGTGCTGGCCACCCTCGGCGAGTTCTACCTGCAAGAACCAGGCGAAACCCGCCTGCGCCTGAGCAAAGCCGATGCCTTGCGGCTCAACCCGCTGCAAGAGTTGCCCCTGCTGTGGGAAGGCGGCGAACACATCCGCACCTTCGCCCAACGCCTGCGCGACATCAGAGACTACAGTTGCCGCGCGCCCGATGGCCTCAACGCCACCTTGCGCCCCTACCAACTCGAAGGCCTGAGCTGGATGCAGTCACTGCGCCAACTGGAGGTGGGCGGCATCCTCGCCGACGACATGGGCCTGGGCAAAACCCTGCAAACCCTGGCCCACGTGCTCAGCGAAAAGCACGCCGGGCGCCTCGACCGGCCGTGCATGGTAGTGATGCCCACCAGCCTGATCCCCAATTGGCTCGACGAAGCGGCGCACTTCACGCCCCAGCTCAAGGTCCTGGCGTTGTATGGCGCCGGGCGCAAGAAGCACTTCGCCCAACTGGCCGAGTACGACCTGATCCTCACCACCTACGCCCTGCTGCCCAAGGACATCGAAGTGCTGGCCGCCCAGCCGCTGCATGTGCTGGTGTTGGACGAAGCGCAGTACATCAAGAACCCCACCAGCAAGGCCGCCGAAGCTGCCCGCAGCCTCGACGCCCGGCAACGCCTGTGCCTGTCCGGTACGCCCCTGGAAAACCACCTGGGCGAACTCTGGTCACTGTTCCACTTCTTGCTGCCGGGTTGGCTGGGGGACGTGAAGACCTTCAACCGCGACTACCGCGTGCCCATCGAAAAACGCGGCAGCGAAGTGCGCTTGCAGCACCTCAACGGGCGCATCAAGCCGTTCCTGCTGCGCCGCACCAAAGAGCAGGTGGCCACTGAACTGCCACCCAAGACCGAGATCATCCATTGGGTCGACCTCAACGAAGCCCAGCGGGACGTCTACGAAACCATGCGCCTGGCCATGGACAAAAAAGTACGCGACGAGATCACCCGCAAAGGCGTGGCCCGCAGCCAAATCATCATCCTCGAAGCGCTGCTCAAGCTGCGCCAGGTCTGCTGCGACCTGCGCCTGGTTAACGAAGCCCCACCCACCCGGGGCAGCACCTCGGGCAAGCTCGATAGCCTGATGCAAATGCTTGAAGAGTTGTTCGAGGAGGGGCGGCGGATTCTGCTGTTCTCCCAGTTCACTTCAATGCTGACCCTGATTGAAACCGAACTGAAAAAACGCGGCGTCGCCTATGCCCTGCTGACCGGGCAGACCCGCGACCGCCGCACGCCGGTCAAGGCCTTCCAGAGCGGCCAGTTGCAGATCTTCCTGATTAGCCTCAAGGCGGGCGGCGTAGGCTTGAACCTGACCGAAGCCGATACGGTGATCCACTACGACCCGTGGTGGAACCCTGCCACGGAAAACCAGGCCACCGACCGCGCCTACCGCATTGGCCAGGAAAAACCGGTGTTCGTCTACAAGATGATTGCCCGGGGCACGGTGGAGGAAAAAATCCAGCACCTGCAAAAAGAAAAGTCCGACCTCGCCGCAGGCGTGCTCGACGGGCGCCAGGCCGGGGACTGGAAGCTGCAAAACAACGACATTGAAGCGCTGTTCGCGCCGCTGCCGGATAAAGCCAAGCATTAGTTTGTGGCGCGTCTATCGCGCCACAGATCGAGCACTGTAGCCTGTGGGAGCGGGCCTTGCCCGCGATAGGCGCGCCACACTCCCGAACTGCACTTATGCCATCAACACCCGAGCCAGGGTCGCCTTCGCCAGGCCCATGCCGTCATGCAGCGCCTGCTCGATTTGCGCCATGGTAATCACCGCCGTGGACTTGCCCGCCGCCGGGTTGACCACCAGGGCCAGGCACGCATAGTCCAGGCCCAGCTCACGGGCCAGGGCCGCTTCCGGCATGCCAGTCATGCCCACGATGTCGCAACCGTCACGCTCCAGGCGCGCAATCTCGGCCACGGTTTCCAGGCGCGGCCCTTGGGTGCAGGCATACACGCCATGGCTGCTGTAGGCGCAACCTTGAGCGGCCAGCGCCGCGATCAGACGCTCGCGCAGCGGCTCGCTGTAGGGGTAGCTGAAATCGATGTGGGTCACGTATTCCAGGTCATCGGCAAAGTAGGTGTGCTCGCGGCCGCTGGTGTAGTCGATCACTTGGTGCGGCACACAGAAATGCCCGGTGCCCATGGCCGCGTGAATCCCACCGACCGCATTGACCGCCAGGATCGCCTCGGCCCCGGCTTGCTTCAACGCCCACAGGTTGGCGCGGTAGTTGACCTGATGGGGCGCAACACGATGCGGATGGCCGTGACGTGCGAGGAACAGCACCTCGCGCCCAGCGTATTCGCCCACCTGGATCTCGGCCGACGGCGCGCCGTAGGGCGTATCCAGCGGCAACGACTGGCGGATGTTCAAACCTTCGAGCTGAGTCAGCCCGGTGCCGCCGATAATCGCGTAAACCGTCATTGCAAGTTTCCTTTAATCAATCAATTGAGCGTCTTTGAGGGCGCCAATGGCTGCGAGCCAGCGCGGGTCCTGGCGGTACTCGGTGCCGGCGAAACCCTGGCCGCGCATCCGCGCGATACGCGGGCTGGGCGTGATCTTCAGGCGCTGGGCCGCGCACAAGGCCAACTCGGCCGCCGCCCGGTCATTGCATACCAGGCCCATGTCGCAACCGGCAGATAGGGCGGCCTCGATCCGACTGGCCGCATCGCCCACCACATGGGCACCGGCCATCGACAGGTCATCGCTGAAAATCACCCCATCAAATTGCAACTCGCCCCGCAGGATGTCCTGCAACCAGCGGCGCGAGAACCCGGCAGGCTGGCTGTCTACCTGGGGGTAGATCACGTGGGCCGGCATCACGGCGGCCAGTTGCTGGCTCAAACGGGCGAACGGCACCAGGTCATTGGCGCGGATCTCCTCGAGGCTGCGCTCATCGACGGGAATCGCCACGTGGGAATCAGCCTCCGCCCAGCCGTGGCCGGGAAAATGCTTGCCCGTGGCCGCCATGCCGGCGCTGTTCATGCCGCGAATGAAGGCCCCGGCCAGCAGCGCGGTACGCTGCGGGTCGCCCTCGAACGAACGGCTCCCCACCACTGCGCTGCGTTGGTAATCGAGGTCGAGCACCGGGGCGAAGCTCAAATCCAGGCCAACAGCCAGCACTTCAGTGGCCATGATCCAACCACAGTGCTCGGCTAACACCTCGGCGTTGGGATTGTCGGCAATTGCCCGCATCGCCGGCAGGCGCACAAAACCCTGACGCAGGCGCTGGACGCGGCCGCCTTCCTGGTCCACTGCCAGCAGCAGGTCCGGGCGTACGGCGCGAATCGAGGCACTGAGTTCGCGCACCTGGCGTGGGTGCTCAATGTTGCGCGCAAAAATAATCAGGCCGCCCACCTCGGGCTGGCGCAACAGGTGACGGTCTTCGGAGGTCAGCCAGGTACCGGCCACATCCACCATCAGGGAGCCTTGCAGGGCACCGGTCATAGCGATTCCTTTATTACGGGCACACGACTGCGCCGCCAGGAGCGAAGCTCGGCGGGCGCGGGTCGGTGCAGGGTAAGGAGAGAGTCTGGAACGGGAGTCGACATGGGCGGCAAGCTTAGCGGATGTCAGCCGCCGCGCCCACCCACCGGCCACTAAACCTTGGCAGGCGCCGGCGTGGACTTGACCCGCGGCCGCAACTGGGCGCTGGCCATGGTGTCGTCAGTGACCCCGGTTTCGGCGCGCATGCCAGCCGCGAGGAATGGCACCATCAGGCGCATTACCTGCTCAATCGAGGTATTGACGCCAAAATCGGTCTCGGCAATGGCGCGCAAGGCCTTGATGCCGGACATACTGAACGCCGCAGCACCGAGCATGAAGTGCACGCGCCAGAATAACTCGATCGGCGGGATCCGCGGCGCGGCCTCATTGACGAGCATCATGTAGCGGCGGAACACCTTGCCGTACATGTCCTCCAGGTAACGCCGCAGGTGGCCCTGGCTCTGGCTGAAGGCCAAGCCAAGCAAACGCATGAAGATAGACAGGTCATTGCCGCTGCGCGGTTGCACCACGAGAGCCTGTTCGACAAGGATTTCCAGCAGTTCTTCCAGGCTTGGCTTGCTGTCAGGCTTGGCCTGGCGGCGTTCCAGTTCCCGGTCCAGGCTGATGCAAAAAGGCCCCAGGAAGCGCGAGAACACTGCCTGGATCAGCGCCTTTTTCGAGCCGAAATGATAATTCACCGCCGCCAGGTTGACCCCGGCCTTGCTGGTGATAAGGCGCAATGAAGTTTCAGCGAACCCTTTTTCCGCGAACAACTGCTCGGCAGCATCAAGAATGCGTTCAACGGTTTCCGACTGGGCCATGGTTACTCTACCTGACAAACACTTGTTTGAAACATACGTTTCAGCTTATGTCTTGTCAAGCCTGCCTGTCCGTTTTCCGGCCGACCAGTCACCTATTTAATCACACAAGGAAAACCCTGTAGGACCTCGCTACGACAACCCTAGCGTGCGCCCTTATTCAACCGTTCGGCGGGCGCCGGAAAAAGGAGGATTGCCAAGACGCCTTCACTGTATATAATCCCAGTCACTGTATAAAAAGACAGAGCGATCGACATGATAAAACTGACGCCACGCCAAGCCGAGATCCTGGCCTTTATCAAAGACTGCCTCAAAGAAAACGGTTTCCCCCCTACCCGGGCGGAAATCGCGCAGAAACTGGAATTCAAGTCCCCCAATGCCGCCGAAGAACACCTCAAGGCCCTGGCACGCAAGGGCGCTATCGAAATGACCCCGGGCGCTTCACGGGGTATCCGTATCCCTGGTTTCGAAGCCGAAACCGACGAGTCGAGCCTGCCGATCATCGGTCGTGTTGCCGCTGGCGCGCCGATCCTGGCTCAGCAGCACATCGAAGAGTCCTGCAACATCAACCCAACCTTCTTCCACCCTCGCGCCGACTACCTGCTGCGGGTACACGGCATGAGCATGAAGGACGTCGGCATCCTCGATGGCGACCTGCTGGCGGTACACACCACCCGTGAAGCTCGTAATGGCCAGATTGTCGTCGCCCGCCTGGGCGACGAAGTGACGGTCAAGCGGTTCAAGCGTGAAGGCAGCAAAGTCTGGCTAATTGCTGAGAACCCCGAGTTCGCCCCTATCGAAGTCAACCTGAAAGATCAGGAACTGGTGATCGAAGGTCTGAGTGTCGGCGTCATTCGCCGCTAAAGGAGGCTTTATGCAGTTCCCCTATACCTCACAGCAAGCTCAACTGCCGTTGTTCGAAGCCTTCATGGCGCAAGCGCCCATCCTCAAAGACGTGGTCGAATCGCCCTGGAGCGCCGAGCCCGAAGTCTTTAGCGAGCTGTCGCTGCGTGGAGCAGCCGGGAACTGCCTGAACCTACTGGCGCCGATCCTCAGGCAACTGAGCCAGGATCAGGACGCTCGCTGGCTGACCCTGATCGCCCCACCCGCCAGCCTGACCCAGGCCTGGCTGCGCGATGCTGGCCTTAACCGCGAACGCATCCTGCTACTGCAACCGCGCGGTATGCAAAGCGCCCAGCAATTGACGTGCGAGGCCCTGCGCCTGGGCCGTAGCCACACCGTCGTCAGTTGGCTCAACCCGCTGCCATCGAGCATGCGCCAGCAACTTATCAGTGCCGCCCGCACCGGGGATGCACAAAGCCTGAACATTCGCCTGGGTTGATAACGAGGCCTCTCACGAATGGAGAAGCCGGGGTGACGCAACAGAAGCGAAACCGACCAACGGACTCAGTGCAGCACCCGCGGCCCGCTTTCCTTCTCCAGCTCACCTTCAGCGAGACGGCCTGCCATCTGCACGCCAACACTCAACATCGCCTTGGCTACTTCGACATGTTGGCCTTGCAGAAACACCTTGGCATCTTCAGAAAAATCCAAAGTCACCAGAGAACCCTCGTCCTCAGCCCGGCGCAGCTCTATACGGCCGTCAGGCAACTCAACAATTTCCAGAAAGGACGTTGGCATAAAAATTTGCTCTCCACGAAAGGCCGGCATTGTATCAGCCATAGGCCCGGATGCGCTTGGTGTTGCGACTAATGCATGAGCGACTGGTCTGTTTCCCCAGTCAGGCAAAACCCTGGCTTGGCTCTAACTCGCTTAGCACTCGTTAAGCCCGTCGCGAAAGCGAATAGCCAGGCTTTTAAGGTGTTGCCGCCAGCTCTCCAGTTCTTCACGGCTCAATTCTTCAGGCCCTAGCTCTTCATCGAGATTAACCGCGACGATCAACGGCTGAGTGACGTCGCCCTTGGGCTTATGCGGCGCCCGGGGCGGCTGGAACAACGCGGCATGAGCCGCCAACAACTTCGCCAGCCAGGTTTCGGGGTTGTTGGCCAACTCCACCATTTCTGCCATTTCCGGAATAGCCACCGCCTCTAGCACCTCTCGGGTCAGCAACAACTCCGCCCGCGGGGAATTGGCTTGAGGCAAACGGTAGAAACCGGCAATTTCATGGCACAACCCCAGTAAGGCCCCGTATAGGTGAAACAACGCGGACTCGCGACCTGCCTGGATCAGCGCCAGGGAGTTCATCGCCCGCCCCTCTTCAGCCCGGGCCAGCGCCTCTAGCGACAGCCCGGCGAAGTATATTTTCTGATTGGTACGGGTATAGAGCTCAAAGGCCATGACGGCACTCTCCACAGCGAAATAGGGCGTAGTACTGGCTTAACAGTGTCACGGATCAGTCACAGCCGCCGCAAGCCAAAAAAAACCGCAGGCCAACCCGAGGGTTCGCATGCGGCTTTCTGCTACCAGGACGAATCAGGCAGAGGCGCACCGACAGAGAGGTCAGCCGCCCGCCTTCGTCACGCGCCCTGGCGCTTGTCTTCAACCTTCCATTTTCCACCTTCGTAGAACGCGCGCCAGCCTGTCGGCTTGCCATCCACTTCGGTCTGCACGTACTGCTCCTTAGTCTTGCGGCTGTAGCGAATGACGGCCGGACGACCGTCCGGGTCCTTCTGTGGGGCCGCGCAGAGGAAGTGGTACTTCGGATCGATCTCGTCCTTGTGCGGCACGATTTCCATCACCAGCGGTGCACGGGTTTCGCGGTTTTTCGGGAACTGGCTGGCCGCCAGGAACAAGCCAGACGCGCCGTCACGCAAGATGTAGGTGTCGTTAACCTTCTCGCACTTGAGCTCCGGCATTTTCACCGGGTCCATCTTCGGCGGTGCCGCTTCGCCGCTTTTCAGCAGTTTACGGGTGTTCTTGCATGCGGCATTGGTGCAACCGAAGAACTTGCCGAAACGGCCAGTCTTGAGCTGCATCTCGCTGCCGCACTTGTCGCACTCCAGGCTGGGGCCTTCATAACCCTTGATCCGATAGGTGCCTTCTTCGATCTCATAGCCATTGCAATCGGGGTTGTTACCGCAGATATGCAGCTTGCGCTTTTCATCCAGCAGGTACGCATCCATCGCGGTGCTGCAGATCGGGCAGCGGTGCTTGCCGCGCAGCACCAGGGATTCAGACTCGCCCTCGTCGTCGGCAGCGATTTCGTCGCCCGGCACCAGGTTGACCGTGGCCTTGCAGCGCTCTTTCGGCGGCAGGCTGTAGCCTGAGCAACCCAGGAACACCCCGGTGGACGCGGTGCGGATCTGCATCGGCCGCCCGCAAGTGGTGCATGGGATGTCGGTCATGACCGGCTGGTTGGCGCGCATGCCGTTTTCCGGGCTTTCCGCGACTTCGAGTTTTTTCTTGAAGTCGCCGTAGAACTCGTCAAGCACGCTTTTCCAGTCCCGCTCGCCCTGAGCCACGTCGTCGAGGTTCTCTTCCATGCCGGCGGTGAAGCCGTAGTCCATCAGGTTGGAGAAACTCTCGGACAAGCGCTCGGTAACGATGTCACCCATCTTCTCCGAATAGAAACGGCGATTGTGCAGCGCCACGTAGCCGCGATCCTGGATGGTGGAAATGATCGCCGCATAGGTCGACGGGCGGCCGATACCGCGCTTTTCCATCTCCTTGACCAGGCTCGCTTCCGAGTAACGTGCCGGTGGCTTGGTGAAGTGCTGGCTCGGGTCGAGCTTGATGAGCTTGAGCACATCGCCCTGAGCCATATCCGGTAGCACGTCGTCGTCGCCTGGCTTGGCCATTTGCGGCATCACGCGGGTGTAGCCGTCAAACTTGAGGATGCGGCCCTTGGCACGCAGCTCGAAGCCGCTGGCGGCGACGCTGACAGTGGTGGACAAATATTTGGCCGGCAGCATCTGGCAGGCGACGAACTGGCGCCAGATCAGCTCGTAGAGGCGTTCAGCGTCACGTTCCATGCCCGACAGCTTGCTCGGGTCGGTGTTGACGTCCGAAGGGCGAATCGCTTCGTGAGCCTCCTGGGCGCCTTCCTTGCTGCTGTAGACGTTCGGGGTTTCCGGCAGGTATTTGCCGCCGAATTCTCCTTCGATGTAAGTACGCGCCATCGCCACGGCATCGGCCGAGAGGTTGGTCGAGTCGGTACGCATATAAGTGATGTAGCCGGCCTCGTACAAGCGCTGTGCCATCATCATGGTCTTCTTCACGCCAAAGCCCAGGCGATTACTCGCGGCCTGCTGCAGCGTGGAGGTGATGAACGGTGCCGACGGCTTGCTGCTGGTCGGCTTGTCTTCACGTTTGGCGATGGTGTAGGCCGAAGACTTGAGTTTCTCCAGCGCGGCCATGGCCTGGGCTTCGTTCAGCGGTTTGAAGGCTTCGCCGTTCTCGCGGGCCACTTCGAAGCGCACGCTGGCGCCCTTGGCAGTGCCGAGGTCGGCGTGGACCTCCCAGTATTCTTCGGGAATGAACGCACGGATCTCACGCTCACGCTCGACCACCAGCTTCACCGCAACCGATTGCACCCGGCCAGCCGACAGGCCACGGGCGATCTTGGCCCACAGCAGTGGCGAAACCATGTAGCCCACCACACGGTCGAGGAACCGCCGCGCCTGCTGGGCGTTGACGCGGTCGATGTCCAGCTCGCCCGGCTTGGAGAAGGCTTCCTGGATGGCTTTCTTGGTGATTTCGTTGAACACCACACGCTTGTAGCGGCTGTCGTCGCCACCGATGGCTTCGCGCAGGTGCCAGGCAATGGCTTCCCCCTCGCGGTCCAAGTCCGTCGCGAGATAGATGGTGTCAGCATCCTTGGCGAGCCGGCGCAGCTCTTCGATGACCTTCTCTTTGCCCGGAAGGATCTCGTACTGGGCTTTCCAGCCGTGTTCGGGGTCCACACCCATGCGCGAGACAAGCTGCTTGCGCGCCTTCTCCTTGGGCGAGAGCGCGGGCGCCTCACCGGCGGCGGCCTTGCCACGCTTGGCAGCAGGCTCTTTGCTGGCGCTAGCCGAACCGCTGGTGGGCAGGTCTCGGATATGGCCGATACTCGACTTCACCACGTATTGGTTGCCCAGATACTTGTTGATGGTCTTGGCCTTAGCCGGGGATTCCACAATGACCAGCGATTTGCCCATGGATCAGAAAATTCCTGAATTCTAGAAGTGAAAGGCGGTTGGCGCCTGACGCGGCACCGCTATATATAGTGGCAACAAGGTGAGGTCAAGCGCAGGGTTTTGCCCGCACCGCCCTCAAGCCTGTGAAAAAAGGCTGGGTTCGGCCTGAATCAAAGCAAAGCGCGGGACCTGTTCGCCGTCAACTTCGACCGACTCCAGGAACATGCTCAAGGGGCGCACCCAAAAGCCGCAATCGCCATACAGCGCTTGGTAGAAGACCACTTCTTCTTCAGTCTCGGAGTGCCGCGCCACGTTGAAAACGCGGTACTGCGGACCTTTGTAATGCTGATAGAGCCCAGGTTGGACAGACATGCTTCGGCCCTCACGCAAACGATCAAAAATAAAAAGTAAAAAAACGACTAAAAACAAAAAACCGGGGCACATGGCCCCGGCTTCCGTAACCGATCGCTTAAACGCGTTCGAACACGGTGGAGATGCCCTGACCGAGGCCAATGCACATGGTCGCCACCCCGAAGGTGCCACCATTTTGCTTCATCACATTGAGCAACGTGCCGGAGATACGCGCACCGGAGCAGCCGAATGGGTGGCCCAGGGCGATCGCGCCGCCGTGCAGGTTAACCTTCTCGTTCATCTTGTCGAGCACTTTCAGATCCTTGAGCACGGGCAGGGCCTGTGCCGCGAAGGCTTCGTTGAGCTCGAAGAAGTCGATATCGTTGATGCCAAGGCCGGCGCGCTTAAGGGCTTTCTGCGTTGCCGGAACTGGACCATAGCCCATGATCGCCGGGTCCACACCTGCTACGGCCATGGAACGGATCACCGCCAGAGGCTGGATCCCCAGGTCCTGGGCACGCTGGGCCGACATCACGATCATGCACGAGGCACCATCGGTGATCTGCGAGGAAGTACCGGCCGTCACGGTGCCGCCCTTTGGATTGAAGGCCGGCTTGAGGGCCGCCAGGCTTTCCAGGGTGGTTTCGGGACGGATGGTTTCGTCGTAGTCGAACAGTTTCAGGAAACCGTTTTCGTCGTAACCCTGCATCGGGATGATTTCATCCTTGAACTTGCCTTCCACCGTGGCCTTGTGGGCCAACTGGTGGGAGCGCACGCCGAAGGCGTCCTGGGCTTCACGAGTGATGCCGTGCATCTTGCCGAGCATTTCCGCGGTCAGGCCCATCATGCCCGAGGCTTTCGCCGCGTACAGGGACATGTGCGGGTTCGGGTCGACACCGTGCATCATACTGACGTGGCCCATGTGCTCCACGCCACCGACCACAAACACATCACCGTTGCCGGTCATGATCGCTTGCGCCGCGGTATGCAGGGCACTCATCGACGAACCGCAGAGGCGGCTGACGGTCTGGCCGGCCGCCGTGTGCGGGATCTGGGTCATCAGCGACGCCATGCGCGCGATGTTCCAGCCTTGCTCCAGGGTCTGGTTGACGCAGCCCCAGATCACGTCTTCGACTTCGTTCGGGTCGACCTTGACGTTGCGTTCCAGCAGCTTGCTAATCAGGTGCGCCGACATGTCTTCGGCACGGGTGTTGCGGTGCATGCCGCCCTTGGAGCGGCCCATCGGAGTGCGACCGAAGTCAACAATCACGACGTCTCTTGGATTCAAGCTCATAAATATTCTCGCTCTAGTCGTTGGGCGCTTAACCGAAGAAGCTTTGGCCGTTTTTGGCCATCTCGCGCAGCTTCGCAGTCGGGTGGTACAGCGCGCCCAGATCAGCGTACTGGTCAGCCAGGGCGACGAAGGCCGCTACACCCATCGAATCGATGTAACGCAACGCACCGCCACGGAACGGAGGGAAACCAATGCCGTAGACCAAGCCCATGTCGGCTTCGGCAGCGGTTTCGACGATGCCGTCTTCCAGGCAACGCACGGTTTCCATGCACAGCGGGATCATCATCCAGTTGATGATGTCTTCGTCGCTCACTTCACGCTGTTCGTAAACGATTGGCTTGAGCACTTCCAGCACCGACGGGTCGGCGACTTTCTTCTGCTTGCCCTTCTTGTCGGTCTCGTAGGCGTAGAAGCCCTTGCCATTCTTCTGGCCCAGGCGCTTGGCTTCGTAGAGCACGTCGATGGCCGAGCGACGGTCATCTTTCATGCGGTCCGGGAAGCCTTCGGCCATAACATCACGGCCGTGGTGGCCGGTGTCGATGCCGACCACGTCCATCAGGTAGGCAGGGCCCATCGGCCAGCCGAATTTTTCCATGACCTTGTCGATGCGCACAAAGTCCACGCCAGCGCTGACCAACTTGGCGAAACCGCCAAAGTACGGGAACAGCACGCGGTTGACCAAGAACCCAGGGCAGTCGTTGACCACAATCGGGTTCTTGCCCATTTTCTTGGCATAGGCAACGGTAGTGGCCACGGCCAGCTCGCTGGACTTCTCGCCACGGATCACTTCCACCAGCGGCATCATGTGCACCGGGTTGAAGAAGTGCATGCCGACGAAATTTTCAGGACGCTTGAGGGCCTTGGCCAGCAGGCTGATGGAAATGGTCGAGGTGTTGGACGCCAGGATGGTGTCTTCCTTGACCTTGTCTTCCACTTCAGCCAGCACGGCTTGCTTGACTTTAGGGTTCTCGACCACTGCCTCGACCACCAGGTCGACGTGGCCGAAATCACCGTAGGACAGGGTCGGACGAATGCCGTTGAGCACTTCGGCCATTTTCGCGGCAGTCATGCGGCCTTTGTCTACGCGGCCAACCAGCAGCTTGGCGGCTTCGGCCAGACCCTGCTCGATACCGTGCTCGTTAATGTCCTTCATCAGGATCGGCGTGCCTTTGGACGCCGACTGATAGGCGATGCCGCCGCCCATGATGCCGGCGCCGAGAACGGCAGCCTGCTTCACGTCGCGGGCAATTTCGTCATAGGCCTTGGCTTTTTTCTTCAGTTCCTGATCGTTCAGGAACAGGCCGATCAGGCTCTGCGCGGCAGAGGTCTTGGCCAGCTTGACGAAGCCTGCGGCTTCAACTTCCAGGGCTTTGTCGCGACCGAAGTTCGCGGCTTTCTGGATGGTCTTGATCGCTTCGACCGGCGCCGGGTAGTTCGGGCCAGCCTGGCCGGCCACGAAGCCCTTGGCGGTCTCGAACGACATCATTTGTTCGATGGCGTTGAGCTTGAGCTTTTCCAGTTTTGGCTGGCGCTTGGCCTTGTAGTCGAACTGGCCCGAGATGGCGCCCTTGACCAGGTTCAGTGCGGCTTCCTGGAGCTTGTCCAGGGCCACGACTGCATCGACGGCACCGACTTTCAGGGCGTCTTCGGCACGGTTTTCCTTGCCAGCGGCAATCCACTCGATAGCGTTGTCGGCACCGATGATGCGCGGCAGGCGCACAGTACCGCCGAAGCCTGGGTAAATGCCCAGTTTGACTTCCGGCAGGCCGATTTTCGCGCTGCTGGCCATGACGCGGTAATCCGCCGCCAGGCACATTTCCAGACCACCACCCAGGGCGATGCCGTTGATCGCGGCAACGGTCGGAACATTCAGGTCTTCGAAGTCGCTGAAAATTTTGTTGGCTTCGAGGTTGCCTGCAACCAGCTCTGCATCCGGCAGCTTGAAGTTGTCGACGAATTCGGTGATGTCGGCGCCGACGATGAACACGTCCTTGCCGCTGGTGACGATGACACCCTTGACCGAAGCGTCTGCCTTGATGGTGTCTACTGCCTGACGCAGTTCGTTCAGGGTTAGACGGTTGAACTTGTTGACGGACTCACCCTTGAGGTCGAATTTCAATTCGACGATGCCACTCTCAAGAGCTTTAACCGTGATGGCTTTACCTTCGTAAATCATCAACTGATCTCCACGATATGGAAGCTGAACAGTACACGTCGGAAGCTAACTTCTGGCTCGGCACTGACGTCACCGTCGATGCTACGCCAATCCGCCAGGCACACCCGCCAACGCGATAGTCGGGTTTCGTAGGAACGCTCTGTAATACAAACGCTCAATTCATACGCCCGTTTGATTTGGGTACGCCACCTTCAAGGAATTTCGAACAATTGTCAATCGCCCAAAACACGGGCTAGAACGCGACTTTACGGTCATTTCGCCAGCACGCAGGGATGCCCGCCCTGCGGCATATGCCGGAACATTCATAGAGTCAATAATTAGAAAAGTCGCCCTAAACAACGCTGCACCTGACAGGCGCGGCCAAACATCGAATTCAGGCCAGGGCTTTAAGTACAGCGGCGATGGCCTGCAGGACGCTCGCCTCACCCTTCTCGCCCCAATACAGGGTAATCATCTGCTGATCTGCCTCGACCTTGTAGGCATTGGCCGGCAAGGTGCGCAAATGCACCAGCATCGCCTCGTCCTCGCACACTTCGCGCCATTGGTTGACCCACACTCCCGGCGCCGACTGCCAGTAACTCCAGCAGGGGCGCTGGGCACTGCGCCGGGGGCGATGGTACTGCGCACAGGGGTTGGGCGGCTCCGGCGACATCCAGTGCGGCCACTCCTGCGGGGCCAATTGCATGGCCAGCCCTATGCGCCGAGCCTCCATGCGCAAGGCCATGCGACCGCTCTGCTGGCGTGAAGGCCGCAGCCAGGCGAGCGGGCTGAGAATCAGCGCAAGGATTGACACCACTATCCAGACCGTCATATGTGTACTCCCGATTCTTGATGAGCGGATTTGACCTGACGCAAAGCCATCCGCTTGAAACCAGCCATACTTCCCTTCTATCGCAAGCCTTTGGAGGTCTCCCCCATGCACTATGAACACATTCTGGTCGCCGTCGACCTCACCGAAGAATGCGACCCGGTCATTAAGCGCGCCCGCGAACTGGCAGTCAGTGGTAGCGCCAAGCTGTCACTGGTGCACATCGTCGAACCCATGGCCATGGCCTTCGGCGGCGACGTACCGATGGACCTTTCCCAATTGCAGCAACAGCAGTTCGACCAGGCCAAGGAGCGCCTGGATCGCCTGATGGCCAAGTACCCGGAGCTGTCCAAGGAAAACAGCCACCTGACCTACGGTCAGCCGCGCCAGGAAATCCATCATCTGGCCAAGGAACAGGGTTGCGACCTGATCGTGGTCGGCAGCCACGGCCGCCATGGCTTGGCGCTGCTGCTCGGCTCCACCGCCAATGACGTGTTGCACGGCGCGCCCTGCGACGTACTGGCGGTCAGGCTGGTAAAAAGCTGAGCCCGCGCTAGCCCATACGAAAAGCCCGGCCCCACTGAAGTGAGGCCGGGCTTTTTTGATTCAGGCAGATCGATCAGGCATCCAGCTCGGCCCAACGCTCCACCAACACCTCCAACTCGGCCTGCAATTGCTCCAGATGGGCAATGACCTTGGCCGTTTCGGCGGCAGGACGCTGGTAGAAGCCCGCATCGGCCATCTCAGCTTCGAGCGCAGCAATCTGCTGCTCCTTGGCATCGATGTCCCCTGGCAGGGCTTCCAACTCGCGCTGCAACTTGTAGCTGAGCTTCTTCTTCGCCACCGGCGCTTCCTGGGCGGGCGCGGGCGCCGCTGCGGCTACCACCGCCGAGTTCAGGTCAGCCTTGCCGGATTTACTCTCGGCCACGCCCAGCAGTTTCGGCGAACCGCCCTGACGCAACCAATCCTGGTAGCCGCCCACGTATTCGCGGACCTTGCCCTCGCCTTCGAAGACCAGGGTGCTGGTAACCACGTTGTCGAGGAATGCCCGGTCGTGGCTGACCATCAGCACCGTGCCCTTGAAGGTCAACAGCACTTCTTCGAGTAGCTCCAGGGTTTCCACGTCCAGGTCGTTGGTCGGCTCGTCGAGCACCAACAGGTTCGCTGGCTTGCTGAACAGCTTGGCCAACAGCAGGCGCGCACGCTCACCGCCCGACAACGCCTTGACCGGCGTGCGGGCACGCTGCGGGCTGAACAGGAAGTCGCCCAGGTAGCTCAGGACATGGCGGCTCTGGCCGTCGATATCGATAAAATCGCGGCCTTCGGCGACGTTGTCGATCACGGTTTTTTCCAGGTCCAACTGATGGCGCAACTGGTCGAAGTAGGCGACGTCGATCCGCGTGCCCTCCTCCACCGTGCCCGCAGTGGGCTTGAGGCCGTTGAGCATCAGCTTGAGCAGGGTGGTCTTGCCGGTACCGTTGGCGCCCAGCAGGCCAATGCGGTCGCCGCGCTGCAGCACCATGGAGAAATCCTTGATGAGCTGCGGCCCACCCGGGCGGGCGAAGCTGACGTTCTCCAGCACCATCACCTGCTTGCCCGACTTGTCAGCGGTGTCGAGCTGCAGATTGGCCTTGCCGGTGCGCTCGCGGCGTTCGCTGCGCTCCACGCGCAGGGCCTTGAGGGCACGCACGCGGCCTTCATTACGGGTGCGGCGCGCCTTGATGCCTTGGCGGATCCACACTTCTTCCTGGGCCAGCTTCTTGTCGAAGAGCGCATTGGCGGTTTCTTCGGCGGCCAGGGTCGCCTCTTTGTGTACGAGGAAACTGGCGTAGTCGCCGTTCCAGTCGATCAGGCCACCGCGGTCCAGTTCGAGGATGCGGGTGGCCAGGTTTTGCAGGAAGGAACGGTCGTGGGTGATGAACAGCACCGCGCCCTGGAAATCCTTCAACGCTTCCTCAAGCCAGGCAATGGCACCGATGTCCAAGTGGTTCGTCGGTTCGTCGAGCAGCAACAGGTCGGGCTCGGACACCAGCGCCTGGGCCAGCAGCACGCGCCGGCGCCAGCCACCGGACAACTCGGCCAGGGTCTTGTCCGCCGGCAATTGCAGGCGGCTCAGGGTGCTATCGACCAATTGCTGCAAGCGCCAGCCGTCGCGGGCTTCGAGGTCGTGCTGGACGTGCATCAGTTTGTCCAGGTCGGCGTCGGTGACGATGTTCTGGCTCAGGTGGTGGTACTGGGCGAGCAGCTCGCCGACACCGTCCAGGCCCTGGGCCACTACGTCGAACACGGTCCGGTCGTCGGCCACCGGCAATTCCTGCGGCAATTCACCGATTTTCAAGCCCGGGGCACGCCACACGGAGCCGTCATCGGGCTTCTGGTCACCTTTGACCAGTTTCATCATGCTGGACTTGCCTGTGCCGTTGCGGCCGATGATGCACACCCGCTCACCACGGGCGATCTGCCAGGACACCTTGTCCAACAACGGCATAGCGCCGAAAGCAAGGGACACATCGCTGAATTTGAGCAGGGTCATGTTCTTCTCCAAAAACCGGGGCCGCATTCTACCTGACTTGCGCCCTCAGAAGGCCGGCAATTTCGTTGCCGGCGCACTGTGCCCGACAAATGTCGCGAACTGAGACCGACAGGCCGGCAAAGCTTTCGCCGCTTGCTGGCAAAAGGCTAAGCTACAGGCAATCAGTGCTGGCAACCTCGGCACTCGCCACGTTTTCTCTGTTCGGACGTCTCATGCGCAGTCGCCTTGTCAACTTTTTATCTTGTCTGCTTCTTTCTGCCACCGCCGCTCACACCGCCCAGGCAGCGGACCTGTCCCAACAACGCCAGTATTACGACGAAGCCAAACGCGCCCTGGCCAAGGGCGATTCAGGCCCCTACTTTCGCTACAGCCAGGCCCTGAGCGATTACCCGCTGACGCCCTACCTGGCCTACGACGAACTGACCGCGCGCTTGAAAACCGCAAGCAACGCCGAAATCGAGAAATTCCTCGCCGAACATGGCGACCTGCCCCAGGCCAACTGGATGAAACTACGCTGGTTGCGCTGGCTGGCCGACCGGGGCGATTGGCAACCCTTCATCAAGTACTACGACCCCAAGCTCAATTTCACCGAGCTGGACTGCCTCTACGGCCAATACCAACTGAGCCACAACCTCAAAGCCCAAGGCTACGCCACCACCGAAAAACTCTGGCTCACCGGCAAAACCCAACCGGTGGCGTGCGATGCGCTGTTCGGCCAGTGGGCGGCCCAAGGCCAGCTCACCGAGCAAAAGCGCTGGCAGCGCGCCAAACTCGCGGCGGATGCACGCAACTACCCCCTGGCCAACAGCCTGGTAAAAGGCCTGACCACCCTCGCCCCGCAAGGCCGCCTGCTGGTGGATGTGGCGCAAAAGCCTGAGCTGCTGAGCCAACCGTCACGCTTCACCCCAGTGGACGAAGCCATGTCCGACGTGGTCGGCCTGGGCCTGCGCCGCCTCGCCCGCCAAGACCCGCAAAAAGCCATGGCCCTGCTCGACGGCTATGCCGCCAGCATGCATTTCTCCCGCGACGAGAAAGTCTCCATCGCCCGGGAAATCGGCCTGACCCTGGCCAAACGCTTCGATGGTCGGGCCCTGGACGTGATGACCAAGTACGACCCGGAACTGCGCGACAACACCGTGTCCGAATGGCGCCTGCGCCTACTGTTGCGCCTGGCGCGCTGGGACGACGCCTACGAGCTGACCCGCCGCCTACCCCAGGACCTGGCCACCACCAACCGCTGGCGCTACTGGCAGGCCCGCAGCCTGGAACTGGCGCAACCGCAGAACCCGCAAGTGCAGGCGCTGTACAAAAACCTCTCCCGCGAGCGCGATTTCTATGGCTTCCTGGCCGCCGACCGCGCCCAGTCGCCCTACCAGTTGAATAACAAGCCGCTGGTGCTCAGCCAGCAGTTGGTCAACAAGGTGCGCAACACCCCGGGCGTGCGCCGCGCCCTGGAATTCCACGCCCGCGGGCAAATCGTTGACGGGCGCCGCGAGTGGTACCACGTCAGCCGCCACTTCAACCGTGACGAAATGGTCGCCCAGGCCAAACTGGCCTACGACCTGAAGTGGTACTTCCCGGCCATCCGTACCATCAGCCAGGCGCAATACTGGGACGACCTGGACATCCGCTTCCCCATGGCCCACCGCGACACCCTGGTGCGCGAAGCCAAGGTGCGTGGCCTGCACTCGAGCTGGGTATTCGCCATCACGCGCCAGGAAAGTGCCTTCATGGACGACGCTCGCTCCGGCGTCGGCGCCAGCGGCCTAATGCAACTGATGCCCGGCACCGCCAAGGAAACCGCGCGCAAGTTCAACATCCCCCTCGCCTCGCCCCAGCAGGTTCTGGTGCCGGACAAGAACATCCAGTTGGGCGCTGCCTACCTGAGCCAGGTCCACAGCCAGTTCAACGGCAACCGCGTCCTCGCCTCGGCCGCCTACAACGCCGGCCCCGGCCGCGTGCGCCAATGGCTACGCGGTGCCGACCACCTGAGCTTTGACGTGTGGGTCGAGAGCATCCCATTCGACGAAACCCGCCAATATGTGCAAAACGTGCTGTCTTATTCGGTGATTTACGGGCAAAAGCTCAACTCGCCGCAACCACTGGTGGACTGGCACGAACGCTATTTCGACGATCAGTAGCGGCAGCTGCAAGCTGCAAACTTGCAGTAAAAAAACGCCTTCATTGAGAAATGCAGGCGTTTTTTTTGGGCTATCGCCCCTCCTGTTCACTGAACTGCAACGCCGCCAGGCGCGCATACAACGCATTGCTGGCGATCAATTGCTGGTGGGTGCCGATGGCGATCAGTTTGCCTTGGTCCATGACGGCGATGCGGTCGGCGTTTTTCACCGTGGCCAGGCGATGGGCGATGACCAGGGTGGTGCGGTTGTGCATCAGCCGTGGCAGGGCTTGCTGGATCAAGTGTTCGCTCTGGGCGTCGAGGGCGCTGGTGGCTTCGTCCAGCAGTAGGATCGGCGCATCCACCAACAACGCCCGGGCGATGGCCAAACGCTGGCGCTGGCCCCCAGAAAGGCCCAGGCCACCGTCACCGAGGTGGGTCTGGTAGCCGTCGGGCAGTTGCAGGATGAAATCATGGGCGTGGGCGGTACGCGCAGCGTCTTCCACCTGCTCGCGGGTGGCCAGCGGGTTGCCGTAGCGGATGTTCTCTTCGACGCTGCCAAAAAACAGCGCCGGGCTTTGCGAGACCAGGGCAAAGCAGCGCCGCACGTCCTGCGGGTCCAATTGGGTCAGGGCCTGGCCTTCGAGCAAAATCTGCCCTTGCTGCGGGTCGTAGAAGCGCAGGAGCAAATCGAACAGTGTGGACTTGCCGGCACCGGAAGGCCCCACCAGCGCCAGGGTTTCCCCAGCCCGAACGTGCAGGTCGAGGCCATCAATGGCAAAACGCTCCGGCCTTGAAGGATAGGAAAAACGCAGGCCTTGCAACGCCAACTCACCGCTGACCCGCTGCGGCAACCGGGCCTTATCAGTGCTTGGAGCCTGGATTTCGTTGGGTGATTGCAGCAGCTCGGCGATCCGTTCGGCCGCCCCCGCCGCACGCTGCAATTCGCCGATCACCTCGCTCAACGTACCGAAGGCGCTGCCGACGATCAGGCTGTAAAACACGAACGCCGCCAACTCGCCGCCGGTAATCCGCCCGGCGATCACATCCATGCCGCCGACCCAGAGCATCACGCCCACCGCGCCCAGCACCAGGACAATCACCAGGGTTATCAGCCAGGCACGCTGGACGATACGCTTGCGCGCCGTATCGAACGCCGCCTCGACGGTGCCGGCAAAGCGCTGCTCGTCCTGGGCCTGGTGGTTGTAGGCCTGTACGGTCTTGATCTGGCCCAGGGTTTCGCAGACGTAGCTGCCGACGTCGGCGATACGGTCTTGGCTCAGGCGCGACAGGCTGCGCACCCGACGGCCGAAGATCAGGATCGGCGCCAGCACCAGGGGCAAGGCCACGACCACGATGCTGGTGAGCTTGGGGTTGGTGATAAACAGCAGCACGATGCCGCCGATCACCATCAAGGCGTTGCGCAGAAACAGCGACAGCGACGAGCCGATCACCGATTGCAGCAAGGTGGTGTCAGCCGTCAGGCGCGACTGGATCTCGGAGCTGCGATTGCCCTCGTAAAAGCCTGGGTGCAAGTAAATCAAGTGGTTGAACACCTGGCGACGGATGTCCGCGACGCAGCGCTCGCCAATCCACGACACCAGGTAAAACCGCGCGAAGGTGCCCGCCGCCAGGCCTAGCACCAACAGCAGAAACAGGCCAATGGACTGGTTGAGCAGGTGCGGTGAGCGGGTCATGAACCCCTGGTCCACCAGCAGGCGAATGCCCTGGCCCATGGACAACGTGATGCCGGCCGTGACGATCAGTGCCAGCAAAGCGCCCAGGGCCTGCCAGCGATAGGGCGCGATAAAGTGAAGCGCCAGGCGCAGGGCGCGCCGTTGACGGGAAGAAAGCATAGAAGTCATCTGCAAGCACCATCGTGAAAGGGCAGCGGCGCCGAGCCCCGCTGAATCGGGTGGAACTTCCGTGAATCACAATGAGTCCGGTTAAATATGACCGCCGCCGCTAGAGCTTAGAGGCTATTGATCTAACATCACCCTGGAGTTTGTAGGCAGTTTCTGATGGACTCCACCAGACCGCCCGGCCAATCGACAGGGAGCTGTCACAGCTTGGTCACCTGGCGGTTCTACATTAAGCACACAACCTGATGAGGAGACAGGCCATGTCCTTGCACACCCGCACCAACGACCAGATTGAAGTGTTCCGCATTCCGCAGCATGCCTCCCTGGGCTGCTCGATCATTGACGCCGAGGGTCGTGAAGTACCGATCACCGAAGACATGATCCAACAGGCCTGCCGCGAGCTGGAACTGCGCCAGGTCAAGCCCGCCGAGCACGAATAAGGCCTCGCCCCCTCTTCCCGACCCGGCCCCATGGCCGGGTTTTTTCTGCCTGGTAGCCAGCGGGCATAGTCCTCGTTAAACCACGGTGGCGCCAAGGGCCTGGACCATCTGCCGTAACCCGCGGGCCTCGCCGTCGATCTGCACGGTCAAGCCGTCGATTTCACGACGCGGCGGGTAGTGTTTGCGCAACAGGTCGAAGGCGATGCGTTGTTCCTCGGCGCTGCCCATCAGGCTGCGACGGAAATCCCCATCGTCACGCCGCGGGTCGTAGACGCCACGGCAGATCATGGCCAAGGCCCAGGCCGGGTCGCAGTCGCCGTGCAGGCTGATGCGGCTCAGCCAGGGCGCCGGTAGCAGATCTTCGAGGCGCACTTGGGGCGCTTGGCCCAGGTGCTGGCAGAACGCCTGGTAGATCTGCGCGGTGCCACGCTGCTTGCCATCGAGGCTGTAGCCGGCGATATGGGGCGTGGCGAGCACGCAGAGGTCGGCCAGGGCAACGTCCACCGCCGGTTCGCCCTCCCACACGTCCAGCACCGCTTGCAGGTCTTCGCGCTGCAACAGCACCTCGCGCAGCGCCCGGTTGTCCACCACCGGGCCGCGGCTGGCGTTCAGCAGCCAAGTACCGGGGCGCAAGCGGTTCAAGCGCTCACGGTCGAACAGGTGCCAGGTCGGCGCGGCGCCTTCGCGGGTCAGGGGCGTGTGCAGGCTTATCACGTCGCACTGGGCGATGATCTGCTCAAGGCTCACGCAGCTTCCGTCCCCGGCCGCTTGCCGAGGCGGGTCGCACACCAGCACGTTCCAGCCCAAGCTGCGCAGTACCTTGACCAAACGCCCGCCCACTTCCCCCGCCCCGACCACACCGTAGGTGCGCCGGGCCAGGTCGGCGCCTTCGATTTCGGCCAGGGTCAACAGGCTACCCAGCACATAATCGACCACCCCGCGGGCGTTGCAGCCCGGCGCGCTGGACCAGCCAATCCCGGCCTCGGCGAAGTAGCCAAGGTCCAGGTGATCGGTGCCGATGGTGCAGGTGCCGACGAATTTGACCTGGCTGCCGGCCAACAGCACGCGGTCCACCGGGGTCACCGAGCGCACCAGCAACACATCGGCTTGCGCCACCGCCGCGCGGTCGATGGCGCGCCCCGGCAAGCGGCGGATTTCGCCGAAACCCTGGAAAAAGGCATCGAGCAAGGGGATGTTTTCGTCAGCGACAATCAGCATGGCAGGCTCCTTTTGGCGGACCGGCAGTGTACACGCCTTGCGGGGCATCGATGCCGGGGCAGCGACTTACAAATCCCCAACACAGGATTTTTCCTGACCACTGTGTCAAGGCGTAGAATGCCCGGCCCTGCGCACCTTTACCCCTGGACGCTCTGCCTGTGAATGCCGTGACCGACACCCCTTCTAACGCTCCCATTTCCCGCCCCGCCCGGGTACGCATGGAGCTACGCGACCTGCTCGTCCTGGCGCTGCCGATCATGGTCGGCCAATTGGCCACCACGGCCATGGGCTTCGTCGATGCCGTGATGGCCGGGCGCTACAGCTCCCGCGACCTGGCAGCCGTGGCGTTGGGCAACTCGATCTGGATTCCGGTGTACCTGCTGATGACCGGCATCCTGCTGGCCACCACGCCAAAAGTCGCCCAACGCTTCGGCGCCGGCAAACACGGCGAGATTGGCCCGCTGGTGCGCCAGGCCCTGTGGCTGGCACTGGTGGTGGGCCTGATGGCAACCGGCCTGCTGCTCAATGCCGAACCGGTGCTGCGGGCCATGAAGGTCGACCCGCAACTGATCGGCCTGTGCATGCAGTACCTGTACGGCATCGCCAGCGGCCTGCCCGCCACAGCGTTTTACTTCGTGCTGCGCTGTTTCAGCGATGGCTTGGGCCGTACCCGCCCGAGCATGATCCTGGGGCTGTGTGCGCTGGCGCTGAACATTCCGCTTAACTACGTGTTCATCTACGGCCACTTCGGCGTGCCGGCCATGGGCGGCGTCGGCTGCGGCTGGGCCACTGCCATCGTGATGTGGATGATGACCCTGGGCATGGTGGGCTGGACGCACTGGGCGCCGGTCTACCGGTCCAGCCAGCTGTTCACCCGCTTCGACTGGCCGCAATGGGCAATCATCAAGCGCTTGATAAGCGTCGGCCTGCCGATTGGCATCGCAGTGTTCGCCGAGTCGAGCATCTTTGCCGTAATCGCCCTGCTGATCGGCAGCCTTGGTGCCACAGTGGTGGCCGGGCACCAGATCGCCCTGAACTTCAGCTCCCTGGTGTTCATGATCCCGTACTCCCTGGCCATGGCCGTGACGGTGCGCGTCGGCCAGGCCCTGGGCCGTGGCGAACCGCGCGAGGCCCGCTTCGCCGCCGGTGTGGGCATGGGCGCCGCGCTGACCTACGCCTGCCTCTCGGCGAGCCTGATGCTGTTGCTGCGCGAACAGATCGCCGCCATCTACACCCCGGACCCCATCGTGATCCAGGTGGCGTCGATGCTGATTGTCTACTCGGCGCTGTTCCAGTTCTCCGACGCGATCCAGGTCACGGCGGCCGGGGCCCTGCGCGGTTACCAGGACACCCGGGTGACCATGATTCTGACGCTGTTCGCCTATTGGGGTATCGGCCTGCCGGTGGGCTACGCCCTGGGCCTGACCGATTGGCTCGGCGCCGCCAGCGGCCCGAGCGGCTTGTGGCAGGGTTTGATCGTGGGCTTGAGTTGCGCGGCACTGCTACTGTCGGTGCGCCTGACACGCAGTGCGCGTAAGCGCATCCGCCGGGGTTAAGACAGCTTCTTGCGGATCCAGTACAGGTAAGTCCCGCCCTCTTCGCGCTGTTCCACCAGTTCATGATCGAGAAACACACAGAACTTGGGAATATCGCGGCGGGTCGAGGGGTCGGTGGCAATCACCTTCAACAGGCCACCAGGGGCCAGGTCGCGGATGTGCTGGTGCAGCATCATCACCGGCTCCGGGCAATTGAGGCCGGTGGCGTCCAGCGTGCCGTCCACGGCGGTATCGTTCACGTCATTCATGGCTCACTCCCTGTAGGAGCGGGCTGGCCTGCGATGGCATTGACACGGTCACCCTGGCTCACCGTGGCGCCCGCATCCCAGGCCTACCCGCCCCCCACATTCATTCAGCAAAAAATTCAAGATTTCAGCGGCTCTTGGCCTTCTTTACAACATCCAAACGGCGCAAGTGGCAGGTCACTTCTTCGCGGTCGTGGTAGAGCTGCTTGCAGCCGATCTCGACGCGAATACCGCGCTCCTTGAAGCCCTCTTCGATACGCTCCAGCAAACGCTTGACCTCGGCGTAACGCTGCTTCATCGGCAACTTGAGGTTGACCACCGCTTCGCGGCAATGCCCTTCGCCGATCCAGGTTTCCAGCAACGCGGCATTGCGCGCCGGCTTCTCAACGATGTCGCAGACCATCCAGTCCACCGGTTGCTTGGGCTTGAAGGTAAAGCCATCGGCCATCAGGTGCTGGACCAGGCCCGTGTCCATCAGGCTCTCGGCCATCGGGCCGTTGTCGATGGCGGTCACCAGCATGCCGCGGTTGACCAGTTGCCAGGTCCACCCCCCAGGCGCGGCGCCCAGGTCCACACCCGTCATGTCGCTGTGCAAACGCTCATCCCACTGCTCGCGGGGGATGAAGTGGTGCCAGGCCTCTTCCAGCTTCAAGGTGGAACGGCTCGGCGCCTCGCGGGGGAACTTCAGCCGTGGGATGCCCATGGGCCACATCGCGCAATTGTTGGCCGGCGCCAAGCCGATAAAGGCTTCGCGGCCGCTCTTGAAGGTCAGTAGCAGGCGCGGTTTGCTCGCGTCTTCCACCAGTTTGCCGGCGGCCAGCAGCGCCTTGCGCAAATGCCCCTCGAATTTCTTGCAGAAGTTCGACAGTTCCTTGCCGTCGTTGGTATCGACCATCTCCAGCCAGAGGCTGCCGCACACCGGAAACTGCGCCATGTGGGCAAGGATCACGCTGATGCGGTCGGTTTCCGGCAAGTCGACAAACTGCCCACGGGCCCACTGACGCGGGAATATCAAATCGACGAAACGTTGGCCGGCCATCAGTCGCTCGGCGCCATCGTCTTGCGTGCAGACAAACTCGGCGCAGGCACTCCCGGCCTTGGCCTTGGCGTAACCGGCCACATTCAGGCGCGCGGCGTGCTCGGCGATCTCGGAGCACACCTCGCCCTCAAAACCCGGCCGGCAGTGCATAAAAAGGGTGTTCATCAATTCTCCTGGGCAATACGGCGCGCAAACTTGCCCTGTAGCAAAGCCTGTCACGAAAACCCGCGCATGATAGCGGAGTTCGGAACCTTGAACTTGCCCGTAGAGTCCAGTGATTAGCCTTACCCCTCAAACAGAGCTAGGTTAAGGGCTCTGTTCGTCTCATTGGATCCGCCACCGTGCGGATAAAAGGAGTCAATGCAATGCCGTCCCTCGATAGCCTGAACACCCTAAAAACATTAGAAATCGACGACAAAACCTACCACTACTTCAGCCTGCCGCACGCGGCCCAGACCCTGGGCGAGTTGGACAAGCTGCCAATGTCGCTCAAGGTACTGCTGGAAAACCTGCTGCGCTGGGAGGACGGCAAAACCGTCACCGGCGCAGACCTCAAGGCTCTGGCCGGGTGGCTCAAGGAACGGCGCAGCGACCGGGAAATCCAGTACCGCCCCGCCCGCGTGCTGATGCAGGACTTCACCGGCGTGCCCGCCGTGGTCGACCTGGCCGCCATGCGCGCCGCCGTGGCCAAGGCCGGCGGCGACCCGCAGCGCATCAACCCGCTCTCGCCGGTGGACCTGGTGATCGACCACTCGGTAATGGTCGACAAATTCGCCACCGCCAGCGCTTTCGAGCAAAACGTCGATATCGAAATGCAGCGCAACGGCGAACGCTACGCCTTCCTGCGCTGGGGCCAAAGCGCCTTCGACAACTTCAGCGTCGTGCCGCCGGGCACCGGCATCTGCCACCAGGTCAACCTGGAATACCTGGCGCGCACCGTGTGGACCAAAGACGAAGACGGCCGCACCTACGCCTTCCCCGACACCCTGGTCGGCACCGACTCCCACACCACCATGATTAACGGCCTCGGCGTGCTCGGCTGGGGTGTGGGCGGCATCGAAGCCGAAGCGGCGATGCTCGGCCAACCGGTGTCGATGCTGATCCCGGAAGTGATCGGCTTCAAACTCACCGGCAAGCTCAAGGAAGGCATCACCGCCACCGACCTGGTGCTGACCGTCACGCAAATGCTGCGTAAGAAAGGCGTAGTCGGCAAATTCGTCGAATTCTACGGCGACGGCCTCGCCGACCTGCCCCTGGCAGACCGCGCGACCATCGCCAACATGGCCCCCGAATACGGCGCCACCTGCGGATTCTTCCCCGTAGACGACATCACCCTGGACTACCTGCGCCTGTCCGGGCGCCCCGCCACCACCGTGAAACTGGTGGAGGCCTACTCCAAAGCCCAGGGCCTGTGGCGCCTGGCCGGCCAGGAACCGGTGTTCACCGACAGCCTGGCCCTGGACATGGGCAGCGTCGAGGCCAGCCTCGCCGGGCCCAAACGCCCACAAGACCGGGTCTCGCTGCCCGACGTGGGGCAAGCCTTCACGGACTTCCTCGACCTGCAATTCAAACCCGCCAGCAAAGAAGAAGGACGCCTGGAAAGCGAAGGCGGCGGAGGCGTGGCCGTGGGCAACGCCGATTTGATCGGCGAAGCGGACTACAGCTACGAAGGCAACACCTATCGCCTGAAAAACGGCGCGGTGGTGATCGCCGCCATCACCTCCTGCACCAACACCTCCAACCCCAGCGTGATGATGGCCGCAGGCCTGGTGGCAAAAAAAGCCGTGGAAAAAGGCCTGGCCCGCAAACCCTGGGTCAAGACGTCCCTGGCCCCTGGCTCCAAAGTGGTCACCGACTACTACAAGGCCGCCGGCCTGACCCCCTACCTCGATCAACTGGGCTTCGCCCTGGTCGGCTACGGCTGCACCACCTGCATCGGCAACTCTGGGCCGCTGCCCGAACCCATCGAAAAAGCCATCCAGCAAGCCGACCTCACCGTCGCCTCCGTACTGTCGGGTAACCGCAACTTTGAAGGCCGGGTCCACCCCTTGGTGAAAACCAACTGGCTCGCCTCGCCGCCCCTGGTGGTCGCCTACGCCCTGGCCGGCACCGTGCGCATCGACATCAGCCGCGAGCCCCTGGGCACCGGCAAAGACGGCCAACCGGTGTACCTGCGCGACATCTGGCCCAGCAGCCAGGAAATCGCCGCCGCCGTGGCCCAGGTCGACACCGCGATGTTCCACAAGGAATACGCCGAAGTCTTCGCCGGCGACGAACAATGGCAAGCCATTGAAGTCCCCCAAGCCGCCACTTACGTATGGCAGGCCGACTCCACCTACATCCAACACCCGCCCTTCTTCGACAACATCGGCGGCCCGCTGCCAGTGATCGAAGACGTCAAGAACGCCAACATCCTCGCCCTGCTCGGCGACTCCGTGACCACCGACCACATCTCCCCCGCCGGCAACATCAAGGCCGACAGCCCCGCTGGCCGCTACCTGCGCGAACAAGGCGTGGAACCGCGGGACTTCAACTCCTACGGCTCACGGCGCGGCAACCACGAAGTCATGATGCGCGGCACCTTCGCCAACATCCGCATCCGCAACGAAATGCTCGGCGGTGAAGAAGGCGGCAACACCTTCTACATCCCCACCGCAGAAAAAATGCCCATCTACGACGCCGCCATGCGCTACCAAGCCAGCGGGACGCCACTGGTGGTCATCGCCGGGCAAGAATACGGCACCGGCTCCAGCCGCGACTGGGCGGCCAAAGGCACCAACCTGCTGGGCATCAAAGCCGTCATCGCCGAAAGCTTTGAACGCATCCACCGCTCCAACCTGGTCGGCATGGGCGTCCTGCCCCTGCAATTCAAACTCGACCAAAACCGCAAAACCCTCAACCTCACCGGCCACGAAACCCTCACGATCCAAGGCCTGACCGGAGCCGAACTGACCCCACGGATGAACCTGACACTGGTTATCACCCGGGAAAACGGCAGTACGGAAAAGGTCGAGGTACTGTGCAGGATCGACACCTTGAATGAGGTGGAATACTTCAAGGCGGGAGGGATTTTGCATTATGTGTTGAGGGAGTTGATTGGTTCCTGAACTACCCTCAAGGCCTACTCACCGCCTTCGGGCGGTGTTTTTATTTGAGCCGGCGCACAGTTTGAAAAAATAAACTTCATTATTCCCCCACCGCTGCCGACAACCTGTCAAAGCCTTGCGGATAGAAAAAAGCCATGCGTAATAACCAACCAATAACACAACGCGAACGTACCTTTCCGGCTCAGCAACGGTTGATTTCTACCACCGACGCAAAAGGCGTGATTACTTACTGCAACGATGCTTTTGTCGAAATCAGTGGGTTTTCCCGTGAGGAGCTGTTGCGTGCGCCGCATAACCTGGTGCGTCACCCTGACGTTCCGGCGGCGGTGTTCGCGCATATGTGGGGTACGTTGAAACAAGGCTTGCCATGGATGGGCATTGTTAAGAATCGCTGCAAGACCGGTGACCACTATTGGGTCAACGCCTATGTGACACCGGTGTTCGAAGGCAATCAGGTGGTCGGCTATGAGTCGGTGCGGGTCAAGCCCACCGCCGAGCAGGTGCGCCGTGCCGAAGCGCTCTACCAACGCATCAACCAGGGCAAGTCGGCCATTCCCCGTAGCGACCGCTGGTTGCCGGTGTTGCAGGATTGGGTGCCGTTTATCCTTATCAGCCAACTGAGTTTTCTGATCGGTATCTGGTTCAATTCCCACTGGGGTTTTGCCCTGGCGGCGGGGTTGTCGGTGCCGTTGGGGTTGCTGGGCCTGACCTGGCAGCAGCGTGGCCTCAAGCGTTTGTTGCGCCTGGCGGAGCAGACCACGTCCGACCCGTTGATCGCGCAGATGTACACCGACAGCCGTGGCGCCCAGGCGCGCCTGGAGATGTCGATCCTAAGCCAGGAAGCGCGCCTGAAAACCTGCCTGACGCGCTTGCAGGACACCGCCGAGCACCTCAACGAGCAGGCGCGGCAATCCGATGTGCTGGCCCACAACAGCTCCAGCGGCCTGGAGCGCCAGCGGGTGGAGACGGAGCAAGTGGCCACCGCCGTGAACCAGATGGCGGCGACCACTCAGGAAGTCGCCAGCCATGTGCAGCGCACGGCCGACGCCACCCAGGAGGCCAATCGCCTGACCAGCCGTGGCCGCGATATCGCCAGCGAAACCCGCGAAGCGATCCAGCGCCTGTCGGTGGTCGTGGGTGAAACCGGCGCCACGGTGACCCAACTGGCCAAGGACAGTGATGAGATCGGTGGCGTGGTGGATGTCATCAAGGGCATCGCTGACCAGACCAACCTGCTGGCGCTCAACGCTGCCATTGAAGCGGCCCGCGCCGGGGAAATGGGTCGAGGCTTTGCGGTGGTGGCCGATGAAGTGCGGCAACTGGCGCAGCGCACCAGCGAGTCCACGGGGCAGATCCACAGCTTGATCGCCAAGTTGCAGCAGACCGCCAGCACGGCGGTGCAGACCATGGACGCCGGGCATCGTCAGGCCGAGGAAGGCGTGGCCAAGGTGATGGAGTCCGACGCCGCGCTGGTGGGGATCAGTGAGGCGGTGGCCAACATCACCGACATGACCACCCAGATCGCCGCTGCGACCGAAGAGCAAACGGCGGTGGCCGAAGAGATCAGCCGCAATATCAGCACCATTGCGCAACTGGCCGATCAGACCTCGGAACAAGCGATGCACTCGGCGCAGTTGAGCGAAGCGCTGACCTTGACGGCGACCACCCAGTACTCGCTGGTGGAGCGCTTTAACCGTTGAGGCTGCGCTAGCGGCAACAACCTCACGCCGCACGCCCGTAGCAAGCGGGCTTGCCCGTGCTGGGGTGCGCATCACACCGATTACCACGGCTAGGCCGCCGAGCGTGGGCGAGCCTGCTTGCTACATCGCTACGTGATATCGGCCACGAAGGCGGCGATTTTTTGCGCCGCCGCGTTCAGGTGCTGTTCATGGGTGAAGCCTGAAGCCTTCAAGGGCTTGAGGTCATGGTCCGCCGCCGCCAGCCACATCACCTCGATGCTCGGCGACAGCGCATAACCCTCCACAGTTTCGCGATTGCCCAGGGCGTCGCGCTCGCCCTGGACGATCAGGGTGGGCGTCTTCAGCCCTGCCAGGTGCTCGACCCGCGGTTTCTCGGGCTTGCCCACGGCGTAGAACGGATAACCCAGGCACACCAGGGCGCCCGCCCCCAACTCATCGGCCAGCAAACTGGCCATGCGCCCGCCCATGGACTTGCCTGCGACCACCAAGGGCCCAGTGACATGACGCCGCACCTGCGCGTACACCTCACGCCAGCATTCCAGTAGCTTGGGGGCCGGATTGGGTGGGCGCTTGCCACCGTCCAGGCGCCGCTGCGCCATGTAGGGAAACTCGAAGCGCAGCACGTTGATACCTAGCGCAGCCAGGCGTGCCGCCATGTTGCTCATGAAAGCACTGTCCATGGGCGCGCCGGCACCGTGGGCCAAAATCAGGGTTACGCCGGCGCCCTTGGGCTCGGCGTGCGCCTGCGGCTGAGCGGCGTCCCACAGCCAGCCGTGAACGCGCAGGCACCGCGCCCATTGATCCCCGTCAATACTGGCCTTGTGCTCTTTGTCCATGCTTGCCTCGCTTTTTAGTCTGCCTATAACTCCAGCTGAAGTGAGCGCACCCCTGCCCTGCGCAGTCGCCCTTGCTTCAGTTGAACCGTGGATGGGGAACCATGAACACTTCTATCAGTACCGCCTATAACTACAAGGTGGTCCGCCAATTCGCCATTATGACGGTGGTATGGGGCATCGTCGGTATGGGGCTCGGGGTTTTTCTCGCAGCTCAATTGGTCTGGCCTGAACTCAACTTCGACCTGCCGTGGACAAGCTTCGGCCGCCTGCGTCCGTTGCACACCAACGCAGTGATCTTCGCCTTTGGCGGTTGCGCACTGTTTGCCAGCTCGTTCTATTCGGTGCAACGCACCTGCCAGACCGAGCTGTTTGCACCAAAAATCGCCGCGTTCTGCTTCTGGGGCTGGCAATTGGTGATCCTGCTGGCCGCCATCTCGCTGCCACTGGGTTACACCAGCAGCAAGGAATACGCCGAGCTGGAATGGCCAATCGATATCCTGATTACCATCGTCTGGGTCGCCTACGCCATCGTGTTCTTCGGCACGCTGGTCAAGCGCAAGACCAAGCACATCTACGTCGGTAACTGGTTCTTCGGTGCGTTCATTCTCACCGTGGCCATCCTGCACCTGGTGAACAACGCCGAGTTGCCGGTCAGCCTGACCAAGTCCTACTCCGCCTATGCCGGCGCGACCGATGCGATGGTGCAATGGTGGTACGGCCACAACGCCGTGGGCTTCTTCCTCACTGCGGGCTTCCTGGGGATGATGTACTACTTCGTACCCAAGCAAGCCGAGCGTCCGGTGTATTCGTATCGCCTGTCGATCGTGCACTTCTGGGCACTGATTACCCTGTACATCTGGGCCGGCCCGCACCACCTGCACTACACCGCACTGCCAGACTGGGCGCAGTCCCTGGGCATGGTGATGTCGCTGGTTCTGCTGGCACCGAGCTGGGGCGGCATGATTAACGGCATGATGACCCTCTCCGGCGCCTGGCATAAGCTGCGCAGCGACCCGATCCTGCGGTTCCTGGTGGTCTCACTGGCGTTCTACGGCATGTCGACCTTCGAAGGCCCGATGATGGCCATCAAGACCGTCAACTCGCTGTCCCACTACACCGACTGGACCATCGGCCACGTACACGCCGGTGCCTTGGGTTGGGTTGCGATGATCTCCATCGGCGCCCTGTACCACATGATCCCGAAAGTCTTCGGTCGCCCTGGCATGCACAGCGTGGGCCTCATCAACGCACACTTCTGGCTGGCTACCATCGGCACCGTGCTCTACATCGCTTCGATGTGGGTCAACGGCATCGCCCAGGGCCTGATGTGGCGCGCGATCAACGAAGACGGCACGCTGACCTACTCCTTCGTCGAGACCCTGGTGGCCAGCCACCCAGGCTTCATCGTTCGTCTGGCAGGTGGTGCGATCTTCTTCACCGGCATGTTGCTGATGGCTTACAACGTCTGGCGCACGGTTCAGTCCGCCAAGCCCGCTGAAGTCGCCGCTGCCGCGCAGATGGCCTGAGGAGTCCGACATGAAACACGAAGTAATCGAGAAAAACGTCGGCCTGCTGATGCTGCTGATGGTGCTGGCTGTGAGCATCGGCGGTCTGACCCAGATCGTCCCGCTGTTCTTCCAGGACGTGACCAACACCCCGGTTGAAGGCATGAAGCCCTATACCGCGTTGCAACTGGAAGGTCGCGACATCTACATCCGCGAAGGTTGCGTGGGTTGCCACACCCAGATGATCCGTCCGTTCCGCGCCGAAACCGAACGCTACGGCCACTACTCGGTTGCCGGCGAAAGCGTCTGGGATCACCCGCACCTGTGGGGCTCCAAGCGTACCGGCCCGGACTTGGCCCGTGTCGGCGCCCGCTACTCCGACGACTGGCACCGCGCGCACTTGTTCAACCCGCGCAACGTGGTGCCCGAGTCGAAGATGCCGGCCTATCCATGGTTGGTGACCCAGCCGCTGGACAGCAGCCACACCGAAACCAAACTGCGGGCGATGCGCACCCTCGGCGTTCCGTATAACGATGCCGACATTGCCGGCGCCACCGCTTCGCTCAAAGGCAAGACCGAGATGGATGCTCTGGTCGCCTATCTGCAAGTGCTCGGCACCGCTATCAAGAACAAGAGGTGAGCCATGGGCTTTGTACTCGATAGTGGAATGATCCGCGGCCTGGGCACGTTGGTGGTGATGATCGCCTTCATCGGCCTGGCGCTGTGGGTCTTCAACGCCAAACGCAATCCGGAGTTCGCCCAGGCGCGGCTACTGCCGTTCGCCGACGAACCATTGCCCGGCACCGCCGGGAATCAACCTGAAGAAGCTCTCTCCCAAGAGCCTGCAACAAGGAGCATTCGGCCATGACTACCTTCTGGAGTGCGTGGATCTGCGTACTGACCATCGGCAGCCTGATCGGCCTGACGTGGCTGCTGTTTGGCACCCGCAAGGGCGAAACCAAGGGCAGTGTCGACCAGACCATGGGCCACAGCTTCGACGGGATCGAGGAATACGATAACCCGCTGCCGCAATGGTGGTTCCTGCTGTTCGCCGGCACCCTGGTGTTCGCCGTCGGTTACCTGATCCTCTACCCGGGCCTGGGCAACTGGAAAGGCGTCCTGCCAGGTTACGAGGATGGCTGGACCCAAACCAAGGAATGGGACAAGGAAATGGCCAAGGCGGACGCCAAGTTTGGTCCGATCTACGCCAAATTCTCGTCTATGTCCGTGGAAGAAGTGGCTAAAGACCCGCAAGCGTTGAAAATGGGCGGTCGCCTGTTCGCTTCTAACTGCTCGGTTTGCCACGGTTCCGACGCCAAGGGCGCCTTCGGCTTCCCTAACCTCGCCGACAACAACTGGCGTTGGGGCGGCAGTGCCGACACCATCAAGGCCACCATCATGGGCGGCCGCATGGCTGCCATGCCGGCCTGGGGTGAAGTGCTGGGTGAAGACGGCGTGAAAAACGTAGCCGCTTACGTTCGTCACGAACTGGCCGGCCTGCCCCTGCCTGCCGACAGCGGTGCCGACCTGGCCGCTGGCCAACAGGCCTACAGCACCACGTGCGTGGCATGCCACGGCCCGGCCGGTACTGGCATGGAGATGATGGGTGCGCCGAACCTGACGCAACCGGCCGGTTTCATCTACGGCTCCAGCCTGGCACAACTGCAACAGACCATCCGCCACGGTCGTCAGGGCCACATGCCTGCACAGACCGAGCTTTTGGGTAACGACAAAGTGCAACTGCTGGCCGCCTACGTGTACAGCCTGTCCCACAATGCCGACACCGCAAAAGCGTTGGCTGAAAGCAAAAGCGAATAATCCGCATCTGCTTGCCTGCCGCATCGTTCAAGATGCGGCAGTTCTCTACCCCTTTGCGACCAAGTGTCGCACCCTCCAAACGTCGCGCTTTGCGATCCCCGGATTCGGGTCTAAGCTTGCCTCCACGAGGACAGGCGTCACCCGTCCACAAGCCCATCGTAGCCGAACCGTACCCAGCATCTGATCGCTGATAAGCCGCAAAGGCTGGTAGATACCGGCTGTCGCGCCCATCACTGCTTGTCAGGCACTCAACTGCTTCCTACAAATCCGGTTACACGCTGCCTGTTGCCCGCGCCGATTTCCTTCACTGCGACAATTTGTCAGGGGCCAATTTTGTCCCTACTCCGAGCATGGAAAGGGCGCAGAATCAGCTTCGGAAAGCATTGACGCAGGTCATGGCGCGTTGCAATGACCCCCCGCTTTCTACATACTTGCGGCCGATTTTTATCCCTAATAAAACACCCAAACCGTGGAACCTTAGAATGAGCACAGCAATCAGTCCGACTGCTTATAACTATAAGGTAGTCCGCCAGTTCGCCATCATGACGGTGGTCTGGGGGATCCTTGGCATGGGGCTCGGTGTCTTCATCGCCTCGCAACTGGTCTGGCCGGAGTTGAACCTCGGCCTGCCATGGACGACCTTTGGACGCCTACGCCCGCTGCACACCAACCTGGTGATCTTCGCCTTCGGTGGTTGTGCGTTGTTTGCCACTTCCTATTACGTCGTGCAGCGAACCTGCCAAACGCGACTGATTTCCGACTCACTGGCGGCCTTCACCTTCTGGGGTTGGCAGGCTGTGATCGTCGGCGCCATCGTTACCTTGCCGCTGGGTTACACCACCACCAAGGAATACGCTGAACTGGAATGGCCCCTGGCTATCCTGCTGGCGATCGTCTGGGTCACCTACGGCCTGGTGTTCTTCGGCACCATCACCAAGCGCAAGACCAAGCACATCTACGTGGGCAACTGGTTCTACGGTGCGTTCATCGTCGTAACGGCGATGCTGCACATCGTCAACCACGCGTCCCTGCCGGTCACCCTGTTCAAGTCCTATTCGGCCTATGCCGGTGCGACCGACGCGATGATCCAGTGGTGGTACGGCCACAACGCAGTGGGCTTCTTCCTGACCACTGGCTTCCTGGGGATGATGTACTACTTCGTACCCAAGCAGGCCGAGCGTCCGATCTACTCCTATCGCCTGTCCATCGTGCACTTCTGGGCGTTGATTACCCTGTACATCTGGGCCGGCCCGCACCACCTGCACTACACCGCACTGCCGGATTGGGCGCAGTCCCTGGGCATGGCGATGTCGATCATCCTCCTGGCGCCAAGCTGGGGTGGCATGATTAACGGCATGATGACCCTCTCCGGCGCCTGGCATAAATTGCGCACCGACCCGATCCTGCGGTTCCTGGTGGTGTCCCTGGCGTTCTACGGCATGTCGACCTTTGAAGGCCCGATGATGGCCATCAAGACCGTCAACTCGCTGTCCCACTACACCGACTGGACCATCGGCCACGTACACGCCGGAGCCTTGGGCTGGGTGGCGATGATCTCCATCGGCGCCCTGTACCACCTGATCCCGAAAGTGTTCGGCCGTGCGCAAATGCACAGCACTGGCCTGATTAACACCCACTTCTGGTTGGCGACCATCGGTACCGTGCTCTACATCGCTTCGATGTGGGTCAACGGCATCACCCAGGGCCTGATGTGGCGTGCAATCAACGATGACGGCACCCTCACCTACTCGTTCGTCGAAGCCCTGCAAGCCAGCCACCCCGGCTTCATCGTTCGCGCCCTGGGCGGTGCGTTCTTTGCCGCGGGCATGCTGTTCATGGCGTACAACGTGTACCGCACCGTGCGCGCCTCGACCCCGGCCGAAGCGGAAGCCGCCGCTCAGATCGCTGTAGTTGGAGCTCACTGATGAAGCATGAAGTAGTCGAGAAGAACATCGGCCTGCTGGCCTTCTTCATGGTCATCGCCGTCAGCATCGGCGGCCTGACCCAGATCGTCCCGCTGTTCTTCCAGGACGTCACCAACAAGCCGGTTGAGGGCATGAAGCCTCGCAGCGCGCTGGAACTCGAAGGCCGCGACATCTATATCGCCAACGGTTGCGTGCAGTGCCACTCGCAGATGATCCGCCCGTTCCGGGCTGAAACCGAGCGTTATGGCCACTACTCGGTCGCCGGCGAAAGCGTCTGGGACCACCCGTTCCTGTGGGGTTCCAAGCGTACCGGTCCGGACCTGGCCCGCGTCGGCGGCCGTTACTCCGATGACTGGCAACGCGCGCACTTGTACAACCCGCGCAACGTAGTACCGGAGTCGAAAATGCCGGCCTACCCGTTCCTCGTGGAAAACAAGCTCGACGGCAAAGACACTGCGAAAAAAATGGAAGTCTTGCGCACCCTCGGCGTGCCTTACACCGACGAAGACATCGCCGGTGCCAAGGATGCCGTGAAGGGCAAAACCGAAATGGACGCGCTGGTGGCCTATCTGCAAGGCCTGGGCACCATCATCAAAAGCAAACGGTGATTTAGATGGATATCGGGATGATTCGTGGCCTGGGCACCGTCGTCGTGATGGTTGCCTTTATCGGCCTGGCCTTGTGGGTGTTCAGCCCCAAGCGCAAGTCTGAGTTTGAAGACGCGACCTTGCTGCCTTTCGCGGATGATCCCGAAGCCATCAAGCACGTCGAGCAAGCTTCTAGGAGTAACAAAGAATGACTACGTTCTGGAGTCTGTACGTCACAGTCCTCAGTCTGGGTACCATTTTCGCCCTGACCTGGCTGCTGCTGTCGACCCGCAAGGGCCAGCGCGCCGAACAAACGGACGAGACGGTTGGCCACTCCTTCGACGGGATCGAGGAATACGACAACCCACTGCCAAAGTGGTGGTTCATGTTGTTCGTCGGCACCATCGTTTTCGCCCTGGGCTACCTGGTGCTGTACCCGGGCCTGGGCAACTGGAAAGGTCTGTTGCCAGGTTATGCCTACCTGGATAACGACAAGAAAACCGAGTTCGCCAACGGCCAGCCAGGCTGGACCGGCGTGCACGAGTGGGAAAAGGAAATGGCCAAGTCGGATGCCAAGTTTGGGCCGATCTTCGCCAAATTTGCGTCGATGCCCATTGAAGAAGTGGCCAAGGACCCGCAAGCCCTGAAAATGGGCGGGCGTCTGTTCGCATCCAACTGCTCCGTGTGCCACGGCTCCGATGCCAAGGGCGCCTACGGTTTCCCTAACCTGACCGACGCCGACTGGCGCTGGGGCGGTACGCCTGAGCAGATCAAGCAAACCATCATGGCTGGCCGCCACGCCATCATGCCGGCCTGGGCCGAAGTGATCGGCGAACAAGGCGTCAGCGATGTGGCTGCCTACGTGCTGCTCAACCTCGACGGCCGCAAGCTGCCGGAAAACGCCAAGGCCGACCCTGTCGCTGGCCAGAAGCTGTTCGCCGCCAACTGCGTGGCCTGCCACGGCCCCGAAGGCAAAGGCACCCCCGCCATGGGCGCGCCTGACCTGACCCACCCGGCTGCGTTCATCTACGGTTCGAGCTTCGCTCAACTGCAGCAGACCATCCGCCACGGTCGCCAGGGCCAAATGCCTGCCCAGGCAGACCTGCAAGGTAACGACAAGGTCCACTTGCTCGCCGCCTATGTGTACAGCCTGTCCCACGCGGACAAGGCTGCCGAAGCCAAGTAAGGCAACGGCGTAGAACGAAACGGCCCCGCCAGGCAACTGGCGGGGCCGTTTTCATTTCGGGTAATGCAAAACGATCCACACTCGACAAGTCAATTGACCCGGATCAAGATTTGCACCATTTGCTACACCATCTCAGCCAGCCGCCCAACGCGACCAAAGGTCGCACCCGCACGTTAGAGCTACAGGCGTATCATTGCGCCACTGCAATACCCTTCTGACCGCGGTTGGCATGCACTGACCGAGGCAATTTTCCACTGCCGTGGGATGCAATGATGAGCAATCAGATTCCAGTACACGACGTTACCCCGCCTGCCAAAAACTCTAATAACAGCGTCGATCTCTACGCCTCTCGGGAAAAAATCTACACCCGCGCCTTCACCGGCCTGTTCCGCAACCTGCGGATGGTGGGCGGTGCCGGTCTGTTCCTGCTGTATTTCGGCACGGTATGGCTCAACTGGGGCGGCCACCAGGCGGTCTGGTGGAACCTGCCGGAACGCAAATTCTTCATTTTTGGCGCGACCTTCTGGCCCCAGGACTTCATCCTCCTGTCTGGCCTGCTCATCATCAGTGCCTTTGGCCTGTTCTTCATCACGGTCTACGCCGGGCGCGTGTGGTGCGGCTACACCTGCCCGCAAAGCGTGTGGACCTGGATTTTCATGTGGTGTGAAAAGGTCACCGAAGGCGACCGCAACCAACGCATAAAGCTGGACAAGGCGCCCATGAGCGCCAACAAGTTCGTGCGCAAGCTCAGCAAGCACACGCTGTGGCTGAGTATCGGCTTCGTCACTGGCCTGACCTTCGTCGGCTATTTCTCGCCGATCCGCGAATTGGTGATCGACTTCTTCACCGGCCAGGCCGATGGCTGGTCGTATTTCTGGGTCGGTTTCTTCACCCTCGCCACCTACGGCAACGCCGGCTGGCTGCGCGAGCAGGTGTGCATTTATATGTGCCCCTATGCGCGCTTCCAGAGTGTGATGTTCGACAAAGACACCCTGATCGTCTCCTACGACCCGCGTCGCGGCGAAGTCCGTGGCCCGCGCAAGAAAGGCGCCGACTACAAGGCTCAGGGCCTGGGTGACTGTATCGACTGCACCATGTGCGTGCAGGTCTGCCCGACCGGCATCGACATCCGCGACGGCCTGCAGATCGAGTGCATCGGCTGCGCCGCCTGTATCGACGCCTGCGACAGCATCATGGACAAGATGAACTACCCGCGTGGCCTCATCAGCTACACCACCGAGCACAACCTTTCGGGGCAGAAAACCCATAAACTGCGCCCGCGCCTGATCGGCTATGCCCTGGTGCTGCTGACGATGATTAGCCTGTTGGTCGCAGCCTTCTTCATGCGTTCGCTGGTGGGTTTCGACGTCAGCAAAGACCGCGTGCTGTACCGCGAGAACGCCGAAGGGCGGATCGAAAACGTCTACAGCCTCAAGATCATGAACAAGGACCAACGCGATCACACCTACCTGCTCGACGCGACAGGTCTGCCCGACCTCAAGCTGCAAGGCAAGCGGGAAATCAAAGTCGCCGCTGGGGAGATCTTCACCCAACCGGTTGAACTGTCCAGCGCACCGGAGCAATTGCCATCGAGCACCAACGAGGTGAAATTCATCCTCAAAGATGCCGATAACGACAGCGTCCACGTTGAAGCCAAGAGCCGATTCATCGGTCCACAAATTCGTTGAGAGAAGTCGCCATGCCTGCAGCAAACGCCACAAGCCCCTGGTACAAGCACCTTTGGCCGTGGATCATCATCGCTATCCTCGCCTGCTCGGTGACCCTGACGCTGTCGATGGTGACCATCGCGGTGAATAACCCGGACAACCTGGTCAACGACAACTACTACGAGGCCGGCAAAGGCATCAACCGCTCCCTGGACCGCGAACTGCTGGCCCAGACCCTGGAACTGCGCGCCAGCATGCACCTGGACGGCGTCACCGGCGAAGTCGATCTGCGCCTGAGCGGCAACAGCGCACCGGCCACCGTGGAGCTGAACCTGATCTCCCCGACCCAACCGGAGAAGGACCGCAAGATCACCCTGACCCAAACCGCCAACGAGCCGGGCCGCTACATCGGCCAGTTGACCGACAAGGTCGAAGGCCGCCGCTTCGTTGAACTGCTGGGCGTGCAGGACGGCAAGACCTGGCGCATGTTCGAGGAAGAACAGGTCAGCCACGACAAGGATCTGCTGCTCGGCGACGAACCCCTGCAAGGCGCCGAAGATCTGAAGAAGTAACACCCGCCCTTCGCGCATCGCGGGCAAGCCCGCTCCCACATTTGACCAAGGTCGCCTGTGGGAGCGGGCTTGCCCGCGCTAAGGCCCCCCAGACGACACAGACCCACCGCCATGACCTCCCCGACGCCCTGCTACCACTGCGCCCTGCCCGTCCCGCCCGGCAGCCGTTTCACCGCCGTCGTGCTCGGCCAGGTGCGGGAGATGTGCTGCCCCGGGTGCCAAGCCGTGGCTGAGGCGATTGTCGCCGGGGGCCTGGAAAGCTATTACCAGCACCGCAGCGAGGCGTCGGCCAACCCCGAAGCCTTGCCGGTGCAGTTAGTCGACGAACTGGCGCTGTATGACCGCGCCGACGTGCAAAAACCCTTCGTACGCCATGACGGCGACCTAGCCGAAACCACCTTGCTGATGGAAGGCATCAGTTGCGCTGCGTGCGGCTGGCTGATCGAAAAACACCTGCGCGGCCTGCCCGCCGTGGCCGAGGCGCGGCTGAACCTGTCCAACCATCGCCTGCATGTGCGCTGGGCCGACAGCGACCTGCCCCTGAGCCAAGTCCTCAGTGAGTTGCGCCATATTGGCTACGCCGCCCACCCCTACCAGGCCGACCGCGCCAGCGAACAACTGGCCAGCGAAAATCGCCTGGCCTTGCGCCAACTGGGCCTGGCTGGCCTGCTGTGGTTCCAGGCGATGATGGCAACCATGGCCACCTGGCCGGAATTCAACATCGACCTCAGCCCCGAGTTGCACACCATCCTGCGCTGGGTTGCGCTGTTCCTGACCACGCCCATCGTGTTCTACAGCTGCGCGCCGTTCTTCAAGGGCGCCGTGCGCGACCTGCGCACCCGCCACCTGACCATGGACGTGTCCGTGTCCCTGGCCATTGGCGGCGCTTACGTGGCCGGGATCTGGACCTCGATCACCGGCGTCGGCGAGTTGTACTTCGACGCGGTGGGCATGTTCGCCCTGTTCCTGCTGGCCGGGCGTTACCTGGAGCGGCGCGCCCGCGAACGCACCGCCGCCGCCACCGCGCAACTGGTCAACCTGCTGCCTGCCTCATGCCTGCGCCTGAGCGATGACGGCCAGAGCGAGCGCATCTTGCTCAGCGAACTGCGCCTGGGTGACAAGGTGCTGGTACACCCCGGCGCGATTCTGCCGGCGGACGGGCGGATTCTCGACGGCCAATCCAGCGTCGATGAATCCCTGCTCACTGGCGAATACCTGCCCCAACCCCGCAGCCAAGGCGATGCGGTCACCGCTGGCACCCTCAACGTCGAAGGCGCACTGACCGTCGAAGTACTGGCTCTGGGCCACGACACGCGCCTGTCCGCCATCGTGCGCCTGCTGGACCGCGCCCAAGCCGAAAAACCGCGCCTGGCGCAAATCGCCGACCGCGCCGCCCAATGGTTCTTGCTGTTCTCCCTGATCGCCGCCGCCGCCATCGGCGTGCTGTGGTGGGAGTTGGATTCGTCGCGAGCCTTCTGGATTGTGCTGGCCATGCTAGTGGCCACCTGCCCGTGCGCCTTGTCCCTGGCCACCCCGACGGCGCTGACCGCCGCCACCGGCACCCTGCACAAGCTCGGCCTGCTACTGACCCGCGGCCATGTACTCGAAGGCCTGAACCAGATCGACACGGTGATTTTCGACAAAACCGGCACCCTCACCGAAGGTCGCCTGACCCTACGCGCCATCCGCCCCCTCGGAGCACTGGACAGCGACCAGTGCCTGGCCCTGGCCGCCGCCCTGGAAAACCGCTCCGAACACCCCATCGCCCGCGCCTTTGGCCGTGCGCCCCTGGCCGCCGAGGAAGTGCTCAGCACCCCCGGCCTAGGCCTGGAAGGGCGGGTCGGCGAGCAACGCCTGCGTATCGGCCAACCGGGGTTTGTTTGCGCCCTCAGCGGCTGCGCGGTGCCGGCCATGCCGGACGAGCACGGGCAATGGCTGTTGCTCGGCGATACCCAGGGCGCACTGGCTTGGCTGGTCCTGGATGACCGTTTGCGCCTTGACGCGCCCGACCTGCTGGCCGCCTGCAAGGCCCGGGGCTGGCGCACCCTGCTGCTGTCCGGCGACAGCTCACCGATGGTGGCCAGTGTCGCCGCCGAACTGGGCATCGACGAAGCCCGCGGCGGCTTGCGCCCCGACGACAAACTCAAGGTGCTGCAAAGCCTCCACGCAGAAGGCCGCAAGGTGCTGATGCTGGGTGATGGGGTCAACGACGTGCCGGTGCTGGCCGCCGCCGACATCAGTGTGGCCATGGGCTCGGCCACCGACCTGGCGAAAACCAGCGCCGACGCCGTACTTCTGTCCAATCGCCTCGACGCGCTGGTGCAAGCCTTTACCCTGGCGCGGCGCACGCGCCGGATAATCATCGAGAACCTGCTGTGGGCCGGCCTGTACAATGGCCTCATGTTGCCGTTCGCCGCCCTGGGCTGGATTACTCCGATCTGGGCGGCGGTGGGCATGTCCATCAGTTCGTTGATCGTGGTCCTCAACGCCCTGCGCCTGACTCGCATGCCGAGCGCGCCGGGCGCCAACGCCCCTTCAGCCACCCGCCCACTCCCGGCCTGAACCGGGCGGGCACGGAGTCCAGCCATGCCAGCGCTTTACGTAATGATCCCGGCCGCGCTGTTGATCGTCGCCATCGCGGTCTACATCTTCTTCTGGGCCGTGGACAGCGGCCAGTACGACGACCTCGACGGCCCGGCCCACAGCGTGCTGTTCGACGACCAGGACCCCAAGCACCTGGCCGCCGTCGACGAGGCCGACGGCCCGCCGAACACCCCAACCCCTCCTGCCGACAAAGACCAGGCCCCCCATGCTTGAACTGGCACCGCTGCTGGTTTCCGCGCTGATCCTCGGCCTGCTCGGCGGCGGCCATTGCCTGGGCATGTGCGGCGGCCTGATGGGCGCCCTGACCCTGGCCATCCCCAAGGAACAACGGGCGCGACGCTTTCGCCTGCTGCTGGCGTACAACCTGGGGCGCATCCTCAGCTACGCCACCGCCGGCCTGCTGATAGGCCTGGCCGGCTGGGCCGTGGCCAGCGGCCCGATGGCGACGCTCATGCGCGTCCTCGCCGGGTTGCTGTTGATCGCCATGGGCCTGTACCTGGCGGGCTGGTGGAGCGGCCTGACCCGCATCGAAGGCCTCGGGCGCGGCCTGTGGCGGCATATCCAGCCGTTTGCCAACCGTTTGCTGCCGGTATCCAGCCTGCCTCGCGCCTTGTTGCTGGGCGCACTGTGGGGCTGGCTGCCGTGCGGGCTGGTCTACAGCACCCTCCTGTGGGCGGCAAGCCAGGGCAACGCCGTGGACAGCGCCTTGCTGATGCTCGCCTTCGGCCTCGGCACCTGGCCCGTATTGCTGGCCACGGGGCTGGCCGCCGAGCGGGTCACGGCGCTGCTGCGCAAGCGCAGCGTGCGCATGGCCGGTGGCCTGCTGGTGATCCTGTTCGGCTTATGGACACTGCCCGGCCCGCACCAGCATTGGCTGATGGGGCACTAGCGTTTTCCTGCCCGCGCGGCCATGCGACCGAGCGTCTCAGCCCCCCGGACAGCGTTGATACAAATCAAGATGACCATCATGTGAACCCCCTAGACTCGCTGCCATTGCAAGCCTATCCGGGGGAACGCCCGCATGCTCGACGCCATTCGTTGGGACTCAGATCTGATCCACCGCTACGACTTGGCGGGGCCTCGGTACACCTCTTATCCGACCGCCGTCCAGTTCGGCAGCCAGGTCGGCACCTTCGACCTGCTCCATGCCTTGCGCGACAGCCGCAAAGCTGTGCGCCCACTGTCGCTGTATGTCCACGTGCCGTTCTGCGCCAACATCTGCTACTACTGCGCCTGCAACAAAGTCATCACCAAAGACCGTGGCCGCGCGGCGCCCTACCTGCAACGCCTGGAGCAGGAAATCCAACTGATCGCCTGCCACCTGGACCCCAACCAGACCGTCGAGCAACTGCACTTTGGCGGCGGCACGCCGACCTTTCTCAGCCACGACGAGTTGCGCCAGTTGATGGCGCAATTGCGCAAGCACTTCAACCTGCTGGACGACGACTCCGGTGACTACGGCATCGAGATCGACCCGCGCGAGGCCGACTGGTCGACCATGGGCCTGTTGCGCGAGCTAGGCTTCAACCGTGTCAGCATCGGCCTGCAAGACCTCGACCCCGAGGTGCAGCGGGCGGTCAACCGCTTGCAGAGCCTGGAAGAAACCCGCGCGGTGATCGAAGCGGCGCGCACCCTGCAATTTCGCTCGATCAATATCGACCTGATCTACGGCCTACCCAAGCAAACCCCGGAGAACTTCGCCCGCACCGTGGAAGAAGTGATCCGCCTGCAACCGGACCGGCTCTCGGTGTTCAACTACGCCCACTTGCCCGAGCGGTTCATGCCGCAACGGCGCATCAACAGCGACGAACTGCCGGCCCCGGCCGACAAACTGCGCATGCTCGAACGCACCATCGAGCAACTGACCGCCGCCGGTTACCGCTACATCGGCATGGACCACTTCGCCCTGCCCGACGATGAACTGGCCATCGCCCAGGAAGAATCGACCCTGCAACGCAACTTCCAGGGTTACACCACCCACGGCCATTGCGACCTGATCGGCCTGGGCGTGTCGGCCATCAGCCAGATCGGCGACCTGTACTGCCAGAACGCCAGCGACTTGAACCAGTACCAAAACGCCCTGGGCGGCGCCCAACTGGCCACCAGCCGTGGGCTGATCTGCAACCAGGACGACCGCTTGCGCCGTGAGGTGATCCAGCAGTTGATCTGTCGTTTCAGCCTGGACTTCTATGAGATCGAGCAAACCTTCAACATCGACTTCAAAGGCTACTTCGTGCAGCTCTGGCCGCAATTGCAGGCCATGGCCGATGACGGTTTGATTGAACTGAACGACGAACGCATTCAGGTATTGCCCGCCGGTCGCCTGCTGGTGCGCTCGGTGTGCATGGTGTTCGATGCGTACCTGGAACAGCAGAATCGCCAGCGGTTTTCGCGGGTCATCTGAAGAACTAACCCGGTAGTCAAAAGCCTGAGCCAGGGGGAGCAAACAGGTTTACCTCCCCCCCAAAAAAAGAAGTCAGGCGCGGCGCGTCATTTTGCCGCCAGGGTGCCTGCCTTCATCGCTGCTTCCGGGCTGGCGTCTTTTATTGCCTTGAGCAGAGACGCATTAGCGCTAGTCAGGCCGGCGTTCAATGCCGAAAGCGTCGATTGCAGCGCACTGACTTTGGCTTGCATCTGCTCCGGGCTCAGGCTCTTATCCGCCATTGCCGCCTGCATCTCGGCCATTTTCTCGGCGATCTGCTGCTTCAACGCGCGAATGGTCTTGAGGATTTCCTGGATGTTCTTGTCCAGGCCACTCTCCTCGATATCGCTGTTGCTCTGGTCGGCTTTCTTGGCCTCAGCCGCCATCTTCAGCGCCGCCCCGGAAAAGGTCACCGACACCCCTTCGGCCGGTTTGCTGGCATCGACCGCCGCCACCGCGCCCTGCTCTTTCGTCGCACCCGCATCCTTCTCAACGGTATTAGCTGCGGAACCGACGACCGGCGAAAAGCCATTTCCGCCGATAGTGACGCCCCCTATAACCCACATAATTCAAGCTCCTTGACAGTTCTGGCGATAGCTTTTGATCGGCCGCTACCGGGAAAACTTGAGAGCACCCGGGCAAAACATGGCCGCATGCCATTACGCGATAGGCTGGCTTCAATGTCCTCCCGTGAGTTACCCTTGCGACTTATGTGTGATTTCCCACAAGGATTTAAGAAATGTCCGAGCCAGTTAAACTGCGCGCTCACAACCAGGCTCATTGCAAGGATTGCAGCCTGGCTCCTCTCTGCCTGCCACTTTCGCTGAATCTGGAAGACATGGATGCGCTGGACGAAATCGTTAAACGCGGCCGCCCACTGAAAAAGGGCGAATTTCTATTTCGCCAGGGCGACGCCTTCGATTCCGTCTTTGCAGTACGCTCAGGCGCCTTGAAGACCTTCAGCCTCAGCGACAGCGGCGAAGAACAGATCACCGGGTTCCACCTGCCCAGCGAACTGGTCGGCTTGTCGGGCATGGACACCGAAAAGCATCCGGTGTCGGCCCAGGCCTTGGAAACCACGTCGGTATGTGAAATCCCCTTTGAGCGCCTCGACGAACTGGCCCTGCAACTGCCCCAGTTGCGCCGCCAACTGATGCGCGTGATGAGCCGCGAGATCCGCGACGACCAGCAAATGATGCTGTTACTGTCGAAAAAGACCGCCGACGAGCGCATCGCCACCTTCCTCGTCAACCTGTCGGCGCGTTTCCGTGCGCGTGGGTTCTCGGCCAATCAGTTCCGCCTGAGCATGTCGCGCAACGAAATCGGCAACTACCTGGGCCTGGCGGTGGAAACCGTGTCGCGGGTGTTTACCCGTTTCCAGCAAAACGAACTGCTGGCGGCCGAAGGCAAGGAAGTACACATCCTCGACCCGATCCAACTCTGCGCCCTGGCGGGCGGTTCGGTCGAAGGCTAACCCCTGCCCGGCCGCGCCATCAGGCGTGGCCGCGGTTATACTGCCGCGTTTGTAGCCCTGCCTGGACTCCCGACGATGCCCTTCGACAGTTTCGACATCAAATCCCTAATCCGCCCCGTGGTGGACTTCCCCAAGCCGGGCGTGATTTTTCGCGACATCACCCCGCTGTTCCAGTCGCCCAAGGCCCTGCGCCTGGTGGCCGACAGCTTCGCCCACCGCTACGTTGAGGCCGATTTCAGCCATATCGGTGCGATGGATGCCCGCGGGTTTCTGATCGGCGCGATCATCGCCTACCAGTTGAACAAACCCCTGGTGCTGTTTCGCAAGCAAGGCAAGTTGCCGGCCGACGTTCTGGCCGAGGTCTACCAGACCGAATACGGCGAAGCCTTCATGGAAGTGCATGCCGACAGCCTGTGCGAGGGGGACTCGGTGCTGATGTTCGATGACCTGATCGCCACCGGCGGCACCCTGATCGCCGCCGCCAACCTGGTGCGGCGCATGGGCGCGCGGATTTTTGAAGCCGCCGCCATCATCGACCTGCCGGAACTGGGCGGTTCCCAACGCCTGCAAGACATGGGCATCCCGACGTTCTGCCTGACCCAGTTTGCGTTGACCGACAAGTAAGGGTTACGGCTACCTACCCGGGGCAATCCTGCCGCCTACAAAGCGATGGGTTTGCGCCCGGCAAACGAGTGGGCCAGCGTACCGCCATCCACCAACTCCAACTCGCCACCCAACGGCACCCCGTGGGCGATGCGCGAGGCGATCAGGCCTTTATTGTTGAGCAGTTGGGCGATGTAGTGCGCCGTCGCCTCACCCTCTACTGTAGGGTTGGTGGCCAGGATCACTTCGCTAAAGCTCCCCTGCTCTTCGATGCGCGCCAGCAGTTGCGGAATGCCGATGGCTTCCGGGCCCAGCCCATCCAGCGGCGACAAGTGGCCCTTGAGCACAAAATAGCGGCCGCGATAACCGGTCTGCTCTACCGCGTACACGTCCATCGGCCCTTCCACCACGCACAACAGCGTGTCGTCGCGACGCGGGTCGGCGCATTGCGGGCAAAGGTCGTCCTCGGTCAGCGTGCGGCACAGGCGGCAGTGGCCCACCCCTTCCATGGCCTGGCTCAGGGCCTGGGCCAGGCGCGAGCCGCCGCTACGATCGCGCTCAAGCAGTTGCAGTGCCATACGCTGGGCGGTTTTCTGACCCACGCCTGGCAAAGTACGCAGGGCGTCGATCAGTTGGCGAATCAGGGGGCTGAAGCTCATGGGAAAAAGTCCGACAAAAACAACGAGACGCGGTTTATACCCGCGCCCCCGGCCAGCGTCAAATGCCGGCCCGCCCGTCAGCCCTGGGCCACCCGTACCACCAATTTGCCGAAGTTACGCCCCTCCAGCAGGCCGATGAACGCCTCGGGCGCATGCTCCAGGCCTTCGACCACGTCTTCGCGAAACTTCACCTTGCCCTCGCGTACCCAGGGCGCCATGGCACTGATGAATTCCGGCTGGCGATCGCCATAGTCGTCAAACACGATAAACCCCTGGATCCGCGCCCGCTTGGTCAGCAGAGTGCGCTGCAATAGCGGCAGGCGATCCGGCCCGGTGGGCGCCACGTGGGCGTTGTATTGGGCGATCAAGCCACACAGCGGGATCCGCGCCCGCGGGTTGAGCAGCGGCACCACTGCATCGAAGACCTTGCCTCCGACGTTTTCGAAGTAGATATCGACGCCCTTGAAACAGGCCTGGGCCAGTTGCTCGGCGAAATCCTCGCGCTTGTGGTCAATGCAGGCATCAAAGCCCAACTCCTCGACCACATAGCGGCACTTGTCCGCGCCGCCGGCCACACCCACCACGCGCAAACCCTTGATTTTCGCCACTTGGCCGACCACCGAGCCCACCGCGCCGGAGGCGGCCGCCACTACCAGGGTTTCCCCAGCCTTGGGCTGGCCGATATCCATAAGGCCCATGTAGGCCGTCATGCCGGGCATGCCCAACACACCCAGGGCCATGGAAGGGCTGGGCAGGCCTGAGGGCACCGGGATCAGGTTGCGCCCGTCTGAGATGCTATGGCTTTGCCACCCTGTGACGCCCACCACCAAGTCGCCCGCCTCGAAGCGCGGGTTGAGCGAACGCTCGACCCGGCTGACAGCGCCACCGGTCATCACCTCGTCGATTTCTACCGGCGCCGCGTAGGACGGAGCGTCGCTCATACGTCCGCGCATGTAGGGGTCCAGCGACAGGTACAGGGTCTTGAGCAGTACCTGGCCGTCGGCCAAGTCTGGCAACGCCACGCGCTCCAGGCGAAAGTTCTCGGGCACCGGCGCGCCAGTCGGGCGCGAGGCCAGGACTACGCGCTGATTGAGGGTCAAGGGCTGGGACATGAAATCGTCTCCTTTGGGTAAGGGATGGGACGGTACAGGTAGCAGACCGCTATTAGCGACCGACGGTTCGATGTTTCTGGTGCGCCAATAAAAATGCCAGGCACGAGGCCTGGCATTTTGTGTAGCTCATCGGATGCGCGGAGGCGAATCAGAACGGCAATTTCATGCCCGGCGGCAACTGCATGCCCGCGGTCATGCCGGACATTTTGTCCTGGCTGTTGGCTTCGATCTTGCGCACTGCGTCGTTGACCGCGGCGGCGAACAGGTCTTCAAGCACTTCGCGGTCGTCTTCGCTGACGCCTTCAAGCAGCGTCGGGTCGATGCTGACGCGCTTGACGTCATGGCGGCCGGTCATCACCACGGTAACCATGTCGCCACCTGCCTTGCCGGTCACTTCGGCGTTGGCCAGTTCTTCCTGCATCTTGGCCATTTTTTCCTGCATCTGCTGCGCCTGCTTCATCAGGCCGGCCATGCCACCTTTCATCATGGGAATCACCTCAAAGTACTTGGATAAACACAGCACCCGGCCAGGGGGCCGGATGCCCTTCAGTTCATGAGCCCTGGCTCACCGGGGCGTCGACGGGCTCGATAGTATCCTGGCGGACCACCGCGCCAAACTGCTGGATCATCTGCTGGATGAGCGGATCGCCATGGATCGACTCCTGCGCCTCGCGCTGGCGCTCGCCGCGCCGGCGTGAGGCTGCCTGGGCTGGGGTTTCCTGCTCGGGCTTAATCAATTCAATGCTGATGGTCAGCGTGCGCTGGTGATACTGGTTCAGCGCATCGTTGAGGCGCCGTTGCTGGGTGGCGTTGAACAACGCACTGTGGGCCGGGTCCAGGTGCAGCAACCAGTGGTCGCCCTCCACCGCCATCAAGGTGCAGTTGGCGGCGATGCTGCCGGTCATGCCGGAAATCGGCAGTTTCGGGAACAGGTGCAACCACTCCAGCGCCAGGCCGGTGGCCGGCGCGGCGGCGGGCAACGGCTCGGGTTCGGCGGCCGGCTCGGCGGTGTGTTCGCTGGCCAACTCATCGAGGTAGCTGTAGGCCGAGTCCATGTCCGGCTCGATGTAGTCTTCGTCCAGCGGCGGCTCGTCGTCCAGGTCCGCGCCCGGCGTGGCGGCATCCACCTCGGCCACGGAAGGCTCGGGGATAGGCGCGGCGGCCCACTCGGGGGCGTCCGGCACCACGCTGTCGGGGGTCAGGGCCGGCATGGGGGTCAGGTCGGGTTGTTCGGCGACCGTTTCCAGCACCGGCTCGCTGGCGGGCTGTTGCTCGTCCTGGGGTGCAACCGGGTCGTTCCAGGGCAGGTCGACCACTTCCTCGGCCGGTGCAACCGCTGCGACCACAGGCTGCACCACAGGCGCAACCGACTCAGGCGCGGCGACAACTGCCGACGCAACCGGCGCAACCTCTACCGGAGTGGGGGCCACGACGGCAGCCACACGCGGTGTGGCTGCCACTGCGTTGGCGGAATCAACTGTGGCTTGGCTGATTCCCACTGGCTTTAGCGGCTGCCTCGGTGCGTCCTGGCTGTCCGCCGGGCGGAAGGCCAGCATGCGCAACAGGACCATTTCAAAGCCGCCGCGCGGGTCTGGCGCCAGGGGTAGGTCACGGCGCCCGATCAGGCCCATCTGGTAGTAAAACTGCACATCCTCGGCTGGCAAGGCCTGGGCCAAAGCCAACACACGGTCGCGGTCGCCATGGCCGTTATCAACGCCTTCGGGCAAGGCCTGGGCGATGGCCACGCGGTGCAGCACGTTGAGAATTTCCGAGAGCACGCCGTTCCAATCTGGGCCCTGCTCCGCGAGGTGGCGCACGGCTTCGAGCAAGCCCTTGGCATCGCCATCGAGCAGCGCATGGAGCACGTCATACACCTGGCCGTGATCGAGGGTGCCGAGCATCGCCCGCACGTCCGCCGCCATCACTTTGCCTTCACCGAAGGCGATGGCTTGGTCGGTCAGGCTCATGGCGTCGCGCATCGAGCCATCGGCGGCGCGGCCCAACAGCCATAGGGCGTCGTCCTCGAACGGCACGTTTTCCACCCCGAGCACATGGGTCAAGTGCTCGACCACGCGCTCGGGGGTCATATTTTTCAGCGAGAACTGTAGGCAACGGGACAAAATTGTTGCAGGAAGTTTCTGAGGGTCCGTGGTCGCAAGGATGAACTTGACGTAGGGCGGCGGCTCTTCAAGGGTTTTGAGCAGCGCGTTGAACGAGTGGCTGGAGAGCATGTGCACTTCGTCGATCAGGTAGACCTTGAAGCGCCCGCGGCTAGGGGCGTACTGCACGTTGTCCAGCAACTCGCGGGTGTCCTCGACCTTGGTGCGGCTGGCGGCGTCGATCTCGATCAGGTCAACGAACCGGCCCTCGTCGATCTCCCGGCACACCGAGCAGGTGCCACAGGGGGTGGAGGTGATGCCGGTTTCACAGTTCAAGCACTTGGCAATTATCCGCGCAATGGTAGTCTTGCCCACCCCGCGCGTGCCAGTGAACAGGTAGGCGTGGTGCAGCCGCTGGCTGTCCAAGGCATTAATCAGAGCCTTGAGCACATGGGTCTGGCCGACCATTTCGCGGAACGAGCGCGGGCGCCATTTACGTGCAAGAACCTGATAACTCATCGAAAACCGTCGCAACTGGGAAGCGGAAGCCGCCAATGCTAGCGGAGCAAGGGCGAAATTGCATCCGGCGTGCTCGCCTAATCTGGCTAAGCTGCTTTCGGGGCGGGGTTTAATCGGCCCTTAGCGTGCTCAACACGGAGTGTTTATGTATTGGATATGGGCCGCCCTGATGCTGCTAAGTAGCGACAGCATCGCCGCGCAAACGCCCCTGCGGTTCGCCATCAGCGACAGTTGGGCCATGCCGATGGTGCAGATCGACCAGGGCAAGCCGACCCAGGGCATCCTCCACGACATGATGGTGAGCCTGGCCACCCAGGTCGGGCACCCCGTCGAGTTCCACGTCATGGCCCGCGCCCGGGTACAAACCGCCATGGAGCACGGCGATATCGATGTGCGCTGTTATGCCGCGCAGTCGTGGCTACCGAACCAGTCGGGGGATTACATCTGGAGTATCCCGCTACTCTTCCAGCGTGACTGGCTGGTCAGTGCCAACGCCCACGCCACACCGGTGACCCTCGAAAGCCTGGCGCCGCAAAACATCGGGGCCGTGCTCAATTACACCTACCCCAGTTTGCAGCCGCTGTTCGACAGCGGCCACCTGTACCGCGACGACGCCCGCAGCCAAGAGCAGGTCCTGGAAAAACTGCTGGCCGGGCGCTACCGCTACGCGGTAAGTAACCAGTGGAGCCTGGATTGGTTCAACCAAAAGCTCAGCGCCGAGCAGCGCCTGCAAGGTGTGGCCATCCTCCAGGAACAAAGCGTGGGTTGCTACGTGCGCAACGATCCGAAACTGCCGGTACAACGCATCCTGCGCACTTTGCTGAAGATGAAGATGTCGGGGGAAATCGACGCCATCATCCAGCTCTATACCGGCTCCGTGGAGCAGGACCCGGACGCCTTCGCCCAGCCCTAGGCCTCTTGCGCCAGCGCCTGCCACTGCGCCGGGGCCCGGAACCCCGCCACCCAGCTCGACACTTCTGCCGCCGGCATCGGCCTTGAAATGAAATAGCCCTGGGCCACTTCACAGCCCAACCCCAGTAACAATTGGCCGTGTTCCAGAGTTTCCAGGCCTTCGGCAACCACCTCGCGGCCAAACGCCCGCGCCAGGCCGATCACCGCTGTGGCCAGGGCCAGGTCGTCCTTGTCATTGAGGATGTCGCGCACAAAGGATTTGTCGATCTTGATGGTGTGAGTGCTCAGCCGCTTGAGGTAGCTCAGGGACGAGTGGCCGGTGCCGAAATCCCCCAGGGAGAAGCGCACACCCAGGGCCTGGCACTCTTCCAGGCAAGTGCTGACGTGTTGGATGTTCTCGATGGCTACGGATTCGACGATTTCCAGGTCCAGCAATTGCGGCGACACACCCGGGTGACGCCCCAGGATGATCTTGAGGCGCTCAACGAAATCCGTGCGCTGGAAGTGCCGCGCCGCGATATTGATGGTGACCGGCCAGCGCTGCCCCACGCTTTGCCATTGCAGCAGCTGCTGCAAAACCTGCTCCATCACCCATTCGCCGATGTCGACGATCAGGTCGGTTTCGCGCACCAGCGGCAGGAAATCCCGGGAGGGCACCATGCCGTTTTGCGGGTGCCGCCAGCGCAGCAGCGCCTCGAAGCCCACCACCTCGCCCGCACGCATGTTGACCCGCGGCTGGAAATGCAAAAACAGCTCATCAGCCGCCAAAGCCTGGCGCACGCGCTCGACGGTCTGGTGGGTGACCTTGACCTCGCGATCGCGGGACACATCGAACAGATGAAAACGGTTGCGCCCACTCTGCTTGGCCACGTACATCGCCTGGTCCGCATGGCGCAGCAGGGTTTCGGCGTCTTCGTTGTCGCCCGGGAACAGGGTCACGCCAATACTGGCGAACACGTTGATGTCCTTGCCCTGTATCGAATACGGCGCCGACAGCGCCCCCAATACGCGTTGCAGGGCGGCGCGCAGCTCCACCAGGTCACGCACGTAACGCAGGATCAGGACGAACTCATCCCCTGCCAACCGCGCCACCACATCTTCGCCGCGGATGATGCCGCGCAGGCGCTTGGCCACTTCCACCAGCAGCAAATCGCCACTGGCGTGGCCGTAGCCATCGTTGACGGCCTTGAAGCCGTCCAGGTCGAGCATGCACACCGCCAGCGGAATATTCTCGACCCGGGAGAAATCCAGGGCCTGGTCGAGCAGGTCCGAGAGAAAGGCGCGGTTGGGCAACCCGGTCAGCACGTCATGGCCGACGCGCCACTGCAGGGAATGCAAGAGCTGGCGTTTTTCGCTGACATCGAAGCGGATCGAAACATAACGCTGCACCCGCCCGGTCACCTCATCGAGCAAGGGCACTACGGTGCTATCGACCCAATACAGGCTGCCGTCCTTGGCGCGGTTGCAGATTTCGCCTTTCCAGATATGGCCCAAGGCGATGGTGCGCCACATGGTGCAGAAGAACTCCGCCGGATGAAGGCCGGAGCTGAGCATGCGGTGGTCCTGCCCTAGCAGTTCCTGGCGGCTATAGCCGGAAATCAGGCAGAACTGATCGTTGACGTGCGTGATGCGCCCGGCAAGGTCGGTTTCGGAGAAGATGGCGGCTGCATCCACAGCCCTACGGTATCGCTCATCCATGAGTCAGGCCTGTTGTCGCTAGCGGTTTGACCGCTCGACCAGAGCTGGCGCCCGGAAGAGATGATAAGGAGTGCTGGGTAACGCCGTGTTCATACCCGGTGCGCCCGGCATGGCGACACGCCACTGCACGCCCGCGAAAGTTTGTTCAACAAGAATGACCGACAAACTTAAACGCACATTAAAGCTCCATAAACAGCATTCAATACACCCACCCCGGAATCGACACGGGGCGGGTTGATGGGCCTGTTACACGCAAGATAAAGCGGTTGTTCACCCCAGGGTCCAGGCGCCTAATGTTTTAGCGGGCATTTCCCGCACAGGAATGAAGTTCAACTAGGGTTAATGACGCAATCAGGCAAATCTGGAGCAAAACAGGTCGATGACAATTGGCCAATACCTTCACTCACTGCCAAGTGCCTGTTTTAAATGAATAACACGGCAGTAATGATTCCTATTCGTCAAACCTGTTCTCTCAACGCAGTTCACCGATTGTCAGCCCGGAGTGCCGATTCTACGAAATACATCACATTTTGCAAAGCAAGGTGATGAATCATGGCGTTGTCTAATGCGAAGATTTATCGTTAAGTTCTTGATTCTAAATGGGAATTAAGCGATGCAAATTTCAAGTTTGGGTCCAGCCATCAGGCGTTACCGCAAGGTAGCGGGGCTTACTCAGGCTGAACTAGGTGAAAAAACCGGTTTTGATCCTAAAACCATCAGCCGCTTCGAAACCGGCACCTACACACCCAGCGTTGAAGCCCTGTTCTTGCTTGCCGATGTGCTGGGGGTAAAACTGAAAGCCTTTTTCGCGGATCTGGGCGATGAAGACGAACAGCGAGCCTACTTGTTCGGTGTCATACACAAAGCCACCCCGAAGGATCTGGGAAAGCTGATCGCAGCGGTAGACCAGGCCTTGTCCAAGCCTTAGTGCCCAGTAGAAAAAAACAAGGCGCGGTTATCGCCCCCGGTAACTGTGCCTTGAATATTTGCGCGCCACTTGTCGGGCGCGCAGGCGCACATTGCGGACACAGACAAACCTCACTCGCAGTGAGCGAAATTCAAAAGAAGACAGAGAGGGGAATCAGGACTACCAGCAGCAGACGCTCAAGGCCGATAAGCAAAAGGCTTGGCGTTAAGGTGGCGACCCCACCAGCCACACCCCGGCACACAATGTTCCCGCTGTGGCTGCTGCCTTCCGGCTCTGACCAGGTTCACGGGTAATCGTTGCGGGGGGACCGATGGGGTCACCATAACGACGCTCGCCAGCAGGCGAGCCGCGCCATTGTACCGATCTGACGAGAAGTTACAACCACCGCCTTCAGATAAAAAAACCAGGGCACTCAAGCACTTGTGCGATACGCCCGGCCCTACTGGCTTTGCACCACGGCCTCGGCCCGCCCGCCCGCCTGCGCAATCACCAAGTGCACGAAATGCAGTTTGGCAATCACCGCCGCCGGCAGCACAAAAGGGTAGAAATCCGGCTGCCCCATGCTGCGCGACAACTCGTTGAGCATGCCCGCCAATTCGATCCAGGCGTTGACGAACGCCAAAAACATCGGCCCGCCGGGATGCGTCGGGTCGTAGAGGGTTTCGAGGGGAAACGGTTGGTAGTCCAACTCCATTTCCCGGGCGCTCATGCCAAAGCCCAGAGCCGTATCGACCGCATCCATCATGTGCAGGTAGTGGGCCCAGGTTTCCGCCCAGTCCTCCCACGGGTGCATGGTTGCGTAGGCGCTGACGAACCCCTGCTGCCAGTGCGTCGGTGCACCTTCCTGGTAATGCCGCTCCAGGGCTTGGGCATAGCTGTCGCGCTCATCGCCGAATACGCGGCGGAACGGCCCCAGCCACTGGCTGCCCGCGATTAACCGATCCCAATAGTAATGGCCCACCTCATGGCGAAAATGCCCGAGCAAGGTGCGGTAGGGCTCGCCCATCTGCACCCGCACCCGTTCGCGGTGAGCGTCGTCGGCTTCCTTGATGTCCAGGGTAATCAGGCCGTCGGCATGGCCGGTGGTGGGGTTGCGCCCTTGCAGGTCGGTGCCGACGAAATCGAAGGCCAGGCCCGTCGCCTCGTCCTCGCGCTTGGCGATGACCGGCAAGCCCAGGTCGAGCAACTGCGCGACGAGGCGGCGCTTGGCGATTTCTACCTTGCGCCAGTGCTCGTGGTTTTCTACCAAGGAAAGATCGGGGATGGTGCGATTCAATCGGCAAGCCACGCACAAGCCCTGGCCCTCCCCGGCCGGCACCAGCCAATTGCAGGCCGCCGGCGTGTCGAGATTGGCGCAGCGCACAAAGGCGCCGGCCTGGGGGTCGGCGTCCAGCCACCAGGTTTCGGGCGAATCGGCCGGTTGCAGCGACGTCAGCCGCCCCGGCACGGGTTGATAGCCTAGGGCCGCGGAACAGGCCAGGCACTGGCTGTTGCGGAAAAACAGCGCCTGGCCGCAGCGGCACGCCCAAACCTTACTGTTGCGCGATGGCCCGCTCGCAAAGGGGGCGGCGATGCGCGAGCCGAGCTGCTCGAAGAAGCGGTACATGGCGATTTCCTCCAGTGGTCTGCACTAGATCAACGCCCCGCATGGATCGTTCCCACGGGCCGCTTACACCGCGATGTTGTGCTGCCCCAAGAAGGCAACGAACGCCGCTTCATCCAACACCTTGAGCCCCAGCTCATTGGCCTTGGCCAACTTCGAGCCCGCGCCCGGCCCGGCCACCACGCAATGGGTCTTGGCCGACACCGAGCCGGCGACCTTGGCCCCCAGGCTTTCCAGTTTGACCTTGGCCACGTCGCGGCTCATCAGCTCCAGCGAACCGGTCAGCACCCAGGTCTGCCCCGCCAGCGGCAAGCCTTCGACCTGTTTTTTCTCGCTCTCCCAGTGCATGCCGAACGCCTTGAGCTGAGCCTCGATGCTCAGGGCCAGGGCGACGTGGTGTGGCTCATCGAAAAACGCACGCACAGCCTTGGCCTGCTTCTCGGGCAGGGCCTGGCGCATGTCCAGCCAATCGGCGTCGATCACCCCTTGCAAGGTGCCGAACTTGTCGGCGAGCTTCTTCGCCCCACCCGGCCCCACCGAAGGAATGTTGAGCTTGTCGATCACGCCGTCGAGGGTGGCGCTGGCCGCGAACTCGGCCGCCAACTCACCCTGCTCCTGGATCTGCAAGCCGCGCTCCAACAGTTGCTCGATCACCGCGCGGTTGTGGGCATCCTCAAAAAAGCTGTGGATTTCGTGGGCCACTTCCAGGCCAACATCCGGCAAGTAGGTCAACACCTGCGGCAAGGCCTGTTGAACGCGCTCAAGGGAGGCCAGGGAGCGCGCCAGCACCTTGGCGGTCTCCTCGCCCACATCGGGGATGCCCAGGGCATAGATGAAGCGCGCGAGGCCCGGGCGCTTGCTGTCGGCGATCGCCGCCAGCAGGTTGTTGCTGGACAGCTCGGCAAAGCCTTCCAGGCCCACGATCTGCTCGAAACGTAGGATGTACAGGTCCGCAGGCGAACGGACCAAGCCTTCGTCCACCAACTGCTCGACGCTTTTCTCCCCCAGGCCTTCGATGTCCATGGCCCGGCGCGAGACGAAATGGATAATCGCCTGCTTGAGCTGCGCACCGCAGGCCAGCCGCCCGACGCAGCGATACACCGCGCCCTCGCTGAACGTTTCACGGCCCTTGCTGCGCTTAACCAGTTGTGTGCGTTCAACATGAGAGCCGCACACCGGGCAGCACTCGGGGATCTGCACCGGCCGGGCATCGGCCGGGCGGCGCTCGGTGACCACTTGCACCACTTGCGGGATCACATCGCCGGCGCGGCGGATAATCACCGTGTCACCGATCATCAGGCCCAAGCGTGCCACTTCGTCCATGTTGTGCAATGTCGCATTGGCCACCGTGACCCCGGCCACCTTCACCGGTTTCAAGCGCGCCACCGGCGTGACGGCGCCGGTGCGGCCGACCTGGAACTCCACGTCCAGCAGCTCGGTGAGCTCTTCCAGCGCCGGGAATTTATGGGCAATCGCCCAACGCGGCTCGCGCGCGCGAAAGCCCAGCTCACGCTGCGCCGCCAGGCTGTTGACCTTGAACACCACACCATCGATTTCGTAGGGCAGCGCATCGCGGCGCGCGCCGATGTCGCGGTAGTAATCCAGGCACTGTGCGATGCCGTTGGCCAGTTTCAACTCGTGGCTGATGGGCAAGCCCCAGGCCTTGAGCTGTTGCAGGTTGCCGATGTGGGTGTCGGCGAACTCTGCCGAGACCTGGCCCAAGCCATAGCAGCAGAACTCCAGCGGGCGGCTGGCAGTGATCTTCGAGTCCAATTGGCGCAGGCTGCCCGCCGCGGCGTTGCGCGGGTTGGCGAAGGTTTTGCCGCCGGCCTCAAGCTGCGTGGCGTTGAGGCGTTCGAAACCGGCCTTGGACATATAGACTTCGCCGCGCACTTCCAGCGTGGCCGGCCAGCCAGAACCCTTGAGCTTGAGCGGAATATTGCGCACGGTGCGCACGTTGACGCTGATGTCCTCACCCGTGGTGCCGTCGCCGCGGGTGGCGCCGCGCACCAGCACGCCGTCCTGGTACAGCAGGCTGACCGCCAGGCCATCGAGCTTGGGTTCGCAGCTGTACTGCACCTCGGCGCCCGCGCCAAACAGGTCGCCGGCCGGCAAGTCGAGGCCCTCGACCACCCGCCGATCGAACTCGCGCATGTCGGCTTCTTCAAAGGCATTGCCCAGGCTGAGCATCGGCATTTCATGGCGCACCTGGGTGAACGCCGACAGCGCTGTGCTGCCCACACGTTGAGTAGGCGAGTCGCTGGTGACCAAGTCCGGGTGGGCGGCTTCCAGGGCCTTGAGTTCGTGGAACAGGCGATCGTATTCGGCGTCCGGGATGCTCGGTTCGTCGAGGACGTGGTAGCGGTAGTTGTGCTCGTCCAGTTCGGCACGGAGTTCCAAGATGCGGGTTTGAGCGGCGGTCATGGGGGTTTTCTCAAAATGCAAAAGAGCAGCCGAGGCTGCTCTGTGTTTATTCAATGCGGCGCCAGCCAACCCGGCGCCGGCGACTCAACGCTTCTGGGTCAGGGCGCGGCGCTCGAACTCGACGATGCGCTGGCGATAGTGCTCGATGGTCTGGGCGGTCAACACGCTGCGCTGGTCGTCCTTGAGCTCACCATTGAGTTCCTGGGACAGCTTGCGGGCGGCGGCGACCATCACGTCGAACGCCTGTTTGGGGTGACGCGGGCCCGGCAGGCCAAGGAAGAAACTCACCGCCGGGGTGCTGAAGTGGTCGATATCGTCCAGGTCAAACACCCCTGGCTTGACCGCGTTGGCCATGGAGAACAGCACTTCGCCGTTGCCCGCCATGCTTTCGTGGCGGTGGAAAATGTCCATCTCGCCAAAGCGCAGGCCGCTTTCCAGGATGTTCTGCAACAGGGCCGGGCCCTTGAAACCGCCGCTGTCGCGGCAGATCACGCTGATGACCAGGACTTCTTCGGCCTGGGGCTGATCTTTTTCCGCGGCAGCCTTGGCCACCCGCGGTTCTTCGGAGAAATCGGTGTCGCGGGCACTGAAACCTGGGCCTTCTTCCAAGTCCAGGTTGAGGTTCAAGTCGCCCTGCTGTGGCTCGCCGCCACGCTTGCCACGTTTACTGCCCGCTTCACGGGGCTCGCGGGCCGGCATGCTGACGGATGGCAAGTCATGCTCATCCAGTTGCGGTTCTTTATGGTTGTCCAGCACACGGGGCGGCCCCAGCAGCTCAGCGCCGCCGCTGTCGTCATCGGGCAAATTGGACAGGTTGCGGTCCAGGCGAAACTTGAGTTTGCCCTTGCCGCCGCGCATGCGGCGCCAGCCATCGAAAAGAATACCGGCAATGACAACAATGCCGATGACGATCAGCCACTCGCGCAGACCGATTTCCATGTAATCCCGTGCCTCTATGAAAAATGCTGATGAATAAAGGGTTTAGCAAGCTGCAAACCCCTTTAAAACGTGGCGCCAACTCTATGTTCTGACAGGCGTTTTGCCCACGCATACGAAAAATTGACATTAAACTAGCACGACCAAAGAGAACTTTACACCGTCTGTCAATGTTGACACGCAAATTGTGTCATTTAGCCATCTTCGTGCTGGACGGTAAAAGCCCTTACAGCAGCAGTAGATTAAACCCTACAAACCACAAGCCAACTACCTACCCGCTTGCAGCATGTCACTTACAACTTGCCGCCTAACTTTCCACCATAGCCATCGCTTCTTCGACGTCCACCGCCACAAGCCTTGAACAGCCTGGCTCATGCATGGTCACCCCCATCAACTGATCGGCCATTTCCATGGCGATCTTGTTGTGGGTGATGTAGATGAACTGCACGGTCTGCGACATCTCTTTGACCAACCGGGCGTAGCGTCCAACGTTAGCGTCATCCAGCGGTGCGTCAACTTCGTCGAGCATGCAGAACGGCGCCGGGTTCAACTTGAAGATGGCAAATACCAGCGCCAGGGCCGTCAGGGCTTTCTCTCCGCCGGAGAGCAAATGAATGGTGCTGTTCTTCTTGCCCGGTGGGCGCGCCATGATCGTTACCCCTGTATCGAGTAGATCTTCGCCCGTCAGTTCCAAATAAGCGCTGCCGCCACCGAAAACTTTTGGAAAGAGTGCCTGTAGCCCACCATTGATCTGGTCGAACGTGTCCTTGAAGCGGTTGCGGGTTTCCTTGTCGATCTTGCGGATCACGTTTTCCAAAGTGTCGAGGGCTTCCACCAAGTCGGCATTCTGGGCATCCAGATAACGCTTGCGCTCCGATTGCTGCTGGTATTCGTCGATGGCCGCGAGGTTGATCGCCCCCAGCCGCTGGATACGCGCCGCGATGCGTTCCAACTCTTCTTCGGCCTCTTTCTCGTTTGCTTGAGCGGCCAATGTGGCCAATACGCCATGGAGGTCGTAGCCATCTTCCAATAACTGGTCTTGCAGGGCCGCGCGCCGCACGGTCAAGGCCTGCCACTCCATGCGTTGCTGTTCCAGTTGGCTGCGGATCAACTGTGACTGCTGCTCGGCCTGGCTGCGGCGTTTCTCGGCGTCACGCAACTCGCGGTCGGCATCTTCCAGGGCAATTTGCGCGGTCTTGAGTTCGACGTCCACGGTCATGCGTTTGTCGAGCAACTCTTCGAGTTTGAGGCGCAATTCTTCCAGCGGCGCCTCGCCCTCTTCCAGGTTGAGGCTCAGCTGTTCGCGCTTCTCGCTCAGGCGTTCTGATTGCAGCTCCAGGCGTTCCAGGGCCTGGCGCGTGGAGTCGTGCTGCGCCTTGAGCGAACCCAGGCGTACCGCCAATTGATGGGCGTGATCCTTATGGCTGCGGGACTCCTGGCGCACACGGTCAAGGCGCTCGCGCAGGCTGTCGCGCTGGGCCAGCAGCAGTTCGCGCTGCTCGGTGTCCAGGGCCATGCTGTCGAGGGCCTCTTGCAACTGCAAGCGCGCTTCGCCGACCTGCTCGTGCTCCAAGGCGCGCTGTTCGCCCAACTCCGTCAGTTCCTCGTCGAGGCGGCTGCGGCGCAGGGTCAACTGCTCAGCTTTGGCCTTGCCGGCGGAGAGCTGGGCCTTCAATTCGCCTTGCTGGCGTGCTTCGTCCTGCAACAAGCGGCGCAGGTGTTCGCGGCCGTTTTCCTGTTGGCGCTGTTGGGCGCGCAGGGTTTGCAACTGGGTCTCGAGGCTTTCGACCAGGGCTTCGCGTTCTTCGCGTTCCGCCCCCAGACGCTGGATTTCCTGGCCCCGGGCCAGCACCCCGCTTTCGGCTTCGCTGGCGCGGCGCACCCGCAAAAAGTGCCGGCCGACCCAATAACCGTCGCGGCTGATGAGGCTTTCACCCGCCGCCAGTTGGCCGCGCAGCGCCAGGGCCTGGTCCAGGTTTTCCACCGGCCGCACCTGGCCCAGCCACGGCGACAGATCGGCCCGTGCCTCGACTTTGTCCAGCAGGCTGCCCGGCACCCGCACGCCGTCGCGGGCGGGGCTGAGCAGGCGCAAATCGCCCTGCTGGAACCCCGCCAGGTCGACCCCGGCAAAATCGTCCACCAACACCGCTTGCAGGTCGGCGCCGAGCACGGTTTCCACCGCCAGCTCCCAGCCTGCTTCCACGCTCAGGCCTTCGGCCAGGCGCGGGCGCTCGGCCAGCCCTTGCTCACGCAACCACTGCGCGGTGCCGGTGCCTGGGTCAAGCGCCGCTTGCTGCAAGGCTTCCAGGGAAGCCAAGCGGCCGTTGAGGCGCTGCAACTCGCCCTGGGCCTGCTGCTGGCTCTGGCTGGCGCGCTGCAAGTCCTGGCGCAGTTGTTCCAGGCGTTCGACCTGGGCTTCTTCGCTGGCCTGCAAATCTTCGAGGGTGGCTTCGCTGGCGGCCAGTTGTTCGTTGAGTTCGAGGATCGTTGCATCTTCCGGGTCGGCCGCCAGCAAGGCGCGTTCTTCGCTCAAGCGGCGCTGCCGGTCGGCCAGGCGCTCCATGCTGGTTTCCAACTGCTGGATGCGCGATTGCTGAACCTGGGCCTGGCGCTGCGGCTCGGCGCTGCGCAGGTTGAAGCTGTCCCATTGCTCTTGCCAGCCATGCATGGTGGCTTCGGATTCTTCCAGGGCCGCGGCAGCCTCCTCGGCGGCGGCGCTGGTGACTTCCTGCTCCGGGGTGAGCAAACCCAGCTCTTCGCCCAGGGTCAGCAGCAAGGTGCGGTCGTGGCCCAGGTGCGACTCGGTTTCCAGGCGTGCGCGCTCGGCTTCCTTGAGGTCGTCCTGCAATTGGCGCAAGCGTTGCTGGCCGTGCTGGATGCTCTGCTCGACGCGGGCAATGTCGCCGCCTACGGAATAGAAGCGGCCCTGCACCAAGTTGAAGCGCTCGGACAGTTCATGGTGCCCGTCGCGCAGGCGCTCGATGCTCGCGTCCGCGTTGCGCTGCTCGGCCACCAGGGCCTCGAAGCTGACTTCCTGGTTACCGATGATCGCCTCGCGCTGCCCCACTTGCTCGTTCAGCGCCTGCCAGCGCAGGGCCGAGAGTTGCGCCTTGAGTTGGCGCTCCTCGCCCTTGTATTCCTGGTACTTCTCGGCAGCCTGGGCCTGGCGGTGCAGGCGTTCGAGCTGGCGTTCCAGTTCTTCGCGCAGGTCGGTCAGGCGCGCCAGGTTTTCGTGGGTACGGCGGATACGGTTTTCGGTTTCGCGGCGCCGCTCCTTGTATTTGGAGATGCCCGCCGCTTCTTCGATGAAATTGCGCAAATCCTCGGGTTTGGCTTCGATCAGCTTGGAGATCATGCCCTGCTCGATGATCGAGTAGCTGCGCGGCCCCAGGCCAGTGCCGAGGAAGATATCGGTGATGTCGCGGCGTCGGCACTTGGTGCCGTTGAGGAAGTAGCTGTTCTGGCTGTCGCGGGTCACTTTGCGGCGGATGGAGATTTCCGCGTAGGCCGCGTACTCGCCCACCAGGGTGGCGTCGGAGTTGTCGAACACCAGCTCGATGCTGGCCTGGCTCACAGGTTTGCGGCTGGTGGAGCCGTTGAAGATGACGTCGGTCATCGACTCGCCGCGCAGGTTCTTCGCCGAACTCTCGCCCATCACCCAGCGCACGGCATCGATGATGTTCGACTTGCCGCAGCCATTAGGCCCGACGACCGCGGCCATGTTACTGGGGAAGTTCACCGTCGTCGGGTCGACGAACGACTTGAACCCCGCCAACTTGATGCACTTGAGCCGCACGCTTAGGCATCCGCCAACGCAGAGAGCATCAGGTTGCAACTGCGCTGGGCGTAGGCCGAGAGCACGATACGGATGTGCGGCAGGTCACGGGCCATGACGGCGCCCAGCAGTTGCTCGAACAGTTCCAGATACTCGCTCATCTCCGACTTGCGCTGCTCCAGGGCCAGGAAATACGCGCGGCTCATGGCCGGTTGCAGGTTTTCCACGGTCTCTTGCAGGTACGGGTTGTTGGCGAACGGATAGGCGGCGCGCATCACGCTGAAACTGTCGTCGACAAAGGTGCGGATGTCCTGGCGCTCATAGCTGGCGGTCAGGCGCTGCTGGATTTGCAAAAACGGCGCCAGGTCCGCCTGCACCAGCCAACCGCTGGCCACGGCGTTGCCCAACAGGATGTACAGCTCGCTCATCAACGTACACAGGCTTTGCAGCTTGTGGGCGGTGAGTTCGGTCACGTGGGCGCCGCGTCGCGGCAGGATGGCGATCAGGTGGCGGCGCTCCAGGATCAGCAGGGCTTCGCGGACCGAACCGCGGCTGACATTAAGCGCCAGCGTGACCTTCTGTTCCTGGATCCGCTCCCCCGGCTTGAGGTCCCCGCGAATGATGCGTTCGGCGAGGTGGTGAGCAATTTGCTCGGCGAGGCTGTCCGGCGCCTTGAACGTCATGGTTTTCCTTCGAAATCTTCGATCAGTACAAGCGGCGCAGTGTAGCGCAATTGCCGTTGATGGCGCAGGGCCCGCACGGCGCAATTGGCATGAAATACGCAGCGTAATACCTGAAAACCTACCGTGGCCGCCATCAACCTCCTGGGCGATACCCAGAAGCCGCGAAAAACCGTTGCGCGCCAGCAACCACGGGGATCTGGACCATACTTTCAAGGTTGCGCAACCGCATTTCCTGACCCTTAGGTCAGAAAAGAATTGACCGAAAAGTCAGACATGACTAGATTCGGCCCAACCAGCGGTTAACAACAATAAAACGAGTCTGCGAGGCCTTCCGTGATCCAGTTTTTACTCAACCAGGAACTCCGCCGTGAGCACGCCCTGGACCCCAACCTGACCGTGCTCGATTACCTGCGCGAACACTTGGGCAAATCCGGTACCAAAGAAGGCTGCGCCAGCGGCGATTGCGGCGCGTGCACAGTGGTGGTGGGCGAGCTGCACACCCAGGCCGATGGCCGCGAGCGGATCCGCTATCGCAGCCTCAACTCGTGCCTGACGTTCGTTTCGTCCCTGCACGGCAAACAGCTCATCAGCGTCGAAGACCTCAAGCACCAGGGCCAGTTGCACAGCGTCCAGCAAGCCATGGTCGATTGCCACGGCTCGCAGTGCGGCTTCTGCACGCCGGGCTTTGTGATGTCGCTGTTCGCCCTGCAAAAAAACAGCTGCGCGCCCGACCGCCACCAGGCCCACGAAGCCCTGGCCGGCAACCTGTGCCGCTGCACCGGGTATCGGCCGATCCTCGCGGCCGCCGAGCAGGCCTGTTGCGCCCGGCAGCCCGATCAGTTCGACGCGCAAGAAGCCCAGACCATCGCCCGCCTCAAGGCCATCGCGCCCACCGAAACCGGCGAGCTCAACTGCGGCGACAAACGTTGCCTGGTGCCCCTGACCGTTGCCGACCTGGCCGACCTCTACGACGCCTACCCGCAAGCGCGCCTGCTGGCCGGCGGCACCGACCTGGCCCTGGAAGTGACGCAGTTGCACCGCACCCTGGCGGTAATGATCTACGTCGGCAACATCGCCGAGCTCAAGCGCATCGAAGACTTCGATGATCGCCTGGAAATCGGCGCCGCCACCGCCCTCTCCGACTGCTACGCGGCTCTCAAGGCCCAGTACCCGGACTTCGGCGAACTGCTGCAACGCTTTGCCTCGCTGCAAATCCGCAACCAGGGCACCCTGGGCGGCAACATCGGCAACGCCTCGCCCATCGGCGACTCGCCGCCCCTGCTGATCGCCCTCGGCGCGCAGATCGTTCTGTGCAAGGGCAACACCCGGCGCACCCTGGCGCTGGAGGATTACTTCATCGACTACCGCGTCACCGCCCGCCAGGACAGCGAGTTCATCGAGAAGATCATCGTGCCCAAGGCCAATGCCGCCCAGGCGTTCCGCGCCTACAAGGTGTCCAAGCGCCTGGACGACGACATCTCGGCGGTGTGCGCCGCGTTCAACCTGCGCATCGAACAGGGTGTGGTGGCCGATGCCCGCGTCGCCTTCGGCGGCATGGCGGCCACCCCGAAACGGGCCACGGCCTGCGAGGCGGCGCTGCGGGGCGCGACCTGGAATGCCGCTACCGTGGAGAAGGCCTGTGCGGCCCTGGGCGAGGATTTCACCCCGCTCTCGGATTTTCGCGCCAGCAAGGAGTACCGCCTGCTCAGCGCGCAAAACCTACTGCGCAAGTACTTCGTCGAACTGCAAACACCGCACATCGAAACCCGGGTGACCGCTTATGTCTAACCATCACGCAGTGGAAAAAACCCAGGCCGAACTGGCCGAGCTGTTCGCCCAGGACCTGACCACAGGCGTAGGCCGCAGCGTCAAGCACGACAGCGCGGCCAAGCACGTCAGCGGCGAAGCGCAGTACATCGACGATCGCCTGGAATTCCCCAACCAGTTGCACCTCTATGCACGGCTGTCGGACCGCGCCCATGCGCGCATCCTGCGCATCGACACGGCGCCGTGCTACGCCATTGAGGGCGTGCGCATCGTCATCACCCACCAGGACATTCCCGGCCTCAAGGACATCGGCCCGCTGTTGCCGGGCGATCCGTTGCTGGCCATCGATGACGTGCAGTTCGTCGGCCAACCGGTACTCGCGGTGGCTGCCCACAACCTCGACACCGCACGCCGCGCCGCCATGGCGGCGATCATCGAATACGAAGACCTGGAGCCAGTGCTGGACGTAGTCGAGGCCCTGCGCAAGCGCCATTTCGTCCTCGACAGCCACACCCACCAACGCGGCGACTCGGCCACAGCCCTGGCCGGCGCCGAGCACCGCATCCAGGGCAACCTGCACATCGGCGGGCAGGAACACTTCTACCTGGAGACGCAGATTTCCTCGGTGATGCCCACCGAAGACGGCGGCATGATCGTCTACTGCTCCACCCAGAACCCCACCGAGGTGCAGAAACTGGTGGCCGAGGTGCTGGATGTGCCGATGAACCACATCGTCGTCGATATGCGCCGCATGGGCGGTGGCTTTGGCGGCAAGGAAACCCAGGCCGCCAGCCCCGCGTGCCTGTGCGCGGTGGTCGCGCGCCTGACCGGCCAACCGACAAAAATGCGCCTGCCACGGGTCGAAGACATGCTCATGACCGGCAAGCGCCACCCCTTCTATATCGAGTACGACGTGGGCTTTGACAGCCGCGGGCGCCTGCACGGTATAGCCCTGGAGCTGGCCGGCAACTGCGGTTGCTCGCCGGACCTGTCGGCCTCGATTGTCGACCGCGCCATGTTCCACGCCGACAACGCCTACTACCTGGGCGACGCCACCATCAACGGCCACCGTTGCAAGACCAACACCGCCTCCAACACCGCGTACCGCGGCTTCGGCGGCCCCCAGGGCATGGTCGCCATCGAGGAAGTGATGGACGCCATCGCCCGGCACCTGGGCCTCGACCCATTGGCGGTGCGCAAGGCCAACTACTACGGCAAAACCGAGCGCAACGTCACCCACTACTACCAAACCGTCGAGCACAACATGCTCGAGGAGATGACCGCGCAACTGGAAGACAGCAGCCAGTACGCCGAGCGCCGCGAAACCATCCGCCGCTACAACGCCCACAGTCCGATCCTGAAAAAAGGCCTGGCGCTGACGCCGGTGAAGTTCGGCATTTCCTTCACCGCCAGTTTCCTCAACCAGGCCGGTGCCTTGATCCACATCTACACCGACGGCAGCATCCACCTCAACCACGGCGGCACCGAGATGGGCCAGGGCCTGAACATCAAGGTCGCGCAGGTGGTGGCCGAGGTGTTCCAGGTGGAAACCGACCGGGTGCAGATCACCGCCACCAACACCGACAAGGTGCCCAACACCTCGCCCACCGCCGCCTCCAGCGGCGCCGACCTCAACGGCAAGGCCGCGCAGAACGCCGCCCAAATCATCAAGCAACGCCTGGTGGAGTTCGCCGCGCGCAAGTACGCGGTCAGCGAAGAAGACGTGCAGTTCCACAACGGCCACGTGCGGGTGCGCGACCACATCCTGAGCTTCGAGGCCCTGGTGCAGCAGGCGTATTTCGCCCAGGTGTCGTTGTCGAGCACCGGGTTCTACAAAACCCCGAAGATCTACTACGACCGCAGCCAGGCGCGCGGCCGGCCGTTCTACTACTTCGCCTACGGCGCGGCGTGCTGCGAGGTGATCGTCGACACCCTGACCGGCGAGTACAAAATGCTGCGCACCGACATCCTCCACGACGTCGGCGCCTCGCTGAACCCGGCTATCGACATCGGCCAAGTCGAGGGCGGCTTCATCCAGGGCATGGGTTGGCTGACCATGGAAGAGCTGGTGTGGAACGCCAAGGGCAAGCTGATGACCAGCGGCCCGGCCAGCTACAAGATCCCGGCCGTGGCCGACATGCCTCTGGATTTACGCGTGCACCTGGTGGAAAACCGCAAAAACCCGGAAGACACCGTGTTCCACTCCAAAGCCGTGGGCGAGCCGCCGTTCATGCTCGGCATCGCGGCCTGGTGCGCCATCAAGGATGCCGTGGCCAGCCTGGGCGACTACAAACAGCAACCGAAGATCGACGCCCCGGCCACCCCGGAGCGGGTGTTGTGGGGCTGCGAGCAGATGCGCCGGTTGCCGGTAGCGCCAGCGGTGGCGGTGGCGGCTGAAGGTGAGCGGGCTTCGCTTTAGCACCGGGGGCTGCCATCGCGGGCGGGCCCGCTCCCACAGTGTTTTGTGGTGCCCACGCAAATCCTGTGGGAACGGGCCTGCTCGCGATGAGGCCACAACAGACAACAACGATGCCGAGGTGAACATGTACAACTGGATCAGCGCCCTCGCCGACCTGCAACACCAGGGCGAGCCCTGCGTGTTGGTGACCATCATCGAAGAACTAGGCTCCACGCCGCGCAATGCCGGCTCGAAAATGGTCGTCAGTGCCACCCAGAGCTTCGACACCATCGGTGGCGGGCACCTGGAATTCAAGGCCCTGCACATCGCCCGCGACATGCTCGCCAGCGGCAAGCAGGGCACCCACCTGGAGCGCTTCAGCCTCGGCGCCAGCCTGGGCCAGTGCTGCGGCGGCGTCACCGTGCTGCTGTTCGAGCCCATGGGCCAGGTGCAAGCGCAAATCGCCGTGTTCGGCGCCGGCCATGTCGGCCGCGCCCTGGTGCCGCTGCTGGCGAGCCTGCCGTGCCGGGTACGCTGGATCGATTCGCGCGAGCAGGAATTCCCCGCGCTGATCCCTGCCGGCGTGCGTAAAATCGTCGCCGAAGAACCGCTGGACGAAATCGACCACCTGCCCGCCGGCAGCTACTGCATCGTCATGACCCACAACCATCAGTTGGACCTGGAACTCACCGCCGCCCTGCTCAAGCGCAACGACTTCACCTACTTCGGCCTGATCGGCTCCAAGACCAAACGGGTCAAGTTCGAGCATCGCCTGCGTGAGCGCGGTTTCGACACCAGCACCTTGCAGCGCATGCGCTGCCCGATGGGCATCGGCGAAGTCAAAGGCAAATTGCCTGTGGAAATCGCCATCTCCATCGCCGGCGAAATCATCGCCACCTATAACGCCAGTTTCGGCCAGCACACCGAGCGCGCCGAACCCATCGCCAAACTGCTGCCGGCCTCGCGCCGCAGCCAAGCCAGCCATTGAGACGACCATGCCTTCGACCCGCAAAGCCTACCGCGCCGCCCTCCTGCACAGCATCGCCGACCCCGCCCAGGTGGGGGTCGAGGCCTCCTACGAGTACTTCGAGGACGGCTTACTGGTGATCGAAAACGGCCAAATCAGCGCCATCGGCGCGGCCAGCGACCTGTTGCCGGGCCTGAGCGCCGAGGTGCCGATCCAGCACTACCCCGACGCGCTGATTACCCCCGGCCTGATCGACACCCACATCCACCTGCCGCAAACCGGCATGGTCGGCGCCTACGGCGAACAACTGCTGGACTGGCTCAACACCTACACCTTCCCGTGCGAGAGCCAGTTCGCCGACAAGGCCCACGCCGATGAAGTGGCGGATATTTTCATCAAGGAACTGCTGCGCAACGGCACCACCACCGCCCTGGTGTTCGCCAGCGTGCACCCGCAATCGGTGAACTCGTTCTTCGAAGCCGCCGAGCAACTGGACCTGCGCATGATCGCCGGCAAGGTGATGATGGACCGCAACGCCCCGGACTACCTGACCGACACCCCGGAGTCGGGCTACGCCGACAGCAAGGCGCTGATCGAGCGCTGGCACGGCAAGGGCCGCTTGCATTACGCCGTCACCCCGCGTTTCGCCCCCACCAGCACCCCGGAACAACTGACCCTGGCCGGCAAACTGCTGGGCGAGTACCCCGACCTCTACATGCAGACCCACATCAGCGAAAACCTGCAAGAGATCGCGTGGGTCAAGGAACTGTTCCCCGAGCGCAAGGGTTACCTGGACGTCTACGACCATTACCAGTTACTCGGCGAGCGTTCGGTGTTCGCCCACGGCGTGCACCTGTGCGACGACGAATGCGCACGCCTGGCCGAGACCGGCTCGGCGGTGGCCTTCTGCCCGACCTCGAACTTCTTCCTCGGCAGCGGCCTGTTCAACCTGCCCATGGCCGAGAAGCACAACCTCAACGTCGGCCTGGGCACAGACGTGGGCGGCGGCACCAGTTTCTCCCTGCTGCACACCCTCAACGAGGCTTACAAGGTCATGCAGTTGCAGGGCGCGCGCCTGAGCCCATTCAAGTCGCTGTACCTGGCCACCCTGGGCGGCGCTCGGGCCCTGCGCCTGGAAGACAAGATCGGCACCCTGCAACCGGGCACCGACGCCGACTTCCTGGTGCTCGACTACAACGCCACGCCGCTGCTCAGCTACCGCCTCAAACAGTCGAAGAACATCGCCGAAACGCTGTTCGTGCTGATGACCCTGGGAGATGACCGCACCGTACTGCAAACCTATGCAGCGGGCAGACTGGTGCATCAGCGCTAGGTTCTGCGGGCAAAAAAATCCCCCGCGACGCTGAGTTGCGGGGGATTTTTTGTGGCCAGGGAGATCGCTATCACCCCCACAAGGAATTCACCGAACTCTGTGGGAGCGAGCCTGCTCGCGATGGCCGCACCTGGGTCTATCTACAGCTTGGCGCTCGGCCGCCCCGGTTTCTTGGTTTGCAGCAAGTGCGAGAACACCGCATGCAGGTCATCCGAGGCGCTTTCTTCGTCGAGGTTGAGCTTGCTGTCGATGTGATCCATGTGATGCATCATCAGGCTCACCGCCAGCGTTTCGTCCCGGGCCTCGATGGCGTCAATCAATTGGGTGTGCTCGTCATAGGAGCAGTGCGAGCGGTTGCCGCTTTCGTACTGAGCGATGATGAGCGAGGTCTGCGACACCAGGCTGCGCTGGAAGCTGATAAGCGGCGTGTTCTTGGCCGCCTCGGCCAGTTTCAGGTGGAACTCCCCCGACAGGCGAATACCCGCGCCCCGGTCGCCCCGCGAGAAACTGTCACGCTCGTCGTTGACCATCTGGCGCAACTCGGCCAGTTCCTCGGCCGTGGCGTGCTGCACCGCCAGCTCGGTGATGGCCCGCTCCACCAGGCGCCGGGCGAAGAACACCTGGCGCGCCTCTTCCACACTGGGGCTGGCCACTACCGCGCCACGGTTGGGCCGCAGCAGCACCACCCCTTCATGGGCCAGGCGCGACAGGGCGCGACGGATGATGGTGCGGCTGACCCCGAAAATCTCCCCCAGCGCCTCTTCGCTCAACTTAGTCCCGGGCGCCAGGCGTTGTTCGAGGATGGCCTCGAAGATATGCGCATAGACGATGTCGTCCTGGGTTCCGCTGCGCCCGGCTTTGCCTGCGCGCGGTTGTTTCTTGAGGGGCTGCAACTGTTCGTTCATGGGCACTCGGATCGGGAGAACGGCGGGGGCAAGGACGTTGACTGTAATACGCCACGGTGGGTCGCTGGCAAGTATCGGCTGAAAAACAGCGCACATTGTACACAACCGATAGTGGCAACACGACTGTACGGTCGTTTGCGAACCCGGCTGTATCGCAATAGCCATCGGCGTTTACGTTTAGGCTTGCGTCCTTCCCGCTGCACTTTTTCCCCGGCACAAGGACACCGCGCCATGACTGACGCCACCCACACCAAGCTGCGCCCCCTAGCGGACACTTCCCCCTCCGCCATCGTCGCCGGGTTTATCGCGATGATGACCGGCTACACCAGTTCCCTGGTGCTGATGTTCCAGGCCGGCCAAGCGGCGGGCCTAACCAGCGGGCAGATTTCCTCGTGGATCTGGGCGATTTCCATCGGCATGGCCGTGTGCTCCATTGGCCTGTCGCTGCGTTACCGCACGCCCATCACCATCGCCTGGTCCACCCCCGGCGCGGCGCTGTTGATTACCAGCCTGGGCGGGGTGAGTTACGGCGAAGCCATCGGCGCCTACATCACCTGTGCGGTGCTGGTAACGATCTGCGGCCTGACCGGCAGCTTCGAGCGCCTGGTCAAGCGCATTCCCGCGTCCCTGGCCGCGGCCTTGCTGGCGGGCATCCTGTTCAAGATCGGCAGCGAGATTTTCGTCGCCGCCCAACACCGCACGGCCCTGGTGCTGGGGATGTTCTTCACCTACCTGGTGGTCAAGCGCTTGTCGCCGCGGTACGCGGTGCTGGCGGCGCTGCTGGTCGGCACCGCGCTGTCGGGGTTCATGGGGCTGCTGGACTTCAGCGGTTTTCAGCTGGAAGTGGCGACGCCGGTGTGGACCACGCCGCACTTCTCCCTGGCCGCAACCATCAGCATCGGCATTCCGCTGTTCGTGGTGGCCATGACCTCACAGAACATGCCCGGCGTCGCGGTGCTGCGGGCCGACGGCTACAACGTCCCGGCCTCGCCGCTGATTACCGCCACCGGCGTCGCGTCCTTGCTGTTGGCACCTTTCGGCTCCCACGGGATCAACCTGGCGGCCATCAGCGCAGCGATCTGCACCGGGCCCCACGCCCATGAAGACCACCACAAGCGCTACACGGCGGCGGTCTGGTGCGGTGTGTTCTACGGCATTGCCGGGGTGTTCGGGGCAACGCTGGCCGCGCTCTTCGCCGCGCTGCCCAAGGAGCTGGTGCTGTCGATTGCTGCGCTGGCGCTGTTCGGCTCCATCATCAATGGCCTGAGCATCGCCATGAGCGAAACCAAGGAGCGGGAAGCGGCGCTGATAACCTTTATGGTCACCGCGTCGGGGTTGACGCTGTTTTCCGTCGGTTCGGCGTTCTGGGGGATTGTCGCGGGGGTGTTGACGCTGGTGATTCTCAACGGGCGCAAGGCCTGAACACTTTCTGCAACCCATAAAAAAACGGCGACCCTGGGGTCGCCGTTTTTCTTGAACATCAGGCTACCGGGTTGATCGGCTTTTCCGGGTACCAGACGTCCAGCAGCGGGCTGACTTCAGCGCTGTTGAGCTCGGTGCGCGCCTTGAGCCAGGCTTCGACGGCAGCGCGTTGCTCTTCGCTGACCGAACCACGCTTCTGCAGGCACACCAGACCGTAGTCGTCGCCGCCTACATAGCCCAGGCCGTTGGCTTCCATGGCTTCTTTGAGGAATGCATCGAGGAAAGCGTCAATAGCCTCTTCGGCCAAATCTTCCTTGAAATCCAGGTTCAGCTCGAAACCCAGCTCTTGAAATTCATCAACGCACAGTTTTTTGCGCAGACGCTGGGAACGGTTAGTCGCCATTGGAACAATCCTCATAAGTAATAACGGGCGGCACTTTAGCAGCTTAAGGCCACGATTGCCCGCCTCTCTCGGGACCGCGCCCGACCATCGGTAAAAAAAGAGCGCCGCGACCCTGCCGCGTAGGGCACAACGCGCTATACCTTGGGGCATAATGCCGGCACTTTCGTAACCACTGAGGGATTTTGTCTACACGCCCTCGTTATTTTTTCCCCTCGGCTGTAGGGTTTTATTTCCGATGATTAAGTCTTTTCGTCCATTGTTGCTTGCCAGTTTCCTCCTGCCCCTGGCGCTCGCCCATGCAGCCCCCGTCAACACCAGCCTGTCACCCAAGGTTCAACAAGCCCTCAAAACCAGCAAACTGCAGGACAACGCCCTGTCGCTGGTAATGATCCCGCTCAACGGCCCGGGCACGCCGACCGTGTACAACGCCGATGTCTCGGTCAACCCAGCCTCCACCATGAAACTGGTGACCACCTACGCGGCCCTGGAAATGCTCGGGCCCAACTACCAGTGGAAAACCGAGTTCTACACCGACGGCACCCTGAGCGGCGGCATCCTGCACGGCAACCTGTACCTCAAGGGCGGCGGCGACCCCAAGCTGAACATGGAAAAACTCTGGCTGCTGATGCGCGACCTGCGGGCCAATGGCGTGCAGCAAGTCACCGGCGACCTGGTGCTGGACCGCAATTTCTTCGTGCCGCCGCAATTGCCGCAGTTCAACGATGACGGCAACGACGAGAACAAGCCGTTCCTGGTCAAACCCGACTCCCTGTTGGTCAACCTCAAGGCCCTGCGCTTCGTGGCCCGCAACGATGGCGGCAAGGTGCTGGTTTCGGTTGAACCGCCAATTGCCAGTATCCGCGTCGACAACCAGGTCAAGGCCGTCAACACCAAGCAATGCTCGGGCGAGGTGCGTTACAACCCGGTCACCCAGGCCAACGGCACGGTGACCGTCACGGTCAACGGCCAGTTGAGCGATGGTTGCAGCTCCCAGACCTACCTGTCGTTGCTCGACCACGCCACCTACACCGCTGGCGCCGTGCGCGCGATCTGGCAGGAACTGGGCGGCAGCATCCAGGGCAAGGACCGCCTCGGCGCAGTGCCCAAGGACGCCAAGGTGCTGGCCCGGGCGTTCTCCCCGGACCTGGCCGAAGTGATCCGCGACATCAACAAATACAGCAACAACACCATGGCCCAGCAGTTGTTCCTGAGCCTGGGCGCGCGCTACCGCAACGAGGCCGACGGCGACGACGCCAAGGCCGCCCAACGCGTGGTGCGCCAGTGGCTGGCGAAAAAAGGCATCACCGCGCCGCACCTGGTGATGGAGAACGGCTCGGGGTTATCGCGGGCCGAGCGTGTCAGTGCACGGGAAATGGCGACCTTGCTGCAAGCGGCATGGAGGAGCCCGTACTCGGCGGAGTTCGTCAGTTCGATGCCAATTGCCGGCATGGACGGCACCATGCGCAAGCGCCTCAAACGCACCGCCGTCAGCGGCGAAGCCCACATCAAGACCGGCACCCTGAACACCGTGCGTGCCATCGCCGGTTACAGCCGCGATAACAACGGCAATACCTGGGCCGTGGTGGCGATTCTCAACGACCCGAAACCCTGGGGCGCGGCCTCGGTGCTGGACCAGGTCCTGTTGGACCTGTACCGCCAACCCAAACTCGCCGCCACCGCCTCCGCCCTATAAGCGGCCGTAAAAATCGGTGGGGCGCGGCACTGCTGGAGGGGCGCCGCGCATCCTAGCGCGGGCGAGCCCGCTTGCTACACCAGGGCAGTGAGTCGTCAGGGGAGTTCTTGTTCAACCCGGTCGCGCCCGGCCTGTTTGGCGGCGTAGACCCCGGAGTCAGCGCGCAGCAACAGCGCGTCGGCGCCTTCGCCCTGGCGCCAACTGGCGATGCCGAAACTGGCCGTGACAATCCCCACCTCACCAATCGGCGCACTGCGCAGGCCCTGCCACAGCTCCAGTGCCAAGGCGTAGGCCTGCGGGCCGCTGGTATCGGGGCACAGCACCATGAACTCTTCCCCACCCAGGCGACAGAACACATCGGTGCGGCGCAGGCGCTGGCCGATGCGCTGACACAACGCTTGCAGCACCCCATCGCCCACCGCGTGGCCGTGCACGTCGTTGACCCGTTTGAAGTGGTCGATGTCGAGCATGATGACCGCCAGCGCGCCCATGCCCCGCTCCACACGGGCCATTTCGGTTTTCAGCCGTTCCTGGAAGTAGCGCCGGTTGTAGATGCCGGTCAGGGAGTCGGTCACCGATAACGCCCGCAGCTCTTCCTCGACGCGCTTGAGGTCGGAAATATCCGAGATGTAGCCGTGCCACAGCACCCCGCCGCCCGGTAACTCTTCAGGCGTGGCCTCGCCGCGCACCCAGCGCAAGCCGCGTTCAGGCAGTTGCACGCGGTACTCTTCGCGCCAGGGTTGCAGGGTGTGCGCCGAGAACCGCACCGACGTGCGGATGCGTTCCACATCGGGGCCGTAGATACGTTGGAAAATCGCCTCGGCGTTAGCGTGTAACTGCTCGGGATCAAGCTCGTAGATGTCGCGGATGCCGTCACTGGCGTAGATCACGCTGAACTTGCCGTCCGGCGCCATCATGAATTGGTAGATGCCGCCGGGCACATGGGCGCTGAGTTTTTTCAGCAAGCGATCCTGGGCCGCCAGGGCTTCGTGGACACGCTTGCGTTCGGTCACGTCAATGCAAATGGCCACATGGCCGACCCACAGCCCCTGCTCGTCGAGCACGGGGCCGGCTAGCATGTCCACCGACAGCGGGCTGCCATCGTGGCGCAGCAAGGTCCATTCCACCGCCTCATGGCCGCCCGCCTCACCGCCCTCCACCAGCATCGCCTGGTGCAGCGGGATCGGCTTGCCGTAGCGCTGGCTCAACACCTGCGCCCGCGCCGACAGTTCGGCCCGCACATGCAGGCTCTCCAGGGTCTTGCGCCCCAGCACGTCGCTGCTTTGATAGCCGAGCATGCGCTCGGCGCCGGCGTTGAAGGTGGTCATGATGCCGCGCAGGTCGGTGGCGATGATCGCCACCTGGGTCGCGGCATTGAGCACGCTGCGCAACTGGCTGTGGGCACCGCTCAGTTCCTGCTCGCGCACCCGCAGCTCACGGGTGCGTTGTTCTACCAGGCGTAACGCGCACTGGCGCCGGTTGACCAGCACGTACAGCAGGACGCTGAGTAACAGGCTCAACAAACCGCCGAGCACCACCAGGCTGATAAGCGAAGCATGGTTGGCCTTGAGGAACACCGCGCTGGGGTGGATCTGCACTTGGTAATCGTGATCCGCCAGGTGCAGCACCCGGGTGGCCACCAATGAACTGGCCGGCGGTTGCAGGTCGCTGGTGTAGAGCAGGCTCTGTTCCGGCTCCACCGACAAATCGCGGATGCGCACCGCCAGGTTGTCGTAGCTGGCTTCGGGAAAACCATCGGCCACCAGTTGGCGCATGCTAATCACCGCCATCACAAAGCCGTAGGGCTCGCCGCCCGTGCGGGTGCTGACCGGCGCCACCAGCAGCACACCGCGGGCGTAGGCCGGCTCGACGCCGACCAACTGCATCGGTTGGGAAACCGCTTGGGTGCCCAGAGTGCGCGCCCGCTCCATGGCCGAACGGCGCAGCGGTTGGGACAACAAGTCAAAGCCCAGAGGCGAGCCGAGTACGCTTTGGGTTTGGCTGAACAATACCGGCACGTATTCGGCGCGCTCGGCGGCCGGTTGCAGTTGCCGCTGGGCGTCGATCTCGCGAATGCCAAAACCCTTCAGGCCCTGGTCCTGCACAGCCCGCTCGAACAACTCGCGTTCGGCGGCGCGGATCCGTGGCGCCCAGGAATAAGCCTGGGTACGGCGCAATAAGGGTCCGGCGTAGCCGTCGAATTCTTCGCGGGTAACCGAGTCGGAGTTGATGAAAAACCGCCGCAGGCTGTCCAGGCGTTGCTCCTGGTCCTCGAAGCGCTCCTGGATGCGGCTAAACCGCTCGCCCACCAGCAATTGGAAACGCTGGCGCGACTGGGTTTGATAAAGGTTGAGGGTGGCCCAGGCCAGCAGCCCGGTCAGCACCAGGCCTATAAACAAGGCCACGGCGGCGACCCAGCGGGCCGAAGCGTCTTCACGAATGAAACCGAGTATTTTCGGTTGGGGGCCATGCAACGACATAAGCAGAACTTCCAACGCCAGCGAGTTGGGGCGTCACAGGGGCTTTGATGAAGTTATAGCTATTTGCCATCAATTTGACCAGCACCAAAAGAACCAAGAGCCTTTAAAAAACAAGGCTCTATGGATCCAATCAGCGGTCAACGGGCAGTGATTTTCCAGGCGCGGTGGATCTTGCCGTTACGGGCAAAGTCCGGGTCGAGGGTTTGCGCGGTGATTTCCTCGACGGCATAACGCTGGGTGAGGTTGTCTTCGAGCTCGAACTTGCGGAAGTTGTTGGAGAAGTACAACACCCCGCCCGGCGCCAGGCGTGCCATGGCCAGGTCGATCAACTGCACCTGGTCACGCTGCACGTCGAAGATGCCTTCCATGCGCTTGGAGTTGGAAAAGGTCGGCGGGTCGATGAAGATCAGGTCGAACTCATCGCGGCAGGCCTCCAGCCACACCATCACATCGCCCTGCTCCAAGCGGTTCTTGTCGGAGAAACCGTTGAGCGACAGGTTACGCCGCGCCCAGTCCAGGTAGGTCTTGGACAGGTCAACGCTGGTGGTGCTGCGCGCGCCGCCCTTGGCGGCGTGCACGCTGGCGGTGGCGGTGTAGCAGTAGAGGTTGAGGAAGCGCTTGCCCGCGGCTTCTTTTTGGATGCGCAGGCGCATGGGCCGGTGGTCGAGGAACAGCCCGGTGTCGAGGTAGTCGGTGAGGTTGACCAGCAACTTGACGCCCCCTTCCATCACCTCGGTGAACTGGCCCTGGGCGCTCTGGCGCTCGTACTGCTTGGTGCCGCTCTGGCGCTCGCGGCGTTTGACCACCACGCGGCTCTTGTCGATGTTCAGCGCCTGGGGAATCGCGGCCAGGGCATCGAACATGCGTGCCGAAGCTTTTTGCGGGTCGATGGACTTGGGCGCGACGTACTCCTGGACGTGGACCCAGTCGTGGTACAGGTCGATGGCCATGGAGTATTCGGGCATGTCGGCGTCGTAGATGCGGTAGCAGTCGATACCCTCGCGCTTGACCCACTTGCTCAGTTGCTTGAGGTTTTTCTGCAGGCGATTGGCGAACATCTGCCCGCCCTCGCTCAGGCGCGCCTGCTCAACCACCGGCGCCGGGGCTGGTGCGGGTTTGATCGGGTTGCCGTTCTTGTTGTACTGGCGCTCCTGCGGCTCGGCCGGGGCCTGATCGTAGGCCGCTTGCTCGCGCTCGGCCTGGCGTTGCTCGGGGGTGCGGCGCTCGCCGGTAACGAACTGGTCGGGCAGCACTTTTATCAGCAGCAGCTTGCACGGCAGCGCGCCGTTCCAGAACGAGTACTGTTTGTGGCTGCGGATGCCCATGCGCTTGCCCAGGTCCGGGGCGCCGGTGAACACCGCCGCTTCCCAGTTCAGGCAGGCCTGGCGCAGCCGCTCGCCGAGGTTCTGGTAGAGGTAGAGCAAGCTCGCCTCGTCGCCCAGGCGCTCACCGTAGGGCGGGTTGCAGATCACCAGACCTTTCTGGTTCTGGTCCGGGCGCGGCTCGAAGGTGGCCACTTCGCCCTGGTAAATCTTGATCCACTCGCTCAAACCGGCGCGTTCAACGTTGTTGCGCCCCGGTTGGATCAGCCGTGGGTCGGCCTCGTAGCCGCGAATCCACAGCGGCGGCTTGGCCAGGCCGGCCGCCGCGCGGGCACTGGCTTCTTCGTGGAGTTTTTTCCACAGCGCCGGCACATGCCCCAGCCACGCGGTAAAGCCCCACTGCTCGCGGCGCAGGTTGGGCGCCATATCGGCAGCGATCATCGCCGCTTCCACCAGGAAGGTGCCGACACCGCACATCGGGTCGGCCAGGGCGCCGCCCTCGGCGGCAATGCGCGGCCAGCCCGCACGGATCAGGATCGCGGCAGCGAGGTTTTCCTTGAGCGGCGCGGCGCCCTGCTGCAGGCGATAACCGCGCTGGTGCAGGCTGTGGCCGGACAGGTCGAGGGAGAGGATCGCTTCGCCGCGGTCCAGGCGCAGGTGAATGCGCAGGTCCGGGTTGAGCTTGTCGATGGACGGCCGCTCGCCCGTGGGGGTACGCAGTTTGTCGACAATGGCGTCCTTGACCTTCAAGGCGCCGAAGTGAGTGTTGTCGATGCCCGAACCATGGCCGCTGAACTCCACCGCCAGGGTGCCGTCGCTGAGCATGTGGTCTTGCCACTCGATGTCCAGCACGCCGTGGTAGAGGTCTTCGGCGTCCTTCATCGGGAAGCGCTTGAGCACCAGCAGTACCCGGTTGGCCAGGCGCGACCACAGGCACAGGCGATAAGCCGTTTCCATGTCGGCCATGCCCCGCACGGCGGAGGTGTGCTCGCGTGCGTCTTCAAGGCCAAGCCCGACGGCTTCCTCGATCAGCAGGCCTTCGAGGCCTTTGGGGCAGGTGAGGAAGAGTTCGTAACGATCCGACATGGGTATTCCAGGGCCTTTGGCAATAAGTAAGCGGGCAACGCATTGCCGGCTCGGTTTTCAATCAAGCGCTTTTCTCAAGAAGCGCTCGCGTGGCACGAAACTGTGCCGTCCCACCCCGGCGGCTCGACTAACCAGACGGTTAAAAGAGCTTGAATGCCCGGGCAGATAAAAAATGTGTGCAACAAGATGTCACATCCGGACCCTTCGTCGAATATTGCCGCACCAAAACGGTGGGACATTCGCATCGGAGAATGATCCTCATCATCCAGCGTAAGCCTCATCATAGCGGGGTTTGCCCGAGGGGCGAGCCAAACGCCCTGCGCTACTTATGGCCATAACATCAATATTGTGACGTGCTTATGACAAAACGATCATTCCCAGCATGTGACTCATTGGTTAGAACTCCCTACAGGTTGACGCCGCAATGACGTCAACACCCTGGCTCGCCGCCCGTCGCGAGCCGCCTACGGCAGAAGCCCTCTGCCCGACCTCAAACGAGGTCAACGCTACACCTACAGTCAACAAGTGAGGGAAACACCCTATGAGAAGACTTAAGCGTGATCCGTTGGAAAGAGCATTTTTGCGCGGATATCAATATGGCGTTGGTGGTAAATCCCGTGAGCTTTGCCCCTTTACTCTACCGTCGGTGCGCCAAGCCTGGATCAACGGCTGGCGGGAGGGACGCGGCGACAACTGGGACGGTATGACTGGCACTGCGGGCATCCATAGACTCAACGAACTTCACGCCGTCGGCTAACACAGGGCACTTATTCCGACACCACAATCTGACGACGTACCGCCTTACCATGCACGTCCCATCCGGACGGCGGGCTACGGCCCAGGGGCTCCTTCAAGGAGCCCTTTTTATTGCCCGCGCGCCAGGGTTCAGGCCTTGGGCAATGCGGCGATGGCATCCACCGATTGGCGAATCAGCGCCGGCCCCTTATAGATGAAGCCCGAATACAGCTGCACCAGGCTCGCGCCGGCGGCGATTTTCTCAGCCGCGTGCTTGCCTTCGGTGATGCCGCCCACGGCAATGATCGGCAAGCGCCCGGCCAGCTCCGCGGCCAGCACCTTGACGGTGTGGGTGCTCTTGTCGCGCACCGGGGCGCCGGAGAGGCCGCCAGCCTCGTCACCGAACTCCATGCCTTCGACGCCAACGCGGCTCAGGGTGGTGTTGGTGGCGATCACCGCATCCATGCCGGTTTCGATCAACGCCCGGGCGACTTCGATGGTTTCCTCGTCGCTCATGTCCGGGGCGATCTTGATCGCCAACGGCACCTGCTTGCCGTGCATCTGGGCCAGTTCATCCTTGCGCTGGCGCAGGGCCTGGAGCAGTTGCTTGAGGGAGTCACCAAATTGCAGGCTGCGCAGGCCCGGGGTGTTGGGCGAGCTGACGTTGACCGTCACGTAGCTGGCGTGGGCGTAGACCTTGTTCAAGCAAATCAGGTAGTCGTCCACCGCGCGCTCGACCGGGGTGTCGAAGTTCTTGCCGATATTGATACCCAGGATGCCCCGGTACTTGGCCGCCGCCACGCGGGCCAGCAGGTGATCCACGCCCAGGTTGTTAAAGCCCATGCGGTTGATGATCGCCTCGGCTTCGGGCAGGCGGAAGATCCGCGGCTTGGGGTTGCCCGGTTGCGGGCGCGGGGTGATGGTGCCGATTTCGACAAAGCCAAAACCCAGTTGGGAAAAACCGTCGATAGCCGCGCCGTTCTTGTCCAGGCCTGCGGCCAGGCCCACCGGGTTGGGGAAGTCCAGCCCCATGACGGTCACCGGCATCTTCGCCGGGGCCTTGCACAGCAAGCCGTTGAGGCCCAAACGCCCGCCCGCGCCGATCAGGTCCAGGGACAGATCGTGGGAGGTTTCCGGGGAAAGTTTGAACAACAGCTGACGGGCCAGGGTGTACATGGGCGCGATGGACTCGACGGGCGGCAAAAAGAGGCGGCGATTATAGCCGGGCTAGCCCCTCGCACGCGAGGCATGGGGCGAAATCATCCGGGCATGGCATATGCCTTGCACCGTTCACGCCATCGACACTGGGGCCAAAAACAGCAACAGGGTCGCGCCAGGTTTTTTTGCCCACGCAAATACCCGCGCCGGTCCGAGTCGCGAGCAGGCTCGCTCCCACAGGTTTCAAAGCCTTGGCTGACCGGTTTTATCTCAGTGGCGCTTTTTTATGCACCCTGGCCCTGTATTGGAGCTTACCCATGAATGACTTCCTCCCCGGGCCGCTGGCCTGGGTCAACGGCAGTGACGCGCCGGAAAAAACCACAGTCAACCTGGGGTTCATGGCCCTGAGCGATTGCGCCTCAGTGGTGGTCGCCGCCACCCAGGGCTTCGCCCAACCTTACGGCTTGAGCCTGAACCTCAAGCGCCAAGCCTCCTGGGCCAACCTGCGGGACAACCTGGTCAGCGGCGAACTGGACGCCGCCCACAGCCTCTACGGCCTGATCTACGCCGTGCACCTGGGCATCGGCGGCGTGGCGGCCAACGACATGGCGGTGCTGATGGGCCTGAACCAGAACGGTCAGAGCATCAACCTCTCCCACGGTCTGCAAGGCGCTGGCGTGACCGGTCCTGAGGCGCTGCACCGGCGCGTGCACCAAAGCCGCGCAAAGCTGACCTTCGCCCAGACCTTCCCCACCGGCACCCACGCCATGTGGCTGTATTACTGGCTCGCGAGCCAGGGCATCGACCCGCTGCACGACGTCAAAAGCGTGGTGGTGCCGCCGCCGCAAATGGTCGCCCACCTGCAGGCCGGGCGCATCGACGGCTTCTGCGTGGGCGAGCCCTGGAGCGCCAGCGCGGTACGCCAAGGCTTGGGCTTTACCCTGGCCACCTCGCAGAGCATCTGGCCCGACCACCCGGAAAAAGTCCTGGGCTGCACCCGCGCCTTTGTCGAGCAGTACCCCAATACCGCCCGGGCCCTGGTGATGGCGATCCTCGAAGCCAGCCGCTTTATCGAACAGAGCCCGCAAAACCGCCGCAGCACCGCGCAGTTGCTCAGCGCCCCGCAATACCTCGACGCGCCGCTGGAATGCATCGCCCCGCGCCTGTCGGGCGAGTACACCGATGGCCTGGGCAACAGTTGGCAAGACCCCCACGCCGTGCGTTTTCACGGGGCCGGCGCGGTCAACCTGCCGTACCTGTCCGACGGCATGTGGTTCATGACCCAATTCCGCCGCTGGGGCCTGCTGCGCGACGACCCGGATTACCTGGCCGTGGCCACCCAGGTCCAGCAACTGGCGCTCTACCGCCAAGCCGCGCAGGCCCTGGGCATCGACGCCACGCAAGGGGACATGCGCAGCAGCCAATTGATCGACGGCATCACCTGGAACGGCAGCGACCCGGCCGGCTACGCCCGCGGCTTCAAGCTGCACGCCCTGAGCGACAGCCCCGCCCTTCTCGCCCGCCGCTGACAGGAACCCAGAGCATGTTGCGCATCCTGCTTATCAACGACACCGCGAACAAAGTCGGGCGCCTGAAAGCGGCGCTGGTGGAAGCCGGTTTCGAGGTGCTCGACGAATCGGGCCTGACCATCGACCTGCCCGCCCGCGTCGAAAGCGTGCGCCCCGATGTGGTGCTGATCGACACCCAATCCCCCAGCCGCGACGTGATGGAGCAAGTGGTGCTGGTCAGCCGCGACCAGCCCCGGCCCATCGTGATGTTCACCGACGAACACGACCCGGCGGTGATGCGCCAGGCCATCAAGGCCGGGGTCAGCGCCTATATCGTCGAAGGCATCCTGGCTACGCGCCTGCAACCGATCCTCGACGTCGCCATGGCGCGCTTTGAGAGCGACCAGGCCCTGCGCGCCCAACTCCATGCCCGCGACCAGCAACTGGCCGAACGCAAGCGCATCGAACTGGCCAAGGGCTTGCTGATGAAAATGAAGGACTGCAAGGAAGACGAGGCTTACACCCTGATGCGCCGCCAGGCCATGAGCCGCCAGCAAAAGTTGATTCAGGTGGCCGAACAGATCATCGCCATGAGCGACATGCTCAGCTGACGTGCAAGTTGGCACAAATCTGGCTTAAGCCAACACACAGGTAACCAACGGCGGTTGCCCCACCTACGACAAAGACGTCGCACCCTCCACGGCCAAAGCCACCGGGGTTGCGGCGTTTTTTCGTTCTGGCCCCACCGCACGGGGCCGGTGGTGCGGCCGACAACCGGCGCATCTCGATGACTCCCTCCAAGACTCTCGACCCCTGAGGTGCACGATGAATTCAAGCTTCTGGAAATCCGGCCACACCCCGACCCTGTTCGCGGCGTTTCTCTACTTCGACTTGAGTTTCATGGTCTGGTACCTGCTGGGCCCGTTGGCAGTGCAAATCGCCACCGACCTGCAACTGACCACTCAACAACGGGGCCTGGTGGTGGCCACGCCCATCCTTGCCGGCGCCGTATTGCGCTTCGCCATGGGCCTGCTGGCCGATCGCCTGTCGCCCAAGACGGCCGGCATCATCGGCCAGGTGATCGTTATCTGCGCCCTGTTCGGCGCCTGGAAACTGGGCATCCACAGCTACGAACAAGCGCTGCTACTGGGCCTGTTCCTGGGCATGGCCGGGGCGTCGTTCGCGGTGGCCTTGCCGCTGGCGTCCCAGTGGTATCCGCCACAGCACCAGGGCAAGGCCATGGGCATCGCCGGGGCAGGCAACTCGGGCACCGTGCTGGCGGCGCTGATCGCCCCGGTGCTAGCGGCGGCCTACGGCTGGAGCAATGTGTTCGGCTTTGCCCTGATCCCGCTGGCCCTGACCCTGATCGTGTTCGCCTGGGCCGCGAAAAACGCCCCGCACCGGCCCAAGGCCAAATCCCTGGCCGACTACCTCAAGGCCCTGGGCGACCGCGACACTTGGTGGTTCATGTTTTTCTACAGCGTGACCTTTGGCGGCTTCATTGGGTTGGCCAGCGCCCTGCCCGGCTACTTCAACGACCAGTACGGCCTCAACCCAGTGACCGCCGGCTACTACACCGCCGCATGCGTGTTCGGCGGCAGCCTGATGCGGCCCCTGGGCGGTGCCCTGGCCGACCGCTTTGGCGGCATCCGCACCCTGCTGGGCATGTACAGCGTGGCGGCGGTGTGCATGGCGGCCGTGGGGTTCAACCTGCCCAGTTCCTATGCGGCCCTGGCCCTGTTTGTGTGCACCATGCTCGGCCTCGGTGCGGGTAATGGCGCGGTGTTCCAACTGGTGCCCCAGCGCTTTGCCCGGGAGATCGGCGTCATGACCGGGCTGATCGGCATGGCCGGTGGCATCGGCGGCTTCGCCCTCGCCGCGGGCATGGGCGCGATCAAGCAAAGCAGCGGCAGCTATCAACTGGCCCTGTGGCTGTTCGCCAGCCTCGGCGTGCTGGCGTGGTTCGGCCTGCACGGGGTCAAGCGCCGCTGGAGAACCACCTGGGGCTCGGCGGCCGTGACGGCGGCGCGGGTCTGAGGCGCCCATGAGCCTGCAACTGAGCTTCGCCCAGGCCAGTGCCACCGGCCCGCGGGCGCACAACCAGGACGCCTTGCGCGTGGTCACCCCGGCACCGGCGCTCGCCGCGACCAAGGGTTACCTGGTGGCCCTGGCCGATGGCGTCAGCCAATGCGCCGACGGTGCGCTCGCGGCGCAATCGACCTTGCAGGCCCTGGCCCTGGACTACTACGCCACGCCGCCCACCTGGGCGGTAGCCCAGGCCCTGGAGCGCTTGTTGCTGGCGCAAAACCGCTGGTTGCGCGCCAATGGCGGCGGCCAGCCGTTGCTCACCACCCTCAGCGCCCTGGTGCTGCGCGGCCAGCGTTTCACCCTGGCCCATGTCGGCGATTGCCGGGTGTATCGCTGGCACGCCGATGTCCTGCAACGCCTCACCGAAGATCACGTCTGGGACCAACCGGGCATGCAGCATGTGCTCAAGCGCGCCCTAGGCCTGGACCAGCACCTGGTGCTGGACTTTCTCGACGGCGAACTGCGCGACGGCGAAAGCTTCGTGCTGCTCAGCGACGGCATCTGGGCGACCCTGGGCGATCAAACCATCGCCGCGATCCTGCGCGACCAGCCCGCCCCCGACAGCGCCGTCCGCACCCTGGTCAGCGCCGCACACCTGGCCGGCAGCCAGGACAACGCCAGCGCCTTGCTGGTGCGTATCGAACAGCGCGGCGAAGCCAGCCTCGGCGATGCCCTGCTGCACCAGCAGCAATGGCCCTTGCCGCCCGCCCTCAAACCCGGCCAGTGCTTCGAGGGCTGGCAGGTGCAGGAGCGTTTCGGCCAGAGCCGGCAATCGCTGCTGTACCGGGTGCTCGACGGGCAACAGCAACCCTGGCTGCTCAAGACCCTGCCCGCCCACTTGCACGACGATCCACAGGCCGGGCAGAACCTGTTGGCCGAGGAATGGTTCCTGCGCCGAGTGGCCGGGCGGCACTTCCCCGAGGTGCATGCCGCCACCACGCGCCAACACCTGTATTACGTGATGCGCCATTACCCGGGCGTCACCCTGGCCCAGCTCTTGGCCGACCATGGCCCCCTACCCCTGGCGCAATGGCGCGACCTCGCCGAACGCCTGCTGCGGGCGGTCGGGCTGTTGCACCGCCGGCAAATCCTGCATCGCGATATCAAGCCGCAAAACCTGCTGCTGGGGGACGACGGCGAGCTGCGCCTGCTGGACTTTGGGCTGGCCTATTGCCCGGGGCTGTCGCGGGACGAGCCCCACGCCCTGCCCGGCACCCCCAGCTACATCGCCCCCCAGGCCTTCGACGGCGAAAGCCCCACTGCGCAACATGATCTCTACGCGGTGGGCGTAACCCTCTATCACCTGCTCACCGGGCACTTCCCCTATGGCGAAATCGAAGCTTTTCAACGCCCGCGCTTCGGCGCCTCGGTCAGCGCCAACCGCTACCGCCCGGACCTACCCGACTGGCTCGACCAGTGCCTGGCCCGGGCGGTGAGCGCCGACCCGGCGCGGCGCTTCGAAACCGCTGAACAGTGGCTGTTGCTACTAGAGCAGGGCGAACGCCACAGCCTTAACGTGCGCCCCCGGCCCCTGCTGGAGCGCGAGCCGCTGAAGGTGTGGCGCAGCGTGGCGCTGGTGGCGGTGCTCATCAACCTGGCGCTGCTGGCCATGCTGCTTAGGTAACACGCGGGTTGGCCCGCACTGGGTTGCGCAGCAGCGCCTAAGCGCTGTTGGCAGCGCTACGCACTCCAGCGCGGGCAAGCCCGCTTTCTACAAAGAACCACCTTCATCTTTGGGCAGGCCCGGATGTGTCGCGCCCCCTTCGGAGAACACCATGAACAAACTCAAGTTGGTGATGATCGGCAACGGCATGGCCGGGGTCCGCACCCTGGAGGAACTGCTCAAGCTCGACGCCGGGCTGTACGACATCACCGTGTTCGGCGCCGAACCCCATCCCAACTACAACCGCATCCTGCTGTCGCCGGTGCTGGCCGGCGAGCAGACCTTCGACGAGATCGTGCTCAACGACTTGAGCTGGTATCAAGAACACCGCATCCGCTTGCTGCTCAACCGCACCGTGGTGCGCATCGACCGCGTGCGGCGCCGGGTCATCGCCGACGACGGCACCGAAGCCGAGTACGACCGTTTGCTGATCGCGACCGGCTCTTCGCCCTTTATGCCCGCGCTGCCGGGCAATGACCTGCGCGGCGTGATCGGCTACCGCGACATCGCCGACACCCAGGCCATGATCGCCACCGCCCGCAGCCACACCCATGCCGTGGTCATCGGCGGCGGCTTGCTGGGCCTGGAGGCGGCCAATGGCCTGAAACTGCGCGGCATGCAGGTGACCGTGGTGCACATCGGCCAGTGGTTACTGGAACGGCAACTGGACCGCACCAGCGCCGAACTCCTGCAACAGGCCCTGGAACAGCGCGGCCTGCGCTTTCGCCTGGCAGAACAGACCCAAGCCTTGCTCCCGTCCCGGCAAGAGCCGACGCGGGTCGGCGCGGTGCAATTTGCCAACGGCGAACAAGCGCCCGCCGACCTGGTGGTGATGGCCGCCGGCATCCGCCCCAACATCCAACTGGCGCTGGACTGCGGCCTGCCGTGTGCGCGCGGGATTCTGGTCAGCGACACCCTGCAAACCTTCGACCCGCGCATCTACGCCATCGGCGAATGCGCCAGCCATCGCGGCGTCGCCTACGGCCTAGTGGCGCCGCTGTTCGAGCAGGCGCGGGTCTGCGCCAATCACCTGGCCCGGCTGGGGTTCGCCCGCTACCCCGGCTCCGTCACCGCGGCCAAGCTGAAAGTCACCGGCATCGACTTGTTCTCCTCCGGGGACTTTCTCGGCGCACCCGGCACCCACAGCATCACCCTGCGCGACCCCATCGGCGGCATCTACAAAAAACTGGTGATAAAAGATGACGTGCTGGTCGGCGCCTGCCTGTACGGCGATACCCGCGATGGTGCCTGGTACCGGCAACAGATCAGCGAGCGGCACAACATCGCGGCGATCCGCGATCGGCTGATGTTCGGCGCCACCGCCCAGGACGCCCGCTGATGAGCCTGCACACCACCGCGTCGACCTGTTGCTACTGCGGCGTGGGCTGCGGCGTGTTGATCGAACATGACCACGGCCAAGTGCTGGGGGTGCGCGGCGACCCGGCGCACCCGGCCAACTTCGGCAAGCTGTGCAGCAAGGGGGCAAGCCTACACCTGACCGGCGACCTCGCCGCCCGCGCCCTCTACCCCGAACTACGCCTGGGCAAAGGCCTGGCCCGCGCCCGCACCGACTGGGGCACCGCCCTGGACCACGCCGCTCAGGTATTCGCCGCCACCCTCGCCGAACACGGCCCCGACAGCGTGGCCTTTTACCTGTCCGGGCAACTGCTGACCGAGGACTACTACGCCTTCAACAAACTGGCCCGCGCCCTGGTCGGCACCCACAACATCGACAGCAATTCACGCCTGTGCATGTCCTCGGCCGTGGTCGGCTACAAGCGCAGCCTGGGCGCCGACGCCCCGCCGTGCAGCTACGAAGACCTGGAATGCAGCGACTGCGTGCTGATCGCGGGCAGCAACATGGCCTACGCCCACCCGGTGCTCTTTCGTCGCCTCGAGCAAGCCAAACGCCTGCGCCCGCAAATGAAAGTCATCGTCATCGACCCGCGCCGCACCGACACCTGCGACCTCGCCGACCTGCACCTGGCCATCCTGCCGGGCAGCGACGTGGCGCTGTTCCATGGCCTGCTGCACCTGCTGCTGTGGGAAGGCTGGGCCGACCAGGCCTTTATCGACGCCCACACCGAAGGCCTGGCGGCGCTGAAAACCCTGGTGCACGATTACACCCCGGCGCTGACGGCCCAATTGTGTGGAATCAGCGTCGCGCAACTGCACCAATGCGCGCAGTGGATCGGCACGGCGCCGAGCTTCCTGTCGCTGTGGTGCATGGGCCTGAACCAGTCCACCGCCGGCAGCGCAAAAAACAGCGCGCTCATCAACCTGCACCTAGCCACCGGGCAAATTGGCCGCCCCGGCGCCGGGCCGTTTTCCCTGACCGGCCAACCCAACGCCATGGGCGGGCGGGAGACCGGCAGCCTGTCCAACCTGCTGCCCGGCCACCGTGACGCCGCCAATGCCCAGCACCGCGCCGAAGTCGCCGATTACTGGGGCGTCAGCCATTTACCCGACACCCCAGGGTTGACCGCCATCGAATTGTTCGAGCAGGTGCGCAGCGGCAAGATCAAGGCGCTGTGGATCGCCTGCACCAACCCGGCGCAATCGCTGCCCGACCAAAATGCCGTGCGCGAGGCGTTGCAGGCCTGCCCGTTCGTGGTCCTGCAGGAGGCCTTCCGCACCACGGAAACCGTGCCCTACGCTGACCTACTGCTGCCCGCCGCCACCTGGGGCGAAAAGGAAGGCACGGTGACCAACTCCGAGCGGCGCGTCTCCCTGGTGCGCCAAGCCATTGCCGCCCCCGGCGAAGCACGCGCAGACTGGGCCATCACCGTCGATTTCGCCCGGCGCCTGGAGAAATACCTACGCCCCGGGTTGCCAAGCCTGTTCGACTTCACCCAGGCCAGCCACTTGTTCGATGAATTCAAAGGCCTGACCCGCCACCGCGACCTCGACCTCAGTGGCCTGAGCCACGACCTGCTGGAGCGCATCGGCCCGCAGCAGTGGCCGTTCCCTGAAGGCGCCGTGAGTGGTACACCGCGCTTGTATGGCGATGGCCGCTTTCCTACCGCCAATGCTCGGGCGCGGTTTATCAGCGAACCGTTCGTCGCCGCGTTGGAGCAGCCTGACCGCGATTACCCGTTGACTCTGCTCACCGGCCGCCTACGCGACCAATGGCACGGCATGAGCCGCACCGGCACCGCGGCGCAGTTGTTCGGTCATGTCAGCGAAGCGCTGCTGAGCCTGCATCCCGACGAACTGCGCCGCCAGGGCCTGCAAAGCGGCAACTTGGCGCGGCTGAACAGCCGCCACGGCGAGCTGATCGTTGCAGTACACGAGGACACTGCCGTACGCCCGGGGCAGGCATTCCTGCCCATGCACTGGGGCGATCGCTTCCTCAAGGGCGGTATCAACACCCTCACCCCTTCAGCGTTCGACCCCTTGTCCAAGCAACCGGAACTCAAGCACACAGGTGTGCGCATCAGCCCGGCGGTGCTGCCTTGGGAGCTGTTTGTGCTGATAGAGGGCGATGTGCAGTGGCATTTTGAAGCGCTGCGCCCGCTCTGCGGGGGCCTGGATTACCTCAGCCTCAGCCTCACCGGCCGCGAACGCCCGGCCCTGGTGCTGCGCGGCGCCAACGCCTGCCCAGCCGATCCGCAACTGCTGGCAGCCATTGACCGTCAGCTTGAGCTCCATCAGGGGCCGGTCATGGCTTATGACGACCCGCAACGGGCCATCGGTAAACGGGTACGCATCGAGCAGGGCCGCATCACCGCCGTTCGCCTGGCCGGCGAAATCCGGGCAAGCCACTGGTTACAAGGGCTGTGGCTGGAAGGCCGGGTCGATGCAGCGCTGCAGCGCTGGCTGCTGGCCCCCCTGAGTGCCGCGCCCGGCGCCGAAGCCAGCGACGCCGGAGCGCACAAGGTTTTGTGCAACTGTAAGAACGTCAGCCAACAAGCCGTGTGCACTGGCATCGGCCGTGGCCTCAACCTACAAGGCCTGCAACAGGAACTGGGCTGCGGCACTCAGTGCGGCTCATGCGTACCGGAAATCAAACGCCTGCTCGCCAGCACACTAACGGCGAGCGTAGGAGTGCCCTGACATCCACGCAGGAAGCCGGCCACCGCTTTAAACTGAAGCGTCCGGCTGCCTGACTGATGGCAACGTGGCACGCTAGGAGCCATGAAAACAGCAGGCGTTCATCAAATCGCAGGCAAAGAAAAGCCCGGCCAAGGCCGGGCTTTTCAGAGCTGCCAGCTAATTACTTAGCTTGAGCCTCTACCGCAGCTTCTACGCGACGGTTAACAGCGCGACCAGCGTCAGTGGCGTTGTCAGCAACTGGGCGGGATTCGCCGTAGCCAACAGACTGAACGCGGGACGATTCAACACCGTACTGGTTGGTCAGAACCTGTTTAACGGCGCTAGCGCGACGCTCGGACAGCTTCTGGTTGTAAGCGTCAGGACCGACGGAGTCAGTGTGACCTTCAACAGTAGTGGTGGTTTGTGGGTACTGCTTCATGAAGTCAGCGAGGTTTTTGATGTCGCCGTAGCTGTTGGTCTTGACGACCGACTTGTCGAAGTCGAATTTCACGTCCAGCTCAACACGTACAACTTCAGCAACTGCTGGGCAGCCATCAGCGTCAACAGTTACGTTGGCTGGGGTGTCTGGGCACTTGTCGACGTTGTCGCACACGCCATCGTTGTCGCTGTCGGAGCAGACTTCAGCCGGAGCTGGAACTGGAGCAGCAGCAGGCTTGGAGCCGCCACCGAAGTTCACACCGATACCGACGCTTGGCGCCCACTCGGTGTCGCCTTGGTCGATGTTGTACTGAGCTTCAACACCAGCACGGGCGTAGAAGTTTTCGGTGAAGTAAAGCTTGGCACCGCCGCCCAGGTTGGCGAAGGTGGAACCGTTACGACCGGATTGGTTCTGACCGATGCTTTGATCGGAGAAACCAGCCGAAACGTACGGACGGATCATGTCGCCCGGGTTGTTGAAGTGGTACAGAGCGTCCAGTGCGGTATTGGAGCCCTTGATGTTACGGCCGTTGTCGGCACGTACGTTGTGCACTTCGTCGTAGGCCAGACGCAGCTCTACGTCGTCGGTCAGGAAGTAACCAACCGAGCCACCGAACAGGTTGCCGTCGTTTTTGAAGTTACGAGCGCTGTCGTAATACTCTTTCTTGGCGAAACCTTCGATTTCAACTGCGCCTTGGCCTTGTGCCAGCGCGCCGAACGAAGTAGCGGCAATAAGAGAACCAATGGCCAAGCCCAAGGTGTTTTTCAGTTTCATCCGTTAAATCCCCATCTGGTGATTGTAAAGCAGTCCCGCAAACCGGGGGACAACTCGGCGGCCAGTCTAACAGACTTGCCTGGACGTAAGAGATATTTGCATCGAACTAAGTTTCAGCGACGCCTGCAAATTTCTCACGTAATTTATCTAGAGCACGCTTGTAACGCATTTTTGTAGCACTCAAACCCATGTGCATTATGTCTGCGATCTCCTGAAATTCCAGTTCTGCGACAAATCGTAGCACCAGGATTTCGCGGTCAATCGGGTTCACGTGCACTAGCCAGCGGTCGAGTCCGGCCTTGTCCTCGGGCTTTGGTGTCTTTTCTTCAGACGCCTCTTCGAGGGGGTCCAGGCTCAAGGCGTCCATCAAGCGACGCTTTCGCCGTTCCTTTCGATACTGCGTGATGCATTCGTTGTACGTGATGCTATAGAGCCATGTCTTGAACTTCGATTTCCCCTCGAAGTTCTTCAACCCGTACAACACCTTCAACATCACCTCCTGACAGACATCATCGGCGTCACGATCGTTCCCTAAATAACGCGCACAAACGTTAAACAGGGTCCGCTGATAACGCCGCATCAATTCTTCATAGGCGCGTGTTATGTGAAACAGCTCCGTGTGCGAGCGCGCAACCAACTCCTCATCAGAGAGCTCGCGGGGATCGTAGCGCGTGGATAGCGATTGGGCTTTATTCAAAACGAGTCGGGCCGACAGTCAGGTCAATGTCCGCCGCAGCCGGCGTTTCGCGGGCTTTTGCGGCGGCATACAGTAGCAGGGTTTGCCGGGTTAGCGGCTACTCACATGCTGCTCCAGCAGGATCCGATTGGAGAGGGAGACTAGCTCGCCCTCGTCGGTCAGCACGGTGGTTTTCACCGTGCCGATTTCCTCGATCTGGCCTTCGACCTCGCCTACACGCACTTGTTGCCCAACCTGATACAGCTCACGCACATAGATTCCTGCAAGAATCTGACCGGCGATTTCCCGGCTTCCCAATCCCATGGCCAAGGCAACTGCCAGACCAACGGTTATCAAAACGATCACGATCACATGGTTAAGCAGGTCGGTCTTGACCTCCAACTGGCTGATCGCAACAGAAATGCTGATGATAATGACCAGCCCCTGAGCAATGCGACCAAGCCCGGCAGCGTAGTCCAGACCCACGCCTTCTGCCGCCCCGCGCACCAACCCGTTGACCAATTGCGCCAACAACACCCCAACCAACAACACCAGCGCAGCGCCGAAAACCTTCGGTAAATACAGCGCAAGCATGTCGAGCGTAGCTGAAACTCGCTGAAGGCCAAGGGACTCTGCGGCAGAAACCAGAAAAATCAGCAGGACGAACCAGTAGACGATCTTGCCAATCAGTGTGGAGATCGGCACTTGCAGGCCCGCGCGCGACAGCAACTTGGTCAAGCCGGTGCCGCCCATCAGCCGGTCGAGCCCCAGCTTGGCCAGCAACTTGGACAGCAGGGTGTCAAGCAGCTTGGCCACGACAAAGCCCAGCAACAGAACGACCAGCGCCCCGAACAGGTTGGGAATGAAGTTCGCCACCTTGGTCCACAACGCGGTCATTGCCGTGACGAGGCTCTGGGTCCAGAGATCAAGTTCCATATTCAATCAGCCTTATCAGCAGTACGAGCGGTAGATTTGCGGCGGGAAACCGGCGAGACGTGGGCCGAGCCGTTATTGAGCGCGATCATCAGCGCCGGCAACCAGCGGCCCAGGAGGCTGAAGAGATCACCGGCACCGACCTGGCGGTTGGCGGTTTTCAGTACGCGACCCAAGCAGGCATCGTCGTCGCGGCTCGACGGCGTGGCGTTAAGCATGTCACGTAGGGACTGTTCAAACGGATCGTGCATACGCACCTCTCGAGATGTCAGTGAAAGACGCGATCAAAATTCTTCGGGTCACACGGCGCGCCGTCATACCCATCGCAATCGGCGGAACAACCACCATTGCCCCAGCGCCACCGAAACCATCATCAGGCTCGCCAGGAGGAAGCCATATGGGCTGTTGGAGAACGGAATTCCGCCGACGTTGATCCCCAGCAGGCCGGTGAGAAAACTCATGGGCAAAAAAATCCCGGTCACGATACCGAAGCGGTACATCGTGCGGTTCATGCGCACGCTCAAACGCCGATCTTCGGCCTCCAGCACCAGCCCCACGCGCTCGCGGGTCAATTCCAGCTCTTCGAGATAACGGGTCAGGCTGTTGTTCAATTCGTTCCAGTAATCGCCATCGTCATCGACGAACCAGGGCAGTTTGATACGGGTCAACTGGGCGAAAATATCCCGCTGTGGCGCCAGGAAGCGCTTGAGCCCCGCCGCTCTGCGGCGGATCTGCAAAATGGCCCCGTGCTCGGGTGTGTACCGCTCGTCGGTATCCAGTTTTTCCTCTTCCTCATCGACCACTTCCGAGAGGTCGCTGACCAAGTCCTGCACTTTATTGGTGAGGTACTGAGCCATATAAAGGACCAGTTCAGAGCTGGTTTTCGGGCCTTTGCCCTCGGCCAGTTGCGCCAGTAGCTCATCGGTGGCGCGCAAGGGCCGCAGACGCAGGGAAACCACCCGTTGCGCCGAGGCGAAGATGCGCACCGACACCATGTCCTCGGGCTCGGCCCCCGGGTTGAGGTTGACCCCACGCAAGAACAGCAACAGTTCGCTGTCGGGCAATGCCAGCAGGCGTGGGCGGGTATTTTCTTCCAGCAGTAAGTCGCAACTGAATTCGCTCAAGCCACTGGACTTGCGCAACCAGGTCTGGGTTTGCGGGTGGCTGCGATCCCAATGCAGCCACAGGCTTTCATGGGCCTGAAGCTGCAAATCATCGAGTTCAGTCCGGGTAATCGAACGCGCACCGCCTTTACCGTCCAGCACCAGGGCATGGACCAGGCCCCACTGCGCGTTTTCTTCCTCGAACATCTGAATCCCTTTATTCAGGCATTTTCAGCGGGCTGGGGGAGACAATCACGCCGTTGTTGTCGGCGTAGATGTACTCGCCCGGGCGGAAGGTCACGCCCGCGAAGGTCACGGGCACGTTCAGGTCGCCCACGCCACGCCGGTCGGTCTTCATCGGGTGGCTGGCCAGGGCCTGTACGCCCAGGTCGGTTTGCGCGATGACATCCACGTCGCGGATGCAGCCGTAGATCACCAGCCCTTCCCAGCCGTTCTTGGCCGCTCGCTCGGCGATCATGTCGCCCAGCAACGCACGGCGCAGGGAGCCGCCACCATCGACCACCAGCACCTTGCCCTGCCCATCGAGTTCTGCTTGTTCCTTGACCCGCGAATTGTCTTCAAAGCACTTGATGGTCACGATTTCGCCGCCGAACGAGTCTCGGCCGCCGAAATTGCTGAACATCGGCTCGAGCACCTGGACCAGGTCCGGGTAGGCGTCGCACAAGTCGGGAGTGATGTAATGGTTCATCGAGAAACTCCTGTAGAGGAAAAACACGAGGGGTCGAAAAACACGCGCCACGGTAGCAGATGTTGAGGCCGCCAGCCGTGCAATGCGCCATAGCTTAGCCGTTAGCCCGAGCCAGCGGAACGCCGATGTTAGAGCGTCGCAATCAGACTGCCAGGGCCCGCTTAGACTCCTGGGTCAACAAGGGCGAAAGCGGCTCGGCCAGCCAGCGCGCCACCAGCGGCCAGACCTCGGTGCGCGCATTCTTGCTGACCAGCATCTCAACGTGGCCGAAGCGCTCGCTGAAGCCCTGCTCCGGCCCCAGGCAGACGAATTGTTTGTGCGCCGAGCCCAGTTGGTCGAACAGTTTGCGGCAGGCCCAGGTCGGGTCTTGATCGTCGCCCGCGGCGCTCACCGCCAGCACCGGCACTTGTACCTCGGCCAGCCCGGCCCACCAGTCCTTGTCCTTTTCGCCAAAACGGCCAAACAAGCCATACCAGCGCAGGCTTTCCAGGGCCAGGCCAATAGGCTCGTCCTCCGGGCCGCGCTTGAGCCGGGAACCGGACAACTGGGCAAAACGCTTGAGAATGAAACGCCCGCTCCATTCCACCGGCGGAATTTTCAAAGGCCAATAGGTGCGGCTGACCTGGGTGCCGAAAAACGCCACGGACGCCACTGCTGGCTCGCCTAGGTACTGCCCGCCCAGCGCCGCGGCGAGGGTGATGCCGCCCAGGGAATGGCCGATCCAGTGCGGTACCTGGCCGCTTTGCTCACGCACGAAGGCGGCGATGGCCGGCAGGTCGTAGCGCGCGTAATCGGCCACGCGGTTGTTGCGATAGGCTTGGTTGCGCTGGGACAGGCCATGGCCGCGCATCTCCGGAATCCACACATCGAACCCGGCCCGCGCCAGAAAAGCGCCCAAGCCCAAGCCCTTGGGGGAAAACCAGAAGCGTCGATTGGAAAAACTGCCATGCAGCAAGACCACCGGAACGCCGCGCACCGGGCCGCCATCGGCCATGCCCAAACGGGTGACGGCCAGCTCCACGGAGCCGTCCGGGCTGTTCCCGGGCTTGAGGCGGTAGACATCTTCGCTCAGATCACCGCGCCGTTCGGCGCTAATCAGGGCGACAGGAAATAGGTTGCTGCTGCTTTGCATAATGCTCTTGCACAAAAAAGGGCGGCATCCGAATGGAGCCCGCCCTGCTTGAATCCCAAAGCGCCGCTCAGCCAAGGCTGCGCGGCGCCTCATCCATCGATCAGCCTGCTGCCTGGCCTTCAGCCAGGAAGAACCAGGTTTCCAGCACGGAATCGGGGTTCAGCGAGACGCTTTCGATGCCCTGCTCCATCAGCCATTTGGCCAGGTCAGGATGGTCCGAAGGCCCCTGGCCGCAGATGCCGATGTACTTGCCAGCCTTGTTACAGGCCTGGATGGCGTTGGCCAGCAACTTCTTGACCGCCGGGTTACGCTCGTCGAACAGGTGCGCGATGATCCCGGAATCACGGTCCAGGCCCAGGGTCAGCTGGGTCAGGTCGTTGGAGCCGATGGAGAAGCCGTCGAAGAACTCCAGGAATTCCTCGGCCAGGATCGCGTTGGACGGCAGTTCGCACATCATGATGATGCGCAGGCCGTTATCGCCACGGGCCAGGCCGTTTTCGGCCAGCAGGTCGATCACCTGGCTCGCCTCGCCCAGGGTGCGGACGAACGGCACCATGATTTCGACGTTGGTCAGGCCCATTTCATTGCGCACGCGCTTGAGGGCGCGGCATTCGAGCTCGAAGCAGTCGCGGAAGGCTTCGCTGATGTAGCGCGAAGCACCACGGAAGCCCAGCATCGGGTTTTCTTCTTCTGGCTCGTAGAGCTTGCCGCCGATCAGGTTGGCGTATTCGTTGGACTTGAAGTCCGACAGGCGCACGATGACCTTTTTCGGGGTGAAAGCCGCCGCCAGGGTGCTGATGCCTTCCACCAGTTTCTCGACGTAGAACTCGACCGGATCGTCGTAGCCGGCGATGCGCTTGTCGACGCTGTCTTTGATCTCTTGTGGCAGCCCGGCGTAGTTCAGCAGTGCCTTGGGGTGCACGCCGATCATACGGTTGATGATGAACTCCAGGCGGGCCAGGCCCACGCCGGCGTTCGGCAATTGGGCGAAGTCGAAGGCGCGATCCGGGTTGCCGACGTTCATCATGATCTTGAACGGCAGGTCCGGCATGGCATCCACGGAGTTTTTCTTGATGTCGAAGCCCAACTGGCCCTCGAAGATGTAGCCGGTGTCGCCTTCGGCGCAGGAAACGGTCACGCCCTGGCCTTCCTTGAGCAGCTCGGTGGCGTTGCCGCAACCGACGACTGCCGGGATACCCAGTTCACGGGCGATGATCGCCGCGTGGCAGGTACGCCCGCCGCGATTGGTGACGATGGCGCTGGCGCGCTTCATGACCGGTTCCCAGTCCGGGTCGGTCATGTCGGAGACCAGAACATCGCCTGGCTGGACCTTGTCCATCTCGGACACGTCCTTGATGATGCGCACCTTGCCGGCGCCGATGCGCTGGCCGATGGCGCGGCCTTCCACCAGCACGGTGCCGGTTTCCTTGAGCAGATAGCGCTCCATGACGTTGGCCTGGGTGCGGCTCTTCACGGTTTCCGGGCGGGCCTGCACGATGTACAGCTTGCCGTCGTCACCGTCCTTGGCCCACTCGATATCCATCGGGCACTTGTAGTGCTTCTCGATAATCATCGCTTGTTTGGCCAACTCGGCCACTTCCGCGTCGGTGAGGCAGAAACGCGCGCGATCAGCCTTGTCAACATCGACAGTCTTGACCGAACGACCGGCCTTGGCCTCGTCGCCGTAGATCATCTTGATGGCCTTGCTGCCCAGGTTGCGGCGCAGGATTGCCGGGCGACCGGCCGCCAGGGTGTGCTTGTGCACGTAGAACTCGTCCGGGTTGACCGCGCCTTGCACCACGGTTTCGCCCAGGCCGTAGGCGCCGGTGATGAACACCACGTCACGGAAACCCGACTCGGTGTCGAGGGTGAACATCACGCCGGCGGTGCCGGTTTCCGAACGCACCATGCGCTGCACACCCGCGGACAGGGCCACCAGCTTATGGTCGAAGCCCTGGTGCACTCGGTAGGAAATGGCGCGGTCGTTGAACAGCGAGGCGAACACCTCTTTGGCAGCGCGGATCACGTTTTCCACGCCACGGATGTTCAGGAAAGTCTCTTGCTGGCCGGCGAAAGAGGCATCCGGCAAGTCTTCGGCGGTGGCAGAGGAACGCACGGCCACGGCCATATCCGGGTTGCCGGCCGACAGGGCGGCGAACGCGGTACGGATCTCGGCGTTGAGCTTCTCGGGGAACTCGGCTTCCATGATCCATTGGCGGATCTGGGCGCCGGTGCGGGCCAGGGCATTGACGTCGTCCACATCCAGCGCGTCGAGCGCGGCGTGGATCTGTTCGTTGAGGCCGCTCAATTCGAGGAAATCACGGTAAGCCTGAGCTGTCGTGGCAAAGCCACCCGGCACCGACACGCCAGCACCCGCCAGGTTGCTTATCATCTCGCCAAGGGATGCGTTCTTGCCCCCTACATGCTCCACATCATGGACGCCGAGCTTATCGAGGGAAACTACGTACTCTACCAAGGTGATCTCTCCACTAACTGTGTTGGAAAAGCTCAGGAGGCCGGCAGCTCAAAGGAGCATTTGCCAGCGATATGGCCTGGACCTGGAAAATAAGTGAGAATGCTGGCCAATTGGCGGCCAACAAATCGCGCCTATCATATCCAAGAATCGTGACTAGCTTAAGGCCCAAGGCGCAAATGAAACGATCTGCTTTCTTTATCTCCGACGGCACAGGTATCACAGCCGAGACCCTCGGCCAGAGCCTGTTGGCGCAATTCGAAAATATTACCTTCGCCAAATTCACCCGTCCGTACATCGACAGTGCGGAAAAAGCGCGGGCAATGGTACAACAAATCAACAGTGCCGCCGAAAAGGACGGCTTGCGTCCGATCATCTTCGACACCATCGTCAACCAGGACATCCGTGAGATTCTCGCCACGTCCAATGGTTTCATGATCGATATCTTCTCCACCTTCCTCGCGCCGCTGGAGGCCGAGCTGACCGAGCACTCCTCGTACTCGGTGGGCAAATCCCACTCCATCGGCCACAACTCCAACTATATGGAGCGTATCGAGGCGGTGAACTTCGCCCTCGACAACGACGACGGCGCCCGCACCCACTATTACGACAAGGCCGATCTGATCCTGGTGGGCGTGTCCCGCTGTGGCAAGACCCCGACCTGCCTGTACATGGCCATGCAATTCGGCATCCGCGCCGCCAACTACCCGCTGACCGAAGAAGACATGGAGCGCCTGCAACTGCCCAATGCCCTGCGCGCCCACCAGCACAAGCTGTTCGGGCTGACCATAGACCCCGACCGCCTCACCGCGATCCGCAACGAGCGCAAGCCCAACAGCCGCTATTCGAGCTATGCCCAGTGCGAGTTCGAGGTGCGTGAGGTGGAAAACCTGTTCCGCCGCGAGAACATTCCCCACATCAACTCCACGCATTTTTCGGTGGAAGAGATCTCGGCGAAGATCCTTGTCGAAAAAGGCGTGGAACGGCGCTTCAAATAAGCGGGCCATGACCGGCGGCCCAAGTGACGTGATCTGGCCTGGGCAGCCGTCATCACTCTCGGCCATTTCACTAGCCTGGCCGGCGCAGCACCTCGCCCAACAAGGCAAAACCCTCTGCCAGCCAGGCGTCATCTGCGCTGGCATTGCACACACTGGCGCGGATGAACTGCGGCACCGCGGCCTGCCCCACGGCGAACGCCTCGGCGGTGGCGACCAGGTAATTGCCTTCCTTGAGCCGCGCCTCCACCTCCGAGGCCCGCCACGGCTCGGGCACCTTGATCCAGAAATGCGGGCACCCGGGTTGGGTCTGGTACTCAAGCCCGCTCAACTGCCCTTCTACCAGCGCCTTGCGCCGGGCAATCTCGGCCACCTGCTGCTGCAGTAACTGCGCGGCCACACCCTGTTCAATCCAGGCCGTGGCCAGCTCCAGGCTCAGGGGCGTGGCCATCCAGCAGGTGGCGCGCACCGCGGCTGCCAAGCGCCCCACCAACGCGGCGGGCGCATGCAGGTAGCCAACCCGCAACCCCGCCGCCAAGGCCTTGCTCAAGCTGCTGATAAGCACGCTGCGCTCAGCGGCAAAATGACTCAGGGGCAAGGGCCGGTCAGCCATCAGCACACCGTGGGCCTCATCTTCCAGCACCAAGAGGTTGTGCTCCCGGCAGACCCGGGCGATGGCCTCGCGCCGTTCGGCAGACATCACCGCCGTGCTCGGGTTTTGCAACGTCGCCGTGCAGTACAGCGCCGCGACCCGGTGCATGCGGCACGCCTCAGCCAACGCCTGGGGCAGCAGGCCTTGCTCGTCCATGGCCAGGCCCAGCAACTTGATGCCCAGCATGCGCGCCACACTGATAAGCCCCGGGTAGGTCAAGTGCTCGGTGACCAGGGTGTCGCCGGCCTTGAGCAGGCCCATCAGGCAACACAGCAGGCCGTGCTGGCCGCCATTGACGCAGATGACCTGGGCCGGGTCTGGCACAAAGGCGCCGTGACGCATCCACTGCGCACCCGCCATGCGGTAGCGCAATAGCCCGGCGTCGGCGGTGTAGCCACCCATGCCCTGCAACGCCGCGCGGTCACCGGCCAGGGTTTGCAGAGTGCGGGCCATGCTGGCGGTTTCCTGGCCGGGGATGTGCTGGTTGCGGCTCATGTCCAGGCAGGCGCGCGGTTCATCGCCGACATTGCGAAAGCCCTGGTCACGTACCCGTTCCATGCCCTGCTCGCGCACATAGGTACCGTCGCCGACCCGCGCCACTACCAGGCCCAGGCGTTCCAACTCGCCATAGGCACGGCTGACGGTGCCGATGGTCACCCCCAGGCTGTCGGACAGCAAACGGTGCGGTGGCAACTTGCAACCAGGCTCAATCAAACCCTGGGCGATGCCCGCCGCCACCGCCTCGGCCAGGCGCTGGTACTTGGCGCCCAGGCCATCGGCCAACCCGGCCCGCATCATTGACACCATGGCAATACTTACTTTGACGGCCATCTGCTTCCCTAATAACGTGCCGAAAAGGGTTCAATTTCGGATCAAGCCTCGAAATATAGAGGTCAATTCCGTTTCACGAAAGGAGCAATCAATGCCCACTGCCATCACCGCCCACCCGGCCCTCCCCGCGCGCAAGGCGTGGCTGGCCAAACTGGTCACCAGCGTGCTGTTCCTGATTGTCTGCCTGAGCTGGGGCACCACCTGGCTGGGGATCAAGATCGCCGTGGAAAGCGTGCCGCCCCTGACCTCGGCGGGCCTGCGGTTTCTGATCGCTTTCCCGCTGTTCCTGGGCTTTGCCCTGTGGCGCCGCGAACCCCTGCTGTTCCCTCGGCAAAGCCGCTGGTTTTTCGTGTTCGTCACCCTGTCGTACTTCAGCGTGCCGTACTACTTGCTCAACTACGGCGAAATGCACGTCTCGTCCGGCCTCACGGCCCTGCTGTTCAGTTGCATGCCGGTGTTCATCCTGATTTTCAGCGCACTGTTCCTCGGCGAGCGCATTCGTGGTGCGCAGGTGCTGGGGATCGGCATCGGTTTTGCCAGCCTGTTCATGATCCTGCGCAGCCAGGGCCTGAGCCTGGACCACGCGGAGTTCCTCGGCGTGGTGGCGATCCTCACGGCCGCCATCCTGCATGCGCTGTGCTACGTGATAACCAAGAAACAAGGCACGGCCATCGGCGTCATCACCTACAACACCCTGCCCATCGGCATTGCCGGGCTGATGCTGTTCGTCGCCGGTTGTTTTTTGGAAGCGCCCGCGTTCGGCGCCATCAGCCAACGCTCGTGGGCCGCCCTGCTGTACCTGGGGCTGGTGGCGTCGGTGGGGGGCTTTATCGTGTACTTCATCCTGCTCAAGCGCTTGAGCCCGATCATTCTGTCGTTCGTGTTCATCATTTTCCCGGTGTTCGCCGTGGTGATCGGCGCCTGGTACGAAGGCCAGGTGGTATCCCGGGAGTTGATGCTGTATTCGGCGATTTTGTTGGCGGGGTTTGCCATTACCAAGTTGCCGGCACGGCAAGGGTGAGGACGACTTGGAGAGAGTCTGTGTGGGCTAGCCCACACAGAGGCAGATGTGGCGTTAGAACGAATCCCCCGGCACCCGCACCCAACCTTCCATCAATACCCGCGCGCTGCGGCTCATGATGGCTTTTTTCACGGTCCATTCGCCGTTGACCTGGCGGGCCTCAGCGCCGACGCGCAGGGTACCCGAGGGGTGGCCGAAACGCACCGCCGTGCGCGCGCCGCCGCCGGCAGCCTGGTTGACCAGGGTGCCGCAGATCGCCGCCGCCGTGCCGATGGCCACCGCGGCGGTGCCCATCATGGCGTGGTGCAGCTTGCCCATGGACAGCGCCCGCACCAGCAAATCGATGTCCGTCGCCTTCACCTGCTTGCCGCTGGACGCGGTGTAGTCGGCAGGCGCGGCGACGAACGCCACTTTCGGCGTGTGCTGGCGCTGGGCGGCCTCGGCCACGTCCTTTATCAGGCCCATGCGCAAGGCGCCGTAGGCGCGGATGGTTTCAAACATGGCCAAGGCCTTGGCATCGCCGTTGATCTGGCCCTGCAACTCGGTGCCGGTGTAACCCAAATCCTTGGCGTTAAGGAAAATCGTCGGGATGCCAGCGTTTATCAGGGTCGCCTTGAAGGTGCCGACGCCCGGCACCTCCAGGTCGTCCACCAGGTTGCCGGTGGGGAACATCGACCCGGCGCTGCCCTCCTCCTCAGCCGCCGGTTCCATGAACTCCAGCTGCACCTCGGCGGCGGGAAAGGTCACGCCGTCGAGCTCAAAGTCGCCGGTTTCCTGCACCGCGCCGTCGGTAATCGGTACGTGGGCGATGATGGTCTTGCCGATGTTGGCCTGCCAGATACGCACCACCGCCACGCCATTGGCGGGAATGCGGCTGGCGTCCACCAGGCCACTGCCGATGGCGAACGAACCGACCGCCGCCGACAGGTTGCCGCAGTTGCCGCTCCAGTCCACGAACGGTTTGTCGATGGCCACTTGGCCGAACAGGTAGTCGACGTCGTGCCCGGCCTTGATGCTCTTGGACACGATCACGCTTTTGCTGGTGCTGGAGCTCGCCCCGCCCATGCCGTCGATCTGCTTATCGTAGGGGTCGGGACTGCCAATCACCCGCAGCATCAGGGCATCGCGGGCCGGGCCCGGAACCTGGGCCGCTTCGGGCAGGTCTTGCAGGCTGAAGAACACGCCTTTGCTGGTGCCGCCGCGCATGTAGGTGGCGGGGATCTTGATTTGCGGTACGTGGGCCATGGTTGTCCTTATCAGGCGCAGGGGCTTGCCCCCCGCGCCCCATCGAGTTAAACGGCGGCAGCCGATTCCAGGAAGTCCTGGGCGAAGCGCTGCAACACGCCCCCGGCCTCGTAGATCGACACTTCTTCGGCGGTGTCCAGGCGGCAGGTCACCGGCACTTCGACGCGCTCGCCGTTCTTGCGGTTGATGACCAGGGTCAGGGTCGCGCGCGGGGTGCGCTGGCCGATGACGTCATAGGTTTCGCTGCCGTCGATGCCCAGGGTGTGGCGGTTGGTGCCCGGGGCGAACTCCAGCGGCAACACACCCATGCCCACCAGGTTGGTGCGGTGGATGCGCTCGAAGCCTTCGGCGGCAATCGCCTCTACTCCGGCCAGGCGCACGCCTTTGGCCGCCCAGTCGCGGGACGAGCCCTGGCCGTAGTCGGCGCCGGCGATGATGATGAGCGGCTGCTTGCGCTCCATGTAGGTTTCGATGGCTTCCCACATCCGCGTGACCTTGCCCTCGGGTTCGATGCGCGCCAGGGACCCCTGCTTGACCTTGCCGTTTTCCACGACCATTTCGTTGAACAGCTTAGGGTTGGCGAAGGTCGCGCGCTGGGCGGTCAAGTGGTCGCCGCGGTGGGTGGCGTAGGAGTTGAAGTCCACTTCCGGCAGGCCCATTTTCGCCAGGTACTCGCCGGCGGCGCTGTCGAGCATGATGGCGTTGGACGGCGACAGGTGATCGGTGGTGATGTTGTCCGGCAGCACGGCCAGCGGGCGCATGCCCTTGAGGGGCCGTGCCCCGGCCAGGGCGCCTTCCCAGTACGGCGGGCGGCGGATGTAGGTGCTCATCGGGCGCCAGTCGTACAGCGGCGCGACTTTCGGCCCGGTGTCTTCGTGGATGGCGAACATCGGGATGTAGACCTTGCGAAACTGCTCCGGCTTGACCGCGGCCTTGACCACGGCGTCGATCTCTTCATCGCTGGGCCAGATGTCCTTGAGGCGGATTTCCCGGCCCTCGGCGTCCAGGCCCAGCACATCCTTCTCGATGTCGAAGCGGATGGTCCCGGCAATGGCGTAGGCCACCACCAGCGGCGGCGAAGCCAAAAAGGCCTGCTTGGCGTAAGGGTGGATGCGCCCGTCGAAGTTGCGGTTGCCCGAGAGCACGGCGGTGGCGTACAGGTCGCGGTCGATGATTTCCTGCTGGATCGCCGGGTCCAGAGCGCCGGACATGCCGTTGCAGGTGGTGCAGGCAAAGGCCACGACGCCAAAGCCCAGTTGTTCCAGTTCCTTGGTCAGGCCGGCTTCGTCCAGGTACAGGGCGACGGTTTTCGAGCCCGGCGCCAACGACGACTTGACCCACGGCTTGCGGGCCAGGCCCAGGCGATTGGCGTTGCGCGCCATCAGGCCGGCGGCGATGACGTTGCGCGGGTTGCTGGTGTTGGTGCAACTGGTGATGGCGGCGATGATGACCGCGCCGTCGGGCATCTGCCCCGGCACGTCGTCCCATTGCCCGGCAATGCCTTTGGCCGCCAGGTCGCTGGTAGCGACGCGGGCGTGGGGGTTGCTCGGCCCGGCCATGTTGCGCACCACCGAGGACAGGTCAAAGCGCAGGCTGCGCTCGTACTGCGCGCCAGCAAGGCTGTCGGCCCACAGGCCGGTGAGCTTGGCGTAGCCCTCCACCAGTTTCACTTGGTCGTCTTCCCGGCCGGTGAGGCGCAGGTAGTCGATGGTTTGCTGGTCGATGTAGAACATCGCCGCCGTGGCGCCGTACTCCGGGGCCATGTTGGAGATGGTCGCGCGGTCGCCCAGGGTCAGGGCGCTGGCACCCTCGCCGAAGAACTCCAGCCAGGCGCCGACGACCTTCTGCTGGCGCAGGAACTCGGTCAGTGCCAACACCATGTCGGTGGCGGTGATGCCCGGTTGCAGCTTGCCGGTCAGCTCGACGCCGACGCTTTCAGGCAGGCGCATCCACGAAGCGCGGCCGAGCATCACGCTCTCGGCTTCGAGGCCGCCGACGCCGATGGCGATCACGCCCAGGGCATCGACGTGGGGCGTGTGGCTGTCGGTGCCCACGCAGGTGTCAGGGAAGGCCACGCCGTCGCGGGCCTGGATCACCGGGGACATTTTCTCCAGGTTGATCTGGTGCATGATGCCGTTGCCGGGCGGGATCACATCGACGTTCTTGAAGGCTTTTTTGGTCCAGTTGATGAAGTGGAAACGGTCTTCGTTGCGCCGGTCTTCGATCTCGCGGTTTTTCTCGAAGGCCTGGGGGTCGAAACCGCCGCATTCCACCGCCAGGGAGTGGTCGACGATCAACTGGGTCGGCACCACCGGGTTGACTTGGGCCGGGTCGCCACCTTGCAGGGCAATGGCGTCACGCAGGCCGGCGAGGTCCACCAGGGCGGTCTGGCCGAGGATGTCGTGGCACACCACGCGGGCCGGAAACCACGGAAAGTCGAGGTCGCGCTTGCGTTCGATCAGTTGCTTGAGCGACGCGGTGAGCGTCGCCGGGTCGCAACGGCGCACCAGGTTTTCCGCCAGCACGCGGGAGGTGTACGGCAAGGTGGCGTAGGCGCCGGGGCTGATGGCATCGACCGCCTCGCGGGCGTCGAAGTAGTCGAGTCGGCTGTTGGGCAGCGGTTTGCGAAAGTGTGTGTTCATCGTCGGGACTCGGTCACGGTAGGTTCACAAAAGCGAACTGTGGGCATCGACAGCGGTACCTGTGGGAGCGGGCTCGCCCGCCCCCACAGAACAGCTCATTTGCCGTGCCTTTTAGGTCTGTACTCAGCGACGTTCGATTGGCACGAACTTGCGCTGTTCAACGCCGATGTACTCGGCGCTTGGACGGATGATGCGGTTGTTGGCGCGTTGCTCGAAGACGTGGGCGGCCCAGCCGGTCAGGCGCGAGCAGACGAAGATCGGCGTGAACAGCTTGGTCGGGATGCCCATGAAGTGGTACGCCGAGGCATGGTAGAAGTCGGCGTTGGGGAACAGCTTCTTCTGCGCCCACATGGTCTGGTCGATGGCTTCGGAGACCGGGAACAGCACCTTGTCGCCCACTTCGTCGGCGAGTTTTTTCGACCAGCCCTTGATGACCTCGTTGCGCGGGTCGTTGTCTTTGTAGATCGCGTGGCCAAAGCCCATGATCTTGTCTTTGCGCTCCAGCATGCCGAGGGTGCCCTTGATGGCCTCTTCAGGGGAGGCGAAGCGCTCGATCATTTCCATCGCCGCTTCGTTGGCGCCGCCGTGCAACGGGCCGCGCAGCGAGCCGATGGCGGCGGTGACGCAGGAGTACAGGTCCGACAGGGTGGAGGCGCAGACCCGCGCGGTGAAGGTGGAGGCGTTGAACTCGTGCTCGGCGTAGAGGATCAGCGACACGTCCATCACCTTGCGGTGCAGCTCGCTCGGTGCCTTGCCGTGCAGCAGGTGCAGGAAATGCCCGCCGATGGAGGCTTCCTCGCTCACGCAACTGATGCGCACGCCCTCGTGGCTGAAGCGATACCAGTAGCACATGATCGCCGGGAAGGCTGCGAGCAAGCGGTCGGTGACGGCGTTCTGGGCCGAGAAGTCTTTCTCCGGCTCCAGGTTGCCCAAAAACGAACACCCGGTGCGCATCACGTCCATCGGGTGGGCCTGGGCGGGAATGCGCTCAAGCACTTCCTTGAGCGCCTGGGGCAGGTCACGCAGGGTGGCGAGCTTGGCCATGTAGGCGGCCAGTTGTTCTTTGTTCGGCAGGTCGCCGTAGAGCAGCAGGTAGGCGACTTCCTCGAACCGCGCCTCGGCGGCCAGTTCGCGCACGTCATAGCCACGGTAGGTCAGCCCCGCACCCGACTGCCCGACGGTGGACAGCGCAGTTTGCCCGGCAACCTGGCCACGTAGCCCGGCGCCACTCAATACTTTTGCTTCGGCCATGGTTTTCTCCAATGTTGTAGTTGTTAGGGAAACGCTTTCACGGTGTTGGGAGCGTTATTTCTTTGCGGCAAACAGTGCGTCGAGCTTCTGCTCGAAGACGTGGTAGTCGATGGCATCGTAAAGCTCCATGCGGGTTTGCATGGTATCGACCACATTCTGCTGGGTGCCGTCGCGACGGATCGCGGTGTAGACGTTCTCGGCTGCCTTGTTCATGGCGCGGAAGGCCGAGAGCGGGTACAGCACCAGGGAAACATCGGCAGATTTCAACTGTTCGACCGTGTACAAGGGCGTGGCGCCGAATTCGGTGATGTTGGCCAGGATTGGCGCTTTCACGCGGCTGGCGAACAGCTTGTACATCTCCAGTTCCGTGATGGCCTCGGGGAAGACCATGTCGGCGCCCGCCTCGATGCACGCGGCGGCGCGTTCCAGGGCCGATTCCAGGCCTTCGACCGCCAGGGCATCGGTGCGGGCCATGATGACGAAGCTGTCATCGGTGCGCGCATCGACGGCCGCCTTGATGCGGTCGACCATTTCCTGCTGGGACACGATCTCTTTGTTCGGGCGGTGGCCGCAGCGCTTGGCACCGACCTGGTCTTCGATGTGGATAGCGGCGGCGCCGAACTTAATCATCGAACGCACGGTGCGCGCCACGTTGAAGGCCGAGGAGCCAAAACCGGTGTCCACGTCCACCAGCAGCGGCAGGTCGCAGACGTCGGTAATGCGCCGCACGTCGGTGAGCACGTCGTCCAGGCCGGTAATGCCCAGGTCCGGCACGCCCAGGGAGCCGGCGGCGACACCGCCGCCGGAGAGGTAGATCGCCTTGAAACCGGCGCGTTTGGCCAGCAAGGCGTGGTTGGCGTTGATCGCGCCCACGACTTGCAGGGGCCGTTCGCTGGCGACCGCATCGCGGAAACGCTGGCCTGGGGTGCTGTTGTTAGTAGAACTCATGACTCACCTCGTGGAGTGGCTGTCGGCTGGGCGCCGTCCTGGTAGTGACGGGCGATATTGCGTTTGGAGGCGCCGATGTGGCGGCGCATCAGTAATTCGGCCAGTTCGCCGTCGCGATCAGCGATCGCGTCGAGGATCCGGTGGTGTTCGGCAAAGGCCTGGCGTGGGCGGTTGGGCGTCGCGGAGAACTGGATGCGGTACATGCGCACCAACTGGTACAGCTCGCCGCACAGCATCTGGCTCAGGGTGCGGTTGCCGCTGCCCTGGATGATGCGGTAGTGGAAGTCGAAGTCGCCTTCCTGCTGGTAATAGCCCACGCCGGCCTGGAACGCGGCGTCGCGCTCGTGGGTGTGCAGCACCTGGCGCAGTTCCTCGATCTCGGCGTCGCTCATGCGCTCGGCGGCCAGGCGGCAGGCCATGCCTTCCAGGGATTCGCGGATTTCATACAGTTCGATCAGCTCGGCGTGGCTCAGCGACACCACTCGCGCCCCAACATGAGGAATGCGCACCAGCAGGCGCTGGCCTTCCAGGCGATGGATCGCCTCGCGCAGCGGGCCGCGACTGATGCCATAGGTGCGCGCCAGCTCCGGCTCCGAGATCTTGCTGCCCGGGGCGATTTCGCCCTTGACGATGGCCGCCTGGATACGGCGGAAGACGTTCTCGGAGAGGGTCTCCGATTCGTCCTGCATCGCCACCGGGGCTTCGAGCTGACCGAGCATATTGTCGACACCTTTAAAAACAATACGGCAGAAACTAGCCAATCAGCAGCAATCAGTCAAAGACAAAATAGCAATTGTCGACAATCGTCTAATACGGCTCGCCTACCGTCGGTTTCATCCGCCCCCCTTTAATGCCCTCGCGCAGCGGTGGCGCCAAAAAGCCACCGTGCTAGAATGCCGCCCGCATTCGCCTGCCACTTTCATACAGAGGGGCCGGCACACGAGGGCGCTTGCGCGGCCATGCCAGCCGCCTTGAACCTGAAGACCGCACCGCCACGCGTCAGGATTTATGAGACTCAAGCCCTTCCCCACATTTTTATGCCTGCTGTGCCTGCCCGCCGTGAGCTTCGCGGCCGGTAAAACCGTGTACGGCCTCAACGAATACGCCAAGCTCGACGGCATCGACCTGGAGGTGGCGGCCAAACTCGACACCGGGGCCAAGACCGCCTCCCTCAGTGCCCGCGACATCAAGCGTTTCAAGCGCGATGGCGAGTCCTGGGTGCGCTTCTACCTGGCCATCGACACCGCCCACTCCCACCCCATCGAGCGGCCCCTGGCCCGGGTGAGCAAGATCAAGCGCCGCGCCGGCGACTACGATCCCGAGGAAGGCAAGAACTACACCGCCCGCCCGGTGATCGCCCTGGATATCTGCATGGGCACGGCGCTGCGCAGCATCGAAGTGAACTTGACCGACCGTAGTGCGTTCCAATTCCCGCTTTTGATCGGCTCCGAGGCGCTCAAACGCTTCGATGCACTGGTCGACCCCAGTCTTAAATACGCTGCTGGCAAACCCGCCTGCGCCACCGACGCTCCAACCGCAGAGTAATTCCAATGCGCGCTCTTACCCTCCATCTGAAAGTCCTGATTGCCATCCTGGTGGTGCTGGGCATTTCGATCACGGCTTATCAGATCTTTGTACTCGGCATCCCGGTGACCGAAGACGCCACCGACGACCTGTGGAACATCGACGCCAAGGTCGAGTTCGTCGCCAGCGGCAAGGACCCGATCAAGATCCAGATGTTCGTACCGCCGCTGAGCCGCGACTACGTGAGCCTCAATGAGAGCTTCATCTCCAACAACTACGGCGTGGCGGTCAACCGCGTCGATGGCAACCGCAAGGTCACCTGGTCGGCGCGCCGTGCCAGCGGCAACCAGACCCTCTACTACCGCCTGGTGCTGACCAAGCGCTACTCGGCTGAGAAGCTCAAGATCAAGGGCCCGACCTTCCGCGACAGCATCGCGGTGGAAGGTGCCGAGAAAGTCGCCGCCGAAGCCTTGCTGGCGCCGATCCGCCAGCACTCGGCCGACGTCGAGACCTTCATCGGCGAGGCGATCAAGCGCGTCAACAACCTCAACGACGACAACGTCAAGCTGCTGCTGGCGGGCGACCCGTCCACCGCGCACAAGGCCAAAATCGTCGAACTGCTGCTGTCCATCGCCCACGTGCCGGTGGAAAAGGTCCACACCATCCGCCTGGTGGCCGACCAGCCGCAAACCCCGGAACTGTGGCTGCGCAGCTTCAACGGCACCGACTGGCTGTACTTCAACCCGGAAACCGGCGAGCAGGGCCTGCCCTCCGACCGCCTGCTGTGGTGGACCGGCGATGACAACCTGATTACCGTCGATGGCGGCAAAAAAGCCAACGTCACCTTCAGCATGAACAACAGCGAAATGAACGCCATTCGCCTGGCCAAGCTGACCGACGAGAATACCGACGCCAGCTTCCTCGAATACTCGCTCTACGGCCTGCCGCTGCAAACCCAGCAGACCTTCATGATTATGGTGATGATCCCCATCGGCGTACTGGTGATCCTGGTGCTGCGCAACCTGATCGGCCTGCAAACGCTGGGCACCTTCACCCCGGTGTTGATCGCCCTGGCGTTTCGCGAGACCCAACTGGGCTTCGGCATCATGCTGTTTACCGTCATCACCGCCCTGGGCCTGTCGCTGCGCTCCTACCTTGAGCACCTCAAGCTGCAAATGCTGCCGCGCCTGTCGGTGGTACTGACTTTCGTGGTGGTACTGATCGCCGCCATCAGCCTGTTCAGCCACAAGCTGGGCCTGGAGCGCGGGCTGTCGGTGGCGCTGTTCCCGATGGTGATCCTGACCATGACCATCGAACGCCTGTCCATCACCTGGGAAGAGCGCGGCGGTGGCCACGCGATGAAAGTCGCGGTCGGTACCCTGTTCGCCGCCTCCCTGGCGCACCTCATCATGAGCGTGCCGGAGCTGGTCTACTTCGTATTCACCTTCCCGGCGATTCTGCTGATCCTCGTCGGCTTCATGCTGGCCATGGGTCGCTATCGCGGCTACCGCCTGACCGAGCTGGTGCGCTTTAAAGCCTTCCTCAAGGCGGACTCCTGATGTTCGGCTTCTGGAAGACGTGGAAGGCCCTGGAAGCGCGGGGGATCATGGGCATCAACCGGCGTAACGCCGACTACGTGCTCAAGTACAACAAGCGCAGCCTGTATCCGATTGTCGATGACAAGATCATCACCAAGGAACGGGCGATCAAGGCGGGCATCCACGTACCCGAGATGTACGGGATCATTTCCACCGAGAAGGAAATCGAAAAGCTGGGCGAGATCATCGGTGATCGCAGCGATTTCGTGATTAAGCCGGCCCAGGGTGCCGGCGGCGACGGCATCCTGGTGATCGCCGACCGCTTCGAGGGGCGCTACCGCACGGTGTCGGGCAAGATCATCAGCCACGAGGAAATCGAGCACCAGATCTCCAGCATCCTCACCGGCCTCTATTCCCTGGGCGGCCACCGCGACCGGGCGTTGATCGAGTACCGGGTGATCCCAGACCAGATCTTCAAAAGCATCAGCTACGAAGGCGTGCCGGATATCCGCATCATCGTACTGATGGGTTACCCGGTGATGGCCATGCTGCGCCTGCCCACGCGCCAGTCCGGCGGCAAGGCCAACCTGCACCAGGGCGCCATCGGCGTGGGTGTGGACCTGGCCACCGGCCTGACCCTTCGCGGCACCTGGCTGAACAACATCATCACCAAGCACCCCGACACCACCAACGCGGTGGACAACGTGCAACTGCCCAACTGGGACGGTTTCATGAAGTTGGCGGCCGGCTGCTATGAACTCTGCGGCTTGGGCTACATCGGCGTAGACATGGTGCTGGACCAGGAAAAAGGCCCGCTGATCCTGGAACTCAACGCCCGCCCCGGCCTGAACATCCAGATCGCCAACGACTGCGGCCTGACCCTGCGCACCCACGCCGTGGAAGCGCACCTGGAACAGCTCAAAGCCCAGGGCAAGACCGAAACCGTGGAAGAACGAGTCAAGTTCGCCCAGGAACTGTTCGGCCACATCCCACCGGTCGAGGGCTAAATACCACAAACCCTGTGGGAGCGGGCCCTGCCCGCGATGGCGGCATGCCAGTCTGCACTGGCCCCGCTCCCACAGAAGACCGCCCCTAGGAGCAACCCGCCAGGGGGACTACAATCGCCGCCCGCCCCTCGCTGACTGATATGCCCCGCATGCCAACCTGCTCCGTACACCCTGTGCCCTACCACGCCGACCCGGCGCGCTACTTCGCGGCCATCAGCCACGCCCCCGGTGCGGTGCTGCTCGACAGTGGCCGCCCGGTGGCCGGGCGCGGGCGCTTCGACCTGCTCAGTGCCTGGCCGGTGGAGGAACTGGCGGTAACCGAACAGGAAAGCGGCGCCGGGTTTCTCGCCAGGTTGCGCAACAGCCTGGCCCGGTTGGGCGAGGCCACCTTGCCCGAAGGTTGCGAACTGCCGTTCGCCGGGGGCTTGATCGGCTACCTGAGCTACGACTTCGGCCGCCACCTCGAAGCCCTGCCCAGCCACTCGCGGGACGACCTGCACCTGCCCGACGCACGCCTGGGCCTGTACAACTGGGCGCTGATGAGCGATCACCTGCGCGCCAGCAGCCACTTAGTGTTCCACCCCAGCCTGGACGAAAGTGAGCGCCAACGCCTGATCGCGCTGTTCAGCCAACCCGCTGCCGCGCCGGCCGCGCTTTTTGCACTCAACGGCGCCATGACCGCCGACCTCGACGCCGACGGCTACCGACAGGCTTTTGAGCATATCCAGGCCTATATCCAGGCCGGCGACTGCTACCAGGTCAACTTCGCCCAGCGCTTTCGCGCACCGTGCCAGGGCGACGCCTGGGCCGCCTACAGCGCGCTGCGCCAGGCCTGCCCGACGCCGTTCTCCGGTTTCCTGCGCCTGCCGGAGGGCGGCGCGGTGCTGAGCCTGTCGCCCGAGCGCTTCGTCAAGGTCAGCCAGGGCCAGGTGGAAACCCGGCCCATCAAGGGCACCCGCCCACGGGGTGCCAATACCGAAGAAGATGCGGCGAACGCCGCCGAACTGCTAGCCAGCAGCAAGGATCGTGCGGAGAACCTGATGATCGTCGACCTGCTGCGCAACGACCTGGGCCGTACCTGCCGCGTCGGCTCGGTGCGGGTGCCGGAGCTGTTCAGCCTGGAAAGCTACCCCAACGTCCATCACCTGGTCAGCAGTGTCACCGGCGAACTGGCGCCGGGCAAAGACGCCCTGGACCTGATCGCCGGCAGCTTCCCCGGCGGCTCCATCACCGGCGCACCAAAAATTCGCGCCATGCAGATCATCGACGAACTGGAGCCCACTCGCCGTGGCCTGTATTGCGGCTCACTGCTGTACCTGGACGTGCGCGGGGAAATGGACAGCTCCATCGCCATCCGCAGCCTGCTGGTCAAGGACGGGCAGATCTGCTGCTGGGGCGGTGGTGGGATAGTGGCCGACTCCGACTGGCAGGCCGAATATCAGGAATCGATCACCAAGGTGAAGGTGCTGCTCGACACTCTTGGAGGGTTGTAGCTATCGCGGGCAAGCCCGCGATGACAACACCCGCAGCACTACAAAACTACAGGCTCAACTCGCGGTTGGACGCCTTGATGAACTCGCGCTTGAGATCCTCGAACGTATGCACCGCGGGGAACTGCGGGAACTCGCGGATCACGTTGTCGGGGGCGTGGAACAGAATCCCCGCGTCCGCCTCGCCCAGCATGGTGGTGTCGTTGTACGAGTCGCCCGCGGCGACCACTCGGTAGTACAGGCTCTTGAACGCCAGCACCGATTGGCGCTTGGGGTCTTTCTGGCGCAGTTGGTAACCGGTCACCCGGCCGCTGTCGTCGGTGACCAGGCGATGGCACAGCAGGGTCGGAAAACCCAGTTGGCGCATCAGCGGCTGGGAGAATTCGTAGAAGGTGTCGGAGAGGATCACCACCTGGAAGCGCTCGCGTAGCCAATTGACGAATTCGATGGCGCCATCCAGGGGCTTGAGGGTGGCGATCACTTCTTGGATGTCCGACAGCTTCAAGCCATGTTCGTCGAGGATGCGCAGGCGTTGCTGCATCAGCACGTCGTAGTCGGGAATGTCCCGAGTCGTGGCCTTGAGGGAGTCGATCCCGGTTTTTTCGGCGAAGGCGATCCAGATTTCCGGGACCAGCACACCTTCCAGATCCAGACAGGCAATTTCCACAACACACCCCATTTGTAATGTTTATTGAGTTGAGCCAGCAAAAAGACTGCCGAACTCTAGCGGCTCGGGCGGGGCACTGCAACGCGCCCGCGCGCGCCACCGCGCCCTGCTTTTGCTACCATCGCCGCCATATAGAGCGCCCAGCGCCACCGACCTGTAGGAAACCGCCCTGATGAGCCAGCCATTCGACGTCGCCCAACTCGCCGCGACCTATGCCAACAAATCCGCGCAAGACATCCTCAAACTGGCCTTCGCCCAGTTCGGCGATGAGCTGTGGATTTCCTTCAGCGGCGCCGAAGACGTGGTGCTGGTGGACATGGCCTGGAAGCTGAACAAGAACGTCAAGGTGTTCAGCCTCGACACCGGGCGCCTGCACCCCGAGACCTACCGCTTTATCGAGCAGGTGCGCGAGCACTACCAGATCCAGATCGAGTTGGTGTCACCCGACCAGAGCAAGCTGGAACCCTTCGTCAAGGAAAAAGGCCTGTTCAGCTTCTATAAAGACGGCCACGGCGAGTGCTGCGGCGTGCGCAAGATCGAGCCGCTGCGGCGCAAGCTGTCCACCGTCAGCGCCTGGGCCACGGGCCAGCGCCGCGACCAGAGCCCCGGCACCCGCAGCCAGGTGGCCGTACTGGAAATCGACAGCGCCTTTTCCACCCCCGAGCGCACCCTCTACAAGTTCAACCCGTTGGCGCAGATGAGCAGCGAAGAGGTCTGGGGCTACATCCGCATGCTGGAATTGCCCTACAACAGCCTCCACGAACGCGGCTTCATCAGCATCGGCTGCGAACCCTGCACCCGGCCCGTGCTGCCCAACCAGCACGAACGCGAAGGCCGCTGGTGGTGGGAAGAAGCCACCCAGAAAGAATGCGGGCTGCATGCAGGCAACATCATCAGCAAGGCCTAGTAGCAAGCGGGCGAGCCCGCTTGCTACAACAGCGCCAGTGGGCTGAACCGCGCCCATCCGTGGGGCGGTTCACGCCAGGTGAGGCAAGCCGTAGTCCGCTAAGCGCAAATCGGCCAGGCGACGCAGGATGCGGTCGGCGTGGCCGTACTTTTCATCGGCCATCGCAGCATCCGGCACGGCAATCGCGGTCATGCCGGCAGCCTTGGCGGCAGTCACGCCAAAGGGCGAATCCTCGAACACCAGGCAATCGGCGGGCGCCACACCCAGGCGCCGGGCGGCGGTGAGGAAGATGTCCGGCGCCGGTTTAGCGGCGCTCACTTCGGGGTCGTCGGCGGTGACGATGGTGTCGAACAAGGCGAACCAGTCGCCATGCAGGGTGGTTTTTTGCGCAAAGGAATGGCGCGACGAACTGGTGCCCACGGCAATCGGCACGTGATGGGCCTTGAGATGGCGCACCAACGCCTCGGCACCGGGCATGCCCAAAGCCTTGGGGAAGCGCGCCTGCAACAGAGGTTCGCGGATCACCAGAAATTCTTCGGCGCTGAGGGGCAAATCCAAGGCCTGCACCACGTAGCGCGCCAGGTCCTGGGCGCCCCGACCAATGATGTTCTGCTTGATCTCCCAGCCGTAACTGCGGCCGTAGCGCTGGGCGATGATCTGGCAGACCTCGGTGTAGATGCCTTCGGTGTCCAACAACAGGCCGTCCATATCGAAAATCACGGCCTTGATGGGGCTTGTCTCCAACTGCGCATTCATTGCGACCGACCTGACAACTCATAAAGGGCCCGCAGCATAGCACCGCCCCCTGTAGTAAGCGGGCTCACCTGCCTGCTGCCGGGGGGATGCGACAAATAATCAGGATCAGAAACATTTGCTTTCATATACAGTTGCGGGTTTTACGATTCTCATTCGTCTTACTATGATGCAGCAGGCTGCGTAGGCAAAAGCCACGGCCGGCTTTTCTGGCATGCGCTGCAAGCCGTGAGGTTTGTACCGCACCACCCCCCGAATCAAGACCCTATTCCATGTCGAAGAAGTCCCGTTCAAAACTCTGGTTTCTCGTTCATAGCTGGCTGGCCTTGCCCATCTGGTTCTTCGTGCTGATCGTGTGCGTCACCGGCACCCTGGCGGTGGTCAGCCAGGAGATCGTGTGGCTGGCCAACCCCGACGTACGCGCCAGCAAGCCTTCGGACGATGCCCAGCCGCTGAGTTACGACCAGATCATCGCCGCGATTGCCAAGGCCGAGCCGCAAACCATCGTCGACCAGATCGTGCGGCCCCAAGAGTCCCACTTTGCCCTCAGCGTCAGCGCCAGCTACCCCGACGGCCGTTCGATGACCACCTACGTCAACCCCTACACCGGGGTGATCCAGGGCGTGGCGCCGGCCTTCGACTTCGAGCGCTTCACCCGCGCCCTGCACGGCTGGTGGCTGGTGCCCTTCACCAATGGCTACAGCTGGGGCTGGTATCTGGTGTCGATCCTCGGCCTGCCGTTGCTGGCCTCGCTGGTGACCGGGCTGGTGGTCTACAAGCGTTTCTGGAAAGGCTTCTTCAAGCCCACCCTGCGCTTCAACCACGGTGCACGGATTTTCTGGGGCGACTTCCACCGCCTCAGCGGTATCTGGTCGATCTGGTTCATCGCGGTGATTGCCATCACCGGCACCTGGTTCCTGATCCAGGCGATCCTGGGCGACAACCAGATCTCCATCTCCAGCGAGCCCATCGTGCCGGTGGTCTCGCGTGAAAGCGTGCCCCTGACCGCCGACGGCTCCCCCGCGCCACGCATCAGCCTGGACAACGCCATCGCCGAAACCCTGAAGAAAATCCCCGGCCTGGAGGCCACCTTCGTCAGCCTGCCGAGCAACGCCTACAGCCACATCATGATCGGCGGCCGCGGCTGGTACCCGCTGATGTTCCAGACCGCGCAACTGAACCCCTACACCGGCGAAATCGCCGTGACCAGCCTGCTGTCCGACCGCACGGCCCTGGAGTTCGTCACCGAATCCATGCGCCCGCTGCACACCGGTGACTTCGGTGGGCTGTGGATCAAGCTGATCTGGTTCTTCTTCGGCCTGCTGCTGAGCATGATGGTGCTCAGTGGCCTGCTGATCTGGACCAAGCGCACCGCGCTGGCCACCGCCAACGCCCTCAAGCGCGCCAACAAACCGCCACGCCCCGCGCGCCCGACCCCTGCGTCCCAGGGCCAACCGGCCATGGCCGCCCAGACTTCGGAGGGCCACCTGTGAGCCAGTCCCAGACCGCCGCGCAACCGTCCCGCCTGAGCCTGTGGTGGCGTAAGTGGCGCTTCCACCTGAACATCCTGCTGCTGCTCATTCCCCTGGGCCTGATGCCCAAATACTTCGCCGACCAGGCGCTGTTTCGCGGTGATGCGGGCCTGGGCGAGCGGGAAGTCGGCGAGATCCAGGTCGGCCCCTGGAGCCTGCGCCTGGCTGAAATGCGCAACGAAGCGCCGCAGCTCAGTGGCGCTTCCGGCTACCTGAAAAGCTTCAACGCCGCCCTGTGCGAGGCCTGCACCGACAAGGTCAAGGCCACTTACCTGCGCATCGGCAAGCCACGCAGCCTGCGCGCCGCCGGGGTGATCTTCTTCGGCACGCCGTACAACATGGGCGCGTCGCTGCAGATCCCGCCCAAGACCAAGCCCGACGCCGAACTGTGGATCACCCTCGAAGGCTGGGACGGCAGCATGCACCAGGCCGGCATTCCCCTGAGCAAGGCCTCACCGGCCACCGTTGCCTGGCTGAACAAACAAGGAGGCAAACCATGAAGCCTGTTCCACGCTTTTCCCGCCTGCGCCTGGCCCTGGCCGGCGCTTTTCTGCTGGGCCTTGGCCTGAGCGGCACAGCCCTGGCCCACAACCCCTTGTGCGAATGCAAGGAAATCGACGGCGAGCAGATCCAGTGCACCGGCGGTTTTTCCGATGGCAGCGGCGCGCCGGGAGTGACCCTGGACGTGATCGGCTACGACGAAACCATCCTGGTGCCAGGCAAACTCGGTGCCGACTCGACCTTGACCTTCAAGAAACCCGGCGCCGAGTTCTATGTGCTGTTCGACGCCGGCCCCGGCCACGTCGTGGAAATCGACCAAGCGGATATCCAAGCGCCATGACCAGCCCCACCACCCAGGTCGTGCGCCCCGCCGGCGCCGGCCATGAAACCCTCTATGTCCTCGGGCTGTGCCTGTTGATCCTCGCCGTTGCCGCATCCGTGGTGCTGTGGCGCGGCGAAACCCAAACCGTCAGCGCCGTGCCCAGCCATCAACTGGACGCGCGCCGCGACCTGAGCGCCGCCGAGCAAGGCATCTACGCCGACCTGCGGGTAACCCTGGACGAAATCCACCTGCTGCGCGCCGAGCAAAATGCCCTGGCCACCCCGCAGCAGTTGGCCGAGGAAGGTTTTGCGCCCTTCGCCCAGGACGCCAGTTCGGTCAGCCGTGGCGGCCACGCCTGGCGCTTGCTGGCGGCCAACGCCTACCTGGGCCTGAGCCAAAACCCCAGCGTCGCCGGTTCGTTCCTGATGCGCGTCAGCGAGCACAGCGACGCCGCCCCGGACGTCTGGCTCAACCGCAGCGCAGGCCTTGCGGCCCCGGCCAGCCTGGATGACCAGGCGCTGGCCAGCGCAGGTTGGCAGCAGATCGTCGCGCAATTCGATGCTGGGGTGACTCGCCAGCACCGCCACTGAATCCATGCCTTCACCCGAGAGAAGACCGTTCCCCCATGTCTAGTTCATCTCACCGTTTTGCGCTGTTGCGTCTGCTGCTGGTTGGCCTGATGGCCAGCCTGTTCGCCACCCACGCCAGCAGCGACGAGGCCAAGCGCCTGCGTATCGGCATCACCCTGCACCCCTACTACAGCTACGTGAGCAACATCGTCGGCGACAAGGCCGAGGTGGTGCCGCTGATCCCCGCCGGCTTCAACCCCCACGCCTACGAACCCCGCGCCGAAGACATCAAGCGCATCGGTGGGCTGGACGTGATAGTGCTCAATGGCGTGGGCCACGACGACTTCGCCGACCGCATGATCGAAGCCAGCGAAACCCCGCGCATCAAGGTCATCGAAGCCAACGAAAACGTGCCGCTGCTGGCCGCCACCGGCAACGCCGCCCGCGGCGCCGGTAAAGTGGTCAACCCGCACACCTTCCTGTCCATCAGCGCCTCCATCGCCCAGGTCAACAACATCGCCCGCGAACTGGGCAAGCTCGACCCGGCCAACGCCAAAACCTACACGCAAAACGCCCGGGCCTACGGCAAGCGCCTGCGCCAAATGCGCGCCGACGCCCTGGCCAAGCTCACCAGCGCGCCCAACGCCGACCTGCGCGTGGCCACCGTGCACGCAGCCTACGACTACCTGCTGCGCGAGTTCGGCCTGGAAGTGACCGCCGTGGTCGAGCCGGCCCACGGCATCGAGCCCAGCCCCAGCCAGTTGAAGAAAACCATCGACCAACTGCGTGAGTTGGACGTCAAGGTGATCTTCTCGGAAATGGACTTCCCGTCCTCCTACGTTGACACCATCCAGCGCGAATCCGGGGTCAAGCTCTACCCGCTGTCGCACATCTCCTACGGCGACTACAGCGCCGAGAAATACGAGAAGGAAATGACCGGCAACCTCAATACCGTGGTCCGCGCGATCCAGGAGGCCGGGGCATGACCGCCGCCGCCCACCTGGCCGTGCGCAGCGACGGCCCGACCCTGGAGTTCGCCAACGTCGGCCTGACCCTTGGCCGCACCACCATCCTCGACAACGTCAGCTTCACCGTGCAACCGGGCAGCGTCCACGCCCTGGTTGGCCCCAACGGCGGCGGCAAGAGTTCGCTCATCAAGACCCTGCTGGGGCAAATGCCGCACCAGGGCCAACTGAGCCTGCACTGGCCGGGCGCGCCCGGCACCATCGGCTACGTGCCCCAGGCCCTGGAATTCGACCGCGGGCTGCCGATGACCGTGGACGATTTCATGGCCGCCATGTGCCAGCGCCGCCCGGCGTTCCTCGGCCTGAGCCGGCACTACGCCGCTGCCATTGGCGAGGCCCTGGAGCGGGTCGGCATGCAGGACAAACGCAAGCGGCGCATGGGCGCACTGTCCGGCGGCGAACGGCAACGGGTGCTGTTGGCCCAAGGCCTGATTCCCGCGCCGCACCTGCTGGTGCTCGACGAGCCAATGTCGGCCCTCGACGAAGCCGGCATCCAGGTTTTCGAGCGCCTGCTCGGGGATTGGCGCCTGAGCGGCATCACCGTGCTGTGGATCGAGCACGATCTGGAAGCCGTCGGGCGCCTGGCCGACCGCGTTACCGGCCTCAACCGCCGCGTGCTGTTCGATGCCAAGCCCCGCGAGGCCTTGACGCCGGAACGCCTGCTGAGCCTGTTCTCCACCCATCCGCGTGCCGAGCACGCCGCCAGCGGGAGCCTTGCCTGATGAGTTACGAAGCCTTCCGTTTGATGATCCAGGGCTGGGCCTCGTCCGGTTACCTGCCCGAAGCGCTGGCCTACGGGTTCGTGGTCAACGCCTTGCTCGCCGGCCTGCTGATCGGCCCGGTGCTGGGTGGCCTGGGCACCCTGGTGGTGGTCAAGCGCTTTGCGTTCTTCTCCGAAGCGGTGGGCCACGCCGCCCTCACCGGCGTGGCCATCGGCATCCTCCTGGGCGAACCCTACACCGGCCCCTATGGCAGCCTGTTCGGCTACTGCCTGCTGTTCGGCATCCTGCTCAACTACCTGCGCAACCGCACCGGCCTGGCGCCGGACACCCTGATTGGCGTGTTCCTCTCCGTGTCCCTGGCGTTGGGCGCCAGCCTGCTGTTGATCCTGGCCGGCAAGATCAACGTGCACATCCTGGAAAACGTGCTGTTCGGCTCGGTGCTCACAGTCAACGGCAACGACCTCTTGGTGCTGGGCATCGTCGGCAGCCTGGTGATGGGCCTGGCCCTGCCGCTGTACAACCGCATCATGCTGGCCAGCTTCAACCCGCAACTGGCGGCGGTACGCGGGGTTGCGGTCAAGACCCTGGATTACCTGTTCGTGATCCTGGTGACCCTGATTACCGTGGCCGCGGTAAAAGTCATCGGCGCGATCCTGGTCGGCGCCCTACTGGTGATTCCCGCCGCGGCGGCACGCCTGCTGAGCCAGTCGCTCAAGGGCTTCTTCTGGATCTCGGTGCTGATCGCCACCCTCAGCACCCTGTGCGGGATCATGGCGCCGATTGTCTTCGACCTGCCCGTACCGTCCGGCGCGGCCATCATCCTGACCGCCGGCATCGCCTTCGCCCTGGCCGCCATCGCGCGCGGCACGGTCCCCAGCCTGAAAGGGAATATCGGATAAATGCCTATCTCTTTGCGTCAACTGACCCTGGCCCTGGCCCTCTGTGGGCTGGCGAGTACACCGCTGATGGCCGCCGAGGCCAAGCCGCTGCGGGTGCTCGCCGCCCTGCCTGTCACCCATGGCCTGGGCGAACTGCTGCTCAAAGGCACCAACGTGACGCTGGAACGCGCCGCGCCGGCCAACCTGCCGGGCTCGCGCCAAACCGCCTACTTCACCGGGCGCGGCGCCCCGGCGCTGCACAAACTGGCGGTGGAGGCCGACGCCGTAATCGGCATCCGCTCGCTGTGGCCCGATGACCCGCTGTACCCGGTGTCGCGGCGCAGCAACATCCGCGTCGTCGAAATCGACGCCGCCCGCCCCGTGGACGGCGCCCTGCCCGGCATCGCGCTGCAACCGGGCAAGGCCGACGGCCTCAACAGCCAGCCGTGGATGTCGAGCAACAACCTGGGGCGCATGGCCGACGTCACCGCCGCCGACCTGGTGCGCCTGGCCCCCGGCGCCAAGCCGCAGATCGAGGCCAACCTCAGTGCCCTCAAGCAGCGCCTGCTCAAACTCAGCGCCGCCAGCGAGGCGCGCCTGGCCGATGCCGACAACCTCAGCGTAATGAGCCTGAGCGACCACTTCGGCTACCTGCTCAGCGGCCTCAACCTGGAATCGGCCGGCGTCGACCCGCGGGCCGACACCGAATGGACCCCCGAGGCCCTCCAGCAACTGACCCAGACCCTCAAGGCCAACGACGTCGCGCTGGTGCTGCACCACCGCCAACCGGCCGAGGCGATCAAGGCCGCGATTGCCGCATCCGGCAGCCGACTGCTGGTGCTCAAGGTGGACGGCGCCGACCCGGTGGCCGAACTCGAAGGCAACATCGATGTGCTGGTCAAGGCCCTGACCGACGCCTGAGGTACACCGCCTACAAAAAAACCGCTGAAGCCAGCGGTTTTTTTGTAGGCGGTGCTTTGTGTAGCCAGCGGGCCCGCCCGCGCTCTGCAACTGAGGAGGGCGGCCCAAGGCGCAAAGGGATTACTGGGGCTTGAGCGGCATGGTCAGTTCTACGCGCAAACCGTCGGGGCGGCTGTCGAAGGTCAGCACGCAATCGCAGCGCTGCACAATCGCCTGGACAATCGCCAGCCCCAGCCCGCACCCGGTGCTCTGTCCGTTGCGCCAGAAGCGTTGGGTCAGGTTGGGCAGGTGCTCGGCGGGAATCCCCGGGCCGTGGTCGCGCACCTCGAAACGCACGCGGTTGCCTTCGGTGTGCAAGCTCAGCTCCACCGGCGCGTCGCCTGGGGTGTGGCGCAGGGCGTTGTCCAGGAGGTTGCGCAGCGCGGCAATCGACAGCGCCGAGGGCATTTCCAGCGGCGCGCTGGACAGGCCCAGGGGCAGATGCAGGCGGATGCGCTCGCGTTGGCCGCTAGTGGCGTCCTGGATCGCCAGCCGCGCGGCTTGCTCGGCGCTGCACTGCACCCCGTCGTCGAACGACAGGCTGCCCTCCACTCGCGCCAGCAACAGCAATTGCTCCAGGGTCCGGTGCAAGCGGTCGGCGCCCTCCTCGGCACGGCCCAGGGCCTGGTCGCGGGCCACGCCCTCGGTCATGCGCGCCACTTGCAGGTGGGTCTTGATTGCGGTCAGCGGGCTGCGCAGCTCATGGGCGGCATCGCCGGTGAGGCGCCGCTCCCGCTCGATGGTCTTGCCGATGCGTTGCAACAATTGGTTCTGGGTGTCGAGCAGCGGCTGCAATTCACTGGGCAATGGCGCCACTTGCAAGGGCTCCAGGGAATCGACGCTGCGCCGCATCAGCGCATCGCGCATGCGGTTGAGCGGCGCCAGGCCCCGGCCGATGCCCAGCCACAGCAGCCATAGGCAGCCGAGCAGCGCCGCGCCCACCGGCACCGAGGCGGCCAGCAGCACTGACATGTTCAAGGCTTCGCGCTCAACCTGGCGGTCGGCGGTGGTGATACGCAAGTCGCCGCGGTCGAGGGTAAAACTACGCCAGCGCACACCCTCGATCATCTGGTCGCGAAAACCGGTCTGCTCGGCCTCGAGCATTTGCTCCGGGGTGCTGTGGCTGCGGGCGAGGATTTCGCCGCGCAAGGAACTGACCTGGCAGGCCATGCCACCGGGGACGCTCAATTGCTCAGCGCTCAAATGGCTGCCCTCGCCCTGGGTCGGCAGGGCCGGCAGTTGCTCCAGCAGGCCCGCCACCATGCGCGCCGACGCCACCAGGCGTTGGTCCAGGGAAAACATCATCTGGTTGCGCAAGTCACTGAGCATCCAGGCCGCAGCCAGGGCCCAGATCATCGCGAACGCGGCGCCCAGGGTCAGGCTCAGGCGCAAACGCAGGCTCATCACGCTCACGGCTCCCCGCCATCGGCCGGGCCCAAGCGATAGCCCAGGCCGCGCACGGTTTCGACGATGCCGTTGCCGAGTTTGCGCCGCAGGTGGTGGATGTGCACGTTGAGGGCGTTGCTCTCCAGCTCATCGTTGAAGCCGTAGACGCTGTCCTTCAATTGTTCGCTGGACAGCACCCGCCCACGGTTGTGCAGCAGGGCCTGCAACAGCGCCTGCTCGCGGCGCGACAGGTCCACCGGTTGCCCACCCAGGAAGGTCTCACGGCTGCTGGGGTTGTAGGTCAAGCGCCCGTGTTCGATCAGGTTGACGCTGCGCCCCGCCACCCGGCGCAGCAAGGTGTGCAGGCGGGCGGCCAATTCGCGCAGGTCGAAGGGCTTGAGCAAATAGTCGTCGGCGCCCGCTTGCAGGCCGTCGACGCGGTCGGTCACCGAGTCCCGCGCGGTAAGGATCAGCACCGGTAGCTCCAGGCCCTGTTTGCGCAACTGCTGCAACAGCTTGAGGCCATCCTCATCCGGCAGGCCGAGGTCCAGCACCATGACGTCGAACTCCGCCGCCTTGAGCATGGCCCGCGCCGCGCTGGCGGTGGCCACATGCTCCACGGTCAGGCCCTGGGCGCAAAGGCCGGCGACGATGCCACTGGCGATCAGTTCATCGTCTTCACAAACAAGTACATGCATGATCGAACCCGTAAAAAATGCGAATTAAGAAGATAACGGATTAAGCCGGCATTATGCTGCGCGGCGGCAAAACCCGGCAAAAGTCCTGTGTCCATGGCCGCCAGGGTTAATAATCGGTTAATCGTTGCCTCCCATTGTGCCCCCCACTTGCTTCGTTCTAAGGCTCGCCTCATGCGTCGACTGTTTATTTTATGTTTAGTGTTCCTGTCGGGGCTGGCTCAAGCGGCATCGAACCCGTTTGAGTCCAAGCCCGAATTCCTGCCGGTGGACAAGGCCTTCACCTTTACCTCGCAGAAACTCGATACCGGGGAAACCCAGCTGTTCTGGCAGATCGCCGACGGCTATTACCTGTACCAGCAGCGCATGAAGTTCGACGGTTTGCCAGAGGCGCAAAAACCCGTGCTGCCCGAGGGCGAGGCCCATAGCGACGAGTTCTTCGGCGACCAGCAGGTCTATCGCCAGGGCCTGGAAGTCAAGCTCCCGGCCAGTGCCAGCGGGGAAATCAAACTGGGCTGGCAAGGCTGCGCCGATGCCGGCCTGTGCTACCCGCCGCAAACCCTTAAAGTTGACCTGGGCGGCGCGCCCTCGGCCACCGCCGCCTCCGGCCAGGCCCAGGACGAAGCCCTGGCCAGCGGCCTGCAACAACGCAGCCTGGGCTGGAGCCTGCTGGTGTTCTTCGGCCTGGGCCTGTTGTTGGCCTTCGCCCCTTGCTCGCTGCCGATGCTACCGATCCTCTCCGGCCTGATCGTCGGCAGCGGCGCCAGCCCCCGCCGTGGCCTGGCCCTGGCCAGCAGCTATGTGGTGTGCATGGCCCTGGTCTACGCCAGCCTCGGAGTGATCGCCGCGCTGCTGGGCGGCAACCTGCAATCGATGCTGCAACAACCCTGGCTGCTGGGCAGTTTCGCGGCGATTTTCGTCCTGCTGGCCCTGCCGATGTTCGGCTTCTTTGAACTGCAACTGCCGGTGGCCGTGCGCGATCGCCTGGAAAACGTCAGCAACCAGCGCCGTGGTGGCAGCCTCGTCGGCGCCGGTGTGCTGGGAGCACTGTCCGGCCTGCTGGTGGGCCCGTGCATGACTGCCCCCCTGGCCGGCGCCCTGCTGTACATCGCCCAAAGCGGCAACGCGCTGCACGGCGGGTTGATCCTGTTCAGCATGGGCCTGGGCATCGGCCTGCCGCTGTTGATCCTGGTGACCGTAGGCAACCGCTTCCTGCCCAAGCCGGGGCAATGGATGAACCAGCTCAAAGGCTTGTTCGGCTTCCTGTTCCTGGGTACGGCGATCCTGATGCTGCGCCCGGTGCTCGACGAGTCGCTGTGGATCGGCCTGTGGGGCGTGTTGCTGCTGGTCATGGCGTTCGTCGGCTGGCGTCAGTCGGCCGGGTTCGGCCGGGTGGCCCAGGTGTTCGGTGCCGGCGCCATTGTGTCCGGGGTGTGGGGCACTGCGTTGCTGGTGGGCGCCGCGGGCGGCAGCGATGACCTGTGGAAACCGTTGCAGGTCTACGCGGCTTCGCGCACCACGGGCGTGCCGGCACCCACCGCTCACGACGCCTTTATTACCATCAAGACCCCCACCGCCCTGCAAGCCGAGCTGGACCAGGCCCAGGCCCGCGGCCAATGGGTGCTGATCGACTACTACGCCGATTGGTGCGTGTCCTGCAAGATCATGGAGAAGCAGGTGTTCGGCAAAGCCCAGGTACTCGCCGCTTTGAGCGACGTGCACCTGTTGCGCCTGGACGTCACCGCCGACAACGCCGACAGCCGTGAGCTGATGAGCCGCTACAAGGTGCCCGGCCCGCCCAGCCTGCTGTGGATCGGCCCGGACGGCAACGAGCGGCGTAGCCAGCGCATCACCGGCGAAGTGGACGCCGCCGGTTTCCTGCAACGCTGGAACGCCACCCGGGATGCCCGCTGATGCTCACGTTCACCATCGGCACCTTCGCCATCGCCCTCAACCACCTGCTGCTGATTAGCGCCCTGGCCCTGGCCACGCTGGTGGGCTGGCGCGTGGCCAAGCGCGGTGGTGAAAACCCGGAGTCCGTGCTGTTCAGCCTGTTCCTGCTGGGCATGCTGGCGGCGCGCATCGGTTTTGTCCTGGCCTACTGGCCGTTCTATCGCGACGACCCGTGGCAAGTGGTCGACCTGCGCGACGGCGGCTTTTTACCCTGGCCCGGGGCGATTGCCCTGTTGCTGGGCGCCCTGTTCTGGGGCTGGCGCCGCCCGCCCTTGCGCAAGCCCCTGGGCGCGGGCGTGGCCACTGGCATGCTGTTCTGGGTGCTGGCCAGCCTGTCTTTGAGTGTCTATGAACAGGGCACCCGCCTGCCGGACATCACCCTGCGCAACGCCGCCGGGCAAACCGTACAACTGAGCGACTACCAGGGCGGCCCGTTGGTCATCAACCTGTGGGCCACCTGGTGCCCGCCATGCCGGCGGGAAATGCCGGTGCTCGAACACGCCCAACAACAACGCCCGGACCTGACCTTCCTGTTCGTCAACCAGGGCGAAAGCATGCAAAGCGTCAGCACCTACCTGGAAACCCAGGGCCTGAACCTGGACAACATGCTGTTCGACAGCGGCGGGCGCCTCGGCCAGGCCGTGGGTTCCATGGCCCTGCCCACGACGCTGTTCTACAGCGCCGACGGGCGCCTGCTGGGCAACCATCTCGGGGAATTGTCCCAGGCCAGCCTGGCCCGGGCCCTGGAAAACTTCGACACGCCGACCCCGGCCACTTCTGCAAGGAAACCACCATGCTCCGCCTCCGCCACCTGCTGACCCTGAGCCTGGGCGCCGCCCTGCTACAAAGCCCGCTGCTGCACGCCGAAGAACTGCCGGCGGCGATCCAAAAGATCCAGGACAAGGGCGCCAAGATCCTCGGCACCTTCGACGCCCCCGATGGCCTACGCGGCTATGCGGCGCAGTACCAGAACCGCGGCATGGCCCTGTACCTGACGCCCGACGGCAAGCACGTGCTGCTGGGCAACCTGTACGACGCCAACGGCACCGACCTGAGCGCCGAGCCCCTGCAAAAATTGGTCTACGCGCCCATGGCCAAGGCCGTGTGGGCGAAGATGGAGGCCAGCCACTGGATCGCCGATGGCAAGGCCGACGCCCCGCGTGTGGTGTACCTGTTCAGCGACCCCAACTGCCCTTACTGCAATATGTTCTGGGAGCAGGCGCGGCCGTGGGTGGACGCGGGCAAGGTGCAACTACGCCACATCATGGTTGGCATCATCCGCGAAGACAGCCCAGGCAAATCCGCCGCGCTGCTGGCCGCCAAAGACCCCGCCAAGGCCCTGCACGACCACGAAAAGGCCGGCAAGGCCAGCAAGCTCAAAGCCCTGGGCAAGATCCCGGCTGACGTTCAGGCCCAGCTCAACGCCAACATGCAGTTGATGGAAGAGCTGGAACTGTCCGCTACCCCGGCGATTTTCTACATGGACGACAAAGGCGAACTGCAACAACAGCAAGGCGCGCCGTCGCCGGACAAGCTGGTGAAGATTCTCGGGGCCAAGCCCTAGAGCGTTCGTCCAGCCGGGCGGCACGCACGAGCCGCCCGGCCGCTTCCCGCTCAGATACGCCACATCGTGAAGAAGTCCAGGAACCCCCAGTCCACTGCAAACACCTCCATCCTGACGATAGGAACATCCGGGCTGTAGCACTCGACCCAGAAATGGTTCACCGCTCCGCCCTCAAGCGTACCCTTGAATTCAAGGGTTTTTATCGCCTGATTGCCCGCGCCGTAAAACGTGACCCAGCCACGCTCTTGCAACCAACTCCAAGCGAACCTGATCCGCTCGTATTCGTGTTTGAAGTCGATGTTCAGCTGTTGTGGAGGGTTGAGCCTTTCCCCCTTGTGCGCAATGACGATGGCGTTGATGTGGTGCATCCCTGGCGTGGCGTACGGATACTCCGAAATCCCCGCCAACCCGGCCATGCCAGGCGGCAGCGTGAGGGTCATAAACGCCGTATCAATACTCTGCCCAGCCGTAATGAACCTTGGGGGGTAGCTTTCAAAGTCCTCATGATCGATCGTCGGCACTCGTAACGTTCGTACCTGCAATGTGAGGGTCGGAAACACCACCGCCTCACTTTCATGGGTACTGCCATCGGCCGTAACTTTGCAGGTGAATGTCAACTCGCTGCCGTCCTTGAGTAAATCCAACTCCTCGCGCCGCAAAATATGCGCCAACCCGGCGCTCACTTCCTGCGCCGTCACCGCTTTACCCAAATACACATTCAGGGTGTAAGGGCTGCCATCCTTTTGGGTGCCGACACCGCGTAACCAAACTTTTTGCTCCGGCAGGATGAACCACCATTTCTGCACCGTGATATCAGCGTTACCGCTCAAGGTGCGCAAATCCAGGATGTTGTTGGTGGCCTGCGGCACCACGGGGGTGGGTAGCCGCACCGGCACGCTGATCTGCAGGTTCAACGGCGCGCAGGTGGCCACTTTGCAGGCGCTGGTCACGGTGTAGGTGATGGCCACTGTCTTGCCGCTGCCCTGGATCACCGCTTCGCGGGGGATGGCGAAGTCCACCTGCTTGGGGTGACTGCTGCCCGGCTTTGCCGCCAGCGGCAGGCACGTACCGTCGGCGCGCTGCCAGCACAGGCTGATCTGGTGATGGGTGCTCATTCGCGCATAGGCCACCCGCACCGTTACGCCGTCACGGCCGTTGTAGATCGTCAGTTGCGAGCCCACCGCCTCGCGCACGGTCGGTGGATCCAGCACCAGGTTTTCCTGCTCGATGCCCAGTGTCAGCACTGGGAATTTCTTCGCCGTCGCCCTATCGGATTGGCCATTGAAGTTCACCGCAAAATGCACCTGGAACTTACCGCAATCGGCGAATTTTTCCAGCTCACGGCGCGGCAGCGGCGTGTTCACGCCACTGGCCAGCCACTCAGCGGTCACCGGTTCGCCTTCCAGCACTGGGAAACTGTAGAGCGTGCCGTCCTCCAACACGCCCGTGACCCACAGCCAGCAAGGCTGGCCCAACGCAATGTATGGCCAGGGGATAACCGTGCAATCGGCATCGCCGCTGAAGGTATTGAGGTCCAGGTGGCCTGCCGTCGCCTGTTCCACCACAGGGGTGGGCAAGCCGCTGATGTCCAGCACCTTGACCACCCTGGGCGGCGATTGCCAGGGGCCGGTGCCGTTGTACCTGACGTTGTAGGTCAGGTTAATCGGCAAGCCGAAATTGGCGCTGATGGCCGAAGGCGGCACGAAGAATTCCAGGCTGCTTTCGCCCTCTTTCACCGTGCGGCATTCAAGGGCCGGCGAACCCAGCCCCGGCGTGCCGCTGAAAGTGGGGCAGACCACATCCCCGGCATGCATGCCGTCATAGACGATCACTACATGGGCACCCTTCACCGTGTTGACCGGGTTCACCAGCCAACCGTCGCTGCCGCAATCCACCGACTCCTTGAGGTGCGGTGGCGGTAAGCCCAGGGCCGGGTCCACCCGCAGTAAAGTGGTGGTGCGCAGGTGAAAATCCTGGGCATTGAGGGGCAGCGGGTTTTCGTGCACCGGATCGTCAGGCTCGGGCAATTTCGGCTCGGTGCCGTCCCAGATCACCCCCATATGGGTGGTCAGGGCCGAATAGTCCTGACGGCGCGACATCCAACCCCGCGCCAGGCGGAACTCGAAGACATGCTCGGGATCGGTTTCCGCCGCCGTGACCAGGTGGTCGAACGCCACCCAAATAAACTGATACGGCACCTGATGCTGGTCACCGGCTACAGTGACGAACAGCCGCTGCCCGGCCTGGATCATCGGCCAGGCCTTGATCCGGATGGTCTCGTCGCCCTGGAACTCGTACATGTTCAGCCACCAGGTGCTGAACTCCTCGCGCGAGTGCACGAACACCGGCAGCGAGCCACGCAGGTCGGCTTCGCGGATGTGCTGGATCTCCAATTCCAACACCAAAGACTCCTTGAGCACCCCCGCCCACCGTGGCGGTATACCAGACCAACACCGTGTGGCCGATACAGGTACTGACCTGTTGCCAGGGAATGGGAATCTGGATGCTGCCGCTGGTACTGCCTGGCTGCACGATGGGCTCGAACGCGGGCTCGTCCTGCCCCTTGATCGCCCAATACAGGGTGATAGGCGCGGTGGTCATGCCGGTAAAAGCAAGGGTGGCCGAGGTGCCCTCCAGGGCATCGATGGGGTACAGCACGCTGTTGTTGGTGGCATGCTCGATCTGCGGGTAGGGCAATTCGGCAGCGGCAGTACTCGGTGGCGATACGGACTTCGTAGCAGGCTGCGAAGTGGCTTTGGAGGGGGGCTTTTTGGCCATCACATGACTCCTGTCCAGGAAAGTAACCGGTGTACCCCACCGCCAATGCAGGGGGAACCTGGGTTATCTAACGCCTGGAAAGGAGCGCTTGCCTACTGTCAGATCTGACAGGTCAGCGCGAAAAAAAACGGTTTTCCGACCAGTGGCGGCATGCCGCTAGTGGCGAGAAAACCGCCTTCAATGTCTCGAACTGGACCATCAGGTCATTCAACCCATGGCAGGTTTTTACCACCGCCGCGCAGCCGAGGCCGCTTGCTGCAAGGCCTAAGGCGCCATTGTGGTAATAGCAATGCGGTACGGCGCGAATATTTTCACCATCTCGCCGTTGCGGTGCAGTTGCGCCAGCAATTGCTTGAAGGTGGCGGCGCTGATGGGCGCGCGGGGGCGGATCAAGGCGTAGTGGTGATACAGCTGATCGATGCGTTCGGACACCAGGAAGCTGTCGGCGGTCTTGCCGTTGCGCAGCAGGTAGTCGCTCAGGTACGAGCGGGTCAGCAGCGCGATGTCCGCCCGGCCCCGCAGGACCATCAGCAGGTTGCTGTCGTGGGAGTAGGTGAGCGTGGCGGTGTAGTGCTCGGCGAGGTACTTGGGGTCGGCGTTGAAATCGGCGAAGGCGTAGTGATAGCCGCTGAACAGTGCCAGGCGCTTGCCTTGTAGATCGGTGAAGTAGTCTTGCTGGCGTTCCGGTTCGCGGCGGGCGACGAACACTTCGGCGTCTTCCAGGCCCATATCGACACTGGTGTGGGGAATGTCCTGCCAGCCCCAGTCGGGGTTCTCGAAAATGGCCAAATCCACCCGGCCCTGTTTGAAATCGCCAAAGCGCCGGGGAATGGAGGTGGGCACCAGGACGAATTGGTAGTCATCCTGCAAACGGTTCAGGGCGTCCAGCATCTGCGGCAGCAGGCCGGTGTCGGCGCCGTTTTCCGGGCGCACCGTGTAGGGCGGGAAGTGAGCCGCGCCCACTCTGACCAACTGTGCACAGAACACCGGTGCCACCCAAAGCCCGGCCAGTAGCACCAGGCCGATCCGCAAAGCCGTGCGCGTTGGTGAAAACATCAAGACCACACACCTCTGGAAACACAATCGATACCACCAAGCTAGGCGGTTTCCAGCACTTAAACAACTTTGCTGCGGTTTATCGCGCTAAGGCCGGCGCCGATAGCACCAGGGTCAGCGCCTCGTCAGCCAATTGGTCCAGGCTCAGGCTGCCCTGGGGGCGAAACCAGGTGGTGGTCCAGGACAGCGCGCCCGTGAGAAAACGCCGGGTAATGAACACATCGCCCTTGATGAACCCCGCCTCTTTGGCCTCCCCCAGCACCTGCATCCAGATCTGCTCGTAGATGTCGCGCAGCGCCAGCACATCGGCCTGGGCCGGCGCCGACAACGAGCGCCATTCGTAGACCAGCACCGCCATGGCCTCGCCGCTGCCGCCCATGATCGATTGCAGTTCACAGCGGATCAGCGCCAGCACGCGCTCGCGCAGGGTGGTGGCCTCGGCCAGGGCCGCGCGCATCAGCGCGGTGTTGTAGAGGATGGTTTGCTCCATCACCGCCCGCAGAATTTCGTCCTTGCTCTTGAAGTGATGGAAGATGCTGCCCGACTGGATGCCCACCGCGCTGGCCAGGTCGCGCACCGTGGTGCGTTCATAGCCCTTGTTGCGGAACAGGTGCGCGGCGGTTTGCAGCAGCTTGCCGCGGGCGCTGTCGGGGTCGGTCAGTTGCCCTTCGTCTACCATGCCGCGCATCACGCGCAAGGCTGTCTGCTCGTCCACGCCTGTCTCCTGCCTCAACTTCAATCGTCTGCCACGCGCCCCACAGGCGCGGTGTGGGCGGCAATTTAAGCCCACAGGGGCAACCAAGCAAGCGCTTGGCCCACAGATGCATCGAGGATTTACAAACCAAGCGCTTGCTTGGTAGTCTCGCCAGCATTCTTTCGCAAAGGGCCTGGGTGATGAACAAGACCGTGCGCATCGGATGCGCCAGCGCATTCTGGGGAGACACCAGCACTGCCGCCGAACAATTGGTGGTGGGCGGCCAACTCGACTACCTGGTGTTCGACTACCTGGCCGAGATCACCCTGTCGCTGCTGGCCGGCGCCCGCCTCAAAGACCCCAACGCCGGCTACGCCACGGATTTTGTCGAAGTCCTCGCACCGCTGCTCCCACAGATCGGCGCGCAAAACATCCGCGTCATCAGCAACGCCGGCGGGATCAACCCGCACGCCTGCGCCGCCGCCCTGCAAACGGCGTGCGAGCGGGCCGGGGTGGCGCTGAAAATCGCCGTGCTGCTGGGCGATGACCTGCAACCGCAGTTCCCGCACCTGGCGACCCTGGGCCTGCGGGAAATGTTCAACGACACCCCGCTGCCGCCGCTGTGCGTATCCACCAACGCCTACCTGGGTGCCCCCGGCATCGTCCGCGCACTGGAACTGGGCGCCGACATCGTCATCACCGGCCGAGTGGTGGACAGCGCAGTGGTCAGCGCCGCCCTGGTGCATGAATTCGCCTGGGCCTGGGACGACTACGACCGCCTCGCCCAGGGCGCGTTGGCCGGGCACATCATCGAATGCGGCGCGCAGTGCACCGGCGGCAATTTCACCGACTGGCGCGACGTACCCGACTACGAGCACATCGGCTTCCCCATCGTCGACGTCAGCGCCGACGGCACGTTCACGGTGAGCAAAGTCGCCGGCACCGGTGGCCTGGTCAGCCCGCTGACGGTGGGCGAGCAATTGCTCTACGAAATCGGCGACCCACGCGCCTATCGCTTGCCGGATGTGATCTGCGATTTCACCGCCGTGCAACTGCGCCAGCACGGCCCCGACCGCGTCCAGGTACACGGCGCCAAAGGCCTGCCGCCCACCGCTCAATACAAGGTCAGCGCCACCTACCCGGACGGTTTTCGCTGCACCGCCAGTTGCGTGCTCGCCGGCATCGACGCCGTGGCCAAGGCCGAGCGCGTGAGCCAGGCGATCATCGCCAAGACCGCACACATGTTCAGCGAACGCGGCTGGGCGCCCTACAGCGAAGTCAACATTGAACTGTTGGGCAGCGAAGCCACCTACGGCCCTCACGGCCAGCGCCGCGACAGCCGCGAAGTGGTTATCAAACTGGCCGTGCGCCACCCGCTCAAAGCCGCACTGGTGCTGTTTTCCCGGGAGATCGCCCAGGCCGCCACCGGCATGGCGCCGGGGCTGACCGGGATCGTCGGCGGGCGCCCGAGCGTGTACCCGCTGATTCGCCTGTTCTCGTTTTTGATCGACAAAAGCGCCTGCACCCTGGCGGTGGAACTGGCCGGCGAGCGCCACCCCTGCGCGCTGCCGGAACTCGCCGCGCCGCAGTGGAGCACCTTGCCCGCCCCTGCCGAACCGCCCGCCGCCGAAGGCCTGGCCGATGCCAGCGTGGCGTTGGTGCACCTGGCCGTGGCGCGCTCGGGGGACAAGGGCAACCACAGCAACATCGGCGTGATGGCCCGCGAGCCGCGCTTTCTGCCCTGGATCGCCGAAGCCTTGAGCGCCCAAGTGGTGGTCGAGTGGATGGGCCACGTACTCGACCCGATCCACGGCCGCGTGCAGCGCTGGTATCTGCCCGCCAGCCACAGCCTCAACTTCGTCCTGGAAAACGCCCTGGGCGGCGGCGGTGTCGCCAGCCTGCGCATCGACCCCCAGGGCAAGGCGTTCGCCCAGCAACTGCTGGAAATTCAGATCCCGGTGCCGCGCCACATCGCCGACCACGTCCTGCCGAGGAACGCCTAAATGCCGGTGATCCACTCCCACCTCGACCCCGCCAGCGCCGCCTACGCCCACAACCGCGCCGCCCTGCTCGACAGCCTCGGCCACTTGCAGGCCCTGCAACAGGCCCTGCTGGACAAGGCCGCCACGGCCAAAGCCAAGTTCGACCAGCGCGGCCAACTGCTGCCCCGCGAGCGCTTGAACCTGCTGCTCGACCCCGGCGCGCCCTTTCTCGAACTGGCCAGCCTGGCCGGCTACAAGCTGCACGACGACAAGGACGGCACCCAGGCCGGCGGCGGCCTGATTGCCGGCATCGGCTACGTCAGTGGCGTGCGCGCCCTGGTGGTGGCCAACAACAGCGCGATCAAGGGCGGCACCATTTCCCCCAGCGGTTTGAAAAAGACCCTGCGCCTGCAACAGATCGCCCTGGAAAACCGCTTGCCAATCATCACCCTGGCCGAGAGCGGCGGCGCCAACCTCAACTACGCGGCGGAGATCTTCGTCGAAGGCGCGCGCAGTTTCGCCAATCAGGCGCGGATGTCGGCCATGGGCCTGCCGCAGATCACCCTCGTCCACGGTTCGGCCACGGCGGGCGGCGCCTATCAGCCGGGGCTGTCGGACTATGTGGTGGTGGTGCGCGACAAGGCCCGTTTGTTCCTCGCCGGCCCGCCGTTGCTCAAGGCCGCCACAGGCGAAGTGGCCAGCGAGGAGGAACTGGGTGGCGCGCAGATGCACGCGCAAGTGGCCGGCACCGCCGAATACCTGGCCGAGAACGACGCCGATGGCCTGCGCATCGTGCGCGAAATCGTCAGCCTGCTGGGCTGGAACGCACACCTGCCGCACCGCCCGGCCCAGGCCTATGACGAACCGCTGTACCCCAGCGAAGAACTGCTGGGGCTGATCCCCGCGGAGCCAAAACAGCCTTACGACGTACGCGAGATCGTCGCGCGCCTGGCCGATGGTTCGCGCTTTCTCGGCTTCAAAAACGAATACGACCCCCACACGGTCTGCGGCCATTTGCACATCCAGGGCCGCGCCTGTGGCCTGATCGGCAATAACGGCCCGATCACCGCCCAGGGCGCGGCCAAGGCGGCGCAGTTCATCCAGTTGTGCGACCAGAGCCAGACGCCGCTGCTGTTTTTGCACAACACCACCGGGTTTATGGTGGGCACCGAGTCCGAGCGCAACGGTGTTATCAAGCACGGCGCAAAAATGATCCAAGCCGTGGCCAATGCCCGCGTGCCAAAACTCACCCTGGTGGTCGGCGGCTCCTACGGCGCCGGCAACTACGCCATGTGCGGGCGCGGCCTGGACCCGCGCTTCATCTTCGCCTGGCCCAACAGCCGCACGGCGGTGATGGGCGGCGCCCAGGCCGGCAAGGTGCTGCGCATCGTTACCGAGGCCCGGCAACTCAAGGAAGGGCTGGAACCGGACGCGAAGATGCTGGACATGCTCGAACAGGCCACCGCGCAAAAACTCGACAGCCAATCCACCGCCCTCTACGCCAGCGCCAACCTGTGGGACGACGGCCTCATCGACCCGCGCGACAGCCGCACGCTATTGGGCTACTTGCTGGACATCTGCCACGAAGCCCAGGTGCGGCCCTTGCAGCCCAACACCTTCGGCGTGGCGCGGTTCTAATTCACGACCACCGCATAGACAGGGAGTACCCGCATGATCTTCACCCCGGAACACGAAGCACTGCGCCGCACCGTCCGTGGCTTTGTCGAGCACCAGATCAACCCTTATGTCGATGAGTGGGAACGGGCCGGGCGCTTTCCCATCCATGAGATTTTCCGTAAGGCCGGCGACCTCGGTCTGCTGGGCATCTCCAAGCCCGAGCAGTTCGGTGGCATGGGCCTGGACTACAGCTATTCCATCGTCGCCGCCGAAGAGTTCGGCACCGTGCGCTGCGGCGGCGTTCCCATGTCCATCGGCGTGCAGACCGACATGTGCACCCCGGCCCTGGCACGGTTTGGCAGCGATGCACTGCGCGAGCAGTTCCTGCGCCCGGCCATCAGCGGTGAACAGGTGGGCTGTATCGGCGTCTCCGAGGCGGGGGCCGGCTCCGACGTGGCCGGGCTCAAGACCAGCGCACGCAAGGACGGCGACGACTACGTCATCAACGGCAGCAAGATGTGGATCACCAACGCGCCCTGCGCCGACTTCATCTGCCTGCTGGCCAACACCTCGGACGGCAAGCCCCACGCCAACAAATCCCTGATCGTGGTGCCGATGGACAGCCCCGGCATCACCCTGGGCAGCGACCTGGACAAGCTCGGCATGCGCAGCTCGCAGACCGCCCAGGTGTTCTTCGACGACGTGCGCGTGCCCCAGCACTACCGCATCGGCCACGAAGGCGCGGGGTTCATGATGCAAATGCTGCAATTTCAGGAGGAACGCCTGTTCGGCGCCGCCAACATGATTAAGGGCCTGGAGCACTGCATCGACAGCACCATCGCCTACTGCCAGGAGCGGCGTACCTTCGGCAATGCGCTGATCGACAACCAGGTGATCCACTTTCGCCTGGCCGAACTGGCCAGCGAAATCGAGTGCCTGCGCGCACTTGTCTACCAGGCCACCGAGCAGTACGTCACAGGCCAGGACGTCACGCGCCTGGCATCCATGGCCAAGCTCAAGGCTGGGCGCCTGGGCCGGGAAGTCAGCGACAGTTGCCTGCAATACTGGGGCGGCATGGGCTTTATGTGGGACAACCCGGTGGCCCGCGCCTACCGCGACATGCGCCTGGTGTCTATTGGCGGCGGCGCCGACGAAATCATGCTGGGCATCATCTGCAAATTGATGGGCACCCTGCCGGGGAAAAAGCCATGAGCACTCTGCCCACCTGCACCACCCTGCTGCTCGACGCCCATGGCGGCGTGCTGCACGTCACCCTCAACCGCCCGCAAAGCCACAACGCCATGAGCCTGGCGATGGTCAGCGAACTGCGCGCCGTGTTCGCCGCCGTGCGCGAACAACCCCAGGTGCGCGCCCTGGTGCTCAGCGGCGCCGGCGGGCATTTTTGCGCCGGGGCCGACCTTTCGGACATGGCCCAAGCCCACCACGCTGGGCCGGCCGCGTGCCAAGCGTTGAACCGCGCCTTCGGCACCCTGCTGCAAGAGGCCGAACAGCTGCCGCAAACCCTGATTAGCCTGCTGCAAGGCGTGGTGCTGGGCGGTGGCCTGGGGCTGGCCTGCGTCAGCGACATCACCATTGCCGCCGAGAACGCCACCTTCGGCCTGCCAGAAACCAGCCTCGGCCTGCTGCCGGCGCAAATCGCGCCGTTCGTGGTCAAGCGCATCGGCCTCAGCCACACCCGGCGCCTGGCCCTCACCGCCGCCCGCTTCGACGGCCACGAAGCCTTGCGCCTGGGCCTGGTGCACTTCACCGAAGCCGACCCGCAAGCCCTGGCCGAACGCCTCGACGAAGTGCTCGGCCAAGTGCTGCGCTGCGCCCCCGGCGCCAACGCGCGGACCAAAGCCCTGCTGCTGGCCAGCAGCGAACTAGCCTTGGGGCCGTTGCTGGACCAGGCCGCCGCCTGGTTCGCCGACGCCGCCACCGGCGCCGAAGGCCGCGAAGGCACCCAGGCCTTTATGCAAAAGCGCCCGCCCAACTGGAGCCCGGCGCGCTAGCGACAGGCCTGCCAATAGAGGTGGGTTGGATGGCAAGCGAAACACCGCCCCCCACACTTCGCGCCCACTCCCCAAGGAGCCGCCATGCCCCGTTTCAGCAAAATCCTGATCGCCAACCGTGGCGAAATCGCCTGCCGCATCCTGCGCACTGCCCATGCCCTGGGCTATCGCACGGTGGCCGTGTTCAGCGATGCCGACGCCCAGGCCCTGCATGTGCAACAGGCCGACGAGGCGGTGCACATCGGCCCGGCGCCGGTGCAGCAGTCGTACCTGAACATCGCCGCGATCCTCGACGCGGCACGGCGCACCGGGGCCGATGCGATCCACCCCGGCTACGGTTTTCTCTCGGAGAACGCCGAGTTCGCCCGGGCCTGCGAGGCCGCGGCCATCACCTTTATCGGCCCCAGCAGCGCGGCGATCGAGCTGATGGGCAGCAAGCGCCTGTCGAAACTGGCCATGCTCGAGGCCGGCGTACCCTGCATCGCCGGCTACCAGGGCGCGGCCCAGGACGACGCCACCCTGGCACGCGAAGCCGCGCGCATCGGCTACCCCTTGATGATTAAGGCCAGCGCCGGCGGCGGCGGGCGCGGCATGCGCCTGGTGCAGCACGCCAACGACCTGGTGGCGCAATTGCACACCGCCCGCTCCGAGGCGCTGAATGCCTTTGCCAGCGCCGAGTTGATCCTCGAGCAGGCGTTGCTCGAGCCGCGCCATGTGGAGGTACAACTGTTCGGCGACCACCACGGCCAATTGATTTACCTGGGCGAACGCGACTGCTCGATCCAGCGCCGCCACCAGAAAATCATCGAGGAAGCGCCCTGCCCGGTACTGACCGATACCTTGCGCCAGGCCATGGGCGAGGCGGCGCTCAAGGCCGGGCGCGCCGTCGACTATGTGGGTGCGGGCACGGTGGAGTTCTTGCTGGATAAGCAGGGGCGGTTCTACTTCCTGGAAATGAACACCCGGTTGCAGGTGGAGCACCCAGTGACCGAAATGACCACTGGCCTGGACCTGGTGGCCTGGCAGTTGCAGGTGGCCGCCGGGTGGCCGCTGCCGTTGCGCCAGGAACAAGTGGCGTGCCACGGCCACGCCATGGAGGTGCGCCTGTACGCCGAGGACCCGGCCCAGGGCTTTATGCCGCAAACCGGGCGCGTGCTGCGCTGGGAACCGGCCCTGCAACCGGGGGTGCGCCTGGACCATGGCGTGGTGGAGGGCCAAGTCATCAGTCCGTTCTACGACCCGATGCTGGGCAAGCTCATCGCCCACGGTGCCACCCGCGAAGAGGCGCGGCGCAAACTCCTGCGCGCCGTGCAGGATTGCGTACTGCTGGGGCTGGCGAGTAACCAGCGGCTGCTCGCCGAGTTGCTCGCTCACCCGGATTTCGCCAGCGGCCAGTTCAGCACCGGGTTCATCGCCCAGCAGTTTGCCGATGCCCCCAGCCTGCATCCGCAACCGCCCCAGGCCTATGTGTTGGCCATCGCCGCCGCGCTGTTCTACCAGCGCTCGGCCAGCGCCCACGCCACGGGCCTGCAAGGTTGGCGCAACCACCAGGGCACGGCGCTGACCTACCGCATCGGCCAGGGCGAGCAGCAATGGCCCGTTGAACTCAGTGCACGGGGCGATCAAACCCTGTGCATCGGCGTCGGCGAACAACTGATCGACCTCAAGCTGCTGCACGACGATGGCCGCTGGCTGCTGCTGGAACGGGACGGCGTGCGCCGCCGCCACGCCTATCACCTGGCGGGCGATGAACTGTGGCTGCTCACCGGCCAGGGCGCCGTGCACCTGCATGACTACACCCACGCGCCGGTGGCGGCCCAGGCCGGGGTGGCCAGCGGTGTGCTGGGGGCGCCCATGGATGGCGCGATTGTGCAGGTGCTGGTGGAGGTCGGCAGCCGCGTGCACGCGGGGCAACCGCTGCTGGTGCTGGAGGCGATGAAAATGGAGCACCCGCTCAAGGCCGGGATCGACGGCGTGGTCACCCGCGTGCAGGTGAGCCCGGGCGATCAGGTGAAGAACCGTCAGGTGTTATTGGAGGTCGAATAGTCCTACGGGCTGCTGGGCTTATCCTTACGCTTTGGCTACGCTCAAGCCCCATCAGGACGCGGATACCAGGAACCCTGCAATGCCTCATTGGCTGGTAATTGACCTTGAAGCCACCACCGACGACGGCGGTTGGCCGGTCACCGAGATGGAAATCATTGAAATCGGCGCCACCCTGGTTACCCGCCAGGGCCGCGAGGTGGATCACTTCCAGCGCTTCGTGCGGCCCCTGCGCCGCCCGCTGCTGACACCGTTCTGCCGCGAGCTGACCCACATCACCCAGGCCCAGATCGACGCTGCCAGCCCGTTGGCCGAGGTGTGGCCGCTGTTCGAGCGTTGGCTCGGCCAGCACGCGAGCCGCCTCGAAGGCTGGGCCAGTTGGGGCGACTACGACCGCCGCCAACTGGAACAGGAATGGCGCGACCAGCCGTTACACAGCCTGCTGCGCCAGGTGCCGCATATCAACCTCAAGCAGCGCTTCGCCAAGGCCCGGCGCCTGGAGCGGCCACTGGGGCTCAACGGCGCGCTGCAATTGGCCGGGATGCAATTCAACGGGCAGCAACACCGCGCCCTGGAAGATGCGCGCAATACCGCACGCTTGCTGCCGCTGATTCTGCCGGCCTGAGCCCCGCAGGCGGCAGGTGACGGCTCAGGGGGGCTTGTGCATACTGGCCGGCCTTTTCAGCCCATTTCGAGGAATCGCCCATGTTTAAAGTCAACGAATACTTCGACGGCACGGTCAAATCGATAGCTTTCGGCACCGCCGAAGGCCCGGCGACCATCGGCGTCATGGCCCCGGGCGAGTACGAATTCGGCACCGCCCAGCGCGAAATCATGCACGTGGTCAGCGGCGCGCTGACCGTCAAGCTGCCCGAGAGCAGCGATTGGGAAACCTTCCCCGCCGGCAGCCAGTTCAACATCCCGGCCAACAGCAAGTTCCAGCTCAAAGTGGCGGTCGACTCGGCTTACCTGTGCGAGTACCGGGGCTGATTGCAGCCCCCGAATGTGTCTTCCCTCCCGTGGGAGTGAGCGTGCCCACTCCCACCCCTTACTCCAGCACAGTCACCGGCATGCCCACTTCCAGCACGCCGTTGCCGTCGTTGACCAGGTTCTGGCCGAACATTGCGCCGCCCTCCTGAGCCCGGTATTTCTGCAACGTGGCCAGGGGTTCGCGGCTGGCATCACGCTCGCCGGTCTGCGGGTCGATGGTAGTCAGGATGCAGCGTGAGCACGGCTTGACCACGCGAAACTCGACGTCGCCGATGCGGATGCGTTTCCAGCTATCCTCAGCAAAGGCGCCGCTGCCTTCGATCACCAGGTTGGGACGAAAGCGCAGCATCTCCAGGGAGCGGCCAACGCGGCCGGACAAGTCTTCCAATGACGCCTGGCCGATCAGCAGCAGCGGATAGCCATCGGCAAACCCCACCTTGTCATCGTCGCGGCCATAGCCGGCTTCGGTGGTGCGCGCCCGCGCCACGGGCACCTGCACCAGGCGCGTGGGCTTGCCAATGAACTCGCTGACCCACGCCGCCGCTTCGTCACCAGCGTCCGGCACGCGCAGGCTGTCGCGCCAAATGGTCACGCCGCGCAGGGCTTCATCGGCGCCGGGCAAGGGTACGTCCAGGGAGGCACGGCCGACGGCACTCAGGGTCAGGCCGCCGGTTGCGTTCCACAGGGCCGTGAGCTGGCTCATGCCGGGTTCGGCGCGTTGGGTGAGAAAGCGGCCGCTGGCTTCGTCCACCAGCATCCAGCGCCGGTCCCCGTCCAGGCCCAGTTTGTCCAGGCTGATCTGCTGCAAAGGCTCGGCCTTGGCGGATTTGAGCGGGTAACGATACAGCGCGCTGAGGTAGAGCATGATCCGGCTCCCGATAGGGTCAAAACGCCACCCTATACGAGGTGGCGGGCCGAATCAAAGGCCGGGATCAGGCCGGCGCTTCATCCAGGACCAGGCGCTGGCGCACCACGTCCACCAATTTGTCGGGCTGGAACTTGGAGAGAAAGTTGTCGCAGCCGACCTTCTTGACCATCGAGTCGTTGAAACTGCCGGACAGCGAGGTGTGCAGCACCACATAGAGGCCGCGCAGGCGCGGGTCGTTGCGGATCTCGGTGGTCAGGCGGTAGCCGTCCATTTCCGGCATTTCGGCGTCGGTGAAGATCATCAGCAGTTTGTCGGTCATCACCACGCCGCTGTCGGCCCAGGCCTTAAGCATGTTCAACGCCTTGAGGCCGTCACTGGCCACGTGCATCTTCACCCCCAGTTGCGACAACGTGTCGCGCAACTGCGACAGCGCCACCTTGGAGTCATCCACCAGCAGCACTTCGCGGCCAATGGCCCGCGCCAGCAGCGGGTCGTCGAGCTTGTCGCGCGAGACCTTGGCGTTGTACGGCACGATTTCGGCCAGTACTTTTTCGACGTCGATGATTTCCACCAACTGCTCGTCCACCTTGCTGATGGCAGTCAGGTAGTGCTGGCGGCCGGCACTGGTGGGCGGCGGCAGGATGGCTTCCCAGTTCATGTTGACGATGCGGTCCACGCCGCCCACCAAAAATGCCTGCACCGAACGGTTGTACTCAGTGACGATGATGGTGCTGTCGGGCCCCGGCACCAGGGGGCGCATGCCGATGGCCTGGGACAGGTCGATCACCGGCAGGGTCTGGCCGCGCAGGTTGACTACGCCACACACGAACGGGTGGCGCTGGGGCATCAGGGTCAGTTTGGGCAGTTGCAGCACTTCCTGGACCTTGAACACGTTGATCGCGAACAACTGTCGCCCGGCCAGGCGGAACATGAGGATTTCCAGGCGATTCTCACCCACCAGTTGGGTGCGTTGGTCTACCGTGTCGAGAATGCCGGCCATTAATGACTCCTGGGCTTGTTCTGATGAATTCACTAAACAGAGTTATCGGCGGCTACCGCCGGACCTTGACCCTGCCGACAAAATGCCACGATCGAGCATTGATGTCACATTAACATCATGCTTTACTGACATCAGTCATATTACTTTGCCATCACTGCTGCCAGACCCGCCTCCCGGCAGAAAGTTCCTGTGCCTAAGGGATTCCCCTATGGGCACTCAGGCACGGCCTGATATTCGCCCTTTCCAATAGCCATTAATGTGACGCCATTCTCATTGCATGAATGGAGTCAGGCTTTTGTTCGTGATACCCGAACCTTGGACAAACGCCGCTCGTCGCCCAGTCTTTCTTGGCGTTCATGCCTGGCCAGCGCAAGACCCAAGCCCCTACCATGCTGCAACCCCACAAGAAAGTGAAATAGCGCACACAATTGTTTCAGTGCGTAAACTTTCGGAAGTGGACTACATACAAGATTCCGAGCGCCCAACTAAATTGCGATCGTTCGCCACACGCGACATTCCCCTCTCACATTCAATAATGTTGTGGAGAAAAGCATGTTGAACGACGCGAAGGAATGGCAGCGGCGCTTCCCCGAGTTTCTCCTCGAAGCCGAAACGCTCCTGGCCAAGTCAGAAGACTGCCTCAGTCACCTGCAATTGATACTCAATGACCGGGACGCCATCGAGTGCCTGCAGGCCACCTTGCTCAAACTGGCCGGCGCCGCCGACGCCTTGGCGCTGTCGGTCATCGCGCCGTTTTGCCGGCAGATCCACGCCTTGCTCAGCCGTGACCCGCGGCATCAGGAACTGGCCGAGCCAGCCCTGCTAGCCCTGCACGATTGCCTGACCCTGCTGGCCTGGCAACTGGAGTTGATCGATGCGCGCACCGGCAAACTGGCCCTGGACGACAACGAGCAAACCGCCCTGCTCGACGTGCTCGCCCGCCACCTGGGCCTAGCGCCACCACCGCCGGCCTACCAGGCCAAGCCCCTGGCCGTGGCGACCTTCGCCCAAGGCCCGGCGTGACGCGCCTGAACCAGTTTCTTTGCAGTGTGTGCTGCCACGCACTTAGTGGGTGCCCGGCAAGGCGAGTTAATGCATTTAAACTTGCCTCTTAAAACAGCCCCTTAGAGGGTTGGAACTTGCAATACCGGTAAAAAACTTCGCCCGCCAAACAACAAAACCCGCGCAACTTTCACGGCTTTTTTACCCTATTGGGGAAACCTGTCAGAACGTGGAACTTTCGTACCAACTTCAGTTGTTGACTGATGTCCCAAATCAATAGACCGAGCGCGACCAACGGTATGCAAGGTGATAGTATGCCGACCATTATTACGCCACTAATGGCTTATTGATTCCAACCCGGACGCGGATTTAGTCTCGGTGTAAAACTCGCTTCAAACACACGGATCCCGCCAGTTTGAAAACGACTTTGCATGGTCCGGACCTGGCGCTGTCAGCCGACCAGACCGGTCCTTCCGCAGCGAACATTCACTGGCGCCTTTGGTTATGCACGCTAGCTTGAAACCACACCTGACCTGGCCCCCCTCGCAAAAGCAGGCCCTACGGCTGACCTTCGTGCTATGCGCCCTTTCGGCCCTGGGCAACCTGCTGGCCTTCGCCAGTTCCCACGGCATGCCGCTGGCGCTGCTGATCCTTGACCTCGCCGCCCTGGCCAGCCTGGGCGTGCACCACTTCTATTCGCGTAAATCGATCAAGTTCGAGCCTCAGGAGTTGGCCGAGCGCCTGCTGCAAGTGCAGGAAAACGAGCGCCACCGCCTCAGCCGCGAGTTACACGACGACATCGGCCAGCTCCTCACCGCCGCCAAGCTGCAAAGCGATTGGCTCAAGCGCCGTTTGCCCGAAGAGCTGCAAGGGCAATGCGCGACGCTGTGCGAAACCCTGGAAGAAACCCTGGCCAAGGTGCGCGACGTTTCGGCCATCCTCAACCCACGGCAGTTGGCCAGCCTGGGCCTGGAAGCGAGCCTGCGCGCGCACCTGCTCAAGACCCTGGCCAACACCTCGCTGCACTGGAGCCTGGAATGCCAGCAGCGCTTGACCGGGATCCCCGAAGAAATGACCGTGGCCGCGTTTCGTGTCACCCAGGAAGCTGTCACCAATATCCTGCGCCACGCCCAGGCGCAGAACCTGGTGATCCAGTTGCAGCGCCAGCCCCAGGGCCTGCGGCTGTCGATTTGCGATGACGGCCAGGGCTTTTCCCCGCAGCAATACCCAGGGCCGGCGGGGCAATCGGGAATGGCGGGGATGGCCGAGCGCATCGATCAGTTGGGCGGCACCTTGCACGTCACGAGCGAACTGGGCCAAGGCACGCGCATCGAAGCGCTGTTTCCCTGGGCGCCACGGGCACGGGAGCGCGCCAGCGCCCCTAAGGCGATCCATTGACCTGCAATTTGCTGCTGGTGGACGACCACTCGCTGATCCGCGCCGGCGTGCGCGCCCTGGTGCTGGATATTCCCGGGTATGCCGTGGTGGGCGAAGCCAATGACGGCGCGCAACTGCTGGAGCTGGTCGAGGCCCTGGCCCCGGACATCGTCCTGCTGGACCTGTCGATGAAGCACACCGGGGGCCTGGAGGCCCTGCGCCGCCTCAAGGCCAGGCGCCCGCAGAGCAAGGTGTTGATCCTGTCGATGCACACCGACCCGGACCTCATCATGCAAACCCTGGAGTCCGGCGCCCACGGCTATCTGCTCAAGGACACCACCGCCACCGAACTCGAGCAGGCCTTGGCGGCCCTGCGCAACAACGAGCGCTACCTGAGCCCGGCCATCGCCCACACGGTTATCAACCAGGCCTTGCACCTGGCCCGCAACACACCACCGCCACGGCACAGCCTGACGGCGCGGCAGTTGGAAATCCTGCGTTTGATCGTGCGCGGCAAGTCCACCCGGGAAATCGCCAACGGCCTGAACCTGAGCATCAAGACCGTGGAAGCCCACCGCTCGCAAATCATGAAGCGCTTGCAGATTTTCGACGTCGCCGGCCTAGTGCTGTTTGCCGTACGCGAGCAGATCATCAGCCTCGACGACTAGCCCCCAGCACCGGCGAATCCGCCGGCAAATGCACGCGCAAAGCCCCCGGCCGCGCTTCGAAGCGCAAGTGGTCGCCCTCCAGCGGTTCGCCATCAAGGTTGATGTACAGGCCTTCGGCCACGGTGATCTCGACCCAGGGCAGGCGCGCGCGCACGAACATGTTGTCGATGCCCAACCCCCCGCTGAGCAGGTCGCGCAAGGTGCTCACCACTTCCTGGGGCGCGGGCAGGATACTGATATCCAACAGGCCATCATCGGCCAGGGCGTGGGGGCACAGCACCTGCCCGCCACCGGCCTGGCGGCCGTTGCCGATGCCCAGGGCCAGCAGGTCGCCCTTCCAGTGGAAATCCGGCCCGTGCAGTTCGCCATGGGCGGCGTGTAGCTCGCTGAAGCGCGTCAACCCGGTGAACAGGTACGCCGCACCGCCGAGGACTTTTTTCAGGTCTTCGGAGGTGTTGGCGGTGACCTGGCTGCCGAAACCGCCGGTGGCCATGTTGAGGAACACCTGCTCGCCCACGCCCCCCAGGTCAATGGCCTGGGCCGGCACGTCGAGCAGGTCCAGGGCCGGCAACGGCTCCAGCGGAACCCCGGCCGCCCGCGCAAAATCATTGGCGGTGCCCAGGGGCAGCAGCACCAGGCTCACCGGCTCGGCGCTGTGGGCGATGGCCTCGGCGATGTCACGCAAGGTGCCATCACCGCCACCGGCGATCAGTTGCCGGTAACCGGCGCCGATCGCTTCCTGCACCAGGCGCTGGGCATCGCCGGCCTCCCAGGTCAGGCGCACCGCCAGGTCCCAGCCCTCGTCGCGCTTGGCCTGGACGGCGGCACGCACGTCCTCGTTCAGCGCCTGCTTGCCGTGCAAAATCAACAACGCCTTGCGCTCAGCCATGACTCGTCACTCCCGTCATTGAGAAACCTCAGAGGATGTTGACCTATGACAGTGGCGAAAAAGTCCGGCGGCGTGCCGGGCACTTCAACCCAACATTTCGCTTAGGGGGATGAAATTGACCCAATCGCCCTCCACCAGCGTGCTGCCTTCCATCACTTCCACCAGGCCCTCGGCCCACGCCGCGCTGCGCAGCACCCCGGAACTCTGGTTGCGGTAAATGATGGCGCGGCCCTGCTCCAGGCGTGCACGCAGGTACTCGCGACGGTTGCCCGGTTTAGGCCAGGCGAACCCGGCGGGCACCGGGAATTTCAGCGGCTCGACCGCTTGCACGCCCATGCGCCGCAACAGGTAAGGCCGCGCCAACAGGGCGAAGGTCACCAGGGTGGATGCCGGGTTGCCGGGCAGGCCGATCACCGGCACACCGCGAAAATGCCCGCAGGTCAGGGGTTTACCGGGCTTGATGGCGAGTTTCCACAGGGCCAGCTCGCCCTCCTCGCGCAGGGCCACACCGAGGAAATCCGCCTCGCCTACCGATACCCCGCCAGTGGAGAGGATCAGGTCCACGTCCCCCAGTTCCGCCAAACGGCGGCGGGTGGTGGCCAGGTCGTCGGGCAAGATCCCGGCGTCGACCACCTCGCAGCCCAGGCGCTGCAACCAACTGCACAGCAGCACGCGGTTGCTGTTGTAGATCTGCCCTGGGCCCAGGGGCAGGCCCGGTTCGATCAACTCGTCGCCGGTGGACAACACCGCCACCCGGGCGCGGCGCACCACGCGCAAGCGGGCGTTGCCCAGGGTGGCGGCCAAGCCTTGTTCGATCGGCCCCAGGCGTGTGCCGGCGTTCAGCACCACTTCGCCCACGGTGGTTTCCTGGCCTTGCGGGCGAATGTTCTGACCGCTGTGCAGCGCTTGGCTGAAGCTCACGCGACCGTCGTCCTGCACCTGGGCGTTTTCCTGCATTTCCACGCAGTCCGCGCCGGCGGGCACGGGCGCGCCGGTGAAGATCCGCGCGCAGGTGCCGGGCAGCAAGGGTTCGGGCGCCTGGCCGGCGAACACTTTCTGGCTCACGGGCAAGGCCTGGCCCGTCCAATCGGCCACGCGCAGGGCGTAGCCATCCATGGCGCTATTGGGCCAGGGCGGCAAATCGAGGGTGGCGACCAGGTCTTGGGCCAACACCCGGCCCTGGACCTGGGCCAAGGGCAGTTCTTCATCGGCGGTGATGGGTGCGCCGCCCGCCATTTCCAGCAACCGCGCCAGGGCCGCTTCGACGGGCATCAGGGCGCCGTTCTTGCCGGGCTTATCCACGGCTTTCACAAGGTGCGGCTTGCTTGAGGTGGGGCACGAAATTGCACGGGCGGTGGCGCGCGTCCAGTTGCTCGGCGAGGATGCCGTCCCAACCGGTGCGCACCGCGTTGGTCGAACCCGGCAGGCAGCACACCAGGGTGCCGTTGGCCATGCCGGCCAGGGCGCGGGACTGCACGGTGGAGGTGCCGATGTCGGCCACCGAGATCTGGCGGAACAGCTCGCCAAAGCCATCGACTTGCTTGTCCAGCAGGCAGGTGACCGCTTCGGGCGTGCTGTCGCGGCCGGTGAACCCGGTGCCACCGGTAATCAGCACCACTTGCACCACGTCTTCGGCGATCCAGGTGGCGACCTGAGCACGGATTTTGTACAGGTCATCCTTAAGCAGCACCCGCGCCGCAAGGTGGTGGCCGGCAGCCGTGAGGCGGTCGACGAACACCTGGCCCGAGGTGTCGGTGTCCAGGGTGCGGGTATCGCTGACGGTCAGCACCGCGATGTTCAGCGGGGCGAAAGGCACTTCAGCCTTGGCGTTCATAGGCTCGATCCAGTTGTAGGAGACACGGCCGGGTGTTATATCACAGCGCCCCATTTTCAAGCCCTGTTGCGAGGCACCATGACCACCCTGCCCCCGCTGCCGCCCTGTTCGATCCTGTTGCTGGCCGGTGGCCGCGGCCAGCGCATGGGCGGGCAGGACAAAGGCCTGCTGCCCTGGCGCGGCGAGCCCTTGATCGCCCACCTGCACCGCCTCACGCGGGGGCTGACGGACGACCTGATCGTCTCGTGCAACCGCAACCTGGAGCTGTATGCGCCCTACGCCGACCGCTTGGTGCACGACGACTGCGCCGATTTCCCCGGGCCCCTGGCCGGTATCCGCGCTGGCCTGGCCGCCGCCCGCCACGACTACTTGCTGGTGCTGCCCTGTGATGTGCCGCAACTGGACGCCGCGTTGCTCCACGCCATGCGCGACGCCGCCCGCCAACAGCCAGATAAACCCCTGATGCTGCGCCACGGCGAGCATTGGGAGCCGTTGCTGTGCGTCATCCCCACAGCCCTGGCGCCAGCCTTTGAAAACGCCTGGGCCCACGGCGAGCGCAGCCCCGGCAAGGTCATGCGGCAATTGGCCGCACAGGCCTTGCCGTGCCCGGCCAACGACCCGCGCCTGGCCAACCTCAACACACCGCAGTTGCTGGATCGCCCTGGCGAAGTGTCAGAATGACACTAGCCATGGAACTTGCTCGCGATGTATACGTCAGAACGTCAGTACTCAAAGTATTCACTTTCGGAGAAACACCATGACTCAACGGACCCTCGCCTCCCTGATGCTCGCACTGGGCCTCGCCACCCTCGCCGGTTGCGCTTCGCCAACAGTGATTACGCTCAACGACGGCCGTGAAATCCAGGCTGTCGATACCCCGCAGTACGATGAAGAATCCGGCTTCTATGAGTTTGAACAACTGGACGGCAAGCAAACCCGTATCAACAAGGACCAGGTGCGCACCGTCAAAGACCTGTAAGCCCAGGCCTTGATGCAAAAACCCGCCCCGTGCGGGTTTTTGCTTTTGTAGGCCTTACCAAGCCAGGGTCAGAAGGCTCTCGAAGTGGCGCGCCTCACCACTGAGGGGGTCGACAAAGCGCAGGCTCCGGGCCAGCAGTTTGAGAGGCCTGGTGTAGTCGTCCGGGGCGTCCTTGAGTACCTCTGGGTAGAACGGGTCGTTGCAGATCCCCGCCCCCAGCGCACTCATGTGTACCCGCAACTGGTGTTTCTTGCCGGTGACCGGGAACAACCCGTAGCGCCACCACTCGTCGTTTTGCTCAAGCACCGTCACCCGGGTTTCAGTGTTGCTCACCCCCGCACTTTCGCGCATGCGGAAAAACGGCTCGCCTTCCACCAAACGGCTTTTGTGCACCAGGGGGAACGCCCATTGGGGCAGCGCCCGGGCGATGGCTTCGTAGTGCTTGTCGATCTGGCGCGTGGGGAACAGCGACTGATACGCCGCCCGGCTCTGCGGGTTGGCCGAGAACAGCACCAGCCCCGCCGTGTGCCGGTCGATGCGGTGCAGGGGCACCAGGTGCGGGTTATCCAGGCGCCGGATGAGGCGGCGCAACAAGGTTTGCTCGACGTACTCGCCCGCCGGGGTCACGGGCAGAAAGTGGGGTTTGTCAGCCACCACCAGGTGTTCGTCGGCGTAGAGAATGTGTTCCTGCACCGGGATCGGTTTTTCAGCGGCCACTTCGCGAAAGTAATGGATGCGCAGGCCTTCGCGGTACGGCAGGTCGGCATTGATCGGCGCGCCATTGCCATCGAGCACCCGGCCCCGGGCAATGCGGTCCAGCCACTGCTGGCGGCTGATGGCGCGAAAATGCTCGCACAGGCAATCGAGCACCGTCGGCCACGCGCCGGGTGGCAGGTACAGGGTGCTGGCTTGGTGCTGCGCAGCGCTGAACGATGAGGTAGACATAACAGGACTCTGGCCAAATGCTGGCCGGCATTATCCGGCAACGGTGCCCGCGAACCTAGCCCGCTGCCTCAGGCCGTGGTCACGCCGGCCTCGGCGGCGGCTTCGGTGAAGTCCTTGAGCCAGCGCAGCACATCGACCGCTTCCCAGCGCGCCGGGTCATACAGGGCATAAAGAAGACCCTGGTAGCCCACCACATCCAATTGGCGGTGGTAGCCGGCACGCTGGAACAGGGCTTCGATCTCTGCAAAACAGGTATTGAAATGCACTTTGCCGAACGGCGTCTTGCCTTCGGTGACCAACCCATCCAGGCGCAGTTCCAGCACCGCTTCACGGACGACGTCGGCGGACATCCGGTTCACGCTGTTCTTCAATTGTTCGACATTGACCATGGTGCATCCCTCGACGTGCGGGCCTCGCCACCTCGAGAGGTGGCGCGACACTCGAATAACTGTATACGCATACAGTAAACGAATATCGTGCCCCTGGCCAACCGATTACCGAGGGCCGCGACCAATGGAGGCGACCGTCATTGCAAAAAGTTCACCACTTGCTCAGCGTCGAACGGCCAGCCCAATTCGGCGCCGGTATCGATGCGCCGCAGCACCGGGATGCGCAGGCCATAGGCCTCGACCAACGCTTCGCTTTCGCCGATATCCACCAGTTCCACCATCAAGCCGTGCTCGACCAATGGCATGAGGACCTCTTCGGCCAGTTCGCACAAGTGGCAACCCAGGGTGCCGTACAGCTGACATTCAGGAGGCATGACAAAAAACCGAAAAGAGACGGGCCCATAGTCTAGCCCCATGGCGCACTGATGGCAGCCATCGGGCCAACCCCTGACCTGCGTCAGTAAGCCACAGGCGCGATTAAACGAAACTCGCGGCTTTTTTTGCCTCTACGCTGTGTATTCCACGCCCCTGACCGGAGACGCCTGTGTTCGCCAACCTGTTAATCATTCTTGCCTCATCGCTGGTGGTGATCGCGCTGTTCCGGCGCCTGCAACTGCCACCCGTGCTGGGCTACCTGTGTGTCGGCCTGCTGGTGGGGCCCACCGCGTTCGACTGGGTGAATGACAGCGAGCACCTGCCGGACCTGGCGGAACTGGGGGTGGTGTTCCTGCTGTTTTCCCTGGGCCTGGAATTCTCCCTGTCGAAAATGCTCGCCCTGCGCCGCGTGGTGTTTGGCCTGGGCAGCCTGCAAGTGCTGATAAGCGGCCTGTTGCTGGGGGGCGTGCTGAGCCTGTTCGGCATGCCGCTGGCCGTAGCGCTGATGCTTGGCGCGGGGCTGGCGTTGTCGTCGACCGCCATCGTCAGCAAGGAGCTGACCAGCCTGGGGGAGATTTTCAGCAGCCACGGTCAGAACGCCATTGGCGTGTTGTTGTTCCAGGACGTGGTCGCGGTGTTGCTGCTGACCCTGGTGCCGGTGTTTGCCGGCCAGAGCGACCAGGCCTGGTACTGGGCGCTGCCGATCACCCTGGTCAAGACCGTGATCCTGTTCGTCGGCCTGGCCCTGGCCAGCCGCTGGCTGCTGCCGCGGCTGTTCCATGAGGTGGCCGCGTCCCATTCCGCCGAACTGTTCGTGCTGCTGGCCCTGGTGATTGTGTTGATGACGGCGTGGCTGACCCACTTGCTGGGCCTGTCGCCGGCACTGGGGGCGTTCCTGGCGGGCATGCTGCTGGGGGAAAGCCACTACCGCCATCAGATCGAGGCCGATATCCGGCCCTTTCGCGACATCCTGCTGGGGCTGTTTTTCGTCAGCATCGGCATGCTCATCGACCTGCAACTGTTCGTCAGCCACAGCCTGCTGATTCTGGGCCTGACCCTGGGCCTGCTGCTGGTCAAGGGCGCCATTGTCGCCGCACTGGTGAAGTGGCGCGGCAGCGACGGCGAAACGGCATGGCGCAGTGGCCTGGCGCTGGCCCAGGGCGGCGAATTCTGCTTCGCCCTGATGGCGCAGATGCAGCAAAGCCAACTCATGCCCGCCGAGATCAGCGGCCTGCTGCTGGCCGCCACCTTCTGCTCCATGGTGCTCACGCCGCTGCTGCTGCGGGCCGCGCCAGGCATCGCGGCGCGCCTGCACCGCAAACCCAACGAAGAGGCCAAGCTCGACGAAATCACCGCCCTCAACGCCGGGTTTCACGGCCACGTGGTGATCTGCGGTTATGGCCGCGTGGGCCAGTCCATCGGCCGTTTCCTGCGCCGTGAAAAACAAACCTTCATCGCCCTGGACGACGACCCGGTGCGGGTGCAAGAAGCCGCCGCCGGCGAAAGCTGCGTGCACTACGGCGACTCGCGCCGCGGCGAGCTGCTCAGCGCCGTGGGCCTGGACCGCGCACGCTTGCTGGTGATTGCCGTCGACAAGACCGACATCGCCCTGACGGTGCTCAAGGAGGCGCGACGCCTCAACCCGCAGGTGCAGATTTTGGTGCGTACCCGCGACGACAGTCAGTTGAGCGAGTTGCAGGCCGCCGGCGCCAACGAGGTGGTGCCGGAGTTGCTGGAGTCGAGCCTGATGCTCGCCTCCCATGCCCTGGTGATGCTCGGCCTGCCCGAAGAGCAGGCCCAGGCCCGCGTCGACGAAGTGCGCCAGACCCGCTACCGCTTGCTCCACGGCTTCTATCACGGCGCCCAGGGCAACCTGCTGGACAATCGCGGCCAGCCCAAGGTGCTGATGCACGCGGTCAACCTGGCGCCCGACGCCCATGCCTGCGGCCTGACCCTCAGTGACCTGGCGTTGGAACTGCTGGGGGTGGACATTCAAGCGGTACAACGCGAAGGCGCGGAACTGGCGGTGGAAGGCACCACCGCGCTACGGGCCGGCGACAAGGTGCTGATGTCCGGCCCTCTGGCCGCCATTGAAGCCTGCGAAGCACGGTTGCTGGGCGGCTGACCCCCTTAGCAAGCGGGCTCGCCCGCTTGCTACAGAGCAGCGCCTCAATCCTGGCTGATGGCGCCAATCTTGTGGATCGACAGGTCGGCGCCGTAGTACTCCTCTTCCTGGCTCAGGCGCAGGCCATGGCCGTACTTGATCGCGCCGTACACGGCAAAGCCGCCGGCCAGGGCCACCAACACGCCCAGGGCGGTGCCGAGCAACTGGCTCGCCAGGCTGACCCCGCCGATACCACCGAGCATTTGCTGGCCGAACACCCCGCAGGCAATCCCGCCCCAGACGCCGCATACGCCATGCAAGGGCCACACCCCCAATACGTCGTCGATCCGCCATTTGCCCTGGGCGGCGGTGAAGCACCAGACGAACAGCGCCCCGGCGATCAGACCGGTCACCAGCGCCCCCAAGGGGTGCATCACGTCGGAGCCGGCGCAAACCGCCACCAGCCCGGCCAGCGGGCCGTTATGCAGAAAGCCCGGGTCGTTGCGCCCTACTACCAGCGCCGCCACGGTGCCTCCCACCATGGCCATCAGCGAGTTGACCGCCACCAGGCCACTGACCCCTTGCAGGGTCTGGGCGCTCATCACGTTGAAGCCGAACCAGCCGACAATCAAAATCCACGACCCCAGGGCCAGAAACGGAATACTCGACGGCGCGAACGCCACCAAGCGCCCATCGCGGTAACGTCCCTGGCGCGGCCCCAGCAGCAACACCGCCGCCAGCGCCAGCCAACCGCCCATGGCATGCACCACCACGGAGCCGGCAAAGTCGTGGAACGGCGCGCCAAACCGCCCTTGCAGCCAGGCTTGCAGGCCGAAATTGCCGTTCCACACCAGGCCCTCGAAGAACGGGTAGACGAACGCCACGATCAGCGCCGTCGCGCACAGCTGCGGGGCGAACCGGGCCCGTTCGGCGATGCCGCCGGAAATAATCGCCGGGATGGCCGCGGCAAACGTCAGCAGGAAAAAGAACTTCACCAGCCCATACCCGTGGTCGGTGCTGAGCGCCGCCGCCGGCTGCATGAAGCTGACGCCGTAGGAAATCCAATAACCGATAAAGAAGTAGGCCAGGGTCGAGACGGCAAAATCACTGAGGATTTTGCACAAGGCGTTGACCTGGTTCTTCTGGCGTACCGTGCCCACTTCAAGGAACGCGAACCCGGCGTGCATGGCCAGTACCATGACTGCGCCCATGAGAATAAACAACGTGTTGGAGCCGTGGACCAGGCTGGTCACGGCGCTTTGCAAATGGTCCATTGGAGGGCAGCCCCACAGGCAGGAAAAAGCACCAAAGCAGCTCGCGAACGCTTTTTACGCACCAAATTGGCACCTGGGCGGGGCGCGGTTTCTTCTTCGGTGAACCGCTTTGGCGCAGGAATCAACAATGGGGCAAATTGCCGCTAGGGTATTTCCGCAGGTTTCAGTTATTTAGGTTAAGGTTTTCATCACTCGGCGCGCGTTTTCAGCGCAAAACCCAAGCGGCGATGCACCAGCACAAAGCAAAAGCTGTACCAGCCAATTGCACTGAACCTTCCCACGCGCCCAATACTCGAATCACACACAAGCCACCTACGGAGATCACCATGGCCAGCAAAACAGCAAAGACTGCTCAAGAAATACTGATGGCGGATTTTCAAACCCTGGTGAACGACACCGAACGTTTGCTGGAACACACCGCCACCCTGGCCGGCGATCAAGCCGATGAGTTGCGCGGGCAGATCCACGACAGCCTGCTGCGCGCCCGCGAAACCCTGCAACTGTCCCAGGATTCGCTACGCGAGCGTGGCCAAGCGGCGGTCACCGCCACTGAAGACTATGTGCAGGCCAACCCTTGGCAATCGGTGGGCATCGCGGCCGGTGTGGGTTTCTTGATCGGCTTGCTGGCAACTCGGCGCTGATATGGCTATCGGCGATTCCGACTCCGCCCCCGGCACCTCGTCGCGGCGCCTAGGCGCCGCTTTCCTGGGTTTGCTACACAGCCATGTCGAGTTGTTCGGCATCGAATTGCAGGAGCAGAAAGCCCGCACAGTGAGCCTGCTGTTGTTCGCCGGGCTAGCCCTGGTGTTTGCCCTGCTGTTGCTCGTGGGGCTCTCGGCGCTGGTGCTGATCCTGCTGTGGGACAGCTATCGCCTGGCGGGCATCATCGGCTTGTGCGTCTTCTATTCCCTGGCCGCATTGTTCTGCGCCATGCGCCTGCGGGCGGCGATCTATGACGAATCCTCGCCATTCAACGCCACCCTGGAAGAACTGGCCAACGACCGGGAGCGCCTGCTGCCATGAACCTGCCTGACATCCCGCAAAGCCATTCTCGCCGCGAAATGCGCAAGGCCTTGATCCGCCTGCGCATGGAGATGCATCGCCAAGAAATTCGCCATGAGTCCCAGCAATTGCTGCAACCCTTGCAGCGCATGCGCGGAATGACCCAGAACTGGCAACAGGGCCTGGGCATCAAGCATGCGCCGCTGTGGGGCGTGGCCGCTGTGACGCTGCTGGGCTTTTTCACCGGTAAAGGCGCCAAGAGTGGCGGCGTCGGGCGCCTGACCCGCCTCGTCGGGCTCGGCACCAGCCTACTGCCACTGATAAAGATGGCCCTAAGCACCTCGCGCAAACCCTGAGCCGGCAATCTTTCGTTGTGCCCAGGCACCCGCCTCTTTCACCAGAGGCCGGTGCCTGCCCGCCCGCGCATCTGTAGTCCCCCTTGCGGCCAGGGGCGCGAAACGGGAAGCTAGCCCATCAGTCACCTGACGGAGAGAACCAGCCTTGGATTGGCCCACCCTGCTTACCCGCGAACGCCTCGGAAAACCCCTGCACAGCCCGCATGAACTTGGCCGCAGCCCTTTCCACAAAGACCACGACCGCATCATCTTTTCCGGCGCCTTCCGCCGCCTCGGCCGCAAGACCCAAGTGCATCCGGTGTCCAGCAACGACCATATCCACACGCGCCTGACCCACTCCCTGGAAGTCAGTTGCGTGGGCCGCTCTCTGGGCATGCGGGTCGGCGAAACCCTGCGCGGCGCCCTGCCCGACTGGTGCGAGCCGAGCGACTTGGGCATGGTCGTACAATCGGCGTGCCTGGCCCACGACATCGGTAACCCGCCGTTCGGCCACTCAGGCGAGGACGCCATTCGCCATTGGTTCCAGCAAGCGGCGGGGCGCGGCTGGCTCGACGCAATGACTGACGCCGAACGAGGCGATTTCCTCAACTTCGAGGGCAACGCCCAGGGTTTCCGGGTGCTGACCCAGCTTGAATACCATCAATTCGACGGTGGTACGCGCCTGACCTACGCCACCCTGGGGACCTACCTGAAATACCCCTGGACCGCACGCCACGCCGACTCCCTGGGCTACAAGAAACACAAATTCGGCTGCTACCAGAGCGAACTGCCGTTGCTGGAAACCATCGCCCATAAGCTCGGCCTGCCACAGATCGAAGACCAACGCTGGGCCCGCCACCCGTTGGTCTACTTGATGGAAGCCGCCGATGACATCTGCTACGCCTTGATCGACCTGGAGGACGGTGTGGAGATGGAGCTGCTGAACTACGCCGAAGTGGAATCTCTCCTACTTGACTTGGTGGGCGATGACCTGCCGCAAACCTATCGCCAACTCGGCCCGACGGACTCTCGCCGGCGCAAACTGGCGATCCTGCGTGGCAAGGCCATCGAACACCTGACCAACGCCGCCGCCCGAGCCTTCGTCGAACAGCAAGACGCGCTGCTGGCGGGCACCCTGCATGGCGACCTGGTGGAACACATGCACGGGCCTGCCAAGCGCTGCGTATTGAATGCCAAGGACATGGCGCGCAAGAAGATCTTCCAGGACAAGCGCAAGACCCTGCACGAGATCGGCGCCTACACCACCTTGGAAATCCTGCTCAACGCCTTTTGCGGCGCGGCACTGGAACAGCATGGCGGGCGCACGCCCTCGTTCAAGAACCGGCGCATCCTCGACCTGCTCGGCAACAACGCACCCGACCCCAGCAAGCCCCTGCACAGCTCGTTCCTGCGCATGATCGACTTCATTGCCGGGATGACCGATAGCTACGCCACCGAAATGGCCCGGGAAATGACCGGACGCTCCAGCCCTCAATAGAGGTGAAGCCAATAAGACGTGTAGGAATAAGCCTCCACGTCCGATTGAAAACACTCAAATATTCCGCGCATTTCAGCGCCTAGAGAATCGCCCTACGCCTTGTAGAGAGCGAACTGATCGAATCTATCAATGTATTCGCGAAATAATCGCCGACTATCTTGCTCAACAGAACGAGCCGTCAACCGAAGAGCCCTGCAGGCTCATCCCGGGTGAGCGCCTTTGCCATGGAACACACAATGCTCAAACATGACCTGCGCATCCTGGTGGTGGAAGATCATCCTTTTCAATTGGCTGCCACCCAGTGCCTGCTTAACAGCTACGGCTTTCACCACCTCACCGCCACCCATGACGCCGAAACCGCGCTATTGCTGATGCGCCAGGCACCGCAACCCTTTGATCTACTGCTATGCGACCAATGCCTACCGGACCTGGGCGGCCTGGAACTGATCGGCCTGGCCAGCAGCCAACGCCTGATTCAGTCCGCGATCATCCTCAGTAGCCTGAGCCTGGGCGAACTCGAGGCCCTTGAGCGTCAGGCCAACCTACGCCGGCTCCCGCTGCTGGGCTATCTGAGCAAACCACTTAACCGCCGGGAGTTCAGCACGCTGTTGCAGCGCAAGCCCTGACCCCCGACGCCCTCTTTAAACCCTATGCACTCCGGGAGAAATCAGGCGTTGACACGGGGTCAACTGGGCAAATTTACTCCCTACCCAATAGTGCCCAGCGTACCCATTGCGCCTCGCTCTTATAGGCAAGTGGATTTTTCATTAATACCCAATAAAAACATTATTTCAGCGAACAAGAATAAACCGCCAGACAAGTAGGAATAATTCTGACTTACGCAGCGAAAAAGAATGCCACCGAAATAATCTCGCCAAGATTAATGCATTAAACTAACGTGCCTCTCCCCCTCCTTACACATTCGTAATCCAATGCCTTTTTTTGTGTAGGAATAATCTTATATTGCATCAACAGGCCCGTCGGTTCATGCGTGCCTGCCCCCTTCTGAGCTAAGGTGCGCGCTTTATTTGCGCTCGTATGGGATTTGATTATGAACTCCGTTTTTATTGTCGACGATCACCCCGTTATCAGACTTGCAGTTCGCATGTTGTTAGAACACGAAGGTTATAAAGTGGTCGGCGAAACCGATAATGGTGTCGACGCCATGCAAATGGTCCGCGAATGTATGCCAGACCTCATCATTCTCGACATCAGCATTCCCAAACTCGACGGCCTGGAAGTCCTATCGCGTTTCAACGCCATGAGCACGCCCCTGCGCACACTCGTACTGACTGCGCAATCGCCGACTCTCTTCGCCATACGGTGCATGCAGTCCGGTGCTTCCGGCTATGTCTGTAAGCAGGAGGACCTCAGTGAGCTGCTCAGCGCCATCAAGGCCGTACTTTCAGGCTACAACTACTTCCCCAGCCAGGCATTGAACCCGGCGCGCCGGGATGAAGAAGTAAGCCTGGAGCTGGATTTATTCAAATCGGTGAATGACCGGGAATTGATGGTGCTCCAACTCTTTGCCCAAGGCCGCACTAACAAGGAAATCGCCAAGGGCATGTTTTTAAGCAACAAAACCGTCAGCACCTATAAGAAAAGACTTATGCAAAAACTTAAGGCCAAGTCCTTGGTAGAACTTATCGAGATGGCAAAACGCAACGCATTAGTGTGAGAAATAGGATGCCCAGGCAGTTAAAGGACTACTTAATATTACTGAGCACGGGTTTATGCCTGAGCACTTTCGCGGTCGCCGAGAACAACGATGTGCAGTCCTATTCACTGCTCAGTCGCGCCAGCAAAGGCCTCACCCAAGTTCATCTGGATAAAGCGCAATTGCAATGGATTGGCAACAAGCGCGAGCTGGTCCTGGGCACTTCTGCTCCCGATTATCCCCCCTTCGACCTGACCCTCAGCGGACACGACTATGAAGGGTTCACCGCAGACTATGCCGGCATTCTCGCGGCCACCCTGGCCTTGCCCGTGCGGGTGCAGCGCTATGGTTCCCGGGAGGCGGCCATCGCCGCGCTAGAACAGGGCCGCGTGGATATGCTGGGTACCGCGAACGGCTTCGAAGCCAGCAATCCGAACCTGGCGCTTTCGATTCCCTACGCGGTGGACCAGCCAGTGCTGGTCACCCGCGAGCGGGAAAACCGATCGCTGAGCGACGGCCTGGCGGACATGCGCTTGAGCATGGTCTACCACTACTTGCCGCTCGAGGACGTCAAGGCGCTGTACCCCAAGGCCACCATCACCGCCTACCCTTCCTACCAGAACGCCATCAATGCCGTGGCTTTCGACCAGGCCGACGTATTTCTGGGCGATACCATTTCGACCCACTACATGATTAACAAGGGCTATCTCAAGAACATCCAGATGGCCAACTTCGGCAAACATGAAGCCAATGGCTTCAGTTTTGCCGTGCGTAGAAGCGATCAACCCTTGCTGGACCTCATCAATGCCACGCTCAAGGCCATCCCCATGGCCGAGCGCGATAGCATCGCCCAGCGCTGGAGTGCCGGCAGCGACATTCTGCTCACCGACCAGAAGCTGCAACTTACCGCGCGCGAGGAGCGCTGGTTGAAACAGCACCCCACCGTGCGAGTGGTGGTCAACGAAACTTTTGCCCCACTGACTTTTTTCGATTCTCAGAACAACTTCCGCGGTATCACCGCCGACCTGCTGGAACTCATCCGGCTGCGCACCGGCCTGCGCTTCGAGATCCAGCGCAGCCGTGGCGTCGATGAGATGACCCGCCAGGTCGAACAGGGCAACGCCGAGATCATCGCCGCCATGCTGCCCAGCGATGAGCGCGAGGACCGCCTCACCTTCAGCCGCCCTTACCTGGAGAACTCCTTCGTACTGCTCACCCGCAAGGACGCCCCGGTGATGGGCAGCCTCGAGCAACTCGCCGGCAAACGTCTGGCAATCACCCAGGGCAACCCCTTAATGGAGTACCTACGCACCGAGTACCCAGAGGTACGCCTGGTCGAAACCGACGACACCTTCCGTGCCGCCGAACTGCTGGCTCAGGGCCAGGTCGAGGGTGCCGTCAACTCGCTGGTAGTCGCCAACTACTTCATCTCGTCCCGCGTATTTCAAGATCAATTGCAGATCAGCGCCACCATCGGTACACAGCCGGCGGCCTTTACCCTGGCCACCGCCCGAGGCGCGGTGGAACTGAGCGCCATCCTCGACAAGGCCTTGCTCAGCATCGCGCCGGATGAACTGGGCATCATCAACAGCCGCTGGCGCGGCTACACCGCCGACCCGGACAGCTACTGGCGCAACTACTCTCGCCTGATCTACCAGATCGTCCTGGGCGCGGGCCTGTTGCTCCTGCTTTCCCTGGCCTGGAACGCCTACATGCGGCGCCAGATCAAGCAGCGGCAACAGGCCGAACGGGCGCTGAACGACCAGCTCGAGTTCATGCGCACGCTGGTCAACGGCACGCCCCACGCCCTCTACGTGCGTGACCGCGACGGCGTGCTGCAAAGCTGCAACGACAGTTACCTGGAGGCCTTTTCCACCTCCCGCGACGAGGTCATCGGCAAAACCGTGATGCAGGGCGCCTTGAGCAACGAGTTCGAGGCCCGGGAGTTCGAAGCCGACTATCAGCGGGTCATCGCCGAAGGCACGCCGATGATTCTCGATCGCGCGCTGTACATCGGTGATCGCCAGTTGACGATCTATCACTGGATCCTGCCCTATCGCGACTCCACGGGAGAGGTCCAGGGCATCATCGGCGGCTGGATCGACATCAGTGAACGGCGCCAACTCTTCGATGAACTACGCGCCGCCAAGGAGCAGGCCGATGACGCCAACCGCGCCAAAAGCACCTTCCTGGCGACCATGAGCCATGAGATCCGCACCCCCATGAATGCGGTGATCGGCATGCTCGAACTGACCTTGAAACGCGCCGACCAGGGCCATCTCGACCGCACAGCCATCGAAGTGGCCTACGACTCGGCCAAGGATCTGCTGGAGCTGATCGGCGACATTCTCGATATCGCCCGCATCGAGTCCGGTCGCCTGAGCCTGACGCCGGAGCGCGTCAGCCTGCGCGACACCGTCGAGTCGGTGATTCGGGTGTTCGACGGCTTAGCGCGGCAGAAAAGCCTGAGCCTAGGGTTGGACTTCCAATCGAGTGTCGAACAGGCCGATGTGTTGATCGATCCACTGCGCTTCAAGCAGATACTCACCAACCTGGTGAGCAACGCCATCAAGTTCACCGAACGTGGCCAGATCAATATCCGCGTGCAAGTGCACGCTGGCACCGCGCCCCAACAGATCTGCATGCAGTTGCGGGTGGAGGACACCGGAATCGGCATCAGCGAAAGCGACCAAGCTCGTCTCTTCGAACCCTTTGCCCAGGCCGACGGCCCCAGCCACATGGCCCGGGCCGGCGCAGGGCTGGGGCTGGTCATCAGCCGCAGCCTGTGCGAAATGATGGGCGGGCAACTGACCCTCACCAGCCAACCGGGGACAGGCACTCAAGTCTGCGTGACGTTGCACTTGACCAGCCTGGCACCCCGGCTCGACGCCGATGAACAACAGCCCGAGATCACCACCGCCGGCACGCCCCTGAACATCCTGGTGGTGGACGACCACCCCGCCAATCGCCTGCTGATGTGCCAGCAACTGGGCTTCCTGGGGCATCGCTTCACCACCGCCCACCACGGTGGCGCTGGCCTGAAGGTTTGGGAAGACGGGCATTTCGACCTGGTGATCGCCGACTGCAACATGCCGGTGATGAATGGCTATGACCTGACCCGCGCCATCCGCCAGCACGAACAGCGCACACAACGGCCAGCTTGTACGATCCTGGGGTTCACCGCCAACGCCCAACAAGAGGAAAAACAGCGCTGCGCCACGGCCGGGATGGATGACTGCTTGTTCAAGCCCATCAGTCTGACCGCCCTCCACCAACGCCTGGCAGGGCTCAAGCCGCTGGCGGCCCGCAACGCCTTCAACCTCGATAGTCTGCATTTGCTGACGGGGGGCGAGCCGAAAATGATCCAGCGCCTGCTCGTCGAACTGCTGAGCAGCACCCAGCAAGATCGCCAGGCCCTGCTCGCCTTGCCCCATGACGGCGACCAGCAAGCCCTGATCGATATTGCCCACCGCATCAAAGGCGCCGCGCGTATGGTCCAGGCCTTGATGCTGACCCAGCATTGCGAAGCCTTGGAACAGGCGTGCGATGCACAGGCCAGCCACGAAGAGGTCGAGGCCTGCCGTAGCGCGATCGAGCAGGCCATGTTGGAGCTGGAGCAAACCCTGCAACGATATCTGCAATCCAACCCGGGGAACTGACACTTAACCCGGGGCCATCGCGCCCCGGGCACTTGGCCAGTCTTGCCTCGACAAAAACAAATCAAAAAGCCATCATCCCACCCAGTGACACACAGACTGCCCAAGCAGCCTGCGTGCCCTGGCACAGGTCCAACTCTCCAAGGCAGGTTGCTCCGGCCTTAACTATGCTTGAACGCTAAGCAGTGTGTACGACCACTCGGAGAGACTTGATGCCCAGCCCACTGCGCCCGGACAAACGCCGGTTCCCGCTGCACGTGCACATCAGCGTGATGTTTACCCTGCTGCTGTTGCTGACCGGCACGGTGCTGGGCATTTTCAACTATCGACAAACCACCCAGATCATCCTTTCCAGCAGCCAGAAACTGTTCGATCGCATCGAACAGGACGTGCGCCTGGACTTGCAGTCAACCTACGAGCCCATCCGCCACCTGCTCAGCCTGCTGGCCCAGTACCCCCAAGCCCAGGCACCAGATCTGACGCAGCGCCTGGCGTTGCTCAAACCCTTCAGCCAGGCCCTGCGCGACAACACCAACCTGGCATCGCTGTACGTGGGCTATCCCGATGGCGACTTTTTCATGGTCCGGCCGCTGGCCACCCAGGCGTTGAAAGAGCGCTTCAAGGCACCGGACAACGCCGCGTACCAGGTCTGGAGCATCGAGCGCAGCCCCGACACTGGCACCCCCCACTCGCAGACGCTGCTCTTCGACCGTTCGCTGAACCTGCTGGAACAACGCGACAACCCACGGGAGAACTACGACCCGCGGGCCCGCGAATGGTTTATCAGTGCCCGCAGCGATGACGACCAGATCACCACCGCACCCTACCTGTTTTTCTCCACGCGCAATGTCGGCACCACCCTGGCCCGACGCAGCGGCAGCGAGGCGGTGATGGGCGCGGACCTGACCCTGAACCAACTGTCCGCGACCCTGGCCAAGCACGTTGTCACCCCCAGCACCCAAATCGCCCTGTTCGATGCCGATGGCAACGCGGTGGCCTACCCCGACAGCAGCAAGTTGATTATCGAGAGCCAGACCGCGCGCCTTATCAAAGCCCGGGACCTGCATCCCGCACTCAAAGCCCTGCTCATGGACAACCCCGGCGGCAACCGCTTGACCCTCGACCGGCGCCAGTGGGTGGTCGCCCGCAGCAGCATGCACGAGGGCGGCCCCCAAGGCCTGCAACTGGCGCTGCTGGTGCCTGAAGACGAGTTGCTGGCCGATGCCTATCGCCTGCGCTGGCAGGGCGCGCTCATCACCCTGACCACCCTGCTCCTGTGCTTGCCCCTGGGCTGGCTGACCTCGCGCATTCTGGTACGCCCCTTGCGCGACCTGGTGGATGAAGCGGACGCCATCCGCAGTTTCGATTTCAACTACCCGGTGACACGCCGTTCGCCGGTACTGGAAGTCGATCAGTTGAGCCTTTCCATGGCTCGGATGAAGGAGACCCTGGCGAGCTTCTTTGAAATCACCGCCAGCCTGTCGGCCGAGACGCGTTTCGAACCGCTGCTGCAACGGGTGCTGTTCGAGACGGTAAAAATCAGCCAGGCCCAAGCGGGCCTGATCTACCTGCGCGACAGCGACGATGGTCGCCTTGAACCCCACGGGCTGGTCATCGACGACATCGCCCAGGACCTGCCCCGCTTCCAGATCAAGGTCCAGACCCCACAGGACGAAACTGCCCCGCACTGGTTGCAGCAACTCAATCGTCAAGACAGCGCCGTTGCATCCCTGGGCTTTGAAGCAGCGCAAGACCTGCAAAGCGTGCTGCTGGCCATGCAATGCCCTCGAGCGCACTTGATTGCCATCCGCTTGCGCAACCGGCATAACGAAATGGTCGGGGTATTGGTGTTGTTGCTCGCCGACAGCGGCAGCGAGGCCGACCTGGAAAAACTGCGCCCTGACCGCATCGCCTTTATCCAGGCTGTTTCCGGCGCGGCGGCAGTGTGCATCGAGAGCCAACGGCTGCAAGCCAAGCAAAAACAGCTTCTGGACGCCTTTATCCAGCTATTGGCCGGCGCCATCGACGCCAAGAGCCCCTACACCGGAGGCCATTGCCAGCGCGTACCAGCCCTGACCCTGATGCTCGCCCGCGCGGCTGCCGAGAGCCAACAACCGGCGTTTCGCGCCTACCGCCCCAGCGAGGACGAGTGGGAAGCCCTGCACATCGCGGCCTGGCTGCATGATTGCGGCAAGGTCACCACGCCAGAATACGTGGTCGACAAGGCGACCAAACTGGAGACCCTGTGCGACCGCATTCATGAAATCCGCACCCGCTTCGAGGTGCTCAAGCGCGATGCCTGGGTCAGTTTCTGGCAGGCCCGGGCCTTGGGCGGCGACGAGCAGCCACTGGCGGCGCTACGCGATGCCAGCCTGGCCAGCCTGGATGATGACTTTGCCTTTGTCGCCCGCTGCAACCTGGGCGGCGAATCCATGAGCGATGAGGATTTGCAACGCTTGCGCACCATCGCCGCCCGCACCTGGACCCGCACCCTGGATGATCGCCTCGGGGTTTCCTGGGAAGAGAATGCGCGCCAGGCGCGTACGCCCGCCGCCAGCCTGCCGGCCACCGAGCACCTGTTGGCGGACAAGCCCGAGCACCTGTTCGAGCGCGCACCAAGCGAACTGATTCCGGCCGACAACCCCTGGGGTTTCAAGCTCGAGGTGCCGGCCTACAAGTACAACCGTGGCGAGCTGTACAACCTGAGCATCAACCGGGGCACCTTGACCCGCGAGGAACGCTACGTCATCAACCACCACATGGTGCAGACGATCCTGATGCTCAGCCACCTGCCGTTTCCCAGCCACCTGGGCAATGTCACCGAGATCGCCGGTGGCCATCATGAAAAAATGGACGGCACCGGTTACCCCAAGCAGCTCAAGCGCGCAGACATGAGCCTGCCGGCGCGCATGATGGCGATTGCCGATATCTTTGAAGCCCTCACCGCCGCCGATCGCCCGTATAAGAAGGCCAAGACCCTCAGTGAGGCGCTGGGCATCATGGCCGGCATGTGCCGTGATGCCCACATCGACCCGCAACTATTCGGCCTGTTCATCGAGGCGGGCATCTATCGCCAATACGCCGAGCAGTTCCTCGCGCCGCAGCAGATCGACCTCGTCGAACCCGACAGCTTGCTCAGCAAGGCCGGCCTCAAAGCCTGATTAACAGTCACTCAAGCGCAGGAACACCTGCGCCAAGGCCTCGATCCCGGCCTGATCCTGCTCGGTAAAGCGGGCCAGCAAGGGGCTGTCCAGATCCAGCACGCCAATCAGGCGCCCGTCCTTGACCAGCGGCACCACCAACTCACTGTTGGATGCGCTGTCGCAGGCGATATGCCCGGCGAAGGCATGTACGTCATCCACCCGCTGGGTCTGCAACGTGGCCGCAGCCGCGCCGCACACACCACGCCCGAACGGGATACGCACACAAGCGATCTGCCCCTGGAACGGGCCGAGCACCAGTTCCTCATGCTTATTGAGGTAGAAACCCGCCCAGTTCAGATCATCGAGTTGGTTGAACAGAAACGCCGAGAACTGCGCCGCATTGGCGATGAAATCACGCTCATCGGCCAGCAACGACTCCAGTTGCGCCAGGAGCAAGCTGTAGCCCTCTAGGCCCGCCACGTTTTGCTGCAAATCGATCATGGCTTTTGCTCCAGCAACTTGAGGCCCACCCAATAACGGGCGAACTGGTAGGCGCAGCGCCCGTTGCGGTTGCCGCGCCCGGTGGCCCAGCGCACCGCAAGGATGTCCAGCTCCTCATCACGCTGCCAGGCCAGCCCGGCCTTGGCTGCGAGCTCGCCGACCCAGTGTTCGACAACGTTAAGAAAGTGCTCCTGAGTGAAGGGATAGAACGACAGCCACAAACCGAAGCGGTCCGACAGCGCGATCTTGTCTTCCACCGCTTCGTTGGGGTGCAGTTCACCGTCGACCATTTTCCAGTTCTCGTTGTCGCTTTCCTTCTCCGGCACCAAGTGCCGACGGTTGGACGTGGCGTACAACAAGACATTGTCCGGCGCCTGTTCCAGGGAGCCGTCGAGCACGCTCTTGAGCACCCGGTAGTCCCCCTCCCCGGTCTCGAACGACAGGTCATCGCAAAACAACACGAAGCGCTGGGGCAATTTTTGCAGTTGCTCGACCACACGCGGCAGGTCGGCCAGGTGATCGCGCTCGATTTCGATCAGGCGCAAACCGCGCTTGGCATGCTCAGCCAGCAGCGCCCGCACCAGGGATGATTTGCCCGTGCCCCGCGCGCCCCACAGCAAGGCGTGGTTGGCGGGCATGCCGTCGAGGAACTGCTGGGTGTTGCGGCCCAGTTGCTCACATTGCTTATCGACCCCGATCAGATCGCTCAGGCGCATATCCAGGCTGACCTCCAGCGGCATCAGGTAGCCCGTGCGGCCATCGCGCTGCCAGCGCGCCGCCAGGCACGTCGTCCAGTCGATGGCGTGGCGCGGCGCCGGCAGCAAGGGCTCCAGGCGCGCCAGCACGGCGTCGGCACGTTCAAGAAACGCATTCAATCGAGAATCCACGACTTCTCCTCAAGGCTTGTTTGGACGATTTGTTGTAAAGCCAGGCCCCACGCCCGGCCACTGCGGGCCGTAACGGGATAAACACATAAACGAACTGCGCCGAAAAACAGCGATCATCGGCTATGCTTGCCCAGCGAAGGGAAACGGGACATGGCTCAGCATCCGATGGATATCAAGTTCACCAATCGCCTGTCCTACAAACAGGCCAGGCTCACTGTACTGGTCGGTTTCTTGCTGGGAACCCTGCTCAGCCTGCTGCAAATTGGCATCGATTATGCCAGTGAAGATGCCTCCATCAACCGTGAAATACACGCGCTCCTGGAAATCAGCCACAACCCCGCCTCGCGCATCGCCTACAACATTGACGCCGAACTCGCCCAGGAGCTGACCTTGGGCCTGTTGCGCTCGCCCGCCGTGATCGGCGCCCAGTTGATCGACAACAACGACAGCGTCCTGGCCAGCGTGCGCCGCCCCGGCCAGCAAAGCGGCTACCGGGTCATCAGCGACTTTCTATTCGGCGCCCAGCGCCAGTTCGAGGACCGCCTCTACCTCGACCATATGCCGGGCGAAGCCCTCGGCACCCTGCGCTTGGACATCGACACTTACGCCTTTGGCAGCCGTTTTTTGCGCCGGGCCGAAGTCACCCTGCTCAATGGTTTCGCCCGCAGCCTGATCCTCACGGGCATTCTGCTGGCGTTGTTCTACGTGATGCTGACCAAGCCACTGGTGCGGGTGATCCGTGAACTGAGCCGCAGCGACCCGCGCAACAGCCAGCAGGCCAGGCTGGAGTTCCCCGCCGGCCATGAACATGATGAGATCGGCGTTCTGGTCAAGGTGGCCAACCAGCAGTTCGAGAACATGGCCACCGAAATCCGCCAGCGGCGCAACGCCGAAAATCGCCTCACCGATTACCTGGGGCAACTGGAAAACATCGTTTCGGCTCGCACCATGGAGCTCAAGGCGATCAACAGCCGCCTGAGCCAATCCAATGAAGAACTACAGCACGCCCGCACCACGGCGCTGGAAATGGCCGAGGCGCGGTCAGCGTTCCTGGCCAACATGAGCCATGAAATCCGCACACCGCTCAATGGCCTGCTGGGCATGATCGCCCTGTCCCTGGACAGCCCGCTCAACGCCGAGCAACGCCAGCAACTGGCAATCGCCCACGACTCCGGCAAAGTGCTGGTGGAGTTGCTCAATGACATTCTCGACCTGTCGAAATTCGACGCCGGCCAATTGGAGCTCGAACGCATCCCCTTCGACCTCGGCGCCCTGATCGAAGACACCGCTAACCTGCTCTCGCAGAATGCGGCGCCCAGCGTTGAACTGACCTGCCTGATCGACCCGCAATTCCCCGCCCTGGTGCTGGGCGACCCGACGCGGGTGCGCCAAATCGTCAGCAACCTGCTGTCCAACGCCCTCAAGTTCACCCGCTTCGGCCGTGTCGACGTGCGCCTCAAACAGGTGGCGGACGGGGTCAGGATCGAGGTCTGCGACACCGGCATCGGCATTGCCCAGGACGCCCAGGTGAAGATCTTCCAGCCTTTCACCCAGGCCGGCGCCGGCATTACCCGCCAGTTCGGCGGCACCGGTTTGGGCCTGGCGCTGACCTATAACCTCTGCGAAGCCATGCAGGGCCGGCTGATAATCAGCTCCGAAGCGGGTTTTGGCAGCCAGTTCTGTGCCGAGTTGCCCTTGCCTTGCCATACACCTGCCGTCACGCCCCAACCCTTGCGCGGTTGCATCGTCGCTCTGACCACGGCCGACAGTGGCCTGGCCGAGTTGCTGAACAGCCTGCTGCCCGGTTGGGGCCTGGACTACCATCGGCGCAACCTCGACGATTCGTTGGCCAACCTCGACCCCGACTTGCTCATCAGCGATTGCCCGCAATGCCTGTTCGGCCTGCGTCCGGGCCTCGCGGCGCCGATCCTGCTGGTTACCGCCTATGGCAATTTCCTGCCCAGCGAAGAAGCCAGCGCCCTGGCGCCACTGCAACAGCAGGCGCGGCCTTTGGCTCGTACGGCGCTGTACCAGACCTTGCGCCGCACTCTGCAAGTCGAAACCCACGTTATTGACGATGCCCAGCTCGCCACGCCGGCCCTGCAAGGCCGCGGGCGCATCCTTCTGGTGGAGGACAACCCGGTCAATCAACTGGTGGCCAAGGGCATGCTGGGTAAGCTCGGCTGCGAGGTCAGCGTCGCGGCCCATGGCGGCGAAGCCCTTGGCCTGCTGGAGCAAGGCTCCTTCGAGTTGGTGCTGATGGACTGCAACATGCCGGTGATGGATGGCTACGAGGCGAGCCGGCAGATTCGCCAGAGCGGGCGCTGGCCCGACCTGCCCATCGTTGCTCTCACAGCCAACGCCATGCCCGAGGAGCGCGAGCGTTGCCGTGCGGCCGGCATGGACGATTACCTGGCCAAGCCGTTTCGCCGCGAAGAACTGGCGGCCCTGCTCGACCGCTGGGTGCCACTCATGACAAAGCCTTGAGCTGACCCAGCAACTGATCCAGGCCTTCGCGCAAGGCCCCCAAGCCATCCAGATCCACGCCGCTATCGCACAACAGCCGTGCCTTGAGCGGTGCCACCGCATCGCGCAACGCCAGCCCTGGCGCGGCCAGACTCAAATGCACTTCCCGTTCATCCCGTGCCGAACGCTGGCGCTGCACCAACGCCATCTGCTCCAGACGCTTGAGCAACGGCGTCAGCGTCCCGGAATCCAGGCTCAGGCGCTCGCCCAGGGCCTTAACCGTCGGCTGCTCGGGCGGTGCGTCATGCCACTCCCACAGCACCAGCATCACCAGGTATTGCGGGTAAGTCAGGCCCAAGCGGTCGAGCATGGGCTTGTAGCCACGGATCACCGCCCGCGATGCGGCGTACAACTTGAAGCACAACTGACTGTCGAGTTGGAGCGAATTGGCTGACAGGTCCTTCATTTGAGCAAGGCTTCTATCTCGCCGGCCAACTCCTGGGGCTTGGTGGTCGGCGCGAAGCGCTTGACCCGTTGCCCGTCCTTACCGATCAGAAACTTGGTGAAATTCCACTTGATGCCCTGGGAGCCCAACAACCCCGGTGCGCGCTTCTTTAATTGCACGAACAGCGGATGGGCCCCGGCGCCGTTGACTTCAATCTTCTTGAACAACGGGAAAGTGACGCCGAAATTGAGTTCGCAGAATTGCGAGATAGCGCCTTCATCCCCCGGTTCCTGCTTGCCGAACTGGTTGCAGGGAAAGCCCAGCACCACCAGGCCTTGGTCCTTGTAGGTCTGCCAGAGCTCTTCGAGGCCCTTGTACTGCGGGGTGAAACCGCACTTGCTCGCGGTGTTGACCACCAACACGGCTTTCCCGGCGAAGTCCGCCAGGGTCTTTTGCTCGCCGTTGAGGGTGGTGCAAGGAATTTGCAGCAGTTTGTCGGTCATGGTTCAGGCGCTCCATAGCGGAAAGAACGACAACCATAACGAGCAATTCAATTGCATACAATTGAATTGCTCAAAAAACAGCCCGCGAAGGGCTGCTTTCACTCAGGGCTGTGTCAGACGCGCGGCACCAGGTCCAGGCACACCGAGTTGATGCAATAACGTAAACCGGTGGGCGCCGGACCGTCGGGAAACACATGCCCCAGGTGCGCATCACAGTGGCTGCACACCACTTCGGTGCGAATCATGCCGTGGCTGACGTCGCGGATCTCGGTCATGGCGTTTTCGCCTATCGGCTCGTAGAAACTGGGCCAACCGCAGCCGGAATCGAATTTGGCCTGGGAATCGAACAGCGGTTCATTGCAGCAAATGCAGTGATACACGCCATCAACCTTGGAGTCGTTGTACTTGCCCGAAAACGGCCGCTCAGTGCCCTTCAGGCGGCATACGTTGTACTGCTCGGGGTCGAGCATGGCACGCCATTCTTCAAGGGTTTTCTCAAGCTTTGTCATCGTCTTACCTCTGTGGCTCAAAAAGCCTGATCTGTATCTTTTCCACGGATCAGGCGGCACGTATGATTGCGCCTCGTCAGACGCCAGTCTGGCAGCCGTGTCACGTGCATTCAAGCCGCTACGCCGGCCACAGGCCTGTGTGAGCACGCAGGATTCCCAGCCCGCAAGCACCGCGCTGCGCCTGGATCGTTCATTTTCGGGAACACATCGCCATGCAGGTCAGCAAATCGAACAAGCTCGCCAACGTCTGCTATGACATTCGCGGCCCAGTGCTCAAGCACGCCAAACGCCTGGAAGAGGAAGGCCATCGCATCCTCAAGCTGAACATCGGCAACCCGGCGCCTTTTGGTTTCGAAGCACCCGATGAAATCCTTCAGGACGTCATCCGCAACCTGCCCACAGCCCAGGGCTACAGCGACTCCAAGGGCCTGTTCAGTGCCCGCAAGGCCGTGATGCAGTACTACCAGCAAATGCACGTGGAAGGCGTCGGCATCGAGGACATCTATCTGGGCAACGGGGTGTCCGAGCTGATCGTGATGGCCATGCAGGCCTTGCTCAACAATGGCGACGAAGTCCTCGTCCCGGCCCCCGACTACCCGCTCTGGACCGCTGCCGTCACCCTGGCCGGCGGCAACCCGGTGCACTACCTGTGCGACGAGCAGGCCAACTGGTGGCCGGACCTGGCTGACATCAAGGCCAAGATCACGCCGAACACCAAGGCCCTGGTCATCATCAACCCGAACAACCCCACCGGCGCCGTGTACTCCAAGGAAGTGCTGCTGGGCATGCTGGAATTGGCCCGCCAGCACAACCTGGTGGTGTTTTCCGATGAGATCTACGACAAGATTCTCTATGACGACGCCGTGCACATTTGCACCGCCTCCCTGGCGCCAGACCTGCTGTGCCTGACCTTCAACGGTCTCTCAAAATCCTATCGGGTTGCCGGCTTCCGCTCCGGCTGGGTGGCGATTTCCGGCCCCAAGCACAACGCCCAAAGCTACATAGAGGGCATCGACATGCTGGCCAACATGCGCCTATGTGCCAACGTGCCAAGCCAACATGCGATCCAGACCGCCCTGGGCGGCTACCAGAGCATCAACGACCTGGTACTGCCCGCTGGGCGCCTGCTGGAACAGCGCAACCGTACCTGGGAACTGCTCAACGATATCCCCGGCGTCAGCTGCGTCAAACCGATGGGCGCGCTCTACGCCTTCCCACGGATCGACCCGAAAGTCTGTCCGATCCTTAACGATGAGAAGTTCGTCCTCGACCTGCTGCTCTCGGAAAAACTCCTGGTAGTTCAGGGCACGGCCTTCAACTGGCCATGGCCCGATCACTTCCGTGTCGTGACCCTGCCACGGGTCGACGACCTGGAGCAGGCGATTGGTCGGATCGGCAACTTCCTCAAGTCCTACCGCCAGTAAGTCCGTTGCGCTGTACGGCTTAAGCAAAGTCGTACAGCGAGCCATTCAGCAACACATCTTTGCCATTGCTCGCCTCATGCCATCCCAGGCTTCCATTTTAGAGACCTGAGAACCCGCATACCCAACGGCAGCAGGACCTTCGCGGAGAAAAAAAGATCAGACTAACCGGTGCATCTCGCGGGAAATACCCTACAGGCGGCTAAAAATCCACTGTAAGACACAGTTTGAAATAGTCACCCGGTTGAATAGCCCGGTGCAGCACCTTATATACCCCGCAGTACGCTACGTCTTTAGCATGAGGAGAGTTCTACAACCATGATGCGCATTCTGCTGTTTTTGGCCACTAACCTGGCGGTCGTGCTGATTGCCAGCATCACCCTGAGCCTTTTCGGCTTCAACGGGTTCATGGCGGCCAACGGGGTTGACCTGAACCTCAATCAGCTGCTGATCTTCTGTGCGGTCTTCGGTTTTGCCGGCTCCCTGTTTTCGCTGTTCATCTCCAAGTGGATGGCGAAGATGAGTACCAGCACCCAGATCATCAGCCAGCCGCGCACTCGCCATGAACAATGGTTGTTGCAGACTGTCGAGCAACTGTCCCGCGAAGCCGGCATCAAGATGCCCGAAGTCGGGATCTTTCCGGCCTACGAGGCCAACGCCTTCGCTACAGGCTGGAACAAGAACGACGCACTGGTCGCCGTAAGCCAGGGCCTGCTGGAGCGCTTTTCCCCGGATGAAGTCAAAGCCGTGCTGGCCCATGAAATCGGCCACGTCGCCAACGGTGACATGGTCACCCTGGCACTGGTGCAAGGCGTGGTGAACACCTTCGTGATGTTCTTTGCGCGGATCATCGGCAACTTCGTCGACAAGGTGATCTTCAAGAACGAAGAAGGCCAGGGCATCGCCTACTACGTAGCGACCATCTTCGCCGAACTGGTACTGGGCTTTCTGGCCAGCTCCATCGTCATGTGGTTCTCGCGCAAACGCGAGTTCCGCGCCGACGAAGCCGGCGCCCGGCTGGCCGGCACCAACGCGATGATCGGTGCGCTGCAACGCCTGCGCTCGGAACAGGGTTTGCCCGTGCACATGCCCGACACCCTGAATGCCTTCGGCATCAATGGTGGTGTCAAGCAAGGCCTGGCTCGCATGTTCATGAGCCACCCACCGCTGGAAGAGCGTATCGACGCTCTGCGTCGCCGCGGCTAACAACCAAACAAAAAGGGGTGACTGTGTCACCCCTTTTTGTTTGCCCGTGGCTCAGCGTTTGCTCAACTGATAAACCCGCTCATCCAAGCGCGTGACGCCACCCTTGAGGAACTTCCAACTCTCACCCAGGATGTCTTTCTCGTACCCGATCCGCAGTTGCCAATCTGCCCCGAACAGCTGCTGGACCTCTGGGTCAGTGACCGCAAACGGCGGCCCGTTCATCTGCGACTGATCGTAATCGAGGGTAATTAGTAACCCTTTACAGCCGTCCTTGAGGATGCGTTCCAGGTGCTGGGCATACTGCTCGCGCATCGGCTCAGGCAACGCGATCAGCGCAGCCCGATCATAAAAAGCCGCACACTCAGCAACATCCTCGGCACTCAAGGCGAAAAAATCCCCACACCACACCTCCAACGTTCCGGCCTGATAGACACGGAAAGCACCACGCCGGGAGAGCTGTGGTTCCACCTGTTGTTCCGCGAAAAAGTCCTCCACTGCCTTGGCCGACAGCTCCACCCCCAGCACCCGATACCCCTGCCCCGCAAGCCAGCCCATATCCAGGCTTTTTCCGCACAACGGCACCAGCACCTGGCTGCCCGGAGCCAACCCCAAACCAGGCCAGAATTGCGGCAAGTAAGGGTTCACTTCGGGTAAGTGGAAACCAATCTGGTCGCGCTCCCAGCGCTTGTGCCAAAACTCTGGCTGCATAAACACCTCTGATAAATCGATCAAAAAGCGCTAAAACTTATATTAGATTTAGATCAATGATCTGGCTGAAGATGGCGTCATCTTAACGCTCAGGACCGTCTTATGCTTCCCAGCCTGTTTATCTCACACGGCTCGCCCATGCTGGCACTTGAACCCGGCGCCAGCGGCCCGGCCCTGGCCCGATTGGCCGCCGAGCTGGAGCGGCCCAAGGCCATAGTGGTGGTGTCCGCCCACTGGGAAAGCCAGGGCCTGCGGGTCAGCAGCCATCCGCACCCCAAAACCTGGCACGACTTTGGCGGCTTCCCCGCCGCCCTGTACGCCGTGCAATACCCCGCCCCCGGCCAACCCGAATTGGCTGGCGAAGTCGCCGGGTTATTGCACGCCGCCGGCCTGCCGGCGGAATTGGACGCCCAACGGCCGTTCGACCACGGCGCTTGGGTGCCGCTTTCGCTGATGTACCCGCGCGCCGACATACCGGTGGTGCAGGTGTCGTTGCCCAGCCATCTGGGCCCGGCTCTGCAAACCCGCGTTGGCCGCGCCCTGGCGGGCCTGAGGGCGCAAGGCGTGTTGTTGATCGGTTCTGGCAGCATCACCCACAACCTGGGCGAGCTGGACTGGCGCGCCGGCCCCGAGACCATCACACCCTGGGCCCGGGAGTTTCGCGACTGGATTGTGGACAAACTCCAGGCCGGCAATGACGCCGCCCTCGACGACTATCGTCGCCAGGCCCCCAACGCCGCGCGCAACCACCCCAGCGACGAGCACCTGCTGCCGCTGTACTTCGCCCGAGGCGCCGGCGGGACCTTCGGCATCGTCCACCAGGGCTTCACCCTTGGTGCGCTGGGCATGGACATCTACCGGTTCGACTGAGCCGCAGCCGCCCAGACGAAACGCCAGGCATAAAAAATCCCCGAACCAGTCGGGGATTTTTCATGTGCGATCAATCAACCCGCAAGCGGATCAATCTTCGCGATAGCGACGCAGTTTGAGCTGCTTACCGGCAACGCGAGTGTCTTTCAGTTTGGTCAGCAACTTCTCCAGACCATCTTCCGGCAACTCGACCAGGCTGAAGCTATCACGCACTTGGATACGACCGATCGCTTCGCGCGCCAGGCCACCCTCGTTGAGGATAGCGCCCAGCAGGTTCTTGGCGGCGATGCCATCACGCGCGCCCAACGCAGTGCGGCAACGGGCACGACCTTCGGCCAGTGGAACCGGAGCGCGGCGCTCGCGATCACCACGGTCCGGACGGTCGCCGGTACGCTCAGGACGATCGCCACGGGGTGCGTTGTTCGGCACCAGTGGGCGCTCTTTCTCGATGGCCGCCAGGGTCAGGGCTTGACCGTTGGTGGCCTTGCGCAGCAAGGCTGCGGCCAGGGCGCGCGGGGTGCAACCGATGTCGGCGGTCAGGCGATCGAGCAGATCGCCGTGGGTCGATTCGGCGTCAGCCACCAGCGGCGACAGGCTGTTGGTCAGCTTCTTGATGCGCGCATCGAGCACAGCCTGGGCGTCTGGCAGGCGAACTTCGGCAACTTTCTGCCCGGTCACGCGCTCGATCACTTGCAGCATGCGGCGCTCGCGTGGCGTTACCAACAGCAGCGCACGGCCTTCGCGACCAGCACGGCCGGTACGGCCGATACGGTGCACGTAGGACTCAGGGTCGTAAGGCATGTCCACGTTGAACACGTGGGTGATGCGCGGAACGTCCAGGCCACGGGCGGCAACGTCGGTCGCCACAACGATGTCCAAACGGCCATCCTTGAGGGATTCGATCACGCGCTCACGCTGGTTCTGGGCAATGTCACCGTTCAGCGCAGCGGCTTTGTAGCCTTTGGCTTCCAGGGCGCTGGCCAGGTCCAGGGTTGCTTGTTTGGTGCGCACGAACATGATGAGGGCGTCGAAGTCTTCGACTTCCAGCAGGCTCAATACAGCCGAGGTCTTCTGGTCAGCGTGAACCAGCAGGTGTGCCTGCTCGATCGCGGTAACGGTCTGGGTCTTGGTCTGGATCTTCACGTGCTGCGGATCGCGCAGGTGGCGCTCGGCGATGGCACGGATCGACTGTGGCAGGGTCGCCGAGAACAGTACGGTTTGGCGGCTGGCGGGCAGGGCTTTGAAGATGACTTCCAGGTCATCCATGAAGCCCAGCTTGAGCATTTCGTCAGCTTCGTCCAGAACCAGGTGGTTCACGGTCGCCAGCACTTTTTCGTCGCGACGCAGGTGGTCGCACAGGCGGCCCGGGGTGGCGACGACGATTTGTGCGCCGTTGCGGATGGCTTTGAGTTGCGGGCCCATGGGCGCGCCACCGTAGACAGCCACGACGGTAACGCCCGGCATTTGCTTGGCGTAGGTTTCAAAAGCGGTTGCTACTTGCAGCGCCAACTCACGGGTTGGCGCCAGGATCAGGGCTTGCGGTTCGCGCTTAGCAGGATCGATGCGGTGCAGGATCGGCAGGGCGAACGCGGCAGTTTTACCCGTACCGGTTTGCGCCTGACCAATCATGTCGTGACCGGCCATGATGATCGGGATCGATTGCTGCTGAATAGCCGAAGGTTCTTCGTAGCCGGTTGCGATGACGGCGGCGAGAATGTTCGGATTAAGATTAAAAGCGGCGAAGCCGCCGGTTTCCTGGGTCATGGGTCTGCCTCTAAGTGCATCCGCAAAGACCCATGCTCCAAAGCTGCGCATGCCGTGTAAGACTCAAGAGTCGCCCTGGCTGCTTTGTCGGCGGGGATTTGCGAAAACGAATGAATGAAAGGATCGTCAAGGAAGAGTCCGTTTGTACGGACGTGCAGCCGAAGCTGACTTCGGGGAATTGCGCTACCTGAACGCGGCCTGGCTAAAGGCCGGCGCGCACTATACCGGAATTCACCAAAAAAGGGAGTTTTTTTTAATGCCCAAGCCGAGCGCAGGCCTTGATGTCGCGGGCTTTGCCCATTCCCGTGCCAAGGTCGACGCTCTAAAAGCCTGAGCCTGCCAGGTGAGAGGCTTAAACGTTTCATCGCTGCGCCCCTGTGCCGCGGACAACCGTCATCACTCAAGCCGGCGTCCGGGGCTGTTCAAGGGGCGCTGGCCCACGATCAGGTCGCGGGGCGGATCGCCTTGATAAGCGCCTGCAGCGAATAGCCCAGGCGGGGTGCCAGCGCCTCGGCCCGGGCGGTCAGGGCAGGCAGGTCCAGCTCCTGCTCCAGGTCGGCGGGCACGATCAGGATCACGTTGCCCTCCTTCACCGGCAGTTCCCAGTAATGTCGGTGGTAAAGGCCGCGCAGCAACGCCGCGCCCAGGGGTTTGCCGTCATCCGTGGCCCATTGGTTGATGACCAGCCAACCGCCCGGGTTCAGGCGTTTCTGGCAGTCGGTCAGAAAACCCCAGGCCAGATGCCCTACACCGGGGCCGACATCGGTATAGAGGTCGACGAAAATCAGGTCGGCGGATTCGGCGCTGGCCAGCAGCTCCAGGGCATCGCCCACGCGGATATACAGGCGCGGGTCGTCGTCCAGCCCCAGGTACTCGATGGCCAGGCGTGGCACGTCGGGGCGCAGCTCGATGGCTTCGACATCTTCCAGGGGCAGGAACTTGAGGCAGGCCTGAGTCAGCGTGCCGGCGCCCAACCCCAGGAACAGCGCGCTTTCCGGCGCCTCGTGGCACAGCGCGCCAATCAGCATGGCGCGGGTGTAGTCGTACTCCAGCCAGCTCGGGTCGGCGGTGAACACGCAACTCTGCTCGATGGCATCGCCAAACTCGAGAAAGCGGTAGTCCGCCACTTCCAGCACGCGAATCACGCCGTACTCGTCCTGCACCTCGGCGAGCAAATGCTCGACGCGCTCCTCAGTCATTTCGTCTCCTGATCGCCGCCGGGCCCGGCGACGCAATAAACTGCCGGTTGGACGCGGCAAAGGCGCGATTGTGGGCGAAGCGGCGCGCACAGGTCACGTACTAATTGCTGATAACATGCCGCTCCCACCGTAAAACACTAGAGCCTGCGATGAGCCAACCCTGGAGTCCCGATAGCTGGCGTGCCCTGCCGATCCAGCAACAACCCCACTACCCCGACGCGGCGCATTTGCTGCGGGTCGAGCAAAGCCTGGCCAGTTACCCGCCGCTGGTGTTTGCCGGTGAGGCCCGGGAGTTGCGCCGCCAGTTTGCCGAAGTGACCCAGGGCCGCGCGTTCCTGCTGCAGGGCGGTGATTGCGCCGAAAGCTTTGCCGAGTTCTCGGCGGCAAAAATCCGCGACACCTTCAAGGTGCTGCTGCAAATGGCGATTGTCATGACCTTTGCCGCCGGTTGCCCGGTGGTCAAGGTCGGGCGCATGGCCGGGCAATTTGCCAAGCCGCGTTCAGCCAATGACGAAACCCTCGCCGGCGTGACCCTGCCGGCCTACCGTGGCGATATCGTCAACGGCATCGGTTTCGACGAAAAAAGCCGCGTGCCGGACCCGGAACGCCTGCTCCAGGCCTATCACCAATCCACCGCCACCCTGAACCTGCTGCGCGCGTTCGCCCAGGGCGGGTTTGCCGACCTGCACCAAGTGCACAAGTGGAACCTGGATTTCATTGCCAACTCGGCCCTGGCCGAAAAGTACAGCCATTTGGCCAACCGCATCGACGAGACGCTGGCCTTTATGCGCGCCTGCGGCATGGACAGCTCGCCGCAACTGCGCGAAACCAGTTTCTTCACCGCCCATGAGGCCCTGCTGCTCAATTACGAAGAAGCCTTCGTGCGCCGCGACAGCCTGACCAACGACTACTACGACTGCTCGGCCCACATGCTGTGGATCGGCGACCGCACCCGCCAACTGGACGGTGCCCATGTCGAGTTCCTGCGCGGGGTGAACAACCCCATCGGGGTCAAGGTCGGCCCGAGCATGAACACCGACGACCTGATCCGCCTGATCGACACCCTCAACCCGGACAACGACCCCGGGCGCCTGAACCTGATCGCGCGCATGGGCGCCAGCAAGGTGGGCGACCACTTGCCACAGCTGATTCGCGCCGTGGAACGCGAAGGCAAGCAGGTGCTGTGGAGCTGCGACCCGATGCACGGCAATACCATCAAGGCCAGCAGCGGCTACAAGACCCGCGATTTTGCGCAGATCCTCGGCGAAGTGAAGCAGTTCTTCCAGGTTCACCAAGCCGAGGGCAGCTATGCCGGCGGCATTCATATCGAGATGACCGGGCAGAACGTCACCGAGTGCATCGGCGGCGCCCGGCCAATCACCGAGGATGGCTTGTCGGATCGCTACCACACCCACTGCGACCCACGGATGAACGCCGACCAATCCCTGGAACTGGCCTTCCTGATCGCCGAAACCCTCAAGCAAGTCAAACGCTGAGCCCCGCCTAGACAGGGTCAGCGGCCCAAAGGGTCGCGCCAGCACGGGTCTGCCGTGCTGGCGCGCACATCCGCCGGGTTCAGGCCGATATCCCGGAGCGCGTCATCGCTGAGCCCCGCCAACAGCCGCCGCTCTCGGCGCACCTCGCGCCAGCGGCCGAGCCGTTGCAGTAGCGGGCGCCACGGCGCCTGGGTCACTACCAAAAAGCCGCGTTGAGCTTTCATCATCCTGTTCTCCAATGGGGATGACGGCAGTCTGTTATCAGGGCTAAGATCAATCAAACGAATGTTTCTGATGCAATACATCTCAGAGATTGATTAATGAGCCACTACCCCAGTATCGACACCGAAGTCCTGCGCACCTTTGTCGCCATCGCCGACCAGGGCGGGTTCACCCGCGCCGGGGAGGTAGTCAACCGCACCCAATCAGCGGTCAGCATGCAGATGAAGCGCCTGGAAGAGGACGTGCTGCAACGCCAGCTCTTCCAGCGCGACGGGCGCCAGGTGCGGCTCACCCCCGAAGGCCAGATTCTGCTGGGCTATGCGCGGCGCATCCTCAAGCTGCACAGCGAAGTGTTCAACACCCTGCGCGAGCCGCACATGGTCGGCACCGTGCGCATCGGTACACCGGACGACTACGTGATGCGGTTTCTGCCGGGCATCCTGTCGCGCTTCGCCCAGGCCTATCCGCTGATCCAGATCGAAATGCACTGCGAGGCCTCCAGCATCCTGATGCAACGCCAGGACTTGGACCTGACCGTCATCACCCGCAAACCCGGCGAGGAAATCGGCCAATTACTGCGCCACGAACGCCTGGTGTGGGCCGCCGCGCCGGGGTTCTGCCTGGAGGAACACACCGTGCTGCCCCTGGCCATGCCCGGCCCGGAGTTCTTTTGCACCCAATGGGCGTGTAAAGCGCTGGAGGGTTGCGGCCGGGATTTTCGCCTGGCTTACCACAGCTCGAGCGTGGCGGCGATTATGGCGGTGGTCAGCGCCAGCCTGGCGGTCACCGCCCATATGGGCAGCCTGGTCACCGATGACCTGCGGGTGCTGGACGCCGCCGATGGCATGCCGGAACTGCCCGCCGCCAGCATCATGTTGTTGCGCCATCCGCAAAAAAACTCGCCCATCACCGAATGCCTGGCCGAGCACATCGTCGAAGGCTTCAGACTTTAAAAGCCAGCATCACCGCGCAGACCACCAGAAAACCGCAGAACAACCCACGCAGCAGGCGCTCCGGCAAGGCGTGGGCGATCTTCACCCCCCAACTGATGCTCAGCAGGCCACCGATGGCCAACGGCACGCCAACTCCCCAGTTGACCTGCTGGTGCAGGGCGTAGGTCACCAGGGTCACGCCGGTGCTCGGCAGCGCCAGGGCCAGTGACAAGCCCTGCGCCACCACCTGGGTGGTGCCGAACAGGCTGGTCAGCACGGGCGTTGCCACCACCGCGCCGCCCACGCCGAACAAGCCGCCCATCGACCCCGAAGCGGCCCCCAGCACACCGAGCCAAGGCCAGCCATAGCGCATCTGCGCCGAGGGCGCGGCCGTGCGGGTGAACATGCGCGCCAGGTTGTACACCGATAGGGCTATCAGGAACGCCACAAAGCCCAGGCGCATCAACCGCGCGTCCAGGCCCACCGCCCAGATCGAACCCAGCCAGGCAAAACAAAAACCCATGCTCGCCAACGGCAAGACATGGCGCAGCTCGATGCGGTTGCGCTGGTGGTAACGCCACAAGGCCAGCATCACGTTGGGCACCACCATCACCAGCGCCGTGCCCTGGGCGATCTGCTGGTCCAGGCCGAACAACACGCCCAGCACCGGGATCGCGATCAAACCGCCGCCAATGCCGAACAACCCGCCCACGGTGCCCAACGCCGCACCCAGGGCCAGATACATCGCTAACTCAATCACAGGCCACTCCTCACAAGGTGCCCGCATGCTACGCAACCTGGCCTAGCCTGGAAACGCACAGCAACGCACAATGGCTATGCGCTATCCGCACAAGCGAGCCCCTCCGTGAATCCAAACCTACTCACCGACCAACTCGGCCTGTTTCTCGACGTACTGGAAACCGGCAGTTTTTCCGCCGCCTCGCGCCGCCACCCCTTGACCCCATCGGCCGTGGCCCGGCGTATCGACAGCCTGGAAAGCGCCCTGGGCAGCCAGTTGTTCATCCGCAGCACCCACGCCGTGCGCGCCACGCCCGCCGGCTTGGCCTTTGCCGAGCGGGCACGGCGTATCGTCAGCGAATTGCGCCTGGCCCGCGCCGAAGCGGTATCCCTGAGCACTGCCCCGCAAGGCCTGATCCGCATCGACGCCCCTGCCGCGTTCGGCCGCCGCCATTTGGCACCGGTAATCGCGGATTTTTTGCTGGCCTACCCGGGGCTGGATGTGCAGTTGCACCTGATCGACAGCTTTGTCGACATGCAGGGTGCGCACTTGGGCAAGGTCGACCTGGTGCTGCGCGCCGGGCTTATGGCCGACACGCGGCTGGTGGCTACCCCGCTGGCGAGCATGGTGCGCATCGCCTGCGCCAGCCCGGCCTACCTCAAGCGGCGCGGCACGCCCACCCACCCCGGCGAACTGGGCGACCACGATGGCCTCGATTGGGATGGTTTGGCGCCGCCCTTCGCCTGGCGTTTTACGGTGGACGGTCAGCAGCAGGCTCATCGCCCACAGCGGGTGCGCATGAGCAGCAACAACGCCGAAGCCTTGGTGGACGGTGCTCTCGCCGGGCTGGGCATCGCGCACCTGCCCACCTGGCTGATAAGCCAATACCTGCTGCGCGGCGAACTGCTGCCGCTGTTCTGCGACGACGGCTTGCCCCGGCCCGAAGCCAGCGGCATCTACGCCCTGCGCCTGGAGCAGCAGGCCAACTCCCGCAGCCGCTTGCTGCTGGAATACCTCAAGAGCCGCTTCAGCCCGATGCCGCCCTGGGACCTGGCCCTGCAAAGCGACCTGCGCTGGCGCCAAAACTCGGGGCAATGACGAAAAAACCGCCACAAAAAAGCCGCAAAGCCCTCTAGCACGGACTTCGCGGCTGTCGTGGCTTCAGCCCAGCAGATGCCGCAGGCTATCGGCCAGCAGCGGGTACAAGGACATCACCAGCAGCAGCGCCATGCCCCAGTTGAACAGCCGCAACCAACGAGGCTCGCGCAGCACATTGCGCAACAGCGTACCGCACACCACCCACATGCCCACGCTGGGCAGGTTTATCAGGGCAAACACGGCAGCAATCACCACCACATTAGTGAAGTAACCCTGCAACGGGGTGTAGGTGCTGATAGCGCCAATGGCCATGATCCACGCCTTGGGGTTGACCCACTGGAACGCCGCCGCCCCCAGGTAACTGATGGGTTTACCCTCGCTCCGCGCGCCCTCTGACACCGGGCCGCTGTGGGCGATTTTCCACGCCAGGTACAACAGATACGCCGCGCCGACATAGCGCAGTACGTTGTAGACCAGGGGATAAGTCTCGAACACAGCACCCAAGCCAAAGCCAACCGCCAGCACCAGGATGAAAAAACCGCAGGTGATACCGAGCATATGGGGGATTGTGCGGTGGAAGCCGAAATTCACCCCTGACGCCAGCAGCATGGTGTTGTTCGGCCCGGGGGTGATCGACGTCACCAAGGCAAACAGGGCGAAGCCCAACAGCAAGTCCAGCGAGAGCGTCATGGTGCAATTCCATCAAGGTCGTTCAGGCCTCGACCCTATCGGAGCACCGCGGTGAAACCCACGCACAGTTGCACAAAACTTGCGGCAGTACAGTTAGCTCAGCTGGAGCGACTGCGTAAAACTGCACTACGATCGGCATTCATCTCGCCCTGGCGATCGAAACCCAAGTGCGGCGCCGCGGGTTTGAGCAACTCGGCCCGTTTGCGCTGGTACTCATCAAAAGACAAGCCACGGCGGTTCAGGGCCTCGAGCGCCAGCTCCTGGCTTTCCTGCACAGTGAACGGCCGCGCCTGCGGGCCTGGCGGCGTCGCGCAACCGGCCAATGACACGGTGCCAAGCAGCGAAAGGGCAAGCGCAAAACGGTTCATCACAGACTCCTGGCAATCGCAGTGAAGCAATGGCCATAGGCTACGCCTGTGGGGCAACCGACAAAAATCAACCTTCTCGATAGTGGCTATTGGCATGTGCAGCAGGGTCGCCACACATCACCTGTGGATAAACCGTCGCGTGCACTAGGTTGCAGTGCAGGGCGTCATCGTGGCTGCGTTCGATACTGCGCAGCACCTGGAAGGAGCCGAAAGTGACAGCCTTGGCGTGATAGGCGCGGATCAGTTGCCAAAAATCCTCCTCCCCGCGCTCAAACCGCACGAACGCTGCCTCTCCCGCCTCGCGGGATTCCCATTGCAGGTAATTGAGCACCCGGCGCCCATCCTCACTGGCCTGCACGCTGGCGTTGAGAAAACCACCGTACCCCTGGGCCAGATGTTCGGATTGCTCGGCCAGGGCGCTGACCAGCCCTTGCAGTTGATGGGGTTCGATCTCGAATTCGATCAGTTGGGTGAAGCTGCGGTTGTTCTCTGATACGTGCATGAACCGTTCCCTCGCGACATGGAAGCCAGACCTTGCGATCTGAAGGCCTGCAGGGTAAAACCTCTACCTAAGTCAAGGTCAAGCGGCAAAACCACATGATTACCAAAGAAATGCTGCACAAGGAATTGAGCGTCGGCCAACTCTCTGCCCGCAGTGGCGTGGCGGTGACCGCCCTGCACTTCTACGAGGCCAAGGGCCTTATCAAGAGCAACCGCAACCAAGGCAACCAGCGCCGCTACCCGCGCGAAGTGCTGCGGCGGGTGGCACTCATCAAGATCGCCCAACGCCTGGGCATTCCCCTGGCGACCATTCACGATGCCTTGCACGCACTGCCTGATGGCCGCGCCCCGACAGCGGCGGACTGGAAGAACCTGTCTGCCCAGTGGCGCAACGACCTGGACGAGCGCATCAACAAACTGGTGTGGCTGCGCGACCAGCTCAACGGCTGCATGGGCTGCGGCTGCTTGTCCATGGAGGCCTGCCCACTGCGCAATTTCGGCGATGTGCTGGGCGAGCAAGGCCCCGGGGCGCATTTGCTGGAACCGAGCGAGCGTGGGAAATCCCGCTAACCGACGTGCTCCCCGTCGGCTGAAACCTGGTGACGGATGCCCGCGCCTATAGTGAAAACGTTGCACAACCATGAAGGTTCACCCCCATCCCCCACCAAAAGGAGAACGGCCATGAATGTCAAACCCATCCCCGAGGGCTATCACAGCATCACGCCTTACTTGGGCATCAAGGCTGCCGCCAAAGCCATAGAGTTTTATAAAGAAGCCTTCGGCGCCAACGAAATCATGCGCCTGGACATGCCCAACGGTGACGTCGGCCACGCCGAACTGCGCATCGGCGATAGCGCCATCATGCTTGCCACCCCATGCTCCGAATCAGGCCTGGGCGGCCCCGACGCCTTGCAGGGTACGTCGGTGGGCCTGCATTTGTACGTCAATGACGTTGACAGCCAGTTCGCCCGCGCGCTCAAGGCCGGGGCCACGGCGATTTCCGAGGTCAAGGATCAGTTCTACGGCGACCGCAGCGGCGCGCTCAGAGACCCTTTCGGCCATGTGTGGTTCATCTCCACCCACAAGGAAGACCTGAGCCCCGAAGAAATCGGACGGCGGGCGCAGGAGCTGTTCAAACAGGGCTAAACAACCTGTGTGCAGGTTTGTGTGGGAGCGGGCCTGGTTCGCGCGGCGATCCGACGATGGCGATTTCAGCCGACATTCAGGCTGAATTTGCCATTGCTATCGCGAGCAAATCCGCTCCCACAAGGGTGCTTCTTTTATCCCCTCAATTACCGGGCAATCGCCGCGTCGGCCGACAACTTGCCCGCGCCTTCAAACAACACTGCGATCGTGCCGCCCAACAGCGCCAGGGCGAATTCATAACCGTTGTTGGCCATGAACAGGCCGTGGCTGATGTGCACCGAGAAAATCGCCACCAACAGGGTGAACGACAGGCCCAACGCCGCAGGACGCGCCAACAGGCCAATAATCAGGGCCAAGCCGGCGAAGAACTCGGTACCGCCGGCCAGCGATGCCATCAGGTAGCCCGGCGCCAGGCCGATACTTTCCATCCACTGCGCCGTGCCGGCCAAGCCGCCGCCGCCAAACCAGCCAAAAAGTTTCTGCGAGCCGTGGGCAGCGAAGATGATGCCGACAAAGATGCGCAGGACCGTCAGGCCATAACCTGCGCGAGTGAACAGTACGCGGTTAATCAGTGTGCTCATGCTGGGTCATCCATTGTGTTGTTGGGGGCATGGCCGCCATATTAATCAGTAACCGAAATGTTAAAAGCGCTAAAAACGCGAGATAACAATCAGATTATTCGATCACTTGCGTGAGACGACCTTCTGCGTCCCGGGCTCCAAGGACTCCCGTTCCCGGTCGAATGCCAAGTAATACTTATTGACGCTATTAACATAGCTGACCGCCCCCATTCCCACCTGCTCCATGGCGATGCGTTCGACCTGGAAGAACCACTGATCGGGGTTCAGGCCCCGGCGCCGGGCCTCGGCGCGCATGCCCTGGACCCGCTCCGGGCCCATGTTGTAAGCCGCCAGCACGAACGCCATGCGCTCACGCTCGTTGAGCTTGGGGCTGGCGAAGAACTTGCGGCGGATCAACGCCAGGTACTTGGCGCCGGCCTGCACATTGCTGTCCAGGCTCTGGATATTGTTGACCCCCACCCGCTGGGCCGCCGACGGCGTGATCTGCATCAACCCCGTGGGCCCACCGCCACTGCGGGCACTGGGCTGCAGGGCGGACTCTTTGAAGGCCAGCGCCGCCAGGTTGAGCCAGTCCATACCCTGCTCGCGAGCGTGTTTTTGCAGGACCGGGCGCAGTTTTTCCAAACGCTGGCGGGTGACCCGCGCCAAAGGGTTGTGCACCTTGTACAAGCGCCGGTAGATGCGTAGGAATGCGGCGTCCTGGTCGGACGGGGCTCGATAGGTTTTCAGGAACCGGTCGATGCTGGCGCGCAACATCGATGCGTCGCGGCGCACAAACCAGTACTGCTCCCCCGGCTCGCTCACCAGCACCTGGCGATCGAAGCGCAATTTAGGCAGGATCTTGCCCCAGCGCTCGGCAATCGGTTGCTCGACGATGGTCAGGTGAAAGATCCCGGCCTGGACCATCTCCAACACATCCTCCACCGCCAGGCTGGGGTCCACCCACTCGATCAGCACCGGCGGTAACTTGCGCAGCGCCAGTTTCTGGTTGATCTGGTCGATTGCCCCGGCCGCCGCGCTGCCAGTGGCCAGGGTCAGGGTCTTGCCGGATAACTGCTCCAGGCGCGTGTAGCGCCGCTCGCCCTTGATGCCCACCAGCAACAGCGGCACATCGCTGGCAATCGGCTCGCTGGTGCTCACACCATGGCCGGAATGGGGGTCGAGCAACTCACCCGGTGCCACCAAGTCGCCTTCACCGCGCTGCAACGCACCGAGCAACTGCTCCTTGGCTTTGGGAATGATCTTGAGGCTGATTTCCTGGCCATCACGGGCATGGCCATTGAGGTACTGCTCGAAGGCCCGCAAGCGATGGTACTCCACGCCAATGGACTGGCCCTGGACCTCGCCTGAGCTGTTGCGGCTCTGGTTGACCAGCACCCGCAACACCCGGCTGCTGCGGATTTGCGCCAGGTCGCGGACCTTATCCGTGGCCACGGCCTGCACCGGCCCGGGCAGGCGCGCCGCCGCGGGCAGCGGCAACAGGGCCGCCAGGCATAGCAAAAGCCATAGGGTGGGTCGCGTCATCCGCTCTCCGGGATCAGTAAGGCCGGGAGATCCCGGGCGATAAACACAAGGCCAGCCAAGCCAGAAAAGGACGCGAGACTGGCACATGGACAGCACTGCTGTCAGCCCAGGCATTCCCAAGGGCCTCAAATGACCGCGATAAGCCGTTGTAGTTCTTGGCTTTTCTTATAAAACCGGGGCTCTGATATGCTTTGCGGCCGCGAGGCAGAGATAGCACCATGCAACTCATCGATATCGGCGTCAACCTGACCAACCCCAGTTTCGCCGACAAGCACCAGGCCGTACTGGAGCGCGCGCAAGCGGCCGGGGTCTGCCAAATGGTGCTCACCGGCACCAGCGTGGAGGGCAGCGAACAGGCCCTGGAGCTGTGCCAGCAACTGGACAGCAGCGGCCAACGGTTGTTCTCCACCGCCGGCATCCACCCCCACAGCGCCAGCGACTGGAACGCCGATAGCGCCCGGCGCCTAAGCGACTTGTGCAAGGCGCCCACGGTGCGCGCGGTGGGCGAATGCGGGTTGGACTTCAACCGCGACTTCTCGCCGCGCCCGCAACAGGAAAAAGTCCTGGAACAACACCTGGCCCTGGCCGTGGAGCTGCAATTGCCCGTGTTCCTTCATGAACGGGACGCCAACCAACGCTTGCTGGAGATCCTGCGGGACTTTCGCGACCAGTTGCCCGCCGCCGTGGTGCACTGCTTCACCGGCGAACAACGGGCACTGTTCAGCTACCTGGACCTGGACCTGCACATCGGCATCACCGGTTGGATCTGCGATGAACGCCGCGGCACCCACCTGCATCCCTTGGTGCGTGAAATCCCCCGTGGGCGCCTGATGCTCGAAAGCGACGCGCCCTACCTGCTGCCGCGTACCCTGCGACCCAAACCCAAGAACGGGCGCAACGAGCCGGCCTACCTGGGCGAAGTGCTGCGCGAAGTGGCGCGCCACCGCGACGAAGCCGAAGCCGACCTGGCCGCCCACACCACCGCCTGCGCCCGCGACTTTTTTGGGCTACCCTTCCTCGATTGAATCAGCCTGCGCCGCGACCTCATTTGACCCATATCAAGGTTCCTTTTCCTGGATAGCGGCACAATAATGGCACCTTGCCAAAAATGTTTCCGCTATCAGAGAAGACCTTCCTATGGGTGCCTGGCTTAGCAACATCTCGTTGAAGTACAAGTTCTGGGCCGTCAACGCGGTCGCTTTCGTCACCACCCTGCTGCTGGTGCTGTACGCCGTGCAACTGGAACAACAGTCGCGTACCCACGCCTCCCAAGAGTCGGCCCAGGCCCAAGCCACCCTGCTCAAGGCCTGGCCCGCCGGCCAACCGCTGCCCCAGGCCGAGCATTTGCTGGCGTTTCGCGCCGGGCAAATCCCCAGCCTCAATGAGCAGGCTCTTCCAGAACTGGCCGATGCCAACGAGTGGGTGCTGATCGACGCGATGCCGTTCTTTGGTGAGAACCCGTTGATGGGCGCCAACGTGATAACCCGCGCCGACGGCCAAAAAGTCGCCGTGCTGGCCTTCGCCCCAAGCCTGATGCAAGTGTTCAGCGAGCGTTTTTCCAACTACGCGGTGGCCGTGTTCATCCTGATGTTCGCCATGCTCTGCGCCTCGCAACTGCTGATCCGCTTCCTGCTCAGCCAGCTCAACACCCTCAAGGACGTGATGCTGCACGTCGAGAAAACCGGCGACCTGTCCGCCCGCGTGCCCCTGGCCTGCACCGATGAAGTCGGGCAGATGGCCAGTGCGTTCAACGCCATGCAGGCCGGTTATCAGCGCGTGGTCAGCACCGTGGCCAACACCGCCCGGCAACTGGACGTGGGCGCCGCGCGCCTGGCCGCGAGCATGGACGAAGTGCGCCACGGCATGCTCGGCCAGCAAAGCGAAACCGACCAAGCGGCCACCGCCATCAACGAAATGACCGCCACGGTCTACCACATCGCCCAGCACGCCGGCGCCACTCGTGACCTCTCGAAAAGCGCCGATACCCTCGCTGGCAGTGGCCAGGAAGTGGTCAGCCGCGTGCAGAAATCCATCGCCGGCCTCTCCAGCGGCGTGCAGCAAACCGCCGAGATGATCCAGCGCCTGGCCGAAGACAGCCAGAAAATCAACGGTGTGGTCAGCGTGATCCACAGCATCGCCGAGCAAACCAACCTGCTGGCCCTCAACGCGGCCATCGAAGCGGCCCGCGCCGGGGAAATGGGCCGCGGCTTTGCCGTGGTGGCCGATGAAGTGCGCAACCTGGCCAAGCGGGTGCAGGCCTCCACCGATGAAATCACCCTCATGGTTTCGGCCCTGCAGGCCGGCACCCGCGACGCCGTAGACTTCATGCAAGAGAGCTCGTTCAAGGCCGATGACTGCGTACAGCAGGCCCAAGAGGCCGGCGCCTCGCTGATGGAGATCACCAGCGCCGTGGCCCAGATGCGCGAAAGCAACACCCAGATCGCCGTCGCCGCCGAACAGCAAAGCCAAGTGGCCGAAGAAATGAACCGCGCTGTGGTGAGCATCCGCGACGTGACCGAAAACACCGTGCAGCAAACCGTCGACTCGGCCACCACCAGCAACGAACTGGCCACCCTGGCCGGCGAACTGAACAAAGCCATCGGCCAACTCAAACTCTGAAGAACGGCCGTTGTAGCAAGCAGGCGAGCCCGCTTGCTACAACAACAGCCGCAGCAGGCCCGATGGAAATTGCCGATGATAGCCATAGGCAATCACGATTCGCGGATCAGCCAGGGCGCCCCTATTCTTTGTCCATATGTTTCATACGGACAGAGGATTATCACCATGGGCAAACGTCACCCCAATCTCCCCGCCTGGCAATGGCGCCAGTACCCAAACAACCACAGCAACCCGACCAACCTGGTGTTGCACCTGATTGCCGTGCCGCTGTTTATCGTGGCGTTTTTGTTGATCGTATCGGGCGTGTTCGCCCTGAGTGCGGCCAGTGTGGCCATTGGCGTGATCGGCCTGCTCGCGGCCCTGGGCCTGCAACGCCATGGCCATAGCCTGGAGCAGCAGGCCAGCGAACCGTTCAGCGACCGTGCCGACGCCGTGCAGCGCCTTTTGACCGAACAGTTCCTGACGTTTCCACGTTTTGTCCTCAGCGGTGCCTGGTGGCGCGCCTGGCGCCAGCGCCACCGCCGTTGAACCGTGCTTAGGCGAATACCGTGACCGTTTGGCGGCTCAGGGCGATCAAACGCCCGTCCTCGCTCCACAACGCCGCGGCGGTGTGGCCATAGCCATCGCGGGCGTGTTCGATTTCCACTTGGTACTTGCACCAGTCCAGCGTCGTCAGCGCCAGCAACGGCTGCACGAACTCGATGGTCCAGGTCAGGGTGCTGCCCGCCGCCGGTTTTTTCAGGTACGGCAATAGCGCCGGCGGCCAGGCGTCCACCAGGGCCAGGATATGGGCCTCGGTCAGCGCCGCTTCGGCCTCGTCACGCAAACGCACCCAGCCGCCCATGTGCCGCGATTTCACGCCGCTGAACGGATAGCCACCCACTGCCCAACGCAAGCCCAGGTGGCGCATGAATTCCGGGGTCACGCCCTTGATGTAGGGCAGTTCCTGGCAAGCTTCCCAATGTTTGAGGTCCGGCGCCGCTTCGGCGGCCACCTCGATTTCCGACGGCCGCGACGCGCCGAAGCTGCCCTGCACCAACGTGACAACCTGGCCGTTCTGCACTGCACGGCCCAGCACTTGACTGACGGCCTTGCCCTCGCGCAGCACCTCCACTTCAAAACGGATCGGCACATCCGGCTCGGCCGGGCCGACAAAGGTGATCGCCAACGAACGCACCGGGCGATCCGCCGGCACCTTGGCGCGCATGGCTTCGTATTGCAGCGCGGCCATCAGCCCGCCAAAACTGGCGCGGCCCTGGGCCCATTGCGCCGGGATCGAGACGTCCAGCGGCTGCTTGCGTACCGCTTCGAGTAAATCGCTAAAGCCCATGTGCACCTCAAGGCAAAGAAAAGACTTCGGGATGTTAACCAGCCGCCCAGTGCTGGCACAGTGCTTATTCCCGCCAAAAACACCGACAGATAAGCCGTCAGGCGCCGAAGCAGTCCTGTTGCAAACGCTCAAGCACGCGGTCTGCACGGCCTTGGGCGGTGGCCATGGTCTTGCGCCACACCGCCACGCACGGCAGCAGGTCCGATTCCTGCTCGGCGCGCAGCAGCCATTGCCAGCAATCGTGCCAGTCGCCCAGGGCGCCTTGCGCAGCCTTGAGCCGGGGCATGGCCTGGGCCGGCAAGCGGTTCAATTCGGGGTAGGCCTCGATGCCATAGCGCACGCGCTTAATCAGCAGGCGCAAGCGATGGCGATCGTGGTTGGGGTCGCGCAGGGCCTGCGCCAACTCTTTCCATTGTTTGGCCAGGCGCTTTTCGATGCGCAGGCGCAAACCGCCGAGCAAGCCCTGGCGCTGGGAGGCGCGCAAAAACCGCGGGAAGGCGTCGAGCATCAGCAGCAACTGAGCCAGTTCGGCACCGTCGGCCACGGCCGGATAGGTATCGGCCATTTGCAAGCTACGCTGGCGGGCCGCTTCCACATGGCCGTGGCGCAACAGGTAGGCCGCCAGCACCTCGCGGTCGCGCAGGGGCGTGGTCAGGTTGCCCACCTCGGCCGCCGCCGCTTCCAGTTGATCCACCCCCGGCAAGCCGCGCAGCGGGCGCAACAGGCTGCGCAAGCGCCGCACCGTGGTGCGCAAGCTGTGCAGGGCCTCGGCATCGGTGCTGGCGCTCAGCCGCGCCTGACACGCCCAAAGACGAACTTCCAGGTCCATGACCCGGGCCACCAGACGATCAACCAACACAGACATGTACGGCTCCACGGGGGGTGCAGCTGCGAGCGATACGCTGTTAGCTGCAAGTTTTGACAGGATCGGCGCAATTAACGGCCGGCGCGGGATTCACGAATGTAGAAGCGTGCCTTCTCGGCCTTGCTGCTGCAACCTTCAAAGGCCTCGAACTGTTGTTGGGTCTTGGCGCCGGTCAGCAATGACAGGGCCTTGGAGTAACTGACCGTACCGGCAAAACCCTCGGCCTTGGCCAGGTCCAGTTCACGCCAGGCGGAATCGAGTTGCGTCGCGCAGCTGTCGCGGTACGCGGTTTTGCCGGCGCAACCGGCCAGCGCCAGCACCATCAAAGGCAGACAGATCCAGGCTTTCATCAAAGACACCTCAATAAGGGAAGAACAGACGTGCTCGGTAAGACGACCGGCGGCGCAAAAAGTGCCTTGCCGCGCAGATCAATATAGCTGGCGCCAGGCCATGCGTGCTCCGGCACCCGTTGTCGAAAAAACTACCGCTTTGCCGTTGCGACCCGCTACGGCGATTGAAGCCCGCCCCCCGATAGGTGCATTGTTGAGGCCTGTTTGACCAAAGGATGAACGATGAAAAAGCGTGTTGCATTGGTACTCGGCTCCGGCGGCGCCCGGGGCTATGCCCATATCGGGGTAATTGAAGAGATCGAACGCCGCGGCTATGACATCGCCTGCGTGGCCGGTTGCTCCATGGGCGCGGTGGTCGGCGGCATCTACGCTGCCGGCAAACTCGACGACTACCGCAACTGGATCGAAAGCCTGGATTACCTCGATGTGCTGCGCCTGGTGGACGTGAGTTTTCGCCTGGGGGCGATTCGCGGCGAGAAGGTGTTCGGGCAGATCCGCAAGATCGTCGGCGACATCAATATCGAAGAGCTGCGCATCCCCTACACGGCGGTGGCCACCGACCTGACCAACCAGCAGGAAATCTGGTTCCAGGAAGGCTGCCTGCACCAGGCCATGCGCGCCTCGGCGGCGATCCCCAGCCTGTTCACCCCGGTGATGCAGGGCAACCGCATGCTGGTGGACGGCGGCCTGCTTAACCCGCTGCCCATCGTGCCCGTGGTGTCGAGCCACTGCGACCTGATAATCGCGGTCAACCTCAACTCCACCAACCAGAAGCACTATCAACTGCCGGTGATCCAGCGCCCGCCAGCCTTCAAGAGCCGCTTCGACGGGCTGATGAGTTCCCTGGGCTCCCATATGCCCTTTCGCCGCAAACAGGCCGAGCAGTTGCTGTTGCTGGAACAAGAGACCCTGCGCCCGGACGCCGAAAAGGAACGCAACCCCTGGCTCGAAGGCGCCGAGCCCGAGGCCCAGCAACCGGCCGCCGCCCCCGAAGGCCCCGGCGCGCCAAAATCCGCGACGGGCTCGTTCATCATCGACAACGTCGGCCCGGCGTCTTTGCTGGACCTGATTAACCAAAGCTTCGAGGTGATGCAGACCTCACTGGCGCAGTACAAGATCGCCGGTTATCCACCCGATATCCTCATCAACGTGCCCAAACGCGTGTGCCGCTTCTTCGAGTTCTACAAAGCCCCGGAACTGATCGCCCTGGGCCGGGAAATCGCCCGCGATACCCTGGACCGTTATGAGAATGAACAAAGCTGACCGCCGCCGTCGTGGTAACAACGGTGGTTACGGCGCCAACAACCGATACCCCACCCCCGCCTCGGTCAGGATGAACCGCGGGTTGGTGGGGTCGTCGGCGAGTTTCTGCCGTAAGTGCCCCACCACGATGCGCAGGTAATGGCTGTCTTCGGTGTGGGTCGGGCCCCAAATGTCCTTGAGCAATTGCTGTTGGGTAATCACGCGCCCGGGGTGGCGCGCCAGTTGCGCCAGCACCGCGTATTCCTTGCGGGTCAGGGCCACTTGGGCGCCGTCCAAGACCACGCGGCGGTACGCCAGGTCGATGGTCAGCGGGCCGAAGGTCAGCGCCGCTTGCGGCGCTTCGCCGGTGGGGGCCTGGCGCAGCAGGGCGCGCACCCGAGCGAGGAATTCCTGAATGCCGAACGGCTTGGTCACGTAGTCGTTGGCGCCGCCGTCCAGGGCATCGACCTTCTGCCCCTCGCTGGCGCGCACCGACAGCACCAGCACCGGCATGCTGGACCATTGGCGCAACTCACGCAGCACCTGCTGGCCGTCCATGTCCGGCAGGCCCAGGTCAAGCACCAGTAAATCCGGCTGGTTTAGCGCGGCCTGGGCCAGGCCTTCAGTGCCGGTGCCCGCCTCCAACACTTTGTAGCCCTGGGAGGCGAGGCTGATACGTAGAAACTTGCGGATCTGCGGTTCGTCGTCGATGACCAAAATGGTCGCGGTCTGGCTCATGGCATCCATTCAAAGCAAAAAGTGGCAAAAGAGTAGCGCAGGCGGCTTCAGGCTTCACCGTCCAATGGCGGTTGGGTGGCCAGCGGCAGGTGCAGCGTGATGCAGGTTCCTCGGCCGTCGATGCCATCGCCGACGCTGATGCGCCCACCGTGGGCGCCGACCATCCCTTGGCAGATCGCCAGCCCCAGGCCTGTGCCCTGCCCGCCCCGGTCACCCCGGGCGGCGGTGTAGAACATGTCGAAAATCTTCGCCCGGTCCTCTTCAGGGATACCCGGACCTTCATCACAAACGGTGAAAAACAACTCCTCGTCGCCCGCCCCTGCGCTCAATTGCAAACGCCCGTGGGGCGGCGAAAACCGCGCCGCGTTCTCCAATACATTGACCAGCGCCTGTTCGATCAGTGCCGCGTGCACATACAGCAGCGGCAAGGTGCCCGGCACGTCGACGTTGACCTGCAACGGCGCCAGCACCGTGCGCAAACGGTTCAAGGCACTGCCGGCGATGTCGGCCGGCGACACCCAGTCGCGGGCCAGTTTCAGGGCGCCGTGGCCCAGGCGCGTCATGTCCAGCAGGTTCTGGATGTAGCGGTCCAGGCGCTCGGCTTCGTCGCGGGTGCCTTCGAGCAGTTCACGGCGATCTTCCAGCGGGATCGCCTCACCCAGCGCCAAGAGGCTATCGATGCTGCCGCGCATGGACGTCAGCGGTGTGCGCAGGTCATGGGACACCGACGCCAGCAGCGCGCTGCGCAGTTGTTCGGTTTCGCCGTGCAGGCGCGCTGCTTCCAAGTCTTGCGCCAATTGGGCGCGGGCCAGGGCCTGGGCCAGCGGCTGGCTCAACGCGGTCAACAAACGCCGACGCTGGCCGCTCAGGGGCAAGCCATCGTGGGTCGAGACGCCCAGCAGGCCAAGCGGACCATCGTCCACCGACAGCGGCCACCACCACCAACGCCCGAACGGCAACGTGCCGGTGCCCAGGCCCGCCGCTTGGTCGTGTTGCCAGGCCCAATCGGCGGCGGCGCGTTCGGTCTCGTTCAGTTGCAACGGGCCACCGCTTTCCACTTGCCAGCCGTCGGCAGCCTGGCCCTGGCGGTTGACCAGGCACAGTTGCACATCGCGCCAGCCTTCCAAGTGCTGCGCCGCTGCGCTGATGACCGCCCGCCGGTCGGTGGCGGCGGTGAGTTTGCGCGACAGGTCGAGCAGTTCGCTGGTTTCCTCCTGGGTGTCGCGCAACGCCCGCAATTGCTGGCGCTGGCGGGCTGCGAGGTTACCGGTGAGCGCCGCCATCAGCAGGAAGAACAACAGGGTCAGCACGTCTTCTTCGCGCTGGATGCTCAGGGAGAAATTCGGCGGGATAAACAGAAAGTCATAGGTCAGGAACGACAGCGCCGCGCACACCAGCGCCGGGCCGAGGCTGCTGCGCACCGCCACCAGCAGCACCGCCGCGAGGAACACCAGGGAGATGTTGGGCAACGGCAGCACACTGGCCACGCCCCAGGCCAAGGCACTGGCCAGCAGCGTAGCCAGTACCGCCAGGGCATAGTCGAACCACACCAGGGTGTGGGCCGCCCGCGAGCGCGGCGGTGGCTGGTCGGTGTCGCTGTCCAGCACGTTGATTTCCAGGCCCCGGGCATCGCGCAGCAAGCGCGAGGCCAAGCCTCCACCGAGCAATCGGCGCCGCAAACGGGGCCGCGACTGGCCCACCAGCAACAAACTGGCACGGCGCTCGCCGGCGTGCTGGATCAGGGTCTTGGCCACTTCGCCGGCGCGCAGCAGCACCACTTCGCCGCCCAGGCGTTCGGCCAGTTGCTGGGCGCTTTGCAGGCGCAGGCGTGATTGCTCATCGGCCACCCGACCGTTGTCCACATGCACCAGGCTCCAGGGCAAATGCCGGCGCCGCGCCACGCGGCTAGCATGGCGCACCAGGCGTTCGGCCTGGCTGTCGCCGTCCACGCCCACCAGCAAGCGCCCGCGCACCGCGGGTGCGGCTTGGCCCAATTGGCGATAGCCCAGGGCCAGGTCGTCGTCCACCTGGGCGGCAGCGGTCTGCATCGCCAGCTCCCGCAGGGCGGTGAGGTTGGTCTGGGTAAAAAACGCGTCGATGGCGGCCCGCGCCTGCTCCGGCACGTAGACCTTGCCGTCGCGCAGGCGCTCCAGCAGTTCGCGGGGTGGCAAGTCGATCAGCAGCAGCTCGAAGGCTTCTTGCAGCACCCAATCGGGGAGCGTCTCGCGCACCTGCACGCCGGTGATGCCGCGCACCTGGTCGTTGAGGCTTTCCAGGTGCTGGACGTTGACCGTGGTGTACACGTCGATGCCGGCGGCCAGCAGTTCCTGGATATCCTGCCAGCGCTTGGCATGGCGGCTGCCGGGGGCGTTGCTGTGGGCCAGTTCGTCCACCAACACCAGTTGCGGCTTGGCCTGGAGCAAGCCGTCGAGGTCCATTTCCTCCAGCACCACGCCGCGGTATTCCGAGCGCACCAAGGGTTGCTGGGGCAGGCCGGCGAGCAGGGCTTCGGTTTCGGCGCGGCCATGGGTTTCCACCACGCCCGCCAGCACCTTCACCCCTTGACGCAACTGGGTGTGGGCGGCCTGAAGCATGGCGTAGGTTTTGCCCACGCCGGGAGCAGCGCCCAGAAAGACCTTGAGGCGGCCGCGACCGTCCCGTGGCAGGTCGGCTAACAGGGCGTCGGCGCGGGTGGCGTTGCTCATCAAAAGGGTCCCTTGTTTGCGGGTGGTTATATGGGGTTTTCGCAACCGTCGTCGCGGGCCGGCGCTCTCATCCTAAAGAGGGAGCGGCCGGCCCGCGATGCTGCCCTACGGCTCTACAACTTTTCCAGAGCCCGGTTCAGCGCCAGCACGTTGACCACCGGCGGCCCCACCAGGGGTTGTTCGATGTGCTCGTCCAGCAACTGCGCCAGGGTCGCCACGGGCAGGTTGCGGGCGGCGGCGACTCGCGCCAGTTGATAGCCAATTGCCTCGGGTGGCAAGTGTGGATCGAGGCCGCTGCCGGAGGTGGTCAACAGCGCCAGCGGCACCGGGCCTTGGCCGGGCACTTGCTGTTTGTTGGCGTCGTCGATGACGCGGGTGGCCAGGGCCGGGTTGCTCGGTGCCAGGTTGCTGGCCCCGCTCGCCACCGTGGCGAAGGCCCCCGCCGAGGGCCGCGGGTGGAACCACGCATTGCCGGTGAAATCCTGGGCGATCAGCGCAGATCCGCGCACCTTACCCGCCTCATCACGCACCAGGCTGCCATTGGCCTGTTCGGGGAACGCCACTTGGGCCACGCCTGTGACCACCAGGGGATAGGCCACGCCGGTAATCAGGGTCATCAAAATAATCAGGCTCAAGGCCGGACGCACTACAGTCGACATATCAATTTCCTCGTTTCCAGAGAACAGATTCAGCACTGTGACCAGCACTCACACCAGGTGCAGTGCCGTCAGCAGCAGGTCGATCAACTTGATCCCCACGAACGGCGCCACCAAACCACCCACGCCATAAATCAGCAGGTTGCGCCGCAACAGGTGCACCGCACTGGCCGCTTGTACCCGCACCCCGCGCAGCGCCAGGGGGATTAGCACCACGATAATCAGGGCGTTGAACACAATCGCCGAGAGGATCGCGCTCTGCGGGCTGCTCAGTTGCATCACATTGAGCACGCCCAGCTGTGGATAAATCGCCGCGAACAGCGCCGGCAGGATGGCGAAGTACTTGGCCACGTCGTTGGCGATGGAGAACGTGGTCAGGGCGCCACGGGTCACCAGCAGCTCCTTGCCGATTTGCACCACGTCCAGCAGCTTGGTTGGGTCGCTGTCCAGGTCGACCATGTTGGCCGCCTCGCGGGCTGCCTGGGTGCCGTCGTTCATGGCCATGCCCACGTCAGCCTGGGCCAGGGCCGGGGCATCGTTGGCGCCGTCGCCGCACATGGCGACCAAACGGCCATCGTTTTGCTCATGGCGAATGCGCGCCAGTTTTTTCTCCGGCGTGGCCTCGGCCAGCACGTCGTCCACGCCCGCCTCGGCAGCAATGGCGGCGGCGGTCAGCGGGTTGTCGCCGGTGACCATCACGGTGCGAATACCCAACTTGCGCAACTGCGCAAAACGCTCGCGGATGCCGGGTTTGACCACGTCCTTGAGGTGAATGGCGCCCAACAACTGGCCGTCGAGGCACACCAGCAACGGCGTGCCGCCGCTTTGGGCGATCTTGTCGATTTCCCGCGACAGCGCCGGCAGCACGTCGCTGCGCTGTTGGCCGATGAAGGCCAACACCGAATCCACCGCGCCCTTGCGGTACACGTGGCCCTGGTAGTCCACGCCCGACAGGCGCGTTTCGGCGCTGAACGGCACGGCGGTCAAGGTGTGCAACGGCGGCTCCACTTGCGGGTGCAAGCCGCGCAGAAAATCAACCACGGACTTGCCCTCGGCCGTCTCGTCGGCCAGGGAGGCCATCAACGCGCCTTCGGCCAAGGCCTTGGCGCTGACGCCGGGGGCGGCGTAGATCGCGGTGCAGCGGCGGTTGCCAAAGGTGATGGTGCCGGTCTTGTCGAGCATCAGCACGTGCACGTCGCCCGCCGCTTCCACCGCCCGGCCGGACTTGGCGATCACGTTCAGGCGCACCAGGCGATCCATGCCGGCGATGCCGATGGCCGAAAGCAGGCCGCCGATGGTGGTGGGGATCAGGGTCACCAGCAGCGCCACCAGGAACACCAGGGGCACATTGCCCTCGGCGAAGCGGGCGAACGGTTGCAGCGTGACCACGACCACCAGGAAGATCAGGGTCAGGCCGATCAGCAGGATGTCCAGCGCCACTTCGTTGGGGGTTTTCTGCCGCTTGGCGCCTTCGACCAGGGCGATCATGCGGTCCAGGGTGGACTCGCCGGGGTTGGCGGTGATGCGCACCAGCAGCCAATCGGACACCAATCGCGTGTTGCCGGTGACGGCCGAGCGGTCGCCGCCGGATTCACGGATCACCGGTGCCGACTCGCCGGTAATGGCCGCTTCGTTGACGGCGGCGATGCCTTCGATCACTTCGCCATCACCGGGGATCATCTCCCCGGCCTCGACGCGCACCACATCGCCCTTGCGCAAACGGGTGGCAGGCAGCACTTCAAAACTGCCGTCGGCCTTCTTGCGCCGTGCGCTCATGCCTTCGCTGCCGGCCTTGAGGCTATCGGCGCGGGCTTTGCCGCGCCCCTCGGCCAGGGCCTCGGCAAAATTGGCAAAGAGCACGGTGAACCACAGCCACAGGGCGATTTGCGCGGCGACGCCAGTGGGCACCGCCGGGTCGGGGATAAAGCACAGCACGGTGGTGAAGACGGCTGTCAGTTCCACCACCAGCATCACCGGCGAGCGTTTGAGCTGACGCGGGTCGAGCTTGACGAAGGCTTGGCGCAACGCCGGGCGCCACAGGGCGGCGAAGGCGGTTTTTGCTTGCGGCGCCACGTGGGCGACGGCTTTGGGTGCAGGCATGTTCATGTTCAATTCCCTCGCTCTCAATGGGCAAACGCGGCCAGACCCAGCTGTTCAGCCACCGGCCCCAGTGCCAGGCTCGGCAGGAAGGTCAGGCCGCCGACCAGCAAAATGGTCACGGTCAACAGGGCGACAAAGAGCGGGCCGTGGGTGGGGAAGCTGTCTTGGCCGATGGGCGCCGGCTTCTTCATCGCCAGGCTGCCCGCCAGGGCCAGCACCGGCAGGATGTAGCCGAAGCGGCCGATCAACATGCCCAGGCCCAGCATCAGGTTGTGGAACGGGGTGTTGACCCCAAGCCCTGCGAACGCCGAGCCGTTGTTGGCGCTGGCCGAGGTGTAGGCGTAGAGCAACTGGCTGAAGCCGTGAGGCCCTGGGTTGCTCACCGCCGCGGCCGGCCCCGGCAGGCTGGTGGCGAGGGCGCCGAGCACCAGCACGCCGACGGGCATCACCAGCAGGGTCGCCACCAGCAACTTCACTTCCCGCGCTTGCAGCTTTTTGCCCAGGTATTCCGGGGTGCGGCCAATCATCAGGCCGGCGAGGAACACCGCGATCAGCACGTTGAGCAACATGCCGTAGAGCCCCGCACCGACGCCGCCGAAGATCACTTCGCCGACCATCATGTTCACCAGCGCGACCATGCCACTGAGCGGGTTGAGGCTGTCGTGCATGGCGTTGACCGAACCGTTGGACGCGGCGGTGGTGGTCACCGACCAGAGCACGGTGGCGGTGGTGCCGAAGCGGCTTTCCTTGCCTTCGAGCGGCGCGGTCTGCTCCACCGCCGCGTTGGCCAGGGTCGGGTTGGGCTGGTACTCGGCCCACAGCGACGTCGCGCCGCCAATCAGGAACAGGGCCAGCATGCAGGCGATGATCGCGCGGCTCTGGCGCAGGTCCTTGACGTAGTGGCCGAAGGTGAACACCAACGCCACGGGGATCAAGATGATCGACGCCACCTCGAACAGGTTGCTCCACGCGGTCGGGTTCTCGAACGGGTGGGCCGAATTGACACCGAAGAAACCACCGCCGTTGGTGCCCAACTGTTTGATGGCAATCTGGCTAGCGGCCGGGCCGAGGGGGATCACTTGGTCCGCCCCTTGCACCGTCAGCGCGTGGACGTACTGGGCAAAGGTCTGCGGCACACCCTGCCACACCAGAAACAGCGCCAGCAGCAGGCACAGCGGCAACAGGCCATAGAGGGTGGCGCGGGTCATATCAACCCAGAAGTTGCCCAGGGTTTGCGCCGACTTGCGGCCAATCCCACGGCACAGCGCCACCAGCACAGCCAGGCCGGTGGCGGCGCTGACGAAGTTCTGCACTGTCAGGCCCGCCATCTGGCTGAAGTAACTCAGGGTTGCCTCGCCGCTATAAGACTGCCAGTTGGTGTTGGTCATGAAGCTGACGGCGGTGTTGAACGCCTGTGTCCACTCCTGCCCCGGCAACTGCTGCGGGTTGAGCGGCAAATAGTTCTGCCACAACAGAATTGCGAACAGCAAAAGGAACCCGGCCAGGTTGAAGGCGAGCAAGGCCAGGGTGTACTTCTGCCAACTCTGTTCGGCCTGGGGGTCGACCCCGGCCACGCGATAGCAGCCGCGCTCCAGCGGCCCGAGCACCGGCGACAGCCAGGTGCGTTGCCCTTCCATCACCTTGTAGTAGAAGCGCCCCAGAAAGGGGGCCGGCACCAGCACCAGGGCAAAGAAGGCCAGGATCAGCCAATAGTCATAACTGTGCATAGCCGCTCCTAGTGCCGATCTGCGCGCAACAGCGCAACCAGTAGATAAATGAACAGCCCCACTGCCAGCAGCAGTGACCCTGCGTCCAGAACATTCATGGAGTTTCTCCGGGGTATGGCGGTGGTCGCCTGTTGCGCAATTGTCCGCGCCGCGCCTGTAAAGGAACGAGATCGAGGGCTGTGGCTGCACATAAAGAACGCGTAAAGAAGCCGCTTAAGACGTGTCAGCGAGGGGGCTCATCTTTAATGCGACGCGCACATGGCTAAGTTGTCGCACTTGGCGATACTCACCGCCGTGTGGTTCAGCATCCTGGTCGGGCGCCAGAGAAACAGTCGCGGCCAAGGGCCGGTATCGGGCATAGAATGGAACCACTGCCAATTTCCATCGCTCAAAGTGTTAGGCAGGCTGCGCGGCGACCCTCGCCCCACAGGCTGCCCTCAAGGAGAACCCTATGCCCTGGTATGCCTGGATGATTCTGATCGTTGCCATCGGCTCGATCGTGGGTGGCCTGATGATGTTGCGCGACACCGCGAACAAGGTCGAACTGACCGACGAGCAACGCAAACGCGTGGCTGAGCGCAATGCCGAGATGGACGCCAAAGACGCTCAAGACCGCTAATTCAACGCCCTAATCAATAAAACCCTTCATTGCAAAGTGAAGGGTTTTTAACTTTGCGCCGCCATCCATTAGTTCTTATACAAAACCTGTACAACTAATAGTACGGAAAAGCCTGACAGTTAAACCTCAATCCGTGTTGTAGATCTGCGTGCTTTATTGGAGTAGAAGTACAGTCACCATCCAATTAACCTTGGTTAAGATGGCCCACCGCTGTGGAGACTTCTTAAATGCGTTATTCGCAAGACCATAAAGCCCAAACCCATCAACGCATTATTGAAGAAGCTTCGGCACGCTTTCGTCGCGACGGTATCGGCGCAACAGGCCTGCAACCTTTAATGAAAGCACTGGGGCTGACCCATGGCGGCTTTTACTCCCATTTCAAATCCAAAGACGAACTGGTGGAAAAAGCCCTGCAAGTCGCCAGCGACCAACTGGACGCCCACTGCGCCACCTTGTTTGCCCAGGACGAGCCGCTGGAGGCCTTTGTCGACAGTTACCTCTCCCAATGGCATGCCACCTCCCCCCATCAAGGCTGCCCACTGCCAACGATGTGCTCCGAACTCGGCCAACGCGGCCAGCCCAGCGCTACCACAGACGCAGTGCTCAACGCCAGGTTGCGGCAGGTCGAACACAGCCTGGGCAGCCCTGACGCCCGCGAACAAAGCATCATCATCATGTCGGCCCTGGTGGGGGCGCTACTGTTGTCACGCAGCGTCCAGAACCCGCAACTGGGTCAACAAATTCTCGACACCGTGCGTGAACACCTGAAACAGAACACTTCGCGACCTAACCGCGGCCCACAAAAAAGGCCGATCAATGATCGGCCTCACCCATACAACCCACTCACTTAGTTGACGACTAACTTGTCCCGGTTCTTTTCCAGGATAGCTTTGCCAATTCCCTTGACTTCCAGTAGCTCATCTACCGAAGCAAAGGCGCCATTGCTTTCACGGTAAGCCACGATGGCCCGGGCCTTAGCCTCCCCGACCCCGGCAAGCTCGCGTTGCAGAGTCGGCACATCGGCGGCGTTAAGGTCGATTCTGGAGGACTGTTCGCTGGGAGCGACTTGTACGGCAACGGGTGCGGATGTCTCTGTTTTGACAGGTGCAGCATTCACGGCGAGGGATGCGCTGGCCAGCAAGGCAAAGGCCAGGGAAGAGAGATGAGCTATACGCATAAGTAAAACTCCATGACTTTGATAGGGGAAAGCAGCTTTTCCCAAGCTGCTTTCCAAACCTAGACGAGGCCCGGAGCATGTCAAAAATGGCAGCGTTACAGCGTATGTGAAGTCACGGGTCGAGGCGGCGTTGCTGGTACACCCAATCAACGATCTCACCATCGGGCGTATAGCCACTGACGGTATCGCGCAGCAATTGGCGAACACGCGAATAATCGTCCTTTTCCACTGCCGCCAACAGTTCGTTGAGCTTGCCCTTGAGCGTGTCCCAGGGCAGGTGTTCTTCATTGGCGCTCATAATCATCGGGTGCTGGGTCGCCGCGACGTTATCGCCAATCAGTAACTCCTCGTAAAGTTTCTCCCCGGGACGCAGGCCAGTAAATTCGATGGAAATCTCCCCATGGAGATTTTTTTCTGACCGCACACTCAGGCCAGAAAGGTGAATCATCTTCTCGGCCAACTCGACGATCTTCACCGGCTCGCCCATGTCGAGCACGAAAACATCGCCGCCCTGCCCCATGGAACCGGCCTGAATCACCAGTTGCGCCGCCTCAGGGATCGTCATGAAGTAGCGGGTAATCTTCGGATGGGTGACCGTCAACGGCCCACCCGACTTGATCTGCTTGTGGAAGAGCGGGATCACCGAACCGGAAGAGCCCAGTACATTGCCAAAGCGGACCATGGTGAAGCGGGTTTTGTTGACCCGTGAGACATTGGCCCGGTCACCGAACAATACCGGTGCCAGCTCTCGGCTCAGCGCCTGCAAGGTGAGCTCCGCCAGGCGTTTGGTGCTGCCCATCACATTGGTCGGGCGTACCGCTTTATCCGTGGAAATCAGCACAAAGTTGGCAACCCCGGCCTGCAACGCCGCCTGCGCGGTGTTGAGGGTGCCTATTACATTGTTCAACACGCCTTCGGCGATGTTGTGCTCGACCATCGGCACATGCTTGTAGGCTGCCGCGTGATAGACGGTCTCTACATTCCAGGTCTTCATCACATCCAGCAATTTATCGGGATGGCGGATGGAACCGAGGATCGGCAGCAAGCGCACCGGCACGGACTCGCGGGCGATACGCTGTTCGAGTTCAGACAGAATGCTGTAGAGGTTGAACTCGCTGTGATCGAACAGAATCAGGGTGGTTGGGCCGATGGAAAAGATCTGCCGGCACAACTCTGAGCCAATCGAACCGCCCGCCCCGGTGACCATCACGGTCTTGCCCTTGATGCAGCGGGCCAGTAACTCGCACTGGGCCGGGACCGCATCACGTCCCAACAGGTCGGCGATATCGACTTCCTGGATGTCGTCAACCTTGACCAGGCCACTGGCCAGGTCCGTGAAATTGGGCACGCTTCGCACATGCAGCGGAAAGCCTTCCAGGAGGTTCAGAATCTCCCTACGCCGCGCGCGAGTGGAGGACGGCAGGGCCAGGAGGATTTCCTGCGCCCCGGTTACGTCGATCATCTGCTGGATGTGCTTGGGCTTATACACTTGCAAACCGGAAATGGAGCGATCGGCTATACCCGCGTCATCGTCGATGAACGCTACGGGGCGCATCACCCGCCCCATCCGCAGCGCCGCGACCAACTGATTGCCAGCCACCCCGGCTCCGTAGATCGCTACCTTGGTCAAGCCATCATCACGGTTGGTAAAAGGCACGTGCTGAGCGGCCGTGAACCAGTCACCCATAAAGTATTGGCGCATGCACAGCCGCAGCCCGCCGATGATGACCAGGCTCAACCACCAGTAGTTGAAAATGATCGAGCGCGGCACGACGGCCTGATGGTTGCTGTACCAATAGACCACCACCGCGAGGATCAACGACGACAGGCTGACAGCCTTGACGATGGCAATCAGCGCATCATTGCCGAAATAACGCATGACCGCGCGGTACATGCCAAAACGGATAAATAGGGGAATAGCCACCACCGGCGCAGAGGCGAAAAGCCAGAAATGAGCCCGGACGGGGTTGTACATGTCATCGACACCCAGGCGCACGATGAACGCCAGCCAGAGCGCGACCCAGACCAGCACAACATCGGTGGCCAGCTGCAGCAGCCTTTTTTGCCGGCGCGGCAGGCCCAGTAAAGATGCTTTCAATTTGTCCATAAATACTCGACCTGACGGTCTCGCCCCCAATCAATCAATCTGAATCGTCGCTGTTCGCCTGCATCAGACCGCTTCATCCCAAACTTGGTTGCAGACGCCAAGCGCCGGCAACGACACTCTCACAAAACCCTAGCCGTGAATATCCAATAACTTGGATCTTACATCGCAACTAGAACAGGCTTTGTGAATAGATTCTTTGACCTGGACCCAAAACTTTTACTCCAAAGTCCCGGCTTTAAAAAACCAAGCCGAAAACACCAGAGGCGCGTATGCGAGCGACAACCCTGCAACGGGCTCCAGCATTCCCATCACCACAAACAGCGCAATGGGCAGTAGCCACAACACATTAATTGCAACTACAGCTAACGTTACCGCCCTGTGACTCTGAAACCTGCGAGCGGCAAATTGGTAGGCATGGCTGCGATGTGCCTGGAAAACCTTGTCACCGCGCAGCAAACGCCGCAGCAATGTCCAGGTGGCATCGACAACAAATACGCCTAACAAGATCACCCACCCCCAGAACAACTCGGGCCCGACCCATGCGGCTTGAAGCGCCAGAGCCCCAAGAATCAACCCCAGAAATCCACTGCCCGCATCTCCCATGAAGATACGGGCTGGGGGGAAGTTCCAGCACAGAAATCCAAGCACCGCACACGCCAGCATCAACGCAAGCCAGATCAGTGAAACCTGGCCACCCACCCAGTAAAGCAGACAAGCGCCCAGGCACACGCAAAGGGCCTCGACACTGGCCAAACCATCGATGCCATCCATGAAGTTGTATAGGTTGAGCATCCACACCAAATAAACCAGCGCTAGCCCGTTGCCCAGCCAACCCAGATCGACCAGCAAGCCAAAAACAGACAGAGGAGCGAGTCCGCCGATCCAGAAAAGCACCCAGGCCGCCGCGACAAAATGCCCCAAGAGCCGCCACTTTGCGGCAATGTGCCCATGGTCATCGGCAAACCCGATGCCGGCCACCAACAGCCCCGCCCCCAAAAAACCCTTGAGTTCAGCACCCCCAAGCCCATCAAGGCTGGCCAGCACAAGCATCGCAGTTGAAAAGGCCACAACAATCGCCATTCCACCACCACGAGGCGTGGGAATCGTGTGGGAACTACGCTCATTAGGCACATCCAACAAGCTTTGGGTGAGCGCGTAATGACGTAGAGCCAGCGTCAGTAACCAGGAAACGGCAAATACCACGGGTAGTAACCACCAGAAAATCATCGAGCCTTGTTATCCAAATAATGACGGGCAGTTTTTTCCAAGGCGCGCCCCACACTGACCGGCGGCAGCCATCCCAAGATCGCACAGGTTTTGGCCATATCAACCTGCAATGATCCGCACAGACGTTGAACCATGGCCCTTTTTCCCAGCATTGCGGCGGCCGAATTCAACAGTACACAGGGGATGGGGATGAGGTACGCACGCTTGCCGAGCGCCTCGGCCATGCGCTGAAGCAATTGAGTCGTGGAGAGGTCTTCACCATCACTGACCAGAAAGGTATTACCGCGAGCCGCGGGATGCTCAATACACGTCACGATGAGATCCACGAGGTTCTCGAGCGCAACAAAACTACGCCGGTTGTGAATCGCCCCCAGAGGCAAGGGAATACCTTTATGCAACCAGTTCATCATGCTCAGGAAATTGGCCTTGACCCCAGGCCCGAAGACCAGCGGCGGCCGGATGATGACTATCTCCATACCGGTTTCACGCCCAAGCACCGTCAAGGCACTTTCAGCTTCCCACTTCGATACGCCGTAGGGATCAGTAGGCTGAGGACTGTCCTCAGCACAAAAAGGGCTCCCTTGCACGGTCTCTTCACCATTGACCTTGATAGAACTGATAAAAACAAACCGCGTCACCCCAGCCTCGGCGGCCTTTTTCGCGAGCCGGACAGTGCCTTCGACATTGGTTTTACGGAACGCTGAAAGAGGATCAGCGCAGGTGTCATGCATAACGTGCACACGAGCTGCTGCGTGGACGACGACTTTAATGTTTTCGAGAGAAGGGAGTTCACTTTCACTATCAAGGTCAAAGCGAATGCTGGGGCAAAGACCACTTAACCTGGAACTACGCCGAACTGCGGCCACAGGAACGAACAGGCGATCCCTCAACAAACGAAAAACCAGCGCTTCGCCAACCCAGCCCGATGCTCCAGTAATTAAAACCTGCGCTCCATTCATTTAGTCTTACTTCCAATCAAGGCACTGGTGAGGCAGATAAAAAAGAAAAACAGCTTATCTCGAAAACGTCGTCTGCACTGCCAGGAATGAAGGGACAACCGAAGCAAGTGAATTCGTTCTAGTGGCAACCAAGTGCTGACAAAATGATCGTCCCCTCTACCAACCAAGCAAGTAATCATCCGCACCTGTTTAAACCACCATCCTTCATGAATAGTCTTGTAGCGGACCATGAGTGAAAAAAGGCTGGTATTGGCGCCCACCTGATTGTTTTCATGCTGCCTATATTGCATAGAGGGCACAGGGTCAATAAACCATTTAAAGTTCTGACTGCGAGCGAATGCGTAAAAGTACCAGTCATGCAGGCTAACACCCTGGAACGCCTTCCAGCGGGAGACTATCGAGTCCTTCAAGGGGTCAGCTAAGCGCCGGCTCAGCACATAGGTGCAGCCAGGGCCGGCGGCTTCAAACAAGAAGTCCCACGCAACTTGCGGCTGGGCCTTGTCGAGCAAGTGGGTCCTACCATCCTGCCAAAACGCAGTCACATTGCTTGAGTACGCATCATAGTCAGTGCTGCTCAGGGTCTGGACAGCCCGCCAAAGTTTATCCGGGTGCCAGATATCATCCTGATCGGCGAGCGCCACAAAATCGTAATCAGCAAACTCCACATCACGAATAAGACGAAAAAAATTTGGAGCGGCTCCACCAAAGCGACCCGCCTCTGCCAATACCACCACATTGGGGTGCGCATCGCTGAGCGTTGAACACCATATTTCAGTTCCATCGGTGGAAGGGTCGACGCTTATATAGAGAGTCACATCAACTGCCGACTGTTCAAGGATTGATTTCACCTGTTCATCAATCCACTGCATCCCGTTATAAGCGGCTAGTAGCACGGCTACTTTATAGGGTTGGTCCAAGGGCATTAAACATTCGCCTACGTTCATTGAACGTTGTCACACGCTGAGTTCTAGATCATATCAATGACAGGATAAATCCACGATTCTTTGCAGATACCGACCGTAACCGGTTTTCTTCAATCGCTGCGCCTGGATAGCCAACTGCTCGGTAGTAATCCATCCGTTGGCGTAGGCAATTTCCTCAAGGCACGCGACCTTGAGTCCTTGTCGATGCTCTATGGTGTGAACAAAATGGCTGGCTTCAAGAAGGGACTCATGGGTACCGCTATCAAGCCAGGCAAAACCTCGACCCAGCATTTCAACATTCAAAGAACCCTGCTGGAGATAAGCCAGGCTGACATCCGTGATTTCAAGCTCGCCGCGGGCAGAAGGTTTAATGCTTTTGGCGATATCAACAACCTGGTTATCGTAAAAATACAAGCCTGTAACGGCATAGTTTGACTTTGGCTTGAGCGGCTTTTCCTCAATACTCAGCGCCTGTCCATCGCCATCGAACTCTACGACGCCGAACCGCTCTGGATCAGACACGTGATACCCAAAGACCGTTGCACCGTGGGTTCGAGCATTAGCGACGCGCAAATTATCAGAAAAGTGCTGTCCGTAGAAAATATTGTCTCCAAGAATTAAGCAACATGGATCTTTGCCAATAAACTCTTCGCCAATAATAAATGCTTGGGCCAACCCCTCCGGGCGCGCCTGCTCGGCATAAGTAAGGTGGATACCGTACAAACTGCCATCACCGAGGAGCTTGCGAAAGCTAGGCAAATCCTCAGGCGTGGAGATAATGAGAATTTCTCTCATGCCTGCAAGCATCAATACCGATAGTGGATAAAAAATCATCGGTTTGTCATAGATAGGCAACATCTGCTTGGAGACGCCCAAGGTCAATGGGTGTAGACGCGTGCCTGAGCCGCCCGCGAGAATAATGCCTTTGCGACCTGAAGTAATCATGAGCGAAGCTTCCGTCAGCATTCCGGTACAACTTTCCTACAACCAGAAAATATAAAAATTAGTCATACCGAAGACTGCTGGTACAGACAATAAATACGCACCTACAATTCTACCTAACAGCCCTGCAGGTGGCGCTTTCACGATTAGTCGGCCAAAACTCAGGATGAAAAAAATCAAACCATACGTTTATGTAGCCTGGACTGGCGCCCAAGGAATAGCCTTAAGAGAGGGCCAGCCAACATACCAATAAGCAACGCAATCACCACCACCACCGATACAGGTAGTTGCGGGGCTGCCCACCCCAGAAACAGCAGGGAAACAGGCTGTTGATTTTCAAGCATAAAGGTGAGAATTACCAGAACCAACAATAGCCCTGTGACAGCCAGCATACTACGGCTCAGATTACGCATGAGTTGCTCCTTGGCTTCTAATCAAAGCCCTTCTTCCTCTTCTTCATTCACTCGATCGCGCAACTCTTTACCCGGTTTGAAATGGGGCACGAACTTTCCGTCGAGACTGACCGATTGACCAGTTTTTGGGTTACGGCCAACCCGTGGCGCGCGGTAATGCAGGGAGAAGCTACCAAAACCCCGGATCTCGATTCGATCACCGGTGGCCAGGCACTGGGACATTTGCTCAAGCATGGTCTTGATGGCCAACTCTACATCCTTAGATGAGAGCAGCCCTTGATGGGTGACAATTCGTTCGATCAACTCCGACTTCGTCATATTTTTCCCTTCTTTTTCAAGCAGCTAGATCAGCGCTCCAAAGGTTTTAGCATGCGGGAGAGATTTTGAACAGCCTACATATTGACTTATCTTTACGCCCTAGCAGACAAGGCTGACAAACCGCTTCGCGCCATCTTTCACCCTTCATAAGCGTGAAAAACCTCACCGACAGATAACCAGCATGCTGCGCGATAAATACCCAGCCGGGTTCCAGCCAAAGAGGTAATCACCAGGCTCCTCATTCACGTCGCTCGATTTAGTAATCACTTTGTAGCCAGCGGTACCACACTCTCTTGCGGCGCGCTTGTAGCACCTCTCCCAGCTCGATCCTAGCCCGGAGCAGTTAATTTCCACACCACTGACTCCGCGCACCACATGGGTTTTAGCCCCAGTTGTACAGCCCAGCAGAATCAAACTCGTAATAACGATACAAAAGCCCTTCATTTCGCGCCCTCGGCCAGAAACCCAACAAAACAGCATGCGCTTCGCTCAAAGCTTAGACCCGATTGAAATATAGGCGCACACAAGGAAATAGATACTGGGAGCAGCAGTTGGTTTCTTGCGATCAGCCACATGAAGTCGTGAGCATCCGAGGGAAAAGAACCATCAAATCGCAGGCACAAAAAAGGGCGACCGAAGCCGCCCTTTTTCTATGGTCCGACAGAACTTAGTTCTGTTTTTCCATCTGTGCACGCAACAGGTCACCCAGAGTGGTAGGACCAGCAGCAATGTCAGAGGTAGCTGGCTTGTCGCGCAGGCTCTGGATTGCTTCTTTCTCTTCAGCATCGTCTTTCGACTTGATGGAGAGCTGGATTACGCGGCTCTTACGGTCAACGCTGATGATCTTGGCTTCTACTTCTTCGCCTTCTTTCAGCACGTTACGCGCGTCTTCAACACGGTCACGGCTGATTTCGGAAGCTTTCAGAGTCGCTTCGATATCGTCGGCCAAAGTGATGATGGCGCCTTTAGCGTCAACTTCTTTCACAATGCCTTTAACGATTGCGCCTTTGTCGTTCTCTTGAACGTACTCGGAGAACGGATCGCTTTCCAGTTGCTTGATACCCAGCGAGATGCGCTCACGCTCCGGGTCAACCGACAGGATAACGGTGTCCAGTTCGTCGCCCTTCTTGAAACGACGCACGGCTTCTTCGCCCACTTCGTTCCAGGAAATGTCGGACAGATGAACCAGGCCATCGATGCCGCCGTCCAGACCAATGAAGATACCGAAATCGGTGATCGACTTGATGGTGCCGGAGATTTTATCGCCCTTGTTGAACTGGCCAGAGAAATCTTCCCATGGGTTAGATTTGCACTGCTTGATGCCCAGGGAGATACGACGACGCTCTTCGTCGATGTCCAGAACCATAACTTCCACTTCGTCGCCAACTTGTACGACTTTCGAAGGGTGGATGTTCTTGTTGGTCCAGTCCATTTCCGAAACGTGAACCAGGCCTTCAACGCCTTCTTCCAGCTCAGCGAAGCAGCCGTAGTCGGTCAGGTTGGTTACACGTGCGGTAACGCGAGTGCTTTCTGGGTAACGGGCTTTGATAGCAACCCATGGATCTTCGCCCAGTTGCTTGAGGCCCAGAGAAACACGGTTGCGTTCGCGATCGTATTTCAGAACCTTGACATCGATCTCGTCGCCAACGTTGACGATTTCGGAAGGATGCTTGATACGCTTCCAAGCCATGTCGGTAATGTGCAGCAGGCCATCGACGCCACCCAGATCGACGAATGCGCCGTAATCGGTGAGGTTTTTGACGATACCTTTGACTTGCTGGCCTTCTTGCAGGGATTCCAGCAGAGCTTCACGCTCGGCGGAGTTCTCTGCTTCCAGGACGCTACGACGGGAAACGACAACGTTGTTGCGCTTCTGATCCAGCTTGATGACCTTGAATTCCAGCTCTTTGCCTTCCAGGTGCGTGGTGTCGCGCACTGGACGAACGTCGACCAAAGAACCTGGCAGGAACGCACGGATGCCGTTAACGTCGACAGTGAAGCCGCCTTTAACCTTACCGTTGATAACGCCCTTGACCACTTCTTCGGCTGCGAAGGCTGCTTCCAGAACAATCCAGCATTCAGCGCGCTTGGCTTTTTCACGGGAGAGCTTGGTTTCACCGAAGCCGTCTTCAACCGAGTCCAGAGCAACGTGAACTTCGTCACCGACATTGATAGTCAGGTCGCCAGCGTCATTGTAAAACTGCTCAAGCGGGATGAGTGCTTCAGACTTCAGACCAGCGTGAACGGTTACCCAGCGAGCTTGGTAATCGATATCAACGATAACACCGGTGATGATGGAGCCTGCCTGAAGGTTCAGGGTTTTTAGGCTTTCTTCAAAGAGTTCCGCAAAGCTTTCGCTCATTTTAATTCCTGTTGATAAGGGCGAAGAATACGCCCATCTGCCACATCCCAGACGATGTGGGTTACGTTCATATAAAAGAAAAGCCGCAGGACTATGCCTGGAGTCCCCTGCGGTATTTCTTGGTCACCCGGCGATATCGCGAATGGCGATCTCGCTCATGATGCGTTCCAGCACCTGCTCGATGGACAACTCCGTGGAATCCAGCTGTATAGCGTCAGCCGCCGGTTTGAGCGGGGCTACTGCTCGCTGGGTATCGCGCTCATCGCGCGCACGGATCTCATCTAGCAGACTCGACAGACTAACATCATCGCCCTTGGCCTTCAACTGCAAGTAACGGCGACGCGCCCGCTCCTCGGCGCTGGCGGTCAGAAAAATCTTCAACGGGGCATCGGGGAACACCACCGTACCCATATCGCGGCCATCGGCCACCAGGCCTGGGGCCTCCTGAAACGCGCGCTGGCGTTGCAGCAGGGCTTCGCGCACCGCTGGCAACGCCGCCACCTGGGAGGCACCGGCACCAACGGTTTCGGTGCGGATGGCGTTGCTGACTTCGTCGCCTTCCAGGATCGTGCGCTGCAACTGGCCATCAGTGGCGGCAATGAACTGCACGTCCAGATGAGCGGCGAGCTGTTTGAGCAACTCTTCATTAGTCAGGTCGACGCCATGATTGCTCGCAGCAAAGGCCAGCAAACGGTAAAGGGCACCGGAGTCCAGCAAGTTCCAGCCCAAACGCTTAGCCAGGATTCCGGCAATAGTGCCTTTACCCGAGCCGCTTGGCCCATCAATGGCAATAACCGGCGCTTTGATATTCACGACTGAGCCTCTTGCGCGACGCGGATGCCGACCTGCGCGCATAGCGCGAGAAAGTTGGGGAAGGAGGTCGCGACGTTGGCGCAGTCATGGATGCGGATCGGTGCAGTGGCGCGCAAGGAGGCGACGCTGAAGGCCATGGCGATGCGGTGATCGCCGTGACCGTGTACTTCTCCGCCGCCGATCAGGCCGCCATCGATGATGATGCCGTCCGGCGTCGGCTCGCACTTGACGCCCAATGTCAGTAGGCCATCCGCCATGACCTGAATGCGATCGGACTCTTTCACCCGCAGCTCCTCAGCGCCACGCAGCACAGTACGCCCTTGCGCACACGCCGCAGCGATGAACAGCACCGGGAACTCGTCGATCGCCAGCGGAACCAGCTCTTCAGGAATCTCAATACCCTTGAGCTGCGCCGCGCGCACGCGCAGATCCGCCACCGGCTCGCCACCGACCTCACGCTGGTTTTCCAGGGTGATATCAGCCCCCATCAAACGCAGGATGTCGATGACGCCAGTGCGAGTCGGGTTTATGCCGACGTGCTCAAGCACCAGCTCGGAACCTTCGGCAATGGACGCTGCCACCAGGAAGAACGCGGAAGAGGAAATATCCCCCGGTACTTCGATATGGGTTGCGGTCAGCTTATGCCCGGACTCGACCGAAGCGGTGGCGCCATCCACCGCCACCGGGTAGCCAAAACCACGCAGCATGCGTTCGGTGTGGTCGCGGGTCGGTGCTGGCTCGGTAACAGTGGTCTTGCCTTCGGCATAGAGCCCCGCCAGCAGCAGGCAGGATTTAACCTGGGCGCTGGCCATCGGCATGCTGTAGGTCAGGCCTTTAAGCGGGTGACCACCACGGATCACCATGGGCGGTCGGCCTTCGGCGGCGGTTTCGATCACGGCGCCCATTTCCCGCAGGGGATTGGCTACCCGATTCATCGGCCGCTTAGACAGCGAAGCATCGCCCGTGAGGGTGCTGTCAAAACTCTGGGCGGCCAACAGCCCCGAGAGCAGGCGCATCGATGTACCGGAGTTGCCCAAGTAGATCGGGCCCGGCGCGGGTTTCAAGCCGTGCAAGCCTACGCCGTGAACGGTGACACGACCATGGTGCGGGCCTTCGATCACCACGCCCATGTCGCGGAACGCCTGGATGGTTGCCAAGGCGTCTTCGCCTTCAAGAAACCCTTCGACTTCGGTGGTGCCCTCGGCGAGGGAGCCCAGCATGATCGAGCGGTGGGAAATGGATTTATCGCCCGGTACACGGATCCGCCCAGTCAGGCGGCCACCAGGATTTGCCAGGAAAATCAGATCGTTGGAGTTCATAGCGTCCACATAGGCCCGGCGGGCCAGGATTTTACTGAAATGCTCGCGGGCAACCCGGGCGCGCGTAAAGACGCCCAACAGTTGGTGCCCATCCCCTGCATCGACCGCGTCGCGCAAGGCGTCGAGGTCGCTGCGAAATGTATCGAGTGTGCGCAGGACAGCATCGCGATTGGCGAGAAAGATGTCGTGCCACATAACCGGGTCGCTGCCGGCGATTCTTGTGAAATCGCGGAAACCACCCGCAGCGTAACGGAAGATCTCTAGGTTTTCATTGCGCTTGGCCAGCGAATCGACCAGGCCGAACGCCAGCAAATGCGGCAAATGGCTGGTCGCCGCCAGCACTTCGTCGTGGCGCTCGACCTGCATGTGCTCGACATCGGCGCCCAGTTCGCGCCACAAACGGTCGACCACCGCCAACGCACCCGGATCGGTTTGCGCCAGCGGCGTCAGGATCACTTTGTGGCGGCGGAACAGTTGCGCGTTGGACGCCTCCACCCCGCTCTGCTCGGAGCCGGCAATCGGATGGCCCGGCACGAACCGTGCCGGCATCTGGCCAAACGCCACGCTGGCCGCACGCACGACATTGCCCTTGGCGCTGCCGACGTCCGTCAGGATCGCCTGCCCCAGCCGCATGCCAGCCAAGCGCAGCAGCAGTTTTTCCATGGCCAGGATCGGCACCGCCAACTGGATCACATCCGCGCCTTCGCAGGCTGCAACCAGGTCTTCTTCACAGCGGTCGACGACACCCAGCTCCACTGCCAGCTTGCGCGACTGCGGGTCGAGGTCGACGCCAACCACTTCGCCACACAGCCCGCTTTCACGCAGGCCTTTGGCGAAGGACCCGCCGATCAGCCCCAGGCCCACCACCACCAAGCGCCCGATCATAGGTGCAGCAGATTGCAGCGCGGTGACATCAACCACGGGCCAGGACCTTGGCCAGCGCCTCGAGGAAGCGGGCGTTTTCCGCGGCCAGGCCAACGGTCACGCGCAGGTGGTTCGGCATGCCGTAATTGGCCACCGGACGCACGATCACGCCTTCATGCAGCAGGCCCTGGAACACGGGCGCTGCCACCCGGTTCAGGTCCACACAAAGGAAGTTGCCACGGGAAGGAATCCAGCCCAGGCCCAGCTCGCGCAAACCGGCTTCAAGCTGGGCCATGCCCGCCTCGTTCAACCGGCGGCTTTGCTCCAGATACTCGCTGTCCTGCAACGCGGCGCAGGCTGCGGCCAGGGCCAGGCTATTGACGTTGAAAGGCTGGCGCACACGGTTCAGCACATCGGCGACCACGGCCGAGGACAAACCGTAGCCGACCCGCAATGCCGCCAGGCCATAGGCCTTGGAGAACGTGCGCGAAACCAAAAGGTTCGGATAGGCCGCGAGAAAATCCAGGCCATCGGGCAGGTCGCTGCCCTCGGCGTATTCGATGTAAGCCTCGTCGAGCACCACCAGCACCCGCTCGGGCACGTCCTGCAGAAACTCGTCCAGGGCCTCGGCGCTGAACCAGGTGCCCGTCGGATTATTCGGGTTGGCGATGAAAACCACGCGGGTATTGCTGTCGATGGCTTCAAGCATCGCCGACAGGTCATGACCCCAGTCGATGGCCGGGATCACTCGGGCCTCTGCGCCCACAGCCTGGGTGACGATGGGGTACACCGCGAACGCGTGCTCGCTGAACACCGCATTGAGGCCCGGCGCCAGGTAGGCCCGCGCCACCAACTCGAGGATGTCGTTGGAGCCATTGCCCAGGGTCACCTGGTCCGGTTCCACGCGGCACTGCTCGGCTAACAGGGACTTGAGGGCAAAGCCGTTGCCATCGGGATAGCGGGTCAATTGCGCCAGTTCGGCGCTGATCGCTGCAAGTGCCTTGGGGCTGGCGCCTAGCGGGTTTTCGTTGCTGGCCAGTTTGACGATGCGGGCCGGATCGATATCCAGCTCACGTGCCAGTTCGTCCACAGGCTTGCCCGGAACGTAAGGCGAAAGTTGTTGCACGCCCGGCTGCGCCAGTGCGAGGAAGTCGCCACTCATTATCAACGCCCTTAAAGAACTGCTTTGGGGTAGGAACCCAGCACCTTGAGTGCCACGGCCTCCTGACTGATTTTTTCCAGCACGCCCTTGACCAGTGGGTCGCGGTGATGGCCGATAAAATCGATGAAGAACACGTAGGTCCATTTACCGCTGCGCGAAGGACGGGTCTCGATCCGCGTCAGGTCGATGCCGTTGTCGTGGAACGGCACCAGCAATTCGTGCAAGGCCCCCGGCTTGTTGCTCATCGAGACGATGATGGAGGTCTTGTCGTCGCCCGTCGGCGGCACTTCCTGGCTGCCGATCATCAGGAAGCGCGTGGAGTTATCCGGGCGATCCTCGATTTTTTCCGCCAAGCGCGTCAGGCCATAGAGGCCCGCCGCCATGTCGCCAGCGATGGCCGCCGAATTCCACTCACCCTTGACCCGCTTGGCCGCTTCGGCGTTGCTGGACACCGCCACGCGCTCGACATTCGGGTAATGGGCGTCCAGCCACTTACGGCACTGGGCCAGGGACTGGGCGTGGGAGTAGATGCGACTGATGCTGTCGGTCTTGGTGTTCTCGCCCACCAGCAAGTGGTGGTGGATACGCAACTCGACTTCGCCACAGATCACCATGTCGTGCTCGAGGAAGCTGTCGAGGGTGTGGTTGACCGCACCCTCGGTGGAGTTTTCCACCGGGACTACGCCAAAGTTCACCGCCCCGGCCGCTACTTCACGGAACACTTCATCGATGGCCGCCATGGGCTTGCTGATGACCGCGTGGCCGAAATGCTTCATGGCCGCAGCCTGGGTGAAGGTGCCTTCCGGCCCCAGATACGCGACTTTGAGCGGCTGCTCCAGGGCCAGGCACGAGGACATGATCTCGCGGAACAACCGCGCCATCTCTTCGTTACCCAGCGGCCCCTGGTTGCGCTCCATCACGCGCTTGAGCACCTGGGCTTCGCGCTCGGGGCGATAGAACACCGGCACTTCGCCCTCGGCCAGGGAGGCCATTTTCACCCGTGCCACTTCCTGGGCACAGCGCGCGCGCTCGCTAATCAGCTCTAGGACTTTCTCATCCAGGCTATCGATGCGCAGGCGCAGGGCCTTGAGTTCTTGCTCGGACATCAGCCGTGTTCCTTCTCGAACTCTGCCATGTACGCCACCAGCGCGTTGACCGCGTGGATGTCCACGGCGTTATAGATAGAAGCGCGCATGCCGCCCACCGAACGGTGGCCCTTGAGGTTCAGCAGGCCACGGGCCTCGGCGCCGACCAAGAACGGCTTGTCGAGACGGTCGTCGGCCAGGCGGAACGGCACGTTCATCCAGGAGCGATCGGTTTTATTGATTGGGTTGCTGTACAGGCCGCTGGCGTCGATGAAGTCATACAGGGTGCGCTGCTTGACCTCATTGAGCTTGCCGATGGCCGCCACGCCGCCCTGCTCCTTGAGCCACTCGAACACCAGGCCGGACAAGTACCAGGCCAAGGTCGGCGGGGTGTTGTACATCGAGCCGTTGTCGGCCGCGACCTTGTAGTCGAGCATGGTCGGGCACAGGGAGCGGGCGCGGCCCAGCAGGTCTTCGCGGATGATGTTGACGACGATACCGCTGGGGCCGATGTTTTTCTGCGCACCGGCGTAGATCATGCCGAAACGGGAGATATCCACAGGGCGCGAGAGGATGTCCGAGGACATGTCGGCCACCAACGGTACGTCGCCGGTCTCGGGCACCCAGTTGAACTCCAGGCCACCGATGGTTTCGTTCGGCGCGTAGTGCACGTAGGCCGCGTCACGGTTCAGTTGCCACTCGTTCTGGCCGGGAATGGCGAAATAGTCGTAGGGCTTGGCGGTGGCGGCGACGTTGACGTGACCGTAGCGCGAGGCCTCTTCAATGGCTTTCTGCGACCAGATACCGGTGTCGATATAGTCGGCCGAGCCGTTTTCCGGCAGCAGGTTGAGGGGGATCTGGGCAAACTGCTGGCTGGCGCCCCCTTGCAGGAACAGCACTTTGTAGTTAGACGGGATGTCCAGCAGGTCGCGCAGATCCTGCTCGGCCTTGGTGGCGATGGACACGAATTCGTCGCTGCGATGGCTCATTTCCATGACCGACAGGCCCTTGCCATGCCAATCGAGGAGTTCACCCTGCGCGCGCTGCAGGACTGCTTCAGGAAGCGCCGCGGGACCGGCACAGAAGTTATAAGCTCTCTTGCTCACATCCAATCTCACTCTGATCTGGTGGGGGTGGTGCAATAAATCTTCAGTTCATGCTTGCTCGGACGTGGGAGCGGGCTTGCCCGCGATGAAGTCGATACAACCGCTACATAGCTGTCGGCAGCAATAACGCCATCGCGGACAAGCCCGCCCCCACATACACAAACAACAAGGGGGCGAATTCTCATCCGCCCCCTGGGTGTCCGCTTACTCCTGCGGTTCTTCGTCAGCGGCAGCACCAAGCGGTTGGCTCTCACCCGCCTCGTCGCTCACGGCGCCGGCCTCGAACTCGGCCTCATCGCCATCGAACTCTTCACCTTCCACTTCCGAAGGCTCCTGCACCCGCTCAAGGCCCACCAGCGTTTCGTCGCTGGCCAACTTAATCAGGGTCACGCCCTGGGTGTTGCGGCCCAGGCTGGAGACTTCGTCGACCCGCGTACGCACCAGCGTGCCCTGGTCGGAAATCAGCATGATCTCCTCGCCGTCGAGCACCTGCACCGCGCCCACCAGGCGACCGTTACGCTCGTTGCTGACCATGGCGATCACGCCCTGCCCGCCACGTTTGTACTCGGGGAACTCGCTGATGGCGGTGCGCTTGCCGTAGCCGCGGGCCGAAGCAGTGAGGATCTGGCTGCCTTCTTCGGGGATCAGCATGGAAATCAGCTTCTGCCCTTCTGGCAGACGCATGCCGCGCACACCACGGGCGGTACGGCCCATGGCACGTACATCGGATTCCTTGAAGCGTGTCACCTTGCCACCGTCGGAGAACAGCATGACTTCGCGCTGGCCATCGGTGATCGCGGCGCTAATCAGCACGTCGCCTTCGTCCAGTTCCAGGGCGATCAGGCCCACGCTGCGTTGGCGGCTGAACTGCTCCAGCGGGGTCTTCTTCACGGTGCCGTCGGCCGTTGCCATGAAGATGAAGTGACCTTCGGTATATTCCTCGACCGGCAGCATGGTGGTGATGTACTCACCCTCACCCAGCGGCAGCAGGTTGACCAATGGGCGGCCACGGGCGGCGCGGGAGGCCTCCGGGATTTCATAGGTCTTGAGCCAGTACACCTTGCCCTTGCTAGAGAACAGCAGGAGCGTGGTGTGGCTGTTGGCAACCAGCAGGTGAGCAATGTAGTCCTCATCCTTGACGCCGGTCGCCGACTTGCCTTTACCGCCACGGCGCTGGGCCTGGTAGGCAGCGAGCGGCTGGGTCTTGGCATAACCGCCGTGGGAAATGGTCACCACGCGCTCTTCTTCCGGGATCATGTCACCCAGGGTCAGGTCCAGGCGCGCATCGAGGATCTCGGTGCGGCGCACGTCACCGTATTCGGCGCGAATCACTTCCAGTTCTTCGCGAATCACTTCCATCAGGCGCACGGCACTGTTGAGGATGCGGATCAGCTCGCCGATCTGGTTGAGGATTTCCTGGTACTCGGCCAGCAGCTTTTCGTGTTCCAGGCCGGTCAGACGATGCAGGCGCAGTTCCAGGATGGCCTGGGCCTGTTCCGGCGACAGGAAATACTTGCCGTCGCGCAGGCCGTATTGCGGGTCCAGGGTCTCGGGACGGCAGGAATCGGCGCCGGCGCGCTCCACCATCGCCACGACGGCGCTGGATTCCCACGGCATCTTGATGAGGGCTTCCTTGGCTTCCGACGGAGTCGGCGAGGCCTTGATGAGGGCGATGACCGGGTCGATGTTCGACAGGGCAACGGCCTGGCCTTCCAGGATGTGGCCACGCTCGCGGGCCTTGCGCAGCTCGAACACGGTGCGCCGGGTGACGACTTCGCGGCGGTGACGCACGAAGGCTTCGAGCAGGTCCTTGAGGTTCAGGATGCGCGGGCGGCCGTCGATCAGCGCGACGATGTTGATACCGAACACCGCTTGCAACTGGGTCTGGGCGTAGAGGTTGTTGAGGATCACCTCAGGCACTTCGCCACGGCGCAGCTCGATCACGACGCGCATGCCGTCCTTGTCGGACTCGTCACGCAGCTCGGTGATGCCTTCGAGTTTCTTTTCCTTGACCAGCTCGGCGATCTTCTCGATCAGGCGAGCCTTGTTCAACTGGTACGGCAGCTCGGTGATGACGATCTGCTGGCGGCCACCGACCTTGTCGATGTCTTCGATGATCGAGCGGGCACGCATGTAGATGCGCCCGCGACCGGTGCGATAGGCCTCGATGATGCCGGCGCGACCGTTGATGATCGCGGCGGTTGGGAAATCCGGGCCGGGAATGAATTGCATCAGCTCATCGACGGTCAGCTCGGGGTTGTCGATGAGGGCCAGGCAACCGTCGATGACTTCACCGAGGTTGTGCGGCGGGATGTTGGTCGCCATGCCCACGGCGATACCGCTGGAGCCGTTGACGAGCAGGTTGGGGATCTTGGTGGGCATGACCGCGGGGATCATTTCGGTGCCGTCGTAGTTCGGCACCCAGTCCACGGTTTCCTTGTGCAGGTCGGCCAGCAACTCGTGGGCCAGCTTGGTCATGCGCACTTCGGTGTATCGCATGGCCGCGGCGTTGTCGCCGTCCACCGAACCGAAGTTGCCCTGGCCGTCCACCAGCAGGTAGCGCAGGGAGAAAGGCTGGGCCATACGCACGATGGTGTCGTAGACCGCGGTATCACCGTGGGGGTGGTACTTACCGATCACGTCGCCGACGACACGGGCCGATTTCTTGTATGGCTTGTTCCAGTCGTTACCCAGTTCGCTCATCGCGAAGAGCACGCGACGATGCACGGGCTTCAAGCCATCACGCGCATCAGGCAGTGCCCGCCCGACAATTACGCTCATTGCGTAGTCGAGGTAGGACTGCTTCATCTCGTCTTCGATATTGACCGGGATGATTTCTTTGGCCAGTTCGCCCATGAGAAGCCTGATTCCTTTTTCTGGTGAAACCTCGTCACATCCATATGGGACGAACGAAGCTCGCCGGTGCAGGCTTTATGCCATGCATCGACTTACGACAAATCAACGAGTTGCACCACGGATTTGCGCAGTAAAGACAACCCCTTGGGGCTATCTCGGAAAACGCCGGATGGTATCACAATCGCCGCCACGCACCTATCCCTCTGATGCGCATGGAGCGTAGTTAGATGAGCGATGACGGGCTTGAGGGCGACGAGAGAAGCTCAGAGCGGGGGCGAATGCAGAATTGGCGGCCGATTGGGGCGGTTTGGCTGGCTGTGCGGCCCCTATCGCGAGCAGGCTCGCTCCCACCAAAACCCTTACCCGCGGAAGCGAGCTTGCTCGCGAGAGCCATTCATCAACCAGAATCGCCCATCAATGCAGGCGTTTGCGGCACATCAACTGGGCCATTTTCGCCATATCGGGCCGCTCGACAATGCCCTTTTCAGTGACGATCGCGTCAATCAGGTCCGCCGGCGTCACGTCGAATACCGGGTTGTACGCTTCCACGTCCGCCCCCACGCGCTTGCCACCGACCTCCAGCAGCTCGCTGCCGTCGCGCTCTTCGATGGGAATTTCGTCGCCGCTGGCCAGGCTCATGTCGATGGTCGAGCTGGGCGCCACCACCATGAAGCGCACGCCGTGGTGCATGGCGTTCACCGCCAGTTGGTAGGTGCCGATCTTATTCGCCACGTCGCCATTGGCGGTGATGCGGTCGGCGCCGACGATGACCCAGGTGATGCCTTTGGTTTTCATGATGTGGGCCGCCGCGGAGTCGGCATTGAGGGTCACCGGGATGCCTTCGTTGGCCAGTTCCCACGCCGTCAGGCGCGAGCCTTGCAGCCAGGGCCGGGTTTCGTCGGCGTAGACCCGTTCCACCATGCCGTCGATCCAGGCCCCGCGAATCACCCCAAGCGCTGTGCCGAAGCCGCCGGTGGCCAGGGCCCCGGTGTTGCAGTGGGTGAGGATCGCCTGGGCGTTGCCCTGGTGCCGGCGGATCAGGTCCACCCCCAGTTGCGCCATGGTCAGGTTGGCTTCGCGGTCGCTCTCGTGAATGGCCAGAGCCTCAGCCTCCAGCGCCGCCAAGGGGTCGGCGTTGCCCTTGAGGCGGTACAGGCGATCGCTCATGCGGTTCAGGGCCCAGAACAGGTTGACTGCCGTGGGCCGAGAATCGGCGAGCAAGGCGAAGTCCTCTTCCAGCTCCACCTGCCAATCACCGCCGGCGGCAAAGCGCTCGCGGGCGGCCAGCACCACGCCATAGGCGGCGCTGATGCCGATGGCTGGCGCGCCGCGCACCACCATGGTGCGGATGGCCTCGGCCACACCGGCGGCGCTGGTGTAGGCGATCCAGCGCTCCTCGAACGGCAGGATGCGCTGGTCGAGCAGGTACAGGGCGCCATCGCGCCAATCGATGGCCTTCACCTTCTCCGCCGCCAACAGTCGATCGCGCATGCCTGACTCCCCACTCAAGAACAAAAGCGGCCGATTATAGCGATCCCCCCGCGAAGACGCTCGGGTATACTTCGCCGTCCTCTATAAAAGCCGCGGAACCCTGCCACGATGCCAATCTCTGCCCCTGCGCTCGACCTCTTGCTGCTGCCGACCTGGCTGGTACCTGTGGAGCCGGCCGGCGTTGTGCTCAAGGACCACGGCCTGGGCATCCGCGAGGGCCGTATTGTGTTTATCGGCCCCAGGGCCCAGGCCCTGAAGCTCAAGGCGCAAGAAGTGCGCGAATTGCCCGGCATGCTCATGAGCCCCGGCCTGGTCAATGCCCACGGGCACGCGGCAATGACCCTGTTCCGTGGCCTGGCCGACGACCTGCCGCTGATGACCTGGCTGGAAAACCACATCTGGCCCGCCGAGGGCAAGTGGGTCGATGAAGCCTTTGTCCGTGATGGCACCGACCTGGCCATCGCCGAACAGCTCAAGGGCGGCATCACCTGCTTCTCGGATATGTACTTCTTCCCCAAAGTCGCGTGCGAACGCGTGCACAACAGCGGCATCCGCGCGCAAATCGCCATGCCTATCCTCGACTTCCCGATCCCCGGCGCCAGCGACGCCGACGAAGCCCTGCGCCAAGCCATCGCGTTGTTCGGCGAGCTCAAGCACCACCCGCGTATCACCATCGCCCTCGGCCCCCACGCGCCGTACACCGTGGGTGATGAAAGCCTGGAAAAAGTGCGGGTCATCGCCGAAGAACTGGACGCTGCGATCCAGATGCACGTCCACGAAACCGCCTTCGAAGTGCACCAGGCCCTGGAGCAGAACCAGGAGCGGCCCCTGGCCCGCCTCGCACGCCTGGGCCTGCTGGGGCCACGCTTTCAGGCCGTGCACATGACCCAGGTCAGCGATGACGACCTGGCTTTGCTGGTAGAAAGTAACAGCAGCGTGATCCACTGCCCGGAATCGAACCTGAAACTGGCCAGCGGCTTCTGCCCGGTGGAGCGCTTGTGGCTGGCGGGCGTCAACGTGGCCGTCGGCACCGATGGCGCAGCCAGCAACAACGACCTCGACCTGCTCGGTGAAACCCGCACCGCAGCCTTGCTGGCCAAGGCTGTCGCGGGCTCGGCCACCGCCCTGGACGCCCACCGCGCACTGCGCATGGCCACCTTGAACGGCGCGCGAGCCCTGGGCCTGGATACGCACATCGGCTCGCTGGAAGTGGGCAAGGCCGCCGACCTGGTGGCCTTCGACCTCTCCGGCCTGGCCCAGCAACCCGTCTACGACCCGGTTTCCCAGTTGATCTACGCCACGGGCCGCGACTGTGTGACGCATGTCTGGGTCGCCGGTAAAGCCTTGCTTGAAGACCGCCGCCTGACGCGCCTGGACGAGCAGCAACTGTGTGCCACCGCCGTCGCCTGGGGCGAACGCATCGGCGGCCACCACCAACCGAATCAAGGGGCTTGAGCCACGACTCAAGCTCCGCCAACGCTTTCACTGGATTTAGAGGATGACCCCATGAGCAACGTTGACCACGCAGAAATCGCCAAATTCGAAGCCCTGGCCCACCGCTGGTGGGACCGCGAAAGCGAGTTCAAACCGCTGCACGACATCAACCCGCTGCGGGTCAACTGGATTGATGAGCGGGTCAAACTGGCCGGCAAGAAGGTCCTGGACATCGGTTGCGGCGGCGGCATCCTCAGCGAAGCCATGGCCCAACGCGGCGCCACCGTGATGGGCATCGACATGGGCGAAGCGCCCCTGGCGGTGGCCCGCCTGCACCAGCTCGAATCCGGGGTGAGCGTGGAGTACCGGCAGATCACCGCCGAAGCCCTGGCCGAAGAAATGCCCGAGCAGTTCGACGTGGTCACTTGCCTGGAGATGCTCGAGCACGTGCCCGACCCGTCTTCGGTGATCCGCGCCTGTTTGCGCATGGTCAAACCCGGTGGCCAGGTGTTCCTGTCCACCATCAACCGCAACCCCAAGGCTTACCTGTTCGCCATCATCGGCGCCGAATACATCATGAAGCTGCTGCCGCGTGGCACCCACGACTTCAAGAAGTTCATCCGCCCGTCCGAACTGGGCGCCTGGAGCCGCGCCGCCGGCCTCACCGTCAAGGACATCATCGGCCTGACCTACAACCCGCTGACCAAGCACTACAAACTGGCCGCCGACGTGGACGTCAACTACATGATCCAGACCCTGCGCGAGGAATAAGCCGATGGCCATCAAAGCGGTTCTTTTCGACATGGACGGCACCCTGCTCGACACCGCGCCGGACTTCATCGCGGTGTGCCAGCGGATGCGCGCCGACCGTGGCCTGGCACCGATTGCCGACCAGCACATCCGCGACGAAATCTCCGGCGGCGCCAAGGCGATGGTTGCAGTGACCTTCGCCATGGACCCCGAATCGCCCGGTTTCGAAGCGCTGCGCCAGGAATTTCTAGAGCTGTACCTCAAGGACTGCGCCGTCCATACCAGGCTTTTCGACGGCATGGCCGAACTGCTGGCCGACCTGGAAAAGGCCAACCTGATCTGGGGCGTGGTCACCAACAAGCCACTGCGCTTCGCCGCACCGATCATGCAACGCCTGGGCCTGGCCGAACGCTCGGCCCTGCTGATCTGCCCGGACCACGTCACGAACAGTAAACCCGACCCTGAACCCCTGACACTGGCCTGCAAGATGCTCGACCTCGACCCGGCCAGCGTCCTGTTCGTGGGCGATGACCTGCGCGACATCGAATCGGGCCGCGACGCCGGCACCCTGACCGCCGCCGTCACCTACGGCTATATCCACCCCGACGACAACCCCCACAACTGGGGCGCCGGTGCGGTGGTGGACCACCCGCTGGAACTGCGCAAGGTGCTGGATAACGCACTGTGCCGCTGCTAGAGCGCCGCTTGCGGCCACCTGCTTATTGTTTTGTTGAGGCTTAACTATGTTTGATTACTCCGCTCGCCCCGAACTGCTCAAAGGCCGGGTCATCCTGGTCACCGGCGCCGGTCGTGGCATCGGCGCCGCTGCGGCGAAAACCTACGCCGCCCACGGTGCCACCGTATTGCTGCTGGGCAAGACCGAAGCCAACCTGACCCAGGTCTACGACGAGATCGAAGCCGCCGGCCACCCGCAACCGGTGGTGATCCCGTTCAACCTGGAGACCGCCCTGCCCCATCAATACGATGAGCTGGCAGCCATGGTCGAAAGCGAGTTCGGCCACCTCGACGGCCTGCTTCACAACGCCTCGATCATTGGCCCGCGCACTCCGCTGGAGCAGCTGTCAGGCGAGAACTTCATGCGCGTGATGCAAGTCAACGTCAACGCCATGTTCATGCTCACCAGCACCCTGCTGCCGCTGCTCAAGCTATCCCAGGACGCCTCGGTGGTGTTCACCTCCAGCAGCGTCGGGCGCAAGGGCCGCGCGTATTGGGGCGCCTATGGGGTGTCGAAGTTCGCCACCGAAGGCCTGATGCAAACCCTGGCCGACGAAGTGGACACCGTGGCGCCGATCCGCTCCAACAGCATCAACCCCGGCGCTACCCGCACCAGCATGCGCGCCCAGGCGTACCCAGGCGAGAACCCGGGCAACAACCCTACGCCCGAGGAAATCATGCCGGTTTACCTGTACCTGATGGGCCCGGACAGCACCGGGATCAACGGCCAGGCGTTCGACGCGCAGTAACCCCCGTGGCGCGCCGGTTTACCGGCGCGCTGCTTGCCCCTCCCCGCCCCCCGCGCCTATCTCAGCCAAGTTTCTGCCACTGCGCTTCTCGCCGTGTTCCGAAAAATAATCCAAGCATCTGAATTGAAACGAGTTTTATCAAACTGAACCGAATGGCACGACTTTCGCTCTAAACCCTGCAAACACGCCGCGTGGCAGCGAGTCCGACTAGACTGATAGCACTTGTCCTACGGGACTGATGGATCAGTGGATACAAAGCTTTCACTCGGCCTGTAAGACAGCATTTCGTGCTCAGGGGCCCGTGCCATATGAAATCACCCACCCAGACCCACGCCATCGACTTCGACAGCGCCAAATTGCAGCGCCTGGGCTTTGGGCAGCAATCGCCTCTGGTGCAGCGCACGATCAGCCTGGGTCAACTGCGCCAGCAACTGGGCCTGCAATTACAGACCAGCCTGGAGCCGCAGCGCATCCTGGGGTTGTTTTTCCGTGAGATCCAACGCCTGGTGCCGCTGCACGCCCTGAGCTACGAACACCAGGCCAGCGACCTGCGCCTGGAGTTCGGCCAACGCGGCCACCATTGCGTCAGCTACAGCCTCAGCCACGAAGGCGAGCACCTGGGTGAACTGGTATTTCGCCGTAACCAGCGCTTTAGCGAGGAAGAGTTGGCCAGCCTGGAGTCGCTGCTGTCCTGCCTGCTCTACCCGATGCGCAACGCCCTGCTCTACCGCGCCGCCACCCAGAGCGCCCTGCGCGACCCATTGACCGGCACCGGCAACCGCATCGCCATGGACCAGACCCTGCAACGGGAAATCGACATGGCGCGCCGCCACCTGCAACCGCTGTCGCTGCTGATGCTCGACATCGACCACTTCAAACGGGTCAACGACAGCCACGGCCACAACGCCGGCGACAAAGTGCTCAAAGCCGTGGCCGCGGCGATCAAGGGCCAGTTGCGTAATGTGGACATGGTGTTCCGCTTCGGCGGCGAAGAGTTCCTGATCCTGCTCTCCAACACCAGCCGCGAAGCCGCGGCCCTGGTGGGCGAACGTCTGCGCCACGCCGCGCAAGCCCAGGACTATCGGGCCGACACGGTGCCCATCGAACTGACGGTCAGCCTCGGCTGCTCCACCCTGCTGCCCGGTGAGTCCGCCGAAAGCCTGATCCGCCGCGCCGACAGCGCCCTCTACGTGGCCAAGCGCGAAGGCCGCAACCGCTTGGCGATGGCGGGGTAGGCACCCCGCCAGGCCACTTCAGTCGTCGGCCAGGGCCAAACACGCGCGAGCCACCGGGGCTTTTTCCAACTGCATGCAGCGTTCCAGGAACAGGTACATGTAGTCGTAGCTCTTGCAAATGGCCTGGCGCAGTTCCACCTGCAACTGCGCCGAGGGGTTCATTCCGGCCAGGGTGCAGATGATCTCCAGCGCCTCCCAAGGGTGCGCGTCGTCGTACTGGGCGTGCATCTTCAGCCACTTCATCGCGCCCTTGCGCGCCTCTTCGGGGAACGCTGCCGCGTAGGCCCCGGTGGAACACACCAACGCCGACCATTCACCCGTCGCGCCTTCGATGGCGTAGTTGGTGGCCGCGATGGCCACGATCAGCGAATCGGCCGAACTGGTGTGCCAGCACCAGTGGCTCAAGGCGTGCAGCTCCGGCGCCACCTGTTGCGCCTGCAAATCCTCCAGCGTCACGCCATGGGCGCGGCTCCAGTTGACCCAGTAATCGGCGTGGTTGAGCTCCACACGGATGTTACGCATCAGCCAGCGGCGCGCCATGTCTTCGCCGGGGTGGCGGGCGAAGCGGGTCTTGGTCAGGTTTTGCGCCATGTACAAGGCAAACTGCTCAACCACCGGCCAGCCGCCGATCAGGTAATGGCGCATTGTCTTGGCGCCCAGTTTGTTGTCGCGCATGCGTTGGTACAACTCGTGCTCGACGACCCGGCGCTTGCTCTCGCTGCATTCGCGGATCAGCTTCTGGGCCCAGACGGGGTAACTGGCGGCGTCCATGAGCGGGCCGGTGCGGTTGAATGTATCGATCACTGTCGAGCTCCTTTTGATGGTGATGATGAAGATCAGCCGTAAGTTCAGCGAAAGGTGCCGGGCGCCTTGAACAACAACGGTTGCGGCCGCACAGGGCGGCACAACAGGCTGTCGCAGGTAAATAGTTGTGGGCGCTCAATAATATAACCCTGAGCAAAGTCCACACCGATTTCCAATAACGCTTGTTCGATCTGGGGTGACTCAACGAACTCGGCAATAGTGCGTTTACCCATGACATGGCCAATGTGATTGATAACTTCGACCATGGCGCGATTGATCGGATCGTCCAACATATCCTTCACGAAACTTCCGTCGATCTTCAGGAAGTCTACAGGTAAATGTTTTAGGTACGCGAACGAAGACATCCCGGCACAAAAATCATCCAATGAAAAAAAGCAACCTAAGCGCTTGAGTTCATTGATAAATCTAATTGCGCTAGCGAGATTGGCGATGGCGCTTGTTTCAGTTATTTCAAAACAAATCATTTCTGGTGGAATATCGTAAGTTTTGAATTGCTCCCGCAGAAAGTCCAGAAAACTCTCATCTCCGATAGTAATACCTGACAGATTAATCGCACACATCGCCATTGTTCCCGGGCGTTCCTGAGCAATACATTGAGCAATGATCTTGAATACGTTATGAACTACCCAACGGTCTAACGAAGGCATCAGACCATAACGTTCAGCAGCCGGAATGAAACTACTGGGCAAGATCATCCGGCCCGCTTCGTCATGCAGGCGCAAGAGGATTTCCACATGGCCGCCGCCCCGTTCGGTGAGGCCCAGGGCGGCGATTTCCTGGGCGTAGAGGCAGAAGCGGTTTTCCTCCAGAGCGAGGTGCAGGCGCTGCACCCAGGCCATCTCGCCAAAACGCATGGACAGTTCCGAGTCGTCGGCGTGGTAAACCTGCACCCGGTTACGGCCCTTTTCCTTGGCCATGTAGCAGGCCATGTCCGCGGCGCGCAGGGAGGCTTCCAGGGTGGTCGGCACCTGGCTGATATGTACCAGGCCCACGCTGACGGTGGTCACGAACGGGCGCCCCTTCCACACGAAATGCAGGTTCTGCACGGTTTGGCGCAAGCCTTCGGCGATTTTCTCTGCGGCTTCCGGGGCGCAGTTCTCCAGCAGAATGCCGAACTCGTCGCCGCCCAGTCGTGCCAGGGTGTCGCCCTCACGCAGGCCCGACTGCAACAGCGCGCAGATGTGCCGCAGCAACTCGTCCCCCGCGGCGTGGCCGCAGGTGTCATTGACCAATTTGAACTGGTCCAGGTCCAAAAACAGCACCGCGTGGCGCCCCGGGTGGCGGAGCAAGCCGTGCAGGGCTTGTTCGAGGCGGTACTCAAACTCGCGGCGGTTGGCCAGCCCGGTGAGGGCATCGTGGGTCGCCTGCCATGAGAGGTTGGCGATGTACTGGCGTTCCTGGGTCATGTCGTGCAGCACCAGCACGGTGCCGCTGACTTTGCCGGCATTCAGGATCGGCGCACCCACCAGGGTTACCGAAACGGTGCTGCCATCGAGGCGCTGGATCAGCTTGGCATGCTCACTACCGCCGCCGAGTTGGCCGTTGAGAATGTGCTCGATCAGGGTGAAGCCTTCGGCCTGGGCATTTTCATCCAACAGGTTGAACAGCGCCGCCAGCGGCAGGCCTGTGGCCTGGGAAGCTTTCCAATGGGTCAGCGCCTCGGCGGCCGGGTTCATGTAGGCGATGGCGCCTTCTACGTCAGTGGTGATGACCCCGTCGCCGATGGACTGCAAGGTAATCTGCGCTCGCTCGCGCTCCATTTGCAGAGCATCGGCAAAGGCGTGGCGCTGAGTCAGCAACTTGTGGGTGCGCAACAGCGCCAGGGCGATCATGCCCAGGGCGGTGGCCAGGTTGATAGTCAGCAGCAGGCGCAGCATCACCCGCGAGCCCTCTCCCAGCGCATCGCTAAAGCCCTTGGCCGCCGGGGTCACCCCTTCGTTGATGGCCACGATCAGGTTTTTCCAGCGGGCGACATCGGCGGCGCTAACGCGGTTATCGAGGATTTTCTCGTGCATCTCCCGGGCCACGGCGTCCAGTTGCACCAGGTAGCCGTCGCCCTCGGCCCACAGGTCGATGGCTTTTTCCAGGTAGCTGAAATGGCGGAAGTTGAGGTACAGCCAGATCAGCCGGGTGACGTCATCCGGGTGGTTGCCGCCCTTGAGAATGCCCTGGCGCGCCGCGTCCAGATCCGGCGGATGGCGGTCCAGGGCCACGCGCAACTCATGGCCGCCCTGGGGCACGGCGATGGCGTGGCGGTATTTGAGCCAGACCGCCTCACCGCGCACGTCGGCGTAGAGGCTCAGGTAATAGATGGCGTCTTTCTGGCCCTTGGACCACAAGCTCTCGCCCGCCACATAACCGCGCACGGCCGACAGGACATACAGGCTGAAACCACCCAGCAATGCCTGAAACAGCACCGCGGTAATAAATGGCCAGACGATGCCCAACAACCGCGGCGTTCCGAGAGTCCGCTTTTGCTTCATGACGTCCCTTGCATAAGCACTGCCAGATGAACACCCGAGAGGTTCTTTCTCCTAATCAGCACAGCCTAGGCTAGTTTTCAGCAATGCAAAGGCAAGATATCTGACACGAGATGGATTTAACTCCTACAGTCAGGCGCCAGGATTCCAGCGCCAGGTTTGCATCATGTATTCAGGGAGTTAGGGCGCGAGCGGCACCCTCGAAGGGCTTCAGCGAACCTGCTGCAAATGCCCGTAGAGCTTGGCGTAGAGGCCGCCGTCGGCGATCAGTTGCTGGTGGTCGCCATCTTCGGCGATGTGCCCGCCGTCAAACACCAGCACCCGGTCTGCTTGCTTAACCGCCGACAGGCGATGGGCGATTATCAGGGTGGTACGCCCGCTCAAGAACCGCGCCATGGCCTGGTGCAGGTTGTACTCGGTGGCGGCGTCCAGGGCCGAGGTGGCCTCGTCGAGAATCACCACTTTGGGCTCGGCGAGCACCATGCGGGCGATGGCCAGGCGCTGGCGCTGGCCGCCGGACAAACGCACCCCGGAGCGGCCGACCACGCTGTCCAGGCCTTGGGCCAGGTTGCGGATGGTGCCGTCGAGCTGGGCGATTTCCAGGGCGTGCCAGCAGGCCTCGTCGCTGCGTTCGCGGCCCATGGTCAGGTTGGCGCGCACCGTGTCGTTGAACAGTGCCGGGTGCTGCAGGACCACCGCGACGTTTTCGCGCACGGTTTCCAGGCCGATGTCCTCCTGGCTCGCGCCGCCGAAGCGGATACTCCCCGCCTGCGGCGTGTACAGGCCCAGCAGCAACTGCACCAAGGTGCTCTTACCGCCGCCGCTGGCGCCGACGATGGCGACTTTTTCGCCGGGAGCAATGGCTAGGCTCATCTGGTCCAGCACTAGTTCATCGCCATAACCAAAACTCAGGCCGCGCACTTCGATGCCCACCGTCTCGCGGCCCTGGAACGGGTTGACGCCGCCGGGGTACTGGGGCTCATCGGCACGGGCCAGCAGTTCGTTGATGCGCGTGATGGCACCGCCCGCCGCGTAGTAGGCGTATTGCAGGTTCAGCAGTTGTTCCACCGGGCCGATCATGAACCATAGGTAGCTGAACACCGCGAGCATCTGGCCGATGGACAGGTCGGAAAACAGCACGGTGAGCATGGCCGCCGCACGGAAGATGTCGATACCGAACTGGAACAGCAAGCCACTGGCCCGACTGCTGGCGTCGCTCTTCCACTGGGAGTTGACCGCGTAATCGCGCACTTCCCGGGCCCGCTGGCCGAGGCGGCCGAGGAAAAAGCCCTGGCGGTTGCCGGCGCGTACTTCCTGGATGGCATCCAGGGTTTCGGTCAGGGCCTGGGTAAAGCGCGAGGTGCTGTCGTTTTCCAGTTTTTTGAGGTGCTTGACCCGCTTGCCCAATTGCACCGTGGCGTAGATCACCAAAGGGTTGAACAGCAGAATCAGCAGCGCCAGTTGCCAGTGCATCCATAACAGGATCGCCGAGGTGCCCACCAGGGTCAGCATGGCCACCAGGAAACGGCTGAGGGTTTCGCCGACGAACTTGTCCACGGTGTCCAGGTCGGTGACCAGGTGCGTGGTCACTGTGCCACTGCCCAGGCTTTCGTATTCGCCCAGGGAAATACGCTTGAGGCGCTCGATCAAGCGCAGGCGGATGCGGTACACCACATCCTTGGCCAGGCCGACGAACAAACGCGCCTGCACCACGTTGAGCACCAGGGCGAAACAGCGCAGGGTCAGGGTGGCCAGGAGCATCAGGCCGATGTAGCCGGCGGGAGTCTGCCAAGCCTGCGGCAAGCCGTGGTTCATCAACTTGAGGGCTGCGTCGCCATTGCCCAGTAGCACTTCGTCCACCAGCAACGGCAACAGCAGCGGAATCGGCACGCTGCACAGGGTCGCCAGCACGGCGACGCCGTTGGCGAGCCACAGGGATTTTTTATGCTGCTGGGCCAGGCGCCGGATGTGCGCCCAACTCAACCGATCGGCGCGCCGGGGTTGCTCGGCGCCATCATGCACAGGCCGCGCGCTCCAGCCAGCGGCCCAACAGCGGCGACAACTGCTCCAGCGGCTGATAGCCATTGGTCAGCAAGGCCAGTTGGCCATTACGCTCGGCCAGCAAGGTGGGGAAACCGGCGATGCCCAGGTCCTGGACCCAAGCGAAGTCGGCCAGGGTGGCGGTGTGCTGCTCCATCCGGTCGAACGCGGCGGCGAACTCAATGCGCGGCAAACCGGCCTGCTCCGCCAATTCCACCAGCACGCTGGCGCGGGTGACGTCGCGGCCGTGAGCATAAAACGCCTGCTGGATCAGCTTGAGCAGGGCCCAGGCACAATCCGGTGCCAGGCCCCGGGCGGTGACCAGGGCACGGCAGGCAGGTTCGGTGTCGTAGACAAACCCCTCAGGCAGCGCGCCGTCGAACTTGAACGGCTGGCCGGTGGCCTCGTTAACTGCTTGCCAGTGTTCGAGGATGTAGCGCCGGGTGGTCGGCTCCAGGGCCGAACCGCTGCCGCTGCGCAAACCGCCCATCACCAGGTGCAGCTCCACGCCCGCGGCCTGGGCCTGCTCTACCAACGCCTCGGCGACCGGGGCGAAACCCCAGCACCAGGAGCACATGGGGTCCATTACATAGAGCAAGCGCGCGGACATGGTTCAGGCCTCGGACGGTTGTTTGTAGTTGTAGCCAATGGGGTGTGGCTGGTTGCGGGCCTTGGCCAGTTCGATCTGCTTTTGCCGGTCGATGGCGCTGCGCCGGGTTTTCTCGCTCAGCTTATCCCAGCAATGGGGGCAACTGATGCCGGCCACATAGTGCTCGCTGGCCCGGTCTTCGACGCTAACAGGTGTGCGGCAGGCATGACATTGATCGTAGTCACCTTCGCTCAAGTCGTGGCGCACGGTGACGCGGTTGTCGAACACGAAGCAGTCGCCCTGCCACTTGGTTTCTTCGCGGGGCACTTCTTCCAGGTACTTGAGGATGCCGCCCTTGAGGTGGAACACCTCATCGAAACCCTGGCTGAGCATATAGCTGGAGGCCTTCTCGCAACGGATGCCGCCGGTGCAGAACATGGCGACCTTCTTATGGCGGGCCGGGTCGAAGTTGGCTTTGATGTAGTCGGGAAATTCCCGAAAACTGGTGGTTTTCGGGTCGATCGCGCCTTCAAAGGTGCCGATCGCCACTTCGTAGTCGTTGCGGGTATCGATCAGCAGCACTTCGGGGTCGTCGATCAACGCGTTCCAGTCCTGCGGCTCGACGTAAGTACCGACCTGGCGGTTCGGGTCTACCCCTTCGACGCCCAGGGTCACGATCTCTTTCTTGAGCTTGACCTTGGTGCGGTAGAACGGCTGCTCGTCGCAGTACGACTCTTTGTGATCGATATCGACCATGCGCGGATCGTTCTTGAGCCAGGCCATCAGCCCGTCGATGCCTTCGCGGCTGCCGGAGACGGTGCCGTTGATGCCTTCTTCGGCGATCAGCAGGGTGCCCTTGATGCCGTTATCGACCATGGCCTTGAGCAGTGGCTCGCGCAGGGCGACGTAATCGTTGAGGGTGACGAACTTATACAGTGCCGCCACGACAATGGGGTGTGTCATGGGTGATTCTCCAGGTGGCTACCCGCGCAAGGGGTGAACCGGATAGACAAAAAAAACGCGCCGACTGAGCGGCGCGTGGCGCAGTCTAGCAAAAACCCAAGGTCAGTGCTTGCTGCCGCCGGCACAGGTGGGCGAGGCCGGGGCCGCGCCGGTTTGTGCCCATTCTTCGGGCGTATAGGTGTGCAGCGCCAACGCATGGAATTGGCCCATCAGGTCACCCAGCGTGGCGTAGACCTTCTGGTGGCGCTTGACGCTGTTGAGCCCGGCGAATTGCTCGCTGACCAGCACGGCCTTGTAGTGGGTTTGCAACCCACGGCTGTGCATGTGGCTTTCGTCCAACACTTGCAGGTGCTCGGGGTTCAGGGCCGCGAGTGCCGCTTCGATACGTTGCTGCATGTTCATAGGCCTGCTTACTTTTTCTTCGCGGGAGCGGCTTTAGGCTCCAGCTCGGCGGTCATGTCAGCCAACAGCTTGTTGACCACCGGCACCGCGCTTTCGAGCTTGGCCTGGGTCAACTGGGCCGATTGCTGGGTCAGCTGCGGCATTTTTTCCAGGACTTTCTTGCCCAGCGGCGATTGGTAGAACGCGACCAGGTCCTTGAGCTCGGACTCGCTGAAGTTGCTGGTGTAGAGCTTGACCATGTCCGGCTTGAGCTTGTTCCAGCCGATGGCTTTGTCCAGGGCGGCATTGGCCTTGGCCTGATAGGTTTCCAGCAGGGCTTGCTTGGAGGCCGGGGCCTTGGTTTGCTCGAAGCGCTGGGCGAACATTTGCTGCACTTGCATGTACACCGGCGTGCCGAGCTTGTCAGCGTGTGCCAGGGTCAGGAAGGCCTCGGCACTGGCGTTGTGGCTGGCGGTGTCGGCAAGCGCCTGGCCGCTTGCGCAAACCAGAACAACCGCGGTACAGATCGCACGAAGACGAGTCATCAAGTTTCCTTTTCTAGCAGACGAGGTAAAACCCCAAGGGCGACCATTCTGCGCCTAACAATCACCGCCACTCAACCCCGGGGCGGGGCGCTTCTCATTTGCAACGCGCCAACGGCGCAAAAGGCGACCGATGGAACCCCGGCAACCCCATGCAGCCTAAGCTGCGCAACCCGACCTACAGGAGTAAGACCCATGAGCCGTATCGAAACTGACAGCCTTGGCCAGGTTGAAGTCCCGGATGACGCCTATTGGGGCGCGCAGACCCAGCGTTCGCGGGTCAATTTCGCCATTGGCGAGGAACGCATGCCCATCGCCGTGGTGCACGCCCTGGCGCTGATTAAGAAAGCCGCCGCGCGGGTCAACGACCGCAATGGCGACCTGCCCGCCGATATCGCCCGCCTGATCGAACAGGCCGCCGACGAAGTGATCGACGGTCAGCATGATGAACAGTTCCCCCTGGTGGTCTGGCAGACCGGCAGCGGCACCCAGAGCAACATGAATGTCAACGAAGTGATCGCCGGGCGCGCCAACGAACTGGCCGGCAACCCCCGTGGCGGCAAGAGCCCGGTGCACCCCAACGATCACGTCAACCGCTCCCAGAGCTCCAACGACTGCTTCCCCACCGCCATGCACATCGCCGCCGCGCAAGCGGTGCACGAGCACCTGTTGCCGGCCCTGCGCGAGTTGTCCGGGGGCCTGGCCGAGCAGTCGGCGCGGCACATGAAACTGGTCAAGACCGGGCGCACCCACATGATGGACGCCACCCCCATCACCTTCGGCCAGGAGCTTTCGGCCTTCATCGCCCAGCTCGACTACGCCGAACGCGCCCTGCGCGGCGCCTTGCCGGCGGTGTACGAACTGGCCCAGGGCGGCACCGCGGTGGGCACCGGGCTCAACTCGCCCCACGGCTTTGGCGAGGCCATCGCCGCCGAACTGGCGGCCTTGAGCGGCTTGCCGTTTATCACCGCGCCGAACAAATTCGCTGCGCTGGCCGGCCATGAGCCGCTGACCGCCCTCTCCGGGGCGCTAAAAACCCTGGCGGTGGCCCTGATGAAAATCGCCAACGACCTGCGCCTGCTGGGCTCGGGGCCACGGGCCGGGTTCGCCGAGGTCAAGTTACCGGCCAACGAACCGGGCAGCTCGATCATGCCGGGCAAGGTCAACCCGACCCAGTGCGAGGCCTTGTCCATGCTCGCCTGCCAGGTGCTGGGCAACGACGTGACCATCGGTTTCGCCGCCAGCCAAGGGCACTTGCAGCTGAACGTGTTCAAACCGGTCATCATCCACAACCTGCTGCAATCGATCCGCCTCTTGGGGGACGGCTGCCGCAACTTCCAGGAACACTGCGTGGCGGGCCTGGAGCCGGACCCGGTGCAAATGGCCGCGCACCTGGAACGCGGGCTGATGCTCGTCACCGCGCTGAACCCGCACATCGGCTACGACAAGGCCGCAGAGATCGCCAAGAAAGCCTATGGCGAAAACCTGACCCTGCGCGAAGCGGCGTTGCAGTTGGGCTACCTGACCGATGCGCAGTTCGACGAATGGGTCAAACCAGAACACATGCTGGAGGCCGGCAAACAGGGCTGAAGCCCTGAGGGAATGAAAAAGAGGCCGTCCACTACCGTGGCGGCCTCTTTTTTTGCGCCTCGTTCACGAGGCACGCAGGCGTTGCGCACTTACACCTTGGAGGCGAACAGCGCCTGATGGTCGCGGCATTGCTCGGCGGTGAGCATGAACACACCGTGGCCGCCACGCTCGAAGTCCAGCCAGGCGAAGTCGACGCCCGGGTACAAGGCCTCAACATGCACCTGGCTGTTGCCCACTTCTACGATCAACAGACCTTTTTCGGTGAGGTGGTCCGCCGCTTCGCTGAGCATGCGCCGCACCAGGTTCAAGCCATCGTCGCCACAGGCCAGGGCCAGTTCCGGTTCGTGCTGGTACTCGTCGGGCATGTCGGCGAAATCTTCGGCGTCCACATACGGCGGGTTGGACACGATCAGGTCGAAACGCTGCCCCGGCAAACCGTCGAAGCCGTCGCCCTGTACGGTGAATACCCGCTCATCCACGCCATGGCGCTCGATGTTCTGGTTGGCCACTTCCAGGGCCTCGAACGACAGATCGGCCAGCACCACTTCAGCGTTCTGGAACTCATAGGCGCAAGCAATACCGATACAACCGGAACCGGTGCACAGGTCGAGAATGCGGGCCGGCTCGCTGCCCAGCCAGGGCTCGAAGCGTTTTTCGATCAACTCACCGATGGGCGAACGGGGGATGAGCACGCGCTCATCGACGATGAACGACAGGCCGCAGAACCACGCCTCGCCCAGCAGGTAGGCGGTGGGCACGCGCTCTTCGATACGCCGGTGCAGCAGGTGCTGCACGTGGATCAGTTCGTCGTCTTCGAGGCGGCAATCGAGGTAGCTGTCCGCGATTTCCCAGGGCAGGTGCACGGCGCCGAGTACCAGTTGGCGGGCTTCGTCCCAGGCATTGTCGGTGCCATGGCCGAAAAACAGATCCTCCCCATGAAAACGACTGACGGCCCAACGGATGTGGTCGCGCAACGTGCGCAGACGGGAAGTAATCACGGAACAGACTCCAGAAAAAACGACCGGTGATTCTAACAGCCAAAACGTCCGCCGACGACGCATGAAAACAGCTCGAGAAAAGTAGGAAAAATCCCAGGCAGCCGTTTTTGGTTGAACGCAAGCGCCCCTTGACATCGCTGTAAGCCAACAACCACGTAGCTTACGTTGGTAGCGATTCACAGAACCGCTCAGCCAGAGGACAATGCCCCAAAAGCCCCACCCGAAGGAGCCCCAGAATGTCCGTTCCAAAGACGATGTTTCAACTCAGCGGCCGCGGTTACGCACCGGCCAATTTGAGCCATGCCAGCCTGGTCATCATTGACGCCCAAAAGGAATACCTCAGCGGCCCCCTGGCCCTGTCCGGCATGGACGCTGCCGTCGTAAACATCCAGCAACTGCTCGCTGCCGCCCGGGCTGCCGGCCGGCCGGTGGTGCACGTGCGCCACCTGGGCACCGTCGGCGGCCTGTTCGACCCCCAGGGCGAGCGCGGTGAATTCATCCCGGGCCTGGAGCCGCAAGGCGACGAAACCATCATCGGTAAGCTGCTGCCCAGCGCCTTCCACGGCACCGAGCTGGAAAAACGCCTGCAAGAGCTGGGCTCCCTGGACCTGATCGTCTGCGGTTTCATGAGCCACTCCAGCGTCAGCACCACGGTGCGCGCCGCCAAGAACCTGGGCTTTCGCTGCACCCTGGTCGAAGACGCCTGCGCCACCCGCGACCTGCCCTACAAGGGCGGTGTGCTGACGGCCGAGCACGTGCAGCAGACTGAAATGGCGATCATGGCCGACAACTTCGCCACCCTGGCGCAGACCAAAGACCTGATCTGACCGCCTCCCCCGGTGAGCGGCACGCTGGCCGCTCATCCGCAAAAGCCTCTCATTCCCGCCAAATGGCTTAGCTTCAGGAACCACCCGCACGACTTCCGGTCGAAGGGCCGATACCCATTGAGGAATGGTCGGAATGAAAATATCCGATGGATTTGACGCCCGCCGCCTGCGCCCAAAAGGCCCGAGCAACTGGCGTTTTCGCCTGAGCGCCGGTTTTGCCGCGCTGTTGGCAACGTTCGGCGTGCTGCTGGCCATGGCCGGGGCCGCCAGCCTGTTGGGCCGCCCGCCCGCGCTGGGCGAGTTGAATGCCAGCGCGGCCGGTTCCGGCGTGTTGCTGGGCTTGGGCCTGGTGCTGTTGTACGTTGGGGTCTGGTTGTGGCGCCGCTGCCGTCGCCATCGCCGCCGCTACCACGAACTGAACATGGCCCCGCACCTGATGAAAAAGAATGACTGAGGGCGGCGCTGCGTTTTGTCCTGCGCGATCGCGCGGGAGTTGGGTAGACTAGCCGCCCTTCGCGGAGGCTGACATGCAAGACGACGATTTTTCCCTGTTCAAAAGCGCGATCCAAGGCGTCAAGCCGATCAAGCACGACCGCGCCGAAACAGGCAAACCCAAGGCCGACCGCGCGCAGATCGCCAAGCTGCGCCAAGCGGCGACCATCCGCACCGATGCCACCACCGTGGACGGCTTGTCCGATCAATTCGTGATCGACGTCGGCCCCGAAGACGAGTTGATGTGGGCCCGCGACGGCGTCCAGGACAGCCAGATGCGCAAGCTCAAGGCCGGCCAGATCCCATTCGAGGGCAGCCTTGACCTGCACGGTATGAACGTGGAAAAGGCCCGCGAAACCCTGTGGGCGTTCCTCGCCGAAGCCACCCAGTTCGAGATCCGCTGCGCCCGCGTGACCCACGGCAAGGCCGTGCGCTTGGACGGCAAGCGGCCGATGATTAAGAGCCACGTCAATACCTGGCTGCGCCAGCACCCCCAGGTGCTCGGCTTCGCTTCCTGCCAGGCCCGCCACGGCGGCGCCGGCGCGGTGTACGTGATGCTCAAGCGCACCATGATGGAAGGCCGCGACGAGTAAAGCCGTATCACCAGGCTTGCAGCGCCCGCCCCGCCCCCGTACCCTTGCCGTTTGCGTAAAAACCACAGGTAGTTTCATGTCCCTGGAACAGAATTACACGGCGATCCTCGGCCAATTGGGCGAGGACGTCTCTCGCGAAGGCCTGCTCGACACGCCAAAACGCGCTGCCAAAGCCATGCAGTACCTTTGCCGTGGTTATGAGCAAACCCTGGAAGAGGTCACCAACGGTGCCCTGTTCAGCTCCGATAACAGCGAAATGGTCCTGGTGAAGGACATCGAGCTGTACTCATTGTGCGAACACCACCTGCTGCCGTTCATCGGCAAGGCCCATGTGGCGTACATCCCCAGCGGCAAAGTGTTGGGCCTGTCCAAGGTGGCGCGGATCGTCGACATGTACGCCCGCCGCCTGCAGATCCAGGAAAACCTCAGCCGCCAGATCGCCGACGCGGTGCAGCAAGTGACCGGCGCCCTGGGCGTGGCCGTGGTGATCGAGGCCAAGCACATGTGCATGATGATGCGCGGTGTGGAGAAACAGAATTCGTCGATGATTACCTCGGTGATGCTGGGTGAGTTCCGCGAAAACGCCGCCACCCGCAGCGAGTTCCTCAGCCTTATCAAGTGATACGCCCCCAAAAAACCGGCATCGAGCGCCGGTTTTTTTTCGCCCCTGAAAAATCAGGTAAGCTGCGCCCCCGCAAACCCTGCCCCGTGAGGCCACCATCGTGTTCGTCAAAGCCCTTCGAGTCGGCCTCGGCCAGATCATTATCTTCATCGACTTCCTCACCCGCCCCGGCAAGAAGCAGCGCCCCGCCGCCGTCCAGGCTCAGGTCAATGCCGCCGCCAAGGACCTGACCCTGTATCAGTTCCACGCCTGCCCGTTTTGCGTAAAAACCCGCCGCGCCCTGCGCCGCCTCAACGTGCCGGTGGCGCTGCGCGACGCGAAGAACAACGAACAGGACCGCCAGGCCCTGCTCGAACACGGCGGAAAGGTCAAAGTGCCATGCCTGCGCATCGAAGAAAACGGCCAGGTCACCTGGATGTACGAGTCCAAGGTCATCATCGACTACCTGGACAAGCGCTTCGCGGCGGTTTGACTACCCCCTTCTCGTCGTAGCAAGCGGGCAAGCCCGCTTGCTACTGCAACAACCCCTGGCGCACCACCGCCGCCAAACGCTTGAGGCCCTCGTCCAGGCGCTCAGGGGCGATGTGGCTGAAGTTCAGCCGCAGGTGCCCCAGGTTTTCCTCCGGCTGCGGGAAGAACGGCTCGCCTGGCATGAACGCCACGTCCGCCGCCAGCGCCGCCGCAAGCAAGGTGCGCGTGTCCAGCGGTTGCTTGAGGGTCAACCAGAAAAACAGCCCCCCCTGCGGTACCTGCCAGTCAGCCAGGTCGGCGAAGTGGCGCTCCAACGCCTGCTGGAAGGCATCGCGGCGCACACGGTAAAAGCTGCGTAGCTCACTCAAGTGTTCGGTGTACTTCTCGCTGCCCAACCATTGCAGCGCCTGCCACTGGCCGACGCGGTTGGTGTGCAGGTCAGCGCTCTGCTTGAGTTTGAGCAGATAGGGGAACAGGTCCGGGCTGGCGATCAGGTAACCCACCCGCAGCCCAGGCAGCAGGGTCTTGGACACTGTGCCGGTATAGATCCAACTGGCATTTTTCAAGCGGCTGACAATGGGCGTGGCCTGGCCACCGTCGAAGGTCAGTTCGCGGTACGGCTCGTCCTCGATCAGGGTCACGCCAAACTCATCGAGCAACGCCGCCACGCCATCGCGCTTGGCTTCGCTGTAACGCACCGCCGAGGGGTTCTGGAAGGTCGGGATCAGGTAGATGAAGGCCGGGCGATGGCGCTCCAGCCGTTCGCGCAGGCAGGCCAGGTCCGGGCCGTCGGCCTGCTGGGGCACGGTCAGGCAGTCGGCGCCGAACAGCTGGAAAATCTGCAACGCCGCCAGGTAGGTCGGCGCTTCCAGGAGGATTTCGGTGCCCTTGTCGATGTACAGCTTGGCGGCCAGGTCCAGGGTTTGCTGCGAACCACTGACCACCAGCACCTGGCTCGCCTCGCACGGCACCCCCAGCGCCCGCGCCTGGGCGGCGAGGAGTTCGCGCAGGGCCGGCTCGCCTTCGCTCATGCCGTATTGGCCGATACTGCGCGGCATGTCCTGCCATTGCACCTGGGGCAGCATGGCTTCGGCCGGCAACCCACCGGCGAAGGACATCACCTCCGGACGCTGGGCCGCAGCGAGGATTTCACGGATCAAGGAACCTTTAAGGCGCGACACACGTTCAGAGAAAGCCATGGAGAGTCACCGGTAGCGAAGGCGGAGAAAAATACGTCAAACTGCTTGACCGAAATTACGCCGCCCGCCACGGATACGTCAATATGCTTGACCTTAAACACTGCGCCTCGCAACAAGCCGCCATGCAGGCGTTTTTCTTCGGCTACCAGGCGTTTACCGCCAAGGCCGACGAAATGCTCGAACGCCGGGGCCTGAGCCGGGTACATCAGCGCATCGTGTTTTTCATCGCCCTGCACCCCCACCTGAGCGTCACCCAACTGCTGGCCCTGCTGGGGGTGAGCAAGCAGGCGCTGAACATGCCGTTGCGCCAATTGCAGGAAATGCACCTGGTCAGCAGCGTCGCCAGCCAGGCCGACAAGCGCAAACGCCTGCTGGAGTTGACCGAGGACGGCGCCCGTTTCGAGCAGGCCCTGCGCCGTGAACAAGTGAAACTGCTGGAGCGGGTGTTCGCCCAGGCCGGCGAAGCGGCGGTGGATGGCTGGTTGACGGTGAACAAAGCTCTCGCCGAACGCCCCTGAACCGGCGCCGTGCAGCACGCGGGCTTGCCCGCGCTGGGGTGCGCAGCAGGCCCAATCCCTTTCAAGCCGAGCGCGTTTACGGCCACTACGCGGCCGAGCGCGGGCAAGCCCGCTTGCTACAGAGGGTTGGCCTTTCGTCATTTTTCGGATACACAATCTAAAACATTAATTGCTTTATTTGTATACAAAAGCATAATTCGCTTCGTGCGAGTTCCTGACCAATAAGTCAATAAAACCCGCCAGCCATGCTCACCTCAAAGAGCCGCTGCCCACCCGTGCGTGCCCGGCTCTGGAAATAACAATAAAACGCTTGAGGAGTACTCGCTGTGGATAGCCGCAAACCCCAATCCCCGACGCTGGATCTTTCGCCGCCGCTACGCCAGGGCTGGCTGGAACGCCTGTTCAAGTTGAACGCCCATGGCACCACGGTGAAAACCGAACTGATCGCCGGGCTGACCACGTTCATCACCATGGCCTACATCATTTTCGTCAACCCCAACATCATGGCCGACGCCGGCATCGACCACGGTGCGGCCTTCGTCGCCACGTGCATCGCCGCCGCCCTCGGTTGCCTGTTGATGGGCCTGTACGCCAACTGGCCGGTCGGCCTGGCGCCGGGCATGGGGCTGAACGCGTTTTTCACCTACACCGTGGTCGGCACCATGGGCTACCACTGGGAAACGGCCCTGGGCGCGGTGTTCGTCTCCGGCGTGCTGTTCATGTTCCTGACCTTTTCACGCATCCGCGAATGGCTGCTCAACAGCATCCCGGTCAGCCTGCGCTATGCCATGGGCGCCGGCGTGGGGCTGTTCTTGGGGCTGATCGGCCTGAAAACCGCCGGCATCGTCGTCGATAGCCCGGCCACCCTGATAAAGCTCGGCTCCCTGCGCGAACCCGGCCCGCTGCTGGCGGCGGTGTGCTTTTTGATGATCGCCATCCTCAGTTACCACCGGGTGTTCGGCGCCATCCTTATCAGCATCATCACCGTGACCCTGGCGGGTTGGGGCCTGGGCCTGGTGCAGTACAGCGGCATCCTGTCGGCGCCGCCGAGCCTGGCGCCGACCTGGATGGCCATGGACGTGGCCGGTGTATTCAATATCAGCATGATTAGCGTGGTATTGGCGTTCCTTTTTGTGCACATGTTCGACACCGCCGGCACCCTGATGGGCGTGGCGCAACGGGCCGGGCTGGTGAACGCGCAAGGGCGCATCGAAAACCTCTCGCGCGCCATGAAGGCCGACAGCGCCTCCAGCGTGTTCGGCGCGGTGGTCGGCGTGCCGCCGGTGACCAGTTACGTGGAAAGTGCCGCCGGCGTGGCCGCCGGGGGGCGCACCGGGCTCACGGCCGTCACCGTGGGCGTGCTGTTCATTGCGGCGATGTTTTTCGCCCCACTGGCCGGGATGATCCCCGCCTACGCCACTGCCGGCGCACTGATCTACGTGGCGATGCTGATGATGGGCGGCATGGCCCATATCGAATGGGACGAAGCCACCGACGCCATCCCGGCCATCGTCACGGCAATCATGATGCCCCTGACCTTCTCGGTGGCCGACGGCATCGCCCTGGGTTTTATCACCTACGTGGCACTCAAGGCCGGCACCGGAAAACACAAGGAAATCTCGGTGAGCCTGTGGGTGCTGTGCGCAATCTTCATCGCCAAATTCGTCTTTCTTTAAAAACGGGAAAAGGCAGCGGCACGCCGCAAGCTCTTAACTTGCCGCTTGCCGCTCACAACTAAAAGCTGGAGTAATGCTATGAGTCTGGAAACCTGGTTGTTGTTCAGTGGCGCGGCGTTGGTGGTGATTCTCATCCCCGGCCCGCTGTCGTTGCTGATGATCGGCAACAGCCTGAACTACGGTTTGCTGCGTTCGTACCCGGCGTTTCTCGGGGGTGTGGTGGCGTCGATCTGCCTGTTGAGCGCTTCGGCCCTGGGCCTGGGCGCACTGTTGCTGGCCTCGGAGCAGCTGTTCAGCGCCCTGAAAATCGTTGGCGCGCTGTACCTGTTCTACCTCGCCTGGCAGAGCTGGCAGCAGTCGCGGCAACCGGCCCGGGCGGCCCAGGTGCCCCAAGCCGCCATCGCCCCGCGTTTTCGCAGCCTGTTTGGCCGCGCCTTTGTGCTGGGGGCCAGCAACCCCAAGGACATCCTGTTTTTTGCGGCATTTTTGCCGCAGTTTCTCAGCGCCGAACACGCCTTTTTGCCGCAGTTGCTGGTGATGATCGCCACCTGGACCGTGCTCGACCTGCTGTGCAAGCTGGCCTATGGCCTGGGGGCCCATGGCGCTGCGCGTTACCTGCGCAGCGGCAAGGGCCAGAGTTGGTTCAACCGCGTCAGCGCCGGGCTGTTCAGCGGGGCCGGGGCGGCCTCGCTGCTCAGCCGCTAGGCCACGTCAGGACAGGCTGTCGTCGACACGCACCACAAAGAAGACCGGCTCTTCCACGGTTTGCACACCAACCATGAACTTGGCCACGCGGCCCTCGCTCTGAGCCGTGCGCAGCCTTTGTACGGCGTCCGGGTTGCGGCATTTTTCGACGAATGCCTCGACCCAGCGCCCCACGATAGGTACGTACAGGCCCCGGCCGATGATGTCGCGGAACAACATTAGGTACACCGTCTGCGACCCTGGGCGGGTGAACATCATCATGTTCAAGTCGGTGACCCCGGCCTGCAGCTGATAGCCATTGCGGCTCAAAATCCGGTCGGTAAAGCCAATATCGCCCATCGGCAGGTAGCCCTGTGCTTTGATGTCCTCCTCGTCGAGACGGAAGTTCAGCCGACGAAAAGTGTCGAGGCGGCTTTCGGAGCTGATGGAGTGCGTGCGCCCCGAAAGCAGCCGCGCTTCGGCCAACAAGGTCAACGGATCGCTCATGCTCGCCACCGGCGCGGCTGTCTTCGCCCGCCAGGCATGCAGGGTGTAGGAGGTGTTGAGCAGGCGCGTGGCGGTCAATTCCCCGACAGACTCGGCGTCTGCCACCTGAAACAGCCGTTCGGCCAATACCCAGAGGGACTGGGTGGTCAAGTTGGGGTACAGGTCATCGATGAACCTGTGCAAAGGCTTGTGGAACAGCGGCAGCGCCACCTTCCAACCGACACCGGCCTTGAAAGTCACCAGGCGCGGTTGGTCGCTGGGGTCGAGCGCCACTTTTTGCCACACGCCTTGCAGGTCGTCGCCGGCCCAGGACGGCGGCTTGAGAAACACGCTACCGGCCCTGGGGCTGGGGCCGTCGGGAAGGATTTCGTAGTAGCTGCCATCAATTTCGATCGCCGGGTAAATACCATCCTTGCTCACCACCCGATACACCGGCATAGCCGTTTCCAAGTCGCTGACCCGGTTCAGGTCACGCCCCTCCAGCACCTGCCCCCAAGTGGTCCAATCTTGCCCCGTGTCGGGCCGTGGCCGCTTGGGCGGCGTCACCACCGCTGGCAAGGCCGGGCGTTTGGAGGGGCCGGCACTGGTGGAGGGCTGGGGTTGGCTGACATGCCCATGAAAGTACGGCTTGGCCCAATCCGGCAGGGTGCCGCGGGTACGGATCAGGTCCTCGGCCAGGTCCAACTCCATGCGGCGCTGGCGGGCCTCGGGAAAGCGGAACTGATCGAGGTAGACCCGCGCCTCTTTCAAGGAAAACCGCGGAAAGGCCACCTGTAACCGCGTGGGGGCGATAAAGCTTTTACCACCGCCCTTGAGCCCCGGCGCATCGGCGTAGCGCCAGGTGCCGTCGGCCTGGCGGGCCACGGGCCGTTTGTAATAGGCACCGGGGCGGCGCATATCCACCAGGCGCCAGGTCAGGTCATCGCGCTGGAGCTGGAACCAACGCCCCGCGTCTTCGATGAAGTAACGGGCGAAACCGCCCTGGGCGGGCAGGTTTTCGTAGACACCATCGCTGCGCAGGGTCAGGGGTTCGGGCTTCTTGCCCACTGCGAACCGCGGGTTCAGGACGGTCGGGCGGCGGACCCGGCCGGTGGGCGGTTGGGCGACATCGGACGCAAGATCGGCAAAGTGGGTGATGACCCGTAAGAACTGGCCCTGGGCCTCCTCGTACTGTTCGCGGCGCAAAGCGTCGATGCCATTCCACACCGCCAACAGGCTGCGGCCCAGCGCCAGCGGCGCGAGGATTTTCAGCGGCAATGCAGACGACACCACGTCCAACACGGCTTCCAGTACATCCAGGCTGGTATCGCGGTCGCTTTCCCCGGTGGTGGTGCTCTGGGCGTCGACATCGGCGAGCAGGCGCTCCACCTGCGCCGCGTAGGCCTGGTGCAGAAAATCCCCCTTGATCGGTTGCAAGGCCAACTCCGTGCCCCGCACGCCTCGTTGTAACAGGCGCGCCACCTCGGGGCGGGCGGTCAGCGCCGCACGGCTGACGAAGTAGTCCCGCAGGTGGCTGTCAGACAACAACCCGGCCACCAGGGCCGCACGGCTTTCGTATTCACGAAAACGCACGCCGCCCGGTGCCTGAGGCGTATAGATGACCAGCGACGGCACCGACTGCACTGCCGTCGGGGCGAACACCAGGACGTCAAGCAAGGTCGCGCCCTGCACCAGCAACTGCTGGACCTGGATGCGATGGCCCTCGACCGCAAGGCGCCGGTCATCGTCCACCGGGTGCTCCAGCACGCTGTTGACCCAACCGAACCCTCGGGCCTGGCGGTCATGGGCGAACGCCCCGCTGATTTTCGCCTCCAACAGGTCCACCCGCAGTTGCGCGGCCATCAGCGCCGCGAAGCGCTCCTGGTCCGCTTGGGCCTGGGGGCCATGGAGCAGGCGTTCACGCAGAAAGCGCTCGTAGGATTGGCCGATGTTCAGCGCCCGCACGATGTCTTTCACCTCGGCGCTAGACAACCCCTTGGCGTCGCCAGAAATGCGCGCAGTCAAGGCGTAGTCGATGTCCAGCGCGCCCACATTCTCCAGCAGCAGGGCCGTCAGGCTGCGGGTGTTGTGCACCAGGGTCAGGGTCGGCCCGGTGCGGTCCAGGCTCATGGCCGTGCTGTAGGCCGAGGCGCCGGGCGGGATCAGCGGCCCGGTCTGGTAGGCCTTGGTGGTGGTAATCAGCACCTTGTCCGGGTCGATCTGCACCCCGTAATGCAGTTGCACATAGGGCATCACTTCCTGCCGGGCATAGGCCAGGAGCAACGCGCGGTCGCCGAATTGGGCGAGGGAAGGCAAGCCCTGCAGCTCCGTGCCCTGTACCTGCTCGCGGTAGTCGGCCACCGCGTTCAGCCACTGGTCGCGGTCCTCGGCCGAAGCCCCCTTGAGCCAACCCGCCAGGCCCTTGGCCAGGCGTTTTTGCTCGCGGGCCGCCAGCACATCGCGGCCTTGCAAGGTGTGTTCCATGGCAACGGCTTGGGTGAGGGCTTGCTCCCAGTCCGCGTCCGGGTCGCTATGGGCCTGCTCCAGGGCGTGACTCAGGTTAGCGAGTTGGGTGGCGCGCAGGGTTTGCCAGGTTTGCTCGAACACATCTTCTGCCAGCTCGCGGTAGCGCAATGCCGGCGCGGCCAACGCTTGCACCCGCGCAACGTCGGCGCGGGCCAGCGACTGGAAGACGAACTCGAACTCGCTCGCGGCCTGCCAGCGCCGCTTGAGGGCCTCGTCCAGGGCCTTGAGGGAGTCAAACTCCTCCAGGCCCCGGCCTGGGCTGTAGAGCAGCGCCGCGCCGGTGTCCGCTTCCGGCGCCAAGTCGCTGGCGACCGTTGTTTGCGCGATGGAATACACACCGCTGATGTCCTTGACCGCATTGCCATCGCGCTCGGTGATGATAAAGGCACCCGCCACAGGCATACGCCGCTCCCCTACCTGCAATGCCACCTCATAGAGTGCGGGGCGCAACGACACCGGCAAGGCCTTGCGCACAGCCGCCGAGGGGTACAGCAGCACCTGCTCGGCCAGGCTCTTGTTGGGCGCCGCCAGGGTTTCATCGGCATACAGCAGGTCGACTTCAGCCTGTAACTGTTCGCGGCGGATCTCCAGCAGCCGCGCCTGGCGGGTCTGCGCCGAGGACGGTGCCCGCGGTGCGCTCCAGTAGCGGTCCAGGGCCTGGCGATAGTGGCCCGCGGCATCGCCGCCAAGGCGGTTGATGAAGTTCTCGAACGCCGCCATGTCCAGATCCGCGATGGCCTCGCCCTGGGTATCGAGCAGTTGGGTCGCGGTCGCCGCGTAGGTCTGCGGTCGCCCCAGGCGCATGCGCTCATGCAACTCGTCCGTCACCCGGGGCGCCTGCATGACCTCGCGCAGTTCGTTCACGCTGTCGCCCAACTCTTTGAGTTCGCGCCAGACAAAACACTGGCTCATTAATGGCGCCCGCGAAAAGGTCATCGCCCAGGCCTCTTGCGCCATGCTGTCGAAGCTCGGCTGCCCCGCCAGCAGCGTGCGTAACTCGCCATCCAGGCGCGTCAACGTGTCCAACAGGCGCACCTGGGTCGAGGCACTGCGCAGGGCAGAAACCTTGATGGGGGCGGCCGGCAAAACGGAAGGTGTCGTCATGTTCAAAATCCCTAAACGAGGTTGAGTCCGTTCAGCATGCCGACGCCGCTTCGCCAAAGGTCTTTACATAGATATCGCCAGGGTCCGCCCGTCACAGCGGCCGATAATCGGTGCTGCCCATTTTCACGAAGTACACCGTGGCGTAGCTCGGGTCCGGGCCGCCATGGATGCCACCCAGAAGCCTGACCAGGCGCTGTTGCTCCATCGCCTCTTTCACCGGGCCCCACACATCGTCGATGGATCTACGCCGGGAGCGAAACTGCAGCTCGAACCACCCATTGGAAAGCTGGAAAAACTCGTTGCGGGAGGTCAGGTCAACCCAGCCCCGGTCGACCCAGCGAGTGAGTATGAAATAGAGATTGTTGGACGCCGGGTGGGTGCAGACAAAATTGACCAGCGTCGATGAGTAGCCCTTGAACACGTCCCGCACCACGAAGCCTTGGCGTTGCAGGATGGTCCTGACGGCGTCCTGGGCCGCCATGGACCTTGCCTGCGAGCGCGGCAACTGCATCTCCTGTGCACTAGGCAACGGCAGCGGCAGGTCGAAATCCAGGCGATGAAAACCCGGGCCGTCCGTCGCCGCGCCCATGTAGATACCGGTTCTCGACTGGCGGTCGGTGGGCCTGAGCAGGCGCAGCAGGTCGTCGGTTTGGGCCGTGCCTGCGACCATGGACGCCTGCCAGCGGTCGAGGGTGTCGCGAAGGTTGAGCAGGCGCGTGGCGGTGCTCAGGCGCCCGTAGTCCGCTTGTTCGATGAGGCGCTCGGCGGCAAACCGGCCACTGAGCCGGGTTATCCCGGGGAACGCCCCCCGCACCGAGTCGCTGATGGTGCGGGTGAACAACGGCGTACGGGCCTGCCACTGGCCATTGCTTTCAAAGGTCATGGGAATGGCTTGCTGAGCGGTGTCGCGCCCCAGCCAGCGACTCAAATCATTGATGGCATTGCCGCTTGTGGTTTCGGTTCGCCTGAGGAAAAGGGTTTTTTCGGGGATTTTCGAGCCGTTGGGCAGCACTTCATAGTAGTACTCGCCGATCTTCACTGCGTCATAGGGCCGACGCCCCATCACCCGGAACAACTGGCGCGCCGGCAGGACTTCGTGGGGCGGGTTGTCGGCCAGGGTCAACCCCCAGGCGTGCCAATGGGTCGATGCCAGGGGCGGCTGCAACCACACACGCAACACTGGCGGCTGCGCGGGCATGCGCCATTCGGTGCCGGTGGTGGGGCTGTCCCAGGGCCGCCAACCGGGGGTAGCCTGGCGCGTCGCGGCGCGGCTGGACCCAGGTTGAGGTTCGGGGGCATCGGCACCCAGCAGCCGTTCACCGGGTTCGTCGAGGTACAGAATCAGTTCATCAGCGCTGCTGGCGTCGGTTTTTCTCAAGCGCACAAAGGGCTCGCCCTTGCGCCGGTAGACCGGGTAACGGGCGTCGCCATCGACCAGAAACTGCTGGCCATGCTTGACCTGGGTGCCCTTGTCGAAAGGGCCGCGCAGGACGATGGCGCCCTCGGCGTCGAGGGACTTTTGATAGCGTTGCAGTCCTGGCAGGGGCTTGGCCCGCGTCGGCACCGCCAGGCTGGAATGGCCCTGGTTGTGCAACGCCTGGCGTTTGCGCAGCAGGCTTAGGGCGGGCGCTGGGCGCAATTTGGCCGCTGTACCGGCCTTGGCCGGTGGATAGAGGATCAGCGCCAGGTCGACGGCCACCATGAGCGCCAGGTAGACCACGTCCACGCCATCGTGGGCATTGCCGCTGTGATACAGCCGGCGGATCGCCAGCAGCAATTCGTAAACCTGCACCAGCGATCCGAGTATCGGCACCAGGCCCAGTAGCCCACGCACCCGCGCCGCCGATTGCTCGTCCAGACGCCACTCGCGGTACTCATCCAGCGCTTGGCCCGAGTTACCACTTGCGCGCACGCGCCGCTGGCGCTTGAGCACCTGGGCGTGGGCCAACACCTGCAGCACGTCATGGCCGCTGGTCGGTGTGACGCCCAGCCACTGGCCGGGGGCGTTGGCCCGCTGCTTGGCGATCTCGTTTTCGATGTCTTGCAGGGTGACCACCGGGAACACATTCACATCGTTTAACCACAGCGATGTGGACTTGGCCACCATCCACATCCTGTCCAAATGATTGGGAAAAAGCAGCCGCCGCAGTTGCTCCAGTTCCTGGTCCCAGGCCAAGGGCGGGGCGACCGTGCGGACCGTCCCCGGATAACTCTCGATGGCCTGCGCCTCCCAACCGGCGGCCACCCGCTGGGCCAACTCCGTGACATAGGGCGGCGCGGCACAGCGTTGCATCAGTGCCTGCAAGGCCTCTTGCTCACTGGCGTGGGCGGTGATGGCCGGATGGCCTTGAACCCCCGGCCAATAGAGCACCCACACGGATGACACCTGGTCGTGAATCAGTAGCACCTCCGCCACATGTCGCGCCTTTTGCGACGTGGCGCCGGCCAGGTGGATAAACGCCAATTGCAGGCGATGGCCGTTGCGCTCCAGGTCCGCCGCGGTGCGCGCCGCCAGGGCAGTGGTGAACAGGCTCTGAGCGTTGGCCGAGAGGCCTTGTTCCCGGGCGCTGTACAACTCCACCTGGGCGCGCTGCTTCAAGACCCGCTGCAGCAGCGCCTTAACCAGCGGCTCGCCCGCGGCTGCCGTGCCATCGCCGTAGAAGGCCTGCTCGATGAGGCGTTCATAGCGCCCGCTCAGGTTCAGGTCCGACAGGGTGTCGATCAAGTACGCAGGCGAGAGCCGGGTTTTCCAGGCCGGGTCCAGGTACACCGTGTGGTTGAGGCGCCATAGGGTCCAGGGCGCGGCAGGGTCGAGGTTATGCACGGCCAGTTGCAACAGGCTGTAGGTGGTGCGCTCCTGGCTGACCCGCTCCACCGGCCCCGAGTCCCCGGCGGGGCTTTGTGGGTGGGATTGCCAGGGGCGGCTGACATCGTCAGGCATGTCGAATAGAGGCTGGTCGATATCCAGGCCGGGGTAGAGCCCGTCCCGGGTCAGGCGCGCGAGCAAGGCCGCGCGGGCATAGGTATCAAAACCCGGTAGACGCTCCAGCAGTTCATGTTCCAGTGCCTGGGCGTTGGCCAGGTAGTGCTGCAACAGATGCCGGTAGCGCCGGCGCGTCGCGGCGTCGGCGCCTGCAAACCACGGTGCCAGGGTCTTGCGGTGCTCGGCGGCGAGCCGCAGCAGGCGCACGTTGACCAGCGCCACATCCCGCGCGGCGCTGCTCGGCGCCGCCAAGCGCTCGGCCAGTTCGCGGCGCAACAACCCCAACGCCAAGCTGGCGTCGCTGACTTCACTGAAGGGCTGGCCACCCTCGTCGAGCCACTTGAGAGTCTTGAAAAAGCCCTTCACCAACCCTTTGAAGCTATAGCCCAGCACCTGTTCCTCGATCACCCCATAAGCCACCTCCAGTTTTCGCCCAGCGCCCAACGCCGCGACCTGCACCCGCACGCCAGCGCGTTCATGGCGGCCGATGCAATCCCACAGCACCGAGCCGTCGGGGCTGTTAAGGCTGGCGTCGAGGGCGCTGCTCAGTTGCGCCAGCGAGGCGAATGGGGTGAGGCCACCCTGCCCGCCCCCCACATACAACAGCACCGGTTGCCCCACGCTGTGGTCCGCCAGTGCCTGGGCGGTGGTCACCACGAAGGCGCCGGTAAGTTGGCACAACGGTTGGCCGACGCTGATGTGCAGGGCGCGGGTATCACTGGCCGGACGGCGAGTGGCGAACGACTCATCGAGCACTTCGCTCAGCAGGTCCAACGCTGCGCTGTCGATCAGGTTCAGGCGCTGTTGCAGCCGCATCTCATCTCGCAGGGCCTGGCGTTGCAGCACCAGGTGCAGCACCGCGTGGCTATGCCCGGCCTTCGCCTTTTCATTCCAGAACGGGCGCTGATCGAAGCGCGCGACCTGTTGCTCGATGTAGTCATGCAATTGCGTCACTCGCGCCTGCCAGTGCTCCTGCAAGACCACCCACTGACTGAAGGCTTCGGTCTCGGCCGCCGGGTCAGCGCTGTCCAGCAGGCCCAGCAGGCCGTTTTCGTAGCGCCGCACCGCGTGCTCGCGGGTGCGCACCGCCAGGCTCGCGGCCAGGGCATCGAAGCTGATCTCCCGCGCGCGGCGTTGCTCGTCCCAGCCCAGGAGGTGCTCCAAGGCCCGACGCAGGTTCGGACAGCCCACGCCTGCGCTGCGGTCGGCCTCCACGTGGGCGATCAGCGGGGCCAATCCCTGCTCCGGGGGCGTGTCGCCGCGGATGCTCAGCCAGGCCAGGTCGATGCCCAGGGCACAGGCCAGTTCGTTGTCCCTTTGCAGGTGCAGCAGGCTACTGGCGCTGTCGCCCACGGCGTCGCCAGCAATCAAGGCCACCGGGGTAAAGCTGAACGGCATCGGCTGGCGGAAGCGAGCATCAAGCAGGTCAGTACGCCAACGCAGGGGCAGGCGCTGCCACAGCCGGGCCTGATCGTGGCCATTGAGCAACGCGGGCAGCTTGAACTCCAGCTCGGCCAGGGAGGCAAACTCATGGAACTCGCGCGTCAGCCCCGGCACGTACACCACTTGCTGGCTGTGCTCGGCGCCGGGGGCATAGGCGATATGCAGCGCACCGCCAATGGCCACCCGGGCCTGGCCCTCCCCAGCCCATACCAACTCGCGCACCTGCACCTGGGCCCAGGGCCCGCCGGCCAGGGCGCGATCCTCGGGCGTGGGGGCGTCGAGCAAACGCTGGACCAGGTCGAACCCGGTCTCGGACAACTCGTACAACTGGTGGGCGATAAACGCCTTGTCCGCCAACAGGCTGCGGTACAACGCCCGCCATTGCGCCGTGCGCGAATGCCGGGCGCCGTCCGCCAGTTGCGCCCAATACTGGTCGGTGGCCGCCTGCACCTGCGTGCGTAAATCCAGCGCCAGGAGGCGGGCGCGGGTGCCTTCGGGCGCAGTCTCGTCCCCGGGAGGCTGGCGCATCAGGCGCAACGCCCACTCTAAGGCGCTTGCCGATAACCGGGGGGCGTCAGGGGCATCGGGTTCCAGAAACAACACCGTCTCGGGAGCCAGGCCCAAGTGCTGTTGCACCGCCTCGCCCACCCACGTTGCGATACGCGGCGCCCGCTCGATCAGGCGCCGCAGGGCACGGGCCGCTTCGCTGCAGCGCAGGTGCGCGGCGTGCAGGTCGTTGATAAAGCGGCTGGGGTGGGCGGCCTCTTCGAGGCGGCGGGTCAGGCAATCGCGCACGCGCGCCTGAAACCCGTCGTGCTCAAGCCACGGCAGGTGGTCGCCGGGCTCGGCCAAAGGCGTGGTCGGTGGGGTCATATCGGGCCTCTTCGCGCAGTCAAAACCCGAGCCTAAAACCCCACGCAGCGCGCCGTGCCCTAGATAGTTAACGCCTGGGCCACGGTAAATCCCGGGCGAAAAAAAGCCCGCAGTGTGAGCGGGCGAAAGACCAGAGAAGCTCGATGCGCGAAAGCTTCTTTAAGTGAGATGGCTAGCTTGGGGTTTAGCTACCTCGGTAGGTCGAATAGCTGTAGGGCGAAATCAGCAGCGGCACGTGGTAGTGCTCCTGCTCGGCGCTGATGCCAAAACGCAGCACCACCACATCCAGAAACGCCGGCTCGGGCAGTGCCACACTACGGGCGCGGTAGTAATCGCCGGCATGGAATTGCAGTTGGTAAACGCCCGTGCGGTAGTCCCCGCCTTGCAGCAGCGGCGCGTCGCAACGGCCATCGGCGTTGGTCAGCGTGCTGGCGACCAATTCCAGCTGCGAACCCTCGACCCGATACAGCTCGACCTTGATCGAGCTGCCAGGGCAACCGTGTGCGGCATCCAATACGTGAGTAGTCAAACGTCCCATTGATTCTGCGGGCCCTTGTGCGGTGTGTACCGCCAGGCCTCGCGCCTCCCGGAGTCAGTGAAATGTGGAGGCCGCACCGTTTCAGATCGTGAAAAGGTGCGGCGCGGAGCTGATTAAGACACTTTCAACAAAAATTGTACACAATAGATCCAGATTTTTTTCCACGCTTCAACCCAGGGCTGCCGTCACCGGGAGACAGCCCCCCGCCACAGGCGGCCCAGACCTTTCGTCCAACAACTGACTAACGAGGCAGGTTTCTTGCAGTGCTCCCCGGCCAACCCGAAAATGAAATTGGGGAAAAAACAGGCTTACAAATTGAATATAAACTTGTATACAATCAGCCCATCGCTGTGACGCCAGCCTGCCCCTCCACCGTCAGGCCGCCACGCCACCCTTTGCTACTGACCTAGCCACGAACAAGAAGGAACCACGCAGTGAGCGCTGACTACCCACGCGACCTGATCGGCTACGGCCCCAACCCCGTGCACCCACACTGGCCGGGCAATGCCCGTATCGCCCTGTCCTTTGTCCTTAACTATGAAGAAGGCGGCGAGCGCAACATCCTGCACGGTGACAAGGAGTCGGAGGCCTTTCTGTCGGAGATGGTCTCGGCCCAGCCGCTGCAAGGCGAGCGCAACATGAGCATGGAGTCGCTGTACGAGTATGGCAGCCGTGCCGGCGTGTGGCGGGTTCTGGCGCTGTTCAAGCAATTCGACATCCCGCTCACCGTGTTCGCCGTGGCCATGGCTGCCCAGCGCCACCCGGACGTGATCCGCGCCATGGTCGCCGCCGGCCACGAGATCTGCAGCCACGGCTACCGCTGGATCGACTACCAGTACATGGACGAGGCCCAGGAGCGCGAGCACATGCTCGAAGCCATCCGCATCCTCACCGACATCAGCGGCGAACGCCCGCTGGGCTGGTACACCGGCCGCACCGGGCCCAACACCCGGCGCCTGGTGATGGAAGAAGGCGGCTTCCTCTACGACAGCGACACCTACGACGACGACCTGCCCTACTGGGAAAGCCGCAACCCCACCGGCAAGGCGCACCTGGTGATCCCCTACACCCTGGACACCAATGACATGCGCTTCACCCAGGTGCAGGGCTTCAATACCGGCGACGACTTTTTCAACTACCTCAAGGACGCTTTCGACGTGCTCTACGCCGAAGGCAGCGAGGCGCCGAAGATGCTTTCCATCGGCCTGCACTGCCGCCTGATCGGCCGCCCCGCGCGCCTGGCCGCCCTCAAGCGCTTTATCGAATACGCCAAGGGCCACGAGCAGGTGTGGTTCACCCGCCGCGTCGATATCGCCCGCCATTGGCACGACGTCCACCCATTCCAAGGGGCCGCGCAATGACCGCGTTCCAAACCCTCAAGCCTTCGACGTTGAGCCGCGAGGCCTTCGTCGAGGCCTTTGCCGACATCTACGAACACTCGCCATGGGTGGCCGAAAAGGCCTTCGAGCTGGGCCAGGACCCTTCGATCGACGAGATCGAAACCCTGCACCAGCGCATGAGCGACATTTTGTTGAGCGCCGACCACGCCAGGCAACTGGCGCTGATTAACGCTCACCCGGACCTGGCGGGCAAAGCGGCCATCCAGGGCCAACTGACCGAAGCCAGCACCAGCGAACAGGCTGGCGCCGGTATTCACCAATGCTCGAGCGATGAGTTCCAGCGCTTCACCGAGTTGAACGAGGCCTACAAAGCCAAGTTCAAGTTTCCCTTCATCATGGCGGTAAAAGGCAGCAACCGGCACCAGATCCTCGCGGCGTTCGAAACGCGCATCCACAACCCGGTAGACACCGAGTTCCAGTGCGCGCTGAGCGAGATCAACAAAATCGCCCTGCTGCGTTTACTGACCCTATAGCGAGCCTGGCCCGAGCGGCACACAACGCCCCGTCGCCCAGGGCCCTGCAAGCATCCCAAGCCACTTTATTAAAGGCAGACAAGAAGAATGAAAGCTTACGCCGTACCTTTCGAGAAGTTCGTCAACCTGGCCGATGCCCGCCTGGGCACCAAGATCGTTTCGGTCACCGATGACTGGTTCGCCGATGCCAACCGCATGTTCCAGCCGACCCCGGCCGTATGGAAGGAGGGCGTTTTCGATGACAACGGCAAGTGGATGGACGGCTGGGAGTCGCGCCGCAAGCGCTTTGAAGGCTACGACAGCGCGGTGATCCGCCTCGGCGTGCCGGGCCAGATCAAAGGCCTGGACATCGACACTTCATTCTTCACCGGCAACTTCCCGCCCTCCGCGTCCCTGGAAGGCTGCTTCCTGGCCGACGGCGAGCCGGGCGAAAACACCCAGTGGAGCGAAGTGCTGTCGGCGGTGGAGTTGCAGGGCAACAGCCACCACTACCACGAGATCAACAACGAGCAGGCGTTCAGCCACCTGCGTTTCAACATCTACCCCGACGGCGGCGTTGCGCGCCTGCGGGTGTACGGCATTCCGTTCCGCGATTGGTCGGCGGTAGGCGACAACGAACAGCTCGACCTGGCCAGCGCCCTCAACGGCGGCCGGGCCCTGGCCTGCTCCGACGAGCACTTTGGGCGCATCAGCAACCTGCTCAACCCGGGCCGTGGCATCAACATGGGCGACGGCTGGGAAACCGCACGCCGCCGCACGCCGGGCAATGACTGGGTGATCGTCGCCCTGGGCCATGCCGGCGAAGTGGAAAAAATCGTCGTCGACACCCTGCACTTCAAGGGCAACTACCCTGATAGCTGCTCGATCCAGGGCGCATTCGTCAAGGGCGGCACCGACAGCCAGATCGAAACCCAATCGCTGTTCTGGCGGGAACTGTTGCCCAGCCAGAAGCTGGAAATGCACGCCGAACACACCTTCGCCGAGCAGATCAAGGCCCTGGGCCCGATCACCCACATCCGCCTCAACATCTTCCCGGACGGTGGCGTGAGCCGCTTGCGCATCCTGGGCAAGGTGGCCAAGTAAGCGACAACCCGATCGCGAGCAGGCTCGCTCCCACAGGGGAATGAATTCCAGTTGGGGGAGCGAGCCTGCTCGCGATAGCACCAGAGCAAACAACACAGAACCCTGAATAAGAAGAACAGCATGCGCACACTCACGATCGAACCCTTAAGCAAAGAAGCCTTCGCCCCCTTCGGTGACGTGATCGAAACCGACGGCAGTGCTCACTTCATGATTAACAACGGTTCGACCCTGCGCTTCCACCGCTTGGCCGAGGTTGAAACGGCCCTGCCCGAAGACAAGGCGATCATCAGCATCTTCCGCGCCGAGGCGCAGGACATGCCGTTGACCCTGTGCATGCTGGAGCGCCATCCGCTGGGCAGCCAGGCTTTCATCCCGCTGCTCGGCAACCCCTTTCTGATCGTGGTCGCGCCCGTTGGCGATGCACCTGTATCAGGCTTGGTCCGCGCCTTCCGCACCAATGGCAGGCAGGGCATCAATTACCATCGCGGCGTCTGGCACCACCCGGTGCTGACGATCGAAAAGCGGGATGACTTCCTGGTGGTTGATCGCAGTGGCACAGGCAATAACTGCGATGAGCATTTTTTCAAAGAGGATGAGCGGTTGATCCTTGCCCCCCACCAATAAGAGAAGGCCCGCACACCCCACGACGAGGGTGTCGGGCAAGAGGTAAGCACTGTGGAAGCACATTTGATGGAATGGCTGAACCTGAGCGTGCGCTGGGTTCACATGATTACTGGCGTGGCCTGGATCGGGGCCTCGTTCTACTTCGTCTGGCTGGAGAACAACCTCAACCGGGTCAACCCCAAGGATGGCCTGGCGGGCGATCTGTGGGCGATCCACGGTGGCGGTATCTACCACCTGGAAAAATACAAACTGGCCCCGCCGACCATGCCGGACAACCTGCACTGGTTCAAATGGGAAGCCTATTTCACCTGGATGTCGGGCGTCGCGCTGCTGTGCGTGGTGTTCTACGCCAACCCCACGCTCTACCTCCTGGCCCCGGGCAGCAGCCTGAGCGGCCCCGAAGGCGTGCTACTGGGCCTGGGCTCGCTGTTCGTCGGCTGGTTCGTCTACTCCTTTTTGTGCGACTCGGCCCTGGGCAAGCGCCCTGCCCTGCTCGGCCTGATCCTGTTCGTGCTGCTGATCGCGGCGGCCTACGGTTTCAGCAAGGTGTTCAGCGGCCGTGGCGCGTACCTGCACGTGGGCGCCGTAATCGGCACCATCATGGTCGGCAACGTATTTCGCATCATCATGCCGGCCCAGCGCGCGCTGGTGGCCGCCATCGCCGAGAACCGCAGCCCCGACCCGGCATTGCCGGCCAAGGGCCTGTTGCGTTCGCGGCACAACAACTACTTCACCCTGCCCGTGCTGTTCATCATGATTAGCAACCACTTCCCCAGCACCTACGGCAGCCAGTACAACTGGCTGATCCTGGCCGGGATCGCGGTGGCGGCGGTGTTGGTGCGCCATTACTTCAACACCCGCCACAACAGCAATAAGTTCGCCTGGACCCTGCCGGCCGGCGCCCTGGCGATGATCTGCCTGGCCTACGTCACCGGGCCAAAACCCGTGGCCCTGGCCCCGGACACCGCCAAGGCCCCGACCGCCATCGAGTACCAACCCCTGCCGGAAACCGCCCTGGGTGGCGGCGCCAAACCTGCCGCGGCCGCGGCCCCGGCGCAGCAACCGCAAGCGGCCAACGCCCAGGCCGGCAGCGGCGACTTCAGCAAGGTGCATAGCGTGATCCAGGAACGCTGCGCCGTGTGCCATTCGGCCAAGCCCACCAGCCCACTGTTCAGCGCCGCGCCGGGCGGGGTGATGTTCGATACCCCGCAGCAAATCCAGCAACAGGCTGCGCGCATCCAGGCCCAGGCTGTCGCCACGCAGATCATGCCGCTGGGCAACATCACCCAGATGACCCAGCAGGAGCGTGACCTCATCGGCGCCTGGATTGTGCAGGGGGCGCCCACGAACTGATCGCCCCTGGCGAGGGTGATTTATTGTGGGGGCAGGCCCGCCCCCACCATTAGCCCAGGCACGCACGCCTTCCCCTCACAGGCAGGCGCCAGCCGCTGCTGGCCAAACCCTACAAAAATAAAAAAGATCCGAGGTGTTGCATGTCCGTGTTATCCCCCACGCACGTCGCCGACGCGCCTGCCATCCAACGTCTGCCGCTGTTGCAGTTGATCCTGGTGGGCTTGCAACACGTCCTGCTGATGTACGGCGGCGCCATCGCGGTGCCGTTGATTGTCGGCCAGGCTGCGGGCCTGAGCCGCGAAGAAATCGCCTTCCTGATTAACGCCGACCTGCTGGTGGCGGGCATCGCCACCGTGGTGCAGTCGCTGGGCATCGGCCCCATGGGCATTCGCATGCCGGTGATGATGGGCGCCAGTTTCGCCGCCGTCGGCAGCATGGTGGCCATGGCCGGCATGCCGGGCATCGGTTTGCAGGGGATTTTCGGCGCGACCATCGCTGCCGGCTTCTTCGGCATGCTGATCGCACCGTTCATGTCCAAGGTGGTGCGCTTCTTCCCACCCCTGGTCACCGGCACCGTCATTACCTCCATCGGCCTGTCGCTGTTCCCGGTGGCGGTGAACTGGGCCGGGGGTGGCAACGCCGCCGCCGAGTTCGGCTCGCCGATCTACCTGGCCATCGCCGCCCTGGTGCTGGGCACTATTTTGCTGATCCACCGCTTCATGCACGGTTTCTGGGTGAACATCTCGGTGCTCATCGGCATGGCCCTGGGCTACGTACTGTGCGGCGCGCTGGGCATGGTCGACCTGAGCGGCATGGCCCTGGCGCCGTGGCTGCAATTCGTCACCCCGCTGCACTTCGGCCTGCCGCAGTTCCACCTCGCGCCGATCCTGTCGATGTGCCTGGTGGTGGTGATTATCTTCGTCGAATCCACCGGGATGTTCCTGGCCCTGGGTAAGATCACCGGCCAGGACGTCACCCCACGCATGCTGCGCCGGGGCCTGCTGTGCGACGCCGGCGCGTCGTTCTTCGCCGGGTTCTTCAACACCTTCACCCATTCCTCTTTTGCCCAGAACATCGGCCTGGTGCAGATGACTGGGGTGCGGTGCCGCTCGGTGACCATCGTCGCCGGGCTGTTTCTCATCCTCCTCAGCCTGCTGCCCAAGGCTGCGTTCCTGGTGGCGTCGATTCCCCCGGCGGTGCTGGGTGGCGCGGCAATCGCCATGTTCGGCATGGTCGCCGCCACGGGCATCAAGATCCTTCAGGAAGCCGACATCGCCGACCGCCGCAACCAGTTGCTGGTGGCCGTGAGCATCGGCATGGGCCTGATCCCCGTGGTGCGCCCGGACTTTTTCGCGCACCTGCCCCTGTGGATGAGCCCCATCACCCACAGCGGCATCGCCATGGCCACCCTCAGCGCATTGGCGCTGAACCTGCTGTTCAACATCCTCGGCGGCAGCCACCGCGCCGCCGCCAGTGAGTGCAGCGCCCACCCCCATTGATCGACCCGGGCGCGGCAAACGCGCCCCGCATCGCCACCGGTTCCACCTGCAACACCCATGACGGCGCTTGATCGCACGCGGTCAGCGGTCTGCCTGCGCCTTTAACAATAAAAACAATCAGGGAGCACACCGATGAAACTCACCCCCTCACGCCTGTTGTTGGGCGGCGCACTGCTGGCGGCCGGCCCGGCCATGGCCGGCGACCTGCTGCTGTGGCAGACCAACAGCCTGAGTTACCTGTATGGCAAGAACTTCGCCATCAACCCCGCGATCCAGCAAACCGTGACCTTCGAGCACGCCGACAAATGGAAGTACGGCGACAACTTCCTGTTCGTCGACAAAATTTTCTACAACGGCGCCGAAGACCGGAACAAAGGCGCGCACACCTTCTACGGCGAGTTCAGCCCGCGCCTGTCGATGGGCAAGATCTTCGACCGCAGGTTCGAGCTCGGCCCAATCAAGGACGTACTGCTGGCCATGACCTACGAGTACGGCGAAGGCGAAAGCGAGGCCTACCTGATCGGCCCGGGCTTCGACCTGGCGGTGCCGGGTTTCAACTACTTCACCCTCAACGTCTACCGCCGCCAGACCGAAGGCCCACGCCCTGGCGATGGCGTGTGGCAAATCACCCCAGCCTGGTCCTACAGCATCCCCCTGGGCCGCTCCAACCTGCTGATCGACGGCTACCTGGACTGGGTGGTGGACAACGACCAGAACGCGCGCGGCACCTACCACGCCAACCTGCACATCAACCCGCAGATCAAATACGACCTGGGCAAAGCCTTGAACTGGGGCGAAAAACGGGTCTATGTCGGCGCCGAGTACAGCTACTGGAAAAACAAGTACGGCATCGCCGACAGCGCCAACCTGGACACCAACCAAAACACCGCGAGCCTGCTGCTCAAGGTGCATTTCTAAAATGCCCGGCAATAGCGCGCCCACATTGCTGGCGGTGCGCTGTTGCAGGGCACTTGAGCCGGGCCGTGGGAGCCAGTATTCTCCGCGCCCGCGCCGCGGCACGGCTGACCCGCCGTACCGCCCGAACCTGACCGGGTAGCCAACTTATCCAGGCCCCGGTTAGTTCGAAGGCGTCCCGAACACAACAAAAAAACACTCCCACTCGGTTGTTTTGCGGACAGCCGACGGGCGTTGTTTGGTTTTCGCTTCACCTTGGCTCAGCGCTTGCAAAGCACAGCAAAGCTGACCAACCGGATAACTTTTAACTGCAGTGAAAACAGGCGCCACAGCAGAGCGCTGACTGAAGAACAACGTAGAACCACCAACTTTTGGGAGCAACCGAATGAAACGTACCGTGAACAGTGTGATGCTCGCTGCCGGCCTGCTGGCCGGCGGCCAGGCCATGGCGGGCGACCTGCTGCAATGGCAGAACAACAGCCTGACGTACCTGTATGGGCAAAACTTCGAAGTCAACCCCGAAACACAGCAGACCTTCACCTTCGAACACGCCGATGGTTGGAAGTACGGCGACAACTTCCTGTTCGTCGACAAGATCTTCTACAACGGTAAAAAAGACAGTAACTCGGGGCCCAACACCTACTACGGCGAGTTCAGCCCACGCCTGTCGTTCGGCAAGATCTTCGACCAGAAAATCGAGTTCGGCCCGATCAAGGACGTGCTGCTGGCCATGACCTACGAGTTTGGCGAAGGCGACAACGAGTCCTACCTGATCGGCCCGGGTTTCGACCTGGCCATCCCCGGTTTCGACTTCTTCCAGTTGAACTTCTACAACCGCCAGACCGAAGGCCCGCGCGCCGGCGACAACGTCTGGCAGATCACCCCGGTATGGGCCTACACCCTTCCCGTGGGCAAGTCCGACATCCTGATCGACGGTTTTATCGACTGGGTCGTGGACAACGACCAGAACAGCAAGGGCACCTACCACGCCAACTTGCACATCAACCCGCAAATCAAATACGACCTGGGCAAAGCGCTCAACTTCGGCGAGAAGCAGTTGTACGTAGGTATTGAATACGACTACTGGAAGAACAAGTACGGCATCAACGACAGCCACTACTTCGACACCGACCAGAACACCGCGAGCTTGTTGGTGAAGTTGCACTTCTAAACAACATTCTCGTCTATAGCCAGCGGGCCTGCCCGCTGGCTACTCCTGCGACAAAAACTCGTGACCTCTAAAATTAAAAGTTCCCGCTTTGCTCAGCCGACTAACGCACAAGCAGCACATCAAACATACTCCCCTGGCATGCGAATATAGGCTCTGGGTGTTCTCACGATGCTTGGCGCCTCGACTTTCACCAGCCCGGCGCGGTCCATCCTAATGTACTCGGCATTCACTGTACTCTCGCGCCTAACCTCTCCATGGGTATTATCCACGAGCAAATATTGGCTAAATAACGCCCTCCCCTGCGCACCTTGCAATCCAATACTGATTTGAAGCAAGCGTTCCTTGTGCGTATTTTCCCGTAGCACAATGGATGGAACATCATGAATCTCAAATTCCAGCTTTCCACCCGAAGCAATTAAATATGACCTGACCGCATTGGCTTTATTTTCATTACCCTCGACCCCTTCACCCAGTTTCGCGATACTCACCGGCGAATCATTGACATCCAATAGACGGACACTTCCCCGTTGTAGTCCTGGCTGGCCCGCAGCGGTGTTATAGGCTTCGATGTACCTCCTTGGCCAAGCCTCAAGGGTCCGGCTGGACGGGTTGTGTTCATACATATTCACATTGAATTGCCAGGACTCTTTTTTCTCCAGATCATTTACATGAATACTTTCATCCCAAGTCAACGCAGGTGGCTCTTCCATACGGCCTCTTACCTTATCCAACCACCTGCCCTTGTAAGACAATACTAACCTCACCTTGAGATCATGCCCTTCAGACTCCCGAGACTTCAAAGCTGAATGTGACAACTCAAGTTTCTCCAACTTCCAACGGCCCAACTGTTGCGCAGGCACGGGCAAGTCATTCCCCCCTACCAACCCCTTCTTATCAGTCAAATAAGTGGGCCGATTATTGACCATCCAATAAAAATTAAGCCCATCGACTTCCCCCGCCGGATCTGCACTTAACCACCGCTGTAACCACGGCGCGTAATAGCGATAACCGTAGTAATAAAGCCCCGTGGCGTCGCGTTCTTTACCTGAATAACGCACGGTCTTGTATTTGACCTGCACCGCACTTCTGCCCGCCCACCACGCCGTGCCACCAAAGGGGTAGTAACTTTCCTGGCTGATAAGGGCAGCGTGTTCATCCACCTCCAACGTGCAGGAGCCCAGGTGATCGCTGATGCCGTAGCGTAATTGATCGTTGGTGACACCCGCCGGCGGCGCAGTTTCCCAGTGCAACACCCGCACGCTGTTGCGCCCGGCCTCAAGGTGGATGACGTGGTAGCGCTCGGCACCGTGCTGGTGAGTTTCCAACCCGGGCAAGTAGCGCACTTCGCCACGCAGGGTGCGACGGTGCGCCTGGGCCAGTCGGACTTTACGCAGGCGATGGCCGGGGCGGTCGTAGACGTAATGCTCCTCGTCGTCCGTACCGTCCGGGCGCTGCACCTGGGTAACCCGGCTCAACTGGTTGCGGGCGTCCCAGTGCAGGGCTTGGCCGGGTTGCAGGGTTTGCTGGTTGCCCTGCGCGTCAAAGCCCTGGGCGATGTCGTCCTCGCCGGGCAGGCCGCCGTCCGGGCGCTGGGCCAGGCTGCGGTTGCTGCGCTGGGAAACGGCCATGACGAAGGTGGGCGCGCCGCTGTGCTGGCGGCTGAGCAGGTTACCCGCCGCGTCGTAGGTAAACGCCTGGGTGTAGTTGCGCAGTTGGTTGGGGTCGGCCGGCAAAGGTTGCAACGCCGGCAGTTGCGGGCCATAGGCCGGGGTGATGACTTCGCGGCCGCTGGCCTGCACCAGTTGATAGAGGGTGTCGTACTGGTAGCGGTTGATCGGCTCGATGCGCCGGTTGCCGTGGTAGCGAACGGGTTGGGCAACATCCTCAATACTGAGGACGTTGCCCGTGGGGTCGTAGGTGTAATGCACATCCGCCAGCACCTGGGCAGCGGCCGCCCGCAGGTGCAGCAAGCGACCATCCCGAGGGTCGTACTCGGCCCGGGTCTGCACGCCGTTACCGGCGGTTTCTTCCTCGACTTGGCCGAAGGCGTCATAGGCCAGCGCGCTGACCAGCAGGCGAGGCACTTGGCCCGCCCCCACCAGGCGCAGGCTGGCGGACTTCAACTGCCCCGCCCGGGTGTAGGTGAACGAACGCAGGTGGCCCATGGCGTCGGCCTGGTTGTGCAACTGGCCGGTGGCGATGTGGGTTTGCCTGCTGGTAAAACCCGGCCCGGGCTCCAACAGGTCATCACGCTGCCCGGTGCCGATGGGCCAGTCGGGCGGCTCCAGGCTGGCGAGGAACTGGCGCTGCTCCGCCAGCGCCGTGCCATCGAGCCCGTAATCGCGCAGGTGCAACGTGCCTGCCGGGTCGTCATGGCGAATCAACCGGCCGCACTGGTTATGGGCTGGCACGTCGGGGCCGGCGTAGGTCATGCGTTCGACGACCCGGGCCGCCTCGCCCGCCACAGCCTCGCGCACCGCCAGCGGCCGCAGCAGCGCATCGTGCTGGGTATGCTGTTGGCTGCCCCGGCTGTCCCACGCCGACAGCACCTGGCCCGCCACCGCGGGCAAATTCAGTTGCCACCCGGCGTCGAGGCTGTCGGTCAGTAATGGCTGGCCGGATAACCTGTACACCGAGGTCAGGTTGGGCTTGGGTGAAAGGCCCCACAGTCTCGGGTCCCAATTGCCGACGCGGCGCCCGGCACCGTCGTACACCTGGCGGGTGATCCGCGCCTCGGCGGCTTGCCGCGAAAGCTCGCGGCAATAGGCCACTGTGCGCACCGGCAGGCCTCGCGGGTCAACCGCCGACAGGGTCGGGGTGTGGGCATGGAGCCGGGTTGCGCGGGGCATGCGACGCCTCGTTCATATCAGGCTGAACACAGGCCCTACGATGCCTGACGGATCGAGGCACGGATACTGTCAGAACTTACAGGTAGGTAGAGGCCCTACAGCCCCAGGAAGCGCTTCAACTCATCGGCCTTGGCCAGCGCGTCGCACCGCCCAAGGTCGATCAACTCGCTGCAATACCCGGCCTCGAACAACAAGTAGCTGAGCACCCCGGCCCCGCTGGTCTTGGTGGCACCAGGCCCGCGCAAGAACATGCGCAAGGCCCGCGGCAGTTCCTGGCGGTGACGGGCGGCGATTTCGTCGATGGGCTGGCTGGGGGCGATCACCAGCACGTCCACCGGCGCCGCGCCCAGGCTGCGGGTGGGCGTGCCGTGGGGCAGCAGGTGGCCGAACTGGTTGAGGCGCTGCAACAGCTCGATATCGCCTTCCAGGCTGTCGATGAAGGTGCTATTGAGCAGGTGCCCGCCGATCTGCGCCAGGGTCGGCTGCTGCCCGGTGTAGCTGCGCTGCAAAGGGTGCTGGGGGTCAGCGCCGCGCGGGTTGCCGCTGACGCCCACCACCAGCACCCGACTCGCGCCCAGGTGCAGGGCTGGGCTGATGGGCGCCGATTGGCGCACGGCACCATCGCCAAAAAATTCGTCGCCGATCTTCACTGGCGCGAACAGCAGCGGGATCGCCGAACTGGCCAGCAAATGCTCGACGCTCAACGGCGTCGGCAGGCCAATGCGGCGATGGCGCAACCAGGCATCGATGGTGCCGCCGCCCTGATAGAAGGTCACCGCATGGCCGGACTCGTAGCCAAACGCGGTGACGGCCACGGCCTTGAGTTGCCGCGCCTTGATCGCCTCGTCGATGCCGCCCAGGTGAATGCGCTCTTGCAGCAAGTCGCGCAAAGGGCTGCTGTTGAGCAGCGCCACCGGCACCTGGGCGCCTAGGCCCAGCAGGCTATGGCCGACAAAACGGCTGGCCTGGCGGATCACCCCCGGCCAGTCGCTGCGCATCACTTGATGGCTGCGAAAACTTTGCCAGAACGCGGTCAGGCGTTCGATGGCGGCGCCAAAGTCCATCGCGCCACTGGCCAGGCTCACAGCGTTGATCGCCCCGGCGGACGTGCCGACGATCACCGGAAACGGGTTCGCCGCCCCCGCCGGCAGCAACTCGGCAATTGCCGCCAGCACGCCCACCTGGTACGCCGCCCGCGCCCCGCCCCCGGAAAGAATCAAACCCGTTACCGGTTCGGCACGACTCATTGCAAGGCTCCAGGGCAGGTCAAGAAGGGATCAGCGTTGGGCGTAGAGTTTCGGCTCGCCCGGCGGGCGGCTCTTGAAGCGGCGATGGGCCCACAGGTATTGCTCGGGGCACTGGCGCAGCGAAGCTTCGACCCACTGGTTGATGCGCAGGCAGTCGGCCTCTTCGGACTCGCCGGGGAAACCCTGCAATGGCGGGTGGATCACCAGGCGATAACCGCTGCCGTCCGCCAGGCGTTCCTGGGTGAAGGGCACCACCAGGGCCTTGCCCAGGCGCGCGAATTTGCTAGTGGCGGTCACCGTCGCGGCTTGAATGCCGAACAGCGGCACGAAAATGCTCTGCTTGGCGCCGTAGTCCTGGTCCGGCGCGTACCAGATCGCCCGCCCGGCGCGCAGCAGCTTGAGCATGCCACGCACATCGTCGCGCTCCACCGCCAGGGAATCGAGGTTGTGGCGCTCGCGGCCGTGGCGCTGGATAAAGTCGAACAGCGGGTTCTTATGCTCGCGGTACATGCCGTCGATGGTGTGCTGCTGGCCCAGCAGCGCAGCGCCGATTTCCAGGGTGGTGAAATGCAGGGCCATGAGGATCACGCCCTTGCCCTCGCGCTGAGCCTGTTTGAGGTGCTCCAGGCCTTCGACATGGGCCAGGCGTGCCAAACGGGCGCGCGACCACCACCAACTCATGGCCATCTCGAAGAAGGCAATGCCGGTGGAGGCGAAGTTTTCCTTGAGCAAGCGCTTGCGCTCGGCGGCGGTTTTTTCCGGGAAACACAGTTCCAGATTGCGCTGGGCGATGCGCCGCCGGTCGCCTGCCACCCGGTACATCAGGGCGCCCAGGACGCGGCCGATCTTGAGCAGCAGCGGGTACGGCAACTGCACGATCAGCCACAGCAGCCCCAGGCCCAGCCACAGTGGCCAGAAACGCGGAAGAAAAAATTCGGCTCGTAAACGCGGGCGATCCATTAAAGATTCCGTCAAGACAAAGGCCGCGCATTCTACATCGGTTCGCAGCGGGTTGCGGCTCGCGGGCGTTCTCGTTATAAGTCTCGGCACTTTTAGTGACAAGCCGTTTAATGCCGACCATGAGCCAAACCGAACCGCTAGACCAAGATCCTGTGTTCCAGTTGAAGGGCAGCATGCTCGCCATAACGGTGCTGGAACTGGCCCGCAATGACCTTGAGGGGCTGGATCGCCAATTGGCCGCGAAGGTCGCCCAGGCCCCGAATTTCTTCAGCAACGCCCCGCTGGTGCTGGCCCTGGACAAACTCCCGGCCCAGGAAGGCGCGGTGGACCTGCCCGGCCTGATGCGCATTTGCCGCCATCATGGCCTGCGGACCCTGGCCATCCGCGCCAGCCGCATCGAAGACATCGCCGCCGCCATTGCCGTTGACCTGCCCGTGCTGCCCCCCTCCGGCGCCCGCGAGCGGCCGCTCGACCCGCAGGAAGGCGTGGCGCGTAAAAAGCCGGAAAAACCGCCAGAACCCACCATCAAGCCGACCAAGATCATCACCTCCCCCGTGCGCGGCGGGCAGCAGATCTACGCCCAGGGCAGCGACCTGGTGGTGATTTCCTCGGTCAGCCCGGGGGCGGAACTTCTCGCCGACGGCAACATCCATGTATACGGCCCCATGCGCGGCCGGGCGCTGGCCGGCGTCAAGGGCGATACCAAGGCACGGATTTTCTGCCAGCAATTGAGCGCCGAACTGGTGTCGATTGCCGGCCAATACAAAGTTTGCGAAGACCTGCGGCGCGACCCGCTGTGGGGTTCTGGCGTGCAGATCAGTCTGTCGGGTGATGTGTTGAACATCATTGGGCTTTAACGGATACTGCCGCATTTTCCAAACATCTCTAACGCGTAGCGAAAACAGCCCAAACGAAGTAGGAAATTGACCCAAAGCCGGCCGTTAATAGCGCTTTTGCTCAAATTTCAGCCAAGGTTGTTCGGCAGTTGGCGTTTTCCAGAGATGTTTTTCAGGGGCTAAAAGTCCTTTTTCCTTAGGGGTGAAACACCTTGGCCAAGATTCTCGTGGTTACATCCGGCAAGGGTGGTGTGGGTAAGACCACCACCAGCGCCGCTATCGGTACCGGCCTCGCTCTGCGCGGCCACAAAACAGTGATCGTCGACTTCGACGTGGGCCTGCGTAACCTCGACCTGATTATGGGTTGCGAGCGTCGCGTGGTTTACGACTTCGTCAACGTGGTCAACGGCGAGGCCAACCTGCAGCAAGCCCTTATCAAGGACAAGCGCCTGGAAAACCTCTACGTCCTGGCCGCCAGCCAGACCCGCGACAAAGACGCGTTGACCGTCGAAGGCGTGGAAAAGGTCCTGATGGAACTCAAGGAAACCTTCGAGTTCGTGGTCTGCGACTCCCCTGCTGGCATCGAGAAAGGCGCCCACCTGGCCATGTACTTCGCCGATGAGGCGATTGTCGTGACCAACCCGGAAGTGTCCTCGGTGCGTGACTCCGACCGCATGCTGGGCCTGTTGGCGAGCAAATCGCGGCGCGCCGAGAAAGGCGAAGACCCGATCAAGGAACACCTGCTCCTGACCCGCTACAACCCCGAGCGCGTGAGCAACGGCGAAATGCTGGGCGTTGAAGACGTCAAGGAAATCCTCGCCGTCACCCTGCTGGGTGTCATCCCCGAATCCCAAGCGGTGCTCAAGGCCTCCAACCAGGGCGTGCCGGTGATTCTCGACGACCAGAGCGACGCCGGCCAGGCGTACAGCGATGCGGTCGATCGTTTGCTGGGCAAAACCGTGGAACATCGGTTCCTTGATGTCGAGAAGAAGGGATTCTTCGAGCGCCTGTTTGGAGGTAGATAATGAATCTTTTTGACTTCTTTCGTGCCAACAAAAAAGTAAGCACCGCGTCGGTAGCGAAAGAGCGTCTACAGATTATCGTGGCGCATGAACGCGGCCAGCGCAGCACCCCGGACTACTTGCCCGCCCTGCAGAAGGAACTGGTGGAAGTGATCCGCAAGTACGTCAACATCGGCTCCGACGATGTGCACGTTGCCCTGGAAAACCAAGGCAGCTGTTCGATCCTGGAACTGAACATCACCCTGCCGGATCGTTGATCGAACCGGTGGAGGCCACAGCAGGCTGAACACCTGCTGATCCAATATGGGAGCGGGCCTGCCCGCGAAGGCGTCGTCACCGACCTTTTCGCGGGCAGGCCCGCTCCCATACGTTTGTCATGAGGCTGTTGTAATGCCGTTGTCCAATATCCGCATCATCCACCAGGACGCTGGCGTGCTGGTGGTGGACAAGCCAACCCTGCTGCTTTCCGTGCCCGGCCGGGCCGAAGACAACAAGGATTGCCTTATCACCCGCCTGCAAGAAAACGGCTACCCCGAAGCCCGGATCGTCCATCGCCTGGATTGGGAAACCTCCGGCATCATCCTGCTGGCCCGTGACGCGGACACCCACCGCGAACTGTCCCGGCAGTTTCACGACCGCGAAACCGAAAAAGCCTACACCGCGCTGTGCTGGGGCCAACCCGAACTGGACAGCGGCAGCATCGACCTGCCCCTGCGCTATGACCCGCCGACCAAACCGCGGCATGTGGTGGACCACGAGTTCGGCAAGCACGCCCTGACCTTCTGGAAAGTGCTGGAGCGTTGTGGCGACTGGTGCCGCGTCGAGCTGACCCCCATCACCGGCCGCTCGCACCAGTTGCGCGTGCACATGCTGTCCATCGGCCACCCGCTGCTGGGCGACGGTTTGTACGCCCACCCACAGGCCCTGGCCGCGTGGCCGCGCCTGTGTCTGCATGCCAGCATGCTCAGCTTCACCCACCCGCAAAGTGGCGAGCGGCTGCGCTTCGAGTGCCCGGCACCGTTTTAGCCCCCGTGTGGGAGCTAGCCGCTGGCTCCCACAAAAGCCAAGTCCAATACGTTAAACTCGCGCCCATTGCTGTCTGGAGCTACTTATGCGCGAAGAGTTGAACCAAGGCCTGATCGACTTCCTCAAGGCCTCCCCCACCCCATTCCATGCCACCGCCAGCCTGGCACAGCGCCTGGAAGCCGCCGGCTACCAGCGCCTCGACGAGCGCGAGCCGTGGGCCACCGAAGCCAACGGCCGCTACTACGTGACCCGCAACGACTCCTCAATTGTCGCCATCAAGATGGGCCGCCACTCGCCCCTGCAGGACGGCATCCGCATGGTCGGCGCCCACACCGACAGCCCGTGCCTGCGGGTCAAGCCGCAGCCGGAGTTGCAACGCCAGGGCTTCTGGCAATTGGGGGTGGAAGTCTACGGCGGCGCGCTGCTGGCGCCGTGGTTCGACCGCGACCTGTCGCTGGCTGGGCGCGTGACCTTCCGCCGCGACGGCAAGGTCGAGAGCCAGTTGATCGACTTCAAGGCACCGATCGCCACCATTCCCAACCTGGCCATCCACCTCAACCGCGAGGCCAACCAGGGCTGGGCGATCAATGCACAAACCGAGCTACCGCCGATCCTCGCCCAGTTCGCCGGTGACGAGCGCGTGGATTTTCGCGCCGTGCTCACCAACCAACTGGCCCTGGAACACGGCCTCAACGCCGACGTGGTGCTGGACTACGAGCTGAGTTTCTACGACACCCAAAGCGCTGCGGTGATTGGCCTGCACGGTGACTTCATCGCCGGTGCGCGCCTGGACAACCTGCTGTCGTGCTACGCCGGCCTGCAAGCATTGCTCACTGCCCCGAGCGAGGAAACCTGCGTGTTCGTGGCCAACGACCACGAGGAAGTCGGCTCCTGTTCCGCCTGCGGTGCCGACGGCCCGATGCTGGAACAAACCCTGCGCCGCCTGCTGCCCGAAGGCGAGGCGTTCGTGCGGGCGATGCAGAAATCCCTGCTGGTCTCGGCGGACAACGCCCACGGCATTCACCCCAACTACGCCGACCGGCACGACGCCAACCACGGCCCGAAGCTCAACGCCGGCCCCGTCATCAAGGTCAACAGCAACCAGCGCTACGCCACCAACAGCGAAACCGCCGGGTTCTTCCGCCACCTGTGCATGGCCGAAGAAGTACCGGTGCAAAGCTTCGTGGTGCGCAGCGACATGGGCTGCGGCTCGACCATCGGCCCGATCACCGCCAGCCACCTGGGCGTGCGCACCGTGGACATCGGCCTGCCGACGTTCGCCATGCACTCGATCCGTGAACTGTGCGGCAGCCACGACCTGGCCCACTTGGTCAAAGTGCTGAGCGCGTTCTACGCCTGCCGTGATTTGCCCTAGTGCGCCTGTGTAGCAAGCGGGCTCGCCCGCTTGCTACTTAAAGGCGATACAGGTCAACCCGGGCCGGGGCGAACCGACCTAGACTCTATTTATCCTTTCTGACAAGGCTGTCTCCATGATCTCGATGTCTGCGTTCCACTCCATGCTTATCCCGATCCTTACCGGCATGCTCCTGCTGGCCATCGGGTTCAACTTCCGCGACAAGAACGCGGGCGTGTTCAGCATGTGGGTGGGCATGCTGCTGATCCTGGCCACGGTGGTCTACAAGATCCTGGCCAAGCTCAACGAATAAAACCCCACCACGCTCGCATTGGGTTTGCCCCACTCGTACACTCGGTCAATCCCCCCGTTTGAGGTTGACCGCCCCGTGCTTGCTCGCCTGTTGTCCCTGCCGACTGTTTTTCTGCTGTGCCTGATGGCGCTGTTGCCCGCCACCGGCGCCCAGGCTGTCGGCTTGCCGGGCCTGCTCGCCAGCCCCACCAAACAGGCGCAGGCGAGCGAGCCCCTGGGGCAATCCCTGGACGAAGTCATCAAGTCCCTGGAAAACGACCAGCAACGCAGCAAGTTGCTGGCCGACCTGAAAAAACTGCGCGATGCCACGAAACAGGCTCAACCCCCGGCAGAAATCGGCGTGCTGGGCCTGATCGGCGGCACCCTGGCCGACCTGGAGAAACAGTTCACCGGCGCCGACAGCCCGCTCAACCGCTGGACCGCTGAGTTCGAGCTGGCCCGCGAGGAGTTCGATGCCCTGCTGCTGCCGGCCAGCGAATGGGGGCCGATCATCTTTGCCTTCGCCCTGATCCTGATGCTCTGGAGCCTGCTGGCCGCCGCGCTGATCTGGGTCGGCAACCATGTACGCCGGCGCTTTGGCCTCACCGAAGAACTGCCCCAGCACCCCAAGCCCTGGGACCTGCTGCGCTTTGCCCTGCGCAAACTCGGGCCGTGGCTGGTGGCACTGGTCATCACCGTGTACCTGAGCTACGCCCTGCCTTCGTCCCTGGGCAAAGTCCTGGCGATGGTGCTGGCCTATGCCCTGGTAATCGGCACCTGTTTTTCGGCGATCTGCGTGGTGGCGTTTTCCGTACTCGACGGCCCGCACCGCCACCGCGCCCTGTACATCCTGCGCCACCAGGCCTTCCGCCCGTTGTGGCTGATCGGCAGTTTCGCCGCGTTCGGCGAGGCCCTGGGCGACCCGCGCCTGGTGGCCAGCCTGGGCGCGCACCTGGCCCACGCGGCGGCAACCTGCGCCAATGTGCTGGCGGCGTTGTCCACCGGGGTGTTCATCCTGCGTTTCCGCCGCCCCATCGCTCACCTGATCCGCAACCAGCCGCTGTCCCGGCGCCTGACCCGCCGCGCGCTGAGCGACACCATCGAAATCATCGGCACCTTCTGGTACTTGCCGGCACTGGTGCTGGTGGGCATCTCCCTGTTCGCCACCTTCGTCTCCGCCGGCGACACCAGCACCGCCCTGCGCCAGGCGCTGATCTGCACGGTGCTGCTGGTGGTGTGCATGGTCATCAACGGCTTGGTACGGCGCCACGCCCTCAAGCCGCAACGCGGGCACAAGCGCCATGCGCTGTATTCCGAACGCCTGAAAAGCTTCTGCTACACCCTCGTGCACCTGGTGGTGTGGCTGGTGTTCATCGAGTTGGGCCTGCGGGTGTGGGGCATGTCGCTGATCCGCTTTACCGAGGGCGACGGCCATGAAGTCAGCGTCAAGTTGTTCAGCCTGGCCGGCACGCTGATTTTCGCCTGGCTGGTCTGGATCCTCAGCGACACCGCCGTGCACCACGCCCTCACCCGCTCGCGCAAAGGCCTGGCCAATGCCCGGGCGCAAACCATGATGCCGCTGATCCGCAACGTGCTGTTCGTGGCGATTTTCATCATTGCCCTAATCGTCGCCCTGGCGAACATGGGCATGAACGTCACGCCGCTGCTGGCCGGTGCCGGGGTGATCGGCCTGGCCATCGGTTTTGGCGCCCAGTCCCTGGTGGCCGACCTGATTACCGGGCTGTTCATCATCATCGAAGACTCCCTGGCCATCGACGACTATGTGGACGTCGGCGGCCACCTGGGCACCGTCGAAGGCCTGACCATCCGCACCGTGCGCCTGCGAGACATCGACGGCATCGTACACACCATCCCGTTCAGCGAAATCAAGAGCATCAAGAACTACTCCCGCGAGTTCGGCTACGCGATCTTCCGGGTGGCGGTGCCGTACAACATGGACATCGACGACGCCATCAAGCTGATGCGCGACGTCGGCCAGAAGATGCGCACCGACCCGCTGCAACGGCGCAATATCTGGTCGCCCCTGGAAATCCAGGGCGTGGAGAGCTTCGAGTCCGGCAGCGCCATCCTGCGCGCGCGCTTCAAGACGGCGCCAATCAAACAATGGGAAGTGTCGCGGGCGTTCAACCTGTCCCTCAAACGCCACCTCGATGAAGCCGGGTTCGACCTGGCCACCCCACGCCTGAGCGTGCAAGTGGTGACCACCAGCGCGGGGCCGGCCAAGGAATAACGCTACGCCCCTTCTACATCGCCACGCCTAAAACACAGCCCGACAATTAATACTGCCGGGCTGCTGGCGTATGCCCCCCACAACGCCAGGCGTTATAAAACGCCACAAACTTTAAAGTTAATTCAAGACATCGCCCTCTATCCAAAACCCCAAACTTTCATTCGCAACTCGCGAAGCTGCACAAATACCAAGACGAGGTATAAGTCAAGACACAGCGCCAAACTTACCATCACATTCAGAAACATCACCCACACCCCGTAAACATGACTACGTAAGCAACTCACAAGTAACTCAGAGTATAGTAATTATTCCTACATTCATTAATATCCGCACACACACGACTTGTACAAACTCCCGCTTTTGTCAAATTGATATCTACCCGCACTAAATACCCCTCGTTAGAATCCGCCACCTACAAAAGCCAGATAAGCAACTTACAAGTTGCAATATCAGTTCTGACAACTCAGGAGGCATCTACGTGCCCAACACCCGCAATAACCCGACAACTCCACTTGCTCGCAAAGTTGCCATCATTGGTTCCGCCTGCCGCTTTCCGGGTGGTTCAACCACACCGCAAGCGTTCTTCGACAGCCTATTGAGTGGCCGCAACTATGTGCGCCCGGTGCCTGCGGATCGCTGGTCGAACGATACTTATCTGAATGAACAGGACGTGTGCGGTAAAACCTATGTCGGCCACGGGCACTTTCTCGAGGAGTACGACTTTCGTGGCTTCGACGCGGACTTTTTCAACTTTTCCCCCCGCGAAGCCGAATTCCTCGACCCCCAGCAGCGCCTGTTGCTGGAACTGAGTTTTGAAGCCATGGAAAACGCCGGGCTGTGCGTCGAGGCCTTGGCGGGTTCGCAGACCGGCGTGTTCGTCGGCGGCTTCACTGTCGACCACCTACTCAACCAGTTCGGCAGCCATGCCCGCGGCATGATCGGTGCCCACAGTGCGGCAGGCTCGACCCTGACCATGCTCTCCAACCGCATTTCCTACGCCTTCGATTTCCGAGGGCCGAGCCTGTCGGTCGATACCGCGTGCTCTTCTTCCCTGGTGGCATTCGCACAGGGCGTCAGCGCCATTCTTACAGGGCAATGCGAAACAGCCTTGGTCGGTGGCTCCAGTTTCATGCTGCGTCCTGAGTACATGGTGGCCATGGCCAAGGGCCGTTTCCTCGCCAAGGACGGCCGCTCCAAGAGCTTCGATGCCCGAGGCGATGGCTATGGCCGGGGCGAGGGCTGTGGCGTCGTGGTGCTCAAGGACTATGCCTGCGCCCTGCGGGACGGAGACGAAATCATTGCCCTGGTCGACGGTGCCGGCGTCAACCAGGATGGCCGCACCAGCGGTATCACCGTGCCCAACCCCCAGGCCCAGCGCCAGTTGATGGAAGAGGTGCTGGCCCAAAGCGGTATCGACGCCGCGTCGGTGAACTACGTCGAGGCCCATGGCACCGGTACCCCCGTGGGCGACCCCCTGGAAACCCGCGCCATCGCCGATGTCTACGCCCAGGGCGGGCGCTGCCGGGTGGGTTCGGTGAAAGCCAACATCGGCCACCTGGAAGCCGCGGCCGGCGTGGCCAGCGTCATCAAGTCGATGATGATGCTGCGCCACAACCAGGTACCTGAAGTGGCGGGGCTGGAAGTGGTCAACCCGCAAATCCCAGAGGAAATCGACCTGCCCCGGCGTACCGAGACCCTGGGCGACCCCGCACAGGTGCGGCGCATCGCCATCAACTCGTTCGGCTACGGCGGCACCAACGCCCATGCCATCCTCAGCTCGCCGCCCGCCACCACGCCGCGCGTGCCCCAGCCTGGTTGCGCCCCCTCGGTGGCCATCCTGCCGCTGAGCGCCCGCGACACCCAGGCCCTGCGCGAACGCGCCGGGCAACTGGCCCAGATGCTGGAGGCGGCCGACGCCCCCGCCCTCAACGATGTGCTGTTCACCACTGCCCTGCGCCGCAGCCACCTCGACCATCGCGTCGCGGTGTGGGGCGATACCCCCGGGCAACTGGCCAGCGCCCTGCGCGCGTTTGCCGCCGACAGCGGGGACTTCCCCGGCGTTGAAGGGGCGCGCCCGTTCAACGCCAGCCCGCGCATTGCCTTCGTCTACACCGGTATGGGCCCGCAGTGGTGGGCCATGGGCCGCCAGTTGCTAAGCGAAAACCCGGTGTTCCGCCACACCTTGGAGCAAGCCGATAGCGTGTTCCAGGGCATTGCCGGGTTCTCCATCCTGGAAGAAATGCTGCGCGATGAAGCAACCTCGCGAATCAAGCACACCGAGTTCGCCCAACCCGCCAACCTGATGATCCAGATCGGCCTCACGGCCGCCCTCAAGGCCGAAGGCGTAGTGGCCGATGCGGTGGTCGGCCACTCGGTAGGCGAAGTCGCCTCGGCCTGGGCCGCCGGCATGTTGACCCTCGAAGACGCCCTGCGGGTGAGCCGCGAACGCAGCCGCATCCAGGCCACGGCCGCCGGCACCGGGGCGATGCTCGCTGTGGGCCTGGGCGCCGAGCAGGCCCTGGAACTGATGGCGCCCCATGGCGATTTGATCTCCCTGGCCGCCATCAACTCGCCGCGCAGCGTGACCATCGCCGGCGACCGCCAGGCCTTGCAGGCCCTACTCGCCGAGGCGGGCGAGCGCAAGGTGTTCGCCAAGATGCTCGACGTTGAAGTGCCCTACCACAGCCCGCTGATGGAGGCCCTCAAGCCGCAGATCCGCGAAGCCCTGGCCGGCCTGCAACCCGTGCCCGCGACCACGGCGCTGTACTCCACCGTCAGCGGCGGCTTGAACGGCGAACGCCTGTACGACGCCCAATACTGGTGCGACAACGTGCGCAACCCGGTGTACTTCTGTGACGCCATCACCGCGCTACTGGACGACGGCTACACCCATTTCGTCGAAGTCGGCCCGCACCCGGTGCTGCGCCGCTCCCTGGAGGAAACCGCCAGCGCCCGCAACATCGAGATCCACGCCAGCGCCACCCTGGCGATGAACAAGCCGGAAACCGACGCACTGCGCCGCGCTGTCTGCGCCATCTACGCCCAGGGTGCCGCCCTCGACTGGGCCGCGCGTACGCCCGCCGGCCAACAGGTGCAATTGCCCACCTACCCGTGGCAGCGCCAGTTGCTGTGGCGCGAAGCGCAATGGCAGCGCGACGACCGCCTCAACGCCCAAGGTTGGCCGCTGCACGCCGACCAGGGCGGTATCGACCTCAACCTGCGGCGCCTCAACTACCTCTACGACCACATCGTCGACGGTTCGCCGATCATGCCCGCCGCGGGGTTCCTCGAAGCCCTGTGCGAAGAGGCCCGCGAACGCTGGCCGCACAGCACGGGCCTGAGCGTACGTGACGTCGATATCCAACAATCGCTACTGCTCGACCACGCCCGTGAGCTGCGCCTGCACGTGCAGTTCGACGCCACGCGCCATCGCGCCACCCTCGCCTCCCACGATATCGCCGAAGACGCCGCGCCCCTGGTGCATGCCCAGGCCACCCTGCACCCACTGGCGACACCCGCCCCGACGGCCATTGCGCTGCTGGCCACCGGCGATCTCCAGGCACTGGAGCCGGCCGCCCTCTATGCCCAACTCCACGGCCAATCCTTGCAGTACGGGCCGGCCTTCCAGTCGATCCGCCGCCTGCACCGCGACCTCGAACAGGGCCTGGCCCAGGCACACTTGAGCCTGCCCGTCGAGTTGGCCGCTGACGCACCGGCCTACCTGTTGCACCCGGCGCTGCTGGACGGTTGCTTCCAAGCGGCCCTGGCACTGATGCGCCCCGAGGAGGGCGTGTTCCTGCCGGTGAGCCTCGCGGCGCTGCACGTCTACCGCCCCTTGCCCGAGGCGATTGACTGCCGGGTGCAGATCGTCGAGCGCGACGCCTCGCGCATCGTCTGCGACTTCCAATTGACCGATCGCCACGGCGCTGTCCTGGCCCACTTACAGGGCCTGACCTGCCGCTCCCTGCAAGGCCGCGGTAAGGCCCAGGTGTTCCCGGCCGGCGACTATCAGCGCACCTGGCGCGAATTGCCCGCCCTCGCCAACCCACCCATGAGCGCGCAACAGCTGCTGCTGGTGGCCCACGGCGACGACCCGTTGGCGGTGCGCTTCGCCCAACTGGCCGGCGAACGCGGCCTGGGCTGCGAGCGCTGCACCTGGGCCCAAGTGCCGGCCCACCCTGGCCTCGGCGCGGTAGACCGGGTGATCGGTTTGTCCTGGGCCGGGCAAAATGCCGCCATGGCGGTGACCGGCGAAGATGAACTGCGCGAGCTGCTGCTGGCGGTCCAGGCCCTCGCGGCCCAGGGCCGGCCGTTGCCGCTGCGGGTCGTGACGCGGGGCGCCCATGGGGTGCGCGAGGACGATCCAGTGCAACCGGCGCAAGCGGCGGTGGCCGGTTTCGTGCGGGTGGTGCGCAACGAGCAGCCATCGCTGGACGCGGCGCTGGTGGACATCGACGAAGGTCAAGGGCTGGCGGCACTGTTCGCCGAGGTCATGGCCGATCAGTTGATCGACGAAGTGGCCCTGCGCGAGCAGCAGCGCTACGGCGCCCACTTGATCGCCAGCGGGCTGTTGCAGCAACCAGGGCACGTGCCGAGCCGCTGCACCGGGCCGCAGGCCATCAGCCTGCGCCAGCACCACAGCGCCTTCAGCGCCCACCTGCAAACACCGCAAGCCTTGGACCCCGAGGCCTTGCAGGTGCGGGTCGAACGCCTGGCCGTGGCCCTGGAACACCCGGAACAGCCCATGGGCGTGGTCGCGGTGGTGACCGCCGTTGGCCAGGCACTGAGCGGGTTCAGCGTGGGTGAGCGGATCGTCGCTCTGGCCCCGCGCCACCTTGGCACCGAGTTGAGCTTGCGCCCCGCCGAGTGTGTGCTGGCACCGATCGGCCAGCACGACACGCCCTCGGCCTTGATCGCGCCCATCCAGGCCCGCGCCGTGGCGTTGGCCCGGACCTGCGCGTTGCGCCCCGGGGCGCGTGCCCTGGTGGTCGAAGGTGTGCTGGGCGATGCCCTGAGCGCGGCCTTGAGCCAGCACGGCGCCGTCGTCACCCGCGTCGCGGCGGACCTGAGTGACCTACCCAACGCACCAGGCTTTGACCTGATCGCCGCCGACCTGGCGCAGTGGAGCCATCAGGCCGGTTTCTTCGCCCTGGCCACGGGCGGGCAGTTGCTCGACCTGGGCAACGACCCGGCGCCCTTCGCCTTGCCGGTACAGTGCCAACGCCTGATCCGCGCCACCCTGGACCTTGCGGCGTGCCGCCAGGACGAGGCCTACCGCGCCGCCCTGCGCAGCGCCCTGGCCACCCCGCCCGCGGCGCTCGCCACAGCACTGCCCGGCTTCGCCGACCTGTTGGACGGCACCGCGCTGCATGGCTGGGTCGAGCTGCAAGTGGCCGGGGACGAACGACCGTTCACGGCAGCCGCCAGCGACACGCCGGCGCTGCGCCGTGACGGGGTCTACCTGGTCACCGGTGGCTTCGGCGGCCTGGGCCAGGAACTGGCCCGCTGGCTGGCCCGCCACGGCGCGGGGCACATTGCCCTGGTCGGCCGGCGTGGCGCCGACACGCCCCAGGCCCAAGCCCTGCTGGCGCAACTGCACAACCTCGGTGCCCAGGCCAGCGCCCATGCCCTGGACGTCAGCGACCCGGCCCAGGTACAGCGCCTGCTGGGCCAGTTGCACCAACCGCAGGCACCGCTGCTGGGCATCTACCACGCCGCCGGCGTGTTGCAGGACCACCTGCTGGAGCAGATGACGCCCGCCCACGTCAGCACCGTCATGCAACCCAAGGCCGGCGGAGCCTGGGCCCTGCACCAGGGCGCCCTGGCCATCGGCGCGCCGTTGGAGCAGTTCGTGATGTTCTCGTCCATCGCCAGCCTGGTGGGCAACAGCCGCCAGGCCAACTACTGCGCCGCCAACGGTTTCCTCGAAGGCCTCACGCACCTGCGTCGCGCCCAGGGCCTGCCGGCCTTGAGCATTAACTTCGGGGCCATCGCCGGTGTCGGCATGCTCGAAAGCGACGAGCGCATCGGCCAGCACCTCACGCAAATCGGCCTCACCCCGCTGGACGTGCACGTGGCTCTGCGCGCCCTTGGCCGGGCGCTGGCCAAGGGCCTGGCCCAGGTGGCGGTGTCCGAGCAGGCCGATTGGGGCAAGTGGGCGGTATACGAAAGCGTCGGCGGCGCCTCGCCGACCTTCGCCGAACTGGTCCAGGCCAGCCGCGCCAGCCAGAGCGACAACAGCTCCCTGGTGGAGCAACTGCACGCGGTGGTCGCCAGTGTCGATGACAACGAGGCCAGCGGCGTCCTGCAAAGCCTGATTGCCGAGTGCGTGGCGGCCGGCCTCAAGACCAGCGCCCAGCGCCTCAAACCCGAGCAGTCGTTCGATTCCTTTGGCGTCGACTCCCTGCTCTCCACCGAGATCAAGTTCCTCCTGGAGCAGCAGCTGGGCGTGACCTACTCGGTGATCGAGCTCCAAGGCCAGGCCACCATCGCCAAGCTAGCCCAACGGGCCCTGAGCGAGGTGCGCAGCAAGATCGAACTGGCCAGCGCGGCCTGATTTTTCCAAGAGGAAACCTTTACCCATGAACCGTTCTTCCAATGCCGCCGTCGACACTTTGCTGGCCAAGATGCGCGCCAACATCACCAGCCAGCAGCCCGCCCTGCACAGGGTGGCGCCGGGCGAGTCGGGCAACCTCACCGAGTCGCCCGAGTACGCCATGCTTAAGGGCCTGCGCGCTCGCTATCAGGAGGGCAACGGGCTTATCAACCCGTACTTTCGCGCGCGCAGCGGCGACGTGGCCGCGACCTTGCAGATGGCCGGGCGCGACTACATCAGCTTCTCCAACTACAACTACCTGGGCCTGGCCAACGACCCTCGGGTCAAGCACGCTGTGCACGAGGCGGTGGACCGCTACGGCTGCCATGCAGGCGCCGCGCGCATGGTGGGCGGCGAAATCGAACTGCACGCCCAACTGGAAACCGAACTGGCCCGCTTCATCGGGTGCGAAGCGGCCACGGTGAGCGTCAGCGGCTACAGCGCCAACGTCACCGTGATCGGCTACCTGCTGGACCGGCGCGACCTGATCCTGCATGACGAATACATGCACAACAGCGGCCTGATGGGCGCGGTGATGTCCGGGGCGCGGCGCATCGCCTTTCCCCATAACGACATGGTCGCCCTGGAGGCCCTGCTCAAGGAGCACCGCGACGGCTACCGGCGCGTACTGATTCTGGTCGAAGGCGCCTACAGCATGGACGGCGACCTGGTGGACCTGCCCCAAGTGGTGGCCCTGAAAAAGCGTCACAACGCCTGGCTGATGATCGACGAGGCGCACTCGTGCGGCACCGTCGGCGCCACCGGGCGCGGGGTGTGCGAGCACTTCGGCATCGCCCCGGCGGAGGTCGACCTGATCGTCGGCACCCTGTCCAAGAGCTTTGCCAGTTGCGGGGGGTTTGTCGCCGGGAAGAAGGAATGGATCGACCTGCTCCATCACTTCTGCCCCGGCCTGCAGCTTTACAGCACCGGCATCAGCCCGGCCAATACCGCCGCCGCCCTGGCCGCCCTGCGCGTGACCTGCGCCGAGCCACAGCGGGTGGCGCGCCTGCAAAGCAATGCGCGGCATTTCGTCGAACAGGCCCGCCAGCGCGGCTTCGAGTGCGGCAGCGCGGTGCCCGGGGTGCCCATCGTGCCGCTGATGATCGACGACGACCGGGCGCTGCGCCTGATGTCGAGGCTGTTGGACCACGGCGTGATCGCCCACGCCGTGATGCACCCGGTGGTGCCGCACAACGAGGCGCGGCTGCGCTGCTTCATCAGTAGCGAGCACGACGAAGCGATGATCGCCCACACCCTCGACCTGCTCACCCAACCTCTCTAAGCCCAACGCCGCGCTCGACCGCAACAGGGTCGAGCGCCGTATCCAAGGAACACCGATGAACACTTTGCCTCCCCTGCTCGCCCTGGCGGCGGGCCACCTGCTGCTCGCCCCGACCGTCAGCGCCAGCACCCCCGAGCTGCGTGAGCGGGGCCGGGAAATTGCCCTCACCGTTGACCGCAAAGACAGTGGCTACGGCGACTACGTAGTCAACGGGCGCATGACCCTCAACCGCCCCGACGGGCGCAGCACCGAACGCAGCTTCCAGATGAGCACCCTGGAAGGCGACACCGTGGGCGATAAACGCCTGGTGGTGTTTTCCCAGCCGCGCGATCTGGCCGGGTTCGCCTCGCTCACCTTCAGCAACGCCCAGGCCGCCGATGACCAATGGATCTACCTGCCTGCCGTCAAACGGGTCAAGCGCCTGGCGGCACGGGACAAGACCGGCTCCTTCGGCGGATCGGAGTTCACCTACGAAGACATCACCACCTGGCAGGTCGAAAACTACGACTACGAGTTCGTCCAGGACGAACCCTGCGGCGAGCCCCAGGCGACCTGCCACACCATCGCCAACCTGCCCAAATACGCTCACTCCGGCTACTCGCGCTTGGTGGAAACCATCGACCCACGCATCTGGCAACCGGTGCGCATCGTCTACTACGACAAGGTCGGCCAAGCCGCCAAACGCCTGGATTTCCATGACTACCAGCAGTACGGCACGTATTGGCGGCCAGGGCGGATTGTCATGACCAACCTGCAGGACAACGCCAGCTCGCAAATCATCTGGGACGACTACCGCTTCAACACCGGCCTCAGAGCCGCCGACATGACCGACAGCCGCCTGCCTTCATGGTCGCGATGAGCCGGCCCGCCTCCCTCCTGTGCCTGGCCTTTGCGGCCAGCCTGTGCCTGCCGCTGGCCCAGGGGGCCAGCCTGCGGGGCAGCCTGGGGCTCGACAGCCTGGTATTCGCCGAACCGCCGCAGTTTGCCGGGCAGGCCGACGAATACCGCAACGCCGCGGCCACCTTGAACCTGACCCTCAGCGACCGCGACTACCACCTGGAGCTGTTCAGCCGCGCCTCGGCCAATGCTGAACAGGCCTGGAGCGCAGACCTGCGCCAAGCCACCTGGAACCTGCGCAGCGATGCCAGCGACTGGCAAGTGGGGGTGCTGAGCCAGACCTGGGGCGTGCTCGAAGCGTGGAACCCGGTGGACGTCATCAACGTCCGCGACCTCGCCGAAGACTTCCAAGGCAAGGCCAAACTGGGCCAACCCGGGGCGATGGTCAGCCTCAACCTGGACGACACGGTGCTGTCGCTGTACGCCCTGACGTACGCCCGTGGCCAGCGCCTGGGCGAGGGTCGCGACCGCTTGCGCAGCCTGCCGGCCGCCGTGCGCGAAGAAGCCTTCGAGGACGGCCGCTGGGCCCCCGGCTTCGCTGCCCGCGCCGCGTTCAAACTGGGCAGCGACCTGGAGCTGGCGCTGTCCCATTACCGCGGCCACGCCCGCGAGCCGCTGCTGCAACCGCTGGTCGATGCCAGGGGCCTGCGCGGCTTTCGCGCCACCTACGCGCAAATCGAGCAAACCGCTTTGCAAGCCCAGTACGTGGTGGGCGACAGCGTGCTCAAGAGCGAAGTCATCCACCAGCGCGGCACCGGCGAGCGCTTCTGGGGCGGTGGCGTGGGCGCCGAGACGACGTTCAGCCGTGTCGGGGCGAGCACGGCGGACCTGACCCTTTACAGCGAGTTCTACTACGACGCCCGCAGTGCCGACGCACCGGTCACGCCGTTTCAGCGCGACCTGTTTTTTGGCGCGCGCCTGAGCCTCAACGACCCCCAGGACAGCGTCCTGGAACTGCGCGCCAGCCACGACCTGCAGTGGTCCTCGCACCTGTTCGAACTGCGCGCCAGCCGGCGGGTGTTCGCCAGCACGGTGTTCTCCGCCGCGTTGCACGCGCCCAGCCAGGCCCGGCGCGATCCCGCGCTGAACGGCTATGGCAACGACACCTACCTCAAGCTGGGATTGGCCTGGTACTTCTGATTTGTTAGGAACCCCTTCGATGCACACTCCCCCCGCAGCCGCGCCCCTCGGCGCGCAGCACCGGTTCACCGCCCTCCTGCACGCCTACGCGAGCGGGGTCACCCGCCACCCGTGGTGGGTGCTGGCGGCGTCGTTGCTGCTGGTCGTCGCCCTGAGCCTGGGCATGGCGCAGTTGAGTTTTCGCAGCGACAGCCGGGTGTTTTTCGCCCAGGACAACGCCGACCTGCAAGCGCTGGAACAGTTCGAGCAAACCTACGGCCGCGACGACACCCTGGTGTTCGTGGTCAGCGCCCGCGACGGCGACCTGTTCAGCGCCGCGCGCCTACACGCCATCAGCCAATTGACGGATGCCGCGTGGCACTTGCCCCAGGTCAAACGCGTCGATTCGCTGACCAATTTCCAACGCGTGCAGGCCCTGGCGGACGATATCCACATCGACCAATTGCTGCGTTCCGGCGATCGCCTGAGCGACAACCAGGCCCGCGACTTGCGCCAGCAGATCAACGATGAGCCCCTGCTAGTCGGCCGCTTGTTGTCCGCCGATGCGCGCCTGGCCTTGGTGGCCGCCAACCTGCGCCTCGATGCCACTCAGGGTGCGGACCAGGCTGCGCAGGCCATGGCCGCGGCCCAAGCGCTGATGGGCCGGTTCGCGGCCGAGCACCCGGACCTGCACATCGGTTTGTCGGGCTCGGTGGCCCTGGACCAGGCATTCGTCGAGGCGAGCACCTTCGACAGCAGCGTGCTGTTGCCGATCATGGTGCTGGTGCTGCTGGGCATCATCGTCCTGGTGCTGCGCTCGTTCGCCGGGGCCCTGGCCACGTTCAGCGTGATTCTCATGAGCACCCTGGCGGCGCTGGGCACCGCGGCGCTACTGGGGGTGCCGCTGTCGTCGCCCAGCGTGATCGCGCCCAACATCATCCTCACCATCGCCTGCTGCGATTGCCTGCACCTGTGCGCCGGCATGCTGCGCCTGCGCGGTGAAGGCCTGAGCCGGCGCGAGGCGGTGCGCGAGGTGCTGGTCGAGTGCTGGTGGCCGGTGACCCTGACCACCCTGACCACGGCGGCGGGTTTTCTGTCGTTGCTGTTCAGCGCGGTGCCACCGTTTGCCCACCTGGGGGCGATTGTCGCCATCGGCGCACTGCTGGCCTGGCTGCTGAGCCTGAGCTTTCTGCCGGCGCTGATGTGCGTGTTGCCGTGGCAAGGCTCGACCCGCCCGGCACCGGCCCAGGCCCTGAGCCTGTGGCTGGCCCGCCAGGTGCTGGGCCGGCCACGCCAGGCGCTGGCGGGCGTGGTGCTGGCCGGCGGTGTGTTAGGCGCTTTTGCGTTTTCCAACACGCTGGATGACCGCTACGTGCGCTACTTCGACCAGCGCTATGAGTTTCGCCAGGCCACCGACCGTTTGAACCAGGCCCTGGGCGGGTTCTACACACTGGAGTTTTCCCTCGATGCCCAGGAGGCCGAGGGCATCTGGGCCCCCGAGTACCTGCACCAAACCGAGCAATTTGGCCAATGGCTGCGCCAGCAACCGGGGGTGACCCACGTGCATGGCCTGACGGACATTCTCAAAACCGTGAACCGCGCTTTGCACGGCGGTGGCGCGGCGCAATTTCGCCTGCCCGAGTCGCGGGACAACGCCGCGCAGTTCCTGGCCCTGTATGAAATGTCCCTGCCCGCCGGCGCCGACCTGAAAAACCTGGTGAGCGCCGACAAGCGCAGCAGCCGTCTGAGCGTGGGCCTTAACGATATGTCCACCGCCGCCATCGCCGCGTTACAGGCCAGCGCCCAGGCCTGGGCCAACGAGCACACGCCGTTGCTGGCAGCGAGCGCCAAGGCCACCGGCACCTCGGTGCTGTTCGCCCACATCGGCAACCGCAATATCGAGCAGATGTACCAGGGCATGGCCGTGGCGGCTGTGGTGGTGTGGCTGATTTTCCTCGGCGCGTTCCGCTCCCTGGGCCTGAGCCTGGTGGGCGCCGTCGCCAACATCGTGCCGTCCCTGGCGACCCTGGGGGTGTGGGCGTTGGTCAATGGCGAAGTGGGCATGGCGGTGGCGACGGTGGCTTCGGTGACCTTCGGCGTGGTGGTGGACGACACCATCCACCTGCTCACTGCTTATGCACGCCTGCGCCGCCAGGGCCTGGCGGTGGAAGAGGCCCTGCACGTCACCTTCAAACAGGTTGGTGCCGGGATGATCGCCATGACCCTGGCGCTGGCCGGCGGGTTTGCCTGCCTGGCGTTTTCCGGGTTCCAGATCAACGCCTGGATGGGTTTGATGGCGTCTATCACCATCCTTATTGCCCTGGTGTTCGACGTGCTGTTCATCCCCTGCGTGCTGCTGGTGTGTCGGCGCAGGGGCGCCGCTCAGACCACGTCCACACCGACGTGAATGGCGTCGTGGCGCCAGAACTCCAGGTCGCAGTCGATCAGGCGTTCGTGCTGGTCGTAATTGACCCGGGCAATGCGCAGGCCCGGGCTGCCCGCCGAGACCTTGAGCGCGGCGGCGGCCTCCACCGGCAGTGAAGTGGGCACGATCTCGAAGCGCACGCGGCCGTAGTGCAGGTCGTAGTGGCGGGCATACAGTTCGGTGATGGACTGGTTAAGGTCGAAATCGAGGATGCCGGGAAAATACTGCGGGTTGAGGTAATGCTCGACGTACAGCACCAGGCGCTCGTCAATGCGCCGGGCGCGGCGGATCTGGATCACGCTCGACAGCGCCGGCATCCGTAGCCAGGCGCAGACCGCCGCCGACGCCGGTTGCAGGCGCGCCGAAATCACCTCGGTGGACGGCCTGCGGCCCTGGGCGCTGACCATGGCGTGGAAGTGGCTGCGCTGCATCAGGTTGTAGGCCAGGCGCGGCGGCGAGACGAACCAGCCACGGCGTTCTTCGCGGTAGATCTGGCCCTGGGCTTCGAGCTGCAACAGCGCTTCGCGCACGGTGATGCGGGTGGTGGCGAACAACTCGCTCAACTTGCGTTCGGCCGGCAATTGGCTGGCCGGGGCGAGCAAGCCGTGGTCGATCTGCTCTTGCAGGGCTTGGCCTATGGTTGTCACCGTTTTACTGGCATCGACGCGCATCAACGTTACCTATCTGGACTAGACCAGCACTGTTTCAGGGCACCCTCGCCCTCTCGAATGCCCCGAAAGGCCTGCCGCCAGCCTAGGCACGGCATGTGACTGATCCATGACAGGCGCCCGCCATTTGCCTGCAAAACCGCCGCCAAGTCCAGGCGCTGCGGCCGTGCGGCCATGGTCTACGCTTACCTCGCATTGCCCGCGAGCCGGGCCGCCGACATCAAAGTGTCATCCAACACGCCTAAATTGGCTCAAGGTTTGCTGACCTAGACCAACCCCACCCCAGCTGTCGCTAGTACGCCGCGTGAAAACGCCCAAAGGAGCTTTCGATGAAACAGCTTTTCCTGGCTTCACTGTTAGGCACGACCCTTGCCATGAGCACCGCCGCCCTGGCCGCCGGAACCGATCTGAAAACCCTGGAAGCCGCCGCTAAGGCCGAAGGTGAAGTCAACAGCGTCGGCATGCCCGACAACTGGGCCAACTGGAAAGGCACCTGGGACGACCTGGCCAAGCTCTATGGCCTCAAGCACATCGACACCGACATGAGCTCGGCCCAGGAAGTGGCCAAGTTCGCCGCCGAAAAAGACAACGCCAGCGCCGACATCGGTGACGTCGGCGCCGCCTTTGGCCCCATCGCGGTCAAGCAGGGCGTGACCCAGGCGTACAAACCCAGCACCTGGGAGCAGGTCCCGGCGTGGGCCAAGGACGCCGACGGCCACTGGGCCCTGGCCTACACCGGCACCATCGCGTTCATCATCAACAACAAGTTGCTGCACGGCTCCGAAGCGCCGAAGAACTGGGCCGACCTGGAAAAGGGCAAGTACAAGGTTTCCATCGGTGACGTCGGCACCGCCGCCCAAGCGGCCAACGGCGTGCTGGCGGCGGCCATCGCCAAGGGCGGCGATGAAAAGAACATCCAACCGGCGCTGCTGATGTTCGCCGAGATCGCCAAGCAGGGGCGTCTGTCCCTGGCCAACCCGACCATCGCGACCATGGAAAAGGGCGAAGTGGAAGTGGGCGTGGTCTGGGATTTCAATGGCCTGAGCTACAAAGCCAAAATGGCCAACCCGGATGACTACACCGTATTGATCCCGGCCGATGGCTCGGTGATTTCCGGCTACACCACCATCATCAACAAGTACGCCAAGCACCCCAATGCCGCGAAACTGGCCCGTGAGTACATCTTCAGCGACGCCGGGCAAACCAACCTGGCCCGCGGCAACGCCCGGCCGATCCGCGCCGAACACCTGACCCTGCCCGCCGACGTCCAGGCGCAGTTGCTGCCCAACGAGCAGTACAAAAAAGTCACGCCGATCAAGGACGCCGACGCCTGGGAAAAAACCTCCAAGGCCCTGCCACAGCAATGGCAGGAACAGGTCATCGTCGAAATGCCGTAAGGCGCTTAGCCATACCGAGCCCGTGGGAGCGAGCCTGCTCGCGAGGGCGGTGGGTCATATACACCGCCCTCGCGGGCGCCGCCCGGCCCGCTCCCGCACACCGCTACTGCGATTCCTCTTTTTGTCACGGAGCCCCCAACCCATGCAGCACAACGTCATCCTGGTGGTGCTCGACGGTTTGAACCATGAGGTCGCGCGCCATGCCATGGGCCATCTACAGGCCTATGTCGGTGCCGGGCGCGCCGCGCTCTATCGGCTCGACTGCGAATTGCCGGCCCTGTCTCGACCGCTCTACGAGTGCATCCTCACCGGCGTGGCGCCCATCGACAGCGGCATCGTGCATAACCAGGTGTCGCGCCTGTCGAGCCAACGCAGCATTTTCCATTACGCCCGCGCGGCCGGTTTGGCCACAGCGGCGGCGGCCTATCACTGGGTCAGCGAGCTGTACAACCGCTCGCCCTTCAACGCCGCCCGGGACCGCCACACCGACGACCCGAGCCTGGCGATCCAGCACGGCCACTTCTACTGGAGCGACCATTATCCCGACGCCCACCTGTTCGCCGACGCCGAGCACTTGCGCCTGCGCCATGCGCCGAACTTTCTGCTGGTGCACCCCATGAACATCGACGACGCCGGCCACAAGCACGGCCTCGACACCCCGCAATACCGCAACAGCGCCCGCTCGGCCGATATCATCCTGGCCGACTACCTGCAAGGCTGGCTCGACGCCGGCTACCAGGTGCTGGTGACCGCCGACCACGGCATGAACAACGACCGCTCCCACAATGGCCTGCTGGCCGAGGAACGCCAGGTGCCGCTGTTTGTCCTGGGCGATGCCTTCAGCCTCGACCCCGGCGCCGCGCCCCGGCAGGTGGAGTTGTGCGGCACGGTCTGCGAACTGCTGGGCGTCACCCACGACAAACCTGTATGCCGGGGGCTACTCAAGTGAACGCCATCACCCGTGGCAAGTGGCTGGCCGTGTTGTGCCTGCTGCCCTTCGCCCTGTTTTTTATCGTGTTCCAGATCGCGCCGCTGGCCTGGGTGATGATCCACAGCGTGCAGTCCGAAGCGTTCGGCTGGGGCCTGGCCAACTTCAGCAAGATATTCAGTTCGCGCTTCTATATGCAGGCCATCCGGTACAGCCTGGAACTGGCCTTCTGGTCGAGCCTGTTTGGCATCATCATCGCCATCCTGGGCAGCTATTCGCTGCACCGGGTCGATTCGCGGCTGCGCAACTTCGTCACCGCGTTCGCCAACATGACCAGCAATTTCTCCGGGGTGCCGCTGGCCTTCGCCTTCATCATCCTGCTGGGCTTCAACGGCACCTTCACCCTGATGCTCAAGCAGGCCGGGATCATTCAGGACTTCAACCTCTACTCCAAGACCGGGCTGATTATTCTCTACACCTACTTCCAGATTCCCTTGGGTGTGTTGCTGCTGTTTCCCGCGTTCGACGCCCTGCGCGAGGACTGGCGCGAGTCCGCCGCCCTGCTGGGGGCCAACAGTTGGCAGTTCTGGCGCCACATCGGCCTGCCGGTGCTGACCCCGGCGCTGCTGGGCACCTTCGTGATCCTGCTGGCCAATGCCCTGGGCGCGTATGCCACGGTCTACGCCCTGACCACCGGCAACTTCAACGTGCTGCCGATCCGCATCGCGGCGATGGTGTCGGGCGATATCTCCCTGGACCCGAACATGGCCAGCGCCCTGGCCGTGGTACTGGTGGCGCTGATGACCCTGGTGACCATCGTCCATCAGTTGCTGTTGAAGAGGAGCTACCATGTCTCGCGTTGAAGGAGGCCCTGCCACGCTGTATCACCGCACCGTGGTCTATGTGCTGTTGATAATCCTGCTGCTGCCCCTGGCTGGCACCCTGGTGTATTCCCTGGCCAGCAGTTGGTCGGCGACCATCCTGCCCAGCGGCTTTACCCTCAAGTGGTACACCCAGTTGTGGAGCGACCCGCGCTTTCTCGCCGCGTTCGGCCAGTCGCTGCTGGTGTGCGTCGGCGCGTTGGTGCTGTCGGTGGTGCTGATCCTGCCCCTGCTGTTCGTGGTGCATTACCACTTCCCCAGGCTCGATGCGCTGATGAACATCCTCATCCTGCTGCCCTTTGCGGTGCCGCCGGTGGTGTCCTCGGTGGGGCTGTTGCAGCTCTATGGTTCCGGGCCGCTGGCGATGGTGGGCACGCCGTGGATCCTGATCGGCTGCTACTTCACCGTGGCACTGCCCTTCATGTACCGGGCGATCACCAACAACCTGCAAGCGATCAACCTGCGCGACCTGATGGACGCCGCCCAATTGCTCGGCGCCAGCACCTGGCAGGCGGCGTTCCTGGTGGTGCTGCCCAACCTGCGCAAAGGCCTGATGGTGGCGCTGTTGCTGTCGTTCTCGTTCCTGTTCGGCGAGTTCGTGTTCGCCAACATACTGGTGGGCACGCGCTACGAAACCCTGCAGGTGTTCCTCAACAACATGCGCAACAGCAGCGGCCACTTCACCAGTGCCGTGGTGATTTCCTACTTCCTCTTCGTGCTGGTTCTGACCTGGGCGGCGAACATCTTGAACAAGGACAAAAGCCAATGAGTTTTGTCAGCGTCCAACACCTGCAAAAAAGTTACGCCGGCACCCCGGTGTTCAGTGACATCAATTGCGAAATCGCCAAGGGCGAATTCGTCACCCTGCTCGGCCCTTCCGGTTGCGGTAAATCCACCCTGCTGCGCTGCATCGCCGGGCTGACGGCGGTGGACGGCGGGCAGATCCTCCTCGATGGCCAGGACCTGGTGCCCCTGAGCCCGCAGAAACGCGGGATCGGCATGGTGTTCCAGAGCTATGCGCTGTTCCCCAACATGACCGTGGAACAAAACGTCGCCTTCGGCCTGCGCATGCAGAAGGTCAAAGCCGACGACAGCCGCCAGCGGGTACAGGAGGTGCTGCGCCTGGTGGAACTCAACGACTTCGCCAGCCGCTACCCCCATCAACTGTCCGGCGGCCAGTGCCAACGCGTGGCCCTGGCCCGCTCGCTGGTGACCCGCCCGCGCCTGTTGCTGCTCGATGAGCCGCTGTCGGCCCTGGACGCGCGCATCCGCAAGCACCTGCGCGAACAGATCCGCCAGATCCAGCGTGAGCTAGGCCTGACCACGATTTTCGTCACCCACGACCAGGAAGAGGCGCTGACCATGTCAGATCGTATCTTCCTGATGAACCAGGGCCGTATCGTCCAGAGCGGCGATGCCGAAACCCTCTACACGGCGCCAGTGGACCTGTTCGCCGCCGGGTTTATCGGCAACTACAACCTGCTCGACGCCGCCAGTGCCAGCAGCCTGCTGCAACGGCCCATCGCCAGCCGCATCGCGATACGCCCGGAAGCCATCGCCCTGAGCCTGCACGGCGACCTCGATGCCCAGGTACGCAGCCACAGCCTACTGGGCAACGTCATCCGCTACCGCATCGAAGCCCGTGGCGTGGAACTGGTGGTAGACGTGCTCAACCGCTCGGCGGCGGACCTCTATGCCGACGGTCAGCGCCTGGCATTGAGCATCGATCCTTCGGCCCTGTGTGAGGTAGCCTGATGGCCTTCGCGCTTTTTAAGAGAGAACCGCACTGATGGCGTTGGCAATTTTCGATCTGGACGACACCTTGATTCACGGCGACTGCGCCACCTTATGGAGCGAGCAAATGGGGCGCCTGGGTTGGGTCGACCCCGAGCCCTTCATGCGCCGCAACAATGAGCTGATGGACGCCTACAGCCGCGGCGAACTGGCCATGGAGGACTACATGACGTTCAGCCTGGAACCCATGATCGGCCGCACCCCCGAGGAAATCACTCACTTGGTCGAACCCTGGGTGGAAGACGTCATCGAGCCGCTGATCTACAGCGACGCCACCACCACCATCGCCCGCCACCGCAAGGCCGGCGACCGCATCCTGGTGATCTCCGCCTCGGGCACCCACTTGGTCAGCGCCATTGCCGCGCGCATCGGCATCGACGAAGTGCTGGCGATCGACTTGGAAGTGGCCAGGGGCGTCTACAGCGGGCGCACGGTCGGCACCCTGACCTACCGCGAAGGTAAGATCGCCCGTTTGCTGCAATGGCTGGATGAGGAAGAGGAAAACCTGGAAGGCGCGGCGTTCTATTCCGACTCGCGCAATGACCTGCCGCTGCTGCGCAAGGTCGACCACCCCCACGCGGTCAATCCCGACCCGGTACTGCGTGCCCATGCCGAACAGGCGGGGTGGCCGGTGCATCACTGGAAGTAGCTGGCGTGCATTGTGGGAGCGAGCCCGCTCGCGATGGCGGACTGTCAGTCAACTCTTAAGGGGCCGGTCCATTGCTATCGCGAGCGGGCTCGCTCCCACGGTTCCCACAGCCAACCGCTGGGGTTAACTCACACCAAACTATCGTCAATCACCAACACCAACTTGCCCGACACCTGGTTGCCCGCCAGTTGCGCGAACGCGGCTTCGGCGTCGTGGATGGCGAAGGTGCGGGCCAGTTGCGGGCTCAGGCGGCCTTCGCTGAACAGCGGCCAGACCTGGCGGCCCAGGTCGCTGAGCAGGTCTGCCTTGAACTGCTCGTCGCGGCTGCGCAGGGTCGAGCCCAGCAACTGCACGCGCTTGGCCAGCACCTGCGCCAGGTCGAACGGCGCTTCGCGGCCGCCCATCAGGCCGATCAACACCCAGCGGCCATCCTGGGCCAGCAACTTGAGGTTGAGCTGGGCGTAGTTGGCACCCACCGGGTCGAGGATCACGTCGAACGGGCCGAAGTCCCCCAAGCCTTCCAGGCCATCGGTGCGCACCACGCCGCCCTGGGCCCCCAGTGTTTCGCAGTACGCCAAACGGTCGGCCGAACCGACACTGACCCAGCACGGGTTGCCGAACGCCTTGCACAACTGGATCGCCGCCGAGCCCACGCCACTGGCGCCGGCGTGCAGCAGCACTTTTTCGCCCGGTTGCAACGCCGCCAAGCGGAACAGGTTCAGCCACGCCGTGCTGTACACCTCCGGCAACGCCGCCGCTTCGGCCAGGGACAAGCCCTCGGGCACCGGCAGCACATGGCGGCCGTCCACCACCACTTCCTCGGCCATACCGCCGCCGGCCAGCAGCGCGCATACCCGGTCACCTACCTGCCAGGACGACCCGGCGCCCACTTCACTGATAACCCCGGAGCATTCCAGGCCCAGCACCGGGCTAGCGCCGGGCGGCGGCGGATAGAGCCCCGCGCGTTGCAGCAAATCGGCGCGATTCAAACCCGCCGCCGCCACACGGATACGAACTTGCCCTACATCACAGGTAGGACGCGGGCTTTGAACCCACTCCACATGACCTTCAACGCCTTGCAATGCCTTCACAGTGCCTCCATAGTGAGTCCGGACTGAGCCCGTTCGCTGTAGCGTCGGGCTTTTTGCATTATGCGACCGGCCCCTATGGAACCGGCGACTTCAAAGACGGCCTAATATGCGTTATCAATTGCCCCCGCGTCGAATCAGCATGAAGCATTTGTTCCCCAGCACCGCACTCGCTCTTTTCATTGGCCTGGGCCTTTTGCCCAGCCAAACGTTCGCAGCCAACAGCTGGGACAAACTTCAGCCCGATCGTGACGAGGTGATTGCCAGCCTTAACGTCGTCGAGTTGCTCAAACGCCATCATTACAGCAAACCGCCGCTGGACGATGCCCGCTCGGTCATCATCTACGACAGCTACATCAAGCTGTTGGACCCTTCGCGCAGCTACTTCCTGGCCAGCGACATCAGCGAATTCGACAAGTGGAAGACCCAGTTCGACGACCTGCTCAAAAGCGGCGACCTGAACCCGGGCTTCACCATCTACAAACGCTACCTGGACCGCGTCAAATCGCGCCTGGACTTCGCCCTGGCCGAACTGAACAAAGGCGTGGACAAGATCGACTTCAATGCCAAGGAAACCTTGCTGATCGACCGCAAGGACGCGCCATGGCTGAAAAACACCGCCGAACTCGACGACCTGTGGCGCAAACGCGTCAAGGACGAGGTCCTGCGCCTGAAGATTGCCGGCAAGGAACCCAAGGCCATCCAGGAACTGCTGACCAAGCGCTACAAGAACCAATTGGTGCGCCTGGACCAGACCCGCGGCGAAGACATCTTCCAGGCGTACATCAACACCTTCGCGATGTCCTACGACCCGCACACCAACTATCTGTCGCCGGATAACGCGGAAAACTTCGACATCAACATGAGCCTGTCGCTGGAAGGCATCGGCGCGGTGCTGCAGAGCGACAACGATCAAGTCAAGATTGTGCGCCTGGTGCCCGCGGGCCCCGCAGACAAGACCAAGCAAGTGGCCCCCGCCGACAAGATCATCGCCGTCGCCCAGGGCGACAAAGAGCTGGTGGACGTGGTCGGCTGGCGCCTGGACGAAGTGGTCAAGCTGATCCGCGGCCCCAAGGGCACCGTGGTACGCCTGGAAGTGATCCCCGCCAGCAACGCGCCCAACGACCAAACCAGCAAGATCGTGCCCATCACCCGCGAAGCGGTGAAGCTTGAAGACCAGGCCGTGAAAAAATCGGTGCTCAACCTCAAGCAGGACGGCCGCGACTACAAGCTGGGCGTGATCGAGATCCCGGCTTTTTACCTGGACTTCAAGGCGTTCCGTGCGGGCGACCCGGACTACAAGAGCACCACCCGCGACGTCAAGAAACTGCTGACCGAGTTGCAGAAAGACAAGGTCGATGGCGTGGTTATCGACCTGCGCAACAACGGTGGCGGCTCGTTGCAGGAAGCCACCGAGCTGACCAGCCTGTTCATCGACAAGGGCCCTACCGTGCTGGTGCGCAATGCCGACGGGCGGGTCGATGTGCTCGAAGACGAAAACCCCGGTGCCTTCTACAAAGGCCCGATGGCGCTGCTGGTCAACCGCCTCTCGGCCTCGGCCTCAGAGATTTTCGCCGGCGCCATGCAGGACTATCACCGCGCGCTCATCATCGGCGGCCAGACCTTCGGCAAGGGCACGGTGCAAACCATCCAGCCGCTCAACCATGGCGAGCTGAAACTGACCCTGGCCAAGTTCTACCGGGTTTCCGGGCAGAGCACCCAGCACCAGGGCGTGTTGCCAGACCTGGACTTCCCGTCCCTGATCGACACCAAGGAAATCGGCGAAAGCGCCCTGCCCGAAGCCATGCCGTGGGACACCATCCGCCCGGCCATCCGCCCCGCGCTCGACCCGTTCAAGCCGTTCCTGGCCCAGCTCAAGGCCGAGCATGAAAGCCGTTCGGCCAAAGACGCCGAGTTCGTGTTCATCCGCGACAAGCTGGCCCTGGCCCAGAAGCTGATGGCGGAAAAAACCGTCAGCCTCAACGAAACCGAACGCCGCGCCCAGCACACCGATATCGAAGCCCAGCAACTGGTGATGGAAAACATCCGGCGCAAGGCCAAGGGCGAAGCGCCGCTCAAGGAGCTGAAGAAAGAAGACGAAGACGTGATCGCCGCCGAGCCTGATAAAACCAAGCCCGAAGACGATGCCTACCTGAGCGAAACCGGGCGCATCCTGCTCGATTACCTCAAGTTGAACACGGCGATCGCCAAGCACTGACAGTAGTGGCAATTTAATATTGGCGCTCCAGTGGAGCGTCATTAAACAGTCATCATCCTGTCGTGAAATACAGGACCGGGCTCCCCAAGGAGCCCGGTCCTTTTTTTTCGACAGAGATCGCCATGACCACGACCGAACAGCTGAGCGCCCTGAGTTCAATCCTCGCGCAAGGGGCGTTGCACAGCCTGTTCCAGCCCATCATCTCGCTGTCGGCGCGGCGCATCGTCGGCTACGAAGCCCTCAGCCGCGGCCCGTCCAACAGCCCATTGCACTCCCCCATCGCCCTGTTCGCCGTGGCCCGCCAGGCCGAGCGCCTGAGCGAGTTGGAAATGGCCTGCCGGCGCAGTGCTTGCCGGCGGTTCAATGAGCAGCAACTGCCCGGCAAATTGTTCCTCAACGTCTCCCCCGAATCCCTACTGGAAGCCGCCCACCAACCCGGGCGTACCCTGCAATTGCTCCAGGACTTCGGCATCCCACCCAGCCAGGTGGTGATCGAGCTGACCGAACAAACCCCCATCGACGACTTCCAACTGTTGCAAAAGGCCCTGCATCACTACCGCGCCATGGGTTTTTCGATTGCCCTCGACGACTTGGGCGCCGGCTATTCGAGCCTGCGCCTGTGGTCGGAACTACGCCCCGATTACGTGAAGATCGATCGACACTTCATCGACGGCATCCACCAGGACGCCCTCAAGCGCGAGTTCGTCGGCTCCATTCTGCAAATCGCCAGGGCCTCGCGGGCACAGGTGATCGCCGAAGGCATCGAGCTGCCGGAAGAATTGGAAGTATTGACCGAAATGGGCGTGGACCTGGTCCAGGGGTATCTGCTCTGCCGGCCCCAGGAACAGCCGCCGCGGGACGCCCACCCCATGATGCCCAAGCTCGACAACCCGGCGGCCTCACTGACCGAAGAGGCCGGCGACCTCAGCGCCCTGCTCAACGAACAACCCGCCGTGGCCCGCGACACACCCACCGCCACGGTACTGGAGGCCTTTCGCCGCCAGGCCAACCTCAACTCCCTGGCGGTGCTGGACGAGTTGGACCAACCCTGCGGCATCGTCCACCGCCATTCGCTGTCCGACGCCCTGCTCAAGCCCTTCGCCACCGACCTGTTTGCCCGCAAGCCCATCAGCCGCCTGATGAACGACGACTTTCTCGCCGTGGAGCTGAGCCAGTCGCTGCAACAGGTCAGCCGCCTGATAACCAGCCGCGCACGCCAGCGCATCGAGGAGGATTTCATCATCACCCTCAACGGCAGTTACCTGGGCCTGGGCCGGGTAATCGACGTGCTCAAGCTGATTACCGAGCTGAAAATCCAACAGGCGCGCTACGCCAACCCGCTGACCCTGCTACCCGGCAACGTGCCGATCCAGCAGTGCCTGACGCGGCTACTCCAGCAGCAACGCGAATCGGTGATCTGTTATGTGGATATCGACAGCTTCAAGCCCTTCAACGATATCTACGGCTACGGCCGTGGTGACGAAGTGCTGCTGTGCCTCGCTCAATGCCTGAACGACCGCATCGACCCCAGCCGCGACTTTGTCGGGCACATTGGCGGCGATGACTTCTTGCTGGTGTTGGGGCCGCAAGACTGGCGCAAACGCTTGAACCAGTTGCTGGAGGATTTTCACAGCCAGTGCCGACGTTTCTATCGCAGCGAGCACCTGGAGGCCGGCTGCTTTATCGCGCCCAACCGCCAAGGCGTGCGTCAGGAGTTTGCCCTGCTGTCGCTGTCCATCGGCGTCGTGCACCTGTACCCGCAGGCCTGCGAGCACCTCGACGCCAGCCAATTGGCCGAACTGGCGTCACAAGCCAAGCACCACGCCAAGAACGTACCCGGCCATAGCATCCATGTGATCGACAGCCTGGCCCTGAAACCGCGGGACAGCCACCCGGCACCTAGTGCGCGGACGCTGCCAACTGCGCCAGCTTGAGCTCAGCCAACGGGTGCCCGGCCTTGGCCGCCAGGCTCCAGAAACGCGCGGCTTCGGCCGGATCCGGCGCTTTGCTAGGCGTTCCCGCCAGGCTGAAGACGCCCACCTGATACGCGGCCTTGCCGTCACCGGCCAGCGCTGCCAAGCGCAGCAGGCGCACGCCCTCCTCCCGTGCGCCCAAACCCTGGCCACGGAAGGCCAGGATATGGCCATAGAAACTCTGGGCGCCGACATCCCCCAGGTTGGCCATGCGCGCGAACTGCCCTTCCATCCAGCTCCAACCGCGCGGCTGGCGAACCAGCCAGGACCAATGAAACAGCCGGCGCGCCAGCCAATAGCTGACACGTGCTTTGAGTCGCAAGAACACTTAAGCCTCCGCCGATTCGGGATATTCATATTCAAAAACCCGCACCACTTCCGAGGCGTGCCACGACGCGGCAGCCACACCATCGGAAGGGCCGGAGAACCGCCCCAGACGCTCCACACACTCAAAGAAACCGGTGCGCGGCAAACGGCTGGCGCCTTGGCTGATGACCAGGGAACTGCGCAGCGGCTGCTCCGCCCGGGCGTCCAGCGCCGCCAAATGCTCCAAGGCGGCAGTCAGGGTCTGCATCGCCGGGCTGGGCAGTTGCAGACGCTCCAACAGGGCGCGGTAAGTCAGTAGGTGGCGCTGGCGGCGGGCCTGGTCCAACTCGCCCAGCAAACCGTCCCAATGCTGTCGACTGATGCGCACGCTCATAGCTCGTCTCTCCATCCTGGCACCGTCAATTCCCACGCCAGGCTCCGGCGAATCGCCGCGTCGGGCAGACGCTCGCCGCTTTCAATCAAGGCCAGGTAGGACGGGCTGATACCGACGGTACGGGCGAGCGCCTCAATGGCAATGCCCTTGGTTTCGCGCAGACTGCGCAGTTGACCCAGGCTCGGCAGAACCTGGTCTGGCGCTGGCGCTTGACGGGCCGGCGCGGGTTGTGGCGGTGCCGGGTCCTGGCCGGCGGCCTTCAATAAAGCCTGATACTGAGCCCATGGCACCACTGCGTACTCGGGCTCGCCATCGCGTGCGATTATCTGAATATCCATTACCACCCCGTAGGACAACAACACTTAGCGCGTCAGCACTTTCCTTAGGAGTGTAATCCTAACAGCGGCCAAGAGCGTAATGGGGGATCAATCCAAACCGTTGCGAAAACCCATCAATTTTTTTTCGGCCGCTCCAGTTGCAACTGCTGCGGCGTATCAGGCAACCGCTCCACCACCGCCAGTTTTTCCGGCGCCTGACGGCTGCGCCAAGCGCGGAAGGCATCGAGTTCGCCAGTGAGGGTTTTCATCAGCCAGGCCAGCACGGCGATATCATCGAGCATGCCAAACATCGGAATGAAATCCGGGATCGCATCCACCGGGCTCAGGAAGTACATCAACCCCGCCACCACCGACAGCAAAGCCTTGGGGCTAATGGCGCGGTACTCGCCCCGCCAGTAGGCCAGGCACAGCGCCTGCAGCAAGCGCAGATCGTCCTTGAGCTTGCCCAGGCGATTGCCCTGGCTCGCGCCTTTGCTGGCCACGGCGAACAACAGGGTAGGCAAACGGCCACGGCTCAGGAGCCGACCAGCCATAGGGAGGAAACGGGCGAAACTCCAGGGTGTTTTCATCATTTCTCCCACTGAAATGTTATCCACACAAATTGTGGATAACCTTGTGAACAGAGCCTCATAAACCTGCTGAGAGCCCCGTTTTACAAGGGCCAGACTCAGATCGGGCGTTTTTCACTCACATAAAAAAATCCAATATTTCATTGACTTGGCGCCCATCACCCTCTAGCGCGGCGCCAGTTCTCCCTGTGACTCCTATCCGTGCCATCGGTTCGTTTTTCCATACGCCGGATGCGACAACGCCCCGCAGGAACGGGGCGTTGTCGTGGACTCAGACGCGGCTGCTTACTTGGCGGCCTCCGGCTTTGCCGGATCCTTGATTGCCAGCAGTTCCAGGTCGAATACCAGCACCGAGTTAGCCGGGATCGCCGGGCTCGGGCTCTGCTCGCCATAGGCCAGTTCGCTTGGAATGTACAGTTTGTACTTCTCACCGACATGCATCAGTTGCAGACCTTCGACCCAACCTGGGATCACGCCGCTGACCGGCAGATCGATCGGGCTGCCGCGCTCGACGGAGCTGTCGAACACCTTGCCATTTGTCAGTGCGCCGGTGTAGTGAACGGTCACTACGTCGGTCGGCTTAGGCTGGGCACCGTCAGCCTTCTGCACCACTTCATACTGCAGGCCGGAAGCGGTGGTGACCACGCCGGCTTTCTTGGCGTTGTCTTCAAGGAACTTCTTGCCGGCGGCTGCCGACTCTTCGCTCAACTTGGCCATGCGCTCTTCAGCACGCTTTTGCAGGGCAGCAAAGGCTTCGACCAGTTCGTCATCCTTGAGCTTCTGTTCTTTCTTACCGACGGCATCTTCAATGCCCTGGGCTACCGCTTTGGAGTCCAGGTCATCCATGCCTTCCTGGGCAAGGCTTTTGCCCATGTTCAGGCCGATACCGTAGGAAGCTTTTTGCGCCGGGGTTTTCAGCTCTACGCTGGTCTGCGAGTCACAACCCGCCAGAACCAGGCCAACCAGGGCAACCGCCGCCGCCAACCGATGCTGTTTCATGCTATTTCCTTGTTCATGCGCCGAGAGGGCAATCGAGTAAAGCCGCGAGCTTATCAGGCGGCCACGACCAATGGCTACCGGCATAAGAGCCGGATATGGCTGATAAGTTCAGGCATTGCCGCGCATTTGAGGGCATCGCGATAATTTCGTTAGAAGCGAACTGAAAAAGCCAAACCACAGACGAAAAAAAACCCGCATTGAGCGGGCTTTCTAGCGTGACCTGGCGTTCAGAGGGCCAGGGAACTTGAATATGGCGCAGCGGACGGGACTCGAACCCGCGACCCCCGGCGTGACAGGCCGGTATTCTAACCGACTGAACTACCGCTGCGCGTAGCGTTGAAAGCAAGTGGTGGGTGATGACGGGATCGAACCGCCGACATTCTGCTTGTAAGGCAGACGCTCTCCCAGCTGAGCTAATCACCCTTTACCTTCGATGCGGGGCGCATTGTGCCACAGTTTTTCATAACGTGTTGATTTAATTAATAAATTTATTAAAAAAACGGAAAAACCGTGAATCGACGCGCCCTACACAAACCTCGAACATAAAAAAGCCCGCGTGAGCGGGCTTCTCTGTGGTGACCTGGCGTTCAGCGTTCCAGGTTACCGAATATGGCGCAGCGGACGGGACTCGAACCCGCGACCCCCGGCGTGACAGGCCGGTATTCTAACCGACTGAACTACCGCTGCGCGTAACACTGAATGCGAATGGTGGGTGATGACGGGATCGAACCGCCGACATTCTGCTTGTAAGGCAGACGCTCTCCCAGCTGAGCTAATCACCCTTCACGCTCGGTGTGGCGCGCATTCTACGGAGCACCCCCTACTCTGGCAAGCACTTTTTAAAATAATTTTTTCAGGCCTTCCAAAGGCTTAGCGAAGGGTTGGCCTATCGGAATTGGAAGCGAATAATGCGCACCTTTGTATAAAGGAGAGACCCGCCCCATGTGGTTCAAGAACCTGCTTATCTATCGCCTGACCCAAGATCTGCCTTTTGATGCCGAGGCGTTGGAAACTGCACTGGCGACCAAACCGGCCCGTGCCTGTGCAAGCCAGGAGTTGACCACCTACGGTTTCGTCGCGCCGTTCGGCAAGGGCGAAGACGCCCCGCTTGTCCACGTCAGCCAGGATTTCCTGTTGATCGCCGCACGCAAGGAAGAACGCATCCTGCCGGGTAGCGTGGTGCGCGATGCCTTGAAGGAAAAAGTCGACGAGATCGAAGCCGAGCAAATGCGCAAGGTCTATAAGAAGGAACGCGACCAGCTCAAGGATGAAATCATCCAGGCCTTCCTGCCCCGCGCCTTTATCCGTCGCTCGTCCACCTTTGCCGCGATTGCGCCGAAACAGGGCCTGATCCTCGTCAACTCCGCCAGCCCCAAGCGCGCCGAAGACCTGCTCTCGACCCTGCGTGAAGTGATCGGCTCCCTGCCGGTGCGCCCGTTGACCGTCAAGGTTGCGCCAAGCGCCACCCTTACCGACTGGGTCAAGACCCAGAAAGCCGCGGACGATTTCTTCGTCCTCGACGAGTGCGAGCTGCGCGACACCCACGAAGACGGCGGCATCGTGCGCTGCAAGCGCCAGGACCTGACCGGCGAAGAAATCCAGTTGCACCTGAGCACGGGCAAAGTCGTGACCCAGTTGTCTCTGGCCTGGCAGGACAAGCTGTCGTTCATGCTGGACGACAAAATGGTGGTCAAGCGCCTGAAATTCGAGGACCTGTTGCAAGACCAGGCCGAACAGGACGGCGGCGATGATGCCCTGGGCCAACAGGACGCCAGTTTCACCCTGATGATGCTGACCTTCGGCGAGTTCCTCCCGGCCCTGGTCGAAGCCCTTGGCGGCGAAGAGACGCCTCAGGGAATCTAGGCCAACTTGCCCCCTGGATTAATGCCGGGCACCATACGACCCACCGCGGGGACGACCCCGCGGCTCTATCGAACTTTCAATCCGGGGACGACCCCACCATTGGATAGGGGGGCATCATGTCCTGGATCATTCTGTTTTTCGCCGGTCTTTTTGAAGTGGGCTGGGCCGTCGGCCTGAAGTACACCGACGGCTTCAGCCGCCCGCTGCCCACGGCACTGACCATCGTCGCGATGGCCATCAGCCTCGGTTTGTTGGGGCTGGCCATGAAGGAGTTGCCCCTGGGCACGGCCTACGCCATCTGGACCGGGGTCGGCGCAATCGGCACGGTAATCGCCGGGATCATCCTGTTCGGCGAATCCATGGCGCTGTTTCGCCTGGCCAGCGTGGCGTTGATTATCGCCGGGCTGGTGGGGTTGAAAGTCAGCGCCAGCTAAGTAGCCAGGCATGAAAACGCCCGCAATCGCGGGCGTTTTTGTATGCGCCGAAAACCTAACGCAGGCTACCGCGCAACCCGCCCACCAACTCGCGCAGATGCTCAGGCGCGGCGTCTACAACCGGCACCGGTTGCCCAGCCACCAGCGTCACCCGCGACCAGATGCGGTGGAAAAAGCCCTTGCCCGGGTCGCGGCTGAAGAAGCTGCCCCACAACCCCTGCAACGCCAACGGAATCACCGGCACCGGGGTTTCTTCGAGAATCCGCGTCAGCCCGCCCTTGAACTCGCTGATCTCACCGTCCGAGGTCAACTTGCCTTCGGGAAAGATGCACACCAGTTCGCCGTCCTTGAGGTACTGGGCGATCCGGGTGAAAGCCTTTTCGTAGATCTGGATATCTTCCTGCCGCCCGGCAATCGGAATGGTCCCGGCGGTGCGGAAGATAAAGTTCAGCACCGGCAGGTTGTAGATTTTGTAGTACATAACAAAGCGAATCGGCCTACGCACCGCCCCACCAATGAGCAAGGCATCGACAAAGGACACGTGATTGCACACCAACAGCGCCGCGCCTTCATCGGGAATCTGCTCCAGGTTGCGATGCTCGACTCGGTACATGGAATGGCTCAGCAGCCAGATCAGGAAGCGCATGCTGAACTCGGGGACGATTTTGAAGATGTAAGCATTGACCGCGACGTTGAGCAGCGACACCACCAAAAACAGCTGGGGGATCGACAGCTTCGCCAGGCTCAGCAGCACGATCGAGACAATCGCCGAGACCACCATGAACAAGGCATTGAGGATGTTGTTGGCGGCAATCACCCGCGCCCGCTCGTTTTCGGCGGTGCGCGACTGGATCAACGCGTACAGCGGCACAATATAGAAGCCGCCGAAAACCCCCAGCCCGAGGATATCCACCAACACCCACCAGGCCTGGCCGAAGCCCAGCACGGTGAGCCAGTCGTGGCCCGAGGCGCTGGCCGGGATACCGCCGGAGTGCCACCACAGCAGCAAGCCAAATACCGTCAGGCCAAAGGAGCCGAACGGCACCAGGCCGATTTCCACTTTGCGCCCCGAAAGTTTCTCGCAAAGCATCGAACCCAGGGCGATGCCCACCGAAAACACCGTGAGGATCAGGGTGACCACGGTTTCATCGCCGTGCAGCCACTCTTTGGCGTAGGCCGGGATCTGCGTCAGGTAGATCGCGCCGACAAACCAGAACCACGAGTTGCCGACAATCGAACGAGACACGGCAGGCGTCTGCCCCAGGCCCAGGCGCAAGGTGGCCCAGGACTGGCTGAAGATGTTCCAGTTGAGGCGCAGCTCAGGCGTAGAGGCCGCAGCCCTCGGAATAGCGCGGCTGGCCAGGTAGCCCAACACCGCCACCGCGATAATGGCCGTGGCAACGACGGGGGCGTACTGGGTCGACGACATCATCACGCCAGCACCGATGGTGCCCGCCAGGATCGCCAAAAAGGTGCCCATTTCCACCAAGCCATTGCCGCCCACTAGCTCCTCTTCGCGCAGAGCCTGGGGCAGGATCGAGTACTTCACCGGGCCGAACAGCGCCGAGTGGGTGCCCATGGCGAACAGCGCCAGGAGCATCAGCCACAGGTGATTGAACAGAAAACCCACCGCGCCGACGGCCATGATGGCGATTTCGCAGAGTTTAATCAGGCGGATCAACGCGTCCTTGGCGAACTTTTCGCCAAACTGCCCGGCCAGCGCCGAGAACAGAAAAAACGGCAGGATAAACAGCAATGCGCACAAGTTGACCCAGATCGAGCGGTCGCCCTCGATGGCCAATTTGTAGAGGATGGCGAGGATCAGCGACTGCTTGAAAATGTTGTCGTTGAACGCCCCGAGGGACTGCGTGATGAAAAACGGCAAGAAACGCCGCGTGCGGAGCAAGGTGAACTGCGAAGGGTGACTCATCGTCCATGTCCCTGAGTGGCTTGGATGCCTTATTAGAGGGTCGAATACTGGCCCAAGCCACACACTTCGCCAACCCCCCGGCGCTCTAGCGGGGCAAACCGGCCAGGCAAGGCGAGACGAACAACTCACCGCGATAAGCCCCTTGCACGGTGCGGGTGGCCACCACCAGCCACATCAGCGCCAGCGTCGCCACCAGCAGGCAGCCGACCACGCTGAAAAAACCCAGGTGCAGGGTCTCGGCCAGTTTCAGGGTGGCCAGGGCATACACCCCGAGCGGGAAGGTGAAGCCCCACCAGCCCAGGTTGAAGGGAATACCGCTGCGCAGGTACTTGAGGGTAATCAGCACGGCGATGAGCATCCACCAAAGGCCCAGCCCCCACAGCGTGATCCCCGCCACCAGCCCCAGCCCGGCGGCGATTTCACCGATACCGGGCAAGCCGTTGGCGGCAAAGATCGCCGGGGCATCGGCGCCCAGCAGCAGCATGCCCAAAGCGCCGGTGCCGATCGGCCCCAGGGCCAGCCAACTCGACGCCGCCATGCTCTCGTGGGGCAGTTTGTGCAGGGCCATGCGCAGCACCAGGATGGTGAGGATGCTGAACGCCACCGGCAGGGAAAACGCCCACAGCACGTAACTGGTCACCAGCATCACGAATTGCCCGTGGGCATCGGCCAGGTGCGGCGCCAGCAGGCCCCCGCTGGCCGCCGCCACTTCCGCCGCCACCACTGGCAGCAGCCAGACTGCGGTCATCTGGTCGATGCTGTGCTCCTGGCGGGTGAACATCAGAAACGGGATCAACACCCCGCAGGCCAGGGCCATGGCCACGTCCAGCCACCAGATCGCCTCGGCCAGCGGCACGACGCCTGCACCCCAGCGTGGCAGGCCGAACAACAACAGGCCATTAAGGATGGTGGCCAGGCCCATGGGGATGGTGCCGAAGAACATCGATACGGTGGAATGGCCGAAAATTCGCCGTGCTTCGTCGAAGAACAGCCACCAACGGGCGGCGTACAGCGCCGAAAACAGCACGAACAGGGCGATGGTCAGCCACCACAGGCCCTCGGCCACCGCGTGCAGGCCCGCCAGAGGCAACGGCAGTTGCGCCAGCGCCAAGGCCAGCACGCCGGTGCCCATGGTGGCGGCGAACCAGTTAGGGGTGAATTGGCGAATGGCTTCGCGCGGATGGGGCAAATGCCGCAACGGGCGATAGCTGCGAGCCAGGGTATTGGGGCACGTCATGGGCGACTCCGCTGCTCTGATGAGGTAGCGCCCATGCTAGACCCGAATCGAATATCTATATAACGGGTAATTTCTCTAACTGTTATCTGTTTTACCTATATGCCCTACACACTGCCCTCGCTCTCCACCACCAGCACCCGCGCCACGCCCTGTGGATGGGCCACGTGCTCGGTGCCGACAGTGGCGTAGAAAATGTCCCCCACGTCCAGCAGCACCCGTTGTTCCACGCCCTGCTCGCGATAGTGCATCTCGACTTGCCCGTCGAGTACCACGAAGACTTCCTGGCCATCGTTGATGTGCCATTTATAAGGCTGGTCGGTCCAGTGCAGGCGCGTGGTGATGCCGTTCATGGTGGCGATATCCAACGCCGCCCAGGGGCGCTCGCCGATGAAGGATTTGCTACGGATGACGCGCATGAATAAGCCTGCCGAGTAAGAAGGAAACCGGGCCGGGCATTGTGCTACTAATTACTCGACACCGCACCGGCCAGAGCGCTGCGACACCACACCACGCTGAGACCTTGGTCGAGACTGACGAACGCCCGGGGCCGTGCGAGACTGTCCGACCGGGCTTGAGGCCCGGTGTCTTTTGCCGGGAGCTCCCATGTCGTTGTCCAGCGGGCTGATTGCCGCCGTTGCCCTGGCCTATATGGCCATCATGTTCGCCATCGCCTTCTACGGTGACCGGCGCAGCAAACCCCTGCCGCCGCGAGTGCGCGCCTGGGTATATAGCCTGTCGCTGGCGGTCTATTGCACCAGTTGGACCTTCTTCGGGGCCGTGGGCCAGGCTGCCGAGCAGTTGTGGTCGTTCCTGCCGATCTACCTGGGGCCGATCCTGTTGCTGGTGCTGGCGCCCTGGGTGCTGCAAAAAATGGTGATGATTAGCAAGCAAGAGAACATCACCTCCATCGCCGACTTCATCGCCGCGCGCTATGGCAAATCCCAATCCCTGGCGGTGGTGGTGGCGTTGATCTGCCTGGTGGGCGTGCTGCCCTACATCGCCCTGCAACTCAAGGGCATCGTGCTCGGCGTGAACCTGTTGATCGGCGCCGGCGCCGACGCCATGGGCACCCGCGCCCAGGACACGGCGCTGATCGTGTCGCTCATTTTGGCCCTGTTCACCATCGTTTTCGGCACGCGCAACCTGGACGCCACCGAGCACCACCGGGGCATGGTGCTGGCGATTGCCTTTGAATCTTTGGTCAAGCTGTTCGCGTTTCTGGCCGTCGGTGCGTTCGTTACCTACGGCCTCTACGACGGTTTCGACGACCTCTTCGACCAAGCCATGCTGGCCCCGCGTCTGGAGCAGTACTGGAAGGAAACCATCAACTGGCCCTCCATGGTGGTACAGACCGGCGTGGCGATGATGGCCATCATCTGCTTGCCCCGGCAGTTCCACGTCACGGTGGTGGAAAACATCGAGCCGGCGGACCTGCGCCTGGCCAAATGGGTGTTCCCCGCCTACCTCGCCCTCGCCGCGCTGTTCGTGGTGCCGATTGCCCTGGCCGGGCAAATGCTGTTGCCCAGTTCGGTGCTGCCTGACTCTTTCGTCATCAGCCTGCCCCTGGCCCAGGCCCACCCGGCGCTGGCCTTGCTGGCGTTTATCGGCGGCGCCTCGGCGGCCACCGGCATGGTGATTGTGGCCAGCGTGGCGCTGTCCACCATGGTGTCCAACGACATGCTGCTGCCCTGGCTGCTGCGGCGCAAAAACGCCGAGCGCCCGTTCGAGGTGTTCCGCCACTGGATGCTCTCGGTGCGCCGGGTCAGCATCGTGGTGATCCTGCTGCTGGCCTACGTCAGCTATCGCCTGCTGGGCTCGACCGCAAGCCTGGCGACCATCGGCCAGATCGCCTTCGCCGCCGTCACCCAACTGGCCCCGGCGATGCTCGGCGCGCTGTACTGGAAACAGGCCAACCGCCGCGGCGTGTTCGCCGGTTTGGCGGCGGGCACCTTCCTGTGGTTCTACACCCTGGTGCTGCCGATCGCCGCCCACAGCCTGGGCTGGTCGCTGAGTACCTTCCCCGGGCTGGCGTGGCTGCATGGCAACCCGCTGAACCTGCCGATCACCCCGCTAACCCAAGGCGTGGTGCTGTCGCTGGCGGGCAACTTCACCCTGTTCGCCTGGGTCTCGGTGCTGTCGCGCACCCGGGTTTCGGAGCACTGGCAGGCCGGGCGTTTTATCGGCCAGGAAATCCACGCGCGGCCCAACGCCCGCTCCATGCTCGCGGTGCAGATCAACGACCTGCTGAGCCTCGCCGCCCGCTTCGTCGGCGAAGAGCGCGCGCGGCAGAGTTTTATCCGCTTCGCCTATCGCCAGGGCAAAGGCTTCAACCCCAACCAGAACGCCGATGGCGAATGGATCGCCCATACCGAACGCCTGCTGGCCGGCGTGCTCGGTGCCTCCTCGACCCGGGCGGTGGTGAAAGCCGCCATCGAAGGGCGGGAAATGCAGCTCGAAGATGTGGTGCGCATCGCCGACGAAGCCTCGGAGGTGCTGCAATTCAACCGCGCCCTGCTGCAAGGGGCGATCGAGAACATCACCCAAGGCATCAGCGTGGTCGACCAATCGCTGAAACTGGTGGCCTGGAACCGCCGCTACCTGGAGCTGTTCAACTACCCCGAAGGCCTGATTAGCGTGGGCCGGCCGATTGCCGACATCATCCGTTACAACGCCGAACGCGGCCTATGCGGCCCAGGCGAGGCGCAAGTGCATGTGGCTCGCCGCCTGCACTGGATGCGCCAGGGCCGTGCTCACACCTCCGAACGTTTGTTCCCCAATGGCCGGGTGATCGAGTTGATCGGCAACCCCATGCCCGGCGGCGGTTTCGTCATGAGCTTTACCGACATCACCGCGTTCCGCGAAGCCGAGCAAGCCCTCACCGAAGCCAACGAAGGCCTGGAGCGACGGGTCACCGAGCGCACCCACGAGTTGTCCCAACTCAACGTGGCACTGACCGAAGCCAAGGGCACCGCCGAATCCGCCAACCAGTCCAAAACGCGCTTTTTGGCCGCTGTCAGCCACGACCTGATGCAGCCCTTGAACGCTGCGCGGCTGTTCTCCGCCGCCCTCTCCCACCAGGACGACGGCTTATCGGCAGAAGCACAAAAACTGGTGCAGCACCTGGACAGTTCGCTGCGCTCGGCCGAAGACCTCATCAGCGACCTGCTGGACATTTCCCGCCTGGAAAACGGCAAGATCAACCCCGACCGCAAACCCTTCGCCCTCAACGAGTTGTTCGACACCTTGGGCGCCGAGTTCCAGGCCCTGGCCCGCGAACAGCAAATGACCTTCCGCCTGCGGGGCAGCCGTTTACGCGTGGACAGTGATATCAAGTTGCTGCGGCGCATCCTGCAAAACTTCCTCACCAACGCCTTCCGCTACGCCAAAGGCCCGGTACTGCTAGGCGTGCGCCGCCGCGGCAATGAGCTGAGCCTGCAAGTGTGGGACCGCGGGCCGGGCATTCCGGAAGACAAGCGGCAGGTGATTTTCGAGGAATTCAAGCGTTTGGACAGCCACCAGACCCGCGCCGAAAAAGGCCTGGGCCTGGGCCTGGCGATTGCCGACGGCCTATGCCGCGTGTTGGGGCATAGCCTGCAAGTGCGCTCCTGGCCGGGCAAGGGCAGCCTCTTTAGCGTCAGCGTGCCCTTGGCCCGCAGCCAGGCCAGCGCACCGGCGAAAGTCGCCGAGCAAAACGGCCAACTGCCCAATGGCGCGCGGGTGCTGTGCGTGGACAACGAAGACAGCATCCTGATCGGCATGAACAGCCTGCTGACGCGCTGGGGCTGCCAAGTCTGGACGGCGCGTAACCGCGAAGAATGCGCGGCACTGATAAACGATGGGCTGCGCCCGCACCTGGCGCTGGTGGACTATCACCTGGACGACGGCGAAACCGGCACCGGGCTGATGGCCTGGCTGCGCACCGAACTGGGCGAACCGGTGCCCGGCGTGGTCATCAGCGCGGACGGGCGCCCGGAAATGATCGCCCAAGTCCACGCCGCCGGCCTGGACTACCTGGCCAAACCGGTGAAACCGGCGGCCCTGCGGGCGCTGCTGAGCCGGCATTTACCGCTCTGAGGCCCACTGTGCAAGGGTTTGTGAGGGCCCGCTCCCACAGGGGCCGCGTTGCCGGTTTTTTTGTGGGAGCGGGCCCGCCCGCGATGGCGGCCTTGCAAACGCTAGAGGGGCATCGGCTGTACCGGCCTCATCGCGGGCAGGCCCGCTCCCACAGTTGAACAGTGGTGCGGATGAGGTTTTCATTTTTCCTCTGTGGGAGCGAGCCTGCTCGCGATGGCGGCTCCCCGATCACTTACCCAAATCGTACTCACGCAACTTGTTGGCAATGGTCGTGTGGGACACCCCCAAACGCTTGCCCAGTTGCCGGCTGCTCGGGTGGTCGGCGTACAAGCGCTCCAGCACGGCTTTCTCGAAGCGGCCGACAATCGCGTCCAAACCGCCCTCCAGGGAAAAATCGCCAAGGGGCTGGCGCACGCCGTAATCCGGCAGGCGGATGTGCTCGGCCTTGACCACCCCGCCCTCGCACAGCGAAACCGCCTGGAACAGCACGTTCTCCAGTTGCCGCACGTTGCCCGGCCAGTCGTAGTGGCGCAACCGCTCCATCGCCGCCGGGGCCAGGGCCGGCAAGGCGCAGCCGATCTGGCGGCTGGCCTGGTCGAGAAAGTGTTCTACCAACGGTTCCAAGCCATCGAGGCACTCGCGCAGCGGCGGGATATGCAGCGACAGCACGTTGAGGCGGTGGTAGAGGTCCTGGCGGAACTCGCCAGCGGCGCACAACTGCGACAGGTCGAGCTGGGTGGCGCAGATCACCCGCACGTCCAGGTAAACCTCCTCATCGCTGCCCACACGGCGAAAGCAGCCGTCCTGCAAGAAACGCAGCAATTTCACCTGCAAACGCGGGCTCATTTCCCCTACGCCATCGAGAAACAACGTGCCGCCCGCCGTCAATTCCAGCAGCCCGAGCTTGCCTTCGGCCCGCGCGCCTTCAAAAGCCCCAGGCCCGTAGCCGAACAACTCGGTCTCGGCCATGGACTCGGGCAACCCGGCGCAATTGAGCGCCATCAGCGGCGATTGCCCGCGAGGGCTGGCCAGGTGGCAGGCGCGGGCCAGCAGTTCCTTGCCGGTGCCGGTCTCGCCCTCGATCAACAGCGGCGCATCCAGGGGCGCCATGCGCCGGGCCTCGCGCACCACCGCGGCCATCACTTTGGAACTCTGGAAAATACTGTCGAAGCCGCGCATCTCCTGCTTGCGCACGTTGTAGATGCGCTCGCCGACGCGGTCGGCGCGGTGCAGGGTGAGCACGGCGCCGGCCATGGCTTCGCTGTCGTCGTGTTCGGACTGCAACGGCGCGATATCGGCCAGGAATACGTCGCCCCGCACCTTGACCCGCAAACCGTTGATCCGCGACTTGTTAGCGCGCACCAGTTCCGGCAAGTCGAAATCCTCGGCGTAGCGCGACAGGGCAATGCCCGGCACCTCATCCACCCGCACCCCCAGCAATTGCGCGGCGGCGCGGTTGGCGGCGACGATGGAGCCGCCCATGTCGATGGACAGCACCGGAAACTCCAGCGCCCCCAACAGCGCATTGAGCTCCATGTGCCGGCGCTCGCTGGGCATCAAGCCCACACGCTTGACCCCAAACACCCCGGCAATCCCCTCGAACTTGGGGCGCAGGGCCTGGAATTGCAGGTTCACCAGGTTCGGGCACAGCAGGTAGATGGCGTTGCCGTGCTCGCCCCCCACTTCGCCGCGGGCGACGTTGATCCCGTATTCCACCAACAGGTTGAGGATGTCGCGCAGGATGCCGATGCGGTTCTGGCAATGAACTTTGATACGCATAAAAAGGCCTGGCAAAGGTGAGAGAAACAACCCGTCTCCTTTGTGGGAGCGAGCCTGCTCGCGATGGCGCAGCGTCAAGTACACCGCTATCGCGAGCAGGCTCCCACAGGAAGGGGGAAGGCGGGTTTGCCAAATTTTTTGGCCACCCGCACATTTAGTCGTAAATATTACGTTACGAACGAGCCACCCTCCAAACCCGCAACGCCCAATAGCCGATGGCCGCCTGGCAAAACGTAACGATTACTTTACGAAAAAACCAGATTTATCCTACACCCAAGACTGACGCCCCACTGCAAGCCGTTCACCACTGCGGTATCTGTAATAGCCATAGCGGCACATAACAAGAACGTATCCCTTGCAGGAGAGCAGCATGAAACAGACGCACTACGTGGCCCGCGAGCCCGATGCGCAGGGTTTTATCCACTACAGCGAGCAAGAACACGCCGTGTGGAACACCCTGATTACCCGCCAACTCAAACTGCTGGAAGGCCGCGCGTGCCAGGAATACCTGGACGGCATCGAAAAACTCGCCCTGCCCCACGACCGCATCCCACAACTGGACGAAATCAACCAAGTGCTGGGCGCCACCACCGGTTGGCAAGTGGCCCGGGTGCCGGCGCTGATTCCCTTCCAGACCTTCTTTGAATTGCTCGCCAACAAGCAGTTTCCCGTGGCGACCTTTATTCGCACGCCCCAAGAGCTGGATTACCTGCAAGAGCCGGACATTTTTCATGAGATCTTTGGCCACTGCCCCCTGCTGACCAACCCGTGGTTTGCCGAATTCACCCACACCTACGGCAAACTCGGCCTACAAGCCAGCAAGGAAGAACGGGTCTACCTGGCGCGCCTGTACTGGATGACCATCGAGTTCGGCCTGCTGGACACGCCAGAGGGCCTGCGCATCTACGGCGGCGGCATCCTCTCCTCGCCCAAGGAGACCCTCTACAGCCTCTCCTCCGAGCCCGAGCACCAGGCCTTCGACCCACTCGAAGCGATGCGTACGCCTTACCGCATCGACATCCTGCAACCCTTGTATTTCGTGCTACCAAACATGAAACGCCTGTTCGACCTGGCCCACGAAGACATCATGGGGATGGTCCAGCAAGGCCGCGCCCTGGGCCTGCACAGCCCGAAATTCCCGCCCAAGGCGGCGTGAACCGCGACTTTCACCTGCGGGTGAGTCTTTTTTAACGGGCCGATTTGCTCTAGCGTGGGCAACCGGCCCCTGCTGCACCCATAACAATCGAATTCAGGAATACACCATGAACACACTCAACCAAGCCCATTGCGAAGCCTGCCGTGCCGATGCGCCCCAAGTCAGCGACGAAGAACTGCCGAGCCTTATCAAGCAGATCCCGGACTGGAACATCGAAGTACGCGATGGCGTGATGCAGCTGGAAAAAGTCTTCCTGTTCAAGAACTTCAAATTTGCCCTGGCCTTCACCAATGCCATGGGCGAAATCTCCGAGGCCGAAGGCCACCACCCTGGCCTGCTCACCGAGTGGGGCAAAGTTACCGTGACCTGGTGGAGCCACTCCATCAAAGGCCTGCACCGCAACGACTTCATCATGGCCGCGCGCACCGATGACGTGGCCAAGGACGCCGAGGGCCGTAAATAATGCACTTCGATGCCATTGGCCGGGTGCCTGGCGACCCGATCCTGGGCCTGATGGAGGCCTACGCGGCCGACAGCAACCCGCGCAAGTTCGACCTGGGCGTGGGCGTGTACAAGGATGCCCTGGGCCTGACGCCCATCCTGCAATCGGTGAAACTCGCCGAGCAGCGCCTGGTAGAACGCCAGACCACCAAAACCTACATCGGCGGCCACGGCGATGCGGCGTTCGGCAAGGTCATCAATGACTTGGTGCTGGGCGCCGACAACGCCTTGATCGGCCAGCAGCGCGCCGGCGCCACCCAGACCCCGGGCGGCACCGGGGCCTTGCGCCTGAGCGCCGACTTCATCGCCCATTGCCTGCCGGGCCGTGGCATTTGGCTGAGCAACCCGACCTGGCCGATCCACGAAACCCTCTACGCGGCGGCCGGCATCAAGGTCAGCCACTACCCCTACGTAGGCAGCGACAACCGCCTCGACGTCGAGGCGATGCTCGCCACCCTGGAGCTGATCCCCAAGGGCGACGTGGTGCTGCTGCACGCCTGCTGCCACAACCCCACCGGTTTCGACCTGAGCCAGGACGACTGGCACCGGGTGCTGGACGTGGTGCGCCGCCGCGAACTGCTGCCGCTGATCGACTTCGCCTACCAGGGCTTCGGCGATGGCCTGGAGCAAGACGCCTGGGCGGTGCGCCTGTTTGCCCGGGAGTTGCCCGAGTTGCTTATCACCAGCTCCTGCTCGAAAAACTTCGGCCTGTACCGCGAGCGCACCGGCGCGCTGATCGTCTGCGCCGGCAGCGCCGACAAGCTGCTGGATATCCGCAGCCAACTGGCGTTTCTGGCCCGTAACCTGTGGTCCACGCCACCTGATCACGGCGCCGCAGTAGTGGCCACCATCCTCGGCGACCCCGAGCTGAAAAGCCTGTGGGCCGACGAAGTAGAAGCCATGCGCCTGCGCATCGCACAATTGCGCAGCGGCTTGGTGGAGGCCTTGGGGCCACACGGCCTGGGCGAACGTTTTGCCCATATCGGCGTGCAACGCGGGATGTTTTCCTACACCGGCCTCAATGCCGAACAGGTCAAACGCCTGCGAGAAGAACACAGCGTGTACATGGTCAGTTCCGGGCGGGCCAACGTCGCCGGCATCGACGCCACACGCCTGGACCTGCTGGCCGCGGCCATTGCTGACGTCTGCGTGAGCTGAATCGTCAGCGGCCGTGGCCGCTGACCCTTTCATCTCCCCCACCAAGATAAAAGTCTGTTTGTCATCTTCGCTGCTGTATCCTGCCCAAGCTTTTTAAAAGCGCGGATCTACCAGCGATTTAAAAACAGACCTTGCGAGGAGCGACGACGATGCACGAAATCCCTAATCTCCCCTTCCCAAGCCTGCACGAGACTGAGCAGACAACCCCGCAACAAGCCGGCGCCCAACAGCCCGAGCGTAAAGAAGCAGCCGACAGCCACAAGGCCGACAGCGAAGAGTGAAACCCAGACCGTGTGGAAAGCGCTGTATTACGCGCTTTCCACACCGCCTGAACCCCGCCGGACCCCGCCCCATGACCGATACCTTCAGCGACACCCAGGCCAGCCAATTGATCGACACCGCCCAACAAATGGTCGAGATCTGGAGCCGCCTCAGCACAGAAAAACAAACCGCCCTGCTCCAGCGCTTCGGCACCCCGGAAAACGCCCTGGCCGCCCTCATCGCCACCCGTCTCCTCGCGCCTTTGTAGGCGTTGTAGACGCCCGAAAAAACACTGCCTCCCTGTAGCAAGCCAGGGCTGCGCGCCGATGGCTAAAAATCCACCTTGCCGCGCCCGGCCTTGATGCTGCCGCGTTTGGTCTTGGATTCCAGCCGACGTTTTTTCGAGCCCAGGGTGGGCTTGGTCGGGCGGCGTTTCTTTTCCACCTTGGTGGCGCTGTGGATCAACTCCACCAACCGTTCCAGGGCATCGGCGCGGTTCTGCTCCTGGGTGCGGTACTGCTGGGCCTTGAGAATCAGTACGCCATCACTGGTGATACGGCTGTCACGCAGCGCCAGCAGGCGCTCCTTGTAGAACTCGGGCAAGGACGACGCCGGGATATCAAAGCGCAGGTGCACGGCGCTGGAGACCTTATTGACGTTCTGCCCACCCGCGCCCTGGGCGCGAATGGCCGTCAACTCGATCTCGGCATCCGGCAGATGCACGTTGTTGGAAATCACCAGCATGGAAGAGGGTCCGGGTGAAGGGTGCACAGGATAGCGCGAGCCGCAGGTAAAACGAATGCGGGAGCGGACCCACCGGCGATGGCGGCCTGCCAGCCAACCTTGAGGTTGACTGGAGGTCCGTTATCGCCAGCAAGCCCGCTCCCACAGGGGGTTTGCCGGGAGGTGTGGGGCCGTTACTTCATGGCCGGCACCGCCGCATCCAGCGCAAGGCGTGCGCTGCGCTTGTTCTTGATCCAATAGCAGACACCCATGAACACCACCCACACCGGGATCGCGTAGACGGAAATCTGGATACCCGGGATCAGCAGCATCACGCCCAGGATGAACACCACGAACGCCAGGCACACGTAGTTGCCGTAGGGGTACCACAGGGCCTTGAACAGCGGCGTCTGCGCGGTGCGGTTCATGTGCTGGCGGAACTTGAAGTGCGAGTAGCTAATCATCGCCCAGTTGATGACCAGGGTGGCCACCACCAAGGACATCAGCAACTCCAAGGCATGCTGCGGGATCAGGTAGTTGAGCAGCACCGCCACGAAGGTCACCGCGGCCGAGGCCAGGATCGAACGCACCGGTACGCCGCGCTTGTCGATCTTGGCCAGGGCACGGGGGGCATCGCCCTGCTCGGCCATGCCCAAGAGCATGCGGCTGTTGCAATAGGTGCCGCTGTTGTACACCGACAAGGCTGCGGTCAAGACCACGAAGTTGAGGATGTGCGCCGCGGTGTTGCTGCCCAGCATCGAGAACACCTGCACGAACGGGCTGCCGCTGTAGGCATCGCCGGAGGCATTGAGGGTCGCCAGCAGGCTATCCCATGGGGTCAGGGACAGCAGCACCACCAGGGCCCCGATGTAGAAAATCAGGATGCGGTAGATGACCTGGTTGATGGCCTTGGGGATCACGGTTTTGGGCTGGTCCGCCTCGGCAGCGGTGAAGCCGAGCATTTCCAGGCCGCCGAAGGAGAACATGATGATCGCCATGGCCATCACCAGGCCACTGACGCCATTGGGAAAGAACCCGCCGTGCTCCCACAGGTTGCTGACCGACGCCTGCGGGCCGCCGCTGCCGCTGACCAGCAGGTAGCTGCCCAGGGCGATCATGCCGACAATGGCCACCACCTTGATGATGGCGAACCAGAACTCCGCCTCGCCGAACACTTTGACGTTGGCCAGGTTGATGGCGTTAATCATCAGGAAGAACACCGCCGCCGAGGCCCAGGTCGGGATCTCCGGCCACCAGTAGTGCACGTACTTGCCGACCGCGGTCAGCTCCGACATGCCCACCAGGATGTAGAGAATCCAGCAGTTCCAGCCCGACAGGAAGCCGGCGAAACCGCCCCAGTACTTATGGGCGAAGTGGCTGAACGAGCCGGCCACCGGCTCCTCGACGATCATTTCGCCCAGTTGGCGCATTATCATGAACGCGATGAAACCGCAGATCGCGTAGCCCAGGATCATCGAAGGGCCGGCCGATTTCAGCACGCCCGCCGAGCCCAGGAACAAGCCTGTACCGATCGCGCCACCGAGGGCGATCAGTTGAATATGACGATTTTTCAGGCCGCGTTTCAGTTCGCCTGAAGGGGCATTTTGTCCACTCATGGAAAGAGTCTCACGCAAGGTTTGATGAGGATCGCTTCACGTCGCCGCTGACAGAGAAGCGGCTCAAACCCCAGCGCAGGCACCAGGAATCCAACGTTTTTCTAACGGTCATACGTCACCTGTTTGTTTTTATCTGTGACGAAATCGAACCCGTCACGCTTGTGGCGCGGCGGAGTTACCAAGGCGGGTAGCCTGAGTTTTGGCGAAAACGCAGAGGGTCACAGCTAAAACGCGGCGCATTGTACACCTGTAACCCCCTGCTGCCAGGCCTCGCTAAATCAGCGCGGCCCTTGCCGGGATTGCCTGTGGGCGCCACGACAGCCTCGGGCACCTGCAAAAACGCAGTCAGGCCCTTGCGAGCCGGGGACGGGAGCCACGCACGAGCGGCCCCACGGGGAGAGAGGAAATGGATACACGGCGTTCATTGCGCCTCCTTCTTGTTATATGCCTGCACACCAGGCTTGGCGCGCATCAGACCGGGGAAGGCCCGGTGAAACAAGCACGCCCGAGCGGCGCGGAACTTTACTGAAGGTCATATCTGGCAGCTTTTGCTTACAGCTGCGCGCAAATGCCGCAGCGACCTGGCAGCGCGGGGAGCTTCGTCAAGCAGCCTTTACGGGGCGTCACGATAACTTTCCATCGCCCACACCCGTGGGAGCGAGCCTGCTCGCGATGGCGCCAGTTCGGCCAATATCACTGCCGGGTATACCAACGCCAACGTCGGATCGCCGCCCGGACCCAGCCCACAGAGGGGAAGTGCCCCACCGGAGAACATATCTGGCTGGCAAAAGCCATTGCGCCAGCCCAAAAAAAACGCCAACCCAAAGGTTGGCGCTCTCTCTTGCCGCTTGCCGCTAAACCCTAGCCGCTGCCCTCAAGGCTTCTTACGCCCAAACCCCGGGCGCTGGCCGGAGCCTGCCGGTGCGCCGCGGCGCTTGCCGGACGGTGCGTCGCGGTCGACCAGGGCAATGCCCGGGCGCTTGGCGCCTGGCTTGGCCGGGCGTTTGGTGTCGGCGGGACGATCGGCCACCGGCGTGCCGCGCCCGGTTGCCGGGGCACCGCGGCCCTTGGCTGGGCGTGGTGCGCGTTCGCCGTCCTGGCGTGGCGCGGGCTTGCGGGCCGGCCGCTCGCCTTCGATCTGCGGCTCGCGGCTTGGGCGTGGCCCAGTCGCCGGCGTTCCGGCCACCGGGCGCAGCGTGCGCACACGCTCGCTCTTGCCCACCGGGCGGGACGACTTACGCTGCATCCGCTCAAGCTTGTCTTTGCTCTTGGCGTTCATCTGCGGCATGGCCACGGGGGTCAGGCCCACTTCGGCGGCGAGGATGTCCACCTCGTACTGGCTCATTTCGCGCCAGCGGCCCATCGGCAGGTCGGAGTTGAGGAACACCGGGCCGAAACGCACGCGCTTGAGGCGGCTGACCACCAGGCCCTGAGATTCCCACAGGCGCCGCACTTCACGGTTGCGGCCTTCCATCACCACGCAGTGGTACCAGTGGTTGAAGCCTTCGCCACCCGGCGCTTGCTTGATGTCGGTGAACTTGGCCGGGCCGTCTTCGAGCACCACGCCCGCCTTCAGGCGTTCGATCATCTCGTCGTCGACTTCACCACGCACACGCACCGCGTACTCACGGTCCATCTCATAGGAGGGGTGCATCAGGCGGTTGGCCAGCTCACCGTCGGTGGTGAACATCAACAGGCCCGTGGTGTTGATGTCGAGGCGACCGATGTTGATCCAGCGGCCTTCTTTAGGGCGCGGCATCTTGTCGAACACCGTCGGGCGGCCTTCCGGGTCGTCGCGGGTGCAGATCTCGCCATCGGGCTTGTTGTACATGATGACGCGGCGCACCGACTCGGCCGCCTCTTCGCGCTTGATGACTTTGCCGTCGATGGTGATGGCGTCGTGCATGTCAACGCGCAGCCCCAGGGTGGCGTCTTTGCCGTTGACCTTGATGCGGCCGTGGCTGATCCAGGCTTCGACGTCGCGGCGCGAACCGACGCCGATACGGGCCAATACCTTCTGCAGTTTTTCGCCTGCGGGGCCGATTTCCTGGTCGTCTTTCTGGTCGTTGATACTCATCTGGGCACCTCCCGGTGTGGTCTGTTCAGGCCTGGCCTGAAGCGTTGGAATCTGGTCGTCTGGCGAAGGGATCGCCAAAGGGTCGCGAATCATACGCCCATGCAGGCCTATGCGCATCACAGACTAGTGGATAAGCGCCGGCTTATTTGCTTTTCCGCCGGCCGGTGGCCTTGAGGGCCAGCAGACGCAGCGCGGCGTCGGCGAGGATCGCGCGTTTGCCGGCCTTGTCGAGTTTCTTCCAGGCCTTGATTTGCCGCTTGCTACGCCCGCAGCCCACGCAGATATCGTCGCTGAACTTGCAAACGCTGATGCACGGGTCTTTGGTTGAGGTCATGGGGGGTCATTCGTCGTCAAACTGGCGTCGTTCGTTTTCGATAGCTTCGGCCAGCGCCAAGGCTTCGGCTTCTTCGTCGCTCAGCTGGGGTTTGGGTTGCTCCAGGGCGGCGACGGCGGCCAGGAGTTGTTCCCGGGCCTGAGCCACGCCCAGCACGTCGTCTTCCTGCGCCTGTGGCGTTTGGGCCGGGGCCGGACGTTCAACTTCAGCCACGTCCACCTCGGCCTGCGCCTCGCCCGCGCCATCGCGCAGCAAGTCGTCGAAATCGGTCTTGATCCCCTCTTCCATCGAGTCCAGTTCCAGCAGCAGGGTGTGGAAACTGGTTTCGTCCTTGGGCTCGTCCGCCTCGGCGCTGGCGTCGGCCAAGGCCTGCAGGGCCTGGGGCACAGGGGCGTCGTCGAAGTCCAGGACCGGGTCGGGCTCCAACTCGCGCAGCTCGGCCAGGGGCGGCAGGTCGTCGAGGTTCTTCAGGTTGAAGTGGTCGAGAAAGCCCTTGGTGGTGGCGAACATCGCCGGTTTACCGGGCACGTCGCGGTAGCCGACGATGCGGATCCACTCGCGCTCCAGCAAGGTCTTGACGATGTGGCTGTTGACCGCCACGCCGCGCACGTCCTCGATTTCGCCCCGGGTGATCGGCTGGCGATAAGCGATCAGCGCCATGGTTTCCAGCATCGCCCGCGAGTAACGCTGCGGCCGCTCTTCCCACAAGCGGCCGACCCAGGGCGAGAATTTCTCGCGGATCTGCAAGCGATAGCCCGAGGCCACCTCTTTAAGCTCGAAGGCACGCCCCTCGCAGGACTTGGCCAGCAGGGTCAGGGCTTTCTTGAATACCGGCGGCTCGGGCCGCTCGCCCTCTTCAAACAGCTCGAACAGGCGTTCCAGGGATTGGGGTTTTCCCGAGGCCAGCAGAAAGGCTTCAAGCAGGGGCGCCAGCTCGCGGGGTTCGTTCAGGTTCATGGATTTGGCTCGTTATTCGGCTCGCGCCCGCACATGGATGGGTGCAAAGGCGTCATTCTGCACCAGCTCGACCAGGGATTCCTTGACCAGTTCAAGCACCGCCATAAAGGTCACCACCACACCCAGGCGCCCTTCCTCGGCGGTGAACAGCTCGACAAAGGGCACGAAACCGCCGCCCTTGAGGCGTTCGAGCACATCGCTCATGCGCTCGCGGGTGGACAGCGCCTCGCGGCTGACCTGGTGGCTTTCAAACATATCGCCACGGCGCAGCACTTCGGCCATGGACATCAGCAGCTCCTCCAGGCTGACGTCCGGCAGCAGCTTACGCGCCCGCGCCTCGGGGGCGTCGAGCTTGGGCACCACCACGTCGCGGCCGACCCGGCTGAGGCCATCGATGCCTTCGGCGGCGGCCTTGAAGCGCTCGTATTCCTGCAAGCGGCGGATCAGTTCGGCGCGGGGGTCGTCTTCCTCGGCCTCCACTTCGGCCGAGCGCGGCAGCAGCATGCGTGACTTGATCTCCGCCAGCATGGCGGCCATTACCAGGTACTCGGCGGCCAGTTCCAGGCGCACCGACTGCATCAGTTCGACATAGCCCATGTACTGGCGGGTGATTTCCGCCACGGGGATGTCGAGGATGTTGATGTTCTGCTTGCGGATCAGGTACAGCAGCAAGTCCAGTGGCCCCTCGAAGGCGTCAAGGAACACCTCCAGGGCGTCGGGCGGGATGTACAGGTCCAGGGGCATTTCCAGGACAGCCTGGCCGTACACCATGGCGAACGGCAGTTCCTGCTGGGCGCCGGCCTGGCTATCGACAGTTTCCGCCGCCGACATCTAGGCCTCGACCAAAAACGGCGCCGGGTCGCCGCAACCGACGCGAATCACCTCGGGCTCGCCGTCGGCCAGGTTGATGACGGTAGAAGCCTTATTGCCGCCGAAACCGCCGTCGATAATCAGGTCGACCTGTTTTTCCAGGAGTTGGCGCATTTCGTAGGGGTCTTCCAGGGGCTCGGTCTCGCCGGGCAGGATCAGGGTCACGCTCATCAGAGGCTCACCCAGTTCCGCCAGCAGCGCCAGGGCAATGGGGTGGCTGGGCACGCGCAGGCCGATGGTGCGTTTTTTCGGGTGCAGCAACAGGCGCGGCACTTCCCGGGTGGCGTTGAGAATGAAGGTGTAGGGCCCTGGCGTGTGAGCCTTGAGCAGGCGAAAGGTGCCGGTATCGATCTTGGCGAACAAGCCCAATTGCGACAGATCGCAGCAGATCAGCGCAAAGTTGTGCTTATCGTCCAATTGGCGCAAGCGCCGCACCCGCTCCACGGCGTTCTTGTCGCCGATCTGGCAGCCAATGGCGTAGGAGGAATCGGTTGGATAGATGACCACACCGCCCTTGCGGATGATCTCCACCGCCTGTTTTATCAGGCGCGCTTGCGGGTTTTCCGGATGAATCTGGAAAAATTGACTCACATTGTCTACCTGTTCAGACGGCGATAACGGCTGGCTCATGTTTGAAACGGGACCAAAGCAGTGGCAGATCGTCTGGCAGCGGACGGTACTCCCCAATCTCCGACCAGCCCCCAGGGCCATGGAAATCACTGCCGGCGCTGACCAGCAGGCCAAACTCGCGGGCCAGGATGGCCAGGCTGCCCACTTGTTCGGCAGGCTGATGGCCATTGACCACTTCGATCGCGTGGCCGCCCGCTTGAATATAGTCGCCAATCAACTTGCGGCGCTTGCTACGGGTGAAATCGTAATGCCAGGGGTGGGCCAGGCTGACCCAGGCACCGGCGGCACGCAGGGTCGCGACGGTATCTTCCAGGGTCGGCCAGTGCTGCTTGACGTCCCCCAGCTTACCGGCGCCGAGCCACTTGCGGAATGCTTCGGCGCGATCCTTGACGAAACCTTCACGCACCATCCAGTCGGCGAAATGCGGGCGGGCCGGGGCATTGCCGCTGTCGCCCAGTTCCTGCTGGATCGCGCGGGCGCCGTCGAGCGCACCGGGCATGCCCTTAAGCGCGAGCTTGCGGCTGATCTCTTCGGAACGCAGCCAGCGGCCGTCGTGCAACTGGGCAATGGCGTCCACCAGCGGCGGCGCATCGACGTCAAAGCCGTAGCCCAAAATGTGGATGGTGGCACCGCCCCAGGTGCACGACAGCTCAACGCCGTTGACCAGTTGCATGCCCAACGCCTGGGCCGCCACACGGGCCTCGTGCAGGCCTTCGAGGGTGTCGTGGTCGGTCAGGGCCAGCACTCGCACGCCTTTTTCAAAGGCACGCGCCACCAGAACTTCAGGCGCCAATGCGCCATCGGAGGCCGTGCTATGGCAGTGCAAATCAACATTCACGGGAGGGTTCAACCTTAAATTAGCCAGCGCTATCGCTGTCATGGATGTTTGTTATTATGCCGCCACATCCTGCTTCTGGCTGCCACTGTGAAACAATTCATCGACTTCATCCCGCTGCTCCTGTTTTTCATCGTCTACAAAATCGACCCACGGGTCGTCGATATTGCCGGCCATGAGCTGACGGTCGGTGGCATCTACAGCGCCACGGCCATGCTGATCGTCAGTTCCCTGGTGGTCTACGGCGCGCTGTTCATCTCCCAACGCAAACTGGAAAAAAGCCAATGGCTGACCCTGATCGCCTGCCTGGTGTTCGGGAGCCTGACCCTGGCCTTCCACAGCGAAACCTTCCTCAAATGGAAGGCGCCGGTGGTCAACTGGCTGTTCGCGCTGGCCTTTGCCGGCAGCCATTTCATCGGCGACCGCCTGCTTATCAAACGCATCATGGGCCACGCGCTGACCCTGCCGGAGCCAGTCTGGGTGCGCCTGAACCTGGCCTGGATCGCATTCTTCCTGTTCTGCGGCGCGGCCAACCTGTTCGTCGCGTTCACCTTCCAGAGCATCTGGGTCGATTTCAAGGTGTTCGGCAGCCTGGGCATGACCGTGCTGTTCCTGGTCGGCCAGGGCATCTACCTGTCGCGCCACCTGCATGACGCCGACCCCACCACGCCAAAAACCGAGGACTGACATGCTCTACGCCATCGTTGCCACCGACGTCGCCAACTCCCTGGAAAACCGCCTCGCTGCCCGCCCCGCCCACCTGGAACGGCTGCAACAGCTCAAGGCCGAAGGCCGCGTGGTACTGGCCGGGCCCAACCCGGCCGTGGACAGCAATGACCCCGGCGCCGCCGGGTTCACCGGCAGCCTGATCGTGGCCCAGTTCGATTCCCTGAGCGCGGCCCAGGCCTGGGCGGACGCCGACCCGTACATCAGCGCAGGCGTCTACGCCAGCGTTACGGTCAAACCGTTCAAGCAAGTGCTGCCGTAAAAAAACACTGGCCGATGAACCTTATGGGCTCATCGGCCTCTCAATCGCTCATTATTCTCGTTCCGCGGCCGACAACCTGCCCAACACTCGTTTGGAATCAGGAGTTCCGATGCGCTTAAGTCCGTTGTGTCTGCTGTTGGTCACGTTGTCGATCGGGGCTTACGCCCAAGCCGAACCCGGTACGGATGCGGGCAATTCGACGCCCCTGTCCCTGAGCGCCGGTGCCCAGATCACCGAGTTGCAGCAGCGTTTGAAAGAAAGCGAACGGCTGCGCGATGAGCTGAACATCCAACTGCAACGAGCCGATGGCGAGCGCGAAAGCGCCCAACTCGCCCGCCTGCGCCAAGAGAACCAGCGCCTGAAGCTGCAACTCAAAGAGTTGCAGGCCAATGCCGACCCGCGCCTGCTGACCGATCAGCAGCAGTGGTTCGTCACGGGCGGCGGCGTAGCGCTGTTGGCGTTGCTGTGCGGTATCTTCGCCAGTGGCGGGCGTAGACAACGCCGACAATGGCTAAATTGAGTGAGTCATGAGCGACCTGTTACTGATTGACGATGACCAGGAGCTGTGCGAACTGCTGTCGAGCTGGCTCAGCCAGGAAGGCTTTGCGGTACGCGCCTGCCATGATGGCCTGAGCGCCCGCGCGGCATTGGCCGAGGCCGCCCCGGCCGCCGTCGTGCTGGACGTGATGCTGCCCGACGGCAGCGGCCTGGAGTTGCTCAAGCAACTGCGCCACGACCACCCCGAGCTGCCGGTGCTGATGCTCTCGGCCCGCGGCGAACCCCTGGACCGCATCCTCGGCCTGGAACTGGGCGCCGACGACTACCTGGCCAAGCCCTGCGACCCCCGCGAACTTACCGCACGCCTGCGTGCCGTGCTGCGCCGCAGCCACCCCGCCGCCGTGTCCAGCCAGATGGAGTTGGGCGACCTATGCTTCAGCCCCGTGCGTGGCGTGGTCAACATCGACGCTCAGGAGTTCACCCTGACCCTCTCTGAAAGCCGTCTGCTCGAAGCCTTGCTCAAGCAACCGGGCGAACCGCTGGACAAACAGGAACTGGCGCAGATCGCCCTGGGCCGCAAACTGACCCTCTATGACCGCAGCCTGGACATGCACGTGAGCAACCTGCGCAAAAAAATCGGCCCCCACGCCGACGGCCGCCCGCGCATCGTCGCCCTGCGCAGCCGCGGCTACTATTACAGCCCTTGAGCGACAAGTTGGGAGCGGCAAGTAAAAGCACGACCTCTCCCTCTTTCAGCTTGAAGCTTGCCGCTTACCCCTTGCCCTCCTCTTTACCCTACCTTTACCTTGCCCTGACCGCCGCTGACCTTGATCTGCGTAATCTGCAGACATCCGGAACTGACCGGGAACGAGACAAGGAGATACACCATGCGCAAGACCCTGATCGCTCTGATGTTCGCCGCGGCCCTGCCCACCGTTGCCATGGCCATGCCTGAAGGCGCAGGCCCGATGACCGGCCATGACGGCCCGCGCCACGGCGGCCAGATGCACGGCAAAGGCCCCTACAGCGAACTGGACCTGAGCCGCGAACAGCGCCAGCAGATCGGCAAGTTGATGGGCGAGCAAATGCGCGAGCGCAAGCAACTGGTCGACACCTACCTGGAAAAACTCCCGGCCGCCGAGCAAAAGGCCCTCAAGGACCAATTGGCCGCCACCCACCAGAAAACCGACACAGCGATTCGTGGCCTGCTCAAGCCTGAACAGCAGAAGCAGTTCGACGAAATCCAGAAGAAGCAAACCGAGCGCCGCGCCGAATGGGCCCAGTTCAAGGCCTGGAAAGCTCAGCAAGCGCAAAAGGCGCAATAACCCGCCACCGGGTCGGCCAGCCACGTCGGCTGACCTCCCTGGCGACACAGCCCCCCAGAGCCCGATGGTCCCCGCCATCGGGCTTTCTCTGCTTGAGGACACCCCGTGCGATCACTGTTTTGGCGCATCCTTGCCAGCTTCTGGCTGGCTATTGCCCTGGTCGCAGGGTTATCCATCGCATTGGGGCACATGCTCAACCAGGACGCCTGGATTCTCAGCCGCCACCCGGGCCTGAGCACCCTGGCCCAGAAGTGGACCCAGGTTTACGAAACGCAGGGCGAGGACGCCGCCCAACGCCTGCTGGAAAACCGCAAGCGGCGCTATCGCATTGACGTTCAGGTACTCAACGAAAGCGGCGAGCCGGTGGTGCATGGCACTTTCCCGCGCCGCGCGGCGGCGTTCGAAGCCCGCCAGAATGACCACAACGACCGCAACCTACCCTGGCGGCGCCTGACCACCGAATACACCAGCCCCTCCACCGGCGACACCTACCTGCTGATCTACCGCATCGCCCACCCGGAACTCGACGCCTGGCATCGCGAAAGCCTGCTCTGGCCCCTCAGTGCCCTGGGGATTGCATTGGTGGTGCTGACGTTGTTCAGCCTGCTGGTGACCCTGTCCATCACCCGCCCCTTGAGCCGCTTGCGCGGCGCCGTGCATGACCTGGGCCAGACCACGTATCAGCAAAACAGCCTGGCGCGCCTGGCCAACCGGCGCGATGAATTCGGCGTGTTGGCCAACGACTTCAACCGCATGGGCGCACGCCTGCAAAGCCTGATCGGCAGCCAGCGCCAACTGCTGCGCGACGTATCCCATGAACTGCGCTCGCCCCTGGCGCGGCTGCGCATCGCCCTGGCCCTAGCGGAGCGGGCCAGCCCCCAGGAGCGGGAAAAACTCTGGCCGCGCCTGACCCGCGAATGCGATCGCCTGGAAGCCTTAATCAGCGAAATCCTGGTTCTGGCGCGGGTCGATGCCGACAACGCCAGCGCCGAAGATATCGACCTCAGCGCCCTGCTCGCCACCCTGCAAAAAGAAGCGCAGTTCAACACCGTCGACGCCAACGTGCAGTTACAGGCGCCGTCGCCATTGCAGCTCAAGGGGTGGCCCACCATGATCGAGCGGGCTGTGGATAACTTGCTGCGTAACGCCCAGCGCTTCAACCCGGCCGGGCAACCGATCGAGATGAGCGCATGGCGCGAAGGCGAGAAAATCGTCATCAGTGTGCGCGATCACGGCCCGGGCGTGGCCGCCGAGCACTTGAGCCAGTTGGGCGAGCCCTTCTACCGCGCGCCGGGGCAGACCGCGGCCGGCCATGGCCTGGGGCTGGCCATCGCACGCCGGGCGGCAGAGCGCCATGGCGGCAGCCTGGTCCTGGCCAACCACCCAGAGGGCGGCTTTGTCGCCAGCCTGGAACTGCCTCTCACACCCAAGGCCGCCGGCCAACCCTGAATGGGGCCTGCACTAAGCCCGGTGTAGGAGCGGGCCCGCCCGCGATGGGCCCGGCACAGCCACCGGCCCAACGACCGTCATCGCGAGCAGGCTCGCTCCCACGAAGGCTCCCAAGGGGTTCAGGTGTCGGAACGGCCCGGCCAGGCACTGACGAATGGCGCGACGTCTACCTTGGGCGCCACACGCGGTTCGTTCTGCGGGGTGCCCAGGTACAGGAATGCGATCACTTCTTCCCCTTGCGCCAGGCCCAGGCCTTGGGCGACGTGGGGCGAGTAGCACAACTCGCCGGTACGCCACACCGCGCCAATGCCTTGGGCATAAGCCGCCAGCAGAATGCCATGGGCCGCGCAACCGGCCGCCAACAGCTGCTCAGCCTTAGGCACCTTGAAGTGCTCTTGCAGGCGCGCCACGACCACCACCACCAAAGGCGCGCGCAACGGGCCTTTGCGGGCCTTGTCCAACACCGCTTCGGGGGCTTGGGGGTCATTGAGCAACGCGGCCTGGGCCAACAATTCGCCCATCTGCTCGCGGGCCGCGCCCTCGACGGTCAAAAAGCGCCACGGCCGCAATTGGCCGTGGTCCGGCGCCCGCAACGCCGCGGCAAACAGCACTTCGCGCTGGGCGGCGCTGGGCGCCGGGTCGAGCAGGCGCGGTACGGAAACACGGTTGAGCAAAGCGTCGAGAGCCTGCATCGGCCACCTCCTGAGAAAAATGTGCCGCCATTCTAGCGGCAACGCCGCGCAAGGTGCCGGTTTACATGCCTCGCCCCGCAGGTAGAATGGCGCCCTTGCCCACCAGCCCGAGCCCACTTCATGGCGTTGCCGACCCTACGCATCATCGGTTTCATTATCGGCATCTTCCTGATTACCCTGGCCGTCGCCATGGTCGTGCCCATGGCGACACTGGTGTTCTTCGAGCGCACCCGCGAACTGCCCTCGTTCCTGTGGGCCAGCCTGATTACCTTCCTCGCCGGCCTGGCGCTGGTGATCCCAGGGCGCCCCGAGCATGTACACCTGCGCCCGCGGGACATGTACCTGCTAACGGTGAGCAGTTGGGTGGTGGTGTGTGTGTTCGCCGCGCTGCCGTTCCTGCTGACCCAGCACATCAGCTACACCGACTCCTTCTTCGAGAGCATGTCCGGCATCACCGCCACCGGCGCCACCGTGCTCAGCGGCCTGGACGACATGTCGCCGGGCATCCTGATCTGGCGCTCGCTGCTGCACTGGTTGGGCGGCATCGGCTTTATCGGCATGGCGGTGGCGATCCTGCCGCTGCTGCGCATCGGCGGCATGCGCCTGTTCCAGACCGAGTCCTCGGACCGCTCGGAGAAGGTCATGCCGCGCTCGCACATGGTGGCGCGGCTGATCGTTGCCACCTACGTGGGCATCACCATCCTCGGCAGCCTGGCGTTCTGGTGGGCGGGGATGAGCCTGTTCGACGCGATCAACCACGCGATGTCGGCGATTTCCACGGGCGGGTTTTCCACCTCCGACCAGTCCCTGGCCAAGTGGAGCCAACCGGCGGTGCACTGGGTGGCGATTGTGGTGATGATCCTCGGCAGCCTGCCCTTCACCCTGTACGTGGCCACCCTGCGCGGCCATCGCCGGGCGCTTATCAAGGACCAACAGGTGCAGGGCCTGCTGGCACTGCTGCTGGCCACTTGGTTGGTGCTCGGCACCTGGTACTGGTGGACCACCCAACTGCATTGGCTCGACGCCCTGCGCCACGTGGCGCTGAACGTGACCTCGGTGGTCACCACCACCGGTTTCGCCCTGGGTGACTACAGCCTGTGGGGCAATTTCTCACTGATGTTGTTCTTCTACCTGGGCTTCATCGGCGGCTGTTCGGGATCGACGGCCGGCGGGATCAAGATTTTCCGCTTCCAGGTGGCCTACATCCTGCTCAAGGCCAACTTGAATCAACTGATTCATCCACGGGCGGTCATCAAGCAGAAGTACAACGGCCATCGCCTCGACGAAGAGATCGTGCGTTCGATCCTGACCTTTTCATTCTTCTTCGCCATCACCATCTGCGTGATCGCCCTGGCCCTGTCGCTGCTGGGCGTGGACTGGATGACCGCCCTGACCGGCGCTGCCAGCACCGTGTCCGGCGTAGGCCCGGGCCTGGGCGAGACCATCGGCCCGGCGGGCAACTTCGCCACCTTGCCGGACGCCGCCAAGTGGATCCTGTCCCTGGGCATGCTGCTGGGCCGGTTAGAGATCATCACGGTGTTCGTGCTGTGTATTCCGGCGTTCTGGCGTCATTGATAGCCTCGGGCGTGCCTGTCAACCGCGCCCGGTACTCGCCGGGCGTGACGTCGAACCAGCGCCTGAACGCTCTAAAGAAGTTACTCGGGTCGGCAAAGCCCAACAGGTAGGCAATTTCCAGCAAAGTCATGCGCGGCTGCGCCAGGTACTGCTCGGCCAGTTCACGGCGGGTATCGTCGAGCAACGTCTGGAAACTGGTGCCCTCCTCCTGCAAACGCCGCTGCAAAGTGCGCTGGGACAGATGCAGCGTCTGCGCCACCGCGTCGCGCTTGGGCTCGCCTTGGGGCAGCAAGCGACACAGCACCTGCCGGGCCTTGTGGGTCACCCGGCTCTCGGAAAACCGCGCCAGGTATTCCCCGGCAAAACGGTCGTGGAGCAGGGCCATGGCCTCGTTGGCGGTGGGCAGCGGCGCTTCCATGTCGGCGCGCTCGAAAATCAGCGCGTCGTAAGGCGCGTTGAACACCAGCGGCGCATGGAAGGCTTGTTTGTAGGGCTCCTGGTTCAGCGGCTGGTCGCCTTGCAGCATGACCTTACGCGGTTGCAGGCTGCGCCCGGTCAACCAACCGCACAGCGCCAGGGCACAGGCCAGCGAGGCTTCGGCGCTTTGCCGGGTCGGCGGCAGGTGATCGCCGTGCACCGTCAGAATCAGGGCATAGCCTTCGGGTAAAAGTCGGAAGCTCAAGTCGGCGCTTTCGGCAATGATTCGCTGGTACCGCACCAAACGCTGAAAGCCTTCGGCCAGGGTTTGGCTGGACATCAATGCATAGCCGGCCACATGAAAAGACGCCGGGCGCACCACCTTGCCCATGTTCAAGCCGATCGCCGGGTTGCCCGACAACTCCACCGCCCGCTGCCACAGGCGCGTCATCGAGTCCTGGGGAAAGCGCGCGTCCGGGTCGTCCAGCGCGGCGTAATCGAGCCCCAATTGCTTGAAGAGCACACGACAATCCAGGCCGTCCATTTCCAGCGCTTTGACAATTCCCATCGCCCAGCTTGCAGAGGTCGTTCGTTCACTCATGGTGTTTGCTTAACTTATGACAGGTGAACCGCCGGATGCGGCGGATTTGCAAGGATACTAAAGTGGCGCCCATTGTCACTGGCCACAGCCCCCGATGACTCTAGACTCATTCATGCTACCCGCCGAGCATCTGGCAATCAGAACAATAACCGCAGAGACGCCGACCGTGGAAAACACCAAGCATTTCAATAGCTTCAAGGATTTTTACCCGTACTACCTCAGGGAGCACGGCAACAGCACCTGCCGGCGCCTGCATTTTATCGGCACCACCCTGGTGATCGTGATTCTGGCGTTTGTCATCGGCAAGGGTGCCTGGCCCTGGCTGCTGGCCGTGCCGGTGGCGGGGTACGGCTTTGCCTGGGTCGGCCATTTTTTCTTCGAGAAGAACCGCCCCGCCACCTTTCAGCACCCGTTCTACAGCCTGCTGGGGGATTTCGTGATGTACCGCGACATGATCCTGGGCAAGGTGCCTTTCTAGCTCGGCTGGGCTTCTTCCAGCGCTTGGGCCAGCAACTGCGCCGCCCGGGCCTGGGCGTCGGCGAGGCGGAACAATTCAATCGAGCCGTCCCAGTGTTCGATCAACGCCGTGCAGGACTCCACCCAATCCCCGCAATTGAGGTAATCCACCTCGCCGACCTTACGCATCTCAGCATGGTGGATGTGCCCGCACACCACCCCGTGCAGGCCCCGTTTGGTGCATTCGTGGGCGATGGCTTCTTCAAAGTCACTGATAAAACTGACAGCCGTTTTCACCTTGTGCTTGAGGTACGCCGACAGCGACCAGTAGCCGTAGCCATAGTGGGCGCGCCAATGGTTGAGCCAGCGGTTGAGGGTCAGGGTGAATTCGTAGGCCGAGTCGCCCAAAAACGCCAGCCAGCGGTGATAGCGGGTAATCACGTCGAACTGATCGCCGTGGATCACCAGCAAGTGGCGCCCGTCGGCGGTCACGTGCACCGCCTCATCCACCAACTGGATGTTGCCCAGGATCAGCTTGGAATAGCGGCGCAGAAATTCGTCGTGGTTGCCGGTGACGTAGATCACTTCGGTGCCGCGCTTGCTCATGGTCAGCAGGCGGCGGATCACGTTAGTGTGGGCCTGGGGCCAGTACATGCCGCTGCGCAGTTTCCAGCCGTCGATAATGTCGCCCACCAGGTACACCCGGTCGGCGTGGTAGCCCTTGAGGAATTGCGACAGGTGCTCGGCCTGGCAATCGCGGGTACCCAGGTGCACATCGGAGATCCACAGGGTGCGCACCCGCTGTTTACGGCTGGGTCTGGCACGTTCGGCACTGGTCATGGGCAGGCTCCGGGCTAGTTTTCGCGAGCTTGCACCCGGGCGGTGAAGCGCCCATGACAGAAATGCGGCACGGCGATGACAGCGCGCCATGGCCTTAACCCCTGGCCAAAAAAACCCGCAATGGCGACAGACGGCAACGGTGCGAGGCTCTAGAATGGCCGCCCTGTCGCTCCGCCCCCGGTAAGGATTGCAATGACGCCGCGTACCGCCCTTGGCGCCCTGCACATTGGCGCACTGATGTTCGGCCTGACCGGCGTGCTGGGCAAACTCGCCGCCGCCTCCCCCGCCGTCATCACCTTTGGCCGGGCCGCGTTTGCCGTGGCGGCCCTGGCCTGCTTCGCCAGTTTCGCCCGCCAGACCCGCTGGCATCGGCTCACCCTGGCCGACGGCTTGCGCCTGGCCCTCGGTGGCCTGCTGCTGGCCGGGCACTGGGTGAGTTTTTTCATTGCCGTGAAGGTGGCCGGCGTGGCGATTGCAACCTTAGGCTTTGCCAGTTTCCCGGCTTTTACTGTGCTGCTTGAAGGGCTGATTTTCCGCGAGCGAATCCGCGCCAATGAACTGTTCCTGGTGCTGGCAGTGAGCGTGGGCCTGGTGCTGGTCACCCCGGCCTTTGACCTTGCCAGCGAAGCCACTGCCGGGTTGCTCTGGGCCGTGGCTTCGGGCCTGCTGTTCGCCCTGCTGTCGCTGACCAACCGCGCCGGCTCCGGCAAGGTACCGGCGGTGCAGGCCGCACTGTGGCAAAACCTGGTGGTCGCCCTGTGCCTGCTGCCCTTCGCCGCGCCTCAGTTGCCCCAGGTGCGTGCACTTGACTGGCTGTGGATCGGCCTGCTCGGCGTTTTTTGCACAGGGCTGGCCCATAGCCTGTTCGTCGCCAGCCTCACGGTGGTCAAGGCGCGCACCGCGGCCGTAGTGTTCGCCATGGAGCCGGTGTACGGCATCACCGTGGCCTGGCTGCTGTTTGGCGAAAATCCCACCCTGCGCATGCTGATCGGCGGCGCGGTGATCGTAGTCGCTATCGTCATTTCCAGCCGCCAAAGCGCCGCAGGGCCGGGCAAACGCGGGGCCGCCGCCACCTGATTGGCGCAGGCACTTTGCTATACCTATACTCCAGGCATCCGCAACAGTTCGCCGTCGTTCTCCGGATACCGACAGCTCGATACAGCGGCGCCACCCCTTGAAGTAGCTGGATGCGAGTCGTCCTCCATCAACGCTCTACAAGGGGTTTCCTATGGATATCGTCAGCCTGATTATTCAGATCATCAGCGGTGTGATCGGCGGCAACGTGGCCGGCATGAGCAAACAAGGCATGGGCCCGGCGCTCAACTCCGTCGTCGGCGGCGTGGGCGGTGTGGTGCTGGGGCAGATCCTGGCCGCCATCACCGGCGAGCCTACGGCGGCCACCGCCGGCGGCGCGCTGGACCTACCCGCCATCATCAGCAGCATCGCCGGCGGCGGTATCGGCGGCGCGGTGCTGACCTTCGTCGTGGGCCTTATCAAGTCCAAACTCGCGCCCAAGTAAAGGTGCGCGGCACGGCCAGCCAAGGCCCTGCCGCGCCCCCTTCAGACCTTGGCTTCGTTGTGCCCCAGGTCGCGTTCGGGGTCGATCTGGTCGCGCAGCCGTTGCTTGAGCACCTGAGCCTGCGGGAACCCGCCATCCACCTTGCGCTCCCAGATCTGCACGCCATCGCACTGGATGTGAAACACCCCGCCCGTGCCCGGCACCAGGGATACCATTCCCAGGTCGTCGCCAAAGGTGCTGAGCAACTCCTGGGCCAGCCATGCAGCGCGCAGCAGCCATTGGCATTGGATGCAGTAAGTAATGACGATGTGCGGTTTTTGGGCGCTCATGTTCGAGAAGTCTCCTGGACGCGATGGGCCGCTATAATAGCCGCCTTTTTTCGCCCAGCCCGAGTCCCGTGATGCGCCGTCTGCTGTCTTGCCTGTTCTTGTGCCTATTGCCCGTGATCCTACACGCCGGCGAAGCGCCGCGGCCCAAAGTCGGCCTGGTGCTGTCCGGCGGTGCCGCCCGCGGGTTGGCCCACATCGGCGTGCTCAAGGCCCTGGAAGAGCAAGGCATCAAGATCGACGCCATTGCCGGCACCAGCATGGGCGCGGTGATCGGCGGGCTCTACGCCTCCGGCTACAAGATCGACGAGCTGGAAAAACTGGCCCTCAACATCGACTGGCAACAGGCCCTGTCCGACGCCCCGCCGCGTGAGGACGTGCCGTTTCGCCGCAAGCAAGACGACCGCGACTTCCTGGTCAAACAAAAACTCAGTTTCCGCGACGACGGCAGCCTGGGCCTGCCCCTGGGGGTGATCCAGGGCCAGAACCTGGCGCTGCTGCTCGAAAGCATGCTCGCCCACGCCAGCGACACCCGGGACTTCGACAAACTGCCGATCCCCTTCCGCGCCGTAGCCACCGACATCGCCAGCGGCGAAAAAGTGGTGTTCCGCAAAGGCCATTTACCCCAGGTGATCCGCGCCAGCATGTCGATCCCGGCGGTATTCGCTCCGGTGGAGCTGGACGGGCGGCTGCTGGTGGACGGCGGCATGACCGACAACATTCCCCTGGACGTCGCCCGGGAGATGGGCGTGGACCTGGCCATCGTCGTCGACATCGGCACCCCGCTGCGCAGCCGCAAACAGCTGGCCACGGTGGTGGATGTACTCAACCAGTCGATCACCCTGATGACCCGGCGCAACTCCGAGGAACAACTGGCCGCCCTACGCCCCGAGGACGTACTGATCCAGCCGTCACTGGCCAGTTTCGGCGTCACCGACTTCGGCCGTGCCCAGGACATGATCGACGCCGGCTACCGCGCCACGCGCATTCTCGACGCACGCCTGGCCGGCCTGCGGCCCAAGGAAGGCATGGACGCCGAATTGGTGGCCGCACGTACGCCGAGCCAGCGCACGCCGGTCATCACCGCGATCAAGATCGAAAACGATTCCAAGGTCGGCGACGACGTGATCCGCTACTACATCCGCCAGCAGCTTGGCCAACCCCTGGACCTGGGGCGCCTGCAAAGCGACATGGGCACCCTGTACGGCCTCGATTACTTCGAGCAGGTGCAATACCGCGTGGCGCACAAGGGCAAGCAACAGACCCTGGTCATCAGCGCCCGGGGCAAGCGCAGCGGCACCGACTACCTGCGCCTGGGCATCAACCTGTCCGATGACATGCGTGGCGACAGCGCCTACAACATCGGCGCCAGCTACCGCGTCAACGGCATCAACCGCCTCGGCGCCGAATGGCTGACCCGGGTGCAGATCGGCAACGAACAGGAACTGTACAGCGAGTTCTACCAGCCGCTGGACGTGGGCTCGCGCTACTTCGTCGCGCCCTATGCCGGTATGGAATCGCGCAACGTCGACGCGGTACTCGACAACGACCCCATCGCCCAATATCGCCTCGAGCGCTACGGCTTTGGCCTGAACCTGGGCCGCCAGATCGGCAACAACGGCGAACTACGCTTTGGCGTCGGCGAAACCTGGGGCAAGGCAGACGTGCGCATCGGCGACCACGACCAACCTAGCGAGGACTTCACTGAAGCCTTCTACGAACTCAAGTATTCCTACGACTCGCTGGACAACGTCTACTTCCCCCATGCGGGCAAGGATGTGGGCGTGGCCTTTCGCCAATACGAGCCGGAACTGGGCTCGGACCAGCGTTATCGCCAATGGGAAATCAAGTTCGACAAAGCCCTGAGCAGCGGGCCGAACACCTTCATCCTCGGCGGGCGCTACGGGCGCACCCTGGATGACGCCGAGGTGGTGATTTCCAGCTTCCAGTTGGGCGGTGCGCGGCAGTTGTCGGGCTTTCGCCAGGACGCGCTATCGGGGCAGAACATCAGCCTCGCCCGCGCCGTCTACTACCGGCGCCTCACACCCAGGGCCTACCTGCCCCTGGACTTCCCGCTGTACCTGGGCGCGTCCCTGGAACGGGGCCGAGCGTGGAACAACGACAACGAGTTCGACAGCGGCTACATCAATGCCGCCAGTGTTTTCCTGGGTTTCGATACGCCGCTGGGGCCGTTGAATTTCAGTTATGGCTTTAACGATGATGACCAGCAAGCCCTCTACTTGAACCTGGGGCAAACGTTCTAGGCGCTGTACTGCCGCAATCTTCCCCACTCCATAGCCGTGCCCCCCCCTCGCCGCGTGACCTGCGGCGAGGCACTACCCCCGCGGGCGTTTTCCAGGAATCGCCGCCGACCGTAAACCCGAACAGCCTCCCTGATTTCAGTTGGCTATGTTTGCGCTCGCCCGGGAATGGGACACCGAAAACACATCCCCCACATATAGGCCACACACCTCTGAATAAAATCTACGAAACAACCTACAAATTCTGAAGATGCTTACTGTAGGCCAGATCATTTTCCTCATACAGAATCCCCTCACCCATTAACACCATGACTTGCGCATAAAACTAATGAGCACTTATCGCGCACAAGTATCCGCGCAAGCGACATCTATTTACTAACAATCGAGGATCAAAGCATGAGTAAACCGCAGTACTCACGCGTGCATAAATTTCTGCACTGGCTGTCGGCCGCGGTGATTATCTGGGCGCTTACAAGTGGCTTTTATGTATCGCTATTCAATGTCTCGGCGACATTAAAAGAATGGGTGTCATTTATTAACATTTCACTGACAACGGTGTATTTGCCTTTTTTCATTGCCAGGCTATATGCGACGCAGGCCTATTATCGCCAGATGAAAGGCTTGCACCGAAAATTTGCCGATTATCTGGCATCGAGCATCCACATGCTGATTCATTTCACCACCGCCACAGTAATGCTGACGGGGTTCTTAATGATGGATCAGGCGATCAACGTCTTTGGACTATTCCAGGTTCCTCACCCCTTGAAAGACCGGGTACTCATCACTCAGTTTTTTACCCTGCATATTTGGGCCTGTGGGTTACTGGCACTGCTGGTTCTATTGCACATCGCCGCTGTGATTAAGCACGAAATGTGCGGCAAACCCGTTCTCGAGCGAATGCGCTTTCGCTGAGGCGATACGGCTGCGTGCGTACCGCCTCCAGGACAAGAGCTCGCGCTCACATAACCTCAGGATTTTTCCAGGTTGCCCAGGATATGGCCGTGCACGCGCATGCACACGGCCAGGTCTTCTTCGTTGACGCCCACAAACAGCTCGTGGCGCAACGCGGTGGCGATGGTTTCAATCTGCTCGATCAGGGGGCGTGCGCTGGCGCAGAGGACAATCTTCTTGGCACGGCGGTCTTCTACCACTGCCTGACGCTGCACCAGGCCCTGGCTTTCCAGGCTGTCGAGCAGCCGCGCCAGGGTCGGCCCTTCAACACCCACGCTCTGCGCCAACTCGCGCTGGGTGGGCGCTTCCTCGAAACGCGCCAAGTGCAGTAGCACCAGCCAACGGGCCTGGGACAGCCCCAGGCCCGCGAGGCGGCGGTCCAACTCGGCGCGCCAGCCCCGGGACATCTGCGCCAACTGCATGCCAAAACGGTGTTGATCGGTTAACGGCATAGAACACTCATGATCTGACTGAAATTAATAGAAACTAATAATTAGTCAGCTAAGCATGCCCTCCGAGCCGAGGCAAGGTCGGGTATGTACTGAATCGTTACATCTTGGTTATAAGGTGTTTTAAACCTCGAACTCCGACTGCAACGCGGCCCGCACGCAGTACAGCACGCCCTCTGGCACGCGCCCGGCAAACAGCGCCATCACCTCGGCCGCGGGGGGCAGCTCGCCCTCGCCGTCGAGGAAAGCGTCCTGGATTTCCCCCAGCAGGTCTTCCGGCAGATCCAGCGCTTGCTCCAGGCTCAACTGCTGCTTGCCGATGGCCTCGGCCAGCAAGGTGTAGACGTTTTTCTCCGAGCACTGCAATTGCCCGGCGATCTGGGTCGGCGTCATCCCGGCGCGGGCCAGGGTGATGAGTTCGTGGCGAATGTCGGCGACCACCGCAGGCGCCTCGGCCGCGCCGCCCAGCACTTGCAGGAAGGCTTCGCCATAACGCTCCAGCTTGCGTGCGCCGACACCGCTGACCCGGGCCATGTCCGCCAGGGAGGTGGGCTGGCTGCGCAGCATTTCCAGCAGGGTCGAGTCCGGGAAGATGACATAGGGCGGCACGCCATGCTCCTCGGCCAGTTTGCGCCGCAGGGCGCGCAACGCCTCCCATTGCTCGCGCTCTTCGCCGCGCACCAGTTGGCTGGCCTGGCTGGTGCTGGTCTTGGTGGTGGTTTGCGGCTTGAGGTCGCGGCGCAGTTCCAGGGTCACTTCGCCCTTGAGCAGGGGCCGGCAACTGTCGCTCAAGCGCAAGCCGCCGTAGCCTTCTAGGTCGATATCCGCCAGACCACGCGCCACCAACTGCCGGAACAATGACCGCCATTCACCTTCGCTGCGGGCCTTGCCGACGCCATACACCGATAGATGCTGATGGCCGAAACTGCGGACTTTTTCGTTGTCCTTGCCCAGCAGCACGTCCACCAAGTGGCCGACGCCATAGCGCTGGCCGGTGCGGTAGATCGCGGAAAGGGCTTGGCGCGCCGGCTCGGTAGCGTCCCAGGTCTGTACCCCATCGACACAGTTATCGCAGTGCCCGCAGGGTTGCGGCATGTCTTCGTCGAAGTACGCCAGCAACGTCTGACGGCGGCAGCGGGTTTCCTCGCACAGGGCCAGCATGGCGTCGAGCTTGTGCTGCTCCAAGCGCTTGTGGCGGTCGTCGCCTTCGGAGTTTTGCAGCATCTGCTTGAGCATCACCACGTCTTGCAGGCCGTAGACCATCCAGGCATCTGCCGGCAAGCCATCACGGCCGGCCCGGCCGGTTTCCTGGTAGTACGCCTCCAGGGACTTGGGCAGGTCCATGTGGGCGACGAAGCGCACGTTGGATTTGTCGATGCCCATGCCGAAGGCGATGGTGGCGACCATGATGAGGCCTTCTTCATTGAGAAAGCGCTTCTGGTTCGCCGCCCGGGTTTCGCTGGGCAGCCCGGCATGATAAGGCAACGCCGGAAAGCCCTGGTCGCAGAGGAAGGCCGCCACTTCGTCGACTTTCTTGCGCGATAGGCAGTAAACGATGCCGGCGTCGCTGCGCCGCTCGCCGAGGAACGCGAGCAACTGCTTGCGCGCCTGCTCTTTGGGCACGATGCGGTAGAAAATGTTCGGCCGGTCGAAGCTCGACAGGAACCGCTCGGCGTTTTGCAGGTGCAGGCGTGTGACGATTTCTTCGCGGGTGCGCTTGTCGGCGGTGGCGGTCAGGGCGATGCGCGGCACGTTGGGGAACAACTCGGCCAACTGCCCCAATTGCAGGTATTCGGGGCGGAAGTCGTGGCCCCATTGCGACACGCAGTGGGCTTCGTCGATGGCAAACAGGGCGATATCGAGGTTCTGCAGGAACGCCAGCATCCGCGGCTGCACCAGGCGCTCGGGGGCCAGGTAGAGCATTTTCACTTCGCCACGGCGGATGCGCGCCGCCAGCTCGCGCTGCTGCTCGGCGCTCAGGGTCGAGTTCAGGGCGGCGGCGGCCACACCCAGTTCTTCGAGGGTCGCCACCTGGTCGTCCATCAACGCGATCAGCGGCGAAACCACCACCGCCAGGCCTTCGCGCAACAGCGCCGGCACTTGGAAGCACAGCGACTTGCCGCCGCCGGTGGGCATCAGCACCAACGCATCGCCACCACTGGCCACGCGCTCAATGATTGCACCCTGGCGACCGCGAAAACTGTCGTAGCCGAAGATGTCCTTGAGGACGCGTTGAGCCTGTTCGAGCATGAAAAACTCCAAATATCGCCGAATATCCCTGGGGCAGGCTGGCTCAAAACGAGCGATTCGTCCTGGGCCGATCGGTAAGCGAACGTGTCCGCCCCCCTCAACCACACCCGCAGGGCATTGCAAAACGCGGCAGTATACCCGAGCGCTCCCGGGCGCAGGGCGCCGCCTGCGAATCGGCGCCCGCAGGCATTACCGGGCAAATCGGCGCGGCGGCTGGCCTGGGGCCGCAAGAAGGCCTAGAATTCAGCATCGTTTATTCCCCAAGGTAGCCCTTAATGTCCTTCGCTGAGCAACTAACCCGCCTGCAAGTCTTCCTCGACGCCGACGAGCTGCATGACGAGGCGCTGGACTACGTGGCCGCCCACGGCTATCTGACCGCCCTGTCGATCTGTGCCGAAGAAGTGCCGGACCGTGAATGGATCGACGCCCTGTTCTCCGAAGAACCGCACTACGCCGACGACGCCGAGCGCGAAATGATCGAAGCCACGCTGATCCAACTCAAGGCCCACATCGCCCGCCAACTGGCCGCCGACGAAGAGTTCGAGCTGCCGTGCGACCTGGACCTGGGCGACGATCCGGACGACTCCGAACTGCGCGGCTGGTGCATCGGGTTCATGGAAGGCGTGTTCCTGCGTGAAGAAGCCTGGTTCGAGACCGCCGAAGACGAAGTCAGCGAAATGCTCCTGCCGATCATGGTCGGTTCTGGCCTGTTCGATGAGCAGCCAGAGTTCTCCGACATCGCCAGCGATGCCAACCTGATGGACGACATGATCGTGCAGATCCCCGAGGCGCTGACCGCGCTGTACCTGTTGTGCCAGGCCCCGGACGAAAAACCGGCGATCCTCAAGCCCCGCCACCACTAAGGTCGTGCCTGTGGCGCCCACGCCCATAGGCGACCGCTCCCTGCTCGTGCGCTACGTTCTGCTGACCATCGGTTGGCTGAGCGTGGTGCTGGGGGTGGTCGGGATCTTCCTGCCAGTCCTGCCGACCACCCCGTTCCTGCTGCTCGCCGCCGGTTGTTTCGCCCGTAGTTCCCCGCGCTTCTACCAATGGTTGGTGGAACACCCGCGCCTGGGCCCGTGGATCCGCGACTACCTCGATGGCAACGGCATCCCGCTCAAGGGCAAGGTCTACGCCATTGGCCTGATGTGGCTGAGCATCGGCCTGTCCTGCTACCTGGTACCGCTGCCCTGGGCGCGTGCTTTCATGCTGACCAGCGCGGTGCTGGTCAGCCTCTACATCCTGCGCCAGAAAACCCTACAACGGCCCTGAGCCACCCGACGACCTGCCCTCGCTTCGCCTGCATAACGCCTAGACTTCAGGCATCTGCAGGCGAGCAGCTCGATATGGTCCGAAGTGCGCGTAGTCCAGGATGGTCAGCGCCCCGACTTGGGCTCGGTGCCTGGCTGTGGGTGGTGATTTGGCTGCTGGCCAGCGCCAGTGTGGCGGCCACCTGGGATTTTTCGCGCATTCTCGAGACCGCCCAGCAACGCTACGGCAGCCTGGGCACCGGCAAGGCCCGGATCGAAGCCTGGAGCCGCCTGCTGCAAGGCGAGGCCGGGCAAGCGGAGCGCGAACAACTGAACGCGGTCAACCGCTTCTTCAACCGGCAATTGACCTTCCAGGACGACCGCCGCATCTGGCGTCAGACCGACTACTGGGCCACCCCCGTGCAAGCCCTGCTAAAGGGCGCCGGCGACTGCGAGGACTACGCCCTGGCCAAGTACTTCAGCCTGCGCAAACTGGGGGTAGCCAGCGACAAGCTGCGCATCACCTACGTCAAGGCCCTGACCCAAAACCAGGCGCACATGGTGCTCACCTACTACCCCAACCCCACCGCCGACCCCCTGGTGCTGGACAACCTGATCGGCGAGATCCGCCCCGCCTCCCAACGCAAGGATCTGCTACCGGTTTACGCCTTCAATGCCGAAGGCCTGTACCTGCCCGGCGCCAATGGCGGCAAGCGCAGCAGCGACTCGAAGAAGCTCTCGCGCTGGCAGGATGTGCTGCAAAAAATGCAGGCCGAAGGCTTCGCCGTGGGCGATGGCTGACCGCACGAAAAGGAGCGCTGCATGTCCCTACTCAAGCAACTCTTCCTGGCCATATGCCTGTTCTTGCTGGTGGCCTTTAGCGGCAGTTTTTTTGTCAGCCTGGAAGCGTCCCGCGGGCAGATGCTCAGCCAGCTGCGCGCCCACGCCCAAGACGCGGCCACCGCCCTGGGGCTGACCCTGACCCGGGAAATCGACGACCCGGCCATGACCGAATTGCTGGTCAGCTCGATCTTCGACAGCGGCTATTTCACCAGCATCCGCGTGGTCAACATCGCCGACAACGCAGTACTGGCCGAGCGCAGCACAGCGGCCAGCGCCGAAGGCGTGCCGGCCTGGTTCGTCAACCTGGTCGGCCTGCGCCCGCAAGGGGGCGATGCACTGGTGATGCGCGGTTGGGAGCAAGCGGCGCGGGTGGAGGTGCTGAGCAACCCGCAATTCGCCCTGGCGCGCCTGTGGGACAGCGCCCTGGGTAGCCTGGCCTGGCTGCTGGCCTGTGGCCTGCTTAGCGCGGTGTTCGGCGGCTGGTTGTTGCGCAAACAGCTACAGCCGCTGGACAACATGGTCAAACAGGCCCAAGCCATCAGCAAACGCGAGTTCCTCAGCCTGCCCCAGTTGCCGCGCACCCCGGAGCTCAAGCGCGTGGTGCTGGCGATGAACCAGATGGTGGAAAAACTCAAGGCCCTGTTCGCCGAAGAAGCGGCGCGCAGCGAAGCCCTGCGGGCCGAGTCTTATCAGGATCGCCTGACTGGGCTGGCCAACCGCCGCTTGCTCGACGAGCAACTCGCCGACCAATTGCTGGTGACCGAACAAAGCCGCGCCGGCCACTTGCTACTGCTGCGGGTCAATGACCTGGCCGGGCTCAACCAGCGCCTGGGCGGGCAGCGCACCGATGCCTTGATAAGCAGCATCGGCCAGGTGCTCAAGCGTTTGCTCGAACAACCCGAGCGCCGCCACTGGTTGGCGGCGCGCAATCGCGGCGGCGAGTTCAGCCTGCTGGCCCCGGGCCTGGACAGCCCCGACGCCGCACGCCTGGCCGGCGAACTCAGCGCCACCCTGGAAAACCTGCGCCTGACCGGCGCCAGTGATTGCACCCCGGTGGCCCACCTGGGCGTGGTCGCCTACCAACCCGGCGACACCGCGCCAACGGTACTACTGCACCTGGACCAAGCCCTGGCCCAGGCCCAGCAGCAACCGCAAAAACCCTGGGCGCACCTGGAGCACTTCCATGGCGCCCCAGGCCAGGCCCCGCAGGACTGGCGCACCTGGATCGACGAAGCCCTCACCCAGGGCAAGATGCAGCTGTACTTCCAACCGGTGGTCGAATGCGCCGACACCAGCCAAGTGCTGCACCACAAAGTCCTTGCGCGCCTGCTCGCCCCCCAAGGCGAAGCCATCGCCGCCGGGCAGTTCCTGCCCTGGATCGAACGCCTGGGCTGGTCGTCGCGCCTGGACCTGGCGATGCTGCGGCACACCCTCGACTACCTGGCCGAACACCCCTGGCCCCTGGCCTTGAGCTTGAGCGGCAGTACCCTGCGCGACAGTGCCTCGCTGCGCAGCGTGCTGGACCTGCTCCAGGCCCAGCCCGAGCTCGCGCCGCTGCTGACCCTGGAAATCGACGAGCGCCAACTGCCGCCCCCGGGCGAGTTGCAAGCCTTGAGCAAAAGCCTGCAAGCCACCGGCTACGCCATCGGCCTGCAGCACTTTGGTGGCAGCTTCAGCCAGATTGGCAACCTCACCCAACTGGGCCTGGCATACCTGAAAATCGACGGCAGCTACCTGCGCGGCATTGACCAACACAGCGACAAACGCCTGTTCATCGAGGCGATTTTCCGCGCCACCAACAGCATCGACCTGCCCCTGATCGCAGAAATGGTCGAAACCCAGGGCGAACTGGACGCCATCAAATCCCTGGGCCTGTTCGGCGTCATGGGCCGCCTCATCGGCCCGCCCGAACCCATGTAGGCAACGCTTGCTACAACAAAGAAAGCAAAAAAAACCCGCCACCCTCGGCTGAGGATGGCGGGTTTTCGGTGCTTGCTCCCTTACACCGTATCGACCTTCAACGAGTGGTCGTTGAGCATGCCGTTGATGATGGTCGCGGTGTCCGCCCCGGCGGCAATCACCCCGCCCGCCCCCGGCGTGACCCCGTACTGGGTGGCCAGGTTGACGCCGGCCAGGTCGATGGTCTGGGTGGTCGCTGCCCCCGCCGCCGCGCTGACGTCGATGGTGGTGCCCGCCGCCGTGACCTTGAAGTGCAAGTAGTCATCCAGGGAGGCCGCCGTGGCGTTTTCCCCTTGCAGCAACTGGGACAGGTCGAGCTTGTCGGTGCCCGGCGTGAAGTCGGTGACCACATCGTGCCCGGTGTTGCCCGCGCCCCACTGGAAGGTGTCGCTGCCCGTGCCGCCGGTCAGGGTGTTGTCGCCCGGGCCGCCGATCAGGAAGTCGTCACCGCCACCGCCGTTGAGGATGTCGTTGCCCAAGCCGCCGGTGATGACGTTGGCGTTGTTGTCGCCGGTCAGGGTGTCGTTGTAGTTGGAGCCGATCAGGTTCTCGATGCCACTCAGAATGTCCGTGCCCGCCCCGCCGGTGATCTGCCCACCGCCCTCCAGCAGGCTGACGTTTACCGCCGAAGTGGCGTGGGCGTAGCTGACGGTGTCGTTGCCACTGCCGCCGATCAAGGTGTCGTTGCCGATGCCGCTGAACAGCAGGTCGTTGCCATCGCCGCCATTGAGGGTGTTGTTGCCCGAGCCCGCGGTGAGTACGTCGTTGCCGGCGCCGCCGTTGAGGGTGTTGTCGCCTTCGCCGGCCACCAGCACATCGTTGCCACTGGTGCCGGTCAGGGTGAGGCCGTCCTGGTAGTGGATGTTTACCGCGGCGCTGTCGCTGCCGCCGTGGTTGTCATTGACCGTGTAGCTGGCGTTGACGTCCGGGGTGATGGGGGACGTGGCGGTGTAATCGATGGACAGGCTCAGGGTGTAGGTTTCCGAGCCCGTGTCGCCGCCGGGGGTGTCGGCCACGTTAACCACACGGATGCGATACACGTCATTGGCCCCCGTGGCCGCAGGGATCAAATCGCCGCTGTTGATAAGCACGAAAGCCCCACCGTTGATCGAGTACGCCAGTGTTACCTGGCCTGCCCCCAGGTTATGGGAGGCCTTGAGCACCTCGCCCTGCTTGAGGTTGACGGTAACCAAGTCCTCGTCGTTGGCGTTGTTGGCGTTGACCGCGCCCAAGAAGGCACTGATGGCCAGCGCCGCCGTCATGGTGCCCGGGGTGCGCGCGAAGTTGGTGCGCACGTTCGCCAGGTTTTGGTTGCCCGAGTTGTTTTGGGTCCCGGCGAAACTCACCGAACCGGTGCCCGAGAAGTCCGCCCCTCGGGCGATCCACCCCGTGGCGAAGCTGGTGGTGGACGGCGTCAACGGGTCGCCATTGGCGTCGCTGTCGTTGGCCAGCAGTACATCGCCGGGGATCACGATAGTGCTAGAGGCCACGTTGGTGATGATGTTGTCGTCACCGGCCACGGGCGCCGCGTTGGGGTTGACCTTGATGGTTAGGGTGGAACCGGCCAGGTCGCCGTCGTTGTCGCTCACCGTGTAGGTGAAGTTTTCGACCTTTTGCGTAGTCGAGACAGTTTGCGAGGTGTAGGTGAATTCGCCGGTATCCAGGTTCACCAACAGGGTGCCGCCCTTGGTGGTGGAGACGCTAAGGGTGTTGTTCGCCGTGTTGAAGATCCCGGTGACTGTACCGACGCCGGTGGCGGTCACCGAGCCCTGGTTGTTCAAGGCCTTGGGGTCGTAGGTGTAGGTGATGCCATCGACCACGATGGATTTGATAAAGCCGCCATCGGCGCCGAACGAGCCGCCTTCGCCAAGCAACGTGCCGGTAACCGGCGTGCCCTGCACAGTGCCGGCGAGTACCGAGTCCAGTTGCGCCAGGTTGGTGACGATCACCGCGTTGGTGTCTGTCCCGGTATTGCCGTTGTACGCCAGAGGATCAAGGTTGGAGGCAAAAACGTTCGGCCCCAGGCCAATGGCGTAGTTGTTGATGCCGTTGGTGTTGAGGAAGTTCTGCCAGTTGGTGATATCACTGCCAGAAATTTCCTGGCCAGCGGTAGGCTCACCGTCGGAGAAGAAGTAGCCGACGTTCTGTGCGCCCGTGAGCTTGCCGCTTTTGAGGAACGCCGTCATCGCCTTGGCCACTGCGCCGTCGTAGTTGGTGCCACCGTCGGCGATCAGCCCGGCGATTTGGCTTTTGGCCACGGCCACACTGACCCAGGTCGTTCCCTGTTCGACACCCGTGGAACTGAAGGTGACGAGTTTGACCATCACATCGCCCATGGCGTCGTACTTGTCGAGCAATGCGGTGATGGCTTCCTTGGCCAGTTGCAGGCGCGATTTGCCCGCCACCCCCGACTCCCAGTCCATGCTGCCGGAGGTGTCGAGCACGATCAGCAGGTTGGTATCGACCTCCACCGTGGTCATCGAACGCTCGGCGGCCACAGCCTTGGGCACGTCGTCGACGATGTTGATGACGATGGTGCTGGTCTGGGTGTTGCCCGCAGCGTCCGTGGCCTTGTAGGTGAAGGTTTCGGTCTGGTTGGTGGTGATGCCGTCGTTGGCATTGGGCGTGGTTTTCGGCGCCGAACTCAGGGTGTAGGTGTAGGTGCCGTTGGGGTTGAGCAACAGTTGCCCATAGGCACCGGTAGCACTGCCCACCAGGGTGTAGGTAATGGCGCCGACGCCACCGGTGACCGAACCCACCAGGGTGCCGGTGGCGGTTTCGCCGGTGGACGTAGGATCGCTGCCGACCACCGTGCCGCCGACCAGGTCCAGGCCATCCTTGCCCAGGTCCAGGGCTTTTTCGTACACCGTCACGTCCTGATCGACGATGGCCTTCAGGCCACTGTCATTGATCGTCACGGTGATGGTGGTGGTGCTCAGGTCGCCGTCGCCGTCACGGATGGTGTAGGTGAAGGTATCCGTCACCGTGCCGCTGACCGAGTTCGCGTAACTGTGGTACACCGCGTTGCCCGCCGCATCCAGCGTCAGGTAACCAAAGTTGCCGGCGATGTTGCTGTTCAGGCCGGTGGTCACCGGGGTGCCGGTGCCATTGCCCGCCTTCACCCCCACCACCGCACCGCCCAGCGTCGCGCCGTCGGCACCGAGCACGTCATTGCCCAGCACCGCGATATTGAGGGTGCTGCCTTCGATCACCGTGCCGGTATCCGGCTTGGCCAGCGGCGTATCGTCAACGATGGTGACGTCCAGGGTGCCGGTGGCCGTGCTGTCGTTGCCGTCCACCAGGGTCACGGTGAACGGCTCGGCCAGGGTGGTGCCATTGCCGGCGCTGTGGTTCTCATTGTCGTTGAGGGTGTAGGTGTAGCTCACCACCCCGGTCGCCGGGTTGTAGCCCGTGACCGTCAGGGTGTTGCCCAGAGGCGTGACAAACACCTGCGGGAAGTTCGCCACCACGCCATTGCTGACCACATTCATCCCGGCCACGGTCAGGGTTTTCACCCCGTCCAGGGCCGTCACGCTGAACGTGCTGCCTTGCGTCAGGGCCGAACTGCCCGGCGCAGTGCCATCGCTCAAGGCGTTTTCATACAGCGTCAACTCCCCGCCCGTGACGTTCAGGTCATTGATAACCGCCGGGTCGTCGTTGTTGTGGACGTTAAGCACCAGTTTCGCCGTGCTGACGTCGCCGTCCTTGTCGGTGAAGGTGTAGGTGAAGGTGTCCGTTGTGTCGGTTTTCAACGCCTTGAAGGCGGGATTGTTGGGGTCAAGGGTGTAGGTATAAGTACCGTTCGCCCCCAGAACCAGGGTGCCGTAGGTGCCAGTGAATGTACCGCCGGTAATGGGGCCGGCCGATGGACCGGTGGTTACGCGGTCTGCGCCTTGGATGTCGTTGTCCAGCACGTTGCCGGTGAGGCTGGTGAGGGTTTCAGTCGCAGTTTGGGTGTTGCTGTCGTCTTTGGCCGTTGGCACGTCATCGACGATGTTCACGTCCAGCGAGTCGGTGGCCGTGGTGCCGTTACCGTCCACCAA
>NZ_FYEE01000002.1:192535-194540 GCF_900187645.1 Pseudomonas sp. Irchel 3E20 | reverse complement strand
GTTGCCGGTGAGGCTGGTGAGGGTTTCAGTCGCAGTTTGGGTGTTGCTGTCGTCTTTGGCCGTTGGCACGTCATCGACGATGTTCACGTCCAGCGAGTCGGTGGCCGTGGTGCCGTTACCGTCCACCAAGGTCACGGTAAAGCTTTCGCTCAGGTTGTTGGTGCCGGCGCCGGAGGCGTGGGCTTCGTTGTCGTTCAGGGTGTAGGTGTAAGTCACCACGCCAGTCGCCGGGTTGTACCCGGTGATGGTCAGGGTATTACCCAGGTCGGTGGTAAAGACTTGTGGGAAAGTTGCCGCCACACCGCCGGTCACCACGTTGATGCCGCCTACGGTGAGGGTTTGTACGCCGTCCAGTGCGGTGACGGTAAAGGAGCCGCCCTGGGTCAACGGCGAACTCCCCGGAGCGGAACCGTCCGAGAGCGCTTTTTCGTACAGCGTGACTTCCCCGCCGTCCACTTTCAGGCCATCGATCACCACCGGGTCGTCGTTGTTGTGGACGTTCAGTACTAGATTCGCGGTGCTGGTGTCGCCGTCCTTATCGGTGAAGGTGTAGGTAAAGGTCTCGGTGGCGTTCGTGGTTAGCGCTTTGAATGCAGGATTGTTGGGGTCAAGGGTGTAGGTGTAAGTACCGTTCGCCCCCAGAACCAGGGTGCCGTAGGTGCCGGCAAAAGTACCGCCAGTGATAGGGCCTGCCGATGGGCCAGTGGTTACGCGGTCCGCACCTTGCACGTCGTTGTCCAGCACATTGCCGGTGAGGCTGGTGAGGGTTTCAGTCGCAGTTTGGGTGTTGCTGTCGTCTTTGGCCGTTGGCACGTCATCGACGATGTTCACGTCCAGCGAGTCGGTGGCCGTGGTGCCGTTACCGTCCACCAAGGTCACGGTAAAGCTTTCGCTCAGGTTGTTGGTGCCGGCGCCGGAGGCGTGGGCCTCGTTGTCGTTCAGCGTGTAGGTGTAAGTCACCACGCCAGTCGCCGGGTTGTACCCGGTGATGGTCAGGGTATTACCCAGGTCGGTGGTAAAGACTTGTGGGAAAGTGGCGGCCACACCGCCGGTCACCACGTTGATACCGCCTACGGTGAGGGTTTGTACGCCGTCCAGTGCGGTCACGGTGAAGGAACCACCCTGAGTCAGCGGGCTGCTGCCAGGAGCGGAGCCATCGCCCAGGGCTTTTTCGTACAGCGTGACTTCCCCGCCGTCCACTTTCAGGCCATCGATCACCACCGGGTCGTCGTTGTTGTGGACGTTCAGCACCAAATTCGCGGTGCTCGTATCGCCGTCCTTGTCGGTGAAGGTGTAGGTAAAGGTCTCGGTGGCGTTCGTAGTCAGCGCTTTGAATGCAGGATTGTTGGGGTCAAGGGTGTAGGTATAAGTACCGTTCGCCCCCAAAACCAGGGTGCCGTAGGTGCCGGTGAATGTACCGCCAGTAATGGGGCCGGCCGATGGGCCGGTGGTTACGCGGTCGGCGCCTTGGATGTCGTTGTCCAGCACGTTGCCGGTCAACGACGTCAGCGTCTCGGTGGCGGTTTGGGTGTTGCTGTCGTCTTTGGCCGTTGGCACATCGTCGACGATATTCACGTCCAGCGAATCGGTGGCCGTGGTGCCGTTGCCGTCCACCAAGGTCACGGTAAAGCTTTCGCTCAGGTTGTTGGTGCCGGCGCCGGAGGCATGGGCTTCGTTGTCGTTGAGGGTGTAGGTGTAAGTCACCACGCCTGTAGTCGGGTTGTACCCGGTGATGGTCAGTGTGTTGCCCAGGTCAGTGGTAAACACCTGTGGGAAAGTCGCCGCCACACCGCCAGTCACCACGTTGATACCGCCTACGGTGAGGGTTTGTACCCCGTCCAGTGCGGTCACGGTGAAGGAGCCGCCCTGGGTCAGCGGGCTGCTGCCAGGAGCGGAGCCATCGCTCAGGGCTTTTTCGTACAGCGTCAGTTCACCACCGTCCACTTTCAGGCCATCGATCACCACCGGGTCGTCGTTGTTGTGGACGTTGAGCACTAGGTTCGCG
>NZ_FYEE01000002.1:0-192438 GCF_900187645.1 Pseudomonas sp. Irchel 3E20 | reverse complement strand
GGGGCTGCTGCCAGGAGCGGAGCCATCGCTCAGGGCTTTTTCGTACAGCGTCAGTTCACCACCGTCCACTTTCAGGCCATCGATCACCACCGGGTCGTCGTTGTTGTGGACGTTGAGCACTAGGTTCGCGGTGCTGGTGTCGCCGTCCTTGTCGGTGAAGGTGTAGGTAAAGGTCTCGGTGGCGTTCGTGGTCAGCGCTTTGAATGCAGGATTGTTGGGGTCAAGGGTGTAGGTGTAAGTGCCATTTGCCCCCAGAACCAGGGTGCCGTAGGTGCCAGTAAAGGTACCGCCGGTAATGGGGCCGGCCGATGGACCGGTGGTTACGCGGTCTGCGCCTTGGATGTCGTTGTCCAGCACGTTGCCGGTCAATGACGTCAGGGTTTCGGTGGCAGTTTGGGTGTTGCTGTCGTCTTTGGCCGTTGGCACGTCATCGACGATGTTCACGTCCAGCGAATCGGTGGCCGTGGTGCCGTTGCTGTCCACCAGGGTAACGGTGAAGTTTTCCCCCAGGCTGTTGGTGCCGGCGCCAGGGGCGTGGGCTTCGTTGTCGTTGAGGGTGTAGGTGTAAGTCACCACGCCAGTCGCCGGGTTGTACCCCGTGATGGTCAGGGTATTACCCAGGTCGGAGGTAAAGACTTGTGGGAAAGTGGCGGCCACACCGCCGGTCACCACGTTGATACCGCCTACGGTGAGGGTTTGCACGCCGTCGAGTGCGGTCACGGTGAAGGAGCCGCCCTGGGTCAGGGGGCTGCTGCCAGGAGCGGAGCCATCGCTCAGGGCTTTTTCGTACAGCGTCAGTTCACCACCGTCCACTTTCAGGCCATCGATCACCACTGGGTCATCGTTGTTGTGGACGTTGAGCACCAAATTCGCGGTGCTGGTGTCGCCGTCCTTGTCGGTGAAGGTGTAGGTAAAGGTCTCGGTGGCGTTCGTGGTCAGCGCTTTGAATGCAGGATTGTTGGGGTCGAGGGTGTAGGTATAAGTACCGTTCGCCCCCAGAACCAGGGTGCCGTAGGTGCCGGTGAATGTACCGCCGGTAATGGGGCCGGCCGATGGACCGGTGGTTACGCGGTCGGCGCCTTGGATGTCGTTGTCCAGCACATTGCCGGTGAGGCTGGTGAGGGTTTCAGTCGCAGTTTGGGTGTTGCTGTCGTCTTTGGCCGTTGGCACGTCATCGACGATGTTCACGTCCAGGGAGTCGGTGGCCGTGGTGCCGTTGCCGTCCACCAGGGTCACGGTAAAGCTTTCACTGAGGTTGTTGGTGCCTGCACCCGTTGCATGGGCCTCGTTGTCGTTGAGGGTGTAGGTGTAAGTCACCACGCCAGTCGCCGGGTTGTACCCGGTGATGGTCAGGGTGTTACCCAGGTCGGTGGTAAACACCTGTGGGAAAGTGGCCGCCACGCCGCCGGTGACGACGTTGATGCCGCCGACGGTGAGGGTTTGTACGCCGTCCAGCGCGGTCACGGTGAAGGAGCCGCCCTGGGTCAGGGGGCTGCTGCCAGGAGCGGAGCCATCGCTCAGGGCTTTTTCGTACAGCGTCAGTTCACCACCGTCCACTTTCAGGCCATCGATCACCACCGGGTCGTCGTTGTTGTGGACGTTGAGCACTAGGTTCGCGGTGCTGGTGTCGCCGTCCTTGTCGGTGAAGGTGTAGGTGAAGGTCTCGGTGGCGTTCGTAGTCAGCGCTTTGAATGCAGGATTGTTGTGGTCGAGGGTGTAGGTATAAGTACCGTTCGCCCCCAGAACCAGGGTGCCGTAGGTGCCGGTGAATGTACCGCCAGTAATGGGGCCAGCCGATGGGCCGGTGGTTACGCGGTCGGCGCCTTGGATGTCGTTGTCCAGCACGTTGCCGGTCAATGACGTCAGAGTTTCGGTGGCGGTTTGGGTGTTGCTGTCGTCCTTCGCGGTGGGGACGTCATCGACGATATTCACGTTCAAAGAATCGGTGGCCGTGGTGCCGTTGCTGTCCACCAAGGTCACGGTAAAGCTTTCGCTCAGGTTGTTGGTGCCGGCGCCGGAGGCATGGGCTTCGTTGTCGTTGAGGGTGTAGGTGTAAGTGACCACGCCAGTCGCCGGGTTGTACCCGGTGATGGTCAGGGTGTTACCCAGGTCGGTGGTAAACACCTGTGGGAAAGTCGCCGCCACGCCGCCGGTGACGACGTTGATGCCGCCGACGGTGAGGGTTTGTACGCCGTCCAGCGCGGTCACGGTGAAGGAGCCGCCCTGGGTCAGCGGGCTGCTGCCAGGAGCGGAGCCATCGCTCAGGGCTTTTTCGTACAGCGTGACTTCCCCGCCGTCCACTTTCAGGCCATCGATCACCACCGGGTCGTCGTTGTTGTGGACGTTCAGCACCAAATTCGCGGTGCTCGTATCGCCGTCCTTGTCGGTGAAGGTGTAGGTGAAGGTCTCGGTGGCGTTCGTGGTCAGCGCTTTGAAGGCGGGATTGTTGGGGTCGAGGGTGTAGGTGTAAGTACCGTTCGCCCCCAGAACCAGGGTGCCGTAGGTGCCGGTGAATGTACCGCCAGTAATGGGGCCGGCCGATGGGCCGGTGGTCACGCGGTCGGCGCCTTGGATGTCGTTGTCCAGCACGTTGCCGGTGAGGCTGGTGAGGGTTTCAGTCGCAGTTTGGGTGTTGCTGTCGTCTTTGGCCGTTGGCACATCGTCGACGATATTCACATCCAGCGAGTCGGTGGCCGTGGTGCCGTTGCCGTCCACCAAGGTCACGGTAAAGCTTTCGCTCAGGTTGTTGGTGCCTGCACCCGTTGCATGGGCTTCGTTGTCGTTGAGGGTGTAGGTGTAAGTGACCACGCCTGTAGTCGGGTTATACCCGGTGATGGTCAGGGTATTACCCAGGTCGGTGGTAAACACCTGTGGGAAAGTGGCCGCCACACCGCCGGTCACCACGTTGATGCCGCCGACGGTGAGGGTTTGTACGCCGTCCAGTGCGGTCACGGTGAAGGAGCCGCCCTGGGTCAGCGGGCTGCTGCCAGGAGCGGAGCCATCGCCCAGGGCTTTTTCGTACAACGTGACTTCCCCGCCGTCCACTTTCAGGCCATCGATTACCACCGGGTCATCGTTGTTGTGGACGTTGAGCACTAGGTTCGCGGTGCTGGTGTCGCCGTCCTTATCCGTGAAGGTGTAGGTAAAGGTCTCGGTGGCGTTCGTGGTCAGTGCCTTGAAGGCGGGATTATTGGGGTCAAGGGTGTAGGTATAAGTACCGTTCGCCCCCAAAACCAAGGTGCCGTAGGTGCCGGTGAATGTACCGCCGGTAATGGGGCCGGCCGATGGACCGGTGGTTACGCGGTCGGCGCCTTGGATGTCGTTGTCCAGCACGTTGCCGGTGAGGCTGGTGAGGGTTTCAGTCGCAGTTTGGGTGTTGCTGTCGTCTTTGGCCGTTGGTACGTCATCGACGATGTTCACGTCCAGCGAGTCGGTGGCCGTGGTGCCGTTGCCGTCCACCAGGGTCACGGTGAAGCTTTCGCTCAGGTTATTGGTGCCGGCGCCGGAGGCGTGGGCTTCGTTGTCGTTGAGGGTGTAGGTGTAAGTCACCACGCCTGTAGTCGGGTTGTACCCGGTGATGGTCAGGGTGTTACCCAGGTCGGTGGTAAACACCTGTGGGAAAGTGGCCGCCACACCGCCGGTCACCACGTTGATGCCACCCACGGTGAGGGTTTGCACGCCGTCCAGTGCGGTCACGGTGAAGGAGCCACCCTGAGTCAGCGGGCTGCTGCCGGGAGCGGAGCCATCGCCCAGGGCTTTTTCGTACAACGTGACTTCCCCGCCGTCCACTTTCAGGCCATCGATTACCACTGGGTCATCGTTGTTGTGAACGTTGAGCACCAAATTCGCAGTGCTGGTGTCGCCGTCCTTGTCGGTGAAGGTGTAGGTAAAGGTCTCGGTGGAATCCGTGGTCAGCGCTTTGAATGCAGGATTGTTGGGGTCAAGGGTGTAGGTGTAAGTGCCATTTGCCCCTAGAACCAGGGTGCCGTAGGTGCCAGTAAAGGTACCGCCAGTGATAGGACCTGCCGATGGACCGGTGGTTACGCGGTCGGCGCCTTGGATGTCGTTGTCCAGCACATTGCCGGTGAGGCTGGTGAGGGTTTCGGTGGCGGTTTGGGTGTTGCTGTCGTCTTTGGCCGTTGGCACATCGTCGACGATGTTCACGTCCAGGGAGTCGGTGGCCGTGGTGCCGTTACCGTCCACCAGGGTAACGGTGAAGTTTTCCCCCAGGCTGTTGGTGCCGGCGCCCGGGGCGTGGGCTTCGTTGTCGTTGAGGGTGTAGGTGTAAGTCACCACGCCTGTAGTCGGGTTGTACCCGGTGATGGTCAGGGTATTACCCAGGTCGGTGGTAAACACCTGTGGGAAAGTGGCCGCCACGCCGCCGGTGACGACGTTGATGCCGCCGACGGTGAGGGTTTGTACCCCGTCCAGCGCGGTCACGGTAAAGGAACCGCCCTGGGTCAGCGGCGAGCTGCCCGGAGCAGAACCGTCTGAGAGCGCTTTTTCGTACAGCGTGACTTCCCCGCCGTCCACTTTCAGGCCATCGATCACCACTGGGTCATCGTTGTTGTGGACGTTGAGCACCAAATTCGCGGTGCTGGTGTCGCCGTCCTTATCCGTGAAGGTGTAGGTAAAGGTCTCGGTGGAATCCGTGGTCAGTGCCTTGAAGGCGGGATTGTTGGGGTCGAGGGTGTAGGTATAAGTACCGTTCGCCCCCAGAACCAGGGTGCCGTAGGTGCCAGTAAAGGTACCGCCGGTAATGGGGCCGGCCGATGGGCCGGTGGTTACGCGGTCGGCGCCTTGGATGTCGTTGTCCAGCACATTGCCGGTCAACGACGTCAGCGTCTCGGTGGCGGTTTGGGTGTTGCTGTCGTCTTTGGCCGTTGGCACATCGTCGACGATGTTCACGTCCAGGGAGTCGGTGGCTGTGGTGCCGTTGCTGTCCACCAGGGTAACGGTGAAGTTTTCCCCCAGGCTGTTGGTGCCGGCGCCCGGGGCGTGGGCTTCGTTGTCGTTGAGGGTGTAGGTGTAGGTGACCACGCCAGTCGCCGGGTTGTACCCGGTGATGGTCAGGGTATTACCCAGGTCGGTGGTAAACACCTGTGGGAAAGTCGCTGCCACGCCGCCGGTGACTACGTTGATACCGCCCACGGTCAGGGTTTGTACGCCGTCGAGTGCGGTGACGGTGAAGGAGCCACCCTGAGTCAGCGGGCTGCTGCCTGGCGCCGAGCCGTCGCTCAGGGCGTTTTCATAGAAGGTCAGTTCGGCGCCTTCGACTTTGAGGCCGTCGAGGGTCGCGGGGTCGTCGTTGTTGTGGACGTTGAGCACCAGGTTGGCGGTACTGGTGTCGCCGTCCGAGTCGGTGAGGGTGTAGGTGAAGGTTTCGGTGCCGCTACCATCGCCCTTGAGGGCCAAAAACGCCGCGCCCGTGGGGTTGAGGGTATAGGTGTAGCTGCCATCGGCCGCCAGCACGAGGGTGCCGTAGGTGCCGGTGTAGGTGCCGGCCGTCACCGGGCCGCTGGCCACGCGGTCGGCGCCTTGTACGTCGTTGGTCAGCACGTTGCCGGCGAGGGTCAGTTGGCTTTCGGAGCCGACGCCGGCGTTGCTGTCGTTGGCCGCGTTGGGCAGGTCGTCGGTGATGTTGATGTCCAGCGAGCCGGTGGCGGTGTCGCCGTTGGTGTCGCTGGCCACCACCGTGAACTGTTCGTTCAGGTTGTTGGCGCCGTCGGCCGCTGAGTGGGTTTCGTTGCCGTTGAGGGTGTAGCTGTAGGTGACCACGCCCGTGGCCGGGTTGTAGCCGGTGATGGTCAGGGTGTTGCCCAGTTGGGTGGTGATCGACTGCGGAAAGAGCGCGGCCACTCCGCCGCTGACCACGCTGATGCCGCCCACGCTGAGGTTGAGCAGGCCATCGGGGGCCGACACATTGAAGCTGCCGCTTTGGGTCAGGGCCGCCGGGTCGCTGGCCGAGCCCTGTTGCAGGTTGGCTTCGTTGAGGGTCAGTTCGCCGCCCTCCACCGCGAGCCCGCCCAGGCTCACTTCGTTGTTGGGCGGCACGATGGGGGGCGTGGTGTCCTCTGGCACCGGGTCGATGATCTGCGGGACGAATTCGGGAATACCGTTGAACCCGGCGGTGGGGAAGCCGATGACGGGATCCACCCGGCCCGCCACTTCTTCGAGCAATACAAAGGTGTGGCCGCCGCCCTCCGCGCCGCCCGTACCGCCGGGGCTACCGGGGCCGGCCGCGGTGGCTTCGCCGGTTTGGGTGGGGTCGGCGCCAGCGGCGATGGCTTTTTGCAATTGCTCGACGTCCGTCAATTGCGCCTGGCTCGGCGTGGTGCTTTCAGCGGCGACGACGTGGGGCACCTTGTCGCTGAGCAGGTCGGCACTCAATTGCAGCTCGCTGCCACGGCCGAGGGTCAATTCCTGGCCGTTCTGCAAGCGCACGGCCACCGCGCCGGAGGCGCCGGTATCCAGCGTTTCCCCGGCAAACAGCCGGTCGCCCTCGACCAGGGCGCGCTTGGCACCGTTGCTCGCCACTGCGTAAACCTGACCCACTACCTGACTGACGATACCGATGAGCGTTGCCATATCCATTCCTCCGCCGCCGACAGCTATCGGCATCTACGTATGCAGAGAAAGCGTGAATGGCACGGGGCGACCGATCTGCGCCGCGTCTCTAAGCGCGGCACAAATCCGTCACCCCTTACACCTCCCGAACTACCGGTGAAAGCGGAACAAGCCAAACAAAATCAAGCTCATCCGCCTCAAAACCGTTCAAGGGAAGGGGCGTCACAGCGCTAACCAGGGGCAAGTGACAAAAAACCGCCGCCCGAAAAACGATGCCGCCCTCGCCTTTTCACTCCTTTCCCGACCTGTACTGCAAAATTGATTGAACTTTGCGAAACCCCTTAAAAGCTCCAGAGGGCTTGGTTAATAAGGGCCCGCGCAATCAACAATGTGCTGGATCTGGCAGAGTGCATAAGTTTTTTTTGGCATAAGTGTTATGAGAAATTCTTCTTAGGTCGGCGCAAAAGTGTTCTTAGCTCTCATGTTACAAACCTGAAACGGTTTGAACTAAAAAATTCGTCAACTTTTTGGCGACTGCTAAGCACCATCAGGACCAGGGAGAAGTACCCATGCGCGTTTTGACACCCCTCTGCAGCGCGGTTTTATTGGCTATCGCCTGCGCCCCCGCGGCCCAGGCCATGTCGTTGACTGAAGCCATCCAAAGCACGCTGGATAATCACCCCGAGCTTCGTTCGACCCAGAACAGCCGTTTGTCGGCGGATGAAGACGTGAAGGTCGCCAAGGGTGGTTTTTACCCTTCGCTGGATCTCAACGCCGGGTATGGCCGTGGCTATAGCGACAACAGCACCACCCGTGGCCAGGGCAACCACCACACCGAAACGTTGAACTACACCCAGTCGGAACTGCGCCTGCGGCAAATGCTGTTCGACGGCTTTAATACCGCCAATGAAGTGGGCCGCACCCAATCGGTGGTCAACTCCCGCGCCTACTACACCCGCGGCACCGCCGAAAGCCTGGCCCTGCGTACCATCGAGGTGTACCTGGAGGTGCTCAAGCGCCGTGAACTGGTGACCCTGGCCAAGAACAACCTGCAAGCGCACCTGCGGGTGAACGACCAGATTGGCCTGCGCACCCAGCGCGGCGTGGGCAGCAACGCCGACCTCGACCAGTCGGCCGCCCGTCGTGCCCTGGCGGAAAACAACTTTGACACCGCCACCGTCGACCTGGCCGATGCCGAGGCGAACTTCTTCAGCGCCGTTGGCCGCATGCCCGACGAACTGGAAACCCTGCCCTCGATTCGTGGTGAAGTGCCCGCCAGCCTGCCGGACGCGCGCCAGAGCATGTTGGAGAACAACCCTTACCTCAAATCCGCCCAGGCCGACGTGCAGTCCGCCGAAAGCCAATATGAGGTGGCCAAGTCGCCGTTCTACCCACGTTTCGATGCCGAAGCGGCAGTGGGCGCCAACGACAACATCCAGGGCGACAAGGGCCATGACAACGAATGGCGCGTGGGCGTCATCATGAATTACAACCTGTTCAAGGGCGGCAGCGACAAGGCACGCCTGCAATCGGACGCGCACAAAATCAACCAGGCCATGGACATCCGCAACAACGCACTGCGCATGCTCAACGAGAACATCACCCTGGCCTGGAACGCCATGGTCAACGCCAAGAAGCAAACCCCCACCGCCCGCGAATACGCCGAAACCACCACCCGTGTGCGCGCCGCCTACCAAGACCAGTTCGGCCTGGGCCAACGCACCCTGCTCGACCTGCTCGACAGTGAAAACGAGCTGTACAACGCCAACCGCCGCTACACCGAAGTGCGCTACACCGAAGAGTTCTCGATGTACCGCGTGCTGGCCAACATGGGGGAGTTGCTGAACAAGGAGAAAGTCGTCGTCCCCGCCGAAGCCATCGCCCAGACCGAAGTGAGAAACGAAGCCCGTTTGCCTGAAATGAAGTAGTCGGTACAAGGAGTGCGCAACTTGACCAGCATGGAACCCGGCAATACTGGCGTGGACCCGCGTCTGAGCTTCGACGACCCGTTGTTGGACGGGTTGATGATCCTGTGCAAGCTGCACGACCGCACCGTCAGCCGTGCCAGCCTGAGCGCCGGGTTGCCCCTGGCCCAGCAACGCCTGAGCCTGGACCTGCTGCCCCGGGCCGCGGCCCGGGCCGGGTTGCAGGCGCGGGTGCTGCGCCGGGACCTGTCGGCCATTTCTGCGCTAAACCTGCCGGTGCTGCTGATCCTCAACAACGGCCGCACCGCCGTACTGCGCCGTTGGAGCGAGGACGACAAGGCGCTGATCCTGCCCAGCGAAGCCGAGGGCGGCGAGCAGTGGGTCAGCCGCCAAGAGTTGGCCGAGGAATACAGCGGCCAGGCCCTCTTCGCCCGGCCGCGCCACGAACTCGAAGACCTGCGCGCGCCCCTGGTGCCCCGGGTAGAGGCATGGTTTCGCGACACCCTCAAGCTGTCGCGCTGGCTGTACAGCGACGCGATCCTCGCCAGTTTCCTGATTAACCTGCTGGGCCTGATGGTGCCGTTGTTCGTCATGCAGACCTACGACCGCGTGGTGCCCAACCAGGCCACGTCCACCCTGTGGATGCTGTCGGTGGGCCTGTTGATCGGCACCGGGTTCGAGTTGGTGCTGCGGGTGGTGCGCGCGCACCTGTTGGACACCGCCGGCAAGAAAACCGACGTGATCCTCTCCGCCACGCTGTTTGAGCGCATCACCGGTATGTCGATGAAGGCCCGCCCGGCCACCATCGGCGGTTTTGCCCAGAGCATCCATGACTTCCAGGGCCTGCGTGAGTTCCTCACCGCCGTGACCCTGACCAGCCTCATCGACCTGCCCTTCGCGGTGCTGATGCTGGTGGTGATCGGCCTGCTCGGCGGCTGGCTGGTGGTTATCCCGCTGCTGGCGTTCCCCATCACCATCGGCTTTGCCATGGTGATCCAGGCACGCCTGCGCGACACCGTGCAAAAAAGCCTGTCCCTGGGCGCCGAACGCCAGGCCCTGCTGATCGAAACCCTCAGTGGCCTGGAAACCCTCAAGGCCTGCAGCGCCGAAAGCGAGCGCCAGCACAAATGGGAAAGCACCCACGGCGCCCTCACGCGCCTGGACAGCCATGCCCGCAACCTGTCGGCCATGGCCACCAACGGCACCCTGTTCATCCAGCAGTTGTGTGGCATGACCACCATCATCGCCGGGGTCTACAGCATCATCGCCGGCAGCCTCAGCGTCGGCGCCCTGGTGGCCACCTACATGCTCGGCAGCCGCGTGCTCTCGCCCCTGGGGCAGATCGCCGGGCTCATCACCCGCTACCAGCAAGCCCAATTAACCATGCGCAGCACCGACGCCCTGATGGGCCTGCCCCAGGAACGCGACGCCAAGCAGCGGCCGCTGGAACGCACCCAGTTGCAAGGCGCGCTGGACGTCAGCCAGGTGACCTTCCAGTACGCCGGGCAAGGCGCGCCGGCGCTGCACAACATCAGCTTCAGCGTCAAACCGGGGGAGCGCATCGGCATCATCGGCCGCAGCGGCTCGGGCAAAAGCACCCTGGGGCGCCTGGTGATGGGTTTCTACGCCCCCGACGAAGGCCAACTGCTGCTCGATGGCCTGGACCTGCGGCAACTGGACGTGGCCGACCTGCGCCAACAGATCGGCTATGTCGCCCATGACCTGCCGCTGCTGGCCGGCAGCCTGCGCGACAACCTGACCCTCGGCGCACGCTACATCAGTGACGCGCGGATGCTTGAAGTGGCGGAGCTGACCGGCGTCACCGAACTGGCCCGCCAGCACCCCCAAGGCTTCGACCGCCCGGTGGGCGAGCGCGGCCAATTACTCTCCGGCGGCCAGCGCCAGGCTGTGCTGCTGGCCCGGGCGTTGCTGCTCGACCCGCCGATCATGGTGCTCGACGAGCCCACCAGCGCCATGGACAACAGCAGCGAAGACACCCTGCGCCAACGCCTGCACACCTGGGTCGCGGGCAAGACCTTGTTGCTGGTCACCCATCGCACCTCAATGCTCAGCCTGGTGGATCGCCTGATCGTGCTGGACAACGGCAAGATCGTCGCCGACGGTCCCAAGGAAGCGGTCATCGATGCACTGCGCAAGGGCCGTGTCGGCTCTGCGGCCGTCTAGGAGGCGCCCATGTCCAACCCCACTGCCCCGCGCGGCTACTTCGCTCGTTTCAACAAAAACGCCGACAGCGAATTCATGCCCGAAGTGGCCGGCGTCGCCCAGGAAGACTCGCCGCGCTGGTCGCGCCTGACGGTGTGGATCGCCGCCGCGCTTATCATCAGCGCCCTGTTGTGGGCCAAATTCGCTGTGCTGCAAGAAGTGACCATGGGCGAAGGCAAGGCCATTCCGTCGAGCAAGGTGCAGGTGATCCAGAACCTGGAGGGCGGCATCGTCACCGAGATCTTCGTGCGCGAAGGGCAAATGGTGAACAAGGGCGACACCCTGCTGCGCCTGGATGACACGCGGTTTCGCTCCAACAAGGGCGAAAGCGAGGTGGATCGCTTCACCCTCACCGCCCAGGTCGAACGCCTGTCGGCCGAAGCCGAGGGCCGGCCCTTCAAGCTCTCCGACGAAGTGGTGGCCAAGGCCCCGCAAGTGGCCGAGGACGAACGCTCGCTGTTCGAGCAGCGCCAACGCAGGTTGGCCAGCGAACAACGGACCTTGAGTGAGCAACTTCGGCAAAAAACCCAAGAACTGGCGGAATTTCGCTCAAAACAAGGGCAATTCAGCTCAAGCCTGGGGCTGCTGCAACAGGAAATGAACATGTCCGCGCCCCTGGTGGGCACCGGGGCGGTGTCGCCGGTGGAAATTCTGCGCCTCAAACGCGCCGCCGTGGAAATCCGCGGCTCCCTCAATGCCACCACCCTGGCCATTCCCCGGGCCGAATCGGCGATCAATGAGATCAAGAGCAAGATCGATGAATCGGAGCAGAGTTTCCGCTCCGAGGCGGCCAAGGAACTCAACGAAAAACGCGCCGAACTGTCGAAAATCACCGCCACCAGCATCGCCATCGACGACCGCGTCACCCGCACCACGGTGACCTCCCCGGTGCATGGGGTCATCAAGCAGCTCAAGGTCAACACCATCGGCGGCGTGGTCCAACCCGGCAGCGACATGGTGGAAATCGTGCCCCTGGAAGACAACCTGCTGATCGAAGCCAAAGTCCGCCCGCAGGACGTGGCCTTCCTGCACCCGGGGCAGAAAGCCATGGTCAAGTTCAGCGCCTACGACTACACCATCTACGGCGGCCTGAGCGCCAAGCTGGAATTGATCGGCGCCGACACCATCACCGACGACAAGGGCAACAGTTTCTACCTGATCCAGGTGCGCACCGACAAAAACCACCTGGGCGGCGACGTCAAACCGCTGCTGATAATCCCCGGCATGGTGGCCACCGTGGACATCATCACCGGCGAAAAAAGTGTGCTCGATTACCTGCTCAAACCGGTGCTCAAGGCTCGCACCGAGGCGATGCGCGAACGCTAGGCGCCGTGGTTGCGCTGGTAAACGTCATCACCCATCGCCGCGATCTGGCCCTCGATCAACGCCTCGAACGGGCGCAGCAATGGCTCGAACGAGGCCGGCGCCTCCAGCACCTGCAACGCCTGGGCTATGGCCTCCACCGTGGACAACGCCCCCGGCCCCGGCGCCTTGCGCAAGCGGTAGCGCGACACCGCGCCCGCCGCCAGGCTGACCCGGGGCAGCGCGGCCAGCAGCGGATTGAGGTGCAACAGCTTGCGCGCCTTGCGCCAGGTGCCGTCCGGCACCACCAGCAACAGCGGTAGCTCCGCCGGCCCATAGGCGTGCAGCGCCTGGGATTCTTCGCCCGGAAACAACAACCGCGCCTGGTAACCGGGGCGGTCGAGCAGCGCCGGCAGGTCGGCGAACACCTCGCCCACGATCAACTCAGCGTTATTAAGGCCCAACGCCGCCAGGCGCGCGGTGTTCAGCGCGTGGCGTACCTCGCTGGGGTGCTGCAACAACAGCACCCGGGTGCGGCTGTCGAGGCTGGGGATCAGCGGGCACAGGCAATGGGTGTCGGGGCGCAGGCAGCGCGGGCAGTGTGGGCGGGGCATAAGGTTCTGGACAAAGAAAAAGCCCGGGGCGGGCACAGGGGAAAACCGGTGGGCCTGACCGGCATCAGGCCCTGGATCACTTCAAGGGCGGGGGTTAGCGGCGGCGCGGCTGGCGACGGCGTTGCTCGTCGTCCGTGCGGATAGGCACCGGTTGCAGCGGCGGTTCAATCAGACCCAGCGCAACACCGAGGTCGTGGAGCCAGTTTTGAATTTTCTCTTTCATGGTGCCCCCTTCAGGGTAATGCGGTGCGATCGAGAGTCTTGAACGTGTTCTCACAGAGAATAGTCCTAACTCCTACGCAATGCTCGCTCGTTCTTACAATGATCTATTACTGAATCCATCAGCAATAGGCCCTGCATCCCACGTAAACCCCGGCAAACCGCCGCGCTAGGCGGCTCAATGCCACTATCCCCCTCAGGCAATCAGCTCAACTCGATGCGGTCGGCGTGGATCACGATCTGCCCACCTTTGTAGAGCGCGCCAATGGCTTTCTTGAAGTTGCCCTTGCTGACGCCAAACAGGCTGCTAATCAAGGCCGGGTCGCTTTTGTCGCTGACCGGCAGGCTGCCGTTGTTTTCGCGCAACTTGGCGAGGATCTTGGAGTTCAGGCTGCTGGCGGCTTCTTCACCCACCGGTTGCAGGCTCAGGCTGATCTTGCCGTCGGCACGAATCTCTTTGATAAAGCCTTTTTCTTCTTTACCGGCGCGCATGAACTTGAAGATTTCGTTCTTGTGGATCAAGCCCCAGTGCTTGTTGTTGATGATGGCCTTGAAGCCCATGTCGGTCGCTTCGGCCACCAGCAAGTCCACTTCCTGGCCCACTTGGTAGTTGGCCGGGGTTTTGTCCAGGTAACGGTCCAGGCGCGCGGTGGCGGTGATGCGGCGGGTGTGTTTGTCGAGGTACACATGCACCACGCAGTACTCGCCGGCGGTCATCTGGCGTTTTTCTTCGGAGTACGGCAGCAACAGGTCCTTGGGCAGGCCCCAGTCGAGGAACACGCCGATGCTGTTGACTTCAACCACTTTCAAACTGGCGAATTCACCGACCTGAACTTTGGGTTTTTCCGTGGTGGCGATAAGTTTGTCATCGCTGTCCAAATAAATAAAAACGTTGAGCCAGTCTTCATCTTCGCTGGGAATATCTTTTGGAATATAACGATTGGGCAGCAGGATTTCGCCATCGGCGCCGCCGTCCAGATACAAACCGAAGTTAGTATGTTTAACCACTTGCAAACTGTTGTAGCGTCCGACTAAAGCCATTTCCAATACCCTCATTGCGTGGGCGGCATTCTACCCGAGTTTACCGGCGCCGTTCTGCAGGCTGCGGGCGCGGCGGAAAAAAGTCCTTGTAGCGCCTGAATTTAGCGCACGGACGAGCCGCTCGTCAGGCCGCGCTTGGGGCAATCGGCGCAACGCCCGTATTTATTTGCCGCCTCTTTTGAGTGAAAACAACCGCTTAGGGCGTTATTTGAATGCGCGGGTTTTAATTTCCAAACGATGAGTTAATTCATTTCAGCAGATATTTACCAAGCAATTGTCAAGTATTTCCTGTACGATGCCTGGCCAAGTTAATTTTCTACAGGTTAATGGCCGCCATGCGCGTAAAAGCATCCAATAGCAAATCAAAGCCAGCTCCAGCCGTTGAAACCAGCGATTCGATCAACGAGCAGATTGCTGCTTTCCTGAAGTCCGGCGGTGAAATCCAGCAAATCGCCAAAGGCGTCAGTGGCCAGACCTTCGGCCCGTCCAAGCAAATTACCCTTGGCAAAAAGTAACACCCCGCGCAGCAATCCCTGGTCCCTAAGCGCTTCGAGCCTCGAAGCGCCAGGGCTAGAGCCCCGCCTCCCCCATCACCCGTAAAAATCCTGCCCCAGCGCCTGAACCACACTGAACTGCCAGCACCCTTGCGGGTTCAGATGAGGGTCTATGACTGCCTGCCAGGACTTGCCCATGCCCCGCTGGTTCAACGCCATCACCCTGCTCTTGGCCCTCGGCCTGACCCTCGCCGGGTGCAGCCGCGTCGGGCTGGCCTACCGCAACCTTGATGTGATCGTGCCGTGGACGCTCAGCTACTACCTGGACATGAACCGCCCCCAAAAAGATTGGTTCGACCAACGTCTCAAGGAGCACCTGAGCTGGCATTGCAGCACCCAATTGCCCGCCTACCTCGACTGGCTCGACCGTGTCGAGGCCATGGTCAAGACCGACCAGGTCAGCGATCAGGCCCTGCAAGCCCGGGCCGCAGAAGCCAAGCAAGCCATCAGCCAAACCGCCCGGGCCATTACCCCCTCGGCCGTGGAGCTGCTGCAAGGGCTGAGCGAGCGGCAAGTGGCCGAGATGAACGCGGCCTTCGCCAAGGACCTGCGCGAACGCCAGGCCAAATACGTCGAACCACCGCTGGAGCAGCAAATCCGCGAGCGCGCCAAGCGCATGGCCAAGCGCCTGGCCACTTGGCTCGGCCCCCTCAGCCCCGGCCAGCGGCAACGGGTACAGGCTTGGTCTGCCAGCCTGGGCGAGCAAAACCGCGAATGGATCGCCAACCGCGCCCAATGGCAAGGCGAGTTCAGCACCGCAGTGGCCCAGCGTCATGCCGCCGACTTCCCACAACGCATCGAGCAATTGCTGGTGGAACGCGAGCAGTTGTGGAGCCCCGCCTATCGCCAGGCCTTCGAGCGGACCGAGCAAGCGGCCCGCAGCCTGATCGTTGACCTCATGGCCCAAAGCACTGAGGCCCAGCGTTCACGCCTGCTGAAAAAACTCGACGGCGTGCGCCAGGACCTCACTTCACTGCAATGCCTGCAAACCGTGCGCCCCGGTTAATCAGGCGTTCTGCGCCCTGGACGCCAGGCTGTCGAAGGTCGCGGTGTCGAGGGCGTCGGCCTGTTGGTCCAACAGTTCGCGGGGGTGGTCGTTGCCGGGAATGCTGCTGTCGATCATCGCCAGCAAGCTGGAACCGCGAGGTGTCAGCACAAAATTTTCGCCATTTCCGCCCTCTTCCTCGGGGCGCGGTGCGATGAAACCACGGTCGAGCAGGAGCTTTTCGTACTCGGTGGCGGTGGTTTTCAGGTGGTCGAGGTTCTCCACCTGCTCACCTTCCGCCGCTTTGGCCGCTGCGTGCTCTTCGGCATAGGGCCGTGGGGTGAAGCTGTGGTCGGCGCCGTTCTGAACTTCGTGGAGCAGGCGTTCGATCAGTTCCCAGTTGTAAGTAGTCATCCTGAATCCTCCGGCAGGCATAAGAAAAAGATGCCTTTCAAAGGGTGTGACCTGCCTGTTCCGCAGCCGTTCAGCCGGGTTGATGAGCGCAATTTCACTGAACTTTTGCCCAAGCGCCAGCCTCAACCGGGCGTAGTGCACCCGCAAACCTGGAGGTCTGCATCATGAATACCCTGTTGAAATTGACGGTCGCCGCCGCCCTGTTCACCGCCCTGCCCGCCTGGGCCTGCACCCCCGAAGAGGCCGAAGCCAAACGCAAGGAAGTGGCCGAGAAGGTCACCCAGATCACCGAGCAGAACCCGGCCAAAGCCAAGGAGATCAACGACGAGTTGCAGCAAATGGACCTGACCACCGCCAGCAAGGATTTGCCGGACAAATGCCAGTTGATCGACAAACGCCTTCAAGAGCTGAACAAGGCCGAGGCCAAGGCAGAGAGTTGAGGCCATAAAAAACCGGCCAGGGGCCGGTTTTTTTAAGGCCTGCGCGCCTTACTCGGCCGCAGGTGCTTCGGGCTTGCGGCGCTTGAGCGGCGCCATGCCGTCCTTGCTGACCAGCGACAGGGCGTCGGTCTTGGGGCGGTTGGCGATCTTGCGTTTGGTCGGCGACTTGGCGCCGGTTTTCTTTTTCTCGCCCTTGGCGTCGACCTTTTTCTTCTTCACGCCCACGGCTTTGCCCGAGGCCTTGACCTTTTTCGGCCCGCCGTAGGTGCCTTTGACTTCCTTGATGGTGCGGCGCTCGAAGCTTTGCTTGAGGTAGCGCTCGATGCTCGACATCAGGTTCCAGTCGCCATGGCAGATCAGCGAGATCGCCAGGCCATCGTTACCGGCGCGGCCGGTGCGGCCGATACGGTGCACGTACTCGTCGCCGCTGCGGGGCATGTCGAAGTTAATCACCATGTCCAGGCCTTCGACGTCCAGCCCGCGGGCGGCGACGTCGGTGGCGACGAGGATTTTCACGCCGCCCTGCTTGAGGCGGTCGATGGCCAGCTTGCGGTCTTTCTGGTCTTTTTCGCCGTGCAGGACGAAGGCCTTGTATTCCTGCGCCACGAGGCGGCCGTAGATACGGTCGGCCATGGCCCGGGTGTTGGTGAAGATGATTGCCTTCTGATAAGTCTCATTGGCCAGCAGCCAATTGACGATCTGTTCTTTGTGCTGGTTGTGGTCGGCCGTGATGATCTGCTGACGAGTGGTCGCGTTCAGTTGGCTGACGCTGTTGAGCTGCAAGTGCTCAGGGTTGACCAGCACCTTGGCGACCATGTCGCGCAGGGTGGAGCCGCCGGTGGTGGCGGAGAACAGCATGGTCTGCTGGCGGTTGGCGCATTCCTCGACCAAACGCTGCACGTCGTCGGCAAACCCCATGTCGAGCATGCGGTCGGCTTCGTCCAGCACCAGCACTTCGACTTCCTTGAGGTCGAGGTTGCCGGCGTTGAGCTGCTCGATCATCCGCCCCGGCGTACCGATGAGGATGTCCGGTACCTTGCGCAGCATGGCGGCTTGCACCTTGAAGTCTTCGCCGCCGGTAATCAGGCCGGACTTGATGAAGGTGAATTGGGCGAAACGCTCCACTTCCTTCAAGGTCTGCTGGGCCAGTTCGCGGGTCGGCAGCAGGATCAGGGTCTTGATGCTGACGCGGACTTTCGCCGGGCCGATCAAGCGGTTGAGGATCGGCAGGACGAAAGCGGCGGTTTTGCCACTGCCGGTTTGCGCCGTCACCCGCAGGTCACGCCCTTCGAGCGCGAGCGGGATGGCCGCGGCTTGCACTGGCGTAGGCTCGACAAATTTAAGCTCGGCCACGGCTTTGAGCAGGCGTTCGTGCAGGGCGAATTGGGAAAACACGGGTGCTACCTCGAAGAAATGCAGAAAAACAGCCGCATAGGGTAACGGTTTCGCGCGGCCAAACCGAGTTTCTTTACGCAAAGCAGCGCAATCAGCTGCATTTTTGTTAGCGAACTTGTCCCGAATCGTAACCTCGCTTGTCTTAAATGCTCTAATCGCCCGGTCTCGTCCTACAGAAGAATCGCTTTACCCATGGATATGAAACAGCTCTGGCTCAACGCCCAAGACCTCTGGGGCATGCTCGATCAACACCCGCTGCTGTTTTCCGGCCTGGCCCTGAGCGCCTTGCTGGTGGTCGCCCTGGTGCTCGGACGAGTGGCACGCTACTTAATTCTGCACGCCGCCCGGCTACTGGGCCGGCAACCGGCCCTGCACTGGGTCAACGACTTGCGCGAAAACAAGGTGTTCCATCGCCTGGCCCAGATGACGCCGTCGCTGATCGTGCAGTTCGGCCTCAACCTGGTGCCGGATCTGAGCAAGAACAGCCACGTGTTTCTGGGCAACGTCGCCCTGGCATTCACCATCCTGTTCCTGGTACTGAGCCTCAGCGCCCTGCTCAATGCCTTGCTGGACATCTACGCGCGCACCGAACACGCCCGCACCCGGTCGATCAAGGGCTACGTGCAACTGGCGAAAATGGTGCTGTACGTGTTTGGCGCGATCATCATCGTCGCCACCCTGATAAACCGCTCGCCGCTGTTGCTGCTATCCGGCCTGGGGGCGATGTCGGCGGTGATCCTGTTGGTCTACAAGGACACCCTGCTGTCGTTCGTCGCCAGCGTGCAGTTGACCAGCAACGACATGCTGCGGGTCGGCGACTGGATCGAAATGCCCCAAGTCGGCGCCGACGGCGACGTGGTGGACATCACCCTGCACACGGTCAAGGTGCAGAATTTCGATAAAACCATCGTGTCCATTCCCACCTGGCGCCTGATGTCCGAGTCGTTCAAGAACTGGCGCGGCATGCAACAGGCCGGTGGCCGGCGGATCAAGCGCAGCCTGTACATCGACGCCATCGGCGTGCGTTTCCTGCGCGACGAGGAAGAACAACGCCTGACCCAGGTGCACCTGCTGACCGACTACATCGGCCGCAAACAGGCTGAACTCAAGAGTTGGAACGAGGCCCAGGGCAACGTCGCCGAGCTGTCGGCCAACCGCCGCCGCATGACCAACCTGGGGACTTTCCGCGCCTACGCGCTGGCGTACCTCAAGAGCCACCCGGAAATTCAGCCGAACATGACCTGCATGGTCCGCCAGATGCAAACCACGGCCCAAGGGGTGCCGCTGGAGATCTACTGCTTCACCCGCACCACCGCGTGGGCCGATTACGAGCGGATCCAGGGCGATATCTTCGACTACCTGCTGGCGGTGCTACCGGAATTCGGCCTGAGCCTGTACCAACAGCCCAGCGGCAACGACCTGCGCGCCGGGCTCTTCCCGCCTCTCGCCCCCGAAACAACGTAGCAAGCGAGCTCGCCCGCTTGCTACGAGGTGCGAAGTGCGCCGCGGCGGCTGATCCACACCGCGCCCAGGATCACCAGGGCGCCAAGGGCCAGGCGCCCCAGGTCTTCGTGCTGGTTCCAGATCAACAGGTTGACCAGCAGCCCCAGCGGCACGTGCAGGTTGTTCATCACCGCCAGGGTGCCGCCACTGACCAGGCACGCGCCCTTGTTCCACCAGTACATCCCCAGCGCCGTAGACACCAACCCCAAAAACACCAGCACGCTCCACTGCAACGGCGCTTCGGGCCAAAAATCCGCCTTGCCGAAGGCCAGGAACGCCGGTAACACCACCGCCAGCGCCCCCAAGTAGAAGTAACCGAAGCGCCGGTAATGGGGCAGGTCACTGGGGTGGCGCGCCACCAAATGCTTGTACAGCACCTGCCCCGCCGCATAGGTGAAGTTGGCCAGTTGCAGGAGCAAGAACCCCATGAAGAAGTCCGGGTTGATGCGGTCCAGGCGAATTACCGCCGCGCCCAGCACCGCCACCAGCGCCGCGATCAACGCCCAAGGGTTGAAACGCCGGTTCAGGGCATCTTCGATCAGGGTCACGTGCAACGGCGTGAGGATGGTGAACAGCAGCACCTCCGGCACCGTCAGCACCCGAAAACTCAGGTACAGGCACACGTAGGTGACGCCGAACTGCAACGCGCCGATCAGCAGCATGGCGCGCATGAAACGCGGTTCCACCTGGCGCCAACGGGTCAGGGGAATGAACACCAACCCGGCCAATACCACCCGCACCAGCACGGCGAAGTAGCTGTCCACATGCCCGGCCAGGTATTCGCCGATCAAGCTGAAGGAAAACGCCTGAATCAGCGTGACAACCAGTAGATAGCCCATAGGCACCTCATTTCAAATGGCGGCGACCTTAGCGGTTTTGCGCCGCGCAGGGAAACCCGGCAGGAACCCGCAGGCAAAAAAAACCCGATCAGGCCACAGGGCCGATCGGGCGGGAGCACTCAGGAGCAACAAGTGCAAAGGGAGGTTCGATGCGCGAACCGATCTGAAGGGGAATGCGCAAGGAGGCCTACTAAGCCTGCCTACGATTACCGGGCGATTAACGCCTTAGGCGAGCTGGGCCAAACGGGCGTTGGCCTGGCTCAGGCCTTTGTCGTGGAAGTCGGCGCCCAGGTTCAGGCCTTCGGCATGAATGAACGCCACGTCGTGGATGCCGATAAACGCCATGACCTGGCGCAGGTAGGGTTCCTGGTGGTCGGCGCTGCTGCCGGCATAGATGCCGCCGCGGGCCGTCAACACAAAGGCGCGCTTGCCGGTGAGCAGGCCTTGGGGGCCGGTGGCGGTGTATTTGAATGTCACTCCGGCGCGCAGCACGTGGTCGAGCCAGGCCTTGAGGGTGCTGGGGATGGTGAAGTTGTACATGGGCGCGGCCATGACCAGCACATCGGCGGCCAGCAGTTCCTCGGTCAAGGCTTCGGAACGCTCCAGGGAGGCCTGTTCGGCTTGCGTACGTTGTTCGGCGGGTTTCATCCAGCCGCCCAGCAGGTGGGCGTCCAGGTGCGGCACCGGGTTGACGGCCAGGTCACGCACGCTGATCTGATCCGCCGGGTGCGCGGCCTGCCACTGGGTAATGAAGGTCTGGGTCAGTTGGCGGGACACCGAGTCCTGCTGGCGGGCGCTGCTTTCGATGATAAGAACGCGTGACATAGCTTGTAGGCTCCATCGGTAGATGCTGTAAGGCGATGGAGTGGAGGTTAAACAGAGTCATATCGATGAAAAAGCGCAAATAACTGCTATAACCGATCTATAAATTCGTTTATAAGCGAAGCGTTCCCCGTAGGACCGCCTCCCGTCCCGTTACTTGGCCACGCAGGTCAGCTCGATACGCAGGCGGATGATGCTGCGGTTGAACTTGGCCGTGGCGTTCCTGAACTTGCCGGCCGGCACCTCGACTTTGCGGGTGCGCGGCGCCTCGGGGCCATTGCGGAACACCACCGTGCACAGCGCGTCGCTCTTGCCGTAGTTGTTGATCTGGATGGAGCCGATGTCGGCATCGGTGTCGAACGCGGTGTAGTCGACGCTCACGCCGGTGAGGTGTTTTTCCACCGCGATCGGGTAGGCGAACGCACTAAGCGGCAACAGCGCCAGTAACGCAAAACAAATTTTTCTCATTCGGCAGCCTCCAACAAAGGGCTGCCAGCTTAGGACAAGAGGAGCTCAACTTGAAAGCGCCCCGCGTTACCCTCGATCAATGGCGGACCCTGCAAGCGGTGGTCGATCACGGCGGCTTCGCCCAGGCAGCCGAAGCGCTGCACCGTTCGCAGTCCTCCGTGAGCTACACGGTCGCGCGCATGCAAGACCAGCTCGGCGTGCCCTTGCTGCGCATCGACGGGCGCAAAGCCGTACTCACCGAGGCCGGCGGCGTGCTGTTACGCCGTTCGCGGCAATTGGTCAAGCAGGCCAGCCAACTCGAAGACCTGGCCCACCACATGGAGCAGGGCTGGGAAGCCGAAGTGCGCCTGGTGGTGGACGCCGCTTACCCCAATGCCCGCCTCGTGCGCGCCCTCACCGCGTTCATGCCGCAAAGCCGCGGCTGCCGCGTGCGCCTGCGCGAGGAGGTGTTGTCGGGGGTCGAAGAAGTCCTGCTCGAAGGCGTGGCGGATCTGGCCATCAGCGGCTACAACATCTCCGGCTACCTGGGCACCGAGATGAGCAGCGTGGAGTTCGTCGCCGTTGCCCACCCCGACCACCCCCTGCACCGTTTGCAGCGGGAGCTGAGCTTCCAGGACCTGGAAAGCCAGTTGCAAGTGGTGATCCGCGACTCCGGCCGCCAGCAGCCACGCGACGTCGGCTGGCTGGGCGCCGAACAGCGCTGGACCGTCGGCAGCCTGGCCACCGCCGCCACCTTCGTGGGCAGTGGCCTGGGCTTTGCCTGGCTGCCGCGGCACCTGATCGAGCGGGAAATAAAGGAAGGCCTGCTCAAGTTGCTGCCGCTGGACCAGGGCGGTAGCCGCCACCCGACTTTCTACCTGTACTCCAACAAGGAAAAACCCCTGGGCCCAGCCACGCAAATCCTCGTCGAACTGCTGCGCACCTTCGACACCGCGCCGCTGGAGGCCCCGTTCGCCGCCCCCGAGCAAGCCTGACCCACTGAACAAGGAGTTCTGCCATGGCCTATTTCGAGCACGAAGGTTGCACCCTGCACTACGAGGAATACGGCCACGGCACGCTGCTTCTGTTGGTCCATGGCCTGGGTTCCAGCGCCCTGGATTGGGAGATGCAGATCCCTGACCTTGCCGCCCGCTACCGCCTCATCATCCCCGATGTGCGCGGCCACGGCCGTTCCGACAAACCCCGCGAGCGCTACAGCATTGCCGGGTTCAGCGCCGACCTGGTGGCGCTGATCGAGCACCTGAACCTGGGGCCGGTGCACCTGGTGGGGTTGTCCATGGGCGGCATGATCGGCTTCCAATTGGCGGTGGACCAACCGCACTTGCTCAAGAGCCTGTGCATCGTCAACAGCGCCCCCCAGGTCAAGCTGCGCAGCGCCGACGACTACTGGCAGTGGTTCAAGCGCTGGAGCCTGGCGCGCCTGCTGGGTATGGACACCATTGGCCGGGCCTTGGGTAGCAAGCTGTTTCCCAAGCCAGAACAAGCGGCGCTGCGGCAAAAAATGGCTGAGCGCTGGGCAAAAAACGACAAACGTGCTTATCTCGCCAGCTTCGATGCCATCGTCGGCTGGGGCGTGCAGGAACGACTTTCGCGGGTTACCTGTCCAACCCTGGTCATCAGCGCCGAGCGTGACTACACGCCGGTGGCACTCAAGGAAGCCTATGTCCGGCTCCTGAGCGATGCGCACCTGGTGGTCATCGCCGATTCGCGGCATGCCACCCCGCTAGACCAGCCACACCGCTTCAACCAAACCCTGCTTGAGTTTCTAACCACAGTCGACACCACCCCTCAGGATCACTGACCCATGCTAAAAAAACTCGCCCTCGTCGCTGGCTCTGTCTTCTTCGCCGCCCACCTGATGGCTGCCACGCCGGAAAAAGCCCCCAAAGTCGTGTTGGATACCAGTTTCGGCGCAGTGGAAATCGAGCTGGACCCGGTCAAGGCGCCCATCAGCAGCAAAAACTTTCTCCAGTACGTGGACAGCGGCTTCTACAACAACACCATTTTCCACCGCGTGATCCCGGGCTTCATGGCCCAGGGCGGCGGCTTCACCGAGCAAATGGTGCAAAAAGACACCAAGGACCCGATCCGCAACGAAGCCAGCAACGGCCTGCATAACGTGCGCGGCACCCTGTCCATGGCCCGCACCTCCAACCCGAACTCGGCCACCAGCCAGTTCTTCATCAACGTTGCCGACAACGCCTTCCTCGACCCGGGCCGCGATGCCGGTTACGCCGTGTTCGCCAAGGTGACCAAGGGCATGGACGTGGTCGACCAGATCGTCAACTCCCGTACCACCGTCAAAAATGGCATGCGCGACGTGCCCGCCGACCCGGTGTTCATCAAGTCGGCCAAGCGCATCGACTGACGCGCGCCAGCGGCGCGGGGCCTGCCTCGCGCCGCTCCACCCTCGACAAGGAGAGCCCGCACGCGGGCACCGAGCCCATGTTCTATCGTCGTTTCGAGCAACTGATCGACATCTTCCGCGACGCCCCCGACGCGACGCCCCCCGACAAAGTCCTGCCCTTCTACCTCTATTACCTGCGCCAGGTCTGGCCGCTGTTTGCCGCCCTGTTGCTGATTGGCCTGGTGGCTTCGCTGATTGAAGTCGCCCTGTTCAGCTACCTGAGCCGCATCATCGACCTGGCCCAGGGCACGCCCTCTCCCGATTTTTTCAGCGTCCACGCCAACGAACTGATCTGGATGGCCGTGGTGGCCCTGGTGCTGCGCCCGATCTTTTTCGGCCTGCATGACCTGTTGGTACACCAGACCCTCAACCCGGGCATGACCAGCATGATTCGCTGGCAAAACCACAGCTACGTGCTCAAGCAAAGCCTGAACTTCTTCCAGAACGACTTCGCCGGGCGCATCGCCCAGCGCATCATGCAAACCGGCGCCTCCCTGCGCGATTCAGCAGTGCAAGCGGTCGACGCCCTGTGGCATGTGCTGATCTACGCCATCAGCTCCCTGGTGCTGTTCGCCGAAGCCGACTGGCGCCTGATGATCCCGCTGCTGACCTGGATCGCCGCCTACATCGGCGCGCTCTACTACTTCGTGCCACGGGTCAAGCAGCGCTCGGTGGAGTCCTCCGACGCACGCTCCAAACTGATGGGGCGCATCGTTGACGGCTACACCAACATCACCACCCTCAAGCTGTTCGCCCACACCCAGTCCGAACAGCAGTACGCCCGCGAAGCCATCGCCCACCAAACCGAAAAAGCCCAGTTGTCCGGGCGCGTGGTCACCAGCATGGACGTGGCCATTACCGCCATGAACGGCTTGCTGATCGTCACCACCACGGGCCTGGCCCTATGGCTGTGGAGCCACTCGCTGATCTCGGTGGGTGCCATCGCCCTGGCCACGGGCCTGGTGATTCGCATCGTCAACATGTCGGGCTGGATCATGTGGGTGGTCAACGGCATTTTCGAGAACATCGGCATGGTCCAGGACGGCTTGCAGACCATCGCCCAACCGGTGGCCGTCACCGACCGCGAACAGGCCCCGCGCCTGCACGTGGCGCGCGGCGAAGTGCGCTTGGAGCAAGTGGACTTCCACTACGGCAAGCGCAGCGGCGTCATCAGTGGCCTGGACCTGGTCATCGAGCCCGGGGAAAAAATCGGTTTGATCGGCCCCTCCGGTGCCGGCAAATCGACCCTGGTCAACCTCCTGCTGCGCCTCTACAACCTGCAGGGCGGGCGCATCCTGATCGATGGCCAAAACATCGCCGACGTCACCCAGGAAAGCCTGCGCGAGCAAATCGGCATGATTACCCAGGACACCTCCCTGCTGCACCGCTCGATCCGCGACAACCTGCTCTACGGCAAGCCCGATGCCAGCGACGAGCAACTGTGGGAAGCGGTGCGCAAGGCCCGCGCCGACGAATTCATCCCGCACCTGTCCGATGCCCTGGGCCGCACCGGTTTCGATGCCCACGTGGGCGAGCGCGGGGTCAAGCTTTCCGGCGGCCAGCGCCAGCGCATTGCCATTGCCCGGGTGCTGCTCAAGGACGCGCCGATCCTGATAATGGACGAGGCCACCTCGGCCCTGGACTCGGAGGTCGAAGCGGCCATCCAGGAAAGCCTGGAAACCCTGATGCAAGGCAAAACCGTGATCGCCATCGCCCACCGCCTCTCCACCATTGCGCGCATGGATCGCCTGGTGGTGCTGGACAAGGGCCGCATCGCCGAAACCGGCACCCACGCCCAACTGCTGGCCCACGGCGGCCTCTATGCGCGCTTGTGGCAACACCAGACCGGCGGCTTCGTCGGCATCGACTGAACGCCTGCCGCACGCCGCCGAAGTGACGCCGGGCCCTTGTAAACCAGGGGCCCGGCGTTTTTTTTCGGGGCACTGGCATTACGCCACAGGCCTGCTGTACTGAGCCAAGGTTCTGGAGAGAGCCTGAAGTAAGACGCAGGAAGCATAACGGCTGTATCGAGTCGATAAGTCGACCTCAAAGGACACTCTCATGTCTCTGTTCAAACGTTCAGTTACTGAGTTGTTAGGTACTTTCTGGCTGGTGTTGGGCGGTTGTGGCAGTGCGGTACTGGCGGCAGCGTTTCCGGATGTCGGAATCGGCTTGCTGGGGGTATCGCTGGCATTCGGCCTCACCGTACTGACCATGGCCTTCGCCATTGGTCATATCTCTGGTTGCCATCTCAACCCCGCCGTGTCGGTGGGCCTGGTGGTCGGTGGGCGCTTTCCCGCCCGGGAACTGCCGGCCTATGTAGTGGCCCAGGTGATTGGCGGGGTGGTCGCTGCGGCGTTGCTGTACTTCATCGCCAGCGGCAAACCGGGGTTCGAGCTGGCCAGCGGCCTGGCCTCCAACGGCTATGGCGAACATTCGCCGGGGGGCTACACGATGGCCGCAGGCTTTGTCAGTGAGCTGGTGATGACGGCGATGTTCATCGTCATCATCCTCGGCGCCACCGACAAACGCGCCCCACCGGGGCTGGCACCGATTGCGATCGGCCTGGCCCTGACCCTGATCCACCTGATCTCCATCCCGGTGACCAACACCTCGGTCAACCCGGCCCGCAGTACGGGGCCGGCGCTGATTGTCGGTGGCTGGGCGATCCAGCAGTTGTGGCTGTTCTGGCTGGCGCCGATCCTCGGTGCGGTGATCGGTGGCGTGACTTACCGCTGGCTGGGCAAGGAGGAGCACTGAACCGCTATCCCTGAAGAAGGTCAGCCTTGCCGATAGGGCAAGGCTGCTTTCGCTTCCAGCGCATAAGCCATCACCCCGCCGCGCTCCTGCTCCAAAAAGTCGCTGACCGCCGCCTTCAGCCCCGCGTGCCGCAGGTAATGCCACGAATGGGTCAGCACCGGCTCAAACCCGCGGATCAACTTGTGCTCGCCCTGGGCGCCGGCATCGAAACGCTGATAACCCTCGGCGATGGCGTATTCCATGCCCTGGTAGAAGCAGGTTTCAAAATGCAGGCGATCGAACTCCTTCAGGCAACCCCAGTAGCGGCCATAAAAACTGTCGCCGCCCACCAGGCTGAAGGCCATTGCCACCGGCCGCGTGCCTTGTTTGGCCAGCACCACGCGAATCGCCTCGGGCATGCGTTCGGCCAACAGGCTGAAAAACGCCCGCGTCAGGTACGGCCGCTGGCGCCGCACCGCGTAGGTATTGGCGTAGCAGGCGTAGACAAAATCCCACTGTGCTTCGCCCACTTGCCGACCTTCGAGCCACTCAAAATCGATGCCCTGCCCCGCCACTTGCTCGCGCTCCTTGCGCATCTGCTTGCGCTTGCGCGAGCTGAGGGCGTCGAGGAAATCCTGGAAATCGCGATAGCCACGGTTGTGCCAGTGGTACTGGCAGCCAATGCGTTGCAGCCAACCCGGTTGCCCGGCCAAGGCAGCATCGGTGGCGGCGTCGGTGAAGTTGATATGGGCGCTGCCCAGCCCTTCGATCTCCAGGTAACCGGGCAGGCACTGGAGCAACTCGGCGCCATCCTGCCCGGCCGCCGTCAACAGGCGCGGGCCGCTGACCGGGCTGAAGGGCACGGCCGTCAACAGCTTGGGGTAATAGTCGATACCGGCGCGCTCGCAGGCATCGGCCCACGCGTGGTCGAACACGTACTCGCCATAGGAATGCCATTTTCGGTAGCTGGGCAACGCCGCCAGCAAGCGCCCGCCCTCACGGTGCAGCAGATGCTCGGGCTGCCACCCGGTGTGCTGGCCGACACTGGCGCTCGCCTCCAGCGCCGCCAGAAAACCGTGGCGCAAGAACGGCTGGTTCGCCGGCACCAGGGCATCCCATTCAGCGGGCGCGATGGCCGAAAAATCCTGCACAACCTCAAGCACCATCCTACCCCCCGCCCTGAACCCAAAGTCCCGGCGAGTATCCCCTATCCGCGACACCGGCCGAAATAAAAAAACCCCGCCGAAGCGGGGTTGAACACGAGGGGAGCTTTAACGGATGAAGAAAGAGCTCCTGGAACGCAACAGCGTGAGGCTTAGAACACGTACTGGGCGCGGACCACGAAACCGTCGCCGCTGTCGTCGCCGGTACGACGCGCCGGGGTGCCGCCGCTGGCGGCGGTGGCGTTGGTCACGTTGTCGGTCTTGGCCTTGAGGTAGGCGGCGGAGATTTTCACCGCTTCGTTGGCGTACCAGTTCACGCCCAGGGTGTGCACCTTGGCTTCAGCGTCGCCGACGTCACGGGTCAGGCTGGCGGTGGTGATGTTGTCGTCTTCGACGGTCAGGCTGTCGTAGCGATAGAACAGTTCCCAGGCACCGATGGCTTTGTTGGCCGGTTTGATTGCGTCGAATTTGCCGACTTTATAGCCGCGCGATTCGCCGGTCAGGGTGTACGCACCCTGCACGTAGAAGCCATGGCCCTTGATGTCTTCGCGGCTGCTGTCGTCAGCCTTGGTCTTGCGGGCGATGTACTCACCCTGGATCGAGGCCGGGCCCATGGCGAACGCGGCTTCCAAGCCGAAGGCGTCATCGCGGTCATAAGAACCTGCTGGCGAGGAAGAGCTGCCACCCAGGATCGGACGGTTGCCGTTGGTGCCGGCGTCGTTGCCGCCCAGGGTTTCCACGCCGCGGATGCCCATACGGGTGCGGTAGCGCGAATCGAACGCGGTGTCGGAAACATCGCGGGACGCGAGGTTCACACCAAAGTGCAGCACGTTGCCAGCCTCGTGCATCGGCGCAAACACAAAGCGGCCGTTGACCTGCTTGACGCTGTTGCCGTCGGTGTCGTCGGTGTCTTTGCTGAACACGCCAGCCGAGGCGTAGAACGAGTCGGCGAAGGTGCTGGAGGCTTGCAGGCCCAGGCCGTTTTGGTGGCTGTTGGCCCAATCGACCATGTCATAGGCCATGTTGCGCTCTGGCGCGGTGACCCACTTGGAGCTGGTGGCTTTTTCCAGGCCGAAGTCCGGGTCAAAACGGCCGACCTTGATCGATACAGGCTTGAAGCCGTTATAGGCCAGGGACGCTTCGTCGAAGTAGCCGTTGTCCGAATCGCCGGCGTTATGGGAGAAGTCGTAGCTGATGGCATAGGCCCAGTCGGTGTAGAGCACACCGGACAACTCCAGGAACGCGCGACGGAAGTAAGCCGCGTCAGCGGTGTCGCCATTCTTCGTGTACACGCCGTCGAACTGGCTGTAGTCCGCCTGCAAACGCCCGCCGAGCTTGAAGCTGAATTCTTTGTCGGTGGTAGCAACCTCAAGGCCGCCCTTGGTTTTGACTACGATATCGGCGCCGTCAGTGGTGACAGTGCCAGCGAAAGCCTGGGCGGTAACTGCCAGGGCCAGGGCGCTGGCGGCAAAACCGGCGAAGTGCTTACGGATCATCGAAGAGTTCCCCTAATTGGTGGTCTTTGGCGTTGGAAAACACGCGGGGCTGGCCCGCTGGTGTTGGGAGGGAATCTTGGCGGCGGGTTATTTCAGAGGAGTTGCTGATATATAAAGATTTTGTTACAGCGGAACTTTTTTACTTCGAAAAGAAATAAGCGGTTCAGACGCCGAGCGGCAAGCTGTAAGCCGCAATCTAGAGCGGTTCGGGGGAGTTTTCGGCGGGAGGCGAGGGCTATTTGATGGTGTTTTTTTGTTCGGCAGCGAGGCGTGCAGCCAGTTCGTCCAGGCCCGGTACGGGGGGTTCCGGCAGCTCGCGCAGGGTCGCTTGCAGCAAGCGCATCTGGCGCATGAAACGGCGGCAATTGGGGCAGAACAGCAGGTGATGATGCATCATCAGTCGTTCACGAAAACTCAGTTGGCCATCGATAAAGTCGCTGGAGCGGGCCACTTGTTCCTTACAGGTCAGCATTCGCCGGTTTCCTCGAAATGTTCCACGGTTGCGAAAACTTTGAGCCGTGCCCTGTGTAGCAGCACGCGGACATTGGAGAGGGAGATATGCAGAAGATTACAGATTTCCTCCATCTCCAGACCCTGGCGCTCGCGCAGCAACAGCACGCTGCTTTGCAACTCGGAGAGGCTAAGCAAGGTGTGTTCCAGGCATTGACGCAACTGCTCCTGGCTGAGCAAGGCTTCCGGGGAATCCTGATGCCAGGCGTAAGGAGCCACCAGCCAGTGGCCATCCTCGTGACTGAAGCGTTCGTCACCGAGGGTACCGTGGGGGGCGGGCAGGTCGTCGAGTAGCACTTCGCGGCGGTTTTGCCGGTAGCGGCCCTTGGCGGCGTTGGCGGTGATGGTCAGCAACCAAGTCTTGAGGCTCGAACGCCCCTCGAACTTCGCCAGGCTGCGCACCACCGAGAGCCAGGCATCCTGCACCACTTCATCGGCATGGCGGTTGCCGACGATGGCGTAGGCCACGGCGCGCATGGCGCTTTGATAGGTGCTGACCAACTGTTTGTAGGCCAATTGCTCGCCCGCCAGTAGGCGCTCGATCAGTTGTGCATCATCCTTAGCCAACATTCACTGCCCTTCCTGTCGCGGTTAGGAGAAGGCCGCAGGTATTGGGAAACCTGCGACAGCGCCCAAAAGTTACAGCGCTTTAACCCCTTCGAATGCAGGAAATTTCATCTTTTAGCGCGCGAAACATAACCGACAGGTCAGAGCTTGCGCAGAATCACGCTACCAATCGAGTAACCCGCACCGAACGAACTGAGCACGGCCAGGGAGCCGGTCGGCAAATCGTCCTGGTACTTGTGGAAAGCAATCACCGAACCGGCCGAGCTGGTGTTGGCATAGGTATCGAGAATCACTGGCGCCTCGACTTCCGTGGCTTCGCGGCCCAACAGTTTCTTGACGATCAGGTGGTTCATGCTCAGGTTCGCCTGATGCAGCCAGAAACGCTTCACATCGCCGACGTTGAGCGAATTTTCCTGCAAATGGGCGCCGATCAGTTCCGCCACCATCGGGCACACATCGCGGAACACCTTGCGGCCTTCCTGCACGAACAGCTTGTCCGGGGCGCCGATGCCCTCTTCCGCGGCACGGTTGAGGAAGCCGAAGTTATTGCGGATGTTGTTGGAGAACTTGGTCAGCAGCTTGGTGCTGACAATGTCGAACTGATGCTTGGAGGTGGCCAGGTCGGCCCGCTCGATGATGACGGCGGTGGCCGCGTCGCCAAAGATGAAGTGGCTGTCGCGGTCACGGAAATTCAAGTGGCCGGTGCAGACTTCCGGGTTGACCATCAGGATCGCCCGGGCCTGGCCCAGTTGCACGCTGTTGGCCGCAGCCTGGATGCCGAAGGTGGCGGAGGAGCAGGCCACGTTCATGTCAAAGCCGAACCCCTGGATGCCCAGCGCTTCTTGCACTTCGATGGCAATGGCTGGGTAGGCGCGTTGCAGGTTGGAGCAGGCGACGATCACGCCGTCGATGTCGGCGGCGGTCTTGCCGGCGCGCTGCAAGGCTTGTTCGGCGGCGCCGATGGCCATTTGGCAAAGCACCGACCACTCGTCGTTGCTGCGCTCGGGCAGGCGCGGGGCCATGCGCTGCGGGTCAAGGATGCCTTCCTTGTCCATCACGAAGCGGCTCTTGATGCCGGAAGCTTTTTCGATAAAAGCGGCGTTGGATTCGGTCAGCGCCTGAACCTCGCCGCGGGCAATGGCCTCGGCGTTGTCGTGGTTGAATTGAGCCACGTAGGTGTTGAAAGACTGCACCAGTTCTTCGTTGGAAATGCTGTTGGCCGGTGTGTACAGGCCGGTGCCACTGATGACGACGTTATGCATGGTCGTTTCTCTAATCCGTTCAGGCAGAAAGCATTGGCACCGACGTACCAACACATAAAGGGTCCGGCTCCCTTAGAGGGCCGGGCCTGGCGTCGCTTTATTCCGATCCGCCGTGGCTGCGAAAGCGCAGCACTGCGGGTACGGCGTTTATAGCGGCGAAGTTTGCCATAAACGCCAGCATTTGGCCCCTATGCCGAGACGACAGGGCAGCAGGGCAAATGCACTAGGGCTCTACTTGGCTCCACTGTTTGCTCAGGCGCTTGTCTGAAATCGGCACCTTGGTGCCCAACTGCTGGGCAAACAACGACACCCGGTACTCCTCCAGCCACCAGCGGTATAGCTCCAATTGCGGGTCGCGCTTGCCTTCCTGGGCATGCTTGGCGACACGGGCCTGGTACTGCGCCCACAGGCCGCTCAACTCGCCGCTCCAGACCCGGTCCTTCTGCACCTGGCCGGGGAGTTTTTCCAGGCGCAGTTCGATGGCTTTGAGGTAGCGCGGCAATTCTTTGAGCCACTGCACCGGGGTTTCGCGCACGAACCCTGGGTACACCAGGTTGCCCAGTTGCTGCTTGATGTCGTTGAGGGCCACGGCGCGGGCCAGGTCGATCTTGCCCTTGAAGCACTTTTGCAGGCCATGCCACAGCTTGAGGATGTCCAGGGTCAGGCGCGCCAGGCGTTCAGCGTGTTCGGTCCAGGCGCCGCGCTTGCGTTCGGCCAGGGAAGCGAGCCCGGCACCGTCGCGGGGCAGGCTGGTTTCGCCGTCCAACACGCAGCTGTCGAGGCTGGCCAGCAGAATGTCTTCGACCAGGGCATCGATGCGCCCCAGTTCGCGGTACATCAGCCCCAGTTCGGTGAGGCCCGGTAATTTGCCGCGCAGGAACTTCGCCGGCTCCGCCAGTTGCTGCATCAGCAGGCGCTGCAAGGCGCGGCGGTGCTGGAACTCGGCTTCGGCCAGGGTGGAGAAGCGCCCTTCCTTGACCGTGCCGCCCTCTTCAACCAGCGCCGGGTACACCGTCATCGACAGCCCGGCGATGTTCTGTTGAGTTTTCTCGGCCACCGCGGCGAACGCCTTGGGTTGCACCGGCTCCTGGCTTTTCGCCGTGTGCGGCACCGCCAGCGCAGCCTGGCTGGCCTCGGCGAAACGAGCGGTCAACTGTGCCCAATCACGGCCCTCGCCGAGGAACTTGCCCTGGCCATCGACGATTTCCAGGTTCATGCGCAAATGGCTGTCGACCTGCTGCGCCGCCTCGGCCCAGGCTTCATCGCTGACGCGCACCCCGGTCATGCGCAGCAACTCGCGGCCCAGGGCCTGGGGCAGCGAGCCTTCGGCGAAGGTGATGCGCGCCAACGCGGCCTTGACGAAATCCGGCACCGGCACGAAGTTCTTGCGCAGGGCCTTGGGCAGGTTGCGCACCAGGGCGATGCACTTGGCTTCGATCAACCCCGGCACCAGCCATTCCAGACGCTCGGGCGGCAACGCCGGCAGCAGCGGCGCGGGCACGCGCAAGGTCACGCCGTCACGCGGGTGGTTGGGCTCGAAGTGATAGCTCAGCGCTAGGGCCAAATCGCCCAGGTGCAGGGTGTCGGGGTAATGGGCGGCGGTGACTTCGCTGGCCTCGCGGGCTAGCACGTCTTCCTCGCGCATCATTAATAGCTGCGGGTCTTTCTGGCTGTGGACCTTGTACCAACTGTCAAACGTGGCCGTTTGGTGGATCTCGGCGGGCAGGCGCGCGTCGTAGAAGGCATACAGGGTTTCTTCGTCGGCCAGGATGTCGCGCCGGCGCGCCTTGGCTTCCAGTTCGTCCAACTGCTCCAGCAGGCGCGTGTTGGCGCTCAGGCACTTGGCCCGCGACTGGATTTCCCCGCGCACCAGGCCTTCGCGGATAAACAGCTCACGCGCCAGCGGCGGGTCGATCGGCCCGTAATGCACCGGGCGGCGGCCGACCACGATCAGGCCGAACAGGGTGATCTGCTCGAACGCCACGACCTGGCCGCGCTTCTTCTCCCAGTGCGGCTCGAAGTGGTTTTTCTTTATCAGGTGCCCGGCCAGCGGCTCGATCCAGTCCGGTTCGATCTTGGCCACCATGCGCGCATAGAGCTTGGTGGTTTCCACCAGTTCGGCGGTCATCAGCCATTGCGGGCGCTTTTTGCCCAGGCCCGAGGACGGGTGAATCCAGAACCGCCGCTGGCGGGCGCCGAGGTAGTCGCCGTCCTCGGTTTTCTGCCCGATCTGGCTGAGCAGGCCCACCAGCACGGCCTTGTGCAGTTTCGGGTAGTCGGCCGGCTCTTTATTGACGGCCAACTGCATGTCGCGGCAGATCAGGCTCAATTGGCGGTGGGAATCGCGCCACTCGCGCAGGCGCAAATAGTTGAGGAAATTTTTGCGGCACCAGTTGCGCAGCGGGCTGGCGGTCAGGGCCTGGCGCTGTTCCTCAAAACCGCGCCACAGGTTGACCAACCCGGCGAAGTCCGAGTGCACGTCCTTCCACTGCGCGTGGGCCTGGTCGGCGGCCTGTTGGCGCTCCGGCGGGCGCTCGCGGGGGTCCTGGATCGACATGGCGCTGGCGACGATCAGCACTTCCTGCAAGCTGCCCAGTTTGGCCGCTTCCAGCAGCATGCGGCCCATGCGCGGGTCCACCGGCAGGCGCGCCAACTGACGGCCCAGCGGGGTCAATTGGCTGTTGCGGTCCACCGCCGAGAGTTCTTGCAGCAGGTTGAAGCCGTCGCTGATGGCCTTGCCGTCCGGCGGTTCGATAAAGGGGAAGTCGGTGATTTCGCCCAGGCGCAGGTGAAGCATTTGCAGGATCACCGCGGCCAGGTTGGTGCGCAGGATCTCTGGGTCGGTGAACTCGGGGCGCGCGAGGAAATCCTCCTCGGCGTACAGGCGAATGCAGATGCCCGGTTCGACCCGCCCGCAGCGGCCCTTGCGCTGGTTGGCGCTGGCCTGGGAAATCGCCTCGATGGGCAGGCGCTGGACCTTGGCGCGGTAGCTGTAGCGGCTGATGCGCGCGGTGCCGCTGTCGATCACATAGCGAATGCCCGGTACTGTCAGGGAGGTTTCCGCGACGTTGGTGGCCAGCACCACGCGCCGCCCCGGGTGGGACTGGAAAATCCGCTGTTGCTCGGCCGGCGACAGGCGCGCGTACAACGGCAAAATCTCGGTGTGCTTGAGCTGGGCCTTGCGCAGCATGTCGGCGGCGTCGCGGATTTCCCGCTCGCCGGGCAAAAACACCAACACATCGCCCGGGCTCTTGCGCTCGCTACGCTCATGGGCGGCGATTTCGTCGAGGGTGGCGAGAATGGCCTGGTCCACCGTCAAGTCGTCCTCGACCCGGTTGCCCTCCTCGTCCTGCTCCAGGGTCAGGGGCCGATACCAGGTCTGCACCGGGAAGGTGCGGCCCGAGACTTCGACGATCGGCGCGTCATTGAAGTGCTTGGAGAAGCGCTCCAGGTCGATGGTGGCCGAGGTGATGATGACTTTCAGGTCGGGGCGGCGCGGCAACAGGGTCTTGAGGTAGCCGAGCAAAAAATCGATGTTGAGGCTGCGTTCGTGGGCCTCGTCGACAATGATCGTGTCGTAGCGCTCCAGGTAGCGGTCGTTCTGGGTCTCGGCCAGGAGGATGCCGTCGGTCATCAACTTGACCAGGGTATTGGCGTCGCTCTGGTCCTCGAACCGCACCTGATAACCCACCAACGCGCCCAACGGCGTGGCCAGTTCTTCGGCGACCCGGCTCGCCACGCTGCGCGCCGCGATCCGCCGCGGCTGGGTGTGGCCGATCAAGCCGTACTGGCCACGGCCGATTTCCAGGCAGATCTTGGGCAACTGGGTGGTTTTGCCCGAGCCGGTTTCGCCGGCGATTATCAGCACCTGATGCTTTAGCAATGCAGCCTTGATTTCATCGCGCTTGGCGGCAATGGGCAGGCTGTCGTCGTAGCGGATCAGCGGCAGGCTGGCCCGCCGCGCCAGCACCCGGTCGCAGGACGCCTGCGCGCGCTCCAGCCACTGCGCCAGCTTGGCCTCGTCGGGTTGCTTGCGCAGCTCCAGCAACTGGCGGCGCAACCGGTGACGGTCGGCGAGCATGGCGTGGTCGAGGTTTTTCAGCAGTTGGTCGAAAGCAGGCGATTGGTCAGTCATCAGGTAGGCAAAGGTCGTCTAGTGGCGCAGGGCGGCGATTGTCGCAGATTTATGGCCATCACCGCAGGTCGGGTGTGAGCCTGCGCAGGCCCACTCCCACACTGCGGCTCACTCGTTATCCAGGCCCTTGCGCCGGTACGGGAACACGTCGATTACTTTCCCGGCGCGGATCGCCTCTTGCAGGCTTTTCCAGTAGTCGGCGTTGTACAGCTCGCCGTGGAGTTGGTCGAACAACCGTCGTTGGCCGGCATCGGCGAACAGGAACGGCGGAAACTCCTCGGGGAACACGTCCAGCGGGCCGATGGAGTACCAGGGTTCTGAAGCCATTTCGTCTTCCGGGGTGCGCGGCTGCGGGATGTGGCGGAAGTTGGCCTCGGTGAGGAAGCAAATTTCGTCGTAGTCGTAGAACACCACACGGCCGTGGCGGGTGACGCCGAAGTTCTTGAGCAGCATGTCGCCGGGGAAGATGTTCGCCGCCGCCAGTTGCTTGATGGCCAGGCCGTAGTCCTCCAGGGCTTCGCGCACCTGGGCGTCGTTGGCGTTTTCCAGGTACAGGTTCAGGGGCGTCATGCGCCGCTCGGTCCAGCAGTGGCGGATCAGCACCGTGTCGCCATGCACCTCGACCGTGCCCGCCGCCACTTCCAGCAACTCGGCCAGGCACGCCGGCTCGAACTTGCTCAACGGGAAGCGAAAATCGGCGAACTCCTGGGTATCGGCCATGCGCCCGACGCGATCGACGCTTTTCACCAAGCGGTACTTTTCGATCACCGTGGCGCGGTCGACGTTTTTCGACGGCGAGAAGCGGTCCTTGATGATCTTGAACACCGTGTTGAAGCCCGGCAGGGTGAACACGCTCATGACCATGCCACGCACGCCCGGGGCCATGATGAACTGGTCGTCGGTGTTGGCCAGGTGATTGATGAGGGCGCGGTAGAACTCCGACTTGCCGTGTTTGTAGAAACCAATGGAGGTGTACAGCTCGGCGATGTGCTTGCCCGGCAGGATGCGCTTGAGAAAGCCGATGAACTCGGCTGGCACCGGCACATCCACCATGAAGTAGGAACGGGTGAAGGAAAAGATGATCGACACGTCCGCTTCATCGGTAATCAGCGCGTCGATCTGGATCCCGCGGCCCTCGCGGTGCAACAGCGGGATCACCAGCGGCCACTGCTCGTCCGGGGTGTAGATGCGCCCCACCAGGTACGCGCCCTTGTTGCGGTACAGCACCGAGGAAAACAGCTCCACTGAAAGGTGCGGGTCCTTGCAGACCCAGTCCGGCAGGTTCTCGCGCAGTTGCGCGAGCAGGCGCCGCAGGTCGCCGGGTAGGTCGGCGTAGGGTTCGCTGAAGCTGTAGTCGACGAAAATCTGCTCCAGCATGCCCGACAGCTCGCCCTCGGGTTTGTAGGTGCGGGTCTGCGCGGCGCGGGCCCGGCGCAGGCTGGGCCGGGTGGTGTGGATAAACATGCAGCCATCGCTAATCAGGTCATGGCTGAACAGCCCGCAGAACGTGGAGTTGTACCAGGTCTCGGACAGCTCATCGTCGAAACGCAGGTCGATCAGGCTGATATAGGCGCTCTTGACCAGGGGCCAGAAACTCACGTCGAGCAGGGCCTGGCCGTCGAAGGCCTGGTGCAGGCGCGCCACGGTTTCGCCGACTTTTTCTTCGTAGAGGTTGATGCGTGCCGCCGACGCGGCCTGGGCCTCCTGCCACAGGGCTTGCTCGAACCGCGCCCGGGCGCCGTCGGTGATCTGGCGAAAGTGCTCACGGTAATCGTCGAAGCCTTCAAGGATCGTTCGAGCGATATCGGCGGCGGGCCATTGCTGCGGCATAGGAAGACCTCTGCGGGAATTTGCGAAGCCTGGAGCTTAGCCAGTGCCCGGGCCCAGGAGAAGGGCCAATGTGGGCAATTGCTAGACTCTGGTGGCCAGGCGCTCGCGCCGTACCTTGAGCCCGGCCATCAACGACGGGCCCAACGCCGTCAGCGCCGACCCCAGCACCACCAGCAACGCGCCGAAGTAGGCCAGGCCATTGATCTGCTCGGCGTGCACGTAATCGGGCCACAGCCACGCGGCCAGGGCCACGGCAACGAAAGTCACCAGCGGCGTGATCGCCAGGGTCGCACTGACCCGCGAGGCTTCCCAATGGGCCAGGGCCTCGGCAAACGCACCGTAGCCGATCAGGGTATTGAGGCAACAGGCGAACAGCAAAAAGCCTTGCAGCGACGTCAGGTGCAAGGCCTCCAGCGGATGCACCCAAGGGGTGAGCACCAACGCGCAGAACAGGTAGATGACCATCATCACCTGCAACGAACTCCACACCGTCAGCAGTTGCTTCTGGCCCAGGGCGTAGAAGGTCCAGACCGTGGAGCCGGCCAGCACCAGCAGCACGCCAGCGGTGTAGTCGGTCAGGGAGGTGAGCAATTCCACCAGGCGTTGGTTGAAGAACAACCCGAACCCGACCAGCAGCACCAACAGCCCCACGCCCTGGCCGAGGGTGAAACGCTCGCGAAAGATGAACACGCTGGCCACCAGCAGCATCACCGGGCCGGTCTGCACCACCAGTTGCGCGGTGCCGGGGCTGAGCAGGTTGAGGCCCATCAGGTACAGCACGTAGTTGCCCGCCAGCCCCAGCGAGGCCAGCAGCACCAGCCATTTACCGCGCTTACCCAGCACCTTGCGGCTCGGCAAGCGCCGGGCCAGGGCGAGGTAGATGAAGAGCAGGCCACCGGCCACGAGCAGCCGATACCAGGTCACGGTCAGGGGGTCCATGACCACCAGCACCTGCTTGAGCTTGATCGGCAAGATCCCCCACAACAACGCGGTCAACAAGGCCAGGAGCAGCCCATAAACCCAGCGACCGGACGAAACGTGCATGGTGAACCTCTGAAGCGACGGCGAAAGACCGCCATTCTAGGCCCACCACGGCGCGACACACAGTCACAGTTTGAAACGCGCCGCAGGCAGAACTGTATGGGGCGGTTGCCCTACAGCATGGAAAGCACCTTTTACCCTGTGGGAGAAACACCTGTGGGAGCAGGCTTGCCCGCGATGGCGGTGGGTCAGCCACTCATCCAGCAACTGATGTAGCGCCATCGCGAGCAGGCTCGCTCCCACAGAGGAAAATGAAAATCCCACCCGCACCACAGTTCAACTGTGGGAGCAGGCTTGCCCGCGATGGCGGTGGGTCAGCCACTCATCCAGCAACTGATGTGGCGCCATCGCGAGCAGGCTCGCTCCCACAGAGGAAAATGAAAATCCCACCCGCTCCCACATAAGACCCATTCAATAATTGCAGGGCTTGTAGCGCTTCAACGCACCGCTTCAAACAACCCGGTAGCGCCCATGCCGCCGCCCACGCACATGGTGACGATGCCGTAGCGCAGGTTGCGCCGTTGCAGTTCGCGCACCAGGTGGCCGACCTGGCGCGAGCCGGTCATGCCGAAGGGGTGGCCGATGGAAATCGAGCCGCCGTTGACGTTGTATTTGGCGTTGTCGATTTCCAGGCGATTGCGCGCGTAGAGGCACTGGGAGGCGAAGGCTTCGTTGAGTTCCCACAGGTCGATGTCGGCCACTTGCAGGCCTTTGGCCTTAAGCAATTTGGGCACCGAGAACACCGGGCCGATGCCCATTTCGTCCGGTTCGCAACCGGCCACGGTGAAACCGCGGAAGAACGCCTTGGGCTTAAGGCCCAGTTGCAGGGCTTTTTCCAGGCTCATCACCAGGGTCATGGAAGCGCCATCGGACAGCTGTGAAGAGTTGCCCGCCGTCACCGAGCCGTCTTCGGCGAACACCGGTTTGAGCCCGGCCAGGCTCTGCAACGTGGTGTCGGGGCGGTTGCAGTCGTCGCGCTCGACCACGCCATCAAGTATCTGCACCTGGCCGCTGGCCTTGTCTTCGACCGCATACTTGACCGCCATGGGCACGATTTCATCGTCGAACAAGCCGTCGGCCTGGGCCTGGGCGGTGCGTTGCTGGCTTTGCAGGGCGTACAGGTCCTGTTCCTCGCGGCTGACGTTGTAGCGCCGCGCGACGATCTCGGCCGTCTGGCCCATGGGCATGTAGATGCCCGGCACCTGCTCCTTGAGCTGCGGGTTAATCAGGTGGTCGGTGTTGACGCTTTTGAGGGTCAGGCTGATGGATTCCACCCCGCCGGCGACGATGATGTCGCTGCACCCGGAGGCGATCTGGTTGGCCGCGATGGCAATCGCCTGCAGGCCCGAGGAGCAGAAGCGGTTGAGGGTCATGCCTGCCGTGCCGGTGCCCAGGCGCGACAGCACCGCCACGTTGCGCCCGATGTTGTAGCCCTGGGCACCTTCGTTGGAGCCGGCGCCGACGATGCAGTCCTCGACACTGGCCGGGTCGATGCCGTGGCGGCTCAGCAGCGCATTGACGCAATGGGCCGCCATGTCATCGGGGCGGGTCTGGTTGAACTTGCCGCGAAAGGACTTGGCAAGGCCGGTACGCACACTGTCGACGATCACTACTTCACGCATGCCACACCTCGGGATTGTTGTTGTCGGTTGAGAGTGGCCCGAGAGTAAATCCCCGGGCGCGCCGACCGCGACAATCATTCATCGGGCGTATGCAAAACCATTGGGTAGGCCGGCCCCCTTGTAAAAAGCGGGCTTGCTACACGTAGGGTTATTTCTTTTTGTCCTGCTTGTCCGAGCGGACAAAGGCCGCTTCCAACGCCTGGTTGATCGTGCGCAGCACCTTGACCCGCGCCCAGCGCTTGTCGTTGGCTTCCACCAGGGTCCAGGCCGAAACTTCGGTGCTGGTGCGGTCAACCATGTCACCGACGGCGGCGCGGTAGTCGTCCCATTTTTCGCGGTTGCGCCAGTCGTCTTCGGTGATCTTGAAGCGCTTGAAGGGAATTTCCTCCCGTTCCTGGAAGCGTTCGAGCTGGGTCTGCTTGTCGATGGCCAGCCAGAACTTGACCACAATCACCCGGGCATCGCTCAGTTGTTCCTCGAAGTCGTTGATTTCGCCGTAGGCACGCATCCAGTCGGCCTTGGCGCAAAAGCCTTCGACCCGTTCCACCAGCACCCGGCCGTACCACGAACGGTCGAACACGGTGAATTTGCCCCGCGCCGGAATGTGCCGCCAAAAGCGCCACAGGTACGGCTGCGCGCGTTCTTCCTCGGTGGGCGCGGCGATGGGCACGATGCGGTACTGGCGCGGGTCCAGGGCGGCAGCCACGCGGCGGATCGCGCCGCCCTTACCGGCCGCATCGTTGCCCTCGAACACCGCCACCAAGGCGTGCTTGCGCATGCGTTTGTCGCGCATCAACCCCGACAGGCGCGCCTGTTCGGTAATCAGTTGTTCTTCGTAGTCGGCTTTGTCCAAGCGCTGGCTCATGTCCAGGCTGCCCAGCAGGCTCAGTTGGTCGATGCTCGGCGGCAGCGGCGCGGCGCTGACCCGGTCGGGGTTGACCTTGGGCCGGCTCAGCGCCGCGTGCAGGCCTTCGAGCAGGATCTTGCCCACGGTGAGGCTGCGGTAATGGGCGTCCACGCCTTCGATCACGTACCAGGGCGCGTAGTCGCGGCTGGTACGGCGCAGCACCCGCTCGCCAAAGCGCACGAAGCGGTCGTAGGTTTCGGACTGCTGCCAGTCCAGCGGGCTGATGCGCCAACTGTGCAGCGGGTCGTCGCGCAGGGCCTTGAGGCGGTTTTTCATTTGCTTCTTGGACAGGTGGAACCAGAACTTGAAGATCAGCGCGCCTTCATCGCAGAGCATTTTCTCCAGGCGTTCGGCACCGCCGATGGCCTGGTCCAGGCCAGGGTCCTTGAAGCGCCCGTGGACCCGGCCCTGGAGCATCTGGCTGTACCAGTTGCCGAAGAAAATCCCCATGCGCCCCTTGGCCGGCAGCAGGCGCCAGTAGCGCCAGGCCGGCGGGCGGGCCAGTTCTTCGTCGGACTGCTGGTCGAAGGTGCGCACCTCGATCAGGCGCGGGTCCATCCACTCGTTGAGCAGCTTGACGGTTTCGCCCTTGCCCGCCCCCTCGATGCCATTAATCAGCACGATGACCGGAAAGCGGCCCTGCTGCTGCAACTCGAACTGGGCTTCGAGCAAAGCTTCGCGCAGGGCCGGCACTTCGGCGTCGTAGGTGTCTTTGTCGATGGCGTGACCGATTTCGGCGGATTCAAACATGAGCGGCTCCCTTCCAAGATTGAGCAAGACTAGCGGATCGCATAGGGCGGCGGTGGAACAAAATCCACCCCCATCCCCGGACGGGACGCACAGCAGGCCGCGGATTTTCCGCCCTTGGATCAGCGCCCACCTTGCCATGGATCAATCGCCACCACCCTGATCGGCTAGAATGGCGCCCTTGCCGTAGCCGAGCCGACCATGACCACTGCCCTGCCCCACGCCCAGATCGACTGGGACGACCAAGGTCGCCCGCACTCGCGGGTGTTTGACGACGTGTATTTCTCCGACCAATCGGGCCTTGCCGAAACCCGCTACGTGTTCATCGAGCAAAACCGCTTGGGCGAGCGTTTCGCCGCGCTGGCGCCCCACGGGCGGCTGGTGATTGGCGAAACCGGGTTCGGCACCGGGCTCAACTTTCTCTGTGCCTGGCAGTTGTTCGAGCAACAGGCGCCGGCCGGGGCGCGGCTGCATTTTGTCAGTGTCGAAAAATACCCCTTAAGCCACGCCGACCTGAGCCGGGCTCTGGCCCTGTGGCCCGAGTTGCAGCCGTTGGCCGAGCAGTTGCTGGCGCAATACGTGGCGATCCACGCCGGCTTCCAGTGCCTGATCCTGGGCCATGGCCGGGTCAGCCTGACCCTGTTGATCGGCGACGCCCTGGAGCAATTGCCGCAACTGGATGGCCAGGTCGATGCGTGGTTCCTCGACGGTTTTGCCCCAGCGAAAAACCCTGACATGTGGACCGCCGAACTGTTCACCGAACTAGCGCGCCTGGCCGCCCCCGGCGCGACCCTCAGCACCTTCACCAGCACCGGTTGGGTACGGCGCCTGCTCAACGGCGCCGGGTTCAAGATGAAGCGCACCCCGGGCATCGGCCACAAGTGGGAGATCCTGCGCGGCGAGTTCCTCGGCTGGCCCGCCGACGTGGCACCGCCCGCCGCCAGCAAACCCTGGTTCGCCCGCCCTGCGCCGCCCCACGGCGAGCGCCGGGCCCTGGTGATCGGTGCCGGCCTGGCCGGTTGCGCCAGCGCCGCCAGCCTCGCGGCGCGGGGCTGGCAGGTCACCCTGCTGGAGCGTCACGGCGCCGTGGCCCAGGAGGCCTCGGGCAACCCGCAAGGGGTGCTGTACCTCAAGCTGTCGGCCCACGGCACCGCGTTGTCGCGCTTGATCGTCAGCGGTTTCGGCCACACCCGGCGCCTGCTGGAGCAACTGCAACGCGGCCACGACTGGGACGCCTGCGGCGTGCTGCAACTGGCGTTCGACCCCAAGGAAGCCGAGCGCCAGGGCCAATTGGCCGAGGCCTTCGCCCCCGACCTGCTGCACTTGCTAGACCGCGACCAGGCGCAAGCCCTGGCCGGGGTGGAACTGGCCCACGGCGGGCTGTTTTTCCCCGAGGGCGGCTGGGTACATCCGCCGGCCCTGTGCCAGTGGTTGGCCAGCCAACCGGGGATCGAATTGCTGACCCACCATGAAGCCCTGGCGCTGCGCAAGGTTGACGGCCAGTGGCAAGCCCTGGCGGGCGAGCAGGTACTGGCCGAGGCGCCCGTGGTGGTGCTGGCCGGGGCCGCCGAGATCAAGGGTTTCAGCCAAAGCGCCGGGTTACCCCTCAAGCGCATCCGCGGGCAGATCACCCGGTTGCCCGCCACCGCTACCAGCCAAAGCCTGGCCACGGTGGTTTGCGCCGAAGGCTACGTGGCACCGATGCGCGGCGGCGAACACACCCTGGGCGCCAGTTTCGATTTCAAGAGCCAGGACAGCGCCACCACTGCCGCCGACCACGCCAGCAACCTGCAACTGCTGGAGGCCATTTCCAGCGACCTCTTCCAGCGCCTGCACGCCGGGCAACTGGACCCGGCCCAACTCCAGGGCCGCGCCGCGTTCCGCTGCACCAGCCCCGACTACCTGCCCATCGTCGGCCCATTGGCCGACCTGCCCGCGTTCGCCCAGGCCTACGCCGCATTGGCCAAGGACGCCCGCCAGGTGCCGGATGTGCCCTGCCCGTGGCTTGACGGGTTGTTCGTCAACAGCGGCCACGGCTCGCGCGGGCTGATTACCGCGCCGCTGGCCGCGCAGTTGCTGGCGGCATGGCTGGATGACGACCCCCTGCCCGTGCCCAAGGACGTGGCCCAGGCCTGCCACCCCAACCGCTTCGCCCTGCGCGCCCTGGTGCGCGGCAAGGCCTGAGGCCCACGCGCTCAGCGGCGCTAGGGAATGCTACAGATACCCAGGTGGCCTTTAACAACGAACGGCAATACTCAAGCGCAGGTACCAGGCCTCGCATTGCGGCCTCGGTGCGCCGCTGAAAATCGTGCAGGTTGTGGAGGTTGGTTCGCAGTTCCTGCAGGTCTTGCCCGTGGGCGTGCAGCAACCACGGCGCCAGGTTCTCGGGCAGGACCGGCGTTATCCAGATCGCCGGTCATGTCCAGCAATGCCGCCAATTGTTCGTCCCCCGAAACGGTCGATGGGGGGTTAACCGCGCGGTCTTGCCTTGCCACTGTGTTCGCTCCTGATTAAGCCGCGAACCCTGACGAACACCTTGCCCGCCCCTGCTGAAGAACCCACGGCGCGGCTTACTAAAACACTCGGCGCACCGGCCCAGGGCGCAACTATTTACTACCCGATGCGCCGGCCCACGCGCTTGCGCCGCGGCCGCTTATAACGGATCGATCTAAAACTCCCAGGTTCGACACCGGTCAGTTTCCTTGCCCGCGCTGTTTTGGCGCCGGCACGAATGCCCCTCCCCAACGGAAAAACCGGTAAGGAATTTATGTGCGGATTAGCTGGCGAGTTACGTTTCGATCACCACCCTGCCGACCTGGCAGCGGTGGAAAGAATCACCCATCACCTGGCCCCTCGCGGCCCCGACGCCTGGGGTTTTCATAGCCAGGGGCCGGTTGCCCTGGGCCATCGGCGGCTGAAAATCATGGACCTCTCGGACGGCTCGGCCCAGCCGATGGTGGACGCGCAACTGGGCCTGTCCCTGGCCTTCAACGGGGCGATCTACAACTTCCCCGAACTGCGCACCGAGCTGGAAGGCCTGGGCTACGCCTTTTATTCCGGCGGCGACACCGAAGTGCTGCTCAAGGGCTACCACGCCTGGGGCGCCGACCTGCTGCCCAAGCTCAACGGCATGTTCGCCTTCGCCATTTGGGAACGCGACGCGCAGCGTCTGTTCATCGCCCGCGACCGCCTCGGCGTCAAGCCGTTGTACCTGTCGCGCACTGGCCAGCGCCTGCGCTTTGCCTCCACGTTGCCGGCGCTGCTCAAGGGCGGTGACATCAACCCGCTGCTGGACCCGGTGGCGCTCAACCACTACCTCAACTTCCACGCCGTGGTGCCGGCACCGCGCACCCTGCTGGCGGGCATCGAAAAACTGCCCCCCGCCACCTGGCTGCGCATCGACGCCGATGGCCGCACCGAGCAAAAAACCTGGTGGAGCCTGGCCTACGGCCCGCGTGCCGATGAGCAGCACCTGACGCTGGAGGATTGGACCGACCGCGTGCTGGACAGCACCCGCGAGGCCGTGGCCATTCGCCAACGGGCGGCGGTGGAGGTGGGTGTGCTGCTCTCCGGCGGCGTGGACTCCAGCCTGCTGGTGGGCTTACTGCGTGAAGTGGGCGTGGAGCAACTGTCGACTTTCTCCATCGGTTTTGCCGATGCCGGCGGCGAGCGGGGCGATGAGTTCCAGTACTCGGACCTGATCGCCCAGCACTACGGCACCGAACACCACCAGTTGCGCATCGCCGAAAAAGAAATCATCGAGCAACTGCCGGCGGCATTCCGCGCCATGAGCGAGCCAATGGTCAGCCACGACTGCATTGCCTTCTACCTGCTGTCGCGGGAGGTGGCCAAGCACTGCAAAGTGGTGCAAAGCGGCCAGGGCGCCGACGAGTTGTTCGCCGGGTATCACTGGTACCCACAGGTGGACGGCGCCAGCGACCCGTACGCGGCCTATCGCGAGGCGTTCTTCGACCGCAGCTACGACGACTACGCGGCCACCGTGCAGCCGCAGTGGCTGACCGCCAACGACGCGGCCGGGGATTTTGTGCGCGAGCACTTCGCCCAGCCCGGCGCCGAGGCCGCCGTGGACAAGGCCCTGCGCCTGGACAGCACGGTGATGCTGGTGGACGACCCGGTCAAACGGGTCGACAACATGACCATGGCCTGGGGCCTGGAGGCGCGCACGCCGTTCCTCGACTATCGCCTGGTGGAGCTGTCGGCACGGGTGCCCGGCCGGTTCAAGCTGCCCGACGGCGGCAAGCAGGTGCTCAAGGAAGCGGCGCGGCGGGTTATCCCCAGCGCGGTGATCGACCGCAAGAAAGGCTACTTCCCGGTGCCTGGCCTCAAGCATTTGCAAGGCGACACCCTGGGCTGGGTGCGCGAGTTGCTGCTCGACCCCAGCCAGGATCGTGGCCTGTTCAACCCGGCCATGCTCGACCGTTTGCTCAGCGACCCGCAGGGCCAGTTGACGCCGCTGCGCGGCTCCAAGTTGTGGCAACTGGCCGCGCTGAACCTATGGCTCAGCGAACAAGGAATCTGATTGATGAAACCCCATGCCTCCGCCTACAGCCAACGCCTGTTGCGCGGCCAGACGCCGTCCTATGAGCGCTTACAGGCGCGTTTTGCCGAAGACGGCAGCGAACCCGGCCCCGACCCCATCGCCGTGCATTGCGGCTGGGGCCGCTTGCTCATCGGCCACACCTTCCCCGACCCCGCCAGCCTGGCCTGCGAGTTGCTTCACGAAGCGCCCGGCGAACGGGACATCGCCCTCTACGTGGCCGCACCCCAACAGGTGCTGGGGCTGGAACCGGCGCAGTTGTTCCTCGACCCTTCCGACACCCTGCGCCTGTGGTTCACCGACTACCGCCAGGCCACCCGAGTGTTTCGCGGTTTTCGCATTCGCCGCGCGCAAAGCGAGGCGGACTGGCAGGCCATCAACACGCTGTACCAGGCGCGCGGCATGCTGCCCGTCGACCCGCAACGCCTGACCCCGCGCCACGAGGGCGGCCCGGTGTACTGGCTGGCCGAGGACGAAGACAGCGGCGCGGTGATCGGCAGCGTCATGGGCCTGAACCACCACAAGGCGTTCCATGACCCGGAGAACGGTTCGAGCCTCTGGTGCCTGGCGGTGGACCCGCACTGCACGCGGCCCGGGGTGGGCGAGGTGCTGGTACGGCATTTGATCGAGCACTTCATGAGCCGGGGCCTGAGTTACCTCGACCTCTCGGTGCTGCACGACAACCGCCAGGCCAAGCAGCTCTACGCCAAATTGGGCTTTCGCACCCTCACCACCTTCGCCATCAAGCACAAGAACGGCATCAACCAGCCACTATTCCTCGGGCCGGGGCCAAGCGCCGAGCTCAACCCCTATGCACGGATCATTGTCGAAGAAGCCCACCGCCGCGGCATCGACGTGCAAGTCGAAGACGCCGACAGTGGCCTGTTCACCCTCACCCACGGCGGGCGCCGGGTGCGCTGCCGCGAATCCCTCAGCGACCTGACCAGCGCCATCAGCATGAGCCTGTGCCAGGACAAAAGCCTGACCCACAAGGTGCTCAAGGCTGCGGGCCTGAACGTGCCGGCCCAGCAACGAGTGGGCAATGCCGACGACAACCTGGCGTTTCTCGACGAGCACACGCGGGTAGTGGTCAAGCCTTTGGACGGCGAACAGGGCCAGGGCGTGGCGGTGGACCTGTGCACCATCGAAGAGGTGCAGCAGGCCATCGACAGCGCGCGCCAGTTCGACAGCCGCGTGTTGCTGGAAAGCTTCCACGAGGGCCTGGACCTGCGCATCCTGGTGATCGGTTTTGAGGTGGTGGCCGCCGCCATCCGCCACCCGGCGCACATCGTCGGCGACGGCCAGCACAGCATCGGCGCGTTGATCGAAGCCCAGAGCCGACGGCGCCAGGCCGCCACCGACGGCGAAAGCAAAATCCCCCTGGACGCCGAAACCCAGCGCACCCTGCACGCGGCCGGCTACGACTACGACAGCATCCTGCCCCCCGGCCAACGCCTGGCCGTGCGCCGCACCGCCAACCTGCACACCGGCGGCACCCTGGAAGACGTGACCGCAATGCTGCACCCCACCCTGATCGATGCCGCCCTGCGCGCCGCGCGCGCCCTGGACATCCCGATGGTGGGCCTGGACCTGATGGTGCCCGCCGCCAACCGCCCCGAGTACGTGTTTATCGAGGCCAACGAACGCGCCGGCCTGGCCAACCACGAACCCCAACCCACCGCCGAGCGCTTTGTGGATTTGTTGTTTCCCCATAGCCGCTGAGGCTTTAAGAGCGGGCCTGCGCAGAAATTGCGCTTGTCGGTTTTTTTGTGGGAGCGGGCTTGCCCGCGATGAAAGCAGTTCAGTCGACATCTCGACTGCATTTCTATGCAGCCATCGCGGGCAAGCCCGCTTCCACACTGAACGGCTCCTACAGATGGCCCCGCACAGATCCCCCTTCCCCACCCAGGAGTTTCCATGAGCCGTACCATCCCGGAACCCGACCTCGCCTACTTGCAGAAAGTCCTGCTGGAAATGCTCGCCATTCCCAGCCCCACCGGTTTTACCGACACCATCGTGCGTTACGTCGCTGAGCGCCTGGAAGAGCTGGGCATCCCGTTCGAGTTGACTCGCCGGGGCACCCTTCGCGCCACGCTCAAGGGCCGGCAAAACAGCCCCGACCGAGCGGTGTGCGCGCACCTGGACACCATCGGCGCCAGCGTGCGGGCGATCAAGGACAACGGGCGCCTGAGCCTGGCGCCGGTGGGGTGCTGGTCGAGCCGGTTTGCCGAAGGCAGCCGTGTCAGCCTGTTCACCGACAACGGCGTGATCCGCGGCAGCGTGTTACCGCTGATGGCCTCGGGGCATGCGTTCAACACGGCGGTGGATGAAATGCCCATCAGCTGGGACCACGTGGAGCTGCGCCTGGACGCCTACTGCGCCACCCGCGCCGATTGCGATTCCCTGGGCATCGGCATTGGCGATTTCGTCGCCTTCGACCCCTTGCCCGAATTCACCGACAGCGGCCACATCAGCGCCCGCCATCTGGACGACAAGGCCGGTGTGGCGGCGCTGCTGGCGGCACTCAAGGCCATTGTCGACAGCGGCCAGAGCCTGATGATCGACTGCCACCCGCTGTTCACCATCACCGAAGAAACCGGCAGCGGCGCGGCCTCGGCCCTGCCCTGGGACGTCAGCGAATTCGTCGGCATCGACATCGCCCCGGTCGCCCCCGGCCAGCACTCCAGCGAGCACGCGGTGAGCGTGGCCATGCAGGATTCGGGCGGGCCGTACGACTATCACCTGTCGCGCCATTTGCTGCGCCTGGCCGGCGACAACGAGTTGCCGGTGCGCCGCGACTTGTTCCGCTACTACTTCAGCGACGCCCATTCGGCGGTCACCGCCGGCCACGATATCCGCACCGCCCTGCTGGCCTTCGGCTGCGATGCCACCCACGGCTACGAGCGCACCCACATCGACAGCCTCGCGGCCCTCAGCCGCCTGTTGGGCGCCTACATCCTCAGCCCGCCGGTGTTCGCCAGCGACGCCCAACCGGCCCAGGGTTCCCTGGACCGCTTCAGCCATCAACTGGAGCACGACGCGCAAATGGAAAGCGACACCCGCGTGCCCTCGGTGGACAGCGTGGTAGGCCCCAAACGCGACGGCTGACGGGGCTTAGCCGGGTTGGCAGTTTTTCGGGAGCGGCCAACTGCGCGTCGCCACCCGGGTTTTCAGCGCGTAGGGCAAGGTGATGCCCACCGCTTGTTTGCCTATGCGTTTTTCCAGGGCGCGGATGCTGACGATGTAGCTGTCCAGCGGCCCCAGGCCCGGCACGTTGGGAAATAGCCAACTGAGGGTCTGGGTGCGCCCGGCGGCGTCCTTAGTGACCAGGGTCTTCCAGAAGTAATCCGGGGTGCGGATACCGTGGGAGGCCAGGAAGTGGTCGTTGCGCGGGTCGTTGTAAAGCACCCCGCCGTAAACCTGCACCGGCGCCAGGTCGCGATAGCACTCGGCGATTTCCTCAGTCTGGCGCCACACCCCCTGATTGAATGAGCGCCACTGCGGCACGATGTTGGTCATGCGGTGCGTCAGGGCAATGCTGCGCGGGTTGTGATCCAAATGATTGGAAGTCACCAGGTGGCCGCGGTCCCAGCCTTTGGCCACGCGGTCGTAGGACGCGGCGCTCAACTGCTGCTGGCAATGGCCCGGCAAGCTCGGGTCGAGTTCAAAGCCACGGGGGCGCGGCGCGTTGCCTTTGTCTACCGTCAACCGGTAAGCGAAGCGCAGGGCCGTGCGGTTATCACAGTCATAACGCAGGCTGAACAGCCCACGGTCCAGGGTGATAATCGTGGCCGCGCGGGCCTGTGGCAGCGCCAGGCAAAAACTCAACAACAAGCCGACGAGGCCCGGGTGGCGGGGGGTGAAACGTGCAATCCATGCATTCATCTGAGGGGTTTCCTAGTTCGTCATTGCAGTCAATCTGCATGAGCGAGGCTAGGGCCGGAGCGCCGGATGAATGCTGTTAATATCTACCACTTTTCGCGGATGCACCGCCGAGGCGCCCATGCTGATCCCCCACGACCAACTCGAAGTAGACACCCTGACCCGCTTGATCGAAGACTTCGTCACCCGTGACGGCACCGACAACGGTGACGACACGCCGCTGGAAACCCGCGTGCTGCGCGTTCGCCAGGCGTTGACCAAGGGGCAGGCGTTGATTGTGTTCGACCCCGAAAGCCAGCAGTGTCAACTGATGCTCAAGCATGACGTGCCCAAGGCCCTGTTCGACTAACCCTGGCCCTGGGTCCTCTTGGCGCCCTGGCGGGCGATGATGCGTTCATACACCTCGGCCCGATGGACCTCAACGTTTTTCGGCGCCTCGACGCCAAAGCGAACATTGCTGCCGTTGACGGAAAGTATGCGTACGGTGATGTTGTCGCCGATGGAAATCAGCTCGCCGACAACGCGGCTCAATACAAGCATGGCACTAGTCCTTTAGGGTAACCGGGCCTTGAAGATGCCCGCTGGATCCACTGCCTTCAATGCGCCAGCATCAAAACAGTCATCCCCTACGCCACGACGAACCAACCCCTACGGAAATTTCTTTCAAACGCTGCTTTTCGCAGCGGTTTGAACACACCTACAGCCTTCAAGGGCTATTCCTATGCACTCAATACGCTTGCACCGCGTGCGCAGGTAAGGTTTCAGACACTGGAAAAACGCGGGCCAAACAGGATGATGCCGGCACCCACCACGCACAGGGCCACACCCAGCCAATCCGAACTCAAGGGGCGGATGCGCTCCACCAGCCCCAGCCAGCCAATGGACGCAATGATGTAGATACCGCCGTAAGCCGCGTAGGCACGGCCGGCGTAGGTGGCTTCGACCTTGGTCAGCAGCAGGGCGAACAGGGTCAGGCTCAGCAGCGCGGGGATGATCCACCAGGCGCTTTTGCCCTGGCGCAACCACATCCAGAAGGCATAGCACCCGGCGATTTCAAACAGCGCCGCGAGAAAAAACCACAGGTAATTGAGCATGAATCCGCCTCGTTAGGGGTGCCGAAGGTGGCAACCCTAACGAGGCAGCGGCGGGCGGGCAAGTTCAGTTGGCCGCTTGACGGGCCTTGGCACGCATCTTGTCGGCCATCTGGGTCATTTCGTCGTAGAGCAACTGCGGGTTCTTCTGCTTCAACGCCCAGGCCATGCGCCCCTGCTCGTGGGGCAGAATCATGAACTCGCCGGCCGCGACTTTCTCGTAGATGTAGTCGGCAATGTCGCTGGCGCTGATGGGAGAACTTTCCAGCAACTTGCCCACCTGGGCCTTCATCGCCGGGGTCGGGCCACGGAAAGAGTCCAGCAGGTTGGTCTGGAAGAACGAGGGGCACACCACATGCACCGCCACTTCCTGCTGCGCCAACTCGATCAGCAGGCTCTCGGACAACGCCACCACCCCGGCCTTGGCCACGTTGTAGTTGCTCATGGCCGGGCCCTGCATCAGCGCGGCCATGGAGGCGATGTTGATGATCTTGCCGCGGCTTTTTTCCAGCAGAGGCAGGAACGCCTTGCAGCCCTTGACCACACCCATGAGGTTGATCGCGATTTGCCAGTCCCAGTCCTCCAGGGACAGCTCGGCAAAAAAGCCACCCGAGGCCACGCCGGCGTTGTTGACGATCACATCGATGCCACCGAGTTTTTCTTCACAGGCCTGGGCGAACGCCGTCAGTTGGCTGTAGTCACGCACGTCGCAGCGCTGGACAAACCCGTCGCCACCGGCCTGGCGCACGAGCCTGAGGGTTTCCTGCAAGCCCGGTTCGCTGACGTCCGACAAGGCCAACTGCCAGCCCTCACGGGCCCAGCGCAGCGCTATTTCGCGACCCAGGCCGGAACCGGCGCCGGTAATCATCATGCGATTTTGCATAAAAGTTGCCTTGTTGTTCTGGGGAAGTTGGGCCGCAGTGTAGCGAAGGAAATCGGCCCGCCCACGCACCATCAGGGTGCTGAATGCCCCAGGCAAACCCTGGGCACGACGCCCTACGGGAGACACGCGTAAAGGAAATAAGCGGGGACGGAAAAAACACTAAAAAAACTTGGAATCTTCCGTGTCGGCGACCAGTCGGAGTCTTTAAGCGCTCAACGCCTTAACCATTGAGCGGCGAACTGAAAAGCTACGGTCATTCCAGAAAACACTAATAAGGAAATCGACATGGGCACCATTCTTATCGTCATCCTGATCCTCCTGCTGGTGGGCGGCCTGCCTGTCTTCCCGCACTCCAGAAGCTGGGGTTATGGCCCCTCGGGCATCATCGGCGTTGTCCTGGTGGTGCTGTTGATCCTGTTGTTGCTGGGCAAGATATAACTGCCGCAAACCTTTAGCAGCGCATAAAAAAAGAGGCCCTCAGGGCCTCTTTTTTTATGCCGTCAAACCATCAATCCGGTTTGCCGTTAACCACACCCGCAGTGTTATCCAGCAGGCTCTTGGTCGCAGTCTGGATAAAGGCTTCCAGTTTGCGACGTTGTTGTTCGGTGTCTTGCACATCGGGGATCACCGCCGACGTGGGGTTGCTGCCCAACTGGTAGCTGTAGACCTTGGGTGGCATGTCTTTGGGCAGGACCAGGATGCGGTCGGTGGTGACGAACGCCACCACTTGCTCGCTGCCCGAGGGCTTAATCATGCCGAACCCGGTGTCGCCCTGGGGCAGGTTCAGCAGGTCGCGGCCCCAGCACTGGTGGCGCACTTCGCCACCTAAACGGCCCATGATGGTGGGCACGATGTCGATCTGGGTGCCAACGGTGTGGGCGACCTGGCCGAATTTTTCCTGCACCCCCGGGCCGATCAGCAGCAGCGGCACGTTGAAGCGGCCCAGGTCCATTTCGGTGATCTGGCGCTCGTCGCCAAAGCCGTGGTCGCCGACGACGATGAACAGGGTTTCCTTGAAGTAGGGCTCCTTGCGCGCTTTCTCGAAGAATTGCCCCAGCGCCCAGTCGGAATAGCGCATGGCGGTCAGGTGGTCGTTGAGGCGGCCGCGGTTGGTCACCGGTTCCACCGGCAACGGCGTGGGCAAGGCATACGGCGTGTGGTTGGACAGGGTTTGCAGCAGCGCGTAGTACGGCGCCTTGCCTTCGCGGGCTTTGAGTTCCTCCAGGCCACGGTTGAACATGTCCTGGTCGGACACGCCCCAGGTGCTGTCGGAGAACACCGGGTTCACGTAGTCGTTACGGCCGATGAAGGTGGTCATGCCCTGGTTGCTGAAGAACCCGGACTGGTTGTCCCAGGCGAAATCGCCGTTGTAGACGTACACGTCATCGAAATTACGCGCACTGAGCAGTTGCGGCAGGCCCGACAGCTTGTGGCTGCCTTCGGGGGTCTGCATCAGGTACTCGAACGCCGGCAGGTTGGGGAAGCAGCCCATGGTGGCGAACATGCCCTGGTGGGTATGGGTGCCATTGGAGAAGAAGCGGTCGAACAGCAGACCTTCCTTGGCCAGTTTGTCGAAGTAAGGCGTGACATTGCCCGAAGCCCCCAAAGCGCCCACCGAGTGCCCGGCGAAGCTTTCCATGAGGATGACCACCACGTTCTTGATCGGCAGGGTCTTCTCGGCCGGCGGCAGGTAGTCGCGGCGCACGGCGGCGATATCGGCATCCACCAGTTTTTCCTGCGGCAACAGCAGCAGGTCGCGCACCACTTGCTGGGCTTCGCTGTCGGGCAGGGTGGCCTTCCAGACGTTGTCGCGGTGCTCGGAGAAACGGCTCTTGGCCGCGCCGATCAACGACAGCGAAGCGTTGAGGCCCAATTGGTTGGCGAAGATCGAGTCGGTGGTGTAGACGTCACCCCAACGCATCGGCGGGCCCTGGCGCAGGGTGCCGCGTGCGGCGATCACGCAGATCACCAGGCAGACCATGAACACCGCCGTGCGGGTGTACCAAGGTGCAACCTGGCGGCTGACGATGGTGCCACCGCTGAACGGGCCACGGGGCCGGGTCGCACGGTCGGCGCCCTTGAACGCCAGGCTCAGCAGCCAGGTGCCGATGGCCCAGGCAACCAGGTAGCGGGCCACCGGGAAACCGTTCCACAGCATGCTCGACACCGTGGCCGGGTCTTCGCTGATGTACTGGAACACCAGGCCGTTGAGGCGCTGGTGGAACTCGCGGTAGAAGTCCATCTCGATCAGGCCCAGCAACAGCGCAATGCTGGAAGCCAGGGTCAGCCAGAAACGGAAGAACCCCCGCGCCGCCATGGCGCGCACGCTGAACAGCGCCAGCAACAGCGGAATGCTCAGGTACACCACCAGGCGCAGGTCGAAACGCAGGCCATTGGCGAAGGCTTCGAGGAAGGTCGCCGCCGGGGTGTCGAGGATCATGTCCCGGTTATAAACCAGCAGCGCCAGGCGCAGCAGGGAAAGCATCACCATCATGACCAGGGCACACAACAGGGTGTAGGCCAGGTGGGATTTGACGGTGGGTTGCAGTAAGCGGCTTGAAGCACGCTGCTGATTCAGGGCGTCCGGGTTTGCCATGTCGTGTCAAGACTCATTGGAAGTTGAAGTTTCAAAGAACAGCTGCACCCTGGCCTCTTTTCATCCCTGCGAAAACGCAGTGGCGACGGGGTATGCGCAGTGCGCGCAGAGTGCACGATCGCCTTTGGCAACGCTATTGATTAGTGTTCGTCAGGCCCGCCAAGGCGTTCCAGGGGGCTGGAACGGAGCGTCAAGGGTAGTTGGCATTAGCAAAAGCGCTGGGGATTGTCTTGGAGCGCTTGTGAAAATTTCGTTTAACGCATGTTTCGATACAAAAAAAGGGCCGTGAGGCCCTTGATCCTACCGTTGTAGCAAGCGGGCTCGCCCGCGCTGGGCTGCCCAGCAGCCCCTTACGCCTGCCGGATTGACGCCGATGACGGCCGCTGCAAGCCCGCTGGCTACACCTCAGCTCAGTCGTTGCTCGGTTTGTTGATCGCCTGCAGCACGTATTGCGGCATGGCGAAGGCGCCGATGTGGATCTCGGGGTTGTAGTAGCGGGTCACGATGCCACTGCCGGCGAAACGCTGGCACAGGGTCTCGCGGGACAACTGGCGGTACGCCGTGTTGGTCGAACCCCAGGCAAAGGTCATGGCCCCGCCAATGTAGGTCGGCACCGCAGCCTGGTAGAAGTGCCAGTCCGGAAACAAGCTGCGCAGGCGCCCAGCGGTGGTCTGCACTTCGCCCAGTTGCATGAACGGCGTGCCGTTCTGGGTCACCAGGATGCCGCCCTCATTGAGGCAGCGGCGGCAGGCTTCGTAGAAGTTCTCCGAGAACAGCACTTCGCCCGGGCCGATGGGGTCGGTGGAGTCAGAGATAATCACGTCGAATTTTTCCGTGGTGGTGGCGACGAAACGCATGCCGTCGTCGATCACCAGGTTCAGGCGCGGGTCTTCAAAGGCTCCTTTGGAGTGGTTGGGCAAAAATTCCTTGCACATTTCCACTACCGTGGCGTCGATCTCGACCATGGTGATGTGCTCGATGCTGCCGTGCTTGGCCACTTCGCGCAGCATGCCGCCGTCGCCGCCGCCGATGATGAGCACGCGCTTGGCGGTGCCGTGGGCGAGGATCGGCACGTGGGTGAGCATCTCGTGGTAGATGAACTCATCGGCCTCGGTGGTTTGGATCACACCGTCCAGTGCCATCACACGGCCCATGCGCGGGTTCTCGAAAATCACCAGGTGCTGGTGTTCGGTGCGCACTTCGTGCAGCAGTTTTTCCATGCGAAAACGCTGGCCGTAGCCTTCGTAGAGGGTTTCCAGGTAATCGCTGGTGTGGTTGGTGCTCATGGGTAAGACCCCCGATAAATACTGGTGGCAACGGACGGTCACCCGCCCATGATGGCCAGCCGCCGTTGCGCCTGACCAAGGAAAGGCGCGCATTCTACGTTGCTGCACATGACAGGTCGAACCTTCTGGCTCTATCTTGGTGGCGGTTTTTGGTCAGGAGGCCAGCAGATGTTTTATCGCTATCACCCCAGCCCCACCGGGCCGTTGTTCATCGCGGGCGATGAGCAAGGCCTGCGCATGCTCTATATGGACGGCCACAAGCACTGGACACCGCAACCGCAATGGCGCGAAGCCACCAGCGAGTTGGATGCCGTATGCCGGCAATTGGATGAGTATTTTGCAGGCCGGCGCGAGGTGTTCGACCTGGCCCTGGCGCCCCGGGGCACGCCGTTCCAGCAGCAGGTGTGGCAGGCGTTGCAGCGCATTCCGTTCGGGCGTACCTGCAGCTATGCCCAGTTGGCTCAACACATCGACAACCCCAAGGCCATCCGCGCCGTCGGCACCGCCAATGGGGCCAACCCGATCTCGATCCTCATTCCCTGCCACCGCGTGATCGGCAGCAACGGCACCCTCACCGGCTATGCCGGCGGCCTTGAGCGCAAACAGGCGTTGTTGCAGCTTGAGGGTGCGTGGTTGTTGTGAGGCTCAGATCCGCACGTTGCCACGCGGCCCGGCAATGGCCCAGATAATCAGGCCCAGCACCGGCAGCAGGACGATCAGCAGCACCCAGAGGATTTTCATCCCGGTTTCGGCGCCGCTTTTAAGCACGTTGATGATTGCCCAGATGTCCAGGGCAAGAATTATCAGACCAATCAGACCGTTAAACGTGGAACCCATGGTGTCGCTCCCAAGAAGTGGCATGCCCACTTAGGATAGACGCGCCCGGCCAGGGTTCCCTTTTATTCGCCTCAGACGTGAATCGCGACTTTCAAGGCTTCCAGCGCAGGGGCCGCGCTGATGCCCACTTGTGCGCACAACGCCAGCACCCGCTGCACATCGTTGCCGTAGACCAGCACCATTTGCAGCTCGTCATCGAGCAGTTGGCTGAAGTTCATCAGCACATAGCCGCCGTTTTCCGGGTTCATGGCCGCGAGTTGGATCTGCATGCGGTTCAGGGCGGTGAGCGCTTCGGTTTTCGCCAATTGCTTGGGCTTGAGGTTGAACGCCACGCCGGGGCCGAACGAGGCGACGATCTGGGCGAACAGGTCCATGTAGGTATCAGCCTGGAACAGCACGGTTTGCGGCAGGCTGCCGACCACCACCCACTCGCCCAGGGGGATCGGGAAGGTGTCGTCGTAGTTGATGTCCGGGTTGGCCGCCAGAAAGCCACCGGCGTCGGCGTAAGCCTGGGCGGCTTCGTCCGCCACACGCTGGATCTCATCGTCGGCCATGCAGCCGGAGCTGATTTTGCTGATAAGTTCGACGAGTGCGGCTTTCATGGGGGCAATCCTGTGGCTGGGGAAATTCGAGGGCGCGAAGGATACCCGATTGGGGTGTGGCCGTGTGGGGGCAGGCTTGTGTGAGGGCCCTACTGGGAGAGTGGCTTGTGCGAAGTGTGTGTGGGAGCGCGCCAGGCAGTGAAGAGGCTCTAGATACCGCCTCATCGCGGGCAACCCGCTCCCACAGCAAGCCCGACCCCACAAAAAGCCGGCGCCCACAGAGGCCTTAAGCGTTCAACAGTTTCTCAAGCTGCGCTGCCGTATCGACCGCGCCCATGGTGCGGGCCGCGTCCAGGGCAGTGACGCCGTTGGCGTCCTTGGCGCGGGGGTCGGCGCCTTGGCTGATGAGGTAGTCGACGATTTCGCCGCGATTGAACATCGCCGCCATCATCAAGGCTGTACGCCCGTCGAAAGACGCACCCTCGACTTGCGCCCCGCCGCTCACCAGGGCCTTGACCACCGCCAGGTCGCCCTTGAACGCCGCGCCGGCAATCGGGCTTTGGCCGTTGTCGTTGCGCAGTTCCGGGTCGGCCTTGTGTTCGAGCAGCACCTTCACCGCATCGACGTGGCCGTGGTAGCTGGCCAGCATCAACAGGGTGTCGCCCTTGTGGTTGCGCAGGTTGACGGGCAGGCCCTTGGTCACCAGGGCGGCGAGCATGGCCGCGTCGCCACTGCGGGCGACGTTGAACACCTGCTCGGCGAATTCTTCGGCTTCTTCCTGGGTCATCTGGCGGCTGTTGTCTGACATGGCTGGCTCCGTTTTCGGCAATCGCAAAGGCCGCTAGTGTCCTCAAGCGGCCGGCGCGCTGTCACGGTTTTTTTCTCATCCACCACCATAGCGCCAATCAATAACGGAACTTGCCGCCATGGATATCGGCTAATACGTCCTCGGTCACCTGCACGTAGGTGTCCGAGCCGGGCAGCCAGGCGTAGATCGGGTCATCGCCGGCCTTGCGCGGGTCGAAGGCTTCGTCGCGTAGGCGCACTTTCTGGTATTTGAAGGTGCCGGTGGTTTCCATTTTCACCTTCACCCGCAAAAACAGCGGCACGGCGTAGGCCGGCATCTGTTCCTTGGCCCAGCGCAGCAGCTCGCCGAAATCCAGGGTGGCCAGGGATTCGGCCGGGGTAATGGCCGCCATGCCCGCGCGGCCGTTGGTGTTGTTGATTTCCACCCCGTACACCACCGCCTCGGCGATGTGCGGGTGCATGAGGAAGATGTTCTCCACCTCGGTGGTGGAGACGTTCTCGCCTTTCCAGCGGAAGGTGTCCCCCAGGCGATCGACGAACTGGCCGTGGCCAAAGCCGATATTGCGCAGCAGGTCGCCGGTGTTGAAGTAGCGGTCGCCCTTGGCGAAGACGTCGTGGAGGATGACTTTGGCGGTTTTTTCCGGCTCGGTGTAACCGTCCAGCGGGGCCTTGTCGTCGATCCGCGCCAGCAACAGGCCTTCGCTGCCCTTGGGCACTTTCTGCATGAACCCGGATTCGCCGCGCACCGGCGCACCGCTGTCATGGTCATAGGCCACCAGCTCCCAGGCCATCAGGGAGAAACCGATGGTGTTGTCAAAATTGAGGATATTGGTGAAGCCGATGTTGCCGTCGCTGGCGGCATACAACTCGCAAATGTGGTTGACGCCGAAGCGCTCCTTGAACGGCCCCCACACGCCCGGGCGCAGGCCGTTGCCGATCATTTTCACCACTGGGTTATCGCGGTCTTCGGCGCTGGGCGGCGGGTCCATCAGGTAGCGGCACAGCTCGCCGACGTAGCCGATGGTGGTGGCGTTGAACTTGCGCGCATCGCTCCAGAACTGGCTGGCGCTGAACTTGCGCCGGATGGCGAAGCCCGACGCGCCGCTGATGGCCGAGCCCCAGCACACGCACAGGCCGGTGGCGTGGTACAGCGGCAAGGTGCAATAGAGGATGTCCTGGGGCGTCATGTCCAGGGCGATCACGCCGAAGATAGACGAGGTCTTCATCCAGCGTCCGTGCTTGAACACCCCGGCCTTGGGCAGCCCGGTGGTGCCGGAGGTGTAGATATAAAAGCAAGGGTCGTCCAGGTACACCTTCTGGCTGGTGGCCGGGTTGTCCTGCGCGGCGTCGGCGCTGTCGGCCATCAGGTTGAGGTAATGCTGCGGCGCCTGGCCGTGGTGGCGCGAGGTGTCCTGGTCGGCCACCCACCAGGTGCGGGCGTCAGGGATGGCCACCTGGCTGCGGACCGCCGAGTAGGCCTCGGTCAACTCGCCGCCGACGATAATCGCCACGGGTTTGACCAAGTTCAGGCTGTGCACCAGCACGTGTTGGGTCTGGGAGGTATTGAGCATCGCGCAGATGCCACCCACCTTGGCCACCGCCAGTACCGTGACCAGCAATTCCGGGCGGTTTTCGATAAAGATCCCGACCACATCCCCCTTGCCAATGCCCTGGGCGATCAGGTGATGGGCGATGCGGTTGGCCCACTGGTTGACCTGCTCGTAACTGAACGCGACGTTGGCGTACATCAGCGCCGGCCCCTGAGGGTTGCGCAAGGTGGCCTGTTCGAACGTCCAACCCAGGCCGCAGGGCTGCTGCGCGTCCTTGATATTGGCGGTCTTGAGGCCCTTGAGTACCCGCGGAATGGCTTTGGCGATGGCGGGCAACTTACGGATCATCATGCCCCAGGTAATCATGTCGCTAGAGTTGCTGCTCATGGTGGCTCCTGCTCAACACAAAACGGCGACGCACCGGCGACTCAGCCAGGGCAAGCCGATAACAATGAATTAACGATTGAAGGTTCGGTGACGCGAAGAGGTTCAGGTCGGCCAGGGAATCAGCCAGAGTTCGTTCGCCCCGGCCTGGGGAGCAGAAAACAGCGCGGGAACAGCCTGGAGTTGCGGGGTGCCTTGGGCGATAACGCAGAAATCGTGAGTCATAGGTGAATTCCTATTTTCTTATTATCGGGCGAACACAGAGCAATCCAGCTGCGACGCAGAACAGTCCCTGTCGTGATGTGGCGCGCCATGCGTCCTGCATGGAATCAGGCAACCGTTGAGGCTGCCCGACTAACAAAACGGTTAACAAGTGCTTGTGACAGCCTGGAAAATACGTCAGGCCTTCTCGGGCTGTACATGGAGGATTTGAAAAGTTTTGTATCTCTTCACCTTTTCACCCCTCTTGCAAAGCCGCAGCAACGCTGAAACCAGAGATGGAATTTTCCGGCGGCCAGCAGGGTCACAGGAGCACGCCTACCACGGCCCGGTCTCGCAAAATGCAGGATGCACGATGGCCATTCATGCAAAATGCACGAAGTCGCCAAATTATAAAATTTATAACCTATTGATTTATAACGATTTTATATAAATCAGATACTGGCACAATCGCTGCAACTACCCCTCCACGATTGCCCTTAGCACTCACGGAGCGGATAGACATGAGCTTGATCCAAGAAAAATTCACTTCCCTGTTTTCCAATTTCGAGGTCACCACCCAGGCCCGTCCGGATGGGGGCATCCTGCTGACCCTGCGCAACAGCGAAGGCAAGCAGTTCAAACGCTCGATTTCCTACGCCCAGTTGCACGCCGGGGACCAGTTGTCCTGGGTTATCAGTGCTATTCGCCGCGACCTGGCCGAACAGGCCAGCGAGTTGCCGCAAATCTCCATGCTGCAAAGCCAGCAGCGTTTTGCCCTGCCGACCTACCACTCGGCTTAAACTCGGCGGGCGCGGCGTCGTGGAGCCTGCGGGCTCCACCCCTTCAACTCAGCACGCCGCGCTTGACCGCCTCGCCTACGGCTTGGGCGCGGTTACTGACGCTCAGCTTGATGTAGATATTGCGCAGGTGGAACTTGACCGTGGCCTCGGATATGGCGCGGATCACGCTGATTTCCCACACAGTTTTCCCCTCTTTGGCCCAGCGCAGAATCTCCAGTTCCTTCGCACTCAGTGGCTCGCCCACCGGGCGTTTGCGAGGTCGCTTGGCCTTGGGTTTTACCAAGGGGCGAACATCCGCCCCATCCAGGCCGCTTGGCAGTGAACTGTTCATTCGCACTCTCCCGCTTCTCGTCCAGAACCGCCAAATTGCCCATGCCAACCTTCAGCTGACAGGCACCTGACGATCTGAGAGTTACACAGGCGAGGGATTAAACAAGCGCGTAAACCGCTAAACAGTAGGCCCCTACTCGGTATCAGGCAGTGTCCTACCCAATCCTAAGAAGCGACCCCGGATACCTCCGAAAGAACGGTGAGGTATGTCGCCAAATCCCACCGTGGAAATTGGCGATTCACCGGGTGCGAACGGAAAAGTCAGAAGGTGGCAAGGTCGATCTGGGCAAAACTGGCCACGTTCACATGGCCGGCCAATTCGCCGCCATCACGCACCAGGCCACAAGTGGCCATGCCAGCCTGCTGCGCCGCATCCAATTCCTGGACGATGTCCGAGAGAAACAGAATCGCCGGCGCCTCTAGGCCAATGGCTTGGGCGATGCGCTGGTAAGACTGCGCCTCGCGCTTGGGCCCGGTGGTGGTGTCGAAGTAGCCGCTGAACAGGCCCGACAGGTCGCCCGCCTCGGAGCAGCCGAAAATCAAGCGCTGGGCCTGGATCGAGCCGGAGGAGTAGACGAACAGCTGATAGCCCTCGCGATGCCAGCGCTGCAACGCCTCGACCGCATCCGGGTAGACATGGCCCTTCAACTGGCCGGCCTGGTAGCCCTGCTCCCAGACCATGCCCTGCAAGGCCTTGAGCGGTGTGGCCTTGCGGTCTTCAGCGATCCAACCCAGCAGGATCGCGATCACCCGCTCTACATCCGCCCCGGGTTCGCCGCTGTCCTGGCACACCGCCAGCAGTTGCGCGGCCACGTCCGCCCGTTCGGCGTTAGCCCGCACGAAGTCCGGCAGGTGCCGGGCGGCATAGGGGAAGAGCACGTCGAAGACAAAACTTACCGCGCTGGTGGTGCCTTCGATGTCGGTGACAATGGCCTTGATCGGCATCGGTTCAATCCTCCAGGCGCGGGAAACGGTTGGCGATGTCTTCACCGGTGAACTTGGCCACCCAACCCTCAGGGTTGTTGAACAGGCGGATCGCGACGAAATGCGGGTGCTCGCCCATGTCGAACCAGTGCGGCGTGCCAGCGGGCACCGAAATCAGGTCGTTTTTCTCGCACAGCACCGCGTACACGTAGTCGTCGATGTGCAGGGTGAACAACCCGCGGCCGGCGACGAAAAAGCGCACTTCGTCTTCGCCATGGCGGTGTTCGTCGAGGAACTTGGCGCGAAATTCGGCTTTTTGCGGGTGGTCGCTGTTGAGGCTGATGACGTCCACGGTGACGTAGCCGCCCTCACTCATCAAGCGCTCGATCTGCTCCTGGTAGGCCGCGATAACCTCTTCCTGGCTGGCGCCCGGTTCGATTTTGCGATTGGCTTGCCAACGGTCGAAACGCACGCCTTTATCGGCCAACGTGGCGGCAATGTCCTCGAAATGGGTGAGAACCTTGTTCGGCAGTTCGGGGCTGGAAACGTGGTAAACGGACAGGCTGCTCATGGCGGCAACTCCTCGGTCTGGCAGGGCCCTGCGGTTTTTACACACCGCTCAGGCGCTGGGTTTCATCAGGCTGTGGGCGACTTCAGGCGAAGTCAGCGTTAGCGGGCAAGTACGGAACGGGTCTTGAGTTCGCATTCAAAGAGGAACTCGAACGCCTCGATCTGGCGCAGCGCGTCGCTCATCTGCGGGCCCCAGGTGTAGAGGCCGTGGCCGCGGATCAAGTAGCCGACGCACTCGGGGTGGGCGTCAAGCCACGGCTGGACCTGGGCGGCGAGGCGCACGATGTCCTGGTCGTTATCGAAAATCGGCACCCGCACCCGCGATTCGTGGGTCGAGATACCGCTGAAAGCCTTTTGCAGCTCGTAGTCTTCAAACTCGATGAACGCCCCGGCGGTCACCCGCGACAGCACCGTGGCATTGACCGAGTGGGTGTGCAGCACGGCGCCGATGTCGGCGCGCCAGGCATAGAGCTGGGTGTGCAGCAGGGTTTCAGCCGAGGGCTTTTTGCCCGGCTCCAGGCTGTTGCCGGCCAGGTCGGTGGCGAGCACATCGTCCGGGCCAAGTTGCCCTTTGTGCTTGCCCGACACCGTCAGCAACGCCTGCTCCGCGCCCAGGCGCGTCGAGTAATTGCTGCTGGTGGCCGGCGACCAGCCGCGGCCATACAGAAAGCGCCCGGCGTCGATGATCTGCCGGGCCAGGTGTTCACGGGTAGGGCTCATGGCCTGTCCTCTTGCATGCGGGTGGCAATGATAACGGCTGCGGCCAGGGCCGCGACGCTGGCAATACTAAAGGTCAAGGTGGCACCCAGGGCATTCCAGCTGTAACCGGCGTACAACGCGCCCAGGGCGCCGCCGATGCCGGCCAGCGCGGCGTACAGTGCCTGGCCCTGGCCTTGCTGGCGCGCGCCGAAGCTACGTTGCACGAAATGGATGGCAGCGGCGTGAAAGCTGCCGAACGTCGCTGCGTGCAACACCTGGGCGAACAGCAGCACCCACACCGATTCGGCGTAGGCACCCAGCAGCACCCAGCGCAGGGCCGCCAAAAGGAAACTGGCCAGCAGCACCCGGCGCACGGAAAACCGCGCCAGGATCTTGCTCATGGCCAAAAACATCAGCACCTCGGCCACCACCCCCACCGCCCATAACTGGCCAATCAGGCCACGGCTGTAGCCCAGGTGCTCCAGGTGCAAGGTCAGGAAGGTGTAATACGGGCCGTGGCTCAACTGCATCAGCCCCACGCAGGCATAGAACGCCAGTACCCCAGGGCTGCGCAGCTGCTGCAGGAAACCGCCGCCGGCGCTGCGGCTGCTCTGCACCGGTTGGGCGTTGGGCACCCACAGGCTGCTGAGGAAGATGCCGGCCATGATGGCCACCAGCGCCACCGGGTAGATGTCCAGGCTCAGCCACTGGAACAGGCGCCCCAAGGCGACCACGGTGATGATGAAACCGATAGAACCCCACAGGCGGATTTGGCTGTAGCGCGCGGTCTGGCCATTCAAATGGGCCAGGGTGATGACCTCGAACTGGGGCAGCACCGCGTGCCAGAAGAACGCATGCAAGGCCATGACCATCGCCAGCCAGGCGTAGCTCTTGCTGAAGAAGATCAGGGAAAAGGTCAGCGCCGTGCACAACGCGCCAACACGCACAATGGCCAGGCGCCGCCCGGTGTAGTCCCCCAGCCAGCCCCAGATATTGGGCGCCACGCAGCGCATCAGCATGGGGATGGCCACCAGTTCGCCAATACGCGCGGCGCTGAACCCCAAGTGGTGGAAATACAGCGCCAGGAATGGCGCCGTGGACCCCAGCAGGGCGAAGTAGAACAGGTAGAAACTGGATAACCGCCAGTACGGCAGCGCGGCCATCAGGCGTGGGGCCGGGTCACAACTGGCCCAGCACCGGGGTGCTGACGCGCACGTCGGCGTTTTGCCCGCGATGGCGCAGCAAGTGGTCCATCAACACAATGGCCATCATCGCTTCGGCGATAGGCGTGGCGCGGATGCCCACGCAGGGGTCGTGGCGGCCCTTGGTAATCACGTCCACCGGGTTGCCATGGACGTCGATGGAGCGGCCCGGCGTGGTGATGCTGGAGGTTGGCTTCAACGCCAGGTGCGCGACGATGGGCTGGCCCGAGGAAATGCCGCCGAGAATGCCGCCAGCGTTGTTGCTGAGGAAGCCTTCGGGGGTCATCTCGTCGCGATGCTCGGTGCCGCGCTGGGCGACGCAGGCGAACCCGGCGCCGATTTCCACGCCCTTGACCGCGTTGATGCTCATCAGCGCGTGGGCCAGTTCGGCGTCGAGGCGGTCGAAGATCGGCTCGCCCAGCCCCGGCATCACCCCTTCGGCGACCACTGTGATCTTGGCGCCCACCGAATCCTGGTCGCGCCGCAGTTGGTCCATGTAGGCCTCAAGCTCGGGCACTTTGTCCGGGTCGGGGCTGAAGAAGGCATTTTGCTCCACCGCCTCCCAGGTCTTGAACGGAATCTCGATGGGGCCGAGCTGGCTCATGTAGCCGCGAATCACGATGCCCTGGCTGGCCAGGTACTTCTTGGCGATCGCCCCCGCCGCCACGCGCATCGCCGTCTCGCGCGCCGAGCTGCGGCCGCCACCGCGGTAGTCGCGCTCGCCGTACTTGTGGTGGTAGGTGTAGTCAGCGTGGGCCGGGCGGAACAGGTCTTTGATGGCCGAGTAGTCCTTGGACTTCTGGTCGGTGTTGCGGATCAGCAGGCCAATGGCGCACCCGGTGGTGCGGCCCTCGAACACGCCACTGAGGATTTCGACTTCGTCGGCTTCCTGGCGCTGGGTGGTGTGGCGGCTGGTGCCGGGCTTGCGCCGGTCGAGGTCGTGTTGCAGGTCGTCCAGCGACAATTCCAGGCCTGGCGGGCAGCCATCGACAATGGCGACCAACGCCGGGCCATGGCTTTCGCCGGCGGTGGTGACAGTGAACAGCTTGCCGTAGGTATTGCCGGACATGCGGGGCGCTCCGTGAAATCGCTGGAAGACGTGGCTCTGGCGGGCATTGAGCCGCGCGCCAGTATACGCAGGCTGTGCAACGAGTTCATCCTCGAACCTTTATAGGGGCGGCGAGTCCAAACGCCACCTGACCAATAATGGCGTGATGATGCTACGAGTCCTTGCCTTGACCCTTTCCCTGTTTACCGGCCTGGTCCAGGCCACCGTACTGCAACGCCCCATGACCCTGGACACCGGCAGCGGCGTGCTGCATGGCTCGTTACTGTTGCCCAAGTCCGACACGCCGGTGCCGGTGGTACTGATAATTTCCGGCTCCGGCCCCACCGACCGCGACGGCAACAACCCCGATGGCGGGCGCAACGACAGCCTCAAGCGCCTGGCCTGGGTGCTGGCCAAACACAACATCGCCAGCCTGCGCTACGACAAGCGCGGCGTGGCGGCAAGCCTGGCGGCCACCCCGGACGAGCGCAACCTGAGCGTCGAGGCGTATGTCAGCGATGCCGTGGCCTGGGGCCAGCAACTCAAGAACGACCCGCGTATGGGCCCGTTGATCCTGCTGGGCCACAGCGAGGGCGCGCTGATCGCCAACCTCGCCGCGCCCACGGTGGGGGCTGCTGGGGTGATTTCGGTGTCCGGCAGCGCCCGCCCCATCGACGAGGTGCTGCGCCAGCAATTGGCCACGCGCCTGCCACCCGCGCTGATGCTGCGCAGCAATCAACTGCTCGACAGCCTCAAGGCCGGCCAGGTGGACGCTGAGGTGCCGCCAGCCCTGCAAGTGATCTTCCGCCCGAGCGTGCAGCCCTACCTGATAAGCCTGTTCCGCCAGGACCCGGCGGGCGCTTTCGCCCGCCTGAAAATGCCGGCGCTCATCATCCAGGGCAGTAACGATATCCAGGTCGGCGTGGCGGATGCGCGCCTACTCAAAGCCGCCAAACCCGACGCGCACCTGGCGCTGATCGAAGGCATGAACCACGTGCTGCGCATCGTGGCCAACGACACCCGGCGGCAACTGGCCTCCTACAAAGACCCACAACTGCCCCTAGCGGCGGAACTGGGCGCGCAGATTCTGCACTTTATCGCCACCCTCACCGCCCCATAAGCAGTGTGGAAGCGGGCCGGGCGGCGCTCCGCCCGCCCGCGACAGCGCCCTTGAGACCGCTGCCCGACGCCCACGGGATGGCGACACAAAAGCAACACCTGGCCCCATTAAACGGGCACTACCCTCCAGTCTTGCAAAAAACGGCCGATAAGCCTTTGTCGGCCGTCAACATACGGTCGCCAAGCAGGGCTTGGACAGGATCTCGCCGTTATGACTGATACCCAGAATTCGACTGACACCGCGCCAGAGCAAGACGCCCCAGAAGCGGTCGAGCGGCCGTGGGCGGACGTCCACACCGAGCACCACAAAATGCTGCGCCTGGCGCCGCAACAGACCGACCGCGTCACTGGCGGGCGGCCGCTGCGTTTTGTCGAGTTCGGCTATGCCGAGCGCAACAACAAAGGCCAGAGCCTGTTGCGCATGGTCATCCAGTTGCCGGGGCAACGGGTGCGCAAGGAACAGAACCGCCTGGATGTGTGGGTCGATCACGAGACCAAGCGGGTCAGTTTCGGCCCGCAAAGCAGCGTGCAGATCGAACCGCTGAACCGCGGCCTGGGGCGATTCCTGCTGGCCCAGGCCATCAGCTGGGCGCGCAAAAAGTGGCCCCACTACAAGGTCGATGGCGTAGACCTGGCCAGCAAAGACGCCCTGAGCGAAGACACGCGCCTGCGCCGCGATCACTTTCTGCGCATCCAGGGTTTCGACGTGGTCTACACCGACGCCCAGCACATGAAGGGCAGCGTCAAGGACGTGCAGGTCGAAGACCTGCTGGCGGACTGGAACACCGAGAAGGTGCAGTTCGTGGAAATCCTCGAAGCGGCGCAGATGCTCCAGCAAGCCGAGCAGAACCTGGCCGAACAGGAAGTCAAGTTGCGCCAGCACGAAGACAAGGTCAGCAAGTACAAACGCGAAGACACCGGCCTGCGCTTCACCATCACCTGCCTGGTGGCGTTCTGCGTGTTCCAGGCCGGGTTGTTGATCTGGATTGCCACCCATCGCTAAGCAAAGGGGCGCGAAAAGCCCCCAGTAGAAGCGAGCCTGCTCGCGATGAGGCCAGCACAATCAGCAGTGATGCTGGGCTATCGCGAGCAGGCTCGCTCCCACAGGGGGCAGCCTCAGGCGCTTTTACGAAACACCAGCCCCAACCCCACGATAATCAGGCCCATGCCCAGCACGCTCAGGGCCGCGAGGCGATTGCCGAACACCAGGTAGTCCATCACCGCGGTCACCGCCGGCACCAGGTAGAACAGGCTGGTGACGTTCACCAGATTGCCCCGGGCGATCAAGCGGTACAGCAGCAGGGTCGCCAGCACCGACACCACCAGCCCCATCCACAGCACCGGCACGATAAACCCGCTGCTGTACTCGAAGTGGAATGGCTGGAACGGCACGAACACCGCACACAGCACCAGCCCCGCCAGGTACTGCACCGGCAATGTGCCCAACGGGTTATCGGTGATGCGTTTTTGCATGATCGAGCCCAGGGTCATGGCCAGCAGCGCCAGCAGGCCGAACAGGATGCCCGCCAGCGACACCCCGGCCAGGCCGATGCTCTGGTACACCACCATCACCAACCCCGCCAGGCCCAGCAGCAGGCCGAAGATGCGGTGCCACGAGCGCTGGCGTTCCATCAGCACCACGGTGAGGATCGGTTGCACACCCATGAGGGTGGCCATCACGCCGGGAGTGATTTTGAAGTCCAGGGCCAGCAAGTAAAAAATCTGATAAGCCCCCAACAACACCGCCCCGGTGGCCAGGGCAAAGAGCAGCGGTTTGCCGGCCCTGGGCCGCTTGAGCTTGAGCAGCGGCATCAGCAGCACCAGGGCCACCAGCGCTAAGGCAAAACGCATCAGCAAAAAGGCGAAGGGCGAAGCGTGGGCCAGGCCCCATTTGGAGAAAATCGCACCGCTGCTCCACAGCAGGACGAACACACTCGTGGACGCCGCCGCGGCCACGGATTGCTTGGAAATGACAAACATGAAGACCACCCGTAATCAGGCAAATAGCCAATTCAGCCGAGGCTGAAGGTTCAGTAGTGATGTGCTGGCGGGCGTGGGAACAGCGCGAAGCCGATCAGCCCGACATGCCGACACCCGGCGGTGCTACGCAGGCGTACACCGGGGGGCTACTGACAGGTGGAGGGTAGTGACTGATCTGCGCCGGTTGCTGTTCCCCGCACGGCATGACGCCAGCGTTGAGCGCTGAATCGACTACCGCGTTGAGAAGGGATGCGGGCATGGTGCAGATCTTTTTATGAAGGAAGAAAGAGGCAGGCCTTTGGCCACACCGAGCGCCGACTATAACCAGCGCCCGATACAATTTGCAACGGCTTAGCCGAACAACCAGTAACCCAGCAATGCCAGCACCACCACCGCCAAAACCGGGCGCAGGACGCGGTAGAGCTTGGGGTTGCGGCGCTTCCACTGCTTGACCGTGCCGCTGATGCCGTCGCTGAAGCTCTTGCTCCAGGCATAGGCACGGTTGATGCCGCCGACGCGCTCGTCGTCGAGGTTCTGCGGCGCGGTGGCGCGGCCCAGCCAGGCGCTGACCCAACGGTTGATGGCCGTCATCACGCGGTTGCTCAGGGGCCGTTCGATGTCGCAGAACAGGATCACCCGGGTCTTGTCGGTTTCGTTCTTGACCCAATGCACGTAGGTCTCGTCGAACATCACATCGTCGCCATCACGCCAGGCGTAAACCTGGCCATCGACGAAAATCCGGCAATCGTCGGAGTTGGGCGTAGACAGCCCCAGGTGATAACGCAAGGAGCCGGCGAACGGGTCGCGGTGCGGGTTAAGGTGGCTGCCGCCCGGAAGCAAAGCGAACATCGCCCCCTTGACGTTGGGAATGGAGCTGACCAGCGCCACGGTCTTGGGGCACAGGGCCTCGGCCGATGGCAGCGGTTTGTCGTACCACTTGAGATAAAAGCGCTTCCAACCCTTCTTGAAGAACGAACCGAAACCGGCGTCGTTGTTCTTTTCGGCGGCGCGGATGTAGCCCTCGTCGAACAAATGCATGGCTTCGTCGCGGATCACCTCCCAGTTGTCGCGCAGGACATCGAGTTCGGGGAACTTGCTGCGGTCGAGGTACGGCTTGGAAGGCACCGCCGAAAACAGGTACATCAGGGCGTTATAAGGGGCGAACAGCGCCGAATGGTTGACGAACTGGCGCAATACCGGCAGGCGCGCCTTGCCACGCAAATGCACATAGAGCGTGCTGCCCAAAAACAGCAGCAACACCGACGCCTTGGCGGCAAATGAAAAGGTCATCCAACAACTCCTTGGTAATAAGCAACGCTGCGCGTCCTTTACCCGACGCGGCAGGCGGCCATCATAAACACTACGGCCCCTGGGCAAAACCCGCGCGAGGCAACATTCAGTATTAAGAAATCCGCAACAAAGCCCTTATTACCATAAGGCGGCGCGGCGCCGGCTGATGTGGGTCAACCGGCGCCGTGGGGGGGTTACTGCTGGTTTTCCTGCTCGGTGAACAGGTCGCTGAACAGCATGCTCGACAGGTAGCGCTCACCGGAGTCCGGCAGGATCACGACGATGGTCTTGCCCTGCATTTCCGGGGTTTGCGCCAGGCGCACGGCCACCGCCATCGCGGCGCCGCAGGAGATCCCGCACAAAATCCCCTCTTCCTGCATCAGGCGCAGGGCCATGGCCTTGGACTCTTCATCGCTCACCAACTCGACCCGGTCGACGATGGACAGGTCCAGGTTCTTGGGCACGAAACCGGCGCCGATGCCCTGGATCTTGTGCGGGCTAGGCTTGATTTCCTCACCGGCCAGGGCCTGGGTGATGACTGGCGAGGTGATCGGCTCCACGGCCACCGAGAGAATCGGCTTGCCCTGGGTGTGCTTGATGTAGCGCGACACGCCGCTGATGGTGCCGCCGGTGCCTACGCCGGCCACCAGCACGTCCACGGCGCCATCGGTGTCGTTCCAGATTTCCGGGCCGGTGGTTTTTTCGTGGATCGCCGGGTTGGCCGGGTTATCGAACTGCTGGGGCATGTAATAGGTGGCCGGGTCGCTGGCCAGGATTTCGGCGGCCTTCTCGATGGCGCCCTTCATGCCCTTGGCCGGCTCGGTGAGCACCAGTTCCGCGCCCAGGGCCTTGAGCACCTTGCGCCGCTCGATGCTCATGGACGCCGGCATGGTCAACATCAGCTTGTAGCCACGGGCGGCGGCGACGAACGCCAAACCGATGCCGGTGTTGCCCGAGGTGGGTTCGACGATGGTCATGCCCGGCTTGAGTTTGCCGCTGCTTTCGGCGTCCCAGATCATGTTGGCGCCGATCCGGCACTTGACCGAATACCCAGGGTTGCGCCCTTCGATTTTGGCCAGGATGGTCACGCCGCGCGGCGCGATGCGGTTGATCTGCACCAGGGGCGTGTTGCCGATGGAATGGGCGTTGTCAGCAAAAATGCGGCTCATGGCTGGGTCCTTATGCAGCGAAGAAGAAGCGTTCAAGGGTATGCCTCGTGCCGCGAGGCGTCCAGTCGAGGCGAACGGCCAGCGGCCCGCGCGGTCAACCCCTTACCTACACCGGAGACCCACCCCATGAAACGCCGCTACCGTTGGCCACTCTGGAGCCTGGCCGCCATCGCGCTGCTCCTGCTGGCCCTGCACATCGCCCTGCCCTACCTGGTACGCGACTACCTCAATGAAAAACTCGCCGACATGGGCGACTACCGCGGCCAGGTCAGCGACGTGGACCTGGCCCTGTGGCGCGGCGCGTACCGGATCAATGGCCTGGAGATCGTCAAAACTGACGCCAAGGTGCCGGTGCCGTTCGTCAACGCGCCGCTGATCGACCTCGCCGTCAGTTGGCACGCACTGTGGTACGACCGCGCGGTGGTGGCCCGGGTGCGCTTCGTCAAACCGCAGATCAACTTCGTCGATGGCGGTGCCAACCGCCAGGCGTCCCAGACCGGTGCCGGCACCGACTGGCGGGCGCAACTGGGCAAACTGCTGCCGATCACCCTGGACGAAGTGCGCATCGACGACGGCCAGGTCAGCTTCCACAACTTCAACTCCAAACCGGCGGTGAAGATGGACGCCACGGCGGTCAACGCCAGCTTCTACAACCTGACCAACGTGGTGGACGTCAAAGGCAAGCGCGACGCCCGTTTCGAGGGCAAGGCCCTGCTGTTGGGCCACGCGCCGCTGGAAACCACCGCCACCTTCGACCCGCTGAGCAACTTCGAGGACTTCCAGTTCCGCCTGCGCGCCCGGGATATCGAGCTCAAACGCCTGAACGACTTCGCCTCGGCCTACGGCAAGTTCGACTTCAACGCCGGCTCCGGCGATGTGGTGATCGAGGCCCAGGCCGAAAAAGGTCAATTAAGCGGTTACATCAAGCCGCTGCTGCGCGACGTGGAGGTGTTCAACTGGCAGCAGGACGTGGAAAACCGCAACAAGGGGGTTTTCCGTTCGATCTGGGAAGCCCTGGTGGGCACCAGCGAAACCGTGCTGAAAAACCAGCGCAAGAACCAGTTCGCCACCCGCGTGGAACTCAGCGGCAACGTGCACCAGCAAAACATCAGCACCTTGCAGGCCTTCCTGCAGATTCTGCGCAACGGCTTCGTCCAGGCCTTCAATGCCCGCTACGAGCAACCCAAGCCCGAGGCTGACTGAGTCACGGTGTGACGCCTCATTCAGAGACTGAATGGGGCGTCTGCGTTCACAGTCGCCCGGGCCTCGCGCTATAGTCGGGCACGTTTGCAATTTGTGTCCGCCCTGCCCCAGCGCAGGCCGGCGTTACCGTTCAAGGAGTTACCGATGAAATTCGAAGGCACCCAGGCCTATGTCGCCACCGATGACCTGAAACTGGCCGTCAACGCCGCCATCACCCTGGAACGGCCCCTGCTGGTCAAGGGCGAGCCGGGCACCGGCAAGACCATGCTCGCCGAACAACTGGCCGAGTCTTTCGGCGCCAAGTTGATTACCTGGCACATCAAGTCCACCACCAAGGCCCACCAGGGCCTGTACGAGTACGACGCGGTCAGCCGCCTGCGTGACTCGCAACTGGGCGTGGATAAAGTCCACGACGTGCGCAACTACCTGAAAAAAGGCAAGTTGTGGGAAGCCTTCGAGGCCGAGGAGCGGGTGATCCTGCTGATCGACGAAATCGACAAGGCCGACATCGAGTTTCCCAACGACTTGCTGCAAGAACTCGACAAGATGGAGTTCTATGTCTACGAGATCGACGAAACCATCAAGGCCAAGAAGCGCCCGATCATCATCATTACCTCCAACAACGAAAAAGAGCTGCCGGACGCCTTCCTGCGCCGCTGCTTCTTCCACTACATCGCCTTCCCGGACCGCACCACCCTGCAGAAAATCGTCGACGTGCATTACCCCGATATCAAGAAAGACTTGGTCAGCGAAGCCCTGGACGTGTTCTTCGATGTGCGCAAAGTGCCAGGCCTGAAGAAAAAACCCTCCACCTCCGAACTGGTGGACTGGCTAAAGCTGCTGATGGCCGACAACATCGGTGAGGCGGTGCTGCGCGAACGCGACCCGACCAAAGCCATCCCGCCCCTGGCCGGCGCCCTGGTGAAAAACGAGCAGGACGTGCAGTTGCTCGAACGCCTGGCGTTCATGAGCCGTCGCGGCACTCGATAAGGGCGAATGCCATGCTGCTTAACCTGTTCAATGAAATGCGCGCCGCCAAGGTACCGGTCTCGGTGCGCGAGCTGCTGGACCTCATCAACGCGCTTAAACAGCGCGTGACCTTCGCCGACATGGACGAGTTCTACTACTTGGCCCGGGCGATCCTGGTCAAGGATGAACGGCATTTCGACAAGTTCGACCGGGCCTTCGGCGCCTACTTCAATGGCCTGGAAAAACTCGACGACCACCTCCAGGCCCTGATCCCTGAAGACTGGTTGCGCAAGGAGTTCGAACGTTCCCTGAGCGACGAAGAACGGGCGCAGATCCAGTCTTTGGGCGGCCTCGACAAACTGATCGAAGAGTTCAAGAAACGCCTGGAAGAGCAAAAGGAACGCCACGCCGGCGGCAACAAATGGATCGGCACCGGTGGCACCAGCCCCTTCGGCTCCGGCGGTTTCAACCCCGAGGGCATCCGCGTGGGCGAGGCCGGCAAGCGCCAGGGCAAAGCCGTCAAGGTCTGGGACCAACGCGAGTACAAGAACCTCGACGACCAGGTGGAACTGGGCACCCGCAACATCAAGATCGCCCTGCGCCGCCTGCGCAAATTTGCCCGCCAGGGCGCGGCCGAAGAACTGGACATCGACGGCACCATCGACCACACCGCCCGTGATGCCGGCCTGCTCAACATTCAGATGCGCCCGGAACGGCGCAACACCATCAAGTTGCTGTTGTTGTTCGACATCGGCGGCTCGATGGACGCCCACGTAAAAATCTGCGAAGAGCTGTTCTCGGCGTGCAAGACCGAGTTCAAACACCTGGAGTACTTCTACTTCCACAACTTCGTTTATGAGTCGGTGTGGAAGAACAACCTGCGCCGCACCTCCGAGCGCACGTCCACCCAGGACCTGCTGCACAAGTACGGCGCCGACTACAAAGTGATCTTCATCGGCGACGCCGCCATGGCGCCCTACGAAATCACCCAACCGGGCGGCAGCGTCGAGCACTGGAACGAAGAGGCGGGCTATGTGTGGATGCAGCGCTTCAAGGAAAAGTACAAGAAGCTCATCTGGATCAACCCCTACCCCAAAGACGCCTGGAACTACACCGCCTCCACCAACCTGGTACGCGACCTGATCGACGACCAGATGTACCCGCTGACGTTGCGGGGGTTGGAGGAAGGGATGCGGTTCTTGTCCAAGTAGACGCGATCGCGGGCCCGCTCCCACAGAAAAACGCCTATGGGAGCGGGCCGGCTCGCGAGGCCGTCAGCAGTCGAGAAACCGCCGCACATACCGCACCTGCTGCTCATGGGCCAGGTCCTGTACCACCGGCGCCAGCCGCACTTCTTGCCCCGGCAGACATTGCGCCAACCGGGCCAGGGCCAGGGGCGTCAGGGCACCGAGGCGCGGGTAGCCGCCGATGGTTTGGCGGTCGTTGAGCAGCACAATCGGCTGGCCGTCCGGCGGCACCTGCACCGCGCCCAACGGGATGCCCTCGGAAATCATCGGCGCGCCCTGATACTGCAACGCCGTGCCCAACAGGCGAATGCCCATGCGGTCGGCGCGGCTGTCCAGGGTCCAGGTGCTATTGAAGGCATCGAACAGGCTCTGGCCACCGAACTGGCCGATCTGCGCCCCCAGCACCAGGTCCAGCGGTGCCTGGGAGGTGAAATCCGGGGCCTGCCCCGCCGCCAACGCCCGCACCGGCGCAGCCGTGCCGCTGCAAGTCAGTTCGCCCCCCTTGGCCAGGGCCCGGCCAAAGCCGTCCGGCCCGCCCAACGCCTCGCGCACCACGGTGGCGCAACTGCCCAGCACCCTTGGCGCGGCAAAACCGCCCGGGGCCGCCAGGTAGGCGCGTGCGCCCAACACCGGTTGGGTGAAACTCAAGCGCTGGCCCTGGCGGATGCTGAAACTGCGCCACGGCAGCAATGGCTGGCCGTCGAGTTGCGCGCCCAGATCGGCGCCGGCCAGGGCCAGGCAACCGTCGACCTGGGCCACCAGGGCAAAGCCGCCGAGGGTAACTTCCACCACCGCCGCGTCCAACGCATTACCCAGCAGCCAGTTGGCCCAGGCCATCGACACCCAGTCCGCCGCGCCGCCCTGGGTCACGCCCAAATGGCGCACGCCAAAGCGCCCGGCGTCCTGCAATAGGCACAGCGGCGTGCTGGCCTCGATCGAAAAACGGCTCATGGCAGCGCCTCCAACGGCGTGTCGTCACCGCCCAGGTTGATGAATTCGGCATGGCTCACCGCCTCGAAACGCACGGTGTCGCCCGGTTGCATCAGGCTGTAGCCGTCGCGCTCGCGGTCGAACAGTTTGCTGGGGGTGCGCCCGATCAGGTTCCAGCCACCGGGGGACACCACCGGGTAAGCGGCGGTCTGGCGTTCGGCGATGCCCACGCTGCCGGCCGCCACCCGCTTGCGCGGGGTGCCTAAGCGCGGCGCGGCGAGGGTTTCTTCCACCAGGCCCATAAAGGCGAACCCCGGCGCAAAGCCCAGGGCAAACACCTGGTAGTCGCGCTCGCTGTGGCGGCGGATCACCTCGGGGATGGCCAGGCCACTGCGCTGGGCCAACAGGCTCAGTTCCGGGCCGACGCTAAGGTCGTACCACACCGGCAACACATGGCGCTGGCCGCTGGCCTGGGCGTTAGGCGCCAGGTTGTGCAAGGCCTCGGCGATCAGTTCGCGGGCCTGGGCCGGGGTCAGCGCCAGCAGGTCGTAATGCACCATCAACGTGGTGTAGGACGGCACCAGGTCGATCAGGTGCGCGGCGAAGCCTTCGCGTACGCGCTCGCACGCGGCGAGCATCCACGGCATGTTCTCTTCGGCGATGGCGTCGAACAGGCGCACCATCAGGCAGTCGATGGCGACCGTTTCAATCCGTGGCGTCATGGGTTGGCCTGCCGGTCCAGGGCCTCGCGGATACGCTGTACCGCAGCCACCGAGCTGGCGTTGTCGCCGTGAACACACAGGGTGTTGGCGTGCAGCACCAAGGCGCTGCCATCACTGGCCACCAGCGGCTCGCCGCGGGCGATGCGCAGGGCCTGGTCGATGATGGTGTCGGCGTCGTGGTGCACCGCCCCCGGCAACTGCCGCGAAACCAGATGGCCGGCGGCGTCGTAGGCGCGGTCGGCAAAGGCCTCGAACCATAACGTCAGGCCGAATTCATCGCCCAGGGCCTGGGCCGCGCTGTTATCGCGGGTGGCCATGAGCATCAGCGGCAGCTGCCGGTCGTAGGCGGCCACGGCCTGGATGACCGCCCGCAACTGGGCGGGGTTGGCCATCATGTCGTTGTACATCGCGCCGTGGGGTTTGACGTAGCTGACGCGGGTGCCCTGGGCGCGGCAGATGCCGTCCAGCGCGCCGATCTGGTAGTGCAGCAGGTCCTGGATTTCCTGGGCCGAATACGCCATCGAGCGGCGCCCGAACCCGGCCAGGTCCTGGTACGCCGGGTGCGCGCCGATGCGCACCGCGTTCTTCAGGGCTAGGGCAACGGTCTTGCGCATGATGCTCGGATCGCCGGCGTGGAACCCGCAGGCAACGTTGGCGCAGTCAATGAAGGGCATGACCTCGGCGTCCAGACCCAGGGTCCAGTTGCCAAAGCTTTCGCCGATGTCGCAGTTCAATAGCAGGCGGCTCACGTGAACACTCCCGTAGGCTTTTGAATATTTTTATGCGGGAAATTTCTTCAATCTTCCGCAGATTATCAGTTAGTGTCCGTTGCGTGGCGGGCCACCGCGAGTGGCGAGCCGGGCGCCTAGCTGATTCTTATTGGTATTGTGCGAACCCGACGCCTATGGTGGGTGCAGGCATTTTTCGATGCTGGCGCCCTGCCCGTCCAACCAATAAAAACCGCTTCAAGGCATAAGTAAAAGTTGATCCCATGAATCTCAAGTTCCTCGAAACCTTCGTCTGGGTCGCGCGCCTCAAGAGCTTTCGCCTGACCGCAGAGAAGCTGTTCACCACCCAGGCCTCGATTTCCAGCCGCATCGCGGTGCTGGAAAGCGAGTTGGGGGCCAAACTGTTTTTGCGTGATTCGCGCGGCGTGAGCCTGACCCCCGAGGGCTTGAAGGTGCTCGATTACGCCGAGCAGATGATGGACACCATGCAGGCGCTCAAGCAGTCGATCTCCACCCGCAGCAGCAAGGTGGGGCGCATCCGCATCGGCGCGATGGACACGGTGATCCACACCTGGCTCAGCTCCCTGGTGGCGCAGATGGCGGACGTCTACCCGCAGGTGGAAATCGAATTGGTGGCCGATACCTCGCTCAACCTCTGCGATCAGTTGCAAAAAGGCTTTCTCGATCTGATTCTGCAAACCGACCTGCTGCGCCAGGAAAGCCTGCGCAGCCTGGAACTGGCCAGCCACCCGGTGGCGTGGATCGTGGCCAGCAATTCGATCTACAACCGCGATTACTCAGGCCTGGCCGACCTGGCCAACGAGCGCATCATCACCTACTCGAAAAACTCCCACCCACACCAGGAAATCCTCGGGCTGATGCAGGCCCATGGCGTAATGTCGCCGCGCCTGAGTTGCGTGAATTCGGTGTCGGCCATCACCCGCCTGCTGCGTGACGGCTTCGGCATCGCTGCGCTGCCGCCGGTGCTGGTGAGCGAAGAACTGGCCCGGGGCGAATTGACCCTGCTGCCCATCGACCAGCGCCCACCGAACCTGCAAGTGGTGGTGTGCTGGCGCGTGGGCGTGGACCTGGCCGAAGACATCGTGGCCCTGTGCCAGAGCACAGTGAGCGCCTATGCGCAGAAGATGGGCGAGACTTACATCGCCCTCAAATAAGACGTAGCAAGCAGGCTTGCCCGCTTCCTACCCTATGGGGATTACAAGCCGCGCAGGTTGCGGTCTTCGATGGGCCGGCTCTGGCGCAGACGCCGCCCGCCCAGCACCACCCAGTCGATCAGGCGGAACAGGCATTCGATGCCAAACGACAAGGCCAACGCGCCGCCCATGGCCCAGCCCATGGCTTCGGGGGTGAGGAGGATCTGGTAGCTGTAGCCGTTCCAGGTTTCCTCGCGGATCGCCGGGTCGGCGGCCAGCGCCACTTGCAGCACGCGGATGTACCACGGGCCTTGCATGGCCTGGAACTGCTTGTCTAACGCCTGCTGGCGGGTGAGCAAGGTGCTCAGGCTGTCGGCGTCGCTGCGAAACACCGGGTCGTCGCTGGCACGGTAATGGGCGACCAGGGCTTGCAAATCGCCCTTGAAGAACTGTTCGGCGGTGCGCTGGAAGCCTTGCAGGCCGGTCTGCGCTTCGATCAGGTGCGCCTCGACGCGCTTGCCGTAATCGCTGACAAACCCCGGCACCTGAACCCCGATCAACAGGCCCGCCGCAAACAACACCAGGCGCAGATAACTGAGCAACATCGTGGACGTCCTTATGGTTCGGTTTGGCCTTGGGCCACGCATTCGCCACCACGCCACAGGCTCCATTGGCCGGGCTGGTAGCGGGTCCAGGTTTCGTTTTCGGTCAAGGGTTCGGTGGCGATCACGGTGACCACGTCATTGGGCGTGGTTTCGGCCTGGAAGTCGACGATCACGTCCACGTCCTTCAAGCGCGCCGGGCCGAAGGGCGCACGCCGGGTGATCTGCGCCAGTTTGGTGGAGCAATAGCAAAACAGCCAATCACCGTCGCTGAGCAGGCAGTTGAATACGCCCAGGCTGCGGTACTCGGCGCAGGCTTGCAGCAACGAGGGCAGCAACTGCTCGATGTCCACCGGCTCCGGGAAGGCATCGCGCACGCGGTTGAGCAGGTCGCAGAACGCCGCTTCGCTGTCGGTATCGCCGACGGGCCGATAAAAAGTTGCCGCGGGGGCGAAACCGGCGAGCTGGCCGTTGTGCGCAAAGCACCAGTTGCGCCCCCACAGCTCGCGCACGAAGGGATGAGTGTTGGACAGGCAGACCTTGCCGACGTTGGCCTGGCGGATGTGGCCAATAACCACTTCGCTTTTGATCGGGTAGCGCTGCACCAGCAACGCCACTTCCGAGTCGCAACTGGCGCCCGGGTCCTGGAACAGGCGCAAGCCGCGCCCTTCATAAAACGCGATGCCCCAACCGTCGCGGTGCGGGCCGGTGCGCCCGCCGCGCTGCATCAGCCCGGTGAAGCTGAACACAATATCGGTCGGTACATTGGCGCTCATGCCCAGTAACTCACACATGCTCGGACTCTCGCTTCAATGCCGGGGCCAGGTTACAAACGCGGTTCGACGCGCGACCGCTGGGGGTTGCTGGGCAGTGGCGCACGGCCATAGCGGTCGTCGCCGGCATGCCCGAAAGGTTGTTCGTCGAGCTGCGCGTCAGCCGCGGCCGCGGCAGCCTTGGCGGCCTCGTTGCGCGCCTTGCGTTCGTTGATGCTGCGCTCGATGGGCCAGCGGATCAGCGCGAACACCAGGTACAGGCCCAGGGCGATGATGCTGTACATCACCAGGTCCGAGACTGCACGCAGGACGTTGTTGCCGACCTTGAGCAGCAGGTCCATCACGGTGATCGCCACGGCGGGGGCGAACTGCTCCTTGACCGGGTCGATGATGGTGGGCGTGAACAACACCACCGCCATCAACACCCGCAAGGGCTCGCGCAGCCAGCGCCACATCCAGCGGGTCATGCGCATCCACACCAACAGGCAGCCCAAAGCGGCAACGGCGTAAAGGCCCCAGGCGATCAGAAAGTCGTTCTCGGTCATGGTGTCCATGGCTGGCAGGCAAAGAGGCGCTATGATAACGGCTTTTCGCCCATCAGGCTTGTACGCCTTGCGCGTCGCCCGTTTTGTCAATTGCCCGAGAGCTCAAAATGCCCGTTTCTTCTTCCGTTCTCGCCGCGCCCATTGCCCACAAGGCCGACGGTGCCGATCCCTACGCCTGGCTGCAGGAGCGCGACAGCGCCCCGGTGCTCGACTACCTCAAGGCCGAAAACAGCTACGTGCAGGCGCAATTGGCCGATCAAGCGCCGCTGCGCGAGGCGCTGTTCGAAGAGATCAAGGGCCGCATCCTGGAAACCGACCTGTCCCTGCCCTCGCCCTGGGGCCCGTACCTGTATTACACCCGCACCACGGCGGGCGATGAGTACGCGCGCCACTACCGCTGCCCGCGCCCGGCGGACGACAGCCTGACCCTGGACGAAAGCCGCGAACAACTGCTGCTGGACCCCAACGTGCTGGCCAACGGCGGGTTTTTCTCCCTCGGCGCCTTCAGCATCAGCCCCGACCACCAGCGCCTGGCCTACAGCCTAGACACCAGCGGCGAAGAAACCTACACCCTGTTCGTCAAGGAACTGAGCAACGACAAACTCAGCGAACTGCCCTTCCAGGACTGCGACGGCAGCATGACCTGGGCCAACGACAGCCTGACCCTGTTTTTCGGCGAACTGGACGATACCCATCGCCCGCACAAACTCTTTCGCTATCGCCTCGACGGCACCGCCGCGCAAGAAGTGTTCCACGAGCCGGACGGGCGTTTTTTCCTGCACTGCTACCGCTCAAGTTCCGAGCGCCAGTTGCTGCTGTCGCTGGGCAGCAAGACCACCAGCGAAGTCTGGGCCCTGGACGCCAGCCAGCCGCAACAGCCCTTCACTTGCCTGGCGCCGCGGGTCGAAGGCCATGAATACGAGGTCGATCACGGCCAGCTCGACGGCCAGTGGACCTGGCTGATCCGTAGCAACCGCGACGGCATCAACTTCGCCCTGTACCAAGCCGCTGACCAGGGCCAGGCGCCCACCGCCGGCGACTGGCAAACCCTGATCCCCCACAGCGATACGGTGATGCTCGACGGCTTGAGCCTCAACGCTGGGGGCCTGACCCTGAGCCTGCGCATCGGTGGCCTGCCGGTCATCGAAGTGCGGCCCCAGGGCCTGCCGGCCTACCGCGTAGAGTTGCCCGACGCGGCCTACAGCCTCTATGTGCAAAACAGCCTGGAATTTGCCAGCGAACACATCCGCCTGCGCTACGAAGCCCTCAACCGTCCGGCGCAAATCCGCCAACTGCACCTGGCCACCGGCGAGCAAGTGGTGCTCAAGCAAACCCCGGTGCTCGGCCCATTCGACGCCGACGCCTACGTCAGCCAACGCCTGTGGGCCACCGCGCCGGACGGCACGCAGGTGCCCATCAGCCTGGTGGTCAAGCGCCAATGCCTGGGCCAGCCGACACCGCTCTACCTCTACGGCTACGGTGCCTATGGCGAAAGCCTCGACCCCTGGTTCTCCCACGCGCGCCTGAGCCTGCTGGACCGGGGCGTGGCCTTCGCCATCGCCCATGTGCGTGGTGGCGGCGAGTTGGGCGAAGCCTGGTACCGCGCCGGCAAGCAGGAGCACAAACAGAACACCTTCAATGACTTCATCGCCTGCGCCGAACACCTGATCGCCCAGGGCTACACCCGCCCCGAGCAACTGGTCATCAGTGGCGGCAGCGCTGGCGGCCTGTTGATTGGCGCGGTGCTCAACCAGCGCCCCCAGTTGTTCGCCGCGGCCATTGCCGAAGTGCCGTTCGTCGATGTGCTCAACACCATGCTCGACCCCGAACTGCCGCTGACCGTCACCGAGTACGACGAATGGGGCAACCCCCAGGACCCGCAGGTACACGCGCGGATCAAGGCCTACGCGCCGTACGAAAACGTGCGCGCCCAGGCCTACCCGGCGCTGCTGGTGATCGCCGGTTACAACGACAGCCGCGTGCAGTATTGGGAAGCGGCCAAGTGGGTGGCCAAATTGCGCGCCACCAAGACCGACACCAACCCGTTGCTGCTCAAGACGGAACTGGAGGCCGGCCACGGCGGCATGAGCGGGCGCTATCAGGGATTACGTGACGTAGCTCTCGAATACGCCTTTGTGTTCAAGGTGCTGGGCATCGCCTGAGGAACTGTAGGCCGCGTGCGTGTCTGAACCACACGCACTCATTTTCAAAGACCAAAGACGCACGACCATGTCCGAACCGACCCTACTGAACAACGAAATCCGCGACTGGCTGATGGACTGCGGCCTGTTCGATCAACTGCTGCCTGCGGACTTCGCGGCGGCGGCGGGCTACTTCAGCATCGCCACCATTGCCCAGGGCGAAGCCATTTTCCACGAGGGCGACGCCGGCAGCTTCATGTGCATCCTCCACAGCGGCCAGGTGGCGGTGCAAAAAACCAATGGCGACGGCCACGCGATGACCATCGCCACCCTGCGCGCCGGCCGCGCCTTTGGCGAAATGGCGGTGCTCGACGGCGAGCGGCGCTCGGCCAGTTGCGTGGCCGCCGAGGACTGCCAGTTGCTGACCCTGGGCAAGGATTCCCTGGAGCGCATGCTCAACGACGCGCCGAAAGTCGCCGCCAAAATCATCCGCGCCCTGGCCATCGCCCTGTCCAAACGCCTGCGCATGGCCGATGGCAAACTGCTGTCGCAGCAGGTCTAGCTGCCGGGCTTGAGCTTGTCCGGGGCCGGGTCTACGGGCAACGGCTGGTCTTTCGGCGGCCCGGGCTTGTCGATGGGCGGCAGCAGCGGCGCGCCGTTGCGGCTGCCCGTGGCCCGGGGCACGCCGGGCGGGGTGACTTGCGGGTAAGGCGTGGGCGTGGCGGTGCCCGGCGAACCCGGCACGGGCGGCGGCGCCACCGGCACCGTCTGCAACTCCTGGGCCTGCGCCGCACTTATCCAGAGCGCGGCCCCAGCAATGACCGTTAGAATGGTGCGCTTCATCGTTGGCTCCCTGGCCCTGGTGGTGAGCCTCAGGCTACTCCCAACCGCGCCGGTTTGCCCTGCTCCCTCGCGGTTTTTCCTCCTTCTCACATGAGCACCCCATGAAACGTTTCGTTCTGCTGGACACCACCCCGATCCCCGACAACGGCGGTGCCTTGTGCCTGTTCGAGTACGGCGAGGATTTCGTCATCAAGATCCAGGGTGGCGACGGCGGGCAATTGATGAATACCCGCATGCACGGCTCCGAGGATGCCCTGGCCGAGATCCCCTGCCGCAAAGTGGCCGGCCGGCCCGGCTCGCGGGTGCTGATCGGCGGCCTGGGCATGGGCTTTACCCTGGCCTCGGCCCTCAAGCACCTGGGCAAGAGCGCCGAAGTGGTGGTCGCCGAGCTGGTGCCAGGCGTGGTGGAGTGGAACCGCGGGGCGCTGGGGGAAAAATCCGGGCGCCCGCTGCTCGACCCGCGCACCGTGATCCGCCTGGAAGACGTGGCCAAGGTGCTGCAAGCCGAACCCCAGGGCTTTGACGCCATCATGCTGGACGTCGACAACGGCCCCGAAGGCCTGACCCAGAAAGCCAACAGTTGGCTGTACTCGGCCGGCGGCCTCAGCGCCTGCGCCAAGGCCCTGCGGCCCAAGGGCGTGCTGGCAGTGTGGTCGGCCAGCGCCGACCGCCAGTTCAGCGACAAACTGAAAAAGGCCGGGTTCAAGGCCGAAGAAGTGCAAGTCTTCGCCCACGGCAACAAGGGCACCCGGCACACCATCTGGATTGCCGAGAAACTCAAGGGCTGAGCTAAACTGCCAGCACTCCCGTCATTCGTCTTCTACACAGGTGAACCCATGAGTTCGACCAATACCTCCAAACTGGACCGTATCCTCGCCGACGCCCAACGCGACCGCGAGATGGGTTACCGCGACAAAGCGCTGAAAATGTACCCCCACGTGTGCGGCCGCTGCGCCCGTGAATTTGCCGGCAAGCGCCTGAGCGAACTGACCGTGCACCACCGCGACCACAACCACGACAACAACCCCCAGGACGGCTCCAACTGGGAACTGTTGTGCCTGTACTGCCACGACAACGAACACTCGCGCTACACCGACCAGCAGTACTTCGGCGAGGGCTCCCTGAGTACCCCCACCATCGCCAAGGCCACCCACAACCCGTTCGCCGCCCTGGCGGGGTTGATGAAAAAGGACGAGTGACTGCGCCTGCAACCTGGGCCTTGGAGTCCGCTCCACTGTGGGAGCAGGCCTGCCCGCGATGGCAGCGGTACCGCCAACACCCCTGCCTGCTGACAGATTGCTATCGCGAGCAGGCTCGCTCCCACAAAAGCCGGGGGAACTGCGCCAAACCTGTGGGAGCGGGCCTGCCCGCGATGGCAGCGGCACCGCCAACACCCCTGCCTGCTGACAGATTGCTATCGCGAGCAGGCTCGCTCCCACAAAAGCCGGGAGAACTGCGCCAAACCTGTGGGAGCAGGCCTGCCCGCGATGGCGGCGGTACCGCCAACACCCCTGCCTGCTGACAGATTGCTATCGCGAGCAGGCTCGCTCCCACAAAAGCCGGGGGAACTGCTCCCACAGAGGCTGGCGATAGCCATCGGCTAAACACCGCAATCGCCGTATAATCGCGCCTTTTCCCCGAAGGCTCCCCCTCCCGTGGCCAACAAACGATACAGCTGCATTGGTTTGTACAACCCCAAATCACCGGAAAACGTCGGCTCGGTGATGCGTGCGGCGGGTTGCTATGGCGTGGCTTCGGTGTTCTACACCGGCAAGCGCTATGAACGGGCCCGCGACTTCGTGACCGACACCAAGAAAGTCCACCAGGACATCCCGCTGATCGGCATCGACGACCTGAAAAAAATCCTGCCCCTAGGCTGCATCCCGGTGGCAGTGGAGTTGGTCGAGGGCGCCCGTTCGCTGCCCGAATACACTCACCCGGACCGCGCGCTGTATATCTTCGGCCCCGAGGACGGCTCCCTGGACAAAGAGATCCGCGACTGGTGCGAAGACGTGGTGTACATCCCCACCACCGGTTGCATGAACCTGGCGGCCACGGTCAACGTGGTGCTCTACGACCGCTTGGCCAAGGGCAATAACACCCGTTCCGGGCCTAAGTTCTGAGCGATCCGATGGAACAAGCGCCGCCCCCGCGTAGTCAGCCTTAAGAGCAACCCGCCCCCAGGAGACAGATCATGAGCGACAGCAAACTCGTACAACGCATCGAATCCACCACGCCCCGCGGCCCCGCCGAGCAGAACGTGCAGGGCTGGGAACGCATCGGCTCCCTGGCCGGCGGTGTGGTGATGATGGGCAAAGGCCTGCGCCGTGGCGGCGTGTTCGGCCTGATTCAAGTGGCGATTGGCGGCGTGGCCCTGGCCCGTGGCATCACCGGCCACAGTTCGGCCAAGAGCCTGCTGGAAAAAGGCCGCCGCGACATGGACAACGTGCGCGGCAAGATCGAACGCGCCGCCCGTGACCTCAACAACCTGCAAGCCAAGGCCGACGCCGCCACTGCGCCCAAGGCCAAGCCCGACCTCTAAGCGCGCACCTGGCTGCGTCTACACGCCCTTCAACAACTCGCTGTCGAGCACCTTTGAGCCGCCACCCAGGATGCTCTCGCTAAGCTGCACGAACTCGGCGGTGCTAACGCTTTCCAGGCGCATCACCGCCCGCAGCACGTCGTCAAGGGAGCGTTTGTTGCGGGTCTTGATGCGGATTTCACTGTCCAACTCCTGCAACAGCAGCACCGCCCGGGCCAATTGCGCCCCGGCGATGTGCTCGCCGCGCAGGCTAGTGACCTCGTGGCCCTGCTTGGCCAAGCGGGCGTGCAGGCTCTGGTAGCGCTCGTCGCTGATGCCCCCGGCGCGGCGCAGCAGTTCGATGGCGTAGTACTCGGCAAAACCTTCGCTGATCCAGTCACTGCCGTGGCTGTCGTTGATCCGCCCGAACACCTGCACCAACTCGCGCACCAAAGGGCTGCTGCCGCTCTCGCTGACCAGCGGCAAGCGGCTGCTCAGGTAAATGGAGTCGTGCCCGGCCAGGCTGGCGCGCCACATCGGGTCGCCGGCGCCGACAATCAGCAGCTTGCCCGGGTGGCGCGGGAACACCGCTTGCACCTGGGGCCAAACAAACGTCAGCAGGGTCAGCACGTCCATGCGGCGCATGCCCTGGCCCTGGGGCGAGGCCACGGTGACCTGGGTTTCCCCCAGCAACGTGCGGCGGCTGCCCAGGGTGCCGGCGAGCATCCACCCCGTGGGGCGGTCGAACAGGCGCGAAGGGTTGTCGATGCGAAAACGCTGCTTGCCGATGCGCGGCCACGCCGTCTCGACGCTTTTCCAGCCCGGCGGCAGCTCAAAGCCCAGGCGCGCCACCAATTCGACGCCATCCTGCTGATCGAGCCGCGCCGCCGGCACCAGCAAATCGCCGCGCAACAGTGCCCACTTGGGCGTCACGCGGCTGTCGAAACTGCCATTGTCACGGGCCTGGTTGATGCGTACGCGGTAGCTCAGGCTGGCCTTGCCGCTGGCCGGGCGCCAGATGCCGCGCCGGTCCTGGGCCTGCCACTGGCCGTCGGCCTTGAAATCGCTGTAGTCGTCGCCCGCGCCCAGGTCGAAATCCAGGCTGCGCACCGCCGAGCCTTCGCCCAGGGTCAGGGTGACCCAGGCCTGGTCGCCCTTGGGCAACAACTTGACCTGGTAATCCAGGTCGACTTTCTTCGCCGCCCACAGCGGCGCACTCAGCGCCAGCAGCAAGCAGGCCGCCGCCAGCCGGGTTCCTACAGCCATACACAGTCCCTCGTGGTTCAACGATTGCGCCGCCGGGCCGTGGGGCCTCAGCCTGCGCGAAAAATCAGGTGGTCTTCCCAATCGTCCTCGGCCACGCTGCCTTCGGCCAGCATGCGCCCGGACTGGGAAATACGTTCGTGGTGCACCGCGTCGCGGTCACCGCACACCAGGTGATGCCACCGCGGCAGGTCCTTGCCCTCGCTGACCAAGCGGTAGCCGCAGGTCGGCGGCAGCCAGGTGAACTGGTCGGCCTTGCCCGGGGTGAGCTGGATGCAATCGGGCACCGTGTCGCGGCGGTTGGGGTAGTCACTGCACTGGCAGGTGTTCAGGTCCAACAACTTGCAGGCAATTCGCGTGTAATAGACGCTGTTGTCCTCTTCATCCTCGAGCTTTTGCAGGCAGCACAGGCCACAGCCGTCGCACAACGATTCCCACTCCTGCGGGTCGAGTTGTTCGAGGGTTTTGCGGGTCCAGAAGGGTTCTACGTTGGCAGCCATGGTTCGCAGTTCAACATCAGCGCAGTGAAAAGGCCGCCAGTCTAGTGCCAAGGGGGCGGTGGGCCAAGGGCGGGCGACTGCTGGTAGCGCCAGGCTTGTCAGTTTGCCCCTCGCCCAGTAGCTTTAGGCGCTGGCCGCAGGCCATTAACGCTCGACCGCGTTGCCTGCGCCGCGCTGTAAACCCCGCCAAAAACCCATCGCCCAGCCTAACTGCGCCCGCCGGTTTTTATCCGTATTCATTGACCTAGCCAGGAACCCTGCATGAGCGCTAACCCTCGCGTTGCCGACTACGCCATCCACCCGCAATTCATCGAACGCTGGTCGCCCCGGGCCTTTACCGGCGAGAGCATCCCCCAAGAAACCCTGCTGAGCTTCTTTGAAGCCGCGCGCTGGGCGCCTTCGGCCTACAACTCGCAGCCGTGGCGCTTTTTGTATGCACGCCGCGACACGCCGAACTGGGAGCGCTACCTGGGCCTGCTCAACGAATTCAACCGCAGTTGGGCGCAACACGCCTCGGCCCTGGTGATCGTGATCTCGAAAACCACCTTCACCGCCCCCGGCGCCAGCGAAGAAACCCCGGCCCTGTGGCACACCTTCGACACCGGCTCGGCCTGGGGCCACCTGGCGTTGCAAGCAAGCCTGAGCGGCTGGCACACCCACGGCATGGCCGGGTTCGACCAAGACTTGACCCGTAAGGAGTTGAACATCCCCGAGGGCTACGCCCTGCACGCCGCCGTGGCCATCGGCAAACTCGGCGACAAGGCCACCCTGGCCGACTACCTACAGGCCCGGGAAACCCCAAGCCCCCGCCGCCCGCTGAGCGAGTTGGCGGCGGAAGGGGATTTCAGCCTTTAAGGCTGACAGGCCTGTGGGAGCCACCCGCGACAACGCCCGCTCAATAGCCCCGGGCGAAATCCACTTCCCCGCGCAAGGCTTGCTGGGCCTGATAGGCACGCAGGTTTTCGACGAACAACTGCACCAGCAACGGCGGTGAAGTGGGCGCGGAGCTGTGGCCGGTCAGCAGCAGGCCCCAGGCTGTCCAGAAGGGATGGCGCTGGGGCAGCGGTTCCTGGCGGCAGACGTCGATCACTGCACCGGCCAGGTGCCCTTCCTTGAGGGCCTCGACCAGGTCGGCGTCCACCACCGCCACGCCGCGCCCGGCGTTGATGAACAGCGCCGTGGGCTTGAACTGCTTGAACAGCGCGGCGTTGTACAGGTCGTGGGTGTGGGGAGTGTTGGGCAGCAGGTTAATCACGTAATCCACCTGCCCCACCAGCCGCGGCAAATCTTCCAGCGCCGCCACTTCAATAAACGGCGCCTGCTCGCGGGCGCTGCTGGCGATGCCGTACAACTGCACGCCAAAAGGCACCAAAAACTGCGCCACACAACTGCCGATGTCGCCGGTGCCGACGATCAACGCCTTGCGCCCGGCCAGGCTCTGGCCCAGGCGCCCGTCCCACTTGCGCTCCACCTGGCTGACCAGGCGCGCCAGCACTTCGCGCTCGTGGCCGAGCATGTAGGTGAGCACGTATTCGGCCATGACCTGGCCGAAAATCCCCACCGCCCGGGTTAGGCGATAGTCGCGCGGCAAGCCGTCGGCCAGCAGCGGCGTGATGCCCGCCCAGGTCGATTGCAGCCATTGTGGGTGGTGGCCCTGGCGCAGCAGGGTCGCCAACAGGTCGGGCTGGCCCAACCACACCGGGCAGTCGGCCGCCAGGCTGGCCAGTTCGGCGGAATCGCCGCTGGTCAGCACCTCAAGGTCGGGCGCGGCGGCGCGCAGCAGTTGGGCGTAGAGGGCGTGGTCGTGTTCAGCAATCAGAACGCGCATGGTTCAAACCTTTCAAAAACAGGGCACGGGGCCGCGGCCGTCGATTCCCGACAGCCCCGCCCCCCTGGCAAAAATGTGCATCCAACGGATAACAGTGCCCCTGGCAGGGCACTTAGCGATCACACCGGGTCATTGCGCCGCAGCAGCTCTTCGGGCAAGTGCTCGATGTACTCGTCTTCGGCGGGCGGCATTTGCAGGTGGTAACCCTGGGATTCCAGGTTCGCCAGCACCACATGAATGTCTTCGCGCGACAGCGCGCGCTGCGGGCTCAGCACCAGGTCGAAGGCGTGGTGCGGCTTGCCGAACGCGGCCAAGAGGTTTTCCGGCACACGCTCCAGGGCATCGCTTTTGAGCACGTAAAGGTACATCTCGTTTTTCTTCAGGCTGCGGTAGATGGAGCAAATACGTTTCAAGGCTGTTCTCCGGCGGTGGCCAGGCTGTCGAGCAGGGCCTGGCCCATCAATTCGCGGCGCCAGCCACGCAGGGAATCGGGCAATTGATAAGGGCCCTGGGGGAAGCCGCTTTTAATCAGCGCTTCGAGGGTTTTCTTGCGCAGCATCAGCTCCGGGGCGATATCCAGGCGCTCGGCCTCGCTCTGGCCCAAGGCGCGTAGGCGCTTGACCAAGGCGGCAGCTTCCACCGGCAGCGGCTCGGGCACGGCCGGTGGCCATTGCTCGGGCGGCAGGTTGGCGAAGCGCTGGATGAGGTCGAGCAGGAACTGGCCGTCCTGGCGCACGGTGCGCGGGTGCATGTCGTCGATTTTCGCCAGCGCCGAGAGGTTGTCGGGCTGGGTGCGGGCCAATGGCCACAGGGCGTGCTCGCGGATGATACGGTTGCGCGGCAGGTCCCGGGCGCGGGCCTCTTGCTCGCGCCAGGCGCACAGCTCACGCAACACCGCCAATTGGGCGCGGGACAGCTTCCAGGCCAGCTTAGCCTCGCGATAGACCTCGTAGGGGTCGGTTTCGCGGCGCAGGTTGGCCACCAGTTCGGCGCCATCCTCCAGGACCCAGGCGTGCTTGTCGTCCGACAGCTTGGGCCGCAGGTGGTTGTAAACCTCGGCCAGATGCACGGCATCTTCGGCGGCGTAGCTGATTTGCGTGTCCGACAACGGCCGGCGCAACCAGTCAGAGCGGGTTTCGCCCTTGGGCAGCTCAATGCCCAGCACTTCCTGGACCAGGCGCGAGTAACCCATGGAGAAGCCCAGGTTGAGGTAAGCGGCGGCCAATTGGGTGTCGAACAGCGGCGCCGGCAGGCTGCCGGTCAGGCGCAACAGCACTTCCAGGTCTTCGCTGCAGGCGTGCAGCACCTTGGTCACCGCCGGGTTTTCCAGCAATGCCGCCAGGGGCTGCCAGTTGTCGATGGTCAACGGGTCGATCAGGTAGGCGCGCTCGCCGTCGCCGATCTGCAACAGGCCGGCGATGGGGTAGAAGGTGTCGACCCGCATGAATTCGGTGTCGAGGGCGACGAAGGGCAGTGCCTGCCACTGTGTACAGAAACGACCGAGGCTATCGTTGTCGCGAATCCAGTGAATATCGATGGCCACACGGCTCTCCCTTGAAGAATGGCGCGCAGTATATATCGCCCCCGGGGATTTCCGCGCCTGAACTACAGCTGTGCACAAAGGAAAAAACCTTCAAGAGCTGAAGAATAGACCTACAAGCCAGCCCTAACTGGCCTTCCTCAGGACATAAACCCGCGACAAGGCGAGGCCGGGGAAAAAATCCTGATGACTGACGATGTCGAATCCCGCTTGTCTGAATTCCTTTTCGATGTGGTTTTTGCTGCCCTGCAAGGGGTTTTCATCGCGTACGCGGCCCAGGTCAAGGCCCCCCAGCAGGCGCACGCAAACAATCACCGTGTCACGGCTGACCCGGTGGAATTCGCGCAGCAAGGCCAGGCGATGCTCGCCGTTGAGCATGTGGGCGTAGAGGCGCATGCAGAAGATGCAATCGACGGCATTGGCCGATAGGCCGAGGCTGAAGGCCGAACTGTGGAAGGTCTTGACCCGCGCCAGCACTTCACGCGGGTGGTGGATGGGCGCGTGGTCGAGCATCTGCGGGGAGTTGTCGGCCGCCAGGATCACCCGGTTGCCGTGCTCGGCCAGCACCGGCCAGAACAGCCCCGCGCCACAGGCCACGTCCAGGATCAACCCCGGCTCCCCGGCAGCCTTGAGTGCGCCACGCACCCGTTGTTCGTCACGCCATTGCGCCAGGCGTTGGCCCAGGCCCAGCGGCCGAGCCTCCAGGCAGGTGCTGGCGTGCTCGCGCTCGTAACGCTCGGCGAATTCATGCTCAACGGTGGAAGGTGACTGCGATGACATCAAGCCAACACTCGAAGGTAAGGGTCATGGAAGCGGCAGGTTAGCCGCTGGCAGGTGAAAAAAAGGTGAGCGCATGTGCTTTGTCGTAACAAGAGGGCTTGCCCGCGCAGCACTCCCAGGCTTCTCAGGGCCTGAGTACGCGGTGTTGCCGGATGCTTTGGGGTCGCTGCGCAACCCTGCGCCGGCCAGCACGCTGGCTACGGTGTTTATTGGCCGGCCAGCACGCCATCGAGCACCGGCGTGCGGCACCCGGCGAACAGGTCGAGTTTGCCGTCGTACACCTGGGTGCTGACCTCCAAGAGGCCCAGCATGGAATGGAACAGGTTGTCCTGGCTCAAAGGTTTGTCGCGGCTCAACTGCAGGCAGTGGGTGTCCAGCGCAAAGCTCTTTTGGTAGCTGTCGGAGAACCAAGCCAGCATCGCCACGTGTTTTTGCTGGTCCGGCGCCAGCATGTAGGGCGTGCCATGGAGGAACAGGTTGTACTCGCCCAGCGACTCACCGTGGTCGGAGAGGTACAGCATGGCGGTATCGACCTTGTCCTGGTTGCGCCGCAGCAGGTCGATCAGGGTCGCCAGCACGTGGTCGGTGTAGACCAGGGTGTTGTCGTAGCCATTGACGATGCTTTCGCGGCTGCAATTGTTCAGCGCATTGCTTTCGCACACCGGGGTGAAACGCTCGTAGGCCTTGGGGTAGCGCTTGAAGTATTCCGGGCCGTGGCTGCCCATTTGGTGCAGCACCAGCACGGTGTCCTTGGCCAGGCTGTCGATCAGTTGCTGCAAGCCTTGCAGGAGGATTTCGTCGCGGCACTCGCTGTTGGCGCACAACTGCGGGTCCTTGAGGTTGCTGACATCTTGCAGGGTGACCCGGTCGCACGTGCCCTTGCAGCCGGACTGGTTGTCGCGCCAGATCACTTCCAGCCCGGCGCGCTTGAGCACGTCCAGCAGGCCTTCCTGGTTTTTCGCCTGGCTGGCGTCGTAGCCCTTGCGGCCCATGTTGGAGAACATGCACGGCACCGACACCGCTGTCTCGGTGCCACAGGAGCGCACGTCGGTAAAGGCGATCAACCCACTCTCCTTGTTCAGTTGCGGGGTGGTATCGCGCTCGTAGCCGAGGATGCCGAAGTTCTGCGCCCGGGCGCTCTCGCCCACCACCAACACCGTCAGCGATTTGCGGCCGTGGGTTTGCCAGGTGGGGTTCTTTTGCGCGTCTTCGCCGATGGCCACAAAAGACCGGCCGGCCGCCGCCGCTTGCTCGCGCAGCAGCCCCGCCGCAGCGCCTATGTAGTTGCTCGGCACCAGCATCAGGCGCAGTTCGTGGTGGTTGCGAAACAGCGACGACAGGCCCTGATAGTTGACCAACGCCACGCCACCAATCACTGCCATCGACACGACACCTGCCAGCAACTTAAACAACAACTCGCGGGGCCAGGGGCGATAACTAATTGGAAGTTTCCAAACGATCAGCGACGGTATTACACCCAAGCCCACTATATAAGCCAGCCACTTCCAGGACAGTAAGTCACGCACTTCCGTGGCATTGGTCTGGGCAAAGTTACGTACCATGCCGGTATCGATCAACACCCCGTATTGCGCCATAAAATAGGCCACGCCAGCGCTAATCATGAATAACAGAATCAACAGCGGCTTAAATACATAACGAAACGCCAACAACGTCAGCACCAGGTTAAACGCAAATACGATCATCACCCCGAACGCCACGCGCAGGCCAAAACCCTGGCCGCCCGTGGCGGTAATCGCGAACAGGTGCTGCCATAACGTAATGTTGAAGGCCACTAATAAAAAGGCACTGGCAACCAACGTCACCCATTCTGGGCGCACGGCTTTAGTCGTTGACATGATGATCTGCTTATTCCTTGAAAGAAGTGCCGCCTGCGCGCAACAAACATAATCACGGGCTACGACAGCACGAACTTTAAGCAGGCAATCATCAATGTTTCGTGAAAAAGATAGTAAGGAATAATTAAGCCGCCAGTATTTTGCCCTGGCGGCTTTTTAACGAAGGTTTGGCGCCTCAGGCCTGGTGCAGGTACCAGCGCCAATCCTGCTCGCCCACTTGCCCCATGAACTGGCGGTACTCGGCCCGCTTGACCGCCAGGTACACCCGCAAAAACTCCGCGCCCAAGGCTTCCCGGGCCCAGGCCGAACCTTCGAGGGCGCGCAGGGTGGTCAGCCAATCGGTGGGCAGCAGCTCTTTGGCCTGGGCGTAGCCGTTGCCTTCCACCGGCGCGCCAGGGTCGAGGCGCTGGCGGATGCCGTGATGGATGCCGGCGAGGATCGCCGCTGCCGCCAGGTAGGGGTTGGCGTCGGCACCGCAGATGCGGTGTTCGATGTGCCGGGAAAACGCCGGCCCACCAGGTACCCGCAGGCTGACGGTGCGGTTGTCCACGCCCCAGGTGGCGGCCAGCGGCGCGTAGCTGTTGCTCTGGAAGCGCCGGTAGGAGTTGGCGTTGGGGCAGAACAGCAGCAAGGAGTCGAGCAAGGTGGCGAGCATGCCGCCCACCGCGTGGCGCAGCAGCGGCGTGCCATCGAGGGCTTCGCTGGCGAACAGGTTGTGGCCGTGTTCATCCGCCAGGCTCACGTGCAGGTGCATGCCCGTGCCGGCCAGGTCATCGAACGGCTTGGCCATAAAACACGCGGTCATTCCGTGCTTGTGGGCCACGCCTTTGACCAGGCGTTTGTAGCGCACCGCGTCGTCCATGGCTTGCAGGGCGTCGTCGCGGTGCTGCAGGGTGATCTCGACCTGGCCTGGGGCGTATTCGGAGATCGCCGTGCGCGCCGGAATGCCTTGCAGTTTGCAGGCGGTGTAGAGGTCGGCGAGGAAGGGTTCGATCTGCTCCAACTCCCGCAGGCCATACACCTGGGTCGCTCGGGGGCGCCCGCCGTCGGCATCCAGCGCCGGTTGCGGGCGGCCCTGGGCATCGCGCTGGCTATCGAGCAGGTAGAACTCCAGTTCCGCCGCCATCACCGGGTAATAGCCATCGGCCTTGAGGCCATCGATCACCCGCGCCAGCACATGGCGCGGGTCAGCCACGGCCGCCGGCAGCCCCTCCCGGGGATGCATGCTGACCTGCACCGCCGCCGTCGGCAGCAGGCGCCACGGCAGGCGCTGCAAGCTGCCCGGTAGCGGATAGGCGCGGCAGTCGATATCGCCCACGTCCCACACCAGGCCGGAATCCTCTACGTCATCGCCATTAATCGTCAGGCCCAGGATGGTGCTGGGCAACGGCCGGCCGCTGTCGTACACCGCCAGCAGTTCATCGCGATGCAGCAGCTTGCCCCGGGGCACGCCGTTGCTGTCGAGGATGAACAGCTCGAACAGTTCGATATCGGGGTTGTGGTCGAGGAATGACTGGGCTTCTTCGCGGCTAGCAAACAGGGTGGGGGCAACGCTCATTGGGAGGCTCTCATGGGTTCGCGTCTGGCCAGCACGAGGGGCTGGCCGCAGGTCAACGGGAACGGCAGGCATCCGGCGGGCGCGCATGGCGGCAATGCCACAGCGCCCAAAAAGCCAATTGCGAGGGCAAGGCGCACAGGCACGGCGCAGGCACCGCCCCAGGCGAACACGCGCCAGGGGCCGGGGATTGCAGTGCGACGAACCAAGCGTCCATGGGAGCAACCAAGGGCAACAGAAGGCCCGCAGCGTCACACGGGGCGATAGTTCGTTAAATTCATACTTGAAGAACTTTGCTGATGTCTGGACTAAACATTCAGACCAAGGAATACACCGCAACCCATTTTCTCGATAGCACCCCAGACTTTCTGATTTGCCCGGCGCTGCGGGGCGTCGCCTAATCGGCGCCTTCTCATTCAAGGCTTACTTCATGAAGCACATCAGTTTCACTTCGGCCCATGTCGGCATGCTGGCCTGGGCCGTATTGATCGCCGCGTCGTTTTTTGCCGCAGCGCAGGTCGGGCAAAGCGTGGACCCTATCCTCCTCACCGCATTGCGCCTGTTGCTGTCGGCGTTGTTGTTCCTGCCGATGCTGCTGTGGCAAGGCGCCGCTCGCCTGACGTGGCGCGCCACGGCCAGCCACGGGGTGCTGGGGCTGTTGCTGGCGGTGTATTTCGGCACGTTGTTCGAGGCGCTGCGGTATGCCTCGGCGGCCAATACCGGCACCTTGTTCACCCTGGTGCCCTTGTTGACGCTGCTGTGCGAGGTGCTGTTGATTCCGGGCACCCACGCGAGGAGGCGCCTGGTGCCGATGCTGGTGGCGGCGTTGGGGGCGGTGCTGCTGATCCTCAAGGGCGGCGGCCCCGGGCAGTGGCCGTCGCTGTACCCGGTGCTGGTATACGGCGCCGGTTGCCTGGCGATGGCGCTGTATTCGCCCCTGAGCCAACGCTTCAAGGCGGGTGCACTCCAGGGCCGTGGGCCGGTGGCGATGACGTTCTGGAACATGCTGTTCGGTGCGCTGTTCCTGTTCGCCCTGTGCCTGCAAAACGGCGGTTGGCGCAGTGCCACCCAACTGACCCTGGGCGATGGCCTGTGGCTGCTGTACCTGGCGTTGTTCGCCACCCTCGGCACGTTCTGGTTGTTGCACCGCGCCATCGGCGTGATCGCCCCGGCCACGGTGATTTCCTACATCTACCTGAGCACCCTGCTGCTGACGTTGTTCAATTGGCTGCGGTTGCAGCAGGCGCCGCTACCGCTGGAGTGGCTGGGCGCCGTGCTGGTGGGCGCCGGCATGCTGGCGCTGGTGATGGCCAGCCGGCGTACCGTTGCGGTGAGCCTATAAAAAGGCATTCTCGTAGCGCCCCGGGCTGCGCTACCCTCTGGCCACTGTCGCGCCATCAGGGCGCAAGTGCCGCCCGGGAAGCCATGGATGCTCACTAGCAACGCCCTCCGCAAACTCGACATGCAGGACCTGATGGTGTTCATCGCCGTGCATGAGCAGCAGAACGTCACCGCCGTGGCCGAGGCCCTGCACGTCAGCCAGTCCACCGTCAGCTACTGCCTGAAGAAACTGCGCGGGGCGTTCGATGACGAATTGTTCATCAGTACCCGCGCGGGCATGTTGCCCACCCTCAAGGCCAGCGCCATGCTCGAACCGCTACGCCAGATCATCGAGCGCATCAACCTGTGCCATTCGGGTCTGGCCGCCTATGACCCGGGTCAGCAGGCCGTGACCTTCAACCTGTGCGCGCCGGAGTACTTCGAGCTGTTGGTGCTGCCGCGCCTGCTGCGCCATTTCGATGCCGAGCAACGAAGGGTGACCATCAATGTGCGCAAACTCGACAGCCACGCGCCGAGCGAGGAACTGGCCGATGGCCGCCTCGATCTGGTGCTGGGGTTCGGCCCGGACTTCCACCCGCCGCACCCGGATTTCAAGTGCCAGGTGTTGGTGGAGGATGAGTTGGTCTGCGTGTTCGCCAAGGCCGCCGCGCCCGCCGAGGCGCGCCTGAGCCTGCAAGGCTTTCTCGAACGCCGCCACGTGTTCCCTACGCCCTGGACGTCCGACACCAACATGATCGACGGCTGGCTCGCCCGCCAGGGCCACAAGCGCCAGTTCGTGGCGCAAACCAACAGCTACGGCGCGGCCCTGAAAATGATCGCCGACAGCCCGCTGGTGGTGACCATGCCCCGGCGCATCCACCGCCTCCTGGCCAGCGCCGATGCCTTCGCCAGCCGCGAGGCGCCCCACGGCTTGCCGGGGTTCAACCTGTACATGCAGTGGGGCGACCCCGGCAGCGCCAACCAGTGGCTGCGCGAGCAGATCGTCAAGGCCTGCGCGGACGGGGGCCTGATCTGAGGTCAGACACCGACGGCGACCTTGGAGTAGGCGTCGCGGTCGATGTCGATGATTTCCACGCTCAACTGCACCTGCACCTGGGCCGGCCATTCGCACAGGTCCTGCAACACCGCCAACAGGCTTTCGGACAGTTGTTTCTTGATCTGCGGCGAGCGGCCGCTGAGCAGCGCCAGTTTCACCGCGACAAACCCGCGCTCGCCAAGCCCTGTGCCGACGCGAAAGGCCCCCACCGGCACGGCGCGGCTCTTGATATCGAACTCCGCGCCGAACTGCCCGGACGCCACCAGCGTGTGGTTGAGGCGCAGCAAGGCCTTATCGACCTCCAGCTGAGGCAGGTTGGGGGTGTATTCCAGGTGCAAGTGAGGCATGGCGCGGCTCCTTCAGGTGCGTGGCGAAAGAGCACAGGTATACGGGGTGGGGCGGTGGCAGGCAAGCGCAGGACGCCATCACGAGCAGGCTCGCTCCCACTCTGTGGCAACGGTGGAAGGCCCAGTAGCGCAATCCAGCGCCGGCGCCAGGCGCTGGATGATCGCTTCGGCCCGCGCCGTGGGTTCCATGCGGTGGCCGACACAGTTAAACAGCGGGTCGTTGAACAGGCTGCGCAGGCGTCGGTTTTGCGCAGTTCGTTGCGGTTCATCGCCAGCCCCACGCCCCCGGAAAACCCAGTGTAGAAACAGCGCGATGCTGGCGCCCAGCCATGTGAACGCTAGGCATCGATGGCCATTACTGCACCGCCAGCGTCTTGATCCCCAGCACCAAGCGCCGGTCATCGGCGCCCAGGCCCAGCTCCTGCGGGCTGACCGCGTTGAGGAAGGTCATGGCCAGGCGCACCACGCCTTCGCGGGCGATGGCTTGCTGGGCGGCGGCGGGCAGGTCGAGGTCGATCTGGTTACCGTCGAATTTAATCAGCCGCACCGTGCGCACCGGCACGTCGTTGACGCTGAACTGCACGTCCTGGTGCGGATGGCTGGGGATCACCAGTGCCCGGGTTTCCAGGCGCAGGGCGCGCACCGGGCCGGCGGGTTTGAACAGCAGTTGCGCGCTGTCGCCATCGGACCAGGTGCCCCAGGCTTCCGGCCCGGACCAACCGCTGAGCAGGTAAGCGGTGCCGGGGTTGCCCTGGGCAAAACCGAGGATGTCGCTCGCCGCCTCCTGGGTGGGCATCAGGGCGTGGGGGTCGAGTTCGGCCGGGGCCGCCAGGCAGGTGGCGCAATGCTTCCAGCCTGGCGCCAGCACGGTATAGCCGTCGATGCGGGCCAACAGGTCGGTGCTGCGGTTCAGGCTGCTGGCCACTTGGCGCACGCTTGGTTCGTCGAGGACGTAGAGCGAATCCGCCTCGTACTGGCCGCTGGCGATGGCGGTCGCGGTTTTCTGCTTCATCTGCTTGAGAGCGGTCTTGCTCATGCGCCCCAGGTACACGGCGTCGGTGCCCATGCGATGGGCCGCGGCGTAGCTAGCCAGCACCGACCAGGCCGGCGGGGTGTTTTGCGGCTGAACCCAGCGCACCTTTTTATAGTGCGCGCCGGCCTGCTCCCAGAACGGGTCGATCAGGGGGCTGGGCCATTGCGAGGCCGGCGCGGCCATCAGGGTCTGGCGCAGGCCCGTCCAACCGGCGCGGGTGTCCAGCACCTGCATCACCAGCGCCAAGGCCAGCAGCACGGTGGCCACCCGCCGCGAGCAACCGCGCACCACGAGGAACACGGCGGCGAAGATCATTACGTAGAACACCGGCCAGAACATCCGCCCCGAGGCGCGGAACACGTTGGCCAAGTTTTCGACAAAACCCGGGATCGGCAGGCGCAGCGCCCACGGACCGAGGCCGATCTGGTGGGAAATGGCGAACAGCGTCAGGGCCAGCAACATCAGCCCCAGCATCAGGCGCCCGTGGAACAGTTCGCGCAACCGGGCCTTGCCCCGCAGCATCGGCACGAGCGCGCAGAGGACAAGAAAAATCGCCCCCAGCCCCAAGTAGTTGAAGCCTTCGTAATCCCCGGCGCCTTCGGGCAAATCCTTGAGCACATAAGACCAACCGCTGGAATCGACGATCGACAGCAAGTTCAGGCGATACAGGCCAAAGCCACCGCTGACCGTGCCGTTACCGACACTGAAGTAACCCGCTTGCCAGCAGGCCAGCGCCACGCAGGCGAACAGCAGGGCCAGCTCACGCCAGGCCTGGGTCCGTGGCAGTTGTTTTTGCACAACCTTGCCCAGCAGGTCGGCGACCCACAACGCCGCGACCATCGCCAACAGGTAGGAATGCACCAGCGCGGTGACCACCAGCAAAGCGCCCCAGGCCAGGCGCCGCCTGCGCAACGCCGGGTGGAACGCCAGGTACAGCCCCGCCAGGATCAGAAAATGCCCCACCAGTGACAAGTGCCCGCCAATGCGCAGCATCAATGGCGGCGACAACACGAACAGCCCCGCCCCCAACAGGCGCAGCACGGGGCTGGCAGTGACATGCCCCAACAACTTGAAGGCGAACCAGGCTTGCAGGGCAAAGCACAGCAGCAGCCAGAGGCCGAAATACTGGAACGTCGCTGGCAATAGGCTGGCAAAGGGCTTGAAGACAAACGCCAGCAGCGGGTTGGAGTCGGAAAAGATGATCGAGCTGCTCAGCTCCAGGCCATAGCCGGGGTTCAGCCCCAACGGAAAGGTCCACGGCCCCTGCCGGAAAAATTCCCAGCCCAGGTAGTGGGTAGCCGGGTCGCCCGACGCGAGCCAGGCAATGTTCTGCGGGTCGAGCACCCGCGGCCCCACCACCATGAAAAACGCCAACGCCCCCAGCAGCAGCGCCAATGCGTCAAAACCCAAGTGCTTGGCTAACGCCTTCATCGGTACGTCCAGAAGTTATGCAGCACAAAGGTGAACGCCGGAATCACCAGCGCCACGGCCAGAATGCCCAGTAAATAATCGAGCCCGCAGCGCTGCGCGACCCAGGCCACCAGCATCGCCAGCAGGAACCCGGCCACCGACACGCAGACAAAGCGGCGCAAGGTGCGCCCATGCAACTGGCTGGAAAAACTCCACGTTGTATTGACCACGTAGGAAACCACCGTCGCCACTGCGAAGGCCACGCCATTGGCCAAGGGCGGCGCCAGGGCCAGCCACTCGATCAATACGATGGCAGTGATGGCATGCAGGCCAGTAACCAGTAACCCGGTCAAGCCAAACCGTAGGGCGCGGTGCCACAGCAACGGCAGCGACCGGCTCATGCCGGGCGCCCCGTCACGGCTTCTGCGCCAGGCAGAACACCGTCAAACCGCCGAGGCGATTGGCTTTCATCAGGGGCAATTCCAAGCTGCACATCGCTGTAAGCATGCCGTTGACCAACGGGTGGTGAGCCTTGAGCTGGGAGCGCGCCGGGCCTGGTTGCTGGCCTTTGGGCATCAGGCGCAGGGCGGCGGCAATCGGCAGCACCAAGCCAAAGTAGTAGGCACCGTGGCGCACCTGCAAACCCGCGTCGCGGGCCACCTGCTCCATGTGCTTGAGGGTGTAGCGGCGCTTGTGTTCGAGGAAGTCGTCGTGGTCGCTCCACAGGGCTTGGAACGCCGGCACACTTATCAGGAAGCGGCTGCCCGAGGGCACCTTGTCCACATAGGCGCGCAGCAGGCCAACGTCGTCGTCTACGTGTTCGAGTACGTCCATCAGCAGCACCAGGTCAGCCTCTACCTGATCGACGCCAATGCGGTAGTGCACCGGTTTGCCACTGACCGTGGCGTCGGACTCGGCGTCGTAGCTGATGTCCACGCACCAGGCCTCTTGGGCCGCGGTGTGGGTCAGCAAGTGATGGGAGAAAAACCCGGAGCCTGCGCCCACATCCAAAATGGTCCGGGCCGGTTGGCCTTGCAAAAACCGCGTCAGCGCGCGGGCCTTGGAGCGGTAATACCAGTGCTGGTTAATGCTCGCACCGAGGATGTCGGTTTCCTTGAGGTCCATCGGTCAACCCTTAGTGCTGTAGATACGCCGCACCAAGAACACCGGGCGCCGCTTGGATTCAATGTAAGTGCGCCCCAGGTACTCGCCGAGCACGCCAATGCCGATCAATTGCAGGCCACCGAGGAAGGTCACCGCCACCATCAGCGAGGCGTAGCCAGGCAGGTCGATGCCGTGGATCAACGCCCGCAGCACGATGAAAATGGCGAACGCAAAGGAAATCAGCGACACCCCCAGGCCCAGGTAAGTCCAAATACGCAACGGTTCGGTGCTGAAACTGGTGATGCCTTCCAGGGCGAAATTCCACAGCCGCCAACCGTTGAACTTGGTCGCCCCCGCCGCCCGCGCCGGGCGCACATAGTCCACGTAGGTGGTGCGAAACCCGACCCAGGCGAACAGGCCTTTCATAAAGCGTCGCGATTCGGGCAGCGATTGCAGGGCTTGGACGACGCAGCGGTCCATCAGGCGGAAATCACCGACATTCTCCGGCAGCTTCTGCTCGGCGATGCGGTTGTGCAGGCGGTAGAAACCATTGGCCGAAACCTGCTTGGCCCAGGAGTCGCTGTCGCGGCTGACACGGTGGCCAAGCACTACTTCAAAGCCCTCGCGCCACAGGGCGATCATTTGCAGGATGACTTCGGGAGGGTCTTGCAAGTCGACATCAATCGGCACCACCACTTGCCCAGCGGCGTATTGCAGGCCGGCAGTGAGGGCCGCTTCCTTGCCGAAATTACGGCTCAGGTCGAGGATTGTCAGGCGCGGGTCGTGCTGCTGGCGTTCCAGCAACAGCTCCAAGGTGCCATCGGTGCTGCCGTCGTTGATGAACACGATGTCCACCGCAACCTGCGTCTCGCTGCGAAAAACCTCAGAGATACGGGCGATGAACAGGTCGATGCTCTCGACTTCATTGAAGACCGGCACCACCAGAGAAAGCGTCAGCGGCGTGGTTGGGCCTGTTACGTGCGCATGGGTCAATTGATTGCTCTTTTTTTATATGAGTTTTTATCAATCAGAACCTTGGCCGGCCGCTCTACAGCGCCGATTACACCCCCAAGGAGCGTCGTATTAAGCAGCAGGCGAACGGGGCTGGCAAGGGCATTGGCCCGCAGTTTTTTCGCTTCTGGCGATCATTTCGCCGAAGTTGTCGGAGATTTCCCCCTATATACCCTCTGCCTCAAACCTTCATAGGCAATATCCCCTCACCATTGCTCACAGGCGCGACCTGGCCGTATTGAGGTCGACAGCTAAGGTTCTTTCCCACAGGCCAGGCGCCTGTCACCCCACAACAACTGCAAGGAGCAGCCCCATGTACTTTGAGATCTACCAACAGACCACTGGCACAAGCCTGACCGGCCTGAACCAATGGCGCTGGCGCTTGAAAGCCGGCAACCATGAGCCCATCGCCAGCGGCGAGGCCTACCACAACAAGGCCGATTGCCTACACGCCATCACCCTTATCGTCAGCACCCACCGTGACACCCCAGTAAAAGAGGTCGCCGCCCGCTGAGCGCAACGTATAAACCAAAAAGCCCCGTCCATTCCTGGCGGGGCCTTAGGGCATGCAAAACTGATATACAGAAACGAAAAAGCCCCTGAAATGTTTAACCATTTCAGGGGCTTAGTCTTATTCAATAATGGCGGAGAGATAGGGATTCGAACCCTAGGTACCGGTGAAGGTACAACGGATTTCGAATCCGTCCCATTCGGCCACTCTGGCATCTCTCCAACGGCGCGCATCATAACAGCACATTTGCCTTAAGCGAACCCCCAAGAGCAAAAAAAATCCGTGCTATCAGATGCTTGCGTCGATTAAAGCGGTACGCCCAGACGGTTGGCGACTTCTTCGTAGGCTTCGATCACGCCACCCAGACCCTGGCGGAAGCGGTCCTTGTCCATTTTCTTGCCGGTGTCTTTGTCCCACAGGCGGCAGCCATCCGGGCTGAATTCGTCGCCCAGGACGATAGAGCCGTCGTGAAACACGCCGAACTCCAGCTTGAAGTCCACCAGCAGCAGGCCGGCGTCGTCGAACAGTTTGCTCAGGACGTCATTGACCTTGAGGGACAACTCTTTCATGCGCGCCAGTTGCTCGGCGGTACCCCAACCGAACGCCACAACGTGGGATTCGTTGATGAACGGGTCGCCCTTGGCGTCGTCCTTGAGGAACAGCTCGAAGGTATAGGGATTGAGCTTGAGGCCCTCTTCCACGCCGAGGCGTTTGACCAGGCTGCCGGCGGCGTAGTTACGTACGACGCACTCGACCGGGATCATGTCGAGTTTCTTCACCAGGCATTCGTTGTCGCCCAGCAGTTTGTCGAATTGGGTCGGAACACCGGCCGCTTCGAGTTTCTGCATGATGAAGGCGTTGAACTTGTTGTTCACCATGCCTTTGCGGTCCAGCTGTTCGATGCGCTTGCCGTCGAACGCCGAGGTGTCGTTGCGAAACAGCAGGATCAAGCGGTTGGCGTCGTCGGTCTTGAAAACCGACTTGGCTTTGCCGCGGTAGAGTTCTTCACGTTTTTCCATGATGGGCTCCGCTTGCTAAGTAGATGGGCTAGGCGATATGTCGCCAGTCGAGCCCTGAATCTTGATCGGCCAGTTGCAGCCAGTCCGGGTCGCACCCGAGGGTATCGACGAAACATTGCCGGGCCAGCTGCGGCAGGTTGTTCTTGCTGCTCAGATGGGCCAGGACCAGGTGTTGCAGGCCTTTGTAACCCAACTCGGACACCAGGAGCGCTGCCTGGTGGTTGTTCAAATGTCCCAGTTCGCCGCCGACCCGCTGCTTGAGAAAGTACGGGTAGTGGCCACGGGCAAGCATGTCGCGGCAGTGGTTGGACTCGATCATCAAAGCATCCAGGCCACGGTAGCTATCCAGCACCCGGGCGCAATACGAGCCCAGGTCGGTCAGCAGGCCGAAGCGCCGCTGGCCATCGCTGAACACGTACTGCGTCGGCTCTTGCGCATCATGGGCCACAGCAATCACGTCAATGTCCAGCGCACCGATGCGCAGTTGTTCACCACCGGCCAGAAAACCTGCCGGCTCAATGGGTTTGCGCATCCCGCGCAGGGTGCCGCGACTGAGGTAGACCGCAAGATCGTAGCGCCGAGACAGCAAACCCACGCCATGCACGTGGTCGGCATGTTCGTGGGTCACGAGTATCGCGCTCAACTGCGCCGGGTTCACACCCAGGCGCAGCAGGCGTTTTTCGGTTTCCCGCAGGGAGAAACCACAATCGACCAAGACATACGTGTCATCACAGGCCACAAGCGTGCCGTTCCCTTGGCTACCGCTGCCGAGAACGGCAAAACGCATGATGATTAACCCAGGTTGTCCTGAATGACGCCCAACACTTTGCGCGCCACTTCGGCGGGAGCAACGGTGTTGATGTTTTTCTCGACGGTGACTTGCACGTTGTCGCCGACCTTGCTCAGGCGAACCTGATAGCGCTCGGCGCGGGCTTCGATTTCTTCCTTGGCCGGCTTGCTGCCAAACAACTTGCCGAAGAAGCCTGGCTCGTCGTTTTTCTTCTCGGCTTTTTCGGCGAGGTTGATGTAGTACAGGCCCAGGCTGCGGTTGATGTCCTCAACGCGCCATTCGCCCTGCTCGAGAGCACGGCCAACGCTCGACCAGGCACGGTCAAGGTCTTCACCCAGGTTGAGCACGACGTTGCCGCTGCCGTCCTCGGTGAGGCTGACACGGCTCGGCGTATCGAAATCGCGGGCAGCGAGCAGGGACACGGAACCGCCCTTCTCGGCGCTGCGGGTCATGCTGGCGAGCATTTCGTCCACCAGGGCCGCGTCCAGGCCAGCGTTGAGCGAACGGTTGGTGAACTCGACATTGGCCGTGCTGCCGGCAGGACGCTCGGCGCTGACCACATAGACTTCACTGGTATTGCGTTGCACGCCTGGCTCGATGCGCACCCGTACGCGGGTTTCGCTGTCGGCGGCGATGCCGGCACTGGCCAGGCGCTTGGCCATGGACGCCGACAATTCGTCAGCGCGCTGCCAGGTGGTGGTGAATTCACCAGTTTGCGGGCGCTGTTCATCCAGGCGAAAACCGTTGTCCTGGAAGAACTGCACCGCCACCGGCCAGACTTCGGCCGGGGCGTGCTGGGCCATGACCCAGCGCGACTCGCCGCTTTTCTGCAGGCTGTAGTCGCTGGCATCGGCCAGGGCCGACAGCGGTTGCGGGCGGGGCACTTCGTACTCGCCTTTGACGCTGTCGTCGGCCACGTTGCGCGGGATCGGCAACAGCGGGTCCAGACGCTTGGCGGTGGTGACGTCCGGCGGCAATTGCATCGGTGCAGTCTGTTGTGCTTCCAGGTAATCGCTACCACGGTCGCGGAAGTAACCTTCCGGGCCCCAGATCCATCCACAGCCGCTGGTGCTGGAGATAATCAAGGCAAGTGCGGAAAGTCCGGCCAATCGCTTCATGCGTAGTGCTTCCTCAATTAAACCAGGACGCCGGACTGGCGCATGGCCTGCCGCAGCGGTTCGTGACAGGCAGGGCTGAGCCAGGTGAGCGGCAGACGGATACCGTCCGGCATCAGGCCCATCTCATGCAAAGCCCACTTCACGGGGATAGGGTTGGATTCGATAAACAGGGTTTTATTGAGCGGCATCAGTTTTTCATGGATGGCCCGGGCCTTGTCGGCCTCGCCATTGAGGGCCGCGATGCACAGGTCGCTCATGTCACGCGGTGCGACGTTGGCGGTCACGGAGATGTTGCCCTTGCCACCGAGCAGGATCAGTTCGACGGCGGTTGCGTCGTCACCGGAAATCACCAGGAAATCCTTGTTCACGCCATCAAGGATGGCCTTGGCGCGTTGCAGGTCGCCGGTGGCTTCCTTGATGCCGATGATGTTCTTCACGGTGGACAGGCGGATTACGGTCTCGGCCTGCATGTCACACGCGGTACGGCCAGGCACGTTGTAGAGGATCTGCGGGATGTCCACCGCCTCGGCAATGGCGCGAAAATGCTGGTACAGGCCTTCTTGCGTCGGCTTGTTGTAGTACGGGGTGACCAGCAGGCAGGCATCGGCGCCGGCGGTCTTGGCGTTAGTGGTCAGCTCGATCGCTTCGCGCGTCGAGTTGGCGCCGGTACCGGCAATTACCGGGATGCGCCCGTCAACCTGCTTGACCACGCGACGGATCACTTCGATGTGCTCGTTCACGTCCAGGGTCGCTGACTCACCCGTGGTGCCGACGGCCACGATGGCGTGGGTGCCGTTTTGCAGGTGAAAGTCCACCAGTTTGCTCAGGCTGTCCCAGTCGAGACGACCCTGTGCATCCATGGGTGTGACCAGTGCCACCATACTGCCCGCAATCATGCAACCGCTCCTGCCGGAAAAAGAGAGCGGTAATGGTACTGGCGACAAGATGCTTGCACAAGCGAAGTACCATTCCCCTTAGCGATGGTTTTCGCTACCCTCTCAGGCTTTGATCGGTGCCGATTAGCCCGTGTGGCGGATTCCAGCCTTCGTTTTTGGCTCAAGCCCCCCTGTTCAAGCGCTGTTGCTGCCGGTTCCCAGACTCTTGGGACCGAGGGTGGCAGTGTTGCCAGGGAACTTGCCATGGGCCCAAGGCTGCGCAGTTGCCCTACACGGACCCGCCCTGGCACCGACCGCTCATCGCTTTAGGAATGCTGCATGTCCACCCCCACAGTTCGCGAACAATTCCTTGTTATCAGTGCCCTTGGCGCCAACCCCATGGAGCTGACTAACGTCCTGTGCCGCGCCAGCCATGAAAATCGCTGCGCGGTGGTCACCTCCCGGCTGACTCGCCACGGCGAGTGCAGTGCGCTGGTGCTGCAGATTTCCGGCAGCTGGGACGCCCTGGCGCGCCTGGAAGCCGGCCTGCCGTCACTGGCCAAGAAGCACGCCTTCACCGTCAATGTGGTGCGCAGCGCCGCACTGGAGAACCGTCCCGAGGCCTTGCCCTACGTGGCGTATGTCAGCGCGGCGTACCGCTCGGACATCGTCAACGAACTGTGCCAGTTCTTCATCGACCACCACGTCGAGCTGGAAAACCTCACCTGCGACACTTACCTGGCCCCGCAAACCGGCGGCACCATGCTAAACGCAACCTTCACCGTGACCCTGCCGCCCGGCGTGCAGATCAGTTGGTTGCGCGATCAGTTCCTGGATTTCGCCGACGCGCTGAACCTGGATGCCCTGATCGAACCCTGGCGCCCACAGAACCCCATGTAAGGAAGCATTCAATGGCCGTTGCCATCGATACACCCGTTGCCCACTTCGAGGCCCCGGCCACCGGCGGCCAGACCTTCAGCCTCGACGGGCTCAAGGGCAAGCAGGTGGTGCTCTACTTCTACCCCAAGGACAGCACGCCGGGTTGCACCACCGAGGGCCAGGGTTTTCGCGATCATTACCCGCAGTTCCAGGCCGCCAACACCGAGGTGTTCGGCGTTTCTCGCGACAGCTTGAAGTCCCATGAAAACTTCAAGGCCAAGCAGGCGTTCCCGTTCGAGCTCATCAGCGACAAGGACGAAGCCGTCTGCCAATTGTTCGACGTCATCAAGCTCAAGAAGCTCTATGGCAAGGAATACATGGGCGTTGACCGCAGCACATTCCTGATCGACAAGGACGGCGTGCTGCGCCAGCAATGGCGTGGCGTGAAGGTGCCCGGCCATGTGGAGGCGGTGCTGGCCGCCGCCCAGGCCCTCGACAAGGCCTGATTGCTCAAACCCTTCGCGGGCAGCGCCAAGCCTGCCCGCGACCCCACCCAAACGTCAGAGCAACGGAGCGACCACCGCCTCCTTGCGCGGCCAGGCATCGAGCACAGCCTTGAACAGGGTGGCCAGCGGGATGGCGAAGAAAATCCCCCAGAAGCCCCATAACCCGCCAAACAACAGCACCGCGCAGATGATTGCCACCGGGTGCAGGTTGACCGCCTCGGAGAACAGCAACGGCACCAGCACGTTGCCGTCGAGGGTCTGGATGATGCCGTACACCGCCATCAGGTAAATGAACTGATCGCTCCAGCCCCACTGGAACAGCGCGATCAAGGTCACCGGCACCGTGACCACCACCGCCCCGACATAGGGCACCACCACCGACACCCCTACCAGCAGGGCCAGCAGCGCGGCATAGTTCAAGCCCAGGGTGACAAAGGCGATGTAGGTCACGCCACCGCAGATGAAGATCTCGATCACCTTGCCACGAATGTAGTTGGCGATCTGGCGGTTCATGTCCTGCGCCACACGGGTAATCAGCGCACGCTCACGGGGCAGATAACCGCGCACCCAACGTCCGATCATCTGGCGGTCCTTGAGAAAAAAGAACACCAGGATCGGCACCAGCACCAGGTAGATCATGATGTTGACCAGCAACGGCAGGCTCGACAGCGAAAACGTCAGTGCCCATTGCCCGAACTTGCCGATCTCGCCCCGCGCGGCCTCGATGGCTTGTAGCACTTGTTCGTCGGAAACCAGGTGGGGATAACGCTCAGGCAACAGCAACAACAGCGATTGCCATTTGGCCAGCATCCCGGGCAATTCGTTGAACAAGGTGATGACCTGATGCCAGAGCAACGGCACCACGACCAGGATAAACACCAGTAACAACCCCATGAACAGGGCGAACACCAGGCCCACCGCCACGCCACCGGGCACCCGCAAGCGCTCCAGGCTGACGACCAGGCCTTGCATCAGGTAGGCCAGCACCATTCCCGCCAGTACCGGCGCCAGCATGCCGCCCAGGGTCAGGACGGCGGTAAAGGCCAAAAACAGCAGCACCGCCAGCACCACGGCTTCTTCATCGGAGAAGTAACGCTGAACCCAATCGCGTAGCACTTTGAACATCTAACTTCCTTAGGCAATCAATACCGGCTTCAGGCCTTGCGCAACCAATAGCGGTAGACGCCTGCCTCGTCTTCTTCATGCAGCAGCGTATGACCGGCCAATCGGGCAAAGGTGCGGAAGTCGCGCTGGGAACCGGCGTCGGTGGCGATCACCTTAAGCACCGCGCCACTGGCCAGGCGATTGAGTTCCAGCTTGGCCTTGAGCAGCGGTAGCGGGCAGTTCAGACCGCTGGCGTCCAGTTCGGCGTCGTGCGCCACAGCATCGCTCATCGAGCCACTCCTGACAGTTTTCAAGCCGCCTAGATTATCTGGTCTGATCGCAACTGTCCGGCTACAGTAAGGCCTTTGTCGATTAAGGCTTTGTGCATGACTTTTCTGCGCCCTACCCTACTGACGCTCGCTTGCCTGCTCGCCTCACCGGGCTTCGCCGACGACTTGCCGTCACTCGGCGACGCCAGTTCTGCCATTGTCTCGCCACAACAGGAACACCAATTGGGCCGCGCCTGGCTGGCCCTGCTGCGCAGCCAGGTGTCGCAACTCAACGACCCGCAACTCAAGGACTACGTCGAAACCAGCGTGTACAAACTGGTGGAGACCAGCCAGGTCAATGATCGGCGCCTGGAGTTCATCCTGATTAACAGCCCGCAACTCAACGCCTTCGCGGCACCTGGCGGGATCATCGGTGTCAACGGCGGCCTGTTCCTCAACGCCCAGACCGAGGGTGAATACGCGTCCGTACTGGCTCACGAACTGGCCCACTTGTCCCAACGCCACTTCGCCCGTGGTGTCGAGGCCCAGCAACGCATGCAGGTACCGATGATGGCCGCCCTGCTGGCCGGCATCATCGTCGCCGCCGCGGGGGCCGGCGATGCCGGGATCGCGGCCATTGCCGGCACCCAGGCCGCAGCGATCCAGGAACAGCGCCGCTTCTCCCGGCAAAACGAGCAGGAAGCCGACCGCATCGGCATCCTCAACCTGGAAAAGGCCGGGTATGACCCACGCTCCATGCCCACCATGTTCGAGCGCCTGATGCGCCAGTACCGCTTCGATGCCAAGCCGCCAGAATTTCTACTCACTCACCCGGTGACCGAATCCCGTATCGCCGACACCCGCAACCGCGCCGAACAGGCCGGCCCCGGCGGCACCGAAGACAGCCTGCGCTATCAACTGGTGCGTGCCCGGGTGCAACTGATCTACGAAGAAACCCCCGGCCTAGGCGCCAAGCGCTTTCGCGCCCAACTCGAAGAGAACCCGAAAAACGACGTGGCGCGCTATGGCCTAGCCATCGCCCAGATCAAGGGCGGCCAGTTGAACGAAGCGCGGGAGAACCTCAAGCAATTGTTGGCCAAGGCCCCCAACGACATCACCTACAACCTGGCCCAGGTCGACCTGGACATCACCAACAATCGTCTGCCCGACGCCCAGTCGCGGGTCGAGCGAATGCTCACCCAATACCCGGGCAACTATCCGCTCAACGAAGTGCGCGTCGATCTGCTGCTCAAACAGAATCGCGCCGCCGATGCCGAGAAAGCCCTGGAAAGCCTACTCAAGACCCGCCCCGACGATCCGGATGTCTGGTATATGGTGGCCGAAACCCGCGGGCTTTCCGGCAACATCATCGGCCTGCACCAGGCCCGCGCCGAATATTTCGCCCTGGTGGGCGATTACCGCCAGGCCATCCAGCAACTGGACTTCGCCAAGCGCCGTGCCGGCAGCAACTTCCCGCTGTCGTCGCGCATCGATGCCCGGCAGCGGGAGTTGATGGACCAGGAGCAGATGGTCAAGGACATGATGCGCTGACCCTCGCCAGTAAATGGCAGACCCAAAAAAACCGCCTCCCTGGAGGCGGTTTTTTTGTTGCGACCGTTACTCAGCCAGTTTGAACGTGATGAAGCTGGCGCGCCCTTGGCGCAGCACCCGCATCGATACCGAACGGTTCTTCGGCAACGCCTTAGCGATATCCGTGAACTCCTTGGCCGAACCGATGGCCTGGTTGTTCAGGTGAGTAATCACATCGCCAGGTTGCAGGCCGATCAGGGCCGCAGGACCGTCCTGCACTTCCTTGATGACCACGCCGCCCTTGAGGTCAAAGGCTTTCTTCTGCTCGGCGGTCAACTCGACCACCGCTACGCCGAGGCGATTGCTGCTGCGCTCAACGCCGGATTTACCCAGGGCGCTCAGTTCCGCACCTTCCTCAGGGATAGCACCGACCGTCAGCTCGACATTGGTGCGCTTGCCCTCACGGATAACTTCCAGCGCGGCCTTGGAGCCGGCCTTGAGTGCGCCAACCAGGTGCGGAAGGTCTGCCGACATCACAATGGGCTGGCCATTCATGCTCAGGATTACGTCACCCACTTGCAGGCCGCCCTTGGCCGCCGGGCCGTCATCCTGGATCTGCGCCACCAGCGCACCGGCCGGCTTGTCCAGGCCGAACGACTCGGCCAAATCCTTGTTCACTTCCTGGATTACCACGCCCAACCAGCCACGGCTGACCTTCCCGCCCGCTTTCAACTGGTTCGACACATCCATCGCGACATCGATGGGGATCGCGAAGGACACACCCATGAAGCCGCCGGAACGGGTATAGATCTGCGAGTTGATGCCGACCACTTCACCGGCCAGGTTGAACAACGGGCCACCGGAGTTGCCCGGGTTGATCGGCACGTCGGTCTGGATGAACGGCACGTAGTTTTCGTTCGGCAGGCTACGGCCAATAGCGCTGACGATGCCTTGGGTGACCGTGTGGTCAAAGCCAAACGGCGAACCGATCGCCACGACCCATTGCCCAGCCTTCAGGTCCTGGGACTTACCCAGCTTCAGCACAGGCAGGTCCTTGCCTTCGATTTTCAGCAGTGCCACGTCGGAGCGTGGGTCGGTGCCTACCAACTTGGCCTTGAGCTCGCTGCGATCGGCCAGGCGAACCAGGATTTCGTCGGCGTCGGCAATCACATGGTTGTTGGTCAGGATGTAGCCATCGGGGGAGATGATAAAACCCGAGCCCAGGGATTGGGCCTCGCGCTGACGGCCACCGCCCGGCGAACGGGGCTGCTGGGGCATGCCGCGCTCGAAGAACTCACGCAGCATCGGCGGCAAGCCTTCCAGGTCCGGCATCTGCGCGGAAACCTTGCGGTCCGGCAGCTTCTGAGTGGTACTGATGTTCACCACCGCAGGCGATGCCTGCTCGACCAACTGCGTAAAGTCAGGCAAATCGGCCGCCAGCGCCGGGACAGCCTGCCCAAGCACCAGGACGGTGGCAAAAATGGATAAATAGGACTTCAAACGTGGTATCGACATACGGCTCCCGTTACGACGAACATGGTTAAGCAATATGGAGCAAAAGCCGGCACAGAGGCTACACCGGGGCTTTTGTTCCGGGAACAACAAAACAAGGCCAGAGCCGAGCGGCCCTGACCTATAGAAAAAAAATGTGGTTTTTGCAAATTGAAATACTCACCAAACATTTCGAGATCTCAAGGATGGCGTGGACATTGCTGGCCTTGCACAACCAATAAACCGCTTGATGAGCACCATATGCAAATTCACGGCTTGGGGAGAGATGTGTTGGAACGCATCGAGAGCGCAACCCGTTCAGCAGTACCCATCGGCACTTCGCCCACGACGGTCACTCTCACTTCCCCTTCAGACGTCGCTAAACGCCGAGAGACCGCAACCGTAGGGCCCAACTGCACCCGCGTATCCATCACCTCAGCGCCATTCACCGGCTCAAGAAACACCGAGAAGCGCGCCAAGCCGTCGTCATACATCAAACTGCTGACGGTGGTCTTGGTCTCAGGATCAATACGCGCACTGCTATTGGCCAACTCGAAGCCTGCCGGCAGCCAGTCTGAACGCCAGGCTTGCTCCACGTTTGCGGCCGCAACCTGATCGGTGGAGAGCGCTACCGACTTGCACTCACGGCTAGCCTGCAGCTGTGCGTCGGTGGGGATGTCGTCAGTGTCCAGCCCAGTGAACTGGAATCGTTCGAGCAACTGCCCCTTGTCATTCAGTAGAAGCGACTTAAGCGGCAAGCCGGTTTCCCGATCCAGATGCAGCTCAAAGCCATAACGATGCTGATCCTTGGGCGTCAGGGCGACAATCACTGCCGCGCGCCCAGCGACACGCGACTTGCCAATGACGGCAAGGTCGTACCATTTCTTAAGTTTTTGCGGATCCAAGGCCTCGGCAGACGCTTCAGGCGCCGCCCCTAACCCAGAGATAAAAGCACCGCTGACACACTGGGTACGGCCACCGACTCGCACCACTTCTTGCGCGGAGCCATCGAGCTGGAGCATACGCTCATGAACGGTGCCATCATGGACGCGGTGCCAGATTTCGTGGGTAGAAAAACTACCGTTACGCTCGTAAACGAAAGTCCCCTGGAAACTCTGCTGTCGCTGCGCCTGGCTCAGACGATTCAACCATTGCGCAGCTTCATCGGCATGGGCTGGCTCGATGAGCCAGCCGTTCAGCAAAAGCATCGTTGCCGCTAGAGGTAAAACGCGCATGCGCCTCCTTACTTAGCGACTTCCTGGCTGGCCGCACGAGCGTAAGGCAATGCACTTTCAGTCCCTTTAAGGGCCGCCTGCTGAGCATGCTGGCGCAAGAAACCTGGCACGCGCTGATCCTGCGGCTGAGCCTGCATCACGCCGTTGGTCATGGGGCCTGCGACCTCGGAGCTTTCCTTGTAGCCTGCCAACACTGCCGGACCTTTGACCTGCGGTGCGGCCAGAGTTGCCTGATGGGACTGCTGGGCCAATTCGACGCCAGCGATATCGTCCTGGTTGTACAGGCGCACGCCTGCCAACACAGCGACCGTCACGGACGCGGCAACCGCCAGACGACCCAGGCTGCGCCACGGGCCGCGAGTAACCTTGGCCGGCACGGCTTCATCAGCCAGGGCTGCGGAGACAGCCGCCGAGATGTCCATGCGAGGGAGCAACAACTCCTTGTGCATGGCTGCCCGTGCAACCTGATAACGAGCCCAGGTATCGCGGGTTTCAGTCTCGTCAAAGGCATTCAATACCCGACGTAATTCCAGTTCGTCCGCTTCGTTATCCATCACTGCGGACAGCGATTCCTGCAGGGCTTCACGACTCATGGCGGTTCCTCTCTTGGCTGTCGCCGCTGTCTTTAGTTTTCCTGCAACAACGGCTGCAGGGCTTTATCGATGGCTTCCCGAGCGCGGAAAATCCGGGAGCGCACGGTACCCACTGGGCATTGCATGACGCTTGCAATGTCCTCGTAACTCAGACCGTCGAATTCACGCAAAGTTAAAGCTGTGCGCAAATCTTCTGGTAATTGCTGGATAGTTCGATGGACTGTGCCTTCGATCTCATCACGCAACAGGGCCCGCTCCGGTGACTCAAGGTCTTTAAGACCATGGTCGCCATCATAGAACTCCGCATCTTCAGAACTGACATCACTATCCGGCGGCCTGCGACCGCGGGAAACCAGATAGTTTTTCGCCGTATTGATGGCGATGCGGTACAGCCATGTATAAAAGGCGCTGTCGCCGCGAAAATTACCAAGCGCACGGTAAGCCTTGATAAAGGCCTCTTGTGCAACGTCCTGGGCTTCATGGGTGTCGTGCACAAATCGCACGATCAACCCGAGAATTTTGTGCTGGTATTTCAGCACTAGCAGATCAAACGCTCGCTTGTCGCCACGCTGTACGCGCTCGACCAGCTGCTGATCCTCTTCCTGGGTTAGCATGAACACTCCTCGATGAACTCAGAGGAGGCTTGCATTACCAAATGACCGGACTTGCAAACATAGACTCGGGCTTTTCGCAAAAGTTCTCCCCCTCCAAGCAAGTTTCCTGTGAGCTCTGATCTGGCACACACGAAAAACGCAGCTCGGGCATGGCCGGCTGCGCGAATAATCTTGTCGTCGACCCTTTTCCGGGAACCGGTTCACCCGTTTCCCGCAATAACCGACGCTATCCCTTTCCTACGGGCAACCTTCTATTGAGCCTGACGGCACAGTAAAAGTTCCCAGCGTTATAACCGCCTTCGATGAACATTGTGCAACCATGTCGGGAAAAAGCGCCCTTCATCGTCGATATTCGCCTAGGGCGGAATTCTTCGTGAAAGCAGCAGCCTTTAGACCCGGCCAGCTAATAGTACCTGTCACGGTAGTTTCACAATGCCATGAACGCCCGGCTATTGTGCCGATCCACCCCTCTATATACTAGTCGCCTGTGTGGCTGTCTTGACTCGCCGTTCCAGGTGTCTTGCGCCAACCCCGACCCGGGTCGCATCGAGCGGAATCCTGAAATGAGCCAACAGTTTCAATACGATGTTCTGGTGATTGGCAGCGGCGCTGCCGGTTTGAGCCTTGCCCTGACCTTGCCCGGCCACCTGCGCATTGCCGTGCTGAGCAAGGGCGACCTGGCCAGCGGTTCGACCTTCTGGGCCCAGGGCGGTGTCGCCGCCGTGCTGGATGACACCGACACCGTCGAATCCCATGTCCAAGACACCCTCAATGCCGGCGGCGGTCTGTGCCACGAAGATGCCGTGCGCTTCACCGTCGAGCATAGCCGCGAAGCCATCCAATGGCTGATCGATCAAGGCGTGCCGTTTACTCGCGACGAACAATCCGGCACCGAGGACGGCGGTTTCGAGTTCCACCTGACCCGCGAAGGTGGGCACAGCCATCGGCGCATCATCCACGCTGCCGACGCCACGGGCGCCGCGATCTTCAAGACCCTGCTGGCCCAAGCCCGGCAGCGCTCGAACATCGAGTTGCTGGAGCAACGGGTCGCCGTGGACTTGATTACCGAAAAACGCCTGGGCCGCGACGGTGACCGCTGCCTGGGCGCCTATGTGCTCAACCGTGGCACTGGCGAAGTGGACACCTACGGCGCGCGCTTCACCCTGCTTGCCTCTGGCGGCGCGGCGAAGGTCTACCTCTACACCAGCAACCCCGACGGTGCCTGCGGTGATGGCATTGCCATGGCCTGGCGCTCGGGCTGCCGCGTGGCCAACCTGGAGTTCAACCAGTTCCACCCCACGTGCCTGTATCACCCGCAGGCCAAGAGTTTTCTGATTACCGAAGCCCTGCGAGGGGAAGGCGCCCACCTAAAGCTGCCCAACGGCGAGCGCTTCATGCAGCGTTTCGACCCCCGCGCCGAGTTGGCGCCCCGGGATATCGTGGCCCGCGCCATCGACCATGAGATGAAGCGCCTGGGCATCGACTGCGTGTACCTGGACATCAGCCACAAGCCCGAAGCCTTCATCAAGAACCACTTCCCCACCGTCTATGAGCGCTGCCTGGAATTTTCCATCGACATCACCCGCCAACCCATCCCGGTGGTGCCCGCTGCGCACTACACCTGCGGCGGTGTGATGGTGGACCAGCAGGGCCGCACCGATGTGCCCGGCCTGTATGCCATTGGCGAAACCAGTTTCACCGGTTTGCACGGCGCCAACCGCATGGCCAGCAACTCGCTGCTGGAGTGTTTTGTCTATGCCCGCTCGGCAGCGGCCGACATTGTCGAGCAGCTGCCCCGGATCGGCGCGCCTGACACCCTGCCGGCATGGGATGCCAGTCAGGTTACCGATTCCGACGAAGACGTCATCATCGCCCACAACTGGGATGAACTCCGGCGCTTCATGTGGGACTACGTAGGCATCGTGCGCACCAACAAACGCCTGGCGCGGGCCCAGCACCGGGTGCGCTTGCTGCTCGATGAGATCGACGAGTTCTACAGTAACTACAAGGTCAGCCGGGACTTGATCGAACTGCGCAACCTCGCCCAGGTAGCAGAACTGATGATCCGCAGCGCCATGGAACGCAAGGAAAGCCGCGGGCTGCACTACACGCTCGATTACCCGAACCAACTGGAACAGGCCCTGGACACTATTCTGGTGCCGCCCACCTACGCCGACTGAACTTGAGACGAACCCGCAGGCGCCGATGCACCTCCGGCGCCAGCCCATCGCGCGGCACACACACCGCACGTACCCGGCGCTGGCCGCGCAAGCGAAAACGCAGCACCACCATCATCGGCAGCGCCAGGCTGTCACGGCGCAATTGCACGGCCTGCCAGCCATCGGCGGCGTTCCATAGTTGCCAGCCGTCAGCGTCACGACGCAGGGCGCAGAAGGCTGTGGGATGGGTCAGCAGGATATGCCGTGGCAGGGTCCAGGCCCCGTGGCCCAGGCACAACACGACAGCGGCCAGACGTGCCCAACCGCCAATATCAAGGGCAAACAACGAACCCAGCGCGAACAGCTGGGCCAGGAGATAGGCCGCCAGCAGGTACCGTGAGGCATGCCAGCGGCACTCAAAGTGATTACTTGGGCTGAACACGGTCCAGGATCATGCGAACCATGCGCTGCAACTCGGGGTCTTCGGATTCGCTGCGTTCCATGAACCAGCCGAACATATCCTGGTCTTCGCATTCGAGCAGCCTGACGTAGCAGTCGCGGTCAACCTGGTTCAGATGGGGGTAAACCTCCCTCACGAACGGCACCAGCAACACGTCCAGCTCAAGCATGCCGCGGCGGCTGTGCCAGTAAAGGCGATTCAGTTCAACGTCTTCGACCATGGAACGCTCCTCAAATAGGGCGCAAGTATACAGCCCGTAATGGCCAGGGCCAGTCGGCTTTGGTCGGCCACCGCCGATCCTTTGGAAACTACCCATTTCCAGGGCGCCCCCTTATGATGTGCCCCAGACTTTTTACCCTGCGATGACCCATGGCCGATTCCGCTTTTTTCTGCACGCTGTCCCATGAAGGTGTCCTGGCTGTTCGCGGCTCGGACGCGGCCAAGTTCCTGCAAGGCCAGTTAACCTGCAACCTCGATTACCTGAGCCAAAGCCACGCCAGCCTGGGCGCGCGCTGCACGCAAAAGGGCCGCATGCAATCGAGCTTTCGCATCCTGCTTGAAGGGGATGGCTGCCTGCTGGCCATGGCCCGCGAGCTGGTGGAGCCACAACTGGCGGACCTGAAGAAATACGCCGTGTTCTCCAAATCCAAATTGACCGACGAAAGCGCTGCCTGGGTGCGTTTTGGCCTGAACGACGGCGATGCCGCGCTGCGCGCCCTGGGCCTGGACCTGCCGGCCGAGACTGACGCCGTCGTCCGCGCTAATGGCTTGATCGCCGTGCGCGTCTCCCCAGCCCGCGCCGAGTTGTGGGCGGCGGCGCAACAGGCCGAGGCGTTGCACCAGACCCTCGCCACCCACCTGCCCGAGGGCGATCTCAACGCCTGGCTGCTGGGGCAGGTGCGGGCCGGCATCGGCCAGGTCATGGCCGCCACCCGCGAACTGTTCATCCCGCAGATGCTCAACCTGCAAGCCGTGGGCGGCGTGAGCTTCAAGAAGGGCTGCTACACCGGCCAGGAAATCGTCGCGCGCATGCAGTACCTGGGCAAACTCAAGCGCCGCCTCTATCGCCTGGCCCTGGACGCCAGCGTCCTGCCCGAGCCCGGCACGCCGCTCTTTGCGCCCAGCCACGCCAGCTCCATCGGTGAAGTGGTAATTGCCGCACGCAGCGCAACCGGCATGGAACTATTGGCCGTGCTACAGGCCGAAGCCGCTGAAGCGGGCGATATTCACCTGGCCACCCTCGAAGGCCCGGCTCTGCACCTGCTCGACCTGCCTTACTCTCTGGATCGCGACCGTGAAATCCAGCGTTAAGCGCAGCACCTTTTTGCAACACCCTAGAGAGCAGAAATGAGCAAGCTGGCAGAAAAAGTCCAACGGGATCTGGTGGCCGCCATCGACAACGATGACCTGGTCCTACCAACACTGCCGGAGGTGGCCCTGGGCATACGCAAGGCCGCCGAAGACCCGGAAATCAGCGTCAGCACCCTGAGCAAAGTGATCGGCCGCGACACCGCCCTGTCGGCACGCCTTATCAAAGTGGTCAACAGCCCTCTGCTACGGGCCACCCAGGAAGTCACCGACCTGCACACCGCGATCACGCGCCTGGGCGTCAACTACAGCAGCAACCTGGCCATTGGCCTGGTGATGGAGCAGATCTTCCACGCCCGTTCCGAGGTGGTAGAGCAGAAAATGCGCGAAGTCTGGCGCCGCAGCCTGGAAGTGGCGGGCGTCAGCTACGCCCTGTGTCGCAGCCACAGCCAACTGATGCCGGACCAAGCGGCCCTCGGTGGTTTGGTACACCAAATCGGCGTGCTGCCGATTCTCACTTACGCCGAAGACCACTATGAGCTGCTGTCCGACCCGGTCAGCCTCAACCACGTGATCGAACACATCCACCCGTTGCTGGGGGACAAACTGCTCAGTGTTTGGGAATTCCCGGAACGGCTGGTGAAGCTGCCCGGCCTGTACCAGGATTTCACCCGCCAATCCTTGCAACTGGATTACGTCGACCTGGTGCAAGTGGCCACGCTCTACTGCCACCGGGGCACCCGGCACCCATTGGCGCGGCTCGACCTGCAGGAAGTTCCGGCGTTCCGCAAACTGGACCTTGACCTGGACAACCCCGCCTTGTGCCTCGACCTGGAAGAATCCCGGTCGATGTTTTACTAGGCGCCAGCAATAAAACTTACCCGCACCTTCAGCCCGCCCCCCGCACCGTCGTGCAGGCTGATTTGCGCCAGGTGTGCGCGGCAGATCTCCCCGACAATCGCCAGCCCTAGGCCCGAACCGGCGCCTTGGGCGCTGCGTCGGTAAAAGCGCTCGAACACCCGGCCGCGTTCCTCGCGGGGGATGCCCGGGCCATCGTCCTCCACCTCCAGCACACCCGGTGCGGCGACGCGCAAAATCACGTTGCCACCCGCAGGCGTGTGGGCCAACGCGTTATCCACCAGGTTGCTGAGCAACTCGTTGAGCAGCGTCGGCTCGCCGAGCAACCACACCGGCTCATCGGCCTCCAGCGCCAGGGCCACACCCCGGGCATGGGCCAGGGGCGCCATGGCCATGCCCAGTTCCCGCGCCAATTGGCTCAGGTCTAGACGCTGGGCACCGCCCTCGGCAATCGCCCGCGCACCGTTTTCGATCCGCGCCAGGGACAGCAACTGGTTGGCCAAGTGGGTCAAGCGATCCGTGCCCTGGGCCGCGCTTTCCAGGGTCAGGCGCCAGGTTTGCGGGTCACTGGCACGCAGGCCCAGCTCCAAGCGCGCCTTGAGCGCCGCCAGGGGCGTGCGCAACTCGTGGGCGGCGTCGGCGATGAACTGCGCCTGGCGCTCGAACTGCCCGCGCAAACGCTCGGTGAAGTGGTTCAGCGCCCGCACCAAAGGCCACAGCTCATGCTGCACCTGCACCAACGGCAGTGGCCGCAGGTCATCGGGCTGACGTTCTTCCACCGCCGTGCGCAAGCGCTCCAATGGGCGCAACGCGGCACTGACGGCAAACCACACCAACAGCAGCGCGCCCATGGCCAGCATGCCCAGACGCAACAGGGTGTCGGCCATCAGGCTGCGAGCCATGCTCACCCGCGCCTCGTCGGTTTCCGCGACGCGGATTTCCGCCATACCGTTCATGTTCGGCTCGATCACGGCCTTGAGCAGGCTCACCACCCGCACGTTCTGCCCCTGATAGGTGGCGTTGTAGAAGCGTGCCAGGGCCGGGTAATCATCTGTGCGCGGCGTACCCGGTGGCGGGCCGGGCAGGTTTTCGTAGCCGGAGATAAGTTTCTGGTGGATGTCGTTGACCTGGTAGTAGATGCGCCCGGCACTGTCGTAGGCGAAGGTGTCGAGGGCCACATAGGGCACATCGGCGCTCAGGCTGCCGTCGCGCTGGGACAGGCCCGCAGCGATGGTCCGCGCCGACGCCAGCAGGGTGCGATCGTAGGCGGTGTCCGCCGCTTCGCGGCCGTTCCAGTAGGCGCTCAAGCCGCTGGCCACCATCAACACCACCAGCAGCAGGGCCAGGTTCCACAACAAGCGCCAACGCAGGCTGCTGGGCTTATGCATCGCGGCTTTCCAGCAGGTAGCCAAGCCCCCGGAAGGTGACGATAACCACCGGGTGGCCATCGAGTTTCTTGCGCAAGCGGTGCACGTAGATTTCGATGGCGTCGGGGCTGGCCTCTTCGTCCAGGCCGAACACCTGGGAAGCCAGTTGTTCCTTGCTCATCACCCGGCCCGGGCGGGCAACCAGGGCTTCGAGCACCGCTTGTTCGCGGGAAGTGAGGGTCAGCAGTTCCTCGCCCAGGGTGAAGCGCCGGGTGTCCAGGTCATAGACCAACGCCCCGCAGCGTTGCTGGCGTTCGCCACCGAGCACGGTTCGGCGCAGCAGCGCCTTGACCCGCGCTTCCAGTTCGGTGAGTTCAAACGGCTTGGCCAGGTAATCGTCGGCCCCCAGGTTGAGGCCGTGGACCCGGTCCTTGACGTCGCTGCGGGCGGTGAGCATCAGCACCGGCAGGTTCTTGCCCCGGGCGCGCAAGCGCGCCAGCACCTCGAAACCATCCATGCGCGGCAGGCCCACGTCCAGGATTGCCACCGCGTAGTCCTCGCTGCCCAGGGCCAGGTCGGCGGCCACCCCATCGTGCAGCACATCCACCGTCAGGCCGGTGCTTTTCAAGGCCTGGGCGACGCTTTCGGCCAACTGCAGATGGTCTTCGACGAGCAGGACACGCATGGATCTGTACCTCATTCAGGAAGGGTCGGCGCCACTCTTGGGCGCGGAGTTTACAGGCGCATCCGAGGCTGTGAAGGCAAAAAAAACCTGAAAGGTTAGCGAAAGGTTGGCCCGCTAGAGTCCCGCCACGGACAGTTTCGGCCGCGGTACGCGGTCAAGCGTAGTTCCCCGAAAAACGCCCCGATGCGTTTTCGACAATAAGAACAATAAATGGAGTGTTCCACGATGCGGTCAGCACAGCCCCGTCTTCGTCCGCCCACCCGATTCCTGCGCAACGCCACCTACCGCTCCCTCTGTTCATCCCGCGGCGCCGATGACATGCGCCTGCTGGTCAGCTACAGCGTTGTGCTCTGATAAGCCCCGTCACACCCATAACAACAACTCCCTTGGAGACCACCATGCCCCTATCCCTGCGTCAATGTGCCCTGGCCGTCGGTTGCCTGCTGTTTACCGGCCAGTTGCTGGCCGAACCCAAGCGCCCGGAATGTATCGCCCCCGCCTCCCCCGGCGGCGGCTTCGACCTGACCTGCAAACTGGTGCAAAGCGCCCTGGTCAACGAAAAACTCCTGAGCAAACCCATGCGCGTCACCTACATGCCCGGCGGCGTGGGCGCGGTGGCCTATAACGCGGTGGTGGCCCAGCGCCCGGCCGATGCCGGCACGTTGGTGGCCTGGTCCAGCGGCTCCTTGCTGAACCTGGCCCAGGGCAAGTTCGGCCGTTTCGATGAAACCCACGTGCGCTGGCTCGCAGCGGTGGGCACCAGCTACGGCGCCATCGCGGTGAGAAGCGACTCGCCCTACAAGCGCCTCGACGATTTGGTCCAGGCCCTGAAAAAAGACCCGAGCAAAGTGGTGATAGGCTCCGGCGGCACCGTCGGCAGCCAGGACTGGATGCAAACCGCGCTAATCGCCAAGGCCGCCGGGATCAACCCACGCGACCTGCGCTACGTGGCCCTCGAAGGCGGCGGCGAGATCGCCACCGCATTGCTGGGCGGGCACATCCAGGTCGGTAGCACCGATATTTCCGACTCCATGCCCCACATCCTGAGCGGCGACATGCGCCTGCTGGCGGTGTTCGCCGAACAACGCCTGGACGAACCGGAAATGAAAGACATTCCCACCGCCAAGGAGCAGGGCTACGACATCGTCTGGCCCGTGGTGCGCGGCTTCTATTTGGGGCCAAAAGTCAGCGACGAAGACTACGCCTGGTGGAAAGACGCCTTCGACAAAATGCTGGCCTCCACTGACTTCGCCACGCTGCGCGACCAACGCGAGCTGTTCCCATTCGCCCTGACCGGCCCGGAACTGGACACCTACGTGAAAAAGCAGGTCGCCGACTACAAAGTCCTGGCCAAAGAGTTCGGCCTGATCCAGTGATCGCCTCTTTCTAGCGGCCGCGCGCCCCGAGCAACGGGCGCGCGGCCCAGGAGTTCCCCATGCTGTTACAACGCATCTTCGCCGGCGCACTGCTGTTGGCGTGCCTGGGTTTGGCCCTCATGGCCTGGCCTTATCAGGCGGCTTTTTCCTACGAACCTGTCGGCCCAAGGGCCTTTCCCCTGCTGATGCTGGGCCTGATGGGCCTGGCGCTGCTGTATATGCTGTTTCGCCCCACACCCATCGTGCACAGCGAGGACGAGCCGCCTCTGGACCGCGAAACCCTACAAAAAATCGGCCTGTGCGTCGCGTTGCTGCTGATCTTCGCCAGCTTGTTCGAGCCCCTGGGCTTCATCCTCAGCAGCATGCTGATCGGCATTCCCATGGCGCGCCTGTATGGCGGCCGCTGGCTGCCTGCCATCGCGGTGACCACCCTGATGAGCGTTGGCCTCTACCTGCTGTTCGACACGTTGATGGACGTGCCGCTGCCCCTGGGCCTGCTGGCCGTCCTGGAGAACTGATATGGATACTTTCAGCTACTTGGGCCAGGGCTTCGGCGTGGCGCTGAGCCCCTACAACCTGGTCACCGCGCTGTGCGGCACCTTGATCGGCACCGTGGTTGGCCTGTTGCCAGGCCTGGGCCCTATCAATGGCGTGGCGCTGTTGATCCCCATCGCCTTCGCCCTCGGCCTGCCGCCGGAGTCGGCGCTGATCCTGCTGGCCGCCGTGTACCTGGGCTGCGAGTACGGCGGGCGCATCAGCTCGATCCTGCTCAACATCCCCGGCGAAGCCTCCACCGTGATGACCACCCTCGACGGCTACCCGATGGCGCGCAAAGGCATGGCCGGTGTGGCGCTGTCACTGTCGGCCTGGAGCTCGTTCATTGGCGCATTCATCGCCACCTGCGGCATGGTGTTGTTCGCCCCGCTGCTGGCGAAATGGGCGATTGCCTTCGGCCCCGCGGAATACTTCGTGCTGATGGTGTTCGCCATCGTCTGCCTGGGGGGCATGGCCGGTGATCGACCGCTCAAGACCTTTATCGCGGCGCTAATCGGGCTGTTTCTGTCAACGGTGGGGATCGATGCCAACAGCGGTGTGTACCGTTTCACTGGCGACAATGTCCACCTCACCGACGGCATTCAGTTCGTGGTGCTGGTGCTGGGCCTGTTCTCCATCAGCGAAATCCTCCTGTTGCTGGAGAAAACCCACCGTGGCCAGGAAGCGGTCAAGGCCACCGGGCGGATGCTGTTCAACCTCAAGGAAGCCTCGGCGGTGTTCGCGGTGAACGTGCGCTGCGGCCTCCTGGGTTTCATCATGGGCGTGTTGCCCGGTGCGGGCGCGACGCTGGCCAGCGCCGTGGCCTACATGACCGAGAAACGCATCGCCGGCGCCAAGGGCACTTTTGGCCAAGGCGACATGCGCGGCCTCGCCGCCCCGGAAACCGCCATCGGCGCCTCGGCCTGTGGCGCGCTGGTGCCGATGCTGACCCTGGGCGTACCGGGCTCGGGCACCACTGCGGTGATGATCGGCGCCCTGTCGCTGTACAACATCACCCCCGGCCCGCTGTTGTTCCAGCAGCAACCGGACATCGTCTGGGGCCTGATCGCCTCCTTGTTCATCGCCAACATCATGCTGGTGATCCTCAACATCCCAATGATCCGCCTCTTTACCCGCATCCTCGCCGTACCGAACTGGGCGCTGGTGCCGGTGATCGCGATCATTACCGGGATCGGCGTCTACGCCGTGCACGCCACCACTTTCGACCTGTTCCTGATGGTGGCCATCGGCATCTTCGGCTACATCCTGCGCAAGCTGGATTTCCCGCTCTCGCCAGTGCTGCTGGGGTTCATCCTCGGCGGGCTGATGGAGCAGAACCTGCGCCGGGCGCTGTCAATTTCCGACGGCGCGCTGGAAATCCTCTGGTCGAGCCCGATCACCTTTGGGGTCTGGGTGCTGACCGCCATCATGCTGCTGGTGCCGCTGTTGCGTATCTGGCGCAAACGCGCCCTGCAACGGCGCCTTATCGCCGATGTCTGAGCGGGCCTTTAAAGCCTGGTGGGGCACGCCATTGGTGGGCCTGGCGGGCGGCTACCTCGCCAGCCTGGTCGGCTGGCCGCTGCCGTGGATGGTCGGTTCGTTGCTGGCGATCATCCTGGTGCGCTGCCTCACCCCCTGGCAGTTGGCGGAAGTTCCCGGCGGGCGCAAATGCGGGCAATGGATTGTCGGCATCGGCATTGGCCTGCACTTCACCCCGGTGGTGATCGAGCAGGTGATGAGCCACTTCGGCCTGATCTTCTTCGGTGCGTTGGTGACCAGCCTGTCCAGCGTGGTCGGGGTCTGGTTGCTGCGCCGCACCGGCGAAGACCGCGCCACTGCGTTCTTCTCCAGCATGCCGGGCGGTTCCGGCGAGATGGTCAACCTCGGCGCCCGCAACGGCGCCGTGCTCAGCCGCGTCGCCGCGGGGCAAAGCTTACGGGTACTGGTGGTGGTGCTCTGTGTGCCGGCTGCCTTCAAGTACCTGTTGGGTGACGGCGTACCGCTGCTGCACCCGGCCACTGTCGATTGGCGCTGGCTGGCCGTGTTGTTCCCGGCGGGCGCCCTGCTCGCCTGGTTCTGGCAACGCCTGCGCCAGCCCAACCCCTGGCTGTTCGGGCCGTTACTGGTGAGCGCGGCGGTCAGTATCGGTTGGGATCTGCACATCGGTTTGCCCGACGGCGGCAGCCAAGTCGGCCAATGGCTGATCGGCAGTGGCCTGGGTTGCCACTTCAACCGTCAGTTTTTTCGCCGCGCCCCGTCGTTCATGGGCCGCACCCTGGTCGGCACGGCGCTGACCATGCTCATCGCCACCCTCGCAGCCCTGGGCCTGAGCGCCCTGACCCACCTGGACCTGCGCTCCCTGACCCTGGGCATGATGCCCGGCGGTATTGCGGAAATGAGCCTCACCGCCGAAACCCTGCAACTGTCGGTGCCTCTGGTCACTGCGATGCAGGTCATGCGCTTGTTGTTCGTGCTGTTTCTGGCCGAGCCGCTGTTCCGCCACTGGAACCGTCAGGACTGAGCCAAACCCTCACACGACGAGCGGCAAACGCCACTCGATCGGCGCCTCGCCATTCTGCTCCAGGTACTTATTAGTGCGGCTGAAGTGCCCGCAGCCGAGAAAACCGCGATAGGCCGACAACGGCGACGGGTGCACGGAGGTCAGCACCAAATGCTTGGTGGCGTCGATCAGTTTCTGCTTGCTCTGGGCATGGGCGCCCCACAACAAGAACACCAGGTGCGGCTGGTGCTCGCTGACAATCTCGATCACCCGGTCGGTAAAAAACTGCCAACCCTTGCCCGCGTGGGCGTTGGCGGTCGCCCGTTCCACGGTCATGGTGGTGTTGAGCATCAGCACGCCCTGGTCGGCCCAACTTTGCAGGTAGCCGTGGCTGGGGATGTCGATGTTCAGGTCGCGCTTGAGCTCTTTATAGATATTGACCAGCGACGGCGGCGCCGGTACGCCCGGTTGCACCGAAAAGCACAGGCCATGGGCCTGGCCGGGGCCGTGGTAGGGGTCCTGGCCGAGGATCACCACTTTGACTTTGTCCAAAGGCGTGGAATTGAGCGCATTGAAGATCATCGGACCCGGCGGGTAAATCTCCTTGCCCGCGGCATGTTCGCGGCGCAGAAACTCGCGCAGTTCGGCCATATAGGGTTGGTCGAACTCGGCGCGCAGGGCCTCCTTCCAGCTCGGTTCCAGTTTGATGCGGTCGTCGGAAGTCATGGCAAGGGTCCAGAAAAAACAATGGCGGCACCCTAGGAAAGCTCACAGCGCTTGTCAATTGATCTGACGCAGAACCGGCACTTTCCTACACAGCGATCATACTGAACGCTCAAATTCCCGATTGAGGTCACGATGAACCTGCACTTTGAAGAGCTGACCGGCACCGACGGCGCACGCATCGGCATCGCCAGCCTGGACGCCGAAAAGTCCCTCAACGCCCTCTCCCTGCCGATGATCCTGGGCTTGAGCGAACGCCTGGACGCCTGGGCCAAGGACCCGCAAATCGTCTGCGTATTGCTGCGCGGCAACGGCGCCAAGGCCTTCTGCGCGGGCGGTGAAGTGCGCAGCCTGGTGCAAGCCTGCCGCGCCCAGCCCGGTGAAGTGCCGCCCCTGGCTGCGCGATTCTTTGCCGCCGAGTACCGCCTCGACTATGGCCTGCACACCTACCCCAAACCGTTGATCGCCTGGGGCCACGGCTACGTGCTGGGCGGCGGCATGGGGCTGCTGCAAGGCGCCAACATCCGCATCGTCACCCCCAGCAGTCGCCTGGCGATGCCGGAAATCAGCATCGGCCTGTACCCGGATGTGGGTGCCAGTTGGTTTCTCTCGCGCCTGCCCGGCAAGCTCGGTTTGTTCCTCGGCCTGACCGGCGCGCACCTGAACGGCCGCGACGCCCTCGACCTGGACCTGGCCGACCGCTTCTTGCTGGATGAACAACAGGAAGCGTTGATCGAAGGGCTGCTGCAACTCAACTGGCAGGAACAGACGCCCGTACAGCTCAACAGCCTACTCAAGGCCCTGCAACAAGAAGCCAGCGCACAGGTGCCCGCCGGCCAGTGGCTGGCCCGGCGTGGGGAGATCGATCAATGGCTGGATGTCAGCGACGTGCAAGGTGCCTGGCGGGCCATCAGCCAACTGGGCGACCACCCCGACCCGCTACTGGCCCGCGCCGCCAAGACCATGACCGAAGGCTGCCCGCTGACCGCGCATCTGGTGTGGGAGCAAATTGCCAGGGCACGGCATTTGTCGTTGGCCCAGGTATTCCAGATGGAATACAGCTTGAGCCTCAACTGCTGCCGTCATCCCGAGTTCAGCGAAGGCGTGCGGGCCCGGCTGATCGACAAGGACCAGACGCCCCATTGGCACTGGCCCGATATCAACGGCATTCCCCCAGCCGTGATCGAGGCGCATTTTCACAAGGCTTGGGAAGGCAGGCATCCGCTGGCGGATTTATCTGAGTACTGACGCTCATGACCCCAAGACGACGGAGGGAGCGAGCAAGCTCGCCCCCTCCGGCTCAACGCTTTAAGTAACGGTAATAGGCTAGGACAAGCCTCAGCGGTTGTGCCCGCCACGATGACCGCGATCACCCCGCCCATCACGCTCGCCGCGGTTGTGGCCTCTGTCGTGGCCGCGGTTGCCATGCTCGGCGCGCTCATCGCGCCCGCGATAGTCACCCCGCGGGCCGCGGTGCTGGTCCCAGCCGCGATTGGGGTAGGCACGGTAGGCCATCCGTGGTGCAGGCTGGTAGTAGCGCGGAGCCGGTTGGTAATAACGAGGCGCCGAGTAATAACGCGGGGCCGGGCTGTAATAGCGATTGCGATCCTGGTAGTAACTCCCGCCACCGTAGTAATAGGCCGGTGCCGGCGTGCTGTAGACCTCGGAACGGTAGTACGTCGACCCTCCATCGTAGTAAGGCGTGCACGCAGCAAGAGACAGACCCAGCACAACAATCAGAAGAATTCGGCGATACATGGCGGCCTCCTGGACCGCTGATGGGCCATGCCAGCGACGCTGGTTGGCGTCAGCCGGCAAATACACCGACTGACGAAATATCTGACAACAAAAACGGAATCTGGTGCCATTCAGCAACACCCGAATACAAACGAGGGTACCCGGGTGGCTGCCTGGCGGTTGCGGTTATCCGCGCGAATTATTGTTCGACATCACTGAAGGCACAGTCGCCCGGTGCCTGGTTGGTGCATTCATACAACACCAAGCCAATCTCGGTGGTAACTTGCTTCCACTTATCCAGGTTCCTCAGCTGTACTAAAACATCAGAACTTTCGTTCGGGCGATAACGCATATTCAAGCCTTCACCATTACCCACTTTATATTGGCAATAACCCACAGTGCCCACTGTTCCACTGGCATTGTTACTGGGGTAGAACACTCCATTCTCAAACGACACCACTTTTTGGTTTTGCACTGCCGACGGGCTGAGCACGCCAAGCCACTCGCCTTTGGCACTGGCCGTAGTTGCCGTGTAGATGCCGTACTTACCGGTGATATCCGCCGGTGCCGGGCAGCTTTCAAAACTAACGGCCCACGAACTCATGGAAAAAAACAATGGTGCCGCGGCAACAAGAAATTTCATTTTCATAACTAACCCCTGATAGTCGTTAATTAAATCCGCCTGTTTCGATTCCTTGCGAATACGTTTACAGCGGACAGTGATGAGACTATCGGGCATTAGTAATTTAACAATGGGACTTTCTGTAGGCTTAATCCCAAACAACAATAAGAACAATGCCAGGCAACTCGTTACTCCCCCCCTTCCCGGCTTTGCAGCAGCGCAAGGCGGCCGAAAATGCCTCCATCATTTACCCTCGGTGCCACTAGAATGCACCCATCAGGTCTCTAGCCATGGAATCGCTATGCCGCTTCGTTCTGCGCTCTACTCCCAACGCGGGTTGGTCACCACCCTTATCGCTCTGCTGGGCTGTGGCTTCCTCGCCACTTCGCTACTGAGTTACTACGCCTCGCGGGCCTCCATTCGCGACAACATCGTCAACACCGAACTGCCCCTGACCTCCGACACCGTCTACTCGGAAATCCAGAAGGATTTGGTACGGCCCATCCTGATTTCCTCGATGATGGCCCGCGACACCTTCATGCGCGATTGGGTGATGGCCGGCGAGCGCGAGCCGGGGCAGATGACCCGCTACCTCAACGAAGTGATGACCCACTACGGCGCATACACCGCGTTCTTCGTCTCCAACAGCAGCCTGACCTACTACCAGGCCAAGGGCGTGCTGAAGAAAATCGCCGTCGATGAGCCCCGCGATGCCTGGTACTTCCGCGTGCGCGACATGGCCACGCCCTACGAGATCAACGTTGACCTGGACATGGCCAACCAGGACAGCCTGACGTTCTTCATCAACTACAAAGTCTACGACTACGCGAACCAGTTCATCGGCGCCGCTGGTGTGGGCCTGACCGTCGATGCGGTGATAAAACTGATCGACACCTACCAGCAGCGCTACCAGCGCAGCGTGTACTTCGTCGACACCACGGGACGGCTCGTGCTCACCGGTGCCGACGGTGGCCCGCAAGGCGCGCGCGCCGGGCAATCGCTGCATGACCTGGAAAGCCTCAAAGACCTGCTGGCCAAACTGCCCAAGCCCCACAGTGGCAGTTATGAATACTCGGCCCAAGGCCAGGAGCACTTTCTTAATGTGCGCTTTATTCCGGAACTGAACTGGTATCTGTTCGTCGACAAGCGCGAAGACAGCGCCCTGGGCGAGATCCGCCAGTCGCTGTACCTGAACCTGCTGATCTGCCTGATCGTCACGCTCATCGTGCTGGCGCTGCTTAACCGCGTGGTCAACCGTTACCAACGGCGGATCGAGACCCAGGCTACCCTCGACAGCCTCACCGACCTACCCAACCGCCGTGGCTTCGACCTGCTGGCCGCGCAAGCGCTGCACGAAGCTCAGCGCGAGCCCAAGCCCCTGGCCGCGATGCTGCTGGACCTGGACCATTTCAAACGCCTGAACGACACCTACGGCCACCTCGCCGGCGATAAGGTGCTGGCCGGTTTCTCCCGAGACCTGGAAAGCTGCCTGCGCCAATCCGACATCATCTGCCGCTGGGGCGGTGAAGAATTCATCGTGCTGCTCAAAGACACCGACGGCCAGGATGGCCTGATGATTGCCGAAAAAATTCGCACGCGCATCGAAGAACAACGCTACGACTATCAGGGGCAAACCCTGCAAATAACCGTCAGTATCGGCCTCACCACCCTGCAACCCGACGACACCCTGCACAGCCTGCTGTCCCGGGCCGATCAGGCGATGTACCGGGCCAAACAGACGGGCCGCAACCGCACCTGCGTAGAAATGCCTCACTCAAGCTATGAATAAACCCGAACTGTGCCCGGCCTGCGGCGCCCGCAACGACTGCACCCTGGCCGACCCGCGTAGCGCCGACCAGGCCTGCTGGTGCTACAGCGTCAGCATCGACCCGCGCGTGCTGCAGGCCTTGCCCCCCGAACTGCGTAACGCCGCGTGCCTGTGCCCGCGCTGCGCGCAAGTCGACGCGCAGTTGCAGGCAGCGGCCCCGGCCGTGGAGTAACATGCGCGCCCCATTCGCCGCCCGCCGATAGCCATGCGCCTCGATCGCTTTCTCAGCAACCTGCCCTGCTTCAACCGCAAACAGGTGCGCCTGCTGCTGGCAGAACGCCGCGTGCAGGTGGACGGGCACACCGTCAGCGACCCCCACCATGACGTGCGCGAGTTCAGCCGGGTCGAATGCGATGGCCAGTTGCTGCAAGCCGCAAGGCCCGCGCGCTATCTAATGCTGCACAAGCCCAAGGGCTGCGTCAGCGCCACCCGCGACCCAGAGCACAAAACCGTCCTGGACCTGATCGCCGCACCGGACAAGCACCAACTGCACATCGCCGGGCGCCTGGACTTCAACACCACCGGCCTGATGCTACTGACCAATGATGGCACTTGGTCGCGGCGCCTGACCCAGCCGCAGACCAAACTGGCCAAGGTCTATTACGTCGAAACCGAGCAAGACATCGGCCCGCACTACGCACAGATATTCGCCGCCGGCCTGTACTTTGCCTTTGAAAACCTCACCACCCAACCCGCCGAACTCCAAGTGCTGGGCCCCAGGACCGCACGCCTGAGCATCGTCGAAGGCCGCTACCATCAGGTCAAACGCATGTTCGGCCACTTCGACAACAAGGTTCTGCGCCTGCATCGCGAAGCCATGGGGCCGCTGGTGCTTGACCCGGCCCTGGCGCCGGGCCAGTACCGTGCCTTAACCCCGGATGAAATCCAGCAGATCTGAAGTCGGCCCTGCAGGTTGCAGGACAATGGCCATTCGGTACTTGCGGGTTGCCCGATGCCCTGCTTGAATCAAACGGTCGGCCGCAACATGACCGTACAGTCACAAGCCACTTCCAATAAAAAATTTGCTGGCCTGGGCCCTTGAGGCTCAACGCATTCCGGCAAATTGCCCGCCTATAACAACACCCGTCGACCAGCCCCAGCGGATCGACATGGGCCCTCACTTGCAGGCGTATGCCTACCTGTCACAAAGCCCGTGCACACTCACGTTGCGCGCATACCCGCTTGCTTGCCAGGAGTCTTACGACATGAGGCCAGAAATCGCCGTGCTGGATATACAGGGGCAGTACCGGGTCTACACGGAGTTCTATCGCGCAGATGCCGCAGAAAAAACCATCATCCTGGTCAACGGCTCGATGGCCACCACTGCGTCATTTGCCCAAACCGTGAAAAACCTGCACCCGCAGTTCAATGTGGTGCTCTACGACCAGCCCTACGCGGGCAAATCCAAGGCCCACAACCGCCATGAAAAAATGCTCACCAAGGACGTCGAAGGGCAGATCCTGCTGGAACTGATCGATCACTTCGCCGCCGAGCACATCCTGTCCTTCTCCTGGGGCGGCGCGGCCACGCTAGTAGCCTTGGCCCAACGGCCACGACGGATCGAAAAAGCCGTGGTCAGTTCGTTCTCGCCGGTCATCAACGCGCCCATGCTCGACTACCTCGAACGCGGGGCTGGCTACCTCGGCGCCCTGGACCGCGACCGGGTCGGGCACTTGGTGAATTCCACCATCGGCAAACACCTGCCGTCCCTGTTCAAGCGCTTCAACTACCGCCACGTCAGCAACCTGGCCGAGCACGAATATGGGCAAATGCGCTTTCACATCAACGACGTACTCACCAGCGACCGCAGTTGCTACCTGCGCGCCGCGAAAAAAATCAGCGTGCCGGTGCTGTTCGTCAATGGTGAATGGGATGAATACACCGGCGCCAGCGACGCCAAACTGTTCGCCGACCACGTGCAGCACAGCAGCTTCAGCACCGTCCAGGCCACGGGGCACTTCCTCGACATGGAACACAAAGCCGCCTGCCGCGACACCCGCCACGCCTTGATAGGTTTCCTCAAACCCGGCCAACACGAAACCCGACCGCGCTACCTCCACCACCCGGTCCACCCTGCACTGGCCCTTTGACCCGCCCTGCAAACAAGCCCCACGCCACGGCCAAAACACCCGATACGTGGGGCTTGCTCTCTCAATACCGGCCACTAATGTGTTGACCCGACAAAGAAAAACTTCAAATCCAAGCGCACATCTGGTACAAAGTCAGCCGCTCTGAGCGGGTGTCGTATAATGGCATTACTCCAGCTTCCCAAGCTGATAACGAGGGTTCGATTCCCTTCACCCGCTCCACTTATTCCTCGCCTGGTCCCGCTCCTTGTGGCAAACAGCGAACCCAAAAAACCGGCTAATACGCCGGTTTTTTTGTGCCCCGTCATCTCGCAAGCCACCGCTTCGACAAGCCGCTGAATGGGCCGGACATTTCCACCCGGCGACAATCGATGCCATCACAAGCGCCCACGCCCACCTAAAACAGAGGTTCGTGTTACCTGCCCGCCAATGCCCGCGCCCGCTCCAGGTGTTCTTCCAGTTTGGGCAGGGTTTCTTCAGCAAAAGCCTTGAGTTCCGGCAGTTCGCTGGTTTTCGCCTGTTGTTGCAGTTGTTCGATGGCTTGTTCGGTGTTTTTCACCTGAGCGGCGGCGTAGGCCTGGTCGAAGGTGTCGCCGTCCTTGACCTGGGGCATCAGGCGTTTGGCTTTGTCGACCACTTCGCTGCGCTCGGCCACGGGCAGTGCCAGTTGCTTGGCGATTTTGGCCAGGTGCTGGTTGGCGGTGGTGCGGTCGTTGATGACCTGGATGGTGTAGTCCTTGACCTCTTGGGACTCGGTTTTCTGGTGGGCCATGCGGTTCAGTTCGATGTCGGCGATGGCTTGGGCCGAAGCGTCGTCGATGAATTGCGCGGGCGTCTGGGCCCAGGCCTGGCTGGCCCACAGGCCCAAGAGCAGGGAAAAACTGACGGTGCGTAATCGGCTGGCCTTGAGGCTCATGATCGCGCCCTCCTTGAAGATGGCAGTTGAGGCGCAGGCCTTAGCCTTGCCTCCTGAGTGACTGGCGCGGGGGACGCCCGCACAACTTCAGAATGCCTGGCACCGTAAAGGTTTAAAAAACTTGTCGCGGCCACGACGAACGGCCCCAGTTCAGAGCGCTTGCTGGCGTCGTTTTTCGGCGTACATGGCATCGTCGGCGTGCTTGAACAATTGCGTGTCTTCGTCGCCGTGCTGCGGGTAAAACGCCAGGCCGATACTGGGAACGATGGTCAGTAGATGGCCACCCAGGTGCAGCGGCTGGCTCAGGGCCTGGCGGATCTTCTCGGCCACGCGTCGGCCATCCTCTTCTTCGTGCACCTTTTCAAGCAGCACGACGAACTCATCGCCGCCCATGCGCGCGACGGTGTCGCTTTCGCGCACGCAGCCCTTGAGGCGACTGGCCACGGCTTGTAATAGCAGGTCGCCAACGCCGTGCCCGTAGCTGTCGTTGACCTGTTTGAACTTGTCCAGGTCGATGTACAGCAGTGCCATGCGCCCCGCCTCCTGCCGCGCGCGGGTCAGCGCCGCCCGCACCCGTTCGCGCAGCAGTTCGCGGTTAGGCAGTTGGGTCAACTGGTCGAACTGTGCCATGTGCTGCAAACGCGCGTGCAGTTGCTTGCGCTCGATGGCGGTGGCCACCTGGGCGCAGACGTATTGCAGCAGTTCCTTATCCTGCTCGGTGTAGTGCTCCCCACCCGGCGGGCTCTTGACCACCAAGGCGCCGATGGTGCCGCGCGGGGATGTCAGCGGCACGCCGAGCCAGCAGGAAGAGTGCAGGTCATGGGCCAACGCGTCGAAGGCCGGCAACCGGCCGCTGTCCTCAGGCGTGAGCAGTAGCGGCTGGCCACTGCGGATGACCTCTGCGCACAGGCTGGCCGTGTCCACGCCTTGAGGCTGCGGCGCAGCGTTCTGGTCGTGAACCTGATAAGGAAAACTGATCTGCTGGCACTGGTGGTCGTACAGCGCCACGGAGAAGTTCAGCGCCGGCAGCCACTCGCCGATGATGCGGTGGATGCGGCCGAACAACGCCAGTAAATCCTCGGCGGCATGGGCGGCTTCGGAGATGGCATAAAGCGCAGCCTGTTTGGACTCGGCCAACTTGCGCTCGGTGATGTCGCGGGCAACAGCGATGCGCAGTTGATCCACGGGCGACCAGCGTGCCGACCAAAGGATATGGGCGATTTTCCCGTCCTTGCACAGGTAGCGGTTCTCGAAATTCGGCATGGGCTGACCGCCCATGATTTCCCGCGCCGCTTGCAGGGTGCGCTCGCGGTCGGCGGGGTGGACCAGGTCGATCATCGCCCGGCCGATCAGTTCCTCGGGGGTATAGCCGAAGATCCGCTCGCACGCGGCGCTGACAAAGACAAAACGCCCCTGCCCGTCCACCGCGCACACGGCATCCAGCAATAGATCGATGTAGCTCGCCAGTGGAGCGGAGTTCTTGGTTGCCATCTGGAGTCGATACTGCCCGTAAAAATCCAGCATTGAGTATCCGTCCCTGGGGCCATTACTGCAGCGCTGCTCCCTGGAGGGTCAATCCAGGGTTTTGTTCGCCAGCAACCCGGGCACCGCGTGCAACAGGGCATTGATGGCGAAGCCGATGAACATCAAGCCGCAAACCCGGGTGATCGCCAGCTCATGGCGCTGGTACAGGGTACGCACGTGCCGCGCGCCAACCACGGCGATCAGGATGGCGTACGCCGCCAGCCCGCCGATAAAACTGAGGAAAATCAGCCACGGCAGCATTTCCCAGTTGAGCAGTTCGGCACGGCTGGACAGCAGCGCCGTGAAGGTCGCCACCGCCACCGGGTAAGCCTTGGGGTTGGTCAGGCCAAACACCACGCCATGCCAAAACGGTTGCCGCGCCGGGCCTTGGGTGGCCGGGTCGCTGTTGCGCCGCGCACCCAGCGCCCGCGCGCCGAGCCAGAACAGGTACAGGCCGCTAAGCACGCCCAGCACGTCGAACGCCGTACTGCCGATCACCCGCGCACCGACAATGGCGATCAGCGCCGTGCTACACCACACCACATCGCCCAGCAGGTGCCCGCAGAGGAACCCCGCCCCCGCCCGGCGCCCTCGCGCCGCGCCGATGCCGAACACCGCCAGCACGCCCGGGCCTGGGGTGATGCCATAGATAAAACCAGAAGCCAGTACCGCGAACAGCAAGGAAGGCGTCATCCCGTTTTCCATCGAGAACTGTAATGAAGGTCGATCATGTCCAAGGCAGATGGCCAAACGACATGAGGCGAATCGCCGCAGTCTATCTCAGGCGCTAAAGATTACTAGCTACCGCTGAGCCTGCGGCACGCGGCCCGACACTTGTTCAATCTGCCCGTTGAGCCAATTGAGGGCCGGGTCGCCACCCCGGCGCTCGTGCCAGGCAAGCACGAAATTGAAGTTGGGAATGCTGAACGGCGGGGCCACCACTGCCAACCCTGGGTCGTCGATACCCCGCAACCCCCGCGAGGCAACAGTGAGAATCAGGTCGGTGCCGCCGATCAGGTGTGGCGCGACGCTCCAGTGCGGCAGGCTGACCGCCACATGACGGCGGCAGCGGATCGCTGTCAGCGCCCGCTCGATTTCCGGGGTGCCGCTGCCGCGCATCTCCAGCAGCACATGGGGCCGCGCCAGGTACGTGGGCAAGTCGAGCTGGCCGTCGGCGCCAAGGCTGTGGCGATCCACCAGGCAGGCGAAGTGCTCCTCGAACAGCGGGGTGCTGCGCAGCTCATGGGGCAGTTCGGGGAACACCCCGGCAGCCAGGTCGATGTCACCGTTGAGCACGCCATCGAGCATGCCTTCGCGGCTGGCGTGGCTGACCACCAGGTCGATGCCCGGCGCCTGCTGGCGCAAGGTGCGGATCAACCCTGGCAACACCAGCGCCGCGCCATAGTCAGACATCGCCAGGCGAAACCGGCGCTTGGCCGACGCTGGGTCGAACTGGCTCGGCGCCAGCAATGCCTGTACCCGCGCCAAGGCCTCGGCCAGGGGTTGCGCCAATTCCAAGGCCCGAGGCGTGGCTACCAAGCCAGCCCCGGCGCGTACCAGCAAGGGGTCGCCGAGCATGTCGCGCAGGCGTGCTAGGGCATGGCTCACCGCCGGTTGGCTCAAATGCAGGCGTTCGGCGGCGCGGGTCACCTGTTGCTCGCTGAGCAAGGCGTCCAGCACCACCAACAGGTTGAGGTCGATACGACGCAGATCATTCATCTTGTGCATGTTCTACATTTGAAAACGGAATTTAAATTAAAACTATGAATACATTAGAGTCCAGCAAAACCTCCAGGAACCTTCACATGAACCCTTTGCATTGGCTTGGCCTTTTACTACTGGCAGTGATCGCCGGGGCGGTCGTGCCCTTCCAGAGTGCGATCAACGCGAACCTCGGCCGCGGCCTGGGCCACCCGTTGTGGGCCACCCTCGCCTCGCTGCTGGTGAGTATCGCGGTGCTGTTGCCGATCATCCTGATGCTGCGCCTGCCGCTGCCATCCCTGGGTTTTATCAGCAAGGCGCCGCTGTGGATGTGGGCCGGCGGTGCGTTCGGGGTGTGCTTCATTTCCCTGGCGCTGGTGCTGCTGCCCCGGCTCGGCGCATCGGGGTTCATTGCCCTGGCGCTGGCCGGGCAGGTTATCGCGTCCCTGGTGCTGGACCACTTCGGCTGGTTCGGCCTGATGGAGCGGCAGTTGACCCCGCCGCGCCTGCTGGGGGCCATCCTGCTGATTGCCGGTGTAGGGCTGATCCAGTTCGGTGGCTCGGCGGCCAAGGCCCTGGCCACCAGCCACTGATCGGTGTCAGTCCGCCCGCGGGGTGTCCAGGGCCCGCAGCTTCTGCGGCAACCCCCACAACACAAGGGCCGCGGCGAGCAACGCGGCAGTGCCGATCACGTACAGCGCCGGCGTGGTGCTGCCAGTCAGGTCGCGAATGCGGCCGACCATTACCGGGCTGACGATCCCACCAAACTGGCCCAGGGTGTTTATCACCGCGATGCCGCCGGCTGCCGCCGCCCCGCCCCCTGCCAGCAACTTGGGCGGCAAGGTCCAGAAGGCCGGGATCGAAGCAATGATCCCGGCGCCCAACATGCCCAGGGCGATGATGAGGAACGTGGTGTGGCTGGCAAAGATCCCGGCGCAAAAGAACCCCACCGCGCCCAGGCTAACCAGGCCACAGACAAACTTGCGCCGCTCGCCAGTGGCGTCCGACCAGCGCCCCATCACGACCATGGTGATCGCGCCGCAGACGTAGGGGATGGCGGTCAGCAGGCCGATCATCACCGGGTCCTCCGTGCCGGCGCTGCGGATCATCTGCGGTGCCCAGAAGTTCAGGCCATAGGACGCCACCTGGATCAGGAAGTAGATCAGGCCCAGGGTCAGAAACCCTGGAATGCGCAGCGCCGAGAGCAAGGAGCCACCGTGCTTGTGCGGTTCGTGCTGGGCGATGCGGCTGGCCAGAAGCATTTTCTCTGCGGCGCTCAGCCACGGTGCGTCTTCGATACGGTCTTTGAGCAGGCCCAGTACCAACAAGCCGAGGCCGATGCAGGGCAAGCCTCCGAGCAGGAACAACCAGTGCCAACCGCGCATCGCCAGTACGCCATCCAGGTGCTGCAGCACCAGCCCCGAGAACGGCGCCCCCACCAACCCGGCGAAAGCCGAGGCAAGGAACAGCATGGAGGTGATCCGGCCACGGAAATGCTGAGGGAACCACAGCGTCAGGTAATACAGCACCCCCGGCGCGAAACCGGCCTCCATGGCGCCAATCAGGAAACGCAGCACATAGAACTGCCATTCGGCGGTAACGAACACCATGGCCGCCGTGGCCAAGCCCCAGGACATCATGATCCGCGCGATCCAGCGCCGTGCGCCGACCCGGTACAGCATCATGTTGCTCGGCACCTCGAAGATCACATAGCCGACCACGAACAGCCCGGCCCCCAGGCCATAGGCCGTGTCGCTCAGGCTCAGGTCGGCCTGCAACTGGAACTTGGCAAAGCTGATGTTGATGCGATCAAAAAACGCGAACAGGTAGCACACCATGATGAGCGGCATCAGGCGCCAGGCGACTTTGCGCACCACCGCCCGCTCGGCATCTTGAGAAGTGGCCGGCCTCGCGCCGACCCCCAGGACATTCAGGCTCATGAAATTTCTCCAGTGGGTCGCCCGCAGGCGCCCGATTGTTTTTATGGTTTTCCGGGTTACAGCCCTGCGACGTATTGCGGCACCGGATACAGATGTTGGGGCGTGCCCGCCTTGGCGACCTGGCCGGGCAGCTCATGACCCAGCAACGCGGGCAGGCGCCGGGACAGGCGCAGCAGCAGGGGCAGCTCGATGCCGGTGTGGATGCCCATTTCATCGCATAGGTTCACCAGATCCTCGGTGCAGATATTCCCTGAGGCGCCCGGCGCGAACGGGCAGCCGCCCAAGCCCCCGAGGGAGGCGTCGAAGCGCCGCGCACCGGCCTCGAAAGCAGCCAACACGTTGCACAGGCCCAGGCCCCGGGTGTTGTGGAAATGCAGGGTCAGGCGCGCCGCCGGCACCCGCTGCAACACTCGGCGCACCAGGCGTTCGACCTGCAACGGGTTGGCCATGCCCGTGGTGTCGGCCAGGGTGATGCCGTGCATGCCCAACTCCAGGTAGCCGTCGACTATGCCCAGCACGCGGTCGGCATCGATCTTGCCCTCGAACGGGCAGCCAAACGCCGTCGCCACGGTGGCGTTGAGGCCCACCGCCGTACCGCGGACACTCTCCACCACCTCGCCGAACGCGAGGAAGGAGCCCTCGCAACTCATGCGCAGATTCGCCAGGTTGTGGGTCTGGCTAGCGGACATCACCAGGTTCAGCTCGTCGGCCCGAGCCGCCAACGCCCGTTGCGCGCCCTTGAGGTTGGGCACCAGGGCTACATAAACGACCCCCGGCTGACGGGTAATGCCCTGGAACACGTGCTCGCTGTCACGCAGCGCCGGCACCGCTTTGGGCGAGACAAACGAGCCGGCCTCGATGCGGCTGAAGCCGGCCAGGGACAGTTCGTCGATCAGCGCAATCTTGTCCACCGTTTCGACCCAGATCGGCTCGATCTGCAAGCCGTCGCGGGGCGACACTTCCTGGATCACTAGGGTCTGGGAGAAATCCGAGATCATTGCACCACCCCCGCAGCCCGCAGGCCTTCGATCTGCCGCACGCTCAAGCCCAGCCCCGCGAGGACTTCGTCGGTGTGCTGGCCCAGGCCCGGCCCGGACCAGTTCACCGCCCCTGGCGTAGCGGAAAGCTTGGGCACGATGCCCGGCATCTTCACCCGGGTGCCACCGGGCAACTCGGCCTGCAGCAGCATCTCCCGCGCCTGGTAGTGGGGGTCGGCGACGATGTCGGCCACCGAATAGATCCTGCCGGCCGGCACTTGGGCGGCGTCCAGCACTTGCAGCACGCGCTCGATGGGCAGGCTGGACGTCCAGTGGCCGATAGCGGCATCGAGCACCCGGCTACCGGCCGCGCGCCCGTCGTTGTGGGCGAACTCCGGCGCCAGGGCCAGGTCTTCGCGGCCGATGGCGGTCATCAGGCGTTTGTAGATCGGGTCGCTGTTGCCGGCGATCACCACGTAGGCGCCATCCGCCGTCAGGTAGGTGTTGGACGGCGCAATGCCCGGCAGCGAACCGCCGCTGCGCTCACGCACATGGCCCAGCAAGTCGTACTCCGGCACCAGGCTTTCCATCACGTTGAATACGCTTTCCACCAGCGACACATCCACGACCTGCCCCGCGCCGCGCCCGGTCTTGACCCGCAACAACGAGATCAGCGCGCCGATCACGCCATGCAGCGAGGCCAATGAATCCCCCAGGCTCACCCCCATCCGCGCCGGCGGCGAACCCGGAGTGCCGGTGGTGTAACGCAACCCGCCCATGGCCTCGCCAATCGCGCCGAAACCGGGGCGGTCGCGGTACGGGCCGCTCTGGCCATAGCCGGAGATACGCACCAGGGTCAGCCCCGGGTTGATCGCATGCAACTCATCCCAGCCCAGGCCCAGGGCCTCCAGCGCACCGGGGCGCAGGTTCTCGATCAGCACATCGGCGGTAGTGGCCAGTTGTTTGACCAGCGCCACGCCCTCGGCGGACTTGAGGTTCAACGCCAGGGACTTCTTGTTGCGCGATTGCAGGTACCACCACAGTGATGTGCCCTCATGGAGCTTTCGCCATTTACGCAACGGGTCGCCCTGGCCGGTGGCTTCGATCTTGATGACTTCGGCGCCGAACTCCGCCAGCAGGCGCGCGGCGAAAGGCGCGGCGATAAGGGTGCCAATCTCAATGACCTTGATCCCGTACAGGGCGGTCGTTTCGCTCGTGGAGGCGTTCATGGGGCTTACCTCTTGTTCTTGGAAGTTCGACCAAGGCTAGAGGAGCGCGGGGCGGGGAATCCAACCGTGAGTTGGCAACAGGCTTTCGCCAAATACGAACGGGCAATGGATGCCAAAACGGCCAGCCGTTTCCTACACGCCATGCACCAAGCGTAACCGCTCGAAGAGCATGCGGCTTACAGGAGAAAGCGAAGCCTCGTCCCGCACCACCAGAATCAACGTGCGACGTGCCCAGTCGTCACTCAGCGGCACCGCATGCAGGCCCAAGGGCTGGCCAATCAGTTCGAAGGCCCGTTGCGGCAGGATGCCGATGCCCATGTTGGCCAACACCATGCAGCACACCGCGTCAAACCCCGGCACGTGGATACGCAGGCGCAGCACCCGCCCGGCCTGACGCGCCGCCGCGTGGGTGCGCATGTTGATCGAACTGGCGGCATGCAGGCCCACATAGTCGCTGCCCAGGGTGTCGACAAACGCCAGTTCCCGGGCGCTGGCCAACTCATGGTCGGCGCGCATCACCACCATCAATTGATCGTGGCGATAAGGCACGGCGCCCAGTGTCTTGACATCGCTGTCACGCGAGCAAATACCGAAGTCCGCCACACCGTCGAGTACGCCTTGGATCACGCCACTGCTAGGGCGCTCTTCGAGGTCGACCTTGACGTGGGGGTGGTGCTCGGAAAAGTCCCGCAGGTCCTGGGGCAAAAACTGAATGATCGCCGAGAGGTTGCCCAACATGCGCACGTAGCCACGCACACCGAAGCTGTGTTCGCTCAGTTCCAAGCCCATTTTCTCTACGTTGAACAGCATTTTGCGGGCGTGGTGCAGCAGGGTTTCCCCGGCGGGCGTCAGCACCATGCCCTTGGCTTGGCGCATGAACAGGCCGATGCCCAGCGCTTCTTCCAACTCCATCAGGCGCTTGCTCGCGGCCGACAGTGCGATGGCCTCACGGCCGGCGGCCCGGGTCAGGGTGCCTTCCTCATGGACGGCGACAAAAAGTTGCAGGGTTATCAGGTCCAGGCGACGGATCAGGCTTTTATGCAGCATCAAAGGCTCAGCGGGGCGGGCGATGGGAGCGGCAGAATATCGCCGTTACTGGCCCCGACGGGGGCTTGCGGACGACCCCACAACAGCATCAGTAAAAGCCTACACGCAAGCATCCAGCGCCCCGCAGCCGTAAGAGAAGCAGCCGATTCATCTGGGTGATGAAGGCTCTGTAAAGTCACGCCCCGTCAAGCTGACACAAAAAGAAACAGATACTGTTCACACAAAGGACTGCCCCATGAACCACCCAGCATCACCCTTGCACCGCTTTATCCATCACACAAAAGTCATTGCCCTGGCCGACCGCGACTGGCAAGCGGCCGAGGCCCAGCGTGTGTGTGGCCTGCATGTCGAGGTGAAGAACCCCAACCACTTGCTCGACCAGCACGGGCGCAAGTTGCGCGACTTCAGCAGCACCTCCTACCTGGGCCTGGACTACCACCCAACTATTCTCGCCGGCGCCATTCAGGGCCTGCAGGACGCCGGCACCCTGCGCGTCGCCAATGTGCGCCAGCGCTGTCAGTTAACGCTTTTGGAGCAGTACGAAAACGAGCTGTCGGAACTGTTCGGCGCCTGTTGCCTGAGCACCCTGTCGTGTAGCGCCGCCAGCGCCGCGATCCTGCCCTTGTTGGCCAGTGGCGCGCTGACCGGCAACACCGCGCCGGTGATGGTGTTTGACCGCCGCGCCCATTGCTCCATGAGCCGCCTGCGGGCGCTGTGCAGTGATGAAACCCAGGTCATCACCGTGCCCCACAACGACATGAACGTGCTGGAAGACCTGTGCAAGCGCTACGCCAAAATCGTCTACGTGGCCGACGCGGTGTACCCCATGGGCGGCGTTGCCGACCTCGACAGCCTGCTGTACCTCAAGGACCGCTACGGCGTGTTCCTCTACCTGGACGATTCCCACGGGCTGAGCACCGTTGGGCAGTACGGCGCGGGCTCGGTGCGCCCCCGGGTGCCCGCCCTGGACGATGACCTGTTGGTCGTCGCCTCGCTGGCCAATGCCTTCGGCGCCAGCGGCGCAGCGGTAATGTTCGCCAACCCGCGCCAGCGCCAATTGGCGTTGCGCTACGGTGCGCCGGGCAATGGTTCGCAAAGCTTGAACGCAGCGTGCATCGGCGCCGGCCGCGCGGCTGTTGCCCTGCACCGCACGGGGGAATTCACGCAATGGCAGGAAAAACTTCAGGTCAATATCCGCTTTTTCGACCGCCTCATTCAGACGCCGCAACGGGCCAATGGTCTGCCCATCCGCCTCATCCCCTGTGGCAAGGCCGAGGTGGCTAACAGGGTCGCGGGGGAGTTGGCGAAGATCGGTTTTCTCACCGCCCCGATATTTTTCCCGTTGGTGGCGCGGCATGAAGCGGCGCTCAAAATCACCTTGCGTGCCGACATGCAGCCCAACGTGATCCGGGTACTGTGCGAGTTAATCGGGGATTTGCTCGGCGAACAGGGCGCCGAAGTGCGCCACTGAGCAGCGCCCGCGCATGGCCATGCCACGGGCGCTGCGCGAAGGTCAGAAGGCGCTGCGGAAAATCTCTTCGATCTGGCGTTGATCCGCCGCACGCGGATTGGTCAGGCCACAGGCGTCCTTGAGCGCGTTGGCGGCCAATACCGGGATGTCCTGCAACTTGGCGCCCAACTCGCGCAAACCGGCGGGAATCTCCACATCCTGGGCCAGGCAACGAATCGCCACGATGGCGGCTTGGGCCCCCTCCTCGGCACTCATACCGCGTATATCCGTGCCCAAGGCATGGGCCACATGGCTGAGGCGCTCAGCGCTGACCACCGCGTTAAAAGTCTGCACATGGGGCAACAGCACCGCATTGCACACGCCGTGGGGCAAGTCGTAGAAACCGCCCAATTGGTGGGCCATGGCATGCACAAAACCCAGGGAAGCATTGTTGAACGCCATACCGGCGAGGAACTGCGCGTAGGCCATGTTTTCACGGGCCTGTAGGTCACTGCCGTCGCGCACAGCCAGACGCAGGTTAGCGCTAATCAATTCGATGGCCTTGATCGCACAGGCGTCGGTAATCGGGTTGGCGGCGGTCGAGACATAGGCTTCGATAGCGTGGGTCAGGGCGTCCATGCCAGTAGCGGCGGTCAGGCCCTTGGGCATCGCCACCATCAGCGCCGGGTCGTTGACCGACAACAGCGGCGTGACGTTGCGGTCAACGATGGCCATTTTCACGTGGCGCGATTCGTCGGTGATGATGCAAAAACGGGTCATCTCACTGGCTGTGCCAGCGGTGGTGTTGATCGCCACCAGGGGCAGTTGCGGCTTGGTCGACTGATCCACGCCCTCATAGTCGCGGATATGCCCGCCGTTGGTGGCACACAGGGCGATGCCCTTGGCGCAGTCGTGGGGCGAACCGCCGCCCAGGGACACGATGAAATCGCACTGGCTGGTACTGAGCAACGCCAAACCCGCCTCGACGTTGGCAATGCTGGGGTTGGGCTTGGCACCGTCGAAAATCACCGAGTCGATGTCCTGCATCGCCAGTTTCTCGGCAATCGCCGTGGCCACGCCGGCCTTGGCCAAACCGGCGTCGGTGACGATCAGGGCCTTGGTGAAACCGTAGTTGCGGATCGCAACCATGGCTTCTTCCAGGCAATCAATGCCCATGATGTTGACGGCGGGAATAAAAAACGTGCTGCTCATGGCCAATCCTCTCAAATGGGGGCCGGGCCGATGACAGGGCCCGACGCATGCGCACAGGATCGACCCATAGGTCAGGGCAGTTGTTGATCTGGCTCAACTTCCCATCGTGCTAGAGTCTGCGCCCCGCCCAACGACACGCCTTGAGACGAAAAACCGCAATGAAGGATTTCCAGGAATTTGACGCCGAACTCGCCGACTGGAACGCCCTGCGCGCCACGCTCGAGTGCACCGCCCTGCTGCTGGGCAATGGCGCCAGCCGCGCGGTATGGGACGATTTTGGCTACGACTCGCTGTTCGAAAACGCCCGCACGGTGGAAGAAAAGCCCCTGGGGCCTTCAGAACTGAGCGTGTTCGAGGCCCTCGGCACGCGGGTGTTCGAGCAGGCCCTGAGCGCGCTGAAAACCACCAGCCGCGTCAACAAAGCCCTGGCCGTCAGCTCGGCGGCACCCCGCAACCGCTACTACGCCATCAAGGAAGCGCTCATCAACAGCGTGCACGCCGTGCACATCCCTTGGCGCCTGGTCAAACCGGCCACCCTGGCCACCCTCAGCCAGGAACTGGCGCGCTACCCCACGGTGTTCACCAGCAACTACGACCTGCTCACCTCCTGGGCGATCCAGCATGCCCCCCAGGCCCTCAGCGACCTGTTCGACGGTGCCGACGCCAGCTTCGACCTCAACCGCACCGCCACGACCAAAACCCGCGTGCTGTACCTGCACGGCGGCCTGCACCTGGTGCGCAACAGCGACGGCACCGCGCGCAAGCTGACCAGCACCGAGGCCAGCCTGCTCGGCAGTTTCGCCATCAACAATACGATCAAGACCCTGGACGACGTACCGCTGTTCATTAATGAAGGCAGCAGCCAGGACAAGCTCAAGACCATTCGCAGCTCCGACTATCTGTCGTTCTGCCACCAGCAATTGCTGGGCCAACACGGTGCCCTGTGCATCCTCGGCCATAACTTGGGCGAGCAGGACCGGCACCTTGTCCAGGCCCTGCGCCTGGCCCGGCCCAAGGCCTTGGCCATCGGCATCAAGGCCCGCACCGCGGCCTTTGTGCAGCACCAAAAACGCCACTACGCGGCGCTGTTTGAAGGGCTGGACACCGAACTGCACTTCTTCGACGCCCGCACCCACGCCCTGACCCATCCAGGGTTGGCGGTGCCGGTGGAGCGCTGAGTGCGGGGCGCTTTGTAGAGGCTGGCCGGGCGCCATCGCGGGCAGGGCCAGCTCCCACAGCGGCCATCGCTCCAGGCGTTCAGCGAGACGTTGGCGCCGCAGAGGAACGCACCGAGGCGGATCTGCCCGCCGCACTCAGCCACCGTGGGCGCCCTCCTCGGCCAGCGGCGCAGGCACGGGCGCCCGCAGCAACAGGCTCACCAGCGCCCACACCGCCAGGCTCACCAGGGCGAGGAACACCATCACCGCCCGGTAGCCCTGCAAGAAGGCCCCCTGCACATCCCCCGCCAGTGGCCCGGCAAAGTGGTGATAAAGCCCCACGCCCACCGCCAGCCCAAGGCCACCGCCGACGTTGTGCAAGGTCATCAGCGAGCCCATGGCCACCGAGCTGACGTCCTGGGGCACGGCGCTGATCCCCAGCACCGTGGACGGCCCGAGGATGCTCGCCCAGCCCAGGCCCATCAGGCCAAACGCCGCCAGCAAGTAGGGCAGCGAGGTCTGGCGGTCGAAGCCCACTTGCAGCGCCGCCGACAGCACAAACAGCAGCAAACCGGTTTTGATAAGCAGCGCCGGGCCTTTGCGGTCCACCAGGCGCCCCACCAGCGGCGACAACAGCGCCACCCCCAGGGTGGTGGGCAACAGCAGCCAACCGCTGGCCTGCACGCCTTCGCCACGGATCAGTGCCAGGTACAGCGGCATCACGAAAAACGCCACGCAATAGAACACCGCCAGGCCAAAACTGGCGACCACCCCGGCGACAAAGCGCCGGTTGGCGAACAACTGCACATCGATGATGGGCGCCGCCACGCGCCTCTCCACCTGGACGAAGGCCAGCAATGCCGCTGCCGCAATGGCGCCCAGGCTCAAGCTCGGCGCCGAGGCCCAGCCCCACGCCGCGCCCTGCACGATCACCAACACCAGGCTCGGCAGGCCCAGCAGCAGCAACAACGCGCCGGGCCAATCGAGGGTTGCGCCCGTATCGCCGCTGCGCGACTCATCGACGCTCAAGGCGCAAATGCCCAGGCTCAGCAGCACGAACGGCACGTTGATAAGGAAGATCCATGGCCAGCCGAACGCGGCGCTAATCACCCCGCCCAACACCGGCCCCACCGCCAGCCCCACGCCGTTGACGCCAAACAGCACGCCGAAGGCCTTGCCCTGCTCATGGCTGGCAAAGGTGCTGGCGACAATCGCCCCGGACGCGGTGTACAACACCGCGCAGGCCAGGCCCTGCACCACCCGCGCAGCAATCAGGCCATCGACCCGCCCCGCCAGCCCCGCCGCCAGCGACGCCAGGCCAAATACCCCAAGGCCGATGAACAGCATGCGCTTGCGCCCATGCAGGTCCGCCAAGCGCCCCACCAGCACCATGACACTCGACAGCGCCAGGATGAAGCCATTGATGACCCATTGCAGGCTGTCCACCGACGCGCCCAAATCGGCCTGCAACGCCGGCAGCGCGGTGTTGACGATGGTGAAATCGACACAGCCGAGAAAACTGGCAATGCTCACCCCCAGCAACGCCCACCACTTGCGTTGCTGTTGCGCAAAAACGCCCATGGAAACTCCTTGGTTGAAAGTCAAAAAAACCATTAGAAAGCCGCTTACCGAGCAATCAGCACGCTCTGTAGTAGCGGGTTTGCCCGCCCCCACAGTTAGCCTGCTGCCCCCCGTTGGCGGGCTAGATCGCAATCGCCCCGCTGGACCAGTTGGGATGGATGACGCCCGGCAGGTTGAAGGGGATGGGGATGCCGCGTTTTTTGAATTTGAGCGGCAGCCAGCGCACGCGGTCGGGGCTGTGGGGTTCGATCAACAGGTCGCGGCTGGTGGCCATGGCGGCGGTCATTGGCTGGGGGTAGAGCACGTAGTCATAACCCTCGCCCGCCCACAGCGGCAGGATGATGGGGATTTCTTCGAGGATGTATTCGCGGCACTGGGCCGCTGCTCGTTCGATATCGGCGTGCTCGTCGCGCAGGCGCAAGCGGTCGGTGAACACGGCAATGGTGCTTTCGATGGCCTCGCGCAGTTCCGCACGCTGCTGGTACACCCCGTTGAGCTGTTGGCGCAGGTCGGCGTAGTGGTCGCTGGCCAGTTCCTGGTTCCAGCGGGTGATGTGGTACGGCACCCGCAAGCCGTCGAGGATGCCCTGGTTGCGCGCCAGCCACGCATCGCCGTCGCGGATCGACGCCGACAACGCTTCGCCCGGGGATTTGCCGTGCTTGTTGTGGCGTTGCAGGGTGTCGGCCACCACCACTTTGACGTGGCTGAAACCGGACTGGTTTATCAGGTGGATGGTAGAGCGCAGCTTCTGGTCTTCGTGGTACTCCTGGCCGACGCTGACCGCCAATACCACTTTCTTGCCGTCGAAGCTGTGGTCTTCGCCACCTTTGTTGAAGTACGCCTTGAGGTTGATTTCTTGCACGCTGCTCATGGGTTTAGCTCCAGTAGGCCAATGGCTGGTGTTCGCCGTAGTAACCGATAAAAACCCCGAGGGTGACCCGGGTGCTGCTGGCCGAAGGGCGCACGGCGTGGATCAGCCGCGGGTTGAGCAGAATCAGGTCGCCGGGCTCGGGTTTGATGACGAAATCCGGCGGCGGCAACAGGTGGCGCTCGATGCCGTAGGCCCGTTCGCCGCGCAAGCGCTGGTACTCCTGCTCGTCGGGCTCGATGCCCCAGATCTCCAGCTCGCCGCCGTCCTCGGGGATCTGCAAATAGATGTTGGTCGACAGTTGGCTAAGCAGTTTCGGCTCGTGGCCCGGCGGCGCATTGCGCTCCAGGTCGTCGGTGTGGGGCGTGAGGTCGACACCGCTGCCCTGAAAGCGGGCGATGCCGACAAAACACTTTTGCCCGTCCACTTGCAGCAGGTGCGCGCCCTGGGGCCAGGTCTCGTCCAGCAGCAGGCGCAGTTCATCGATGGGCGAGGCCAGCGGGCGGAACAGTTCGCGGATGCGGCGGATAGTGCCCGGCGCCTGGGCGTGGTACTCGGCGCGGCTGCGCTCGTCCTGGATCTCGATGTAGGCCTTGCCGATGCGCACGAACTCGGTTTGCTGGCTGAAGGCGCTGCGCAAGTCCTGGTGCAGGAGGCGCTCACGGGCCACGTGCAGCGTGTCGGGCGGGCAGAAGCCTTTGAGTTGGACGCCATAGGAACGTTTCTCCACGACATCCAGAATATGCTGCGCGGTAAGTTGCTCGGCAGTGGTGACTGTAAACATGCAAACTCCCTGAATCCCTGGAATGTTTAACACTGAAACAATTTGTTTCACGGCAACTTTAGGTAGCTGTAAAGCCCTTGTGAAATACCCTTTATCTCTATTCACCTAACTTAAAAATGTATTGAAAATCAGTCAAATAGGCGCGATAAGCGGCCACTTTAAAGTGGTGCATAGTTGATCTGCGCAAGGCTGATAGTTCGCGCTTTACCGCGCTGTTAGTTGGGTTCGTTGAACTGCCCGTCAAAGTAATGGGCGGCATTGAAAGTGCCGTGGATGATGCCCTCCTCGCGGTACAGGTCGGCGGTGTGCTGCACGTCATCGACCACCGCCGGCCCGACATCGATACGGTGGGCGCGGGCGTAACGGTTAGACGCGGCGTGGATCGCCACCGGCAAACCGCTGTAGCCGGCCTGGATGTTGGAAAACGCCTGCTGATGGGCGTCGGCCCAGGTGTAGGCGCGGCCCAGGCGTTGCAGGAAATCGCGCAGTTGCGCCGGTTTGTCGCGGATCGCCGCGTCGTTGGCCACCAACAGCATGTGCCCGGCGAACAGGCCTTCGCCGCTGACCAGCACGCGGCTGCCGCCCTCCATCTGCACCATGCTGGTGTAGGGGTCCCAGGTCGACCAGGCCTGTGCGCCGCCATTGGCCAGCAGGCTGCGCGAGTCCCCAGGTTGCAGGAACACAAACTGTGCGTCGCGCCCATGCAGCCCCACCGAGCGCAGCGCCGCCAGGGCCAGGAAATGGCCGATGGAGCCCTTGGTAGTGGTAATGCGCTGGCCCTTGAGGGAGGCCGCGTCGCGCAGCGGCGAATCGGCCTTGACCACAATGGCGACGGCGGTCTGGGTGACGTTGAGTTTGATGACCCCCACGGTTTTCAGCGGCGCCCCGGCCGCGGCGGCAAACACAAACGGTGCATCCCCCAGGCTACCGATGTCCACCGCCCCCGCCGCCAACGCCTCGGCCGTCGGCGCCGCCGCACCAAAAGAGGCGAACTCGATGGGGTATGGCACGTTCTCCAATTCCCCGGCGGCTTGCAGGAGGATCTTCAGCGACTGTTTCTGGCTCGACACCCGCAACGGCGTGTCGGCCAGGGCGTTAACGCACAGCAGCGACAGCAGCAGCGGCCATAGCGCCAAAGCCGTGCTGCGGGCCGGTATAAGCCTCGCCTGTGGGAGGGCGGGTGTGTTCATTGGGCGCATCAATCAGAACGCCAAGCTGACGCGGCTGTAGTAGTAGCCGCCGCCCAAGCCGTAGGGCGAGAACATGCCGTATTCGTAGGTGCCGGCCCAGGCCTTGAGGCCGATTTTGTCCGGGTACTCGTCGAACAGGTTGTTGGCGCCCAGGGCCACGGTGAGGTTCTGGGTGACGTCGTAGGCCACGTCTATGTCGGTGATCCACTTGGCGCTGTAGGTGCGGTCGTTGGCCGGGATATTGGAGCCTTCGGTGTATTCGCCAAAGCGGGTCAGTTGCAGGTTGGTGGTCCAGTCGCCGACCTTGTAGTTAGTGGACAGGATCCACTTGTCCTTGGGCGTGGATTCGGTCAGGTCGATCTGCTGCTGGCGGTCGAACAGCACGTAACCCGAGCCCAGGCGCGCCAGTTGCGCCGGGGTATCGGCCAGGTCGCGGATGCTGGTTTTGTTGCGGTTGTAGGCCACGCTCCATTTCGCTTCGCCGTACTGGCCCAGGGACTGGCGGTAGTCCAGCACCAGGTCCACACCCTTGGTGCGGGTGTCGGCGGCGTTGGTGTAGTACTGCCCGGCGAGGTTGGGCGAGAGGCCGTTTTCGACAAGGATCTGCGACACCGCCGAGCCCTTGAGGATGCCGGTTTGCAGGATGCGCTTGTCGATGTCGATCAGGTAGAAGTCGGCCGTCAGGCGCAGGCGTTCGATGGGTTCAGCGGTGAAGCCCAGGCTGTAGTTGCGCGAAGTTTCCGGCTCCAGGTCGCGGGCGCCGAGGGCGATGGCTTCCGGTGAATCGGGGCGCATCTGCTTGGTGCGCACCGAACTGGTGGTGCCGTTGGCGCCGAACTGGGTGACGGTGCTGGTGGTGGAAAACACGCTCTGGGCCAGGGACGGCGCGCGAAAGCCATTGCTCACCGCCGCCCGCACCGCGTAGCCGGGGCTGAATTCATAGCGGGTGGTGAGTTTGCCGCTGGTGGTGTCGCCCACGCCCTGGTTGTACTTCTCGTAGCGCCCGGCGGCGCCGACATACCAGTTGGGGGTGATGTTCAGGCCCAGGTCGACGTAGGCCGCTTCGCTGTGGCGCTGTAGGTCGTAGGCGTCCTCAGGCGTGGTGCCGTTGACCGAGAACAGCCCCGGGTCGGGGTGCACCCCGGCGAATTTGCCCACATCCGGCACATAGCTGCCGTAGTTGTAGGCATTTTCCTCGCCGGCTTCGAGGGCGTATTTTTCCCAGCGGTATTCCAGGCCGAACGCGGTTTCCAGCGGGCTGCTCCAGCCGATATCGAGGGCGCGGCTGAAATCCAGGTTATTGGTCCACTGGTCGAAAATCAGGTTGCCCAGGTGGAAGTCGTGCTGGCCGTAGGGGCCGTTGGAGATGTTCAGGTTGTTGGCGGTGTCGAGCACGGCGCGGTCTTTGCCGTAGGTGCTGCTCAGGTCCCAGCCCCACTCGGCCAACAGGCCTTTGGCGCCGCCGGCGATCTGGAAATCGGTCTCGTGGATCTCGCGCCGCGCCTGGCCGCCATTGGGGTACGGCGCGTTCGGCACGCCGGCCAGGCTGGTGATGTCGGTGGGTTTGCGGTGGCCCAGGTCCTTGTTGCTGTTGCGGTAGCTGAGGGTGGAAAAGGAGTACAGCTTGAGGTCGTCCTGCAACGGCAGTTCGGCGTTGTAAGCCACGCTGGCGGTGCGGTCGCGGCCCAGGCCATATTCGCCGCCCCAGCCCTGGCGGTTGTTTTCCCGCGGGTCGGGGGAGCCGTCGGGTTGCTTGAAGTACAACTGGCCATCAGCGGCGGCGGAACGCTCGTAAGGCTCTTGCACCTTACCGTCGAAGGACAGGTTGAAAAACCCGCCGTTTTCCCCCAGCCCCGTGCCCCAGTTGATCGCTTCGTGGCCGGTGGTGCCGTCGCCATCGTAATACTGGCCCAGGGTGGTGTCGGCGCTCAGGCCTTCGGCGTTGCGCTTGAGGATGATGTTGATGACCCCGGCGATCGCGTCCGAACCGTACTGCGCCGCCGCGCCGTCGCGCAGCACTTCGATGCGCTCGATGGAGGCGGTGGGGATCAGGTCCAGGTCCACCGGCACCGAGGCGTTGCCCACCCGCGCGCCGTTGTTTATCAGCGCCGAGTTGTGGCGGCGCTTGCCGTTAATCAGCACCAGCACCTGGTCGCCGCTCAGGCCACGCATGCTCACCCCGCGCACCAGAAACGCCGTGCCGCCACCGTTGATGGTAGGCACGTTAAAGGACGGCAACAGGCGCGCGAGCATTTCCTTGAGGCCGTTCTGGCCGATGGTGCGCAGTTGCTCGCTGTCGATCACATCGATGGGCGCCGGGCTGTCGGTGACGGTGCGCTGCTGGCTGCCGCGCACCCCGGTGACCACCACCGTGCCCAGGGCCTGGTCGGCGGCGAAAACAAACGGTGCGGGGCTGGCCCAGAGCAGGCCCAGGCCCGCGCCGAACAGGGTTTTAGAGAAGTGTGAAGGCATGGCGGGAATCCTTTTCTGGCAGCGTTCAAGGGGCCTTGGCGGCAACGGCTTCGATTTCGATCAGGGCGCCGGGCAAAACCAGCCCCGCCACTTGCACCGTGGTGCGCGCCGGTTTCAGCGGTTGTTGGGCGTTGCCGAAAAACTCGCGAAAGGCCACTTGCAGGCCCTCGAAATCCAGCTTGCCGCCCAGGGCCGGGTCGCCCACCAGGTACACCCGCAGTTGCACCACATCCGCCAGTTTCAAGCCCTGGCTGGCCAGCACCGTTTCCACCTTGCGCAGCACCACCCGGGCCTGGGCCTCGGTGTTGCCGGCGGCGCGCACCTGGTCCTTGGGCGCCTTGGCGTCCACCGGGTCGGGCAGCAGGCCGGAGAGGTAGGTGACCTCGGTGTTGGCGGGCAAGGTCACCGATTGCAGGATCGGCGAGTTCGGGTAAGTCGAGGGCACGCGTTCAATCCCCGCGGCCCAGGCGCTGCTGGCGGCCAACAGGATCCCCATCCCCACTACGGTTTTGTTCAAAGACATGTACAGGCACTCCAAGGTTTTTTATGGCCAGCCTCGGAGGTCCGCTACCTGGCGTATCAATGTCGCTATGTGAATGAAAGCGCGGCTTTTTCAGGCCGTTTGCTTGACGGGCGAGGCTTGCGAGCGCTCGAACAACTGGCGCACCACGCGCCGCGCCGCGGCGGCGGCGGATTCCTGCCAGATACCGATGCCGCTGTGGGCCAGGCCATCGCTGGTCAGGTACACCCGGCCCTGGGCCTGGTTGAGCAGGCTGTAGTCGGGCTCGGCCACTTCATGGTTGAGCCACGGGCCTAGGGCATAAGGAATTTTGCTCCAGGCCACCGCCAGGGGTTTGCCCAGCTCCCGGGCGTGGCCGGGGTGCAGCAGCTCCACGGCCTGGCGGGAAATCTCGATCTGCTCGGCCAGGCTCTTTTCGCCGAATTTGCGCGCGGTTTCGCCGTTGTTGTACGCCGCCACCAACACGCCCTGAGCCTGGTTGAAACCGCCGCTGGGGTACCACAGCCCGGAGGCTTCCTGGTTGATGAACGACAGGCCGCCGTAGATCTGGTAGTCGCGTTCCCAAAAGCGCGGCGCCTGCCAGGCCACTTTATTCGCGTAGCCGAACTGCACCGCGCCAAGGGCCTTGCGCACCGGTGCGCTGAGGTTGCTGTCGACCTTGGCCAGCAGCGGCAGGGGCAAAGCGCTAATCACGTAATCGGCGCGGATGCGCTGCTCGCTGCCGCTTTTCAGGTCGCGGTAGCCGACCTCAACAAAATCGGCGTGGTTATGCAGCGAGCGCACCTCGGCACCCAGGCGCACCACCCCTTGCAGGCGTTGGGCGAAGGCCTTGGGGATGCGGTCCATGCCGCCCACGGGTTGGAACATAGTGGGAGAGAATTCCGGGTATTCGTCGATCATCAGCGCCGTGGTCAGGGCCGGGTTGAGCAGGGTTTGCAGGGGCAGCGGGTCGTTCTTCTGCGCCCGTTGATCGCCGGCGCCGGGCCAGACTTTGTAGCCGGAGCGGGCCGAGCCCAGGTATTGAAGCTTGTCGGACAAATCGCCCCAGGTTTTCAGGAAACTCAGCAGGTGGCTGCGGTCGGCGGCGCTCAACTCCTGGTCCAGGGCGTTGCGGTTGACGGCTTTGGCCAGCAATTCGGAAAAATGCCCACGGCTGTCGTTCACCGCTTGGCGGATCTGGATTGGCGGCTGGCTCAGGTCCGGGCGCACCAGGGCATTGCGGCTGGTGTTGACCAGCACTTCCAGCTCCACCCCCAGTTCGCGGCAGTAGCCGAGCATCAATTGGTGGTGGCTGGGGATGCGCCCGGGGCCGGCGTTGAGGTAAAAGCCATCATCGAACTGGGCGACCTGGGCGCTGCCGTCGGTGTAGGCCACCCGGTCGCCGCCGCGCACCGTCCAGTTGCGCCCGCCCACCCGGTCGCGGGCTTCGAGCAGGGTGACGTTGAACCCGGCCTTTTGCAGTTCATAAGCGCTGACCAGGCCACCGATGCCGGCGCCGATCACCACCACACTGGCGCCCTTACCCACACTGGCGGTGGGCAGGGAGGCGTAGTTTTCCGCTGCGGCCAGGGCCGCGCCATTGACCCCCAGCAAACCCATTACCGCCGAAGCGGCCTGCAAGCCGCCCACGGCGGCCACACGGGCGATCAATTGTCTTCTGGTCAACGGCATGCAAGCGCTCCCTGCCTGGCGGATGGATAGTGCATTCGGTTATAGCCCGGCGCTGCGTTCAGCAACTTGGGTCTATGGGAAGCCATCCTAGGGGGCGTTATTTAATAAGAGAAATACATTTTAAGCATATGCAAATATTAATTAGTTTCATATTTACAGCGGATTATTCTGCGTTGTTTGCATGAGCCGCGCGCGCCGCCGCCTCGGCCACGACCCGCAGCAGATTGGCGCCCCAGATCTTCGCCAGGTCTGCCTCGCCATAGCCCGCCGCCAACAAGCGTTCGGTAATGCGCGGCAGTTGCGTTACGTCCTCCAGGCCCTGCACCCCGCCACCGCCGTCCCAGTCGGCGCCGATGCCAACGTGGTCGGGGCCGACGACATCGAGGATGTGCAGCAAGTGGGCCATAAAGTCGTCCAGGGTGGCGCGGCGCTCTGGGTATTGCGCCTCGACCGCGCGGATGCGCGCCGCCAGGTCGGCCACCTCGGCCGGGGCCATGCTGGCCGCCAACCGGAACTCGCGGTACAGCGGCGCCAGGGCCTTGTTGCGCGCCGGGGCGGGCGGGTTGTCGAGCAAGTCGCTGGCAAAGGCGTTGACCTGCACCACCCCGCCCTTCGCCGCCAAGGCGCGCAAGCGGCCATCGTCGAGGTTACGCGGGTGGGCGGTGACGGCGCGGCTGCTGGAATGGGAAGCGATGATCGGGGCCGTGGACAGTGCCAGCACCTGGTCGAACACCGCGTCCGAGGCGTGGGACACGTCCAGCACAATCCCCAGGCGATTGGCCTCTTGCACCAACTCACGCCCGGCCGGGCTCAAGCCGTGCCAGTGCGCCAATGCCGTGGCCGAGTCGGCGAAGCTGTTGTTGGCCGAGTGCACCAGCCCCAGCATGCGCAGGCCCAGGCGCTGGTAAGTGGCCAGCCGCGTGGGGTCGGCGGCCAGGGGTTCGGCGTTTTCCAGGCTGATAAACACCACCCGCTGGCCACGGGCGACGATGGCGGGCACATCCTCGGCGGCCAGGGCCAGGGCGAACTCCTGAGGGTGAGCGGCGATCATGTCGCGGATACGCGTGATAACCGCCAAGCCGTGCTCGCTGGCCAGGGTGCGGCCCTCGGCGGTCAACGGCCCCTGGGGGGTGAACACCGCCCAAAAACCGCCATCCAGGCCTCCCTCGCGCATGCGCGGCAAGTCGACCTGGGACAGGTCATCGCCATAGCGATGGCGCTGGGCGATATCCCAGCCCGGCCGCGCCAGTTGCATGGGAGTGTCGAGGTGGCTGTCAAGCACGGTCAGGCGTTGGTGCAGTTGCAGCGCCGGCTCCTGCGCCCAAAGTGCGGGGCTGAACAGGCAAAGCAAGGCAAGGGTACTGCGGGCTAAAGGCATGCAATGCCCTCCTGGGTGAATGGGATGCTGTGGGCACAGCACATTGCCTTGCAGGAGCCTGGCTGCCAGCGATGGCGCCCTTAGAACCGCCATTGCTGGCAAACCAGGCGCCTACAGGATTTCACGGCAGTGGTCAGCCCCAGCGAAAGCTGCGGTCCCACAACCCCGACACATCCAGCTTGTTGGGCAGCACCCCCGCTTCGAAAAACAAATCCGCCACGTCCTGCTGCGAGGCGATGGCCGCGTCATCCACCGGTTGCAGCAGGCGCGGGCCGCTTTGCGCGCGGTATTGGGCGAGGAACACCTCGCGGGGCATGCCGAGGACTTTCGCGCTTTTGCTCGCCCATTCTTCGGGGTGGGCAGCGATCCATTGCCAGGCGCGGTACTCGCGCAGCACGTAATCGGTGATGGCCGCGTGTTTGAGCGGGTCAGCGATGCTGGCCTGGTTGGCGGCGATCACGTAGTTGCCCGACAGGTAGCCCTGGCCGGTCTTGAGCACGCGCGCGCCGCTGCGCAGTTCGGCCAGTTGGATGAAGTAGCCGAAGGTCACCCAGGCATCCAGCGCACCGTTTTGCAGTGCGGCGAAGCCGTCCTGCGGGGTCAGAGCCATGGGCACGATGTCGGCAAAGCTCAAGCCCTGTTCCTTGAGGGCCTTGAGCAGAAAGTAGTGGGAACTGGTGGAACGGATGTAACCCACCCGCAGGCCCTTGAGCTGGGCCACCGACTGCACCGCCGAGCCCTTGGGCACCACGAAGGCCTGGTTGTTGACGTCGCCGGTGAGTACCGCGATCAGCTTCACCGGCGCGTGGTTCTTGATGCCGAAGATCGGCGGGATCTCGCTCATGGGCGACAGGTCCAGGGTGCCGCTGACCAACGCCTCGAAGCTGAGGTTGCCGCCGGTGAATTCGGCGTACTTGACCCGGTACGGCGCCGCGCCGATGCCGGCCTCGGGGAAGAAGGTCGGTGCCGCGCCTTTATAGGTGGCGACGTTGAGGGTGACCCCCGCCAAGTCCGGCGCGGCCAGGCCCAGGCGCGGCAGGCCGGCGGCCAACCCGGCGACACCGGCCCATTGCAGAAAACGACGACGTTGCATGGCGCTGATCCTTAATCGAGAAAGTCCGCTTCGCTGCGCAGGATTTGCTGGCGATAGGGTTGAAAGCTGAACCAGCCACCGAACTCGGTACCCACCTGGCGCGCCGTGTGCTGCGCCACCGCATGGGGAATTGGCCGGGGCGTGCCCGCCGCTTCCGCAAGCAATTGCGTGTGGGCGGCGTTGTCCAGGGCGATAAAGCGCCACGCCGCCGCTTCCACGGTTTGCCCCACGGTGAGCAGGCCATGGTTTTGCAGGATCAGCGCGTGGTGCCCGGCCAGCACCTGGGCGATGCGCGCGCCTTCGCTGGCCTGCAGCACGACGCCGCTGAAGTGGTCGAACAGCGCGTGTTTTTCGTAGAAGGCGCAGGCGTCCTGGGTCAGTGGGTCGAGCAGGCGCCCCAGGCTCGACCAGGCCTTGCCATGCAACGAATGGGCATGGGCGGCGGCCACCACATCGGGGCGCGCCTCATGCAGGGCGGCGTGGATGGCGAACGCCGCCAGGTTCAACGCGCCCTCGCCTTCGACGATTTCGCCGTGAGGGTTGACCAGCAGCAGGTCCGACACCCGCAAGTGGCCAAAGTAAACGCCCACCGGGTTGACCCAGAAATGGTCCGGCCACTGCGGGTCGCGCACGGTGATATGGCCGGCGCCCCCCATGTCGAAGCCCTGGCGGGCGAACACACGGAACGCCGCCGCCAGGCTCTGCTTGCGCGCCAGGCGTTCAAGGGCGGCGGTGGGCTGTTGCGGCGGGTGTTCCCAGCGCGCCACGGTGTGGCCTTGGCGCGGCAGGTCGTACACCGCCGGGCGAAGAGGTGCGGTCATGGCTGTGCTTCCTCAATGGCAATGGACACGGCATTTTCCAGGGCGCGGCCATGGGCCAGGTGCGCGAGGTTGCGCCCCAGCAGCAGGGCGATCTGGCGGTACACCTCGGGGCAATTGGCCGAGGTGTGGGGCGACAGCCGCACCCGGGGGTGGCGGTAGAGCGGGTGCCCGGCGGGCAACGGTTCGGGGTCGCTGACGTCCAGGCTGGCCAGGGCAATGCGCCCGCTGTCCAGGGCCTGGAGCAGCGCTGCTTGGTCGATCAGCGCCCCGCGCGCGAGGTTTATCAAGTGCAGGCCGGGCTTGGCCGAGGCCAGCACCGAAGGGCCGATGACGTGCCGCGTGCGCTCGGTAAGCGGCGCCGCCAGCAGCAGGTGATCGGCGCGGGCGAAGAGTTCATGCACATCCGCCACCCCCTCTACCCCCGGCACCTCGAAGGGCTGGGCGCTGTGACGCAGGGCAAGCACCTGCATGCCCAGGGCCTGGGCCTTGGGCGCCAGCGCCTGGGCGATACGGCCAAAGCCGAACAACCCCAGGGTGCTGCCGCTGACTGAGGCCAAGGGGCGTTGCTGCCAGTGCTGCGGGCCGTCGATCCACACCTGCGGTAGCTGCTTGGCGGCGGCGAAAATCGTCGCCAGGGCGAACTCGGCCAGGGTCGCCGCGCTGGTGCCCCGGGCGCTGGCCACCGCCACGCTGCGAAACAGCCACGGCGGGAAAAAATCCAGGCCCGAGGTCACCAGTTGCACCAACTCCAGGGCAAAGGGCCAACCCGCTGGCGGCCCCGCTGCCTCGAGCCACTCGCCATGGGGCGCGGCCAGCAGCACCCGCACATCCGCCGGCAACGGGCGGGGCAAGCCCCGGGGCACCTCCAGCACCTGTATTCCCGGCAGCCACTGGCGCAGTTGCTGGTTGAACGCGGCGCCCAGTTGGCTGGCGACGCGGCTCATGCCTGCCCCCCACGGCTGGGCAAGGCGAACGCGGCGCGGCCCACGGCGCCAAGGATGGCGTCGTTTTGTGGGGTATGGATGCGGCTGCACAGCACGTCGCGGTAATGCCGCTCGATCGGGTTGCCCCGCGCCAGCCCCGGGTTGCCGATGGCTTCGATGCCCAACTCGACGGCGCTGATGGCGTTGCTGGTGACCAGGTATTTGATTTGCGTCGCTTCGCTGGCGGCGACCCGGCCTTGGGCGGCGGCCTCCAGCAGCACGCGGTTGGCCAGCAGCAGCGCGTCGATGCGCCCCAGCAGTTCATGAAAACGCGGCAGGCTCGACAGCGGCGCGCCGAGGTTGGCCGGCACCCGTTCGGCCAGCCAACCCACCAGCCAATCGCGGGCGGCGCGGGCTACGCCGTCGTAGATCGCCGAGAGCAACACGGCGAGCCACAGCAGGCCATCGCTGTCCAACTCGCTGGGGCGCGGCACATGGGCCGGTTGGATATCGACGGCGTATTCCAGGGGCACGAACACCTCGTCGAACACCACGTCGTGGCTGCCGGTGGCGCGCATGCCCAGGTGATCCCAGGTCTCTTCGACAACGATGCCGGGGGTGTTGCGGTGCACCAGCCAAGTGCCGACGCGGGGCTCGGCCTCGTCGCTGCGCGCCCACACCGACAGCCAGGTCAGGCCGGGGATGCCGGTGGAGTAGATCTTGCGCCCGCTCAGGCGCCAGCCGCCCTCCACCCGCCGCGCCACGGTGGCGGGCAAACCGCCACGGGCCGGGGTGCCGAGGTCGGGCTCGACCCGCAGGGCGTTTATCAGCGCGCCATCGTGCACCGCCTCGTGGGCCAGTTGTTCGCGCAGGTGCAGCGGCCAGGCATGGTTGTGCTGCAAGCGGCTGTGTTGCAGGTATTGCATCACCAGCACCAGGGCGGTGGACGGCTCGCCCCGAGCCACGGCGCTGATAACCCGCCGCGCCTGGTCGAGGGTGGCGCCGCTGCCGCCCAGGCGCCGGGGCACGGTCAGCGCCAGCAGGCCATGCTCGTGCAGGCGTTGCAGGTTGGCGTGGGGGAAGGCGCTGTGGCGATCGTAGTGGGCGGCACTGGCGGCGAATTCGCGACTCAGGGTGGCCAGCACATCGGCGAAGGCCGGGCCGTCGAGGTCGGCCAGGGGCGGTTGCGGGCGCTGTACGGTGGATGCACTCATGGGTGGGCGGTCCTGCTCAGGGGCTGGGGGTGCAAGGCTGCGGGCGGGTGGTCGGTGGCCACCCCCAGCAGGCTCAGCAAACGTTCGCGCAAGGCCTGGAAACCCGGGTGGGCGACCTGGCGCGGGCGCGGCAAACGGATCGGCATGTGTTCGGCGATGCGCCCATGGGCCAGCACCACCACGCGGTCGGCCAGCAGCAGCGCTTCGTCGACGTCATGGGTGACCAGCAGCACCGCCGGGGTGTGGGCGCGCCACAGGCTGATAATCAGTTGATGCATGCGGATGCGGGTCAGGGCATCCAACGCGGCGAACGGCTCATCGAGCAACAGCAACTGCGGCTCGCGCACCAGCGCCCGGGCCAGGGCCACGCGCTGGGCCTCGCCGCCAGACAAGGTGGCGGGCCAGGCATTAAGGCGGTGCTGCAAGCCCACTTCGGCCAGGGCCGCCAGCGCCCGCGCCTTGGCCTCGCCACCGCGCACCCCGAGGGCGACGTTGCGCCAGGCGCGCTTCCAGGGCATCAGGCGCGGCTCCTGGAACACCGCCGCCAACGCCTGGGGCACGCGCAACTGGCCTTCGTCCACCGCGTCCAGCCCGGCAAGGGCGCGCAGCAGGGTGGTCTTGCCCGACCCGCTGCTGCCCAACAGGGCGACGAATTCGCCGGGGGCGATGTCCAGGTCCAGCCCATCGAGCACGGCTTGGCCGGCGAAACGCCGGGTCACGCGGCGGCACTCGACGGCGGCGCGGGGGATGGGGTTTAGGGGCACGCTCATGGTCAGGTCCTGATAAAGGTCGGCCGCCAGGCCAGGGCGAAGCGTTCGAGCACACGCACCAGGCTGTCGATAGCCAGGCCCAGCACGCTGTAGATCAGCAGGCAGATGACAATGACGTCGGTGCGCATGAAGTCCCGCGCATCGTTGACCAGGTAACCGATACCGGCGTTGGCGTTGATCTGCTCGACCACCACCAGGCCCAGCCAACTGATGCCGAAGGCATAGCGCAGGCCAACGAAAAACGCCGGCAAGGCACCGGGCAGCACCACATGGATGATCTGCTCCCCGCGCGAAAGGCCGAGCAAGTGCGCCGCCTCCAACAATTTGGGGTCGAGGCTGCGGATGCCGGAAAACAAGGTCAGGTAAATCGGGAAAGTGGTGCCCAGGGCAATCAGGGCGATCTTGGGCGTCTCGCCCACGCCGAACCAGAGGATGAACAGCGGCACGATGGCCAAAAACGGCAGGGTGCGCAGCATCTGCATGGGCGAATCGACCACCAGCTCACCGCGGCGCGACAACCCGGCCAGCAGCGCCAGCAGCGTGCCGCAGCCCACGCCAATCGCCAGGCCACTGAGGGCACGGCGCAACGACACCAGCAAGTGGCCGCCCAACTCGCCACTGGCGAGCATCTGCCACAAGGTGCCGCCAATGGCACTCGGCGCGGCCAGCACCCGTGGCGGCAACAGCCCGGTGCGCGCGGCCACTTCCCAGGCCAGCAACAGCAGCAAGGGGCTGAGCAACCGCGCCCCACCCTCGCGCCAGCCGCGCCAATGGGCGATGCGGGTGCAGCGGGCGAAAGAGGCAGCAACGAGGGGCGCGGGCATGGCAACGTCCTTGATTCAGCGCAGTGAGCCCCATCCTAACTACATAAAAAACGTCCGTGAAATTCGCTTTGGTTCTAACCTAATATAGAAATTGCGCATCAACATGAGATTCTATTATGCGAACTAACAAGACATAGAGGCGCGCATCTGTGGGAGCGGGCCTTGCCCGCGATGGCGGCCTGGCGGCAGGGGGAACGACACAACTGGGGGGTGCGGTTTTTTGCAAGCAGTCCGCCAAGGCAGCCCCGCAACAGCCCCCTCTTTTGTCAGTGCTTGCCCACCCGCGCCGCAACCATTTCGCCGAACAGGCCCACCGGTTCTTGCAGGTTGCCCAAAAAGCGCGGGTGGATCAGCCACAGGTCGATCACCGGTTTGAAATCCGCCACCGGAACGATGTCGAGTTTGTCGCGGTGACTGCTGTTCTCCAAAAGCGGCAGGGGCACCAGGCCAAAGCCCAGGCCGTTGGCGATCAGGCCCAGTTGCAGTTCGGTGCCGAAGGTTTCCAGGTTGATCTGCAACGACAGCCCCTGGGCGCTCAAGGCCCGTTGCAGGCCGGCGCGAAAGCCGCAGCCGTCGGGGTTGAGCACCCAGCCGCGCTGGTAGCAGTCGGCCAGTTTGTAGCTGCGCTTGCGCACCTCGCCTTTGGCCGCAACCACCACCAGATTCATGCTGCCCAGGGAGCGCCCCACCACGCCTTCGGGGAATACCTTGCCGGCCGGGAACAGTGCCGCCACCACGTCCAGTTCGCCGTTTTCGACCTTGCCCAGCAAGTGGCTGCCCCAGCCCGTGGCGACCGAGGTGTGCAGTTGCGGGTAGAGGGTCTTGAGCTGGCTGAGGGCATCGAGCAGCACCACATCGCCGATGGTTTGCGGCACGCCGATGCGCAAGGCGCCGCTGGGCGCGCCGTCGCTGGCCACCAGTTCGCTCAAGGCGTCGATGGCACGCAGCACTTCCAGGCATTGGGCGTACACCCGCAGCCCCATGCTGGTGGGTTTGAGGGGCTTGGTGTTGCGGTCGAGCAACTCCACCCCCAGGGCTTCCTCGAAGTTCTGCACGCGGCGGGTGATGGCCGGCTGGGTCAGTTGCAGGGAATCGGCAGCCTGGCTGATGGTCTGGCAGCGGATCACGGCAACGAACGCGTTGAGATCATCTATCTTCATTCTTTTTTCGCATAATAAATGACTGGAAAAATGTGCAGAAAGAATAATACCTTTTAGCTCGCTCGTGTAGTCCGCGTTGTTTTACGTTGTTTCCACGGAGGGAGCTCAATGCCCCGAAATGCCCCAGCCCTTGACCCCAACCCACCGAACCTGGCGCGCTTGCGCCTGTTCATCGAGCAACTCGCGCACCTGCTGGAACAACCGGCCAGCGAAGCGCAACAGCTGCACGCCGCCGCCCCGCTGCTGGCGCAACTGGTGAGCCACGACGACTGGCTGCCCGAAGCCTTCGCCCAACCCGACCCGCAGCGCTACCAGCAGTTTTTGCTGCACGCCGATTCACGCCAGCGCTTTAGCATCGTCAGCTTCGTCTGGGGGCCGGGGCAGCGCACGCCGGTGCACGACCATCGGGTTTGGGGGCTGATCGGCATGCTGCGCGGTGCCGAGTATTCCCAGGCTTTTGCCCGTGACGCCGATGGCAGCCTGAGCGCCGCCGGCGAGCCGGTGCGCCTGGCGCCCGGGCAGGTGGAAGCGGTGTCGCCGCGCATTGGCGATATCCACCAGGTGGCCAATGCCTACGCCGACCGTGTGTCCATCAGCATCCACGTGTATGGCGCCAACATCGGCGCGGTAGAGCGCGCGGTGTACAGCCTCGATGGCAGCGAAAAACCCTTTATCTCCGGCTACAGCAATCGCCTGTTGCCCAACCTTTGGGACCTGTCCCTGGAGCCCCGGCCATGACCCGCCCTGCCCGTCGTACCCACGCTGATATCCGCCGCGCCCTGCTGGCGCGCGAGGAACTGGCCCTGCTCGATGTGCGCGAAGAAGCGCCCTACGCCGAGGCCCACCCGCTGTTCGCCGCCAACATCCCCCTGGGCAAACTGGAGCTGGAAAGCTACGCGCGCATCCCCCGGCGCAATACGCCGATCACCGTCTACGACAACGGCGAGGGCCTGGCGCAAGTGGCTGCGCAGCGCTTGCTGGACCTGGGCTACAGCGATGTCGCCCTGCTCGACGGCGGGCTCGCCGGTTGGCAACGGGACGGCGGCGAGGTGTTCAAGGACGTCAATGTGCCGAGCAAGTCCTTTGGCGAACTGGTGGACGCCGAGCGCCACACGCCGTCGCTGTCGGCCGAAGCGGTGCAAGGGCTGCTCGATGCCCGCGCCGATGTGGTGGTGCTGGACGCCCGGCGCTTCGACGAATACCAGACCATGAGCATCCCCGGCAGCACCAGCGTGCCCGGCGCCGAACTGGTGCTGCGGGTGCGCGAACTGGCGCCCAACCCGCAGACCCGGGTGATCGTCAACTGCGCCGGGCGCACCCGCAGCATCATTGGCGCCCAATCGCTGGTCAACGCCGGCATTCCCAACGAAGTGGCGGCGCTGCGCAACGGCACCATCGGCTGGACCCTTGCCGGGCAGGCCCTGGAGCACGAGCAGCAGCGCCGCTTTGGCGAGGTCAGCGCGGCCAACCGGCAACTGGCCCAGGCCTCGGCCCGCGCCGTGGCCGACCGCGCCGGTGTAACCCGTGCCCACCTCGCTGATCTGCACCAGTGGCAGGCCGAGGCGCGGCGCACCACCTACCTGCTGGATGTACGCACCCCCGAGGAGTTCGAAAACGCCCACCTGCCCGGCTCGCGCCCCGCCCCCGGCGGGCAACTGGTGCAGGAAACCGACCACATCGCCAGCGTGCGCGGCGCGCGGTTGGTGCTGGTGGACGACGACGGCGTACGCGCCAACATGAGCGCCTCGTGGCTGGCGCAAATGGGCTGGGACGTGGCGGTGCTCGACGGCTTGCAACACGCCGATTTCAGCGAGCGGGGCGCCTGGCACACACCCTTGCCGCCCCAGCCCGGGGCCGACACGGTCAGCCCGCAAACCCTGGCCCACTGGCTGCACACCCCCGGCACCCAGGTGCTGGACTTCACCAGCAGCGCCAACTACGTCAAGCGCCACATCCCTGGCGCGTGGTGGGCCTTGCGCAGCCAACTGGCCCAGGCCCTGGAACACATCCCCGTGGCCGAGCGCTACGTGCTGACCTGCGGCAGCAGCCTGCTGGCGCGCTTCGTGGTGGCCGAACTGCAGGCCCTGACCGAACGCCCGGTGTTCGTCCTTGAGGGCGGCACCGCCGCGTGGATCGCCGCCGGCCTGCCCGTGGAAGAAAGCCGACAGCAATTAGCCGCGCCGCGCATCGACCGCTACCGCCGCCCGTACGAGGGCACCGACAACCCCCGCGAGGCCATGCAGGCTTACCTGGATTGGGAATACGGCTTGGTGGAGCAACTGGGGCGTGACGCCACCCATGGTTTTTTTGTGATTTGAGCGCGGGGCTGAACGCGCAGGGTATGTGTGTGGGGGGCGGGGTCAGCCTCCCTTCCACAATAGGCCTGCTGCCAAAAATTCTCAGGCACCCTCACCGCCCAGCGAATTTACCTATAGGCAAATAGCAATAATTCTCGATATCATTCGCGACTTTTCCGCCCTCCGTGCCTGGTCAAGAAGGATATCCATGTCTGGCTTCAAACCCGACCCGCTGTCGGCCGAGTCCTTTCGCGGGTTTTATGCCGACATCCTGCATTTCCTGCGCAAGCGCACCGACAACGCCAATGACGCGGCGGACATGACCCAGGACGTGTTCGCCCAATGGCTCGACTACCGCGACCGGGCCAAGGTCGAGCAGCCCCGGGCCTTTTTGTTCCAGATGGCGCGCAACCTGCTGCGCGACCATTGGCGCCGGCAGAAGGTGCGCCACTTGGTGCACGGCCAAGCCCCGGCGGATGCACAACCCCTGGCGGACGAGAGCACCGACCCCATGGCCGCGACCCAACGCCTGCAACGGCTCGAACAGCTCAAGGCGGTACTTGCCGAACTCTCGCCGCGGCGCCGCGAAGCCCTTATGCTGCATCGCTTCGAGGGCTTGAGCCAGGCACAGATCGCCGCGCGCATGGGCATTTCCGTCAGCATGGTGGAAAAGCACATCGCCTTTGCCCTGTTGCACTGCAAACAGCGCCTACAACCGGAACATGGCAAGGAGCAGCCAGAATGACCCGCCTTCGCGGCCTAGAAAACGCCCTCGACGCCGACAGCGTCGATGCCCAGGCAGCCCATTGGTTCGCGCGCAACCGCAATGCCCCCGACCGCGCCACGCGCAAAGCCTTTGCCAGGTGGCTCGACGAGCCAGCCCACGCCCGCGCCTACCATGAGTTCGAGCAACTGTGGGTCGACCTGGCCGAGCTCCAGCAACAGGCCAAACCGCGCCCGCTAACGGCGCGCAACCCCCTGCCCTGGCGCCCCGCGCTGGCGGTGGCGGCGGTGCTGGTGTGTGGCCTACTGGCCTTCAACCTCGGCGCGCCGCTGGCCCTGTACCAGCAGCAGATCGCCGCCCAGGCGAGCGGCCCGCGTACCTTCGAATTGCCCGATGGCAGCACCTTGTTCGTCAACGCCAACACACGCCTGCACATCGAGTTCAGCGCCCAGCAGCGCAACGTTTACCTGGAGCAAGGCCAGGTGTATCTGGAAGTGGCCGCCGACAAGGAGCGGCCGCTGTGGGTGCACTCGGGCGAGGCCCGTGTGCGGGTGGTCGGCACCGGGTTCGACGTGCGCCGCGGCCAGCAGCAATTGGTGGTCAGCGTCGCCCACGGGCAGGTGGCATTCACCCCCGCCTCCAAAAGCGCCGAACCCACCCTGCTGAGCGCCGGGCAACAGGCCCGCTACGACCTGGCCACCGCCACCCTGAGCCAGCACAACCTGGCCCCCGAGCAGGTGGCGGACTGGCGCAGCGGCCACCTGGCCTTTCGCAACCGCGAACTGGCCAGCCTGGTGGATGAGTTGAACCTCTACCGCGCCGTGCCGGTGGAGTTGGCCGATGCTGCGCTGGGGCGCTACAAGGTGTCCGGCAACCTCGACGTCAAGAACCCCGACGCCCTGCTGATGGCCCTGCCGGCGCTGATCCCGGTGAACACCGTGGCCCTGGGCGGCGGTCGCCTGCGCATCGAGGCGCGCCAATAAGCCCTTATGAGAATATTTTGCATTCGCATGTGAGGGTTTCTTCGCCTGCCCCGTCTTCCTCCCGTCTGCGTGCTGTGCGCAGGCCTTTTTGGCCGTTTTGGCCACACCGGGGGGATTTAATGTTTCGCGTGCCAGATCATTTCCAGCGCCTCTGCCTGCGCCCAACCGTGCTCGCCACCTGCCTGGCGTTCAGCCTGCAAGCCCAGGCCGAGTCGATCAACCTGCACCTGCCGGCCCAACCGCTGGCCGCCTCGCTCAGCCAAGTGGCCAAGCAGGCGCGCATCCAGCTGTTGTTCGACGAAGCCTTGCTGCGCAACGCCCAGGCTCCGGCGCTGGAGGGTGACCTGAGCCCCCAGGACGCCATCCGCCGCTTGCTCCAGGGCAGCGACTTCAGCCTCGTCATGGTCGGCCAAACGTACGTGGTGCGCCCCAACGAAACCGGCACCACCAGCAGCGAGAGCATCAAGCTCGGCGCCCTGAGCGTGATCGGCGACGGCCAGCAAGTGAATGCCGCCACCGTCGGGCGCTCGACCCTGAACCAGGCGGAAATGGACCGCCACCAGGCCAACAACATCCCCAGCCTGATCGCCACCCTGCCCGGCGTGACCCTGGGCGGCTCGCTCAAACCCGGCGGGCAAACCATCAACATCTGGGGCCTGGGCGACGCCGAAGACGTGCCGATGACCGTAGACGGCGCGACCAAAAGTGGCTTTGAGCGCTACCAGCAAGGCGCAATCTTCATCGAACCGGAGCTGATCCGCCGCATCGAAGTGGAAAAAGGCCCGCACTCGCCCCTGACCGGCAACGGCGGCTTCGGCGGCACCGTGCACATGGAAACCAAGGACGCCCCCGACCTGCTGCAAGAGGGCCGCAACAGCGGCGCCATGGTCAAGTACGGCTACAGCAGCAACGACCACCAGCAGGCCTACACCTCGGCGGTGTTCGGGCGCAGCGATGACGGCCGCTTCGACGCCCTGGCCTACTGGACCAAGCGCGACGGCGACGACATGAAACTGGCCAGCGCCCAGCCCGACCCGCAACACGAATACCCGATCAACCCCAAGCGCCAGCCCAACACCGCCCAGGACCTGGAAGGGGTGCTGTACAAGCTCAACATGCAGGTCACCGACGAGCACAGCCTGGGGTTCAGCTACTCGCGTTCGGACAGCGACATCTGGGCGCCCTTCTCGGCCAAAAGTTACCCAGCACCGCCCAGCCAACGCCTGATAGACCGCTTGGGCTACGAAGGTGCCCTGAGTTACTACCTGGCCCAGCGCAACACCGTGGACACCACCTGGGTAGCCAAGTACCACTACCAACCGCTGGACAACCCGCTGATCGACCTCAAGGTCAGCTACTCGGACTCCACCACCGACCAGCACGACAAACGCGGCCCCAACGCCTACTTCCAACCGGTCACGGGCGGGCGTGAAATCACCGTGGGCTACGAAGACCGCCTCGTCGAAATCAGCAACGTCGCACTGTTCGCCACTGGCCCCCTGGAACATGCCCTGACCACCGGCGTGCAGATCCGCAAGCACGAGCGCGAAGTGGACATGTGGATGCCGGGCAACACCTACGGCACCGCCAAGTACAACTACGGCCACTACCAACCGGGCTTCATGCCCCACGGCAAAGTGGACAACAACGCCTTCTATATCCAGGACGCCGTGACCTTGGGTGACTTCACCCTGACCCCATCACTGCGCTACGACCACGTGCGCAACCGGGGCGAGCGCAACGACGCGCCGTTCTACAACAGCCCCAACCCCAAAGACGGCCACGACTACGGCAACAAGACCTACACCGGTTGGTCGCCGCGCCTCTCGGCCTTCTGGAAGGCCACGCCGAACCTGGCCCTGTTCGCCGACTACAGCAAAACCTGGCGCGCCCCGGTGATCGACGAGCAATACGAAGTGCAGGCCGCCGGCAGCAGCCGCTCGGCCACCAGCCGCCACCTCGACCCCGAGCGCATCACCGCCCTGCGCGCCGGCACTATCCACAACTACGACAGGCTGCTGACCGACAGCGACAGCGTGCAACTGCGCACCACGGTGTTCCACAACACCATCAAGGACGAAATCCTCAAGGCCACCGGCGTCGCCTGCGCGGCGCAGCTGGAAAACGGCCTGAGCATCGGCGATGGCGGCTGCCCGGGCGTGGAAACGATGCCGGTGTACCGCAACATCGGTGACGTGACCATCAAGGGCTTCGAGTTCGAGAGCTTCTACGACTCGACCTACCTGTTCGGCACGCTGTCGTATTCGTGGATCACCGGCAAGCACCAGGGCGCCTACACCAACCCCTGGGGCCCGAACGTGTGGGCGCGGGACATTCCACCGCGCAAATGGGTGGCGAGCCTGGGGGTGAAGATCCCGTCGTGGGACGCGCAAGTCGGCTGGCAGGGCCAATGGGTACGCCAAACCGACCGCACCCCCTATGACTCCTACGCCAGCGGCCCGGCCAGCGATATCGGTGACTTCTACTGGCGCCACTACGAAAACAAGCGCTACAACGTGCACGGCCTCTTCGCCCACTGGAAACCGCAGCAGGCGTACCTCAAGGGCACCGAAGTCCACTTCACCCTCGACAACATGTTCAACCGCGACTACCGCCCACCCCTGAGCGGCGAGAACGCCGCCAGCCTGGGGCGCAACGCCAAGGTCAGCGTGACGCGGTTTTTCTAAGCAGGGCTTTGCCCCGGTGGGAAAGGGCCCGGCGTGCTTTCGCAAGCGTGCTCAGCGCATAAGGGCCCGTTTGCGCGGGCACGGCCAGGGTTACGAATTGTCGTAGGCCGATTCCCACCAATCGCGTCCGTTTGGTCTGATTTCGCGCAATAAATTGCCTCGCTAGCATCGCGTTTTGTCCTGCGCGAGTGCGTGCCATGCCGCCATCCTCTCCCCCAGAAACCGCTGTCCCCGCCGACAACATGCGCGTCGCCCTGGCGTACATCACCGGCGCCCCGGAAAAACTCTTCGACGCCAGTGTCGATACCGCCCTTTGGGTGTGGGAGGCGATCCAGGGGGACTTCAACCAAGACCGCAGCACCGGGCAAATCGCCTTCGACGCGGCGGTCTCCATGGTGCCCTTGGTGGACCAGGTCTGCGACATGCGCGATTTGGTCGCCAACTGCCGCGAACTGCAAAAAGACCACAGCAACACCTGGGCCTGGGTCGGCCTGTGCCTGACCCTGATCGGCCTGTTCCCGGTGCTCGGTTCCCTGGTCAAGGGCGTGCTGAAAATCTTCTTCCTGTTTATCCGCCGCTCCGGTGGCCATGCCGTGGAGCAGGCCGTGGACGAGGCGATGACCTGGGTCATCACCCTGCTGCGTAAAAAGGAAGTGGTGAAGTATTGGCGTGGCATGAAATGGGGCCAGGTGTTCCAGACACTGGCCGACGCCATCAAAAAGGTGCGCAACCAAATAGACGTCTTGAGGTTACTGCACGCCTTCGACCGGGGCATTGCCCTGCTCAACACTTTGCTGGGCAAAGTCAAATACGTCCCCGGGGCCGCCGCCAAGGCCGAGCAAACCCTGAACATGGTCAAGGCCGTGCGCCTACAGGCCAATGCCCATATCGGCAAAGCGCTACAACCGATACGCGACGCCCTCGACATCGTGATCCGCCGGCTGGAAATGGAAGACCTGATGCAGCATCGGGCGATCTTGAACACGGTGAATGTGCACTTTCACGGCGGATTGCCCGAGGCGCGGGCGGTGAAATTGATGCGGGATGCGAAGCCGTTGCCGGGGTGGTTGAGTCGGGGAAAACCGGGGGTGTTTAAGCCGCTGAAGGCGTCTAAAGAGAGAGCAAAGGTCAAGGAGAAAGCTGAGCAAGGCTTTCCGTACCTCGATGATAAGCAGATCAGAACCTTCGCAAAGGGATTGGAGGCAGTTGAACTGGTCGGCCCCCTACGCCTTTACCGCATCATAGGCCCCGGCAGTGTTGCCAGCGCCCAGGACTGGGTCACGGAAGCCGTGTTCAAGCAAATCATGGACTCAGCCAACCCCAAGTCTGCCTGGCGCAAGTACCTGGCCGTGTGGCCGGACTGGAACGTCAACGGCCAGTTCGTGGTGTACGAACTCAAGGCCGGGGAAACCCTCAAGGTCTGGAAAGGCCCCGCTGCGTCCCAGGTCAAAGCGCCCAAGGCTGGTTTGCCGGATCGCTATCTAGAGGGCGGCTGGGAGCAAATCAAGTTCGATTCCAAGTTCATCCGTAATAGCGCCGGCGAAAGCACCGCTGAAGCCTTCGACACCCTGACCTACTACCGCGTGGATCGCCAGACCGGTCGCATGGAGCCTGCCCCGGACATGAACTACGAGCGTTACAAGAACATGTCGCCAGAAGAACAGGAGTTCTATGAGTGCCTGCGCGAAAAAATCAATCACCCCGCCATCAGCGGCCCCTTTGATACCGCCTGGGGCATGACCGACTTTGATACCCAACTCAGCAATGTGCGCCTCGGCCTGCCCAACTTGCCCGGCCAAGTAACGGAGTTTAAAAAATGAATCCGCTTTATCCGATGACCCCGACTTATCACCTGTCTCTTTGGCAAAAACGCCAAGCGGCGATGCTCTATTACTACTCGTCACAAAGTTACCTGGACGCTTTGTTGCCCAAGATCGACGAGTTGATCGTCATGGCCGAGATGCTTTTAGAGCGCCGTTCGATTCTCGACCCCCTGATGGTCAGCGAACGTTGGGGTGTACGCGATACGGCAGCCAACTGGAGCACCGGCGGTTTTCCAGCCTTGATCGAGTACAGGGAAAACACCATGTGGGATATGGCCAAGCGCGCCGACCAGTGCTACGGCATCACGGGAACCAATCAATGCGCCCATATGCTGGGTGAGTTTTCAATGCAATGGGCCACTGCAGAACAGGAGAAAGCTTTTCGCGAGCGGGCCAACGAGGTGTTTTCCTACGGTTTTAAGATTGACGGTGTCATGGAACGGGGCTGGAACGATGTGATTTTTTGGGTTATTTGGCAGCAAGTTAAAGGGCACTTTGCGCGCTTGCCGAAATTTAAAGTGCATATGGATATTGAAGGTGAAACCGGGGAAGTTCCGCCACGTACCGGTGTCTATGTCTCTCAGGATGATCCTCTCGGTGCCCTGCAATTTGCCTGGACCGGAGGCGGTGAAGGTATGTGGAAAACGCTGGAAGAATGCAAAACATTCAATGATATAGGCCTGGACGCCTTGAAAACCTTGGGACGCGCAGGCTTATGGGGCGATGAAAACGGACTTGCAAGGTTCATTGAGCAATCGCCCTATAAAGGCGTCTTTAAAGAGTCGTACTTCTACGCTCGTACCCGAGTACAAGTTCACTCTTTCACCGAACGCCCCTGCAAGTGGTACTTCGTCGAACTTCTCGAAGGCGAGTTTGAAGACAGCGACCCCGACGCCATGGCCGACGCGCCGGGCAGCGAGCCGCAGCACCCGCCGCGCAAAGCCAGCGGTGAGCCTTGCCCCCACGCCGGTTGGTGGTTCAGCCCCGCCCGTGAAGGTTCGCGGCAGTATTTTCGCGATGGGGCGATTTTTCCCAAGCTGGAAGGCGACTACGGCTACACCTTCTGGCTCTGGAGCCCGGATCAGTCCAGGCCAACACTTTGATCGTTAAATGCAGGCCAGGTGAACCCGCCTGGTCTGCACTGCCCGGGCACACAACATGAACGTTCTTTATCCGATGACCCCGACTTATCACCTGTCCCTGTGGCAAAAACGCCAAGCGGCGATGCTCTATTACTACTCGTCGCAAAGTTACCTGGACGCGTTGTTGCCGAAGATCGACGAGTTGATCGTCATGGCCGAGATGCTTTTGGAACGCCGTTCGATTCTCGACCCCCTGATGGTCAGCGAACGCTGGGGCGTGCGCGATACCGCAGCCAACTGGAGCACCGGCGGGTTTCCAGCCTTGATCGAGTACAGGGAAAACACCATGTGGGATATGGCCAAGCGCGCCGACCAGTGCTACGGCATCACGGGAACCAATCAATGCGCCCATATGCTGGGCGAGTTTTCAATGCAATGGGCCACTGCAGAACAGGAGAAAGCGTTTCGCGAACGGGCCAACGAGGTGTTTTCCTATGGTTTCAAAATTGATGAGGTTATGTGCCGCGATTGGGATGACATCACCTTCTGGTATGTCTGGAAAGACTGCAAACAGCACTTCCCTCAATTACCAAAGTTCAAAGTTCATCTGGATATTGAAGGTGAGACGGGAAGAGTACCGATTCGCACTGGCGTGTACCTCCCGCAGGATGATCCTCATGGTGCTTTGCAGTTCGGTTGGACCGGAGGCGGTGAGGGGATGTGGCAGTCTCTTGAAGAGTGCCAAACATTCAACGACATCGGGTTGGACGCCTTGAACGCAGTTGGGCGAGCGGGCCTGTGGGGCGATGATATCGGGTTATTGAACTTTGCTCGGCAACGTAAATACGCCAGTGTGTTCCCTAACATTGAACATCCGGCCCGCCACGAAATAATGGATAAAGCCTTCACCGAACGCCCCTGCAAGTGGTACTTCGTCGAACTTCTCGAAGGCGAGTTTGAAGACAGCGACCCCGACGCCATGGCCGACGCGCCGGGTAGCGAGCCGCAGCACCCGCCGCGCAAAGCCAGCGGCGAGCCGTGCCCCCACGCCGGTTGGTGGTTCAGCCCCGCCCGTGAAGGTTCGCGGCAGTATTTCCGTGATGGCGCGATTTTTCCCAAGCTGGAAGGCGACTACGGCTACACCTTCTGGCTCTGGAGCCCGGATCAGTCCAGGCCAACGTTGCTTTAAGCCCAAGCCGGGCTGCGCACCAGGGCCAACTGCGCCGGTGCCTGAGTACGCGGCTGGCTCAGGTAACGGGTGCAACTGACCCGCAGGAACGAGGCGAAATTGACCACCTCGCCACGGTAGTCCATCACCTCTTCATAGAGCTTGGCGATCAACTGGTTGGTGCTCATGCCATCGGCCTGGGCGATTTGGGCGAGGATGTCCCAGAACTGGTTTTCCAGGCGCAGGGTGGTGACCACGCCGCGGATGCGCAGGGAGCGCGAGCGTGACTCGTAGAGCATCGGATCGGCCTTGACGTACAGCTCGCACATGGCAAAAACCTCCTTTACAGCGTGATGGTGGTGCCCAGCAACCCGAGGAAACCGGCCAGCCATTGCGGGTGGGCCGGCCAGGCCGGGGCGGTGGCCAGGTTGCCTTGCACGTGGCCCGCCGTCACGGGAATGTCGATGTAAGTGCCGCCGGCCAGGCGCACTTCCGGGGCGCAGGCCGGGTAGGCGCTGCATTCGCGGCCCGCCAGAATGCCCGCTGCCGCCAGCAGTTGCGCACCATGGCACACCGCCGCAATCGGCTTGCCGGCCCGGTCGAAATCACGCACCAGTTGCAGCACTTGGTCGTTCAGGCGCAGGTACTCCGGCGCCCGGCCGCCGGGCACCAGCAGGGCGTCGTAGTCGGCCGCCGCGACCTGGGCGAAATCGAAATTGAGGGCAAACAAGTGGCCGGGTTTTTCGCTGTAGGTCTGGTCGCCCTCGAAATCATGGATCGCCGTGCGCACGGTCTGCCCGGCGGTTTTGTCCGGGCACACCGCGTGCACGGTATGGCCCACCATCGAAAGTGCCTGGAACGGCACCATCACTTCGTAGTCTTCGACGTAATCGCCGACCAGCATCAGGATTTTCTTCGCGGCCATGACGGGGTTCCTCGGGGTAAGTACAGGAAGTATTCACCCTAGCCCCAATTGGCCGGCGTGGGTAATAACCGCCTACTACACCGGGCCTGCGCGGCGGCGGCCGAGTGTAGCAAGCGGGCTTGCCCGCGTTGGGGTGCGCAGCAGCCCTGGGGTTTGTGCAAGCAGCACCACCGATCCGGCAAGCCCGCTTGCTACGGGGTGCCTTGGCGTTGGGGAGTACAAACTGTACGCCCCACTTCGCCCCCAGCTGTAACAGCGTAACCGCGGTGGTTTATGGCTAGATGGAGGCCACCCGCCACCTTTTGATTCCGGTTGCCCCTATGACTTCCCGCGAAAACACCGGCATGGCCCTGGGCCTGCTGGGCGTGATTATCTTCAGCCTGACCCTGCCTTTCACCCGCATCGTGGTGCAGGAAATCCACCCGTTGCTCAACGGCCTGGGCCGGGCGCTGTTCGCGGCGGTGCCGGCGGCGGCGCTGTTGATGTGGCGCCGGGAGAAGTGGCCGACCTGGGCGCAGGTCAAAGGCCTGTGCCTGGTGATCGCCGGGGTGATCCTGGGGTTTCCCGTGCTGTCGGCCTGGGCCATGCGGACCCTGCCCGCCTCCCACGGTGCGCTGGTCAACGGTTTGCAGCCGCTGTGTGTGGCGCTGTATGCGGCGTGGCTGTCCCATGAGCGGCCGTCGAAAGCCTTCTGGGCCTGCGCGGCCCTGGGCAGTGCGCTGGTGCTGGGTTATGCGCTGATAAGCGGCGCCGGCAGCATCCAGGCCGGGGACTTGCTGATGCTCGGCGCCATTGCCGTGGGCGGCTTGGGTTACGCCGAGGGCGGGCGCCTGGCGCGGGAGATGGGCGGCTGGCAGGTGATCTGCTGGGCGCTGGTGCTGTCCACCCCGCTGCTGATCGGCCCGGTGGCGTACCTGGCGCTGCAACACCAGGGCCCGGTGTCGGCCAAGGCTTGGTGGGCGTTTGGCTATGTGTCGCTGTTTTCCCAGTTTCTCGGCTTTTTCGCCTGGTACGCGGGGCTGGCCATGGGCGGCATCGCCCGGGTCAGCCAGATCCAGTTGCTGCAGATTTTCTTCACCATTGCTTTTTCGGCGCTGTTTTTTGGCGAACAAGTGGCGCCGATCACGTGGCTGTTTGCCACTGGGGTGATCGCCACGGTGATGCTGGGGCGCAGGACCGGGGTGCAGGCCGCGCCGGCCAGCAAGGGCAAGGTGCCACCATCGCGAGCAGGCTCGCTCCCACAGCGGAAAAAATGAAAAACCCACCCACACCACAGTTCAACTGTGGCAGCGGGCTTGAGGGCGCCATCGCGGGCAAGCCCGCTCCCACATAGGCCAGCGCCCCTATAACCCCCTTCCCATAAGGGGGAGCTTATTCGGGCAAGTAGCCATCGGCGCGCAGCAGGGTTTCCAGGCAATGCTCGCTGATGTTGTAGAAAGCCTTGAGGGCTTGGATTTTCACCAGCAGGGCCGCCGGGTCCAAGGGTTCGGGGCGTTTGATGGCGAGGATCATTTTGTTTTTGTTGGTGTGTTCCAAGGAGATGAATTCAAACACCTTGGTCTCGTAGCCGCAGGCTTCGAGGAACAGCGCACGCAGGCTGTCGGTGAGCATTTCGGCCTGTTGGCCCAGGTGCAGGCCGTATTGCAGCATCGGCTTGAGCAGCGCCGGGCTGTGGATTTGCAGGCGCAGCTGTTTATGGCAGCACGGCGAGCAGAGGATGATCGCCGCGCCCGAGCGGATGCCGGTGTGGATGGCGTAGTCGGTGGCGATGTCGCAGGCGTGCAGGGCGATCATCACGTCCAGTTCGCTGGGCGCGACGCTGCGCACGTCGCCGCATTTGAACGCCAGCCCGGGGTGTTGCAGGCGCGCGGCGGCGGCGTTGCACAGGGTCACCAGGTCTTGGCGCAGTTCTACGCCGGTGACTTGGCCGTCGGCCTGCAGGGTGTTGCGCAGGTAGTCGTGGATGGCGAAGGTCAGGTAGCCCTTGCCCGAGCCGAAATCCGCCACGCGCACCGGTTTGTCCAGGGCCAGGGGCGATGCGGTGAGGGCGTGGCTGAACACTTCGATGAACTTGTTGATCTGCTTCCACTTGCGCGACATGGCCGGGATCAGTTCGCCGCGGGCGTTGGTCACGCCCAGGTCGGCGAGGAACGGCCGGCTCAGGTCGAGGAAGCGGTGTTTCTCGCGGTCGTGTTCGGCCGAGGGCACTTCCCGCAGTTGCTGGGGCTTGCTCTTGAACAGCGAACTCTTGCCCTTTTTGCTGTATTCGAGCTGGGCTTCGTCGCTCAGGGTCAGCAAATGCGCGTTTTTGAAGGTAGCCGGCAACAGCCCGGCGATCAGCGCCACGCCTTCGTCCAGGGCCAAGTTCTTGGTGATGTCGCGGGTTTTGTAGCGGTACACGAAGCACAGGCACGCCTGCTCCTTGACCGTCACCTGCTTGACGGTGAGGCGTTGCAGCTCCACCTCGCTGCCCACGTGTTTGGCCAGCACCAGTTTGATAAAGCCGTTCTCGGCCAGGCTGGCGCGCAACAGGTCGAGAAATTGAGTGTGGTGATCGCCGCTGGCGGGGGTGGCAGGAACGGACATAAGCAAGGCGCCTCGGCGAGTGCGAATCGGAAAGTGGCGCGCATTTTAGGGGGGTTGGGCCGTGGGGACACGCAGTTATTTACACCACGGCCCACACACTCAGGCCAGCACCACCAAGCGGTTGGGCAATTCGTTGCGTTCGTGGGTCAGCGGCACGTGTTCCTTGAGCAGTTCGCCGCAGGCTTCGATGCAGGCGATGAAGCCCGCCAGGGTCTGGCCTTGCTTCACTTGGGCGGTGAAGGTGCTGACGATGGTTTCCCAGGCCTGGTTATCGAGGCGCCGGGAGATGCCTTCGTCCACCAGGATTTCCACGTAGCGCTCGGCCTCGCTGACGAAAATCAGCACGCCGGTGCTGCCCACGGTGTGGTGCAGGTTCTGCTCCAGGAACTGGCGCCGCGCCAGGTTCGAGGCGCGCCAGTGGCGCACCGAGCGGGGGATCAGGTAGCTGGTCAGCGCCGGCAGGCGAAACACCAGGCACAGCACCACAAAACTCACCCATTGGGTCAGCAGCAGGCTGTGCATGTTCATCCAGCCGCTGGCGTAATGCACCACGCCCGGCACCACCAGCGCCAACAGGCTGGCCCACAGCAGCGGGATGTAGGCGTAGTCGTCGGCCCGCGCCGCCAGCACAGTGACCAGTTCGGCGTCGGTTTGCCGCTCGACCCGGGCAATGGCCTGGGCCACTTGCCGTTGTTCGTATTCACTCAATAAAGCCATGGTTAGCACTGCCTGTTCAGGGTTGTTGTCACCAGCCGCCCGATGCACCGCCGCCGCCGAAGCTGCCGCCGCCACCGCCAAAGCCTCCGCCGCCCCCGCCGCCGCCGAAACCGCCGCTGGCCAAGCCGCCGAGAATACCGCCGACTATTGCGCCGGGGCCACCGCGCCCACGCCCGCGCCCGCCACCCCCGCCGAGCATCACGAACACCACCAGGATCAGCAGCCCGAACAGCAAAATGCCCGAATGGCGCGTGCTGGGCCCGGCCACCGGCTCATCCAGGGGGCTGCCGCCCAGCACCAACAGCATCGCGGCGACGCCGTCGCTGATGCCCTTGCTGAACTGGCCGTTCTTGAAGGCTGGGGTGATGACCTGGTTGAGGATGATCGAGGATTGCGCGTCGGTGAGGCGCTCTTCCAGGCCATAGCCGACTTCAATGCGCAACTTGCGCTCGTCGCGGGCGACGATCAACAGCGCGCCGTTGTTCTTGTCTTTCTGGCCGATGCCCCAGTGGCGCCCCAACTGGTAACCGAAGTCGTCGATGCTGGTGCCTTGCAGGTCAGGCAGGGTGACCACCACCACTTGCTCACCGGTGGCCTGCTCGTGGGCGGCCAGTTGCTGGGCCAGTTGCTGGCGCACAGCGGGCTCGATCAGGTTCGCGGTATCGACCACCCGCCCGCTGAGTTCGGGGAACTTGAGTTCGGCCTGGGCCGTGAGGGCCAAGGCCCAGAGCAGCGACAGGCCGATGTTCAACAGGCGCATGGCAGGTTCCTTAGAACTTCACTTGCGGGGCTTTGTCGGCGTCGGGGCTGGTGGCCTCGAAGTTCTCGCGGATCGGCAGGTCGCTGTACATCACGCTGTGCCACAAGCGGCCAGGGAAGGTGCGCAGCTCGGTGTTGTACTTCTGCACCGCGAGGATGAAGTCGCGCCGCGCCACGCTGATGCGGTTCTCGGTGCCTTCGAGTTGCGATTGCAGGGCCAGGAAGTTCTGGTTGGCCTTGAGGTCCGGGTAGCGCTCGGACACCACCATCAAACGGCTGAGGGCGCCGGTGAGTTGGTCCTGGGCCTGTTGGAACTGTTTGAGCTTTTCCGGGTTGTCCAGGGTGCTGGCGTCCACCTGAATGGACGTGGCCTTGGCCCGCGCCTCGATCACGGCGGTGAGGGTTTCCTGTTCGTGCTGGGCGTAGCCCTTGACCGTTTCCACCAGGTTGGGGATCAGGTCGGCGCGGCGCTGGTACTGGTTCTGCACCTGGGACCAAGCGGCCTTGGCCTGCTCGTCCAGGGTGGGAATGGTGTTGATGCCGCAGCCGCTGAGCAGCGTGCCGACCAGCAGCAAGACCGCCAGCTGCCAACCTGCGCGATAACCGTTTGGTGTGTTCATGGTGGTGACGCTCCCTCGGAGAATTGGAACCGGCGCTGGCCAGTGCCTGGCACTTTAATGTTGCGCCGCTACTGGCAAGCATCAAGCCTTTGAGCTAAAAGATGCCCTGTGCGAAAAGTCGTTGCCGAGTGTGCGGTATTTACCTGCACAACACCCGAACAACAATAGCCGCTCCCTATTTTTTGGCGAACGGGCTGCGTTTTTTTATAACGAGGCCCGCTCGCACCCCGAGAACAATATTGATGAAGAAGTTGTGTTTGCTGAGCCTGGCCATCGCCCTGGCCAGCCCTGGCGCGTGGGCCGCCACCGCCGATAACAAGGAAGCGTTCGTCAGTGACCTGCTCAAGCAGATGACCCTGGACGAAAAGATCGGCCAGTTGCGCCTTATCAGCATCGGCCCGGAAATGCCCCGCGAATTGATCCGCAAGGAAATCGCCGCCGGACGCATCGGCGGCACGTTCAACTCCATCACCCGCCCGGAAAACCGGCCGATGCAGGACGCGGCGATGCGCAGCCGCCTGAAGATCCCGATGTTCTTCGCCTATGACGTGATCCACGGGCACCGCACGATTTTCCCGATCCCCCTGGCGCTGGCCGCCTCCTGGGACATGGACGCCATTGGCCTGAGCGGGCGCATCAGCGCCAAGGAAGCCGCCGCCGACAGCATCGACCTGACGTTCGCGCCGATGGTCGATGTGTCCCGCGACCCACGCTGGGGCCGCACCTCCGAAGGCTTTGGCGAAGACACCTACCTGGTTTCACGCATCGCCCAGGTGATGGTCCGCGCCTTCCAGGGCCCGGCGCCGAGCGCGGCCGACAGCATCATGGCCAGCGTCAAGCACTTCGCCCTGTACGGCGCGGTCGAGGGCGGGCGTGACTACAACATCGTCGACATGAGCCTGGTCAAGATGTACCAGGACTACCTGCCGCCCTACCGCGCCGCCATCGACGCCGGTGCCGGCGGGGTGATGACCGCGCTCAACTCCATCAACGGCGTGCCGGCCTCTTCCAATACCTGGCTGATGCAAGACCTGCTGCGCAAGGAATGGGGCTTCAAGGGCCTGACCGTGAGCGACCATGGCGCAGTGTTCGAGCTCATCAACCACGGCGTGGCCCGCGATGGCCGCGAGGCGGCGAAACTGGCGATCAAGGCCGGCATCGACATGAGCATGAACGACAGCCTGTACGGCAAGGAACTGCCGGGGCTGCTCAAGGCCGGCGACATCGCCCAGAGCGACATCGACAACGCCGTGCGCGAAGTGCTGGGCGCCAAGTACGACATGGGCCTGTTCAAGGACCCGTACCTGCGCATCGGCAAGGCCGAGCAAGACCCGGCCGACCTCTACGCCCCTGAGCGCATGCACCGCAGCGAAGCCCGCGACGTGGCGCGCCGCAGCCTGGTGCTGCTGGAAAACCGCAACCAGACCCTGCCGCTGGCCAAGACCGCGAAAATCGCCCTGGTCGGCCCGCTGGCCAAGGCGCCCATCGACATGATGGGCAGTTGGGCCGCCGCCGGGCGCCCGGACCAATCGGTGACCCTGTTCGACGGCATGCGCGCGGCCATGGGCCAGCAAGCCACCCTGACCTACGCCCGCGGCGCCAACATCACGGGCGATGCCAAGGTGCTCGGCTACCTGAACTTCCTCAACTTCGACGCCCCGGAAGTGGTGGATGACCCGCGCCCGGCCGCGCAACTGATCGCCGAGGCGGTGAAAGCCGCGCAGCAGGCCGATGTGGTGGTGGCCGCGGTGGGCGAGTCGCGGGGCATGTCCCACGAATCCTCCAGCCGCACCGACCTGAACATTCCGGCCAGCCAACGCGAACTGATTAAAGCCCTCAAGGCCACCGGCAAGCCATTGGTGTTGGTGCTGATGAACGGCCGGCCGCTGTCGATCGTGGACGAGAAGGAACAGGCCGACGCCATCCTGGAAACCTGGTTCGCCGGCACCGAAGGCGGCAACGCCATCGCCGACGTGCTGTTCGGCGACTACAACCCGTCGGGCAAACTGCCCCTGACCTTCCCACGCTCGGTAGGCCAGATCCCCACCTACTACAACCACCTGAGCATCGGCCGCCCGTTCACCCCGGGCAAACCCGGCAACTACACCTCCCAATACTTCGACGACACCACCGGGCCGCTGTACCCGTTCGGCTATGGCCTGAGCTACACCGACTTCAGCCTCAGCGACATGGCGCTGTCGTCCACCACGCTGAACAAAAGCGGCACCCTGGACGCCACCATCAAGGTCAAGAACACCGGCCGGCGCGATGGCGAAACCGTGGTGCAGTTGTACGTGCAGGACGTCACCGGCTCGATGATCCGCCCGGTCAAGGAGCTCAAGGGCTTCCAGAAATTGATGCTCAAGGCCGGCGAAGAGAAGGTGCTGCGCTTTACCCTGAGCGAGGACGACTTGAAGTTCTACAACACCCAACTGCAATACGCCGCCGAACCGGGCAAGTTCAACGTGCAGATCGGCCTCAACTCGCGGGATGTGAAGCAGCAGAGTTTTGAGTTGCTCTGACTGAAAACGGTGGGGCTGATGTGGGAACGGGCCGGGCGGCGCTCCGCACGCCCCCCGGTTGCGGTGGGTCAGCCAGCAGATGGGCTGGCCGGTCATCCGCCATCGCGGGCGAGCCCGCTCCCACAGTTGTTCGCATTAATCGCTGCCCGGCTCAGCCGCGCCTATCCAGCAAGTTGACCACCACCCGGTCCACCCAACCCCATATCCGCTGTTTGACCCGCCGCCACAACGGGCGGCGCTGCCAATCCTGCAGGCTGACGATTTCGCTTTGGGCGAAATCAGCCTCGAAACTGGCCGCCACGGCCCGGGTCAGGTCCGGGTCGAGGGCTTCAAGGTTGGCTTCCAGGTTGAAGCGCAGGTTCCAGTGGTCGAAGTTGCATGAGCCAATGCTCACCCAGTCATCGACCAGCACCATTTTCAGGTGCAAAAAACACGGCTGGTATTCAAAAATCCGCACCCCGGCCTTGAGCAGCCGTGGGTAGTAGCGGTGCCCGGCATAACGCACCGAGGGGTGGTCGGTGCGCGGCCCGGTGAGCAACAGGCGCACGTCCACGCCCCGGGCGGCAGCCTTGCGCAGGGAGCGGCGCACTTTCCAGGTAGGCAGAAAATACGGCGTGGCCAGCCAGATCCGCCGTTGCCCGCTGTTGAGGGCACGCACCAGGGCTTGGAGGATGTCGCGGTGCTGGCGGGCGTCGGCGTAGGCCACCCGGCCCATGCCCGAACCACTGGGCGGCACCCGGGGCAGGCGTTGCAGGCCAAAGTGCGAGGTGGGTTTCCACGCCGTGCGGTGGCGGTTGGCGAGCCACTGGCGGTCGAACAGCATTTGCCAGTCGAGCACCAGCGGCCCGCTGATCTGCACCATCACTTCGTGCCATTGGCTGACGTCTTCGCCGGGCATCCAGAACTCATCCGTCACCCCCGTGCCACCGACCACCGCCAGGCCCTGGTCCACCAGCAGCAGTTTGCGGTGGTCGCGGTACAGGTTACGCACCCAGCGCCGCCAACTGAGGCGGTTGTAGAAGCGCAACTCGACCCCGGCATCGGTCAGGCGCCGACGCAGCCCTAGGGTGAAGGCCAGGCTGCCGTAGTCGTCGAACAGGCAACGCACCCGCACACCGCGCTCGGCGGCTTGTACCAGGGCCTGGACCATGGCTTCGGCGCAGGCGCCCGCCTCCACCAGGTACAGCTCCAGTTCCACCTGCTGCTCGGCGCGGGCGATGGCCACCAGCATGCGCGGGAAAAACTGCGGGCCGTCGATCAACAGCTCGAAGCGGTTGCCTTCACGCCAGGGGAACACCCCGCCGCTCATGTCAGCGCGCCGTGAAAATCAGCACCGCACCCACCGGCACCGACAAACTGATGGCCTTGAGCCCGGCCGCTTTGCGCAGGGCCTCCAGGCCCGGTTGCAGGTCGAAGTCACGGGCGTTGAGCACCAACGGCTCCAGGGTCACGACCTGAAAGCGCCGGTCGTCCAGGCGCGTGGCCAACAGCTCGGCGTTATAGCTATGGGCCTTGCCGTGCAGGGTCACGGTCAGGGGCAGGCGCAATTCCAGTTGGGCGCCGGGGGCCAGGTCGTTGATGGGGCGCAGGTCGATCTGCGCACTGACCAGGGCCTGGGGGAAGGTCTTGACCTCGAACAGATCGCGGCGCATGCGCTCATCGCGCAGGGGAATGCCGCTGAGGACGGAGTCCATCTCCACCTGCAACTGCGCCGCGCCCTTGGCGTCCACCTTGCCATGCAGGACCAAAAAGCGCTGAACTTCGGAGATATGGGTGTTTTTTGTAGTGATAAACGACAAACGCGAAGATTCGCCATCCAAATACCAATTGGCCTGGGCCGACAGCGCGGTACAGGCCAACAGCACGGCCGACAGGGTTTTGCACAGGGAAAGGCTGGACATAGGCACTCATGAACCGGGAAACGTGAGGCGAACAGTACCCGGCCCGTGGGCCGTTGCAAACTGCTGATCGATGGCGACAGGCCTTGTGGGCGCGGCGCGGCAGCGATCTGGCTTGCCCACGATTGCGGATTGCCTGCCGGCGCATTGGTTGGTTGACCCAATGCCGTCGCTGCATGGGTAGCTACATAACTGGGGTTGGGGGCATCTCACTCCACCAACCGACACCCCACCCGCTCCCCCAACCACGCGGCACCGTGACTTCGGCCCAGGCCGCTGGCGGTTACCTGCTTGGTCGCCGGGTCGTCGCGCAAGCCGCTAAGCGGCAGGTACTGGCGCACATAGCCTTGGCAGTAAGCGGCCGGGTGCTGCATCACGTAGCGGCACGAGCAGTACTCCTTGGCGGTGTAAGCACTCAGGATGTCGGGAAACGCCTCAAGGGCCTGGCGTGCCTGCCAGGCCCAGGCCAGCAGGGCCAACAGGAACAGGCCCAGCAGGCCGAGGAATGGGTGGCGGCGCAGCCAGGGGCGGCGGTTCATGGCTGCACCGCGGCGAGGATGCGGGCCAGCAGTTCGTTGTGGCGGAAACTGGCGTCACGGTCGTCGCCGTAGCGCACGATCACCAGGTTGGCGCCAGGGATCACATACAACGCCTGGCCCCAGTGGCCAAGGGCGGCGAAGGCGTCGGCCGGGGCGGCGGGCCAGGGCCGGTCGGCGCCGCCCACCGCGCGGTTGAGCCACCAGTGGCCGCCCGGCACGGCGGCGTCCTGGCCGGCGCGGTAACCGGCAAAGGGCTGGCGGCTGAACGTGACCCACTGGCGCGGTAGCAATTGGCGGCCCTCCCAGCGCCCGTCGCGCAGCATCAGCAGGCCCACGCGCGCCAGGTCGCGGGCGGTGAGGTAGGCATAGGAGGAGGCGATAAAAGTGCCGCTGGCGTCGGTTTCCCACACGGCACCGCGGATGCCCAAGGGCTCGAACAGCGCGGTCCAGGGATAGTCCGCATACCGCGCGCCGAGCATGCCTTTGAGCGCCGCCGAGAGCAGGTTGCTGTCGCCGCTGGAATAGCGGAACGCCCGCCCCGGCGCGCTGGCGGCCGGGTGCGCAGCGGTGAAGGCGGCCATGTCCGCCCGCCCGCGGGTGTAGAGCATGGCCACCACCGAGGCGTTGAGCGGCGCGTATTCGTAGTCTTCCTGCCAGTCCAGGCCCGAGGCCCAGTGCAGCAAGTCGGCCAGGGTGATGGCCGGGTGGCCGGCCAGGGCTGGGTAGTAGCGCATCGCCGGGTCGGTGAGGGCAAAATGCCCTTCGCCATGGGCCACGCCCAGCAGAGTGGCCAGCAGGCTTTTGCTGATGGACCAGGTCAGGTGCGGGGTGTCGGCGGTGGTGGGCGCGGCGTAGCGTTCGTAGATGACCTGGCCGTCGCGGATCACCACTAAGGCGTCGGTGCGGATGCCCTCGCGGGTGGCGTCGTCGCGAGGGGCGAAGGCGTAGTCTTCCAGGGCCTTGAGCGCCGGGCCCGCCAGGGGCGGGCCGGCGTCCCACTGCTCGCCCGGCCAGTTTTCGGCGCGCGCGCCCAGGCTTGTCAGCAACAGCACAACCAGCAGGGTCAGGCCTTTGAACATGGCGAGGGCTCGGCGAAGGGGTGGGCCAAGCCTAGCCGAGCCACATGACAGTTGCCGCGTTTATCCGGCCAGGGCTTTGGCCAGGCGTTGGGCCCGCGCCGCGCCGGCCAGTTGCAGCAAGCCCTGGTCGCGCTGCCACAGGCCCGCCCACAGCGCCGGGCCCGCCGCCAACGCCGCGTCCAACTCAGGCTTGAGGGCCTCGAACTGGGCAAACACACCGCCCAGCAGCACATGGGCGGCGCGCTCGTCGGGGCAGTGGCGGCTGACTTCGGCGCACCCGGCCAACAGCGCCAGCAGGCGCAGTTGCAGGGGTTGCGCCCAGGCGCAGTCCTGCCCCACGCCATACAACCAGGCGCACAGGGCGCTGAGCACGTAGGTGTCTTCCAGGGTGCGGAAGGGTTTGACGTAGGCGTCCCAGCCGTCCCCGGCCAGCAGTTCGCAGTGGGCGTTGTCCAGGTGCAGGCGGCCGTGGCTGATCTCCGGCATCAGGGCAATGGGCGGCAGTTTTTCCACGCGCACGCCGGCCTCCCCGGCGTACACCACGGCCAGGTTCAGGCGTGCAGGTTCGCCCAAGGCTTCGCTGCGCGCCGACACCAGCAGCCAGTCCGCCGCGTCACCGGCGGTGACGAAGTCCTTGCGCCCGCTCAGGCGCAAGTTGTCGAGGCGGGTGTGCATGTCGCTGGGGCGCAGGCTGCGCTGTTCGGTCGCACACAAAGCGCCCAGGGTGGGCGGTGCACTGGGCCACAACAGGCGCAACGCAGCCTGGTAACCGAGCAGGAACGCCCACCCGGGCGTGGCCGCCCCATGGCCACCGCGCACCGCCAATTCAAACGGCGCAACGCTGCCGATTTGCTCCAGCACTGCGCTGTAACCCTGCGCCAGGTCAGGGTGGGCGGGCATTCGCGCAGGCGCATTGAACAGGGTCGACCAAGGCATGAAAGGGTCCTCAAGGGGCTGTCACATAAGCATCACCAAAGCTTCATGGCGATGACACCGGGGCTACATAGCCTGACTTTGCACAACAATTGGACACAAAGAAAGTCGCTCGGCTGCCACCCATGATGGGGCCGTGGCCCGTACGGAGATCGGCAATGACTCAACTCGCACGCAGCACCGACACCGGCACCGAACGCCACCTGCAAGCCGAGCGCCTGATCGGCGCCCAGGCCTTGCGCGAGGCCCAGGCCCTGCGCTTCAACGTGTTCAGTGGCGAGTTCAACGCCAAGCTCAAGGGCGCGGAGCTGGGCCTGGACATGGATGACTACGATGTGCACTGCGCCCACATCGGCGTGCGCGACCTCAACAGCGGGCGCCTGGTGGCGACCACGCGCCTGCTGGACCACCAGGCCGCCAGCAGCCTGGGGCGGTTCTACAGCGAAGAAGAGTTCAGCCTGCACGGTTTGGTCCACCTCAAAGGCCCGATCCTGGAAATCGGCCGCACCTGCGTTGACCCGGCGTACCGCAACGGCGGCACCATCGCCGTGCTCTGGGGCGAATTGGCCGAAGTGCTCAACCAGGGCGGCTACAGCTACCTGATGGGCTGCGCCAGCATCCCCATGCAGGACGGTGGCCTGCAGGCCCAGGCGATCATGCAGCGCCTGCGCGAACGCCACCTGTGCACCGAGCACCTGCGGGCCGAACCGAAAAACCCGTTGCCCCACCTGGACGTGCCGGCCAATGTCATCGCGCAGATGCCGCCGCTGCTCAAGGCCTACATGCGCCTGGGCGCGAAGATCTGCGGCGAGCCGTGCTGGGACGAGGATTTCCAGGTGGCCGACGTGTTTATCCTGCTCAAGCGCGACGAGTTGTGCCCGCGCTACGCCCGCCACTTCAAGGCGGCCGTGTGATGAGCCGGTTGCGGGTGTACGCGCGCATCGCCCGGGTGCTGATGGTGGTGGCGCTGGGGTTGAGCATGGCCACGCTGTTCGGCCTGTTCGAGCGCCTGGGCATCGCCAACTCCATGGTGCGGCGCCAGCGCTGGTCGCGGTTTTTCATGGCGCGCCTGAGCAACGCCCTGCCCTTTCGCGTGCGGGTGCTGGGCCAGGTGCCGACGCAGCCGCTGCTGTGGGTGAGCAACCATGTGTCCTGGACCGACATCCCACTGCTGGGCATGCTCACGCCGCTGTCGTTTCTGTCCAAGGCCGAAGTGCGCACCTGGCCGGTGGCCGGGTGGTTGGCGGCCAAGGCCGGCAGCCTGTTTATCCGCCGCGGCTCGGGCGACAGCCAGTTGATCCGCAAGCAGATGAGCCGGCACCTGGAGCAACAGCACCCGCTGCTGATGTTCCCCGAAGGCACCACCACCGACGGCCGTGCCCTGCGCACGTTCCATGGGCGCTTGCTGTCGGCGGCCATCGACACCGCCACCGCGGTACAACCCGTGGCGATCCGCTATTTGCGCCACGGCCAGCTCGACCCGCTCGCGCCGTTCATTGGCGACGATGACTTGCTCTCGCACCTGATGCGCCTGTTCGCCAACGATCAGGGCGAGGTGGAAATCCACCTGCTCAAACCCATCCCCAGCCTGGGCAAAGAACGCGCCGCCCTGGCCTTCGAGGCCCAGCAAGCAGTGCAAAAAGCCCTGTTTGGCGCCCTGCCCCACCCCCAGCAGATGCCCGTGCGCCCAGCGTTTGCGGCGTGAGCTATAGGGGGGGTGAGGCGACCTGTGGAGGGCCTGCCCGTGATGGCGGTGTGACAGCCACCGAAAATATCGGCTAGCTGGCCGCTATCGCGAGCAGGCTCGCTCACACGGGGGAACTCCCCAGGGGTTTCAGGTCGCCAGGCGACCGTGGGAAAACACCTGCAACTGCGGATAAAACAGCCGAAAGTCGTCACTCAACGGCTCGTACAAGCGCTCCAGTTCCACCATCGCCGCGTTCAACTCCTCTGGCCGTGACAGGCGCCGGGCGATACCGCGCAGGACTTGCTCGAGCACGGCGAAATCCCGGTACGAACCCAGCCAGTCGTTGGCCATCATGTGCGGCGCGACCCGGGCCAAGCGCTCGGGCAGGCACGGCTCGGCCGCCAGCACCCGGTACACCCCGGCCGTGAAGTGCTCCAACGGCCCGTCGCTGTACTGCGCCCAGTCGCGGGCCAGGCAATGGTCGAAAAACACGTCCAAGACAATCCCCGCATAGCGCCGCCGCGTATCGGTAAAGCGCGACAGCGCCTGGCCCACCACGGCATGGCGGTCGGTGAAAACGTCGATCTGGCGGTGCAGCGCAATGGCCGCTTCGATTTGCGGCGGGTAATGCCCGCGCAACTGCCCTTTGACGAAATCGCCATACAGGCTGCCCAGCAATTGCCCCGGGCGCTGGCCACCGAGGTGAAGATGTGCGAGATAGTTCATCGGCGCAGCTTAGCACTGCGCCCTACATATCGTTATAACTCGATATACCGATTTATGCTGATATCAGATCAAAATCATATTGGTATATCGCGAAATACCGATTTAAAGTTCGCCTCATCGCGATATAACGTTTTACCCACCCGAGCACCGCCATGAACATTGACCTCGACGAAATAATAAAAGCCCTGGCACACCCAGTACGGCGAGACATTCTCAACTGGCTCAAGGACCCCAAGGTCCAGTTCCCCGACCAGACCCACAACCACGAGTACGGCATTTGCGCCGGGCAGATCGACCAACGCTGCGGCCTGTCGCAATCGACCGTCTCCGCACACCTGGCGACCCTGCAACGGGCCGGCCTGATTACCAGCCAGAAAGCCGGCCAGTGGCACTTTTTCAAACGCAACGAGGACGTGATCCAAGCGTTCATCCGCGCCATTAGCAAAGAGCTCTGACCCAGAGTTCCACAAGGATTCACCCATGCCCCTCTCGCTCCTCATCCTGGCCTTGAGCGCCTTCGCCATCGGCACCACCGAGTTCGTCATCATGGGCCTTCTGCCCGATGTGGCGGCGGACCTGGGCGTGTCGATCCCCGGCGCCGGGTGGCTGGTCACCGGCTACGCCCTGGGCGTGGCCATCGGTGCACCCTTTATGGCCCTGGCCACCGCTCGGCTGCCGCGCAAGGCTGCGCTGGTGGCGTTGATGGGCATCTTCATCATCGGCAACTTGCTCTGCGCCCTGGCCAGTGACTACAACGTGCTGATGTTCGCCCGGGTCGTCACAGCCCTGTGCCATGGTGCGTTCTTCGGTATCGGCTCGGTGGTGGCAGCCAACCTGGTGCCGGCCAACAAGCGGGCGTCGGCCGTTGCGCTGATGTTCACCGGCCTGACCCTGGCCAACGTCCTCGGCGTGCCGCTGGGCACCGCCCTGGGCCAGGAATACGGCTGGCGCTCGACCTTCTGGGCGGTGACGGTGATTGGCGTGATCGCCTTGACCGGCCTGATCCGCTTCCTGCCGGCCAAGCGCGACGAGGAAAAACTCGACATGGGCGCCGAACTGGCGGCCCTCAAGGGTGCGGGGATCTGGCTGTCGCTGAGCATGACGGCGCTGTTCTCGGCGTCCATGTTCACCCTGTTCACCTACGTCGCGCCGCTGCTGGGGGACGTCACCGGCGTCTCGCCCAAGGGCGTGACCTGGACCCTGCTGCTGATCGGCTTGGGCCTGACCCTGGGCAATATCATCGGCGGCAAGCTGGCGGACAAACGCCTGGCGGCGACCCTGATCGGCGTATTCGTGGCCATGGCCGTGGTGTCCACGGTGCTGAGCTGGACCAGCGTGGCATTGATCCCTACCGAGATCACCCTGTTCCTCTGGGCCGTGGCCTCCTTCGCCGCGGTGCCGGCGCTGCAGATCAACGTGGTGACCTTCGGCAAGGCCGCGCCGAACCTGGTGTCGACCCTGAACATCGGCGCGTTCAACGTCGGCAATGCCCTCGGCGCCTGGGTCGGCGGCAGCGTGATCGCCCACGGCTTGGGCCTGACCCGCGTGCCCCTGGCCGCTGGCGCCCTGGCGGTCCTGGCGCTGCTGGTGACTCTCATTACCTTCCGTCAGGGCGGCAATGCTGACCTGGCCCCCGCAACTAACTGACTACCCAGAGGATTATTGGCATGACGACTATTTTTGACCCCATCACCCTCGGCGACCTCCAACTGCCTAACCGCATCATCATGGCGCCCCTGACCCGCTGCCGCGCTGACGAGGGCCGGGTGCCCAACGCGCTGATGGCCGAGTACTACGTGCAACGCGCCTCCGCGGGCCTGATCCTCAGCGAAGCCACCTCGGTCACGCCCCTGGGCGTGGGTTACCCGGACACCCCGGGCATCTGGTCCAACGACCAGGTGCGTGGCTGGAGCAACGTCACCCGCGCCATCCACGGCGCGGGCGGGCGAATCTTCCTGCAGCTGTGGCACGTGGGGCGCATTTCCCATCCCTCGTACCTGAACGGCGAAACCCCGGTGGCGCCAAGCGCGCTGCAACCCAAGGGCCACGTCAGCCTGGTGCGCCCACTGGCGGACTACCCCACCCCGCGCGCCCTGGAAACCGAAGAAGTGGCCGACATTGTCGAGGCCTACCGCGTGGGTGCGGAAAACGCCAAGGCCGCCGGTTTTGACGGCGTGGAGATCCACGGCGCGAACGGCTACCTGCTCGACCAGTTCCTGCAAAGCAGCACCAACCAGCGCACCGATCGCTACGGCGGCTCCCTGGAAAACCGCGCGCGCCTGCTGCTGGAAGTGACCGACGCCGCCATCGAAGTTTGGGGCGCCGGCCGCGTCGGCGTGCACCTGGCGCCGCGGGCCGATTCCCACGACATGGGCGACGCCAACCTCAGCGAAACCTTCACCTACGTGGCCCGGGAGCTGGGCAAACGCGGCATCGCGTTCATCTGCTCGCGGGAAAAGGAAGGCGCCGACAGCCTCGGCCCGCAACTCAAGCAAGCCTTCGGCGGCCCGTACATCGCCAACGAACGCTTCACCAAGGCCAGCGCCAACGCCTGGCTGGCCAGCGGCAAGGCTGACGCGGTCGCCTTCGGCATCCCGTTCATCGCCAACCCGGACCTGCCGGCCCGCCTCAAAGCCGATGCACCGCTCAACGAGCCGCACCCGGAAACCTTCTACGGCAAAGGCCCGGTGGGCTACATCGACTACCCGGTGCTGTAACGCAGGTGCCCGCTCACTAAAAAGGCCCGCGCCCTTCTGGACGCGGGCCTTTTTTGCACCCTCGGCCTAGCGCAACAGCGCGGGCCTCTCGGGGATTCGCGGTGCCGCTATCGCAGCACGGGATCGTGCCCGCCACTGCTGTTGGGGATGGTTTCATTGCCTCACTCCCGGCGCGCCGAAAAGGAAGGGGTCGGCCCAGCGGGTTTTCGCGTTGTGGGCTTTGGTGGCTGCGTCGGGCGGGCGGACCATTTGCACGGTGGTGCTGCCGTCGCTGCCGTTGTAGACCACCGCGCTGGTGC
>NZ_FYEE01000020.1 GCF_900187645.1 Pseudomonas sp. Irchel 3E20 | reverse complement strand
CTTTCAAAGTTTCGCTGGGAAATCTTTAACAACTTCAACCACTTGCGCTGACGATCGCTCGTTAGCGGGAGGCGAATTCTACAGCGTTACTCGCTGCTGTCAACACCTCTTTTTCAACTCCTTTCGGGCTTCGATGACCTGAAGCTCCGCGCTGTCGAAACCTGCATAACTCTTTGTTTACCAAGGAGTTTTCCGTTTCGACTGCGCCGGAAGTGGGGCGAATTATAGACAGATATAAATCGCCGTCAACCGTTAATTCAGGTTTTCTATCGAGCCCACCTGAAATCGTCAAAACCGCCCTTCCTTCTATATATAAGCCGCCCGCCAGCTCGGCGTTAACGAACCCCAGCCACCCAACGTCCTCCTATATGATGGCCGGCTACCAAGAGCGAGCCGCCGCGTCGCGCTTGCCAATGAGCCGCATCAAGGAGCTTTCATGGATAGGTTGTACCGGGCACCCTGGGTGGGCGTGCCCGCCCCGCGTTTCGCCCTTAAGTTGCTGAGCCTCAGCCTGCTTGCCAGCCCCGCCCTGGGCGCGAGTACCGAGTTGCCTGCCACCCGCGTCGAAGGCGAAGCCGATTCCGGCTACCAGGTGCGCCAGGCCTCGGTCGGCGGTTTTGATGAAGCGCCGCTGCTGGACACGCCTTTTTCCATTACGGTCATCAACGACGCCCTGATAAAGGACCAGCAAGCCCGCCTGCTCAGTGAGGTACTGAAGAACGACGCCTCCGTAGGCCAAGCCTATGCGCCAATCGGCTACTACGAGAATTTCGTGGTGCGCGGTTTTTCCCTGAATGCCGCCAGCAGTTACAAGATCAACGGCCGCACGGTTACTGGCGAACAGAACGTCGCCCTGGAAAATAAGCAGCAAGTCGAATTGCTCAAGGGCCTGTCGGCCCTGCAAAGCGGCGTGGCCGAGCCCGGCGGCCTGGTGAACTACGTGACCAAGCGCCCCGAAGCGGTGCGCTCGGTGACGGTCTCTACCGATGATCGCGGCAGCGGTTACGTGGCAGCGGATGTCGGCGGTTGGTTCGGCAATGAGCAGCAAGTGGGCCTGCGCGCCAACATCGCCCATGAGGACATCAACAGCTACGTCGAGCACGCCGATGGGCAGCGGGACTTCCTGTCCCTGGCCTTCGACTGGAACATCAGCCCCAACGCCTTGCTGCAATTGGATGCCGAGTACCAGAGCCGCTCCCAGCGCTCAGTGCCCGGCTACCAGTTGCTGGGCAACACCGAGCTGCCGCACCACGCCTCGCCCAAGAAGCTGCTGGCTCACCAGAGCGGTGCCAAGCAAGTGGATATCGATTCGCTGAACCTCAACGGCAAGTTCGAGTACCGCTTCAGCGACCTGTGGAAGGGCAGCGTCAGCGCCTCCCGCAGCCGCGTGGTGATTGATGACTACAGCTCCTTCGCCTGGGGTTGCTATGGCTCCGCCAGTTGCGAAGGCGTCCCGGTGCCCAATTACTTCAGCCCGGAAGGCAACTACGACATCTATGATTTCCGCAGTCCCGATGACACCCGCCGCACCGACGAAGCCCAGGCAGCCCTGAGTGGCAGCTTCGACACCGCCGGCCTAGGCCATGAACTGACGGTCGGTACCAGCGCATTTCGCCGCACCGTGGACAAGCGTGAGCCGATCAACGTCGCGAGGAACATAACGCCAGACGGAGAAACACTCGGCACCGGCAACATCCACCAAGACCCCGAACAATTCCCCGCCTACAGCGGCGCCCTCAACGATCGCCAACGCCGCCTCGACAGCCGCCAATACGGGTTGTTTGTCACCGACCGCATCAGCCTCAACGAGCAGTGGCAAACCGTACTGGGCGCGCGGGAAGTACGTCTGGACGAGGAAGCCTTCGAGGTGAGCGGCGACTCCGCACGCCACACCCAGCGCTACGAGTTCCTGCCCCAGGCAGCGCTGATCTACAAGCCCATCGCCAACCTGTCGCTCTACACCAGTTACAGCAAGGGCTTGTCTTTGGGGGGCGAGGCGCCGTGGTTCGCCAGCAATGCGTTTGAAACCCTCGCCCCGACCGTCTCGCGCCAGCTCGAAGCCGGGGTCAAGTACGACTGGCAGCGGATCAGCTTCGCCGCTGCGCTGTTCCAGACCCGCCAGGCCTACCAGTATTCGCGGCCCGATGACGGCGGCGGCTTCACTTACGTCCAGCAAGGCCAGCAGAAAAACACCGGGCTGGAAGTGTCGGCCAACGGCTTTGTCACCTCGCGCCTGCAGCTCTCGGCCAGCGCCGCGGCGATCCGCGCCCGGGTAAACGATACCGGCACGCCAGCGTATGAAGGGCATCAGGCACTGAACGTGCCGACATGGCGGGCCAATCTGTATGCCGACTACGCCCTGCCCTGGGTCGAAGGCCTGGCCGTGCTTGGGGGCGTGCAGTACAGCGCCAGTAAAAACGCCAACCACGAAGGCCAGGTCCAGGCCAGCAGCTACGCGGTGTTCAACCTGGGCAGCCGCTACAGCACGCGGATCGATGGCTATGACACGGTATTTCGCCTGAGCGTCGATAACTTGTTCGACAAGCGTTACTGGCGCGACGTTGGCGATTACCTGGGCGATGGCTACCTGTTCCAAGGTGCGCCGCTGACCGCACGCCTGAGCGCATCGATCAACTTCTAACACCCAGCGGTAGCGTCGCGGGGTGCGGCGCTACCAGCTCCCCGACGCCCCGCCTCCGCCCTTGGCGCCCTTGCCTGCGTCCTGCTCCGTGGCCGGTTCCACCGCGCCGCCGCCCAGGCAGAACACCACCAGGGCCACCAGATAGGTCAGCCCCAACACCACCCACCAAGACAACGATTCGCTGAAGGAACCCGACAGCAACGCCAAAAACAGCAGTACTGCGCCGACGATCAACACACGCTGGAAGAAGCCCATCGGGCTTTTCTGCCAAGTGGCACGCATCAGGCTGAACAGCACATTGACCAGCCCGGCCAGCGCCAGCAACGCCACCGGCAGAACCAAACCGTAGACAAAGGTCATCGCGCCCAGCAGCAGGCTGAGCACGGTCAGCAAGCCGACGTAGGTAAAGAAGCCGATCACGCAATACAGCACCACGCGCTGCGGGGCCAGGGACGCGAAGATCGCGCCGCCAATGGCCATGCTCACCGGGATCGCCAATAGCAAGGCCAACCAGTTCGCCGCGCTGGCCACGGTGCTGACCAGGATCAACACTACCAGGCCCAACCCGGCGAGGGTGCGCAGCCAACCCCAGCGGCCCCAGGCGAGCATCACCCCGGCCACCGCGCCGAGGAAAAAGGCCAGCAACATGGCATAGAGCGCGGCCGGCAGGTTCGCGCTGGCGGACGCCACCGACGGCTCGGCCGCCAGCGCCAGCGGCATCCCTCCCTGCGCCAGCAACAGCCCGAATATTGCCCCCCACCGACGCTGCAACCCCATACCGCCCATTGCCCTTTACCCAGTCCGCTCTTCCTGAAGCCCTGAACTGTAGCATCGTCCGGCCATCAGACGACGCCACAATTACCCTGCGGGGCGGCAAAACAGCGTTACCGAAACGCAAAACGCCCCGCAAGCGTTAGCGTGCGGGGCGTCATAGGGTTAACGCACAGGGTCAGCTTTTGGGGCTCAGGCTGTCCACCAACATGGCGCTTGGCGCGTCACCGGCCTCAATCATCAGTTGCTTGAGGCTTTTGTCGAAGCCTGCAAACGGCGTCTCGAAGCTGAACTTGGATTTGCTCAGCCACTGGCCTACAAAACGCACTCGCTCCTCATCCCACGACAACTGCTTCTGGCTGTTGGGCCGCGGATCGCGCAGGAACACCAGTTGCATCGGCGTCACGCCCGCCAGGTCGGCCTTGTCCAGGTCAGCACCGGCCTGGATCAGCGCATTGGCCGTCGTCTTGTCTTTCTGCACGATGCAGTAGTGCAACGCCGTTTGCCCGGCATAGTTCACCGCGTTCACATCCTGGCTACCAATCAGCGCTTGTACCACCGCTGGGCGCTCCTTGAGGAAACGGGTGGTCTTGCACACCTGGTGCAGCGGTGTATTGCCGTACAGGTTGGCGGTTTTCGCGTTGGCCAAGGCCATCAGTTGGCTGAAGTGCTCGTCGGAGCAGTTACGGTAAGACTGCTTGATGCACATCATCAGCCGTGTATTGCCGGCCAGGCTGACTTTCAATGGGTCGGCCCCCAAGCCCACCAGCATGTCATAGGCGTTTTCCGCTACTTGCTGGATCGGGAAATCTTCATCCGCGACCAAGCGCTCGTTCACGTCCACCTTGGATTCGGTGAGCAGGTACTTGAGCGACTCCACATCGGCCTTGAAACCGCCGTAGCTGTCGCGGCCGATCAGCGCACTGTGGATCTTGTAATTGGCCGGTGGGATATCGTTCATCCGTGCATTCACATGCACGTCCAGGTTCTCGAAGCTGATCGATTGCCCCAGGTCTTCGCCGTCCTTGTAGCTTTCGCGGCGTTCGACGATTTTCTCCGGCCAGTTGCCAAAGGCGAAGTAGCGCGTGGTGTCGCCGTCGCGCTTGCCGTCCTTGTAGAGGCTGGTTTGGCGCAGGCGATAGGTGCCATCGGTCAGCAGCACGTACTCTTCGGAGACGCCATCGAGCTGGCCATTCTTATAGAGGTGGCGTTGCTCGACCTGGCCGGTCGGGTAGTAGGTTTCCTGCACACCATCGAGTTTGCCGCTGCCGTCCTTCGCGTAGCTGGCCAGCGCAGCGGGCACTTGCTTGCCGTCAACGATGCGCCAGGCCGAACGAGCCAGGTCGTGGCCGTGGTTTTCCTTAGCGGGGGTGTGGATTTCGACTTCCAGCGCGGTTTGCAGGCCAGTGGCACAGTCGTACTGGCTTTGGCTTTTTTCCTTGCCGTCGATGACGATTTTCTGCTGCGGCTTTTTATCCGGGCCGGGGCAGTAGACCACCGTGGTGCCGGTCAACTCGCCCTCGTCCAGCTGTGCCTCGATCGCCACCGAACCGTCGGCGTTGTGGGTGACCCAGTCGCCCTGGACCTTGCCGCTCTTCACCTTGAACTCGGAAATCAGCGTATCGCCTTCTTTCCAGGTGATGGTGCCGGAGATCGGCTCTTTGGTTTTCTTGTCGACGTAGGTGGCCGTGGGCTGGCCCTTGGAGCCAGAGGAGGTGGTCACTTCGTCCCAGTCGTAGCTTGAGCCACAACCGGCCAACAACAGCGCAACGCCAGACACTGCCAATAGTTTCTTCACACAACATCCTTTTTAAGAGGGGGGTAATGCACGCACGAAAACAGGGCCGCCGCGCCGGCCGCCCGATAGGAAAGCCCTTTATTGGATACGGGTCAGGGTCATGCTGACCACTTCGCCGCCATCAAGGACCACCAGGCGATTGCCGTTATCTTCGATGCGCGCATTCATCACGCTTTCGCCATCCTTACCACGGGCGATCACGGTGTCGCCGTCGCGCTGCCACTCATCGATTTCGTACTTGTCGCCCATCAGGGTGATGAAGTCTTCGTCTAGCACCGCGGTGCCGACATTGCTCTTGAAGCCCATGACGCTGGCCTGTACGGCAAATTTCCCCTCGATGGCATCGCTGCCGCAGCCGGCCAGGGCAGCGAACAGGGTGGCCAGTGCCAGCGTTTTCACGATTCTCATTGCATCAGTCCTTGTAGCGTCGCGTTGTTTGTATGGGATACAGACAATGGCATTTCGGCATCAGTTCCGTTCGTCGGAAAATTTTTGACGTCAAAACTGCGACTTCACGCAAGGCATAAAAAAACGCCACAAGGGTGGCGTTGCGGCAAACCCCGGCGAGCGTCAGTCGGGCACCGGGATCGTGCGCTGGGCCTTGACGGTCTTGAACGAAAAGCTCGAGTAAATCTCCTTCACCGCCGGCAGGGTTTGCAGCACTTCGCGGGCGAACTCGCCGAACGATTCCAGGTCCTTGGCCACCACTTCCAGGAGGAAATCGAAGCGCCCGGAGATGTTGTGGCAAGCGACGATTTCCGGAATTTCCAACAGCCGCTGCTCAAAACTGCGGGCCGCGTCCTTGGTGTGGGAATCCATCATGATGCTGACAAACGCCGTTACCCCGTAGCCCAGGGCTTTGGGCGAGAGGATGGCCTGGTAGCCGGTAATCACACCGTTTTCTTCAAGGTTCTTGACCCGCCGCCAACTGGGCGACGTGCTCAATGACACCTGATCGGCTAACTCGGCCATGGTCAATCGGGCATTGTCTTGCAAGGCCATAAGCAAGGCCTTGTCGGTGCGATCCAGAACCATTGGAATTTTTTGCCTCTATTTCGTTTTTATTATGAATTCCATGCCAATAACTTCGCTTTTTGACAGCAATTTTGGAATAGAAATGTTGAATTTTGAGAATAGCATGTAGGAAAAATCCGGAGCGTTCCGTATGGACAACAAAAATAACAACCTCGGCTTTTCTACGCGTGCCATTCACCACGGCTACAACCCGCTCGATCATCAGGGCGCCCTGGTGCCGCCGATCTATCTCACCTCCACCTTCGCCTTCCCCACTGCCGAGTACGGCGCGGCGTGCTTCGCCGGGCAGGAAGCGGGGCATTTCTATACGCGTATTTCCAACCCCACCCTGAGCCTGCTCGAAGCGCGCATGGCCGCCCTGGAAAACGGCGAAGCGGCGGTGGCGTTCAGCTCCGGCATGGGCGCCATTGCCGCGACGTTCTGGACCTTGCTGCGCCCCGGCGATGAGATTCTGGTCAATCGCACCCTGTACGGTTGCACCTTCGCCTTGCTACACCACGGTATTGGCGAGTTCGGGGTCAAGGTGCGCCATGTCGACATGAGCGACCTGGCCCAACTGCGCGACGCCATCAGCCCGGCCACGCGCCTGGTGTACTTCGAGTCGCCGGCCAACCCCAACATGCAACTGGTGGACATCCAGGCCGTGGCCGCCCTCGCCCACCAGCACCCGGGCATCACGGTGGTAGTAGACAACACCTACTGCTCGCCCTACCTGCAACGGCCGCTGGAGCTGGGCGCCGACGTGGTGGTGCATTCGGCCACCAAATACCTCAGCGGCCACGGCGATATCACTGCCGGCATCGCCGTCGCCAGCCAAGCCCTGGCCGAGCGCATTCGCCTGCAAGGCCTCAAGGACCTGACCGGCGCGGTGATGTCGCCCCAGGACGCCTTTTTGCTGATGCGCGGCCTCAAGACCCTGGCCCTGCGCATGGAGCGCCATTGCAGCAATGCCCTGGCCATCGCCCAATACCTGCAAGCGCACCCGGCGGTAGATTGGGTGGCCTACCCCGGCCTGCCCTCCTTCGCCCAATACGACCTGGCGCAACGGCAGATGAAGCGCTCCGGCGGGATGATTGCCTTTGAACTCAAGGGCGGCATCGACACTGGCCGGCGCTTCATGAACGCGCTGCAACTGTTCAGCCGCGCCGTCAGCCTGGGGGACGCCGAATCCCTGGCCCAACACCCGGCCAGCATGACCCACTCCACCTACACCCCCGAGGAGCGCGCGCACCACGGCATCTCTGAAGGCCTGGTGCGGCTGTCGGCCGGCCTGGAAGACATCGACGACCTGCTGGCCGATATCCGCCAGGCCTTGGCGGCGTGTGCCTGATGGCACAGGAGAACCCGATGCAAACCGCCAACAGCCACCCCGCCGAACCCAACGACCCGGACCCGCAGGAAACCCGCGAATGGCTGGACGCCCTGGAATCGACCCTGCACGCCAGCGGCAGCGAACGCGCCCGTTACCTGCTGGGGCGCCTGGAGGCGTTTGCCCGCGAGCACGGCATCAGCCGCGACGCCCAGCCCTATTCCGCCTACCGCAACACCCTGGGGCTGGAGCAGCAAGGCAGCTACCCCGGCGACCTCGCGATGGACGAGCACATCACCAGCCTGATGCGCTGGAATGCCCTGGCCATGGTCATGCGCGCCAACCACGCCTACGGCGAACTGGGCGGCCATATCGCCAGCTACGCTTCGGCGGCGGAGATCTTCGAAGTCGGCTTCCAGCATTTTTTCCGTGGCGACGGTGCTGAGGGCGAACGCAACGCCGACCTGGTGTTCTTCCAACCCCACTCGGCCCCCGGCGTATACGCCCGGGCGTTCCTGGAGGGGCGCCTGAGCGAAGAACAACTGGCCAACTACCGCCAGGAAATCAACGGCCCCGGCCTGTGTTCCTACCCGCACCCCTGGCTGATGCCCGACTTCTGGCAGTTCCCTACCGGCTCCATGGGCATTGGCCCGTTGAGCGCGGTGTACCAGGCGCGGTTCATGCGCTACTTGCAGCACCGGGGCCTGGCCAGCACCGAGGGCCGCCATGTGTGGGGCGTGTTTGGCGATGGCGAAATGGACGAGCCCGAATCCATCGCCGGCCTGTCATTAGCCGCCCGCGAGCAACTGGACAACCTGACCTTTATCGTCAACTGCAACCTGCAACGCCTCGACGGCCCGGTACGGGGCAACGGCCAGATCATCCAAGAACTCGAAGGGCTGTTCGCCGGCGCCGGGTGGAATGTCATCAAGGTGCTCTGGGGCTCGGAATGGGACGCCCTGTTCGCCCGCGACACCGACCACGTATTGCTGCGCCACCTCGCCGCCACCCCGGACGGCCAGTTCCAGACCCTGGGTGCCAACGACGGGGCCTATAACCTGGAGCACTTTTTCAAGAAAGACCCCCAAGTCAAACGCCTCGTCGAGCACATGAGCGCCGAGCAGATCAACGCCCTCAAGCGTGGCGGCCATGACTTTCGCAAGCTCTACGCCGCGTTCGCCGCCGCCAAGGCGTGCAAGGGCCGGCCCACGGTGATCCTGGCCAAGACCAAAAAAGGCTATGGCATGAGCGCCGCCGGCGAATCGCGCATGACCGCGCACCAGGCAAAGAAACTCGACGTCGAGGCCCTGCTGGCATTCCGCGACCGCTTCCACCTGCCCCTGAGTGACGACGACGTCACCCAACTGCGCTTCTATCGCCCCGCCGACGACAGCCCCGTCATGCACTACCTGCGCCAGCGCCGCGCAGCCCTCGGCGGGCCGCTGCCGGCGCGCAAGCAGCAGGCAGCGAGCATCCCGGTGCCGGCGCTGGAGCAGGTGGGCGCGTTCGCCCTGCACGCTGGCGGCAAGGAAATGTCCACCACCATGGCCGCTGTGCGCCTGCTCGGTGCCTGGCTCAAGGCCCCGGAGTTGGGCCCGCGGGTGGTGCCCATCGTCGCCGACGAAGCCCGCACCTTCGGCATGGCCAGCCTGTTCCGGCAAATCGGGATCTACTCGCCCCACGGCCAGTTGTATGAGCCCGAGGACTCCAGCTCAATCCTCTCCTACCGCGAATCGAAAACCGGGCAACTGCTCGAAGAAGGCATCACCGAGGCCGGAGCCATCAGCTCGTGGGTCGCGGCCGCCACGGCCTATTCGGTGCATGGCCAGCCAATGCTGCCGATCTACATCTACTACTCGATGTTCGGCTTTCAGCGGGTGGGCGACCTGATTTGGGCCGCCGCCGACCAACGCTCGCGGGGCATCCTCCTGGGCGCCACCGCGGGCCGCACCACCCTGGGCGGCGAAGGCTTGCAGCACCAGGACGGCTCCAGCCTGGTGATGGCCTCGATGGTGCCCAACTGCCGTGCCTGGGACCCATGCTTCGCCGGGGAACTGGCGGTGATCCTCGACCACGCCGCGCGGCGCGTGCTGGAGCAGCAATGCGACGAGTTCCACTATGTCGCGGTGATGAACGAAAACTACCCCCAGCCGTCCCTCGACCCGGCGCTGCACGGCGACGTCTTGCGTGGCCTCTATGCCTATGCCCGCAACGGTGAGGGCGAGGCGCGGGTGCGCCTGCTCGGCTCGGGCACCATCCTGCGCGAAGTGCTCGCCGCCGGTGAACTGCTGGCCCAGGATTGGGGCGTGGCCAACCAGGTGTTCAGCGCCACCAGTTTCAGCGAACTGGCCCGCGATGCCCGCCAAGTGCAGCGTGACCAACGCCTGGGCGGTGCCCGCAGCCATGACGCCAGCCAGCTCGATACCTTGCTCTGCGGCAATGCACCAATCGTCGCCGCCACCGACTATGTACGGGCCTGGCCACAATTGATCGGCGAGTACCTGCACGCGCCCTACACCACCCTGGGCACCGATGGCTTTGGGCGCAGCGACAACCGCCACAACCTGCGGCGCTTTTTCGAGGTGGATCGCTACAGCATCGTCCTGGCCAGCCTGCGCAGCCTCGCCGACAATGGCGACCTCGCGCCCCAGGAACTGGCCCGGGCCGTGGCACGCTATGCGCCCGATGCCGACGCCCAAGCGCCGTGGGAGCGTTGAACCGCCCCCGCACCTTTTTTACCGCTACACCCCATCAACCCTTAAGACAACTGAGTGGAGCAGCATGAACAATCTCAATAAGAAAGCCACCCGACTCCTGACCGCCATGGTCCTGGCCGGCATGGCCTGCCATTCGTTCGCCGCCGATACCATCAAGATCGCCATCGCCGGGGCCAAGACTGGCCCCGTGGCGCAGTACGGCGACATGCAGTTCAGCGGCGCGCGCATGGCCGTGCAGCAGATCAACGCCCGTGGCGGGGTCAACGGCAAACAGCTGGAAGCCGTGGAATACGACGACGCCTGCGACCCGAAACAAGCGGTGGCGGTGGCCAACAAAGTGGTCAACGACGGCATCAAGTTCGTGGTTGGCCACCTGTGCTCCAGCTCCACCCAACCCGCCTCGGACATCTACGAAGACGAAGGCATCGTAATGATTACCCCGGCCGCCACCAGCCCGGAACTCACCGCGCGCGGCTACCAGATGATCTTCCGCACCATCGGCCTGGACAGCGCCCAGGGCCCGGCCGCCGGGCACTACATCGCCGACCAGGTCAAGCCCAAAGTGGTGGCGGTGCTGCACGACAAGCAACAGTACGGCGAAGGCATCGCCACCGCGGTCCAGAAGGTACTCAAGGAAAAAGGCTACACAGTGGCGATGTTCGAGGGCGTGAACACCGGGGAGAAGGACTACTCGTCCATGATTACCAAGCTCAAGCAGGCCAATGTCGATTTCGTGTACTTCGGCGGCTATCACCCGGAAATGGGCATGATCCTGCGCCAGTCCAAGGAAAAAGGCCTGAATGCACGCTTCATGGGCCCCGAGGGCGTGGGCAACGACTCGATCTCGCTGATCGCCAAGGACGCCTCCGAAGGCATGCTGGTGACCTTGCCTAAATCCTATGACCAGGAACCGGCCAACAAGGCGTTGGTAGAAGCCTTCAACGCCAAGCAGGAAAACCCCACCGGGCCGTTCGTGCTGCCGACCTATTCAGCGGTGGAAGTGATCGCCGGCGCCATCACCCAGGCCAACAGCGAAGACCCGGTCAAAGTGGCCGAAGCCATCCACAGCGGCACCTTCAAGACCCCCACCGGGGACCTGAGCTTTGACGAAAAGGGCGACTTGAAAGACTTCAAATTCGTGGTCTACGAGTGGCACTACGGCAAACCCAAAACCGTGGCCCCTGAGAGCGCTGCGCTGTAAGGCCCTGCCTAACTAGCAAACCCGTGGGAGCGGGCCTGCCCGCGATGAGGCCAGGTCAGCCAACATTCAAGCTGGCTGACCTGGCCTCATCGCGGGCAGGCCCGCTCCTACACTGGTTTTACGCCAGCCTTCAGACGCTGGGTGCAACCCGCCCTCCTGAGAAAGCGGGCCCTATCCCAGGCTATTTAGAACGCCACACCCACCTTGAAGCCAAACTCATCACGCTTGAGTTTGGTGTTGTCGGCTGCGTCCGAATCCTCATCCAGCTTGTATTCGGTACGGGTGTAGTACAGCCCCGCCATGATCGGCAGGTCGCCCTTCTGGTTCATCAGCAGGCTGACTTCGGCATAAGGGTTGGTGCGGTCCTTGAGGTCCACGGTGTCGCTGCCGATGTCGTCGACCTTCAGGTGCGCTTCGCCCCCGATGCTGTGGCGTGCGCCCAGTTCCACCCGCAGGGTGGAGTCGTCGAACTGGTGGTTGTAGCCCAGCGCAGCCTTGGCGAACGGGGTCTTGGCGGTCAACTCCATGTCGTAGTCGGTCGAGCCCGGCTCGTAGCGGGTCCAGGTGTAGCCACCGCCAACCAGCACATCGACGAAGTTGCGTGCGTCCAACGCCGCGCGCCAGCCCAGGTCCAGGTCAGCCTGGCCTTCCTTGAGCTTGTTGTCGTCGCGCTCGCCGAACTTGGCGTCCACCCCGGCCTGGTAGATAAACCCGGATTCAGCGGTCATCTTGTTGCCGAAGTTGTAGAACAGGCCACCCTCAGGCATGTGATCCTTCTCGCTTTCGCTGCCGCCTTCAAGCTTGAAGTCGTTGTAGCTGCCCAGCAGGCCGAAGGTGGAAATCGGTGCGGTGGACGGTGCGGCGATCGCGCAAAACGGGCTGGCGACGAGGGCCAGGACGGAGGTCTTGGCGAGGATTTTTCCGAATACAGTAGACATCGTTTTTCAAACTCCCTATGTGAAAGACAGACTATTCAGGAATCACTTCGAGATAAGCCCTACAGAAAAATTCAAAAAATTTTCAAACTTTTTAAACACAAAGAAGCTTGACCTAGAGCCTTGCGGCTCACAAACGATGAATTTTTATTTTGCCCAACCTCAGCGGTGTGACGCTCGGCCAGCCGCAAACGTTGACCGACCCAGGCCTGCGTGCAAGCATCCGCCAGCATTTAGCCATCTATCAATTTTTGGAATGGAAACCCGGGATGAGAATCGCCCCCCTTGCCTGCGCACTGGCCCTGTTCACCCTCGGCGCCAGCCTGCAAACCGCCCAGGCCGCCTCGCCGCTGATCGGCAAACGCGTGCAGAACACCCATGACGTGACGCTCTACCTGGACCCGGAAAAAGCCCTGGCCTATGCGCTCAAGGACTGGAAGTTCCTGCGCTACCACTACAACCCGCGCAAACCGAAAATCACCTACGCGATGGACAGCGTCGCGGCCAACCCCACCTCCACCGCCCAGGAACCGGTGGTTGTGCGGATGGCGACGTTGAGCGAGCGCAAGATCAAAGAAAAAAACTACAGCGAAGAAGAGCAGTGCTACCAGGCCTTCACCGAGGTGCTGGGGAGCCTGGTGTATTACGCCGCGGCGGCCAAGCAAATGCGCGACGACCAATACTTCCACCTGGCCGACGTCATCACCCTGCTCGATGAGAAAACCCCCGGCGAGCCGGGCGTGGTGACCTGCACGATCCCCGACCACGGCTCGATCGCGATGTACGCCCGCGGCCAGGTCAGCCTCAAGTAAACGCCCGGCGAGTTACACCGCAAGACTCGGAGTTCGCACAGCCACGGATGCCCTAAGCTGTGCTCACTTCGCCACGCTGCAGGTACGCCCCCATGAACAGCGCCCACCGTAATGCCCCCACCGCCGACGACCCACGCTGGCTGGCGGTACTGGCCCGTGACCCGGCGGCGGACTCACACTTCGTCTATGGGGTGAAAACCACCGGTATCTACCGCCGCGCCAGCAGCCCTTCGCGCCTGCCACGGCGGGAGAACGTCGAGTTCTTCGACACCGCCCAACAGGCCGAGGCCGCGGGTTACCGCGCCAGCAAACGGGCCGGCGGCGAGCAGAGTGAACTCGACACGGCGCGGGTGACCCAGGCTTGCCAGTGCATCGAGCAAGCCGACAGCCCGCCCAACCTCAAGCAACTGGCCGAGCAGGCCGGGTTGAGCCCGTTCCACTTCCACCGCGTGTTCAAGGCTGTCACCGGGCTTACGCCCCGGGCCTACGCCAGCGCCCACCGGGGCCGCAAACTGCGCGAGCAACTGGCCAAGGGCGGCTCCATCACCGCGGCGCTGTATGACGCGGGGTTCAACGCCAACAGCCGTTTCTATGAAAGTGCCGACCAGTTGTTGGGGATGAAACCCAGCCAATACCGCGCCGGTGGCACCAACACCGAAATCCGCTTCGCCGTGGGCCAATGCTCTCTGGGGGCGATTCTGGTCGCGCAAAGCCACAAGGGCATTTGCGCGATTCTGCTGGGGGACGATCCCGACGCCTTGGCCCGCGACCTGCAGGACCGCTTCCCCCACGCCGAACTGATCGGCGCCGACCCGGGCTTCGAGCAGTGGGTGGCCAAGGTGGTGGGTTTCGTCGAAGCCCCGGCCCTGGGCCTGGACTTGCCTCTGGACCTGCGCGGCACCGCGTTCCAGGAACGGGTCTGGCAGGCCCTGCGTAGCATTCCGGCCGGCGCCACCGCCACCTATGCCCAGATCGCGCGGATGATCGGCGCTCCCACTTCATCGCGCGCCGTGGCCCAGGCTTGCGGCGCCAATCCCCTGGCCGTCGCCATCCCCTGCCACCGCGTGGTGCGCAGCGACGGAGCGCTGTCGGGCTACCGCTGGGGGGTGGAGCGCAAGCGCCAGTTGCTGGAACGCGAGGGCAGCCACTGCCCCCCCGAAAAAGGCTAACGACTGTGGGAGCCTTGCCCGCGATGAGGCGGGGGCAGGCGATGCACTTGTGGCGGCCCGAATGCCGCCATCGCGAGCAGGCTCGCTCCCACAGAGAAAACATGAAAATTCCACCCACACTGTGGGAGCGGGCCTTGCCCGCGATGAGGCCGGGACAGGCGATGCACTTCCAGCAGCCTGAATGCCGCCATCGCGAGCAAGCTAGCTCCCATAGGGGCGCGGCCCAAACCAAAAAAGCCCGACCTTCACAGGTCGGGCTTTTTCATGGGCGTTTCAAACCGCAGTGCTACAGGGCCATGTCGGCGGCCGGGTTGCTCTGGGGCGCCGCTTGCGGGGCGACCGGGGTTTGGGGCGCGGCGGTGTGCGGGATCGCCGGGGGCGTGTCCAGTTGCAGCACGTCGCTGGTGTACGCCCATTCTTGCGCGACGCGCTCAGGGCTGCCGTTGAGCTGGGTGCCGTAGCTTGGCACGATCTGGTGCAGCTTCTCTTGCCAGGCCGGGGTGGCGACTTTGTCCTTGAATACTTTCTCCAGCACGCTGAGCATGATCGGCGCAGCGGTGGAAGCACCCGGCGAGGCGCCCAACAGGCCGGCGATGCTGCCGTCCTTGGCCGCCACGATCTCGGTGCCCAGTTTCAGCACGCCGCCCTTCTCTTCGTCACGCTTGATGATTTGCACGCGCTGGCCGGCCTGCCACAGGCGCCAGTCTTCGCTCTTGGCGTTGGGGAAGTATTCCTTCAGCGCGGCGAAGCGGTCTTCATCCGACAGCATCAGTTGCCCGGCCAGGTATTCCACCAGCGGGTACTGCTCGATGCCAACCTTGGTCATCGGCCAGATGTTGTGGGTGGTGGTGCTGGTCAGCAGGTCGAAGTACGAGCCTTCCTTGAGGAACTTGGTGGAGAAGGTCGCGAACGGGCCAAACAGGATCACGCGCTTGCCGTCGAGCACGCGGGTGTCCAGGTGCGGCACCGACATGGGCGGTGCGCCCACCGAGGCCTTGCCATAGGCTTTGGCCAGGTGCTGCTGGGCGATGGTCGGGTTCTCGGTCACCAGGAACGAGCCGCCTACCGGGAAGCCTGCGTATTCACGCGCTTCGGGGATGCCCGATTTTTGCAGCAGGTGCAGGGCACCGCCGCCGGCGCCGATGAACACGAACTTGGCGTCGGTCTCGGTCTTGCTGCCGTCCTTGAGGTTTTTGTAGCTGACACGCCACGACCCGTCGTCGTTGCGGGTGATGTCCTGCACTTCGCTGGACAGCTTCAACGCGAAGTTGGGCTTGCTTTGCAGGTGTGCGGCGAACTGGCGGGTGATTTCGCCAAAGTTCACGTCGGTGCCAAGCGGGCTCCAAGTGGCGGCGATTTTCTGGGCCGGGTCACGGCCTTCCATCATCAATGGCACCCATTGCTTGATCTGCGCCGGGTCTTCGGAATACTGCATGCCGGCGAACAGCGGGCTGGCCTGCAGGGCTTCGTAGCGTTTCTTCAGGAACTTGATGTTGTCATCGCCCCACACGAAGCTCATGTGCGGGGTGGAGTTGATGAACGAACGCGGGTTCTTCAACACGCCGTTCTTGACCTGCCAGGACCAGAACTGGCGGGAGATCTGGAAGGCTTCGTTGATTTCAACGGCCTTGGGGATCTCGACGTTGCCGTTCTTGTCTTCGGGGGTGTAGTTCAATTCGGCCAGGGCCGAGTGGCCGGTGCCCGCGTTGTTCCAGCCGTTGGAGCTTTCCAGGGCCACGCCGTCGAGGCGCTCGACCATTTCCATGGTCCATTGCGGTTCGAGTTCGTTGATCCAGACCCCGAGGGTCGTGCTCATGATCCCGCCGCCGATGAGCAACACGTCGACTTTCTTTGGCTCCTCGGCGTGGGCAGACATCACCCCGACCGACAGTGCCAGGCCCAGAAGGGCCTTGTTCATTTGCTTGAGCATACTGTGATACCTGTCATAAAACGCCATCCGCCCCGCCCGCCCCAATCGCCCGCGCCCAGGCTAGGCCCGGGTGCGTACTGATGAGGCTGGCGGGTGAGCACACAAGGCCGACTGAACATCCAGGGCCTCACTTTATATGTCCTTCGCGCGCTGACTTTTTATTGCTATTGGCTTCAGCTGCTTGAGTGACATCGATTCTGTTGGTGCGTCCGAAGACGCAAAAAACGCTGGTTGAACCCGACCACACCCATGCCGACGCCCACGAACAGCCGGGCGACACAAGCCAGTATGGCTCCACTTGGAAAAAACACCGGGAAACCGGGCGGGAAAAAACTGTAGGCCCCCATGCCCGCGGCACGAAACGCGGGCGCATCGGGTGCGTGAATCGCAAGATGCCTGACACCCGGTTCAAGAACCGGGCGGGCCAGCATCGGTGGAGCAGAATGCCGCCATTGTCCACAGGACGTACTGGCCCGTCAAAAAAACTATTGGGAATCAGGGCCCTGGGCGGCCCGGCCCGGAAACAGTGGCCTAGTAATGTCACGCAAAGGCCTTTAAATTCCCCGGCCACCGATCACTCCTCAGGGAAGACCTTACCGATGAAACTGCTCCTTGCCCTCTCGCTCACCGCCCTGGCCCTGGCCGGCTGCGACAAAGCCGCCGAACCCAGCTCCGCACCCCAGGCCGGCGCCGCGCCTGCCCAGTGCCTCAAGGACACCGACTGCAAGGGCGACCGCATCTGCGACGACGGCAAATGCACCTCGCCACAGGCTGCATCGCCCCTGGTCGCCGCCCCGGCGGCCCCAGCCATGGCCTATGAGCCGCTGCTGGTGACCGAGTCCGGGGTGGCCGATGTGTTTACCCTGCAAAGCCTCGATACCCTGGGCCAGGCCATCAACTACCAGTCCCGCGCCGGGGTGGTGAATGTCATGGAGTACGTGGTCGATGACGTGGAAGTCACCGGCTATGTCGCCATCGAAAAAGCCTACGCCTTCGGTGGCAAGTACCTGTTGATCGTGTCCACCGGCGAAGGCGGCAACGCCTGCCCCGCCAGCACCTACGCCTTCACCTTCGACACCGCCACCGAATCGGTGCAGGGCAAGACCCAGATCGACGGCTGCTCGGAAAACGTCGAAGCCCTGGCCGAAGGCAACAAGCTGACCGTGAAAAAAGAAGGCACGGCCAGCGTGTTCTACAACGCCCAGGTCAAGTAACCCCGGGGGTTTGGGTCGTTGAAGCCGCCCGCAATGGCGGCTTCACCAATAGTCCGGCCGCCCCTTGCGGGTGGTGGTTTGGCTGACCGCGAAAAATAGCGATTGGGCCAGGCGCGAGCCGATGGTGCTGCGGTACGCGGCCAGGGTGATTTGCTCGCTCTGGCCTTCGACCGGCACAAAACTGAGGTACCGCTGTTGCGGTAATTTCAGGTGCGCGGCCGTGAACTCGGCGGCTGGAGCCTGCGGCGAACGGTAGTGAAAATGCGCGTAGGCCACGGGCCGACGCTCCCGGTCGCGGATCAGGTACTCCTGTAAATAGTCATCCTCGCGGCTGAGCTTGACCCAGCCTTCTACCTTCACTATTTCCACTTCGCCCTGGGCCTTGAGGTACTCGATGCGCGGCGCTTGTGGCGGGTTGCGCAGGATGATCTCGATGCGCAGTTGCCGGCCCTCTTCGATCAGGCGCAGCGCCGCCGCTTCAAGGTTGCTCAATAGGTCGGCCTCGCGTTTGCTGGCAGCGGCCCCGCCCCCCTGCTCACGTTGCTCGAGGGTCTGGCTGATTTTCCGCGCACTGTCGCGTAAACCTTCGCCAACCCGCGTCAGCTCGGCCTCAACACCAATGGGGGAGTTGGACTGGCGGGCGATTTTGCGCGCGTCGCTGATTGCGCGGTCCACTCGGCTCAACAGGGTGTCGGCGTCACCCAGCAGGTGCTTGAGGGCGCGCGCCGGCGCCGCCGGCCGCAGTGTGGTGCTGGGGATCTCCTCCCACTCACCGGCCTGGGCGCTTTCCTTGAACGTACCGAGGGAGTGTTGATCGATAGGGTCTTGCACCTCCACGATTTCCACGTCCGAATCCGGGGTGCGCTCGCGCACGCGCCCGCTCAGTACCTGGCGGTTGCGCGTCACAATCAGGCGCTGGCGCGTACCGCTGGCCGAAACCCTTGCCACCTGCGGCACCACCTGGCTGGTGCGCTCACGTAGCATCAGGGCCTGTGAGTGCTCCGCTTCGCTCAACAGGTCGGTAATCAGGGCCAACAACTTGTCGCCATACTGCGCCTCGAACAGTTGCGGATACGTCGCAAAGATGAAGCCGAGGCGGTCCTGGATTCCCGAATACTGCTCCAGGACATCCCCCAGCAGCTCGATGCGCCGCTCCAGCGTCAGGGCATCGGTTTCCAGCAGGTTCTTGTGGCTCAGGACTTCACGCACCAACAGGTCCAGGGAGGCCTTGGCGGCCAAGAAGTCACCGTATTCCTGAGGCAACGGGCGCCTTTTGAGCGCCATGCCCTGATAGACCTCGATCAGTTTTATCCGCCAATCCAAGGGTGTACGGTGTGGCCCGGCGGTGTCGCGCAAACGGCTGGTGGCCGGCTCGTAGCCGGCAATGGCGGCCAATTCCTCCAGGCGTGCACGCTCCTCAATGCTCAGTTGCAACAGCTGTTCGTTGAACCCGGCCATGAGGCTCAGGCTTGCGACACTTTCACGGTGAGCCTGGTCCGCTACGTCATCGTCCTCGGATTCCAACTCCTTGTACCAGCGCTCGGCAGTAGCAGGTGAAGGCTTGGCGGCACTGCGACTGAGGATCAGCAACGCCATCTGCCGGCGCAGGTTGTCTACATAGTCTTCGATATGCTCGATCAGGCTGCTCTCAAAACGAGCGATCGGCTGATTTTCGTTTTTTTGCTTGAACACCTCGATCCGGTGCAACTGGGCTCGCGCCTGCTCCTGCAGCTGTTCGTGATAGCGCTGCTGTACGGTCTGGCGGTGGGCGTCAGTGAAGCTGCCACGCTCGCTGACATGCATGCGCTGGTACAGAGCCAGAACGGCCGCTAGCTTTTCTTCGACCTTGAGCATCTGCGCAACCGCGTTGGCATGCTGCTGCGCCAGTTCGAGGTTGCGGCGTTGGAAATCGGCGCGGGTGGGCATGTTTTTTTTCCTCGGCATACCACCGCGCAAGCGCAGGCCGAAGTCGAACGACCAGTTGCCCTGGCCATCGCTCTTGATCCAAGGCCCCAAGCGCGAGGGTTGCGCAAGATCGACCACTCGCGTGCCCTCTTGTACATCGCGCACCGGGTACAGGCCGCCCTCCAAGTAGGCATGCAGGTGAAAACGCTGAGGGCCGATGAACACCCGATACAAACCCTTGGTCGCGCCCTCGGTCTGGGCAAACTCGGGCTTGGCCGGCCACGGCTGGGACGGATGGGCATTTTGCGCACGCCATTTGAAGGTCTCCAGTTCGGCTTGCATCGCCGGCGCCAGAGCCTGGGTGGCGCTGCCCCAGGAGGGTGTGTACAGCGGGCAGATATCCTGGGGGGCTGCCTTGGTCAAGAGCTGGTCGCCGACCTGCTCAAGTGCCGCCGGGACGCTGACGGGGTGCCCCTGCGGCAACCTGAGACGCTGGTCGAGCGATGCAACGGGGTGCAATAACAAGGCACTCAGCGTGGAAATGAACTGCGCCGTGGCCCGCGCCCTGGTCGCTTGGTCCCCATTGCGCTGCAACGCCACCAACACCTGGGAGCCTTGCATCATTTGCAGCAGCCAACCTGCGGCGCTGAGCGGGCCGCGCAACAAGGGCAACACCACGTCGAACAGTTGCCACAGGTCGTTCTCAAACGCCCTCCAGCGCTGCGCCTCGGTGGATACGGCTTGGCGCTTAGCCTGCGCCACCAATGCCTGGGCGTTGTCCTGAAACACGCGCAGCAAGAAGTCCCCCGCCACCGGCTCGTCACTGAGCAGTGCGGGAGACGATGCGCGGGAGGGCCCGTATTCATCGCCCTGGAGAAAGCGCTGCTCGTGGGGGCTCAAAAAGCCGCCATTACCGAACAGGGCCCGGGCCGGTTCGTCCAGGCTGTCTAGCACGGCGCGGTTCAGGGCCGTCCCCGTGCGCGCGACGCTATCGAGCACCGCTTGGCGGGTGGGGAACTGTTCCAGCAACTGCGGCCCGCCGGGGCGATAGAGCACATGAACGCTGGTCGCCACATCGCTGGCCCCGATTACAAACATATTGCGCGCCACATGGGCCTTGCCCCCCGCATGGGTGAGAAATGCCAGGGGCCGCACCACGATCTTCTGGCCATTGACCTGGCCCGCGCCCGGATCGACCGCCACGGCTTGCCGCACGAGGGCCAAGCCTTCGTCCGTGAACCCGTGCTGGCGGCGGATCACGTGCTCCAGGGCCAGCAACGGCAGTTGCACCCGCACCTGGGCACAAAACAAACCGCGGCGGCGCGCGGCTTCGACGTCATCGCCCAAGAGCTTGCGCTCCAGCATGGCCGGGTATTGCTTGCCAATGTCGACCCGCTCGATCAAGGCCTGCAGATAAGGCACCTTCAGCCACCAATCAGGGGCATAGCCGGGCTCCGCCAGATTGATGAGTTCGACACGGGCGTAGGGCTGCACAAAGGGATTGTCCAGCGCCCACTGGGTCAAGGTGCGTTGCGTGGTTTGCGTCCAGCCGACCGTCCCACCCTGGGTGCGGGTGAACGCCAGGGCGTAATGATCCGGGTCAATCATCACTTCCTGGGGGTAGTCCAATGCCATCTGCGCCTGCAGTGCCTTGCGGGTATAGGCAAGGATCGGATCCAGCCCTTGCAGGTAATCGGCACCCGCCGCCTCCAGTTGCACCCCGGCCAGGTCGTCCAACTGCTGGCTGTAACGCAGCCGTGTCGCGGCCGCAGCGGTTTGCAACCACAGTGGCAAGGCCTCCTCGGCCAGGCTGGTAGGGGCCCCGAACCAGGCGTGGGGAGCCGTCAGGCTACTCAACAGATGCTTGTAATAGGCCACCGAGGGGAACGTCGACCAGCGCACCGCAGCGAGGTCGCGCAGCTGTTTTTCCAGGATGCACAGGGCCAGTTGATCGAACACGTCGCCGTCGGGTTCGTGCAGTGTCCATTGAATGGCCTGACCCGACCTGTGGCGGCTCAAATAACGCGGCAACAGCGGCCCCAGGTCATCCAGCGTATCGAGGGCCAGCACGCTCTGCCCCGGGCTATAGACGTAGGTGGCACGGCGGCTCGCCCACTGGCGCTGGAGCACCAGCAGTGGCAGCCATTCCCCCACGTCACCGCCACTGACGGCATACACCAAAGAAACCCGAAACCGGCCCGCCCCCACCGCTTTGTCACGATCGGCCTTGAGCGGGTACAGCTCGCTCAGCACCTGCTTCTCCTCAAGGGAGGCGAGCGGTGGGTTTTGAGGAGCCTGGCTCAGGCACAGGCGCATTTGATTGGAGACGATCCGCCAGCGTGTCGACAGGGGATCCTGCAACGGTTTTGCGCTCCAGTAAGCGGCGAGTGCATCCTGGAAGGCTTCGAGCAACAGTGGCGCCAGATGGTTAATCATCTGCTCCAGATCATCGACCGACGGCCCCGCGATAAGACGCACCACAGCGCCACCGCCCAGGCGCAACGGCACCTGGCGAGTGGGGTTGTAATTGATGGCCGAGCCGTGCATGAGGCGACCGATCAGGGCATCGGCGACAGAGGTTACGTGCCGGTAGGTCGTCGGCGCACCCTCGGCCACCAGCTCGACGGGCTCGCCGATCCCTAAGGCAAAGGCGCGCAGCCCCTGGCCGGCAAAGCGCTCATCGAGTGCCTGTTGGATCAGGCTATTGGCAACCTGCTCCAGATGGGGGCGGTCGGCGAAAACGGTCTGTAGGTACACCCGGGACACGGCGAGCTGATCGTAGGGGCGCTGGTGGTGGGTCATGGCGTGAGGTTCCTGAACAAAACCCGAACCTAGGCCCGCCCGCGCCGCCTCATCCGCTAAATAAATACACGCGGCACCGCCATCGCCCATTCCGCCGGCACAATCGGCAACGACCTACAGCCCTTTCCACCTGCCGCTAAGGGCTGGGCCCGCGCAGCGGTCAAGGCGCCGTCAAGGTAATCACATAGGCCCCGGACACCAGCGGTTTGCCCGCAAGGTCAACCAAGGTGTAGCGCTGGTCGTAATAGCGCCCTGCCCGGTTGTTCTGGGCAATCAGCTTGACCGCTACCGGGGCAGGCCTGGCGCTGCTGGCCGACGCTTTGGGTAAGACCTGGCTGGCGCTGACGTTGTTGCGTTGCGCCGGCACCGTGCAGTGGGTCAGTTCAAAACTCACACGCCCCTGCACACGGGGGTTGCAGCCCTGCTCGACGACACTGCCCTGGAACTGAACAACCCCCTGCCCCACCTGAGCGGCCGCCAGGCAAGGCCCACCTGACAGGGCAAAAAGTAAGCTAAAGCCGACAGATAAACGCTGAGTGCTCATGTCGAAAACTCCTGCTGTATGCAAGGAAGTTATCGACAGATACCGCCCCAGGCTGGAGGCCCTCGGTGTTTTTTTCGCGCGGATGCCAACGGCGTCTCAAACTGACGCTGCACATCGCCCTGTGGGCATGCTGGCGAACAGAGCGGCACGGCTCAGACCCCGGCCCTCGCGGGCAAGCCCACACAGTTGAACTGTTGCGTGGGTGAGGCTGGTTTTTCCTCTGTGGGAGCGAGCCTGCTCGCGATGGCGGCACTGCACGGCGGTGACGAATGGTAGGGGTAAAACAGTTGCTCCCACAGGGGATTGGGGGGTGCAGCCCCGCGTCAGTTGAGGCTCCACGACACCCCGGCATACACCCCAAAACCATCGCCGGGAGTGGAACGGGCCGCATCTTTGCCATGGTCGTCGTAGCCCGGCGTGACGGTGCTGGCGTAGCGTTTGTTGGCCAGGTTGCGCAGGTCGAGCCAGGTTTGCCAGGCGCCGCCGGGGGCGTCGTAGCCCAGGGTGGCGCCGAACAGGGTGTAGGGCGCGGCGTAGAAGGAGTTGGCATAGTCGACCGCGATTTTCGACACCCGTTCGGCGTTGAACCCGGTGTACAGGCCACTGGGGTGGCTGTAGCGCACCTGGGCCTGGTAGTAGCGCTTGGGAATCCCGGCCAGGGCGTTGTCGCCGAAACGCTCGTCGTCCTCGTAGTGGAAATCGCTGTAGGTGTAGGCCTGGCGCAGCGCCACCCGGCCCGCACGGCCGCCCTCCCACAGCGGGCTGTCGAGGCTCAGTTCCAGGCCCTGGTGCACGGTGGGGCTGGCGTTGGCTTCGGCGATGATCGCTGACAGATTGCCCACGGCAGCCTGGGTTTCCACGCTCAGCAGTTCATTGCGCACCTGGGCGTAATACCAGGCCAGGTCCCAGTGGCCGAACCAGGCGTCACCGCGCCCGCCCAGCTCCAGGGTGGTGGCACTCTGGTTGTCCAGTTTTACCCCGCCGCTGTGCAGGCCGCTCGCCGGGCCGCTGCTGGCAGGGAAGAACTTGTTCGCCCCCCACAAACTCGCCCAGGGGTGCGGCGGCTCCACGGAGCGGCTGAGGTTGGCGAACACTTCAAGGTCCGCGCTGTAGGCGTAGCGCAGCCCCAGGCGCGGCGCGTAGTCCCAGGTGTGCAGGCTCAACCGGTCGTGGGTCTGGGGGTAGGTGACTTCGGTTTCGCGCCGGGTGTAGATCGCCGCCAGCCCGGTGGTCAGCCACAGGTCGGGCAGCAGTTCCAGCTCATGGCTGGCGTGCAGCACGCTGTCCGAGCCCAGGTAGCTGTAGTTGCGCGTGCGGGTGCCCAGCGGGTACGCGGCGGTGCTCAAGCGCACGAACTCCGACACGCCGGTATTAGGCAGCGCCTGGGTGGTGCGCAGGCCCAGGGTGGTCTTGCTCTCGTGGCCCCACAGGGTGTCGCGGCGCAGGTAGTTGAGGGTGCCGCTGATGTCGGTGTACGCCACCTTCAAGCGGTTGGCGCCTTCGCGCAGGTCCATGGGGTAGTCGTGGTAGACCAGCCCCGCCTCGACACGGGAGTCGTCATCGATCTGCAAGGTGGTTTTGTTGGCGATCCAGGTACTGCCCGGTTGCGGCCGCTCGGAATGCCGGGTGAGGTTGAGGGCATTGGCGGCGCGCGGGTCGTGTTCGATCTGCTGGCGGGTCAGCTTGCCCGGGGTGTCGTTTTCGGTTTCCCGGTAACGCACGTAGAAACGGGTTTCCAGGTCCGGGTTCAAACGGTAGCCAACGTTGGCCGCCACGCCCTGGCTGCTGCCGGCACTGTGGGCCTGGTAACCGTCGTAGCCCGAGTCGGTCAGGCTCAGGTAATAGTCCAAATCCCCCAGCACCTGGCCGGAGCTGATCTGGCGTTTGCGGTAACCATGGCTGCCGGTTTCATAGCGCAGTTGCAACTTGGCCGCGTCGTAGCCGGTGCGGGTGACGTAGTTGACCGCGCCGCCCAGCGCCAACGCGCCGCGCTCGAAACCGTTGGCGCCGCGCAGCACCTCGACCCGGCTCAGCCACAGCGGCTCCATTAGCTCGTAGGGCGTGCCGCCGGGGCCGGTCACCGGCAAGCCATCGAACATCTCATAGAGCCCCGAGGCGTGGGCGCCCGGGCCACGGTTGATGCCGGAGCCGCGAATGGAGATTTTCGCCCCCTCGTTGTTGGCTGCCTTGGCGTACACCCCAGCCTGGTACTTGAACAGGTCTTCGTTGTTGGCCAGGCGCCCTGCCCCCGCTTCCTTGAGGTCCACCAGGTTGCTACCCCCGGGCACACTGCGCAACGCCGCGCGGGCCGCGTCCAGTTCGTCGAGCTCGGCGCCACTGACCTGCACGGCTTGCAGTTCAAGGGCGTCCTGGCCGTGGGCCAGGGGCACGCAGCCCAGCGCCGCGCTCAAGCCCAGCGCCGGCCAATGGCGGTGCAGGGTGAACGGAGGCAGCGCGAGGGAAAGGGACAGTGGGGGGCGTGGCGGCATGTGCCAGGTTCCTTGCAAACCGGGGGTGTGGATTGGAGGCGCGCATGCTACCCCAGCAGCGGCGTGGCGTGGCGTGTTGAACACCGGCGATGCGCTGGGCGAACGCACCGCCGTGAACGATATCTGGCTCTGCCTACACCAAGCGCTCCACCTTCTGGTGCCGCCAAACCCGTTTGTAGTAAGTCGTCTGCAACACCAGCATGCTCAGGTACGCCACCGGGAACGCCATCCACACCCCTTGCAGGCCGAAATGGGCGTCGAGCAGGTACGCCACTGGCAACTCGACGCCGACAATACAGAACACCGAAATGGCCACCGGCATCAGCACCGTGCCGCTGGCGCGCATGATGCCGCCGATCACCGACTGGAAGCCGAACACCAGCATGCTCCACAGCATGATGTGCAGCAGGTGCTGGGCCTGGGCCTGGGTCGCCGGTTCGGTGATGAACAGCCCCAGCAGCCAGTGGGACAGCCCATAGCCCAGCAGCACCAGGCTTCCGGTCAGCCACACGTTGATGAACAACCCCGTGCGCAAAATCGGCCCCAAGCGCTCCAGGCGCCCGGCGCCGATGGCCTGGGCGCCGAGGATCGACGCCGTGATAGCAATCGACAGCGCGGGGAATTGCACGTAGTTGACGATCTGCGTCACCGCGCCATAGGCCGCCGTGGCCTGGGAGCCGTGCTGGTTGACCAGTGCCAGGATCACCAGCTCCGACAGGGAAATCACCACCATCTGCAACCCCGTGGGCAGGCCGATGCGCAGCACTTTGCCGAGAATCTCGCGGTCCAGGCGCAGGGCCGCCAACAGCTCGCGGTCCGGGGCCAGCGGGTGGGGTTTGCGGTTCAGGCGCCACGCCAACAGGGCCATGGCCGCCAGGTTGCCGGCCAACCCGGCCAGCGCCGCGCTCTGGATGCCCATTGGCGGCAAACCCAGCCAACCGCGGATCAACACCGGCGTCAGCAACAGGCCCACACAGGTCGATACCAACAACGCCAACAGCGGCGAAACGGTATCGCTCACACCGCGCAGCAACTGGGTGAACAGCACGAACACCAGCAGCGGCGGCATGATCCACATCATCACCTGGGCATAAGCCACCGCCTCATCCAGCACATCCGCCGGCGTGCCCAGGCCCTGCAACGCCTGGCGCGCAAACACACTGCCCGCCACCGCCGCCACCAGGCCGATCATCGCCCCCAGCAGCAAGGTGGTGCCGGCAATGGCCTTGACCTTATGCACCTCCCGCGCGCCCCACGCCTGGCCGATCAACACCCCGGCCCCCGCCCCCAGGCCAATGACCAGGGCGATAAAGAAAAACACGATGGGGAACATGCCCGACACCGCCGCCAGCGCCTGAGTGCCCAGCATCTGCCCGATGTAAATGCTGTTGACCGTGCCCGACATCGACTGCAGGAAGTTGGACAACACCATGGGCGCAAGGAACAGCAGATAGATCCGCCAGAGCGGGCGCGAAGAAGCCGGGCTTTGCATGAACACATCTCGAATGGGCAACACAGAAGGGGCACGAGTCTACGTTAACTGCACCCAACCCGCGCCCTGTTCACCACCACACAGCAACCTCAACGCAACGGCGGCACGCCACCCGGCAAGCGGTTTATCAGCGCGTCCATGGCACGCTTGCGTGCCGCCTCGGCGGCTTTGGCCGGCAGGTCCGTCACGCTATCGACAGCGCGCTCCTTGAGCTCGCCAACGCCCTCGGCCACTTGGCTGGCGCGCTCCTGGATGCCGCCGCCCAGCGCCTCCAGGTGCTGCGCGGCAACATCGATCAGCGCCAAGGCCTCATGGTCTTCGTCGAACACCCGCCGGTACTGCCCCGCGCCATTGGCCTCGCGGCGGGTGCCGCTGCCCATGGCGTACTCCACCACCAAACCGGCAAACCCCATGTTCTCGCGCAGGTCGGCGGCATCGGCGTCGGTCATCAGCGGTATCACCGGCGCGGCACCCGGCACCGCTTTCGGGCTGTTGGCGTCGTACACCCGCTGCTCGAAGCGGTTGAGGGCGTACTGGCTGGCGACGCGGGTGTAGTGGTGGGCGTGGAGCAAGCGGCTGCGCGACAGCGCCGTCCACTGGTCGAAGGCGTCTTTCTTGTTGCGGATTTCATTGACGAACACCGACTTGTCCCACTGGGTCAACGGCCCCAGCAGCCAGAAACCGGCGTGGGAGTCGTGCACGTAGCGGTCGAAGAACTCATCCACCAAGGGCGGAATCGGGGCAGTGGCGTCGACCATGCGCAGCAAATCCTTTTGCGTATGGCTGGGCCGCACGGGCAGCGTGCGCGAGGTCAAACCGATACCGTGCTGGTAGCGCTGCTCCACGATGGGCTCATGGGCCTTGCGCGCCTGCGCCACATCGGCGCGCCAATCCAGCTCCGACTCCCACAGGTCCTGCTGGTCTTGCGCAGTGGCGTTGGCCCAACTGTGCAAGGCCTTGAACTGCGCCTCGGTGCGCTTGCTCGCCCGCCAGCGCCAGTAATGCTGCATCTGTGTGTGCATACGGCTTTCCACCACGCCACGGCGGCTGCCAGCGAGGTTTTCCTGTTGCTCGTTGGCATGCAGCGTCCAGTCGGTGTAGGCCATGAACGCGGCGTGCAGGGCGGGGTCGATGGCGAAGTCTCGTTTGATTTCGTTTGCCATCTTCTGGCGATGAATAAATCGAACACCCGCGGTAAAGGCTTCCTCATACATATCATTCAAGGTGATCTGCGACAGCAAGCTGCTGCGCCCGCCCAGGGATTTGCCCTGCTCGCCAGGGCCATAGCCGCCGCCGATATCCGAGTGGGTGCCGGGGTAGACAAACTCACGGGTATTGGCCGGCCAACGGCCGCCATCGCGCACGGTGGACAGCGGGAACGAGCGGCGGATTTCATGGCCGGCCACGTAGTGCACGGCTTTCTCGACACCCTCGATGGCCAGGTTGTTATGGGCCCAATGGAGAAACCCGCGCCCCACCGGTGAAGAGTCCGCCAGGCCCACGGAAGCCACGGTGTCGAACAGGCCAAGAAAACGCAGGTTCACCTTGGCTCCGCCAATCACCCCTTCGCAGAACCTTTGCACCCAATTGCAAAACACCCGCGCCTCGGCGGCGCCACGGGAGAAGCCGAATACCGACAGGTGCATTTGGGTAATGCGCGGTCGCTCGTATTGCACGGCGTTTATCAACCGTCTGTTGATACCGTAAAAGAGGCGTCGTAGTTCCTTCTCTTCGGTGGCGTGACGAAAGTGAGTGCTGAGGTCCTGGGTAACCAGGGTTTTCATTTCGTCTTTTGTCATAAGGTCGTAGTTAGTCAGGGAAGCACTAACAGCGTTGTAGAGTTCAAGCATTGCCCAATGAATTCTTGCTTCCCCGCCCGAGGCAAAACTCTTACCGGAAGAAGACTCTTCCATCTCGCCAATTTCTTTAAAGGGTGTACCAACACCAGGTAGGTAATAAGCGAAGTGGTTTTTCTTATCATTGAGGTGGCTATCGTACAGGCTGACGATATTGGAGTGGCTGTGGGGTTTGTCGCGCTCCATATTGTTATTGGTGCCATCAAAAAACACCCCTACATGGATTTCCTGCACACAGTCCATTCCGCTGAAATCGGCCTTCATCCCTCGCGTTACTTCTTCCATGGGGGTTCGTTCGCGCCCCAAACGAGCGATAGGAATCGGCGGCTCCATCTGCGAATTGCCCAGGGTGCAGGCATAGGCATCCCAGGAGGCAACCGACAGTGGGTCGGCTACCCGTTGGAAACGTGGCTGCCACGCCATGGCACGGGCCGGTGGGTGCTGCCGGGCATCCCACCACAGCCGTTGATTGCCATTGGCCTGCAACCAGCATTGAGCGGTGTAACTTTGAGGGGTGTCGAAATAGCGGTAGTCGATAATTGCGTCCAACTTGCGCCGTACTTTGTACCAACCGGGCTGAAACTCGTTCATGGACGAACTCCTAAGTAATTATTGTCAGTAAGGCCAGTCAGCAGGTTTGATCGGAGCAACCGGCCCGCGATAGCCCTTGGAGTCGGCTGAGCCGTTCCATATCAACAGCCGGACTGTGTGATCTGGCAAAAAATGCACATTTAAGCGGGAGCCCAACTTATCGTAATACTCAATTGGCACTACCAGCTCATGCCAGGTGACTCCGGGAGGGCCATCCGGAATGGAACTTGAAGTACTCCAACGGACGGTGGCTGTGAGGCCAGGCCGCCATTCGCGAGGATAGTTGATACAGCATACAAACTTTCCTCCTCCGCTATAGGCAAAAACGTTCCCCCCCCACGACCCATCAATAAAGAATCGATGAATATAATCTTCGGTGTGGTTGTAACCACTGATCCTGGCGGACGCGGGGCCTTTGTCCGGCTCTTCCGCCTTACAGCCAACAAGCAATATCGCCAGTACTAGAAAACTTAATAGTTGACGCAGGTATTGCCTGCCGGTTTGAAGCTCAGTCATTTCAGATCCTCCAGATAAAGAGTCTTTGGCCACTCAGCGGGTTTAACTGGAGGCAGTGGGCCCGGATACTCCGGGTGGCCAGAGCCCATACTGCTGATAATCAACCTTACGTTTCCCTGTTCTAAAAAATGCACATTTAACGTTGTTCCGAGTTCCTTGTATTGCTCGATGGGCACTACTTTTTCGTGCCAGGTTTCACCCGTATAGGGTTTGGGGTTTGACGCTGAGGTGGTCCAACGCACCGTGGCTTTAAGGTCAGGGCGCCATTCACGCGGATAGCCGATACAGCAAATAAAACCTCCCCCGCCCTCATAGGCTCGTACGCTCGCCCCTCCAGCACCATCTATATAAAACTGGTAGATAAAGTCTTCTGTGTGGTTATAGGCACTGATTTGCGCGGTAGCTGAGCCTTTATCCGGCTCCTCCGCCTTACAGCCAACAAGCAATACGGCCAGTACTAGCAAACTTAATAGTTGACGCAAGTGTTGCCTGCCAACTTGAAACGCATTCATGGAATTAATCCCTAAGTGATTTTTGTCAGTAAGGCCAAGCAGCAGGTTTTCCCGGGGGCGTCTGGACCGCGCTAACTTTTGGAACTGGTTAAGCCACTCCAAATCAGTCGTGGTACTTCCCCCCGTGGCAACAACCCAGCAGAAAAATCAACGCAACGGCGGCACGCCACCCGGCAAGCGGTTTATCAGCGCGTCCATGGCATGCTTGCGTGCCGCCTCGGCGGCTTTGGCCGGCAGGTCCGTCACGCTGTCGACGGCGCGCTCCTTGAGTTCGCCAACGCCCTCGGCCACTTGGCTGGCGCGTTCCTGGATGCCGCCGCCCAGCGCCTCCAGGTGCTGCGCGGCAACATCGATCAGCGCCAAGGCCTCATGGTCCTCGTCAAACACCCGCCGGTACTGCCCCGCGCCATTGGCCTCGCGGCGGGTGCCGCTGCCCATGGCGTACTCCACCACCAAACCGGCAAACCCCATGTTCTCGCGCAGGTCGGCGGCATCGGCGTCGGTCATCAGCGGTATCACCGGCGCGGCACCCGGCACCGCTTTCGGGCTGTTGGCGTCGTACACCCGCTGCTCGAAGCGGTTGAGGGCGTACTGGCTGGCGACGCGGGTGTAGTGGTGGGCGTGGAGCAAGCGGCTGCGCGACAGCGCCGTCCACTGGTCGAAGGCGTCTTTCTTGTTGCGGATTTCATTGACGAACACCGACTTGTCCCACTGGGTCAACGGCCCCAGCAGCCAGAAACCGGCGTGGGAGTCGTGCACGTAGCGGTCGAAGAACTCATCCACCAAGGGCGGAATCGGGGCAGTGGCATCGACCATGCGCAGCAAATCCTTTTGCGTCTGGCTGGGCCGCGCGGGCAGCGTGCGCGGGGTCAAACCGATACCGTGCTGGTAGCGTTGCTCCACGATGGGCTCATGGGCCTTGCGCGCCTGCGCCACATCGGCGCGCCAATCCAGCTCCGACTCCCACAGGTCCTGCTGGTCTTGCGCAGTGGCGTTGGCCCAACTGTGCAAGGCCTTGAACTGCGCCTCGGTGCGCTTGCTCGCCCGCCAGCGCCAGTAATGCTGCATCTGCGTGTGCATACGGCTTTCCACCACGCCACGGCGGCTACCGGCGAGGTTTTCCTGTTGCTCGTTGGCATGCAGCGTCCAGTCGGTGTAGGCCATGAACGCGGCGTGCAGGGCGGGGTCGATGGCGAAGTCGTCTTTGGTTTCATTTTCCATCTTCAGGCGAGGGATAAGCCTGACACCCGCGGTGAGAGCTTCCTCGTACATATCATTCAAGGTGATCTGCGACAGCAGGCTGCTGCGCCCGCCCAGGGATTTGCCCTGCTCGCCAGGGCCATAGCCGCCGCCGATATCCGAGTGGGTGCCGGGGTAGACGAACTCGCGGGTATTGGCCGGCCAACGGCCGCCATCGCGCACGGTGGACAGCGGGAACGAGCGGCGGATTTCATGGCCGGCCACGTAGTGCACGGTTTTCTCGACGCCCTCGATGGCCAGGTTGTTATGGGCCCAATGGAGAAACCCGCGCCCCACCGGTGAAGAGTCGGCCAGGCCCACGGAAGCCACGGTGTCGAACAGGCCAAGAAAACGCAGGTTCACCTTGGCTCCGCCAATCACCCCTTCGCAGAACCTTTGCACCCAATTGCAAAACACCCGCGCCTCGGCGGCGCCACGGGAGAAGCCGAATACCGACAGGTGCATTTGGGTAACGCGCGGGCGCTCGTATTGCACGGCGTTTATCAACCGTTTGTTGATACCGTAAAAGAGGCGTCGTAGTTCCTTCTCTTCGGTGGCGTGACGAAAGTGAGTACTGAGGACTTTAGTGACCAGGATCTTCATCTCATGTGCATCGAGCATATTGCCCCCGTGAAAAACTCGGTGAACAGCGTTATAGACCTGAAGCATGGCCCAATGAATTCGCGCTTCACCACCCGAGGCAAAACTTTTGCCAGTACTGGACTCAGTCATCTCGCCCACTTCCCTGAAGGGAGTGCCTACCCCGGGCAAATAGTAGGCAAAATGGGTTTCTTGATCCTTGATATGAGCATCGTACAAGCTAACTATATTTGAATGACTGTGGGGCTTGTCCCGTTCCATGTTGTTATTGGTGCCATCAAAAAACACCCCGACATGGATTTCCTGCACACAGTCCATTCCGCTGAAATCGGCCTTCATACCTCGCGTCACTTCTTCCATGGGGGTGCGTTCACGCCCCAACCGAGCGATAGGAATCGGTAGTTCCATCTGCGAGTTGCCCAAGGTACAGGCATAAGCGTCCCAATTAGCGATCGAGGGCGGATCGGCGAGGCGTTGAAAATGTGGCTCCCACATCATGGCCCGCACCGGAGGGTGTTTGCGGGCATCCCACCACAACCGCAATCTACCGTTGGGCTCCAACCAGCAATGGGCACTATAGGTTTGTGGGGTATCGAAGTAACGACAGTCAAGAGTGTCATCCAGTTTGCGCGCCACCCTGTACCAACCGGTTTGAAATTCGGTCATTAGAGGTACTCCTTAGAATTTTCAGTAAGGCCAGTCGATTGGCTTAACGGGCGCGTCCGGCCCGCGATAGCCAGGAAATCCGGGAGACCCCGGCGAGATAATCAGACGAACCTGATTGCCAGGCAGAAAGTGAACATTTAAATTCCCTAATTGATCGTAACTTTCAATTGGCACTATCTTTTCATGCCAGGTAACACCGCGAGGGCCATCCGGAATAGAACTTGAGGTACTCCAACGTACAACTGCAGCAAGATCCGAACTCCATTCACGGGGGTAACTTATGCAACAAACAACCCCACCTCCACCGCTGTAAGCACGAACATTCCCACCCCAGGACTCATCGACAAAAAAACGATGTATATAATGCTCTGTATTGTTATAACCAATGATACTGGCTGTAGCAGGCCCATTATCTTGCTCTTCACCATTGCAACCCACTAGTACGACAAATAGCAACACAGCACCAAAAACCTTAAAACTGCAGATTTTAAATAGGTTCATTCCTCACCCTCTTTAATAACCAACGCTGACCAGCCGACTGGCTTAGATAGGAATCGGCGGCTCCATCTGCGAATTGCCCAGGGTGCAGGCATAGGCATCCCAGGAGGCAACCGACAGTGGGTCGGCAACCCGTTGGAAACGTGGCTGCCACGCCATGGCCCGGGCCGGTGGGTGCTGCCGGGCATCCCACCACAGCCGTTGATTGCCATTGGGCTCTAGCCAGCAATAAGCGCTGTAGGTATGCGGTGTATCGAAATAGCGACAGTCCAGGGAGTTATCCAGCTTGCGTCGGACCTTGTACCAACCAGGTTGAAATTCAGTCATTTCAGATCCTCTAGATAAAGAGTCTTTGGCCAGCCGGCGGGTTTTTCCGGAGCATCTGGCCCTCTATACCCCTTGGAGCCGGCCGAGCCGTTCCAGATCAGTAGCCTTACTTGGTTATTGGGTAAGAAATGCACATTCAACGAGCCCAATTTGTCGTAATACTCAATCGGCACTACTTTTTCGTGCCAGGTAGTTCCCGTATAGGGGTTGGGCTTTGAAGCTGAAGTACTCCACCGCACAGTAGCGGTCAAGTCAGGGCGCCATTCGCGAGGATAGCTAATGCAACACACAAAACCTCCCCCACCGCCATAAGCACGCGAGTTCCCTCCCCAAGCACCATCTATATAGAACTCATGAATATAGTCAGCGGTGTGGTTATAGGCACTGATCTTGGCAGACGCGGGGCCTTTGTCCGGCTCTTCCGCCTTACAGCCAACAAGCAATACCGCCAGCACTAGAAAACTTAATAGTTGACGCAGGTATTGCCTGCCGGTTTGAAGCTCAGTCATTTCAGATCCTCCAGATAAAGAGTCTTTGGCCAATCAGCAGGTTTTATCGGCGCCGCAGGCCCAGGATAGCCCTTGGAGTCGGCTGAGCCGTTCCATATCAACAGCCGAACTGTGTGATCTGGCAAAAAGTGCACATTTAAACGGGAGCCCAACTTATCGTAATACTCAATCGGCACTACTTTTTCGTGCCAAGTTTCGCCCGTATAGGGTTGGGGGTTTGAGGCCGAGGTGCTCCACCGAACAGTAGCGGTTAAGTCAGGGCGCCATTCGCGAGAATAGCTAATGCAACATACAAAACCTCCCCCACCGCCATAAGCACGCGAGTTACCCCCCCACGCTCCATCTACATAAAATTCATGTATATAGTCAGCGGTGTGGTTATAGGCACTGATACTGGCAGTCGCAGGGCCTTTATCCGGCTCTTCCGCCTTACAGCCAACAAGCAATACGGCCAGCACGAGTAAACTTAATAGTTGACGCAGATGTTGCCTGCCAATTTGAAACGCATTCATGGAGTTAATTCCTAAGTAATTATTGTCAGTAAGGCCAGTCAGCAGGTTTGATCGGAGCAGCCGGCCCGCGATAGCCCTTGGAGTCGGCGGAGCCGTTCCATATCAACAGCCGGACTGTGTGACCTGGCAAAAAGTGCACATTTAAACGGGAGCCCAACTTATCGTAATACTCAATTGGCACTACCAGCTCATGCCAGGTGACTCCTGGAGGGCCATCCGGAATGGAACTTGAAGTACTCCATCGGACGGTGGCTGTGAGGCCAGGCCGCCATTCGCGAGGATAGTTGATACAGCATACGAAACCGCCCCCTCCGCTATAGGCAAAAACGTTCCCCCCCCACGACCCATCAATAAAGAATCGATGAATATAATCTTCGGTGTGGTTGTAACCACTGATACTGGCGGATGCGGGGCCTTTGTCCGGTTCTTCCCCATTACAACCCACCAGTAAGGCGACCACTATTAATGCGCTGTACCGTCGGAGCCGGCGGTACGCGCCAAATTCAAATCTGCTCATTTGCAGGCCTCCAATTAAAGGGGGGTTGGCCCATCAGGCACAGTTGGCGAGGCCTTGAAGTCCATCAATGCCTGCAACGTTTCAGTGCTCCACCCTTGTGTTTGTTCTTGCAAACTCGCGCCTTGTTCGCCAATAACATCCCAAGTTGGGGCAAGTGCTGGGCAGCGATAGAACTCATTGCCGTAGTTCAAACTCAGCAGCACAAACAGCCAGCGGTCTTGTTCGGTGGACAGGTTCATTTCACTGGCCGTTGAGAGGCAAGTAGCGAGGCGCTGATGGAAGGCTGCGCGTTGTTGTTGGGGGAGCAGTTCTGGATGCTGCTGCGTTAATTGGTAAAACACCGCGTCGGCTTCTGCCTGTGTCAGCAGCGCAGCCAGTTGTTCCGGGCACAGGTGCAGGTGGGGGGCGGTGTCTATCTGTGCGGCTGGTACTGCCTCGTGCAGGGCAAGCCAGCCCTGAACGTGGCCGTATCGATCACAGCCTCGCCAGTCCTGAACGATGTCGGCTACGCGCCGTTGTTGGCTGGGGGCAAGGGTTTGCAGCAGGCCCGGCAGGATACGGCTGTCGGCAAAGCGTAGATGCACGGCCCTTGCCCGGCCCTGAACCTGGGCCTTGGCCAAGTACCCGAATAGCAGTTGCAGGGCTTGTGCGGGGTAGGCGCTGCGCAAGAAGCTGAGGGCGGGTGTGCCTGCGGTGAGTGTCAGTAATTGCGCGATTTGTGCCTGGCGTTCTTGAGGGGTGTCGCCCAGGGCAATCAGATGCGGGGCCACCTCACCGAACGCTTGCAGGGGCGTGTTCGCCAGGGCATTGACGGGTGCCCAGTGATGGCGGCGCGCCGCAGCCTTGAAGGGTGCCGCGCCCAGTAACGCCACATCCACCAACGCCCAATAGGGCGCTTGGGGTTGCGCTTGCATCCAGTTCAACAGGTCGCTGCCGGCGCCGTCCGCCGCGGGGTCATAAGCAAAGGCCGGGGTCATTACTGCAACTGCGCATAGGGGGCGCCGTTGCGCGCCGCTTTTAACAGGCACGCCACACACACCGATTGTGGAAACAGGGGCAAGCCAAGCTGGGAACGGCTGGGGCCGCTGAACTGGCGTTTGCCGGCATACACCTTGATGCTGCCCGGGCAGGCGAAGGTGATGTTGCCGCCTTCCAGGGTCAGGCTGGCGCCGCCCTCCACGGCCAGGTGCAGGGTGGTGCCGGCGGCCATTTGTGCCTCGGCCTCGATCGAGATGATCTTCAGGTCGTTTTGGGCGCTGAGGTGGATGTCGCTCTGTTGCGCCTGGATGTCCACCGCCCCGGCGCTGGCGATCAGGGCCAGGCCGATGC
>NZ_FYEE01000027.1 GCF_900187645.1 Pseudomonas sp. Irchel 3E20 | reverse complement strand
TCATGTCCGGGTAGCTCACCCGCACCTTGGCCCCGTTTACGCCTTGCAGTGGCGCATAGGTGACGTTGGCGCCGGTGCCGGTGGCGTTGATGAGTACCGGCAGTGGCAAGTCCAGGGCCTGGGTGACCAGGGTGTAGGTGGTGGTGGGGAAGGCCTGGGCCTGAGCGTCATCTGCACTGCCATTGAAGGTCACCTTGGTGCCTATCGTGACCTGGCTGTTATTGCTCAAACCCTCCAACCAACTGCGCAACACGGCTTTATCCACCAGGCCATTGGCCGCTTCGGTCGAGTTGATTGCATAGCCACTTAATACGAGTAAGGGCAGGGCGCTGGAGCTGCTGCAGGTCATCCACACCCGTTGCCCGGTTTTGCTCAGGGGCCATTTGGCCAGTGAAGCCTTGGCGTTGCCGAGGAAGGTGTTCAGGTTCAGCAGTTCGCCGTTGCCCAAGCCATTGATAAGCGGGCTCGGTAGGTCGCCCGGGGCGATGCTGGCCACGTTCAGGGTAAGGAAGTGTGAGGTGTGTTCCTGGCTACCCCGGGTGACGATGTATTGCACCTGGATGGTCTTGCCCACACTGGGTGGGACGATGCCGGAGTTGGCGCTGATGATAAATTCCACCCGTTTACCCGCCAGGCCGTTTTTATCGGCGATGTAGGGGGTGGTGCAGTCTGGGTAGTACCACTTGAGGCTGATCCTGTCGGTGGTCAGCATGTCGTTGTATTGCACGATCACCGCGGTTTCGTGCTGGATATCCAGGGGGTTGACGTTGACCAGTGAACCGTCGCCATGGTTGCGCAGGGTGGGGTGCGACAGGTCCATCAGGTCCTTGCCCACCCGCAGGCTCAGGGTGTGGGACACGCCCAGCAGTTCGGTACCGCGTCGGATGGTGTAGTGCACCATCACCACGCCATTACGGTTGTTTTCGACGTAGAGCTTGGGCACGGGGATGGGGATTTCCTGACCGGCGGTGGCGGCGGTGAGGGTGATGGTATTGGAGATGTCGCCGGCACTTTCTGAGCCGTCCCAGATGTAGGTCACCTGGTCGCCGACCCAGGTTTGGGTGTAGGGGACGGTCAGGGTGACACCGGCGGCGGGCACCTGGTCGGGGTCGAGCAGGTCGGTACCGGGGGTGACGTGGCTGACCCGCGGGGCGGGGAATTGCGGCATGACAACGCCCACCTGCATCCAGAAAATCTGCGAGGTGCGGATCAGGCGGATTTTACTGGCGCCGTCGTTGACGCGGTAGAACACCTTGACCCTCAAGCCGTCGAAACGACGGATGTCTACCTGGTCCACACTGCGGACGATAGGCTCGTCTTCGTCGAGGTCGCCGACGACCAGCGGCTGTTCGTAGCGCTCCAGCGAGCCGCCGTTCTGGGCTTCCCAGATCAGGGTCACCAGGTCGCTGCTGTTGCGGCCTGCGTAGTACGGGATGTGCACAGTTGCCGAGGGTTCGTTGGGGTTGAGCACCCCACCCGGGGCTTGCAGCACGTTGGGGGGCAGTAAGTCGTTGAGGATGCCCTTGATGCTGGCACTGGCGACTCGCGATGCCCGGTCTTCAATACCCGTGCGTTTTATGACGTAGGACACCGTGGCGCGGCCCTGGGCCAGGGCCTTGACCTTGGCGTTGTCGATAAAAAAGTTCAAGCCAAGCCCCACCAGGTTCACTTTCTGTTCGAGGGGGCGGACGATGATTTCCCCGCCCTGGGCGGTGATGCCGCGCCAGGTCAGCAGCACGGTGTCGCCTTTTTTGAAATGGGCCGCAGGGGTGTTGACCACGACCAACACATCGTCCTCGCCCAACTCGTCGAGGTCGATGACGCGGGTGTCCGGGTCGGCGTTCACCACCAGGGGCGCATCGGGGCGCAGCGTGGCCACGTCGACATTGATGTAAGCCACCCGCGACCACTGGGCCCGTGGGTCGGGGTAGTTATCGACGACATCGATGACCTGGTAGGAGAAGCTCACCTGGCCATCGCCGGCGGCTTCGATCATGGCCTTGTCGATCAGCACATCCAGCCAGCCCTGGGCGGCCTGCGCCGAGGTGACGGCGACGGTTGTGCGTTGGCTGCCCCAGGACAACACCACGCGGTCGTTCTTGCGAATGCCGGGGTACTCGATGCGGATGGGCACGCCGTTGTTGGCGTCGGTGGGGTCCACCCCCTCGTCGATGATCTTTTGGGGAATACTGAAACCGAGCCGTGAGTGGCCCGGGGCCAGGCCTGGGCCGGGCACCGAGTTGTCGTCATGCAGGCCGCCGGGGCGATCGAGTTTGACCAATAGCCTGAGCTTGGGCTCGGACTCTTGCGACACGCTTGAGCCGTTGCGCTTGACGCTGTAGTACACCGGTTCGGCGATGCCGGGCAGGATTTTGGAGGGGTCGAGCACGCCGTGTACCGGTTGGTTTTGCTGCCCCGGCGCAATGGAATCGGCCCACACGGGCGCCGAGGCGTCGCCCCAGAACACACTCAGGTGGTCCCCCGGGTTCATGATGCTCCAGGGGCTGACAACAAACTTGAGCCCGCCTTCTACGGCGCGAACGGGAATGCCGCCATGAACGCCTCCTTCATCAGTGGGCATGGGCCAAGTCCACTCCGAAATAATCAGGGGGGCTAGGGCGGTGAGGTCTTCGGGTTCAGTGGGGTCGGTGGGTTCAATGGGCGTGGTCATCACAGGCTCCTTCTCAGGCTCGATGCGCGGGTGAAGCCATCACATACCCGCAGCCTGCGGCCTGGCTACTGTCAGATCTGACAGTAGCGATGAACGGTATCGGTCCTTGCCCCACCCTGTGGAAGCGGGCTGGCCCGC
>NZ_FYEE01000008.1 GCF_900187645.1 Pseudomonas sp. Irchel 3E20 | reverse complement strand
CATCCCGAACTCAGCAGTGAAACGATGCATCGCCGATGGTAGTGTGGGGTTTCCCCATGTGAGAGTAGGTCATCGTCAAGATTAAATTCCGAAACCCCATTTGCGAAAGCAGATGGGGTTTTGTTTTTGCGCGATGGAAAAGTTCGAGCAGGAAAGGCGAGGCTAAGTTGTTGGATTGCCGCACCACTCTTTGATTTAGGCCAGCTTCTGCTCTATTTTTGTATGCGCGCAACTTTCTGGGAGATTGGAAGGCAAGTTGGTCTGTGACGACTGCTGACGTAGTGGGTGAGTGAAATTGGGGAGTTGTTGTCACATCGTTGGCAGTCGGCTTAGCTACGCAAGATGGGATGCCTGACCACTTCACCCCTCTTGTGATTTCTATGCAATAGGCCGAGGCATGGCTATTATGCGTGCCTCATTGTGAGGCGAGGCTTGCATGCTGACGTTGTTAAAGCTCCTGAAGGATGGTCGGTTTCACTCGGGTGAAGCGCTGGGCGCGATCCTAGGCGTCAGTCGAAGTGCTGTATGGAAACAACTACAGCGCCTTGAATCTGAACTCGGCATGCCTATCCATAGAGTGAGAGGGCGTGGGTACCGTTTAGCTGAGCCACTGCAGCTGTTGGAGGCTGGCGCCATAATGAGTCTCGCTCATGGGTCCTGCTGGCCGATGTTCATTTCTGATTCTGTTGACTCCACAAATGCCCACGCCTTACGTCTTGTTGAGGAGGGAGTGGTTGCGCCATTTCTCGTGCTCGCAGAACAGCAGTTGGCTGGGCGTGGGCGACGTGGCCGCAAATGGGTGAGTCCTTTTGCTCAAAACCTTTATTACAGTCTTGTTCTACGCATCGATGGCGGTCTTCGGCAACTAGAAGGGCTTAGCTTGGTTGTCGGCTTGGCGGTGCTCCAGGCGCTACGTGATTCCGGTGTATCGGAGGCGGGCTTAAAGTGGCCGAATGATGTGTTGGTCGGGCCTAGGAAAATAGCTGGGATTTTGTTGGAGCTGGTCGGTGATCCTGCGGATGTTTGCCACGTCGTGCTTGGTATAGGAGTTAATGCGAACATGCGGGTTGCTGAGGAGGTCGATCAGCAATGGACGTCAATCCGGCTCGAAACGGGTGAATTGGTTGATCGTAATCAGCTGGTGGCTCACTTGGGAGGTGTGCTCCAGAGCTACCTGCTTCGTCATCAGCAGTTTGGTTTTGCGGCGATTCAGGCGGAATGGGAAAAAAATCACCTGTGGCAGGGGTGTGCGGTCTCTCTCGTTGCTGGAGTTAGCCAGATTGATGGCGTCGTACTTGGAATTGATCGGCAGGGGGCCTTGCGCCTGGATGTGGCCGGGGTTGAGAACACATATAGCGGTGGCGAGCTGAGTCTGAGGTTGCGTGATGATACTTGAGCTCGATTGTGGAAATAGCTTCATCAAATGGCGGGTCCTTGAAGCGGACAAGGTGCGAGTGTTTGCCGAAGGCGTCGTTGATTCGGATCTTGCTCTGTTGGTAGGGTTGCATGCCCTCGTGGGGCTCTCATTGGAACATTGCCGCCTGGTAAGTGTCAGGGCTGCGGCGGAGACCGCTAATCTAGTTGCTGTCTTGGTGGACGCCTTTGGTGTCTCTATCGCCTGTGCTGCTCCTGCTCGGGAGATGTCGGGGGTGAAGAATGGCTATGAGGATTTTGAACGCTTAGGGTTGGATCGCTGGCTCGCGATGCTTGGAGGGTTTCGTCTGGCGTCAGGGGCATGTTTGGTGCTCGACTTCGGCACCGCTGCCACGGCGGATTTCATCTGTGCAGATGGTGAGCACCTGGGTGGGTTTATCTGCCCTGGCATGCCGTTGATGCGTCACCAGCTACGAACGCATACACGAAAAATAAGATATGACGATATCGCTGCCGAGCGCGCGCTGGATAGTTTTACTCCTGGTCGCTCAACCGTGGAGGCCGTTGAGCGCGGATGTACATTGATGCTCCGGGGTTTTGTGCTGACCCAGCTTGAGTTGGCCCGCAGCTATTGGGGGGACGATTTTGAAGTATTCCTCACAGGTGGGGATGCGGCGCTGGTCTCGAGCATAGTGCCGAAGGCGAAGGTTGTCCCTGACCTGGTATTTGTCGGCTTGGCGATGGCGTGCCCATTGTCTTGAGGTGTTTATGCGTTGGTTGTTTTTGTTGCTGGTGGTTCTCAATGTCTTCTATTACTTCTGGCATCAGCAGGAGGCGCCGTTAAGGGCGAAAGACGTTATGCCGCTAACGCTGTACCGCGGGTCCCAGCAAGATATTCGGCTGGTCAGTGAGTCGGCGATTACGGGTATGTCGTGGGGGGCAGGTGGCGCGGCGCCGCAAGCCAAAAGTACTTGCCTCTTTGTTGGTGGCTTTGCCAGCTCGCAGGAGGTTCAGTCTTTGGAGCGGCGCCTGGCGGGACTCCAGATTCGGAGTCGACGTGAGTCTGCTGGTTTGGGTGGCGTGATGGGTGTTTGGCTTCGTATTGAGCCTGAAAGTCGTAACCTGTTGGACGATCCGTTGTTGCAGAACCTTGCCAAGGAATTCAATGAGTTAAAACATAAAATAATGCCCTGTGAGGGGGTTGCAACTCAGGAATAGGTTGCATAGAATGGCGCCCGCTCAGCAGTGATGACCTTAACGGGTTGATAGTGTAGAGCGAAGGTCAACGCAGCTAACCTCAGGTTTTTAATGAGAAAATGCTTGACAGAAGGTCGGCGTAATGTAAAATGCCGGCTCGCTTAGGAGGGGTTCCCGAGCGGCCAAAGGGATCAGACTGTAAATCTGACGTCTACGACTTCGAAGGTTCGAATCCTTCCCCCTCCACCATTTTTAGCGTGAGCTGCAAGCTCAGCGGGTATAGTTTAGTGGTAGAACCTCAGCCTTCCAAGCTGATGATGCGGGTTCGATTCCCGCTACCCGCTCCAAGTTTGCAGGTTGTGCGGCGTGTTTTGCTCTTGTAGCTCAGTTGGTAGAGCACACCCTTGGTAAGGGTGAGGTCAGCGGTTCAAATCCGCTCAAGAGCTCCATATGACAAGGCAGATATGAAAATATCTGCCTTTGTTTTAAGGGTTGGATTGGTCGGCTTGCAGGTGATGTTGGGTCGCAGTTCAGCAGTCAAGTGGTTGTAATGTCTTTTTCAGGTCTGCATAATGGTCGGCCTGATTTTGTTTTAGGTCAGTAGCTCAATTGGCAGAGCGACGGTCTCCAAAACCGTAGGTTGGGGGTTCGATTCCCTCCTGACCTGCCAGATTCACTCGGTGTGTCTGGCTTTCTTTTCACAGGATCTTCATAGATGACTCCTAAAGCTGAAGCTCAAGGCTCTCGCTTCGATCTGCTCAAGTGGCTTGTAGTAGTCGCTTTGGTGGTTGTTGGCGTTGTTGGTAATCAATACTATTCCGCCTCGCCGATCCTGTACCGCGTACTCGCCTTGCTTGCTATTGCTGCTGTAGCTGCCTTTGTAGGTCTGCAGACTGCCAAGGGCAAGTCATTCTTTGTGCTGGTAAAGGAAGCTCGTACCGAGATTCGTAAAGTCGTTTGGCCAACTCGCCAAGAAACCACGCAGACCACGTTAATCGTTGTGGCTGTTGTTCTGGTTATGGCGTTGCTGTTGTGGGGTTTAGATTCCCTGCTAGGCTGGCTTGTTTCTTTGATTGTTGGCTAAGGGTGTCCCGTGGCTAAGCGTTGGTACGTTGTGCATGCTTACTCGGGTTACGAGAAGCACGTGATGCGCTCGCTGGTAGAGCGTGTAAAGCTGGCAGGCATGGAAGATGGCTTCGGCGAAATTCTGGTTCCCACTGAAGAAGTGGTTGAAATGCGTAATGGCCAGAAACGCAAAAGTGAGCGCAAGTTCTTTCCTGGTTATGTGCTAGTTCAAATGGATATGAATGAGGGTACTTGGCACTTGGTCAAGGATACTCCTCGCGTCATGGGCTTTATCGGCGGTACGGCTGACAAGCCGGCTCCGATTACCGACAAAGAAGCAGAAGCGATTCTGCGTCGCGTTGCCGATGGTAGTGACAAGCCGAAGCCGAAAACACTGTTCGAGCCGGGTGAAGTTGTGCGTGTCACCGACGGTCCGTTCGCTGATTTCAACGGTACAGTCGAAGAAGTTAACTACGAAAAGAGCCGGATTCAGGTCGCGGTGCTCATTTTCGGTCGCTCTACCCCGGTAGAGCTAGAGTTCAGCCAGGTCGAAAAGGTCTAGCAGAACAAACATCCCAACCCCGCAGCCTTAGGCTGTGGGGTTTTGTCGTCACTGGGATAAACGCGCAAGTAGCCGGGGAGCCTTTCGAGGCGTTTGAACCCGTAATTGGAGTGCCTCATGGCCAAGAAGATTACCGCTTACATCAAGCTGCAAGTTAAGGCCGCTCAGGCCAACCCAAGCCCGCCCGTCGGTCCAGCTCTGGGTCAACACGGTGTGAACATCATGGAGTTCTGCAAAGCTTTCAACGCCCGTACTCAGGGTATTGAGCCAGGCCTGCCGACTCCAGTGATTATTACTGTCTATAGCGACCGTAGCTTCACGTTCGAAACCAAGTCGACCCCTGCTTCGGTTCTGCTGAAGAAGGCTGCTGGTCTGACTAGCGGTTCCGCTCGTCCTAACACCGTTAAGGTTGGCACCGTTACCCGTGCTCAGCTGGAAGAAATCGCGAAAACCAAAAACGCGGATCTGACTGCAGCTGATATGGATGCAGCCGTGCGTACCATCGCCGGTTCTGCTCGTAGCATGGGCCTTAACGTGGAGGGTGTGTAATGGCTAAGCTGACCAAGCGCCAAAAGGCTATCGCCGGCAAAATCGAAGCAGGCAAGGCCTACAACTTTGTAGACGCCGCCGCTCTGCTGACTGAGCTGTCGACTGTCAAGTTCAGCGAGTCCGTAGACGTTGCTGTAAATCTGGGTGTTGACCCGCGTAAATCCGACCAGGTCGTTCGTAGCGCAACTGTGCTGCCACACGGTACTGGCAAGACTGTACGCGTTGCTGTCTTCACCCAAGGCCCGGCGGCTGAAGCTGCTCTGGCCGCTGGCGCCGATCGCGTTGGCATGGATGATCTGGCTGCCGAAATGAAAGGCGGCGACCTGAACTATGACGTCGTTATTGCTTCCCCGGATGCAATGCGTGTTGTAGGTCAGTTGGGTCAAATCCTCGGCCCGCGCGGCCTGATGCCCAACCCTAAAGTTGGCACCGTAACGCCAGACGTAGCTACCGCGGTTAAAAACGCCAAGGCTGGTCAGGTTCGTTATCGCACCGACAAAAACGGCATCATTCACACTTCCGTTGGCAAGGTTGGTTTCGACGCCGTCAAGCTGAAGGAAAACGTTGAAGCCCTGATCGCTGATCTGAAGCGTATCAAGCCAGCTTCCTCGAAAGGCATCTACGTCAAGCGCGTTACCCTGAGCACCACTATGGGCCCAGGTCTGGTCATCGACCAAGGCTCGCTGGACGTATAAGACACAGGTTGGCATGAGTCATCGTGCCAATTGAAAGATTGGGGTCCCTGCCTGGCGGGGGCTATCCAAGACCGTAGGCGACGCAAGTCTTAAACCTCAAGCCTACGCAGATGGTGCTCCCGGTTCCTTACCGAATCAGACACCAAAACGACATCCGGCTCCGGTTGGATGAAACGGTAACAAGCAGGAGTTAAACCCGTGGCAATTAATCTCGAAGACAAGAAGGCCATCGTCGCTGAAGTCAACGAGGCTGCCAAAGCTGCTCTGTCCGCTGTCGTGGCTGATGCCCGTGGTGTGACAGTAGGCGCTATGACCGGACTCCGTAAAGAGGCTCGTGAAGCTGGCGTTTACGTACGTGTTGTACGTAACACCCTGCTCAAGCGCGCTGTTGCGGACACTGAATACAGTGTTCTCAATGACGTGTTCACCGGCCCGACCCTGATTGCGTTTTCCAAGGATCATCCAGGCGCTGCTGCCCGTTTGTTCAAGGAATTCGCCAAGGGTCAGGATAAGTTCGAGATCAAGGCAGCTGCGTTCGAGGGCAAGTTCCTCGCAGCTAACCAAATCGACGTACTGGCAACACTGCCGACCCGTGACGAAGCTATTTCGCAGCTGATGAGCGTGATTCAAGGCGCTACCAGCAAGCTGGCTCGTACTCTGGCTGCAGTTCGCGAACAAAAAGAAGCTGCAGCAGCCTAAGGCTGAGCATTTTCTCTCGCGTATTTTTGTTTATTTCGATGGCCGCGTAGGCCGTCCCCCAATTCAGGAAATACAGCAATGTCTATCTCCCAAGACGATATCCTCAACGCCGTAGCTGAAATGTCGGTTCTGCAGGTTGTTGAGCTGATCAAAGCTTTCGAAGAAAAATTCGGCGTTTCCGCTGCCGCTGCTTCTGCTGGCCCAGCTGTTGCTGCTGTTGCTGCTGAAGAGCAAACCGAATTCAACGTCATGCTGCTGGAAGCTGGCGAGAAGAAAGTAAACGTAATTAAGGCAGTACGTGAACTGACCGGTCTGGGCCTGAAAGAAGCCAAGGCTGTAGTTGACGGCGCTCCTGCCCAGGTTCTGGAAGCTGTATCGAAAGACGCAGCTGACAAAGCCAAAGCAACTCTGGAAGAAGCAGGCGCTAAAGTCGAGCTGAAGTAAGCATCGACTTTGCGTCTCCAGCCCAAGCGTTAAGCGAAAGGCTGATGGCTGGTGGCTCTTGCCACCGGCCTTTTTCCGTTATTGGCAATCGACTCGGTCGTCGCCATTAACGTGCGGTAACCACCCGATGCGGTGGCGCAGACCATGGGGTTTGCACGATTTTCTGGCTGCTCCCGTCGGGAGGGGCCAAACAAGCAGGTGACCAAGCTGGGGAACGCTGATGGCTTACTCATATACTGAGAAAAAACGTATCCGCAAGGACTTTAGCAAGTTGCCGGACGTCATGGATGTCCCGTACCTTCTGGCTATCCAGCTGGATTCGTATCGTGAATTCTTGCAGGCGGGAGCGACCAAAGATCAGTTCCGCGACGTGGGCCTGCATGCGGCCTTCAAATCCGTTTTCCCGATCATCAGCTACTCCGGCAATGCTGCGCTGGAGTACGTCGGTTATCGCCTGGGCGAACCGGCATTTGATGTCAAAGAATGCGTATTGCGCGGTGTAACTTACGCCGTACCTTTGCGGGTAAAAGTGCGCCTGATCATTTTCGACAAAGAGTCGTCGAACAAAGCGATCAAGGACATCAAAGAGCAAGAAGTCTACATGGGTGAAATCCCCCTGATGACTGAGAACGGTACCTTCGTAATCAACGGTACCGAACGTGTAATCGTTTCCCAGTTGCACCGTTCCCCTGGCGTGTTCTTCGACCACGACCGTGGCAAGACGCACAGCTCCGGTAAACTGCTGTACTCCGCGCGCATCATCCCTTACCGCGGTTCGTGGTTGGACTTCGAGTTCGACCCGAAAGACTGCGTGTTTGTGCGTATCGACCGTCGTCGCAAACTGCCTGCGTCGGTACTGTTGCGTGCCCTGGGTTACACCACCGAGCAAGTGCTCGATGCGTTCTACACCACCAACGTATTCCATGTGCAAGGTGAGAACCTCAGCCTGGAGCTGGTGCCTCAGCGCCTGCGTGGTGAAATTGCTGTCCTCGACATTCTCGATGACAAGGGCAAGGTTATTGTCGAGCAGGGTCGCCGAATTACCGCTCGCCACATCAACCAGCTGGAAAAAGCCGGGATCAAGGAGCTGCAAGTGCCTCTGGACTATGTCCTGGGTCGCACTACTGCCAAGGTCATCGTGCATCCGGCCACCGGTGAAATCCTGGCCGAGTGCAACACCGAGCTGAACACCGAGATTCTGGCCAAAATCGCCAAGTCTCAGGTTGTCCGCATCGAGACGCTGTACACCAACGACATCGACTGCGGTCCGTTCGTTTCCGACACGCTGAAGATCGACTCCACCAGCAACCAATTGGAAGCGCTGGTCGAGATCTATCGCATGATGCGTCCAGGCGAGCCGCCAACCAAAGACGCTGCCGAAACTCTGTTCAACAACCTGTTCTTCAGCCCTGAGCGTTATGACCTGTCTGCGGTCGGCCGGATGAAGTTCAACCGTCGTATCGGTCGTACCGAGATCGAAGGTTCGGGCGTGTTGTGCAAGGAAGACATCGTTGCTGTGCTGAAGACCCTGGTCGACATCCGCAACGGTAAAGGCATCGTCGACGACATCGACCACCTGGGTAACCGCCGTGTTCGCTGCGTAGGCGAAATGGCTGAGAACCAGTTCCGTGTTGGCCTGGTGCGCGTAGAGCGTGCGGTCAAAGAGCGTCTGTCGATGGCGGAAAGCGAAGGCCTGATGCCTCAGGACCTTATCAATGCCAAGCCTGTGGCTGCGGCAGTGAAAGAGTTCTTCGGCTCCAGCCAGCTTTCGCAGTTCATGGACCAGAACAACCCGCTCTCCGAGATTACCCACAAGCGCCGTGTCTCCGCACTGGGCCCGGGCGGTCTGACCCGTGAGCGTGCTGGCTTTGAAGTGCGTGACGTACACCCGACGCACTACGGTCGAGTTTGCCCGATCGAAACGCCGGAAGGCCCGAACATCGGTCTGATTAACTCCCTGGCGGCCTACGCGCGCACCAACCAGTACGGCTTCCTCGAGAGCCCGTACCGTGTGGTGAAAGACGCTCTGGTGACCGACGAGATCGTGTTCCTGTCCGCCATCGAAGAAGCCGATCACGTGATCGCTCAGGCCTCGGCCACGATGAACGACAAGAAAGTCCTGATCGATGAGCTGGTGGCTGTTCGTCACTTGAACGAGTTCACCGTCAAGGCGCCGGAAGACGTCACCCTGATGGACGTATCGCCCAAGCAGGTAGTTTCGGTTGCTGCGTCGCTGATCCCGTTTCTGGAACACGATGACGCCAACCGTGCGTTGATGGGTTCCAACATGCAGCGTCAAGCTGTACCGACCCTGCGCGCTGACAAGCCGCTGGTAGGTACCGGCATGGAGCGTAACGTAGCTCGTGACTCCGGCGTTTGCGTCGTGGCTCGTCGTGGTGGCGTGATCGACTCTGTTGATGCCAGCCGTATCGTGGTTCGTGTTGCCGATGACGAAGTTGAAACTGGCGAAGCCGGTGTCGACATCTACAACCTGACCAAGTACACCCGCTCGAACCAGAACACCTGCATCAACCAGCGTCCGCTGGTGAGCAAGGGTGATCGCGTTCAGCGTAGCGACATCATGGCCGACGGCCCGTCCACCGATATGGGTGAACTGGCGCTTGGCCAGAACATGCGCATCGCGTTCATGGCATGGAACGGCTTCAACTTCGAAGACTCCATCTGCTTGTCCGAGCGTGTGGTTCAAGAAGATCGCTTCACCACGATCCACATCCAGGAACTGACCTGCGTGGCACGTGACACCAAGCTTGGGCCTGAGGAAATCACTGCGGACATCCCGAACGTGGGTGAAGCCGCACTGAACAAGCTGGACGAAGCCGGTATCGTTTATGTAGGTGCTGAAGTCGGCGCAGGCGACATTCTGGTCGGTAAGGTCACTCCGAAAGGCGAGACCCAACTGACTCCAGAAGAAAAACTGCTGCGTGCCATCTTCGGTGAGAAAGCCAGCGACGTTAAAGACACTTCCCTGCGTGTGCCAACCGGCACCAAGGGTACTGTCATCGACGTGCAGGTCTTCACCCGTGACGGCGTTGAGCGTGATGCTCGTGCCCTGTCCATCGAGAAGACTCAGCTCGACGAGATCCGCAAGGACCTCAACGAAGAGTTCCGTATCGTTGAAGGTGCGACCTTCGAGCGTCTGCGCTCCGCTCTGGTCGGCCACAAAGCCGAAGGCGGCGCGGGCCTGAAGAAAGGTCAGGAGATCACCGACGAAGTGCTCGACGGTCTTGAGCATGGCCAGTGGTTCAAACTGCGCATGGCTGAGGATGCTCTGAACGAGCAGCTCGAGAAGGCTCAGGCCTATATCGTTGATCGCCGCCGTCTGCTGGACGACAAGTTCGAAGACAAGAAGCGCAAACTGCAGCAGGGCGATGACCTGGCTCCAGGCGTGCTGAAAATCGTCAAGGTCTACCTGGCAATCCGCCGCCGCATCCAGCCGGGCGACAAGATGGCCGGTCGTCACGGTAACAAAGGTGTGGTGTCCGTCATCATGCCGGTTGAAGACATGCCGCACGATGCCAATGGCACGCCGGTAGACGTCGTTCTCAACCCGTTGGGCGTACCTTCGCGTATGAACGTCGGTCAGATCCTTGAAACCCACCTGGGCCTCGCGGCCAAAGGTCTGGGCGAGAAGATCAACCGCATGATCGAAGAGCAGCGCAAAGTCGCTGACCTGCGCAAGTTCCTGCACGAGATCTACAACGAGATCGGCGGCCGCAACGAAGAGCTGGACACCTTCTCCGACCAGGAAATCCTGGACCTGGCGAAGAACCTGCGCGGCGGTGTACCGATGGCCACTCCGGTGTTCGACGGTGCCAAGGAAAGCGAAATCAAGGCCATGCTGAAACTGGCTGACCTGCCGGAAAGCGGCCAGATGCAGCTGACTGATGGCCGTACCGGCAACAAGTTCGAGCGCCCGGTTACCGTTGGCTACATGTACATGCTGAAGCTGAACCACTTGGTAGACGACAAGATGCACGCTCGTTCTACCGGTTCGTACAGCCTGGTTACCCAGCAGCCGCTGGGTGGTAAGGCGCAGTTCGGTGGTCAGCGTTTCGGGGAGATGGAGGTCTGGGCACTGGAAGCATACGGTGCTGCATACACTCTGCAAGAAATGCTCACAGTGAAGTCGGACGATGTGAACGGCCGGACCAAGATGTACAAAAACATCGTGGACGGCGATCACCGTATGGAGCCGGGCATGCCCGAGTCCTTCAACGTGTTGATCAAAGAAATTCGTTCCCTCGGCATCGATATCGATCTGGAAACCGAATAACACGTGACGCGAATCGAGAGCGTGGCAGTGATGCCCGCTCTCTGCTCCGCCAGGAGGAAAGGCCTTGAAAGACCTACTGAATTTGCTGAAAAACCAGGGTCAAGTCGAAGAGTTCGACGCCATCCGTATTGGGTTGGCATCGCCTGAGATGATCCGTTCGTGGTCGTTCGGTGAAGTTAAAAAGCCGGAAACCATCAACTACCGTACGTTCAAACCTGAGCGTGACGGCCTGTTCTGCGCCAAGATCTTTGGCCCGGTAAAGGATTACGAGTGCCTGTGCGGTAAGTACAAGCGCTTGAAGCACCGTGGTGTGATCTGCGAGAAGTGCGGCGTTGAAGTTGCGCTGGCAAAAGTTCGCCGTGAGCGCATGGCGCACATCGAACTGGCTTCGCCGGTTGCCCACATCTGGTTCCTGAAGTCACTGCCGTCGCGTATCGGCTTGCTGATGGACATGACCCTGCGTGATATCGAACGCGTTCTCTACTTCGAGAGCTACGTCGTTATCGATCCAGGCATGACCACCCTTGAAAAAGGTCAGCTGCTCAACGATGAGCAGTACTTCGAAGCGCTGGAAGAGTTTGGCGACGATTTCGATGCCCGCATGGGTGCCGAGGCTGTGCGCGAACTGCTGCACGCTATCGACCTGGAACACGAGATTGGTCGTCTGCGTGAAGAAATTCCGCAAACCAACTCCGAAACCAAAATCAAGAAACTGTCCAAGCGTCTGAAGTTGATGGAAGCCTTTCAGGGTTCCGGCAACCTGCCAGAGTGGATGGTGCTGACCGTTCTGCCGGTTCTGCCGCCAGACCTGCGTCCGCTGGTACCGTTGGATGGCGGCCGCTTCGCGACTTCCGACCTCAACGACCTGTACCGCCGCGTTATCAACCGTAACAACCGCTTGAAGCGTCTGCTCGACCTGTCCGCTCCGGACATCATCGTGCGCAACGAAAAGCGTATGTTGCAGGAAGCGGTTGACGCCTTGCTCGACAACGGCCGTCGTGGCCGTGCGATCACCGGTTCGAACAAGCGTCCTCTGAAATCCCTGGCTGACATGATTAAGGGTAAGCAGGGTCGTTTCCGTCAGAACTTGCTCGGTAAGCGTGTTGACTACTCCGGTCGTTCGGTAATTACCGTGGGCCCGACCTTGCGTCTGCACCAGTGCGGTCTGCCGAAGAAGATGGCTCTGGAACTGTTCAAGCCGTTCATTTTCGGCAAGCTTGAAATGCGTGGCCTCGCGACCACCATCAAAGCGGCCAAGAAAATGGTCGAGCGCGAGCTGCCAGAGGTTTGGGACGTTCTCGCTGAAGTGATCCGCGAACACCCGGTTCTCCTCAACCGTGCACCGACCCTTCACCGTCTGGGTATCCAGGCGTTTGAACCGGTACTGATCGAAGGTAAGGCTATCCAGCTGCACCCTCTGGTCTGTGCTGCGTACAACGCCGACTTCGACGGCGACCAAATGGCCGTGCACGTACCGCTGACACTGGAAGCCCAGTTGGAAGCGCGTGCGTTGATGATGTCGACCAACAACATTCTGTCGCCAGCCAACGGTGAGCCAATCATCGTTCCGTCGCAGGACGTTGTATTGGGTCTGTACTACATGACCCGTGAAGCGATCAACGCCAAGGGCGAAGGTCGTGTGTTCGCTGACCTGCAAGAAGTTGACCGTGTATTCCGTGCCGGCGAAGCCGCACTGCATGCCAAGGTCAAAGTGCGGATCCACGAAACCGTCAACGACCGTGATGGCGGCAGCGTGAGCAACGTTCGTATTGTCGACACGACTGTCGGCCGTGCACTGTTGTATCAAGTTGTGCCAAAAGGTCTGTCGTACGACGTCGTCAACCTGCCGATGAAGAAAAAGGCGATCTCCAAGCTGATTAACCAGTGCTACCGCGTGGTTGGTTTGAAAGAGACCGTGATTTTCGCTGACCAGTTGATGTACACCGGTTTTGCTTATTCGACCATTTCCGGCGTTTCCATCGGTGTTAACGACTTCGTTATCCCGGATGAAAAAGCCCGCATCATCAGTGCTGCCACTGATGAAGTGAAAGAGATCGAGAGCCAGTATGCCTCTGGCCTGGTAACCCAGGGCGAGAAGTACAACAAGGTGATCGACCTTTGGTCCAAGGCCAACGACGAAGTCTCCAAGGCAATGATGGCCAACCTCTCGAAAGAGAAAGTCATCGACCGCCATGGCGTTGAAGTCGATCAAGAATCGTTCAACTCGATGTACATGATGGCCGACTCGGGTGCGCGGGGTTCTGCTGCGCAGATCCGTCAGCTCGCCGGTATGCGTGGCCTGATGGCCAAGCCGGACGGCTCCATCATCGAAACGCCGATTACCGCGAACTTCCGTGAAGGTTTGAGCGTACTCCAGTACTTCATCTCCACTCACGGTGCTCGTAAAGGTCTGGCGGATACCGCGTTGAAAACCGCTAACTCCGGTTACCTGACTCGTCGTCTGGTAGACGTTGCACAAGACTTGGTCGTGACCGAGATCGACTGCGGCACCGAGCACGGCCTGCTGATGACTCCGCACATTGAAGGCGGTGATGTAGTTGAGCCTTTGGGTGAGCGCGTACTGGGTCGAGTCATCGCCCGCGACGTATTCAAGCCAGGTACCGAGGACGTTATCGTTCCTGCCGGCACCCTGGTGGACGAGAAGTGGGTCGAGTTCATCGAACTCAACAGCATCGACGAAGTGATCGTTCGCTCGCCGATCAGCTGCGAAACCCGCTACGGCATTTGCGCCAAGTGCTACGGCCGTGATCTGGCCCGTGGTCACCAGGTGAACATCGGTGAAGCGGTCGGCGTAATCGCTGCCCAGTCCATCGGTGAGCCGGGTACCCAGCTGACCATGCGTACGTTCCACATCGGTGGTGCGGCAAGCCGGACCTCCGCAGCCGACAGCGTTCAGGTGAAGAATGGCGGTACCGTCCGTCTGCATAACCTCAAGCACGTTGAGCGAGTGGATGGTCACCTGGTGGCTGTATCCCGTTCCGGTGAGCTGGCCATCGCTGATGACTTCGGTCGTGAGCGTGAGCGCTACAAGCTGCCATACGGCGCCGTGATTTCGGTTAAAGAAGGTGACAAGGTCGACGCTGGCGCAATCGTGGCCAAGTGGGATCCGCACACTCACCCAATCGTTACCGAAATGAAAGGTACCGTGACCTACGTGGGCATGGAAGAAGGCATCACGATCAAGCGTCAGACTGACGAATTGACCGGTATGACCAACATTGAAGTACTTGACGCGAAAGATCGTCCAGCTGCTGGCAAGGACATCCGTCCAGCCGTGAAGATGGTCGACGACAACGGCAAGGATCTGTTGCTGCCAGGCACTGACGTAATCGCTCAGTACTTCCTGCCAGCCAACGCCCTCGTCGGTGTGGCGGACGGTGCGCGGATCGCGATCGGTGATGTAATCGCTCGTATCCCGCAAGAGACCTCGAAGACCCGTGACATCACCGGTGGTCTGCCGCGTGTTGCCGACCTGTTTGAAGCCCGTCGTCCGAAAGAAGCCTCGATTCTGGCTGAAGTCAGCGGCACCATCGCGTTCGGTAAAGAGACTAAGGGCAAGCGCCGTCTGGTCATTACCCCGAACGATGGTACCGACCCGTACGAGGAGCTGATTCCGAAGTGGCGTCACCTGAACGTCTTCGAAGGCGAACAAGTGAACCGCGGCGAAGTTATCTCCGACGGTCCGAGCGACCCGCACGACATCCTGCGTCTGCTGGGTGTGAGTGCATTGGCCAAGTACATCGTCAACGAGATCCAGGACGTTTATCGCCTGCAAGGCGTGAAGATCAACGACAAGCACATCGAGACCATCCTGCGTCAGATGCTGCGTAAAGTTGAGATCGCTGAATCCGGCGATTCCAGTTTCATCAAGGGCGACCAGATGGAACTGACTCATGTACTGGTAGAGAACGAGCGTTTGAGCGCAGAAGACAAATTTGTCTCCAAGTTCACTCGCGTACTGCTGGGTATCACCAAGGCGTCGTTGTCCACCGAATCGTTCATCTCGGCGGCTTCCTTCCAGGAAACCACTCGCGTACTGACCGAAGCGGCGGTAACTGGCAAGCGTGACTACCTGCGCGGCCTGAAAGAAAACGTGGTTGTGGGTCGTTTGATCCCGGCCGGTACCGGCCTGGCCTATCACAGCGAGCGCAAGCGCCGCCGTGATGCTGACAAGCCGCTGCGCGTGAGCGCCAGTGAAGTGGAAGCTGCACTGACCGAAGCGCTGAACTCTAGCGGTAACTGAGTTCTGCGATAAATAAGGCCGGGCCCTGGCAACTCCGTTCGTCGGATCGAGACATTCATGTCCCGGCACGAAGGGTGGAGAGGTCGGGGCCTTGCCTTGACTGGGGGCAAGATCCTCTTTAGACTCTTGTACCCCTAAATTTGGCGGGAACTCGTTCCTGCCATTTTGCTTTTCTTGCAAGACAATAGCGTCGCAAGACAACAGTGGAGCTAGTAGATGGCAACTATCAACCAGCTGGTACGTCAGCCGCGTAAGCGTATCGTCGAGAAATCCGACGTGCCTGCGCTGCAGAACTGCCCGCAACGTCGTGGCGTATGCACCCGTGTGTATACCACCACGCCGAAAAAACCTAACTCGGCACTGCGTAAAGTATGCCGTGTGCGCCTGACCAACGGTTTCGAGGTTTCCTCGTACATCGGTGGTGAAGGTCACAACCTGCAAGAGCACAGCGTGGTACTGATCCGCGGCGGTCGTGTAAAAGACTTGCCAGGTGTTCGTTACCACACCGTACGCGGCTCTCTGGATACTTCCGGCGTTAAAGGTCGTAACCAGGGTCGTTCGAAGTACGGTACCAAGAAGCCTAAGTAGTAGCGGCTTTTTGTAAAAACTGAATCATCTTATTTTCTGAGTCGATAAGAGTAAGGTCGGAGGCGTCCCGAAAGGGCACCGATTCCGAGCGAACCTGAAGACCGTTTGAGGGCTTATCCATGCCAAGAAGACGCGTAGCAGCCAAGCGCGAAGTGCTTGACGATCCAAAATACGGAAGCCAAATCCTGGCCAAGTTCATGAACCACGTAATGGAAAGCGGCAAGAAAGCCGTTGCCGAGCGTATCGTTTATGGCGCGCTGGAAAAGGTTAAAGAACGCAAGAACAGCGACCCCCTGGAAATCTTCGAGAAAGCTCTCGACGCCATCGCTCCGCTGGTCGAAGTGAAGTCGCGCCGTGTAGGCGGTGCTACTTACCAGGTTCCGGTCGAAGTTCGCCCGTCCCGTCGTAACGCTCTGGCAATGCGCTGGTTGGTAGACTTCGCCCGTAAGCGCGGCGAGAAGTCTATGGCTCTGCGTTTGGCTGGCGAACTGTTGGACGCTGCTGAAGGTAAAGGTGCTGCAGTTAAGAAGCGTGAAGACGTGCACCGTATGGCTGAAGCTAACAAAGCTTTCTCGCACTACCGCTTCTAATTTCAGCGCTACTCATTTTGCGAGGGCTTTATGGCTCGTACTACACCGATTAACCGCTACCGTAACATCGGTATCGTTGCTCACGTGGATGCTGGTAAAACCACCACCACCGAGCGCGTCCTTTTTTACACTGGCAAAAGTCACAAGATGGGCGAGGTGCATGACGGCGCCGCGACCACCGACTGGATGGTTCAGGAGCAGGAGCGTGGTATTACCATTACTTCTGCTGCCATTACCGCCTTCTGGAAGGGTTCTGCTAAGCAGTACAAAGACGAACATCGCTTTAACGTTATTGATACCCCGGGTCACGTAGACTTCACCATTGAAGTTGAACGTTCCCTGCGCGTGCTCGACGGCGCTGTCGTCGTGTTCTGCGGTACTTCGGGTGTTGAGCCTCAGTCGGAAACCGTATGGCGCCAAGCCAACAAATACGGCGTTCCACGTCTTGTTTACGTCAACAAGATGGACCGTGCGGGTGCGAACTTCCTGCGCGTGATCGGTCAGATCAAGCAGCGTCTGGGTCACACTCCGGTGCCAATTCAGTTGGCTATCGGTTCCGAAGATAACTTCCAGGGTCAGATCGATCTGGTCACCATGGAAGCTGTTTATTGGAATGATGCCGACAAGGGCATGACTCCTCGTCGCGAAGCTATTCCTGCTGAGTTGCAGGAGCTGGCTGACGAGTGGCGCAACAACATGGTCGAGGCTGCAGCCGAAGCCAACGAAGAGCTCATGAACAAGTACCTCGAAGGTGAAGAGCTCACCAACGAGGAAATCAAGGCCGCTCTGCGTCAGCGTACTATTGCGGGTGAGATCGTTCTGGCTGTTTGCGGTTCCTCCTTCAAGAACAAGGGTGTTCCCCTGGTTCTCGACGCCGTTATCGACTACCTGCCGGCTCCTACCGACATTCCTGCCATCAAGGGTACTGACCCGGATGATGAGGAAAAGGAAATGGAGCGTCATGCAGACGATAGCGAGCCTTTCTCGGCTCTGGCGTTCAAGATCGCTACCGACCCATTCGTGGGTACCTTGACCTTCGTCCGTGTTTACTCGGGCGTGTTGAACTCCGGCGACGGCGTAATCAACTCGGTCAAAGGCAAGAAAGAGCGCGTGGGTCGTATGGTGCAAATGCACGCAAACGCCCGTGAAGAAATCAAGGAAGTGCGCGCTGGCGACATCGCGGCCTTGATCGGTATGAAGGACGTCACTACTGGCGAGACTTTGTGCAACGCTGACAAGCCAATCATCCTGGTTCGCATGGACTTCCCGGAGCCGGTTATTTCGGTTGCCGTTGAGCCTAAGACCAAGGATGACCAGGAAAAAATGGGCATCGCACTGGGCAAGCTTGCTCAGGAAGATCCATCTTTCCGTGTGAAAACTGATGAAGAGACTGGTCAGACGATCATCTCTGGCATGGGCGAGTTGCACCTGGACATCCTGGTTGACCGGATGCGCCGTGAGTTCAACGTTGAAGCCAACATCGGTAAGCCTCAGGTTTCCTATCGTGAGCGCATCACGAAGAACTGTGAAATCGAAGGCAAGTTCGTTCGTCAGTCCGGCGGTCGTGGTCAGTTTGGCCATTGCTGGATCCGTTTTGCTCCTGCTGACGAAGGTCAGGAAGGTCTGCAATTCGTGAACGAAGTAGTGGGTGGTGTGGTTCCTAAGGAATACATCCCGGCTATCCAGAAGGGTATCGAAGAGCAGATGAAGAACGGTGTTGTTGCCGGCTATCCGCTGATCGGCCTGAAGGCGACCGTTTTTGATGGTTCTTACCATGACGTCGACTCGAACGAGATGGCGTTTAAGGTAGCTGCTTCCATGGCGACCAAACAGCTGGCCCAGAAGGGTGGTGGTGAGCTGCTTGAGCCGATCATGGCGGTGGAAGTTGTTACGCCTGAAGACTATATGGGTGACGTAATGGGCGACCTTAACCGTCGTCGCGGCATGATCCTGGGTATGGAAGATACGGTTTCCGGTAAGGTTATCCGTGCTGAAGTTCCGTTGGGCGAGATGTTCGGTTACGCGACCGACGTTCGTTCGATGTCTCAGGGTCGCGCAAGCTACTCTATGGAATTCAAAAAATACAATACGGCTCCGTCGCACATCGTCGAAACCGTTACCAAAAAACAAGGCTGATTCAGTCCTTTAGGCAAGGAGTTAATTGTCGTGGCTAAAGAAAAATTTGATCGTTCCCTACCGCACGTCAACGTTGGCACTATCGGTCACGTTGACCACGGTAAAACTACGCTGACTGCTGCTCTGACTCGTGTTTGCTCCGAGATTTTCGGTTCGGCTGTTGTTGATTTCGACAAAATCGACAGTGCGCCAGAAGAAAAAGCTCGTGGTATCACGATCAACACTGCTCACGTTGAATACAACTCGCTGATCCGTCACTACGCTCACGTTGACTGCCCAGGTCACGCCGACTATGTGAAGAACATGATCACCGGTGCTGCCCAAATGGACGGCGCGATCCTGGTTTGCTCGGCCGCTGATGGTCCGATGCCACAAACCCGTGAGCACATCCTGTTGTCTCGTCAGGTAGGCGTTCCGTACATCGTGGTTTACCTGAACAAGGCTGACTTGGTAGACGACGCTGAGCTGCTGGAACTGGTTGAGATGGAAGTGCGCGATCTGCTGAGCACTTACGACTTCCCAGGCGACGACACTCCGATCATCATCGGTTCTGCTCGTATGGCGCTGGAAGGCAAAGACGACAACGAAATGGGCACCACTTCCGTACGGAAACTGGTTGAGACTCTGGATAGCTACATCCCAGATCCTGTCCGTGTTATCGACAAGCCGTTCCTGATGCCAATCGAAGACGTATTCTCGATCTCCGGTCGCGGTACTGTTGTAACTGGTCGTATCGAGCGCGGTATCGTCAAGGTTCAAGATCCACTGGAAATCGTTGGTCTGCGTGACACTACCGTCACCACCTGCACCGGTGTTGAGATGTTCCGTAAGCTGCTCGACGAAGGTCGTGCTGGCGAGAACTGCGGCGTTCTCCTGCGTGGTACCAAGCGTGACGACGTTGAGCGTGGCCAGGTTCTGGTCAAGCCAGGTTCGGTTAAGCCGCACACCAAGTTCGAAGCAGAAGTTTACGTTCTGAGCAAGGAAGAAGGCGGTCGTCACACTCCGTTCTTCAAAGGCTACCGTCCACAGTTCTACTTCCGTACTACTGACGTGACTGGTAACTGCGAGCTGCCAGAAGGCGTTGAAATGGTAATGCCGGGCGACAACATCAAAATGGTTGTCACCCTGATCAAAACCATCGCAATGGAAGACGGTCTGCGTTTCGCAATCCGCGAAGGCGGCCGTACCGTTGGTGCTGGCGTTGTAGCTAAAATCATCGAGTAATCTCTCTTCTGAGATTGCGCTGATGTTTTGAGAGAGGCCCCCGCTTAGCGGGGGCCTTTTTTATTGGGTTGACACCTATCTGGGCCGTCTATAGAATTGCGCCTCCTTTTAACGGGCGTATTGCGCTCGCTGGGAATAGCAGCCGGAGTCTGAAATCCAATGCAAAATCAGCAAATCCGTATCAGGTTGAAGGCTTTCGACCATCGCCTGATCGACCAATCCACCCAGGAAATCGTGGAAACCGCGAAACGTACTGGTGCTCAAGTGCGTGGTCCAATTCCACTGCCTACCCGTAAAGAGCGGTTCACCGTTCTGGTCTCCCCGCACGTCAACAAAGACGCGCGTGACCAGTACGAGATCCGTACTCATAAGCGCGTTCTGGATATCGTCCAGCCAACGGATAAAACCGTTGATGCACTTATGAAGCTTGATCTTGCGGCCGGTGTGGAAGTGCAGATCAGCCTCGGCTAAGACTCGGTCTTAGTCGTGTAACGCTCTGAAATGGGCGGCCATAGCGGGTGAAAGCCCCGTACACTCATGAGGTTTACAACATGACTATTGGTGTAGTCGGTCGTAAATGCGGTATGACCCGTATTTTCACCGAAGAAGGTGTCTCCATTCCGGTCACGGTCATTGAGATCGAGCCGAATCGCGTCACCCAGTTCAAAACTGAAGAAACCGATGGCTATCGTGCAGTGCAAGTCACTGTCGGCGAGCGTCGTGCTTCGCGTGTGACTGCTGCTCAAGCAGGTCACTTCGCTAAAGCAAACGTTGCAGCTGGTCGTACCGTAATGGAATTCCGCCTTGAAGAAGGCGAGTACCAAGCAGGCGATCTGATCAACGCTGAAATCTTCGCTGCTGGTCAACTGGTTGATGTAACCGGTCAGTCCAAAGGTAAAGGCTTCCAGGGTACGATCAAGCGTTGGAATTTCCGTGGTCAAGACAACACTCACGGCAACTCCGTTTCCCACCGCGTCCCGGGCTCTATTGGCCAGTGCCAGACTCCTGGTCGTGTATTCAAGGGCAAAAAAATGTCCGGTCATATGGGCGCTGAGCGCGTGACCGTGCAGTCCCTCGAAGTAGTGCGCGTCGACGCTGAACGCAATCTGTTGTTGGTCAAGGGTGCTGTTCCTGGCGCTACTGGCGGCAACCTGGTTGTACGTCCAGCGGCCAAGGCTCGCGGTTAAGGGGAAGCTGACATGCAATTAAATGTAAATGACGCTCAAGCGATCGAAGTTTCCGAACTGACATTTGGCGGCGAATTCAACGAGACGCTGGTTCACCAAGCAGTCGTGGCCTACATGGCCGGCGGCCGTCAAGGTAGCAAGCAGCAAAAGACCCGTTCCGACGTTCGTGGTGGCGGTAAGCGCCCTTGGCGTCAGAAAGGTACTGGCCGTGCTCGTGCCGGTACTATCCGTAGCCCTATCTGGCGCGGCGGCGGTACTACTTTTGCAGCTCGTCCGCAGGATCACACTCAGAAGCTCAACAAGAAGATGTACCGCGCAGCTCTGCGCTCCATCCTTGCTGAACTCGTGCGTACTGATCGTCTGGTCGTGGTTCAGGACTTCGCTGTTGAAGCGCCGAAAACCAAAGATCTGCTGAACAAGCTCAATGGCATGGGTCTGACTGATGTCCTGATCGTGTCCGAAGCTGTAGATCAGAACCTGTACCTGGCTGCTCGCAACCTGCCACATGTTGATGTACGTGACGTGCAAGGTTCCGATCCAGTTAGTCTGATCGCATACGACAAGGTATTGATTACCGTGTCGGCCGTGAAGAAATTCGAGGAGCTGCTGGGATGAACCAGGAACGCGTATTTAAAGTTCTGCTTGGCCCGCACGTTTCCGAGAAGGCTACGGTTCTGGCAGACAAGAAAGGCCAGTTCGTTTTCAAGGTTGCTACTGATGCAACCAAGCTGGAAATCAAGAAGGCCGTCGAAAGCCTGTTCAGCGTGAAAGTAGAGCGTGTTACTACCCTGAATGTTCTGGGTAAGAGCAAGCGCACTGCTCGCGGTCTGGGCAAGCGTAATGACTGGAAGAAGGCAGTTATCTCCCTTCAGCCAGGCCAAGATCTCGATTTCAGCAGCAGTGCTGAGTAAGGAAGGGGTGCATCATGGCAATCGTTAAATGCAAACCGACTTCCCCTGGCCGCCGTTTTGTGGTCAAGGTGGTCAACCAGGAGCTGCATAAAGGCGCTCCTCACGCACCGCTGCTCGAGAAGAAATCGAAGACTGGTGGTCGTAACAACAATGGTCGTATTACCACTCGTCACATCGGTGGTGGCCATAAGCAGCATTATCGTCTGGTCGATTTCCGTCGTAACGACAAAGATGGCATCTCTGCCACTGTCGAGCGTATCGAATACGATCCAAACCGTACTGCTCACATCGCTCTGCTGCTGTACGCAGATGGCGAGCGTCGCTACATCATCGCGCCTAAAGGCGTGAGCGCTGGCGACCAGCTGATCGCAGGTGCCCTGGCACCGATCAAGCCGGGCAACGCTCTGCAACTGCGTAACATTCCAGTTGGTAGCACCGTACACGGCATCGAATTGAAGCCAGGCAAGGGCGCGCAAATCGCTCGTTCTGCTGGTGCTTCGGCTCAGTTGATCGCTCGCGAAGGTGTCTACGTGACCCTGCGTCTGCGTTCCGGTGAGATGCGTAAAGTATTGGCTGAATGCCGTGCGACTCTGGGCGAGGTCTCGAACTCCGAGCACAGCCTGCGTTCGCTGGGTAAAGCTGGTGCCAAACGCTGGCGTGGCGTTCGCCCAACCGTTCGTGGTGTTGCCATGAACCCGGTTGACCACCCACATGGTGGTGGTGAAGGTCGTACCTCTGGTGGTCGTCATCCGGTATCGCCATGGGGCTTCCCGACTAAGGGCGCGAAGACTCGTGGTAATAAGCGTACCGACAAAATGATCGTCCGTCGTCGCAAGTAAATAGAGGGATACGACAGTGCCACGTTCTCTGAAAAAAGGTCCTTTTATTGATCTTCACCTACTGAAGAAGATCGAAGTGGCGGCGGAAAAGAACGATCGCAAACCAGTTAAGACCTGGTCGCGTCGTTCGATGATCCTGCCACAAATGGTCGGTCTGACCATCGCAGTACACAACGGTCGTCAGCACGTCCCAGTTCTCGTTAACGAAGACATGGTCGGCCACAAACTAGGCGAGTTTGCCGGTACCCGCACATATCGTGGGCACGTGGCAGACAAGAAAGCCAAGCGTTAAGGGGTAAGGAAATGGAAGTAGCCGCTAAGTTGTCGGGCGCTCGAATCTCCGCCCAGAAAGCCCGCTTGGTCGCCGACCAGATCCGCGGGAAGAAGGTGGGCGAAGCGCTCAACCTGTTGGCTTTCAGCAGTAAGAAAGCCGCCGAGATCATCAAGAAAGTGCTGGAGTCGGCCGTAGCCAACGCCGAGCATAACGAAGGCGCAGACGTTGATGACCTTAAGGTCTCCACCGTTTTCGTCAACGAAGGGCGTTCGCTGAAGCGAATCATGCCACGTGCCAAAGGCCGTGCTGATCGCATCGTCAAGCGGTCTTGCCATATCACTGTCAAGGTTGCTGACAAGTAACGGAGTCGAAGAGATGGGTCAGAAAGTACATCCCATTGGCATTCGCCTGGGAATCGTCAAGGAGCACACCTCCGTCTGGTACGCAGACGGTCGGACTTATGCGGACTATTTGTTCGCTGATCTGAAGGTGCGTGAGTATCTCCAAGACAAACTAAAAAGCGCGTCCGTAAGCCGTATCGATATCCATCGTCCGGCGCAAACTGCACGTATCACCATCCACACTGCTCGTCCAGGTATCGTTATCGGGAAGAAAGGTGAAGATGTTGAGAAACTGCGTCAGGACCTGACCAAGCAAATGGGTGTGCCTGTGCACATCAATATCGAAGAGATCCGTAAGCCGGAGCTCGACGGTATGCTGGTTGCGCAGAGCGTAGCTCAGCAGCTGGAGCGTCGCGTAATGTTCCGTCGCGCTATGAAACGCGCCGTACAGAACGCCATGCGCATTGGTGCCAAAGGCATCAAAATCCAAGTGAGCGGTCGTCTCGGCGGTGCTGAAATCGCACGTACTGAATGGTATCGCGAAGGTCGTGTGCCACTGCACACCCTGCGTGCCGACATCGACTATGCCAACTACGAAGCTCACACCACTTACGGTGTGATCGGTGTAAAGGTTTGGATCTTCAAAGGCGAAGTAATTGGTGGTCGCCAAGAAGAACTGAAACCACAAGCACCTGCGCCTCGTAAAAAAGCTGCTAAGTAAGGGGTACGCCAAATGTTGCAACCAAAGCGTACGAAGTTCCGCAAGCAGATGACAGGCCACAACCGTGGTCTGGCTCAGCGCGGTAGCAAAGTCAGCTTCGGCGAGTTCGCGCTGAAGTCTGTAGCTCGTGGTCGTCTCACCGCTCGTCAGATCGAGTCAGCGCGTCGTGCTCTGACCCGTCACGTAAAACGTGGCGGCAAGATCTGGATCCGTGTATTCCCGGACAAGCCTATTTCCAAGAAGCCACTCGAAGTTCGGATGGGTAAAGGTAAGGGTAACGTGGAGTACTGGGTTGCCCAGATTCAGCCAGGCAAAGTCCTGTATGAAATCGAGGGTGTAACTGAAGAGCTGGCGCGTGAGGCTTTTGCCCTGGCTGCTGCAAAGCTGCCGCTCGCCACCGCCTTTGTTAAACGGACGGTGATGTGATGAAAGCGAATGAACTTCGTGAAAAATCCGCACAGCAGCTGAACGAGCAACTGCTCGGCCTGCTGCGCGACCAGTTCAATCTGCGTATGCAGAAAGCAACTGGCCAGTTGGGGCAGTCTCATCTGCTCTCGCAAGTTAAGCGTGACATCGCTCGCGTGAAGACTGTGCTCAACCAGCAGGCAGGTAAGTAATCATGGCTGAAGCCGAAAAAACTGTCCGTACGCTGACTGGCCGTGTTGTCAGCGACAAGATGGACAAAACCATCACCGTTCTGATCGAGCGTCGCGTTAAGCACCCGATCTACGGTAAATATGTTAAGCGTTCGACTAAGCTGCACGCGCACGACGAAACCAACCAGTGCCACATCGGCGACAAAGTCACTATTCGTGAAACTCGTCCGTTGGCCAAGACCAAGTCTTGGGCACTGGTTGATGTTCTCGAACGCGCTGTGGAAGTCTAAGGACTAGGGGTCGGAGAAATTATATGATTCAGACTCAATCCATGCTCGATGTGGCCGATAACAGCGGCGCTCGCCGTGTTATGTGCATCAAGGTGCTGGGTGGCTCCCATCGTCGTTACGCTGGTATCGGTGACATCATCAAAGTTACCGTGAAGGAAGCAATTCCTCGCGGTAAAGTGAAAAAAGGCCAAGTGATGACTGCCGTAGTAGTCCGCACTCGTCACGGCGTTCGCCGTGCAGATGGCTCCATTATCCGCTTTGATGGCAACGCTGCTGTTCTTCTGAACAACAAGCAAGAGCCAATCGGCACCCGTATCTTTGGGCCAGTGACCCGTGAGCTTCGTACTGAGAAGTTCATGAAGATCGTCTCGCTCGCCCCAGAAGTGCTGTAAGGAGATCCGACATGCAAAAGATTCGTCGTGACGACGAGATCATCGTGATCGCCGGCAAAGACAAAGGTAAGCGCGGTAAGGTGCTGAAGGTTCTTGCTGACAACCGTCTGGTTGTTGGTGGTCTGAACCTGGTCAAGCGTCATACCAAGCCTAACCCGATGTCGGGCGTACAAGGCGGTATCGTCGAGAAAGAAGCGCCATTGCACGCTTCTAACGTCGCCATCTTCAACGGCGAAACCAACAAAGCTGATCGTGTTGGTTTCAAAGTAGAAGAAGGTAAGAAAATTCGTGTCTTCAAGTCGACCCAAAAAGCGGTTGATGCTTGAACACTGCTAGGTAGAAGACCATGGCACGACTAAAAGAGATTTACCGGAAGGAAATCGCACCGAAACTTAAGGAAGAACTTAAGCTTTCGAACGTGATGGAAGTTCCGCGCGTTACAAAAATCACCCTGAACATGGGTCTGGGCGAAGCGATCGGTGACAAGAAAGTCATCGAACACGCTGTTGCTGACCTGGAAAAGATCACCGGCCAGAAAGTCGTTGTGACCTACGCTCGCAAATCCATCGCAGGCTTTAAAGTCCGCGAAGGTTGGCCGATCGGCGTCAAAGTGACCCTGCGTCGTGAGCGTATGTACGAATTCCTGGATCGTCTGCTGTCGATCTCCCTGCCTCGGGTTCGCGACTTCCGCGGCCTGAATGCCAAGTCCTTCGATGGTCGTGGTAACTACAGCATGGGCGTAAAAGAGCAGATCATTTTCCCGGAAATCGACTACGACAAGATCGATGCTCTCCGCGGTCTGGACATCACCCTGACCACCACTGCCAAGAACGATGATGAAGGCCGCGCTCTGCTGCGTGCATTCAAATTCCCGTTCCGCAACTGATTGGAGTAGGACCATGGCCAAGACGAGCATGAAAAACCGCGAGCTGAAGCGTCAGCTCACGGTTGCCAAGTACGCCAAAAAGCGTGCAGCACTGAAAGCAATCATCGTTGATCTGAACGCAAGTCCAGAAGCGCGTTGGGAAGCTACAGTTGCTCTGCAGAAGCAGCCACGTGACGCAAGCGCTTCGCGCATGCGTAACCGCTGCCGCCTGACTGGTCGTCCACACGGCGTTTACCGCAAGTTCGGCCTCGGCCGTAACAAACTGCGTGAAGCGGCAATGCGTGGTGACGTGCCGGGTCTGGTTAAAGCCAGCTGGTAAGTACGTTCAGCGTCAAGGTGGTTGGTCTCGCAAGATACTGACCGCCGGTGACCTTGAATCAGGAACAAGCCCCTTTTGGGGCTTGTTTCATTTCCGCAGTGTGTCTAGAATACCCGGCTCGCCTGAGCCCGTGTTTTCTATGCTCGGAGATTCTCGGCGACATATGTAGCCGCAAGGCTAATTTTTTTGTATTAGGAGCGTCTAGCCCATGAGTATGCAGGACCCGTTAGCGGACATGCTAACTCGTATCCGTAATGCCCAGATGGCTGAAAAGTCCGTCGTAAGCATGCCATCTTCCACGTTGAAGGTAGCTGTTGCCAAAGTCCTGAAAGACGAAGGCTACATTGCGGGTTATCAGATCAGCAGCGAAATCAAGCCACTGCTGTCCATCGAGCTGAAGTACTTCGAGGGCCGTCCGGTCATCGAGGAAGTGAAGCGCGTTAGCCGTCCAGGCCTGCGTCAGTACAAGTCCGTTGAAGATCTGCCGAAAGTTCGTGGCGGTCTTGGCGTGTCTATCGTCTCCACCAACAAAGGTGTGATGACGGATCGTGCTGCGCGCGCTGCCGGTGTCGGCGGCGAAGTTCTTTGCACTGTGTTCTAAGGGGGGATAAGCATGTCTCGCGTCGCTAAGAACCCCGTTAAGCTGCCAGCCGGTGTCGAAGTCAAATTCGCAGGCCAACAGCTTTCGGTGAAGGGTGCCAAGGGTACTCTTGAACTGAACATCCATTCGTCCGTTGAGATTGTTGAAGAAGCTGGTGAGCTGCGTTTCGCTGCTCGCAATGGCGATCAACAAACCCGCGCAATGGCCGGTACCACTCGTGCGTTGGTAAACAACATGGTCCAAGGCGTAAGCCAAGGCTTCGAGCGTAAGCTCCAGCTGGTCGGTGTTGGTTACAAAGCGCAAGCAAAAGGCACGGTGCTGAACCTGGCCCTTGGCTTCTCGCACCCAGTGGATTACGAACTGCCGGAAGGCATCACCGCTGAGACTCCTAGCCAGACCGATATCCTGATCCGGGGCATCGATAAACAGCTAGTGGGTCAAGTGGCCGCTGAGATCCGCGACTTCCGTCCACCAGAGCCTTACAAAGGCAAAGGTGTGCGCTACGCGGACGAAGTCGTCCGTCGTAAAGAAGCCAAGAAGAAGTAGGGCATAGCAAATGACCGACAAAAAAGTTACTCGACTGCGTCGCGCTCGCAAAGCACGCCTGAAAATGCACGAACTCGAAGTCGTGCGTCTCTGTGTGTTCCGCTCGTCGCAGCACATCTACGCCCAGGTCATCTCGGCCGACGGCAACAAAGTCCTGGCAAGCGCCTCGACTTTGGATAAAGAACTGCGTGATGGTGCCACCGGCAACATCGACGCGGCCACTAAGGTTGGCCAGCTGGTCGCTACGCGTGCAAAAGCCGCTGGCGTCTCGCAGGTGGCTTTCGACCGCTCTGGCTTCAAGTACCACGGCCGCGTCAAGGCGCTGGCTGATGCTGCTCGTGAAGCTGGGCTGGAGTTCTAAGTTATGTCAAATAACGACCAAAAGCGCGACGAAGGCTACATTGAGAAGTTGGTTCAAGTTAACCGCGTAGCCAAAACCGTTAAAGGCGGCCGTATCTTCACTTTCACCGCGTTGACCGTGGTAGGTGATGGTAAAGGGCGTGTTGGCTTCGGCCGTGGCAAGTCGCGTGAAGTGCCTGCTGCGATCCAGAAGGCAATGGAAGCTGCTCGTCGCAACATGATCCAAGTGGACCTGAACGGCACCACTCTGCAGTACGCCATGAAATCCGCCCACGGCGCTTCCAAGGTTTACATGCAGCCTGCTTCTGAAGGTACCGGTATCATCGCAGGCGGCGCTATGCGTGCTGTCCTCGAAGTTGCTGGCGTTCAGAACGTTCTGGCCAAGTGCTACGGCTCGACTAACCCGGTAAACGTGGTTCACGCCACTTTCAAGGGTTTGAAGGCCATGCAATCTCCTGAGTCTATCGCCGCCAAGCGTGGCTTGACTGTCAAGGAGATCTTCTGATCATGGCTACCGTAAAAGTAACGCTGATCAAAAGCATGACCGGCCGCATCCCTAACCACAAGCTGTGCGTTAAGGGTCTGGGTCTGCGTCGCATCGGTCACACTGTAGAAGTACTTGATACTCCCGAGAATCGCGGGATGATCAACAAGGCTTACTACATGCTGCGTGTCGAGGGTTAATCGATGAAACTCAATGATCTGAGTCCAGCGCCGGGTTCCCGTCGCGAAAAGCATCGTCCGGGCCGTGGTATCGGTAGTGGTTTGGGCAAGACCGGTGGCCGTGGCCACAAAGGTCAGACCTCCCGCTCCGGTGGCACCATTGCTCCAGGCTTTGAAGGCGGTCAACAGCCGCTGCATCGTCGCCTGCCGAAGTTCGGTTTCGTTTCCCTGAAAGCCATGGATCGCGCAGAAGTGCGTCTGTCCGAGCTGGCCAAAGTGGAAGGCGACATCGTCACCGTGCAGACCCTGAAAGATGCCAACGTGATTAACGTCAACGTACAACGTGTGAAAATCATGCTGTCCGGTGAAGTCACTCGCGCTGTCACCATCAAGGGCATCGCCGCCACCAAAGGTGCGCGTGCGGCTATCGAAGCAGCTGGCGGCAAGTTCGAGGAATAAATGGCTAAGCAAGGTGCTCTCTCTGCGCTCGGCAAAGGCGGTATGTCTGAACTCTGGGCTCGTCTGCGTTTTCTGTTCCTGGCGATTATCGTCTACCGAATAGGCGCACACATCCCGGTTCCAGGTATTAACCCTGACCGACTCGCGGACCTGTTTCGACAGAATGAGGGGACCATTCTTAGCTTGTTCAACATGTTTTCCGGCGGCGCGCTGGAACGGATGAGCATATTTGCGCTGGGGATCATGCCGTACATTTCGGCATCGATCATCATGCAACTTATGACCGCCGTCAGCCCGCAGCTGGAGCAGTTGAAGAAGGAAGGTGAAGCTGGCCGTCGCAAGATCAGCCAGTACACCCGCTACGGCACTGTCATCCTCGCCCTGGTTCAGGCTATCGGTATGTCCGTTGGTCTGGCGGGGCAGGGTGTTGCGTTCACTGGTGACTTTGGCTTCCATTTCGTCGCGGTAACCACGTTTGTGGCTGGTGCGATGTTCATGATGTGGCTGGGTGAGCAGATTACTGAGCGTGGTGTTGGCAACGGTATCTCGATGTTGATTTTCGCGGGTATCGTCGCCGGTCTTCCGAGAGCGATTGGGCAGTCTTTCGAGTCTGCCCGTCAGGGCGATATCAATATCTTTGCCCTGGTTGCCATCGGTTTGTTGGCAGTAGCGATTATCGGTTTTGTGGTGTTCATTGAGCGTGGCCAGCGTCGTATCGCTGTTCATTACGCCAAGCGTCAGCAGGGCCGCAAGGTCTTCGCTGCGCAGACGAGCCACTTGCCGTTGAAAGTGAACATGGCTGGTGTTATTCCGGCTATCTTCGCGAGCAGCATTTTGCTGTTCCCGGCTTCGCTGGGTGCCTGGTTCGGTCAGTCTGAAGGTTTGGGCTGGTTGCAGGACATCTCGCAGTCGATCGCTCCTGGTCAGCCGTTGAATATTCTGCTGTTTAGTGCAGGGATTATTTTCTTCTGCTTCTTCTATACGGCGTTGATGTTCAATCCGAAAGACGTAGCGGAAAACCTGAAGAAGTCCGGTGCCTTTATTCCGGGTATCCGTCCAGGTGAGCAGTCTGCGCGCTACATTGATGGCGTTCTGACTCGCTTGACCATGTTCGGTGCTCTATATATGACGGCCGTATGTCTGTTGCCCCAGTTCCTGGTGGTTGCGGCAAACGTTCCGTTCTACCTTGGCGGGACCTCGTTGCTGATCGTGGTCGTGGTTGTGATGGACTTCATGTCCCAAGTACAATCGCACCTCGTTTCGCACCAGTATGAATCCCTGATGAAGAAAGCCAACCTGAAGGGTTACGGCAGCGGCATGTTGCGCTGAGTAGCACCCATAAGGTTCGAGGAGTTGGTGATGAAAGTTCGTGCATCGGTGAAAAAGCTGTGCCGTAACTGCAAGATTATTCGCCGCGAAGGTGTTGTTCGAGTAATTTGCAGCGCGGAACCGCGTCACAAACAGCGCCAAGGCTGAGTGTGATCCGCTTGAAGCCCGGCAGCTAGTGCGCTGCCGGGTTGATTATTTGTTATTACAGCGATATTATCTCGCGCCCTATTTCTTGGCTTCCGGGGCGTAGGTAGCTGTCAATTGGAGTCCCACTGAATGGCCCGTATTGCAGGCGTTAACATTCCAGATAACAAGCACACTGTTATCTCGCTGACCTACATCTATGGTGTTGGTCGCACCACTGCACAGAAAATTTGTGCAGTTGCTGGGGTCAACCCAGCCGCAAAGATCAAGGATCTGAGCGACGAGCAGATTGAACAGCTGCGTGGCGAAGTGGCGAAGTTCACCACTGAAGGTGACCTGCGCCGCGAAATCAACATGAAAATCAAGCGTTTGATGGACCTCGGTTGCTATCGCGGTCTGCGTCATCGTCGTGGTCTTCCAGTACGCGGTCAGCGTACTAAGACTAACGCGCGTACCCGTAAAGGTCCGCGTAAGCCGATCCGCAAGTAATCGCCCCAGCGAATCGACAGGAAATTAATCATGGCAAAACCTGCTGCTCGTCCTCGTAAAAAAATCAAAAAGACAGTGGTTGATGGCATCGCCCACATCCACGCGTCTTTCAATAACACCATCGTGACCATCACCGACCGTCAGGGTAACGCGCTTTCTTGGGCTACCTCCGGTGGTTCGGGTTTCCGCGGTTCTCGCAAGTCCACCCCGTTCGCTGCTCAAGTAGCTGCTGAGCGTGCTGGTCAAGCTGCGCTGGAATATGGCCTGAAAAACCTTGACGTCAACGTCAAAGGTCCAGGTCCAGGTCGTGAATCCGCAGTCCGCGCTTTGAATGGCTGTGGCTACAAGATCGCCAGCATCACCGACGTGACGCCAATCCCGCACAACGGGTGCCGTCCGCCGAAGAAGCGCCGCGTGTAATCCAGGAGATTGTAAAGAATGGCTCGTTACATTGGTCCAAAATGCAAACTCGCTCGTCGCGAAGGCACCGATCTCTTCCTGAAGAGCGGCGTGCGCGCGATCGAATCGAAGTGCAACATTGAAGCAGCACCTGGTATCCACGGCCAACGCCGCGGTCGCCAGTCCGACTACGGCACACAACTGCGTGAAAAGCAGAAGGTCCGTCGTATCTACGGCGTTCTCGAGCGTCAGTTCAGCGGCTACTACAAAGAAGCTGCTGGCAAGAAAGGTGCAACCGGTGAAAACCTGCTGCAACTGCTCGAATGCCGTCTGGACAACGTTGTATACCGTATGGGCTTTGGTTCGACTCGTGCCGAATCCCGTCAGCTGGTATCGCACAAATCCGTCAGCGTAAACGGCCAAACCGTTAACGTCCCGTCCTACCAGGTTCGTGCTGGTGACGTGGTCGCGATTCGCGAGAAAGCAAAGAACCAACTTCGCATTGTCCAAGCTCTCGATCTGTGTGCCCAACGTGGCCGCGTAGAATGGGTAGAAGTAGACACTGAGAAGAAGTCGGGCGTTTTCAAGAACGTTCCAGCTCGCAGTGATCTGTCCGCCGACATCAACGAAAGCCTGATTGTCGAGCTCTACTCCAAGTAAGGGCTAGAAAATAGGTGCATCCATGCAGATTTCGGTAAATGAGTTCCTGACACCCCGCCATATTGATGTGCAGGTTGTCAGTCCAACCCGCGCCAAGATCACTCTCGAGCCTCTCGAGCGTGGTTTTGGCCACACCCTGGGCAACGCGCTGCGCCGCATCCTGTTGTCCTCAATGCCCGGCTGTGCAGTAGTCGAGGCCGAGATTGACGGTGTGCTCCACGAGTACAGCGCCATCGAAGGTGTACAGGAAGACGTAATTGAAATCCTGTTGAACCTTAAAGGTCTGGCTATCAAGCTGCACGGCCGTGACGAAGTTACGCTGACCTTGTCGAAGAAGGGTTCGGGGGTGGTTACCGCTGCCGATATTCAGCTGGATCATGATGTCGAGATCGTTAATCCCGATCACGTAATCGCTAACCTGGCGTCTAACGGCGCCCTGAACATGAAGCTCACTGTAGCTCGTGGTCGTGGTTATGAACCGGCCGACTCGCGTCAGAGCGATGAAGATGAGAGCCGCAGCATTGGTCGCTTGCAGCTTGACTCTTCGTTCAGCCCGGTACGTCGCATCGCATACGTGGTGGAAAACGCCCGTGTCGAGCAACGTACTAACCTGGACAAGCTGGTTATTGATCTGGAAACCAACGGTACCCTGGATCCTGAAGAGGCTATCCGCCGCGCTGCAACCATCCTGCAACAGCAGTTGGCTGCGTTCGTCGACCTCAAGGGTGACAGCGAACCAGTGGTAATCGAGCAAGAAGACGAGATCGATCCGATCCTGCTTCGCCCGGTTGACGATCTGGAACTGACTGTACGTTCGGCTAACTGCCTTAAGGCGGAAAACATTTACTACATCGGCGACCTGATTCAGCGTACCGAAGTAGAACTGTTGAAGACTCCGAACCTGGGCAAGAAATCCTTGACTGAAATCAAGGACGTTCTGGCCTCCCGCGGTCTGTCCCTCGGCATGCGCCTCGACAACTGGCCGCCTGCAAGTCTTAAGAAGGACGACAAGGCGACTGCCTGATCGTCGTAATCACCGAACGTGAGTTTGGTAAGGAATGAACCATGCGTCATCGTAAAAGTGGTCGTCACCTGAGCCGTACCAGCTCGCACCGCAAGGCTATGTTCCAAAACATGGCGGTGTCGCTGTTCGAGCACGAGCTGATTAAAACTACACTGCCGAAAGCCAAAGAATTGCGCCGCGTTGCCGAGCCGCTGATTACTCTGGCCAAGACAGACAGCCTGGCTAACCGCCGTCTGGCTTTCGACCGTACTCGTTCGAAAGCTATCGTTGGTAAGCTCTTCAACGACCTGGGCAAGCGTTACGCTACCCGTGAGGGTGGTTACCTGCGCATCCTCAAGTGCGGTTTCCGCGCTGGCGACAACGCGCCTATGGCGTATGTCGAGTTGGTTGATCGTTCTACCAGCGGTGAAGCTGTATCCGCTGAGTAAGACGTCAGTCTGAACAAAGAACCGGGCCTAGTGCCCGGTTTTTTGTGTGTGCGTGAAAAGTGTCCGTTGCTGATTGGAATAGGCGCACAATATATGTGGGTTAATAATTAGTTATTTTCTATCACAAGCGAATAATTAATGAATTTGATGGTGTCATCGCCATGGTCGATACTCCTCCCCAGCCGATTAGCCGGCAGTGTCCAGGACTGAAGAGGAAGATTGAGCATGAGCCAGAGCAAAACCCTGACGACCGCCAGTGGCGCCCCCGTCGCTGATAACCAGAATTCCCGTTCCGCCGGCCCGCGCGGCCCATTGTTGCTCGACGACTTTCATCTGATCGAGAAGCTTGCCCACTTCAACCGTGAAAACATCCCGGAGCGCCGCGTGCATGCGAAAGGCTCGGGTGCCTACGGCACGTTCACGGTGACGCGGGATATCACTGCCTACACCAGCGCCAAGCTCTTTGAGTCAGTGGGCAAGCAGACCCCGACCTTCCTGCGTTTCTCCACTGTCGGTGGCGAGCGCGGTTCGGCGGATACCGAGCGCGATCCACGCGGCTTTGCCTTGAAGTTCTATACCGAGGAAGGTAACTGGGACATTGTGGGCAACAACACGCCAGTGTTCTTTATCCGCGACCCCCTGAAGTTCCCGGACTTTATCCACACCCAAAAACGCCTACCGCAAAGCAACCTGAAAAGTGCGCAGATGATGTGGGATTTTTGGTCGCATTCCCCTGAGGCGCTGCACCAGGTCACCATTCTGTTTTCGGATCGTGGGATCCCGGACGGCTATCGCCACATGCATGGTTTCGGCAGCCACACCTACAGCTTGATTAACGCTCAAGGCGAGCGGCACTGGGTCAAGTGGCACTACAAGACCAAGCAAGGCATCAAGAACCTGGCCCCGGCCGAGGCCGCGCGCCTGGCCGGTACCGACCCGGACTACGCCCAGCGCGACCTGTTCGGTGCCATCGAGCGCGGGGACTTCCCGAAATGGCGTGTGTGCATCCAGATCATGACCGAGGCCCAGGCCGTCGCTCATTACGAAAACCCTTTTGACGTGACCAAGACCTGGTCGCAAAAAGAGTTTCCGCTGATCGAAGTGGGTGAGTTGGAACTCAATCGCAACCCGCTCAATTATTTCGCTGAAGTCGAGCAGGCCGCGTTCGGCCCCAGCAACATGGTGCCGGGTGTTGGCCTGTCGCCGGACCGCATGCTGCAGGGGCGCGTATTCGCTTACGCCGATGCTCACCGCTACCGTGTAGGCACCAATCACCAGCAGTTACCGGTGAACGCGCCACGTAGCCCGGTCAACAGCTATCAGCGTGACGGTTCGATGGCTTTGGGCAGCAATGGTGGAGCGGCACCGAACTATGAGCCCAACAGCTACGCTGATGCGCCCAAGCAGGCCCCGCAATACGCTGAACCGTCGTTGGCGCTGAGCGGTGCGGCAGATCGCTACGATCATCGTGAAGACACCGATTACTACAGCCATGCCGGTGCGCTTTTCCGGTTGATGAATGACGATCAGAAAGCACTGTTGATCGCCAACATTGCCGGCGCGATGGCTGGCGTTTCGGCGGATGTGGTTCAGCGTCAATTGCAGCATTTCATCAAGGCTGACCCTGCTTATGGAGAAGGAGTCGCAGCGGCGCTAGGCGTATCGCTTAACTGACTCTAAACGAGAAGCAGAACCGCCCTCAATTGGGCGGTTTTTGCGTTATTTCGGCCACGTTTCCCGGAAAATCTTCACTTTTCTGCCGTTTGTCCCGTGACCTGCAAGTCCCGTTGGTTCAAACTAGGGCCTTTCAAGCAGGGAGATGTAGGGCGATGCAAGGTCACCCGGACGTAATCGATTACCTCAACACGTTGCTGACGGGAGAACTGGCAGCTCGTGACCAATATTTCATTCACTCGCGGATGTACGAAGACTGGGGCTTTACCAAGCTCTTCGAACGCATCAACCACGAAATGGAAGAGGAGGCGCAACACGCGGATGCTCTGATGCGCCGCATCCTGATGCTTGAAGGCACGCCCCGCATGCGCCCCGACGACCTGGACACCGGCACCACGGTGCCTGAGATGCTCGCCAGCGATCTGCGTCTGGAGAACAAGGTCCGTGCCGCACTCTGTAAGGGCATCGAGTTGTGCGAGCAGCACAACGACTATGTGAGCCGCGAGATCCTGCGGGTTCAATTGAACGACACCGAGGAAGATCACACTTACTGGCTGGAAAAGCAGTTGGGCCTGATTAAATCCATCGGTTTGCAAAACTACCTGCAATCGCAGTTCTGATGCGGCCGCGGGCCAGCCCCGCGCCCACATGCCAGAAATGAAGAAGCCCCTGTCACGGTTCAAGTGACAGGGGCTTTTTTGTGGCCCGTAATCAGGCGCGGTCGCGTTCCAACAATGGCTTGAGGTAGAAGCCGGTGTGGGACTGCTTCATGTCCGCCACCTCCTCCGGTGTGCCGACGGCGATGATCTGGCCGCCCTTGGAGCCGCCTTCCGGCCCCAAGTCCACCAGCCAGTCGGCGGTCTTGATGACGTCCAGGTTGTGCTCGATCACCACCACCGTGTTGCCGTGGTCGCGCAGGCGATGCAGCACATCCAGCAACTGTTGGATATCGGCGAAGTGCAGGCCGGTGGTCGGCTCGTCGAGGATATACAGGGTCTTGCCGGTATCGCGCTTGGATAGCTCGCGGGACAGCTTCACCCGCTGCGCCTCGCCCCCGGACAGGGTGGTCGCCGATTGCCCCAGCTTGATGTAGGACAGGCCTACATCCATCAGGGTTTGCAGTTTGCGCGCCAGGGCCGGGACGGCATCGAAGAACACTCGCGCTTCTTCGATGGTCATCTCCAGGGTTTCGTGGATGCTCTTGCCCTTGTACTTGATCTCCAGGGTTTCGCGGTTGTAGCGCTTGCTCTTGCACACGTCGCACGGCACATAGATGTCCGGTAGAAAGTGCATTTCCACCTTGATAAGGCCATCGCCCTGGCACGCCTCGCAGCGGCCGCCCTTGACGTTGAAGGAGAACCGTCCCGGCCCGTAGCCCCGGGAGCGGGACTCCGGTACGCCGGCGAAGAGTTCGCGGATCGGCGTAAACAACCCGGTGTAGGTGGCCGGGTTGGAGCGCGGCGTGCGGCCGATGGGGCTTTGGTCGATATCGACCACTTTGTCCAGGTGTTCCAGGCCCTTGATGCTGTCGTGGGCTGCCGCTTCCAGGGTGGTCGCGCCGTTCAGCGCCGTGGCGCTGAGGGGGAACAGGGTGTTGTTGATAAGCGTCGATTTACCCGAGCCAGACACGCCAGTGACGCAGGTCAGCAGGCCGATGGGGATTTCCAGGTCGACGTTGCGCAGGTTGTTGCCGCGCGCGCCTTTGAGGGACAGGGTCAGCTTCTTGTTGCGCGGGGTGCGTTTGGCGGGCACTTCGATTTTCACGCGGCCCGACAGGTATTTGCCGGTCAGCGAATCCGGGTGCGCCATGACTTCGGCGGGCGTGCCCTCGGCGACGATGTGGCCGCCATGCACGCCGGCACCGGGGCCGATATCGACGACGTAATCGGCCAGGCGAATGGCGTCTTCGTCGTGCTCGACCACGATCACCGTATTGCCGATGTCGCGCAGGTGCTTGAGGGTGCCGAGTAAGCGGTCGTTATCCCGTTGATGCAGGCCAATGGACGGCTCGTCGAGGATGTACAGCACGCCCACGAGGCCCGCGCCGATCTGGCTGGCCAGGCGAATACGCTGGGCTTCACCGCCGGATAGGGTGTCGGCACTGCGATCCAGGGACAGGTAGTCCAGGCCCACATTGACGAGAAATTGCAGGCGCTCGCGGATTTCCTTGAGGATCTTGTCGGCGATTTCGCCACGCCGGCCGGTCAGCTTCAGCCCGGCAAAGTATTCGCTGGCGTCGCCAATCGGCAGGTTGGTCACCGCCGGCAGGGTTTTTTCGCCGACCCACACGTGCCGAGCTTCACGGCGTAAGCGCGTGCCGCGGCAGTCCGGGCAGGACTGGGTGCTGAGGAACTTGGCCAACTCTTCGCGCACGCTGGCCGACTCGGTTTCGCGGTAGCGCCGCTCCAGGTTCGGCACGATGCCCTCGAACGGGTGGGAGCGCTTGACGATATCGCCCCGGTCGTTGAGGTATTTGAAATCGACGTTCTTCGAGCCACTGCCATGCAGGACGACTTTCTGCTGTTCGGCCGGCAGTTCATTGAACGGCACTTCCAGGCTGAAGCCGAAGTGGCTGGCCAGGGAGCCGAGCATCTGGAAGTAATAGACGTTGCGCCGGTCCCAGCCGCGTATCGCACCTTCGGCGAGGGTCAGGTCACCGTTGACCAGGCGTTTGATGTCGAAGAACTGCTTCACTCCCAGGCCATCGCAGGTCGGGCAGGCACCGGCGGGGTTGTTGAAGGAGAACAGCTTGGGTTCCAGCTCGCTGATGGCGTGGCCGCAAATCGGGCAGGCAAAGCGTGCGGAGAAGATGATTTCCTCGCCGGGCTCGTCGTCCATCGGCGCCACCAGAGCGATGCCGTCCGCCAGTTTCAGCGCGGTTTCAAAGGATTCGGCCAGGCGCTGTTGCAGGTCGGCGCGCACCTTGAAGCGGTCGACCACCACGTCGATGGAGTGCTTCTTCTGTTTATCCAGTTTCGGCAACTCGTCCAGCTCGCACAGCTTGCCGTTGACCCGGGCTCGCACGAAGCCCTGCGCACGCAGTTCTTCAAAGACTGAAAGGTGTTCGCCCTTGCGTTCGCGGATCACCGGCGCCAGCAGCATCAGCTTGGCGCCTTCGGGCTGGGCCAGCACCAAGTCAACCATTTGGCTGACGGTCTGGGCTTCCAGCGGGATGTCGTGATCCGGGCAGCGCGGAATGCCGACGCGCGCGTAAAGCAGGCGCAGGTAGTCGTAGATCTCGGTGATGGTGCCCACAGTGGAGCGCGGGTTATGGGACGTCGACTTTTGCTCGATGGAAATGGCCGGCGACAGGCCCTCGATGGTATCGACATCGGGTTTTTCCATCATCGACAGGAACTGGCGGGCGTAGGCTGACAGCGATTCGACATAGCGCCGCTGACCTTCGGCATACAACGTATCGAAGGCCAGGGAAGACTTGCCCGAACCGGACAAGCCAGTGATAACGATCAATTTGTCCCGTGGCAGGGTCAGGTCGATGTTCTTCAGGTTGTGGGTTCGAGCCCCACGAATCAGGATCTTGTCCAAGGTGGCCTCGCTCGGCGGGCGTAAAGGCAGGAGTATAAAGCCAAATACTGGATGGATGCACACTATCAAATGCGCCTTTGCAGGCCATGCCGGGCTGACGCGGGATACATCCTCGCGGCAAACGGTCGCATGTACCCCCTCCCTCGATCGGACTGGTAGAATCGCCGCCGGTTCACACGAGGTTTTTCCATGCACGATCCCCACAGCGAACGCATGAGCAGCGGTGAGACCCGCGCGGCAAGCGGTCTGGCCCTGGTGTTTGCGTTCCGTATGCTTGGCATGTTCATGGTGCTGCCGGTGCTGGCGACCTATGGCATGGACCTGGCGGGCGCCACCCCGGCCCTGATCGGCCTGGCGATCGGCGCCTATGGCCTGACCCAGGCGTTGTTCCAGATTCCCTTTGGCGTCATTTCCGACCGTATCGGTCGTCGGCCGGTGATTTACCTGGGGCTCATCATCTTTGCCCTGGGCAGCGTACTGGCGGCCAACGCCGATTCCATCTGGGGCGTGATTGCCGGGCGGGTGCTGCAGGGTGCCGGGGCGATTTCCGCGGCGGTCATGGCGCTGCTTTCGGACCTGACCCGCGAACAGCACCGCACCAAGGCCATGGCGATGATCGGCATGACCATCGGCCTGTCGTTCGCCGTGGCCATGGTCGTCGGTCCGCTGCTGACCCGCGCCTTTGGCCTGTCGGGCCTGTTCCTGGCTACCGGGGCGATGGCCATGCTTGGCATTCTGATCGTTGCCTTCATGGTGCCGCGCTCCACCGGCACCTTGCAGCACCGCGAATCCGGCGTCGCGCGCCAGGCCCTGATGCCGACGCTCAAGCACCCGGACCTGCTGCGCCTGGATCTGGGCATTTTTGTGTTGCACGCGATGCTGATGTCCAGCTTTGTCGCCTTGCCCCTGGCCCTGGTAGAAAAGGCCGGGTTGCCCAAGGAGCAGCATTGGTGGGTGTACCTCACCGCGTTGCTGATTTCGTTCTTCGCCATGATCCCGTTCATCATCTACGGCGAGAAGAAACGCAAAATGAAACGAGTGTTGCTCGGCGCCGTGCTGACGCTGCTGCTCACTGAGCTATTCTTCTGGCGGTTCGGCGACAGCCTGAGGGCGCTGGTGGTGGCGACGGTGGTGTTCTTCACCGCGTTCAATCTACTGGAGGCTACGCTGCCGTCGCTGATTAGCAAGGTTTCACCGGCGGGGGGCAAGGGCACGGCGATGGGGGTCTACTCCACCAGCCAGTTCCTCGGTTCGGCGTTGGGCGGCATCATGGGCGGCTGGTTGTACCAGCATGGCGGTTTGTCGGTTGTGTTCCTGGGATGCGCTGCGCTGGCTGCACTCTGGTTCGCCTTTGCTGTTACCATGCGCGAACCTCCGTATGTGACGAGCCTGCGCTTGCCGCTGTCGCCCGAAGCGATTCGCGAAGCCGGCCTGGTCGAGCGCCTCAAGGCCGTCGTCGGAGTAACGGATGCAGTGGTGGTGGCCGAAGAGGCCGCCATTTATATCAAATTGGACACCGAACTATTGGATCGCACGACCCTCGAAGGCCTGGTCAACAACCCGGCACCGACAGCGTGCGAAGCCTAGGAGAACGTTATGGCCCGTGGGGTTAACAAAGTCATATTGGTCGGCACTTGCGGCCAGGATCCCGAAGTTCGCTACTTGCCTAACGGTAACGCCGTGACCAACCTGAGTCTGGCGACCAGCGAACAATGGACCGACAAGCAAACCGGTCAGAAGGTCGAGAAAACCGAATGGCACCGTGTGTCGATGTTCGGCAAAGTGGCGGAGATCGCCGGCGAATACCTGCGTAAAGGTTCGCAAGTCTACATCGAAGGCAAGTTGCAGACCCGCGAGTGGGAAAAAGACGGCATCAAGCGTTACACCACTGAAATCGTGGTTGACATGCAAGGCACCATGCAACTGCTCGGCGGCCGCCCACAACAGGGCGAGCAACAAGGTGGCGGCAACAACTACCAGCAGCAGGCCCCACGCCAGCAGGCTCCGCGCCCGCAGCAGTCGGCCCCGCAACAGCGTTCGGCCCCGGCTCCTCAGCAGGCCGCGCCGCAACCGGCTCCGGATTTCGACAGTTTTGATGACGACATTCCGTTCTAGGCCCTAGCCTCAGGCTGGCAGAACGCACAAAACCCGCGTTTCCTCCCTTGGAAACGCGGGTTTTTTATTGACCGCAATTCAGCCTTGGGAGGCCAGGAATTCATCCGTCGAGACCACGCTGGCATAGGCGAACGCCAACGCCGACATGAACGCCGCATGCGCCTGGGCGGCGGGGACGGTGATGCCGTTGAACTCCAGCTCGCAGGTGGCGCAGGCGTCGTGGATCACGCTGACGTTGTAGCCCAGGTCGGCAGCGGCGCGGGTGATGGCGTCGATGCACATATGACTCATGCTGCCGGCGATCACCAGGCTGTCGATGTGATGCTGTTCAAGGATCGCTTGCAGCTCAGTGTCGCGAAATGAATTGACGAAGTGCTTGAGCACCACCTGTTCTTCGGCGCGGTTTTGCACCTTGGGGTGCAGGTGCGCGCCCAGGGAGCCTGGGGTGAAGAACGGCGCATCGTCGTGGGTGAACTCATGGCGGATGTGCACCACCAGGTCTCCCGCCGCGCGGGCCGCGCCGAGCAGGCGGGCGGCGTTGTCGGCGGCGGCTTCCACGCCCGCAAGTGGCCATTTGCCGTCGGGGAAGTAGTCGTTCTGGATATCGACTAGGATGAGCGCTTGCTTGGCCATGGGGCGGTCCTCGGTGATGGAAGTGGCGCCCAGTATCGGCAACGGCTGCGCCTGCGGGCATTGGCCGTACCGACAATAAAGAGGGGAAAACTGACAATGGCGGGAGAACGTGCGGTCGTTGAGTTGGGCGTGCTGGTGTATCCGGGCGCGCAGTGGGCGGCGGTTCATGGTTTGACGGATCTGTTCGGGGTGGCTAACCGCATTGCCGCCGAACAGTGCAGCGCCCAGCTCCCACGCCTGCGGGTCAGCCACTGGCAAACCGAGGCGGATGGCAGGCCAGTGCGGGTGTTCGACAGCCACCCCGGGGCCGAACATCCGCTGGTCGCGGTATTGATTCCACCTTCCATCGCGGCGTTTTCCGACAACCTGCCCTTGCAGGCGCTGACCCAGTGGCTGCGTGAGCAGCACGCCAACGGCGCGACCCTGGGCGGCGTGTGCGTCGGCTCGCTGCTGTTGGCTGAAAGCGGCCTGCTTGATGGGCGCAGCGCCACCACCCACTGGACATCGGTCACGGCCTTCGCCGAGCGTTACCCGGCGATCAAGGTGCAGGCCAATACCCCCATTGTCGACGACGGCGACCTGATAACCACTGCCGGCTTGATGGCCTGGGCCGAGTTGGGCCTGCGCCTGGTGGATCGCCTGCTGGGGCCGAGCATCGCGGCGGGCACGGCGCGGTTTTTGGTGATCGAGCACAGCGACAGCGCACGCCACTGTGGCAGCAATTTTGCGCCGATCCTCAGCCATGGCGATGGGGCGGTGCTCAAGGTCCAACATTGGTTGCAAGGCAATGGCGCGGTGGATGTGTCGGTGGCAGCGATGGCGCAGTGCGCGGGCCTGGAGGAGCGCACGTTCCTGCGGCGTTTTCGCGCCGCCACGGGGCTTAAGCCGACGCAATACTGCCAGCACCTGCGGGTCGGCAAGGCGCGCGAATTGCTGGAGTTCACCCAAGGCACTATCGACCACATCGCCTGGACGGTGGGTTACCAAGACCCCAGCGCTTTTCGCGCCACCTTCAAGAAAATCACCGGCCTGGCGCCGAGCGAATACCGCACGCGTTTTGGTGTGGGTTCGCCCACGGTGGTGCGGGTGGCGGCGCACTGACTGGGCGTACTTTGTAAGTGACGGTTGCGCTGCAAAGCCGCAAAATGCAACGATTCCGGCAATCATCACGGCAAGACCTCCGGGTTTTTGCGCATCAACAATCGTTCTCGACAGACTGGGCCTGCTGACTTTATGCGAATGCGCCTTATGTTATTGGGCGGCGGGAATGCCCTCGGGCAGGCGCTGATTCGCCTCGGTGCGGAAGAAGACATCGGTTTTCTCGCGCCCCGCCCACCGCAAGACGGTTGGGACGCCGCGAGCTTGACGCAACTGCTCGACGACACCCGCCCCGACGCCTTGATTAACCTCGCCTACTACTTCGACTGGTTCCAGGCCGAAGCGGTGGCCGAGCCACGCCTGGCCGAGCAGGAACGCGCGGTGGAACGCCTCGCCGAGCTGTGCCAGCACCACAACATCATCCTCCTGCAACCCTCCAGCTATCGCGTGTTCGACGGCTCGCGGGCCACGGCCTACAGCGAAAAAGACGAGCCGGTGCCGTTGGGCCTGCGCGGCCAGGCGCTATGGCGGATCGAGCAAAGCGTGCGCGCTACGTGCCCGCAGCATGTGCTGTTGCGCTTTGGCTGGTTGCTGGACGACAGCCTCGACGGCACCCTGGGGCGTTTCCTGGCCCGGGCCGAAACCGCCGAAGAGTTGCTGATGGCCGACGACCGGCGTGGCAACCCGACCCCGGCCGACGACGCCGCCCGGGTGATTATCTCGGTGCTCAAGCAGCTCGATTGCGCCGCGCCCCTGTGGGGCACGTACCACTACGCCGGGCACGAAGCCACCACGCCGCTGGCGCTGGGGCAGGCGATTCTCAGCGAGGCGCGGCAGTTGCACCCCCTGGCGATCGAAGCGCCTACCGCGCAGGCCCACGCCGCGCGCCCGGATGCTGGCGAAGAACCGCAACACGCGGTGCTGGCCTGCAAGAAAATTCTGCACACTTTCGGGATCAAGCCACGTGCCTGGCGCGCGGCGCTCCCGGGCTTATTGGATAGGTTTTATCGTCATGGCTAAAGGCATTGTCTTAATCACCGGCGGCGCCGGTTTCATTGGTTCCCACCTGACCGACGCACTGTTGGCCAAGGGTTACTCGGTGCGGGTGCTTGACGACCTGTCCACTGGCAAGCGCAGCAACCTGGCGCTGGATAACCCCAAGGTCGAGCTGATCGTCGGCGACGCCGCCGATGCCGCGTTGGTGGCCCAGGCCATGGCCGGGTGCCAGGCTGTCGCCCACTTGGCGGCAGTCGCATCGGTGCAGGCCTCGGTGGACGACCCGGTACGCACCCACCAGAGCAACTTCATCGCTACCCTCAATGTTTGTGAGGCCATGCGCGAGCACGGCGTCAAGCGTGTGGTGTTCGCCTCCAGCGCGGCAGTGTACGGCAACAACGGCGAAGGCCAGGCCATCGACGAAGACACTCCCAAGGCGCCGCTCACGCCCTACGCCTCGGACAAACTGGCCAGCGAGTATTACCTGGATTTCTACCGTCGCGAGCATGGGCTGGCGCCCGCGATCTTCCGCTTTTTCAACATCTTTGGCCCACGCCAGGACCCGTCTTCGCCGTACTCCGGGGTCATCAGCATTTTCAGCGAGCGGGCGGCCAAGGGCCTGCCGATCACCGTGTTTGGCGATGGCGAGCAAACCCGCGACTTCCTCTACGTGGCAGACCTGGTCGGCCTACTGGTGCAAGCCCTCGAAGCGCCGAGCCTGGAAGTGGGCGCGGTGAACGTCGGCTGGAACCAGTCCATCAGCCTCAAGCAATTGCTGGTGGCGCTTGAAGGCGTGGTCGGTTCGCTGCCCGCCATCAGCCATGGCCCGGCGCGGGCCGGCGATATCCGCCATTCGCGGGCCAACAACCAGCGCCTGGCGCAGCGTTTTGAGCTGCCTGTGCAAACACCGCTGACCGTGGGCCTGGCGCGCCTGCTCGGCCGCTGAGCATTCGACGGGCATAAAAAAGGCGCCTTCGCAGGCGCCTTTTTCGTGGGCGGGGTACTTAGAACTTGTAGCCCAGGCCAACCATGTACACGAACGGATCAACATCAACGTCGACCTTGGCGCGGGTGCCAGGGGATACGCCGTCGTTGTTCACGTAGGCGGTGGTTTCGATGTCGATGTAGCGAACCTGGGCGTTGAGCATGATTCTGTCGGTAATCATGTAGTCGGCGCCCAGTTGAGCGGCCCAGCCCCAGCTGTTGCTGGCGCGGAAATTGTCGAAACCGGCGGCTTGCGCGTCGCTGCCAACGTGTTCGTCATAGATCCAGGTGTAGTTGATGCCGGCGCCCACGTAGGGTTGGAATGCGGACTTGGTGTCCAGCGGGTAGTAGACCACGCTCAGGGTTGGCGGCAGGTGCTTGAGGGAGCCGAGCTTGCCGTTGGCTGGGGCCAGGGCAGTGCCTTTGATTTTCACGTCGTGTTCAAACGGCGTGGCGGCCAGCAGTTCGAGACCCCAGTGGTCGGTCAGCATGTAAGCGAAGTTCAGACCCAGCTGAGTGTCGCTGTCCATGGTGGCTTTGCCGCCCAGGTCGTGACCAGCCAGCGCGCCGCGGTCTACCTTGACGCTGGAGGTGTCGGCTTTCGGGTTGACGGTGATGGCACCGGCACGCACGAGGATGTCGCCAGCCTGGTGGGCGTGGGCGATCGGCGCGGCGAGCGCGAGGGCAAACAGGGAAGCGCTAAGCAAAGACTTGTGCATGGGGGCTCCAAAGGACGTTTTTAGTTGGCTGCGTCCAATGGTAGTGATGACCCAGGGGCAGGCTTTGACACAGCTCAATGAAAACGCGATGGAGCCCGTAAACAGGGAACCTTTTGCGTTTTACTCGGGCAACTCGTAGAGATAGATCTTCTCGGCGTCCATCTGGTAGCCGGCATCGGCCAATTCGCTGCTGGACGCTTTGACCTGCAACGCGCCCTCGATCCAGTACGGCTGGTACAACTCTTCGAGCTTGACCCCCACTTCGCTTTTCACATGCACGATCTGGTTCGACGGCGGTGGCGGCACGTGGATGCAGGCGCCGAAGTAGGGCACCAGGAGGAAGTCCGTGGTGCGCCCCGCCTCGTTGACCTCCAGCGGCACGATGTAGCCCGGCAGGCGGATGCGCTCACCGTTCAGGCCCTTGACCACCGGCGCGTCGGGCATGTCCTGATGGGCGGCGGGGCCGGCCTCGGCGGCCAGGGCATCGCTGAGCTTGGCCAGGTCGTGCAGGGGCGTCATGTTCGGCTCGACTACGGGCGCGTCGGGCGGGATCATTTCCGACCAGGTCAGGTCCCGGGGTTCGGCCGCCCACGACGGCAGGGCAACCAGTAACAGCAGCGCAAGCAGGGCGCGGGGCATGCGGTGTTTCCTCATAAACGAATGGACAGGCCATCGGCCAGGGATTGCCGGTAGGCGCGCCAGGCCGGCACGCTGCCCATCAGCACAGCGGCCGCCAGGATAGCGCCCATCAGCGCCCACTCATACTCGCTTGGCCAGGCCAGCGGCAGGTACAACCCATAGTTGGCCTGCACATAGCCTTGGGCGAGGGCGATGCCCAGGTACAGCAACCCCAGGCCCGCCGTGACCCCGGCCAACGCCAGGGCGAACGCCTCCAGCACCAGCAGGCTCGCGATGTGCCAGGGCCGCGCGCCCACCGAGCGCAGGATCGCCATCTCGCGGCGGCGTTCGTTAAGGCTGGTGAGAATTGCCGTGAGCATGCCGATCAACCCCGTCAGCACCACGAACAGCGACACCACGAACAGCGCCTTTTCGGCGGTGCCCATCAGGCTCCACAGCTCTTGCAACGCCACCCCCGGCAGGATCGCCAGCAGCGGTTCGCCACGGAACTCGTTGATTTCGCGCTGCACAGCGAAGGTGGAAATCTTGCTGTTGAGGCCGAGCATGAACGCGGTGATGGCCTGGGGCTTGAGGTCCATGTTGCGTGCCTGTTCGGCGCTGACCCGGCCTTTGCCCCGGGCGGGCATGCCGTTTTGCCAATCGATGTGGATCGCTTCCATGCCGCCCAGGCTGATATGCAGCGTGCGGTCCACCGGCGTGCCGGTGCGCTGGAGGATGCCGACCACGGTGAAGGGCTTGTCGTCGTGCTTGACCAGGCTCACCGCCGCCACGCCATGGGCCAGCACCAGTTGTTCGCCCAGTGTGTAATGCAGTGCCTGGGCCACTTCGGCACCCAGCACCACCTCGAACGGGTCGCTGGCGAAGGCGCGGCCATCGGCCAGCGCCAGGTGCTGCTGGCGCCCGTATTGGTAATGCTGGAAGTAGGCCTCGGTGGTGCCCATCACCCGGTAGCCGCGATGGGAGTCGCCCAGGGACATGGGGATCGCCCACTTCACTTTCGGGTGGCTGGCGAAGTGCTCGAAGCTGTCCCAGCGGATGTTGTTGGTGGCGTTGCCGATGCGAAACACCGAATACAGCAGCAGGTTCACCGAGCCTGAGCGGGCGCCGACGATCAAGTCGCTGCCGCTGATGGTGCTGGCGAAACTGGCGCGGGCCTCGGTGCGCACCCGCTCCACCGCCAGCAGCAGGCACACCGACAGGGCAATGGCGAACGCGGTGAGGGTCGCGGTAAAGCGGCGGTTTGCCAGGCTGGCCATGGCTAGGCGGAACAAGTACATCTCAAACCTCGCAGGGCGCGGCGGCGCGATTGAGTTCGGCCAGGGACAAGTGGCGGTCGAACAGCGGCGCCAGGCTTTGGTCATGGCTGACGAACAACAGGCTGGCGCCGGCCTCGCGGCATTCGGCGAACAGCAGGCGGATAAAGGCCTCGCGGGCGTCGTAGTCCAGGGCCGAGGTCGGTTCGTCGGCGATCACCAGCTCCGGTTGGCCGATCAGCGCACGGGCGGCGGCCACCCGTTGCTGTTGGCCGATGGACAGGGCATCGGCGCGCCGGCCCAGCAGGCTGGGGTCGGTCAGGCCCAGGTGCGCCAGCAGGGTGCTGGCGGCTTTTTCCACGCTGCCATGGCGCTGCGCGGCGCGGCGCGCGCGCAGCTTGGAGAAGTGGCACGGCAACTCGACGTTTTCACGCACCGACAAAAAGGGCAGCAAGTTGAATTGCTGGAAGATGTAGCCCGTGTGATCGACCCGGAAGCGGTCACGGGCGCCCGCCGCCAGCGCGGTCAACTCCTGGCCCAGCAGGCGGATGCTGCCGCTGTCGGGCTTCTGCACCCCGCCCAACAGGCCCAGCAGGGTGGTCTTGCCGCTGCCGCTGGGGCCTTTGAGAAACAGCGTCTGGCCGGGTTCCAGGCGAAACGCCGGGATATCCAGCAACTGCGGGTGGCCGGGCCAACTGAAACTCAGGTGGGAGAGTTCGATAAGCGCTTGGGTCATGGCGACGGGTTCTTGGTGGGTTCGGTGCAACCCCAGCCCTCTTTGGGAGCAGGCCTGCTCCCACAGAGGGCTGGGTATGTTTTTAAAAGGTCAGCAGCGCAGCCTTGGCCGTGACTTCAACCCCTTGCTGGCCGCTCGGGCCGATGAGTTGTACCGCAATTTTCTGGGTGGCGGGGAAGGTCTTGAACAGATTGCCCAGGTCCAGGTGCTTCAACGCGGCGGGCGTGGCGCAGGTGAACTGGTAGTGGGCGTGGATTTCGCTGTGGTCGTGTTCGTCGCCCTCTGCATCGTGGTCGTGATCTTCGGCTTTGTCGCCGAACAGCGGGCTCTCCAACTCTTGGCTGGCCACCGTGCAACCGGCAGTGGCGGGCAAGCTGAACAGCGCCAGAGGTTGCGCCAGTTGCGCGTGCACGGCGGCGACCTTGGCCTTGTCGGCGTCGCTGCTGGCCACGTGCTCGAAACCCACCAGGTTCATCGCCGGGCTTTGTAGTTCCAGCTCCAGGGTCTTGCCATCCAGCGCCGCATTCAGGCGCGCGACCCCGTGTTCGTGGGCGCCGAGGCTGCCATGCTCGTGGTCGTGGGTGTCGGCGGCTTGGGCGGCCACCAGGGGCAACAGGGCAAACGGCAGGGCGAGAAGCAGACGGCGCATGGCAAGTCTCCGAGGGGAAATGTTATGTAATCTTATAACGATTGGTCGCGGAGTGTGCCCCTCTGCTTGGCGTTACGCAAGCTGCGTGGGAGCATGCCCGCCACAAATATGAGGCAGACCCTATGTTGCGGATTCGTGGAAGCATCGGCGATTGGCCGGTGGATTTGACCCTGGAACTGGATGAGCAAGACTGGGCGCGCCTGGGTGGCCAGTTGCAGGTGGAAAAGGTCGAGGCAGCCGCGCCGGCCGCCAGCACGGCGGGCAAACCGGTGAACCAGGATGATGCCTTGTGGCTGATCGCGCAGGACCTGCTGCGCCAGGCCGGGCAACTGAGCGGGCCGGATTTGCTGGCCCGGCTCGAAAGCCTGACCGGCAGCGCGGCGGCGGGCAAGCGCCTGTTGGTGCGCTTGCGCCATAGCGCCGGGGTCAAGGTGGTGAGCGGCGGGGATACGCCGCTTTATAGCTGGGTGGACTAGTACAGCGCGGCGAACAGCTTGCGCCGGTAGGTGGTCACTAACGGGTGATCGTTGCCCAGCAGGAGGAACACTTGCAGCAGGGTCTTGTGGGGCAGGCCTTCGCTGTAGCTGCGGTTGCGCACGAACAGCTTGAGCAACGCTTCCAGGGCCGCTTCGTACTGCTGGCGCGCCAGTTGCTGGATCGCCAGTTGATACGCCGCTTCATCGTCCTGCGGGTTTTGCGCCAGGCGGGTTTTCAGGTCGGCGGCGTCCGGCAGGTCGGCCGCTTGGCGCAGGAAGGTGATTTGCGCCTTGGCCCCGGCCAGCGCGGCTTTGTGCTCGTCGCTCTTGACTGCGTCGAGCACGGTTTGTGCCTCGCCCAATTCGCCCCGTTCGGCGAGGCAACGGGCGTAGAGAATCAGCGCGCCGGCGTGGGTGTTGTCTTCTCCCAGCAGCGCTTTGAGCGCGGCTTCGGCGTCGGCGAAACGGCCGCTGTCGAACAAGGCCTGGGCCTGCTCGAAGGGGTCGGCCGCCGCCGGTGGTGGCATTTGCACATGGGGTTCGAGCAGGGCGCGCACAGCCGACTCCGGCTGCGCCCCGGCAAAGCCGTCCACCGGTTGGCCATCCTTGAACAGCACCACGGTGGGCAGGCTGCGAATGCCGAAGCGGGCGACGATGTCTGCCTCGGCATCGCAATCGACCTTGGCCAACAGCAACGCACCCTGATAGCTCTCGGCGATCTGCGCCAGCATGGGCATCAGCGCCTTGCACGGCGCGCACCACTCGGCCCAGAAATCCACCAGCACGGGTTTATGGAACGACGCCTCGATCACCGTTTGATCGAAGTCGGCAGTGGTGGCGTCGAAGATGTAGGGGGTGTCCTGGCTCATGGGGCAATCTCGCAAAACGTGGATGGGCGCACTATACGGCGTGGCGGGGGGTGGCCGGTAGGTCGAGTGGCTGCGGCGAAACCCTGTAGGCGTTAGCCGCGCTGCGCGTGGTAAAGGCTGACATGGCGGAATTCTTCCGGTTCGGCCAGGTTCGGCAGGGTCATGGCCTGGAGCATCAGCAGGCGGGTGTACAGCGGGTGGCGAAAATCCCGTACCCGCGAGTCGGCCACCAGGGCTTCGCGGCCGCGGCTCAAGAAGGCGTCGAGCAGCGGCAGGTTGGCACGGTCGTACAGCACATCGGCGACCAGGATCAGGTCGAAGCGGTCGGCTTCGGCGAAAAAATCCGTCGAGTAGCCCAGGGTCACGCCGTTGAGCGCAGCGTTGGCTTGGCACGCGGCAAGCGCCAAGGGGTCGAGGTCGCAGGCCACCACTTCCAGCGCCCCGGCCTTGGCCGCGGCAATCCCCGCCACGCCGGAGCCGGCGCCGAAATCCAACACGCGCTTGCCGCGCACCCACTGCGGGTGTTGCGCCAGGTAGCGCGCCAGCGCCAGGCCACTGGCCCAGCAGAAGCTCCAGTACGGCGGTTCATGGAGGATGCGCCGGGTTTCTTCCGGGCTGAAGGCGCGGTCCATGTTGTCGCCATCGATCAGCCACAGCTTGAGGTCGGTGCCCGGCAGCGGGCAGGGCACCAGGCGCGCGTCCCCCAGCAATTGAGCCAGGGCCTGTTGCAGGTCGAACGGTGCGGTCATGGCGCTTTGACGAGTTGCAGCGCGCCCAGGGCCTGGGTGGTGGGTTGCTCGATACGCAGCGCCGGCAGGTGCAGGATCAATTGCCCGGACTGGCTGGCGCGCCCACGCAACTCGACGCGCGCGCCACCGGGGAAGGCTTCGGGGTTGAAGCGCAGGCGAAACGGCAGGGCCTGGTTATTGCCGATCAGGCTGGAGCTGGCGAGCAACTGCTGCGGGCGGCCACGGTCGTCGATCACCAGCAGCGCCAGCTCTACTTCCGCCCCCGCCGGGACGTTTTGCAGGCTGCCGCTCAGTTCGCGCTGGAAGGCTGGCAACGGGCCGAGGTCGGCGGCGCTGTGGGCTTTTTTCTGCGCCTGGGTGCTGGCGGGGCCGGGCTTGGGTTCGGCGGGCTTGGGCGCCTCACTGCTGCACGCCGCCAGGAGGCCGACCAGACTGAGCAAAACGAGGGGACGTAGCGGCATGTGAAGCTCCAGCAAAGCGAAGTGTTGTGTGCGGTACAGCGTAGCCCGTCTGTATACCGCAAAGCCTATGGCTTGTCTTGCCACCGGGATGCGCTACCATGGCCCTCCCTTTTTTTGTTGCCTGCCACCATGCACTGTCCCTTCTGCGGTGCCAACGACACCAAGGTCATCGATTCCCGTCTGGTCGCCGAAGGCGATCAGGTCCGCCGCCGCCGCGAATGCCTGGCCTGCGGTGAGCGCTTCACCACGTTTGAAACCGCCGAACTGGTGTTGCCGCGCCTTATCAAGAGCGATGGCAGCCGCCAGCCGTTCGACGAAGAGAAGCTGCGCGCCGGGATGCTGCGCGCCCTGGAAAAACGCCCGGTGAGTGTCGAGCGCCTGGAGTCGTCCCTGGCCCACATCAAGCACAAACTGCGCGCCACCGGCGAGCGCGAGGTCAAGTCCCTGGTGGTCGGTGAACTGGTGATGGCTGAGCTGCAAAAGCTGGATGAAGTCGCCTATATCCGTTTCGCCTCGGTGTATCGCCGCTTCCAGGACCTCAACGAGTTCCGCGAAGAAATCGATCGCCTGGCCCGGGAGCCCGCCAAAGAATGAGCCTTTCTCCAGAGCAAGCCGTCCTCGACGCCCACTACATGGCGCGAGCCCTGGAATTGGCGCGCAAAGGCCTCTACACCACCCACCCCAACCCCCGTGTCGGTTGCGTGATCGTGCGCGACGGCGAGGTGGTCGGCGAAGGCTGGCACGTGCGCACTGGCGAGCCCCATGCCGAAGTCCACGCCCTGCGCGCCGCTGGCGCCAAGGCCCGCGACGCCACGGCTTACGTCACCCTGGAACCGTGCAGCCATCACGGCCACACGCCGCCCTGCGCCGATGCGCTGGTGACGGCCGGGGTGGCGCGGGTGGTCGCGGCCATGCAGGACCCCAACCCGGAAGTTGCCGGGCGCGGTTTGCAGCGCCTGGCCCAGGCCGGGATCGCGGTGCACAGCGGCGTGCTCGAAGGCGAAGCGCGGGCGCTCAACCGCGGTTTTCTCAAGCGCATGGAACACGGTTTACCCTTTGTGCGGGTCAAGTTGGCCATGAGCCTGGATGGGCGCACCGCCATGGAAAGCGGCGAGAGCCAATGGATCACCGGCCCTGCCGCGCGCTCGGCGGTGCAACGCCTGCGGGCCGAGGCCAGCGTGGTGCTGACCGGCGCCGACACCGTGCTGGCCGACGACGCGCGCCTGACCGTGCGTGCCGCCGAACTGGGCCTGGACGCTGAAAACACCGCCCTGGCCATGAGCCGCCCGCCGCTGCGGGTGCTGGTGGACGGGCGCTTGCGGGTGCCGCTGGACGCGCCGTTCTTCAAGGCCGGCCCGGTACTGGTCGCCACCTGCGTGGCCATCGAGGAGCAATACGCCACTGGGCCGGAGTGCCTCATCGTGCCGGGCCTTGAAGGCCAGGTCGATTTGCACGCGTTGCTACAGGCACTGGCCGCCCGGGGCGTCAACGACGTGCTGGTGGAAGCGGGGCCGCGCCTGGCCGGGGCCTTTGCGCGCCAGGGCCTGGTGGACGAATACCAGATATTCATCGCCGGCAAGTTCCTCGGCTCCACCGGCCGGCCGTTGCTCGACTGGCCGCTGGCGCAGATGAAAGACGCGCCGCAGCTGAAAATCACTGAAATGCGTGCGGTCGGCGATGACTGGCGGGTCACTGCGATCCCGCTGCCGAACGCAGGCGTATAATCGCGGCCTTTGGCCTGGCGCAGGCCTGTTCTCGAGGAGAACCCCATGTTCACCGGCATCATCGAATCCATCGGCAGCATCCGCGCATTGACCCCCAAGGGCGGCGATGTGCGGGTCTATGTTGAAACCGGCAAGCTCGACCTGGGCGACGTCAAACTGGGCGACAGCATCGCCGTCAACGGCGTGTGCCTGACCGCGGTGGAGCTGCCCGGCGACGGTTTTTGGGCCGATGTCAGCCGCGAAACCCTGGACTGCACCGCGTTCCACCAGTTGAAGGCCGGCAGCCGGGTCAACCTGGAAAAAGCCCTGACCCCCACCACCCGCTTAGGTGGGCACCTGGTCAGTGGCCACGTTGACGGCGTGGGCGAGGTGATTGCACGGGAAGAAAACGCCCGCGCCATTCAATTTCGCATCCGCGCGCCCAAGGAACTGGCCAAGTACATCGCCCACAAAGGCTCGATCACCGTCGATGGCACCAGCCTGACGGTCAACGCAGTCAATGGCGCTGAATTCGAATTGACCATCGTCCCCCACACGCTGGCCGAGACCATCATGGCCGACTACCGGCCGGGGCGTGAGGTCAACCTGGAAGTTGACTTGCTTGCACGTTATCTGGAGCGCTTGCTGCTGGGCGATAAAGCCGCCGAGCCTGCCGCGCCCGGCAAGATCACCGAAAGCTTTCTAGCCGCCAATGGCTATCTCAAATCCTGAACCAAGGGGGTGCCGCGTGGCGCTCAATAGCATCGAAGAACTGGTCGAAGACATCCGCCAAGGCAAGATGGTCATCCTGATGGATGACGAAGACCGCGAGAACGAAGGCGACTTGATTATGGCCGCCGAATGCTGCAAGGCCGAAGACATCAACTTCATGGTCAAGCACGCCCGGGGCCTGGTGTGCATGCCCATGAGCCGCGAGCGCTGCGAACTGCTCAAGTTGCCGCTGATGTCGCCGCGCAACGGCTCGGGTTTCGGCACCAAGTTCACCGTCTCCATCGAAGCCACCACGGGCGTCACCACCGGCATTTCCGCCGCTGACCGCGCCCGCACCGTGCAGGCCGCCGCCGCCAAGGACGCCAAGGCCGAAGACATCGTTAGCCCCGGCCACATCTTCCCGCTGATGGCCCAGCCGGGCGGCACCCTGGCCCGCGCCGGCCACACCGAGGCCGCATGCGACCTGGCGCGCATGGCCGGGTTCGAGCCCAGCGGCGTGATCTGCGAAGTGATGAACGACGACGGCACCATGTCCCGCCGCGCAGAACTGGAGGCGTTCGCCGCCGAGCACAACATCAAGATCGGCACCATTGCCGACCTGATCCACTACCGGATGATCCACGAACGTACCGTTCAGCGGATTGCCGAGCAGCCGCTGGACAGCGAACTGGGGCAGTTCAACCTGGTGACCTACCGTGATTCGGTCGAAGGCGACGTGCACATGGCCCTGACCCTGGGCAACATCTGCGCCGAAGAACCGACCCTGGTGCGCGTGCACAACATGGACCCCTTGCGCGACCTGCTGCTGGTCAAGCAACCAGGGCGTTGGAGCCTGCGGGCCGCCATGGCCGCAGTGGCCCAGGCCGGCAGCGGCGTGGTGCTATTGCTCGGCCACCCCCTCGATGGCGATGTGTTGCTGGCCCATATCCGCGAAACCGCGGACCAGGCGCCGGCGAAAAAACCGACCACCTACAGCATTGTCGGGGCCGGTTCGCAGATCCTGCGGGACCTGGGCGTGCGCAAGATGCGCCTGATGAGCGCGCCAATGAAATTTAATGCGATATCCGGTTTCGACCTGGAAGTTGTAGAATACGTGCCCTCCGAATAAAGGCCGGGCGTTTTCCGCCCCTTGTTCGCGGTTCAAATATCACCGAGGGACGCGCAAAAAGGCGCGTCCCGGCTCTTTAAGAGATTTGTCGAATGACCCTCAAGACCATCGAAGGTACCTTCATCGCCCCCAAGGGCCGCTACGCGCTCGTCGTTGGCCGCTTCAACAGCTTCGTGGTTGAAAGCCTGGTCAGTGGCGCCGTTGATGCCCTGGTTCGCCATGGCGTGAGCGAAAGCGATATCACCCTGATCCGCGCCCCGGGCGCCTTCGAGATTCCGCTGGTGGCGCAGAAAGTCGCGCAAAAGGGCGAATACGCAGCGATCATCGCCCTGGGCGCAGTCATTCGCGGCGGCACTCCGCACTTTGAATACGTGGCAGGCGAATGCACCAAGGGCCTGGCCCAGGTGTCCATGGAGTTCGGCGTGCCGGTTGCGTTTGGCGTGCTGACTGTCGACTCCATCGAGCAAGCCATCGAACGTTCCGGCACCAAGGCCGGTAACAAAGGCGCCGAAGCTGCCCTGTCCGCCCTGGAAATGGTCAGCCTGCTGGCGCAGTTGGAGGCCAAGTGATTAGCGACGAAAGCGATCGTTTCAACCCGCGCGATCCGAAACCTGCGGACGCTGGCAAGCCATCCAAGAGCGTCAAGCGTCGCGAGGCCCGTCAGCTCGCGACCCAAGCGCTGTACCAATGGCACATGGCCAAAACTTCGCTGAACGAAATCGAAGCGCAGTTCCGGGTCGATAACGACTTCACCGATGTCGACTCCGGCTACTTCCGCGAGATCCTGCACGGCGTCCCGGCCAACAAGACCGAGATCGACGAGGCCCTCGCGCCTTGCCTGGACATCACCATCGAAGAGCTGGACCCGGTTGAACTGGCGGTGTTGCGCCTGTCCACCTGGGAACTCATCAAGCGCGTCGATGTGCCTTACCGTGTGGTCATCAACGAAGGCATCGAGCTGGCCAAGGTCTACGGTTCCACCGACGGCCACAAGTTCGTCAACGGCGTGCTCGACAAACTGGCCCCGCGCCTGCGTGAAGCCGAAGTGAAGGCGTTCAAGCGCTGATTGGCGCTGGCGTGCGCCATGGGCGAGTTTGAGCTGATCCGTCATTACTTCGCCGCCGCGCCTTGTGCGCGGGCCGGCGAGGGCGTGGCACTGGGGATCGGCGACGACTGCGCCCTGCTGGCGGTTCCCCCCGGGGAGCAGTTGGCCATTTCTACCGATACCCTGGTCGCCGGCGTGCATTTTGCCGATCCGTGCGAGCCTTTCCTGCTCGGCCAGCGCTCGCTGGCCGTGGCGGTCAGTGACCTGGCTGCCATGGGCGCCACCCCCATTGCCTTTACCCTTGCCCTGACCCTGCCGACGGTGACCGCCGAGTGGCTGGACGCCTATGCCCGTGGTTTGAACCGCATGGCCCAGGCCTGTGGCGTGAGCCTGGTGGGCGGCGACACCACCCGCGGCCCGTTGAGCCTGACCCTCACCGTGTTCGGCCGGGTGCCCGCGGGCCAGGCCCTGACCCGCAGCGGCGCACGGGCGGGTGACCTGCTCTGCGTGGGCGGCGACCTGGGCCGGGCGGCGGGGGCATTGCCCCTGGTGTTGGGCCAGCGCACGGCCGATGCGGCCATCGCCGAGCCCTTGCTGGCCCAGTACTGGTCGCCTCAGCCACAACTGGCGCTGGGCCAGGCGTTGCGGGGCCGGGCCACGGCCGCGCTGGATATTTCCGACGGTTTGCTGGCCGATTGCGGGCATATCGCCAAGGCCTCTGGCGTAGGCTTGCAGATTGAGCGCGAGCGTGTACCCCTAAGCCCGGCGCTGGTGGCGTTCCTCGGGCTGCAAGGTGCGCAGGCGGCGGCGTTGAGCGGTGGTGACGATTACATCCTGGCCTTTACCCTGCCGGTTGCCGAACTGGCGCCGTTGCAGGCCCAGGGCTGGCCGGTGCACGTCATCGGCCACGTGGTGGCGGGGCAGGGCGTGACGCTGCTGGACGCCGCCGGACACGACATCACCCCGGCAACCCGGGGCTATCAACATTTTCGGGAGACACCGTGACAGATCATCCCAATCAGGTTCCGGCAGAGTTCGTGCCGCCGTCGGTCTGGCGTAATCCCTGGCATTTCCTGGCCTTCGGCTTTGGCTCCGGCACGCTGCCCAAGGCGCCGGGCACCTGGGGTTCGTTAGTTGCGCTACCCTTCATCCCGTTATGGCAGATGCTGCCGGACTGGGGTTACTGGCTGATGCTGGGCATCACCATGCTGTTTGGCTTCTGGCTGTGCGGCAAGGTGGCCGACGATTTGCGGGTACACGACCACGAAGGCATCGTCTGGGACGAAATGGTCGGGATGTGGATCACCCTGTGGCTGGTGCCCGAAGGCTGGTACTGGTTGCTGGCGGGTTTCTTGATGTTCCGCTTCTTCGACATTCTCAAGCCATGGCCGATTCGCTGGATCGACCGGCACGTGCACGGTGGCGTGGGGATCATGCTCGACGACGTGCTGGCCGGGGTGTTTGCCTGGTTGGCGATGCAGGGATTGGTGTGGTGTTTCGCCTGAGGGGCTGCTTGAGGAACCGAGCATGGGCAAGGCTGGATGCTGGCTGTTGATACTGATGTTGGCGGGTTTTAGCACCATGGCCCGGGCCGTTGACCCAGCGGTGCTGCCGCAGCAGATATTGCTGGCCAGCGAGGAGTGGGTCGATTACACCGACGCCAATGGTGGCGGCCTGGCCTGGGAGGTGCTACGCGAAGTCTTCGAGCCGGCCGGTGTGCGCCTGAACATCCGCACCGAGCCTTACACCCGCTCCGTGGGCCTGGCGCAATTGCGCGAGGTGGACGCCTTGGTCGGTTCCTACCGCGACGAGGCCGAAGGCGTGTTGTACCCGCGCTGGAATTTCGACTCCGACCACATCTACGCCCTTGGGCTGGCGACACTGCCGGCGCCAACCCTGGCGACTTTGGGCAAGTATCGCCTGGCCTGGGTGCGCGGCTACCGCTACGAGAACTACCTGCCCAACGTTCGTGCGTTCAACCAGATCGAGCGCCGCGACGGCATCCTGTCGATGCTGCGCCATGGCCGCGCCGACTTTTACATCGATGCCCTGACCGAGGTCGAATACGTCCAAGGCAAGGCCGCCGATCCGTCGCTCTACCGCCGCAGCCACTTGGCTGAACTGCCGCTCTACCTGGGGTTCGCCGACACCCCGCGCGGGCGCGCGCTAATGGCCTTGTACGATCAGCGCATGGCGGTGTTGGTCAGCAGTGGCCAGTTGCGCGGCATTTTCGAGCGCTGGAAACAGCCCTATCCGTTCGCGGACAGCGGCCTGCCGGGCGGGCAGTAATCAAACTTCTTGATCTTTATGGTCGGTAATTCAGCCTAAGCGCCTGTAGGAACCTGCTGTTACAATGCCGCCTCTGCGAATCACAACCAGATCAGGAGCACACGGTGCCCGTCGTTTTTGTCGCCGCTTCCAAGCTGCCAACCCCTTTTGCGCAATTCACCATGCACGGCTTCCTCGACGAAGCCACGGGCCGCGAGCATGTAGTGCTCAGCCTCGGTGAGTTCGACGATGGCGCCCCGGTTCTGGGCCGCTTGCACTCCGAGTGCCTGACCGGTGACGCCCTGTTCAGCCAGCGTTGCGACTGTGGCTCGCAACTGGAAGCCGCGATGCGCGCCATCGCCCGTGAGGGCCGCGGCGTGCTGCTGTACCTGCGCCAGGAAGGGCGCGGTATCGGTTTGCTGAACAAGATCCGCGCCTACGAACTGCAAGATGGCGGCGCCGACACCGTCGAAGCCAACGAACGCCTGGGCTTTGCCGCCGACCAGCGCGACTACGCCATCTGCCTGCCGATGCTCGAACACCTGGGGGTCAAATCCCTGCGCCTGATGACCAACAACCCGCGCAAGGTCAAGGCCTTGACCGATATGGGCATCACCGTCGCCGAGCGCGTGCCGCTGCACACCGGCCATAACCCGCACAACAAGCTCTACCTGGCGACGAAGGCCAGCAAGCTCGACCACATGATGGGCAACGAGCACCAGGGCGAGGTAGAAGGGGCGTGACCCGTGGTCAAGTTCGGCGGCGACTGGCCGTCAATTGGTGGCAATACCTGGCGCTGGCGTTGTTGCCGCTGTTCGTTATCAACGGCGTGTTCAGCCAGACCGACCCTGTATTGCCACTGCTGGCGATGCCATTTTTCATCGCCGGCATGGCTTCGATGTTTGTCAGCCTGAAGTTTTTCGGCGGTTTCAAGCACGCCTTGATCGATACCCACAAAGCCCTCGACTCCCCTGAGGAGCCCGCAGCCTGGATCAACCTGGCGGCGCGCCGCCGCGTGGCATTCCTGGCCGCCTCGCTGCCGGCGTGGATCGGTGCCCTGGCCGTGTTCGTCGGCCTGGAAGCGATACCCGTGATGCTGCTAGCGCTGGCCAGCGCGGTGCTGTTCTACCTCTATCGCATTCCGCGCCAACTGGGTTGATGCGCTTCTGGTGGGTGGTCCTGCTGTTGGCCGCCAGCCCCTGGGCGGCGGCGCAACGGGTGGTCAGCCTGGCGCCGTCGCTGACGGAAATCGTCGTTGAGCTGGGCGCCGGCGACTTGCTGGTGGGTGTGCTCGATGCCGGTGAGCGCCCGGTCGGGCTCCAAGGCCTGCCATCCTTGGGCCGCTACGGCCAGTTGGACATCGAGCGCCTGCTCAGCCTGCAACCCGACTTGCTGCTGCTCTGGCCCGGCAGCGTTGGCCCGGCCCAGCGCGAGCAGCTCAAGCGCCTGAATATCCCGACCTTTGTCGCCGAACCCCATAGCCTCGAACAACTCATCCACCAGATCGACCAGATCGGCCAACGCCTGGGGCGCGCCGAACGTGGCCGCGCCTTGGCCGGCGAGCTGCGCCACCGGCTCGATGAGCTGCGCCAGCGCTATCACCGGGATGAACCGCTGCGGGTGTTCTACCAGGTCTGGGACCAGCCGCTGTACACCGTGGGCGGCGGCCAGATCATCAGCGATGCCCTGACGGTGTGCGGCGCGCGCAATGTGTTCGACGACCTCCCGCTGCCGGCCCCGCAAGTCAGCCTCGAAGCGGTGTTGCAGCGCAACCCGCAGCTGATCCTGGCCAGCGACCAACGGCAACTGGACGCCTGGAAGGCCTGGCCGCAGGTAGCGGCGGTGGCCCAGGGGCGGTTGCTGCGGATCGCGGATAAAGGCCTGGAGCGGCCCAGCGGGCAGATGATCGAAGCCACCGCGCGCTTGTGCCAAGGAATTGCGGCGCAGCACTGAGGCCGCTTTAGCCGGTAGCCACCAACCCTCTGTGGGAGCAGCTGTCATTCGTCACCGCCACCCGGTGCCGCCATGGCGAGCAGGCTCGCTCCCACAGAGGAAAAATCCCCCCACACCACCGTTCAACCGTGGGAGCGGGCCTGCCCGCGATGGGCCCGGCAGCAACCCCTAAAGCTGCGGCGTCCAGGTCACGCCGAGCATCCAGGTCTGGCCTGCTTCGCGGTAGTTTTGGTTGTTCTTGAAACTCGGCTCTTGGTAGCTATAGCGGGCGCGGGCATAGTGCTTGTCCAGCAGGTTGTCGACCTTGAGTTGCAACGCCACCTCGCGGCTCAGCGCCCAACTGCCGCGTACGCCGAGCAACCCATAGCCACCCAGAACCTGCTGGTTTTTTTCGTCGTCGTAGCTGCCGCTCACCGCTTGCCAACTGGCGCCCAGGCCCAAGCGGTCGAACTGGCGGTCCAGGTCCAGGCTCAGGGTGCGCCGGGCGCGACGGGGCAGGGTGCGGCCGCTGTCGCGGTCACGCGGGTCGATGATCGACAGGCCCAGGCTGCCTTGCCAGCCGAACAGCTCTTGGGTGAGGGAAGCTTCAAAACCATTGATGCGTGCGGCGCTGACGTTTTGCGGGCCATTGCTGGCGAACACAATCGCGTCCTGGAGGTCGGTGCGGTACAGCGAGGCTTCTAATCGGCTGCTGTCGCTGAGTTGGCTGCGCCACTGCACTTCGTAGCTTTTGGAGGTTTCGGGCTCAAGGTCGGGGTTGCTGTTTTTCTGGTGGAAGCCGCCGGTGTAGAAATCGTCGGGGTAGTAAAGGTCATTGAAGGTCGGCGCCCGAAACCCTTCGCTGTAGCTCAGCAGCAGGTCATTGTCGGGGTTGAGCGGCAAGGTGAAGGTGCCGCTCCAACTGTTCTGGCTGCCGAATTGCTGGTTCTGGTCGTGGCGCAGGCCCAGTTCCGTGGCAAAGCCGTCGCCCTGGAAGCGATGCTGGATAAACGCCGCGCGGTTCCAGCGGCTGTCTTCGTTGAGGGCGGTGCTGCTGTTGACCCGGTCTTCGTACCAGTCACCGCCCAGGATCAGGCTGTTGCGCTCATCCAGGCTCAGGTCGTTCTGCCAGTTCAGCGAATCGCGGTAGGTGTTGAACACCGCGCGTTCGGTGCTGAGCTTGTCGAGGGTTTCTTCGCGGTTTTCGCTGTGGCCCAGTTCCAGGCGTGAACGCCAGGTGTCATTGAGCCGCGCGTCTACGTAGCTGCTGACGCCGCTGACGGTGAACTGGCTGTAGGGCTCTTGCGCATAGCGGCCAAACGGGTTGTCAAACTCACTCTTGCCGCGGTTATCCAGCACATTCAGGCCCGCTTCGAGGTCGTCGTCAAAGGCATGGCTGAGGCTGAAACTCAGGGCCTTGTTGCGGTAGGCGTCGTGGTCGCTGTCGCTGGCGAAGGACTGGTGCGTGCGGTCGAGGCCGGCGGTGTCGTCGAGGCTGGCGCCGAGGTTGAAACGGGTCTGCGCATCGCCGCCAGACAACCCGAGGCTGCGTTCCCAGGTCTGCTGGCTGCCAAAGCCCAGGTGCAGGCGCGGTTGCAGGCCGGCGCCGTCGCCGCGGCGGGTGAAAATCTGGATCACCCCGCCAATGGCGTCGCTGCCGTAGATCACCGAGCGCGAGCCGCGCAGCACTTCGACGCGTTCGATCTGCTGGATATTGAGGTGTTGCAGGTTGCTGTCGCCGGAGGTGGCGTTGCCGATGCGCTGGCCGTCCACCAACACCAGGCTCTGCGCCGATTTGGTGCCGCGGATATAGATCGCTGGCAAACTGCCGCGCCCGCCGGCCTCGGCGACCTGCACGCCCGGTACGCGGCGCAGCAGGTCGGTGACGCTGCCTGGCTGTAGGCGGTCGATATCCTCGCGGGTGAACACGGTGTTGGCGGCGCTGCTGTCGTTGCGCGCCTGGACCTGGCGGTTGGCGCTAATCAGGGTGTCCGGCAGTTTCAGTGCGGCGTCGCGCTCGAAGGTGTCGGCGAGCAGGTCGGTGGCGGGCAGTAACAGCAGGGGCAGGAGGCGGTGCAGGTTCATGGCGATGTAGATCCCTCTTGTGGGCGCGAGCTTGCTCGCGATGGCGGCATGTCAGTCACCGCGCCATCGCGAACAGCCTCGCTCCTACAGGGTTTTGCGTGGGGTCAGAGGCCCAGGAGCTCCAGGCGCTGGGCGATCGACGCTGCGATCCCGGCTTCGTCCAGGCCGCATTCGGCGAGCATCTGCGCAGGTTTGGCGTGTTCGACGTAACTGTCCGGCAAGCCCAGGTGCAGCATCGACTTGAGGATGTTTTCGCGGGCCAGGAATTCGCTGACCGCCGCGCCGGCGCCGCCCATGATGGCGTTTTCTTCGATGGTCACCAGCAGTTCATGGCGGGCCGCCAGGTCGCGTACCAGGGCTTCGTCCAGGGGTTTGACGAAGCGCATGTCGACCACGGTGGCGTCGAGCTTTTCTGCCACTTTCAGGGCCTCGGCCAGTTGCACGCCGAACACCAGGATCGCCAGGCGCGAGCCTTGGCGGCGCACCACGCCCTTGCCGATCTCGATGGGGTTGAGGTCTTTGCTGATGGCTGCATTCGGCCCCGAACCACGCGGGTAACGCACGGCGGCTGGGCCGTTATAGAGGTGGCCGGTGGTGAGCATCTTGCGCAGTTCGTTTTCGTCGCTGGGGGTCATCACCAGCATGCCGGGGATGCACCGCAGGTACGACAGGTCGAAGCTGCCGGCGTGGGTCGGGCCGTCTTCGCCCACCAGGCCGGCGCGGTCGATGGCGAACAGGACGTCGAGGTTCTGCACCGCCACGTCATGAACCAATTGGTCGTAGCCGCGTTGCAGGAAGGTGGAGTAGATCGCCACCACCGGTTTGGCGCCCTCGCAGGCCATGCCGGCGGCGAAGGTCACGGCGTGCTGTTCGGCAATCGCCACGTCGAAGTAGCGCAGCGGGAAACGTTCGCTGAAGGCCACCAGGTCGGAGCCTTCCTTCATTGCCGGGGTGATGCCCACCAGGCGCTGGTCGGCGGCGGCCATGTCGCACAGCCACTGGCCAAAAACGCTGGAATACTTCGGCCCGCTGGCGGTTTTCGGCGGGTTGGCCGGGGCGTCCAGAGGGTCGAGCTTGGTGATGGCGTGGTAGCCGATGGGGTCGATTTCAGCCGGGGCGAAGCCTTTGCCCTTCTTGGTGACCACGTGCAGGAACTGCGGGCCCTTGAGGTCGCGCATGTTGCGCAGGGTGGCGATCAGGGTCGGCAGGTCATGGCCATCGATGGGGCCGATGTAGTTCCAGCCCAACTCCTCGAACAGCGTGCCAGGGACCAGCATGCCTTTTGCATATTCTTCGGTGCGGCGGGCGATTTCCCAGGCGCCGGGCAGGCGCGAGAGAACTTTCTTGCTGCCCTCGCGCATGCTGGCGTAGGTGCGGCTGGAGAGGATTTTTGCCAGGTAGTTGGACAACCCGCCGACATTGCGCGAGATCGACATGTCGTTGTCGTTGAGGATCACCAGCATGTTGGCGTTCACTTCCGGCGCATGGTTGAGCGCCTCGAAGGCCATGCCGGCGGTCAACGCGCCATCGCCGATCACGGCAATTGCCTTGCGCTCGCTGTTTTGCAGGCGGGCGGCAATGGCCATGCCCAGGGCGGCGCTGATGGAGGTGCTGGAGTGGCCGACGCCAAAGGTGTCGTACTCGCTCTCGGAGCGACGCGGGAAGGCGGCGATGCCGTCCTTCTGGCGCAGGGTGCCCATGCGCGCGCGGCGGCCGGTGAGGATCTTGTGCGGATACGCCTGATGGCCCACGTCCCACACCAACCGGTCGTCCGGGGTGTCGAAGACGTAATGCAGGGCGATGGTCAGCTCGATGACGCCCAGGCCGGCACCAAAATGCCCGCCGGTCTGGCCGACCGAATAGAGCAGCTCCAGGCGCAACTCATCGGCCAGGGTTTCGAGCTCGGCTTCACCCAACCGGCGCAGCCCGGCCGGCGTGTCGGCGCGGTCGAGCAGGGGCGTGGTCGGGCGTTTGCGGGGAATCTCATGAAACGTCGTGGGCATCAGGCGAATCGTTATAGGTATAGAAAGAGGCGGCAGTTTACCTGATGCATCGCAGGCTGCCCACGCGCAGCGCGGAACTTGGCCGATATGCGGTCAGGCGCGTGGGCGCCGCATCAGCTGCGGCGTTCGACGATGTAGCGGGCCAGATCGCGCAGCGGCTCGGCCGACGCGTCAAAGGGTCGCAGGGCATGCAGGGCCAGGTCGCGCAGTTCCAGGGCGTAGCCCTTGGCCGCCTCCAGGCCCAGCAGCGCCGGGTAGGTGGGCTTGTCGCGGGCGGCGTCGGCGCCTTGGCGCTTGCCCAGTGTGGCGGTATCGCTTTCGACGTCGAGAATGTCGTCCTGCACCTGAAAGGCCAGGCCGATGGCTTGGGCGTAGGTTTGCAGGGACTTGAGTTCGGCTTTCTCGGCCCGGCCGCTGGCCAGGGCGCCAAGCTTGACGCTGGCCTCGATCAGCGCGCCGGTCTTGTGCCGGTGCATGTATTCCAGGGCAGTCTGGTCGAGCTTGAGGCCGACCGAGCCGAGGTCGATGGCTTGGCCGCCGACCATGCCGGCCGGGCCCGCGGCCAGGGCCAGGGCGCTGACCATGCGCAGGCGCGTCTCGGCATCGGCGCTGTTCAGGCGCGGGTCGAGCAGGGCGCTGAAGGCCAGGCTCTGCAAACCGTCGCCGGCGAGGATGGCGCAGGCTTCGTCGAAGGCTCTATGGGTGGTGGGCTGGCCGCGGCGCAGGTCGTCGTCGTCCATCGCCGGCAAATCGTCGTGAACCAGGGAGTAAGCGTGGATCAACTCCACCGCGCACGCGGCGCCGTTGGCCTGCTCGGGCTCGCCGCCCATGGCCTGGCACGCGGCGTAGGCCAGCAACGGGCGCACGCGCTTGCCGCCATTCATTACGCTGTAGCGCATGGCTTCGTAGAGGCGGGCGAGTTCGGGGCTGGGGGCGATGAACAGGGTTTGCAGCGCGGCGTTGACCCGCGCCTGGCTGCTGGCCTGGTAGGCGGCGATCATTGCGGGTCTTCCGCGTCGAAGGGTTCCTCGGCCAGTTCGCCATCGCGTTCGAGCAACACCTGGACCTTCTGCTCGGCCTGGGCCAGTGCGGCCTGGCAATCGCGGGTCAGGCCGATGCCTTGTTCAAAGGCCGTCAACGAGTCTTCCAGCGACAGCTCGCCGTTCTCCAGACGCTCGACCAGCGTTTGCAGGTCAGCGAGGGATTGTTCAAAATCCAGTGCAGCTTTTTTGCGGGCCATGGCGGCTATCCCGGTTGACGTTAAACCGGCGCGACACTAGCAGACCAAGGGTTGTGGGGCAAATGGCGGGGATGATGGGTGGCATTTGATCGGCTCGTTAGGCGACCTCGTGTGGGAGCGAGCCTGCTCGCGATGGCGCTCTATCAGCCCCCGATGGAGTGGCTGAGCCACCGTAATCGCGAGCGGGCTCGCTTCCACAATGAGTTTGGGGGGCCGGATTTGAGCCCCGCCACGCTTTGGCGTAGGCTGGCGCCGCTCAGCCTGCCGCGCGGTTGGCGCGTTGGCTTTCTTTTGGCGATTGATACTTCCATGTTCCCTGACGTTGTCTGCCCGTTCCTGCACGTTATCCACCTCGGCGTCTCGCAAGAGCATTGCGTGAACAGCCGCCGCCGCAGCATTTTGTTCGCGTTCACCTTCTCTCCACACCGCTGAACCACCCCAGTTGTTGTTGATGCGCCCGGCGTGGGCTTGAGCCTGCGCGGTGGGCGTTTGCCTGAAGGTTTTAGGAGTGAGTGGTAATGGCGATGTCGATCAATCGCGCGGTCTTGGCTGCGCTGATCCTGGGTGTGTCGGTGGTGGGTCTGTGCATCGGTGCGACGGTGCCAGTGGTGGCTTTGCGCTTGTATCAGGCCGGGGCGTCGAGTGTGCAGATCGGCCTGATGTCGGCGCTGCCGGCGGCAGGGATGATGCTTTCGGCTTTTATGGTGGATTGGGTGTGCCAGCGCCTGAGCCGGCGGCAGATCTACCTGTGGTGCTTCGCCGTGTCGGCCCTGAGCATCGCCGCGTTGCAATTGCCCGGCCAGGGCCTGCTGGGCCTGGGCGTGGCGCGGCTGGTGATGGGCGTGGCGGCGGGGCTGATTATCATCCTGGGCGAATCCTGGGTGAACGAAGTGGCGCTGGATGCCCACCGCGGGCGCACGGTGGCGGTCTACACCACCTGCTTCACCGTGTTCCAGCTGTTCGGCCCGGCAATGGTGGCGCTGTTCGGCACCGAAGGGGTGGAGGTGATCGCCAGCGTGCTCGCCTGCCACGTTGTGGCCTTTGCAGTGATCTGGCGCATTCTGCCCCATACGCCTTTGAGCGGCGCCCATACCCAGAGCAAGTCGTTCTCGGTGCTGGGCTTTATCCGCGTGGCCCCGGCGCTGTGCATGGGCATCGTGTTCTTCTCGTTCTTCGATAGCGTGATTCTGTCGATGTTTCCCGTGTATGCCGCCGGGCATGGCTACGTCATCAAGGTGGCGGCGCTGATGGTCACGGTGATTTTGCTGGGCGACGCGGCGTTCCAATTCCCCTTGGGCTGGCTCTCGGACAAGCTCGACCGGCCGACGATTTACCTGGCCTACGGGGTGATCGCACTGGCCATTGGCCTGGGCTTGCCGTGGCTGATGGACTATCCGCTGCTGCTGTGGCCGAGCCTGGTGATCCTGGGGGCGGTGGCGGGCGGCATCTACACCTTGGCGATCATCCTGATCGGCCAGGGCTTCAAGGGTGCGGACCTGGTCACTGCCAACGCCAGTGCCGGGTTCCTGTGGGGCGTGGGCAGCCTGCTGGGGCCGCTGGTCAGCGGCGCGGCGATGGCCACTTCGGTCAATGGCCTGCCGCTGGCACTGTGCACGGCGGCCGTGCTGTTTGTGTGGCTGGCTCTGGGGTTGCTGCGCCGGGAAGTGGCGGTGGCGGCGGGCTAAGGCCTTTATGTGGGAAGGGGGCCGGTGTTGCCACTGACGCTGTCTGACGCCTTCTGCACCCGGTTGCGCCCGCTGCCCTTGGCGCTGTACAGCGCTTCGTCGGCCCGCGACAGCAGGCGTGAGAGGTCGTAGCCAGACTCGCGGCTGGTTACCACGCCAATGCTCACGCTCAGCAGGCCCGGTTCCAGCAACGGTAATTGGGCGAAGCCCTGGCGGATGCGCTCGGCCACCTGCACGGCGGTGTGCTCGTCGGTATCGGCCAGCAGGCAGGCGAACTCTTCGCCGCCGATGCGCGCAAATACGTCCTTTTTGCGCAGTTTTTCCGCGCTGATGCGGCTAAAGGCAATCAGCGCCTCATCGCCGGTCTGGTGGCCGAAGGCGTCGTTGAGGCGCTTGAAGTTGTCCAGGTCGCACAGCAGCAAGGCCACCGGCTCGCCCCGACGTTGGCAATGGCTGAGCAGTTGCTCGCCGTGCTGCATGAACGCGCGGCGGTTGCCGATGCCGGTCAACGCGTCGCAATAGGCGGCAGCCTTGAAGCGTAACTCGGCGCGTTCCTTGACCATGGCCAGCGTGACGTAGGCGATGCCAACCACGTAGAGCATCGACTCGAACAGCATCAAGGAGAAAAACGGCACGCCCCTGCCCATCCCGGACAAGGCCTCCGTCAGCGGGAAACCCCGGTCGTTGATGGCGCGCACGATGTAAAACAGCGTGTGAAAAAGGGTCAGGACCAGCGCCGGCATATAGGCCACTTCCCACTGCTGGCGGTTGCGCCACAGTTCATGGGCGGTCAGCAGGCAATAACCCACCGTCAGCAGCGAATACACCGACACCCGCACTGCCATCGACTCGCGAAAAAACGGCCACTGATACAGCACCAGCCACACCACCGCCCCCGCGACAATCCCCGGCACATAAGGCGCGCGCCCAGCAAACACGCGCATCGCCGTCCAGTTCATCCCCGCGCCGAGCAGCAAAATCACATTGCCCAGCACCAGTGGGATCAGGTCCATGCCGGTGTCGCGCAAACTCACCAGCACCACCCCCACCCCGGCCAACAGCATCATTGCGCCCAAGTAACCCAGGCACCGCTCGCGGGTTTCCCGCAGCCAGGCATGCACCGTCAACAGCCCCATCAGAAAAAAAATGAAGACCGAAGCCACCAGCAGGGTAGGAATATGCAGCGCCATGTGCGGGTTTTCCGTTGAGCGTCATCGCGAGGGCAACCCGCAAGACCTGTCGGGAGCAGGGAGAGCGCAGGTGTCAACGGCAGTGTTGGCACTTTGGCATCACCCGGCGGATTGTAGCGGTATGGGGTGGGGGATGGTGGAAGATTCAGTCGGGAGGTGTGTGGGGGGGGGGAGTTTGATAATTTATCTCGCTTAAGTGTAACTTTTGGTTTCTTGATTTTTCGCTGTTCAGTGTTTGTGTGTGGATGGTTTCGGCGCAGGCCTACTGTTCCTCCGCACAGGGGCTTTGCGATGATTGGGCTTCAACGTCACAGGACCTTGGGTCGCGAGATTCGGTGCACTAGTAAGGGGAGATGCCCTGAATAGGCAGGGTTTTATGGCTTTATGCCATCTCGTGGTTCGCGAAAACTATTGCGTTGATGCATGTTTCTGGTTTGAGTGCAAGTAGGTGGTTGGTTTTAATTGCGTAGGAATTGTGGTAGGTTTGTGCGCGAAAAAGACTAATGACCTTTTAGTGATAACGCGATATTTGGACCTGATGTGTTGGCGCAGGCATGGCCTGACCAGTATTCACGAAAGCATTTTTTGCCTTCTCCTCCCCCTATCTTTATCAGTCGACTTGGCGGTTTTTTGCCGTCCTGGCATTGCTATTGGAAATTCTGAAGGGGGCTTGACTCGCTGGGTTCAAATCACCTGTGGGGGCGAGTATGGGGCGGTGTTTTGGGGAGTGCTGGCAACCATTGTATGCGCCCATTTAGTTCAATCGCGGGCACTACACCGACCAGTACGCAGCCACGCGTGCGCGCCGACTCAACCTATGGATGTGGTATGACAGTCAAGACCCTGTGTGTGTTCGGCACACGCCCCGAAGCAATCAAGATGGCTCCGCTCGCCCTGTCGCTCAACGCGGACCCGCGTTTCGAAGCAAAAGTCTGCGTTACCGGCCAACATCGTCAGATGTTGGATCAGGTTCTGGAACTGTTTGAGCTGAAACCGGATTTCGATCTGAATATCATGAAGCCGGGGCAGGACCTGACGGATGTAACCAGTGCCATCCTTCAGGGCATGAAGCAAGTATTTGCCCAGTTCAAGCCCGACGTCGTGCTCGTTCATGGCGATACGGCAACGACCTTCGCCACCACGCTGGCGGCGTATTACCACCAAATCCCAGTTGCTCACGTCGAGGCCGGTCTGCGTACCGGCAATCTTTACTCGCCGTGGCCGGAAGAAGGTAACCGCAAGCTCACAGGGGCTCTTGCGGCCATTCACTTCGCGCCGACTGAAACCTCACGTCAGAACCTGCTGCGTGAAGGCATCACGGCTGGTGTTGAAGTGACGGGCAATACTGTTATCGACGCACTGCTGCAAGTGGTCGCCAAGCTCGACGGTGGCGGTGAGTTGCATCAGGTCTTTGAAGACCAATTCTCCTTTTTGCGCTCAGACAGCCGGCTGATTCTGGTAACCGGGCATCGCCGCGAAAGCTTTGGCGGTGGTTTCGAGCGCATCTGCCAGGCCCTGGCCGATACGGCCAGAGCCTTTCCCGATGTTGAGATCGTCTATCCCGTTCACCTGAACCCGAACGTACGCGAACCGGTCAATCGTCTTTTGGCGGGTATCGGCAACGTGCATTTGATCGAACCGCTGGATTACCTGCCGTTCGTATACCTGATGAACCGCTCCTACCTGATCCTCACCGATTCCGGCGGCATTCAAGAAGAAGCCCCTTCCCTGGGCAAGCCTGTGCTGGTCATGCGAGACACCACCGAGCGCCCCGAGGCGGTCGAGGCGGGCACGGTCAAGCTGATTGGCACCCAGGTGCAGGCCATTACCACGCACCTGCATACGCTGTTGAGCAGTGAAAGCGCCTATCGCGAAATGAGTTTTGCTCACAACCCCTACGGCGACGGGCAAGCATGCGCGCGCATTCTGGAAGCGCTTGCGCAATTGAAGAAGAATTGAAAATGACTTTTGAGACTATTTCCGTCGTTGGTCTTGGCTACATCGGGCTTCCAACCGCCGCCGTGTTCGCAGCCCGCAAGAAGAAAGTGATTGGTGTTGATGTCAACGAGCATGCCGTTGCCACCATCAATCGAGGTGAGATCCATATTGTCGAGCCGGACCTGGATATGGTTGTGCACGCGGCAGTGGTCGAAGGCTATTTGCGCGCGACCACCAAGCCTGAACCTGCCGATGCGTTCCTGATCGCGGTGCCAACTCCGTTCAAAGGCAACAATGACCCGGATCTCTCCTACATCGAGTCCGCCAGCAAATCCATCGCACCGGTGCTGAAAAAGGGCGACCTGGTCATTCTGGAGTCCACCTCGCCAGTGGGCGCCACTGAGCAGATGGCTGCCTGGATGGCTGATGCGCGTCCGGACCTGACGTTTCCTCAGTCCCATGGCGAGAACTCGGATATCCGCATTGCCCACTGTCCCGAGCGCGTATTGCCCGGCCACGTGTTGCGCGAGTTGGTCGAGAACGACCGCATCATTGGCGGCATGACTGGCAAGTGCTCGAAGGCCGCGGCGACACTCTACAAAACCTTCGTCGAAGGTGAGTGCATCGTGACCAGCGTGCGCACTGCCGAGATGTGCAAGCTGACCGAAAACAGCTTCCGTGACGTTAACATCGCTTTTGCCAATGAACTGTCGATCATCTGCGAAAAGTTGGAAATCAACGTCTGGGAACTGATCCGCCTAGCCAATCACCACCCGCGGGTGAACATCCTGCAACCTGGCCCGGGTGTCGGTGGGCACTGCATTGCGGTCGACCCCTGGTTCATCGTCAGTCAGTCCCCCGAAGAGGCGCGTCTGATCCGCACCGCGCGTGAGGTCAACGACAGCAAGCCCGACTTCGTGGTGCAGCAGATCATTGCCCACGCGGCGGCCCGGGGCAGCAAGGAAATCATTTGCCTGGGCGCAGCCTTCAAGCCCGATATCGATGACCTGCGCGAAAGCCCATCGGTCGAAATCATCAAGCGCCTGGCGGCGCGCGGGTACAGCGTCAAATTGGTCGAACCCAACATCGAGAGCCTCCCCGAGTCGCTGGCTGGTGTAAGTTGCGAACTTTTGGACTGGGATGCGTGGCAAGAGAGCGATAGCCAATTGCTGGTCGCAATTCTGGTGGCGCACAAGCAGTTCAAGGGTTCGTCCATTTTGCGCGAGAAGGCCTGCCTGGATTTCTGTGGCGCACTGAATTAAGGGTAAACGCTGATGAACACCACTTTGCATGGCGATAACGTTGCAGACAGTGATCTGGACCCGAGCAAAGTGGTTGCTCTATCGGTGGGAGACGTGAACTACAGCGTCTACTTGCCCAATCTGGAAACGGACTACATCCAGAAGAAAATCGCCACGAATCAGGTGCCCTACGAAATCGAAATGCTGGACGATATCCGCTCTCGTATTTCGCTCGGTGATCTGGTGCTGGATATCGGCGCCAACGTCGGTAATCACACCTTGTACATGGCTGCCGTTACGGGGTGCCGTGTCGTTGCATTCGAACCCAATGCCTTGCTGGCGTCTGCGCTGGCTCATAGCCTGCACCTGAACGGGTTGACCGAGCGGGTCACTGTCCAGTCGATAGGTCTGGGCCGCGAATCCGCTCAGGGCGGCTTCAAACAGCAGATCGCGGACAACCTGGGGGCGCAAAGCCTCGAGATTGGCGAGGGCGGCATCACCATTCGAGCCCTGGATGAGCTGGACTTCGCCGGCCCGGTGAAGCTCTTGAAAATCGATGTCGAGGGCATGGAACTGGCGGTACTGGCAGGTGGCGCCAAACTGATCGCGCGCGACCGCCCGTTGTTGTATGTCGAATGCATCAGCGTTGAAGAGTACAAAGCCATTGCCCAGTGGATGGCAGGCCAGAACTACACCTACTGGGAAACGTTCAACGCCACGCCGACCCACCTATTCATGCCTTTGGAACAGGTCACCATCGACCAGCGCCTGGAGCGGTTGCAGCGCAAGGACGTGATCGAGAGCTACCACGTCAGCCAGCAGTTGCAGCCGTTGCGCGCCAGCCTGACCGCCGCCAACCAGAAGTATCGAGATGCCTGTCAGCGCATCGATACCCTTAAGGCGCAGATCAGCCAGGGAGAGTCCGCAAGCAAGGCCCTGGACCAGAAACTGACTGAAAACCAGCGCTTGTTGGCAGACGCCCGCGCCGAAGTCCAGCATGAGCAGCAGCGCTTTGCCGAGCAGGAGCGCGACTATCGCCTCAAGCTCGAAGAACTGGCGATGGGGCTCAAGGCCGCCGCCACTGATCGTTTTGATCGACAGTCACTGGAGCAGGAGTTGCGTGCGCAGGTACATGAAGCGCGGCGTACTTTGGACTCCGAACGCGCCCGTTGCGCCTTGCTGGAGAAGAATCTCAACCAGCGCGAACAGATGTGCGAGCAACAGGCCCAAGAACTGCTGCAGATGCAGGAGCGTATCGACAAGCTGCGCCTTGCCTATGACGTGTTGAGCGAAGATGTTGAATCCCTCAAGTTGCAATGCGAAGAGCATGTTTCCAGCCGTCAGGCTGCCGACCAAGTGCTGGCCGCCACACGCGAGCAAAACCAGGAAAACCAGCGGCAGCTGGAAACCACGCAGAACTCCCTCGATAGCGAGCGCAAAGCATTTATCGAGCAGGTGACCCAGCTCAACCAACTCCTGGCCCGCAAAGCCGAGGCGGTGTTGGATAAAGAGCAGCGCATTGCCACGCTGGAAGGCGAACTCGTCAGAGCAGATGAGCAGTTCGTGGTGCTGACCCAAGAGAATCGAAGTGTCGCTGTGCAACTCGAAACAGTCACTCAGCAGTTCGAGCACGAGCAAGCGGCCAAGAAAGCCTTGGAAGCCTTGCTGCAAGCCACCGAAGCCCAATCACATGAGCAACAGGCACTGTTGACCCAAGCGCTGAGCGCTGGGGCGGATCGCAACGTGCTGCAAATAAAAAATGAAACATTGGAAGCGGCCTTGATCGAGGCCCAACGGAATATGGAAGACATGCAAAGCCAGTTCACGGAGCAACAGCGTCAGCACACGGAGCAGCACCAACAAGCGTTGGATGCATTGCGTCAGCAACATGAGCTCGAGTCCAGAGCCTTGCGCCAGCAGCATGAGCAAGAGTTGACCGCCCTGCGCGGCGCCCTTGAGCAGCAACACGTGCGCGTCGAAAGCCTGGGCAGTCAATTACGGGCTGAAACCGAGCGGCGCCAACTGGCCGAGCAGCGTCTGATAAAAACCCGCGCCAGCCTGACCTACCAACTGGGTTATCAAATCAAAACCGGCACCCGGTCCCTCAACGGCCTCGCCCGCTTGCCCGGTTCGCTGGTAGGGTTGTACCGCCAGGCTCGCAAGCTGAACCAGGCCACGCAAACCCTGCGCCTACCCCCTGCGACGCAATTCGTTGCGCCACAAGGCCCCCATGAGGCGCCCGTGCTGCTGGATACCACGGGCCAGGGTCATGAGCCGCTGCACCACTTGCCTGGCAAGTCATTGAAAATGGCTTGTGTGATGGACGAATTCACCTTCGGCTCATACGACCCTGAAGCCAACCTGCTGCAACTCACGCCCCATAACTGGCAGGCGGAACTGGAAGCGTTCAAGCCTCAATTGCTGTTTATCGAGTCGGCCTGGCGCGGCAAGGATGAGCTCTGGGGCAGCAAGGTCGGGCACAACGCCAGCGAACTGCAGAACATCGTGCATTGGTGCAAGCTGCATCAGGTGCCAACGGTGTTCTGGAACAAGGAGGATCCGGTCCATTTCGAGACGTTCCTCACCACGGCCAAGCAGTTTGACCATGTCTTCACCACCGACATGGATTGCATCCACCGCTACAAGGCGGCGCTGGGTCATAACCAGGTGTACTTCCTGCCCTTTGCCTGCCAGCCGACGATCCACAACCCAATCGAGCGCTATGAGCGCAAAGACGCCTTCTGTTTTGCCGGCGCCTACTACGTGCGTTATCCGGAGCGCACGCGGGACTTGGGTAACTTTGTCGAGAAATTGACCCGGTTCAAACCCGTGGAAATCTACGATCGTAACTTCGGCAAGGACGACCCCAACTACCAATTTCCGGCCGAGTACCAGCCCTTTATTGTCGGCACCCTCAAGTTCAATGAGATCGACCGTGCCTATAAGGGCTACAACTACGCGATCAACCTGAACTCCATTAAGCAGTCGCAAACCATGTTTGCCCGCCGGGTCTATGAACTGCTGGGCTGCAACACCATGACCCTGAGTAATTACTCGCGGGGAGTGCGCTTGATGTTTGGCGATCTGGTCATCACCACCGACAGTGGCGATGAGATGGTGCGGCGCCTGGAGCGCCTGGCAGCCGACCCGGAAACCAGCGATAAACTGCGCCTGGCAGCCTTGCGTAAAGTCATGCAGGAACACACCTACGAACAACGGCTTGGCTATGTCATGGCCAAGGTCACCGGCACCTCGCAGGCCCACGTATTGCCGTCGGTGGCGGTGGTTGCCTACGCGAAAACAACCGAGCAGGTAGAGCAACTGCTGGCCAGTTTCCAGCGCCAAACGCTAGAAGGCTGCACGCTGCATATTTTGCTGGGCAAGAAAGCCAAGGCGCCGAGTACCGAGGCGCGGGTGAATTTCATCGCATCCGGCGAGGCGAAAGGCCAAATCCTGTCGCAAGTTGTCGGCGACGTATCGTGGGTGGCCGGTTTCGTGGCCCAAGACTACTACGGTCCTAACTACCTCTTGGACCTGGCGCTGGCGACCCGTTACAGCCAGGCCTGCGCCTTCGGCAAGATCGAACACTTCCAGGGCGATGGGGCGGCAATCCAGCTACAGAACCTGGGCCGCGCCTACCACAAGTCGACCTCCCTGGCCGTGCGCTCGGCGCTGGCCAAAGCGGACGGGATCCAGCTCGAGGACTTCACGACCTGGGTACGCGAACTCGATACCCTGAGCCTCGACGAAGGTCGCTTGCTGGCTATCGACCGCTACAACTACTGCCGTGACGCGCAGTACCTCGACCCGCAAGCGCTCGCTGCGCGGGTCAACGACCTCACGCTGGACACCGGCCTGAGCATCGAGGCGCTGCAACAACGTGCCGAAGCCATCGCACCCGCCGCACGTACGGTTGAAGCCCATCCCGAACTGAGCATTACCCAACTCAGCGAAATCTTCGGCCCGTGCCGTAGTAAAAACGTCACGTTCACCCTGCAAGAACATGGCTGGCTGGTGAAGTCCACGCTTGAAGATGGTAAGCATGAGTATGTGTATGCGGCACAAGATATTGAGCGTAGCGAGCTAACTAACAGCGACGAAATCCAGTTCTTTGTCGATGTGACACCTGGACTGAATATCCAATTGGTCATGCTGTTCCTGGACTCGCAAAAACAGCGAGTCAGCCATGTGATTAAACACCCGGGCAAAAATAAAACCGTCCAGCTCCCACCTGAAGCGACGTTTATAAGGTTGGGCTGGCGTATTTATCAAGGAGGATCAGCTGAAATCAACGGTCTGCTGCTCGGCCATAAAGATCTACAGCCGTCAGAAATTCTTGGCAAGGCAGAGCACCTGCTGGTTACCAATCACTATCCGAGTTATGACGACCTTTATAGAAATGGCTTTGTCCATAGTCGTGTTTGGGCTTATCGCGAGCAAGGTGTTGGGGTCGACGTTTTCCGCCTGCGTAAGGATGATGTGGCTAGTTACCATGAATTCGAGAATGTCGATGTCATTACCGGTGGTCAGTCGACCCTGAGAAATATGCTCGATAGCGGTCGTTATCAAAGTGTGCTGGTTCACTTCCTGGACCCGTTAATGTGGGAAGTGCTTCAAGAGTACATCGATAAGATAAAAGTGACAGTTTGGGTGCATGGTGCGGAAGTTCAGCCTTGGTGGCGGCGTGAATACAACTTCACGACAGAGGCTCAACTACAGATCGGTAAGCTGGAAAGCGACAAACGTTTGGCATTTTGGCGCGGATTGTTGTCGCCGATTCCGGATAACCTGAAGCTGGTATTTGTCTCCCGTTATTTTGCTGAAGAGGTAATGGAGGATCTCGCCATTCGAGTACCGGAATCTCAATATGAAATCATCCACAATCCTATTGACGTTGGTATTTTCAACTATCAGGAAAAGCCCGTAGAGCAGCGTAAGAAAATTTTGTCGATTCGCCCTTATGCGTCGCCAAAGTACGCGAACGACTTGAGCGCTAAAGCGATCGAGTTGCTTGCGGGTAAACCGTTTTTCAACGAGTTGGAATTCAGGATGATCGGCGATGGACCATTATTTGAAGAAATACTCGGGCCGTTGCGCAAATACCCTAATGTCATTATTGAACGGCGGTTTTTGAGTCAAAAAGAAATTGCGACCCTGCATAAAGACTATGGCGTATTCCTGTGCCCGACGCGAATGGATGCACAAGGCGTTTCTAGAGATGAGGCCATGTCGTCAGGATTGGTTCCGGTCACGAACGGGGTCACTGCAATCCCAGAGTTTGTGAGTGAGGATTGCGGTGTACTTGCCCAGGGTGACGACGCACAGGGTATGGCGGATGGAATTGCATCCTTGTTTACGGACCCAGGGAAATTTGAGGCGTTGTCTTCTGCGGCAGCTGCAAGGGTGCGGGGACAAACTTCAACAGAACTGATTATTTCGCGCGAACTGGCCATTCTCAACGAATGTAGCGTTTTTGATGCGCTGGTGCCGTAAGGTCCTATATGAATCGCGTGCTCTGAGAGTTTTGGTATGCAAAAAGTGAAGGTTCTGTTGTTTGGAAGCTGCGTATCGCGCGATGCACTGGAACTTAACGGTTTCGCGGATATGGAGTTGATTGAATACTTTGCCCGATCCTCGATAGCGGGCGTTGGAACCGCAGCCTGCGATCGAGAAGTGTCTCTCGACAATGTGGAATCAAACTTTCAGCGCCGGATCCTGGGGTATGAACTGAATAAATCTTTCGCTGATGTTGTGGTGTCGACTGACTTTGATGTATTGCTTGTCGACCTGATTGATGAGCGCTTCGGCCTGCTCGTCTCGGAGGATGAAAATACTGTTTTTACCCTTTCAAATGAAATGCTTAAAACAGATGTGAAGTCCGTTTATGAGGGGCTTGAAGTCGTTCTGCCGCTGAGTCAACGTTACTATGAGCTTTGGCTGAGCGGCTGGGAACGGCTAGTCGACATATTGAGTCATCATGGCTGTCTTCATAAACTACGGGTGAGTCAGGCTCTGTGGGCATCTCAAGATTCTACTGGTGTCACGTTCGATGCGATGTACCGAAAGGGTTGGATTGAAAAAAATAATCAGTTCCTGATGCGGATGTATGAGCGGATGGCTCAGGATTTGAGTAGTACCCAGTTTGTCCAGTTTACAAAAGAAAGCGTTGTTGCAGACGCCAACCATAAGTGGGGGCGCAGTCCCTTTCATTACATGCCTCAGGTTTATATGAAGATAATCGCTTCGATTAAAGATGCCCGCGAAAATATTAGCGGCACTCAAGGAATATCGGAGCTAGCAGAACAACTGAAACAGTTGCGCTTTGATGATGCCGTTGAAGTCGTACAGGCATCGCTAGGCGATAGTGTCGCCACACTGCCGTTTTTTCCGGATTTTTACAATCAAGTTGCAAGTGACAATATTACTGCCATCATGCAAGAAGCCTTGTCGGGGGGGCAGGTTGAACTCATTTCTCCTCGACGCCAGGGCAACATGCAGTTAGTGGGCAGCGTCTATTTGGTTGGACGTAACTTCTTGTTTTTCGACGATCAGGGTGTTCTTGCTGTATTAGTTCAGCATCATAAATTCTGCCGTGCACTGTATTATCCATCGTTAAGGGTTCTATTGAAGCTCGATGCAATCGACTTGCCCAATGATTGCTTTAATGCATTGCATGACTTTTGTGGGGGGCGTGAAGAGCAGTTGAATAGCTACTTCTGCGCTCAAAAAATAGAAAGCGCAGGTGTCATGGTGTCTTATGGGCGCCCTTACCACTATTTTTATGACATGTTGCCTTCAGTTCTGTCGTTCAAGAAGTACTTGCAGGAAGGGCAGCAGGTGTTAAGCATCAATGGCGGCAGCTTCTATCCTGTGCCCAGGCTGTTTGGGCGAGGAGAGGGGCTGGACTTTGCATCTGCCGAAGCCCTTAGTGATTACTTACTTGATAATAATAAATATTTGATTGTGCCGGGATACCCGCAAATGCGCCCCGCGGATTTTGGTCGATTCGACGAGTTGGTAGTTGCTGATAGCCTGGCACAACTGGCGATCAAAGATCCGGATTTGACACTGAAATTAGGCTCGTCCTCTGCAGTTTTCTGGTTTGGGATCTGCGTAGAAAAGCGAGTTTGGCGTGAGCAAGTTGAGACAATAAGAGCCATTATTGCAGATGTCCTGCAAAAGCATGCCGATGCGGTCTTCATCTTTGATGGGCTTACCTCTGCCGAAGGCGAGGATGTTTCAAGTTTCAGATTGAAAAATTGTGTGGGCGAAACCAAGTTGCTCCGAGAGATTACTGAGGGGCTGGTTCCTATCAGCTCGGTCGTCGACCTGGTCGGCGCCCGCGCTGAGAAGAAAATTGCCTGTGCGTACTATGTCTCGATGTTCCTGACCAGTTTTTTAACCGACTCAATGTACGTAGCGCGGTTTAACGGAAAGAAAGGAATAGGTTACGGCGCCCGTAGCGCGATGCACACGGACCACCTTCACCCCAATACACATTTTGTTCCGCAGTCGTGGGTGGTCGATGATGCGTCGAAAAGTCGTAATTGGTCGGAAGTTTCCTACTCAATAAAACCAGATTTGATGAGAGCATTCTTTGCTGCTGTATGGGGTGGCAATAGTTATGAACTTGACCTGAAAAATGCTGTGATTAGAGAGGCCGAAGGCGTCGATGTTCAGGTCATGGAAACTGCTATCCAAATCACTTGCGATACGCGAAAAAAACATGCCCTGCTGCGGCTTATTTCCGGTGGGAAAGTGGGGTCGCCCCAAGGCATTGGGCAAATTCCAGCAGGCAAAGAGGCGGTGGTTCGCTTTCTTGGGAGGACGGATCGCCAGTTATCGGTGAGTGCTGTCGTCGCTATCTCTCAGAACGGTAAGACGGTACAGAATCAGTACCTCAGCCTGGGGCAATCCCTGCATGTACCTTCAGAGCCGAATGAGCGTGGAATTAACATCACATGGCGTTTGAAGGGAAGTGGCAAAGCAATTGTCCGAGCGGTTGATCTGACCGTGCTGTCTGAGTCTGAGGAAATGAAGCCAGGCTCCAGCCGAAATGAATACGAGCCGATAGACCTTACTGATACTGTCGGCTTTGAAAAGATCTCAAGAGAGATTGCAGCAAGTTACCTCTGCAAGGTGCAGGAGCGAGAGTTCTACTTTCGCTTTGTACCTCATCCCTCTAACAATCTGTTGGTCTTCTTTCATTCCGCGTTGACTCGAACGAGCGCTAGTAAGATGCCTGCGTTTGCCGGTAATGGGGCTATTGGTGTCGTGGATGCCAATATTCTTATGATTAGCGATCCCTCTATAACCAATGACAATGAGTTGTCCTTAGCTTGGTACGCGGGCGCGCAAGATTTTCAATGCCAAGCCGCTATCAAAGAGCTTGTGCATAATTTTTCGAAATCTGTGGGGCACAACCGCACTGTTTTTTATGGCGGTAGCGGCGGTGGTTTTGCGAGCCTTTACTATGGCCGAGAGTTGCCTGGCAGCTTTTCAGTTTGCGCCAATCCGCAGACCGATATCAGCTTGTATTCGACAGCTTCTGTACGTGACTATCTAGATGTATGTTTTCCCTCTGCCAGTGGTGGGGATAATGCTCAGAGACTTCATCAGGCGGGTATTGACTACCAGCTTCATGCGTCTGAGCAGGAAAATACCGTAATTTACCTTCAAAATGCCCATGATAAACATCACCTCAATGTTCATTTGCCACAGTATTACAAAGATATTTGTCTGCCCTCGGTCGATGTGGGTGGCACTTGGTTGATGCCGAAACAGTATCTGTATCTTTCCTCTTCTTGGGGCAAAGGCCATACGGCCCCTCCAAGAACATTTGTGTTCGATTTTCTTAAGTACATTTTTTCTGAGAGCTTTTCTCTTGATTCACTTTCCGGTGAAATTAAAAGAATAGACAGTGCTTACTCTTCTTTGATTGATCGCGTGTCTCTTTCGGTTTCAGAGAAGGAGGGTGTTACCTGTAGAATTCACCCGAGCACTGTAGCTTTAGAGGCGGGAGATGCAAGCTATGCATTTTATTTACTCAAAGATGGCAAGCGTGTTGAGTACTTAGCGTACCAATCTGACCCAGTTGCTCGTTTTGATGTTGGTGATGAATCTGCAATGTTTCAAGCTGTCGGTTTTGTTCGGTCTTCGAGTCGTAGTAGTACCGTTAAGTCAAATAAAGTATTTAAAGGGAATGAAGAATGAAGGGTCTGATTCTTGACTGCACGCTGAGGGATGGTGGTTATTACAATAGCTGGAATTTTTCTGTCGATGTTATAAATGAATATTTGTATGCGATGTCCGCGGCCAACATCGATATTGTTGAAATTGGGCTTCGTTCATTGAAGAACTCTGGCTTCCAAGGAGCCACTGCATATACCACCGATGATTTTCTCCGCAGCCTTGCTCTACCACAGGGCCCTATGGTTGGAGTAATGGTTAACGCCTCTGAATTGGTAGGCAGCACGCCAGGCCTGGAAGCGACCCTAGAGCGACTCTTCCCCGAATCAGCGGCAACCTCCCCGGTGAAGTTGGTTCGGATTGCTTGTCATGTTCATGAGTTTTCACTCGCACTGCCTGCATCATCATGGCTCAAAGAGCGCGGTTTTCTCGTAGGTTTCAACCTGATGCAGGTGGCGGAACGCAGCCAGGCAGATATCGAGGCTCTGGCTCTAGAGGCAAGTCGATGGCCGTTGGATGCCCTCTATTTTGCGGACAGCATGGGCAGTATGAATCCTGACCAAACGGCTCGTGTTATTGGGTGGTTCCGTCGTTATTGGGCCGGTCCTATGGGTATCCACACCCATGACAATATGGGACTGGCTCTGCAAAACACGCTGCGGGCACTGGATGAGGGTGTGACCTGGCTTGACGCAACCGTTACCGGAATGGGACGTGGCCCCGGTAATGCGAAGACGGAGTACCTCGCCATCGAGTTGGCAGAGCGCTCAGGTGGTGCTTGTAATATCGTGCCTTTAATGGGCTTGATTCGAGAGTACTTCCAGCCACTTCAGCAACAGTGTGGCTGGGGGACGAATACTTATTATTTTCTGGCAGGTAAGTACGGGATTCACCCCACGTACATTCAGGAGATGCTCGGAGATTCCCGATACAGCGAAGAAGATATGCTTGCAGTCATTGAGCATTTGCGAGTGGAAGGCGGTAAGAAATTCAGTTTGAACACTCTTGATGCAGCGCGTAATTTTTACCAAGGCCCACCACGGGGCACATGGGCACCTGCTGAGGTATTTGCTGGCCGTGAGGTTTTGTTGTTGGGAACAGGGCCAGGCGTGGAGGCGCATCGGGATGCATTGGAACGCTATGTTCGCTCTGCAAAACCCTTTGTCATGGCGCTCAATACTCAAGCACAACTGAGTGCTGAGTTGATAGATGTACGTCTAGCCTGCCACCCAGTACGTTTGCTGGCGGACTGCGATGAACATGTGAATCTACCGCAGCCGTTGATTACCCCGGCCTCAATGTTGCCTGCCGAAGTGTGCGAGGCCTTGCGCGGTAAAGAGCTCTTCGATTTTGGGATCGAGGTCCGGTTTGGTGAGTTTGGTTTCCACCCGAACCATTGCGTGTTGCCAACAGCATTGGTTATTGCCTATGCATTGGCTGTGATTGCCAGTGGCAAGGCCTCACGTGTCTTGTTGGCCGGTTTTGATGGCTACAATGCAGATGATCCACGTAACGCTGAAATGAATAAGCTTCTGGAAATGTATAAGAGTAGTGTAGGCGCGGTGCCGTTGTTGGCAATTACTCCGTCTCGTTATGACCTGCCGTTATCCAGCGTTTATGGGGATATTGGAGCTCCACTATGAGTGTTTCCTGCTTTTTGCCATGTCGTAAAGGTAGCGAACGTGTACCCCGGAAGAATATAAAGAAATTTTCGGGCTATGAGTTTGGCTTGATTCAGGTGAAACTACATCAGCTGGATCACTGCGAGAAAATTCATGAAGTAGTGCTGAGTACGAATGACCAGGAAATTCTCGACTATGCGCGCTCTTTGAAATCAAAGAAGTTGGTTCTTCATGAACGTGATGATGCGTTGTCGAGTAGCGTTACAAGTACCGATGAGTTAGTGGCGCTTGCCGCTCAGGTGACATCGCAAGAGCATATTGTCTGGACGCACGTGACATCGCCGTTCTATACGTCTTCCTCCTATGAACACGCCATCGCAGAGTATTTCAAGGCATTGGATAGTGGGTTTGACTCATTGATGTCGGTGAAGAAGGTTCACGGCTTTCTCTGGGACGAGCAAGGTCCACTTAACTACGATCGGACCTTGGAGAAGTGGCCCCGTACTCAGACAATCAAACCTGTGTATGAAGTAGATAGTGCTGTGTTTATTTCCGGGCGCAAGAACTACAGCACCTACGCGGATCGAATCGGCGTAAAGCCTTTTTTACATGTGTCGAGCGGCAATTCAGGTTTTGATATTGATTGGCCTGATGACTTCAAATTAGCGGAAGCGATGCTCGATAGTAGAGTGGCGACGGTATGAGGCTAAGCGACTACCGAACATTAGTGTTTGATTGCGATGGCGTCATACTGGATTCTAACCGCATCAAGACTGAAGCTTTTCGCCTTGCGGCCATACCCTACGGTGCTCATGCGGCAGATGCGCTTGTTAAGCATCACGTGCAGAATGGTGGAATTTCCCGCTATAAGAAATTTGAGTATTTCCTACGGCATATTGTTCCTGCCAGTGTGCAAGGGCCGTTGTTGCATGAGCTTCTCGAGGCTTATGCGCAAGAGGTGAGAAAGGGGTTGCTTTCGTGTGCGATTGCGCCGGGGCTGCGTGAACTTCGTGAAAAAACGGCGGGCACTCGTTGGCTGGTAGCGTCCGGGGGCGATCAACAGGAATTGCGCGAAGTATTCGCTGCCCGTGATTTATCGGGCATGTTCGATGGCGGTATATTTGGCAGCCCTGATGATAAGTCCGATATCGTGGCACGCGAGATGTCGACAGGAAATATTGCAAGGCCCGCATTATTTCTTGGGGACAGTAGATACGACCATCAAGTTTCACTGGAAAATAATCTGGACTTTGTTTTTCTGTCACGCTGGAGTGAGTTTTCCGGTTGGCAGGAGCATTGTTCAAAACATAATTTAATCATCGTAGATGGTTTGGATGCGTTGAAGTGACTAAGGAGTTTGGGGTGTTTAAGAAAACATTGGCGTTGTGCGTTTTGGTATCGTTGACGGCATGCAGTGAAGCGCCAGAAGGAAAAGCAGACGCGTCTGCCAAACAGCAGACCAGTGCTACTCAGGCTGTGCATAAAAATGCGCTGTATTTGCCAGATGGCAATGCCCTTGAAGTGGTCGGCCAGCTTCGTAGCTACACTCGGATTGATGAAGAAAACGGGCATCTTGAGCGTTATGTTTTCGAGTCCTCCGAGAACCTGATGTCTGTAGAAGGCGCTGTGTATGCAGCGCTTGCAAAGCGGGGCTATGTTCGCAAAGTCAGAAAGGAACAGGCAGGACTGTATGTGGTCAGTTACATGAAGAAGGGCAGCCCTTCGGTGACTATGAGTTATGAAGAGGTTAAGCCGGATACCGTACCTAAAGTTAAGACCCGCTTGAAAGTTACATGGAAGAATGCTTAATTTTTTGAGCATTATTTAGAGTGCCGGCCCCCGTCTGAAGGGGGCCATTTTTTGGAAAAAATCTATGCAACTCATGGCAGCCGCACGCTGGACGTTTTCCGTGGGAGGCAAGGTCTTTCGAGTGGTGCCTGGCGCGACCCTTCTTGTCGTGCTGTGTACGCTGGTTTCCCAGGTCGCCGCGTTGCTGGCAGCGCTGTTGCCCTTGAAGGTCGTGATTTTGCTGGGTTCGGCAAATATCCCTTCGTATTTCCCGTCGTTGCTGCACGGTTATGGCCGGCCGACCCTGGTGTTGGCGTTGTGTGCGGCGGCGATCAAGTTTTTCATTCTGCACCTGTTGGCTGAGGCGCTGATCGGCAAGCTCTCGGCATATGGGGCGCGCACGCTGATTGCCCGCAGTCGTAAGTTGAGCCTGTTTGAAAATCAGGAGCAGCTTCTGAGCAAGGCTTACCAGCGGTTTGCCGGGGCGCAGGCGGGGGCTGTTTTTATTCTGTTAGCCGGCGCGCTGCTGTTGAAGGTCTACCCGCTGCAGGCCTTGGTGATTAGCGGTTATCTGGCCATTGTGTGGATCGTACTGGTGAGTACGTTTCGCTACAGCCCGACGTTTCGCGGCAAGCCTGCGAAAGAGCTGATCCATTTGATCGGCGTGCTGGCCAACGTGGGTTTCTTTGTGACGTTTGGCTGCATCGTCGTCGATATCCTGCTGGGGTCGAACGTTTCGATGCTGTGGGCGATCGCCGCTTTGTTGTTGGTGCGCCAAGTGTTCCGTCGCGTGGTGGCGTTTGTCACGGACCTGACGAACCTTTACCAGCAACGCCTGCAATTGAATGCGCTGCTTTTCCAGGGGCACGTGTATGTGGGTAAGGCGCCTCCTGTCGGGGCCAACGGTATGTGGGCGCTGGCTCAGGCCGATACCCTGCCCGCGTGGCTGACGCCCTTGATTGCCCGAGTGGTGGAGCATATCGACGGCGAGCCACAGACTAACCTGTTGCCGTCCGGCATGGCCGATTTGCTGATGTGGACGGTGGACGTGCAGGCCGAGGGCGACCACAGGCGATTTCTGGTCAAGCTGTTCGGTAAGAATCGGACAGCGTTAGCGCGCCATGAGGCGAGTTTGTTCAGCGAGATGAACGAGCCCCGGGCACCTCTTGCGCGCTTGTGTTTGGTGGAGCAAGTCGAGAGTTTTCATTGTCACGTGTTCGAGTGGCCGGGTGTGGCGCCGATCGAGCCTCAGCAGTCCAAGCGTGCGGCGCTGGCGGTAACGTCCAGCCTGTTTGCTGTGCGCCCGGATGCGTCGCTGGTGGCGCTGTTCAGCCGTTCCCGGCCGATGCTTTGGCAGCGGCTTGACGAGCAGGTCGTGCCGCGCCTGCACCTGTTCGCCAACGAGGCTGAAGGGCCGTTGGTCGAGCGTCTGGCGGATTCGCTGGCCGGTATCAAGGCAAGGCTGGAGTCCATGCAACTGACAATCATGACCTCTGATCTGGGCCCCGATGCGTTATGGCACGACTCAGGGAAAGAAGTCTGGGCCTGCCATTGGGGGCGCTGGACGCTCGAGCCCTTGGGCGCTGGCTGGCCGGTTAATGAAAGGATCTTTCCCTTGTTGCCGGCAGCCCTGGCGGAGGCCGAAAAACAGTGCGTGGACCTGAGCGGCGTAGATGTGGCAGACGTGCGTTTAGCCGCGTTGGCTTTTGCCTTCGACAAGGCATGCCAGCGCCAGGCCTACCGGATGGCACTCGAATTGCTTGATCCCATGCTTGAAAGTTACGAAAACCGTTAATGTGTTCAGTTGTGATGACTGAAGTTCTTGAAGCGCGGCTGTGGATGTTGGCCGGGCATGTTGTTTGGAGGGTGTTTGGCCAAGATTGCCATGGTTGTGTGGAATGAGTTCCGCAACGACGCACGTGTATTAAAAGAAGCAGAAACGCTCTGTGCTGCCGGTCATCAGGTGACGGTGCATGCGCTGCACACACCAGGGGTGACCCGTGAGCGGGAGGTGGTGTCGTGCGGCGTGCAGGTGGTGCGAGTCGCCCGAAGCCCGTTGTGGAAGTGGCGCAAGGGGGGCACTGCGTCTGCTGGTGCTGCTCAGGTTCGGCCTACTGCCAGTGGCCCGATCAAGGGGGTGAGCCCGGCACGGCAGGTGCTGCGCATCGTTGCGCGGCTGTGGACTCACGGCGGCCTCGTATGGCATATGGCGCGCCTTCACGCGGATGTGGTCCATGCCCATGACGTCAATACACTGCCTACCGCATGGCTGGCGGCGAAGTTGTCGGGTGCGCGGCTGGTCTACGATGCCCACGAAATCAGCACCAGCCGCGAGGGTTATACGAGTTTTCGCAAACTGGTGGCGGTGGTCGAGAAGTGGTTGATGCCGCGGGCCGATGGAACCATTACCACCACTGAAGCCCGTGCCAAGTTTTTTGCCCGGGCTTATGGCATCGCCCGCCCGGTGGTGCTGCAGAACCGACCGCGTAGGCAGGCAGTGCAGCAATCAGGTCGCATCCGTGAGGAGCTGGCCCTGGAGCGGCCCTGGCCTGTGGTGGTGTACCAGGGCGGCGTGCAGCAGGGGCGTGGGCTGGAGCGCCTGGCACGGATTGCGGCGGATGTTCCAGGTGCCTACTTTGTGTTCATTGGCGGCGGTCGTCTGGAGGCGAGCCTTCGCGACATCGCCGCAGAACTGGGGTTACAGGATCGCGTGCGCTTCATTCCCACGGTCGCGCTGGCCGAACTGCCCAGCTATACGGCGTCGGCCGATATTGGCGTGCAGCCCATCGAGAACACTTGCCTGAATCACTACACCACCGACTCCAACAAGCTGTTCGAGTATGTGCAGGCCGGGCTGCCTGTGGTCGCTTCCGATCTGCCGGAAATCCGTCGCGTAGTCCGTGAGCATGACCTGGGGTTGCTGGTCCCTCCCGGCGACAGCGCCGCTTTAGTGGCCGCACTGCGCGAATTGGTGGCCGATGCCGACAAGCGCCGCTTTTATGCCGCGCAATCGCGCAAGGCCGCAGCGCTGCTCAACTGGGAGAGCCAGGAGCATGAGTTGTTGGCGCTGTATGAGCGGGTGTTGGGCGATGCAACCCACTCCCGAGCCCGTGCTGCCTGATGCCTAAGCGAATTCTGCTGCTGACATTTTTTTACCCGCCGGACCTGAGCGCGGGTTCGTTTCGCGCTCAGGCGTTGGTGGAGGCATTGCGTGAGCAATCGGGCGATGGTGTGCAGATTGATGTGCTGACCACCCAGCCCAACCGTTATCACTGCCACGCCAGTGTCACTGATGCGTTCGAGCAGGAAGGTCGTGTGCGGGTTCGCCGCATTCAATTGCCTGCCCACAAGAGCGGTTTTGTTGACCAGGCCAAATCCTTCGCGGCATTTGCCTATCAGGCGGATCGGTTAGCGAGGGAAGATCGCTATGACTTGGTTATCGCCACGTCCTCGCGTTTGATGACGGCGGTACTTGGCGCTTGGATTGCCTACCGCCAGCGCGCGGCTTTGTATCTCGACATCCGTGACCTTTTCGTCAAGAACGTGAAGGAGCTGTTCCGTGTGCCGGTGGGTAAGCCGCTGAGTAAGCTGTTCGGTGTTCTGGAGCGTTGGGCTTTTCGGCGGGCTGACAAGATCAACCTGGTCTCGCCCGGCTTCCTGAAGCATTTCCAGGATAAGTACCCCAACCGGCATTTTTCGCTGTATTCCAATGGCATTGACGACGACTTTCTCAAGTTTCCGCAAAGCCCCGTCGTCCCAACGATTGCGCATAGACCACTGCAAGTGCTTTACGCGGGCAATATCGGTGACGGGCAAGGCTTGCACCTGATAGTGCCGGAGTTGGCACAGCGCCTTCAGGGGCGGGTGCATTTTCGGGTGGTCGGTGCGGGCGGGCGGGTGCAGATGCTGCGCGAGGCTGTGGCGAGCGGGCGGCTGGACAATGTCGAACTGATAGCGCCCATGCCCCGGGATCAACTGCTGGATATTTATCACCAGGCTGACGTGCTGTTTTTGCACCTCAATGACTTCAGGGCCTTTCGCCGCGTGCTGCCCTCCAAGTTGTTTGAGTACGCCGCGACCGGCAAGCCTATCTGGGCCGGGGTTGCCGGTTATGCCTCGGACTTTCTCGCCGCGGAAGTGTCCAACGCGGTGGTTTTTGCGCCCTGCAATGTGGATCAGGCGGTACTTGCCTTGGAGCGTTTGCGCCTGGAGCAGATGCCGCGCCCCGAGTTCGTCAAACGCTTTGCCCGCAGTTTAATCATGCAGCCCATGGCCAAGGACGTGTTGACGTTGCTTAAGGATCGTTGACTGCCCTGGCCCTGCGCCTACCGCTCTAGAACGCTTTCTCCAACTTCAAACTCACACTGTTTTTGTCGTAGCTGTAAAACCAATCAACGTTGCTCTGCACCTTGTTGTACTTGACCGTCAGGCTGGGGATGAGGTCGTACACGGCCAGGCGTGGGGCGCGGAGGATGAAGGTGTAGGCTTGTTCGTCGTCGTTGCGTCGGGCATCGAAGATTGAGCTGTAGGCGTCGTATTGGCGTTTGCGGTAGGAGGCGAAGAGTACGGCGCTGGCGCCGACCTCGAAGTCTTTGGCCACGCCCAGGCGCAGGCCTTTTTGCAGGTAGGCGACGGTGCGGTCCTGGGCGTCGCGGTCGGTGATGTCGACGCCGCCGAATAGGGTCCAGCGCTGGGGCAGGGCTTGCCACAGGGTGGCGTAGACCGAACGGGTGGCGCCGTCGTTGTTGGTGTTGATGTCGTGCTTGTAGGCCATGTCTTTGTACTCGCCTTCGAGCTTGAACAGGCGCGTGGCGCTGAGGGTGTGCAGCCACTCGCCGCGCAGGCCCCAGGCGTCGTACATGGCGTTGTCGCCGATGCTGTTGAACTCGAACGATGGGCCTACGGAATATTGGTTGCGCCCATCGTGGTAGCTGTAGCCGGCGTTGGTGGTGAGGGTGCTTTCGTTGTATTTGCTTTGCGCGTCGTAGGCCTGGCCGTAGAGCAGCGCACGGGCGAAGACGCCATGGTGGCCGCTCAGGGCGATGCGTTTGTTGAGGGTGCCTTCGTAGTCCACGCCATGGGCGGACACCGCTTTGGGCAGTGAACGCTTGAGGTAGTAGGTTTCGTCGGGGGTGACCATGCGGTAGGTCACAGTGCTTTCGGAGGACTGGTTGAGGTTGTCGCTCCAGGTCGGGCCGATGGCGAAGGAGCCTTGCCAGGCTTCGCGGTTGTCCAGGGCCTGGAGGAAGCTGTCGACCGTTTTGCCCAGCCCCATGGCTTGGGCGTCGGCGGGGCTGAGGCCGCTGCTGATCTGCTGGAACGCGGTGTGTGCTTCGCGGTCCTTGCGGTTTTCAAACAGCACCCGCGCCAGCTCCAGGCGCCCGGGCAGGAAGTCGGCCTGCATCGCCAGCAGTTGGCGGTAGTCGCTTTCGGCCTGTTCCAGGTGCCCGTCGTTGCGCGCCAGTGCGCCATTGGCGTAGGCCACCAGCATGGCGTCGTGGCCGGGCAGGGCGCTGTAGCGCTTGAGGTACTCGGCCGCCGCCGCCCACTGGCGACGCTCGATGGACAGGTACAGCGCGCGGCCCAGTTCATCGAGGTTGTTGCCCACGCTGTAGGTCTGGCCGTCGATGGTCAGCAGCGGCGCGTCGTGGCCGTTGGGCTGTTCATCCTTGAGCAACTCGCGCTCTTGTTCATTGGCGCGGTATTCGATGGTTTGGTTCAGGCGCAGGTTGGTGTCCTGGTCGGCACTCATCGCCGGGGCCGCGAGCAGCACCAGGGACATGGGCAGCAGGAGAAGGGTTAAGCATCGCATGCAAGGAAATGGGGGCATTACTGCGCTCTCGGGGTCGTTCTAAAACGCCAAAAGCAAGTGCCCGGAAGTTCAGGCACTTGCTCTGTGGTGCAACTTCAAACGGTGAGGCTTGGCTTACTTACGCACGCCACCGAAAGCGGTGTCGTAGTTGCGGTCGGCGAACTTGGCGATACCGGCCAGGGACGCGTTGGCGCCGGCGCCGAAGAAGCTGCCGGTGGTGGTGCCAACGATCGGTGCTGCGCCGGTGGCGAGGTTTTGCCCGACTGCCGCGCCGTTAAAGCTGGCGGTGGCGGTATCGATGTTGGCGGACAGTTGAACTTTCAATGCGCTGTTGGCCAGCGAACCGGTCAATTTCGGCGCTGCGGTGCCGAAGGTAGCGGTCAGGTCGCCGGACAGCAGGTTGGCGCCGGAGTAGTTGTTGATGCCCTGTACCGCGTAGGTCACGTTGGTGGTCGGCAGCACGCGGCCGGCGGTGTCGCCGGAGTAGTAGACAACGCGAGTCGGGTCGTTGGTGGCGCCGTTTTGCGACCACTCACCGTAGTAAACCTGTTGGGCCGCAACCTGTTTGAAGTCGAAGTTGCCCAGCGCCGAGTGGGAGGCCGGCATCATGGCGGGGGTGATGGTGGTGACGCCATTGGTGTCGGTTGCCACCATCCCTTTGAGGCCGCTGAACGGAACTTTTGCGCCGCCGTAGAAGGCCAGCACCCCCACCGCAGGCTGGCCAGGTGAGCTTGGGTGATTGGGCGATGTGGCGCCAGTACCGCCTACAACGATAGTGCCGGTGTAACTTTGCCCCGAGGCGCTGTCTGCCTGAGCAACGCCAGTCAAACCAAGAAGTGCCAATGCCAATACTGTGCAGTTAAAAGATTTCATTTCATTATCCATTGAGTGATTTAAATTAATTCAACACGTCAAGCATTTGCCGACTCTCTTTTCAGCCGCCCATGACATACCTCGCAGGTTAGAACGTAGTGGTAAAGCCGAGTTTTAAGGTTCGCCCCGGTGCTGGCATGGCCGAGCGGGTGAGGGGGTCGATGTAATACAGGTTGCTCAAGTTGGTGCCGGTCAGTTCGATGGAGGCATCGTCGGTCAACTTGTAATTGATATAGGCGTCATAGGTGACGATCTTGTCCCAGGACATGGGTGTGTTCAGGTAATAGCTGACCATGGCGCTGTTTTTATAGTTGTCGTAGAACTTGCTTTCATGTTGGCGGTAATAAATGGCCCGCCCGCCCACTTCCAGTTTGCGTTCAAGGAATCGCGCACCCAGGCCCAGGTTGGCCGACCACTCGGGCATAGCCATGCCCACCAAATAGCCGCCGACAAAGCCGTCATCCACACAGTTGGGGGTGCTGCCGTCATTGCTAATCATGACCGCCGAACTTTCATCGCAGACTTTGTTTTTCAGTACGTGGCCGATACTCAGGTCGGTAAACACCCGGCCATTGTCGTAGCGGCCCTGCAATTCCACTCCCGCAGTGGTCTGCTTCTCCAGGTTGGAGAAGCGCATCTGCGGGCTGCGCTCGATCACGTTCTTGGTGGTGTTGTGGTAGTAACTGAGCTTGATATCGGCGGTTTCACTGCCGCCCAGGCCCGCCAGGTTGTGGACGTAGGCGGCCTCGTAGTTGTGGGCATGTTCGGGCTCAAGGCCCCACGGGTTGAGGGAGGAGGAAAAACCGATGGTGCTTTCAAACATGCTCGGGTAGCGAAGGGCTTCGCTGTAGCGAAGATAGACCCGGCCATTTTCGGACGTATAGAAAGTGGCCGAAAGTGTCGGGGTCCACCCATGATCTTTTTGATGTTTTGCGCGGGCGTCCTTCTTTTCATTAAGGGGCTTGCCATCTTTGTCCACGGCGCCGTAGCCATACTCATAAGCGGCGCATGAAACAATATTCTCACCTGATTTTTTCAGGTTAATGCACGGGTTGTTGCCACGGGCATAGCGGCCTTTTCCATCGTGTGCCCAATCTGTCAGGTGTTGAGTGTCCTCAATGCGTGGCGTGTCTTTCTTGGCTTGTTCTATGGAACTTAAACGCTCTTCCTCGGTGAAGCCAAATAGTTCCGATACAAGATTAATGTTCTCGATTTTTTCATCGACCGATGCTTGCCACTCTGCATCCGTCAGGGTCTTTCGGGTGGTGTAAGCCACTTGTTGGCCTTTAGAGACAATTTGAGTCGTCTCACCACTCTTGTCCTGAGTCTCTTTCAAGTAATCGTCAAACGCCCAATACGACGAATAACGCATCCCGGCATTGAAGCGGGCAAAGCTGACAGGCCGCCAATCGAAGTTGAAGTTGTATTCCTGTTCGGCCCGGCGCCCGGCCCGGGGGTACATGCGCAGGGTGTCGAAAATCATCACGTCGTTGTAGTTGTCGTTGGAGCCCAATTTTTCATGCTGGTAGCTGCCGCCCAACGTCAGGTCGAGGCTGTCCAGCAGTTTGAGTTTGTTGCTCATGGTCAGGCCAACCCGGTCGTGCTTGGCGTTGGAGAGGGCGGTATTGCGGAACACCGGGTCGGCGATGGTGGTTTGGTTGGGTATGCCACCGCTGCTGTAGGTGTCGCTGCGGGTGTTGGTGGCCCAGAGGTTGGCGTACAGGTCGACCCAGGAGTTGCCCTCGGGTTTGAGGTTGTATTCCAGGTTGTAGGCCTTGCTTTTCACATGGCTGAGGGGCCATTGCGGCACGCCGTGGGTGGCGGCGTCGTATTGGGTGCCGGGGGAGAAGAACGAGATGCGCGAGGGCAGGATTTCACCGTACAGGGCATTGGTGTCGCGGTAGCCGAACTCCAGGGACTGGCCTTCGTCGATCTTGAGTTTGGCCTTGCCCAGCCACGATTCCATCTTGCTGGAAGTGTTGGGCACTTCGTCGCCCGGTTTGTAGATGGTGGCCAGGTTGGGGATGTAGTCCCAGTAGCCATTGACCTTTTTGCCGCTGGCATAGAAGTCGCTCTTTTCCTTGCCCGCGTAGTGGTTGCCTTTTTCCCGGTAGGCGTAGGCGGTCAGCAGTTCGAATTTTTCCTGGCGCGTGCCCAGGGCGAGGCGGTAGGCGTAGTCGTCGCTGGAGAGCAGGCCATTGCTGCTACTGGTGCGCGGGTTCTTGTACAGCGACGGGTCGTAGTAGGAACTGATGGGGAAATACTGGTAGTCCGGGCTGGGCATCTGCCCGGTCATCAGGGTGGGCAACTTGGGCGAGACCGAGTTGTTGCTGCCCTCGATCTTGAATTCGCCGCCGTACTCGCGGCCTTCCTTGAGGATATCGTCGACGTTCAGGGTGCTGGCCACCACCGCGCCACCCACGCCGGAATAGACGTTGCGCTCCAGGCTCGGGCCTTTGATGACCTTGATGCTGCCGATGAGGTTGGGGTCGATGTAGTTGCGGTTGTTGGCACCCATGTAGCCGCGGTATACGGTCAGGGCCTGCTCGGTGCCGTCGATGGTCAGCGGCACGCGGCCCGGGCCCTGGATGCCGCGGATGTTGGGGTCCAGGGCGCCGCTGTTGCGGGCGTCGCCGCTGTAGACGTTGAGCATGCCCTTGAACAGGTCGGCGGGGGCGGCGCCTTTGTAGCGTTCGATCTGCTCCTTGCCGGCGTAGACGGTGGAGAGGTCCTGATCGTAGATGTCGTTGTAGCCTTTTTCGTCGCGCGACTGCTTGGCTTGCAGGCCATAAACGTAGGTCGGTTGCAGGTCGCCCTCCAGCCCGGAGGTCTCGCCCTTGCCGCGCAATTGGATGATCGGCCGTTCGGCTTGCCCGCCCAGGCTGTAGGTGACGCCTTGGTCGCCCAGCAATTGTTGCAGCGCGGCGTCGAGGGAGAGCCGGCCCTGTACCGGGTGGGCGTAGGCACCCGCAAAATCGCTGCTGCCCATGTACAGCTCGGCGCCAGCCTGGCGGGCCAGCAGCACCAGCGCGTCGTCCAGGGCTTGGGCGGGCACGTTGAAGTCGTGGTAGCGGTCGGCCAGCTCGCTGTGGGCGGCACCCGCGCCCGGGTTGGCCTGCACGGCGCGGATATCGGCGGCGCTGGCGATCAGGGCCAGTGCGGCCAGTTGGATCGCCAGGCTCAGCCCGCTACGTTTGGGCGCTAGGCGCTTCTTGTTGTTCGCACGCATCTGCAACATCGGCCTCACTAGATACAAATAAGATTGATTTACATCTAGTAGAAACGCGCGAGCGGGCAAAACGAGATAGATCGATATGATCTATCTGCGATGATTTATATGCGTTTTTGTTTTTTTAACGCGGCGGCTCAGTAGATCAGCGTCAGCCCGGGCAGTTCGATAATGCGCGCGCGGGCCTGGACGGCCAGGTGTTTGAGGGCGTCGTCGAGGTTGTCCAGGCGCATCACCGCGCTGACCCGCACATTGCGCAGCGCCTCACCCTTGACCAACACCAGGCCTGGGCGATAGCGGTTGATGCGCACGGCGGCATCGGCCAGGGTTTCGCGGCGCAGCACCAGGCGCCCGTCCTGCCAACTGGCCAGTTCTTCGGGGCTGACAGCCAGGGGCACCAGGCCTTGCTTCGGGCCGAAGCGCAGGCTGTTGCCCTGTTCCAGCAGCGCGCAAGCGGCCATGTCGTCCAGTTCGTGATGCACCAGGTTGACCTCAACCCGGTGCTGCAAAACGCCGACCCAGCCGTCGCGATCTGCACCAACGCCCACCAGGTAACGGGTGCCGCGGGCGGTGATGGTGGCGCCGGGGGCCTGCACGGTAAAGGGGCGGCGCTCCTGCTCAGTGACGGGCGCGGGGGTGAATACTGCCTCGCCGTGGGTCAGGCGCACCAAGCGGGTCTGCTCGTCGTAGGCGAGGGTCAACAGGCTGCGGCTGCCCAGTTCCACCTGGCTACCGTCGGCCAAGGTGATCTGGCGGGTTTCGCCGAAACCGGTGTGGTAGTCGCTGCCCAACGATTGCACCCAGAAGGGCGGGGCCAGCAGCAGCCAGCAACCCAAGGCCAGCGCCGCCATGCCGCTGCCGGTGAGCAGCGGCGCGTGCAGCAGGCTTTGCAACCAGGCACCGGGGCCGGAGGGGCGCGGCGGCCGCACATAACCTGGGCGCTGTTTGAGTTGGCCGGTGGCCTGCCAGGCACGGTCGGCGCGCTCGGCGGCGGCCGCATGTGCAGGGTCGGCCGCCAGCCAGCGGCGAAAGGCTTGTTGCTCACGCGCCGAAAGCTGCCCCTGGCGATGACGCAGCACCCAGTCGGCAGCCTTGCGCTCAACCGGATCGATAGGCTGTGGAGAAACATTCACGGTGGGGTCTGGTTACCTTCTGGCTTTTTATAGTGTCCGGGGCCGTGGCCTAACCCGGATCGAGGGCCCGGCCCATCTTCGCCAGTGCCGTAGCCATGTGCTTTTGTACAGAGCTGGTGGAAATCCGTAAATAGTGCGCGGCTTCCTTATACGTCATGCCCTCGACCCGGCACAGCATGAACACATCCCGCGTGCGCTGCGGTAACCGCGCCAACAGGTTCTCTAGATGCTCCAGCTCCAGGGCGCCCAAGGCCTGGGATTCAGGGCAACTGACTTCGTCCACCAAGGTGCCTAAAAAATGTTCGGCGTCGTTATCGAAGCGCTTTTCGCCATAACGGCGATGGTGATCGATCAACAAATTGTGCGCGACCCGAAACAGGTAGGAAGGGCTGCCCAGAATGCGCTCGAAGTTTTCCAACTGCGCAATCCGCAAAAACGTCTCCTGCACCAGGTCCGACGCCAGGCTGGGCGTGCACTTTTTACGCAGAAGGTAGCGATGCAGGGAGGGCGAATGTTGGATGAACAGTTTTTCCAGCACGGCAGCACTTTCCTATGCTCGGGCAGAACCGGGGTGCAGAGTATAATGAGACTTCTTCTCATTAAGCCAGGGAAAGTCGTGTGGGAAAGGTCTTTGTTTTTTTACGGGGTTGGTTTTTTGCGGGCGTTAAAAAGCCGGCTTGTGGCCGGCTTCTCGGGGACTGGCTTGGCTTATTTTTGGTAAACCGCGCCAGCCTTCAAAACGTACACCCGGCTCTTGCGTCCGGCTGTGGGACTTGGCGAGAAAATCATCTGCCGCGTCGGGCGCTCTGGCCCTTTTGAGGGGGGCGATGCGCGAATGTGGGGCGCAGCATACTGATATTTCTCGCAAATTCCCAGTGCAAAGGGGCTTTGTGGGTTATTCGAAATGCAGCAGTGGGCGGCGTTTATTCAGGGTCGACCACCAGAACACCCAACCCAGGATCCGGATGTTTTGCGCCTGAAGTTGTTCGGCGCTGAAGATTTCGTCTGGGTAGTCGGTGCTGTTGTGGCTGCGCAGGCGTACGGCGCCGCTGGGCTGGCGGTGCAGGTAGCGGATGCGCAGGATGCCGTCGCATTCAACGGCGTAGATTTCACCGTCGACGATTTGTGTGAGGCCGCGGTCAATGGCGAGGATGGAGCCGTCCTGGATGAGTTCTTCCATGCTGTTGCCGATCATGTGTACGCAAATGGCTTGTGCCGGATCAATGTCCAAGAGTTCGAGGTCATGTCGGGGCAAGCGTATGCCCTGGCCGGGTATTTCCACGATACGGGTTTGTTGGGTGTCGGCGTGGGTGGCGACTTCTTTATAAAGAGGAATTTCAATGTCAGGTGTTTGAACGAAGTTGTGGTGAGTTTCCTTAACTTCGGTGGGCTTGTCGGTTTGCTGTTGTTTACGTGGGTACTTAGGGCCCTCGCCAGTACGTAGCCAGGCGCTATTGACGGACAACAGCGAGGCTATTTCGTCCATGCGCCGGTAGGGCACACCACGGATGTACCAGTTGTTTACGTCTTGGGGTCTGGTGTTGCAAAACTTCGCGAAGTCCGAGGGCCTGATACCCACTTCTTTGAGCAGAGCTTTGAAACGGTCGCCGGCTGATTTCTTCATAAACACGGAGTTTACTGATGAGCGATAGTTGTTTAAATAAACAAAGCGTTCATTTTTTATAAGTTTCATTGGGTGTTTTGCAGGTTGTTTTTTATTGTTTCAATGTGAAATAAACGTTTAGTACGACATGTACTTAAATATTAAACATTTGAGTGTGCGGCGATTCGCGCGGCCATAAAAAAACCCCGGCTAGCGGGGTTTTTTGGGGGGCTGATGTCGGGTTCAGCCTTTGTAGGCGGCAACCGATTTCAGGATCTCGGTGCGGGCGGCTTCGGCGTCGCCCCAACCGTCGATCTTCACCCATTTGCCTTTTTCGAGGTCTTTGTAGTTCTCGAAGAAGTGCTTGATCTGTTCCAGCAGCAGGGCTGGCAGATCGGTGTATTCCTTCACGTCCACGTACAGTTGGGACAGTTTGTCGTGCGGGACTGCGATGACTTTGGCATCGCCACCACCGTCGTCGGTCATGTGCAGGATGCCGACCGGGCGGGCGCGGATGACCGAGCCTGGCGCAACCGGGTACGGGGTCACGACCAGTACGTCGAGGGGGTCGCCGTCGTCAGCCAGGGTGTTGGGGATGAAGCCGTAGTTGGCCGGGTAGAACATGGGGGTGGCCATGAAACGGTCAACGAACAGGCAGTCGCTGTCTTTGTCGATTTCGTATTTGATCGGCGCGTGGTTTGCCGGAATTTCGATGGCGACGTAGATGTCGTTCGGCAGGTCTTTGCCAGCCGGAATCTTGCTGTAGCTCATTGGGCGATGCCCCCGTGGTTGGCCGATTGACTCGGCCGGATTGGCCAAAAAGTGGCGGCGATTATAGGCATATTCTCAAGGCCTTGCCACGTACCAGAGGTCGTGTAGACCTTAGTCGTGTGCGGCGTAGGCCGGATGGCTGGCCTGCAGTTGTTTGAGCCTGGCCAGTGGGTCCTGGCGGTAGAACAGGCGCAGTTGCTCATAGACCTGCGGGTAAGCGTCGGCGAGTAGGTCGGGGGCGCTGAAGAAGTATTCGCTGGTGACGGCGAAGAACTCGGCGGGGTTTTCTGCGGCGTAGGGGTCGATGGCGGTCGGGGCGTCGGGGTTGTGGTCCAACTGGCGGTTGAGGTCGTCGTAGGCGTGCTGCATGACGCTGGCCCAGTCGCTGACGCGCATGTCGCTGTGCAGTGGCGGCAGGCCATTAGCGTCGCCGTTGAGCATGTCGAGTTTGTGCGCCAGTTCGTGGATCACCAGGTTATAGCCTTCCCAGCCGCCGCTGGCCTCCACGCCTGGCCAGGCGAGGATGATCGGCCCCTGTTGCCAGGCTTCGCCGCTGTGCTCGCCGTCCCATTCGTGTTCCACGCCGCTGGCGTCGCGATGGCGCTGGGGGCTGAGGAAGTCGTCCGGGTAGAGCACGATTTCGTGGAAGCCGCGGTACCAGGGCAAGTCCCCCAGGTGCAGCAGCGGCAACTGGGCCTGGGCGGCCAGCAGCAGGCGCTGCTCTTGGTGTAGCTCGACGCCGGGCAGGGTGGTCAGGTGCTTTTCCTCCAGGAACAACACGCTGGCCTCGCGCAGCCACTGGTCCTCGGCCTCGCTCAAGCCGTCAAGAAAACTCAGGTGATGGCGCACCCGCTGCCAGGTTTCGTCGGCAACGGGGTGCTTGGCGAGGGTGCGTTGACGGCGCCAGGCGCGCAGCGACCACATGGTGTCAGCGCGGCTGGGTTTTGGAGGCCGAGCGGGCGAGGCGGCTGCGCACCACGCCGATAATCATCGGCAGCAACGACAGGAGAATGATGCCCACCACCAGCAGCGAGAGGTTCTTCTTGATGAACGGCACGTTGCCGAAGAAGTAGCCCAGGGTCACCAGGCCGCCAACCCAGAGGATGGTGCCGAACACGCTGAAGGCAAAGAAGCGTGGGTAGGGCATTTTCGCCACGCCGGCGACGAAGGGCGCGAAGGTGCGGATGATTGGCAGGAAGCGCGCCAGGGTCACGGTTTTGCCGCCGTGCTTGTCGTAGAAGTCGTGGGTTTGTTGCAGGTAGTCGCGGCGGAAGATTTTTGAATTGGGGTTGCTGAACAGCCGTTCCCCGGCCGTTCGCCCGATCACGTAGTTGGTGCTGTCACCCAATATCGCTGCCAGCATCAACAGGCCCGCTAGCAATACCGGGTCCATGCCGCCACCCGCCGCCACGGCGCCCGCGATGAACAGCAGCGAGTCACCTGGCAGGAAGGGCATCACCACTAGGCCGGTCTCGCAGAAGATCACCAAAAACAGGATGGCGTAGATCCATGGCCCGTAGTTGGTTACCAGCAGGTCGAGGTACACATCGAGATGCAGGATAAGGTCGAGCGGGTTGAAATCCATGGAAGGCACCTGTGGTGACGGCCCGACTCGGCTGGCCCGTGCTAGAGCGATGAGCTACACGGCTGTGTAGGTTTTCTTACAAGCGGAAAAGGCCCGCATTATACGGACATGGGAGGGCTGTGCGTGGTGGTTTTGTAGCGGGGGATGTCTCGGTGGCATTGGGGGCGGGCGGCGCCCCCTTGTGCGGGGTTTATTCGTCGCTGATGGGCAGAACGTAGTTCTTGAACTCGCTGTCTTCGCGAAAACCGATGGATTCGTAGGTTTTCTGCGCCACCTCGTTGTCGCTGCTGGTGGACACCCGCATGCGCACGGCGTTGGTTTCCTTGGCCATTTTCTTGGCCGTGCGGATCAGGTTATCGGCGACCAATTGGCGGCGGGCATCTTCGGCGACGTAGATGTCGTTGAGGATCCACACGCGCTTGAGGGACAGGGACGAGAAACTCGGGTAGAGCTGGCAAAAGCCCATGAGTTTGCCGTCATCGCCCAGGGCCAGGTAGATCACCGATTCCTTGCGCCGCAGGCGCTTTTCCAGGAAGGCCCGGGAGGAATCCGGATAGGCCAGAGCGCCATAGAACTCGCGGTACTTGACGAACAGAGGGGTCAACAGGTCCAGGTGTTCGAGGGTCGCTTGGGTAATCCGCATGAGGGGGCCTCAACTGCTTGTGGGAGTAACGGCGAGTAGTGGCTTGATGCTGCCTAAACCATGGCAAAAGCGCAATCGCAGTACCGTTCAGTCATTCTGTGGACCGAGTAGGAAATTGCCTGGATTGCCCGTGGAATCGCTTTCAAGTGTGTGCACCTGGGCTTCGTCCTTGAGGTTGACCCCCGACAGTTGGCGCCGGCAGGCCTCGCGCATCAGGTAGAGCAAGCGGTGGGCGGCCATGCCGTAGCTCAGGCCTTCGAGGCGCACGTTAGAGATGCAATTGCGGTAGGCGTCGGTCAGGCCGACCTTGGGGTTGTAGGTGAAATACAGCCCCAGGCTGTCCGGGGAACTGAGGCCGGGGCGTTCGCCGATGAGGATCACGGTCATTTTCGCCCCCAGCAGTTCACCGATTTCGTCGGCCACGGCCACGCGGCCCTGTTGCACCAGTATCACTGGGGCGATTGTCCAGCCATCACTGGCGGCTTGTTCTTCCAGGCGCGTGAGGAACGGCAGGGTATGGCGATGCACTGCCAGTGCCGACAAACCGTCGGCCACCACCACCACCAAATCCACCCCGCCGGGGTAGGCCTGGGCGTGTTCGCGCAGGGTGTGCGCCGACTCATCGCTCAGGCGCCGCCCCAGGTCGGGGCGTTGCAGGTAGCTGTGGCGGTCGGGCGCGGCGCTGTGCAGCAGTAGGCTGTCGCGGCCACGCTCGGCCAATTGGCGGCTCAGTTCGCCGTGGTCGAAGGCCAGGTGCACCGCATCGCGGGCCTGGGCGTGGGCGTACTGGAAATCCAGTTGCGCGCCGGTGGGCATGCTGGTGCCGGTGCGGCCCAGGGCGATGCGCGCAGGCGTCAGGGTGCGCAGTGGCAGCCAGGGGTTGGGGGTCGGTTTGTCCATGCTGTGCTCGCTCATCCCAGTTGCGCCAAGGCCTGGCGGAAGGCTGGCGGTAGGTTGTGGCCAAAGCGCACGTTGCCGTCGGCCTGGGTGAAGATGCCCATTTTCGCCAGCCACTGCTCGAACTCGGGGGCCGGTTTGAGGCCCAGGGTCTGGCGGGCGTAGAGGGCGTCGTGGAAGGAGGTGGTCTGGTAGTTGAGCATGATGTCGTCGGAGCCGGGGATGCCCATGATGAAGTTGATCCCGGCCACGCCCAGCAGGGTCAGCAGGGTGTCCATGTCGTCCTGGTCGGCTTCGGCGTGGTTGGTGTAGCAGATGTCGCACCCCATGGGCACGCCCAACAGCTTGCCGCAGAAGTGGTCTTCGAGGCCGGCACGAATGATCTGCTTGCCGTTGTATAGGTATTCCGGGCCGATGAAGCCGACCACGGTGTTGACCAAAAACGGCTTGAAGTGCCGCGCCACGGCATAGGCGCGGGTTTCGCAGGTTTGCTGGTCGAGGCCGTGGTGGGCGTTGGCCGACAGCGCGCTGCCCTGGCCGGTCTCGAAGTACATGAGGTTTTGCCCCAGGGTGCCGCGTTTGAGGCTCAGGCCCGCGTCGTAGCCCTCCTGCAAAACATTGAGGCTGACGCCGAAACTGGCGTTGGCCGCCTCGGTGCCGGCAATCGACTGGAACACCAGGTCCAGCGGCACGCCGCGATTGATCGCTTCGATTGAGGTGGTGACGTGGGTTAGCACGCAGGCTTGCGTGGGGATTTCGTAGCGCTGGATCACCGCGTCGAGCATTTCCAGCAGGGCGCAGATCGAGGCGATGCTGTCGGTGGCCGGGTTGATGCCGATCATGGCGTCGCCGTTGCCGTAGAGCAGGCCATCGAGAATGCTCGCGGCGATGCCCGCCGGCTCATCCGTGGGGTGGTTGGGTTGCAGGCGCGTCGAGAGGCGCCCGCGCAGGCCCAGGGTGCCGCGGAACTTCGTGACCACGCGGATTTTCTGCGCCACCAGGATCAGGTCCTGCACGCGCATGATCTTCGACACGGCGGCGACCATTTCCGGGGTCAGGCCCGGCGCCAGGGCGCGCAGGCTGTGCTCGTCGGCGGCCTCGCTGAGCAGCCAGTCGCGAAAACCGCCCACGGTCAGGTGGCTGACCGTGGCGAACGCGGCTTTGTCGTGGGTATCGATAATCAGCCGGGTGACTTCGTCGTTTTCGTAGGGGATCAGCGCTTCTTGCAGAAAATGCGTGAGTTCGATGTTGGCCAGGGCCATTTGCGCCGCGACGCGCTCGCCGTCATTGAGGGCGGCGATGCCGGCCAGGAAGTCGCCGGAGCGGGCCGGGCTGGCCTTGGCCATGACGTCCTTGAGGTCGTCGAAGCGATAGGTCATGGCGCCGACGGCATGGGAAAAACTTGCCATACAGGTTCTCCTTGGCGGCCCCGGGGTATGCCCCGGGGCCGAGGTTTTCGGCGGTCAGTGCAAGGCTTCTTCCGCTTTTTGAATGGCCGCGAATTCTTCTTCGGGCGTGCCTGCTACCAAGTGATGCCGGCTGTAGAAAGCAAAGTAAGCAATTAATACTCCATAGATGATGGCTGCGCCAATCACCACCCGCGGGTCCACCAGAAAGCCCGCCACCACGGCGATACAGGCCAGCACCAGGGCCACACTCGAGGTGAAGATGCCGCCCGGGGTGCGGTACGGGCGCTCCATTTTGGGGCGGCGGATACGCAGGGTGATGTGTGCGGCCATCATCAGCACGTAGGAAATGGTCGCGCCGAACACGGCCACCAGAATCAGCAGGTCGCCCTGGCCGGTCAGGGACAGGCCAAAACCGATGATGCCGGGGATAATCAGCGCCAGCACCGGCGCCTTGCTTTTATTGGTCTGGGACAACTTGCGCGGCAGGTAGCCGGCGCGGGACAAGGCGAAGATCTGCCGCGAGTAGGCGTAGATGATCGAGAAGAAACTGGCGATCAACCCTGCCAGGCCCACCAGGTTGACGAAACTGCCCATCCAGGTGGAACCGCCATAAGCCTTGGCCAGCGCCTCGACCAACGGGTTGCCCGAGGTCAGCAAGGCGTTGGCGCCTGCGCCGCCGGGGCCGATCACCAAGATCAGCAAGGCAAAGCTGAGCAGCACCAGCATGGCGCCGATCAGGCCGCGCGGCAGGTCGCGCTTGGGGTTCTTGGTTTCTTCGGCCGCCAGGGGCACACCTTCGACGGCGAGGAAAAACCAGATGGCGTAAGGAATCGCCGCCCACACCCCGACATAGCCGAACGGCAGGAAACTACTGGCGCCCACCGCTTCGGTGACCGGGATATCCAGCAGGTTGGCGACCGAGAAGTGCGGCACCATCGCCACCAGGAACACCCCCAGGGCAATGGCGGCGACGGCGGTGATGATGAACATCAGTTTGAGCGCTTCGCCCACGCCGAAAATGTGGATGCCGATAAACAGAATGTAGAACGCCAGGTAGATCACCCAGCCGCCTATACCAAACAGCGACTCACAGTACGCGCCGATAAACACCGCGATGGCGGCGGGGGCGATGGCGTATTCGATCAGGATCGCCGTGCCGGTGAGAAACCCGCCCCAGGGCCCGAACGCGCTGCGGGCAAAGCCATAGCCGCCGCCGGCGGTGGGGATCATGGACGACAGTTCGGCCAGGGAAAAACACATGCACAGGTACATGGTGGCCATCAGCAAGGTGGCCAGGAACATCCCGCCCCAGCCACCCTGGGCCAGGCCGAAGTTCCACCCGGCGTAGTCGCCGGAAATCACGTAGGCCACGCCGAGGCCGACCAACAGTACCCAGCCGGCGGCGCCTTTTTTCAGTTCGCGTTGTTGGAAGTATTCGCTGCCGACTTTTTCAAAATCGACGGAGGAGCCAGTAGGTTCGCTTGGCATGATGGATCACCTTCAATTTTTATTGTTTTAGCCCGGCATCTGTGTGCCGGAAGAGGTGCAGCGGCTTGCGACGATCATCTGTGGGGGCCGGTACTGCCAGCCTGGTTCTAGAACGGATTGCCATTTTCGCGAGCAGGCTCGCTCCCACAGCGGAATGCACGCCAAGTGTGGGAGCGGGCCGGTCGGGGGTTAGAAGAAGCCCAGTGGGTTGATGTCGTAGCTCACCAGCAGGTTTTTGGTCTGTTGGTAGTGGTCGAGCATCATTTTGTGGGTTTCGCGGCCGACGCCGGACTTTTTGTAGCCACCGAACGCGGCGTGGGCCGGGTACAGGTGGTAGCAGTTGGTCCACACGCGCCCGGCCTTGATCGCCCGGCCCATGCGGTAGGCGCGGTTGATGTCGCGGGTCCACAGGCCGGCGCCCAGGCCGAACTCGGTGTCGTTGGCAATCGCCAGGGCTTCGGCTTCGTCCTTGAAGGTGGTGATGCTCACTACCGGGCCGAAGATTTCTTCCTGGAACACGCGCATCTGGTTGGTGCCCTTGAGCAGCGTTGGCTGGATGTAGTAGCCGCTGGCCAGGTTGCCTTCGAGTTTTTCTACCTTGCCGCCGGTGAGCAATTGCGCGCCTTCGCCCTTGGCGATTTCCAAGTACGAGAGGATTTTGTCGAACTGCTGCTCGGACGCCTGGGCGCCGACCATGGTGTCGGTGTCGAGAGGGTCGCCGCGTTTGATCTGCGCGACCTTTTTCATCACCACTTGCATGAACTCGTCGTAGATCGACTCCTGCACCAAGGCGCGGGACGGGCAGGTGCACACTTCGCCCTGGTTGAAGAACGCCAGCACCAGGCCTTCGGCGGCTTTTTCGATGAACTGCGGCTCGGCCTTCATGATGTCTTCAAAGAAGATGTTCGGCGACTTGCCGCCCAGCTCCACGGTGGACGGGATGATGTTGTCGGCCGCGCATTTCATGATGTGCGCGCCCACAGGCGTGGAGCCTGTGAAGGCGATTTTGGCGATGCGCTTGCTGGTGGCCAGCGCTTCGCCAGCCTCTTTGCCGAAACCTTGCACCACGTTGAGCACGCCCGGCGGCAGCAGGTCGCCGATCAGCTCCATCAGCACGCTGATGCCCAGGGGCGTCTGTTCGGCGGGTTTGAGCACGACGCAGTTACCCGCGGCCAGGGCCGGGGCGAGTTTCCACGCGGCCATCAGGATCGGGAAGTTCCACGGGATGATCTGCCCGACCACACCCAACGGCTCGTGAAAGTGATAGGCGGCGGTGTGTTCGTTGATTTCGGCGCTGCTGCCTTCCTGGGCGCGGATGCAGCCGGCGTAGTAGCGAAAGTGATCGGCAGCCAGGGGAATGTCGGCGTTGAGGGTTTCGCGCACCGCTTTGCCGTTGTCCCAGGTTTCGGTGATGGCCAGCACTTCGAGGTTCTGTTCGATGCGGTCGGCGATTTTCAGCAGCACCAGGGCGCGGTCCTGCACTGAGGTCTTGCCCCAGGCATCAGCGGCAGCGTGGGCGGCGTCCAGGGCTTTGTCGATGTCTTCGGCGCTGGAGCGGGGAAATTCGGCAATCGGCTGGCCGTTGACCGGCGAGGTGGTGGTGAAGTACTGGCCTTTGACCGGCGCCACGAACTCGCCGTTGATGTAGTTGCCGTACTTGGCCTTGAAGGAAACGATGGCGCCTTCAGTACCGGGGTGTGCGTAACGCATGGTGAGTATCTCCTGGCTCTTGTGCTTATAGGGGAGGACGCGCCGTGGCGCTTGCATAAGCCTAGAGCAAAGGTCGGGCCACTGCCCGGCGCCCCAGCAAAATCAAGGGTTTGGCGTTTGTCGTAGACGCTGCCGGGCGCCCGGCGTGGCAGTTTCGATACAGCCAAAGTGACACTTTGTACCGCAAGCGGTACAGCCTGTGACTCCTCGGTCGCGGTGTGATTGCAATCGGCCACGCGCAGGAGGATGCTGGGCCTTCGCGTGTCTTGGGTTCGCCCTTTCAGCCCTGGCGCAGGAGAACAATAAAAAATGCTCAACAACCATCTGAGCCGTCACGCCCAGCAGGTGCTGACGGTGACCCAGGGCAAGGCCCACTTGCAGGGCCCGGGCAGCGACCCGTCGATTGCCCGCTCGTGGTTGCGTTGCCTTGAGGACTATCACCTCGACCCCGCCCTGGCCATGGCGCCCACCGTGCTCGAACACGGCCGTGTGCTGGAAAGCCGCGAGCGTTTGCAGCAGGTGTTGCAGATTGCCGGAGGCGAAATGAACAGCCTGCACCAGCAGCTCTGCGGCGCCGGCCACGCGGTGCTGCTCACCGATGCGCGCGGGGTGATCCTCAATTGCGTGACCGCGCCCACCGAGCGGCGCATCTTCGAGCGCGCCGGGCTGTGGCTCGGCGCCGACTGGAGCGAGGCCTGCGAAGGCACTAACGGCATCGGCACCTGCCTGGTGGAGCGCCAGGCCTTGACCATCCACCAGGACGAACACTTTCGCGGCCGCCACACGGGCCTGACCTGCTCGGCGAGCCCGGTGTTCGACCCCCATGGCCAATTGCTGGCGGTGCTCGACGTGTCGTCGGCGCGCCACGATGTCTCGCGCCAGAGCCAGTTCCACACCATGGCCCTGGTCAACCTCTCGGCGAAGATGATCGAGAGCTGCTATTTCCTGCGCTATTTCGATAACCAATGGCTGTTGCGCTTTCACTTGCAGGCCGAGTCGGTGGGTTTGTTCAGCGAAGGGTTGCTGGCGTTCGATGGTGAAGGGCGTATCTGTGCGGTCAACCAGAGCGCACTGAACCTGCTGGGGGTGGGGCGCGGCGGGCTGCTGGGGCACGCGGTGGAAGACTTTTTCGACTGCTCCCTCGACCAGTTGCTAGAACGGGCCAGCGTCGACGCCAGCGCCAGTTGGCCGCTGCGCACCCGCCACGGGCGTGGCTTGTTCGCCCTGTTGCGCGGCCAGGCGCGCCGCGTGCCGAGCCCCGCCCCGCAAGTGGCGCCGCCGGTTACGCCACGGGCGACGCTGCCGGGCCTGTGCCTGGGCGATGCGGGTTTGCAGGAGAATTTTCGCAAGGCCCTGCGGGTGTTCGAGCGCGATGTGCCGCTGCTTATCCATGGCGAAACCGGCTCCGGCAAGGAGGCGTTCGCCAAGGCTGTGCACCAGGCCAGCCAGCGCGCGGACAAAGCGTTCGTCGCCCTCAACTGTGCGGCGATCCCGGAAAGCCTGATCGAGAGCGAACTGTTCGGCTATCGCGGCGGCAGTTTCACCGGCGCGCGCAAGGATGGCATGCGCGGCAAGCTGCAACAGGCCGACGGCGGGACCTTGTTCCTCGATGAAATCGGCGATATGCCGTTGGCGTTGCAAACCCGGCTATTAAGGGTGCTGGAGGATCGGCTGGTGGTGCCCATTGGCGGCGAACCTGTGGCGGTGAACGTGCGCATCATCAGCGCAACCCACCGCGACCTGCTGGAGCGGGTGCGCGACGGCAGTTTCCGTGAAGACTTGTATTACCGCCTCAATGGCCTGGAAATCGCCTTGCCGGCGTTGCGTGCGCGCAGCGACAAATCCCAGTTGCTCGACTTTCTCCTGGCCGAGGAGGCGGGCGGCCACAGCGTGCTACTCGACGCCCCGGCGCGCCAGGCGCTGCTGGATTTCGCCTGGCCGGGCAACGTGCGACAACTGCGCAACGTGCTGCGCACCCTGGCGGCGTTGTGCGAGGACGGGCGCATCGGTTTGCCGGACTTGCCGGCGCTGATCCGCCAAGCCCCAGTGCCTGCGGCCGCCAATGAAAGCACCGTGCCGGGCGAATTCCCCCTCGACGACGCCGAACGCCTGGCCTTGCTCACGGCCCTGGAGCAGCAGCGCTGGCACATGACTCACACCGCCGCCCAACTGGGGGTAAGCCGCAACACCCTCTATCGCAAACTGCGCAAGCATGGGATTGCGCGGTAGCGGGTGGTTTGCCCGGGTGTGCTGACTGTGTATCCGCCAGATGTGTATTGGCAGCAATGCCGCCATCGCGGGCAAGGCCCGCTCCCACAGTTGAACGGTGGTGTGGCTGGGATGTTCATTTTTCCGCTGTGGGAGCGAGCCTGCTCGCGATGGGCGGGTCGACATGCAGCACCTGCACCAGCCCATCGCGGGCAAGGCCCCGCTCCCACAGTGATGGGGTGGTGGGAGGTGAGGGGCAAACTCCAGGTGCGCATCCAGCCACCCTGCGCTAACCTGCCGCGATGTTTTACGAGGTCGACTATGCACATTCATATTCTCGGTATCTGCGGCACTTTCATGGGTTCGATGGCGGTGTTGGCCAAAGAATTGGGCCATCACGTCACCGGGTCCGACGCTAACGTCTACCCGCCGATGAGCACGCAACTGGAGGCCCAGGGCATTGTCCTGACCCAGGGCTACGACCCGGCGCAGCTCGACCCGGCTCCGGACCTGGTGGTCATCGGCAACGCCATGTCCAGGGGTAACCCGGCGGTCGAGTATGTGCTGAACAAGGGCTTGCCCTACGTCTCCGGCCCGCAGTGGCTGGCCGACCATGTGCTGCAAGGCCGTTGGGTCTTGGCTGTGGCCGGCACCCACGGCAAGACCACCACCAGCAGCATGCTCGCCTGGGTGCTGGAGCACGCGGGCATGAGCCCGGGTTTCCTGATCGGCGGTGTGCCGCAGAATTTTTCGGTGTCGGCGCGCCTGGGCGATACGCCGTTCTTCGTCATCGAGGCGGATGAATACGACAGCGCCTTCTTCGACAAACGCTCGAAATTCGTCCATTACCACCCGCGCACCGCGATCCTCAATAACCTTGAGTTCGATCATGCGGACATCTTCCCCGATCTGCCGGCTATCGAACGGCAATTCCACCATTTGGTGCGTACCATTGCGAGCGAAGGCCTGGTTATCCACCCCACCACCGAACCGGCGTTGCAGCGGGTGATCGAGATGGGTTGCTGGACCCCGGTACAAACCACCGGCGCAGGTGGGCAATGGCAGGCCAAGCTGCTCAGCGAGGACGGCTCGCGCTTTGAGGTGCTGTTCGAGGGCGTGGCCCATGGCGTGGTCGAGTGGGACATGACCGGCCAGCACAACGTCGCCAATGCCCTGGCCACCCTGGCCGCCGCACGCCACGTCGGCGTTGTGCCGGCCATGGGTATCGCCGCGCTGAGCGCGTTCAAGAGCGTCAAGCGGCGCATGGAAAAAGTCGCCGAGGTGCGCGGCATTACCATTTACGACGACTTCGCCCACCACCCCACCGCCATTGCCACCACCCTCGATGGCCTGCGCAAGCGCGTGGGCGATGCGCCGGTGATCGCCATCATCGAGCCGCGTTCCAACTCGATGAAACTCGGCGCCCACCGCGACGGCTTGCCGCAAAGCGTGGTCGATGCCGACCAGGTGATCTGGTTCGCCCCGGCCAACCTGGGCTGGGACCTGGCCAGCATCGCGGCGCTGTGCACGGTGCCCTCGATTGTCAGCGACTCTCTGGAAGGCATCATCGAGCGGGTGAAAAGCCAGGCCCGCCCCGGCACCCACGTGGTCATCATGAGCAACGGCGGCTTCGGCGGCCTGCATGGCAAGCTCGCCGAGGCGCTGCAATGAGCGGCCCGGAGCGCATCACCCTGGCAATGACCGGGGCTTCCGGCGCGCAGTACGGCTTGCGCCTGCTCGATTGCCTGGTGCGCGAAGACCGCGAGGTGCACTTCCTGATTTCCAAGGCGGCGCAACTGGTAATGGCCACCGAGACCGACGTCTCGCTGCCGCCCAAGACCCAGATGATGCAAGCCTTCCTCACCGAGTACACGGGCGCGGCCGCCGGGCAGATCCGCGTGTACGGCAAGGAGGATTGGATGTCGCCGGTGGCGTCCGGCTCGGGCGCGCCGGCGGCCATGGTGGTGGTGCCGTGTTCCACCGGCACCTTGTCGGCGATTGCCACTGGCGCGTGCAATAACCTGATCGAGCGCGCCGCCGATGTCACCCTCAAGGAGCGCCGCCAGTTGATTCTGGTGCCCCGCGAGGCGCCGTATTCGAGCATTCACCTGGAGCACATGCTCAAACTGTCGAACATGGGCGTGACCATTTTGCCGGCCTCGCCCGGGTTCTATCACCAGCCGCAGACCATCGATGATTTGATCGATTTCGTGGTGGCACGCATTCTCAACCTGCTCGACATTCCCCAGGACATGCTGCCGCGCTGGGGCGAGCACCATTTGAGTAGCGATGAGTAAAGGCCTGCTAGCGCTGTTGCTCGCCCTGCAACTGGGCGGCTGTGCCACGGTGCGCACCCTGGACGCCGCCAAACCCGGGGCGCCGGTGGTGTATGCGGGAACGCGGCTGGACGTATACGCCTTGCAGGGCGGTTGCTGCGCCATGGACCGCTTTGGCGCGCCGGCACCGAGTTATCCGGGCCTGGACCTGCCGGCCAGCGCTTTGCTCGACACCCTGCTGTTGCCCCTGTCGGTGTTGACCGTGCTGGGCGTTGGCGTTCAGGCCACGGGTGGGTTGTAGGGCTACTTGCCCAGGCGCCGCAACTCGTCCGACTCCACAATTCGCACGCCGTCCTGCTCCTCCAGGGCCAGGCGCCACATGGCGCGGGCCAGGTGGCAGGCTTCGATACCGCGGTACTTGCCGGGGATGAGTTTGGCCAGGGGCGCCGCCAGTTGTTCGCCCAGGCGCGGCTCCAGGCGTTCGCCCAGTAGCAGGGAAGGGCGGCAGATGGTCAGTTGCGGCCAGCCTTGGGCCTTGAGGGCCTGCTCCATTTCGCCTTTGACCCGGTTGTAGAACATCGAAGACGTGGGGTCGGCGCCTATCGCGCTGATGACGATCAGGTGCCGGGCGCCCATGTCCCGGGCGCGTTGGGCGAAGGCCACGACCATGTCGAAATCCACCGCACGAAACGCCGCTTCGCTGCCGGCCTGCTTGAGAGTGGTGCCCAGGCAGCAGTAGGCGATGTCGACACGACCGCTGAGTTGAGGGAGGAACGCCGCCGGGTCGCCCACCGGGTTTTCCAGGTGCGGGTGTGCGGCCAATGGGCGGCGCGAGGGTGCCAGTACGCGGGTGACAGTCGGCTCGTTGAGCAGCCGATCGAGCAGATGTTCGCCGGTCAGGCCGGTGGCGCCGGCGAGCAGGACATGGGCAGGTGTCAGGTACATGGTGTTTCCCCCTTGTTACAAGTGAGCTTAGTTGCTGTTTGCCACCTTGGCGCTTTCGAGCGCCGATCTTGCTTGTTGTTTGCGTAGCTGCTGCCAGTGCGCTAGTACGCCCTTGGGTGCCCAGATCTGGGGCTCGGATGGATCGAAATTGTCTTGCAGTTCGCGCTCGGCCACGGTGGCCTGGGCCAGGGCGAAGGCGTGCTGTAAATCGTCGGTCTGGTTCAGCGCTTGGGCGAACAGGGCGTCGCCGAAGTAGGTGAAATCGGCCTCTTCGGAGCAACCGAACGACACGCGGTCGGCGCGCGAGGCGGTCATTACCAGGGTGCGTTCGTCTTTGAGCGGGGCGATGAAACCGCCGGAATAACAGGCGGAAATGACCACGACTTTGTCGCGGTTTTTCAGCGGCGCCAACACGGTGGCCAGTTCGGCGGCGGGCAGGTCGGCCAGTTCCATGCGCGGTTGGTCGAGCACCAGTTCATGGCTGGCGCTGCCGTGGCTGGTCAGGTAGATGAACACCAGGTCTTCCGGGCCGCTGCGTTCGGCCAGGGTCAGGACGGCGCGGCGCAGGGTTTCGCGGCTGGCCATGGGGCGGTCGGCGAGGTGGTCGCGGTGGTTGACCAGGCGAATCTGCCCGTGGGCGCCGAAGCGGCTGGCAAGCATGTTGCTGACGTAGTCCGATTCGCGCAAAAACACGCTTTGCTTGCCGTCGCCGCCCAGGGTCAAGCTGTACAGCTCGATGGCCGGGGTCGAGGCAGGCACGGCGGCCAGGACCTGCTCCAGCAGGTGGCCCTGGGCCAGCAGGCCTACCTCCAGGGGGTCGGGCAGCCATTTTCCGGTTTCATCGCGCACGCGCTGGCCATTGGCCCACACGCCGCGTTGTACCGTGCCGTCGCTGAGCACCAAGGTGCCCTGGCCCTGGTAGCTGTCGTTGTCGAACTGGCCGATATAGAAGCTGGCGTCACTGAGGTTCAAACGGCCCTGGCCGGTGAAGCGCCAGTCGCTGAACTGGCCGACGTAGTGGCTGCCATCGGCGCCGATCAACTCGCCCTTGCCGCTCAGCGCGCCTTCGCTGAACTGGCCGATCCAGACATCGCCGTCGGCGTTCTCGTAGCGGCCCTTGCCGTGGAGCTGGTTGTTTTTGAAGGCGCCGACGTACATGTCGCCATCGGCGCTGTTGAAGGTGCCATTGCCTTCCAGTTGGCCATCGACGAAGCGCCCGCTGAACTGGTTGCCGCTGGCGTCGCCGCGCTGGCCCTCGCCGTTGGGCTTGCCGCGGGCGAACTGGCCTTGGTACTGGCTGCCGTCGTCCAGCTCCAGGCGCCCGAGGCCAGCATACTGGTCGGCCTTGAACTCGCCGCGATAGAGCATGCCCGGCTCTTTGAGGGTGCCTTCGCCGTCGCGCCGGCCCAGTTTGAAGCCGCCGCTGTAGCTGCTGTCGCGGGTGGTCAGGGTGCCTTGGCCGTGGAACAGGCCTTGCTCGAACTGCCCGCGGTAAACCTCGCCGTCGCTGCCGTGCCATTCGCCTTGGCCGTGCCACAGGCCTTTGTCGAATTGGCCGGCGTACCAACTGCCATTGGGGTAGTCGATGCGGCCCTGGCCTTGGAGCAAGCCTGCGACCAGGTCACCGCGATAGCGCCCGCCGTCGGGCAGGCGTGCGTCGGGCGGCAATAGCGATTCGCCATCGCCACACGCGGTGAGCAACAGGGTCAGCAACAGGGGTGCAAATGGGCGCATAGCGGGTTCCCGGCAATTAAGCGACCGAGTATGCCGCAGCGAAGGGGCTTACATAAGAGGCGAGCGAAACAGCGCGGGCTGTTTCGCGGGCGCGGGGCCTAGACGAACGCGAGGGACAGGGGCTCGGCGATGTACGCCGGTTTTTCCTGGCCTTCTATTTCCAGGGTGGCGGTGGCTTTGAGCAGCCATTGGCCGGGTTTCTTCTCGCTGACTTCGGTCAATTCGACCTTGAGCCGTACCTTGGAGTTGACCTTGACCGGTTGGATGAAACGCACACTGTCCAGGCCATAGTTGACCACCATCTTCAGGCCTTCGGGCAGGACCAGGATGTCTTCCATCAGCTTGGGGATCAGCGACAGCGACAAAAAGCCGTGGGCGATGGTGCTGCCAAATGGGGTTTGCGCGGCTTTGACCGGGTCAACGTGGATGAACTGAAAATCGCCAGTGGCCTCGGCGAACAGGTTGATGCGTTCCTGATCGATAGTGAGCCAGTCGGAACGTCCAAGTTCCTTGCCGACATAATCTTTGAGCTCTGCAACAGGGACATAGGGCATTGAGACTCTCCTTGGGTTCATCGTTTTTATCGTTTTTGTGGGTGACGCACCGTCCTGCGCGTGTCACCGCAGCAGAACCACTTTAGATCATCATGGCCATTTGTCCCGGTCAACCCTTCATCGCCCCGGCGAATACCCGTTCATAGCGCCCGGCGTGCTTATAATGCCCGGCGCTTTTTTTCGGGAGATAGCGGATGTTGCTGCGAGGGCTGACCTGGCTGGTGCTGTTCCAATTGCTTGGCACGGCGATCAATCACCTGTTCCTGCCGGTGCTGCCGGGGCCGATTGTCGGCCTGCTGCTGCTCCTGGCATTCCTGATTACCCGGGGCGAAGTGGGCGAGCCGCTGAGCCTGGCCGCTGGCAGCCTGCTGCGCTATCTGCCCCTGCTGCTGGTGCCGCCAGCGGTGGGGGTGATGGTCTACGCCGCCGACATCGCCGCGGATTTCTGGGCCATCGCCGGCGCGCTGGTGCTGTCGCTGGTGCTTTCCATGGCTTTTATCGGCGTGCTGATGAACTGGCTGGTCAAACGCCAGGCCCACCGGGAGGCCGACCAATGATCCTCGACTGGCACGGCGCCTTGGCCGCAGTGGTGCACCATCCGCTGTTCGGCATCGGCATTACCCTGGGCGCTTATCAACTGGTGCTGGCGGGGTTCGAGAAAACCCGCTGGATCTTCCTGCAACCGGTGCTGGTGTCGATGCTGCTGGTGATCGGCGTGCTGCTGGCCTGCGGCCTAACCTACGCCGAATATCGCAAAAGCACCGAGATCCTCAGCATCCTCCTGGGCCCGGCGACGGTAGCCCTGGCCGTGCCGCTGTACCTCAACCTGCGGCGTATCCGGCAGTTGTTCTGGCCGATTTTTACTACGCTGGTGGTTGGCGGCGTGGTGGCCACCGTACTGGGCGTGGCGCTGGGTTGGTGGTTTGGTGCCGAGCACATGATCCTGATGACCATGGCGCCCAAGTCAGTGACGTCGCCCATTGCCATGCTAGTGGCCGAGCAGATCGGTGGCGTTGCCGCCCTGGCGGCGGTGTTCGTGCTGATTACCGGGGTGATCGGCGCCATTTTCGGCCCGGCGATCCTCACTCGCCTCGGCGTCCACGGTCCCGAAGCGCGGGGCATGGCCCTGGGCATCACCGCCCATGCGGTGGGGACTTCCGTGGCCCTGCAGGAAAGTGACGAGTGCGGCGCTTTCGCCGCGCTGGCAATGAGCCTGATGGGCGTGGCCACGGCGGTGCTGCTGCCGTTGGCGGTATCGATGGTGGTTTAAGGAAGCTTTTATGAGCCTGGCGCTATTCCCTCTCAATACGGTGCTATTCCCCGGTTGCACCCTGGACTTGCAGATTTTCGAGGCGCGCTACTTGGACATGATCGGCCGCTGCATGAAGCAGGGCAGCGGTTTTGGCGTGGTCTGCCTGCTCGACGGCGACGAAATGGGCATCGCCCCCGAAGGCTATGCGCTGGTCGGTTGTGAGGCGCGGATTATCGATTTCAAACAGCAGGACAACGGTTTGCTGGGTATTCGCGTGATGGGTGGGCGGCGGTTTCGGGTGCTGAGCGCCCAGGTGCAGCGCGACCAATTGACCGTCGCCGATGTCGAGTGGCTCCAAGAGCTTCCCGAGCAGCCCCTGCAAGACGAAGATGCCGACTTGATGGCGCTGCTCAAGGCGTTGGCCGAACACCCGATGGTCGAAGCTTTGGACATGGGCACCGACGCCGCCGGCCAGCAGTCCCTGGCCAATCAGTTGGCCTACCTGCTGCCATTCACCGAGTTGGACAAGATCGACTTGCTGCAACTGGACGATCCACAGCAGCGTTTGGATGCGATCCAGGCTCTGTTAGATGAGTTGCAGGGCGAGTTATTTGCCTAGTTATATTTTGTAATGAGTTGTTTTGTGGATTTTCCGGTATGGCTTGTCTAGTTTTAAGTTGCTCGCAGGAAGTGGGCGGCTGACTAACTAAGAAAGGATTTACGATGCGAATTTTTACGGATGAAGTTGCTTATTGGGATGAGATTACTGCTCGCTTTATTCAGGCGAACGCTACGGCAGGTGGCCGTGCAGACTATATTGTTGAGGCGGCTGTTCTTTACGCGGAACTCATGATTAAAGCGCGTCGCGAACTAAAAATTGAGAAAGTTCCTGAGTGACTAGGGTTTTTATTTTGAAGTGGAGAATGTTGCGAAGTGATGCTCTCTCTTCGTTGGGTTCATTTTTTAGTCTGCATTTTATATGGATATTTTAGGTGGTCTTATGTCTTTCGAAGGGCGTGCGGACGTATTTACCGCGCATTTGTATATTAATGGCTATCCGCTGGTTTTGAATCAGCAATACCTACAAACCAAGCTTTTGAACAAACGTCTTACAGCTGAACAGCGTGTCGAGTTTGAAGCCGGCTTGGCTGACAAGGTATTTCCGCGGTTTGTGACGCTGGCGGACTACGATGACGATGCCCCGTTGTTGTTTCAGTTCGTCTCGGTAGGGGAAAAGAAGTATGAGGTGTATGCGAAGTTGCCAGGTAAGTATGACGGCTGGCGTTTAGCAATCGACCAACAGGGTCGCCACCTGGAGGTCACTGACGAGGCTGCTCTCTCGACCTTCTCACTCATACGCGAGGGAGCGGAAAGGGCGCTGTATAAGGATTTTGGGCCGGGTCCAAGTCAGGTGATTTTAGTAAGTGAGGAGCGGCAATCCGGAATGTACTTGGCGCGCAGTAATTACCGAGACAAACACGGTAGTACGCTCAAGAACGACTACAGCAACATCATTGTCGATGTCAATCCTAACTTTACGGGGCACGATGCTTTTAACGGGCGAGTGGCAAAGTTTTTGCTCAAAGTTGTTGATGAGCCCCAAGTGACAGACTTTTGAAGGGCTGAACATCTTGTGTCATCACTCTGTAAGAGTGATGACACAAGTAATGTTAGTAGGCATAGCGCAAGATGGCATCAGGCAACTGGCGCAGGGCGAAGAACCCTAGCAGGGCGACCAATGCAGGCACGATCAGCCACCAGATACGTAGCGGCAGGGTTTCGAGCTTTTGCCTGTGCTGGGTCAGCGTCACGCTGAGGGCACAGACCCCGGTCGCCAGCAAGGCGCCGGCCAGGATGTCGGTCGGCCAGTGCACCCCCAGGTACACCCGCGAGAGCGCGATCGACGCCGCCGGCAGGCTCGCCAGCAGAAACCAGGTCAGGCGCATGCGCGGTGGCTGCCGGCAACCGGCGAGCACGGCCAGGGTCAGGAAAAACGCGAACGAGGCCGAACTGTGGCCGCTGGGCATGCTGAAGGTGGTCAGCGGTTCGTGCAGCACATCGGGGCGGATGCGCGCGAAAAACCATTTGCCCGCCGTGTTGACCAGGGCGGTGCACAGCAGCGTCGCACCGACGAATACCCCGTGACGCCACTGGCGGCAGGCCAGCAGCAGGAGTGTCAGCACTGTGCCGGCGAACACCTGGGTGGTGAAATCCCCCAAGCGTGTGACCATCACGGTCACGGCATCCAGGGTGCTGCTGCGGTTTTCCTGTACCAGGGCCATCAGGCCTTCGTCGAATTCTTTGAGATATGGGTAGCCGATAAATACCGCGCCGACCAAGGCCAGGCTCAAGCCGCCGATCATCAGGGTGGCATTGCGATGATGACGCAGTGTGCTGTTGATGCTCAGGCCCAGCATGATCGCTACGCTGGCGGCGACCACACCGGCCTGGGGCCAGAAACCCTCGGGCAGCGGCAGGCGAATTGCCGCCCCGGTGGCCCAGCCCGGCAGGATGTAGGCGACGGTCCAACCGGCGGCGGCCAGGATGCTGACGGCGATAAAGCGCGGGGAGGGCATGTCGAACATCCCCGCCACCATGGGCAGCATGGGCCGCAATGGGCCGATAAAACGCCCCACCAGGAGGCTGGCGATGCCGTAGCGCTGGAAGTAGCTTTCGGCACCGCTGATCCATTCCGGGTGGTGGCGCAGGCCCGGTAAACGCCGGATATTCTGGTGGAAGCGCCGGCCCAGCAGGTACGACACCACGTCGCCTAGCAACCCGCCCAGCAGGCCCATCAGCAATGCCTGGCCCAGGGGCAAGGCGCCGCTGCCGGCCATGACACTGACCGCGAACAACAGCACAGTGCCAGGCACGATCAGCCCGACAATCGCCAGGCACTCGGCACACGCGAGGATGAAAATCGCCGCCGCCAGCCATTGCGGGTTGGCGGTCAGCCAAAGGGTCACGCTATCGAGCCATGGGCCCATACATACAACTCCAATCAAGTTAGGGTGTTGGCACTAGCAGTCGGTAGTCGCGTCCTTCGACCTGGCCACGGCGCAAGGGGTTCCGGGTGCAGAACGCTGCGTACTGGGCATCAATGAAGCGGTAGGGCAGGTGTTCATCGCGGCCATGGGGGATGCCCAGCCGCGTAGTCTGAACGACCCTCGGCACCTGGGCACCCACATCTTCAACACAGAGCATGTCGTGATCGAAGCGCTTGGCGTCCCACATTGGTACTTTCAGGCCTAAAGCCTTGCACAGCAGGGTTTGCCCGGCGCACAGGCGTTGCGCCGGGCGCGGCAGGCCCTGGGCGTCGGGGTTGTTGAGCTGCATCTGCGCCAGGCTGGCGGGGCCGGATAGGGCGTCGGTCCAGGGGTACGCCGATTTAATCAGCACGGCGTTGCCCGGCCCTTGGGCGCTGAAGTTCAGCGAGTCGCCCCCACGGGCGTAATACATATAAATGTGGCCGCCATCGAGAAACAGTGCCTTGCGCTTTTCGGTGTAGCCCAGTGAGGCGTGGCTGCCCTTTTCGGCGCAGTAATAGGCTTCGGTCTCGATGATGCGCGCGCTTAGCCAGAGGTCGCCGACCCGGTGGCGGATGACTTTGCCCAGCAGGTCGCGGGCCAGTAGTTGGGCATCACGGTCGAAAAAGCTGTCCGGGAGGGCGTGGGGAGCGGCGGCGATGGGCATGGCGGCGAATGCAGTGGGTGTGAATTGGCCGGCGATGATAGCAATTGCGCGCTTAATTCAAGCTGAACTTCGGCAATTTACCCTTGATTTCGACCATCCGCCTGTCTGCGCTGTTAGTAGAAGGGCGCGGCAGCTATAATCGGCCGCTTTCCTCTTTGCCAAGACCTCGCCAGACCATGACTGAGTCCGTTCTTGACTACATGACCCGCCTGGGTCGCGCCGCCCGCGAAGCTTCCCGCGTGATCGGCCGTGCCAGCACCGCGCAGAAAAACCGCGCCCTGCACGCCGCCGCGGCTGCTTTGGACGAGGCGCGCGCCGAGCTGTCCGCCGCCAATGAGCTGGACCTGGCCGCCGGCCGCGCCAATGGCCTGGAACCGGCCATGCTCGAACGCCTGGCCCTGACCCCGGCCCGCATCGACGGCATGATCGTCGGTTTGCGCCAGGTGGCGACGTTGCCGGACCCGGTGGGCGCGATCCGCGACATGAGTTATCGGCCTTCGGGTATCCAGGTTGGCAAGATGCGCGTGCCCCTGGGTGTGGTCGGCATTATTTATGAGTCGCGCCCGAATGTGACTATCGATGCCGCGAGCCTGTGCCTGAAGTCGGGCAACGCGACCATCCTGCGCGGCGGGTCCGAGGCCATTCATTCCAACCGCGCCATTGCCGCGTGCATCCAGCGTGGCTTGGCCGAGGCGGGGTTGCCGGCCGCTGTGGTGCAAGTGGTCGAAGTGACCGACCGCGCCGCCGTGGGCGCGCTGATTACCATGCCCGAGTACGTCGACGTGATCGTGCCGCGCGGTGGCAAGGGCCTGATCGAGCGGGTCAGCCGCGATGCCCGCGTACCGGTCATCAAGCACCTGGACGGCATCTGCCACGTCTATGTGGCCGCCCACGCCGACCTGGCCAAGGCCCAGCGCATTGCCTTCAACGCCAAGACCTACCGCTACGGCATCTGCGGCGCCATGGAAACCCTGCTGGTTGACCAGGCTGTCGCCGAGGCGTTCTTGCCGGCAATGGCTGCCCAATTTCGCGAAAAAGGCGTCGAACTGCGCGGCTGTGAGCGCACCCGGGCAATCATCGAGGCCGTTGCGGCCACCGAGGACGATTGGAACACCGAGTACCTGGCGCCGATCCTGTCGATCCGCGTGGTCGAAGGGCTGGATGAGGCCATCGAGCACATCAACCGCCACGGCTCGCACCACACCGACTCGATCGTCAGCGAACACCAGGGCCAGACCCGGCGTTTCGTCGCCGAGGTGGACTCGGCGTCGGTGATGATTAACACCCCGACCTGCTTCGCCGATGGCTTTGAATACGGATTGGGTGCCGAGATCGGCATTTCTACTGATAAGCTGCACGCCCGCGGCCCGGTGGGCCTCGAAGGGCTGACCTGCGAGAAGTACATCGTGGTCGGTGATGGCCAGTTGCGCGGACAGGAGTCGTTCTGACTTGGCCGACCAGCCTGATCCAGGCGTCGTGATCGCAAGCGAACCCCGGCGCATCGGTGTGCTGGGCGGAACTTTCGACCCGGTGCACATCGGGCACTTACGCGGCGCCCTGGAAGTGGCCGAAAGCCTGGGGCTCGACGAATTGCGCCTGACCCCCAACGCCAGGCCGCCCCATCGGGATACGCCGCAAGTCTCGGCGCAGGATCGCCTGGCGATGGTCGAGTGCGCGGTGGTGGGCGTGGCGCCACTGGTGGTGGACGCGCGTGAGCTGCAACGGGATAAACCGTCCTACACTATCGACACCCTGGAACTGATGCGCGCCGAGTTGGCCGCGCACGACCAGGTGTTTTTGCTTCTGGGCTGGGACGCATTTTGCGGCCTGCCTACTTGGCACCGCTGGGAGGAGTTGCTCCAGCATTGCCACATCCTGGTGCTGCAACGCCCGGATGCCGACAGTGAACCGCCGGATGCCTTGCGCAACCTGTTGGCGGCGCGGTCGGTGAGCGACCCGCTGGCCCTCAAGGGGCCGAGCGGACAGATTGCATTCGTCTGGCAGACACCGCTCGCGGTTTCCGCCACCCAGATCCGTCAACTGCTGGCCAGCGGTAAGTCGGTACGTTTCCTGGTGCCCGACGCGGTCCTGGCCTACATCGATGCGCACGGACTGTACCGTGCGCCGAACTGAAACGGAGTGCTCCAAGGCACGAATCAACGTGTATTGAAGCGCCCGAACATATGAGCAAAACGAGTTTTATATGACGAACAAAGACGTAAGCAAAGTTAAGCGCAAAGGCACCTTCAAGAGCGCTCCGCTGCCTGAGAAAGTCCTCAGCACCGAACCCCTCAAGGGCCAGGCCTTGGTCGATGTGGCCGTGGCAGCCCTGGAAGACGTCAAGGCCCAGGACGTGCTGGTCATCGATGTGCGCGACAAGCAAAGCATCACCGACTACATGATTATCGCCACCGGTACCTCCAACCGTCAGATCGGCGCGATGCTCGACAAGGTGCGCGAAGCGGTCAAGGCCCTGGGCATCAAGCCGTTGGGCGAAGAAGGCAAGGGCGACAGCGACTGGGTGCTGCTGGACATGGACGAAGTAATCGTCCACATGATGACTTCCAACGCCCGCCAGTTCTACGACCTGGAACGCCTGTGGCAGGGTGCCGAACAGAGCCGCGCCAGCAGCGCTGCCCACCACAGCCCGGAAAACACCCACGAGCATTTCATCAAGCTCAACAAAGACCAGGAATAAGGAACGGCTGTGCGCCTGCGTCTGATCGCCGTCGGTTCCCGCATGCCCAAGTGGGTGGAAGAAGGCTGGCACGAGTATGCCAAGCGCCTGCCATCGGAACTGGCGCTGGAACTGGTGGAAATCCCGCTCAATACCCGTGGCAAGAACGCCGATGTGGCGCGCTTTATCCGCCAGGAAGGCGAAGCCATGCTGGCCAAGGTCGGGCCGAATGAGCGGATCGTCACCCTTGAGGTCCACGGTAAGCCCTGGAGCACCGAGCAGTTGGCGGTGGAACTGGACCGCTGGCGCCTGGACTCGCGCACGGTGAACTTCATGGTCGGCGGCCCCGAGGGGCTGGCGCCGGAAGTCTGTGCGCGTGCGGACCAGCGCTGGTCGCTGTCGCCCCTGACCCTGCCTCACCCGCTGGTGCGCATCCTGATCGGCGAGCAGTTGTACCGCGCCTGGACAGTGTTGTCCGGCCACCCTTACCACAAGTAGTTCTGCCCCCATGTCCCAGCCGATCCGCATCAAGGACCACGAGAAAGACGCCCGTCTGGTGCGCGGCCGCGTCGTGTTCGGGGCCATTACGGTGGTGCTGCTGTTCGGCGTGCTGATTGCCCGGCTGTATTTCCTCCAGGTCATCCAGTACGAGTACCACTCCACGCTGTCGGAAAATAACCGCGTCCATGTGCAGCCGATTCCGCCCACCCGTGGGTTGATCTTCGACCGTAATGGCGTGGTGGTAGCGGACAACCGGCCCAGTTTCAGCCTGAGCATGACCCGCGAGCGCTCCGGTGACTGGCAGCAGGTGCTGGACGTGATCGTCCAGGTGCTGGAATTGCCCCCCGAAGACCGGGCCCTGTTCGAGAAACGCATGAAGCAGGGGCGCCGGCCATTCGAGCCGGTGCCGATCCTGTTCGAGCTCAACGAAGAGCAGATCGCCCGCATCGCCGTCAACCAGTTCCGCCTGCCGGGCGTCGAAGTGGTCGCGCAACTGGTGCGCCATTACCCCCAGGGCGCACACTTTGCGCATTCGGTGGGCTACATGGGGCGCATCAACGAGAAAGAGCTCAAGACCCTCGACCCGGTCAACTACAGCGGCACCCACCACATCGGCAAAACCGGCATCGAGCGTTTCTACGAGCCCGAGCTGCACGGCCAGGTGGGTTACGAGGAGGTCGAGACCAACGCCCGCGGCCGCGTACTGCGGGTGCTCAAGCGTACTGACCCGATTCCCGGCAAGGACATCGTCCTGAGCCTGGACATCAAGTTGCAGGAAGCTGCCGAACTGGCCTTGGGCGGGCGCCGTGGCGCAGTCGTGGCCCTGGACCCGACCACTGGCGAAGTATTGGCGATGGTCAGTCAGCCGAGCTTCGACCCCAACCTGTTCGTCACCGGCATCAGCTTCAAGGCCTACGCCGAGTTGCGCGATTCCATCGACCGGCCGCTATTCAACCGCGTGCTGCGTGGCCTTTACCCGCCGGGCTCGACCATCAAGCCAGCGGTAGCGATCGCGGGCCTGGACGCGGGCGTGATTACGGCCTCCAGCCGGGTATTCGACCCTGGCTACTACATGCTGCCCAACTACGACCACAAGTACCGCAACTGGAACCGCACCGGCGACGGCTATGTGGATCTGGACACCGCGATCATGCGGTCCAACGACACCTACTTCTATGACCTGGCCCACAAACTGGGGATCGACCGGCTCTCGTCCTATATGAACAAGTTCGGCCTGGGGCAGAAGGTGTCCCTGGACATGTTCGAGGAATCCCCGGGCCTGATGCCATCACGGGAATGGAAGCGAGCCACCCGCCGCCAGGCCTGGTTCCCCGGTGAAACCCTGATTCTGGGGATCGGCCAGGGCTACATGCAGACCACACCGCTGCAACTGGCCCAGGCCACCGCATTGGTGGCGAGCAAGGGCAAATGGCTACGCCCGCACCTAGCCAAGTCCATCGAAGGGCAGAAGCCAGTGGATGAAAACCCGATCCCGGACATCATCCTGCGCGACCCGGCGGATTGGACCCGGGTCAACCACGGCATGCAGCAAGTGATGCACGGCGCCCGTGGCACCGCGCGCAAGGCTGCGGCCGGCGCGCAGTACCGCATCGCCGGCAAAAGCGGTACGGCCCAGGTCGTGGCGATCAAGCAGGGCGAGAAGTACGACCGCTCCAAGGTCCAGGAACGCCACCGCGACCACGCCTTGTTCGTCGCCTTCGCGCCGGCCGAAAACCCGAAGATCGTGGTGTCGGTGATGGTCGAGAACGGCGAGGCCGGTTCCGGCGTCGCCGCCCCGGTGGCGCGCCAGGTGATGGACGCCTGGCTGCTGGACCAGGAAGGTCGGCTCAAACCCGAGTACGCCAGCCCTATCAGCGCGGAGGCTACGGCCCGTGAAGAGTAATTTTGATCGCATTCTCTCCAGCGAGGATGTGATGCGCCGCCGCGCCACGCTCCTGCAGCGTATGCACATTGATGGCCCGTTGCTGGTGCTGTTGCTGATCCTCGCTGCCGGCAGCCTGTTCGTGCTGTATTCGGCCAGCGGCAAGAGCTGGGACCTGCTGATAAAGCAGGCGACGTCCTTCGGCATCGGCCTGGTGTCGATGGTCATCATCGCCCAGCTCGAACCGCGTTTCATGGCGCGCTGGGTGCCGCTGGCCTACGTCTGCGGCGTGGTGTTGCTGGTGGTGGTGGACGTCATGGGCCACAACGCCATGGGCGCCACGCGCTGGATCAACATCCCCGGGGTGATCCGCTTCCAGCCCTCGGAATTCATGAAAATCATCATGCCGGCCACCATCGCCTGGTACCTGGCCAAGCGCAGCCTGCCGCCGCAGCTCAAGCACGTGATAATCAGCCTGTTGCTGATCGGCATCCCGTTCATCCTCATCGTGCGTCAGCCTGACCTCGGCACCTCGCTGCTGATCCTGGCGGGCGGGGCGTTCGTGCTGTTCATGGGCGGGTTGCGCTGGCGCTGGATCCTCAGTGTGCTGGCGGCCACCGTGCCGGTGGCGATCGCCATGTGGATGTTCGTCATGCACGAGTACCAGAAGCAGCGCGTACTGACCTTCCTCGACCCAGAAAGCGATCCGCTGGGCACTGGCTGGAACATCATCCAGTCCAAGGCCGCTATCGGCTCGGGCGGCGTGTTCGGTAAGGGCTGGCTGCTGGGCACCCAGTCCCATCTGGACTTTTTGCCCGAAAGCCACACCGACTTCATCATCGCCGTGATGGGCGAGGAATTCGGCCTGGTGGGCATCTGCGTGTTGCTGCTTATCTACCTGCTGCTGATCGGCCGTGGGCTGGTGATTACCGCCCAGGCGCAGACACTGTTCGGCAAACTGCTGGCCGGTTCGCTGACCATGGTTTTTTTTGTTTATGTTTTCGTCAACATCGGTATGGTCAGTGGCCTGCTGCCGGTGGTGGGAGTGCCATTGCCGTTCATTAGCTATGGCGGAACTTCGCTGGTGACGCTGCTGTCAGCGTTTGGGGTTTTGATGTCGATCCATACCCATCGTAAGTGGATCGCGCAGGTTTGAATAAGGTGAAGATTTCAATGCAAGCAATGCGTGGCTGGGCGACTCGATACGCGCCATGGGTCGGCCTGGTAGGCATCCTTGGCACTGCGCCCCTGGTGCTGGCCGGCGATTACGAAGGCTCACCCCAGGTGGCCGAGTTCGTCGGCGAAATGACCCGCGACTACGGTTTTGCCGGCGAACAACTGATGGGGGTGTTCCGCGAAGCCCAGCGCAAGCAGTCCATTCTGGACGCCATTTCGCGGCCCGCCGAGCGCGTCAAGCAATGGAAGGAATATCGCCCGATGTTCCTCACCGATGCCCGGGTGGCCCGGGGCGTGGATTTCTGGCGCCAGCACGAGGCCGTACTGGCCCGCGCCGAGCAGGAATACGGGGTGCCGGCCCAGGTGATCGTGGCGATCATCGGTGTCGAAACCTTCTTTGGCCGCAACACCGGCAATTTCCGGGTGATCGACGCCTTGTCCACTTTGGGCTTCGATTACCCACCGCGCGCCGAGTTCTTTCGCAAGGAGCTGCGCGAATTCTTGCTGCTGGCCCGCGAAGAACAAGTTGACCCGCTGACTCTCAAGGGTTCCTACGCCGGCGCCATGGGCCTGCCGCAGTTCATGCCCAGCAGTTTCCGCGCCTATGCGGTGGATTTTGACGGCGACGGCCACATCAATATCTGGAACAACCCGGACGATGCTATCGGCAGCGTGGCCAGCTACTTCAAGCGCCACGGCTGGGTGGCTGGCGAGCCAGTAGTCAGCCTCGCCAGTGTGCGTGGCGACCAGGTGGACCAAGGCCTGACCACGGGTATCGAACCGACGAAAACCGTCGGGGAGTTGCGAGCCCTGGGTTGGTCGAGTCATGATGCGCTGCGCGACGACTTGCCAGTCACCGCGTTTCGCCTTGAAGGCGATAACGGTCCGGAATACTGGATGGGGCTGAAAAATTTCTACGCAATCACGCGTTATAACCGCAGCGTGATGTACGCGATGGCTGTTCATCAGCTGTCTGATTCGCTGGTTCAAGCACGGGGCGTCAAGTAATGCGGGCAATGCCGATTCAACAACCCCTGAAGCTGGTGGCCATCGCCGCCCTGGCGATGCTGGTGGCCAGTTGCACCTCCAGCCGCGCGCCGCAGCAAAAAACCTCAGCCGCGGTGGTGCGCGCCAAACCAGGCCTGGACATCAACCGCGCCCATAAAGATGGCGCGCCCTGGTGGGACGTGGACGTCTCACGCATTCCTGATGCCACGCCTACCTTGCATACCGGCCCGTATAAGGCCAACCCTTACACGGTGCTGGGCAAAAACTACTTTCCGATCCAGCAATCCAAGGATTACGTCGCCTCCGGCACGGCCTCCTGGTACGGCACCAAATTCCACGGGCAAAACACCGCCAACGGCGAGGTCTATGACCTCTACGGCATGAGCGCCGCGCACAAGACCCTGCCGCTGCCCAGTTATGTGCGGGTGACCAACCTGGACAACAACCGCAGCGTGATCCTGCGGGTCAATGACCGCGGGCCGTTCTACTCCGACCGCATCATCGACCTGTCCTACGCGGCGGCGAAGAAACTTGGCTACGCCGAAACCGGTACCGCGCGGGTCAAGGTCGAAGGCATCGACCCGCAGCAGTACTGGGCCCAGCGTGGCAAACCGGCGCCGTTGATGCTTAACGAGCCGCAGGCCGCGCAACCACAGATCACCGCCTCCACTGGCAAGGTCGAGCAGTGGACCCCGCCGCCGCAGCAACACGCGGCGCCAGTTGTGGCGGTCCCGCAATTGGCCCAGGGCCAGGCGGCGGGCGGGCAGTACCTACAAGTCGGCGCTTTTGCCAACCCGGACGCGGCTGAACTGCTGCGTTCCAAGCTCAGTTCCATGGTGCAGGCGCCGGTGTTCATCAGCTCCATCGTGCGCAACCAGCAAACCCTGCACCGGGTACGCCTGGGGCCGATCGGTACGCCAGGTGAGATCCAGCAAGTGCAAAACAGCGTGCGCCTGGCCAATCTCGGCCAGCCAAGCGTGGTTACCGCAGAATAAATGACACCCGATTGAGGGTTGGGCCTTAGGGCCTGGCTCCGGTTGTTGGCTCACCCAAGAACAAAAGCCCGGCAAAGGGCCTAGAGTGAACAACTGAAATACGCGACAGCCGGGACCGGTTGTCAGATTAGTTTTGCCCGCGAGGGCAAGTTTCCATTAGCTACTTCGAGAGACGGATGAACATCACCACCTTTGCCAAACGCCTGTGCCTGCTAGTCCCGCTGCTCCTCTCGCCTGCCGCATTCGCGGTCGAGATGATGCCGTCGCCGCCGCAACTGGCCGCCAAATCCTACGTGCTCATGGACGCCAGCAGCGGCAACGTGCTGGTGGAGAACAACGGTGACCAGCGCCTGCCTCCGGCCAGCCTGACCAAGTTGATGACCGCCTACATGGCGACCTTGGAAATCCGTCGCGGCCAGATCGGCGAGAACGATCCGGTGACCGTCAGTGAAAACGCCTGGCGCACCGGCGGTTCGCGGATGTTCATCAAGGTCGGCACACAGGTCAGCGTCAGCGACCTGCTGCACGGCATCATCATCCAGTCGGGTAACGATGCCAGCGTCGCGATCGCCGAGCACATCGCCGGCAGCGAAGACGCCTTTGCCGACATGATGAACAAAACGGCCGGCGAACTGGGCCTGACCAACAGCCACTTCCTGAACCCCACCGGCCTGCCGAACCCCGAGCACTACTCCTCGGCCCACGACATGGCGGTGCTGGCGCGCGCGATCATCCACGAGGACCCGGCGCACTACGCGATCTACTCGCAAAAAGAGTTCTTCTGGAACGGCATCAAGCAACCCAACCGCAACCTGCTGCTGTGGCGCGACAAGACCGTTGATGGCCTGAAAACCGGCCACACCGATGAAGCGGGCTACTGCATGGTGTCCTCGGCGGTACGTGACGGCATGCGCTTGATCGCCGTGGTGTTCGGCACCGTTAGCGAACAGGCTCGCGCGGCAGAAACCCAGAAGCTGCTGACCTATGGTTTCCGCTTCTTCGAAACCCAGACCTTCTACCAGAAAGGTGCCGAGCTGGCGCAATCGCCGGTCTGGAAGGGCACCACCAACCAGGTCAAGGCCGGTCTGGCCCAGGACCTGACCATGACCCTGCCAAAAGGTCAGCTGAAAAAACTGCAAGCCAGCATGACCATGAACCCGCAATTGATCGCACCAATCGCCAAGGGCGACGTGATCGGCAAGGTCGAAGTCAAGTTGGACGACAAGGTGGTGCACAGCGCTGACCTGATCGCGCTGGACGCGGTCGACGAAGGTGGTATCTTCCGCCGCGTGTGGGATAGCATCCGGCTATTCTTCTACGGCTTGTTCAACTGAATTAGTGTGCACCTGCATGGCCCCGCGCTGATCCGGCGCGGGGCCATGTCTGTCGCCACGGCTTACGAGGCCGTTACGCCATGACCGATACCGAAGTAAAGGCGCCAAAGATCGAATTCCCCAACGTCGATTATCCGATCAAGGTAATCAGCGACACGGGCGCGGGTAACAAGGACAAGATCCTGGAGATCGTGCTCAAGCACGCCACGATCAACCATAACCGCGTGGACGAGCGTCAGAGCACCAACGGCAAGTACACCACGATCCAGTTGCACATCGTCGCCACCGACCAGGATCAGCTCTACAACATCAACAGCGAATTGCGGGCCACCGGTTTCGTGCACATGGTGTTGTGATGCACCAGACCCTGGGCTTTCGCGAGCTCGGCCAGATGGCCTACGAGCCGGTTTGGCACGCGATGCAGCGGTTCACCAATGAACGGGGCACCGATGTGCCGGACGAAGTCTGGCTGGTGCAACACCCGCCCGTGTTCACCCAAGGCCAGGCTGGCAAGGCCGAGCACCTGCTGCTGCCGGGCGATATCCCGGTGGTCAAGGTCGACCGCGGCGGCCAGGTGACTTACCACGGCCCCGGCCAGTTGGTGGCCTACCTGCTGCTGGATGTGCGCAGGCTGGGGTTTGGCGTACGCGACTTGGTCAGCCGCATGGAACAGTGCCTGATCGAGCTGCTGGCCAGCTACGGCGTGACCGCTGCGGCCAAAGCCGATGCGCCGGGGGTCTATGTCGACGGCGCGAAAATCGCCTCCCTGGGCCTGCGTATTCGTCACGGCTGCTCCTTCCATGGCCTGGCCCTGAACGTGGACATGAGCCTGGAACCGTTTCGCCGAATTAACCCCTGTGGCTACGCCGGCCTGGCGATGACCCAGTTGCGCGATCACACAGGGCCGATTGAATTTGCCGAGGTAAGTGCCCGGCTGCGCGCGCAGCTCGTCAAACACCTCGACTATGCTGAGCAGACGACCCTAACGGGCGGAATCGACTGATATGACTACTGATGCAGTGCAAACCATGATCCCGACGCTCGATGTCACTGAGCGTGCGGCCCCGCGTGCCAAGGTCGAAGCCGGTGTGAAACTGCGCGGCGCCGAGAAGGTTGCACGCATCCCGGTGAAGATCATTCCGACCACCGAACTGCCAAAGAAACCCGACTGGATCCGCGTGCGCATCCCGGTGTCCCCCGAGGTTGACCGCATCAAGGCCCTGTTGCGCAAACACAAGCTGCACAGCGTGTGCGAAGAGGCCTCCTGCCCGAACCTGGGCGAGTGTTTCTCCGGCGGCACCGCGACCTTCATGATTATGGGTGACATCTGCACCCGTCGTTGCCCGTTCTGCGACGTCGGCCACGGGCGGCCGAAGCCGCTGGATACCAACGAGCCCGAGAGCCTGGCCATCGCTATCGCTGACCTGCGCCTCAAGTACGTGGTCATCACCTCGGTAGACCGGGACGACCTGCGCGACGGCGGTGCCCAGCATTTTGCCGACTGCATCCGCGAGATCCGCAAGCTGTCGCCCGACGTACTGCTGGAAACCCTGGTGCCCGACTACCGTGGGCGCATGGACGTGGCGCTGCAAATCACCGCTGCCGAGCCGCCGGATGTGTTCAACCACAACCTGGAAACCGTGCCACGCCTGTACAAGGCCGCACGCCCGGGTTCGGACTACCAGTGGTCGCTGACCCTGCTGCAGAAATTCAAGCAGATGATGCCCCATATTCCGACCAAGTCCGGCCTGATGCTGGGCCTGGGCGAGACCGACGAGGAAGTCATCGAAGTCATGAAGCGCATGCGCGAACACGACATCGACATGCTGACCCTGGGCCAGTACCTGCAACCGTCGCGCAACCACTTGCCGGTGCAGCGTTTCGTGCACCCGGACACCTTTGCCTGGTTCGCCGAGGAAGGCTACAAAATGGGCTTCAAGAACGTCGCGTCCGGCCCCCTGGTACGTTCCTCGTACCACGCCGACGAGCAGGCGAAACTGGTAAAAGCCAGCCTGATGTCCTGATCCGCAAAACGCCCGCAGGAGCCTCGGTTCCTGCGGGCGTTTTTTATGGGCTGCGCGCGGGCCTTTTCTTGCAAGCCCCAAAGTCACCGGTCCCTTCTCTTTATTCCCTTTCGTGGCTACTGTGCGTGGACCATCTACGCAGGGAGAATCATGGATGAGCGCTTCAAACACCCCCACCTACTGTGAGTCCATGCCGGTGCCGGCCTTGCCTGTGGAGGGCTTGATTGGCGTGATCGCGCCTGCCGGGCCGGCGACGCTGGATGCCCACAAGGCATTGCAGTGGATGCAAGCGCGGGGCTATTCGCTCAAGGTGTTCCCCGGTGTGACGGCGAAGGAGGGCTACCTCGCGGGCAGTGATGAGGTGCGTCTCAACGACCTACATGCCGCATTCGCTGACCCCCAGGTGGACGCCATCCTGTGCCTGCGTGGCGGCTACGGCAGCCCACGCCTGCTCGACGGCATCGACTTCGACCTACTGCGGCGCAACGCCAAGCCCTTTGTGGGTTACAGTGACATCACCGCGTTGCACGTGGCCATCAGCCGTTATGCCGGCTTCGTCACCTTCCATGGCGCGATGCTCAACGCCGACTTGCTGGGCAACAAGCAGCAACCCACCGAATCGTCGCTGTTTCGCATGCTGCGCGGGCAATTGAAGCGCGGCAGCGTCCTGCCCCACCCTGCGGCCTACCCCTTGGTCACCATCGAGCCGGGCATCGCCCAAGGGCGCTTGATGGGTGGCAACCTGTCGATGATCGCCGCCACCCTGGGCACGCCTTATGAACTCGATGCCGAGGGCATCATTTTGTTCATCGAGGACGTCAACGAGCCGCTGTACCGCATTGACCGATTGCTGACGCACCTGCGCCTGGCGGGCAAGTTGGCAACGATTGGCGGCGTTCTGGTGGGGGATGTGGCGGGGGTTGATGGCCAGGCGCTACAAGCTCTGCTCAAGCAGACCTTCGCGCCGCTGCGCATTCCGGTGCTGGCGGGGTGGCGCAGCGGCCATTGCGACCCGAACCTGACCCTGCCGTTGGGGGCGATGGTCAGGTTGGATGCGGGTAATCAGGAGCTGCGGCTCGAACAAGACGTGGTGCTACTGCCCCTGTAGCCAGCGGACTGGCCCGTGCGGGAGTGCAAGGCACTCCTGTTTTTTGCCTCAGCGATTACGCAAACCCTGCAGTAATTTCTGCGTCGGGTAGCCGTCCGCCGGCCAGCCGAACGACTGTTGAGCTGCGCGGATCGCCTTGCGTGTATTGGCGCCGATGATCCCGTCAGCGGTACCCGCGTCGTAGTGCTGGGCGCTGAGCAGGGTTTGCAGCTCGATGCGCTCGGAGCGGCTCAGGGGCAGGTCATCCTTGGGCCACTCACCATTGATCGTCCCACCACCGCCAAACCGCTCGGATAACAGCCCCACCGCCAATGCATAGGACGAGGAGTTGTTGTACTTGAGGATGGCGCGGAAGTTATCGAGGATCAGGAATGCCGGGCCGCGATAGCCGGCCGGCAGTAGCAGGGCGGCCGACAACTGCTCGGCCCCGGCAGGCACGCTGGCGCCATTGGGCAGGCTCACGCCCAGTTGCCGCCACTCGGCGACGGTCTTGCGGATTGCGCCATCGGCCAGCACGTAGTCGAAGCCATTGGCCAGTTGCACCTCAAAGCCCCAGGGCTGGCCTTTTTGCCAGCCGGAGCTTTGCAGGTAGTGGGCGGTGGACGCCAAAGCGTCGGTGGGGCTGCCCCAGATATCGCGGCGCCCGTCACCGTCAAAATCCACGGCGTGGGTGTTGTAGGTGGTGGGGATGAACTGGGTCTGGCCCATGGCGCCGGCCCAGGAACCGAGCATTTTTTCCGGCTCGATATCGCCCTGTTGAAGGATTTGCAGGGCAGCGATCAATTGCGCGTGAGCGAAGGCCGGGCGGCGGCCTTCGTAGGCCAGGGTCGCCAGGGAGCGGATCACTGATTGGCTGCCCTGGAAGCTGCCGAAGTTGCTTTCCATACCCCACACTGAAACCAGTGCCTGGCGATCCACGCCGTAACGCTGTTCGATGCTTTGCAGGATCGGCCCGTATTGCTCCAGCAGCAACTGACCCTTGCGCACGCGCACGGGGGAGAGCGCGCCGTTGAGGTATTCCCACACCGGGCGCGAGAACTCAGGCTGGCTGCGGTCGGCGCGGATAACGCTCATGTCGGGGGTTACGTTGGCGAAGGCGCGGTCGAACAGTTCGGCGCGGATGCCGGCGGCCAGGGCGTCCTTGCGGAAGGCTTCCTGCCACTGGGCGAAGGTCTGGGTCGGCTGGATATCGAGGTTTTCGCCGCTCGGCATCACCGGCGGAATGACGGCGGGCGCGGGCACGGCGGGAATGCTTTGCAGCGGTTGCGCGTCGGCGGCGGTGGGTTTTTCCGCACAGGCAACTAACAGAATGAGGCTGGAGGCAGCGATCAATTGGCGCAGGTGCCAACGACGGGAAATACAGAGGGGCATGCACAGGTCCAGAGAATACGAATCAGGTGCCGACCTTAACATGTTGAACGGGTGCTTGCCTTTAAGCGGCCAGAAAGTAAGAAGCCTCCCAGCTATTAGACTGGAAGGCTTCGCGGCGGTAGCTGCCTTTGCCTTTGGCCGGTTGTTCCTGACGGCTGCGGAACAGTGGCTGGGCGACGATGGATTTGGCTTTATTGGGCCGATGCCGTGAAGGCTTTTTGCTCATGATGGCTTCTCGCAGGTAGGTGGATGCAGCGCTGCGAATCATCGGCCCAAGTGGGGCAAGTGTCCAGCCCTGGTGATGGGCGGCGGCCTTAGGCACAACCCCTGTCAGAGCGCGCTCCCACAGAGAATTGCAGTAAGGCTTACTCCGCCGGCAAGGCCAGCCGTTGCCCGGCCATCAACAGTGACAGGCGGCTCAGGCTCATCCACGGCGAGCCGCTGGCCTGGCCCTTGATTTGCGCGTCAATGCGCTGGGCGTCCTGTAGCAGCTGCGCCCAGCGCTGCGCGCTGTGGCGTTGCAGGGCTTTGCTCATCAGCGGTTTACGCTTGTCCCAGATCGGCGGGCGGGCCTGGCTGAAGGCTTTGTCCAGCGGCGTGCCCTGGCTGTATTGCAGCGCCAGGTTAGCCAGCACCCGCAGTTCCCGGGCCAGGGCCCAGAGAATCACCGGCGGCTCTACGCCCTCGCCGCGCAGGCCTTCGAGCATGCGCAGGGCGTGGGCGGCTTCGCCGTTGAGAATGGCGTCCACCAGGCCAAAGACATCGAAGCGCGCACTGTCGGCCACGGCGGCCTGCACCGTTTCCACGGTGATCTGCCCGCTTTCGGCCATCAATTTGAGTTTTTCGATTTCCTGGGCGGCGGCCAAGAGGTTGCCTTCGACCCGGGCGGCGATCAGTTCCACCGCATCCTGGCTGGCGCTAAGCCCGGCCTGGGACAGGCGCTGGCGAATCCATTGCGGCAACTGGTTGGCGTCCACCGGCCAGATCTGCACAAACTGGGTGTGGGCGCCTTCGATCAGGGCCTTGCCCCACTTGGTCTTCTGCGCACTGCCATCGAGTTTTGGCAGGCTTATCAGCAGCAGGGTGTCTTCGGCCGGGCGGGCGCAGTATTCGATGAAGGCGGCGGCGCCTTTGTCCCCAGGCTTGCCCGAGGGCAAACGCAGTTCCAACACGCGTTTTTGCGCGAACAGCGACATGCTGGCGCCGGCCTGTAGCAGCGTGCCCCAGTCGAAACTGGCATCGGCGCTGAACACCTGGCGTTCATCGAAACCCTGCTGGCGGGCCGTGGCGCGGATGGCGTCGGCGGCTTCCTGGCACAACAGCGGGTCGTCGCCGCTGATGATATAGACGGGCGCGAGGGCGCCTTGCAGGTGCTTGGCGAGTTGGGCGGGGGCGAGTTTCATCGGCGAGGGCAAGCGGGGCACCGAGGCGCCCCGCAAGACTTATTGGTTCAGTTGCAGCGGCGACTGGCGCGGCGTTTCGGCTTCAGCCTTTTGCGCGGCTTCCAGTGCATCGGCTTCGGCCTTGGCGCGGGCCGTGGCGGTTTGCTGCAATTGGTCCAGTTGCGCCGGGCTCAACTGTTGCAGGCGCAGCACCATGCGCTGGACGAGGTCGCGGCGCATTTCCTTGCGGGTCTGGTCGGCTTCCTGGTCGGAACCCACCAGGTTGTTGCCGTCGTGCAGGAATACTTGCTGCACTTGCAGCTTGTCGCTGAGCAGCGACAGATTGCCCTGGCCGAGGATTTCGTAGTTGAGCACAGTCGTCAGCTCGTATTCACCCGAGCGGCCGGCACCGGCGTAGCTGAGGGTGCGCTGGGATTCCTGCTCGTTGGCCAGCACCAGTTTGTACGGCGCGCCGGCAAAGACCTTGACGCCGCTGCTTTGCAGAACCTGGCGCAATTGCACCACAGTGTCGCCATAGGCGTTGCGGGCCGTGACGTCCAGTTCCTTGATGGCCAGTTCGCTGGTGCCGGTGCCGCGCAACTGGAACCCGCAGGCGCTTAGCAACACGGCCAGGCCTATAACCAGCAAATTGCGTTTAATCATCTTGATGCTCCCCTTGAAACCAGGTGGGCCGCCGTGCGGCCCGTAAGGTTCTGTGCGGTGCCGGGCGTGTTGCCCGGCACCTGATCCAATTTAGCTAGCGACGATGTTGACCAGTTTGCCGGGCACGACGATCACTTTGCGGATCGTCAGGCCTTCGGTGAAGCGCAGCACGTTCTCGTTGGCACGGGCGGCGGCTTCCACTTCTTCGCGGCTGGCGCTGGCGGGCATGTCGATCTGGCCGCGCAGCTTGCCGTTGACCTGAATCACCAGTTGCAGCGTGTCCTGTACCAGGGCGCTGTCATCGGCCACCGGCCATGTGGCGTCGATTACTGCGCCGCTGTGGCCCAACTGGTTCCACAGTTCATGGCTGATGTGCGGGGTAATAGGCGCCAGCAGCAGGGTGACCGTTTCCAGGCCTTCCTGTACCAGCGCGCGGTCTTGTGCGGTGGTTTGCGGTGCTTTTTCCAGCACGTTCATCAGCGTCATCACCTGGGCGATAGCGGTGTTGAACTTGTGGTGCTGGCCCACGTCCTGGCTGGCTTGCTTGATGGCCAGGTGGGTGCTGCGGCGGATGGCTTTTTGCTCGTCGCTCAGGCCGGCCAGGTCCAGTTTGCCGGGCAAGCCCTGGCTGATATGGGCGTGGGCCAGGCGCCAGACGCGCTTGAGGAAGCGGTGCGAGCCTTCGACGCCTGAGTCGGACCATTCGGCGCTCATGTCGGGCGGCGAGGCGAACATCATGAACAGGCGGCAGGTATCGGCCCCGAACTGGTCGATCATCGACTGTGGATCGACGCCGTTGTTCTTGGACTTGGCCATCTTCTCGGTGCCGCCGATTTCCACCGGCAGGCCATCGGCGATCAGCTTGGCGCTGATGACCTTGGCCTTACTGTCGCGCTCAAGCTCGACGTCTGCCGGGTTGAACCAGGTGTAGCTGCCGTTGGCCTCGCGGCGATAGTAGGTCTCGGCGACCACCATGCCCTGGGTCAGCAGGTTTTTGAACGGTTCGTTGGAACTGACCAGGCCTTCGTCGCGCATCAGTTTGTGGAAGAAGCGCGCGTAGAGCAGGTGCAGGATCGCGTGTTCGATGCCGCCGATGTACTGATCCACCGGCAACCAATGGTCGGCCGCGGATTTTTCCACCAGGCCGCCCTCGTAGTGAGGCGAGGCATAGCGGGCGTAGTACCACGAGGACTCGACGAAGGTGTCCATGGTGTCGGTTTCACGCTTGGCCGGCGCGCCGCATTTGGGGCAGGCGCACTCGTAGAACTCGGGCATGCGTGCCAGGGGCGAACCGGCGCCGTCGGGTACGACGTCTTCGGGCAGGACGACGGGCAGTTGGTCTTGCGGTACGGGCACGTCACCGCAGCTATCGCAGTGGATGATCGGGATCGGGCAGCCCCAGTAGCGCTGGCGGCTGATGCCCCAGTCGCGCAGGCGGAACTGAGTGCGCGAGGCGCCGAGGTTTTTCTTGATGAGCGCCACTTCGATGGCGTCGAAGGCGCCGGGGAAGTCCAGGCCATCGAATTCGCCGGAGTTAATCAGCGTGCCGTGTTCGCCATAGGCGTCCTGCCACGGCGCCGGGCTCTCGTCGCCGGCGCTGGTGCGCACCACGGGCTTGATTGGCAAGGCGTATTTGGTGGCGAACTCGAAATCCCGCTCGTCATGGGCCGGCACAGCCATCACCGCGCCATCGCCGTAGTGCATCAGCACATAGTTGGCGACCCACACCGGCAGTTTTTCGCCGGTCAGTGGGTGTTCGACGAACAGGGCGGTGGGCAGGCCTTTCTTTTCCTGGGTGGCGACGTCGGCTTCGGCGACGCTGCCGCCTTTGCATTCGGCGATGAAGGCTTGCAGCTCAGGGTTGTTCTGCGCGGCGAGGGTGGCCAGCGGGTGCTCGGCGGCCACGGCGACGTAGGTCGCGCCCATCAAGGTGTCCGGACGGGTAGTGAAGACTTTCAGTACGCCCGCTTCGCCGATGGAGTCGACGTGGTAGGGGAACTGCACTTCCATGCCACGGGATTTGCCGATCCAGTTGCGTTGCATGGTCTTGACCTGCTCGGGCCAGCCCGGCAAGTCGTCGAGGCTCTCCAGCAGTTCATCCGCATAGGCGGTGATCTTGAAGTAGTACATCGGGATTTCGCGCTTTTCGATCAGGGCGCCGGAACGCCAGCCGCGGCCGTCGATCACCTGCTCGTTGGCCAGGACGGTTTGGTCGATCGGGTCCCAGTTCACGGTGCCGTTCTTGCGGTAGATCACACCCTTTTCGAACAGGCGAGTGAACAGCCATTGTTCCCAGCGGTAGTAATCAGGCTTGCAGGTGGTCACTTCGCGCGACCAATCCACCGCCAGGCCCAGGCTGCGCAGCTGGGATTTCATGTAGGCGATGTTTTCGTAGGTCCACTTGGCGGGCGCTACGTTGTTTTTCATCGCGGCGTTTTCCGCCGGCATGCCGAAGGCGTCCCAACCCATGGGTTGCAGGACGTTTTTGCCTTGCATGCGCTGGTAGCGGGAGATCACGTCGCCGATGGTGTAGTTACGCACATGCCCCATGTGTAGCTTGCCGCTGGGGTAAGGGAACATCGATAGGCAGTAGTAAGTCTCCTTGCCTGGCTGTTCACTGACCTCGAAGGACTTCTGTTCGTCCCAGAAGGATTGGGCGGCGTTTTCTATTTCACGGGGCTGATAGTGTTCGTGCATGGCTACTTTTGAACTGAATAGGGGTGGCCTAATCCTCTTCAATGCGACGCTGGGCGCAAATGCCGCCAGATTGTGGCGTTTTCGGTGCCCAGGCGAGCTGGAAGTGGAATTACAGGAAGCGCCGTAGCATACATGACCGTACTCCGCCGAGGGAAACCCTGATTGCACCCCGCGCGGCCCGGCGGGCCGTTGGTCGCGGGGACCGGCCCGTTTGCCGCGCGGGACTACGCTTCTAACTGGGGAGTGAGTCATATCCTTCTAGTGAGGTGAACGGATGGTTGAGTCGCAGCGAAAAGTCATTAAACCGGAGTTCTATGAGCGGCTGATTGACCGTTTGGGTCTGGCCCTGGATGCGGCAAAGACGGCGGGCCGGTTACGCGACGAGCGTCCCGCCGAATTGGAACTGCGTGGTTTGAGCGCTGCCGAGTTCGAGTTGATTCAGGCTTATCTGGACCGCAGCGGGCAGGAGGCGCCGCAGGGTGCGGGCAACAATCAGGTTACACCGCCACAGGCGCCGCATTCGGCCAAGATCATCTGGTTGAGAGACAAGGCGCCTAATAGCGGGGGCGCGGTAAAGGTCCGGTCCCTGCAATTCAAGTAAGTGTACGCAGCCCGCAAGGGCACTGGCATGACGTCACCGCCAAGGGCCTTTCCATAGAACGGCCGATATCCTCTGTTGTTGCTTTGCTTCAACCCCCTTAGGCTTCGGGCATTTTTTGGAGATGCCCGATGCCTTTTCGTTATTTCGTCAAACAGTTGCTGTTACCTCCCGGCATTCTTTTGTTGTTGCTGGCGCTGGCCTGGTGGTTGCGCCGCAGCCGCCCGCGCTTGGCGGGCTTGTGTTTTGCGCTGGGGCTTGGTGGTTTCGGGCTAATGAGCCTGCCGGTGGTGGTGGAGTGGAGCGCCCGCGCCCTGGAAACCGAGCCTGCGCTGGAGCGCAGCGAGTGGGCGACCCTGGCCGAGCGTGCCGATGCGATTGTGGTGTTGGGTTCAGGCCGGGAGCGCGGCGACCCGGCCTGGGGCGCGGACCAGCCCACCGGGGTGGGCCTGGAGCGTGAGCGGTACGCGGCGCGCCTGGCCAAGGCCTCGGGGTTGCCGGTCCTGACCAGTGGCGGCCTGCACTATGGCACGCCGCCCACTGAGGCGGCGTTGATGGCCGATTCCCTGCGCGATGACTTTGGCGTGGCGGTGCGCTGGCAGGAAGGGCGCAGCCGCACGACCTGGGAAAACGCCCAGTTCAGCGCCCAGGTATTGCTGCCTGAGGGCGTCACGCGGGTGGTGGTCGTGACCCAGGCCTGGCACATGCAGCGCAGCGTGTGGAGTTTCGAGCGCGCGGGGTTTGGCGTAGTACCGGCGCCGGTGGGGTTTCTCGGGGTGGACAACGCGCGGCCGCTGGGCGGTTGGATGCCGGAGTTCAAGTCGATCTGGCAGTCCGGGCAGTTGCTCAATGAGGCGGCGGGGCTGGTGGGTTATCGCCTGTTCTATCGTTAGGCCGCGTAGAGGCCTGGCTTGCCAGCGATGGCGCCATCAGGCGCGCGATCGCTGGCACGGGGTCACACGGTCTTGGCCATCCGGCTGGCCAGCAGCGCCCAGCCAAACAGCAGCAGGCACGCAATAATCAGCGGCCACGAGCGCCATTGCAGGTACGGCGTGAGGTTGTGCATCGGCACCACTTCGCCATACAGAATGCCGCGCTCGAATTGCGGGATCTGCGCGGTGATCTTGCCAAACGGGTCGATCAGGCCGGTCACGCCGTTGTTGGTGGCGCGGATCATCCAACGTCCCGCTTCCAGGGCGCGCATCTGCGCCATCTGCAAGTGCTGCAAGGGCCCGATGGAGGTGCCGAACCAGGTGTCGTTGCTGATGGTCAGCAGCAGGTCGCTGCGGGCCGAAAGGCCGGCGGCGAATTCCGGGTAGACCACTTCGTAGCAGATGAACGGCGCAATTTGATAGCCCTTGGCCTGCAACATTGACTGGTCGGCCGGGCCACGGGCGAAGTCGGACATTGGCAGGTCGAAGAAGGCGATCAGCCCGCGCAGCAGGTCTTGCAGCGGCACATACTCGCCGAAAGGCACCAGTTTTTGCTTCAGGTACGTGCCGTCGCCCTGGCCAACCACGGTGATGCCGTTGAAGTAGCGTTTTTCATGGCGCACTTGCTGGCGGATCGGCACCCCGGTAATCAGTGCCGAGTTACGGTCGGCGGCGAAGGTGCCGAGCATGCTCAGGAAACCTTCGGCCGACTCCTTGAGCACCGGGATCGCGGTTTCCGGCCAGATCAGCAGGTCAACGCGTTTGGTGCTGAAGCTCATGTCGCGGTACAGCGCCAGTTGCGCGTTCAACTGCGCCGGGTCCCACTTCATGCTTTGTTCGATGTTGCCTTGGATCGCCGCCACGCTCAGCGGCTCGCCCGAAGGGCTGGTCCAGGCATGGCCCTTGAGCGCGATCCCGATTACCCAGGGCGCGGCCAACAGCAGCAGGCCGGCGGCGATGAAACCCGGGCGCCGGCCTTTTATCAGGCGCGGCAGGTTGTACAGCAGCGCGGCGGTCAGGGCCAGGCTGAAGGAAATCAGCCAGATCCCACCCAGCGGCGCAAGCCCGGCCAGCGGTGCATCGAGTTGGCTGTAACCTGAGTAGAGCCACGGGAAACCGGTCAGGAACCAGCCGCGAAAGGCTTCCTGGGCCACCCACAACGCAGCGAAGGCCAGGGCGTCGGCCAGCGGCGCTTCGTTGCGGCGCAACCAGCGTGCCCAGAGCCACGCGGGTAGGGCGAAAAACCAGGCAATCGCCGCAGTGAAGGCCAGCATCAGCAACCCGGCCAGCAGCACCGAAGCGCCACCGAAGTGGTGGATGCTGTAGTAGATCCAACTGGTGCCCGCGCCGAACAGGCCGAAACCGAAGCACCAGCCACGGCCCAAGGCCTGGCGCGGGTTCAGATGGCGCAGGCCGGCGTAGAAGAACCCGGCCGCCAGCAGTGCCAGCGGCCAGATATCGAAGGGAGCCAATGCCAGGGTGGTGAGTGCGCCGGCCGCCACGGCCAGCAGGTTACCGGGCCAGCCGGGGCGGGTCAGACGGCGCATATCAATCCTTAGCGAGCGATGGGGGTGAGGCGGATCAAGTGAATCCGGCGGCTGTCGGCATTGAGGATGCGGAAGCGGTAGGCGCCGATTTCGGTGATTTCATTGCGTTTTGGCAGGTGGCCGAAAGCGCTCATCACCAGGCCGCCGACGGTGTCGAACTCGTCGTCGGAGAACTCGCTGTCGAAAAACTCGTTGAAGTTCTCGATCGGCGTCAGGGCCTTTATCAGGAAATCGCCGCTGGGCAGCGGTTTGATATAGCTGTCTTCCTCGACGTCGTGCTCGTCTTCGATGTCGCCGACGATCTGTTCCAGCACGTCTTCGATGGTCACCAGGCCTGCCACGCCGCCGTATTCGTCGATGACGATGGCCATGTGGTTATGGTTGGCGCGGAACTCGCGCAGCAGCACATTCAGGCGCTTGGACTCGGGGACGAAGGTCGCCGGGCGCAGCAGGTCCTTGACGTTGCAGCTGTCGCCGTTCTCCTTGAGGATCAGCGGCAGCAGGTCTTTGGCCAGCAACACGCCCATGACGTCGTCGTGGCTTTCGCCGATGACCGGGTAGCGCGAATGCGCCGAGTCGATGACTGCCGGGAGGAACTCGCGGGGTGTCTGGGTCGCCTTGATGCTGACCATTTGCGAGCGCGGCACCATGATGTCGCGCACTTGCAGATCGGCTACCTGGATGGCGCCTTCGACGATGGCCAGCGCTTCGCTGTCCAACAGTTTGTTTTGGTGCGCTTCGCGCAGCAGCTCCAGCAGCTCCTGGCGGTTTTTCGGCTCATGGGCAAAAGCCTGGGTCAGTTTCCCCAGCCATGACTTTTGCCCGTTGCTCGATCGGTCTTCGCTCATAGCGATTACTCTAAGTCCTTTGTTGTTTCAGTTAAGAGGTTGTCAGGTTCGTCGTCTGCATAGGGGTCGGGATGACCCAGCTCGGCAAGCAACGTTCGTTCCAGCGCTTCCATTTCTTCGGCTTCGTCGTCATCTATATGGTCGTAACCCAGTAGATGCAAGCAGCCGTGAATCACCAGGTGCGCCCAATGGGCGTCCAGCGCCTTGCCTTGCTCGGCCGCTTCACGCTCGACCACGGGCACGCAGATCACCAGATCGCCCAGCAGCGGGATATCCAGCAGTTCGTCCGGCACGTCAGCGGGAAAGGACAGCACGTTGGTGGCGTAGTCTTTATGCCGCCAGGTGTGGTTCAGCTCGCGGCCCTCAGGTTCGTCCACCAGGCGGATGGTCAGTTCCGAATCGGCGCTGCGCTGGCGTAAAGCCAGCTCACACCACTGGCGGAACTGGCTTTCGTCGGGCGCGGTGGCCTCGGTGGCCAATTGCAGATCAAGCTCAAGCATCGTGACGGCTGTCCTTGGCGGCGGGCATGTCGTCTTTGTGCTCGAAGCGCTCGTAGGCTTCGACGATGCGTTGCACCAAGGGGTGGCGGACCACGTCTTTGGGCATGAAGTGGGTGAAGCTGATGCCTGGCACATCCTTGAGCACCTCGATCACCTGGCCCAGCCCGGACTTGGTGCCCTTGGGCAGGTCGACCTGGGTGATGTCGCCGGTAATCACGGCGGTGGAGCCAAAGCCAATGCGGGTCAGGAACATCTTCATTTGCTCGACGGTGGTGTTCTGGCTTTCGTCGAGGATGATGAAGCTGTTGTTCAGCGTGCGGCCGCGCATGTAGGCCAGCGGCGCGATCTCGATGACCTGGCGCTCGATCAGCTTGGCCACGTACTCGAAGCCGAGCATCTCGTACAGCGCGTCATACAGCGGGCGCAGGTACGGGTCGATCTTCTGGGCCAGGTCGCCGGGCAAAAAGCCCAGCTTCTCGCCGGCCTCGACCGCCGGGCGCACCAGCAGGATGCGGCGCACTTGTTCGCGCTCCAGGGCATCCACGGCGCAGGCGACCGCCAGGTAGGTTTTGCCAGTACCGGCCGGGCCGATGCCGAAGTTGATGTCGTTGCCCAGAATTTCCTTCACGTAGCGCTGCTGATTCAGGCCGCGAGGGCGAATCATGCCTTTTTTGGTGCGCAGGGCGATGGCGGCATCGGCAGGGGAGTGGTTGTCCATTTCCTCGACAGCCGACTCCTGCAGGAACAGGTGCACCATGTCTGGCGACAGCTCCGTACCCTGGGTTTCCCGGTACAGGCGACGCAGCAGGGTTTCCGCGCAGGTGGTGTGCTTGAGTTCGCCAATGAGCTCGAATTGATTGCCGCGGTTGCGGATCTCAATCGCCAGGCGTTGTTCGATCAAGCGCAGATGCTCGTCGAATTGCCCGCACAGGTTGGCGAAGCGGCGAGCCTCGAAGGGCTCGAGAATGAAACGATGTGGTTCGATAGGTGCGTTCAAGGTCGTTTTTAGCCGCCCTGGGGCAATTAAGGTGAAATGAAGGATAACGCCAGCACGCCGGGTACGAAAGCACTTAAGCAGGCCCGTCAGGTTCTTGCCCCTGTGGGAGCGAGCCTGCTCGCGACGGCGCCGGGCCCGCCACGCTCATTGGCCCATAGATCGCTATCGCGGGCAGGCTCGTTCCCACAGCGGCCTCACACACGCGGCGCCCTCTCTCAGGGCAACAGCGAGCCGCGCAGCGAGTGCGGTTGGGCGGCGTCGATGTGCACATCGGCGAACTGCCCGATCAAAGTCGGATCATCGCAGCGGAAGTTGACGATACGGTTGTTCTCCGTGCGCCCCTGCAGCTCGCCCGGGTCCTTCTTCGAGTAATCGGTGACCAAGATGCGCTGGGTCGAGCCGACCATTTGTCGGCTGATCTCAAAACCCTGCTGGTTGAGGCGATGCTGCAAGGCGTTCAGGCGTTCCTTTTTCAGCTCCTCGGGGGTGTCGTCGGCCAGGTCGGCTGCTGGCGTGCCGGGGCGCTGGCTGTAGACGAACGAGTAGGAAAAGTCGAAACCCACGTCCTCGATCAGCTTCATGGTTTGCTGGAAGTCTTTTTCCGTCTCGCCGGGGAAGCCGACGATAAAGTCCGAGCTGATGCAAATCCCCGGCACCGCCGCCCGCAGCTTGCGCAACTTGGACTTGTACTCCAGCGCTGTGTGGTTGCGCTTCATGGCCGACAGGATGCGGTCCGAACCCGATTGCACCGGCAAGTGCAGGTGCTTAACCAGTTCTGGAACCTCGGCGTGGGCCTGGATCAAGCTGTCGGAAAACTCCAGCGGATGGGACGTGGTGTAGCGGATGCGCTCGATGCCATCGACCGCGGCCACCACGCGGATCAATTCGGCCAGGTCGGCCACGCGGCCATCGTTGGTTTGGCCGCGATAACCGTTGACGTTTTGCCCCAGCAGGGTCACTTCGCGCACGCCGTTCTCGGCCAGGTGGATGATTTCGGCCAGCACATCGTCGAACGGCCGGCTCACTTCCTCGCCGCGGGTGTAGGGCACTACGCAGAACGTGCAGTACTTGCTGCAGCCTTCCATCACCGAAACGTACGCGCTGGGGCCGTCGATGCGGGGTTCGGGCAGGTGGTCGAACTTTTCGATTTCCGGGAACGAGACGTCCACTTGCGGCAGCTTGGTAACGCGCGCGGCATCGATCATTTCTGGCAGGCGATGCAGGGTCTGCGGGCCGAACACCACATCGACATAAGGAGCGCGGTCGCGGATCGCGGCACCTTCCTGGCTGGCCACGCAACCGCCGACGGCGATCACCATGTCCGGGTTGGCCAATTTCAGCTCACGCCAGCGGCCGAGTTGGGAATAAACCCGGTCCTGGGCGCGCTCGCGGATGGAGCAGGTGTTAAGCAGGATGACGTCCGCGTCTTCGGCGCGGGCGGTGACTTCCAGGGCCTGATGTTCGCCCAGCAGGTCCACCATGCGCGAGCTGTCGTACTCGTTCATCTGGCAACCGTGGGTTTCGATGTAAAGCTTCTTGGCCATGGACAGGGGTCATCACGTGATTCAAAGAACCGCGCATTATAGTGGTCATCGCGGTTGCTTCCTAGCGTTGCGCGCCCGATGGCTATGCTATAGTTCGCGCCCTCTTTTTATCCCCCGATGTGTTACCCGCCCACCATGACCAAACGCGAAGCTCCAATCTATAAGGTGATTTTCCTCAACCAGGGCCAGGTGTTCGAGATGTACGCCAAACAGATCTATCAAAGCGATCTGTGGGGTTTCCTGGAAGTGGAAGAATTCGTCTTCGGCGAGCGCACGCAATTGGTGGTCGACCCCGGCGAAGAGAAACTCAAAGCCCAATTTGAAGGCGTGGTGCGCAGCTTCGTGCCCATGCACTCGATCGTGCGCATCGATGAAGTCGAACGCCTGGGCACGCCGAAAATCAGCGAAGCACGGGGCATGGGTAATGTCATGCCGTTCCCGATGCCGATGCCGGAGAAGTAGGGCGTCACAGAGGGGCGGACGAACTTAGGGCAACGGCGAAAAAGGCGAACGCCCGTCGGCGCTTTGCAGTTCCATCAGGTACTTGCGGAAGATCTGGCCCAGCACTTGGGTGGCGACTTCCAGTTCATCGCGCTGCATGTGCTCGGCGACTTCGTCAGCGGTGTCCAGCGCGTCTTCGGCGCCGTTGACGGCGGCCATTTTCAGCACGATGTACGCCTGGACGTTGTTGGCCGGGACGCCTTCGCCGTGGAAGAACATGCTGCCTAGTTTGAATTGCGCCTGGGCGTGGCCTTGCAGGGAGGCCTTCTCGAAGTAGCTCAGGGCCAGGTTGAGGTCGCGCGGCGTGTTTTTGCCGTCGTAATAGAATTCGCCCAACTCGTATTGTGCCTGCGCATCCCCGGCGTCGGAGGCTTGCTGGCAGGCGGTGAGCGCCTCGGCAAGGTCCTGGGGCTGGGTATTGAGGGTGCAACGACCTATCGCCGGGATCAACAACGAGTTGCCGCCTGCTTGTGCGTGCGCGAGCAGGGGCTGAAGGAGCAACAGGCAGCCCAATGCAAGGGTGCGGCCGGTGCGGTTCATGGGAATCGACTTACCTCTGAAGGACGCGCGGGCCTGAGTGGGGGCCCAATAAGCGCGCATTATGAAATAAGCAGGGCCAACCTTACAAAGTCTTTACTCGTTTTTCTGCTGCATGACCGGATATCCCTCTGTTTGTGGGATTTTTCGTGCAGAAGAGGGAATAAAAGAACCGTAAGAGTAGGCGAGCACCTGGCGCAATGCGCCAGGTGCGAGCGGTCACTTCAGTGCAGCGAAGGCGCGTTCGGCGGCATCGAGGGTCAGTTTCAGCTCGGTGTCGCCGTGGGCGATGGAGGTGAAACCTGCCTCGAAGGCGCTCGGCGCCAGGTAGACGCCGCCGTCGAGCATCAGATGGAAGAAGCGCTTGAACAGGTCGGCGTCGCTGGCCATCACGTCATCGAAGGTCACGATGTCGTCCGCACCACTGAAGTACAAGCCGAACATGCCGCCGGCCTGGGTGGTGACGAACGGGATGCCCGCCGCGTCGGCGCGCTGTTGCAGGCCGTCGAGCAAGCGGGTGGTGTAGTCGGTCAGTTCGGCGTGGAAGCCCGGGCGGCTGATAAGGCCCAGGGTGGTCAGGCCGGCGGCCATGGCCAGCGGGTTGCCCGACAAAGTACCGGCCTGGTAGACCGGGCCCAGCGGTGCGATGTGCTGCATGATCGCGCGTTTGCCGCCGAAGCAGCCCACCGGCATGCCGCCGCCGATGATCTTGCCGAAGGTGCTCAGGTCCGGGGTGACGCCGTAGTGAGCCTGGGCGCCGCCCAGGGCCACGCGGAAACCGGTCATCACTTCATCGAAAATCAGCACCACGCCGTGCTGGTCGCACAGGCTGCGCAGGCCTTCGAGGAAACCCGGCGCCGGCGGCACGCAGTTCATGTTGCCGGCCACGGGCTCGACGATGATGCACGCAACTTCCTGGCCCACTTCGCTGAGCATCTGCGCCACCGCCGCGATGTCGTTGAACGGCAGGGTCAGGGTGTGTTTGGCGAACGCCGCCGGCACGCCTGCCGAGCTGGGCACGCCTTGGGTCAGCAGGCCGGAGCCGGCCTTGACCAGCAGGCTGTCGGAGTGGCCGTGGTAGCAGCCTTCAAACTTGATGATGCTGTCGCGGCCGGTGAAGCCGCGGGCCAGGCGGATCGCGCTCATGGTCGCTTCGGTGCCGGAGCTGACCATGCGCACCATTTCCATTGACGGCACGATGGAGCACACCAGGTCCGCCATGCGCGTTTCCATTTCTGTCGGCGCGCCGTACGACAAGCCGTGCTCAAGCTGCTTGCGCACCGCGTCCAGCACGTCGGGGTGGCTGTGGCCGAGGATCATCGGCCCCCAGGAGCCGACGTAGTCAACGTAGCGCTTGTCGTCCTCGTCGGTGACGTAGGCGCCTTCGGCGTGCTTGAAGAACAGCGGCGTGCCGCCCACGCTCTTGAACGCACGAACGGGCGAGTTCACGCCACCGGGGATGTGTTTCTGGGCATTGGCAAACAGGGTTTCGGAACGGGACATGAGCGGGGTCTCGGGATCAAGAGTTGAAGAGGTCGTTGAAGGCGCGGGCGCGACGCGTGACGTGCTGCGCGGTGTCGGCGCCAAACAGGCCATGCACCACCGCCAGCAGGTCGGCACCGTGGGCCACCAGGGGCGCGGCGTTGTCCAGGGTGATGCCGCCGATCACGCAGATCGGCAAGTGCAGCTTGGCGCGAGCCTGGTCGAGCACGTCGAGGGTCGCGGTGGGCGCGCCGGGTTTGGTGCTGGAATTGAAGAAGCGGCCAAAGGCGACATAGCTGGCGCCCTCGCTGGCGGCTTGTTCGGCCAACGCCAGTTGGGCATGGCAGGTGGAACCGATGATCGCCCCGCGCCCGAGCAGGGCCCGGGCCGGGGTCAGCGGGCCGTCGGTCTGGCCCAGGTGCACACCCACGCCCAGCCGTGCGGCCAGTTCGGCGTCGTCGTTGATTATCAGTTGGGTCTTGTAGCGTTCACACAAGCCACGCAAGGCTTCGGCTTCGCGCAGGCGACGGGCCTCGTCGCTGCTTTTATCGCGGTACTGCAGCAGCGTGACGCCACCTTCGAGCGCTGCCTCCACATAATTGAGGAACTTGCCGGCCAGCAGTTGGCTATCGGTGATGGCATACAGGCCACGTAGTTTCATCGGGCGAGCCTCATGGCGTTACGAGCAAAAATCCAGGGGCAGGCGCCGCGGCACGAATTGGCCTTGGCCCAACTGTTCGGCATCGCGCAGGGTGCGCCAGGTGTAATTGAGCGCCGACTGCACGGCGCTGACCAAGGCTTCGCCCTGGGCCAGGCGCCCGGCGAGGGCGCTGGCCAGGGTGCAACCGGAGCCGTGATAACTGCCCGGCAAGCGCTGGCAGGTAAAGGTGTGGCGCGTGCCGTCGCGGCTGTAGAGGCGGTTGTGGACTTGCTGCTCGTCGCCGTGGCCGCCGGTAATCAGCAGGTGTTGGATGAACGGCAGGAGTTTTTCCGCGCATGCGTCGGCGCTGCCCTCGGGCAGTTCGGCGAGGATGCGTGCTTCGGGCAGGTTGGGCGTGGCGATTACGGCTAGCGGCAGCAGGCGTTCGCGCAGCGCATAGCCGACTTCATCCTTGCCCAGGCGCCCGCCGCCCCCGGCGCGCAGCACCGGGTCGCAGATCACCGGCAGGTGCGGGTGGGCCGTGAGCAACTCGACCACGGTATCGACCATCTCCAGGGAACCGAGCATTCCCAGTTTGACGGCGGCGACGGTGGAGTCGTTGAGCACGGCGTTGGCCTGGGCCAGCACCCACTCGCGCTCGAGCACGCGAAAGTCACTGACGTTGACGGTGTCTTGCACGGTCAGCGCGGTGATCGCGGTGGCGGCATGGCAACCCTGGGCGATGAGGGCTTCGATATCTGCCTGCAGGCCGGCGCCACCACTGGGGTCGTGGCCGGAGAGACAGAGGACAACGGGGCGAGAGCTGTAGATAGTCATGGTGCGCGAGCTTACCACCAAACGCTTTTTTCGAAAGCGCCGTAAGAATTGTCGTGTATGCCTGCATGCCATCATCCGGCGGCGAGGTAAATTAACCGGCGAAATCGCTGTAATGCCCGTCCTAGAGCCTTTAGCTTGAGCTATTAAATGGTGTTCAAAGGCCAGTAGTGGCTATGTTAGAGTGGATCCAAACCAACAACAGGCCATGCCGGTTTGCGTCTACTCAAAAGGAATGGGGGGCTTCCTGACACAATCGGACGAGCTATGCCGGGGCTTTAATGCGCTATTTGCTGATGCTGCTGTTGAGCTGGCCCCTGCTGGCCGACGCCATCGAATTCAACGAAACCACCCGCAGCCTTCCCCTGGGCCGGGCGATGCAAGTGTTCGAGGACGCCAGCGGCCAGGCCCGCATCGAAGACGTGAGTTCGCCAGCCCTGGCCGACCGCTTCAAGCCCCACGACAGCGCCACACTCAATGCCGGTTATTCGCGCTCGGTGTTCTGGCTCAAGGTAGACCTGCTGTACCGCCCGACCCAGGCCAACGCCCCGCGTAATTGGCTGCTGGAACTGGCCTACCCGCCCCTCGACCACTTGGATTTGTACCTGGCCGACGCCATGGGCCGCTTGCAATTGGCCGGGCGCACCGGCGACGCCTTGCCCTTCGGCACCCGGCAGATCCGCCAGAACAACTATCTTTTCGACCTGGACCTCGCCGCCGGCCAGCCCCGCACCCTGTATTTGCGCCTGCAAAGCGAAGGCTCGATCCAGGCGCCGCTGACCCTGTGGTCGAGCACCGCGTACCTGGAAGCGCAGCCCTTGCGCCTGTATGTGCTGGGGGTGATCTACGGCGTGCTGCTGGGCATGTTGGTCTACAACCTGTTCATTTACCTGGCGGTGCGCGACACCAGCTACCTGTATTACATCCTCTATATCGCCGCGTTCGGCCTCTACCAGCTCTCGGTCAACGGCGCGGCGGTGGAATATTTCTGGCCCGACAACCCCTGGTGGGCCAACGCCGCAACGCCGTTTTTCATCGGTTTGGCGGCGCTGTTTGGCAGCCAGTTCGCCCGCAGCTTCCTACAAACTGCTCGCCTCAGCCGCTGGCTTGATGGCGGATTAGTGGCGCTGATTGCCGGCAGCGCCGTGGTCGTTGGTTTGTCGCTGATGACCAGTTACGCCCTGGCCCTGCGCCTGGCGACTGCCCTGGCGCTGATCTTCACCGTGGCGATTTTCGCCGCCGGGGTGTTCGCTTGGTGGCGCGGCCTGCGGGTGGCGCGCTACTTCATCATTGCCTGGTCGGCGTTTTTGCTCGGCGGGGTGGTCAATACCCTGATGGTGCTGGGCTACCTGCCCAATGTGTTCCTGACCATGTACGCCAGCCAGATCGGCTCGGCGGTGGAGGTGGCGCTGCTGTCCCTGGCCCTGGCCGACCGCATCAACGGCATGCGCGAGCAGCAGGCGCGCACCTTGGCCGAGGCCAGCCACACGCTCGAAATGCTCAACCAGGAGCTGGCCCACAGCAACCGCCTCAAGGACGAATTCCTCGCCACCCTGACCCACGAACTGCGCACGCCGATGAATGGCGTGATCGGCTCGCTGGAACTGATGCAGACCCTGGAACTGGACCCCGAGCTGGCCCAATACCAGCAAACCGCCGCCACTTCGGCGCGGGACATGATGCGCCTGGTCAACGGCATCCTCACCCTGACCCAGTTGCAGGCTGGGCGGCTCACCGTGCAGCACGAGGATTTCAGCCTGCGCCGCATGCTCGATGGCTTGCAGGCGCAGTTCGCCGGAAATGCGGCGAGCAAGCCATTGGGCTTTCGCATTGAGGTGACCCCGGTGCTGGCCGATCGCCTGCGCGGTGATCGCGACAAGCTGGCGCAATGCCTGGAATGCCTGCTCGACAATGCCATCAAATTCACCCACAGCGGCGGCGTGGAGTTGCGGGTCACTGGCCAGCGCGTTGGCGAGCAGCGCTTGCGCCTGTCGTGCACGGTGACCGACAGCGGCATCGGCTTCACCGAGCGGGACGAAGCGGTGCTGTACCAGCGTTTCTACCAACTCGACGGGTCGATGACCCGCGGCTACGGCGGCCTCGGCGTGGGCCTGGCGATTTGCCGCCAGTTGGTCGAACTCCTCGGCGGGCGCTTGCATCACCAGTCCACACCGGGGCGCGGCAGCCGCTTCGAGCTGGAACTGGAAGTCGAAGCCTTGCCTTGCGCCGCCACGCCGCCGGCCCGTGCGGCGGGGCCGTTGGCGCAGCGCATGCCCGAGGCGTGCACGGTGTTGCTGGTGGACGACAACAGCGGCAACCAACGGGTAATGCGCGGCATGTTGCTCAAGCTCGGCTACCGGGTACGCACCGCCGAGGGCTGTGAGGACGCACGGGCCGTGATGTTGCGCGAAAGGATCGATGCGGTGCTGCTCGATGGCCATCGCTTGCGCGCCGATGGCGTGTCGCTGTGCTGCCAGTTGCACGCCTTGGCGGGCTACGCCGACCTGCCGCTGCTGGTGGCGACCCAGGCGCCGGAGCGTGAGCGGTGTGACGGTGCGATCGAGTATGTGAGCAAACCGGTGAAATTCGAGGCGTTGCAGGCGATTCTGCTGCGCCGGGTGCTCTGTCGGGTAGAGGGCGAAAGCGCCGATATTTAGGCGCGTATGCCACTTTGTTCGGCCGCGGGGCGGTGCTTAACTGGCCCTTCGAGCCACCCAAGGAGCCCCGCCATGAACCTGCATCAGTTCGCCGAAACCCACGAGGTCACCAACCAGCCACCGTCCCTGGATGGCACTAACCTCTACCGCATCGACCTGCCGCTACAGGAATGGGCCGCGCGGTTTGGCGCAGGTTGGGCGCAATCGCGCATCGACCACTACGGCGAACTGGCCGGTGGGCCACTGATGGCCGCCGGGTTCCTGGCCAACCAGAACAAACCGGTGTTCGCCAGCCATGACCGCTATGGCCATCGCGTTGACCTGGTGGAATTCCATCCCGCTTACCACGAACTGATGCGCACCGCGATCGAGCATGGCCTGACCTCCTTGCCCTGGGCCGCGCCGCAGCCCGGCGCCCATGTTGCCCGCGCCGCCATGACCTACTTGCACAGCCAGGCCGAGGCGGGCAGCGGTTGCCCGTTGACCATGACCTTCGCCTCCGTGCCCGCCCTGCGGCTGCAACCGGACATCGCCGAGCAATGGCTGCCCAAGGTTTTGGCCACCGAGTACGACCCGCGCAACATCGGCATGGCCCACAAGGCAGGCGTGACCATTGGCATGGCCATGACCGAGAAACAGGGTGGCACCGATGTGCGCGCCAACACCACCAAAGCCTACCCGGTGGGCGCGACGGGCCCGGGCCAGGCCTATGAACTGGTGGGCCACAAGTGGTTCTGTTCGGCGCCGATGTGCGACGCCTTCCTCACCCTGGCGCACACCGATAAGGGCCTGACCTGCTTTCTGCTGCCGCGCCACCGCCCGGACGACAGCCGCAACCAGTTCTACATCCAGCGCCTGAAAAACAAACTCGGCAACTGCTCCAACGCTTCCAGCGAAGTGGAGTTCCGCGGCGCCCTGGCCTGGATGGTGGGCGAGGAAGGGCGCGGCGTGCCGACCATCATCGAAATGGTCGCCATGACCCGCTTCGACTGCATGGTCGGCTCCAGCGCCCTGATGCGCCAGGCCCTGACCCAGGCGAGCCATCATTGTGCCCACCGGCAAGTGGGCGGGCGGCTGCTCGCCGAACAACCGTTGATGCAGAACGTGCTCGCCGACCTGGCCCTGGAAAGCGAAGCCGCCCTGGCCCTGAGCCTGCGCATGGGTCGCGCCCTGGACCACCTCGACGACAGCCAGGAAGCCAAGTTCGCCCGCTTGGTGACGGCGGTGGGCAAGTATTGGATCTGCAAGCGTGCCCCGGCCATGATTAACGAAGCGGCCGAATGCATGGGCGGTGCTGGCTATGTGGAGGACAGCATCCTGCCGCGCCTCTACCGCGAAGCGCCGGTGAATTCGACTTGGGAAGGCTCGGGCAACGTGCAATGCCTGGATGTGCTGCGGGCCCTGTCCAAAGAGCCGGGGGTGCTCGATGCGCTGTTCGTCGAACTGGGTGACGGCCACGGCGACAAACGCCTGGCCGCCCATATCGAGGCGCTGAAAAACGCCTTTCGCGACACCGACGACATCCAGTACCGCGCCCGCCAACTGACCGAAGACATCGCCCTGGGCCTGCAAGCCAAACTGCTGCTGGAGGCCGGCAATGCCAGCGTCAGCGACGGTTTCATCGCCAGCCGCTTAGCGGGTGGCGGGCGCGCCTACGGCACCTTGCCCCGGGGCGTGGATGTGGCAGCCATCGTCGCGCGCGCCACCCCGCCGTTGGCGTAGCCAGCAGGCTCGCCCGCGCTGGGGTGCGCAGCAGCCCTGGCGGTGGTGGGGCCTGACGATCTGCGGCCGCTATGCCACCGCGCTCGCTTGCTACGGTAGGTTCTGCAAATCCTGTGTTCCCGTGACACGACGATGCAGGCAAGATAACGGCCTGCACGTCAGAACACAGGATGCTTACCGTGACCGAAGCTTTTATTGTCGTTCAAACCGCCGAGCAAGCCGTGGACCGCCTCGCTGCTCTGCACGAGCGCGCCACCCGTGCATTGAATCAAGCCCTCAAGCAATACCTCAAAGACCGAATCGAACCCGACGCCGCGCAGCGTGCCTTGTTTCGCTACCCGGAACTGCGCCTGACCTACCTCTGCCAAGGCGAAGTCCCACAAACCACCCGCGCTTACGCCAAGGTGCAACTGCCGGGCACCTACAGCGTCACCGTGACCCACCCGGCGGCGTTCCGTAAGTACCTGCTGGAGCAACTCGAACCGCTGATGCACGACTTCACCGTGACCGTGGAAGTGGGTGTCAGCGCGCAGAACATTCCCTACCCCTACGTGGTCGAGCAGGGCGATGAACTGGCCGGCTCCGGGGTGACTGCCGCCGTGCTGGCGCGGGTGTTCCCCAGCACCGACCTGTCGGCCGCCACCGATGGCATCGCCGACGGCCTCTACGACTGGGAAAACACCGACCCCTTGCCCCTGGCCCTGTTCGACGCCGCGCGCGTGGACTTTTCCCTGCGGCGCCTGGTGCATTACACCGGTAGCGACTGGCGCCATGTACAGCCGTGGATCCTGCTGACCAACTACCACCGCTACGTCGACCAATTCATCGTCCATGGCCTGGAACGGCTGCGCAACGACCCGCGTTTCGTGCGCATGGTGCTGCCGGGCAACGTGATTATCGAAAAAGCCATGGACCACGGCGAAGCCTCGGCCATCGCCGCGGGCGTGGTCTGGCACCGCTACCAGATGCCCGCCTATCACTTGCAGGCCAGCGACGGCCACGGCGTGACCCTGGTCAACATTGGCGTCGGCCCGTCCAACGCCAAGAACATCACCGACCACTTGGCCGTGTTGCGCCCGCACTGCTGGCTGATGATCGGCCACTGCGGCGGCCTGCGCCAATCCCAGACCATCGGCGACTACGTACTGGCCCACGCCTACATGCGCCGCGACGGCATCCTCGACCGCGTGGTGCCGCCGAACATCCCGATCCCGGCCCTGGCCGAAGTGCAGATGGCATTGCAGCAGGCAGCGGCGAATGTCACCGGGGAGAAGGGCGAGGCGCTGAAAAAACGCCTGCGCACCGGCACCGTGTTGACCTACGACGACCGCAACTGGGAACTGCGCTGGGCCCAGGAACGGCCACTGATTAACCTCTCCCGTGCCGTGGCGGTGGACATGGAAAGCGGCACCATCGCCGCCCAGGGTTATCGCCTGCGGGTGCCCTACGGCACGCTGCTGTGCGTCTCGGACAAACCGCTGCACAGCGAAATCAAGCTGCCCGGCTCGGCGAATGCGTTCTACGAGCGTGCGGTGAGCCAGCATTTGAAGATCGGCATCGAAGCGGTCGACCTGCTGCGCACCGAACTCAACTCCCTGCACTCGCGCAAACTGCGCAGCTTCGACGAGCCGCCGTTCCGCTGACAGGGCGGTGGTCATTTAACGGTGGGGCCACTAGCATGGTCGGCCCTGACCGTTAGATGTTGTCGTTGCCATGCCCCGTCCCCCCCGTCCCCCTGCGCGCCGCCCCGGCGCCAAGCCTGCGCCCGCCACCGCGCGCCGCGTGGCCAAGGCCCCGCCGGCCGAGCCGAAGCTGATCCTGTTCAACAAACCCTTCGATGTGCTGACCCAGTTCAGCGACGGGCAAGGGCGGGCGACGCTCAAGGACTTCATCCCCATCCCCGGTATTTACCCGGCCGGGCGCCTGGACCGCGACAGCGAAGGCTTGTTGCTGCTGACCAACGACGGCCAGCTCCAGGCGCGGATCGCCGACCCCAAGCACAAACTGGCGAAAACCTATTGGGTACAAGTGGAGGGCGAGCCCACGGACGAGCAATTGCGGCAGTTGTGCGAGGGTGTGGAGTTGAATGACGGCATGACCCTGCCGGCCCAGGCGCGGCGCCTGGACGCGCCGCAACTGTGGCCGCGCAACCCGCCGGTGCGGTTTCGCCTGAGCGTACCGACCGCGTGGCTGGAACTGGTGATTCGCGAGGGGCGCAACCGCCAGGTGCGGCGCATGACGGCGGCGGTCGGTTTGCCGACCTTGCGCCTGGTGCGGGTGCGGATCGGCGACTGGTCTATCGAGGGGCTCGATCAGGGCCAATACCGGGAAGTGCCGGCGCGCTTATAAGGCGCCGGATTCGATCAGGCCAATCACCACGCTTTTAATGATGAACGCGGCCACGCCCAGGCCCAGCACGAAAAACAGGATGAACGAACCGAAACGCCCGGCCTTGGACTTCTTCGCCAGGTCCCAGACGATGAAACCCATGAAAATAATCAGGACGCTGACCAGGCCGGTCATCATCCACTCTTCAAGTAATGCAGGATCCATCGGGGCACTCCAACGCAGGCACGGCAAAAAAGGCCGGGCGAGTATACGCCAAGGGCTGGGCGCGGCGCATTGACCTGCGGCGCTCTGCCACAGCGCAGGAGGCCACCCCCAACCCGAAGCGCGTTGGTCAGCTACGCAAATGGGTCAACGGCAGTTCGGTGCTGTTGAGTACCTGGTTGAGCACGAAGCTGGAGCGCACGCTGGTCACGCCATCGATGCGGGTCAGGTGGCCCAGCAGCAGTTTTTGATAGTGGTCCATGTCCGGCACCACCACTTTGAGCTGGTAATCGGCGTCCACGCCCGTTACCAGGCTGCATTCGAGCACTTGCGGCAGGCTGCGGATGGCGGCCTCGAAGTTCTCGAAACGCTCGGGGGTGTGGCGGTCCATGCCGATCAGCACGTAAGCGGTGAGGCTCAGGCCGAGCATCTTGCGGTCGAGCAAGGCGACCTGGCGGGCGATGTAACCGTCGTCTTCCAATTGCTTGACCCGGCGCGAGCAGGGCGAGGGCGACAGGCCGATGCGTTCGGCCAATTCCTGGTTGGAGATACGGGCGTCACGCTGCAATTCCGCCAAAATGCTCAGGTCATACCGGTCAAGTTTGCTCATGGATTAGGCCTTTGTCATAACTATTGCGGCGAATTATCTGTCTGGAGTAAAAAATTGCGCAAGCTATGTTTATTTCCGCAATCTTCGCAATCCTCTGCTGGCGCGCCAAGCCTATGCTTTGCAACAGAATCACTGCCCGGACAAACAGTCCACAGCGGCCCGCCGAATCAGGCCAGCCGCGGCCACCACCCCCACAGGGGCTGAGTTGGCCCCCGGGCTACACACTGTCCAGAAGACGGCGTGAGGTGAGCCGGCGTCATAAGCGCCGAGCACGGACGAAGCATTCAGAGGGAGGCCGACGGGTCTCCCTTTTTCTTGTCTGCGAAATAACCCGCCGCGCTGCTAACCTGTCGCGGCAACAGTGGCAGGCTATGCCAGTCTGATGCAGCACATCCCCCCAATTGCAGTGAGGAAGAACATGAAGTCGCGCATCTGGCGTCTGGCAGGTGTTGGTTTGCTGTGCATGGGCGTGGGCGCCCCAGCGCTGGCCGACGAGCGGGATAACGGCCGCGGGCCGCAGCAGGGCGGCCCGCGTGAGCAGGGGCAGAGCAACGAGATCATCCGTGGCGACAACAGCCGCCAATTCGAGCCAAATCGGCCATCGGGCGCTGGCCAGCAGCTCTATTCACCACCCCAGGACCCCAACGCCCAGGGCCGCCCTGCACCGCAAAACAACCTGCCGATCCAGAGCCGCCCCGACAGCGTGCGCCAAACCCAAGACCCTCAGCGCGGCTACTACCAGGACGTGCCGCGGCGCCCTGGCGATTCGTACTACGGCACTTCGCGCCCTGGCGACAACCGCTGGCCGGGGCGCCCGGGCGGCCATGGCAATGGCTGGGGCCCCGGCCCGCAATACCGCCCCGGCCATGAGACGGATCGCTTTCCCGAGCGCAACTACCGGGTGCCCTATCACGGCCAGGACTACTTCTACTCCGCTGGCTACTGGTATCGCCCGCAAGGCCCGCGCTACGTGGTGGTGCGCCCGCCCTACGGCATCCGTGTGAGCTACTTGCCCGACTATGCGCGGGAAATGTGGATCGGCGGCTCGCTGTTTTTCCTCGCCGCCGGCGCCTACTACCTCTACGAGCCGGACACCCGCCAGTACGTGGTGGTGCAGGAACCGGTGCAACCGCCGCCACCGGCCAGCAATGGCTATGACGTGCTCGCCTACCCGGCCAACGGCCAAAGCCCCGAGCAAATCCAACAGGACGGTGACGACTGCTACCGCTGGGCGGTGCAGCAAAGCGGCTTCGACCCCGCCACCGTCACCTACGCCCCGGCCCCCGCCGTGGTGCAGGCCTACCGCCAGGCGAAGGGCGGTTGCCTTGCCTCACGGGGCTACCAGGTGACCTACTGACGCTGGACCACTTCCTGTGGGTCGGCGTGCACCAGCACTTCGGCCCGCGGGTAGGCGGCGTGGATCGCCTCAGCGGCGCGGTCGCTGATGCCATGGGCCACCGACAGGGTCAGCTCCCCCGGCAACTCCAGGTGCAACTGCACGAACCAGTGATTGCCCGAGATCCGCGTGCGCAGATCATGGGCGCCGAGCACGCCGGGCACGCCACAGGCCAGCTCCAGCATGTGCTGGCTGACATCCGCCGGCAGCTCTTCGTCCATCAGCACCGCCAGGCTTTCCCGGGCGATCTGCACCGCGCTCCAGAGGATGTACACAGCAATCGCCAGGCCGAACCAGGCGTCCAGTTGTTGCCAGCCAAAACTGGCCAGCACCAGCGCTACCAGGATGCTGCTGTTGAGCAGCAGGTCCGAGCGGTAGTGCAGCGAATCGGCGCGCACCGCCGTGGAGCCGGTTTCGCGGATCACCCGGTGTTGCACCATCAGCAGCGCCACGGTCAGCGCCAGGGACAGCAGCATCACGCCGATGCCAATCCACGGCGCACCCAACGGCTCAGGGTTTTTCAGGCGATCGATGGCTTGTACCGCGACCAGCACCGCACTCGCCGCGATAAACAGCGCCTGCGCCATACCCGCGAGGGATTCGGCCTTGCCGTGGCCGTAGCGGTGGCCGTCATCGGCCGGGCGCAAGGCGTAATGCACCGCCAGCAGGTTGAGAAAGGACGCCGCACCGTCGAGCATCGAGTCCGTCAGCCCCGCCAGCAGGCTGACGGAGCCGCTCAGCCACCAGGCGATGGCCTTACTGACAATCAGGATCGAGGCCACCGCCAGCGAAGCGCGGGTGGCCAGGCGCAACAAACGGGCGTGTTCGGGGCTACTGGTCATAAGCCATCAGGCTCCTTGGAAGGCGGTTCAGGCCGCTGGCGGTAGGGCGTACATCGCCAATTGCTGGGCGCTGCCCTTGTGCTGGATCAGGCGCGGGTCGTCCAACGGGAAGCTGCGGCCCAGTTCGGTTTCAAGAATGGCTTGCAGCTTTTGCCTGTCCACCTGGCCATCGGCGTTCACCGCGGGCTGGAGTTTTTGCGGGTCGATCTGCGCGGTCTTGCCCGGTTCCAGGTAAATGGCGCCGGTGGCGAAGTCGACGGCGAAGGCGATCAGCCCCGGGATCACGTAGAACAACAGGCCCACAGCGTTGAGCCCGGCCACCAGCGGGTCGATGCGGCCTTCGATCTGGCCGCGCCGGTCGGGGTAGAAAATCGAGCCGCACGCGGCCAGTTGGGTCACCAGAGTGGCGAGCAGAACGCCACCGACGAGGCGGGAAGGGATACGCATGACAATCTCCTGGGTAAAGATGCGGCCAACAGTAAAAGGGCAGGGCCTGAACCGTTCAGACCCTGATTAACGCCGCGCAGTTCGCCGTTATACTCGCCGCTCTGTTTTGGAGCCAGCATGATTTCCCTGCCTATTGATGACGTCATCCCCGCGCTGCGCGCCGCCCTGGCCGAACGCCACGAAGCGGTGCTCGAAGCGCCGCCCGGCGCCGGCAAGACCACCCGCGTGCCCCTGGCCCTGCTCAATGAGCCGTGGCTGGCCGGGCAAACCATCCTCATGCTCGAACCCCGGCGCCTGGCGGCGCGGGCGGCGGCCGAGCGGCTGGCCAGCGAACTGGGGGAAAAGGTCGGGCAAACCGTGGGCTACCGCATCCGCCTGGACAGCAAGGTCGGCCCTAACACGCGCATCGAAGTGGTCACCGAAGGCATCCTCACCCGGCGCCTGCAGGACGACCCGGCGCTCGAAGGCGTGGGCCTGCTGATCTTCGACGAATTCCACGAACGCAGCCTCGACGCCGACCTGGCGCTGGCCCTGAGCCTCAATGGCCGGGAGCTGTTTCGCGATGAGCAACCGCTGAAAATCCTGCTGATGTCCGCCACCCTGGAAGGCGAGCGCCTGGCCAGCCTGCTGGGCGACGCGCCGATTTTGCGCAGCCAGGGCCGCATGTACCCGGTGGCGATGCGCTGGGGGCGGCCGTTCCAGGCCGGGGAGTTCATTGAGCCACGCCTGGTGCAGACCATCCTTGAAGCGCTGCATGACGAGACCGGCAGCCTGCTGGTGTTCTTGCCCGGGCAAGCGGAAATCCGCCGCGTACACCAGCAACTGGCCGATGCTTTGGGCGAGCAAAACATCGTGTTGCTCTGCCCGCTGCACGGCGAGTTGGACCTGGCGGCGCAACGTGCAGCCATCGACCCGGCCCCCGCCGGCCAACGCAAAGTGGTGCTGGCCACCAACATCGCTGAAACCAGCCTGACCATCGACGGTGTGCGCGTGGTGATCGACGCCGGGCTGGCGCGGGTGCCGCGTTTCGACCCGGGCAGCGGCATGACGCGCCTGGACACCCAGCGCATCTCCCGTGCCAGCGCCACCCAGCGTGCCGGGCGTGCCGGGCGCCTGGAACCGGGCGTGTGTTACCGCTTGTGGTCCGAAGACCAGCACGAACAACTGGCGGCTTATGGCAGCGCCGAGATTCTTTCGGCGGATTTAGCTGCGTTGGCCCTGCAACTGGGGCGCTGGGGTGTGACGCCGGGGCAACTGGTGTGGCTCGACCAACCGCCCGCTGCCGCGTATGCCCAGGCCCAGGACCTGCTCGAACGCCTCGGCGCCCTGCAGGGTGCGGGCAGCGGCGAATGCAAGCTCACCGCCCACGGCCAAGCCATGGCTGAGCTGCCGGCCCACCCGCGCATCGCCCACTTACTGTTGCGCGGCCAGGCCCTGGGGTTGGCGGATATGGCCTGCGACGTCGCCGCGTTGCTGGGCGAGCGCGACATCCTGCGCGGCGCCGGGGCTGACCTGCATAGCCGCTTGGCGCTGCTGGGCGGCGAACAACGGGCCGCACGCGCTGCCCAGGGCGGGGTGCAGCGGGCGCGGCAACTGGCGCGCCAGTACCGCGGCTACCTGCGTACCCAGGCCCAGGCGCCGGTGGCCGACCCGGCCCACCCGCGCTGGCTCGGCGCCTTGTTGGCCCTGGCCTACCCCGACCGCGTCGCCCAGCAACGCCGCGCCGGCGGCGCCGAATATCGCCTGGCCAACGGCCGCGCCGCTCTGTTCGCCGAAGCCGATAGCCTGATGAAACAGCCCTGGCTGGTGATCGCCGACCTGGGCAGCCGCCAGGGCCAGCGCGAAGAACGCATCTACCTGGCCGCCGATTTCGACCCGGCGCTGTTCGACTCGGTGCTCGCCGAGCAGGTGCGCACCGTGGATCAACTGGACTGGGACGAACGCGAAGGCGTGCTGCGCGCCGAACGCCAGCGCAAGGTCGGCGAACTGGTGCTCAGCCGCGAGCCGCTGACGGGCCTGGACGAAGCGGCGCGCAGCCTGGCGCTGGTGGGCCTGGTGCGGCGTAAAGGTCTGGAGCTGCTGCCCTGGACCCCCGAACTGCGCCAATGGCAGGCGCGCGTTGCCTTGCTGCGCCAACTCGACCTCGACGCCCAGGGCCAGAGCCCGTGGCCGGATGTCAGCGACGCCGCGTTACTGGCGGGCCTGGAGCAATGGCTGCTGCCGTACCTGGGCAAGGTTTCGCGCCTGAGCCACTTCGCCAACCTGGAACTGCCCAGCATCGTCCACAACCTGCTGCCCTGGCCGCTGCCGCAGCGCCTGGACGAATTGGCGCCCCATCACCTGAAAGTGCCCTCGGGCTCCTCGGTGCGTCTGGACTACAGCGAACACCCGCCCGTCCTCGCCGTACGCCTGCAAGAACTGTTCGGCCTGGCCGACACCCCGCGCATCGCCGGCGGGCGCCAAGTGGTCAAGCTGCACCTGCTGTCCCCGGCGCGCCGCCCGGTGCAAGTCACCCAGGACCTGGCCAACTTCTGGCGCAGCACCTACGCCGAAGTGAAAAAAGACCTCAAGGGCCGCTACCCCAAGCACTACTGGCCCGACGACCCGCTCGTGGCCGAAGCGACGGCGCGGATCAAACCGCGCAAGTGAAAGTGCGGGGTGTGCCTCTGTGGGAGCAACTGTCTTACCCCTACCACTCGTCACGGCCACTCAGTGCCGCCATCGCGAGCAGGCTCGCTCCCACAGAAGAGAAATGAAAATCCCACCCACACCACAGTTCAACTGTGGGGGCAGGCCTTGCCCGCGATGCGGCCGGCCCAGGCGCTGGACTTGTAGCGACTGGAATGCCGCCCGGCCCGCTCCCACAGGGTGGGAGCACAGTTTTTTTGACTAGAGCGCCGGCAACAAAAACCGCGCAATCACCGGCAGGTGATCGGAGATGCGCAAGGTATCGTCCTGCCGCACCCGGGCGGCGATGCGTTTGAGGCGGGGGCTGTGGAACAGGTAGTCCACCGTGCGGTCCGGGCCGTTGAGGCCGGGGTCGTTGGGGTAGTGGGTCAGCCAACGGGCGCGGTCGATGCCGCTGGCCTGGGCGTTGCCGGGGATCATCGGGTACTTGTCCCACAGCAGGTGCAGGGCGCTGTCGGCGGAGTAGGGCGTGCGCTGTTCGGCGCTCAGGCGCTGGTACTGGCCCAGTGGTAGCAGGTTGAAATCACCGCCCATCAGCCATGGCGTGCCGCGGCTCTCGAACTTATCCACCACTTTGCCGATGGCGCCGACCTGGGCCTGCAATGTCTGCTGCTCGTCAGTGGCGCGTTCCAGGTGGGTGTTGAGCACCGCCAGTTGGCCGCCGTCGCTCAGCGGCAGGTAACTGACCAACAAGGCATTTTTCGGCTGGAACTGACGGCTGATGAGATTGCCCGGCGCTTGCGGCAATTGCAGGCGCTCGGCGTGGGCGATGCGGTAGCGGCTCAGGGTGGCCAGTTGCCGGCCGACGCTGCCGAAAACCTGCGGCAAGGGGATGAACTCAGCCTTCCAGTCGAAGGCACTGGTGCTGCACGGGTACAGGTCGGCGACCCGTTCTTGCAGCAACTTGAGTTGGCGCTGATAGCCGCTGGCCTTGGCGCCGTCGTCCAGCTCCTGAAGCAGCACTACGTCCGGTTGCTCGTCGCGGATCACCCGCGCCACTTCGTCAAGGCTGAAGGCCATGTCTTCGGCGGTGGGTTGCTCGTCGTCGCCCCGGGCCTGGTCGTTCCAGAACACATAGCGTTTGCCGGCCAGGTACTGCACGTTCCAGGTCATGACCTTGAGCGCCTGCCCCGAGGTCAGCACCGGCGCCTCGGCGCTGCACGCCACGGCCAGGGTTTCGCGGGGTTCGGGGCGCCAGGTCAGGCTGTAGACCATGAGCGAGAACAGGCCGGCAATCAGCAGCAGGCCCAACACGGCGTAACGCAGTAGACGGATCATCGGCTCGGCTTATGGCGTGGCGGGACGGAGCCCGAGCATACCCGAGAGCGGCGCCCGCGCCCAAGGCCGGCGCTCAGGCGCCGGGGCTGGTTTTTTCCGGCGATTGGCTGATAAGCATGAACAGGCGGAACAGCACCACGCTGGTGAACAACTGCAAGAAGCTGTGCACGCTGTCGATCAACAACGCCAACGCCGGGTTCTGCGGCTCGGGGTACACCGACACGCTGGCGCCCTTGAGCAACCACAACGGCCCCATCACACACAGAATGCACAGCAGGATGCGCAGGAAATTGCCACGGCTTAAACGGAAACTTTCCTTGATTGCCGCCAGCGGTTGCATACCGCGCAGCACCAGCAGGTACTCGGCGAAAGCCAGGGTCACCATCAGCCACAGGCCCGGCAGGAAATACAGCGACAGGCCAATCAGGATCAGCAGGGTATTGAGCGCCGTCAGCAGGGCGAAGCGCGGCCACAGGGTCACCGACATCGCCAGCAAATCGCGGGTGCGGGGCGATTCGCCACGGCTGCGGGCGTCGAGAAACAGAATCAGCGCGCCGGTGTACAGCGGGTACACCAGCAACCCGACGATCACGCTGTAGCCGGGAAAGCTGCCGGGCCCTTGGGCGCGGTCCACCAGTTGCTGCAACAAGGCTTCGAACACCACCAGTGGCAGGCACAGCAGGGCGATCTGGGCCAGGTTGCCCTTGAAGAAGTACAAAGAGTCGCGGAGCACGTTCAACGGATTCATAGGGGGCGGTATCGCTGGTCAGAACAAGGCGCCACTTTAACCGAAGGGAGCCTGCCCTGAGCAAACCGAACGTTCAGGGTGTGGTGGTGGTGATTATTCCTACGTGTGGTGCGCCATTCGTCCGAGGTGCCGCGGCACCGGCGGCTGATTATTCGCGGAAATTTCCTTCTGGCTGGCATACTGGGCGACTTTTCGGGCCGCGTGCCCAGCCCTGCTTGCGCCATGAGGATCCACGGTGAAGAAAATCGCAGTGTTCGCCGATGTGCAAAACCTCTACTACACCGTGCGCCAGGCCTATGGCTGCCACTTCAACTACGCGGCGCTATGGGCCGACATCAGCCAGCGCGGGCAGATTGTCGAGGCCTACGCCTATGCCATCGACCGGGGCGACAGCAAACAGCAGCAGTTCCAGCAGATCCTGCGCAACCTGGGCTTTACCGTGAAGCTCAAGCCCTACATCCAGCGCGCCGACGGCTCGGCCAAGGGCGATTGGGACGTGGGCATCACCATCGACATCATGGACGCGGCGGATCATGTCGATGAAGTGGTGCTGGCCTCCGGCGACGGTGATTTCGACATGCTGCTCGAACGCATCATCAGTAAGCACCAGGTCGAGGCCGTGGCCTACGGCGTGCCGGGCCTGACCGCTAACTCCCTGATCCGCGCCGCCAGCCGTTATGTGCCGATCGAGGGCGGGTTGTTGCTGAAAAACTGAAGTGGGCGAAACCTGTGTGCGAGCCTGCTCGCGATGGCGGTGCATCTGGAGTATCGCCATCGCGAGCAGGCTCATACCCACAAGGGCATCCGCCATTGTTTGAACATTTATTCAGAGAGTGAACACAGGTTTGGAACGCATCGCAGTCATCGACTTTGAAACCACTGGCATCAGCCCCGGCGCCGGTTGCCGGGCCACGGAAATCGCCGTGGTCATGCTTGAGCAGGGGCGCATCGTCGACCGTTACCAGAGCCTGATGAATGCCGGTGTGCGCGTGCCCGGGTTTATCGAGCAACTGACCGGCATCAGCAACGCCATGCTGCGCACCGCGCCGTCGGCCGAGCAGGTGATGAACGAGGTCAACGAATTCGTCGGCACCACGCCGCTGCTGGCCCACAACGCGGCGTTCGACCAGAAGTTCTGGGACTACGAACTGGGCCGCATCAAGCGCACCCGCTTGCAGAACTTCGCCTGTTCCCTGTTGCTGGCCCGGCGCCTGATGCCCGCGGCGCCCAACCACAAGCTCGGCACCCTCACCACCTTCGCCCAACTGCCCCACACCGGCCAGGCTCACCGGGCCATGGCCGACGCCGAAATGGCCGCCAACCTCACCGCCCACCTGGCCGAAGAACTGCGGCGCAAGCATGGTTTGCGCGAGCTGTCCCACGACTTGCTCTGCGGCTTGCAGAAAGTGCCGGCGGCGAAAATCAACGAGCACCTCAAGCGTTATCGCGGGTTTTGACGGCCTCGAACCCAGCCTGTTGTTTTCTGTAGGCGTGGGAGCAACGGCCTTACCGCTACCCTTCGTCACCGCCACTCAGTACCGCCATTGCGAGCAGGCTCGCTCCCACAGAGGCACACCACAGTTCAACTGTGGGAGCGGGCCTTGCCCGCGATGGCGGTGGGCCAGGCAGTAGCGATGTGGGTGTACCGGCCCCATCGCGGGCGGGCCCGCTCCCACACAGGGGCGCGGCTTTAAATGCAGGTCCAGTTAAACCTTGCGGGCCGTTTGCCAGTCGTAGTTTTTATCCCCGGGTGATTCTTCGCCTACTGTTCCTCATGGGCGCCAGCTTCCGGGCGTTCCGTTGTCATCAGGAGAAGTGTGCAATGACGCGCCCCCGCAAGTTTGTCCTCTGGAGCCTTTCCACCCTGCTACTGCTGCTGGCGGTGCTGGTGCTGGTTATCGCGTTTTTTGACTGGAACCGCATCAAGCCGTCCCTCAACGCCAAGGTGTCCGAAGAGTTGCACCGGGCGTTCGCCATCAACGGCAACCTGGCGGTGGTGTGGCAGCGCGAGCCCGACGAAGGCGGCTGGCGCGCCTGGGTGCCGTGGCCCCACGTGATCGCCGAAGACCTGACCCTGGGCAACCCGGATTGGTCAAAAAACGCACAGATGGTCAGCCTCAAACGGGTGGAGTTGCGTCTCTCACCCCTGGCATTGCTGGCGCAACGGGTGAGCATCCCGCGTATCGACCTCACCGAGCCCAACGCCGCCCTCGAACGCCTGGCCGATGGCCGCGCCAACTGGACCTTCACCTTCGACCCGAAACCCCCCGACGCCGAACCCTCCAACTGGGTGGTAGACATCGGCGCCATCGGGTTCGACAAAGGCCACGTCACCCTCAACGACCAGAGCCTGAACACCCGCCTCGACCTGCTGATCGACCCATTGGGCAAGCCCATCGCCTTCAGCGAGATCGTCGGCGACAAAACCGCGAAAAAGGCCAGCGCCCAGGGCGCCACACCCCAGGACTACGCCTTCGCCTTGAAGGTCAAGGGCACCTACCGCAACCAGCCCTTGAGCGGTGCGGGCAAGGTCGGCGGCCTGCTGGCGCTGCAAGACGCGGCGCGCCCGTTCCCGTTGCAGGCCCAGGTCAAGGTGGCTGACACCCGCATCGAGCTGGCCGGCACCCTGACCGACCCGCTAAACCTGGGGGCGCTGGATTTGCGCCTGAAACTGGCCGGCAACAGCCTGGCCAACCTCTACCCGTTGACCGGCGTGACCCTGCCGGATTCGCCGCCCTACGCCACCGACGGCCACCTCAGCGCCAAGCTGCGCGAGCCGGGCGGTGCGGTGTTCCGCTACCAGGGCTTCAACGGCAAGATCGGCAACAGCGATATCCATGGCGACCTGGCCTACGTCGCCAGCACGCCACGGCCCAAGCTCAGCGGCGCGCTGGTGTCCAACCAGCTGTTGATGGACGACCTCGCGCCGCTGATCGGCGCCGACTCCAACGCCGAACAAAAGGCCCGCGGGGCGGCGAGCAAGCAACCGCCGACCAAGGTGCTGCCGGTGGAAGAATTTCGCACCGAGCGCTGGGCGGTGATGGACGCCGATGTGGAGTTCACCGGCAAACGCATCGTCCACAGCGCCGAGTTGCCCTTTACCGACCTCTATACCCACCTGATCCTCGACGCCGGGCAACTGCGCCTCGAACCCCTGCGCTTTGGCGTGGCGGGCGGCAAGCTCGACGCGCAGATCCGCCTCGACGGCCGCGCCACGCCGCTGCAAGGGCGGGCCAGGCTGACGGCGCGCAATTTCAAACTCAAACAGTTGTTCCCCACCTTCGAGCCGATGAAAACCAGCTTCGGCGAACTCAACGGCGACGCCGATATCGCCGGCACCGGCAACTCGGTAGCGGCCCTGCTGGGCAGCGCCAACGGCGACCTGAAAATGCTCATCAACGATGGCGCCATCAGCCGCGAACTGATGGAACTGGCCGGGCTTAACGTGGGCAACTACGTGGTGGGGAAAATCTTTGGCGACAAGGAGGTGAAGATCAATTGCGCGGCGGCGGATGTCGGCATCAAGACGGGCCTGGCGACCACGCGCCTGTTCGTCTTCGACACCGAGAACGCGATTATCTACATCGACGGCACAGCGAACATGGCCAGCGAGCAACTGGACCTGACCATCAGCCCGGAGTCCAAGGGCCTGCGCCTGTTTTCCCTGCGCTCGCCGCTGTACGTGCGTGGCCCGTTCATCAAGCCTGCGGCGGGGGTCAAGGCTGTGCCGTTGATGCTGCGTGGCGCGGGGATGGTGGCGTTGGGCGTGATCGCCGGCCCGGCCGCGGGCCTGCTGGCCCTGGTCGCCCCCAGCGGCGGCGAACCCAACCAATGCGCGCCGTTGCTGGAACAGATGAAAGCGGGCAAGGCGCCGAAGACGGTGAAAGGTTAATCAAGCCAAGGGGAGCTGGCGCCAAATGTGGGAGCTACTGTCTTACGGTTACCCTTCGTCACCGCCACTCAGTGCTGTCATCGCGAGCAGCCTGCTCGCGATGACAGCACTCCAAGTGCCAGAAGTGCGTCGCCTGTCCCGGCCTCATCGCGGGCAAGGCCCGCTCCCACAGGGGAACTGCGCCCAATTGAGGGTTGAGGGTTTGCCCTCAACGCTCAGGATCTCTCGCGGGGAGAGGGGCATCAGAGGTCTTTGAGGATGTCCGCCATGTCGTCGGCGTGTTCTTCTTCCTGGGCGAGGATGTCTTCCAGGATGCGGCGGGTGGTGGAGTCTTGGTCGCCGATGAACTGGATCATTTCCCGGTAGCTGTCGATGGCGATGCGTTCGGCCACCAGGTCTTCGTAGACCATTTCCTTGAGGGTGTTGCCGGCCACGTACTGGGCGTGGGAGTGCTTGGACAGCAGGTCCGGGTTGAACTCCGGCTCGCCCCCCAGTTGCACGATGCGTTCGGCCAGTGTGTCGGCGTGTTGGGCTTCCTGGGTCGCGTGTTCGAGGAACTCGTCGGCGGCGACGCTGGCCTTCAGGCCGCTGGCCATGAAGTAGTGGCGCTTGTAGCGCAGTACACACACCAGCTCCGTGGCCAGGGCCTCGTTGAGCAGGCGCAGCACTTCTTCGCGGTCGGCGGTGTAGCTGTGCGTCACCGCACCCTCTTCGACATGCTGGCGCGCACGCTGGCGCAGGGTGGCGACGTCGGTTAACTGATGCACATTGCTCATCTCAATCTCCTGGAGGCTAATCCGTGCGCCACGTTCTAGGGCCGTGATCGCAAAAGGGGTTACCTAGGTTGTGAGTCATGGGCGGGGCGAAAAGTTTTATCGGATATGGGCCAAGATCGTGCCCTGCTGTGGGATTTGTCATCTACTACCGCGATGCTTGCCCTTGGCCCGGCCCTTGCGTCTAGGATGGGCACTTTGCGTGAACCCAAGGAGGCCGCCCATGCCCAGCCCACTCGCTCCCCGTTATCCGCTGGTCCTGGTCCCCGGGATGCTGGGGTTTGTCCGCTTGCTGCTGTACCCCTACTGGTACGGCATCCTCGGCGCGCTGCGCCGGGGCGGGGCGACGGTGTTTGCGGTGCAGGTGTCGCCGCTCAACAGCAGCGAGGTGCGCGGCGAGCAGTTGCTGGCGCAGGTCGAGCGGATCTTGCAGCAAACCGGCGCCGCCAAGGTCAACCTCATCGGCCACAGCCAAGGCGCGCTCACAGCCCGCTATGCGGCGGCCAAGCGCCCGGATTGGGTGGCCTCGGTGACCTCGGTGGCCGGCCCCAACCACGGCTCGGAGCTGGCGGACTACCTGCAACGCCATTACCCGGCCGACAGCGTCAAGGGGCGCTTGCTCAGTGCGCTGCTGCGCGGCATTGGTGCGTTGATGAGCCTGCTGGAAACCGGCTACCGCGGGCCGAAACTGCCGGTGGACGTCCACGCCTCGCACCAATCCTTGACCTGCGAAGGGGTGGCGCTGTTCAACCGCCAGTACCCCCAAGGCCTGCCCGACACCTGGGGCGGGCAGGGCGCCGAGGAGGTCAACGGCGTGCGCTATTACTCCTGGTCCGGCACTCTGCAACCGGGCAAAACCGACCGCGGGCGCAACCTGTTCGACGGCACCAACCGCTCCTGCCGGCTATTTGCCAAGACCTTCGTGCGCGAGGCCGGGCATTGCGATGGCATGGTCGGGCGCTACAGCTCCCACCTGGGCACGGTGATTGGCGACGACTACCCGTTGGATCACTTCGACATCGTCAACCAATCCCTGGGTCTGGTGGGCAAGGGCGCCGAGCCGATCCGCCTGTTCGTCGAGCATGCCCAACGCCTGCACCTGGCCGGCCTCTAGGCCAGGGCGCGGCGCACCCGCAGCTCGGTGGTCCAGCGCTCGGAGACGATCACCCCGCCCAGGGTCAGCAAACCGCCCACCAGGTGGAACAGCGCCAATTGCTCATGCAGCACCCCGGCGGCAATCAGCGCGGTAATCAGCGGCAGCAGGTTGAAAAACAGCGTGGTGCGGCTCGGGCCCAGGCGGATCACCGCTTGCATCCAGGCCAGCGGCGCCAGCATCGAGGCCAGCAGGCAGGCGTACAGCACCAGGGGGATATTGCCGGCGTTGAGCCCGGTTTTGTCCCCGGCCCAATACAGCGGGAACAGCACCACCACCGCCACCAGAACCTGCAAATACAGCAGCACCAGCGGCGGCAGGCGCAATTGCCATTTTTTCAGCAGGGTGCTGTAGACCGCGTAGGCCAGGGTGGCCACCAGCATCATCGCGTCGCCCAGGTTGATGCCCTGTTGCAGCAGCACATCGACGCTGCCGCTCGACACCACCACCAACACCCCGGCGAACGACAACAGCGCCCCCGCCAGGGCACCGGCCGTGAGGCGCTGGCCAAGGCTGGCAATGGCCATCGCCAGGGACATCAGCGGCATCAGCGACAAAATGATGCCCATGTTGGTGGCCGTGGTCAGGGCCGCGGCGAAGTACGCCAGGCTCTGGTACACCGCCATGCCCAGCACGCCCAGTACGGCGATTTTGGCCAAGTTGGGGCGGATCGTCGGCCAATGGGCGAAAACCTGCTTGAGCATGAACGGCGTGAACAGCAGGGCGGCGAGCAACCAGCGGTAGAAACCGATCTCGGCGGGAAAAATCGCCCCCACGGCGAGTTTGTTGATGACCGTGTTCCCGGCCCAGATAAAAATTGCCAATAACGGAAAAGCGTATTGCATCGGGTCAACCATAAGCGTGATGAGGGGCGATTATCCGCCTGTCCGGTTGCGCGCCTATACTCGCAACCGGACAACCCGCCCCTGGAACCGGACAGCATGCGTAAAAAGCCCATTGATGTACTCCACCTGCGTGGCCTGCCGTCGCCGGTGTACTTTCGCTACGCCGACTTCGCTGCCCACAGCCATGCCCTGGCGCACCGCCACCCCTGGGGCACCCTGGAATATTCGGCCCACGGCGTGATGCACATGCAGATCGGCGGCCAGCGCTTCATGTCGCCGCCGCACTACGCCTTGTGGGTGCCGCCGCACACCGAACACAGCTTCCACAGCAGCCAGCCCATTGCCTACCGCGCCGTATGCCTGGCCCCGGCGCTGTGCCAGGACCTGCCGGCGCAGGCCTGCACCCTGGCCATCAGCGACATCCTCAAGGCGATCCTCAAAGACTTCGCCGCCCGCGACGTGCAAATCCCCGAACGCCCCGCCGACGTGCGTTTGGCCCAGGTGCTGGTGGACCAATTGCAGCAAGCCCCGGTGCACACCGCTTACCTGCCCTACGCCAGCGGCCCGCTGCTAAGCCAGGTGCTGCGCGCCTTGCTCGCGGACCCGGCGGACAACCGGCCGCTGGCCGAGTGGGCCGCCGGGGTGCACGTCAGCGAACGCACCCTGGCGCGCCAGTGCGTGCGCGAGTTGGGCATGAGCTTTGGCGAGTGGCGCTTGCGGGCACGGTTTCTGGCGGCCCTGGAGGCGCTGGACAGTGCCCGCAGCATCCAGGAAGTGGCGTTCGACATGGGCTACAGCAGCGCTTCGGCGTTTATCGCGATGTTCCAGCGCCAGGCCGGGTGCACGCCCCAGCAGTACCGGTTGCAGAGCCGGTGAAGGTGTAACGGCGTTTGTCTACACTGCCAGGGAGGCCGCGCTCCTTGCTGCGGCGACCAGGAGAAAACGCCATGAAGATGCTGCATGTCCCTTTGTTGATGATGGGTTTGCTGCTGTGCTCCCAGGGGTTTGCCGCCACCGCGCAGCAAAACAAAATGACCACGTGCAACGCCGAGGCCAGCGCCAAGACCCTCAAGGGCGACGAGCGCAAAGCCTTCATGAGCACCTGCCTCAAAGCCGCCCCCGCCGCGGCCGCCACACCTCAGGAACGGATGAAAACCTGCAATGCCACCGCCACCACCCAGGCCCTCAAGGGCGATGCGCGCAAAGCCTTCATGAGCGAGTGCCTGAAGAAAAAATAACCCTAAGGGCAGCCTTGCCCCGGCCTGCATGAACCCTGTGTTTTCTGTGGGAGTGGGCCGGGCAAGCCCACTCCCACAGGGGCGCTGTTTTCCCTCCGTATGGCCACTTCCTCCTCCCTCTCTGGCGCTCAGTAATGGCACGCCATGATGGCACTCGTATTGGCAACTGCCGTTCGTCACCTTTTTGCAACCATTTGTAAATGTAGGAATCTTTACCACTTAAGATGCCCGCCGATTCAGTCGGGCGATTTGCATTTGCATTGCCCCGATACTCACGCCGGCATTCGCCGCAGTTAGCCATTCAAGGGAATGAAGGCATGTCACGTTTTGGCATTACGCACGTATTGGCTTGTTGTGCGGTGTTTACCTCCCTGGCCCAGGCCGCTCCGTTCCAGACGCCCGGTGACCGCGACCTGATTCGCGACCGCCAGCAGCAATTGCTGCAAGAGCAACAAAAGCGCCTCGACGAGCTCCAGCAGTTGCCCGGCAAGACTTTGCCCACCCCCGTGCCGGAAAAAACCGACGACGAGCGCTGCTTCCAGATCAATGCCATCGAGCTGGACGGTGCCCAGCACCTCGACGCCAACGCCCGTGCGCAACTGCTCAAGCCCTACCAGGACCAATGCCTGTCGGTGGGGCAGATCAACGCCTTGCTCAAAGCCGTGACCCACCACTACCTGGAACGGGGTTTTGTCACCACCCGCGCCTACCTGCCGCAGCAAGACCTGGCCGGTGGTGTGCTGAAAATAGTGGTAGTCGAAGGGCGCCTCGAAGGCCTCGACAGTTCCGCCCTGGCCAGCCCCCGCGAGTTGGCCATGACCTTCCCCGGCAAGACCGGCGAACTGCTCAACCTGCGTGAACTGGAACAACTGGTGGACCAGCTCAGCCGCTTGCCCTCGCGCCAGGCGCAGCTAGAGCTGGCCCCGGGCGAGCAGGTCGGTGGCAGCCGCATTGGCCTCAAGGGTGAGCGCAGCAAGCCCTGGCATGCCTCGGCCACGCGCCACAACGACGGCGACCGCAGCACCGGCCAGCAGCAGATGGGCGTGGGGCTGGACTGGGACAGCCCCCTGGGCCTGGCCGACCAATTGAGCCTGCGCGCCGGGCAGGACGCGGTCAGCGACCACTGGCGCCATTCCGATAACCAGAGCCTCTACTACAGCGTTCCCTACGGCTGGTGGACCTTCAATTACGCCTACAGCCAGAGCTACTACCGCACCCGCAGCGAACTGCAGGGCATGGATTTCGGCTTCGACGGCACCAGCAAGAACCACGCCCTGCGCGCCGAACGGGTGCTGCACCGCGATGACGTCAGCAAAACCGCCATGACCTTGGGCCTGAGCAACCTGCGCACGCGCAATTACTTTGAAGATGACTTGATCGGCATCTCCAGCACGCGCATCACCGAAACCCAGCTCAGCTTCAACCACGGCCGGCGTATCGGTACCGCGTTCGTCAACCTCGATGCCGGTTGGCAGCAGGGCATCGGTGCGCTGGACGCCCAGCGCGACAGCAGCCACCACGAACCACAGTCGCGCTACAACAAATACAGCCTGACCCTGAGCTACTTGCAGCCGTTCCAGCTATGGGGCGAGAACTTCAGCTTCGACAGCCTGGCCACCGGCCAGCGCAGTGAAGATGAACTGTTCAGTGCCCAGCGCATCAGCCTGGGCGGGGTCAGCTCGGTGCGCGGCTTCCAGGACCAGACCCTGTCGGGCGACAGCGGCGGCTACTGGCGCAACCAGTTGCGCTGGCGCCGGGCCGTGACCTGGCAGCCGCTGCTGCCGCTGGTCAACGAATACGGCGTGGCGTTTGCCTACGACGTTGGTGTGATCGAGGGGCGCAACCTGTCCCCCGAGGCGCGCGAAGTACATGGCCGCATGAGCGGCAACGCCCTGGAGTTCAACGCCCGGGGCAAGTACCTGGCCACTTCCGTGAGCTTCGCCCGCTCGCTGGAACGGCCCGGCATTATCGAAAAACGTGAGCGTCCGGTGTATTTCCGGGTCGACCTGTTTTTCTGACACCTGAAAGGAAGACCCGCACATGGAAGTCCGCAACCCGCTGTCTCAATGCATTGCCCTGACCCTGGCCTCGGTTGTGTTCCTCAACCCGTTAGTGGTCGTGGCCGCCGGCCTCACCGTGGACGCGGCAGCGGGCGGCAATACCAGCATTGGCCAGGCGGGCAACGGCGTGCCGGTCATCAACATCAACGGCGCCAACGGCAGCGGCTTGTCCCACAACAAGTTCACCGACTACAACGTCGGCGCCAACGGCGTGATCCTCAACAACGCCACCGGCAAGTTGCAGAACACCCAACTGGGCGGAATCATCCTGGGCAACGGCAACCTCAAGGGCCAGGCCGCCAAAGTCATCCTCAACGAAGTCACCGGCGGCGGGCGCAGCCAATTGGGCGGCTACACCGAAGTGGCCGGGCAGGCGGCCCGCGTCATTGTCGCCAACCCCCACGGCATCACGTGCAGCGGTTGCGGCTTTATCAACACCCCGCGCGCCACCCTGACCACCGGTAAACCGGTGATCGAAGGGCAACGCCTGGACCGCTTTGAAGTGGACGGCGGCGACATCAGCATCGAAGGCGCCGGCCTGGACGCCAGCGACCTCGACCAGTTCGACCTGATTACCCGCAGCGCCAAGCTCAACGCCAATATCTACGCCAAGAACCTCAACGTGGTCACCGGGCGCAACGACGTCAAGGCCGACGACCTGAGCACCAGCGCCCGCGCCGACGACGCCAGCGCCAAGCCGGAACTGGCCATCGACAGCTCCGCCCTGGGCGGCATGTACGCCGGGGCGATTCGCCTGGTGGGCACGGAAAAAGGCGTGGGCGTGCGCCTGGCCGGGGACATGGCCGCCAGCACCGGCGACATCCAGATCGACGCCAGCGGCAAGGTCAGCATGGCCGGCGCCAGCGCCAACCAGGCCATTGCCGTCAACGCCCAAGGGCTGGACATGCAGGGCAAGGTCTACGCCGGCAGCGAAGTGCGCATCACCAGCCGCGGTGATGTGACGGTGAACAAAAGCCTCGCCGCCCGCGACAAGATCAGCGTGGCCAGCACCGGCCAAGTCACCAACAAAGGCATCGTCGAAGCCGGCGTGAATGCGGACAACAGCCGCAACCTGCTGGGCGACGTCACCCTCGACGCCAAGCACGTGGCCAACAGCGGCCAACTGATCGCCAACCGCACCCTGCAAGTGCAGGCCAGCGAGCTGCTGGACAACCAGAACGGCATCGTCCAGGGCGTCAACGTGGGCCTGACCACGGCACGCCTGGTCAACCAGGGCGCGGACGCCCGGGTGCTCGGCACCTCGACCCTGCTCCTGCTGACCCCGGCCATCGTCAACCTGGGCGGCTTGATCCGCTTCGCCGACGGCCAGGCCACCACCCTCAACCTCGACAGCCTGGACAACAGCGGTGGGCGCCTGGAACTGGCCGGGGCGGACCTGGAGCTCAACGCCAAGCAACTGAACAACCAACGCGGCTCGGTGATTGCCGACCAACTGCACATCACCGCCCAGCGCCTCGACAACCAGGGCGGTTTGATCGCCTCCAGCGTCGGCCAGAACAGCCTCAAGGTCAGCGGCCAACTCAACAACAATGGCGGCGTGCTGCAAGCCCAGAGCCTGGTGGACGCCAACACCGGGGAGCTGCTTAACGTCGGCGGCAAAGTGGTGGCCGACCAGTTGAAACTCACCGCGCAACGCCTGGACAACCTCCAGAACGGCCTGCTCAGCGCGGAGAAAGGCAGCCTGACGCTGACCCTCGCCCACGACCTGAACAACCAGGCCGGGCGCATCCAGGCCAGTGAAAACCTGACCCTGGACGCGGCCAGCATCGCCAACAATGGCGGCACCCTGGTTGGCCGACAACTGACCGTCACCAGCCAAGGCGCGCTGAACAACCAGGGCGGCAAGATCGGCGCCGAGCAATTGGTGCTCAAGGCCCAAGACCTGGACAACCGCCAAGGCGTGCTGCAAGGCACCACCAGCGCCAGCCTCACCGCGCGCGACCTGAACAACCTGCAAGGCAACATCAACGCCGGCACCCTCACCGCCCACCTCGACAGCCTCAGCCAGAACGCCGAGGGTGTGCTCAGTGCCGAAACCGGCACCCTGACGCTGGTGGTGCAAAACGACCTGAACAACGCCAGCGGCCACCTGCAAGCCAAGGCCGGCGACGTGGACCTGCGCAGCGCCGGCCTGAACAACCAGCAAGGCGTGGTGGTGGGCAAGCAACTGCTGCTGACCCACGGCGGCCTGCTGGATAACCGCGGCGGGCGCGTGGTGGGCGATCAACTGAGCCTCGGCGCCGGGCGCATCGACAACAGCGCCAACGGCCAACTGCTGGCCGGCGCGGGCGGCGCCCTGGTCAACACCGGGCAGTTACTCAACAACCTGGGCCGGGTGCAAAGCGACGGCCATTTGCAAGTCAACAACGGCGCCATCGACAACCATGGCGGCGTGCTGCTGGGCAACAGCCTGGGCCTGAACGTCGCCAGCCTGGACAACAGCGCCCAAGGCTCGCTGATCGCCACGGGCGGCGCGATTGAACTGGCGGTGGCCGGGGTGCTCAACAACGCCCTGGGCCTCATCGACGCCGGCGACCACGCCTTGCGCGTCAGCCAAGTCACCTCGCTGGACAACCAGGGCGGCACCCTCGCCGGCAAACGCCTGCAAGTGCAGGGCACGGTTGTGGATAACCGCAAAGGCCAACTGCTCTCGGGCATCGATGGCTTGAACCTCACCGCCAGCGCTGTGGATAACCGCGAAGGCCTGGTGCTGGCGCAGGGCGGCGCGGCCGCGTTGGTGCTCAGCCAGGGCAGCCTCGACAACCGGGGCGGCGCGGTGCAGGGCGACAGCGTCGAGGTGCTCGCCGCCTCGCTGGACAACAGTGCCCTCGCGGGCAAGGCCGGGTTGCTCAACGCCCAGGCCGGGGCCTTGAAACTGGTGGTCGATACGCTCACCAACCAGGCCGGGCGCCTTTACGCCAAAGGCCTGCTCAGCGTCAGCGGGCAACTGCTGGACAACCGCGCCGGCGGCGAAGTCAGCGCCAACAGCCTGAACCTCAACGCCCTCACCACCTACAACCAGAACGGCTTGATCGAATCGGCCGGCAACCTGCTGCTCACCGGCACCCGCCTGGACAACAGCGGCGGGCGCATGCGCGCTTTGGGCGGCGACCTGAGCCAGATCCTGCTCACCGATACCCTGAACAACCAGGGCGGCTCCATCGGCGTTATCAGCCAGGGCCTGACCCTCAAGGCCGGGGCCATGAACAACGTCGCCGGCAGTGTCGAGCACGCCGGCAGCGGCCTGCTCAAGGCCGAACTGGCCAGCCTCGCCGGCACCGGGGGCCGCCTCACGGGCCTGGGCAGCGGTGATTTCGACATCGGCGCCATCGACGGCGCCGGGCAACTGCAAGTCAACGGCGCGCTGGACGTGGCCGTGGGCGGCAACCTCAACCTGCTGGCCGGCGATCGCATCGCCAGCGCCAGCAACCTGACCCTGGGCGCCACCACCCTGAACAACGGCGGCGAAGTGCTCAGCGACGGCGACCTGAACCTGGCCCTGGGCGGCGACCTGAACAACAGCGGCCTGATTTCGGCGGCCAAAGCCGTGAGCATCGCGGCGGGCAACCTGGTGCAGAACGGCGGGCGCATCGCCAGCACCGGCGCCACCACCCTCAACCTGCGCGGCAGCCTGGACAACCTCGGGCGTCTGGTCGCCGGGCAGAACCTGCTGGTGCACGCCACCCAGGTCAACAACCGCGGCACCCTCGGCGCCATGGGCCAACTGGACATCTTCGCCGGCAACGGCATCAGCACCGGCGCCGACACCCTGATCTACAGCGGCGCCGACATGAACCTGCGCGGCGCCAGCCTGAGCAACTTCTACGGCGACATCTACAGCAAGGGCAACCTGAGCTTCGCCGGCCTCGACGGCGGCCAGGCGCAAAGCCTGAGCAACCGTTCGGCGAACATCGAAAGCGAAGGCGACATGACCCTCAACGTCGCCAGCCTGGAAAACCGCAAAGACGTGTTCGAGATGGGCGAATCCCTGGTCAGCCGGCGCATCGACATCAACTGCACCGACTGCTCCGGCAAGCACCACACCGCGACTTTCATCGTCAACAGCACCTACCAGGGCAAAGTCATCAAGGACTCGGCGGGCGCGCGCCTGATCGCCGGGCGTGACCTGTTCATCACCGCCGGTACCGTGGAAAACAAACAAAGCCTGCTGGCCGCCAACCGCGATGCCTTCGTCAAAGCGGCGAATTTCTACAACCGTGGCGCCACCCTCGACCAGCGTGTGGAAAGCACCACCTACTTCCTTCATGGCGTGAAACAGGGCGACTTCCGCTGGGCCGAATCCCAGACCCACCTGTGGAACAGCCGCAACGCCGCCAGCGCCCCCGACCAGCAGGAAGCGCTGCCGGTTGCCGTAACCCAGTACCCGCAGATCGGCCAGAGCAGCGTGGTGCACCCGGGTACGCAAACCGCCTACACCTCCACCCTGCAATCGGGCCGCGTGCTTAACCTGGATGTGAGCGGCAACCTGGAAAACGGCACCCTCAGCACCCAGGCCTTCGCCCAACTCACCGGCCAGGCCCTGACCGACACCGTCGGCCTGGTGGGCGGCCAGACCCTCACCGTCAATGCCCTGGGCAGCGGCGGCGCCAACCAAGTGGCGGCGGATGTACGCCGCGTCGAGCGGGTCAATGCCGACGGCAGCACCGTGGTCAGCTTCGTGCCCGTGGACTTTGCCGGCGTACCCTTTGTCGCTGTAGACCCCACCGCCCTGGCCAACTATCGCCTGCCCCAAGGCGAATACGGCCTCTTCGTACGCAACCAGGACCCGGCCAGCCGCTACCTGATCGAAACCAACCCGAGCCTGACCAACCTGTCCAAGTTCATCAGCTCCGACTACCTGTTCGGCTTGATGGGCTACAACGACGACCGCGCCTGGCGCCGCCTCGGCGATGGCCTCTACGAAACCCGCCTGATCCGCGAAGCGGTGCTGGCACAAACCGGGCAACGCTTCCTCGCGGCCGGCCTGACCAGCGATTTGGAGCAGTACCAATACCTGATGGACAACGCCATCGCCTCCAAGGACCCACTGCAACTGAGCCTGGGCGTGGCCCTGAGTGCCCAGCAGGTCGCGGCGCTGACCCACGACATCGTGTGGATGGAAAACCGCCAGGTGCAGGGCCAGAACGTGTTGGTGCCGGTGCTCTACCTGGCCCAGGCCGAATCGCGCAACCTGCGCGGTGGCAGCCTGATCCAGGCCCGCGACATCAACCTGATGGCCGGCAACGACCTGACCAACGTCGGCACCCTGCGTGCCAGCAACGACCTCACCGCGCAAGCGGGGCGCAACCTCTACCAGGGCGGTTTGGCCCAGGCCGGCGAGCGCGTCAGCCTGCTGGCCCAGGACAGCATCCGCAACGCCTTGGGCGGTGAAGTGCGCGGCAACCGCGTTGACGTCGCCACGGTCAAGGGCGATGTGGTCAACGAACGTGCGGCCATGCAAGTGCTGTACGGTTCCGGCTCGCGCACTAACTTGGACCAGGGCGGCCTTATCAGCGCCCGCGAGCAACTCAACGTCAGCGCCGGGCGCGACCTGAGCAATAGCGCCCAACTGCACAGCGACGGCAACGCCAGCCTCAATGCCGGGCGCGACGTGGAGCTGTTGGCGGTGCAAGACCACACCTTCACCCAGAGCGCCATCCGCCGTGGCCTGATTACCAACGACACGGTGAAAACCCTCGGTTCCAGCGTCACCACCGGGGGCGACCTGGCGGTCAACGCCGGGCGCGACATGGCCATCGTCGCCAGCCAGGTGAAGGCGGGCCACGACATGGCCCTCAACGCCGGCAACGACATCGCCATCGTCTCGGGCCAGGACGAACAAAGCTCGACCTTCTACCAGAAGAAAAAAGGCTCCTGGGGCAAGAGCAAAACCACCCAGAGCGCCGACTCGTCCACCACCAACGTCGCTTCGCAGATCGAGGCCGGGCATGACCTGACGGTCAACGTCACGCAAGACAAGGAAGGGCGCATCAGCCTCAACGGCGGGCGCGATGTCACCGTCGCCGGCAGCCAGCTCAAGGCTGGCAATGACTTGCTGGTGGGCGGCGTGCGCGACGTCAGCCTGGTGTCGGCGCAAGAACAGGCCGACAGCAGCTACAGCATGAAGAAAAAGGGCAGTTTCGGCCTGAGCAAAAGCGGCAACAGCTCAAGCGCCAGCAGCGTTACCCAGGTGGGTAGCGAGCTGAGCGCTGGCAACGATGCGGTGCTGGTGGCCGGCGGTAACGTCAACCTGTCTGCCAGCCGTGTGAGCGCCAAGCGTGACGCCGAACTGCGCGCCGGGATGATCGACAAGAACGGCGACATCAACCTGATGGACGCGGCCAACGAGTCCACTAGCCACAGCGAAAAATACAAAAGCAAAGTGGGTTTCAGCACCTCCGGCAACTTCATCTCCATCGCCTCGGCGAAGAAATCCGGCCAGGAAAACCTGCAAAGCCAAAGCGTTGGCAGCCAGGTCAGCGGGGGGCGCGACACCACCCTGCAAAGTGCCCGCGATGTGAACATGATCGGCAGCACGGCCCAGGCCGGGCGCGACTTGCAGGTCAATGGCGGGCGCGACGTCAACGTGCTGGCCGGCAGCAACAGCCAGGACCAGAGCCACTGGAGTTCCAAGAAACAGACCGGGCTGTCCCTGGAAAGCGACCGCAACGGCTTCACCGCGTTTGCCGGGCGTGAAGCGCTCAAAGAGAAATCCCGCGACGCCCAACAAACGGTCGCGCCGAGCCAACTGCTGGCCGGCCAGGACGTCAATGTGCGCGGCGGCCGCGACGTCACCCTGGAAGGTGCCAACGTGGATGCCGGGCGCGATATCAACCTGCACGCCGCCCGCGATATCCATGTGGATTCGGCCGACGAAACCTTCATCCAGGAACGCAGCAAAACCCGCGACCGCAATGGCCTGACCGTCAACGTCAGCCACAACTACGGCAACACCATGGACGCCATCAAAGGCACCGGCAAAGGCGAGGACAACGTCAGCAAGGCCTCCAGCGTGCTGAGCACCGTGGACGCCATCAACCAGTTCACCTCCGGCCCCACCAGCGCCACGCACTTTGGCTCGGCCAGCCAGGGCACCCGCTCGCGCCAGGAAATCCGCGACAACGTGCCGTCGACATTGGGCGCCGGGCGTGACATCAACGCCGTCGCCGGCAACGACCTGAGCGTGCGCGGCAGCCAGTTCGAGGCCGGGCGCGACATCACCCTGGTGGGCAAAAACGTCACCCTCGACGTGGCCCGTGGCACCGTCAACGAAGAAAGCCAGACCACCCGCAGCCAGGGCGGCATCAACGGCCAAAGCGGCGGCGGCAGTGCCCGCGCGGGTATCGGCGGCAGCAACGGCGTGGCCAGCGAAGAAAGCAGCCAAGGCACCTCCAACCCCACCGTGCTGCTCTCGGGGCGCGACACCAACCTTGAAGCGCTGGACGACCTGACCCTGGTCGGCACCCAAGTCATCGCCGGGCGCGACATCGACCTGCGCGCCGGCAAAGACCTGACCATCCGCGCCGCGCAGAACGATTCGAGCAGCGAATCGACCCGCCGCAGCGGCGGTGGTGAAGTGGGCCTGGCCCTGGGCGGCAAGGATTTCGTCGCCGTCTACGCCAGCGTCGACATGGGCAAGGGCAAACTGGAACGCGAAACCGAGAAACAGCAGACCGCCTACCTCTACGCCGGTGACCAGTTGCGCTTTACCAGCGGCAAGGACACCACCATTGCTGGCGCCAACCTGCGCGGCAACGAAGTGCTCGGCCGGGTCGGCGGCGACCTGCTGGTGTCCTCGGTGCCCGACACCGGCAAAGTCAGCGGCAAGCAACTGGACGTCAGCGTCACCGTCAGCATCGGCCTGGCCGGTGGCGGCGGGGTCAGCGGTTCGGTGGGCGCGGGCAAGACCACCGGCAAGACCAACTGGGTCGAGCAGCAAACCAGCATCACCGGCAAGAACGGCGTGGACATCCGCACCGAAAACCACACCCAACTCGACGGCGCGCTGATCGCGGCCGACAACGGCAAGCTCAAGCTCGACACCAACACCCTGGGCGTGCGCGACATCAACGGCAGCGACAAAGAGCACAGCTACTACGTCAATGTCGGCGGCGCCTTTGGCTGGGGCGCGGGCGGCGGCGAGGGTGGCGCCCAGGCGACCACCGGCAAGCAAGTGGCCTTCACCAACGACAAGACCCTCAGCGGTGCGCCGAAGGAAGGCTTCAACGGCTGGAGCGTCAGCGGCTACAACTACCGCAAAGACCGCGAGCAAGATGTGCGCGCCACCGTCGGCGCCGGCAACCTCATCGTGCGCAACGACGCCAAGACCGGCCAGGACTCCACCGTGGGCCTGAACCGCGACGTGACCAAGGCCTACGAAATCACCCGCGACAAGGAAAAACGCACCGAACTGTACGTCAGCGAATCGTCCCTGCAGGCCGTGGCCAACCCCAAGGCCACCCTGGGCAAGTGGAAGCAGGGCCTGCAGGACTACGGCAAGAACAGCTCGGACCTGTTCAAACACTACGGCGACCTGACCAAGGCTGCCGAGCAAGCCCTGGAAGAAAACCCGGCTATCGCACCCTTGGCGTGGATCCCCGGCGTGATGCAAGGGGCCATGGACAAAACCTCCTACGCCACCCTCGGGCTGATGCCCGGTGTGGTCAGCCATGGCGGCGTGGTGACCCAGTTGCCGGTGTTGCTCAGCGGCGACATGAGCTTCTACCGCACCCAGTTGTTCTACCAAATGGACGACAAGGGCCAGGTCAAGGTCGACGCCGACGGCAAGCCGATGCTGGACATGAACAAGACCACCTACGACATGATCCTGCGCCCCGAAGGCTCGGGGCCTATCGCCACCAACGGCATCCAGAACGCCTTTGAGGCGGCGCTGGTCAACGGCGGCATGCAGACCGGCCACGACCAGTTCACCCAGGCCTACAACCCGGAACACGGCATGCTCGGCGACCTGCTGGAGTCGGCATGGGACGTGACCCTGGGCGGCGTCAAGCGCTCGGGCAACGCCCAGCAATTGCACGAGTTCTACCAGGCCGGTATCGACCAGGGCTTCAAGCTCGACCTGGTGGGCCACAGCCAGGGAGCGCTGCTGACCTACCGTGGCATCAGTGGCCTGGACTTCGGCAACAGCGCCGGGGCCATCCAGCTCTCCGGCGCGCCGGTGTACGCCAACAGCTTCTACGACGCGGCCGAGCAAGCGGGCTTCAACATCAACGACAACAACGCGGTGTTCCAGGTCAACCGGCCGGATTCCAAGGTGTTCTTCGGCATGCTGCCGATGACCGACACCGTGTCCGACCTGCTGGGTGGTAACGCCCTCAACTCCAACGACCCGATCAGCCGCTTCCTCGGCGCATTGGTCACCACCTCCAGCCTGCTGGGCAAGGACAGCCCGCACTCCAACTACCTGTGCCAGGTGCGCTCGATGTGCCAGAACGGCGCCAGCCAGTTGCAGCAGGACTTCAAGAACAGCACCACCACCAACAAGGACGGCACCACCAAGAAAACCTACATCGTGCCGACCTTTATCGACCGCAACGGCAACTCCGGCGCCGCCCTTTGAGGCAACGCCTTTGGGCGCTGACGTTGCTGCCCGTGGCCCTGTGGGGCTGCGGGCAACCGCCGCTGGTGCGCGAGAACGACCGCCACCTGAGCCGCATGCTCTGTGAGGTGGGCGAGCAACGGGTTACCCTCAGCCCGCGCCTGGCCTACGAATTGCCCGGGCCCTTGCGCCACACGGCCTGCGGCACGCTCAAAAGCGGCTTCAACTACGACAAGCGCCGGGATGTGCTGTCGGTGAGCACGGCGGCCAGTTTTTCCGAGGGCAGCGCGGACGTGCTCGCGGCCTCGCTGTTTTTGGTGGTGGAAAGCCTGATGGACGGCCAGGAACCGGCGGCGCTGTACCCGCCCGAGGCGTTCTTGCAGGCCAAGTTGGCGGCCATGGACCTGACCCCCAGCAAGGCCCGGCCCGAGGCCATCGAGTGGCGCACGGTAGAAGGGCTGCACTGCCTGCGGTTCTTCGACCAGTGGCACAGCCCCGGCGGCGTTCGCGAGGAAGAACTGCGCTACTGGTGCTGGGAAAACCAAAGCGGCCTCAAACAACCCTTCCTCGTGCGCGCCGGCCAGCGCGTGGCCGAAGGTAAACCGGGGTTGAACCTGGACCGGGACATGCTCCAACCCTGGTTCCACAGCCTCACCCTCAACCGCCTCGCCCCCCCGGCCCTGGCCCAGGCCAACGCCAAACTGCGCGTGGCTTGCGCCCAAGCCAAAAGCCGCTACGACCAAGGCCTGCCCTGGGGCGACGACTTTCCCGACAAACGCCTGGCCCGCATGCGTTTGCAGTACTGCGGGTATTGAGTGGGGCGCCTCACTCCAGCGCCGGCCCGGCACTGAGACAACCTGTCACGCGACAAAAGACCACGCCAGTGGCGGGCGCAAATGGGACTACTCTTTCCACGTTAATTGATCCAGATCAATTTCATTGCGAAATGGGTCTGGCGGCCCGCGAGCCGGAATCCCTGCGTTGCGATGCTTTTAATAGAACGAATCCGAATTCGCCGCACTCCATAACCGTGGGGGCAGTGGTTGCAGGCCCCTGGCCAGTAGCCGGTATTACCTGACAGAGGAAAGCTTATGTTCGGTTTGGAGGCGCTTGATCTCGCCCGAATCCAATTCGCGTTCACCATCTCGTTCCACATCCTGTTCCCGGCCATCACCATTGGCCTGGCGAGTTACCTGGCGGTGCTCGAAGGGTTGTGGCTCAAGACCGGCAACAACACCTACCGCGACCTCTACCATTTCTGGTCGAAGATCTTTGCCGTCAACTTCGGCATGGGTGTGGTGTCCGGGTTGGTCATGGCCTACCAGTTCGGCACCAACTGGAGCCGTTTCTCGGATTTTGCCGGCTCCATCACCGGGCCGCTGTTGACCTATGAAGTGCTCACGGCGTTCTTCCTGGAGGCGGGTTTCCTGGGGGTGATGCTGTTTGGCTGGAACAAGGTGGGGCGCAAGCTGCACTTTTTTGCCACGGTCATGGTTGCCATCGGCACGCTGATTTCCACCTTCTGGATTCTGGCCTCCAACAGCTGGATGCAGACGCCCCAGGGCTACGAAATCGTCAACGGCCAAGTGATCCCGGTGGATTGGCTGGCGGTGATTTTCAACCCGTCCTTCCCCTATCGCCTGATGCACATGGCCACGGCGGCGTTCGTCGCCACCGCGTTCTTCGTCGGCTCCTCGGCGGCCTGGCATTTGCTGCGCGGGCGCGACACCCCGGCGATCCGCACCATGCTGTCGATGGCCATGTGGATGGCCCTGCTGGTGGCGCCCATCCAAGCGGTGATCGGCGACTTTCACGGCCTCAACACCCTCAAGCACCAACCGGCGAAAATCGCCGCCATCGAGGGCCACTGGGAAAACCACGGCGACGAGCCGACGCCGCTGATCCTGTTCGGCTGGCCAGACATGAAGGCCGAAGAAACCAAGTACGCGGTGAAAATCCCCTACCTGGGCAGCCTGATCCTGACCCACTCGCTGGACAAACAGGTGCCGGCGCTCAAGGACTTCCCGCCCGAGGACCGGGCGAACTCGACCATTGTGTTCTGGTCGTTTCGCATCATGGTCGGCCTGGGCATGCTGATGATTTTCACCGGGTTGTGGAGCCTGTGGCTGCGCAAGCGTGACCGCCTCTATTCTTCGCGGCCGTTCTTGTACCTGACGTTGTGGATGGGCCCGTCCGGGTTGATCGCGATTCTGGCCGGGTGGTTCACCACCGAAATCGGCCGCCAGCCGTGGGTCATTTACGGGGTGATGCGCACCGCTGATGCGTCGTCCGGCCATAGCGTGATGCAGATGAGCATCACCCTGGTGCTGTTTGTGGTGGTGTATTTCGCGCTGTTCGGTGCAGGCCTGGGCTACATGATGCGCCTGGTGCGCAAAGGCCCGCTCATCGATGAAGGCGCCGAGCCGGCCCATGGTGGCCCCGGCCAGCAACGCACACCTGCCCGACCACTGTCCGCCGCCGATGATGGCGAAGACGCCGACAGCTTGAACAAGGGGAATTGAGTCATGGGTATTGATCTTGCGCTGATCTGGGCCGTGATTATCATCTTCGGCATCATGATGTACGTGGTCATGGACGGCTTCGACCTGGGCATTGGCATCCTCTTTCCGTTTATCAAGGGCAAGAGCGACCGCGACGTGATGATGAACACCGTGGCGCCGGTCTGGGACGGCAACGAAACCTGGCTGGTACTCGGCGGCGCGGCGTTGTTCGGGGCCTTTCCGTTGGCCTACTCGGTGGTGTTGGAGGCCTTGTACCTGCCGTTGATCCTGATGCTGGTGGGGCTGATCTTCCGTGGCGTGGCCTTCGAGTTCCGCTTCAAGGCCAAGGACGACAAGCGCCACCTATGGGACAAGGCGTTCATTGGTGGTTCGATCACCGCCACCTTCTTCCAGGGCGTGGCACTGGGGGCGTTCATCGATGGCATTCCGGTGGTCAACCGCCAGTTTGCCGGCGGCTCGCTGGACTGGTTCACGCCGTTCACCCTGTTCTGCGGCCTTGCCCTGGTGGCGGCCTATGCCTTGCTCGGCTGCACCTGGCTGATTATGAAAACCGAAGGCAAGTTGCAGGAGCAGATGCACGACCTGGCCCGGCCATTGGCTTTCGTGGTGTTGGCGGTGATTGGCGTCGTCAGTATTTGGACGCCCCTGGCCCATCCGGAAATCGCTTCGCGCTGGTTCAGCCTGCCGAACCTGTTCTGGTTCCTGCCGGTGCCGATCCTGGTGCTGGTGACGATGTACGGGTTGGTGCGCGCCGTGGCCCGCAATGCCCACTACACGCCGTTCCTGCTGACCCTGGTGTTGATCTTCCTCGGCTACAGCGGCTTGGGTATCAGCCTGTGGCCCAACATCGTGCCGCCGTCCATCTCCATCTGGGACGCCGCCGCGCCGCCGCAAAGCCAGGGCTTCATGCTGGTGGGTACGCTGTTCATCATCCCGTTCATCCTGGGCTACACCTTCTGGAGCTACTACGTGTTCCGCGGCAAGGTCACCCACGAAGACGGCTATCACTAGAGGACTGGAACCATGGCTGACAAACCGGTTGCCCACAAACTCGCACACGAAGAACCCAAGCCGCTGTTGCAGCGCCTGGGCTGGCTGGCCCTGATCTGGACCGGCAGTGTGCTGGCCCTGTTCATCGTCGCCAGCCTGATGCGCCTGTTCATGAACGCGGCGGGCCTGTCCACCCACTGAGTGGCACGACTTCCCATCCCGTTGCCTTGCGGCACGGTTTTATAACCCTCCGTTGGAGGGTTTTTTTTGGGCCTGGGGAGGGGGCTGTCGATACCGCGGCCCACCTCTTGGATTGACCGTGTGTGGCTGCCCTGTGGGAGCCTGGTTTGCACAGATGTGCCGGGCATACCGACCTCATCGCGGGCAAGCCCGCTCCCACAGTTGAACGGTGGTGCGGGTGGGATTTTCATTTTCCTTTGTGGGAGCGAGCCTGCTCGCGATGGCCGCACGCAGTGGCGGCGACGAAGGCTAGGAGTAAGACAGTTGCTACCACACAAGCCTGCTTACACAGGGGTATTGATCGCCAGAGGGCTTAGCGCCGCGCCTTGAGGATGACGAACTTAGGCGTGGCGGCCACTTGCTCCACGCCGCGGAACAGGCGCGCCAGTTTGCTGTGATAGCCCAGGTGGCGGTTGCCGACTATATAGAGGGCGCCGCCGGGCACCAGGGCTTCGCGGGCCTGTTGGAACATACGCCAGGCAAGGAAGTCGCCCACCACTTGCTGCTGGTGGAAGGGCGGGTTGCACAGCACCACGTCCAGGGATTGGGGCGCCTGGCCAGCCAGCCCATCGCCGGGGTGGATGTTCACGTCGCGCTCGCCCAGGGCTGCGTGCCAGTTCTCGGTGGCCGATTGCACGGCCATGAACGACTCGTCCACCAGGGTGTAGTGGGCCTGCGGGTTGTTCAGGGCGCTGGCGATGGCCAGCACGCCGTTGCCGCAGCCCAGGTCGGCGACGCGGGCGGTGCCCAGGTTTTGGGGCAGGTGCGGCAAAAAAGCCCGGGTGCCGATATCCAGGCCCTCGCGGCAGAACACGTTGGCATGGTTGAGCAATTCGATGGCCGGTGCGTCGAGGCGGTAGCGGCTAGGGTAGGGCGAGGCGGCCACGGGTTTGGCTTGGTAGGTGGCCACCAGCAGGCGCGCCTTTTTCACTGCCAGCGAGGCCTGCACTGGGCCGATGTAGCGCTCCAGCAGGTCGCCGGCAGCGCGGGGCAGGTGCTTAATCATTGCCCCGGCAATCACCTCGGCGCCGGGGGCCAGTTGGCCTTGCAGGCGGATCAGTTGTTCTTCCAGCAGGGCCAGGGTCTTGGGCACGCGCACCAGCACGCGGTCGAACGGGCCTTGTACCGTGGCGCTGGCCGGCACCTGGGGCACGGCGTCGAAGGCCAAGCCATTGCGCACGAGGTTTTTTTCCAGGGCCTGTGCGGCGAGGAACGAGTCACCGCTGCTGCTGACCTGCACCCGCCCGGCCAGGCTGGCCGCGATTGCGCCGAAACTGTCGTTGAGCACCAGCACCCGAGTGCCCGCGCCGGGCTGTTGCTGGGCCAGGTGATTGAGCAGGTACTCATCGGCCGCATCGAATGCTTGTAGAGGTTCGTTGGGTTGCTCGGGCTGGCGGATCAGGTCGAGTTGGGCGAAGGGCGTTTCAAGCAGGGGCATGGCGCGGGGACTCTGGGTAATCAACGGGTAGCGGGCCATACAGGCTCTGCGGGACCGCCTGAGTGCACTTCGACGCGGCCGGCGGGCGGCGCGGCATCACTCAGAGGGGCGGCAAATGGTACGTTTTTTTTACTTGGATTACTCACTGGTTTATCGGTTGCCAAGGCCTGCGCGGGTGGGGCGTCTGGGCGATGGGTCAGAAGATGCCTTCCTTGACGGCCTTGACCACCGCCGACATTTTGTTGCTGGCCCCCATTTTTTTCACGGCGCTGCACATATGGAAATTCACCGTGCGCTCGGAAAGGCTCAGGATCGTCGCGATATCCGCTGCGGTTTTGCCGGCGGCGGCCCACTTCAGCACTTCGGCTTCCCGTAGGGAAAGTTTGCTCTCGGGGCGAAATCGACCTTCCATCACCAACTTCTGTGCAATGACTGAGTGCAGGGCATGGCACAGCCAGATCAGTTGGCCGGCCTTTTCATAGAGCTCACCGGGGGTGATGGGTTGTTGGCTGCGCGCCAGGCTGAGCATGCTGAAAAAACCGCGGAAGTCATGCAGCGATTGCGACCAGCCATGGCACAGGCCAAAGCTCTGGGCTTCGCGCCACAAATGCGGTGAGTCGATGAAGGCCTGGTCGGTCCAGACAATCGGCAACACGGAATGGCTGCAATGCCGGACGATTGGATCGCTGTTTTGATAGTTGCTGGTTTCGTATTTTTTATTCCATTCGTTGGGGTAGTTATTAATCCTCAGGTTGTGTTGGTGATGCTCGGGGGAATGGGGGCTTATCGCAAATGCACAGTATTCGAATCCCATCTCTTGGGTCAGGTTGAGGGCGATATCGAATGTGGTCTGTATGTCGTTGCCTTGAGTCAGTCGGCGTAGTTGAGCTTCCTTCCAGATGACCATTGGTAACTCTCCATGCTTGGATACTCCGTGATGCGCGCCATGGAATCAGAGACGGCAGAAACGAGTGTAGGACAGCTGATATTTGGCTGTAGGAAATTTTTCGGTCTGGAAATTGTTACAGCCTGTCCGGTTTGATTCTTAGTGCATTCGCACTGATTCATCAGTGCAACAGTTGGATTACATGCTGTTCGACATTCAGTGGGGCATGTTTGGGTTTTATATCGGTTTGTGTGGTTAATCGTTTTTGCAGCGCTGGCTAAGTTAGGTAAAACGCGATAGCGGCATGTAGAAACAATCTATGGCGCCAGGGCGTGCTCGCCTTGGGAAGTGGCCCTATACCATTACGGTTTATCGGTGTTCTTGCACCGGGCTTTGCGGGACACTAGGCGCTCCTGCCCAGTGGAGTGCCCCATGACCGCCAGTGCCGAGAAGTTCACCCGCCAAACCCTGCTCGATGTCCAGCCCCTGACCGCCAACCTGTTTACCCTGCGTGCGAGCCGCGATGCGGGGTTTCGCTTTCGCGCCGGGCAGTTTGCGCGCCTGGGGGTGACCAAAGCCGATGGCACGACGGTGTGGCGCGCCTACTCCATGGCGTCCTCGCCCCACGATGAGTTCCTGGAGTTCTTTTCCATCGTAGTGCCGGGCGGCGAGTTCACCAGCGAGCTGAGCCGCTTGCAGGCCGGCGACACCCTGCTGGTAGAGCGCCAGGCCTTCGGTTTCTTGACCCTGGACCGCTTCGCCGATGGCCGCGACCTGTGGCTGCTGGCGACCGGCACCGGGATCGCGCCGTTTATGTCGGTGTTGCAGGACTTCGAGGCTTGGGAGCGCTTCGAGCGCATCATCCTCGTCTACAGCGTGCGCGAGGCGCGGGAGCTGGCGTATCAGGAACTGATCGCGGGGCTGGCCCAGCGCGACTACCTGGCCGAGTACGGCCACAAATTGCAGTTCATCCCCATCGTCACCCGCGAACAGCACCCCGGCGCCCTCAATGGCCGCATCACCGACCTGATCGCCAACGGCGAGCTGGAGCGCGCGGCGGGTGTGACGCTGACGCCGGAGCATTCGCGGGTGATGTTGTGCGGTAACCCGCAAATGATCGAAGACACCCGCCACCTGCTCAAGCAGCGTGACATGCAACTGAGCCTGAGCCGTCGGCCAGGGCAGGTGGCGGTGGAGAACTATTGGTAGGGCACGTTGTGCTTGTGCGGGAGCGGGCGGGCCCGCTCCCACAATTGAACTGAAGCGTGGGTGGGGTTTTGATTTTTCCTCTGTGGGAGCGAGCCTGCTCGCGAGGGCGGCACTGAGTGGCGGTCGCGAATGGCAGGGGTAAGGCAGTTGCTCCCACAAGGTCGCCTTGAGCCGATGGGCTCAAGGCCGGTTTTGCTGGGCCTTGAGCAAGTCGCGGATTTCACTCAGCAACTCTTCTTCCTTGGTCGGCACCGGGGGCAGGCTCGGTGCCACGGCTTCTTCGCGCTTGAGGCGGTTGATGGCCTTGACGCCCATAAAGATGGCGAACGCCACGATGACGAAATCGATCACGCTCTGGATGAACTTGCCATAGGCCAGCACGACCGCCGGGATATCGCCCTGTGCTGCCTTGAGCGTGATCGCCAGGTCAGCGAAATCCACGCCACCGATCAGCAGGCCAATGGGTGGCATCACCACATCGCCGACAAAGGATGAAACGATTTTGCCGAAGGCGGCGCCGATGATAATACCCACGGCCATGTCCACCACATTGCCCTTGACCGCGAAGGCCTTGAACTCACTTATCACGCCCATAGGTTATTCCTTGATACAGATTGAATTGGTGAGCGCAGTGTAAGTCAGCAAAACGACTCCTGCATGAAACCGCTTTTTACAAAACGCCATATAACGGACACATCGATTTGCAGAAAGTTTGCAAGGTGCCGTCAATCACCCGTGGGTAGCCCTTGTGAGCCGGGGCCTCCAGGCATTTTTTTCAATCGCCGGGCCTGGCAATTTCTATTTAGAAAACCCCCGCTGGCTCACTAGCCTCTGATGAGCGCACCTGGTTGCGCTCCATAAATACAGAGGAGTTCCACATGAAAAAGCTGATGAGCTACGGGGCCTTCCCCCCGTATCGCCATGCTTTGGGGATGCTCACCCTTAGTCTGCTTGGGGTCTGTGCCCAAGCCGCCAACCTGACCCGCGACAACGGCGCGTTGGTGGGTGATAACCAGAACTCGCAGACCGCCGGCGCCCATGGCCCGACCTTGCTGCAAGACGTGCAGTTGATCCAGAAGCTGCAACGCTTCGACCGCGAGCGCATCCCTGAGCGCGTGGTGCATGCCCGTGGCACCGGCGCCCACGGGGTGTTCACCGTCACCGACAGCCTCAGTGACCTGAGCAAGGCCCAGGTGTTCGCCGCCGGGCAACGCACGCCGGTGTTCGTGCGCTTCTCTTCGGTGGTGCACGGTAATCATTCGCCGGAAACCCTGCGCGACCCTCGCGGTTTCGCCACCAAGTTCTACACCGCCGATGGCAATTGGGACCTGGTAGGCAACAACTTGCCTACCTTCTTTATTCGCGACGCCATCAAGTTTCCCGACATGGTCCATGCCTTTAAACCCGACCCGCGCACTAACTTGGATAACGATGCCCAGCGGTTTGATTTTTTCTCCCATGTTCCCGAAGCCACCCGCACCCTGACCGAGCTGTATGCCAACTCCGGAACACCGGCCAGTTACCGGGAGATGGATGGCAATAGTGTGCATGCCTACAAACTGATTAATGCGGAGGGCGAAGTGAGCTACGTAAAATTTCAATGGAAAAGCGTGCAGGGAGTTAAAAATTTGAGGCCAGACGACGTGAATAAAATACAAAGTAATGAATACAGCCACATGACCAAAGATCTGGTGGCCAATATCGAGAAAGGCAACTTCCCCAAATGGGACTTGTACGTGCAAGTCATAAAGCCGCAAGACCTGTACAAGTTTGAGTTTGATCCGTTGGATGCCACCAAGATCTGGCCTGGCGTACCGCAACGCAAAGTCGGGCAAATGGTGCTTAACCGCAACCCGGGCAATGTCTTCCAGGAAACCGAACAAGTGGCCATGGCGCCGTCCAACCTGGTGCCGGGTATCGAGGCGTCGGAAGATCGCCTGCTGCAGGGGCGCCTGTTCTCTTACGTCGACACGCAGATGTACCGCGTTGGGGCCAACGCCCTGCAACTGCCGATCAACGCCCCGAAAGTGGTGGTCAACAATGGCAACCAGGACGGCGTGATGAACTTCGGCCAAAGCCGTGGCGGCGTGAACTACCAGCCCAGCCGCCTGGCCCCCCGCGACGAGACCCCGGCGGCGCGCTCCAGCCAATTGGCGCTGTCGGGCACCACCCAGCAGGCGCAGATCAGCCGCGAGCAGAACTTCAAGCAGGCCGGGGATTTGTACCGCTCCTACAGCAAACAGGAGCGCAAGGACCTGATCGCCAGTTTCGGTGCGTCCCTGGCCGCGGCCGATGATGAAAGCAAGCACATCATCCTCTCGTTCCTTTATAAGGCCGACCCGCAGTACGGCGCTGGCGTGGCCCAAGTGGCCGGCGGCGACCTGGCGCGGGTCAAGGCCTTGGCGGCCAAGCTCAGCGATTGATTCATCGGGCGCTGCGGGCGGGCGTCAATTCCCCGGCCCGCAGCATGCTGCGCCTGAGCTATCATCGCGGTTTTTCCCCGGAGTTCAGATGGCCAAGGCAAAGCGCATGTACGGCTGCACCGAGTGCGGCGCCACCTTCCCCAAGTGGGCCGGCCAGTGCGGCGAGTGCGGGGCCTGGAATACCCTGACCGAAACCATGGTCGAAAGCGGCGGCGCCGCGCCCCCCAGCGGGCGTACCGGGTGGACCGGGCAACAGGCCCAGATCAAGACCCTGGCCGAAGTCAGCGTCGAGGAAATCCCGCGTTTCTCCACCGCCTCCGGCGAGTTGGACCGCGTCCTGGGCGGTGGCCTGGTGGACGGCTCGGTGGTGTTGATCGGCGGCGATCCGGGCATCGGCAAATCCACCATCCTCCTGCAAACCCTATGTGCCCTGGCGGCGAAAATGCCCGCCCTGTACGTCACCGGCGAAGAGTCCCAGCAGCAAGTGGCCATGCGCGCCCGGCGCCTGGGCCTGCCCCAGGACAAGCTGCGGGTGATGACCGAAACCTGCATCGAAACCATCATCGCCACCGCCCGCCAGGAAAAGCCCAAGGTAATGGTGATCGACTCCATCCAGACGATTTTCACCGAACAACTGCAATCGGCCCCCGGCGGCGTCTCCCAGGTGCGTGAAAGCGCCGCGCTGCTGGTGCGTTACGCCAAGCAGAGCGGCACGGCGATTTTTCTCGTCGGCCACGTCACCAAGGAAGGCGCGCTGGCCGGGCCGCGGGTGCTGGAGCACATGGTCGATACGGTGCTGTATTTCGAGGGTGAGTCCGATGGCCGCTTGCGCTTGTTGCGGGCGGTAAAGAACCGCTTCGGCGCGGTCAACGAACTGGGCGTGTTCGGCATGACCGACAAAGGCCTGAAGGAAGTCTCAAACCCTTCAGCGATTTTTCTCACCCGCGCCCAGGAAGAAGTCCCAGGTAGCGTGGTGATGGCCACCTGGGAAGGCACCCGCCCGATGCTGGTGGAAGTCCAGGCGTTGGTGGACGACAGCCATTTGGCCAACCCGCGCCGCGTCACCTTGGGCCTGGACCAGAATCGCCTGGCCATGCTCCTGGCGGTGCTGCATCGCCATGGTGGCATTCCCACCCACGACCAAGACGTGTTCCTCAACGTGGTGGGCGGGGTCAAGGTGCTGGAAACCGCGTCCGACCTGGCGCTGATGGCGGCGGTGATGTCGAGCCTGCGCAACCGGCCGTTGCCCCACGATTTGCTGGTGTTCGGCGAGGTCGGCCTGTCTGGCGAGGTGCGCCCGGTGCCCAGCGGCCAGGAGCGCCTGAAGGAAGCGGCCAAGCACGGCTTCAAGCGCGCCATCGTGCCCAAGGGCAATGCGCCCAAAGAAGCGCCGCCGGGGTTGCAGATCATCGCCGTGACGCGCCTGGAACAAGCCCTGGACGCCTTGTTCGAGTAACGCCTCAAGGGCTGGCGAGCAAGCCTGCGGCGGCCAATGCCTGGAGCACCTCAGCCACCGCCGTAAACTCGCGGGCCACGGCCGGCAGCGGCGGGCGGCGCAAAATCAGCACCGGCACCCCGCGCTCGCGGGCCACTTGCAGCTTGGGCTCAGTGGCGCCGCTGCCGCTGTTCTTGCTCACCAATACATCGATGTTGCGGCGCGCGAACAACGCCCGCTCGTCCTCCAGCAGAAACGGCCCACGGGCACCGATCACTTCGCAGCGCTCATTGCCGGGGCAGGTGTCCAGGGCGCGCAGGGTCCAGAACTGTGCGGCGGGGATTTCTTCCAGGTGCTGCAAGGGCTCGCGGCCCAGGGTGAACAGCGGCCGCCGGAACGGTGCCAGCGCGGCGATCAACTCGGCCCAGTCGGCCACCTCACGCCAGTCATCCCCGGCGCCGGCCTGCCACGCGGGGCGGCGCAAGGCCCAGCAGGCGATGCCCGTGGACTGCGCCGCGTGGGCGGCGTTGACGCTGATCTGCGCGGCGTAGGGGTGGGTGGCGTCCAGCAACAGGTCGATGCCCTGCTCGCCGATAAACCGCGCCAACCCCTCGGCGCCGCCGTAGCCGCCGACCCGCACCGGGCACTGCAAATCTGTCGGCACGCGGCCGATTCCGGCCAGGCTATAGAGGTGCGCCGGGCCGAGGTGGCGGGCGATGGCCAGGGCTTCGCTGACGCCGCCCAGCAGCAACACGCGCTTCATGCCCAGCCCCCGGCGTGGCCGACCACCGCACCCTGGCGGTCGATGGCGAACACTTCCACCTGCACTTGGGCCGGCACCACGCTGCGGGCGAAAGCCAGGGCGTGCTGGCACACCGCGTCGCCCAGCGCCACCCCCGCCGCACTGGCCATTGCCAGGGCCTGCTGGCTGGTGTTGGCCGCGCGTATGGCTTGCTGCAAGGCTTCGTCGGCGCCGACGGCGGCGGCCCAACCGGCCAGTTGCGCCAGGTCGATGCTGGAGTGGCGGCTGTGCAGGTCCATGTGCCCGGCGGCGAGTTTGCTGATTTTGCCGAACCCGCCGCACAGGCTGAGCTTGGCCACCGGCACTTTGCGCAGGTGCTTGAGCACGGCGCCGACGAAATCGCCCATCTCGATCAGGGCGATTTCCGGCAGGCCATAGACGCGGCGCATGCAGTCTTCGCTGGCGTTGCCGGTGCACGCGGCGATGTGCTGGTTGCCGTTGCTTTTGGCGACATCGATGCCCTGGTGGATCGAGGCGATGTACGCGGCGCAGGAAAACGGCCGCACGATGCCGCTGGTGCCCAGGATCGACAAGCCGCCGAGGATCCCCAGGCGCGGGTTCATGGTCTTGAGAGCCAGGGCCTCGCCGTCCTGCACATTCACTGTCACCTCGAAGCCGCCGCCATAGCCGTGTTCGCGGGCCAGTTGCGCCAGGTGTTCGCTCATCATGCGGCGCGGCACCGGGTTGATCGCCGGCTCGCCCACCTCCAGCACCAGCCCCGGGCGGGTGACGGTGCCGACGCCGCGCCCGGCGTTGAAGCGAACCCCCGGCGTGGCTTGCAGGCGCACCTGGGTATAGAGCAGCGCGCCGTGGGTCACATCCGGATCGTCGCCGGCGTCCTTGATCGTGCCCGCCTCGGCGCCGTGGGTGGTGAGGCGGCAGAACTCCAGGCGCATCTGCACCTGCTTGCCCTTGGGCAGCGTGATGTGCACCGCGTCATCCACCGCGCCGCCCAGCAACAGGCGCGCCGCCGCCAGGCTGGTGGCCGTGGCGCAACTGCCGGTGGTCAGGCCGCTGCGCAGGGGCGCCGGTTTTTCGGCGGTTTCGTCACGCATCATGGCCCTTGGCGACCTCCAGCACGGTGATCGGCAGTGCTTGGCGCCAGGTGTCGAAATCCCCCAGGGGCTGGGCCTGGGCGATATGGATACGGGTCAGTTCGCCGCCATGGCGCTCGCGAAAAGCCATCAGGGCGATTTCACTTTGCAGGGTCACCGCGTTGGCCACCAGCCGCCCGCCAGGCTTGAGGCTGGCCCAGCACCGATCGAGCACGCCGTCGCGGGTGACGCCGCCGCCGATGAAGATCGCGTCCGGCGCTTCCAGCCCCTCCAACGCTTGCGGCGCTTGGCCGCGAACCAGTTGCAGGCCGGGCACGCCGAGGGTGTCGCGGTTGTGCTCGATCAGGGCTTGGCGGCCTTCATCGGCCTCGATGGCCAGGGCCCGGCACGCGGGGTGGCTGCGCATCCATTCGATGCCGATGGAGCCGCTGCCGGCGCCCACATCCCACAGCAGTTCACCGGGCAGGGGCGCGAGGCGGGCGAGGGTGATGGCGCGCACGTCGCGTTTGGTCAATTGGCCATCGTGGCGAAACGCGCTGTCGGGTAGCCCCGCCAGGCGCGACAGGCGCGGGGTGCCGGGCTCGGCGAGGCACTCGATGGCGATCAGGTTGAGGTCCGCGATGGGCGGGTCGGCCCAGTCGCAGGCCAGGCCTTCGACGCGCCGTTCGGCTGCGCCCGCCAAGTGTTCCAGCACGGTGACGCGGCTGGGGCCGAAACCCCGCTCGCGCAGCAGCCGGGCCACGGCGGCGGGGCTTTGCCCGTCGTTGCTCAGCACCAGCAGGCGCGCACCGCTGTGCAGGTGCGCGCTGATGGCCGCGACCGGGCGTGCCACCACCGAAAGGGTGACCAGCTCCTGCAACGGCCAACCGAGGCGGGCGGCGGCCAGGGAATAAGAGGAGGGCGCGGGCAGCACCTGCATCTGCGTGCTGTCCAGGTGCCGGGCCAGGCTGGCGCCAACGCCGAACAGCATGGGGTCGCCGCTGGCCAGCACGCATACCGCCTCACCGCGCAGGGCCAGCAGCGGTTCCAGGGAAAACGGCCGGGGCCATTCGTGGCGCTCGCCACGGATGCAGTGGGGCAGCAGCGCCAGTTGCCGGGGGCTGCCGACAATCCGCCCAGCGCCCAACAGCGCGCGCCGGGCCTGCTTGCCCAGGCCACTGAAGCCGTCTTCACCGATTCCCACTACCGTCAGCCAGGGCGCCATTGCGGTTCCTTAAAAATGCAGCGTCCGACGAGGCTTTTCATGCCGCCGGACAAAGCAGGCATAATACCGCGCCTTCGCCAGCGAAGTGCCTCTACTCTCCAACCGGTCATGCCCGTGAACTCACCTCAGATCCCCGTTGCTGTGCGCCCCTCCGGTTGTCCGGGGCTGTTGCGTATCGTCCAGGCGTTGGACGGTGGTATTTGCCGGATCAAACTGGCCGGCGGTGCCATCAGCACGGCCCAGGCGCGGGTGGTGGCCGACGGCGCCGAGCGCTTTGCCGCTGGGGTGATCGAGGCGACCAACCGCGCCAACCTGCAAATCCGCGGCATCGGCGCCGATCACTCAGGCCTGATCGACAGCCTGCTGGCGGCGGGCCTGGGCCCGACCACGGTGGCGGGCGACGATGTGCGCAACTTGATGCTCAGCCCCACGGCGGGCATCGACCGCCAGCGGTTGGTCGACACGCGGCCACTGGCGCAGCAGATCCTCGCGACCCTGCAAAGCCACCCGCGGTTTGCCCAGTTGTCGGCCAAGTTCGCCGTGCAACTCGATGGCGGCGAAGCCCTGGCCATGCTCGACCACCACCACGACCTCTGGCTCTCGGCCTGCACCTTGGCCGGGCAACCGGCGCTGGCCTTCGGCGTGGCCGGGTGCCTGCGGGATCGACCTCTGGCGGCGGTGCCCCTGGCCCAGGGCCATGACCTGGTGGTGGCGGTGCTGGAGTGGTTCCTCGACCACGCCCGCCCCGAGCACAACCGCATGCGCCAACTGCTGGTCGAAACCCCTGTGGATAAGTTGCTGGCAGACCTGGCCACACGCCTGCCGCTGCTGGCCATCGCCGATTGGCAACGGGCCGCGCCTACCGCGGGTCTGCACCTGGGCACTTATCCACAGGGCGACAGCGGCTACGTCTACGTCGGCGCTGCTGCGCCCTTGGGGCGGCTCGACCCGGCCAAGCTGCGCGGTGCCGCTCACTTGGCGCAGGCGTTCGGCGATGGCAGCCTGCGCCTGACCCCGTGGCAAAGCCTGCTACTGCCCAACATCCGCGCCGAGGACGGCCCGCAGGTGCTTGCGGCGCTTGAGCAACTGGGCCTGCTCGGCTCGGCGGACCAGGCCCTGGCCCATGTGATTGCCTGCACCGGCTCGCCCGGGTGCGCCAAGGCCCAGGCCGACACCAAGGCCGACGCCGTGCGCCTGGCAGCCCTATTGCAGGGCACCGAGCGCTGCACCGAGGTGCACTTGTCGGGCTGCCCGCGCTCCTGCGCCGCCGCCCACCCGGCGGCCGTCACCCTGCTGGCCGTCGCCCCGGGCCATTACGACCTGTATTTCTCCGCTGCGGGGCTGCCGGGTTTCGGCGCCCCGCATGCGCGCAACCTTACTATTGAAGCGGCGGGCGCCTTACTCGGCGCCCGCCCACGGAGCCACCCTTGATGCTTGATTACATCCGCGACGGTCAGGAGATCTATCGCCATTCGTTCGCGATCATCCGCGCCGAAGCCAACCTGCAACGGATCCCCGCCGACCTGGAAAAACTCGCGGTACGGGTGATCCACGCCTGCGGCATGGTCGAAGCCATCGATGGCTTGCAGTTTTCCGAGGGCGCCGGCCAGGCCGGGCGCGATGCCCTGGCCGCCGGTGCGCCGATCCTGTGCGATGCGCGCATGGTGTCCGAAGGCGTGACCCGCACGCGGCTGGCGGCCAACAACGAGGTGATCTGCACCCTGCGCGACGAGCGCGTGCCCGAACTGGCCCGGGAGCTGGGCAACACCCGCTCCGCCGCCGCCCTGGAACTGTGGCGCCCGCACCTGGCGGGCAGTGTGGTGGTGATCGGCAACGCACCCACCGCGCTCTTCTACTTGCTGGAAATGCTCGACGCCGGCGCGCCGAAACCGGCGCTGATCCTCGGCTTCCCGGTGGGCTTTGTCGGCGCCGCCGAGTCCAAGGCAGCGTTGGCCGCCGACAGCCGTGGCGTGCCGTTCGTGATAATGCAAGGTCGCCTGGGCGGCAGCGCCATGGCCGCCGCCGCCGTCAACGCCTTGGCCACGGAGATCGAATGATGGCCCAGCCTGGACGCTTGATCGGCCTGGGCGTAGGCCCCGGTGACCCGGAACTCATTACCCTCAAGGCCCTGCGCCTGCTGCGCGAATCGCCGGTGGTGGCGTACTTCGTGGCCAAGGGCAAAAAGGGCAACGCCTTCGGCATCATCGAAGGCCACCTGCAAGCGGCCCAGACCCTGATGCCGCTGGTTTACCCGGTGACCACCGAGGCGCTGCCGGCGCCCTTGTCCTATGAACAGGTCATCAGCGACTTCTATGACGTGGCCGCGCAAGACGTGGCCGCGCACCTGGACGCCGGCCGCGATGTGGCGGTGATCTGCGAAGGCGACCCGTTCTTCTACGGCTCTTATATGTACCTGCACGACCGCCTCGCCGAGCGCTACCCGGCCGAAGTGGTGCCGGGCGTGTGCTCCATGCTCGGCGGCGCCTCGGTGCTGGGCGCGCCGCTGGTCTATCGCAACCAGAGCCTGTCGGTGCTCTCCGGTGTGTTGCCCCACGACGAACTCAAGCGGCGCCTGGGCGACGCCGACGCGGCGGTCATCATGAAGCTGGGGCGCAACTTCCCCAAGGTGCGCCAGGTGCTGCAAGAGCTGGGCCTGGCCGAGCGGGCGCTGTACGTTGAGCGCGCGACCATGGCCAACCAGAAAATCGTCGCCCTGGACCAGGTCGAGCCGATGTCGTCGCCCTACTTCTCGCTGATTATCGTCCCGGGTGAGAGGTGGCAAGGCTGATGAGCGCTCCCACTCTCGCCATTGTCATCCTCGGTAGCGGCAGCCTGGCCACGGCGCGGCGCATCCAGCAAGGTTATCCACAGGCGCTGATTTATGGCCTGGCCGGGCGGGTCGAAGGCGCCGACCGGGTGTATCAGGAATTCGGCGCCACCCTGCGTCAGCTCTACCAGCAAGACACGCCGATCATCGCCCTGTGCGCCGCAGGTATCGTCATCCGCACCCTGGCCCCGTTGCTGCTGGAAAAAGGCGCGGAGCCGGCCGTGCTGGCGGTGGCCGAGGACGGCAGCGCGGTGGTGCCGCTGTTGGGCGGCCTCAGTGGCGTGAACGACCTGGCGCGGGGCATCGCCGCCGCCCTGGAGGTGGCGCCCGCCATCACCACCAGCGGCGAACTGCGCTTCGGCACCTGCCTGCTCAACCCGCCCGGCGGCTACACCCTGGGTGACGTGGAACTGGGCAAGCGCTTTGTCTCGGACCTGCTGGCCGGCGAAGCGGTGCGCATCGAAGGCGCGGCGCCATGGCTCGACGCGGCGCCGCTGCTGCGCGACGAACAGGCGCGGTTGGCGATCCATGTCGGCCACGCCGAGCGCTCGCCCACCGCAGACGAACTGCTGATCTACCCACGCAATGTGCTGGTGGCGCTCACGGCAGCCGGCGAAGGCTTGGCGGCGTCGGTCCGCGTGGGCCTGCATGAAGCGGGGATTGCCGCGCAGTCACTGGCTTGCCTGGTGGCGGCGGATCATCTGATGGCCAGTTCGTTGCTGCGTGACGCGGCGCGCGAACTGGGCGTGCCGCTGCGTTTCATGACCCACGCCGGTTCGGCGCTGGAATTGGCCCAAGGGGCGGTGGCCGCGCAGGCGCTGCACAGCGCAGGCGACCTGGCCATCGCGGTCGCCGCCCGGCCCCTGGAACCGGCCCATATCGGCCGCCCCCGTGGGCGCTTGGCGGTAGTCGGCCTGGGCCCCGGCGCCGCCGAACTCATGGTGCCAGCGGTCAAGGCCGAACTGGCGCGGGCCAACGACGTGCTCGGCTATGAAACCTACGTGCGTATGGCCGGGCCGTTTCGCGACGACCAGGTGCTGCACTGCACCGACAACCGCGAAGAAATGCAGCGCGCCCGTCACGCCTTTGAACTGGCGGCCCAGGGACGTTCGGTGGTGGTGGTCTCCTCTGGCGACCCCGGTGTGTTCGCCATGGCGGCGGCGGTGCTCGAAGCCCTGCACGAATCCACCGACCCGTTGTGGCACAGCGTCGATCTGGACATCCTGCCCGGGGTTTCCGCCTCGCTGGCCACCGCCGCCCAGGCCGGCGCGCCCTTGGGCCATGACTTTTGCGTGTTGTCGCTGTCCGACAACCTCAAGCCCTGGGCCATCATCGAAAAACGCCTGGACCTTGCCGCCGAGGCCGACCTGGCGCTGGCTTTCTATAACCCGATCTCGCGCTCGCGCCCCTGGCAACTGGGGCGTGCCCTGGAAATCGTCCGCACCCACCGCACTGGCGCGACGCCCGTGGTGCTGGGCCGCGACATCGGCCGCCCGGGCCAGACCCTGCGGGTCACCACCCTGGGCGACTTGACCCCGGAGCAGGTGGATATGCGCACTATGGTGTTGATCGGCTCCTCCACTACCTGCACGTTCCCTCGCGCCGAGGGGGGCGAGTGGGTGTATACGCCGCGTTGGTACGGTGTAAAACACTGAACCTGAGTTGGCTACCCGCCGGGTAGCCAAGCTAATGATGGGAGAAAGTGGGGGCGGCCTCTGAATTGAGCCAAGGTTATTGCCTATTCAAAGCAAATCGCGGCAAGGTGATTTCGCGAATTTTTTTATCCAGTAGTTGCCGGCGATCTTCCAGCTTAGTTCTATTCAATGTGAAGACAGCGCGCTGTTGTACAAGTTTTGTCAGGTTGTCCTCCCATTCCCAGAATAGGAAGCCGGTGCGCTCTATTTGTACGGTAAGTTCAAGATGGAAGACTGCAATGCTCAGATTGTTCTGCGCGCCATAACTGGCGGGGATTATCTGAAAACGCCGCCCATGGAGACTTTCCCTATCTAGGCTTAAGGTCGCGGGTTGGTTGGGCTTTAACGCGTCGAGTGTATCGATCATGGCATTTCCTTGTTGCCGGTTTTGCATGCTTTGCGCGCTTTTTACCAAGTAGTCGGCCACCGTTCCTGATACATCAGTACGGGTCCGGGTAGTGATGGCGCCCTCATGCAGGGACCAGCCTAAAAAGTCCAGAGTGTTTGCATATTCCTCGAACCACAGCTGCGAATTGGTGAAACGGTTATGGCCCATGTCCGCAGACGCTGTTGCGATACGGGTGCAATCGGTCAAATCATCAAGGTCCTGAAGTGATAAGTCTTCGATAAACGACATCAGGTTGTGGCCGGTGACCATGCCGGCTGGAGTTTGACTGTTCATGATGAGATCTCGGTGGGGTTATTGAAATAGAAGTTTTTATCGAGCGGTGTTTATTGGGTGAAAAAACGTGAAGGTTGAGTGTCATTATTAAATATTAATTTGTCATGGGGGAGGCTGTAACGGAATATTTAAGTGTTGTTATGTTTTGGTTTTTACATGGTTTGAAATTATTGTTTTTTTTTAGGTTTTTCGGGTGTTGTCTAAGCTCGTTGTAGCCCCCAGTGGGGTTTGATGTTTAATTACAAAGGAATGTGAGTTATGGAGAATTTTGAGAGTCGGTACGATGAAGACGAGTGCGTGGCGCGAATAGAGGCTCGCGCAAGCAAGTATTTGACAAAGGCCAGTTTTATTTCCCGCCCGCGCCGGTCCGTACTGTCACCCCCTTCCATCCCAACTAAGGACTTCGATGCGGTGGTGCTGAGTAATTCTTTGGTGGGTTATGGCGATGATATTTCGCTGGACAACATGCTTATTATCGAGAACCTCATCAAGTTCGCAAAACTGGAGGCCAATGCTGAGGTTCCCGACGTAAGCGACGCCGAGGGATGGTATTTGGCTTTCTTGAAGTGTATGGAAGAAGCGGGCTGTCTTGTGGCCGATGCGGGTTACAACGCATACGACAAAAGTTCTCTCCAACTGACAATGGACAATATCGTTACGGATATCATCCTCGCCGGAGTTAACGCGGCTAAAGCAGCGATTCCCGCAGCTGGGGTACTTGGGGCTATCGCTGACTCAACGCTGTCGGCCCTGAAGAAGGAACCCGAGGCCATTACCCTGTTCAATCGCGAGGTTGTGAAAGCCCGTGGTGGAAGGCTGGCGGTGATGCCCTGTAATCAGTTGAAGAACGGCGCGATCATCACCTCGTTATGGTCCATCCGCGCGACCACTGTTAGCAATGACAGCGGGGTGTTGTTCTTCGACTGGAAAAGTTCTGGGCGCGGTATTTTCTACGGGAACGCCTACATCACGTTTAACCCGCAGCGCTATGCCGGAATCCGAGACAAGATCGAGAGTGTGGTCAACGGTTACTTCAGCGCGGCATTAAGCCGACGGTTTGCCCGGTACAAGGGCTAGTTGGCACGGGTGGGTAAGGGCCGAAGGCTTATAACTTCGGCCTCAATATTCAAGGCACCAGATACCCTCTGATCCCGGTGAAGATGATCTGTGCCGCCAGGGCACATACGAACAGCCCCATCAAGCGGCTGACGATCTGTAGGCCCTGGTCTCCGAGGATGCGTTCGATACGGTGCGAGAGGTAGAGCACCACGCCCACGGTGAAACTGGCCAGTGCGATGCTGAGGATCGCGGCGAGCTTGTCATCCCAGTGTGGCTGGCTGACGCCCATCACCAACAGGGCGCCGATAGTGCCGGGGCCGACGGTGAGGGGAATGGTCAACGGCACGATAGTCACGTCCTGCTGGACGTTGTCGGTTTGCACGGCGGACTTGCCCTGGGCCATGCCCAGCGCCGAAATGAACAACACACTTCCCGCGCCGATGCGAAAGGCGTCCACGGTAATGCCGAAGACACTGAAAATCACCCGCCCGAACAGGTACAGCAGAATGCTGGACACCAGTGTCGCGAGGGCGACTTTCCAAGCCAGACGCCGGCGTTCCTTGCTGGAATAACCGCGCGTGAGGCTGATAAAGCACGACAGGACGAAGAACGGGCTGTAAAGCACCAGCATCTTCAGATAAACGCTGAACAGCACATGCAGCATGGTGGGAGCTCGCAGCGAGGGAGGGCCCGCAGAGTCTATCAGGGGTTAGGCAGCCTGTCGGCTCACAAGGTGGGTGCGGTGGCTTGGCTATGGGCGTCGCGCTGGGCGACCCAGTGCTCGATCAGTTCGCGCAGCTGCGACAATTCCACTGGTTTGGCCATGTGCCCATCCATGCCGGCCAGGCGTGCACGTTCTTTGTGCTCGGTCAGGATGTGGGCGGTGAGGGCGACGATGGGGGTGCGCTGGCGCTGGTTGCCAACTTCCCAGGCCCGCAGTTGTTGGGTGGCGGAGAAACCGTCGAGGATCGGCATTTCACAGTCCATAAGCACCAGGTCGTAGCGCGTGGCTTTCATGGCGCGCAGCGCTTCTTCGCCGTTGCTGGCGGTGTCGGGCTGCAGGTTGAGTTTGCCCAGCATGCCGCGGATGACCTTGGTGGAGATGCTGTTGTCCTCGGCCACCAGGATGCGGAAATCGCCGGGTACCTGGACATTGTGCAGGTTGGCCTGTGGGGCTTGGTAAGGCTTGGTCTGGCCTTTGCTGCGTTGGGTCAGCTCGTCTGCCAGGGTGGTCTTGAGGGTGTAGCCGGCCACGGGTTTGGCGAGGATGCGCTTGATTCCGCAGTTGCGCGCAATGATCTTGCTCGGCGCATTGCTGATGCCAGTGAGCATTATCAGCAGGATGTCGTGGTTCAGGCTCGGGTCTTCCTTGATCTTGGCCGCCAGTTGCATGCCGGTCATGCCGGGCATGTTCTGGTCGAGTAGGACCACGTCGAAGTAGTCGCGCAAATGGGCCTTGGTGCGCAGCAGCGCCAGGGCCTCCTTGCCCGACGGCACGGCGCTGACGTTCAGGCCCCAGGCGCTGCACTGCTGCACCAGGACTTTGCGACACGTGTCGTTGTCGTCCACTACCAGTACCCGCGCGCCCTGGAGCGGGCTATCGAGGTCGCTGGTGGGGTGTTCTAGGCGTTCCGGATCCAGGGGCAACGTCAGCCACAGGGTGCTGCCACGGGGGCTGCCGCTCTTGATGCCGAACTCGCCATTCATCAACAGGATCAGTTGCCGGGCGATCACCAGCCCTAGGTTGGCGCCCAGGCGTGTGGTGGAGAGGAAGTTCTTGCTGTGCAGCTCGGCGTTGAGCAGGGCGTCGCGCTCGTCGCTTTCCATGGGCTCGCCGCTGTCTTTGACGGCGATGCGCAGTTGCGGCTTGGCGCTACGGTCGTCCAGGGCGACGACAATCAGGATTTCGCCTTCATCGGTTTTCTTCAGGGCGTTTTCCAGCAGGCTCAACAGGGCCTGGCGCAGGCGCGTGGGGTCGCCGCTGATGACCCGGGGCACTTGCGGCTGGATGAAACTGATGAGTTCCACGTTCTGCTGTTCAGCCTTGGCGCGGAAGATGTTCAGGCAATCCTCGATCAGGGCGTTGAGGTCGAACTGCACGTCATCGAGTTCGATCTGCCCGGATTCGAGGCGGGAAATGTCGAGAATCTCGTTAATCAGGGTCAGCAGTTCGTTGCCGGCGCTGTGGATGGTTTGCACGTAGTCGCGCTGTTTGACCGACAGCGGTGTGCCCAGCAGCAACTCGGTCATGCCCAGCACGCCGTTCATCGGGGTGCGGATTTCGTGGCTGATCTTGGCCAGGAACTGGGCTTTGGCGTTGATCTCGGCATTGCTGGCGGCCAGGTCGCGGCTGGCGCTGAAACGGTCTTCGGCGATGCTGCGCTGGCGCTCGCCCAGGGCCACGCTCATCAGCAGGCCGCTGATGCAGATGAACACGAGCAGGGTCATTATCAGGTTCTGCGGCGACACCAGGGTCAGGCCCAACAGTGCCGGGAGAATGATGAGGCTGCCGACGTTGAATATCACCATCGCCACCACATACAGGCGCGCCGGGCGGTAGCCCTTGTGCCAGTGATACGCGCCCACCAACAGCATGCTCAGGCCGGCCAGCGACACCAGGCAGTAGGTCATGATGTTCAGTGGCAGGGTGGAGACGAACAGCAACAGCAGGCTACCCAGGGAAATCACCACCAAGTCGCCGATCAACAGTTTGTTCAGCGGATGCGGGCCCAGGGGCTCGAAAAACCGGTAGGCGAACATCAGCCCACAGGGCGCAGTCAGCAGTAACGCGATATAGGCGCCCGGGGTCTGCAGCGAGTGCCAGCCCGGAAACCAGGGCGAGGCCAGGTTCAGCAGCAGGAGCAGGCTGAGCAGCAGCAAGGCTTCGCACGCGGCCAGCCATAGGCTGCTGCGCGAACGGGTGTAGGAATAGCGTGTGAGGTTATGCAGGATGAGCATGGCCAGGCAGCCGAACAGCAGGCCGTAGATCAGTGTCTGGCCCTGATCCGCCGCGGCCTTTACCGCCGGTTGCAGGCTGACGTGAGGGCGTAACTGGTATTCGGAGACCAGGCGCACATACACATCGAGGGTATTGGGGCTCTGCGGCAAGGCCAGCATGAAATCGCTGCTGGGCAGTGGCCGTTCGGTACGCGGCGGTTCGCTGCCGGTGTTGACCTGCTCGATCAGTTTGTCGCCATCGAGCACATAGAGATTGAGGTGGGCCAGGTCGGGGGCGAAGACCCGCAGCAGTTGTTCATGCTTGCCTGGTTGCAGCTTGAAGCGCAGCCACAGTGCGCCATCGGGTTCGGCAGCCTTGAGCTGGTTGAGTTCGATGGGGCTGAATTGGTTGGTGTAGCGCGAGGAGCGGATGTCGCTCAGTTGCAGGTCGGCCTGTTCGTCGAGCAATACCGCCCAGCCACTGCCTTGCGCGGCCTGGGCCGGGAGCAAACAGAACAGGGTCAGCAGGCTGACGGTGAAACCTATGGCGATCCTGAGCCAGCGCACGGCGAAATCCCTTCGTAGATAGAGGCCGGATAGTAACTATGCGCGGCGCTGCAATAGCGCGGCAAGGGCCGGGGGCCCCTGCCTGTCCGAACGGATAGCTTAGTCCTGATTTTCGCCACGCTCGCGGGCAATGGCGCGGTAGCCGATGTCCTTGCGATAGAAGCAGCCCTGCCAGTCAACCTTGGCGGCCAAGGCGTAGGCTTGTTGCTGGGCGGCATCGACGCTTTGGCCCAGGGCGGTGGCGCACAGTACGCGGCCGCCAGCGGTAACGACCTGATCGTCCTTGAGCGCGGTGCCTGCGTGGAAGATCTTGCCTTGCAGTGCCGCCGCCGCGTCCAGGCCTTCGATGGCCACGCCTTTGGCGTAGTCACCGGGGTAGCCGCCCGCCGCCAACACGACGCCGACGCTCGGGCGCGGGTCCCATTGCGCTTCGACCTTGTCCAGGGCTTGCGCCAGGGCGGCTTCGACCAGCAGCACTAGGCTCGATTGCAGGCGCAGCATCACCGGTTGGGTTTCCGGGTCGCCGAAGCGGCAGTTGAACTCGATGACTTTCGGGTTGCCGGCCTTGTCGATCATCAGGCCCGCGTACAGGAAACCGGTGTAGACGTTGCCTTCCTCGGCCATGCCGCGCACGGTCGGCCAGATCACCAGGTCCATGACCCGCTGATGGACTTGGGCTGTGACCACCGGGGCCGGGGAGTAGGCACCCATGCCACCGGTGTTGGGGCCGGTGTCGCCGTCGCCGACGCGCTTGTGGTCCTGGCTGGTGGCCATGGGCAGCACGTTCTTGCCATCGACCATGACGATGAAGCTGGCTTCTTCACCATCGAGGAATTCTTCGATAACTACCCGCGAACCTGCCTCGCCAAAGGCGTTGCCGGCGAGCATGTCGCGCACGGCGTCCTCGGCTTCAGCCAAAGTCATGGCGACGATCACGCCTTTGCCGGCCGCCAGGCCATCGGCCTTGATGACGATGGGCGCACCTTTTTCACGCAGGTAAGCCAGGGCCGGCTCGATTTCGGTGAAATTCTGGTAGTCGGCGGTGGGGATCTTGTGGCGTGCCAGGAAGTCCTTGGTGAACGCCTTCGAGCCTTCGAGCTGGGCGGCGCCAGCGGTCGGGCCGAAGCAATCCAGGCCACGGCTGCGGAACAGGTCAACCACGCCGGCCACCAGCGGTACTTCCGGGCCAACGATGGTCAGGGAAACGTTCTTCTGCGCGAAATCCGCCAGTTGTTCCAGGGCCAACACGTCGATGGCGACGTTCTCGCACTTGGCTTCAATGGCCGTGCCGGCGTTGCCGGGGGCGACGAATACTTTCTGGACGCGAGGGTCCTGGGCGACTTTCCACGCCAGGGCGTGTTCACGGCCACCGCTGCCAATAATAAGGACGTTCAAGTCAGACTCCTTTGGAGGACATTGCGAGATGCAAGCTGCAAGTCAAAAGCTGCAAGTTTAAAAGCGCTGAGTCAGCGTGCAATTTTCTAAGTTTTAGGGCTGCAAGCGGCAAGTTAAGGGCGACGCGGGTCTGCTCAAACTTGCCGCTTGTGGCTAAAAACCGGCCACTGCCTTAATGGCGGAAGTGGCGCATACCGGTGAAGACCATGGCAATGCCCGCTTCGTCAGCGGCAGCGATCACTTCTGCATCACGCATCGAGCCACCTGGCTGGATCACGGCGGTGATGCCGGCCTTGGCCGCGTTGTCGATGCCATCGCGGAACGGGAAGAACGCGTCCGACGCCATCACTGCGCCCTGCACTTGCAGGCCGGCGTGTTCGGCCTTGATCGCGGCGATGCGCGCGGAGTTCACGCGGCTCATCTGGCCCGCGCCGACGCCGATGGTCTGGCGGTTCTTGGCGTAGACGATGGCGTTGGACTTGACGTACTTGGCCACTTTCCAGGCGAAGATCAGGTCATGGATTTCCTGTTCGGTCGGCGCGCGCTGGGTGACCACTTTCAGGTCTTCGCTGCCGATCATGCCGATGTCGCGGCTCTGGACCAGTAGGCCACCGTTGACGCGCTTGAAGTCCCAGGCTGCGGCACGTTCAGCCGCCCACTGGCCGCACGCCAGCAGGCGCACGTTGGCCTTGGCGGCGACGATGGCGCGGGCTTCGGCGCTGACGCTCGGGGCAATGATAACTTCGACGAACTGACGCTCGACGATGGCCTTGGCCGTTTCGGCGTCCAGTTCACGGTTGAAGGCGATGATGCCGCCGAACGCCGACTCGGTGTCGGTGGCGTAGGCCAGTTCGTAGGCCTGGCGGATGCCGCCCTCGTCGTCCGGGCTCACCGCAACACCGCACGGGTTGGCGTGCTTGACGATGACGCAGGCAGGTTTGACGAAGCTCTTGACGCATTCCAGCGCGGCGTCGGTGTCGGCCACGTTGTTGAACGACAGTTCCTTGCCTTGCAGTTGGGTCGCGGTGGCGATGCCCACTTCGGCAGGCTTGGCTTCCACGTAGAACGCCGCGCTCTGGTGCGGGTTCTCGCCGTAGCGCATTTCCTGGGCCTTGATGAACTGGCTGTTGAAGGTGCGCGGGAACTGGCTGCGGCCTTCGGTGGACAGGGTCTGCGCCGCCTGGTCCACGGTGCCCATGTAGTTGGCGATCATGCCGTCGTAGGCGGCGGTGTGCTCGAAGGCCTTGAGCATCAGGTCGAAACGCTGGGCGTAGGTCAGGCCACCGGCCTTGAGGCTTTGCAGCACCTGAGCGTAGTCGCTGGCGTTGACCACGATGGCCACGTCTTTATGGTTCTTGGCCGCCGAGCGGACCATGGTCGGGCCGCCGATGTCGATGTTCTCGATGGCGGTCGGCAGGTCGCAGCCGGGCTTGTTGATGGTGGCTTCGAACGGATAGAGGTTGACCGCCACTAGGTCGATTGGCTTGATGCCGTGCTCGCTCATGATGGCGTCGTCGATACCGCGACGGCCGAGGATGCCGCCGTGGATTTTCGGGTGCAGGGTCTTGACGCGACCGTCCATCATTTCTGCAAACCCGGTGTAATCCGCGACTTCCACTGCGGCCACGCCGTTGTCCCGCAGCAGCTTGAATGTCCCGCCGGTGGAGAGGATCTCGACGCCCAGGGCTTCCAGCTCACGGGCGAATTCGAGGATCCCGGTCTTGTCGGAAACGCTTATCAAGGCGCGGCGGATCGGCAGGCGGGTAGTCTGGTCGGTCATCTCAATTTCCATCAAAAGCAAAGGAGTCAGCAAAAAAGGCGACCGGTTTGACCCGTTCGCCTTTCTGGTTTGATTGAATGCTTACAACAAATCGTACTGCTTGAGTTTCTTGCGCAAGGTGCCTCGGTTGAGCCCCAGCAGTTCGCTGGCCTTGGTCTGGTTGCCCTTGACGTAGTTCATCACGCTTTCGAGCAGCGGCGCCTCGACTTCGGAGAGCACCAGGTTGTACACATCCGTGACGGCCGCGCCCTCAAGGTGGGCGAAATAATTGTGCAGCGCCTTCTCGACACTCCCGCGCAGGGTCTGGCCCTCTTCGCTGGGTGTGTTGAGGTGCTGTTTCAAATTCACGTTGTCGCTCACGGGTGTTGTTCCACTCACTAAAGTCTCGGTCATCATCGTCATGCGGCCACCCCTTCTCCGTCCCCTGTCGCCAGGCTCTTGTAACGCTCGGCGAAGAACGCCTGAACGTTGGCGCATTGTGCTTCCGTATCATCCAAACGATTGAAGTGGGCGCGAAACTCCCTGGCGCCCGGCAGGGTTGCGAGATACCAGCCGACATGCTTGCGCGCAATGCGTACACCCATGACATCCCCGTAAAAGGCATGCAGTGCGGCCAGATGCTCAAGCAGAATACGTTCCACCTCGAACAGCTGCGGTGCCGGCAGGATTTGCCCGGTACGCAGATAGTGTTCGATTTCACGAAAAATCCATGGCCGCCCCTGGGCGGCCCGGCCGATCAACAGACCGTCGGCACCGGTGGCATCCAGAACCTGGCGCGCCTTGTGGGCCGAGTCGATGTCGCCATTGGCAAAGACCGGGATCGACACGGCCTGCTTGATCGCGGCGATGGTGTCGTACTCGGCTTCACCGGTATACAGGTCGGCGCGGGTGCGGCCATGCACCGCCAGTGCCGTGATGCCTGCCTGTTCGGCGATCTTCGCCACCGTCAGGCCATTCTTGTTCGCCCGGTCCCAGCCCGTGCGGATCTTCAACGTCACTGGCACATCGACCGCCGCCACCACGGCGTGCAGGATCTCGGTGACCAGCGCTTCATCCTTCAACAACGCGGAGCCGGCGGCCTTGTTGCAGACCTTCTTCGCCGGGCAACCCATGTTGATGTCAATAATCTGGGCCCCCAACTCGACGTTGGCCCGGGCCGCGTCCGCGAGCATCTGTGCATCGCCGCCGGCGATCTGCACCGAGCGGGGCTCGGGATCGCCTTCGTGGATCATGCGCAGACGGGATTTGCGGGTGTTCCACAAACTCATGTCGCTGGTGACCATTTCCGAGACTACAAGACCGGCGCCCAAACGCTTGCACAGCTGACGAAAGGGCTGGTCGGTGACGCCCGCCATGGGGGCGAGGATCAAGCCGTTGTGCAATGTGTATGGGCCGATGCGTACCGCCGACATAGGACTTCCCTGTTGTGGGGCCGGATCATGAGACTACGAAAAAGGGTTGGCATGATACCCGCTCTCGATGACTGGTTAAAGGCGCAATTGGATAAAATCTGAGCAGTTATTGCGTTATCGCCAGCGGTTTGGTCGGCGGGCCAGCCAGTCAGAAAACCGCCGTCAATGGGCGGTCGGGCTTGTGGGCTGAACCGTTTTATTCGGGCGAATGAAAGCTGAGGCTGTAATTGACGGCCTTGGTACCGGGGTCAAGGATGTCCAGGGCGATGTGGATGGGCGTTTGCGGCGGCATTTCCGCTACGCCTTCGAGGTCGCCGCCCAGGTATTCCGCCGGCTTGAAGCGCCGGCTGGCGATCAAGTGGCCGTTCAGGTCGGCGAAGCGTAGCTCCAGCAGCGGAAAAGGTTGGGAAAACGGTGCGCGGTTGTAGATGATCGCGTCCACCACCAGAGCACCGCTGAAGTCCGGGTGGCTGCGCACCACCAGGTTGCTGCTCTTGATGCGGGCGATATCGACCTTGGACGGCACGGTGCAGCCGATTTGCGGGCACAGTTGCTGGAACCACGGGCGGTACTGATCCTGGCGCGCCAGTTCTTCAAAGTGGTAGGCGATGTACTGCCCGGCCAGTGCGCCGGCGGCGAGCAGGATCAGCAGGCCCCAGAGTAGACGGCGGCCCCAGGGCGAGCGGCGTTTTTGCGAGTCCAGGTGCAGCGGGTCGTCTTCCAGGTCCTGGAGGATTTCTTCGTGCATGGGCGGTTCGCTGCGTTCGCGTTTTTTGCGCGGTGCGGCAGGTTGCGGCGTGGCTTCGTCGAGGTCGTCGGCCGCGGACAGGCGTTCGTGGCGCGGTGCGGCTTGCTGCTCCAGGCGCAAGGGCGGGGCCGGGGGGGCGTCGTCCAGGTCGAGGGTGGAGAAGGACAGCGAGGGTTCGGTGCGCTCGGCCTTGGCCGGGGCTTCTTCGATGTCGTCGGCCAGGGGTGGCTCTGCGCTGACCGGCGGCTCGTCATTCAGGGCCCGGTCGGCGGCCGATTCGCTGAACAGGCTGTCGGACCACTGTTCTTCTTCGCCGGCCTGGCTGTCGCGGCTGGCGCTCAGGCTGTCTTCGCGGGGTTTGCTGGCGTCGGTGATGGGCTGGATTTCCCGCTGTTCGAGGCGGGCGAGCTCCTTGTCGAGGTCGAGGCTGTCCAAGTCCAGCTCGGTGGCGCTCCATTGCTTTTGGCTGATGGCGCGCGGCACTGGCGGTTGGGCGGCAGCGGGCGGCTGTACTTGCTTGCCCCGTTGCTCCAGCAATTGCTTGGCCGCGTTGAACACTTGCAGGCAGGAGCCGCAGCGCACCACGCCACGGGCCACGCTCAATTGGCCGTGGCTGACGCGAAAACGGGTCTGGCAGTGGGGGCACTGGGTGACGAAGCTGTCGCTCATGCGGCTATCCGGTTCGGGCGGGCGGCCATTTTAGCGCCGACGCCCGCTAATGCGCACCCAGCCGTCGCGATTGGCGATGGGGTCGAGGCAAAAGTCCTGGGCGTAGGCGGCGGCCACTTCTTCGCCCTGCTCGGCGAGGATGCCCGACAGCGCGAGGCGCCCGCCCGGCTTGACCAGGCTCGACAGCTGTGGCGCCAGGGCCACCAGCGGGCCGGCGAGGATGTTGGCCACCAGCACGTCGGCCTGGGTTTGCGGCAGGTCCTGGGGCAAGTACAGCGGGAACAGCGCTTCGGCGATGTGGTTGCGCCCGGCGTTGTCGCGGGACGCTTCCAGGGCCTGCACGTCGATGTCGGTGCCCACGGCTTGCTTGGCGCCCAGCAGCAGCGCGGCGATGGCGAGGATGCCGGAGCCGCAGCCGAAGTCCAGCACGTCGCAGCCTTTGAGGTCCTGGCCGTCGAGCCATTCCAGGCACAGCGCAGTGGTGGGGTGGGTGCCGGTGCCGAAGGCCAGGCCCGGGTCGAGCAGCAGGTTCACCGCCTCAGGCTCGGGGGCCGCGTGCCAGCTCGGCACGATCCACAGGCGCTGGCCGAAACGCATGGGTTGGAAGTTGTCCATCCAACTGCGCTCCCAATCCTGGTCGGCGATGATTTCGCTGTGATGCTCGGGCAACGGGCCGCCGGTCAGCAGTTCCATGTGGGCCAGGACGCTGTCGGCGTCGGTGCCGTCCTCGAACAGGGCCAGCAGATGGGTGTGGGACCACAGCGGCGTGGTGTTGAGCTCGGGCTCGAAGATCGGTTGGTCTTCGGCGTCCATGAAGGTCACCGATACGGCGCCCACTTCCAGGAACGCGTCTTCGTAGGTTTCGGCTTGTTCTGGGCTGATGGCCAGACGGACTTGCAGCCAAGGCATGGCGGGCACCTTTGAAAAATGAGGGTGCAGCCGGGTGCGGCTGCGAAAGCGCGCAAGTTTACGCCAGCGGGGGGCAGAAAACGAATCCTGGCATCAAGGTATGAGGTGCGGCAGATCCTGTGTGGGGGCTGGCGGGCTTGTGAGGGCGTAATGGCCGACGATAAATGCCGGGCTGAACCACCGCCATCGCGGGCAAGCCCGCTGCCACAGAGGAGCAGTGCAGATGCGACAAAGCCGCCCGTAGGCGGCTTTGTCGTAGTGCGGCGGGCCTTAGTGTTGCGCGGCCAGCTTGTGCTCCAGGTAGTGAATGTTGACTCCGCCTTTGCAGAAGCCTTCATCACGAACCAGGTCACGGTGCAGCGGGATGTTGGTCTTGATCCCGTCGACCACAATTTCGTCCAGGGCATTGCGCATGCGTGCCATGGCTTCGTCGCGGGTGGCGCCGTAGGTGATGAGCTTGCCGATCAACGAATCGTAGTTCGGCGGCACTGCATAACCGCTGTACAGGTGCGAGTCGACCCGCACGCCGTTGCCGCCCGGGGCGTGGAAGTGCTTGACCGTGCCTGGGCTTGGCATGAAGGTTTTCGGGTCTTCGGCGTTGATCCGGCATTCCAGCGAGTGACCGCGGATTACCACGTCATCCTGGGTGAACGACAGCTTGTTGCCAGCGGCGATGCTCAGCATCTCCTTGACGATGTCGATGCCGGTGACCATTTCCGATACCGGGTGCTCGACCTGGACGCGGGTGTTCATCTCGATGAAGTAGAAGCGGCCGTTCTCGTAGAGGAACTCGAACGTGCCGGCGCCACGGTAGCCGATGTCGATGCAGGCCTTGACGCAGCGTGCAAAGACTTCCTGGCGCGCCGTCTCGTCGATGCCCGGTGCCGGGGCTTCTTCAAGGACCTTCTGGTGGCGGCGTTGCAGCGAGCAATCGCGGTCGCCCAGATGGATGGCGTGGCCCTGGCCGTCGGAAAGCACCTGGACTTCCACGTGGCGTGGGTTGGTCAGGAATTTTTCCAGGTAGACCATCGGGTTGCCGAACGCTGCGCCCGCTTCGGAGCGGGTCAGTTTCGCCGAGGAGATCAGGTCTTCTTCTTTATGCACCACGCGCATGCCACGGCCACCGCCGCCGCCAGCGGCTTTGATGATGACCGGGTAGCCCACTTCACGGCCAATGCGCAGGGCGGTTTCTTCGTCCTCCGGCAGCGGGCCGTCGGAACCCGGAACCGTCGGCACGCCGGCAGCGATCATGGCGTGCTTGGCCGATACCTTGTCGCCCATCAGGCGGATGGTGTCGGCTTTGGGGCCGATGAAGGCGAAACCGGAGTTCTCGACCTGTTCGGCGAAGTCGGCGTTTTCCGCGAGGAAACCGTAGCCGGGGTGAATGGCGGTGGCGCCGGTCACTTCGGCGGCCGCGATGATCGCCGGGATGTGCAGGTAGGACTGGGCCGCTTGTGCCGGGCCAATGCACACCGACTCGTCGGCCAGACCCAGGTGCATCAGCTCCTTGTCGGCCTTGGAGTACACGGCGACTGTCTTGATGCCCATCTCTTTGCAGGCGCGCAGGATCCGCAGGGCGATTTCACCGCGGTTGGCGATCAGGACTTTTTCCAACTTCGCAGGTTTGTGCATCAAAGAATCTCCGCGGCTCAAACGATGGTGAACAGCGGTTGGTCGTACTCAACCGGCTGGCCGTCTTCAACGAGGATGGATTCGATCACACCGCTGGTTTCAGCTTCGATGTGGTTCATCATCTTCATGGCTTCGACGATGCACAGGGTGTCGCCTTTCTTCACGCTCTGCCCGACTTCAACGAAGGACGGCGAAGTAGGCGAGGATTTGCGATAGAAAGTGCCCACCATCGGCGAGCGGGCCACGGTGCCGTTGAGCACGGGGGCGGTAGGCGCGGCAGGTGCAGCGGCGGCTACCGGGGCAGCAGCAGGTGCGGCTGCCGGCGCGGCCATTGGGGCTGGCGCGTAGTATTGCTGTTGCGGGGTCTTGCTGTTACGGCTGATGCGAACGGACTCTTCGCCTTCTTTTATTTCCAGCTCGTCGATGCCGGATTCTTCCAGCAGTTCGATCAACTTCTTAACTTTACGAATATCCATGAATCGTCAACTCCCAAGGGTCGGTCAGGGGCGTTTAGCTTGTTGTTCAAGCTGTTCCAGGGCGGCCTCCAGGGCCAGTCGATAACCGCTGGCGCCAAGGCCGCAGATCACTCCGACTGCAACGTCTGAGAAGTAGGAGTGATGGCGGAAAGGTTCGCGTTTGTGCACGTTAGACAAATGCACTTCGATGAATGGGATGCTCACCGCTAGCAGCGCGTCACGTAATGCGACGCTTGTGTGCGTAAAAGCTGCGGGATTAATCACAATGAAGTCCACGCCTTCATCGCGGGCGGCGTGGATGCGGTCGATCAATTCGTACTCGGCGTTGCTTTGCAGGTACAGCAGGTGATGGCCGGCATTGCGGGCGCGCTGCTCCAGATCCTGATTGATCTGCGCCAGGGTGGTTGCCCCGTAGACGCCCGGTTCGCGGGTGCCGAGCAGGTTCAGGTTGGGGCCATGCAGCACCAGTAGGGTCGCCATCTGCTGTTCCTTGTTATCGATGTGCAGTTGTCAGAACCCGGCGACTATGCCGCAAAGCCTTTGTGACTGTCCAGTTCCCTGCAATAGCCAGCACGATGAGCGATGTTCGCGCGAGATATGTGACCCGCAGCGCGCTTGTGGTCAGTGTGGGACGGATCTTGCCGGCCCGCAGGCTGCCCCGCCGAGCAGGCTCGGTTCTACAAAATCCCTGCACAACAGCGGCCGGGCGCTACACCCGAAACGCCTGGACCGCCGTATTGAGCTGCCCGCCCAGGGCCAGGAGGTGGTCGCCTTGCTCGCGGCCTTCGCCGATGCGCAGCAGGTTGTCGCCGCCCAGTAGATGGATGCGCTCGCTGTGGTCGCGGATTTCGCTCACCGCACCGCTTTGTTGTGCGGTGACGTCGGCGATGCGCACGGCGGTGTCGGCGATGGTCTGGATCGCACCGACGATTTCGTCCAGTGCGCCGTCGGCGGCCTGGGCCTGGTTGGCGGTGGCTTCGGCGTGTTCAACCTGGGCGCGCATGCCTTCCACCGACTGGCGCGCGGCCAGTTGCAGGCCGGCGATCAGGGTCTGGATTTCGGCGGTGGCGCCCGCGGTGCGCTGGGCGAGGGTGCGCACCTCTTCGGCGACCACCGCAAACCCGCGGCCCATCTCGCCGGCGCGGGCCGCTTCGATGGCCGCGTTGAGGGCCAGCAGGTTGGTCTGGTCAGCGATCGAGCGGATCACCGTGAGCACGCCGCCAATGGTGGCCGACTCTTCGGCCAGGTGTTCGATCATTTGTGCATTGCCCTGCACTTCGCCCACCAGAGCGTGCAGCCCGGTCAGGCTCTGGCCGATGACTTTCTGCCCGTGTTCCACCGCCAGCCCCGCGTGGCGGCTGGCGTCGGCGGCCTGGCTGGCGTCGCCGGCTACTTGCACGATGGTGGCTTCCAACTCGCCGAGCGCATCGCGGATTTGCGCGGTGTCCCCGGCCTGGCGCTCGGCGCCGCCGTGCAGGCCGCTGCTCAACTCGGCCAGGGCATGGCTGCTGGCCGCCACTTGCTCGGCGTTGAGGCGGATGGTGCCCACCAGGTCCACCAGATAGGCGCGCAGGCGATTGAGGGATGCTTCGATGTCATGCAGTTCGCGGTTGGTGGGGCCCAATTTGATGTCGCGGCTGAAATCGCCCTCGGCCCAGGTGGACAGGGCCGGCGCCAGGTTGGTCAGGACGCGGGCGAGGCGGCGTTGCAAGGTGTCGATCAACAGTGCGATCAGCAGGATCAGGCCGATCATCAGGCCTTGGATCAGCCGCACTTCGCTTTGTATCTGCCCGTGTTGGGCGCGCACGGTGGGTTCGAGGCCGGCGATGGCGAGCTGCACGGTGCTGATTTTTTGCCGCGTGGCGGCGCCCAGGCCAGCCCGTTGTTCGATTTGGCTGCGGGTGCGGGCCAATTCCGCCGGGTAACGGGCCAGCAAGCTATTGAGTTCACGTTTGAGGCCGATCCCTGCATCTTCGGCGACCTTCTGTTCATTGCTTTCCAGCCCCATCAGCGCTGCGAAGTCGTTGCTGTTGGAGTCGCTGCTGGCAGCGACGCCGAGCAAGGGGAGGGCGTCGAGGCGTTCGGCCTGGGCGCGGATGTTGTCCACTTCGCGCTCGACGTCGGCGGCCAGTTCGGCGCGCCCGCTGCTGACCAGTTTTTCCCGGGCCAGGGACAGGGTGGTGAGGTGCTGGGAGGCGTTGAACAGCAGCGGCAAGTAGCCCGACGCGGCAGGGTTGGCGCCGGCGCCGCTGGCGTACTGGTTCAGTTGCTCGACACTGGCCGCCAATTCGCGCTCGGCTTGCAACAGCAAGGCTTGCGGGTCGCCGGCCAGTTTGCCGGCGGCCAACAGGTCGGTTTTGCTGAAGTCGATGAGTTCGCTCAGGCTCGGGCGCACGCGCTCGGCCAGGTCGGCGGGCATGGCCGCCAGTTCCTGCTGCAAGGCATCCATGGCCTGGCTGGCGCTGCTCAAGCGCAGGGCGTCGCCGTTGGCCAGGTAGTCTTCGATGTTGCGCGCCACTTGGTTCTGGAATTGCTGCGACAGGCCCAGGTAGCGCTCCATCAGCAGGTAGGGGCGCTCCAGCGCCCGCTGCGACCACCACAGGGTGGCGGCCAGGGCCAGGCAGACGGCAACCAGCAGGAGGGTGTTGAGATTGGTCAAACGCTTGAGGCGCATCTAAGTCTCTACCAGTGACAGAGGTAAGCGCCTGAATTTATTGCGTTTGTGTTACGGGGTTGTGACGGCTTCGGTGGATTCCGGTGAAAAGATGGCACTTTGCTTTGATTGCTGGGCCGCTTGTACCCGGTTGCGCCCGGCATCTTTGGCGCGGTACAGCGCTTCGTCGGCCTGGCTGGCCATCATCAGGCTGTCAGAGCCTTCGCGCAGTTCCACCACCCCGGCGCTAAAGGTGCACCACAAATCCTGGGGCTGGGCCGGGTAGTGAATTTCGGCAAAGCGCTGGCGGATTTGGTCGAGCACCTTGTAGGCCGATTCAACGTCTGTGTCGGGCATCACAATGGCGAATTCTTCGCCGCCGTAGCGCCCGATGAAGTCGGTCTTGCGCAGCCGCTGCTTCAAAAACAGCGCCAGGCTCTTGATAACGCGGTCGCCCATGGGGTGGCCGTGGCTGTCGTTGACCCGTTTGAAGTGGTCGATGTCGAGCATGGCAAAGCTCAGCGGCTTGTTCTCGCGCCGCGCACGGAAGCTGCAGTCTTCGAGCAATTGCAGGATGTGGGTGTGGTTGTACAGCCCGGTCAGGCTGTCGCGCACCATGCGCGCCTTGAGGTGGCGGGCGCGGGCGGCGCGGTTGCGCACGGTGGTAATCAGGTGGCGCGGCTTGATCGGCTTGGTGAGGAAGTCGTCGCCGCCCTCGCTCATGGCGTCGAGCTGCTTGTCCAGGTCGTCTTCGGCCGACAGGTAGATGATCGGCACGCTGACGTAGCGGTCGTTGTGGCGGATCACCTTGGCCAGTTCCGTGCCGGTGCAGGCCGGCATGTACATGTCGAGGATTATCAGGTCGGGCTGGAAGTCCGCCAGTTCGGCCATGGCCTGGATCGGCTCGATCAGGGTGCGGGTGACGATCCCGGCGCTGTTGAGCAGGCGCTCGGTGTGCAGGGCCTGGGCGCGGGAGTCATCGATAATCAGCACTTTATAAGGCTCGTACTGGGCGACGCAGGTCAGCACCTCGATTTTTTCCAGCAGGCTGGAGGCCTCCAGGGTGCCGGTCAAAAACTCCTGGCCCCCGGCCCGCACCGCCGCCAGGCGTGTGGGGGTGTCGGTTTCGTGCAGGCTGAAAAACAGCAGCGGCAGCTTGTGCTCCAGGCCTTCCTGGGCTTCGGCGGCCAGTACCAGGCCCATGCCCGGGCCGCAGAAATCCACGTCCATGACGATGGCCGCCGGCAGGCGTTCGACCAGGGAGGCGCGGAACGCCTCGATGCTATCTAGGGACTGGGCGCTGAGGCCGAAGAATTCCAGTTGCTTGGCCAGCCGCTCGGCGCGGTCGTGGTCTTGCAGCATCACGTAGATGGGTTTGCGCAGCGGCGGCAGGAAGGTTTGCTCGAACTGGTCGCCGTGACGCAGGCCAGTGCGCGACAGGCGTTGCATCAGGCGATTGAGGTCGGTGATGAGTTCACTGCTTAAGCGCCCGCGGTTGGCGTCCACCGCTTGCAGCGCCTGGCTGATGCTGCGGGCCAGCACCGTGTGCTCGGGTTGCTCGAAGCGTTCGGCAAAACGCAGCAGGCGCAGGTTGGCTTCGCCCAACTCCGACAGGTCGACGTTGGACCACTCACTGCGTTGCAGGCGCTGCCATATCTCAAGTATCTGACGTGCCTGATGAATTACCCGCTGGGCAAAGTGGTGCTTGAGGCGCTCGCGGCTGGGGTCTTCTGGCTCGGTCATATCCTGACTACTAGTTAGGCTGCATGCTGAGGTCGACTGGTGGCTCTATGCTAGCACCTCTTTTCAGTGGGATGAGTGTCGTACGTCAATAATCTGCTGGGTGGCACGATTCAGTTTTTGACCGCTGGGTCAATTTGCCTTCTTCAGCGCGTTGGCGCAGATAGTTGGGGTTTAAACCAATCGCCGGTGCCGGTAAAAGGCACGTTGTTGTAAGGTTGCGGTCGAACCGATGAATCCCCAGATCTGAAAGGACATAGCCATGCTGGACTGGAAGAACCGCGCAGGTAGCGCGCCTGAACATGCCGCGCAACCCAAGTCGGCGACCCGCAGCTATTTTGGTGGGCTGTTGTTCAGCCGCGCGTTGGCGACGTTGGTCGGCCTGTATTTATTGGTGGCCATTGCCTTGGGTTGGTACTGGAGCCAGGAGCCGGCGCTGTTCCCGGTGCAGCAAAACGCCCAGGTGGCGGCCGAGAAAGAAGGCAAGCCGATGGTCATCGGCTACACCACGGTGGAAACCCTCAAGACCGTAGCTGGCACGTTGCTCAGCAAGCAGGGTGGCTACATTTCCAACGACCGTTTCCCGCCGGGCCTGTGGATGGACAACATGCCGAGCTGGGAATACGGCGTGCTGGTGCAGGTGCGCGACTTGAGCCGCGCCCTGCGTAAAGACTTCGCCCGCTCCCAGTCGCAGTCCGCCGAGGACGCCGACCTGGCCAAGGCCGAGCCGCGTTTCAACTTCGACAACAAGAGCTGGGTGCTGCCGTCCAGCGAGTCTGAATACCAGGAAGGCATCAACTCCCTGAGCCGCTATCAGGCGCGGTTGTCCGACCCGAACCAGAAGGGCGCGCTGTTCTACTCCCGTGCCGACAACCTGAACAACTGGCTGGGTGATGTGGGCACGCGCCTGGGTTCGCTGTCGCAGCGCCTGTCGGCCAGCGTCGGCCGGGTCAAGCTCAACACCGCATTGAAAACCGAGGCGCCGGCGCCGGGGCAGATCCTGCAAGTGGACGAAGAAGTGGTGGAAACGCCATGGATGCAGATCGACAACGTGTTCTACGAGGCCCGTGGCCAGGCTTGGGCCTTGTCCCACTTGCTGCGCGCCATCGAAGTCGATTTCGCCGACGTGCTGGCCAAGAAAAACGCCACGGTCAGCGTGCGCCAGATCATCCGTGAACTGGAGGCGTCCCAGGAGCCGGTGTGGAGCCCGATGATTCTCAACGGCAGCGGCTTCGGCGTGCTGGCCAACCACTCGCTGGTGATGGCCAATTACATTTCCCGGGCCAATGCCGCGGTCATCGACTTGCGTCAGCTGCTGTCCCAGGGCTGAACCATGGTCGATGCGTCCAACGAGGCGGCCCACCGGGCGGCCTCCGATGCCGAAACCATCGCCTGGGTCGACGAGCAGGACAACCTGCTCGGCGCCCTGGTGCGACGTGACTTGCGCGAACGCGGCCTGATCGGGCGCGGTACGTACATCCTGCTGTTCAACTCTGCCGGTGAGCTGTGCGTGCATCAGCGCACCGAGAGCAAAGCCATCTACCCCGCTTATTGGGACGTGGCGGCAGGGGGCATGGTGGCGGCGGGCGAAACCTACGCCGAATCGGCGGCTCGGGAACTGGAAGAAGAGCTGGGCGTGGCCGGTGTCGAGTTGACCGCCCACGACCATTTCTACTTCGAGGACACGGGCAATCGCCTGTGGTGCTCGGCGTTTTCCGCGGTCTGGGACGGCCCGTTGCGCTTGCAGCCCGAGGAAGTGCAGCGGGCTCATTTCCTGCCCATGGACGTGGTGCTGCGCGAGATCAAGGAAAAGCCCTACTGCCCAGACTCCCTGGCGGCATTGCAGCGCTACCTGAAACGACCGCTATAGCCAGACACCCGCGGACCCTCTGCTTAGCGAGTCGCAAAAGTCGCATAAATTTGCGCGAATTGGCTCTTAGCAAGTAGGCAATTTGCCGTTACACTGCGCGACTTTTCAAGCTGCACCGGCCTGGCCCGGTTCAGTAGCGCTGCCCCTGCCTGAGTGGGGCTTCGCGGTCGAGGGCCCTTGCCAAAGTGCTTCGACCAGTCTTTGTCCTCACAAGAGGATTGCCGGTGGCCAAAAAAGCCGCATCCTTCGCCGCCCTCGGTGGCTTGGTATTTTCCACCGACGCAGGTCGCCACTGCCCGGACTGTAGCCAGCCCGTGGCGGCCTGTATCTGCAAACAGACCCTGCTCCCGGCCGGCGACGGCATTGCCCGCGTGCGCCGCGAAAGCAAGGGCCGTGGCGGCAAGACCGTGACCACCATCAGCGGCGTGCCGCTGGCCGAAGACGCGCTCAAAGACCTGGCCACCAGCCTGAAAAAGCGCTGCGGCACGGGCGGGGCGTTGAAGGACGGGGTCATCGAGATCCAGGGCGATCACGTCGAACTGCTGCTGGCCGAGTTGCTCAAGCACGGCTTCAAGGCGAAGAAGTCCGGCGGCTAGCAGCCTCTGTGAAAACCACCTCGGCTTGACTCTTTGTCCTGTTTTCCTACAGGGCTTGGCGTCGTCTCCATGGTTTTCACAGAGCCTGTTCTGACTGGTTTCTAAACTCTGTCCTGGCAGCGAGGTCTACCTCCCTTACAGGCAAACCGTCACTTTCATTCTCTAGACTGCGCCAGCCTCTGATTGGGCCGGTGCTCTTTGACTTCATTTATAGGGGACTTCGATGTCCGTACGACGCACACGCAAAGACGATGGCAGCCAATGGACAGTTGCGGACAGCCGCAGTGTTTACGGGATTCGCCATTGGGGGGCCGGATATTTCGCGATCAATGACGCCGGTCGCGTCGAAGTTCGTCCGAACGGCCCGAACAGCTCGCCTATCGATCTGTACGAGCAAGTCGATCAACTGCGCCAAAGCGGTTTGTCGCTGCCGTTGCTGGTGCGCTTCCCCGATATCCTGCAAGACCGCGTACGCCAACTGACCGGCGCCTTCGACGCCAACATCGCGCGCCTGGAATACCAGAGCAAATACACCGCGCTGTACCCGATCAAGGTCAACCAGCAAGAGGCGGTGATCGAGAACATCATCGCCACCCAGGACGTGTCCATCGGCCTGGAAGCCGGCTCCAAGCCGGAGCTGCTGGCGGTGCTGGCCCTGGCGCCCAAGGGCGGCACCATTGTTTGCAACGGCTACAAGGACCGCGAGTTCATTCGCCTGGCCCTGATGGGGCAGAAGCTGGGTCACAACGTGTTCATCGTGATCGAGAAAGAGTCCGAAGTTGAACTGGTGATCGAAGAAGCCAAGGCCCTCAAGGTCAAGCCTCAGGTCGGCCTGCGGGTGCGTCTGTCGTCGTTGGCGTCGAGCAAGTGGGCAGACACCGGCGGTGAGAAATCCAAGTTCGGCTTGTCGGCCGCGCAACTGCTGTCGGTGGTCGAGCGTTTCCGCGACGCGGGCCTGGACCAAGGCATCCGCCTGCTGCACTTTCACATGGGTTCGCAGATCGCCAACCTGGCGGACTACCAGCACGGCTTCAAGGAAGCTATCCGCTACTACGGCGAGTTGCGCAACCTGGGCCTGCCGGTCGATCACATCGACGTCGGTGGTGGTCTGGGCGTGGACTACGACGGCACTCATTCGCGCAACGCCAGTTCGATCAACTACGACATGGACGACTACGCCGGTGTCGTGGTCGGCATGCTCAAGGAGTTCTGCGACGCGCAGAACCTGCCGCACCCCAACATCTTCTCCGAGAGCGGCCGTTCCCTGACCGCGCACCACGCCATGCTGGTGGTGCAGGTCACCGATGTCGAGAAACACAACGACGACGTGCCGGTGATCGAGAACAAGGAAAACCTGCCGGAAACCGTGCAATGGCTGGTGGACCTTTTGGGCCCGACCGACATTGAGATGGTCACCGAAACCTACTGGCGCGCCACCCACTACATGAGCGATGTGGCCGCCCAGTACGCCGATGGCAAGTTGACCCTGGCCGAAAAAGCCTTGGCCGAGCAGTGCTACTTCGCCGTGTGCCGGCGCCTGCACAACTCCCTCAAGGCCCGCCAACGCTCCCACCGCCAGGTGCTGGACGAACTCAACGACAAGTTAGCCGACAAGTACATCTGCAACTTCTCGGTGTTCCAGAGCCTGCCCGACACCTGGGCCATTGGCCAGGTGCTGCCGATCCTGCCGCTACACCGCCTCGATGAAGAGCCGCTGCGCCGCGCGGTGCTGCAAGACCTGACCTGCGACTCCGACGGCAAGATCAAGCAGTACGTCGATGAGCAGAGCATCGAGACCAGCCTGCCGGTCCATGGCTTGAACGAAGGCGAGGATTATCTGCTGGGCATCTTCCTGGTGGGCGCTTACCAGGAAATCCTCGGCGACATGCACAACCTGTTCGGTGACACCGACTCGGTGAACATCTACCAGAACCCCAACGGCACGGTGTACCACGCCGGCATCGAGACCCACGACACCATCGAGGACATGCTGCGCTATGTGCATTTGTCGCCCGAGGAGTTGATGACCCACTATCGCGACAAAGTGGCCAGCGCCAAGATCACGGCCGCCGAACGCACCCAATACCTGGATGCGTTGCGCCTGGGTCTGACGCGTTCGTCGTACCTGTCGTCTTGAGGTAGCAGCCTCGTTATGCCTGAAAACGCCCCGCCTATGCGGGGCGTTTTCGATTTGGCGTGTACGGTTTTTCCTCTATATGTAAGGGGTTTTTCAGGCGACCCGAGGGTTGCCCTAACGCTCCAGTAGGTTTGTCTGTTTTTTGTGTAGGTCTGTTCCTGATCTGCCCTCTTGCTCTCTACTCGAACCGGTCTCTCGGAGAGAATCCCCAGTCGCCCTTCCTGTTAGAGAGACGCCAATGCCTGATCCAGCCTGCGAGCCTTTATTTCGTCTGGATATAGCGGGCCAGGGCCGCGGCTTCGAGGTGCTGGCGTTCACGGGCACCGAGGCCATTAGCACACCCTTTGTCTTCGACCTGCAGGTGCAGGTGGGCGACTTGGCACCTGACGCCGGGCGCCTGATGTACCGCGATGCCTACTTGCACATGGACGGCCGTTGCGGCATCCACGGGCAAATCCACGGCGTGGTCCAGGCCGACCCCTTGGCCCGGCCCGCCGTATGCCGCTTGCGCCTGGGGCCGAAACTGGCGTGCCTGGGGCAGCGCTTCAATCAGCGGGTGTTCAGTGACCTGGGCGTGCCGCAAATCCTCATGCAAGTGTTGCGCGAGCACGGCATTCACCAGGATGGCTGGCGTTTCGACCTGGTCGGCGACTACCCGGTGCGCGACTACTGCACGCAGTACAGCGAGACCGACCTGCAATTTCTCCAGCGCCTGTGCGCCCAGGAAAACATCCACTACCACTTCGAGCACCACCGGGCCGGCCATTGCCTGGTGTTTGCCGACACCCACCAGGCTTTCGCCCGGCAACCGCCGCGCCTGCTGGGCACGGAGCGCTTCCACCTGCAATTGCGCGAACCCCTCGGGCTGGGCAGCCCCGGCCCGGTCGAAGGCCACAGTGACCTGGTGGACCTGCGCAGCGGCGTCATCCTGCCGCTGGCCGGGCACAGCCGCAGCGCCTGTAACCGCCTGTGGCTGCTGACGGGCGTGCAGCACCAGGGCGGGCGCTGGGGAGCACCCGATACGGCCGACAGCGGCGGTTATCGCAACCATTTCCGCGCCCACCCCCTGGACATGCCCTACATGCCCGCCCACCCGCCGGCCGAGCCGCTGACAGGCATCGTCCAGCGGGCGTGGGTGGTCGAGCCTCTGGGCGATCAGTCTGTGCATGCTGCCCAGGGGCGGGTGGCGTTGCGTTTTGAATGGCTGTACTCGGGGCGCGGGGCCGCCACGGACTACTGCTGGGTGGCGGTGTCGCCGCTGCTCACTGAGGAAGCGATCAAGGGCTTGCTGCCCGGTGTGGAGGTGCTGGTCAGTTTTGCCGAAGGCAACCCTGACCGCCCGCTGATTATTGGCTACCTGGCGGGGCAGCAGGTACCGGCCGCAGATGCCGGGCAATGGATGATCCCGCCTCAGGAGCCGGACCGCGCCGTGATCGAAGCGACCCTGGACCGCACCCAGTTCATGGAGGCCGGGCGTGGCATTGAAGTGACCGGCGACCTGGAACTGGTGATAAAGGGCGATGGCGAGTTGCAATTCAATGTCGGCCAGAGTCAGGTCAAGACCCAAGGTGACGGGCTTGACCTGTGCGGTGCGCAAGTGGTGCTGGACGCCCGCCCGGCGCAATCGGGGCACAGCGATGAAGGCGAGGGCCAGCAAGGTTTGCTGGAGCTGCTGCAAGGTGGCCACCCGCTGGTGATGCTGTGCATGCTGCCGGCCGGCGGCAGTTACAAACACTGCCGGGAGCGGGTCTGTACCTGTCGGGCGCTGGCCCGGTTCCGCCAGAGTGGTGCGGCATGAACCCGGCACAGATCCCGCAGCAGGCGGCGCAGTGGTTCTTGCTCGATGTACCCGGTTCGCCCCAGGCCCGCCAACAGGCGCACCTGCTGGACGGGCACTGGCACGCGCTGTTCGAGGCCACCGATTTGCGCGCGTTGGCGCAGCAGGGGCCGGTGCTGATCGACCTGGAGCGCCACCCCGCGCTGGCCGTGCTGTGCCGTAGCCAACCTCTGGCCTGGCCAGGGTTATTCCTGGGCAGCAACGCCTCGCTGCCCACCCTGTTGGGCCATTTGCGGCGCATGCTCACGGTGACCATCGGCCTGCACTTCAAGGGGTTGCTCAGCTACTACAACCCGCAAACCGCCAGCTATTTTTTCGACGCCTGCGATGCCACCGAACTGAGCCGCTGGCTGGGGCCGGTCGAGCTGCTGTTCTGGCATGGCGGCACCTGGGCCGACAAAGCGGTCGGCAGCCTCGGCTGGCAGCAACTGACCAACCCCGCGCTGCCCGGGCACCGCTTGCGCATTGAGCAAAGCCTCAACAGCCGCCAGCAAGGCAAGTTGCAAGAATGCCTGCTGGAGCGCCATGCCTACCAATGGAGCCTGGACACCGAGCTTGAATACGAGGTGATCTGGGGCCACTTGCAAGAGGGCCTGCGCCACGGTTTTTGCGAGCATGGGCTGCTCGATGACTGGCTGCGCCTCCGCCTGCGCTACCCCTACGCCAGCGTGCCCGAAGGCCCGGCGGGCAGCGCCAGCGAACGCCTGGCCCGGTTGCGCCAGGTGTGGGAGGGGCGTTCGGGTTAGTGGGCGCCGGCGATAAACCATTGGTCGCGGGCCTGCAAGCGCCAGGCGATGACCGCCAGGGTTGCACTGCGCAGCAGCATGAACAGTAGGAACGTCAACCACAGCCCATGGTTGCCCAGCCCTTGTAGCCCCCAGGCGAAGGGCAGCACCAGCAGCATCGTCAACAGCATGCCGTTGCGCATTTCCCGGGCGCGGGTGGCGCCGATGAACAAGCCGTCCAGCAGATAGCTCCACACCGCGATCAACGGCAGCAGTGCCAGGTAAGGCAGGTACTCGAACGCGGTCTGGCGCACGTCGGGCATGTCGGTCTGCATCTGGATAAACAAATGGCCGCCCAGGCCAAACAGCGCGGCAAAGCCCAGGCTGGCCAGCAGCGACCAACCGCAGGCCACCACCAGTGCGCGGCGCAAGGCCGGCCGGTCGCGGGCGCCGATGGCATGCCCACACAGTGCCTCTACCGCGTGGGCCAAGCCGTCCAGCGCATGGGCGGTGAGCAGCAGGCCGTTAAGCAACAAGGCGTTGGCGGCCACCGTGGCGTCCCCCAGCCGCGCGCCTTGCACCGTGATAAGAAAAAACACCGACTGCAACGCGAGGCTGCGGATAAAAATGTCGCGGTTCACCGCCAGCAACGGCCGCCAGCTCTGCCACAACGCCAGCGCGGCCCAGGCAATGTGCCCGGGGTAGGCGCGCAGGGCTTTGCGGGTCATGGCCAGGCCGATCAGGGCGCCGGTCCACTCGGCAATCACCGAGGCCCGCGCCGAACCGACCACGCCCCAGTCCAGCTCCAGCACGAACCACAGGTTCAGCACGATGTTGACCAGGTTGGTGCTCAGCAGAATCGCCAGCGGCGCCCGGGCGTTCTGGGTGCCCAGGAACCAGCCCACCAGGGCATAACTGGCCAGCGCGGCGGGCAAGCCGAAGAGGCGGGTGTGGAAGAAGTCGCGGGTGAGCTGGTCCAGCTCGGCGGACGGCTGCATAAAGTGCAGGGCCACGCCACTCAGCGGAACTCCCAGCGCCCCCAGCAGCACCGACATACCCATGGCCAGCAACAGCCCCTGCAACAGCACCTGGCGCAATGCCGCGCCATCGCCGCGCCCGGCCGCCTGGGCGGCGAACCCAGTGGAACCCATGCGCAGGAACCCCATCGCCCAGGCGAGAAAGGTATAGAGGCTGGCGCCCACCGCGACTGCGCCCAACTGATGGGCGTGGGGCAGATGGCCGATCACCGTGCTGTCCACCAACGCCACCAAGGGCACCGAAATGTTCGACAGAATCATCGGTGCCGCCAACGCCCAGACGCGCCGGTGGGTGGGGCGGTGACGCCAATCGCTAAGCAGGGTAGACATGAAGGGCTCCAGGCAAGAGGCGGCATTGTAGCTGCCCGCCCCCCGGCGCACAGCCCGCGCTCGGCTGCGCGGCGGCCGTAAAAATGCCACGGCATAACGTCGCCATGGGGTTGCTGCGCACCCCCGCGCGGGCAAACCCGTTTGCTACGGGGAAATCAGCCACGCCCGCGAACCAAACCGCCCTCTGTCGGTCAATGTGAGCGGCGCCACAGCCGTGTGGGCGCTGGTGATATATAGTTCAACCCCTCGATGCCCCTGCCGATGAGTGCCCCATGCTTAACAAAGGACTGTTCCTGGCTTGCGCGCTTGCGCTGCTAAGCGCTTGCGATTCTTCGACCCCCGACCCGGCCCCGCCCGCCGCCTCGACGGCCGCGCCTGCCGCTGCCGCCAAAGCTGCGCCGGATGTGAGCGCGCTCAAGCAGCGTTACGCCGGGCGCGAGTTAAGCGTGGTGGACGTCTCCGAGGTGCAACTGGATGGTGCCAGCACCCTGTCGGTGAGTTTTTCCATCCCCCTGGACCCGCAGCAGAAGTTCGCCGACCGCGTGCACCTGGTGGACAGCAAGTCCGGCAAGGTCGATGGCGCCTGGGAGCTGTCGGATAACCTGATGGAACTGCGCCTGCGCCACCTGGAGCCGCAGCGCAAACTGGTGCTCACCGTTGACGCCGGGCTGCGCGCGGTGAACGAGGCAACTCTCGCCGCCGAGCACATCAGCCGCCTGGAAACCCGCGACCTGCAAGCCACCGTCGGTTTCGCCAGCCGTGGCACCCTGCTGCCCACGCGCCTGGCCGAAGGCCTGCCGGTGATCGCGCTGAACGTCGACAAGATCGACGTCGAGTTCTTCCGCATCAAGCCCGAATCCTTGCCCGCATTCCTCGCCCAGTGGGGGCGCAGCACCAGCCTGCAAAGCTACGAGTCGCGTGAATTACTGCCCATGGCCGAACTGGTCTACGGCGGGCGTTTCGACCTCAACCCGGCGCGCAACACCCGCGAAACCCTGCTGCTGCCCATCGCCGGCCTCAAGCCCCTGCAACAGCCGGGCGTGTACCTGGCGGTGATGCGCGCCTCGGGCACCTACAACTATTCGCAACCGGCCACGCTCTTCACCCTCAGTGACATCGGCGTGTCGGTGCACCGTTACCAGAACCGCATCGATGTGTTCGCCCAGGCGCTGGAGGGCGGCAAGGCCCTGGACGGCGTCAGCCTGGAACTGCTCGACAACGAAGGTCGCGTGGTTGGCCAGGGCAAGACCGAGAAGGGCGGCCACGCCCAGTTGCCGCTGCCGAAAAAAGCCGAAGTGCTGCTCGCCCACCAGGGTGAACAGACCAGCCTGCTGCGCCTCAACAGCGCCGCGCTGGACCTGGCCGAATTCGACATCGGCGGCCCCCAGGCCCATCCGCTGCAATTCTTCGTGTTCGGCCCCCGCGACCTCTACCGCCCCGGCGAAACCGTGCTGCTCAACGCCTTGCTGCGCGATAACGACGGTAACGCCGTCAAACCGCAGCCCATCAGCGTCGAAGTACGGCGCCCGGACGAGCAGGTCAGCCGCAAATTCGTCTGGGACGCCGACGCTTCCGGCCTCTACCAATATCAACTGCAACTGGCCGGCGAAGCGCCCACCGGGCGCTGGCAACTGGTGTTCGACCTGGGCGACGGCAAGCCCCAGCTCTATGAATTTCTCGTCGAAGACTTCCTTCCCGAACGCCTGGCCCTGGAACTCAAAGGCAGCGACGCGCCGATCACCCCGGCGGCCACCGCCGAAATCAACGTCAACGGCCGCTACCTCTATGGCGCGCCGGCGGCGGGCAACCGCCTCAGTGGCCAGGTCTACGTGCGGCCATTGCGCGAAGCGGTAAAAGCCTTGCCCGGCTATCAGTTTGGCTCGGTCACCGAGGAAGAACTGAGCCAGGACCTGGAGCTGGAAGAAACCGCCCTCGATGCCGACGGCGAAGCGGTCATTGCCCTTGAAAGCAAATGGGCCGAGGCCAAGTCGCCGCTGCAGCTGATCGTCCAGGCCAGCCTGCAAGAGTCGGGCGGGCGGCCCATCACCCGCCGCGTGGTGCAACCGGTGTGGCCGGCCGAGCGTTTGCCGGGTATCCGTGCGCTGTTCGACGGCGAGGAAACCGACGGCGACGGCCCGGTGGAGTTCGAGCTGCTGGTGGCCAACAACCAAGGGCAAAAACTGGCGGCCAACCAGCTCAAGGTGCGCCTGGTGCGCGAGCGCCGCGACTACTACTGGAACTACTCCGACAGTGACGGCTGGAGCTACCACTTCAACGAGAAATTCCTCAACCTCGACGAACAGAGCCTGAACATCAAGGCCGGCGACACCGCCAAGGTCAGCTTCCAAGTGGAGTGGGGCCCGTACCGCGTCGAGGTCGAAGACCCGCAGACCGGGCTGGTCAGCAGCCTGCGCTTCTGGGCCGGCTACCGCGCCCAGGACAACGCCGAAGGCGGTGCCGTGCGCCCCGACCAGGTCAAACTGGCCCTGGACAAACCCGCCTACGGTGATGGCGACACCGCCAACGTCACGGTGACCCCGCCCGCCGCCGGCAAGGGCTACCTGTTGGTGGAATCGGCCGAAGGCCCGCTGTGGTGGGAAGAAATCGACGTACCGGCCGAGGGCAAGAGCTTCGCCATTCAGCTCGACCCGAAATGGGCGCGCCATGACCTCTACGTCAGCGCCTTGGTGATCCGCCCGGGCGAGCGCAAGGCCAACATCACCCCCAAACGCGCCGTCGGCGTGCTGCACCTGCCGCTGGATCGCACGCAACGCAAATTGGGCCTGACCCTCAGCGCGCCGGAAAAAATGCGCCCCAAACAGCCGCTGACCGTGAAAATCCAGGCGAAAAACGCCGATGGCAGCGTGCCCAAACAGGTGCATGTGCTGGTGGCTGCGGTGGATGTGGGCATCCTCAACATCACCGAATACCCCACGCCCGACCCGTACTCCAGCCTGTTCGGGCGCAAGGCCTACGGCGCCGACCAACTCGACGTTTATGGGCAGTTGATCGAAGCCGGCCAGGGCCGCTTGGCCAGCCTGGCCTTTGGTGGCGACGCAGCTTTGGCCAAGGGCGGTAAACGCCCGGACACCAGCGTCACCATCGTCGCCCTGCAAAGCGCGCCGGTGACTCTCAACGCCCAGGGCGAAGGGGAAGTCAGCGTCAACATCCCTGACTTCAACGGCGAACTGCGCCTGATGGCCCAGGCCTGGACCGACGAGCGCTACGGCATGGCACAAGCCAAGACTGTGATTGCCGCGCCGCTGATCGCCGAATTGTCGGCGCCGCGCTTCCTCGCCGGGGGCGACCAGACCAAAGTCGCCCTGGACCTTTCCAACCTGTCGGGCAAGGCGCAGAAGCTCCAGGTGCAACTGAGCGCCGAAGGCCAGTTGAGCTTGCCGGGCGAAGCCACCCACAGCGTGCAACTGGCCCAGGGCCAGCGCACCACCTTGCAGATCCCGGTGCAGGCCCTGGGCGGTTTTGGCCAGGGCAAGGTCAAGGTGTTGGTCAATGGCCTCGACCTGCCGGGCGAGAACCTGCCGCCGTTCACCCGCGAGTGGACCCTGGGCGTGCGCCCGGCCTACCCGGCGATGCTCAAGCACTACCGCGCCGTGCTCAAGGACCAGCCGTGGACCCTGCCCGAAGGCGAGTTGGCGGCGTTTGAACCAGCCGGCCGCGAAGCCCTGCTCAGCCTGTCAAGCCGCCCGCCGCTGAACCTGGGCGAGCAGATCCGTGCGCTCAAGGCCTACCCCTACGGCTGCTCGGAACAAACCACCAGCGGCCTCTACCCCTCGCTCTACGCCGACGCCGCGAGCCTCAAGCGCCTGGGCCTGGAAGGCGAGCCAGAGGCGGAGCGCAAACGCAAGATCGAACTGGGCATCGAACGCCTGCTGGGCATGCAGCGCTACAACGGCAGCTTCGGCCTGTGGGGCGCGGACGGCGAAGAGGAATACTGGCTGACGGCCTACGTCACCGATTTCCTGCTGCGTGCCCGCGAGCAAGGCTTCGCCGTGCCGCCCGAGGCACTGAAAAAGGCCAACGAACGCCTGCTGCGTTATGTGCAGGAACGCAACCTGATTGAAGTCAATTACAGCGAGAACGCCGAACATACCCGCTTCGCCGTGCAGGCCTACGCCGGCCTGGTTCTGGCCCGCAGCCAGCAGGCACCGCTGGGCGCCCTGCGCAGCCTGTTCGAGCGGCGCACCGACGCCCGCTCTGGCTTGCCGCTGGTGCAACTGTCGGTGGCCCTGCAGAAAATGGGCGATCAGCCGCGCGCCGACCAAGCCCTGATCGCCGGCCTGGCCGCCACCCGCAGCAGCAAGAGCTGGCTTGCGGACTACGGCAGCCCGCTGCGCGATCAAGCGCTGATACTGGCGCTGCTGGAAGAAAACGACCTGGCCAAGGGCAAGCGTGAAGAGCGCCTGTTCGAGCTGGCCGATCAACTGGCGGCCAGTCAGTACCTATCGACCCAGGAACGCAACTCGCTGTTCCTCGCCGGCCGTGGCCTGTTGGGCAAGCCGGAAAGCGCCTGGGCCGCGCAACTGAGTAGCGCCAGCGAAACCCGCGAGCTGAACAACAACCAACCGGGGTTGAAACTCGAAGGCCCGCTGCTGGCCTCGCCGCTGTCGTTGCGCAATGAAGGCAGCGAAGCGGTGTATCAGCAACTGACCATTTCCGGTTATCCGGTGCAGGCGCCGGTGGCAGGGGGCGAGAACCTGAGCATCCGCCGCGAGTACCTGGGCATGAACGGCCAGCCGTTGAACCTCAATGCCCTGGCCAGCGGCGACCTGGTGCTGGTGCACATTGCCGTTGCCGCCAAGCAGCGCGTGCCCGATGCCCTGGTGGTAGACCTGCTGCCCGCCGGCCTGGAGCTGGAAAACCAGAACCTGGCGCAAAGCGCTGCCAGCCTGGAAAACGCCAGCAGCAAGGTCAAGGAATGGCGCGAATCGATGCAGAACGCCGGGCTCAAGCACCAGGAGTTCCGCGATGACCGTTACGTCGCGGCCCTGAACCTGGACGGCTACGGCACCACGCACTTGCTGTACCTGGCGCGTGCCGTCACCCCGGGCACCTACCGCGTACCGCCGCCGCAAGTGGAGTCGATGTACCGGCCCAACTGGCAGGCCGTGGGCGATGCGCCGGCGCAGATGGTTATCAAGGGGCGTTGATCGGATAGGAGTAGGGCAAGCCCCAGTGGGAGTGGGCTTGCCCGCGAGAGTGATCGTGTAGTAAGCGGGCTCGCCCGCGACGCTGTCGTAATCGGCGCTCATTGAGTACCGATTCAGGAGCGCTACACACTCCAGCGCGGGCGAGCCCGCTTGCTACAACTACAGCCATCGCTCAATGAATAACCCAGCTCAACAGCCACAACCCCAGCAGCAGCCAGATGATCCCCATGATGATGGAGGCGCGCATAAAGGCGCGGATCGCCGAATACAGCAGCATCAGGCCCACGATCAGGGCCAGGATGCTGATGATTGAGGTGTCCATGCCCAGCGTCTGCGACAGCCCTTCGACAAAATTGCCGCCCGCGTGAGTCAGTGCATTGAACAACCCGCTCAACCCATCGACGATAAACCGGATCACCGCGCCCAGCGCCTGGCCGAGCCACTCGAAAAAGCTTTCTACCTGCATATGTGCATCCTGATGAAAAAGTGGGCGGCAATGCCGGACCTGAACCTTGGGCCGCGGATACCGGCGCCGAGTTCCGCAAGCACCATGGCCTTGCGCGCATGAGCCTGCAACCCCCTGCTGTGCAGCCAACCCGTTGTGGGAGCGGGCTTGCCCGCGATAGCGGCGCCACAGCCAGTAAAGAGGAGCCGCTGCCTCAGAAAGGGCGGCGTCTATTGGGGTTTTTGCCCTGGGCGGCGGCCACGCTGTTGCTGCTGCTCGCCCTGCTTTGGCTGGCCGACCGCCTCTGGCCCTTGCCGCTGCCCCAGGATGACCTCGCCCGCGTGGTGCTGGCCGAGGATGGCACGCCGTTGTGGCGGTTTGCCGATGCCAACGGCGTGTGGCGCTACCCGGTGGCCACCGACCAAGTGTCGCCGTACTACCTCGATGCCCTGCTGACCTACGAAGACCGCTGGTTCTACCGCCACCCCGGGGTCAACCCGCTGGCGCTGGGCCGTGCCGCGTGGCAGAACCTGGTGGGCGGGCGCGTGGTGTCGGGCGGCAGCACTCTGTCGATGCAGGTGGCGCGCCTGCTCGACCCCCATTCGCGGACCTGGCACGGCAAGTTGCGCCAGTTGTGGCGCACCGCGCAGTTGGAGTGGCACCTGTCCAAGGACCAGATCCTCGCGCTGTACCTCAACCGCGCGCCATTCGGCGGCACCCTGCAAGGCGTGGCGGCCGCCAGTTGGGCGTACTTGGGTAAATCGCCGCTGCACCTGACCCACGCCGAAGCCGCGTTGCTGGCGGTGTTGCCCCAGGCGCCGAGCCGCTTGCGCCCCGATCGCCACCCGGCGCGGGCCCAGGTGGCGCGGGACAAAGTGCTGCGGCGCCTGGCCGAGTTCGGTATTTGGCCGCAACCGGCGGTGGATGAGGCCCTGGAAGAACCGTTGCTGCTGGCCCCGCGCCTGGAGCCGAGCCTGGCGCCTCTGCTGGCGCGGCGCCTGAACCGCGCCGACAGCCCACCGCTGATCCGCACCACCCTCGATGCCACCTTGCAGCGGCGCCTCGAAGACCTGCTGCTGGGCTGGCGCGCGCGGCTGCCGGAGCACACGTCGGCGGCGATTCTGGTGGTCGAGGCGCAGACCATGGCGGTGCGCGCCTACCTGGGCTCGGTGGACATCAACGACGCCCGCCGCTTCGGCCATGTCGACATGATTAGCGCCCTGCGCTCGCCGGGCTCGACTCTCAAGCCGTTCCTTTACGGTATGGCTCTGGACGAGGGCCTGATCCATTCCGAGTCGCTGTTGCAGGACGTGCCCCGGCGTTACGGCGATTACCGCCCCGGCAACTTCTCCATGGGCTTCAGCGGCCCGGTGCCGGCCAGCAGCGCGCTGTCCACCTCCCTCAACCTGCCCGCCGTGCAATTGCTCGAAGCCTACGGGCCCAAGCGCTTTGCCGCGCAGATGCGCATCGGCGGCATGCCCCTGGCGCTGCCGGCCCTGGCCGAGCCGAACCTGTCGCTGATCCTCGGCGGCGCGGGCAGTCGCCTGGAAGACCTGGTCAGCGGCTACAGCGCCTTCGCCCGGGGCGGCAAGAGCGCGGCCATTCGCCTGCAACCGGACGATGAGTTGCGCGAGCGGCCGCTGCTGTCGCCGGGCGCGGCGTGGATCGTGCGGCGCATCCTCAGCGGCCAGGCCCGCCCCGACCGCGACCCGCGCGCCGAACTGGTGCAACGCCCGGTGCTGGCCTGGAAAACCGGCACCAGCTACGGCTTTCGCGACGCCTGGGCCCTGGGCGTGGGCCCGCGTTACCTGATCGGTGTGTGGATCGGCCGCCCCGACGGCACGCCGGTGCCCGGGCAATTTGGCCTGGCCTCGGCGGCGCCGTTGATGCTGCAAGTGCACGACGTGCTGATTAACCGCGACAGCCAGCGGGGCATCAGCGCCCCGGTGCAAGCGGTGCCGCTTAATGTCGGCGTAGCGGCGATCTGCTGGCCCCTGGGCCAACCGCTGAGCCGCAGCGACCCCAATTGCCGTCGCCAGCGCTTTGCCTGGACGTTGGACGGCACCACGCCGCCCACCTTGCAGGCGCTGGACCAACCGCTGGGCGTGGGCCTGCTGGAAACCATCTGGGTCAACGACAAGGGCCTGCGGGTGGACGCCAAGTGCCCCGGCGCCGTGGCCCGCGAGGTAGCGCTGTGGCCGGCGCCGCTGGAACCCTGGCTGCCCCGGGCCGAGCGCCGCGAGGCACGCCTGCCGGCCACCGACCCGCAATGCCCCGGGCCGCTGCTGTCGGCGGCGGCACCGCTGTCGATTGTCGGCGTGCGCGAAGGCGACCAACTGCGCCGCCCGGCTGCCAGCCAAGAGCGGCTGCGCCTGAAACTCTCGGCCCTGGGCGGCAACGGCCGGCGCTGGTGGTTCGTCAACGGCGCGCCCCTGGGCGATAGCGCTCACCAGGACAGCATCAACGCCACTTTCGGCGACGTGGGGCGCTATCAACTGAGCGTGCTCGACGAAGGCGGGCAGACGGCACGGGTGGAGTTCAATGTGGTGGACTGAGTGTTAGGCCGCCATCGCGGGCCGGTTATCGGCCTGTGGGAGCGAGCCTGCTCGCGATGAACCCACAGCAAATCGCGCGCCAGCCACCCACCAGTTGCTTCCCAACCCCAACCCCCCGAAGCTATGCGCCTTGAGGAGAACCCGATGAACCTTGTAGAACTCACCCAACGCCTGCACGCCATCCGTGATCGCAACGATTGGCGGCCCTTCCACAGCCCGAAAAACCTGGCCATGGCTGCCAGCGTGGAAATGGCCGAGCTGGTGGAAATCTTCCAGTGGCTCAGCGAAGACCAATCGCGCCAACTGCCCGCCGACAAACTGGCCCACGCCGGCCAGGAAGTGGGCGACATCGTGCTGTATCTATTGCTGCTGTGCAGCGAGCTGGGGTTGGACATGAACGACGTGGTACGCAGCAAACTGGCCGACAGCGAACGGCGGTTCGGCGCATGAGCGACCGGCATTTCGACCAGTTGGCGACCCGCTTCGCCGAGAAAATCTACGGCGGCGCCAAGGGCGCGATTCGCCTGGCGGTGCTCCAGGCGGATTTGCTCCAAACCCTGCCCGAGCGGCCGCTGCGGGTGCTGGATATCGGCGCGGGCCTGGGCCACATGTCGCTGTGGCTGGCCCAGCGCGGCCATGACGTGACCCTGGCCGAGCCGGCCGAACCGATGCTCGCAGGCGCCCGCCAGCGTTTTGCCGAGGCGGGGCAGAGCGCAACCTTTATCCAGGCACCGTGGCAAGACCTGCTCGGCCAACTCACCGAGCCCTATGATCTGGTGCTGTGCCACGCGGTACTGGAATGGCTGGCCGAACCCCACGCGATCCTGCCGGTGCTGCACCAACTGACCCGCACCGATGGCTGGTTGTCCCTGGCGTTCTACAACCGCGATGCGCTGATCTACCGCAACTTGCTCAAAGGGCATTTTCGCAAGATGCGCAAGAACGACATGGCCGGCGAAAAGCAAAGCCTGACCCCGCAACAGCCCCTTGATCCGCGTGAACTGGCGGCGCAACTTGAAGGCTTGTGGCAGGTCGAAAGCCAAAGCGGGGTGCGGGTGTTCCACGACTACATGCCGGTGGAGTTCCAGGCCCGCGCCGAACTGGCCGATTTGCTCGAAATGGAACTGGCCCACAGGCGCCACCCGGCGTTCGCCGGGTTGGGGCGTTACTTGCACTGGGTCTGCCGTCCCGTCTAGGCAGCCCTCAACGGAGCGCGAGATGAAACGCGGTGCTGGTCTTCTGCTGTTGTGCCTGAGCCTTGGCGCCTGCCAAAGCCAGAACCCTTATGTCGCCGACTCCAAACCCCTGCCGCCCGCGCCGGCGCAAGCGGCCAACACCGTCGACCGCAGCGCCTACCCGGCGCCCGTGCGCGACTACGGGCGCTACCGCAACTGGGCCTGGCGCGACGGGCGCCTGCCCGCCGGCAGTGCCTGGGCCGATTCAGCGCAAGTGGCCGAAGCGGTCAGCGACGCCCTCGACCAACGGGGCCTGCGCCCGGTGCACGATAACCGCCGGGCGGATTTGTCGGTCAGCGCCGACTTGCACCTGGAAAAACGCCTGCGCCAGGTCCGCGACGATTACGCCTATGGCGGCTATGGTGGCTACAACCGCTACGGCAACGGCTATGGCATGTACAACACGGTGCCCATCGTGCGCACCTATGAGGTGGAAGTGGTGGTGGTGCGGGTCCACCTGTTCGATGGCGCCAGCGGCCAACCGGTCTGGAGCGCCAGCGCCGAGGCCAGCAGCCAGGGCAGCCTGAGCGAGCGCGTCGATGCGCTGCGCCAGGCTGTGGAAAACGCCCTGGCGGCGTATCCTCCCAGCTAGCCATCGGGTTTTGCGTTCATGTCTTCCATGGGAGAAACATCATGCTGCGTTACGTCGCTGTACTGGCTTGTGCCGTGTTGCTCAGCGCTTGCCAATCGAACCAGGTCAACCACGACTTCGATGCCAGCCGCGATTTTGCCGGTTATCGCAGTTGGAGCTGGAAAGAACCCGCGTTGCAGTACCGCCCCGACGACCCGCGGATCAAGAGTGACTTGACCGAGCAACGCATCCGCCAGGCAGTGGGCGAACAACTGGACCAGCGCGGCTTGCGCCCGGCAGCGAGCGGGGCGCGGGCGGACCTGAACGTGCAGACCTACCTGATCGTCGAAGACCGCCAGCAGCAAGTCACCACTAACTACGGCGGCAGCGCCTGGGGCGGCCCGTGGAATGGCTACTGGGGCGCGCCGATGTACAACGAAACCCGCAACGTGACCTATAAGGTGGCGACCTTGCAGATCGACCTGCTCGACGGCAAGGACGGCAAACTGGTCTGGCGCGGCAGCGACGAGCAACTGCTCAGCACTTCCCCGAACCCCGCCGACCGTAGCGCCGCCGTGCGCGCGACCGTGAGCCGGATTCTGGCGAACTATCCGCCCAGGTAAGGCGGAGCCAAAAAACACTGTGGGAGCGAGCCTGCTCGCGATGGCGGCCTATCAGCCCTTAATGGTTTGGCTGAAAACCGCTATCGCGAGCAGGTTCGCTCCCACAGATACACACACAGCAAGTGGCAGGGTGACCGCTTACCCGCGATGACGCCCGCGGAAGTAGTCGATCAAACCTTGGGTCGAGGCATCGTCGGCCGGGGTTTCTTCGCTGCCGATCAACCGGTTGTAGACGCCTTTACCCAGCTCCTTGCCCAACTCCACGCCCCATTGGTCGAAGGCGTTGATACCCCAGATCACGCTCTGCACGAAGACCTTGTGTTCGTACAGCGCCACCAGCGCGCCGAGGCGACGGGGGCTGATGCGCTCCACCACCAGGGTGTTGCTGGGGCGGTTGCCGGGGATGACTTTGTGCGGCGCCAGTTTCTGCACTTCGTCTTCGCTCAGGCCTTTGTCGCGCAGTTCGGCTTCGGCTTCGGCGCGGGTCTTGCCCAGCATCAGGGCCTGGCTCTGGGACAGGCAGTTGGCGTACAACCACTGGTGATGGTCGGCCACCGGGTTGAAGCTGACGATGGGCACGATGAAATCGGCCGGGATCAACTGGGTGCCCTGGTGCAGCAACTGGTGGTAGGCGTGCTGGCCGTTGCAGCCGACGCCGCCCCAGATCACCGGCCCGGTGTCGGTGGACACCGGTGTGCCGTCCTGGCGCACGCTCTTGCCGTTGGACTCCATGTCCAGTTGCTGCAAGTGCTTGGTGATGTTGCGCAGGTAGTGGTCGTACGGCAGGATCGCGTGGCTTTGCGCGCCCCAGAAGTTGCCGTACCACACGCCCAGCAGTGCCAGCAGCACCGGCATGTTCTGCTCGAACGGTGCGTTCTGGAAATGCTGGTCCATGGTGTAGGCACCCGACAGCAGTTCCTTGAAGTTGGACATGCCGATGGCTAGGGCAATCGGTAGGCCAATGGCCGACCACAGCGAGTAGCGCCCACCGACCCAGTCCCACATCGGGAAGATGTTCTCTTCACGGATGCCGAACGCCACGGCCGCGGCGTTGTTGCTCGACACCGCGATGAAGTGTTTGTACAGCTCTGCCTCGGAACCGCCCTGGGCCAGGTACCAGGCGCGCGCGGCCTGGGCGTTTTTCAGGGTTTCGAGGGTGTTGAAGGATTTCGACGAAACGATGAACAGCGTGGTCTCAGCGCGGATTTTCTGCGCCAGTTCATGGAACTCACTGCCGTCGATGTTCGCCAGGTAGTGGCAGCGCACGCCTTTCTGGGCGTAGGACAACAATGCCTCAGACACCAGCTCCGGGCCGAGGAACGAGCCACCGATGCCGATGTTGACGACGTCGGTGATTGGCTTTTCGGTGTAGCCGCGCCACAGGCCATCGTGGATGCGGCCCACCAGTTCGGTGATCTGGTTGAGCACCTTGTGCACGTCGGGCATGACGTTGACGCCATTGACCGACAACTTGTCGCCCACCGGGCGGCGTAGGGCAGTGTGCAGCGCCGGGCGGCCTTCGGAGGAGTTGACGATTTCGCCTTCGAACAGCGCCTTGATGGCGTCCTTGAGCTTGACCTCGTTGGCCAGGGTCACCAGGCGCTCGCGGGTTTGGGTGGTAATCAGGTTTTTCGAATAGTCGAGCAAAAGCCCGCAGCTGCTCAGGGTGAACTGGCTAAAGCGCTGAGGATCGCTGTTGAACGCCTCGCGCATGCTGAAATCCTGCATGGCCTGGCGGTGGTCATTCAACGCCTGCCAGGCAGGCAGAGCGGTCACGTCATGGGGAGTGCGGTAGTACGCCATCGCTGCGGGGTTCCTTAACTTGAACTTGGACTGGCTTTTGGACACTGAACGGCCCGGAACGTCCTGTTCGGTACAAGACAAATCCGGTCAAGCTGCGCCACCACGGCTTACTGGCGCAAGGCCAATACCATAAACCTTGTGCCTGGAGCTGTCTTGATTTTGTCGGAGGCTATTTTCAACGGCCGGCGCCGGCAGGTTGGCTGCCGGCGGGGCGGGTGCGCAGGGCTGCGCGAAGGTTCAGGCGACCTGGACCGGGATGGCGTTGCTGGTGTGGCTCAGTTCGTTGCCCGGCGCCATGTACAGCATGCGTGGCTTGAAATTGAGCAACTCGGCTTCGCTGTAGTGGGCGTAGGCGCAGATGATGACGCGGTCGCCGACCTTGGCCTTGTGGGCCGCCGCGCCGTTGACCGAAATCATGCGCGAGCCTTCTTCGCCACGGATCGCGTAGGTGGTGAAGCGTTCGCCGTTGTCGACGTTGTAGATCTGGATCTGTTCGTATTCACGGATGCCAGACAGGTCCAGCCACTCGCCATCAATGGCGCAGGAGCCTTCGTAATCCAGCACAGCGTGGGTGACTTCGGCGCGATGCAACTTGGCCTTGAGCATGATGGCGTGCATGAGTGTTTCCTTGGTCAGAACCCCGAATCGGCGCGCAGTTTGCCCGAAGCGGGAAGGGGGAGCAATTGCTGTCTGCGAGGGCATTTTGGCGGCACCAGGCCCTGGTGAGGAGGGCCTGTGTGCTCCCACAGGGGATGCCCCTCAGGCATCCAGATTCACATGCAAGTTGTCGATCAACCGTGTCGCGCCCAGGTACGCGGCGGCCAGGATCACTAGGTCGCGGTCTTCGCCGGTGGCCGGGCGCAGGGTCAGGGCGTGGCGGATTTCCAGGTAATCGGGACGAAAACCCGCGGCTTGCAGTACGCGGCTCTGCTCGGCCAGCAACGCCGGGTAGTCGCGTTCGCCCTGCTCGATGGCCGCGCCGATCTGGCTCAGGCTGCGATACAGCGCTGGGGCGATGGCCCGTTGTTCGGCGCTCAGGTAACCGTTGCGCGAGGACAGCGCCAAGCCGTCTTCGGCGCGCACGGTGGGCTCGCCGATGATCTGGATCGGCAGGTTGAGGTCATGCACCAGAGCGCGGATCACGGCCAGTTGCTGGAAGTCTTTCTGGCCGAAAATCGCCAGGTCCGGCTGGACCATGTTGAACAGCTTGCTGACCACCGTCGCCACCCCCTCGAAATGCCCGGGGCGGCTGGCACCGCACAGGCCTTCGGACAGTTGCGGAACGCTGACGCGGGTCTGCCCGGCCATGCCGTCGGGGTACATTTCCTCGACTGTGGGCGCGAACAGCAGGTGGCACCCGGCCTGCACCAGGGTTTCCTGGTCGGCGGCGAAGGTGCGCGGGTACTTGTCCAGGTCTTCGCCAGCGCCGAATTGCAGTGGGTTGACGAAAATGCTCGCCACTACGAAATCGACGCGTTGGGCGGCCTTGGTGACCAGCGCCGCGTGGCCGCTGTGCAGGTTGCCCATGGTGGGCACCAGGCCAATGCGTTTGCCTTCGCTGCGAGCGCGGGCGACGGCGGCGCGCAGTTCACGCACGGTTCTGACCATGTTCATGCGCTAAACCCGTGTTCGGTGGCGGGGAAGGTCACAGCTTTGACTTCCTTGACGTAAGCGCTCAAGGCGTCCTGGATGCTGGCTTGGCCTTGCATGAAGTTCTTCACGAATTTGGGCGAGCGGCCGGTCAGGGCCAGGCCGAGCATGTCGTGGATCACCAGCACCTGGCCGTCGGTGCCGCTGCCGGCGCCAATGCCGATCACCGGCACTTTTACCGCGTGGGAAATTTCTTCGGCCAGTTCGCTCGGCACGCATTCCAGCAAAATCATCGCCGCACCGGCCTGTTCCAGGGCAATGGCATCGGCGCGCATCTGCCGCGCCTGGGCTTCGTTGCGCCCCTGCACTTTATAGCCGCCCAGCACGTTGACCGATTGCGGGGTCAGGCCCAGGTGTGCGCACACCGGCACGCCGCGTTCGGCCAGCAGGCGGATGGGCTCGGCCAGCCAGGCGGCGCCTTCGAGCTTGACCATGTGGGCGCCGGCCTGCATCAGTTGGCCGCTGTTGTGCAGGGCCTGTTCGATGGTGGCATAGGCCATGAAGGGCAGGTCGGCGACGATCATCGCGCCCTGGTTGCCGCGTTTGACGCACGCGACGTGGTAAGCCAACTCCGCGTTGGTGACGGGCAGCGTGCTGTCATGGCCTTGCAACACCATGCCCAGGGAATCGCCGACCAGCAGCACATCCACGCCAGCCTGGCAGCAGGCCTGGGCGAACGTGGCGTCATAGCAGGTCAACATGGCGATTTTCTCGCCCTTTTGCTTGAGGCCTTGCAGGGTGGTCAGGGTGGTGTCTGGCATGAAAAAGTCCTCGTTCAGGCGCCGGGAAACTACTGCGAGTAACGCGCGTGATGCTTCGTTTATACAGGCGCACGGTCTGTTGTCGTGCTTATAAGGCCTGGATTGCGCCCTTCAGCGCCGGGTTGGCGGCAGCGGGACGCCTATAGTCGTGAGGAGAACTCGGTAAGTCAATTGGATGTGTTACCGCGTTGTTACGTCTGCGGTGTTACCCCTGTTACTGATGCGTTTCAGCAATAAAACAGCGAGGCTACAGGCGTTCGAGGCCGACAAACGGGCAATCGGCCAGCAAGTCCTTGAGCATGCGGCCGTCGGCCAGGCGCAAGTCAGCGGGTGCCAATTCCGCCAATGGATAGAGGACAAATGCCCGCAGGTGCACTTGGTAGTGGGGGACTTTGAGACGCGGCTCGTCGATCAGGCGATCGCCGTACAGCAGGATATCCAGGTCCAGGGTGCGCGGGCCCCAGCGTTCCAGGCGTTCGCGGCCCTGGTCGTTTTCGATGGCTTGCAGCGCGTCCAGCAGTTGCAGCGGCTCAAGGCTGCTGTCCAGCGCCGCGACCGCGTTGGTGTAGCGCGGTTGGCCGGGGAGCAGGGAGTCGCTTTGATAGAACGCGGACGTGCCGACGAGGCGGGTCTGGGGCAGGTGCGCCATGGCCTCGAGGGCGTGGCGCAGTTGTTCGGCCGGGGCGGCCAGGTTGCTGCCCAGGCCTATATAGATGCGCTCCATCGGTTTAGTCGTCGGCGCCGGCGGCGCGTTTACGCTTGCTGCCGCTACTGCGCCGACGTTTGCGGGGGGCAGCGCCGGTGCCGTCGTCCTTGCCGCTGAGTTCGCGAATCATCTCGCGGCGCTCGCTGTCGTTGCTGTCCTGGTAGTCGGTCCACCATTCGCCCAGGCCATCGGTCTGCTCGCCGGCGCTTTCGCGCAGCAGGAGAAAGTCGTAGCCAGCGCGGAAACGCGGGTTATCCAGCAGCAGGTCGGCGCGTTTGCCGCTGCGCCGGGGCAGGCGTTCCTGCATGTCCCAGATCTCGCGGATGGGCAGGGTGAAGCGCTTGGGGATGGCGATGCGCTGGCATTGCTCGGCGATCAGCTCGTGGGCGGCTTCCTGCATCGCCGGGATCGGCGGCATGCCGCGGCTTTGCAGGCGCAGCACTCGGGCGGGCAGGGCCGGCCAGAGCAGGGCAGCGAACAGGAAGGCTGGGGTCACCGGTTTGTTCTGCTTGATACGCAGGTCGGTGTTAATCAGCGCTTCGCTTATCAGCGTGTGGGTGTAGGTCGGGTTGTGCTCCAGCGCCTCGGCACTGGCCGGGAATAGCGGGTCGAACAGTTGCAGGTCGACCAGCATCTCGAAGGTGTCGGCGGCGTGGCCGGACAGGAACAGCTTGAGCACTTCTTCAAACAGGCGCGCCGACGGGATTTCGCGCAGCATCGGCGCCAGGTCGCGGATAGGCGCTGCGGTGTGCTTCTCGATGCCGAAATTGAGCTTGGCGGCGAAACGCACGGCCCGCAGCATGCGTACCGGGTCTTCCTGGTAGCGCTGGCGCGGGTCGCCAATCAGGCGCACCAGGTGGTTGCGGATGTCGTGTACGCCATTGGCGTAATCGAGAATGCGCTCGCTGACCGGGTCGTAGTACAGGGCATTGATGGTGAAGTCGCGGCGTTGCGCGTCTTCTTCCAAGGTGCCGTAGACGTTGTCGCGCAGGATGCGCCCGCTTTCATTGCGTGAGGACTGGTTGCTGTCTTCCTCTTCATCGGCTTGCGGGTGGTTGGCGCGAAAGGTCGCTACTTCAATGATTTCGCGGCCAAAGTGGATATGCACCAACTTGAACCGACGGCCAATGATGCGCGCGTTACGAAACTCGGCCTTGACCTGTTCGGGCGTGGCGCTGGTGGCGACGTCGAAGTCTTTGGGGGTGATGTTGAGCAGCATGTCGCGCACGCAACCACCCACCAGGTAGGCCTGGTAACCGGCGTTTTGCAGGCGTTCGACGATGTTCACCGCATAACGGCTGAATTGCGCCTTTTGCAGCGAATGTTGGCTGCTGTTGAGCACTTCAGGGGTGCTACGCAGGTGCTGTGTGCGACGCAGGGGAGAACGGAATGACTGGAACAGCTTCTTCAGCATGGGATGCACTGTTTGAAGGAATGTTCGGCCATAACGAAGAATGACCGCATGATGGGCGGGGATTCTAGCATTTAGTCGGGGGATGGTGTAGGAGACTGGAGCAGCCACGTGTTTTAAGCGGCAAACTGCAAGGGAAATGCGCAATTACGGAAACTACAAGGGGAGCCGAAGCTCCCCAAGAAGTAGTTGCATGCTCTGTTTTTATTATTGGTTTCGGGCTTCTTGTTTTTGTTGAGTGCCCTTGCCACAAGGCTGTTGACCGTTGTGACACTCCCAATCGGGAGTCAAGAGCAAACGGATTGCTTTGATCGCTGTGTTGCAATGATCTCGATTGATCCAACCAGTTCAGGCTCTGTCTTAGGACAGTTTTTATTGTTCTCGGCCTGGTTGTGGGGCAAGCCCCAAATACAACGCCTCTCCAAAAGAATCAGTTAGCTGCGCCTCTCGCCGTCTTGTTTTTATTGTGCGTGAGTCGATTCGTCTTATTTTTATTGTCGTGTGCATTGCTTGTTATTGTTCTTGTACTGAATACATAGCAGGTGCCGTGCCAACTTTTGCAAAGCCCAATGAAACAAGGGGTTGGCTGGGTGTCGATGGTTTTTCATGGCCCAAAAAAACCGGGGCTTCGTTACCGTAAGCCCCGGTTTTTGTTACGTGAAAGTTAACGGGTAACAGTTTTTTCACATCGTTACCTGTAACGCACGCCCCTGGCGACGCCGATCAGCTCTCGCTGGCCACACCCGTCTTGCGCCGCGGAATACCCAGGCGCTGGCGGCGTTCCCACAGGCATTTACGGCTGACCCCCAGTTTGCGCGCCAGCTCTGTCTCGGTCATGTGGTCCTGGTGCTCCAGGACGAAATGCTGGAAGTAGTCTTCCAGGGACAGGTCTTCGGTGGGTTCGTGGCTGGTGGTGTTGGCGCTGCCCTGTTGTGGTGCCAAGCCGATGAAGTCGTCGTCTTCCAGGTCGCTGAGTTCGATGTCGATGCCCAGCAGTTCGGCACTGATTTCCGGGTTTTCGCACAGGATCACCGCGCGTTCCACGGCGTTTTCCAGTTCGCGCACGTTGCCCGGCCAGGAGTAATGGCGGATCGCCTGCTCGGCGTCTGGGGCAAACGTGAGGTCGGTGCGGTTGACCCGCGCGCTCTGGCGCGCCAGGAAGGCGCTGGCGATTTCGTTGACGTCGCTGCCACGCTCGCGCAGGGCGGGCAGTTTCAGGGCAATCACGTGCAGGCGGTAATAGAGGTCTTCGCGGAACTGGCCGACCTTGGCCAGGCTCTTGAGGTCGCGGTGGGTCGCGGCGATCAGGCGCACATCGACCTTTTGCGACTGCACCGAGCCGACGCGGCGGATTTCCCCTTCCTGCAACACGCGTAGCAAGCGGGCCTGGGCTTCGAGGGGCAGTTCGCCGATTTCGTCGAGGAACAGCGTGCCGCCGTCCGCCGCTTCCACCAGGCCCGCGCGCCCGGCGCTGGCGCCGGTGAACGCGCCTTTTTCGTGGCCGAACAGCTCGGACTCGATCAGGCTTTCCGGGATGGCCGCGCAGTTGACCGAAATCATCGGTGCCTTGGCGCGCCGCGACAGGTTGTGCAGGGCACGGGCCACCAGCTCTTTGCCGGTGCCGGACTCGCCCTGGATCAGCACATTGGAGTCGGTGGGCGCGACTTTGCGGATCTTCACGTAGAGGTCCTGCATCGGCGGGCAGGAGCCGATGATGCCGATCTCGCCGTTGCTGTTGTCCGGGCCTGGCTTGTCGCCGCCGGCGGCTGCCTTGCCGGCGGGTTTTTCGCCGCTGGCCTGGGCCGACTGGCGGTCACGCAGGATGCGCGCCACGGCCTGGAGCATTTCGTCATGGTCGAAGGGCTTGGCGATGTAGTCCACCGCGCCCATCTTCATCGAGTCCACCGCCGAGCGCAGGCTGGCATAGCTGGTCATGATGAGCACGGGGGTGCCCTGGCCCAGTTTTATCAGCTCGGTGCCCGGGGCGCCCGGCAGGCGCAGGTCACTGACGATCAGGTCAAAGGTGGGAATGCTGAATCGTTCTTGTGCTTCCTGCACGGAACCCGCCTCGCTGACCTGGTACTGGTTGCGTTCCAGCAGGCGGCGTAGGGCGGAGCGGATAATGGTTTCGTCTTCGACGATCAAAATATGCGGCATTGATTCGATTCTCTCGACGGTCTCAGTTCACAGCGGACGTCGCTTCGACATGACGTGGCAGGGTTACCCGAATACGGGTGCCGCGTTGGCTTTCAAGGTCAGCCGGGCTGTCGATGGTGATTTGTCCATAATGCTCTTCAACGATTGAATAGACCAGAGCAAGGCCCAGACCGGTGCCCTCGCCAGGATCCTTGGTGGTAAAGAAGGGTTCGAACAAACGGTCGACGATGTTCTTGGGAATACCGCTGCCTTCGTCTTCCACGATCAGGTCGACCGTGTGCTCGCTGGCTTCGCTCTTGACCCGCACGGCATTGCCCGGTTGCGAGGCGTCGCGGGCGTTGGACAGCAGGTTGATAAGCACCTGGGCCAGGCGTTGCGGGTCGCCGCAGACCCAATGCTCGGGGTCGCACAGGTTGTAGAACTGCACTTCGAAATTGCGCCGGTTCAGGGCCAGCAGGCCAATGGCGTCTTGGGCCACTTCGGCCAGGCACACCGGTTCGTCGCTGTGCTGGTGGCCACCGGCGTGGGCAAAGCTCATCAGCGACTGCACGATGCGCGAGACGCGCTTGGTCTGTTCGAGGATCTGCCCGCTGATTTCCGTCAGCTCGCTGTCGTCCTCGCGTTCTTCGCGCAGGTTCTGCGCCAGGCAGGCGATGCCGGTGATCGGGTTGCCGATTTCGTGGGCCACCCCCGCCGCGAGCCGGCCGATGCTGGCCAGGCGTTCGGAGTGCACCAGTTTGTCTTCGAGCATCTGCGTGTCGGTGAGGTCTTCGACCAGTAGCACCAGGCCGCTGTTGCCCGGCGCCAGGGGCTCGTCGATGGCGGCTTTGTGCAGGTTCAGCCAACGGGTTTGGCCGTCGAGGGCCAGGTGTTGCTTGTGCAAGTGCTCGTCGGGCAGGTCGATGAAACCTTGCAGCAATTGCCGCCACGGGTCGCTCAGGGTACTCAGGCGCGAACCCACCACGCGCTGGGCGGCGATGCCGGTCAGCTCTTCCATGGCTTTGTTCCACATGAGGATTTCCTGGTCCTTGGCCAGGGAGCAGACGCCCATGGGCAGCTCTTGCAGGGTCTGGCGGTGATAGCGGCGCAGGGCATCGAGTTCGGCGGCCAGGCCGGTGAGGCGCGAGTGGTAGTCCTCTAAACGGCTTTCGATGAAGTGGATGTCTTCAGTGACGTAGTTTTCGCCGCCGGCCTTGTACGGCAGGAAGGTTTCGACCATGTCCTGGGCCACGCTTGGCCCCATCAACCCGGACAGGTTGGCCTCGATGCGGTCGCGCAGGCGCCGCAGTGCATAGGGGCGGCGCTCGTCGAAGGGCAGGTAGAGGTCGCGCAGCGCTTGCTCGACTTCCTTTTGCGCGGCCTTGGCGCCCAACGGCTTGGCCAGTTGGGTGGCGAATTCCTGAGGCGAGGCGGCGTGCAATTCGCGCCGTTGCGGGCGGCGCACGTTGTCCACCGCGCAGGCTTCGGCGGCGCTGGCCTCTTCGGCGCTGGCGTTGGTGAACAGGGAGATCAGGGTGAACATCAGCACGTTGGCCGCCAGGGACGCGATGGCCGCCATATGCCAACTGGTGTCGTCCAGCACGTAGATCATGTTCAGGATGGGTATATAGAAGCCCTGCAAGTTGCCGATCAGCGGCAGCAGCATGGTCACCATCCACACCAGCGTCCCGGCCAGGAGCCCGGCGATGAAACCGCGGCGGTTGGCGGTGGGCCAGTACAGCACCGACAACACCCCCGGCAGGAACTGCAAGGTGGCGACGAAGGCGACGATGCCCAGGTTGGCTAGGTCTTGCTCGGCGCCCAGCATCAGGTAGAAGCCGTAGCCGGCCATGATGATCGCGACGATCAGCGCCCGGCGCGTCCACTTCAGCCAGCGGTAGATATTGCCCTCGGCGGGCGGCTGGTACAGCGGCAGCACCAGGTGGTTGAGGGCCATGCCCGACAGCGCCAGGGTGGTGACGATAATCAGGCCGCTGGCCGCCGACAGCCCGCCGATGTAGGCCAGCAGGGCCAGGGCCTTGCTGTTGGCGGCGATGCCTATTCCTAAGGTGAAGTATTCCGGGTTGGTGGTGGCCCCCAGCTTCAGCCCCGCCCACAGGATCAGCGGCACCGCCAGGCTCATCAGCAGCAAAAACAGCGGCAGGCCCCAGCTTGCGCTCACCAGCGAACGGGGGTTGAGGTTCTCGGTGAAGGTCATGTGGTACATGTGCGGCATCACGATGGCCGAGGCGAAAAACACCAGCAGCAAGGTGCGCCACGGGCCTTCCTGCAACGGCGTGTGCAGGGCGGCGAGGGCGGTCTGGTTTTGCAGCAGCCACAGCTCCAGTTGCTGCGGGCCGTCGAACACGCCGTACAGGGCATAGAGGCCGACGCCGCCGATGGCGATCAACTTGATGACCGACTCAAAGGCAATCGCGAACACCAGGCCTTCGTGTTTTTCCCGGGTGGCGATGTGCCGCGAGCCGAAGAAAATCGTGAACAAAATAATCAGCGCGCAAAAGCTCAGGGCCACGCGGTGTTGCACCGGCTCGCGGGTGAGGATGCCGATGGAGTCGGCCACGGCCTGGATCTGCAAGGCCAACAGCGGCAGCACGCCAATGAGCATGATGAGGGTGGTCAGCGCCCCGGCCCAGGTGCTGCGAAAGCGGAACGCGAACAGGTCGGCCAACGACGACAACTGATAGGTGCGGGTGATTTTCAGGATCGGGTACAGCAGCACCGGCGCCAGCAAAAACGCCCCCGACACCCCCAGGTAACTGGACAGGAAGCCATAGCCGTACTGGTAGGCCAGCCCCACCGTGCCGTAGAACGCCCAGGCACTGGCGTAAACCCCCAGCGACAGGGTGTAGGTCAGCGGGTGGCGGATGATCGAGCGCGGGATCATGCCGCGTTCGCTGATCCAGGCCACGCCGAAAAGCACCGCCAGGTACGCGGCGCTAATCAGGATCATCTGGGTCAGGCTAAAGCTCATCGGCATCTTTCTGGCTCTGCAAAATGAAGGTCACGACAATCAGGATCAACCAGAGCAGATAAGGGCGATACCAGGCGCCCGTGGCGTCGATCCACCAATCCATGATGGCCGGGGAGAACAGATAGATCCCCACTACCAGGAGCAGGACCAAACGATAGATGTACATCCTGGCCTCTCTTTCTTATGCGCGTGCCCGAAATCGTGCGGCGATGGTAACGGATGGGCGCCCGGCTGCAAGCACCGTCAACGTAATTGCGCTTCGGGCAGCGCCGGGGTGCGCGGGATCAGTGCGGCGTTCCAGTGCCGTGTGCCCCAGGCCAGTAACTCGCCGGGGCTGGCATCGCCCAGGTCGGTGCCGGGGTTCTGCCCCAGGGCCCGCAGGGCGCGCAGCAGCAAAGGCGTGGCCTGGTCGCGGGTCAGCGGCGGTGAGCGATACGACTTGCCCAGTTTGTGCCCGTCGGGTTGGGTGATGAGTGGCACGTGCAGATAGCGCGGCTGCGCCAGGCCCAGCAGCTCTTGCAGGTATAGCTGGCGCGGGGTGGAGTCCAGCAGGTCGGCGCCGCGCACGATGTCGGTAACCCCTTGCCAGGCGTCGTCCAGCACCACCGCCAGTTGATAGGCGTAGAGCCCGTCGCGGCGGCGGATGATGAAATCCCCGACCTCGCGCCCCAGGTGCTGGCGGAACGGGCCTTGCACGCGGTCCTCAAAGTGGTATTCCAGCTCCGGCACCCGCAGACGGATGGCCGCGCCTTCGCGGGCGTGGCCCAGGTTGCGACACAGGCCAGGGTAGATCCCGGCATAGGGCTCCAATTGCTTGCGCGAACAGGTGCAGGCGTAGGCCAGCCCTTGCTGGAACAGGCGATCGAGCACCTGGGCGTAGGCGTCGTGGCGCTCGCTCTGGCGCACCATCGCGCCGTCCCATTCAAAGCCGTAGCTTTCCAGGGCGTGGAGGATCGCAGCCTGGGCGCCGGGTTCTTCCCGGGGCGGGTCGAGGTCTTCCATGCGCAGCAGCCAGCGCCCGCCCACGCTGCGGGCGTCGAGGTAAGAGGCCAGGGCCGCGACCAGCGAGCCGAAATGGAGGTGGCCGCTGGGCGTGGGGGCGAAACGGCCAATGTACGAGGGGGAATTGATAGCAGTCATGGGCGGCGATATTACGTGGTCTGCCGCCCAAATGGAGCCTGGTGTGCGTGCCGCCGATCAGCGCTCGATCGCCAGGGCCACGCCTTGGCCGCCGCCGATGCACAGGGTGGCCAGGCCCTTTTTGGCGTCGCGCTTGAGCATTTCGTGCAGCAGGCTCACCAGCACGCGGCAGCCCGAAGCGCCAATCGGGTGGCCCAGCGCAATGGCGCCGCCGTTGA
>NZ_FYEE01000003.1:60551-521526 GCF_900187645.1 Pseudomonas sp. Irchel 3E20 | reverse complement strand
CAGTTCGGCGATTACGGCGTAGGTGGGGTTGCTCATCGGGGGCGTCCTTGTGTGGCTGAGGGCGACGGACGCTCATCTACGGGAAAGGGATAGCGGTTCGCCTGAGCGCACAAATATGAGCATGGGGAAAGTGAAACCACATGTCGGACGGGGGCCATGCACGAGTAGGAGCAATCCGAAAATGCTCATGCTGCCCGTGGGGTGAGGGCAGGAGCCTGGAGCAGAGACAGAACGCCCACGGGGAACCTAAAATCAAAAGCCAAAAGCCCCGGCGTGTGAGCGCCGGGGCTTTTGGCTTTGTGGGCCGCGGTCAGTCTTTTTTGCGCTGCGCCCAGGCCACGGCCAGGCCGCTGAGGCAGATCACCGTGATGCCCACCACCGCGAAGCGGTCGGGGGTGTGGTCGAAAATCAGGTAGCCGTAGAGACCGGCGAAGAGGATCTGCCCATAGCTGAATGGCGCCAGCATGGCCGGGGCGGCGTGGCGAAAGGCCTGGGTCATGAGCATGTGGCCGAACATCCCGCAAGTGCCCAGGCCGATCATGAACAGGCCGTGAACCAGGGTCGGAGTGGTCCAGAAAAACGGCAGGATGGCCGTCATTATCAGGCTGTTGAGGATGCCGGTGAGGAAGTTGCTGGTGGTGGGGCTGTCAATGCCGCTGAGCATGCGCGTGAGCAGTTGGTAGAAACCAAAGCACAGGGCGGCGGCCAGGGGCAGGAGAATCGCCGGGGTGAACAGCGCCCCGCCCGGGCGCACCACGATCAACACGCCGATAAACCCAGCCAGCACCGCCAGCCATTGCGCCCGAGTCACCCGCTCGCCGAGTAAGGGCACCGAGAGCGCGGTGACCAGCAGCGGCGCGAGGAACACCACCGAGGTCGCTTCGGCCAGGGGGATGTAGCGCAGGCCCGTGGTGAACAGCAGGCTGACGCCGATCAGGCATAAGGCCCGCAGCAATTGCAGGCCCGGGCGCTTGGTGCGCACCACCGTGCTGAACCCGGTGCGTGGCACGAAGATCACCAGCATCAGCAGGGTGTGCACCACGTAGCGGATCCACACCACCATGACGATGGGGTAGAAGCCGGAAAGGTATTTGGAAAGGGTGTCGTGGCTGGAGAACAGGAACACCGCCGCCAGCATCAGGGCGATGGCTTTGATCGGCTGTTCGGCGCCCTTGAACAATGGCTTACTCACACTCATTCACAGACTCGCAACAAAATTCCTACAAAATACGTAGTTTGCTACCTATCAACCTAACAGCAGTCGCTATATAAAAGCAGCCCGTTGTTGCAGGGCGAGTGAATAATGCAGGGGCACTCGCCGGGGATATTGACACATGTTGATTCAATTGCGCAGGCTGGGGCTCAGGCGCAGCATGTCCAGGCCCGTCTCGACCCAGCGCTCGGCTTCGGCATGCAGCTGGAAGCTGTCAGGGGCCAGTAGCCATTCATAGAGGATGCCGTCGATATAGGCGTGCAAGGTGATGGCGGCGCGGGCAGTGTCCAGGTCGGCGGGCATCTGGCCACGGCTGACGGCATTGCGCAGGGCCAGTTCGATGTGCACGTTGCAGTCCAGGGCGGCCACGCGGCGCTGTTGGCGCAGGTCGCACATTTCATCGGTGAACTCGCACTTGTGGAACAAAATCTCATTGATGCGTCGAGTCTTGGGGTCCAGTGCAACTTGATGAAACAAATGAACCAGCAACTTGCGCATGCAGCCCAGAGGGTCCAATTCTTCTTCGCTCTCGCTCGCCCTGGCCATTTCGTCGAGGGGTTCGCGCAGGGTGTCCAGCATGGCCTGGACCAGGTCCGCCTTGTTGCTGAAGTGCCAGTAGATGGCACCGCGCGTCACCCCGGCGAGGGTGGCGATATCGGCCAATGTGGTACGGGCCACACCCCTTTCATAGAAGGCTTTCTCGGCAGCTTCGAGAATTTGGCTTCGGGTTTCCTGGGCTTCCTCTTTGGTACGACGGACCATGGCAATACAACCTCAATCAGGATGCAGCGGCGATGCGTGAAGGGCATCTGAATAAATGTGGGGCGACGTCTCTCGGGACGCGTCCCCCGGCCTACAATTGCTACCTTTAGCCCTGCTTTGTCAGCACTTTGGCAGTGGTGTCAAGGTGTTTACAAACAACCATGAACGTAAGTATATTCAATAGCAAGCTACTTATCCACCTAGCGCACTTGTCAGCCCTTTCCACATTTCTTGTGCGCACACGCGTACCTGACCCGAGGATCTTCATGCAATTCAAGCCAGCTGTTACCGCTCTGGTCACTGCCGTCGCCCTGGCATCGCTGCTCAGCGGATGTAAAAAGGAAGAAGCGGCCCCCGTCGCTCAAACCCCTCAGGTCGGTGTCGTCACCCTTCAACCCCAAGCCTTTACCCTGACCTCGGAACTCCCGGGGCGCACCACGGCGTACCGCATTGCGGAAGTACGCCCGCAAGTCAATGGCATCATTCTCAAGCGCCTGTTCAAGGAAGGTGGCGAGGTCAAGGTCGGCCAACAGCTGTACCAGATCGACCCGTCCGTGTACGAGGCCACCCTGAAAAGCGCCGAGGCGAACCTGCAATCGACCAAGTCGATCGCCGACCGCTACAAGCAACTGGTCGCCGAGCAAGCCGTCAGCCGCCAGGAGTTCGACACCGCCCAGGCCAACCGCCTGCAATCGGAAGCCGCCCTGCAAACCGCGCAGATCAACGTGCGCTACACCAAGGTGCTGGCGCCAATCTCCGGTCGCGTCGGCCGCTCCTCGGTGACCGAGGGCGCGCTGGTCAGCAGCGGCCAGGCCAACGCCATGGCCGTGATCCAGCAACTGGACCCGATCTACGTCGATGTCACCCAGTCCTCCGTGGAGCTCTTGGAGTTGCGCCGTGAGCTGGAAAGCGGCCGCCTGCAAAAGGCCGGCGACAACGCGGCCAAGGTCAAGCTGACCCTGGAAGACGGCAGCGAGTATCGCCTGGACGGCAAGTTAGAGTTCTCCGAAGTCTCGGTGGACGAAACCACCGGCTCCGTGACCCTGCGCGCCGTGTTCCCCAACCCCGACCACACATTGCTGCCGGGCATGTTCGTCCACGCGCAATTGCAGGCCGGCGTGAACACCGCCGCGATCCTTGCACCGCAGCAGGGCGTAACCCGCGACCTCAAGGGCACGCCGACCGCGCTGGTGGTCGGGCCCGACAACAAGGTTGAACTGCGCCAGCTCAAGGCCAGCCGCACCGTGGGCAGCCAATGGTTGGTCGAAGACGGCCTCAAGGCCGGCGATCGCCTGATTACCGAAGGCCTGCAGTACGTCAAGCCGGGCATCGAAGTCAAAGCCAGCGAGGCGACCAACGTGGCCAAGAGCCCCAAAGCCCCTGCGCAGCCAGCAGACACCGCTGCCGGCAGCAAAGGGGAATAAACCATGTCGAAATTCTTTATCGACCGTCCAATCTTCGCCTGGGTCATCGCCTTGGTGATTATGCTGGTCGGTGCCCTTTCGATCCTGAAACTGCCCATCAACCAGTACCCCAGCATTGCGCCGCCGGCCATCGCCATCTCCGTGACCTACCCGGGTGCGTCCGCGCAGACCGTGCAGGACACCGTGGTGCAGGTGATCGAGCAGCAGCTCAACGGGATCGACAACCTGCGTTATGTGTCCTCGGAAAGTAACTCCGACGGCAGCATGACCATCACCGCGACCTTCGAGCAGGGCACCAACTCCGACACCGCCCAGGTCCAGGTGCAGAACAAGCTGAACCTGGCCACACCGCTGTTGCCCCAGGAAGTACAGCAACAGGGCATCCGCGTGACCAAGGCAGTGAAGAACTTCCTGCTGGTGATTGGCGTGGTTTCCCAGGACGGCAGCATGTCCAAGGACGACCTGTCCAACTACATCGTGTCCAACATGCAGGACCCGATCTCGCGTACCGCGGGCGTGGGTGACTTCCAGGTGTTCGGTGCCCAGTACGCCATGCGTATCTGGCTCGACCCGGCCAAACTGAACAACTTCAACCTGACCCCCTCCGACGTGAAGACCGCCGTGGCGGCGCAAAACGTCCAGGTGTCGTCCGGGCAACTGGGCGGCCTGCCGGCCGTCGCCGGCCAGCAACTGAACGCCACCATCATCGGCAAGACCCGCCTGCAAACCGCCGAGCAGTTCAAGGCCATCCTGCTCAAGGTCAACAAGGATGGTTCGCAAGTGCGCCTCGGCGACGTCGCCGAAGTGGGCCTGGGCGGCGAAAACTACAGCATCAGCGCGCAGTTCAACGGTAAACCGGCCTCGGGCCTGGCGGTCAAACTGGCCAACGGCGCCAACGCCTTGGACACCGCCAAGGCACTGCGTACCACCATCGACGGCCTCAAGCCGTTCTTCCCGCAAGGGATGGAAGTGGTGTTCCCGTACGACACCACGCCTGTGGTGACCGAATCGATCAAGGGTGTGGTTGAAACCCTGGTCGAGGCGATCGTGCTGGTGTTCCTGGTGATGTTCCTGTTCCTGCAGAACTTCCGTGCCACGGTCATCACCACCATGACCGTGCCCGTGGTACTGCTGGGCACCTTCGGCATCCTCGCGGCGTTCGGTTTCAGCATCAACACCCTGACCATGTTCGGCATGGTGCTGGCCATCGGCTTGCTGGTGGACGATGCCATCGTAGTCGTCGAAAACGTCGAACGGGTGATGAGCGAGGAAGGCCTGTCACCCAAGGAAGCCACCAAGAAATCCATGGGCCAGATCCAGGGCGCCCTGATCGGTATTGCCCTGGTACTGTCGGCGGTACTGCTGCCGATGGCGTTTTTCAGCGGTTCCACCGGTGTGATCTACAAGCAGTTCTCGATCACCATCGTCTCGGCCATGGCCCTGTCGGTACTGGTCGCCCTGATCTTCACCCCGGCCCTGTGCGCCACCATGCTCAAGGCCATTCCCAAGGGCGAGCACGGCACGCCCAAGCGCGGCTTCTTCGGCTGGTTCAACCGCAACTTCGACCGTGGGGTACGCAGCTACGAGCGCGGCGTGGGCAACATGCTCAAGCACAAGGCGCCGTATTTGCTCGCGTACCTGGTGATCGTCGTCGGCATGGTCTGGCTGTTCACCCGCATCCCGACCGCGTTCCTGCCCGAGGAAGACCAGGGTGTACTGTTCGCCCAGGTGCAGACTCCGGCCGGCTCCAGCGCCGAGCGCACGCAAGTGGTGGTCGACGAAATGCGCGCCTACCTGCTCAAGGAAGAGTCCGCCGCCGTGGCTTCGGTGTTTACCGTGAACGGCTTCAACTTCGCCGGCCGCGGCCAGAGTTCGGGCATGGCCTTCATCATGCTCAAACCCTGGGATCAGCGTTCTGCGGAAAACAGCGTGTTCAACCTCGCCAACCGCGCCCAGCAGCACTTCTTCAGTTTCCGCGATGCCATGGTGTTCGCCTTCGCCCCGCCCGCGGTACTGGAGCTGGGTAACGCCACCGGTTTCGACGTGTTCCTGCAAGACCGCGCCGGTATCGGCCATGACAAGCTGATGGCCGCGCGCAATCAGTTTCTGGGCATGGCCGCCCAGAGCAAGGTGTTGTCCCAAGTCCGCCCTAACGGTCTGAACGACGAGCCGCAGTACCAACTGACCATCGATGACGAGCGCGCCAGTGCCCTGGGCGTTTCCCTGACTGACATCAACAGCACCCTGTCCATTGGCCTGGGCAGCAGCTATGTCAACGACTTCATCGACCGCGGTCGGGTGAAGAAGGTCTACATCCAGGGCCTGCCGGGCGCTCGCATGAGCCCCGAGGACATCAAGAAGTGGTACGTGCGCAACGCCAGCGGCACCATGGTTCCGTTCTCGGCCTTCGCCAAGGGCGAGTGGATCTACGGTGCACCGAAGCTATCGCGTTATAACGGCGTGGAAGCGATGGAAGTGCTCGGCGCCCCGGCGCCTGGCTACAGCACCGGTGAGGCGATGGCGGAAGTCGAAGCCCTGGCGGCGAAACTCCCGGCGGGGGTGGGCATCTCCTGGACGGGGCTGTCCTACGAGGAACGCTTGTCCGGCTCGCAAGCGCCGGCGCTGTATGCGTTGTCCCTGCTGATGGTGTTCCTGTGCCTGGCGGCGCTGTACGAAAGTTGGTCGATTCCAATCGCGGTCATGCTGGTGGTGCCCCTGGGGATCATCGGAGCGCTGCTGGCCACCAGCCTGCGCGGGCTATCCAATGACGTGTACTTCCAAGTGGGCTTGTTGACGACCATCGGCCTGGCGTCTAAAAACGCCATTCTGATCGTCGAGTTCGCCAAGGAACTGCACGAACAAGGGCGCAGCCTTACCGACGCGGCCATCGAGGCCTGCCGGATGCGACTGCGGCCGATCATCATGACTTCCCTGGCGTTTGTCCTGGGCGTGGTGCCCCTGGCGATCTCCACCGGCGCCGGCTCAGGCAGCCAACACGCCATCGGCACCGGCGTGATCGGCGGCATGATTACGGCCACCGTTCTGGCGATCTTCTGGGTCCCACTGTTCTTCGTCACTGTGTCTTCGATGGGCCGCCGCAAAAACGCGGACCAGGACGACGCACCTGTAACTCCTAAAGAGGCTGGCTAATGAGCAAGTCGCTACTCTCCCTGGCAGTCGCCGCATTCGTGCTCGGTGGCTGCTCGCTGATACCCGATTATCAGCAGCCCCAGGCGCCTGTCGCCGGGCAGTTCCCGCAAGGGCCGGCGTATTCGCCGGCCCAGGCTGCCAACACGGCCGCCGCCGAGCAGGGCTGGCGCCAGTTCTTCCACGACCCGGCGCTGCAGCAGTTGATCCAGACCGCCCTGCAGAACAACCGCGACCTGCGCGTCGCGGCCCTGAACATCGACGCCTACGCGGCCCAGTACCGCATCCAGCGCGCCGACCTGTTCCCGGCCGTGTCCGCCAACGGCAGCGGCAGCCGCCAACGCACGCCGGAGCGCCTGTCGCAGACCGGCGAGTCGGCCATCACCAGCCAATACTCAGCCACCGTGGGCGTCAGCGCCTATGAGCTGGACCTGTTCGGCCGCGTGCGCAGCCTCAGCGAGCAAGCGCTGCAAAGCTACTTCGCCACCGAAGAAGCCCGGCGCAGCACCCAGATCAGCCTGGTGGCCAGCGTGGCGAATGCCTACCTGACCTGGCAGGCCGACAAGGAGCTGCTCAAGCTGACCCAGGACACCCTGGCCGCATACGAAGAAAGCTACCGCCTCACCTCGCGCAGCAATGAAGTGGGCGTGGCCTCGGCCCTGGACCTGAGCCAGTCGCGCACCTCGGTGGAAAACGCCCGCGTACAACTGGCGCGCTACACCCGCCAGGTGGCCCAGGACGAAAACAGCCTGACCCTGCTGCTGGGCACCGGCCTACCGGACAACCTGGGCCAGGGCCAGCCGCTGTCGGCCGACCTGCTGAGCGAACTGCCAGCAGGCCTGCCGTCCGACCTGCTGCAACGTCGCCCGGACATCCTCGAAGCCGAGCGCAAGCTCAAGGCCGCCAACGCCAACATTGGCGCCGCGCGGGCCGCGTTCTTCCCCAGTATCAGCCTGACGGCCAATGCCGGCACGCTGAGCCCGGATCTGTCGGGGCTGTTCAAGGGCGGTTCGGGCACCTGGCTGTTCCAGCCGCAGATCAACCTGCCGATCTTCAACGCCGGCGCCCTGCGCGCCAGCCTAGATTACTCGAAAATCCAGAAAGACATCACCGTGGCGCAGTACGAGAAGTCCATCCAGACCGCCTTCCAGGAAGTCTCCGATGGCTTGGCTGCACGCCAGACCTTCAACCAGCAATTGCAGGCGCAACAGGACTTCGTCAACGCCAACCAGGACTACTACCGTCTGGCCGAGCGACGCTACCGCATCGGTGTGGACAGCAACCTGACGTTCCTCGACGCTCAACGCTCCCTGTTCAGCGCGCAACAAGCGCTGATTAGCGACCGTTTGGCGCAGCTGACCAGCGAAGTCAATCTGTACAAGGCTTTAGGTGGCGGCTGGAACGAACAGACCGGGGCCAACACCCCAGTGGCCGAAGAAGCACCGAAGCTCAAGCTGTTCTGATAACAACGCGCTCCGCCCCCATCCGCAGCCCCAAAAAGGCTGCGGTTTTTTTTGCCCGGCTGGCCGACGCCAGCACATCGCACAGCGCCGCCAGCACCTCTCCTAGGGGGCTTACCCCCTCTTTCGCCGCCCCAGCCAGCCCGCCGCACCGCCAAGCCCTGACAAGCACTACAGCGCACGCCCAAAACCGTCCTACCTGCTCAGCCTCCAACAAAGGCAGTACCACCAAAAAACCGGGGCGAAAAAAAACCCCAAACCGCGAGGCCTGGGGCTTTTTCATGTTTGGTGCACTCGACAGGATTCGAACCTGTGACCGCTCGGTTCGTAGCCGAGTACTCTATCCAGCTGAGCTACGAGTGCAATTTGTGTTTTTAGACCAGATCACAACTGGCTTGTAGCAAGTCACCTGCATTGCTGCAACTAACTCTTAAATGGTGCACTCGACAGGATTCGAACCTGTGACCGCTCGGTTCGTAGCCGAGTACTCTATCCAGCTGAGCTACGAGTGCATTTGTTGCCGCGCATTATAGGCCGTCAAATCTTTTTGTAAAGCTCTTTTTCTAGTAAATTCAACAACTTACAGAACAAGCCAGATTACAACGTACTAAAAAATAATGGCGGAGAACGGGGGATTCGAACCCCCGACACCCTTTTGAGGTGTACTCCCTTAGCAGGGGAGCGCCTTCGGCCACTCGGCCAGCTCTCCGCAACACGGGGCGTATATTAACCAGCTTTATCCCCGTTTGCAAACATAAAAAACGATAAAAATTAATGGCTTGGTTCTTCGTCCTTCTCTTTCTTGATCCGCAGGTAAATTTCCTCACGGTGAACCGCCACCTCTTTCGGGGCATTGACACCAATACGCACTTGATTGCCTTTGACACCGAGCACGGTCACAGTGATTTCGCCATCACCAATAATCAGGCTTTCTGCGCACCGACGAGTCAGAATCAGCATACCTTTCTCCTCACGCATTACATTTCAGGGACTACAGTCTGCAAAAAAAAGGCATTCGACCTACAACCAGAATGGTCGCAACCCTACACGCCTAAGTATTGACTAGCGCGAGCAAAAGAACAGGCCAGAGTCGCGCTATTCAAAAAAACAAAGGGCGCGGATCATCCGCGCCCTTTGGGGAAACGCATCACTCGCCCTGTCGGGCCGGTGCGTCCAGTTCGAAAGCCGTGTGCAGGGCGCGCACGGCCAGTTCCAGGTATTTCTCTTCGATCACCACGGAAACCTTGATTTCCGAGGTCGAAATCATCTGGATGTTGATAGTTTCCTTGGCCAGCGACTCGAACATGCGGCTGGCAACGCCCGCATGGGAACGCATGCCGACACCGACGATCGACACCTTGGCGATCTTGGTGTCGCCTACCACTTCACGGGCACCGATCTCGCGCGCAGTGTTCTCCAGCACGGTCTGGGCCGCCTGGTAGTCGTTGCGGTGCACGGTGAAGGTGAAGTCGGTGGTGTTATCGTGCGCCACGTTCTGCACGATCATATCGACTTCAATGTTCGCGGCGCTGATCGGGCCGAGAATCTTGAACGCCACGCCGGGGGTGTCTGGCACACCACGGATGGTCAGCTTGGCTTCATCACGATTGAACGCGATGCCGGAAATGATCGGCTGTTCCATGGATTCCTCTTCATCAATAGTAATGAGGGTGCCCGGACCCTCCTTGAAGCTGTGCAGTACGCGCAGCGGAACGTTGTACTTGCCGGCGAACTCCACCGCACGGATCTGCAGCACCTTGGAACCGAGGCTGGCCATTTCCAGCATCTCTTCGAAGGTGATCTTGTCCAGGCGCTGGGCCTGGGCCACCACCCGCGGATCGGTGGTGTAGACACCGTCCACATCGGTGTAGATCTGGCACTCGTCGGCCTTCAGGGCCGCCGCCAGCGCCACACCGGTGGTGTCGGAGCCGCCACGGCCCAGGGTGGTGATGTTGCCGTGCTCGTCAACACCCTGGAAACCGGCGACCACCACCACGCGACCCGCCTTGAGGTCACCACGGATCTTCTGGTCATCGATTTGCAGGATACGCGCTTTATTGTGCGCGCTATCGGTCAGGATCCGGACCTGGTTGCCGGTGTACGACACCGCCGGGATACCGCGCTTGATTAGCGCCATGGCCAGCAACGCGATGGTCACTTGCTCACCGGTGGAGACAATCACATCCAGCTCGCGGGGAACCGGTTGCTCCTCACCGCTGATCTGCTTGGCCAGATCGATCAGGCGATTGGTTTCGCCGCTCATCGCGGACAACACAACCACCAGGTCATCGCCGGCTTCGCGAAACTTCTTAACCTTGTCGGCGACCTGCTCGATTCTCTCGATAGTGCCGACCGAGGTGCCTCCAAATTTCTGTACGATCAAAGCCATTTCAAAGCCGCCTCTGCCCATGAAGGGCGCCCAATAATCACTCGACAACTACCCGGCCCGCCATGGGACGACAGACCGGGCGGCTGCCTTAAATAGCCTGTTCCACGAAAGGCACGGCCAAGGCCAGCGCCGCATCCAGGGCGCTGGCGTCAGTACCGCCGCCTTGCGCCATGTCTGGACGACCACCGCCCTTGCCGCCCACGGCCGCAGCCGCTTGCTTCATCAGATCACCGGCCTTGAGTTGACCGGTCAGGTCTTTGGTTACGCCCGCAACCAGAACGACCTTTTCCTCATGGACACTGCCGAGCAGGATCACTGCGCGGCCGAGCTTGTTCTTCAACTGATCGACAAGGGCCAATAGCGCCTTGCCATCCTGACCGTCCAGGCGCACGGCCAACACTTTCACACCTTTGATATCCAAGGCAGACGCCGACAGATCGTCACCGGCCGCGCTGGCGGCCTTGGCTTGCAACTGCTCCAGTTGTTTTTCCAGCGCACGGTTGCGCTCCAGCACCGCCGACAGTTTGTCGAGCAGGTTGTCGCGGCTGCCCTTGACCAGGCTGGCCGCTTCCTTGAGCTGCTCTTCGGCAGCGTTCAAGTACGCCAGCGCCTGGGCGCCGGTGACCGCTTCGATACGGCGCACGCCAGAGGCCACGCCGCCTTCGCTGATAATTTTGAGCAGGCCGATATCGCCGGTACGGTTGGCGTGGATACCGCCGCACAACTCCACCGAGAAGCTACCGCCCATACTCAGCACGCGCACTTCGTCGCCGTACTTCTCGCCGAACAGCGCCATGGCGCCTTTTTGCTTAGCGGTTTCGATGTCGGTTTCTTCGGTCTCGACCGGGGTGTTCTTACGAATCTCGGCGTTGACGATCTCTTCCAGGGCCTTGATCTGTTCAGGCTTGATGGCTTCAAAGTGGCTGAAGTCAAAACGCAGGCGCTGACTGTCGACCAACGAGCCCTTCTGCTGCACGTGCTCGCCCAATACCTGGCGCAACGCGGCGTGGAGCAAGTGGGTGGCCGAGTGGTTGAGCGCCGTGGCGTGACGCACGTCAGCATCCACCTGGGTTTCGACGGGGGCGGCAACGGTCAGGCTGCCGGCGCTCATCACGCCGTGGTGCAGGAACGCACCGCCAGTCTTGGTGGTATCACGCACGTCAAAACGCGCGGCGCCCGAGGTCAGGTAACCGCAGTCGCCCACCTGGCCGCCGGATTCAGCGTAGAACGGCGTGCGGTCGAGGACGATCACGCCCTCCTCGCCTTCGCTGAGCACGTCAACCGACTGGCCGTCCTTGTACAGCGCGACGATTTTCGCTGCGCCACAGGTGTCGGTGTAACCAGTGAACTGGGTGGCCACGTCAACCTTGACCAGGGTGTTGTAGTCCAGGCCAAAGGCGCTGGCGGAGCGGGCGCGTACACGCTGGGCTTCCATCTCGCGCTCGAACCCGGCCTCGTCGATGGTCAGCTCGCGTTCGCGGGCGATGTCGGCGGTCAGGTCCATCGGGAACCCGTAGGTGTCATACAGCTTGAACACCACGTCGCCCGGCACCACGGAGCCTTTGAGTTCAGCCAGGTCCTGCTCAAGGATTTTCAGGCCGTGTTCCAGGGTCTTGGAGAACTGCTCTTCTTCGGCCTTGAGCACGCGCTCGATGTTGGCCTGTTGCTGCTTGAGCTCCGGAAAGGCTTCGCCCATCTCGGCCACCAGCGCGGCCACGATCTTGTAGAAGAAACTGCCAGTGGCGCCCAACTTGTTGCCGTGGCGGCAGGCACGACGAATGATGCGGCGCAGCACATAGCCGCGGCCTTCGTTGGACGGCAGCACGCCATCGGCGATCAGAAAGCCGCACGAACGGATGTGGTCGGACACCACTTTGAGGGACGACTGGTCGTCATTGCTGCAACCAATGGCCTGGGCCGAGGCGCTGAGCAGGTTCTTGAACAGGTCGATCTCGTAGTTGGAGTGCACGTGTTGCAGCACCGCGCTGATCCGCTCCAGGCCCATGCCGGTATCGACCGACGGCGCGGGCAGCGGGTGCAGCACGCCATCGGCGGTGCGGTTGAACTGCATGAACACGTTGTTCCAGATCTCGATGTAGCGGTCGCCGTCTTCTTCCGGCGAGCCGGGCGGGCCGCCCCAGATGTCGGCGCCGTGGTCGTAGAAGATCTCGGTGCACGGGCCGCAGGGGCCGGTGTCGCCCATGGTCCAGAAGTTGTCGGAGGCGTAAGGCGCGCCCTTGTTGTCGCCAATGCGGATCATGCGCTCGACCGGGACGCCAATCTGCTGGGTCCAGATGTCATAGGCTTCGTCGTCGGTGGCGTAGACCGTGACCCAGAGTTTTTCCTTGGGCAGGCCCAGCACGCCGGTGAGGAAGGTCCAGGCGTAGGTGATGGCATCGCGCTTGAAGTAATCGCCGAAGCTGAAGTTGCCCAGCATCTCGAAGAAGGTGTGGTGACGGGCGGTATAACCGACGTTTTCCAGGTCGCTGTTCTTGCCGCCGGCGCGCACGCACTTCTGGCTGCTGGTGGCGCGGGTATACGCACGCTTTTCCTGGCCCAGGAAGCAGTCCTTGAACTGGTTCATCCCCGCGTTGGTGAACAGCAGGGTTGGGTCGTTGCCCGGAATCAAAGAGCTGGAGGCGACACGGGTGTGGCCTTGCTCTTCGAAGAAGCGAAGGAAGGCTTCACGGATTTCTGCGCTTTTCATTAGGTTCTTCCACGGAGGCTGCGGCCAAAGGCCAGTGCGCGACGTCATCGGACGGAGCGACGGCAAAGGGCCGCATTATATCGGCGTTAATCAGCAGGTACAGCGTGTTTGTACGATACACAGGCGCAATTGGACGGCCAGGACGATCAATGACGTGAAAAATCGACGAAAGCGAGGGAAAACCCCGGTTTTTGCCGGTGACAGCCGCCCTGATCGGCGCCATTGAGCGAAGAAAGCGATGATTATCATCACCATCGCCCCATGCACCTGTTGGAAATATATGGTAAAAACTGCCCGCTGCCAGAAAAAGCTGGTAGCAACGTTCTCAGGGCGGGGTGCAATTCCCCACCGGCGGTAATTGCGCGCAATGCGCATAGCCCGCGAGCGCTTGGCGGCACCCACGGCTGTGGCGGTGAGTGGTGCCAAGGTCAGCAGACCCGGTGTGATCCCGGGGCCGACGGTCATAGTCCGGATGAAGAGAGAACGGGATTGGCGCCCAAGGGCCGTAAGACAAATCCTGCCCAGGCAGGGAAAAGTCGCGCGCACCCTTGAAATCCCATTCGATTCATATCGCCCTGTTTTTCACACAAACAGGAGTTCAGAACATGCAACCCACCGCAATCGATAGCAAAAGCAAACACCATCACGGCGAACGCGTCGCCTTTATCCAGGCCTGCTGGCACAAGGAAATCGTCGATCAGAGCCGCAAAGGCTTCGTCGCCGAAATGCTGGTGCAGGGCTATCAAGAAAGTGACATTGATTTCTTCGAAGTCGGCGGCGCCTTTGAAATCCCGCTGCACGCCAAGCTGCTGGCCAAGTCCGGGCGCTATGCCGGCATCGTCGCCGCAGCCCTGGTGGTGGACGGCGGTATCTACCGCCACGAGTTCGTCGCCCAATCCGTGGTCAGCGGCCTGATGCAGGTGCAACTGGAAACCGAGGTGCCGGTGTTCTCGGTGTCCTTGACCCCGCACCACTTCCATGCGGGCGAAGAACACCAGAAGTTCTTCTTCGACCACTTTGTGCACAAGGGCCAGGAAGCTGCGCAGACCTGCGCCGACACGCTGCACAAGATCCGCACCTTGCGCCGTAACGAGCCGCGTGCCGTAGCGGTTTAACCCCACCACGAGCGCCACAAAAAGGGCAGGCCCATAACGGACCTGCCCTTTTTTGCTGTAGCAAGCCCGCTTGCTACAGCAGCGTTTCGGCGTTGTTGGGTACGATCAGGATGCCCGCGCGCAGGCCGTTCTTGACCTTGGGGTTGGGAAAAATGATGCGCGCGCCTTCCTCCTCCACCACCCAGCGCATCTGGGCGATGTCTTCGGCCAGCACATAGCCGGGTTCCAACTCAGAGAAGTTCTCGATATCGGCCGGCAGGTTCAGTTGGAATTGATCGCTGTGCTTGATGATTTCCCGCGCCACGCTGAACAGCTGCAAGCCCTCGAGGTTGCCGTCGAGCGGCGGCTCGGTGCCTTCGATGATCTGCTGCAGGCGTGTTTCCAGGCGCGAGACGTCCACGCCTTCGTTCTGCCCGAACGGCCGCGCCTTGCCCAGTTCCAGGGTGAAGGCCTCGGCGCCGAGTTTGTCGTAGGTAAACGAGCTGAACACGATGGACGGTTTGTTCTGCAACAACACCGCCTGCATGCCGGCCGCGCGCAGGCGCGCCAGCTCCAGGCGCGAATGGGTGCGGCCTTCCTTCCAGGGGTAGAGGGCGAACTGCTCGATCTTCGAACCGCGAATGGCGGTGTGCAGGTCGTAATGCAAACGGCCACGCTCGGGCAGGCTGAAGAAAGTGCTCGCCAGGCGTTCCAGCTCGCAGGCACGCAGGGCTTCACTGCCACTGCTTTGTTCGTGGCGGCCGTTGAAGAGGCGATTGACATCCTGCTCGATATAGCGCTCGCCGCGGCGCATGGCCTCGGGGTTGCCGAACAGGAACAGAATGCGTGCGCGGGGCTTGAGGTCGCCCCGGGCGATGGCGTGCAACAGACGGTCGAGCAACTCGATGGGTGCCGTCTCGTTGCCGTGGATGCCCGCCGATAACAGCAGGTCCAGGCCATTGTCGCGGGCTTCGGGAGGCCGCACTTCCAATGCGCCCTCGCTCAGCCAGCGCATACGCACACCGTCGACAGTCAGTTGAGTCTTTTGCGCCGGTTCGCGACCGGCGAGGGTCAGTTCAAGCAGTTTGCCGAGGGCGAGCATAGAACGACTTCCTTAGTGGTCGTGCTGGCAATCCGGGCCATGCACATGGTCTTCGTCGCCAGCGTCGGCCGGTTCCATTTCCAGTTGCAGGCTTACCAGGTTAGTCGCCAGCGGGCGCAGCAGCAGGTTGGCGTATTCCGCGTCGCCTTCTTCCACATCGACGCCAATCAGCAATTGGCCGCGGCCGTCGTGCTGGATCCAGACTTCCTTGCCCTGCCACACCACCGCCACGCGGGTGCAAGAGGTTTGCAGTTGGGTGCCGTCGGTGTCTTCAAGGATCAGCTGCAGGGTATCGCTCATGTCTTTAGGCTCTCGTTTGGGAGATAACGCAGCGTGCCGAGGGGGCTGGCACGCCGGTTTTCAATTGATCTGGAAAGGGTAAACCGCGCCCAGTTTAAGGATTTGCGTCAGTTCATCCAGTGCCGTGCGGCATTCAAGCAACAATTGCGGGTCCGCCAGGTCGGTTTCGCTCATGCGGTCGCGGTAGTGCTTCTGCACCCATTGGGTCAGGGAGCCGTACAAAGGCGCGGTCATGATGACGCCGGGGTTGACCGCCGCCAGCTCGGTTTCGTTGAGGGCCACCCGCAGGCGCAGGCACGCCGGGCCACCGCCGTTCTGCATGCTTTGCTTGAGGTCGAAGACTTTCACCTCGCGAATCAGGCCGTTAGCGGCGGTCAGCCCTTGCAGGTAGTTCCACACGCGTTCGTTGTTCTGGCATTCCTGGGGCACGATCAGCAGCATCGAACCGTCGGCACGCGACAGCAACTGGCTGTTGAACAGGTAGGAGCGCACCGCGTCCTCCACCGTGACCTGGGAACGCGGCACGCAAATCGCCTTGAACTGGCCGCCACGGGCCGCCAGTTTGTCGGACAGTTCCTTGAGCATCGCCTCGGTGTGGAGGAAGGCGTCCTCGTGATAGAACAACGCCTCGCCGTTGCCCACTGCGATCACGTCGTTGTGGAACACGCCGGCATCGATCACCGCCGGGTTCTGCTGGGCGTAGACCACGCCAGCATCGCTCAGGCCATGCAGGCGAGCGACAGCCTGGGAAGCTTCCAGGGTCTGGCGCGCCGGGTACTTTTGCGGCGCCGGGTAGCGGTTGTCGAAGGCACTGCGGCCGAACACGAAAAACTCCACCCCGGCCTCGCCGTAGTCGCGGCAAAACCGCGTGTGGTTGGCCGCGCCTTCATCGCCGAACTGCGCCACCGCCGGCAAGGCCGCGTGGTGGGCGAAGTGCTGCTGATCGGCGAACATCGCCCCCAGGACGCGGCTGGTCGTCGGGTGTTCGATGCTGCGGTGGTACTTGCAGTTGAGGTTGGCGGCGGTGAAGTGCACACGGCCGTCCGCGGTATCGGCGCTGGGGCTGACCGTGGCGGCATTGGCCACCCACATGCTGGAGGCCGAGCAACTGGCCACCAGCAGCGGCATCGCCTGCTTGGCGGCCTGCTCGATCACTTGCGCGTCGGTGCCGGCAAAACCCAGGCTGCGTAGGGCGGCCACGTCGGGGCGCTCCTGCGGCGCGAGCACGCCTTGCACAAAGCCCATGTCCATCAGCGCTTTCATTTTCGCCAGGCCTTGCAGCGCTGCTTCCTTGGGGTTGGAGGCCTGCTGGCTGTTGCTCTGGGATGCGACGTTGCCGTAGGACAAACCGCCGTAGTTATGGGTCGGCCCCACTAGACCATCAAAATTGACTTCATAGGATTTCATCAGCGAGGCTCCACGAACATCTGTTTTTATAGGGCCCTGTCTATGGCAGCGAGCAAGCCCGCTGCCACAGGAACAGGGTTACACCAACCGCACACCCGGCGTCAGTGTGGCGGGCAGCACCAGGCTTGGGGTTTCCAGGGACGCTACCGGGTACGCGCAGTAGTCGGCCGCGTAGTAGGCGCTGGCGCGGTGGTTGCCCGAGGCGCCGACGCCACCGAACGGCGCGCTGCTGGCGGCGCCGGTCAGTTGCTTGTTCCAGTTGACGATCCCGGCGCGGCTTTGCAGCCAAAACTGCTGGTAGCGCGCCTCGGAATCCGACAGCAAGCCCGCGGCCAAGCCGTACTGGGTGTTGTTGGCCTCGGCCATTGCCGCGTCGAAGTCAGCGTAGCGGATCACTTGCAGCAGCGGGCCAAACAGCTCTTCGTCGGGGCGCTCGGCCACGGCCGTGACGTCGAGGATGCCCGGCGTCAGCAGCGCCGCGCCGGCCTGGGGCTGGGTCATCGCCAGCAGCGCCTGGGCGCCGTTGGCCAGCAGGTGAGCCTGGGCGTCCATCAGGGCGCGGGCCGCTTGCAGGGAAATCACCGAGCCCATGAACGGCGCCGGTTGCTGGTCGAACGCCCCCACCTCGATGCTCGCGCTGACCGCCACCAGGCGCGCCAACAGGCTGTCGCCCCAGGCGCCTTGCGGCACCAGTAGGCGGCGGGCGCAGGTGCAGCGTTGGCCGGCGGAAATGAATGCCGACTGGATGATGGTGTACACCGCCGCGTCCAGGTCCGCGACCTGCTCCACCACCAGCGGGTTGTTGCCGCCCATCTCCAGGGCCAGGATCTTGTCCGGGCGCCCGGAGAACTGCGCATGCAAGTGGTTGCCGGTGCGGCTGGAGCCGGTGAAGAACAAGCCGTCGATACCCGGGTTCGCCGCCAGGGCAACGCCGGTGTCGCGGGCACCTTGCAAGAGGTTCAGCACGCCGGCGGGCAGGCCAGCCTCGATCCAGCATTTGACCGTCAACTCAGCGACCTTGGGCGTCAGTTCGCTGGGTTTGAACAGCACGCTGTTGCCCGCCAGCAGCGCCGGGACAATATGGCCGTTGGGCAGGTGCCCGGGGAAGTTGTAGGGGCCGAACACCGCCACCACACCGTGGGGCTTGTGGCGCAGCACGGCGGTGGCGTCGCCCAGCGGGCCGCTCTTCTCGCCGGTGCGTTCGCGGTAGCTCTGCACCGAAATGGCAATTTTGTTGACCATGCTGGTGACTTCGGTGGCCGACTCCCACAACGGCTTGCCGGTTTCCTCGCCGATGCAGCGAGCCAACGCGTCGCCGTGGTTTTTCAGGCTGGCGGCGAAAGCTTCGAGCACGCTGATGCGTTCGTCCAGGGAACGGCTGGCCCAGGCCGGGAAGGCCTCGCGGGCCGCTTGCACGGCTACCTCGACCTGCTCGGCGCTGGCGCCCTTGCCGGACCACAGCACGTCCTGGCTCACCGGGTTGAGGGATTCAAATGCCTGGCCCAGGCCTTCGACCCAGCGGCCGGCGATGTATAGCGAATTCATTATTTTGGCTCCCGGGCAGCGGACAGCGGCACGGCGCGCACTTGGTCGCCGGCGTTGAGTTTCAGGCGTTTGGCGGTCAGCGGGTCAACCACCAGGGTGCCCGCGGCAAAGCGCGCAGGGGCGGCGGTGATGCGGCAGTCCTCGCGCTTGCGGTTGTGAATCAGGAAAGGGGTGGCGTCGTCGCCCGGCGTACCGATGGCCAGCACCAGCGCCTGGCTGTCGCGCACTGCGCGGATCTTGCTGGTCTCGCACTCCACCGCCGGGCCGGCGTCGAAGATGTCGACGTAGCCCTGGTAGCTGAAGCCTTCGCTTTTGAGCATGGCCAGCGCCGGCTCGGTGTCGGTGTGCACTTTGCCGATCACGTTGCGCGCATCTTCGGAAAGGAAGCACGTGTACAGCGGGAATTTAGGCATCAGTTCGGCGATGAACGCCTTGTTGCCCACGCCGGTCAGGTAATCGGCCTGGCTGAATTCCATCTTGAAGAAGTGCCGGCCCAGGCTTTCCCAGAACGGCGAGCGGCCGGCCGGGTCGGACATGCCGCGCATCTCAGCGATGATCTTATTGCCGAACAACTGCGGGAACTCAGCGATGAACAGCATCCGCGCCTTGGCCAGCATCCGGCCGTTGAGGCCGCTGCGGTAGTCGGCGTGCAGGAACAGCGAGCACAGCTCGGAGTTGCCGGTCAGGTCGTTGGCCAAGAACAGGGTGGGGATTTCGCGGTAGATCTTCAGTTCCTGAGAGGCGCTGACCGTCAGGCCGACCCGGAAGTTGTACCAGGGCTCGCGCAGGCCCACGGCGCCCGCGATGGCGGAGATGCCCACGACCCGGCCGTCATCGTCTTCAAGCACGAACAGGTAGTCGGCGTCGCCGCGTTCGGCTTCGCCGCGAAAGGTCTTCTCGGCCCAGCCGACCCGGTGGGCCAGGCGTTCTTCGTTGGCCGGCAAGGTGGTCAGGCCGGTGCCGGTGCTGCGGGCCAGCTCGATCAGCGCCGGTAGGTCGCTGCTGCGTACGGGACGAACGATCATGCTTTCTCCTCAAACGGGCCGTCGCTGGCGACCACCCGTAAAACTCGCTGCTGTAAAGGCGTTAAACCGCCACCAGGCGCACGCTGGCACCTTCGCCGACGCCCAGGGCCTCGGCGGCTTGCAGATCCAGGGTCACGGGTTTACCCGGCGCCCAGTCCAGCTCCAGCAACACCGCGCGGTAGTCCTGCAACTGGCCGTTGGAAACCAGGTAAGGCCGGGTGCCGCCCTTGCCGGTCTCGCCGATTTTCACCGGCACCACACGGCTCTGGGCGATGGAGCGGATGCTCGACACCCGTGCATGCAGGGTCGGGCCACCGTCGAAGATGTCGATGTAGTGGTCGGTCTCGAAGCCTTCGCGCATCAGGATGTCGAAGGTGATCTGCGCCCGCGGGTGCACCTGGCCCATGGCCTCCTGGGCCGAGTCGGGCAGCAAGGGTACGTAGATCGGGTAGTGCGGCATCAGTTCGGCGAGGAAGGTGCGGCTCTTGAGCCCGCACAGGCGCTCGGCGGCAGCGTAGTTGAGGTCGAAAAAGTTGCGCCCGATGGCGTCCCAGAACGGCGACTCGCCGTGCTCGTCGCTGTAGCCGACGATTTCGGTCACCACCGAATCGGCAAAGCGCTCCGGGTGGCTGGCGACGAACAGCAGCCGCCCGCGGGAGTTGAGTTCCGACCAGGGCGAACCCACCAGCTCGGGCACCACGTAGAAACTGGTCAGCAGGCTGTTGCCGGTCAGGTCGTGGCACTGGGAGAGCACGTGGATCTTGTTGTGGATCTTCAGCTCGCGGGAGGCGTGCACGAAGGTTTCGTTGCGAAAGCTGTAGAACGGCTCGGAATAGCCGGCCGAGGCGACGATGGCCGAACAGCCCACCAGTTTGCCAGTGGCGCTGTCTTCGAGGACGAAGAAGTAGCTTTCTTCACCGTTGAAGCTGACTTCGGCGGCGAACGAGGCTTCGCTGGCCGCGATCTTGTCGCTCAGGCGTTCGACATCATCCGGCAGGGACGTGACACCAATCGGGCTGTCCGCGGCCAGACGCTGTACCTCGCCCAGATCAGCCATTTGCGCGGGGCGCATCACCAGCATGGTGTCACTCCTTAACTTGAAAAAACCTACAGAGGAAAAAATGCCGGGCCATGGACCTGGTTCAACCCAGATACGGTGTGGCAGCCCGGCACAAAAAATGGGTTTCGCTGCCCGGTTGCCCGGGCAGCGAAAGGTCTATCAGGCTTGCGTGAGCTTTTGCACGGCGCGCTCGAAGCGGGCCAGGCCTTCTTCGATGTCGGCCTCTTCCACCACCAGGCTTGGGGCAAAGCGCACCACATCGGGGCCGGCTTGCAGGATCATCAGGCCTTCACGCTCGGCGGCGTTGAAGATGTCCTTGGCCTTACCCTTCCAGGCATCGCTGAGCACACAGCCCAGCAGCAGGCCGAGGCCACGGACCTGGGTGAACAGGCCGTATTGCTCGCCGATCTGTTCCAGGCGCGCCTTGAACTGCGCGTGCTTGGCCTTGACCCCAGCGAGCACCTGCGGGGTGTTGATGACGTCGATCACCGCTTCCGCCACCGCGCATGCCAGCGGGTTGCCGCCGTAAGTGGTGCCGTGGGTGCCGACCACCAGGTGCTTGGCCAGCGCTTCGCTGGTCAGCATCGCGGCGATGGGGAAACCGCCGCCCAGGCTCTTGGCGCTGGTGAGGATGTCCGGCGTCACGCCGTAGTGCTGGTAGGCGAACAGCTCGCCGGTGCGGCCCATGCCGGTCTGCACTTCGTCGAATACCAGCAGCGCGTCATGGGCGGTGCACAGTTCGCGGGCGCCTTGCAGGTAAGCCAGTTCGGCCGGCAGCACGCCGCCTTCGCCCTGGATCGGCTCCAGCACTACGGCGCAGGTCTTGTCCGAGATGGCGGCTTTGAGGGCGGCCAGGTCGTTGAACGGAACGTGGGTGATACCGGTGATTTTCGGCCCGAAACCGTCGGAGTACTTGGACTGGCCACCGACGTTGACGGTGAACAGGGTGCGGCCGTGGAAGCTGTTGAGGGCGGCGATGATTTCGTATTTTTCTGCGCCGAACTTGTCGAAGGCTACGCGGCGCGCCAGCTTGAAGGCTGCTTCGTTGGCTTCGGCGCCGGAGTTGCAGAAGAACACGCGCTCGGCGAAGGTCGCGTCGATCAGCTTGTGGGCCAGGCGCAGGGCCGGCTCGTTGGTGAACACGTTGGACACGTGCCACAGCTTGTTCGCCTGCTCAGTCAAGGCACCGACCAGCGCCGGGTGGGCGTGGCCCAGGACGTTCACCGCGATGCCGCCGGCGAAGTCGATCAGCTCGCGGCCGGACTGGTCCCACACGCGCGAGCCTTGGCCACGCACGGGGATGAACGCGGCAGGGGCGTAGTTGGGAACCATAAGCTGATCGAAATCGGCGCGTTGTACCGCAGCGTGCTCAACGGACATCGGAGTCTCCTGGTAAGGAACACTCGCCTGGAACTGGCGAGCGATGAAAGGGATTGTAAGGACAGTTTTCAGCCCGGCCTTGCCGCCAAGCGACAACTTCTTATAGCGCGAACCCCGGTTTTCCCCGGGTTTACGGCAATGCGACATATAGCGTCGCAAAGGCGCAGTTTAAACTGCCCGCCGCCTTTATAGGCAGCGCCGGGGGATTTGATTTCAAGCGCGCAGGCCTTCCCGATAACTATGTAGCGCCCCTGTCCGATAGCGCTTTGCTTTCCTAGTCGCCCCTCCAGGCACGACAAGGATTGAACAATGCCTCACCCACACACACCGGACCTCGGGACCAGCGCCCCGCCCCTGCACGCGCCATCCCACTACCACTTACTACTGGATGCGGTGCCCGACTGGCTGCGCAATGCCCCGCCGGCCCGGCGCCAGGCCTTGGCCCGTGTCCGCACGCAGGTGCCGCCCTGGCACGCCAGCGCAACGCCTGACCAACACCAGCAGTTGCAGCAACTCAACAACGCCCACTGGACCGCGCAAAACCAGGTCGACGAACTACTGGCCCAAGTACAGGACATCAACGCCTTCGCCGAACCCCTGCTCATCGCCGCGCTCAAGGCCCAGCACGGGCTGGATTTGGACGTTCGCCGCACCTTCCTGCAACTGTACATTCCGGCGACCGCCGAGCCCTTCCCCATCCCAACCGGCGCCACGCGTACCTGGACGGTGTCACTGCTGGCGGCGGCCCTGCATAACTTTGAAGCCGACGAAGCCGAGGAAGACGCGTTCGACGCCCACTCCGACTACATCAGTGAGCCCGACCGGCTCAACCAGTACGACATTCTCCCAGGCATCAAGCAGCGCCTGCCGATCGCCGCGTTCGTCCGCCTGTGCAGGGCGCTGGACATTGGTCAGCGTTACCAGGCCTACCTGGAACGCCAGCTGGGCGTGACCGATGCGACGCTGGACGCCACCCTGCGCGCCAGCGTCGGCCGTAGCCAGAAAGCCGCACTAAAGGCCGCGCTGCACCTGGCACGGATGCAAAACGAAATCAGCCAGGACAGTTTTCACGCCCTGCGCCGCTACCTCGACGGCCACCCGGACGTCACCCTCGATGGTCAGCCTCTGTGCCATCACGACCTGGCGATCATGTCCAGCAGGTTGACCGGGATCGTGCTGTTCGGTGCCGATTTTGAACAGCACGATCAAGTGCTCAAAATCGTGGCGTACGTTCCCGACGACCCGGCGCACCCGCTCCGCGAATATGAGTCCGCAGCGGCGTTCACCGAAGAACTGGTTCGCCAACTACGTGAGCCCGACTATCAGCATTTTTTCAGCCGTTTCGTCGCCCAGCAGGACCGCCCGCCGTTCTTTGCGGGCCTGCAACAGCGCCTGAGCCGGGTCACCTGGCATCGCCATGTGCCCGGCAGCCCACTGCCCTCGTGGCGCGCCGAACCCATTGAGCGGCCGAACCTGCAACTGTCGGCCCTCGCCGTGCGCGAAGACCTGTGGCTGCACCTGCATCACAGCAAGCTGGACAAGATCCTCAACGACGCCCGCGTACTCGCCGTGCCCACTGCAACCGTCGACAGCCAAGTGCGCTGGGCCTTGTGGGACACCTTCACGAAAATTGCCAGTTCGGTGCTCAACGCAGCCTCGATGCTGCTGGCACCGTTCGTGCCACTCCTTGGCGAGGTGATGCTCGCCTACATGGCTTATCAGTTGCTGGATGACACCTTCGAATCTGTCGTCGACTGGGCCGAGGGCCAGAGGCAGCAGGCGTTCGAGCATTTCATGGAGGTGGTGGAGTCCATCGTCCAGCTTGGCACCCTGAGCGTAGGCGGGGCGGTTGCCGCCGACGCCTTTCGCGACGCCCTGCCGGCACCAGTGCAGGCCTTTATCGACCGGCTCAAGACAGTAACCGCCAGCGACGGCAAGCTGCGCTACTGGCAGCCCGACCTCGCCCCCTATGAAACCGCCCTGCGCCCCACCCCCGGTGCCCGGGCCGACAGCCTCGGGCTGCACGCGGCCGAGGGCAAGCAACTGCTGACCCTTGAGGGCAAAACCTACGCGGTGACGCATGACCCGCTGACCGGCGAGCACCGCATCACGCACCCGCAACGCCCCCACGGCTACCGCCCCAAACTGCGCCATTACGCCCAAGGGGCCTGGCAAACCGAACTGGACCAGCCCCTGGAATGGGACAGAGGCACGGTGCTGCGGCGCATGGGCCTCAACGCCGCGCGCCTGACCGCCAGCGAAAGCGAAGAACTGCTGCGCTTTAGCGGCTATCACGAAGACGTGCTGCGCAAGATGCACGTTGAGCACGAGCCGGCCCCGCCCCTGCTCGCCGACATGCTCACGCGCCTTAACATCGACAAGGACATCCAGGCGCTGATCGAGCAGCTCAAGAGCGACGACCCCGCGCTCTATCACCAGGCCGACATCCAGTCCCAACTGCACCTGATGACCAACTACGGCTTGTGGCCCGAGTCCAAGGCGCTGCGCGTGGTGGACACCGACGGCAATAGCCTGTGGACTTTCAATGCCGATCGCGGGTTGCCGGTCATCCAGGTCAGCACTGAACACTTCAACAACGGCCACTTCCTGCAAGCGGTTCTGAGCGCGCTGGATGACACTCAAATCAAAGCGTTGTTCGGCGAAAACTTCGGCGCCCCCACCCTCAGCCTCCAGGCCCGCACGCGTCAGTTGCGCAAGGCCCTGGCACAGACCGCCGAGAACAAACGCGCCTCAATTTTTGAAGCCCGCTACCGGGGCGTGGAGCACTCCACCGACCCACGGGTGCAGACCCTGGTCGCCGCCGCACCCGGCCTGCCCACCGCCGTCGCCGAGGAACTGCTGCACAACGCCAGCGCCGCGCAACTGACCGAGCTGGACCAAGGCCGCTTACCCGCCTCCTGGAGCGAAGCGAGCCGTGCAGCCCTGTTGCAGGTTCGCGTGTCGCGCGCCTACGAGGGGTTGTACCTCAAGTCATTCGAGAACACCGACAGCCATCGCCTTGCACTGCATTCGTTGCCTAACCTGCCCGGGTGGCTGGCCGACACCAGCATCAGCGTGCGCGATTATTCATTCGACGGCGCCCTGAGCGATCGTATCGGCCCCCCTCAGGCCAGTGTCCAGAAGGTTTTGGTGCGCCTGGACGATGGCCGCTACCAGGCTTACGACGACCGGGGCCAGACCCTGCACGCCGCCAGCGAGTTCCACGATGCGATCTTGCAAGCCTTGCCGGACGAGCACCGCCGCGCCCTGGACTTGCACATCGGCCAGGGCGAGCGTCTGCGCCAGAGCTTGCGCGACCATGCGCTGGATCGCGAAAACCTGGGCCAGTTGCTGGAGCAGCAGCCCATCCGCAAACCCGCATACGACCCAGACTTGATGCGCCTGCCCGGTGGCATGGAAGGCTACGGCCAACTGAACGTTGGCTACACGGCCTTGCAAATGCGAGCCAAACGGTTGTTCCCCAGTTTCGGCCGCCAGCGTATTCAGGCCTTCTTGTATGCCCTGCAATCCACCTCGGCCGGCGCCCTGGCCAGCCTGGATCGCCTAGAGCAGGAGTTTGCCGAACTCACCGCAACGCTGGCCAAGTGGGTTGTCACCCCTCCCCAAAAACACCCCATCACCGCCGAGCTCATCAGCGACAGCGAACGGGTGCTGCAACAACTCACCCGACGCCGCTTCATGGCCAAGGTCAAAGCCTCCTGGCGGCAAAACGTCCAGCATGAGTTCCTCCACGACCAACAGCACTTGGAGCTGCGTTTTTCGGAGGACCTCATCGGCGAATTGCCGCAACTCCCCTGCGACTTCAGCCACCTCACGGTGCTGGCGCTCAAAGGCAACAATGCCACGCTGGGGGCCCATGGGTTACTGCTGCGGTTCCCCAACCTGCATCGCCTGGAGCTCGATAGCATTGCGCTGGGCACTCTGCCCGACGCACTCGGGCACATGCCCCAGCTCAAGGAGTTGCTGCTGACCCATTGCCAACTGCAACTGACCACCGCCACCCGCGGGCAACTGGCGACCCTGACCGGGCTGGAGATCTTGGATCTGTTCGGCAACCCGCTTGAACTGTCCCCCGATGTCAGCGCCATGGACAACCTGCAGTACCTGGATCTAAGCCGTACGCACATCCGCGAACTGCCCAACGGTTTGCTTAGCCGGACACGGCTGATTAGCGCACGGCTTCGCAACAACAACCTGCAGCAGTTGCCGCCTGCGCTGTTCAGCAACCACCTGACGTTCGCCGATGAGCTGGAGTTGGGCAACAACCCTTACCCCGAAGCCGTGCGCCAGCGTATCCGCGCACACTTTCAAGCCACCGGGCACAATTTCGGGGTCGAGGCCGCGATGCCCGATATACAACGAGTTCAAGCGCTTTACCCCAAGTTCACCCAGAACGACGCCAGCCGCTTCTTCTATCGTTTGCCCGGCGACACTCAAGGAGCCCGCCAGGCATTGACAGCCCTAGAGGCCGAGTTCGAAAAACTGGGGGACGACTTGCAAGCCTGGACCGTCGCGGTGCCCGGCGACCATTTGGTCCTTGGGCGGGCGTTGAGCGCCACGGAAGTCGCCCAACAACAGGCCCTGCGCCTGGAGTTTTCTAATCAGCTCAAAATATGCTGGCGGCGCCTGAGCGAGCGTGACAGCGAGGACACAGACCTCCTGGTACCCGGCCACATGCTCTCCGCCAGCCTATCGATCATGGGCGAACTGCCCGCACTCACGGCGGACTTCAGCCACGTCACCTACCTCTCGTTGCACAGTAATGGCCTGCTGCTGGAAGTCGATCGCTTCCTGGCCCTCTTTCCCAACCTGGACAACCTGTACCTACACAACCTCCAACTGGACGTGGTGCCGAGCGCCGTTTCAAGGCTGGGCAACCTCGTGGCCCTGGACATCGTGCATTGCTCCCTGCGGCTTACGCCACAAACCGCCGGTTGGCTAGCCGAGCTTGAACAGTTGGAGTACCTGGACCTGAGCCACAACCGCCTCGGCCAAACGCTGGACGTGAGCAAAATGAGCGCACTGATAGAGCTGTCGCTACAAAACACTGGCACCACCGAAATCCCCAAGGGCCTGCTGACCATCGAGGGCTTGCAGAAAGCCGACTTGAGCAACAACAACATCAGCGAAATCCCTGACGACCTCTTCGAAATACCCGCCCAGGTCAGCGAGAACTTTGACTTGCGCCGCAACCCTCTGTCCGAACAGAGCCTGACACGGCTCAAGCACTACTACCGCCAGACCGGCGTGCAGTTGAACGTCAACCTGAGCAACCCGATGGAAATCAACCTGGGCACCGAACAGTTCCCCAACTACGGCGACCCCACGGCCGGCGTCATCGTCGACCCGGTCGTACAGCCGATCGAGGAATAGGTTTTTAGCGGCAAGCGGCGAGCTTCAAGCGGCAAGACATCACGGATGAGCCTGCCGCTTGCCACTCCCCATATTCATTACCTGACAAGGACGACCTCATGTCTCTTCCCCCCCTTCCCCCCGCGCGCTTTCGCGACCTGCACCGCGAGATTCTTCAGAACGCCATTCCCCAATGGCTGGGCGAGGCCTCAGCGCATAAGCAGGCCGCGCTCAAAGCCGCGCCAGTGGTTATTGCCGACTGGTACGCCAGTGCCTCGGGCGAGCAGCATCGGCAACTCAAACCCTTGATCGCCCAGGCCTGGACCACACAGAACCTGGTCGACAAGGCCCTGCAAGACCTGCAAAGCCCCGAGGACTTCGCCAGCGAGCGCCTGCAACTGGCCCTGAAAAGTCGCTTCGGTATCGAGCAGGATGTGGCGACCATTTACCTGCGCCTCTACGTGGCGGCGCCGCTTTCTGCCTTCTCGATCGCCGCCAACGCCAGCCGAGTGCGCACCCTGTCATTGCGCGATGCGGCGCTGCACAACTTCGAGCAGGCCGAGACCCTGGCCGATGCCTACGACCCCAACTCCCGGTTCATCAGCCGCCCCGACGCCAACGGCCTGTTCGAGAGCCTCTCGGCCATCAATGCGCGGCTCAGTGTGCCAACCTTCGCCCGCCTGTGCCGGGAGCTGGACATCGGCGCCCAGTACCAGCGCTACCTCAAGCAATACCTGGGGCTGGACAACCCCGTGGCCGACGCGCGCCTACGCGGCAAAGTGCGCGACAGCCAAGTGGCGGCCCTGAAGGTCGCCCTGCAGATGGCACTGATGAAAAACGACATTCCTGCCAGCACCTATTCATCGCTGCACTTCTTGCTCGACGGCACGCCCCCTCTGGAAGCAGGCTGCGAACCCCTGTTGTGCCACGACCTGTACCTGATGTCGGCGAGGATGACCGGCATCGTGCTGTTCGCCCCGGACCTTGAGCACAGCCAGGGCGTAGCGCCGGTGATCGCCTACATCCCTGAAGACCCTCAGCACCCGCTCAAGCACTACCCGTCCAGCGCCGACTTCATGCAAGACCTGCTCGCCCGCTTGCGCACACCGCAGTACCAGAAGTTTTTCAGCCGTTTTGTGGAGCATTCGATACGCCCACATTTTTTTGCCGACCTCAACAACCGCCTCAGCGCCATCACCTGGCATCCCCATTCCCCGGGCGACCCGCTGCCGACATGGCGCGAAGAACCTATCGAGCGCCCCAACCTGCAACTGAGGGCCGTGAAGTTCGACGACGAGTTGTTCAAGCATCTGTATGAGGCTCAGTTCAATGCCCTGATAAACGACGCCCAGAGCATCGCCGTCGCCACCGCCCGCGCTGACCAGCAGGCACGCTGGCGGCGCTGGGACGCTGTGGCGAAAATCGCCAGCGGCCTGTTGGAGGTCGCAGCGTTCATCGCGACGCCCTTTGTCCCACCCATGGGCCTGTTGATGCTCGGCTACAGCGCCTACCAACTGCTGGACGAGACCATCGAAGGCATTGTCGACTGGGCCGAAGGCCAACGCAGCAAAGCCTTCGAACACCTGATGTCGATCGCCGAGCAACTGGTTCAGCTGGGCTTGTTCGCCACAGGCCTGCCCCTGGCCGAAGACGTGTTGCGCAAGACGCTCTCGCCCCAGCTGTGGGCGTTTTTCGACCGACTCAAACCGGTCACCTCGACAGACGGCAAGACCCGTTTGTGGCAACCGGACCTCAGCCCTTACGCCCATGACCTGCAACTGGCCAAGCACTCGCGCCCCGACACCCAGGGCCTGCACACCTTGCGCGGGCAACAGGTGCTGCCCCTGGCCGGCAAGCACTATGTGGTCGCACCGGACCCGGCCAGCGCCCGTCCGCACCTGCTCCACCCCTTGCGCCCCGAAGCCTACCGCCCCCTCGCCCGCGGCAACGGTGAAGGCGCCTGGTTGGGCACCGAGGAAAACCCACTGGCGTGGAATGACAGCACCCTGATGCGGCGCCTGGGCTACCACGCGGACGGCTTGAGCGACAGCCAACTGGCGCAAGTGCGCCACATCAGCGCCACCGACGCCGATGCACTGCGCAAACTGCACCTCAATCAAGAGCCAATGCCGCCGCTGCTCAAAGACAGCCACAAGCGCTTCGTGATCGACCAGGCCCTGGAGGAATTCATCGCCCAGCTCAACAGCGACGACCCGGCGGTGTATGCCTTAGCCGATAAACAGACCCAGGTCATGCTGCTCAGCCACTATGGCCTACTGCCGCGCAGCAAGACCCTGCGCTTTCTCGACGGCCAGGGGAAAACCGCCTGGGAACTGGCCGGCGACCCGGACGCCAGCGTGGTACAGATCCACGAGGCTCAGTTGGACAATGGCGAGTTTTTGTCCACCGTCCTGCAAAGCCTGAGCGAACCGGAGCGCAAGGTGCTGCTGGAAGAGGAATTCGGCTACCCAGCCACCTCGCTGCAAGCGCGCACGCAAAAGCTACGCAAGCGGCTCGCCAGCCTGGCCCAGGGCAAACGGACATCGCTGTTCGATTCCCGTTACCGCACCCAGGAATACACCCAGGACCCCAGGCTGACGACCCTTATCGACACCACACCGGGCCTGCCCCTGAGCGCCGCCGAGGAGCTGCTGAGTAACGCCAGCGCCGCTGACCTCAAGCAAATCGACGCCGGGCGCGTGCCCACGCACCTGGTCGAACTCGCCCGCTGGGCACGCCTTGAAGTACGCATCAGCCGCGCCTACGAGGGGCTCTACCTGGCGAGTGTGGACAACCCCGACACCGATAGGCTGGCGCTGCATTCTCTGCAGCAACTGCCGGGCTGGCCCACAGATGTGTGCATTCAAGTCAAGCAATACTCGGCCGGCGGCCGCAACCGCGAGATCATCGGCAATCCTTACGGGGCCGTGCAGCGGCTGTTGATCGCCACCGAGGACGGCCACTACATCCCAGCCGACGCCAAGGGCCCGCTGTTTGGCCAGACCGACCTGTACACCGCAATTCTCCAGGCCTTGCCCGATGCCGCGCGTGATGCCCTGAAAATCCACATCGCCCAAGGCCCGCAGCTCAAGCAGGGCATCATCCGACACGCCATCGACCGTACGCGCCTGCGCGCCCTGCTGGCCGCAGAACCGGTGCGCAAGCCGACCTATGACCCACGCCTCATGCGCCTGCCCGGCGGAATGGAAGGTTACCGTGCCGCACCTACGCCTGGGCCAAGCCAAGGCCCGTCCCTGGAGCAGCAAGTGCATCAGTTGTTCCCGGCCTGGTCCCCGGAACAGATCCGCGACCTAAGCGTCAATTTGCGCCGCGTACCCGGCGGAGCTCAGTCGGCACTGGCCAGCCTGCAACACGAATACCTGACCCTGGATCAGGACATTGCCGTGTGGGAAAACAACGTGCGCCGCCCCTCCCTCGGCCCCAACCTGCAACTGCGCCAACAGCAACATGCCTACGAACGCCAGACCCGCCGGCTCTGGGGCCAGGAGCTGCGGCGCGCCTGGCGCCATGAAACCGCGCTCGACGACTACTACGAACCGCCCACGCGCAATGGCCGCACCCTGCACCTGGGGACTTCGCTGGAAAGTGAGTTGCCGCTGCTCAGCGTAAGGTTCGAGTACATCTCCCACTTGACCCTGGAAGGCAACAACCTGCCTCTGGGCAACCTCAATGCCTTCTTGCAGGGGTTTCCACGGCTGCGCTTTTTGGCCATCCGCAGCATTCCCCTGGGCGAGCTGCCGCCCGCAGTCTTCGACATGACCACCCTCAACGAGCTGGTGCTCAGTGAGTGCAACATCACCCTCACCGCCGACAGCCAGCGCCGACTGACGGCCATGCCGCGCCTGAAAACCCTGGACCTGTTCAGCAACCCCTTACACCTGACCCCTAGCGTGGAAAACATGCCAGACCTGGAATACATCGACCTGGAGGGCACCAGCATTGCCCAGTTCCCGCCCGGCCTGAGCAACCGCCCGCACCTGCAAACAGCAATCCTCTCCAACAACCGGATCGAAGAGTTGCCCGCCGCACTGTTCGACCTGCCAGCGCGTACCAGCGAGCGCTTCGACCTGGGCAACAACCCGCTGTCGCGTGCGACGCTGGAACAGGTCAAAGCCTACTGCCATCGAACCGGCCAATACTGGGAAGCCGACGCACCCGCCGCCGACCGAGCCCAGGTCCAGGCCCTGTATCCCACCTTCGGCCATCAGGACATCAACCGTTTTATCTACAGCCTGCCCGGTAACCTGGAAATGGGGACCATCGAGCTGGCGCGCCTGGAGGTGGAGTACGCACAACTGGAAAACGACTTGAGCCCCTGGATCAGCGACCCGAACGCCAGCGAGGCAACACGCACCGCGCGGTTGGCCTTCAAGAACGAACTCCAGGCCTGCTGGCGCCGAGAAACCGCCCTGGACCCCGACAGCCTGGGCTCTCCCCCCACCCACGAGTTGGCCCTCGACCTCTCGGCCACGGGCCCATTGCCCGAACTGCACGCCGCCTTGGGGCACGTTTCGACGTTGACGCTCAAAGGCGATGGCGCCGCCGTGCAGATCGCCAACCTGCTCGGCAACTTCACCGCCCTGGAGCGCCTGAACACGGAAAACCTGTTGCTGGGGAGCATCCCGCCCAGTGTTTTCCAACTGTCAGGGTTACGGGGGCTGAGCCTGAACAAGGGCGCCATAGAACTGACTGCGCAATCGGTGCAAGCCCTGGCCGGGTTGCCGCATCTGCAACGCCTGCATCTGGACGACAACCCCATTGGCCTGCTGCCGGATGTGGCGCGCATGCCTCATCTGATCGAGCTCTCCCTGCAAAATACCGGGCTCAACGAGATCAGCACCACGCTGCAAGACGCCCTGCCCAGGTTGACCCTGAAGATGAACCGCAACGCCATCACCCAAGTGCCCGACGAACTCTTTGCCATGCCCGCCGCGGCCACCCAAGGGCTGGACCTTAGCGCCAACCCCTTGTCAGCAGCGACCCTGGAGAAGATAAAAAGCTACTGCCAGGCCAACCGCGTACACCTGGGGGCCGACGCCCCGCCCCAGGACCAAGCGCGCGCCCGCATGCTCTACCCCACGCTCGCGGACGATGACATCAACGGCGTGCTATTCCAACTGCCGGGTACCCTGGACGACATCTCCCTGCACCTGACGCGCCTGGAAACCGAAGCACAAACGCTCGACGCCGATCTTTCGCAATGGGCGCTGGACGTACCGTTGCAGCACCCTCTGCACGGCACCCCACTGGACGAACAGAGCCGCGCCGCGGAACAAGTCCGGCGCCTGTCTTTTAAGGCACAATTGCAGCGTTGCTGGCACCGCGAACCGCCCCAGGACGCCATGAACCCCCAGCGACTGTTGATCGACACCCACGTCATGGGCGACCTGCCACAGGTAGGCGCCCGTTTCGAGGCCATCACCGAGCTGGAGTTGGTGGGGGACAAATCCGGGATGGACGTCAGTGCGTTTCTCAAGTCTTTCCCGCACCTCAACAGCTTGAGCATCAGCGGCTACGCCCTGCGCGATGTGCCGCAAGTGGTGCTGAACACACCGAGGCTGATCGTCCTGGGCCTGGATGACTGCGATGTCCACCTCAGCGCCTCAAGCGCCGATGCGTTAAGCGGCATGAGCAACCTGGAGTTCCTCGACCTGGAGGAAAACCCGCTGGGCCGCACCCCCGACCTGAGCCATATGCACAAGCTCACCACCCTCTACCTCGGCCACACGGGCCTGACCGAAGTCCCGCCGGGGCTGTTCAACCTTAGCCAGTTGAGAGCCTTGAACCTGCGCAACAACCTGATCCGCGAGATTCCCTCCGACATCCTGGAACTGCCTACGCCGCTGGACGATGACTCCGACCTGAGCGGCAACCCGCTGTCGGAGCAAAGCCTGGAGTATTTGCGCCAGTACTATGTGCTGACCGGCAACAGCCTGAATGTGGAAGAAGCGACTGTGGCGGCCGATGGCACCCCACTGACGCCGCAACCGATGAGGCCGTCAGAGGCTTGAGGCGCGAGGGCCTTACAACCCAGCAGGCACCGAGCTTGCTCGCGATAACGATATTGGGGCGGCCATCGCTGGCAAGCCAGGCTCGGTAGCCTTAACCCCGCTCCGAAGGCACCGAAGACAGCTCAAAAGGGCTGCTGCTACGCCGCTGGTTGCGGTCTTCCCGGGGCGTAGCGCCGAAGAAGTTGCGGTAGGCGCTGGAGAAGTGCGGCCCCGAGGAGAAGCCGCAGGACAGGCCGATCTGGATGATCGACTTACTGGTCTGCATCAACATCTGCCGGGCCTTGTTCAGGCGCAGTTCCAGGTAGTACTGGCTCGGCACTCGGTTGAGGTATTGCTTGAAGATGCGCTCCAACTGGCGCCGCGACACACACACGTGCTGGGCGATTTCGTCGGTGGTCAGCGGCTCCTCAATGTTGGCTTCCATCAGCAAAACCGCCTGGGTCAGCTTCGGATGGCTGGAGCCGAGGCGGTTCTGCAAGGGGATGCGCTGGCGCTCGCCACCTTCACGGATACGTTCGACCACCAATTCTTCCGACACCGCCCCGGCCAACTCCGCGCCGTGGTCGCGGGCCAGCACCGCCAGCAGCAGGTCGAGCACCGACAAGCCGCCACACGCGGTCAGGCGATCGCGATCCCAGTCGAACAAATGGCTGGTGGCAATGACCTTGGGATAACGCTCGGCAAAGTCGTCCTGCCAGCGCCAGTGCACGGCGGCACGGTAGCCGTCGAGCAGGCCCAGTTGCGCCAGGGGATAGACACCGGCAGAGAGACCGCCGATCACACACCCGGCACGCACCAGTTGCTTGAGCGCGCCGCTGAGCGCAGGCACCAGGGCGGCGGGCGGTTCGTCGGCCAACAGAAACAGCTTGTGCAAGCCTTCGAGCTTGCCGGCCCAGGGCTCGCCCGGCAGTTGCCAGGCACCTTCGCCGGGGGCTTCGGCCTGCAAGAACGACAATTGGTAGACCACATCCGGGTGCACCCGCTGAGCAACGCGCAAGGCCTCCTCGGCCAGCGCCAGCGTCAAGGCTTTAGTGCTGGGCCAAATCAGGAAACCAATTCGATGGGCAGTCATGGCGGGCAATCCGAAACGAAAACAGGGTTAAAACGGCGACCCAACCAGGCCAGTGGCCGCGCGCTGCGCAGCATGACCTAATTGGGTGCACAACAGGAACTATTACTTCAGGCTGCCCGAAAGGAACTGTTGCAGACGCTCCGATTGCGGGTTGACCAACACTTCGCGCGGGTCGCCGGTTTCTTCCACCAGGCCTTTGTGCAGGAAGATCAACTGGTTAGACACTTCCCGGGCAAAGCCCATTTCGTGGGTCACCACCACCATGGTGCGGCCTTCCTGGGCCAGGGCCTGCATGACCTTGAGCACATCGCCCACCAGCTCCGGGTCCAGGGCCGAGGTCGGTTCGTCGAACAGCATCACCTCAGGCTCCATCGCCAACGCCCGGGCAATCGCCACACGTTGCTGCTCGCCGCCGGACATATGGCCCGGGTAGGCGTCCTTGCGGTGGGCCACGCCGACCTTGTTCAGGTAGTGCTCGGCTTTTTCCCGGGCCTCGGCCTTGGACACACCCAACACATGCACCGGCGCTTCCATGATGTTTTCGATGGCGGTCATGTGGGACCACAGGTTGAAGTGCTGGAACACCATCGACAGGCGCGAACGCATGCGCTGCAACTGCTTGGGGTCGGCGGCCTTGAGTGCACCGTCCTTGTTGGCCACCAGTTTGAGCTCTTCGTTATTGAGCAGGATCTTGCCCGCGTGGGGCTGCTCCAACAGGTTGATACAGCGCAAAAAGGTACTTTTGCCGGAGCCACTGGAACCGATGATGCTAATCACATCGCCGGCGGCGGCTTTCAGGGACACGCCCTTGAGCACTTCGTGACTGCCGTAGCGTTTATGCAGGTCTTGGACTTCAAGTTTGTACATGCGGTCGGTTCTCACAAAAACAGTCAGTCAGTCGTTGAGCAAGCGCCCGTGGCGCAGCGCTTCGCGCCCCGCCACCTTGGCCAGCCATAAACCGGGTTGGGCATAACGTTGCCGCTCAACGGCGAACAACACGCCGGATGTGCCGGCGCACACGGTGCTGACCCGATCGGCCAGCGGGTCGATGACCTCGAAAATCTCATCGCCCACCTCGACCCACTCCCCAGGCCGGCGCAGGTAACTCACCACACCCGGGTGCGGCGCGAACAGCAATTGGGTGCCTTCAAAGGGCATGCCTTCGCAGTGCGGGTGGGCGGCGGCAGGCCACTGGCCGCCAATCAAGCCTTGTTCGGCGAGAAATGCCAGGATGCCCTCGGCGTGGGCGCAAGCCTGCTCGCGGGTGGTGTCGGCCTGGCCGCCCAGCTCCACCGTAGTGGCTAGGCACGCCAGGGGAATCTGCGCTTCAGGGAAGCGCCGCGACAAGCGCAGCCACGGCAGCGAGCAGGCTTCATCGAAGGAATTACCGCCCGAATCCTCGGCCAACAAGCCAACTTTTACCCCCAGGTGCGCGGACAAGGAACGCCACTGCGGCCAATGCTGGGGCAAGGCGTACATATGCAGCGCAGCTTCGGCGTCGCAATGCAGGTCGAGCACCACGTCGGCGCTACAGGCGTGGGTCAGCAGCAGGCGTTGCATGCCCTGCAACTGCGTCGCCGCCGGCGGCAGGGCCGCCAGGGTGTCGAGCATGGCCTGGCGGATCAGCCGCACGTTGGCATGGGGGTCATCGCCCAGGTGCCCGTCGAGCTGTTGCGCCACCGGCTCGCTCAACTCGGCGAAATCACGGTTGAAGTTCTTGCCGCTGCCGGCCTCGAAACGGCCCTGGTGGTTGTGGAGCAGCAGTTGCCCCAGGCCCAGCGGGTTGGCCACCGGCACCAGTTCGATGACGCCGTTGAGCAGGCCTTGGGCCTCCAGCTCGCCGAGGCGTTTTTTCAACTCCCACGCGGTGCGCATGCCCGGCAGTTCATCGGCGTGCAAACTGGCCTGGATGTAGGCCTTGCGCTCGCCCTGGCCGAAACGGAACACCGACAGGCTGCGCTCGCTGCCCAAGTGGCTCCAGGGCAATGGATGATCGATACGTTCCATGGTCAGGCCTTACGTGGGGCCATGTAGCCCAGCCAGCGGTGCTCGGCCAGTTTGAACAGGCGCACCAGGATGAAGGTCAGGCACAGGTAGAACACGCCAGCGGTGATGTAGGCCTCGAACGGCAGGTAATACTGGGCGTTGACCGTACGCGCCGCACCGGTGATGTCAATCAGGGTCACGATGGAGGCCAGGCTGGTGGTCTGCAGCATCATGATGACTTCGTTGCTGTACTGCGGCAGTGCCCGGCGCAGGGCCGACGGCAGCAGGATGCGGCGGTACAGCTTGTAGCGCGACATGCCCATGGCCTTGGCCGCTTCGATCTCGCCATTGGGCGTGGCCCGCAGGCTGCCGGCGATGATTTCGGCGGTGTAGGCGCTGGTGTTGATGGCAAAGGCCAGGCACGCACAGAAGGTCGCGCTCGACAGCCAGGGCCAGAGGAAACTCTCGCGCACCGCCTCGAACTGGGCCAGGCCGTAGTAGATCAGGAACAGCTGCACCAACATTGGCGTGCCGCGGATCACGTAGGTGAAGAGCCACGCCGTCATGTTCACCACCGGCTGCTTGGAGACGCGCATCAAGCCCAGGGGCAAGGCGGCCAGCAAGCCGAAGAACAGCGAAATGCCCAGCAGTTTCAAGGTGGTCAGCAGCCCGCCCAGGTACAGCGGCAGTGCCTCCCAGATGACGTTGTAGTCGAAGATCATAGATCAGCCGCCCTTACGCCTACCGAGTAGCGCTTCTCAAGGTGACGCAATGCCAGCAGCGAGACACTGGTAATCACCAGGTACATGGCCGCCACTGCAAGGAAGAAGGTGAACGGCTCGCGGGTGGCATCTGCCGCCTGCTTGGCCTTGAACATCATGTCTTGCAGGCCCACCACGGAAATCAGCGCGGTGGCCTTGGTCAGCACCAGCCAGTTGTTGGTGAAACCGGGGATCGCCAGGCGAATCATCTGCGGCACCATGACCCGGAAAAACACCTGCAGGCTGCTCATACCGTACGCCAGGCCCGCTTCGGCCTGCCCCTTGGGGATCGCCATAAAGGCACCACGAAAGGTTTCCGACAGGTACGCACCAAAGATGAACCCCAGGGTGCCGATACCGGCGGCCAACGGATTGAGGTCGATGTAGTCGTCAAAACCCAGCAGCGGCGCCACGCGGTTGAGCAGGTCCTGGCCGCCGTAGAAGATCAGCAGGATCAGTACCAGGTCGGGAATGCCGCGGATCACGGTGGAATACAGGTCGCCCAGCCAGGCCAGCCAGCGCACGGGCGACAGGCGTAGCGAGACCCCGATCAGCCCCAGAACAATGGCCAGAACCATGGATGACAAGGCGAGCTGAAGCGTCAACCATGCGCCATCGAGGATGACAGCCCCGTAGCCTTTCAACATGATTCAGGTCCTCGGAAGTTGGGATGAAAAAATGGCGCAAACCTCAGAAATCCTGTTGCTTGCGCCATTTAGGACTTGTCGCTGCGACGGTTTACTTGCCGTAAATGTCGAAATCGAAGTACTTGTCCTGGACTTGCTTGTATTTGCCGTTCTCGCGAATGGCCAGGATGGCGGCGCTGATCTTGTCTTTCAGTGCGTCACCCTTGCGGACCGCGATGCCAATGCCGTCGCCGAAGTACTTGGCGTCGGTGAAGGCCGGGCCCACGAAGGCGAAGCCCTTGCCAGCGTCGGTTTTCAGGAAGCCGTCGCTGAGCAAGGTGGCGTCGGCCACGGTGCCGTCGAGGCGGCCGGCGGCCACGTCCAGGTAGATTTCGTTCTGGGTGCCGTAGGGAACGATGGTGGCGCCTTTAGGGGCCAGCACTTCCTTGGCGAAACGGTCGTGGATCGAACCGCGCTGCACGCCGATCTTCTTGCCGCTCAGTTCAGTCAAGGCGTCGCTGAGCTCAGCGCCTTCCTTCATCACCAGACGCGCCGGGGTGTTGTAGTACTTGCCGGTGAAGTCCACGGACTTCTTGCGGTCGTCAGTGATGGACATGGACGACAGGATGGCGTCGATCTTGCGCACCTTGAGGGCCGGGATCAGGCCGTCGAATTCCTGCTCGACCCAGACGCACTTGACCTTCATTTCTTCGCACAGCGCATTGCCGATGTCGTAGTCGAAACCGACGATGCTGCCATCCGGCGCTTTGGAGGCGAACGGCGGGTAAGCCGCTTCGATGCCGATTTTCACAGGCTTTTCATCGGCAAAAGTCGGCAGGGACAGCACGGACAGTGCCAGTGCGCCAAGAAGCACGAGTTTCTTCATCTTAGGACTCCATCGGTAAAGGGCGAAAACGGCAAAGTGAGCGATAGCCCAAATATGCGAATGGGTGGAACCTGAAAAGCGCTGCTGCGGCGTAGGACGCTTGAGTCACATTAAACCCAAGCAACGGCGAGCGAGTGATCGGCATTCTAACGACAGGTACTCAGCCGATATTTCTTCAATGCGACAACAATTTACAGAAGCACCGAGAAAACTGGCCAAGCTCATTGACAGCTCTTTTGTTTTGTGCAAGAGCAAAAGACATTGAACCGATCTATGCTGCAAATAGCGGGCCTATTATTCGCAAACCCTTCTATTCCGGCAAGCGCAGCGTTTCATCTTATTTCCCGGCCCGCCGGAATCGGGCTTTTTCGGTGCAAGATGTGTCAGTTCGCCCCGTATTTGGGCGCAGGGTTACACATCCGACTTCAGCGGTAACGATAGGAATCATCCTACCCATAAAACAGATATTTATTGGCTATAGCACCAAGAAGCCCTACACCAAACGTAAGAGTCGTCACGCAAAACCAAAAAACGCATCCACAAAAAAGCCCCGCCCGGGGCTAAACCGGGAGGGGCTCGGGTGACCGTGGCGCGCTTATGCGACGTTCATGGTCTTGTGGGTGTCGATCAGGTGTTGCACCACGCCCGGGTCAGCCAGGGTGGAGATATCCCCCAGGCCGTCGTACTCGGCGGTGGCAATCTTGCGCAGGATGCGCCGCATGATTTTCCCCGAACGGGTTTTCGGCAGGCCGGGCGCCCACTGGATCACGTCCGGTGAGGCAATCGGGCCGATTTCCTTACGCACCCAGTTTTTCAATTCCAAGCGCAGCGCTTCGCTCGGCTCTTCGCCACCATTGAGGGTGACGTAGACATAAATGCCCTGCCCCTTGATGTCGTGCGGTACGCCCACCACGGCGGCTTCGGCGACTTTCGGGTGCGCAACCATCGCACTCTCGATCTCCGCGGTGCCCATGCGGTGGCCGGATACGTTAAGCACGTCATCCACGCGACCGGTGATCCAGTAGTAGCCATCTTCGTCGCGACGGGCACCGTCGCCGGTGAAATACATGCCACGGAAGGTCTTGAAGTAAGTGTCAACGAAACGGTCATGGTCGCGGTACAGGGTCCGTGCCTGGCCTGGCCACGAATCGAGGATCACCAGGTTGCCCTCGGCGGCGCCCTCGATGATGTTGCCCAGGTTATCCACCAGCGCCGGCACCACGCCGAAGAACGGACGGGCCGCAGAACCTGGCTTGAGGGCATGGGCACCCGGCAGCGGGCTCATCAGGGTGGCGCCAGTCTCGGTCTGCCACCAGGTATCGACAATCGGGCAGCGCGACTGGCCGACGTTCTTGTAGTACCAGTCCCAGGCTTCCGGGTTGATCGGCTCACCCACCGAGCCCAGCAGGCGCAGGCTGCTGCCATCGACACCTTCGATTGCCGCTTGGCCGGAGGCCATCATGGCGCGGATTGCGGTCGGCGCGGTGTAGAGCACGTTGACTTTATGTTTATCGACGATCTTGCCGACGCGAGTGATATCCGGGTAGTTCGGCACGCCCTCGAACAGCACAGTGGTCGCGCCGTTGGCCAACGGGCCGTAGACGATGTAGGTGTGGCCAGTGACCCAACCGACGTCGGCGGTGCACCAGTAGACCTCGCCGGCGCGGTAGTCGAACACGCGCTCGTGGGTCAGGGCCGCGTAAAGCAGGTAGCCGGCGGTGGTGTGCTGCACGCCCTTGGGCTTACCGGTGGAACCGGAGGTGTAAAGGATGAACAGCGCCTCTTCAGCGCCCATTTCCTTCGGCGCGCACACGCTGCCCGCCACTTTCATCAGGTCTTCGTACCAGATGTCGCGATGCTGGTTCCACTTGATGTCACCGGCGGTGCGCTTGCACACGATGACTTTCTGGATGCTGCTGGTTTCCGGGTTGGTCAGCGCGTCGTCGACGTTGCTCTTGAGCGGGATCTTCTTGCCGGCACGGATGCCTTCGTCGGCGGTAATCACCACTTTGGATTTGCAGTCGATGATCCGCCCGGCCAGGGCTTCGGGCGAGAAGCCACCGAACACCACCGAGTGGATCGCACCGATACGCGCGCAGGCCAGCATGGCGACCACGGCTTCTGGAATCATCGGCATATAGATGGTCACCACGTCGCCGCGGTGCACGTCCTGGCCACGCAGGGCGTTGGCGAACTTGCAGACTTCTTCGTGCAGTTCGCGGTAGGTGATTTCGCGGTGTTCGGAAGGATCATCGCCCTCCCAGATGATCGCCAACTGATCGCCGCGCTCGGCGAGGTGGCGGTCCAGGCAGTTGTAGGAAACGTTCAGGGTGCCATCGGCAAACCATTTGATGTCCACGTGGTGGTCATCGAAGGAAGTCTGTTTCACCGTGGTGAAAGGTTTGATCCAGTCGAGGCGCTTGGCCTGCTCGCGCCAGAAGCCGTCCGGGTTGACCACCGACTGTTGGTACATGGCCTTGTAGGTCGCCTCATCAGTCAGCGTATTGGCCGCAACCTCGGGACGAACGGGATACAGGGAAGCCGCACTCATCTTTCTTACCTCGGTGACATAGTTGTTTTTGTATGACCCTGTTTTAGCCGGCCCAGCCCTATAGAACCATTCGACGATGGTAGTAACAAACCCCTACAAAACGCTCTAACAAGCCGCCAGAGGCTCAAGCCCGCGGCTTCTGGCCCCCTGTATTTAGCTTGGATTTACCGCAGCAGGCGCCCGCTGGGCGGTTTTTCCAGGGATTGTTACAAAATCTGTCAAAAGTCTTTATCAAAAGCACGGCTATATGAATGCCAGGCGCACGCCTAAAATCAGCCTCGCCAACCCGGCAACGTGATTAACCCAGTTGCAGCCCCCACGAAGGCAGTTAATCCAAATACTTTTTACTTAAGTTCCACACGCAACCTGCAAAAGGTTGCGTGACCCCACTCGACCCAAGAAAGGTAAACCTGAAATGAAAGCGTTATTAGTTCTGGCCCTCAGCAGTCTTTGCGCTACCGCCATGGCTGACGAGACACCAACGCAAGTTGGCAGCCAGGAAGTTCCAGTAGTGGAATACACTTACTCCACCCATCTGGATATCGCCAAAGTTCTTTCAATGAGTGAAATACCAAATGTCTGCGAAGTTGTACCGGCCCGCATGGAATATGAAGATTCCAAAGGCCAGCGGCACATCCTGCAATACAGCGTCATGGGCAACGGTTGCTCTAACGGTTAACGGTTCCCGTCAGGCATGGCGCCCCTTATCGCCACCTTTGCCTGCCACTGCGGCCATCACCCCCGTACAGGGATGACCGACCGCAACCTGACAGCCCGATTTCGGTCGGGCTCAGTTGTGTTTCAAACCGCACCCAGGCGCCAAAAAACACAAGATGTAGTGAAAAACCGGTTTTTTGGTTGTTTTTTGCACAAAAAACACCTCGCACAATTTCATCCAAAAACTGAACACAATTGGCCCGCCAAATCCCCCTCGTCGCTCTGTAAGTCACGTCCTACCTGACTTCCCGCGTTTTGCCGCACAACCGCCCCGCCATCGGCACCCAGCCGGCTTGAAAAACCCGTAAAAAAAAACTTCAGCGGGCAAAGCCCCATAAACCCTTGCCCCCGCGGGAAAACGCCGTCCGCCGAGGTCTGCCTGAGTGATTTCGCCGCAGCACAGCGACGAAAAAGTCCCTATAATGCGGCCTAAATCGGGCCTGCAATATTCCCTTACAGGCGTCCGGCGCCAACGCAGAAGCGACCTTTGTCACCTGCGCCCATCAAGGCCCCGGAATACCCGTACAACATCTTGTTTTCTTGCCTGCGTTAGCTGATGCAAAAAACGATTCCTTAAGATCCAACGCGGCCCGTTAGGCCGTGTGAAAAACCAACCTCAACAGTTTTCACACGGGCATCTGGCCCTCACGCAGGAGACGACACGTCATGCTGAGCTGGGACGAATTTGACAAAGAAGACGGCGAAGTAGTCGCCAAGGGCGCCAACGCCGGCCACGCCGCCGAAGCCACCATGGACCGCCTCGACAGCGCCGGCGGTGCCGCAGCCCTCCAGGCCCGTGCCGTGACCGCCAACGACTCCGCTGCGATCATCCGTGCCAAAACCGCCCTGGACAACCTCGACATCGCCGAAGGCCTGGCTGAACTCGAAGGCGCTTCCGCCCGCGTGGCCGTCGACGAAAAACGCATGATTAACTGCCGCGCCGACCTCAACCAACTGGTGCCCTTCAAATACGATTGGGCCTGGCAGAAGTACCTGGACGGCTGCGCGAACCACTGGATGCCGCAAGAAGTCAACATGACCGCCGACATCGCCCTCTGGAAAGACCCCGAAGGCCTGACCGACGACGAGCGCCGCATCGTGATGCGCAACCTGGGCTTCTTCTCCACCGCCGACTCCCTGGTTGCCAACAACTTGGTACTGGCCGTGTACCGCCTCATCACCAACCCCGAATGCCGCCAGTACATCCTGCGCCAGGCCTTTGAAGAGGCGATCCACACCCACGCCTACCAGTACTGCATCGAATCGCTGGCCATGGATGAAGGCGAGATCTTCAACATGTACCACGAGATCCCATCGGTGGCGAAGAAGGCTGCCTGGGGCCTCAAATACACCCGTTCGATCTCCGATCCGAAGTTCGAAACCGGCACTGTCGATACCGACAAGGAGCTGCTGCGCAACCTGGTCGCCTACTACTGCGTCCTGGAAGGCATCTTCTTCTACTGCGGCTTTACCCAGATCCTGTCCATGGGCCGTCGCAACAAAATGACCGGCGTCGCCGAGCAGTTCCAGTACATCCTGCGCGACGAGTCCATGCACCTGAACTTCGGCATCGACGTCATCAACCAGATCAAGCTGGAAAACCCACAGCTGTGGGATGCCGAGATGAAAGAAGAAGCCACGCAGATGATCCTGCAAGGCACCCAACTGGAAATCGAATACGCTCGCGACACCATGCCACGCGGCGTGCTGGGCATGAACGCGGCCATGATGGAGGACTACCTCAAGTTCATCGCCAACCGTCGCCTGTCGCAGATCGGTTTGAAAGAAGAATATCCAAACACCACCAACCCGTTCCCATGGATGAGCGAAATCATGGACTTGAAGAAAGAGAAGAACTTCTTCGAGACGCGGGTAACCGAGTATCAAACAGGCGGCGCACTGAGTTGGGATTGATTTCACAACTCACCAGGCACTACCGGGCCAACTAAGCCGGTAACGCAAGTTGTATAAAAGCCTCGCACTCGTGCGGGGCTTTTTTATACCTGGGTAAAACCTGTAGCTGTTATCCAGGCAACTTGTGGAGTTGCACCGCCGCCAATGGCCGGCGACTATAGCGCCCACCTCATTCCCCCCACAGGACCCCGCGCCCATGAAATTCGATAAAGCGTATTGCCTGAGCCTGGCGGACAAATTGTCGATCTACGACGTGCGGGAGCTGAATTTCGACGAAACCCTGGCTTTCAACTCCACCCACGAACACTTCCTGTGCCCGGATGATGCCTGCCGCGCCGCGTTCCCCCAAAGCAACGTGCTCGGCACCTTCAACGCGCGCAACGTCAACTATGTGCGCACACCCCACTTCAAGAACCTGCCCGCCACCCTGCACCGCGAAGGCTGCCCCTACGGCCAGCGCAAAAACAGCGCAGCAGAGGAAGAAAACCGCGAGGAGCATTTCCCCTCAGAGCTGCTGCTGACCCGGCGCCAGTATTCGCTCCCACCCACGCCGGCCAATCCGCCCGCCGCACTCCCACCACCACCGCGGCCTGCCGAGCCGCAGGAACGCAGTCCCGCGCCTGATAAAACCAGCGTGTTTGCCCACCCGGTGGAATGCTTTGTGTCAAACATCGGCGACAAGGATTTACTCAAGCGCATGCCCTTGAAGATCGGAGAGCAAACGGCCACTTATTGGACATTCTTCAAGAAGGTCGAATACCTGCAAGACAACAAGGGCTTGATCTACTGGGGCCGGATCAAAGAGATCAAGGACTACACCAGCAGTTTTCGCATCGACTTTGAAAAAAAGGTCTGGGCCGACAAGAAGCCCCACTCGGTGAACATCTACCTGAGCAAACGGCTGATCGAGGGTTACCGCAAACGCAAAGCGTTCCTCGAAGAGATCAAGTACGCCATCGACAGCCAGCGCGAACTGTATTGCTTCTTCTACGGGGTCACTCCGCAACTCAAGCAAGTGCCCAGCAAAAAGAACCCGCAACAGACCTTCGCCGTGTTCAGCGCCGACATCGACAACCTGGACCATTTGATTATCCGCGAGGTGCCCGGCCTGGAGCGGTCCTGAGGGCAGGGCCGATATGCATCAAAAAATCCGTTTGATCCGGTGGCGAAACAACTGTACAAAAACACAGTTGTTTTTTGGTATCGTCTCGCTCGCCATCCGGAGAAAACCATGGCCTCTCTCGCAATGAAAACCACCCTTGAACGCATGGCCCTTTACCAGTTCACCCCACTCCACTGTGTGCAAGCGCGGGAACTGCTGGGCTGGAGCCCGGAGCAGTTATCGCAACGCTCGGGGGTTTCAGTCGCCGCCATCAACCGCTATGAGGCCCAGGGCCAGGTGCTGGATGTCACCCGCCTGGCCCTGGCCTTTTGCCTTGAAACCGAAGGCCTGGTGTTCTTTCCCGGGTTCGCTCCGGGCCGGGGCATGAACATCCAGGGCTCCACGCCCAACCCCATCGGGCGCCCCGACTACGCCTTGATCGAGTGACCCCGCGCCGCCGGTGCTTGCTCTGCCAGCGTGTGCCCCTCTACCTAGCGGCATATCGCCACTAAATGGCTTGGAAGGACACTGATTATTCAGGTTGGAATAAATGACAATGCTCGCCCGTTTTATCCGATAAACGGCGAGCCGCCCCACAACACTCCAACCTGTGCAGAAAACGCTTTGGTGCAAAGACCTATGGAAAAACAACGAGGCAAGGGGCTGTCATTTGCCCAGCGCATCTACATGCCCAGGACGGTAGGCCTAGGCATCGGCAGCCTCAGTGTCGGCGCCGCGCTCTACCCGTTGCAGGTGCCTGCCTGGGTCTGGGCGCTGTTGCTGTTCCAGGGATTTGCTTGGGCGCACCTGGCGTACCAGTTGTCGGCACGCTCGCACTTTCCCTACCAGGCCGAGCGCCGCAACCTGCTCTACGACTCCCTGAGCGGCGGTTTCTGGGTGGCGGCCATGCAGTTCAACCCGCTGCCCAGCATCACCATCCTGTCGATGATGACCATGAACAACGTGGCCGCGGGAGGCCTGCGCCTGCTCGTGCGGGGCACTGCGGCCCAGGTGGTGGGGATACTGGTGGCCTGGGGGCTACTGGGCTTGGGGTTCACCACGCAAGCCAGTTCCGCACAGGTCTACGCCTGCATCCCGATGCTGACCCTCTACCCCATCGCCCTGGGCATGGTGTGCTATCGCCTGGCGATCAAACTGTCGGAGCACAAGCGCGCCCTCAGCGCCCTGAGCCGTACCGACAGCCTGACCGGCCTGCTCAACCACGGTTCCTGGAAAGACCTGTTGCACCTCAAGTTCCACCAGTGCCAGCAGCAAGGCTGCCACGCCACCGTCGCTCTGATCGACATCGATCACTTCAAGGCGATCAATGACCACCACGGCCATATCGTCGGCGATAGCGTACTGCGCCAATTGAGCGCCGAACTCAAGCTCAACCTGCGCGAGCATGACCTGAGCGGGCGTTACGGGGGTGACGAGTTCTGCGTGATCCTGCCCGACACCACTGACGCAGCGGCTGCCGAGGTCATGGAGCGCCTGCGCGAGGTACTCAGCCACTACCGCAATGCCGCGATGCCCGACTTACGCGTCAGCCTGAGCATCGGCCTGGCCGCTTACACCCCTGGCTTTCGCGATGCAGCGACCTGGCTCGATGCCGCGGACAAGGCGCTGTACGCCGCCAAGAGAGGGGGCCGCAACCGCATCGACATTGCCGCCCACCCCGCCCCGCCCGTCAGCCCAGGCTCGGTTGCACCAGGCTGCGCAACGCCGTGATTTGCGGGACGTCCTGGCGGCGCATGTACACGCGCAAAGGCTCGGTGATGTTGATGCGATCGTCGATGTTCTGGTCCAGCAACAGTTGAATCTGCTCGCGCTTGAGGGTCATGGTCTGGCCCTCCAGTACCTCCCAGACGAACTCGCTGGCGGGGATGATGGCGTCGTCGGCGACGTCCATGCCGAAGGAATCTTCGCTAAAGCGCACGATGTAGCGCCCAGTCTTGCGATTCAGGCCGACAAAACCGTTGAGCTGGTCGGCGGCCTGGCAGATAAGTTCGGAAGTGATACGCATGGTAAACCTCACTACGGGTCCCGCAGGACAGGTGATCGATGGTTTACACGCAGGGCAGGGCTTGGGTTTCCCTCTGACGGGGAAACTGGTGGGCGAAGATTACTGCAAAGCGCGCCACAAAGGCGCTGAAAAAACCACAAGAGCCGCTTTATGTCGGTATCGCGATAGCAGCCTGGCGCCTCAGTTGTTAAAAGAGAGACCTTGGCCAGGTGCCGGGCAGTAAAGGTGTCCTCCTGTGGAAGCGGCTTGCCAGCTCCCACGCAAAACCTGCCCCAGGCGCCCCACCAAGCCCTTTGCCATCGTTCTTCACGAGAGGACCTCGACCATGCCCGTGACCTTGCGCAAAAACACCCTGCTGCTGCCCCTGCTTCTGGGCCTATCCCATCCGGCCCACGCCACATCCGCCCCCGCCGCTCTGGCCAGCGCTGCCGGGATACCGCACCCGGCAGTCATCGCCCACCGCGGGGCGTCCTTCGATGCACCCGAATCCACCGCAGCCGCCTACCTGCTGGCCCGGGACCTGGGCGCCGATTACCTGGAACTGGACCTGCAACGCAGCAACGACGGCGTGCTGTTTGCCCTGCACGACGACAACCTGCAACGCACCACCGACGTCGCGACAAAATTCCCCGAGCGCAAGGACAGCCCCGCCAACGCCTTCACCCTGGCCGAACTGAAAACCCTGGATGCCGGCAGTTGGTTCAACACCGCTTACCCGCAGCGCGCCCGGCCGGCCTTCGTCGGCCTGCCAATCCTGACCCTGGATGAAATCATCGACATCGCTCAGGGCAACCCGGCACACACACCCGGCCTGTACATCGAAACCAAGGAACCCGCTCAATTTCCTGGGTTGGAACGCGACCTCAAGAACACGCTGCAAGCACGCGGTTGGCTCAGCCCCGGCGGCTCGACACAGGCCAAAGGCGAAGGGGCTGTCGGCCAGGGCAAGGGCCGCGTCGTACTGCAGACCTTCGACAAAAACAGCCTGGCCCTGCTGCACAAGGAAATGCCCCAGGTGCCGAAAATCCTGCTGCTGTGGGTCGGCGATGGGTACATCAAGGCCAAGTCCGAGCAGACCTTCGCCGCCAGCGGCCTCACCGACAAAGCCGCGTTCTACGCCCAACAGCAACCCCACAGCACAGCCGAGTTCCAACGCTGGGTGGACGATGCCAAGGCTTTGGGCGCCATCGGCACCGGACCTTCGGCGGCCCTCACCGGCGGCGGCGCGCAGAGCTACGCCGACCTGGTGCAGCCGTGGATGAACCAGTACAGCCACGACCAGGGCCTGCTGGTGCATGTCTACACCGTTGACGCCGCCGTGGACTTCAAGCACGTACTGGGCGCCGGCGTCGATGGCCTCTTCACCAACCGCCCCGACGCACTGCTGGAGTACCTGCAACGCCCCGCGCCCGCCAGCGCTACCGAGTTACTTGAGCGCCATGGCTACTGAAGCCGGCGAACCAACGCAGCGCACCCAATGGCGCGGCCAGTTGTGGCTGGGCCACGATTACGGCTTGATCCGCGGCGGCGTGGGGCACACCGCGCCCCACGCCCACTACGCCCACCAACTGCTCCTCGCGCCGCAAGGGCCGGTCACTGTCAGCCTCGACGGCGTCGAGCACAGCGGCCATCGCGTGTTTATCGAGGCCCTGCGCGAACACGCCATCCTCGACGCGCCCGGCATGGTGTTCGCGGTCTATGCCGAGCCCTTGTTGATCGACGCTCAGGTGCTGCAACAAGCACTACAAGGCGTGGCCCTTGAGCAAGACAGCCTGATCGCCGCCCTCGACAGCTGCCCGCGCACGCCCCTGCAAGACCCGCGCATCGAAAGGGCCTTGGAGGCGCTGGACCAACTGCTCAGCGCCAAGGTCTCGGCCACGGCGCTGGCGCGGGAGGCCCACGTCTCCCTGAGCCAATTGGAACGGCTGTTCGCCAGCCATGTCGGCCTACCGGTGCGGCGCCTGGTGTTGTGGCGGCGCCTGCGCCTGGCGCTGGCCCTGATCCTGGGCGGGCACAACATCACCCAGGCCGCCCACGGCGCCGGGTTTGCCGATTCGGCGCACTTCTCGCGCACCATGAAACGCCTGTTTGGCGTCACCGCCGGCCAGGCACTGCACGGCATAGAATTGCGCCTATTGGCTTGAATCAGTGGCGTAACGCGGCAGGCACGGGCGGCTCCTTGCCGCTGGGGCCGGGGTTGAGCGGGTCGAGTAACTGGCCCAGGTAATCGTCGGGGAAGTCCGGGCGGCTGCCGATGCCTAGGTCGCCCTGTTTGATCGCGTAATCGCGGGTGTAGAACACCGTCCCCAGCAGCCAGTCCCAGAGGTTGAAGAACAGGCCGAAATTCACATCCCCGGCGCGACCGTACTTCATGTGATGGAAGCGATGCACCGGCGCCCAGGCAAACACCCAGCGCAGCGGCCCCAGGCGCATATCGACGTTGGAATGCTGCAACAGCAACTGGATGGCAATGGCGAACGCCAGCAAGGTCGCCACCGGCAACGGAATCCCCAGCACCAGCAACGGCAACAACCCGGCGCTGGCCTCCAAGGCTTGGTGCAGTGGGTGCTTCATCAACCCGTTGAAGCCGTAGAGGCGCTGCACGCTGTGATGCACCGCGTGCAAACGCCACAGCCACGCACTCCGATGGCTGGCGTAATGGGCCAGGGTGATGCCGCAATCGGCCACCACAATCGCCAACAACAACTGCCAGCCCAAGGCCCAGCCGTGGGGCCATACGCCGTCAATGGCCAGCAGCGCCACCAGTGCCGGCAATGCCAGCAGGCCGAGGGCATTGAGGGCCTCGTTGACCAGCGCATGCAGCGCATCGCGGCGCCGATCACCCTGGGCCTGATTCCAGCAGGGCTCGTAGGGCGCCCACGCCTCGGCGGCAAACGACACCGCCACGGCCAGCGCGAAAAGCGGCACCAGCCACACCAACGCCCACCCTGGCTGCACCGCCAGCCACAACGCCATACCGATAAAACCCACCGCGAACACAGGGGCATACAGCCCGCAAAACAGACGTTTCATAAGAGTCTCCATTGATCGAGGCCCTACGATGCCAGGGGGTAAAACGGCGCGATTGAACAAACGGCGCAATACGCGGAAACGAAATTAAGGCTGAGTTAAGTTCGAGCCGTTAACCTGAGGCCACTTAAACGAATCAACCCAAGGAAAGCCCCCATGAAAATGTTGACCGCTCTGTTCGCCGCCACCGCCCTGACCCTGACCGCTGGCCTGGCCCAAGCCGATGTCCGTCCTGACCAAATTCCTGGCCTGCTCAAAAACAACACCATCCAAGACATGGAGCAACTCAACCAGAAAGCCCTGGCCAAACAGGCTGGGCAGATCGTTGACACCGAACTGGACCAGCGCAAAGACGGCACCTACGTCTACGAAGTGGAAGTTCTGGCCGCCGATGGTAAGAAATGGGATGTGGAATTGAACGCCAAAACCGGCGAAGTCATCCGCCACCAACAAGACCACTGATCCCCAGCCACAAAAACGCCCCACGGCCTTCAAGCCGTGGGGCGTTTTTGTGTGGCCGCTTGCACGCAGCCATCGCGGGCAGGCGCAGCGCCGCCCGGCCCTCTCCCACACGGGGCCTGCCTACACAGTTGCTGCCCCTACCAACCCATCACGCACTCAAGCGCGAGGTCAGTTCGTTGAGCTGCCCGGACAACCCATGCAGGTTGCGGCTGGCCGCTTCGGTGCGTTGCACGTTGTCCTGGTTGGTGCTGGCGATGGCAGTGATTTGGCTGAGGTTGCGCGAGATGTCCTCGGCCACCGAGGTCTGTTCCTCGGCGGCGGTGGCGATTTGGCGGTTCATGTCGCGGATCGCCTCTACCGCCGTGGTGATGCGCTCGAGCATGACCCCGGCCTGGGTCACTTGGGCGACGCTTTCTTCGCTGCGCGACTGTCCGCTTTCAATGGCGTGGGCCGCATCCACCGCGCCGCTCTGCACGGTTTGGATGATTTGGTTGATTTCCACGATCGACGCCGCCGTGCGCTGCGCCAGGCTGCGCACTTCGTCGGCGACCACCGCAAAACCGCGCCCGGCCTCGCCCGCGCGGGCGGCTTCGATGGCGGCATTGAGGGCCAGCAGGTTGGTTTGCTCGGCAATCGCGCGGATCACTTCCAGCACCTTGCCGATGCGCCCGCTGTCGCTTTCCAGTTGGCGGATCACCGTAGCGGTGTTGACGATTTCACCGCGCATCTGAGTGATGGTGGCGATGGTCTGCTGCATCACCTGCTCGCCCTGCTGGGCCGAGTGGTCGGCGTCATCCGCGGCGTGGGCGGCATCCACCGCGTGGCGCGCCACTTCCTGGGCGGTGGCGGACATTTCGGTCATGGCCGTGGCCACCTGGTCGGTGCGGTCGAATTGCTCCTGGGTGCCTTGGGCCATTTGCCCGGCGATGGCGTTGAGCTCGCCGCTGGCGCCGTCCAGGTCCACAGCATTGCGCTGCAAGCTGGCAAAGGTTTGCGCGAGGAAATCACGCAGGGTATTGGCGGCCACCGCGAGGCGGCCCAGTTCGTCCTGGCGGTCGCTCGCCACACGCTCGGCAAAGCGCCCCTGGCTGAGTTGGGCAACGTATTCGATCAATTGGCGGATCGGCTGCACCAGGTTGCGGTTGACCAACCACAGGCTGAACACACCGATCAGCAGGCCCGACACCAGCATCACCGCCAGCCCCAGCCACACGGTGCGATCGGCCGCGGTGCTGATAAGCAACGACTGTGCCCCGCCCTGCTGGCGCAATTGGCTGACCAACGCGCTCATCTGCTCGCTGGTGGCGCGGTCCACACCCTTGACCGCGAGGTCCCCGGCCACCGGGTCGCCACCGGCCGCCACATAGGCATCGCGGCCCTTGCGGTAGGCCTCGCCCAGCAGGCGATGCTCTTCGCGCAGGTGTTCGAGGCGGGTCTTGAGCAGGGCGTCGGTGGCGGGCTCGCGGATCAATTGCGCGAGGATGTTCTGCACATCGCCCTGGCGATCCTCGAACTGCTTCCAGTACTTGTCCAGGTCCGCTGGCTGCTTGCCGCGCAGCAGTACGTTTTTCCATTCCTGGACCTGAATCTTGAATTGCAGGTTGGCTTCGTCGATCAGTTGCGAGGTGTGCAGCGGCCCCTCGATCAACTGGCGGTAGCTCTGCACACCATTGGACAGAAAGTGGAAACAGGCCAGGGCGATCAGCAGCATGGCCAACAGGCTGGAGCTCAGCAGCACGAGGATTTGCGCCCTCAGGGATTTGTGCACAGACATCGCATGACTCTCATGACAGGGATGAAGCAGGCCGCGCGAGCGGCAGGAATGACGCTTCGACGTCCCTGTCAAGGCCCAGCGTGAAGCCAAAACAAACCGCTGGCAGAACAATGATCGGCACGCGACGCGCTTTCTTGAGGGCGACAAACGTGCGGTGTAGAGCGCTGCCAATCCGATCGATGGCGCTACCAATCGGCAAAACACTGACCTGACGCAGAGCAGCCGTAACAATTGGCAACGATCATGGCGGGCATTCCTTTTCGCCACAGGCTTGACCACCATGGCCACCCCCTCCCTCACCGCCGCCTCAGCCGCCCGCACCGAGGACGCCCGACCGCAACTGGAGAAAAAAACCAGCGCACTGACCGTCGTCGTCTTTTGCGCCGTGCTGGCCCTGGGGTTGCTGTTCACCGCCTACAGCCTGATGCACGACGTCAATCAACTGGACACCCCCGTCACCACCTGGACGCCCTTCCTGCTGCTGGGGGTGGCGCTGCTGATCGCCCTGGGCTTTGAGTTCGTCAATGGCTTCCACGACACCGCCAACGCGGTGGCCACGGTGATCTACACCCATTCCCTGCCGCCGCAAGTGGCGGTGGTGTGGTCCGGTTTTTTCAATTTTCTCGGGGTGCTGTTGTCCAGCGGCGCGGTGGCGTTCGGCATCATCGCCCTGCTGCCGGTGGAGTTGATCCTGCAAGTAGGCTCCTCATCAGGCTTTGCCATGATCTTCGCCCTGCTGATTGCCGCCATCCTGTGGAACCTGGGCACCTGGTGGCTGGGCTTGCCGGCGTCGTCGTCCCACACCCTGATCGGCTCGATCATCGGCGTCGGTATCGCCAATGCCCTGATGCACGGGCGCGACGGCACCAGCGGCGTGGATTGGGCGCAAGCGACCAAGGTTGGCTATGCCTTGTTGCTCTCGCCGTTGATCGGCTTTGCCTTTGCCGCGCTGCTGCTGTTGGCCCTGCGCGCGTTCGTGAAGAACCGCGCGTTGTACAAGGCGCCCAAGGGCAACACACCACCGCCCTGGTGGATTCGCACCATGCTGATCCTGACCTGCACCGGCGTGTCCTTCGCCCACGGCTCCAACGACGGGCAAAAAGGCATGGGCCTCATCATGTTGATCCTGGTGGGCACCTTGCCCATGGCCTATGCGCTGAACCGCACCATGCCCGCCGACCAGGCGTTGCAGTTCGCCGCCGTGGCCGAAGTGACCCAACAGGCCTTGAGCCGCCATACCCCGCAAGCCGCACCCGCCGCCCCCCGGCAGGTGCTGTCCGATTACGTGCGCAGCAAGGAGGCCAGCGCGCAACTGATCCCGGCCCTGGCCGCCCTGACCGGCAATATCGGCGCCGAGGTCAAGGGTTATGGTTCGCTGTCCAAAGTCCCGGCCGAGGCCATGGGCAACGTGCGCAACGACATGTACCTGGCCAGTGAAACCATTCGCCTGATGGACAAAAAACAGGTTGGACACTTCGATGCCGACACCCAGGACAAGCTGCAACTGTTCAAGCAGCAAATCGACAACGCCACGCGCTTCATTCCGCTGTGGGTGAAAATCGCCGTGGCCATCGCCCTGGGCCTGGGCACCATGGTCGGCTGGAAGCGCATCGTGGTGACCGTGGGCGAAAAAATCGGCAAGACCCACCTCACCTACGCCCAGGGCGCCTCGGCGGAAACCGTGGCCATGCTGACCATCGGCGCCGCCGATATGTTCGGCTTGCCGGTGTCCACCACCCACGTGTTGTCCTCGGGCGTGGCCGGGACCATGGTCGCCAACGGTGCCGGCCTGCAGATGCGCACCATCCGCAACCTACTGATGGCGTGGGTACTGACCCTGCCGGCCGCGATCCTATTGTCGGGGAGTTTGTATTGGCTGTTTACCCAGTTTTTTTGAGGCAGGCACCGTAACCCCTGTAGCAAGCGGGCTCGCTTGCTACTTACTGCGCGGTGTGGGCGGGTACGAACCGCTCACGCACCAGGTCATACACCCAGTGGTAGACATAGGTGTAGGGCAGAAAGAACAACAACACGCCCATATCCAGGATCAACGCTTGCAGCAGGCTGATGTCCAGCCACCAGGCAATCAGCGGCACGCCCACCGCCACCAGCCCCCCCTCGAACAGCAGCGCATGCACCACCCGGGTGCCAGCACTTTTGCGCAGGTTCCAGCGCTTGAGCACGCGCTCGAATAGACCGTTGAAGATCACGTTCCAGATCAGTGCCAGCACGCTGATGGCCAGGGTCGCCACGCCCATGTCGAGCATCGGTTTGTCCATCAGCCAGGCCAGCAGCGGCGTACACAGGGCCAAGGCCAGCAGCTCGAAACCCAAGGCTTGCAGGCAACGTTCGGTAAGGGATTTTTGCGGACTCATGGTCGGCCTCCAGAGGTGAATGTGGTTGCGATCATCCACGCCCATACCGATACTTCATAATCAATAACCATCGATCAAGGCGATAGTTCATGGCCTCACAAGAAGTGCTGCAAGCCTTTGTCCTGGCCGCCAGCGAAGGCTCGTTTTCCGCGGCGGCGCGAAAACTCGGCAAGAGCCAATCGACCATCAGCGCCGCCGTCGCCAGCCTGGAAATCGACCTGAACCTGGTGCTCTTCGACCGCAGCAGCCGCAAGCCGCGCCTGACTCCCGCCGGCCATGTGCTGTTGCAACGAGCCGAGGACATCCTGGCCGCCACCAGCCGCCTGCACATCAGCGCCGGGCAATTGGCCCAGGGGCTGGAGGCCAAGCTCACGGTGGCGATTTCCGACACCTACCAGTCCGACCGCTTCGAGCGTTCGTTGATTGATTTCGAGCAGCGCTACCCGGACCTGGAACTCGAATGCCTGATCGCCGAATGCGACGACTTGATCGCGCTGGTGCAACGTGGCCGCGCCCACATCGCCTTCGCCGAGCTGCAACCGGCGTACCCGCCCGACCTGGTCAGCGCCACCGTGGACGAGTGCACCGAAATCGCCCTGTTCGTCAGCCCCCGCCATGCCCTGGCCAGCGCCTCACACATCGACCAGGACAGCCTGCGCCAGCACCGCGAGCTGCGCCTGGCCACCATCGTCAACCCCTATGAAACCCGCGCCGGGGGCCGCGTGTGGTCGGCGCCCAGTTACCTGATGCTGCTGGAGATGGCCCAACGCGGGTTCGGCTGGGCGCCGCTGCCACGCTGGTTGGTGACGCGCTGGGGCAATGGCGAATTGGTGGAGCTCACCGTGCGCGGCTGGCCACGCCCGGTGGCGGTCGATGCGCTGTGGTCGCGCCTGCACCCACCAGGCCCGGCGGGCAGTTGGTTGCTGGAAAAAATGCTGGCCTGAGCCGCACTACAACTGAGCGAGTGGGCGCGCGATGAACTGGCGCTGCGCGAGGATCGCCTCGACCAACACCAGCCCCGCCGCCGGCCCCTCGCAGCGCGCCACGGCCACCGTGCGGTTGAGTTCGATCACCGGTGACGGCTGTCTGCGCAGCAGCACCTCATCCAGCGCGGCAATCTGCGGCCAGTCCGTGTCCTCGGCTCGGGGCACATCGTCATGCACGCCTGCCAGTGCGCGCGGTAGGCGGCCAATCGACAGGCGCTGAAAAAAAATAATCGCCTGCGCGAAACTCGCTAGACTTCGCGGTTCACTCGCCCCAAGGACTCGCGATGACTGCCCGACTCGTCCCCTACGAACACCTCGACGCCCTGCAACGCCAGCAAGTGCAAGCCATTGAGGTCCATCCCGAGCAAATCCCCTTCAGCGGCGACATCCACGGCGCCCTGCACAGCCTGCTGTCCAAACCCGGCCCCGGGGTCAAGGGCTTCGCCCTGCTGGCCGATGACGTGCCGGTGGCGTTCCTGCTGCTCAAGCGCCCGCCCGCCTTACCGGCCTGGGCCGACGAACACAGCGCCACCCTGCACGCCCTGCAAGTCGACCGCCGCGCCCAGGGCCGCGGCCATGGCAGCGCCTGCCTGCGCGCCCTGCCTGCCGCCGCACGCCAGGCCTGGCCCCAGATCCGCGCGCTGGAATTGTCGGTGGACGCCACCAACAACGCCGCCATCGCCCTCTACAGCAAGCACGGCTGGGTCGATAGCGGCGAGGCGTACAAAGGCCGCATCGGTTATGAGCGGCGGATGGGGTGGGTGTATGCCGACGCGCCCCACGAAAAAGGGTTGCCCTCTGGCAACCCTTTAGTGAGCCTTGCAGATCAGAGCAGCAGACAGTAATCGATCAACTGTTGCTCAACGCTCTGGCGTTGCCCCAACACCAACGCCACGACCACCAAGCCTTCACTGGGATAAATTTCATACAGCACACGCTGGCCCATGGGCAGGTATTCGTGGAAGTGGGTGACCCCCAGGGAAACGGCCTGCTGGCACAGGCTGTAGGTATGGGCTTGGGTGGCGAGAGTGGAGACAATCTGGCGCACCAGTTCATCCACCCATTGCGCGGCCTTTTGCGCGCCACATTGGCCCGTGAGGTAGTGCTCCAACAACATCACGCCATGCTCGGCCGCCGTCGCGAACTGGACGTTATAGGTCTTGGGCATCGTCATTTTCTTGCAGCAACTGACGCCGTTGGGCGAGGCGTTCGAGCAAAGTGTCGCCGCTTATCAACTTGCCTTGCTCTTTGTCGCGCGAGGCGAAGGAAAGCAGCTTAAGCAGGGCGATGGCTTCATCCCTGCGCTTGCGCGCCTCGTAAGACTCGATCACATAGGCCGGTACGCCGTTCTGGGTCACCAGCATGGGTTCGGACAAATCCAGAGAGGCAGCGTTTTTCTTCACAAAACTGATGGTTTCAACTCGCATGGGAATGCGTCCTCGGCACACGGCCTACCAGGGCTCAACAAGGCCTCAATTTAGACCACAAAAAGACCAGGCACAACAACACGTCCGTTTTCAACCGTGCCCCACCCCCTGGGCGGCCTCGAAGGAGGCGGCTTGGCCAACAAACTCGTTGTACCCGGAAACGATCACGTACACCGCGAAGTAGCAGAAGATCGCCGCAGAAGCCAGGTAGGAGTAGCGCAATAGCTTGTCCCCCAGCAGCTTGCCGCCCTGGGTGGCGGCCAGGCACAAACCGGCGCTCCACAGCAGCCCGGCGCTGAAGAAACCGCCGAGGAACAGGCCCGCGCTGGCCAGGCTGCCGCCACCCGAGCGGGCGATCAGGGTGCCACCCACGGCGGCGAACCAGAGGATCGCGCTGGGCGAGGACATGGCCAGGAACATGCCGCGAAAGAACTCGCGGCGATGGGAGCCGGCGGGCACTTGAGCGGTTTGGGCCAGTGCCGCTTCGTGGTGGATGGCGGCATGGATCATCTTCGCCGCGAAGTACAGCAACAGCAGCGAACCACCGACCCACAGCACCCAGCGCACCGTTTCGTACTGCAGCAACACGCTCATGCCGGCCAGGGCCAGCACGGCATAAATCAAATCGCCAAAACACGTGCCCAGGCCCAGGGCAAAGCCCTGGAAATAGCCGCGCTGCATGGCCAGGGTAATCATCGCGATATTGGCCACGCCAATGTCCAGGCACAGGGAAAGGCTGAGCAAAAAGCCGCTGGTAAATTCCATGGTCGATTCCAGAAAAACGGTGGCATTGGCGCCGGAACTGGCCGGCAATGTGCCCAATCAGGGCGAAAACAGCCACCAAAATATTTGCCGGCCCACTATGGACAATTGGCCATCATCGCCCTTATCGTGCCGCCCAGGCCACCGCAGTGGCCAACGTCGCTCGGACGGTTCCGGGCGCTTACGTACTTCGAGGCAACAATGGCCGAACCAGGTTCGCCGCGCCGCTTTGCGCGCATAGATCGACTCCCCCCTTACGTGTTCAACATCACTGCCGAGCTGAAGATGGCCGCCCGTCGTCGTGGCGAAGACATCATCGACTTCAGCATGGGCAACCCCGACGGACCGACGCCGCCCCACATCGTGGAAAAACTGGTGACCGTCGCCCAGCGCGAAGACACCCACGGCTACTCCACGTCCAAGGGCATCCCGCGCCTGCGCCGGGCGATTGCCAACTGGTACAAGGAGCGCTACGAGGTCGATATCGACCCGGAAAGCGAAGCCATCGTCACCATCGGTTCCAAGGAAGGCCTGGCGCACTTGATGCTGGCCACCCTGGACCAGGGCGACACCGTGCTGGTGCCCAACCCCAGCTACCCGATCCACATCTACGGCGCGGTGATCGCCGGGGCCCAGGTGCGCTCCGTGCCGCTGGTGCCAGGGGTGGACTTTTTCGCCGAGCTGGAACGGGCCATTCGCGGCTCGATCCCCAAGCCGAAAATGATGATCCTGGGCTTTCCGTCCAACCCTACCGCGCAGTGCGTGGAACTGGATTTCTTCGAGCGCGTGGTGGCCCTTGCCAAGCAGTACGACGTACTGGTGGTGCATGACCTGGCCTACGCCGACATCGTCTACGACGGCTGGAAAGCCCCGTCGATCATGCAAGTGCCGGGGGCCAAGGACATCGCCGTGGAGTTTTTCACCCTGTCCAAGAGCTACAACATGGCGGGTTGGCGCGTGGGCTTCATGGTCGGCAACCCGGAACTGGTCAACGCCCTGGCGCGGATCAAGAGCTACCACGACTACGGCACCTTCACCCCACTGCAAGTGGCGGCCATCGCCGCGCTCGAAGGCGACCAGCAGTGCGTCAAGGATATCGCCGAGCAGTACCGCCAGCGCCGCAACGTGCTAGTAAAAGGCCTGCATGAACTGGGCTGGATGGTGGAGAACCCCAAAGCCTCGATGTACGTCTGGGCCAAGATCCCCGAAGCCTACGCCCACCTGGGTTCGCTGGAGTTCGCCAAGAAACTCCTGGCCGAGGCCAAGGTGTGCGTCTCGCCGGGGGTGGGTTTTGGCGAGTACGGCGACGATCATGTGCGCTTTGCCCTGATCGAAAACCAGGACCGCATCCGCCAGGCAGTACGCGGCATCCGGGCGATGCTGCGCGCCGATGGGCTGGTGCACAAAGCCAACGGCTGACCCTGGGCGACGATGGGGAGCCGGGCCAGGCCCGGTTCCCCTAACAGCCACTTGGCTTAGACCACCAACGACAGCAGCAGGATAAAGATCAAGGCCACCACCGAGAGGATGGTTTCCATCGCGGTCCAGGTCTTGAAGGTTTCGGCCACGGTCATATTGAAATACTGCTTGACCAGCCAAAACCCCGCGTCGTTGACGTGGGACAGAATCAACGAACCGGCGCCAGTGGCCAGCACCAGCAACTCGCGGTTCACCCCCGGAATCATCCCCACCACCGGCACCACAATGCCCGCCCCAGTAATGGTCGCCACCGTCGCCGACCCCGTGGCGATGCGGATCACCGCCGCCACCAGCCAGGCCAGCAGGATCGGCGAGATTTGCGCGTTCACCGCCATATGGCCGATCACGTCACCCACCCCGCTGGTCACCAGCATCTGCTTGAAACCGCCACCGGCACCGATGATAAGAATGATCGCCGCGGTCGGCGCGAGGCTGGCGTCGAGCAACTTGAGGATCTGCTTGGAACCAATGCCCTGACGGTGGCCGAAGGTGTACAGCGACAGCAGCAACGCCAGCAGCAGTGCCGAGATGGGGTGGCCGACCATGTCCATCCAGGTGCGCAACCAGTGGCCATCGGCAAAGGCCACGTCGGCGAAGGTCTTGAGCAGCATCAAGAACACCGGCAGCAGCACGGTGACCAAGGTAATGGCGAAGCTTGGCAACGTCTCGGACGCCGGCTCGCGGGCCAGTTGGTCCACCAGTTCCTGGGACGGGTTACCGGGAATGTACTTGGAGATAAAGGTGCCGTAGATCGGCCCGGCGATGATGGCCGTGGGCAGCGCGACAATCAGGCCATAGAGGATGGTCTTGCCGATGTCCGCGCCAAACACGCCGATGGCCAGCAGCGGCCCCGGGTGCGGTGGCACCAGGCCATGCACCGCCGAAAGGCCGGCCAGCAGCGGGATGCCGATCTTGATGAGCGACACGCCGGTACGCCGCGCCACGATAAACACCAAGGGAATCAGCAGCACAAAGCCGATCTCGAAGAACAACGGGATGCCCACCAGAAACGCCGCGAACATCATCGCCCACTGCACCCGCTCCTTGCCGAAGGCGCGGATCAGGGTTTGCGCGATCTGATCGGCGCCCCCCGACTCGGCCATCATTTTGCCGAGCATGGTGCCCAGCGCCAGGATGATGCCGACAAACCCCAGCACGCCGCCAAACCCGTCCTGGAAGGCCTTGATGATGGTGCCGATGGGCATGCCCGACGTCAGCCCCAAAAACGCGGCGGCGATAATCAGGGCGATGAAGGGATGGAGCTTGAACTGGGTAATCAGCACGATCAGGCCGATCACCGTAACCACTGCGTCTAACAGCAGGAACGTCTCGTGGGACAGACCAAACATGGGGTTTCTCCTGTTTGTTGTTGTTATTAAAGCGGGTGTGGGAGGTTGGGTTGCCAGACAGCGCTATCTTTTTGCCCCGCGCCTCAGGCGCGCGGCGTGAGGCCGTGTTCGATCCACCACCGGGTGGCCTGGCTCGCCAGTTGCTCGACGCTGTGGGTCGAGGCATCAAGGGCCAGGGTGCGCGGCTCGCCCACCGGTGATTCGAGGGTGGCGAACTGGCTGTCGATCAAGGTGGCAGGCATGAAATGCCCCGGGCGATGAGCCACGCGGTCGGCGGCCACTTCGCGACTCAATTCTAAAAATACGAAACCCAGCCCCGGCGAGGCGCTGCGCAGGCGTTCGCGGTAGCTGCGCTTGAGGGCCGAACAGGTCAGCACCGGGTGCTCGCCCGCCGCGAGGGCACGGCGCAGCTCTGCGCACAGGCTATCGAGCCAACCGGCGCGGTCGTTGTCGTCCAAGGGGATGCCGGCGCTCATCTTTTCGATGTTCGCGGCCGGGTGAAAGGTGTCGCCTTCGATGCCGGTGGCGCCGCTGAGGGTGCAAATGGCCTGGCTCACGCTGGACTTGCCGCAACCGGCGACCCCCATGATGACCAAAGCAGTAACGGGTTGACTCATGGAACACCTCAGAACGCAGACAGCGCTATCTTTGCGAATTTGATGCGGGTGCAAAAACAGGCCCTATCGGCGCCTTCTCTCGTTTTTATGGGGGGGTCTCGACCGACAGGAACGGGATCAGGCAACCCACGGTTCATGCCAATTGCAGGCACATCGAGACAGCGCTACCTTAGTGCCTCGAATTTTGTTTGGCAAGCCGCCTGATGACCTCCCCTAAAAACGATAAAAACCCCCGCACCACGGGCCGCCCTACCCTCAATGAAGTCGCACGCCTGGCCGGCGTCAGCCCCATCACCGCGTCCCGCGCCCTGCGTGGCATCAGCACCGTGGCCCCGGCGCTGGTGGAAAAGGTGCGCCAAGCCGCCCTGGACCTCAACTACGTGGTCAACCCTGCCGCCCGCGCCCTGGCCTCGGCCCAGAGCCATTCGGTGGTGGTGCTGGTGCCGTCGCTGTCCAACCTGCTGTTCATCGACACCCTGGAAGCCATCCACCAGGTGCTGCGGCCCAAGGGCTTCGAGGTGCTGATCGGCAACTACCACTATTGCCGCGACGAAGAGGAAAACCTGCTGCGCAACTACATGGCCTATCAGCCCCGAGGCCTGTTACTCACCGGTTTCGACCGCACCGAAAGCGCCCGGCGCATGATCGACGCCAGCCAGGTGCCGTGCGTGTACATGATGGAGTTGGACGCCGGCGCCGGGGTCAATTGCGTGGGTTTCTCCCAAGTCAGCGCGGGCGAAACCGCCGCCGCCCACCTGATTGCCCGCGGGCGCAAACACCTGGCCTACATCGGCGCGCAACTGGACCAACGCACCCTGCTGCGCGGCGAGGGCTTTCGCCGCGGCTTGCAGCAGGCCGGCCTATACAACCCGGACTTGGAAGTGCTGACCCCGCGGCCCTCCTCGGTGGGCCTGGGCGGCGAACTGTTCCTGCACCTGATGGCCAGCCAACCGCAAGTGGACGCGATCTTCTTCGGCAACGACGACCTGGCCCACGGCGCCCTGCTCGAAGCCCTGCGCAGCGGCATCGCAGTGCCCGGGCGCGTGGCGATCCTGGGCTTCAACGACCTGCCCGCCTCGGCCCACATGGTGCCGCGCCTGAGCAGCATCAGCACCCCGCGCGAAGCCATCGGCCGGCGCGCCGCCGAGCAGATGCTGGTGCTGATGGCCGGCAACCGCGTGGCGCAACCGGTGCAGGACATGGGTTTTGAACTCAAAGTGCGCGAAAGCACCTAGCCGCGCACGCTCATCAGCCCCAGCAAGGCGCCGAACACCACCAGCACGCCACCGAACACCTGGTCGATGCGCCGCTTGTAGCCCATCAAGCGGTTGCGAATGGCCGGCGCGGAAAAAAACAGCGCCAGCGCCACGAACCACAGCCAGTGCGCGGCGACGATGATCGCGCCGTAACCCAGTTGCAGCGCCAGCGGCGTGTTCGGTTGCAGCACTTGCAGGTACAGGCTGACCACGAAAATCATCGTCTTGGGGTTCAGCGCATTGGTCAAAAACCCGGTGCGCAAGGCCTTGCACAGCGACTGCTGCACCGCGCCAGGTTGCCCCGCCGCCTCGGCCTGGGGCTTGGCGCGCAGCATCTGCACGCCCAGGTAGATCAGGTACAACGCCCCCGCCACTTTCAACGCGGTGAACAGCAGCAGCGACTCGCGCACCACCAAGCCCACGCCAAGCACGGTGTAGGCGACATGGACCATCACCCCCAAGCCAATCCCCAGCGCCGTCATCACCCCGTGGCGCCGCGACAGCAGCAGGCTGTTGCGGGTGACCATGGCAAAGTCCGGCCCGGGGCTGAGCACCGCCAGCACGGTGATGGTGATTACAACTAACAGTTCAGTCATGGGCCGCGCTCCGGGGTATAGAATCAGCGCCACACTTTAATGGCTACAGGGCGGCCAGGCGAACGATGAAAACTGACACTCTCGGTGATAAAAACTCACAGACTGCCAAGCGCCGCCTGCCGCCCCTCAGCGCCCTGCGTTGCTTCGAGATGGCCGCGCGCCTGGAGAGCTTCACCCGCGCCGCCGCCGCGCTGCACCTCACCCACGGGGCCATCAGCCGCGCCGTACGGGCCTTGGAGGACGACCTACAAACGGCCCTGTTCGAGCGCCGCAGCCACCGAGTGTTTCTCACTGACGCCGGGCGTGAACTGCTGCAAACGGTGGAGAACGCCTTCGATCAACTGGAAACCACCGCCCGCCGCTTGCGTACCCCCAGTCCGAGCGCGCCGCTGGTGCTGTCCTGCGAGCCAACCTTGCTGATGCGTTGGCTGATCCCACGGATTCCGGCGTTCTACGCCGCCCACCCGGGCATCAGCCTGCAACTGGTGGCCGGGGGCGGGCCGTTTTCGTTCAAGGACGGTATCGACCTGGCCATTCGCCGCCAGGATTTCCCTTGGCCCGCCGATGCCCACGCCGATTGGCTGTTCGACGAAAGCGTCGGCCCGGTGTGCCGCCCCGACCGATCCGCGCACTGGGCGCCCCTGCACAACGGCCAGCCCCGGCTGGCCCGCGACGCCCCGCGCCTGCACAGCGCCACCCGGCCCCAGGCCTGGAGCCATTGGCTCGAAGCCACCGCCAGCCCGACGCCAGAGCCCGCGGAGCAAGTCTTCGAGCATTTCTACTTCAGCCTGCAAGCGGCCGTGGCCGGGCTAGGCCTGGCAATTGCCCCGTGGCAACTGGTGCGCGACGACCTGCAATCGGGCCTGCTGGTGGCGCCCTGGGGCTTTGTTCCCGATGGCAGCGCCTACTACCTCCTGCGCCGGCAAACCCCGGAGCCCGACGCCGCCATGACGGCATTGTTGACGTGGCTCAGAAGCGCCTTATAGGCGTGGAAAACACCGACGACGTTGCCTTTTTTATAGGAGGCGGGCTCGCCCGCTGGCTACAACAACGGTGGGGTCAGCAGTTGCACGAAGGCAGCGGCGCCTTTTCCCAGGGGTTGGTTTTTCAGCCACACCACGTGCAACGGCAGCAGCAGGCCGTTTTCGGTGTTGTGAAAATCCAGGCGTTTGAGCCGCCCGGCGGCCAGCAGCGGCGCCACCACCGAGAGGGGGAAGTTGCCCCAACCGATGCCGCTTTCCACCATGTCCAGGGCCATTGCCAGGCTATCGGTGCGCCAGTACGACTCGGCCACCAGCGGCCGGGCGTCGGCCAGGGGCAGGTCGCGGCTGGCGACGAGGATCTGGCGCACGTTCACCAGGTCTTCCAGGTACAGCGGCCCATGCGCCCCGGCAAACGCCGGGTGGGCGGCGCCGATGGTGGCCACCAGTTGCTCGCTGCCAATGAACTGGAAACGCTCCAACACGTTCACCGCCAACCCGGCGAAGGCCAGGCACACACTGACGCGGCCGCTGTGCAGCAAATGCAGGACATCGTCCTGGGGCGCGGTCAGCACTTCGATGTCCAACAAGGGATGGCGCTGGGCAATCACCTTAATGGCCGCCAGCAATCGCGAAGGGCCAATATCCGCCACCACGCCGATGGATAACTTGCTCTCCAACCCCAACGACAACTGCAACGCGTGCACTTGCAGTTGCTTGAGCTGCTCGGCGATCAACCGCGCATGGGGCACCAGGGCATTGGCCAGCGCCGTGGGCTGGGGTTCGCGGTGGCTGCGGTCAAACAGGGCGTACCCCAACTCGGCCTCCAGGTTGGCGATACCCATGCTCACCGCCGACGGCACCTTGCCCAAGGCCCGGGCGGCGGCAGAAAACGAGCCGCGTTCGATCACGGCAAGGAACAATTCAATACTCGAAGGGCTGAAACTCACGGCACCACCTATCAATAAAACTGAAAGCTACTGACTTTTTCTATCAGCCGCATTGAAGCTACCTTCTGCGCCCAGCGCCAGCCCTGCCCACAAAAAAGCCTGGCCCCCATCACGCGCACAAGGAATCCCCCATGCAAGGCGTCAAACGCAAACTGGTCTATGTCTCGTTGTTCGAGGTGTTCGGCATGACCTTCTCCGCCCTCGGCCTGGCGCTGCTGTCCGGCACTTCGCCAAGCAGCACCGGGCCGCTGGCGGTGGTCATCACCAGCATCGCGGTGGCCTGGAACTTCATCTACACCACCCTGTTCGAGCGCTGGGAAAGCCGCCAGCCGTCGCGCACCCGCACCGTCAAGCGGCGCATCGCCCACGCAGTGGGGTTCCAGTTGACGCTGATCGTGTTCCTGATCCCGTTGATTGCCGGGTGGATGGGCATCAGCCTCTGGGCCGCCTTCCTCCTGGACCTGGCCCTGATTCTGTTCATCCCCTGCTACACCTTTGCCTTCAACTGGCTGTTCGACCGCGTGTTCGGCCTGCCCGCCTCGGCCCTGCCCGACCCGGCCTGACAGCGGCAAAAGCCTTCCGCCCAGAGGAAAACCCTCACCGCCCAGCCCCGGCAAAACCCCATGAAACCGGGGCTTTGCGGGGCAGGCACGCAATTTGCTCCAGGCCTTGGTGTTCCCATCGTTCAAGGATTTGAATCATGTCACTCAACGTTCAGACCAGCCCGGTGCTGCAACTGGGCATCCGCCCCGACAAAGACCCCGCCACCTCGGCGGCGGCCAGCACCCAGTTCAACGCCGTGCTGCACAGCGTGCAGAACAGCGCAGACACCACCAAGGTGCCGCCCACCGCCAAAGCCGAAGCGGCCACCCACGCCACCGACGGCAGCAAGCAGAGCAACGCCCTCAAGGATTTTCTCGAATACATGCACCAGACGCCCGAACAGCGCCTGCGGGCCAAGCTCCTCCTGGAAATGAACCTCACCGAAGAAGAGATCAAAGCCATGCCGCCGCCGGTGCAGTTCGATATCGAGCAGAAAATCGCCAAGCGCATGGCCGAAGAAATAGAGTTCGCCAAGGTCACGAGCGAACAAGAGATGAAGCTCAAGAGTGAGGGCATGGCGGCGGTATAGCGGTTGCTGGGGAGGGCTTGCGTGGGAGTGGGCTCGTCTGCGATGAGGCTGGCACAGCCAACCTGACCGCCAGGGCGTGGCCGATGGCGTTGGGTTTTCGTGTTCCAGGTTGATCCGTTCGCTGATATTGGAGGCCACTTTAAGCACGCGGTGCACTTGCCGGTCCGGGCCCAGCACCGGCCTGTAGCGGGCCTCCAGCCATAGCTCCTCGCCACTTTTGCTCAGGCGCAAGCTAGTCGGCCATTATCGAGGGAAGTTTGCCTGGGCAAACTAAGGCCAAGCCCGACAAACGGGCTTGGCGCGAGGATCTATCAGTGGCCGAAAACGCCAACCTTCTTGGCTTTTTTATCGGCGCGTTTTTCGTCGGCGGTTTTTGCCGGTTTCTTTTTCGCGGCTTTCTTTGAATCCATGCCTTTGGCCATGATGCGTGCTCCACTCATACGGGAAGGTAACGTTGAGGTATAACACCAATTGCCTGGCAGAATGCCATTTGCCCGATTTAACTGCCCAGTTCCCCGAAAAAGCCCTCTAAAACCATGCCCGAGCTGAATTTCCAAGCATTGCCCGACCTGCACCTGCCCTTGCTCAACAAGTTTTACCGCAGCCACGACACCGCCATGCGTAGTAGCCGCGAAGGGGTTTCGTGGGTGGCGAAAGAGGCGCAAATCGTCGCTGCATTGAACCTGCGGCCGATGGCACAGGGGCATTGGCTGACCGGGTTGTTCGTTGACCCGGCCTACCGTGGCCGGCAGATCGCCAGTGGCCTGGTGGCACAGGCTATCGCCCCGCTCGACGGCCCGGTGTGGCTGTTCTGCCACCCGGACTTGCAAGGCTTCTACGAAAAACTGGGGTTTTGCAGCCAGTGCGCCCTGCCCCAGGCCCTGGCCGAACGGTTGGTGCGCTACCGGCGCAACAAGGCGCTGGTGGCGCTGCAAGCTACTCCAGCGTGCCGTGCGGCAGGTCCGGGAACATCACGTCAATAAAGCCGAACTTGCTGAAATCGCTGATGCGCGACGGGTACAGGCGCCCGATCAGGTGATCGCACTCGTGCTGCACCACCCGCGCGTGAAAGCCCGAGGCCATGCGCACGATCGGCTCGCCCTTGGGGTCGAAGCCTTCGTAGCGGATGTGCTGGTAGCGCTGCACCGCACCCCGCAGCCCGGGCACCGACAGGCAGCCCTCGAAACCCTCTTCGAGGGTCGGCGCCAGAGGCGTAATCAGCGGGTTTATCAGGATGGTCTGCGGCACGGCCTCGGCGTCCGGGTAGCGCTCGCTGTGTTCGAAGCCGAACACCACCAGTTGCAGGTTGACGCCCACCTGGGGCGCGGCCAGGCCAACACCGCCGACGTGTTCCATGGTCTGGAACATGTCGTCGATCAGTTGCCATAACTCGGCGCTGTCGAACATGTGCGGTGGGACGGGTGGCGCGATGCGCAGCAGGCGTTCGTCGCCCATTTTCAGGATTTCACGGATCATCTTCAGGCTTCGTCTGTGGTCGGCTTGAGCGAGTGGTCCCGGCCCAGTCCCGACACGTGTTGTTTTTCGCCGTGCCCAGGCATGTCCTTCTCACCAGGATTTTTGCCATCGGCCGACATGTGCTCGATCACTGCGTTCATTTCCGCCCCCAGCAACAGCACCGCGGCGGAGATATAGAAGTACAGCAGCAATACGATGATCGCGCCGATACTGCCATACATGGCGTTGTAGTCAGCGAAGGTTTTCACGTAGTAGCCAAAGCCCAGGGACGCGATGATCCACACCACCACCGCCAGCACGGAACCTGGGGTGATGAAGCGAAATTCCTGCTGCACGTCCGGCATCACGTAGTAGATCAACGCCACGGCCACCATCAGCAAAATCACGATCAGCGGCCAACGCAGCACGGTCCAGAGGGTAACGATGAAATCTTCCATGCCCACCTGCCCGGCTACCCAAGCCATCACCTGCGGCCCTAGCACCATCAGCGCGGCGGCGGCCAGCAGCATGCCGGCGATGCCTACGGTGTAGAAGATCGACAACGGAAAGCGCTTCCAGATCGGCCGGCCCTCGACCACGTCGTAGGCGGCGTTCATCGCGCTCATCATCAGGCGCACGCCCGCCGAGGCGGTCCACAGGGCAATAACGATACCCACCGAGAGCAGGCCGCCCTTCGATTGCTGGAGTTGGTCGATGACCGGGTTGACCTGCTCCAGGGCCTGGGGCGGCAGCACCAGTTCCGATTGCAGGCGCAACCAGGAGAAGAAATCCGGTAAATGCAGGAAACCGATCAGGGCGATCAGGAACAGCAGGAAGGGGAACAGGGAAAACAGCATCTGATAGGCCAGCGCCGAGGCGTAGGTGGACATTTCGTCGTCAACGAACTCCGTGACCGTACGCAGCATCACGCGGTGCAGGGGCAGGCCTTTCAAATCCGGGAAAATCATAGCGTCTCCTTTCGCCGCAAAAAGGTGTGAAGTCGGGGGCGACTCAAGGGCGTTTATTTGGGTGGTTTTTGAAAGCGGATGTTCTACACCAAAGTAGCCTAATTGACCTCATGCCTACAGTTTCGGTTCATTGCACCTACAAAAGCGGCCATCCGTGGATGGCCGCTCAATGACACTAAAACGCACTTCGGCTTATGCCTTATCGACGCCTTTCTTGATGGCGTCCTTGGTTTTGCCGACAGCCTGTTGCGCTTCGCCCTTCAATTCCTGGGCTTTGCCTTCGGCACGCAGTTTGTCGTTATCGGTGGCCTTGCCCACGCCTTGCTTGACGTTGCCGACCGCTTCGTTGGCCATGCCTTTGACTTTATCGCTGGTGCTACTCATGGTGATTCTCCTGGTGACTATCCGGGTGATTCGAGTGCTTGCGTAAAGGTTGACCGGGGGCATTTGGAGCAAGTTTCATTTATTTTCCCGGCGGCTTTTCAAGGCCCGGCGCAGGTTGGGCTTTATGTTTGCGGCGCAACCCCCGAGAATGCGCACCTTATTTGCGGCCACGCGCCGAAGATCCAACCGTGCAGGTATGTCATGAAACTCAATAAAGCGCAGGCCATTGCCCGCAGAAACCAGGAACTGGGCGGTGCCGTGCTGGGCGTCAACAACTGCCACTTCACCGAGTTGAACCGCAACAAGAACATCTGGTGGTTCGATATACCCCTGGCGCGCCTGGCCATCGGCCAATACGAGTGGATTCACTTGCTGCTGCACAGCCCCGCCAGCGACCAGTTGCTGCACCTGAAAGTGCCCACTGTGTTCCTGCGGGAAAAAATGGAAGGCCTGGTGGTACGCAACGAAGGCAAGCGCAAATCCACGGTGAGCCTGGAACTGAGCGCCGACAAGGACGCCTACCTCGAAGACGTGCGCCCGGCGGGTACCGGGGTGAATTTCGCGCAGTTCCTGCAGTAAGCCCCGCGACAACACCGCCAACAGTCACCACTGCGGGAGCCAGCCTGCTGGCGATAACGTCCACCCAGCCAACATCCGTGTTGAAAGATGTACCGCCCTCGCGAACAAGCTCGCTCCCACAGGGCGCTGTACCCGCCCTGTCGCGATATTCCCCACTCATTCGCCGCTTTTTTGCCGATTTTCCGCGGATACGGCACACTAGCGGCCCGAGCGCCCGCTCGGTTTTTTTAACTCATGCAGAAGCCGTATGACCCGCTCCCCGTTCCGCCGTCTTGTGTTTGGCACCTTGCGCCGACTGTTGTACCTCTGGGTGCGCTCGGAAACGATCAACCAGTCGTCCTTCACCCTCAACCTCGACCGCAGTCGTCCGGTGTTCTACGTCCTGCAAAACCCTTCGCTGACCGACCTGGCCGTGCTCGATACCGAGTGCACCAAGGCCGGCCTGCCGCGCCCGGTATTGCCGGTGTCGGTGGGCAACCTGATGGAGCCGGCGGCGTTTTTCTACCTCACGCCCGAGCCCGACTGGCTGGGCCGCCAGGACAAACGCGGCGCGCCGCCGACCCTCACCCGGCTGGTCAGCACCCTGACCCAGAACGCCGCCGAAGACGCGCAGATCATTCCGGTCAGTGTGTTCTGGGGGCAATCGCCGGGCAGTGAGTCCAGCCCTTGGAAGCTGCTATTCGCCGACAGCTGGGCGGTCACCGGGCGCCTGCGCCGCTTGCTGAGCATCATGATCCTGGGCCGCAAGACCCGTGTGCAGTTCTCCGCGCCCATCCACCTGCGCGAACTGATCGAACACAACAAGGGCCACGAACGCACCGTGCGCATGGCCCAGCGCATTTTGCGGGTGCACTTTCGCCACCTCAAAAGCGCGGTGATCGGCCCGGACATTTCCCACCGCCGCAACCTGGTCAAGGGCTTGCTCAACCAGCCGTTGGTCAAGCAGGCGATCCTCGACGAAGCCGAGCGCGAGAACATCTCGCCCGACAAAGCCAAGGCCCTGGCCTTGCGCTACGGCAACGAAATCGCCTCGGACTACACCTTCACCGCCATCCGCTTCCTGGAAGTGGTGTTGAGCTGGTTCTGGAACAAGATCTACGACGGCATCAAGGTCAACAATATCGAGGGCGTGCAGCAGATCGCGCCGGGGCACGAGGTGATCTACGTACCGTGCCACCGCAGCCATATCGACTACCTGCTGCTGTCCTACCTGCTGTTTCGCAACGGCCTGACCCCGCCGCACATTGCCGCCGGGATCAACCTCAACATGCCGGTGATCGGCAGCCTGCTGCGCCGTGGCGGGGCGTTTTTCATGCGCCGCACGTTCAAGGGCAATCCGCTCTATACCTCGGTGTTCAACGAATATCTGCACACGTTGTTCACCAAAGGCTTCCCGGTGGAATACTTCGTGGAGGGCGGGCGCTCGCGCACCGGGCGCATGCTGCAACCGAAAACCGGCATGCTGGCCATTACCCTGCGCAGCTTCCTGCGCTCCTCGCGCATGCCCATCGTGTTCGTGCCGGTGTACATCGGCTATGAACGGGTGCTCGAAGGCCGCACGTACCTGGGCGAATTACGCGGTGCGAGCAAGAAAAAAGAGTCGATCTTCGACATTTTCAAGGTGATTGGCGCCCTTAAGCAGCGTTTTGGCCAAGTGGCGGTGAACTTCGGCGAGCCGATCAAACTGGCGCAGTTTCTTGACAGCGAACAACCGGGCTGGCGCAGCCAGGACCTGGGCCCGCAGTTCAAACCGGCGTGGCTGAGCGAAACCACCCATCGCCTCGGCGAGCGCGTGGCGCGCCACCTCAACGAAGCGGCGGCGGTCAACCCGGTCAACCTGGTGGCCCTGGCGCTGCTCTCCACCACGCGCCTGGCCCTGGACGACCGAGCGATGGCGCGGGTGCTGGACCTGTACCTGGCGCTGCTGCGCCGGGTGCCCTACTCGCCCCACACCACGCTGCCCGAAGGCGACGGGCGGGCGCTGATCGAGCACGTCAAGGGCATGAACCTGTTGGCCGAGCAGAGCGACGCCCTGGGCAAAATCCACTACCTGGACGAGCAGAACGCCGTCCTGATGACCTACTACCGCAATAACGTGCTGCACATCTTCGCCCTGCCGGCGTTGCTCGCCAGTTTCTTCCAGAGCACCTCGCGCATGAGCCGCGAACAGATCCTGCGCTACACCCGTGCGCTGTATCCGTACCTGCAATCGGAGTTGTTCATCCGGTGGTCGCTGGAAGAACTGGACGCGGTGGTCGACCAATGGCTGGAGGCGTTCGTTGAGCAAGGACTGCTGCGCTTCGAGAAGGACGCCTACCTGCGCCCGGCGCCGAGTTCGCGGCACTTCGTGCTACTGACCCTGCTGTCCAAGAGCATCGCCCAGACCCTGCAACGCTTCTATATGGCCATCTCGTTGCTGCTCAACAGCGGCCAGAACAGCATCAGCGCCGAAGAACTGGAAGACCTGTGCACCGTCATGGCCCAGCGCCTATCGATCCTGCATGGCCTTAACGCCCCGGAATTCTTCGACAAGAGCCTGTTCCGCCACTTCATCCAGACCCTGCTCGACCAAGGCGTGCTGCGCCGCGACGAGGCCGGCAAACTCAGCTACCACCCCATGCTCGGCGAGTTGGCCGAAGGCGCGGCCAAGCGCGTATTGCCGGCGGAAATCCGCCTGTCGATCCGTCAGGTGGCCCTGCACCGCAGCGAGGACGCGGCAGAGCTGGAGTGAATCGGTAGGCCCCTGGCGGCGCAAATCCGCTAGATTGTCGTAGGCGCCTGTTTGGTAAGGCGCCCACGATAAGGAACCCTGCGATGAAAAAACTCTCCCTGCTTGCCCTCGCCGCGCTGCTCAGCGCCTGCCAGAGCCCGACCCCGGCCGCCAAGGCCAGCCTCGACGGCGAAGTCTTCTACCTGCAACGCATCGCGCTGCCGCCCAACGCCACCCTCAGTGTCAGCCTGCAAGACGTGTCCCTGGCCGACGCCCCGGCGCGGGTCCTCGACCAGCAGAGCGGGCCGATCAAAGGCCAGGTGCCGCTGCCGTTCCACCTCACTTACGATCCGTTGCTGGTGGAGCCCGGCCATCGCTACTCGGTCAGCGCCCGCATCGAGGCCGATGGCAAGTTGCTGTTCATCACCACCGAGCACCACGCCGTGCAACTCAATGGCCAAGACCCGCAGCCATTGAAAGTACGCGTCGATCAAGTCCGTTAACCACCCCTGCCGCCCAAGGAAACCGCCATGCTCCGTCCCTCCCTTCGTTTTGCCGGCCTGTGTGCTGGCCTGTTGGTCAGCGCCAGTGCGCTGGCCTTGTCCCTGAGCGACCTGTCGCAAAAAGACGCCACCGGCGGGCTCAAGGACGCCTTGACCCAGGGCGCGCAAATCGCCGTCAAGCAATTGGGCGCACCCGGGGGCTTTAGCAATAACCCCGAAGTGAAAATCGAACTGCCGGGCAAACTGGGCAAGGTCGCCAAGAAAATGAAGCAGTTCGGCATGGGCGCCCAGGTCGACGAACTGGAAACCAGCATGAACAAAGCCGCCGAAGCCGCCGTGCCGCAGGCCCAGGCGCTGCTGGTGGACGCGGTGAAGAAGATGACCGTGGACGACGCCAAGGGCATCCTCAGCGGCGGCGAAGACTCGGCCACCCAATACCTGAGCAAGACCAGCCGCGAGCAGATCCGCGCCAAGTTCCTGCCCATCGTCAAGCAAGCCACCGACAAAGTGGGCCTGGCGCAGCAGTACAACGCCTTTGCCGGGCAAGCCGCGACCCTGGGCGTGCTGGACGCCAAGAGCGCGAATATCGAAGGCTACGTGACCGAACAGGCCCTCAACGGCTTGTTCGAGATGATCGGCAAGCAAGAAGCCAACATCCGCCAAAACCCGGCGGCCGCTGCCACTAGTTTGGCGAAGAAGGTGTTTGGGACGCTGTAAAGCCTTGAGGAAAATGAAGGGGCAACTGTGGGAGCAACTGTCTTAGCCCTACCATTCGTCACCGCCACTGCGTGCCGCCATCGCGAGCAGGCTCGCTCCCACAGAGCCACCCGCCCCACAGTTCAACTGTGGGGCGGGCGCTGCCCGCGATGGCGGCAGCACAGCCAACATCCCTGTCGGCTATCAGATCGCTATCGCGAGCAAGCCCGCCCCACAGAGGTGGCTACCACAAGGGCCTGCGGCCTTTAGGCGGCTTCCTTCTTGACCCTGAACCACGCCGCATACAGCGCTGGCAAAAACAGCAGGGTCAGGGCCGTGGCGACGATCAGGCCACCCATGATGGCCACTGCCATCGGCCCGAAGAACACGCTGCGTGACAGCGGGATCATCGCCAGCACCGCCGCCAGGGCGGTAAGCACGATGGGACGGAAACGCCGCACCGTGGCTTCGATGATGGCTTGCCATGGGCGCAACCCGGCCTTGATGTCCTGCTCGATCTGGTCCACCAGGATCACCGAGTTACGCATAATCATCCCCGACAACGCGATGGTGCCCAACATGGCCACGAAGCCGAACGGCTGGCGGAACACCATCAGGAACAACGTCACCCCGATCAACCCCAATGGCGCGGTCAAGAACACCATGAAGGTGCGCGAGAAGCTGCGCAGTTGCAGCATCAGCAGGGTCAGCACCACCACGATGAACAGCGGCACGCCGGCCTTCACCGAGTTCTGCCCACGGGTGGAGTCTTCCACCGTGCCACCCACGTCCAGCAAATAGCCATCTGGCAGTTCGGCGCGGATCGGCTCCAGGGTCGGCAGGATCTGCTTGACCAGGGTGGCCGGTTGCTCTTTGTCGTAGATATCGGCGCGCACCGTGACGTTGGGCAAGCGGTTGCGGTGCCAGATGATGCCTTCCTCGAAGCCGTACTCCAGGGTGGCGATCTGCGACAGCGCCACGCTTTTGCCGTTATCGGTGGGCACCGCCAGGCTTGGCAGCAACGACAGCTCAGTGCGTTCGTGAACGGTGCCGCGCAGCAGGATCTCGATCAACTCGTTGTCTTCGCGGTATTGGCTGACGGCCGACCCGGTGAGCGAGCTTTGCAGGAACTTGGCCAAGTTGGCGGTGCTCACGCCCAGGGCGCGGGCGCGGTCCTGGTCGATGTTGAGGTACACCACTTTGCTCGGTTCTTCCCAATCCAGGTGCACATTGACCACATGGGGGTTCTCGCGCACCTTGGCCGCCACTTTGCGGGCCAGGGCGCGCACCTCTTCGATGTGCTCGCCGGTCACCCGGAACTGCACCGGGTAGCCCACGGGCGGGCCGTTTTCCAGGCGCGTAACCCGCGAGCGCATCATCGGGAACTGCTCGTTGAGGGTCTCGATCAGCCAGGTGCGCAGGCTTTCGCGGTCTTCGATGGTCTTGGCCAGCACCACGAACTGGGCGAAGCTCGCCGCCGGCAGTTGTTGGTCCAGGGGCAGGTAGAAACGCGGCGAACCGGTGCCCACGTAGGCCACATAGTTGTCGATGCCGGCGTGGTCCTTGAGCAAGGCTTCCAGGCGCTTGACCTGCTCGGCGGTGTTGCTCAGGGACACGCCCTCGGCCAGTTTCAGGTCGACCATCAGCTCCAGCCGCCCGGAGGCCGGGAAGAACTGCTGGGGCACGAAGCGGAACAGCACCACCGAGGCGACGAACAACACGATAGTCAGGCCGATCACCGTTTTACGCCGGCGCACGCACCACTCCACCACCCGCCGCACGCGCTGGTAAAACGGCGTGCCGTAAGGGTCGGTGGCGCCATCGGTGGTGCCGTGCTTGGCGGCGTGCAGCTTGGCCAGGTCTGGCAGCAGCTTCTCGCCCAGGTACGGCACGAACACCACGGCCGCGACCCAGGAGGCCAGCAGCGCGATGGTCACCACCTGGAAAATCGAACGGGTGTACTCGCCGGTGCCGGACTGCGCGGTGGCAATCGGCAGGAACCCAGCCGCGGTAATCAGGGTGCCGGTGAGCATGGGGAACGCGGTGCTGGTCCAGGCGTAGCTGGCGGCCTTGATGCGGTCGTAGCCCTGCTCCATCTTGATGGCCATCATCTCGACCGCAATGATCGCGTCGTCCACCAGCAGGCCCAACGCCAGCACCAGAGCACCGAGGGAGATCTTGTGCAGGCCGATGCCCAGGTAATACATGCTGGCAAAGGTCATGGCCAACACCAGCGGAATCGCCAGGGCCACCACCATGCCGGTACGCACGCCGAGGGAGAAGAAGCTCACCAGCAGCACGATCACCAGGGCCTCCACCAGCACCCGCACGAACTCGCCGACGCCGGTCTTCACCGCTGCCGGTTGGTCGGAAACCTTGCGCAACTCCATGCCGGCGGGGAGGTTTTTCTGGACGCGGGCGAACTCCACTTCCAGCGCCTTGCCCAGCACCAGGATATCGCCGCCCTCTTTCATGGCCACGGCCAGGCCAATGGCGTCTTCGCCCATGAAGCGCATGCGCGGCGCGGGCGGGTCGTTGAAACCGCGACGCACATCCGCCACATCGGAGATGCGGAACGTGCGATCACCCACGCGGATCGGGAAGGACTTGATCTCTTCTACCGTCTGAAAATTCCCCGACACCCGTAGCTGCAAACGCTCGCTGCTGGTCTCGAAAAACCCGGCAGTAGACACCGCGTTCTGCTCCTGCAAGGCCTGCTGCACCGCAGCCAAAGGCAGGCCGAGGGTGGCGAGTTTGAGGTTGGACAGCTCGATCCAGATCTTCTCGTCCTGCAAGCCCAGCAGCTCGACCTTGCCGATGTCCTTGACCCGTTGCAGCTGGATCTGGATGCGGTCGGCGTAGTCCTTGAGCACCGCGTAGTCGAAACCGCTGCCGGTCAGGGCGTAGATATTGCCGAAGGTGGTGCCGAATTCATCGTTGAAAAACGGCCCCTGGATACCGGGTGGCAAGGTGTGGCGGATGTCGCTGATCTTCTTGCGCACCTGGTACCACAGCTCCGGCACCTGCACCGAGTGCATGGAGTCGCGGGCCATGAAGGTCACCTGGGATTCGCCGGGGCGCGAGAACGAGACAATGCGCTCGTACTCGCCGGTTTCCATCAGCTTCTTTTCAATGCGCTCGGTAACCTGGCGCGAAACTTCCTCGGCCGTGGCCCCGGGCCATTGGGTACGAATGACCATGGCCTTGAAGGTGAACGGCGGGTCTTCGCTTTGCCCCAACTTGGTGTAGGACAAGGCGCCAACAACCGCCAGCAACAGCATCAGGAACAGTACGATCTGGCGATTACGCAACGCCCACGCGGAAAGATTGAAACCCATCGAGGACTACTCCTTGGCCGCCAGGTTAACCGAGCGGTTGGAGCGATCCACGGGCCGCACCTGCTGGCCCTCGTGAAGCACATGCACCCCGGCTGCCACCACCCAATCGCTGGCGTTCAGGCCTTCGAGCACCGGCACGCTTTTTTCGCCAAACGGGCCGACGCGCACGGCGGTGCGCTTGAGTACGTTGTTGGCGTCCACGCGCCAGACGTAGGTCTGGTCGTTTTCTGCGGTCAGCGCCGACAGCGGCACCGAGAGTGGCACCGCGCCTTCGCCCTGAATCGACACGCGGGCACTCTGGCCCAACTCGGCGGGGACTTTGCCGGAGGTGAAGGTGATGCGCGCGGCGAAGGTGCGCGACTTGGGGTCGGCCGACGGCGACAACTCGCGGATGCGCCCGGCGAACGCCTGGCCCGGTTGGGTCCACAACTGCACCGAGACGTCCTGGCCGACCTTGAAACGGCCAAAACTCTGCTCCGGCAGGCTAATCAGCACTTCGCGCTCGCCATCGGTGGCCAGGGTGAACACCGTTTGCCCGGCCGACACCACTTGCCCGACTTCCACGGCGCGGCGCACCACCACACCGTCCTGGGGCGCACGCAGCACCGCATAACTGGCCTGGTTGTTGGACACGTCGAATTCGGCCTTGATCTGCTTGAGGCGCGCCTCGCCGGAGCGGTAGAGGTTCTCGGCGTTGTCGTATTGCGAGCGGCTGACCATCTGCCGGTCCATCAGGGTCTTGTAGCGGTCGCGCTCGGCACGCACCAGGCTCAGGTTGGCCTCGGCGGCCGCGACCTGGGCGCGGGCGGCTTCCAGTTGCAGGCGCACGTCCTGGGGGTCGAGTTCGGCCAGGGGCTGGTTGGCCTTGACCCGCTCGCCTTCATCTACCAGCCGTCGGCTGACCTTGCCGCCGATGCGGAACGCCAGGTCCGGCTCGTAGCGCGCCCTCACCTCACCGGGGTAGCTGTCCATGGCCTGGGCCGAAGGCTCTGGCTGAACCACCATGGCCGGGCGCACCACGACTTGTGCGGGTTCTTCATGGCCGCACGCAGACAAAAAAAGTGCCAGGCTGGCAGGCAAAGCAAGGGGCAGGACATAGCGGAACATGGTGAAGGACCTTTCGCTAATGGTGCTAGGAATAATTATACTTGCCGGTATGTTATTAATAGCAAACTCACCAGTCCAGTAATAAAGCGAAAAATGTCGAACAATCTTTCTGCCCCCAACGGCCCCGGCCGTCCCAAAGACCTGGCCAAACGCCAGGCCATCCTTGATGCGGCGAAAAAGCTGTTTTTGAGCAACGGCTACGCCAACACCAGCATGGATGCGGTGGCAGCAGAGGCCGGTGTGTCGAAGCTCACGGTGTACAGCCACTTCAACGACAAGGAGACGCTGCTGTCGTGCGCCGTCATGTCCAAGTGCGAAGAGCAGTTGCCTACGCTGTTTTTCGAATTGCCCGACGGCGCGCCCATCGAACAGGTGCTGTTGAACATCGCTCGCGGCTTTCACCAACTGATTAACGGCGAGGATTCGGTCAACCTGCACCGCCTCATCATGGCCCTGGGCAGCCAAGACCCCCAGTTGCCGCAGATTTTCTTCGAGGCAGGGCCGCAACGGGTGCTCAACGGCATGGAACGGCTGCTGACCAAAGTCGATCAGATCGGCGCCCTGCGCATCGCCAGCCCACGGGTCGCGGCCGAGCACTTCTTCTGCCTGCTCAAGGGCGCGGCGAACTTTCGCCTGCTGCTGGGCTGCGGCGGGCCAGTGGTCGGCGCGGCGGCCGAGGCCCACGTGCAGGACGTCGTCGCGCTGTTCATGCGCGCCTACCGCCCCGACTGACGGCCGCTTGCTACAACAGCTGGGGTTTGAGGGCTTTTTTCGGGTAGATGTCGTAGCGGCTGGATTTGCCGTCCAGCGAATGGCTCGGCTTGGGCCCCGCGATGCACGGCGCTTTGCGCGGGCGCTTGACTACCACCCGGTGGCTGGCCAGGGCCAGCGCGGCGGCCAGCAGGGCCGGGGCGTCCGGGTCGTCGCCCACCAAGGGGCGAAACAGGCGCATTTCCTTCTTCACCAGGGCGGTTTTCTCACGGTGCGGGAACATCGGGTCCAGGTAGATCACCTGGGGCGGTTCGCCTTCCCAGCGGCCCATGACGTCGATCGAGTTGCCCTTGAGCAGGCGCATGCGCGCAACGATCGGCGCCACCTCAAAATCCTCAGCGCCACGGGCCAGGCCATCCTCCAGCAAGGCGCCGATCAACGGTTGGCGCTCGATCAGGCTCATCTCGCAGCCTAGGCTGGCCAGCACGAAGGCGTCCTTGCCCAGCCCCGCCGTGGCGTCCAGCACCCGCGGGCGCACGCCTTGGCCCACACCCACGGCCTTGGCGATCATCTGCCCACTGCCGCCGCCGTACAAACGCCGATGGGCCGCGCCGCCCTCGACGAAATCCACCCGCACCGGCCCCGGCGCGTCTGGCCCCAGCTGTTGCAGCTGTAAACCCTGGGCGCCAACCTGCAAGGCGAACTCGGCGTCCTCCAGGGCCAGGGGTAAATCCAGTTGGCCGGCCCAGTGCCGGGCCTGTTCGGCGAACGCCTCGTCCAGTGCCTGGACGATGATGCGGCAGGCCGCGGGTTGTTCAATCATGGAAAACACGCCCAAAAAATTAATGATCGGCAAAAACGGCCGATAACAAAACTATCGGGCATTTTGCCAGAGCTGAACGTCGACCGAGACAAATGTCAGAGATTATTCCCAGCACATTCGTAGGCTTTATCTCGCCCCACGGCGACTACGGCCTACGCAACTCCCAAGCACTGAGCGGCGTCAGCCACCTGTGGCAAGATTTTTTTGCCCGGGCCCTGGCCGAGCAGCAAGGGAGCGCGACGAATACGATCAAGCCGCTGGAACCGGTGGACATCGAGGGCCCCCTCGAACCCACCGCCGGCGCCGACCTGCTCAGCCACATCCTCACCCAGCGCGAATGCGACGTGCAGGACACCGAAATCCGCCCGCCCGAGCCACTGTTCCTGCCCATTGCCGAGTTTGAAGTGGAGCTGCTGGACAAACCCGCGCCGCCCTACCCGGACGACGAAATCGTCGCCCAACAGCAACAGCAGAATTTCGACAGTGGCTGGGTGCGCCCTATTGTCCTCAACGCCGGCCAACCGATTCCAGAACCCGGCCCGGCGCCTCAGCCACGGCCGCTGTTACTGCCGATTGCCGAGTTCGAACTGGAGTTGCTGGACAAACCGGCGCCGGCCTTCGCCGCCGAAGAACTGGCCGAGCAGCAGAAGCAACTCAACTACGACATCGGCTGGGCGCGCCCGCTGATTCTGAACAACCTGCGCCTCGCCGCCTGACCTGCGCTACGCCCTTAACGGCACACCCACCACGGCCCCACGTCCAGATGGAAGTGGTTGCGATGGGCCGCGTTGTAATCGGGGCCGAGCACCACGCTGAACAGGCCACACGCGCCTTCGTGCACCCGCCGCAAGAACTGCGCGTCGGCGCCCTCCCCCGGCCAATCCTTGAGCACATTGATGGCGCGCCCGTCCGCCAGGCGAAACCCGGCGATATCCAGGGCATTGGCCCGGGCGTGTTGGCTGAGGGCGCCAGTTTGGCGGTGGTACATGTTGCGGCAGGCGAAACTGCCGAGGTGATCGACCCGCGCCACGCTCTGGCCATACACCGCGTGCGCCGCCGGTTGCAGGGCATGGCGGTCGAACAGGGCAAAGGCCACCGCCAACGGGCAACTGGCCAGGAAACTGCTGCTCAGGGCCACCGGGCCGCCCTGCACCCGCACCGTGTTGGTCAACGGGCACGTGGCGGCGGGGCTGTCGCTTTGCCGTGCCACCCGCAGGCCCGCGTCCTTGAGCACCTGGTCACACAGCGCCGGGTCATCGCGCAGGCGCAGCAACTTGAAGCGGGTCAGCAGGTTCGGTGCGGCCCGCACATCCAGCGGCGCCCAGGGGTTCCAGGCTGGCGGCACCGGCAGCAGGCCTGCCCACAGCGCCAGCAACGCGGCGCCCAGCAGTACAACCGCCAGTAGCAGGATTTTCAGTACTCGCACCGTTTGTCAGCCCTTGAACAGTTGATTGGCCTGGGCGTAAGGCAGGCAGCGGTCGGTGTAGGTGAAGGTGCCGTGTTCCTGGATCTCCCGGGCAGCGGCCATAAATGCGCCGTAGGCCGCCAGGGCCATGGACGAACCGACACTGATGCGCTTGACGCCCATCTCGGCCAGCTGCGTCACGCTGAGCTTGAGCGCCCCGGACATCAGCACGTTGACCGGTTTGGGCGCCACCGCGCGCACCACCGCCAGCACCTCTTGCGGGGTGCGCAGGCCCGGGGCGTAGAGCACGTCGGCGCCAGCCTCGGCAAAGGCCTGCAAGCGGCGGATGGTGTCGTCCAGATCCGGGCGGCCATGCAGGAAGTTTTCCGCACGGGCCGTCAGCAAAAACGGGAACGGCAGGCTGCGCGCCGCCGCGACACAGGCTTCAATACGCTGCACCGCTAAGTCGAAGGGGTAGATAGGGTCACCCGCACGCCCGGTGGCGTCTTCGATGGAGCCGCCCACCGCACCCGCCTCGCTTGCCGCCAGAATGGCTTGAGCGCAGGCCTGGGGCGCGTCGGCGAAACCGTTTTCCAAATCCACCGCCACCGGCAAGGGGCTGGCCGCGACGATGGCGCGGACGTTCTCCAGGGTGTCGTTCAGGCTCAAGCCGCCGTCCGGGCGCGCCTGGGAAAAGGCATACCCGGCGCTGGTGGTGGCCAGGGCCTGGTAGCCGAGGCTGGCGAGCATTTTCGCCGAGCCGGCGTCCCAGGGGTTGGGGATCACAAACACCCCGTGCGCCTCATGCAGGGCCTTGAACCCATGGGCGAGTTGGGTTTGGTTAGGCAGGTCCATGGCGAGCTCCTTCGACGGGTTCGTCAGAGCAGGCCAAGCTGCTCCGCGGCGGGTTCTCTGTATAACTCAGGCAGCGCGGGCATGCCAGGCAACCGTGCCATCAACTGGCTATGAAAGCGTTGGGCCAGTTTGGCCGCCAGCAGGTTGTCGGCGGTGTGCAGGAAGATATACGGCGTGCGCCCTTCTTCGATCCAGGTGGCGATTTTTTCCACCCAAGGCACCAGGAACGGATCGTTGGCTTCCAACTGCGGATGGCCGATGAAGCGTACCTGTGGGAACTGGGTGAACGCCGCCGGGCGCGGCGGCACCTTGGGTTTTTTCGCCTGGGCGTGCAGGACCGAAGGCGCGGTGCTGGTGCAACTGAACAGTGCCCGCGGGTCGAGGCAAATGCGCTCCACGCCACGGTCCAGCAGCAAGCGATTGAGCTGGCGCTCGGCGTCGCCCTTGGCGAAAAAGTCGCGATGGCGTACTTCCACCGCCAGGGGCCGTTCAAGGCCATCAATGAATCCAGCCAATTCTCCCAGGCGCTGCGGTGAAAACGCGGCAGGCAATTGCAGCCACAGCGGCGACACCCGCTCGCCCAAGGGGCCGAGCAGTTGCACGAAGGTCTCGGCGGCGCTCAGTTGTTCGCGCAGGTCGCCGCCGTGGCTGATGTCGCCGGGGAACTTGGCGGTGAAGCGAAAGTGCGCGGGCATTGTCTCGGCCCAGCGTTGCACGGTGCTGGCGGCCGGGCGCGCATAGAAAGTGGTGTTGCCTTCGACCGCGTTGAAGACCTGGCTATAGAGTTCGAGAAACTGTGCGGGGCGGGCATCTTGCGGGTACAGGTACTCGCGCCAGGCGTTTTCGCTCCAGGACGGGCAACCGAGGTAATAAGGCAGCATCAGATGTGCAGGTCAAGCCCCAGCACTTCCATGTCCCAATCGACGAAACCGGCGGTGGTCAGGTAGCTGGCCAGGGCGGTGGCCACGCTTTTGCTCATGGTACGCGGGAAGATCATGTCTTGTTGGCGGGCGGGCAGGTTGGCGGTGCGGGCTTCACCGCGTACCGACACCGGGGTGTCGGCCAGTTCGATCTCGGCGTCGACGATGTCTTCGATACCCTCGTCCACCACCGCATTCGCCTTGCGCGGCTTGCGTTTGATGGGGTACGCCTGGGATGAAACGCCGTCTATACGCATAATCACATGCCCGGTATCAATGATGGCAATTTAGCGGCACCCATGCCGCTAAGCAAATGCCCAAGTGATAACTAGAACACAGAAAGGCAAAAAGGTTTAAAACCGCAGGGAAATTGCCGGGAAAACAGACGATTGGCGGGGCTGCGCGGCTCAACGGGCCTTGGGCGTCGCCACTTTGTCGCGCAGGTACACGGGTTGGGCCTGGTCGGCAGGGACGGCTTCGCCCCGTTCCCAGGCGAAACGCGCCAGGGTCAGCAGGTCTTCGGCGTGGGGCAGCATGGCCGCGTCCTGGCCGCACAGGCTGACGCCAATGCGCTCGCCATAACCCCACCCGGTGCCGGCGCCGAACCAGTCGCCACTGGCGTCAGCCGGCAATGCCGCCACTTGCGGTGGCAATACCGCTTCGCTGCCGGCCAAGCGCATTTCGCCGTCGATGGCGCGGTAGCAACCCCAGTACACCTCGTCCATGCGCGCATCGATGGCGGCCGCCACTTGCACGGCGCCGTGTTCGCGCAAGGCGCGCTGCGCCAGCACCGCCAGGTTGGACACCGGCAACACCGGGCGCTCCAAGGCGAACGCCAGGCCCTGAACCACGCCTATGGCGATCCGTACACCGGTGAAGGCGCCTGGGCCGCGGCCGAACGCAATGGCGTCCACCGCTTGCAGCGTAGTGCCCGCCTCGGCCAGCAATTGCTGGATCATCGGCAGCAGCTTTTGCGCATGCAGGCGCGGGATCACCTCGTAATGGCTCGTCACCTTGCCGTCGTGCAGCAAGGCGACGGAGCAAGCTTCGGTCGCGGTGTCCAGGGCCAGCAAGGTGCTCATCGATGTTTCCGTCACAGAGAAAAAAGTGCGCCAGTATAAACAACAACGGCCCGCAAGCGGGCCGTTGGCGATAAAGCCGATCAGGCTTATCAGCTCAGTGCTTCAAGCACTTTACCGGTAATGGCCTCGACCGAACCCACGCCCGCGATGTGGCTGTACTTGGGTTTGCCCTGGCTGGCGGCCAGGTTCTGGTAGAACTCCACCAGCGGCTTGGTCTGGGAATGGTAGACCGAGAGGCGATGACGCACGGTTTCTTCGGTGTCGTCCTTGCGCTGCACCAAAGGCTCGCCGGTAACGTCGTCTTGGCCTTCGGTTTTCGGCGGGTTGTAAATGGTGTGGTAAACGCGGCCGCTGGCCTCGTGAACACGACGACCGGCGATGCGCTGGACGATTTCTTCGTCGTCAACGGCGATTTCCACCACGTGGTCCAGCTCGACGCCAGCCTTCACCAAGGCTTCAGCCTGGGGAATGGTGCGCGGGAAGCCGTCGAACAAGAAACCGTTGGCGCAATCAGCCTGGCTGATGCGTTCCTTGACCAGGTTGATGATGAGGTCGTCGGACACCAGGCCGCCGCTGTCCATCACGCTCTTGGCGATCAGGCCCAGTTCGGTGCCGGCCTTGACCGCAGCACGCAGCATGTCGCCGGTGGAGATCTGCGGAATGCTGAATTTTTCGGTGATGAACTTAGCCTGAGTACCTTTTCCGGCCCCGGGAGCTCCCAGCAGAATTACGCGCATCGATGTGCTCCTCAATTTTTTATTTAGTAACGCTCGGATTCGCCGCGTGGGGCCAATCTGAAAAAGGGGGTAGTGGCCGCCCAAACGGCCAAAGGCTGCTCAAGATACACAGCAGGCCCTGCCCACACAAGCCGCCGAAAGTAGCAAGAACCGCCGCCGCCGTGGCTCTTGCGGGCGGGTATGCCAAGTCGCAACCCGACCACGAAGTCGCCGCCGATGGCCGGTTGCAGTGGCGTGCAACCCGCGCCGGGCGCCCCGCCACCACCACTCCCGATTCCTCAGCCGGTATTGCGCAACCCGGCGGCGATTCCGGCTACAGACACCAGCAGCGCCTGTTCTACGGGGCTGCCCTGGGCCGTCTCCTGCTGCCGGGAACGGGCCAGCAGTTCAGCTTGCAGCAGGTGCAAGGGGTCCAGGTAGGTATTGCGCAAACGGATGAATTCCAGCGTCGCCGGGCTGTGGGCCATGAGTTGCGACTGGCCGGTCAGCCCCAGCACCACGGCGCAGGCCTGCGACAATAGGTCGCGTAAATGCGCGCCCAACGGCAGCAGCTCTGGCTCCACCAGGCGCTCGTCATAGGAGCGGGCGATATCCGCGTCGGCCTTGGCCAACACCATCTCCAGCATGTCGATGCGGGTGCGAAAGAACGGCCACTGTTCGCGCATCTGTGCCAGCAACTCGCCCTCGCCTCGCTCCAGGGCCTTGCTCAGGGCCGATTCCCAACCCAGCCACGCCGGCAGCATCAGGCGCGATTGGGTCCAGCCGAAGATCCACGGGATCGCCCGCAGGCTTTCAATGCCCCCGGCGCGGCGCTTGGCCGGGCGGCTGCCCAGGGGCAAACGGCCCAGTTCCTGCTCAGGGGTGGACTGGCGGAAATACTCGACAAACTGCGGGTTCTCGCGCACCACGGCGCGGTACGCGGCCACGCCGTCGGCGGCCAGTTCGTCCATCAGCCCGCGCCAGGCCGGCTGCGGCGGCGGAGGCGGCAGCAGGGTCGCCTCCAGCACGGCGGCCAGGTAAAGGTTGAGGTTTTGCTCGGCGATGTCCGGCAGGCCGAATTTGAAGCGGATCATCTCGCCCTGCTCGGTGGTGCGAAAACGCCCCGCCACCGAACCCGGCGGCTGCGACAGGATCGCCGCATGGGCCGGGCCGCCGCCACGCCCGACGGTGCCGCCACGGCCGTGGAACAACAGCAGTTCCACTTGCTGCTCACGGCAGATGTCCACCAGGTGTTCCTGGGCCCGGTATTGCGCCCAGGCCGCGGCGGTGGTGCCGGCGTCCTTGGCCGAGTCGGAGTAACCGATCATCACTTCCTGCGGCCCTTGTAGGCGCGCGCGGTAGCCCGGCAACAGCAGCAGTTTCTCGATTACCGGCCCGGCGTTGTCCAGGTCGGCTAGGGTCTCGAACAGCGGCACCACGCGCATCGGCCGCAGTACGCCGGCCTCCTTGAGCAGCAGTTGCACCGCCAACACATCGGAGGCCGCACCGGCCATGGAAATCACGTAAGAGCCCAGGGACGCCCCCGGCGCGGCGGCGATTTCCCGGCAGGTGGCGAGCACCTCGGCGGTCTCGCCCGACGGTTTGAAGTGGCCGGGCAGCAGGGGCCGGCGGTTGCTCAGTTCACGCAGCAAAAAGGCGATGCGGTCGTCTTCGCTCCAGTCGCCGTAGCGGCCCAGGCCCAGGTAGTCGGTGATCTCCGTCATGGCCGCGGTGTGCCGCGAGGAATCCTGGCGCACGTCCAGGCGTACCAAAAACAGGCCAAAGGTCACCGCGCGGCGCAGGCAGTCGAGCAGCGGGCCGTCGGCGATCACGCCCATGCCGCATTGGTGCAGGGATTGGTAGCAAAGCAACAGCGGCTCGCGCAGGTCGCGGTTGCTGTGCAGCACCTCGGCCGGCGCCGGCACGTTCTCGGCCAGCGAGGCCTGGGCCCATTGCCGGGTGGCGCGCAAGCGATCGCGCAGTTGCTTGAGCAGGGTGCGGTAGGGTTCGGCGCTGTCGCCCACGCGGGCACGCAGCTCATCGCTGGCCTGCTGCATGGACAACTCGGCGGCCAGGTGTTCGATGTCGCGCAGGAACAAATCCGCCGCCATCCAACGCGCCAGTAACAGCACTTCGCGGGTCACCGGTGCCGTGACGTTGGGGTTGCCGTCGCGGTCGCCGCCCATCCACGAGGCGAAACGGATCGGCGCCGCCTCGAGGGGTAAATGCAGGCCCGTGGCGGCGAACAGAGCCTGGTCGGCTTTGCGCAGGGAATTGGGGATGGCGTGCCACAGCGAATGCTCGATCACCGCAAAGCCCCACTTGGCTTCGTCCACCGGGGTGGGCCGGGTGCGGCGGATTTCTTCGGTGTACCAGGCCTCGGCGATCAACCGCTGCAAGCGCTGGTGGATCTGCTCGCGCTCGGCGCGGGTCAGGTCGCGGTGATCCTGGGCGGCCAATTGGGAGGCGATGGCGTCGTACTTCTGGATCAGGGTGCGGCGCGCCACTTCCGTGGGGTGGGCGGTGAGCACCAGTTCGATGTCCAGGCGCCCCAATTGCCGGGCCAGGGCCTCGGCGCCATGGCCTTCGGCCAGCAGGCGGGCGAGGAGTTCGGGCAGCACCCGGTCCTCGAACGGCGCCGGTTGCGAGTCGTCGCGCCGGTGGATCAACTGATACTGCTCGGCAATGTTGGCCAGGTTGAGGAACTGGTTGAACGCCCGCGCTACGGGCAGCAACTCGTCTTCGCTCAACTGGCCGAGGGTGGCGCTCAGTTGCGCGTCCACGGCGCCCCGGCGGTCGGCCTTGGCGCTTTTACGAATCTGTTCGATCTTGTCGAGAAAGCCTTCCCCGTACTGTTCCCGGATGGTGTTGCCCAACAGCTCACCCAACAGGTGAACGTCTTCGCGCAGGCGCGCATCAATATCGGTCATCTACGGTTTCTCCAGCAGGCTCGGGGGCGATGGACAAGGCGCCAGAGTGCCGCCGCTGCCGGGTTCTTACAAGCCTTGTAGCAAGCGGGCTTGCCCGCTTGCTACAACAAACTCTTTAAACCTTGTGGGCAAGGGCTAGTCTCAACTGTGAGCCGTATCGCGGCTTGCCACTCACTACGGCCTGCCACGAGCAGGCAATCACTGAGGTTGCCATGAAAATCCGAGACCTGGCCCAGCACTGGGAAGAAAACGCCAAGGGCCGCCTGACCGACACCGGTTACACCATTCGCCTGGACGTCGAGGCCGCCGCACGCCTGGCGGCCATTGCCGAGATGTACCCCAAGCGCCACCCCGAAGAACTGCTCGGCGAGTTGATCGGCGCCGCCCTGGAAGAACTCGAAGCGAGCTTCCCTTACGTGCGCGGCGCCCAGGTGGTGGCCACCGACGAGGAGGACAACCCGCTGTACGAAGATGTCGGCCCCACACCGCGTTTTCTCGCCCTGTCCCGTCGTCATTTGCATGAGCTGGCTTCGGCCCCCGACAAACCCAAGCACTGACCGCCCTCGCCTCCTCGGCTACCCCCTCTGGCTACTCCCACGCCCCTCCCGGGCTGGGAGTACCCCTGGGCGCGGCAAAAGTTCCCGTTCTAGAGCCTCGCGTGCCCAATCAATTTATTTTCGGGCAATTGGCCATCTTCTCTGAACTATTCAAAAACGCCTCGGGTCACAGCCAGTACGCCAAGACTGGAACGGTCGTTTTAATTCACGCCCGCAGCCCTTCGCCCATTTGCCGCGACGGCCCCAGTCCAGGACGCATTTTTTGATGTTTTTAAGGAGTTACCCAATGGAGTTGAAGACGATGAAGACCAGCACTGCCAAAACCACGTTTAACCATCTGCGCGGGCTCAAATTGGCCGCGCTGGCAATCGGTAGCACCTTCATTCTGGCCGGTTGCGCTGGCAACCCGCCGAGCGAGCAGTACGCCGTCACCCAGTCTGCGGTCAACAGCGCAGTCACCGCTGGCGGCACCGAGTTCGCGGCCGTGGAAATGAAAGCTGCCCAGGACAAACTCAAGCAGGCCGAACTGGCCATGCACGACAAAAAGTACGACGAAGCCAAGCGCCTGGCCGAACAAGCCGAGTGGGACGCCCGCGTCGCCGAGCGCAAAGCCCAGGCCGCCAAGGCTGAGCGCGCTGTTCAGGATGCCCAGAAAGGTGTTCAGGAATTACGTCAGGAAGGCATGCGCAGCGTGCAATAAGCCGCCGCATCCACCACGCGAAACCTGCACCCTTATATCGATAGAAAGGACGAACCATTATGCGTAAACAATTGATGATCCCAGCTCTTCTGGCCCTTAGCGTTGGCTTGGCCGCGTGCTCCACGCAGCCCAACGCCAACCTGGAACAGGCGCGCACCAACTACTCCGCCCTGCAGGCCAACCCGGCTGCGAGCAAAGTCGCCGCCCTGGAAACCAAGGACGCCAGCGAATGGCTGGACAAGGCCGACAAAGCCTTCCAGGACCGCGAAGATGAAGCCAAGGTCGATCAACTGGCCTACCTGACCAATCAACGGGTAGAGGTTGCCAAGGAAACCATCAACCTGCGCACCGCTGAAGCCAACCTGAAGAACTCCGCCGCCCAGCGCGCCCAGGCTCGCCTGGATGCCCGTGACGCGCAGATCAAGCAGTTGCAGAACAGCCTCAACGCCAAGCAAACCGAGCGCGGCACCCTGGTGACCTTCGGCGACGTGCTGTTTGCCACCAACAAGGCTGAGCTCAAATCCAGCGGCCTGGTCAACATCAACAAACTGGCGCAATTCCTGGCCGAAAACCCGGACCGCAAGGTGATTGTCGAAGGCTACACCGACAGCACCGGCAGCGCGGCGTACAACCAGTCGCTGTCTGAGCGTCGCGCCAACTCGGTGCGCATGGCCCTGGTAAAAATGGGTGTCGACCCGGCCCGCATCGTGGCCCAGGGTTATGGCAAGGAATACCCGGTTGCTGAAAACAGCAGCGTTTCGGGCCGCGCCATGAACCGTCGCGTGGAAGTCACCATCTCCAACGACAACCAACCTGTAGCACCGCGTTCGACCGTCAGCGTCAACTGATTAGGTTTCACGCGTAAGAACCGGGCCCAAGGCCCGGTTTTTTTACGCCTGGCGATCAAGGCGCCAGCAGAAATTGCAGCACCCGCTCACTGAACGCAGCACCGGCCTGCACGTTGGACAGGTGCGCAGCGTAGAACTCGGCGTATTCGGCGCCCGCCACACGTGCCTGGATAAAGTGGCCGCCTGAAGGTGGCGTGACGGCGTCTTCGCTGCCGCTGATAACCAGGGTCGGCACCTTGATGGCGCCCAGTTGCTCACGCAAATCGGCATCGCGCACCGCCGCGCAGTTGGCCGCGTAGCCTTGCGGCGAGGTGGCGGCGAGCATGTCGGTGATCTTGCCGGCCTGTTCGGGGTGGGCCTGGGCGAAATCGGCGGTAAACCAGCGGGCAATCGACGCATCACGCAGGGCCACCATCGCCGCCGCGCCGTCACGCAGTACCGTTTCGATGCGCGGGTTCCACACCGACGGCTCGCCAATCTTCGCCGCCGTGTTGCACACCACCAGTTTGCCCAGCCGCTCACCCGCATTGATGCCCAGCCACTGGCCGATCAGGCCGCCCATGGACAAGCCGCAGAAATGCGCCTGGCGGATCTCCAGGGCATCGAGCAAGGCCAGAACATCGCCGCCCAACTGCGCGATGCTGTAGGGCCCCGGCGTCACCAGCGACCGGCCATGGCCGCGGGTGTCGAGGCGCAGCACGCGAAAATGCTCGGCGAACGCCGGGACCTGGGCGTCCCACATATGCAGGTCGGTGCCCAGGGAGTTGGACAACACCAGCACGGGCGCACCTTGCGGGCCATCGAGTTGGTAGTGCAGTTCGCCCTCGGCGAGTTGAACAAAAGCCACAGCAGCCTCCTTCCAGGCACAGTCAAAAAGAACCGCCCGCCGAACCGGCGAGTGGTGGTCAATCAAAGATCGTGGTGCAAATACGCCGCTTGCTTGGGCAAGCGCAAGCTGAACAGGAACGCCACCGCCATCATCGCCGTGACGTCCCAGTAAACGCTGTTCTCCATCCCCAAGGATTTAAGCCCCCAGAGTGGCTGCTCGCCCAACCGTTCGGGCGTGTGGTCAGAGTGAAAAGGTTGATCGCAGCATTGATCGAGGCTGGCATACCGCGATCGGCGGATCGCCGCCCGGACCCAGCCTGCGCCCACAACACGCTTCACCATTGCCGCTACGGGGCCTGGCTCAGACCCGCTCGATCGCCAACGCCAACCCCTGCCCCACGCCCACGCACATGGTGGCCAGGGCTTTTTTGCCGCCGCTGTGTTCCAGTTGGTGCAGTGCCGTCAGTACCAACCGCGCACCGCTCATGCCCAGTGGGTGGCCGAGGGCGATGGCGCCGCCGTTGGGGTTGACCTGAGGCGCGTCGTCGGCCAGGCCCAGCTCACGCAACACTGCCAAGCCCTGGCTGGCGAAGGCTTCGTTGAGTTCGATCACATCAAAATCACTCACCGCCAGGCCCAGGCGCTCGGTCAGTTTGCGCACCGCTGGCACCGGGCCGATGCCCATGACCCGCGGCGCCACACCGGCGCTGGCCATGCCCAGTACCCGCGCGCGCGCGGTCAAGCCGTGCTTTTTCACCGCTTCGGCCGAGGCCAGGATCAGCGCCGCCGCGCCGTCATTGACCCCCGAAGCGTTGCCGGCGGTGACGGTTTTGTCCGGGCCGTTGACCGGTTTGAGCTTGGCCAGGGTGTCCAGGGTCGCGTCACCGCGCGGGTGCTCGTCCTGCTCGACCAGCGTTTCGCCCTTTTTATGGGCAACACGCACGGCGACGATTTCTTCGGCAAAAAAGCCCCGGGCCTGGGCCGCCGCGGTGCGTTGCTGGCTGCGCAGGGCAAAGGCATCCTGGTCGGCGCGGGAGATCGCGTAGTCATCGGCCACGTTATCGGCGGTTTGCGGCATCGCATCGACACCATACTGGGCTTTCATCAACGGGTTGATGAAACGCCAGCCGATGGTGGTGTCTTCGAGTTTCATGTTGCGCGAGAACGCGGCGTCAGCCTTGCCCATGACGAACGGCGCGCGGGACATGGACTCCACCCCGCCGGCAATCGCCAACTCCATCTCGCCACTGGCGATGGCGCGGAACGCCGTGCCGATGGCGTCCATACCCGAAGCACAGAGGCGGTTGAGGGTCACGCCCGGGATGGTTTCAGGCAAGCCGGCCAGCAACAGGGCCATGCGCGCCACGTTGCGGTTGTCCTCACCGGCCTGGTTGGCGCAACCGAGGAACACCTCGTCCACCGCGCTCCAGTCCACCGACGGGTTGCGCTCAAGCAGCGCCTTGATCGGCACGGCGGCCAGGTCGTCGGCGCGCACGCCGGCCAGGCCGCCACCGAAGCGGCCGATGGGGGTGCGGATCGCATCGCAGATAAAAACGTCGCGCATCAGGCTTCTCCCGGTGCCTGGCCATGGGCCACGGCGGTGCGTGCTTCAAGGTCGCGCAGGGCGGTCAGTTCCACCTCGGTGGGCGCGGCGGTGTGTTCCACCTGCTCGGCAAACCGCACCGGCCAACCGGTGGCGGCCACCACTTGCTCGCGGGTCACGCCCGGGTGCAGCGCGGTGACGACGAATTCGTGGGTGCCGGCCTCCGGTTCCATGATGCACAGGTCAGTGATGATCCCCACCGGCCCGGCACCCGGCAAGCCCAGGCGCTGGCGCGAATCGCCACCTTCGCCGTGGCCGACCGAGGTGATGAAGTCGAGCTTCTCGACAAAGGAGCGCGAGGACTGCTTGAGGATAATCAGTACGCTCTTCGCCGAACCGGCGATCTCCGGCGCACCACCGGCACCCGGCAAGCGCACCTTGGGCTGGTGGTAATCGCCCACCACCGTGGTGTTGATGTTGCCGAAGCGGTCAACCTGGGCGGCGCCGAGGAAACCGACGTCAATGCGCCCGCCCTGCAACCAATAGCGAAAAATCTCACCGGTCGGCACGACGGTGTCAGCGGTTTCCGCCAGTTCGCCGTCACCAATGGACAACGGCAGCACCGTGGGTTTGGCGCCAATCGGGCCGGATTCGTAGATCAGCACCACGTCGGGCGAGGAGGTCAGGCGTGCGAGGTTGGCAGCCTTGGAGGGCAAGCCGATGCCGACGAAGCACACCGAGCCGTTTTTCAGGCGACGGGCAGCGGCGACGGTCATCATTTCATTGGTGGAGTAAGCCATTAGTGAGCCTCCGAAGCGGCGGCCAGTTTGGCCTGGAATTCGCTGAAGTCAGCGCTGCCGTGGATGTATTCGTTGATCCACGCGGTAAAAGTCTCACGGTCGCGGGCGATAGGGTCCCACGCTTGGTAGAAACGGTTATCGCGTTGGGTATAACCGTGGGCGTAGGACGGGTGGGCGCCGCCCGGCACGTGGCACACCGCGCTCAACGCCCAGGTCGGCAATACGCAGGCGTTCATCGGCGCATTCAAATCATCAACTATTTCTTCCACGGTAACGATGCAGCGCTTGGCCGCCAGGGCCGCTTCCTTCTGCACACCGAGAATGCCCCAGAGCAGCACGTTGCCCTTGCGGTCGGCTTTCTGGGCGTGGATCACGGTGATGTCGGGGCGCACCGACGGCACTGCCGCCAACACTTCGCCAGTGAAGGGGCAGGTCACGGTCTTAATCAGCGGGTTGACCTTGGGCAAGTCGGAACCGGCGTAGGCCCGCAGTACCGCGAACGGTAGGCCAGAGGCACCAGCCACGTAGGCGTTGGCCAGGTCGGCGTGGCTGTGTTCTTCGATTTCCAGGGCGTGAGGCCAGTGTTTTTCCACGGCATCGCGCAGGCGATGGAGGGAACCGACGCCGGGGTTGCCACCCCAGGAGAAAATCAACTTGCGCGCGCACCCGGCGCCGATCAACTGGTCGTAGATCAGGTCCGGCGTCATGCGTACCAACGTCAGGTCTTTCCTGCCCTGACGAATGATTTCATGACCCGCAGCCGTAGGAATCAGGTGAGTGAAGCCTTCGAGTGCGACGGTGTCACCGTCATTGACGAATTGCTTCACCGCGTCGTGCAGCGAAAGGATTTCAGCCATGGAGTGGGCTCCCGGGGTTGACCGACATGGACACAAAGGCGCGTGGGGTGCGCCGCGATGCCTGAAGGTTAAGCCGGGGAAAAATGCCAAACAATCCGATAATCGACTAAGTGTTCGATTATCGAACGCATTGTTGTCTAGCTATCAAAGTCTGCTGCCGACCTCAGGCGAACAGTTGGGCGCTGAGGTCGCGGCTCGCTTCCAGCAAGCCTGGGAGGAAGCGTTGTTGCAGGTCATCGCGGCTGACCCGCCCGGCGTGGGTGCTGATGTTCAGCGCCGCCAACACCTGGCCGGAGGCGTCATACACCGGCACGGCGATGGAACGCAGGCCTTGCTCCAGTTCCTGGTCAACGATGCACCAGCCCTGCTGGCGCACCTGCTGCAGGCATTCGAGCAAGGCCTGGGGGGTGTGCAGAGTGCGGCGGGTCTTGGCTTGCAGGTCGGCGTGGTCGAGGTAGTCGCGCAGCGACACATCGTCCAGGGCTGCCAACAGAATCCGCCCCATGGAGGTGCAGTAGGCCGGCAGGCGCCCGCCCACCGACAGATCGACGGAAATCAGGCGCTGGGTGGTGGCGGAACGGGCGATGTAGAGAATGTCCTCGCCTTCCAGGGTGGCCATGTTGCAGGCCTCGTGCATTTGCTCGCTCATGCGGTCCAGGTACGGCTGGGCCGACACGGCCAGGGGCGTGGACGACAGATAGGCGTGGCCCAGGGTCAGCACTTTGGGCAACAGCGAATAGGTACGGCCGTCGGTGGTGGCGTAGCCGAGTTTAATCAGGGTGTGCAGGCAGCGGCGCACGGCGGCGCGGGGAATTTCCGTACGGTGGCTGATCTGGGCGATGGTCAGGTGACGCTTGCGCTCCTGAAAGGCCTGAACCACGGCCAGGCCACGGGCCAGGGAGGTCATGAAGTCCGGGTCGCCGGTCAGCGCCTGGATACGCTTGGCCGGCGAGGCGACGATGGGTGGCGCCACGCAAGTGAAGGCATTGCGCAATTGATCGTTCATTGCTGGTCCTCGGCCATGGCGGCACTGGCGCTTCTTATATATAGAAGGAAAAGCTACGGCAGGTGGGGTAGAACCGGGCGATTATCGAACCAACGACCGATAATCGCAATTCATCCAGGGCCAGGCTCAGACTATTTACCCAGCGTTATTTAAAGGTCAAGCCTACCGGGTACTACCGTGCGCAATCGAGGCAGTTTTAATCTTCGCGCAACCGCCAAGGCCTTAGAGTTGACGCGTGATTAGATGTTCAAGCTGGAACTTGCGCACATCGACGCAACGCACAAGTTGAAGACTTTTAACTTCTGGTGATAGTGTTATTCAACCCGGCCGCTATAATGCCAGCCACTGGCGCCGGGATTTATTCAGGTTTCCGGATCCAACTCCCGCAGGTAGCTACCGTTCCACCGGCGCTACCTGCTGTCACCGTCGGCACTTATTCAGTTCCCCCGGTATTTGCAGTTGCTGGTAAATACACTGTCTCACGGCAGTGGTTTTGATCGAGTGCCGTGCCCCGCGCAACATGGATGCTGCCTGGCCAACCGAGGGTACTGCGGTGGAGCGCTAATGCGCCGCGCCCGACTTGACCGATGGCAGAGTTGCCGGCGTATCGCCAGAATTAATCTCAACTTGATAAAGGTAATACTGTGACGAAAGAAGAACTGCGCGCAGAACTTGAGCGCCAGGAACAACGTTACAAGGAAGTTTACGGCGGGGAAGTCACCACCTACGCCGCCCAACCTGAACCGGAACGCAAACCTTGGCGTAAACGCGCCAGCATTCTCGATCAGGCTTTTACCCAAGAACTGGAAAAAATGGAAAAGGAACTCAAGGCGGACGAGCCCTAGCGGCAACTGCTGCTATTCCTGACCCCGTCCCACGTCGCCGGCAAAACCTGCGGCCGGGCGGTCAACCGTCACCCCGCACGGCATACGCGAGCGGCACCTCATTAGCCCCGCGGGTGAGGTAGAAAGTCACGGGCAGCCTTCTTGCTGAAATTTCGTACAGTGCTTTCAACCCTTTGGCACAACCGCGAAGACGCTGCCTGCTCATGGCATTCTCAATAAAATCAAACCCTTGCTTCACCCTGAGAAAACCCGAGCGGCAAAATCGTCCTACAAAATATTTCGTTGAAGAATGTTACCGATGAGCAGCTAGTGCATCGATTACCAGGGTTTTCTGGCATAATCGCGCCCCCTTACGACCGGGTCAGAAAACCTTCATGATCGATTTATTCAGCGGACTAGATGCTTGGGTGCTTGTGAGCCTCTTGCTCGCCCTGGCCTTTGTCCTCGCCTTCGAGTTCATCAACGGCTTTCATGACACCGCTAACGCGGTTGCCACTGTTATCTACACCAAAGCCATGCCACCCCACCTGGCCGTGTTCTTTTCCGGTGTGTTCAATTTTCTGGGCGTGCTGCTCGGCGGCGTGGGCGTGGCCTATGCCATCGTCCACCTGTTGCCGGTGGAGCTGCTCATCAATGTGAACACCGGACACGGGCTCGCCATGGTGTTCTCGTTGCTCGCCGCGGCGATCACCTGGAACCTGGGCACCTGGTACTTCGGTATCCCGGCCTCCAGTTCCCACACGCTGATCGGTTCGATCCTCGGTGTGGGCCTGGCGAATGCGTTAATCAACGACATTCCCCTGGCCGATGGCGTCAATTGGCAGAAAGCCATCGATATCGGCGCGTCCCTGGTGTTCTCGCCCATGGCCGGTTTCCTGGTCGCGGCCCTGGTGCTGATCGGCCTGAAATGGTGGCGTCCACTGTCCAAGATGCACAAAACCCCGGACCAGCGCCGCAAACTCGACGACAAGAAACACCCGCCGTTCTGGAATCGCCTGGTATTGGTGATTTCGGCCATGGCCGTGAGCTTCGTGCACGGTTCCAACGACGGCCAGAAAGGCATCGGCCTGATTATGCTGGTGCTGATAGGCATCGTGCCGGCGCAGTTCGTCCTCGACCTGAACAGCACCACTTACCAGATCGAGCGGACCCGCGACGCCACCTTGCACCTGAGCCAGTTCTACCAGCGCAACAGCGATTCGCTGGGTGAGTTCCTGGCCCTGGGCAAGAACATCAAGGATGACCTGCCGGAGAAGTTCCGCTGCAACCCGCAGCAGACCGAACCGACCATCGCCGCCCTGCTCGGCACCCTCAAGGGGGTTTCTGACTACCATTCGCTGTCTTCCGAGAGCCGCATCGAAGTGCGTCGCAATCTGCTCTGCCTGGACGACACCGCGAAGAAAGTGGGCAAGCTGCCTGGCCTGGCCGCGCGTGAGAAGTCCGACCTGGACAAACTGCGCAAGGACTTGACCGCCACCACCGAATACGCGCCGTTCTGGGTCATCCTGGCCGTCGCCCTGGCCCTGGGCCTAGGCACCATGGTCGGCTGGAAACGCGTGGTGCTGACCATCGGCGAGAAGATCGGCAAGCAGGGCATGACCTACGCCCAGGGCATGTCGGCGCAGATCACCACGGCATGCATGATCGCCATGGCCAACATCTTTAGCCTGCCGGTATCGACCACCCACGTGCTGTCTTCTGGCGTGGCGGGCACCATGGTTGCCAACAAAAGCGGCCTGCAAGGCGGCACGGTGAAAACCATCCTGCTGGCCTGGGTGCTGACCCTGCCCGCCACCGTCGGCCTGTCGGCCGGCTTGTTCTGGGCAGCGTCGAAAGTCCTCGCCAGCTGATTCCAGGCGCAGGACAAAAAAAGGTGCACCCGCAAGGGTTGCACCTTTTTTTATAGTCGTCGGCGCCACCAGCACTTTCTTGCGGGCAAAAAAAAGGGCAACCGAAGTTGCCCAAAATGCCTTGCGTGCTCGTGTAACTGAAAAGACCTATGGCTTTTTGCGCTTATTTGCGTCTTTCCAGATGAAGAATCCAAACCCTGCAAAAAACAGAACCATGAGGCCGACTGTCAGCACTCCGGCTATCACCACATTATCGAAAAACATGACTGGCCTCCTGCGCTCGCCTTGTTGCGATGGAGCTAAGTTAACCAATCGGCGGGAGGAGAAAATTGACCGGGATCAATGGCGCCCGCAAGAGCGCGCAAAGGAGGGGGAATAACTGACGTGCATCAACAAATACGGGGGGTTTCAGCGTTTTTTCGGTTTGTTCTTCGGTTTTTTCTTCGCCTTGCCCAACGGCATGGCCTGCTCGAACGCGTTGCGCACTTCGTTCAGGCGTTTTTCCTTGAGGTCATGGATACGCTTGGTGCGTTCGCTATTGAGGTCGATCAGGTTGTCGTCTTGGCTCATGAGGCTCGCCTGGCAGTCGGATTCAGGGGCGTTGCAAGCGCCAGAGTAAGGAGCCCGCGCGCGCAAATCAAACCTCGACGTCCACCCACAGGCCTTGGCGCGGTTGCTCTTCCATCAAGGGCGCCACCGGCACGGTGTTGTCGCTGTTGAGTTCATCGCCCGGGATCGCCAAATGCTCCTCGGGGTCTTGCTGGGCCTCGCGCTCGCGCTGTTGGCGCTGCTGGCGGCGCTGCTGTTCTTCACGCAGGAGCAAGGCGGCCTGTTCGGCATCGCGTTTTTGCAGGTCGATGGTGCTTTCATTGGAGCCGGGTTGCACCGGTACAACCGGCGGAATATCCGGTTTGACGCGCACGGGGTCCTGTTGCGAGGTGATGGGGACGACGCTCAACGGCAAGATCGGTGGCAGCATGATTGTTGTTCTCCTGTGGGCAGGCTGTCGGCTGCACGGTCGGCGACTTGAGCCGCCGGTCGCAAACTTGTGACCGGATAGGCACTGATAAGTGCCTTATGTGCTGCAAACAACCCGCAAGGGCCGACGGCCCGACGAGACTTATCTACGCCCAAACGCCGCTAATCCTTTGGCCTCAAGGCCTCGTTCCGCTAGAATAGTCGGCTTTTTCATGGCGGGAGTCAGGCAGCATGGCGCAGCAGTATCAACCGGGGCAACGCTGGATCAGTGACAGCGAAGCCGAGCTAGGTCTAGGCACCGTTCTGGCACAGGACGGTCGTTTGCTGACCGTGCTCTACCCGGCCACTGGCGACACTCGCCAGTATGCGCTACGGAATGCGCCCCTCACCCGTGTGAGGTTTTCCCCGGGCGATACGGTCACTCATTTCGAAGGCTGGAAAATGACCGTGCGCGAAGTCGATGATGTCGACGGGCTGCTGGTCTACCACGGCCTCAACGCGCAAAACGAAGTGGTCACCCTGCCGGAAACCCAACTGTCGAACTTCATCCAGTTCCGCCTGGCCAGCGACCGTCTGTTCGCCGGCCAGATCGACCCGCTGGCGTGGTTCTCCCTGCGCTACCACACCCTGGAACACACCAGCCGCCAGTTGCAGTCGCCGCTCTGGGGCCTGGGGGGCGTGCGCGCCCAACCCATCGCGCACCAATTGCACATCGCCCGTGAAGTGGCCGACCGAATCGCCCCACGGGTACTGCTGGCCGACGAAGTGGGCCTTGGCAAAACCATCGAGGCCGGCCTGGTCATCCATCGCCAGTTGCTCTCGGGCCGCGCCAGCCGCGTGCTGATCCTGGTGCCGGAGAACCTGCAGCACCAATGGCTGGTGGAAATGCGCCGCCGCTTCAACCTGCAAGTGGCGCTGTTCGACGAAGAACGCTTTATCGAAAGCGATGCCGGCAACCCGTTCGAGGACACTCAGTTAGCCCTGGTGGCCCTGGAATGGCTGGTGGACGACGAGAAGGCCCAGGACGCGCTGTTCGCCGCCGGCTGGGACCTGATGGTGGTCGACGAAGCTCACCACCTGGTGTGGCACGAAGACCAGGTCAGCCCGCAGTACGCACTGGTCGAGCAACTGGCCGAAGTCATCCCCGGCATCCTGCTGCTCACCGCTACCCCCGAGCAACTGGGCCAGGACAGCCACTTCGCGCGCCTGCGCCTGCTGGACCCCAACCGCTTCCACGACCTCCACGCCTTCCGCGCCGAAAGCGAGAACTATCGCCCGGTGGCCGAAGCCGTGCAGGAGCTGCTGGACCAGGGGCGCCTCTCCCCGGCCGCCCACAAAACCATCCACGACTTCCTCGGCAACGAGGGCGAAGCGCTGCTCACCGCCGTCAATGACGGTGACACCGAAGCCAGCGCCCGCCTGGTGCGCGAGCTGCTCGACCGCCATGGCACCGGCCGCGTGCTGTTCCGTAACACCCGCGCCGCCGTGCAGGGTTTCCCCCAGCGCAAACTGCACCCGTACCCGCTGCCCTGCCCTGACGAATACCTGGAACTGCCCCTGGGCGAACACGCCGAGCTGTACCCGGAAGTCAGCTTCCAGGCCCAGCCGGACGCCAGCGAAGAAGAACGCTGGTGGCGCTTCGACCCGCGCGTGGAGTGGTTGATCGACACCCTGAAAATGCTCAAGCGCACCAAAGTCCTGGTGATCTGCGCCCACGCCGAAACCGCCATGGACCTGGAGGACGCCCTGCGTGTGCGTTCCGGGATTCCGGCCACGGTGTTCCACGAAGGCATGAACATCCTGGAGCGCGACCGCGCCGCCGCGTACTTCGCGGATGAAGAATTCGGCGCCCAGGTACTGATCTGCTCGGAAATCGGCAGCGAAGGCCGCAACTTCCAATTCGCCCACCATTTGGTGCTGTTCGACCTGCCTTCCCACCCGGACCTGCTGGAGCAACGCATCGGCCGCCTCGACCGGATCGGCCAGAAGCACGTCATCGAACTGCACGTGCCGTACCTGGAAACCAGCCCGCAAGAGCGCCTGTTCCAGTGGTATCACGAGGCCCTCAACGCGTTTCTCAACACCTGCCCTACCGGCAACGCCTTGCAGCATCAGTTCGGCCCGCGCCTGCTGCCGCTGCTGGAAAACGCCGATGATGGCCAGTGGCAAGCGCTGATCGACGAGGCCCGCAGTGCCCGCGAAGCCCTGGAAAGCGAACTGCACACCGGCCGCGACCGCTTGCTGGAACTCAACTCCGGCGGCGCCGGTGAAGGCGAGGCGCTGGTGGAAGCGATTTTCGAGCAGGACGACCAGTTCGCCCTGCCGATCTACATGGAAACCCTGTTCGACGCCTTCGGCATCGACAGCGAAGACCATTCGGAAAACGCCCTGATCCTCAAGCCCAGCGAAAAAATGCTCGACGCCAGCTTCCCCCTGGGCGACGACGAAGGCGTGACCATCACCTACGACCGCAACCAGGCGCTGTCGCGCGAGGACATGCAGTTCATCACCTGGGAACACCCCATGGTGCAGGGCGGCATGGACCTGGTGCTGTCCGGCTCGATGGGCAACACCGCCGTCGCGCTCATCAAGAACAAGGCGCTCAAGCCAGGCACCGTGTTGCTGGAACTGCTCTACGTCAGCGAAGTGGTCGCCCCGCGCGCCCTGCAGCTGGGCCGCTACCTGCCACCGGCGGCCCTGCGCTGCCTGCTGGACACCAACGGCAACGACCTGTCGGGGCGCGTGTCGTTCGAGACCCTGAACGATCAACTCGAAAGCGTTCCACGGGCCAGCGCCAACAAGTTCATCCAGGCCCAACGCGACCAGTTGACGCCACGGATCAACGCCGGCGAAGCGAAAATCACCCCTCGCCACGCCGAGCGCGTCGCCGAGGCGCAACGTCGCCTGGCGGCCGATACCGACGAAGAACTGGCACGCCTGACCGCGCTGCAAGCCGTCAACCCAAGCGTGCGCGACAGCGAGCTGGTGGCCCTGCGCCAATTGCGCGAGCAAGGCCTGGCCATGCTCGACAAGGCTGCCCTGCGCCTGGAAGCGATCCGGGTGCTGGTGGCAGGCTGACCCCTACCGCTGTACCGCGCAAAAACAAAAGGCCCGCAGTGATGCGGGCCTTTTTCATTTATTACTGGCGGCTGACACGCCGCGTGCTCAAGCCGTTACCGCCCTCGCCCCCATCACCGGCGCAGCGCTCATGCCCTCCTTCATGCGTTGGGCGTCGCGCACAAAGCAGCGCGAGGCCAGCACCAAAAATACCATGGTCAGCAACAGTGCCCCCGGGATCAGGTACATGGCGTCGTGCAGGCCCACGGCCTTGAAGGCTTCGCTCATTTGCTCAGCACCCGCGGCCAGCATCGCGGTGTGGGCAAAGTGGTCCGACAGCGCGCCCACCACCACCGGGCCCAAGCCGCCGCCCAGCAGGTACAGGCCGGCGAAGAACAGCGCCATGGCCGTGGCCCGCAGGCGCGGCTCGACCACGTCCTGGATCGCGGTGTAGACGCAGGTATAGAAGTTGTAGGCGAACAGCCAGCCCACGCTGAACACCGCGACGAAGACGCCGATCTCGACGCGCCCGGCGTGCAGCGCCCAAGCGGTGGCCAGGGTGGAGATCACCATGCTCGCGGCGGCGAACAGCAGGCGGCCGTTGGCCACCCGCTGGTGGATTTTGTCGGCCACCCAGCCACCCAGCGTCAGGCCCACCAAGCCGGTCAGGCCGACAATCACCCCGGTGGCCACCGCCGCTTCCTGCAAGGGCAGCAGGAAGTAGCGTTGCAGCATCGGCACCATGAACGAGTTGCAGGCGTAAGTGGCGAAGTTGAAGGTCAGGCCTGCCAGCACCAGCCACAGAAAGGTCGGGATCGCCAGTACGCGACGCACCGGGCGCTCGACCCGCTCCTGGGACACTTGCACGGTTTCCGCCGCGCCGCGCTTGGGTTCCTTGATGAAGAACATGAACACCGCCAGCAGCAGGCCCGGCACCGCGGCAATGAAGAACGGTGCGCGCCAGCTATCGAATGCCTTGACCATCGCGCCGATGGTGAAAAACGCCAGCAACAGCCCCAACGGCAAGCCCAGCATGAAAATGCCCATGGCCCGCGCCCGCCGATGGGCCGGAAACAGGTCGCCGATCAGCGAGTTGGCCGCCGGTGCGTAGCTGGCTTCGCCGATGCCGACGCCCATGCGTACCAGCAGGAAAGTCCAGAAACTGCCGACCAGGCCATTGACCGCCGTCAGCCCGCTCCAGGCCGCCAGGCCCCAGCCCATCAACTTGGCCCGCGAGCCGTTGTCGGCCATGCGCCCCAGCGGTAGCCCGGCGATGGCGTAGACGATGGTAAAAGCGGTGCCGATGATGCCGATCTGGAAGTCGCTCAGGCTCCACTCCATCCGGATCGGCTCGATGATGATGGCCGGGATGGTGCGGTCGAAGAAGTTGAACAGGTTCGCAAGGAACAGCAGGAACAGAATGCGCCAGGCATTCGACGCTTGCTTCGAGTTCTGCATGGGGGCGTCTCTTTTTTTTGTTGTTATTGGGGCTGCACTGCCATGAACTCCGCAGCCCGGAACCCGCAATCTAGTCAGCCTGCCGGGTGCTGTCTGTAATGATTCGTAAAGCTGATACCGCGCTATGGCCCGGCCTCGCGTAAGAAGAGGGCGCCCCCGCGCTGGGCTGCGCAGCGCGCCCCGGCGGTGTGGAGCCCTATGGATTTTTGCGGCCGCTACGTGGCCGAGCGCGGGCGAGCCTGCTTGCTACAAAGGCAAATGGGGTTATTGCCAATCGATCTTGAGCCCAGCGCAAAATCATTGACACTAATATGCCACTACCGCTTGCAGTGTCAGAAGGCCTTCTATACTCCAGCCATTGGCCAGTATTGATCGCGCTGGCGCGGGCTGACTCTCAAACGGGACACGCTATGGATTGGCTTGGTTTGCAATTCGTTACCCAGCTCCCGGAAAGCGGGCAAGTCATTCTCGATTGCACTCACAACCCCTTTCTGCTGCTTCTGGCGTATGTGGTGGCATGCGCCGCCAGCTTCGCCGTGCTGGACATGGCCGAGCGCCTCAGCCATGTGGAGAAACCCGCGTCCCAGAGCCTCTGGCGCTGTGTCGGGGCGCTTTGCCTGGCCGGCGGGATCTGGACCACCCACTTCATCAGCATGCTGGCGTTCCAGGCGCCGGTCGAAATCCATTACGCCCTGCCCATCACTTTCGCCTCGTTGCTGATCGCCTTGATCGCGTCGTACCTGGCCATGCTCACCCTCAGCCACACCCAGTTGAGCCTGGGCCGCTACCTGCAAGCCTCGGTGTGGATCGGCCTGGGCATCGCCACCATGCATTACGTGGGCATGGCCGCCCTGCATTCCAACGCTACGCCCTACTACAACCCGCTGCTGTTCGGCCTGTCGATCCTCATCGCAATCGGCGCCAGTGTCGCCGCCCTGCTGCTGTCGCGGCACCTGCGCAACGGCAGCGGCATGTTCCACCAGTTACTCAAGTACGGCGCCAGCCTGGTGCTGGGCGCGGGCATCCTGAGCATGCACATGACCGGCATGTGGGCTCTGAGCCTGGTGCTGCCGGCCGGCGAGCAGCCGCTACTGCCGGCGGCCGAAAGCAACCACACCCAACTGGGCCTGAGTATCGCCGTGATCGCCCTGCTGATTATCGGCAGCAGCATCAGCGCGGCCCTGGCCGACAAGAAGCTGCAAAGCAAGGAGCACGACCTGCGTCGGGTCAACGCCTTGCTCAGCCAACTGGACCAGGCGCGGGTGTCCTTGCAGCATGTGGCCCATTACGACGCCCTGACCAACCTAATAAACCGCCGCGGTTTCAATCAGATCTTCGCCGAGAAACTCATCGAAAAAACCACCTTGGGCGGCATGTTGGCGGTGATCTTCCTCGATATCGACCATTTCAAGCGCATCAACGACAGCCTCGGCCACGACGCCGGCGACGCGTTGCTCAAGGTGCTGGCCAGCCATATCAAAAGCGCCACCCGTAGCCATGAAGACGTGGTGGCGCGCTTTGGTGGCGACGAATTCTGCATCCTTATCAGCGTGCATGCGCGCGACGAAGCCCAGCACATGGCCCAGCGCATCATGCAAAAGATGAAGGACCCTATCGAGCTGGCCGGGCGGCGCATGGTGATGACCACCAGCATTGGCATCAGCATGTTCCCCGACGACGGTAAAACCAGCGAAGAGCTGCTGAAAAACGCCGACCTGGCGCTGTACCAATCCAAGGGCACGGGGCGCAACAGCCTGCATTTCTTCAGTTCCAGCATGAAAACCAAAGCCACCCTGGAACTGCAACTGGAGGAGGAATTGCGCAACGCCCTGCGCGACGACCATGACCTGGTGCTCTATTACCAGCCAATCTTCAACCTCAAGACCGGCCAGGTGAGCAAGGTTGAGGCCCTGGTGCGCTGGCAGCACCCGGTCCACGGCTTGCTGGTGCCCGAACGATTTATCGGTATCGCCGAAACCAACGGCCTGATCGCCGAGCTCGACAGTTGGGTGCTGCGCACCGCGTGCCGTGACCTCGCCCACCTGTCCCGCCAGGGCTACCCGGAGCTGAAAGTAGCGGTGAACTGCTCGGCCCTGAACCTGACCCGCGAAGAACTGCCCGGCGAGATCGACACCGCCCTGCGCTCCGCCGACGTGGCGCCGTCACGCCTGGAACTGGAGGTCACCGAAAACGCGCTGATGGGCAACATCACCAACACCCTCAACCTGCTGCGGCACATTCGCGCCCTCGGGGTGTCGTTGTCGATCGATGACTTCGGCACCGGTTATTCATCCCTGGCGTATCTCAAGCGTTTGCCGCTCAACACCCTGAAAATCGACCGTTCGTTCATTCAGGACATTCCCCACTCCACCCCGGACAAGGAAATCGTCCAGGCCATTATCGTCATGGCCCACACCCTGCATTTGCAGGTGGTCACCGAGGGCGTGGAGACCGAGGCGCAGTACGACTTCCTCAGCTACTACGGCTGCGATTTCGCCCAGGGTTACCTGTTCAGCCATCCCCTTGCCCTGGCTGACCTGCCCCAGGTGCTGCGCGAGATCAACCAGCAGCGCTACCGGCCACCGGCCACCCTCAGCCTGCTGAGCGCGGCGCGCGGTACAGATGGACCAGGGTCGAAGGATCTTGCTCCCGAAACCCCTGACCACTGTGCAAACGCATCAACTGGGCAGCCAATCCGCTGAGCGGCGTGGCTGAACCTTGCTCGCGGGAAAACTTAACCGCGCCATCGAGGTCCTTGAGCAACGTGCGCACGTGCCACTTCACCGGCTCGAAACGGCTCTCGGCCATTTGCGGGGCGAGGACCTGGAGCGGCCGCGAGTCGGCAAAACCGCCGGCCAGGGCCTCGGCCAGCAGGCTGGCATCCACCCCGGAGCGTTCGGCCAGCGCCACCACTTCAGCGATCACCAAGGCATTGCACGCCACGATCATCTGATTGCAGGCCTTGGTCACCTGCCCGGCCCCCACCGCGCCCATGTGGGTGATGCGCTGGCCCAGGTGCAGGAGGATCGGCCGCACCCGCGCCAGGTCCGCGGCCTCGCCGCCAGCCATGATCGCCAAGGTGCCCGCCTCGGCGCCCGCAGTACCACCCGATACCGGCGCATCCAGCCACGCCATGCCTGTTTCGGCCTCAAGCCGAGCGGCCATTTCCCGCGTGGCGGTGGGTTCCAGGCTGGAAAAATCCACCAGCAACTGCCCCGTTTTCGCGCCAACCGCCACGCCTTCAAGGCCAAACACCACCTCCTGCACCACCGCGGTGTCGGCCAGGCACAGCATCACCACGTCTGCGTGCTCGCACAGTTGCGCAGGTGCGGCCACTTGCCGCGCCCCCGCTGCCACCAGTGGCGCACATTTATCCGGGTTGCGGTTCCACACCGTTAGCGCGAAGCCCGCTGCCAGCAGCCGGCGGCACATCGGCAAGCCCATCAGGCCAATGCCCGCGAAGGCCAATGAAGGTAACGCCGCATTCATAAATCGCTCCTACAAGATTAAAGAACGCCGGTAAACGGCCGATTCAACATGACTCACAAAAGGATTTCCCCTAGCGAATCTAAGGTTAAACCCTATCGCTGCGGCGCAAATCGCACTATAAAGTCGCGACATCCTATCCGTGATGGCCCGATGACATCTCGTCTTCAGGCCGACCAGTCCAAGCACGTGGCGCACAATGACTTCTAAAAACAACCCTGCCAACGAAATATCCGAACTGACAGTGACTACACCGGATAAACCCTCGGCTTCGAAGCCATTGGTCAGCTCGCGCCCGCTTGCCACCCAGCAGTACCTGTATTTCACCGAAACCAACACTGACCGCATCCTCGACAACCTCGACGGCCTGCGCGACATGGTGTTCCCGCGCCCACCGCACCTGGAAGGCGACAGCGAGCAGCACAACGACCAGGAATTCCCCTCGGTGTGCCTGATCGGCCTGGGCCGGTGCGGCTCCAACATTGCGCTGGACGTCGCGGAGCTGGTGTACAACGCGCGCAAGTTCTACCTCAACGAATTCAATAACGAAGACCGCCCCTACGCGGACAAAAAGAACCTCGACAAGGGCTACAGCCCCGCGCAGTGGATCCGCAACAACCTGCGCCTGGGCCCGTACAAGGCCACCAAACCGGTGTTCCTGGTCGAGCCACTGGTGATGCTGGGCGACTTGGACAAAGACATCGCCGGGCGCATCCGTTTTTCGCGCAAGGGCGAGAAAAGCGGCTTCCTGCGCGATTACAGCAAAATGAAAATCATGGACCTGTCCGAAGTCCATGCCGGCGGCGCCGGTAACGCGCCGATCCTGGGCCAGTACCTGGCCAAGATCATCCTGAACAAGGACACCCAGCGCTTCTCCAGCCCCGACTGGAAAATGATCCACTCGTACTTGATCGACTCCTGCGGCATCAAGGCCAACCAGTCGCGCCTGTACTTCTCGATCTTCAGCGCGGGCGGCGGTACGGGCTCGGGCATGGCCTCGGAGTTCGGCCTGGCGCAGCAGCACTCGTACATGAACAAGACGTTCGACACCAAACCGGTGGACGAGCACGACAGCAAAAGCGGCCACTCCTTCGTGTTCGAGCCGATCTTCACCAGCGGCATCTGCGTGCTGCCGAACATTTCCGATCATCGCAGCGAAATGTCTGAAGCGTTGCACATCAATGCCGGTCGCTTGCTGTGCAAGTACCTTTCGGAAGAATGGGATTTTTCGTACAACTTCGCCAACGAAGACAGCAGCGAAGCCAGCGTCATGGGCCGTATCCGCCCCTGGAACGCGATGATGCTGATCTCCAACGACATCATGCGCTACGCCGAAGAAAGCGATGACGGCAACATCCAGAACATTGACGTCAATGCCATGGAAAAACACGCCAACCAGTACATTTCGCAGCAGATCTTCAACATCCTCACCGCCCAGGCCGTGACCACCGACTACGACCAGAACTACTTCCGTCGCGCCGGTATCGACATCGGCGAAACCATTCGCCTGGACGCCAACGACCTGTTCATGAGCCTGGCCGGCCCGGTGGCCATCGCCTACGCCGAATCCGTGGTGCCAGAAACCCCGGCGCCGTCGAGCGACAAGTTCAAGGTGTTCGAGAAAGAGCCACAGCGCCTGAACATCGATGACCTGTTCTTCCGCTCCATCGACCTGCCCCACTTCAACAAGGTGACCCAGGCGATCGAAGGCATCAGCCTGTTGCCCATCGAGTCCAAGCGCTACCGCGCTTCGCTTGAGCAGTACAAGAACTCGGGCTACGACGCGGCCGCGTTGCACGACCTGCACTTCTTCAAGAACTGCTCCTCGGTGGTGTCGATCGTGTCCCTGCCCAAGGACTACAAGCTGTCCTACATGGACCTGAACCGGCTCAAGACCCACCTCAACAGCCTGTTCCCCAACACCACGCTCAAGCGCTATGCCCTGGTGATCGGCGCGTCGGCCAACCTGTCGCTGACCACCCTGATCGCCAAGAGCCCGTGCCTGTCGGACGACTTCCTGACCCTGATCGTGGCCTTCATCAAGCGCTGCTTTGCGCGCAACCCGTACCGCTTCGATGAAACCCTGGACAACTCGATCCTGGACTTCATCATCCACGACGAATTCAACGAAAGCCTGATCGACGACCTGCTCAACGAATTCGAGAACCCGGCCAAGATCCTCGACACCAACTGGTACGCGATCAAGCCGATGTACGAGAAAAAGTACCGCGAGCTCATCAACGATAAAGAGAAGTTCGTTTCGATCAACGACATCCGCCTCTCGCGCGATTGCGTGAAAAAGGCCATCAAGTACCTGCGCGAGATCTATCGCCACCGCATCGGCAAGACCAAGGTCATCTCGCTCAATAACCACACGGGCAAGACGGCTTGATTCAATACGTCTAAAAGCATCGCGGGCGAGCCCGCTCCCACAGGTTTTACTTCAGCCTGTGGGAGCGGGCTCGCCCGCGATAGCGATCTTTGCGGCACCGCAAAAGCCCGGCCTTGTTCACATTCAGAAACAATCAGGCAGCCTCACGGCCGCCCGATAAACTGTTCCCGTGACGTTAACGTCACCCTCGGCCAAATCTCGCTGTGGCGTTTCTCTACGGCAACGTGCCATCACGCTACTCGGCTACACACTTTCTCCCGCCCTGCCGACGCACCCATTCGGTGCGCGCCATCAAGCCTCTGCTCTTTCCTGGACCATAATCCAGGGCGAAACCACCACCGCCCACAGCTGCGGATCACGCGTCACCAGATCCAACGCCCGCGACGCAGACACCTTGCCCAGCGTCTCAGTGGCCAGCCAGGCAGCCACTTTGTCGGCTTCGTTCTGCGCCATGGCCTGCGCGGCCTCGATCAAATCCAGGGAGCCGTCGACCCACAATAGGGCACCCTTGGCAAAGAAGGGTTCGAGCTCCTTCCACGTAATAGGTGCTGTCTCGCCGAGCAGCTTGGCATAGAGGGTGCTAGGTTCTTCGATCATGGGTCTGTCCAGAAGGGAAATCGGCGCAATCATAACGTCGGTGGTCGGGCAGAAAAACCCAGAGATAAAGGCGTCAACGATCGAAAAATTCGCAAAACCCCGGCATAGCTCAAAAGTCCCACGGCAAACCGGCGTGATTATGTCTTTTTCTTTCAGCAATGCGACATCCTCAGGTTTTGCCCCCAGCAGCCAGCTTTTCAAGCGAACAACCGGCGCTCTACACTGTACCGGTACAGTTGCCGGGGGCATTTCCGGAAGAGATATCCATTTATCTTGTCCGGTTCTGTAGCCTTGGCTGCCAGAACTATAAAAATTACAACAGTAAGAGTGGAGCACTATGAATAAGGCTACTAAGCAGATTTCCAAACTGTTTGCCGCTATGGTCCTGGCCGGGGTCGCCAGCCATTCGTTCGCAGCTGACACCATCAAGATTGGTATTGCCGGCCCTAAAACCGGTCCTGTAGCCCAATACGGCGACATGCAGTTCAGTGGCGCCAAAATGGCCATCGAGCAAATCAACGCCAAGGGCGGCGTCGACGGCAAGCAACTGCAAGCGGTCGAATACGACGATGCCTGCGACCCGAAACAAGCCGTGGCAGTCGCCAACAAAGTCGTCAACGATGGCGTCAAGTACGTTATCGGCCACCTGTGCTCCAGCTCTGCCCAACCGGCTTCGGACATCTACGAAGACGAAGGCATCATCATGATTACCCCGGCGGCCACCAGCCCGGACATCACCGCTCGTGGCTACAAGATGATCTTCCGCACCATCGGCCTGGACAGCGCCCAGGGCCCGGCCGCCGGCAACTACATCGCCGACCACGTGAAGCCGAAGATCGTTGCCGTACTGCACGACAAGCAGCAGTACGGTGAAGGCATCGCCACCGCCGTGAAAAAAACCCTCGAAAGCAAGAACGTCAAGGTCGCTGTGTTTGAAGGCATCAATGCCGGCGACAAAGACTTCTCGTCCATGATCGCCAAGCTCAAGCAAGCCAACGTCGATTTCGTCTACTACGGCGGCTACCACCCGGAGCTGGGCTTGATCCTGCGCCAGTCCCAGGAAAAAGGCCTGAAAGCCAAGTTCATGGGCCCGGAAGGCGTGGGTAACGACTCCATCTCGCAAATCGCCAAGGATGCGTCCGAAGGCCTGCTGGTCACCCTGCCGAAGTCTTTCGACCAGGACCCTGCCAACGTCGCCCTGGCCGACGCCTTCAAGGCCAAGAAAGAAGACCCGAGCGGTCCGTTCGTGTTCCCGTCCTACTCGGCCGTTGAAGTCATCGCCGGTGGCATCGTTGCCGCCAAGAGCGAAGACCCTGCCAAAGTGGCCGAAGCCATCCACGCCGGTACTTTCAAGACCCCGACCGGCAACCTGAGCTTCGACGCCAAGGGCGACCTCAAGGACTTCAAATTCGTCGTCTACGAGTGGCACTTCGGCAAACCTAAAACCGAAGTTTCGCCTCAGTAAGGCTGGATTTGGTTGACTGCCCACAAAGCCCACGGCGTGCCGTGGGCTTTGTTTTACGAACGTATCTGGGCCGCGCTTGCGTGATCCGCAAGTCTCCCCACCTGAAAATCTCAAAACCGTCATCAGCGGTTCGCTGGTAACCCGCCGCCCGAAATGGATCGAGATCCATGGGGCCGGAGCGGGAAGATGACTCAACCAGTGAAATGCGTATCAGGTTTTTAGGAGCGCTGTAATGCCTGACATCTATCACTTTTTCCAACAGCTGGTTAACGGCCTGACCGTTGGCAGCACCTATGCCATGATCGCCATCGGCTACACGATGGTTTACGGCATTATTGGAATGATTAACTTCGCCCACGGCGAGGTGTACATGATCGGTTCCTACGTGGCGTTCATCGCCATCGCCGGGCTGACCATGATGGGACTCGACAGTGTCCCGCTGTTGATGACCGCAGCCTTCATCGCGAGCATCGTGGTTACCAGTGCCTACGGCTACAGCATCGAACGGGTTGCCTACCGCCCCTTGCGCGGCAGCAACCGTCTGATCCCGCTGATTTCCGCCATCGGCATGTCGATTTTCCTGCAGAACACCGTTCTGTTGGCGCAAGACTCCAAGGACAAATCCATCCCCAACCTGATCCCCGGCAACTTCTCCATCGGGCCAGGTGGCGCACATGAAGTGCTGATTTCCTACATGCAAATCGTGGTCTTCGTGGTGACGTTGATCGCCATGCTCGGCCTCACCCTGTTCATCTCCCGTTCACGCCTGGGTCGCGCTTGCCGTGCCTGCGCCGAAGACATCCGGATGGCCAACCTGTTGGGCATCAATACCAACAACATCATCGCCCTGACCTTCGTGATCGGCGCTGCACTGGCGGCCGTGGCCGCGGTACTGCTGAGCATGCAATACGGCGTCATCAACCCCAACGCCGGTTTCCTCGTCGGCCTCAAGGCCTTCACCGCCGCGGTACTGGGCGGCATCGGCAGCATCCCGGGCGCCATGCTCGGCGGTTTGGTGCTGGGGGTGGCCGAAGCGTTCGGTGCCGATATCTTCGGCGACCAATACAAGGACGTCGTGGCTTTCGGCTTGTTGGTACTGGTTCTGTTGTTCCGGCCGACTGGCATCCTTGGCCGTCCGGAGGTTGAGAAGGTATGACTAGGAATCTTAAATCGGCGCTGTTCAGCGCCCTGCTGGTGTGGGCCGTGGCCTACCCGGTACTCGGTCTGAAGCTGACCATCGTCGGCATCAACCTGGAAGTGCACAACACCAGCACCGCCACACTGATAACCATCGCCGTGTGCTCGTTGCTGATGTTCCTGCGTGTGTTGTTCCACAGCCAGATCAGCGCAGCCTGGAAGGCCTCGCCCAACATGCCGCTGGTACCGGCCAAGGCCAGCAACTTCCTGACCCTACCCTCGACCCAGCGCTGGATCATCCTGGGCCTGGTGCTGGTGGCACTGGTCTGGCCGTTCTTCGGCTCACGCGGGGCGGTGGACATCGCCACCCTGATCCTGATCTACGTGATGCTCGGCCTGGGGCTGAACATCGTGGTCGGCCTGGCGGGCCTGCTCGACCTGGGCTACGTCGGCTTCTACGCTGTCGGCGCCTACAGTTATGCGCTGCTGTCGCATTACTTCGGCCTGAGCTTCTGGATCTGCCTGCCGATCGCCGGGATGATGGCCGCCACGTTTGGCTTCTTGCTGGGTTTCCCGGTACTGCGCCTGCGCGGTGACTACCTGGCCATCGTGACCCTGGGCTTTGGTGAAATCATCCGTCTGTTGCTGCGCAACATGACCGAACTCACCGGCGGCCCGAATGGCATCAGCAACATCGAGAAGCCGACCTTCTTCGGCCTGACCTTCGAGCGTAAAGCCGCCGAAGGCCTGCAGACCTTCCACGAGTACTTCGGCCTGCCCTACAACTCGATCAACAAGGTGATCTTCCTGTACCTGGTTGCCCTGTTGCTGGCGTTGGCGGCGCTGTTCGTGATTAACCGCCTGCTGCGCATGCCGATCGGCCGCGCCTGGGAAGCGCTGCGCGAAGATGAAATCGCCTGCCGTGCCTTGGGCCTCAACCCTACGGTCATCAAGCTCTCGGCCTTCACCCTCGGTGCAGCATTCGCCGGGTTCGCCGGTAGCTTCTTCGCCGCGCGCCAGGGCCTGGTCACACCGGAATCCTTCACCTTCATCGAGTCGGCGATCATCCTCGCCATCGTGGTGTTGGGCGGTATGGGCTCGCAATTGGGCGTGATCCTCGCCGCGATCGTGATGATCCTGCTGCCCGAGCTGATGCGTGAGTTCAGCGAGTACCGCATGCTGATGTTCGGCGCCCTGATGGTGCTGATGATGATCTGGCGTCCACAAGGCCTGCTGCCCATGCAACGTCCTCACATGGAGCTGCGCAAATGAGCCGCGAGATCCTGAAAGTCGATAATTTAAGCATGCGCTTCGGCGGCTTGCTGGCGGTCAACGGCGTGGCCCTGACCGTGAAGGAAAAACAGGTGGTGGCGCTGATCGGCCCCAACGGCGCCGGCAAGACCACCGTGTTCAACTGCCTGACCGGTTTCTACAAGCCCAGCGGCGGTGAAATCCTGCTCGACGGCCTGCCGATCCAGGGCCTGGCCGGCCATGAAATCGCCCGCAAGGGCGTGGTGCGCACCTTCCAAAACGTGCGCCTGTTCAAGGACATGACTGCGGTCGAGAACCTCCTGATCGCCCAGCACCGTCACCTGAACACCAATTTCCTGGCGGGCCTGTTCAAAACCCCGGCGTTCCGCAAGAGCGAAGCCGATGCCATGGAATACGCCGCGTATTGGCTGGACAAGGTCAACCTGACCGAATTCGCCAACCGCCCGGCGGGTACCCTGGCTTATGGCCAGCAACGTCGCCTGGAAATCGCCCGCTGCATGATGACCCGCCCGCGGATCCTCATGCTCGACGAACCGGCGGCTGGCCTTAACCCCAAGGAAACCGAAGACCTCAAGGCGTTGATAAGCGTGTTGCGCGAAGAGCACAACGCCACCGTGCTGTTGATCGAACACGACATGAAACTGGTCATGAGCATCTCCGACCACATTGTCGTCATCAACCAGGGCACGCCCCTGGCCAACGGCACGCCCCACGAGATCCGCGACAATCCTGAAGTCATCAAAGCCTACCTGGGGGAAGCGTAAATGCTGCAGTTCGAAAACGTTTCCACCTTCTATGGCAAGATCCAGGCCCTGCACAGCGTCAACGTGGAAGTCCGCCAGGGTGAAATCGTCACCCTGATCGGCGCCAACGGCGCGGGCAAGTCCACCTTGCTGATGACCCTCTGCGGTTCACCCCAAGCCCACAGCGGTAGCATCCGCTACCTGGGCGAGGAACTGGTCGGGCAACACTCGGCGCACATCATGCGTAAAAGCATCGCCGTGGTCCCGGAAGGTCGTCGGGTGTTTGCCCGCCTGACCGTGGAAGAGAACCTCGCCATGGGCGGATTCTTCACCGACAAGGGCGATTACCAGGAGCAGATGGACAAGGTCCTGCACCTTTTCCCACGCCTCAAAGAGCGCTTTACCCAACGCGGCGGCACCATGTCCGGCGGCGAACAGCAAATGCTCGCCATCGGCCGTGCGCTGATGAGCAAGCCCAAACTGCTGCTGCTCGACGAACCGTCCTTGGGCTTGGCGCCGATCATCATCCAGCAGATCTTCGACATCATCGAACAACTGCGCCGTGATGGCGTGACGGTGTTCCTGGTGGAACAAAACGCCAACCAGGCGTTGAAGATCGCCGACCGTGCCTACGTGCTGGAAAACGGCCGGGTGGTGATGCAGGGCAGCGGCGAGGCCTTGTTGACCGACCCGAAAGTGCGCGAAGCCTACCTGGGCGGCTGATGTACCGGGAGCGGGCCCACCCGCTCCCTTTTTTATTCTTGCGCTGTAACAATCCCCGCACCGCTTTTCTCTAGAGGCATGTGCAAGCAATCACGCTTGCCCGACCTTCTGGAGAAACACCATGACCTCTTCCCTCTCCGCCACCACCCTCGCCCTGGCCCTCGGCACGGCATTGAGCCTCGCCGCCCTACCCACCACCGCCCAAGCAGCCAATGACATGGAGAAATGCTTCGGTGTCGCCCTCAAAGGCCAGAACGACTGCGCCGCTGGCGCCGGAACCAGTTGCGCCGGCTCCTCGAAAACCGACTACCAGGCCGACGCCTGGAAACTGGTCCCCACCGGCACCTGCGTTAAAACCGCCAGCCCCACCTCGCCTACCGGGTTCGGCCAGACCGAAGCCTTCACCGCCAAGTCCTGATCCTTTCCCGGCCTGAGTGTTGAACATGTCTCTCTCATCGCAGCCCCTGCGCCATCGCACTCAGGCCCGCCACGGCGAGCTGCCCCTCAGTGTCGGGTTGGGGCTTAAAAGCGAACACTTTCGCGATGTCCTGGAGACCAAACCAGACATCGGCTTCTTCGAGGTGCACGCCGAAAACTACATGGTGGCCGGCGGGCCCTTTCATCACTACCTGGGGTTGATCCGCGAACACTATCCGCTGTCGCTACATGGCGTTGGCCTATCGATCGGCACCCAGGGGGCGCTGGATGGAGAACATCTGGGGCGCCTGGCCGGATTGATCGAGCGCTATCAGCCCCAAGCCTTTTCCGAACACCTGGCCTGGTCCAGCCATGGCCCGGTGTTTCTCAACGACCTACTGCCCCTGGCCTACGACGTACCCACCCTGCACCGCGTCTGCGACCACATCGACCAGGTGCAGAACACCCTCAAGCGCCCCATGCTCCTGGAAAACCCGGCCACCTACCTGGAATTTCGCCAATCAAGCATGGATGAAGCGATGTTTATCCGCGAAGTGGTGCACCGCACAGGCTGTGGCTTGCTGTTGGACCTCAACAACGCCTACGTGTGCAGCGTCAACCACCAGCGCCACCCCTTGGCCTATATCGACGCACTGCCATTGTGGGCCGTGGGCGAGATTCACCTGGCCGGGTTCGCCGAAGACACCGACAGCCTGGGCGAACGCCTGCTGATCGATGACCACGGCGCCCCTGTCGACGCCGCCGTGTGGGCGCTGTACCGCGAAGTGCTCAAGCGCTGCGGCCCGGTGGCCACCCTGATCGAGCGGGACAACCGGGTACCACCGTTCGCCGTGCTCCACGCCGAGGCACGCCAGGCGCAAGCGCTGCTCAACGTCATGCAGGCTGGCCCATGAACACTCACACCCTATTTGCCGAAGCACTGCTGGACCCACAAAAAAACTGCCCCCCCGGCCTGTTCTGCCGCAACGGTGCCGATCCGGCGAGCCGCTTCGCGGTTTACCGCAACAATGTGCTGCGATCGTTGATCGGTGCACTCACCGACCACTACCCGGTCGTCGCGCAACTGGTGGGCGATGAGTTTTTCAGCGCCATGGCCCGCCAGTTCATCAGCCAGCATCCACCACTCAACCCCCGGCTGATTGAATACGGCAATGAACTGGCGCACTTCATCGAAGGCTTCAGCCCCGCCTCCTGCGTGCCTTACCTCGCCGATATCGCGCGCCTGGAGCGGCTGCGGGTACAGGCCTATCACGCCGCCGATGCGGTGCCCCTGCTCCACGAACAGATAGGTGCCGCGCTGAGCGATTGCCAAGCGCCAGACCTGTTGCACCTTCAACTGCATCCCTCGGTCAGCACCCTGAATTCCAGCTACGCAGTGGTTGCAATCTGGGCTGCGCATCAGCAGCCGCAGGGCCTGCTGCCAGGCCTAGATCTACTGGAAGGGCAAAACGCCCTGGTATTGCGCAACGGTCAACACGTTGAAGTCTTTGCCGTAGACCCAGGCTCAATCGCTTTCATCCGCGGCCTGCAAAGTGGCTGGCCGTTGGGCCGGGCCGCATCGTGCGGCCAAAACGTCGCACCCGAATTCGACTTGAGCCAATGCCTCGCCTTGCTCATTGGCCACAACGTCATCACCGAGCTGTACCACCCCCCGAGGGTTTCGCCATGAACACGCCCCCCAACACCTGCAATGCCCGGCCCTGCCTGCTGCAACGCGGCATCGCCTTGCTGGAAAAAATCCCCCATAGCCTGATCGCCTTGCTCGCGCGCTTTTCCATCGCCGCTGTGTTCTGGAAATCCGGGCAAACCAAGGTCGAAGGCCTGGTCGTCGATCTGGTCAGCGGGCAGTTCCAATTCGCCATGCCACGGTTGGCCGACGCCACCCTGTTCCTGTTTCGCCACGAGTACCGCTTACCGCTCCTTCCCCCAGAGTGGGCGGCTTACCTGGCCACCGTGGCCGAACATGTGTTCCCGGTGTTGATTCTGCTAGGCCTGGCCACGCGCTTCTCGGCGGCGGCACTGTTGGCCATGACCCTGACCATCCAGTTCTTCGTCTATCCCGATGCCTACGCCACCCACGGCACCTGGGCCGCGGTCCTGCTCTACCTGATGGCCCGGGGCCCCGGCGCCATTGCCCTCGACGCGCTCATCGCCCGGCGCTACAACCGGTCCAGTGCCTCGCCACTGCGCTTGAACCAGCCAATCAAGTAATCGGCCAGCACCTGGGTGCGCCGGGGCAGGCCGCCCTGATAGGGGTGCACCAGGTACATGGGCGTGCGGCGGGTCTGGTAGTCGCGCAGCAACCAGCACAAGCGCCCATCCGCCAGCTCGCTGTGCAGCATATAAGAAGGCAGGCGAGCGACTCCCGCCCCCACCAGGGCCGCTTTTTTCAGCAGGTTGTAGTGATTGCTGGCAAACGGCCCGCTGACCCGCACCCGCAGCAGTTCATGTTGCTGGTGGTACAACCACTCTTCGCGGCCGCTGTAGTGGCTATTGAGCAGGCAGCGGTGCTCGGCCAAGGCTGCCGGAGTCTGCGGCTCACCGAACTGCTCAAGGTAAGCAGGGCTGGCGCAGGTCATTTCCTCCCACGCCAGCAAGGGCCTGGCCACCAGTCGCTCGTCGTTGCCCACCTGGGAGCGGATCGCCAGGTCGAACCCTTCGCGGGACAGGTCGCGGTAGCTATTGTTGAGCTCCAACTCGATCTGCACCTGCGGGTACTGGCGGGAAAACTCCAGCAGCAATCCATCGAAAAACGTCTCGCCCAACGACACCGGCACCGTCAGCCGAATCGGCCCCGCCATATCATCCTTCAACCGTGCCAGGGCCTGGCGTGCCCGCTCCAGTTGCACCACCAGGGCCTGCGCCTGGGGCAGCAACGCCGCGCCCGCCGCCGTCAGGCTCAGGCGCCGGGTGGTGCGCTGCACCAGCACCACCGCGAAACGCGCCTCCAGCAGGCTGATGCGCTTGGACAACTGGCCCTTGCTGCACCCCAGGCGCTGCGCCGCCAGGGTGAAACTACCGGCCTCGATCAGGGTGGCGAATGCCGCCAAGTCATCCATTTCGCTCATGGACTGTTTCCAATAAAAAACCAAAGGTTGCCTATTAGCGCGCTTTTCCCGATTAAAAACCACTCTAGACTCAGGCCTCATTCACTCCAATGAGGAAACATCCCGATGAAAATCCTATTGATTGGCGCCAATGGCACTGTCGGTTCGGCGGTCGACAAAGAGCTCGCGCAACGCCATGAAGTCATCCGCATTGGCCGCAGCAGCGGCGATTTCCAAGTGGATATCAGCGACAGCGCCTCGATCCGTGCCCTCTTTGAAAAAACCGGCAAGTTCGATGCCCTGGTATGCGCCGCCGGCAACGTGACCTTCGCACCGCTGGCCGAAATGAGCAGCCAAAGCTTCGCCCTGGGCCTGCAAGACAAACTGATGGGCCAGGTCAACCTGCTGCTGATCGGCCGCGAATTCGCCAATGACGGCGCCTCGTTCACGTTCACCAGCGGCATCCTCAGCCAGGATCCGATCCGCAGCGGCGCCTCGGCGGCCTTGGTCAACGGCGCCCTGGACAGCTTCGTGCGCGCAGCGGCCATCGAATTGCCCCGGGGCCTGCGCATCAACTCGGTGAGCCCCAATGTGTTGGTCGAAGCCATGGGCAGCTATGCCCCGTACTTCCGAGGCTACAAACCCGTTCCCGCTGCCGATGTAGCACTGGCCTACGCAAAAAGCGTCGAAGGCCTACAAACTGGCCAGACCTTTCATGTTGGCTACTAGTCCTTGTGATGAAGGATCAGCCTGAGTAACGTGGCGGCACTTGTCTGGAGACTCCCCGATGCGCGCCGCCCGTTCCTTGCTGTTTGTTGCCCTGCTCCCGCTATTTTCCGGTTGTTCGTGGCTGATAAGCCAACCCGACCCCAGCGCCAACGCCGGCCAGACCCTGCACGCCAATGGCCACGCGCCACAGTGGAGCGTCACGGTCAACGGCAAGGGCCTGCTGCTGGAACGGGCCGGGCAGGCGCCCCTGGCGCTGCCTTACCTGGAAGAACAGGCCGGTGAAGGGCGGTTCAGCCTGACCAGCGACGCCAATGGCCAGCACATCGAGCTGTGGGTCGCGCCGCAACGCTGTGTCGACGCAGGGGATTCAACCGTGCGGCCCTTGAGCGCCGAGCTGCGGATCAACGGCCAGGTGCAGCGCGGTTGCGGGTATTTTGACGGAGCGCGCAGCGGCTGATTTGGCGGGTTGCGGTTTTAACCTCCCGGCAACGGGGCGTTAGCGCCTATAATCGCCGGTTTGTGAAACGCCTTTGGCGCGTTTGTGCGCCCTCGCGAACCGGATACTGTCATGTTACGAATCACCGAACTCAAGCTGCCGATCGACCATCCCGATGAAGACCTGCGCCCTGCCATCGTGCAGCGCCTGGGCATTGCCAGTGACGACCTCCTCGACTTCACCCTGTTCAAGCGCAGCTACGATGCGCGCAAGAAGTCGTCCGAGCTGTGCTTTATCTACACCGTCGATCTGCAAGTGCGCGATGAAGAACCGCTGCTGCGCAAGTTCGCCGATGACCGTAACGTCAACGTGGCGCCGGACATCAGCTACAAAGTGGTCGGCCAGGCCCCGGCAGGCCTGAGTGAGCGCCCGATTGTGGTGGGCTTCGGCCCCTGCGGGATTTTCGCCGGCCTGCTGCTGGCGCAAATGGGCTTCAAGCCGATCATCCTCGAACGCGGCACCGAAGTGCGCCAGCGTACCAAGGACACCTGGGGCCTGTGGCGCAAGAACGTGCTCAACCCCGAATCCAACGTGCAGTTTGGCGAGGGCGGCGCGGGGACGTTCTCCGATGGCAAGCTCTACAGCCAGATCAAGGACCCCAAGCACCACGGCCGTAAAGTCCTGCACGAGTTCGTCAAGGCCGGCGCGCCGGACGAAATCCTTTACGTCAGCAAGCCCCACATCGGCACCTTCCGCCTCACCGGCGTGGTGGAAAACATGCGCCAACAGATCATCGCCCTGGGCGGTGAAGTGCGCTTCCAGCAGCGCGTCACCGATGTGCTGATCGAAGACGGCCAGTTGACCGGCGTCGAGTTGGCCAGCGGCGAACAACTGCACTCGCGGCACGTGATCCTGGCCCTGGGCCACAGCGCCCGCGACACCTTCCGCATGCTCCACGGCCGTGGCGTGTACATGGAAGCCAAGCCGTTTTCCGTGGGCTTTCGCATCGAGCACCCGCAATCGCTGATCGACGCCGCGCGCCTGGGCAAATACGCCGGCCATCCGAAACTGGGCGCCGCCGACTACAAACTGGTGCACCACGCCAAGAACGGCCGCTCGGTCTACAGCTTCTGCATGTGCCCCGGTGGCACCGTGGTCGCCGCCACCTCCGAGCCGAACCGGGTGGTGACCAACGGCATGAGCCAATACTCGCGTAACGAGCGCAACGCCAACTCCGGCATAGTGGTCGGTATCACTCCGGAGGTGGATTTCCCCGGCGGCCCGCTGGCGGGCATCGAGTTGCAGGAACGCCTCGAATCCCACGCCTTTGTGCTCGGCGGCAGCAACTACGAAGCCCCGGCACAATTGGTGGGCGACTTTATCGTCGGCAAACCGTCCACGGCCCTGGGCAGCGTCGAGCCGTCCTATAAGCCGGGGGTTGCCCTGGGTGACCTGGCGCAGGCCCTGCCGGCGTTCGCCATCGAAGCCATCCGCGAAGCCTTGCCGGCCTTTGAGAAGCAGATCAAGGGCTACTCGCTGTACGACGCGGTGTTGACCGGCATCGAGACCCGCACTTCATCGCCGTTGCGCATCACCCGCGACGCGTCGATGCAGAGCCTGAACGTCAAGGGCCTGTTCCCGGCTGGCGAAGGCGCGGGGTACGCGGGCGGGATTCTGTCGGCGGGCGTGGACGGCATCCGCATCGCCGAAGCCGTGGCGCGGGACATGCTGGGGCTGGAGGCCTAAAGCCCCCAGCCAATGCAAGCCCTTGTGGGAGCGAGCCTGCTCGCGATAGCGGCGTGCCAGTCACTCGAGGCGCTGAGGCCTCATCGCGGGCACGCTCGCTCCCACAGTGTTTAGAGATTGGCGCGCAGCACGCTCTCGGGCAGCGGCGCGCCTTGCTCGACGCTGGCCGCCACGGTAGCGATCAACCCGCTCAACTCATAGCCCTGGGCCTTGAGCCATTGTGGGTCGTAGTAGCTGGTGGCATAGCGCTCACCGCCATCGCACAGAATCGCCACGATCGAACCCTGCTCCCCCGCCGCCGCCATCTGCTGCGCGGCCATCAACGCGCCCACCAGGTTAGTGCCGCTGGACCCTCCGACCCGTCGGCCCAGGCGCTCGGCCAGGTAATGCATGGCCGCCAGGGACAACGCATCCGGCACCTTGACCATGGCGTCGATGACCTTGGGCAGAAAAGACGCCTCGACCCGTGGCCGGCCGATCCCCTCGATCCGCGAACCGCAATCAAGGCGCAGGCTGGCGTCGCCGCTTTGGTAATAGTCGAAAAAAACCGAGCGTTCAGCGTCGGCGCATAACACCCGGGTGCAGTGCTGGCGATAGCGCACATAACGCCCCAGGGTGGCCGTGGTGCCGCCCGTGCCGGGGCTGGAAATCAGCCAACTGGGCAGCGGATAACGCTCGAAACGCATCTGCTGGAAGATCGACTCGGCAATGTTGTTGTTCGCCCGCCAGTCCGTCGCCCGCTCGGCGTAGGTGAACTGATCGATGAAATGACCATCGTGTTCGCGGGCCAAGCGCTCGGATTCGGCGTAAATCTGCGTAGGGTCCTGGACCAAATGACTGTGGCCGCCATAGAAGGCAATCTGCGCGATTTTTTCCTGGGACGTGCTGGCGGGCATCACCGCAATAAACGGCAAGCCCAGCAAACGGGCGAAATAAGCCTCGGAAATCGCCGTCGAACCGCTGGACGCCTCGATCACCGGCGCGCCGGGTTTGAGCCAGCCATTGCACAGCGCATACAGGAACAGGGAGCGGGCCAGGCGATGTTTGAGGCTGCCGGTGGGGTGGCTGGATTCGTCCTTGAAATACAGGTCGATTCCCGTAAACCCGGGGAGCGGCAACGGAATCAGGTGAGTGTCGGCGCTACGCTGGAAGTCGGCCTCGATAATGCGAATGGCTTCACGGGCCCACTGCCGGGGGTCGTTCATGGTGTTTTCTCGGTGAACTCAAGCGCTTTACGGGGGCGCTAGAAGGTGACTGACAGCGCTTGGCTGATGAGGACTACACAGATTAGGAATATTCCTACATTAAGCACAGGTACAGCTGCATCTCAATTCGCCCCGCAACTGCTAGGCTCCCTGCGGCACAACTGCCCCGTCCGCATATAACAAAAAAGAATATAACTTTTGTTTTAACAACCATCGGTACGGGTTAGGGTGTGCCACCTTTTGAATTCCAGAATGGAGAGCGACCTTGCCTCTGCGTAGCACTTTCACGCGTTTCTTTCAGTTGGAAGCTGCCAGCGGTCTGTTATTGATCGCCGCTGCAGCCCTGGCTCTGATTATCAACAACTCACCGCTGTCGTGGCTGTACAACGGCCTGCTGGAGACCCCCGTGGTCGCCCAGGTCGGCGCCTTGCAAATCGCCAAGCCCCTGCTGCTATGGATCAACGATGGCCTGATGGCCCTGTTCTTCCTGCTCATTGGCCTGGAGGTCAAACGCGAGCTGCTGGAAGGCCACCTGTCCAAACCCTCGCAAGTGGTGCTGCCCGGCGCAGCCGCCATTGGCGGCATGGTGGTGCCGGCGCTGATCTACTGGTTCCTCAACAAGGACAACCCGGCGGCGCTCGGCGGCTGGGCGATCCCCATGGCCACCGACATCGCCTTCGCCCTGGGCGTGCTGGCGCTGCTGGGCAAGCGAGTGCCGGTGTCCCTCAAGCTGTTCCTGATGACCCTGGCGATCATCGACGACCTGGGCGCCATTATCGTCATCGCGATTTTCTACTCCCACGAACTCTCGACCCTGTCGCTGATGCTGGCCGCGGCCTGCCTGGTGGCGTTGATTGCAATGAACCGCCTCGGGGTGGTCAAGCTCGGGCCGTACATGATCGTCGGCCTGATCCTGTGGGTCTGCGTACTCAAGAGCGGCGTACACGCGACGCTGGCCGGCGTGACCCTGGCCTTCTGCATCCCGCTGCGCACGAAAAACGCCGAGCCCTCGCCATTGCTGGGCCTGGAGCATGCGCTGCATCCGTGGGTCGCCTTCGGCATCCTGCCGCTGTTCGCCTTCGCCAACGCCGGCGTGTCCTTGGCGGGCGTGAACCTGGAGAGCTTCACCCACCACGTGCCCATGGGCATCGCCGCGGGCTTGCTGCTGGGCAAGACAGTCGGGGTGTTCGGCCTGACCTGGCTGAGCGTGAAGATCGGCATCGCCGCCCTGCCCACCGGCGCCAACTGGGGCCAGGTGTTCGGCGTGGCGATCCTGTGCGGGATCGGTTTCACCATGAGCCTGTTCGTCGGCTCTCTGGCCTTTATCCCCGGGGCCAGTGAATACGCAGGCATGGACCGCATGGGCATTCTCACCGGCTCCATCCTCGCCGCCCTGCTGGGCTACGCGGTAACCGCCATGGCCAGCGGCAAAAACAGCGCCGTTATCAAGTAACGCCAACCTGAAAGCACAAAACCCCGATCAGTCGCCTGATCGGGGTTTTGTTTTTGCGGCCCGTGGTCAGTGGGAAACGCGGCTGGTGCCACCCACGGTGGAGATACGCACCCGCTCGCCAACGCGGAAAATCTCGTTTTCCTGAACCTGCTGCACGTAGGCGCGGATGCTGCCGTCGTCTTCGCGAACGGTGATTTCCACGCCCTGGGTGCGGGTCAGGCCTTCTTCCGTGGCCGAGCCCAGCAGGCCACCGGCCACGGCACCGATCACGGCGGCCACAATGCTGCCGCGACCGCCACCGATGGCGCTACCGCCAACGCCGCCGATCACTGCACCTGCCGCACCGCCGATAGGGGTCTTGGTGCCTTCGATCTTGACCGGGCGCAGGGATTCGATGGTGCCCAGACGGATCGACTGCACGCGGCGTGCTTCATCGCGCGAATAGGAGTCGCCGGTCAGGCTCGACTGGCAACCGGTGAGCAGCATCGCCAGGGTGGAAAAGGTAGCAACCAGCAGAACAGACTTGCGCATAGCATCAACTCCAAAAAGGACAGGTATTCATTAAACTGCGCAGCTTGACGCCTGTCACGGCGCCGTGGGGATTAACATGTTTCCATTCAGGCGCCGTACAGGCGCAACCGATCTTTCATCAAACAGTAGCGCCAACTCCTACAAACTGCGCCGCACACCCAAGGATTTCCATGGATTACTTCATCATCGTCGCCACCACCCTGGCCGGGCTGTACTTTCACTGGTGGCTCTATGTGCGGATCAAGCGCTGGGTGGATCGCGACCTGGCCCTGTCCATGGCTGGCAACGATCCCCGTAAAAAAGCCTTCATGCTTGAACAACTGGCCAACGCCCACGCCCAGAAGATCAAGCGCCGCGACCTACCGCAGTGGCTAGAGGCCAGCGCGGCGCAGTACCGCGAGCAGTAGACTGCTCAGGGCGCCAGTCGTTCGCGCAGCCAGCCGCCGCCCTGCGCGCGGTAGTTGAGGCGATCATGCAAGCGGCTCGCCCGGCCCTGCCAAAACTCGATGCGCTCGGGCAGCAGGCGATAGCCGCCCCAATGCTGCGGGCAATCGGGCTGGCTGTCGCTGAAACGCGCCTCGGTGGCCTTGAGCAAGCCTTCGAGTTCCTGGCGATCGGCAATCACCCGGCTCTGGGGTGAAGCCCAGGCACCGAGGCGGCTGCCCAGCGGCCGCACTTGGTAATAGGCATCAGACTCCTGCGCCGTGACCTTGACCACCCGCCCTTCGATTCGTACCTGGCGCTCCAGGGTCGGCCAGAAAAACGTCATGGCCGCAAACGGCCGCGCCACCAGTTGCCGGCCCTTGGCACTTTCATAGTTGGTGAAGAAGGTGAAGCCCTGCTCGTCCAGGCCCTTGAGCAACAGGATGCGGCAATGGGGGCGGCCCTCCTCGTCGACCGTGGCCAGGGTCATGGCATTGGCCTCCACCGGCGGCTGTTCGGTTTTTACCGCCTCGGCGAACCATTGGTGAAACAGTGCGAACGGCTCACCGGGCGCCTGGGCTTCGGTGAGGCCATCGCGGATGTAGTCGCGGCGCATATCGGCCAGGGCTTGAGTCATGGCGCTTTCCTTGTTCGAGCAGCGTTATTTTTTGACGGTATCGGCCGCCGCGACTTTTTTCGCGGTACTGGCAGCCTTGGCCGGAACAGGTTTTTTCGCCGGCGTTGGGGTCTTGGCCGGTTGCTTCTTGGCCGGGGCCTTGACCGCCGCTTTTTTGGTGGCGGCCGGTTTTTTCGCTGGCACGGCTTTCTTGGCTGCCACGGCCGGGGCCACGGCGGGCTTGGCGGCGGGCTTGACGTCCTGCACGGCCACCAGGCGCACAGGGGCCGGCGCCGGCATGTTGTACTTGCTCAGCAGGGCCAGCATGGTGGCTTGGGGCGTGAGGAGGATTTCCACACGGCGGTTCAGGGCGCGCCCTTCGACGCTGTCATTGGCCGCGCGCGGGGCGTCCGAGCCCATACCGCGCAGGCTCAGGCGATCACGCTGCAAGCCGCTGAGGCGGAAGATCGAGGCCACCGACTGGGCGCGCTCCTGGCTCAACTTCAGGTTCGCCGGTGCAGCCCCCGAGGTGTCGGCGTGGCCGAGCACCAGCACGGCGGTCTTGGGGTCCACTTCGAGGATCTTCGCCACCCGGGTGAACGGCCCGAGGGTCACGGGCAGCAGCATGGCCGGGCGATCCGGGTTGAACGAGCCGTCCACCGGCGCCGTCACCACCAGCACGTTTTCCCGGCGCTCCAGCTCCAGGTTGCTGTCCTTGATGGCCGTGCGCAGGCGCGGTTCGTAGTCATCGAGCCAGGCCTGGGTGATTTTTGGGTCGGGCATGGGCACGGCCTTGGTCGCGGCTTTATCCTTGCCGCCAAACGGCCACCACCAGTTGCCGCCGGTTTCGGCCTTGGCTACCACTGGCGCAGGTTTGGCAGGCACAGGGGCCGGGCGCTGCTCGGCGACTTTTTCGGAAGAACCGAACTGCCACCAGTGGCCGCCATCGGAATCGGATTGAGGCGTCTGTGCGCAACCGGTGATCGCCAGGCAAAGCCCCAGCGCGACGAATTTATGAGATGACATTGAAAATCCAAAAAATGAGATGAAAAAAATCGGCAGCGGGCCGAACTGCGGCTGTTGTTGTAGCAAGCGGGCGCCCACACCACGCACAAACAGCCCGTTGGAAAACACAAATAGCACAGGGTTCCTGCCGTGTTTGCCCTTACAGACAGCCGGCCAGTACCCGTACCAGTTTCTGCGCCCGTGGGTCCATCAGCACATAGGGCCCCAGGGTGTTGGTGACGAAGCCAAAGGCCACGTCATGCTGCGGGTCGGCGAACCCCACCGAGCCGCCCGCGCCCGGGTGGCCGAAGGCCCGTGGGCCGAGGCCGAAGGTGGCGTTGGGCACATCCGGTTGGTCGAGCATGCAGCCCAGGCCGAACCGGGTGCGGGTCAGCAGGGTCTTGTCTTCGCCCAAGCTGTGTTCGCGGGTCAGTTCTTCGAGCATGTCGGCTTCCAGCAGGCTGCCGTCGAGCAGGCCGCTGTAGAACCCCGCCAAGCTGCGGGCGTTGCCGTGGCCGTTGGCGGCCGGTTGCTGCATGCGCCGCCATTCGGGTTTGTTGGTGCTGGTGAGGATCGACGGCGGGTTGGTGAACGCCCGGGTGGTCATGGCCGTGGGTTCGCGCATCGTCACGTGCAGCAGGCGCTGGGCCGCGGCGTCGCCGACGTTGCCTTTGCCCCGGGCGATATGGGCGACGCGGTGGAACTCTTCATCGGCCAGGCCAACATGGAAATCCAGCCCCAAGGGCCGTGCCACCCGCGCCACGATGGACTCGCCGGGGCCACGGCCGTCGGCGCGGCGCAGCAATTCGCCCACCAGCCAGCCGTAGGTGATGGCGGCATAACCATGGCCTTCGCCGGGGGTCCACCATGGCGCTTCTGCCGCCAGGGCCGTGACCATGGTGTTCCAGTCATACAGCGCCTCGGGCGGCAGCAGCTCGCGTAACGCCGGCAGGCCCGCGCGGTGGCTGAGCAGGTGGCGCAGGGTCACGCCTTCCTTGCCCGCCGCCGCGAATTCGGGCCAGTAGCGGGCCACCGGGGCATCGAGCTGCAACTTGCCTTCGGCCACCAGTTGCAGGGCGGTGACGGCGGTGAAGGTCTTGGTGCAGGAGAACAGGTTGGCAATAGTGTCGCTGTGCCAGGCCACGCTGGCGTCCTTGTCGGCGGTGCCGGCCCAGAGGTCGACCACGGTTTCCCCGCCGACCTGGATGCACAGCGCCGCGCCACGTTCCTGGGGATCGTCGAACAGCGCCGCGAAGGCTTCGCGCACGGCTTCGAATTTAAGCTCGTAATGACCCTGAATCTGCACCCGGTGCTCCCCCGTTTTTTCGCGTTACAAAGTGGCCCGCATTGTTCCAGCCTTGGAGGGTTTTGGGAACGGTAGCGAGCGAGCTTGGCCGCGTTCGGCTGCGCAATGGTGCCGGGGATGAATCATAACGGGGCGCTTCGCATCCCAGCCCGGGCAAGCGCGCTTGCTACGGTAGGGTTTCGATTGCTTGCAGGTTGCTTTTACGCACGCTCTGCACAAAGTCTTGGAACGGCACGTCGGTGATGCCCACCAGGCCGAAGTGGCCGTTTTCGCCGTCCAGCAGGCGCCCGGTAACGGGTTGGTCCAGGTACTGGAACCAGTGCACGCCGACAATCGACGGCTCGGCCAGGGCCTGCTGGAGAAAGTGCGCGTAGGCCGGGCCGCGGTCTTCTTCGCGAGCCAGTTCGGTGATGCCGCCCCAGAACGGCCCGCGGTCCCGGGAGCCGAAGTTGAACTCGCTAATCAGCACCGGTTTGTCCAGCGCCCGCAGGGCAACAAAATCATGGCCGTCCTGGGGTTTGAGGGTATAGAGGTTGAGGCTCAACACGTCGCAGTACCGGGCGCAGGCCTGTAAGGCCTGGGGCGTGTTGACGGCAAACCGGCCGCCCAGCAGCAGGTGATTGGGCGCGTGCCATTGCAGCGAATCGGCGATGGTCTTGAAGTAGGTGTCGGCGAATACCTGCTGAAAATGCTGGTAGTCGGCTTCGATCTGCGGGTGTTCGGCGCTGGGCAGCGGCGCCGCGAAGCCCGGGTCTTCCAGCAGTTCCCACGCGCTCAATTCGATACCCCAGGCCTGGGACAACCCGGCCTGGTTGCGGTACTTGTCGCGCAATTGCTTGAGGAAGGCGCGCTTGGCCGGGGCGTCGGTGGTCAGGCGCAAAGTGCCCAATGCCAAGGCATAGCGCGCCTGGGGCGTGTCGCCGGGGCCGGCCCAGGCCAGTTCGTTGTCAGCGAAGTAGCCAATCAGCCAAGGGTCCTGGCGGTGATCGCGGGCAGCAATCGCCACCGCGCGCTCGGTGGCCATGGCAAAGCGTGGGTCGAAGGGGTCGGGCATGGCGCCCCACCAGTCGCTGCCGGTGCTGACGCTGGCGTAATCGCCGACGATGGACAGCGCCAGGGTGTAGGGCACGCGGTCGCTGTTGCCCAGCACGGGCGCGCTCCAGTTGCCCACCGTGTTGAAGCCCCAGGCCTGCAAGCGGTCGAGGGTATGACGGGCCCAGCGTTGCTCGTCGAAGGCCATCGGCGGGCACGGTGCGGCCTCATCGAGGCAGGGTTGGCCGTAGGTGCGTTGCAGGTTGGCGCCATAAAAGTCGAACCAGCGCCCGTGGTTGAACCCTCGGCCCTGATCCGCGCCGTTGCCGCCACGGTTATCGCCTGCACCGTAGTAGGCCGCCAGGGGCGTGCCGGCTTCGGGCAAGGCGCTGAACATCGCCTCGCGGCCGGCGACGTAGGTGCGCCCGGCATCCGCCGCCACGGCGTTGACCCCCAGGGAATAGAAGGCGTGCCCCAACGGCGTCACCAGGTACCAGCGCTCGCCGCGCTTTTGCGTGCGAAAGAAGCCGCTGGCACTGAAGGCCGGCACGGCGATCGAACCGCCATACAGGTCCAGGGTGGCCTGCTGGCGCTGAGCGAGCCAGGTGTCGAGTTGCTGCTGCTCGCGGGCGGCGTGGGTCTTGAGCTGTTCGTCGCTGGCGATTTTTTCCGGCCAGCGTGCGCGGGTGGATTGGCCATGGGCGTCCACTACCGCGCCGTAGGCCGCCTCGACCACCGCGCCCATGTCCTGGGTGCCGAAGCGTTCCAGCAGCAGGCTCTGCGCCGCCCGGGGCTGGTCCATCGACAGCGCCACCGAAACCACCTGGCTGCGGTCGATGGCCCCGGCGCTGCTGGCCAGCAGGATGCGCTGGCCCTGCACGGTAATCGGCATCGGCGGCCCGGCCGTCATGCCCCGGGCCAGGGGCGATGTGGCCTGCAAGGGCACCAGCAGGGTCTGCGCCGGGCCGGCCGGCAGGTCGATGCGGCTGACCAAGGTGCGGCCGTCGTTGCTTTGCACGGTGATGTGCAGGGTCACCGCCCAGTTCATGCCGTTTTGCAGGCGCAGGCTCATGGCCTCGGCGCTGGACCAGTCCCACGCACCGGTTTGTGGGGCCAGGCGCAAGGTTGGCCGGGGGCTGGGGTTGAAGATCACCCGGCGCAGTACCTCGCCTTCAGCCGTTTGCTCGGCGTTCGATTGCGGCAGGCGGGTGTCCTCGGTCAACACCCGTACCACTTCGGCGGGGCGCACGAAGTTGAACAGGGTCTGGGGGGCGGCCCACAGGGGCGCGGCGAACATCAGGGCAAATACGGCGGGCAACGAACGGCGAATCATGGGTACGGGTTTCTCCCTAACGACCAGGGTTTGGCCAGCGTGCGAAGGTGGATATCAGACGGGCGTGGGCGCAAAGGCCCACGCCACTTCAGGAAATTTCCCGGCGAAACGGCGGCAGCGCATTGAGGATGGCTTTGCCGTAGCGCTGGGTGACCAGGCGCCGGTCCAGCAGGGTGATGGTGCCCCGGTCCTGTTCGGTGCGCAGCAGGCGCCCGCAGGCCTGGACCAGTTTGAGCGAGGCGTCGGGCACGGAAATTTCCATGAACGGGTTGCCGCCCCGGGCCTCGATCCATTCGGCCAGCGCCGCTTCCACCGGATCGTCCGGCACGGAAAACGGGATCTTGGCGATCACCACGTGCTCGCAGTAGGCGCCCGGCAAGTCCACGCCCTCGGCGAAACTGGCCAGGCCGAAGAGCACACTGGAATCACCGCCATCGACCCGCGCCTTGTGCTTGTTCAGGGTTTCCTGCTTGGACAGGTTGCCCTGGATAAACACCTGCTTGCGCCAGTCGCGCTCCAGGCCATCGAACACGTCCTGCATCTGTTTGCGCGAGGAAAACAGCACCAGGGTGCCACGCGAGCCTTCCACCAACGCAGGCAGGTCGCGGATGATCGCCGCCGTGTGGGCGGCCGCGTCGCGGGGGTCGGCGCGCAGGTCGGGCACCCGCAGCACGCCGGCGTCGGCGTGGTGGAAGGGGCTGGGAACTACGGCGGTGACGGCTTTTTTCGGTAGGCCGGCCCGCATGCGAAAACGCTCGAAGGTGCCCAGAGCAGTCAGGGTGGCCGAGGTTACCAGGGCGCCGTAGGCCACGTTCCACAGGTTGCGGCGCAGCATCTCGGCGGCCAGGATGGGGCTGGCGTTGACCTCGATGTCGAACAGCGAACCGCTTTCGGCCAGGGTCAGCCACCGCGCCATGGGCGGGTTGTCGTCCGGGTCTTCGACGGTGAACGCGGTCCACAGCTCCCAGTTGCCTTGCGAGCGCGACAGCAGGCTGCCGAACAGCGGGTACCACTCCTCGGCCTGGTTGCTGGCGATGCCGATGTTGACCTCGCCGTCCATGCCTTCCTTGAGCAGGTCGGTGAGGCGGGTGAACAGGTCAGTGAGGCGCGAGAACCCCTTCTTCAACTCGATGCCCATTTCGCGCATGTGCTCGGGGATCACCCCGCCGACAAAACGGTGGCGCGGGCGCTCGCGGCCCTCGACGTCTTCACCGGGTTTGAAGTCGGCCACCTGCTCGCACGCGGTGAACATGAACTGCTGCTGGGTCTTGATCTCGCGCGCCAGCTCCGGCACCTGCTCGATCAACTTGCCTAAATCGCCGGGCAGCGGGTGTTGGGCGAGCAATTTGGTGAGGTTCTTGGCGGTGGTTTCCAGCCAGTCGGCGGTGGAGCGCAGGCGCGTGTAGTGGGCGAAATGGCCGATGGCCTTGTCGGGCAGGTGGTGGCCTTCGTCGAACACGTAGAGGGTGTCGCGCGGGTCCGGCAGCACGGCGCCGCCGCCCAGGGCCAGGTCGGCCAGGACCATGTCGTGGTTGGTGACGATCACGTCAACCTTGCCCATGCCTTCGCGGGCCTTATAAAAGGCGCACTGGCCGAAGTTGGGGCAGTGGCGGTTGGTGCATTGGCTGTGGTCGGTGGTCAGGCGCGCCCAGTCGGCGTCTTCCAGGGCGGTGGACCAACTGTCGCGGTCGCCGTCCCATTTATTGCCGGCAAGTTTTTCGATCATGCTGGTAAACAGCTTCTGGCTGGCCTCATCGACCTCGATCCTGAAGCCTTCTTCTTCAAACAGCTGGGCCGTGGCGGTTTGCGCGTGGCCTTCTTGCAGCAACATGTCGAGCTTGGACAGGCACATGTAGCGCCCGCGCCCCTTGGCCAGGGCGAAGGTGAAATTCAGGCCACTGTTGCGCATCAGGTCGGGCAGGTCTTTGTAGACGATCTGCTCTTGCAGGGCCACGGTGGCGGTGGCGATCACCAGGCGCTTGCCCGCGGCCTTGGCGGTGGGGATGGCGGCCAGGCTGTAGGCCACGGTCTTGCCCGTACCGGTGCCGGCCTCCACCGCCACCACCGCCGGGTCGCCACTGCGCCGGCCTTCGTCGTCGGTATCGATATCGCCCAGGACCTTGGCCACTTCGGCAATCATCAGGCGCTGGCCGTAACGCGGCTTGAGGCTCTTGGCTTCGAGAAAACGCGAGTAGGCGCCCTGGATCGTGGTTTTGAGTTCGGTGCTAATCATGGTTGTCTGGGCGCGCAAAACGCTGGATAAATTTTCAGTGGTTCGGATCGGCCGCTATCATACCCCGCTAATTAATCCCGCGCAGAACGGAGTACCCCCATGACAGTCTTTGCCCTTCTTTACACCCTCCATGTGCTGGCCGCGCTGGTGTGGGTCGGCGGTATGTTTTTCGCCTGGATGGTCTTGCGCCCCGCCGCCGTTAAGGCGCTGCAAGGCCCAGCGCGCCTGACGCTGTGGGCCGATGTGTTCCCCCGGTTTTTCGTGTGGGTGTGGGTGGCGGTGGTGCTGTTGCCGATCAGCGGCACGGGGCTGATGCACTTGCGCTTCAACGGGTTCGAGACCGCGCCGCGCTATGTGCAGGTGATGATGGGCCTGTACGTGGTGATGACGGCGCTGTTTATCCGCATCCAGGCCCTGCAACTGCCGTTGTTGCGCCAAGCGGTGCAGGCCGAGGACTGGGCGGCGGGCGCCGCCGCCCTGGGTTCGATCCGCCGCTTAGTGGGAATCAACCTGCTGGTCGGGTTGAGCCTGGTGGCCATCGCGGCGGCACGCCCGGGGTTGTGAGGCGTTACAGGCGTTGCAGGGTCACCGAGCCGGCTTCACCTGCCGGGCCGGGTTGGCCTTGGGCGCCGGGGCGGCCGCTTTTACCGCCGTCGGCGCGGTAGACGATGCAGCCCTTGGACTGGCCACCGGCACCCGGCTTACCCGCCGAGCCGGGCAAACCGCCGGCGCCGCCGTCCACCAACACCTTGATTTGCGCCTGCGGGTAAGCGTGGGGCAGCGCTAGGCGTACCTGGGCGCCCGCTGCGCCGGGGTGGCCATCGCCGCCGTTGTCGCCATCGGCCCCGCGCCCGGCCTGGCCCCAGGTGCAACCCGGGGCCTTGCCGTTGGCGCCGTCCAGGCCCGCATAGCCCGGCGCGCCGGCGCCGCCACGGGCGTCCACCGACAATTGTTCGGCTTTGAGCGAATCAATGCGCAGCTCCAGGTTGCGCCCCGGTTTGGCCGCTTTAAGGTAGTTGCCCGGCGCCCCCCGCGAAGTGATCTGGCTGCCGGTGCCCAATTGCGCATGGGCCACACGCAGTTGCAGGCCCTGCTCGGCGGGCACGATAGCGATGCGTGCTTCGTGGCCCAGGTGCAACTGGCCCACCTCGACCTGGGTCACGTTGGCCGGGATCAGCAGGGTGGCGTAGTCCGCCACGTCCAGGCGTTCCAATTGCAGGGTGCTGGTGGTATTGGGCAGGCGCAGTAGGGAGTTGGGTTGCACCGTCACCGACTGGGCGAAGGCCAACGGGCTGCAAAGGGCGGCAAGCAAACACAGGTTACGCATGGTGGGCCTCGGTCACGGCCGGGGCCGGAAGGGTTTGGATATGGAAAATGCCCACCAGCAAGATCTGCAAGCGGTCACGCCAAGGGTGGCGGCGGCCTTTGAGGCTGCCATTGAACAGCACGAGTTCCAACACATGGGTCAGCAGCAACAGGCTGCCCGCTAGGCTGACCAGTACGTCGAACGGGTTAATCAGCGGTTGATGCAGGTTGAACAGCACCACCAGCCAGAACACTAAGGTCAAGCATTTACCCAGCCCCCAGAACACTTTCATGCGCCCCCCTTGTTGATTTGAGCGGTTTTATTGGCGCGCACAGTATCGGCGTCTGATGCAAATTTGCCAGCACTTAATGCAAATAATTCTCGAATAGAGCATTGGGCCACCGGCCCATCCCGGCCCGGCGGCCCTGCCTTTATAGAGCAGTCAACGGCCTATCTGCAATTCCACGCGGCGGTTTTGCGCACGCCCTTCTTCAGTGTTGTTGTCGGCCACTGGCTGGCTCTCGCCCAGGCCTTGGCTGGTGAGTTTCTCTGGCGCCAGGCCATTACTGAGGAGGAACGCGGCGACGCTGCTGGCGCGGCGCTCCGAGAGTTTTTGGTTATAGGCGTCGCTGCCCTGGCTGTCGGTGTGGCCAACCACCTTGATGCTCACCACGTCGGCGTTGTTGAGCTTGCTCATCAATGCCGTCAGGGTGCCGCGGGCGGCGGAGGTCAACTCGGCGGAATCGAAGGCAAACAGCACATCGCCCTGGTCGCTGAGGGTGATGACTTCACTCTGCGGCGCCACCGGTTCGGCCGGTTTGACGCTGGCCGGGTACTGCGGGACCGGGCAACCGCGGTTGTCCACTTCGGTATTTTGCGGGGTGTCGGGGCAACTGTCGCGGCGGTCGAACACACCGTCGCTGTCTTCATCGCCATCCTGGGCATAGCAAATCAGGCCACCGGCCAAGACGCCCAACGCCGCGCCGCCGCCCGCCCAGGCGCTGCTTTCTATCGCGCCCAAGCCGCCGCCCACCAGGCCACCGAGCAGGCTGCAAATCGGCCAGGTGCGTTGATTGAGGGGGGCTGTGCCATCGCTGTGGGTTGCGCAACCTGTCAGTAGGCTGCTCAGCAGAAGAACCGGTAACGCGACTCGTGAGAAAAATCTCATTTTGAATGCTCCTGTGTTACCGGCCCATACCGGTCACACAGGAGTAAAGACCCGCATCCGCGACTACACAAGCCGCGGTTTGATTGGCTTCTAGCGGTTGATTTGGATTTCCACGCGGCGGTTCGAGGCACGGCCGTCGGCGGTTTTGTTATCCGCCACCGGGTGGCTCTCACCGGCACCGACCACCGAGACAAAGTTGCTGCGCGGCACACCCGCGCCGATCAGGTACTCGGTTACCGAATGGGCGCGTTTTTCCGAGAGTTTCTGGTTATAGGCGTCGCTGCCCACGCTGTCGGTGTGGCCGCTGACCCGCAATTGGGCGCTCGGCGCTTCTTGCTTGAGGCGCGTGGCGATGGTGTCGAGCTTGGTTTTGTCGGCGCTGGTGAGGCGCGCCGAGTCGAACTCGAACAGCACATCGCGGATCACGATGGTTTCTTCCTTAACCACCACCACTTCCTCGACCACCACCGCGACCGGCTCTGGCGGGCAACCATTGGCATCGACCTGCACCCCTTTAAGCGTGCCCGGGCACTTGTCGCGGCTGTCCGGCACGCCGTCGCCGTCCTCGTCGCCATCGCCATGAACCCAGCAATAGGCCGCCGCCAAGCCGCCCACCACCAGCGCGCCACCGCCGGCCCAGGACGTACTTTCCGTCGCCCCCAGGCCCGCGCCCACCACACCACCAACGGCGGCGCAGGTTGGCCAGTCGGTTTTCTGCAAACCTGCGCAACCAGTCAACACACTGGTTAGCAGAACCAAGGGAAGTGCTGTGCGAATGATGCTCATCGAGTGCTCTCCTGAGGGATCGGCTTAAAACCGATTCAGGCAGTAAAGACTGCCCTTTTAATATCCGCCAGCAATAGGCCATCAACGACCTCACCCCGTGTTCACGGGGGTGTGGCGGTTAGAGGCCAGCGCTGTGGATGACGCCCCTTGTAGGAGCGCTTGTTCGCGATGGCGGCATACCGCCGCCAGACGTGCATCGCCTGCCCCTGCCTCATCACGGGCAAGGCCCGCTCCTACAGTTGCACGGTGGTGCGGGCGAGATTTTCATTTTTCCTCTGTGGGAGCGAGCCTGCTCGCGATGGCGGCACGCAGTGGCGGTGGCGAATGGCAGGGGTAAGACAGTTGCTCCCACAGGCGTATAGCCCGGGCCGCTATTTGCCCCCTACCCCTAGGCCCTGGCCCTGCGCCGCGCTAGTCTTGCCCGCTCTGACCGAGGAACTTCAATGACCGCAGGTATTTCTTCGCGCACGCCCCAGCAGGCCCTGGCGGCCTTGCTCGCCCGCTACGCCCCGCAGCGCCTGTTGTTGGTCGGCGCTGGCGACTTCCCGGCCCTGGCCGCGTTCCGCCAGGCCCACCCCGGCTGCACCATCGCCCAGGCTCAACCCGGGCCATTGCCCGCCCACCTGGCCGGCCAACGCTTTGACCTGGCCCTGGTGCTCGACTGCCTCGAACACCTGCCCAAGCGCGATGGCCTGAACCTGCTGGGTGGCATCCGCAACCTCAACGCCAGCCGCATCGCCGTGCTGGCGGACCTTTCGGCCTGCGGCTGGCAAGAGACAGACTTTTTCTCCCTGGCCCTGCAAGCCAGCGAGCGTTTCGAGCGCGAGGCACAGGTGCTGACCCTGTTTACCTACGATCTGCTTGACTACAAGCAAGTGCCCGACTGGCTCAACGCGCGATTCTGGGCAAACCCGGAAAACTTCGGCAAGTATTGGTGGTAATACGATGAGTACTTCGATTTGCCCTTGCGGCAGCGGCACCCTGCTCGACGCCTGCTGCGGCCACTATCACGCGGGCCAACCCGCGCCCTGCGCCGAGGCCCTGATGCGCTCGCGCTACAGCGCCTACGTGCTGGGCCTGGTGGATTACCTGGTGGCCACCACCCTGCCTGCCCAGCAAGCAGGCCTGGACCGCCAGGCCATGGCCGACTGGAGCGCGGGCAGCACCTGGCTGGGCCTGGAGGTGGAAAGCCGCGAAGTATTCGGCGGCCAACCGGAACACGCCTTCGTCACCTTCACCGCCCGCTGGCACGACGACAGCGGCGAACACAGCCACCGCGAACGTTCCTCTTTCGTACAAAACAATGGGCGCTGGTACTTCATCGACCCCACCGTAGTGCTCAAGGCCGGGCGCAACGACGCCTGCCCCTGTGCCAGCGGGCAGAAATTCAAGAAGTGCTGCGCCAGCTATTTCACACCCTGAAACCGCGGCGGCGGATTATTCCTCATGCCCAGCGTGCACGCGCCGTACATTGGCGCGATAATCGCCGCCGATTTTTCCTGCGGAGTAACCCCCCATGACCCAAACCCCTCACGTCCACGGCCCTGATTGCAATCACGACCACGAGCATCAACACGAGCATGCCCACGACCATGGCCACGTTCACGGCCCGAACTGCGGCCACGCCCACCAGGAGCCGGTGCGCAACGCCCTCAAAGACGTCGGCCGCAACGACCCTTGCCCCTGCGGCAACGGCAAGAAATTCAAAAAATGCCACGGCGCGTGAGGCCTTAAACACCTCTCCCCTGTGGGAACGAGCCGGCTCGCGAGAGCGGCTCTCTGTTGACGCAGCGGGGCCGAGCCCGCCGCCATCGCGAGCCGGCTCGCTGCCACCGGGCGCATGCTGGGCCTGATTCTCCCGCCACGAAATAACCTGCGCCCCTGCTTGCGCAGGCTCCTGCCGCTCACTAACGTAGCGCCTTTATTCGCACCACCCCGCGTAGGAGTTCCGCCATGGCCTCGCCAGCCTTTACTCAATTCATTCCCCGGTTCGGCGTTGCCGCAGCAGTGGCCGGTGCGCTGGGCCTGACCGGATGTCAGTCCTGGAACGCCCAGGACAGCCTCCCGCCCGCCTCGGGCGTGCAAGCGGTCAAAGGGCTGGCACAGAACGTTTCGGTACGCCGCACGCCCGTGGGCATGCCGCTGATCGAGAGCAACAGCTTCCACGATGCGCTGTTCACCCTTGGCTACGTGCACGCCAGCGATCGCCTTACGCAAATGCTCACCATGCGCCTGCTGGCCCAGGGCCGCTTGGCGGAAATGGCCGGCAGCGAGGCGCTCGACGGCGATCGCCTGATGCGCGCGGTCAACCTCAAGAAGAGCGCCGAGGAGCTGTACAACGCCTCGTCGCCACGCCTCAAGCGCTTCTTCGAGGTCTACGCGCGCGGCGTCAACGCCTACCTGTTCCGCTACCGCGACAAACTGCCGCCGGACCTCGCCGCCAGCGGCTACAAGCCCGACTACTGGAAACCCCAGGACTCGGCACTGATCTTTTCCCTGCTCAATTTCAGCCAATCGGCGAACTTGCCCGAAGAACTCGCCACCCTGGTGCTGGCGCAAAGGGTCGGCGCAGACAAACTGGCCTGGCTCACGCCGTCCTACCCGGATGAGATGCTGCCGTTCGCCGAAGCGGAAAAACTCAAGGGCCTCAACCTCGCCACCCAGGTGCCGGGCCTGGCCGCGTTGCAGCAGACCAGCGCCCGCCTCGCGGCGATGAACCTGCTCAATGTCGCCGCCGCCAGCAACTGGGCCATCGGCGCGCAGCGCTCGCGCAGTGGCAAGAGCCTGTTGGCCAGCGACAGCGTTCAGCCCCTGGCCGTACCGTCGCTCTGGACCCCGGTGCAGATCCGCGCGCCCAAATACCAGGCCGCCGGCATGACCGTGGCCGGGTTGCCGCTGATCGTCAGCGGCTTCAACGGCAAAGTGGCGTGGAGCATGAGCGCGGTGATGGGCGACAATCAGGACCTGTTCTTGGAAAAAATCCGCCGCCAGGGCAGCAACCTTACCTACGAAGCCAACGGCAAATGGCTGAACGCGGCGGTGCGCAACGAAACCTATTTCGTCAAAGGCCAGCGGCCGATTCGCGAGCCCCTCTACGAAACCCGCCACGGCGCCCTTCTCAATAGCGTCGGCGGCTACGGCTTGGCCCTGCAAGCCCCGAGCCTCAAGGACGACAAGAGCCTGGACGCGTTCTTCGACCTGTCCCGCGCGCCCAATGTCGAGAAAGCCTCGGACGCCAGCCGGGAAATCCGCGCCATCGCCCTGAACATGGTGTTTGCCGATGCCAGCAACATCGGCTGGCAGGTCACCGGGCGCTTCCCCAACCGCCGCGACGGCCAGGGCCTCGTGCCCTCGCCAGGCTGGGAGGGGCGCTACGACTGGGACGGTTACGCCGACCCGATGCTGCACCCCTACGACCAAGACCCGGCCCAGGGCTGGCTCGGCGCGGCCAACCAACGGGTCATCCCCCAGGGTTACGGCATGCAGTTGTCCAACTCCTGGAGTGCACCGGAACGGGGCGAGCGCCTCGCCGCCCTGGCGGGCACGGGCAAGCATGACAGCCGCAGCCTGATCGCCATGCAGTACGACCAGACCACGCCCTTCGCCGCCAAGCTGAAAAAAGTCTTCGAGGCGCCGGGCATGGCCCAGCCGCTCAAGCACGCCATCGATGCCCTGCCCGAAGCCCAGCGCGCCAAGGCGCGGGAGGCATTGAGCCGCTTGCTGGCGTTCGACGGCCGGCTCAGCCCGGTGTCGGCCGACGCGGCGATCTACGAACTGTTTCTGCAAGAAAGTGCACGACAGATCTTCCTCGACGAACTGGGCCCCGAATCCAGCCCGGCGTGGCAGGCGTTTGTCGCCAGCGCCAGCCTGTCTTACCCAGCCCAGGCCGACCACTTGCTGGGCCGCGAAGACAGCCCCTTCTGGGACGACACCCGCACCCCCGGCACGGAAGACAAACCGGCGATCCTCGCCCGCAGCCTGGCGGCGGCCATCGACGCCGGCACGCAACGCATGGGCGCCGACCGCAAGGCCTGGCAGTGGGGCAAGCTGCACGCTTATGAGTGGAAAAACGCCAGCGGCCAAACCGTGCGTGGCCCGCACGCGGCGGGGGGCGACCACAACACGCTGAACGCTGCGGCCTACGCCTGGGGCCAGGACTTCAACACTACGCGGGCGTCGGCGGTGCGTTTTATCGTCGATTTCGGCCAACCGGAACCCTTGATGGTGCAGAACGCGGGCGGCCAATCCGGCAACCCGGCCAGCCCGAATGCCCTTAATGGCCTCGACCCGTGGTTCAAGGGCCAGTACCAGAGCCTGCCGCTGCAACCGCAGAATTTTGAGCGTGCCTACGGCAAGGCGCGCTTGACGTTGGTGCCAGGCAAGTAAGGGAAAAGGCAACAACCTGTGGGAGCCTGCTCCCACAGGGCGTACACCCACTCGACCCCTGGGCATCTACCGCCAGGCCGATTCATGAGGACTTTGAGCATATGCGCCACCAGATCCAGCACCTGCTTGCCCCACTGCCCGGCACTGCGCGGCAGATCGACAGCTTCCACTTCGGGCCCGAGGGGGGCGGCAAAATCTATATTCAAGCGTCCCTACACGCCGATGAACTGCCCGGCATGCTGCTGGCCTGGCACCTCAAGCAGCGCCTGGGCGAACTGGAAAAGCAGGACCGCCTGCGCAGCGAAATCGTCCTGGTGCCGGTGGCCAACCCCATCGGCCTGGCGCAAGTGCTGATGGACGTGCCGTTGGGCCGTTACGAGCTCGAGAGCGGGCACAACTTCAATCGCTACTTCGCCGACCTGGGCGAAGAGGTCGGCAACCGGGTCGAGGAGCGCCTCAACGATGACCCACGGCACAACCTGCGGCTGATCCGCGACACCCTGCGCGAGGCCCTGGCCCAGCAGATCGCCAGTACCCAACTGCAATCCCAGCGCCTGACCCTGCAACTATTGGCCTGCGACGCCGACATCGTGTTAGACCTGCATTGCGACTACGAAGCCGTGGCCCACCTCTACACCACACCCGAAGCCTGGGCGCAGATCGAACCGCTGGCCCGCTACATCGGCGCCGAGGCCAGCCTGCTGGCGAGCGACTCGGGCGGGCAATCGTTCGACGAGTGCTTCAGTTTGGTGTGGTTGCAGTTGCAGGAACGCTTTGGCGAGCGCTTCGCTATTCCCCTGGGCGCCATCGCGGTGACCGTTGAATTGCGCGGCCAGGGCGACGTCAACCACGGCCTCGCCAGCCTCGACTGTTTGGCGGTGATCGACTACCTGACCCACCAGGGTGCCATCAGCGGCGAACCTGCGCCGTTGCCGGAGCTACCCTACCCGGCTACGCCCCTGGCCGCCGTGGAACCGGTGCAAACCCCGGTGGGTGGCCTGCTGGTGTTCATTGCCCTGCCCGGCGAATACCTGGAGGCTGGGCAACTGGTGGCAGAAATCATCGACCCCATCGGCGACAGCGTCACGCCTATCCACTGCGCCAACGCCGGGTTGCTCTATGCCCGCACGGTACGGCGCATGGCGACGGCGGGCATGGTCATCGCCCACATCGCCGGCACCAACGCGTACCGCAGCGGTTACCTGCTGGCACCTTGAGGGATGCGTCAGGCCACTGGGGCCGGTGGCGGCTCGTCCGGCAGGGTGGGTTCACCGGGCTCGGTGGGCTGTTCGTTGGGGGTATCGGGGTCAGGCTGGCCGGGAATACCACCTGCCATGCTCACGGGTGGATGGGCCAGCAATGACCAAGCCAGCACGCCAACTTGATTGGGCGAAAGCCTCGCCAGTTCAGCACTGATTTGCGGATCGATCTTCATGGGGGACTCCTGGGCGATGGCCCGGCTCGCCTTGCGCGAACCAGAGCGGTACTGCTTGTAGAGTGCGGGTACGCCCAGGAATTCCCACGGTTTGTCAGATACTCGGATCAGGTCCGAGGCAGGGTGACGCCGAGCTGGCCCTGATACTTGCCGCCACGGTCCTTGTAGGAGGTTTCACACTGCTCGTCGGACTCGAAAAACAGCATCTGCGCCACGCCTTCGTTGGCGTAGATCTTGGCCGGCAGCGTGGTGGTATTAGAGAACTCCAGGGTCACGTGGCCTTCCCACTCCGGTTCCAGCGGCGTGACGTTAACGATAATGCCGCAGCGCGCGTAGGTGCTCTTGCCCAGGCAGATGGTCAGCACGTTGCGCGGAATGCGGAAGAATTCCACGGTGCGGGCCAGGGCAAAGGAGTTGGGCGGGATGATGCACACGTCGCTCTTGACGTCGACGAAGCTCTTTTCATCGAAGTTCTTCGGATCGACAGTGGCCGAGTTAATGTTGGTGAACACCTTGAATTCATCAGCACAACGCACGTCGTAACCGTAGCTCGACACCCCGAAGGAAATCACCCGGTCAGCGCCCTCGCCGCGTACCTGACGCTCTACGAAGGGCTCGATCATGCCGTGCTCTTGCGCCATGCGGCGAATCCACTTGTCCGATTTGATACTCATGGCGGGTGTCCTGAAATAGCGAGGTGGAGAAAATCTGTCCGGCATCTTACCGGGGCGCGCCTTAGGGTTCAAAGACCGGCATGTTTTTCTCGCTTTTCCCACAATAGCTGGGCCCCGCGGGCTCCGGCTGTCACCTTCAGTCACGAAAACCCATAAACCTTTACAAAGACCATTGGCACGTTCCGGAAAAAGGGTTAAGGTGGCGCCACTGTGCTGCTTGTGTCACTGAGAATCTCTACACGATGTTGAATTTCGATCCAACCATCTCCAAGAATTTTTCCTGCTCTTTGCACTCAGTCTCGGCCAGGGCTTTTCCTGAGTCGCAGTTAACTTTGTCCAAGGAGATACACCATGTCTAATCGCCAAACTGGTACCGTTAAGTGGTTCAACGATGAAAAAGGCTTCGGCTTCATCACTCCACAATCCGGTGACGACCTGTTCGTTCACTTCAAAGCTATCCAATCCGACGGCTTCAAAAGCCTGAAAGAAGGCCAACAGGTTTCTTTCGTCGCTACCCGCGGTCAGAAAGGCATGCAAGCTGAAGAAGTTCAAGTTATCTAACTTGTACTGATTACAGCTAAAAGCCCCGCCCTCAAAAGCGGGGCTTTTTTGTGCGCGTCTGTTTTACCTGAATGTGCCGGCGATAGCGCGGTAAATATCGCTATCGCCGATAAACCCAGCCTTACCAGGTCACGCCGAAACCGGCGGTGTAGCGGGTCTTGCTCATATCACTGTCGTTGGTGCCGGTGATGATGTCCTTCTCGGCCTTGAGGTTGAGCGAGGCCCATTCCGTGACCCGATAACGCAGGCCCACTTCGGCATCCAGCGCATAGTCGGCGACGCCCGCCAGGGGCTTGCCCACTTCGCCATTAGTGAAGAACTCAACGCTCTTGCCTAGCAGGTAGCGGTTGTAGTCCCACTTCATGGCCAGGGAATAGAAGTTGTCCTTACCACCGTCCGAATACTCATAGTCGGTGCGGTTGACCAACGACCCCAGCGAGAACGCCCCCAACTCGTCATCCCAGAACTGGTAACCCGGGCCAGTACCGACAGTACGTTGGCGGGCCAGGTCTTCGACTTTGTCGCGCTTGTAGGTCAAACGCCCCTGCCAGAACCACTGCTCGGTGAGGAAGCGGTCCAGCGCATACTCGGCACTCCAGTTGTCGGTGGTCACCACGTCATTCTGGAACACTCGGTTGTACTCGCCCTCGGCAATATGCCGCCACTTGCCATGGCGAGCGGAGGTCTTGAAGTCGACGTCGTAGTCGTCGACGTCTTTCTCGGCGCGCTGATAGTCCAGCGCCACATCGACATTACCCTTCCAGACGAGATCCTCGATCACAGGTTTAGGCTTGATGATCTGCTCGATACTGGCCAGCTCGACGGTTTTCGGCGCCTCGCCATTGGCCAAGATCACCATGCCCTCCTCGGCCGCGTGCAAGGACTTGGCCTTCTCGCCCACATAGGCATCCTGCTTGACCAACAACTCCTGATCGCTCTCCAGGGTCTTGACCTGATGCCAGTCCAGAGCCACGACCCCGGCGTACTTGGTTTGGATCAGCAATTTGCCGCCATCGAACACCTTGATCTTGCCACTGAGGCGGTCGCCATTTTTCAACCAAACGGTATCGGCCAATACAGGGGTGGAGGTACTGAGGACAGCGAGGCACAGCAGGGATCTGGACAGCATAAGCAAAGACAACGCTCGAGTTCGCGGAAAAAACCGGCATTATCCCCATGGATAAAGCCTTAGGAAGGACTGACCCGAGTATTTGAGTTGAGTTCACTTCCCATTCGAGAATCAGAGACGTTTCCTACATTAATACGGACATACCTCCTACTGGACCACCACAATGAGTGACACGCCCGAAAGCCCGGCGCAGATGCGCCGCACCGCGCTTTACCTGACGCTGGCCCAAGTGCCCGAAGGCAAAGTGGTCAGCTATGGCCAGTTGGCAGAACTGGCAGGCCTGGGTCGCGCGGCGCGCTGGGTGGGCCGCACCCTCAGCCAGTTGCCCGGCGATAGCAAACTGCCCTGGCACCGCGTAATGGCAGCGGGCGGACGTCTGAGCCTGCCCGCCGGCTCCGCCTCGGGTGACGAGCAACGTGCGCGCTTACGCAGTGAAGGTGTCAGTATCCTGAACAATCGTGTTGATATTCAGCGCCATGGCTGGCGCCCGGTAGAGCACAGCGGTTAGAGTGCGCGCTTTGTTTCCGTACTTCTTGAGGCAGACTCCAGCCCATGCCCCGTAAAACCTGGCGAGCCGCACTTGCCGCCTATGCCAGCCCCTCGACGCTCGTGTTGTTGCTGCTTGGTTTCGCTGCCGGCCTGCCTTACATGCTGGTGTTTTCTACGCTGTCGGTCTGGTTGCGCGAAGCCGGTGTGGCGCGCGAAACCATCGGTTATGCCAGCCTTATCGGCCTGGCCTATGCCTTTAAATGGGTGTGGTCGCCGCTGCTCGACCAGTGGCGCCTGCCACTACTGGGCAAACTGGGGCGCCGGCGCTCTTGGCTCGTCCTGTCCCAGGTGTTGGTGATCCTCGGCCTGGTAGGCATGGGTTTCTGTGACCCGCAAAAACACCTGTCCTGGTTGATCGCCATTGCCGTGGTCGTGGCGTTCGCCTCTGCGACCCAGGATATCGCCGTGGACGCCTATCGCCTGGAGATCGCCGACGACACCCGCCAGGCTGCCCTCGCCGCTGCTTATATGTCCGGTTACCGGGTCGCGGCGCTGCTGGCGACCGCAGGCGCGCTGTTTTTCGCCGAAGGCTTCGGCTCCACCGGGTTCAGCTACAAGCACTCGGCGTGGACCGGCACTTACGTGTTGTTCGGCGCGCTGATGGTGCCCGCCCTGCTCACCACGCTTTTTATGCGCGAGCCACCGGTGCCCTTGCGCACCCAACTGTCGGCCGGGCGCTACAGCTTCGTGCATCAACTGGCATCGGTGTTCGTGCTGATCGTGCTGCTGGTGTCGGTGCCGGCCCTGTGCACTCAGCTCTATAACACCGACTTCGCCAGCGTGTTATTCGAGGGCGTCAGCCTGCTGGACCTCCTGGTGGAAGACCGCGCATTCCTGCGTGCCATCCTCTACGGCACCCTCACCGCACTGTGCCTGTCCGCCATGGGCCGACGCGGCCTGGCGCCGGTACTGACGCCGGTCAACGACTTTATCCTGCGCTACCGCTGGCAAGCCCTGCTGCTGCTGGGGTTGATTGCCACCTATCGCATGTCCGACACGGTCATGGGCGTGATGGCCAACGTGTTCTACATCGACCAGGGCTTCACCAAGGATCAGATCGCCAGCGTCAGCAAGATTTTCGGCCTGATTATGACCCTGGTAGGCGCTGGCATGGGCGGCCTGCTGATCGTGCGCTTCGGCATCCTGCCGATCCTGCTGATCGGCGGCATCGCCTCGGCCGGCACCAACCTGCTGTTCCTGATGCTCGCGGGCATGGGCCCGGACCTGCAAATGCTGATGGTGACCATCTCGCTGGATAACTTCAGCTCGGGCCTGGCCACTTCCGCCTTCGTCGCCTACCTGTCGAGCCTGACCAACCTCAAGTTCTCCGCCACCCAATACGCCCTGCTCAGCTCGATCATGCTCTTGCTGCCACGCCTGATCGGCGGCTATTCCGGGGTGATGGTGGAGAAGTTCGGCTACCACGACTTCTTCCTGATAACCGCCCTGCTCGGCGTGCCGACACTGCTGTTGATCGCCCTGCACTGGTTCCAGGAAAACCGCCGCATTCGCCTGAACCCGCAAGAGCAAAGCTGACACCCCAGGGCCACGTGGGCGCAAACGCCTACAGGGCCTGGCCAACCTGATGCCTGTACGCCAGCAGTTACCGCCCGTACAATGCCCAGTCATTTCTCGTCATCAGCAACCGACAACGGCCTACCATGCGCACCAGTCAATATTTGCTCGCCACACAGAAAGAAACGCCTTCGGACGCGGTCGTCATCAGCCACCAGCTGATGCTGCGCGCCGGCATGATCCGCAAACTGGCCTCTGGCCTGTACACCTGGTTGCCCATGGGGCTGCGGGTCATGCGCAAGGTTGAAGCCATCGTTCGCGAAGAAATGAACGCCGCCGGCTCCCTTGAAGTGCTGATGCCGAGTACCCAACCGGCCGAGTTGTGGCAGGAATCCGGGCGCTGGGAAGAGTACGGCCCGGAATTGCTGCGCTTCAAGGATCGCCATGGCCGCGAGTTCTGCGCCGGCCCGACCCATGAAGAAGTCATCACCGACCTGGCCCGCAACGAGTTGAGCAGCTACAAACAGCTGCCAATCAACCTGTTCCAGATCCAGACCAAGTTCCGCGACGAAATCCGCCCGCGCTTCGGCCTGATGCGTGGCCGCGAGTTCATCATGAAGGACGCCTACTCCTTCCACGCCGACCCCGCCTCACTGCAAGTCACCTATGACCGCATGCACCAGGCGTACTGCAACGTGTTCACACGCCTGGGCCTGAAATTCCGCGCGGTCGAGGCTGACAACGGCTCCATCGGCGGCGCCGGCTCCCACGAATTCCACGTGCTGGCCGAGTCCGGCGAAGACGACATCATCTTCAGCAATGGCTCCGACTACGCGGCGAACATCGAGAAAGCCGAAGCCGTGCCCCGGGAAACCTCCCGCGCCGCGCCGAGCGAAGAGCTGCGCCTGGTCGACACGCCCAACGCCAAGACCATCGCCCAACTGGTCGAGGGCTTCAATCTGCCGATTGAAAAAACCGTCAAGACCCTGGTGGTTCACGCGCAAGAAGCCGGCAAGCTGATCGCGCTGATTATCCGTGGCGACCACGAGCTCAACGAAATCAAGGCCGCCAACCAGCCTGGCGTCGCCAACCCTCTGGTCATGGCCAGCGATGCCGAACTGCGCGACGCCATTGGCGCCGGTGCCGGCTCCCTGGGCCCGCTGAACCTGCCATTGCCGATCATCATCGACCGCTCGGTCGCGCTGATGAGCGACTTCGGCGTCGGCGCCAACATCGACGACAAGCACTACTTCGGCGTCAACTGGGAACGCGACCTGCCGGTTCCGACCGTGGCCGACCTGCGTAACGTGGTCGCCGGCGACCCAAGCCCGGACGGCAAAGGCACCTTGGAAATCAAGCGCGGCATTGAAGTCGGGCATATTTTCCAACTGGGCACCAAGTACAGCGAAGCCATGAAGTGCCAGGTCCTGGGCGAAAACGGCAAGCCTGTGACCCTGTCCATGGGCTGCTACGGCATCGGCGTCTCTCGCGTGGTGGCTGCCGCCATCGAGCAGAACAACGACGAAAACGGCATCATCTGGAGCGATACCCTGGCACCTTTCCAGATCGCCCTGGTGCCCCTGCGCTACGAAACCGAACAGGTGCGCGAAGCCACCGACAAGCTCTACGCCGAACTGACGGCTGCCGGCTTCGAGGTGCTGCTGGACGACCGCGACAAGAAAACCAGCCCCGGCATCAAGTTCGCTGACATGGAACTGATCGGCATTCCCCACCGGATCGTGGTCAGTGACCGCGGCCTCGCCGATGGCAACCTGGAATACAAAAGCCGCACCGAAGCCGAGGCACAAGCGCTGCCGGTCGCTGACGTGCTGTCGTTCCTCCAGGCCCGTATCCGCCGCTGAAACCAGATCAAGAGACGTCATGTTCAAGCGAAACACCTTAGGCCTCGGTGGTGCCGCCCTGTGCGGCGCCCTGCTGGTCAGCGGCTGTGCCAATCACATGTCACAACGCAGCGAGCACGAGGAACGTGTCGAGCGCAAATTGCTCGAACACAGCCTGCAGATCGATGTCGGCGAGCCTAAGGTGCTCGAACTGCCTCAGCGCCGCGTGCGGATCCACGAACAGAAGACCTTCGAGGTCACTGAATTCGAGGTCACCCGCCGCTACGACCGCTACACCCCGTACCAACCCTGGCGGGAGGTCTACGAGATCCCGTTGGGCGCGGTCGCGGTGGTCGCGGGTATCGGCGCCAATGTGCTCAACGTGATCGCCCTGGGCAACCTGCCCGACAGCGTCACGCGGGACTGGATCAATTACGGTTTCGCCGGGCTCAACCCGGCCATGAACGTGCCATCCCATGGCCGCGCCCAGCAGAACCTGGCCGCCATCGAAGAAACCCAGCGCGATAAACGCCTGGAATACTCGAGCCTGCCCTGGAGCGAACGCCCGGTAGAGGTCAAGGCCGGCAAGCAGACCTTCAACCTGAGCACCGACCGCAACGGCGTCCTACGCCTCAACCTGCTGGACAGCCCCTTCTCCGAGCAGGACCTGAACCACATCGGCAAATTGCAGATCAGCGTGGAAGATGCCCAGGACGACGTGCATTCGGACTCGTCGCTGGCCATCAGCAGCACGTTGCGCGGCAAGTTGCTGGAGGCTCACGCCCTGATCTACGACGACCTGGAGGATGACGAGGTGAGCCAATGGGTGCACCGGGTCAAACGTCTGTCGGAGCTGGGTTTGGAAGAAGAAGCCAGCGAACTGGAACAGAGCCTGATCGAACTGACCCGCAACGATCCCGAGTTGCAGGGTGAATTCCTCAAATCCCTGACCAAGGACGCCGGGCGCCTGGTCGCCGACCCTGGCGCCAACTGATACCCCAGTAGCGATGGCGGCCGGGACGGCGCCATCCTTACCGCTCGAACAGATCCAACTGTTCAAACCCGCCGCGCAAATCCTGTAGACGCACGCCAATGCCCAGCAACCGCACCGGCTTATCCCCGCGCTTGAAGGCCTGGGTCAGCATCTGCGTGTAACCCTGCAAATCCCGCCCTACTCCCGCCTGTTCCAGGGTGGTTTGCGTGAAATCGTGGAACTTCACTTTGACGAACGGCTTACCCGGGCGGTAGCTGCTGTCGATCCGCGCCATGCGCCCGGCCAGGGTTTCCAGCAGTTCAGGGAGCTTTTCCAGGCAACTGACCAGATCTGGCAGATCTACATCGTAGGTATTTTCAACACTGACCGACTGACGTCGGCTGTCGTTGTGCACCAAACGCTCATCGATCCCACGGGCCAACCCCCAGAGCCGCTCACCAAAACTGCCGAATTCACGTACCAGCGCTAACTTGTTCCAGTCCCGTAGCTCCAGGCAGGTGCTGATGCCCAGGCGCGCCAGTTTCTGCGCCGTAACTTTGCCCACGCCGTGCAACTTGCTGACGGGCAGCGCAGAGACAAAATCCTCGACCTGATCCGGGGTAATCACGAACAGCCCATTGGGCTTTTTCCAGTCGCTGGCGATTTTCGCCAGGAACTTGTTCGGCGCCACCCCCGCCGACACCGTGATGTGCAACTGGTTAGACACCCGCCGGCGGATATCCTGGGCGATGCGCGTGGCGCTGCCATCGAAATGCGGGCACTGGGAGACATCAAGATAGGCCTCGTCCAGCGACAACGGCTCAATGAGGTCGGTGTAGTCGCGAAAGATTCCCTGGATTTCCTTGGACGCGGCTTTATAGGCGTCCATGCGCGGCTTGACGATGACCAGGTCCGGGCACAGTTGCAAAGCGTGGCGGGACGACATGGCAGAACGTACGCCATAAGCGCGCGCCTCGTAGTTGCAGGTCGCGATCACGCCCCGATGGTCTGCCTGGCCGCCGACCGCCAACGGCTTGGCGGCCAGGGCCGGGTTGTCGCGCATTTCGATGGCGGCATAAAAACAGTCGCAATCGACGTGGATGATTTTGCGCTGCGTCATATAAAGGCAGGTTTGGCCAAGAGGAAAAGGACTACAAGATAAATGGAAGCGTAGTATCGCACTGAGAACTGTATATAGCACCAGTACTTTGCTTCTTCTGATTGAGGCGGCGGAAGAAGCGCTAGTAATTTATTTGCTCAATCGAATTAAAGTCGTCAATAGAGCTGAAAGCCATACCTGGCAACCCCTGCAGCGGTTCACGTCCTCTCGATCGGGGTCCTAAGCGATTGAAGCCAAAGAGGTTTCCCCAGGTTTTCGGTTGACAGCCCAGCGTTCCTCTGTAGAATGCCGCCACACAGACGCGGGATGGAGCAGTCTGGTAGCTCGTCGGGCTCATAACCCGAAGGTCGTCGGTTCAAATCCGGCTCCCGCAACCAAACATCAAAAAAGGCTACTCGAAAGAGTGGCCTTTTTTGTGCGTGTCGCTTTTGAGTAGATACCCTTTTCAATCAAAGGCTTAGCTAAGTTGTCCATCCAAGCCATTAACGATTGACACCTGCGCGTATGCCTGTAGGATGCCGCCACACAGACGCGGGATGGAGCAGTCTGGTAGCTCGTCGGGCTCATAACCCGAAGGTCGTCGGTTCAAATCCGGCTCCCGCAACCAAACATCGAAAAAGGCTACTCGCAAGAGTGGCCTTTTTTGTGCGCGCAGGTTTTTAGGTCAGGTGCTGATTGCACGGCCTGGCAGATTAGCGATTGACACATCTTGATTGGCCTGTACAATGCCGCCCACAGACGCGGGATGGAGCAGTCTGGTAGCTCGTCGGGCTCATAACCCGAAGGTCGTCGGTTCAAATCCGGCTCCCGCAACCAAACATCGAAAAAGGCTACTCGCAAGAGTGGCCTTTTTTGTGCCTGTAAGAAATTTCCTTCCAGAACAATAGCCTGCAGCGAAAAGCAGGCACCGGGCCGCTACCCTGCGCCCATTAGCGACTATGCTCTTGCGCTGCTCCACTCCGGCACCTACACCGCGCGGGGGCGGTGAAACAGGATTTGCCGTTGTAACTATCTGAAATAATTTTTCCCCAGGGATTGGTTACCTGGCCGGATGCCCCCATCCTGTCGCGCACCATCCAAGAGGTGATTGATGCGCGCCCATTCGTCCGATCCACAAGACACCGTCACCGCAACCCAACCCATCGCTGCCAAACGCCTGCAATGGCTGGACTTGCTGAGCAAGTACCGCCAGCCCATCGGCCTGGCCGTGACGCTGTTGCTGTTCGCCATGGCCTTGATCGCCTGCCGCCATTTGTTGAGCGCGCTGGACCTCAACGCGCTGCACGACTCGATCCTGAATGTGCCCAAACCGGCGCTGCTCGGTGCCTTGGCCGCGACAGCCGCCGGTTTCGTTTTCCTGCTCGGCTATGAATGGTCCGCCAGCCGTTATGCGGGTGTCAGCCTGCCGTCGCGCACCCTGGTCCTGGGCGGTTTCACCGCGTTTGCCATCGGCAATGCCATTGGCCTGTCCCTGCTTTCGGGCGGTTCGGTGCGCTATCGCCTGTATGCGCGCCATGGCCTGGGGGCGTCCGACGTGGCGCACATGACGCTCTTCGCCAGCCTTTCCCTGGGCTGCGCGCTGCCACCGCTGGCCGCACTGGCGACCCTGAGCAACCTGCCCGCCGCCTCGGCGGCGCTGCACCTGCCCGAAGCGCTGTTGGGCACGATTGCCGTCGCGGTACTGCTGCTCGGCGCGGTGCTGGCCGTGGGTATCTACCGCCGTCGCCTGCCCGAGCAACCCTTCAAAGACAGCCTGCTGGTACGCGCCGGGCGCCGTACCCTGCGCCTGCCGGGGCGGCGCCTGACCTTCTTGCAATTGCTTATCACCGCGCTGGACGTGGCCGCTGCCGCCACCGTGCTGTACTTGCTGCTGCCCGAAGCCCCGCCCTTTGGCGCCTTCGTGCTGGTGTACCTGCTGGCCCTCGCCGCCGGCGTGCTCAGCCATGTGCCTGGCGGGGTCGGGGTGTTCGAGGCGATCCTGCTGGCCGCCTTTGCCAACCAACTCGGCGCCGCGCCACTGGCCGCCGCGCTGCTGCTGTATCGCTTGATCTACGTGATCCTGCCGCTGTTGGTGGCGTGCTTGCTGTTGCTGGTCAATGAAGGCCAACGGTTGTTCCAGTCGCGCCAGTCGTTGCGGGTCGCTTCCGGCCTGGCGGCGCCCATTCTTGCGGTGCTGGTGTTCCTCTCGGGGGTAGTGCTGCTGTTTTCCGGGGCGACACCCGAGATCGACACGCGCCTGGAGCACATCGGCTTCCTGATTCCCCATCGCCTGATCGACGCCTCGCACTTTGGCGCCAGCCTGGTGGGCGTGTTGTGCCTATTGCTGGCCCAGGGCCTGCGCCGGCGCCTGTCGGCGGCGTGGATGCTGACTACCGTGTTGCTGCTGGTGGGCGCCCTGCTCTCGCTGCTCAAGGGCTTCGACTGGGAAGAGGCCAGCCTGCTGACCCTCACCGCGTGCCTGCTGGCGGTGTTCCGCAGTTCGTTCTACCGCCCCAGCCGCCTCACCGAAGTGCCCTTCTCACCGCTGTACCTGGTGGCCAGCGTGTGCGTGCTGGGGGCGTCGATCTGGCTGCTGTTATTCGCCTACCAGGACGTGCCCTACAGCCATCAGTTGTGGTGGCAGTTCACCCTCGACGCCGATGCGCCCCGGGGCCTGCGCTCGTTGCTGGGCGCCGCCGTGGTGCTGGTGGTGGTGTCGCTGACCTGGCTGCTGCGCACCGCACGCCCGGTGATCCACCTGCCCAACAGCGAGGAACTGGCCAAGGCCTGGAAGATCCTCATGGCCTCGGCCCAACCCGACGGTGGCCTGGCCCTGACCGGCGACAAAGCGCTGCTGTTCCACCCCAACGACGACGCTTTCCTGATGTATGCCCGCCGCGGCCGCAGCCTGGTGGCGCTGTACGACCCCATCGGGCCGCCCCAGCAACGGGCAGAGATGATCTGGCAGTTCCGTGACCTGTGCGACATCCACCATGCCCGCCCGGTGTTCTACCAGGTGCGCGCGGAGAACCTGCCGTACTACATGGACATCGGCCTCACCGCCATCAAGTTGGGCGAAGAGGCCCGCGTCGACCTGCTGCGTTTTGACCTCGAAGCCAAAGGCAAGGAGATGAAGGACCTGCGCTACACCTGGAACCGCGGCACCCGCGATGGTTTATCCCTGGAGATCCACGAACCCGGCCACGCGCCGATGGACGAACTCAAGGTCATCTCCGACGCCTGGCTGACGGGCAAGAACGTGCGTGAAAAAGGTTTCTCCCTCGGGCGTTTCAGCGAGGACTACCTCAAGCATTTTCGCGTTGCGGTGATCCGCTTCGAGGGGCGGCCGGTGGCCTTTGCCAACCTGCTGGAGACCTACAGCCATGACCTGGCCAGCCTCGACCTGATGCGCGCCCACCCGGACGCGCCCAAGTTGACCATGGAGTTTTTGATGGTGGGTCTGATCCAGCACTATAAAAGCCACGGCTATGCCCGTTTCAGCCTCGGCATGGTGCCGCTGTCGGGCCTGCAACCGCGGCGCGGCGCGCCCCTGACCCAGCGCCTGGGTTCGATGGTGTTCCGCCGTGGCGAGCAGTTGTACAACTTCCAAGGCCTGCGCCGCTTCAAGGACAAGTTCCAGCCGGACTGGGAACCGCGTTACATGGCTGTCCCCGCCGGACTCGATCCGCTGGTGGCTCTGGCCGATACTGCCGCCCTGATTGCGGGCGGCCTGACTGGATTGGTGAAACGCTGATGACTCTACGCTTCTGGCGGTATGTATTGGTCACCCTGGTGACCCTGGCCCTGATCGCCGCGCTCGGTTACTGGTATTGGAACCGCCCGGCGCCCGAACCGAGCCTGGAACGCCTGGCGCCGGCCGATGGCGCCGCGATAACCCGTGTCACCCCCGGCACCGCACCACGGGCCCACGTGGTGGTGGCGGTGACCGACGAACAGACACTCAGCGACGCCCAGTTGCTGGCCCTGAGCCGTGGCGCCAGTGCACAGATCGTCCAGGTGATCCTGCCCAGCGACTGCATCCACCAGGGCCGCGCCCTGCAATCGGCGCTACGCCAGTTGCACGGCCCGGCGACCCTGGTCAGCGGCATCGGCCCGGGCGCGGTGCTGGCCTGGCGTTGGCTGGCGGAACAGAAAGACGACAAGGCCCAGGCTGTCTCGGTGGACCTGGCCCTGGAAAAACCCGGCTGCACCCACCTGCTGCCCAGGAAAGCAGCTCACGGCCATTGGCTGGCGGCGTGGAACGACAACCCCGATGACACCAGCGCAGGCTTCGTGCGCGACCAGCCCAATGCGCAAACCAGCATCAGCGACTACGACATCAACCTGACCCAAGTGCTGAACAACGAGCTGCGCAAAATCCTGATCGGCGCCGACAAGGGCAATGGCGGCCTGAACATCCCCGTGGTGGAAGTCCCGGCCCAGGCGAACAACGACACCGTGACCCTATTCCTCTCCGGCGACGGCGGCTGGCGCGACCTGGACAAGGACGTGGCCGGGGAAATGGCCAAGATCGGCTACCCGGTCGTGGGCATCGACACCCTGCGCTACTACTGGCAGCACAAGAGCCCCGAGCAAAGCGCCACCGACCTGAGCGAACTGATGCAGCACTACCGGCAAAAATGGGGCACCAAGCGCTTCGTCCTCACCGGTTACTCCTTCGGTGCCGATGTGCTGCCGGCCATCTACAACCGCTTGCCCGAGGCCGAGCAGCAACGGGTCGATGCCATTATCCTGCTGGCCTTCGCCCGCACCGGCAGCTTTGAAATCGAAGTCGAAGGCTGGCTCGGCAACGCCGGCAAAGAAGCCGCCACCGGCCCGGAAATGGCCAAGCTGCCCGCCGCCAAAGTGGTGTGCATCTACGGCGGCGAAGAGGCCGACGAAAGCGGCTGCACCGACAAGAGCGTCGTCGGCGAAGTGGTGAAACTGCCCGGTGGCCATCACTTCGACGAAAACTACCCGGCCCTGGCCAAGCGTTTGGTGGACCTCATCAACAAACGCCAGAACGACAGCAAAGTCGCCGAACAATAAGCTGAGCCCACACAAAAAAAGCCCCCGCTGCCGCAAGGCAACGGGGGCTTTTTGGTGGCGCGGGCTTACATCTCGACTTGGGTGCCCAGTTCGATCACCCGGTTTACCGGCAGGTTGAAGAAACGCAGGTTGCCGTTGGCGTTTTTCAACATGAAGGCGAACAAGGCTTCGCGCCAGCGGGCCATGCCTTCGAGCTTAGAGGCGATCACCGTTTCGCGGCTCAGGAAGTAGGTGGTGCGCATGGGGCTGAAGTCCAGGTCTTGCAGGTGGCAGAGCTTCAGGGCCTGGGGTACGTCGGGTTCGTCGGTGAAGCCAAAGTGCAGAATGACCCGGAAGAAGCCTTCGCCATGGGCCACCACTTCGAAGCGCCGCGACGCCGGTACGCGGGGGATGTCTTCATAGACCACCGTCAGCAGCACCACCTGTTCGTGCAGCACCTGGTTGTGCAGCAGGTTATGCAGCAAGGCATGGGGCACAGCGTCCGGACGGGCGGTGAGAAACACCGCTGTACCCTGAACCCGATGCGGTGGCTGCACGCGGATGCTGCTGATAAAGATCGGCAGCGGCAACCCGCTTTCGTCCAGGCGATCGACCAGCAGTTGCTTGCCACGCTTCCAGGTGGTCATCAACACGAACAAAACGATGCCCGCCAGCACCGGGAAGGCGCCGCCCTGAATGATTTTCGGCACGTTGGCAGCGAAGAACAGGCCATCGACCAGCAGGAACCCCAGTAACACCGGCACCGCGAGGATCGGTGGCCATTTCCACAACAGCAGCATCACTGCCGACACCAGGATGGTGGTCATCAGCATGGTGCCGGTCACCGCCACGCCATAAGCCGAGGCCAGGGCGCCGGACGACTCGAAGCCCAGCACCAGCAGGATCACCCCGACCATCAGCGCCCAGTTGACGGCGCCGATGTAGATTTGCCCCTGCTCATCGCTAGAGGTGTGCTGGATGTGCATGCGCGGGATGTAGCCGAGTTGGATCGCTTGACGGGTCAGGGAGAACGCCCCGGAAATCACCGCTTGGGAGGCGATCACCGTGGCCAGGGTCGAGAGCGCCACCAGCGGGATCAGCGCCCAGCTCGGCGCCAGCAGGTAGAAGGGGTTGCGCGCCGCTTCCGGGTCCGCCAGCAGCATCGCGCCCTGGCCGAAGTAGTTCAGCACCAACGCCGGCAGCACCAGGATGAACCAGGCACGGGCAATCGGCTTGCGGCCGAAGTGGCCCATGTCGGCGTACAGCGCCTCAGCGCCGGTCAGCGCCAGCACCACCGCGCCGAGGATCGCCACGCCCATGCCCGGGTGCACCATAAAGAAGCGCACAGCCCACACCGGGTTCATCGCCTTGAGCACTTCCGGTTGATGGACGATGCCCCAGACGCCCAGCGCCCCCAGCACCAGGAACCAAGTCACCATCACCGGGCCGAACAGGATGCCGATGCGCGCCGTGCCATGGCTCTGGATCAGGAACAACGCCACCAGCACCACCAGCGACAGCGGCACCACCCAATGGTCGATGCCGTCGAAGGCCAGGCCCAGCCCTTCAATGGCCGAAAGCACGGAAATCGCCGGGGTAATCATGCTGTCGCCATAGAACAGCGCAGCGCCGATCAAGCCGCACACCACCAGCAGGGTGCGCAGGCGCGGGTGATCCGCCGCCGCCCGCCGTGCCAGGGCGGTCAGGGCCATGATGCCGCCCTCGCCCTGGTTGTCGGCGCGCAACACAAACAGCATGTACTTGATCGAAACTACCCAGATCAGCGACCAGAAAATCAGCGCCAGGATGCCCAGCACCCCATCGTGATTGACCGGTACTCCGTACCCGCCGGAAAACACCTCTTTGAGGGTGTACAACGGGCTGGTGCCGATATCGCCGTAAACCACCCCGACCGCCGCCACCAGCATGCTCAACGGCTTGGCGGGCGAATGCCCGGCATCCGCCACCTGACTACTTGCCTGACCCATCAACCACTCCTGCCACCGCACCGGGGCTTAATTGGAAAGCGCGCCTACACTTGAAAAACCCGCGCGACCTGTCGTGCAGCATGGGCGTTTTACGCGTTGTAACAGATTCTCAATTGACCTACGGGATCCGCTCGGTCTTGACGGCGCGAAGCATAGCGCAGCACTCGTCGTTTTTCCCTGCATAAAGCTGGTCAAGTGCGTTTCCCATCGCTAGAATTGCGCACTTTTTGACCAGAGGCGCAGCCAAGCGCCCACCCGCAACCTCGTCGTGCCCGACCGGTTGTGTCATTCCATACCGAGGTTAGACATGTCCACCACCCCCGCGCCGGCCAATCCCAAGGTTGGCTTCGTCTCTTTGGGTTGCCCAAAAGCCTTGGTCGACTCCGAGCGCATCCTCACGCAGTTGCGAATGGAGGGCTATGACGTCGTGTCCACCTACCAGGACGCCGACGTGGTAGTCGTCAACACCTGCGGTTTCATCGATTCGGCCAAGGCCGAGTCGTTGGAAGTGATCGGTGAAGCCATCAAGGAAAACGGCAAGGTCATCGTCACCGGTTGCATGGGTGTCGAAGAAGGCAATATCCGCAACGTGCACCCCAGCGTGCTCGCGGTGACCGGCCCGCAGCAGTACGAGCAAGTGGTCAACGCGGTGCACGACGCCGTGCCACCACGCCAGGACCACAACCCGCTGATCGACCTGGTGCCGCCGCAAGGCATCAAGCTAACGCCGCGCCACTACGCCTACCTGAAGATTTCCGAAGGCTGCAACCACAGTTGCAGCTTCTGCATCATCCCCTCGATGCGCGGCAAACTGGTCAGCCGCCCGGTGGGCGACGTGCTGGACGAGGCCCAGCGCCTGGTCAAGGCCGGGGTCAAGGAACTGCTGGTGATTTCCCAGGACACCAGCGCCTACGGCGTGGACGTCAAGTACCGCACCGGGTTCTGGAACGGCGCGCCGGTGAAAACCCGCATGACCGAACTGTGCGAAGCCCTGAGCAGCCTCGGCGTGTGGGTGCGCCTGCACTACGTCTACCCCTACCCTCACGTGGACGAACTGATCCCCCTGATGGCCGCCGGCAAGATCCTGCCGTACCTGGACATCCCGTTCCAGCACGCCAGCCCCAAAGTGCTCAAGGCCATGAAACGCCCAGCCTTTGAAGACAAGACCCTGGCGCGGATCAAGAACTGGCGCGTGATCTGCCCGGATCTCATCATCCGCTCCACCTTCATCGTCGGTTTCCCCGGCGAAACCGAAGAAGACTTCCAGTACCTGCTCGACTGGCTGACCGAAGCCCAGCTCGACCGCGTCGGTTGCTTCCAGTATTCGCCGGTCGAAGGCGCCCCGGCCAACCTCCTGGACGCGGCCATCGTGCCCGATGACGTCAAGCAGGATCGCTGGGACCGCTTCATGGCCCATCAACAGGCCATCAGCTCGGCGCGCCTGCAACAGCGCATCGGCCGCGAGATCGAAGTGCTGGTGGACGAAGTTGACGAACAGGGCGCCGTCGGCCGCTGCTTCTTCGACGCCCCGGAAATCGACGGCAACGTGTTCATCGACAACGGCAGCAACCTCAAGCCTGGCGACAAGGTCTGGTGCAAAGTCACCGACGCCGACGAATACGACCTCTGGGCCGAACAGATCTAAGGCCTGAAGCTGAAAAAGCCCTGCTCTGTGACAAGATGCGGGGCTTTTTTACGGCTATCGTTCTGGGCATCGCCACCACCGCACAAGGAACCGCCGGCATGCTCAAGCACTCGGCCATCCACACCCCCAAACAGAGCGACTACGACGAGTTGACCCAGGTGTGGGAAGCCTCGGTACGCGCCACCCACAACTTCCTGCCCGAGAGCTACATCAGCCTGCTCAAGGACCTGGTGCGCACCCGCTACCTGGATGCGGTGATGCTGATCTGCACCAAGGACGCACGCCAGCACATCACCGGGTTCGCCGGCATCGCGGCGGGCAAGATCGAAATGCTCTTCATCGACCCAGCCCAGCGTGGCCAGGGCCTGGGCAAGCAGTTGCTGCGCTATGCCATCGAGCACCTCAATGCCGATCAACTGGACGTCAACGAACAGAACCCGCAAGCCCTGGGTTTCTACCTCAAGCAAGGTTTTGAAGCCGTCGGTCGCTCAGAGCACGATGGCATGGGCCAGCCCTACCCGCTGCTACACATGCGCTTGCGCCCGGCCCAGGCTGCGTCCCGACGCGGCTGAACCGGCGCAAAAAACCGGCCCCTGCAAATGGACCCGCGATTAACCGGCGCCAGGCAGGTACAATGCCCACCCCTTTTTTACTACGGCCCTGTCATGACTGACCCGATACGTCTCTCCAAACGCCTCATCGAACTCGTCGGCTGTTCCCGTCGGGAGGCTGAGCTGTTCATCGAGGGCGGCTGGGTCACCGTGGACGGCGAAGTGATCGACGAGCCGCAGTTCAAGGTCGACACGCAAAAAGTCGAGCTGGACAAGGACGCCAAGGCCACCGCGCCAGAGCCGGTCACCCTGCTGCTCCATGCCCCGGCGGGCGTGGACGCCGAAACCGCGATGCAGAGCCTGGGCGCCGAAACCCTGAGCGAAGAACACCGCTACGGCAAGCGCCCGCTCAAGGGCCACTTCCTGCGTCTGAACGCCAGCGCCGACCTGCAAGCCAACGCCAGCGGCCTGTTGGTGTTCACCCAGGACTGGAAAATCCTGCGCAAACTCACTGCCGACGCCAGCAAGATCGAGCAGGAGTACGTGGTCGAGGTCGAAGGCGACATGGCGGCCCATGGCCTCAATCGCCTGAACCACGGCCTCACCTATAAAGGCAAGGAGCTGCCGGCAGTCAAGGCCAGTTGGCAGAACGAGAATCGCCTGCGCTTTGCCATGAAGAACCCGCAACCGGGAATCATCGCCCTGCTGTGCCAGGCTGTCGGCCTGAAGGTCATCGCCATGCGCCGCATCCGTATCGGCGGCGTGTCCATCGGCAAGGTGCCGGTGGGCCAATGGCGCTACCTGTCCGCCAAAGAGAAGTTCTAACGACTTCGCGCAACACCCTACATCTCGACGCCGCGCCCAGACGCGGCGCTCACGACCGATCGATCAGGACTGCCCACATGATTCATAACGACGTACTGCGCAGCGTGCGCTACATGCTCGACATCAGCGACAACAAGGTTGTCGAACTCATCAAGCTCGGCGGCATGGACGTCAGCAAGGAAGACCTGGTGACCTACCTCAAGAAAGACGAGGAAGAAGGCTTCGTCTTCTGCCCCGACGAGGTCATGGCCCACTTCCTCGATGGCCTGGTGATCTTCAAGCGCGGCAAGGACGAGAGCCGCCCGCCGCTGCCCATCGAACTGCCGGTCACCAACAACATCATCCTGAAAAAACTGCGTGTGGCCTTCGAGCTCAAGGAAGACGACATGCACGCGATCCTCAAGGCCTCGGAGTTCCCGGTGTCCAAGCCCGAGCTGAGCGCGCTGTTCCGCAAGTTCGGCCACACCAACTACCGCACCTGTGGCGACCAGTTGCTGCGCAACTTCCTCAAGGGCCTGACCCTGCGCGTCCGCCCCTGACCCTTGCCCTGTGGGGCGGCCACCCACGGCCGCCCCACAGGCATGCCCGCCCATTCTCACCAGCAATGATGGCTCCGCTGCGCGCCACTGACCGCTAGGGTAGCGACATCCCCTCAGCCCTCAGGATTCGCCATGCACCCTTACTTCTCCCTGCAAGGCCGCACCGCCCTGGTGACCGGCGGCACCCGTGGTATCGGCAAAATGATCGCCAAGGCCTTCGTCGAAGCCGGCGCCACCGTCTATGTCTGCGCCCGCGATGCCCAGGCCTGCGCACAAACCGCGCTTGAGTTGAGCGCCCACGGTACGTGCCATGGCATCGCCGCCAATCTGGCCACGGAGGAAGGCGTGCAGCAACTGGCCGCCACCCTGGGCGAGCGCATCGGCCAACTCGACATTCTGGTCAACAACGCTGGCACCACGTGGGGCGCGCCCCTGGAAAGCTACCCGGCCAAGGGCTGGGAAAAGGTCATGCAACTGAACGTGACGTCCGTGTTCACCTGCATCCAGCAATTGCTACCACTGTTGCGCAAGGCCGGCTGCGCGGCGAACCCAGCACGGGTCATCAATATCGGCTCGGCGGCCGGTATTTCCTCCTTCGGCGAACAGGCCTACGCCTACGGCCCGAGCAAAGCCGCGCTGCACCAACTGTCGCGCCTCCTCGCTCGGGAGCTGGTGAGCCAGCACATCAACATCAACGTGATCGCCCCCGGGCGCTTCCCCAGCAAAATGACCCAGCACATCGGCAACGATGAACAGGCCCTGGCCGAAGACACCGCGCTGATCCCGATGAAACGCTGGGGCCGAGAAGAGGAAATGGCCGCTCTCGCCATCAGCCTGGCGAGTACGGCCGGGGCCTACATGACCGGCAACATCATTCCTTTGGATGGCGGGTTTAGCCTCTGAGATAGCGCGCGGCTATCGCGGGCAAACCCCACAGGGAAGCGATTGCGCTGAGGTGGGAGCGAACCCGCTCGCGATAGCGCCCCAACGGCCACCCCGGCGCCTACCCGGGTTATCATGCCCGCCCCTCTTGCGCCTCGATCCAGACCATGACCTACAGCGTTTCCCCCATCGGCTTCGTGCGCTCCTGCTTCAAGGAGAAATTCGCCATCCCCCGCCAACCGCAACTGGCACCGGCGGCACGGGGCGTCTTGGAATTGGTGGCGCCTTTCGATCAGGGCGAAGCGGTGCAGGGGCTGGAACAGGTGAGCCATGTGTGGCTGCTGTTCCTGTTCCATCAAGCCCTGGAAGACAAGCCACGGCTCAAGGTGCGCCCGCCGCGCCTGGGTGGCAACAAATCCATGGGGGTGTTTGCCACGCGCGCCACCCATCGCCCGAACGGCATCGGCCAATCGGTGGTGAAGCTGGACAAGGTGGAGGCGGGGCGCCTGTGGATATCCGGTATCGACCTGCTGGACGGCACGCCGGTCCTGGACATCAAGCCCTACGTGCCTTACGCCGACATCATCGCCGCTGCCAGCAACACCATCGCCAGCGCCGCGCCGGCATTGATCCCGGTGCAGTGGCAGGATTCGGCCCTGCAACAGGCTCACAGCCACGCTCAGCGCCTTGCAGAGCCGTTGGTGGAACTGATCGAGCAATGTCTGGCCCAGGACCCCCGCCCGGCCTACCAGGCACCGGCGCCGGAACGCGAGTACGGGGCGCAGTTCTGGGACGTGGATGTGCGCTGGCACTACCCGCAACCAGGGTTGATCCGCGTGCTGGAAGTCATCCCCGCACACGCCTGAACCCCAGAAACGACTGTGGGAGCGGGCAAGCCCGCTCCCACACAGGAGCCGCTTTAAACAGGCTTACTTCTCGACGAATGCACGCTCGATCAGGTAATCACCGGGCTCGCGCATGCGCGGCGAGACTTTCAGGCCGAAGCTGTTGAGCACTTCGCTGGTTTCGTCGAGCATGCTCGGGCTGCCGCACAGCATGGCGCGGTCGTCCTGCGGGTTGATCGGCGGCAGGCCGATATCGCTGAACAGCTTGCCGCTGCGCATCAAGTCGGTCAGGCGCCCCTCGTTCTCGAACGGCTCGCGGGTCACGGTGGGGTAGTAGATGAGTTTTTCGCGCAGCGCTTCGCCGAAGAACTCGTTCTGCGGCAGGTGCTCGGTGATGAATTCGCGGTAGGCGACTTCATTGACGTAGCGCACACCGTGGCACAGGATCACTTTCTCGAAACGCTCGTAGGTTTCCGGGTCCTGGATCACGCTCATGAACGGCGCCAGACCGGTGCCGGTGCTGAGCAGGTACAAATGCTTGCCCGGTTTCAAGTCGTCGAGCACCAGCGTGCCTGTCGGCTTTTTGCTGATGATGATCTCGTCGCCTTCCTTGAGGTGCTGCAACTGGGACGTCAGCGGGCCATCGGGCACCTTGATGCTGAAGAATTCCAGATGCTCTTCCCAATTGGGGCTGGCAATCGAGTAAGCGCGCATAAGCGGGCGGCCGTTGGGCTGTTGCAGGCCGATCATCACGAACTGACCGTTCTCGAAGCGCAGGCCCGGATCGCGGGTGCACTTGAAGCTGAACAGAGTGTCGTTCCAGTGGTGAACACTGAGGACACGCTCGTGGTTCATGTTGCTCATGTACGTGGGACTCCTGGAGATTTTGCCTGCGCCGACAGGGTGCGCAATTGCATCGCATTCTAATGGCGGTGACAATATCTGTTAAATGGATTATTAAGATAAGGGTTATCGGTTATATCGATATGCGATTTACTCTCCGTCAACTTCAAGTATTCGTCGCCGTCGCTCAGCAAGAGAGCGTGTCCCGTGCTGCCGGCCTGCTCGCCCTGTCGCAATCGGCGGCCAGCACTTCGATCACCGAACTGGAACGCCAATCCAGCTGCCAGTTGTTCGACCGCGCCGGCAAACGCCTGAGCCTCAACGCCCTGGGCAAACAACTGCTGCCCCAAGCCGTGGCCCTGCTCGACCAGGCCAAGGAAATCGAAGACCTGCTCAACGGCAAGTCCGGTTTCGGCTCACTGGCGGTCGGCGCCACGCTAACCATCGGCAACTACCTGGCCACCCTGCTGATCGGCAGCTTCATGCAGCGCCATCCCGAGAGCCAGGTGAAACTCCATGTACAGAACACTGCCCATATCGTGCAGCAAGTTGCCCACTATGAAATTGATCTGGGTCTAATCGAGGGCGACTGTAGCCACCCGGATATCGAAGTGCAGAGCTGGGTCGAGGATGAATTGGTAGTGTTCTGCGCGCCTCAGCACCCCCTCGCCGCCCAGGGCCAGGCGAGCATGGAGCAGTTGACCCATGAGGCGTGGATCTTGCGGGAACAGGGTTCGGGCACGCGCCTGACCTTCGACCAGGCCATGCGCCATCACCGCAACTCGCTGAACATCCGCCTGGAACTGGAACACACCGAAGCGATCAAGCGTGCGGTGGAGTCGGGCCTGGGCATCGGCTGCATTTCCCGCCTGGCCCTGCGCGATGCGTTCCGCCGCGGCAGCCTGGTACCGGTGGAAACCCCGGACCTGGACCTGGCGCGGCAGTTCTACTTCATCTGGCATAAACAGAAGTACCAGACGTCGGCCATGCGCGAATTCCTGGAACTGTGCCGCGCCTTCACCGCCGGGGTGCAGCGCAGCGACGAAATCGTGCTGCCCAGCATCCCCTGAGCGAGGTCAGAGCAGAATCACCGCCCACACCACGGCAATCATGCTCAACGCCACGAATTGCGCGGCGCTGCCCATGTCCTTGGCGTTTTTCGACAAGGGGTGCAGGTCCAGAGAGATGCGGTCGATGGCCGCTTCCACGGCCGAGTTGAGCAACTCGACGATCAGCGCCAGCAGGCACACGGCGATCAGCAAGGCACGCTCGACGCGGCTGACGTGGAACAGGAAACTCACGGGAATCAGGATCACGTTGAGCAAAACCAACTGGCGAAAGGCGGCTTCGCCGACAAAAGCGGCGCGCAACCCATCAAGGGAATAGCCGCCAGCGTTGAGAATGCGTTTAAGACCGGTTTGACCTTTGAAAGGCGACATAGAAGTAGGCAACTGAAAAAAGGAAGGGAAAACTAGTTCAACGGAAGTCAAAAAAGCGTGAAGGCACAACGCCTTACTGGCTGGAAATTGACTCAAGCTGTTGCAGCAACAGTGCCGCCTGGGTGCGGGTGCGCACGCCCAGCTTGCGGAAAATCGCCGTAACGTGGGCCTTGATGGTGGCCTCCGACACGCTCAACTCATAGGCGATCTGTTTGTTCAACAAGCCTTCGCAGACCATGGTCAGCACGCGGAACTGCTGCGGCGTCAGGCTGGCCAACCCGGCACTGGCGGCTTTGGCTTCATCGGAAACGGCCACATCCTCGAACGCTTGGGGCGGCCACGACACATCACCGTCCAGCACCGTGCGCACGGCCTGCTGGATCGCTTCCATGGAACTGGATTTGGGAATGAAGCCACTGGCGCCGAACTCCCGGGACTTGACCATGATCGACGCTTCTTCCTGCGCCGAGACCATCACCACCGGAATTTGCGGATACTGGCCACGCAACAGCACCAACCCGGAAAAACCGTAGGCCCCTGGCATATTCAGGTCCAGCAGCACCAGGTCCCAGTCGGCCTTCTCGGTCAGACGGGTTTCCAGTTCGGCAATACTCGCCACTTCCACTAACCGGACCTCGGGGCCAAGGCCCAAGGTGACCGCTTGGTGCAGTGCGCTACGGAAGAGGGGGTGGTCATCGGCAATCAGGATTTCGTATGTGGCCATCAGTCAAATGATCCTGTTTTTTATGGGAGAACCGATGGATTCGGTCCTCGCCAAAACAACATAAGGTGACAACCTGCTGGCCATCACCGAAGGGCGAACTCAAACCAAAGGCCCGCCAAACGGGGCGGGCGCCCTAAACGGCGCCAAGCATGCCCAGCGCAGCCTATGGGGTCAAGCCGCAGTGCCACTACGTGCCTGCATGGTAATAGCACCTTGCGGGACAAAGGGCGCCAGTTCAGCGTGGGCGGCAGTGGTCTCGTCTAGGGGTAATTGATGCTTGGCATCCAAGTAATGCTGGCTGAACACGTCAAAATAGGCGCCCAACGCCGAGGACGCGGGGCCATCGCCCGCCAGTTCCAGGCACAAAGCCGCCACTTCGGCTGTACACAGGTGCTCACTGCGGGTGGAGCGGCGCAAGCGGTAGCGCGACAGTTTTTCCGGCAGCAGGCTGAGGATCGGCAAGCCGTCGAAATACGGGCTCTTGCGGAAAATCTTGCGGGCCTCGGTCCAGGTTGCGTCCAACAGAATAAACAGCGGCCGCTTGCGGCTATCGACCTGAACCTCATGAGTGACCCGCTCAGGCTCGACATACTCACCGGGAAACACCAGGTACGGTTGCCACTGCGGGTCGGCCAATAGCGCCAGCAACTGGGGGTTGGTTTCGGTACGCGACCAGATAAAGGCAAAGTTGTCTTGCACCACATCCGCGATCAACCACCCGGTATTGCTCGGCTTGAACACTTCCTTGGCCGTCATTATCAAGCACACCGCCGAGCGGGCCTGGACCTGGGGGCGCCAGGCGCACAGGCAATGGCTCTCGATCACCCTGCAATCATGGCAGCGCGGCGCGCGGGAACCGCGGGCCAGATAAGGCTTGGTGCTCTCTTCCTCGCGCTCGTCACGCAGGCACGCAACGGCATTGACGGCAAAGGGCGAAGCAGCGCGCAGGGTCACAGGCAACTCCGGCGGGGAATGAGAATCGGCACAAATAACACTCAGGCGGGCAAAAAAAGTAACCGCAGTTTACCAGAGCAACACGCGCAAACCTGTACCGTCCACACCGCCTCCCCTATAATTCGCCGCCACTGAACGCACAGTCACGTGGCTGGTCGAAGCACCAGTCACTGAACCAGGAGAGTTTCATGCTGCGCCTTATCGTTCCTACCGCTGCCGTTCTGCTGGCGTCATCCTTCGGCGTGCAAGCCGCCTCACTCAAAGAACTCGAACTGAGCAAAATGCTGCAAAGCGTCGCCGCCCAAAGCAGCGTCGGCACGCCCCGGGCCATCAACGAAGACATCCTCGATCAGGGCTACACCGTGGAAGGCAAGGAGCTGATAAACCACCTGAGCGTGCAAAGCAGCCACGCCGAAAAAATGCGCGCAGACCCCAAGGCCGTGTATTTCCAACTGGGCTCCACCGTGTGCAACAACCCGGGCTTTCGCAAGCTGATGGCCAAGGGCGCGGTGATGCGCTACGAGTTCACGGAGGTCAAGACCAACCGCCCGGTTGCGTCGGAACGCTTCCAGGAAGCCGATTGCCTGCAACCGGCCAAAAAGAAAAAGTAATCACTGCTCCATTGCGCGCCGCTGCAAATCATCGGCGCGCAGCTCCGCCACCAGCGCTTGCAGATACTGCGAGTGCTGCCGGGGGCCCTCCAGGCGCCGCCGGCATTCATCCTCAACGCTACGATGATTGGCCCGCGCCGCCGCCTGCAACAGCTGATACAACTCGGTATCGATTTCCAGAATGATTCTGGTCATGTTTCGCCTCCCTGCGCTTGCCCACGCCAAACAGCGTCGTGATGCCTGTGTTGAGTAAATCAGAGCCATCACCGCATGCCGGCACTTCTGACCAGCGGTGATCCGCGCCCACGGCTTGCGATTGAGCGGTTGCCAGGCACGACCAGCGGAGGCCATGATCGAATCGGCAAAACCAGGCGTTGTGCAGAAGGAGACGTTGAATGCCTTACCAATCGAATGACCTCCTCAGCCGAGATCTTCAGGGCAACGGGGGCGAGCTCGCCCAGCAGGTCGAAGAACAACTCAAACTGATTTCCCCCAACAGCGCGAATATCGCGATTTATCGCGACATGATCCTCACCGTCCTGCATATGGCCAAGCAAGACCATAGCCGCTGGAACGCCAAGATCACCCTGCAGGCGTTGCGTGAACTGGAACAGGCCTTCCGTGTGCTGGAGCAGTTCAAGGGGCGGCGCAAGGTCACTGTGTTCGGCTCTGCGCGAACCGCCACCGAGCACCCGCTTTACGCCATGGCCCGGGAGCTGGGCGCCGCGCTGGCGAGGTCAGACCTAATGGTCATCACCGGCGCCGGGGGCGGCATTATGTCTGCAGCCCATGAGGGCGCAGGCTTGGAGCACAGCCTGGGGTTCAACATCACCCTGCCCTTCGAGCAGCACGCCAACCCCACGGTCGATGGCACCGGCAACCTGCTGCCGTTCCATTTTTTCTTCACCCGCAAGCTGTTTTTCGTCAAGGAAGCCGATGCACTGGTGCTCTGCCCGGGCGGCTTCGGCACGCTGGATGAAGCATTGGAGGTATTGACCTTGATCCAGACTGGCAAAAGCCCCCTGGTTCCCGTGGTGCTGCTGGACACACCGGGCGGGCGCTTCTGGGAAAGTGCCCTGGATTTCATCCGCAACGAACTGGAGGCCAACCACTACATCCTGCCCAGCGACATGAAGCTGATGCGCCTGGTCTACAACGTCGAGGAGGCGGTGCAGGAGATTCAGCAGTTCTACGGTAACTTCCACTCCAGCCGCTGGCTGAAGCATCAGTTCATCATCCGCATGAATCACCCGTTGAACGAGCAGGCACTGGAGCACATCCAGCAAGCTTTTGCCGACCTGTGTTTGAGCGATTGCTTTCATCAACACAGCTACGCCGGTGAAGAACAGGATGAGGCGCAGTTCAGCCACCTGACGCGACTGTCGTTCACCTTCACCGCCCGTAATCACGGGCGCTTGCGCGAGTTGGTGGACTTTATCAACCTGCCGGAAAACTGGACCGAGGCCGCCCCACAGGCTTCACAGCGCAACCGTGAACCGATCAAGCTCACCTGACCGGCTCAGTCATCCAGGCCACGGCCGCTGAACAAGCGGCCGATCATCTCCATCGAAAAACCCCGATAGCTCAGGAACCGCCCTTGCTTGGCACGCTCGCGGACATCGATCGGCAAGTGCCCGGCGAATTTCCGGCGCCAGGTGTCTTCCAACTGTGCCTGCCAATCGATACCGCTTTCGCGTAAGGCGAGTTCGATATCGGTTCGTTGCAGGCCACGTTGGCTCAACTCTTCACGAATACGCAGAGGGCCGTATCCGGAGCGGGCACGGTAGGAGACAAAGCTTTCGAGGTAGCGCGATTCGGACAGCAAGCCCTCTTGCGTCAAGCGGTCGAGTGCGACATCGATCATTTCAGGAGGGGCGCCGCGCTGACGCAACTTGCGCGTCAGCTCGACTCGACCATGCTCGCGTCGCGCGAGCAGGTCCATTGCGGTTCGCCGTACGGCGACGGGTGTATCGAGTACGGCTGTCATGGGATCAATCAGATATCGGCGTCAGCCAGATCATCAACAGCTTCCTTGACCGGCGAAGCCTTGGTGTCTGCAGTCGGGGTCAGCAGCTTGTCGCGGATCTGTTTTTCAAGTGTGGCCGCAATCTCTGGGTTCTCCTGCAGGAACTTGGCCGAGTTGGCCTTGCCCTGACCGATCTTGGTGCCGTTATAGGCATACCAGGCCCCGGATTTTTCGACAAAGCCGTGCAACACGCCCAGGTCGATCATCTCGCCGTTCAGGTAGATACCCTTGCCGTAGAGAATCTGGAATTCAGCCTGGCGGAACGGCGGTGCCACCTTGTTCTTCACGACCTTGACACGGGTTTCGCTGCCGACAACTTCATCACCTTCCTTCACCGCGCCGGTACGGCGGATGTCCAGGCGCACCGAAGCGTAGAACTTCAGCGCGTTACCACCGGTGGTGGTTTCCGGGCTGCCGAACATCACGCCGATCTTCATGCGGATCTGGTTAATGAAGATCACCAGGCAGTTGGCGTTCTTGATGTTGCCGGTGATCTTGCGCAGCGCCTGGGACATCAAGCGAGCCTGCAGGCCAACGTGCATGTCACCCATCTCGCCTTCGATCTCGGCTTTTGGCACCAGGGCCGCCACGGAGTCGATGACGATGACGTCGATGGCATTGGAGCGCACCAGCATGTCGGTGATTTCCAGTGCCTGCTCGCCGGTGTCCGGCTGGGACACCAGCAGGTCGTCGACGTTGACGCCCAGTTTGCCGGCGTATTCCGGATCCAGGGCGTGCTCGGCGTCGACGAAGGCGCAGGTCGCGCCCATCTTCTGGGCCTGGGCGATTACGGACAGGGTCAGGGTGGTTTTACCCGAAGATTCCGGGCCGTAGATTTCAACGATACGGCCCTTTGGCAGGCCGCCGATGCCGAGCGCGATGTCCAGACCCAGAGAGCCAGTGGAAATGGCCGGGATCGCCTGACGGTCGTGATCGCCCATACGCATTACGGCACCCTTGCCGAATTGACGTTCGATCTGACCCAGGGCCGCAGCCAAGGCTTTCTTCTTGTTGTCGTCCATTAAAGTCCTCACGTAATCAATAAGGCCTGACGGCCAACACCTGTATAAGTAGACAGTATTATTCCACAGCGTTTGAAGATCGCCTACCCCTGTTTTGAGATTTCTGCCTCGGCATGCAGCAACAAGCCCTCTAGCGCGGCCTTCACCGTTTGTCGGCGGACATCGTCGCGGTTGCCGGGGAAGTGCCGCACCTCGCTCACTACCGCCTCTCCTACGCCCCAAGCCAGCCAAACGGTGCCCACCGGTTTATGCGGTGAACCACCGTCCGGCCCCGCCACACCACTGACCGCCACGGCAAAATGCGCCCCGCTTTTAGCCTGGGCGCCACGCACCATGGCCTCGACCACCTCGCGGCTCACCGCCCCAACCTGGTCGAACAAAGGCGCGGGCACGTCCAACTGGCGGGTTTTCTGGCGATTGGAATAGGTCACGTAACCGGCCTCGAACCACGCCGAACTGCCGGCAATGCGCGTGATCGCTTCGGCAATCCCGCCCCCGGTACAGGACTCGGCGGTGCTGACGTGGGCATTGAGCACCTGCAAACGCCGCCCCAGTTCAGCGGCAAGCTGAGTAATTTCGTCCATGACTGTCTCCCGGTCAGGTTGGCGAAACCACCACCCTACACGAGCCGCCTGCCCTGACAAGCCGCCCAGGCGCTCAAAATGTTAGCGCCCAATCGCCCGCACATAGGCCTGGCAGGCGCGCAGGGCAATCAGTCCCTGATCGCCGGCGTCGGTGATGGCGATAATTCGCTGAGCATGCGCTGGGTCAAGTCGGGCGCGCGCGGCGCCATGAACCACGCCGCCGGTGCCGGTAGCGGCGGGCACTGCACCGCCAGCGGCTGAACCCGCACCGTCGAGGAGGACTGACAGCCGCAGATCAGCAGTGGCAAGACGGTCGCGTAGGCGAGTCTGATTGCCTTGTGCATCGCTTAACTCCTGATAGTGCTGTTGGTCACTGGCCTGAAGCTGCTGCTCCAGCGCCAGACGTTGATCCTGGGCGGCCCGTAACCCACTCGCCGCCGCCACGGATAGCTGTTGCAGCGCCTGGGCGTGCAGACTGGCCTGCTCCGCCAACTGCCGCCCAAAACGCCACGCCTGAATTTGCCAGGAACCCGCCGCCGCACTGCCCGCCACCACGGCCAGCAACACAACGACGCCCGTCACCTGGAACCCCCTGGGCATCAGGCCGAAGGCTGGCATAACACCGCCCTCGCCCGTGCCCACAACTGCAAACGGTCCTGCAGCCCATTCAACCCGCCGTTGATCCGCCGGGTGATGCTGTTGAACTGATCCTGGTCCGCCAGCTCATTGAGCCCATAAAGCTGCCAAAACCACCCCGCCGACTCCGCAGCCCACTGCGGTTGCTCCAGCAATTGAGGTTGTTGGAGCAACCGCTCATCGCCAAACAACGCGAGGCTGCATTGCCGATAATTGGCGCGCCCGGTGATTTGCAAGAGGCCGCGGCCGCGGTAACACTGCCCATCTCCATCGGCCTCAGGCGTATTACCCAGGCGCCTTGCCAACGAACCGGTGTCGTACTTGCTCAGGTAGTGCTCACTGCCCAACTCACGCAGGTACTGCAATTGGCCAGACTCATGGCCCACCTGCGCGAGAAATGCAGCGATGCGTTTGGGTGTGGTGATTTGGTGATGAGGCATGGCGGCGTTAAGGGCAGAAATGAAAACGCCCGCTTGGGAGCGGGCGTTTGGGAGGATTTCTAGCAATTTTCGCAGAGTTAGTTGCATTTCCCTGATCTCTTTCAGTCATCTAAAGATGGAGCCCGCTCTAGTTATTTCTAGATAACCGCCTCAGGAGGAACCTCCACCACTGACACCGCGCCACTTTCTTCTACCTTGAATCCGTACCCCAACTGACCTCTTATCAATTTGAGATACTCGTCATCGGTCAATTCAATTCCATCTTCAATAACATCAAGCGATCCGTAGAAACCACCATCTTTTGGGCAGTAAAACATAATAAATCCCCTCTTATTTTCCGGTGCTTTGATAGTGAATAACGGGTACCCACCCTGTCATAGGAGTAGTGATGCTGACGCTGAAGGAGGTCAAGCTTTCGAGTGGTCCCGCAGTGAGCTTGTTTGACTTTATGAATACCAATGGTTCCGGCCCTTGCGCAGATGAGGGACGACCCGCCAAAGAAACAACCGTCTCAAAATGCTGAGATAGATAGGCTCTTGGCAACGTTACCGTATAAAAATGTGAGTACCACGTCACTCCCCCTACTACCTGAGGATTAAAGGCCCCTACTGCGCTGAGAGATACCGTTCCCCATTGGCGGATATCACCTCCTGGTGTTTTTTGGAATCCAGGGTTTACCAGGCTTTGGTTTGCTCCTGTAAACATACTGAGCGTGAGATCCGCTTTCTTGGAGTACGAAGATGCCCACCAACGAGTCGCATCCCTGGTTAAAGTTATCGTGTCCCCTTGCGCCAGCTGAATAGCTGACACGTTTCCAGCTTCAGGAACACTGATCGTTTCAGACCCACTTGGCACAATAGTGAAACTGGTGCTTGCGGTAAAAACGATAGTGCCACCGGTCGGTACTCCGACAATGGGCATCAACGTTTGGGTCGATCCGGCCGCTCCCTCGACAGAGATCAAGGCGCCGACATCTGCCGCAGCCAGGGTGGTGGAGGCGTTAAGGATCCGTTTAACCCCGCTCAGGCTGCCCAGTTGGGATTGATTGACCGCCTGACCAGAAGACACCCCGCGGACCACCTGCTGCGCCCCCCCACTGCTGGCAAGGATCACCCACGACCCGCCGCTCAGCGAGCTGTTGTACTGCAACCACGCATGGCCATTGGCGACTAATTCCCCGCCCTGGAGCGCTGCGTGTGCCGCGCCGACGATGGGCTTGGCGCCCAATCCGTTTGGGTTAAACGTGCTGGCACCGGTATTGGCAGTCTTGATCTTGACCCTCACAACCGTCCCATCAGTCAGTGTGGTCAGCGCCGGTGTGAATGCTGCGACGTAAACCCCGGCAGTCCCGGTGTCAGCCGCATAGTTGGTGGCAGACGCCTGGACAATCGAGCGAATGGCCGTGACCAGTTGATTCAAATCCGCCTCCGCCGGCACCAATCCGCCTGCGGTAATAACGTTCAACATCTCCTGCGTCACCGAGTTCCCCCACGCGGAAGGGATCAGCGACCCCGGCGTTCCCGCCACGGGGTTTTCGTCGACGAATTTGCCATTGACCAGCCCTACGCTGGGGATGCTTTTGGGGTAATCCATTTTTATTCCCTATTCATAGTTGATGTGCACCAGGGTGTGAGCCGGTGCGGTGCGGTGGATGAGGCATTCCAGGGCGCTGCTGGGGTTAACGCCGAAGCGTTCGCCCCAGTAGGTGGCGCCGAAGCGGCGGCCCAGCAGCAGGCGCCCGCCGGTGTTGAGGGTCCACATGAATTGCGCTTGCCAGGTGCCGAAGCGAGCGCTACCAAACCGTGAGCGGCCGAAACGCGGGGCGCGGTGTTCGGTGAGGGTGGCGTTGGGGTAGCCCTGGGTACGGGCGATGTCCAGGTAGTAGGCGATGCTCTGGTTGCCCACTGCCAGGAGCCGGCGGCGCACGGCGAGGCGGCGGTCGTCGAACAGCGGCGTGAGGCCCAGGCATGGGTCGGGCAGGTTCATCACCCGCTCCCAGTCCGGCACCAGTTCAGTGACCCCGGCCGGGTCCATTTCGTTGAGCAGGTCCACCGCGCGGGCGTCGATGCGCGCCAGTTCTTCGGCGAGGCCTTGCAGCACCTGGTGGAGTTCCGGCACCCGTTCCGGGTCCCAGGCCGGGCCGCTGGGGAGCAGTCTGCGCAGTTGTTCCTGGTATTGCCCGGCCGTTCTTATTCCAACCATGTGCAACCTCCAAAGGTCAGCAGTTGGTAGCTGGCGGCGGGTACATCGGCCAGGGGCGCCAGCAGCTTGTGATCGGTCTCGCCGGTGGCGCTGCTGATGGCTTCGGCGATGTGGCTCAGCAGCAAGGGTTCGCCCAACCCCGCTTCGCGGTTGTGCAGGTCACGCAGTTGCGCTTCGACGGCCGCGCGCACGGCGCTGGTGTCCGGGGTCAGGCGCAGGCGATAAGCCACTGCGACCGGCACCGGCGGCATGACTTGCACTTGAGCGGTCACCGGGCGCAACGGCTCGATGTGCGCCAGGACCCGGGCCAACTGCGGTGCACTCGGGATCGGTTGCGGGTCGTCGTCGCGCATCACGAAAACAGCAACGGTGCCCGGCCCCAGGAGGCCGCCGCGACACCAGGCGCGGGTGATGCCGGGGCATTCCAAGGCCCAGGTTTCATAGTCCTGGGCCGAACCGCCGTGGGGGATGATGCGGTACGAACGGATGACCCGGGCACGCAGCGACTCCAGGCTTTCCTGGGCGATGCCCCCGGCCAGGCCCGGCGCCAGCACGGTGAAGGCATTGCCGATGCCCTGGATTGGTTGCACCGGCATCAGCACCAAACCGGCGTCGGCGTTGCCCAAGGCCCCGGCGTCCAGGGCCATGACGGTGGCACTGTTGCTGCCCGCCACCGCCGTGCGCGGCGCGGTTACCCGGTACACGCGGCCATCCAAGGCTTGCAGCAGGGTGTCGGCATCCAGCACCGCGCCGGTGGCCGCGCTGAAACTCACCGTGCCGGTGGCGGCCTGGGCGGGTTTGCGCGGTTGGTTCAGGCGTAACGCGGCGATGCGCTCCAGGGTCGATTCATCGGCCTTATCCGGGAGGATCTGCTCGGCGATCCAGTCCAGGTAGCCATAGAGGCCATAGGCGGCGGCGCTCAGGGTGCGGGCCAGCACCTGGGCATCGGACTGGCGCAGCGCATCGCTGGCCAGGTCGCTTTGGGTGCGTTTAATCAGCACCGGCAGCGAAGGGGTTTCAAACGGCATAGGTCACCTGCCAACTGTCATTAGGGTTGATGTCCAGACGCTCGCCGCTGGCCAGGGTCAGCACCGTGCGCAGGTTCAGGCGCTGAGCGTCGAGGCGTTCGGTGCGGATGTCGATGGCGCTCACGTGGCCGTCGTCGATCAGCCATTGCAAGGCTTGCCGGGCATAGAACTCGGCGTCGCCCTGGGTCTGGCGGGTCAACTTGACCCGGCGCAGCAACCACAGCCGCGAGCCGATGCGGTCATCGGCCACCGTGGGAAAACTGTCGCCCCACCAGCCGAAACGCTCCTCGTCATCGAGGGCATCGTCAGCCGCCGCGCGGCGCCAAGTGAACAGGCTGATAAGCACGGCGCGGGTCAAGGCGCTGTGGAGGTCGTTGAGCAGCACCATCACGCGTCCCCCGCCGGGGCACTGGTCTGGCCCCTGCCCGGTTGTACATTGAGGTGAACGTGCTTGATTTGGCTGATACCACCGGCGATCTGGTCGCCTTGGGAGACGATCTTGCCGCTCTGGGTCAGGGTCGGCGTGTCGATGTTTACCGCCGTGGCCGCGCGGATGTTCAAGGTGTGGGTATCGATATCGATGATGCGCCCGCGCTTGAAGTGGACCTTGTCGCCTTCGTCGGTGTAGATCGCCACTTCGCCCGGCGCCAGGGCCTTGAGGCGGTAGCGGCGGTCAGCCACCACCAGCACCACCGCGTGGGAGCGGTCGCCGCCCAGAAAGGTGGCGATGCCTTCGGCCCCGGCCAGCGGGTGGCTGGTAAAACCGTAGGGCTCAAAGTGCTCCATGTCATCGTTCACTTCGCCAGCGGTGAGGCGCATTTGCAGCGATTGCAGTTTGCTCGCCGAGTTGGCGAGCACCACGGTGCCGCGCGCCAACAGGCGTGTCAGTAGGCTCATGGGGGTTTCCTTGTGAGGGGTTCAGCGGGCCGCGGGCAGTGCCGGGCTGGCGTCGAAGCTATGGGGCGGCGCCACGCTCAGGGTGCTGATGGCACCGCGTTCGGACAGCGACCAGGTGACCTTGGAGATCAGCATGTCCTGGTCAAAACCCAGTACCGGGTCGATCACCCGCACCAGGCTGTTGTGGCGCCACAGGGCGCCATTGGTTTGCCGCCAGCCCTGCACGCTGTAGGTGGCGGCCAACGCCTTGGCGCTGCGGGTGGCGCATTCCCAGTCGGCGCGCTGCTGGGCCAGCTCTGCCGTCAGTTGCGTGGGTTCGCTGATGACCGTGACCCGTTTGCGCGGCGCCCGGCCGTCCGTGGCCAGGCCCGCGACTTCCGCCACGGCGCTGCCGCTTTGGCGATCGTCACCCTTGTGCTGGCCGATCACCCTGTACTCGGAAAACACCGAGGTGTAATCCATCGCCGCGCTGGCCGAGAGGATGTTCTTGCCCAGTTCCAGGGCATCGGCCGCACGCCCGGCGCTACCGGGCTGCGCCAACACCACACGGCCCTGGGCATCGTCGGTGGAAAACACCCGGTACAGGGTCAGCAAGCGGTCGATGGACTGGAACACGGTTTCACCGGGCACGATGCTGTGGCTGCGCAAGCGTGCGGTCTGGGCGATCTCGCTGACCACGCCCACGCCATAGGGCGCGGCCAGGGCCTGGACGATGCTCAACACACTCTGCTCGCGCCACTGGCCGGGACGGTTGATTGCGGCGCAGTCCACCAGGTCCTGGGTGGTGGAACTGCCTTCGATGCTCAGGCTGATCTGCCGGCCGTCGTAGCTGACCGGCGCCTTGTAGACATGGCCGCTCAGCACCAGGTCGCAGCCGATCCGCACCTGGCAGCGGGCGCCGGGGCGGATGGGCACTGCCAGGGTCTGGCCCGGCCACTGCCAGGTGATGGCGAGGGTAAAGGAGCGGAACTGACGCTCTAGGTCGGCGCTGATTTGCACGCTTTTCCAGCCGCCATAATCCAGACCGTCCACGGTCAGGGTGACGGTATTTTCCAGGTCGGTCATGGCTTACTCCCGGGCGACTTTAAGGTCGGTGGGCGGCAAGAAACCCGGGTGGGGCACGCGGTTGCGCTGCACCACCTCCCCCACCCGCGTGGCGTCGCCAAAGCGCTGATACGCCAGCACCAGGGCCGGCAGGCTCTGCATCGGCGACAGCGTTATCAAGCGCACACCGGAGGAGGCCACCGCCGTCAGGTGCCCGAACACCTGCTGGCGCAAGGCGCTCAGGGCCTGGTAATGCTCGGCATCGGCCTTGAGGGCGGCTTGCCACAGCGCTTCATTGAGCGCCTCGCGCAGGGCCAGCACATCGTCGGCCACCGGCACTTCCAGGCGTTGCACCGGGCGCAGCGCCTGCTGCGCCAGGGACGGCGTGGCGTTCAAGGGCACGGCATTGGTGGCCACCGGCAGCGCCGCCAGCCAGTGGGCGATCTGCACCAGCAAGGCGTCCTGCACCAGGTTCGCCGTTGCCTGGGCGGCGGCGATGCTGTCCTTGCCGGTGGTCAACTGCGGCGCGTCGATCAGCCTCACCGCGTCAACCTGCTGGGACACTCCGGCGATCACCCCGCGATAGCCGCCGCGGGCGAAATCCTCGAGGTCCTTGAGGTCCCCCAGCAACCCCTTGAACTCGGCGCTCAACTGCCGCGGCAAGTCCTTGATGCCGTTGACCAGGGCATGAACGTCGGCATACAGGGCCACCAGCGGCGCAAAGTGCTGCTCGATCACCTGGTACACCGTCGCCAGGCCATTGCGCAGGGCCAGCACACCGATGCGCGCCTGCCTGACCAGCGCCATCGCCAGCTCGAAGCGGCGCAGGGCCGAGCCGAGCAGGCTGTGCGCCGCCAGCAGCAACTGCTGGCGGGTATTGACCGTGGCCGTGGGAAACTGCAGGGGCCGGTCGGGGTAGAACTTCAAGGCGAACGTCACCAAGCCGCCGTCCTGGCGGGCCTGGGTCATGTCGCATTCGCCTACCTTGACCTGCATGCGCCCCAACCACGGGTGCACCAGTTCGCCACTGCCCTGCTCCAACGCCTGGAGCAACAGGTCGCGCTGCTCCAGGCAATCGGCACCGACGATAAACGCCGTCAAGTCATGGACTTTGGCCTGCTGCCCCAAGCCTTCAAAGAACGGCTGGTCTCGTTGTGGGTATTCGTGCAACTGGCCCTTGTGGCCCACCGGGGTTTTCGCCTGGTCAACCCAAAACCCCACGCCGCGAAAAGACGCCGGCAACAAACGATCACGCCAGCTCATTGGAACCTCCTAAAGACAGGGAGCGATAACCGACGCGCGGCGTCAGGTTCAGGCCCGGTTGGTTGCTACGGGGCGGGTCGACCCGCAGGCCGGGCGGTGCGTTTTCAAAGCGCACCGTCAAGCCGCCCTCCACCTGCGCGCGGTGGTTGGCGGCGCTTTGCTGCACCAGTGCGCTGGCGCCCTGGGGCAGATGGCTGGATGCGGTCAGCGACGGCGCTGATGTGCTGGCACTGGCGCCGAAAAAACCCGCTGCTGGCGCGCCCTCGCCTTGTTGGTTGCGCTTGAGTTGCTGCTCAGTCAGGCCTTGGACCTCCCCGGTGATCTTGGCGATAAAACCACCGACGCTGCCGCCGAGCATTTCCCGAAAGGGTGCGAGCACGCCTTGCAGCTTTTGCCACCAACTGGCGAACCATTCAGTGACCGGCTCCCAGTGCTGGGTAATCAGCCCCAGGGGCGACCAGTCGAAAACACTGCCAAGCACCGCATACATCGCCAGGGCTTGCGCCTGGATACCGCCCCAGAGCGCGCTGAACACCTCGCCGATGCTGCCCCAATTGGCAATCACCAAGCCCAGCGGCGACCAGTTGAACAGCTCGCGCAAGAACCCCATGACCGGCACCGCCAGGGCCTGGAGCAATGCCCAGAGAGCTGCGAAGAGCCCGGTCAGTGGTGTCCAGTTGGCTATCACCAGGCCCAGCGGGCTGAAGCTGAACAGGCTTTTCAAACCGTCCATCAAGCCCTGGGCCGCCGTGCTGATGCCTTGCCAGAGGCTGGCGAGGAACCCGCTGATCGGCCCCCAGTTGGCCAACACCTGCCCCATGGGCGTGAAGGCGAACAGGGTTTTGAAAAACGCGGCCATGGGCAGCACCACGGGGGCGATTTTCTGCCATAGCCCGACAAAAAACGCCGACAGCGGTTGCCAGTTCGCCACGATCAACCCCGCCGCCAGGGCAATGCCCATGGCAATCAGGGTGAAAGGCGTGGCGCCCAGGGCGAGGCTGGCCAGTTCCAACGCCTGGGACGCCCCGGCGACCGCCCCTTGAATCGCGGTAAACGCCCCCACACCGCTCGCCAGGCCTTGCACCAGTTGCGGGTTGTCCACCAGCACCTGGGCCACGCCCGCCAACAGCGGCTCGAACCCCACCGCCACGGCGCTCACCGCCGGCAACAACGCCGCGCCGAACGCCACCGAGACACGCTGGGTACTGTCGCCGAACGCATTCAGCGCTTGCGCCGTATCCGCCGGTAACCGAGGCAGTTCCAGGCCCTGGGTGCTGCGGTTGACCTGCGCCACCTGTTCTTGAAACGCCAAAGCCGAGCGCACACCGTCGACAAAGGGCGCGGCCAACCCCTCACCCTTGACCAACCCGGCCACGTCCAGCGTGCCCAGGCCGGTGTCCGCCAGGTTCTGCTGGAAGCGCTCGACGGTCGCCCGCAGCCCTGCGAGTTTGGGCGATAACTGGTCGATGCCGGTCAACAGCACCGCGCGCCGTTCTACTTTTGCTGTGTCTGCCATCACTGCACCTGTGCCATTGCGTTGATCCGTTGTGCCTGCTGTAGAGACTCGCGCAGCACATCCAGCGACCTGGCCATCATCTGTTCGGGGTCAACCTTCCAGAACCAGGCTAGGTCGTAGGCCACCGCGATCAGGTCGGCGACGGTGGCGATGCCGCACTCATGAAAAAACCGGCGACGGCCCAACTCAGGCCGTTGAGGTCCGCCAGGTCCAGTTGGTTGACCGAGGATGGCGGGATGCCTGCGCACACCGCGATGTATTTAGCCGCCACGTCCATGTCCAGGCTGACCTCCTCGCTTTTGTCGATCTTGTAGGGCAACGCCTTGATGGCGCGCACTTCCTGCACCGTCGGGCGGCGCAGGGTGAGTTCGCCCAGCGGCTCGCCGTGGGCCTCAATGGCCACGCGCAACTTCACCGTGTCGCTCATTGCCAAGTCCCCTTGATGCCTTCGAACTTGAGTTCGATGGTCGCGTCGTCGCCCTTGGCCACCGGTTCTTCCACCAGGTAAGCACCGGCCAGCACATAGACCTTGCCGTTGCTGAACTCGCAGGTGACGGTCATATCGACGCCCGCGATCAACGGTTTGAGCGGGAAGTCCGGGGTGTACAGCGCCGTGACCTTGAACGACGGCGCGATGTCGGTTTCCTTGTAGAAACCCGGCACCACGGTTTCGCGTTTGACCGCCATCAGCGGGGCTTCGCAGCCGCCACTGATGGTCAGTTGCGCGCCGTCGACCTTGACGTAGCAGGTGCCTGCAATCAGTTGACCCATGATGTTTCTCCCAAAAAAAGTAAGCCCGCGCGCGGCGGGCTGAAAAATAGCGGTGTGGCGAAGCGCCTTAGGCGGCCGCGTCGTACTGCAGGCGGAATTGGTTGAGCAGGGCAAACACCCGCAGGCCATTGATGTAGTCGGGCGGGAACAGCACATTGACCCGGCTCGGGTCCTGGCTGTCGCGCTCCACAATCAAGTGCTCGGCGAACAACTCGGCGTTTTCCACGTGGCCTTCCTGTTCGAGCTTGGCGTACTGGGCAATCAGCTCGCCGCGCAGGGTGCTGGGCGTGACGATGGGCTGGCCGGCGCCGAACCGCGTGCCATCGCTGGCCAACTTATGGCGCCCGTACTTGCTGGTCATCACACTTTGCAGGCGGCGCACGATAAAGGCCGACTGGTGCATGGTTTCGCTGTCCAGGTAGGAATTGTCTGCCTGGCCGTAGGCGTTTTTCTGATAGGTGGTGATCGCCCGCTGAATGCGCAGGTAACCGCCCTCGTAGTACGCCGTGGCGATGCCGTAGCTGAGCAGCGACTGGCGCTCGGTCAGGGTGAACCGCTCACTGGCCGGCGCCGGGTCCAGGCCCGGCAGGCTGCCGCTTTGGGTCGGGCGGCTGGCGTCGGCCGAGATGAACACCGCTGTGCGCGCCGCCAGCGCTGCCGCCTGAACCCAGAAGGGTTGCGGCACACCGGGTTCCAGCGCCTGAATGGTCATGTGCTGGTCGTTGCGGGTCTGGCCGGCGGCGACCAACGTCCCCACCGTGCCGCGCTTGGCGGTATAGACATGGCCGAACAACTGCTTAGCCCAAGACCAGCGCCCCGAACTGTCATTCATCGCCCCCTGCCAGGCATTGAGGGTGGCCACATCCGACCACGGCAGGCAGATGAACTCGAACGGCTCATCCCCCAACGCCGCCAATGCCGCGACCTGGTCCGGTACGCCGACGCCGCCGGCCATTTTGGTGATGGCAATCGTCAGGCCCGCCGGGGTGTCTTCGCCATTGCTTTTGCCCAGGCGATTGAATTGCAGGCTGATGTCATTGCCACTGTCGCCAGTCCACTTGGCGCTGAGCTTGACCACGCCTTCCACCGCCGTGGCCAGCACCGGCAAATCCGCCGCTGCGTTGATTTTCAGGGCCAGGGCCGTGGCCGCTTGCACGGCGGTGGCGCCATTGACGATGGCGGCCTGCACCCGGGCGCCGCCCACATACAGGTTGAGCAGGCCGGCTTCAGTGGCCGTGCCGGTCAGTTTCAACTCAGCCTTGGCCGCACTGCCGGTAGCGTTGCGCAGTGGCAGGCACCAGACCTCACCCACCGGGTCGGTCTTGCGCCAGGCCTCGTACATCGCCGCCAGCATCGAGCCCTGGCCGGCGATTTTCTTTGCCAGTGCCAGGCTAGGCACCAGCACCAGGCTGCCCACTTCCGGGCCGGTCACGTCGTCGTTGACCTGGGCCACGATCAAGCGGCGCATGCTCGAAGAGGCACTGTTGGCCGCCGAGTTGTCCATTTCCGCATAGAACAGCGGAACACGCAGGTCCGCCGGGATGTTGCTGAATCCGATCGCCATTATTGGGCTTCCTGTGGTTTGGCCGCTTTCACGGCTTTAGTGGTGATATCGCCATCCGCCAGGCGGCGACGCCACCAAGCGCTGTCGGACACTTCGCGGCCTTCGGTGGGCAACAGGTCGCCCGCCTCCGGGTCCGGTACAACCCGGCCAGGGGCCGGTAGCACGGTGATGCGTTTGCTCATGGGTTCAACTCTCCAGAAAAAACCACTTCCAGGCGCCCGTCGGGGCCGGGACGTTGCAGGTTGGGGTCGGCCGGGTCGATGGCATCGACCCGCACCGTGACCCCGGACAAAGACGGCAAGCCGTCCAATTCATGCTCTTGCCAGGTCTGCGCCGGGTCCTTGGCCTGGCGGCGGCCCAACTGACACTCGGCGAAAAAATCCAGCTGATACAGCCCGCGCTGTGCATCCAGCGCCAGCCACTCGCCGCCGCCGTACTCGACCCCCGCATAACCGCTACCCGGCCGGAACCCCACGAGCGCGCACCAAACCTCGGCACGCAACTCATGCAATTGATCCAGAGCGGCGGCGCCTTGGGTGGCGTCTACCACCAGCAGCACGGCGAAGCGGTCGCGGATGATCTGGCACGTGGCGTTTTGCGCCTTGTTCTCAGCGGCGCGGTCGCCCAGCCCACGGACCTGGGCACAGGGGGTTTGCACTGGGGTGGGCGATTGCAGGGCCGGTGGGTCGATCCCCACCGATACCCGTTGGGCGAGGCTGGGGCAGTAGTCACGTAGTTGAGTGAGGATTGGGCTGATTTTCATGGGGGTTACCAGGAAGTGAACGACCCGCGCGGGGCGGGCTGGGGCCAGGAAAAGGGTTGGGCCGGGGTGGCGCTATCGATCGTCACTGGGGGTGCGCGGCGGCACTTCACACACCCCCATGCGCCGCGCCGCCCAGCGTTCGTACAAGCCAATCGCCACATCGGCGCCGGCCATCGCGGTGAGGCAGCCAATGGCGCATGCGGTCCAGATAGACGTGCCGGCGGCATACAGCAGCATGAAGGCCGAAACGCCGCACACCACGCAGGCGCCGGAGCGCAGGGCGAGGCGGCGCAGCAGCGACCAGCCGCGGGCGCCCTCCTTGTCGGCGCGCCACATTTCGCCGCTGACGCCGCCCAGCAAGGCCAGGGCGATGACCAGCCAGAGCGGCATGTCCAGCAACGCTTGTTGCTCGTTTGTCATGTCACGCCTCCTTCAATTGATGGGCGCTCGGGTAGAGGGATGCGGTAGGCATTGCCAAAAGCCCGGTCACCCAGGCTTTTGAAAATGCGGTCCTTGATCTTTCGGCGCGACTGGCGCGGTACGGATCCATTCAAATTGTTCCTCCGACCGCGACCCTGTCCGCCGGATAACTGCTTACGGTGCTTTACGCTGCACACCCGGGTCAGTTGCCAACCCTCTGAACTGTTGAGGCCAGTTCATCGCTGCCTTTGCCATGGAACTAAAGAGCGTCGTTGCAAGCCGTTGTCGGGCGGCTTGAGACAAAGACTATGCATGTATGCATATACAGTCAATGCATAAATGCATTTATTTATGCGTAGAGAATGCACTGGCGCATAAAAAGCCCGCAAACAAAGGCCTGGATAGTTTTCAATCGGCGAAAAAAAACCCGCACGGCGGCGGGTTTTATCTGACGTGGGAGTGGTTAACGGGCGTACATGCCCCACCAGAAGACGTGGCCAAGGATGACGATCTGCTCATCCTGGATCTCCTGGAAGCTGTAGTCCTCATCCGGATGTTCATCGCGGTTGAAGCTGCGCAGGCGGATCCCGGTGGGCAGGCGATACAGCTGCTTTACGCGCAACTGGCCATTGTGGTTGATGGCGTACAGGTCGCCGTCGATGATGTCGCCAATGGACGACTTCCCGGCATTGACCCCCACCGTCGCGCCGTCGCGCAGTACCGGCAGCATGCTATTACCGCGCACGGTCACGCACTTGGCCTGGTCGAACTGCACACCGTTGTGGCGCAGGCTGCGTTTGCCGAAGCGCAGGCTAGAGCGCTCGCTCTCCTCAATGACGAATCTTCCTGATCCTGCTGCCAATTCAACCTCGCGAAGAAAGGGCACGGACACCTCGTCGTCATCGAGCGGGGTGTCGTCGTCCCACAAACTTATGTCCTTGAGTTCCGCATGCTGCCCATCGAGGGCCGCGTCCCGTGCAGGCGCAATCGGCACACGCCCACGCAACTGTTCGGTGCTCACGCGAAAATACTCGGCGAGCTTGGAGATGTGCTTGTCCGAAGGGTCGACAATCTTGCCGCCGAGAATCCGCGACAGAGTGGATTGAGGCACACCCGTGCGACGGTGAAGCTCCGTAGGGGAGATCCCGTGGCTATCGAGCAGCTCTCTTAAGACGATAGATACGTTGCGTTTTTGCATAACGCGCATAGTGAGGGTTCTACGCGCCGATGACAAATGCCAATTTGCATTTTTTTATGCATAAAGCGTGCATGAATATTCACAAAGGACTTACCCCTTGGCGCCTGCGTGTGGCCGACCGCCCATGGTAACCTTGCGCCCATTGCGAAAAGCCGGGCCAGACAGCCCCTTTGCCCCACCACTTTCGACGAATCCGCCTGAATATCCGATGAGCAAAACGACCTCCGACCTGTCCGCGCACACCCCGATGATGCAGCAATACTGGCGCCTGAAAAATCAGCACCCCGACCAGTTGATGTTCTACCGCATGGGCGATTTCTACGAGATCTTCTACGAAGATGCGAAGAAAGCCGCGAAATTGCTGGACATCACCCTGACCGCCCGCGGACAGTCGGCGGGGCAGGCGATTCCAATGTGCGGGATCCCTTATCACGCCGCCGAAGGCTACCTGGCCAAACTGGTCAAGCTGGGCGAGTCGGTGGTGATCTGCGAGCAGGTCGGCGACCCGGCAACCAGCAAAGGCCCGGTGGACCGCCAAGTGGTGCGCATCATTACCCCGGGCACGGTCAGTGACGAGGCGTTGCTGGATGAGCGCCGCGACAACCTGATTGCCGCGTTGTTGGGCGATGAGCGTTTGTTCGGCCTGGCGGTGCTGGACATCACCAGCGGCAACTTCACCGTGCTGGAGATCAAGGGCTGGGAAAACCTGTTGGCGGAGTTGGAGCGGGTCAACCCGGTGGAACTGCTGATCCCCGACGATTGGCCCAAGGACCTGCCGGCCGAGAAGCGCCGTGGCGTGCGCCGTCGCGCGCCGTGGGATTTCGAGCGCGACTCGGCGTTCAAGAGCCTGTGCCAGCAGTTTTCCACCCAGGACCTCAAGGGCTTTGGTTGCGAGAACCTGACCCTGGCCATCGGCGCCGCCGGGTGCCTGCTCAGTTATGCCAAGGAAACCCAGCGCACCGCCCTGCCCCACTTGCGCAGCCTGCGCCACGAACGCCTGGACGACACCGTGGTGCTCGACGGTGCCAGCCGTCGCAACCTGGAGCTGGACACCAACCTGGCCGGCGGGCGCGACAACACCCTGCAATCGGTGGTCGACCGTTGCCAGACCGCCATGGGCAGCCGCCTGCTGACCCGCTGGCTGAATCGCCCACTGCGCGACCTGCAGGTCTTGCAGGCGCGCCAGAGCTCGATCACCTGCCTGCTGGACGGTTATCGCTTTGAGAAGCTGCAACCGCAGCTCAAGGAAATCGGCGATATCGAGCGGATCCTGGCGCGGATCGGCCTGCGTAACGCGCGCCCACGGGACTTGGCGCGCCTGCGCGATGCCCTGGGCGCGCTGCCGCAGTTGCAAGTGGCCATGACCGAGCTGGAAGCCCCGCACCTGAGCCAATTGGCGCACACCACCAGCACCTACCCGGAACTGGCGGCGCTGCTGGAAAAAGCCATCATCGACAACCCGCCCGCCGTAATCCGCGACGGCGGCGTGCTGAAAACCGGCTACGACAGCGAACTCGACGAACTGCAATCCCTGAGTGAGAACGCCGGGCAGTTTCTGATCGACCTCGAAGCCCGGGAAAAGGCCCGCACCGGCCTGGCCAACCTCAAAGTCGGCTACAACCGTATTCACGGCTACTTTATCGAGCTGCCCAGCAAGCAAGCCGAGTCGGCACCCGCCGACTACATCCGCCGCCAGACTCTCAAAGGCGCCGAACGCTTTATCACCCCGGAACTCAAGGCCTTCGAGGACAAGGCGCTATCGGCCAAGAGCCGCGCCCTGGCCCGGGAAAAAATGCTCTATGAAGCCCTGCTCGAAGACCTGATCGGCCAATTACCGCCGCTGCAAGACACCGCCGCCGCGCTGGCCGAATTGGATGTGCTGAGCAACCTGGCCGAGCGGGCCCTGAACCTGGACTTGAACTGCCCGCGCTTTGTCAGCGAGCCATGCATGCGCATCACCCAGGGCCGCCACCCGGTGGTGGAGCAAGTACTGACCACGCCTTTCGTGGCCAACGACCTGAGCCTGGACGACAGCACCCGCATGCTGGTGATAACCGGGCCGAACATGGGCGGTAAATCCACCTATATGCGGCAAACGGCGCTGATCGTGCTGCTGGCCCACATCGGCAGCTTCGTCCCGGCGGCCAGTTGCGAGCTGTCACTGGTGGACCGCATCTTCACCCGCATCGGCTCCAGCGACGACCTGGCCGGCGGGCGCTCGACCTTCATGGTGGAAATGAGCGAAACCGCGAACATCCTGCACAACGCCACCGAACGCAGCCTGGTGCTGATGGACGAGGTTGGCCGCGGTACCAGCACCTTTGACGGTTTGTCCCTCGCGTGGGCTGCGGCCGAACGCCTGGCCCATTTGCGCGCCTATACGCTGTTCGCCACCCACTATTTCGAGCTGACCGTCCTACCGGAAAACGAGCCGCTGGTGGCCAACGTCCACCTCAACGCCACCGAACATAACGAGCGCATCGTGTTCCTCCACCACGTACTGCCAGGGCCGGCCAGCCAGAGTTATGGCCTGGCGGTGGCGCAACTGGCGGGCGTGCCCAGCGAGGTCATTACGCGGGCACGCGAACACCTGAGCCGTCTGGAGACCACCAGCCTGCCCCATGAAGCGCCCAAGCCGACCAAAGGCAAGCCCGCGCCTCCGCAACAAAGCGACATGTTCGCCAGCCTGCCCCATCCGGTGCTGGATGAATTGGCCAAACTTGACCTGGACGACTTGACTCCGCGAAAAGCGCTCGAATTGCTCTATGCACTGAAGACTCGGGTCTAACGCACGGGCGTGCAAGCTGATAGACTCTCGCGCGGTTTGGGATGCTGCGTGGCCATTAGCCTGACTCGCAGACTATCGCTCCCAACCCTCGCGAGCCCGTCTTGGAAGGGCTCGCAGCCGCCGCCTGAGGAGAAAATTAGAATGACCTTCGTCGTCACCGACAACTGCATCAAGTGCAAGTACACCGACTGCGTAGAAGTCTGTCCGGTGGACTGCTTTTACGAAGGCCCGAACTTCCTGGTGATTCACCCGGATGAGTGCATCGACTGCGCACTCTGCGAGCCAGAATGCCCGGCCGTGGCCATCTTCAGCGAAGATGAAGTGCCCGAAGATATGCAGGAGTTCATCCAGTTGAACGTTGAGCTGGCGGAAATCTGGCCCAACATTACGGAAAAGAAAGAATCTTTGCCCGATGCCGAAAAGTGGGATGGCGTCAAAGGCAAGATCAAGGATCTGGAACGCTGATTACCGCGCGTCCACCGAAAAGGCCCCTTGCGGGCCTTTTTGCTGCCCCGGATTTGGCTTGCGTGTACTTTTTCGCAGGCAAAAAAAGGGGCGGTTTGACCCGCCCACATTTTTTCCCTAATCCCTGTGTTCCTTTTCATCGTCCTGATGAATCGCGTCCTGCGATGTCCTTAAACCCTCTTCCTTGAAGGCTGTGTCTGTCCGTTGACACAGTTCTGATACTAATGGGTTCTGCGCCGAGAACAATCGGCCACGGAGAGCGGACTGCTTGGCTTAATCCACCGCAAACAAAAAAATAAACCTATAAATCAATAAGATAAAAAACACATCAGGAAAAAATAGGCATCTACCGGCTAATAAAAAACCAAACACCTACGAAAGAGTAAGCCTAGGCTTACACGCGCCGAAGGTTAAGCCTGAAGACTTGGGGGGAACTGAGGCAGTGGTGCCTACAACCAAAAACGCCCCGGGCCGATAAGGCCCGAGGCGTCATAGATACCAAAGAGCCGCCCCCGCAGCCCTGAGGCCTGCGGGGGCGACTTGGCTATCTAGGTTTACAGCTTGCCGGCGTTTTCGGTCAGGTACGCTGCAACGCCTTCTGGCGAAGCGTTCATGCCCTTGTCGCCTTTTTTCCAGTTGGCCGGGCAGACTTCGCCGTGCTCTTCGTGGAATTGCAGCGCGTCAACCAGACGGATCAACTCTTCCATGTTACGGCCCAGCGGCAGGTCGTTGATGATCTGGGAGCGGACAACGCCCTTGTCGTCGATCAGAAACGCGCCACGGAACGCTACGCCGCCTTCGGATTCAACGTCGTAGGCTTTGGCGATGTCGTGCTTCATGTCGGCAGCCATGGTGTATTTGACTTTGCCGATGCCGCCATCATTGATGGCAGTGTTGCGCCAGGCGTTGTGGGTGAAGTGGGAGTCGATGGAAACGGCAACGACTTCAACGTTACGTGCCTTGAAATCGTCCATGCGGTGATCCAGAGCAATCAGCTCGGATGGGCAGACGAAGGTGAAGTCCAGCGGGTAGAAGAACACCAGGCCGTATTTGCCTTTGATGGCCGAGGACAGGGTAAAGCTGTCAACGATTTCGCCATTGCCGAGTACGGCGGGAACGGTGAAGTCTGGGGCTGGTTTGCCGACGAGTACGCTCATTGGATATCTCCTGGTGTGATGGAGTTAAAGGACGAGATCGCGCCCAGCCTGCCACGGATAAGCGACAGGCCTGTGACTCGATCTCCCTTCGCAAGGACCGACCATCATACACCGCGACTTTGCCCTGTCCTTAGCGGTTTTTGAAAAGCGCCTCAAAAGCGGGCACTCGACCTGTTGCGCCCGTTCGTCGGGCAAAACCTCAAGCCGGGTATTGCCCCACAGAAACAACTTTGACAATCATTCTCGTTAACATTAAGATCCGTCCCAATTGAGCCACAACCTTGCGACGGTTCTCCTATATGTATGTCTGCCTGTGCACTGGCGTCACCGACGGAAAAATCCGCGACGCCATCTACGAAGGTTGCTGCAGCTACCGCGAAGTACGCCAAGCCACCGGCGTCGCCAGCCAATGCGGAAAATGCGCCTGCCTCGCCAAGCAAGTGGTACGTGAAACCCTCACCGAGCTGCAAAGCAGCCGTGCGGCGATTCCCTACCCTGTGGAATTTTCCGTCGCATAACTAACGCATTTCAAAGAACCGGACTTAGTGTCCGGTTTTTTTATGCCCATAATTCAACCGCTTAGCGTTCAGACGCGGAACACAAACATTCTTATTCCGATTAATTTTCATTTATTATTCAACAACTTAGGTTTGACACTTATGAGTACGCAGCTCAAACTCCATTTTATATACCGCGAATAAAGGACAGGGCCCCACCATGAAAGGCGACGTGACAGTCATTCAACATCTCAACAAGATCCTTGCCAATGAGCTGGTCGCGATCAATCAATACTTCCTGCATGCCCGCATGTACGAAGATTGGGGCCTGAACAAACTCGGCAAGCATGAGTACAAAGAATCCATCGATGAGATGAAGCACGCGGACAAGCTCATCAAGCGCATCCTGTTCCTCGAAGGCCTGCCTAACGTGCAAGACCTGGGCAAGCTGCACATCGGCGAGCACACCAAGGAAATGCTGGAGTGCGACCTGCGGATCGAGAAGACCGGCCACGCCGACCTCAAGGCCGCCATCGCCCACTGCGAAGTCTCTGGCGATTTCGGCAGCCGCGAGCTGCTCGAAGATATCCTGGAATCGGAAGAAGAACATATCGACTGGCTGGAAACTCAACTTGGCCTGATCGACAAAGTAGGTATTGAGAACTATCTGCAATCGCAGATGGGTGAATAACCCAAGTTAGCCTCAATAAAAAAGCCCCGCTCTCTTATATGAAGAAGCGGGGCTTTTTATTGCCTGCAATCCAGGCTCGCCGTGAAACGTCTGCGGGACCGGAAGGGCCCGTTCCCGCAGAAGCAATCAGGCTTCTGTCTTGCCAGCGGCCGCTTTTTCAACGGCGGCCTTGATGGTGGTCTGCAACGAACCGTCTGCGGCCATCTCGGTCATGATGTCGCTACCGCCGACCAGTTCACCGCCCACCCACAGTTGTGGAAAGGTTGGCCAGTTGGCGTACTTAGGCAGGTTGGCGCGGATTTCCGGGTTCTGCAGGATGTCCACGTATGCGAACTTTTCGCCACAGCCCATGACGGCCTGGGCCGCTTTGGCCGAGAAGCCGCACTGCGGGGCATTCGGCGAGCCTTTCATGTAAAGCAGAACGGTGTTGTTGGCGATCTGCTCTTTAATAGTTTCGATGATATCCATGAAGCACCTCGGCTGAACTTTCCGACTCAGGGTCGGCACGGTGGCGCATTGTAACGGAAAGCCGAGCCCTATGCTCGGTCTCCCAGTGCCGTCACCGACCAACCGCCATCAAGCCGCCACCACGGTTACCGGCACGCCGTTGAGCGCCGCGTTGCCGGACAGGTGATCCAGTTGCCGTTCATCGGTCAAGTCGTTGGCACTGGCCCCCGGTTGGCCGCTGGCGATTTCCATTTGTACGCCGGGGCGCGCATGGCCCCAACCGTGGGGCAGGCTGACCACACCCGGCATCATGTCGGCACTGGCCAGCACCTCCACCTCGATGGCGCCAATGCGCGAGCTGATGCGCACCCGCTGGCCGTCGCTCAGGCCACGGTGCGCCAAGTCGTCGGGATTCATCAGCAACTGGTGGCGCGGCTTGCCTTTAACCAGGCGATGGTAGTTGTGCATCCACGAATTATTGCTGCGCACATGGCGCCGCCCGATCATCAGCAGCTCATCGGCCGCCGGTGCCTGTAACGCGGCAAAGCGCTGCAGGTCGGCGAGCATCTGCGCGGGCGCGGCCTGAATGCGCTGGTTGGCGGTTTTCAGCCGCGGGGCGAGGTTGGCTTTGAGTGCCCCCAGGTCTACGCCATGGGGGTGGTCGAGCAGCGTGGCGAGAGACAACTGTTGCGCCGCGCCATCGCCATAACGGCCCGCCCGCAAGCCCCGGTCGATCATCTGCGCCGGGGCCATGGTCGGCTTGAGCTCTTTGCCCGTATGGGCGGCGAACGCCTGGGCCAGGCCGACAAAGATCTCCCAGTCATACAGCGCGCCATCGGGCTTGGGCAGGATCGCCCGGTTGAAACGGCTGACGTTACGCACCGCGAACATATTGAACGTGGTGTCGTAGTGATCGTTCTCCAGCGAGGACGTGGACGGCAGGATCAGGTCGGCATAACGGGTGGTTTCGTTGATATACAGATCGACACTGACCATGAACTCCAGGCCATCGAGCGCCTGCTCCAGTTGCCGGCCGTTGGGGGTGGACAGCACCGGGTTGCCGGCCACGGTAATCAGCGCCCGCACCTGGCCCTCGCCTTCGGTGAGCATCTCTTCGGCCAGGGCCGAAACCGGCAGTTCACCGCCGTATTCGGCCAGCCCCGAGACCCGGCTCTGCCACTGGTTGAAATGCCCGCCCGAGGTGGATGCCACCAGGTCCACCGCCGGCTCGGTGCACAGTGCGCCGCCGACCCGGTCGAGGTTGCCGGTCACCAAGTTGATGAGCTGCACCAGCCAATGGCACAAGGTGCCGAAGGCCTGGGTCGAGACGCCCATGCGCCCATAGCAGACCGCCGAGGGGGCTGCGGCGAAGTCCCGGGCCAACTGGCGGATCTGCGCCGCCGGCACCGCGCACAGTGGGCTCATCGCCTCGGGACCGAACCGGCTGATGGCCGCGCGCACCTCGGGCAAGCCGTCCACCGGCAAGTGGCTGTCGCGGGTCAGGCCTTCTTCAAACAAGGTGTTGAGCACGCCAAACAACAACGCCGCATCGCCGCCGGGGCGCACGAACAGGTGCTGGTTGGCCATGGCTGCGGTTTCGCTGCGCCGCGGATCGACGACCACAACTTTGCCGCCGCGAGCCTGGATGGCTTTGAGGCGTTTTTCCACGTCCGGCACGGTCATGATGCTGCCGTTGGACGCTAGCGGATTGGCCCCCAGGATCAGCATGAAATCGGTGTGGTCGATGTCCGGGATCGGTAGCAGAAAACCGTGGCCGTACATCAGGTAGCTGCTCAAGTGATGGGGCAACTGGTCCACCGAAGTCGCGGAGAAGCGATTGCGCGTCTTGAGCAAGCCAAGGAAGTAGTTGCTATGGGTCATCAGCCCATAGTTGTGCACGCTGGGGTTGCCCTGGTACACCGCCACCGCGTTGGCCCCATGGCGCGCCTGGATCGCCGCCAAACGCTCGGCCACCAGGGCGAAGGCCTCGGGCCAGCCGATGGCCTGCCACTGGTTGCCGACGCGGCGCATGGGTTGGCGCAAGCGGTCCGGGTCATTCTGGATGTCTTGCAGCGCTACGGCTTTGGGGCAGATATGGCCACGGCTGAAGGTGTCCAGGGCATCGCCCTTGATCGAGGTGATACGCGGCGCGGCGCCGTCCTCGGTGGTGGTCTCGATGGTCAAGCCGCAAATGGCTTCGCACAGGTGGCAGGCACGGTGATGGAGAGTCTTGGTCATGGCCAGTCTCTTGTTGTGTTCGGGCAACCCGCAACGGGCTGCAAAGCCAAAACTATGGTGCCAGAACGCCCCGCGCACCAGAGACGTTCGCCTTGTGAATCGAGCGGCATCAGGCCAGCCGATACCGGCCAAGCCCCGCCTTGTTTGCCAAGGCGCAGGGGCGCAGTGTACAAATGCCCCTCGCGACCACTCGGTCGCCCCTGCAAAACGCCCAAAACCTTAGCCCTATTGGAAAAACGCGACATTTAATGTCAGTATCGCGCCTTTCCCCATTTCGTCGCCCCGTGCGGCTTTCGCCGCAGGTCTCGCCCGTTTTCTAAATTAAACAAGGCTTTGAGCATCTGCGGTCCGTTGCAAAAAGGTAGTTAATGATGAGCGCAAGGCACTTTCTCTCCCTGATGGATTGCACGCCCGAAGAGCTGGTCAGCGTGATCCGTCGCGGCATCGAGTTGAAGGACCTGCGTAACCGCGGCGTTCTCTTCGAGCCCCTGAAAAACCGCGTTCTGGGAATGATCTTCGAGAAGTCCTCGACCCGCACCCGCCTCTCTTTCGAGGCCGGCATGATCCAGCTCGGCGGCCAGGCGATCTTCCTTTCGCCGCGCGACACCCAATTGGGCCGTGGCGAGCCGATCGGCGATTGCGCCATCGTCATGTCGCGCATGCTGGACGCGGTGATGATCCGCACCTTCGCCCACAGCACCCTCACCGAATTCGCCGCCAACTCCCGCGTGCCGGTCATCAATGGCCTGTCCGACGACCTGCACCCGTGCCAGTTGCTCGCCGATATGCAGACGTTCCTCGAACATCGCGGCTCGATCCAGGGCAAAACCGTGGCCTGGATCGGCGACGGCAACAATATGTGCAACAGCTATATAGAAGCGGCGATCCAATTCGACTTCCAATTGCGCATCGCCTGCCCCGAAGGCTACGAACCCAACCCCGAGTTCGTGGCCAAGGCCGGTGCGCGGGTGACCATCGTGCGTGACCCGCGCGAAGCGGTCCGCGGCGCGCACCTGGTGAGCACCGATGTCTGGACCTCCATGGGCCAGGAAGAAGAAACCGCCAAGCGCCTCAAGCTGTTCGCCCCGTTCCAGGTCAATCGCGCCCTGCTCGACACCGCTGCCGAGGACGTCCTGTTCATGCATTGCCTGCCCGCCCACCGGGGCGAAGAAATCAGCGTCGACCTGCTTGACGACCCACGCTCGGTGGCCTGGGACCAGGCAGAAAACCGCCTCCACGCACAAAAGGCTCTGCTCGAGTTCCTGGTGCCACCGTCGTACCACCACGCATGAGCCAGCCACTACTGCTTAACCTGCGCAACCTCGCTTGCGGCTATCAGGATCAACGGGTGGTGCAGAACCTCAACCTGCACCTCAACGCCGGCGACATCGGCTGCCTGCTCGGCTCTTCCGGTTGCGGCAAGACCACCACCCTGCGGGCCATTGCCGGTTTCGAGCCGGTGCACGAAGGCGATATCAGCCTGGCCGGCGAAGTCATCTCCAGTGCCGGTTTCACCCTGGCGCCGGAGAAACGTCGCATCGGTATGGTGTTCCAGGACTACGCGCTGTTTCCGCACCTGAGCGTGGCCGAAAACATTGCCTTCGGTATCCGCAAGCACCCGCAAAAACAGCGGGTGGTGGAGGAGTTGCTGGAACTGGTCAACCTGAAAAACCTCGGCAAGCGCTTCCCCCACGAGTTGTCCGGCGGCCAGCAACAGCGCGTCGCCCTGGCCCGCGCCCTGGCGCCTGAGCCGCAATTGCTGCTGCTCGACGAGCCGTTCTCCAACCTCGACGGTGAGCTGCGGCGCAAGCTCAGCCACGAAGTGCGGGACATCCTCAAAAGCCGTGGCACCAGCGCGATCCTGGTCACCCATGACCAGGAAGAAGCCTTCGCCGTCAGCGACCACGTGGGCGTGTTCAAGGAGGGGCGCCTGGAGCAATGGGATACGCCCTACAACCTCTACCACGAACCGCTGACGCCTTTTGTCGCGAGTTTTATCGGCCAGGGGTACTTCATTCGCGGCCAACTCGACACCCCGGAGTCGGTGCAAACCGAACTCGGCCTGCTGCGCGGCAACCGCGCCTACACCTGGCCGACCGGCGGCGCGGTGGACGTGCTGCTGCGCCCGGACGACATCGTCTACGCCCCGGACAGCGCCCTCCAGGCGCGGATCGTCGGCAAGACCTTCCTCGGCGCCTCGACTCTGTACCGTTTGCAACTGCCCACCGGCAGCCAGTTGGAATCGATCTTCCCCAGCCACGCCGACCACCAGGTTGGCGCGGATGTGGGAATTCGCGTGGCGGCCGAGCACCTGGTGCTGTTCCAGGCCAGCGGCAGCATGGCGGCGCAGATTCGCGCCGAGGAATCGGGTGTGCGGCGCTATAGCACCGCCAGCTAGGACCCCAGAGGCGTAGCAAGCAAGCTTGCTACGCCACGTCGATCAACAGCGTGCCGCGTGCCACCAACCGCGCCTGCCCGCCGATCTTCACCCGCTCGCCTTCCAGGCGACAGAACAACGCCCCTCCACGCGCCGAGCACTGATAGGCGTTCAGCTCGGCCTTGCCCAGGCGTTCGGCCCAGTAAGGGATCAACAGGCAATGGGTGGAGCCGGTGACCGGGTCTTCGTCGATACCGATGGCCGGGGCGAAGTAACGCGAAACGAAATCGTGGCCGCTGCCCCGGGCGGTGACGATCGCGCCCAACCACGGCAATTGCGCCAGGGCCGCCATGTCCGGCTGGCAAGCGCGCACCGCTTGCTCCGACTCCAGCACCACCAACAACTCGTTGGATTCCCACACCTGCAGGGGCTTAACCCCCAACGCGGCCTCGATCGCGGCACTGGCTTCAATCGGGCGCGGCTCGATCAGCGGGAAATCCAGCCACAAACGGTCGCCTTCGCGGGTAACGCTCAAAGGCCCGGACTGGCTGGCAAATTCCAGGCGCTCGGCCGGCTCTTTATAGATCTCGAACAGCACATGGGCGCTGGCCAGGGTGGCATGGCCGCACAGCGGCACTTCGGTAGCGGGGGTAAACCAGCGGATATGCCAGCCTGCGCCCTGACGCACCACGAATGCGGTTTCGGCCAGGTTGTGCTCGGCGGCGATGTTCTGCATCAACTCATCACTCAACCACTGCTCAAGGCGGTAGACCATCGCCGGGTTGCCCGCGAACGGCCGATCGCTGAATGCATCGACCTGATAGAACTCAAGGGCCATCGCTCTTCTCCTCATTGTGAAGTGAGCGAGCATGGCGCCCGGCGCAACGGCCGACCAGAGACAGATCGGCCCGATTTACGCCATACAGCCTGGGTCAGGGGCGGCCGATATCGGCGAACGTGGCCTGGGTGTGCTCGGCCAGCACCGCCGGTGCCAACTCCACCTCCAGGCCACGGCGCCCGGCACTGACAAAAATGCTCGCCTGGGGCTGGGCCGAGTTATCGATAAACGTGCGCAGGCGCTTCTTCTGCCCCAAGGGGCTGATGCCGCCCAATAGGTAGCCGGTGGAACGCTGCGCCGCCGCCGGGTCGGCCATCTCGACCTTCTTCACTCCCGCCGCGTGGGCCAGCCCTTTGAGGTCCAGGGTGCCCGCCACCGGCACCACCGCCACTAACAACTCGCCTTTTTCACTGGCCGCCAGCAGGGTTTTGAACACCTGGGCCGGGGCCAACGCCAGTTTTTCCACTGCCTCCAAGCCGTAGGAGGTCGCCTTGGGGTCATGTTCGTAACTGTGGATGCGATGTTCGGCGCGAACTTTTTTCAACAAATCCAATGCGGGGGTCATGGCAGCTCCAAACCGGGCGAAGGGCAGAAAAAACAGACGCCCGATTCTAGGTGATAGACGGGTAAAAGGCTCTACCACAGCCCTTAAGCTCCGCCGCGAGGCACCCTAGGGCGTGACCACAAAAGTCGACACGCACGCCCTGGCTGGAATCATTCATACAACTAATAGTTAAATAATGACCAATAGTTCACTTTCGACCTTTGACAGCAGTGTTTCTTGTCTATATTTTTTCGATTCTGAATATATTACCCAAGCTAAAAAGCAGTACCCGGCAGTAAGCCTGGGTTCGGATGGGGATCCTTACGCAGGTGCACATCGCGCTTTGGTCATTAGGCAAAGCGCCAGACAACAAAAAAAACGAGGTTTTCGATGACGACTGCTCTACAACAACCTTCGCTTTCGGGCCAATGCATGGCCGAGTTCCTGGGAACGGCCCTGTTGATTTTCTTCGGCACCGGTTGCGTTGCCGCGCTCAAAGTCGCGGGTGCCAGCTTCGGCCTGTGGGAAATCAGCATCATCTGGGGGATCGGCGTGAGCATGGCGATTTACCTCACGGCCGGGGTTTCCGGTGCGCATCTGAACCCTGCGGTCAGCATTGCGCTGTGCCTGTTCGCCGACTTTGAAAAGCGCAAACTGCCCTTCTACATCTTCGCCCAGGTCGCGGGCGCCTTCTGCGCCGCCCTGTTGGTGTACACGCTGTACAGCAACCTGTTCTTCGATTTCGAACAAAGCCACCAGATGGTACGCGGCAGCCAGGCCAGCCTGGAGTTGGCCTCGGTGTTCTCCACCTACCCGCACCCGGCGCTGTCTACGGCCCAGGCGTTCCTGGTGGAAGTCATCATCACGGCCATCCTGATGGGCGTCATCATGGCCCTCACCGACGACAACAACGGCTTGCCACGCGGGGCCATGGCGCCTTTGCTGATTGGCCTGCTGATCGCCGTGATCGGCAGCGCCATGGGCCCGCTGACCGGCTTCGCGATGAATCCGGCGCGAGATTTCGGGCCTAAACTGATGACGTTTTTCACCGGCTGGGGCGACATTGCCTTCACCGGCGGGCGCGATATTCCGTACTTCCTGATTCCGATTTTTGCGCCGATCATCGGTGCCTGCCTCGGTGCTGGCGTTTATCGCGGGATGATTGCCCGCCATCTGCCCAGTGCCGCACCTGTTGTGATGGAGGCCGAACCCGCCGCTGACGGCAAGGTTCGCGCCTCCTGACACCGATGGCCGGGCCGCGCTGCCAACGTAGCGGCCTGCACCATCCGAATTGAACTCCTATTTATTCCAAGGCAATCGACATGACCGACATTGAGAATAAGAACTACATCATTGCCCTTGACCAGGGCACGACCAGTTCGCGGGCGATCATCTTCGATCGTGACGCCAACGTGGTGTGCACCGCCCAACGCGAATTCGTCCAGCACTACCCGCAGGCTGGCTGGGTCGAGCACGACCCGATGGAAATCTTCGCCACCCAGAGCGCGGTGATGGTCGAGGCCCTGGCCCAGGCCGGCCTGCACCATGACCAGGTCGCCGCCATCGGCATCACCAACCAGCGCGAAACCACCGTGGTCTGGGACAAAAACACCGGCCGGCCGATCTACAACGCCATCGTCTGGCAGTGCCGGCGCAGCACCGAGATCTGCCAGCAGCTCAAGCGCGACGGCCACGAACAATACATCAGCGACACCACGGGCCTGGTCACCGACCCGTACTTCTCCGGCACCAAACTCAAGTGGATCCTGGACAACGTCGAAGGCAGCCGCGAACGGGCACGCAACGGCGAGCTGCTGTTCGGCACCGTCGATAGCTGGCTGATCTGGAAATTCACCGGCGGCAAGACCCACGTCACCGACTACACCAACGCCTCGCGCACCCTACTGTTCAACATCCATACCCTGGAGTGGGACGCCAAGATGCTCGAAATCCTCGACATCCCGCGCCAGATGCTGCCCGAGGTCAAATCCTCCTCCGAGATCTACGGCCGCACCAAAAGCGGCATCGCCATCGGCGGCATCGCCGGCGACCAGCAGGCCGCCCTGTTCGGCCAGATGTGCGTGGAGCCGGGCCAGGCGAAAAACACCTACGGCACCGGTTGCTTCCTGCTGATGAACACCGGCGACAAAGCGGTCAAGTCCAGCCACGGCATGCTCACCACCATCGCCTGCGGCCCGCGCGGCGAAGTGGCCTACGCTCTCGAAGGCGCGGTGTTCAACGGCGGCTCCACGGTGCAATGGCTGCGCGATGAACTGAAGATCATCAACGACGCCCATGACACCGAATACTTCGCCAACAAGGTCAAGGACAGCAACGGCGTGTACCTAGTGCCGGCCTTCACCGGCCTCGGCGCGCCCTACTGGGACCCCTACGCCCGTGGCGCGCTGTTCGGCCTGACCCGCGGCGTGCGCGTGGACCACATCATCCGCGCTGCACTGGAGTCCATCGCCTTCCAGACCCGCGACGTGCTCGACGCCATGCAGCAGGATTCCGGCGAGCGCCTCAAGGCCCTGCGCGTGGACGGCGGCGCGGTGGCCAACAACTTCCTCATGCAGTTCCAGTCCGACATCCTCGGCACCCTGGTCGAGCGCCCGCAAATGCGCGAAACCACGGCCCTGGGCGCCGCCTACCTGGCAGGCCTGGCCTGCGGGTTCTGGGGCAGCCTGGACGAGTTGCGCGGCAAAGCGGTGATCGAGCGTGAGTTCGAGCCGCAACTGGACGAAGCGGCCAAGGAGAAGCTCTACGCTGGCTGGAAAAAAGCCGTGAGCCGCACCCGCGACTGGGAACCCCACGAAGGCGCCGAACAGGACGCCTAAAGGCACGCAACTGGCCGGGAGCCAATTCCTGCGGCATCATGGGCAAATTTTGCCCGGCAGCCCCAAGGACGCCCCATGAATCTGCCTCCCCGCCAGCAGCAAATCCTCGAACTGGTCCGCGAACGCGGCTACGTGAGTATCGAGGAAATGGCCCAGTTATTCGTCGTCACCCCGCAGACCATTCGCCGCGACATCAACCAACTCGCCGAAGCCCACCTGCTGCGCCGCTACCACGGCGGCGCGGCCTATGACTCCAGTGTCGAAAACACCGCCTACGCCATGCGCGCCGACCAGATGCGCGACGAGAAACAACGTATCGGCGAAGCCATTGCCGCGCAGATCCCCGACCACGCCTCGCTGTTCATCAACATCGGCACCACCACCGAATCCATCGCCCGGGCACTGCTCAACCACAACCACCTGAAAATCATCACCAACAACCTCAACGTGGCAATGATGCTCAGCGCCAAGGACGACTTCGACGTGCTGCTCACCGGCGGAAACGTGCGCCGCGACGGCGGCGTGGTGGGCCAGGCCAGCGTGGATTTCATCAACCAGTTCAAGGTCGATTTCGCCCTGGTGGGCATCAGCGGCATCGACGAAGACGGCAGCCTGCTGGACTTCGACTACCAGGAAGTGCGGGTGTCCCAGGCGATCATCGCCAATGCCCGGCAAGTGATCCTGGCCGCCGACTCCAGCAAATTCGGGCGCAATGCCATGATTCGCCTGGGCCCCATCAGCCTGGTCGATTGCCTGGTCACCGACCAACAACCCGTCCCCGCCCTGACCCAACTGCTTAACCAGCACAAGGTGCGGCTGGAAGTGGTGTGACGCTTTAACCGCTGTCACGGCCCGCGTTAAGCCTCTGTGAGCGCGCACCGGGCCGGGCGGCGCTGCGCTCGCCCGCGACAGAGATCCCCCCGACACCCCACCCCATGTTCATAATTTTTCCTTTCTCCTCCTTCGATGAGTTTTTTCAATCGAAAGCGGCTGGCTGTGGCCGCGCTTATGGGCTACCATTTTCGCAAATGAACATTAATGTTCGATTTCAAATACAAACCGATCATAAAAGATCACGAGGCCAGCCCATGACCGCTTCTACCTTGCCTGCTTCACCCCTTGCCGAAGTCTATGACGTTGCCGTAATTGGCGGCGGGATCAACGGTGTCGGCATCGCGGCGGATGCAGCGGGTCGCGGCCTGTCGGTGTTCCTTTGCGAAAAGGACGACCTGGCCAGCCACACCTCCTCGGCCAGCAGCAAACTGATCCACGGCGGCCTGCGCTACCTCGAACACTACGAATTCCGCCTGGTGCGCGAAGCCCTGGCCGAGCGCGAAGTGCTGCTGGCCAAAGCACCACACATCGTCAAGCAGATGCGCTTCGTGCTGCCCCATCGCCCGCACCTGCGCCCGGCGTGGATGATCCGCGCCGGCCTGTTCCTCTACGACAACCTGGGCAAGCGCGAACAACTGGCCGGTTCCAAAAGCCTCAAGTTCGGCGCCGACAGCCCACTTAAAAGCACCATCACCAAAGGCTTCGAGTATTCCGACTGCTGGGTCGACGACGCACGCCTGGTGGTGCTCAACGCCATGGCCGCCCGCGAGAAAGGCGCCCATGTGCACACCCAGACCCGTTGCGTCAGCGCCCGGCGCAGCAAGGGCCTGTGGCACCTGCACCTGGAGCGCGCCGATGGCAGCCTGCTATCGATCCGCGCCAAGGCCCTGGTGAATGCAGCCGGCCCTTGGGTGGCCAAATTCATCAAGGATGATTTGAAGCTGGAATCGCCCTACGGCATCCGCCTGATCCAGGGCAGCCACCTGATCGTGCCCAAGCTGTACGAAGGCGAGCACGCGCACATTCTGCAAAACGAAGACCAGCGCATCGTCTTCACCATCCCCTACCTCAACCAGTTCACCCTGATTGGCACCACCGACCGTGAATACACGGGCGATCCAGCAAAAGTGGCGATCACCGAAGGCGAAACCGACTACCTGCTGAACGTGGTCAATGCCCACTTCAAGAAGCAATTGAGCCGCGACGATATCCGCCACAGCTATTCCGGCGTGCGCCCACTGTGCAACGACGAATCGGACAACCCGTCCGCCGTGACTCGCGACTACACCCTGGCACTGTCCGGCGCTGCGGACGAAGCCCCCCTGCTGTCGGTATTCGGCGGCAAGCTGACCACCTACCGTAAATTGGCCGAGTCGGCTTTGGCCCAGTTGGCGCCGTTCTTCAAGGACATCCGCCCGAGCTGGACCGCCACCGCCACCCTGCCCGGCGGCGAAGACATGAGCACCCCGCAGGCCCTGGCCGCGCTGATCCGCGACCAGTTCGACTGGCTGCCCACTGACCTCGCCCGACGCTGGGCCAGCACCTACGGCAGCCGCACCTGGCGCCTGCTCGAAGGCGTGCAGCAACTGAGCGACCTGGGCGAACACCTGGGCGGCGGGCTCTACACCCGTGAAGTCGATTACCTGTGCAGCGAAGAATGGGCCACCAGCGCCCACGACATCCTGTGGCGGCGCAGCAAGCTGGGCCTGTTCACCAGTGCCGAGGAACAGCAGAAACTGGCGGACTACCTGAGCAAGGTCGAACAGCACCGCAGCAAGATCGAAGCGGCCTGAGGCCCGGCCCGCGTCGGCAAAAGCCCCCTGACCTTGTGGTCCGGGGGCTTTTTTGTGAACAACGGCTCGCCTCGGGTGGCAGCGAACCTGCTGGCCATGACGGTATTTCTGCGGGCAGAGGTGTGTCGGTCGTACCAGCCCTATCGCCGGCAGGCTGCCACAGGCGAAACCCGTTCGGCTTTCCGAACGCATCACTATGCCTGATTCGGTTAACCGGATAGTTCATCTGAACCATCGGCCCTGCACGCACTCCACTGCCTTGAGAATCGCGGTTTTGACCTAAATCAGCGGGTCTGGCACGACTCATGCTCTACACTCCTGCACGAATGTCCGTAGTGCCATCACTCTTAACGGCCACAGCGGTGTTCGCAGTACATATAAAGGGCCGGTGTACCGGCTCCATAAAAAAAACAATGTCGAGGAAAATTTGATGCGTATCGTTCCCCATCTTCTGGGCGCAGCCATCGCTGCCGCACTGATTAGCACTCCAGTTTTCGCTGCCGAACTCACCGGCACACTGAAGAAGATCAAAGAGTCCGGCACCATCACCCTCGGGCACCGTGACGCTTCCATCCCGTTTTCCTACATCGCGGATGCTTCCGGCAAACCGGTTGGCTACTCCCACGACATCCAACTGGCCATCGTCGAAGCCATCAAGAAAGACCTGGACATCCCGGACCTGAAGGTCAAGTACAACCTGGTCACTTCGCAAACCCGTATCCCGCTGGTGCAGAACGGCACCGTGGACGTGGAATGCGGCTCCACCACCAACAACGTCGAGCGCCAGCAGCAGGTTGATTTCTCGGTAGGCATTTTCGAGATCGGTACGCGCCTGCTGTCCAAAAAGGACTCGACCTATAAGGACTTCCCTGACCTCAAGGGCAAGAACGTCGTGACCACCGCCGGCACCACGTCCGAGCGCATCCTCAAGGCGATGAACGCCGACAAGCAGATGGGCATGAACGTCATTTCCGCCAAAGACCACGGCGAATCCTTCCAGATGCTCGAAAGCGGCCGCGCAGTGGCCTTCATGATGGACGACGCCCTGCTCGCCGGCGAAATGGCCAAGGCCAAGAAGCCTGGCGACTGGGCCGTGACCGGCACCGCGCAGTCCTACGAAATCTACGGCTGCATGGTGCGCAAGGGCGATGCCCCATTCAAGAAAGCCGTGGACGACGCCATCGTCGCGACCTACAAGTCTGGCGAAATCAACAAGATCTACGACAAGTGGTTCCAAGCGCCTATCCCACCTAAGGGCCTGAACCTGAACTTCCCAATGAGCGACGAGCTCAAGGCGCTGATCGCCACGCCAACCGATAAAGCGGCTGACGATAAATCTGACGCAAAAAAATCCTGATTCCTGACTAACCTTACATCCCGAGGGGGCTAACGCTCCCCCGGGTGTCCGCTACTACCTGCTGGTATTTTTTGGAACACTCGACCCGGTGGTTTTCGAGCCGATCGTGTGTGTCTGGCGCTTTGCGTCAGGCGGGAAAGGATTTTCCCCAAGCGGGTGCTTGTACATCGATCGAACTGAGGGGAGACCCTGATGAATTACAACTGGGATTGGGGCGTGTTCTTCAAGTCCACCGGCGTGGGCAGCGAGACGTATCTCGACTGGTTCATCTCCGGGCTGGGCTGGACCATCGCCATCGCCATCGTGGCCTGGATCGTTGCCCTGACATTGGGCTCTATCCTGGGCGTCATGCGCACCGTGCCGAACCGGCTGGTGTCGGGTATCGCCACCTGCTACGTGGAACTGTTTCGTAACGTGCCGCTGCTGGTGCAGCTGTTTATCTGGTACTTCCTGGTGCCCGACCTGCTGCCACAAGACTTGCAGGACTGGTACAAGCAAGACCTCAACCCGACCACTTCGGCCTACCTGAGCGTGGTCGTGTGCCTGGGCCTGTTCACCGCCGCCCGGGTGTGCGAGCAAGTGCGCACCGGTATCCAGGCGTTGCCCCGAGGTCAGGAAGCGGCCGCCCGCGCCATGGGCTTCAAGCTGCCGCAGATCTACTGGAACGTGCTGCTGCCCCAGGCCTACCGGATCATCATTCCGCCGCTCACCTCGGAATTCCTCAACGTCTTCAAGAACTCCTCCGTGGCCTCGCTGATCGGCCTGATGGAGTTGCTGGCACAAACCAAACAGACCGCCGAGTTCTCCGCCAACCTGTTTGAAGCCTTCACCCTGGCGACCCTGATCTACTTCACCCTGAACATGAGCCTCATGCTGTTGATGCGCCTGGTCGAGAAGAAAGTCGCGGTGCCCGGCCTGATCTCCGTGGGGGGTAAATAATGGACTTCGATTTCAGCGGCATCATCCCCGCCCTGCCCGGCCTGTGGAACGGCATGGTAATGACCCTGCAACTGATGGCCCTGGGCGTCGTCGGCGGGATCATCCTCGGCACGATCCTGGCGCTGATGCGCCTGTCGTCCAGCAAGCTGCTGTCGCGCCTGGCCGGCGCCTATGTGAACTACTTCCGCTCGATCCCGCTGCTGCTGGTCATCACCTGGTTCTACCTGGCGGTGCCGTTCGTGCTGCGCTGGATCACCGGCGAAGACACGCCGATCGGTGCGTTCACCTCCTGCATCGTGGCGTTCATGATGTTCGAGGCCGCGTACTTCTGCGAAATCGTGCGGGCCGGCGTGCAGTCCATCCCCAAGGGCCAGATGGGCGCCGCCCAGGCACTGGGCATGAGCTACGGCCAAACCATGCGCCTGATTATCCTGCCCCAGGCGTTTCGCAAGATGACCCCGCTGCTGCTGCAACAGAGCATCATCCTGTTCCAGGACACCTCGCTGGTCTACACCGTGGGCTTGGTGGACTTCCTCAATGCTTCGCGGGCCAACGGCGATATCATCGGGCGCTCCAATGAGTTCCTGATCTTTGCCGGTGTCGTGTATTTCATCATCAGCTTTGCCGCCTCGCTGCTGGTCAAGCGTCTGCAAAAAAGGTTCGCCGTATGATCTCAATCAAGAACATCAACAAGTGGTATGGGGACTTCCAGGTGCTGACCGATTGCAGCACCGAGGTCAAGAAGGGTGAAGTGGTGGTGGTCTGCGGCCCGTCGGGCTCGGGCAAGTCCACCCTCATCAAGTGCGTGAACGCCCTGGAACCCTTCCAGAAAGGCGACATCACCGTGGACGGCACTTCCATCGCCGACCCCAAGACCAACCTGCCCAAACTGCGTTCGCGGGTGGGCATGGTGTTCCAGCACTTCGAGCTGTTCCCGCACCTGACCATCACCGAAAACCTGACTATTGCGCAGATCAAGGTACTGGGCCGCAGCAAGGAAGAAGCCACCAAGAAGGGCCTGCAACTGCTTGAGCGTGTCGGCCTCTCGGCCCACGCCCACAAGCACCCCGGCCAGCTCTCCGGCGGCCAGCAGCAACGGGTGGCGATTGCTCGCGCCCTGGCCATGGACCCGATCGTCATGCTGTTCGACGAACCGACCTCGGCCCTGGACCCGGAAATGGTCAACGAAGTGCTGGACGTGATGGTGCAACTGGCTCAGGAAGGCATGACCATGATGTGCGTGACCCACGAAATGGGCTTCGCGCGCAAAGTCGCCAACCGCGTGATCTTCATGGACCAGGGCCAGATCATCGAAGACTGCCCGAAAGAGGAGTTCTTCGGCGATATCAGCGCCCGCTCCGAACGTGCCCAGCACTTCCTTGAGAAAATCCTGCAGCACTAAGCAGCCCATGCTTGCTCGCTCCTTCTGTGGGAGCGAGCCCGCTCGCGATGACCATGGCAAGGAACAGGTTGGCTGTGCGTCCGTCATCGCGAGCAGGCTCGCTCCCACCGGGTACTCCAGCAAGCAGGTGGTTGCCACAAGGCATCTGTGATGAAATGCGACCCCACCCTTTATCGCGCCGCACCGCCATCACTTGCCGTGAAACCCCGCCTGATTCGCCACCTGTTCCTGCCGCCCCTGGTCATCCTGCTGATGATCGGCCTGGGTTTTGCGGGCTATCGGGTCAGCGAGCACTTTGCCGTGCGCGCCCTCGCCGAGAGCGGTGAGCGGCAACTGGAGCTCAACGCCCGCGCGGTGGAGAGTGAAATCAGCAAATACACCTACCTGCCCAGCCTGCTGGAGCTCGAATCCAGCGTCTCCACCCTGCTGGCCGACCCCAGCCCCGAACACCGCGAGACCGTCAACACCTACCTCGAAGGCCTGAACCGGCGCAGCCGCAGCCGCGCGATCTACATCATGGACACCACGGGCAGGGTGATGGCCACCAGCAACTGGCGCGACTTCGACAGTTACCTGGGTGAAGACCTGTCTTTTCGCGCCTACTTCCAGAACGCCGTGCGCGGCCAGCCCGGGCGTTTCTACGGCATCGGCAGCACCAGCGGCGAGCCCGGCTACTACCTGGCCCATGGCCTGGAAGAACAAGGCAAGATCATCGGCGTGGCCGTGGTCAAGGTGCGCCTGGAAACCATGGAAGAACGCTGGCAGCGGGCGCGCCTGGAGGCCTTCGTCAGTGACGAGAACGGCATCATCATCCTCTCCAGCGACCCGGCGCGGCGGCTCAAGGCCGTGCGCCCGCTGAGCGAAGACACCAAAGAACGCCTGGCCCGCAGCCTGCAGTACTACTGGTTTCCGCTCAACGAGCTGCAACCCTTGGCCCGCGAACGGCTGGCCGAAGGCGTGGAGAAGCTCACCTTCCCCGCCAACACGGAGCTGGAGGCCGAGGACACGCAAGTCAGCTACCTGTCCCAGACCCGGCCCCTGAGCGACACCCCGTGGAACTTCACCCTGCTCACGCCCCTGCAGGACCTGCAACGCCAAGCCGTCAACCAGGGCATCCTGGTGGCCGTGGCCTTCGCCCTGGTGGCGTTTTTCCTGATTGCCTGGAACGAGCGACGCAAGGTCATCGCCACGCGCCTGGCCGCCCGCGAGGCCTTGCAGGAAGCCAACAACCAGTTGGAACGGCGCATCGCCGAGCGCACCGACAACCTGCGCGCCAGCAACGAACGGCTCAAGGCGCAGATCCGCGAACGGCGCCTGGCCGAAGAAACCCTGCGCCGCGCCCAGGACGAACTGGTCCAGGCTGGCAAACTGGCGGCCATCGGCCAGATGTCCACCAGCATCGCCCACGAGCTCAACCAACCCCTGGCGGCGTTGCGCACCCTGTCGGGCAACACCGTGCGCTTCCTTGAACGCGGCGCCCTGGACACCGCCAGCGCCAACCTCAAAACCATCAACGAATTGATCGACCGCATGGGCCGCATCACCGCCAGCCTGCGCGCCTTCGCCCGGCGCGGCGACGACCAGGGCCAGGCGAGCCTGGGCAAAGCCGTGGACGCCGCCCTGCAACTGCTCGGCACCCGTATCGAAACCCTGCCGCTGCAGGTGCACCGCCACTTCGACGACGTGCAAGTGCGCATCGACCAGACGCGCCTGGAGCAGATCCTGGTCAACCTGATCGGCAACGCCCTCGACGCCATGCAGGCCCAGCCGCTGCCACAGCTGTGGCTCGAAGGCGAGGCCAGCCCCGGCAAGTACCGCTTGCGGGTACGCGACAACGGCCACGGCATCGACGCCGAGGCCCGCAAGCATTTGTTCGAACCCTTTTTCACCACCAAACCCGGCGAACAAGGCCTGGGCCTGGGCCTGACGCTCTCGGCCAGCCTGGCCGCAGCCACCGGCGGGCAGTTGGGGGTCGAACACCCGGCCAGCGGCGGTACGGCATTCGTGCTCAGCCTGCCTGCGATCGGCCCCACTCAGAACGAGCCGTCATGAACCAAGTGAACGCTGTGAACAACGACCTCATCGTGCTGATCGTCGAAGACGACCCCCATGTCCTGCTCGGCTGCCAGCAAGCCCTGAGCCTGGAAGACATCCCCTGCGAAGGCGTGGGCAGCGCCGAAGAAGCCCTGGCGCGCATCGGCGACAACTTCGCCGGCATCGTCATCAGCGACATCCGCCTGCCGGGCATCGATGGCCTGGAACTGCTGACCCGCCTCAAGGCCCGCGACAAGAGCCTGCCGGTGGTGCTGATTACCGGCCACGGGGATATCTCCATGGCCGTGGGCGCGATGCAAAAAGGCGCCTACGACTTCATGGAGAAACCCTTCTCCCCCGAACGCCTGGTGGACGTTGCCCGCCGCGCCCTCGAGCAGCGCAGCCTGGCCCGCGAGGTCTGGGCGCTGCGCCGGCAACTGGCCGAACGCGACTCCCTGGAAGGGCGGATCATCGGCCGCTCGCCGGCCATGCAGCACTTGCGCGAACTGATCGCCAACGTCGCCGATACCTCGGCCAACGTGCTGATCGAAGGCGAAACCGGCACCGGCAAAGAGCTGGTGGCGCGCTGCCTGCACGACTTCAGCCGCCGCCAATCCCAGCAGTTCGTCGCCCTCAACTGCGGGGGCCTGCCGGAAAACCTGTTCGAGAGCGAAATCTTCGGCCACGAGGCCAACGCCTTCACCGGCGCGGGCAAGCGGCGCATCGGCAAAATCGAACACGCCCACGGCGGCACGCTGTTCCTCGATGAAGTGGAAAGCATGCCCCTGCCCCTGCAAATCAAGCTGCTGCGGGTGTTGCAGGAACGCACCCTGGAACGCCTGGGCTCGAACCTGAGCGTAGCGGTCGATTGCCGGGTGATCGCCGCCACCAAGTCGGACCTCGATGAACTGGGCCGCGCCGGGCAGTTTCGCAGCGACCTGTACTACCGCCTCAACGTGGTGACCCTGGAACTGCCGCCCCTGCGCGAGCGGCGCGAAGACATCCTGCAACTGTTCGAGCACTTCTTGCAGCAGTCGTCCCTGCGCTTTGACCGCACCGCGCCGGAGCTGGACAACCAGACCCTGTCGAGCCTGATGAGCCACGATTGGCCGGGCAACGTGCGCGAATTGCGCAACGTCGCCGAACGCTTCGCCCTGGGCCTGCCGGCTTTCAAAAAATCCGGCACCCCCAGCGACAGCCAGGGCATGGGGTTTTCCGAAGCGGTGGAAGCGTTCGAGCGCACCTTGCTCAACGACGCCCTGCAACGCAGCGGCGGCAACCTCACCCAGGCCAGCCTGGAACTGGGCATGGCCAAGACCACGCTCTTTGACAAGGTCAAGAAGTACGGCCTCAACCACTAAGCGAGAACCCTGTGGATTTATTGCTCAAGGCAGCCCTGGGCGCGGCGGTGGTGGTGATCCTCGCCGCCCTGGCCAAGACCAAGAACTACTACATCGCCGGCCTGGTGCCGCTGTTTCCCACCTTCGCCCTGATCGCCCACTATATCGTCGGCAAGGGCCGCTCCCTGGACGACCTGAAGACCACCATCGTGTTCGGCATGTGGTCGATCATCCCGTACTTCATCTACCTGGCGACCTTGTACCTGATGGTCGATCGCCTGCGCCTGGAAGCCTCCCTGGCCGTCGCCGCCGTTGCCTGGCTGATGGCCGCCACCGTGCTGGTCAGCGTCTGGGTGCGCCTGCACGCCTGACCCCCCGTAGCCAGCGGGCTCGCCCGCGCTGGGGTGCGCAACAGCCCTAAACCCGGGCCAGCCCGGTTGCTACAACAACAGCGGCGGTGGGGTTTCGAGGCCGGCCCAGTGGCCGGTGTCCTGGCGATGGCGTTTCAGGTAGGGCAGCACCGCCGCCAGTAGCGGCGCCTTGAAGGCCTCCTGGAAACGGTGGGCCAACCCCGGGATCAGCGCCAACTGGCTGCCGCGTATGTGCGCGGCCAGGTGTACGCCGTGCATCACCGGCAGCAACGGGTCGGCGGTGCCGTGGACCACCAGGGTCGGCACCCGCAGTTGGTTGAGCAGCGCCACCCGGCTCGGTTCGGCGAGGATGGCCATGATCTGGCGCTCCACGCCCTGGGGGTTGAACGCCCGGTCGTAGGATTGCGCCGCTTGTTGCAGCAACTCGGCGCGCTCGTCCGCCACTTGCGGGCTGCCCAGGGCGGCGAGCAAGTCGGCCTGTTGCTCCAACGCCACCGCGCGGTTCGGCGCACTGCGCCGCGACAGCAATTGCACCAGCGCCGCCGTGGGCGCCGGCAGGCCTTCGGCGCCGGAGCTGGACATGATGAGCGTCAAGCTCTCGACCCGTTGCGGCGCCAGTGCGGCCATGTGTTGGGCCACCATGCCGCCCATGCTCACCCCCAGCACGTGAAACTGGCGCACCTGCAACGCGTCCATCAGCCCCAGGCCATCGGCCGCCATATCGCTCAGCGAGTAAGGCGCCGCCACCGGCAGGCCGAGTTTGTAGCGCAAGGCCTCGAAGGTCAGGTTGGCGCTGGCCGGCGCCTGGCGCCAAGTGCTCAGGCCGACATCGCGGTTGTCATAGCGGATCACCCGAAAGCCCTGGCGGCACAGTGCAACTACCACCTCGTCGGGCCAGTGGATCAACTGCCCGCCCAGGCCCATCACCAGCAGCAGGGCCGGGTCCGAGTCACGTCCGATACTTTGGTAGGCCAGGCTGACCTGGGGCAGATCGACCCGTTGGGTCGCCACCGCGACATCGCAACGCGAGGCCGCAAAAGAAGGCAGACCGAACAACAGTGCGGCCAGCAAAAACAATACACGCATGAAAAACACCGAAACGCAGAACCCCAGTAGAACGCGAGTCTGATGATGTTTTTGCCAGCGCGCTGCCACAGTTGCGTGACAGTTTGATGAAGATTGCTTCAGTGGTCGTACGCCACCGCGAGCGGGCTCGCGCCCACAAGCCTTCAGTGGGAGCGAGCCCGCTGGCGATGACGCCCGTCGCAACAACGAACCCCTTAAGCCAACTGGTTACGCAACTGCCGCGCCGCCGCCACCATGTTCACCAGAGCCGCTTCGGTTTCGGGCCAAGCGCGGGTTTTCAGGCCGCAGTCGGGGTTCACCCACAGGCGCTCGGCGGGGATGCGTTTGACTGCCTTGGCCATCAATTTGACCATCTCGGCGGTGTCTGGCACCCGTGGCGAGTGGATATCGTAGACGCCCGGGCCGATGTCGTTGGGGTACTCGAACTGCTCGAAGGCCTCCAGCAGCTCCATGTCCGAACGGGAGGTTTCGATGGTAATCACGTCGGCGTCCATGGCGGCGATGGCTTCGATCACGTCGTTGAACTCGCTGTAGCACATGTGGGTGTGGATCTGGGTTTCATCGGCCACCCCCGAGGCGCTGAGGCGGAACGCTTGCACCGCCCAGTCCAGGTACTCCTGCCATTGCGCCCGGCGCAGCGGCAAGCCTTCGCGGAACGCGGCTTCGTCGATCTGCACGATCTTGATCCCGGCCTTCTCCAGGTCCGTCACTTCGTCGCGCAGGGCCAGGGCCAGTTGCTGCGCCTGCACCTGGCGCGACACGTCTTCGCGGGGGAACGACCACATCAGCATGGTCACGGGGCCAGTGAGCATGCCCTTCATCACCTTGTCGGTGAGGCTCTGGGCGTAGGTGATCCAGTCCACGGTCATGGCTTTGGGCCGGCTCAGGTCGCCGTAGATCACCGCCGGTTTGACGCAGCGCGAACCGTAGCTCTGCACCCAGCCGAAGCGAGTGAACAGGTAACCGTCCAGTTGCTCGGCGAAGTATTCGACCATGTCGTTGCGCTCGGCCTCGCCGTGCACCAGCACGTCCAGGCCCAGGCGTTCCTGCACTTGCACGGCGTGGCGGATTTCGCTGTGCATGGCGTCGGTGTAGTCGTTGGCCGACAACTTGCCTTGCTTATAGGCCTGGCGCGCCAGGCGAATCCCTGCGGTCTGTGGGAAAGAGCCAATGGTGGTGGTCGGGAACACCGGCAATTGCAAACGGGCGCGCTGCAAGGCGATGCGCTGGGCGAACGGCGCGTGGCGCTGGCTATCGGCAGGCTTGATCGCAGCGATCCGCGCCTGCACCTGGGCCTTATGGATGCGCGGCGACTGCGCACGGCTGGCGGCCACGGCGCGGCTGTCAGCCAGGGCGGCTTGCACCTTAGGCGCCTGCGGGTCGTTGAGGGCGTCGCGCAGCACCGAGATTTCCCCGCACTTTTGCACGGCGAAGGCCAGCCAGCTCTTGAGCTCCGGGTCGAGCTTGTCTTCGCGCTCCACGTCCACCGGGCTGTGCAGCAGCGAGCAGGACCCAGCGACCCAGAGGTTGTCGCCAAAGCGCTCCTGGGCGAATTGAAGTTGTGCCAGTGCCGCTTCCAACTCGCAGCGCCACACGTTGCGCCCGTTGACCAGGCCCACCGACAGCACCTTGTAGGTGGGCAAGCGGTCGAGTACGGCGGTCAGTTGTTCCGGGTCGCGCACGGTGTCGATGTGCAAGCCGTCCACCGGCAGGCCTACGGCCAGCCCGAGGTTGTCTTGCAGGCCGCTGAAGTAGGTGGCCACGAGTTTTTTCAGGGGCGAGTACTGAAGGATGTGGTAGGCGCGCTCGAAGGCGCTTTTCCAGGCCTGGGGCAGGTCCAGGGTGAGGATGGGTTCGTCGATCTGCACCCATTCCACGCCTTGGGCGGCGAGGCGGCCGAGGATTTCGTTATAGACCGGCAGCAGGCGCTCCAGCAGTTCCAACTTGTCGAACTCGTTGCCCTTGGCCTTGCCCAGCCACAGGTAGGTCAGCGGGCCGATAATCACCGGTTTGACCTTGTGGCCCAGGGCGTGGGCTTCGGCCACTTCGTCAAACAGCTGTTCCCAGCTCAGTTGGAAGGTCTGCTCGGCGCTGAACTCCGGGACCAGGTAGTGGTAGTTGGTGTCGAACCACTTGGTCAGTTCCTGGGCGTACTGGGCCTGGCCGTGCTCACCGCCGCAGCAGGTGGCGGTGGCACCACGGGCCATGGCGAACAGGGTGTCCAGGGTCGGTAGGCCGCGTTCATTCAGGGCACTGGCGAAACGCTCGGGGATCACCCCCAAAGCCAGGGAATGGCCCAGCACCTGGTCGTACCAGGCAAAGTCGCCCACCGGCAGCAGGTCGATGCCGGCGTCTTTTTGCAGTTGCCAGTGCTTGGCCCGCAGGTCACGGCCCACGGCTTGCAATGCGGCCTGGGTCAGGTCGCCCTTCCAGTAGGCCTCCAGAGCCTTTTTCAATTCGCGGTCGGCGCCGATACGTGGAAAACCGAGGTTGTGGGCTAGTGCCATGACGATGTCGCTCCCTATAAAAGATGGCGCCATTGTCGACACCCAACCCAACATGAGACAAACTCAATGTATTCGTGTTGAACACAAGTTTTACTCATGGAGACTGCGGTGCTCGAAATCCGTCACTTGAAAACCCTGCATGCCCTGCGCGAAGCCGACAGCCTGGTGGAAGCCGCCGAACGCCTGCATTTGACCCAATCGGCGTTGTCCCACCAGTTCAAGGAACTGGAAGAGCGCCTGGGCATGGCGCTGTTCGTGCGCAAGACCAAACCGGTGCGTTTCACCAGCGCCGGGTTGCGCCTGTTGCAACTGGCCGATGCCACCCTGCCGCTGCTGCGCGGCGCCGAGCGCGACATCGCACGCCTGGCCGGGGGCACCGCCGGGCGCCTGCACATGGCCATCGAGTGCCACAGTTGCTTCCAGTGGCTGATGCCCACCATCGACCAGTTCCGCGACGCCTGGCCGGAAGTGGAACTGGACCTGGCCTCAGGTTTCTCCTTCGCCCCGCTGCCGGCCCTGGCCCGTGGCGACCTCGACCTGGTGGTGACCTCTGACCCGGTAGAGCTGGCGGGCATCACCTATGTGCCGCTGTTCACCTACGAAGCGATGCTCGCGGTGGCCAACCAGCATGCGCTGGCGAACAAGGCCTACATCGTGCCCGAAGACCTTCTGCGCGAAACCCTGATTACCTACCCGGTGGAACGCGATCGCCTGGACATCTTCACCCGTTTCCTGGAGCCGGCCGACATCGAACCGGCGCAGGTGCGCACCTCGGAACTGACGGTGATGATGATGCAACTGGTGGCCAGCGGGCGGGGGGTGTGCGGCATGCCCCACTGGGCGCTGCATGAATACAGCTCGCGCGGCTACGTGAAGGCCAAGCGCCTGGGGGAAAAAGGCCTGTTCGCCACGCTCTACGCCGGCATCCGCGCCGACATGCTCGACGCGCCGTACATGCGCGATTTTTTGCTCACCGCCAAAGACACCTCGTTCTCCACCCTCGATGGGGTGAGCGCGGTGCGCTGAGCCACCGGCCCCGAGAGCTCATGTGGGAGCAGGCTTTTTGTGGGAGCGGGCTCTGCCCGCGATGAGGCCCGCTCAGCCTCTGTACCTCTAGGGGCTGGCATGCCGCCATCGCGGGCAAAGCCCGCTCCCACAGAAGGTGGGGTAATAGACGGGGGGTCAAGCCCGCCGCTGTTCCAGCATCAAACGCACCGCCAAGGCTGCCAGCACAAAACCCATGACGTAGCGCTGCACCGCCAGCCACAGCGGGTTGTGCACGAACCACGCGCTGATTCCGGCGGCGAACACCGCGATCAGCAAGTTGACGAAGAAGCTCACGCTGATTTGGGTCATGCCCAGGATCAGGCTCTGGGTGAACACCGAGCCGTGCTCGGGGTTGATGAACTGCGGGAAGATCGACAGGTAAAACATGGCGATCTTGGGGTTCAGGGCACTGGTGAGAAAGCCCATCAGGATCAACTTCCTCGATGAATCGGCCGGCAATTGCTGGGCCTCGAAGGGCGACCGCGCCCCCGGTTTCAGGGCCTGCCAGGCCAGCCACAGCAAGTACAACGCGCCCGCCCACTTGAGCACTTCATAGGCCATCGGCACCGCCATGAACACTGCGGTCAAACCCGCCGCCGCCGCGAACAGGTGCACGAAAAACCCGGCCACCACGCCCAGCAGCGAGGTGATGCCGGCCTTGCGGCCCTGGCAGATCGAACGGGAAATCAGATAAATCATGTTGGGCCCCGGCGTCAGCACCATCAACAGCGCGGCGGCGGCGAATACAAGCAGGTCGGGAATAGGAATCATGGAGCAGTCCTTGTACGAAAAAGGTCAGGCAGTGGTGAGCAAGGTGTCGCGGTAAAACGGCAGGATCAGGTCGCGGGTCAGGGGGGCGAGCGTCAGGTTGCCCTCGGTGAGTGGGTCGATCCACTGCACTTCTTCAATCTCCGCCGCCGGCTGCACCGGGGCGTCGATGTGCAGTTGGAACAGTTCGGCCTGCACCTCAAAGCCCGGTTCATTGGCCGCCGGGGCCGAGAATACGCCCAAATACCGGGCCTGGGCCGGGTCGATCCGCAGGCCCAGTTCCTCCAACAGCTCGCGGGCCAGGGCCTGCAACGGCTGCTCGCCAGGGTCGATCTTGCCCCCCGGCTGCATAAAGGCCTGGGTGCCGCGCTTGCGCACCAGCAGGGTGTGACCATTGGGCCCTAGCAACAGGGCGGCGGCGATACGGATGATGGCAGGCATGGCGACTCTTGGGCTTGGGCGGCAAAGCCGCAAATATCCCACGGCCTCGCAGGATTTGCAGCTACCCAGTGGCAAATTGAACGCACCTGCCAGCGAAGGCCCACGACCCCGGCTATGCTCTTGCTGCCCCGCGCATAAACGCCATGCCCGGCCCATTGCAGTTATCAGGAGGGGAGGCCCTATGAGTCCGAGGCGCATCAGGTTTGCAGTACTCAGGCCCTCACGATGAAAACAGCCCCCGCGCTGACCAACCGGCGCATCCTGATAATCGACGACACGCCTTCGATACATCAGGACTATCGCGACATCCTCGCCCCGCCCGCCCCCGCCCCAGGCACGCTGGGGCCGCGCCCCTATTTCGAGCTCGATTCGGCCTACCAGGGCGAAGAAGCCCTGGAACTGGTGACCCGCGCCGTGGCCGAGGGCCGGCCTTATGCCATGGTGTTCACCGACATGCAGATGCCGCCGGGTTGGGATGGCCTGGAGACCATCGAACGGCTGTGGCAGGTTGACCCGCACCTGCAAATCGCCCTGTGCACGGCCTATTCGGACTACACCTGGGAAGCCATGGCCCAGCGCCTGGAGTTCGGCGACCAGTTGCTGGTGCTGAAAAAGCCTTTCGATAGCCTGGAAATCCGCCAGATGGCCAACGCCCTGACGTGGAAATGGCAAATGGCCCAGGACGCGGCGAGCAAAATGCTCAGCCTGGAGCGCACCATCGAGGAGCGGGTGCATGAGCTGCTCAAGGTCTCCCACCTACTGCAATACGACGTGCTCACCGAGTTGCCCAACAGTACGCTGCTGGGCGATCGCCTGACCCAATCCCTGGCCCTGTCGCGGCGTCACGATAAACAACTGGCGGTGATGTTCCTTGGCCTGGACCGTTTCAAACGCATCAACAACGCCTTGGGCCACCCCATCGGCGACGAAATGCTCAAGCGCGTGGGCAAGCAACTGGTGGCCACGGTGCGCGCCTCCGACTCGGTGTTCCGCTACGGCTCTGACGAATTCGTGGTGATCCTCGCCGACATCCACCATCCCCAGCAGACCAAGCGCATCGCGCAAAAACTCCTGGCCGCCGTCAGTGCGCCGCAGCACATCGCCGCCCACGACCTGAGCGTGACCGCGAGCCTGGGCATCAGCATTTATCCCGATGACGGCTTCGACGCCCTGGCGCTGATAAAGAAAGCCGAAACCGCCATGCGCAACGTCAAGGAGTCCACGCCCAACGATTTCGGCTTTTTCATCGAAGCCATGAACCAGCAGGCCCGCGAGCAGCAAGGCATCGAAAGCGGTATTCGCCTGGCCCTGGCCCGGGGCGAATTCGTGCTGCATTACCAGCCCAAGCTGAACCTGCAATCGGGGCGGATTGTCGGCGCCGAGGCGTTGATCCGCTGGTTCAAACCCGACCACGGCTGGGTCTACCCCTCGGACTTCATCAGCGTCGCCGAAGACAGCGGCTTGATCGTACCCCTGAGTAAATGGGTGCTCTGCGAGGCCTGCCGCCAGGCCTGCGCCTGGCAGGCCCAGGGGTTGGCGCCCATCAGCCTGTCGGTGAACGTTTCGGCCATCGACTTCCGCCAACGCGGTTTCGTTGCCAGCATCGAGCAGATCCTCGCCGAAACGGGCCTGGACCCGACCCTGCTGGAGCTGGAAATCACCGAAGGCGTGTTGATGCAGAACGTCGACACTACCGTCGCCACCCTGCGCGCCATCAAGGACCTGGGTGTACGCCTGGCCATCGACGACTTCGGCACCGGCTATTCGAGCCTGAGCTACTTGCGCCGGTTTCCCATCGACGTGCTGAAAATCGACCAATCCTTCGTGCGCGACCTGAGTACCGACAGCAACGACGCCGCGCTGGTCGGCGCCATCATCAGCCTGGGCCGCAGCCTGAACCTGAACATCATCGCCGAGGGCGTGGAAACCCTGGCCCAACTGGCCTTCCTCAAAGCCCAGCAGTGCGAGGAGGTGCAAGGCTACCTGTTCAGCAAAGCGGTCGACCCGCAGACCTTCGCCCTGCTGCTCAAGCATGGCCTGCAAATGCCCGAGGCTTGATGCGCGCCCCCTGTGGGAGCGGGCCCTGCCCGCGATAGCGCCTGCCATGCCATTAGCTGTTTAAGGGCAGCAATGCCGCCATCGCGGGCAAGCCCGCGCCTACACAGGTAAGCTGTGGCGTTGCCGTGGCCTGCGTGGCAGGCCAACACAAGTCGACGTTGATCGACCGAAGCGTCCGAACCCAAGGAAACCGTATGAGCCTGTCCCTCCTGAGCCGCTACGCCTTCTTTGCTGCGTGCGTGCTGTTTACACTCGCCAGCCTGCCCTTTTTGCATCACGACTGGCTGTGGCCCTTCGCCCTGGTCACCGGGCTGTTGAGCCTGTTGGGGTTGTTCGACTTGCTGCAAAGCCCCCACGCGGTGCGGCGCAATTACCCGATTCTGGGCAACATCCGCTATCTGGTCGAAGGCATTCGCCCGGAGATCCGCCAGTACCTGCTCGAATCCGACAGCGATGCCCTGCCCTTCTCCCGCGCGCAGCGCTCCCTGGTGTATTCGCGGGCCAAGAATGAAAGCGCCGACAAGCCGTTCGGCACCCTGATCGACGTCTACCAGTCAGGCTTCGAGTTCATCGGCCACTCCATGCGCCCGGCACCGTTGAGCGACCCGGCCGGGTTTCGCGTGATCGTCGGCGGCCCGCAGTGCACCCAGCCGTACTCGGCGTCGGTGTTCAACATCTCGGCCATGAGTTTCGGCTCCCTGAGCGCCAACGCCATCCGCGCCCTCAACCAGGGCGCCAAGCTCGGCAATTTCGCCCACGACACCGGCGAAGGCAGCATCAGCGCCTACCATCGCGAACACGGCGGCGACCTGACCTGGGAACTGGGCAGCGGCTACTTCGGCTGCCGCACCAGCGATGGCCGTTTCGACCCCGAGCGCTTCGCCGCCCAGGCGCAGACACCGCAAGTGCGCATGATCGAAATCAAGATGAGCCAGGGCGCCAAACCCGGCCACGGCGGCATCCTGCCCAAACACAAAGTCACCCGGGAAATTGCCGAAACCCGCGGCGTGCCCATGGGCGAGGACTGCATCTCGCCCTCACGCCACAGCGCGTTTTCCACCCCCATCGAGCTGATGCACTTCGTCGCCCAGTTGCGCGAACTGTCGGGCGGCAAGCCGGTGGGCTTCAAGTTCTGCCTGGGCCACCCGTGGGAGTTCATGGGCATCGCCAAGGCCATGCTGGAAACCGGGATCCTGCCAGACTTCATCGTGATCGACGGCAAGGAGGGCGGCACCGGCGCCGCGCCAGTGGAGTTCACCGACCACATCGGCGTGCCGCTGCGCGAAGGCCTGCTGTTCGTGCACAACACCCTGGTGGGCCTGAACCTGCGCGACAAGATCAAGCTCGGCGCCAGCGGCAAGATCGTCAGTGCCTTCGACATCGCCAGCGTGCTGGCCATCGGCGCCGACTGGGCCAACTCGGCGCGCGGCTTTATGTTCGCCATCGGCTGCATCCAGTCGCAAAGCTGCCACACCAACAAGTGCCCCACGGGCGTGGCCACCCAAGACAGCCTGCGCCAGCGCGCCCTGGTGGTGCCGGACAAGGCCCAGCGCGTGTTCAACTTCCACCGCAACACCCTCAAGGCCCTGGCCGAGATGCTCGCCGCCGCCGGCCTGGACCACCCCGCGCAACTGTCGGCCAAGCACCTGGTGCGGCGCATGTCGGCCACCGAAATCAAACTGTTCTCGCAGTTGCACGTGTTCCTCAAACCGGGCGAATTGCTCACCGGCGAGGTCAACGGCGAGTTCTACTCGCGTATGTGGCAAATGGCCCGGGCGGACAGTTTCGAGCCCCACGAAGAAGCGCTAGCCTGACCCTCCCCTAAAAAATCCCGCCCAACCGGACCACCGAAGGCACGTTGCACAAGGAGTACACCATGCCTTTACTGGATTTCGACGCACTGGCCCGGCACCTACCGGGCCCCTGGGCCTCCACCGTTCTGGGCCAGGTCGGCCCTGCGCGCATCAAGGTGCTGCGCATGGACGCACAGGCCTACCCACAGGAAACCCACGACTACAACGAAGGCTTGCTGGTCATCAGCGGCTGCCTGCGCCTGGACATTGGCGGCGCGGTGGTGGAAGTCGGCCCGGGCAACCTGTACCTGGTGCCGGCGGGGCAGGCCCATGGCGTGCTGGCGGGCAGCCATGGGACGTTGGTGATTGTGGATGTTTAGGGCACGACTTACTGCCCCAACTTCATGTTGTAGTGCTCGCTGTGCAAGAGGGGCTTCATATAGATGTAACCTTCGGCGCCCACCACGTAGATGTCGTAGAACCTGTGACTCACCACTGGTTTTAGCGAATGCTCCGGCACTTTCTCGCGAAAGGTCTTTTCACTGATCGTTAACACATTAGTTGCCCCCAAACGCGGCATCATTTCCGGCAAAACGATAAAGTTCACATTCAATACATACTTCAAGGCCGGTATCACTTGGGTCGAGCCCTGTGCACCGGCCAGCCAGCCCCGGGTGGAGATATTGACCATATAGAACATCTGAACCTGTTGTAACTTGGTATCGGATAAAAGTCTTTCAGCCAGCCCCTGAGAGACACTGTCGGTGAAAATTTTCTGCACATTCAAGACCCGACCATAGGCGTATGAAAACGACAACATCGCGACGACCGGCACTACTAACAAAAAGCCCAGCGGCGCATAGATGCGAACCAAGGCCTGCCAAGCCAGGTAAAAAATACCCACAAGCAGCGCACCCAACCCCAACATTAGCCTGGCTCCGTCATTAAACTCTTCAAACACCATTGCCAGGCCTGAAACGGAAACAAGCAACACCACCACCGCCACACCACTGGCCGCCATTAACAATAATTTATGAGCACCTGAATTGGCCGAGCGCACAATTCGCACGCCCATTAACCCGCCCCCCACCGCCGCCAATAACAATAGCGCCCAACATAACCAGGTGTTCCCGGCGTTATAAAGCATGCCGACCCTGTAGGCGGTCAGCGACAGGTTTTCGCCCATGCGCACAAACCAGTTTGAATCCAGCGCCAGTAGCGCAGTTCTGTCCGCGTTCGTCAGTTGATGCGCGGTCAGGTAGTAAATAAGTACCCCTGCCCCCAGTTGGGCCAACCTGCGGCCCATCAACAACCACACTCGGCTCATGCGCAGGTGTTCGTTGATACAGCGAATCAACTCCACACAACATAACCCTACAAACACATTGATATTCATCTGGTAAAAACTTAGTGCCACTGCCAACAGCCCACTGGGAAAAATAATTCGCCCTAGCAACGTTCGCCCCGAAATCACCATCGCATAGATAACCGCCGCCACGCCCAGCGCCATCGCGGGGCCGTCATATTGATAAGACAGGTTTTGCAAAAAGAACGGGCTGTACCAAAGCGGTAAAACGATAAAACAGTGGGCAAGCGTGACGGCTGGAAAATAATGAAAGACCAAACGCCGAAGGGCAAACGCCATGACCAAGGTAGAAGCCAATAAAGGCAAGGGAAATATATTCGGCGCCCCCTCTGTAAACGACAGGCCCTGATAAAGCCATTGGGTGAGAATACGGCCCTGTTCTTTCCAGGCCAACCCAGCCAGCTGAGCTCGCCAACTGTCATCGATATAAAAATAATCCGCGAGTAACAACGGATAAATAAAGGCATAACACGCGACTGTAAAAAATATCAGCACCTCCCGCCCGCTCAGTTCCCGCTCAAGGTAAAAATATCTATTCATCGATCACCCTCGCGAAACACCACCAAACGGGAAAACAAAAAACCACATACCAAACTCACGCCACTGAAGATCACCAGCGTCAGCAACCCATGCAGTTCGAAGTAATCTCCCGCCGCACCTACTATTAGGCTCAACAGCCCCATAAAACTGATAAACAATAAGTACCGTCCCACCGAAGTCTGGTTTTCAAACGTATAAAGCGCGTTCACATAAAACGAGAACGACGCGGCAAAACAAAAGGCCGTGAAGTTACTCACCCGTTGGCTCAGGCCAATGCCTGAATGCAGGACGTAGAAGATCTGCCAGTGAATCAGGGTATTGGCCACGCCGATAAAGGCGTAGGCGACGAATCCTTTCCATGTGCTTTTCATCGCGGCTCCGGTCATGGGTGCCTGCGGGCGACAAGCCCAACCTAGAGGCAAGAACTCTGCGCCGTCTACTGTCAGAACTTACAGGGTGGCGGTGTTTTCCGACCGACGGCGCCAAGCGCTGCGGGACGTGCTGCCCTTACATAGTTAACACCTGGCCCTGGGCTGTTTTTGTTGTCATCGACCGTTCAATCAAACAGGGAGATGGCACATGCCAACCGTTGAACCCCTTAATGGCCTTTCGGGCAATCTGCACAACAACAGTACCTGGGCCCAGCAGCAAACCCTTGCCTTCATCCAGAAGGCCGTCGATGCGTCGATGGCCAGCCTGACGCCCGACCAGCGCACCCAATACATACGCCTACAGCGCGAGGCGACGGACGCGCTCCAGATGGTGGATCAGGAAAACCAGGCGCTGATCCAACAGTTCAAGCGCACAGGCCTGGCGCAACTGCGGGCGCGCCTGGGTGACAAGGATCCCGAGGCGTTTTTTATCCACACCGACTACCTGGAGAAAATCGACCACGGCATGCCCTGGAACCCACCCCGCCCGACACAGGCGTTGCGTGTGCCGCGCAGCGCGTTGCCGAGCGACCGCCCCTCACGGGCGCTGGACGAAACCAGCTACAAGCGCCACACCCGCTCGATGACCCTCTGGGAAGCGGCGTGCCTGAACTTCGGCGTTACTCGCAACATCTTGCAGGACTCAGGCTACAGCCTGGTGGAGGCCAGCTATATCAGCGGGCCGGAGGCCGACACCGACCCGGTCTCGGTCGAGGCTTTCATCGATATTGCCCGCGACCTGGACCTGGGCCTGCAACTCAAAAGAACCCTAGGCGCTGCCATGGGCCAGGGCGGTCGCATGCGCGCGCTGTTGCGTACCGCCACCCAGGCCTGCTTGCAATTCGACTTGCTGGAGTCGTACCGCAACCGAGCCCACACCGGTATCAGCCAGCCGCTTTACGAAGTGGCGCAAAGGATGGTCGACAACCCCACCCCCCACCACGGTATCGACACCATCAGCCTGGGCACCGACCTGTTCGAGTTCCCGTTCGCCGGCACCGAGAGCATGCCCATCCCCCTGGCGATCCTCACGCTCGACGACAATGCCGGCGTGCTGTCCTACTTCCCTGCGCGGCCCAGCGGCCCTTGGCAACACCACGAAAACGCCGCACAAGCGGCTGCCGACTTCATGAACCAACTGCGCGACGGGCACGACAAGCGCAACCTGGGTTGGCTGTCGCGGCAACTGGCCTTGCGCGACCTGGCCCGTTTCAACAAACTGCTGGCCCCCTCAGCGCGCCCGGAAGGCATGAACTGGCTGGCCGAGTTGCTGTATGACGGGTTTCACCTGCTGGTGGAAAAGCGCAACCTGGAGCATCTGCGCTTTAAGACCGATGCCACCCCCGAACGCCCGCGTACCCTGCTCGACACCCTGACCAACCACAGCCTCCAGCGCTACCACACCAACCTGAGCAGCATGGCCAGCGTGCGCTCGGAGGTGGACTGGCAGGCCGTCAAGGACGCGGTCGCCGCCATCGCCAGTGAAGTCATGGGAGTGCTGCTGACTCCCGTCCCTGGCGGCCTCACCGGGGTGCAGCGCGCCCTGCAATACATCGTCATGGGCAGCCTGAGCTACAGCACCCTGGTCGGGGTCAGCGAGCTGGCCAAGGGCGAGCCCGACACCCTGGCCAGCACCCTGAGCGACTTGATAGACATGGCCATCAGTGCCCGTTTGATGTCTGTGGCCGGGCGCGCCCAGCAGTTGCGCATCAACCAGCACCTCATGCGCCTGGGCAACCCACAGGCCGTCAGCCTGCCCAATGGCGAGGCCATGCTGTGGAAACCAGACCTGACACCCTATGCGATCCCCGCCCAGGGTTTGCTCGATGGCCAACAGACCAATGCCCAGGGCATCTACCTGCTGCACGGCAAGACGTTCGCCAAATTGCACAACGGTGAGCGCGCGCTCGTGGCGCAGATCAGCTATGACGAGCCAAATAAACGCTACACCCTGGTGCCGCGAGACGGCTCGTCTTATCAGCCGACGGTAACGTTCGACCCCTCCACCCAGCGCTGGAAGCTCAACCCCCATGACACCCACGCCCTGGACGACGTCGCCCTGCTGCAACGCCTGCTGCCCGATGGCGACCAGGCCATCCCCCTCGGCGAACTGGCCCAAACCCTCAAGAGCACCGCCACGCCCCGGGCGACCCTCGACGCGGTGTGGCAGGGCGAGGAAGCGCCGCTGAACCTGACCGAAGGGGTGCGCCGCGTACAGGCAGATCGGTTGATCCAGCGCATCATCAGCGACCTGCCCCAGCGCGGGCACATGCCCGCCTACAGCGACAGTACCGTGCTGGCGCTGCTCACCCGGCTACCGGACTGGCCCGGCAATACGCGGATCGATATCTATGACCCCCAGGGCACGTTGATCGAAGCCTATGGCGAAGCCGACGCCCACCAGCGCATCGAATTACGCCGCCGCGACGATGAGACCTACGTCGCCCGCCACGACCCCAGCGAAAAAACCGCCACCCGCGAACAGCTCTTTGAACTGATTGTGCGCCAGCAACCGGCCGACTCGGCCCTGGGCATGGCGGGCCTGCTGGCGCGCCCACTCAGCGCGCGCATCGTCGACATCCGCCAGCAGATCGCAGCCCTGGCCGAATCGGAGCAGAACCTGTTGTTCGAGGCCCTGACCCTCTTCGCCGGCCAGGAGAAAAAACATTTACCCGAGGCCGAGGGTGCGCGCCGCTTCCTGCCCCTCCAGGCGCCACGCCCCCTGGTCGAGGTGACACCGCTGCTGAGCAAGCTGCGCGCCCTCAACCCACCGTTGACCGTCGCTAACCTGGAAGTGCTGCTGCGCCAGGCGCCGTTAAATCCGCGCCAGCAAGAGGAGTTCCTCAGGGGTGGGACACTGCCTTCCTCGTTCAAGGAACTGATCGACCACCATCGCACCGTTCTGCAAATCGACAGCGCCATTGATGCGCTCTACCACCCGCGCCAATACAACGCCAGCCAGCACCAATGGGCCTACGAATTCGCTTCGGCACTGATCCTGCGCCAGTTCAAACGTCCATTGCTGCTGACCCAGGTGCCGGACCGTAGCGCCTTCCAACCCACGGCGAAGGACACAACGGTCATTGAGCTTTGCCACTATGGCGCAGGCCACTATGAAGCCTATGACAGCGTCCTGGGGCGCACGCTGCCCACGGCCGCCGGCCCCGACAGTTTCTACCTGGCCCTCGGCTCGGCCCTGCACCCGCGCGAACTCGCCGAGCTAGGCATGAGCGGTGCGAACGACAGCCAGACCCTGCGCAATGTGCTGGGCGACCTGATGAGCAAGCAACGCGGTGCGCGCGGCTTCATCAACTTGCTCGGCCGCTCGCTGGCGCAGTACGAGCGAGGGGTAATTTTGCCCAGCGACCTGCGGCCCACCTCGCGGGGAATTTTCGAGCATCAGGGTCACCAGTACCTACCACTGCTGGGTTCGCTCTACGAGATCACCTTCGATGCGGCACAGCGCAAATGGCGCCTCAAGCACCCCTCCCAGGCGGGCATCGAGACGCCGACTTTGGAACACAACAACGAGGGCGCCTGGCGGCTCTCCAGTGAAGACCCGATGACCTGGAGCGACACCCAGTTGTTCCATCGCCTGAGCGCGCAACACAACAGCTTTACCGACCAGACCGCCAGCGACATCCTGGCCGTCACCCAGACCCCGGCGCGCCTGTTGCGCCAGGTACACGCCACCCAAGTCCCGGCGCCACCGTTATTGGCCGACACCAGCAAGCGCTTTCGCCTGGAGCAGGAAACGGCGAACTTCATCGACGCCATGCACAACCCGTTCTCCCTCACCAACGCCAACCCGCAGATGGTGCTGCTGTTGCTGCCCAACCTGCCGAACTGGCCCGCTACCCACGTCCTGCAACTGGTCGACCAGGATGGCGCGGTGCTACAGCAGTACCCCAACGCCGACCCCGCACGCACGCACAAGCTCACCGTGCCCGAACACCAACTCAGCACCCCAGCGCTGCTCAGGGCGACCATCAGCAGCAGAGAAATGACCCAGGCCCTGCTCGGTGAGCTGCCCGCGTCCATTGAAGAACGCATGCTCAAAGTGGCCGGTAAAGTAGCGGCCGCCGCCCTCAGGGAAAAAAGCCAACTCATCGACACCCTGTACGAACGCAGCGAAAAAAACGCCACCGAGCTTGAGTTGAAAATCAAGGTCCGGCACCCCCAACTGCCCAACACCCTGGTCAAAGCCGTGCTGGCCCACGCCACGGGCAGGGAACTCAAGCAATTGCAAGACAGCAACCAAGTGGGCCTGCGTTTGAGCGAGCAAATCCACCGCTGCGGCCATGACGTGCGCCTTAACCGCGCCTACGAAGGCCTGTTCCGCGAAGCGTTGAGCAATGCCGACAGCGAGAAAATCACCCTGCATCTGCTCAACGCATTGCCCAACTGGCCCACAAGCCTGCGCCTGCAAGTGCGCCGTGCCAGCCTGGATGGCGAAGTACTGCATACCGCCGGCAACCCGGCCGCGCCCACGGCCAGGGTGCTGGTGCGCCGCCCCGAGGGCTACCAGGTCGTGGATGCTCTGGGCGCGGCCCTGACTCCGGCGCCCGCTACCGGCAACAACCTGCTGGCTTCGATCCTGGCCACCCTGTCGGCCAGCGACCGCACGGCTCTGGGCCTGCCCGCGCAACAGGCCGAAGAGGCCCTGCGCCAGAAAATCATCGACCTGGCCCTGAACCGACGCGTGGAGATCAAGTCCCTGCTGGACTTACCCCACCTGCAACCCTGGATGCGCCCGGCCATGCCGATCGAGAGCACCTTCACTGTTTACCCGTTCTGGGAACGCCTGTGGCCGCGCCGGGGCCAGCGCGCGCCCGACCCGGTGCGTGAAGTGCAGCGCCTCTTCCCCCGCTACACCTCGCAGCAGGCCCGCGCCTTTGTCGAGGCCCAAGGCCTGGAGCCCCCGGCGCTGTTGCTGGAGCTGGAACGCCGCAGTACCGAGTACCACCAGATGAACGTGATTACCAACCAGTGGATCGATAGCCCCGCGGCCAATAACCTGGAGCGCGCGGACCGCTACGACAGGGTCCAGCACGGTAGGCGCCAAGTCCTGGAGCAACTGCAGCGGGCCTGGCGCCGAGAAAGCGAAGAGCTGTATTACGCCGGCGAGTTCGACACACCGATGCTCAGGCTTGAATGCCGCTACAACGACCTACCGCCGTCGACCTTCATCGACGGCACGCGCGGCTTCGAGCACATCCAGCACCTGCACATCACCGGAGGTCGCCCGCTCGCCAATCTGGGCGATTTTTTAAGCAAATTCACCAGCCTGCACTCCCTGACCCTGGAGTGCGCCCTCACCGAACTGCCCACTAGCATCACACAAATGACCGGGCTCACCGACCTGTACCTGAACCACAACCAGATCCGCCTCGATGAGAACGCCGTGCAACGCCTGAGCACCATGACCGCGTTGCGCACCCTGGTGTTGGGCTACAACCCCCTGGGCATGACGCCTGACGTGAGCGCCATGACCCACTTGCAAACCCTTGATCTGCGTTCGACCGGCATCCGCACCTGGCCCGAGGGCAGCTGGCTACACGCGAGCCTGTTGACCCAGTACCTGCAAGACAACCAGCTCACCGAAGTACCCGACGCCGTGTTGAACCAAGCCACCCCCCTGAGCGTCAACACCCTGATGCACGGCAACCCTTTCAGCGAACAGACCCTGGTGCGCCTTGGCCAATACATCGAGCGTACTCACGCGCCCCTGAACAACGACTTGGCGCCTGTCGCCCACTCGCCTGAAGCCATCGACGCGTTGTCGCTGTGGCTGGAAAAAGTGCCCCCCGGGGAACACACGCAACGGTCCGAGCTATGGCAGCTGTTGCAGGTGGAGGTCGAAGGCCAGCCCCTGGCCGCGGATACCTTCCGCGTCCTGCGCGACCTGACCGCCAGCGCCCCCTTCATCGGCGGCGACGCCACCCGCCAAGCCATCACCGCACGGGTCTGGGCCTTGCTCACCGCCATGGGCGAGTCCACCGAACTGCGCAACAACGTGTTCAATTCGGTGTATGCCGGGGGCACCTGCGGCGATGGGGCGATTCTGACCTTCATCAATATGGAAATCGAAGCACGTAAATTCGCTGCCAAGAACCAGTCCGCCAGCGCTGAGGCCGACAAGCAAGTGCTGGAGCTGTGCCGCTCGCTGTTTTATCTCGACCAGGTCGACAGCATCGCCCGCACCTACATCGACCGACGCCTGATGACCGGCGTCGACCCCGACACGGTAGATGCCGCCGAAATCATTCTTTACCTGCGCACGGAGCTGGCAGCGGAGTTCAACCTACCGCCCCACCCCAGGGACATGATGCTCTACGGCACCGACATCACCGACGTCGAGCTGGCGCAGGCGCGCGCACGCCTGCGCACCCTGCAAAACACCCCGGCCGCGGACGAATCGATCCTGCTCAGCGAACTGTGGCGCGAGTACCTGTTCCTCAGTGCCAACGAGCCGTTCTCCCACATCGCCGCCACCTACCGGCAAAGGACCCAGATCCTGGACAAGGAAGTCACGGACAAACGTTCGGAAGGCTACCTGGAACGGCGCCAATCACTGATCGATGAGGAAAATATGGAGAAGGAACGCCAGGTCCGGCTTTACACCGAAGCCGCGCTGCTGAGGCAACAACGTGTGGAGGGAGGGTCAGGTAGCCAGGCCAACTGACTACCACCCCCACGCGCACCCAGGCTGGCGCGCGTGGGGGGGTTCAGCGTCAGCCCATCAGGCCGAAGGCGCAACCGGCTCCTTGACCGGAGTCGGTTGCAGCTTGAACGCGTAGAACACCAGCGTCAGGAACACCAGGAACACCGGGCCGACGTACAGCGCGATGCGGGTGTCCGGGAAGTACGCCATCAGGCCCACCACCAACACCAGGAACGCCAGCGCCACATAGGAGCTGACCGGGTAGAACCACATGCGATAGCTCAGGCCATCACGCTCGGCCGGGGTCAGGCTTTTGCGGAACTTGAGCTGCGCCAGCAGGATCATGGCCCAGGTCCAGATCGCGCCGAAGGTGGCAATCGAGGTCACCCAGACAAAGACTTTTTCCGGCACCAGGTAGTTGAGCAACACACCCAGCAACAGCGCGGCAATCGACAGCAGCAAGGCGCGACGCGGCACACCGTTGCTCGAGGTCTTGGCGAAACCGGCCGGGGCCTGGCCGTTCTGCGCCAGGCTATAGAGCATGCGCCCGGTGCTGAAAATGCCACCGTTGCACGACGACAGCGCTGCGGTAATCACCACGAAGTTGATGATGCCCGCCGCCGTTTTGATGCCCAAGCGCTCGAAGGTCATCACGAAGGGGCTGCCCTGGGTGCCGATTTCGTTCCACGGGTAGATCGACAGGATCACGAACAACGCACCGACGTAGAACAGCAGAATCCGCCAGAACACCGAGCCGATGGCGTCGGGAATGGTCTTGCGCGGGTTCTTCGCTTCACCGGCGGTCAGGCCGATCATCTCCACGCCCAGGTAGGCGAACATCACCATTTGCAAGGACATCAACACGCCCTGCACGCCGTTGGGCATGAAGCCGCCGTGGGCCCACAGGTTGGAAATCCCCAGCGCCACACCGTCGTTGCCGAAACCGAACGCGATCACGCCGATACCGCCGACCACCATCGCGATGATGGTGACGATCTTGATAAGGGCGAACCAGAACTCGAACTCACCGAAAGCCTTGACCGCGATCAGGTTGATCGAGCCCATGCTCACCAGGGCCGCCAGGGCCCAGATCCAGCGCGGCACCTCGGGGAACCAGACACCCATGTACACCGCCACCGCGGTGATTTCCGCGACGCAGGTCACCAGCCACAGAAACCAGTAGTTCCAACCGGTCAAAAAACCCGCCAACGGGCCCAGGTAGTCTTGCGCGTAACGGCTGAACGAGCCCGCCACCGGGTTGTGCACGGCCATCTCGCCGAGGGCGCGCATGATGACCAGGATCGCCAGGCCACCAATGATGTAGGACAGCATGATGGCCGGGCCGGCCATTTCAATGGCCTTGGCCGAACCGAGGAACAGACCGACGCCGATACAGGCGCCAAGCGCCATCAGGCGAATATGCCGTTCGCCGAGTTCGCGTTTGAGCGGGCCGCCTTGAGCGGTCTCGCCGTGGGGCATAGGGTTGCCGACTGGCATGGGAGTACAACCTCGTCTTGTTATTGGATATGAACCACCGAGTCCGCACATCCGCACCGGTAGGCTCGGGTGTACGCAGGCCGGATCCACTTTGTGAGCAGACCCGTCTTGTAGGACAAAACCTGCAAGATCAGCGGGGCGTGCAGTATAAAAAGCTCCCAGCAGGGCTTTTCACTCTATAAATGACAGTTTTCAGCGTTAATTCGGGGCAAAAGCCTTTTACACAAAAACACTTGCTTCGAGACGCCAGGCTTGTCTGCCAGAAAAAACGGCGGCGAGTATTGCACAGCCAAAGGGCAGCGTCATGCCCCTACCTTGGGCCAATTTACGCAGCGCCAAGGCTCTAGGGCGGGCCTGAGCCTTTCAACCCAGGCTCCTACAGGCCGGTGGGGTGGCAAGGGAAATACAGCGCCGCGCCCCTCATCGGTGGCAGCAACTGCCTTACCCCTAGCCACTCAGTGCCGCCATCGCGAGCAGGCTCGTTTCCACAGAGGAAAAATGAAAATCCCACCCGCACCACCGTTCAACTGTGGAAGCGGGCCGGGCGGCACTCCGCTTGCCCACGATCGCGTGTGTATGAAATATCCGACCCAAAACTCAATAATTACCCCACACCCTACAAAGAAATCTCTCCTCTACAATTTCTTCACACCCTACAGCCACCGTCTAAGCTTCAGACAAGTCCGATCAATCTGAGTGGAATGGATCAATCGACTATGGGTGCTTTGTTGCCAACCGATTCGAGTGAAGCACTGGTGCCAACTGACCGCGTGGATCAAACCCCTTTACCCGCCAGAAAACGCCCACTACGCCGCTACGGCTGGCGCATGTTCTGGCTGTTGCTGCTGATCGGCCTGATCTTCCTGGGGCTGGCAATTGCCCGGGAAAGCCGCACCTCCAAGCTCCAGGCCAGGGAATTCAGCCAACTGGCCGCGGCCCTGACCTACAGCCTGGAGCCGGGGCCCAGCGAGGCCATCGTCTACCCCGGTGACGGGCCGTTCGACAAACGTTTGGGCTACAGCCACATCGGAGATTTCGTACAGCGCCTGCTAAAGCGCAATTACGTTGTGCAGGAACAAACACGCTTTTCCCAAGCACTGCTGGACTACACCGATAAAGGCCTGTTCGTGCCCTACGCGGAGAAAATCCAGGCAGGGTTGTCGATCACCGATTGCCGCGCCGCACCGCTGTACCAATACAAATATCCCCAGCAGTTGTACCCGGACTTCGCCGCCATCCCGCCGTTGGTGGTCCATAGCCTGCTGTTCATCGAGAACCGAGACCTGCTCGACCCCAAGCAGCCGCTGGCCAACCCAGCCGTGGACTGGCCGCGTTTTGCCCGGGCCGCGTGGTCGCAAGTGGCGAAAATGCTCCACCTGCCGGGGCAGACAGCCGGGGGCAGCACCCTGGCCACCCAGTTGGAAAAGTACCGCCATTCCCCGGACGGGCTGACGGTGTCGGGCGCCGAGAAGCTGCGCCAGATGCTCTCGGCCAGCGTGCGCGCCTACCAGGCCGGGCCCCACACCGAGTTGGCGCGGCAGAACATCGTGCGTGATTACCTCAACAGCGTGCCGCTGTCGGCGGTGCCCGGCCACGGCGAGGTGCACGGCATGGCCGAAGGGTTGCGCGTGTGGTACGGCGCCGAGTTCAACCAGGTCAACGCGGCGTTGGCCAGCACCGCCAACGATGAGCAGAGCCTGGCCAAGCGCGGCCTGGCCTTGCGCCAGGTGTTGTCGTTGATGATCGCCCAGCGCCGCCCTTCCTATTACCTGGCCCGGGGCCGCGAGGATCTGGCCCGGCTGACCGACAGCCACATTCGCCTGCTGGCCCAGAACGGCGTGCTCGACGCGCCTCTCACCGCGGCCGCCCTGGGCAGCAAGGTGACCTACCGCGACTGGGTGCAGCAGCCGACGATCCAGCCCATCGAAACCAACAAAGGCATCAGCGTGGCGCGCAGCCGTTTGGGCGGCATGCTCAACCGCCCGTTGTACGACCTCGACCGCCTCGACCTGTCCGCCACCAGCACCCTGCAAGGCGACCTGCAAGCCCAGGCCACCACCTACCTCAAACGCCTCGCCGACCCGGCCTTCGCCGCCGAAATCGGCCTGCTGGGCGAGCGCCTGCTGACACCCACCAGCACCACCCAGGTGCGCTACAGCTTCACCCTGTTCGAGCTGACGCCCGACGGCTCGCGGGTGCGGGTGCAGACCGACAGCACCGACCAACCCTTCGACATCAACGAAGGCAGCAAGCTGGAGCTGGGCTCTACGGCGAAAATGCGCGTGCTCACCACTTACCTGCAAATCATCGCCGAGCTGCACGAACGCTACGCTGGGCAAAGCGTCGCCGAGCTGAAGAAAGCCGCCATTGCCGAACAGGATCGCCTGAGCCGCTGGGCCGTGGACTACCTGATCCAGAGCAACGACCGCACTCTGACGAAAATGCTCGGCGCGGCCCTGGACCGCAAATACTCGGCCAGCCCCGGCGAGGCGTTTTTCACCGGCGGCGGGTTGCACACCTTCAATAACTTTCGCAAGGAGGACAACGGCCGCTTGCCCACCCTGCGCGATGCGTTGCGCGAATCCATCAACCTGCCGTTCATTCGCCTGATGCGCGATTTGGTGCGCTACACCATCTACGCCGGCCCCAGCGAGCGCGCCGAACTGCTCAAGGACGACGCCAACCCGCGTCGCCAGGAATACCTGGCGCGCTTCGCCGACCGCGAAGGCACCTCGTTCCTGCAAAGGTTCTGGAAGAAGTACCAAAAGAAAGACACCCAGGCGCGCCTGGACACCTTCCTCGACAGCATGCACCCCACCGCCATGCGCCTGGCCGCCGTGCACCGCTACCTGCTGCCCGACGCCAGCCAGGAAAGCTTCAACCGCTTCGTGCGCGCCCACCTCAAGGGCGTGGCCAAGCCCGAGAAACTCACCGACGAACGCCTCGACAACCTGTATTACGCCTACGGCCCAGGCAAATACGACCTGCCCGACCAGGGGTTTATCGCCAAGGTCCACCCCCTGGACCTGTGGCTGATGGGCTACCTGCTGAACAACCCCGAGGCCCAGTTCAGCCAGATCGTCAAGGCCAGCGAGTTCGAACGCCAGGAGGTCTACAGTTGGCTGTTCAAGAGCCGCCACAAAGGCGCGCGCGACAGCCGCATCCGCACCATGCTGGAGATCGAAGCCTTCCTCGACATTCACCAGCGCTGGCAGAAAGTCGGCTACCCCTTCGACCACCTCGTGCCCTCCCTGGCCACCGCCATCGGCAGTTCAGGCGACCGCCCCGCCGCCCTCGCCGAGCTGATCGGGACGATCCTCAACGACGGCGTGCGCCGGCCCGCCGTACGCATCGACAGCCTGCACTTCGCCGCCAATACGCCCTATGAAACGCGCTTGGTCAGCGACCCTGACCGGGGCGAGCGGGTGATGCCCGTCGAGGTTGCCCGGGCCATGCGCGAGGCGTTGTCCCAAGTGGTCGACGCCGGCACCGCGCGGCGGGTGTCCGGCAGCTTCAAGTTGCCCGATGGCACGCCGCTGGCCATGGGCGGCAAAACCGGCACCGGCGACAACCGCATCGAAGCGGTGGGCGCCGGTGGGCGCATCCTCAGCTCCAAGGCCATCAACCGCACCGCGACTTTCGTCTTCTATATGGGCGACAGCCACTTCGGCACCCTCACCGCGTTCGTTCCCGGTGCCGGCGCCCAGGCCTACAAGTTCACCTCGGCGTTGCCGGTGCAGGTGCTCAAGGGCATGGCGCCGATCCTCACGCCGTACCTGCAACCGGGCAGTGCCACGGCATGCCAGCCGCCCGCGCCACCCCCCAAAGTAGTGGCCAATAAGGGCGGTAGTTAGTTATTAAGAGGCGTTTATTAATGGGGCAAAAACACTATATAAGTCTGCTTAACAGGCCATAAATCAAACTTATTATCCGCCCCGCACCTGCATAGACTTGAAGTTTAATTCGTCAACTTCAGGCCCATACCATGGTTTACCCGTTCTTTAACCCCACACCGCCATTAACCGCGCAAAGTGCACTAAAGGGGCAGCATTTCGAGCTCATCCAGCGCAACTTACCGCCTTGGATAACCACCATTGCCCCGCACCGCCTCAAGGCTTTGCAAGCCACCGGCTACCGCGCCTCCAGCCATTACCCCCACGCCAACACCGAGCAACACCAGGCCCTCAGGCACGCCATCGGCCAACAGTGGCGGACGCAAACGGCGGTGGATAAAAAACTCGACGCCCTGCGTGATGTTTATGCCTTCGCCGAACCGCTGTTAAAACAGGCACTCAATGCCTATGGCGAAGTCGACGTCAAACACGTATTCCTGCGCACCTATACCAGTGCCTCGTACATCACCGCCGGCCAGCAAAGTACAACTTCGTCTTTACTCGACCGCGCCTTGCACAACTTTGCCGCCGACGAAACCTTCACCGACTTTGCCTTTTTATCCGCTGCCGACGCGCGCGGGCAGCAAGACGTGCTGACCCTGCGCCACCGCACCACCGGCCAGGCGCTGAACCTGGACCAGTTCAAAGCCATTTGCCGCCAATTGGACATCGGCGCGCAGTATCAGGCCCAACTCCATAAGGTGCTGGGTGGCGGCTACCCGCAGGTCCAGCGAACGCTGCGCGAGGCGGTGATCGCCAGCCAGCAGGCCGCGTTCACCAGCGCCGTGCACCTGGCGCACATCAGCGGCGATATCAGCCAAGGCGCGATGCTCGCCCTGCTGCAATTGATCGACGCCCGCGGCCCCGTGGCGTTCGAGGACGGCGAGCTGCATGCCTACACCCTGAGCATCATGAATTGCACCTTGACCGGCGTGGTGCTGTTCTCCAGCAACGCCCAGGATGCGTCACGGATCAAACCGCTGATCGCCTACGTGCCCGGCGACCCCGAGCACCCCCTCAAGCAATACCCGTCCTCTGCGGCCTTCGTCCAAGAGCTGACCCGCCAACTGCGGGGCACGCCCAGCGAGCGTCCGGCGGGGCAGCGGTACCCGCAATTTTTTGCCCAGTTCATCGCCCACGCCCAGCGCGGTGCGTTTTTCAGCGGGCTGAACCGCCAGCTCAGCGAAATCACCTGGCACCAGCGCGAACGCGGCGAGCGGCTGCCCAGTTGGACCACTACGGCGGTGGAAAACCCGACGCTGTACTTCAGCGTGCAGGACATCCGCGACGACTATCAAAACCGCCCCAACGGCACCCCCGATAACCTGTGGCACTACCTCTACCGCACCCGGCTGAACAAGATCATCAACGACGCCCAAGACATCGCCGTCTCCACCCAGCGCGTAGACCAATTGGCGCGCCAGGCCTGGTGGGACAACCTCGAAGGCATCCTGGGCACCGCCCTTAACGTTGCGCTGCTGGTGGTCACGCCGTTCGTGCCGGTAATGGGGGAATTAATGCTGGCCTATACCGCCTATCAACTGACCGAGGAAGTCTTCGAGGGCGTGCTGGACTGGACCGAGGGCCTGGGCCGCGAGGCCGCCGAACACCTATTGGCGGTGGTTGAAAGCCTGCTGCAACTGGGCGAGTTCGCGGGCGCCGGGGAGATTGTCAAAGTGGCCCAGCTCAAGCTGTCGTTGTTCGTCGAAGGCATGCGCCCCGTGCAAACAAGCGATGGCCGGACCCGCCTCTGGCACCCAGACCTTGCGCCCTACGCGCAACCCGATCTGGCCCCGCCCACAGGCTCGCGGCCCCAAGCCTCGGGGCTGCACCGGCACCAGGGCAAAGACGTGCTGGCCGTGGACAACCGCCATTACGAGGTCGCGCGCGCCCCCCACGCGGGCGAGCACCGCATCCGCCACCCGCGCCGTGCCAACGCCTACCAGCCGCGGGTGCGCCTCAACGGCCACGGCGCCTGTGTGCTCGAAGGCGAACAACCACGCACCTGGAACACACCCACCCTGCTGCGCCGCCTCGGCCCCCGCACCCAGCCGTTCAGCGACCGGCAACTGGAGCAGATGCGCGTCATCAGCGGCACCGATGCTGGCGTGTTGCGGGGCATGTACCTGCGCAACGAACCGCTGCCGCCCCTGCTGGACGACACCCTCAAGCGCTTCGAAGCCGAGCACTACGCCCGCACGGCCAGCGAACTGACCCGCACCGGCCAGCCCCTGCCCGCCGACCCGGCCGCCGACTGGTTTGAACAATCGGTCACCGAACTCCCCGGCTGGCCCGCCGACAAGGCCCTTGAGGTGTTCATCAACAGCGACCTGAGCGGCGCCAGCCACAAATACGGCAACACCCAGGCAGGCCCCGGCGACACCCTGCAACTGGGGCTGGCCGAGGTCATGGCCGGCAAACTGGCCGAGCGCGTGCTGGGCTTTCTCGATGAAGGCCAGATCGAAACGCTACTGGGCGGCAAGATCCCTGCACCGCAACAAGTGCAAGCCCTGCGCAATGCCCTGGCCGACTACGTCACCGGCCAGACCGACGACATTGCCCGCCATGTCTACCGCGCCGGGCAAGTGAGCGACGATGCCCAGGTCAACCTGCTGCGCCAGTCTTTCCCCACCCTGGACAACAGCAGCGCAGAGCGCCTGCTGAGTACCGCCACCCCCACCGAACGCCAGACCATGGCCCAGGGCAACTACCTGCCGCTGCGCCTGGCCGAACAGGCCCGGGAGCTGAGCTTCGCCGCTGATTCGGCCCTGGCTTTTCGCGGCCTGCAGAACGCCGCGCGGATCAACGCCGACAGCGAAAACCTCGCGCTCAACGCCTTGCGCATTCACAGCGACCTGCTGGCCAACCTGCGCGTGCAGGTGCGCGAAACCAGCCCCAGCGGCACGTTGCGCTGTGAAGTAGGGCCGCAGGACGCCGCGCTGACCCGCGTCCTGGTGCGCCACTCCACGCAGGGCTACGAAGTGTTCGATGCCCAGGGCAACAAGCTGCAAGGCCTCAAGAACCTGTACGAGTCCATCATCGCCACCCTGCCGGCCGAAGGGCGCGCCGACATGGGCTTTGGCCCCGGCCAGGGCGCGCAACTCAAACAGTGGCTGATGGAAAAGCTCGAACCCCTGGCTGAACGCCGTACCGCCATCGCCCGCCCGCCCGTGCGCAGCAACACCGACCCACAAACCCAGGCCCTGCTCGGCGGCCCCGCCTACAGCCGCCTACGCGCCCTGTATATGCCGCAGACCGAAGCCGAACAAACGCTGCACAACCTGTTCCCTACCCTCAGCGGCGAACAGGTCAAGGCACTGATCGCGAAAATGGAACCGGACAAGGTGGCGCAGTACCTGGAAAAGTTCGCCCTGGAAAACTACCGCGTGCCCCGCGAGCTGGAACAGTGGCGCCGTTCCCCCTCTGCGTGGGCCAAAGGCAGCGTCGAAGACGTGGTCGAACGCGAGCGTCGTGACTCCCTCGCCCAACGCCTGCTGCAAGGCTGGGAGAATCGCCTGCTGTTCTTCATCGAAGTACCCATCCGCCAAACCTACGGCTCAGAACTCAACCTGGCCCATGTGCCGCTGCCCGACAGCCTGCCGGTGCTGACCGACGAATTGGTGCACGTGCGCTCGGTGCTGCTCAACAACAGCGGCTTCAGCGCCCGCCATGCACCCTTCCTGGAACTGTTCCCCTCGTTGCAGATCCTGGGGCTGGCCAACAACGAGCTGACCGAGTTGCCCGAGGTGTTCACCACCCTCACGCACCTGGAATACCTCGACCTGCACAACAACCGCATCGTCGACGCATCGCCCCTCAACAGCCTCAAGGAGTTGACTGAAATCGACCTCAGTTCCAACCCGCTCACCGTCGCCCCAGACGTCAGTGCCATGGCGCACCTGCGCCAATTGAACCTCAACCGCACCCAACTGACGCAGTGGCCCAAAGGCCTGTTCGTGCTGCCGCGGGTCAGCGACTTCACCCTGCAGGCCGTTGGCGTGCCCTTGCGCCAACTGCCGATGGCACCGCCCGTGCCCGAGGCGGCAGAAATCATCGCGCGCATCCGCCTGAACCGCACCACCCTGGACTTCGACCAGCAGCAGGCCTACGAGCAGTACCGCAACGCCGTGGGGCTGGACCCTCACCGCACCTATGAGCCCAAGGGCGACTATCGCTACTGGCTGACTGACCTCGCCCCGTACCGGCACAGCGAGTTTTCCGAACAATGGCTGGCGGTAGAGCGCGAGCATGGCTCCCAGGGCTTTTTCGAAGTCATCAAGGCCCTGGAGACCTATGACGACTACCAGGACCCGCAGGATTGGGACCGCTACGAAGAGAACCGCCAACGGGTGGCTGAGCAGGTGGCGATGATGCTCGCCCAGGCCCATGCCGACAGCGCACTGCGCGCCCGCTTGTTCCAGATGGCGAGCTTCCCCGGCCTGTGCGCCGACGGCGCGGCGCAGATCTTCAACAACATGGGCATTGAAACCCTGGCGACCCTGAACGAACGCTACGCCCATGGCGACCGCCAGCACCAACTGGTGACCCTGGCCAAGGGCGCCGCGCGGCTCAAGTTACTGGGCAAGGTGGTGCGCCAGGACATCGCCCTGCGCACGCGCCCCCGCGAAGAGGGCGGGCAAGGCCTGTGGCATCGCTCGCAGATGCGCGACACCGCCGAAGGCCCCAGGCCCGGCGAGGTGGACGAGGTGGAAATCCACCTGGCCTATGAAACGTCCCTGGCCAAGAGGCTGGACTTGCCCTGGGTCACCGACCACATGCACTACCGCGACAGCGCCCAGGTCAGCGCAGACATGACCGAAAATGCTTACCAGATGGTGCTCACGCTCAGCGAGGGCGATGGCCTGGTGGACCAGATGCTGTTGGAGCCGTACTGGGAAACCTACCTGCGCAACCGCTACAACGCCCAGTACCAGAGCAACGAACAAGCCGTCGCGCTGAAACTGGAAAAACTCGATGAGTTGCAGGAGCTACTCGACACCGTGGCACAAGCCAAAGAGGCCGGCACCCCCATGGACGACGCACAGCAAACCACCCTGCAAGCGTTGGCCCAGGAACTGGGCATCCCCATCGCCGAGGTTGCCCCAGGCACCCGGATGAACAGCACACGCTACGCGCAACTGCTCACCGACCTGGGCGAAACCCGCAAGCAGTGGGCCCGCGACCTCACCCGCCAGGCCCTGCAAACCGCCGAAGCCCGGGGCTACGCGAATCAGGCCTAAACCCACCGCTGCCCCGTGGCTGGGGATGGAGTTAGAGCTGTGGGGGCGGGCCTGCCCGCCCCCACAAACAGCAACCTCCCATACCGATTTGCGCCACCACAAAAGTGGCCGCCCCGGCCAGCTCAGATCTGCGAATCCCAGACCACCGTGACGTTACCCTTGTAGGTACCCGCCTCCCGCGTGAGCATCTGCTCCACATCTGCCTGGCGAATCTCGAAATGCAAGGTACCGGGCTTGAAATCCACATAGCGGGACGGTTGCAACAGCTCGGTGCCTGCCCCGCTGAGTAGCAGCGGCCGACGCGTCACGGCTTCTCCACTGCTCCCCACCAAACCATTGGGCAAGCTCACTTGCACATGCAGCGGCACCTGGTTGCCCAAGCGGTCTTGCAAGCCACAGGTATCGCCCACCGGGTACTGGCACTGCATCTGCATCTTGAAGCGCGAGGTGGTGGAAATGACGAAGGTCTGGTCGCGGAACAACCGCGCAGGCTTGCGCCCGCTATTGAGCCACCCCTGCCAACCACCCAGGGGCACCAAGTCGACTTTGTTGCCACCCGGTGGGATATCGACTTTGAGGGTGTGCTGCACCGCCAGCACGAAGTTCAGGGTCAGGGCGCCGTCATCGGGAATCATCACATCCCCCATGTCGAAGTCCTGATTGGGCCCCAAGGTGTAGGTCAGGCTGCCGGTGTACATACCGGAGAGCATCTTCAACGGGTCGGGGGTCTGGAGCTGATAGGCCATGTCCAGGTAGTCATAGGTCATGAAAGGGATGCGATAGCTGGCGCGCTTGGCGCACACCGCCTCGGCGGGTGTACGCCAGAAAAACATGTAGGTATACGCCGTGTATGCAGCCAACCCGCTGTACAAGCAGGCGGGCGGTGGGTACACCCAACTGGCGCCCCCCCACAACAGGTAGTGGCCATTGCCAGGGGTGTTCTCCACCAACTCGTTGACCGGTTGGTTGAACCGATAAGTTGAACCCAAGCCGTGAATGCGCAACTTGAGTGTTTGCACTTCCCCCGTGGCCGCATGGGTCACGGTCAGCTCCCGCCAGTTAGCGGGCACCTTGAACATGGCGCCATCGCGTTCGTTGGCGTGGTTAGCCTCGATCGCCCGGCTGCTGGTGAAGCGAATAGGCAGGCGAATGCTGAACATGCCAAACGACTGGCACACCCCCGGATAGATCGCGCAATAACCCGAATTGGGAGTGGTGTTGACGAACTCATTGCGCATCGGATGACTGGGGCTGGGCTGAAACACCGCATCGATTCGCTGGGTCGCGGCCCCGGCCGCGGCCATGAACAAAACGCCGGATAGACCCACTAAAGGGGCAAGCAGAACTTTCTTAATCCAAAACTTCATGGCGTGGGCACCACCGCGTTAAACATGATATTGACACTGCCGTAGTAACTTCCCGGCCTATAACCGGCCTCTGTCAGCGGTTGCGCAGTGATGTCCAGCAACACCCGTTTACCGGCGGCTGCTTCAACTTGGGAAACCACTTCAACCGGCCCCAAATGAGTGAGTTGCACGTTATTGAACATGACGGTCAAGGGAATGACCTGCGCATCGGCCACGCCCGTCGACAAATAAGCTGGGCTGTCTAACTTGGCCTCGATGGCACCGGCGTCGTGACGCACGTCAAAAGATTTACGCAAGCCTGCCAACTGCGACGTCACCGGGTTCCAGGCCAATTGTTGTTCACGGTGAATCCAATTGGGATCGGCGGGAATTACATAAAAACTGGGCGTGGGGATGCTCACCGACACCTCAAAGGTATGTTCTACGCGCTCTTGAGCCCAGCCCGTGGGGCCGCCCAACAGCAGGCTACCCAGTGCAATTGCCCAACGCAGCTTATCGGTCATGGCACCACCTGATACTTATCAATAGATTCAACACGCCACTTAACCTCGGATATCCATCTTGGTTTGTTTGGCGCCCTCGACCAGGGTGAATAAATAATGGCGCCCCGGTTGTTTATTAAACTCGAAGGCATGCCCCGCCATGATGTGGTGTTTAAGGGTCGGCGCGCAGTCGGTTTCACTGTTGATCGCACAGTCCTTGAACTCATCGACCACAACAACGGTATTGCCGTTATTACGGATGCGGTACTGTTGCGCGCTGTTGTCGATCACACTGTTGAACTTCGTATCGTTGGGCCGCACAAAAAACACCGTGCCGTACCCGGCCAATACATTGACCCCGGCGGTCAACTTTTCCTTGTACTCGGCGCGCTCTTGTTCGGAGACGGCGAACTCGTCTTCCTTCTCGGGCATTACCGGTACAAAACGCACGCGAAAGTAACGCTCGCGGCTACGGTCGCCCAAAAACAGCAAACGGGTACTTTGCATGCCATTGGCCGGCACAATCAGCCGCGCGGGGCTGGCGATCAGGCCATCCTTGCTGCTGTCGCCCCGGTCTTTCAGGGGCTGCTCGCTGATGTTGCCCTGCTCGTCGTAGAAGATTTCCATGATGCTGATGCGCACGAATGCCGTGCTGTCGCCGCCGTTGAACACCCGTTTGAGGTACGTGCCTTTATCGCCGTCGAGGTAGTCGTAGACCACACCGACGTTAATTTGCGGCCCGGCCTGCAACGCCGGGGCGCACGCGAGAATGCCCAGCAAAAGCATGCTTTTCAGGCCCAATAGCTTTTTCATCCAGTTCCAACCTCACTCTTCAATAGCGTTAAAAAATGCCGGCGTGGGTGGCGTCGCCGGCGTTGCTGCCTGGCGTGGCCAGGGTGTCTGGGGTGCAGCGCAAGTCACCGATCATCAACACGTCGCTCTCGGCGCTCGCGTTGGCCGGATCGAGACGGAACTGACACATCACGTTTTCCCCCGAGCGCACTTCCAAGGTCGGCGAATTGGCATTCATTTCCATGGAGAAGAACCCGTCCACCTCACTCACGCCGCGGCTGGCGTGGTTGATGACGTGGTAGCCGCGCAGGGGGCGACCTTCGGCGTCCAGCAGCCGGCCAAGGATGGTCACGGTTTTCATCACGCTGACCTTGCGGTAGTCCACCGCGCCCCGGTTCAGGTGATAGTTGGAGCGGGCCGGTTGAATCGTCGCCGCCGGGGCGTGATTGCCTTCGAAGTCGAAGCTCAATGAGCTGTTGCGGTACGCGGTGATAGGGATGAAATTGCGCCCCGTACGCAAGCGCGTGCTCCCACCGCCCTGGTCATCGGCGCGGATAACGACGTCGTCGACATCCGACTCCACGTCCACAATCATCCCCGCGCCCTGGCCCTGGGGCAGGCTGGTCAAGGCCATCGCCCCGCCGCCCACGGCCAGGGTATTGCTCAGGTTCAGGCCACCGGTGAGGTCGCCATTGAACGAAGAGCGCTGCACAAAGCCGTCACCGTTGAGTTGCCGCGTATCGAAACTGGCCATGCCGGACAGCCCCACGCCGTAGGTGTCGGCGCTGGCAGTAGCGGAGACGCTTTGCAGCACATGGTTTTGCAGGTCACGGCGGTAGCTCACCGCGGCGTTGTGGTCGCGCTCGCCTTCGCGGGAGGTGCGCGAGCCCAGGCTGGCGGCCCAGTGCCGGTGGTCACTGGGCCCTCCCAGGGCCAGGTTGAAGGTCAGGTCGAAGCCACGGTTACGCTGGCTGCCACTGCTCAGGCTGCCCGGGCGGTCAAACAACGACAGGCGCCAATAACCGTCACTGCCCAGCCAACGGGCACGCTGCATCCAACCCACGTCCAAGCCAGTGCCCTGGGTGTTGCCCTGGCTGTGGGACAGGCGTGCATTGAGGGAGTTGCTGCGGTCCAGGCGATGGTTGAGCGACAGCGATGAATTGCTGGTCTGGCCGACAAAGTCGCTGCGATGGCGGATACGCGTGCCGTCGGGCAGGATCTCGTAGGTATTGCGGGTATCGAGCCAACTGCGGGTGTGGTTGAACGCGACACTGCCGCTGCCGTAGTGGTACAGCAGGTTCAGGTCGGCGCCGGTGCCGTACTCCTGGGTCTGATACAGGTTGGCGTAGAGATTGACCGCGTTGGCCAGGCTCCAGTCCAACGAGGTGCCCAGTTGCAGGTGATCGCGCACCTGGCGCCCGGAGAGGCCGACGATCAACCGCGGGTGCAGCAAGTAATTGACGGCTGCACCGGCGGTCATTGCGCCGCTCGATTGCTCGTCCCAGTTGCTCAGCAGTTTGGTTTCGCGCCCGGCAAACAGGTTGTAGCGCCAGCGCTCGTCGTGGTTACGCCAGTTGCTGGGCTTGTACACCAACTCCTGGGTGGTGCTGGTGACCAGACCATCCTCGATCAAGCGCACTTCCACTTCATAGATGCCGCCAGGCAGTGGCCGGGTGTCCAGGCTCTGCAACCCGGCGGCCACGGCTTGGGTATTGACCAGCAAGCCGTTGCGGTAGATCTCCACCGAACCCTGGCGGTTGGCGGTGACGTAGATGGGGTACACGCTGGGCTTGGGATTGTTGATAGCCAGGGTGTCGGAACTGCCGTACATCACGCCCAACGCGGTGTCGGGGCTGGCACCGAACGAGCGCAACTGGCGCGTCAGGCCTTCGGCGTTGGGGGTGAAGTAGCCCAGGCGCAGGAAGTGGCCATCCAGTTCGCGCTGGCCGTAGAGCGAGTACACCGCGTGGTACAGCGTGCTGTCGTCCGGCCCGCCCAGGCGAGACAACTGCATGTTCATCGACTGGGTCCAGTTGCCCAGGCTGGCGTTAGCCTCCAGGCCCAGGCGCCCGCCCAGGTCTTGGCCCTGGCCGCCATTGAGGTTCAGTTGCTGGGTCAGCATCAGCCCTTGGCTGCCTTCGCTGGGCTGGCTGTGGTAATCAGGTTCGTCGGCATCGCGCTCGACGTTTTCGGTGAGCAGCGACACCAGAGATTCTTCGAGGTTGTAGTGCACCGCTACCAATTGCTCAATACACCCCGTGGCGCAGCCGCCCAGGGCCACGCCCTGCTTCAGGTACGCGGCCCAACGGTCGCGTTCGTCGGCAGTGACGGGGCTGTTGTCATGGTCGGTAAAGTTAATCAGGGTCAACCGATCATCGCGGGACAACACCACCATGGCTTCGCCGACGAGTTGCTGGTCGCGCTCTACGCGCACGGCCAGGGGTACATCGAAAAAGTGTTCTTCAAAGTCCGATGGAAGGCCTTTGGCCTGGTTCAATAAACTGCGTGGCGTGGTGCCCTCGGCCGCAACGCAAATTGTCATGACCGAGGTTAAAAACAGGACAAGCGCGGCCGCGATAGATGTCATCGGGAACATGAACAAAATACTCTGACTGCAGACAATCAACAGGGAAGTCCCGGCCGAGCGATAAAACTACCGAACGGCCGGAGATACGGCTTCTTGTTATGAAATACCGTGCATGCTTAGTTACGGCGTAACACGCGGCACGTTATCAAACACCACGGTCATATTATTGGCCGTGAACTCACCGGCTTGGGTATCGGCAGGCTTGGCCGCGACGATCACCATGTCGGCCTGGGTACCCGGTGTGGAGGCGGCATCGTCAACCACTTCCTGGGGGGCGCCGGTCAGGGTCTTGCCGTTGAAGGTGGTGGTCAGGGCGATGGAAGAGGAGCCGTTAGTCAGTGCAGCCGGGCCGCCCTCGATGTAGGCATGCACGGAACCATCGGTGTTTTTCACGTTGTACACCTGGCGCAGGCTGCTCAACAGGCCGGTTACCGGGTTGTAGTTCATCACCTCGTTACGGCCCCAGTTCGGGTCGTTGGGCAGCACGTGGAACTGCTTGGTCGGGATGGTGGCGGAGATGTTGATGATGCTGGTTGCCTCGCCTGCTGCAAAAACGCTCGACGACGCGAGCCCCAGAACAACCATGACTGCCATTTTCTTGAGCATCGTTTGAATACCTGTGTGGACCATTAAAAGTGTGTTTTCGATTCAGCAGAAGACCGGAAACCCAAGTTTCCGCCAAACCAACTAGACGCCTGAACTTGGGCCACGAAAGTTTCGTGACCGCCTCAAGTGCCGGGGCATGATCGGCCAATTCGCAACAAAATTAAGTAAGACACCTCAGTTAAATGTGTAGCCATATAACAAGAGGAGTGGAAAGAAATAACCGGGCTTTTATTAAAATCAACTTATTGGCTGTAAGAGACCGACTACACACTATAAAAAACAACTAACCACACAGATTGAGGTTAACTGTAAGACAAGTACTACTTGCCAGGCAACCTCGGCATTTACACCCGGCCAATAGTCTGGAATTCATTTAACTGTCATAAAAAACATAGCCAAGAATCCGCCTTCTGTCGGGTCAAAAAACATACACACCGGCGGGTTTCGACTCGGAGCCTTTTTGCCTGGCCGGTGGGGCCGTGAGCCGGTGGCGATGGTTTTTTCTTCTTGCATGTGCCTAAAGATATATCTTAAGTTGTATCTAAACCTGCATAGAGAACGACAAAATGAGCGAGCAGCATCCCCGCCACGACGGCCGTGACGGCTTCGAAAAACGCCCCGGCCGCGAACGCGGCGGCCGTGGGCCTCGAGTATTCGCCCCCGGCGACCTGAAATTGCTGCTGCTGGCATTGATCGCCGAGCAGCCCTGCCACGGGTACGACTTGATCCGCCAGATCGAAGGCATGTTCGACGGCGCCTACAGCCCCAGCCCCGGCGTGATCTACCCGACCCTGACGTTCCTGGAAGAAAGCGAACTGATAAGTGGCGACGCCGAAGGTGGGAAAAAGCGCTACAGCGTGACCGACGCCGGACGCCTGTCGTTGCAGGACCAGGCCATCGCTCTGAGCGGCGTGTACATGCGCATCGACGTCAGCAAACGCTCGCTGCGCGGCCACGACCGCCCGGCCGAAATCCACGAGGCGGTGCATAACCTGCGCCACGCCTTGCAGTTGCACCACGGGCGCTGGAGCCCGGCAGAAATCCTGCGGGTGCGCGACCTGCTCAACAACACCGCCAAAGCCATTGTCGACGGCCCCGCCGTCCAGCCCCAACAGGAGCAGCCCCATGAATGAAGTGAATCAACAGCGCATCCACCGCGTCAGCCATCCCATCGTGCGCCGGCACCTGGAGGTGCTGCGCATCACCGACCTGACGCCACGCATGCGCCGCATCACCCTCGGCGGGCCGGAGTTGGCCGGGTTTGTCAGCGTCGGCACGGACGACCACGTCAAGCTGCTGTTCCCCCAGACCGCGGCCGAACACGAAGCCATGAAAACCCTGGTGATCGGCGCCAAAGACGGCGGCCCGATGCCCGCCATGCGCGACTACACGCCACGCCGCTATGACCCGGACAGCCTCGAGCTGGATATCGATTTCGTGCTCCACGGCGACGGCCCTGCCTCGACCTGGGCCGAGCAGGCCCGCGTCGGCCAGGCGCTGTACATCGCCGGGCCACGGGGTTCGATGGTGGTGCCGGACATTTTCGACAGCTACCTGCTGATCGGCGACGAAACCGCCCTGCCCGCCATCGCCCGCCGCCTCGAAGGGCTCACGGGCCAGCGCCGGGTGCACGCGGTGATCGAGATCGCCAACGCCGCCGAGCGCCAAGCGCTGCCAAGCCCGGCGCAGGTCGAGGTGACCTGGGTGATACGCGGCGAACAGAATTTGCTGGAGACGGTGCGCCAACTGACCATCCCCGCAGGCTCGCTGTACGCCTGGATCGCCACCGAAACCAAGCTGTCGCGGCAACTGCGCCGGGTGCTGCTCGACGAACACGGGCTCGACGAGCAGTACGTCAAGGCTGTCGGCTACTGGCGGTTGGATAGCACGCTGGATGAGTGAAGCAGGCTGGCATGGGGTTCAGGTGGGAGCTGGCTTGCCAGCGATGGCGCCCTCAAGATCGCTATCGCGGGCGAGCTCGCGCCCACAGGAACCGATCCAGCGCCACCAGCGCCAGCCCCACCGCGACAAACCCCAGCAGAATCCCCACGGCATTGAGCAGCACCTGTGGATAACCCAGTTTGCCCACGTCGATAAAGGGATAGGGGTACAAGCCAATGGATTCGCCGCGTAGCAGCACCGCGCCGAAGTACAGCAGCGGGTACGCCGCCCACAGCGCCACATGCGCCACACGCAAGCGGCCCTTAGGCACCCAGCGCCACCAGTAAAAGGCAAACAGCAGCGGCATCACGTCGTGCAGCAATTGATCCGCCACCCGTTGCCAGCCCTGGGGTTGCCACAAGTGGCGCAGCAACAGGCTGTAGGCCACCGCCACCACCACAATGCTCACCGCCACACCGCTGCTGACCCACGGCTGGAGGAAAAAGCGCCGTGCCGCACCGTTGCGGGCGCTGAGGTGGCAGGTCAGCACCACCGCCACCAGGGTGTTGCTCAGCACCGTGAAGAAACTGAAGAAATTTACCAACCCGCCCACCAGGCTGGCCTCGGCCGCCCAGCGCAGGCTCAAAATCAAATACAACTGAATCGCCAACCCCGCCCAGCCCAGCCACGCCGCCGCCGTGACAAACCAGCGCTGATGACGGCCCAGGGCGACGGCGTGCATGGCTTAGTGCGGGCGCTTGGTGCGCATCAACTTGACGTAGAGGTGCTCGACCTTCTCCCGCGCCCACGGGGTTTTGCGCAGGAAGGTCAGGCTCGACTTGATGCTGGGGTCGCTTTTAAAGCAGCGGATATCGATGCGCTCGGCCAGCCCCGTCCATTCGTAGTGCTGCACCAGGGCGTTGAGGATCTGTTCCAGGGTCACGCCGTGCAGGGGGTTGGTGTCGGTTGCGGTCATGCCGGGCCTTTGAGCGAAGTGGGGAAGGAAGCCGCGCACCTTAGCCGACGGGCCGCCCCGGTGGAAGCGCTGCCTTGACTGTAGCCGCTGGCGACCACGACGGAAAAGTTCCCCTTGAGCCACGAAAAGAAATGTTATCTTATTACATAACGTAACCCACCCTTTCGTCTCAATCCCCTCCGTTTGCCAAGGAACGCTCCATGCTCCCCTCCGCCTCTCGCCCCCTGCTCTGGCGCCTGACGCCGCTGTGCGCCGCGCTGCTGTTCGGCGCCCCGGCCCATGCCCTGGAACTGCAACCGCAAATCATCACCGCCAACCCCTTGGGCAGCCAATTGGCCGCCCCCGCCAGCGTGCTCGAAGGCGATGCCCTGACCCTGCAACAGCAAGGCAGCCTGGGGGAAACCCTGAACAAGCAGCCTGGCGTGTCGTCGTCCTACTTCGGCCCGGGCGCCAGCCGCCCAATCATTCGGGGCCTGGATGGCGACCGCATCCGCATTCTGCGCAACGGTGTCGGCGCCCTCGACGCCTCGTCGTTGTCCTATGACCACGCGGTGCCGCTGGACCCGGTCAACGTCGAGCGCATCGAGATCGTGCGCGGCCCCGCCGCCCTGCTCTACGGCGGCAACGCCATCGGCGGCGTGGTCAACAGCTTCGACAACCGCATCCCCACCGCCGCCATCGACGGTATCCAGGGCGCGGGCGAGTTGCGCTACGGTGGCGCCGACACCACCCGTAGCAGCGCGGGCAAACTGGAGGCTGGCAACGGCACCTTCGCCCTGCACCTGGACGCCAACTCGCGGCAGTTCAACGACCTGAAAATCCCCGGTTTCGCCCGCAGCCGCCACGCCCCCGCCAGCGACGACGGTAATGGCAAAAAGGGCCGCTTGGGCAACAGCGACGGGCGCCAGGACGGCGGCGCGGTGGGCGGTGCCTACACCTGGGACGACGGCTATGCGGGGCTTTCCTACAGCAACTACGACGCCAACTACGGCTCGCCGGCCGAAGACAGCGTGCGCATTGGCATGAAGCAGGATCACTACGCCTTCGCCTCGCAACTGCGTAACCTCGACGGGCCGTTCAGCTCGGTGAAGCTCGACGCCGCCTACACCGACTACGAACACCGGGAAATCGAGGACGGCGAAGTCGGCACGATCTTCAAGAACAAGGGCTACGAAGCGCGTATCGAGGCACGGCACCAGCCCTTGGGCCCCGTGGAAGGCGTGGTCGGCGCCCAGTTCAGCCGCAGCGAATTTTCTGCCCTGGGCGAGGAAGCCTTCGTACCGCAAACCGACACCAACAGCGCCGCGCTCTTCGTGCTCGAAGAACTGCAAGCCAGCGAACGCCTGAAACTGAGCCTGGGCGCGCGCCTGGAGCACACCCGCATCGCCCCCGACAGCCAGGGCAACGAGCGTTTCGCCCGGGCCGACCAGGCCAGCCGCTTCAACGCCGCCAGCCTGTCGTCCGGCGCGGTGTACAGCCTGACGCCGGTGTGGTCCCTGGCCGCGACCCTGGGCTACACCGAACGCGCGCCAACCTTCTATGAGCTGTACGCCAACGGCGCCCACGTCGCCACCGGCACCTATGAAGTGGGCGACGCCGGCCTGAACAAGGAAAAAGCCGTGTCCAGCGACCTGGCCCTGCGCTTTGACAACGGCGTGCACAAGGGCAGCGTGGGGCTGTTCTACAGCCACTTCTCCCACTACATCGGCCTGCTCGGCACGGGGCGCAACCTCAATGACGAAGGCGAAGAAGACGCCGACGGCATCCCCGAATACGGCTACTCCGGCGTGCGGGCGCGCTTCAGCGGCATCGAAGCCCAGGATCGCTGGACACTAGGAGAAAATGCCTACGGCAAGTTTGCCCTGGAGCTGTCCGGCGATTACACCCGCGCGAAAAACCTCGACAACGGCCAGGCCCTGCCCCGCATCGCCCCGCTGCGCCTGAACAGCGGCCTGCTGTGGGAACTGGAACGCTGGCAGGCACGCATCGACGTCGAACACGCCAGCAGCCAACACCGCGTACCGGCCAACGAAAGCGCCACCGACGGCTACACCACCCTGGGCGCCAGCGCCGGCTACCGCTTCGACATCGGCGCCAGCCAATGGCTGGCCTTCGTCAAAGGCGAAAACCTGACCAACCAAACCGTGCGCTACGCCAGCTCGATCCTGCGCGACATCGCCCCGGCCCAAGGCCGAGGGGTGGAGGTGGGGTTGCGCACGACATTCTAAGCCCCCCTTGAGAAGCACCCTCGGTAGGCGCGGGCTCGCCCGCGCCTACCGGGACGGCCCAACCCACAGCGTTCGAGCCACACTGTTACCAAACCTGAAATGATCCATGTCAATAAAAGGGCTTTCTCTTGGGGAGAAGGCCCTTTATCCTTTCTGTCACACGCTGAAACGATTCACTTTCGCCCGACAGGCCCGTCACGGCGCGGTTTTTGCCAATGGCCGCGGCTTGCATCCGCCCCCCGCACTTCACCAAGACCTCATTTCTATGCCTGCTTTACACCCTTTGCGTTGCGCCTTTCCCACCCATTCCCTGCGCCTGCTCGGCGGCCTCGGCGCCATGGGGTTCGCCCTCTGCGCCCACGCCACGCCCGCGCTGGAGCGCGATTCGAACTGGATGCTGGGTGATTGGGGCGGTACCCGGACAGCGCTGTCTGAGCAGGGTTACGACTTCAAGATCGACTACACCGGCGAGACGGGCAGCAACCTGCACGGCGGCTACGACCACCACCGCACCACCCGCTACAGCGGCCAGTTCGGCTTTGGCAGCCACCTGGACCTGGACAAGATTCTGGGTTGGGACCATGCCGAGTTCCAACTGACCCTCACCGAGCGCCACGGCGACAACATCAGCAACGACCGCATCAACGACCCACGGGTCGGCGGTTTCACCTCGGCCCAGGAAGTCTGGGGCCGTGGCCAGACCTGGCGGCTGACACAGATGTGGTACCAGCAGAAATTCTTCGACCAGGCACTCGACATCAAGGCCGGCCGCTTTGGCCAAGGCGAAGACTTCAACAGCTTCCCCTGCGACTTCCAGAACCTGGCGTTCTGCGGCTCGCAAGTGGGCAACTGGGCCGGCGACATCTGGTACAACTGGCCGGTCAGCCAGTGGGCGCTGCGGGTCAAATACCACCTCACTCCCCAGCTTTACGCCCAGGTCGGCGCCTATGAGCAAAACCCTTCCAACCTGGACCGCGGCAACGGCTTCAAGCTCAGCGGCAGCGGCACCCAGGGCGCGGTGCTGCCGGTGGAGTTGGTGTGGACGCCGGCGCTCAACAGCCTGCCGGGCGAGTACCGCGCCGGTTACTACTACAGCAACGCCAATGCCCGCGATGTGTACCAAGACAGCCACGGCCAACCCGCGGCCCTGAGCGGTGAAAGCTACCGCAGCGCCTCCAGCAAGCACGGCTTCTGGCTCGGCGCGCAGCAGCAACTGACCAGCCGCGCCAGCGACCGGTCCCGGGGCTTGAATGTGTTCGCCAACGCGACGCTGCACGACAAGAAAACCAACGCCATCGATAACTACGTGCAGGCTGGCGTGGTTTATAAAGGCCTGTTCGACGCCCGCACCAAAGACGACATCGGCTTCGCCCTGGCCCGGGTGCACGTCAACCCGGCGTACCGCAAGAACGCCCAAGCGCAGAACCGCGCCCGCGTAGTGGCCGACTACGACGACGCCCGCTACCTGCCGCCCCAGGACACCGAGTACAGCGCCGAACTCTATTACGGCATCCACCTGGCCAACTGGCTGACCGTACGCCCCAACCTGCAATACATCCGCCACCCCGGCGGGGTCAGCCGCGTCGATGACGCGTTGATCGGCGGGGTCAAAATTCAGTCGTCGTTCTGACCCACGCCAGAGAAACCTGTGGGAGCGGGCTTGCCCGCGATAGCGCTAGATCGGCCGCATGCAAAGCCGCCATCGCGAGCAGGGCTCGCTCCCACCGCAGCGCACCCTGCCACCGAGGAAGGCCCAGGGCTCAAAGCCCCTACTTACTTATCTGAACCAAGCCCGCGCCTGATCGTCATCTACAGTGAACCAGCGCGGGACCACTCTCAACGTCACGGAGAACCACACTATGGGCACTGATGGTGCTTTGAGTCGCAGCCGCCTGCTGCCGAGCCTGCTCGGTATCGTGCTTGCGCTAATGGGCCTGGCCTTGCTGGCCGGGGGGATCAAGCTGAGCCTGCTTGGCGGGTCCCTGTATTACGTCTTGGCCGGTATCGGCCTGATTGCCACTGGCGCCCTGCTGCTGGCGGCCCGCCGCGCAGCGCTGGGCCTGTACGCGTTGGTGCTGTTCGCCAGCACCGTGTGGGCCCTGTGGGAAGTGGGCCTGGACTGGTGGCAACTGGTGCCACGCCTGGCGATGTTCTTCGCCATCGGTATCGTCCTGCTGCTGCCCTGGCTGCGCCGGCCGCTGCTGCGTGGCCAACCGTCAGGCATGGGCACTGGCGCCCTCGGCGCGGCGGTTGTCATCGCTGGCGCCGCGGCGCTGGCCAGCCAGTTCACGAACCCCGGTGAAATCAAGGGCGAACTGGACCGCGACAACGTGCCCGGCATGGCCAACACCGCCCCGGCCCAGGCTGATGGCGACTGGAACTCCTATGGGCGCAGCGCCCACGGTGACCGTTATTCGCCACTGGCTCAGATCACCGCGCAGAACGTGAGCAAACTGGTGCCGGCCTGGACCTATCGCACCGGCGACCTGCCCGGGCCGAACGACCCGGGCGAAACCACCGCGGAAAACACCCCGCTCAAGGTCAACGGCATGCTCTACGTGTGCACGCCCCACAGCCAGGTGATCGCCCTGGACCCGGACACCGGCAAGGAAATCTGGCGCTTCGACCCCAAGCTCTCGACGCAGAACGCGGCGAACTTCAAGGGCTGGGCCCACATGACCTGCCGTGGCGTGGCGTACCACGATGACGCCGCCTACGCCGCCAGTAGCACCGAGCAAAGCCCAGCGGCCACGGCCAACGCCTGCCCGCGCCGGATCTTCCTGCCCACCGCCGACACCCGCCTGATCGCCCTCAACGCCGACACCGGCAAGATGTGCGAAGACTTCGGCGACAAGGGCCAAGTCGACCTGCGCGCCAACATCGGCGGCTTCACGGCCGGTGGCTACTACTCCACCTCGCCACCGGCGGTGACGAAAAACCTGGTGGTGATCGGCGGCCATGTCACCGACAACGTCTCCACCGACGAGCCCAGCGGCGTGATCCGCGCTTTCGACGTGCACACCGGCAAACGGGTGTGGAACTGGGACAGCGGCAACCCCGACGACACCACGCCGCTGGCCGAGGGCAAAACCTACACCCGCAACTCGCCCAACATGTGGTCGATGTTCGCGGTCGATGAAAAGCTCGGCATGCTCTACCTGCCCATGGGCAACCAGACCCCCGACCAGTACGGCGGCGACCGCACCCCCGAGTCGGAAAAATACGCCGCCGGCCTGACCGCCCTGGACATCGATACCGGCAAGGTGCGCTGGTACATGCAGTTCACTCACCATGACCTGTGGGACATGGACGTGGGCGGCCAACCCACCCTGATGGACCTGAAAACCGCCGACGGCGTCAAACCCGCCGTGCTGGCCTCGACCAAGCAGGGCAGCATCTACGTGCTGGACCGACGCACCGGCGAAGCCATCGTGCCGATCCACGAAGTGCCGGTGCCGCAAGGCGCGGTGGCAGGCGACCACACTTCGCCGACCCAGCCCAAGTCCGAGTTGAACTTCATGCCACCGCCCCTCAAGGAGCGTGACATGTGGGGCGTGACGCCGTTCGACCAGCTGCTGTGCCGCATCGACTTCAAGTCCCTGCGCTACGACGGCCCGTTCACCCCGCCCTCACTGCAAGGCTCGATCGTCTACCCGGGTAACTTCGGTGTGTTCGACTGGGGCGGTATTTCAGTCGACCCGGTACGCCAGATCGCCTTCGTCAACCCCAGCTACATGGCGTTCCGCTCCAAGCTGATTCCGGCCTCGGAGATCGCCGCCCAAGGCCCACGCGTCAGCGAGACCGAAGGCGTGCAACCGAACAAAGGCGCGCCCTATGGCGTGGTGCTCGAAGCGCTGCTGTCGCCCATGGGCCTGCCGTGCCAGGCGCCAGCCTGGGGTTACGTGGCGGCGGTTGACTTGACCACCCACACAACCATCTGGATGCACAAAAACGGCACCGTGCGCGACAGCGCGCCGGTGCCCATCCCCCTGACCATGGGCGTCCCGAGCCTGGGCGGCACCTTCACCACCGCCGGTGGCGTGGCCTTCCTCAGCGGTACCCTGGACCAATACCTGCGCGCCTATGACGTGAAAAACGGCAAGCAACTGTGGCAAGGCCGCCTGCCCGCAGGCGCCCAGACCACGCCCATGACCTACACCGGCAAGGACGGCAAGCAATATGTGCTGGTCGTCGCCGGCGGCCACGGTTCCCTGGGCACTAAGCAGGGCGACTATGTAATTGCGTACAAATTGGCGGACTAAGCGTCAAGGCCAGCTAAAACCAAGGCGGCTACCTCACGGGTAGTCGCCTTTTTTGTGCTCATCGCCTGCACAAAAACAGGCTGATACCGTCATGGCAGAAACCCGAACAAGCGCGATGTGTAGCCCTAGACGTGAACATTTAGCAGACGCCATGGGCGTTGGGTGCGCGCCCGCACGCCCTAACTGATTACCCCGCCATTGAAACCCCTGGCCATGTGCCCCATCTAAGACCCATACCCCATTGCGCAGGTGCCTCATGACCGACCAGCAAGAACACCCCGAAGACACCGACCATTACGCCGATTCCGAGCACATCGAACACGATACCCAGGGCCGTGGCCTGGCCCTGCCGGGGCAGAACCTGCCGGACAAGGTCTACATCATCCCGATCCATAACCGCCCGTTCTTCCCCGCGCAAGTGCTGCCGGTGATCGTCAACGAAGAACCCTGGGCCGAGACGCTGGACCTGGTGGCCGAGTCCGAGCACCACTGCCTGGCGCTGTTCTACATGGACACCCCGCCCGAAGACCCACGCCATTTCGACACCTCGCGCCTGCCGCTGTACGGCACGCTGGTCAAGGTGCACCACGCCAGCCGCGAAGACGGCAAGCTGCAATTCGTCGCCCAGGGCCTGACCCGCGTGCGCATCCGCACCTGGCTCAAGCACCACCGCCCGCCGTACCTGGTGGAAGTGGAATACCCGCACCAGCCCAGCGAGCCGACCGACGAGGTCAAGGCCTACGGCATGGCGCTGATTAACGCGATCAAAGAGCTGCTGCCCCTCAACCCGCTATACAGCGAAGAGTTGAAGAACTACCTCAACCGCTTCAGCCCCAACGACCCCTCGCCCCTGACCGACTTCGCCGCCGCCCTCACCTCGGCCACCGGCAACGAGTTGCAGCAGGTACTCGATTGCGTGCCCATGCTCAAGCGCATGGAAAAAGTCCTGCCGATGCTGCGCAAGGAAGTGGAAGTCGCGCGCCTGCAAAAGGAAATCTCCGCCGAGGTGAACCGCAAGATCGGCGAACACCAGCGTGAGTTCTTCCTCAAGGAACAGCTCAAGGTGATCCAGCAGGAACTGGGCCTGACCAAAGACGACCGCAGCGCCGACCTCGAGCAGTTCGAGCAGCGGCTTACCGGCAAAACCCTGCCGGCCCAGGCGCAAAAGCGCATCAGCGAAGAAATGAACAAGCTGTCGATCCTGGAAACCGGCTCGCCGGAATACGCCGTGACCCGCAATTACCTGGATTGGGCCACCGCCCTGCCGTGGGGCGTGTACGGCGCCGACAAACTGGACCTCAAGCACGCGCGCAAAGTGCTCGACCGCCACCACGCCGGGCTGGACGATATCAAGGAACGCATTCTCGAATTCCTCGCCGTCGGCGCCTACAAGGGTGAGGTCAGCGGCTCCATTGTGCTGCTGGTGGGGCCGCCCGGCGTGGGCAAGACCAGCGTCGGCAAATCCATCGCCGAATCCCTGGGGCGGCCGTTCTACCGCTTCAGCGTCGGCGGCATGCGCGACGAGGCCGAGATCAAGGGCCACCGGCGCACCTACATCGGCGCCCAACCCGGCAAACTGGTGCAGGCCCTCAAGGAAGTGGAGGTGATGAACCCGGTCATCATGCTCGACGAGATCGACAAGATGGGCCAGAGCTACCAGGGCGACCCGGCCTCGGCGCTTTTGGAAACCCTGGACCCGGAACAGAACGTGGAATTTCTCGACCACTACCTGGACCTGCGCCTGGACCTGTCCAAAGTGCTGTTCGTGTGCACCGCCAACACCCTGGACTCGATCCCCGGCCCGCTGCTGGACCGCATGGAAGTGATTCGCCTGTCGGGCTACATCACCGAAGAAAAAATCGCCATCGCCAAACGCCACCTGTGGCCCAAGCAACTGGAAAAGGCCGGCGTGGCCAAGACCAGCCTGAGCATCAGCGACAGCGCCCTGCGTAGCGTGATCGACGGCTACGCCCGCGAAGCCGGCGTGCGCCAACTGGAAAAACAACTGGGCAAACTGGTGCGCAAGGCTGTGGTGAAACTGATCGACACGCCCACCGCCGTCATCAAACTGGGGCCCAAAGACCTGCAAGCCTCCCTCGGCACCCCGGTGTTTCGCAACGAGCAGGTGCTCAGCGGCATCGGCGTCATCACCGGCCTGGCCTGGACCAGCATGGGCGGCGCCACCCTGCCGATCGAAGCCACGCGCATCCACACCCTCAACCGCGGCTTCAAGCTCACCGGGCAACTGGGCGATGTGATGAAGGAGTCGGCCGAGATCGCCTACAGCTACGTCAGCTCCCACCTCAAGCAGTTCGGCGGCGACAGCCAGTTCTTCGACGAAGCCTTCGTGCACCTGCACGTGCCCGAAGGTGCCACGCCCAAGGACGGCCCCAGCGCCGGGGTGACCATGGCCAGTGCCCTGCTTTCGCTGGCACGCGACCAGGTGCCGAAAAAAGGCGTGGCCATGACCGGCGAGCTGACCCTCACTGGCCATGTGCTGCCCATTGGCGGCGTCCGGGAGAAAGTCATCGCCGCACGCCGGCAGAAAATCTTCGAACTGATCCTGCCCGAGCCCAACCGCGGTAACTTCGAGGAACTACCCGACTACCTCAAGGAAGGCATGACCGTGCACTTCGCCAAGCACTTTGCGGATGTGGCGAAGGTGCTGTTCTAACGCTGCGCGCTTGCTCCCGGCCAAATGCGCAAGCGGGCCGGGCGGCGCTGCGTGGTTGTGTGGGAGCCTGGCTTGCCAGCGATGGCGCCCTCACGACCGCCATCGCGAGCACAGGGGGAATGAGGCAGCATGCCCGCACACCCCGTCACACCTTGTCTCATCTTCGGTTATGCTCGCCGTTCGTCGTGTATGACCGGAGCTTCCCGACCCATGTCCCCTACCCGCCTATTGCTGCCGTTGAGCCTCGCCCTGTTGGCCGCGTGCGCCACCTCGCCGAAGCAGAACGTCACTGTGGAAAAATCCAGCGACTGCCCGCTGACCCTCAATCAGGGGCAAAACCTGATCCTCACCCTGCCCAGCAACCCCACCACCGGCTATCGCTGGGCCATCCAGGACTCGGCCGGCGGCGTGTTGCGCGCCTTGAGCCCGGAGGTTTACAGCAACCCCGAAGACGCCGGCCTGGTGGGCAGCGCCGGGCAATCCACGTGGCGCTTCCAGGCCTTCGCCCCAGGCACCGGCCGCTTGTTGTTGACCTACTCCCAACCCTGGGCGCCGGAAGTCCCGCCGGTGAAAGCGTTCGACTGCGCGATCAAGGTCAATTGAGCATGGGCTGGCTGATTCTCGCGTTGATGGGCGCCGTGACTTTCATCTATGGCGTCAGCGTCCAGGCCACCTTGTTGTGCCTGGTGGTCAAGCCGTTGCCGGTGCTGGCGCTGCTGGGCTGGTTGCACGACGCCCCGCCCAGCGACTACCGACGCTGGATCAGCCTGGGCCTGATTTTTTCGCTGGTCGGGGATCTGCTGCTCGCCTGGCCCGGCGATTTGTTCGTGTTTGGCCTGGGAGCGTTTCTGGTCGCGCACCTGGCGTACCTCAAGGCCTACCTGAGCGATTGCCGCCGGCCCGCGCTGCCTGCGTTGCTCGTGGCAGCGGTGGCTGGCGCCGTGCTGCTGGGAATCCTCATCGCCCATGACCTGGGCCCATTGCTGGTGCCGGTGATCGTCTACGGCCTGGCCATCAGCGCCATGCTCTGGCGCGCCCTCGCCCGCCTGGGCAGCGACGTGCCGCAACGCTCGGCGGTGCTGGCGGCGGTGGGCGCGGTGGTCTTCGTGTTCTCCGACAGCGTGATCGGCATCAGCCGCTTCGTCGTCGCCTTCGACGCCGCGCCCTACCTGATAATCCTCAGCTATTGGCTGGGGCAATGGGGCATTGCGGCGTCGACGTTCAGCCAGGGTCAGGCGGCAAAACCCTAAGCCTCCCTGGGGAGGTTGCTGTGGTGGGAGCGAGCCTGCTCGCGATGGCCCTGGCCGTACCGGCGGTATCGCGGGCCGGCCCGCGCCCATAACCGCCTGATGCCACAGGGGCCGCGTCCACACAGGCCGGAAGCGGTTTATCAGACAACCCGCGCATCGCCCCGCCAACTTGGCTAAAATGCCGGCCTTTTCCACCCCAGCCGCTGGAACCGCCGTGAGCAAAGAACCCGATCGCCTTTTCGCCCAGCCCCTGCCCCAGGTGCCGGACTTCGCCTTCAACGAGGACGTGGTGCGGGTGTTCCCCGACATGATTAAGCGCTCGGTGCCCGGTTACCCGACCATCGTCGAGAACCTGGGCGTGCTCGCCGCGCAATTCGCCCAACCGGGCAGCGTGCTCTATGACCTGGGCTCGTCCCTGGGCGCGGTGACCCAGGCGCTGCGCCGCCATGTGCGCAGCGAGGGTTGCCGGGTGATTGCGGTGGATAACTCGCCTGCCATGGTGGAGCGCTGCCGCGAGTACCTCAATGGCCAGGACTCGATGTTCCAGGAACTGTTGCCGGTGGAGGTGATCGAGGGCGATATCCTCGCACTGCAATTTCAGCCTGCCTCGGTGGTGGCACTCAATTTCACCCTGCAATTCATCGCCCCCGAGCAACGCCTGGCACTGCTGGGGCGTATCCGCCAATCGCTGTTGCCGGGCGGGGCGCTGATTCTCTCGGAAAAACTGCGCTTCAACGACGCCCAGGAACAGGCGCTGCTCACCGACCTGCACGTGGCCTTCAAGCGCGCCAACGGCTACAGCGACCTGGAAATCGCCCAGAAACGCAGCGCCATCGAAAACGTCATGAAGCCCGACAGCCTCGAAGAACACCGCGAGCGCCTGTTGGCGGCGGGGTTCTCGAACGTCGTGCCGTGGTTCCAGTGTCTTAACTTTGCCTCGTTGATTGCCCTGCCATGATCGATCTGTCTCCCCTTGCCCGCCGCCTGGCCGGCACCCCGCTGGCCGACTGGGCCAACACCCTGCAAGCGCAACTCGATAGCAAGATGGAAAAAGGCCACGGCGACCTGGAGCGTTGGCAAAGCGCCCTGGACGCCTTGCCCAAGGTCCAGCCCAGCGAAATCGACCTGCTCCATGGCCTGACCCTGGATGTCGCGTGCGACGACGCCACCCGCGTGCAGATGCGCACCGCGCTGATGGGCCTGAGCCCGTGGCGCAAGGGGCCGTTCAACCTGTTCGGCGTGCACGTGGACACCGAATGGCGCTCGGACTGGAAGTGGTCGCGGGTGGCCCCGCACCTGGACCTCGTGGGCAAACGCATCCTCGATGTCGGCTGCGGTAACGGCTACTACATGTGGCGCATGCTCGGCGCCGGGGCCGACAGCGTGATCGGCGTCGATCCCAACTGGCTGTTCTTCTGCCAGTTCCAAGCCGTGCAGCGCTACTTGGGCGCACCCAACGCCTGGCACCTGCCGTTTCCCTTTGAAGACCTGCCGGCCAACCTGGAAGGCTTCGACACGGTGTTTTCCATGGGGGTGTTCTACCACCGGCGCTCGCCCATCGAGCACTTGCTGGCGCTCAAGGACTGTTTGGTCAAGGGTGGCGAACTGGTGCTCGAAACCCTCGTGGTCGAAGGCGACGAGCAGCAAGTGCTGGTGCCCGAAGACCGCTACGCGCAGATGCGTAACGTGTGGTTCCTGCCTTCGGTGCCCGCCCTGGAACGCTGGCTGCGCCGCGCCGGGTTCAGCGACGTGCGCTGCGTGGACGTGAGCTTGACCACCGTCGAAGAACAGCGCAGCACCGAGTGGATGAAGTACCAGTCCCTGAGCGACTTCCTCGACCCCGACGACCACAGCAAAACCATCGAAGGCCTGCCCGCGCCGAGGCGCGCCGTGATCGTCGCCCGCAAATAAACCGCACTCACCTGGCGGGTTAGGGCCTTTGTGGGATTGAGCCGTTGTTAAGAGCAGACTTTCGTGGGAGCGAGCCTGCTCGCTAACCCTCCACCTGCCTGCCCCTCGCCCCCAGCCCCACCGCCATCGCTGGCACACGGCCGGGGTGTTTCAGCGCCCTAGAGCTCTGGCTTCGCCCGGCGGGCCTTGAAGAACTGGCTCAGTACCGCACCGCATTCCTCGGCCAGCACGCCCCCCTCGAACAGGACGCGGTGGTTGAGGAAATCCTGGCTGAAGAACTGCCCCTGGCTCTGCACGATGCCAGCCTTGGGTTCCAGGGCGCCGTAGACCACCCGGGCGATGCGCGCGTGCACGATCAGGCCGGCGCACATGCTGCACGGTTCCAAGGTGACGTACAGGGTGCTGCCGGGCAGACGATAGTTGCTGGCCGCTTGGGCGGCGTTGCGGATGGCGACCATCTCGGCGTGGGCGCTGGGGTCGCTGCCGCTGATGGGGCAGTTGAAGCCGCGGCCGATGATTTCACCACCCTGCACCAACACCGCGCCCACTGGCACTTCGCCCAGGGCCGCGCCTTGGGCCGCCAGGGCCAGGGCCTCGCGCATGAAGTCGCGGTCGCGGCTGCGGTCGATGATCGGGGCCGGGCGAAACTGGCGCATTACTTCACCTCGATGGCGGCCATCAGGCCGGTTTCCATGTGGTCGATCACATGGCAATGGAACATCCACACCCCCGGGTTATCCGCCACCAGCGCCACGCGGGCGCGTTCGTTCTTGCCCAGCAGGTAGGTGTCGGTGAAGTACGGGGTGATCTTCTTGCGGTTGGAGGCGATGACTTTGAAGCTCATGCCGTGCAAGTGGATCGGGTGCTGGTACTGGGTCATGTTCTTCAATTCAAAAATGTAGCTCTGGCCCTTCTTGAGCGTGGCGATGGGGCGGTCGGCGCAGGTTTTGTCGGTAATGTCCCAGGCCTTGCCGTTGATCTGCCACAGGCTTGGCGGGCGGCCGTTGTCCACGTCCACCGAGACGGAGCCGACCCACTCGAAATTGAAGTTGAGCTTCTCGGCAGTTGCCAGGTCCGGCTCGGCGATGGGGTTGGCCGGCAACGCCGCGGGCCATGGGCCGGGGGCGTCAGTGCTGGCCACCGCGCGCAGGGTGCCTAGGCGCACCGGGCCGTTGCGCAGGGATAGCTCCTGCCCCGCCGCCGGCGCCTTGATCCCCAGGCAGATGCGCATGCCCGGCCCCAGCCAGTATTCCTTGCCCAAGGGGCGCGGCTCGATGGGGTTGCCGTCCAGGGCGTAGATCTGCGCCTCCACGCCGGGGATGTTGATGCGATAGGTCAGGGTGTTGTCCAGGTTGAGCAGGCGCACGCGGGTGATCTGCCCGGCCGGCAGGTCGATCACCGCCCCGGCCACGCCATTGATGGTGTGCAGCCGCCCCGCCGTGCCCCCGCGGGCCGCCTCGCGGGGGATGCTGAAGGGCAGGTACTCGCCCTGCTCATCGACGTGCCAGCTCTTGAGGCTCAGGGTGCGTTCGTGGGCGAACCCGGTGGGCTCGCGCTCTTCGACGATCAGCGGCCCCACCAGCCCGCGGCCCAACTCTTCGCTGCTGTTCACATGGGGGTGATACCAATAGCTGCCGGCGTCCGGCACGCGGAACTTGTAGTCGAAGTACTCCCCCGGCAGCACCGGTAGTTGGGAAATGTAGGGCACGCCATCCATCTCCAGCGGCAGGCGGATGCCGTGCCAGTGGATGGTGGTGGCCACTGGCAGATGGTTGATGAAGCGCACCCGCAGCCATTCGCCCTGGCGTACCCGCAACTCGGTGCCCGGCGCCGACGGGCCAAAGGCCCAGGCCTGGGTGGTGTGCCCGGCCACCAGTTCCACGTCCAGCGGCGCGGCGATCAGTTCGTAGTCGTGGCCCGCGTCGGCATCGGCCATTTTCCCCAGCCAGTAGCGCGATGCCCCACCGGCCCCCACCCCAACCACTGCAAGACCGGCCAGGCCACCGAGGATCTGTCGACGGGTAAAGGACATTGGCTCAACTACCTCACGTATGCGCAGCAGGCTGGCGCCCGCAAAAGGCGAATACGATACACCCGCAACTGGCAAACCGTAAGGGCGGGCGGCGAAGGGTCACAGGGAGCAACCACAAAGGTCGTGGCCGCCCGGCGCTCCGCAGGCACACATATGCGGTTACTTTTTCGCGAGCACATCCGCTTTGTGCGGTAACTATGTATCGCGAGCCTGGCGGGGCGCCGTGGAATTCTTGAGCCTCATGTATCAAGGATGATTAACCATGAACGACTCGCAACAACCCAACGCCGCCGATCTCGCCACCCTCAAGACCATCGCTGAACAGGTGGTGGGTACCTGCCCAGGCCTGCTCGATACCGCTCGCGAAGTGGCCACCACCTTGCTGCGCAAATATGGCCTGCCAGACCTGGACCCCGACCACGTCTACTACCACCGCTTCAAGACTAGCCAGAGCAGCACCAAGACCTTCACCGGCTGGGAGCACACCTATGAAAAACCCTACGAGTCACTGACCCTGACCCAACTGGTGGTCCAGCGCTTTCGTGCCACCGACCAGGACAACGCCGACCTGCTGGACTTGTACGGCGGCTTCTACAGCGCCGGGCCAGAGGTGGAGAACTTCAACGAAACCAATGAAGTGCGCCTGCACGGCAACGAGGTGCTCAAGGATTTCTGGGAGATCGACTTCAGCGCGCTGTACACCGACAAACTCCAGAGTTTCTGGGGGACACGCGCGGACGATTTCCGGTTGCTGGCCAAGTGCAACTTCCTCAGCAAGGCCCTGCAAAGCCGCCAAGCCCGCCAGCTCAGCGAAGACGACTTCCAAACGGTAGTGCAAGCGGTGGCTGGCCCCCTGAGCTGGCCCATCGACCTACAGGCCCTGCGACGCAGCACCGGGCCGCTCGATGGCGCGCAAGTATGCGCCCTGGATATCGACGGCCATGTCGCTACCGATATCCTGCGCATCGTGCTGCCGACGGGCCGGCAGGTCGTCTATGTGCCCGGCGAAGCCCAGGCCTTTCGTGTGTTCGAGCACCCTGGCGACCTGCATTGGTGGGCCTTGGGGCAACTGGACAACGACCATGCCCGCGCCGTGGTCATGGCTCACTTCGCGCTGGACGACCGCGAGGCAGTCAAGGACAACCTCACAGACCTGATGAATCGCCTCACCCAGACCTGGGGCAAATCCGACCATCACCTGCTAAACCGCAAAAACCTGGTCATCAAAGGCGACGCGTTCCAGTGGCTCAGTGAGCAGGCCCGGGCAACGATGTACGCCGAAGCCGCGACCTCGCTAACCTCCAACGGGGACCTGCGCAAAAAGCTCTGGATTGGCTACCTCACCGCTGGAGCCAAGGTCTTTGGCCCCCTGGCGGCGCTGGGCTGGCCGGTGGCATTACCCGCGATTGGCGCCAGCCTGGCCAACCTGGGCCTGAACGTCGACCAAGCCGTCAATGGCAAAACGGCAGCCGAACGCAAGGCCGGGGTGATTGGCGCGGTCCTCAGCGGCCTCGACACCCTGTTCAATGCACCGTTCCTCAAAGGTACCGGCAAACTGGCGGAAGTTGGGGCCGAGATCGAAGCGGCGGGCACTGAGGTAACTGAAATCTCCGAGCTAGAGCCCGAAGGCATCGACCCGGAGGATGAGCTCGACGTCGAAGAAACCCAAGGGCTACCCGGGGACATTACCCCCGCGGCGCCCAGTTCCACCCAAGGCAACAACATACCCGCCAGCTACCAAAGCAATGAGCTACTCGACGGGTTGGTGCCAGAAAGCGAGCCAGGCAAATTCCAGGGCATCTATCGGCTGGAGTCAAACCCACCCTACGCCATTGAACTGGACGGCCTGCCCTACTATGTAACGTTCTTCCCCGACAGCAAGGGCGCGGGCGAATGGGCGATCGTCGACCCAACCCGCCCCAACCAGTTCGCCTCATCGTTGCCGGTACGGCTCTCGGCCTCGGGTGACTGGGTGCTACTGGAAAAACTGGGCCTCAAGGGCGGGCTCAATGACAGCGAGGCTATTGCGGCACGCGCAGCCTACGACATGCCCGAAGCCTTTCGCGGCGAACTTCAGGACACCGCCGAGGGCCGCCGACCGATCCGTGACATTGAGGTTATGCTGGACGGCACCGACACGGCGCAACAACAATTCAAGGCCGTGAGAACGCGCCTCTATAACGAGGCCCGGGCGTTTTACCAGCAACCCGAATTGCCGCCACGCCCGTTCATCACGCCCCTGGAGTCAGGAGCCAGCGACAAAATCATTATCCGCTCGCTGCTCAAAGACTCCCCGGCCCTGGTGATCGGTGAGTCCCACGGCGAAATCGGCAGCAAGCGGTTCCTGATAAAAAACATGAGGACCCTAGCCAAAAGCGGCGTCAAAACCCTCTATATGGAACATCTGCTGTCGGACTTTCATCAGGCCGACCTAGACACGTTCTTGCGCAAAGGCACCATGAGCCGCGACCTGGAAACCTATCTCAGGAACCTGGACGACGGCTTCATGTTGAACCCCAAGGCCAAGTACGGTTTCCTCAATCTGGTCAAGGCTGCGCGTGCAGAGAAGGTTCGCATCCAGGCCATCGACTGCCTCGCCAGTTACCGCCTCAAGGGCATGCGACCGAGCGATGGAGCTGGGCAATCGCTGAACGACCCCACGGCCCGGCAGAAGATGATGAACTACTACGCCCATACCGTGATCCGCGCCGACCAGGCCGTCAACGGCCCACACCGCTGGGTGGCGCTGATGGGCAACAGCCACGCCAACACGTTCAAGGGTGTGGCCGGCGTCAGCGAACTGATGGAAGGTATCGGCCTGCGCATCGACGATGTGAACATCGGTACGTCCAAGGGCATCTTTGTGGACGAAGGCATCACCTATCCGGCGTCATTCGATACGCCACCGGGCTATCTGAAGAATGACCTGTGCCTGCAAGTCGAAGTGCCCGGCAACCCCCTCCCAAAGGTCAAAGACCTGAGCATCCTGCTCGAACGCCCCGGCAACTACACCCTGGTGCGCAGCCCGGAACGCCTTGAACTCGTCCACCGCAGCGGTGACAAATCTATCGTGCGCACCGAAATCCGGGTCCAGGGCGACCATTACAGCCTAGAACGCCCCAACTGGCCCAAGGTCAGCGGCAAGCCCTTCGACAGCCTAGAGGCCTTGCTCCAAGCCCTCAACGAAATGGGCATGAGCCAGGTCGGCTGACACGGCTTTCCCCGAGCCGAAAAAAAACCGGGGGAGCGCAAGGCTCCCCCGGTCATTGGGTGTACAGCGTGCCAGCCCTCAGGGCTTGTTCACGATCATTCCCACTCAATGGTCGCCGGCGGCTTGCTCGACACGTCGTAGGTGACGCGGGAGATGCCTTCGATTTCATTGATGATGCGGCCGCTGACGGTTTCCAGCAGTTCATAGGGCAGGTGCGCCCAGCGGGCGGTCATGAAGTCGATGGTTTCCACCGCACGCAGGGCCACGACCCAAGCGTAGCGACGGCCATCACCGACCACGCCCACCGATTTCACCGGTTGGAATACCACGAAAGCCTGGCTGACCTTGTGGTACCAGTCGGCCTTGCGCAGCTCTTCGATGAAGATGTGGTCGGCGCGACGCAGCAGGTCGGCGTATTCCTTCTTCACTTCACCGAGGATGCGCACACCCAGGCCCGGGCCCGGGAACGGGTGGCGGTAGACCATGTCGTAGGGCAGGCCCAACTCCAGGCCCAGGCGGCGGACTTCGTCCTTGAACAGCTCGCGCAGGGGCTCGACCAGTTTGAGGTTCATCTCTTCCGGCAGGCCACCGACGTTGTGGTGGGACTTGATGACGTGGGCCTTGCCGCTTTTCGCGCCCGCCGACTCGATCACGTCCGGGTAGATGGTGCCCTGGGCCAGGTACTTGATGTTGTCCAGTTTGTTGGACTGGGCATCGAACACGTCGATGAAGGTGCGGCCAATGATCTTGCGCTTCTTCTCCGGGTCCGACTCGCCGGCCAGGTTGTTGAGGAACTGCTCTTCAGCGTTGGCGCGGATCACCTTGACGCCCATGTTCTCGGCGAACATAGCCATCACTTGCTCGCCTTCGTGCAGGCGCAGCAGGCCGTTGTCGACGAAGACGCAGGTCAACTGGTCGCCGATGGCCTTGTGCAGCAGCGCAGCAACGACCGAGGAATCGACACCGCCGGACAGGCCCAGCAGCACGTTGTCGGTGCCGACCTGGGCGCGCACTTGGGCGATGGCGTCTTCGGCGATCTTCGAGGGGGTCCACAGTGCTTCGCACTCGCAGATGTCGAGGATGAAGCGCGACAGGATGCGGCCGCCCTGCTTGGTGTGGGTCACTTCCGGGTGGAACTGCACGCCGTAGTAGCGCAGGTCATCGTTGAACATGCCGGCAATCGGGCAGCTCGGAGTGCTGGCCAGGATATGGAAGTCCTGGGGCATCTTGGTGACCTTGTCGCCGTGGCTCATCCACACGTCGAGGCCGAACAGGCCATCGGCGTCCACATGGTCTTCGATGCCATCGAGCAGGCGGCTCTTGCCGACCACATCGACACGGGCGTAGCCGAACTCGCGCAACTCGGAGCCTTCGACCTTGCCGCCCAGTTGCTCGGCCATGGTCTGCATGCCGTAGCAGATACCGAAAACCGGCACGCCCAGGTCGAACACCGCTTGCGGGCAGCGCGGGCTGTTGGCTTCATGCACGGACTCGGGGCCACCGGCGAGGATGACGCCTTTGGGAGCGAATTCGCGGATCGCGTCATCGTCCATGTCGAACGGGTGCAGCTCGCAGTACACGCCGATCTCGCGCACGCGGCGGGCGATCAGTTGGGTGTACTGGGAACCGAAGTCGAGGATCAGGATGCGGTGGGCGTGAATGTCGAGGGACATGAAAGAAACTCTGAAGAGCAGTTGCAAGCTTCAAGCTGCAAGCTGCAAGTAATCGGAAGCCTTGCGGTGACTGCGCTGACGCAGCACCGCTTGCAGCTCATAACTTGTGGCTTTTAGCTGTCGGCGTCAGCCGACTCGATAGTTCGGCGCTTCCTTGGTGATCTGCACGTCGTGGACGTGGGATTCAGCCATGCCGGCGCCGGTGATGCGCACGAACTCAGGCTTGGTGCGCATTTCTTCGATATCGGCGCTGCCGGTGTAACCCATCGAGGAACGCAGGCCGCCCATCAGTTGATGGATGATGGCGGTCAGGGAACCCTTGTACGGCACGCGACCTTCGATGCCTTCAGGTACTAGCTTCTCGGCACCGGCCGAGGAATCCTGGAAGTAACGGTCGGACGAACCCTGGGCCTGGGACATGGCACCCAGCGAGCCCATGCCGCGATACGCCTTGTACGAACGGCCCTGGAACAGTTCGATCTCGCCCGGGGCCTCTTCGGTACCGGCGAACATCGAGCCCATCATCACGCAGGACGCACCGGCCACGATGGCCTTGGACAGGTCACCGGAGAAGCGGATGCCGCCGTCGGCGATCAATGGCACGCCGGTGCCTTCAAGGGCAGCGGCGACATTGGCGATGGCGCTGATTTGCGGCACGCCGACACCGGCGACGATACGGGTGGTGCAGATCGAGCCTGGGCCGATACCGACCTTGACCGCATCCGCGCCCGCTTCGGCCAGGGCCTTGGCGGCAGCGCCAGTGGCGATGTTGCCGCCGATCACCTGCACTTCAGGGAAGTTCTGTTTGACCCAACGCACGCGGTCGATCACGCCTTTGGAGTGACCGTGGGCGGTGTCGACCACCACCACGTCCACACCGGCAGCGACCAGGGCCGACACACGGTCGCCGGTGTCTTTGCCGGTGCCGACCGCCGCGCCCACGCGCAGACGACCTTGGTCGTCCTTGCTGGCCAGCGGGTAGGCCTTGGCTTTTTCGATGTCGTTGACGGTCATCATGCCTTTGAGGGCGAACTTGTCGTCGACGATCAGCACGCGCTCGATGCGGTGCTTGTGCAGCAATTCGCGGGCTTCGTCCTTGTCGGCGCCTTCGCGCACGGTGACCAGGCGCTCTTTAGGCGTCATCACTTCACGAACGGAGGCTTCCAGACGGTTCTCGAAACGCACGTCACGGGAAGTGACGATGCCAACCAGGTCGCCGTTGTGCAGCACTGGAACACCGGAGATGTTGTGCAGGCGAGTCAGTTCGAACAGTTCGCGTACGGTGGCGTCGGCCTCGATGGTGATCGGGTCCTTGACCACGCCGGCTTCGTAGCGCTTGACCTTGCGCACTTCAGCCGCTTGCTGCTCGATGGTCATGTTCTTGTGGATGATGCCGATCCCACCTTCCTGAGCCATGGCGATGGCCAAACGGGCTTCAGTGACGGTGTCCATGGCAGCGGAAACCAGGGGGATATTCAGCTCGATGCCACGGGTAAGGCGGGTCTTGAGACTGACTTCGTTAGGGAGTACCTCGGAATAACCGGGCACGAGGAGAATGTCGTCGAATGTCAGAGCTTCTTGGCTGATACGCAGCATCGCGGGGGCTCCCGAGCGGGAAAATGGAAGCGCGCCATTATACTCAGACACCCCTGGCTGCGAAAGATAAAACTCTGACTATGTTGGCCATGCGGATGGATGGGGCAAAAAGCTCACAACTCCACTTTCACCCAACTGATCTTCTGATCCAGCCAGTCGGCGAACTCGTCGATGAAACTCGGCTTGAAGCCCGCCTCGGCCCAGTTGTTGAAGATAAACCCCAGGTTGGAAAAACCGCACTCCTGTAAAAACAGAAAGCCGTTGATGTCATCTTCATGGCCGCACAAAGGGCAGATGAAGTTATCGGTGCGCCCCGGCATCCAGTCTTCCAGGCTGTCGAACAACACCTCGCCCACTTCCTGACGGCACTCGGGGCAACCGGCCTCTTCGAGAAAACCCTTGGCCGGCGTGTAGATGCAGCGCTTGGTGACGATTTCCAGGCCATTGATCGGCTCGCCGAAGGGTAGCGCCTCGGGGTGCAGCACCACCGCCCGGGCGCCGTCGGCAATGGCGTAGGCCATGCGATTGCCCGTGCGCCCGCAGGTCGAGAGTTCTTCTTTAATAATGTTCTTGCGCACCAGCCAGCGCACAACCGCCCGCGCACGGGGTTCGTGGACCGGCAGGGTGGAGATTTTCGGGACGAGAATGCTTTGCGAATTCATGGCGGGCCTGCGGGGCTGCTGGCGCTATCGCGGGCGAGCCCGCACCCACAGAGTGTGGCGCTTTGCCCGCGATGGCGCGCTAAAAGGCCAGCAGCTTAATCCTTGAGCCCCGCAGGTCAAGCGCTCAGATAGCGGCCGATCAGCGCAATGCCACTGGCCAGCACCAGCCAGGTCACCAGGCGCACAAAGGCCTCGCGCGATAGTTTCATGCTCAGGCGCCGGCCGATCCACAGGCCCAAGGCCATGGCGGGCAGCAAGCAGGCTGCCAGTACCAGCAACGGCAGTTCGGCATAAACCCCGGCCAGCAGGAACAGGCTCAGGCGCACCAGGGTGCTACAGCTAATCAGCGCACTCTGGGTGGCCCGCGCCGCATCCTTGGGCAAGCGTGCATTGAGGTAGATCGCATACAGGAACCCGCCGCTGCCAAACAGTGCGCCAAACAACCCGCCCACCGTGCCCATCGGCACTGCCCACCCGGCCGCGAGCTGGCTGGCGCGCACTTTCACCGCCAGGCTGTAGATCGCATAGGCGCTGATAAACAGCCCCATCAACAACAGCAAGATGTCCGATTTGAGGTTGAGCAAAAAGGTCACCCCCAGGGCGCACCCCACCACCATGCACGGCAACAAGCGCAGCAATTCCGCCCGGGCCACGTCCTTGCGCGACGGCAGCAGGTTGCCGAACGCGGCGACAAAATCCAGCAGCACCAGCAGGGGCACGATTTTCGACAGTGGCATGAACAGGATCAGGATCGGCCCGGCCACCAGCGCCGTGCCAAACCCGGCGATGCCGAACACGATGTAGGCCAGTGCAATGCCCAGGCCGATCACCAGCCAATCCACCCCGCCCCACGGCCATGACTCCAACAACCCCATCACGCTCATCACTTGCCTGCCTCCTGTTTGGTTAGCGCCTGACTTTAGCCAGCAACGAGCATTGCGACTAATATCATCCTTGCCCGCCACCCATCTCAAAAAGGCATGACTCGTGATTTCCACCCGCCAGTTGCGTTACTTCGTCGATATCGCCGAATGCGGCAGTTTCAGCGCCGCCGCCGAGCGCCTGTTCGTCGCCCAATCGGCCCTGAGCCGGCAGATCAAAGAACTGGAAAGCCAATTGCAAACGCCGCTGTTCGAGCGCACCGCGCGACAACCGCGGCTCACAGCGGCCGGTGAGGCGTTTTACCCCCGCGCCCGCAGCCTGCTCAACGAACTTGAGGCGGCCAGCGAACTGGCCACCCAGGTCGGCAATGGCCAGCGCGGCACCCTGCGCTTGAGCCACTCCAGCACCGTGCCCATGTGCGGGCGCCTGCTCCAAGGCATCAGCGCTTATCTGGCGCAATACCCCGGCGTGTCCATGGACATCGTCAAGCTGTCCTCCGAAGCCCAATTGCAGGAGTTGGCCGAGGGGCGCCTGGACATCGGCCTGCTACGCCTGCCTGTGCTGCGCCAGCGCGAAGGCGTGCGCGTGCTGCCTTTATATAGCGAGCGCCTGCTGCTGGCGGTGCCGCCAGGCCATGCGCTGGCCCGGCAAGTGCCCGCCCAAGGCGTGGACTTGGCGCAACTCAAGGACCAGCCCTTCATCTCCCTGCCCCACCCACAGCGCGGGGGCTTGAGCTACCTGTCGGCGGAACTGTGCATGCGCGCCGGATTTTTCCCCAAGGCTGCGCGAGTGGTATCGCGCAAGACCACCCAGTTGCAATTGATCCAGGCCGGGTTCGGCATCGCCCTGCTGCCCGAATCGATGCAAGACATCGCCCCCGCCAACCTGCACTTTCTACCCCTGGCCGACCCGGATTGCCACAGCACCATCGCCCTGGCGTGCCGGCAAGCGCCCACGCCGCTGGTGGAACAGTTCGCCCGGCACTTTACCCAGGGATTTGCCCACAGCCGTGGAGATTGATCGCGTTATGCCTTTACACTGCGCCCCATGATTAAAGATCCCTTTGCAAGACTCGGCCTGGACCGCGAAGTCCTGACCGTCAGCCAACTCAACGGCCGCGCGCGGGTGCTGCTCGAAGATGTGTTCAGCAACATCTGGGTCGAAGGCGAAATCTCCAACCTCGCCCGCCCGGCGTCTGGCCATGTGTATTTCACCCTCAAGGACAGCGGCGCCCAGGTGCGCTGCGCGCTGTTCCGCCAGAACGCGGCGCGGGTGCGCCAGGCGCTGAAGGATGGCCTGGCGGTGAAAGTGCGCGGCAAAGTCTCGTTGTTCGAGGGCCGTGGCGACTACCAGTTGATCCTCGACACCGTGGAGCCGGCCGGCGACGGCGCGTTGCGCCTGGCCTTCGATGCCCTGAAAGAGAAGCTCAGCGCCGAGGGCCTGTTCAGCGCCGAGCGCAAAGTGCCACTGCCGGCCCATCCGCAGCGGATCGGCATCATCAGTTCGCCCACCGGCGCGGTGATCCGCGACATCATCAGCGTGTTCCGCCGCCGTGCGCCCCAGGTTCGGCTGACCCTGATCCCCACCGCCGTGCAGGGCCGCGAAGCCACCGCGCAGATCGTCCGCGCCCTGCAACTGGCCGACGCCCGTGGCTTCGATGCGCTGATCCTGGCCCGTGGCGGCGGCTCGCTGGAAGACCTCTGGTGCTTCAACGAAGAGGCCGTGGCGCGGGCGGTGGATGCCTGCGTGACGCCGATCGTCAGCGCGGTGGGCCATGAAACCGACGTATCCATCAGCGACTTCGTCGCCGACGTGCGCGCGCCGACCCCTTCGGCCGCCGCTGAACTGCTGGCCCCGGATGCCAGCAACCTGGTGCGCCAGGTCGAAAGCCTGCACCGCCGCTTGGTGCTGCTGATGCGCAATCGCCTGAGCCACGACCGCTTGCGCCTGGAAGGCATGGCCCGGCGCCTGCGCCATCCGGGCGAACGCCTGCGCCAGCAAGCGCAACGCCTGGACGACCTGGACATGCGCCTGCGCCGCGCCTTCGAGCGCAGCCTCAACTCCCGCCGCGAACGCCTGATCCGGCTCGAAACACGCCTCGCCGGGCAGCACCCCGGGCGGCAACTGGCCTTGCTGCGCCAACGCCTGGCCAGCCTCGCCGAGCGTCTGCCACGAGCCATGGGCGAAGGCCTCAAACGCCGGCGCCTGCAACTGCAAAGCCAGGTGCAAACCCTACACGTGGTCAGCCCACTGGCCACCCTGGGCCGTGGCTACAGCATTTTGCTCGACGAACGGGGCAACGCCATCCGCAACGCCGCGCAAACCCACAACGGCCAGCGCCTCAAGGCCCGGCTCGGCGAAGGCGAACTGCTGGTGCGCGTCGAAGACAACCACCTGACCCCTGTCACCCTCTCTTTACTGGACTGATCGATGCCGCGTTTTTTCTGCACCCTGTTGCTGCTGTGCCTGACCCTCAACGCCCACGCCGACAGCTACATCACCCGTTTGCTCAACAAACCGGTGCCCGGCGGCGTGGCGGTGGTGGACCTCGGCGCGGCGGCGCAAGCGCCCAAGGCGAGCTATCAAGGCAAACCGGTGCTGGTGGTCAAGGAACAAGAGAACTGGCTGGCCATTGTCGGCATCCCGCTGACCGTCCAGCCTGGCAATCACCAGATCACGGCGGGAGGGCGTAACCTGCCGTTCATCGTCGGCTTCAAGAAGTACCCGGAACAGCGCATCACCCTGAAGAACAAAAGCCAGGTCAACCCCGACCAGGCGCAGCTCAAGCGCATCGAAGGCGAACTGGCGGTGCAGCTCAAGGCCTACCGCACCTTCAGCCCCAACCTGCCAAGCAACCTACTGCTGGACAAACCGGTCAACGGCCCGCTGTCGAGCAAGTTCGGCGTGCGCCGCTTCTTCAATGGCGAAGAGCGCAACCCCCACGCCGGGCTGGATTTCGCCGTTCCCGCCGGCACGCCCATCAAGACCCCGGCCGGCGGCAAGGTGATCCTGGTCGGCAACTACTTCTTCAATGGCAACACCGTGTTCGTCGACCACGGCCAGGGCTTTATCAGCATGTTCTGCCACATGTCGAAAATCGACGTGAAGCCCGGCCAGCAATTGGCGCGTGGCGCGGTGGTGGGCAAGGTCGGCGCCACCGGCCGCGCCACCGGGCCCCATATGCACTGGAACGTCAGCCTCAACGACGCGCGGGTCGACCCGGCGATTTTCATTGGTGCGTTCCAGCCCTGAGGTCATCGGCAAAGCTGCTGGCGTCATCGCCGCCATCCCTGTGGGAGCGGGCTCGCCCGCGATGGCGTCAGCCCAGCCGCCCCAATTGCGCAAGCCGATAGCCTCGCGCAAACAAAGCTAATAATCCCTCACTTACAAGCCATAAAATCTCGCCAATTAGAGAATTAGCAGAACTTATCTCAATTTTTCCCGGCCGCTTGCCATCGTCCCCCCGGCGCGGTTAGGGTTGAACGCATGAAAACCTCTCACACCCTCATTCAGCGTCGCCAACACCGCAGCCTGTGCCTCGTCAGCGCACGACTGCCAGGGTGAATCGCGGTGCCTCGCCCCTCGCCTCATCTCTCGTAAACGCATTACCGGCAGGCCGCCTCTTTTCGGCCGAACAATAAGGATTACCCCGATGACCATGCTCAAAGACCCGTCCTCGAAATACCGCGCCTTCCCGACCATCGACATCCCGGACCGCACCTGGCCGTCGAAAACTATCACTAGCGCGCCGATCTGGTGCAGCTCCGATTTGCGCGACGGCAACCAGTCGCTGATCGAGCCGATGGATGCAGTGAAAAAACTGCGTTTCTGGAAAACCCTGGTCGCCGTCGGCGTGAAAGAAATCGAAGCCTCCTTCCCGGCCGCTTCGCAAACCGACTTCGACTTCGTACGCACCCTCATCGAAGACGGCCACATCCCGGACGACACCACCATCCAGGTGCTCACCCAGGGCCGTGAAGACCTTATCGAGCGCACCTTCGAATCCCTGCGCGGGGCGAAAAAAGCCATCGTCCACCTGTACAACGCCACCAGCCCATCCTTCCGCAAAATCGTCTTCAACCAGGACAAGGAAGGCGTCAAGGCCATCGCCGTGAACGCCGCCAAGCTGTTCGTCAAGTACGCAGCCATGCAACCTGAAACCCAGTGGACCTTCGAGTACTCGCCAGAAACCTTCAGCGCCACGGAGCTGGAGTTCTCCAAGGAAGTCTGCGACGCGGTGATCGAGGTGTGGAACCCAACGCCCGAGCACAAGATGATCCTCAACCTGCCGGCCACGGTTGAGTGCGCCACGCCGAACATCTACGCCGACCAGATCGAATGGTTCGGCCGCCATATCAACCGCCGTGACAGCGTGCTCATCAGCCTGCACACCCATAACGACCGTGGCACAGGCGTTGCCGCCACCGAACTGGGCCTGATGGCCGGCGCCGACCGTGTCGAAGGCTGCCTGTTCGGCAACGGCGAGCGCACCGGCAACGTCGACCTGGTGACCGTCGCGCTGAACCTCTACACCCAGGGCGTGGACCCTGAGCTGGACTTCTCCGACATCGACGGCATCCGCAAGGTCGTGGAAGAGTGCAACCAGATCCCGGTGCACCCGCGCCACCCCTACGTGGGCGACCTGGTCCACACCGCGTTCTCCGGCTCGCACCAGGACGCCATCCGCAAAGGCTTCAGCCAGCAACAACCCGACACCCTGTGGGAAGTGCCGTACCTGCCGATCGACCCCGCCGACATCGGCCGCAGCTACGAGGCGGTGATCCGCGTCAACAGCCAGTCGGGCAAGGGCGGCATCGCTTACTTGCTGGAACAGGAGTACGGCATCAACCTGCCACGCCGCATGCAGATCGAGTTCAGCCAAGTCGTGCAGCGTGAAACCGATCGCCTGGGCCTGGAGATGACCGCCCAGCAGATCCACAGCCTGCTCCACAGCGAGTACCTGCAAGCCAACACCCCGTATGCACTGGTCAGCCATCGCTTGCAGGAAGAGAACGGTCATAGCGCGGTCGAGGTGGAAGTCTCCAGCAAAGGCCAGGGCGAAACCAACCTGCACTGGCGCGGCAAGGGTAACGGTGCCCTGGAAGCCTTGGTGGCCGGTTTGCCGATCCCGGTGGAGATCATGGACTACAACGAACACGCCATCGGCGCCGGCACCAACGCCAAGGCCGCGGCGTACATCGAACTGCGGGTCAATGGTGAGCGTGCGGTCCACGGCGTGGGTATCGACGAAAACATCACCACCGCCAGCTTCAAGGCCCTGTTCAGCGCGCTGAACCGCTCCCTCAGCCAGCCGCAGGCGAAAGCGGCGTAAGGCCCTGCGCAATACAAAAGGCCCCTGGATGAGCGTCCAGGGGCCTTTTTATTGGTTGGGATTTCGTACTGCCTTATCGCGGGCAGGCCCCCACAGAGGGAGTGGCAAACAATACAAATCCTTGTGGGAGCGGGCTCACCCGCGATAGCAATCTTGCAGGTAACGCCGCCCCCTCAGGCAAACTGAAAACCGTCCGCATCCAGGTTCGCCGGGAACCTCGTGCGATAAGCCGCCAGCTCTGCCGCATCCAGGCACACCAGGAACACCCCGTCCGCCTCTCCCGCACTCAACAGGCTTTCGCCCTGGAAATCCAGAACCTGGCTATCCCCGGTGTAGGCAAAGCCCTTGCCGTCGGTGCCAACCCGATTGACCGCCGCGACGTAGCACAGGTTTTCAATGGCCCGCGCGGGCAGCAAGCGGTTCCAGTGCTGGCGCCGCGCGCCCGGCCAGTTGGCGGTGTAGAGCAGCAGGTCGGTGTCGTGGGGATCGCGGCTCCACACGGGGAAACGCAGGTCGTAGCAAATCAGCGGCCGAATGCGCCACCCTTTGAGCTCGAACCGCACCTGCCGCTCGCCTGGGCTGAAGTGCTTATGTTCGCCGGCCATGCGGAACAGGTGACGCTTGTCGTAGTGCAGCACTTCGCCATCCGGGCGCGCCCACAGCAAGCGGTTGCGATAGCTGCCATCGGCCAGTTGCACAATCAGGCTGCCGGTCACCACCGCGTCGTACTTTTTCGCCTGGCCCCGCAGCCATTGGCTGGTGGGGCCGTTCTCGGGCTCGGCCAGGGTTTCGGACTCCATGGAAAACCCCGTGGTGAACATCTCCGGCAGGATTATCAAGTCCGCGCCACGCGCCTGTTCCAGCAGCAACTCGAAGTGATCGTGGTTGGCCTGACGGTCGTGCCAGGCCAGCGTGGTCTGCACCAGGGCGATGTTCAGGTTCGGAAAAGCAGTCAAATCCCACATAGTTTTTGCGCTGCCTGACGCAGCGTCTCCTCCCGTTTAGCGAAGCACAAGCGCACCAGGCGCTGCTCTTGTGGTGGGTTCTGGTAGAACACCGACACCGGGATGGTCGCCACGCCATGCTCACGGGTGAGCCACAGCGCCATCTCGACATCATTGAGGTCTGGGCGGATCTGCGAGTAATCCACCAACTGGAAGTAGGTGCCGGTGACCCGGGTAAAGCTCAAGCGCGAAGGCGCGAGCAGATCGCAGAACAAATCGCGCTTGGCCTGATAGAACCCCGGCAGCTCATCGATGTGCTCCGGGTGCTCGGCCATGAAATCGGCCAGGGCGTACTGCAATGGCGTCACACCGCAGAAACTCACGTACTGGTGCACTTTGCGCAGCTCGGCGCTCAGGGCCGGAGGCGCCACCACGTAACCGGTTTTCCAACCGGTTACGTGGTAGGTCTTGCCGAACGAACTGACCACAAAGGCGCGCTGATACAGCTCTTCGTGGGCCAGCACACTGGCGTGGGCCACGCCGTCGAACACCAGGTGCTCGTAAACTTCGTCGCTAATCAGGTAAATGTCGCGGTCGCGGATCAGTTGCGCCAACTGGTCCAGCTCGGCCCGGGAGATCAACGCGCCGCTGGGGTTATGCGGGGAGTTGAGAATAATCATCCGCGTGCGCGGGCTCAGCGCCTGGGCGAGCTTGTTGAAATCGATGGTGAAGGTCTGGCTGTCCAGTTGCACATGCACGCAACGCCCGCCGGCCAGTTCTACCGATGGCTCGTAGCTGTCGTAGGCAGGGTCGAAAACGATAACTTCATCGCCGCTGTGGATAACCGCCTGGATGGCGCAGAAGATGCCCTGGGTGGCGCCGGGGGTGATGGTGACTTCCATGTCCACATTGACCCGCACGCCGTAGCTGCGCTGGATCTTCGCAGCCACTTGCTGGCGCAGTGCCGGCAGGCCGGTCATGGGCGAGTACTGGTTGTGGCCGTTGGCAACATGCCAACTGAGCGCATCCCGTAGGGCCTGCGGGCCGTCGAAATCGGGAAAGCCCTGGGACAGGTTCAGTGCGCCGGTTTCCATCGCGAGCTGCGACATGCGGGTGAAGATAGTGGTGCCGACATTCGGCAGCTTACTGGCGATCATGGGTGATTCCCTGCTCAACACCCGGCTCTACGGCGGCGCGGGAGCCCCGGAGGATAGCCCATCCAACGCCCATAAAAAAAGGGCGCATAAAGCGCCCTTCTTCAACCGGCCCGATGAATCAGCGCTTGTCGCGGCGCTTCTTGTCGGCCTTCTTGTGGTGGGTCATCAAACGACGCTTCTTGTTGACCTGGCGGTCGGTGAGCGTGTTTTTGTTGCCTTCGTACGGGTTCTCACCGCCCTTGAACTCAATACGGATCGGCGTACCGACCAGTTTCAGCACCCGGCGATAGGTGTTCTCCAGGTAGCGCACATAGGACTTGGGCACCTTCTCGATCTGGTTACCGTGGATCACGATAATCGGCGGGTTGGCACCGCCCAAGTGGGCGTACCGCAGCTTGATCCGACGGTTGTTGACCATCGGCGGCGCATGCTCGCCCACGGCGTCTTCGAGAATCTGGGTCAGGCGATTCGTCGGCCAGCGGGTGACCGCCGACTTGAACGAGTTCTGCACCGAAGCGTAGAGGTTGCCCACGCCCGTGCCGTGCAGGGCCGAGATGAAGTGAATGTCGGCAAAATCAACGAAAAACAGGCGACGTTGCAACTCGACCTTGACGAAATCACGCTCGCCGGGGGTCATGCCGTCCCACTTGTTGATCGCGATCACCAGCGCCCGACCCGCTTCCAGGGCAAAGCCCAGCAGGTTGAGGTCGTGGTCAACCACACCTTCGCGGGCATCCATGACGAAGATCACCACGTTGGCGTCTTTGATCGCTTGCAGGGTCTTGACCACGGAGAACTTTTCAACTTCCTCGTGGATCTTGCCGCGTTTGCGCACACCAGCGGTGTCGATCAGCGTGTACTTCTCTTCGTTACGCTCAAAGGGAATATAGATGCTGTCGCGGGTGGTGCCGGGCTGGTCGTAGACGATAACCCGGTCTTCACCGAGCATGCGGTTGACCAGGGTCGACTTGCCGACGTTCGGGCGGCCGATGATGGCAATCTTGATCCCGTCTTTTTCGCTCGGACCGGGAATGCGCTTGGCTTCCTGGCCTTCTTCGACGATTTCCTCTTCGCCGTCTTCAGGCGCTTCGTCATCGTCTTTGGGGAAGTCGCTCAGGGCGATTTCCAGCATCTGCGTGATGCCGCGGCCGTGGGCACCGGCGATCGGGATCGCGTGGCCCATGCCCAACGGGGCGAACTCGGCGCGGGCCATTTCAGGGTCGATGTTGTCGACCTTGTTGGCGACCACGTAGGAACGCTTGTTTCGCTTGCGCAGGTGCTCGGCGATCATCTGGTCGGCAGCGGTGAAACCGGCGCGGGCATCGACCAGAAAGAGGACGACATCGGCTTCTTCGATGGCCAGCAGCGACTGCTCGGCCATCTTTTCGTCCATGCCATGCTCGTCACCGGAAATACCGCCGGTATCGATCAAAATGTAGGAGCGCCCTTGCCACTTTGCCTCACCGTATTGGCGATCACGGGTCAGACCGGACAAGTCGCCGACAATGGCGTCGCGAGTCCTGGTCAGGCGGTTGAACAGGGTGGACTTGCCGACGTTCGGGCGGCCCACCAGGGCGATTACGGGAACCATGCGGCTCTCCACTTCGTTATTTGCGAAAATACAAAAGCCGCTGCGAGGCAGCGGCTGGTGCTCGGGGCAGCGCCCGGAGGCGCTGCAAACCCCGTGAGAACGGGGCCGCTTGGGGTCAGACCCCAAGCATAGTCATTACTTGATGGTCAGGGCTTCCAGTTTGCCACTGTTGCCATACACATAAATCATGTCGCCTACCACCAGCGGACGGGCACGCAGGCCATCGCTGTCGATACGCTCACGGCCGACGAAGCGGCCATCCACCTGGCTCAACAGGTGCAGGTAACCTTCCAGGTCACCGACGGCCACGTAGCTGGAAAACACTTCCGGTGCCGACAACTGGCGGCGTGCCAGGGAATCGTTGGTCCACAACGCGGTGGTAGAACGCTCGTCCACGCCTTCGACGGTGCCCGAAGCCAGGCTCACGTAGACGCTGCCAAAGCCCTGGGCCACACCGGCGTAGCTGGAAGCATCCCGCTGCCAGAGCGGACGACCGCTTTCCAGGTCCAGCGCCGCAACACGGCCCTGGTAGCTGGCGATATACAGGGTGCCGCCAGACAACAGCAGACCACCATCAATATCGACCACGCGATCCAGTTCCGAACGACCTTGTGGAATGGCTACCCGTTGCTCCCAGACCGGCACGCCGTTCTGGGTATCCAGGGCCACCACTTTACCGGTGGAGAGGCCGGCGACGGCTAGGCGATTGGTGACGATCGGGGCACTGGTGCCGCGCAGGGTCAGTACCGCCGGGGTGCTGTCATAGAGCCAGCGCTGGTTGCCAGTGGCAGCATCCAGGCCGATCAGGCGATCGTCCTGGGTCTGCACCACCACCACGTCACCGTTGGTGGCGGGCGGCGCAAGCACTTCACTGGTCACGCGTGCGCGCCATTTCTCTTCGCCATTGCTGGAATCCAGGGCAACCACTTCGCCCTTGAGGGTGCCGATCATGACCAGGCCATAACCCACGCCGACGGCGCCGGAGACGGGCAGATCGAGATCCTGCTTCCACTTGACGTCGCCGGTCATGCGATCGAGCGACATCACCACGCCCGTCACATCGGCGGCGTAGAGGGTGTCACCGTCGATCGCCGGCACCAGCATGTTGTAGGTTTCGCCCTGGCCGTCACCGACCGAACGGCTCCATTGCTTTTGCAGGACCACTTCTTCTTTGAAGTCGACCAGCTCTGCCGGAGGCAATTCTTTTTTGCTGTTGCTGCTGCAACCCGCGGCCAGAATGGCCAGGGCCAGCAATGCTGCATGTTTCCAACGAATCACGTCACGCATCCCCTTTGGCCAAGTCGTCCAGCTTGATTTGTAGGCCACCGACCGCTGCTTCATCAGACAGCGCAGCCTTGGCTTTTTCATACGCGGCATGGGCTTCGTCGGCGCGACCCAACTGGACCAGCAGGTCACCTTTGAGTTCTTCGCGAGTGGCCAGGAACGCCTTGTCCGCATCTCCTTCCAGCAACTTGAGGGCCTCATCAGCCTTGTTCTGTGCCGCCAACACCTGGGCCAGACGCTGACGCGCCACTTCGCCCAGAGTCGGGTTGACCGGTTTGTCGGCAATTGCCTTGAGCTGGGCCGCAGCGTCGTCCAGCTTGCCGGTATCGACCGCGACCTTGGCCACGAACAGGCTGCCGTACTGGGCATAAGCGGTGCCGCCGAACTCTTTGTTCAACTTGCCCGCCAGGTCCGCGACACGGGCCGGGTCAGGCTTGCCGTCGGGCGTCAACGTGGTTTCCAGCAGTTGCTGATAGAGAATCGAGGCGCCTTGCGACTGATTGCTCTGGTACTTCTGCCAGGCCTGCCAGCCGAACACGATAACCAGCGCCAACAGGCCGCCAGTGACCAAGGGTTTGCCGTTCCGCTGCCACCAGTCTTTGAATTCCGCTAGCTGTTCATCTTCGCTACTCGACACCCCAATACTCCTTATTCGCTAAATCGGCTGTTTGACAGCTTCAACCCTGCACGACGCAGGTGGCCAGGTGCGCAGCAAGTGCATCCCAGGCGACGCTTTGTTGTTCACCCTGGCCACGCAGGGGTTTGAAACCTACCACTTGCTGCGCCAGCTCATCGTCACCCAGGATCAGTGCGTACAACGCACCGCTCTTGTCGGCTTTCTTGAACTGGCTCTTGAAGCTGCCGGCACCGGCATTGACCTGCAGGCGCAGGTGGGGCAACTGGTCACGCACTCGCTCGCTCAAGGCCAGAGCAGCCAGTTCGGCGGCCTCGCCGAAGGCGCAGAGGTAAACATCAACCTGGCGCGACAACTCTTCTGGAACTTGCTCCAGTGCCTCAAGCATCAGTACCAGACGCTCGATGCCCATGGCGAAACCGACGCCGGAAGTAGGTTTGCCGCCCATCTGCTCGACGAGGCCATCGTAGCGGCCACCGGCGCACACGGTGCCTTGGGCGCCGAGCTTATCGGTCACCCATTCAAAAACGGTCTTGCTGTAGTAATCGAGCCCGCGCACCAGTTTGGGATTAATCACGTAGGGAATGCCCGCCGCATCCAGGCGCGCCTTGAGCCCTTCAAAGTGGATGCGCGATTCATCGTCCAGGTAATCGGCCATTTTCGGCGCATCGACCAGAACCGCTTGGGTATCGGCGTTCTTGGTATCCAGCACCCGCAACGGGTTGGTCTTCAGGCGACGCTGGCTGTCTTCGTCAAGCTGGTCCAGGTGCTGCGAGAGATACGCCACCAGCGCTTCGCGATAGCGCCCGCGGGACTCGCTGGTGCCCAAGCTGTTGAGTTCAAGCTTGACCGCATCACGGATACCCAGCTCGCCCCACAGGCGCCAAGTCAGCACGATCAGCTCAGCATCGATGTCCGGGCCGTCGAGGTTGAACACTTCGACGCCTATCTGGTGAAACTGGCGATAGCGGCCTTTCTGCGGGCGTTCGTGGCGGAACATCGGGCCGATGTACCAGAGCTTCTGCACCTGGCCACCGCCGGTAATGCCGTGTTCCAGCACTGCGCGCACGCAGGCAGCAGTGCCTTCGGGGCGCAGGGTTAGGGAGTCGCCGTTGCGGTCATCGAAGGTGTACATCTCTTTTTCGACGATGTCGGTCACTTCACCGATGGAGCGTTTGAACAGCTCGGTGAACTCGACGATCGGCATGCGGATCTGCTTATAACCGTAGTTATCCAGCAGGCGCGCGACCGTACCTTCAAAGTAACGCCACAACGGCGTCTGTTCGGGCAGGATGTCGTTCATGCCACGAATGGCTTGCAGAGACTTGCTCACAAAAATTCCTTAGTTCGTTCGATCAGCCGCGCGCAATGACCGCAGCGTCAGCCTCGACCTTTTCGGCCGCTTTCTGGCGGATCAATCTTTCGAGTTGATCCACCAGATTGTCATTCGTCAGCTTCTGCGACGGCTTGCCGTCGATGTAAATCAGGTTCGGCGTACCGCCAGTCAGGCCCACGTGGGCTTCCTTGGCTTCACCGGGGCCGTTGACCACGCAGCCAATCACCGCGACGTCCAGTGGTACCAGCAGGTCTTCGAGGCGGACTTCCAGTTCGTTCATGGTTTTCACCACGTCGAAGTTCTGCCGCGAGCAACTCGGGCAGGCAATGAAGTTGATGCCACGGGAGCGTAAATGCAGGGATTTGAGAATGTCGTAGCCGACTTTCACTTCCTCGACCGGATCAGCCGCCAACGAGATGCGGATAGTATCGCCAATCCCTTCGGCCAGCAGCATACCGAGGCCCACGGCAGATTTCACTGTGCCTGAACGCAAACCGCCGGCCTCGGTGATCCCCAGGTGCAACGGTTGGACGATTTCCTTGGCCAAGAGGCGGTAGGCTTCAACGGCCATGAACACGTCGGAGGCCTTCACACTGACCTTGAAGTCCTGGAAATTCAGGCGCTCCAGGTGTTCGACATGGCGCAGCGCCGACTCGACCAAAGCAGCCGGGGTCGGCTCGCCGTATTTCTTCTGCAGGTCTTTTTCCAGGGAACCGGCGTTGACGCCGATCCGGATCGGAATTCCGCGGTCGCGAGCCGCATCGACCACGGCACGCACTCGGTCTTCGCGACCGATATTGCCCGGGTTGATTCGCAGGCAATCCACGCCCAACTCGGCGACACGCAAGGCGATCTTGTAGTCGAAGTGAATATCGGCAACCAAGGGCACCTTGACCAGTTGCTTGATCCGCCCGAAGGCCTCGGCTGCGTCCATGTCCGGCACGGACACTCGCACGATATCCACACCTGCCGCTTCCAGACGATTGATCTGGGCCACGGTGGCGGCCACATCGTTGGTGTCGCTGTTGGTCATACTCTGAACCGCGATAGGCGCATCGCCACCCACGGGAACCGAGCCGACCCAGATTTTGCGGGATTCGCGACGTTTGATTGGAGATTCGCCGTGCATGACTTATTGACCCAACTTCAGGCGAGCAGTCTCGCCACTCGTGAACGGCGCGAGATCGACCGCTCGCCCGTTGTAGCTGACTTGTGCGCCTCGGGCATAACCCAGGCGCACGGAAAATGGCGGCTTGCCGCTGACATCGACAGTCTCGCCCTTGCGCTTAAGGGCACTGACCAGAACCTTGCCGCTGCCATCGGTCACTTGTGCCCAGCAGTCGGCGGTGAATTGCAGTTGCACCTGGCCATCACCCGCCGCAGGGGCTTGAGCCACAGTCGGAGCCAGAGCCGCGGGCGCCGGGGCACTGACAACGGGAGCTGCTGGGGTAGCCGGCGCGTTCACTACTGGCGCTGGCGGGGTGACCGCAGTGGCCGCAGCCACCACAGGTGCTGTGGGCGCGCTGGCTTCGGCCGCAGCTTCGCCAGTGGTTGATGCATCAGGCAGGGCCAGGGCGGTTTCGCCCTCGCTCTGGCCTTCTACGACAGCCTGGTCTTCCGGCTCGTCGAGGGGATGAATCTGCGTGGTGCCATCGGCGCCCTCGACTTCAACGTGTTCTTGGTTGAGGCCGATCAGGTCCTTGGTGCGCAGCGACGTCTGGTCTTGCCACCAGATAAAGCCACCACCGACCACCGCAATCAACAACAGTAGGCTGACAATGCGCAAAATAGTGTGGGAAACCCGCACAGGCTCCTCGATCCGGCCCAGGCTGTGCACGCTGCTGCCTTGGGAATCGGTGCCGGTGTACTGATCGAACGCCTGCACCAACACTGTCTGGTCCATCTCCAGCAACTTGGCATAGGCGCGGATATAACCGCGGGCGAAGGTATGCCCCGGCAATTTGTCGAAGGCGCCGTTTTCCAGGTTGGTCAATGAACTGATCGTGAGGTTGAGCTTCAACGCCACTTCGGCCAACGACCAGCCATTGCTTTCGCGAGCCTGGCGCAAAGTCTCACCGGGATTGACACGAGTCGCTGCTACAACTTCGGGATGCGCCGCTTTCATCATTGCTCCGACAGGTATTGCTGATATTCCGGCGTACCGGGATAGAGTCGTTCTAGTTGCTGGCCAATACGCATGGCCTTGTCGCGGTCCTCAAACACATCGGCCAATTTCAGACCGAGCAATAGACTACGTGCATTTTGCGCGCTGAGCAGGCTAAAACGATCGTAATAGTCCCGCGCGGGGACATATTGCCTATCTTCGAAAGACAACTCAGCCATTTCCAGCAAGGCGCGCGGCTGTTGCCGGTTCAGGCGCAAGGCTTTTTCCAGTTGCTGACGGGCCACATCACGCTGGCCCATCACCGACGCCGTCACCCCCAGGTTCTCGAAAACCCGCGAACGCTCGGAGTAGAGAGTATCGGCAGCGGCCCGCTCAAAGTACTGGTAAGCGTCCGGGTAACGCTTTTGTTCAAACAGAAAACTGCCGTAGTTGTTCAGGATACGCGGTTCGTCGGGGCGGGCAGCCAATGCCTTGCGAAAATAGCCTTCTGCCAGCTCGGGCTCCATTTCCGCCTGGAACACCAGCGCAAGGGCCGCGTTGGCGTCGGCATCGTTGGCGTTCAGCTCCAACGCCTTGGTCAGCGGTGCCTTCGCTTGCTCGCTCAGGCCCTGCTGCAAATAGCCCAGGCCAAGCTGGACATAGGCAGCACGCGCCTCATCGCGGCCCTTGCTCGTTGCCATTGGGTGGGTTTCACCGAACAGCACACAACCGGCCAACAGGCTGGCAAACAGCAAAAGCAGCGCGAGGCGCACAGGCATGGAGATCCTCTCTCAGGGGCGGTTCACAGCGTTTTGCGCCGTATCGCCGTCTGCGTTCAGTTCGCGCACGGCAATGTAACGTTCGCTGCGGCGGGTGCGGTCCAGCACTTGCCCGACCAACTGGCCACAGGCTGCGTCGATGTCCTCACCACGGGTGGTGCGCACGGTGACGTTGAAGCCGGCGTGATGCAGTTGATCCTGGAAGCGACGAATGGCGTTATTGCTGGGCCGCTCGTAACCGGAATGGGGAAACGGATTGAAGGGAATCAGGTTGATCTTGCAAGGCACATCCTTGAGCAACTCGATCATCTCCACCGCATGTTCAACCTTGTCGTTGATGTCTTTGAGCAAGGTGTATTCGATGGTCAGCACGCGCTTTTCGCCCAGGGACGACATGTAGCGCTGGCACGACTCGAGCAGCATCTTAAGCGGATACTTTTTGTTGATCGGCACCAATTGGTTACGCAATGCGTCGTTCGGTGCGTGCAGGGACAACGCCAGGGAGACGTCGATGTGCTTGGACAGCTCATCGATCATCGGCACCACACCGGAGGTAGACAGGGTCACGCGGCGCTTGGAAATGCCGTAGCCCAGGTCATCCATCATCAAGTGCATGGCCGCGACGACGTTGTCAAAGTTCAGCAGGGGCTCGCCCATGCCCATCATCACCACGTTGGTGATGGCGCGATCGACGGTGGCGGGAATGCTGCCGAACGATTTGTTGGCAATCCACACCTGGCCGATAACTTCGGCGGCGGTGAGGTTGCTGTTGAAACCTTGCTTGCCGGTGGAGCAGAAACTGCAATCCAGGGCACAGCCTGCCTGGGACGAAACGCACAAGGTGCCGCGCTTGCCCTGGGGGATGTAGACGGTCTCGACGCAGCTGCCGGACGCCACGCGCACCACCCACTTGCGGGTGCCGTCGCTGGAGATATCCTCGCTGACCACTTCCGGACCGCGAACTTCGGCAATGGCCTTGAGCTTGTCGCGCAGGGCTTTGCTGACGTTCGTCATAGCGTCGAAATCATCGACGCCAAGGTGGTGAATCCATTTCATTACCTGACTGGCACGGAAACGCTTCTCCCCGATTGAGTCGAAGAATTTTTCCATTTCCGGCTGGGTCAGGCCCAGCAGGTTGGTTTTTGCAGTCGTTGTCGTCATGGATTCACCTTCACTCTTAAGCCAGTGCTTAGCGAGTGGTTACTTCAGTAGCTGCGAAAAAGTACGAGATTTCGCGAGCAGCAGCGGCTTCGGAGTCCGAACCGTGCACAGCGTTGGCGTCGATGGAGTCAGCGAAATCAGCACGGATGGTGCCGGCAGCTGCTTCTTTAGGGTTGGTAGCGCCCATCAGCTCACGGTTCAGAGCGATAGCGTTTTCGCCTTCCAGAACCTGAACAACAACAGGGCCGGAGATCATGAAGGCAACCAGGTCGCCGAAGAAACCGCGAGCGCTGTGCTCAGCATAGAAGCCTTCGGCTTCGGCTTTGGACAGTTGCTTGAGTTTCGAAGCGACAACGCGCAGGCCGGCTTTTTCGAAACGAGTGGTGATCTCGCCGATAACGTTTTTTGCAACAGCGTCAGGCTTGATGATGGAGAAAGTACGTTGAACAGCCATGGTGTAACTCCAGAAACGGTAATTTACGAAAAATTAAACCCGCGAATTATACGCGGGTTCTTGGGTATTGCCTAACTGCGTAAGGGAGGCGTCAGTCCTGCTCTTCTTTCCAGGCAGTCTGGATAGCTTCCAGAACCTTTTCGCCACCGCGATCGCGCTCATCATCAAAGCCTGGCAAGGCCATGACCATGTCACGCAAAGCAACAAAATTCAGAGAATAGGGATCCATATCCGGGTTGCCGTCTGCCAACAGGATAGCGATCTCTTGCACATCAACCCATTTAAGACTCATGACACTTCCTTGAATCAGTGCGGCGCTTCGGCCGCATGGTTGAGCGAATACTTCGGAATTTCGACGGTAAGGTCTTCTGTCCCCACCTTGGCCTGACAGCTCAGGCGCGACGTCGGTTCCAGGCCCCAGGCCCTATCAAGATAGTCCTCTTCCAGCTCATCGGCCTCTTCAAGGCTCTTGAAACCTTCGCGGATAATGCAGTGACACGTGGTACAGGCGTTAACGCCACCACAAGCACTCTCGATCTCAATGTGGTTGTCGTGGGCAACTTCGAGAATGGACTTGCCGGTCTCAGCCTCCACGACCATACCGTCCGGGCAATGCTCGGCGTGTGGCAGAAAAATGACCTGCGGCATCAGTTATTCCTCAATTTCATTCAGGTTGCGTCCCGCCAGGACGGCTTTCACCGTCTGGTTCATACGACGGGCGGCAAAGGCATCGGTTACTTGTGAAAGGCGCTTGGTCTGTTGTTCGATGGCATAACCATCGGTGCCTTTCATCAATTCGGCCAGTTCCTGCATCTGCAGGTCGATGACCAAGCGTTCTTCAGCATCCAGCAGGCGCTCACCGTCTGCCTCAAGCGCGCCCTGCACAGCCTCGAGAAGGCGCTGGGCATCGACTTGCTGCTCACGCAGCACCCGGGCGTTCTTGTCGTCACTGGCGTACTGGAACGAATCCTTGAGCATGCGGGCGATTTCGCCGTCCGTCAGGCCGTAGGACGGCTTGACCTGGATGCTCGCCTCGACACCCGAGCCCAGTTCACGGGCGGCCACGCTGAGCAGGCCGTCGGCGTCGACCTGGAAGGTCACGCGGATCTTCGCCGCACCCGCCACCATGGCCGGAATGCCGCGCAACTCAAAGCGCGCCAGGGAGCGGCAGTCGCTAATCAGCTCGCGCTCGCCTTGTAGCACATGAATCATCATGGCCGACTGGCCATCCTTGTAGGTGGTGAAATCCTGGGCGCGGGCGACAGGGATAGTGGTGTTGCGCGGGATCACCTTCTCCATCAACCCGCCCATGGTTTCCAGGCCCAAGGACAGCGGAATCACGTCAAGCAGCAGCAATTCGCCACCGTCGCGCTTGTTGCCTGCCAGGGTATCGGCCTGGATCGCGGCGCCAATGGCCACGACCTGATCCGGGTCGATCTCGGTCAACGGCTGGCGACCGAAGGCTTCGGCCACTGCATCGCGCACACGGGGCACGCGGGTCGAGCCGCCGACCATGACCACGGCGGCCACGTCTTCAAGCTCGACGCCGGAATCACGCACGGCGCGACGGCAGGCCTTGAGGCTGCGTGCGACCATGGGTTCGATCAGCGCATCGAAGGCATCACGGGTCAACTGAGCCGACCACGTACCGTAGACCACTTCAACCGAAGCAGCCTGGGTCAAGGCTTCCTTGGCGGCACACGCGGTTTGCAGCAGGTTACGCTGCGCACCCGGGTCCAGGTCGGCGGACAAGCCAGCGCCCTCGATGATCCAACCGGCCAGGGCATGGTCGAAGTCATCACCGCCCAGGGCGCTGTCGCCACCGGTGGCCAAGACCTCGAAGACCCCGCCGGTCAGACGCAGAATCGAGATATCGAAGGTGCCGCCACCCAGGTCGTAAATGGCGACCAGGCCTTCGGCGTGCTGGTCCAGACCATAGGCCACGGCAGCGGCTGTCGGTTCGTTGAGCAGGCGCAGCACATTCAGGCCGGCAAGTTTCGCCGCGTCCTTGGTGGCCTGGCGTTGAGCGTCGTCGAAGTAGGCTGGGACGGTAATCACCGCACCCACCAAGTCCCCGCCCAAGGTGTTTTCAGCGCGCTGGCGTAAAACCTTGAGGATCTCGGCCGACACCTGCACCGGGCTTTTCGGCCCCTGCACGGTATCGATGAACGGCATATGGGATTCGCCGCCGACAAAGCGGTAAGGCAGTTGATCGCCCAGTTGCTTGACGTCGCCAAGGCCGCGCCCCATCAGGCGCTTGACCGACAGCACGGTGTTGAGCGGATCGGCGGCGGCAGCCAGCCGGGCAGACTCACCCACCTCGACGCGATCGGCGTGATAACGCACCGCGGACGGCAGGATGACCTGGCCATCGGCGTCGGCCAGGGGCTCGCTCAGGCCGCTGCGCACCGCAGCGACCAGGGAGTTGGTGGTGCCCAAGTCAATCCCCACAGCCAGGCGACGCTGGTGCGGTTGAGGACTTTGGCCGGGTTCGGCGATCTGCAGTAGGGCCATGGTAATCAGGTCTTATCTGTCTATCAGGCGTGCAACTTGGGCAGCACTGGGTTAATCGTCGAGGCGCTCTTCTAGTTGGCGCACTTCGTAGGTGAGCTTGTCGAGGAACTGCATGCGCCGCATCAGGCGTTCGGCCTGCTCGCGTTGCGCCGCATCATCCCAACAGGCAGCGAAGCTTTCGTTCAGTTCGTCCTGCGCCACCTTGAGGCGACGCTTGAACGTAGCGACTCCGGCCAGGTCGGCGCTGCCCTGCAGATCTTCAAGTTCTTCGCGCCATTGCATCTGTTGCAGAAGAAACTCTGGATCGTGCACCGTGACCTCCAGCGGCAACTCCCCACCGCCCATGGCGAGCAGGTAGCGCGCACGCTTGGGAGGGCTCTTGAGCGTCTGGTAGGCCTCATTGAGGCTGGCGGACTGTTCCAGCGCCAGCCGCTGCTCACGCTCGGTGGCGTCGGCAAAGCGGTCGGGGTGGACGCCGCGCGCCAATTCACGGTAGCGCGTGGCCAACTGGTCGAGGTCCAGGCGAAAACTCGGCTGCAACTCGAATAAAGCGAAATGACAAGGAGTACCCACAAAATGCCTCAGATATTGAAGCTTTCGCCGCAGCCACATTCACCGCGAACATTGGGATTGTTGAACTTGAAGCCTTCGTTCAACCCTTCCTTGACGAAATCCAGCTCAGTACCGTCGAGGTACGTCAGGCTCTTGGGATCGATAATCACTTTCTCGCCATGACTCTCGAACACCTGATCGTCGCTGTTCACTTCGTCGACAAACTCCAGCACGTAGGCAAGGCCGGAACAGCCTGTGGTGCGGACACCCAGGCGAATCCCATCACCCTTGCCGCGCCCGTTGAGGGAGCGTCGCACGTGTTGAGCAGCCGCTTCTGTCATGCTGATAGCCATCGGAACTCCTTACGACTCAAGCTGTGGGGGATCTCAGATCAAGCCTTTCTTCTGCTTGTAATCGCGAACGGCGGCCTTGATGGCGTCCTCGGCGAGTACGGAGCAGTGAATCTTGACCGGCGGCAGGGCCAGTTCTTCAGCCAACTGAGTGTTCTTGATGGTCTCTGCTTCATCCAGAGTCTTGCCTTTCATCCACTCGGTCGCCAGGGAGCTGGAGGCGATGGCCGAACCGCAACCGTAGGTCTTGAACTTGGCGTCTTCGATGATGCCTTGCTCGTTGACCTTGATTTGCAGGCGCATCACGTCGCCGCAGGCGGGCGCGCCGACCATGCCGGTACCGACATCAGGGTCTTCGGCGTCCATCTTGCCGACGTTGCGCGGGTTCTCGTAGTGGTCGATGACCTTTTCGCTGTAAGCCATGATTCTTAATCCTCACTCATCAGGGCCGCTCTTGAGGCCCGGTAAAAACGCCAGCGTTGATCGCCACGTTGTTACAGAACCTGTATGTGGCGGCTTCTTTATTTAGTGTGCCGCCCACTCGATCTTGGAGATATCGACACCGTCTTTGTACATGTCCCACAGCGGCGACAGGGCGCGCAGCCTGGTAACGGCCTCGCAGACTTTCTGCGCGGCGTAGTCGATTTCTTCTTCGGTGGTGAAACGGCCGAAGGTGAAGCGGATCGAGCTGTGTGCCAACTCGTCGTTGCGGCCCAGGGCGCGCAGCACGTAGGAAGGCTCCAGGGACGCCGAGGTACAGGCCGAACCGGAGGAAACCGCGAGGTCCTTGAGCGCCATGATGAGCGACTCGCCTTCCACGTAGTTGAAGCTCAGGTTCAGGTTGTGCGGAACGCGCGCGGTCAAGCTGCCGTTGACGTACAGCTCTTCCAGGCCTTCGACCTGTTTGAAGAAACGGTCGCTCAGCGCCTTGATGCGTACGTTTTCGGCGGCCATGTCTTCCTTGGCCACGCGGAACGCTTCACCCATGCCCACGATCTGGTGCGTCGCCAGGGTGCCCGAACGCATGCCGCGCTCGTGACCGCCGCCGTGCATGGTCGCCTCGAGGCGAACACGCGGTTTGCGGCTCACGTAGAGCGCCCCAATGCCTTTGGGGCCGTAGGTTTTGTGGGCAGAGAACGACATCAGGTCGACTTTGAGCTTGGCCAGGTCGATTTCAACCTTGCCGGTGGACTGTGCCGCATCGACGTGCAGCAGCACACCTTTGGAACGGGTCAGTTCGCCAATAGCCGCGATGTCGTTGATGGTGCCGATTTCGTTGTTGACGTGAATCACCGAAACCAGAATGGTGTCGTCGCGCAGCTCTGCGGCGATCATTTGCGGGGTCACGATGCCGTCTTCGCGAGGCTCGATGTAGGTGACTTCGAAGCCTTCACGCTCCAGTTGGCGCATGGTGTCCAGGACGGCCTTGTGCTCAATCTTGGTGGTAATCAGGTGCTTGCCCTTGGTGGCATAGAAGTGCGCGACGCCCTTGATTGCCAGGTTGTCGGACTCGGTGGCACCCGAGGTCCAGACGATTTCACGCGGGTCGGCGTTGACCAGGTCGGCGACCTGGCGACGAGCATTTTCCACGGCCTCTTCGGCTTTCCAGCCGAACACGTGGGAGCGGGACGCCGGGTTACCGAAGTTTCCGTCGACCAGCAGGCACTCACTCATCTTTTGCGCAACACGCGGATCGACCGGGGTGGTTGCGGAGTAATCAAGGTAAATCGGCAATTTCATGGACTTTCTCCTAAATCAGGCTGGCTGGCGTGCCGCTAGCTCTTTGGCTGTCATTCGACGGCGGACGCTTCAATCTTGTCCAGACGCGGCACCTTGCTGTTGCAGCGGCGCTGGTCCTGACGCTGGGCCACTTCTTGCACCTCACGGCGAGTCACAAGATCGGCCAAGCTGATACCACTCAGAAATTCATGGATCTGCAAACTCAAGTCGCACCACAAATGGTGGGTCAGGCAGGTATCGCCGGCATGGCAATCGCCCAGCCCCTGGCATTTGGTGGCATCGACCGATTCGTTGACTGCGTCGATTACCTGGGCTACTTGGATGCCCTGCATATCACGTGATAGCTGGTAGCCACCACCCGGGCCGCGCACACTGGACACCAGGTTGCTACGGCGCAACTTGGCGAAAAGCTGTTCGAGGTAGGACAGGGAAATGCCTTGGCGCTCGGAGATATCGGCCAGGGACACCGGGCCATGCTGCGCGTGTAACGCCAAGTCGAGCATGGCGGTCACGGCGTATCGGCCTTTTGTAGTCAGTCGCATGGACAAGTACCACGGAGTTTCGGAATGAGGGCGAGTATGCAATTCCCGAGTATTTAAGTCAACTATAAGACCTAGTACTTTAGTCAGGATTACCCGCAAAAAGAGCGCGCGAATGATAGCAGGGTCTGCCGGGTAATGGCACACGCCCGACAAGCAGGCACGTCAACTGCCGGTGCCGCGACCGGAAGTCGCGGCACCAACACCTCAGCCGGCCTGATCTTCCCGCCCCTTGACCTCGGCGAAGTCCTCGTCGCGCAGCACCGGTAGGTCCTTGGCGCAGTAGCTGCTGCCCAGTTCGGTCAGGGCGCCACACATACCCTCCAGGCGCCCATCTACCGCTTGCAGGTGATCGAGCAGTTGTCCAATCGCCCGCGCCACCGGGTCCGGCATGTCCTCACTGACTCCATAAGCATCGAAGCCGAGCTTCTCGGCCATAGCCTTACGCTTGGCGTCCTGCTCGGCATCGGACTTGATAATGATGCGCCCAGGGATCCCAACCACCGTCGCCCCGGCCGGTACAGCCTTGGTCACCACGGCGTTGGAGCCAACTTTCGCCCCAGCCCCCACGGTGAACGGCCCGAGCACCTTGGCGCCCGCACCCACGACCACGCCGTCTTCCAGGGTCGGGTGGCGCTTACCCTTGTTCCAACTAGTACCGCCCAGGGTCACACCCTGGTAGAGAGTCACGTCGTCGCCGATTTCAGCCGTCTCGCCAATCACAATGCCCATGCCGTGATCGATAAAGAACCGACGCCCGACCTTGGCCCCCGGATGGATCTCAATTCCAGTCAGCCAGCGACCGAAGTTGGACACCAGCCGCGCCAACCACTTCCAGCCCGAACGCCAGAGCAGGCCGGCCAGGCGATGGATCCAGATTGCGTGCATGCCGGGGTAGCAGGTCAGCACCTCAAAAGCGTTACGCGCCGCCGGGTCGCGATGAAAAACACTCTGGATATCTTCACGCAAACGCTCGAACATCTTTAATCCTTCCGCTTTAGAAGCTCGCCACGGGCCGCTTTCTGGGTTTCCGTGAGGATGCCACGCAATATGTTCATTTCCGCTCGGCTGACCGAGCTGCGCCCGTACAAGCGGCGCAGGCGTGCCATCAAGTGCCGCGGCTTTTCAGGGTCGAGGAACTCAATGGCTACCAGGGTCTGCTCCAGGTGCTCGTAAAAGCGCTCCAGCTCATCCATGGTCGCCAATTCACCGCTTTTGGTGGACGCCACTTCATCCTTCTCGACCTTGCTCGGCTGGCCTTGTGCCGCCAGCCAAGCCATGCGCACCTCATAGCTCAACACCTGCACCGCCGCCCCCAGGTTCAGCGAACTGAACTCAGGGTCGGAGGGGATATGCACGTGGTAATGACATCGCTGCAGCTCCTCGTTGGTCAGGCCGGAATCTTCGCGACCGAACACCAGAGCGATTTCAGCACCCTCGCCCGCCTCTTCCACGACCTTGGCACCGCACTCGCGCGGGTCGAGCAACGGCCAGGGGATACGGCGGTCACGCGCACTGGTGCCCAGCACCAGGTTGCAGCCCACCAAAGCATCTTCCAGGGTGGCGACCACTTGCGCATTGGCCAGGATGTCGTTGGCGCCGGACGCTCGGGCGTCGGCCTCGTGGTGCGGAAACAAACGCGGCTCCACCAGCACCAGGCGCGTCAGCCCCATATTTTTCATGGCGCGCGCCACCCCGCCGATGTTCCCGGGATGACTGGTATTGACCAAGACCACACGAATGTTCTGCAGCAAGGGAGGCGCTCTCGGACAAGGGGAAAGGGGGCAAATATTACAGAACAGACTAAGGTTATGCCACGAAAGCGAACGTCGGCCTTCATCTACCCGAACTTTCTGCTAGAATGCTCGGCTTTCTTTAACAACCTTAGGTGACACATCCATGCAGCCCATGCTGAATATCGCGCTGCGCGCCGCCCGCAGCGCCAGTGAATTGATTTTCCGCTCTATCGAGCGCCTGGATACCATCAAGGTCGACGAAAAAGACGCCAAGGACTATGTGTCCGAAGTTGATCGCGCTGCCGAGCAGAAGATCATCGACGCGTTGCGCAAGGCTTATCCAACCCACGCCATCCTCGGCGAAGAAACCGGCATGCACGCCGGCAGCGGCGAAGGTGAAGACTACCTGTGGATCATCGACCCACTGGACGGCACCACCAATTTCCTGCGCGGCGTTCCCCATTTCGCCGTGAGCATCGCCTGCAAATACCGCGGTCGCCTGGAACACGCAGTGGTCCTGGACCCGGTACGCCAGGAAGAATTCACCGCCAGCCGTGGCCGTGGCGCCCAGCTCAACGGTCGTCGCCTGCGTGTCAGCGGCCGTACCAGCCTGGACGGTGCCCTGCTGGGCACGGGCTTCCCGTTCCGCGATGACCAGATGGACAACCTCGACAACTACCTGGGTATGTTCCGCAGCCTGGTCGGCCAGACCGCCGGCATCCGCCGCGCTGGCGCCGCAAGCCTGGACCTGGCCTACGTCGCTGCTGGCCGCTACGACGCCTTCTGGGAGTCGGGCCTGTCCGAGTGGGACATGGCTGCCGGTGCCCTGCTGATCCAGGAAGCGGGCGGCTTGGTGAGCGACTTCACTGGCGGCCACGACTTCCTTGAAAAAGGCCACGTCGTCGCCGGCAACACCAAATGCTTCAAAGCAGTCCTGACGGCCATCCAGCCGCACCTGCCGCCATCGCTCAAGCGCTAAGCGAGCGGGCATAAAAAAAGCACCTTTCGGGGTGCTTTTTTTTGACCTTTTTAAGGCTGGCAGCCTTTACTGCTCGTTCTGCCCCAGGATCAACTGGCCTTCCTTATTGACCGGAATCTGGTTGCCCGGATCGCGATCCATCCGCACCTTGCCTTCCTTGCCATCCAAGGAATAGCGCACATCGTAGCCCACGACCTTGTCGCTGATGTCGTTGACCGTGTTGCAGCGCGTCTGGGTGGTGGTGTAGGTATCACGGTTCTGCATACCTTCCTGAACCTTGTTGCCGGCATAGCCGCCGCCGACCGCACCTGCAACCGTGGCTATCTTCTTGCCATTACCGCCACCGATCTGATTACCCAGCAAACCACCAGCAACCGCACCCAGCACCGTGCCGGCGATCTGGTGTTGATCCTTGACCGGCGCCTGACGAGTGACCGTGACATCCTTGCAGACCTCACGAGGGGTCTTGATTTGGGTCTTGACCGGCTCCACCGCCAGTACTTGCGCATACTCAGGGCCGCTATTTACCAGGCTGTAGGTGGCAACAGCACCCCCGGCAGTCACACCGACAGCACCCAATACCGCACCAACCAGCAACGACTTGTTCACATGAACCTCCTGACCATCACAAGCGGGACATGCCCGCGCTTCTCCCAGCCTTGGAGCATAAAAAAAGGCGCGAGTTCAACACTCGCGCCTTTTACGTACCGCCAGGGGAGACGATGCCTACGGGCGCTCGTCCACTTCCTTCTCGGTATTGGCTACGGGGATCAAGTCCTCGGAGCTCAGGTTCAGCCAGATCAACACCACGTTGGCGATATAGATCGACGAGTAGGTACCCGCCAACACACCCACGAACAAGGCGATGGAGAAGCCCCACAGGTTATCGCCACCAAACACCAGCAAGGCCACGATCGCCAGCAAGGTGGAGATGGAGGTGGCCATGGTGCGCAGCAGGGTTTGCGTGGTCGAGATGTTGATATTCTCGATCAGGCTCGCCTTGCGCAGCACCCGGAAGTTCTCCCGCACCCGGTCGAATACCACGATGGTGTCGTTGAGCGAGTAGCCGATAATCGCCAACACCGCCGCCAGCACCGTCAGGTCGAAGGTGATCTGGAAGAACGCCAGGATCCCCACGGTCACAATGACGTCGTGGATCAACGACACAATGGCGCCGACCGCGAATTTCCACTGAAAGCGGAACGCCAGGTAGATCAGGATGCCGCCCAGTGCCATCAGCATGCCGAGGCCGCCCTGGTCGCGCAGCTCTTCACCAACCTGCGGGCCGACGAACTCGACGCGCTTGACCTGGGCCGGGTTGTCGCCGCCCACTTTCTGCAGCGCCTCGGCCACCTGGTGACCCAGTTGCGGGTCTTCGCCCGGCATGCGCACCAGCAGGTCGGTGGTGGCGCCAAAGCTCTGCACCACCGCATCTTCGTAACCTGCGGCAACCAATTGGGAGCGAACCTTCATCACGTCCGCCGGACGCTCGTAGGTCAGCTCGATCAGCGTGCCGCCGGTAAAGTCCAAGCCATAGTTCAAGCCCTTATGGAACCAGCTGAACAACGCCAGAACGGTAAGGACCACAGTGACGCCGAACGCAACGTTGCGAACGCCCATGAAGTTGATAGTACGTAACATGGCAGCCCCTTAAATCCACAACTTCTTGAAGTCACGACCGCCGAAGATCAGGTTGACCATCGCGCGGGTCACCATGATGGCCGTGAACATCGAGGTAAAGATCCCGAGGGACATGGTCACCGCAAAGCCTTTGACCGGGCCGGTGCCCATGGCAAAGAGGATCCCGCCGACCAACAAGGTAGTCAGGTTGGAGTCCAGGATCGCAGTGAATGCCCGGCCGAAGCCTTCGTTGATTGCCCGCTGCACCGTCATCCCGGCCGCGATTTCCTCACGGATCCGCGAGAAGATCAGCACGTTGGCGTCCACCGCCATACCCATGGTCAGCACGATACCGGCGATACCCGGCAGGGTCAGGGTTGCCCCCAGCAGCGACATCAGGGCCAGCAGCAGCACCATGTTCACCGCCAGCGCGACCGTGGCAATGATGCCGAAGAAGCGGTAGATGGCAATGATGAACAGCGACACGAACAACATGCCCCACAGCGAGGCGTCGATACCCTTGGTGATGTTGTCAGCACCCAGGCTCGGGCCGATGGTGCGCTCTTCAGCGAAGTACATCGGCGCCGCCAGACCACCCGCACGCAACAACAGCGCGAGCTCGGAGGATTCGCCCTGGCCGTTGAGGCCGGTAATGCGGAACTGCGCACCCAGCGGCGACTGGATGGTCGCCAGGCTGATGATGCGTTTCTCTTCCTTGAAGGTCTGCACCGGCACGTCTTTCTCGACGCCGTTGACCATTTGCTTGGTGTAAGTGGTGACCGGACGCTGTTCGATGAAGATCACCGCCATGCTGCGCCCGACGTTGCTGCGCGTGGCGCGGCTCATCAGTTCACCGCCATGGCCATCGAGGCGGATATTCACCTCCGGCGTGCCCTGCTCACCGAAACCCGCCTTGGCGTCAGTCACCTGATCGCCAGTGATGATGAGGCCGCGCTCGATCAACGCTGGAGGACGATTGCCCTCGCGAAACTCGAATGACTCAGAGGTGGCCTTCGACGCACCCGGCTCGGCGGCCAGGCGGAACTCAAGGTTGGCCGTCTTGCCCAGGATACGCTTGGCTTCAGCGGTGTCCTGCACACCCGGCAGCTCAACCACGATACGGTTGGCGCCCTGGCGCTGAACGATAGGTTCGGCAACACCCAGCTCATTGACGCGGTTACGTACCGTGGTCAAGTTCTGTTTGATGGAGTATTCGCGGATTTCCGCCAGCTTGGCCGGGGTCATCGCCAGACGCAGCACCGCCTGACCGTTGAGGTCGGCCGGAACGATGTCGAAATCGGTGAAGCTCTTACGGATCAGGGCACGGGCCTGTTCGCGGGTCGCTTCGTCAGCGAAGCCCAGCTGGATGGCGCCATCGAGTTGCGGCAGGCTGCGATAACGCAGGCGCTCTTTGCGCAGCAGGCTCTTGACGTCGCCTTCGTAGACTTTCAGACGAGCATCCAGGGCTTTGTCCATGTCCACTTCCAGCAGGAAGTGCACGCCACCGGACAAGTCCAGGCCCAGCTTCATCGGGTGCGCACCGAGGTTGCGCAGCCACTGGGGCGTGGTTTGGGCCAGGTTCAGCGCGACTACGTAGTCATCGCCCAACGCCTTGCGCACCACATCCTTGGCCGGAAGTTGATCCTCTTGCTTGGTCAGGCGGATCAGCCCGCCCTTGCCGCTTTCGGCCAGCGAAGAAGCCTTGACCGTGATCCCGGCATCGGCCAGGGCCTTGCTCGCGCGATCCAGATCAGCCTGGTTGACCTTCAGCGCAGTGCTCGCACCGCTGACCTGAATGGCCGGATCGTCAGGATATAAATTGGGAGCGGAATAAATAATACCGATCGCCAGCACCGCCAGGATCAGTATGTATTTCCACAGAGGGTATTTGTTCAGCATCACGCCGCCCGCTTATGAAGCGGGGCGCCTTGCGCGCCCCGTCGATTGAGTAGAAGTTGAAACTTAGATCGCTTTGAGCGTGCCTTTAGGCAGCGTGGCGGCAATAGCGCCTTTCTGGAACTTCATTTCCACGGTATCGGAAACTTCCAGTACTACGAAGTCATCCGCAACTTTGGTGATCTTGCCGGCGATACCGCCAGTGGTCACAACTTCATCACCCTTCTGCAAGCTGCTCAGCAGGTTCTTCTGCTCTTTGGCGCGCTTGGCCTGTGGACGCCAGATCATCAGGTAGAAGATGACCAGGAAACCGACCAGGAAGATCCATTCAAAGCCACCACCCATAGGGGCGGCAGCCGGTGCAGCGGCGTCAGCCATGGCATTAGAGATAAAAAAGCTCATTTAGCACTCCAGTTGCAAAATTAGTGTCTTGAAAGGTTGGAAACTCAGTCCAGCGGCGGCACGGGAAGCCCGCGTTTGGCATAGAAGGCATCGACAAAGGCGGCCAATGTACCCTGTTGAATAGCCTCGCGCAAACCAGCCATAAGCACTTGGTAATGGCGCAAATTGTGGATCGTATTCAACATGCTGCCCAGCATTTCGCCGCACTTGTCCAGATGATGCAGATAGGCACGGGAGAAGTTCTGGCAGGTATAGCAATCGCAGGTCGGATCCAGTGGCGAATCATCATGGCGATGGAACGCGTTACGGATCTTCAGCACGCCGGTATCGATAAACAGATGCCCATTGCGGGCATTGCGGGTTGGCATCACGCAATCGAACATGTCCACACCGCGGCGCACACCCTCAACCAGATCTTCCGGCTTGCCAACACCCATAAGGTAACGAGGTTTGTCAGCTGGCATCAGCCCCGGTAGGTAGTCCAGCACCTTTATCATCTCGTGCTTGGGCTCGCCCACCGACAGCCCGCCAATGGCCAGGCCGTCAAAGCCGATCTTGTCCAGGCCCTCAAGCGAGCGCTTGCGCAAGCTTTCGTGCATGCCGCCCTGGACGATACCGAACAGCGCCGCCGTGTTGTCGCCATGGGCATTCTTCGAGCGCTGCGCCCAGCGCAGCGACAGTTCCATGGAGATCCGCGCCACGTCTTCATCGGCCGGGTACGGCGTGCATTCGTCGAAAATCATCACGATGTCTGAGCCCAGGTCACGCTGGACCTGCATCGACTCTTCAGGCCCCATAAACACCTTGGCGCCGTCCACCGGTGAAGCGAAGGTCACACCCTCCTCCTTGATCTTGCGCATGGCGCCCAGGCTGAACACCTGGAAACCACCGGAATCGGTGAGGATCGGGCCTTGCCACTTCATGAAATCGTGCAGGTCACCGTGCTTCTTGATGACTTCCGTGCCCGGGCGCAGCCACAGGTGGAAGGTGTTGCCCAGGATGATCTCGGCGCCCGTGGCGACGATGTCCCGCGGCAGCATGCCCTTGACCGTGCCATAGGTGCCCACCGGCATGAACGCCGGGGTCTCGACAGTGCCACGCGGGAAGGTCAGGCGACCGCGACGGGCCTTGCCGTCGGTGGCCAACAGTTCAAATGACATACGACTCATACGGTTTCCTCTGGGCCGCGCGGCGCCGGATTACGGGTGATGAACATCGCATCACCGTAGCTGAAAAAGCGGTACCCCTGCTCGACCGCCGCCGCATAGGCAGCCATGGTCTCGGGGTAACCGGCGAACGCCGAAACCAGCATCAAGAGCGTGGATTCGGGCAAATGGAAATTGGTCACCAGGGCATCGACCACATGGAACGGCCGCCCAGGGAAGATAAAGATATCGGTGTCGCCACTGAACGGCTTGAGCACACCGTCACGGGCCGCGCTCTCCAGGGAACGCACGCTGGTGGTACCCACCGCCACCACCCGGCCACCACGGGCACGGCACGCCGCCACCGCATCCACTACGTCCTGGCCGACTTCCAACCACTCACTGTGCATGTGGTGGTCTTCAAGGCGCTCGACACGCACCGGCTGAAAAGTCCCCGCCCCCACGTGCAGGGTCACGAACGCAGTCTCTACGCCCTTGGCCGCAATCGCCGCCAGCAGCGCCTGATCGAAATGCAGCCCCGCCGTCGGCGCTGCCACCGCCCCCAGGCGCTCGGAATACACCGTCTGATAACGCTCGCGGTCAGCGTCCTCGTCCGGGCGGTCTATATAAGGAGGCAAGGGCATGTGCCCGACGCGGTCGAGCAACGGCAGCACTTCTTCGGCAAACGCCAACTCGAACAGCGCATCGTGACGCGCCAGCATCTGCGCCTCGCCACCGCCATCGATGAGAATCTGCGACCCCGGCTTAGGCGACTTGCTCGACCGCACATGGGCCAGCACGCGATGGCTGTCCAGCACCCGCTCCACCAGAATTTCCAACTTGCCGCCGGACGCTTTCTGGCCAAACAACCGCGCCGGAATCACCCGGGTATTGTTGAACACCATCAAATCGCCCGGGCGCAAATGCTCAAGCAAATCAGTGAATTGACGGTGTGCAAGGGCGCCGCTGACCCCGTCCAGGGTCAACAGGCGACTGGCATGACGCTCAGCCAAAGGGTGGCGGGCAATCAGCGAATCAGGGAGTTCGAAAGTAAAGTCAGCAACGCGCATGATGGGGTTCGTCTAGCAGGGCCGGGAAGTCTAGCGGAAATAGCGAAAATAGACCACGAAACCTGATTGACCAACGGTATTCACCTCTCTATACTTCGCCGCCATTGAGCCCTGATGGCGGAATTGGTAGACGCGGCGGATTCAAAATCCGTTTTCGAAAGGAGTGGGAGTTCGAGTCTCCCTCGGGGCACCAAACATTAAAAAGACCTTGAAATTCAAGGTCTTTTTTTTGCCTGTAAAAAAGTGGCCGTTAAGGGCCACGCAGGCATGCGGAGGACTTTGCACCATGGAAGCGACGCTGGAGACCGTAGCGCTTTATTCACTCAAGTTGGCGTATGAGGTGGAAGGCTCCAGTCCAATCCTGCGGGACGACCCGGCCATGGATCGCTATCAGCGCGAGGTGTTCGGCTTGTTGGTGCGTCAAGCGGACGTTGGGGCCATTCAATTCAAATTGGGCGAGTGCCTGGGCTTGGCGTGCGGCGCGTTGGGCGGTGTCATGGGGCGTGAGCTGCAAAGGCTACGCGCCGAAGTTCATAGCGCACAGACCCTGGAAGCGCTCAATGCGCCGCTGATGGAACTCAAGGGTTACCTCAAAGACATCCTGTAGTGGGCCTTGGATACACAGATGCTGGGCGCTGGGCCGCGCGCCCCGCCGTATTCGGGCAATCGATCTCACATCCAGAAACATCAAGCCAATTGCCATCACTCCCCTCATCTGCTTGCATCCGCCGCTTCAAAAATCTGTCGGTTCAGGAATCAATCGATGAAAACCTTGGTAGTAGGCGCGAGCAAAGGATTGGGCAGGGCTCTGGTAGAGGGGCTTGGTGAGGCGGGAGACACGCTGATCGGTGTCTCACGTACGCGCCCGCAAGACCTGGCGAGTAAAGCGGGTGTGCAGTTGCGCTGGATCGAAGCGGATTTGGCTGAGCCGGCGCACGCGGTGCGGGCCATCGAACACGCGGTGGCCGAGGAAGGCCTGGATACGCTGATCTACAACCTGGGAATTTGGGAAGACCAGGCCTTTGATGAGGCCTACGACTTTCTGCAAGACCGCGACGAGCAACTGGAGGCCATTGTCGGTTGCAACATCACCGCGCCCATCCTGCTTATCAAACGCTTGCTGCCGAGCCTACTCAAAAGCCCCAACCCACGGGTGATCTTCACTGGCTCCACCTCTGGCCTGCCCCAGAGCGGGCGCCCGGAGGTCACTTTCACCGCGTCCAAGTTCGCCCTGCGCGGCATGGCCGACGCCTTGCGCGAAGGCTACCGGGAGCAACGCCTTGGCGTGACGTGCCTGAACCTGGGCTACCTCAATACCCAAGACCCGTTGAGCACACCGCGCGCTGTGGCCGAGCAGCGCGGTGATGGCCAGCTGATCCCGGTGCATGACGTGGTGCAGGTGGTGCGCATGGTCTTGAGCCTGTCCTCGGCCAGTTTCGTGCGGGAGCTGACCTTGCCCGCGATGCTCGACGAACGCTTCTGACCCCATGAAGTCGCGAACCTGACGCCAGCCAGGTTCGCCCCACGCCTGTGCAAACGCCGGCAAGCAGGCCAATCGGTCTCGATTGCTTCCTCAAAGCAGCCCTGAGGGCGGAGGAAAAACAACAGGGTCGCCGGCCAAAAAGCACCGATTAAAGTCGATTACTGCACTCACATTATTAATGAAGGTTATTTGGACCTAATTAATGGAAATTTATCCGCATAAAACCAATAAACATTAAAAACACAATTCAGCCCCAATGCCTCCCCGCCTAACCTTTAGCTATCAATCCGGGAGGTATTTTCATGCTCATCTTCTTCAAATCCATGGTCATCGGGCTTTGCATCGCAGCTCCGGTCGGCCCCATTGGCCTGCTGTGCATCCAGCGCAGCCTGAGCCAGGGCTGGCGCGCCGGTTTCGCCACGGGGCTGGGTGCGGCAACCGCCGACTCGATCTACGGCTTCATCGGCGCCTTGGGCATCACCGCCATCATCGCCACGCTTATCAGTTGGAAGCCCTGGCTGTGCATTTTCGGCGGGTTGTTCCTGGCCTATATCGGTTACCAGATCATCCGTTCCAAAACCGCCGCCACCGTACTGCCGGGCGAGCGCGCCAACATGTTCAAGGCGTATTCGAGCACGTTGTTCCTGACCCTCTCCAACCCCATGACCATCCTTTCGTTCATTGCCATTTTCGCGGCGATGAGTGATGGCATGGTCAACAGCCAGCACTCGGTGGCATCGATGGTGATGGGCATCTTCCTCGGCTCCGCGGCATGGTGGCTGGGCCTGAGCGGTTTCTCGTCGGTGTTCAAGAGCCGCATCCAGGCCTCGCGGCTCAAGTTGATTAACTACCTGTCTGGCTCGACCATCACCGCCCTGGGCGCCTATCAAGTGGTGACGGGCGTGATGCTGGCCACCGCAGCCGCCTAGATCACCCGCGGCGGTTGCCCTGCTTGAAGTCCACATAGGCGCGCAAGCGGCTGACCGCCCGCTCAATCTGCTCCAAAGAAGCATTGCTGAATGACAGGCGCACCTGGGTGCTCGCCCCGTTCATCAGCGAGAACAGCGACGTGGGAAACACGATGACCTTGAACTGGTTGGCACACTCGCACATTTGCAGGTAGCCAAAGGCGAACGGTAATTGCACGTTGATGAAAAAACCGCCCGCCGGGCGGTTCCAGGTCACGCGTTGTTCAACACCCAGGCTGTAGGGAAACTCATGTTCCAAGCAATCGATCATGGTGTTTCTTTTTTGCTGGTAGGCCAACACCCGAGGCTGGTTCAAGGCCTTCAAGGAATACTGATGTTCAATCAACAGCCCCGCCACCACTGCTTGGCACAGCGCCGGCGTGTTGACCGTGACCAGGCTCTTGGCCTTGCAGAGCTGGGTGCTGAACGGCTTCACGCCCTCCCCCTCGGGCGCGACCACATAGCCCATGCGTAACCCTGGGAAAATCGACTTGGCAAAAGAGCCCAGGTAGAACACGCGGCGGCTCTCAAGGGCCTTGAGTGCGGGGACCTTGCTGCCCTCATACCTGAAGTAGCTATAGGCATTGTCTTCGAGGATGAAAAAATCCAGCTCCTCGGCCAGCGCCAGCAGCTCCTTTCGCTCTGCCAGCCCCAGGCAATCGGAGGTGGGGTTGCTGAAGTCGGGGATCACATACAAAGCCTTTATCTTGTCTCCCGCCGACTCGATCGCCCGGGCCAGCAGGCGCAATGCTGTCGGGTCTAGGAAGATGTCCATGGCCACCGGTACGACCCTGATGCCCAGCAACTTGGCGATGCCAGTAATGCCGCAAAACACCGGGTCGGGCACCAGTAACACGCCACCGTCATCGAATACCGACAACAGGGTCAGCGTCGCCGCCTCCTGAAACCCCAGGCACACCACAATGTTGTCGGCATTTTCAACGCTGATGTCCTCATCCTTGTACAAGTAGCGGGCCAGGATGGGGTTGATGATCCCGCCGGTTTTGCCGTACTGGCACAGCGTGGTCGCCAGGGATTGGTCCGTGTCGGCCAGGTATTGGGTAAAGCGCGCCAGCCCCTTATGGATCAGCGACGGGTCGCAGTACTCGTCGTCGGGGCGGCCGGAGGCCAGGGAAATGGCCTCCGGGTTTTCGCTGGAGAGGGTGTTAAGCAGATGGATGACGTTGAGGGTCGGGTCATCGAACACCGAAGGGTGGAATGAATGGGTCAATCTGGCGCTCTCCAAAAAAACGACGAGCCCCAGAGTCGATACCGACCATTCAAGGCACTGCGTGTGGGTTTACTTTTTTGGGGGGGCGGCCCTGCTCGCGATGACGGCCCTGGCTGCAAGGACGCTATCGCGAGCAGGCTCGCTCCCACACGGGTTGTGATTTCATGGGTCGGCAAAGTACTAAGCCGGGTTAAGTACTCCCTCCTGCGCCACCCGTTTTTCCGTTGTTTGGAAGGCTTGCAGCAAATCCTGCTTGAGGTCTTCCACAGCCTCCAGTCCAAAGCACAAGCGCACCAGCCCCTTGCCAATGCCCATGTCGGCCTTTTCCTGCTCGCTCATCGAGGCGTGGCTGCCGCTAAACGGTTGCGCCACCATCGACGTCACGCAGGCCATGCCTGTGCCGGTGCCAAACCACTTGAGGGCGCCGGTGAAGGTTTTGTAGAAGGGCACCAGGTCGGGGCGGATATCGACGAACACGATGCCGCCATATCCGGTCAGTTGCTGGCCATCGATGCGCGGGTAGTAGACGTGTTCGACAAAGGGCAGGGTTTGCAGGTAGCTGAGCATGCTGACCGTTGTCGCGCTGTGCTTTTCCATGCGCAAGTTGAAGGTCTGCATGCTGCGGCGTAGCAGCCACGCACTATTGGGCGTCAGGATCGAACCGGAATAGAAGCGCCCCTCCAGCAGCCGCGCGTGAAGCGCCTCGTTGTCCACCAGCACCAACCCACCCATCACATCGCTATGGCCGGAGAAGTACTTGGTGGCGCTGTACAGCGAAATATCGGCGCCAAAGTGCAGCGGCTTCTGGAAGATCGGCGTGGCCCAGGTGTTGTCCACCACCACCAGCGCCTCGGGGTTGATGCGCTTGACCGCCGTGCTGACGGCCTGGATGTCGATGTCCTTGAGGAAGGGATTGGTGGGCGTTTCAAACACCACCATGTCCACGTTTGCCGGCAACGTTTCCAGGCCACTGGCGGTGGTCAGGTCCAGCACAGTCAGTTGCGCGCCGATGCGCGCGGCATAGCGCTGGAACAACTTGTAGGAGCAACCGTAGATGTACTTGTTAATAACCAGCGAGCCGCCGGGCTTGAGCAACTCCAGCACCATGTAGATGGCGCTCATCCCCGTGGCGTAGGCCAGGGCATATTCACTGCCCTCCAGGGCCGCCACCACTTGTTCCAGTTCCGTCACGTTGGGGTTGGCCTTGCGCGAATAAAAAAACGCCGAGTCCGCACTGAAGGCACTGCATTGATAAATGGGCGTGACGGAAGGCAGCGCATCCCGGTCGTCGACCCGCATATGAAGGATCTCAGTGGAAATACTCATGCCTTGTGCACCATTTTGATGACTTGCTCATACATGTTCTGCTTGCCCTCATAACCGATGGTGGGCGTGATGTCGTTTTGCGAAATACCGATTTCCTCGATGGACTCGGTGGGGAAATGCGCGCGGTCGAACACTTCGTGCAAGTTGGAATTGACCCCTTGCGGCAGCCAGACTTCCGGCCCGGTTTCATCGACCCGTGCCTTGGCGATGATGAAGCGGTAGCTTTCGTGGGGCCGCAAGGTGAGGGTTTTCCAGGCACTGCTCTGGCCGTCGTTGTAGTTGCGCCGCAGGTAGACCGTTTGCTCGAAATCCTGGGTATTGAGCAGTTGGGCGTGCAGGGAAACGATATCGCCGTGCCACTCGAATTTGCGTTTTTCGTAGCTCGTCAGCGCCTCTTCGCGCAGCTCCACCACCTTGTTCGCCTTCGGCGCCTCAAGCATGCGAAAGTGCGCGTCATGCCCGCAGGACGTGCAGCACCCATGGCTGTCCAGGCCCAGGATCTCGGCGTTCAGACCATAGCGGGTCACCAGCAGTGCGTTGCACTTGTTGCAACTGGTGTTGGTGCCATCGACGTCGTTCACGTTGCCCAGGTACACGTGCTCAACCCCCATGCCCCGGGCGATGTCCCGCGCCTTGAGCAGGCGATCCACGGGGGTACGGATGCTGTTGCTCATTTTGTAGTCGGGGTGGAAGCGCACAAAGTGCAGGGGAACGTTCGGGCCCAATTCATCCAACACCCACTGGCTGATCTTGCGGGCGGTGTCTTCGTCGTCACTGATATCGGTGACCATCAAGGTGCTGACTTCTACGTACTTGCCGGCGTCGTAGACTTTCTTGATTCCCGCCAACACCGGCTCGACCCACCCGGTGGTGACTTTGCGGTAGTACTCGGGGGAAATGGACTTGAGGGAAATCGAGAAGATATCGATCACCGGCAGCAGTTCGTCGATGGCTTCTTCGCTGATAAAAAACGCCGACTTGTACAGGTTTATCAGGCCTGCTTCCTTAGCCAACTTGGCGGTATCGAGAATGAATTCGTGCCACACCACAGGGTCGTTGTAAGTCCAGGAAATCACCCGGATACCGTGCTGGAGCGCGGTTTCCACCACTTGTTCGGGGGTGTAGTAGTACACGTCCTTGTCGGTCACGTACTTGGCCTGGGAGGTCTTCCAGTTGTGGCAGTAACCGCAGTTGAGCATGCAGCCGATATTGCCCAGGGACAGGATTCGTTCGCCAGGAGCAAAGTGGAACACCGCCTCGGTCTCGATGGTTTCTTCCGTGCTGTGTACACCCTTGCCGTAGTTCAAGGTCACCAAGCGGCCGCCGCGGTTGCCGCGCACTTTGCAGAAACCGACCTTGCCTTCCTGGATCACACAATTGCGCGGTGACAAGTGGCACTTCACCGCCCCGCCCGGAAGTATCTCTTCCAACATGGCGGGGGTGCTGTCCAGGGTCCAGTTCTTACCTTTATTAAGTTCCATCTCGAGTTCCTCATCATCACGGAAGTTTATTGTTCAACATCACGGGGCAAATCTTCGAGGCGAGAGCGTTCCGCCGCCAAAGTGGCGGCAGCCTCTCGTTATTAGGGATAAGCGGAAGTTACGCTGGCCAAGCCATAGTTCTTGAGGGAAAAGCGCCGGGCATTGATATTCATGAACGGTTGTATCAGCGGGCCGATCACCAACAAGAACGCAATAGTGCCCACACCAAAGGGCCCGCCCAATAACCAACCCGTAGAAAAGATGCCAATTTCGATAATCATCTTGGCCTTGGTAAAGGACCAGCGCCATTTAGCGACCATGGTCAACACCACCAGGTCCATGATGCGTATACCGATACCGCTCATGATTATCAGCGCCGACGCATAGGCACATAACACCAGCCCCACCGCCAGCATCGCGTATTCACTCATGCGCACCGTAAGGTATTCCCCCAGTCCCAGGAACGACCACAGGTCGATCAACAGGCCCGTCAGGGTGGTGGTGATGAAGGGGCTGATGGGCGGGTACTTCCTGTTCCAGAGCATCCACCACGTCAGGAAAAACAATGACACCAAGGCCGAACAGGCGCCCATGCCGAGTTTGACAAGTTGGTCGATAGAGATAATCAGAACATCCAACGGGTCAGTACCCAACTGACTGACAATAAATAACTTCGCGCCCAGCGAGAAAATAGCCACACCGGCCAGATACATCAAAAACTGGTCAGTCTTGAAATGTCGCAAGCTATGAACTTGCAGCCTTATATAGTCGGAAAACAGCGGATAGGTATTTTTTTTGCGTGACGATTTATCATATTCCATACAAGCACCATCCTTGGCGGAGAATAATAAATTAAGCAGCGTGCAACGCAAGAGTGTTTAAACTATGGGATAGCCGGTTTGACTTCTATTTTTTTTGCCCGGACTAAAAATAGACTAGCACTTGATTTTATTTTGCTGCATTATTTTTTAACGAAAAATCGGCTATTTTCATTAAAAACTATAGTTTTTTCGGGAGAACCTTACATGGACCGTATAGACATAAAAATCCTCACCATGGTGCAAGAGTCCGGGCGTATTTCCATCACCGAGCTGTCCAAACACGCCGGCCTTTCCATCCCCGCCACCACCGACCGCTTGCGCAAGCTTGAAGACGCGGGCGTCATCAAGGGCTACAGCGCCCAGGTCGACCCCACCAAACTGGGCTTTGGCATTTCCGCCGTGGTGGGCATGACCACTTTCAAGCCCGCCAAAGCCAAACTGATCGCCACCCTCAACGACATCCCCGAGGTGGTCGAGTGCCTGCATGTCACCGGTAACGATTCCTACCTGATCCGCATCTACGCCAAGTCGATGGCCGACATCGAAGAGATCATCGCCAAGATCAATGCCTACGGCGAAACCCGCACCAGCATCGTGCTGTCGGTGCCTATCGAGCGCCGCAAGCTGGTGCCCTGACCCGCCGCCGGGCCGGGTTTATAGCGCCACGGACCGACGAAAGTTTTGAACTATCCTGTGGGGCTATAGGAGCCGGCCATTTCACGGCCGGCCGGCATGGAGAGCGAAAATGGGCAATGCACCCTCCACCGGACCGGCCCCGGGCCGGCCCGAAGAATTGGACCAGACCACGTTGCATACCCTGATGGACCTGGTCAGTGACGGGATCTGGGATTGGAACGCCAACACCGGCTACGTGTACCGCAACCCCGGGTGGTACGAGATGCTCGGCTACGCGCCCCACGCCCTAGAAAACACGGTGCTGACCTGGGAAAGCGTGATCCACCCAGACGACTACCCCCGCGTCATGGCCCATTTCGACGATTACCTGCACCAGCGCACCCCGCGTTATCGCATCGAGTACCGCTGCCGCACCCGCGAGGGTGATTACCTCTGGATCGAAGACCGCGGCCATGTGGTGGCGCGCAACGCCGATGGTTCAGTGGCGCGCATGATCGGCGCGCACCGCAATATCGAAGACCGCAAACGCCAACTCGCCCAACTGGAGCTGCGCAATCAATCCCTGGAAACCCTGGTCGAGGAGCGCACCCGTGAGCTGTCGCAGGTCAACCAGCAGTTGCAGGCGCAGCTGGAACAGAACCGCCGATTGGCCGAAAGCGACGCCCTGACTTCAATCGCCAACCGCTATCGCCTGGAAAAAGTCCTGCAGCAGGAATGCGAGCGCGCCCAGCGTTTTCGCCAGCCGCTGGCCCTGATAACCATGGACGTGGACGACTTCAAACCGATCAACGACCAACACGGCCATGCCCTCGGCGACGCGGCGCTGATCCGCGTGGTGCAAAGCATCCAGGGCTGCGTGCGCGACACCGATCTGCTGGCGCGCTGGGGCGGCGATGAGTTCATGGTGGTTTTGCCCGGCACGGGCTTGGACGCGGCGATGGCCATGGCGCAGACCATCCGCCACGCCTTGCTGGCCTTGCCCGCCATGGGGGATTTCAAAGTGACCTTGAGTTTCGGCGTGGTCGAGCGCCGCGAAGGTGAACAGCAGGCCGACCTGGTGGGCCGCGCCGACCAGGCGTTGTATCGCTCCAAGGCGGCGGGCAAAAACATGATCTCGGATTGACCCGCCCGCCCACGGCGCCGCTGACACCCAGGGAGATGGAAGTCCTGCGGCTAATCGGCCAGGGGCTCGATTGCCGGGCGATTGCCCGGCATCTGCACATCAGCCCCCTGACCGCGCGCAAACACCGCAGCAACATCATGGCCAAGTACGGCCTGCACCATGTCGCCCAACTCAACGCCCTCGCCGTAGAACGGGATTTTCGTCGAGCGTGTGGCTGAGGCCGTCACCCCAAGCCCGCGTCACCCAGGGCTTTCGCGCCGCGAGCGGGAAGTCGCCCTGCACATCTGCCAAGGCCTGACCAGCAAGGAAATCGGCCAGTTGCTCGGCATCAGCGACCTCACCGTGCGCAAACACCGCGAGAACCTCTACCGCAAACTGGCCATCAGCAGCATCGGGCAGCTTGTTCTCTATTGCCTACAACAAAAATGGATCTATCCCGCAACAAACTGAAATTCCTCCTACGCCATCGGTGGTATTGCCGCTGCCACGGGCGACCTCCAATGATGGTCGGGCAAAACCCTCGGGCAGTTTGCACGAGCCCCCCCGCTCCCCAACACGGAGACAAGGAATGTCACGGCAACCCCTCTGCATCCCGCATAAAAAACGCTTAACCCTCCTGACCGCCCGGGAGGTGCCTGATGCCTGACGCCCCCCTCGACATCCTGCTGGTGGACGACCATCGGCTGTTTCGCCAAGGCCTGGCCGTGCTGCTGGGCCGCGAGCCTGACATGCAGGTCACGGGCCTGGCCGCCAATGGCCTGGAAGCCCTGGCGCTGCTGGCCCAGGCCCAGCCCGGCCTGGTCATCCTCGACCTGGAAATGCCCCTGCTCAACGGCATCGACACCCTTCTGCGCGCCCACCAACGCCACCCCGGGCTGCGTTTTTTGTGCGTCTCGGCCCACCGCGAACAGTGGCGTATCAGCGCCGCGTTGGACGCCGGCGCCCTGGGCTACCTGCTCAAGGATTGCGCTGTCGAAGAACTGGTCAAAGCCGTGCGCACCGTGGCCCAGGGCCGCGCCTACCTGTCGCCGGAGATTGCCACTGAAATGGTCCTCAGCCAGCGCTTGGCCAAGGCCCAGCAAGGTGCCGCACCCGGGGCCAACCTCAGCCCCCGGGAGCGGCAAATCCTCCAATTGCTGGTCGAAGGCCTCACCACCCGCGCGATTGCCGAACGCATGCACATCAGCAGCAAAACCGTGAGCACCCACCGCGAACACATCATGAGCAAGCTTGAAATCAAGGGCATCGCCCAACTGACGCGTTTTGCCCTGCGCGAGGGCTGGCTGTGAGGCGTACAGCCCTGGGCATTTGTACCGAGGCGCGAATCAGGCTTTTGGCGGCGCCGAATCAGCATTGCCCACGCTGTCAGCGCTGCGGGAAAAACCCAGCATAGGTTCCAGGCGAGCAATCGCCTTCGGAGGTCGCGGCGGGTGCCGCGATGCTCGGTTCTTCCATCCGATCTGGAGCACTACAAAATGGCTGACGTAGACACGCAAGACCTGTGGGCAAAATGGCTGGGCGCGGTTCAGGCAGCAGCACTGCCGGCCGGCCTGGGCGAGGGGCAGCGCTTCAGCGCCGGCTCCACCACCCTGAACGTGGACCTGGGCAACGCCGACCCCACCATCCAGAACTACTACATCCATGGCCTGGGCGATGTGGTGCCGGCCAACAGCCCGTCTTATTCGGCCGGTAGCAGCCTGGTGTCGGCCTACGCTGCGTTTCTGGATTGGATCGATCCGGGCGCCAAGGTCAACCCCAACCTGGACAGCCAGGTCAACCTCGCGACCACCAAGCTCAACAATGCGCAAAAGGCCTTCAACGCCATCCTGATGCAGGCCATTACCGCCTATAACGCTGCCAAAGGGGTCATGCCCGATCTGCCTGCGTTCAAGGACTGGCTGCCGACCAACTACCCCAGCTACCTGACCGCCAACAACGACTTGATAGGTGCCTCCGGTGCCTACGAACAGTTGATGATTCAGGTCTACGGCCCCAACTACGCCTCGCTGCAAAACGCACGCACCAACGTGGGGTACAACTACGCCCAGAACGTACTGACCCAGAACAAATTCAACATGGCGGTGACCTCCGGCAGCGTCTCCCCGCCCGGCAGCCAGCCCGTGGTGATTGGCGGCGACACGCCTGCGGCCCCCTCCGCCCTGGTTTCTTCGTTCTTGCCCGCCTATAGCCTGCAAGCTTTCGGTAGCAAATACCCTGAGTGGCAAGCCGCCAGTGTCGCGGGCCAGAACGATGCCGGCGCCTCCATCAGCATCACCTCCAGCACCGAGGACTACAGCCTGGACAAATCCGGCTGGAGCGCTTCGGCCAAGGCGACGCTCTTCGGCGACTTCTTCAACTTCTCCCTGGGCGGCTCCACCAGCGGCGGCAAAACCAGCATCAACACCAGCAGCAGCGACTTCTCGCTGACCGTGGATTTCACCGGTTTCGGCAGCTTTCCGATTGCTCCCGGCGCCTGGTGGAACAGTGCCCTGGTGGCATTGAACACCACCAAGCTCAAGCCTGGCGCACCGGACTTCTTCGGCGATGACGGCGCGCTGTCGGGCCTGGCCACCCAGGTGGTGGTCGGGTTCGAGCCCACCGTGACCCTGAAAATGAGCGCCAGCGACTACAGCAACGTCAAGAGCACCTGGCAGGCCCAGGCCACCACCTCCATCGGTATCGGCCCGTTCCGCCTCGGCAAACTCTCAGGCTCGGCCAACGGCACCAAGCAGGACATCCACTACGACGATGCCACTGCCTCGGTCACCATCGGCCCGGTCAAGAGCACCCTGCCGGTGCTGCTGGGTGTAGTCAGCCAGCGGCTCGGCGGTAGCCAGGATACCGGCGGCGACGACGAGTAAGCCCTCCCCCGATTCGCCTCTCGCACACGCGGGGGGCGAACCGCTCCAGGCCACCGCACAGGGAGTACGGACCGTGGCAAACGACCCTTCGATATGGCAGTTGTATGGGCAGACGCTGGCCGGTTGGGCCGACGTGGCGAGCACCTCAGTGCTGTCGCTGGCCGGCATCAACACCTTCAGTGACTTGGGCAGCGCCGACATCGGCCGCTGCAACTGGAGCATCTACCAACTGGGCAACGCCCTCCCCGCCCCTACCGGCAGCTACTCGCCCCACGGCGACTGGTTCGGCGCCTACTGGCTTTACCTCAGCTACCTGCTGCAGGCCGCACCTGCACCTGCCGCTACCACGCCACTGAGCAACCGGCCCGCCGCACTGCCACCCGCGGCCCCCGATTTCCAGCGCTATCGGCAATTGCTGATGGCCTTGCGCAACCCGCCGTCCGCCACACTACGGGCCGCCAGAACGCCCTCACCTGCCAGCGCCCTGGCGCAAGCCCATCAAGACTTGACCCAAAGCCTGGCCAGCACCGCGCCGCAGGTTGTCGGCGCCCTCAACCTCTGCTGGCTGGCGTCACAGCAAGACCCCACCTCGCTGAACATGCCAGTCAGCATCGCCACCGGCACCGCCCGCTGCCCCACGTTCAGCCTGGCGCAATGGGCCCAGGCGTGGAAAACCTGGAACGCCCCACCGCTGCTGCGCGCCAGCCCGGCCCGCGTGCTGCTGACCGGCGCCACCGTGCCGCTGGCGCCGATTGCCAGCGGCAACCTGCGCGCCCAACCACCGGGCGGCTGGCCCGCATTCATTGGCCTGAGCATCGCCACCCCAGCGCAACCGGCGCTACGCGGCTTGGCAAGCAACGCGAGCACAGCGGGCACCTCGGTGAGCCTGAGCATGGCCCTGGCGCAATTCGGCAGCTTCGCCCTCACCCCCGGCGGGTGGTTCAGCCCTGCGTTCCTCGACGCCAGCCACTACAGCGCGCCGAGCGACGCCCCCGATTTTTTCAGCGCCAACGGTGCCCTCGGCCTGTTGCCCAGCCATGCCTTGGTGGGCCTTGGCCCGCAACTGACCCTGCGCGCCAGCAACCCGGCCCAAGCCGAACAACTGGCCGACACCGTCACCCGCATCGGCCCCTTCAGCGTCCAGGCCAGCACCACCGTGCAACTGCCACCCGACGCCAGCGGCAGCAGCGGGCAAGTGGACATCCACTTCGACGCCCAGGACTCCAACGTGCCCGTGCTGCTGGGCGTCGTCAGCCAACCGGCGCGGCCAACCACGATTCCATCCACCGATAAGCAAGGAGGGCTGCGATGAATATCACAGATGAACGTTGAGGCGCGGCTGCAAGTAAATAAGTGCAACTTTAAACTCAATAAGCGAGGGGCAAGATCATGCCTACCTATAACCAGCAAAAGTTCACCAACCAAGCCACCCAAGTAGTGCAGCAGGTTTACTGGAACGACAAACTCAAGTTTGCCGGCTCCCCTGAAGTGACCATCGCCAACTGGCTCAACGCGCAATATGGCGGCGTGTGGAAGAAAGAAGGTTCCCGGCGAACCCATCTGCAAAGCGGTGATGAAAGTGCTGTGCTGTACAAACCATGACGCTATCGCGCAGGGCGCCTATGGCGCCCTCGCTTAATCAACTTTACGAACTCACCAACGAGACAAAGCCATGGGTAAGTATTGTGTGGAAAAGTTTGAAAACATGGGCACCGGCAAAGAAGTAAAGGTGTATTGGGAGTGCAATAAACATGTGCATAACGCGGCCATGATAACGTCCGTCAAGATCTGGCTGGCGACGCAGTACCCCTTGGAGATAGGGTTATGGAACGTCCGCGCTAATAGCTACAGATCAAACCAACCAGAGCCTGACGAGTCCAAGAACACGATCAAGTACGGTTGACCCGAAAAAAACGAGGAGGCCTTGGGCCTCCTCGTTATTCACAGCGGCATTACCCATTCACATGGGCCGTAGCGCTTTGTGCGGCCTTAGTACCGCGCATCCACCGGTTTGCCGCCCTTAGGCCAATCCTTGACCTTGTCCGGGAAGTCCGGGCGCGGTTGGTGGGAGAAGTACTCGGCCACGTCTACCGCTTCCTGGTCCGACAAGCCGCCCTGGCCCAACGGGAATTTTTCGTGGAAGCCAATGGGCATGTTGCGTTTGACGAAGGCCGCAGCCGTGTAGGTGCGGGCCATGCCGGCGCCGATATTGAACGACTCGTCGCCCCACAGCGGTGGGTAGATGAGGGTGCCGTCTTCGCGTTTGAGGCCTTGGCCGTCGTCGCCGTGGCACACCGCGCATTGCTTGGCGTACACCACCTTGCCGTTTTGCGGGTCGGGCTTGATGTTGGGGTCGATCTTACCCACGCCGCGCCCGGCGACTTTGTCTTCGGGTTTGGTCTCGCGCTTCATCCAGTCGAAGTAGGCGACCATCGCCTGCATGTCGGCCGATTGCACCGGCAGCGGCTTGCCGTGCATGGAGCGGCGGAAGCAGCCGTTGATGCGTTCTTCCAAGGTCACTTCCTTGCCGGCGCGCGGCGCGTAGCTCGGGAAGAACGCCGACACGCCGACAAACGGCGAGCCATCGGCCACGGTGCCGGCGTTGAGGTGGCAACTGGTGCAGTTCAAGGAGTTGCCGACGTTGTCCGGCAGCAGTTCCTTGGTTTGCAGGTGCAAGCGCATGCCGCGTACCACTTGCTCGGCGTTGGGCGCCGAGAGCAGGTCGGCCAGGCGCGGGGTCTCGAAGGCCGAGGAGTCGGTGTTCTTCGGGTTGAGGTTGGCGCGCATCTTCTTCACCTGGGCGGCGCTGATGGCCGAGCCGGTGTTGCCCCAACTGCTGCGCACGAAGCTGAGGATTTCGGCGATTTCCTGGTCCGACAGGCGCGCGAACCCGGGCATGGTGTAGACCCGTGGGTGGGCCACAGTCTCGGCGGTCTGCCACCCGGTGAGGGTGATGTGCAACAGCGAGGTGGGGTTGGCCGAGGAAATGCTCGGGTTGCCGGCCAGGGCCGGGAACATGGCTTTCACGCCGCCGCCGTCGGGGCGGTGGCAGTCACCGCAGAACTGCGTATAGGCCAGGCCGCCACGGCTGGTGAACTGGTTGTCCGGGGACTTGGCCGGTTGCAGCGGCACGCTCGGCATCGGCAGGTCGTCTTTGCCCGGTGGCAGCGCCTTGAGGTAGGTGGCCACGGCGGTGAGGTCGGCGTCGGTGAAGTGCTGGGAACTGTGCTGGATCACATCGGCCATGTTGCCCGAGACGGTGGCAAAGCGGTTTTGCCCGGTCTTGAGCAACTGCACGGTGTCTTCCACGGTCCACAGGCCACGCAGGCTCAAGGCCCGCCAGTGTTCCACGGTCTCGCCGGCCAGGTAGTGCTTGCCGCTGCTGCCGGCGTCGCTCATGGCTTTTTCCTGGAACGCGAGGCCGCGCGGGGTGTGGCACGAGCCGCAGTGGCCCAGGCCCTGCACCAGGTAAGCACCACGGTTCCACACCTCGTCCTTGGTTGGGTCCGGAACGAAAGGCTGGTTGTCGACAAACATGAAGTTCCACAACGCCAGGCCCCAGCGCTGGTTGAACGGGAAGCTCATGTCCGCTTCCTTGTTGGCCTTGTTCACCGGTTCCACGCCTTGCAGCAGGTAGACGTAGAGGGCGCGCATATCGTCGTCGCTCATCTTCGCGTAGGACGGATAGGGCATGGCCGGGTAAAGGTTGTAGCCCGCTGGCGAGACGCCTTCGCGCATGGCACGGTCGAATTGCTCAAAGGTGTAGCGGCCGATGCCGGTGTCCTGGTCGGGGGTGATGTTGCTGGAGTAGATGGTCCCCATGGGGGTTTTCAGTTCCAGGCCACCGGCCATCTCGGCGCCTTTTTTGTCGGTGTGGCAGGCGATGCAGTCGCCCAGTTGGGCCACGTATTTGCCGCGCTCGATGATCGAGTCGGCGTCTTCCAGGGTCGGTTCCAGGGTTTGGCTGGCAGGCTCGGTTGCCGGGGCGGGCTCACTGGCCAGGAGGGGGTTCAATAACAACAAGGTCGCGCCAAGCATCGCCAGGCGGGAGAGAGAAAAAGCCATCGCACTATTCCTTTATCAATCCGCCTGGGGTGGTCCCCTCAGCGGATCTGCAATCATTTTTATTGGCTTGTCAGGCATACGGTCGGGGCGGTGTGCGCCCCACCATCGTTGTATAGGTTTTTGCATAGCGGCCTTTTGATATGAATCAGGCCAGGGGAATAAAACTGACATATCACGCCCCTTTCACGGCTGTATGAATACGCCGAGCCTGGGCTAGGCTCCACCACTCCACCCCTGGCCCATGGAGCGCGCCAATGAATATCCGTCACTGCATCCTCGTTTCCCTGCTGGCTGTGGCCAGCCTGCCCACCCTCGCCGCCGAGCGCGAAACCCTGCGCCTGACCACCCTCGCCGACGGCAACCGCGGCACCAAAGGCCCGGTCGACCTGGCGCCGCCCGGCCCATCCCAGGGCGACCTGTTTGTGTTTGACCAACCCCTGATGAACGAGCAACGCCAGGACATCGGCACCAACAGCGGTTATTGCCTGGCCACCCAGCCTGGCGTGTACAGCCAATGCCAATGGACCCTGACCCTCAAGGACGGCGCCTTTGTGGTGGCCGGCCAGGAAGCGGAGCAAGGCAAATCGGTGGTGGCGGTGATCGGTGCCACGGGCAAGTACCGGGGCTTCTATGGGCAGATGAGTTCCCAGCCCAATGGCGACGGCACCTTTACCCAGATCCTGGAGGTCCGCCGCCCCCGTTGACCGGCCGCCAGCCCCAACGGGCCAGCAGCAAGGCGCCCAACTGGAATGCCATTATCAGCGCCACGCACCCCGGCCAACCCCAGCGCTGCCACAGCAGCGCGGGCAACACCGCGCCCAGGCTGCCGCCCAGGTAGTACGCACTCAAATACCAACCCACCGCACCGGCCTTGTTGTGCCGGGCGGTGGCGGTGGTGAAGGCGTTCGCCGCCGCTTGGGCGAGGAACACCCCAGTGGAACTCAACGCCAGCCCCGCCACCATCAAGGGCAACGGCGCCAGCAAGGTCAGCAGGGAACCGGCGACCCCCAACCCGCACGCCACGCCGAGCAAGCGCACCTGAGGCCAGGACTTGCCCAGGCGCCCCGCCACCGGGACTACCACCAGCGCCAGCAAAAACACCAGGTAGATCGTGCCCAGCGCCGCCGGCCCCAAGGAATACGGCGCCTGCCCCAAATGCAAGCCGGCGTAGGTGAACATCGCCACCTGGGAAAACAACACGCAAAAGCCCACCCCATAAGCCGCCAACAACGGCCTGCTGCGCAGCTCCCGTGCGGCCAGCCCACGCCCCGTGGCCGCGGCGGCCACCCCGGGCGAGCCGGCCGGTAGCAGCATGTGAATGCCCAGGCCAATCAACAGCGTCAGCGCGGCCAGCACCACAAAGGCTTCGCGCCAGCCCAGCCACTCGGTCACCAGCCCTGTGACGAACCGCCCGCCGAACCCGCCCAGCACGGTGCCAGCCACGTACAGGCTGGTGACTTCAGTCACCGTGGCACCGCGCCAGCGCTCGCCGATGTAGGCCACGCTGGTGGCAAACAACACGGGAATCAGCAGGCCCTGGGCAAAACGCCACAACAGCAACTCGGCAAAGCCCTGGGCCTGAGCAATCAGCAAGGCCGGCTCGGCCAGCAGCAGTGCGCAAAACACCATCACCCGGCGCCGCTCGAACACCCCGGTCAAGCGGCTGACAAAAGGCGCCATCAACGCCACCGCCAGGGTGGTCACGCCGATGCTCCAACTGGCCTCGCGGGGGCTCAGCGCGAACTGCGCGGCAAACACCGGGAGGATGCCCTGGGTGGCGTACAAATTGAGAAACGCCGCACAGCCACACAGAAACAGGGCGATGCGCGGCGCGGGTAGAAAGCGGTTCATCATCTCACTCGTCGGACCACAGGCATCCGTTATAGAGTGCCGGGCCTTGGCCGGGCCAATACCGAATTCCCACCGATCGATACCTAAGGCCGCACATGCTCGATCTACGTCGCCTGCGTTACTTTTTGATGGTTGCCCAAGAGCTGCATTTCGGCCGCGCCGCCCTGCGCCTGCACCTGGCCCAGCCGCCGCTGACCCGGCAGATTTCCGCCCTGGAGGCCGAGCTGGGGTTTCGCCTGTTCCAACGCAGCAGCCGCGCGGTGAGCCTGACCAGCGAAGGCCAGGCCTTTTTGCCCTACGCCCGCGCCGTGCTGGAGCAAATGGAGTTGGCCCAGGCCATCGCCGGCAAACTGGCCAGCGGTTGCGCCGGGCAACTGACCCTGGGTTTTGCCAGTTCGATTGCCTTGTCGAGCCTGTTCAGCGAGGCGATCCGGGTGTTTGGACAGCGCTTCCCTGAGGTCGAGTTGAGCCTGATCGAAGGCGCTTCGGCCAGCCAATGGCCGCAGATTATCGACGGCCGCATCGACATCGGTTTCAGCCGTTTGCACCCCGGCAGCGGGCACGACGGGCTCGACACCCTGGCCTTGGCCGACGAAGAGCTGATTGCCGCAATCCCCAGCGCCGACCCGTTGGCGGCCCTGGCCGAAGTGAGCCTGGCGCAGTTGAGCGAGCGGCCGTTGATCCGCTTCCCGGATGACTACGGCTCGGGCCTCAACCAGATCCAGGACCGCCTCTACCACGACGCCGGGGTGCGCCTGGTGCCCGGCGCATCGGGGCGCCAGATCACCTCGATCATCGCCCTCGTCGCCGCCGGCCAAGGCGTGGCCCTGGTGCCGCGCTGCACCGCCGCCCTGGCCCTGGCCGGCGTCACCTACCGCCCCGTCGAAAACCGCCAGGCCCGCGCCAGCCTGCTGCTGCACACCCGCCGACAGGGGCGCAGCAAAGTGGTAGATGGGTTTATCGCTATCGTCAGGGAGTTGGTGGGCAGCCCGCCTTGACGCCATCGCCTGGGCACCATGAGAATGCCCGCCGCCTCATCCCCTTGTTTAATGAAGTAGTGAATTTTTCAATGCCTGATACCCGTACCGCCGAAGCCGTAGCCACCCCGTCGTCCCGGGTGGAATACGAAAATGCCATCCACCTTTCGCAGCACGTGCCCCAGGCGAAAAACATCAGCGAAATGGTGCTCGACGCCTTCCAGTCCACCAAGGAAAGCGAACAGATCCGCCAACTGCGCGCGGCCATCCGCCAGGCCCACGATAGCTTCGACGACGACAAGGCCTACGAACTGATGGGCGAACTCAAACAACTCAAGGACGCCGAAGCCGCCGACATCGCCGCCCTGGAAAACCTCAGCAGCCAATTCCCCATCAGCCGCATTCTGTCCACCTACAAGGACGACCCGGCGTTCCAGGAAATCGTCTACGGCCTGGCCCTCAAAGTGCTGAACCAAACCCACCAGGCCATCAGCAACCCCAGCGCCGGCAAGAGCAAAACCGCCCGCGCCAAGAAAGAAGCCGAAGTGTTCAGCATCAGCAAGGACGGCATCAGCGTCACCCTGCCCCTGCGCAACCCGCGCGCCAAACTCAACCTCGACCGCCAAGCCCTGGAGTTCCTCGGCTTCACCTTCGTCGGCGAAGGCGACGAAGCAGAGCTGCAAAGCGAAACCTTTGTGGATAACTCAGGCGCCGAACACCCCCTGACCCGCAAAAGCATCATCACCGCCCTGCAACAGCAAACCGCATTCGACGGCTACAGCATCGCCCAGGCCTGATTCGCACCCGAGAAAAAGGGCCTTCAGCGGTGTGGGGTGGCTGAAGGCCCTGTCAGTTCCTTGGCCGAGGGTGTACTCGGTAATCTTTCTTATAGCGCTTAGACTGCCACTTCCTGGCGAGGGTAAAACCTGCTCCAAACAATAAAAATAAAACTTTCAAAGACACTCGCCACATGTCTGGGCGGGTTATAGAGGTTTTTTGTTGTATGGCTGGTGCTCCTTTTTGTGCCTGAACCTGGCGGTTTACTTTAAACGCCAGGTTCAGGAACAAGGCCCACATAACAGCCTTGGGCAGTCGCTAAATAGCGCTGTATTTATTCCCCAAAGCTGTAGGACTCGATCATGCGGTCTTCACGCAAATTCAGACGAATGCGGTGCGGGCCCAGATCGTGCGGGTTATAGAACCCCGCCCCCACTGGCCGCACCGGGCGGCCAGTGCGCGCTTCGAGTTGAGCGCGCAGGGGTTCGGAGTAAGGCTGGCCGATAACGGTGTTCAGCAGGGTTTCGGTTTCCATCAGGTCTTGCATGATTGCTTCCTTGCATTAATGAATGAATCTTCCTGCGCCTCGTCCGTGGAGGCGTGGGGTGACTATCGACCGATCAAACCAAGCGGATGCTGTAGATATGTACCGCAGCGAAAAAAACAATAAAAAAACCCCGCGCTTCTCTCGAAGGCGGGGCTTTTTACACAGCGCTGTCAGTTCAAGGTGCGTAAGTCAGCAGCAACTCGTGGGGCACCTGGAAGTCCAGGGACATCATCACGCTCAGGGCAGTGATGGTGAAGATGGAGAACACGAACAGCTTGCGGGCCCAGACGCTGTCGTCCACCGCTTTGTAGCCGCTCCAGGCCATGTACAGCCAGTACATGCCCATGGCGGCCGCGACGGCCAGGTAACTCATGCCCGCGTAACCACTGAAGGTCAGCATCAAGGTCGCCACGAGGAAGGCCAGGATGTAGAGCAGGATGTGTTTTTTGGCCACGCGTATGCCGCGCTTGACCGGCAGCACCGGGATGGATGCCGCCAGGTAGTCGTTGAAGCGGAAGATCGCGATGGCGTACGAGTGCGGCATCTGCCACAGGCTGAACATCACCAGCAGGGTCAGGGCCGCCATGTCGAAGCTGTTGCTGACCGCGACGTAACCGATCACCGGCGGCATCGCCCCCGACAGGCTGCCCACCAGCGTGCCGTGCACCGACTTGCGCTTGAGGTACAGGCTGTAGAAGCCGACGTAGATGACAAAGCCGATAACGGCGAACAACGCCGCCAACGGATTGGCCACCCAGTACAGCAGCGCCACGCCGGCGACGCCGAGGACGGTCGCGTAGATCAGCGCCAGTTTCAGGGAGATGAGGCCCTGGACCAGCGCGCGGTTCTTGGTGCGCTCCATCTTCAGGTCGATGTCGCGGTCGATGCAGTTGTTGAACACGCAACCGGAGGCAACCACCAGGGAAGTGCCGATCATGGCGGCCAGGAAGATGGCCAGATCGACATGCCCTTTGGAGGCCAGGAAGAACCCGCCTGCCACAGAAAGCACGTTACCGAAAATGATCCCCGGCTTGGTGATTTGGATAAAGTGCTTTAAGGACATCCGGATTTTCCTCAGTGCGCCATCATCACGGTGTGGATGCTGAACATGATCCACAACGAGAGGCCAACCAGCAGGACGATCACCAGCGCCGCGAAGACAAACGCAATCACGTTGTTGCGCTGGGCCTGGGAGCGATCCAGGTGCAGGAAGTACACCAGGTGTACCAGCACTTGAATGACCGCGAACGCCAGGATGATCCACAGGGTCATGGCTTTGGGCAGCGAGGGGTACATCACCAGGCCAAAGGGAATGACGGTCAGGATCACCGACAGGATGAAGCCGATGGCGTAGGACTTGACGCTGCCGTGGCCGGCGTCGTGGCTGTCGTGGGAGTGGGCATTAGCCATTACAGAGTCCCCATCAGGTAAACAACGGTGAAGACGCAGATCCACACCACGTCCAGGAAGTGCCAGAACAGGCTCAGGCAGCTCAGGCGGGTCTTGTTGGTCGCGGTCAGGCCGTTTTTCTGCACCTGGTACATCATGATCGCCATCCAGATCAGGCCGCTGGTCACGTGCAGGCCGTGGGTGCCGACCAGGGTGAAGAACCCGGACAGGAAGCCCGAACGGCTAGGGCCGAAGCCTTCGGCGATCAGCAGGTGGAATTCGTTGATCTCCATGGCGATAAAGCCCGCGCCCAGGAGGAAGGTCATGGCCAACCAGCCCAACACCTGGGTTTTCTTGCCCTTGAACAGCGCCAGCATGGCGAAGCCGTAGGTGATCGAGCTGAACAGCAGCAGCGCGGTTTCACCCAGCACGTACGGCAGCTCGAAGATGTCGTGGCCCGACGGGCCACCGGCGACGTTGTTCACCAACACCGCGTACACCGCGAAGATCGACGCAAACAGAATGCAGTCGGTCATCAGGTAGAGCCAGAAACCGAAAATGGTCATCTCGCCCGAGTCGTGGTGGTGGTCATCGTGCCCATGGTCCGTGCCATGGGCGTGTCCAACATTGGTCACTAAGTTCGACATGGTTTAAGCCTGTTCCAACGAGGTTTCAACACGGCTAGCCGGGATGGCCTTGGCCGCTACCAGACGCTTGCGCTGCTCGGCTTCGATCCGTTCGATCGTTTCCACCGGCACCATGTAGCCCTGGTCGTCGCGGGCGGCATGGATGGCGAAATACACCACGGTGCCGACCAGGCCAACGATGGCCAGCCACCAGATGTGCCAGACCATGGCGAAACCGAACACCGTCAACAGGCCGCCCATCACCACGCCCGTGGCGGTGTTGCTCGGCATGTGGATCGGCTCGTAGCGGGCCGGGGCCTGGTAAGCGGTGCCGTTTTCCTTGGCTTCGGTAAACGGATCGACGCCATCAGCCTTGGGCAGTACGGCGAAGTTGTAGAACGGCGGTGGCGAGGAGGTGGACCATTCCAGGGTATGGGCATTCCACGGGTCGCCCGCTTCGCACAGGTTCTGCTTGCGGTCACGCACGCTGACGTAGAGCTGGATCAACTGGCAGGCGATGCCGACGGCGATCATCACGGCGCCGAACATGGCCACGTACAGGTACGGCACCCACTCCGGGTTGGTGGTGGCGTTCAGGCGACGGGTCATGCCCATGAAGCCCAGCGCATAGAGCGGCATGAACGCGACGAAGAAGCCCGAGATCCAGAACCAGAACGCGGCCTTGCCCCAGCCTTCGTGCAGCTTGAAGCCGAACGCTTTGGGGAAGTAGAAGCTAAAGCCTGCGATGTAGCCGAATACCGCGCCGCCGATAATCACGTTATGGAAGTGCGCGATCACGAACAGGCTGTTGTGCAGTACGAAGTCCGCGCCGGGGATGGCCAGCAGTACGCCAGTCATGCCGCCGATGGCGAAGGTCACCATGAAGCCCAGGGTCCACAGCACCTGGCTGGTGAAGCGCAGCCGGCCTTGGTAAATGGTGAACAGCCAGTTGAACAGCTTCACCCCCGTGGGAATGGAAATCAGCATGGTCGCCAGGCCGAAGAAGGCGTTGACGTTGGCCCCCGAACCCATGGTGAAGAAGTGGTGCAGCCAGACCATGAAACCCAGGATCGAGATCGCGCCGCTGGCGTAGATCATCGAGTGGTGGCCGAACAGTTTCTTGCCGGAGAAGGTAGAGATGACTTCGGAGAAAATGCCGAACGCCGGCAGGATCAGGATGTACACCTCGGGGTGGCCCCAGGCCCAAAACAGGTTGACGTACATCATCGGATTTCCACCCAGTTCATTGGTGAAAATGTGGAAATCCATGTAACGGTCAAGGGTCAGCAGTGCCAGGGTAGCGGTCAGGATCGGGAACGAAGCCACGATCAGGACGTTGGCCCAGGTGCAGGTCCAGGTGAAGATCGGCATGTCCATCAGCTTCATGCCGGGGGTACGCATTTTCAGCACGGTGGCCAGGAAGTTGACCCCCGTTAGCGTCGTCCCTAGCCCCGATAGCTGTAGGGCCCAGATGTAGTAGTCCACACCCACGCCCGGGCTATAGCCGGTTTCCGACAGCGGCGGGTAAGCAACCCAACCGGTCTTGGCGAATTCGCCGACACCCAGGGAAACGTTCACCAGCACCACGCCTGAGACCAGCAGCCAGAAGCTCAGGGAGTTGAGGAACGGGTACGCCACGTCGCGGGCGCCAATCTGCAGCGGCACTGCCAGGTTCATCAGGCCGGTGAAGAACGGCATCGCCATGAAGATAATCATGATGACGCCGTGGGCGGTGAAGATCTGGTCGTAGTGCTCAGGCGGCAGGTAGCCCGGCGAGCCCTCGGTGGCCATGGCCAACTGGGTGCGCATCATGATGGCGTCGGCAAAGCCGCGCAGCAGCATAATCATGGCGACGATGATGTACATCACGCCGATTTTCTTGTGGTCCACGGACGTCAGCCACTCGGTCCACAAGTAGGTCCACTTCTTGAAGTAGGTGATTGCCGCGAACACCGCCAGACCGCCGAGCGCGATCATGGCAATGGTCACCATGACAATCGGCTCGTGGAACGGAATCGCTTCCAGACTTAATTTACCAAACATCGATTACTCCTCTGCCCCGGCAGCTGAATGCGAACTCATGTCCATCCCTTCCATGTGGGCCACTTCTTTGTCTTGCTTGTCTTGCTTGTCGTGGTGCATCGGCTTGCCCGGTTTCATGCCTTCATACTTGTCGATGATGGTCTGGAACAGGTTGGGCTTGAACGAGGCGTAGAGCGCGACTGGGTTGTTCTGGCTCGGCTTGGAAAGGGCTTCGTATTCAGCTTGGTCAAGCTGGTTAGGTGCCTTTTTGACATCACTGACCCAGGTGTCGAACTCTTCCTGGGTGGTGGCGATGGCTTTGAACTTCATGCCGGTGAAACCCGCACCGCTGTAGTTGGCGGAGATCCCGTCCAGCTCGGCGTTCTGGTTGGCCATCAGGTGCAGCTTGGTCTGCATACCCGCCATGGCGTAGATCTGGCCGCCCAACCCGGGGATGAAAAACGAGTTCATCACGGTGTCGGACGTCACCCGGAAATTGATCGGGGTGTGGGCCGGGAATACGATCTTGTTGACCGTGGCGATGCCTTGTTCCGGGTAGATGAACAGCCACTTCCAGTCCATGGCGACCACTTCGATGGTGATCGGCTTGACGTCCGATTCCAGCGGACGGTACGGGTCCAGGGCGTGGGTCGACTTATAAGTGACGTAACCCAGGGCGACGATAATCAGGATCGGCACGGTCCAGACCGCGATCTCGATCTTGGTGGAGTGGTTCCACTTCGGCGTGTAGGTGGCCTGGGTGTTCGAGGCACGGTATTTCCAGGCGAAGATGAACGTCATCAGGATCACCGGCACGACCACCAACAGCATCAGCAGGGTCGCGGTGATAATCAGGTTTCGCTCGTCCAGGCCCACCTGGCCCTTGGGGTCGAGCAAGGTCATGTTGCAACCGCTGAGCAATAACATGCCCAGCAGAGGCAAAAAGCCTAACAATCGGGGGTACCTGGTTTTACTCATCTCACGACCTCTAAAGCAGCTTGCGCAATGCAGTTGGGTTTTGATCGCCAACACTTCACCCTGCCAAGGGTTGGCATTTTTTCATCGGTTGAATAAGGGCCTGCCCGGCGCGCTACGCGCTGATCGACAAATCCTGGGCTAGCGGTGTGTTCTTATTCGAATTCGTGGTCAAAGGCCTGGTTAAAGACCAATTCCATTTGGTGCGGAAATGTGGAAGGCGCCGGCACCTGCAAACCCTATGAAGCCTAAAAATGCCCCTGGGCCGCATGCGTGTGCTCAGGGATGAGCAGTGCCGCAAATTCAGTGCGGGCGATTGTAGATACGTCGGGTTTTATAAACCATGTCTCATCTAGAAATAATTTTTATCGCATTCAGCAACAATCTCTAACGATTATTGCGCCGACGCATAATCGTATCGAATTTCATTCTCAACAAAAACCCCGAAAAATGTAGGCTTAATGGGCCCGATTCAGACAGTTACACTGTGCGCAAAATCGCCTACCAGATCGCGCCATGCCCCTTTTTTAAAGGGCTATAGCGCCACGGCAAAACCTGTTAGAACTGCCTGGTGCCCGAGCGGCGCAAGGCGAAAAAAAACCGGCCACACCTGTGCGGGCTGCCCGCGCATTGTTGCAATAGCCCTACACTTTGAAATGATTTGTCACATAACGAGTGTGACAACGTGTCGCAGGTATGCAGCAACGATTCTTGAGCGTTGTCATGGCAATTTTCACCAAGACGAAAAAATACCAGGGCGTCGGCGTGCCACCGTCGCCCTGATACGTACTTTTGCGTACAACGCCGATGGGGTTACTCGAAGGCAGGCTGGCGTACACCGACCTTGTAGCTCCAATCCAGGATGCTGGCTTCGCCATAACGGTTCATTGCTGTCAGCAGCGCATCCAGCGTCTTGAAGCGCACTTGATAGATTTCAGGCTGGGGGATGTGCTCGACGTAAACACTGTGACCATCGAAGTACACAGGTGCCGAGTGATAGCCATAACTGTCCGACTCATATTGAAGTTGAAACGCATAGCGCCGACACAGTAAGAACATATGCGGTTCACTCAATTGCTCATCCAGGGTCGAGGGTAACTTTTGCCCGGTGTACTGAATGTGATCCAGAGCACCGGGCACCTGAATAAAGCCATATTCGTCCAGTACTTGGAGTAGATCTTCAAGGTGGCTAAACAAACAGGTGTTAATATCTGGGTACTCATCGATGCTTACCCTGAAGCCGCCGTTCTCCAAGGTAATAGGGGCCTGGGTAATTTCCCCCGAGCCTGCACGATAAAGAACCATCAAATAGCTAAAGGCTTTTTCTTCCCAAAGGGTTTTGGTGACAGATACACGGGCTTCTTGCGAGAGATACATGATGCAATTTCCTTATTGCAGTAAGTTGAATCATCAGCATAGAAGAAGTTGCAAAAACAATAGTCGCCCTATGGCCGACAGTGAATGTAGGAGTCATCACCCACTTTCACTTATCCAGTTAAATCCACCACACAGCAAAACGCCCCGAACTCTTATCCAGAGCCGGGGCGTTATATAGTTAGTGCGTTTATGAGTTCAAGTGTTTGCGATTACGGGTAATCAGCAAAGGCACGAGCACCGCCGTCAATACAAACGCCAGCAACGCCCACTGCGCCAGGGACAAGCCAAGAATCGGCGGGTAAGGCGTGGAGCAAAAGCCATCGACCTGAAAGCCCAGGGGGAAGATCGTCGCCAGCGGCAGGCTGTCTACAATCGGCTGCAGCACATCGATACCGCAACTCACCGCCGGGTAGAACTGGGTGTATACGTGATGCCCGGCCACCGCCACACCGCCGAGGGCGCTCAACACCACCAGCGCTTCCATGACCGTCAGGCTACGGCGCCCCGGCATGGCGGCGCCGATAAACGCAAACAGCGCGATCAGCAGCAACGCATAGCGTTGCAGGATGCACAGCGGGCACGGTGCCTCGCCCAGCACCACTTGCATATAGAGCGCGCCGCCGATCAGTGCCAGGCAGATAATGCCCAGCAACACCAGATAGCGGCGTTCGCGTACCAACCTTAGTGTTTCTTCACTCATTGTCGTAATCCTTTCCCAAATTGGCGGCGGTTCAATGGCCGCCAGTTTACACGCGGATCGTGAAGGTTCGCGCATGCGCCCCAGGTTAAAACCTGGGGCAATTAACAGCACAGGCATTAACGGCGGATTAATCTTCGCCGGCCGCTGCCGGGACAACTGGCACTCGCCTAACCGCGACCGGGAATGTTAGCGTGCTTGCTATTTTCCGCCGTCAGACGAGCACTCCTTCGATGAAAAAGACCGTACTTGCCTTCAGCCGCGTCACCCCGCAAATGGTTGAACGCTTGCAGCAGGACTTCAACGTGATCGTGCCCAACCCCAAGCAGGGCGACATCAACGCGCAGTTCAACGAAGCCCTGCCCCAGGCCCACGGTTTGATCGGCGTGGGGCGCAAACTGGGCCGTGCGCAACTGGAAAACGCCCAGCAATTGCAAGTGGTGTCCAGTGTCTCGGTGGGCTACGACAACTACGACCTGGCCTACCTCAATGAACGCGGGATCATGCTCACCAACACCCCCGATGTGCTCACCCAAAGCACCGCCGACCTGGCGTTCGCCCTGCTGATGAGCAGCGCCCGCCGCGTGCCGGAACTCGATGCCTGGACCAAGGCCGGGCAATGGCAAGCCACCGTCGGCGCGCCGTTGTTTGGCACCGATGTGTTTGGCAAAACCCTGGGCATCGTGGGCATGGGTAACATCGGCGCCGCCATCGCCCGCCGTGGGCGCCTGGGGTTCAACATGCCGGTGATCTACAGCGGCAACAGCCGCAAGACGGCGCTGGAACAGGAACTCGGCGCCCAGTACCGTAGCCTCGACCAGTTGCTGGGCGAGGCGGATTTCGTCTGCCTGGTGGTGCCGTTGAGCGACAAGACCCGCCACCTCATCAGCCACCGCGAACTGGCGCTGATGAAACCCGGTGCGATCCTGGTCAATATCTCCCGCGGCCCGGTGGTGGATGAGCCGGCGCTGATCGAGGCCCTGCAGAACAACCGCATCCGCGGCGCGGGGCTCGATGTGTACGAGCGGGAGCCGCTCAGCGACTCGCCGCTGTTCGCACTCAGCAACGCCGTGACCCTGCCCCACATCGGTTCGGCCACCCACGAAACCCGCGACGCCATGGCCAACCGCGCCCTGGACAACCTGCGCAGTGCGCTGCTGGGCGAACGCCCGCGGGATTTGGTCAACCCTCAGGTGTTCAAGGGCTGATGGCCGCCAGCCCTTGGTCGCCCACAACAGGCGCCAAGGGCCGCTCATTCAGGCTGCGCGGGCGCCCTGCCGGTAAATGCCAGCCACTCGCGTTGGGTCAGTTCGTCAATCAGCGCTCTCTCCTGTTCTTCCAGCGACACCTTTAAGACATTGGCCTGCAACAGGTATTGGTGTTCATTGAGGGTGCCGTCGCTGACCTGCTCATCGAGTGCCTCCAGCGCCGTGTGCATGGACCTGAGCCGAGTGGCGAACGCGCCCTCGAATCGGTCTCGCAGCAAGTTCTCCCAGAAATCCCTGCGCCCGGGAACGGCCGATAACAGGATCTCGATATGGGTGCGTGCGTCCGCCAGGGTCAGCACCCTGCGCATGCTCTCGATGTCTTGCGTGCTCAGTTCCGGGGTATTGCGATCCATCCTTTGCCGGAACCTGCTTGGCATCACAAAGAGGTCGGCCAGGGCTATCTGATACGCCAGTTCCCGGCTGCTCAATAGGTGTTCCTGCTGGTACAGGCCGGTTTCCCGTAGATTATTTTTCAACACCTCCAGCCGCGCCTCGGTGCGAAACAACACCAAGGCATCCCACAACGCCTCGGGGCGCCGCCCGGTGGCAATCCTGAATGGCTGGGTGCTCAACGCGATGGAGCCCAGGATGAGTACCAAGCGGTTGATGGACAGGCCAGGTTCATAGGGCTCGCCATGGAGGTTCAGGGCGAATTGCGCACTGGCGTCGGCCCCTTCCAGCAAGTCCCACACGCAGCGGCCCAGGTCTTCACGTAGCGGGCGGTAAGACACTTCGTTGAAATGGGGGTGGGAGCCGATCCGCTCGATCAGGTCAAAAAACCCGCTCATCTGAGTGGACTGGCTCTTTACGCGGTTCCACAGCGCCCGTCGGTCTGCAAGGGCACTGCCGGGAATGTCCGCCAGCCAATGCTCAGGGTTGGCCGGCCTGGGCTCATAGCGGTTTATCACGCCGAAGTTCGCATCGCGGTGGTCAGGGTCGGCGTGATAACTGCGCAACAGGTCCCAGGTCTGATCGGAAAGCGGATTGCCTGCAAGGTCCATGGCCCGCAGCACCGCATGAGGAAGGGCGAGACCGAACTGGGTCAGTTCTCCAATGCGGTTATCGCGCAAATCGATCCGCCGAATACGGCGCAACCCCGCCATCCCAAAGGGCAAGTGAGTCAAGCCCGTATTGCGCAGGTTCAGTCCTTCGAGGCGGCTCAACGTACCCACCTGCAAACGCAGCCCCGGTTCCAACGGGTTACCTTCCAGATCCAGCACCCTGAGCTCGACCATGTCCATCAGGTATTGCACGTCTGGGAGGCTAAACGAGATCTGGTTGTACGCAAGGTCAAGCCCGATCAAGTCGGGCAGGCGCGTGAGATTTTGCACAAAATGACGTAGCCCATTGCTGCGTAACGACACGCTTCTTACCTTGGGAAACAGCCGCAAGAACGAAAACGGCACATCCTCCAGTGCATTGTCATCGAGCTTGAGCACCCTCACATTACGCAACGGCACAGCGATATCAGGCAGCTCGGCCAACGCCAACCCACTCAGATCCAACTCGTATCCACCGGCCACCTGCCTGGCCTCCTTTCGCCAGCACTGGAGCAGGCGCTGCGCGACAATGGCCCTGTTGCCTCCTGCCGCAAGTTCCACCCAGGCGCGCAATTGCTGCTCCAGGCGGCCCCTCTCCAGCGTCAGTTGAGCAATGGCCTCGCGCCGCTCATGGGTCGTATCGCCCAGGTCACCGATGTCCAACCACGCCTCATCGTCGGTCTGCGATGGGTAAAGCTCCCGGTAGGCCGCCAACAGTTGCCCGTCAACGGTTCGGGAGCGGCCCCTCCCACTCAGGGGATAACCAATGCGCCCAGCCGCCACGCGCCGAGGCGCAATAAACCAGGGCTTGATGGGCCGCATCCCGAGGACTTCCCGGGCGCGCGCCCTGTCGCCGCTCACCTGCTGGGCGATCTGCTCGCGCCATTGCGCATCGGCGAGGGCCGGTTGCGGCACCAACGCCTGGCGCTGGGCCGCCGGCAACCCAGCCAGCAGCGCCGTAAAAAACCATACATCAGCCGGCCCTGTGCTACTGCCATTGGCCGTGAACGTCTGGGCCTGGTAGCCCTGAGCGGTATTCCTCATCTCCAGGCGTACAGTCGCCGTCTCGCTGCCCAGGCTATCGACCCGCCCTTGCGGGTCGAAGACCTCAACCCGCATGTCCACGGGCCAGCCGGGCAGGCGCGAGAGCGCGTGCAGGATCAACCGATGGCTGTCCGCCGACTGCGCGCCCTGTAGGAACAACCCTTCAAAGGCGCGGTTCAGGCGCACCGTTTGCACCTGCCAACGCGCCTCTTCACCCAACGCATGAGGAATTTTTCCTGCCGCCAGTTGCTCACGCTCAACAGTGTTGGCACCGCGCACCAGGTCATCGGCAAGCACCTGCGTCAGGCTGGGGAAGGCTCGCTGAATCAACTGGGCGCGCGGATCGGCGCTCAGGTGATCGCGCAGGCTTAAGGCCTGGAACAACTGCGCGGCCAACTGTGGCCGGGCCTGTTCCCGCCGCGTCAGCAGCGCCTCCACTGGCGGCTCAAGGCCCGGCCCGGATGGGCCGACAAGGCCGCTCACCCCATCGGCATCGAGCGTACCCAGCAGGCTCACGAAAAACTCACGCCCCCGCTCCAACCCGATGTCGATCTGCTGATGGCGCTCGAAACGCGCCACGCTGTCCAACAACAACGCAGGTGGTGGCTCACTGTTGGCATGAACCCGGCGCAGGACGTCTTCGCCCACACCACTGACCGCCGCGATGCCGTCGATAGCATCGGCACCGAACATCGCCACCGAATGCCCCAGGCGCCGAAACGGCTCATGGCCCTCCCACGTCCGGGGGTTCTCATCGGCTAGACGCCAGGCGCCATGGCCGTTGTGGACCAAGGGCAGGCCCACGGCGCCGACCTTGAGCGGGTGCACAATCTCCCAAGCCAATGGCTGGCCGTGTGCCGCTACCTGATAGGTACGGCCGCCCAGGGGTAAATAACGTTCAGCGGCCACGGTATACAGCCCCGTGGCGTCGGGTTGCAGCCTGTTCAGGTCTACATTCGTGACCTCGTAATGTTCCAGCCCGGTGGTGGGTAACCGGAATGCGCCCTGGGTCGTACGGTGCCTGAGCATCGCCTGGGCCACCCGCAGACGCAGGCTCTGCACCGGATCGTCGGAGGCCAGGTCCAGGGTCAAGCGTTGCGCCGCGCCAAGGTGCGCAAGGAGAGCGAGGTAGAAGCTGTCGGGGCCCCCGATCGCCTCTTCGCGCCGGCTCTGTTGGTGGTCGAACACGGCAACGCGCCCCTCGTCATCGGTGAGCAATACGATGGTCTGATCCCCCGCGCCCTTGCTGGCGTAAGGGTTGCTTTGGGCTGGCGCACCCACCACCAGGTCGCGCCCCAGGGAATGACTGAGCACAAAACGGGCAAAGCCTTCAGCCCAGGCCAGCGCGTCGGGGTTAAAGGCGCGGCGGTGGAAAATGCCGTCCAGTGCCGCGTCACGTCGGCCGTCGTCACGGGCGCGACGCAGGGCCCAATACAAGCGTTCTGGAAGCAGTTGTGAGCGCACGATCTGTTCCTGCTCGTGGCTCGGCAACGGATGCTCGCGCAACACCTCCAGCAACCGGGGCCGGGATACCTGCGGGTGCAGCGCCTCCAGTGTGCGCACCACCGTCGGTGTGGTACTGCCCTGCGCGCCACGGCTATCGGGCAGCAGTTGCCGCACGCCTGGCCGCGCGGCGGCTGCGCCCGCGCGCAGGCTCGTGCCGAATCGCGTCAGGGCCTCGAACAGCTCTAACCCACGCACGGACAACAGTTCCAGCAACTCGGACGCCACGGTGCTGCGCCGTTGCGCCAGCGCATCGGCGGCGGCCAGGTCCGGCGCTGGGTGCAATGCGGGCACAGCGTGCAGTACCCAGTCCAGCAGGTCGGTATCCGGCACCCTGCGCCCTGAGGTATCGAGGCGGTGGTCCCCTTGCACGATCAGCACAACCTGCCTGCTGGCCAATGGCGCGCCATTGCGGCTGTAGCTGCACACCACGTCGCCGTCGCTGTCCTTGCGTACCAGGGCGGTGTCCGCCGGCCAGCCTGGCACATGGGGCAACAGTGCCAACAAGGCGTCGGCGGCATGCACGGGTATCGGCTCAAGCGTGTCGAGCAGCGCACCGAGCTGGCGGATGTGCTGATCGGCCCGCAAGCGCACGATGCCATCGATCACTGCCGCCGACAGGGGCCGGGCCTCGCCACGCCATAGGCTGTCCAGCTGCGCGCGGGAAATTGCGCAGCCCTTGAGCAACGCCTCCAGGGCATTCACCGGCACCCCGGACAGGCCCAGCATGCGCTCGAGCAACGTGGTGTCGCTCAGGCGAGCACTGTCATCCAGCGCCAGGCGCCAGGTTCGGCTCATCGCGTCATAACGTACCGGTGGGCTGAAAGGCGAGCCGCCCGCGCGTGGCTTGAGTTGCCAGCCCTGATCGCCCACAGGCACAACCTGCGCCAGCAGGGTCTGCTCGCCCTGGGCCACCTGCACATAGCGTTGCTCGCCGTGTTCGATGAAGCCCTGGTCATTGGGCTCCCGGATCTGGGGCAATTGATCGGGGCTGAGGGCGAAGGGTTGGATGTCTTCGCGCCAGAGCCCCACGGTGCCATCGCTCAGGGTGACCTTATGGTGGCCACTAAGCCGTTGAAACAGCCGCGCGTGTCGCCGGTAGGCCATGTTCCCCAGCCTGCGCTCCAGGCTGACACTGAACATCAGGTCTGCCAGGTCGATGAATGCCTGGGTCAAATCCGCCGCCTCGCCGTGGCTCAAGGCCTGCACGCCTTGGTACAGGCTGTAGCCTAAGGTGGTGAACAGAGCCAACTGCCTCAGGCCATTGATACCGCGCACCGGGCCAGGCACGGGGATCAGCAGCCAGTCCAGCGACTCATTGACGATGACCTTTATGATCTTGACGGCCGACTCCCAATCCCTATCAGAGGTCTGGATGGCCATCGCTTTGATATTGCTGGCAAAGCGGCCGGTTTCAAACGCCCACAACGCCGCATGGGGCGAGGTGGTGGGCTCCTGGGTATAGGTCAGTTGGTTGATATCGCGCTGGTAGAGGGCGCGGGAAAAAACGTCATAGAGGCGTGAAGCGACCCAGTTCAGGCCCGTGGGCCTTACCGGGACGCGACTGAAACTGCGCAGCAGAGCCTGATCGTGAAACGACAAAGGCTCGTGCAGCCAGGGGAAATGGCCATGATAGGCGGCGATGAATTGGTGCTTGAAGCTGTTCCAGGCCCACTTCACCTCATCCTCATGCTGCAAGGCACCATTGGGGCGGTTGGGAAAATAGGTAAATACGCCTCTGACCCCCGCCACCCTGAACATCACCAGCGGCACGCGGATAGGGTGGCCACGTTCAGGGGGTTGCTGCACGCCAGCAAACCCGGGCTCGGGCACCGTCAGGGGTTCGCCCGCGCCATAGGGAACCCGCATCGTCAGCAAGGCGCAGCTCGACCATTGGGTCGGCAACCGATCTGCCCGCTTCAGGGCCTCGTAACGGCTGCGGTCGATGCCGCTGGTGGACGACGTCCGCAGGGCTTCCAGCAGATCGAACTCGAACTGGAGCGCCACCTTGCTCTGCAGCAGGCGCTTGAGTTCCCCCTGCTCCAGCGTCTGTTGCAGTTGCTCGTTGAGCCGCGCGCCTAGATCCAGCTTGCGCACCTTGTCGATAAACGCCGCCACACTCAGGCCGCCATCGATGTAGCTGGCATTCTCGGTACTGCCCATCTTCGGCAGATACCACGCGGTGTCGAAACCGAAGTTGCCACAGGCCGCCTCCCACAGGCTGACGCTAAAGACGTCTTCAGCCTGCGCATGAGGGTCCAGGGCCCGGGTCGCCCGTAACGGCCCCTCGCCCTGCTCGCCGGGGGCAGGTTTGAGGTAGCGGGTGTGCAGGTAGGTGGTTTGCGGGTCGATGTCGCGCCCGGCGATCTCGCGCAAAACCGCACGCAACTGCTCCAACCCTGCGGCCTCGAACGCCTTGTGGAAATCCGCGGCGCCCTGCTCGAGGCGTTGCTGGGCGTTCAACACTTGTCGCTGCAAGGCCAGGTAGCGGCTGCGCTCCTCATCCTGAAGGCCGCCCATGAACTGCTCGTATTGCACATGCAGTACGTCCACTACCTGCTGCAAGCTCCATTGCTGCTGCGACAGCAGCCACTCATGGTCCGGCGGCGCGGCCAGGAATGTCGCGAGACTGGACGCCTCGTCTTTGCCTTGGTTGGCCATTGGTCAGTCCTTTTAAAAAACCAATGGCCAGCCTAAGCCCCCCCGCCGGACGATCCACTCTACTTATATACCGCCCTCAGGCGAGCGAGCGCCGAGGGGCCAGCGGCGCGGGTTTGCGGAACACCAGCACATTGCCCAGCATTACCAGCACCAACCCGACCAACGCCGGGGCCGTCCATTGGTAGCCTTCCACCAGCGCCGAGACGTTGAGTGCCACCACCGGGAACAGCACCGTGCAGTACGCCGCACGCTCCGGGCCCATGCGCCCGACCAGCGTCAGGTACGCGGTAAAGCCGATCACCGACCCCGGGAGCACCAGGTACAGCAACGAACCGAGGTAGCGCGTCGTCCACTCCACCTCAAAGGCGATGCCACTGGCCAGGCAATACGCCGCCAGCATCGCCGCGCCATAGGCCATGCCCCAGGCGTTGGTGGTCAAGGGCTTGAAACCGGCCTTCTGTTGCAGGCTGGAAAGCATGTTGCCCGCCGAGAAACACAGCGTGCCCAGCAGCGCCAACCCCAGGCCCAGCACGGTTTGTGGGCTGGCGCTGTGGCCCGCCAGTTCCGGCCAGAACAGAAAGCCCAGGCCCAGCAGGCCCAACGCACCGCCCATCAACACGTTGCGGGCGACTTTCTGGGCGAAGAACACCCGGGCGTTGAGGGCGTTCCACAAGGTTGCCGTGGAAAACACCACCGCCACCAAACCGCTGGGCACCCATTGGCTGGCGTACAGAAAGCACATGAAGTTCACGCAAAACAGGCACAGGCCCTGGGCCAGGCAAATCAAATGGGCGCGCCGGTTCATCGGCTGCAAACGGCGGCTGAGCAAAAGGATGGCGAACAGCACCAGGGCCGCCAGGGCAAAGCGGTAGACAATCGACACCTCGATGGCTACCACACCCAACTGCCATTTGAGGGCAATCCAGGTGGTGCCCCAGATCAGCACGGTCAGCAGGTACAAAGTGATGTTCATGGCGAGGGCTCCTGAAGAAGGCCTTCAGTTTCAAGCCTCACCTGGCATTGGCGCTTGCATAAACTTGCGCTTTTGTCGCCGGTGGGCTGGCAGGGTGATGGCGACGGAGTAGGATGGCGACCTGTTGCCATCGATGCCCGCGCCCATGCCCACCCTGGAAAACCTGCACGTCTTTCAAGCTCTCCATCGCTCGCCCAACGCGCGCCTGGAGCACAGCGCCGAGCTCGGTGACGGCATGGCCGCCGCGCTGTGGAGCAACCATCACGACGCCCAGGACTACCAGGCCCCAAGCCACCACACCCTGTCGTGCTACATCGCCGGCGGCACCGGCACCTTCCGCCGTGGCCAACCCGGCACCACGGGCGCCCCCGACAAACTCTGCATCCTGCCCGCCGAACACCAATCGGCGTGGGTCATCAACGGCGAAATCCGCCTCGCCCACCTGTACTTCGACCCACGCCAATTCGCCCTGGGTTGCGTCACCCTGTTGGACCGCGAGCCGCGGGAAATGCAGCTGCGCGAAAGCACCTTCCTCGATGACCCGGCCCAGGCCCGGCGCTTTCGCCAACTGATCCGCCTGAGCTGGAACGAGCCCGGCGAGCGCCTGCTCACCAGCAGCCTGGCCCACGAGATGCTCAGCCACACCCTGCTGACCCAGGTCGGCCTGCGCCAGGGCCTGCGCGTCAAGGGTGGCTTGGCCGCACACCAACGCCGCGACCTGGTGGCCTTCATCGAACAACACCTGGCCGAGCCCCTGAGCCTGGGCCAACTGGCGGCGCGTTGCGCACTGTCGGAATTTCACTTCGCCCGCATGTTCCGCCACAGCTTCGGCCTGGCCCCACACCAATACGTCCTGGCCCGGCGCCTCAACCACGCCCGCCACTTGTTGCGCCACAGCGCCCAACCCCTGGGCGAAATCGCCCTGGCCTGCGGTTTTGCCAGCGCCAGCCACTTCGCCAACCGCTTCCGCCAGGCCATTGGCGGTACGCCCGGTGAGTTTCGCCAGGCGTTTTCGGGGTAGCCGCTTTACTCAGGCCGTTGGATCAACGCTAGAACCACGCGGTCTTCCAGGGCGCGAATGGCTGCGGCGCCTGCCAGGTAGCTGTTCGTTACCATCGCAAACACCAGCGGCCGCCCGGCAGCGGTGCGCACATAACCGGACAACGATGAGATTCCCGTCAACGAGCCGGTCTTGGCGTGCAGGTTGCCTTGGGCCGGGGTATCGCGCAGGCGATTGCGCAAGGTGCCGCCGACCAACCGGTCCGGTTCGCCGGCAATCGGCAGAGCCGCGTACCAGGCGTCGAACCAGGGTTGCTGGCGAACGCTGAGCAACACCTGCGTCAGGCTCTGGGTGGACAACTGATTGCGCCGGGACAGCCCCGAACCATCCACCTGGCGCCACGCCGTAGGGTCCAGGCCCAGCCCTGAGAAAAACCCGTTCACCGCGCCAATGCCTGCGTCGGTCGTGCCCGCCTGCGCAGTACGCCGCCCCATCGCCTTGAGCAGCACTTCAGTCATCGCGTTATTCGACAGTTTGAGCAGCACCGGCATCAACTGCGCCAGCGGCGCCGACTCATGGCTGACCAGTACCGTGGCGCCGGGTGCGGTCACGGCGCCGATGAACGTACGCCCGCGCACCTTGATGCCCTCGGCCACCAGCGCCGCCTGAAACACATCCGCCACCAACCGCGTCGGCTCCCAGACGCTGACCCACTTTTTGCTGGCCTCGCCCACCGGCACAGTGCCGGTGACCCTGAGGCGATTACTGCCGTGTTCACGGCTGACGCGGATCGTGTTGGCCTCCCCCACCGTTGCCTGGTTGTTCACCGTGAGCAAGCGGTTGGCCGGGTGGATGCGCACCTGCACTGGCTCACCGGGAGCTACGGCGTTGACGTGCACCAGCACCGAACCGGCATCGAAATCCCCGTCCGGCGCCAGGCTCAGCGCCGATATCTGCGCACCGTAGGCCTTATCCTCGTCATCCACCGCCCAGTCGATGCCCAGGCGCACGGCATCGAATGCCGTGTCGTCGAACACCATGTCGCCGCTGACCTCACGCACCCCCTGGCGCGCCAACCTGGCCGCCAGCTGCCGGTAATCCTCGGCCTGGATACTCGGGTCGCCCGCGCCGCGCAGGTACAGGTTGCCCCTGAGCACAGCCCCGTCGAGGCGGCCATTGCTCAATACCTGGGTGGTAAAACGGTAATCGGCACCCAGCACTTGCATCGCCGCCGCCGAGCCCAGCAACTTGAGGCTAGACCCCGGCACCAACCGCGAATCGCCATTGCGCTGGTAAAGCACCGCACCGCTGACCGCATCGCGCACCGTCAACGACACCTGCGCGCCATTGAGCAGCGGGTCGGCCAGCAGGTTATCCACAGTGGTCGTAGCCTGGACCTTGGGTACGCAAGCGCAGGCAACCAAGAACAGACTTAAGTAAATAGGTAGTAACCGCGGATTGAAGCGTTTTATTGAGTTCATAAAAGTCCTTTTTGCCGTTCAATTATTGGCCCGTGGCTCAAGTACTCTTGTGCCACGGCAGGACAGTATTCAAACTTATTGCGCCACGCCTAGTGGCGTACATATATTCTTTCAAATCAGCCAGAATAAACGCCTTATCCAATACCCTGCCGATCAGATGCCACTTCGCCAGGAACTTGCCTGAGCCATGAGTGCTTGTTTATTTTTCGGGACAATATAGAGACACATAAACACCCGCCTATCGGTTTGCGCGCAGCCACTCCAAACCCCGCCCGTGCCCTACCCACAACTTAGGTGTCCATCTTTCAACTAGCATTTCCCGCATTGGAACGGGCCATACAACTTATTTAGTTGGTATCTCGCAACAACAAGTTACCGACAGGCAGAACATCGCCACCCTTAGCCCTTATTGAAAGCCACTTATCCCGGACTATCCCAAACAAATAAACTAACGCAAAGGCCGAACGCCTCAGCCCTGTTGCAGCGGCACATCAATTCCCGCTCAAAAGTACTTCGCACGTTACGCTGCAAGCTTCCTTACGACTCACTCTGGGTCGCGGCCAATCGCGTTTAAAAAACTGAACGCCACATTACCCCCATAAACAAGGTGGGGCGGCTAGATCAATGCCCATACCGCCGGACTCACCACCAACCCTACCCCCGCGACTCCCAGCGCCAGCCGTGGGCGATAGGGCAACAGCACCACCAGTAGCAAGGCACTGCCCATCAGCACCGCGCACCACTGCACCAATCCCAGGCCCCAATCGGCGGCGGTGAGGGCCGCGGCGAGCGACAGCGCCAGCAGCAGCCAACCGCCCAGGCACAGGGCCAGGCGTTGGCCGGCGGTGGGTTTGCGGCCCAGCAGGTCGTGGTGATGGCGGTCCATGGCCAGGCACAGGGCGGTGAAGCCGCTGTAGCACAGCAGCGATGGCAGCAGCATTCAGGTCACCTCGGGGTTGGCGGGCAAGGGCCGCGGGCGTTCGGCGCGGGGTTGGGCGGGCGCTTTCTGCGGGGCCGGGCGCTGCATTTTCCAGGCAGCCCAGGCCAGGAACAGGCCGCTGCCCAGGCAGGTCAGGTCGAACCCGGCCATGATCCAGTCGCCGCCGGCCATAGAGGCCAGCACATGTTGGCCGGTGGTCAGGGCATTGAGCAGCGGCACCGCGATAAACAGCAGGGCCGCCAGCCCCAGTTGCTCGACCCAGGCCCGGCGCCCAGGCCGCAGCACCGCGTGGAGCAGGCTCAAGCCCCAGGCGATGAAGAAGCTGTTCACTTCCCAGTCGGCCCGCTCAGCAAATTGCGCGGGCAGCAGGCGATTGGCCCAGAAGAACACCGCCACCGCCAGCACCAACCCAGCCATGCTGGCGATGTTGAGCACCTCTACCAGGCGCAACTCAAACGGCATTACCCCGCTCTTGGCGTGTTTCAACTGGCGTTTGCCGAGCCAGATCACCAGCCCGGTGCCGATCATCGCCGTGCCGGCCAGGCCACAGAGGAAGTACAGCCAGCGCAGCACCGGCCCGGCGAACAGGCCCATGTGCAGGCCCACAAAACTGCCGCCGATGGCCATCGGCAGCGATTGCGGCACAGCCTCTTTGAGCAGTTGGCCATCGATACCACCAAAGGACAGGGAGCGGCCGAAATCCTGCACCACATGGTCGGCGTTGTGGGGGAAGACGTTGACCGAAGCGTTGGCGTCCCCCGGGTGGTTCACCGTTAGGCGCCCCGCTCGCCCGCCGGCCCAGTGCTCACGCGCCTGGGCCAAAAACGGCGCCAGGGGCAGCAACTGCCCGGGTTGCCCGGCGGCCGGCAGGTTGTTGTTAGAGGGAAACGCCTCCTTGAAAAATGCCCGGGAATCGTTGCCGTAACTGGCCACGATGCTGGCCGGCATAACCAACGTCATGAAGATCACCAGGCTGCTGTAGGTAATCATCAGGTGGAACGGCAGCACCAACACGCCCACCGCGTTGTGACCGTCGAGCCAAGAGCGCTGGCCCTTGCGCGGGCGGAAGGTGAAGAAGTCCTTGAAGATTTTCTTGTGGGTGATGATCCCCGTGACCAGCGCGATCAGCATCACCATGGCCGCCGCAGTCGATAGCCAGCGCCCCCACGGATAGGGCATCTGCAATTGAAAATGGAAGCGGTAAAAGAAGTTGCCGCCAGCGGTGTCGTGGCTCACTCGCTCGGCGCCGGTCAGCGGGTCGAGCACTTTGTCGAAGAACTCGCCGCGCTCGCCCTCGTTCTTGGCCGGCCGTTGCCAGGCCACGGAGAGGCCCGGTTGGCGCTCGTGCGGCAGGCCGATAAACCAGCGCGCCGCGCCTTGGGCATGCGCCTGCAGGTAGCCTTGCGCCAGGGCAACGCTTTGCTCGGCGTTGACGCTGTGCACCGGCGGCAGGGGCTGCATCCAATGGGTCATTTCATCCTTGAAGTACGACAAGGTGCCTGTCAGAAAAATCGCAAACAGCAGCCAGCCGAAAATTAGCCCGGTCCAGGTATGCAGCCAGGCCATCGCCTGGCGAAAGCCCTCTTTCATGTGCGCCCCACCCAGTAGGCCAGCGCACTGACAGTGGCCAGTACCGCGCCCGGCACGCCCAACCCCAACCACGCCTGCAACGCCGTGCGGCAGGCAAAGCACCAGAGCACCGCCACCAGGTACACCAAAAACGACGTCATCATCCCACTGGCCACCGCATCCGCACGGGAGATGGGCAGCAACGCCGTCATGCACACGCTGGCCAACGCCGCCAGCAGATAACCACCGAAGACCGCCGCCAGTACCCGTGAGGTCACTGCCAGGCGATAGGAAACCGGCAACGCGCCGTTTTTACTTTTCATGTTTCGACCTTGAAACCCATGACGTGCGCTGCGGCCATAACGCCGGACCCGCACCTTGATGGGGCACAGCATAATGATAAATATTCTCGTTTGCAAAATACTCCTGTTCACACGGTCAAGCGCCAAAGCCTTATTACCGAGTAGGACACTTCGCCGGCGCCACCGGCCAGGGGCGCTGGGGCGCAGGGGCAACATCGTGGGATGTCTGGCTTGCCAGCGAGGGCGATCTGAAGGGCGCCATCGCGGGCGGGCCCGCTCCCACAAAGGTTGGGCAGGTGTTGGATTGGCATTGCCAGCCTGTGGGAGTCTGGCTTGCCAGCGAGGGCGATTTGAAGGGCGCCATCGCGGGCGGGCCCGCTCCCACAGAGGGTGGGCGGGCGTCGGATGGGCATTGCTGGCCTGTGGGAGTCTGGCTTGCCAGCGAGGGCGATCTGGAGGGCGCCATCGCGGGCGGGCCCGCTCCGACAAAGGTTGGGCAGGTGTTGGATTGGCATTGCCAGCCTGTGGGGGCTGGCTTGCCTCAATAGAACAACCGCGGCTCCGGCGCGGCCAGGAGGCTGGCGAGTTTGGTCAGGGCGAAGGCCAGTTCTTCGCGGGTTGGCGTCATCAGTGCGATGCGCACTCCCCGGGTAGACCCTGTGCGCTGGGCCAGGAACTGGCTGCCGCTGACCACCGTCACCCCGTTGGCCCGCGCCAGGTTGGCGAACTCGTCACTGGTCCACGGCTGCGGCAATTCCAGCCAGATATGGAAGCTGTTGGGCTGGCTGCGGATGTCGTAGCCGCCGAGGATCTCCAGGGCCATTTGCTGGCGCTGCGCGGCCTCGTCCTGCTGCACTTTCACCAGTTCGGCGCCCATGCCGCTGTTGATAAGGTTGCTGGCCAGTTGCGCCATCAGCGGCGAGGGCATCCATACGCTGCTGCGCACCATGGACGACAACCGCGACAGGGTTTCGGCCGGTGCATACAGGTAGCCGATGCGCAGCGCCGGCAGGATGCTCTTGGACAGGCTGGTCAGGTACACCGAGCGCTCCGGCGCGTAGGCCGACAGTGGCTGGTGGACGTTGCGGGTTTCGAGGAAGCCGTAGATATCGTCGTCGATGATGAACAGGTCGAACTCGCGGGCGATCTGCGCGATTTCGGCGCGCCGTTCGGCGGGCATGATCGAGTTGGTCGGGTTCTGGTGGGTGGTCACGCAGATCAGCAGCGCCGGGCGATGCTCGATGCACATCTGGCGCAGCGACTCGGGCACCAGGCCGAACTCATCCACCTGCACACCCTTGAGGCGCCGGCCCAGGCTGTGGGCCAGGGAGATGATGCCGGGGTAGCAGTATTCCTCGCAAAGAATCACCTGGTTGGCCTGCGACAGGCTGCTGATAGCCACCAGCAAGCCATGCTGGGCACCGGCGGTAATCACGATCTGCTGCCAGGACGCCTGCGGCAGGCTGCGCTGCACCCACGCCGCGCCCGCTTCTTTATGCACCGCGTGGCCGCCATCGGTGGTGTAGTCGAGGATCCGCCCCAGGCCCGGCGATTGCGCCAGCTCGACGATGGAGCCACGCAGCCATTCGGTCATGCCGCTGTCGTTGGGCTTGATGATGGACAGGTCGATGTGCCCCGTCTCGGCCTTGCTGGCCGGGCTCTTGAGCACCTGCGACGCGGGTTGGGTCACACGTTTGTGCAGCACGAAGGTGCCGCGCCCCACTTCGCCAACCACCAAACCGCGTTTGCCCGCTTCGTCATAGGCACGGCCGATGGTGCCTGGCGTGACTTTCAGGGTTTCGGCCAGCTCTTTGAGGGTGGGCAAGCGATCACCCGGTTCCAGCCGCGCGGCGAGGATGTCGCGCTCGAGGGCGTCGGCGATCATCAGGTAGACCGGCTGCGCTTGGCCGCTGTATTGAGGAACCCACATAGGGACAACACCAGAAATTGCAAGAACGCGGAAGCCTAGCATGAAAAAAAGCATAAGAGTAATCGCACAGCATTAGGTGCAATATTCACCGATTAACATCATTACACCCCTTGAGACTTTTCCGACAACCAAGCCCTTTCCCATCCCCCGCGTCTACCGCTCGGCCGCACAATCACGGTGCATTTTTTGCCCTGTAGGGCGCTGTCCCTTTGCACCGGGAAAACCGTTTAAACCTCCACTCCCTGGCCGCTCAAGTCACTTTCGACGAAAAAAAACACTGGGAAATTTCCTTTTCTAATCATCACCTTAAACGGCCTCAGCGGCGCAACGCACACGGACCATCGAAGAAATAAATTGAATCGATTTAATTTTTATAATTACAATTATTAAATCGACTCAATATCGACGCACATACCATGCTGCCGCCGGGTCGAGAGGGCGATGCGCCACGCGCCGCCATCGGTTCCACAACAACAATCGTGCTGCCGCCACGCCGCACGAAATCTAATGGCATCAAGCACCGGAATATGGGGTTTCACCGCAAATGGAAAGCGCACATCCGAAGTTCGCCGCCGAGGCCGTCACCTCCCTGGAAATCAGGCTGCCATGGGTCAACTCCAGCGCCTGGCAAACCGTTCTCAACCACACGCCACTGGATTTTGAAGCCAACAAGGACATCTACTTCCAACTCAAGGAACAAGCCCAGGACGTGCTGGGCCCGGCCCTGACCCAGCAGATCCGCCGCTTCGTCGAAGACCCGCAACTGACCTCCCTGGTGATCCGCAACTGCCCGCGCGACCGCGACATTCCGCCTACGCCCTACTCCGGCGTGCTGAGCCCCAAAAGCACGCCGATTGCGTGCTTGGTGAGCCTGTCGCTGCACAGCCTGCTGGGCATCAACCCGGTGGTGTACGAGGGTGAAAACGACGGGTGTCTGTTCCGCCACGTGATCCCGGCCCGCGCCTCAGGTGCACAAAAAAGCTCCCACGGCTCGCGGCTGCGCTTTTCTTATCACGTGGATAACCCCGACCTGCCGCTGTCCTCGGAAACCCTGGAAGGCGCCTCATGCTGCCCCGAGTACCTGTCGTTCTTCGGCATGCGCTGCGACCCGCGCATCAATACCACCCTGGTCAGTGTCGATGAGGTGGTCGCCGCCCTGCCCGCGTCCACGGTGCAGGCCCTGACCCAGGCGCAGTTCGAGATCCGCCGCCCCGACTCCTTCGCCAGCAACCGCCGCCATACCCCGCACCTGCCCTTGCTGGTGCGGGGCCTGGGCGGTGAATGGCTGTGCCGCCTCGATTGCGAAAACACCTACGCCATGAACGCCGAGGCGCAATGCGCCCTCAACGCCTTGAAAGCCCTGGTGGAATCGCGCCAGTTCGACGAGGCGCACCTGCTGCTGCCGGGGGATTTCATGATCTTCAAGAACCAGCGTGTGCTCCACGCCCGCGATGGTTTCGAGCCCCACAACGACGGCGCCGACCGCTGGCTGATCCGCCTGTTCGCGGTCAACGACTTGAACCGGGTGCGCTTCACCCGCGCCGATCACCTGTACGAAGTTTTCTCCTGATTTTTCACCTTTCACACATCGGACATTGCTATGGAACTGCTGGGATCGTTTTGGGCTGAACACTGGGTTTTTGCGATCCTGCTGCTGGGGGCCATCGCCTTTATCGCGGGGTTTGTCGACAGCATCGCCGGCGGCGGCGGGCTGTTTCTGGTGCCGGGTTTCCTGCTGGTGGGCCTGCCGCCGCAAGTGGCCCTGGGCCAGGAAAAACTGGTCAGCACCCTGGGCACGCTAGCGGCCATCCGCAACTTTCTGGCCAACAGCAAAATGGTCTGGAAAGTCGCCCTGGTGGGCGTGCCGTTTTCCCTGTTGGGCGCCTACCTGGGCGCGCACCTGATTATTTCCATCTCCCAAGACACCGTGGGCAAGATCATCCTGGCGCTGATTCCGTTCGGCATCCTGATTTTCCTTACCCCCAAGGATCGCCCGGTAGAGGAACACACCCTGAGCACCGCCATGCTCTACACCGTGGTGCCGCTGACGTGCCTGGTGATCGGCTTCTATGACGGCTTTTTCGGCCCGGGCACCGGCAGCATGTTCATCATCGCCTTCCACTACCTGCTCAAGATGGACCTGGTGTCCAGCTCGGCCAACTCGAAAACCTTCAACTTCGCCTCGAACATCGGCGCCCTGGTGGCCTTTGTCATGGCCGGCAAAGTCATCTACCTGCTGGCCCTGCCGCTGGTGCTGTGCAACATCCTGGGCAACCACATGGGCAGCGCGCTGGCGATCCGCAAAGGCAGCGAGGTGGTGCGCAAAGTGCTGGTGCTGTCGATGCTGTGCCTGTTCGCCAGCCTTGGCGTGAAGTACCTGGCCTGATTTTTCAACCGGAGAGCAGTATGAAAACCGCATTCGTGACCGGCGCTTCCGCCGGGTTCGGCGCCGCCATTTGTCGCCAACTGATCGCCGACGGCTACCGGGTGATCGGCGGCGCGCGGCGTGCCGACAAACTGGCGCAATTAGAGCAGGAGTTGGGGGAGAACTTCATTCCCCTGACCCTGGACGTCACCGACCCGGCCTCACTGGACGCCGCCGTGGCGCTGATCCACGACTCTTCCTTGCCCATCGACGTGCTGGTCAACAACGCCGGCCTGGCCCTGGGCATCGAGCGCGCGCAACACGCCGACGCGCAGAACTGGGAATGCATGATCGCCACCAACATCACCGGGCTGGCGATGGTGACCCACAAGATCCTGCCAGGCATGGTGGCCGCCAACGCGGGGCTCATCATCAACATCGGCTCGATCGCCGGCACCTACCCGTACCCGGGCGGCAACGTCTACGGCGCGAGCAAGGCGTTCGTCAAACAGTTCAGCCTCAACCTGCGCGCCGACCTGGCGGGCACCCGGGTGCGGGTGACCAACATCGAGCCGGGGCTGTGTTCGGGCACGGAGTTTTCCATGGTGCGCCTGGGCGGCAACCATGAGGCGGTGGCAGCGTTGTACAAGGATGTGGACGCTATTTCACCCCAGGACCTGGCCAACACCGTGTCGTGGATCGCCGGGCAACCGGACCACGTCAACATCAACTCCCTGGAAATCATGCCCGTGGCCCAGACCTACTCGGCCCTGAGCGTGGCCCGCAACCTGTAGAACCCTCGCGCCGTGGGAGCCTGGCTTGCCAGCGATAGCGATCGTGAGACCGCCATCGCGGGCAGGCCCGCTCCCACAGTTGAACGGGGGTACGGGTGCGGTTTTCATTTTTCCTGTGTGGGAGCGAGCCTGCCCGTGATGGCGGCACTCGATGGCGGTGACAAGCGGTAGATCCCACAGGGTCTGAGGAGATCACTGGCCCCCGCCCAAAACAAAACAGGCCTGCATGTGCAGGCCTGTTTTCGTTGGGGGTGACTTAGCCGTCAGCTATTGAGCGCGGCCTGTTCGTTTTCCAGGAATTCATCCTCCAGCAGCGCGTCGTTCGCCTTGGGGGAAATATCAGTCGGCGTGGCGGCAGTGCGTTTGCCGCGCAGTTTGCCAAACAGGTGTTCCAACGCGTGCTCAAGTTTGGTGGCGGCGCCTTCGACCGCTTGCTCCAAGGTATCGGCCTTGTGCGTTACCGAAACCGGCTGATGGCCTTTTGGCCGTGCTTCGAGTTGGCAGCGCATGTCATGGGGGCCAGGCTTGTCGCCGTTCTCGTCCCGCAGGTGAACCTCGACACGGGTCAGGTCCTCTTCATAGCGTTCGAGCGTGCTTTCGATGGTAGTACGGACCCACTCCTCCAGACGGACACTGCTTTGAATATGGTTATCGCTATTGACCTGGATTTGCATAGTTCTTCCCTTATTTCAGCTAGCTCGCGAGAGGTACAACGCCTACGCCTTAAAGCGAAAATTCGCGACCTCTTAACTACAGAGTTGCGCCGCCAAGGCGACATTTCAACCCCTAAAAAAAGATAATTACGAATAGACAAATAAAGCCGGACATGGGGCAAAAGCACTGTTATGGTCGGGAGTTAGCTAAGCACTGGCCTTGCGAAAATACCCTCTCTTTGTAGTAAGCGGGCTAGCCCGCTTACTACAACAACAGTCGCTCTGTGGGTGCGTGGGGGCTACCGCGTAGCCCGCTCGCTACGGGGTGCAACGTGCGAAACGCCGCCGCTTCTGCCACCAGCCAATCATGCACCGCCCGCACGCCCGGGTGGCTCAGCGCACCCGGGGCGTAGAGCAGCATGTAGCGCTTGTAATTGGGCACCGCGACGCCAAACGGCACGATCAGGGTGCCGCGCTCCAACTCGTCATTAAGCAAAGTACGACGGGCGATGGCCACCCCCATGCCGGCGATGGCCGCTTCGATGGTCAGATGGTTGCGGTTGAAGGTGTGGCCGCGGCGCACGTCGGCATCGTGAAAACCGATGGCATCAAGGTAGAACTCCCACTCCGCATACTCGTAGCTGCCGCGCCACGCGGTGATGTCGTGCAGCAGCGGGAAGTGCACCAGGTCTGCCGGGCCGTGCAATGGTGGGCGGCCGCGCAGCAGGCTCGGCGCGCAGACCGGGAAAATCTGCTCATCGAGCAAGGTGGTAGATAACAGCCCCGGATAGCTGCCGTCGTTAAGGTCGATGGCCAGGTCAAAGTCGCCTTCGTGCAGCGCCACACTGCTGTCCTCAGCCACCAGGCGCAACTGAATGTCCGGGAAATGCTGCTGCAAGCGCGGCAGGCGCGGCGTCAGCCATTTGCTCAAAAAGGACGGGATCGAGCGCAGGCGCAAAGTGCCGCTGATCCTCCCCGCATCCAGCCGGCGCAGCTCGGCGTCGATGCTGCCGTAGGCCTCATTGACGGTAATAGCCAAACGCTGGCCCTCGGCGCTCAACTCCACGCCCCGGGCGCGGCGATGGAACAGGCGAAAGCCCAGGCGTTCTTCCAATTGGCGGATCTGCTGGCTGACCGCGCCGGGGGTGATGTGCAGTTCCTCGGCGCAACGAGTGAACGACAAGTGCCGCGCCGCACAGGAAAACACGTGCAGCCAGACGTAGGTTTGGCCATGGAATTGCCGGCTCATTGTTTAGTCCTGCTAAAGGCTGTCTTAGGAAGTTTCGTTGGTCACTGGCGACCGAGCTAGGCAGTATCGCCGACCTCGCGCTTGTCCTACAGAAAATGGCAGCGATTTTTCTTCCATTACTGGTAAGGCTTTAGCATGGCTATCAGCGTTTTCGATCTCTTCAAAGTCGGCATCGGTCCGTCCAGCTCCCACACCGTCGGCCCGATGCGCGCCGCTGCCACCTTCGCCCAAGCCCTTTACGACCAGGGTTTGCTAGGGGACGTGCGGCGCGTCGAGGCACGCCTGTATGGCTCGTTGTCCGCCACCGGCATCGGCCATGCCACCGACCGCGCCACGGTCATGGGCCTGATGGGCGAATGGCCCGACAGCATCGACCCCAACAGCATCGCCCCGCGCATCGCCCTGTTGCGTGACAGCGGCGAACTGCTGCTGGCCGGGCGCATCAGCATCGCCTTCGACTGGCAGCGCGACCTGCTGCTACTCGACGAGAGCCTACCCTACCACCCCAACGCCATGTCCCTGAGTGCCTTTGGCGATACCGGCCTGTTGTGGGAACAAACCTATTACTCCGTAGGCGGCGGTTTTATCGTCGAAGCGGCCGAGGCGGAGTCGGGGATCGCGCCGACGGCCGATGTGCAATTGCCCTACGACTTCAACAGCGCTGCCGAACTGCTGGCCCTGTGCAATCAGCACGGCTTACGGGTCAGCGAACTGATGATGGCCAACGAACGGGCCTGGCGCAGCGACGCCGACATCCGCAGCGGCTTACTGCATATCTGGGCGGTGATGCGCGAATGCGTCGAGCAGGGCCTGCGCCACGAAGGCCTGCTGCCCGGAGGCCTGGATGTGCCGCGCCGGGCAGCGAAACTGCACCGCAGCCTGTTGGAAATCGGCAAGCCCAACGTCATCACTTCCACCTTGTCGGCGATGGAATGGGTCAACCTCTTCGCCCTCGCCGTCAACGAAGAAAACGCCGCCGGCGGGCGCATGGTGACCGCGCCCACCAACGGCGCGGCGGGGATCATCCCGGCGGTGCTGCACTACTACATGAAATTCAACCCGCAAGCGTCAGACGACGACGTGGTGGCGTTCTTCCTCGGTGCCGCCGCCGTCGGCATCCTGTGTAAGAAAAACGCCTCGATCTCCGGCGCCGAAGTGGGCTGCCAAGGCGAAGTCGGCTCAGCCTGCGCCATGGCTGCCGCCGGCCTGGCGGACGTGCTCGGCGCCACCCCAGAGCAACTGGAAAACGCCGCCGAAATCGGCCTGGAACACAACCTCGGCCTGACCTGCGACCCGGTCGGTGGCCTGGTGCAAGTGCCGTGCATCGAGCGCAACGCCATCGCCGCCGTCAAAGCGATCAACGCCACGCAAATGGCCCTGCGCGGCGACGGCAAACACTTCATTTCCCTGGACCGGGTGATCCGCACCATGCGCGATACCGGCGCCGACATGCACGACAAATACAAAGAAACGTCACGGGGCGGCCTGGCCGTGAACTGGGTCGAATGCTGATGCACCTCTCGTCGCTTGTAGCTGAAATCTTGCAGCGCTAGTACGAACCAATCCGCCGCACAACGAGTCAATCAGTGCATGTTCCCAGCCAGCGGTAACGCCTCATGGACAACCCTTTCCAACTGATAACCGACACCTTCGCCCCGCAGTACCAGGTCAACCTGAGTATCCAGGGCCCGGACGGCAGCATCATGCTCACCCTGTCCGAGGCCGGGCGGGTGGTGGCCAAACGGCTTATCAGCACCGCCCAACGCAACGACCCACAGCGCCTCAAACGCGTGGTGCAAAGCATCCAATTCGGCATCGCCATCGAGCAGGGCCACAGCGCCCTGGCCATACTCGAAGCCATGACCGACGGCGATAGCAGCGATATGCCTGCCCCGGCCAAACCGGCCCGCCCCTCTAACCCCACCCCACAACTGTTGTAGCGAAGCGGCCGCAGAAATCGGCCGCCACCCCTGGGCTCAACTCTCGCCTTTGTCGTCGTTCAGCGCTTCACGGCTGGTATGGGGCGAACTGCCGACCTTCACCGAGGGGTACTGGGACGAGGCATAACGCACCACCAAAATGGCAAACGCCAACAGCAAAATGCCGCCACACAGGTAAATGATCCCCAGGTCCGGCGGGTTGTGGTGCGACACGTTGGAAATCAGCAAACGTGTCAACGCGGTGATGGCCACGTAGATCAGAAAACGCACGGGCATGTGGTTGGTCTTGAAGTAAATCCCCACCATCGCACCCAGTTCGAGGTAGATGAACAACAGCAGAATGTCATCGATTTTTATATGACCGGCTTCGATCATCTGCAAAAACTCCATCACCGCCGCCCAGGCCGTGACGGCGCCGATGGCGAACAGCGCCAGGTAATGGAAGGTTTCGACAAACAGGTTGCCCAGGGATTCGGCCAGTTGATGGACGTTCTGGCGAAGGTTTTCGGCCCAGTTTATTTTCACGAAGGTACTTCCTTAGGTCGGCTCGACCGGATCATGCACGTTGAAGGTGACGGTTTTCTGCATGCAGAAAAAAGGCCAGGGGCGCAGCTTAGATGGCAAACGGCTGGCACGGGGCACGTCATGTGCTGTAGCAAGCAAAAATGCCACTATCCAAACCCGAAAGATTCGCCTATGCTTTTAGCTGTATAAAAACACAGTAGTCGTAGAGACAACTTTTCGTGAAGGCATGTGAGGTGGTGAATGGCCGTCGAAGTGGTATACCGCAGCAGCCGAGATCTGGAGCGTTTGTTCATGGATAAAGCCGAAGCTGATCGTCATGACAAAATGCTGGAACTGGCTGAATTGTTGGCAGAAGTTCTGCAAAAAGCAGTGCCGTCCCTGAGTGAACAGCAAGTGGAAGAAGCCGGGATCTACATGGCCAAAAACCGCGATGTGTTCGCCAAGGCGTTCAAGAGCCAGCCGGACGCCTTGTCCGAGTTGCTCAACCCGCCCGCCGAGTGACGGGCTACAGCCGATAGAGCAGGCGTTCGGCCAGCTCATCGGCCACCCGCGCCGGGGAGCGTTTTTCCGCCTGGGCGTGGGCGAAGACTTCTGTCAGCCGCACACCGATGTTGGACAGGTGGGCAGTGATGGTGGGCAGTTCTTCGCCGCGGTGCTTGAGCGCTACGTAGATCAGCCCGCCCGAGTTAATCACGTAGTCCGGCGCATACAGGATGCCGCGGCTTTCCAGCAGGTCGGCGGTTTGCAGGCTGGTCAGGGGGTTGTGCGCCGAGCCGGCCACCGCCGCGCAGCGTAATTGCGCCACGCTGTGGCTGTTGAGTACGCCGCCCAGGCCACAGGGCGCGAGGATGTCGCACGGGGTGCTGAGCAATGCATCGTTGGCGATGGGGTGGGCGCCCAGTTGTTCCATGGCCAGTTGCACCTTGCCCGAGTCGATGTCGCTGACCAGCAGTTCGGCCCCCGCCGCGTGCAATTGCTCGGCCAGGGCAAAGCCCACGTTGCCCAGGCCCTGGATGGCCACGCGCAAGCCTTCGAGGTTGTCGCTGCCCAGGCGTGCCATGGCGGTGGTGCGGATGCCGGCGAACACCCCCATGGCGGTGTGGGGCGAAGGGTCGCCCGCCGCGGTGGTGCTGGTGACATGCCGGGTTTGTTGGGCGATGCAGTCCATGTCGGCCACCGAGGTGCCGCTGTCGATGGCGGTGATGTAGCGCCCGTCGAGTTGCTCGACGCAGCGCCCAAACGCCTCGAACAACGCCGCGCGGCTTTCCACATGGGGCGGGCGCAGGATCACCGCCGTGCCGCCGCCCAACGGCAAACCGGCCAGGGCCGCCTTGTAGCTCATTCCCCGGGCCAGGCGCACGGCGTCGTCCACCGCACTTTCGTCATCGGGGTACGCCAGGTAGCGGCAACCACCCACGGCCGGCCCGAGGCGGCTGCTGTGGATGGCAATGACCGCTTTCAACCCGGTGCTGGGGTCGATGCTCAGGTGCATCGACTCAAGGCCGGTGGCTTGCATGAGCGCGAACATTGTCAGGCTCCCGCGGGCGTCAGGTAGAGGCCAAGTATAGGCCCGTGGGAAAAGATTGCCGGAGCATGCAGGAATAAGCGCCACCACCGTTCAGGTTTTACGACATAACCCATCAGGGTGTTCGCCTGGCACTGGACGAAAAGCGGTAGCGGGGCTAAAACGGGGCATTCCCTGATGCCAATATCTGGCACTCCGACCACCTCAGTGGGAACTGGCTTGGCTCGGCGCCTTTTCTGACGGCTATCAGGTATTGCCCGGAGATGCCCATGACCCCGCGCCAAGCCTTTTTCGACTGCCTGCACCGCTCGCCGCCGGCGCTGTTCGAGGCAGCCCTGTGGATTTGCGCCGAGCATGACGCCCGAGTGCAGCCGCACCAGGTGCTCCAGGAGCTGGCCCAATGGCAGCCACTTATGCGCAGCGGCCTGCCCATGCTGCCGGCGGCGGAACTGGGCCAGCCACTGCTGCGGCGCATGAATGACCTGGGGTTCGCCCAGGATGACCACATCCCGCTACGGCCTCAGGCCGCGCTGTTGGATAAGGTGCTGCAACGCCGGCGCGGGCAGCCGTTGGCCTTGGGGCTGTTGGCCCTGGAGTTGGCGCGGCGTTTGGAGATACCCCTGGCCGGGGTGAATTTCCCTGGGCACTTTCTGCTGCGGGTGCCAGGGGCCGATCACCTGCTCGACCCCTGCGGCGGCCGGCGCCTGTACCCCAACGATTGCCGCGAGTTACTGCACCGCCAGTACGGCGCCGAGATGAAGTTGCGCGCCGAACACCTGCACAGCGCCGACCCGGCGCAAATGCTCCAGCGCCTGTCACGCAACCTGCGCCAGTTGCACCTGGCCAATGACGACCACCTCGCTGCGTTGGTGGACGCCGAGCGCGTGCTGGAACTGGGCAACGCCAACGTCGCCGATTACCTGGCCCGCGCCAGCCTTTACCAGCACCTCGATTGCCCCAACGCCGAACGCTTCGACCTGGAACACGCGCTGCTGCTCAGCGACGACCCGATCCAGCGCCTGCGCCTGACCGAACGCCTGGGGCATTTGCCGCCCCACAGCATCGTGCATTGAGTCAGGCCGCCGGCGTGTCCACCTGGTGCAGCGGGTGGGCGGCGATAAAGGCCGGGTGCTGCGCGGCCAACGCGGCCACGCGGCGAAGCCGCGGGTAAGCCTGCAGCCCCACGCCAAAACGCGCCGCCGCATAGAGCTGAGGGATAAGGTAGACATCCGCCAGCCCCGGCGTGGCGCCGAAGCAGTAGCCTTCCTCGCCAATCAACTGCTCCACCGCCGCCAGCCCCGTGCTGACCCAGTGGTCGATCCACTGCGCCACCGCCGCTTCGTCCTGCCCGGCCTGGCGCAGCCGATTGAGCACGCTGACGTTATGCAGCGGGTGGATGTCGCAGCCGATCAGCGCCGCCACGCCCCGTTCGCGGGCGCGCAGCACCAGGTCGCGGGCCAGCAGGGGCACCTGGGGATAACGTTCCTCCAGGTACTCGATGATGGCCGGCGACTGGATCAGCAACTGGCCCTCGTCGGTGCGCAGGGCCGGCACCCGGCCCTGGGGGTTGAGCGCCAGATAGGCCGCTTGGCGGTGCTCGCCGCCCTCGGCGGCAATCAGGTTGACCGGCACCGCGCGCGCATCCAACCCCTTGAGTGCCAGGGCAATGCGCACCCGGTAGGAGGAGGTCGAGCGGTAATAGGTGTAGAGCTCCATGGCGCGCCTCTCTTAGCGGGCGGCGACGACGGTGCCGCGGCATTCGCCGAAGCCGATGGAGGCGAACCCCTCACGCTGGCAGCGGCCGCGCAGGATGATTTCGTCGCCATCTTCGAGGAACTTACGCACTTCGCCGCTGGCCAGTTCGATAGGCTTTTTACCGCCCTCGGTGATTTCCAGCAGGCTGCCGAACTGGCCGCTTTCAGGCCCCGACAAGGTGCCCGAGCCGAACAGATCGCCGGCCTGCAATTGGCAGCCGTTGACGCTGTGGTGGGCGACCATTTGCGCCACGGTCCAGTACATGTACCGGGTGTTGCTCAGGGTCAGGCGATGGGCCGGCAGGTTCTGCTCGCGCATGGTTTGGGTCAGCAGCAGCACCTCCAGGTCGATGTCGAAGGCGCCGTTTGCCTGGTCGCGGTTATCGAACAGGTACGGCAGCGGCTGCGGGTCGCCCTCGGGGCGCGGCGCTTGCGCCTGGCGAAACGGCGCCAGGGCCTCGGCGGTCACCACCCAGGGCGAAATGCTGGTGATAAAGCTCTTGGACAGGAACGGGCCCAAAGGCTGGTATTCCCAGGCCTGGATATCCCGCGCCGACCAATCGTTGAGCAGGCAATAACCGGCGATGTGCTCGGCGGCGTCGCCGATGGCAATCGAGTCGCCCATGGCGTTGCCCTGGCCGATCCAGATCCCCAGTTCCAACTCGTAGTCCAGCCGTGCACACGGGCCGAAGGTCGGCTCGTTTTGCCCGGCGGGCAGGGTCTGGCCCTTGGGCCGCCGCACGTCGGTGCCGGAAGGGCGGATGGTGGACGCGCGGCCGTGATAGCCGATCGGCACGTACTTGTAGTTGGGCAGCAAGGGGTTGTCGGGGCGGAACAGCTTGCCGACGTTTTGCGCGTGCTCGATGCCGACATAAAAATCGGTGTAGTCGTTGATGCGCGCCGGCAGGTGCATCTGGCAATCGGCGGCCAGGGGCAGCAATTTCGCCCCCAGGGCCTGGAGTTTGCCGTGCAGGGTGCTGCCTTCGCTGAGCAGCTCCAGCAAACGTTCGCGCAGGGCCACGCGAGCACCGGCACCCAACTCGAAGAAGGCGTTCAACTGGCCGCCGGCCATGGCTTGGACCGCTGCTCGCGCAGCGCCGTCGAACAGCCCGGCCTCCAGGGCCACCTGCAAGTCGAAGATGCGCGTGCCGATGGCCACGCCGCTGCGCGGCGCCCCGCCACCCTGGCTGAACACCCCCAGCGGCAGGTTTTGCAGGGGGAAGTCGGCGTGGTCGTTGGCGCAGGTAACCCAACTACGGGGGATGCTTGGCTGGTTCATGGGTTATCTCCGGTTCGGGTTGAAAGTCACGGGCAGGCTGGCCCAGCAGGCGTCGTACTGGCCCTGCAATTGCGGGCACTGCAAGGCGAACTCGCTCGGGCGCAGGGCCTGGCTGGTCTCGAACATGAAGGCCATGGTGTTGTCGATTTTATGCGGCGCCAACTCGACCTCGATGGCCTTGGTGCAGGTTTCGCCGTCCGGGCCGTGGGCGCTCATGCAGCTGTGCAGCGACGCGCCGCCCGGCAGGAAGCCTTCGGCCTTGGCGTCGTAGGCGCCCTGGATCAGGCCCATGTATTCGTTCATCAGGTTGCGGTGGAACCACGGCGGGCGGAAGGTATTTTCGGCCACCATCCAGCGCGGCGGGAAAATCACGAAGTCGAGGTTGGCCAAGCCATGCACGCTGGTGGGCGAGGTCAACACGGTGAAAATCGACGGGTCGGGATGGTCGAAGCTCACCGTGCCGAGGGTGTTGAAGCGGCGCAAGTCGTACTTGTAGGGCACGTTGTTGCCGTGCCAGGCGACCACGTTCAGCGGCGAGTGGTCGAGCTCGCACCCCCACAGCTCGCCAAGGAATTTCTGCACCAGCGTGGTGCTCTGGCGCAGGTCTTCGTAGTGCGCCACCGGGGCCAGAAAGTCCCGCGGGTTGGCCAGGCCATTGCTGCCGATGGGCCCCAGGTCCGGTAGGCGCAGCGGCGCGCCATGGTTTTCGGCGATATAGCCACGGGCCTGGGCGTCGAGCAGCTCGACGCGAAACTTCAGGCCACGGGGCAGCACGGCGATTTCCAGCGGCTCCAGCTCGAGCACGCCCAGCTCGGTGGCGATGCGCAGGCGCCCCTGTTCGGGCACCAGCAGCAGTTCGCCATCAGCGTTGAAGAACACCCGCTCCATGGAGCGATTGGCCGCGTAGTGGTAAATGCTGATGCCGGCAGGCTTGGAGGCCGCCGAGTTGGCGGCCATGGCCACCATGCCATCAATGAAATCAGTGGGCTCGACCGGCATCGCCAGGGGGTTCCAGCGCAGCCGATTGGGCGTCACCGCCCCCAGCCCGCCGCCCGCCAGTTGCCGCGCCAGTTTGACGAACGCCGGGTGGCGCGCCGACGGCTGAATGCGGTACATCCAGGTGCGCCGCGCTTCGCTGCGCACCATGGTGAACGCGGTGCCGGAGAACAGTTCGGCGTACAGGCCGTAGGGAGCTTTTTGCGGGGAGTTCTGGCCAACCGGCAGGGCGCCGGGCAGCGCTTCAGTGGAAAATTCGTTGCCGAAACCGGATTGGTAAGCCAAATCCGCAGAATGGGCGTCGAGGGTCATGGGGCCTCCTGAGCAGGAACAGGCTGTGGCCAACGCCCCTTGCAGGAGATTCGGCACGCCAGAGTTATTTTTATCGTAATCGAATTACGCTTAACGTAATTTGATTGGTATTGACCGTCAAGCTATAAAGACGCCCATTCGTCCCGGGATCACTTTGCCATCATGGAAAAGCCGCGCAGCACCGATAAACAAAAAGTCCGCTCGGCTGAAGTCGGCACCGACATCCTCAAGGCCCTGGCCGAGTTGTCGCCCGCCACCTCGTTGTCGCGCCTGGCCGAGCATGTGCAGATGCCCGCGAGCAAGGTCCACCGTTACCTGCAAGCCTTGATCGCCAGCGGTTTTGCCGAACAGAACGGCGCCACCAACCACTATGGCCTGGGCCGCGAAGCGCTGCGGGTGGGCTTGGCCGCCCTGGGCAGCCTGGATGTGCTGAAAGTCGCCGCCCTGCCCCTGGCCGAACTGCGCGATGAGTTGAACGAAACCTGCTTTCTGGCGGTGTGGGGCAACCAGGGCGCCACCGTGGTGCACATCGAGCCGGCGGTGCGTGCGGTGACGGTGGTCACCCAATTGGGTTCGGTATTGCCCTTGCTCAGTTCGTCCACGGGGCTGGTGTTCAGCGCCTTCCTGCCCGAGCGCGAGACCCGCGAGCTACGCGACCAGGAGCTGAACGCCAGTGCCCAGCACCTGTTGGCCGACGAGGCGGCTTACGCCCAGGTCTGCGCACAGATCCGTGCCCGGGGCCTGCATCACATTCATGGCCTGCTGCTGCCGGGGGTGGACGCCCTCTCGGCACCGGTGTTCAACGCGTTGGGTAATGTCGCGGCGGTGTTGACCGTGGTCGGGCCGACTTCGCTGTTCCAGGCTGACGAAAACGGCCCGGCGGCGCAAAAACTGTTGAGCACAACCCAAACCGTCAGTTGGCGCATGGGCTATCAACCCGCGTAAATAAAAAAGGCCCGACATGAATGCCGGGCCTTCTTACTACAGCCACTTCAAAACTTAGTTGTCCAGAACATCCCGGGCAATGCTGACAGCCATGCTATTCAACTCATCCACCGTTACTGCATGGAAACGGTGGTTTTCATCAAGGCTGTATTGCTGCACATAGAGATTTACACCCGCACCTACGATAGGGGCACGCCCTTCGCGCAAGTGCTGGAGGAAAAACATCGGCAATGAATCAGAGCTGGAAACCACTTCCTTGCCCTGGTCATTAACGACAATGGTGGTCACGAATACTTTTTCTACATCAATCCCGCGACCACCCAAGCGCGCGTGCAACTTGGCCCTTATAAGTTCCAGATCCAACGTTTGTTTTGCCATATCCATGGAAAATCCTTTTTTCATGAAGTTGTATATTCGATAACTCAGCGTACTTGCATAAACCTGCCAAGTAGGCCCCGCCCCAGGTTGCCATCCATTGCCACTGGAGCCGCGTTAGCGTAACGCGAGCGCCGCGATCAGCCCAGAAACAGCGGGGCGACGGCCTGACCGGCCGCATTGATCTGCGCGAAGCTGACACCGCTGTAAAGATGGGCAGTGTCCAGACTGTAGGCGACCGAGTAGATGTTCATGTGGTCACCGCCAAACTGCGGCACTTCGTTATCCTGCATTGCCTTGAGAAAGGCCCATGGCAACGATTCGGAGTAAGACGCCACGGCGATGCCCTGGTCGTTGATAACCGAGCCGGTGATATAAACGCCATCGACATTGTCGACAGTGCCGGCCAATTGTTCTTTCAGTGCATCGCGTACGGCATCGAGTGTAAGTGCTTGAGTCATTACCAGTTCCTTTGGTTAGTTTAAGTACCCGGCATCCAGCGCAGGTACAGAACTAGTTATAGCCATTGAATCGCGGTCGCCACATACGCAAATGTTAATCAATGTGACTTCAAAAGCGATTGGGAAGCGCATTCTATTTATCCGACAAACATAGGCTTCATTACGTTGCACCAACCAACAAAAAGCCTACAACACTCACTCAATAATCACCCTGAACTCACACCATTAGCCCCAATACTTTGGCCTTGGCCACCGCTTGTGTGCGGCGTTCCACCCCCAATTTGCTGTGGATGCGCCGGGCGTGGGTCTTGACCGTGTGCAGGGAAATGAACAGCTGCTCGGCGATCTGCTGGTTGGAGCTGCCCTGGGCGATCAACTTGAGCACTTCCAGTTCTCGCAGGCTGAGGGGGCTTTCGTTGCCCGCCGTGGCCACGATCGGCGAGCCTTCCAGGCCCAGGCCATGCAGCAGGTGCGGCTGGCGCAGGCGCAGTTCCTGCAAGGCCTGTTGCAGGTTGCACCGCTGCACCAGGCTCAGGCCGCTTTCAAGGGCCTCGCGGGCCAACGCCGTTTCGCCGCGCAAGAACGCCACCTCGCCACGGGCCAGCAGCAACTCGGCCTCCAGGCCATGGCGGCCCTGGCGGCGGGCGCTTTCCAGCAGCGCGGCCAGTTGCTCCAGCGGCTGGCGGGCTTGATTCAAGTGCACGTCGGCGAGGATCAGCAGGTACTCGATGCGCGGGATCAATTCGACGCTTGCCGGTGGCGCCTGCAAGGCTCCCGGCCCACGGTAATGGCGCAACAGCCGGGTAAGGGCTTCGTGAGCCAGTTCGGGGCGGCCCTGCTGTAGCCAGAACTGGCTGCTGATTTGCAGTAGCACGCCACGGTACACGGTGTCGGGGATCTGCCGTTGCTGCATCAAGCGTTCGGCGTCGCGTAGGCGCACAAAGCCGTGGGCATAGTCGCCCTGGTTGACGGCCAGCAGGGCCTGGCCCAAAAAGCCGTACAGCGCCCGTTTGTCCTGGCTCGGCAGGCAGGCTTGCAGGCCGGCCTGAAAAAACACCTGGGCCAATTCACCCTGGCCCTGGCTCAAGGCCAGGCGCCCGCGCCGCAGGGCGATGCGCCCCAGCAACGGGGTGGCGCAGGGCACATGCTGGCTGACCAAGTCGTGCACGCCGCACAGCAGGCTTTCGGCGCGATGGGCGGCGCCGCGCTGCTCCAGTAACTGTGCGTGGTCCAGCTCCAGCAGCGCCTCGAACAGCAACGAGCCCTGGGCCCGCGCCAGGCACAGGGCCTCGCGGTTGATGGCTTGGGCGACGTCCAGCTCACCTTTGAGCAACGCCTGTTGGGTCAAACCGCACAGGCACAGCAAACGGGCGGTCCAGGCTGAGGCGGGCAGCGCGGCCAGGGCTTCCTGGAAATGTTCGCGGGCCGGTTCCAGGCGCCCTTGCAAGTGCAGCAGCCAACCCTGTTGCGCTTCCCAGCGCGCCAGCAAGAGTTTTTGCTGCGCGGCGCAAGGCTGCGGGGCGAACCGGGCCATTTGCTCGATACATGCCGCCGCTTGTTCAAAGCGCCCGGCGAACAACAGTGCGGCGGTCAACAAGCCCACCAGTTGCGGGCTGCCGAGCATCAGTTCTTCGCCCTGCTGCTCGTGCAGGCGCAACAGCAGCACCACGTTGTGCTGCTGGAACACGTGTTCGAAATCGAAATGCTGCAACAGGCTTACCGCCACTTCGTACTCTTGGGCGAGCAAGGCCTGCTCGAACGCCGCTTGCCAGTCTTGCTCGGCGGTGAACCATTGGCAGGCGCGCCGGTGCCACGAACGCCCCACCGGCCATTGCTGGCGGCGGATCAGCTGCGCCAGGGGCTCGAACACCTGGAGCCATTCGCCGCTGTCGTCCCAGGGTTCGATAAAGCAACCCAGGGCCTGCAACGAACGCAGCCACTGCGCGCCCTCCCCTGCGCCGAACAGGTGCTCGCACAAAGGCGCGTTGAAGCGCGGCAGGTGGGCGAGCACGCGCCATGCCTCGGCTTGTTCCGGCGACAGGCAACTGAACAGTTCATGTTCCAGGTAATCGAGCAAGGTGTCCGACGGCCCGGGTTCGCGGTCGGCGACGGCCCAGTCCTTGGTTTCCAGCAAGGCGATGCGCACCCCGGCGCACCAACCGCCGCTGCCCTGGAAGATGCGCTCCGGGGTTTGCGTGCAATAGGGCTGGGGCAGATTGTGGATCAGCTGGCGGATTTCGTCGGCGTTGAACAGCAGCCCATGGCCATCGCATTCGAGCAGTTCATCGTCGAGCAGCAGGCGCGGCCAGTTGCATTGCGGGCGGCGGCGCCCGTTGAGCCACCAGATCAGCGCGGGGCTGCTGACCACCAGCAAGCGGTCGAGCAAGCCGTCCAGTTCCGGGGCCGGCACCCGGCAGTAGTCATCCAAAAACAGCCAGGTGGGCGCCTGCAACCGCGCCAAGTGGGCCAGCAGGCTGGGTTCGTCGACCGCCCCCAGGCCCAGCGCCTGGGCCAGGGCGGCGCACAGTTGTTCGGCGGTTTTCAGCGCGCCGGCCAAGGGCAGCCAGTACACCTGGCAGTCCGCCGGGGCCTGGAGCAAGCACTCGGCCATCAAGGCGCTCTTGCCGCTGCCCGCTGGCGCACACAGCAGGCGCACGCGCGCAGGCGAAGCCATCAAGGGCGCACTCAGGCGCTGGCGCGACAGGTGATGGGACGACAAGCGGGGCAGGAACCCAGGGCGGTCCAGACACAGGCTCATGGCGGTCATTGCGGCGGGCCTTTTTTATTTTTATCCAGCGTGCCTCCACCCTAGCCCTCTGCAAGGCGCTTGTTGAGAGCTATTCAGCACGCTGATTGGCCACCATAAAAAACCGAGCCGCCACGGTGCCGCGGCCGCACTTACCAGGCCAATGTCGCCGCGCTCTCGAAATGCCCGCGATCCAGCGCCGTGACACCGTAGGTCACAGCGCCCGCGTCAGGGTTGGCGTCGGTCCAGTGAGCGCTGGCGCTTTCACAGCGCACCGTCGCCACCAGGCAATCGGCGCGCGTGGTGTCCAGCGCTTTGCCCGGCGCACTGCGGTACACGGCGTAGTAACGGGTCTGGCCGGGCGTGTTGGCCGGGTGGTCCTGCCACTGCAATTGAGTGCCCGCCGCCGTCTCCTCGCGCCGCACGGCCACCGGGGGTTGAGGTGCGCGACCTGTCTTCCAGGCCATGGCCGGGATCAATGCCGGGTGTTGCCACACTTGCGCGCGGATCGCCGCGACGGCCCGGGCAGCCTGGGGTGCACGTAGCGACAGGTGGCGAAACAGCACGCTGCCGCTTACCTGCGGGTTGTCGGTGTTCCAGGTCAATTGCCGACTGATTTGCGTGATGCCCTCGTCCTCTGCCCAACCCGGTTCCCGGGCACTGGCGACCCCGACTTTGTAGAGGGCCTCACCGATGTACAAGTGCACATTGCGCCCGTGTACCGTGTCGGCCCACCACTTGGCCACCACCTCGAAGGGCGCCACCTCCAGGTCAAAGGTCCAGTAGACCTGGGGCAGGATGTAGTCCAGCAGTTCTTCGTGAACCCAGCGCCGGGTGTCGGCAAACCCCACGTCGTAATTGGGGGCGCCGTGGCGGGTAGCCGAGCCCAGGGGATCGACGCTTTGGTTACGCCAGACCCCGGCAGGGCTGACGCCGAACTTTATCCCTGGGTCAAATTCGCGCAGGGCGGCCGACAGTTCGCGGATAAGTTGATAGGTGTTGTCGCGGCGCCAGTCGCCCTTGTCGGCAAAGTCCTGGCCGTAACGGGCGAAGGTGGCGCTGTCGTCTAGTGGCGAGGCGGCGGACTCGTAATAGAAGTAGTCATCGAAGTGCACGCCATCGATGTCGTAGTTGCGCGCCACCTCCATCACGGCCTCGACGATCGCGCTTCGCGCCTGGGGGATGCCGGGGTCGATCACGAAGCGATCGGAGGCGCTGGCGATCCATTGCGGCTGAGCCTGGTACACGCTGGCGGGGCGCCCCGGTGCCACGCGGTTCAGTTGTTCGACCGTGGCGGGCGAACGATCCATCGAGACGCGGTAAGGGTTGAACCAGGCATGCAGCTCCAGGTTGCGCCGATGGGCCTGCTCGATGACGAACGCCAGCGGATCGAACCCCGGGTCCTGGCCCAGGGTGCCGGTCAGGTAGCGTGACCAGGGTACGAGGGTGGAGCGGTAAAAGGCATCGGCACAGGGCCGGACTTGGAAGAACACCGCGTTCATCCGCAGGCTCACGGCTTCGTCGAGCATGGCGGTCAGTTCGCGTTGTTGCAGGGCCACGCGCTCGGCCTCGTTGCTGATGGCCAGCGACTGCTTGGATGGCCAGTCAAGGTTAAGCACCGTGGCAATCCAGCTTGCGCGCAAGTGATGTTTGGTCGTTGTCGTTAGGTGATGAGTCATGGCTCGGATTCCTGATGACGGGGGCCTGGTGGTATCCCGTCGATAACGCACTTGCAGGCACTCCGTGGGCCTTGAGCCTAATCAAGCCGTGGAGGTTTACAGAGGTGAGGGGCAGATTCAGAAAAGCCCTGCGATGAGTGCCGATCCATTCCCCCCTGAACACAGGAAGAACCTGACAGGTTGGCGTTGATCTGTGGGAGCGGGCCGGGCAAGCCCGCCCCCACAAGGAGCGTGGCAAGCGGTCAGCGCACCCCGCTGCTGCGCAGGGCCGAGGGAGTGTAGTCGGCGGCTTGGGCCTTGAAGCCGAAGATCAAGCTGTGTTTTTCCTCGTTCTTCATGCCCAGGGCGATGTAACGGCCGGCGATCAGGTCGTAGAGGGTTTCCAGGGTGTAGGCCGGGGCTTGGTGATTGTAGTAGAACTGCGCATGCCCTTCGGCCACCCGCCACAGTTGCCCGCGGCCGTCATAGTGATCGACCAGCGCGGCCTGCCAGCTGTCTTCGTCGATGTACATGTGGCGCTTGGCGTAAATGTGGCGCTCGCTGGGCTTGACCGTGCCGACCACTTCCCACACCCGGTGCAGTTCGTAGCGGGTCAGGTCCTGGTTGATGTGCCCAGCCTTGATGACGTCGTCGTACTTGAGGGTCGGCGAGTCGAGCTTGTAGCTGTTGTAGGGGATGTACATCTCTTTTTTGCCGATCAGTTTCCAGTCGTAACGGTCGGGGGCGCCGGAGAACAGGTCGAAGTTATCCGAAGTGCGCAGGCCATCGGCGGCGGTGCCCGGGCCGTCGTAGGCCACTTGCGGGGCGCGGCGCACGCGGCGCTGGCCGGCGTTGTAGATCCACGCCAGGCGCGGTTCTTTCACCTGGTCGAGGGTTTCGTGCACCAGCAGCACGTTACCGGCCAGGCGCGCCGGGGCGGTCACCGATTGTTTGAAGAAGGTCAACACGTTGGCGGCCTTGGCCGGGTCCATGTCGGGGATCAGGTTGGGCACGGCGATTTCTTCTTCAAAACGGATCGGTGTGTAGCTGCCGTTCGTCTGCGGCGTGGCCTGGGTGATGATGCGTTTGACGTTACCGCCGTGGTAGCGGGTGATGTGGTTCCACAGCACTTCGACGCCGTTCTTGGGCAGCGGGAAAGCGTAGTAGCGGTTGCCGGTGAAGTTGGCCAGGCCATTGCCGTCGTTGATGGTGGTCACGTTCAGCGCGCTGCGCTTGGCCGCTTCGTAGACCTCGTCGGGCAGGCTCACGGTGCGGTGGGTTTTGTACACCGGGATTTTGTAGGTTTCGGGGTAGCGCTTGAACATCGCCACCTGGCCGTCGGAGAGTTTGTCCTTGTACTTGTCCACCGTGGCCGCGGTGATGGTGAACAGCGGTTTTTCATCGGCGAAGGGATCGGCCAAAAAGCCCTTGCTGTCTTCGGCGCCGGCGTTCTTGCCGATGCCGCCGGTCCAGGCCGGGATCGAGCCATCGGCGTTGCCGGCCTTCTCGGCGCCTACCGGGGTCAGGCTGGTGCCCAATTTGGCGGCCTCTTCGGGCGATACCTGGGCCATCACGTTCAGGGCCAGCAAGCTCAGGGCCAGGGCGCTGCATTGCAGAATCATCTTGCGCATAAAAGTTGTTCCTCTTGTGCCGAATCAGAAGTTCACGCCAAAGCTCAAGGCCAGGAAATCGCGGTCAGTCAGGGTGTTGTAGTCGCCGCCGAAGAAGTCGGTGTAGCTCAGGCTGGCGGTGTAGGTGTTGCGGTAGTCGGCATCGACGCCGAGGCTGACCGCTTTGGCGCCTTCGTTGAACAGGCCGTTGGGGCCGTAACCCTTGACGTCATGGGACCAGGACAGGTTGGGCTTGAAGTTGATGCCCGCCACCAGGTTGTTGTAGTCCAGGATCGCCCGGGCGCGGTAACCCCAGGAGGTGGCCGTGACGAAGCCTTCGGTGTCGCCGCCATAGCCGTACTGGCCGTAGACCGAGTCGCGGCCGTAGCGGATCTTGTCCCGCGATTCCAGGCCCCCGACCCGCACCACCGCCGCCTCGCCCACCAGGGTCAGGCGATCGGCGCCCAGCACTTGGTCGAAGAATTGGGTCATGGTGCTTTGGATTTGGGTGACTTCCTTGCGCCGATAGCCTGTGTTGTCGGCGCCCAGCGAAGTGGCCAGCGGCGAGGTGGCGCCACCGGTGAGCGGGTTGAGCAGGGCCAGGGTCAGGTCGTTGGTGTTGACCTGCACGGGGGCGTTGGGGCGGTAGCTGATTTCGCCGGTCCACGCGGTGCCGGTGCGCAGGGTCGTGGAGAAACTGGCGCCGTAGAGGCGGATGTCTTCGGGGTATTCGAGGTAATACTTGCCCCGGCCCAGCATCACGCTTTGCGCCAGGCCCGCGCTGCTGCCCGGTGCCAACTGCTCGGCGATGCGCAGCATGCCCGGCAGCGCGGCCACGGTGGAAGCGCTGGCGGTGGTGGTGCCCACGGTCGGGGTGCGGCTGTGGTAGTTCATGAAATACAGACCGTACTCGGTGTCGTCCCCCAGCCAACGCAGGGCCGTGCCCCACTGCCCGGAATCGCGGGCATCGCGGTCGCCCGTGCGGCCGATGACCACGCCTTCGGAGGTGACATTGATGTCCTGGCCGAACGCCGCCGCCAAGGGCCGAAACGGCGCAATCGCCGGGCTGCCGACGGTGTAACCGGTGGTGCAACCGTCCTGCACCACGTCCACGCCGAAGTAGGTGCCACAGTTGTCCACCACCGTCTGGTCCCACTCCAGTTGGTAGAAGCCCTCGATGGTGAGTTGGTCGGTCAGGCCCTGGGAGGCGAACAGCATGTTCACCGGGACCAGGCCTTCCTTGATTTCCGCGCCGGGGCGGCGGAAGGCCGAAACGTCCACCGGGTTGATGCTGTTGATGGAGTTACCGATAAAGGTGCTCTCGCCCCAACTGACCACTTGCTTGCCTGCGCGCACGGTGCCCGGCAGGTTGGCGATGGAATAGTTGTGGTAGACGAAGGCGTCGAGGATCTGCGCGCCGGACGACTTGGAGCCTTCCTTGCGGTTGTGGTCGCTAATCTGCTTGAACTCGCGGTCTTCGTCCTTGAGCTCGAAGTCGTACCAATACTTGCCGCGCACGAACACGCCGGTATCGCCGTACTTGAGTTCGAGGTCGTGCAGGCCCTTGAAGATTTTCGAGAAGGTCTCGCCCTTCTTGAAGTTCAAGCGCCCGTCATCACCGGTGGACGCCTGGCCCGTGCCGCCGTTGGACACCCCGACCAAATCCTTGTCGGCACTGCGCATGCCCCAACTGGCGCCGACCGAGAGGGAGGAGTCGAATTGCCCCTCGATTTCGCCAATGTTGAATGAAACCGCTTGCGCCTGGGCACAGCAGCCCATAGCCACCGCCGCGGCGAGCGCCTGCGGCGTGAAGATGGCGCGCATTGTTGTTTTTGTCATGCGTCTTCCCCGGTGAGTGAACAGAAGGCCTCACCCTACTGCCGGCACTACGCAGCGATAAGCGCACCAAGGAGGTATTCACGCTGTACCTCTAAAGGATGACACCCCCCTCTAGCCCAGGCTTGCGCACGCCATGCACGGGATGGATAGCGGGGCATCAGGGGCGTGGATTCAGGGCCAGCGGCCACTGTTACCTGAACTGCAACAGTCCTTGTCGACAATCGCGCTGTTTCCCCGGGGGGCAAGCTCTTATTCTTACCGGGCTCTCACAGCCATCCCCGCTGTAAGAGCAAATGTTCAATAGCTGTTTAGTTGCACTTATTGAACGACCGTTTTTATCTAAGTTGATGGCTCAACTTAGCGCTGCGTGTTCACTGACGTAGATTTGTTGCTCCTTGATCTGACGTCTTACTTTAGCCGCTGCCGATGCAGCGGCTTTTTTTTGCCTGTGGATAAGTTGGCGTAAAACTTACGCGACTGGGTGAAAACAACTACAACCCTCAGCGACAACCGCGCAAACCCGAACGGCTAGCCTGATTCAAGTGACTTAGCGAGGCATGCGCCTTGGTTTAACCCCACTTATTCAGGCACCTTTATGTTCCCCATCAACACTACGCGTTATCGCTCGACAACAGGCTTTAATGGCCGCGTACGTTTTTTAATCATGCACTACACCGCGGCCAACTTTTCAGTCTCGGTCAATGCCCTGACCGGGCCGAATGTCAGTGCCCATTACTTGGTGCCCAATATTGTCGACCCCACTTACCGCCAGGCCGGTTTCACCGAACAGCAGATATTCAACCTGGTGGATGAAGACAAGCGCGCCTGGCACGCTGGAGTCAGCAGTTGGGCCGGGCGCAATAACCTGAACGACACCTCCATCGGCATCGAGGTGGTCAACCAGGCCAGCGACAACCAGGGCCAATTCACCTTCCCGCCCTATCACCCGCAACAGGTCGAAGCCATCGCCCAACTGGCCAAAGACATCCTGCAACGCCACCCGGATATCAGCCCGACCCATGTGCTGGGCCACTCGGATATCTCCGTGGGCCGCAAGAGCGACCCGGGGCCGATGTTTCCCTGGCATGAGCTGTATTTGCGCGGCATCGGGGCCTGGTTCGACCCCGCCACCCAAGAGCGCTTCGCCAGCACCTACAGCGCCAATGGCGTGCCGACGCGGGCCGAGGTGATCGCGCTGTTCAAGAAATATGGCTACGACGTTGGCGCCGCGACCACTGAGGTGGGTTTCCAGCGTTTGGTGCGGGCCTTCCAGTTGCACTTTCGGCCCGAGAACTACAACGGCGTGCTGGATGTGCAAACCGCCGCCAACCTGGCGGCGCTGGTGAGCAAGTACATGCCTTGAGGGCGGGTCAGAGGGCGTACTTTTGCAGGTTGGCCATCATTTCCTTCAAGGCTTCGATGTTGTCCTTGGGGTGGGCCGCCCCGTCGAAGTCGCAGATCTGCTGCCAGTGGGCGGCGACATCTTCCGGCGAGAAGCCTGCACGGGGGTCGAACCCGGCGCCGAGGCTGCGCTCCCAACGCACCTTGCCGATCCAGCCGCCGCCAACCTCAAACAGGCCGCTGGTTTCCTGGCAGTTTTCGCTACCCAGATACACCACCAGCGGGCTGACCAGTTCCGGCTTGAGTTGCTCGAACACTTGCGGCGGGATCAGGCCTTCGGTCATGCGCGTACCGCCCGTAGGGGCGATGGCGTTGACCAGGATGTTGTTCTTGCGGCCCTCGATGGCCAGGGTGCGGGTCAGGCCATAGAGGCCAAGCTTGGCCATGCCGTAGTTGGCCTGGCCGAAGTTACCGTAGATGCCCGAGGTGGACGCGGTGAAAATCACCCGCCCGTAGTTTTGCTCGCGCAGGTGCGGCCACGCGGCGCGGGTCACCTTGTAGGCGCCTTCGACGTGGACGCGGTACACCAGGTCCCAGTCGCTGTCGTCCATTTTGTGGAAGCTTTTGTCCCGCAGGATGCCGGCGTTGTTGACCAGCACATCGACGCGACCGAAAGCATCGAGGGCGTTCTGCACGATTTTTTCGCCATCGGTGACGGAGTCGTGGTTGGCCTCGGCGGTGCCGCCGGCGGCGCGGATTTCAGCCACCACGCGGTCGGCGGCCGAAGCGTTGGCGCCTTCGCCCTGGGCCGAACCGCCAAGGTCGTTGACCAACACCTTGGCGCCATGGCGCGCAAACAGCAGCGCGTGGGCCCGCCCCAGGCCACCGCCGGCACCGGTGACAATCACGACTTTATCTTCCAAGCGCACAGACTCACTCATAACGAACTCCCGCAGGGCCAATGACTAATGCCCCGAGTGTCGGGCACCGGCGTTCTGGTCACAATAAACACGGCCCACGCTGAATGGTGCGCGATAAGGCTGGGGGATAAAGCGCCGGATTTGCTCTGTAGCAAGCGGGCTTGCCCGCGCGGGGGTGCGAAGCAGCCCTGACGGATGTGTGCCCATCCATTTTTACGCCCGCCATGCCGCCGAGCGCGGGCAAGCCCGCGTGTTACAGGTGCTCAGGAACAGGCGCGGATACGCGGCGGCGCGGCCAGTTGTTCGCGAAAAGCCAGGTAATGCCACAGCACCTGCACCGGCGCTTCCGCGTGGGGGTAATGGCCGATGCCGGGCAGGGTCACGGTGTCGGCGCCGGGGATCAGTTGCCGGTAGCGCGCCACCATGTGGCCACCCGACACCGGGTCGGCTTCGCCGTCGATCACCCGCAGCGGTAAATCACCGCGCTGCATGGCGGCGACCCAGCGGTCGCGGTGCACGCGCCGTTCGGGCACGTAAGCCATGAGCCGGTGCAAGACGCGCGGCCCGTGGTTGCTGGCCACCAGGCTCCAGAAGTCGTCCAGGGCACTCTCGCTGGGGCGGGTGTGGGGGCCGAAGATCTGCCGGAAGTTCTTGACCAGCGTATCGCGGCTGAACGCCCGGCCGATCATCCAGCCCAAGGGGCTAAGCAGCAGTTTTTGCATCAGCACCGGGCGGTGGGTTTCCGGGAACAGCCCACCGTTGAGGAACACGCAACTGGCCAGGGCGCTGCGGCCTTCGTAATGGCGGGCCAGCAACTCTTGCGCAACGCTGTCGCCGTAGTCGTGGGCCAGCACATGCACGGGCTCACTGACCTGCACGTGGGCGAGCAAGGCCAGTTGCAGGTCGGCTTGCTCGATCAGGCTGTAGCGGTGCTGGCGCGGTTTGTCGGAGTCGCCGAAACCGAGCATGTCGCAGGCAATCACCCGGTAGCGTTGGGCCAATGGTTGCCATAGGTAGTGCCAGTCCCAACTGGCGGTGGGGAACCCGTGGATCAGCAGCAGCGGTTCGCCCTGGCCTGCGGCCCAGTAACGGATGCGGTGGCCGCGAAACGTAAAGCTCTGCGCGCGTTTGCGCCACACGCTCAGGGGGATCTCGGCCAGTGGCATCAGTCGCGGTATCCGCTGTGGTGTTGATCGAGTTTGCGCAGCAGCGCCGGCCAGGCCAGCGCGCCACCCATGCCCTGGGCACTTTTGGTGACACCGGCGACCATCGCCTTGGCGCCGGCGAGGATCTGCGGCTCGATGTGGATCAACTGCGCCGCACCGTTTTGCGCCAGCACCTGGATTTCGCAGGTGCGCTGGAAGGTGAACATCATCAAGAAGGTGTCGGCGATGGTGCCGCCGCAGGTCAGCAGGCCATGGTTGTGCAGCATCAGAAAGTTATTCGGCCCCAGGTCGGCTTGCAGCCGGGCCTTTTCCTCATGGTTGAGGGCCACCCCTTCATAGGCGTGGTAAGCCAGGCTCGACAACACGAACAGCGACTGCTGGCTGATGGGCAGCACACCCTGGCGTTGGGCCGACACGGCCACGCCGGCGGCGGTGTGGGTGTGCATGACGCAGGCTACGTCGTGGCGCACTTCATGCACCGCGCTGTGGATGGTGTAGCCGGCGGGGTTGATCTCGTAGGGGCTGGCCATCAGTTTGCGCCCGGCCTGATCGACCTTGACCAGGCCGGAGGCAGTGATTTCGTGAAACATCAGGCCGAACGGGTTAATCAGGAAATCTTCGGTGCCCGGCACCTTGGCCGAGATGTGGGTGAAGATCAGGTCATCCCAACCGTGCATCGCCACCAGGCGATAGCAGGCCGCCAGGTCAACGCGGGCCTGCCATTCGGCGGCGCTGACGAGGTCTTTGACACTGGTGGACAACGGGGCTGGGGCTGGGCTCACGGCAATGGACCTCGCGTTGGGGTTTTTATTGTTCAGCGAATGTCCTGGCAGTCTAGTCAGGTGGCGCGTGCGCCGTAGTTGCATTGGCAGCCAGCTTACTGGCCGAGGGAGTCATCCCTGAGAAAGGTGGCTACAACAGGGCGGCCAGCAATGGCGCGGCGAACAGGTTGAGCAACCCGGTCAGGACCATCACCAGGCCCGCCACCGAGCCCTCTTCACCGCCCACTTCCTGGGCGCGGCTGACCCCGGCACCATGGGCGCCCACGCCGAACAGCGCACCGCGGGCCAGGGCGCTGCGCAGCGGCAGCCACTTGAGCAGAATGCCGCCGAGCAAGGCACCGAACACCCCGGTGAACATCACGAACACGGCCGTCAGCTCCGGCACGCCGCCCAGGTCGTGGGCCAGGGGCATGGCAAAGGGCGTGGTGATGGAGCGCGGCACCAGGGACATGGTTACCGAACTGTCCAGCGCCAGGGCCTTGGCCAAACCGTAGGAACTGGCAATCGAGGCCACGCTGCCTGCCAGCATGCCCAGCGACAGCGCCGACCAGTGCCGGGCAAGCAAACGCCGTTGCTGCCAGATTGGCACCGCAAAGGCCACGGTCACCGGCCCCAGCACCAACATCAGCCAATGGGTGTTGCGGGCGTATTCGGCGTAGGCCGTGTGCAGCGGCACCGCCAGAGCCAGCAGCAGCGCCGGCACGAGGATCAGCGGCGACAACACATAGCGCCCGGTGCGCCGGTAGAGCCAACGGCTGAACAGGTACGCGCCCAGGGTCAGCAGCAGCCAGAACACCGGCATCGGTTCAAACGTCATGGCGAGTCCTCCAGCGGCACACCCATTCCACGGTGAACGCGGTGACCAGCATCACCAGCAAGGTGCTGACGCCAATCACCAGCAGGATGCGCCAGCCGTCATGGCGTAGCAGGCTGCCGTAGTCCAACAGGCTCATCAGCGCCGGGATAAAAAACAGCAGCATTTCCGCCAACAGCAGGCCCGCGCCCAATTGCAACGCGGCAGGCTTGACCACGCCCGAGGCGAACGCCAACAACAGCAACGCCAGGCCAATCACCCCGCCGGGAATCGGCCAACCCAGCCACACCGCCAACTGGCAGCCCAACAGGTAGATCGCCAACAGGATCGCCAACTCGCCCAATAGGCGGGCCAGATGTTTTAACGCAACAGGTTTCATGGTGGGGGTCCTCAGAGAGGCTCAGTTTAAAGAAACCCCTTCCATCCCCAAAACGAATTGTTAGACTACAAGCCATTCCAAACTGGAATCACACCATGGAATTCAAACACCTGCGCAGCTTCGTCGAAGTCATCCACCAGGGCGGCTTCACCCAAGCGGCGAAAACCCTCAACGTCAGCCAATCGGCAGTCAGCAAGCAAATCGCCCAATTGGAACAGAGCCTGGGCACCCCGCTGCTGGATCGCCTCGGCTCCCATATCCGCCTCACCGCCGCTGGCCAAGTCGTCCTGCAACGGGGCGAAGCCATGCTCCGCCAGCACAACGAATTGCTCAGTGAACTGGACGACTTGAGCCAACTGGCCAGGGGCGAACTGCGCCTGGGCCTGCCGTTGCTGGGCAGTGATGCGCTGTTTGCCGGGTTGTTTGCCGAATATCGCCGACGTTACCCCAACATCACCGTGTACTTGCTGGAGGGCGGCAGCCGTAGCATCGAGCAAGCGGTGCTCAGTGGCGAACTGGAGCTGGGCGGCAGCCTGCAACCCAAGGACCCGCAATTTGCCTTCCAGCCCTTCTGCGACGAGCCGCTGGACGCCTTGCTGCCCGCCGATCATCCCTTGGCCGGGCAGGCTGTGATTGGCCTGGAAGAATTAGCGGATACGCCGTTCCTGCTGTACCAGCGCAGTTTTGTCCTCAATGACCGTTTGCACCAGGCTTGCCAGCAACTGGGCTTCACCCCCCGCGAGGGCGGGCGCAGTGGCCAGGCCGATTTTCTCGCGGCGCTGGTGGCCGCGGGCCAGGGCGTGGTGCTGCTGCCGCGGCTGGTGGCGCGAGGCCTGGTGCGCGAAGGCGTTATCCTGCGCCCGTTGCGGGCGCCGGACTATTTGCGTTGGGACATTGCCTTTATCTGGCGCGAGGGCGCGTACCTGTCAAAGGCTGCCCAGGCCTGGCTGGCCCTGTTGCGCGAGCGCCCGGTTACTTGAGGGCGTGGATGAAGTCGGCGATCCATGGCTCGGAATCGCGGTCCGGGTTGATGGTTTCGCTAGCGTCCAGGCGCAGCATCGGCAGCACCTCACGCACGCCCAACTCCTCGAACAGTTCGTGCATTTGCTCCCCGCCACTGCAAAAGGTGTCGCCGTAGCACGAATCGCCCAGGCCGATTACGCCGCCGGGCAAACCGCGCCAGGCACCGGGCAACTGGTCACGAAGGCTGGCATACAGCCCTTGCAGGTTGTCTGGCAGCTCGCCCAGGCCGGTGGTCGAAGTCACCGCCAACAGGGCGTCGGGGGCAAATTCCAGGAACTGCTCCAGGCTTGCCCGGGGGTTGTGCATCACATCGAAACCCGCGGTTTTGAGCAATTTCGCAGCGTTCTGTGCGACGTCTTCCGATACGCCGTACACCGAACCGTTAAGAATGGCGACTTTCATCAATCTGATCCTGAGGCTGATACAAAGACCGCGATACTAGCAGTGCGCAGGAAAAAAATGCGACTGCCTCTCAATTAGAAATGATGGCAAGTGGACAGTTGCCGATCTTGCCTTAGAATCCCCGGCTACCGCGAATGACCGGACAGCTTGCCGATGATAAATGCCCACCTGCTGCAAATGGTCATCAACGCCTCCCACGACGGCATCGTCATCGCCGAGAAAGAAGGCGAAGACAACATCCTCATCTACGTGAACCCGGCCTTCGAGCGCATGACCGGCTACAGCAGCGACGAGATTCTGTACCAGGACTGTCGCTTTTTGCAGGCCGGCGACCGCGACCAACCGGCATTGGCGCTGATCCGCGACGCCCTCAACCGGCGCCGTTCGTGCCGCGAAGTGCTGCGCAACTACCGCAAGGACGGCACGCCGTTCTGGAACGAGCTGTCGTTATCGACGGTGCTCAACGAGAACGACCAACAGACGTACATAGTCGGGGTGCAGAAGGATGTCTCGGCCCAGGTTCGCGCTGAACAACGGGTGCAGAAGCTGGAAAACCAAGTGGCCGAGTTGCAGGCGCAATTAAGCGCGCTCCAGGCGACGGGCGGCGCAAACAAGACCGCGAATTAATTGTCATTAACTACAATCACCCCTGAACCTGCCCTTTTTCTCGAGTTCGCCATGCACCGTGACACCCTCCTGACCCAGGATGAGCTGGATTTCATCCAGACCATGCAGCACAACCCGCAGCTCAATGTGCGGGATGCGACCTCGAGCCTGTTGGTCAACGGCGGTTCGCAGATCCGCGATCTGCTCACGCGCCTGGCGGCCAACGAGCAAGTGACGATTCAAGCGCAATTCGAAAACCAGCAGATGACCTTTCCCCTGCACCTGGTGGAAGACGAATTCCACGCCTTGCACCTGCGCCTGGGTGTGCCGAGTATTTTTGAAGACGGGCCGATGGTTCGCCCCTGGCGCCTGGCGCTGGAAGAGCCGGTGCCCCTGGAGAATGCCCATGGCCAGCCCGCAGCCCTGTGGGTACACGAGGTGTCGTTCAAAGGCGTGCTGGTGGAAATCCGCAACCGCACCAAGCCGCCGCGCCAGTTCGCCCAGTGGTTCAGCCCCTCAGGCTATGAGCGCATTGCCCTGCGCGGCAGCTTCGAGCGCGAAACCGCCCAAGGCTTCTTCGCCTATCGCCTGAACCAGAGCGACACGGACGAAACCGAGCGCCTGCGCCAGTTCATTCTGCAACAGCACCGCCTCAGCCATCCGGCCCTGCATAGCTGAGCCACTCAGGTATCCAGCGTACCGCTGAGAAACCGCATCAACCGCCGCTGCATCAAAGGCCCTTCGCTACCCAGGCGACCGATCGAGGTGCCGGCCAGGCTTTCCTGAAGCAGGTCAGCGGTAGCGCCCGCCAGCATCAGCGGGCAATCCAGGCTCATCGCCAGGCGATTGAGGCGCCGTGGCCACTCCGGCGCCGGGGCATGGTTGCCGAACAGCACCAGCGCCTGGGGCTTGATCCGCTCGCACAGCAAGGTCAATTCATCGAAAGGCTGGCCCAGCGCCAACACCCGCACCTCAACCTGCTCGTTGCCCAGCAACAGCGCCGCCACCAGCAATTCGAGTTCGTAGCTGGGTTCGGTAAGGGCGCTCAGCAGGATCTTGTGCGGTTGTTCGCCGCGCAAAAACAGCAAGCGTTGAGACACCCGGGTGCGCAGAAAGCTGTCGAGCATCAGCCATTCGCTGGCCTGGCCAAAGCCCCGGGGCTGCTGCATAAGGCTTTTCCACAACGGCAGCAAAATGTCCTGAAACACCACCGCCACGGGGTAGCTGGCGAATACCTGGCCATAGAGCCGCTCCAGGTGCCGCTCGTCAAAGGCAGCGAGGGCACCGCGCAGGCGGCTTTGCCACTGTTCGTATTCCTGGCGGGCGCCTGGCGCGTCGGCATAGGCGTGAACACTGCTGTTTTTAGCCAGGATCCGGCCGATCTTGCTCACCGCCACACCGCGTTCGATCCAGTGCAGGATGCTGCGCACCCGCTCGATATCGGTCATGGAATACAGGCGATGCCCACTTTCGGTGCGTGTGGGCACGATCAAACCATAGCGCCGCTCCCAGGCACGCAGGGTGACCGGGTTGACGCCAGTCAGGCGTGACACTTCCCGAATCGGGAACAGGTCTTCTTGCTGGAGCTGTCGGGACGCCGTGGAAGATCCGTGAAGTTCGGTGATAACAGGCATGTTCTGCGGGAAAGGTCCGAAAAAGTATTGGATCCCATTCTATCCCCGGCTCACCTGGGGATATCAAGTGCAGTTTGTCGCACACCGCGCTGGTGTATTTGATGGAATCGGGAATAATCCTTGCCTGAATTTCAACGCAGCCCATCACCCCGGCGCTGCGTGCAGTGCGCCCCTACCCGGGAACGCGCGTCAGCATTACGGAGATAAACCCATGTCGACCTCACCCGTCACCCTGATGGTGGCGCGCCGCGTTGCCGATGGCCGCTATCAGGACCTGATTGCCTGGCTCCACGAAGGCGAGCAACTGGCCACCGACTTCCCCGGCTACCTCGGGTCCGGCGTACTGGCCCCACCGCCCGACGATAACGAATTCCAGATCATCTTCCGCTTCGCCAATGAACAGACCCTGCACGCCTGGGAGCATTCTGTCTCACGTACAGCGTGGCTCGCCCGTGGCAGCGACCTGTTCGCCCACCCTTCGGAACATCGGGTACGCGGCATCGACGGCTGGTTCGGCACCAGCGGCGCGCGCCCGCCACGCTGGAAGCAAGCGGTGGCGATCTGGCTAGCGTTCTTTCCGGTGTCGCTGCTGTTCAACTGGCTGCTGGGCCCGTGGCTCACCGACCTGGGACTGCTAAGCCGAGTGTTCGTCAGTACCCTGGCCCTGACGCCGCTGATGGTGTACCTGTTCATCCCACTCTCCACGCGCCTGCTGGCTAATTGGCTCAACGCCACGGCGACCCGCGCCCTGCCCGCCCCGACCGCTGCGCAGAACCCATAAGCGCGGGGCGCTGATAGCCCGTCGCTGGTATAGTTTTGCCCTACCCGTGACGCGAGCCGCACATGACCCAGCCCCCAGCCCCGATTCTTATCACCGGCGCCAGCCAGCGTGTCGGCCTGCACTGTGCGCTGCGCCTGCTCGAGGCCGGCCACCCGGTGATTGTCAGCTACCGCAGCGAACGCCCCGGCCTGCAAACCCTTCGCGAGCGGGGCGCAGTAACGCTGTTCGCGGATTTTTCCAGCGAGGCCAGCATCCTGGCCTTTATCGGCGAACTGAAAACCCACACCGACAGCTTGCGCGCCATCGTCCACAACGCCTCGGCGTGGCTGAAGGAACCTGCGGGCGATGAGGCGCAAGCCTTCACGCAGATGTTCAGCGTGCACATGCTCGCGCCCTACCTCATCAACCTGCATTGCGCGCCGCTGCTGGAGCGCTCGAGCCCGGCGGATATCGTCCACATCAGCGACGACGTGACGCGCAAGGGCAGCAGCAACCATATCGCCTACTGCGCCAGCAAGGCCGGGCTGGACAGCCTGACCCTGTCGTTCGCCGCCCGCTATGCGCCGCACATCAAGGTCAACGCTATCGCCCCGGCCCTGGTGCTGTTCAATGAGGGCGATGACGCGGCCTACCGGGCCAAGGCCTTGGCCAAATCGGTGATGGGCGTTGCGCCCGGTAGCGAGGCGATTTACCAGGGCTTGCGTTATCTGCTGCAAAGCCCCTGTGTCACTGGCACCACCCTGACCGTCAATGGCGGGCGGCACCTCAAGTAGGCGGCCCCCGCGGAGGATGTTGTATGACGCTGTCCCTGCCCCAGCATTACCGGCAAATCCTCATCGGCCTGGGCGAAGACCCCACGCGCGAAGGCTTGCAAGACACCCCGGCACGCGCCGCCAAGGCCATGCAGTACCTTTGCCACGGCTATGGGCAGAGCCTGGAGGACATCGTCAATGGCGCCCTGTTCGCGTCAGATAGCGACGAGATGGTGATCGTTGCCGACATTGAGCTGTACTCACTGTGCGAACATCACCTGCTGCCCTTTATCGGCAAGGCCCACGTGGCGTACATCCCCACCGGCAAGGTGCTGGGGCTGTCGAAGATCGCGCGCATCGTCGATATGTACGCGCGGCGCTTGCAGATCCAAGAGAACCTCACGCGGCAGATCGCCGACGCGGTGCAGCAGGTCACCCAGGCCGCCGGCGTGGCGGTGGTGATTGAAGCCAAACACATGTGCATGATGATGCGCGGGGTCGAGAAGCAGAACTCGACCATGAACACCTCGGTGATGCTCGGCGCCTTTCGCGAGTCGAGCAACACCCGCCAGGAATTCCTGCAACTGATTGGACGGAGCAAGTAGCAATGCCACAACTACAACCAGCAATGGCCCGCATCCGCGTCAAGGACCTGCGCCTGCGCACCTTTATCGGCATCAATGAGGACGAAATCCTCAACAAGCAGGATGTGCTGATTAACCTGACCATTCTCTACGCCGCCCAGGATGCCGTGCGCGACAACGATATCGACCACGCCCTGAACTACCGCACCATCACCAAGGCCATCATCGCCCACGTCGAGGGCAACCGCTTTGCCCTGCTCGAGCGCATGACCCAGGAACTGCTGGACCTGGTGATGCAAAACGCCTCGGTGCTGTACGCCGAAGTCGAAGTGGACAAACCCCATGCCCTGCGCTTTGCCGAGTCGGTGTCGATCACCCTGGCGGCCAGCCGTTAACCCTCCCGGACCCTGCCCCTATGTCTCCTCAAGAACGCCTGGAACTCGAAGCCGCCGCCTTTCGTCGATTGGTGGCGCACCTGGACAGCCGCAAGGATGTGCAGAACATCGACCTGATGAACCTCGCCGGGTTCTGCCGCAACTGCCTGTCCAAGTGGTACAAGGCCGAGGCCGACGAGCGCCAGATCGAGGTCAGCCTCGATGACGCCCGCGAAGTGGTGTACGGCATGCCGTACGCCCAGTGGAAAAGCCAATACCAGAAAGAAGCCAGCGCCGAGCAGCAAGCGGCGTTCGCCAAAGGAAAAACCCATGACTGACCTCGACACCCTGCGTGCCAGCCTCGACAGCGGCGCGCACGCCTTCGCCGACACCCTGGCCTTTATCGCCGCGGGCTACGACTACCAGCCCCAGGCCTTCACCAACGGTGGCGTAGCAAATGCCGCCGGGCAGAACGAAGGCTCGTGCAAGACCCTGGGCCTGGCCTTGCTTGAAGGTTTGAGCGACCAGCATGCGCTGCTGGCCTTTGGCGAGCACTACCGTTCGGTCCTGGCCACGCCCGAAGGCAACGACCACGGCAATATCCGTGCATTGATCGCCCATGGTTTGGCTGGCGTACAGTTCACCGCCCCGCCCCTGAGCCGGCGCTGAACCCGGCCCTTACAGGCATAAAAAAACCGGCCTGAAACTCAAGCCGGTTTTTTCGTTGCAGCGCCTTAGAGCGCTGCGTTCTGCAGGTCGTCCAGGTAGCGCTCGGCGTCCAGAGCGGCCATGCAGCCTGCGCCGGCCGAGGTGATGGCCTGGCGGTACACGTGGTCGGCCACGTCGCCTGCGGCGAAGATACCTTCCACGCTGGTGGCGGTGGCGTTGCCTTCGGTGCCGCTCTTGATGACCAGGTAGCCATCCTTGAGGGTCAGTTGGCCTTCAAACAACGAGGTGTTCGGGGTGTGGCCAATGGCGATGAACACGCCATCGACTTTCAGCTCGTCGAAGCTGCCGTCGTTGTTCTTCAGGCGCGCACCGGTCACACCCATGTTGTCGCCCAGCACTTCGTCCAGGGTGGCGTTGAGCTTGAGCACGATCTTGCCCTCGGCAACCCGCGCATGCAGCTTGTCGATCAGGATCTTCTCGGCGCGGAAAGTCTCGCGACGGTGGATCAGGGTCACTTTGCTGGCGATGTTGGCCAGGTACAGGGCCTCTTCCACGGCGGTGTTGCCACCGCCAACCACGGCCACTTCCTTGTTGCGATAGAAGAAGCCATCGCAGGTCGCGCATGCCGAAACGCCTTTGCCCATGAAGGTTTCTTCGGACGGCAGGCCCAGGTAACGGGCGCTGGCGCCGGTGGCGATAATCAGCGCATCGCAGGTGTAGACGGCGCTATCGCCGGTCAGGCTGTACGGCTTGGAGGCGAAATCCACCGCATTGATATGGTCGAACACGATCTCGGTTTCAAAGCGCTCGGCGTGCTCTTTCATCCGCTCCATCAGGGCAGGGCCCGTCAGGCCATGGACGTCGCCGGGCCAGTTGTCGACTTCGGTGGTGGTGGTCAGTTGGCCGCCGGCCTGCATGCCGGTAATCAGCAGCGGCTTGAGGTTGGCACGGGCAGCGTAGACCGCCGCGCTGTAACCGGCAGGGCCGGAACCGAGAATAATCACTCGCGAATGACGGACTTCAGGCATGACTCACTCCTATTGATCGGTTCGGGCAGCAAGGGCACGGAACCGATAAACCTGCGGAAATAAAAAAAGGGTTGCCAAAGCGCTTGGGGAAGGCTTGAAACCGGCAGCCCTGAAAAATAGTGGGTGCAGCGTATCGAGGGGGGGAAGATTAAGGAAATACGGTTTAACAATCCAGCTCATAGGTGGTCTCTATCTGTAACGCCTCTGTTTAACAGCCCCTTTGTTACAGCTAATGTCGAGGCCATCACTGTGCTTTCACCCCCGGGGCAAAGCCGGTAAGGTCGGCGCGTTTTCTCACTGCAAGGAACCCTTTATGCCCGCCCCCGTTCTGTCCGGCCCGCAATACCTGCGCGAAGGCCTGAAACTGGTCTTGAGCCCGGGCCTGCGCCTGTTCGTCCTGTTGCCGCTGCTCATCAACCTGGTGCTGTTCGTCGGATTGATCTACCTGGCCGGCCATTACTTCAGCCTGTGGGTCGATACGCTGATGCCGTCGCTGCCCGACTGGCTGAGTTTCCTCAGCTATGTGCTGTGGCCCTTGTTCGTGGTGCTGGTGGTGCTGATGGTGTTTTTCAGCTTCACGATGCTGGCCAACATCATCGCCGCGCCGTTCAACGGTTTCCTCGCGGAGAAAGTCGAAGTGGTGGTGCGCGGCACCGATGACTTCCCGGCCTTCAGTTGGGGCGAGTTGTTCGCCATGGTGCCACGCACCCTGGCGCGGGAAATGCGCAAGCTGGGCTACTTCCTGCCCCGGGCCCTCGCGCTGCTCATCCTCTCGTTCATCCCCGTGGTCAACCTGATCGCCGCGCCGCTGTGGCTGCTGTTTGGCGTGTGGATGATGGCCATCCAGTACATCGACTACCCGGCGGACAACCACAAGCTGGGCTGGAATGAAATGCTCGCCTGGCTACGCGAGAAGCGCTGGCAGAGCCTGGGCTTCGGCGGCATCGTCTACGTGGCGCTGCTGATTCCGGTGGTCAACATCCTGATGATGCCGGCTGCCGTGGCCGGCGCCACACTGTTCTGGGTGCGCGAGCGCGGCGCCGAGAACCTGCCTACCCACCAAGGCTGAACCGGCGTCATAAATCCATCACCGCACTGACATCTGCACGACATGGCCCGGGGTGACACTCAGGCCATGACAGCCGCCCTACGCATCACCCTGGTTACCGAAACCTTCCCCCCGGAAATCAACGGCGTGGCCAGCACCCTGGCCCACTTCTGCGATGGCTTGCGCGCGCGCGGTCATCGCATTGAGTTGGTCCGCCCGCGCCAACCCGCTGACCACAACCGCCCCAACGACGAGCTCCTCATGCTCTGCCGGGGCTGGCCGCTGCCGGGTTACCCGGGATTGCAGTGGGGGCAATCGTCGATGCACAAGCTGCTGCGCCGCTGGAAACGCCAACGCCCGGATGTGCTGTACATCGCCACCGAAGGCCCGCTGGGGCTGTCGGCCCTACGCGCGGCGCGGCGCCTGGGGATAGCGGTGGTCAGCGGCTTTCATACCAATTTCCAGCAGTATTCGCGCCTGTATGGCCTGGGGCCACTGAGCCGCCTGCTGACCCACTACCTGCGCGGGTTCCACAACCGCTCGCACCTGACCCTGGTGCCCAGCCTCAGCCAACACCTGGAGTTGGCACGGCGCCACTTCGAGCGTTTGGCCCTGCTTACTCGCGGTGTGGACAGCCACCTGTTCAACCCGGCCAAACGCCGCGATGAGCTGCGCCGCCAGTGGGGCCTGGAGAACGACGATATCGCGGTGATTTACATCGGGCGCCTGGCCCCGGAAAAAAACCTCGGCCTGCTGCAACGCTGCTTCGCGACCCTGTGCAGCAGTTATCCACAGCGGCCCATGAGGTTGATCCTGGTGGGCGATGGGCCGCAGCGTGGCTCGCTGGAAAAAGACCTGCCCGATGCCGTGTTCTGTGGTGCGCAATGCGGCGAGGCACTGGCCGAGCACTACGCCTCGGGGGACGTATTTTTGTTCCCCAGCCTCACCGAGACCTTCGGCAACGTCGTGCTCGAAGCCCTGGCTTCAGGCCTGGGTGTGGTGGCGTATGACCAGGCTGCCGCCGCCCAGCATATTCGCCACGGCTACAACGGCGTGCTGGCGATGCCCGGCGACGAGGCGGCGTTCTGCGATGCGGCGGCCTGGTTGCTGGAAGAGCGCGAAAGCCTGCGCCGAGTGCGCCTCAATGCCCGGCAACACGCCGGCCGCCAAGGCTGGCCGGCAGTGATCGAACAGTTGGAAGGGTATTTGCGCGCGGCGAGTGCGTCGGCCAAGGGTGTGGCGGCCCTTGAGGGTGGCGCGGGGAACGCCACCCCGGACGCCCTTAAACCAGGCTCATCAGGGCTTCGCGGCTGAACGGCAGGATGTCCTGCTCGCGGCCTTCGCGCACTTTCACAGCCCAGTCCGGGTCCACCAGCAGGGCGCGGCCCACGGCTACCAGGTCGAACTCGTCGTTGTTCAGGCGTTCCAGGAGTTTTTCCAGGCTCGCCGGTTGGGCGACTTTGTCGGTGTTGACCATAAATTGCAGGAATTCGCCGTCCAGGCCCACGCTGCCCACGGTGATGGTCGGTTTGCCGGTCAGTTGCCGGGTCCAACCGGCCAGGTTGAGGTCAGAGCCTTCGAATTCCGGCTCCCAGAACCGCCGCGTCGAGCAGTGGAAAATATCCACCCCGGCGTCGGACAACGGCTGGAGAAACTCCGCCAGCGCCTCGGGGGTTTGCACCAGGCGAGCGGTGTAATCCTGCTGCTTCCACTGGGAAAACCGCAGGATGATCGGGAAATCCTTACCGACCGCCGCACGCACGGCCTGAATCAGTTCAATGGCAAAACGCGAGCGATTGGCCAGGTTGCCACCGTATTCGTCGGTGCGCTGGTTGCTGCCCTCCCAGAAGAACTGGTCCACCAGGTAACCATGGGCGCCGTGGATTTCCACGCCGTCCATGCCGATGCTCTGGGCATCCTTGGCGGCCTGGGCGAAGGCGCCGATCACGTCCTGGATGTCTTGCTTCGTCATGCCGTGGACCACCACCTGGCCGTCCTTGAGTTTTTCCATCGGGCCATAGGCCGGCACGCTGGCGTCCGGCTCGGTGCCGATGCGACGCACGCTGCCCACGTGCCACAACTGCGGAACGATCTTGCCGCCCTCGGCGTGCACCGCGTCCACGACTTTCTTCCACCCGGCCAGGGCCGCGTCGCCATAGAAATGCGGCACGTTCGGGTAGCCGTTGGAGGCCTTGTGCCCAACGGTAGTGCCCTCGGTAATGATGAGGCCCACGCCGGCCGCGGCGCGGCGGCGGTAGTACTCGATAACTTTGGAATTGGGCACGCCGCCGGGCGAGAACGAACGGGTCATGGGCGCCATCACCACGCGGGTCGGCAGCTCCAGGGAGCCGAGCTGAAAGGGTTTGAACAAGGCTTGGACAGGCATCGCATTCTCCGCACGCACAGGATTTTATGACGGCAATAATATGGAGCCATCACAGCACTGAACAGCACTATTGATTCCGGTGATTAAGGGGTAGAAGCCTACAAGTAAGCGCAGGCGAGGTTCGGCGCGAGCGCGCCGCCTCCCGCCGTGCACGCCATCAGGCCAGGGCTTTTTCGATGGCCTGCACCACGCTCACATCATCCGGTGCGGTGCGCGGCGAGAAACGCGCCAAGACGCGGCCGTCCTTGCCGACGAGGAATTTCTCGAAGTTCCAGGTGATGTCCCCCGGAAACTCCGCGCCCTCGCCCGCCAGCAGGCGATACAGCTGATGGCGTTCCGGCCCGTTAACGTCCAGCTTGCCGGCCAGCGGGAAGCTCACGCCGTAGTTGAGGCTGCAGAAATCCTGGATCTCTTGGCCCGTGCCCGGCTCCTGCCCGGCAAACTGGTTGCACGGCACGCCCAGCACACTGAAACCCTGGCCCTTGAATTGCTGGTAGAGGTTTTCCAGCGCTGCGTACTGAGGCGTCAACCCGCACTTGGAGGCGACGTTGACCACCAGCACGACTTGCCCCTTGAGCGGCGTCAGAGGAAGGGCCTTGCCGTCCAGGGCGGTGAGATTAAGGTCGTGAAAAGCACTCATGGCGAACTCCAAAATTCCCGTGTTTTCTTGAAACCTGCCGACAGCGTTCACCATCGCCAACTGCCACCGACTAAAAAGGCGCCCTCGGGCGCCTTTCCAGATCAGTGAGCTTAGCCCACAAAATCAGTGGTGATGACCGCCTTCGCCATGCACGTGACCATGGGCGATTTCTTCTTCGCTGGCATCACGGATATCAACGATCTTGACCTGGAAGGTCAAACGCTGGCCGGCCAATGGGTGGTTGCCGTCAACGGTCACGTCGTCGCCGTCCAGGTCGCGGATGGTGACGATCTGCATCTGGCCATCCGGTGCCGACGCGTGGAACTGCATGCCCACTTCCAGCTCGTCGACGCCTTCGAACATGCTGCGGCTCAGGGTGCTGACCAGTTCGGCAGCGTATTCGCCGTAGGCATCTTCAGGTTCAACGGCCACGGTCAGTTCATCACCGACGCTCTTGCCATCGAGGGCTTTTTCCAGGCCCGGGATGATGTTGCCTGCGCCTTGCAGGTAGACCAGCGGCGCGCCGCCGGCTGAGCTGTCGATGACCTCACCAGCGTCGTTGGTCAGGGTATAGTCGATGGAGACAGCCTTATTGGCGGCGATCAGCATGGGGCGAGACCTTTTGCATAAGAATGAAGAACGGGCAAGTTTAGCGAAGCAAACGAGCGAAAGCGACCACAACCCGGACAAACGGCCGATGCCAGGGGGCAGTACGGTCAGCGGTTTTCATCAGGACGAAGATGGCCACTGGGTTGCGCTGCTGTCGTGCGGCCATAGCCAGCACCTGCGCCACCAACCGCCCTGGCAATCGCGGGCCTGGGTCGAGGATGCGCACGCGCGCCAGGCAAAAATAGGCCAGCCCTTTGACTGCGGTTGGTGTGCTCAAGGCCCGGTTAGCGATAACCTTAGCGCCTGATACCCGGCAAATGGCCAGTTATAGGCCAGCGCCCGCCATGCAACTTCCGAGAATCCGCATGCAAACTTTTTTTATCGCACCCACCGATTTTGGCGTGGGCCTGACCTCCATCAGCCTCGGGCTGGTGCGCACCCTCGAACGGGCCGGGCTGAAAGTCGGCTTCTTCAAACCCATCGCCCAGCCCCACCCAGGCGACACTGGCCCGGAGCGCTCCACCGAACTGGTGGCCCGCACCCACGGCCTGAAACCGCCGCAGCCCCTGGGCCTGGCCCATGTCGAGCGGATGCTGGGCGATGGCCAGCTCGATGAGCTGCTGGAAGAAATCATCACCCTTTACCAGCAAGCGGCCGTGGGCAAGGACGTGCTGGTGGTCGAAGGCATGGTGCCGACCCGCAGCGCCAGCTATGCCGCACGGGTCAACCTGCACCTGGCCAAGAGCCTGGATGCCGAGGTGATCCTGGTTTCGGCCCCGGAAAACGAAGTGCTCACCGAACTCTCCGGGCGCGTGGAGTTGCAGGCCCAACTGTTCGGCGGGCCGAAAGACCCGAAAGTGTTGGGGGTGATCCTCAATAAGGTGAAAACCGACGAAAGCATGGAGGCCTTCGCCGCGCGCCTGAAGGAACATTCGCCGTTGCTGCGCAGTGGCGATTTCCGCCTGCTGGGCTGCATTCCGTTCCAACCCGAACTTAATGCCCCGCGCACCCGCGACGTGGCCGACCTGTTGGGCGCCCAGGTGCTCAACGCCGGGGACTACGAAACCCGGCGCATGAGCAAAATCATCATTTGCGCGCGCACCATGCGCAACACCGTGGAGCTGCTCAAGCCCGGCGTGCTGGTGGTGACCCCGGGGGACCGCGACGACATCATCCTCGCCGTCAGCCTCGCGGCGATCAACGGCGTGCCCCTGGCCGGCCTGCTGCTGACCAGCGATACCCTGCCCGACCCGCGCATCATGGACCTGTGCCGTGGCGCGTTGCAGGCCGGGTTGCCGGTGTTGTCGGTGAGCACCGGTTCCTACGACACCGCCAACCAGTTGAACGGTTTAAACAAGGAAATCCCCATCGATGACCGCGAACGTGCGCAGATCATCACCGACTTCGTCGCCAGCCACCTGGACGCCAAATGGCTGCACCAGCGCTGCGGCACCCCGCGGGAAATGCGCCTCACCCCGGCGGTGTTCCGCTACCAGTTGATCCAGCGCGCCCAGCTCGCTAACAAGCGCATCGTGTTGCCCGAGGGCAGCGACCCGCTGACCGTACAAGCCGCGGCCATTTGCCAGGCCCGTGGCATAGCCCGTTGCGTGCTGCTGGCTAAACCTGAGGATGTGCAAGCCGTGGCCCGTGCCCAGGGCATCGAACTGCCCGAAGGCCTGGAAATTCTCGACCCGGACCTGATTCGCGAGCGCTACGTCGAGCCTATGGTGGCCCTGCGCAAAACCAAAAGCCTGAACGCCCCCATGGCCGAGCAGCAACTGGAGGACACCGTGGTAATCGGCACCATGATGCTGGCGCTCGATGAGGTGGACGGCTTGGTGTCCGGGGTCATCCACTCCACCGCCAATACCATTCGCCCGGCCCTGCAACTGATTAAGACCGCGCCTGGCTGTACCCTGGTGTCGTCGGTGTTCTTCATGCTGTTCCCCGACCAGGTGCTGGTGTACGGCGACTGCGTGATGAACCCCCACCCCAGCGCCACGGAACTGGCGGAAATCGCCCTGCAAAGTGCCGACTCTGCCGCCGCGTTCGGCATCACCCCGCGGGTGGCGATGATTAGCTATTCCAGCGGTGAGTCGGCCAGTGGCGAGGAAGTGGAGAAAGTCCGCGAAGCCACCCTGCTGGCCCACGAGGCGCAAAGCACCCTGCTGATCGACGGCCCCCTGCAATACGACGCCGCCGCCAATGAACACGTCGCCCGGCAACTGGCGCCCAACAGCCTGGTGGCGGGCAAGGCCACGGTGTTCGTGTTCCCCGACCTCAACACCGGCAACACCACCCACAAGGCGGTGCAGCGCAGCGCCGATTGCGTCAGCCTGGGGCCGATGCTGCAAGGCCTGCGCAAACCGGTGAACGACCTGCCCCGCGGCGCGCAAGTCGATGACATCGTGTACACCATCGCCCTCACCGCGATTCAAGCGGCCAACCGACCTATGGATGCCTAAATGCTGGAATTTCTGCCTGCCCCCGTGCGCGGGGTGATCGCCTCGCTCTTACTGGCGCTGAACACGATCCTGCTGTGCTCGTTCCTGTTCTGCGTGGCGATCTTCAAGGTGCTGCCGTTCGCCCTCACGCAACGCTTCACCGCGTGGCTGATGAGCCACACCCACGAAGCCTGGATCAGCAACAACAAAGCCTGGATGGACCTGGTATGCCGCACCCGCTGGCACCTAGAGGGGTTGCAGGGCCTGGACTACCAGCACTCGTACCTGATTACCAGCAACCACCAGAGCTGGGTCGACATCATGGTGCTGCAGTACGTGCTCAACCGCCGCATCCGCCCGCTGAAGTTCTTCCTCAAGCAAGAGCTGATCTGGGTCCCGGTGATCGGCCTGGCCTGGTGGGCCCTGGGCTTTCCGTTCATGAAGCGTTACTCCAAGGCCTACCTGGAAAAACACCCGGAAAAAAAGGGCAAGGACCTGGAAACCACGCGCAAGACCTGCGCCAAGTTCCGCAATAACCCGGTGGGCATGTTCAACTTCGCCGAGGGCACGCGCTTCACCCCCAGCAAGCATGCCCAGCAGCAGTCGCCGTTCCGCTACCTGCTCAAGCCCAAGGCCGGCGGTATCGCCTTTGTTCTGGACTCCATGGGCGAACAGCTCCAATCCATCGTCAACGTGACCATCCACTACCCCGGTGGGCGCCCCGGCTATTGGGATTTGCTGTGCGGTAACGTCAAGGAGGTGGTGGTGCATTTCGAGGAAGTGCAGATCCCGCCCGAGTTCATCGGCAAGAACTACGAACAGGACGGCGAGTACCGGTTGCAGTTCCAGCAATGGATCAACCGCTTATGGGAAGAGAAGGACGCGTTGCTGGAGCGATTGCATCACCAGTATCCCGCCAAGCCTTGAGGCGCCTGTAAGGGCGCCATCGCGAGCAGGCTCGCTCCCACACCCCACCAAAAAGCCCGCCACCGATCACTCGGTGGCGGGCTTTTCACTTACCGCTTGCAGCTAACCACTTACCGCTGCGTCCCTCTTAGATCGCCCCACGCTGACGCAACAGTTCGAGCACCTGCTTGACGCTGTCGTCCAACGACAACGCCTGGGTGTCGATCACCAGGTCGGCATTGAGCGGCACATCGTAGGGGAAGGATTCACCCGGGATGTTGTCGCCACCCGCCGCATACAGGCCCTGCGGGTCACGCTCGGCGCACACCGCAGGCGAGGCCTGGACGTACACGGTGAGCAGGCGCTCGTTGCCGATCAGCGCCTTGGCCTGTTCGCGGCCTTCGGCATCCGGGGCGACGAACGCGGCCAGGGTCAGCAGGCCGGCTTCGTTGAACTGACGTGCGACATGGGCCGCACGGCGCCAGTTCTCGGTGCGCCCGGCGCGGTCCTGGGGCAAGCCCTTGTTCAGGTCGTGGCGCAGGTTCTGGCCATCGAGCACAAACACCGCCCGGCCCATGTCGAACAACTTGCGCTCTACCGCATAGGCCAGGGTGCTTTTACCGGCGCCCGACAAGCCGCTGAACAGCACGGTGGCCGGTTGCTGGCCGAAGCGCTGGGCGCGCTCTTCGGTGGCCACGTGGGCCAGTTTGCCGTGGTGGCTTACGCTGCCGTGGGCCAGGGGCGCGGCGATAATCATGCCGGCGGCGACGGTGCCGTTGGTCAGGCGATCGATGACGATGAACGAGCCAGTGGTGCGGTTGCTGGCGTAACCGTCCAGGGCGATGGCGGCGTCCAGGCTGATCTTGACCCGGCCGATTTCGTTCAACTGCAACGCACTGGCCGGGCCTTCGGCCAGGGTGTTGACGTCCACGCGGTGGACGATGCTGGTGATCGAGCCCGGCACATAACTGGTGGCGCGCTTGATGTCGTATTTCTTGCCCGGCAGCATCGGCTCTTCGGCCATCCACACCAGCATGGCGTCGAAGGCGTCAGTGACTTGCGGCACGTTGTCGGCATGCACCAGCAGGTCGCCACGGGAGATGTCGATCTCGTCTTCCATGGTCAGGGTCACGGCTTGGCCCGGGCCGGCGTGCTCCAGCTCACCTTCGAAGGTGACGATGGATTTGACGCGGCTGCTCTTGCCCGACGGCAGCACCACCACTTCGTCGCCCTTGTGCACGATGCCGCTGGCGAGGGTGCCGGCGAAACCACGGAAGTTCAGGTTCGGACGGTTGACGTACTGCACCGGGAAACGCAGGTCGGTGTAGTTGCGGTCGTTGGCGATCTCGACGGTCTCGAGGATCTCCATCAGCGACTGCCCGGTGTACCAAGGCGAGCGCTCGCTCTTGTTCACCACGTTGTCGCCCTTGAGCGCCGACATCGGAACGAAGGCCAAGGTGCTCGGCTTGAAGGCGATACCTTCGGCGAACTTCAGGTAATCGGCCTTGATCGACTCGAAAATGCTCTCGTCGAAACCGTTGAGGTCCATTTTGTTGATTGCGACCACGATGTGCTTGATGCCCAACAACGAGGCGATAAAGCTGTGGCGGCGGGTCTGGGTCTGCACGCCGTAGCGGGCGTCCACCAGGATAATCGCCAGGTCACAGGTGGACGCACCGGTGGCCATGTTGCGGGTGTACTGCTCATGGCCGGGGGTGTCAGCGATGATGAATTTGCGCTTGGCGGTAGAGAAATAGCGGTAGGCCACATCGATGGTGATGCCCTGCTCACGCTCGGCCTGCAAACCGTCCACCAGCAACGCCAAGTCGATATCGTCACCAGTGGTACCGACTTTTTTCGAGTCTCGGGTGATGGCTTCCAGATGATCTTCGTAGATCATCTTGGAGTCGTGCAGCAAACGCCCGATCAGCGTGCTCTTGCCGTCGTCAACGTTGCCACAGGTCAGAAAGCGCAGCATTTCCTTGCGTTCGTGCTGGCCCAGGTAGGCGAGGATGTCCTCGCTAATCAAATCAGATTGATGGCTCATTACGTTCAAGCTCCAAGCTGTGAGCTTCAAGCGGCAAGCTTGTCGGCGTACAGCTAGTCAGAAATTTTGTTAATCAGGCCGCAGAGCATTTTTGAGAGCTCCCGGGTTTCTGCAATCCAGTTATCAGCCAGTGGTTGGGCGATGTAAGCGATGTCACTGCCGATGAAAGTCTGAGTTCGTAACTCTCCACAAGAGGCCTTCGCAATCCAGAGAAAACGTACCTTTTCTTTGGCACTGCGACGCTCCATTCCTTCAGCAATATTGGAAGGCACCGAAAGTGCTGAGCGAGTGATTTGGTCCTTGAAACCAAGATCCCTGCATTGAGCAAACTCTCAGTAAACTCTCACCGCTAGACACGTGCTTCTCTGCCAAACAACCAACTTCTCGAAATCCATTACGAGTCACTCAAACGCGGCTCGCAACGACCGGCTGCTAGCACCAGGCTGCAAGATGACGCATACCGCCCTTCACTTGCAGCTTGAGGCTTGTAACTCGAAGCTTAAAAGTACCCCTGCCGTTTTTTGTCTTCCATGGAGCCTGCGCCATCGTGGTCGATGACACGGCCCTGGCGCTCGGAAGTTCGCGTCAGGAGCATTTCCTGGATGATGTCCGTCAGCGTCTCGGCTTCGGACTCCACCGCGCCCGTCAGCGGGTAGCAGCCGAGGGTGCGGAAACGCACTTTCTTTTTGACGATGCGGGCTTTGTCCTCGTCGGAGAGGTGCTCGAGGATGCGCTCGTCGTCGATCATGATGAGCGTGCCGTTTTTCTCGATCACTTCGCGCTCGGCGGCAAAGTACAGCGGCACGATCGGGATGCCTTCGAGGTAGATGTACTGCCAGATATCCAGCTCGGTCCAGTTGGACAGGGGGAACACGCGGATCGACTCGCCCTTGTTGACGTTGCCGTTGTAGACGTTCCACAGCTCCGGGCGCTGGTTTTTCGGGTCCCAGCGGTGCTTGCTGTCGCGGAACGAGTACACGCGCTCTTTGGCGCGGGATTTCTCTTCATCGCGGCGCGCACCGCCGAAAGCGGCGTCGAAACCGTACTTATCCAGGGCCTGCTTGAGGCCCTCGGTTTTCATGATGTCGGTGTGCTTGGCGCTGCCGTGGGTGAAGGGGTTGATCCCTTGCGCCACGCCGTCGGGGTTGACGTGGGTAATCAGCTCCAGGCCCAGCTCTTCGACCATGCGGTCGCGGAACCTGTACATCTCCTGGAATTTCCACTGGGTATCGACGTGCATCACCGGAAAGGGCAGCTTGCCCGGGAAGAAGGCCTTGCGCGCCAGGTGCAGCATCACGGCGGAATCTTTACCGATCGAGTAGAGCATCACCGGGTTATCGAACTCGGCGGCGACCTCGCGGATGATGTGGATGCTTTCGGCCTCCAGCTGTTTCAGATGCGTCAGTTTGTCGACCATGGCTACTCACGAAAACGATCTTATGGACGGCCAGCGGGCCGTGTTCGAGCGGGGCATGCTAGCACAGCGCCTGATTCTATAGAGGGCGCCAACTAGATCGAAACGGTATATGAATATGCCTGCTCGTTTGGCCTTGGCGCCCGCCTGCTACGGGGATCGCGTGCAGGGCTCAGATCGGGTTCGGGCAATCGATGAACAGGTGCTCAAGGGCAAAGCGCCGCGCCAGGTAGTCGCCCAACGCCTGAACGCCGTAGCGTTCGGTGGCGTGGTGGCCGGCGGCAATGAAGCTGATGTTGTTTTCCCGCGCACTGTGGAACGTCTGCTCGCTGGCCTCGCCGCTCAGGTAGAGGTCAACGCCGGCCACGACAGCCTGGTCGATGTAGCCCTGGCCGCCGCCGGTGCACCAGCCGACCCGGCGGATCATCTCGCTGCCTTCGATGAGCAAGGGCTCGCGGCCCATGGCGCCCTGCACGCGGCGGGCGAAATCGCGTGCGGTAAGGGGCTCGGCCAGGGAACCCACCAGCCCCACGACCTTGAGGTTGTCCGGGTCCAGCGGGCCTTCGACGGTGATGTCCAGTTGCCGGGCCAGTTGCACGTTGTTGCCCACCTCGGGGTGCAAGTCCAGCGGCAGGTGGTAGGCCAGCAGGCTGATGTCGTGCTTGAGCAGGGTCTTGAGGCGGCGCTGCTTCATACCGGTGATGCAGGGGTTTTCGCCCTTCCAGAAATAACCGTGGTGGACCAGCACCAAGTCGGCTTTGGCCTCTACCGCCGCATCCAGCAGCGCCTGGCTGGCGGTGACGCCGCTGACGATGCGCATCACCTGCGGGCGGCCCTCGACCTGCAGGCCGTTGGGGCAATAGTCGGCAATTTTCGAACTGCCCAGATAACGATCCGCTTCTTGTACCAGGGTGCTCAGGGCGACGGCCATAAAAGACTCCTAAATATCCCGTTCAGAGCCGCACGCGCGCCTCTATAATGCGCGACATTATGGGCCGTCCATGGCCCTTCGTAACCTCTCAGGACTTGCTTAATGCTCAAGGCGCTGCGTTTCTTTGGCTGGCCGCTGTTGGCCGGCGTGCTTATCGCGTTGCTGATTATCCAGCGTTACCCGCAGTGGGTCGGCCTGCCCAGCCTGGACGTCAACCTGCAACAGGCGCCGCAAACCACGTCTATCCAGCAGGGTCCGGTGTCCTATGCCGACGCCGTGACCCTCGCCGCCCCCGCCGTGGTCAACCTGTACACCACCAAAGTCGTCAACAAACCGGCCCACCCGCTGTTTGAAGACCCGCAGTTCCGGCGCTTCTTCGGCGATAACTCGCCCAAGCAGAAACGCATGGAATCGAGCCTCGGCTCGGGCGTCATCATGAGCCCCGAAGGCTATCTGCTGACCAACAACCACGTCACCAGCGGCGCCGACCAGATCGTCGTCGCCCTCAAGGACGGCCGCGAAACCCTGGCTCGAGTGATCGGCAGCGACCCGGAAACCGACCTGGCGGTGCTGAAGATCGACCTCAAGAACCTGCCCTCGATCACCATCGGCCGCTCGGACAACATCCGCATCGGCGACGTGACCCTGGCCATCGGCAACCCCTTCGGCGTTGGCCAGACCGTAACCATGGGCATTATCAGCGCCACCGGGCGCAACCAGTTGGGCCTGAACAACTACGAAGACTTCATCCAGACCGATGCGGCGATCAACCCCGGCAACTCCGGCGGCGCCCTGGTGGATGCCAACGGCAACCTGACCGGCATCAACACCGCGATTTTCTCCAAGTCCGGCGGCTCCCAGGGCATCGGCTTCGCCATCCCGGTGAAACTGGCCATGGAGGTGATGAAGTCGATCATCGAGCACGGCCAGGTGATCCGTGGCTGGCTGGGCATCGAGGTGCAGCCGCTGTCCCAGGAACTGGCGGAATCCTTTGGCCTCTCCGGGCGCCCGGGCATTGTGGTGGCAGGGATTTTCCGGGACGGCCCGGCGCAGAAGGCCGGTTTGCAACTGGGTGATGTGATCCTGAGCATCGACGGCGAACCGGCCGGCGATGGCCGCCGCTCGATGAACCAGGTGGCGCGGATCAAGCCGACGGACAAGGTCCGCATCCAGGTGATGCGCAACGGCCAGGAGCTCAAGCTCACCGCCGAAATCGGCCTGCGCCCACCGCCGGCCGTGGCGCCGGTGAAAGAAGAAGAGTAAGCCGCAATACTCATGTGGGGGCGGGCAAGCCCGCTCCCACACAAGCCTACGCCTGGAAATCCGGCTGAGGCTTAAAGCTCCCCCACCCCTTCGACCAACGCCTGATTCTGCTCGGGCGTGCCGATGCTGATGCGCAGGAATTGGTCGATGCGCTGCTGCTTGAAGTGGCGCACGATCACGCCCTGCTCGCGCAACTTGGCCGCCAGGGCGGCTGCGTCGTGCTGCGGGTGGCGGGCAAAGATGAAGTTCGCGGCCGAGGGCAGCACCTCGAAGCCCTTGGCCTTGAGCTGGCCCACCAGTGCTTCGCGGCTGTCGATGACCAACCGGCAAGTCTTGGCGAAGTACTCGCGGTCGTCGAACGCCGCTGCGCCGCCGACATTGGCCAGGCGATCAAGCGGATAGGAGTTGAAGCTGTTCTTGACCCGCTCCAGCGCCTCGATCAAATCCGCATGGCCTACCGCCAGGCCCACCCGCAGGCCCGCCAGGGAGCGGGACTTGGACAGGGTCTGGGTGACCAACAGGTTCGGGTAGCGATCCACCAGGCTGATGGCCGTCTCGCCGCCGAAATCGATGTACGCCTCGTCGACCACCACCACCGAGGCCGGGTTGGCCTTGAGGATCTGCTCAACCGCCTCCAGCGCCAGCAGGCAACCGGTGGGCGCGTTCGGGTTGGGGAAAATGATCCCGCCGTTGGGCCGTGCGTAATCCGCCGGGTCGATCTGGAACTGCTCATCCAACGGCACTGCATCGAAGTGGATGCCGTAGAGGCCGCAGTAGACCGGGTAGAAGCTGTAGCTGATGTCCGGGAACAGCAGCGGCAAGTCGTGCTGCAACAAGCCGTGGAAGATGTGCGCCAGCACTTCATCCGAGCCGTTGCCCAGGAATACCTGGTTGCCCTGCACGCCGTAGTAGCGGGCGACGGCTTGCTTGAGCAGGTCGCTGTTGGGGTCCGGGTACAGGCGCAACGTATCGCCCAGCTCGGCCTGCATCGCGGCCAGGGCCTTGGGCGATGGGCCATAGGGGTTTTCGTTGGTGTTGAGCTTGACCAGTTTGGTCAGCTTGGGTTGCTCGCCCGGCACGTAAGGCACCAGGTCCTTGACGAATGGGCTCCAGAATTTACTCATGCTCAGTCTCCTTTTTTATCGGCAAGGATGCGGTATTCAGCACTGCGGGCGTGGCCCGTGAGGGATTCGCCCCGGGCCAGGACCGAGGCGGTCTTGCCCAGCTCGGAGGCGCCTTGAGGCGAGCAGAAAATGATCGACGACCGCTTCTGGAAGTCATACACCCCCAGCGGCGACGAAAACCGCGCAGTGCCGGAGGTCGGCAGCACGTGGTTGGGGCCCGCGCAGTAGTCGCCCAGGGCTTCGCTGGTGTGGCGGCCCATGAAGATCGCGCCGGCGTGGCGGATCTGCGGCAACCAGGCCTGGGGGTCGGCTACCGACAGTTCCAGGTGTTCCGGGGCGATGCGGTTGGCGACGTCTATCGCTTGCTGCATGTCGCGCACCTGGATCAACGCGCCACGGCCGTTGATCGAGGTTTCGATGATCTCGGCACGCTCCATGGTGGGCAGCAACTTGGCGATGCTGGCGGCAACCTTGTCGAGAAACGCGGCGTCCGGGCTGACCAGGATCGCCTGGGCGTCTTCATCGTGCTCAGCCTGGGAGAACAGGTCCATGGCGATCCAGTCCGGGTCGGTCTGGCCATCGCACACGACGAGGATCTCCGAAGGGCCGGCGATCATGTCGATACCCACTTGGCCGAAGACATGGCGCTTGGCCGTGGCCACGTAGATGTTGCCCGGGCCGACCACTTTGTCCACCTTGGGCACGCTTTCGGTGCCGTAGGCCAGGGCCGCCACCGCTTGGGCGCCGCCGATGGTGAACACCCGGTCCACCCCGGCAATGCAGGCAGCGGCCAGCACCAGCTCATTGATTTCGCCGCGCGGCGTAGGCACGACCATGACCACTTCGGCCACACCCGCCACCTTGGCCGGAATCGCGTTCATCAATACCGACGACGGATAAGACGCTTTGCCGCCCGGCACGTAGAGGCCGGCGCGGTCCAGTGGCGTGACCTTCTGGCCCAGCACCGTGCCGTCGGCCTCGGTGTAGGTCCAGGAGTCCTGCTTCTGTTTTTCGTGGTAGCTGCGCACGCGCTCGGCGGCGGTTTCCAGGGCCTGGCGCTGCTCAGCGGTGATGCGGGTCAGGGCCAGCTCCAGGCGTTCGCGGGGCAGGATCAGGTCCGCCATGGACGCCACTTGCAGGCCATCGAACTGCTGGGTGAACTCCACCAACGCCGCATCGCCGCGCTCGCGCACAGCCTTGATGATGTCCAGCACCCGCTGGTTGACCGAGTCGTCGGACACACTCTCCCAGCTCAGCAGATGATCCAGATGATGGGCGAAATCCGGGTCGGCAGCGTTGAGTCGGCGAATGGCAGTGGACGTGGTCATAGCGAGAGCCTCATAGGATTGGCAAAAACTCAGGCGCCCATAACTAGCAGTCATTTCCGCTTGGGCACCTGAGAATTCTGGCTATGAGGCGGATAGACGGGCGCGCTTTAGGGGCGCGCGAGTAAATCAACCGCGGTGTCGCGACTCCACTGCTGTGCGCAGGGTATCGATCAACGCCTGAATCCGGGCGTGCTGCATTTTCATCGAGGCTTTGTTGACGATCAGCCGGGAACTGATGGCCGCGATGAATTCCTGGGGTTCCAGGCCATTGGCGCGCAGGGTGTTACCGGTGTCGACGACGTCGATGATTTTGTCGGCCAAGCCGATCAACGGCGCCAGTTCCATCGAGCCGTAGAGCTTGATGATATCGACCTGGCGGCCCTGTTCGGCGTAGTAACGCTTGGCGACATTGACGAACTTGGTGGCGATGCGCAGGCGGCCCTTGGGCTCGGGCGCGCCGACCTTGCCGGCCGTCATCAGCTTGCACTGGGCAATCTGCAGATCCAGCGGCTCGTACAGGCCCTGGCCGCCGTACTCCATCAACACGTCCTTGCCCGCCACGCCGAGGTCGGCGGCGCCATGCTCGACGTAGGTCGGCACATCGGTGGCGCGCACAATCAGCAGGCGCACATCGGCCTGGGTCGTGGGGATAATCAGCTTGCGGCTCTTGTCCGGATCCTCGGTCGGCACGATGCCCGCTTCAGCCAGAAGCGGCAGGGTGTCGTCAAGGATGCGGCCCTTGGACAGTGCGATGGTCAACATGGGAAACGTCAGTCCTTATCAGGCTACTGATGCCCGGTCGCAAACGGCGCCGGACATGAATCGAGGCCGTGAAGCCCCGATCGAAAAAACCTTGTGGGCACGTCCCTGTGCCCTGCTGCGAGAACTAGCCCGGTACGCGGCGGATTTTCGCGCCGAGCATCTGCAGTTTCTCTTCGATGCACTCATAGCCACGGTCTATGTGGTAAATGCGATCGATCAGCGTGTCACCTTCGGCGATCAGCGCCGAAATCACCAGGCTGGCCGAAGCCCGCAGGTCGGTGGCCATGACCGGGGCGCCCTTGAGCTTCTCGGTGCCGGTGACGATGGCGGTGTTGCCTTCGACCTGGATCTTGGCACCCATGCGATGCAGCTCGTAGACGTGCATGAAGCGGTTTTCGAAGATCGTCTCGATCACCGCGCCGGTGCCTTCGGCAATGGCGTTCAGGGAGATGAACTGCGCCTGCATGTCGGTGGGGAACGCCGGGTATGGAGCGGTACGCACGTTGACAGCCTTGGGCCGCTTGCCGTGCATGTTCAGCTCGATCCAGTCTTCGCCAGTGGTGATCTCGGCGCCCGCTTCCTTGAGTTTTTCCAGGACAGCTTCGAGGATGGTCGGATCGGTGTCCTTGACCTTCACACGGCCACCGGTCACGGCAGCAGCGACCAGGTAGGTGCCCGTCTCGATACGGTCCGGCATCACTTTATAAGTGGCCGAGTGCAGGCGAGGCACGCCGTCGATGGTGATGGTGTCGGTGCCCGCGCCGGACACTTTCGCGCCCATGGCGTTGAGGAAGTTCGCCAAGTCCACCACTTCCGGCTCACGGGCGGCGTTTTGCAGCACGCTGCGGCCAGTGGCCAGTGCAGCGGCCATCATGATGTTCTCAGTGCCGGTCACGCTGACGGTATCGAAGAAGAAACTCGCGCCGCGCAGGCCACCCTCAGGCGCCTTGGCCTTGATGTAGCCACCTTCGACGTCGATGGTCGCGCCCATGGCTTCCAGGCCACGGATGTGCAGGTCGACCGGACGTGAACCGATGGCGCAACCGCCCGGCAGAGCCACTTCAGCCTCACCGAAACGGGCAACCATCGGCCCCAGCACCAGGATCGAGGCCCGCATGGTTTTCACCAGTTCGTACGGGGCGATCAGGGTCTTGATGGTGCGTGGGTCGATTTCGACGCTCAGCTTCTCGTCGATCACCGGCTCAATGCCCATGCGCCCGAACAGCTCGATCATGGTGGTGATGTCATGCAGGTGCGGCAAGTTGGCGACCGTGACCGGGCCATCGCACAGCAGGGTGGCTGCCAGAATCGGCAGGGCAGAGTTCTTTGCCCCGGAAATACGGATCTCGCCATCAAGACGAACACCGCCGGTAATAATCAGTTTATCCATAAGAATCTCGACGCCCTTGGGCTCAGGTGCGCTCGGCCCAGGCCGCGCTGCTGAAAAATTTCATAGTGACCGCGTGGATGCTGCCATCGGCGATCCATGGGTTCAAATGGGCATAGACCTGCTGCTGACGCTTGACCGGGCTCAAAGCCACCAGTTCGTCGCTAATCACGTTCAGCTGGAAGTTGCAGCCTTCGCCTTCAACTTCCACCTGCGTATCTGGCAGCTTTCCTTCAAGGAAGCTCTTCACTTCTACGGCCTGCATGCTCAACCTCAATCGGCGCCCTGTGCGCGCGGGTCGTGCATCATACAAAAAAGCCCCGCGCCTGCGAACCCCGCGAAGCAGGACTCTGACGGGGGGCTTTTGTATCGATGCTATTTAGGGATGGATCAGCAACTCGGTCAAACCGCTGACCTGGGCGATTTCCTGCATGTCTTCAGGCAACGCGCGAATGCTCAACGGCTTGCCGGCGGCCTGCGCATCGCGCATGAAGGCCAGCAACAGCGACAAACCGACGCTGCTGGATTTGACCACCGCCGAACAGTCGACTACCAACGCAGTGGCCGTGCTGCTCTTTATCAGGGCCTGGCCCTGCTTGCGCAGGCCCGGGCCGCTGCGGTAGTCGAGCACACCGCTGAGCAGCAACTCGCCGGCCGCGCCCATACGGATTGCCGACTCGCTCATTGCTCGACCTTTATGGCGGGGTCGTCGGTCTTTTCCTTGGCCTTGGCCACTTCGCCCGCCCAACCGTCGATGGTCTTATCCAGATTGTTGCCATTGCGCTGCATGGCATCGGCGAACTGGTCGCGGAACAACTTGCCGATGTTGATGCCGTTGATAATCACGTTCCGCACTTTCCACTCACCGTTAATCTTGGTCAGGGTGTAGGAAACCGGGTAGATGGAACCGTTGTTACCCTTGACCTGCATGTCGACACTGGTACGGTCCGCACCTTCATCCTTGGCCGGGGAAACGGTAATGCCCTGGTTGTTGTACTCCAGCAGGGCATTGCCATAGAACTGCATCAGGCTGCGCTTGAAGTTTTCCTGAAAGCGCGCCATCTGCGCCGGCGTAGCCTTGCGCGAATACTTGACGGTCATGATGCTGCGCGAGATGCCATCGGCATCCACCACCGGGCCGACGATGCCATTGAGCGCGTCGTAGAACTCGCTCGGGCTCTGCTTGTACTTCTCCTTGTTGGCGGCAAGGTCCGCCAGCAGGCGGGTGGTCGTATCCTGGACGATGTCGTGCGCCGAAGGCGCTGCCACAGCGTTGGCCATCAACGGCAGGGCCGCCAAGAGGACCAACAGGCCACGTCGCAAGGTAGAGATCATAAAAAACTTCCTCATTTGGCGTCTTTGCTAACGGTATTGAGCAGGAATTTACCGATCAGGTCTTCGAGCACCAGCGACGACTGGGTGTCGTGGATGGTTGCACCATCCTTGAGCAGGGTCTCCTCCCCGCCCACGCTGAGGCCGATGTACTTCTCGCCCAACAGGCCAGCCGTGAGGATAGATGCAGTGGAGTCGGTCGGCAGGTTATCGACACGTTTTTCCAGTTGCAGCGTGACTCGCCCGGTGAAACTGTCGCGATCCAGATCGATAGCCGTGACCTTGCCGATGGTCACACCGGCCATGGTCACTTTCGATCTGACCGTCAAACCGGCGATATTGTCGAAGTAGGCATAAAGTTTATAGCTGTCGCTGCTTGAACTCGGGGACAGTCCACTGACCCGCAGGGCCAGCAACAGCAAAGCCAGGATGCCAGCCAGCAAGAAAAGGCCGACACCGATTTCCAGGGTGCGGTTTTGCATCAGAAATCTCCAAACATCAAGGCGGTCAAAATAAAGTCCAGGCCAAGAATGGCCAACGAGGCGTACACCACGGTTTTCGTGGTGGCACGACTGATCCCCTCGGAAGTGGGCTCGCAGTCGTAACCTTGGAACACGGCAATCCAGGTCACTACAAAGGCGAAGACAATGCTTTTAATCACACCATTGAGCACGTCACCGCTGAACGTCACGCTATTTTGCATGTTCGACCAGTAGGAACCTTCGTACACCCCGAGCCAGTCCACGGCGACCCATGAACCGCCCCAGATCCCGACCACGCTGAAGATCATCGCCAGCAACGGCAGGGAAATAAAGCCGGCCCACAGGCGCGGGGCAATAATGTATTTGAGCGGATCAACACCAATCATCTCCAGGCTGGAGAGCTGCTCGGTGGACTTCATGTTGCCGATCTCGGCGGTCAGCGCAGACCCGGCCCGGCCGGCGAACAATAGGGCCGTGACTACCGGCCCCAGTTCACGCAGCAAGGTCAGGGCCACCATCTGCCCCACCGCTTGCTCGGAACCGTAGCTGGACAGGATGTTGAAACCCTGCAACGCCAGCACCATGCCGATGAAGATCCCGGAGACGACGATAATCACCAGGGACATCACCCCCACCGAGTGCAACTGTTTAACCAGCAGCCCAAACCCACCACCGATGCCGCCACGGCCCAACAACGCATGAAACAGGAACAGCGTCGAACGCCCCAGCACCTGGACGATATCGATCGCCCCCTGGCCCAAGCGTCGGACTCTCTCAATAATCGATTGCTTGCGCATCAGCGCTTCCCCAGAAGATCTGCGCGGTAGTCCGGCGCCGGAAAGTGAAACGGCACCGGGCCATCCGGATCGCCGGTCATAAACTGGCGAATGCGCGGGTTATCGGTGTTCATCAATTCTTCGGGCGTGCCCTGCCCCAACACCTGGCCATCACCCACGACATAGAGGTAATCGGCAATGCTCGCGGTTTCTGCAAGATCATGGGAAACCACGATACTGGTAATGCCCAACGCGTCGTTGAGCAAACGGATCAGGCGCACCAACACGCCCATGGCGATCGGGTCCTGACCGACGAACGGCTCGTCATACATGAGAATTTGCGGATCGAGGGCGATGGCCCGCGCCAACGCGACACGGCGCTTCATCCCGCCGGACAATTCGTCCGGCATCAGGTCGATGGCGCCGCGCAAGCCTACCGCCTGCAACTTGAGCAGGACGATGTCGCGGATCATCTCCTCCGGCAACTGGGTATGAACCCGCAGGGGAAAAGCGACGTTCTCGAACACATCGAGGTCGGTGAACAACGCGCCACTCTGGAACAGCACGCCCATTTGCTTGCGGGCGTCGAACAGATCGCTGCGCGACAGCTTGGGCAGGTTCTGCCCATTGACCCAGACTTCGCCACCGTTGGGACGCAACTGTGCCCCCATCAGCCGCAATAGCGTGGTCTTTCCGCAGCCGGAAGGCCCCATGATGCCGGTGACCTTTCCCCGCGGAATGCGAATATCGACGTTATTGAAGATGCTGCGCGCACCGCGCTTGAAGGACACACCCTTCAGCTCGACCGCGTAGGCTTTATCGGCACTCATCTAAACTCCTTGCGATGCAGCCTGTCACTCGGACGCCTGGCTCCCTACCGAAAGCACATACATCCTGGGCAGGCCGAGCCGGCGGCGAACTATATCACTGCTCAAGCGTGGCGCCCAAGGCCAAGCCCGGGGCCGTTCAGGATCGAGACAGACAAAAACACTGCACTTGGAGCACAGCCACACGATGGAGTTGCACAAAGCCTGACGAACTTCTGTAAGGCACTGCCTCATTCCCGCTATAATCGCCGCCTTTTCATCTGGGTAATCGATTTCTACATGAGCCAATCCAGCGACCTGATTCAATCGGCACAACGCACCATCCGCCTCGAAATTGAAGCCATTCAAGGCTTGATACCCCATATCGACGCAGATTTCGTACGCGCTTGCGAGATGATTCTGGCCAGCAAAGGCCGCGTGGTCGTGGTCGGCATGGGCAAGTCCGGACACATCGGCAACAAGATCGCCGCAACCCTAGCAAGCACTGGCACCACGGCATTCTTTGTACACCCCGCAGAAGCCAGCCATGGCGACATGGGGATGATTACCCGTGACGACGTCATCATTGCCCTGTCCAACTCTGGCTCAACCAACGAAATCATCACTCTGCTGCCGCTTATCAAGCGCCTGGGCATTCAGATGATTAGCTTGACCGGCAACCCGGGCTCGCCGCTAGCCAAGGCTGCCGACGTCAACCTCGATTGCCGCGTGGCCCAGGAAGCCTGCCCGCTCAACCTGGCCCCCACCTCCTCCACCACCGCGGCCCTGGTGATGGGCGATGCCCTGGCCATTGCCCTGCTGGAAGCTCGCGGCTTTACCGCTGAAGATTTCGCTTTTTCCCACCCAGGCGGCGCTCTGGGCCGACGCCTGCTGCTGAAGGTGGAAAACGTCATGCACACAGGTGAAGAACTGCCGAAGGTGCAACGCGGCACACCGCTCAAGCATGCCTTGATGGAAATGACCCGCAAGGGCCTGGGCATGACCGCCGTACTGGAAGCCGACGGCCGCCTGGCCGGGGTTTTCACTGACGGCGACCTACGCCGCACCTTGGACCGCGACCTGGACCTGCGCACCGCCACCATCGACGACGTAATGACCGCCCACGGCAAAACCGCCCGCGCAGAAATGCTCGCCGCCGAAGCCCTGAAAATCATGGAAGACCACAAGATCAGCGCGCTGATCGTGGTCGACGAGCAGGACCACCCGGTGGGCGCGTTCAACCTCGGCGACCTGCTGCGCGCAGGAGTGATGTAAATGAACGACGAACTGATGCAACGGGGTAAAGCCATCAAACTGGCGGTTTTCGACGTTGATGGCGTTTTGACCGACGGTCGTCTGTATTTCCTCGAAGATGGCAGCGAGTTCAAGACGTTCAACACCCTCGACGGGCAAGGCATCAAGATGCTGATGGCCACGGGCGTGACAACCGCCATTATCAGTGGGCGCAAAACCCCGGTGGTCGAACGCCGGGCCAAGAATCTCGGTATCCCCCACCTATTCCAGGGGCGCGAGGACAAAATGGTCGTGCTCGACGGGCTTCTGGCGCAACTAGGCCTAAGCTATGAGCAAGTCGCCTACCTGGGCGACGACCTGCCCGACCTGCCGGTGATCCGCCGCGTGGGCCTGGGGATGGCCGTGGCCAACGCCGCCAGCTTCGTACGTGAACACGCCCATGGCATTACCCAGGCCCGCGGCGGCGAAGGCGCTGCACGGGAGTTCTGCGAGTTGATCCTGCGCGCCCAGGGCAACCTAGAAGCGGCCAACGCCGCCTACCTGTGAGCCACACATGCTGAGTAAAAACATCCGCAACATTCTGATTTTCGCGGTCATTGCGGCGATTTTCGTCGCCGTTGGCTACTGGAACATCAGCCCGGAGCGCTTTCTGGGCCGTGCTGGCACGGTCACCAACGAAAGCGCCATCGACTACTACGCCATCAATGCCCACAGTGTGCAGTTCCTGCCCGACGGCAAGCTGCAATACGAGATGACCTCCGACAAAGTCGAGCATCTCAAGGCCACAGACGTGACGCTACTGACCAAACCCGACCTACAGATGTATCGCGGCACCACCTTCCCCTGGCACATCCAGAGCGAACGCGGTGAAGTCAACCCTGGTGGCACCGAAGTAGAACTGATTGACTCGGTACGCATCGCGCGCACCGACGAGAAGAACCGTACGACCCTGATAACCAGCAGTCGTATGACCGTATTCCCCCAGAAGCAATATGCGCAGACCGAGCAAGCCGTTAGAATCGACGGCGCTGGCGGCGTATCGACTGGCAATGGAATGAAAGCGTACTTGAAAGAAAGCAGGATACACCTGCTATCGAACGTAAGAGGACAGTATGAGTCTCGTTAAAACCCTCCCTATTTTGCTCAGCCTGAGCGCAGCACTGGGAAGCGTGAGCGCCTGGGCTCTGCCGAACGATAGCCAGCAACCGATCCGCATCCAGGCCGACGACGCCCAACTCGATGACAAGCAAGGCATTGCCACCTACCGGGGCGACGTCATCATCACCCAGGGCTCAATGAAGATCACCGGCAACACCGTGACCATCACCCGGGCCGGCTCGGGCGATATCGACGTCGTCACCGCCGTGGGCAACCTGGCCTACTTCGAGCAGTTGCAGAAACAGACCGATCCCAAACCGGTCCAGGCCTACGCCGTAACCATCCAATACCATGCGCCGCAGAACCGCATCGTGCTGATCGACCGCGCTAAGGTCATCAATGACGGCAACACCACCGAAGGCGAGAAAATCGTCTACGACACCGTCAAACAGATCGCCAACGCCGGCCGCGCCAACGGCTCCTCTGTCACCGCGCCACGTCCGCGGATCGACATGGTGATCCAGCCCAAGAAGAAAACCGACGAGAAAAAGGCCCCTTAATGGCAACTCTGAAAGCTCAGCATCTGGCCAAGAGCTACAAGAGCCGCCAGGTAGTGCGTGACGTCAGCCTGTCCATCGACAGCGGCCAGATCGTCGGCCTGCTCGGCCCCAACGGCGCCGGCAAGACCACCTGCTTCTATATGATCGTGGGTCTGGTACAGGCCGACCAAGGCCGCATCCTGATCGATGACCTGGATGTGAGCCACCAACCCATGCATGGCCGCGCCAAGGCCGGTATCGGCTATCTGCCGCAAGAAGCGTCGATCTTCCGCAAACTGTCGGTAGCCGACAACATCATGGCCATCCTCGAAACCCGTAAGGAGCTCGACAAGGCTGGCCGGCGCAAAGAGCTCGAAAGCCTACTGCAGGAGTTCCACATCAGCCACATCCGCGACAACCTGGGCATGAGCCTTTCCGGTGGCGAGCGTCGCCGCGTGGAAATTGCCCGAGCCCTGGCCACAGCACCAAAATTCATCTTGCTCGACGAACCTTTCGCCGGCGTGGACCCGATCTCGGTGGGCGATATCAAACAGATCATCCATCACCTCAAGGCCAAGGGCATCGGCGTGCTTATCACCGACCACAATGTGCGCGAGACTCTGGATATCTGCGAAACCGCCTACATCGTCAACGACGGCCAGCTGATCGCCGAAGGCGACTCTGCCACCATCCTTGCCAACGAGTTGGTCAAGGAAGTGTACCTGGGCCATGAGTTCCGCCTGTAAGCGTGGAGTTTGGCTTTTCGCCAGGGCGGCCAGCAGTGAACTCTGAAAAGTTTATTATTGCGGCGCCCTAGGCAAGCACTCCAGTTTCAGGCATATAATTTGCTTAAGTTTGGCGCTCCGGCGCCCTGTAGTGGATGGCGCATGTGCGCCGGCAAATAAGGTGTTAAGCCCCTGCCATGAAACCATCGCTAGTCTTGAGAATGGGCCAGCAGCTGACGATGACACCGCAGCTGCAACAGGCCATCCGCCTGCTCCAATTGTCGACCCTGGACCTGCAACAGGAAATCCAGGAGGCTCTGGAATCCAATCCGATGCTCGAACGCCAGGAAGAAGGCGACGACTTCGACAACGCCGATCCACTGGCCGACAACGTCGAACAGAAACCTAATGCCGACGTTCAGGAACCTTCCTACCAGGAAAGCGCCCCGACGGTGGACAACCTTGAGGATGGCGAGTGGGGCGAGCGCATTCCCAATGAACTGCCCGTCGACACCGCCTGGGAAGACATCTACCAGACCAGCGCCAGCAGCCTGCCGAGTAACGATGACGACGAGTGGGACTTCACCACACGCACATCGGCCGGTGAAAGCCTGCAAAGCCATCTGCTGTGGCAATTGAACCTGGCCCCGATGTCCGACACCGATCGCCTGATCGGCGTGACCCTGATCGACTGCATCAACAACCAGGGCTACCTGGACGAATCCCTCGAGGAAATCCTCGAAGCCTTCGACCCGGAACTGGACATCGAACTCGACGAGATCGAAGCCGTACTGCACCGCATCCAGCAGTTCGAGCCGGCCGGAATCGGCGCACGCAACCTGGGCGAATGCCTGCTGCTACAACTGCGCCAACTCCCCGCCAAGACCCCTTGGCTGACCGAGGCCAAGCGTCTGGTCAGCGACTTCATCGACCTACTCGGCAGCCGCGACTACAGCCAGCTGATGCGCCGCATGAAGATCAAGGAAGATGAACTGCGCCAGGTCATCGAACTGGTGCAGAGCCTCAACCCGCGCCCAGGTTCGCAGATCGAGTCCAGCGAGGCCGAATACGTCATCCCCGACGTCATCGTGCGCAAGGATAACGACCGCTGGCTGGTCGAACTCAACCAGGAGTCGGTACCGCGTCTAAGGGTCAACCCGCAATACGCCGGTTTCGTGCGCCGCGCCGACACCAGCGCCGACAACACCTTCATGCGCAACCAATTGCAGGAAGCACGCTGGTTTATCAAGAGCCTGCAGAGCCGCAACGAAACCCTGATGAAGGTTGCTACCCAAATCGTCGAGCATCAGCGCGGCTTTCTCGAGTACGGCGACGAGGCGATGAAACCCCTGGTTCTGCACGACATCGCCGAAGCGGTGGGCATGCACGAGTCGACCATTTCCCGGGTAACCACCCAGAAATTCATGCACACGCCCCGCGGCATCTACGAACTGAAATATTTTTTCTCCAGCCATGTCAGCACCTCCGAAGGCGGTGAATGCTCGTCCACGGCGATCCGCGCGATCATCAAAAAACTGGTTGCCGCGGAAAATCAGAAAAAGCCGTTGAGTGATAGCAAGATCGCTGGTTTACTGGAGGCACAAGGCATTCAGGTAGCCCGCCGCACCGTCGCCAAGTACCGCGAATCCCTTGGGATTGCGCCTTCAAGCGAACGCAAGCGGCTGATGTAACGGGTTACGCCACAGCGTTCCAGGGTGTGCTTGACGTCTCGCCCAAAAGCAGGTCTTCGAGCACAACCTAAGTGGCAGGCAAACCGGCCTGCCGCCTTATGCACTGGCAACGAAGGAGAAGCTGTATGCAAGTCAACATCAGTGGACACCAACTGGAAGTGACCGAACCTCTGCGGGCCTATATCGGCGAAAAACTCGACCGACTCGAAAGGCACTTCGACAAGATCACCAATGTGCAGGTGACGATGAATGTCGAAAAACTGAAGCAGAAAATCGAAGCCACCCTGCACATTCACGGAGGGGAGGTCGTTGCCAATGCCGAACATGACGATATGTACGCTGCCATCGACCTGCTCACCGACAAGCTTGACCGCCAACTCAAAAAGCATAAGGAAAAGACCCAAAGCCTCCTCCAGGGCGCGACCGGTCGTTAACACTCCCCACCCATGATCCGACTTGAAAATATCCTGACCCCCGGCCGTTCCCTCGCGAACGTGCCGGGCGGCAGTAAAAAGCGCGCACTCGAAAAAATTGCCAACCTGATCGCGGATCAAGTTCCCGATCTGGAAATGCAGGATGTTTTCGAGAGCCTGATTGCCCGTGAGAAGCTTGGCTCTACCGGCTTCGGCAACGGCATCGCCATTCCCCATTGCCGTCTCAAGGGTTGTGAGTCGCCCATCAGCGCCTTGATCCATTTGGACGCCCCCATCGATTTCGACGCCATCGACGGTGCACCGGTCGACCTGCTGTTTGTCCTGCTGGTCCCGGAAGCGGCCACCGATGCCCACCTGGAGCTGCTACGCCAGATCGCCAGCATGCTGGACCGCGAAGACGTGCGCAAAAAACTGCGCAGCGCCCAGAGCAGCGAAGCCTTGTACCAGGTCGTCCTGGACGAGCAGAACGGCCAATAGCATGCGCCTGATAATCGTCAGCGGCCGCTCCGGCTCCGGTAAAAGTACCGCCCTCGATGTCCTGGAGGACAACGGCTACTACTGCATCGACAACCTCCCGGCAGGCCTGCTGCCGGAACTGGCCGAACGGGCCCTGATCCACACGGAACTGGCTCAACCGCTGGTCGCGGTGTCCATCGACGCCCGTAACCTGCCCAGCCACCTGTCGCGTTTCCCGGAGTTGCTGGAGGAAGTCAAGAGCCGGCACATCCAGTGCGAAGTGCTGTACCTAGACGCCGACGAAGAAACCCTCATCAAGCGCTTCTCGGAAACCCGACGCCGGCACCCACTGACCAGCGCCAACCGCTCCCTGCCCGAAGCCATCAGCGATGAGACTAACCTGCTGGGGCCGATTGCCGATCTGGCCGACCTGAAGATCAACACCACCAGCCTGAACCTCTATCAACTGCGTGACACCATCAAGCTGCGCCTGCTGAACCAGCCCGAACCGGGCACAGCCTTCCTAGTGGAGTCCTTCGGGTTCAAACGCGGCATGCCGGTGGATGCAGACCTGGTGTTCGACGTGCGTTGCCTGCCCAACCCCTACTGGAAGCCCGAACTGCGCGCCCAGTCAGGCCTGGACCAGCCCGTTGCCGATTACCTGGCCGCCCAGCCGGATGTGGAGGAGATGTTCCAGGACATCTCTTCCTACCTGCTCAAGTGGCTGCCCCGCTTTGCCGCCAGCAGCCGCGCCTATGTCACGATCGCCATTGGCTGTACGGGCGGACATCACCGCTCTGTCTACCTGACCGAACGCCTGGGCCGGGTCCTGCAGCAGTCCCTGAAGAATGTCCAGGTCCGCCACCGCGACCTCAGTTGAAAGGATCTACATCGCGATGCCCGCTCTGGAAATTGAAATCATCAACAAGCTGGGCCTGCATGCCCGGGCATCCGCCAAGTTCGTCGGCGTTGCCGGCCAGTTTCCTTGCCAGGTAAGAGCTGGGCGCACCCCCGAGAGCATGGTCGATGGCAAAAGCATCATGGCCATGATGATGCTGGCGGCCGGCAAAGGCACCAAGATCCACCTGAAGACCGAGGGCGAGCAAGAACAGGAAGCCCTCGAAGCGCTGAAAAAACTCATCAATAACTATTTTGATGAAGGCGAGTAAGCGGCCGCTATCTCGCCAAGCCCGCGGCGCCTACACAGGCGTGTAGGCCACCGACAACAAACGCTCAAGCCAACGCAGTATCCATCACCATCATCAGGCAAAAGCCGATGCACAGCCCCAGGCTGGCCAGCTTGTCGTGCCCATTGCGGCGGGACTCCGGGATCACTTCATGAGTCACCACCAGCAGCATCGCCCCCGCCGCCAGAGCCAGGCCCAACGGCAGCAACAGCTCGGCCAGGCTCACCAGCCACGCGCACAAAAGTGCGAACACCGGCTCCACCAACCCTGACGCCGCGCCGATCAAGAACGCCTTGCCCCGCGACATCCCAGCCCCGGCCAACACCAGCGCTATCACCAGCCCCTCGGGCACGTCTTGCAAGGCAATGCCCATAGCCAGGCTATCGGCATCGGCCACGCCGCCGCCGGCAGACACCCCAACCGCCATGCCTTCGGGAATGTTGTGGGCGATGATCGCAAACACAAATAGCCAGATGCGCGGGGCGACCACCGGGTGCTCAGCAGTGCCCACCAGCATGTCGGGGCTGACCCCGGACACCTTGCGGTCCACCAGAAACAAACCGAATGCGCCGAGCATGATGCCGAAACTCACCAAACCGCTCGCGGCCCAGGGCGACAACCCGAGGCTTTCTGCGGCGGCGATCCCCGGAACGACCAGGGAAAACGCCGTGGCCGCCAGCATCACACCTGCGCCGAAGCCCAGCAGGGTATCGCTGACCGCTTGCGGCATCCGCCGAATGACCAACACCGGAACGGCGCCCAACGCCGTGCCCAAGGCGCAGATCGCCCCGCCTTGCAATGCGCGCAGCAAACGTGGCTCAAGGTTGAGCCATTCCAAACCTTGAGCTACCAGCAACGTCATACCCGCTAACAGCAACAGCGAGCCCAAGGCGAAACGAAACATCCGCCCGCTGCTGCTCGCCAGTGTTTCAGTGCCCATAATCGGCCTTAGGTCGTTTTGTAGTGGAGAGCTTAGACCAGCGCAGCCTCGTACCGCTGGGCAACTTCGGGCCAATTAATCACGTTGTAGAACGCATTGATGTATTCCGGGCGACGGTTCTGGTAGCGCAGGTAATAGGCGTGCTCCCACACGTCCAGCCCCAGGATCGGCGTGTTGCCGCTCATCAGTGGGCTGTCCTGGTTACCGCTGCTCTCCACCACCAGTTTTTTTTGTGGCGTTACGCTCAGCCAGGCCCAGCCGCTGCCGAAGCGGGTCAACGCAGCTTTGGTGAAGGCGTCCTTGAAGGCCTCGAAACCACCCAGGTGTTCGTCGATGGCCGCGCCCAACGCGTCGCTTGGCGCGCCGCCGCCCTTGGGAGTCATGACCGCCCAGAACAACGAGTGGTTGGCATGCCCGCCACCCTGGTTGATGACGGCGGCGCGCAGTTTTTCCGGCAGTTGCTGGACACTGGCCACCAGTTTTTCCACCGACCAATCCGCCCATTCGGTGCCTTCGACGGCGGCGTTGAGGTTGTTGATGTAGGTCTGGTGGTGCTTGGTGTAGTGGATTTCCATGGTCTGCGCATCGATGTGCGGTTCCAAGGCATCATAGGCGTAAGGCAAGGCAGGCAAGGTAAAAGGCATTCAATGTGCTCCGTAATGTGGGCCATTCGGGGGCGAGGCATCCTGTGCCCCAGGTGTCACACCGCTGTGCAGCAGGCGATGGGTGCGCGGGTATTCACCATGGTCGCTGATGAAATTGAGCAGTTCGACGTAGGTTTTGCTGCTTTGGCGCAGCGCGGCTTCGCGCAGGGCCAGGCTCAGGCGTGCGTCCTGGATGGTGTGCAGCAGCCGCTGATGGATCGCGCACAGGTACTCCGCGCTTTCCTCCGGCTGATTGAGGCGCAGGTGCAGGTCGGCCAGGTTGTGATGGGAAATCACACAGGCCGCCACCGCTTCGTCCGCGTCGGCCCAGCGCTCGAACAGCACCTGGGCCAAGGCCAGCGCCTGCAGGTAATGCTCGCGGGCGTCCACCAGTTCGCCCTGCATAAAACAGCGGTTGGCCCTTTCGATCGTGCGTTTCCAGTGTTCCATGGTGAGCCTCCAAAACCGGGTCGGTGACTAGACCCCGCCTGCCGTGAGCTTTTCTGGATTGAGCAACACTTCCAGTTGGCTACGCGGCAGGTCGGTGTGTTCAAGGGCCACGTCTATGACCGGGCGCCCTTGCTGATAGGCCTGCTTGGCGATTTCGGCAGCCTTCTGGTAGCCAATGATCGGGTTCAGCGCAGTCACCAGGATCGGGTTGCGCGACAGCGCTTCGCTGAGCTTGGCCTCGTTGACCTTGAAACTGGCGATGGCCTTGTCGGCCAGCAAACGGCTGGAATTGGCCAGCAACTCGATGCTGCTCAGCAGGTTTTGGGCAATGATCGGCAGCATCACGTTGAGTTCAAAGTTGCCGGACTGGCCCGCCACCGTAATCACGCTGTCGTTGCCGATCACCTGGGCCGCAACCATCGCGGTGGCTTCCGGGATCACCGGGTTGACCTTGCCCGGCATGATCGAGGAGCCCGGCTGCAACGCTTGTAGCTCGATTTCACCGAGGCCGGCCAGGGGGCCGGAGTTCATCCAGCGCAGGTCGTTGGCGATTTTCATCAAGGACACTGCGGTGGTCTTGAGCTGGCCCGAAACGGCGACCGCTGTGTCCTGGGAACCGATCAAAGCAAACAGATCCTTACCCGGCGTGAACGGTACGTGGGTCAAGGCGCTGAGTTGCTCGCTGAAGCGCACCGCGAACTGCGGGTGGGCGTTGATTCCGGTGCCCACGGCGGTGCCGCCCTGAGCCAGGGATTGCAGGCTCGGCAGCAGGTTCTGCAAGTGCTCGAGGTTGGCCTTGAGCTGTTGCGCCCAGCCATTGAGCACCTGGCTCATGCGCACCGGCATGGCGTCCATCAGGTGGGTGCGGCCGGTCTTGATAAAGGGGTGGACCTCTTGCGCCTTGCGCTCGATCACTTGCACCAGGTGAGCGAGTGCCGGCAGCAGGTGTTCGTGCAGGGCCAACGCGGCGCTGACGTGGATGGTGGTGGGAATGATGTCATTGCTGCTCTGGCCGCAATTGACGTGGTCGTTAGGGTTCACCAGCTCGCCCAGCAAACGGCTGGCCAGGGTGGCGATCACTTCGTTGGCGTTCATGTTGGAGCTGGTGCCGGAGCCGGTCTGGAAGATATCCACCGGAAAATGCTGCATGAAGTCGCCTTCGAGCAGGCCTTGCGCGGCATCGACGATGGCCTTGCCCTGGGCCGGGGTGATTTGCTCCAGCGCGATGTTGGCGCGGGCGGCGGCAGCCTTGGCCAGGATCAGCGCGCGAATGAACTGGGCCGGCATGCGTTGCCCGCTGATGGGAAAGTTATCTACCGCGCGTTGGGTCTGCGCGCCGTACAGGGCCTCTACCGGGACGTTCAGTTCGCCCATGCTGTCGCGTTCAATACGAGTCATCGGAAAATCCTTGGACCAATTCGATAAGGGGAATGGAGGGCTGCAACTGGCAGGTCGCCAGTTGCCAGGTGTAGCTTTGCCAGCGCTTGAGGCGGCAGGTGCACAGGGCAAGGCGTTCGAGGTCGCGCAACGGGCGCCAGGCCTGGTCCAGGCACAGCGTGCGCCAATGCCAGGGCAATGCGGTGTCGGCAGCCGTATCGAGCAGCAGGCGGAATGAGGTTTGGGCGATGGTCCAGGGCGATGCGGCAGTGCAACAGCCCAGGTAGCGGCCTTCGGCCAGGTAATGTTCGATCAGCCGCGGCTCATCGGGATCCATCGCGCAACGAATCTGGCGACTCATCCAGCGCCAGCTTTCGAGGTAGGGCTGCTCGTGCAAGGCAGAACTCATAATCCGGGCTCATTCGGTAATGAGATTTATTATTATATGATAATGATAACCAAAACAAGCCTGAATCATCCCCACGCGCACCACGCGGTCGAAGGTGGGCCGCTTAAGTACCGAAGCCCAAGAGCTTCGGAAAAAGTACGGCAGGCAGGGAAAAGTCGTCGCAAGACTTCAAAACAACGTAGGAAAATATCAACTTATATAAACGCTGCAATACATTTATATGCCCTCTCAAAAAAAAACGAATCTATTATCTCAGGCGAACACCCATATTTTTCCCATGAAGGATCTTGAGAAAACATGACAAACATCGAACTTAATGTATTTATTGAAACCGAACTGAACTTGCTTGCCCGACGAATTATCGACAAAAAAAACGTCAGTGATGAAATTGCCCACGCGAAGATTGGATTCTATCTTTCCCTGCGCAGAGTCCTGAACTCAAAGGAAACCCCTGCTGATATAGGCTTTCTCGACGCCATTAACGACACGCTGCAGGCCTTGGGTATCATCGAAAAAAACAGGACATTCCTTGCCAACACCAAAGAATTAATTAAGTAATAGTGATTACTTGCCCAATACTACCCGCACCATTTAAATAACAAATATACACAACGCGGATTCGCGCCTAACAACCCATCGTATTGTTAGGCGCTTCTATCTTTATCAGCTACCCGCCACCGTCATCCGCTCGATCAACACCGAACCAGTGCGAATGTTGCTGCGCAGTTCCAGGTCATTCCCCACGGCGACGATCTGCTTGAACATGTCGCGCATGTTGCCGGCAATGGTCACTTCCTGGACTGCGAACTGAATCTCGCCGTTCTCCACCCAGAAACCCGCCGCGCCCCGGGAGTAGTCGCCGGTGACCATATTTAGGCCCTGGCCCATCAACTCGGTCACCAACAGGCCGCGGCCCATGCGCCGCAGCAACGCGGCCTGGTCTTCATCGCCGTGGGTGACGAACAGGTTATGCACGCCACCGGAGTTGGCGGTGCTGGGCATGCCCAACTTGCGGCCCGAATAGGTGCCCAACACGTAGGACACCAACTCGCCGTTCTCGACGAAAGGTTTGGCGTAGGTCGCCAGGCCATCGCCATCGAACGACGCACTGCCCATGGCGCGCATCAAGTGCGGGCGCTCGTCCAGGGTCAGCCACTGGGGGAAGACCTTCTGCCCCAGGGCGCCTTCGAGGAACGATGATTTGCGGTACAGGTTGCCGCCGGAAATCGCCCCCAAAAAGCTGCCGAACAGACCGCCAGCCAGTTCGGCGGAAAACAGCACCGGCACTTCGCAGGTCGGCACCGGGCGTGCGCCCAGACGGCTGGCGGCACGCTGCGCGGCGCGTTGGCCGATGGTCACCGGGTCCATCAGCAATTCACCCTGGCGGTTCACGTCATACCAGTAATCGCGCTGCATCTGGCCGTCGGCTTCGGCGATCATCACGCAACTGAGGCTGTGGCGGGTCGAGGCGTAGCCGCCGACGAAACCGTGGCTGTTGCCGTACACGCGACAGCCCTGGTGGGTGCTCAGCGTGGTGCCGTCGGCGTTCTTGATCCGGCTGTCGGTGGCGAACGCCGCCGCTTCACAGGCCAAGGCCTGTTCGATGGCTTGTTCGGGGGTGATATCCCAGGCGTGGAATAGGTCGAAGTCTTGCAAGTCCCTGGCCATCAGCGCCGCGTCGGCCAGGCCCGAGCTTTCGTCTTCAGAGGTGTGCTGGGCGATGGCCAGGGCCGCGGCCACGGTTTCGCGGATCGCTTGCGGGCCGCTGGCCGAGGTGCTGGCCGAGCCTTTGCGCTGGCCCACGTACAAGGTGATGCCAAAACCCTGGTCGCGGTTGAACTCGACCGTTTCCACTTCCCGCTGGCGCACCGAGGTGGATAAGCCCTGCTCCAGGGAAACGGCGACCTCACAGGCACTGGCGCCCTGGCGCTTGGCTTCGGCGATGATCTGCTCGACTTGGTCCTGCAGGGCCGGCAACGCTTGCGGGCCGACGCTTTGGGCTGCACTCATGGTTTTCTCCACTCAAATTCTGCTTTCGGTTAAGGCCTTCGAGCGACCGGGCCGGACAAGCGGCCCCCGACTGGTTATCATGGCGGCGTTTCTTTGCGGACTGCCACCATGGTTGATTCTTACGACGACTCCCTCGATGGGGAGAAAAGCAAATCCCAGGTTAAACGCGAGCTTCATGCTCTGGTTGACCTCGGCGAGCGCCTTACAACACTCAAGCCTGACTTGCGCGCCAAACTGCCCTTGACCGACGCCATGCGCCGGGCCCTGGACGAAGCGCCCAAGCACACCGCGAACATTGCGCGTAAACGGCACCTGCAATTTATCGGCAAGCTGATGCGCGACCAGGACACGGACGCCATTCTGGTTTTGCTCGATCAACTGGATGCCTCCACCCGCCAATACAACGAACGTTTCCACGGCCTGGAACGCTGGCGCGATCGCTTGATCGCGGGCGATGACGGCGTGCTGGAAAAATTCGTCGTCGATTACCCGGACGCGGACCGCCAACAACTGCGCTCCCTGATCCGTCAGGCCCAGCATGAGCTTGCCCATAACAAGCCCCCTGCTTCGAGCCGCAAAATCTTCAAGTACATCCGCGAGCTGGACGAGACACAACGCGGCCTGCGTTAGTTTTCGCCCCCGGGTGGGCCGGGCCGCAATGCGGGCCGCCCACCCAAGGCTCCTCCTCACGCGCCCGTGCCACCCACGGTGATCGCGTCAATCTTCAGCGTTGGCTGGCCGACACCCACCGGCACCGACTGCCCATCCTTGCCACACGTCCCCACACCGCTGTCCAACGACAGGTCGTTGCCCACCATCGACACCCGGCTCATGGCCTCCGGCCCGTTGCCGATCAGGGTCGCGCCTTTGACCGGTGCAGTGATCTTGCCGTCCTCGATCAAATACGCTTCGCTGGTGGAGAACACGAACTTGCCGCTGGTGATGTCCACCTGGCCGCCGCCCAGGTTGGCGCAGTAGATACCCCTCTTCACCGAGGCGATGATTTCCGCCGGGTCGCTTTCGCCGCCCAGCATGTAGGTATTGGTCATGCGCGGCATCGGCAGGTGCGCATAGGATTCGCGGCGGCCGTTGCCTGTGCGCGCCACACCCATCAGGCGGGCGTTGAGCTTGTCCTGCATATAGCCTTTGAGCACGCCGTTTTCGATCAGGGTAGTGCACTCGGTCGGCGTGCCTTCATCGTCCATGCTCAGCGACCCGCGACGCCCGGCCAGGGTACCGTCGTCCACGATGGTGCAGAGTTTGGAGGCGACCATTTCGCCCATGCGCCCGCTGTAGGCCGAACTGCCCTTGCGGTTGAAATCACCCTCCAGGCCATGGCCGACCGCTTCGTGCAACAGCACACCGGACCAGCCCGACCCCAGCACCACCGGGAAAGTGCCGGCCGGCGCGGGGATCGCTTCAAGGTTGACCAACGCCTGGCGCAGCGCTTCGCGGGCATAGCCCATGGCGCGGTCCTCGGCGAGGAAGTACCGGTAGTCGGTACGCCCGCCACCGCCGTGGCCGCCTCGCTCGCGGCGGCCGTTCTGCTCGACGATCACGCTGACGTTGAAGCGCACCAACGGCCGCACATCCGCTGCCAGGGTGCCATCGGTGGACGCCACCAAAATGCGCTCCCAGACCCCAGCCATGCTCACGGTGACCTGCTGGATGCGCGGATCGAGGGCGCGGGTCGCGGCATCGACACGCTTGAGCAGCTCGACCTTTTCCGCACGGCTGATGACTTCCAGGGGGTTGTCAGGGCCGTAGAGCTGGGTCACGTCCTGGGTGCTGAAGGCCTGCACGCTGCCGTGCTGGCCGGCGCGGGAAATCGACCGTGCTGCACGGGCCGCCAGGCCCAGAGCTTCGAGGGTGATGGCGTTGCTGTAGGCGAAACCGGTTTTTTCCCCGGCCTGGGCACGCACGCCCACGCCTTGGTCGAGGTTGAAACTGCCTTCCTTAACGATGCCGTCTTCCAGCGCCCAGGACTCGGAAATCTGCCCTTGGAAATACAGGTCCGCCGCGTCGATGCCGGGGCCGGCCAGGTCACCGAGCACCGCTTGCAGGCTGTCGATCGTCACGCCACCCGGCGCGAGAAGGTGTTCACTGACTGAGGACAACAACTGGCTCATATGCTTTACGCCTTACATTCATTGTTCTGAGGCAGGCCGCCGGGCGCCCTGCGAGAAAAAGCGCCGATGGCTCGCCACCGGCATGCGCGCCCGGATGGACGCTTGTTCGCTGCTGTCGCGCGAGGCCAGCAATACGGCCTCGCCCTGATCCTGCTGAGCGAGAATCCGCCCCCAGGGGTCGATAATCGCCGCGTGACCAAAGGTCTCCCGCGGGCCCGGATGCACCCCGCCTTGGGCCGCCGCCAGCACATAGCATTGAGTCTCGATGGCGCGGGCGCGGATCAGTACATCCCAATGGGCAGCACCGGTCACGGCGGTGAAGGCCGACGGCGCGGTAATCAGTTCGGCACCCGCGGCACGCAATTCGCTGTACAGCTCGGGAAAGCGCAGGTCGTAGCACACCGTCAGGCCGACCCGGCCTACCGGGGTGTCGGCGACGACCACCGCACCGCCATGAGCATAGTCATCAGATTCGCGGTAACGGCCACGGGCATCGGCCACATCCACGTCGAACAAGTGCAACTTGTCATAGCGCGCCGCGATGGCACCCTGTTCGTCGATCAACAACGAACAGGCGTTGGCCTTGCCCTCGGGCTGCCCTTCGGGCGGTAGCGGCAACGTGCCAGCGACTATCCATACGTTGAGGTCGCGGGCGGCTTGTTTCAACCACGGCAGGATAGGGCCTTCGCCCTGCGCTTCGGCGCGACCAATAGCGGCGGTATCGCGACGGCCCATGGCGGCGAAATTTTCCGGCAGCACCGCCAGCCGCGCACCGCTGTCGGCGGCACGCTCCAGCAGGCGCCGGGCCTGCAGCAGGTTGGCCGCCACATCGCTCTGGCTGACCATTTGAATCACCGCAAAAGACATGGGGCGCTCCTTGAACGAGATGGCGCCATGCTACTGCATAGGCCCGGATCGTGGCTTTTCAAAAAGGCTTGTCGAAGGTGATCTTCGGTTCTTTCCACGGCCCCTTGACCGTGTACTGCACGCTGGCAAAACGCGCCACGCGGTCGCCGATCAATTTGTCGATGAGGAACAACGCGCCGCCAATGGCCGGCGCCCCCACGATCAATGCGGCGATGGGCAGGTTGTTGGTCACCGGCAAGGTCACCTGGAGCTTGGCATCGACGCGGTCGGCGACCATGTCCAGGGTGCCGTTGAGTTCCAGATTGCTCGACGGCCCGGTCAGCACGATGGGCTCGCGGGTCACGTAGACCCCTTCGCTCGCCACCAGCAGGCCTTTGACCCGGTCGTAGCTCAGGCCTTTGCCGAACAGGTCGGAGAAGTCCAGGCGCAAACGGCGGCCGATGGAGTTGAAATTGAGCAGGCCAAACACCCGCAGCGCCTGGGCGCCGCCTTCGACCTCGACGAACTGGCCTTTGCGCAGGGTCGCGTCGAGGCTGCCGGAATAACGCTTGAGGCCGACCCCCGCCGGCGAGCCACTCCAGCGGCCATCGACGTCCAGGTGGAAACTCTCGCTGGTCACGGTAGGCGCGAAGCCCCAGCCCTTGAGTACATCGGCGAGGTTCTTGCCACTCAGGCGCCCTTTGTACCAACTGCTGGTCGCGCCCGGGCCCCCTTCCCATCCACCGGCGCCCTTCAACACCATGCCCTTGAGACCCAGGTCGAGGTTATTGAACGCCATGCCCTTGGCGGTGGGCCGCACGTTGAGCGACCAAGGACCCAGCAAGTCCTGCCCCTGGAACAGTTGATCGATGGACAAATCCAGCGCCGGGACTTTTTTCGGGTCCACCGAGGCCAGAGGGTCCGGCGCGTTCTCGTCAGCCTGGGCTGTGGGGTCGGCGGCCGGCAAACGCACGTACTGCAGGTTGATCGCCATGGGCGCAGCCTTGGCATCGGGGATCGACACGCTGCCCTTGGCCTGCTGGCTGTCGATCTGCAAGGCCCAGGCCGCCGGTTTGCGCGCCAACTGCAACTTGACCTGATCCAGGCTGGTGCCAAAGCCACTGAGCTTGCCGACCTTGAAGTCCGCGCCGCTGAGCAGTTGCTTGGCGCTGCCGCCCGGGTCCTGGCCGGCATAGCGTTCCACCAGCACTTTCCAGGGTTCGATATCCAGCTGCGACAACACTCCGCGCACCCGCAGGCCCTTGGCCCCGGGCAGCAGTGCATCGCCGTCGCCGAGGAACAGTTCGCCACGGCCCTCGGCGAACTTGCCGCTTGGCGCAGCGAAAGTGAAGTTGGCCAACTCGCCGTAGTCGAACCAGTAACGCCGCTCGGCGCCCTGCAAAGTCATGCGAAACACGCTGTCGCGCCCGGTGCTGGCCGCCATGCCGAAGGGCGCCGGCAGGTCCACGGCGACGCCTTTGAGGTTGGAGTTGATGCGCAACTGGCTGTCCGGGCCATCGAGGGTCAGTTGCAGTTGGTAAGGGATATCGCCAGACACCGGCAGCGGTTGGCTGACGTTCAACCACTCGGTGAGCTTCTTGACCGTGACCTGCCCCTTGGCCACCACCCGCGTATTGAGGTTCTTGCCCTTGCCGTCGGCGAAAATCTGCGCGGTCACCGGGCGCTCGAACGCTTGGGCGCTGATGTCCTTACCGCTCAGGCCCTTGCTGCTGTCAAAACGCAGGTCGCCCTTGAGTTGGGTCAGTTCCAGGGCCGGCTCGCTGAGTTTGAGGCGGGCCTTGTCGACCTTGAAGTCCACGACAATCTTCGGTTCTTCGCCCTTGACCAGCGGGATGTCGAGTTTCAGGGCGCCACGCAGGTCCCCTTCGCCTTGCCAACCGGCAAAGGTCGAAGCGGTACCGATGGGCGCTTCCTGGAGGATTTTCAGGCCATCGCCCAGGCCACCGGCAAATTCGCCGTCGAGCAGCAAATGGCTGCTTTGCCCGGCCGGGGCATGGGGAATGCTGACGTAGATATCGCGTACCTGGGTATCGAGCAACTGGCCCTTGCTGGCCAGGATGCGCACGCCGCTGTCTTCGACGAACACATCGCCACTGACCTTGCTGACATGGGGCCAGCCTGGCTGGAACGCCAGCTCGGCGTCATGCACCTTGAAGAACAGGCTGATGCTGCGCGCCGCGTCGATGGCGCCATGGTTCAGCGAGCCCTGGTACTGGAAGAAACCTTCGTCCACCGCGCCCTTGATGATCGCCGTGCGCAGCCATTCGTCCAGCGCCGGGCTGAGCACGGCCGGCAGGTATTTGGCGGTGTAACGGCCGTCGCCGTCCACCAGGCCCACCCGCAGGTCCATGTAGTCTTCCAGGGCTTCATCGAAATTCAGGCGGATCAGGAAGTCGCCGGCGATCTTGCCCTCTTCGCCCAGCACCTTCAGGTAAGGCGCGATCAGGGTGAAGGCGTCTTTGTCGAGCTTCCAGGTCAGCCGTGCGTTGGCTTGGATGTACTGCCAGGGTTTGGCGAAAATCGGGTCCAAGTGCAAGGAGAAATCCTTGCTGTCCATGCGCAACTCGCCCTGGCCGAGGTCGCCCGTGAGGCTGCCGCTGACGTTACGGGCCGCCGGCGCACCGTGATAGGCGTTGAAACCGACCCGCTCCAGATTGGTGGCAAAACTCAGGCGCTGGTCGCCCACAGCCTGGGGCCGGTAATCGAGCAGGACATTGCGCAGTGTGCCGGTAACCTTGAGGTTGTCGATGACCACCGCGACTTTTTCCGGGATCGGCACCAGGGCGTCGAGCACCGGCGTCAGCGGGGTCAGGTCGAGGCGGTCGGCCTGTACCTGCCAACGCTCCTCGGTTTTCTCGGTGGCCGCGGTTTGCTTGAGTTGCAGGTGGGATTCCCAGCGGGTCGGCCCCAGGTTCATCGCCAGGGAATCGACCTTCACCTCAAAGCCCTGGGCGCTGCGCTGGAACCAGGCGTTGAGGGCCAGGTTCTGGAGCGCCACGGGGCTGCGCTCGGCATAGGCGCCTTTGACTTGCGGCGCATTGAGGCGGGCCACCGCGCTCTGCACGGTACCCTGGCTCCAGTTCAACCAGAACTCGCCTCCGGCCTTGAGCTCGGCAAACCGCCATTGCCGGGTCAGGCGCGCCGGCAGCCAGCGCGACCAATCGCTCTGCGGCAGGCTCAGGTAGACATCCGCCGCGCCTTCACGCCATTGCCCGGCACGCACCTGGGTACGCAGGTTCAGCGCCAGTGGCTGGCCATCGGGCAGGGTCAGGCGTGCATCGAGGCGCTGGCGGCTAGTGCCTGTTTTCAGGCTCAGGCCGACGTAAGTGAGGGTCAGGGGGGCTTCGGCGAACGGCTGCAAAGTGACTTGGCTGTCGAGCACCGACAGCCGCGAGATGATTTGCAGACGATTGAACAACTGCTCCGGGTCCAGCGGTTGGTCGTCGCGCACCGGCAGGCCTTCGAGGGCCCACTTGCCGTCCTGGTCTTCCTTGAGGTTGAGCTTCAAACCATCGAGTTGCAGGTGGGCGATGCGCACTTCCCGCGCCAACAGGCTGGCCCACAGGTCGGGCACTACGCGCACCTGGTCCAGATGCAGGGCGTTGCTGCCCTCCCCCAGCACCACGTCATGGGCTTGCAGGATCGGCGCCAGGCCACTCCAAGTGCCCTCCAGGCTGGCGATGTGCAATGGCATCGCCAACGCAGCGCGGCCCTTGGCCTCGACCTCGGCGCGGTATTCGGCCACCAGAGGAATGAGCTCGCGGCCCAGGCTGACGTAGAGCGCCACCAGCACCAACAGCAGCGCACAAAGCCCCAGGCCCCAGCGGGTCAGTGCAGCGAAAAAGCGTATTAGACGCTCCATGTCGGGTGGCTCCCATGGCGGTGGTCAGGCAAAACGCTGGAGGCAGCCGCTATTGCGAAAAGTAAAGCACGCGGCTTCAGAGCAGCACCACGTCGTATTGTTCCTGGGAATACATGGTTTCGACCTGAAAACGTATGGTTCGTCCGATAAAGCCTTCCAGTTCCGCGACGTTGCCGGACTCTTCGTCCAGCAAACGGTCCACGACTTTCTGGTTGGCCAGGACGCGATAGCCTAACGCTTGATAGGCCCGGGCCTCGCGTAGGATTTCTCTGAAAATCTCATAACAAATGGTTTCCGGGGTCTTCAACTTACCGCGCCCCTGGCAACTGCTGCACGGCTCGCACAGCACCTGCTCCAGGCTTTCGCGGGTGCGTTTGCGGGTCATCTGCACCAGCCCCAGCTCGGTGATGCCGATGATGTTGGTCTTGGCGTGGTCGCGCTCCAGCTGTTTTTCCAGGGTGCGGATCACCTGGCGCTGGTGCTCTTGGTCTTCCATGTCGATGAAGTCGATGATGATGATCCCGCCCAGGTTGCGCAGGCGCAGTTGCCGGGCAATGGCGGTGGCGGCTTCCAGGTTGGTCTTGAAGATCGTCTCTTCCAGATTGCGATGGCCGACAAAGGCCCCCGTGTTGACGTCGATGGTGGTCATCGCTTCGGCCGGGTCCACCACCAGGTAGCCGCCGGACTTGAGCGGCACCTTGCGCTCCAAGGCTTTCTGGATCTCATCTTCGACGCCATAGAGGTCGAAAATCGGCCGCTCGCCGGGGTAGTGCTCCAGGCGATCAGCGATCTCAGGCATCAATTCGGCGACAAACTGCGTGGTTTTCTGGAACGTTTCCCGCGAGTCGATGCGGATCTTCTCGATCTTCGGGCTGACCAGATCGCGCAGCGTGCGCAGGGCCAGGCCCAGGTCTTCGTAGATCACATTGGGTGCGCCGCTGGTTTTGATCTGCGCGTCGATCTGGTCCCACAGGCGCCGCAAGTAGCGGATGTCCATGAGGATTTCTTCGGCGCCGGCACCCTCGGCGGCAGTGCGCAGGATAAAACCGCCCGCTTCCTTGATGCCTTCCTGGGCCACGCAATCGCTGACCACTTGCTTGAGGCGCTCGCGCTCGGCTTCGTCTTCGATCTTCAGGGAAATGCCGACGTGGGCGGTGCGCGGCATGTACACCAGGTAGCGGGACGGGATCGACAGTTGGGTCGTCAACCGGGCGCCCTTGGAGCCGATCGGGTCCTTGGTGACCTGCACCACCAGGCTCTGCCCCTCATGGACCAGGGCGCTGATGCTCTCCACTGCCGGGCCTTCGCGCATGGAAATTTCCGAGGCGTGAATGAACGCGGCGCGGTCCAGGCCGATGTCCACGAACGCTGCCTGCATGCCCGGCAGGACCCTGACCACTTTGCCTTTATAGATGTTGCCGACGATCCCACGCTTTTGTGTGCGTTCGACGTGAACTTCTTGCAGGACACCGTTTTCAACCACCGCCACGCGCGATTCCATCGGCGTGATGTTGATTAGAATCTCTTCGCTCATGGCAGGATCTCGTTCAGGCATGTTCACGATAATGGCCGTATCAGTCTGGGACGGCGCTTAGCGCACTGTAAGGTTTTGCCAACAGGGTATGCCGAATTGGCCGAGCAGCTCGTAGGTTTCGCACAAGGGCAGGCCCACAACCGCAGAATAGCTGCCGCTGACCCCCGCCACGAACACCGCGCCTAACCCTTGAATCCCATAGCCACCGGCCTTATCGCACGGTTCGCCGCTGGCCCAGTAGGCCGCTGCCTCGGCCTCGCCAATGGGGCGAAAGCGCACCAGGCTGCGCACCACACGCGCATCGCAGCGGCCACCATCCTCGACGGCCACGGCGGTGAGAACTTCATGCTCGCGCCCGGACAACGCCATCAGCATGGCCCGCGCATCGTGCTCATCCACAGGCTTGCCCAGAATCCGCCCATCGAGCACCACCGCTGTGTCAGCTCCCAGCACGCAGAAGTCGCCCTCGCCCACAGCGCCGCGACCGGCCCGGGCCTTGCCGCGCGCCAAGCGCTCGACATAGGCCGCAGGGGGTTCGTCTGCCAGGGGAGTTTCATCGATATCGGCGCCGATGACGCGGAATGCCACGCCGATCTGCGTCAGTAATTCGCGCCGACGCGGGGAGCCAGAGGCCAGATAAAGCGGTTTCATCAAGACATCTCCCTAACGAGGTGCGGGCAAATGCCTGACCGAATCAATTGATTTTGTAGCGTCGGCTCAAGCCCCGCAGGCCGAAGCTGATCCAGGGCCAGAGCAAGGCACTGACCAAGGCCGGAAGCACCAGCGCCAATGTCGGCTGGCGGTTGCCGGTCAAGGCACTGAGCCACAGTTGCACCAGTTGCGCCAGACCGAAGATCACCAGGATCACCAGGCTCTGCTGCCACATCGGGAACATGCGCAGCCGCTGTTGCAGCGACAGCACCAAGAACGTAATCAGGGTCAGGATCAGGGCGTTCTGCCCCAGCAGGGTGCCGTACAGCACATCTTCGGTCAGCCCCAGGCAAAACGCGGTGACCATGCCGACCTTGTGGGGCAGCGCCAGCGACCAGAACGCCAGGAGCAGCGCCAGCCACAGTGGACGCAGGATTTCCATGAATTGGGGCAGCGGCGAAATGCTGAGCAGTAGACCGATAGCGAAGGTCAGCCAGACCATCCAACCATTGCGCAAATGTGTACCTGCCATTTATTGCCTCTGCCCTGTGAGGGCCGTCGGGGCCGCAGTAGGTGGCTTGGCGGCAGCAGGCGTGGCCGGCTTGACCGCGTGTGCGGGTGATGGAGCGGTGGTCGCGGCGGGCAGCGGGGCTGGCGCGACGAGTGCCGACGGGGCGACCGGTTTGGGCACGGTGGCCGGCACGACAGGCGCAACACCGCTTTGCTGATCCTCGGCTTCCTGCGCCTGGGCGGCGTCGTTGGCGCGCTCCTCGGCAGTGCGGTTGTCACTGAACACCAGCAGCAGGTAACGGCTGCGGTTGAGTGCTGCCGTCGGCACGGCACGAACAATGGCGAAAGGCTGGCCGGAGTCGTGGATGACTTCCTTGACCGTCGCCACCGGATAACCTGCCGGGAACCGCTGGCCGAGGCCGGAGCTGACCAACAGGTCGCCTTCCTTGATGTCGGCGGTGTCGGCCACATGGCGCAACTCCAGGCGTTCCGGGTTGCCGGTACCGCTGGCAATCGCCCGCAGGCCATTGCGGTTGACCTGCACCGGAATGCTGTGGGTGGTATCGGTCAGCAGCAGCACGCGGGAGGTGTAGGGCATCAACTCGACCACTTGGCCCATCAGGCCACGGGCATCGAGCACCGGTTGGCCGAGGACCACGCCATCACGCTCGCCCTTGTTGATGACGATGCGGTGGGTGAAGGGGTTGGGGTCCATGCCGATCAACTCGGCCACTTCGACCTTCTCGTTGACCAGCGCCGAGGAGTTGAGCAACTCGCGCAGACGCACGTTCTGCTCGGTGAGGGCGGCAAGTTTCTGCATGCGGCCCTGCAACAGCAGGTTCTCGGTCTTGAGTTTTTCGTTTTCGGCGACGAGTTCGGTGCGGCTGCCAAACTGGCTGGCAACGCCTTGCCATAGCCGTTGCGGCAGGTCGGTGATCCAGTAGGACTGCATCAGCACCAGCGACATTTGACTGCGCACCGGCTTGAGCACGGTGAAGCGGGCATCGACCACCATCAGGGCTACCGACAGCGCGGCCAGCACCAGCAGGCGTACGCCCAGTGAAGGGCCCTTGGCAAAAAGCGGTTTAATAGGCCGCTCCTCCCAGGCAAAGGTTCTCGTTATTCATACGGTTTCAAACCGGCCTGGATGCAGATTGACAGAAGATAAACGCAACAGGCAGCACTGCAAAGTGCTGCCTGCGCGGTAACAGCGTAGGTGCTTCCGGCGAGATCACTCGCTGGAAAGCAGATCCATGGTGTGCTTATCCATCATCTCCAACGCCCGACCACCGCCGCGCGCCACGCAGGTCAGCGGGTCTTCGGCAACGATCACCGGCAGCCCGGTTTCCTGGGCCAGCAGCTTGTCCAGGTCACGCAGCAACGCGCCGCCACCGGTCAGCACCAGGCCACGCTCGGCGATGTCGGAAGCCAGTTCCGGCGGCGATTGCTCAAGGGCGCTTTTCACGGCCTGAACGATAGTAGCCAGGGACTCTTGCAGCGCTTCCAGCACTTCATTGGAGTTCAGGGTGAAGGCACGCGGCACGCCTTCGGCCAGGTTGCGGCCGCGCACATCGACTTCGCGCACTTCGCCGCCCGGGTAGGCAGTACCGATTTCCTGCTTGATGCGCTCGGCGGTCGATTCACCGATCAGGCTGCCGTAGTTGCGGCGCACGTAGGTGATGATCGCTTCGTCGAAACGGTCGCCGCCGACCCGTACCGATTCGGCATACACCACACCGTTGAGGGAGATCAGCGCGATTTCAGTGGTACCACCGCCGATATCGACGACCATCGACCCACGTGCCTCCTCAACCGGCAGGCCGGCACCGATGGCCGCAGCCATTGGCTCTTCGATCAGGAATACTTCGCGGGCACCGGCGCCGAGGGCCGACTCACGGATGGCACGACGCTCAACCTGGGTGGATTTGCAAGGAACGCAGATCAACACGCGCGGGCTAGGCTGCAGAAAGCTGTTTTCGTGAACTTTGTTGATGAAGTACTGGAGCATCTTCTCGCAGACGCTGAAGTCGGCGATCACGCCGTCCTTCATCGGACGAATGGCGGCAATGTTGCCAGGTGTGCGGCCCAGCATACGCTTGGCCTCGGTGCCGACGGCAACGACACTTTTCTGGTTGCCATGGGTACGAATGGCCACAACCGATGGCTCATTCAGGACGATACCGCGCTCACGCACGTAAATAAGGGTGTTGGCAGTGCCCAGGTCAATGGAAAGATCGCTGGAAAACATGCCACGCAGTTTCTTGAACATGGGAAAGGGACCCTAGGCAACGCGTGGGTAAAAAAGTGCGGCAAACTCTAACAACGACAGGGATTTTGGGCAAGGCGCCAATATGTTAAATTGACCGCTTTTCTGTGCACCAACCCCCACAATCGCGGCCATATGACCGTAGAAATGCGGTAGTGTTCCGACAATCTAACACACGGACAGCATCCGTTCTGTTTTCCACTGGAGAATCCCATGGCGCTTGAACGCTCCGACGTGGAAAAAATCGCTCATCTGGCCTGCCTTGGCCTGAATGAAGTCGATCTTCCACACATCACTTCGGCCCTGAACAGCATTCTCGGGCTGGTCGACGAAATGCAGGCTGTCGACACCGACGGCATCGAGCCACTGGCCCACCCACTGGAAGCCAGCCAACGCCTGCGTGCAGATGTCGTGACCGAGTCCAATCACCGCGAGGCCTATCAGGCCATCGCGCCAGCGGTCGAGAACGGCCTGTACCTGGTTCCGAAAGTCATCGACTAAAGGGAAAGAGCCTGCAATGCATCAATTGACTCTGGCCGAGATCGCCCGCGGTCTTGCCGACAAGAAATTCTCCTCTACCGAGCTGACCTGCGAGTTGCTGGCGCGTATCGCCAAGCTCGATCCGCAGCTCAACAGTTTCATCAGCCTCACCCAGGACTTGGCCCTGAGCCAGGCCAAGGCCGCCGACACCCGGCGCGCCAACGGTGAGAGCGGCGCCCTACTCGGCGCGCCGATCGCCCATAAAGACCTGTTCTGCACCCAGGGCATCCGTACCAGTTGCGGCTCCAAGATGCTCGACAATTTCAAGGCCCCTTACGACGCCACCGTCGTCGCCAAGCTGGCCGCGGCCGGCGCCGTGACCCTGGGCAAGACCAACATGGACGAATTCGCCATGGGGTCGGCCAACGAGTCGAGCTACTACGGCGCGGTGAAAAACCCGTGGCACCTGGAACACGTGCCCGGCGGTTCGTCCGGGGGTTCGGCCGCTGCCGTGGCGGCACGCCTGTTGCCGGCCGCCACCGCCACCGACACCGGCGGCTCGATCCGCCAACCGGCGGCGTTCACCAACCTCACCGGCCTGAAACCGACCTACGGTCGCGTTTCGCGCTGGGGCATGATCGCCTACGCCTCCAGCCTCGACCAGGCCGGCCCGCTGGCCCGCACCGCGCAAGACTGCGCGATCCTGCTGCAAGGCATGGCCGGTTTCGACCCGCAGGACTCCACCAGCATCGACGAGCCCGTGCCGGACTACAGCGCCAGCCTGAACACCTCGCTCAAGGGCCTGCGCATCGGCGTACCGAAGGAGTACTTCAGCGCCGGCCTCGACCCGCGTATCGCCGAGTTGGTGCACAACAGCATCAAGGAGCTGGAGAAACTCGGCGCCGTCATCAAGCACATCAGCCTGCCGAACAACCAGCACGCGATTCCTGCCTATTACGTGATCGCCCCGGCCGAAGCCTCCTCCAACTTGTCGCGCTTCGATGGCGTACGGTTCGGCTACCGCTGTGAAGACCCCAAAGACCTCACCGACCTCTACAAGCGCTCGCGCGGCGAAGGTTTCGGCGCCGAAGTGCAGCGCCGGATCATGGTCGGCGCGTACGCCCTCTCGGCCGGCTACTACGACGCCTATTACCTCAAGGCCCAGAAAATCCGGCGCCTGGTGAAAAACGACTTCATGGCAGCCTTTGCAGAAGTCGATGTCATCCTCGGCCCGACCACGCCCAACCCGGCCTGGAAACTCGGCGCCAAGAACGACGACCCGATCGCCGCGTACCTGGAAGACTTCTACACCATCACCGCCAACCTCGCGGGCCTGCCAGGCCTGTCGATGCCGGCCGGTTTCGTCGATGGCCTGCCGGTGGGCGTGCAACTGCTGGCGCCGTACTTCCAGGAGGGGCGTCTGTTGAACGTCGCCCACCAGTATCAGTTGAACACTGACTGGCACACCCGCACCCCGACAGGCTTCTGAGGAGAAACACATGCAATGGGAAGTCGTGATCGGGCTGGAGATTCATACCCAGCTCGCCACCCAATCGAAGATTTTCTCCGGTAGTGCCACCACGTTCGGCGCAGAGCCCAACACCCAGGCCAGCCTGGTAGACCTGGGCATGCCCGGCGTGCTGCCGGTGCTGAACCAGGAAGCGGTGCGCATGGCGGTGATGTTCGGCCTGGCAATTGATGCCGAGATCGGCCAGCACAACGTGTTCGCGCGCAAGAACTACTTCTACCCAGACCTGCCCAAGGGCTACCAGATCAGCCAGATGGAACTGCCGATCGTCGGCAAGGGCCACCTGGACATCGCCCTTGAAGACGGCACGGTCAAGCGCGTCGGCATCACCCGCGCACACCTGGAAGAAGACGCCGGCAAGAGCCTGCACGAAGAATTCAACGGCGCCACCGGCATCGACCTGAACCGCGCCGGTACGCCGCTGCTGGAAATCGTCTCCGAGCCGGACATGCGCAGCGCCAAGGAAGCCGTCGCCTACGTCAAGGCGATCCACGCCCTGGTGCGCTACCTGGGCATTTGCGATGGCAACATGGCCGAAGGCTCGCTGCGTTGCGACTGCAACGTGTCCATCCGGCCCAAGGGCCAGGTCGAGTTCGGCACCCGCTGCGAGATCAAGAACGTCAACTCGTTCCGCTTCATCGAGAAGGCGATCAACACCGAAGTGCGTCGCCAGATCGAACTGATCGAGGACGGCGGCAAGGTGATCCAGCAAACGCGCCTGTACGACCCGAACAAAGACGAAACCCGCGCCATGCGCAGCAAGGAGGAAGCCAACGACTACCGTTACTTCCCCGACCCGGACCTGTTGCCGGTGGTCATCGAGGACTCGTTCCTGCGTGACATCCGCGCCACCCTACCGGAATTGCCGCCGCAAAAACGCGAGCGCTTCCAGGAGCAGTTCGGCCTGTCGGTCTACGACGCCAGCGTGCTGGCCACCAGCCGCGAGCAAGCGAACTACTTCGAGCAAGTGGTGAGCATCGCCGGCGACGCGAAACTGGCCGCCAACTGGGTCATGGTCGAGTTGGGCAGCCTGCTCAACAAGCAAGGCCTGGAAATCGACGAAGCGCCGGTCAGCGCCGAGCACCTGGGCGGCATGCTGCTGCGGATCAAGGACAACACCATCTCCGGCAAAATCGCCAAGACCGTGTTTGAAGCCATGGCCGCCGGCGAAGGCAGCGCGGACGAGATCATCGACAAGCGCGGCCTCAAGCAGGTGACCGACAGCGGCGCGATCAGCGCGGTGCTGGACGAAATGCTCGCGGCCAACGCCGAGCAGGTCGAGCAGTACCGCGCGGCGGACGAAGCCAAGCGCGGCAAGATGTTCGGTTTCTTCGTCGGCCAGGCCATGAAAGCCTCCAAGGGCAAAGCCAACCCGCAACAGGTCAACGAACTGCTCAAAAGCAAGCTCGAAGGCTGACCTCTGTAGGGGCCGGGTATTCCCGGCCCCTACAGCATTTGCTTGGGGGATACCTTGCATGAAGCGCCTCCTGGGCCTACTGGCCCTGTTCTCTGTCCTCGCGGGTTGCGCCAGCGGCGTGATCGACCCCGACGGCTACGATAAAACCGGCACCGCCTCCTACTACGGCGCCAAACACCACGGCAAACGCACCGCCAGTGGCGAACCCTTCGACCAGCACGCCCTGACCGCCGCCCACCGCCAGCTCCCTTTTGGCACCCGGGTCAAGGTCACCAATGTGAACAACGACAAAACCGTGGTGGTACGCATTAACGACCGCGGCCCCCATGTACGCGGGCGCCTGATCGACCTGTCCCGCGCGGCGGCGCAGCAACTGGGCATGCTGCGCAGCGGCACCGCTCGCGTGCGCGTGCAAGCCCTGAACAACTGACAGCGGAGCCCCGGCCATCCTCGGATTAAGCGCGTTACCCCTCATCAGCCTGCTGCAATTGCTCGGCGGGTTGCTGTTGCTGCTGGTCGGCGCCGAACTGCTGGTACGCGGCGCCGTGCGCCTGGCCGCGCGCCTGAAGGTGCGCGCCCTGATAATCGGCCTGAGCATCGTCGCCTTCGGCAGCAGCGCGCCGCAAATGGCGGTCAGCCTGCAAGCCACCCTCTCGCAGAACACCGACATCGCGGTGGGCAGCGTGATCGGCGGGAGCATTTTCAACGTGCTCGTCACCCTGGGGTTTTCCGCTCTCATCATTCCGCTGCGGGTCTCGCGGCAATTGGTGCGCCTGGAAATCCCCCTGATGATCGGCGCCAGCCTGCTGGTGTTTGCCCTGGCCTGGAATGAAGAACTGACGCCCCTCGATGGCCTCGCGTTGCTGACCGCCCTGGTGCTGTACCTGGGGTTGCTGCTGCGCCGATCACAGCACTCGACCCACCCCTACCCCACGCCCGGTGAAACCACACCCTGGTTTGGCAGTTTGCTGCTGATGTTCGGCGGGCTGCTTCTATTAGCGTGCGCCGGGCACTTGCTGTTGAACGCGGCGGTCGAGGTGGCGACCGACCTGGGCCTGTCGGAACGGGTGATCGGCCTGACCGTGGTCGCGGTCGGCACTTCGTTGCCGCAACTGGCCACCTCGCTGATTGCCGCCCTGCGCGGCCAGCGCGATATCGCAGTGGGCAACGTGATCGGCAGCAACCTGTTCAACCTGCTGGGGGTACTGGGCTTCACCGCCCTGGTGGCGCCCACGCCACTGTCAGTCTCGCCCAATGCCCTGGCTTTCGACCTGCCGGTGTTGCTGGGCGTGGCGCTGCTGTGCCTGCCAGTGTTCTATTCCGGCTACCGCATCACCCGCGCCGAAGGCCTGTTGTTTCTGTGCCTGTACCTGGCCTACGGGCTGCATGTGGTGTCGTTCACCACCGGCATGCCCCTGGCGGGCAAGCTGGAACACTTGATGCTGTTTTACGTTCTGCCGGCGCTCCTGGCGTTTTTGCTGTTCACGTCCGTGCGCGCCTGGCGCCGCCAACACCACAAGAGGGAATCGCAATGACCGAGAACAAAAAGACCGGCCTGGACATGCGCCGCCAGGTAATGGGCGACGCCTTTGTCGACCGTGCCCTGGGCAACGCCACCGAGTTCACCCAGCCACTGCAGGATTTCGTCAACGACCACGCCTGGGGCGGGGTGTGGAACCGCGAGGGCCTGCCCCTCAAGACCCGCAGCCTGATTACCCTCGCCACCCTCACTGCCCTCAAGTGCCCGCAGGAACTCAAGGGCCACGTGCGCGGGGCGCTGAACAATGGTTGCAGCGTCGAAGAAATCCGCGAAACCCTGCTGCACTGCGCGGTGTATGCCGGCGTACCAGCCTGCATCGACGCCTTTCGCGCGGCCCAGGAAGTGATCGAAGCCTACCCGAATACTTGAATCCCTGACGGGCCGGCGCCAGGCAACTTGCGCCCGCCCGCCACAACTACCGATTCATATCTGGCAAATCATTAGTCATACCCCAAGTCACCCGCAAATAGCTTACTGGCTGCCCTTAAAAGACTTGCCGGCGAATATTCTTATGACCAAAACAACGATTTGCCTGACAGTCGTATCAACGAGCACTTTCTTCAGCGCGGAAAGTTACGTATCACCAGGCTTCCAAATGTGTTTTTAATCCAACCAGTCGAACTTCAATGAAGTATTGAACTGCTATAAACAGGAACAATTTTCACGCCCACTGGATTGCACCCCCACGGGCACGCAACATCTGTAAGACGTGGAAAAACGCAGCTTTACCCAGCCTTACTGCCACCACCACAACCCATGGCGCGCAACAGCGGTTGACACTGCGTTTATCTGAACCGGCGGTGAAACTGACCCGGTGGTCGGCGCTTAACCCGCTCGCACGGGATTTCCGCTACCCCAGCGGTGTGCGCTATGAAGCAACGCCCAGAGACCTCAATCACAACCGCACCGCTCACGTGCGGATCGACATCCCGGCCAAGGTTGGACCACCACCTTTATCGAAGCCGAATTTGCCGATGGCTTTGTCGCCACCAGCCAGGTCAGCATGCTGCCGGATCGCTACCCCGGTGCCCTGCCACCGGTCCTGGCGCCTACCTGCGTGACCCTATCCGAACCAACAGCAAGCCACGGCTAGATCCAACCGCCCCACTGCAACAGGAAGATGCCGATGTTGGTCGTGACCGCCGCCATCAGGGTGGTGATGACGATGATCGCGGCGGCCAGTTGATGATTGCCATTGGCCGCCCGGGCCATGACAAAACTGGCGGCCGCCGTGGGGCTGGCGAAGTACAGGAACAAAATCCCCAACTCCGCGCCGCGAAACCCCCAGGCCCAGGCGCCGAGGGTCGCCAGCGTCGGCAAACCGATCATTTTCACCAGGCTGGCACTCAGGGCCAGCCGCCCGCTTTCACGCAGCGCCGCCAACGATAAGGTGCCGCCAATGCAGATCAACGCCAGGGGCAGGGTCATTTGCGCCAGGTAAGTGCCGGAGGTTTCCAGCCAGCGTGGCAAACCGATCTGCCAGTACGCGAACGGCGCGGCCGCCAGCACCGCCAGAATCAGCGGGTTGCTCAGCACACTCTTAGCGATGCTCAAGGGGTTGGACTTGATAACCGGGCTGTACACCGCCAGCACCACGGTGGACAGGGAGTTGTAGAGCAGGATCACCAGCCCCGCGAGAATCGCCCCCAGGGAAATCCCGTAGTCGCCGTACATGCTGGCCGCCAGCGCCAGGCCGATCACTGCGTTATTGCCGCGAAAGGCGCCTTGGGTATAGATGCCTCGGTCTTGGTGCGGGCAACGCCAGATCGCCCAGGCCCAGGCCAGGGAAAAACCCACCAGGGTGGCGACGGTGAAGTAGATCAGCAGCGCCGGCTGCAACGCCGAACGCAAGTCGGCATGCAGGATGCCCATGAACAGCAGCGCCGGCATGGTGACGTTGAACACCAGGGATGACGCGGTGTGGATAAAACTGTCGTTGATCCAGCCAATACGCTTGAGCCACACCCCCAAAAACAGCATCGCGAACACCGGCGCGGTGATAGTCAGGGTTTCCAGAAAGATTGCCAGCATGGGCGGTGGACCTTGTGCCTGTCATTAGGGGGCTAATCATAGGCCAGGCCTGCGGGGTTGCGATCCGACAATTGGGGGCATTGGCGGTATCCCACGCAATAAAGAACCGATCGCCGTACAAATATCGGGGATCGCGCGGGGCGCGCAACCAAGGGGCGCGGTAGCACGCCTGCCTGAGCCGCTGGGCTCAGGCAGGCGCGAGGGTCAGCGGCGAACCGGGCGCTTCTGCAACTTGCGCTGCAAGGTGCGCCGGTGCATGCCCAGGGCGCGGGCAGTGGCGGAGATATTGCCTTCGTGTTCGGTCAGCACCCGCTGGATGTGCTCCCATTGCAGGCGATCCACCGACATCGGGTTTTCCGGCACCAGAGTGTCGAGGTCGGCGTGTTCGGACAGCAGGGCCGCCAGCACGTCATCGGCGTCCGCCGGTTTGCACAGGTAATTGCACGCACCGCGCTTGATAGCCTCGACGGCGGTGGCGATGCTCGAATAACCGGTGAGGATTACCACGCGCATTTCCGGGTCGATTTCCAGCAGCTTGGGCAACAGCACCAAACCGGAGTCGCCATCCATTTTCAGGTCCAGGGCCGCGTACTCCGGCACGTCCTGCTGGGCGATGGCCAGCCCTTCTTCGGCGGAACCGGCGGTGGTCACGCGAAAGCCGCGGCGGCTCATGGCGCGGGCCATGACGCGGGTAAAGGTGGCGTCGTCATCTACAAGCAACAGGTGCGGCAGTTCTTCACCTTCGACTTGGGTTTCGTCACTCATGTTCGTCTCCTCGGGCGACACGGGGCAGGCGCAGCTCGGTCAGCGTGCCACCTTCCTCATGACTGTAGAGTTTCACTGAGCCACCGGCGCGGGTCACGCTGGCCTTGCTCAAAAACAGGCCCAGGCCGAAACCTTTGCCCTTGGTGGTAAAAAATGGTTTGCCGATCTGCTCGGCAATCGCCAGCGGTACACCGGCACCGTGGTCGCGAATACTGATGGTCAGGGTTTCGCTGTCCCAGTCCAGGCGCACCTCCAGCCCTTCGGGGCAAGCGTCGGCGGCATTGTTGAGCAGGTTGAGCAGGGCTTGGGTCAAGTCCGGCGGCGGTGCCAGGCGTGGCACCGTGCCCTGGCCCACGCGCTGTAGGCGATAGCTGGCTTCGGGGCGCATCAGGTGCCAGCGGTTCAGCGCTTCGTCGAGCCAATCGGTGACGTATTGCATGTCCACCGCCAGGCGCCGATTGGCCTCGGCCGCACGCACCAGTTGCTGCAGCGTCTCTTTGCACAACTTGACCTGGTCGGACAGCACGCTCAGGTCGTCCTGCAACAGCGGGTCGTGGTGGTCCTGGCGCATTTCCTTAATCAGCACGCTCATGGTTGCCAAAGGCGTGCCCAGTTCATGGGCGGCGCCGGCAGCCTGGGTGGCCACGGCCAGCAATTGCTGATCGCGCAGGCCTTCCTCGCGGCGGATGGCGCGCAGCTCTTCCTGGCGGCGCAATTCTTCGGCCATGCGTGCGGCAAAAAAGGTAATCACCGCCGCGGCCAGGGCAAAACTGAGCCACATGCCGTAGATCTGCATGTTTTCCCGGGCGATGGGGAAGGTTTCCAGCGGATAGAAGCGCACCAGCAGCAAGGTGTAGAGCGCCAGGGCAATGCCGGAGAGGATCAGGGAGAAACGCCACGGCAAGGTGACGGCAGCGATGGTCAGCGGCACCAGGTAATAGGACACGAAAGGGTTGGTCGAGCCGCCGGAAAAATACAACAGGGCACTGTGCAGGAACAGGTCGCAGGCCAGTTGCAGCGCGTATTCCAGCTCCGTCACCGGCAACGAGGTGCGCAACCGCACCGCTGTCACCGCGCACAGCAGCATGGAACAGCCCAGGGTGATCGCCAGTTGGAACCACGGCAGCGGCAGCAGATCCAGCCAATAGGCGAGCCCCACCGAGCCGGCTTGCGCGGCCAGAACCAGAATGCGGATGAAAGTCAGGCGCCAGAGGTTCTGGCGCGTGGCGGACAAGGGTTGTGCGGCGGCGAGCATGAGCTCTCCTGATGAGCGCTCAGGGCGGATCGGCAGCAGTATAACCAAGCCACGGCCCCCACAGGCAAACTGCGGCAAACGGACACAGGCTTCCTGCAGGCGATCGGCATAGCGCTCCCGAAACAGGACGGCTATACCATCCAGCGCGGGCAAGCCCGCTTGCTACGTAGAGACAGGGCCAGTTGTATCGAAGTTGTAATTGGGTGAACCGCCCGATAGAGGCTACAGTCTGATGGTTTCAGCGCAGGCCCGTTTCGCACTCCCTGCGCCCCGCATCCAAGGAGCCCCTATGCACCGTTTCAGTCGCAGCGCCGCCCTTCTCGCCCTCGGCACCGCCACCCTGGCCAGCCTGCCAGCCCTGGCCGCCGACGAGTTGCACTACAACCAGATCTCGCTGCGCGCCGAAGTCAGCCAGGAAGTGGCGCGAGACTTGATGATCGTCACCCTCTACACCGAAGAGCAGAACGCCGACCCGGCCAAGCTCGCCGCGGCCATCAGCACCACCATGAACAAGGCCCTGGGCCAGGCGCGCCAGGTCAAGGGCATCACCCTGCGCCAGGGCAGCCGCAACAGCTACCCGGTGTACGACAACAAGGGCGAGAAAATCACCGGTTGGCGTGAACGGGCCGAACTGCGCCTGGAAAGCGCCGATTTCGCCGCGCTGTCCAAGCTCACCGGCGAGTTGCTCACCGACCTGAAAATGGGCGGCATGGACTTCGCCATCGCCACCGCCACCCGCAAGACCAGCGAAGACGCCCTGCTCAAGGACGCGGTCAACGCCTTCAAGGCCCGCGCGCAACTGGCCACCGAGGCGCTAGGCGGCAAGGGCTACAAGATCGTCAACCTGAACCTCAACAGCAACGGCTACCCGCAGCCCTACCTGCGCGCACCGATGGCAATGAAGGCCGAGGCCATGGACGCAGGCGCCGTGACCCCGCAAGTCGAGGCCGGCACCAGCCAGGTGAGCATGAGCGCCGACGGTTCCATCGAAGTGTTGCTGCCTTAAAAGCCCCAAGGCCTGGCGCATCGTCCGTCAGGCCTTTCACACAGCCGCGCTGCCCTGCCTTACACTGCGCCGCTATGACCACCATCCCCCTGATCGACATCACCCCCCCCGCGGTGACCTGCTCCACCTGCGCCGCATGCTGCTGCCAACTGGAAGTGATGCTTATCACCGACACGGGCGTGCCTGAGCGTTTTATCGACACCGACGATTGGGGCGGGGAAGTGATGCTGCGCCTGGATGACGGCTGGTGCGCCGCACTGGATCGCAACAGCATGATGTGCACCATCTACGAGAAACGCCCGCTGATTTGCCGCGAGTTCGAGATGGGCGCGCCGGAATGCCTGGACGAGCGCCAGGGTATCGCCACGGTGTACCGCTGAAACCGGGCGCAGGCCCTCATGCTTGAGGGCCTGCGCCAGCGGCTTGTTTAGAGTGGCATGGTGTAGTGCAACGCGTAGCTTTCCACACCATCGTTCGGGCTGCTGATGCCCGCGTTGGAGTAGTGAGTCGCACGCACGCCCACCTCATGCCCGCCCTTGAAGCGCACGCCGAAACCCAAGCGGTCCTCGAACTGGAAGGACGAGCCCAGCTTGTTGGTTTCCAACTCGGTATTGGCGAATGCCGCTACGCCAATCCCTGCCTCGATGTACGGTTTGAACGAGTCACCGGCAAATTCGTACACCAGCACCGGCGAGAACGAGAGGCTGTGGTTGCTGGACGTCTCATCGCCGTCCCAGAAGGTGTAGGCGCCGCTCCAATAACCGGTCAGGCGCCCAACATCACTTTGCAGCCAGCTCTTATCCCAATCCCATTGCATCCCCAAGCGATACGTCATAGTCGAATCGCTGGTCTGCCCCACCCCAAATTCGACACCTGCTGCTTGCGCCGAAAAACTCTGCCCCAACATAGCGGCGGCAAGCGCCGCCAAACAGATCAGTCGCGTCATAAGAAACTTCCCTTTCCTAACGGTTACGGTGTTTTTTGATATTGCTCATCAGCCTAGCTATAGAAATCGCCATTTCGGCAGAAGTTCAGGCTTTTTTAGGGCTTTTACTTCACTTTCTTCTTACAGACCAAAGCTTCTCACAATGCCAGATTTATTCCACAGCAAGGGTAGGATGTTTCTCATGTGTTCTGGACTGGCGCTGGTCCAGAACTGCGCGGGCCGGGCCGGGCCCGCTGCCAGCAATTGCCGCTCGGCCAGCAAGCGCTGGAGCTGGCGGGCGACGGCGGCGCCGGTGTCGATCAGGCTGATGTCGTCGCCGAGCATCTGCCTGAGCAGGGGCTTTAGGAAGGGATAGTGGGTACAGCCGAGGATGATGGTGTCGCATCCCGCCGCCAGCAACGGGTCCAGGTAACCCTGCAAAAGCTGGCGCACCGCGGGGCTGTGCAGGTCGCCCGCTTCAATCAGTTCCACCAGGCCCGGGCAAGGCTGGGTGACCACCTGCACGTCGGTGGCGAAGCGGTCGAGCAACGCGGCGAACTTGGCGCTTTTGAGCGTACCCGTGGTCGCCAGTACCCCCACCACGCCGTTGCGCGTCGCGGCGGCGGCCGGCTTGACCGCCGGCTCCATGCCGACAATCGGCCAATCGGGATAATCACGACGCAGGTCCGCCACGCCCGCCACCGTCGCCGTGTTACAGGCCAGCACAAAGGCCTTGGCCCCTTGCTGCTGGAAGAACTGCGCCATCACCCGGCAACGCTCGCGGATGAACTCCGGGGATTTTTCGCCATAGGGAACATGGCCGCAGTCAGCGACATACAGCAGCGATTCGTTGGGCAGCAGGCGATGGATTTCCTCCAGCACCGACAACCCGCCGACGCCGGAGTCGAACACGCCAATCGGCGCTTCAACCATGGGCCGCCCCGCACACGCTGCAACCGGGGTCGCGCTTGACCCGCAACTCGCGAAACCGCGTGCCCAGGGCATCGATCAACAACAGGCGGCCCACCAGCGGCTCGCCGAAACCGACCAGCAGTTTCAAGGCTTCCAGGGCTTGCAGGCTGCCCACCAAGCCCACCAACGGACCAAGCACGCCGGCCTCGCTGCAAGTGAGTTCGGCTTCGCTGCCGTGACCGTAGAGGCAGTGGTAGCACGGGCTTGTCGGTTGGCGCGGGTCGAACACCGACAACTGCCCTTCCAGGCGAATCGCCGCGCCGCTGACCAAGGGTTTGCCTGCGGCCACGCACGCCGCGTTCACCGCTTCGCGGGTGGAGAAGTTGTCGGAGCAATCGAGAACCACGTCCACCCCTGCCACCGCCGTCGCCAAGCTATCGGCGTCCAGCGCCGCACGATGGGGCACCAGGCGAATCTCGGGGTTGATCGCGCCCAGGCGCCGCAGTGCCGAATCGACCTTACTCAGGCCGACACTGTCGGTGTCGTGGATGATCTGGCGTTGCAGGTTGGTCAGGTCGACGGTATCGAAATCCGCCAGGTGCAGTTCGCCCACGCCCGCCGCCGCCAGGTACAGCGCCACCGGCGCGCCGAGGCCTCCGAGACCGACCACCAGCACGCGGCTGTTTTTCAGGCGCAATTGGCCGTCGATGTCGACGTGCTGCAACAGGATCTGCCGGCTATAGCGCAACAGCTCCTGATCGGTCAGCACGGCAGGCGCCCCAGGCTGATGCGTTCATGGCCACCCAGGTCGGTGCGGCTATGCACCTGGGTAAAGCCCCGGGTCACCAGTAAATCACGCACCGCCCCAGCCTGGTCGTAGCCGTGTTCGAGCATCAACCAACCGCCGGCCTCTAGGTGCGCGGGGGCCTGGGCGATAATCAGGCGCAAATCATCCAGGCCATCGACGCCCGCCACCAGCGCACTGGCCGGCTCGAAGCGCACGTCGCCGGCCACCAGATGGGGGTCGGCCGCCGCTATGTAGGGAGGGTTACTGATAATCAGCCCAAAACGGTGCTCGCCCAAGGCATCGAACCAATGGCTGTTCAGCACCGTGACGTTACTCAAATGCAGACGCTGGCGGTTGCGCTCGGCCAGGGCCACGGCTTCGAGGATGCGGTCCACCGCCATCACCTGCCACGCCGGGCGCTCGCTGGCCAGGGCCAGGGCAATAGCGCCGCTGCCGGTGCCCAGGTCCAGCACCTGCGCCTGGGTGGCGGGCAACAGTTCCAGCGCCGCTTCCACCAGCAACTCGGTGTCAGGGCGGGGAATCAGGGTGTGGGGCGCAACTTCCAGGTCCAGTTTCCAGAAACCCTGCTGGCCCAGGATGTAGGCCACGGGCTCGCCGCTGCGCCGCCGTTGCAGGTACTGGGCGAACGTCAGCGCCGCTTCGCTGCTGACAATGCGCTCCGGCCAGGTGTGCAGGAAACTGCGGGACTTGCCCAGGGCAGCGGCCAACAGCAACTCGGCATCGAGGCGGGCGGTGGGCGAGTCGGGCAGTTCGGCCGCCCGCAGCAGGCTGGCAATAATGGTCATTTACTCACCTATCGCGGCCAATTGGTCGGCCTGGTACTCGGCCAGCAACGGCTCGATGACCGCGTCTACGCCGCCGGCGAGGATTTCGTCGAGGCTATAGAGCGTCAGGTTGACCCGGTGATCGGTGACCCGGCCCTGGGCGAAGTTGTAGGTGCGGATGCGCTCGGAGCGATCCCCCGAGCCCACCAACAACTTGCGCTCGCTGGCGATGGCGTTGGCCGCGGCGCTGGTCTGCTGGTCGTTGAGCTTGGCCGACAGCCAGGACATCGCCCGGGCGCGGTTCTTGTGCTGGGAACGTTCTTCCTGGCACTCGACCACGATGCCCGTGGGCAAGTGGGTGATGCGGATCGCCGAGTCGGTCTTGTTCACGTGCTGGCCACCGGCGCCCGAGGAGCGGTAGGTATCGACGCGCAAATCGGCGGGGTTGATCTCGATGGCTTCCTGCTCATCCGGCTCGGGCAACACCGCCACGGTGCAGGCCGAGGTGTGGATACGGCCCTGGGATTCGGTAGCCGGCACCCGTTGCACGCGGTGCACGCCGGACTCGAACTTGAGCTTGCCGTAGACGTTGTCGCCTTCGACGCGGGCGATGACTTCTTTATAGCCGCCGTGCTCGCCTTCGTTTTCCGAGAGGATTTCTACCCGCCAGCCGCGGCGTTCGGCGTAGCGCGAATACATACGGAACAGGTCGCCGGCGAAAATCGCCGCCTCGTCGCCGCCGGTGCCGGCGCGCACTTCCAGGAAGACGTTGCGCCCGTCGTTCGGGTCCTTGGGCAGCAGCATGCGTTGCAGGTCGCCTTCCAGTTCGATCAGCCGGTCTTTGGCTTCACGCACCTCTTCAACGGCCATTTCACGCATGTCCGGGTCGCTGTCTTTGAGCAGTGCCTGGGCACCCTCGAGATCGGCCTGAACTTTGAGCAACTGCTTATAGGTGGCGACAATCGGCTCAACTTCCGCGTACTCCTTGGAATAGGTGCGGAACTTGTTCTGATCGGAAATGACTTCGCCATCGCCAAGCAAGGCGGTCAGTTCCTCGAAACGGTCCTGGAGGATGTCCAGCTTATTGAGCAGTGACGCTTTCATTGCAGTTTTTTATCCGAAGTGCCCTCGCCGAGGGCAAAGAGTTCCTGGGCCATGGCCAGCGCATCGAGGCGGCCTTCGGCAGACAGCTTTTTGAGCTGCACGCTGGGCGCATGCAGCAATTTATTGGTCAGGCCGCGCGCCAGTTGCCCGAGCACGTCTTCGGCATTGCCGCCGTTGGCGAGCAGGCGCAAGGCTTTTTGCAGTTCTTCGTCGCGCAGGCGCTCGCTCTGCTGGCGATAGGCCTTAAGCACATCGACCGCCGCCAACTCACGCAAACGCACCATGAAATCGTCGGCGCCAATGGAGACCATCTCTTCGGCCGCCTGCGCGGCGCCTTGGCGGCTCTTGAGGTTCTCGGCCACCACTTCGTGCAGATCATCGACGCTATAGAGGTAAACGTCGTCCAACTCGCCGACTTCTGGCTCGATATCCCGGGGAACGGCGATATCAACCATAAAAATGGGTTTGTGCTTGCGCAGCTTCAAAGCGCTCTCCACCGCGCCCTTGCCCAGGATCGGCAACTGGCTGGCGGTGGAGCTGATGACGATATCGCTGCGCACCAGCTCCGCCGGGATATCCGAAAGCAGCACCGCGTGGGCGCCGAACTGCTCGGCCAGAATGCTGGCGCGCTCCAGGGTGCGGTTGGCGACCACGATGCGCTTGACCCCCAACTCATGCAGATGGCGAGCGACCAGGGTGATGGTTTCGCCGGCGCCGATCAGCAAGGCCTGGCTGCGTTGCAGGTCGCTGAAAATCTGTTTGGCCAGGCTGACGGCGGCAAAGGCCACCGATACCGGGTTTTCACCGATGGCGGTGTCGGTGCGCACCTGCTTGGCGGCGTTAAATGTGGCCTGGAACAGACGCCCCAGCAGCGGGCCGACCGTGCCGGCCTCGCGGGCCACGGCATAGGCCGACTTCATCTGGCCGAGGATCTGCGGCTCGCCCAACACCAGCGAGTCGAGCCCGGACGCCACGCGCATCATGTGACGAACTGCCGCATCATCTTCGTGCACATAAGCGCTCGCCCGCAGCTCATCGAAGCTCAAATGATGGAAATCGGCCAACCAGCGCAGCACCACATCGGCGCGCAACTGATCCTGTTCTATATAAAGTTCACTGCGATTGCAGGTGGAGAGGATCGCAGCCTCGCGGCTATCGGTGAGCCGGCAGAGTTGCTGCAGGGCCTCAACCAGTTGCTCCGGAGTAAAGGCCACGCGCTCGCGCACGTCTACTGACGCAGTCTTGTGGTTGATACCGAGTGCAAGGAAGGCCATTCAAGGTCGCTGATGATGTCGAGAAGCCGACAATTGTCCTACTTCGCCAGATTCAGAACAACCACTGCTGACTATTGTCCTAATCTGCGGGAGTGATAATCCCGTCCGCCGAGCCCAGGTTATGTTTGGCCCGAGGCTTGTGTCATGATGCCCCGACCGCAGGTAAGTCGTCCTCTTCCTATATGAATAGATCCTCCGCGTTGCTCCTCGCTTTTGTCTTCCTCAGCGGCTGCCAGGCCTTGGCACCCGTTTCGCCGGACGGTACGCCGCCGGTCGAGGACTCCACGGCGGCCCCCGAAAAACCCATCGTCTACAGCTCGTTCAGCCAGGACACGGTGTTCAGCCTGTTAAGCGCGGAACTGGCCGGCCAGCGCAATCGCTACGACATTGCCCTGGACAACTACGTCACCCAGGCCATCAACACCCAGGACCCGGGCATTTCCGAGCGCGCCTTTCGCATCGCTGAATACCTGGGCGCCGACCAGGCGGCCCTCGACAGCGCACTGATCTGGGCCCGCAACGCCCCTGACGATCTCGAAGCGCAGCGTGCCGCCGCCATCCAATTGGCCCGCGGCGGGCGCTATGACGACGCCATGGTCTATATGGAGAAAGTGCTGCAAGGCAAGGGCGATACCCATTTCGACTTTCTCGCCCTGTCCGCCGCCGACACTGACCAGGACACCCGCAACGGTCTGATGAAGAGCTTCGACCGCTTGTTGCAAAAGCACCCCAACAACAGCCAGTTGATCTTCGGCAAGGCCTTGCTGCTGCAGCAGAATGGCGATTCCAACGGCGCGCTGACCCTTTTGGAAGACAACCCGCCGGAACCCGGCGAAGTCGCCCCGCTGCTACTGCGCGCGCGCCTGCTGCAGAGCCTCAATCGCGGCAAGGAAGCGCTGCCCCTGCTGCAAAAAAGCATCCGCCAGTACCCGGACGACAAGCGCCTACGCCTGACCTACGCGCGCATGTTGGTGGAACAGGACCGCATGGACGACGCCAAGGTCGAGTTCAGCAGCCTGGTGCAGCAGTACCCGGACGACGACGAACTGCGTTACTCCCTGGCGCTGGTGTGCCTGGAAGCCAAGGCCTGGGAAGAGGCCAAGGGCTACCTGGAAGACCTGATCGCCCGGGAAAGCCACGTCGACTCGGCGCACCTGAACCTGGGCCGCATTGCCGAAGAACGCAACGACCCGCAAGGCGCCCTGATCGAGTACGCCCAGGTCGGCCCCGGCAACGACTACCTGCCAGCGCAATTGCGCCAAGCCGACATCCTGATGGGTAACGGTCGCACGGCTGAAGCTGAAAGCCGTCTCGCCACGGCCCGCGATGCCCAGCCTGACTACGCGATCCAACTGTACCTGGTCGAAGCCGAAACCCTGTCTGCCAACAAACAGGACGAGCGCGCCTGGAAGGTCCTGCAGCAAGCCCTGCTGCAATACCCCGACGACCTCAATCTTCTCTATACCCGCGCCATGCAGGCGGAAAAACGCAACGACCTGGCGCAGATGGAAAAAGACCTGCGCCTGATTATCAAGCGCGACCCGGACAACGCCATGGCACTGAACGCCCTGGGCTACACCTTGTCTGACCGCACGACACGCTACGCCGAAGCCAAGGCCCTGATCGAACAGGCTCACCAGTTGAATCCGGAAGACCCGGCGGTACTCGACAGCTTGGGCTGGGTGAATTACCGCTTGGGTAACCTGGATGAAGCCGAACGCCTACTGCGCCAGGCTCTGGAACGCTTCCCCGACCAGGAAGTAGCCGCCCACCTCGGTGAAGTGCTGTGGCATAACGGCAAGCAGCGTGAAGCCAAGCAAATATGGGGCAAGTTCCTCAAGGAACAGCCCGACAGCCCTACCCTGCGCAGCACCATCAAGCGCCTGACCGGTTCCGAGACTCTTTAAGACTATGTTTTTGCGCCACGTTATCGTTTTCAGCCTTATCGCCCTGCTCGCCGGTTGTGCGGGCTTGGGCCCCCGTGAATCCGTGGAGGGTCGCGGCGACCCTGCGCAATGGCGCACCCACAAACAGCAACTGAGCAGCCTCGACGGCTGGCAGATCAGCGGCAAGGTCGGCATTCGCGCCCCAAAAGACTCGGGCAGCGGCACCCTGTTTTGGCTGCAACGCCAGGATTACTACGACATCCGCCTTTCCGGGCCGCTGGGCCGCGGCGCAGCACGCCTGACCGGGCGCCCGGGGCAAGTCTCCCTCGAGGTGGCCAACCAGGGCCGCTATGAGGCACCCAACCCCGAAACGCTGCTGGAAGAACAGTTGGGCTGGAAACTGCCGGTTTCCCACCTGGTCTGGTGGGTGCGCGGCCTGCCAGCGCCCGCTTCCAAAAGCCGCTTGAGCCTGGACGCCAACAGTCGCCTGGCCACCCTCGAGCAGGATGGCTGGCAGGTCGAATACCTGGCATACACCCAGCAAGGCGCCTTCTGGCTGCCCGAACGCATCAAACTGCACGGCCCCGACCTCGACGTCACGTTAGTGATAAAGGACTGGCAGCCTCGCACACTGGGGCAATGACATGACTGCTACGCGCCTGACGCTGCCCTCGCCGGCCAAGCTCAACCTGATGCTGCACATCCTGGGTCGCCGTGAAGACGGCTACCATGAGCTGCAAACCCTGTTTCAGTTCCTCGACTATGGCGATGAAATCACCTTCGCCGTGCGCGATGACGGCGTCATTGCCCTGCACACCGAGTTCGAGGGCGTGCCCCACGACAGTAACCTGATCGTGAAAGCGGCAAAAAAACTCCAGGAACAATCCGGCTGCACCCAGGGAATCGATATCTGGATCGAAAAAATCCTGCCCATGGGTGGCGGAATAGGCGGCGGCAGCTCCAACGCCGCGACGACGCTGTTGGGCCTAAATCACCTCTGGCGACTGGGTTGGGATGAGGATCGCCTCGCCGCACTGGGCCTGACTTTGGGCGCGGACGTCCCGGTTTTCGTGCGTGGCCACGCGGCTTTCGCCGAGGGCGTGGGAGAAAAACTCACCCCCGTAGACCCCGAAGAACCCTGGTATGTCGTGCTTGTGCCGCAAGTATCTGTAAGTACAGCAGAAATTTTTTCAGATCCGCTGTTGACACGTAACTCTCCTCCCATTAAAGTGCGCCCCGTTCCCAAGGGAAACAGTCGAAATGACTGCTTACCGGTGGTAGCAAGGCGTTATCCAGATGTACGTAACGCATTGAATTTGCTAGGTAAATTTACCGAAGCAAAACTCACCGGAACTGGAAGTTGTGTGTTTGGGGGCTTCCCAAACAAAGCTGAAGCTGATAAAGTCTCGGCCCTTCTTACAGAGACCCTTACAGGGTTTGTCGCGAAAGGAAGCAACGTTTCGATGTTGCATCGCAAGCTGCAAAGTCTGCTCTAAAGGAACCGAGTACTGGGTACTCGTTGCAACAGATACAGGGGCGTCGCCAAGCGGTAAGGCAGCAGGTTTTGATCCTGCCATGCGTTGGTTCGAATCCAGCCGCCCCTGCCATTTTCCTATACTCATCCAGGTATACCCTCAGCCTTCAGGTACTGCGCGTGTCCAAGATGATGGTCTTTACGGGGAACGCTAACCCCGATCTGGCTCGGCGTGTCGTACGTCAGCTGCATATCCCACTCGGTGACATTTCTGTCGGTAAGTTTTCCGACGGCGAGATCACCGCTGAGATTAATGAAAATGTCCGCGGTAAAGACGTTTTCATCATTCAGCCGACGTGTGCTCCGACCAACGATAACCTGATGGAACTCGTCGTGATGGCTGATGCCTTCCGCCGCTCCTCAGCGACTCGAATCACTGCTGTAATTCCTTACTTTGGTTATGCCCGCCAGGATCGCCGTCCGCGTTCCGCACGTGTAGCTATCAGCGCGAAAGTCGTGGCTGACATGCTTACCGTAGTCGGCATCGATCGTGTTCTCACGGTCGATCTGCATGCTGACCAGATCCAGGGTTTCTTCGACATTCCGGTAGATAACATCTACGGCTCCCCCGTTCTGGTGGATGACATCGAAGACCAGCGCTTTGAAAACCTGATGATCGTGTCCCCGGACATTGGTGGTGTCGTGCGTGCACGGGCCGTTGCCAAATCCCTGGGCGTGGATCTCGGGATCATCGACAAACGCCGTGAGAAAGCTAATCACTCCGAAGTGATGCATATCATCGGTGATGTCGAAGGGCGTACCTGCATTCTGGTCGATGACATGGTCGATACCGCCGGCACCCTGTGCCACGCGGCCAAAGCCTTGAAAGAGCATGGCGCAGCCAAAGTCTTTGCCTACTGCACACACCCTGTGCTGTCGGGTCGGGCAATCGAGAACATCGAAAATTCTATGCTGGACGAGCTAGTGGTGACCAACACCATCCCGCTGTCCGCAGCAGCACAAGCCTGCTCGCGTATCCGCCAACTGGATATCGCGCCGGTAGTTGCCGAGGCGGTTCGCCGCATCAGCAATGAAGAATCGATCAGCGCGATGTTCCGCTAAGGGCCCTGCCCTCACGCGATCATCTCGATGACGAAAAGCGCCCCGCCCCGGCATTCCTGTCGGGGCGGGGCTTTTTTGCCCATATCGCCTTTAGCGCTGGTCGCAAACGCTGGGGCGAATGTGGTTATTTTGGAGATACAACATGAACGATTTTACTCTGAATGCTGAAGTGCGTTCCGACCTGGGGAAAGGTGCGAGCCGCCGCCTGCGTCGTCTCGCAAGCCTGGTTCCAGCTGTAGTTTACGGTGGCGAGAAAGCCCCTGAATCCATCAGCATGCTGGCCAAAGAAGTTGCCAAACTGCTCGAAAACGAAGCGGCCTACAGCCACATCATCGAGCTGAACGTTGGCGGCACCAAGCAAAACGTCATCATCAAGGCTCTGCAGCGCCACCCGGCCAAAGGCCACGTGCTGCACGCAGACTTCGTGCGCGTTGTTGCAGGTCAGAAACTGACCGCGATCGTTCCAGTTCACTTCGTTGGTGAAGCGGCTCCGATCAAGAAAGGCGGCGAAGTCTCCCACGTAGTGGCCGAGATCGAAGTTTCCTGCCTGCCAAAAGACCTGCCTGAATTCATCGAAGTCGACCTGGCTGACGCCGAAATCGGCTCGATCATTCACCTGTCCGACCTCAAAGCCCCTAAAGGCGTTGAGTTTGTTGCTCTGGCTCACGGTAACGACCTGGCTGTTGCCAACGTTCACGCTCCACGTGTTGCTCCAGAAGCTGAAGAAGGCGCTGCAGAGTAATCCACTCTGTACGCCGGAGTGACCAGGTAACATCGCGGACTGGAACGTAGCGAGAAAGCGGGCGAGAACGCGGAGTTTACATAATGGTAAATGAGCACTTGTCGTCCACTTTCGCCGCGGGTTCAACACCCGGCGATGTTATCCACCACTCCAAGGAAGGGCCCCTATCGTGACTGCCATCAAACTGATCGTTGGCCTGGGAAATCCAGGCACCGAATACGAACAGACCCGGCATAACGCAGGGGCCCTTTTTGTTGAGCGCGTCGCCCACGCCCAAGGTGCCAACCTGGTGGCCGACCGCAAGTATTTCGGCCTGACCGGACGCTTCTCGCATCAGGGTCAGGATGTTCGCCTGTTGATCCCCACCACTTACATGAACCGCAGCGGCCAAGCCGTGGCGGCGCTTGCCGGTTTCTTCCGCATCACGCCTGAAGAAATCCTGGTGGCTCACGACGAGCTCGACCTGCCTCCCGGCGTTGCCAAGCTCAAGCAAGGCGGCGGGCATGGCGGGCACAACGGTTTGCGCGACATCATCGCGCAACTGGGCAATCAGAATACCTTTCACCGCTTGCGGCTTGGCATTGGCCACCCAGGCGTGGCCAGTATGGTTTCAAACTTCGTCCTGGGTCGTGCGCCACGCGCCGAACAGGAAAAACTCGATGCCAGCATCGACTTTGCCCTCGGCGTGCTGCCGGATATCCTCGCCGGGGAATGGAACCGCGCGATGAAAAATCTGCACACCCAGAAGGCCTGACTCTAACTTCTAGGGGAACACCATGGGATTCAACTGCGGCATCGTCGGCCTGCCTAACGTCGGCAAGTCCACCCTGTTCAACGCCCTGACCAAATCCGGTATCGCTGCCGAGAACTTCCCCTTCTGCACTATCGAGCCGAACACCGGCATCGTGCCGATGCCAGACCCGCGCCTGGATGCCCTGGCGGCCATCGTGATCCCCGAGCGCGTGCTGCCGACCACCATGGAGTTCGTCGATATCGCCGGCCTGGTGGCGGGCGCGTCGAAAGGCGAAGGCCTGGGCAACAAGTTTCTCGCCAACATCCGCGAGACCGATGCCATCGCCCACGTAGTCCGCTGCTTTGAAGACGAGAACGTGATCCACGTCTCCAACAGCGTTGACCCGAAACGCGACATCGAAATTATCGACCTGGAACTGATCTTCGCCGACCTCGACAGCTGCGAGAAGCAACTGCAGAAAGTGGCCCGCAATGCCAAGGGTGGCGATAAAGACGCCGTCGCGCAAAAGGCCTTGCTGGAGCAACTGATTGCCCACTTCACTCTGGGCAAACCGGCACGCAGCCTGATTAAAGGCATGGGCGCCGACGAGAAGCAGATCGTCCGCGGCTTCCACCTGCTGACCACCAAACCGGTCATGTACATCGCCAACGTGGCCGAAGACGGTTTCGAGAACAACCCGTTGCTCGACGTGGTCAAGGCCATTGCCGAGGAAGAAGGCGCCATTGTGGTACCGGTGTGCAACAAGATCGAAGCGGAAATCGCCGAGCTTGAAGACGGTGAAGAAAAAGACATGTTCCTCGAAGCCCTGGGCCTCGAAGAGCCTGGCCTGAACCGCGTGATCCGCGCCGGCTACGAAATGCTCAACCTGCAGACCTACTTCACTGCCGGCGTCAAAGAAGTTCGCGCCTGGACCGTGCGCGTCGGTGCCACCGCACCACAAGCCGCTGCCGTGATCCACACCGACTTCGAGAAAGGCTTCATCCGCGCCGAAGTGATCGCGTATGACGACTTCATCCAGTTCAAGGGTGAAGCCGGCGCGAAAGAAGCCGGGAAATGGCGCCTGGAAGGTAAGGACTACATCGTCAAGGACGGCGACGTGATGCACTTCCGTTTCAACGTGTAAGCGCCCCCGCTTTACGCGAGACACCAAAAAGCCCGGCATGCCGGGCTTTTTTGCACCTGGGCCTCGCCCCAGCCTTTAGAAGTAGGTCGTCGCCCCCGCAAAGAACGCTCGGCCAGGCACATAGAACGTCGTCGAGCCGTCGCGCAAGTCTTCGTCCAACAGGTTTTGCACGCCGCCATTCAGGGTCAGCCATTTGGTCACGGCCAAGTTCGCGGTGAGGTCGTAGGTGGTGTAGGACTTGACGAAGTCATTACCCACGCCCCGCTGCTTGCCCACATGCTGGGCCGAAAATTCCGTATTGAGACGGTCGTTGACTTGCCAGTTGATGGCGCTGAAGGCCGACAGCTTGGGCGCGCTTATCAGGTCTTCGCCGGTGGACAGGTTTTTGCTCTCCAGCATGTAGGTGGCATTGGTGCGCCAGTCCAGCGAATCGCTCAACGGCACGCGAACCGAGCCTTCCCAGCCACGGGTGCGCGCCTCTTCAACGTTTTCCAGCATGGTCCACCAGCGGCCCTCATAGAAGCCCAGTGGCGCGTACTCGATCTTGTCCTCGAAGTCGGTGTGGAAGTAGGTCAGGCCCGCCTCCCAGCCGTCGCGGTCGAAGGACACGCCAATTTCCTTGTTCACGCTGGTTTCCGGCGTCAGGTTCGGGTTGCCGGCCATCCAGCAACTGCCGGTGGTGTAGCCCAAAGGCTTGAGCGAGCCGCAACCGCGCCCGCCCGACTCGGTGGCCGCCCCGGCGCTGCCTTCTTTCAGGCTAGGCGCGCGAAAGCCCTTGGACACACCGCCACGCACGGTCCAATCCGGGTGCGGATGGTAAACCAGGTACGCCCGCGGGCTATTGTGGTTGCCGTACTCTTCGCTGTGGTCGAAGCGGTTGCCCAGGGTCAGGGCCAGGTTGTCGAGCAGGAACAACTCATCTTCGATAAACGCCGCCGAATAATCGCTCTTGAGCGTGGAGCCGGCCACGGCAGCGCCTTGGTAGTCCACGGGCACGGTGCCGAGGGTGTCAGTGTTGGTCAGTTCTTCGCGCTTCCACTGCCCGCCTACGGTCAGGCGCTGATTGAGGACGAACTCGAACGGGATATTGAGGTTGCCTTCAACGATTTTCTCTTCGGCGCTGGCCTTACCCCAGTCGATGTCGTTCTTGAACTTGTTGAGGTACATGTCCACTTTCGACGTACCAAAACTCCAATCCCCGGTGTGGGAAAGGGTGTAGCTGTCGCGGATCAGGCGCCCGGCGCCAAACTGGCCAGCGACCGTTTCATTCCATTCCCCGAACGTTTTCTTACTCCCCCAGGAACGCTCCACCCCGTGCACCGCTTCAAACGACAGGCTCTGCTCGTCGTTGAGGCGCCAATCGAGCAACGCGTTGAGGCTGTGATCCTTCGAGCCGCCGGCGCCGTCGTCGTACATGAACTCGCCAGTCTTGTCGCGGCGCGCCTCCACTTCGTCGGCAGCGCGACGCGTGAGGTTGGCGCCCAGGCGCAGGCCCAGAGAGTCAGTCAATGGCCCGGACAGGTTGAGGCTGGTCTGGGTGGTCTGGCCACGGTCAGAGTCTTCGGGAATCGTAGTGTTGACGTTGGTCGAACCGCTCCAGGTCCGCGACACTTTGCGGGTGATGATGTTAATCACCCCGCCCATGGCGTCCGAGCCATAAAGCGACGACATCGGCCCGCGCACAATTTCGATGCGTTCGATCATGTTCGGCGAAATCCAGTTCAGGTCCTGGCGCGCCAGGTCGCGACGGTAGCTCAAATCGCCGGAGCCGCCGAGGCGTTTGCCATCCACCAGGATCAAGGTGTACTTGTCGTCAAGGCCCCGCAGTTTGATTTTCGATTGCTCCCCCACCGGCCCGAAACCGCCAGTCACCCCTGGAATGCGCCGCAGTAGCGTGTTGAGGTCATACACCGGTTGACGCTCGATTTCTTCGCGGGTGATGACACTGACACTGGCCGGGGCATCACGCAGGTCGGTCGCCCCGCCCGAAGCCGTCACAAACGAGGTGTCCAGCTCGGTCACTTTCGGGGTCTCGACCTCGCCAATTTCCTCTGCATGCAGCGCCGGCGCGGCAAGCAACACACCGGCGGTGAGGAAAAGAGAATTGAAAAGGCAGGGAGGTTTCTTCATTACAAACTGTCCTTGTTGCGCCGTGATGCACCGTTGCAGTGCATCGAAGGGCCGCAAGTGTAATGCAAATCAAAATCATTTAGAAAAATAATTGAGCAAAACCTTACAAAAACCTGACACATCTCCTATCGCGAGCAGGTGGCGTTCAGTCAGTTTTATTGTGATAACTCTCAGGTTTTCGCCGCTTTTACCGGCAGATCGGTCGAAAAACCGCCCACAAAAAAGCCGCGACACTGCGCGGCTTTCTCGTTACTTGGCTCGCCGTGAGGCTAACCAATCATAGGGTTTGCGCTTTTTTGGTGCGCGGCAGGAAGATCGCCAAAATCCCCAACAGCGGCAGGAACGAGCAGAGAAAATACACGTACTCGATACCGTGAATGTCCGCCAAATGCCCCAGCAACGCCGCGCCGATGCCGCCAAAGCCGAACATCAGGCCGAAAAACACCCCGGCAATCATCCCCACATTGCCCGGCACCAGCTCTTGGGCGTAGACCACGATGGCCGAGAAGGCCGAAGCCAGGACAAAACCAATAATCACACTCAGGACGCTGGTCCAGAACAGGTCCACATGGGGCAGCAACAGGGTGAACGGCGCCGCACCGAGAATCGAGAACCAGATCACCGCCTTACGGCCGATCTTGTCGCCAATAGGCCCGCCAAAGAAGGTTCCCGCCGCCACCGCGCCGAGAAACAGGAACAGGTGCAACTGGGAACTGGCCACCGACAGGTCGAATTTCTCGATCAAATAGAAAGTGAAGTAACTGGTGAAACTGGCCATGTAGAAGTATTTGGAAAACACCAGCAACCCCAATACCACCAGCGCCCACCACACCCGCCCCTTCGACAACCCATGGGTCGCGGCCTGGCCCTGCTTGAGCTTGAACAGGTTCAAGTGGCTCGCGTACCAGTGGCTGATGCGGTAAAGCACGAACAGCGCGAACACCGCGAACAAGGCAAATAGCGCCACATTGCCCTGGCCAAACGGAATGACGATCGCCGCCGCCAGCAACGGCCCAAACGCCGAGCCTGCGTTACCGCCGACCTGGAAAGTCGACTGCGCCAGCCCATACCGCCCGCCGGACGCCAGCCGGGCCACCCGCGACGCCTCCGGGTGGAAAGTGGAAGATCCAATCCCGATCAACCCCGATGCCAGCAGGATCATCGCAAAACTGCCCACCTGGGACAGCATCAAAATACCAATCAGGGTACTGACCATCCCCAGCGGCAAGAGGTAAGGCTTGGGATGGCGGTCGGTGTAATAACCGACCCACGGCTGCAACAACGAGGCGGTGAGCTGGAACGTCAGGGTAATCAACCCGACCTGGGTGAAGGTCAGGCCGTGGCTGTCCTTGAGCATCGGGTAGATCGACGGCAGCACGGACTGAATCAAGTCGTTAATCAAATGGGCCAGGGCCACGGCACCAATGATGCGCATCACCAAGGGACTGCTTTGCGGCGCAGCAGGCGCCGCGCTCGCGCTGGTTTGGGAGTTACTGATAGCCATGAGCGGTTCCGACAACAGAGGAGTGAATACTTGCGATGCGACAATGTGCCACTTTTATGTGCACACACGCCATCCCCTTAGCCTGCTAACGACTTTCACCAAGCAAAATGCCCGATCCCCGAATACGACAAATCCCCGGGTTCGCCCAAAAACCCGGGGATTTTGATAAATGGTTGATAGCGTAGATAAATTTTTAATAAAAGCGCTTGACGCTTTTACGTTACGGGCGAATAATGCGCGCCACTTGGCTACATAGCTCAGTTGGTTAGAGCATAGCATTCATAATGCTGGGGTCCGGGGTTCAAGTCCCTGTGTAGCCACCAAGTACCGATCCATAGATGTCTACAGCAGTCTATGAATCACCTCAAGAAGCCCGCCTAGTGCGGGCTTTCTTGTTTCTGCTTTGCCCCTTTTCTCTAACTTCCCCCGCCCTCCAGCAAATCCCCCAAAGTACCTGCCCATTGCGGCTCCCCGTTTGAACCCTCTAGAATAAGATCAATTCCCACTTACGAATTCATCTCATGAAACCCGCTTCGCCCACCGAAGTGCCGACGCTCGACGCCCTGTATCGCGGCTACCACGGTTGGTTGTTGAAGTGGTTGCGCCGCCGTGTGCATTGCTCCCATCAAGCGGCGGATGTGGCGCAGGACACCTTCACCCGCCTGCTCGCCGCCGGTCCTTATGTCGCGCCCGGTGAGCCGCGGGCTTACCTGGCCACTGTGGCACGGCGGTTGATGATGGACAGCGGCCGTCGGCGGCGTCTGGAAGAGGCCTATCGCGAAGAGCTTGAGCGTTGCGCCGCGTACCTTGAGCAGGCACCGTCGCCGGAGCAGATACTGCACGCCGCGCAGGTGCTGGAGGCGATTGACCGGGCGTTGTCGCAGATGAAGCCGCGCATCCGCCAGAGCTTCACCCTGCGCCACCTCGAAGGCCTGGATCAGGTGCAGATTGCCGAACGCCTCGGGGTGTCGGTGCGCACGGTGCAGCATGACCTGGTGGAAGCCTTGCTGGCGTGCGATGCGTGCATCCAGCCATGAACCAGCCTTTGTCGCCCGATGTACTGCGCCAAGCCGCCGAGTGGTTGGTGCACCTGGATCATCACGCCGATGCCGCCACCGAGCAGGCCTTTAACGCCTGGCTGGCCAGCGACCCGCGCCACCCCCAAGGCATCGCCCGCCTCCAGGGCCACCTTGCGCCGCTCACCCAGGCCCCGGCGCGGGCCGCGTTGCGCCGCACCCGGCAGCCGCGCACCAACGTCATCAAGCCGCTGGCCCTGGCCCTGCTGCTGGGCCTCGCCGCCGTGCCCGCCTACCAGTACGGCGAACGCGGCTATCTGGTGGCAGACCTGAGCACCGACCGCGGCCAATGGCGCCAGGAGTTACTGGCCGATGGCAGCGCCCTGCAACTGGAAGGCGATAGCGCCGTGGACCTGCGCCTGGACGCCGACCAACGCCGCGTGAGGTTGCTGCATGGGGAAATCCTGGTGAACGTGGCCAAGGACGCCCAGCGCCCGTTCTATGTCGACACGCCCCAAGGCAGCATCCGCGCCCTGGGCACGCGCTTTATCGTGGAACTGAGCAACGGCGCCACCCAGGTCAAGATGCTCGAATCCTCCACCCTCATCGACAGCGCCGGGCAAACCCTGACCCTGGGCCCCGGCCAGAGTGTGCGTTTCGATGCCCGTGGGCCGGGCACGGTGGCGAACATCGACCCCGTCGCGCTGCAACAGGCCTGGAACCACCATCAATTGCTGGCCAACGACCAGCCCTTGGCCGAGGTGCTCGAACGCCTGGCCCGCCATCGCCCGGGGCTGTTGTCGTTCAACCCCCAGGCACTACAAGGCTTGCGGGTGACGGTGCTGTTACCTGCCGACGACAGCGACCGCGCATTGCGCCTGCTGGCGCGCACCTTGCCCATTGAAGTACGCACCTACACGCCGTGGCTCACCCGGGTATCGCTGAAAAAACCCAAAGAAGAATAATTTTCAATAGCGATTGCGTGTTTGCGTTTTTGCCGCGTCCTCCCCTTGGCCAACATCCAAAGGAGCACCGACCTCATGTCCTCAACCCCTACCCGTGGCGGCCTGCTGCTGGCCAGCCGCCTGTTGCTGGGCTGCCTGCCGCTAGCGTTGCCGGCCCTTGCCTACGCGCAACAGCAAGTCCAGACCTTCGACATCGCCCCCGGCCCCCTCGGCGAAGTGCTGAGCCGCTTCACCCAGGCAGCCGGCGCGCCGATTGCCTTTGAGTCGCGGCAAGTGGCCGGGCTCACCAGCCCTGGCGTGCGCGGCAACTACAGCGTGGTTGAGGGCTTCGCCCAAGTGCTGGGCGACACCGGCCTGGTGGCCCGCGCCGGCGCCGATGGCTATGCCCTGGAAAGCCTGCCGCCCGCGGCCGGCACCCTGGCGCTGAGCGCCACCCAGGTCACCGCCAACCAGTTGGGCACCATCACCGAAGGCAGCGACTCCTACACGCCGGGCACCATCGCCACCGCCACGCGCCTGGTACTCACGCCCCGGCAAACGCCGCAGTCCATCACCGTAGTCACGCGCCAGAACATGGACGACTTCGCCCTCACCTCCATCGACGACGTGATGCGCCACACCCCCGGCATCACCGTCTCCACCTTCGACAGCGAGCGCAACAACTACTACGCCCGCGGCTTCTCGGTGGAAAACTTCCAGTACGACGGCATCCCCACCCTGCGCAACTCGGCCTACTCCTCCGGCCAGACCCTCAGTGACATGGCCATCTACGACCGGGTAGAAATCCTCAAGGGCGCCACCGGCCTGCTGACCGGCGCCGGCGCACCGGGAGCGACCATCAACCTGATCCGCAAAAAGCCCACCCGCGAGTTCCAGGCCAGCGTCGAGCTGGGCGCCGGCAGTTGGGACAACTACCGCTCTCAGGTCGATGTCAGCGGCCCGTTGACCGAAACCGGCAACCTGCGCGGCCGCGCCGTGGCGGCGTACCAGGACAAGCACTCGTTCATGGACCGCTACGAGCGCCAGACCCAGGTCTACTTCGCCACGCTGGAAGCCGACCTCAGTGAAGACACCCTGCTGACCATCGGCGCCGACTACCAGAACAGCGACCCCACCAGCGCGGGCTGGTCCGGCAGCCGCAACCTGTTCGACCGCAAGGGCGAACGCCTGGACGTGCGCCGCTCGTACAACAACGGCGCGAAATGGAGCAAATGGGAGCAGTACACCCAAAGCGTCTTCGCCACCCTTGAACGCAGCTTCGCCAATGGTTGGGTGGTCAAGGGCCAATACACCCACCAGCTCAACGGCTATGACGCGCCCCTGGGCTCCGTGGAACTGGGCCCGGACCCAGCTACCGGCCTGTCGGCGATCTACGCCAACAAGTTCACCGGCGACACCCGCTCCGACTCCGGCGATATCTACGCCAGCGGCCCCTTCAGCCTGCTGGGCCGCGAGCATGAACTGGTGGTCGGCGCCTCCGCGTCCAATTCCCACTGGAACGGCAAGGACTACGGCAAACCCACCTACGTCAACGGCAATAAGGTGGTGGACTTCTGGCACTTCGACGGCAACTTCCCCGAGCCGAACTGGGGCAAGCCTACGCGCATCATCGATGAAACCACCCGCCAGACCGCCGGCTACACCACCGCCCGCTTCAACCTGACGGATGACTTGAACCTGTTCCTGGGCATGCGCGTGGCCAACTACTGGTTGACCGGCAGCAACGACTCCACCGAAACCGGCAAACTGGTGCCCTACACCGCACTCACCTACGACCTGAACGACAACTTCACCGCCTACGCCAGTTACACCAGCATCTTTATGCCGCAGGTCTACAACCGCGACCGCAACCAGAAACTGCTGGAACCGGACGAAGGCAAAAACTACGAAGTGGGGATTAAGGGCGAGTTCCTCGAGGGGCGCCTGAACACCAGCCTGGCCTACTTTGAAATCCACGAAACCAACCGAGCCGAGCCGGACGCCGAATACAACGCGGCGCCCACCGACCCCTCGTTCGACTACGCCACCCAAGGTATGAAAGCCACCACCAAGGGCTTTGAAGCGGAGATGTCCGGCGAACTGGCGCCAGGCTGGCAGGCCCAGGCCGGCTACACCCACAAACTGATCCGCGACGAACATGGCGCGCAACTGTCCACCTGGGAGCCTCAGGACCAGGTCAGCTTCTACACCTCGTACCGCTTCAAAGGCCCACTGGATCGCCTGACCCTCGGCGGCGGCGCGCGCTGGCAGGGCGGCAATTGGCAAGAGGTGTACAACCGCCCCAAAGGCCGCAACGAAGAGTTCTCCCAGGACGCCTACTGGCTGGTGGACGTGATGGCCAAATACCAGATCAGCGACCACCTCTCCACCGCGCTGAACGTCAACAACCTGTTCGACAAGTACTACTACACCAACATCGGCTTCTATAACACGGCGTACTACGGCGACCCGCGCAACGTGATGGTCACCACCCGCTGGGACTTCTGACCCAGCCCGGCCCGCTCCCACAAGGCATTGCAGCCAAACCTGCAAGTGGGAGCGAGCCCTGCTCGCGATCAGGCCGTTACACCCCACCCATCCTCGGCGAGCAATACCGCGAAACTACCGACTCGCCTTGCTCTTATTGGCGACATAATCTTAGGAAACAGCCTATTTACTTCCTACAAACTCAGGACTCAAGGTGCGGCCTGCAACATCAATCATCAGATAGCCTTCTCACTGAGTTAGCGATAACCCCAACTCAGTGAACTTGAGTCCGGATAATAAAAATGTATACCAACGAAACTTCCCCTGAATTGCTCAGCAACCTGGACAATTCGCCCTTCACACAACAGCAACTTGCCGACCTCAACGAGCAAGCCCTGGCTATGATTAATCAACAACAGGCCTATAAAGAATCTCACCCGCCTAGTGCGATTTACCGGGTGGCAACCGAGGGTAGCCAAACCCGTAGGGGTGGCGTAGTCCAACAGGCAACGTCGCCAATGGCCTTTACCTTGGATAACGGCCAGAAAGTAAAGGCCGCGCAAAAAGGCGACCGCGTTGTGTATCCCGATGGCAGTACGGCGCAAATCGTAACGGCGGCAGGGGAACAATACAGCCACGTCGCACTGGTCGGCAGTTACCTAAGTAATGGCGATGAGATCATTAATACCCTTCAAAACCGCTGCCTAATCATTGGCCGGGTCGGCGTATCAAAGGCCGAGGATTTTCTGCCTGCCCTTGAATCGCTAAAGCATGAGGCATGAAGCACTTTCATTAATATTCAGCGCCACACAACTTGAGTTAACTCGAGGCTGTCGATTATTAGCGCCTGAAACATATGGGCCTTGACCGAACGAATTGGGAAAAAATGAAAGAAGGTTATTTCATTGGCTTAGGCGACCACACGACTTGCGGCGGCCAAGTTCTCACCGGGGATGACAGAGTCACACTGTTTGGTCTACTCCATGCTCGCGAAGGCGATCTCGTTTCTTGTGGAAGGCACGGGGGGATTTATCAGATAGTCGGCGGCATTTCCTACATTAATAGCCATGGCAAACTTATGGCTGGCACCCTCGACAGCTACAGTAGTTGCCCCTGCCAAGCCAAACTGATTCCGTCGATATATACGGCCACGTACGAGAGCTTCGCCCCGCAGGCGAACAGAAGTTCTGCTCAACCAGCCCCCGCACCTGTAGCTGAACGCCCGGTCGTGTCGCCCCAATCCGGTTTCACCCCGGCAAATCAATCGGCTACAACGCTATTCCACCGTCTAGGGGGCCAGGAACCTGGCTTCTTTGTGGTGCCCAAAAGCATGACCCGCCAAGCACTGGAGGCGTCGCTATTCCCCGTGCCCGATCCGGCGGTGATGAACAAATTTCAACTGCTCAACCCGCATCCAGGGGACGTAAAAGCAGGCTCAATGATTGTGCTCAGCGACCCGAGCAACTTTCAATGCAGCCGCGAAGAAGCGCAGTTGATGGCAGCGGCTGAACAGGTGAGCAAGACACTTGAATACGTCACACCTGTAGAGGCGGCGTTCATGCACCAGCATCGGGACGAGTTGCAGACTTTCCTGGCGCACGGTTCCACCTCGATCGGCATCGGTGAAGCGATCTTTGCCAAAAACCTGGACGGTGTGAAGGGTCTTTTAAATGAAATCGAAGCCTTGCACCAGCGCAGTTTTCAGCAGCATGGCCATCTACGCTCCGCTGAATTCTTTGCCGAGCGTAAGCGCTTATTTGTACAACTCGACACCCATCTCACGAGGCTGACCAAAAAAGGCATTGGTTTTGCCGACCACCCCAGCCTAAAGGCCGCACTGGGCATTTCCAGCCGCAGCCTTGTGCATCACTGGACCGAAGCGGGAGCCTCTGGACAGATTCCAGGTTACGCCACTCATATAGAGAAAGTTGTCAAGGCAGCCAAATACGTGAAGTACGGCGGCTGGATGGGCACGGCAATAGGTTGGGGAGCGTCCTATATGAAGGTTCAGGACGTTTGTACTGCTGGCGATAACGAGGCCTGCAAGCGTATCAAGTTTGCGGAGACTGGAAACTTCACCGGTGCATTAGCTGGGGGAGTATTAGCAGGAAAATTCTTATCAGGATCTGCCGCCGGAGCTATTTGTATTGGCCTGGGCGTTCCAACAGCAGGCTTAGGAACTTTAGCGTGTGGCATCGTTGTTGTCGGCGTAGGCGCCACCGCTAGCGGCTATCTAGCAGGGTCTGCTGGTGAGCTGCTGGGGGATTTAATTTATGAGGCTATAGAATGACAAACGCAGAAATGGTGGTCGGCGCTTTGTGCGGCGTAGTAATACTTCTGATGTTCATATGTATCGTCGCCACTCTGCACATGGGCTACACCAAAATGGACGAGATCCTTGAGAGCCTTAAAAACAGCCCATGCATCACGGTACGTGCGCCACTGCGCTACGGCGGAGTGTGGGGGAAGCTATTTTTGGCCGGGGGCATAGCCAACATCGTCACTTTCCCTGGTTTTTACATGAGAAGAGGTGAGTTAAATGCGGATGACTTAAAACGCCTCTGCCCACAACTAAAACGCAAGATGGCTGTTATGCAGTGGGGGACGATATGGCTATTTGTGGCTATGGGAGTATTGGTGACTCTTGGAAAAACGGGGTGGCTAAAATAAATACGTACTCTCCACTTATCCGAATATTAAAAGCCGTCAAAACTCGAGAAAACCATACTGCAACTTTCGGCCATGAGTAAGCCCAGGTTATGATTAATCAACACCAGGCCTATAAAAAACTTCACCCGTGTAGTGCAACTTACCGGGTGGCAGCCGAGGGTAGCCAAACCCGCAGGGGTAGCGTAGCCCAACAGGCAAAGTCACCGCGGGCCTTTACCTTGGATAACGGTCAGTAGGTAAATGCCGCGCAGAAAGGCGACCGTGCTCACAACTTCAGTCAACTCGGGGCTATCAATTATTGGCGCCTGAAACATATGGGCCTTGACCGAACGAATTGGGAAAAAATGAAAGAAGGTTATTTCATTGGCTTAGGCGACCACACGACTTGCGGCGGCCAAGTTCTCACCGGGGATGACAGAGTCACACTGTTTGGTCTACTCCATGCTCGCGAAGGCGATCTGGTTTCTTGTGGAAGGCACGGGGGGATTTATCAGATAGTCGGCGGCATTTCCTACATTAATAGCCATGGCAAACTTATGGCTGGCACCCTCGACAGCTACAGTAGTTGCCCCTGCCAAGCCAAACTGATTCCGTCGATATATACGGCCACCTACGAGAGCTTCGCCCCGCAGGCGAACAGAAGTTCTGCTCAACCAGCCCCCGCACCTGTAGCTGAACGCCCGGTCGTGTCGCCCCAATCCGGTTTCACCCCGGCAAATCAATCGGCTACAACGGTATTCCACCGTCTAGGGGGCCAGGAACCTGGCTTCTTTGTGGTGCCCAAAAGCATGACCCGCCAAGCACTGGAGGCGTCGCTATTCCCCGTGCCCGATCCGGCGGTGATGAACAAATTTCAACTGCTCAACCCGCATCCAGGGGACGTAAAAGCAGGCTCAATGATTGTGCTCAGCGACCCGAGCAACTTTCAATGCAGCCG
>NZ_FYEE01000003.1:0-60452 GCF_900187645.1 Pseudomonas sp. Irchel 3E20 | reverse complement strand
GCGTCGCTATTCCCCGTGCCCGATCCGGCGGTGATGAACAAATTTCAACTGCTCAACCCGCATCCAGGGGACGTAAAAGCAGGCTCAATGATTGTGCTCAGCGACCCGAGCAACTTTCAATGCAGCCGTGAAGAGGCGTTGCTGATGGACGCTGCGGCCAAGACCCATGAAGCCCTCGAACTCCTTAGTGCGGATGAGGCGGACTTTATGGCTCAGCACCGTGAAGAAATCGAGAACTTTCTGGCCAGAGGCTCGACGGCTATCGGGATCGGCGAAGTCATGTTCGCCAAGCATTTGGAGGATATTAAAACTGTTCTGCACGATATCGAGTTATTGCACCAACGCACATTCCAGGCAGATGGACATTTGCACTCGCCAGCGTTTTTTGCTGAACGTAAACGGCTGCTTGCAAAGTTCAATACCCACCTCACCGCTTTAACGCGAAAGGGCATTGGCTTCCCGGATCACCCAAACTTGAAAAGCGCGTTGGGAATTTCCAGCCGAAGCCTGGTTCACCATTGGACCAAGGCCGGAGCCGCTCAACAAATACCTGGATACGCCACCCACATCGAAGGTGTTGCCAAAGCGGCCAAAGTCATCAAGTACGGTGGCTGGATAGGCACTGCCGTTGGAGGGGGAGCGTCTTATATGAACGTTCAAGATGTGTGCACGGCAGGTAATGTCGAGGCTTGCGAGCGGGTGAAGTTCACTGAGGCGGGGAGTTTTACTGGTGGGATCGTAGGCGGTTCACTTGCAGGCCTAGTCCTAACTGTCCCACTTGTTACAGGATTGTGTGTGGGTCTTGGTGTGCCAACGGGAGGTGCCTCCCTGCTCGCGTGCGGTTTATTCGTAGTTGGGACAACTTCGTATACCGCAGGTACTCTTGGCGAAATCGTTGGAGGGGCGATAGGGGACAAAATATATGAGACTACCAAATGACTTTAAGCACTTCAGAGAAACTATTTTTAGTTATTGCACTGATTGACTTCGCAGGTGCATTTGTTTGCATTGGAGTTTCACTCCACCTAGCCTACACCAAAGCCAATATAATGCTCGACAATCTAAAAAATAGCTCTTTAATCACGGTCCTCACCGCATTCGAAAAGGGTGGGGCCTTAGGCAAGCTATTGTTAATTGGTGGAATTTCTGGGATGGTTACATTTCCGAATTTTTACATAAGAAGAGGCAAATTATGCGCCCATGACTTAAATAAATTTCCGATTCCACTTAAGCGAAAATTGGTAGTGTTGCAGTGGTGCACTATTGGATTTCTACTCGTAATGATTGGCCTTGCAGGGGCGGTCAAGCTGGGTATTGTCTGACTTTACGTTTCAATGCAAGTTGTGGCCAGGATTACTTACGGGCCTAGCCCTAACTATTCCAGTTGTTACAGGGTTGTGTATTGAGCTTGGCGTGCAAGGGGCGGAGCCTCCTTGCTCCTGTGCAGTGCACTCATAGCTGGGGCGGCATCATTTGCGGGTGGAATGCTAGGTAATTCATTGGGGAAAAAGTGCTGGCGAACTTATTTACGAGCAAGTTCGACGAGTGCTTTACTCCTCGCGAAATTTTTATTCTCTTTGGCGGGAAAGGCATTCTATTGGAGGAATCAGTAAACCCCTCAGCTGACTAAAGTAGTCGCCGCAACAAGAGCTTCTACAGTTAACGACTGAACACTCTAGGGTATATACCTGAACTGGCTGTATCCCCGACAACATCAAGGGGAAGTTCCCCTTGATGCATTCAAGGCTGTTTCAGGGAACCCCGGGTGATCCACGGGGTGTATTGGTGGATTTCCAGCGGGAAGCTGCGGGTTAGCAGGCGCAGAGTGCGGGGCGGCGCGTCGAAGTGCAGGTCCACCGCCCAGCGCACGTCCAAGTCCGCGCTGAAAAATCTTGCACCGTTCAAACCGGCGCCAGCATAACCCCAGGGAATCGTCGGCATGCGCAATGGTGCTTTTACGCCGCGCCAAACCCTGCTTAGCATCGCTCAGGTGTTCACCTTTCAAGGAAGACCTGCATGGCTCGCCCACCACTTCACTCCACCGCGCCCGATGCCGAACAAAAACAGATCGCCCTCTATCGCCGCGTCAACGGTTTTACCGGGCCGTTGGCGCGTACAGGCTGGCACTGGCGCACCCGCTGGATCGCCCGCGCCCTGGCGCTGTGGGTGTGGTGCAAGCACCACGGGCGCCGCCAGCAAGGCGCCCTGGCAATTGCCCGCGAATGGCAGCGGCTGTTTGGCCTACCGCGGTTCTGGGTGATCGAGCGGGTCGAAGACGACACCGCTTACTGCGACATCCACTTCCCCTGCTCCCTGCAAGGCAGCGGCGATGTCGCGGCCTGCCACCGCTTGATGGAATACGACCGCGCCATCCTCAAGCACATCGGCGGGCAAATGGTGGTGCTGCAATCGCGGGCCGACCCCAGCGTCACCGGCGGCTGTAAGGTAGCCATCCGCAGCCTGGGCGATCGGCGCATAGACTTGATCCCCGCACGATTGCTGGATTAGGGCCGATTCCCCGCTTGCTCCGGCGCGCACCGCTCAACAAGATAAGGCCCTCGCGCACCCTGCAAGGAGCCTGTGCATGCGTCTGGAAATCAAGCACCTGCAACTGGTGCAAAGCATCTGCGCCACCCGCAACCTGACCCGGGCGGCGCAGCAGTTGTTCATCTCCCAACCGGCCCTGAGCAAACAACTGGCCGAGTTGGAGGATCGCCTGGGCTTTGCGCTGTTCCAGCGCACCCGCAAAGCGATGATCGCCACCGAGGCGGGCGCGGCGTTCAACCAACATGCCCAGCGCATCCTCGGCGATGTAGCGGTGCTCGACGACTACCTCAAGCGCTACGGCAAAGGCGACGCCGGGCGCCTGCGCCTGAGCATCGACCCCTTGCACCACGCCGATTGGCTGGCGGCGTGGCTGGCGCAGATGCGCGAGGAGTTCCCCCACCTCAACGTGCAGGTCAAGCAGGTGCCCGACCTGCTCTACAGCCTGCAACAAGGCGACAGCGACCTGGTGATCCTGGGTGAAACCAGCCCCGCAAGCGAGATCGACTTCCACACCCTCAACGCCGATGAACTGGTGGCGATCCTGCCACCGGGGCACGCGCTCGCCCACCGCCCCTGGTTGCAGGCGCCAGACCTGGCCGGGCAGGCGTTGCTCTACCACTTCGAGTTGGAGCAGTCCTACCTGTACCGGCGCTACCTGCACCCGCAGAAGATCGAGTTGGGTTCGTTGCAGCACATCCAGGACATCCCCGCCATCATCGCCCTGGTGCGCGCCGGCATGGGCATGAGCCTGCTGCCCCGGCGCCTGCTGCGTGGCGACGAACAAGGCCTGGTGGTGCGCCCCATCGGCGAGCAGGGTTTCCCCTTCACTTGGCACGTCGCTGTGGCCCACGGCGACACCCGCCCCGCCACGCAACGGGCAGTGCATTACTTGAAAGAGCAACTGGCGGGCCATTGAGCAACCCCGTGGGAGCGGGCCCCGCCCGCGATAAGGCCAGTGCGGCCAGCAGCCATGCCGCCGCTCCTCCCACAGGTGCAGTGCCTCAGTTCATCGTCGAACCTACAAAAACACCGCCGCCACCAGCCCCAAAGCCCCCAGGCAGAAACCGATCAGCTCGCCGCGCCCAGGCATCTCGTGGAACATCGACCAGATCACCAGCGGCTCGAGCATCAGCAGCGAAGTGACCGACACCACCGTCACCAGCCAGATATCGCCCACCGCCCGATACCCCAGCCAATACGCCGCCATCAGGCACAACCCGGAAAAACAGGCCAGCAGCACGGGAAACGTCAACGTCTCCCACGAGGTGCTGCCCGCCTGGGCCAACCGGGCCACCGCGACCTCGCTGTAGATGATGCAAAACTCGCCCAAGACCATCAGGCCTAGAGCAGAAGCTGCGAATATTTCTTTGGACATGCGACAAACCCTTTTCGATTGAGCGCCAGTTTTTTCAGCGCCCAGGCACCCATGGCTCCGTTAACGGAGCCGCCATGGCGAAACGAAGGGGGGTGCGGTGGCTCGGTGAGGTTCAAGAACCTGAACATGTCCATTTCCTTATTGGTCAGTGCGGCCACGCCTCTCGGTGGCGCGCCAGGTATACGCCATCAGGCCCCCGCGCCACCAGCGGCTTGCCAATGCTTCATTTCCTCAGCGATGAAATGGCCCACCAGGTCGCTGTAGAGCTTTTCGATGGCATCGGCGCTCAAGCCTTCGGCTTCAGCCCATTGCCGGCGTTGTAGCAGCATCGCCTGCAAGCGCTGCGGGGCGCGCACCGAGGTGGCGCTGGTCTTGAATTTCGAGGCGGCGAGCACGTATTGGAACCGCTGGCCCAGCAGGGCAATCACGGCGCGGTCCAGGGCATCGATCTCGTGGCGGATATCGTCCATGCCGGTGCATTCGTCCGGGCGTTTTTGAGCTTCCATGTGCAGCACTCCGAAAGTGGGTAGGCCGGGGATTTAAGCACATCCCAGGCCCAGGCCCGCGTTGCACCGCTGGCCCCACGCCGCTACATTGCCCCTTCGCCGCAGCCCTCTTCCCCACGCATGGAGCGCCCCGTGTCCCAAGCCCTTTTCCTGCGCCACTGGCGCCTGTCGGCCCTGACCCTGCTCGCCACGGGCGTCATCACCCTCGGCGCTTGCCACGCCCCGGCCTCCCACGATTTACCGCCGGAAGTGCCTTCGGGCTATCGCAGCGACCTGCGCTCACAGCACGCCACCAAGCACATGGCCGCAGCCGCCAACCCACTGGCCGCCGAGGCGGGGCGGCAGATGCTGCGCGAGGGCGGCTCGGCCATCGACGCCGCCATTGCCATGCAAGCGGTGCTGACCCTGGTGGAGCCGCAATCCTCCGGCATTGGCGGCGGGGCGTTGATCGTGCTGTGGGACGGCCAGCAGGTGCGCGCCTACGATGGCCGCGAAACCGCGCCGGCGGGGGCCACCGGCGAGATGTTCCTGCACGCCGACGGCAAACCCATGACCTTCGCCCAAGCCCAAATTGGCGGGCGTTCGGTGGGCACGCCCGGCGTGTTGCGGGCGCTGAAAATGGCCCACGACAAACACGGGCGCCTGCCCTGGGCGCGGCTGTTCGAACCGGCCATCGAGCTGGCCCGCAACGGCTTCGCCATTTCCCCACGGCTGCACACCCTGATCGCTAGCGACCCGCATTTGCCGGGTTCGCCGCAGATGGCGGCCTACTTCCTCAACACCGACGGCAGCCCCAAAGCCGTGGGCACGCGCCTGCAAAACCCGGCCCTGGCCAAGGTGCTGGCGCGCATCGCCAGCGAAGGCCCCGATGCCCTGTACCGCGGCGTCCTCGCGGAACAAATCGTCAACCAGGTGCAGCGCCACGCCAACCCCGGCAGCCTGTCCTTGGCCGATCTGAGCGCCTACACCGCCGTGGAGCGCACGCCCCTATGCAGCGACTACAAACGCTGGCAGGTGTGCGGCATGCCGCCGCCGTCCGCGGGCGGCATCGCCGTGGCGCAGATCCTCGGCACCTTGCAGGCCCTGGAGCAGCGCGACCCGCGCTTGGCCCTCGCCGCCCTGGCGCCCCGTACCGCCGACACGCCGCTGGGCCTGGAACCTGCGCCCGAGGCCGTGCACCTGATCGCCGAAGCCCAGCGCCTGGCCTACGCCGACCGCGCCCAGTTCATCGCCGACAGCGACTTTGTACCCGTGCCGGTGGCCGGCCTGCTCGCCCCGGATTACCTGGCCCGGCGCGCCGCGCTGATCGGCGAGCGCAGCATGGGCACGGCCCGCCCCGGCAACCCGGTCGGGGTGCAAGTGGCCTACGCGGCGGACCGCTCGCCGCTGCGCATCTCCACCTCACAAGTGGTGGCGGTGGACGACCAGGGCGGCGCGGTGTCGATGACCAGCAGCGTGGAAGCGGCGTTCGGCTCGCACCTGATGGTCGAGGGCTTTTTGCTCAACAACCAGATGACCGACTTCTCGTTCATCCCCCAGGAAAACGGCCAACCCGTGGCCAACCGCGTCGAGCCGGGTAAACGCCCGCGCTCCTCCATGGCCCCCACCCTGGTGTTCGACCGCGCCAGCGGGCAGTTCCTCGCCACCGTCGGCTCGCCGGGCGGCTCGCAAATCATCGAATACGTGACCAAGTCCCTGGTGGCGATGCTCGACTGGAACCTCGACCCGCAAACCGCCATCAACCTGCCCAACTTCGGCAGCCGCAACGGCGCCACCGAATTGGAACAGGGCCAGTTCAGCCCCGACCTGGCCAAAGCCCTCAAAGCCCGCGGCCATGAGCTCAACCTGATCGACATGACCAGCGGCACCCAAGCCATCCGGCGCGTACAAGACAACCAAGGCCGCCCCGCCCTATCCGGCGGCGCCGACCCACGGCGCGAAGGCGCGGCATTGGGGGATTGAACGGGTGTGGGAGCCCGCATCGCGAGTAGCCGACAGGGCCCCATCGCGGGCGGGCCCGCTCCCACAGTTGCACTGTGATTTCTCCTCTGGGGGAGCGAGCCTGCTCGCGATGGCAGCACTGAGTGACGGTGACAAAGGGTAGGACCGGTTTGTCGGTGATTTAGCTGGCGGCTCGCTCCTACCCCGCTCAGGCCTTGGCATATCGCAAATGCACCAACGCCACTCGCTCCCCCTGTTTGTTGGCGCGTTCTTCGATGGCGTAAGGGGTGAAGCCGAGTTTGGGGTAAAGCAGCAGGCCGGCGACGTTGCTGTTGAAGCACGACAGGGTGATTTCCCGAGCCTGGTGTTTGTGCTGGGCGATGCCGATCATGTGGCGGATCAGCGCGGCGGCCACGCCAGTGCCGCGGGCCTGGGGATCGACAATGACGTTGCCGATGGTGCAGGTGCCGTGTTGTTCCCACTGATAGAAGTTGGCAAAACCCACCGCTTGCCCGGCCTGCTCGATCACAGTGGAGTCGCTGCGCTGGTCGATGGCGTCTTGCAGTTGCTCGGCAGTCAGGGGCCAGGTGGCGGCGGGGAAGAAAAAGTACAGTTCTTCCACGCTGCCGGCAAAGCTGCAAATGCGGGTTAAGTCACGGGGCTCTACCGGGCGGAAAGTGAAAGTCATCGGGGCGCTCCTTGTCATGGTGAAAGTCATCTGGCTGACCTTTCTACCCCATCACGGGCGTTGCTGACAGAGGGCGCCACGCAGGTTACCGTGGCGGGCACCGCGCAAGGAGAATCCCCATGGCCAAGCCAACCCGCGCCCACGATTGGGTTTACCGCGCCCCTTCAAGCGGCGGCGTGGAGCGTATCGAAGCGTTTTTCGCCGGCCACGGTTTCGCGCCGCACCGCCATGACACCTACGCCATCGGCCGCACCCTCAAGGGCGTGCAGAGTTTCCAATACCGTGGCGATTGGCTTCACGGCTTGCCGGGCACCACCATGGTGCTGCACCCCGATGAACTGCACGACGGCGAGGCCGGCACCGAGGCGGGGTTCCACTACCGGATGATGTACATCGAGCCGGCGCTGATCCAGCAGATCCTTGGCGGCCAGCCCTTGCCGTTTATCCAGCAAGGCGTGTCCAGCGACCCGCGCCTGGCCGCCGCCACCGAGGCCTTGTTGCGCAGCCTGGACGATGCCCCCGACCCGTTGCAGGAACAGGACGCCCTCTACGACCTGGCCCAGGCCCTGAGCCTGGCAGGCGGCACCCGCGCCAATGAGCAGCGCTTCGATTACCTGGCAGCGCAACGGGCGCGGGAGTTTATCCACAGCACCCTGGAGCGCACCGTGACCCTGGAGGAATTGGCCGAGCACAGTGGCCGGGACCGCTGGAGCCTGTCGCGGGATTTTCGCTTGCTGTTCGGCACCAGCCCCTATCGCTACTTGACCATGCGGCGCCTGGACCTGGTGCGGGCCTCACTGCTTCAGGGCCTGCCGTTGATCGACGCGGCGATGAACGCCGGGTTCACCGACCAAAGCCACATGACCCGCCAATTCGGCAAGGCCTACGGCCTGTCGCCGGCGCGCTGGTTGCGCATGCAACGGCGCTGAAGGCCGCTAGCAGCGCGGCGCTCAGGTCGACAGTTGGTTGGCGAACTGGCCCACGGCGCTGACCACTTTCTGCGCGCCGTCCTGGATTTCCACGATCACCGTGCCGGCCTCAGCGGTCAGGGCCAGGCCTTGTTCGGCCTGGACGATGCCGTCGCTCATCAGCGCCACGGCGTCGCGGGCCATGTCCTGGTTTTGGCGTACCACGCCGACGATTTCCTCGGTCGCCTTGCTGGTGCGCGAGGCCAGTTGCCGCACTTCGTCGGCGACCACGGCAAAACCACGGCCCTGCTCGCCGGCACGCGCCGCTTCGATGGCGGCGTTGAGCGCCAGCAGGTTGGTCTGTTCGGCGATGCCGCTGATGGTCTTGACGATGCTACCGATCACCTGTGACTGGGCGTTAAGCGCCTCGATGCCTTCCCCGGCCTGTTGCATGTGGGTGGCCAGGTCGCGCATCACCTTCACGGCCTCGGTTACCACCGCCGTACCACGCTGGGCGCTGCTGTCGGTTTGCAAAGAGGTGCTGTAGGCGATGTTGGCGGCGTCGGCCACCGCTTGTTCCTGGTTGATCTGGTCGGTAATCACCGTGGCGAACTTGACCACTTTGTAGAGCTTGTTGTTGGCGTCCACCACCGGGTTATAGGACGCCTCCAGCCACACCACGCGGCCATGGCTGTCGATACGTTTGAAGCGCTCGGCGACGAACTCGCCGGCGTTCAGGCGTTTCCAGAAGGCCTGGTAGTCGGCGCTGTTGGCGTCTTCCGGGGTACAGAACATGCGGTGATTCTTGCCCTGGATCTGCGCCAGGGTATAGCCCATACCGCTGAGGAAGCGCTCGTTGGCCGTGAGCACGTTGCCATTGAGGTCGAACTCGATCACCGCCGTCGAACGCACCAAGGCGCCGATCAGGTTTTCGTGCTCGCGGGAGGCCTCGATGGTGCGGGTCAGGTCGCTGGAGTAGATCGAGAAATTCCGGATATCGCCGCGCGAGCCGCGTACCGGCTGCATGATCGAGCGCAGCCAGGCTTCCTGGCCGTTGCCGCGCAGCAGGCGCACCGCCCCGGCAAAATGCTCGCCGCGGGTCAGGGCGTTCTTGAAGCGGCGGTGGAACTCATCGTGTTTGAGGTGGGCCGGCACGAAATCCTCGATGTGCCGCCCCAACAAATCGCTGCTCTTGTAGAACATCTCGCCCAGGAAGTTCTGGTTGACCGACTGCACGCGCCCCTCGGGGTCGAGGGTCAGGACCAGCATCTCGCTTTCCAGGCTGTCCTTGACCTGCAGGAGGCTGGAGAGTTCTTCGCGAAGAGCCGAGAGCTCCTGCTTCAAGCGTTTGTTGAACATGGGGGATGCACCGATGGGCAAGATTAAGAGCAGCATTCGCCTAGCCATCGGCCTACGGGGGATTTTCTGAAGAGCGCGTAGGGGTTGCCCTACAAAAATAAATTTACGGGCACACCGCCCAACCTGGGGAACGGGCTTGTATGGGAGCAGTCTTGACCCCCCTCGTACGCAAGCCCGGCCCCCGCCGGGCAGGAAGGGAAACTACCAAAGCGCCACATCGTACGTCAGGTACAACCGGTAGTTATCGCGGTCACTGGCATAGGTGGAGCGGTAGGTGGCCTTGCGCAGTTCCACGCCCAGGCCTTTGAGGGCGGTGTTCTGGACCACGTATTTGAGGTGGGTGTCCGATTCCCACTCGCGGGTTTCGCGGCCCTTGAGTTCACCGTTTTCGCCCTTGTAGTAACGGGTCATAAACGTCAGGCCCGGCACCACGGCGGCGAAGTCGTAGTCGTAGCGCAGCATCCAGGTCTGTTCGCCGGCCTGGATGAACTTGCCCACGCCGGCGTTGCTGAATGAGTACACCGTCGACACGGCTGCGTAGGGCAGCGCGGTGTCGCCCCGCACTTTCTGGTAGCCCAGGCCCAGGGACTGGGCGCCGAGGCGGTAGGTGAACAGGCCACTGAACATGTCGGCATCGACCTTGCCGCTACGCGCCTCGCCGGCCTGGTCGCTGATGAAGTAACGCAGGTCGCTGGTCAGGCTACCCGCGCCCACGGGTTGCTTGTGCACCAGGCCGAGGAAGTTCTGCCGGTAGAAGTCGCGCATTTCCCCGTAATACCAGATGCCGCTGAGGTTGGGGGTGAACTTATACACAGCCCCGGCGAAGTCGAAATCGGTGCCTTTGCCGCCGTAGCCCTGTGGGTAAATATCCACGCTGTCGGTGGAGTTGCGCTGTTTGAACTTGTCCAGGTGGCCGGCGTGCAGGTACAGGTCGGAAATGCCCTTGTACTCGATCTGCGTGCCGCGATAGGTCTGGGGCAGCAAGCGGCCATCGTTCTGCACCAGCACGGGGATTTTCGGCAGCAGGGTGCCGGTTTTCACCACGGCATCGCCAAAGCGCAGCTTGGCGGTCAGGCCCAGGCTGGAAAAACCGTCCGCCGCATGGCCGTCATCGTGCACCGGCAACAGCCCGGTGCCGGCGTGGGTCGGGCTGGAATCAAGCTTGAGCCCGGCCAGCCCCAAGGCATCCAGGCCAAAGCCCACAGTGCCTTGGGTGAAACCCGATTGCAGGTTGAGCAAAAAGCCTTGGGCCCACTCTTTGCGGTCTTCGCCACCGTCGCGGTAGCCATCGTTGAAGTAGTAGTTGCGCAGGGTCAGTCGGCCCTGGGCGTCGTCGAAGAATCCCTCGGCCAACAGGCCCGGCGAGAAGCTCGCCAACAGGCCTGCACAGGTCAGGCCGCGGGGGGTGAAAAGCTCACGCATGCTGATGTTCCTCAGTGCCGTTTTATCGGTTTTATCGGGCAGTGGCCGGCGCCGTCGTGCTGGACGCAACGCCGTGTCGGGGCGGACACTAACGGCTCGCCTTGACCTGGACAACGGTATGCGCGAAGCGCATCGGGCTATGCGCAAAACGGCTTGCGGGCACACGGACCAGAGGACAACCAGGATGAATCTCAAACAACTCGAAGCCTTCAAAGCCATCATGGCTACCGGCTCCACCATCGGTGCCGCAGCGCGCCTGGGCCTGTCCCAGTCGGCGGTCAGTCGCCTACTGACCCAGCTCGAAGAGGCCCTGGGCTTTGCCCTGTTCCTGCGCAAAAAAGGCCGGCTGATGGCCACTGCGCAAGCCGACGAACTGCTCGGCGAAGTCGCCGCCCTGGTGGACGGCATGCAGCGTGTGCAGCGCCTGGCCGACGAACTGCGCATCGGCCGCTCGCAAAAGAGCCTGCTCAAGGTTGCCGTCCCCACCAGCATGGCCCAGGAGTTGTTGCCACGCATCGTCGCCGAGTTTCTCAAGGGCCACGACGAGATCGTGGTGGAGTTGCTCACCGGCTCCTACGACATGATCGAGCGCGCCGTGCTGGACCGCTCCGCCGACCTGGGTTTCGTGCGCCTGCCCACCGAGCTGGCGGACTTCGACACCGAGCCACTGCTGCACAGCGAAGGCGTATGCGTGATGCCCGCCGACCACCCGCTGGCCCGCCACGAATGGATCGAGGCCCGCCACCTGCACGATGTACCGCTGGTGATGCTGGGCCGCCAACGGGCGGTGCGTGCCGAGTTGAACCAGGTATTCCGCGCCGCCAACCTGACGCCCCAGGTGCGGGTGGAAGTGCACTCGGTGGGCGCCGCGTGCAGCTTCGTCGCTGAAGGCCTGGGGGTGTCCATCGTCAATGGGTTGCTGGCCAGCCATTTCAGCCACTTGCCCATCGTCACCCGGCCCTTCCGCCCGGCCCTGCCCTATGCCTTCGGCCTGGCGTTTCGCCGCGACGAAGCGCGCTCGCCGGTGGTCAGTGCGTTTGCCCAGCACCTGAAACATCGCCTGGGCGATGGCACGCGCTGAGGAGGGCCCTGGAGGGGAGAACTCCCCTGTGGGAGCCACGCTAGCGCCCACACAAAATAGCTCGGCAATGGGCCATCAACCCCCGAAAACGCATAGCCCGACCCGCTCCACGCATAACGTTGTCGGCCCCCGACGTTTGCCCTAGTGTCCGCGTCACCAAGCATCACCAGCCAAAACAATAACAGCGCATGACACCCGCCAGACGGGGCGCGAACCGGGGCCACCGCCATGACCGAACCACGTCACACCACCATCACCCAACCCGCCGCCGGGGCCTCGCCCGGCAAGCCGGATGCCATTGGGCAACGCAAGCAAATCAACCCGGCCATCATCTTGCTGAGCATCGTCCTGCTCGCAATTGCCTTCACCTACGCGGTCAATTCCGGCAAGTTCCAGCGCCAAAATGGCCTGGTGGTGCCGGGCTCCTACCAGGTGCTGGAAAAACACGATTCCCTGAGCCAGTTGTTCTCCATCGAGCCGCGCAAGGCCGGTGATGCGGCGCGCCCCGTGTCGCTGGTGGAAGGCTTCATGGCCATTCCCCAGGGCATCGAAAAACGCGCCGGGCTGATTTTCATGGTGCTGTTCATCGGCGGCATGTTCGGCGTGCTGAACAAGGCCGGGGCCATCGACGCCGGGCTGGAGCGGCTGCTGGGGATGACCCGGGGCAATATCTACGTACTGGTGCCCACCTTGATGCTGGTGTTTTCCGCCGGCAGTACCTTTATGGGGCTGGCCAAGGAATTCATCCTGATCGTGCCGCTGATGGTGGCCATGGCCAATCGCCTGGGGCTGTCGAACCTGATCGGCCTGGCCATCGTCACCATCTCGGTGAAAATCGGCTACCTGGCCTCGATCACCAACCCGGTAGCGCTGTCCGTGGCGCAACCGATGGTGGGCCTGCCGATTTTCAGCGGCATGAGCATGCGTATCGCCGCCTACGCCACCTTCTTGCTGGTGGGCATCGTGTTCGTGCTGTGGAGCATCCGCAAGCAGGGCTTCGACGCCACCGCGCAGATCAGTTTCGAGCACAAACCGTTGTCGGTACGCCACCTGCTCAACCTGTTGGTGCTGGGCAGCGGCGTCGGTTTCATGGTCTATGCCTCCAATCGCTGGGGCTGGAAATACCATGAGCTGTCGGCGTTCTACCTACTGCTCAGCGTGGTATTCAGTGTGATCGCCGGCCTGGGCGCCAGCGTCGCCGCCAGTGCCTTTGTCGATGGCATGAAAAAAGTGCTGATCGCTGGTGTGTTGATCGGTTTGGCCACTGCCGTGGAGATCATCCTCAGCACCGGCCAGGTGCTGGACACCATCGTCAACAGCCTCGCCAGCGTCGTCGCCGACCACGGCCCGATTGTCTCGGCTTATGGCATGTTCCTCGCGCAACTGGGCCTGGATGTGCTGATCCCGTCCACCTCCGGCCAGGCTGCCGTGACCATGCCGATCTTCGGGCCGCTGGGCCAGTTGTCGGGGGTCAGCCCGCAGACCACCGTCTACGCCTTCCTCCTGGGTAACGGCCTGACCAACATGATTACCCCGACCTCCAGTGGCTTGCTGGTACTGCTGGCCACCGCGCAAGTGGGCTGGGGCCAGTGGGCGCGTTACATCCTGCCGCTGTTTTTGATCTACACCGCGCTGGCCATGGTCCTGCTGGCCATCGCCGTCACCACCGGCTACTGACCTCGATTGTGTAGCAAGCGGGCGAGCCCGCTTGCTACATCCGCATATTTTTACAAGACGAGTGCCTGCAACGATGCTTATTTTGCGCAACCAAATGATCGCCATGCGCGACGGCGTCCATCTGGCCACCGACATTTATCTGCCCGACCCAAAGTCCGGGCCATGGCCGGTGGTGATCGAGCGCACCCCTTATGACAAATGCAAGCCGTCACGCTCCGAGAAGCAGCTCGACGGCCAGCACCTTTCCCGCGAGGCCATGGCCCAAGCCTTTACCGCCCAGGGTTTCGTCGCCGTGTTCCAGGATTGCCGCGGCCGCTACGCCTCTGAAGGGGTGTTCACCAAGTACACCGCCGAAGGCGAGGACGGTTTCGACACCCTCGCCTGGCTCATGGCCCAACCCTGGTGCAATGGCCGCATCGGCAGCATGGGCCTGTCCTACGCCGCCCACACCCAACTGGCCATGGCCTGCCTGCACCCGCCGGGCTTGAGCAGCATGGCCCTGGATTCCGGCGGCTTCGCCAATGCCTTCCAGTGCGGTATTCGCCAGGGCGGTGCCTTCGAGCTCAAGCAAGCCACCTGGGCCTGGCGCCAGGCCAAGGAAAGCCCGGCGGCCCTGGCCGACCCGGCCATCGGGCATGCCTTGGCCGCCGAAGATATCCATGAGTGGTTCGCGCGCATGCCCTGGCAAAGCGGGCAATCGCCACTGCGCCATGTGCCGGAGTACGAAGCCTACTTGTTGGATCAATGGAGCCAGGGCTGTTTCGGCGAATATTGGCAAAAACCCGGGATCTACGCCCAGGGCCACTACGCCAACCTGCCGGATATCCCTGTGCTGTTCATGTCCAGTTGGTATGACGCCTACGTCAGTTCGACCCTGGCCAACTACGCCGCTTTCCAGGCCAACACTCAGCGCGCCCAGCGTTTGGTGATGGGGCCGTGGTTGCATGGCGACCGCAACATCACCCACAGCGGCGATGTCGAGTTCGGCCCGCAGGCGGCCTTCGACGGCCAGGTCGGCGCCACTTGGTTGAGCACGCGCCTGGACTGGTTCGAGCGCTCCCTCAAACCTGGCACCGAACCCGCCCCAACGTCGGTGCAGGTGTTCATGATGGGGGGCGGCAGCGGCGCCAAGGATCACAATGGCCGCTTGCAGCACGGCGGGCGCTGGCTGCACGGCCAGCAATGGCCCCTGTCGGGCAGCGAGCCGCTGACCCTGTACCTTACCGAGCAAAAATGCCTGAGCCGCACCCCGGCCACGCAACCCGAGGCGCACCTGAGCTACCTCGCCGACCCCGCCCACCCCGTACCAACCATTGGCGGCGCGCTGACCTCCGGGGCGCCGGTGTTCGTCGGCGGTGCCTTCGACCAGCGCGAACGGGCCGACTTCTTCGGTACGCGGGGCGACAACCGGCCGCTGGCCGAGCGTGATGACGTGCTGAGCTTTCAGACGGAACCGCTGACAGAAGACCTGATCGTCGCCGGCCCCCTGCGCATCGAGTTGTGGATCGACAGCGACGCGCCCGACACCGACTTCACCGCCAAGCTGCTGGACGTCTACCCGCCCAGCGCCGATTACCCCGAAGGCTTTGCAATGAACATCACCGATGGCATCCGCCGCTGCCGCTATCGCGACTCCTGGGAAGCCCCGACCCTGCTGCCCCCCGGCGAGCGAGTCAAAGTGGTCATCGAACCCTTTGCCACCTGCAACCTGTTCCAGCGCGGCCATCGCCTGCGCCTGGACATCGCCAGCAGCAACTTCCCGCACTTCGACGTCAACCCCAACAGTGGCGAAGCCGAAGGCCAGGCCCGCCACCCGCGCGTCGCACGCAACACTTTGCACCTGGGGGCGAACAATCCCTCACGCCTTGAACTGACCGTATTGCCCCGCAGCGCCCTACCGTTGCCGCAATAAGCAGGCCCGCCCCGGGCGGCGTTTCGACGCTCGGGGCACATGCCGCAACAGTCGTCTACAACTATGTACCGCTCCTGTTCGCCCACGGCTGCGCACCCTTGAAGGCTCAATTAACGCCTCAAGGATGATGTACTTAATGAGTTGGCTCACCCCCCCGCTTCCCGAACTCTCCGCTGCCGAGCTCAAGCCCCGGCTGATGCAAATCGGCCATCAGCTCGGTGCCATCGACGCCCAAGCCCACCCGCTGGACACGCCCTCACCGGAACTCACGCGCCTGAACGCGCTCAATGAACGCCTGCGCAAGGAGAACCTGTGGATATTCCAGAACGCGCAACTCAAATACTTGTCCGTCGGCGCCCCAACGGTCACCGATGACAGCCGTCCACTGGTGCTTGAACGCAGCAAGACGGCCCTGCGCAACTACCTCGCCGAGGCCGCCGAAGCAGTGTCCGACGCGGGGCAGGCCCATGGCCAATTCGTACTCGAGGCCCACCGCCAAGCGCTGGAGGCGGAAGCCGCGCTCAGGGTGCAGGACCTGACGCTCAGCCCCAGCGATCAACTGCTGGTCGACAACCTGCTGCGCGGCCCCCAATCGCGCCCGGGCCTGTATGCGCTGCGCTTCACCTATCAAGGCCAGGACGTCGAGTGGGCCGGGGCTTTCGTGGTCACCACCGCGACCACCGCGGTCACCACCCTGGACACCGATACCCAGGTCGGCGATGTGCTGCTGTTCACCCCGCGCCATGGCCTGGAGTCCTTCACGTCCCTTAGGCAACTGGATCGCAACCTGCGCCAACGCATGGAGCATCCGCTGTCGCGCAAGGCCTTCCTGAGCCTGCTGCCGCGCAGCTATCAAGGCCTGGACAGTGACGGAATCTGGCCCCTCGAACTGGCTCCCATCAGCGACAAACCACTGTTCGAGCACACCGAGGCAGCGCTGCGCCATAAGCAGAGTCTGGACATCGATTTCGCCTTCGCCCAGCCCAGCACCGAGCAGATCATGAGCGAGCTGGACGACGCCGTGCGGTGCGCCGAGCTGGACCTGACGTCACGCCTGCAAGCCCGGGCCCAACGCCTGCTGGAACGGCTGGTGCGCCTCTCTGCACCCGACTGGTACCGCAGCGCCAGCGAAGCACAGCGTGAGACCGTCGCACAGCGCATCCAGGCCTACAACCAGGCAAGCATGGAGGTCCTCACCGTCATGGGGCCGGCCCTGTCGCCCCAGGCCCTGGCCATCGTGCAACTGACCCAACGCCTGGAGGCCGACCTGGACATCGACAACCTCAACCCTGACGAAGTGCAGGTCAGCACCGATCGCATCATCCCCAACGCCGGCGTCTACAGCCAAACCCTGAGCCTGCCGGAACTGGCCCTGCAAGGGCTGCTCAAGGGCGATGAGCTGGAGGGTTCGGACTTCCTCACCCGCAGCCACATCACCTATGCCGGCCAACCGCTGCCCGAGGCCTACGAAGACCTGACACCCGCCTACCTGGCCGAAATGCTGCCAGCCCTGCAACCGCGCATCGATTTCGCCCCCCTGCAAATCCAGGCCCTGGCTTCGCAGACGGTGCAAAGCGCCACGGCGGCCCTGCTGGACGCGCGCCTGATGCTGCTGGCCTACACCGCGCGCCTGCAAAACCACCTCACCGAGGCCGACTACCAACTGTTCGAAGCCCTGCGCAGTGGCGCCGATGCCAGCCTCACGGCCAGCAGCGTGCTGCTCAACGCCTCGCCCCTCAAGGATATCTGGGTATTGCGCCACACCAACCCGCAAGGTGCGACCGTGCGCGTGCTGCTATGTACGCCACAAGCGCCGCGGGCCGAGCAGTTTCTGGCCTTCGACAGTGAGCGCGACTGCCAGGCGCACATCCTGGGCTGGAGCCTGGACAAGCATGCCGACCCGGACACGCCGAGCATGCACCGCTACCTGCTCGACCAGTTGCTCACCCGCGTGCGCCCGGAATGGAATGAGATGCTCAACGCCCTGTCGTTCAAGCCCGACGTGCAGGAGTACCGCAAGGTGACCTTCACCCCGCCGGCGAGCCACGCCGACACCCTCAAGCAAATGGCCGTCGCGCAATTGGCGATGCAGGCCGACGAGTACAAGCACCGCACTCCGGATTGGCTGCGCAGCGCCTCGGCAGCGGACCGCCAGGCCCTGACCACCTACACCTGCCACGCCATCGGCGCCGAACAGACCTACACCCAAAGCCCCGGCTCCGTGGCGCAGCTGCAACCCTTCGACGATTACGTCCACGAGCGCGCAACACCCATTCTCAACCGCTTGCTGGGCAACCCGACGCCAGCGGTCGACCCCGATCACATAGGCGTGGTGACCCGCGATGCGACCTTCTCCCTCACGACTCTGTATCGCAACGGCTACGACAAGAATTTCGATTTTTTTCTGCCCGGCATCGACTACATCACTCGCTTCAAGGGCCCACCCGGCGTCGACCTGAGCCGCCTGACCCCGCAAAACGTTATCGAACCCCTGGCCGACAGTTCGTTTGCCGACGACTACATCACCCTGGTCGAAAGCCGCTTGTTCAATGTCCATGACCAACACTACGGCCTGCGCCGCAACGGTGCGTTGGTGCTCAACCAACTGCGCATGAAACAGGCCGCCCAGGCTGCCCGGATGCAGGGCGTGCTGGCCAGCAGCGACCAGGCGTGGCTGGAACGCAGCATCGATGCGATGGACAGCAACGACCCCCAGGTACGCCTCAATTACCGGATCTATGGCCTGCACATATTCGGCACGCTCATCCACGGCTGCTTTGTATTCCAACACCAGCAGAACCCACCGTTGCTCTACACCCCGGGCGCGCCGGATGGCGTGGATTTTCGCCTAGCCAAGGAGTTCAACGAACGCCTGAAGAACCTCGATGCCATGGAGTATTACTACACGCACCGGGTAGTGCCCTCCGAGCGCGGCTGGTTCGCGCCCAAACTGGCCGAGTACAAAAGCGCCATGGGGCCGCAATTACGTGGGGTCTATTCCAAGCCCCTGTTCGATGAAATCACCCGCACCACCGCACCGCTGAGCGACCTGCGCTTCCAGTTCTACGACCAGTCGGTCAACCACGTCATTGCCGAGGTCAAGCACACCACCACCAGCCAGGCGCAGCGCAACCTCAAGTTGGTGGAGTTCATGGCCGAACTGATTCTCTCGGTGGCCACCAGCCCCTTCCCGGTGCTGAGCCTGGTGGTAGGCAGCGTGCTGGCGTTCAAGGACGCCATGGTCGCGCTGTATCACTACAACCGTGGCGACTCGGCCGCGGCCCTGGGGGCCTACATCGGTGCCGTGCTCAACCTGGGCGGTGCGTTCCTCACCGACCTGCGCCCCGTGCTGGCATCCATTGGCAAGACCGGCAAGGCCGTCAGCCAGGCTCACAAGCCCTTGTTCAAGATCGCCAGCACTGGCGGCAAAGACCAGACCCGCAGCATCGTCGAGCAACTGGACCCGCCGCCCTCGGTCTTCGACAACTTGCAACCTGTGCAATATGGCGGCCGCTCACTGTGGGCACCCATCACTGCCGACAGCCTGGGGCGGCACCTGCTGCTGCGCCATGACGCGGCCAGCGGGAAAATGCTCTCCACCGGCATCCTCGCTCAACGTAACCGCACCGGGCAGTGGGTCCGCACAGGCGTCGCGGGCGGTGCGCCGCAGCCGCCGACCACGTCGCTGAGCAAATATGAATGGCCCTATGAAGCCAGGAATGACATCCGCATGGGCGCCGACAGCCGTTACACGCCTCCCGAGCAGGACTACTTGGGGTACTCCGATGCCCAGATCCACAGGATGACCTCACCCCACGTCGCCAAATACAACAGCCTGTGCCAGGCCTTGTCCCAGGACGCCGATGCCTTCTTCAAGGATCTGCCCCCCTTGGTGCCCAGGGTTGAGACCCCGGCCCCGCCGCCGAACCTGACCGCCGAGCAGATACTGCGCAGGGGGTTCGACGAGGCCCCTGAAACCGATGGCCTCGTCGTGGGCCACGCCGAGGGCGCCCTGGCCGGCATAAAATACCTGATCGACAACATGGGCGAGCTGCAAAAACTGGATGTCCGCACGCTGTACATCGACTTCCTGCTCAAGGACCTCCACGGAGAAAAGCTCAAAAGTTTCCTGAGCAAAAAAAAGTGGTCGTCAAGCACGGTCAAGGATTTCCTGCATACCCTGGACCGCAGAAATGCCATTCCCAAAGGCGCCTACACCTACCGCAAACTGCTCAAGGCGGCCCACGCCCACAAGATTCGCCTACACCCCATTGGCGTCTCCAGCGGCTATGACTTCGAGCGCGGCCTGGGTTACGTCCTGGCAGACGAGGTCAAGAACCTGCCCAATCGCCACCAGATGAAAGTCTTCTTCGCCCACAAGGCTATTGAAGCCGACCGGGCGAGCAACCCCGGCGGCCGCTGGGTGGCCCTGGTCGATCAACGCGCCATGAACAGCCATGGCGGTGTGCCCGGTATCGCCGACCTGCAAAAGAGCGCCAGCATCCGCATTGAAGACGTCGGCCTCGACGCACCCACCGGGATCTGGCCCGACAGCCCCGGCGCAATCCCACTGGACCCCCAGGCCAAGGCAGACTTCAAGCTCAGCCTGGCCACCAACCACAAGGCAGCACCACAACCCGGCCCGGCCCCACGCCCGGCCGTACCCGAAGCCGATGCCCATTTCAGCGACTTCGACCTGTCACCCCAATTCAGGGAGTTCTACACCCTGCATGCGCTCGAACCTAAAACCAGCAAAAGTTTTTTCAGCGGCATCTACAAGGAGCCAAACCAGGGGCAAGCGCTCACGGCGTTCCAACACACCCGCGAGAGACTGGCCCAAGCGGCCGATACCTTCTTCACGGACTACGCCCCGCCACCGCGCGTGGCTCTGCCGGCCGTGGACGACACGCCGCTGCCCAAAGCTTTTATCGACCGGGTGTACGACAGCGGCATCCGCGGCCTGGTGATCGCCGAAGAGCATCGGGCAACCGCCAGCAAGGCCTTGCTCATCGACCACATGAAGTACCTGGCGCGTGAAAAAGAGGTCAAGACCCTCTACCTGGAGCTGCTCACCAGCGACTTGCACCAGGCCGACCTCGATGCCCTGCACCGCAGCCGCATATTCTCCGACAACCTCAAGGCCTACCTCAGGGGGCAGGACCTCGGCCACCAGGTGGACCCCGCCAGCCGCTACAACTACACCAACCTGGTACAAACCGCCGCCAAATACGGCATCCGCGTGCGGGCCATCGACTGCCTGGCGAGCCTGCGCCTGGACAACGCCAGCAACCTGTCGCGTACCCGCCTGATGAACTACTTCGCCCACCAGACCATCGCCGCCGACCAGGCTGCAAACGGCCCGCACCCGTGGGTGGCATTAGTCGGCAGTTCCCACGCCAACCGCTTCCAGGGCAATCCCGGCCTAGCCGAGATGAACAACGCCGTCGCCCTGGAGGTGCGCAACGTTGCCGCCGGCCAGGGCCGGGCCGTGCACCCCGGGCCGCGCTACGTAGGCGAGATCGGCGTGGGCGACCGGGCATCGGTGAAAATCGATTTTCGCCTGGACGTCGACACCCCCGGCAAACGCCCTCCTGCGGCCATGCGCCCGTACGATCGCAGCAAACTGGCCAGCCCCGGCCACTACACAATCGAACAGGTCTCGGACAGTGACATTCACCTGCTACACCACTCCAAGAACGGGGATATCGTCGAAACGCCGATTCAGGCCGACGACAACGGACTGTTCTTCATCGACCGCTGGGAACTGGCCAGCCGCCGTTTCTATAGCATCAAGGAAATCGAATTCGCCCTCGCAACCCTGGTGGCCGGCATGCGCTGGGTTCCCTGACCTCAACCCTGAAGCCGCCTGACAGCGGTGACAAAAAAGGCCCCCGTTCGGTGACGAGCGGGGGCCTTTGCATTGCGCGTAAATCAACCCGGGACGTTGAACGACAGGGTCGCCACATGCACCACGGTGTCGAACTTCTGCCCCTGGACCGTGACCGCGCCGTTGACCTGGGCCACCACTTCCAGCACGTACTGGCCGGGAAACGGCGTGTCCAGGGTCACGCTGCCATCGGCGGCAGGCTTGATCGTGCGGTTCCACTGCCGGGAGGTGTAGACGTTGACCTGGGACGCCGACACCACACCGCCCTTCCAGTACAACTTGAACGTGTTGCCATTGGCGGTGGTGGGCACCAGTTCCAGGTCGTTACGGGCCTTGGTTTCGCTGCGCCCTTCCTTGGCTTCGTAGAGGGTCAGCTTGCCCGGCTCGGTTTGCTTGGCACTCACACGTAAATCCCCGGCCACGCTCTGGGCAATCGGAAAACCATCGCCACTGGCCGCCAGCGGCACACGTTTGCCCTCGCCCAACAACGCCTCGACCTGAATCAGCGTACTCAGGGCCAAGCGCTCGCTGGGCTGGAAGTTACTCAAGTACGCCTTCGCCGGTTGCCCGGCACCGCGCTCCAGCCACAGGTAGTCGGCAAACGCGGCCGGCGTGGCCAGGGTGACAGCCAGGGCAACGCTGCCCAGCCAGAAAGAGCGGCAAGAAGTGACAGGCATGCAAAGTCCTTTTTATGAAGACAAACGCGAAAACGCGTTGGATGGCGTGGGGTTCACTAGATAAGACGAATGAGCCGGCAAAAACCCGCAACCTCAATCCTGATAATTTTGCGCAACCGCGCCGCAGGCCTCGGCACAAGCGAAGACGGGCCCCACCCTTTGACCGTCCGTCGCCAGGCAAAACTTCCCTGCGCAAAAACCGTTTCAGCTCTCGCCCCAGCGGCCGATAAACCGCTGCGATACAACCTTGCTGGCACTTAAAAACAACAACCTTCCAGCCAACCGACGAAAAAAACTCAACGTGACTGGAGCACTTCAATGAATAGCTGGTTCGGCAACATCAGCGTCAACCTCAAACTGGGCCTGGGCTTCGGCCTGGTGCTGGTACTCACCAGCATCCTCGCCCTGACGGGCTGGACCAGCCTGGGCGGGTTGATCGACCGCAGCAACTGGATGAGCGACATCACCCAGCTCAACGCCGGCCTGACCAAGCTGCGCATCAGCCGCTTGCAGTACATGCTCACCAATGGCGATGAAAGCGCCGCGCAAAACGTGCAGGGCACCCTCGACGAATTCAGCGCCCAACAACAGGCCTTGCTCAAGAGTTTCAAGAGCCCGGACAACCTCAAGCTGCTGCGCGAACAAGGCACCACCATCGCCGCCTACCAGCAGTCGCTGAACAAAATGCGCAGCGCCTACCGCGACGGCAACGCGGCGCGCCAGGTCATGGGCCAGAACGCCGAAACCGCCAACAGCCTGATCGAAGCAATCAGCACCCAGGTCAAGCAAATGCCCCTGAGCGACCAACGCTTCGAGCAGTTCCAAACCATCACCCAGGCCCGCGAAGCCTTCCTGCTGGCGCGCTACGAAGTGCGCGGCTACACCGCCGACACCAAGGCCGAGACCGAGCAAAAAGCGCTCAACCAACTGAACCTGGCCATCGCCAGCCTCAAGGACCTCAACAGCCACTTCGCCGACACCCAGCAAGTGGCCCTGCAACAGCTCGAAAGCGCCCTGCTCAACTACCGCGCCGCGTTGCAGGCCTACAAAGCGGCCTACAGCCAAGCCGTGGACGCCCGCGCGGAAATGACCGTGCAAGGCGCCGACATCGTCAAGATCAGCGACCGCCTCTACCAGGTCCAGCTCGACCGTCGCGACAGCGAAAGCGCCCAGGCCCGCAGCCTGCAACTGGTCAGCACCTTGCTGGCGCTGCTGGTGGGCATCCTCGCTGCCGTACTCATCACCCGCCAGATCACCCGCCCGCTGCGCGAAACCCTGGCCGTGGTCGAGCGCATTGCCAGTGGCGACCTGAGCCACACCCTGCACGTCACCCGCCGCGATGAACTGGGCGTGCTGCAACAGGGCATCGCACGCATGGGCGTGACCCTGCGCGAACTGATTACCGGGATCCGCGACGGCGTCACCCAGATCGCCAGCGCCGCCGAAGAACTCTCGGCCGTGACCGAAGAAACCAGCGACGGCGTCAACCGCCAGAAAGTCGAAACCGACCAGGTGGCCACCGCGATGCACGAAATGACCGCCACCGTGCAGGAGGTGGCGCGCAACGCCGAGCACGCCTCCCGAGCCGCCGCCGATGCCGACAGCGAAGCCCGCGCCGGCGACAAAGTGGTGGCCCAGGCCATCGAGCAGATCGAACGCCTGGCCAGCGAAGTGGCGCGCTCCACCGAAGCCATGAGCGTGCTGCAACACGAAAGCGACAAGATCGGCAGCGTCATGGACGTCATCAAGGCCGTGGCCGAACAAACCAACCTGCTGGCTCTCAACGCCGCCATCGAAGCCGCCCGTGCCGGTGAAGCCGGGCGTGGCTTTGCGGTGGTCGCCGACGAAGTACGCGGCCTGGCCCAACGCACGCAAAAATCCACCGAAGAAATCGAAGGCCTGGTGGCCGGCCTGCAAAACGGCACCCAGCAAGTGGCCACGGTGATGAACAACAGCCGCAGCCTCACCGACAGCAGCGTCGAACTGACCCGCCGCGCCGGCACCTCGCTGGAAAACATCACCCGCACCGTGTCCAGCATCCAGTCGATGAACCAGCAGATCGCCACCGCCGCCGAACAGCAAAGCGCCGTGGCCGAAGAGATCAGCCGCAGCATCCTCAACGTGCGCGACGTGTGCGAACAAACCGCCGCCGCCAGCGACGAAACCGCCTCGGCCAGCGTCGAACTGGCGCGCCTGGGCAGCCAGTTGCAGACCATGGTCAGCCACTTCCGGGTGTGAGCAGAACCCGCCCGAGCCTCCTGCGGGAGGGGGCTCGCCCGCGAGGGCGCCGGGTCAGTTAACATTCACGCCGACTGACACTCAGCCATCGCGGGCAAGAGCCCGCGCCCACAAACGCTTGTCTGCGCCAAGGTGCCCCATGAATCGCCACCGCCTGTTCGCCCCTCTCCTGCTTCTGGGCCTGTGCGCCACCGCCCAGGCCAACCCCGACGCCGACAGCCCGGCCTACAGCCAGTGCATGAAAGCTTCCGGCGGCGTGACCGTGGAAATGCTCGACTGCCAGGCCGCAGAGATCAAACGCCAGGACACCCGCCTGAACCAGGCCTACAAAGCCGCGATGGCCGCCCTGGACGCCGACAAAAAAGCCCCGCTCAAGGACGTGCAGCGCCTGTGGCTCAAATACCGCGACGCCAACTGCGGCTTCGTTGCCAGCCTGACCGGCGGCACCATCGATGCCATCAACGCCAGTTCCTGCTTCCTGGACATGACCAAGACCCGCGCCCGGGAACTGGAAAACCTCGTCGGCCCATAACCCCAAGCGCTGTAGCACGCGGGCTTACCCGCTGCTACAGCAGCGGTCTGCCCCCTATCGCGCCCATCCCCTGTAAACTCCCGCCCCCCGTTTTTGTTACCAGATAAATCACCCTGGACCTGCCCATGCTCGCCTCCCTCCAACACCACTGGTTTTCCAATGTCCGCGCCGATGTGCTGGCCGGGCTGGTGGTGGCCCTTGCGCTGATCCCCGAAGCCATCGCGTTTTCCATCATCGCCGGGGTAGACCCCAAGATCGGCCTGTACGCCTCCTTCAGCATGGCGGTGGTGATCGCCTTCACCGGCGGGCGCCCAGGGATGATCTCCGCGGCCACCGGGGCCATGGCCCTGTTGATGGTGACGCTGGTCAAAGACCACGGCCTGCAATACCTGCTGGCCGCCACGCTGTTGTGCGGCGCACTGCAAATCGGCGCCGGGTATCTCAAGCTGGGGTCGCTGATGCGCTTCGTCTCGCGCTCGGTGGTCACCGGTTTCGTCAATGCCTTGGCGATTCTGATTTTCATGGCCCAGTTGCCGGAACTGACCCACGTCACCTGGCACGTCTACGCCATGACGGCGGCGGGCCTGGGCATCATCTACCTGTTCCCCCACGTGCCCGTGATCGGCAAGGTCATCCCCTCGCCGCTGGTGTGCATCCTGGTGCTGACGGCCGTGGCGATGGGGCTGGGCCTGGATATCCGCACCGTCGGCGACATGGGCGCGCTGCCCGACACCCTGCCGATCTTCCTCTGGCCGGACGTACCGCTGAACCTGGACACCCTGAAAATCATCTTCCCCTACTCCGCCGCCATGGCCGTGGTCGGCCTGCTGGAGTCGATGATGACCGCCACCATCGTCGATGAAATGACCGACACCCCCAGTGACAAAAACCGCGAATGCAAGGGCCAGGGCCTGGCCAACATCGCCACCGGCCTGCTAGGCGGCATGGGCGGTTGCGCGATGATCGGCCAGTCGGTCATCAACGTGAAATCCGGCGGGCGCACGCGCCTGTCTACGCTTGTCGCCGGGGTGGCGCTGTTGTTGATGGTGGTGTTCCTCAGCGACTGGGTCAGCCGCATCCCCATGGCCGCGCTGGTGGCGGTGATGATTATGGTGTCCATCGGCACCTTCAGTTGGGACTCGCTGCGCAACCTCAAACGCTACCCGCTGTCCACCAACATCGTCATGGTTGTGACCGTGGCCGTGGTCGTCGGCACCCACAACCTGGCCTACGGCGTACTTGCTGGCGTGCTGCTGGCCGCGCTGTTCTTCACCAACAAGATGGGCCACTACCTGACCGTGGAGTCGGCCCTACAAGACCACGGCCAGTGCCGGGTTTACCGGGTGGTCGGCCAGGTATTCTTCAGCTCGGCAGACAAATTCCGCGCCGCCTTCAACCTCAAGGAACACCTGCCCCGCGTGTGCATCGACCTGACCCAGGCGCACTTCTGGGACATCACCGCCATCGCCGCCCTCGACAGCGTGATCCTCAAACTGCGCGCCAACGGTGCCGAGGTGCAGGTGCTCGGCCTGAACCAAGCCAGCGCCACCCTGGTGGACCGCTTTGGCCTGCACGACAAGGAAGGCACAGCGGCCAGCGCTTAGCTGTCAGCTTGCCGCTCCCCCCTATCCCCTGAACTCCGCCAGCGCATAACCCGCCAGTTTGTCCTGGATAAAGTCCAGGAAGCACTGGATGCGCAACGCCAATTGAGAGTTGCGGTAATACACCGCGTTGATCGGCTGGCGGTAGCCGCTGTTGGCCTCGGCCAGCAGCACCTGCAAGCGCCCGGTGTGGATGTCGTCGCAGGTCATGAAGTGGGACAAGCAGACGATGCCCTGCCCCGCTAGCGCCAGGTGGCGCAGGGTTTCGCCGCTGGAGGCGCTGAGGCTTGCCTCGATCTGCCAGCGGTCGCCGTGGGCGTGGCGCAGGGGCCAGTGGTTGAGGGTTTCGGTCTGGGTGAAACCGAGCAACTGATGGTCGCCCAACTGCTCCACCGTGGTCGGCGTACCGTGGCGCGCCACGTAGTCGGGGCTGGCGAGGATATGCAGCGGGCTACAGCCCAGGGAGCGCGCGTGCAGGGTGGAGTCGGCCAGGGCGCCGATGCGGATGGCGATGTCGGTGCTCTGCTCCAGCAGGTCGATTATCAGGTCGTTGCTGTTGAGTTCCAGTTGGATATCCGGGTAGAGCCCGCGGAATTCGGCGATGTAGGGCACGATGGCGTGCAACATGAAGGGCGCCGCCGCGTTGATCCGCAAGCGCCCGGAGGGGGTTTGCTGGCGGGCACTGAGGCGCTCTTCGAGTTCGTCCATCTGGTCGAGGATGCGCTTGGCGTGCTCGAAAAAGTACTTGCCCTCTTCGGTCAGGTCCATGCGCCGGGTGGTGCGGTTGATAAGCGTGGTGTCGAGCTTGGCCTCCAGGCGCGACAGGCTGCGGCTGACCGCCGAAGGGGTCTGGCCAACCTGCTCGGCGGCGGCGGAAATCGAACCGCATTCGATCACGCAGACAAACATCTGCAACTCATCGGATCTGGCTTTCAACGGGCGTCCTCTGCGGCTGGGGGAGGCTGCTTGTAGCAGGCAGGCGAGCCCGCTTGCTACCGACAACCAGTGCGCCGCAGATAGTAGCTTAAAGGCCGAACACCTTGGCCAGGTGCGCCTCGTAACGCTGCACGTCGCCGGCCACGTCGGGGCGTTTCATCACGTCCACGCACAGGAAGGTCGGCAACGCCTCCAGGCCGAGGAAGGCGTTGGCCTTGTGGAACGGGAAGTACACCGCGTCCACGCCCTTGCCTTCAAAAAAATCCGCGGGGTCGTCGAAGGCTTGCTGCGGGGCGTTCCAGGTCAGCGACAGCATGTACTGCTTGCCCTGCAACAGCCCACCGCTGCCGTACTTCTGCGAGGCGTCGCTGCGGGTGCGGCCGTCGTTGGCGTAGAGGCTGCCGTGACCACGGGTGAAGACCTCATCGACGTACTGCTTGACGATCCACGGCGCGCCCATCCACCAACCCGGCATCTGGTACACGATGACGTCGGCCCAGAGAAACTTCTGCACCTCTTCATCGATGTCGTAGCCGGCGTCGATGTGGGTGACTTTCACATCCACACCGCCACGGTCCAGCACGGCGGCGGCGGCTTCGTGCAGGGTCAGGTTGTAGCGGCCATCGGAGTGGGCGAATTGTTTGCCGCCGTTGAGCAACAGGACTTTCTTCATGGTGAGTAGCCTCATCGGGTATCAATGCGCGCTGCACGGGGCAGCGGATCGAGAAGAGTGAAAAACGATGAGGCCAGGTTATAGAGCGACCGCACGCGGAATAAGCCCGCCATCGGCAAAATACATTTGACCCATAAGCACGAATCGATAGCAGATTGTTGTCGTAAAGTTGGCACCCTCAAACCAGAGGAGATCGCCATGAGTGCATTGCACAGTTTCATCCTGCACGCCCACACCCAAGCGGAAACAGCCGACGCCTTCGAGGCGTTGTTCCGCGCCTATGTGCAGCCCAGCCGCGCCGAGCCGGGCTGCATCGAGTACCACATGCTGCGCGACCGCGAAGACCCGACGCTGTTTATCTTTTATGAGGTGTGGCAAAGCCGCGCGCACTGGGACATCCACGCCAACCTGCCCCACATGCGGCAGTTTTTCGAGCAACGCATGGACTACCTGGCGCGGGATTTCGAGACCCGCATGATCGACATGCTCAGCCCCGCCTCGGCTAGCCGCTGACCAGCAAGTGCGCCCCCAGCAGGCCGAGGCCGACAAAGAACACCCGTTTGAACAGCACAGCGCTGATGCGCTGGCGCAACCATTGCCCCAGCCACATGCCCAACAGGGCCGGCACCAGCGCCAGCAATGACGCCCCCAGCTCAGCGCCGCCCAAGGCACCGCCCCACGCCAGGCCGGCCGCCAGGGCCAGGGTCGAGACGCTGAATGACAGGCCCAAGGCTTGCACCAGTTGATCCCGTTGCAGCCCCAGCGCCTGTAGATAGGGCACCGCCGGGATCACGAACACCCCGGTGGCCGCCGTAATGGCACCGGTCAACACGCCACACAGCGGCCCCAGCCAGGGTTCGTGCCGCGCCGCCAGGCGCAGGGCCGGCAGGCACAACCCGCTCAGGGCATACAGCAACAGCGCCGCGCCCAACCCCCGCACCACCCACGGCCCGCCCTCCATGCCCAGCCACAGCGCCCCCGCCCCGGTGCCCAGGAAGATTGCCAGCAGCATCGGCCACAACCGCCCCAGCAGCCCACGCAAATGCCCGCCAAACGCCAATTGCCAGAGGTTGGTCAACGCCGACGGCACAATCAGCAGCGCCGCAGCCTGCGCCGGCGCCATAGCCAAGCCGAGCAAGCCCATGGCGATGGTAGGCAAGCCGAGGCCGATCACGCCCTTGACCGTACCGGCCAGCAAGAAGGTCAACAGCACCAGCGCCATAAGGGCCGGGCCGAGGTGTTGGTAGTACGCCAGGACAGTATTCATGGCGCCCATAATCCCCCCTGCACGCGAGGCTGGAAATGCGCGATTGGCGCAGGCAGACTCTTGTTTCCCGATAGGCACACGCATCAGTAACAAGCGGGCTTGCCCGCGCTGGAGTGCGTAGCGCGCCTCGGGTTTTAGGGCCGCTACGCAGCCCAGCGCGGGCGAGCCCGCTTTCTACAGGGCCAAACCATGCACTTCGACCTGACTGACCTGCGGCTTTACCTGAACATTCTCGACTGCGGCAACATCACCGCCGGCGCGGCGCGCAGCCATTTATCGCTGTCGGCGGCCAGTGCGCGGGTGCGCGCAATGGAGGTGTCGGCGGGGGTGGCGTTTTTCGAGCGCGGGCGCCGTGGCGTCTACCCGACGCCCGCCGGCCAGGCCCTGGCACGGCATGCCCGGGCGTTGCTGCAACAGGCCGAGCACCTGCAACAGGAACTGGCGGAGTACGCCAGCGGGGCCAAGGGCCAGGTGCGCTTGCTGTGCAACACCACGGCCCTGAGCCAATACCTGCCCGAACGCCTGGCGGATTTTCTACACGCACACCCCAACCTCACTATCGACGTGCAGGAACTGCCCAGCCAGCGCATCACCCACGCCCTGCGCCAGGGCGCGGCGGACCTGGGCATCATCTGCGACGCCGTTGACCGCCAGGGTTTACACAGCCGCGCCTTTTGCGACGACCCGCTGGTGTTGATCCTGCCGCTGGACCATCCCCTGGCCGGCGCCCCTGAGTTGACCTTCGCCCAGACCCTGGGCCACGACTATGTAGGCCTGAACGCCAGCAGCGCCCTAGCGATTTACCTGGAGGAACAGGCTCTGCACTGCGGCCGGCGCATGCAGACCCGCATCCGCGCCGAGGGTTTTGATGGGGTGATACGCATGGTGGCCCGTGGCGCCGGGCTGGGCATCGTCCCCCTGGCCGCCCTTGAACGCGGGCCGGCACCACAGGCATTGCACCGCCGCGAGCTGCAAGAACCCTGGGCACGGCGCAAATTGCTGCTGTGCGCCCGTTCGTTCGAGCAACTGCCCGGCTATGCCCGGGCGCTGCTGGAGGCGTTGACCGCCCCCGCAGGCTTTTCGGCGGCTTGAGAACCGCCATCGCGAGCAGGCTCGCTCCCACTGGGGGATAGGCCCCTCAAGCGCAACCCTTGTTGGAAGTCGTCACGCTAGGTGCCTCTTTATTAGTGTGGTTGCACGCGATTGGGGGTGTATCAGACTAACTTGCCATCCACCCTGTGGGAGCGGGCCTGCCCGCGATGGCTATGCTCCAGCCGCGAGAGTTCTGCTGGCTGTACTGGCCTAATCGCGGGCAAGCCCAGGCCCACAAGGAGTGTCACGTCACGCTATGGCGCACCTGGAATTCTTCCCGGGCCCAGGTTTTCTGGTCGAGGATCTCGCCCAGGATCTCGACCGCGTCGAACACTTCGCTAAAGCGCGTGTACAGCGGCGTGAAGCCAAAACGCATGATCCGCGGTTCGCGGTAGTCGCCGATCACGCCCCGGGCGATCAAGGCCTGGACCACCGCGTAGCCCTCGGGGTGCTCGAAGCTGACGTGGCTGCCGCGCTGGGCGTGCTCACGCGGGGTGACCAGGGTCAGGCCGTGGGTGGCGCAGCGTTTTTCCACCAGCGCGATGAACAGGTCGGTCAGGGCCAGGGATTTACGGCGCAGGCTGGCCATGTCGGTCTGGTCGAAGATGTCCAGGCCGCATTCCACCATCGCCAGCGAGGTGATCGGTTGGGTGCCGCACAGGTAGCGGGCGATGCCGCTGCTGGGCGCGTAGGCGGTTTCCATGGCGAACTGGCGGGTGTGGCCGAACCAGCCCGACAGCGGCTGGTTGACCAGGTCGCACAGGGCCGGCGCCACCCAGACGAACGCCTGGGAACCCGGGCCGCCGTTGAGGTACTTGTAGGTGCAGCCGATGGCGTAGTCGGCACCCGCGCCGTGCAGGTCCACCGGCACCGCGCCGGCCGAGTGGGCCAGGTCCCAGATCGTCAGCGCGCCGCATTCGTGGCTCAGGGCGGTGAGGGCCTGCATGTCGTGCATGTGGCCGCTCTTGTAGTTGACGTGGGTGAGCATCACCACCGCTGTGTCCGGGCCGATGGCTTGCGGCAACTGTGCCGGGCTGTCCACCAGGCGCAGGGAGTAGCCCTGTTGCAGCAGGTCCGCCAAGCCTTGGGCGATGTACAGGTCGGTGGGAAAGTTACTGCTTTCAGTGACGATCACTCGCCGCTCGGGCGCCCGTTGCGCCTGCACTTGCAGGGCCGCGCTGAGCACCTTGAACAGGTTGATCGAGGTGGTGTCGGTAACCACCACTTCCCCCGGCCCGGCGCCGATCAGGCCGGCGAGCCGGTCCCCCAGGCGCTCGGACAAGGCGCGCCAACCGGCGCTGTTCCAACTGCGGATCAGGCCATTGCCCCATTCCTCGGCGATCACCTGTTGGGCCCGGGCCAGGGCCGCCACCGGGCGCGCACCGAGGGAGTTGCCGTCGAGGTAGATCACCCCCTCGGGCAAGGCAAACTGCTCGCGCAACGGCGCCAGCGGGTCTTGCGCATCGAGCGCCAGGCAATCGGTTCTGCTAATCATGGAAGGTCCTGTCAGGGAAACACGCATCGGTGCGGCCAACCGCAGCCGGCCTCGTGAAGCAGATGATGAACCAGGAACCGGAAAATTTTCGTGCAAAGTGCAGCGTTGCATCGGCACTATTGCGAAGAAAATTCGATTCCAACTCCAATAATCGCGGATTTATTCAAACCATGACTCTGGACTCCACCGACCTGCGCATCCTGCATTTCCTGCAACAGGACGGGCGCATCAGCAATCAGGAACTGGCCGAGAAAGTCGCCCTCTCCCCTTCGGCCTGCCTGCGGCGCCTGCGCCTGCTGGAAAGCGAGGGCATCATCACCGGCTACCGCGCGGTGCTCAACGCCGAACGCCTGGGCATCGAGCTGGAAGCCATCGTCCATGTGTCCCTGCGCCAGGACGTGGCCGACTGGCACGAAACCTTTATCAAGAAGGTGCACTCCTGGCCCGAAGTGGTCACCGCCTACGTCATCACCGGCGCCAGCAACTACGTGCTGCGGGTGCAGGCGCGCAACCTCAAGCACTTCTCCGATTTCATCGTCAACCACCTCAACCGCACGGCGGGCGTCACCGACATCCGCTCGGAAATCGTGTTGCAGAAGATCAAGGAAAAGGAAGAGTTGCTGGACTTGGTGGTGCGCAAGTAGGGGCGGTGACCACGCCCCTCATGGCCGCGAGCCTCTGTGGCGTTCAGTTCAACCCTGGTCCCCACCGCCCACCGGCATGACCATGCCGGTGATGTACGAGGCGTCGTCCGAGGCCAGGAACAGGATGGCGGCGGCCTGTTCGTCGATGGTGCCGTAGCGTTTCATCAGGGTGCTGTCGCGGGTCTGGTCGACGATTTGCTGGTACCAGATTTTCTCTTGCGGTGACTGTTCGGCGCTGTTGCGCGGGATGCGCCGTGGCGGCGCTTCGGTGCCGCCCGGGGCGGTGGCGTTGACGCGGATGCCGCGTTCGGCGGTTTCAAAAGCCAGGCACGCGGTCAGTGCATTCACGCCGCCCTTGGCCGCGCCGTAGGGCACGCGGTTGAGGCTGCGGGTGGCGATCGACGACACGTTGACGATCGCCCCGCTGCCCTGCGCCAGCATGTACGGCAGCGCCGCGTGGCAGCACCAAAGCGTGGGGAACAGCGAGCGCTGCACTTCCTTGGCGATTTCGTGCGCTTGGTAGTGCTCGAACGGCTTGGCCCAGATCGTGCCGCCGACGTTGTTCACCAGAATATCCAGGCGCCCGAAGGCCTCGATGGCCGCCGCCATCACGCGGCTGCATTCTTCGTACTGCTCCAGGTCGGCGGTCAGGGCCAGCACTTTGCCGGGCAGTTCATCGCGCAACTCAAACAGCAATTCGGACCGGTCGACCACCACCAGATGCGCGCCTTCGGCGGCCATGCGCTCGGCGACGCGGCGGCCGATGCCCTGGGCGGCGCCGGTAATCAGCGCGACCTTGCCAGCAAAACGTGCAGTGCTCATGGGCTGTCCTCAGGCCGCGCTGGCGGCGAATTTTTCGTAGTAGAAGTTCGCCGGGGCCACGCCCTGTTCGGCGAGGAAACGGCTGACGCCATCGACCATTGGCGGTGGCCCGCACAGGTACACGTCGACATCGCCGCCGTTCAGGTGCTGGGGCTCGATGTGCTGGGTCACGTAGCCCTTGAGCGGGTGGGCGCTGTCGGGGCTAGCCACGCAGGCGCTGAAGGTGAAGTTGGGAATCTGCGCGGCGAAGGCCTGCAAACGCTCCAGCTCGACCAGGTCGTGGTCGTGGGTGACGCCGTAGATCAGGTGCAAGGGGTGCTCGCTGCCCTGCTCGGCAATGCGCTCGAGCATGGCGGTGAACGGCGCCAACCCGGTGCCGCCGGCCAACAGCAGCAGCGGGCGGCGGATATCGCGCAGGTAGAACGAGCCCAGGGGCCCGGCCAGGTTGATCGGGTCGCCGGCCTTGGCCAGTTCGGTAAGGAAGCGGCTCATCAGCCCGCCCGGCACGTTGCGGATCAGAAAGCTGACTTCGCCGTCATGCTGCAACGAGCTGAAGGAGTAGGCGCGGGTCTGTTCGCTGCCCGGCACTTGCAGGTTGACGTACTGGCCCGGCAAAAACGCCAGTTTGCTCAGGGCCTCGCCCTTGATCGACAGCGACAAGGTGCTGTCCGACAACTGGCGCACCTGGCTGATGGCCGCGGCGTAGCTGGCCTGCTGGGTGCGGCACACCTCGGAGGAGGCCGGCACCCGCAGCACGCAGTCGCTTTGCGCGCGCATCTGGCAGGTCAGCACGTAACCCTGGGCGGCTTCGTCTTCGCTCAAGGCGTCGTCGATGTAGTCCTCGCCCAGTTCGTAGCGGCCCGCCTCGGCAAAGCACTTGCAGGTGCCGCAAGCGCCGTCACGGCAGTCCAGGGGGATGTTGATGCCTTGGCGGTACGCCGCGTCGGCCACGGTTTCGCCGGTTTCAGCGGCGATGAAGCGGGTGACCCCGTCTTCGAAATTCAACGCAACTTGATAGGACATGGCCCCAGCCTCACAAATGGTAGATGTCGATGACCTGGCGAACGTAGTCGTTCTTCAGGATGACCTTCTTGGCCTTAATCAGCGGGGTCTGGCCGCGCACATCCAGGGTGTAGAAACTGCTGCCGAAGTAGCTGTCCACGGTTTTGTAGCGAAAGCTCAGGGTGTGCCAGTTGAAGCGCACCTTGCACAGCCCGTCGGCCTGTTCCAGCACCTCGACGTTGCTGATGTTGTGGGAGGTGCGGGTGTCGGGCACGGTGGCGCTGGAGCGCTCGGTCTTGATGCGAAACACGCGGTCTTCCAGGCCGCTGCGGTTGCCGTACCAGATCAGCGAGATTTCGCGTTGGGGGTCTTGGGTCAACTCGTCGTTGTCGTCCCAGGACGGCATCCAGAACGAGGCGTCGGCGGCGTAGAGTTCCAGCCAGTTGTCCCAGTCCTTGTCGTCCAGGTAACGCGCCTCGCGGTAGAGGAAGGCGCATACCGCTTCATGGGCAATGCTCATCACAGGGCCTCCACGGGGATGTGCTTGGCCTGCTCGGCGGCCAGGGCCTTGAGCATGGTTTGCTGCCAGTATTTGTGTTGCAGCACGAACAAGCCTTCGTCTTCGGTGCGCACGCCGCTGAGCAACGGGTGCAGGTCGATTTCCCGGGCGGCGGCGTCGGCGCCTTCGACCCAGTGCTCGGCCCCGCGGGACATGTCGTTCCAGCCTCCGGCGCCCTGGTAGCCGAGCTGGCAGGAGCGGAACTCTTCCAGGTCATCCGGGGTGGCCATGCCGCTGACGTTGAAAAAATCTTCGTACTGGCGGATGCGCTTGGCGCGTGCCTCGTCGCTCTCGCCCTTGGGGGCGATGCAGTAGATGGTGATTTCGGTGCGGTTGACCGAGATCGGCCGGGCAATGCGGATCTGCGAGCTGAACTGGTCCATCAGGTAGACGTTGGGGTACAGGCACAGGTTGCGCGAGTTTTCGATCATCCAGTCGGCGCGGGCCTTGCCGAAGCCTGCGGCGAGTTCGTCGCGGCGCTCGTAGAGGGGGCGGTCCTCGGGGTTGGCCCAGCGGGTCCAGAGCAGCAGGTGGCCCTTGTCGAAGGAGTAGAAGCCCCCGCCCTGCTTGGCCCAGCTCCCGGCGCTCATGGTCGGGTTGCAGTCGCCGGCCTCGCGCTGTTTGCGCTGGTTCTGGGTGGCGGCGTAGTTCCAGTGCACGGAGCTGACGTGGTAGCCGTCGGCGCCGTTCTCGGCGGTGAGTTTCCAGTTGCCCTCATAGATGTAGCTGGAGGAACCGCGCAGCACTTGCAGGCCATCGGCGGACTGGTCGACGATCATGTCGATGATTTTCGCCGACTCGCCCAGGTGTTCCACCAACGGCACCACATCAGCCTTGAGGCTGGCGAACAGAAACCCCCGGTAGGACTCGAAGCGCGCCACTTTGGTCAGGTCGTGGGAGCCTTCGCAGTTGAAACTCGACGGGTAGCCCGCTTCGGCCGGGTCCTTGACCTTGAGCAGCTTGCCGGAGTTGTTGAAGGTCCAGCCGTGGAACGGGCAGGTGTAGGTGGCACGGTTGCCGGTCTTGTGCCGGCACAGCATGGCGCCGCGATGGCTACAGGCATTGATGAAGGCATTGAGCACGCCGTCTTTGTTGCGCGCGATAAAGATCGACTGGCGGCCCATGGTGGTGGTGTAGAAGTCGTTCTTGTTGGGGATCTGGCTCTCGTGGGCCAGGTACAGCCAGTTCCCTTCGAAGATGTGTTCCATTTCCAAGTCGAACAGCCGCGGGTCGGTGAACATCTCGCGCTTGCAGCGGTAGACGCCCTGTTCGGGGTCATCCTCGAGCATGGAATGAAGGTATTCGGGTCGCAAAGACATGGCCAAAGCCTCCGTTGTTATTGTTCAGGCAAGGCTCATGCTAGGCAGGCGCAGGTGGCGGCAATATCCGCTTTGTGCAGATCGCTATCCGTTTTGTGCAGGGAGGGCCTTTGAAATCGCTATCGCAGGCAAGCGCAGCGCCACCCGGCCCGCTCCGTGGGAGCGAGCCTGCTCGCGATGGCGCCCGCTCAGGCGCCACGCAACCTCAATGCCGGCGCTTGAGGGTATCGGAGGGCAACTCGCCAAACTGCTGGCGGTAGCTTTGCGAGAAGCGGCCCAGGTGCAAAAAGCCGTAGTCCATGGCCAGTTCGGTGACGTTGCGCACGTTGCAGGTGTCGTCGCTCAGGCAAGCGCGCACGCGTTCGAGTTTTTTCAGGCGGATGTAGTGGCTCGGTGTGGTGTGGGCGTGGCGCTCGAACAGCGAGTAGAGCGAGCGCAGGCTCATGCGCGCCTGGCGCGCCAGGGCTTCGCCGTCGATGTCCTGCTTCAGGTGCTGGTCGATGTAATCGACTATGTGCTCGAAGGTCGCGTCCCGCGAACTCAGGTGGGCGCGGCGCACGTTGGTCTTCATCAGGCTGAGCATTTTGCCGGCGACAATCTGCGCGTAGTGCTCCTGCACCTTGGGCATCGGCTCGCCCGCCTCGGCTTCCAGGCAGACCATGGCCAGCAGGTTGACGAAGCCGTCCAGCTCGCCAAGGGTGTAGCGGTTTTGCAGGAAGCGCACGCCGGTTTCCGGGTAGAGCCAGCGTTGCTCCAGGCAAGCGGCTTGCATCAGGTGCGTGGGGATCTTGAGGATGAATTTTTCGCAATCGGCGGAATAGGTCAGGTCCACCGGATCGTCGGGGTTAATCAGCAACAGCTCGCCCGGCGCCAGGTAGTGTTCCTGCTGGTGGCCGCGCCACAGGCAGTGGCCGCGCAGCAGCACTTGCAGGTGGTAGATGGTTTCCAGGGCCGGCGAGGTGACGTGCACGCTGCCGCCATAGCTGATGCGGCACAGGTCCAGGCTGGCGAATTTGCGGTGGTTGAGGCTGGCCTCGGGGTTGGAGGCCCTGGGCAGATGGATGCAATGGGCGCCGACATGCTGGTTGACGTAACCGGACACCGCGTAGGGGTCGGCCCGCTCAAACACCAGGCTGCGCTCGCTCAGCAGATGACTTTCCATAACCAGGCACTCTAATTGTTGTTATTTAGCCGCGAGTCTATCCCAGTGGCCTGTACTGCCCGCGCCAATAAAAATGCCGCGAGATAAACGGTCGGTTATCTCGCGGCGGGGCACAGGGCCGGGGTCAGTCTTCCAGGGCGCGCACACGCTCCATGCGTTTTTGCTCCACGGGCGCGGCGGCCGGCTGCAGGGTGAAGTCAAAATCGATCTGCGCGAAACGGCCCTCCACACCCAGTTCACGGGCCTTGGCCTGGTCTTCGCTGAAGCGGATCTCGGCGATCAGCTCATCGCGGGTGGCGTAGGCGAAGTCGTCATGCAGGTACGGGTCGCCCGACAGGTTGATCTGGGTGGTCAGGTGGCGGTGGCCCGGTGCGGAGATAAAGAAGTGGATGTGCGCCGGGCGCTGGCCGTGGCGGCCCAGTTGATCGAGCAGTTGCTGGGTCGGGCCGCTCGGCGGGCAACCGTAGCCGGACGGCACGATGCTGCGAAAGCGGTAGTTGCCTTGGGCGTCAGTCTCGATGCGCCGACGCAGGTTGAATTCCGACTGGGTGCCGTCGAAGTAGGAGTAGGTGCCGCCGGTGTTGGCTTGCCATACATCGACAATCGCGCCCGCCAGGGGCTTGCCGTCGGTGTCGCGCACCTGGCCCTGCATGAACAGCACCACGCCTGGGTCCTGGCCGTCGTCCAGCCGCGCTTCGTACTTGGACAGCGGCGCGCCGGCCACGTACAGCGGGCCTTCGATGGTGCGCGGGGTGCCGCCGGATTTACCGGCCTGCTCGTCCTCGGCGTCCATCAGCAGGTCCAGGTAGTGCTCCAGGCCCAGGCCGGCGGCCAGCAGGCCGGCTTCCTGGCTCTGGCCCAGTTCGTTGAAGTAGTTGACCGCTTTCCAGAATTCTTCCGGGGTCACTTGCATGTCTTCGATGATCGCCACCGAGTCCCGCAGGATGCGGTGGATCAGCGCCTTGGCACGCGGGTTGCCGCCGTCGTTGAGGCTGCCGCTGGCTTCTTCGAGAAACTTCTGGGCGTGGGCAGTGTGGGAGATTCTGACTGACATGGTGTTAGGTCCTCATCTTGTAATTATTGGGTGCAGCACGGCATGGAGCCTGATGCGCTGCCCTGTAGGCACCGCGCCTCAGGCGATGGCCCTTAACGGTCGTCTTCGCGAATCGAGGAAGGGTGCCGGCACAGGGCATTGACCTCGATGGCCATGTAGGGATAAAGCGGCAATTGCATCAGGGTGTCATGCAGTTCCTGCACGCTGTCGACATCGAACACGCTGTAGTTGGCGTACAGGCCGGCGATGCGCCACAGGTGGCGCCACTTGCCCTGTTCCATCAGGCGCTGGGCCAGGGCCTTTTCGTCGGCCTTGAGGCGCGCGGCGTGCTCGGGGTTCATGTCGAGCGGCAGGTTCACGGTCATCTTTACGTGGAACAACATGGGGCTCTGTCCTCAGGCGTGGGAAAGGGTCACGGACGACTTGTCGCGGCGGAAGAACGCCAGGCGTTCTTCATCCAGGCTCAGGCCCAGGCCCGGCTCGGTCGAGACGTGCAAATGGAAATCGCGGTAGACCAGCGGCTCGGCCAGGATATCTTCGGTCAGCAGCAGCGGGCCGAACAATTCGGTGTCCCAGGCCAGTTTGTTCAGGGTCAGGAACGCATGGGCCGAGGCCAGGGTGCCGATGCCGCCTTCAAGCATGGTGCCGCCGTACAGGCCGATACCCGCCGCTTCGGCAATCGCCGCCGTGCGCAATACCGCACGCGGGCCGCCGTTTTTCGCGATCTTGAGGGCGAACACCGAGGCCGCGCCTTCGCGGGCCAGGTTGAAGGCGTCTTCCACGCACTCGATGGATTCGTCGGCCATGATCGGCGCCGGGCTCGACAGGTTGAGGCGGGCCATGCCGGCGCGGTTGTTGCGCGAGATGGGTTGCTCGATCAGGTCGATGCCGTTGCTGCCCAGCACTTGGCAGGCCCGCAGCGCCACGGCTTCGTCCCACGCCTGGTTGACGTCCACCCGCACGCTGGCGCGCTCGCCCAGGGCTTTTTTGATGGCGATGACGTGGGCCAGGTCGTTGTTCACCTCGCCGGCGCCGATCTTCAACTTGAAGATGCGGTGGCGGCGCAGGTCGAGCATTTTTTCGGCTTCGGCGATGTCTTTCTCGGTGTTGCCGCTGGCCAGGGTCCAGGCCACCGGCAGCGCATCACGCACCCGCCCGCCCAGCAGTTCGCTGACCGGCAGGCCCAGGCGCTTGCCCTGGGCGTCGAGCAAGGCGCTTTCAATGCCGGACTTGGCGAAGGTGTTGCCACGGATGCTGCGCTCCAGGCGCAGCATGGCGGCGTTGATGTTGCACGCGTCCTGGCCGACCAGCAGCGGCGCGAAGTGACGGTCGATGTTGGTCTTGATGCTGTCGGGGCTTTCGTTGCCATAGCTCAGGCCACCGATGGTGGTGGACTCGCCGATGCCTTCGATGCCATCGCTGCAACGCAGGCGGATAATCACCAGGGTCTGATGCTGCATGGTGTGCATCGCCAGCTTGTGCGGGCGGATGGTCGGCAGATCGACGATGATCGTCTCGATCGATTCAATGGCGCTTGCGTGCATTTCTATACCCATCAGGTTCTTTACTTGTTTTGCCCGATTCTGCCCGCCATTTTTTTGGGCTGCCAATATAGAATTGGTCTCAATCGATACCTACAGGGTATTGTTCATCGTCATCACCGCGTTGCGAGGACTGTCCATGGAGCTGCGCCATCTGCGTTACTTCCAGGTGCTGGGGGAAACCCTCAACTTCACCCGCGCCGCCGAACGCCTGCACATCGCCCAACCGCCCCTGAGCCGGCAGATCCAGCAACTGGAAGACGAGTTGGGCGTGGTGCTGCTCGAGCGCGGCCGCCCGCTGCGCCTGACCGAGGCCGGGCGCTACTTCTATGAGCACGCCAAGCTGCTGCTGGAACAACTGGGCAAAACCTGTGACGACACCCGGCGCATCGGCCTGGGGCAAAAAACCTGGCTGGGCATCGGCTTCGCGCCCTCGACCCTGTACGGCATGCTCCCGGACCTGATCCGTCGCCTGCGCACCGACGACACCCTGGAGCTGGAACTGGGCCTGTCGGAAATGACCACCTTGCAGCAAGTCCAGGCCCTCAAGGCCGGGCGCATCGACGTGGGGTTCGGGCGGATCCGCATCGACGACCCGGCCATCGTCCAGCAAGTGCTGATCGAAGATCGCCTGGTGGCCGTGCTGCCCACCGGCCACCCGCTGCTGGCCGGGCCGACCACCCTGGCGGAACTGGCCAAACAACCCTTCGTGCTCTACCCCGGCAACCCGCGCCCCAGCTATGCCGACCACGTGATCGCCCTGTTCGACGCCCATGGCCTGGTGGTCAAGGTGTCGCAATGGACCAACGAATTGCAGACCGCCATCGGCCTGGTCGCCGCCGGCATGGGTGTCACCGTGGTGCCCGCCTCCGTCCAGGCCCTGCACCGCGCCGACATCGGTTACACGCCCATCGTGGAAACCACCGCCAACTCACCGATCATCCTCAGCCGCCGGGTCAACGACCAATCGCCGGGGCTGACCCATTGCCTGCAATTGGTGCGGGAGATGCTGTGAGGGGGGATTTGATTGTTGGGTGAACAACACCTGTGGGCGAACCTGGGTGGGAGCGCGCCTGCTGGCGATGGCGATGTGTCAGCTAGCCACTGCAGTGCCAGGTGCGCCGCCATTGCGGGTAAGTCCGCCCTCACGGTAAAAATCCCGACATAACAGAGCAATGCTTCCCACACAAAAAACACCTATTACCTACTATCCGGACTCCCTTCGCCCATTAACCGGATAGACCCCCGCCCCCGCCGGTCCTTCTAATGCACCTACCGATTGGCCCTGGAAGGCGTTCAGCTGTGTTCCGAAAAGTTTACCGAGGGTAATATCTGACCCCTCTGTGAGAGAGGTGTGTCAAACGTGCAGGATTTTTCCGACCACGCCTGAAAAAACAACAAGTAAAAAGGGAATGTAATGGCCGATGACATCGTAAATCCGGTTGGCCTCAAGCGCGGCTTGAAGAACCGGCATATTCAACTGATTGCGCTAGGAGGTGCGATTGGCACCGGGCTGTTCCTCGGCTCGGCGGGCGTACTCAAGTCGGCGGGGCCGTCGATGATCCTCGGCTATGCGATCGCCGGTTTCATCGCGTTCCTCATCATGCGCCAACTGGGTGAAATGATCGTCGAAGAGCCCGTGGCCGGCTCGTTCAGCCACTTCGCCCACAAATACTGGGGCGGCTACGCGGGCTTTTTGTCCGGCTGGAACTACTGGGTGCTCTACGTGCTGGTGGGCATGGCCGAGTTGACCGCTGTAGGCAAGTACATCCAATTCTGGTGGCCGGAAATCCCCACCTGGGTCAGCGCCGTGGTGTTCTTCGTGCTGGTCAACCTCATCAACACCCTGAACGTGAAGTTCTTCGGTGAAACCGAATTCTGGTTCGCCATCATCAAGGTGGTGGCGATTGTCGGCATGATCGTGCTCGGCTGCTACCTGCTGTTCAGCGGCGAGGGCGGCCCGCAAGCCTCGTTCAGCAACCTGTGGAGCCACGGCGGGTTCTTCCCCAATGGCTACAGCGGCCTGCTGATGGCCATGGCGTTCATCATGTTCTCCTTCGGCGGCCTGGAACTGGTGGGCATCACCGCCGCTGAGGCCAGCGAGCCGCGCAAAGTGATCCCCAAGGCCATCAACCAGGTGGTGTACCGGATCCTGATTTTCTACGTCGGTGCCCTCACCGTGCTGCTGTCGCTGTACCCGTGGGACCAGTTGCTGCAAACCCTGGGCGCTTCGGGCGACCCATACAGCAGCAGCCCGTTCGTGCAAATCTTCTCCCTGATCGGCAGCGACACCGCGGCGCACATCCTCAACTTCGTGGTCCTGACCGCGGCGCTGTCGGTGTACAACAGCGGCGTGTACTGCAACAGCCGCATGCTGTTTGGCCTGGCCGAACAGGGCGACGCGCCCAAGGCGCTGATGAAGCTCAACAAACAAGGCGTGCCACTGCGGGCCCTGGGCGTCTCGGCGCTGGTAACGCTCTTGTGCGTGGTCATCAACTACGTGGCGCCCCATAACGCCCTGGAGTTGCTGTTCGCCCTGGTGGTCGCGTCCCTGATGATTAACTGGGCGCTGATTAGCCTGACCCACATCAAGTTCCGCAAAGCCATGAAGGAACAAGGCGTGGAAACCGGGTTCAAGACCTTCTGGTTCCCGTTCAGCAACTACCTGTGCCTGGCGTTCATGCTGGGGATTATTGGCGTGATGCTGGCCATCCCGGGCGTGCGCGCCTCGGTGTATGCCATCCCGGTGTGGGTCCTGATTATCTGGGGCTTCTACCTGCTGCGCATGAGCAAGGCCAAGGCCCTTAGCACCGCGCAGTAACGCCTGAGCGCAACATCAAAAGCCCCGGCACTCGCTGAGTGTCGGGGCTTTTTTGTGGGTGGGTGAATCAAGATCAAAAGCCAAACTTCTAGGCGCATGGCTACCACACGGGCGTGGTTATCACCGCCCTGTGGGGGCTGGCTCCGCCTGCCATGGCGATTTCAAGCCTGCGCCCACAAAAACACCCACGGGCCGTGCTACCGGGCTCGCACGTTTCAGCAGCCCGAAGGCACCGGCTCCTGGCTGGCGCCGGGCAGGCGGGTGCCGAAGTACAGGGCGCTGGCGATACCCACCGCCCCCATCACGGCGCTATAGATCACGCACACCCACGGGCTCCAGGGCATCAGGCCGATCAGCAACAGCGGCGTGGTACTCGCCCACAAGGCATAGGCGATGTTGTAGGTGAAGGAAATGCCCGACACCCGGATGCGCGCCGGGAACAGGCTGACCATCACCGACGGCACCGCCCCCACTACGCCGCAGCCCAGGCCTGCGATGGCGTAGGCCAGGCCCACCCACGGGCTGCCCGCAATCAGGCTGCTGTAGAGCACACCAATCCCCAGCGGCAGCAGCAGGCTGTAGAGCATCACCGTGCGCCAGGCGCCGATGCGGTCGACGATCAGCCCCGCCAGCACGCAGCCGATGTTCAGGAAGACGATGCCCAAAGCGCTGAGGGCAAAGGTGTGGCTGGCGCTCATGGCAAAGGTTTTTTGCATCATGGTCGGGGTAATGACCACGAACACCACCACCGCCGACGTCAGCACGCAGGTGAGGATCATCGCCGGCAGGATGGCCAGGCGATGCTCGCGCAGCACGGTGCGCAGGGGCAGTTCGAGGTCGGCTTCGCGGCGTTCCTGCATGGCCATGAACACCGGGGTTTCACTCAGCCAGCGGCGCAGCCACACGCCAATCACGCCGAACACACCGCCCAGCAGGAAGGGGTAGCGCCAGGCGTAGTCGAGGATTTCCGCCGGGCTGAACAGTTGGGCCAGGGCCGTGGCCGTGAGGGCGCCTATCAGGTAGCCGAAAGTCAGCCCGGCCTGTAGGAAGCCCAGGGCATAGCCGCGATGGCCCCGGGGCGCATGCTCGGCGACGAACACCCAGGCGCTGGGCACCTCGCCGCCCACCGCCGCCCCTTGCAGGATGCGCAGCGCCAGCAACAGCAGCGGTGCGAGGTAACCGATCTGCGCGTAGGTGGGCATGATGCCGATCAGCAGGCACGGCAGCGCCATCATCAGGATGCTCAGGCTGAATACCTTCTTGCGCCCCAAGCGGTCGGCAAAGTGCGCCATCAGGATGCCGCCCAGGGGCCGCGCCAGGTAACCGGTGACGAAAATCCCGAAACTTTGCAGCAGGCGCAGCCATTCGGGCATTTCCGGGGGGAAGAACAACTGGCTCAGGGTCAGGGCGAAAAAGACGAAGATGATGAAATCGTAGATTTCCAACGCGCCGCCCAGGGCGGCCAAGCCCAGGGTCTTGTAGTCGGACCGGGAAAACGGTGCCGGGCGCGGGTCAGGGGTGGCGGTCATGCAAATACACTCGCAAGTGGGGCAAAACGATGGCGCCAATGGTCTACGCAAAAAACCGCCGAAACAACCCAAACACAGCGCTGGGTCGGTTTTTAGCCCCAGGCTGTGCATTGAATCGCGCCGCCGGCGGCCAATAATCGGGCGCTTTCCCACCCCGCAGGAGAGCCGCCATGAGCACTCATTCACGCACCACCCGCCTGACCGTGCCGCAGTTGGTGGCCATGAAAGGCCAGCAGAAAATCGTCTCGCTGACCGCCTACAGCAGTGCATTTGCCCGTTTACTCGACCCCTTCGTCGACTTCATCCTCATCGGCGATTCCACCGCCATGGTCGGCTACGGCCGCGCCAGCACCCTGGACATGAGCCTGGAAGAAATCATCGGCCACACCCGCGCGGTGGTCGCCAGCACCCGCCAGGCCTGCGTGATCGCCGACATGCCGTTCGGCAGTTACCAGGAATCGCCGCAACAGGCCTACCGCAACTGCGCCCAGGTGCTGGCCCGCACCGGGTGCGACGCGCTCAAGCTCGAAGGCGGCCAGGCCCTGGCCGGTACGGTGGAGTTTTTGGTGCAGCGCGGCATTCCGGTGATGGCCCATATCGGCCTGATGCCCCAGTACGTCAACGCCATGGGCGGGTTCAAGGCCCAAGGCCTGAGCGACAGCGGCGCCAGCCTGATCGAGCAGGACGCCCGCGCCCACCTCGACGCCGGGGCGTTCAGCCTGTTGCTGGAGGGAGTGGCCGAAGGCGTGGCGCGGCGCATCAGCGGGTTTTCGCCGATGCCGACGATTGGCATCGGCGCCTCCCCGGCCTGCGACGGCCAGGTGCTGGTCACCGAAGACCTGCTGGGCCTGGGCGGCTCGCGGGTGCCGCGGTTCGTCAAGCAATACGCCGACGTCGGCGCGCTGATAAGCCAGGCCTGCGAAGCGTTCGCCCATGAGGTGCGCAGCGGCCAATTCCCCGAGCCGCGCCATTGCTACGGGGTCAGTTGAGCGCTTCTTGATCCAGGGCGTGGGCCAGGTGTTGCAGGGCCGTGGCGATGTCTTGCTGCCAGTCCAGGGTGAAACTCAGGCGCAGGTGATGGCGCCAATGCCCGGCCTGGCTGAACACTGCCCCCGGCGCAATGACGATGCGCTGCGCCAACAGGCGCTCGAACACCCGGGCCATGTCCACCGGGCGCCGCGCCCGAGCCCAAAGCGTCGCACCACCGGCCGGGGCGAGCCAGTGCAGGCGTTCGCCGGTGTGTTGGCTGAGCATCTGGGCCAGGTGTGCCGCCCGCCCCTGCAATTGCCCGCGCAGTGCCGCGAGGTGGGCGCCCATGCGCCGCGAGCCGAGGAGCCGGGCGATGGCTTTCTGGCGCATCGGTGACAGGCGAAAGGCCCGCGCCAGACATTCGCGCTGCAACGCGGGGGCGAGTTGGCGGCTGAGCAGGTAGCCGAACGGGGCTTCGGCGCCGATGGTTTTGTCCAAGGCCGAAAACACCATCAACCGCTCAGGGTCGGCGAAGTCGCGAAACCGCGCCGGTTGTGGCCCGAAGTACAACTGGCCGTAGCTGTCGTTCTCCAGCAACCAAATGCCCCGCGCGCTCAGCCAGGCGCACAGTTGCTGCTTGTCGGCGGCGGGCATGAGGCTGGCGTGGGGGCTGGCGAAGGTGGACGAAAACACCGCCAGGGCCACGGACCGGCGTTGCAGCAGGTGCTCGACCTGCATCAGGTCCACCCGGCCATCGTCGCCCAACGGCAGTTCGACCACCTCCACCCCGGCGCTGTGCAATTGGCGCAGCACGGCCCAAGAACAGGGCGACTCCACCAACGCCACGCGGCCCTTGGCCGCCAGCGCCGCCAGGGCAATCTGCAAGACGCTGTGCAGGTCGGCGCCCACATACACCTGCTCGGTTTGCCAGGCCTGGTCGGGCGAACGGGTGTACTGCGCAGCCACTACGGCGCGCAACTGCGCCTCGCCAAACGGTTGGTACAGCGGCGCTGGCGGGCGCGGGTACTGGCGGGTGAGTTCGCGCTCGGTCATCAGCAGCGGGTTTTCCAGGGACAGCAGCATCGCCGGGCTGTCGCTGGACAGCGCCAACATGCCCGGTTGCCGGGCGCTGGCGTAGACCCGGTCGAGCAGGCTGGCGGGCGCGGCGCCGGTGGCCGGCAGTGGCGCTGGCCGGCTGAAGTAACCCAGGCGCGGCCGCGACAGGATACGGCCCTCGTCTTCCAGCAAGGCGTAGGCGTATTTGGTGGTGGACACCGACACCCCGAGGCGCTGGGCCAGTTGCCGCAGCGAGGGCAGGCGCTGCTCATGGCGGTGGCTGGCGATCAGCTCCAAGACGTAGCGATAGACCGCTTGATACGCAAACCCCGCGCCGCCCTTCAACGGCTCAACGCGCCTTGGCCATGGCAATGGCCGCTTGAATCGCCGCCCGCGCCTGGGGGCTGTTCTTCCAGCACGTCGACCCCACCAGGGCCGAAGCATTGGTGACAATCTCCAGGGCATCGGCCTCGGCCAACTGGCCCAACGAGGCAAAGCCCATTTGCTCCAAACGGCTGACCACCGTCGGGCCAACGCCTTTGACGGCCAGCAGGGCAAGGCGTTCTTGATCGGTAAAAGCCATGGTTCAGTCCTTTGATCGATGATGAGCGGACGGCATATTGCCATGATTTGTGGCCATCTTGCCCCCGGTCGTGCAGCGCCCGCCTATTCTTCACGCGCAACACCCGCCCCTCACTCAAAATGTCGACAAGGAGTCCCCCATGCACAAACTCGCCGCCCTGACGTTGACCCTCGCCACCCTGGGCTTGAGCAGCCATGCCTTGGCCGACGCCGAACTGGCGCTCGGCAGTACCGAGCGGGTCACCCGCCTCTTCGCCTACCCGAACAATTGCGCGGTGATCTGCTACCGCGACTGGACCCTCGCGCAAACGGTGGAGCATTACCTCAAGCAAAGCGTGAAACGCGACGGCTACGACACGGCGACAGTGCGCGTCACCGCCGACAACCAGCAGCTCTACGCCAGCATCACCGGGGTGCCCGCCAGCTACGGCAAGCCCTTGGCGGCCCTGCTGAAGGCCGGCGACCTGGCCTACGAAGGGGCGCGGCGCCTGAATGCCGAGGGCAAGTGGGCCTATGACTGGTATTTCTTCCTGCCCCTGGGCATGGCCCTGGAAAAACGCAAAAGCGTCGAACTGCTGCACTTCCCACCCGATTACTCCCTGACCCGCGCCCAGGACTATCTCGACTCGGCCACCACCGACCGCTGGGCCACGCTGCTCACCGCCAATGGCATCCCGGCCGAGCAAACACCCGCGTTCCAGACCATTGTCGATATCGCCCCGGTGGCCGCACCCTCCAGTGCAGGCAAGGATCTAGAGGGCATTTACGACTATTTCAAGGACTATCAGGCCACGATGGTGCGCGAACTCAGCCGTGGCGAGGGGGATACGGGCCTGCCGATGGTGGCTTTTGGCGCGCCGGTGCGCAATTGGCTCAAACAGCAATACGGGGTCACGGTGACCGTGCTGGGCCTGGCGCAGATCAACCCGGTGGCCGCGGTGAAGGTGCCGGTGCTGGGGGCCAATCACCCCAGCTATATCTGGTATGCCGCCGACCCCGAGAACTATGACGGCGACCAGGCCCGCGCCGACGCCGTGGGCCTGAAAACCATGGGCCAGGACCTCAGTGCCGCGTGCTGGCAGGCTGCGATGGGCTCCCAGCCCGGCGCCGACCCCGCCGCGCAACTGCAACGCTGCACCCAAACCTGGCAGGACAGCCAGAAAACCCAGACCTGCGAACTGTTCTATACCTCGATCCGCAAGCTGTCGCCGGCCGACGCCCAAACCCAGTGCGCGACCCCGGCCGTCAGCGTACAACTCCAGCAACTCCAGGCTCCCGCCACCGATGCAGCCGTCACCCCGGCCTTGTGATAACACCTCGCGTCAGCCATGGCTGACGCGATAACTAGCGGATATCTACTGTCAGAAATGACAGTAGACCCTGGTGCTTTTTTGCGCGAGGCTTGGCCAGCACCGACTGCTGCACCAGGGCTGGAGCGCTCTGGATGGCATTGATGCACCCGTGCCGGAACAAGGACCGTTATGAAAATGGACAAGCTCGGCAAAAGCACCCGCGACTGCCTCTATCCTTTTGACGAACTGCAGGTCAGCGATGGCTATCCCTCCAGGCAAGACTTCGCCGTCAGCACGCCCACGGGCGGGCAGATTTCGGGGCTCAGCAGCCTGCAAACAGTTCGGCATATCTGCCGCGTGTGCCGGTTTTCCGGGGTAATGGTGCCGGCCCGCGGCCCCTGGACCCGGCAGATGATGCACGGCGTGCACCTGCACGACCCGTGGTTCACCGGGTTACTGGCGCACTCCTGCGACCCCAATGTGTTTTTGGACATGAGCGAGCTGTGGATGTGGTCGCTCAAGGACATCGCCCGGGGCGACCTGCTGTATATGGACCTGGCCAGCACCGAGGAGCAATTGCCGGCCCAGTTCGCCTGCCAATGCGGCTCGCCCCAGTGCCGTGGCTGGATCACCGGTTACGAAGAGGCCCCCAACGCCCAGGGGCAACTCTTCCTACAACACTGGTACCGGCAGAGCCGTTGTTGACGCTCCCTACGGTGCGCCCGCCGGACGCAGCCGATACTGCGGCGGCAATTGCTCGAAACCGCTGATGGTGGCGTTCAGGCTTTTCCAGCGCCCGTCCTTGATCCCGTAGATGCAGCCATGGATCGACAGGCTCTGGCCGCGATGCCAGGCGTTCTGCACGATGCTGGTATGGCCGACGTTGGCCACTTGCTGGATCACGTTCAACTCGCAGAGGCGGTCAACCCGCTCTTCTTCGGTGGGCAATTGGCCCAGCGCTTCGCGGTGTTCGTAGTACAGGTCGCGGATCGAACGCAGCCAACCGTCGATCAGGCCCAATTGGCGATCCTGCATCGAGGCACGCACACCGCCGCAGCCATAGTGGCCGGTGACGAGGATGTGTTTGACCTTGAGCACGTCCACCGCGTACTGGATCACCGACAGGCAATTGAGGTCGGTGTGCAACACCACGTTGGCCACGTTGCGGTGTACGAACAGATCGCCCGGCAGCATGCCGACGATCTCGTTGGCCGGCACCCGTGCGTCGGAACAGCCGATCCACAGGTACTCGGGGGTTTGCTGGCGGGCCAGTTTGGCGAAGAAATCCGGGTCTTCCTGGGTGATCGCGTCGGCCCAGCGCTCGTTGTTATCAATCAGGTCTTGTAGTTCGTTCATGCTGTGAAGCCTCAAGAATGATGCGCAGCTTTGACAGACGAGCGCCGTTCGGCGTCACGTTGGCCAGGCAGATCGTCGCACGCCTGGAAAATCTCTGAATCTTCGGGGGGTGTGCCTGTCCACCGTACACACCCTGGGAGCAATTGCCATGACCGAATCACGACGCCCCTACGGCGCGCCGCAGCCCGAACCCATCGATGACAACGAGGATCGCATGGGCTCGATGAACGAACTGGACTTCGACCGGGACGACAGCGGCGAACACCTCAATGAACTCACCCCCGAAAGCGAACGCCAGCGTGACGCCCCACCACCGCGGCATCATGAAGCCGGAATGACCGGTGCTACCACGCCCGACCACGAACTGACCGACGACGACCTCAGCAGAGAAACCCTGATCCTCGAAGACGGCGCCCGCGACGCCCAGGAAGCCGGCGAAGACAACCCCGCCGATTGGGACCTGAGCATAGTGGACGAAGACGACATCGGCGGCGGCAATGGCTGGGACGAAGCCGAACTGGCCGAGCGCGAACCGGTGGATGGCAACCGCTAGCCAAGCGGTACCTGGGCTGACGCCATCGCGGGCGAGCGGAGCGCTGCCCGGCCCGCACCCACCAAAGCGCAGAGTCTTGTGGAAAACCCTTGTGGGAGCAGGCTTGCCCGCTCCCACAACAAACCCTCTCACAGAAGGTTGTTGAGCCGGCCACAAAGCCCCTGCTCGCGATACTTTCAGTCAGTCAACCAAGGTACAAGCCATCACCACCGCATCCTCGCGCCCGCCCACGGCCGGGTAGTAGTCGCGGCGGCGGCCGATTTCGTTGAAGCCGTAGCGCTCATAGAGGCGAAACGCCGCGCGGTTGCTGTCGCGCAGTTCCAGGAAGCACTCGCGCGCCTTGGCCTTGTAGGCGATGGACATCAGGTGTTCCAGCAGCGCCAGGCCCAGGCCACGGCCCTGGTTTTCCGGTTTGACGGTGATGTTGAGCAGGTGCGCCTCGTCGAGGATGATCTGCACCACCCCGTGGCCGACCTGCTGCTGGCCCTCGAACATCAGCCAGATGTGGTACTTGCCCAGGCCGTCGAGGAAGATCCCCCGGGTCCAGGGGTGGCTGAAGGCGGCGTATTCGATCTTCAGTACAGCGTCCAGGTCCGCCTCGGTCATCGGGCGGAAGGTTACAGCGTCACTCATCGGTGGGTTTCCAGCGCGCCATCAGCCGGCGCATCGCTTGCCAGACATCAGCCTTACGCTGTGGCTCTTCCATTAACAGTTCAAGGCCGGGCAAGGCCCAGGCAACGCCCAGGCCTTCGATCTCAAGTTCGCGGTGGTACGACTGCGCATCGGCCTCGCCGGCAAAACGCACCGCCGGCAGGCCGATCAGCCATAGGCAAGCACAGGCCTCTTCTTCCAGGCGCGCGGCGACGAAGCCCTGGACGAAGTCCCGTGCCGCCTCCGGGCCCTGGTCCATGGTGCCGCGCACCAACAGCGGCCAGCGCACCGGCTCGCCGACGATCTGCGGGCTGTCCGGCAGGCCGGCGGCGCGCAGCATGTCTTTGAGCAGCAGGTAAGCCGGGTCGCGGCTCTGGAAGGGCTCGCCGGTGGGCAGTTCCACCAGCAGCAGGCAACGCCCAGCGCGCAGCAATTGCAGGGCAAAGCGCGGCGGTGGCACCTGGGGTGCGCGGGCCGGGGCGGCGGGCTTGGCCTCCTCCACCGCTTTGCTCGCCGGGCGTGCCACCGCAGGCACAGGCCGGGGCACTTCGACCCGGGGGCGCTCGCTCGGTGGCGTGGGCGTGGGGGTTTCGATCAGGTTCGGCACGTCGGGCGCGGCTTCTTCGCCCAGCAGTTCGGGCATCGCCAGCAGCTCTGGCCGCGACGGCGCGGCAAAGGGCAATTCGGTGCGCGGTAGCCAATTGACCACCTGCATGGCGCTTAGGTAAGCGCGGCGACGGGACTCGATAAGCAAAGCTCGGCCACTTTTGGATAACGGAAAGTGCGGGGATTCTACCGCCCTTCGCCCAAGATCGCCCGCAGTTGATCGCCACAAAAGCGGCTACTCGTCTCAGCGATTGACCCGCGGCGCTTGCGGACCCGTGCGATGCAGTACAATCGCCGCTTTTAATCGCTAACCAGCCGGCCATTTTGATGATCGAACCCAAGCGCGTCTTGCGCGCCCTCGCTGAACACTGGGCCCTCCTGGAGCCGCTGTGCGAGCACTTCGACCAGGGCACCCTGAGCCTCAACGAATTGCGTTCACAGTTGGCCGCCCAGCAACTGGACAGCACGCCGCAGGACATCACCAGCCTGTTGGACGTGTGGATCCGCCTGGACATCCTGGTGCCCGTGGCCAAGAGCCCGAACCGCTTCGAGCTCAACGCCCAGATCCACGACTTCCTCGCCTACCTGCGCCGCGAGCATCGCCTGGGCCTGTGCCTGGAAATCGAAGCCTACCTGCGCCACCTCGAACGCCTGGCCGGGTACATCCAGGATGCTTTCGACATCCGCGACGGCAATGACCTGGCGCGCCAGTTGCGCCTGCTGGACATGCGCGTGCGCGATGTGCTGAAAAAGCTCGCCAACGACGAGCAGGCCCTGGTGGCCGTGGCCGAGCGGGCCAAGACCAGCGACCGGCAGATCCCCCTGCGCCAGCGCTACGCCGAAGTGCTGGCGACCTGGGACGAGTACGTCGAGCCGATGATCCAATTGGTCAACGCCGACGGCGCCTTCGAGCAAGGCGTGCGCAAAGTCGAAAACGTGCTGCTCAAGATGCTCAGCGAGCAACAGCGCCTGGGCCACCTGGTGGACGACGACATGCTGCTGCGCACCCACGCGCGCATCTTGGAAATGCAAACCAGCGCCCAACTGACCCTGCGCCACGCCCGCGAGCTGCTGTTGCCCCTGCGCGAAGAAGCGCGCCGGCACAACGCCGTGACCCGCGGCGCGGCGCTAGCGCTGGCGGCGATCCGGCGCAAAGGCATCGACGCCGTGCCCCAGGCCGCCCTGCCGCTGTTCACCCGCCCGCAGAGCACCTTCCTCGGCAGTTCCGGCCAGGTCGAAGCCTACGTCTATGCCCTGGCCCGTTTCGAGCCCAAGCCGGCACGCTTCCCCAAGGCCCACAAGACCCACAAGGGCGAGGCCCCACGGGCACCGCGCACCGTGCGCGAGATGCTCGAGCGCTGCGAAGGCGCCCTGCCGATGCCGGACCTGATGAGTTGGCTGCTGGAACAGGAGCCCGACGGCGCCACCGACGAATTGCTCTACTGGTTCTCGCGCCTGTCGCGGGAAAAACGCTTCAAACGCGAGCGCCTGGAGCGCCGCGACTACCACACCCACGAGCACCAGGTCAGCCTGCGCTCCTTCGCCCTGCTCTCGGCCAGCGACGATACGCCCGAGCATTCTGCGAGCACTCCTCATGCATCTTGATCTTTCCGAACTGTCCCAACTGGCGCCGATCTTTCGCGAGTTGTTCAAGGGCTACCACGTCAGCCGCCGCGACCCGGAGCTGTATGCCCAACTGTCCAATTGCCAGGACCAGTACCGCACCCTGTTCAAGGCCCTGGGCTTTGAGCTGGTGTGCGACACCCGCGGCTTCTACTACTTCGTCCCGGAACTGGCCGCCGCGGCGGTGAACAAAACCGCGCAGCGCCTGGCGCTGTTCACCTTCATCCTCGTCGAGCACCTGGCCGACCAGGGCCGCGACCCGGTGGCCGTGCTCGATGGCGGCAGCCTGGGCCGCGACGAGTTGCCCTCGCTGCTGGACAAGTACCGCGACCTGTTTATCCAGGCCGAAGTGCAGACCCAGGAAGAGCTGGAAGAAAAAATCATGCGGCGCATGACCCAACTGGGCTTTGCCGGCGAAGAGAATGGCGTCTACCGCTTCCTGCCGCCGATGCACCGCTTCCTCGACGTGTGCCTGTCGGTGCAACAAGACCGCGACCTGGCCGCCAGCCTGCACAGCGTGCTGCCGTTGCCGGCGCCGGTGCTGGTCGATGACGACAGCGACGAACACCTGCTGCACACCGACGACCCCCTCGACCTCAGCCCGTTCGGCGCCGCGGACGAAAGCGAAGAAGACGCCCTGGCCCGCGCCATTGCCGAAGAACAGGAGAATGAAGCATGAGCCAGGAACGCTACGGCATCCGCCGCTTTGCCCTGTTGAACACCGCCGGCTACAGCCTGGGCCTGTTCCCCCTGGAAGAGCCGCTGTCGGTCTACGGTGCGAACAACCTGGGCAAGTCCGCCTCGATCAACGCCTTGCAGTTCCCGATCCTGGCGCGCATGTCGGACATGAGCTTCGGCAAGTACAGCCTGGAGCAATCGCGGCGCTTCTACTTCGCCTCCGACACCAGCTACATCCTCGTCGAAGTTGCCCTGCCCCACGGCCCTCACGTCATTGGCGTGGTCGGACGCGGCCCGGGCGGCGGTTTCGGCCACCAGTTCTTCGCCTATGCCGGCAAGCTCGACCTGGCCCATTACCAGAAAGACGACACCTGCCTGCGCCACAAAGAGCTGTTCAACAACCTCGAACGCCTGGGCATCAAGGCCTATGACCTCAAGCCCGACGAGCTGCGACGCCTGTTGGTGGGCGGCCACACCTCCATTCCCCTGGACCTGACGCTGATCCCGCTGCGCTCGACCAGCGAACAGAGCCTGAAAACCTTCCGCGCCCTGTTCATCAACCTGCTGCACATGCGCGAAATCACCGCGGCCAAGCTCAAGCAATTGTTCCTCGATGCCTTCGAGCACAGCCTGCGCTCCGGCAGCGTCGACTACATCGCCGCCTGCGAAGAGGCGTTCCGCGACGTGCGGCGCATGGAGCAGGACTACAACTCGATGGTCGCCGCCGGGCCACTGGTCGAGGCGCTGGCCGCCGGGGTCAGGCAGCGCGATGTGCTGCGTGGCAAGTTGCATCGCCTGTCACCGCTGCTCGACTCCCTGCTGGGCACCTGGTCGGACTACGCCGGTGCACGCAAGGAAGAGCTGCTGATCCAGTCCGAGCATTACCGCAACGAGCAAGACGCCCTGCAAAACGACCAGCGCGGCGGCACCCAAGAGCTGATGCGCCTGGAGCGGGAAATCAGCGGCATCCAGCGCTGGCTCGGCGAACTGGCGGTGCTCAAGCATCGCTTCGCCCTGGTGGACGACGTGAAAGTGCTGGAGCAGCAACTGCTGGCCGCCAAGGACGCCCACGACGAATTGGCTGGTGCCCTGGCGCAGTCGCGCCAGTTCAGCGCCGAAGACCTCGAAGAACGCCTGCGGGACCTGGAAAAACGCCTCAAGTCGGTCAAGCAGCAACTCGACCACGCCGATAACAACAGCTATGCGCGCCTGCGTGAAGAGTTCTCCCAGCAGGACGTGGAACGCCTGATGCGCCTGTTCAACAGCGCACTGTTCAGCCTGCCCCTGGGCGAGCACGGCATTGCCCTGGACGAGGACGGCCAGTGGGTCAAATCCCTGGAAGTGATCCTCGACGGCTTCAAGGGCGAACGCTTTGAGGTGCCAGGGTTAGCCATCGACTTGACGCACATCGAGCCGCCGGCCCTGCAAGCCCTGGCCGACCGCGCCGCGCTGCGCGACCAGAAGGATCGCCTGGACAAAGAACTCAAGCAGCTCAAGACCCAAGCCGCCGTGGCCGCCGACCGCGCCGCGAGCAAGACCCAGACCGAGGCCCTGTACCAGCAGGTGCTGGACGCGCAAAAAGCCTTGGAAGACTTCCGCCGCGCCCAGACCTTGAGCGCTGAAGAAGACGAGAAACTGGAAAACCTCGCGCAGATGGAAGCCGCCCAGGACGAGTTGAAGCGTTCCAGCGACGCCTTCACCGAGCGGGTCCAGCAACTGTCGGCCAAGCTGCAACTGGTCGGCCGCCAGATCGGCGACATGGAAGCCAAGCAGCGCACCCTCGACGACGCTTTGCGCCGCCGCCAGTTGCTGCCCGCCGACCTGCCGTTCGGCACGCCGTTCATGGACCCGGTGGACGACTCCATGGACAACCTGCTGCCGTTGCTCAATGACTATCAAGACAGTTGGCAAGGCCTGCTGCGCGCCGATGGCCAGATCGAGGCGCTGTATGCCCAGGTGCGCCTCAAGGGCGTGGCCAAGTTCGACAGCGAAGACGACATGGAGCGGCGCCTGCAACTGCTCATCAACGCCTACGCGCACCGCACCGACGAAGCCCTGACCCTGGGCAAGGCGCGCCGCGCGGCGGTCACGGACATCGCCCGGACCCTGCGCAACATCCGCAGCGACTACGACAGCCTCGAACACCAGTTGGCGCTGTTCAACCGCGAGATCAACAAACGCCAGGTATCCAACCTGCAAAGCTTTCGCATCGTGCTGGCGCCGAACAAGGAAGCCCTCAAGCACATCGACCAGATCATCCACAGCGCCGGCCAGTACGAGGAAGGCGAGACGCTTTCGGTGTTCGACCTCAGCCAAAGCGCCGACCAGGACAGCAAGAACGAAGAGGCTAAGGAATACCTGGCGCGCCTGGTGGCGGCGAACCACAACCAGTTGGGGCTAAAGGATTTGTTCGAGCTGGCGTTCGAGATCACCAAGATCAACGGCCAACCGGTGATCCACACCGACATCGACGGCGCGGCGTCCAACGGCACCACCATGACCATCAAAGCGCTGACCAACATGTACCTGTTGCTGCACTTGATGGACCGCGACCAGGCCGGGCGCGTGCGCTTGCCGTACTACCTGGACGAAGCGGCGGACATCGACGAGAAGAACCAGGCCGCGCTACTGGAAACCAGTCTGCAACTGGGCTTCGTGCCGATCCTGGCCAGCGTCAAGCCGCAGGTCTGCGCCCACGTGGCCATCGACCTGGAAGGCGGCAGCGGGCCCAATGGCATCTACATCGACGAGTCGGACTGGAAGTTCATTCGCCGCCATGACGAGGTAAAGGCGTTGCAGCCTGTCGAGGCGCTGGCGCCGGAGTTGGACGAGGTCTGATCGACCACGCTGAAACGCGAAAAGCCGCGACCCATTGGGATCGCGGCTTTTTTGTGGGTTCGCGTGTGTGAGGGCGCCATCGCGGGCAGGCCCGCTCCCACATTTGGCCTGCAAATACATTCAAGCGTGGGAGCGGGCCCGCCCGCGATGAACGATAACGCGGTTCCTTTATTTACCCAGCGCAATTTTCGGCGCCCACAGCAGCCACTCGTCCTCGAACTTGTCGAACAACGGGAATGTCTGCTGGGCCAGCGCTGGGTTGCCCATGCGCTCGCCGTCCGGGGTGGCGAAAGCAATGCCACCCTGGATCAGGGTTTCCAGGGACTCGGTGCGCACCGTCGCCCCCTTGAACAGGCTGAAGTCCACGCCAACGCCACTGCTGTTCCAAAACCGGCTACCGCCACGCACCAGTGGCGCGTACTTGGGCTCGATCAGGATGTGGATCAACACCCGATCAGCGGTCTGGCCCAACTCGTACCCCGTGACCTTGCCCACCGTGATCTCACGGTAAGTGACCGGCACACCCACCTTGAGCGAGCCACGCCGCGCCGCGCTCAGCACCAGGCTCAGGCCTGGCTCGGCAACGGCGACCTGCGGCGGCTGGACTAAGGCAACGAAAGCTTTCTGTGGCCCGAGGTCTTTGACTGCCGGTTGCACCTCCAGGTAGCGCCCAGTGACCAGGGTTTCCAGGTTCGCGGTCTTCATCAGGCCCAGCTCGGGCTTGACCACCCAGAACTGGCTGCCGACCCGGGCGATGCGTTCCGGTACTTCGGTGATGCGCGCGGTGAGCAGCACCGATTGCAGGTCGTCGCTCAAATCAACGTCTTCGACCTTGCCCACATCCAGGCCCTTAAAGCGGATCGGTGTGCCGCTGCTCAAGCCATCGGCGCGCTCGACCCGGATGGTGACCACAGTGCCCTTCTGCATGGCCTCTTCGTGGTTGGCGTAAAGGCGGAAACGCGGGATGCGCTTGGTCAGCGGCACCTTGGCCTCTGGGGTCTCGAAGGCAATGCCACCGGCCATCAGGCTTTGCAGCGATTCACTCTTGACCTGGATACCGGCAGTCAGGCCGCCGGAAAGGGTGATGCCACTGGCATTCCAGAACCGGGTCGAGCCGTTGACCAGGCCTTCGTACTCTTTCTCGATGTGCACGCCGATAATCAGTTGCTTGCGGGTGCGGGAGAACTGGTAGCTCTGCACCGAACCGACCTTGACCTGCTTGTACAGAATCGGGCTGCCGACCTCCAAGGAGCCGAGGCTGTCGGTGAACAGCACCAGGTGCAGGCCGGGGGCACGCAGGTCCAGGGGCGGCGCCTTGGCCCGCGCCTCGAACTCGCGTTGTGGCGCGGCGCCCTTGTCACCCGGGCGAATGGCGATGTAGTTGCCTTTGACCAGGGCTTCCAAACCCGTGATGCCGGCCAGGGAGATGGAAGGTTTGACCACCCAGAACTGGGTGCCGTCCACCAGGTAGTCTTCGGCGAGCGGGTCGAGGGTCAGGTCGGCGCTGGCGCTGGACAGGTCCGGGTCAACCTTGAGGGCCTTGAGGCTGCCGACCTGGATACCCTTGTACATGACCGGCGTGCGCCCGGCCTGCAGGCCCTCGAAATCGCTGAGTTTGACCTTCACGCGGATACCCGCGGCGGCTGCGTCGAAGTCTTCATACAGACGGAACGGCAGGCTCGGGTCGGTCGGCGGGCTGTCCTTGCGGTTCTCCGGCGTGGCGAAGGCAATGCCGCCGGCAACGATGCTCGACAACGACTCACTGCGCACCTTCACCCCAGACAGGTTGGCGTCGATGCTGATGCCACTGGCATTCCAGAAACGCGTGTGTTTGCGCACCAGTTTGGCGTAGGTCGGTTCAATGTAGACCTTGACCTCGACAGTATTCTGATCCTCCGAGAGTAGGTAGCTTTTCACCTCGCCGACCTGGATCTGCTTATAGAACACCGGGCTGCCGCGATTGAGCGAGCCCAGGCGTTCGGCCTTGACGGTCAGGTGCAGCCCGGGCTTGGAATCGGATAGCGGCGGCTCTTCGCCCAGGGCCTTGAACTTGCGCGTCGACTCGCCTTCACCGGGGCTGACCGCGATGTAGTTGCCCGAGACCAAGGTTTCCAGACCGGTGATACCGGCCAGCGACACGCTCGGTTTGACCAGCCAGAAACGGGTACCGGTGCGCAGGTATTGTTCGACGTCCTTGTTCATCTCAACGGTAGCGATCACCCCTTTGCTCTTGCCCTGATCGTCCAGGGCGAGGGTCTTGACCTTACCCACAGACATGCCTTTGTAGACCACTTCCGTCTTGTTAACTTGAATGCCCTCGCCGCTTTCAAAGCGGACCTGGATCGAAATACCGGTGTCGTTGTAGGCACGCCAACCCAGCCAGCCACCGATCACCAGGGCGATCAGGGGCAGCACCCAAATGGCCGACCAATTGGACGCGGGGCGGGTTTTAGCGGTAGGCAAATCAGTCATGGTCGTCGTCCGACTCCGTGTTATCCCAAATCAGTCGGGGATCGAAAGTTACTGCGGCAAGCATCGTCAAAATCACCACACTGGAAAAAGCCGCCGCACCGAGATTGGCCTCAATGCTGGCCAGCCGGCCAAAGTTCACCAACGCCACCAAGATGGCGATCACAAAGATATCGAGCATCGACCAGCGGCCGATGAACTCGATGAAGCGGTACATGATGATGCGCTGGCGAGCCGAAAGCGGCTGGTGCCGTTGCACCGAGAACAACAACAGGGCGATGCCCACCAACTTAAATGTGGGCACCAGGATACTGGCGATAAATACCACGGCCGCGATGGGCAACATGCCGTGCTGAACCAATTGGATCACCCCGGACATGATGGTGCTCGGTTCGCCCTTGCCCAATGAGCTGACCGTCATAATGGGCAGCAAGTTAGCCGGGATGTAGAGGATGGCGGCCGTCACCAATAAGGCCCAGGTGCGCATCAGGCTGTTGGGGCGGCGTGCGTGAACCAGCGCACCGCAGCGGGTGCAGGTTTGCTCGTCGGTGTCCGGCACCTGCCGGTTCAACTCGTGGCATTCCATACAAATCAGAATGCCTGCATCAATCGCCCGCATGAATATCCTCCCCCGACAACGCCTGCCAGATCTGGTGCGGCGACATCACCATTTCCAACCGTACTTGAACCAGCAACAAGCTGATAAAACACACCAACCCAAGGCCAACGGTGATGGCCGCCATATCCGCCAACTTGACGATGGCCACCAGTACGCCCATCAGGTAGACCTCGAGCATCCCCCAATCGCGCATATGGTGATAAAAGCGGTAGAGCAATAGGCCGTAACTGCGGCCGACGTTCCAGCGGATACTCAGCAACACCGCCAACTGGCACAGCAGCTTGAGTAGCGGAATGCCCATGCTGCACAAAAACACCACGACTGCGACGCCTTGCATGCCGGTGTTGAACAAACCGAGCACGCCAGACCACACGGTATCTTCAGACGATTGCCCCAACAGATTGAGCTGCATGATGGGCAGAAAGTTCGCCGGGATGTACAGCAACAACGCCGCAATGACCAGAGCCAGGCTGCGTTCGACGACATTGTGCCGGTGGGCGTACAACTCATAGCCACAACGCGGGCACTGCGCTTTCTCGCCATGGGCTAGGTGCGGTTTGCGCATCAGCAGGTCGCATTCATGGCAGGCCACCAGGTCATCCAGCGGTAAGTCTGATACCTGCTGGGCGTCAACTGGATCAGACATAAAAGACTCTGGTCTCGGAAGGAAAAAGAGGGGAGCTATTCTAGTGCTCTGTCTTGAAAATAACTGTGCAAAATTGTCCGCAATAGATCGCCATAACAATGAGCACTTTTCCATCGCGCAAAAACAAAACCCCATCTGCTTTCGCAAATGGGGTTTCGGAATTTAATCTTGACGATGACCTACTCTCACATGGGGAAACCCCACACTACCATCGGCGATGCATCGTTTCACTGCTGAGTTCGGGATG
>NZ_FYEE01000009.1 GCF_900187645.1 Pseudomonas sp. Irchel 3E20 | reverse complement strand
TCTCAGGCTCGATGCGCGGGTGAAGCCATCACATACCCGCAGCCTGCGGCCTGGCTACTGTCAGATCTGACAGTAGCGATGAACGGTATCGGTCCTTGCCCCACCCTGTGGAAGCGGGCTGGCCCGCGATGGTGGCCTGACAGCCAATAGCGATAGAACGGCTGTTGCGGCCTGATTGCGGGTGAACCCGTTCCCACACAAGCCCGCTCCTACAGCGCCGGTCTAGACGAAAACAATCTCGTAAGGCTGGCGCATGCGTTCAAGGATGGCCCGTGGCAGGGAGGGTTTGATGCCCAGGGCCGGTTCGCCTTGCAGTTGGCTGGCGTAGGCGTGGGTGGCGTGGCTTTTGCGCGCGGCGGCCCAGGTGTCGAGGCGAATTTTTCGGGCGCGGTGCCAGGGCAGGCGCGCCTGTTCGCCGGCTGGCCAATGCCAGGCGCGCACGGCCAGTTCATACACCGGCACCTGGCACTGGGCTGCGGCCAGCAGGCTGGCGCGACCCACGGCGTCATGGTCGACATTGCCATCGTTGCGCCAGGTGCTGAACAACACATCGCCGGGGCGCAGGTAGCGGGCGATGAATTGGGTCAGTTCGGTTTCGTATTCGTCCAGGGCACTGTCGGGGAAGCCGCCGCGAATCCATTGCAGGTGATGCAGGGGGAGGCCGAGGCGGCGCAGGGCTTCGACGCTTTCTTGGGGGCGGAACACGCTCAGGCGCTGCGCCGACCAGCGCCGCGAGCCGGGGTGGCTGGCGCTGCCGTCGGTGATCGAGAGCAATTGCAAGGGGTGGCCGAGCTTGTCGAGCAGTTGCAAAAGGCCGCCGCACATCACCACTTCATCGCCGGGGTGGGGGGCGATAAGCACGACGCGGGCGCCGGGGGGCAGCAGGCTGGCGGGGCTGATGAGTGGGACATGCTGCAGTTGCGGCGCACTGTTCCAGACCTGGGCGGGCAACCGCGTACAGGGTGCTAGTAGGGTTTTCATCAAGACACATCCTTGTTGTGCAGCGTTCGCTAACGGTGGGCGATGCCGTACCTGGCTTCAAAAGGAGGACAACCCGCGCTCCGGATCCTGGAGCGCGGCGCGATGAGTATTGTTCATGTTGGCGGTTTCTTCCTGGCCGCTAATCGGTTGCCCCCCGCTGTAGCTCGAATAACAACAGTGACCGCCCGGTCACGGTGTACCGCTGATCGAACTCGAAGCGTGGCTGGTCGTCGGCATCGGGTTGGTGGGTGTCGAGCAGGCAGGTCCAGCCTGCACCTTCGGGCACGGCCGGGAGAAGGAACTCGATGCTGTCGTGGTGGGCGTTGACCACCAGCAGCAAGGTGGCGTCGGCGCCGGGGCGGTGGATGCCGGTTTCCTGGGCGCGGCCGTCGAGCAGCATGCCCAGGCAGCGGCCATTGCCGTCCTCCCACTGCTCGGTGTTCATTTCGTTGCCCGCGGGGTCGAGCCAGGTGACGTCCTTGACCCCCAGTTCTTCGTCGTAGTGGCCGACCAAAAAGCGTTGGCGGCGCAGGATAGGGTAGGCCAAGCGCAGTTTTATCAAGCGCTTGACGAAGCCCAGCAGGGCCTGGCCGCCTTCGTCCAGTTCCCAGTTGACCCAGCCGATTTCGCTGTCCTGGCAGTAGGCGTTGTTGTTGCCGTGTTGGGTGCGGGCGAACTCATCGCCGGCCACCAGCATTGGCGTGCCTTGGGCCAGCAGCAGGGTGGCGAAGAAGTTGCGCATCTGCCGCGCGCGCAGGGCATTGATCTCGGGGTCGTCGGTAGGGCCTTCGGCGCCGTGGTTCCAAGACAGGTTGTTGTTGCTGCCATCCTGGTTGTCTTCGTCGTTGGCCTCGTTGTGCTTGTCGTTGTACGACACCAGGTCGTGCAGGGTGAAGCCGTCATGGGCGGTGATGAAGTTCAGCGAGGCATAGGGCCGGCGTCCGCGTTGGTTGAACAGGTCACCCGAGGCGGTCATGCGCGCGGCAAAGTCGGCCAATTGACCGTCGTCACCTTTCCAGAAGGCGCGCACGGTGTCGCGAAAGCGATCGTTCCATTCCACCCAGCCCGGCGGGAAGCCGCCTACCTGATAGCCGCCGGGGCCGCAGTCCCAGGGTTCGGCGATCATTTTTACCTGGCACAGCACCGGGTCTTGGCGGCAGGCGACGAGAAAGCTGTGGCGTTCGTTGAAGCCATCGTGATAGCGGCCCAGGATGGTGGCCAGGTCAAAGCGGAACCCGTCCACGTGCATTTTCACCGCCCAGTAACGCAGCGAATCGGTGACCAGTTGCAGCACGCACGGGTGGCTCAGGTCCAGGGTGTTGCCGGTGCCCGAGTCGTTGATGTAGAAGCGCTTGTCGTCGGGCATCAGGCGGTAATAGGAGACGTTGTCGATGCCGCGCATGGACAGGGTGGGGCCTTGCTCGTTGCCTTCGGCGGTGTGGTTGTAGACCACGTCCAGCAGCACTTCCAGGCCATCCTGGTGCAGGCGCGCGACCATGTCCTTGAACTCGTCGATTTTGCCGCTGGCCAGGTAGCGCGGGTCGGGGGCGAAAAACGCAATGCTGTTGTAGCCCCAGTAGTTGGTCATGCCTTTTTGCAGCAGGTGCTGGTCGTTGACGAAGGCGTGGATCGGCAGCAGTTCCACCGACGACACGCCCAGCTCGCGGATGTGCTGCACCACTTCGTCGGTCATGAGCCCGGCAAAGGTGCCACGCACGTTCTTGGCCACGGCCGGGTGGCGCATGCTGATGCCGCGCACGTGGGTCTCGTAGACCAGGGTCTTGTCCCACGGCACCTTGACCGGTTGGTCGCCACCCCAGTCGTGGGCCTCATCGATGACCTTGCACTTGGGCACGAACGGCGCGCTGTCGCGCTCGTCGAAACTGAGGTCGGCATCGGGGTGGCCGATGGTGTAGCCGAACAGCGCCTCGGACCATTTCAGTTCGCCCACCAGTTGCTTGGCGTAGGGGTCGATCAGCAATTTGTTGGGGTTGAAGCGGTGGCCGTTCTGCGGCTCGTAAGGGCCGTGCACGCGATAGCCGTAAATCAAGCCGGGGCCTGCATCGGGCAGGTAGCCGTGGAAGATTTCGTCGGTGTACTCGGGCAGCTCGATGCGTTGCAGTTCCACCTCGCCGGTGGCGTCGAACAGGCACAGTTCGACCTTGGTGGCGTTGGCCGAGAACAGCGCGAAATTAATGCCCTGGCCATCCCAACTGGCGCCCAGTGGAAATGGCAAACCTTCGCGAATGACGGACGTGTGTGGGCCTGGCGTGCTCATAAAGACTCCTGCGCGGGGTACGACGAATGCCGGTCAGCGCGGGCATGGGCCCGGCGCTGCGGGGGTGGGTTCAGGCCAAAGGCGGCTTGCGCGGTGCGCGCGGTTTTTTCGCCGCCTGCGGCTTGTCGGCCACGGCAGCGGGTTTGGCCGCAGGCTTGGGCTTGGCGCTGGCCTTGGGCGGCTTGGTGGGGCTCAAGGCCTCGGCTTCGGCCAGTTTGCGGGCCATTTCCCAGTGGCGTGAATCCTGGCCTTCGGGTTTGCCTTCCGATTCCCAGATCTGGTAGGCGAACTCACGGATGCGTTTGTCATCGGTGCTCATGGCTATGCTCCTTACGTTCAACTCAGGTGACGTGAAACAACGGTGCCGGCCCTGCGGATGCGGGGCCGATCATTGGTCGCGCTCGAACGCCTGGCGCCGGGCGCAGGCGAGCATTTCCAGGCGCCGCGCCGTGGCCGGCTCATCGAGCAAGGCCGGGCTTTCGCCGTGCAGGCGGCGGCGCCAGTTGGGGTGGCTGTCGGTGGTGCCGGGCAGGTTGGCCTGCTCTTCAATGCCCAGGGCATCGTCCAGCGGCAGCAGCACCAGCGGCGCGCGGGTGTGGCCAAGGAAACGCACGGCGGCGTCCAGCACTTGGTCGGTCTCGCGGGCCTCTTCGCAAAAGTTCTGCGGGTCGGCGGCCAGGGCCTGGCGTAACCCGGCACGCTCGCGTTGGCGGTGCTGGCGCCAGTGGGCGGCGCCGTCCTCATCGACAAAGCCCAGGTGTTGGTTCCAATCGATATCGCGCCCGTGCCACCAGCCGTTAAGGGTGGGCAGGTCGTGGGTGCTGGTGGTGGCCAGGGCGTTGTCGGGCCAGTCGAGAATGGGCTTGAAATGGCTGTTGTCCTGCTCGAACAGCAACACCCGCATGCCCAGGATCGAGTGGCTGGCGAGTTTGTCGGCAAAGCCTTCGGGCACGGTGCCCAGGTCTTCGCCCAGGACGATGGCCTGGTGGCGCACCGATTCCAGAGCCAACAGGCGCAGCAGGTCATCCACCGGGTAATACAGGTAGGCGCCCTCGCTGGGCGCGGCGCCTTCGGGGATCACCCACAAGCGGCGCAAGCCCAGCACATGGTCGATGCGCAGGCCCCCGGCGTAGGCAAAGTTGGCCCGCAGCATTTCGATAAAGGCACGAAAACCATGGCGCACCAGGCCTTCGGGGCTGAATGCGGAAATGCCCCAGCCCTGGCCCTGGCGGTTGAGCAGGTCTGGCGGCGCACCGACGGTGAGGGCGGCGAGCAGTTCGTCCTGGCGACTCCAGGCCTGGCTGCCGCCGCCATCGGCGCCCACGGCGAGGTCGGCGATCAGGCCCACGGCCATGCCACTGCTGCGGGCGGCGGTTTGCGCACGTTCCAGGCTGCGGCTTATCAGCCATTGGCAGAAGGCGAAAAAACCAATCAGGGCGGCGTTGCTTTCGGCGAATTCGGCGATGGCGCAGCTGCGCGGGTCACGCCAGCGCGCGGGCCACAGGCGCCAGTCAGTGGGCTCGCCGCGGGCCGCGCAATCGGCTTGCAGGGCCTCGAAGCGGCAGTGATGTTCCAGGGCCTCGCCGCCGCGATGGCGGAAGTGGATGAAATCTTCGTGCAGCGGGTGTTCACCGTGGCAGAAGCCGTCATACAGGGCGCGCAACACGTGCTGCTTGGCCTGGGCGGCGGCGGGCCAGTCGATCAGCGGCAGGTGCTCCAGGCGTTGCAGTTCCTCGCCAAGGCCTGTGGCCTCGATAGCGCTACGCAAGGCGTGCTCGCCCAACACCGTGCCGGGGGCGGCGTACAGGCTGTTGAGGAACAAACGGCTGGAGGGCGAATAGGGGCTGTAGCGTTGCGGGTCGCAGGCGAACATCGCGTGCAATGGGCTGATAGCCAAGGCGTCGGCGCCCCGTTCGGCGGCAGCCCGGGCCAGGGTTTCCAGGGCTTGGGTGTCGCCGAAACCGCCATCACCGGCCCGGCGCAGGCCATAGAGCTGCACGCTCAGGCCCCAGGCGCGCGGTGTTTGGCTGGCCAGGGCATCGCCCAGGCTGTAGCAGTGCAGGGGCGCGACGGCCAGGGTGAAGCGTTGCCCGGCGATGCGCACCTCTTGGTAGCCCACGGGCAGCAGGCCGGGCAGCACGGCGTCGGCATCCAGGTCGAGGGCCAAGGTAGCGCCGTCTTCGAGATGGATTTCGCAGGCACTGTGGGGCGCGAAATAAGCGGCCAGGTTCAGGCCGCGGCCCTGGTCGACCGTTAGCAACGGCGGCAGTTGCCGGCTGTCCTGGGCCTGTTGCAGGGCCAGCAGGCTGGCGTCGATTTCCTGGGCGCTGGAGGCTGGGTAGCCGAGGCCGTTCAGGATCGCGCGCAGGGCGGCAGCGGCGACCTTGCGCGGCTGGCCGCTGGCATCGATCCAATCCACGGCCAGGCCGGCACGGCTGGCCAGGATTTCCAGTTGCGCATCACTCATCGAAACTCTCCGCTCAAAGGGCAGGGGCTATTGCGTAGGGCCGTTCAAGGCCGGCCCACATGGCCCTGGGCCTTGGCCACCAGTTGTTCGTAGAGTTCGGCGTAGGGTTCCACCGCTTGGCACCAGTTGAAGGGGGCGGCCATGGCCCGGCAGCGCATGGCGTTGAGCAGCGCCGGGTAGGCGAACACCTTGAACGCCCGTTGCAGGGCCTCGGTGTAGCTGGGGATGCTCGACTCATCGAACAGAAACCCGGTGACGCCATTCTCGATGGTGTCGGCCAGGCCCCCGGTGTTGCGCGCCACCGGCAGCGAGCCGAAGCGCTGCGCGTACATTTGGCTCAGGCCGCAGGGCTCGTAGCGCGAGGGCATGAGCAAAAAGTCGCTGCCGGCGAACATGCGCCGCGCGTCGGTTTCGTTAAACCCGATGCGCACCCCCACGCGCCCGGGAAAGCGTTGGGCGAGGGCGCGCATGGCCTGTTCTTCTTCGGGTTCGCCGCGGCCGATGATCGCGATTTGCCCGCCCGAGTCGACGATGAACTGCGCCACGCCTTCGGTGAGGTCCAGGCCCTTTTGGTAGACCAGGCGCGAAACCACGGCAAACAGCGGCCCGTCGCTGGGCTCCAGGCCGAACAGTTCGCGTACATGGGCCGCATTGGCCGCTTTACCGGCCCAGTCGCCGATGCTGAAGGGGCTGACCAGGTGCGGGTCGGTGGAGGCTTCCCAGCTTTCATCGATGCCGTTGGGGATGCCGCTGAGCAGGCCTTGTTCGGTCTTGCTGGCGAGGAAACCGTCGAGGCCGCAGCCGAAAGCCGGGGTGGTGATTTCCCGGGCATAGGTGGCGCTGACCGTGGTGATGTGGCTGGCGTAGGCCATGCCGGCCTTGAGGAACGACAGTTTGCCGTAGAACTCCATGCCTTCTTGTTGCAGGGCGTGGGGCGGGATGCCCAGCTCCGGGCAGGAGGCGAGGCTGACCACGCCTTGGTAGGCCAGGTTATGAATGGTGAACAGAGTGGGGGTGCGCTGGCCGCGCCAGTGCATATAGGCCGGGGCCAGGCCGGCGGGCCAGTCGTGGGCGTGCACCAGGTCGGGGCACCAGTGGATCTGCGCCAGATTGGCGGCGATGTCGGCGGCAGCCAGGCCCAGGCGCGCGAAGCGGATATGGTTGTCGGGCCAGTCGCGGCCGTTGTTGGCGCCGTAGGGCGTGCCTTCGCGGGCGTACAGCTCAGGGCAGATCAGCACGTAGACGACCAGGCCATCGGGCATGTCCATGCGCCCGATCTTGCACGGCGGCAGCGCCGCGTGGCCGCCCAGTTCGCCGACGATATGGATAGGGTTGTCGCTGTTGAGCACCTGGGGGTAGCCGGGGATCAGCACCCGCACATCGTGCAAATGCGCCAGCGCCCGGGGCAGCGCCGCCGAGACGTCGCCCAAGCCGCCGGTTTTTACCAGGTCGGCGATTTCCGAGGTGACGAACAGCACTTTTTTGCGGTTGGGATTATGGCTCGCCAACGGCAACTGGGTGCGCCCGCCCGAGGTGGCGATGGGCGGGTTCACTGAGTCGCTGGACACAGGCAGCACACGTTCCCCATGGGCTTGCAAAGCGGCACTCGTCATTGATCTTCCCCTTTATCGTTCGGCCACTCCGTGGCCGCGTGCATAAGCGTGGCGCTAAGGGCGGCTTGGGCCCTGCGCGTTCAAAGCAAAAAAAGACTGACGGGTGGGGCTGTTGCAAGGATTGCACCAGCGCTCACGACCCCGCCTTTTAGCTGACTGGCCGGGCTTGCGAAAAGTTTCGATTATTTACAGCACCGATGGCGGGCCGGTGGGGCCGGCGATTGCAGCCTAGGACAGGAAGCAGAGCGCTGCGTGGGGATTGCCGGGTTGTCCGACAATCGACATGCGGTTGTTTGTCGCACCCCGCCGCAGCTAAATGCGCCGACGAGGGGCAAGAGGTGAGCCCGATCGAGCGGGCGCGGTTTGCACCAAGCCAGGGCGGCGGGTGATTTATGCGCCGATCCAGCCCAGGGTCACCCAGGCCAGCACCAGGTAGCGGGCGCCTTTGGCCAGGGTCACCAGCAGGGTGAAGCGCCACAATGGCTCGCCCATCACTCCGGCCACCAGGGTGAGCGGGTCGCCCACCACCGGCAGCCAACTGAGCAGTAAGGTCCAATGGCCATACACCTGATAGTGGCGTCGGGCTTTGTCCAGGGCGGCAGGGCCGACCGGGAACCAGCGCTTGCCCCGCAGGCCTTCGAGGCGCCGGCCCAGCCACCAGTTGACCAGTGAGCCCAGGACATTGCCCAGGGTGGCCACGGCGAGCAGCGCCCACACCCCGTGGGCGCCGTTGAGCAGCAGGCCCACCAGCGCGGCTTCCGATTGCAGGGGCAGCAGGGTCGCGGCGCCGAACGCCGCGAAGAACAGGGCGAAATAACCCGCCAGCACTAGCGGGCCGGGTAGTCGGCGATCACTTCATCCGTACCGTTTTTATGCAGGCCGATGACCTGATAGGCGTCGCGGCTGTCGCCCATTTCCATGCCCGGCGAGCCGGTGGGCATGCCCGGCGCGGCGACGCCCAGCAGGTCGGGGCGTTTCATCAGGGCCAGGACTTGCTCGGCAGGCACATGGCCTTCGACGAACTGGCCGTTGATGACGCCGGTGTGGCAGGAGGCCAGGCGCGGCGCCACGCCCAGGCGCTGCTTGACCGCGCTCATGTTGGGCTCGACATGGTCGGTGACGGCGAAGCCGTTGTCTTGCAGGTGTTTGATCCAGGCCTTGCAGCAGCCGCAATTGGCGTCGCGGTGCACATCGATGGGGATCAGTTCGCTCGCCTGGGCCAGGGAACTGATGAATAGGGCAGACAAGGCTGCCAGACGCAATGAGGTTTTCATGACAGGGGAATCCGAAGGTTGCCGGCGCGAATCAGTCTCGCCGTGCCTGGGCAGGGTGCCGGGACGTGACCTTAGCATTGCTGGGCGCGCGGGGTGATTACAGATTTGTCAGGCAGGTGGGCAAGGGAGCCAAAACTACCCGGGGCCTGTACCATGGCCGCCGTTTGGCGCCGTGGTCGCTCGGCGCAGTCCACTTTTCAACGTTTCAGGAACCCGTCATGACCCAGTCGCAACGCATCAAATATTCGGTTCTGATTTCCCTGCTGGTACTGGGGATCATGTTTGGCCTTTCGTACTTGCAAAACGCCGGGATCATTGGCGAGAAGACCTTCCAGTACATCGCCGTGACGGTGGCCGTGGTGGTGGTCGTGGTCAACGGCGTGATGCGCCGCAAGGTCAAGCCCTGAACCGCATCAGGACTTTTCCAGTAGGGCTGCGGCCTGTTGATGCAGGCTGTAGCTTTTATCCTGGTTGAGGGTGATGACGCCCTCGCTGCACAGGCGCTTGAGCACTTCGCGCACACTCAAAAATGACAACGGGATGTCCAGCTCCAGTAGATGGCTGTGCACGCCGCGCACCCCCAGGGTGCGGTCGCTCTCGGCAGCCTTGAGCAGGGCGTCGATGACTTTGAGGCGGATCAGGCTGGTGCGCAAACCGAAGCTTTTGAGCAAAACCCGGATGCGGTCGTTGCCCTGGCGTTCCGTGCCTTTGCCATAGCTTTCGTCGGCACCGCTCATGGCCGCGCCGTGCAGGGCTTTTGTACCTTCCATGGGTTGCTGGTTGTACATGGGGGAAAACTCCTTGTCAGAGCCCAATCAGGAAATGATGTTTGCTCTCATCTAATAAGACGTTTGAGCCGGCAAAATCACGAAGTGGTGGTTGTATGAAATATGTAAGCGTACGGCCAGGTGCCCGAATTGACAGGGCGCGGTGGCCTGATTTTTTGCCTGGCGTTTGTCGGTAGGAACGGTCGATTGCGTCTTCGCGGCGTGCTGATGGTTTTTTTGCCCTGGCCTCGACGCCCATCCCCGGGTTCGCGCGCCGATGAACGCCCAGCCGTTGTCGGTGCGATAGATGCTGGGGGGAACGAGGCCGCTGCCCGCAAGGGGCGCGGCCTTTTTAGGGCTTGGCGGGTTGGTGCGGGATGGAATTGAGCACTGGGTTGCCGTCCTTGTTCCGGGTCAGGTACACGGGCAGCACTTTGGGCAGCGAACTGAGGATATTGCGCACTTCGCGGGTGTCGTAGATGCCGCCGATGCGAATGCGCCCGGTGGCGGCGTCGGCGAGCATCACGGGTTTGGCCAGGTAGCGGTTAATCAGGGGCAGGGCGTCTTCGAGGGGCAGGTTGTCGAGCACCAGTTTGCCCGTGCGCCAGGCCAGGGAGCTGTCGTTGGCGTCGCTCTGGCTGACTTGCGGGGAAAAATCGCCTGCCGTGTAGCGCGCCTGCATGCCCGGGGCCAGGCGCAGGCCATCGCCAGGCAGGGTGCCTTTGCTGGTGACCAGCACCGAGCCTTCGAGCAGGGTGACGCGTACTTGGTCTTGGTACATCCACACGTTGAACTGGGTGCCGGTCACGCGGATGCGCCCCTCCGCGGCCCTGACCACTAAGGGGTGGCTGCTGTCGTGGCTGACCTTGAAGAAGGCTTCGCCTTTGTCCAGGGTCACCCGGCGCTGGTCTTTGTAGTTGCTGTAAGTCAACTCGGTGCCCAGGTTCAGTTCCACCTTGCTGCCATCGGGCAGGGTCACTCGTTGCAGACGGTTGCTGGCCTGGTAGTGCTCGTAGGCGTTGGGCAACCAGCCCAATTGCCAACCGGTGTATGCCGCGATAGACAGGCAGGCCAGGCTGATGGCGGCTACCACGCCATAGGCAGGCCAGTGCCGGCGTCGCACAGGGGACGTGACAACCTGGGGCGGTGTGAGGCGGGGCAGTTGGGCTGCAACTTCCCAGCTGTCCTGCATGGCCTCGAATTCAAAGGCGTGCAACGGGTCGGCATCGCGCCATTGCTCGAAGGCCAGGCGCTCTGCCGAGGAGCAGTCAGAGGCGCGCAGGCGCATGCACCAATGGGCGGCTGCATCGGTGATGGCGTCGTATTCAGCTTCTGAGGGTGTAGGTTCGCTCATTTACTCTTCCTGATTTCCTACATTCTAACTGTCGGGCAGAGCCAACGAGAACAATGGTCATGGCGTTTGCATATCAAAGTGGAACTTATCCTTGCTCCCAGTCCCCTAATGCCCCGACACGTGTCATTTGTTTTTTCAATAAGGAGTTTGACCATGATGAAGAAAACCCTGGCTACTTTGCTTGCCACCGCCAGCCTGCTGAGTGCCGGTGCGGCCCTGGCCGACAAACCGGGTGCGGGCTGGATCACCATCGAAAAAGCCCTGGAAACCGCGAAGACCAAGGGCAACTACGTCGAGATCTACCAGATCGAAGCCGATGACAGCGGCTATTGGGAAGGCAAAGGTCGCAAAGCCGATGGCACCGTGTACGAATTCCGCATCGACGGCGCTTCGGGCAACATCCTGCGCGACCAGAAAGACTGATAGCGCAGCCTCTTTAGTAGAAGGCGGGCTGACCCGCGCTCGGGCGCCTAGCGGCGGTAAAAACCCGCCGGGCACAGCATCGCTTTAAGGGTGCTGTGCAGCCCAGCGCAGGCAAGCCTACTGGCTATGGAATTGAGGGGCGTCGCCTGGCAGGAATGGCATCGAGTTGGCGCCCCAGTGTGGTGATGAGCAGCGTCAGTGAGTCGGCGTTGTCGAGCATGGTATCGACCCTCTTGGCCAGGTTTGTCTTGAATATTCCCCGGGCATTGCTCAAATCAAGCCCGCCGGTGGCTTCTAGGATTTGCTCCTCGATGTATTCGGTGTCCTCGGTACTGCCGAAATCGCTCCAGATGTTCCCCGAGACATCCACGAACTTGAACAGCTCACCGATAGGCGTGTGCACCGAGTAGCGGTTGTTCTGGATATCGCGCTGATAGGTCTGCAAATCGCGGCCTTCCTGGGTCAGGGTTTCGATCAGGTCGGAAAACGGCAGCACCGTCTCTAGGTAGGCGACATCGGCGGTGTTACAGGCGATGTGGGTCACCTCATGGATCAGGGCCGTCGCCCGAGCGTGACACTCCAGGTTGAAGGGGGTGGTCAGGCGATGGGTGTAGTCCTGCAAGGGAGGGAGGAAGAAGTTTTCCGTGAGGTAGATACGCCGATCCGGGTCTCGGTCGATGGTAAAGGCCCAGTTGCTGCCGGGGTCCAGGAGGTGGGTGCCGGTGATGAACCGCGACGAATCCAGGGCGTAGAGCGAAGGCGAAAGAATTTCCGCCAGCACCAGGTCCACCACCCTGTGCAGTTTTTGCACCAGTGCAGGGTCGAGCACCTGGGGGCCGGTGTCTGGGTCGGAGGCGATGCCGAAAAAGCTGTTGATGAAGCGGTGGATACGGGTGACCGGTGCGTGCTGGGATTCCAGCAGGCCCAGGTTGAGTTTGCAGTTCTGTACATAGAAGGTTGCCAGGTCCAGGGCTTCGACGATCTGCTGGGCGCGTTCAGGATTGAGTTGGCGAATCTGGCCCATGCCCCGCGCTTCGATGTTGATGCTGCTGCGCGCGGCGGAACGGACCAACTGGCGATCTAGCACCCGCGTCATGGCCTGGCCGAAGCGAGGGACATGTTTGCGGGTATCGATGACCCACTGTTGCGCGGGGTCGAGGCAGACGAACGGGCCCTGTTTATTGCCTGCCAGTATTCGCCAGTATTCGCCGGCCCGTTGCAGGCGATAAACCTTGCCCGCGATAGGGACGTAGCTGTGGCGGCTGTCCGAGGCGATGTAAACCCGTGACTGCGCGTTGAACTCCAGGTCGGTTAGCGCCACGTCATGGGCTTCGTAGGTGTGCAGCAGCGTGCGATAGGGGGCCGTCATATCGATGTCGCCCCAGGTCTGGGCCTGCGGCATAGGTTCGCTGCTGGCGCCGTCTTCAACCGCCACAGCTGCAGGTGGGGGCGGTGTGGGGTCCATCAACTCACCGATGCTGGCCATGTGGCCGACGCCCTCGATAAAGGTCCTCAGCGCGCTGGCCCACTGATGATCCTGCAAGGCTTGCGCCGACGCCTTGAACAACTGGTAGCTGTCCCAAATCACCCAAGGCAACGTCAGCTTGCCCGAAATGACGCCCAGGCCATGGCGTAGGGCGCTGCTGAAGACCTGCTTGACGGTTTCCCAGGCGCTAGCCCCCTGTGGGTCCGCTTGGCGGGCGAGCATGTGGGTCAGGTGCCGGGTGTTCTCTTGGTACAGGTGCTTGAGCGCGTGGCCCTGGATCGGGTTGTGCGCCAGGGTGATCTCCGAGGTTTTGCCGCGGGTGCTCTCCAGCAAATGCCGGTAGGTGGCGTTTTGTGGCGCGGGCAGGCGTCCCAGGATCAGCTCTTGGAAGGCGCCAGGGTGGTTGAGGGCCTCGATGAACGCCGCTTCATGCTCGAATTCGGTGAACAGCGGCCCCTGGCTGTAGGGCGCATACAGCAGGTGCGGCCCGACGCTGCCGGCCGGCGGGCTGAGGATGTACAGGTTCAGCGCCTGGGCCAGTGTGGCACCGGCCGTGGCGAGTAGCTCCAGTGGCCGGATAACCGCGTTAGCCCCCTGCACACTGGTGCGCGCCTTGGCGTCGGGCATGTCCAGTACCTGTTGCACGAGCGCGAACCCGGCACCCGAGAGGCGCTCCTCCAGCATCAGGCCATGGGCATGCAGAAGCAGTTGCCAGGGCAACTGGGCAATGTAGAGCGCCTCGCGCTCCAGTGCCCCCGGCTTGCCGGGGAGCAGGTTGGCAAGCAACTGGGCCTGAAAATCCTGTTGGCTGGCGAGCTGTTGCAACCAACCGCGAATCGTCTGCTCATCGAGCCGTTCGTCGCTGCAACGGACGCTAAAGGCCGACGCTTGTTGTTCCACCGGGTTCAGGGCGAAGTCGAGCAGGTTCTGCGGGTGCCCGGCCAAGGCCAGTTTTGGGGTAATGGTGACCTCGTCGGGGCGCAGGGCGTAGGCCTGGAGCAGTGTGCGCAGCTTCCCTTCGATGAAGTCGCGCAGCGGCATGATCTGGTTCAGGTAGTCCTTGCCATCGCCTAGGCGAAGGCGGTACTGCTCGGCGAGCTCGGCGTGGCGGCGCAGTTCCCGGGGGGGCGCCATGCCCAGCCAGGCCGGCAGCGATAGGCGTGCCAGCGCAAGCTTGGCGATATCCGTTGCATGGCCGAGGTTGGTCGCCGGGGGGCTGAGCCTGAGGTGGTACAGCAAGGGGGCCAGGGCACTGAATGGGCGCTTGAACGAGAGGATCTTGGCCCGCAGGGCGAGCCAGTGGTCGATCCAGCTCTGTTGCAAGCTTTGCGCGGCGGGCGCGTTGATCGCCCGCAGAGGCCCAGGATGGTAGGTGTCGTGGGCCAGGTAATGCTGGGGAGCGAGGTTTTCCAGCAGGTCCAGGCGCCGGTTCGGCTCGCGCAGTTGCTGGCCTAGCCGGGTCCTGGCCTCCTGCACCGAGGCGAAGCTTTCGAGCCCGCGGGCCGGGCTCCAGCACACGGCCCGGCCAGAATGCTGGGGGTCCAGGCCGCCGCGCTCGGTGAGCAGGAAACAGTTGGCCAGGGTCAGTGGCTCACCTTGCAGGTTGCGATACACCGTGGGCGAAAAAGCCTCGGGAATGAACCCGTTCAAGCCGTCGGGGGCGGCGGTGAAGAACGCTTCGACAATCTCCAGGTCGCGCTCACTCAGGCTTTTTTGCCCTTTACGGGTACGGGCTTCGTCGAGGATCGCAGTGGACATGACGTGCGCCAGTTGCGGCTTGAGCTGTTCCAGCGCCTCGCGCGGGACCTCGGCCACATTGATATGGCGAAAGTAGCTCAGGGTGGTTTCCACCACTTGGCGGAACAGGCGCAGGTCGATCCCGGCTAACCGGCGCGCCTGCCCGGCGGTCGGCGGGCCATAGAGGCCGGCCCGCTCGGTGAGCTCCAGCGGCGGGTCCTGGTCAATCAGGCGCCTGAGGAAAAAACCTACCAGGGTCTGGCTGGCCACGGGCGGCCGTGCTTCCAGTTCCTGGGCGCTGGAGTCGTAGTGGTTGAGGAATATTGCATTGGGGTTGGTGTGGGCGATATGGGCGGCCTGCAATTGGCGGGTCAGTTCGTGGCTGACGATCTCTTCGATGCCGGCGCTGCCCAGCATGGCCTGGCGCAGCGGTGCCTCGATGCTCGCCAGGGTCTTGATATGTAGCCGCGCGCGTTCGATCGGCACCGTGGTCGACACCGGGTGGGTCGTCCAGCGACCTTGGCTGTCCAGCGCCAGGAGGCGGTGATCGAACATCCTGCGAATATCCAGTACCTGGTCGACCAGGGCATTGAGGTCGATATCGCCCTGGGTGCGGCGGTACACCTCAAGGGCATAGCGCAGGTTGTGTTGCTGCTTTTCGATGATGGTGTTGAACAGGGTTTCGAACACCCCTGCCTGAATGGGCTCGCTGCCGAACTCGGGGGTGGTGAAGCCGATGAACCGCGCACGTTCCTCCTGGCTGAGGAAGTTGTAGAAGTCGTCTTCATAACTCGGCGCCTTGGCCATCGCCAGCAGTGTGCGTTGTAGGTCATCTTCGTCCTTGAGCACCTGCAAGCCCAGGGATTGGGTATACAGATAGGTCTGGGTGTTGCGGATTATCAGGGTGCCGGCCAGCACAATGGCGTGGGCGCGGTACTCCCACATCTGGACGGTTTCGGCGTGCAACGGGTGTGGTGGGCTGATGCGTTCAGGGGCGCTGGTGCGATACAGGACCTCCAGGCGCTGGCTTTGCTCGGCGCTGAGCACCTGCTCCTGGCGCTTGAACAGCAAGTCCACCCGGCACTTGTCGCTCATGGCCTGGGTAAAGAACTCGCGCCGTGACGCGCCGGTGTCCATGGCGGTGTTCCAGAAACTCTCCAGCACGCTCTGCATGAACGGCAACAGTTTGTGGGCCGCCTCATGCAAGGCATTTTCCCAGGGTGTGGGGTCTTTCGCCTCGCCCTTGTTCCCAGGGTTGAAAAATTCCCGGCGCTGGCCTTTGGGCCAGGCTTGGTTGCGGTACAGCCACAGCAAAGCGTTGCGCAGCGACATGGAATCGAGCCATTGGATTGGCACTTCGGCGGGTGGATAGCGAGTGAAAATATTGACGTGGGTCTTGCTTGCATCCAAGTGCGGGAACACCGGGCGCAGGGTCGAGGCCAGCAGTTGATCGAGCATCGCGCCCAGGGTGGGCAGCGTCAGCAATTCCTGGAGCATGGCCTGGGTATTCAAGGCCTGGTGGCGGTCGATCGCGGCCTTCTGCTCTTCAAACACGTTGCCGGCGATGACTTGGGATGTGATCGGCAGCAAGGCCGAGAAGTCGAAGCGGGCACGCTGCTGGATCGACAGGAACCGCACCAACGAGGTGCGCCGGGTGCTGCTGCGCAGGCGCTCGTCCAAGGCCGCCAGCACGGCGGCAGTGTTGTCGAATTTTTCCAGGCCCTCCTCAGGCGTATACAAAAACGCGGCGGCGTAGGCGGCGGTGGAACTCATCATGAACGCCCCGGCCAATTCGATGGGCGCCGTACCGGTGGCGCTTATCAGCAAGCGCTCGGCGATCATCGGCGGGGATTGATGGCGGCGCCCGGCGTCGGTGCTGAAAAACAGATTGCGCAGGAAATCGCGGTCCGCGTCACTGATCCCCAGGGCGCGCTCACGCTCGTTGGGCCGTTTGGTGACGCGGGTGGCTTCGTCGAAAAAATACGGGTAGGGGAATTGGCTCATGTCGTCGTCCTGAGTGGGTACCGCGCGGGGCGGGCGTCAGGGCGATGGTGGACAGGCGCTGTGCAGGTTCGGTGGTAACTATGTGTCGCGGCAAAAAAAGGCCCTGCACGATGAGTACGAGCAGGGCCTGGGGGATGGCGTCGATCAGTTGCGCCGGCCCAGTAGCAACCCTACGACAAGGCCGAACCCGGCGCTGATGGCCACGGTTTGCCACGGGTGGCCGCCAATGTAGGTCTCGGTGGCATCGACCACCGGTTTGCTGCGCTCGCGCACGTTGTTCACGGAATCCATGGCCTGCTTGAGCTTGAGCGCTACCTGCGCACGCAGGCCTTCGGCTTCCTCGCCCACCAGGCTGGCGCTGCTTTTGAGCAGTTTGTCCGACTCCTCGATCAGCGCCTGCAACTCGCTGAAGGCTTGATCCTTGATTTGTTCTTCGGCCGCTTGCGCGGCGGTTTTGCGGGCCATGGGTAACTCCTTGCGGGTGAGTGACAGTGAACAATGGAGTTCGCGGCGGTGGAAAAAGTTGCATCGCGATTGCCGCACCCCAGTGCTGAACCTTGGGTGACGTAGAGGCTAGGACGTTTCGGCCTTCAGTGTAAGATGTCGGCCATTTCCCGCAGCAGGTAATCCCCATGAGCTTCAACCTGGCTAACCAGCCCCTGGCCGAGCGCGCCGCGCTCGAAGACGAAAAGTCCCGTTTGTTCGAGTTGTGGCAGAGCAACCTGGGCAAGGCCAAGGGCGAGGCCGGGCGGCTGTTCGGCGAGCGCGCCAAGCGCAAGGGCAAGTGGGCCGAATGGGTGCGCGCCGAGCTGGACACGATGTCGCCCCCGGAATTCGCCAACATGGTGCGCAGTGAAGTCAATCGCCTGATGGCGGCGGCGAAGTAGCCGCAAAACACCCCTGCACCGCCTCGCGTACCCGCAACAGCAGCGGGTCGAGCTGGCTCTCGGTGCGCCAACCCAGCTCAATGGGGTAGCGCGGCAGCGCCAAGGGGCAGGGCAGTAGGCGCAACCCGCCCATGGCCGCGATGCGTTGCGCGGCGTGCGCCGGGATGGTCGCCACCGCTCGGCTGCCCCTAAGCAAGTAGGGCAGCGCGGCGAAGTGGCTGGTGGAAGCGCACACATGGCGCTTAAGCCCCAGAGCCGCGAGGCCTTCATCGGTAATCCCGATAAATCCGCCGGAGGACACCAGGATGTGCTCGCGGGCGACGAACTCCTCCAGGCCTATCGCCTGCTGCCCGGGTGCGAGGCTTGCCGGGTCCGCCAGGCAGGCGTAATGCCCTTCGCCCAGCACTTGGCGGCTCAGGCGGCGCTCGCTGAAACCGCCGGCGCTGATGGCCAGGTCCAGGCTGCGATCGAGCAGGCCGCTGGCGACGATCTGGCTGTGGGTTTGGCGAAAAATCAGGCGCAGCCTCGGCGCGCGGTGCTCGATTTCCTCGATCAAGCGGCGGCCATGGGCAATCTCGAAATCGTCGGACAGCCCCAAGGTCACCGAGCGGCCCTCGAAATCCTGGGTGGCCGGGTCGATCATGGCCAGGCTCTGCCGACATTTGGCCAGGGCCTCGCTGATGACTGGTTTGAGCTGATTGGCCCGCAGGGTCGGCGCCAGGCCCCGGCCGGTGCGCACAAACAGCGGGTCGCCATACACCTGGCGCAGGCGCCGCAACGCCGCGCTCATGGCCGATTGCGTCACCCCCAGGCGCACGGCGGCGCGGCTGGCGCTGGATTCGTCATGCAGGGCCTCGAAGGCCTTGAGCAGGTTGAGATCGATGTTGGCGATATTTATTTGGCTCATATCATTCAGTGTTTGAGTGGTCTTTATTCATATTCTGCGGCCAGCGCAGAATGGGCAACCGCTGACTCACCTTCTGGAGATTCCATGCCTGTATCCATCGTTGCCGCACTGCAAATCGGTTCGCTGCCTGGGGGCAAGGGCGAAACCCTGGCGCAGATCCTCTCCTACGAGGCGCAGATCCTTGAGGCTGGCGCTCGCCTGGTGGTGATGCCCGAAGCCTTGCTCGGCGGCTACCCCAAGGGCGAAAGCTTTGGCACCCAACTGGGCTATCGCTTGCCCGAGGGGCGCGAGGCCTTTGCCCGCTATTTCGCCAATGCGGTGGATGTGCCCGGCGCCGAAACCGAGGCCCTGGCCGGGCTCTCGGCCCGCACGGGGGCGAGCCTGGTGCTGGGGGTGATCGAACGCGCCGGCAGCACCCTGTATTGCACCGTGCTGTACTTCGAGCCCGAGGGCGGGTTGGTGGCCAAGCACCGCAAACTCATGCCCACCGGCACCGAACGGCTGATCTGGGGCACGGGCGATGGCTCGACCTTGGCGGTGATCGACAGCCAGGTCGGGCGCGTGGGCGCGGCGGTGTGCTGGGAAAACATGATGCCGCTGCTGCGCACCGCGATGTACGCCAAAGGCGTGGAGGTGTGGTGCGCGCCGACGGTGGATGAGCGCGAGATGTGGCAAGTGAGCATGCGCCACATCGCCCACGAGGGCCGCTGCTTTGTGGTCAGCGCCTGCCAGGTGCAGGACTCACCTCGGGCCTTGGGCCTGGACATCGCCCACTGGCCTGGCGAACGGCCGCTGATCGCCGGCGGCAGCGTGATCGTCGGGCCCATGGGCGACATTCTTGCCGGGCCGCTGCTGGGCGGTGCGGGGCTGCTGTGCGCGCAGATCGACACCGCTGACCTGATCCGCGCGCGCTACGACTACGACGTGGTCGGCCATTACGCCCGCCCGGATGTGTTCGAGCTGCGGGTGGACGAACGCAGCAAACCCGGTGTGCGCTTCATCCACGACGTGCCGTAGCCCGCGGGCGCGCCCGCTGGCTACAGGGGGGTGTTGCTGCGCAGCCATTCTTCGCGGGTGATTTCCCAGGTGTCGCAAGGCAACCGCCCGCAGACGAAATCGCCGTCACGGGTGGCGATCAGGCGCATGCCGGCGCGTTCGGACATACGCCGCGAGGCCTGGTTTGGCGCGGCCTTGGGTACGCGCATCAGCGGCCGTTCGAGGACCTGGAACCAGTACGCGGTCACCACTGCGCTGGCCTCACTCATCAGGCCCTGGCCCTGCCACTGCGGGCCCAGCCAGAAACCGCGGTGGTTGTCCTGCTCGTCCATCAGGCTGATATTGCCGATCAGTTGCTCGGGGGCGCTTTTGAGGCGCAGCGACCAGTGCCACTCCTGGCCCCGGGCGATGGCGGGCAGGGCAATGTCGCGCAGGTAGGTCAGCGCGCCGTCCGCTGGGTAAGGCCAGGGCACCAGGGCATTGAGGTAGCGCACTACGTCCCAGTGCGCGAATTGTTCCTGGATGGCATCGGCGTCGGCCAGCTCCAGGGGCCGCAGGATCAAGCGTTCGGTATGGAAAGTGGGGGTGACGTCCATGGCAGCGGGGCTCCTTGTATTGAGGCTAGGGCGCGGTTGCGGGCAGGCTGAGGTTGCCGCGGTCGACGAAACGCATCGTACCGAACACCCCCCCGGCGAGCTTGCCCCGCAGCACGTAGGGCAGGTTGTCCAGGCTTTGCCCCTGGCGCAGGCCCAGGGTCTGGCGCAGCACGGAGAACGCCGAAATGCTCACTGGCACCGTCAGTAGCCCTTCGGAAAAGCGCGGGATCGAGCCCGTTTGGTTGCTCACGCCGCTGGCCAGCGGGCGGCCGTTGACTTCCAGGTCCAGGGCCGCACCGTTGTAATCGATGGCGCGCTCGTTGGGGTTTTGCAGGCGCAGCTTCACCGCGAAACGCAGTTCCAGCTCCTGGCTGGGCAACGGCTCGATGCCGACCACGTTGATGCGCAGCGGGTCGCGGTCGGGCAACAGGGCACAGGCGCTCACACTCAGCAGTAACAGGCAGCAGGCAAGGCGCAGGATGGGGGGCATGGACGTTGCCTCGCAGGCGATGGGCAGGGCCGGCCACAGTGGCCGGCCGTTCAAGCATAGGACGCGATCAGCCCTCAGAGGTTCGCGCCGGCACGTCCGGGTTTTGCATGATCTTGAGGGTGGAGGCCTCGGGGTCGAATTCGTCTTCTTCCAGTTCGATGAATTCTTCGGGCAGGAAGATGTTCAGCAAAATCGCGCAGAACGCGCCCACGGTGATCGGCGACTCGAGGATGTTGTGCAGGGCCTTGGGCAGCTCGCGCAGCACTTCGGGCACGGCGGCCACGCCCAGGCCCATGCCCAGGGAAATGGCCACGATCAGCATGTTGCGCCGATGCAGGCCGGCCTCGGCGAGGATCTTGATCCCGGCCACGGCCACGGTGCCGAACATAATCAGTTCGGCCCCACCCAGCACCGGTTTGGGCATCAGTTGCAGCACGGCGCCGATCATCGGGAACAGCCCCAGCAGCACCAGCAGCCCGGCAATGAAGAACGCCACGTAGCGGCTGGCCACGCCTGTCAACTGGATCACCCCGTTGTTCTGGGCGAAGGTCACCATGGGCATGCTGTTGAAGGTGGCGGCCATCACCGAGTTGAGGCCATCGGCCAGCAGGCCCGACTTGATGCGGCGGATGTACACCGGGCCCTTGACCGGTTGTTGGGAAATCATCGAGTTGGCGGTCAGGTCACCGGCCGCTTCCAGGGGCGAAACCAGGAAAATCACCGCCACCGGCACGAACGCCACCCAATCGAAGGAGAAACCGTACTTGAACGGTACCGGCACGCTCATCAGCGGCACCTCCGGCATGCTGGAAAAATCTACCTGGCCCATCAGCCACGCCACCACGTAGCCCAGGGTCAGGCCGATGACGATGGCGCCCAGGCGCAGAAATGGCACGTCGATGCGGTTGAGGATCACGATGGTACCCAGCACCAGGGCCGCCAGGGCCAGGTGGCTAGCGGCGCCCAGGTCGGTGGCGCCAAAGCCGCCGGCGATGTCGGTCATGGCCACTTTTATGAGTGATAAGCCCATCAGGGTGATGATGGTGCCGGTGACCACCGGGGTGATGAGCTTGCGCAGCTTGCCGATGAACTGGCTCAGGGCCACTTCGATAAACGCGGCGAAGAAGCACACGCCGAAAATCGTCGAGAGGATTTCATCGGTGCCGCCACCGCGGGCCTTGACCATGAACCCGGCGCTGAGAATCACGCTGATAAAGGAAAAACTGGTGCCTTGCAGGCACAGCAGCCCCGACCCCACCGGGCCAAAGCGCCGCGCCTGGACAAAGGTGCCCAGGCCGGAGACGAACAGCGCCATGCTTATCAGGTAGGGCACTTCGCTTTGCAGGCCCAGGGCGCTACCCATGATGAGGGTGGGCGTGATGATGCCGACAAAGCTCGCCAGCACGTGCTGGAGGGCGGCAAAAATGGTCGACATGAAATCGGGGCGATCGTTGAGACCGTAGATCAGGTCGCTGCGATGAAGGGGCTTGTCAGACACAATGCGAGGCCGGGTCAGAAAATGGAGGCGCAGAATGCCAGCAGGTGCCCGCGGGGGCAACGCGAAATGCCGCTGAATCGTCTCTGCAACCGGTGGGATCGCCAGTAAAGTGATGGCGCCGTGGCATACTGCCAGGCTTGCCCTGAGGACACGCCGCCGAACATGCCCTTCGATTCCCCATTGAGCGCCTATCAATACGCCATCGACCAGCAAGGTTTCGTCCCCGACGCCGCCCAGCACCGTGCCGTGCAGGCCTTGCAACAATGCCATGAGGCGCTGCACCAAGGTCGCGGGCCCGTAACCGGCGTTTATCTCTGGGGGCCGGTGGGGCGCGGCAAGACCTGGCTGATGGACCAGTTCTACCAGAGCCTGCGGGTGCCAGCGCGGCGCCAGCATTTTCACCATTTCATGGGCTGGGTGCACCAGCGTTCGTTCCAGTTGAGCGGCATCGCCGACCCATTGCAGGCCCTGGCCCGGGAACTGAGCGCCGAGGTGCGGGTGCTGTGCTTCGACGAGTTGTTCGTCAACGACATCGGCGACGCGATCATCCTGGGGCGCCTGTTCCAGGTCATGTTCGACGAGGGCGTGGTGCTGGTGTGCACCTCCAACCAGCCGCCTGACCAGCTCTACGGCGACGGTTTCAATCGCGAGCGCTTCCTGCCGGCGATTGCCGCGATCAAGGCGCACATGCAGGTAGTGGCGGTGGACGGCAGCGAGGACCATCGCCTGCATCCGGGCGCCGGGGTGCAACGCTATTGGGTTTGCGCCGCGCCAGAGGCGAGCCGGATGGACGCGGTGTTCACTGAGCTGGCCCAGGGCCAAGCGGTGTCCAGCACACCCCTGACGGTGGGTTACCGGCCCTTGGCGGTGGTCAAGGCCAGCCCCGCGGTGCTGTGGTGCCGTTTCGCCCAATTGTGCGAAGAACCCTTTGCCGCCATGGACTTCATGGCCCTGTGCGACCGTTTCAGTGCCATTTTGCTCAGCGACGTGCCGTGCCTGAGCGCGCAACAGCGCCCCGGCCGCATCGCCCGTGGCACCGAGGATGGCGCGGTGCGGGTCGAGGCCGGGGACCGGGAACTGCCGCAACTGTCGATCCATGACGACAGCGTGCGGCGCTTCATTGCCTTGGTGGACGAATGCTACGACCGCAAGGTGCCGCTCTATATCGAGGCCCGCGTGCCAATGGCCGAACTCTACACCGAGGGCTACCTGGCCTTCGCGTTTCGCCGCACCCTAAGCCGTTTGCAGGAAATGCAGATGCAACGTTTTGCCGCTCACCCATGACCGCCACCACAGGACCAACACTGCAAATGGACGCCGATATCCTGGTTCTCCAGGCCAGCTACACCAACCCCACCCACGCCGACGCCATCCGCCTGGTGCTCAACCACTACGCCCTGGACCCCATGGGCGGCGGCGAGCCGTTGTCCGCCGATGTGCTGCACAACCTGCCGGACGAGCTGGCCAAACGCCCCCATGCGTTCAGCGTGCTGGCCTTTGTCGGCGGCGAGCCGGCGGGGTTGGTCAATTGCTTCGAGGGGTTTTCCACCTTCGCCTGCCGGCCGTTGGTCAACGTGCATGACGTATCGGTGGTGGACAAGTTCCGCGGCTTGGGGCTGAGCCAGAAGATGCTGCAAAAGGTCGAGGACATCGCCCGCCAGCGCGGCTGCTGCAAAATCACCCTGGAAGTGCTAGAGGGCAATGCCGTGGCCCAAGCCTCCTACGGCAAGTTCGGCTTCGCCGCCGGCATGTTCGACCCGGCCCATGGCCGGATGCTGTTTTGGACCAAGGCGTTGTAGCGGCAATAAGGAGGGGGCGACCTCACCTGGGTGGGAGCGGGTTTACCCGCGATAGCGCTGGGTCAGGCGACATCAGCTTTTCTGACACTGCGCCATCGGCGAGTCGCCGCCGGGCCAGATCCGCTCCCGCAGGTCTTGCGGCAATCACGCCTTGGGCGTCTGTTCCTGGGCACCGCGGGTGCTCATGGGGGTGTCTTTTTTCGCCTTGTCGGCGGCCAGGCGTTGCTCGGCGTTGCCGTGCAGTTGCTGTTGGCTGACTTTGAAGGTGTCCCAGAACTCACGGGAGCGCTCGGCGCCGCCTTCGGCGAAAGCGGCGCTGGTGCTGGCGGTCATGAGGGCGGCGAGAAGCAAAGTGGAGATTTTCATGGGGTATTTCCTGTCATGGAAGGGAAGGGAGCCTCGTACTCGATGTGAGGCATGGGGGCAGCATCTGGCCCTTCAATTAAATGCCGGTTAACCGGCCCTGACAGGTAATGCGAGGGCCGGAACCGGCCCCCGAGTGGGTTACTTCTGCACGACCGCAGTGGGCACTGGGGCGACCTTGGGCTTTATCAGGCTGAAGTCGATCATGGCCCGCTGCTTGCGCTCGAACGGGTTGCCGATCAGCAGCGGGCGGGGTTTGAAGCTGTCGCTGACCAGGCTTTTGCTGTCATCCAGCTCATCAGCGCTCAGACCTGCCAGGTCGGCCCAGGTGTGGATCAGGTTGGAGCTGCTGTAGGGCCGGCCGGTTTCGCCGGTGAAGTCCCATTCGTGGTTGGCGCGCCACTTGGGCGAGGCCCAAGCCATGAACGGAATGGTGTACATCGGCGCCGTCGGCTTGCCTTCGTTACGGCCCAGGGTACTGTGGCCGGCGGAGTCGAACACGTCTTCACCGTGGTCGGAGAGGTACATCAAAAAGCCATTGGGGTCGTTCTTGGCGTAGTCCTTGATGAGGCTCGACACCACGAAATCGTTGTACAGCACCGCGTTGTCGTAGCTGTTGTAGGTCGGCAACTGGTCGTCGCGCACGCCCTCGGGCACACCCTGGCGGTCGGTGAACTTGTCGAAGCTAGGCGGGTAGCGGTACTGGTAGCTCATGTGCGTGCCCAGCAGGTGCACCACGATGAACTTGCGCTCGGCGCCGTCGGCCAGGGCCTTGGAGAAGGGTGCCAGCACGTCGCCGTCGTACTGGCGGGCGTTCTGGTTGCGGTTGTTGTTGAGGTACACGCGCTCGTCGGCTTGTTCGGAGAACGTGGTGAGCATGGTATTGCGCTTGGTCATGGTCTGCTGGTTGGTGATCCAGAAGGTCTTGTAGCCGGCCTGCTTCATCACGCTGACCAGGGACGGGGTCTTGAGGTAGTCGTCGGGGTGGTCTTCGTCGGCGAAGGTCAGCACCTGCTGCAACGCCTCGATGGTGTAGGGGCGCGGGGTAATGACGTTGTCGAACACCGCCAGTTCATCGCGCAGCTTGTCCAGTTCCGGTGTGGTCTGGCGCGGGTAGCCGTACAGGCTCATGCGCTGGCGGTTGGTGGATTCGCCGATCACCAGCACCAGGGTGGCCGGTTGGTTGGCCTGGGCGTCCTTGAGGTTTTTCAGGGGGGCGATCTTGCTCACGTTCTCGAGCATGCCCTGCATGTTTTCCAGCTGATGGGTGTAGCGCCGGTACGCCACGATCATCTGCCACGGCACGGCGGGTTCGATGCGAGTCTCGAACTTCTCGATGGCGGTGGTCAGGTCGTCGGTCTTGATGATCTGGCGCACCAGTGGGTAGCCGACCACCGCGACGAGGATGGCCATGGCAGCCACCATTGCCTGCTTCCTGGGCAGGTACACCGGGCGCAGGCGTGTCCACAGGAAGAGCGCCACGGCGGTGTGGGCGATGAAGCCGAGCACGATCCACCAGGCGAAATATTGCGTCAGGTACTCGCCCGCTTCAGAGATGTTCGACTCGAACATGATGAAGATGACGCTTTGCGAGAATTCCTGCTGATAGACGAAGAAGTAGCCCAGGCTGGCCATCGAGCAAGCCCACAGGACCACGCCTATCAGCCCCGCCAGCAAGCGCGTGCGCGCCGGGAACAGCAGCATCGGCGCGAGCCAGATGGCGCTCATAAAAAAAGCTTGGCGGAAACCGGAAAAACCGGACGTGCCGGTGAAGAGAATCAGTGCCTGGGTAATGCCGGAAAAATACCAGAAGAACAGGAATAACCAGCCCAATCCTGCCCAATCGAAGCTTTTCGCAGACTTTTCGCTGCGTTCAAAAGTTGCCATCAAGCGCTCCAGGCGATTAATCAGATCGGCTGCTGAAGTCGCTCAAGGCGCCAGCCACCGGGCGCCGCTCGCCAGACGAGCGGCCAGAAGAGGCCGGAGTATCACCAAGGGCTTGTGAAAACTTTGTGAGTTGAAGCCCTGCTAGGCGGTTGCTGGGCTGGCCACGTTGCGGGCCTGTTGCAGGCGCTCTTGCAGTTCGGCGACCTGTTGGCGCAACTGCTCGCGTTCGGCCTTGAGTTGGCGCAGCTCATCGCGGCGAACGCTGACGTACAGGGTTTGTGCAGGTGCTGGCCTAACGAGCGCGCCCATGGCGGACCTCAATGTGCAAAAGATGTGTACTGGCGCCCCGGGCAGGTGCAAGGGCGCAATCGGCGCTGATTTTGGTTTTTTTCTGGAATAAATGGAACTTTTTTATTTTTCACTGTCCCTGTGTCTTCGTCGATATTTCTGACGTGATACCGCGTAGTTATCTGCTTGAAGGGGTGGTGCATCTGTGGATGTGCCGGATTAACCCTCGTCAGCGTCCTTGCGCTATAACCTTTGACACACCTTTTTAGTGGTAAGGAGCATCAGCACATGCAACTGGGGATTGTTGGACTGGGCCGCATGGGCGGCAACATTGCACGACGCCTGATGCTCAATGGCCACACGACTGTGGTCTACGATCGCAACACCGATTTTGTCGACGCCTTGACTGCCGAGGGCGCCACCGGCGTGGCGGACCTCGCGGCCCTGGTGGCCGGCCTGCAACAGCCGCGTGCGGTGTGGGTCATGCTGCCGGCCGGCGCGCCCACCGAAGACACCATCGAGGCCCTGAGCCAACTGCTCGATGCGGGCGATGTGATTATCGATGGCGGCAACACCTTCTATAAGGACGACATCCGCCGCGCCAAGGCCCTGGCGGCCAAAGGCCTGGAATACATCGACGTCGGCACCTCCGGCGGCGTCTGGGGCCTGGAGCGCGGCTACTGCATGATGATCGGCGGCGATGCCGGCGTGGTGCAGCGCCTCGACCCGCTGTTCGCCACCCTGGCCCCAGGCCTGGGCGACATCCCGCGCACCCGCGACCGCGTCGCCACGGATGACCGTGCCGAGCGCGGCTACATCCACGCCGGCCCGGCCGGGTCGGGGCACTTTGTCAAGATGATCCACAACGGCATCGAGTACGGCATGATGCAGGCCTTCGCCGAGGGCTTTGACATTCTCAAGACCAAATCCAGCGTAAACCTGCCAGAAGACCAGCGTTTTGACCTGAATGTCGCCGATATCGCCGAAGTCTGGCGCCGCGGCAGCGTGGTGTCGTCCTGGCTCCTGGACCTGACCGCCGACGCCCTGGCCAGCGACCCGAAACTCGACGGTTACTCTGGCGCGGTGGCCGACAGCGGTGAAGGGCGCTGGACCATCGAGGCGGCCATGGAGCAATCGGTGCCGGTGCCGGTGCTGTCCAACTCGCTGTTTGCCCGCTTCCGTTCCCGCCAGCAAAGCACCTACGGTGACAAACTGCTCTCGGCCATGCGTTTTGGCTTTGGCGGCCACGTCGAGACCCCGAAAAAATGACCGCCCCGGGAAAGGGCCGCACCCCCGAGCCGGCGCCGCCGACCACGTTGTTCCTGTTCGGCGCCCATGGCGACCTGGTCAAGCGCCTGCTGATGCCGGCGCTGTACAACCTGAGCCGTGACGGCCTGCTGGGTGAGGGGCTGCGCATTGTCGGCGTGGACCACAACCCCATCAGCGACGCCGACTTTGCCCTGAAGCTGGAAAACTTCATTCGCAACGAGGCCGCAAGCAAGGTCGGCAATGGCCAGGACTCCCTCGACCCGCAGTTGTGGGCGGCGCTGGCCAAGGGCATCAGCTACGTGCGGGGGGATTTCCTCGACGAGCAGACCTATCGGGATTTGGCGGCGAAAATCGCCGCCAACGGCACCGCTAACGCCGTGTTCTACCTGGCCACCGCGCCACGGTTTTTCACTGAGGTGGTCACCCGCCTCGGTGCGGCCGGGTTGCTGGAGGAAAGCGCCGAGGGGTTTCGCCGGGTGGTGATCGAGAAGCCGTTCGGCTCCGATCTGCAGACCGCCGAAGCACTGAATGCCTGCCTGCTCAAGGTGATGACGGAGAAGCAGATCTACCGTATCGACCATTACCTGGGTAAGGAAACCGTGCAGAACATCCTGGTCAGCCGGTTTTCCAACAGCCTGTTCGAGGCGTTCTGGAACAACCACTACATCGACCACGTGCAAATCACCGCGGCGGAAACCGTGGGCGTCGAGACCCGGGGCAGTTTCTACGAGCACACCGGCGCGTTGCGGGACATGGTGCCCAATCACCTGTTCCAGCTCCTGGCAATGGTGGCCATGGAGCCGCCCGCTGCCTTCGGCGCGGACGCGGTGCGTGGCGAGAAGGCCAAGGTGGTGGGGGCGATCCGCCCCTGGTCGGTTGAGCAGGCGCGGGCCAACTCGGTACGCGGCCAGTACGCTGCGGGTAAGCGTGACGGGCAGCCCTTGGCCGGCTATCGCGAGGAGCCCAACGTCGCTCCCGACAGCACGACCGAAACCTTTGTCGCCCTCAAGGTGATGATCGACAACTGGCGCTGGGTGGGCGTGCCGTTTTACCTGCGCACCGGCAAGCGCATGAGCGTGCGCGACACGGAGATTGTGATCTGTTTCAAACCTGCGCCCTACGCGCAGTTTCGCGACACCGAGGTCGATGAGTTGCAGCCGACCTACTTGCGCATCCAGATCCAGCCCAACGAGGGCATGTGGTTCGACCTGCTGGCCAAGCGCCCGGGGCCGGAGCTGGAAATGGCCAATATCGAGTTGGGGTTCGCCTACAAGGATTTCTTCACGATGCAGCCCTCAACGGGTTACGAAACCCTGATCTACGACTGCCTGACCGGCGACCAGACGCTGTTCCAGCGTGCAGACAACATCGAGAACGGCTGGCGTGCCGTGCAGCCGTTTCTCGATGCCTGGAAGCAAGACGCCAGCGTGCAGGCTTATGCCGCCGGCACCGACGGCCCGGCGGCGGGGGATGAACTACTGGCCCGCGACGGGCGCGTCTGGCATCGCCTGGGGTGAACCAACCGCTGCGGGTTCCCCCGCAGCGTCCTTACAGCCAGAAACTCACCGCGTACCAGCCCAACACCCCCATCACCGCGGTGTAGGGCAGGGCCATCCACACCATGCGCCCGTAGGACAGGCGCACCAGCGGGGCGATGGCCGAGGTCAGCAGGAACAGGAACGCGGCCTGGCCGTTGGGCGTGGCCACGCTGGGCAGGTTGGTGCCGGTGTTGATGGCAACCGCGAGCGTCTCGAAGTGTTCGCGGCTCATGTGGCCCAGGGCGAAGGCTTCTTTCACTTCAGTGATGTAGATGGTGGCGACGAACACGTTGTCGCTGATGGCCGAGAGCAGGCCATTGGCGATAAACAGCATGCCCGGTTGCTGCGCCGGCGGCAGGGCCAGCACCCATTGGATCAGCGGGGTGAACAGTTGCTGGTCGTGGATCACCGCCACCACCGCGAAAAACACCACCAGCAGCGCGGTGAACGGCATCGCGTCCTTGAAGGCGTTGCCGATGCGGTGTTCATCGGTGATGCCGGTAAAGGAAGTGATAAGCACGATCACCATCAGGCCGATCAGGCCGACTTCGGCGATATGCAGCGCCAACCCCACGATCAGGATCAATGCAGCGGCGCCCTGTACCAGCAGGGCGGCGCGTTGGCGCTGGGTACGCTGGGCGTTGTCCTGGGCGGCATAGCTGGCCAGTACCGCGCGCACGTTGTCCGGCAACAGGGTGCCGTAGCCGAACCAGCGCAGTTTCTCCAATAGCACGCAAGTCACCAGGCCCGCCGCCAGCACCGGCAGAGATACCGGGGCGACTTTTAGAAAGAACTCGGCAAAATGCCAGCCCATCTCATGGCCGATCAACAGGTTCTGCGGCTCGCCCACCAGGGTGCATACGCCGCCCAGGGCGGTACCGACCGCGCCGTGCATCAATAGGCTGCGCAGGAACGCGCGAAACTGTTCCAGGTCTTCGTGGTGCAGGCTCGCCACGCCATGGTCCTCGCTGAAGGGGCTGTCCTGGCGTGGGTCGCTGCCCGAAGCCACGCGGTGATAGACCGAGTAGAAGCCCACCGCGGCGCTGATAATCACCGCGGTGACAGTCAAGGCATCGAGAAACGCCGAGAGAAACGCCGACAGAAAGCAGAACAGCAAGGCCAGCAGCGCCTTGGAGCGCACCCCCAGCAGCAGGCGGGAAAACAGGAACAGCAGCAAGTCCTTCATGAAGTAGATGCCGGCCACCATGAACATCAGCAGCAGGATCACCGGGAAGTTGTGCAGCAATTCCTCATACAGCGCCTGGGGCGTGGTCATGCCCAGCAGCAGGGCCTGGACCATCAGCAGCCCGCCGGGGATCAGCGGGTAGCATTTGAGCGCCATGGCCAGGGTGAAAATGAACTCGGCCACCAGCAGCCAGCCGGCGGCTACCGGGCCGACCGTCCAGAGCAGCAGTGGGTTGAGGATCAGGAACGCGACGATGCTGGCTTTGTACCAGCGTGGCGAATGCCCGAGGAAGTTGTGCGCGAACGCCTGGGCCATTGAACCGGACATCGGCCGCTCCTTGAGTGGGAAAGGTGCGCAACTTGCCGTAACAAAATTGGAATATCAAGTGCGCTGATGATGTGCTTTGGCGCGCAGGTGGGCGGGCAGTGGCACAAAAAGTCACTTATTTGGCTTTTATGGAAGGTAAACCTGCAGCTTCTGACAGTAGCCGGCCCCGGGGCCTCTCTGTTGAATGGGGGCCACTTGCCCACCACGACCGGTTGGCTTCAGGGGGTGCAGTTCAAATGACTCAAAGGGTGCATTGGCACACGGCACAGGCGAGGCCTTCAGGTGCTGGCCGGTTGGATGCCGGGTTCGGCAAGGCAGGGCTAGCGCAGGTGTACTTCCCTGGCAGCACCTCGAGCCTGGCCACCGGCGTAGCGGTTTGCCCGGACGGCAAGTTGTTGGTGGCGGCCAAGGTCGGCACCCACCAGGGTTATCGCTTCGGCCTGGCTAGGCTCAAGGCCGACGGTTCGGCGGACCTGGGTTTTGGCGAGCAGGGCGCGGTCATCGGCCAGTTCGAGGGCTGCGGCGATGCCATGGCCGCCGGTGTGGTACTGCTGGCGGATGGGCGCATTCTGATCCATGGCTTACAGGACATCAGCGCGCAGCACAGCCTGCCGGCGCTGGCGATGTTCGATGCCCTGGGCCATCTCGATCGCCGCTTCGGCGATGGCGGCAAGCGGGTGGTGCATTTGCCGGGGCAACTGTCGGTGAGTACGCGTGACCACTGGGTGCCTATGGGGACGCCCGGCACAGAGGTCAGCGGGGCGTGCGTCCAAGAGGACGGTGCGATCTTGCTGCTGGCCAATCATCACTATGCGTTGGCCAACCATGTCGGCGTGCTGATCCGCGTGGGCGCCGATGGTGAGTTGGACACGGCGTTCAACGGGCGCGGCTTTGTGATCGTCAGGCGCTCGCTGGCCAACACTTGGCTGGGGGGTGTCCACCTGCAGGCCGATGGCCGCGTGCTGGTGGCCGGGGCCAGCGACTTGCCGCCTCAAGGCCTGCTGGCCCGCTACAACCCCGATGGCAGCCCGGACGTGCAGTTTGGCGATGGCGGTATGGCGATCTTCCACCTGGCGAGCCAAAGCAATCGGTTCCGCCAAGTGCTGGCCCTGGCGGATGGACGCTTGCGTTCCGTGGGCCATACCAACGATCCACTGCTAGCCATGGCGCGGGGCGTGCAGGGGGATGGTGGCCCGGACCTGGGGTTCAATGATGGCCAGGCTTCGCTGATCGCCATCGGCCACCAGGGGTGCCAGTGGACGGCAGCCACGCTGCAAGGTGAACAACTGATCGCTGTAGGGTCGACTCAGGGCGGTTTTGAGGCAGACATTATCGTGGCGCGTTGGGCACCCGGCGGCACACTTGACCCAGGTTTCGGCCAAGGCCGGGGCTGGGTCAGGACGCGCCTGGGCCCAGGGCTGGACACTGCAACGGCTGTCGCCCTGCAAGAGGACGGGCGGATCGTGGTGGCCGGCCATTCGCTACAGGGCAACTTCAGGGCCGTGGTCGTGCGGTATATGGGTTGAGCCTGCGACCATTGGCAGCAGTGCGAGCCCTTTTCCGGGGCGCTGTGGTTTTATCTGCACTCATAGCGTATTGATACTCTTTATATAATCTGTGCAACTAGGTCTGTCGGCTGGTTTTTGCTAAGGTGTCCGGCAACTAATAAGACCATATCGCGAGGTGTCTGCTTGATTAGGGTGCTAGTGGTCGATGACCATGATCTCGTTCGTACAGGCATTACACGAATGCTGGCTGACATCGATGGGCTGCAAGTTGTCGGCCAGGCTGAGTCGGGAGAAGAGTCCCTGCTCAAGGCGCGGGAACTCAAGCCTGATGTGGTGCTGATGGACGTCAAGATGCCGGGCATCGGTGGCCTTGAAGCCACGCGCAAAATGTTGCGCAGCCATCCGGATATCAAGGTGCTGGCGGTAACGGTGTGTGAAGAAGACCCGTTTCCTACGCGATTGCTCCAGGCCGGCGCGGCGGGCTATCTGACCAAGGGTGCAGCCCTGGCGGAAATGGTTCAGGCGATTCGCCTGGTGTTTGCCGGGCAACGCTACATCAGCCCCCAGATCGCCCAGCAATTGGCGATCAAATCGTTCCAGCCCACCAGTGATTCTCCGTTCGACTCGTTGTCCGAGCGCGAGATCCAGATCGCCTTGATGATTGTGGGCTGCCAGAAAGTGCAGATTATTTCCGACAAGTTGTGCCTGTCTCCCAAGACAGTGAACACCTACCGCTACCGCATATTCGAGAAACTCTCGATCAGCAGCGATGTTGAACTGACATTGCTGGCCGTTCGCCACGGGATGATCGATGCCAGCCTCTGACAATGACTGACGTATTTGATCCCGGTGCTTTTCTTTCTACCTGCAGCGGCCATCCCGGCGTGTACCGCATGTTCGACAGCGATGCGCGCCTGTTGTACGTCGGCAAGGCGAAGAACCTGAAGAAGCGCCTGGCCAGTTATTTTCGCAAGACCGGCCTGGCCCCCAAGACCGCCGCCCTGGTGGCGCGCATCGCGCAAGTCGAGACCACCATCACCGCCAACGAAACCGAGGCGTTGCTGCTAGAGCAGACGCTTATCAAGGAGTGGCGGCCGCCCTATAACATCCTGCTGCGCGACGATAAGTCCTATCCCTACGTCTTCCTGTCGGACGGGGAGTTCCCGCGCTTGAGCATCCACCGTGGCGCCAAGAAGCAGAAGGGCAAGTATTTTGGGCCGTACCCCAGCGCCGGGGCGATTCGCGAAAGCCTGAGCCTCCTGCAAAAGACCTTCTTCGTGCGCCAGTGTGAAGACAGCTACTTCAAGAACCGTACCCGTCCGTGCCTGCAATACCAGATCAAGCGCTGCAAAGCGCCTTGCGTTGGCCTGGTGGAACCCCAGGTCTACGCCGAAGACGTGCGCCACTCGGTCATGTTCCTTGAAGGACGCAGCAATGCCCTGACCGATGAACTATCCGCAGGTATGGAGCAGGCTGCCAGCACCCTGGATTTCGAGCGCGCGGCGGAGTATCGGGATCAGATATCCCTGTTACGTCGTGTGCAAGACCAGCAGAGCATGGAAGGCGGTACTGGCGACGTCGATGTGGTCGCAGCGTTCGTCAACCCGGGCGGAGCCTGTGTGCACCTCATCAGTGTGCGTGGCGGCCGGGTGCTGGGCAGCAAGAACTTCTTTCCGCAGGTGGGGATCGATGAAGCGGTGTCCGAAGTCATGGCAGCGTTCCTTGGCCAGTACTTCATCAGCAGCCCCGAGCGGGACTTGCCGAGCGAGTTGATCGTCAACGTCGTGCATGAAGACTTCCCGACCCTGATCGCTGCCATTTCCAAATTGCGTGGGCGCGAGCTGACCATCAGCCACCGGGTGCGCGGTACCCGTGCGCGCTGGCAGCAACTGGCGGTGACCAACGCCGAGCAGGCGCTGGGTGCCCGGTTGGCGAACCGCCAGCACGTTGCTGCGCGCTTCGAAGCCCTAGCCGAAGTCCTCAATCTCGACGAGCCGCCACAACGCCTGGAGTGCTACGACATCAGTCACTCCAGCGGTGAGGCGACCGTGGCTTCGTGCGTGGTATTCGGGCCGGAAGGGCCACTGAAGTCCGATTACCGGCGTTACAACATCGAAGGCGTGACCCCTGGCGATGATTATGCCGCGATGCACCAGGCCCTGACCCGGCGCTTCAGCAAGCTCAAGGACGGGGAGGGCAAGCTGCCGGACATTCTTTTGGTGGATGGTGGCAAAGGGCAATTGTCCATGGCTCGGGACGTGCTGAACGAGCTGGCCGTGCCCGACCTAATCCTGCTCGGCGTGGCAAAGGGCGCCACACGCAAGGCCGGTTTCGAGACGCTTTATCTCAATGACGCGGCCCATGAATTCACCTTGCGCGGAGATTCTCCGGCGCTGCATTTAATCCAGCAGATCCGTGACGAGGCCCACCGCTTTGCAATTACTGGGCACCGCGCACGCCGCGGCAAAACCCGGCGAACCTCAACCCTGGAAGGGGTTGTGGGCGTAGGTCCAAAGCGCCGCCGTGAATTGCTGAAACATTTTGGTGGATTGCAGGAGCTGTCTCGTGCAAGCATCGAAGAGATCGCCAAAGCACCGGGGATCAGTAAAAAGCTTGCTGAGCTGATTTATGCAAGCCTGCACAGCGAGTAGAATCCCTCCCTTACCTTGTAGCCAGTTGTGTCGATGAATATCCCTAATCTGATCACCGTCTTACGCGTTCTGCTCATTCCGATCTTCATTCTGCTGTTCTATTTGCCCTACCACTGGAGCTACATGGCGGCCAGTTCGGTCTTCGCCTTTGCCGCTGCAACGGATTGGCTGGACGGCTATCTGGCGCGGCGTCTGGAACAAAGCACACCGTTCGGTGCGTTCCTCGACCCGGTGGCTGACAAACTAATGGTCGCCGTGGCCCTGGTGCTGCTGGTCCAAGAGCACGCCAACCTCTGGCTGACCTTGCCGGCGGCGGTAATTATCGGTCGCGAAATCGTTGTTTCCGCCTTGCGCGAATGGATGGCCGAACTCGGTGCCCGGGCCCAAGTCGCGGTTTCCAACATGGGCAAATGGAAAACTGCGGCACAAATGCTGGCGCTGGTGATCCTGCTGGCCAACCCATCGTCCTTCACGTTCTGGGTCCTGCTTGGCTATGCTTTGCTACTCATCGCAGCAGGCCTGACGCTGTGGTCCATGCTGCAATACCTGCGAGCGGCCTGGCCACACCTCAAAACCGACGTTGAAAAAAAATAAAGCTTTTTTGAATCAAAGGGTTGACGAAGGAATCGATTCCTATAGAATGGCGCTCACTTACCAAGACGCGGGAATAGCTCAGTTGGTAGAGCACGACCTTGCCAAGGTCGGGGTCGCGAGTTCGAGTCTCGTTTCCCGCTCCAAATAAAGATCTTCAGAAATCCATCGGGTTCTGGATGTCAGAAAAATAGACGCTTCGGCGTCTTTTTTCGTTTCTGCGGAAAGCTGCTGAGTTCGAGGGCAATCCGGTACGTTCAAGTATTTTTAAGTACCGCCTAGCGAACAGGCTCGAATTCTTATTGCTGCTGAATCTCCTCAGCTCGCCAGATGAGCGTCAGGTGTTGACTCTCTCGCAGGCGCTCACCATGCCTCTTTCAAAACTCACTTGCGGGTAAAACCTGCAGCGTCAGCGGCGTTGATGGCCTGTCACTGATGGTTACCACGGTCGCCAATAAACGATCATTGTTTCGGTGCTACTGGGGAAAGAGGCCGGCAGCGCATGTCCTTTGGTGCCTTTCTCGAAGTCAGCCTGAAACAAGTGCGTGAACGCCGCGACATGGCGAGTGAGCTCATTTTCCAGAGCATGAATGCCTGTGCGTTGGAATCCTCAGTGTCTTGAGGCTGAAGCCGAATTCAAATAAACCTTCCTTGCGGTGTATAGGGCTTAATAGTCGGACCAATGCTCAGCGTGAGTGGATCTGGTGTTGATACAGGCGAGTGCAGGTGAGTGTGGCTGATAATGATCGCTGCAGTTGTGCTCATCGGCGTTGATATCCATGTAGTGTGCTGCCCCCTACCGTTGAACGAAAATTTGTAGCGCAGGCTTGTCTGGCGGAAAAAACACGGTAATGATTATCGCGCGTAGTTTCTGACTGGGTAAAGTCTGATCGCTCACATAAATATATTGCATCGTTGGTAGAGGGCGTTTTGTGTCTAATCTTGAAATTTTATTGCGCCCAATAAGTGGCCTGCATCACTCCGGGAAAGATCTTACATATTCATCTGAATTTGATGACATACAAAAACTTCGTGAGTTTGATGATCCAACTTTAGAGCAAGGTGAGTGGGTTGCTGATCTTAAAGTTGCCAATTGGCCGGAAGTGGTTAAGCGGTGTTCGAAACTGTTACGAGAGGACAGTAAGGATCTGCGCGTTGCGGGTTGGTTGACGGAGGGCTGGGTATACACTCAGGGTTTTGCAGGGTTGGCCCAGGGTTACAACCTGATTGCAGGTTTAGTTGAGCATTACTGGGATGACCTATTCCCCGCCATCGAGGATGGAGATGTTGAGCAGCGGGTCGGTTGTCTGGCATGGGTGCTCAAGCAGAGTCTACGTTGGGTGTCGTCGATCCCTGTGGTGGACGATGGTGTGCGGCCCTACACGCTCTCTGACTATGCTATGGCGCATCAACGATCTGGAGGTGCTCGTCTCGGGGATTTAGAGCATGTAACGCTAGAGCAATTGGAGCGTGTCAGGGCTGCAACACCGGTAGAGTTCTATCGTCATCAGTGGCTAGCGATTCAGGAGGCGGTCTCTGCGCTAAGCAGTCTGGAACACCAAGCGCAGGCGCGTCTAGGCGATCAGGCGCCAAGATTTGCTTCAGTCCGAGAGGCGCTGGACGCTGCTCTCAGCAGTATTCAGCGATTTGCCAAAGACGCGGGTGTGGATGTGCGTGGAGGGGATGAGTCGGAAGTTTCATTGCCTATGCAGCATTCTGGGCAGTTGCTGCCCCATCGCGCAGTGCCGTCGGTAACCGATGTCCCTGCTGCGGCGTCGGGTATTGCTTCGCGTGAGGAAGCGCTAAATCGGCTGCGCGAGGTGGCAAATTACTTCCGTCGGGCTGAGCCCCACAGTCCTGTCGCGTACATGGCAAACCAAGCAGCTGATTGGGGGGAGATGCCCCTGCATGAGTGGCTTAAGGTTGTGCTAAAAAATGACGCCGCACTCGTTCATCTGGAGCAGGTGTTGGGTGTGGCAAAGGTCGCCGAAAGTGGCGGCTGACCTTTGGGCTTGCGGGTAGTCAAGGTAAGGGACACAAGCTCATCGAGCCCGGAAGGTCGGCGCAAATACGCTGACGACAGTCAATACCCGCTTCGGTGTTGGCTGCCGGGCAGGCTTTTACACGGTCCTGCAGGGCTTTGCGCGCAGGCGGGGGTAGGTCGTTGTCCGGGCTTTCGATATAGCGCATCAGAGCGATCAGTACGTCTACATCGCTGGAGCGAGATGGGGAAGATGCGCTGTGGGCTGAGCGTGCGGTAGGCGCGGGAGGGTAAGGTTTGGTGGTCTGAATGACTGGTGTTTTATTGGGTGTTGGATGCGCGGAAGCGCTGATGAGGTTCGCGTGCTGCTCTGTATGGGGTTCGTTAAAAATCTGGGCGGACTCACCGATCATTGGTGGCGGCGTTTGCTCGCTCATAGCGTTGCTGGCGGTGTGTGCCTCTGCGGGAGCTTCGCTGACTTCTTGAGGTGACGAATCGAACACCCATGCCATGCTGGTTACGAGTGTCAGCGCAACGATGCTCAGCCACGTGTATAGCGTCTTCCTTGAGCTGATACTGGGCTGGGCTGCGTTGTTAACTGGGCGGACATCGGGAGTGTTGTTGTCTTGAGTATCCGCTAACAAGCTGGGCGCTTTTGAATGTGCGTTACTTGATGTCACGGCATCTAATTCCGGTATTTGGCGGCTGTTTTGCCAGTGAGGTGGCGTGCGCTTATTTTGCTGGGTGGAAAGTTTGGTGGGGCGACGCAAAATAGTGCCAGGGATTTAGGCGTAGCTCTATTTAATTTTCAATGCTGTCATTTTGATAGTGCGGCGGTTTGAAGTCGTAGTTTGACGCTGCTCTGTATTTTTTTCTGAGGTGGGTTGTATACTTCATGCTATTGCTCGTGGTTTTTTGTTTGGCCGCAAGTGCGATTGCTTGCTTGTGGTGGTTGTTGTTTCCTGAACGTGCATCTACACACTTGAAGGAGCTGGTTTTTTTCCTAAAGAGATGTAGGAAATTTCTTTTTGTTAGTGTTGGAAGTTCAGTTTCTGTTTCGAACAGCAGTATCGTTCGCCTTGGGTTTAATTTTAGGCGTTGGCTATTGCCGCTCGTTCATTACCGGCGCCTCCTATGGCTAATGCTTTTCTTGTTGCTGTTGCCACCTGCATTGGTTTTCTACTTGCGTGGGACGGTGGAACTCGAAGGGTATGGCAGTGATGTTCATCGTGGGGAGACGCCAAGCTTGATTGCAGAGCTGTTGCGTGGTGAGCGGCTGGTTCCGCCCCGTGCGTTGCCGCCGCAGGTGTTCACTTCCCGCGAGGTCGAGCGAATTAGGCCTCGCACCGGCGCGGCAGACAGGTCATGGGACAAGATGGACGCCGACTTCGTCCAGCGCTTGCTGGTGGTTTACAAAGTGATGCTGGAGCGCCATGGGTACGAAATGGTGTTGCTTGAAGGCTACCGCAGTCCGGAACGTCAAGACGTTCTTGGCCTCTTGCCAGGAACCACCAATGCCAAGGCCTGGCAGAGTTACCACCAGTATGGTCTGGCTGCGGACAGTGCGTTTTTGAGAGAAGGGAAGTTGGTGATTACCGAAAAAGACCCTTGGGCATTGCGCGGATATGAGTTGTACGGGCAGGTAGCCGAAGAGCTGGGCTTGACCTGGGGTGGCCGCTGGAAACTGTTGGATTTCGGGCATGTGGAACTGCGCACTGCCGGTCGTGGGCCGTCGGCCAGATCTATGCCTTAACCCTGAGCAAATGCAGTGCTTGGACCTACATGGAGAGCGAAGATGACGCGACCGTTGATTGTAAAAGGGGATATGACAAGCCACGGCGGAGTGGTGATGGAGGCCAGTGACGATTCGACGATCAACGACAAGGGCATTGCCCGCGTAGGCGATCTGGTGGTTTGTCCTGTCCATGGCCCAACGGTGATTACCACTGGCGATGGTGACTATGAAGTGGATGACAAAGCGTCGGCCCGGCACGGTGATATCACCTCCTGTGGAGCCGTGTTGATTGCAGGCCAATCCACAACGTACCGGCCGTAAGTGTAAGGGCGAGCAGGAATGGAATGTGATGTTTAAGCGAATCCTTGGCTACAAAGCGCTGTGGGTGGTATTGGTCTTTGCCGGTAGTGGGGGGGTTACCCTGTGGTCTTGGCGTGACCATTATCGTCTGCCGACGGTGCAAGACATCGTCACCCACTTTTTGGTAATACCCGCGGCGCTGTGTTTGGGATATTGGGGGGTGCACCAGGGTGTTGAGTGGCTGAAGCGCCGCCGACAGCCGGAGCTTGCGGAGGATTTGGCTGATGTGGAGCCGATGCTGGCTGCTGAACACGTCATGCCAATTCAGATACGGGATTGGAGCCTGTATTTGCCTCTTGGCGATGCGCCCGCCGGGGTTATCAAAGCGTTGAAAGCGCGTGACCGACCGGCTCCTCACCCCACACTGAAAGATTCAAGCGGGTTCCCACGTCGTATTGCTTGGTTTGATGTCTTGAGCACTGAGGATTTCATTGAATCAGAGCAAGACGATCCTCTACCCATCGATGTCCGACGCGCATTACTGCTGGCTTCAGAGGCTCTGGAGCCTTTGCTGATGCGTCACTTGGAGCGCGAACTTCTCGAAGCGAGCGAGCCTCAAAGCCCCTTGCCTGTGCATGTCCTTGTTCCTACTCGCTGGTCGACCGATATCCAAACAACGGCGCACCAATGGTTGGTATCAGCCCTTACGCCGCTCTCCAAGTGGGGGCTGGAATGTCTCGTGATTATTCACGCTACGAACGACACTCGGCAGGTATTGAGTTTTCTCGAACAGTTACGCCATACCGAGAGTTTGGACACGAAGTCCCGTCTACAGGTCGTGCTCGCCAGTGATTCGTTCATTCAAGATGAAGAGCTGCTTGAGGCGCTGCCGGAGGTCTCCGGAGAGGGGGCATGCGCGCTGCTGCTCGCGTTTGGGCTTCCGGCGGCCACAGAACCAGCTGCAATTGTTCATCCGTTTCGCAGCGAACAGCGAGCGCAATCGGCCGACTTGCCCGGGCAGGTGCGAGCCGCAACCCTCAAGCAACTACTTGAGGAATACAGCTCGGACCTTTCACCGATCAATGCAGTGATCGCTGATGCGGATCAGCGTGCCTCTCGGCAAACCGAACTCTTGGCGGCTTTGCACGCAACGCTTCCCGAGTTGGACCCTATCGGTGAGTGCCTGAGTTTGCCGATTTGCTGTGGGGATATGGGCGCAGTGACAACACTGGCCTCGTTGGCGTTGGCCGCTTCAAACAGTGTCGAGACGCAGCAGGAAACCTTGCTGGTGTCGGTGCAGGATCCCTTTTGGCGAGCGGTCTGCCGGGTTCAGCCCTCGCCGCTGCCGGTTCCAATACCTCTTCAGGACCTCGCATGAATTTGCGCATCACGTTAGCCCCGGGACTTGTTCACCATGATTAACCGCCTCTCTGCTTTTTTCTCCAACTCTCGTGTGCTCGCTGTTGTCGGGCTATTGATCGTCGCAGGCTTGCTCTTTCTTAATGCTGCCACGTTGAAAAAAGTGCTTCTTGCGCTCCTTGTGTTGGCGCTTGTTGCATTAGGGGGCGCTTGGTTGTGGCGGCGAATCTTGGCTAAGAAGTCGGCTGCGGCACTGCATCAGATGGTAGCCGGTGCAGAGGGTGATGCCCCAGAGTTGCGCCAACGGCTGGAAGAGGCGCTCCACGCGATCAAATCCTCGCGACTTGGACGACTTAGAGGGTCAGAGGCTTTGTATGAGTTGCCGTGGCTGATGGTGATAGGCAACCCCGCCGCGGGTAAAAGCACGGCAGTCCTGAACTCCGGGTTGACCTTTCCTTTCAATGATGAAAAAGGCTCTGCGCTGCAGGGTATCGGAGGTACGCGCAATTGCGATTGGTACTTCACCACCGAAGGAATCCTGTTGGATACCGCCGGACGCTATTCGGTGCAGGACGCAGACCGAGGGGAGTGGTTGTCTTTCCTGAGTTTGCTGCGCAAACACCGCCCACGTGCGCCGATTAACGGCATCATCATCGCAGCCAGTGTTGCCGAGTTGACCGGAAATTCGCCGGAGTTTGCGATTGATTTGGCTAAAAAACTGCGCCTACGTATTCAAGAACTGACCGAGCGCCTGGAAGTGGTTGCTCCGGTGTACGTAGTGTTTACCAAGGTCGACTTGATCAATGGGTTTAATGATTTCTTCCAGATGCTGGAGCCTCAGGAACGAGAAAAAGTCTGGGGTGCCACCTTTGCTTTCAATTCCCAAACAGGTCCAGAGGCCGGCAGCCAGTTTGACCAGCACTTTGATGAGTTGTGTGACGGGCTCAAAGAGATGAGTCTGGCGCAGATGGCGCTTAACCGCGAGGGTGCCCAGGCGCCGGGGCTGTTGACCTTGCCGCTGGAATTCAGAGGCATCAAGGCCAGCCTGAGCACGTTCTTGATGGCACTGTTCGAGGAAAATCCTTATCAGTACAGGCCGGTATTTCGAGGCTTTTACTTCACCAGTGCCGTCCAGGAAGTTGCCAGCGTTTGCGGTATGTCCGAAGAAATTGCTCGGCGCTTTGGTCTGAGCGCGGTGCAACAATCAAATTTGCCAAATGAAGAAAAGCAGTTGTCCCGCCGCAGCTATTTCCTTCTGGATTTGTTCCGCAAGGTGGTGTTCGCCGATCGCCAGTTGGTGCGCCAGTACTCCAGTCGTTCGCGAACTCGAAAACGCTCTGTAGCGTTTCTCGGCACGGCGCTGTTGCTCGGCGGTAGTCTGGCGGGTTGGACGTGGTCCTACACTAGCAATCAACAGTTGGTGAGCAACGTCCAAGCTGATTTACGGAAGGCCCAGGACGTTCAGAAGGACCGCATTGACCTGCAGTCGCGCCTTGAGGCATTACAGATGATTCAAGACCGACTGAGCCAGTTGCAAAAGTACCGTGACGATCATCCGTTGACGCTAGGGCTGGGCCTCTATCAGGGGGCTGCACTTGAAGCCAAATTGCGTCATGAGTATTTCCAGGGGATGCAGCAGGTGATGCTGACGCCGGTGGCGCAGCAATTGGAATCCTACCTGCGCGAGGTCAGTGCGAGATCTGCTGCGCTGAAGCCAGCAAAATCGACGGCACCCGTCAGCGTAACCCCTGTCGGGGTATACCAGCCTCCATCGCCGAGCAATGTCCAGGATGCTTATAACGCCCTGAAAGCTTATTTGATGCTGGGCAATGCCGAACGTGTTGAACCCGCACACTTGAGTGACCAGCTAACCCGTTTCTGGCGGCTTTGGCTGGAAGACAATCGAGGTGGTATGGACCGGGAAGACATGGCGCGCCGTGCCGAACGATTAATGAGCTTCTATATCCGTCAATCCAATGCGGCCGACTGGCCCGTACTGGACACCAAGGTCACGTTGACCGATGACTCTCGTCGTACTCTCAGTGGGGTGATGCAAGGGCTGCCAGCACGAGACAGAGTCTATGCAGAGCTTAAAGCCAGGGCTGCAACACGCTATCCGAGTGTGACCGTTGCGGGGTTGCTGGGGGAGGGTGACAAGATATTTGCTGGGAGTTATGCCATTTCTGGCGCCTTCTCTCGAGAGGCGTGGGAGGGCTATGTGAAGCAAGCCATTCGCGACGCTTCCCATAAGGAGCTAACCACCACCGACTGGGTGCTGCAGAGCGCCCGCGCGGATGACTTGACGTTGTCCGGTAGTCCAGAGCATATCCAAAAAGAGCTGGAGCAGTTGTATACCCAGGAATACATCGCAGAATGGAGAAAATTTCTGCAAGGCATCACTGTGGCCAGCTTTTCCAGCTTCAGTGATGCGCGAACGGCGATGAACCAGTTGGGTGACCCGCAAAACTCGCCTATGCGCAAGCTGATGGAGGCAATCTACCGGCAAACATCTTGGGACAACCCCTCGCTGATTAATGAGGGCCTCAAAACGGCCAAGGGTGGATTGTTGAGTTGGTTCTCCAAGGCCCCTGCCGGAGCGCAGGCGTTGGCGCCCGGTAATGCCGGAGAAATTCCGGTCGGGCCCGTCGGTCTTGAATTTTCCGGAATTGCCCGGCTGATGGTGGCCCGCGACAGTTCGCCTTCACTGCTGCAAAGTTACCTGGAAAACCTATCCGGCATTCGTACGCGTTTGAATGCCATCCAGACTCAGGGTGACCCTGGGCCAGGTGCCCGAGAGTTGATGGTGCAGACTCTGGATGCGAGCGCTACCTCTGAATTATCAGCTGGGCTTAGGCTAGTCGATGAGCAGTTGCTGTCCAGCATGGAAGATGGCCAGCGCCGGACGTTACGACCGCTGTTGTTATGGCCGATGATTCAAACATTTGGCGCACTGATTCCACCGACTCACAACGAAATCAACAAAGTCTGGAAAGCTCAGGTCCATGAGCCTTTCCAGCAAACGTTAGCGGGCAAGTACCCCTTTGCCCCTGCCGGGCAAATTGAAGCGGGCACTGCCGAAATTGCCCAGGTTTTTGGTCCCCAGGGGGCGATAGCGCAGTTTGTTAATGACAGCCTTGGCCCCTTGGTAATTCGCCGCGGGAACAGCCTGGTCAGCAAACAGTGGGCCGATGTCGGGCTGAGCCTGTCGCCATCCTTGATGACCCATTTCGCGCAATGGGTTGCTCCGTTAGGCCAAACGGCTGAAGGAGGGGCGTTGGTGACGTTCCAGATATTGCCTGGTTCCGCTGCGGGGTTCAGTGAGTACAGTGTGCTGGTAGGCGACCAACAGCTGCGTTACCGCAACACCCCCGCTCAGTGGAATAACTTTGTCTGGGATAGCAACAAGCCGAATCAAGCGGCCAAAGTCAGTGTGGTGACTTACGACGGAAGGACGATAGACCTTCAGAGCTTCGTCGGTCAAAACGCGTTAGGCCAATTGATTCAAAGTGCTCAGAGTCGACAGAACGCTGATGGCTCTTACGAGCTTCAGTGGCGTCAAGACGATTGGGTTGTGCCTGTCACCATGAAGGTCATCAGTAATCCGCGCGCGAACGCCGATGGCAGCCAGCGCAGGGGGTTGGATGGTACTCAGTTGCCGCTGACAGTGGTTGGTCTGGATGCGTCCTTGGAGAAGCAGCTATGACCCCGGACGTTTTGACGTTACCCATCAGTTATTTTGGTAAGTTGCCAGCGCAGGGCGATTTTGTAAGGGCCGCGAACAATCACCGTCCGTTAATTTCCATTCTCGATCGCTGGGTAACTGAGGGGTTGGATTTGCTGGCCCAGGATGTTGCCTGGAAATCGCTATATGACAGCGCACCTGGGTTTCACTTCGCCTTTATGGGCTCTCGCCATCGATCAGTGATCGGTGGGCACCTGTTACCCAGTGTCGATGCGAGCGGCCGGCGATTTCCTTTTATGGCCGGCGTTACCTTTGAAGTGGCAAAGCCCTTGGAGTTTCTCGCGCGCAGCCCATTGGCGTTCACTCGAATGTGGTCGCGCTTGGGCCGTGAACTGCCCCTGGCGAAGCAGGCAGGGGAGCCGGCCCCCATCTTGAACGAACTAAGTGAGCATAAGGCCGACCTTACGGTCAGCTCAGACGTGCTACACCATATCTTTGCCGATTTTCTGCAAGCGCAGACGATAGGCTCGCTTCAGCAGATGCTTAACACGGCCGGTCACCAAGTTGATGTTCGACGTATCTTGCTGGCCCTCGGTTTGCTGCTATGTCCGGTCATGAGCAGTGGCGCGCCCAAAATGGGTAAAGGCTTACGTTTGCCACTCCCATCCGATCCCCTTTACCGGCATCTGGTTTCAGCATTTTGGCTCGATTTGATTGCCGAGTTTTTGGGGGGAGCAGATTTTGAATTGATGTTGCTGCAACGTGGCGAACATCAACCGACGATGACTCTGGGATTTGGCGGCGCCTCCGCCCGTGGGCTATACGGTGTTATCGATCCGCGAATTGAAGAACAGGACACTATCTGGCTTGAGGACCCTCGGTGGGTCGAGCAAGAGGTCAGCGCGAGCTACGCATTAAAAAAAATGTCTACCTACACCAGTCATCCGGGGCTCTCCTTGAACACCGCCAGAGCTACCTTTCGCGAAACTTTTTTGGGGTTATGACATGCGTAGTGCTTTAGTTTTTTTACTCTCATTGGTTTGCCTGGCCGACGTTGCCCTGGCCGCTCAGGACAAGATTGTTGTCAGCGGCACCGTACCTTCCGAATCGATGAGGGCGCAGGTGCTCTCACGTTTGCGCGATCTGTATGGTGCGCAGAGAATTTCCGATCAAATGGAAGTGGGGAATGTCGTAGCCCCAGCGAACTGGGATCAGTATGTATTGAAAATGCTCAGCCCAAATCTTCGGAATATTTCTGCCGGGCGGGTGCAGGTGGAAGGTAATCAGATCCGAGTCAGCGGTAATGTGAAGAACGAAGCGTTGCGCCAGGAAGTGACCAGTACTTTGGCCAGTTCTTTCAACCAAACTTACCAGGTGCATAACACATTACAGGTCAGCTCAGGACAGCAAGCACTGGATGAAACGCTGGGCCAGCGCACCATTGAGTTTGAAAGCGGCAGTGCGATTCTTACCGCCAAGGGCCGTATCGTGCTGGATGAGATGGCACAAGTTATACGCGAGTTGGACAATGCCCGGATTGCGATCATTGGCCACACCGACAATGTTGGGCTACGTGAGAGCAACATCGAACTCAGCTTGGCGCGTGCAGCGGCGGTACGACAGTACTTGATCGGCAAGCGGATAGAGTCCAGCAGCATGTCAGTGACGGGTAGCGGCCCGGATGCGCCGATCGCCGACAACAATACAGTTGAGGGGCGGAGCAAAAACCGTCGAATCGACTTCAAGATCTTAAATTGAGGGTCAATGTGTAACTGGGAAAAGTATCGGCATGGTGGGTTTAATACTGGCCCGCGCTAGGAAGCTTTTGCGCGTCTCATACTTAAAAACCCGGATAGCCAGTCCGTTCACTAAACCGGCCAGCACGACGGGGCTCAGCTGTAACGTGAATGTGCCAGCTAACTCAAAAGTGCCACCGCTCAGGTCGCGGTGGCGCGTTGCAGCCCTCCATTGGAATAGGCCGCAGGGCTCAATCAAGACTACCGACGCAAGTTCAGAGGTGCGATGCGACCTCAAAGAATCATCTGTTCCGAAATAGGTTGATTTACATGCGTGCTTGCATCGTAGATGGGCTCTTTTTAGATCGGCTGAATGCCTCTATACCTAAGCGTCGCCGGCGTTTTAGCACTGCACCGCTAGTCACCCCGGCCAACTTGGCTATCTCACTGTCTGGTTGAGTACCAAGCAACCCATCAAGATCTTCCCATGGTGATGGGTGTTGACCTCGTTGAGATTTTATTCCCATCTTTCTACGCCGAAACGTCACGGCTGCTTTTGTAACTCCGGCGAGATGAGCAATGATCTGGTCAGTCAATACGCCCAGTAAGAAATCATATCTGGCAATACGGCTGGGAGTTTTGCTGTTGTACGAGGCAATACCCAGGCTACGGCGGCGCTTATTGACGGCACCCTGAGTAACGTTGACCAGTTTGGCTATCTGCGCGTCAGGCTGGGTGCCCAAGAGGGCGTCGAATTTGTACAGGTCGCTTTTGTTTTTCATTGCATCCCACCATCACATCAGCGGCTGGCAGTGGCTTGTAGCCAAGGCCATTTGCAGAATAACGGAGGGGAGGCTGGCGGAAGGCAATCCTCTAGGACCTTTGCCAGTATTACCAATAACAGTAGCGCGAGCCCCGAACCTATCAGGTAGTGGAGTGGGAGCCGGCGATCATTGGAAGGCTTTTTCGAGTTGATGTGAATAGGGTTGTTCATTGGCGAATCTCGCATCGTCCTTTAGTAATTACTTCATACTTTTGGCGACTACAGCCTCGGCGCGAATTGATCCGGGCTCCATTGCCAGAAGGTTGTGCCGTAGTCGCTGCTCTCTATTGCCGGGAAGGCGACGCCTTGTTGAATGTAGCGCCGAGAGTTGGCCTTGGCGGGCGTGAACCACGCACTGCGTCATCTCCACCAACGCACCTTTGCCGTCAGTCAGGTTCATCTGCCAATTGAGTTTCCGGATATCTAACACCCGCCTTTTCCTTTCAAGGTCATTGCGCAAGACGGTGTTCTCCCCCATGGACCACGGCATTGTCTTCATTTGCTCAAGGATCACCGGGTCGTAGGTGTTTACATCCCGGCAGTCGACATCGCGGAAGAACACGTCATTGCCAAACTTTCTCCAATAGAGCATCCATGGAGTGATTTCCAGAAAGACCCAAAAATTACCTTTTAATAGATAGTAATAAGTGACACGAGACATGAGCCTGGCTTGCCCCACCACTTCATCAAATTTGCTCTCAGCAAACTCAATACCATCCACCACTTGCTTGGCGGCAAATGCCGCCAGTCCGGCCCAATAAAAACGGCCTTGGTATTCAGTACCTTCATCCTCTAAAAACAGCTGGGCATAATTGCCAGCGGTTCGTTTGGCACGTTTTAAGACCTTTGGAATAAGGACGTTGTTTCCCGCGAGCAATTTGATGCTGTCCGCTTGGACGAGGGATCATAAATCGCAGCAGGTCACCACAGCGTCTTCGGTCGCGCAGGGTTCAGCACGGGTGTAGGCCCGTTTTAGGGAACACCTTCTTCCGTGTCGACAATCCAGGGTGCGGTCATCGCCTATCTCCGTGGTTACTGCTCAAAAGGAGTCACCTTCGATCTTGGTTTGCGGGTAGGTCACATGCACCTGAGCGGGCTCTGGTTGTGCGGCAAAGTGACGACGGGTTTGAGCCGTCGCGTCGCTGACCGCGCGACTGCGAAGGTCACCCGCGCGGATATCAAGGATTTGATCGACTTCGGGTAAGGGAATACCGGCCGCATCTTTCAGAATAAAAGCGAGTTCGGTGGCGCCCTGGCTCTGTGACATGGCGTCGAGATTGAGCGTGTGTTTGGCACCTCTCAGCAATGGATGCTCACTGCCCTTGACACTGAACACCCCTGGACAGGTAAAGCTGATGTCGCCGCCTTGCAACGTAATGCTCGCTGAACCGGCCTGCAGGACGATTCGGGTCTTGGCGATCAGGTCGATCCTCCCTGTCGTTGCGGTGAAAGTTGCCGCTTGGTCGGCCAACAACTCCATACGGTCGGTGTGTGACTGCAGGCTGACCTCACCGGTCTGCGCCACGACCTTGGCGCCACCTTTGGCGGTATACCAATGCAGGTTGCCACCGCTGGCGCCTGCGATGGTGTGACCGGCGCTAAAGTGCAGGTCCTGCTGAGTGGTCACTTGTAGTTGCTGGCCCGCAAACACATTGCTACTGGCAGGTGTGGCGGCCGTTAGATGATCTGGTGTTTCCAGCACCATGTGCGGCGCGCTGAAGCGCTCCGCTGCTTGTTCCGTATCGGGTTGGGTGGTGTTTTGCCCGTTGACCTGGGCCGGATAGTGAGCGGCCTTGCGCGGGTTCAGCTCATCACCTAATGCTTGTTGCGCAGCGTGAGCAGCCATGATCCCTGCCTGAGCTTGCTGCGCAGCCTGGCTTAAACGTTCGGTGGTGTTCACCGCGCCGTACAGTTGGTCGAGTGCATCGCTCATCTGCATTTGGGTAGCCTTTGCGCCAGTCTGGAGGCTCGTGGATATGAGTAATCCTTTAGCGGCTCGAATCTGTCCCCAGCCTTGTGTGGACTGGTAGAAGCCTAATCCCTGATAAGCGCTGCGCTGGCTCCCTTCACAGGCGATGGCATACCCCAGGGTGAGAGAGCTGCGTGCGGTCTGGTTACCTAGCTGCTGGCGCAGTTGGCCTTGGGCATCATCCAGTTGCCAATCGCTGGCAGGTTGGCCATCCAGGCCCACTGTTTGCACACCACTGATCGTCCCGGGATGGTTGGTGGGCGCGCCGATACCGGCACTGAAGGGCGCAGTTGCTTCGCCGTTGTACACCTGCGCAATGACCACCGGTTGATCGATGTCGGCATGGACGTAGCTAATCACCACTTCACTGCCTATGCGCGGTGTGAAATTCTGGCCAAAGTGTGCACCGGCCAAAGCTTCGGCGACACGGATCCAAGTGCCCGACGTTTCGTTGCCAGGGGCATGTGCGTTGTCCTGCAGGGCGCCCGCCAGGGGGCGGTCACCACGTTGCCAAAAAAACTGTACCCGCACTTGGTGGTCGCGGTTGCTGGTGATGATTTGTCGGTGTGCCCCGACCACGGTGGCGGTCTGTACGCCGGGCGCCTGGGGACGGGGTAGGCGGGTTGGCACGATCGGCACATTCGGCGCAACGGCGTGGAAATGGTTGGCGTAGGTGCCGTGCTCCAGAGTGGCTTTCCCCAACCGGTTGGCAAGAAGCAGGCCGAGATTATTGCTTGCCACATGCCTGATCTGCCGGCAAACCAGAGGTAGGGCCCCCAGGGCTTGATGTTGATCCAGGGTATAACGAATACCCAGTCGCAGTTGCCGCGTCGCGCTGTCTCCCTGATAACCGTGGCATGCCATGCGACGCGCATTCAACAGATGGTTGGCGGCCTGGCGTGCTTGGCCCGACGTTTCGAAAATGGTCGTGGGATTTGCATCAAACATTTCCAGTTCAGGCAACGCGGGCCCTTCGACGATGGGGTTGTTGGCGGTCCCGCTTACCCCCAGCAGTTGCTCCGCGTTCCAGGCGCAGGTTGTTACCGCACCATTGGTGATTTGGCGCTGCTCGCCCAGGCAACGAATACCGTCATCGGCTTGCGGTGTATCTTCACGGGAGAAGATCAGCGCGCCGCCGTCAGGCCACTGGTAGTCATGGTCGATAATCACCAACCTGGCACTATCCGTCGCGCTGCCACCGTGTTCAAAATAGAAACTCAAACCCTCTTCGGATAACAGCCGGCAGACGAACTCAAAGTCGGTTTCTCGGTGCTGCGTGCATAATGCACGGCTCGGCCGCAGCTGGGTAACCCGTGTGTCCCACTGGGCCTGGGGGTAGTCGGAAAAAATTCGTGTGACGATCTCCAGGGCCTCGAGATCCTGGAAAATCACGGTATTGCGACGTCGCTTGAGTAAGCTTAACCAGGTCCCCATGTGCAGCCGATAGCGTGCGATACCGCCGTCGCTTCCGCGCTCTTCTGTGCTGAACACGATGCCTTGCCAACTGCGTTGCTGCCCATCCATTTGCGCCAGTTGCAGGTACATGGACGTTCCCGCTAATGCAGCCAGATTCAACGAGGCTGAAGGGCTGATGCAGTCGAGCGTAAAAACTGGTTCTTCATTGAGCGCTTCGACGCCTTCCCAGTGCTCCACCACCAATGCGTCCGGCAGAGCGGTTTGCACGTGCAGCAGACGGTTGTGCTGTGAGAGCAACGAGGACCAGTCTGTGGCATCCATGTCAGCCGGTGCGGGCATGTGGAGCTCCTTCAGGGCAGGGTGATGGTCAGGCTGGCCGTGCGTGTGGGAAGCTGAATCACATTGTCGAGTAAGGCCATTTGCTTTTGAGTGTTGCTTGAAAGCGTCAGACTGAAGGCGGTAAAACTGATTGCTCCAACAATCCCCAAGACTAATGCGGGCGTCCACAGCGGAACTTGACGACGCAGGAGGTGGACGACACTGTCCGGTGAGGCCCAGCGGGGGGCGAAGGCGGTTCGTTTGCCTTTGAGAAATACCAACTCTTCGCCCAAGCGGGCGGTTAGATAGCCCAACTGTTCCGAGCCTTCCAGGCGATATTTACCCTGAAAACCCAGCAATAGGCACAAGTGATAGACCTCCAGCGCCTGCAAGCGAATCGCCCCTTTACTGCGCAGCTCTTCCAAATAAGTGAAGAACTTGTCCCCCGCCAACTGATCGCCGAACATCACCAACTGCATCGGATTGAGTTCCCATTGGTCACGGAAGGGGCAATCGGATGCGGAGAGAATCAGCTCGTCAATGGTTGCGCAAAACGCATACTTGGCGGCATGGATGTCTTCGCTCGCGATACCTGCGGTAGTGGCCGTGTTCTCGATCCGGGAAAAAAATTGCTTAATCGCTGTGCTGAACGCTGGGAGGTGTTCGGGAACTTGGCGGCGTTGAATCATGAGTAGCAGATAAAAGCCATCGGACATCAGATCGATCAGGCGTTGTGGAATATTGCCTGTGGGGCTGAGAATTTCTGTGGGGGCAGGTATGTGAGGGGCACTGGTATGGGTCATGGCATCAGGGCTAGCAGTTCAAGTTTCAATTCGGAGAGACCGTTGGGGATGTACACCGTGACGGTCTGGCTTTTAAGCATGTGTTCGTACAATGACCCACGCGGTTCAAGGGCGAAATACAACATGCCTGGTCGCACAGGGATCGCGGACGGTGGCACGGGGATATAGGTCAATGTCACACCGGGCATAGAGGAGGTGACGAGTTTTTCAACCGTATCCGGTGAGCCAATCTTTACCGTGCGCGGCACGATTTCTGCGAGCTCTGCGCCAGCCTTTTCTGCACTGACACCCAAGTAGAGGGTGCAACTTCCATCAATGCGCTCATTGTCCAGGCGACCTTGGTGGTAGGCCGGTTTCACTTGAGCAAGTGCAATGCTGAAGTAACGAGCGGAGATCACGGTGTCTATCAGAGTGTGAATAATGGTGAATAGGGTGTTGAAACCAGGTGCTGGGTGGCGGTGGTCGTAAGGTGGTAGATCAACTAGGCGATGCGTCTTGGAAAACGTTAGCAGGGCGCCTGCCAAACGAAGCAGTTCCTGATGCACGCGCTCAGGATGCAGTCCTGGGTGCTGGAAGAGGTGAGAAAGACTGGCGCATGCGGTATTGCTGGTGTGCAACAACCAGAACGACGCGATGTCTCCAGCCCGAAATTCAACGACATTTTGCGAGGGCTCGCGCAGTGCCTCTTGCATGACCTGAGCCTTCGCGTCGAGGGCTTCAAGCAGCTGGCGTAACTTGATTTGCAGGTTGGGCATGGCAGCCAAATTGACGGAGGGCGCCATGTATTGATCGTCCACCTCAAAGCCTCCGGTACTGCTGCGTTTCAAGCGCGCTATTGGAATAACTTCAAAAGCGTCGTGCGCCTGGTCTTGCGTCAGCAAACGAACGGCCGGGGCTAGGAATGCCACTTCGCTTTCTTCCGCCTCCGTGAACATATCCGGAGTGTGTTCGTTGTTCTGTGTATAGCGACCAGTGTTTGCGCTTAAGTCGCCGGTAGCGAGGTTGCGACCGTACGGGGTCAACTGCGGCAATGCCAGATAGGTGGTGATTTCGGAGACGCCAAGGGGTAGATCTTGAAGCGCGATGGCCGGAGGCAGTGGGGCGCCTTCTGGCGCAGCGTAGAGTTCACCACCCGGAAATACCGCCGACACCTCCAGCACACGCAATGTGCCTTGGGTCAAGGTCGCTTTGTCGATTTTCAGGTGTTGAATGCCCCAGGCGTAAGGCTGCAGCAACTGACGCATCTGGCTCAGCCTTGTCTCGTGATAGCGGTCCTGCTGCTGAAAAAGCTGTGGGCGCAGAAATAGTCCTTCACCCCACAGTATTTTGGTGTTGTGACTCAATGGAGGGCTCCTTGTTGGGGGGGAATGGAAATATCGCCCTTATCGTTTGCTCGGGCATTTGACCGTCGCCAGTGTGTCGGTGGCGCCGGTCGCAGTGCTGATCAGTGCTCCTTGGGTGGAGGTGAGGGCGCATGCATGAACCCCCAAGGTAATTCCCGTCGAAGCGGAAGCATTGGCGTCATACGCAAAACGCCAACGCCGCTCGGCCGGCTCCCGGAAAAACGCAACAATGCCAATGTAAGCGGCACCGTTTTCCAGCTTTTCGTTGAGTTCGTAATGCTGCTCGGGCAGCAACAGCATTTCCCTGGAGTTGACCAGGTCTGAGCCTAGTGCTCTGAGTTCCTGTACATCGTCCAGGAAACTGTCGAAGGGCGTCTGTTCAAAGCGGTCAGTGGCGCGCAAGTGATAAATTTTGATGACCTGTGCCAGCGGTTTTTTATGGGTGCCCTGATTCATATTGGCAGCGGTATGAATGCGTAATGGAATCAGGGTGCTCTTGTCTTCCTGTGTTTCATTACTTGAGCAGCCCATCAAAAAAAATATCCCAATCAGAGGCAGGTACTTAATGTTATTTCCAAGTGCGGTTATGGAGTTGATGAGAAGATGACGAGTGTATTCTTTTTGTGTGTGCATCGGTCAGTAGCTCTAGAACATAAAAATGGTGGTGTTGAGTTATGACACTAAGTTGGTTCGGAGGCTGTCGGCTGCTGGAAGATTGCCTACGCTGAGAATACGAGAATGTATGGCTCTTACCCTGCGCGTGGAGTGTCTAACGGGGCCTCATTGCGACCAATTTGAAAGGTTTGTTTGTATTGGTCAAGTATGAGTGCTGTTTTATGCTGTTTTGGTTTATGTAAAGAGGTGTTTTTCTCAGATAGAGTAAGATGATTTTATTTGTTCTGTAGGAAAAATTACCAATTAAAAAGATCCATGGAAGTTCGATAAAATTTGTTTGCAAGCATTTTTCGGTTGTTATACGGTTCGGTTTCTTACCTGTGCCGGTAATGATTTGCTTGGCTACTGGAAACTCAAACGCTATATGCGGATCTTTTTTGTCAGGGAGGGATGGTTGTGCGTGCCATTCTTATTGTGATTGGTTTTTTGATGACGACGGGGTGCGCAATGCAATCTGCGCAAGATACGCCTACGTTTGAACACTTAATGTTTAAGGCAGATGAACGTATTCAAGCGCGTAACTTTGAAGCGGGTAGGAAGTTGCTGTCAGAGGCTGCGTCCATGGAGCCCACTCGAAAAGAGCCTTGGTTGCGCCAGGCTGAGCTGGAGTTCGAGGCTGAAAATTACGGTGCCGCGATTCTGGCTGCGCAGGAAGTACTGCAGCGGGATGCGGCTAGCACTCGTGCTGACGCCATTCTGACGGTGTCAGGCTTGCGAGTAGCGGTGCAGTCATTGGGAAGGCTGCGCGATGAAAAGGACGTAAATGGCCCTGTGCATCAAGAGGCGCAAAAGCTTGCGGCGAGGTTGCGGGAAACCTTGGGAGCCAAGGCATTGCTGCCTAAGGCCAAAGCTGCGCCACGTAAGCCGGTGCCTGTACCAGCCAAAGCTGCGCCAGCGGCGTCGAGCTCCGATCCGTTCTCCAGCCTGCCGGGCATGAACTGAGAGTGAACCCTTAAGTAAGTATTTGATTGAGGCGGTAGCTGCTATGGCTAAGAAGGAAAGTGTGCAAAAACGCCTGCAAAAGGTGCGGGCGCCTAGGATTCAACTGACCTACGACGTTGAGATTGGCGATGCCATCGAGCAAAAAGAGTTGCCCTTCGTGGTCGGGGTTTTGGGTGATTTTTCCGGAAATCCGGAAACACCTTTGGCACGGCCGAAGGATCGCAAATTTGTGTCGCTCGATCGGGATAATTTTGACGAGGTTATGGCAGCAATGGCGCCACGCGCTACGTATCGGGTGGCTAATGCCCTGACGGGAGAAGGCGAGTTTGGCGTGACCTTGAACTTTCAGTCGCTGGAAGATTTTGGGCCAGAGGCCCTCATTCGTCAGGTGCCAGCACTGCATAAACTACATGAGGCCCGCAGCAAGCTGGCAGACATGCGCAACAAGATCTCAACCAACGAGACCCTTGAGGATGTACTCAGCGACGTGCTGACGAACACTGAACAGATGGCCGCGATTCGTCGCGAATCCAAGGGGGATGTATGAACACTGCAAATGCTCTTGGTGATGTGAGTGCGCCGACGTTAAATGAAGGTGCGAGCCTGCTGGACCAGGTTGTCGAGCAAAGCAAGATTGCTAAATCAGAGTCGGAGCACCTTCGAGCCCGTGACCTGATCGCAGAATTAGTTGCTGAGGTCATGCAGGGTACGGTCGTGGTGTCGGAAAACCTTGCCCGTAGCCTAGATGCGCGTATTGCTGAGTTGGATCGGATGCTTTCGGAACAGCTTTCGCTGGTCATGCATGCTGCAGAATTTCAGCAGCTCGAATCCAGTTGGCGTGGTTTGCACCATTTAGTTACTGAGTCGACTACCGGGGCCATGATAAAAATCAAGGTCTTCAACGCCTCGAAAAAAGAGTTGATGCGCGACTTTAAAGCAGCGTTGGAGTTCGACCAAAGCTCGCTGTTCAAGAAGATCTACGAGGAAGAGTTTGGCACCTTTGGTGGTGCGCCGTTTGGTGCGTTGATTGGTGACTATGCGATCACCCGCCAACCAGAAGACCTGTACTTCCTTGAACAAATGTCCCATGTCGCGGCTGCCGCCCACGCGCCATTCATCACTGCGCCTGCGCCGGAACTGCTTGGGCTGGAGAGTTTTGCTGACCTGGGCCGTCCGCGCGATATGGCCAAGGTGTTTGATACGGTTGAATACGCCAAGTGGAAATCCTTGCGCGATTCGGAAGACGCCCGCTATGTAGGCTTGGTGTTACCGCGCTTTCTTGGGCGCCTACCGTACAACCCTATTGATGGCATCACTATCGACAGCTTCCCTTTCGTAGAGGATGTAGATGGTCGTGACCATTCCCGTTACCTGTGGTGTAACGCTGCTTACGCGCACGGCGTACGTCTTACGCAAGCATTTGAAAACTTCGGATGGTGTGCCGCAATTAGGGGTGTTGAGGGGGGGGGACTGGTGGAAGGACTGCCGACTCATACCTTCAACACCGATGATGGTGAAGTAGCGCTTAAATGCCCGACTGAAGTGGCCATCACTGACCGCCGTGAAAAAGAACTCAGCGACCTGGGCTTTATTTCCCTAGTGCATTGCAAGAACACCGATTACGCGGCTTTTTTTGGCGCGCAGTCATTGCAAAAGCCGCGTAAGTACAACACGGACGCGGCAAACGCCAACGCGCTGCTCTCCTCGCAATTGCAGTACATCTTCGCGGTGTCGCGAATTGCTCATTACCTTAAGTCGATGATGCGCGACAAAATTGGCAGTTTTGCTTCGGTGTCCAGCGTTTCAACCTTTCTAAACACCTGGATCAGCCAATACGTGCTGCTCAATGACAACGCTAGCCAAGAGGCCAAAGCCCAATATCCCTTGCGTGAAGCGTCTATTCAGGTTTCTGAAGTGCCCGGGCGTCCTGGTGTATTTCGCGCTGTGGCGTTCCTACGTCCCCATTACCAACTTGACGAACTGTCGGTATCTCTGCGTCTGGTCGCGGAGTTGCCTGCAGGCGTGAAGGCATAGAGTGACTGTTGCATCAACCCTCCCTAAAAAAGGACGAAGTAATGAAAGACATCTACCTCAAAATTGGACAGCCGGATGTGAAGGGTGAGTCTCTGGATAAGGACCACGCGGATTGGTTGGAAATCGATTCTTGGGTGCATGAAATTCGCCAACCAAAATCGTCAACGGCGTCCGCAACCGGTGGTAATACTGCCGAACGTTGCGAACACGATGCGATGGAGTTCACCAAGACCATGGATGTCACCAGCCCGCAGTTGTATGAAGCAGCGTCCAGTGGAACCACCTTCAAAGAAATCACCATCGAGTTCTTTAAGCGGGACGGCGAAGGTCAGCGCGTGAAGTATTTGGCGATCGATTTGAAAAACGCTGTGGTAGCCAGTATCGCGCCTAAAGTAGTGGCGGGACAGGAGCCTATGGAAACGTTCAGATTGAAGTATGCCGCCGTGCAATGGCGCTACACCCAGAAAGCCAGTGGTGGCGGCCAGCAAGGCAACACCCAGGGTGCGTGGAGCTTGACCAAGAACGACAAATCGTTTGCGGTCTGATTGACGGGTTAATTCGGGCCATGGCGTGGTCATGGCCTCGAACTACTTTTCCAAAACATTTTCTGCATGGCTCTGGGTGAGTATTTCTCGGACCAAAGGACTACTTCTGAGTGAAAGGATACGAACCTAGCCTGCTGGAAAAGCTCTTTGATGAGGCACCGCATAGCGTTGCTCAGGGTAAATTTACTCGGCACACCCTGGAGCAGTTCAAGGAGTCCGTGGCGCTGGATGTTGAGGCTTTGCTCAACAGTCGCTTGGTCATGGAAGAAGACGTTTTAAAAGAGTTCCCACATTGCCAGGCGTCATTGATGACCTATGGCTTGCGCGATGTATCAAGCCGTAGCCTGGCGAGTTCTGTGGACCGTGCGTTTATCTGTACGGCGTTGGAAAAAGCCATCGCCCTGCACGAGACGCGTCTGAAGGATATCCGTGTATCTCTGGATAAGCACCGACGTGCTTCGGGGGGCTTGCGCTTCTCGATCAGCGCAATGTTGATTGTTCATCCGGCACGTGAACCTGTCAGTTTCGATGCATTACTGCAGCCCAGCACTTTGCAGTACCGCGTCAGTAAAACCCGCCGCTTGGCGGTGAGTGAGTAAATGTCCATGGACGATCTCCTGCCGTTTTACGAACGCGAGCTGGCTTTCCTGCGCGGTTACTCTCGTCAGTTTTCTGAACGTTATCCGAAAATTGCCGGTCGGTTGTTGCTGGCCGGCGACGTCAGTGAAGACCCCCATGTCGAGCGGATGATTCAATCGTTTGCCCTAATGGGCGCACGCATCTCGAAAAAGATCGAAGACGATTACCCCGAATTTACCGAAGCACTGCTGCAAGTGCTGTACCCGCACTATTTGCGACCCTTTCCTGCATGCTCGATTACCGCGTTCGATCTCGGTGACGGTGCGGGGAAGCTGTCCGAATGCGTGACATTACCGCGCGGATCGGAGTTGTTGTCCCGTCCTGTGCGGGGTGTGGAATGTCGGTTTCGCACAGTCTACGACGTGACTTTGGCGCCATTGCGCATTGCATCGGCGCGTTTTAGCCCTTTGGTCCAGGCACCCCGAGCTGTGCAAATACCCCTCAAGGCCAGCGCCCAGCTTTCAATTACCTTCGAGCTCCAGTCTACTCATGGCTCCATGCGAGAGCTGGGGCTGGATCATGTTCGATTGTTTATCGACGGTGAACCTTCGTTTTGTGCAGTGCTGCGCGATGTGCTCGCGCTGAATGTCGCAAAGGCCTATCTCGAGTCGAGCGACAGCGGGCAATGGCAGGCACTCTGCGCGTCACCGATGAAAAGTGTTGGTTTTGCCGAGAATGAGGCGCTGATTGATTGGCCGGCGCGCGCCCATCCGGCGTATCGGTTATTGACGGAATTTTTCGCGTTTCCAGAGAAATTTGGTTTCTATGACTGCGATTTGAGCGGTGCTCAAGGCCGGCGTTTCACGCTGCATCTATTGCTCAGCGATGTGCTTCCAGGTTCGACCGCTTCGCGGCTGCTGGAAGGGCTATCCGCCGCCAACGTGCGCTTGCACTGTACGCCGGTGGTGAACCTGTTTCGACAGCACGCACGTCCTATTTTGGTATCGCACCAGGCTGTCTCATACAGCGTTGTCGCAGACCAACAAGCGGCGTCTGCGTTTGAAGTGCATGCCATCGAATCAGTCACCCGTGCCACCGAAACAGCAGGTGGAGAATCCCAGAGTGAGATCCGGCCATTCTATTCGTTGCACCACGGCGAATGCCAAGAGCGTAACGGTCTTTACTGGGTGGCACACCGGGATGAAAATCTGGCGCGTAAAAGCCCTGGTCATGAACTGCAATTGACCATAGTCGATCCTGACATGGACCCCATTTCTCCAGGCAATTCGTCATTAAGCCTGGAGCTGACCTGCAGCAATCGCAATCTCCCTGAGCAACTCGCCTATGGCGTGCCGAGCGGAGATTTACGTATGCCCGGTGGCTCCCTGGCACAGCGTATTTCGCTGTTGCGCAAACCTACGGCAGCCGTGCGTTTTGCCTGTGATCGCGGCGCGCAATGGCGCTTGATTTCCCATTTGTCGCTCAACCACCTATCGCTGGTCGAGGGGGGGGCTGCTGCGTTTCGCGAAATGCTCAAGCTCTACGACTTGCAGCGTTCAGCCACGACCGCCCGGCAAATCGAAGGTATACACGAGCTAAACCACCGCCCGGTCACAGCCTGGCTGCCCGGAAAATACTTCGCCAGCGTGGCGCGCGGGACCGAAATACGGTTGGTGATCGATGATGAAAGCCTTGTCGGTATCGGCCTGCATATCTTTGCCCAGGTGCTGGATCACTTCTTTGGGCTTTACGTTCACGCCAACAGCTTCACGCAACTGGTGCTGATATCCAAACACAGCGGTGAGGAGGTCCTTCGATGCCAACCCCGAAGCGGCGACTCGATACTGGTGTGATCGCTCGGATGGTCGAGCAACCTTATCGCTATGAGTTTTTTCAGGCGGTTAGGGTGCTTGAGCATCTGTTTGTTGGGCAGGGCGATCGACCCGGCGACGTGGTGGGTAAGCGGCTGCAATTTCACAACACATTAGCCTTGGGCTTTCCGGCCAGTGAGCTTGAACGGATGGAGGTGTTGGCAAACACCCCCGAACAGGGGCTGGAACGTGTTGAACGATGGCAGGCGCATTTTCAGGGTCATCTTGATTCTGTGTCACTGACGCCGGCGTTTTTTGGCCTATTGGGAGGGCAGGGAGCGTTACCTCTGTCCTACACCGAGCGCCTGGGCGAGCGGGAGTTGGTCCATCGCGATCGGGCTGCGCGAGCTTTTCTGGACATCTTCAGCAACCGCGCCACGGCGTTGTTTTACGGCGCGTGGAAGAAGTACCGACTCGCTTTGCAGTACGAGTTGGATCGCCAGGGGCGTTTTCTGCCGTTGACCCAAGCCTTAACCGGCTTGACTCAACGCTCTCTTTCCAACGACCCCGCATCGGGCGGTGTATCCGACCCAGCCCTTGCGTTCTACAGCGGGGCCATCGGCCATCGGCCGTTGTCGGTGACGTATTTACAACGCGTACTCAGCGAATATTTCCAGGTACCCATACGAATTGAGCAGTTTGTTGGCGGTTGGCATTCGGTACCAACGGATCAACGCTCTTTCCTGGGCGCCCCCGGCTTGACATTAGGGCGCAATGCCTTGGTCGGTGGGCGGGTCTGGCAGCGCGATTTGCGCATGCGCTTATGGGTAGGGCCGCTGTTACGCGAAACGTTTGATGACTTTTTGCCCGGTGCGAACGCCGCTAAGGCGTTGGCAACATGGCTGACCTTGATGGTCGGCAGCAGCCTGGAGTTTGAGGTGTGCCTGGTCCTGAAAGCCGATCAGGTGGGCGGGGTAACCCTGTCACCAATAGGCAGCAGACGGTTGGGCAGGGATGCGTTCCTGGTCACCCAGGCGCAACACATGGATCGCACCGATGCCCGTTACCAGATCGTCACATTGCATTGAACACGTGGGGCAACGCTGACGGCTTGACCACGACATTTATCTAGGACGCACGATGAGCATTTCACTGAAAACCCTGATCGCCAAACTCAACACCACCTGCCGTCAAGCCGCCGAACAAGCCGCCAGCCGTTGTCGGGCGCGCGGGCATTTTGAGGTGGAGGTTGAACATCTGTTGTTGGCCTTGCTGGAGCAGCGCCACAGTGATGTGTCCGTCATCGTCAAGCGCAGCGGCTTGAGCCTGGAGCAACTGGAGGCGGAACTCAGTCAGGAGCTGGGCACGCTACGCGACGGTAACACCCGCACCCCGGTGTTCTCGATGCAACTGCCGGTATGGCTCGAAAGTGCCTGGCTGATTGCCTCTCTGGAAGCACAGGACGGGGCTATTCGTAGCGGTCACTTACTCCTCGCATTACTGACCCAGCCGGCCCTGGCGCAACGGGCGACTCGTAGTTCGACAGTTCTGGCGCAGTTGTCGCCTGAAGACCTTAGGGCTCATTTCGATCGCTTCACCGAAGGCTCCCAGGAGCAGGATCATGTCAGCGGGGCTACGCCTGAAGGAGAGGCCAGTGAGGGGGCCGCTGTGCGGGTGAAAACACCGGCGCTGGATCAGTTCACCACCAGCCTGACCCAGCGCGCCCGTGACGGGCTACTGGACCCGGTAATCGGGCGTGAGATGGAAATTCGCCAGGTGATCGACATCCTCATGCGCCGGCGGCAAAACAACCCGATCCTCACCGGCGAAGCCGGTGTGGGCAAGACGGCCGTTGCCGAAGGACTGGCGCACGCCATCGTCGCCGGCGATGTGCCTAGCGCGTTGCTGGGCGTTGAATTGCTGGCGTTGGACATGGGGTTGCTGCAAGCCGGGGCCAGCGTCAAAGGTGAGTTTGAACTGCGCCTTAAAAACGTCATTGAAGAAGTCAAAAAGCACCCGGTCCCCATCATTCTGTTTATCGACGAAGCCCACACGTTGATCGGTGCCGGGGGCACGGCTGGGCAAAATGATGCTGCCAATCTGCTCAAGCCTGCCTTGGCGCGCGGGGAGCTGCGTACTTTGGCGGCCACCACATGGTCCGAGTACAAAAAGTATTTTGAGAAAGATGCGGCACTGGCCCGTCGCTTTCAGATGGTCAAAGTGGATGAGCCGTCTGAGCCGGTAGCGGCCGCGATGTTACGAGCGTTGGTTCCATTGATGGAGCGGCACTTCAATGTCCGCGTGCTGGATGAGGCGGTCACTGAAGCGGTGCGGCTGTCGCATCGCTATATCAGCGCCCGGCAACTGCCGGACAAGGCCGTTAGCGTGTTAGACACGGCTTGTTCAAGGGTCGCCTTGAGCCAAGGAGTACGGCCCGCGCTGATTGCCGATCTTCAGAAACAGTTGGAGCAACTGGAGGTCCAGCGCCAGGCCTTGAACCGTGAGCTAGCCAGTGGCGCACAGCATGAGAAACGCTTGATTGAGTTGCAAGCGCAATCGCAGACGCTGACCCAACAGTTGGACGAGGCCAATGCGCTTTGGCAGCAAGAAGCCTCGCTGGTCCAACGTATCGCTGAACTGCGAGCCGAATTAGAGCAGGCACCTTCCTCGATCAATCCTCCTGCGCCAGGGCGTAAAAAAGTTTCCGTGTCGCCGCTGCGATTGGAGCTGGACGAGGCCTTGGGCGCCTTGGCCAAGGTGCAAGGGGAAAGTCCGTTACTGCCCTTGCAGGTTGACGCCAATGTCATTGCCCAGGTGGTTTGCGCATGGACTGGCATTCCTTTGGGCAAGATGGTCAAGGACGAAATTCGCACGGTGCGCACTTTAGGTGACGTACTGGAGACCCGGGTGATCGGTCAGCCCCACGCCTTGGCCGCTATCGCACAGCGGGTGCGTACCGCGCGTGCTTATCTTGAAGACCCCAGCAAACCCAAGGGGGTATTCCTGTTCGTCGGACCTTCCGGCGTAGGCAAGACTGAGACCGCTCTGGCCTTGGCCGATGCGCTGTACGGTGGCGAACGCAAGTTGATTACCTTCAACATGAGTGAATACCAGGAGGCGCACAGCGTTTCGGGGCTCAAAGGCTCGCCGCCCGGGTATGTCGGTTACGGCGAAGGCGGGCAACTGACCGAAGCCGTGCGACGTAACCCGTACAGCGTGGTGCTGCTCGACGAAGTAGAAAAGGCTCACCCGGATGTGCTCGAACTGTTTTATCAGGTGTTTGATAAAGGCGTGTTGGACGACGCCGAAGGCCGCGAAATCGACTTTCGTAACACGCTGATAATCCTCACCAGCAATACCGCCTCGTCGCTAATCATGCAGGCATGCCTCAACAAAACGCCCGATGAACTGCCGGATGTCAAACAGTTGTCGGAGCTGATCCGCCCCACGCTGTACAAGACCTTCAAGCCTGCCTTTCTGGGGCGCATGGATGTGGTGCCTTATTACCCGATCAACGATGAGTCGTTGGCCGCGATTATCCGTTTGAAACTGGATCGCGTCGGTCGCCGTGTCGAGGCCAATCACCAAGCTGAGTTCCACTACGACGATGCGCTGGTTGAGTCATTGCTGGTGCGTTGCACTGAAGTGGACATCGGCGCCCGTGCCGTTGACCAGATCATCAATGGCAGCCTGCTTCCGGAAATCGCCGACGCCGTTCTGGCACGCATGGCCGAGGGGCAGGCGCTGTCTCGAATCAAAGTCGGTGCCAATAAGCGCGGCTTTACCTACCAGATCAAGTGAACTCCATCGGGAAGGATGACCTGTGACGTTCTCCACCGCCTTAACGCAACAGCAACGCCTCTTGCAACTGCACACCCCTTTGGGCGCAGACGCGCTGGTCGCCGAGTACCTCGACGGTTGGGAGGCGCTGGACCAGCAAGGCTATTGCTTGCAACTCAGTGCCTTGTCCGCAGACGAGCGTTTGCCTATTGAGCAACTGGTCGGCGCACCGGTGTTGTTGCAGATGCAGTGTGCTGACTCGCGCACGGATATGCGGGCCTTTCATGGGCATGTCAGCCATTGCACCCGCGTTGGCAGCAATGGGGGCTTGGCCCGTTATCAGTTGCGTATCGAGCCGTGGCTGAGCCTGCTGCAACACCGGCAAGACAGCTACGCCTTTCATGACCTGACTGTGATGCAGATTTGCGAGCAAATCTTCGGGTTCTATAGCCAGGGCGTGGTTCAGCCGCGGTGGCGCTGGGCCCTGGCGGATCCGGGCGTGTACCGCAAGCGCAGCCTGACGACTCAATATCAGGAAAGTGACCTGGCGTTTGTGCAGCGCTTGCTGGCTGAGGAAGGCATTGCCTATCACGTTGAGCATCTCGGCGATGCCCAGGCCCCCAGCCTGGGCAGCCATACCTTGGTGCTGACCGACAGCAACAGCAAACTGGCCCCGCATGCCCCGGTATCGGTGCGTTTTCACCGCAGCGACGTCACCGAGGCAGAGGACAGTGTTCAGCACTGGGCAGAAGAACAACGTTGGAGGGTGGGGCAGGTACAGCGCCAAAGCTGGGACTACCGCAGCCATTCATTGTTGTCAGCGCACGCACAGGGCGACACGGGCATCAGCGGCTGTGTGGACCAGGACACGGCCGGCCCTTACGCCTGGACGGACACCACCCAGGGTGAGCAGCGTGCCCGTCAGCACCTCAATGCCCAACAGGTTGCGCGTCGGCAAGTGCACAGCCAGGGGACATGGCGGCGCCTGGCAGCGGGCTCCCTCCTGTGTCTGAGTAACCACGACAGCGTTCAGGCAGACGAACCCATGCTGTGCATCCGTGTGCGCCATCAGGCCCGCAATAACCTGGATGCTCAACTGCAAGCGGCCGTGCTAGCAGGGCTGGGGCCGCTGCCCGACCAGCCGCAGGCCGTCTATCGCAACCACTTCACATTGATCCCCGCCAGCCACCCCTATCGCCCGCAAACCCAGGACGGTCACGGCCGCCGCCTGCATCCTGTCCCAACCGTCCACGGCGCGCAGAGCGCCATTGTGATCGGCGACGGCGGCCCGGTGCTGACGGACCGTGACCAACGCATCAAGGTGCAATTCCACTGGCAGCGCGGTGAACGCTCCTCCAGCCATCGCCCCCACCCGCGCGCGACCGACAATGCACCGGCAGACGCCAGCGTGGGCACGTGGGTGCGCGTGGCCGCGACCCAGGCCGGCGGCAATTGGGGCAGCGCCTGGGTGCCTCGGGTCGGGCAGGAGGTGCTGGTAGAGTTCCTTGAAGGGCATATCGACCGCCCCGTGGTCATCGGCTCGTTGTACAACGGCCGGGGCCAGGTCGAGGCGGCGCATAACCAGATCGCGGGCGGGCCCTCGGGCAGTACCGGCAATGCCCCGGCGTGGTTCCCCGGTAACCAGCACGCGGGGGTACTCAGTGGCTGGAAAACCCAAGACCTGTCCACCAGCGCCACCGGCAACGGCGGCTATCGACACCTTCAGTTCGACGACACCCCCGGGCAAAGCCGCGTCCAGCTCTACACCACCGACCAAGACACTGGCCTCACCTTAGGGCACCTCAAGCAGACCCAAGACAACAAACGCCTGACCGATCGAGGCTACGGCATCGAACTGCACACCCGGGCCCAAGGCGCTTTACGCGCCGGCACCGGGCTCTTGCTGACCACGGAGCCGGCGGACCAGCAAATGCAGGCCAAGGGGCTGTTGGCCGAGCTGGAAAAAGCCCAAGAGCAAGTGGACCAATTAGCCGACAGCGCCACCCAGCAGAATGCCGGGCTCGCCCACGACGGCAAGCCATTGCCCACCCGTAAAGCCCTGCAAAACAGCCAGGAAAGTCTCCAGGCAACGCAACAGGGAAGCGCAGCAGGCTCGGGCATCGGCGGTGGCGAAGGGCAAGTCGCGGCATGGAGTAAACCGCTTCTCGCGCTCTATGGCCAAGCGGGCGTACTCAGCCTGACCCCCAAGCACCAGATCTGGGCCACCGGTACGCAATGCCTACTCAACGCCGGCGCCGACATCAACCTCACCGCCCAAGGCCACGCAGCCTTCCTCGCCGCCCAAGGCCTGGTGCTGTTTACCCGAGGCACAGCAGGCGACAACCGGCCCATCGCGAACACCGGCATCGCCCTGCACGCCGCCACGGGCGCGGTCAGCGTACAAGCGCAAAGCGACAAAATCAGCGTTGCCGCACAGCAGAACATACGCATGGTCAGCACCCAAGGCAGCGCCCATGTCCAGGGCAAACAGCAGGTGTCGCTGAACGTGCAAGGGGCAACGATCCGGCTGGGAGGGGACAACATTGAAATCCACGCGCCGGGGGCGGTGACGTTCAAGGCGCAGCGTCATGCCTTAACGGGCCCAAAGAGCGGGGCCCCTAATCCAGTTGTGTTGAATAAAGGCCGGTTCACGAGTTGTGAGTTCAAAAATAGCGAAGCGGACATGACAGGTGCATCAGTTGTTTAGGAAAGGGGAGACTTCTATGGACGAGGTCGACATCAGTGCAATCAAGGACCAGTTGTTTAACAAGGTGGAGGTGTATCCCAACACCTATGTTTTGCTGGACATGGCGCGTCCTCACGCATTGGATCAAGTTGTGCGGGATCGGGCGCAAGAAAATATGGCGTACTTGAAGCATTCCGATTTCGCTCAATGGCCTCAAAAAGCGCCACTACTGGTGAGGTTAGAGGATCGTCACGACCCGTTGTTGGATGCCAGTGTTGACCTGGCAGTACAACAAACGATGAGTTCTGCGTGTCGTCTACGGCAGGTTGGTGGTTGGTTATTTTCCTCGCTGTCCCCAGCGCCGTTGGCGAGCCTGTTAAGTTCGAAGCTCAAGCTGCTGCACGCTAATGGTAAGGCCCGGCTGCGGTTCTATGACCCTCGAGTGATGGCACAACTTCCTGTTGTTTTCGACATGCCGCAGGTGATGCAACTCGAGAGTGGTGTCGAGCAATGGAACTATTTGAATGAGGGGGCACAGTTACAGCAAACGACATATCCCTCCTCTGCAGCTATAAGTCGAGCGCCGTTTCTCGCGAGTGCCGAGCAGTGGTCAGCATTAAAGCAGGTTGAAGTCGTTAACTCGGCAGTTCAAGTATTACGGACATTGGGTTGTTCCTATGAGCGTGACTGGGTCGCTCAAATAACCCTGTTAGTCCAGCGCGCGATTGGACAAGGCCTCACGGGAGGAATGGAGCAAGCAACTTTCGCAGTGTTAGGCGTTTGGTTGCATCGCAATTTTGACCAGCACCCTCGTATTCGCCAAGTGCTGGAGGACGCCCGGAAAGTGGGGAGCAGCTTTGGTGAAGCGATAGATGCAATGAGCGGCGATGAACTTCTACGTATCAAGCAGGAAATGGAACAGACCCATGCAGGCTAGTTTTGTCAGCCCCTCAGTGTTTTTTACGCAGTTGCAGGGGGCAATGCTGAATACATCACAGGTGGTCACTGTCCGGGCGACAAACGCCACGAGCATACATAGACCGAGGCAACGCCAAAGTGTCGATCGAGTCACTCATCGGATGATATTGCTGTGAGCAATCCAATAATAAAAGCCGTCCAACATTCAGTGTTGGCGAATACGCCTGGCAAATGCTCTTTCTGTGACAAGCAGGGCTTGCTGATCTTTCCATTGCGGCACTCGGCTTTCTGCAGCGAAAGCCCGCAGTTGCTGGATAAAGTCTCGGTGGTGTCGCTGGGTGAATCCTTCGACTTTCCCCAGGTACGTTTCGGTGCGCGGATGTTGCGCAAAAGTTACCTGTATGTGCTGGTGGAGCGTAAAGGGCTGAAAACCTGGCAGTCGTACTTTGTGACCGACGATGCGCGGCTTTACCAGTTCGCGCCACTTTATCCGCCGTCACCCAGCCTTGCCTTCAGTTGCTATCGGGACGCCAACGCGGCTTCTACCTCGGTGGTGAGTATTGAAAAACCGCAAGAGGTGAACAGCACGTACTGGTTGTACACCCCGGACCCATTGTCCGAAGCCAAGCTGGACGAATACCAAGCGTTTGCGGCGGCGTTCGCCCATGACGGAAAAATGCAACGGTTTAGCCCGGCAGACTGGGTCAGCGGTCGCCGCCAGCAGCCGTTTAGCCTTGAGCCCAGCGCCTTGGCGCAATGGGTGTTGGAGTACAAGGCGCTGGGTATCCGGGCCACGGCGACGGCTCAAGATGCGGCCCCGACGCATTTGGCCGCGCGCTCCCCAGCACTGCTCAATGCCCTGAATCAGCAAGCGTATCCGCCGCTTTGTCCTTCTGATGCGCTGCAGAGCGGGCGTCTGATGGCGTCACAGGCGCGCCTTGAAACGCTGCGCGACACGCTGGAACACGGGCAGGGCGCGGCCCTGGTGTTGCGCGATGGCATTGGGGTGACCCAGGAACTGAACGCCTGGCGTAATGCCGCCCTGGAGGGCGCGGAGCCCTGGCTGAATGAAGAGCAGGACGGCGTCAACAACCACTGGCGGGTTCAAGTTGCTTTGCGGCTCAAGGATGTGCGCGAGGGCATACGTGAGCACCGTATTCAAAAAGCCGATGAGAGCATCGACACCTGGGCGTACGACAGCCACACCGAAGACAACCTGCAAGGCATGTTTCCAGACAAAAACAAAGACGAACGGGAAGCTTACGTTCAGCGTGTGCTGCGCCAACGCAGTGGGAGGATGAGCGAACTCGAATTGATCCTTGAAGAGTCCAGTATTCGCAAAGAGGCGAAACGGCTTTACCCGGATACCGGTGCCGAGGCACGCGAAAGCATGCGCGAGTCGGCCAAGGCTGCCACGCGCCAGCTCATGGGCGAAGAGGCCATCGAACGGCGTAAAAAACGCGCCGAAGCGCAGGCGCTCAAGTTGTTCGATCAACTCGATATGAATGAGGTGGATGCGGTACTCGCACAATTCGACGCGAAAACCGCCGAGTGCGAAGCCACTGCCCAAGCGCGGGCCAGCGATCATGTGACGGTGTTGCAAAGTCCCTACCTGCTCAATGCCCTGTATGCCTACGACCCGCAGGACTGGGCACGCGGTTGGGCGTTCGCGATCCAAACGGCCCTGTGCACGCTGGGCATGGAGGCGTGCCCGCCTGGCCAGGCCTTGCTGGCACAGTGGTGGGAAGACACGCACATTGCCGACGGCAACCTGTTCTGGCGCGGCTATGCCCTGAATCAACAGGCACTGCTCGAAGACACCCGCGTGGGCTTGGCTGAAAGCAAATCGTTGTTCGCCAGCCTGCCGCTCAAAGACATCGCCGCCATCGCCATCCAGGAAATCAAACGCGGTAAAAGCATCATCACGTCTTTCGAGAAGGCCAATAAGGTCTTGGCCGATGGCGAAAAACTGACGCCCATGGACTGGCTGGCCCGCTCACAAATGGGCGTGTTGATGGGCTGGTATGCGCAACTGGCCAAAGGGGTATTTACCTACGGCTCGCCCAACAGTGTCGATAAGGTCATGGCCAATGTGCTGGTCACGGCGGTGAGCTGGCGCCTTGGGAAATACGCCCCGCAGTTACGCCTGGAGGAGTTGGCAGAAGCCAAAACACCGAAAAGCATCGATCAGGTACGTGCGCAGTTGCAGGTACGGGTGCGGGCATCGGTTCAAGCGGAATTGGAGTCCGGCAAGGTGGGTAATTTCTATGCGTTGCGCATCGGCGTGATCGTCGGGCTATACGAAGCGTTCCAGCTTTATAACAAAGCGCAGGCCATGCCGGATGGCAATAAGCAAAAAGCGGAGTTTGCAGCGGCAGCGCTGGCGACCACCGCTGTTGCGCTGGACTTGATGCACACCGGGGCGGAGTGGACCAGCAAGAAGTATGGGGCTGGGACTGCGACAGGTCGGATTGCCGCAAACTGGGGTGGGGGGTTGAGGTTGTATGGGGGGTTTTTGGGGGCGGTCAGTGGGGCGATTGGTGGTTCGCTAGATGTAAGCACTGCTATTGATCAAATCCATAAAAAGAGATTTTCGTTAGCTCTCGCCTATAGTGTTAAAGGCGTTGCCACGTTCGGAGTTGCGGCTCTTTCTATGGGGCTTGCCATGTCTGGTAGCGGTCCATATTTGCGAATGCTAATTGCTAGGACCGGAAACATCGTTGCTTTGAAAATGCTTTCTATTTTAGAACTAGTGGCGACGCGTTTGGCTGCAGAGCGAGCGCTACTTATGATGCGTGTGGGTTTGGCTCGGCTTACTTGGGGCTTGTTGCTAATTGGTGGGGCAATATGGCTGTTTGAGCCAAAAGCTGTTGAGGCGTGGTGCGATAAGTCAGTATTTCGGAAAAATAAAAAATCTAGCGGATTTAAAAATCAAGCTGAAGAGGTTGTAGGCTTGGAGTCTGCCTTCATTAGTATGGTTGGTGAGTGATGTTTTTATTTGAACGTATGATGTGGTCTGTCAAAACAGAAAGTCCAGAGAAACGAGAATTCTGGAGAAGGGAAACCGAGCAAAATGGTACGGGGGGGGGCTCGGTTTCTGAACGTGCGGATGAAAAATCAAAGCTATGGGAGTTTTACGAGTCTGCCAGTGATACTCCTACTTGCGCGGATTCATTGTATGGTTTTGAAGAAAACTGTATTGATGTCAGAGCAGCTTTTCAAGAGGAAAAACGTGGACTCATTGCATTTGCCTTCTTGGGGTTATCTGTGGGGCTAAACTCGTACATGTTTTATGGTTTTGTATGGGCGGTTATTAGTGTGTTGGTTGCTGATTTTAATACTGATAAAACTGTAGGTATTGATGGTTGGTTATTTGGTGCTCTGATTGTTTGTCTCTGGTTTGTTATGAATTACTACTTGTGGAAATATACGTGGCGTTGGATACGTGTAGAACTATTTACCCAGCGTCATCTCATTGCCCGCTTCAACCGTAAAACGCGCCAAATCTACGTTAATCGCCCGGATTATGCCGGCGGTATTGTCACATTGCCCTGGGAAGCCGTAATCCCTGCCATCAACCCGGAGGATCCAGATTTTATGGGAATAGGTGGTTTCCTCCTTTTGGCTTTTCCATCGGAACACACAGGCGCAGGCTATGACGAAGTTCTAATGTTAGGCCGCCCCATGCATGGCAATGATGAACTAGTCGGTTTCTGGGAATTCATCCGCCGCTATATGGAGGAGGGGCCACAAGCCGTGCCCAAACCTAAAAGGTTACTGCCTCTAAGCCCCACCCCCATCGAGCCTATCCGGGCCACTCTTCGTTTCATGTCCGGCTTCTGGCGCAACGGCGGAAAGATCGCCGCGGTGGTTACGGGGACTTTGCTTTCTCCCCTTATTCTTCTGCACGCGCTGTGCCATTGGATTTCTTTACTGCTGTGCTGGGCGCCTCGCTGGCCCAAGGAAATTCAAGAAGCAGGGCAACCCGGTAAGCCGATCCCCAAACTCACGACAGCGGAGGACTTTGGTCCCGTCATCGGCGCCCACTTGCGGGCCAATACCTTGAAAGAGCGTATCGATACGCCTATGCCAGAACGCAAAGGATGGCGGCCGGCGGCTCGGCCCCAGGACTACGGCGATGTGTAGTGGGCGCATGTGCCGGAAAAAGCATAGATCGGGTACGTGCGCAGTTGCAGGTACGGGTGCGGGCATCGGTTCAAGCGGAGTTGGAGTCCGGCAAGGTGGGTAACTTCTATGCGTTGCGCATCGGCGTGATCGTAGGGCTATACGAAGCGTTCCAGCTTTATAACAAAGCGCAGGCCATGCCGGATGGCAATAAGCAAAAAGCGGAGTTTGCAGCGGCAGCGCTGGCGACCACCGCTGTTGCGCTGGACTTGATGCACACCGGGGCGGAGTGGACCAGCAAGAAGTATGGGGCTGGGACTGCGACAGGTCGGATTGCAGCAAACTGGGGTGGGGGGGTGAGGTTGTATGGGGTTTTTTTGGGGGCGGTCGCTGGGGCGATTGGTGGGGTATTAGATATTGGGAGCTCGATTGAACAAGATCAAAAAAATCGAAGCTATTTATCGGTGGCCTATTTGATTAGAGCAATGGCCTCCTTTGCTGTAACTGCGTTGATTGCCGGTATCGCAGTTTCGGGTAGCGGGCCCTATTTACGTATGTTGATGAATCGTACCGGAAATCCAATAATTTTAAGTATTTTGAAAGTGCTAGACTTTTTCGCTAGACGTTTAGCAGCTGAGCATGTGTTGAGGTTGATGCGTGCAAGTTTGGCACGACTCGCATGGGCTGGCCTAGCTATAAGTTCGATAGTTTGGCTGTTGCAGCCAAAGATTGTGGAGGTATGGTGCGAAAAATCAGTTTTCCGCATGAATAAAAAAACGAAAGGGTTTAAAGGGCAGGGTGAAGAACTGGTTATGTTAGGAGATGCATTCAACAAAATGGTGAGTGTCTGATGTTCTTATTTGAACGAGTGATATGGTCTGGTAGAACCGAGAGCCCGGGACAGCGGGAGTTTTGGGAAAAGGCAGTGAATGAAGGCGGAAAACCTGCATCTGTGATTATGTCATCTTCTAGCATTAGCAATAAAGTATGGGAATATTATGAGTCGACGAGCAATCACCCTTCCGATGCTGAATCTATCTACGTGTTTAGTGATGAATATATTGATGTGCGCGCAGCATTCCAGGAGGAAAAACGGGGTTTAATAGCGTTCGCCTTTTTATCCGTTGCCGTAGTTTTAAATTTGTATGCTTTTTATGCGAGTTTTTGGGTGTCGCTCGAAAGATTTTTAATAGGATCTTCTTTGTATGGTGAGTGGGGTTTTTCTTTTATGGTTGGTGCTATTATTAAAATAGCAATTTGGTGTGCTATGAACTACTTCCTCTGGAGGTATACGTGGCGTTGGATACGTGTAGAACTATTTACCCAGCGCCATCTCATTGCCCGTTTCAACCGTAAAACGCGCCAAGTCTACGTTAATCGCCCGGATTATGCCGGCGGTATTGTCACATTGCCCTGGGAGGCCGTAATCCCTGCCATCAACCCGGAGGACCCAGATTTTATGGGCATCGGGGGCTTTCTCTTACTCGCCTTTATGTCGGAACACACGGGCGCAGGCTATGACGAAGTTCTAATGTTAGGCCGCCCCATGCATGGCAATGATGAACTAGTCGGTTTCTGGGAGTTCATCCGCCGCTATATGGAGGAGGGGCCGCAAGCCGTGCCCAAACCTAAAAGGTTATTGCCTCTAAGCCCCACCCCCATCGAGCCTATCCGGGCCACTCTTCGTTTCATGTCCGGCTTCTGGCGCAACGGCGGAAAGATCGCCGCGGTGGTTACGGGGACTTTGCTTTCTCCCCTTATTCTTCTGCACGCGCTGTGCCATTGGATTTCTTTACTGCTGTGCTGGGCGCCTCGCTGGCCCAAGGAAATTCAAGAAGCAGGGCAACCCGGCAAGCCGATCCCCAAACTCACGACAGCGGAGGGCTTTGGTCCCGTCATCGGCGCCCACTTGCGGGCCAATACCTTGAAAGAGCGTATCGACACGCCTATGCCAGAACGCAAAGGATGGCGGCCGGCGGCTCGGCCCCAGGACTACGGCGATGTGTAGTGGCATGTCCAGCGCAAAGGCCGATGAAGGCCAATGCCATCCCGAGAAAGACCAAGAGCGCAGCGCTGATCTGCGCCCCGAACAACCCCTATACGCCGAAGTCCACGAACATCAGTAGCAGTTCCTGTCTGGAGGCGAACCCTGCACCGACACCTGTGCGCCGTGGATAGCCTTTTCGTCAGGCTGCGCAGGCGTAAGGCCTGGGCGAACTCCCGATCACCCTATGAACTTGACGTACACGAGCTCAGGGTCTTGTTCGTCAAGATTCTCGATTCGCCCGCTTGGCACAAAACCTGCCTTTACCATCAGGGCCTGCGACGCGCTGTTGGACGCATTGCATGAAGTAAACAGCTTGGGTGTGGTGCACGCGGCTTCGGCCGCCGCCAGCAAACCCAGTGCCGCGCCCTGACGTTGGTGTGCCTCGGCCACAACCACCAGCGCCACAAAGCCGTGGCCGAAAAAATCATGGGTCAGCACCAGGTAGCCCACGTGCTGGCCCGCGGTGACGGCTACCAGGCAGTGCCGGCCAATGACAGCATCGTCGATAAAGGCGCGACGGCTGGCGTGGGCCGCCGCATAGCTGTCCATGGCGATCAGTGCAGGCACGTCGGCGGGCAGTGCCTGGCGGATCAGCCAGTTCGTAGCGGCAGGTAGGGGCGCAGCACGATGAGGCGCAAATTTTACAGGCATCGATCATGGCTCTTGTCTGTAGGTGATTGGGATGTGAAGTGTAGGCTTGTTCCTTTTGTGCTGATCGCGATCCTTCAAGGCTTCGCGATAAGTCGCTGCTGTTTATAGTCTTGTGGATCACCTCGAGGGCGATAAAAGGAGTGGCACGATGGTCAAGGGAAGGTATCTGCATGAGGACACGCAAGTGTCGCCGGCGGTTCAGCGTCGCAACCAGCGAGCTTCGGGGCGGCGTTTACGGGCGTTGTTGGGGGAGTTAGGGATTTCTCCGATGGCGTTTTCCGAGTTCGTGGGCATTAGCCCCCAGTGCTTGACGAACTGGTTTGCCCGGGGGTTGCCGCGCCAACGGCTGGATGAAATGGCGCGGTTGTTGAGTGTGAGCCCTGTGTGGCTGGCCATGGGGGTGGGTGAAAGGCATCTGGTGCCACCACGTCGCGGGCAGCCGTACACTTAAGCCTCATCTGCTGTCACCCAAGGGGCTAATACCGGCTACATTCCAGGGACCGTTCACTGCCTGAGAGTTAGCTCATGTTCAGATCATCCTCGTTTGCAGTCGCCGTGACCTGTATGGCTTTGGCATTGGGGTCCGCTTGCGCGCTGGCAGACCCTGGCAACGGCAAAGGCCAGGGCAATACCAAACATGCCGCTCAAAGCGGCCAAGGCCATGACAACTCGGGGAACAAAGGAAAAAACCCTGGCCCAGGCGAACGCAGCCATGGCCCCAGCGTTGATCGAGGCAGCGTGCTGGGTGTGTTGGGAGGTTATCGCGACTACTGGACGCCCGGCCCGTCGTTGCCACCCGGTATCCAAAAGAACCTGGCACGGGGTAAGCCGCTCCCGCCAGGTATTGCCAAGAAGCTGGATGGACGGTTGCTGGGCAGGCTGCCCCATTACGACGGGTATGAATGGCAGCAGGCGGGCACCGATCTGATCCTGGTCACCCTGGCCACTGGCCTTATATACGAGGTGCTCAGTGGGGCCTTTGATTGAGGGGCATTGCGGCTACTGCGGTTGAAGGTCAGTTATCTGCCAAGCGATACAGCCCTTGAGCGTGGGATACCGTCAGGCCAGCTCGTTGTAGGTTCCGCCGGCTTTGCGAGTTGGCCAGGGCGGTGGCGGCGATCATACGGCTGCCATGCTTTTTGGCCTGCTTTATCCGGTGAGTTATCAGCGCTGCATGATAGCCAAGTCCCCGGGCGTCCTTGCGCGTGGCGGCCGTCCCAAGGTAAGCGATGCCGTTACTGGCCAAAAACATCAATGCGCCTGCCACGACGTCTCCATCAACGTTAAGCACGTAGATCTTCGCCCGTTCGCTCGACGCAAACCCTGCAAAGGAAGCTTGATTCAATAAGCGCTGTTGCGGTTTGGTATGGAAACCACCGGCATGAATACGGGCGAATTGCGCAAGAGTCTGTGGCGTGACCTCCTCAATCTCGAAGGGGTGATGATTCACTGCCGCGCTGTCGATGGCACAGGCCAATTGCAAATGAGTCCAGCCTTTCAAACGCTCAAGGCGCTGCCCTGCTATTTGAGTGGATGGAGCCAGTTCGGAGGGCTTCGCGATCAGCGGGGTGACTGGGCGGTAGTGCGCGGATTGCTTGAGCAAGTTCAACAGGGTTTGGGAGTCGCCCGTGATGTCGGCATAGATCCGGTTGAACATTGGGCTAGGCGTTGCTTTCACATGGAAGCACGGCACGTTTGCATTGAAGAAAACGCTTGCGCCATAAGGGTTTCCATCCAGCCGAGTGAGGTTCTCGACTCTTGAGCTCAGGTACTCTCTTTCGGCGGCCTCAATGTCAAGAGCCAGGGCAACATCCATTCGTGCATTCCTTTGTTCAGCGCAACTTAACGAGCAATAAGAGCAGACCATACGCTTGTGCCCAGGTCCGTACTAGTTGGGACGGTGCTTCAATATCGGGTTTTGCTTGTGTGCCACTGATGGCTATGAAGGGGAATAAAGTTTTATGGGGGTGGAAAGTAGTGTCTTGGCGTTCTTGAAACGCTATCGGTATTTATTACTGGCGCTGATGATCGCGGCCTCGCTGGTAAACGCTTTTGTGCGCTTTGCCGGGGATGGACGCGATTTCATTGGTGCGGTGGCGGTGCATGGATGGTTTGTCCAGGCGGTCTTTGCTTACTTGCGAGGAGGCTGGGTCGGGCTTGGGCCGGGTGGTTTAGCCAAAGATGCGAACCCCATGGGCAGAGCCGCTTTAGCGGCCACGGCGTTCGGCTTTTACTTGCTGATGTTCACCTACGGTGGCGCTTCTAACGATGATCCGATCCATGAAAAAACAGCGTCGGACTGGACGATGCCGAGCCGAGAAGAGTTCAGGCGAGCGACGGCGCCATAGCGTGCCGTCTTGATAGTTAATCTTCGGCAGGTAGATAGAACGGATACCCCCCCCTGCACAGCATGATATCAATGTGCTACAAATTGCGTTTTTTAAACGCGCCACTTCACAAGGAAAGCACTGGATGAGCTCTACCGAATTGATCGACTTCGTCACCGCTGATTCGCTGACCAGCTTGTTGCAAGACGCCGGTTGCCGAGTGACCCGCGGCGAGCAGAACGGTGTGGAGCAATTACTCACCGCCAGCCAGGGTATCGGTTTCGCGGTGCGCTTTGGTAATCAAGGGCAGGAATCCGGGCGTTATCTGGACTTCATCTACAGCTGTGCCCTGCATATTCAGGGTGAGTTGCCTCAAGGCCTGGCCAATCAGTGGAACGCCTCGCGTCGTTTTGCTCGGCTCTCGGTACAGGGCGCGTTTTTGGTGATGGAAATGGATGTGGTGGTTGCTGACGGTGTCAGCCCTAGAAACCTGCTCGGCAGCCTGGTGCTGTGGGATCGGTTGTTGCAGGAAGTGGTGGTGTACCTGCGTGACTACAGCCGCAATGCGACTGGCGCGGTACCGAACGAAGCGGTAACGGCTTCGTGAGTCGTCGCGTTGTTCTGGCCGGCGCGGGGGCGTTGGCCGTGCTGGTGGTGGCCGTTGCGCTGGGGCTGCGTTCTGGCGAGGTGACATCGACTGCCGATGCCATGCCTGCGGTGAATGCAGCGGGCAGTGAAGCCGTGGCGCGGCTGGGGGATCTCCAGGTAGACGCCAAGGATGTAAAAGCGCTGTTGGAGCAGTTGCCCGCGGCGTCGCAGCAACAATTGCGGGGCGACCGTGCGGCCCTGGAAACCTGGCTGCGCGCTCGTCTGGCAGAAAAGGCGTTGTACCAGCAAGCCGAGGCCAAGGGGTGGTCGCAGCGCCCTGAAGTCCAGGCGCAGACCCGTGCGGCCGTTGAGCAGATCGTGCTACGCAGCTATTTGAGCTCGATGACCCAAGTACCGCAGAGCTACCCGAGCGAGGCGGAACTTGAGCAAGCCTATGAGGCCAGCAAGGCTTCTGTGCAGGTACCGGCGGTTTACCGTCTGAGCCAGATCTTCCTGAGTGTGCCCGACGAGCAGGCCGCAGACAGCGTGCGCGACCAGGCCCTGGCGTTGAGCAAACGCGCCCACGCGGCGGGTGCCGATTTCGCCGAGTTGGCGCGCACCTATTCGCAAGACCAGGGCAGCGCGGCCCGCGGCGGAGATATCGGGCCGCAACCCTTGGCGCAATTGTTGCCGGAAGCCCGCGGTGTCGTGCCCAAGCTCAAGGTGGGGGAAGTGAGCGAGCCGCTGCGCAGTTCGTTGGGGTTTCACATCATCAAATTGACCGAGGCCCAGCCAGCGCGTGTGGCCAGTTTCGATGACGTGCGTGGCCAGTTGCGTGAGGCGCTCCGGGCGCAGCGCCAGGAACAGCTTGCCAAGGCGTATGTGGACGGGGTGCTCAACAGCGGTACTTTGAGTATCGACGGTGCGGCGCTCAATCAGGTGCTCGAAGGGCAACGCTGAGGCGCTGCATACACCTCGGCCACAGGCTTTGCCTGAGCCCGTATCCAGGCGTTCAGCGCTTGCAAACTGCGTGGCCTGCGCAGGGGGCACAAAAACACGCGTGCCCCTCTAGCCAAGTAATGGCACATTGATGTAAAAAAGCCACTATTTTATTAGCATGCCAAGGTCAGGCCCGTTAATCGCTCGCGTAGTGCTGCTACGTCGCCAGGAGGGATGAGTCTGATCCACATAAGGAGTTGTTGTGGACAGACGTAGAACTGCAGTACCGCGCACCGCCCGTAGCCCCTTGTCGCTGTCGATCAGCCTGGCGGCCGCGGGGCTGCTGGCCAGCTTCAGCAGCGCGGATGTGCTCGCCGCCTGCACCCCCGGCGTTCCCACCAACGGGGTCACCGTCACCTGCACCGCGATAGATCAGCAGGATTTCGACAGTTCTGCCAGCAATCTGACGGTAAACATTATTCCCAGCGCCATTGTCAGTTCCAGCGGCAGCGGCAGCCCGGTGATCCAGCTCACCGGCAGCAACAACACCCTCGTCAACAGCGGCCAGATCTACCCCTCCAACAGCGGGCAGCAGAGCCAGCTGACCACTGGCCTGAAAGTGGGCAACAGCAATGCCCAGAACATCTCGATCACCAACAACTCCACCGGCTGGATTTCCGGCACCGGTGCCAACCTGGGCCCCTCCATTTTCGACCTCAAGGGCATGGCGCTGGATGTTCAGGCCGGCGCGGGCGGCAAGGTGACCCTCGTCAACAACGGCACCATTTTCTCCGACCCGATCCTCGGGGCGACGCTGGAAGTGGCCGACATGCCCAACGTGGCGGTCTACGGCGGTGCTCAGGTCGAGATGACCAACACCAACCAACTCTATGGCCGGGTTGCTTTTCAGGCCTCGGCCGAGGGCAACGTCTTCACCAACACTGGCTCGCTGGTGGGCAGCCTGTCCATGGGCGCCGGTGGTGGCAACAACCGCTTCAACGCCGTCACTGGCTCGTCGCTGCACAGCGGCGGTGTCTTCGGCGCCAGCGCCGTGACCGTCGCCTCCAACCCGGACCTGGTGTTCGTCGCCCCCGGGATGGTCGATGGCGGCGCCGGTGGCTCCAACACCTTGGCGCTGCAGAATGCCGTGGGTGGCGGTTTTGGTAGCGCGGGCAGTGGCAACATCTCGTCGGCGGGTTACCTCAACTTCAGCAACCTGCTGGTGCAAAGCGGTACTTGGACGGTAAGCGGCGCGCTGCTCACCGGCGCCAGCACCAGTACCAGCCTGAGCGGCGGCGTGCTGTCGGTGAATAATGGCGCGGTGTTTGGCACCAGCCACATCAACGCCAATGGCGCGACCCTCATGTCCCACACGCCCTCCACGCTGATCCTGGCCAACGACATCAACCTGGGGGTGAACTTCCTCTCAGGCATTCACGGCCTGACCGTGAGCGGCAGCAATAACATCACCCTTGCCGGGGTGATCTCGGGTAACAGCACCTCGCCCTTGACCAAGAACGGCACCGGTGCGCTGCGCCTCAACGGTAGCAACACCTACACCGGCAACACGCTGCTTAACGCCGGTTCGCTCGTTATCGGCAGCAGCGAGGCCTTAAGCACAGGCGCCGTCAGCGCCGCCAACGGCACTCGGATCGACTCCGGCAGCGCCTCGACCCTGAGCAACAACTTTAACGTGGCGGGCACCGTGAGCTTCGGGGGCAACAGCACCCTGGCCCTGAGCGGTACGCTGCAGGGTGACGGCACTGCCGTGGTCAATAAGGATGGGGCGGGCACGCTGGTTCTTTCCGGTACCAACACCTACGGCGGCGGCACCACCCTGAGCGGCGGGACCCTGCTGGTCGGCAACAACGCCGCACTGGGCAGCGGCATGTTGACCGTTTCCGGCGCAGCCAACCTGGGCAGCACTGCGTCGGCGGTGTTGAACAACGCGGTCGACCTCAACAGCAACCTGACGGTCAGTGGCGATAACGCGCTGCGCCTCAACGGCAACATCAGCGGCGGCGCGGCCAACAAACTCATCAAGACCGGGCAAGGCAACCTGACCCTGGCCGGCACCAACAATTTCCAGGGCGGTATCGAGCTCAACGGCGGCACCCTGACGGTGGCCACCAACTCCGGTGCCCTGGGCAGCGGCGCCGTGACCGTCACCGGCGACAGCCGCTTGGCGTATAACGCGGCTCAGGTGATGAGCACTCCGATTGCCATCAACAGCGGGGTGACACTCGAGTTCGCCAACAATGTCCAAGTGATTCAATTGGGGCAGATCAGCGGCAGCGGCACCCTGGCCAAGACCGGGACCGATGAACTCATGCTGTTCATGGGCAATAGCTTCAGCGGTTTGCTGGACGTGCGCCAGGGTACCGTCAACGCCTCGGTCGCCAACGCCCTGGGCAACAACCCGGACCTGCTCGTGGGCAGCGGTGCCTCCGTGTCCATCATGGCCAGCAGCAGCATCAACAGCTTGGGTGGCAGCGGTCAGGTGAACCTCGCCTCCGGTAGCCTGTTCACGGTGGGCGCCGGCAACGCCAGTTCGACCTTCTCCGGTGTACTCAGCGGCGCGGGCAACCTGAACAAGGTCGGGACCGGCACCCTGACCCTGGGAGGCCTCAATGCCTTCACCGGCAATACGATGGTCAGTGCCGGCCGGTTGAACATTGCCTCCACCGGCAAGCTGGCCAGCAACCTGGTCACCGTGGGCAACGGTGCGACGCTCGGCGGCAGCGGTACGCTCATGGGCGGCGTAACCATCAATAATGGCGGCCATTTGGCCGTCACCAGCGCCAGCACGCTCAATACCGGCTCGCTGACCCTCGCCAGCGGCAGCAACCTGGATATCGGGCTGGGCACGCCGACCATCGCTACACCGATGCTCAACGTCACCGGCAACGTGACGATCAGCAACAGCACCTTTAACTTCAGCGATGTCGGTGGCTTGGCCAACGGTATCTACCGCCTGTTCAACTACACCGGCTCTCTTGTCTACGGCGGCGCCAACCCGGGTATCTTCCCCGCGGATGTGGTGCTGGGGCAGATCACCCTGTCGCTGGACTCCGTGGCCAAGACGGCCAACATCGTCGTCAATTCCCCAGCCCTGAGTACCCAGTATTGGGACGGCAACACCTCGCTCGCCAACGGCAGTGTCGACGGTGGCAGCGGCATCTGGCACACAGCCAACACCAACTGGACCAAGTCCACCGGCGCCAGTAACGATGTGTGGAAAGGCGTTTCGGCGGTGTTCCAGGCGGCCTCGGGCACCGTGTTCATCGAAGGCATCCAGAACGTCAGCGCCCTGCAGTTCAAGACCGATGGCTACGGGTTGATCGCAGGCACGGCAGGCGGGTTGAACCTGGTCAACGGCACCGGTGGCGCAGCGGTCGTGACGGTCGATAGCAATGTCGCTGCTCGGATCGAGGCCCCCCTCAGCGGCACCGGCAAGCTGCAGAAAAGCGGTGCCGGGACCCTGATCCTCGCCGGTAACAACAGCTACAGCGGTGGCACCACCCTCAGCGCTGGCACCCTGGTGCTGCGTCACGACAGCGCTCTGGGTAGCAGCGCCTTGAGACTCGCCTCCGGCACCACCCTGCGCGCCGACAACAGCGATGTGCAGTTGAGCAACGATGTGGCGCTCACCGGCGTGTCCAATATTGCGGCCGAAGGGACCACCCGCCTGGCCCTCAATGGTGTGGTCAGTGGCGCCGGCGGCCTGGTCAAGATCGGCACCGGCAACCTGGAGCTCAATGGTAATAACGCTCAACTGGGTAACACCTGGCTCAATGCCGGTGGCCTGGTACTGGGCAGCAGCACCGCCCTGGGTTCGGGAGCGTTGAATACGGCCAACAACACCACGCTCGACAGCCGCTTGCCCGGCGTGTCGGTTGGCAACAACGTGCTTTTCAGCGGCAACCTGACTGTCCTCGGCACCCAGGACCTGTCCCTGACCGGCATGGTGGTGGGCTCCGGTAACCTGATTAAAGACGGCGCCAGCACGCTGAACCTGGCCGGCGCCAATAGCCTGACCGGTACGGTCACGTTGAACCAAGGCACCTTGCGCCTGGGCCAGGACACATCGCTGGGCAACGCCAGCCTGGTGGTGGGCGGGGCGTCCACCCTGCAAGCGGCTGCGAACATCGCACTCAGCAATGCCGTCACGCTCGGCAGCGAACTCACCGTGAGCGGCGGCAACGATCTCACCCTCAACGGTGTGGTGTCCGGCGCCGCCGGGCTGGTCAAGGAGGGCAGTGGCAAGCTGACCTTGAGCGGCACCAACCTGTACCAGGGCAACACCACGTTGAACGCCGGCACCTTGGTGCTGGGTAATGCTGGTGCACTGGGCCATGGCCGACTGGATGTCGCCGGGAGCGCCGCGCTGGAAAGCGCCAGCGCCTTGACGGTGGGTAACGACGTCACCATCAGCGGTGACCTGACCGTGCAGGGCAGCGACAACCTGACCCTGGACGGTTCCGTCACCGGGATGGGCAGCCTGACCAAGGCCGGCACTGGCACCCTGACCCTTAACGGCGGCAACGGCTTCTACGGTACTTACAACGTCGATGGCGGTCGCCTGGTCAGCAGCACGGCCATCACGCTGGGCGAGCCGAGTGCGATCAATGTCGCTTCCGGCGCTACCTTGCAATTGGTCGCGGGGGCTGCCACCGGCCAGCTCAACGGCGCTGGCAGCGTTCAGCTCGATGCTGGCCAATTGCGGGTTGATGAGGGCACGTTCAGTGGCGCCCTGAGCGGTAACGGCGACCTCTACAAGAACGGCAGCGGCACGCTGCTGCTCAGCGGCACCAGCCATCTGGCCGGGGCGACCACCGTTGCCGGTGGCACTTTGCGGGTCGATGGCAACCTGGGCAACGGCAGTGTCTGGGTCGAGAATGGTGCAGCCCTGGCCGGCAGCGGCGCGCTGGGGGGGGCAGTGACCGTGGCCAACGGTGGCCACCTCAACCTGGCCGGCGGTTCAGTGCTGACGCTCGGTTCGCTGGTACTCAACGACAGCTCTAACCTCGACGTCGCCCTTGGCTCGGCTACGCCGGGCGCGGCAGGGCTGGCTAACGTCACCACAGACCTGACCCTGGACGGCACGCTCAACATCACCGACGCCGGCGGTTTCGGCATTGGCGTGTACCGCCTGTTCGATTACGGCGGCCTGTTGACTGACAACGGTCTGGGCTTCGGCGCGTTGCCGGCTGGCGTTCCGCGCAACGAGCTGGAGCTGCAGACCAGCGTCGCCAACCAGATCAACCTGGTAGTCGGCGGCGCCGCCGATATCCGCTTCTGGGACGGCAGCCAGTTGGCTGGCAACAGCATCGTCGAAGGCGGCAACGGCACCTGGAACAGCACCAACAGCAACTGGACCACCACCCACGCCGGGCTCAACCAAGCCTGGAACAGCACCTTCGCGGTGTTCCAAGGCGCGGCGGGCACTGTCACCGTTGACGGCACCCAAAGCGTCAGCGGGTTGCAATTCATCAATGACTACACCCTGGCCGGCGGCAGTGCGGGCCAGTTGCAACTGACCAACGGGATCAGTGGCTACACCGCGGTTCGCGTCGACAGCGGCAAGACCGCCACCCTCGACGTCAACCTCACCGGCAACGGCCTCCTGAACAAGCTGGACAGCGGCACCCTGGTGCTCAACAGCGCCAATACCTACAGCGGCGGAACCCGCCTGAGCGCGGGCACCCTGGTGGTGGGCAACAATGATGCGCTGGGTTCCGGCAGCCTGACGACGGCCGCCGGCACTACCCTGGACACCCTCACGGCGCTCAGCCTGATTAATGATCTGCACCTCGATGGCGCGTTGACGCTGGGCGGCAGCCATGACCTCGTACTGAACGGTCTGGTCCTGGGCAATGGCGCGCTGGTGAAGAACGGCAGCGGCACGCTGACCCTGAACCAGGCCAACAACTACATGGGCACCACGCTCAACGCCGGCACGCTGGTGCTGGGTAACAGCGCCGCCCTGGGCGCTGGCCAGTTGACGGTCGCTGGCGTGACCAGCCTCGATACCAGCGCTGCAATGACGTTGGGCAACGCCATCAATCTCGGCGTCAACGCCGGCTCCCGCTTGACCCTGGCCGGCAACCATGACTTGACCCTCAGTGGCGCGCTGATCGGTAACGGCACCCTGGTCAAGCAAGGCACCAGCACCCTCGACCTGACCGGCAACAGCAACTTCTTTGGCGCGTACCAGATCGACGGTGGCCGCCTCAACCTGTTGGGCAGCAATGGCACCAATGCCCCGCAGGTCAGCGTAGGCGCGGGCGCCATGCTGGGCGTCGGTGCCGACAGCACCTTGCACGTACTCAGCGGGCAGGGCACCGTCCAGCTCTACAACAACAGCGTCCTGACCCTGCGCAACGGCACCTATTACGGCAGCCTCACCGGGACTGGCAGCCTGAACATCGCCTCCGGCCTCGTGGCGCTGGCCGGCGTCAGCAACATCAATGGCGCTACCACCGTCTCCTCGGGCAGCCTGTACGCTCACGGTGCGCTGACCACGTCTTCGCTGGCCGTCGCCAATGGCGCCACCCTCGGTGGCAACGGCAGCGTCAACGGCGCCGTGACCATCGCCGATGGTGGCCACGTGCAGCTTTTGCACAGCAACACCCTGACCACCGGCGCCTTGGCCCTCAACAACGGCTCCAACCTCGATGCTTTCCTCGGCGCCGCCGTCGCGGGCGATGCAGGGCTGCTCAAGGTCAACGGTAACCTGGTGCTGGACGGCAAGCTCAACGTCACTGACGTGGGCGGCTTCGGCCTGGGCGTGTACCGCCTGATCGACTACACCGGCAGCCTGACTGACAACGGCCTGGCAATCGGCACGATCCCGGGCGGTCTGGTGGCAGGCGACCTGGAGGTGCAAACCAGCGTCACTAATCAGGTCAACCTGTTGGTCGGCGGCGCGGCGGGCAGCGTGCTGTTCTGGGACGGCACCGGAACAGGCCCCGGCAACGTGGCGGGCGGTAGCGGTACCTGGGGCGGGGCGACCAACAACTGGACCAACGCCAGCGGCAACTTCAACCAGAACTGGAACAACGGCTTCGCGGTGTTCCAGGGCGCGGCGGGCACCGTCACGGTCGAGGGCACCCAGACCGCCACTGGCCTACAGTTCGCCAGCGATGGCTACAGCCTGGTCGCGGGCAACGCGGGCCAGTTGAACCTGATAAACGCCTCCACCGGGTTTGCCGGGGTGCGCGTGGGCAGCGGCCAAACCGCCACGGTGGATGTGAACCTGAGCGGCAGCGCCACCCTGAACAAACTTGAAGCCGGCACCCTGGTGCTCAATGGCAACAACAGCTACAGCGGCGGCACCCAGCTCAGTGGCGGCACCCTGGTCCTGGGCAGCAACACGGCCCTGGGCAGCGGCACCCTGACCACGGCGGATCTGACTACCCTGGACAGCAACCGCGCGGTCAGCCTCGGCAATGCCATGGTGCTGAACGGCGGCCTGATCCTCGCGGGCAGCAACGACCTGAGCCTGGCCGGCAACATCAGTGGCGCGGGCGCCCTGGCGAAGAACGGCAACACCCACCTGACCCTGAGCGGTAGCAACAGCTACCAGGGCGGTACGTTGCTCAACGCCGGCAGCCTGACCCTCGGCCACAACGCCGCACTGGGCACTGGCGCGCTGGCCGTCCTCGGCAACACCCATCTGGACACCAGTGCCGCGTTGCAAGTAGGCAACGCCATCGCCATCTCGCAACAACTGACCCTCACCGGTAGCCACGACCTGAGCCTGAGCGGCGTGCTCAGCGGCAACGGCGCGCTCATCAAGAACGGCAGCGGCCAGTTGCTGCTCACCGGCAACAGCACCTACACCGGCAACACCGCAGTCAATGCCGGCGGCCTGACCGTCAACGGCACCTTCGCCAGCGCCAACGTCCAGGTCGCCAGCGGCGCCAGCCTCGCGGGCAGCGGCACGCTCACCGGCCAGGTCAGCCTGGCCGATGGCGCCACCCTGAACGTCGCCAGTGCCACTGCACCGCTGACCGTCGGCGGCCTGTCGCTGGCCTCGGCGAGCAACCTGAACTTCGCTCTCGGTGCGCCGGACACGCCGACCACACTGGTGAAAGTCAACGGCAACCTGACCCTGGACGGCATCCTCAACATCAGCAATGCCTCAGGCTTCGGCATCGGTGTGTACCAACTGTTCCGCTACGGCGGCAGCCTGAGCGACAACGGCCTGACCCTGGGCAATCTGCCGGCCAACTTCCTGGCCTCGCAGATGACCTTGCAAACCGCGTTGGCCAACCAGGTCAACCTGGTGGTCGACGAAGGCGACGGCGACCTGCTGTTCTGGAACGGTTCCAAGACCCATGCCGACGGCACTATCTCCGGTGGCGACGGTGTGTGGGGGGCGAACACCAACTGGACCAACTCCACCGGCAAGAACGCCAACGGTTGGAGCGGTGGCCAGTTCGCGGTCTTCGGCGGCCAGAGCGGTACCGTCACCCTCGAGGGCCAGCGCTCCTTCTCGGGTATCCAGTTCCTTAGCGGCGGCTACCAGTTGGTCGGTAATGCGGGCAGCGCTCTGGAGGCGGTCAATGCCGCCGACGGCAGCCTGGCCAGCGTGCGTGTAGCTGGTGACACCTCCGCCCTGATTGCTGCGCGACTGGTCGGTAGCGGCGGTATCAATAAACTCGACGGCGGTACCTTGGTGCTGTCGGGCGCCAACACCTACAGCGGTGGCACCACCGTCAGTGGCGGTGTGCTGATGGGCAACACCGTCAGCCTGCAAGGCGACATCGTCGACAACGCCAGCCTGGTCTTCCAGCAGGACGTCAACGGCACGTTCGGCGGCAACCTGAGCGGCACCGGTTCGGCCTTCAAGCGCGGCGCCGGCACGCTGTTGTTCAACGGCGACCACAGCTTCAGTGGCGACTTCGTGATCCAGGAAGGCGTGCTGCAGGTGGGTGAAACCGCCGCCAGCGCCCCAGCCACCTCGTTTGCCCGCTTTGCCCTGTTCGCCGCGCCGGTCGGCAATACGCTGGCTGCCAACGTCGTTGTCGCTGGCGGTGCTGGCCTCACCGGTACCGGTACGGTCAACAGCGTTATCAACCACGGCATCGTGCAGCCTGGCGCGAACGGTAACCTGACGGTCAGCGGCGATTTCACTAACGCCAGCGACGGTGCCCTGAACATCAACCTGACCCCGCTGCCGACGAGCCACCTGACCGTGGGCGGCACCGCTAAGCTGGCCGGTACGTTGAATGTGTTCGCGGCGGCGCCCTATACCGGTGATACCTCCTACACCCTGCTGACCGCCGACGGCGGCATCAGCGGCAAGTTCGACAGCGACAACATCGCCAGCCTGGGCATTGCCTCGAAACTGGCCTTCATCGACACCTCGCTGCGCTACGGCGCCCATGACGTCACCCTGTCGATGGCACGCAACAATACCGCGTTCGCCGACGTCGCCCTGAGCGACAACCAGCGTGGCGTCGCCGCCGCCCTGGATTCGGCTGCCGCACCGGCCAGCCTGCGCAGTGCCATCACCACCATGGACCGCGCCTCGGCGCAGGCTGCGTTCGACAGCCTGTCCGGTGAGATCCATGCCAGCACCACCAGCGTATTGCTGGAGGATTCGCGTTATGTGCGTAACACGGTCAACGACCGCATGCGCCAGGGCGACTGCGGCAATGGCGACCCGCGCAGCGTGCTGGCCCCCACCAGCGGGCAGCAGAGCAGCAGCGGCTGCCAGGGCCAAGGCGTGGGCTGGATCACTGCCCTGGGCGGCTGGGCCAGCAACGACGGCGGCCAAGGGGTTGCCAGCGTCGACCGCGATCTGTCCGGCTTCATGCTGGGTTTTGACAACAACCTGAGCGATGAATGGCGTGCGGGTATCGCCGCCGGTTACACCAAGACCAGCCTCGATGCGAGCAAGCGCAACGCCGACGCGTCGATCGACAGCTACCACCTGGCGAGCTACCTCAACTACCAACTCGATGCCTTCGCCGCACGCATGGGCGTCGGCTACAGCTGGCACGACATCGACAGCAAGCGTCATGCTGGCGTGGGTGGCAACAGCCAAGAGCTGAAAGCCAAGTACAAGGCCGGCACCGCGCAGGTGTTCGGTGAAGTGGGGTACGCCGTTGAGGCCGCTGGCATGGCGTTGGAGCCGTTCGCGGGCATCGCCTACGTCAATTACGACAGCGACACCGCGCGGGAGAAGGGCGGGGCAGGGGCGCTGCAGGCCAGTTCAAAACAGGACGCGACCTTCACCACCGTTGGCCTGCGCATGGGTAAGCAGTTCGCCCTGGATAATGGCACCACAGTTACGCCACGCGGCAGCCTCGGCTGGCGGCATGCTTTCGGCGACACCCACCCGGATGCGGACCTGCGCTTCGTCGACGGCGGCGCTGCGTTCAGCACCCAGGGCGTACCCATCGCCAAGGATGCCGCGGTGGTCGAAGCGGGTCTGGATGTGAGTGTCGGAGCAGCGGGCAAGGTGGGTCTGGGTTACTCGGGGCAGTTGTCCAGTGATAACCGGGATCATGCGGTGACCGTGAGCTTCAGTATGGGCTTCTAGAATCTACCACAGACATATCTGTCAATTTTGCGAGCTAAGGCCCTGTTTCTTCAGGGCCTTTTTGTTTTTCTTTGACGTCTAGTTATTTCGTGTCTACTTTTTTATTTGTCACCTAGAGGGCTTGTAAAAAAGAGGCGCCAATGTTTGATCTTCGCGTACGGTCTTTCGTCATGCAGTCAGGTGAGCGTCACTGCTTGGTGATTGATCGAAAGTCCGGCGTTCCCTTGTATGCGCCGAATCTATTTCTTACGACACAGGTTCGTAACGCGAGCCTGTCGGGTAATCCCCCCTGAAATCAGTGCTCGTCAGAAGTAGAATTTTCCCCTAATCGGATCAAGGAAATTTTGCGTGAGGACATCGCGTTTTTCAGATAGCCAGATCATCGCCATCCTCAAGCAGGCCGAAGCCGGCAGCCCAGTCCCTGAGCTGTGCCGTGAGCATGGCATCAGCTCGGCGACCTTCTACAAGTGACGCGCCAAGTTCGGCGGCATGGACGCCTCGTTGATGACTCGGCTGCGCGAGTTGGAAGACGAAAACCGTCGTCTCAAGAAGATGTATGCCGAGGAGCGCCTGAAGGCCGAAATCATTCAGGAGGCCATGGCAAAAAAGTGGTGAAGCCATCTCGGCAGCGAGAGATGGCCCAGCACGCGGTTCGTTCAGGCCGGGTCAGCATTAAACGGGCGTGCTTGGTTTTTGGCATCAGCATTACCTGCTATCGCTACCAACCTGGGCTGTCTTCGGAAAATGCTGAAATAGCCGATCACCTGATCCGGCTTACGCACAATCAGCGCAACTGGGGGTTCGGTCTGTGCTTCCTGTAGCTGCGCAACGTGAAAGGTCACCGCTGGAATCACAAGCGGGTGTACCGGATCTATCGGGAACTGGAGCTGAACCTGCGGATCAAGCCGCGTAAACGCATCGTTCGGAAGAAGCCTGAGCCTCTGGCGGTACCGGAGGCGATCAACCACTGCTGGTCGATGGACTTCATGCACGACCAACTGGCCGACGGTCGCAGCTTGCGCCTGTTCAACCTGATCGACGACTTCAATCGCGAAGCCTTGGCCATGGATATCGACCTGTCACCGCCAGCAGAGCGGGTTGTGCGTGCGCTGGATCAAGTGATCGAATGGCGTGGCAAGCCCCAGTCGATTCGCAGTGACAACGGCCCGGAATACATCAGCAGCAAGCTTATGCTGTGGGCAGAGAAGCATGGCATCCGGCTAGAACATATCCAGCCCGGTAATCCGCAACAGAACGCCTATGTCGAACGCTACAACCGTACAGTACGTTACGACTGGCTGGGGCATTACCTGTTCGAGTCCATCGCCGAGGTGCAAGAGCACGCCACGCGATGGATCTGGACATACAATCACGAACGGCCAAATATGGCCCTTGGAGGAATCACCCCCAAACAGAAGTTGGCCCTCGTGGCCTGACGTCTACTTCTAGCGAGTACTAAAAATGGGGGTATTACCGTCGACCTGGCTGAGGAAGGCATTCTTGGAGTCTGAATTTAAATAGCCGAAGGCCGTGACATAACCAGAATAGCTCGAGCTCTGGCTGAGGGTTGCATGGAGTGGTAATAGACGGGTGAAAACTGTCTCCATATGGCGATAGACCTGCGGGTCGTAATCCTGCATGAGCCCAGAGTCTACTGCGACCTCCTTCATCGCCCCGCCCAAGGCCAGCACCGGCCCCATCTCGATGCTGTAAAGCTGTTCTATGCCTTGACCGGTGAATCTCTCCAACTCGGGTTTGAATGTCAGGCTGTCCGGCTGTGGTTGCGAGTGCCCGCTAGCTTTGAGCTCGCCCAGAAAGGTATCCCTGATCTGTGAGAACGCCTGGTTGGTGCTTTGCCACTGCTCACGGGCTCCAACATCACCCTTGACCATAGCTGCCGGATACATGCTCGCTAGTTGCGCAGCCTTGAAGTAGACGGTTAAGTATTGGCGCAATCCATTCAAACCGTTGAGCTCCCGGCGCGCATCAGCATATCGCTCATATAGCGAGTCTAATTTGCCCACGGCTAATGTTAGGAGTGGCAACATGAAGATCGCCAGAATCAGTGTGAACTTTCTGGCGTAATTGAAGCGATTCATCAGACCAAATGCCAAGCTGACCACGTTGACTCTCCAAGACAGGATGCTGGGGCAAGACGGTGAGGTGCCAAAGCCTTTTTTAATCATGGGCATCCGATGGTCGCCCACTCAACATTGATGACCATCGCCGGGTCTTCAAAAACGGACAACCTGAAGATGCATCGTGTTATGAATGCCCGGCCTTCAATTTGATGCCACAACCTTACAAACCAATTTCTTCGCCATATTCCGGGTACGCTTGTATTGGGCCAAGCGACGGCCATTTTGGTAAACCTCTACCTGACTGCTGCCGCTGGCATACATGACCAGTCCACCACTCAGGTATTCGACATCTAGCCTCGGTGTTGTTGACGTACCCCTTACCAACACGCGCACGGTGGCGCCGCTCTCGATCCAAAACTCGCTGGATCGCGGCTCGATAACCAGCAGAATGCGGGACGGCGTACCGTTGATGAACTGGAGCTCCTGGCTGTCATACATGAGTTGACTCTGATAGAGAACGCTCGAGAACAGAACACATACGTGTCTAACTCAGGTCTTCACGGCTGCGACGACGATAAGCTCCAGACGAATGTGCGCCTAAAACAGACATAGAGAAGCCCTTGCGTGCATCGAAAGTTCACACAAGTGCTATGTAGAAAACTCAATTTCTATTAGGTACCTGCAATGCTTTGGGTATAAGTTCAGGAGGCCAGTTTCTGTTCTTTGCGACGCCTTCCAGACAAAGTGTCAAATCATGCTCAACCCAGCAAACAAACATCCCCCCTCTTTTCAATCGAGGGTGACTAAAAGACTTGCTTACCTCTTGCAATGGCTGAATATGCACTGACGGTTGAAGGCATTTCAATATGGAGAAGAACCCCGCCTCGGTAATCCTTCGCTCTTTTACTTGGTAACGAAATGCTGGCGTCACCTGACCTGACGTGTCATCTGCACTGAAGAGTTGCCTCAATGCAAACTACTCGATTTTGTCAAGTTTCATTCTTTTCTCCAGCTGGATCAGTTGCTTTCTGAAATATCGTATGCAAAATATTTTTTACGAATTTGGTCATACGTCCCATCAGATTTCATCTCTGCTAAGGCTTTGTTCAGCTCACCCGCCAAAGGATCATTTTTACGTACTGCAATCCCTGCTCCAGTACCGAAGTAATGCTCATCGGTAAAGTTCTGATCCAGCATGTGATAAACCTCACCGTTTGGTGATTTCAACAAACCTTCGTCGATAACAATAGAACCAGCGAGGGACGCATCAAGTCGACCGGCCACCAAATCGAGAAACACTTCGTTCTGGCTGCCATATTTGATGATCTGTGCACCAGCCGGTTCAAATTTTTCCATCGCGTAGCGTTCAAAGTTCGAGGCCCGTTGCACACCAATCCGCTTGCCGGCCAGATCTCCAGGTACAGTATTTATGCCGCTGTCCTTGCGTGTGACAAGCTTGGCGGGTAAGCGATAATAGCTTGTCGTGAAGTCAACGGACTTCAAACGTTCTTCAGTGATTGACACTGAGGAAATAGCTGCATCAATTTTACGGACCTTAAGTGATGGAATCAGGCCGTCAAATTCGATTTCTATCCATTGGCATGTTGCGTTAATTTTTGCGCACAATGCTTGACCAATGTCATAGTCAAAACCGACCAATTTATTGTCGGGGGTTTTGTAAGCAAATGGCGGATAGGCTGCTTCAATGCCAATGCGCAATGTCCTCTCACTAGCTTGAGCTAGACCAGTCATAGCAATCAACGCAGCAAGCCCGATTGTTTTAATGCTATTTTTAAAGCGCATGACATTCTCTCTCTTTCTTGTTTTGTTGGATGATGCTATGCAAGTACCACCGATGCGGTACGACGATATTGATGTCCATTTACGTAAGTGGGGCAATGACGAAAACTAGTCGTCCATCAGCCCACCGTTAACGACTGTGCAGCGAACACAATCAGTTCAAGTCGAATCTGTTCGGCGTCAAAACCAATTTGCTCTGCTGCTCGCGCAGGCGTTTCGTTGGGTGAAAACCACTGACTCCAAGCCTCATTCATTATGTCGAAGTTAGCTGCCATGTCTTTCATCCAGACTTGAGCGCTCAATATCCGTGAACGGTTGCTTCCTGCCTGCTTCAGAAGTTACACGAGTCGCTCCAGCACTTGTTTCGTCTGGCCCCTAATGTGTTCACTGCAATCAGCGGCGACGATGCCGCTGATCCATGCAACTCCATTGTGAATGACGATTCGGCTATCGCAGCGTCTTTAAGTTGAAATCCCTGCACGATACAAACAAGAAAATTCCAGCTTTATTGACAGGCTATCAATGCCTATCGGGCAAGTTACAACGCTTTGGCTAAAGATCATTTCAAGCTATTGGCCAGAAATTTCTGCAGTCTTTCACTTTGCGGCGCGTCGAGAATGGAGGCATCTCCTTCTTCCTCAATTAATCCTTGATGAAGGAGTACAATCTTGCTTGAAACCTGACGTGCAAAGGCCATTTCATGCGTAACCATCAACATGGTTCTACCTTCTTCGGCGAGCGACTTTATGACCTTGAGCACCTCTCCGACCAACTCTGGATCAAGCGCTGAAGTCGGCTCATCAAAAAGCAGCACCTCGGGCTCCATCGCCAGCGCTCTCGCAATAGCAACGCGTTGCTGCTGACCACCAGAAAGCGTTGATGGATACTGCTGGGTCGTACGGGATGGAAGACCTACTCTTTCGAGATACCTCTCAGCGCGCTCAACCGCTTCCTGTCGAGATACACCTAATACCTTTTGAGGGCCAAGGCACACATTGTCCAGGACCGTCATATGGCTCCACAGGTTGAAGTTCTGAAATACCATCGCCAGCCTTGAACGAAGCTTTTGGAGTTCTCTGGCCTTAGGCAGGCTGTGTTTACCAGCAGCACCTCCAATCTCCAAGCAATAATCATCCAACTGGATTTTTCCAGCGTCCGGCTGTTCAAGGAAATTCACACAACGCAGAAGGGTGCTTTTTCCCGAACCGCTAGCACCGATAAGACTAATCACATCACCTTTATCAGCATGTAGTGATACACCACGAAGAACTTGATGTTCTCCATAGTGTTTGCAGAGGCCTGAAATGCTGAGTTTTGGCTCAGCTCCGCGGTTATTGAAAGACTGAGAATTAGTTTCTACTTTCCGGGATGTCGCTTCTGAGGAGATGGACATAAGACACCTTGTTCTCTATCTCTGCGCACATCACGTTCTGCTAGGCGCTGGATAGTGCTGGTTGACGATGAAATGAATTGCTCTGATCCCTGCAGAGCAACTTTCAGTTTTTACCGAGTGGCAGCGGTGATGATCACTTCGATCAATAATGACGGCTCGTCGAAAGCTACCTGACATGTTGCACGAGCGGGACGGCCAGCCGATCCAAGCCATTTGCTCCATTCATCATTCATCGGATCGAAGTCCTGAACAATATTGGCGAGCCAGATCTGCGCCGACAAAATATGATCCTTATCGCTACCGGCTTGGCTCAGGCGCTCGTCGATTTTTGCTAGAACTTCGCGTGTTTGGCCTCGAATGTCCTGAGTACAATCGGTAGCAGTAATACCTGCGAGGTATACGACGCCATTGTGAATGACCGCTCGGCTCAAACGGGCATTGCTTTCTATACGATTGATTGAAGTCATATAGGTGTGCTCCATGGTTATTTTTCGTTGGCCAACTCGGCGAGTGTGATCGGCTTGAGTGGAGGACGGATTCGGTAATAGCCGACCTCGGAAGGCGAAACCTGCCGGGCATCCGCCAGAATCTGTGTCACGGACAATCCGCACTGCCTGCCTTGGCAGGGACCCATCCCGCATCTGCCAAATGCTTTCGCTTGGTTCGGACCCAGGCACCCCAGCGCTGCGTATTGGCGAACCGCGCCTGCAGTGACCTCCTCGCATCGGCAAATGATGGTGTCATCGGCCGGGAGCTGGAGACTCTGGATAGGTCTATACAGTCGTTCCAGCATCGGACGAATACAGCGGATTTTTTCCCAGGAGCGACGGATTGTTTGCGCTTCTGATTCGGCAGCTTTCGAGGTCAATTTTTCTAGCGATATTGCAATGCCTAGCCCCGCGAGTCGCCCCTGTAAAGCAGCGGCCTCGGCGCCATTCACACCAGCTCCATCCCCTGCGATGAAAAAACCGGGAACGCTCAACGCTCCCCACTGATCCTGTTTGGTGACCCAGCAGACTTGGCCCTCATCCCACTGATGTTCCGCTCCGATGGACAGTGTCGGATGAGTATTAGGAACTACGCCCTGATGCAGCAGCACAAGGTCGCAATCCACCCGGCACTGTGCTCCTTTGTGGGTAAAACTGATGGCCTGCGCTTTGACCTTGCCCTCAATCTGGATGTCGGTCGCACCCTGGTACCAATCGATGCCTGCCCGTCGAATTTGAGCCATCAAAGAGATGCCTTTGAAGAGCTGCTTCCAGGCAGGCAGCGCAGCAGGCAAATAGCGAGCTGCTGCCATCAAGTCGCTGCGAGCGCTCGTATCCACGAGTGCTTTGATTTTCACACCGGCTTTCAAGTATTGAACAGTCAGCAGGTAGAGCAACGGACCTGTACCCGAGAGCACTACAGCTCCATTGGGTACACGCGCTCCGGTTTTCAGAAGAATTTGGCCTGCACCCGCCGTCATGACACCAGGGAGGGTCCAACCGGGAACCGGCATGGGGCGTTCATAAGCGCCACTGCAGAACAAGATGCGCTCTGCAGATATGACACGAGTCACCCCCGCAACACGAAAGTGCACTTCGCGTTCAGCCGTTACAAGCCACACCGACGCATTCGGAACATAGTCGATCCCGCTTTTTATGAAGGAGGCTACCGCTAGGCTTCCCGCCGCATAGTCCTTGCCTAGCAATTCTTTACGTTTAGGTGAGGCGAGGCTTACTTCTCTATAGATCTGGCCACCTGGTGTCGCCTGTTCATCCAGAACCAATACCTTCACGCCTTCAGCGTGAAGACGCATTGCGGCCGCGATGCCAGCAGGCCCAGCGCCCAAAACTATTGCCTGCACATGGTCAGTCATGGGTGCCACCTTTGGTCGCTGCTAGAGAATGGGTTGTGACCTTCAAACCCGCATGAGTCCGGACCTGACAGGCCTGTCTCGAAACCCCGTCGATTTCAACCAAGCATTCAAAACAGACACCCATCATGCAGTAGGCCGTACGAGGGGCCCCGCTCACGGCGGTTTTTCGGGTGACATCTACGCCAGCTTCGAGAAGAGCCGCCGCCAAATTCGTGTCGTCCGCGACGCTGATCTGCTTTCCATCGAACTCAATGAGAACCTCGGATGTGCTGGCATCCAGAGATCGAAACAACGGGCTAGTGGCCATTGCTGTTCACCTTATAGTCAGGGTTCTTGAACCGCTGATCGCTGAATACTTGGAGCTCGTCCGGTGCCGGCCCGCCCGCAATCCATGGCGCCACTTCATAGGCATGTACTGCTGCCAGCGTCACACCGCTGTGGCAGGTAAGCGCAAAGACGCCTGGAAAGCTTGGAGACTCTTGGTAAATGGGAAAGCCGTCAGGCGTGAGCACCCTGAGCGCACCCCACGCGCGAACTAGTTGAACGTTGGCGAGCCTCGGAAAACAGGCAACTGCACGTCGGGCAATGTCTGACATCACGTTGGCACTAACGCCGTCATTCAAGCCTGTGGATTCATTGGAATACCCAAGCTGCACGGTTCCTTCGCTGGTCTGACGAACGTAGTTGGTGGGGTAATCCAGAAAATGAGGCAGACGCTCGGTTATCAGGATTTGTCCACGATTTGGAGACAAGCCAAGGGATATGCCGACCTGCTGTGCCAAGGATTGATTACCTAGCCCAGCGGCCAACACAACGCGGTCTCCCTCCCATGTCCGGCCGTTACCCGTCAACCGGTAACCCGACCCAGTGCTCTCGATCTTTTGGACCTCACAACCGGTTTCTAGGCTCACCCCACGTTGTTGAACCGCTGAGGTGAGCGCCCTTAGGAGCAAGAGTGGATTGGTGTGACCATCGTCAGGGCTGTAGCAAGCCCCCACAACATCTGGCCCCACGCCAGGCAGCCGCCGTCGCAGCTCTTCAGGGCCCAGCTCTTCAAATCGATACTTGCCCTCCAGCGCCTCGCGCAACCAGCGCAATTGACCCGCCTCTTCAACCATGTCCTCTTGGGTTAAACAAAGACTGAACCCTCCCGGCTGGCGCAGGTGTACGTCGATTCCTGTCTCGGCCAACAGGTCGTTGGCAAGGCGGGGCCACATTGCTGCAGAACGGAGCGTCAATCGTGCATAGGCGGGCATCCCATAGCCTTTACCCTGCACCCAAACAAGGCCGAAATTCCCTCGTGCCGCTCGAAGGGCAGTATCCCCTTGATCCAACAGCAGAACTTTCTGTCCCCTGTCGGCAAGGCCGTAGGCAGTCGCCAAACCGACCAATCCACCGCCCACAACGATCGTTACACCACTCATAAGTTGCCGCTCCGCTCAGCCTGGAATATTCGCTCTTACTCCAATGGAGTTACGTCGAATTTCAGCCATTTTTCAGAAAGCTTCTTCACCGTGCCGTCGTTGACTGCCGCTGTGATGGCTTCATCAAACTTCGCCTTCAAGGCCGTATCAGACTTTCGCAGCCCAATGCCGATACCAGGACCAAAAACCCCGCCGGAAAATATCGGGCCAGCCATATTCGTGCCTTTCAGCGACGGATCCTGAGTTGCGAGTTTGAGAACGACAGCGTTAGCCAATACCGCATCGATGCGACCACTCATCAAATCCATGTTGTGAGCATCAACGGTCTTGTACTCGCGAACTTCGACGACCTTCGAAAGATATTTTTCAGCGAAGGCAGAAGCGGTAGTCGATCCTTGTACGCCGATTACTTTGCCTTTGAGGTGGGGCGCCATCTGGTTGATGAGAGCCTCAGCCCCTGTCTCGTCTTTATCGAGATTGATGCTTTTAGCGTCGCCAGGCAGCTTGGCGAGGCTGCTGTTATCAAGCACTAGAAAGCCGTTGAGTGGAGCTGCGTACGTGCGACTGAAACCGATTACCTCTTGGCGCTTAGGCGTAATACTCATGCCTGCCATGATTGCGTCGATTTGCCCTCCGTTCAGTGATGGAATCAACCCGTCCCAATCATGCGCAGAGATCTCACACTTAGCCTTCATGCGATCACACAGGTCCCGAGCCAGCTCGATCTCGAAGCCGTCGAGTTGCCCACCTGGTTTAACAAAGTTCCAGGGTGCATACGCGCCTTCTGTGGCAATTCTGATGACTTGGGAATCTTCAGCGTTGGCGAACGATGCGCATACGCTGGAAAACAATACCGCACTCAACATCAAGTTCTTAAATTGCATAGCAAGCTTCCTCAATTCAGATTTGGCAGATTTATGCTGCTAACTTCTTCAACGCCGCATACCCCGTGTAAGCCGGGATTCCATCAGTGTTACTGCACGAGTTACTACAAAATTGAACAGCAGGTATAACGCACCGGCACATACGAAGACTTCGATAGGCCGATAACTTTGCGACACCAACTTTGCTGCAATACCTGTCACCTCCATTAGCGTGACAATCGAAGCAAGTGAGGTAGATTTGATTTGTAGGATTATTTCGTTTCCGTAAGCAGGCAACATTTGGCGCCACGCCTGCGGGAGAATTACACACCGCCAGATTTGATCCTTACGCAAGCCAACGGACAGTGCCGACTCAATTTGTCCGTGCTGGACGGAATTGATGCCTCCCCGAAGGATCTCGCTGGTATAGGCTGCAGTGTTCAAGGCCAGTGCCGCGAGAACGCACCAGTAAGCCTCTCTGAGGTAGGCCCAAGCGAAACTCTCACGTAGCCAAGTGAACTGGCCCAGACCGTAGTAAATAACAAACAACTGAACCAGCAGTGGAGTGCCGCGGAATATGGAAACAAAACCCCGGGCGGGATAATCCAGCCACACTTTTTTTGACAGGCGCATGGCGCAGATAACTGAAGCCAGGATCAAGCCGATAGCGCAGGAAAACAGCGATAAACCCAGTGTAAGGGGGACGCCAGCCAGTAGTCGTTTGAAGCACTCAAGCAGAAATGCGAAGTCCATCATGCTCTCCTCATCGGCTTATCAAGCTTGTGCTCAAGCCGCGCAATCAAATGGCTGCTGAATGCGCTGATGACGAAATACAGGGCAGCGGCAGTGCAGTAAAAAAGGAAGGGTTGATGGGTTGCACCTGCGCCTATCTGCGATTGGCGCATCAGCTCTACGAGCCCAACAACGCTGATCAGGGCAGAGTCTTTCAGGACCAGTAGCCAAACGTTGCCAAGGCCTGGTAGAGCAAGCCTCAACGCTTGGGGGGCAATAATCAGTGAGAACAGCTTGAATTTGCTGAGGCCTATTGATCGGCCCGCCTCGATGCTACCGATTGCAACGCTGTTCACTGCACCGCGAAGTACCTCCAGCTGGTAAGCGCCACTGATTACAGAGATAGCCACTACGCCCACGAAAAATCCGGGCAGCCCCACGAATCCTTTGAGTCCTAGGGATTGAGCCAACTGGGTCAGCACCATGCTGCTGCCAAAGTAAAAGAGGTAGATGACTAAGAGGTCAGGTACCCCACGTAGCACAGTGGTGTACACGTCGGCCAGCCATCTCAAGAGGTAAGACCGTGACAGCTTTGCCCAGCAGCCAAGGCAGCCGATGACCGATCCACATAGGAATCCGCAGACCGATATCGCGCACGTCATCAAGGCGGCGAGCAACATATCGGTTGCCCATCCCTGGTCACCGAAGTTCATTATTTCTAAGAAATTCACGGTATTACTCCACAGGCGACAGCGCGCTTATCAGGGTGGCGTTACGGCAGGATGCTTGGTGCTACTGGCGCCAGCGGGGCGCGATTTTTTTCTTGTTCTGTTTAATGTTTTGCAATTTCGCATGCTCCGAGCATAATTCAAAATCAAAAATACCCCCTTCAAGTATGCGCAAATGTTATGAGGTGAATCATGCGTATCAACCACCGCCAAGTTGAGGCATTCCACGCCGTGATGCGAACAGGCAGCATGACTGGGGCCGCAAACCTGATGTCAGTGACACAGCCAGCGGTTACACGTCTGATCAGGGACTTTGAGGAGGCTGTCGGTTTACCGCTATTCCAAAGGCGGGGCAGTCAATTAATCCCTACCCCTCAAGCGCACGCCCTCATTCCCGAGGTAGAGCGATCGTTTATCGGTCTTGATCGGATCGGTCGCCTGGCATCTGGGATCAGAGAACACACGGCGGGCTCGTTAAGGATCGCGGCAATGCCGGCAGTGGCAAACACGCTATTGCCGAGATTTTTGGCGTACTTTCTTCCGGAGCGACCGAACCTCCAGATCAGCATTCTGGGGGTTCCATCGCATCAAGTAGCGGAAATGGTGTCAGCTGGCCAAGTCGATATCGGTTACGCCGAAGGACCGATCAATCCGCACGGCGTCGAAATGCTGTCTGTGGACATGGATGCGGTTGCGGTGATGCCCAGCAACCACCCCATGGCCAAGCTGGAGATCGTGGCACCGAGCGATTTTGAAGGGCAGCGATTTGTCGCGCCTCGGCCAGGGTCAATTTTTTCTTCTGGGGTGCAGATTGCCCTGGCTCAAGTCCCCCGAGTCACTCAGCTGGAAACGAGTTTGTCTTATACCGCTTGTGCACTCGTTGCCCAGGGGCTCGGCGTGAGTATCGTTGATCCACCCACAGCATTTGATTTTGTGGGGAAGGGACTCGAAATGCGCCCCCTCTCGGTGAAAGTGGATACTGGATTCCTTGTCATCCGCTCCAGCAAAAGCTCTCAGCAGGCGTTAACAGAGGAGTTTTCTCATCAGTTCCTGACATTCTACAAAAATGGCTGGATGGACCTGCCCGAACTCTAAAACTCTGCAGGTCTAAACCGTCCCAAAGCCAGTTTTGAAGCCGCCAACTCTTGTCAGTGACTGGAGGGGATTGTGTGCGGCTTCGGTTAGATTTACGCCGCTCGTCTCACTTTGACCTTTCCTGAAGAGCCGCCTGCAAACGGGAAGAGATCCTTCGGATCCTGAGCCCAAGGAACGAGTTCGATGGTGATGCCGAGATTTCGTCGCTCGGCTTGTGTATTGATGTACCGGAGGGTCGAATAGTCCTCCAACGCAAATCCTACAGAATCGAAAAACGTTACCTGATCACGTGATTGCCGACCCTCTTCCGAACCAGCGAGCACACGCCAAAGGTCGACTACCGGGAAGTCAGGTGGCATCTGCTGTAGATCGCCTTCAATCCGTGTTTGCGGCTCATACTCGACAAACACACGTGACTGACGAAGGACATCTGCGTGCAGTTCGGTTTTGCCCGGGCAGTCGCCACCAACGCCGTTTATATGCATAAGAGGTCAGGCGGCCTTTGGTACTTGTACTGGCCAAGATGAAAAAAACCCGCTTCGGCGGGTTTTTTCGTATCGACCAACCTCAGGCGTCTTCTCGGAGAATCAGGGCAGACGTTTGCTGAATCTGGCGGTGAAGGGCATGCGCAGGGCAGGGGTCGCATAAATGCTCCCCAAAAGTGCGGAAGCGATTGCATGAGAGCTTAAAACCCCCAAACCCCAGAAACGAAAAAGCCCTGACTAATCAGGGCTTTAGCGTACAAAAATGGCGGAGGCGATGGGATTCGAACTCATGGACCTGTTACAGTCGACGGTTTTCAAGACCGTTGCCTTAAACCACTCGGCCACACCTCCGTATTGCGTTGCGGGCGCCATAATACCCGAATGAAACACACTGTCAAACTCTCTGCGTCGCTTGTTACAAGGGGTCTGTTATGATCTTTGAGACTGAACGTTTCAAACCTACAGGAGTGTCGCCATGCGCGAACAGGATTACGCAGTTAATAACGGCGTGCAGGCTGAGCAGCTAGAGGTTAGCCGCGTCCTGCGCAACACTTATGGCCTTCTTGCCCTTACTCTCGCATTCAGCGGTGTAATGGCCTATGTCGCTCAGCAGATGCGGGTCGGCTACCCGAATATCTTCGTGGTGCTGATCGGTTTCTATGGTCTTTTCTTCCTGACCAACAAACTTCGTGATTCGGCTTGGGGCCTGGTGTCGGCTTTTGCCCTGACCGGTTTCATGGGCTTTTTGCTGGGCCCTATCCTCAACCGTTACCTGGGCATGCAGGGCGGTGCTGAAGTGGTCAGCTCGGCCTTTGCGATGACCGCGCTGGTGTTCGGTGGCTTGTCGGCCTACGTCCTGATAAGCCGCAAGGACATGAGTTTCCTGGGTGGTTTCATCACCGCGGGCTTCTTCGTGTTGATGGGCGCGGTGCTGGCCAGTTTCTTCTTCCAGATCAGCGGCCTGCAACTGGCGATCAGCGCAGGTTTCGTGCTGTTTTCTTCGGTCTGCATTCTGTTCCAGACCAGCGCCATCATTCACGGCGGCGAGCGTAACTACATCATGGCGACCATCAGCCTGTATGTATCGATCTACAACCTGTTCGTCAGCCTGTTGCAGTTGTTCGGCATCATGGGTCGTGATGACTGATCGTTGATTGAATGAAAAAACCCGCTTCGGCGGGTTTTTTTCTGCCTGGCGTTTGACCTCAGATGTTCCAGTGCCTAGCCGTTTTGCCCAGGCGCCGGCGCATGTCTTCGACCGTGCCGGCCAATTGCCGGGTCAGTAGGCGGTAGCCGTCCAGGGCAGTGTAGATCGGTTCGCTCAACGTTGGGTCTTGGGGTGCATTGCCGGGTCGATCCAGGCGTTGTGCGGCGCCGGATTTCAGGGCTCGGGCCATGCCAATCAATTGCACGCGGATGTAGCGGTGCTCGCTTTTGAGGGCGGCGCGCATCAGTTCCAACTCTTGCGCGGTGGTCGGCCGGGTGTTGCCCAGGATCTCCAGGGTGCTGACGCACATGCGCAGGCTGCGTTGCAGGGCATCGAGCTGGGTCATGGAAATCTTCACCTCCTTGGACACCGAGGGCATCAGCGAGCGCAGTTGCAGCAGGGCGCTGTTGAGGCGGTTCAGCAGTTTCAGGTGTTCATCGTCGGTGACCGATTGGCCGCTGACGATCCGCCCATACAACGTGGCGCAGTCGCGCAGGGCGCTGGCCAGGTTGTAGCGCCAGGAATACACCGCGTACAGCGGCAGAGCGAAGGAGAAGGCGAGGGCCAGGACGATGCCGATCAGGATGTCTACGGTGCGCCACAAGCCGTCTGTGATGGGGTTGTCACCGTGGCCGGCAACGATGAACACGGTGATCGCCGACAGCAGGGCGGTGTAGCCGCCCTTGCCGATGGCGTGGTACGAGAAAAAGCCGCACACCAGAGACATCTGTAAATAGGTCAGCCACGGCATGCCCAGCCACGCATGCTGGGCCACCAGCAGCAGGCCGACGGCGGCGCCGATCAGCGTGCCATAGGCGCGTTCGGCGGCTTTTTTGCCGATGTTGCCATGGTGCTGCAAGCCGCCGATGACCACCAGCATGGTCACTGAGGCCCATTCGCCGTGGGGCAGGTTGATGCCGCTGGTCAGCAGGATGGTCGCCAGCAGGCCCAGGGAAACCCGTATCGCATGGATCAGCCGCGCATGGCGGTAGCGCCGGTACGGGTCCAGCAGTGGGCGCAGTAAGCGGCGCGCCCAGGCCGGCAGGCGCAAGGTGGGGAAGGCAATCATGGGGCGGGCGCAGGTCCTCGTCGGTGGGGGTCAGAACAGGTAATCGGTGGTCAGGAAACTGGAGTCGCGGTTGCGCAGGATCTCGCTGAGCAAGGCCTTGTTGCCATCCAGGGCTTTGGTCGCCACCAGGGTGCGAATGGAAAACACCCGCAGCGCATCGTGCACCGACAGCGTGCCTTCGGCGGAGTTCTTGCGCCCGTTGAACGGGTAGGTGTCCGGGCCGCGCTGGCATTGAGCGTTGAGGTTGATGCGCCCGACCTGGTTGGCGAAGGTGTCCACCAGTGGCCCAATTTCGCTGGCCTGGTTGCCGAACAGGCTCAGTTGTTGGCCGAAGTCCGACTCCAGCACGTAGTCGATCACGGTGCGCAGGTCGCTGTAGGGCACGATGGGCACCACCGGGCCGAATTGCTCCTCTTGGTATACGCGCATGTCGCGGCTGACCGGGTAGAGCACCGCCGGGTAGAAGAATGAGGCGCGGGTCTGCCCACCGTTTTCGTTGACCACCCGCGCGCCCTTGGCCACGGCATCGGCCACCAACCCTTGCAAATAATCCACCTTGCCCGCCTCGGGCAGGGGCGTCAGGGCCGCGCCGGTTTCCCAGGGCATGCCCGGGGCAAGGCTGGCGAGTTTGCGGTTGAATTTTTCGATGAACTGCTCCACCACCCGCTCATGCACAAACAGGATTTTCAGTGCGGTGCAGCGCTGGCCGTTGAACGACAGCGCCCCGGTCACGGCTTCGTTGACCGCGTTATCCAGGTCCACGTCGGGCAGCACGATGCCGGGGTTTTTCGCGTCCAGGCCCAGGGCCGCACGCAGGCGATGGGGGCGCGGGTGGAGTTTTTTCAGGTCGCTGGCGGCCTTGTTGGTGCCGATGAACGCAAAGATATCGACCTTGCCGCTGGCCATCAGGGCGCTGACGGTTTCGCGGCCGCTGCCGTAAATCACGTTGATAACCCCGGCCGGGAAGCTGTCGCGAAAGGCCTCCAGCAGCGGGCGGATCAGCAGCACGCCGAGCTTGGCCGGTTTGAACACCACGGTGTTGCCCATGATGAGCGCCGGGATCAGGGTGGTGAAGGTTTCATTGAGCGGGTAATTGTAGGGCCCCATGCACAGCGCCACGCCCAGGGGGACGCGGCGGATCTGGCCGAGGGTGTCTTGTTCCAGCTCGAAGCGGCTCGAACGGCGGTCCAGTTCCTTGAGGGCGTTGATGGTGTCAGTGATGTAGTCGCAGGTGCGGTCGAACTCTTTTTCCGAGTCCTTGAGGTTCTTGCCGATTTCCCACATCAGCAGCTTGACCACCGCCTCGCGCTGCTGACGCATGCGGGCGAGGAAGGCTTGTACATGGCCGATGCGTTCGGCCACGCGCATCGTTGGCCACGCGCCCTGGCCCCGGTCATAGGCGCGCACGGCGGCGTCGAGGGCGGTCAGTGCGGTGGTGGCGTCCAGCAGCGGCGTGCTGCCGAGGATGACTTGCTCGTCACCGTGCTCGCCGGCCAGGTACACCGGGCTGCGGACCTGGGCGAGGGCGCCGGGCCAGGTGTGCAGGGTGCCGTCCACCAGGTACTCGCGCTGCTCGATGGGACCATCGAGGCGGTAGGCAGGCGGGATGTCGGTGGCGCGGGGGAACAGCGAGTCGAGGAAAGCGGCGGTGGTCATGGCATTACCCTGTGTCTGGTGCTGGCGATGAAGGAGAGCGATATCGGTTGGCAGTGGGCAGGGCAGGTCTGGGTATGAGCTGCAAGCCTAGCCGCTTTTGCCGGTCGGGGTACATGACCGGCGTCACCTCGCAGCTTGCATAAACCCCACAAACGGTGAGGTGCAGCGTAAACTGCGCGGCTTTTCAGAGGAGTTGTCATGAGTTACTACCAGCCCGGCATTCTCGCCACCCCCGTACCGCCGCAGGCGCGCCATCTGTTTTTTGTCCTGGAGTCCACCGCGGCGCTGCCAGCGGCACTGGACCGCTTGCTGCCCCTGGTGAACGAGCGTGCGGTGATCGGGCTGGGCGAATCGCTGGTGCGAGCCATGGGCGCCCAGGTCGAGGGGCTGCGCACGTTCCCGGCCATGAGCGGCGTCGGCGTGGACAACCCCTCCACCCAGCATGCCCTGTGGTGCTGGCTGCACGGCGAAGACCGCGGTGAACTGCTGCACCGCAGCCGCGCCGTCGAAGCCGCGCTGGCCCCGGCCCTGCGCCTGGTACAGATGACCGAAGGCTTCCGCCACCTCAATGGGCACGACCTCTCCGGTTACGAAGACGGCACCGAAAACCCCCACGACGAAGCCGCCATTGCCGCCGCGCTGGTGCCTGCGGGCCGCGAGGGCCTGGTGGGCGGCAGCTTCGCCGCGATCCAGCAATGGCAGCATGACCTGGACGGTTTCGCCGCGATGCCGGGCCAGGAGCAGGACCACATCATCGGCCGGCGCAAAAGCGATAACGAAGAACTCGACGACGCGCCCGCATCGGCCCACGTCAAGCGCACCGCCCAGGAAAGCTTCGCGCCCGAGGCCTTTGTAGTACGCCGTTCCATGCCTTGGGTGGAGGGCAACCGCGCTGGCCTGATGTTCCTCGCGTTCGGCTTTTCCCTGGATGCCTTCGAGGTGCAACTGCGGCGCATGAGTGGCCTGGAAGACGGCATCGTCGATGGCCTGTACCGCATGAGCCGGCCGATTACCGGTGGCTACTACTGGTGCCCGCCGCTCCAGGACGGCCGCCTCGACCTGCGCGCCCTGCGCCCGGCCTGACGGCCCCTGTCGCCCGCGTGGCGATAGTTTTTTATCCAGCACCCGGCAACTTTTGCCGCGCCGGGTGCTCTTTAAGATCGCCTCCCTTGTGTGAATCGCGATCGTCATGACAGACCTTTCCCACCCCATCCTGCCCCTGGCCTATGTGCCGTTGTACCGCCAGCTGTACGACGTGCTGCACGCGCGCATTGTGAACGGCGAATACCCCGCAGACACTCAGATGCCCTCGGAAAGCGAACTGGGGCGGCTATTTCGCGTCAGCCGCATTACCGTGCGCCAGGCCTTGGCCGAACTGCATCGCCAAGGGCTGATTTTCAAAATTCAGGGCAAGGGCACGTTCGTCGCCCGAGCCTGACCTGACTGAAGGCAGTTGTCAGAGAATTCCCACAGGAGTACAAATGTACTCCATGACCACACTCAGCCCCCGCCGTACCGCCATCCTGACCTTTATCCGCGAGCGCATCGCGAACCAGGGCCAGCCCCCCAGCCTCGCCGAGATCGCCGAGGCGTTTGGTTTTGCCTCCCGGAGCGTGGCGCGCAAGCATGTGCTGGCGTTGACCGAGGCCGGGTTTATCGAGGTCAACCCCAACCAGGCGCGGGGTATTCGCGTGCTCGGCCAGGCCCCAGCGGCGCAGATGCTCGACGTGCCGGTCCTGGGCCGCGTGGCGGCGGGCGCGCCCATCGGGGTGGATGCCGAGGTGCACAGCCGCTTGCTGCTGGACCCGGCGCTGTTTTCGCGCCCACCCGACTACCTGCTGCGGGTGCAGGGCGACTCGATGATCGACGACGGCATTCTCGATGGCGACCTGGTGGGCGTGCGCCGCAGCGCCGAGGCCGAGAACGGCCAGATCGTGGTCGCGCGGCTCGACGGTGAGGTGACCATCAAGCGCCTGGAGCGCCGCGCCGGCAGCGTGCGCCTGCTGCCGCGCAACCCGGCGTATGCGCCCATCGTGGTGCGGGCCGACCAGGACCTGGCCATCGAAGGGGTGTTTTGCGGTTTGCTGAGGCAAGGCTGATGGGCGCCGTCGTCGCACTGGACAGCCTGCTCAACGCCGGCCAGGTATGGAAAGGGCGCCCAACAGCGCCCGTGGCCAGCCCCCAGCCCACCGGCCATAGCCTGCTGGACGCGGCCCTGCCCGGTGGCGGCTGGCCACCCGGGGCGCTGACGGAAATCCTCACCGCCGCCCCCGGCATTGGCGAATTACGCTTGCTCTGGCCGACTCTGGCGCGGCTGACGGCCCAGGGCGAACGGGTGGTGCTGGTGGCGCCGCCCCATGTGCCCTATCCGCAGGCGTGGCAGAGCGTCGGGGTAGACCTGGCGCAGTTGGCGCTGGTGCGGGCTGGCGAGCGCGAGGCCCTGTGGGCCGCTGAACAGTGCCTGCGCTCGGGCAGTTGCGCCGCGGTGCTGTGCTGGCCAAACCACGCGGACGACCGCGCCTTGCGCCGTTTGCAGGTGGCGGCCGAAACGGGGCAGACCCTAGCATTTGCCTACCGTGACCTGACCCACGCCATCAACCCATCGCCTGCGGCCTTGCGCCTGGCCATGGACGCTCACCCGGCGCAGTTGCGCGTCCTCAAGTGCCGTGGCGGCTTGGCCCGCTCGGCGCCGATCGCCTTCGCCCAGGGCTTGTGAGGTTGGCATGCGCTGGGTGTGTATTGTCTTCCCCCAATTGGCCCTGGACGCCGTGCTGCGCCAGCGCCCCGATGCGGACCAGGCGTTGGTGCTGCTCAGCGGTAGCGCCCAGCGCCGGGTCCTGCAAGCGGTCAATGCGCCGGCACGGGCGTTGGGCCTGCGCCCCGGGCAATCGCTGGTGGCGGCCCAGGCCCTTTGCAAGGACTTTGCCTGCGCCGAGCATGACCCGGCGCAAATCGAACATTGGCAACAGTTTCTCGCGGCCTGGGCCTACCGTTTCAGCTCCCAGGTCAGCCTCGACTACCCGCGCACCTTGCTTCTGGAGATCGAGTCGAGCCTGGGCCTGTTCGGCCCCTGGCCGCAGTTCGAGGCGCGGTTGCGGGCCGAGTTGACGGCCCTGGGGTTTCGTCATCGCTTGGTGGCGGCGCCCAACCCGCTGGCGGCGCGGGTGCTGGCCAATGCCTATGACGGCTTGGCCGTGGCCGATGCCCCGGCGTTGCAGCGCATGCTCGGGCAAATGCCGGTCGAGCGCCTCGGCTGGCCCCAGGACGTGGCCACGGCCCTGTCGCGCATGGGCTTGCGCACCCTGGATCAGGTGCGCGCCTTGCCCCGGCAAAGCCTGGCGCGGCGCTTCGAGGCCCAGGTCCTCAAGCACCTGGACACCCTGCTCGGCGAGCGGCCCCTGGCCCTGGCGTTCTACCAGCCGCCGCAGTACTTCGACCTGCGGATCGAGTTGAACTACGACGTCCTGTCCCATCAGGCCCTGCTGTTTCCCTTGCGCCGCTTGACCGCTGACCTGGCTGCGTTCCTCTGTGGGCGTGACTGCGGCGTGCAGCGTTTTGTCCTGCACCTGGAGCATGCCGGGCGCCCGGACAGCAGCATCCCGGTGGGCCTGCTCAGCGCCGAGCGCGAGCCGGCCATGCTGTTTGAGCTGGCCCGGGGGCGCCTGGAGCAAGTGCAGGTGCAGGCGCCGGTGCGGGGTGTGCGCCTGGTGGCCGAAGACCTGCCGGCCTTTGCCCCCCAGCACCGTGAACTGTTCGACGAGCGCCCGCAGCAATCCTTGCCCTGGGAGCAACTGCGCGAACGCCTGCGCGCGCGGCTGGGGGATGACGCGGTACACGGCTTGGGCCGGGTGGCCGACCACCGCCCAGAACACAGTTGGGTGCCGCGCCCCGTTGTGCCGCCCGGTCCGTGCGCCGCCGGCGTGCGCCGCCCCGGGTGGCTGCTGGCCCAGCCCCAGGCCTTGGCCGATGGCGCGGTGCGAGTGCTGATGGGCCCTGAGCGCATCGAGTCTGGTTGGTGGGACGGGGAGGACGTGCGCCGTGACTATTACCTGGTGCAAACCCGTGACGGCCAACAGGGCTGGGCCTATCGCAGCGTGGGCGAGGGCGGGCCGTTGTGGCTGCAAGGCTGGTTCGCATGACCCCGGACTACGCCGAGTTGCATTGCCTGTCCAATTTCAGTTTCCAGCGCGGCGCCTCCAGTGCCCAACAATTGTTCGAGCGAGCCAAGCGCCTCGGCTACCAGGCCCTGGCCATTACCGACGAATGCACCCTGGCCGGCATCGTGCGCGCCTGGCAGGCGGCCGAGGCGGTGAGCCTGGCGTTGATCGTGGGCAGCGAAATCCGCCTGGAAAACGGCCCGAAACTGGTGCTGCTGGTGGAAAACCTTGCCGGTTATCAAGCCCTGTGCGGGCTGATTACCCAGGCCCGGCGCCGCAGTGAAAAAGGCCACTACCAGGTGCTGCGCGAAGACCTCGAAGGTGGCCTGCCGGGGTTGCTGGCCCTGTGGTTGCCCGATGGCCCCCACGACCACGCCGCCGGCCACTGGTTGCGCGGCGTGTTTGGCGAACGCCTGTGGCTGGCCGTGGAGTTGCATTGCGGCCAGGACGATGCCCGCCACCTCGCCGGCCTGCGCCAATTGGCCGCCAGCCTGGGCCTGCCGCTGGTAGCTTGTGGCGATGTGCACATGCACGTGCGTGGGCGCCGGGCCCTGCAGGACACCATGACCGCTATTCGCCACCATGTGCCGGTGGCCGAGGCCGGCCAACGCCTGTACCCCAACGGCGAGCGCCATCTACGCAGCCTCGACGACCTGCTGCGCCACTACCCCCGCGACCTGCTGCAAGCCTCGGCGGACATTGCCCGGCGCTGCACGTTCGGGCTGGGCCAATTGCGCTACCAGTACCCCCGGGAACTGGTGCCGGCGGGGCACACGCCTGCGTCCTGGCTGCGCCAGTTGACCGAAGACGGCTTGCTTTGGCGCTGGCCAGGGCAGGGCGCCGACGCCAAGGTGCGCGAACTGATCGAAAAAGAACTGGCGTTGATCGAGGCGCTGGGCTACGAGAGCTATTTCCTCACCGTGCACGACATCGTGCGCTTTGCCCGCACGCAAAAAATCCTCTGCCAGGGGCGCGGTTCGGCGGCCAACTCAGCGGTGTGCTACGCCCTGGGCATCACGCAAATCGACCCCAGCCGCATGAACATGCTGTTCGAGCGGTTTTTGTCCCGCGAGCGCAACGAGCCACCGGACATCGACGTCGATTTCGAGCACGAGCGCCGCGAAGAGGTGCTGCAATACGTGTTCCAGCGCTATGGCCGGCGCCGGGCGGCGTTGACGGCGGTGGTCAGTACCTACCACGGCGCCGGTGCGGTGCGCGATGTGGCCAAGGCCCTGGGCCTGCCGCCCGACCAGATCAATGCCCTGGCCGATTGCTGCGGGCGCTGGAGCGACCAGGCGCCGCCCCTCGAGCGCTTGCGCGAGGGCGGTTTTGACCCCGACAGCCCAGTGCTGCGGCGGGTGCTGGGGCTGACCGGGCAACTGATCGGTTTTCCCCGGCACCTGTCCCAGCACCCCGGTGGCTTCGTGATCTCCGAGCAGCCCCTGGACACCCTGGTGCCGGTGGAGAACGCGGCCATGGCCGAACGCACCATCATCCAGTGGGACAAGGACGACCTGGACCGGGTCGGCCTGCTCAAGGTCGATATCCTGGCCCTGGGCATGCTCAGCGCCATTCGCCGCAGTTTCGAGCTGATCTACCGCTTGCGCGGCCTGGAACTGAGCTTGGCAAGCATCCCCGCCGAAGACCCGCAGACCTACGCCATGATTAGCCGCGCCGACACCATTGGCGTGTTCCAGATCGAGTCCCGGGCGCAGATGTCCATGCTGCCGCGCCTACGTCCGAAAACCTTTTACGACCTGGTGATCGAAGTGGCCATCGTGCGGCCCGGGCCGATCCAGGGCGGCATGGTCCACCCGTACCTGCGCCGGCGTAACGGCGAGGAGGCCGCCACCTACCCATCCCCTGCGCTGGAGTCAGTGCTCAAGCGCACCCTGGGGGTGCCGCTGTTTCAGGAGCAGGTGATGCAGATTGCGATTGTCGCCGCCGACTACAGCCCCGGTGAGGCCGATGAGCTGCGCCGCTCCATGGCTGCGTGGAAGCGCCACGGCGGTTTGCAGCACCACCAAGTGCGCCTGCGTGAGGGCATGCTGAACAACGGTTACAGCGAAACCTTCGCGGCGCAGATCTTCGAGCAAATCAAGGGCTTTGGCAGCTATGGCTTTCCCGAATCCCATGCGGCCAGTTTTGCCCTGCTGACCTACGCCAGTTGCTGGCTCAAATGCCACGAACCGGCGGCGTTCGCCTGTGCGCTGATAAACAGTTGGCCGATGGGGTTCTACAGCCCCGACCAGATTCTCCAGGATGCCCGCCGCCATGGCTTGCAGGTGCGCCCGGTGGACGTGGGTGCCAGCAGTTGGGATTGCAGCCTGGAGCCCATGGCCGGTGCGCAACCGGCGATTCGCCTGGGCCTGCGCATGATTAAGGGCTTTGCCCAGGAAGACGCCGTGCGCCTTGAAGCGGCGCGCCGAGGGGCGCTTTTTCGCGATATCGCCGACCTGGCCGAGCGCGCACAGCTGGACGCCCGCGCTCAGGCACTGCTGGCCGATGCCGGCGCCTTGCGCGGTTTAGCCGGCGACCGCCACCGCGCCCGTTGGGCGGTGGCCGGGGTGCAGACGCAACTGGGCCTGTTCGCCGGCTTGGCGGAGCAGGCCGAACCGGAGGTGCGCCTGCCCAGCCCCAGCGTTGGCGAAGACGTGCAAGCCGACTATTTGACCCTGGGCACCACCCTGGGGCCCCATCCGCTGGCGCTGTTGCGCGAGTCCTTGAACGCCTTGCGCTGCCGCAGTTCCAAAGCCTTGCTGGCGGTCGAGAATGGGCGGGCGGTGCGTGTCGCCGGGCTGGTCACCGGGCGCCAACGCCCCGGCACTGCCAGCGGCGTGACGTTTGTCACCCTGGAAGACGAGTTCGGCAACCTCAATGTGGTGGTCTGGCGCGACTTGGCCGAACGCCAGCGGCGGGTGCTGGTGGGGGCGCAACTGCTCAAGGTCGAGGGCACCCTGGAGACCAAGGACGGCGTGGTCCACGTCATCGCCGGGCGCCTCACGGACCTGAGCGCGATGCTTGAAGGTATCGCCGTGCGCAGCCGGGATTTCCGTTGATAGGCAGGCTTTTCAGGGCGTTTTTTTTGTAGGTTTTGAGAAGTGCGAATGATTTTTTTTCTGTGCGCACGGGTGGTATCTCGTCATAATCGCCCGCGGTTTCGTCCAGGACGTCACCCTTTATTGGTTTTTCAGGAGAAGTGCACAGTGAGAATGATCTCGCGGTTTTTGTTGTCTGGTCTTGCCGTCGCGGCCTTGGGCACCTTGGGTGGCTGCGCCACCGAAAGCTCCCGCGCGCTGACGGTGACCAAGGTCGAAAGCGCCAGCCGGGTGTATTCCGGCGTGCGTGTACCGATGGCCGTTGGTAAGTTCGATAACCGCTCCAGCTACATGCGCGGGATTTTTTCCGATGGCGTGGACCGGCTCGGTGGCCAGGCCAAGACCATCCTGATTACCCATCTGCAGCAGACCAACCGCTTCAATGTGCTGGACCGCGACAACCTCGGCGAAATCCAGCAGGAAGCCCAGTTCAAGGGCCAGGCCCAACGCCTCAAGGGCGCGGATTTCGTGGTCACAGGCGACGTCACCGAGTTCGGCCGCAAGGAAGTGGGCGACCGCCAGTTGTTCGGCATCCTCGGGCGCGGCAAGACCCAAGTGGCCTACGCCAAGGTCAACCTGAACATCGTCAACATCAGCACCTCGGAAGTGGTGTATTCGACCCAGGGCGCGGGCGAGTACGAACTGTCCAACCGCGAAATCATAGGCTTTGGCGGCACCGCCAGCTATGACTCCACCCTCAATGGCAAGGTGCTCGACCTGGCCATGCGCGAGGCGATCAATCGCTTGGTCGAAGGCATCGATGCCGGCGCCTGGAAACCTTCGAACTGATACGTGGCGAACACAGGGAGTTTCATCGCAATGGGCTTTATCAAGACTTCACGGGCGCTGCCGGCCTGCGCGCTGGCCGCTGCCCTGCTGCTGAGCGGCTGTGCCAGCGCCCCGAAAACCCTCTACCAATGGGAAGGCTACCAACCCCAGGTGTACGAGTACTTCAAGGGCGAAGAGCCTGCCCAGGCCCAGGCCGAAGCCCTGGAGCGCGACTTGCAGAAAATCGCCTCCACCGGCAACAAGGCACCGCCGGGTTACCACGCCCACCTGGGCATGCTGTACCTGAGCATGGGCAAGGATGACCAGATGGTGCAGCAGCTGCGCACCGAAAAAGCCTTGTTCCCCGAATCGGGGCCGTACATGGACTTTTTGCTCAAGAACGCCAAGACCGGAGACGCCAAATGAGCCTGCGCATGGTTAAAACCCTGGTGGGCTTGTGTGCCCTGGCCTTGCTGGGCGGCTGCGCGACGCCCAAGACGGTGGATTACTCGGCGTTCAAGCAGAGCCGCCCCAAGACTATCCTGGTGCTGCCGCCACTTAATGAGTCGCCGGATGTCAAAGCCACCTACAGTCTGCTGTCCCAGGTCACGTACCCGCTGGCCGAGGCTGGCTACTACGTGATGCCGATCGCCCTGGTGGACGAGACCTTCAAGCAAAACGGCCTCAACACCCCAGGCGATATCCACCAGGTGTCGCCGGCCAAGCTGCAAGAGATCTTTGGCGCGGACGCGGCGCTGTACATCACGGTCAAGGAGTACGGCACCAGCTACATGCTGATTACCAGCGAAACCGCCGTGACTGCCAGCGCTCGCCTGGTGGACCTGCGCACCGGCGCCGCGCTGTGGACCGGCACTGCCCGGGCTTCGAGCGAGGAGGGCAACAACGCCAACGCCGGTGGGTTGGTGGGCATGTTGATTACCGCTGCGGTCAAGCAGGTCATCAACAGCTCCACTGACGCTGGGCACCCGATTGCCGGCGTCGCCAGCCAGCGCCTGCTCTCGGCCGGGCAACCTGCCGGCCTGCTGTACGGCCCGCGTTCGCCCAAGTACGGCAGCGATTGACCCCGTATGTAGCAAACGGGCTTGCCCGCGCTGCGCTGCGTAGCAGCCCTCCAGCAGTGTGGCGCCTGGCGGATTTTTACGGCCGCTGCGCACCCGCTTGCTACAGGGTTAAAAGGGCCGCTGGTCTGATGGGAGGTCGACAGAAGGTTATCGCCGAGGCCATGCTGTTGACTGGCCAGCACGATGCCCTGTGCTGGCTTCCGATCACTAGACGGAGGTGTTCCATGCCGGTGAAACATGACCTGTGCCAGGACTTGAACCGCTCGCACGACGAGATTCAAGGACGTCGGGCGCAAGATCCGCATCTTGATGCACTGATCGACAAGTACGCCAACCTCGATAAACAAGTGCTCCAGGCCGAGGCTGAGGCCCGCAGCGATGAAGAGCTGAAGAAGCTCAAGGAGAAGCGAGTGAACCTCAAGGATGAAATTTCCCAGCGCCTGGTCGCACCTTCCTGAATTCGTTCCACCCAGGGCGGGGCCAAATGGCCCCGCCTGCTGTTTCTACCCTGCCAATGCCCGCTGTGCCACGTCCCGCAAGGCCAGCATCGAGGCCGCCGATTCCCGTTCGATCCGCCGCTTGAGCAAGAGCCGGTTGGCCAGGCGCATCCACCTGCTACTGAAGCGATATTCCAGGGTGCGGATAAACCGCGTGCCCAGGCTCGCGGTGGGCTGGCACTCGTAAGTCAGGCGCAGGTGCAGGCCTTCGCCGTGGGCGTGGGCTACCCAGCGGTGGCCGGGCAAGTATTCGTGTACCTCCCAGCTCAGGTGCCCGGCGCGCCCGCCGGCGTGGATGTCTTCCTCGAAATGTGCGCCGGCCGCCAGCGGCCCGGGCGGCGCCTCGACCCGTAGGGATGAGGGGTGCCACTGCGGCCATTGGCTGACGCTGCTGGCATAGGCCAGCACGGCTTGGGGTGGGTGCGGGATGTCGACCTGATGCTGGAGGCAGGTCATGGTGCTGCTTGGCGAGTGGGTGTCATCCGGCTCCCAGTGTAGGGTGCCGAACAGGTAGTCCATCAGGGGCAAAACGATATTGAAGTTGCGCCCCTGCATCAGCTCGCGGCGGTGATGCAGTGCGTGCAGTTGGCGCATTTGGCGAATCCACGGCAGGCGCGCCAGCCTGTGTTCGGGCGGCAGGTGCTCGCAGGCGTGGAACACTTCATAACTGAGGTAGCCCAGAATCATCCCCGCGCCAAACAGCCCGGCCACGTTGGCGTCCCAGTACTGCAACAGCCACCACGCTGGTAGGGTTATCAGCAGGCTGTGGGCGACGATCAGCCAGGCCGGGAACAGAATCACCCGCCAGTCCCGGGGGCTGTCGTAGGTCATGTGGCCGGGGCTGAAAAAACTGTGGTGATCGCCCGTGTGACGGGCGTAGAACAGCCGCGCCCAGCCCCGTTTATGGTGGCCCAGGTAGCGGTGCACCAGGTAAATGCCCAGGTTGAACAACAGCAGGGTGGCCGGCAGTGCTAGCCATTGCAGGGCGATGACCTGATGCAGGGTGCTGGCGAAAAAACCGATGGCCAGCAGCCCGAACGTCAGCACGAAACCACCGTGCAACCAGGGGTTGTAGCGCGGGTGGACGCCAGCACGATAGCGCTGGCGAAAGGCTTGGGTGGTGGGGTTCACGGTACGCTCCGCAGGTGGGCACAGTGACAGCAGCCTAGCCCCGGTTCGCCTCCTCGGCCAATGGCGGGGCCAGGGTTGCCACAAGCGGACACCTCAGATCATCGGGTCCCAGCGCTGTGACCAGTCGTTGTCGGCCCGCACCAGTGCCCGCAGCAGCTCGAACGCCTGTTGCAGGGTGGCCGAGTCGCGGTCGCGCGAGTACACCAGGTAGGTCGGGTAGCTGAATTCCGGAGCCTTGGGCACGCGCTCCATCACGCCGCTGTCGAGGTAGCTTTGCACAACGCGGGTACGGAAGTAGCCGCTGCCGCCGTTTTCCAGGAGGTACTGCAGAGCCAGCGGGCCGAGGTTGAAACTCAGCGCGGCGCGGGCCCGTTCCGGCAGCGCGGCGTCATGCTGGCGGCGAAAATCCTCGCCCCAATCGACGTACACATAGGGTTCGGGCCGGGCGACCAGGCGCACCAGGATCAGCTTTTCCTCCAACAACTGCTCCACCTGCAAACGCGGCCAGTACTGCGGCTGGTAAACCAGCGCGGCGTCCAGCACCCCCAGCTCCAATTGGCGCAGCAGGTGCTCGCCGTCGCGGATTTCCGTGCGCAAGGCGTGGCCGGGGATGTGCTCGCGCAGCGCCCGGGCCCAATTGAGCATCAGCGGGTTGCACAGGCTCACCTCGCCACCGATGTGCAGCACGTTGCGATAGCCGTCGGGTAGCGGCAGGTCACGGCGGGCCGCTTCCCAGGTCTGCACCAGTTGATTGGCGTAGACCACGAACGCTTCGCCGTCGGCGGTCAGGCGCGCACCGGCGCGGTTGCGCACGAACAGGGTGCTGGCCAATTGGCTTTCGAGTTTCTGCACCCGAGCGGTGATGGCGGTTTGGGTGACGTGGAGCTTTTCGGCGGCGGCCGCGAGGCTGCCACTGCGGACAATCTCCAGAAAAGTGCGGGCGAGGTCGATGTCCATGGGGTTTCAGGTCGGCAAGGAGGCGGCCATTGTAGGCCAAGGCGCCGGGCAGGCCCAGAAACACGAATCCCGCCACAAGGGCGGGATTCGCTGTTGGCCGGCCAGGGAATCAGGCTGGGAACAGTTCGCTCAGTTTCATCGCCAGCATCATGTCGCCTTCAGCGCGCAGCTTGCCGCCCATGAAGGCCTGCATGCCGTCGGTTTCGCCGCTGACGATGCCTTGCAGGGTTTCGCTGTCCATCACCAGGGTCACCTGAGCGTCAGGGTTGACGCCTTCTTGCAGCTCGCAAGTGCTGTCCTTGACGACCAGGGAGAAGTTCTTTTCTTCATCGATACGGAAACCGAACACCAAGTCCAGGCCCGCAGCGGCGGATGGGTTGAACTTGGCTTTCATTGCTTGTACGGCGTCAGCTACGGAGGTCATGGTTCGATCCTTTTAGGGTTGATTGCAACAAGGGTCACAGTAAGCCGGCACTCACCGAAAGGTGATGAGTTCCGGGGCCTTCAACAGTTGCAGGTGGGTCTGACTGTTGAAGGAAGCCAGGGCAACCTCGCGACCGCGAAACTTCAAGTGGTTGAGCGAGGTGTTGACGATTTGCCAGTTCAGTTCAAAGGCCTGCGCGGCAGGCACTTGGATAATCAGGTGGAGCAGGGCCGTGATGGTGCCGCCGGAAGTGAACACGGCGATTTTCTGGGTGTCGTCGGCCTGCTCCAGGATACGTTGCAACCCGCCCTGGACCCGCCCGACAAACCCCAGCCAACTTTCCAGGCCCGGGGTGTCGTAGGTGCCGCTGAGCCAGCGGCTGATGATAAGGGCAAAGATGCGCTGGAACTCGCCACGGTTTTGCACGGCGTTGCGCAGGATATGCAGGGCTTCGGGCTCATCGGGCAATAGGCCGGGCAGCAGGGCACGGAGGATGGCGTCGGCGTCGAATTCGTTGAAGGCCGGGTCTATTTCCAGCGGCGGTATCGGCATGCCGGCCGCACTGAATTGCTCCAGTGCCGAACGGGCGGTGTGCTGTTGGCGCAACAGGTCGCCGGACAGGCAGCGATCGAAGCTCAAGCCCAGTTGCGCCAGGTGGCTGCCCAGCACTTCTGCCTGGCGAATACCGGTCGGCGACAGCACGTCGTAGTCGTCTGCACCGAAGGAGGCCTGGCCATGTCGAATCAGGTAAATGCTGCCCACGTCCGCGTCGTCCCGGTACGTTGTAAGTGGGGCGAGGTTATGGGGATGGCGAAGAGCTGTCAATGAAAAAACATACGCTTGTTTGAAATGCCCGTTGGAGACTGGCTGCCCCGCGTTTCGCGGCTGGCCGTCGACCGGTCGCGTGGGTATGCTGGGGCCTTGCGCGGCAGAGTGCGTCGCGCCGCACCGCTTATATAAGGAGCATCCGTGGATTTTCTTGCCGAATATGCAAGTTTTTTGGCTAAAACCGTGACCCTGGTGATCGCAATTCTGGTGGTCCTGGCCAGTTTCGCCGCCCTGCGCAGCAAGGGCCGGCGCAAGGCGTCCGGGCAGTTGCAAGTGAGCAAGCTCAACGACTTCTACAAGGACCTGCGCGAACGCCTGGAGCAGGCGCTGCTGGGCAAAGAGCAACTTAAGGCGCTGCGCAAGTCCCAGGGCAAGGCCGAGAAAAAGCAGAAGAAACAGCCCGATACCAAGCCGCGGGTGTTCGTCCTGGATTTCGACGGTGACATCAAGGCGTCCGCCACCGACAGCCTGCGCCACGAAATTACCGCGTTGTTGACCCTGGCCACGCCCAAGGACGAAGTGGTGCTGCGCTTGGAAAGCGGCGGCGGCATGGTTCATAGCTATGGCCTGGCTTCTTCGCAGTTGGCGCGCATCCGCGAGGCGGGTATTCCACTGACCGTGTGTATCGACAAGGTCGCGGCCAGTGGCGGCTATATGATGGCCTGCATCGGCCAGAAGATTATCAGTGCGCCCTTTGCCATCCTTGGCTCCATCGGCGTGGTGGCGCAGTTGCCCAACGTCAATCGTCTGCTGAAAAAACACGACATCGACTTTGAAGTGCTCACGGCGGGTGAATACAAGCGCACGCTGACGGTGTTCGGCGAAAACACCGAAAAGGGTCGGGAAAAATTCCAGGAAGACCTGGATATCACCCATCAACTGTTCAAGAACTTCGTTTCACGCTACCGCCCGCAACTGGCCATCGATGAAGTGGCCACCGGCGAAGTCTGGCTGGGCGTCGCGGCCCTCGACAAGCAACTGGTGGACGAGTTGAAAACCAGTGACGAATACCTGGCGCAACGGGCGAAAACCTGCGAGCTGTTCCACCTGCATTACGCCGAGCGTAAAAGCCTGCAGGAACGCATTGGCATGGCGGCCAGCGGCTCGGTGGACCGCGTGCTCCTGAGCTGGTGGAGCCGGTTGACCCAGCAGCGTTTCTGGTAAACGCCGGGTGTAAAAAAGCCCTGGGTCGCGGTGGCGGTCCAGGGCTTTTTTGTGGGCGCAGGCTTAGCGGCGACGGAACAGCGGCAGCGGTTCGTCGGTGGCGGCCTGGTAGGTCACCGAGAAGTCCTTGAGGCTTTCAAGGGCTTCGTAGGGGTCTTTGTCGGCGCGCAGGGCGTAGGCATCGAAACCGCAACGGTGCAGGTAGAACAGTTGGTCACGCAACACGTCGCCAATGGCCCGCAACTCGCCTTTATAGCCGTAGCGGTCACGCAACAGACGGGCGTTGGAGTAGTTGCGGCCATCGGTGAAGGCGGGGAAGTTCAGGGCAATGACCTGGAAATGGCCCACGTCCTCGCCGATTTCCTCGGCTTCCTCGTCGGCGTCCAGCCACACGCCCAGGCCGCCATCGCGGGCCTTGAGGGCGTGGCCGTGCTCACGCCACAGGGCCAACGGCACGATCAGGTCGTCGCAGTTGGAGATGCCGTCGAAGCTCGCGTCCTTGGGCAGCAAGTGCCAGGTTTCGTCGACGACTTCGTTGTTCTTAATGATTCGCTGCATAGACGCGCTCCTTGAAGAGGTCAATGCCGATACGTTGATAGGTGTCGATGAAGCGTTCGTCTTCGGTACGTTGTTCCACGTAGACGTCGATCAGCTTGGAAATCACGTCGGGCATCGCATCCTGAGCAAAAGACGGGCCGAGGATCTTGCCCAGGCTGGCGTCACGGCTGGCACTGCCACCCAGGGACACCTGGTAGAACTCTTCGCCTTTCTTATCCACGCCGAGAATGCCGATATGGCCGACATGGTGGTGGCCGCAGGCATTCATGCAGCCGGAGATGTTCAAGTCCAATTCGCCGATATCGAACAGGTAGTCCAGGTCATCGAAACGGCGCTGGATGGATTCGGCGATGGGGATCGACTTGGCGTTGGCCAGGGAGCAGAAGTCGCCACCCGGGCAGCAGATGATGTCGGTCAGCAGGCCGATGTTCGGCGTGGCGAAGCCCTGCTCGCGCAGTTCGGTCCACAGGCTGAACAATTGGTTCTGCTCGACGTCCGCTAGAATGATGTTCTGTTCGTGGGAAGTGCGCAGTTGGCCGAAGCTGTAGCGCTCGGCCAGGTCGGCGATGCCGTCCAGTTGCTTGTCGGTGACGTCGCCCGGCGCGACACCGGTGGGCTTGAGCGACAGGGTTACGGCCACATAGCCCGGTTTTTTGTGGGCCAGGGTGTTGCGTACGCGCCAACGGGCAAAGCCTGGGTGCTGCTTGTCCAATTCGGCCAGTTCGCCGCTGTGGTCAGCCAGGGCCTTGTACTGCGGGTCAACGAAGTGGCGGGCAACACGGTGCACTTCGGCGTCGGTCAAGGTGGTCTGGCCACCGCGCAGGTGTTCCATCTCGGCGTCGACTTTCTGGGCGAAGACTTCAGGTGTCAGGGCCTTGACCAGAATCTTGATGCGCGCCTTGTACTTATTGTCGCGACGCCCGTAGCGGTTGTAGACCCGCAGGATGGCGTCGAGGTAGCTGAGCAGGTCTTGCCAGGGCAGGAACTCATTGATGAACGCGCCGACGACCGGGGTACGGCCCAGGCCGCCGCCGACCAACACGCGAAAACCCAGTTCGCCCGCAGCGTTGTGCACCGGCTCCAGGCCAATGTCATGCACTTCGATGGCGGCGCGGTCCGAGGTCGAGCCGTTGATGGCGATCTTGAACTTGCGCGGTAGGTAGGCGAACTCGGGGTGGAAGGTCGTCCACTGGCGCACGATCTCGCACCAGGGGCGCGGGTCCACCAGCTCATCGGCGGCCACGCCGGCGAACTGATCGGTGGTGACGTTGCGCAGGCAGTTGCCGCTGGTCTGGATAGCGTGCATTTGCACGGTGGCCAGTTCGGCGAGGATGTCGGGGATGTCTTCCAGGGCAGGCCAGTTGAACTGCACGTTCTGCCGGGTACTGATGTGGGCGTAGCCCTTGTCGTAGTCGCGAGCGATCTTGGCCATCATCCGCGTCTGGCGCGAAGTCAGTTGGCCGTAAGGCACCGCTACCCGCAGCATCGGGGCGAAACGCTGAATGTAGAGGCCATTCTGTAAACGCAGGGGGCGGAATTCTTCTTCGCTCAGCTCGCCTGCCAGATAGCGTCGGGTCTGATCCCGGAACTGCTTGACGCGGTCCTCGATGATCCGCTGATCGTACTCGTCGTATACGTACATATAAGTCCTGTTCTCAGGCTGCTTAGCTACAGCACATCTGCGCGCACGGCCGCGCACTCCCAACGGAGCCGGCGCAAGATAACAGTTCATGGTTATGCGTAAAAGTGATGTTTTAGTATATGTAAAGAACCAAATCGCCTAATGAGACTGATTATTGCCATACCCGTATTTGTGGTGGGGGCAATCGTCGGCTTAACTGTGGTGGCGTGTTTATGCACTCACCGATAAAACCGACAAGAGGCGATGCAATGAGCAACCCTACCAAGGCCAGGAAAAGCGATAGCAGTGTCGATGCATGGGCCATTCTCTTCCTGATAATCCTGGTGGTTTCGACCGCGATTTTTTGGGTCAGCCACCAGTAACTCCCTATCTACGGGCCCTTTCCCGACGATTGTCGGACAAAAACGGCAATTATTGTGCAAGTGGTTGGCTATTGGCTTGCTATCATGCACGGCTAATTTCCGGGGCTCGCATCACCATGTCCAAGTTGTATTGCGTTGTGCTGCTGGCGCTGGGCGCCTGGATGCCCTGTGCGCAGGCGGCTTCCGTGCTGTTCCTCAATCCGGGGACGAGCAAGGAGATTTTCTGGGTCAGTTACTCGCAATTCATGCAGGCGGCCGCCAAGGATCTGGGCATGGACCTCAAGATCCTCTACTCCGAGCGCCAACCCCAACTCAACCTGCAGCAGGCCCGCGAGGCGCTGCAAGGCCCGGACCGTCCGGATTACCTGGTGTTCGTCAATGAACAGTATGTGGCCCCGGAAATCCTGCGCCTGTCCCAGGGCAGCGGGGTGAAGCTGTTTATCGTCAATAACTCGCTGACCGCCGACCAGACACGCTTGCTGGGCGACCTGGAGAGCAAATACCCCGATTGGCTCGGTAGCCTGGTGTCCAACGACGAGGAGGGCGGTTACCTGATGCTCAAGGAACTGATCCGCAAACATCCCCGCGTCGCCAAGGGCCAGACCATCGAGTTGCTGGCGTTTTCCGGGTTGAAGATCACCCCGTCGGCGCAATTGCGTGAGAAGGGCATGATGCGGGCCCTGGCCGAGCACCCTGAGGTGCGTTTGCGCCAGTTGGTGTATGGCGCCTGGACCCACGAGCGCGCCTATGAGCAGGCGCGGATGTTGTTCAAGCGCTATCCGGGGGTTTCGCTGGTGTGGTCGGCCAATGATGAGATGGCCTTCGGTGCGATGCAGGCGTACGCCGAGACGGGCGGCAAGCCCGGGCAGGGCGCGCTGTTCAGTGCGGTCAATACGTCACCGCCCGCGTTACAGGCGTTGCTGGATGGGCGCCTGAGTGTGTTGGTGGGCGGGCACTTCAGCCTCGGTGGCTGGGCCCTGGTGCAGTTGTATGACTATGACCAGGGGGTGGATTTCCGCCGCTACGGGGGCCGCGATCGCCAGGCGCGGTTGTTGCAATTGATTAGTCGCCCACTGGCGCAACGTTTGTTGGCGCTGGGCAGCAGCCCCCAATACGGTGTGGATTTCCGCAGTTTCTCCGCGAAGGGGCGGCCGCTGTCCTATCGCTACCCGTTCAGCCTGCAAACCCTGATGCACTGAACCGAATCAAAGCCCGGCCAGGTGCAGCACCAGTTTGACAATGCCGAACAGGGTCAGGGCGAACACGGCGGTAAAGAGAATGCCCAGCACCACGAAGTGGCTGGGTTTGCCATGGGTGAAGTCCCGCGTGCGGTTTTTGCCGCTTTGTACGCCGAACGCCGCCGCCATGACGCTGTGCAGCATCTGCCAGAAACTGGGCGGCTTATTGTCGATGGGGTCGTCCATACATCCCTCGTCTGTCGGGTGGGTGCCCCCAAGCATAGACCAGCCCTGCGTGGCGGCTTCAGGCCGGCCACTGGTCGGCGACGAGGAACAGGCGTTCGGCTTCTTCCCACTGGTTTGTCGCGGTCTCGCTCAGGCGCACCAGCAGTTGCGCGGGTGCCTGTGGGGCCAGTTCAAGCAGCCATGCGTGGAGTTGCTCGCTGTCCCAGACCTCTTCGGCACTGTAGTGGGCGGGCGCCAGCCAGGCGTGGCGGGGCAGGGGTTGCCAGCGGCCGGGAGGGCTCTGGCGCGCGAATGCGGGCCAGTCGCGTTGGTGCAGCCAGCGGCCTTGTAGATGCAGGGGATGGGCGCCGCTGGGGGGCTGAGCGACGCCGGGCCACGGATACAAGAGATAACCGCCCAGCCACAGATGCGCAGCGAGAGGCTGGATGTCCAGGGCCGCCAGCACCTCGCGGCTTTCCGCCCGCGATGAGATGGGCAGTTGGTGCTGACACAGGTGCGCCAGTTTGCGGTCCAGTCGGTCGTGGCAGCCCGGCCCCAGCCATTGCGCGGCATCCTGGCCGTCGCCCTGTTGTGGGCCCAGATACAGCTTGATCGCCAGCTCCAGGTGATGCACGCCGTCGCGGTCGCGCAGCAGCATGTCCAGCTCGCCCAAGGTGTGGCCTTCGCGGCGGATCGGTAGGTTGGCGGCGATCAGTTCAATGCCGGGCGCCTGCTGCACCGCAAATTGCCAGAGCCGTTCGTAGTACACCCCCAGGCGTCGCGTAGGGTGCAGGTCGAGCCAATGCAGCAACGCCGCTGGCTCTGCATCGAGGCTGTGCAGCCAATCGGCCAATTGGCCGGGTGTGTGCACCCAGTCGCTGCCCGCCAGGGGATGGCGTTGGGGCCATGGGGTTTGCGCCAGCATCGGCGGTGCGAGGATGACCCAGGCCAGGTCGCGGACCCGGGGGTGGCGCAACTGTCGGGGGAGGTTGAGCAAGTCGGGAAACAGGATCATTGTGCGAGCATAGTCTTTTATGCCGGGGAAAGAGTTTTGTCTGCGGCGCGCTTTCGCCCATAATCCCTTCTTTTTGCTGCCCCGAACCCTGCAGGAGCCCCATGGAGCAATTTCGCAATATCGGCATTATCGGTCGCCTGGGCAGTTCTCAGGTTCTCGACACGGTACGCCGGCTCAAACGCTTTCTGCTCGAACGGCACATGCACGTGATCCTCGAGGACACCATTGCCGAAGTCCTGCCCGGCCATGGCCTGCAAACCTCCTCGCGCAAGATGCTGGGCGAAGTCTGCGACATGGTTATTGTGGTCGGCGGCGATGGCAGCCTGCTGGGCGCCGCCCGGGCGCTGGCGCGGCATAACGTGCCGGTGCTGGGGATCAACCGTGGCAGCCTGGGCTTCTTGACCGATATCCGCCCCGATGAGCTGGAAATCAAGGTCGCCGAAGTGCTCGACGGCCACTACCTGGTGGAAAACCGCTTCCTGCTGCAAGCCGAAGTGCGCCGCCACGGCGAAGCCATCGGCCAGGGCGATGCGCTGAACGACGTGGTGCTGCACCCCGGCAAATCGACGCGCATGATCGAATTCGAGCTTTATATAGACGGCCAGTTCGTCTGCAGTCAAAAGGCCGACGGCCTGATCGTCGCTACGCCCACTGGCTCCACGGCCTATGCCCTGTCGGCGGGCGGACCGATCATGCACCCCAAGCTCGACGCCATCGTGATCGTGCCGATGTACCCCCACACTCTGTCTGGGCGGCCGATTGTGGTTGATGGCAACAGCGAGTTGAAAATCGTCGTGTCCAAGGACATGCAGATCTACCCGCAGGTGTCCTGCGACGGCCAGAACCATTTCACCTGCGCGCCGGGCGACACCATCACCGTCAGCAAGAAATCCCAGAAGCTGCGCCTGATCCACCCGCTGGACCACAACTACTACGAAGTGTGCCGGACCAAGCTCGGCTGGGGCAGCCGGCTGGGTGGTGGAGGCGACTGATGCTCGATCCCGCGCGCAGTTATGACCTGATCGGTGATGTACACGGTTGCGCCCACACCCTGGAGCACCTGCTCGACCGCCTCGGTTATCACAAACTGGGCGGGATCTGGCGCCACCCCTCGCGCATGGCGGTGTTCTTGGGTGATGTGATCGACCGTGGCCCGCGTATCCGCGAGGCGTTGCACCTGGTTCACGACATGGTCGAGGCCGGCCAGGCGCTGTGCATCATGGGCAACCACGAGTTCAACGCCCTGGGCTGGAGCACGCCGGCGCCGCCGGGCAGCGGCAAACGGTTCGTGCGCGAACACACCCCGCGGCACGCACGCCTGATCGCTGAGACCCTGAACCAATTTGCCCATCACCCTGGCGACTGGCACGACTTCCTCGGCTGGTTCTACCAGATGCCGCTATTCGTCGATGCCGGGCGCTTTCGCGTGGTGCATGCCTGTTGGGACGCCGGCTTGATCGCGCCGCTGCGCGCTCAGCACCCTGACGGCTGTATCGATGAGCATTTCCTCCAGGCCGCCGCCGTGCCTGGCAGTTTTGCCTGCACGGTGTTCGATCGCCTGTTGCGCGGCACCGACATGCGCCTGCCCCATGGCCTGACCATGACCAGTGGCGATGGCCTGACCCGGGCGTTCTTCCGCACCAAATTTTGGGAAGACGACCCGCAAACCTACGGAGACATCGTGTTCCAACCCGACGCGCTACCCGACCCCGTGGCCCAGACGCCCCTGTCGCCGACCCAGAAAGACACCCTGTTGCGCTACGGCATCGACGAACCGTTGTTGTTCGTCGGCCACTACTGGCGCAGCGGCAAGCCGGCACCGATCCGCCCGAACCTGGCCTGCCTGGACTACAGCGCGGTGCTCTACGGCAAGCTTGTGGCCTATCGCCTGGACCAGGAAACCCGCCTCGACCCACGCAAGTTCGTCTGGGTCGATGTCGAACGTCCCGAGGTACTGCAATGACTGCCGTGGCCGTGCTGCGCCTGCCCCTGGCGGTGGACTTGGGCGGTTTCGTCAAGCTGCTGCAACGCATGGGCGTGCCGCACCGGGTCAGCGAGGAGGGCGGCGAACAAGTGCTGTGGGCGCCGGTGGAGATCAGCGAGGACGTGCGTTCTTTGTATGAGCGCTTTCCGGCGGGCGACCCCGAACAGCAATTGGACATCCCTGTGGCGGCCCCCGCGGCCCGGCGCCCAGGGTTTATCGCGCAACTGCGCCACAGCCCGGTGACCGCGCTGGTGCTGTTGCTGAGCCTGATCGTCGCGGGCGTCACCCTGCTGGGCGACAACCTGCACACCATGAGCTGGCTGACCTTCCTCGACTACCGTATCGAGGGTGACTACATCCTGTTCACGCCCCTCGCTGAGAGCCTGGCGGCGGGGCAGTGGTGGCGCCTGGTGACACCGATGCTGATCCACTTTGGCATCCTGCACCTGGCCATGAACGGCATGTGGTACTGGGAGTTGGGGCGTCGTATCGAAGCCCGTCAGGGCGCGATCAACCTGCTGGGCCTGACCCTGTTGTTCAGCCTGGTGTCCAATTACGCGCAATACCTGTTTGGTGGCCCGAGCCTGTTCGGTGGCCTTTCCGGCGTGCTTTACGGCTTGCTTGGGCATTGCTGGATCTACCAGTTGCTGGCGCCGAACCCGGCGTATCGCCTGCCGCGCGGCGTGTTGGCGATGATGCTGGTGTGGCTGCTGCTGTGCCTGTCGGGATTGGTCTCGATGATCGGCTTCGGCGCGATCGCCAACGCTGCCCACGTTGGCGGGTTGCTGATCGGTTGCCTGACCGGCCTGGTGGGCGGTGCCTTCAACCGCCGCAGACAGGCCGCTTGAACCCTCTATTTCAATCAAGAGCACGGAGAACCTGATGTCCTCTTTCAACGAAATGATTAAAAACATCACCCCGCAAATCTACCTCAGCCTGAAAACCGCGGTGGAGATCGGCAAATGGTCCGACGGCGGCAAGTTGACCCCCGAGCAGAAAGAGCTGTCGCTGCAAGCCATGATCGCCTGGGAAATCCAGAACCTGCCCGAAGACCAGCACACCGGCTACATGGGCACCCAGGAATGCGCCTCCAAGGCCGAGCCGGTGCCCAACCTGCTGTTCAAGTCGGACGCCATCCATTGATCGAGATTGGCCGCGGTGCAATCAGCAAGATGTCGGCGCGCCTTGACGGGCCGGCCGTGCAATACGCCTTTCGCCTGGGCGACGCCGAGGTGCCGGTCAACCCCATGATTGGCACCACCGTGCGCCTGGAATACCTGGGGGCGATCCATTGCACCCATTGCGGGCGCAAGACCAAGACCAGTTTCAGCCAGGGCTACTGCTACCCGTGCATGACCAAACTGGCCCAGTGCGACCTGTGCATCATGAGCCCCGAGCGCTGCCACTACGACGCCGGCACCTGCCGCGAGCCGTCCTGGGGCGAGCAGTTCTGCATGACCGACCACGTCGTCTACCTGGCCAACTCCTCGGGGGTCAAGGTGGGCATCACCCGTGCCACCCAGTTGCCGACCCGTTGGCTCGACCAGGGCGCAAGCCAGGCGTTACCGATCATGCGCGTCGCTACCCGCCAGCAATCGGGCTTTGTCGAAGACCTGCTGCGCAGCCAGGTGGCGGACAAGACCAACTGGCGCGCACTGCTCAAGGGCGATGCGGCGCCAGTGGACCTTGCCGCGGTGCGCGAGCAGTTGTTCGCCTCCTGCGCCGAAGGCATCCAGGCGTTGCAGGCGCGTTTCGGCCTACAGGCAATTCAGCCGGTGACGGGGGTCGAACCCCTTGAAATCCGCTACCCGGTGGAGCAATACCCGGCCAAGATCGTCAGCTTCAACCTGGACAAGAACCCGATTGCCGAAGGCACGCTGATGGGGATCAAGGGCCAGTACCTGATCTTCGACACCGGCGTCATCAATATCCGTAAATACACGGCCTATCAGCTCGCCGTGCATCAGTAGAAGGACTGCCCCATGCGCACCGAACAACCGAAGATGATCTACCTGAAGGACTATCAGGCGCCCGAGTACCTGATCGACGAGACGCACCTGACCTTCGAGCTGTTCGAGGACCACAGCCTGGTCCATGCGCAACTGCTGATGCGCCGCAACCCGGCCCGTGGCGCCGGCCTGCCGCCGCTGGTGCTGGACGGGCAGCAACTGGAACTGCTGTCGGTGAAACTGGCGGACCAGGACCTGGGCGCCACCGACTACCAGTTGAGCGACAGCCACCTGACCCTGCACCCGGCCAGCGAGCGCTTCACGGTGGACACCAGCGTACGCATCCACCCCGAGACCAACACCGCGCTCGAAGGCCTGTACAAATCTGGCGGCATGTTCTGCACCCAATGCGAGGCCGAAGGCTTTCGCAAGATCACCTACTACCTCGACCGCCCGGACGTGATGAGCGTCTTCACCACCACCGTGATCGCCGAACAGCATCGCTACCCGGTGCTGCTGTCCAACGGCAACCCTGTAGGCAACGGCCCGCAGGACGATGGCCGGCACTGGGCAACCTGGGAAGACCCGTTCATGAAGCCGGCGTACCTGTTCGCCCTGGTGGCGGGCGACCTGTGGTGCGTCGAGGACAGCTTCAGCACCCTGAGCGGGCGCGACGTGGCGCTGCGCATCTACGTCGAGCCGGAAAACATCGACAAGTGCCAGCACGCCATGAACAGCCTGAAGAAGTCCATGCGCTGGGACGAAGAGGTCTACGGCCGTGAGTACGACCTGGACATCTTCATGATCGTCGCGGTCAACGACTTCAACATGGGCGCGATGGAAAACAAGGGCCTGAACATCTTCAACTCCAGTTGCGTGCTGGCCCGCGCCGAAACCGCCACCGACGCCGCGCACCAGCGGGTCGAGGCGGTGGTTGCCCACGAATACTTCCACAACTGGTCGGGTAACCGCGTGACCTGCCGCGACTGGTTCCAGCTCTCCCTCAAGGAAGGTTTCACGGTGTTCCGCGACGCCGAGTTCTCGGCGGACATGAACTCGCGCACGGTCAAGCGCATCGAGGACGTGGCCTACCTGCGCACCCACCAGTTCGCCGAAGACGCTGGCCCCATGGCCCACGCCGTACGCCCGGACAGCTTTATCGAAATCTCCAACTTCTACACCCTGACTGTGTACGAGAAGGGCTCGGAAGTGGTGCGCATGCTCCGCACCCTGCTGGGCGAGGCGGGGTTCCGCAAGGGCAGCGACCTGTATTTCGAGCGCCATGACGGCCAAGCCGTGACCTGCGACGACTTCATCAAGGCTATGGAAGACGCCAACGGCGCCGACCTGACCCAGTTCAAACGCTGGTACAGCCAGGCCGGCACGCCGCGCCTGGAGGTCAGCGAACACTATGACGCCGCGGCCCAGACCTACAGCCTGACGTTGCGCCAAAGCTGCCCGGCCACCCCGGACAAGGTTGAAAAACTGCCGTTCGTGATTCCGGTCGAACTGGGCCTGCTGGATGCCCAAGGCACCGACATTGCCCTGCGTCTGGCGGGTGAAGCGGCGGCGGGCGGCACCTCCCGCGTGCTGTCGGTGACCGAAGCCGAACAAACCTTTACCTTCGTCGACGTGGCCCTGCAACCGCTGCCGTCCTTGCTGCGTGGCTTCTCGGCGCCGGTGAAGCTGAGCTTCCCCTACAGCCGCGACCAGTTGATGTTCCTCATGCAGCACGACAGCGACGGCTTCAACCGCTGGGAGGCGGGGCAGCAACTGGCGGTGCAGGTCCTGCAGGAACTGATCGTTCAGCACCGTCAGGGCCAGGCCTTGGTGCTCGACCAACGCCTGGTCACGGCCCTGGGCACCGTGCTGGCAGACGAACGACTGGATCAAGCCATGGTCGCGGAAATGCTCTCGTTGCCCAGCGAGGCCTACCTCACCGAAATCAGCGAAGTGGCGGACATCGACGCCATCCACGCTGCCCGCGAATTCACCCGCCAGCAGTTGGCCGACAGCCTGTTCGACGCCCTGTGGGCGCGCTACCAGGCCAACCGCGAGCTGTCCAAGCGCACGCCGTACATCGCCGCCGCCGAGCACTTTGCCCGCCGCAGCCTGCAGAACATCGCGCTGTCTTACCTGATGCTCAGCGGCAAACCCCAGGTGCTGGCAGCGGCCCTGGAGCAGTTCGACGCCAGCGACAACATGACCGAACGCCTCACTGCGTTGGCGGTGCTGGTCAACTCGCCGTTCGCTGAAGAGAAAGCCAAGGCCCTGGGGGTGTTTGCCGAAAACTTCAAGGACAACCCGCTGGTCATGGACCAATGGTTCAGCGTGCAGGCCGGCAGCAGCCAGCCGGGCGCCCTGGAACGGGTCAAGGCCTTGATGAGCCACCCGGCGTTCAACCTCAAGAACCCGAACAAGGTGCGGGCACTGGTGGGCGCCTTCGCCGGGCAGAACCTCATCAATTTTCACGCCGCCGATGGCTCGGGCTACCGCTTCCTGGCGGACCTGGTGATCCAGCTCAACGGTTTCAACCCGCAGATCGCCTCGCGGCAACTGGCGCCGCTGACACGCTGGCGCAAATACGACAGCGCCCGCCAGGCGTTGATGAAAGCCGAACTGGAGCGCATCCGCGCTTGCGGCGAGCTGTCCAGCGACGTGTTCGAGGTGGTCAGCAAAAGCCTGGCGTAACGGGCTGTTGCAGCAAGCGGGCTTGCCCGCGCTCGGTCGCGTGGCGGCCGTAAAAACGGTTTCAGGCACACCACCGTTTTAGGGGCGCTACGCACCCCAGCGCGAGCAAGCCCGCTTGCTACAGGGCATCTTCGATCACTTCCCTCAATGCCAAGCCATTCATGACCCGGGCCGACCCGAAAGGTTAACAAAACATAACGTCCCGGCGATTGTCATACGATTCTAAAGCCCGATAGGATAGGCCGGCTTCAGAAGGGGCTCTAGATTGCAGGTTTGCGGACATCGGTCCGCTTTCAGCATCAGACAAAACGCCCTCGACGGCGCCCTGAAAGGTTGAATGACCTAACAATAATAATGGGGGAAAGGTCTATGAGTGAGCCTGTCATGGGTGTGGTTTCCTGCCGCCCGCCGGCATTACGCAGATTCGCGTTGCTGGCCACAGCGCTCTCGCTGTTGGGTGCTGCTGCGCTGTCAGCGCCCGTCCTGGCGGCGGCAACGCCTGCCGCCGACACTGTCTATGCCATCGAGTCGGCCAAGGCTGCGAAAAGCCTGGTGGTCGATGTCGCCCACGCCGGCCCACGCCTGGTGGCGACCGGCGACCGTGGCCATATCCTTTATTCCGATGACCAGGGCACCACCTGGGTGCAGGCCAAGGTGCCGACCCGGCAGTTGCTGACGGCGCTGTTCTTTGTCGATGACAAGAATGGCTGGGCCGTCGGCCATGATGCACAGGTGCTTGCCACTCAGGATGGCGGCGCCACCTGGACCCGGCAATTTGAAGACGTCAAGCGTGAATCACCCCTGCTCGACGTCTGGTTCAAGGACACCCACCATGGCTTTGCCGTCGGTGCCTATGGCGCTGTGCTGGAAACCACCGACGGTGGCCAGCACTGGGAAGACGTCAGTGATCGCCTGGACAACGAAGACCAGTACCACCTCAATGCCATCGCGCAGGTCAAGGATTCGGGCCTGTTCATCGTGGGCGAGCAGGGCAGCATGTTCCGCTCCGCCGATGACGGGCAAACCTGGGAACGGGTCGAAGGCCCATACCAGGGTTCGCTGTTCGGCGTGATCGGGACGGGGCAGCCAGGTACCTTGCTGGCCTACGGCTTGCGCGGCAACCTGTTCCGCTCCACGGATTTCGGCACCACTTGGGAGCTGGTCCAGCTCAAGGCCGGCCGCGGTGCCCTGGAGTTCGGCCTGGCGGGCGCCACCTTGCTCGACAACGGTTCGCTGGTGATTGTCGGCCACGGCGGTAGCGTGGCGCGCAGCGATGACCACGGCGCAACCTTCAGCGTGTTCAACCGCCCCGACCGCATCTCGCTGTCGGCGGTCACGGCGGCGGGCAATGGCAACCTGATTCTGGTGGGCCAGGGCGGCGTACACGTCGCGACGTCCTCGGGCGCCGATCTGGGCAAATAAGCAGCCGGGCAAATAATAAGAAGGCGGGAATCTCCATGAGCAGTCATCACAACGACAAGGCGACGTTTCTCGAACGCCTGATTTTCAACAACCGCCCGGCAGTGATCTTCATCTGCCTGCTGGTCAGCGCCTTTCTGTTCTGGCAGGCCACGCTGATCCGGCCGTCCACCAGTTTCGAAAAAATGATCCCCCTCAAACATCCCTTCATCGAGAAGATGATGGAGCACCGCAACGACCTGGCGAACCTGGGTAACACCGTGCGGATCTCGGTAGAAGCCAAAGAGGGCGACATCTTCACCCAGGAGTACATGGAGACCCTGCGCCAGATCAACGACGAGGTGTTCTACATTTCCGGCGTCGACCGTTCCGGCCTCAAGTCGCTGTGGAGCCCCAGCGTGCGCTGGACCGAAGTGACCGAGGAAGGCTTCGCCGGTGGCGAGGTGATCCCGCAGAGCTACAACGGCTCGGCTGACAGCCTCGACCTGCTGCGTAACAACGTGCTCAAGTCCGGCCAGGTCGGGCGCCTGGTGGCCAACGATTTCAAGTCGAGCATCATCGATATCCCGCTGCTGGAGTCTTACCCGGACCCGCAGGACCAGGGCAAGCTGCTGGCGTTGGACTACCAGAAGTTCTCCCATGAACTGGAAGAGAAAATCCGCGACAAGTTCGAGGCGCAAAACCCCAATGTGAAGATCCACATCGTCGGTTTCGCCAAGAAGGTCGGCGACCTGATCGACGGGCTCATCATGGTCGTGCTGTTCTTCGGCGTGGCCTTCGTCATCACCCTGGTGCTGCTGTACTGGTTCACCTGGTGTATCCGCAGCACCATCGCGGTACTGATTACCACCCTGGTGGCGGTGGTCTGGCAACTGGGGCTGATGCACGCCTTCGGCTTCGGGCTGGACCCATACTCGATGCTGGTGCCGTTCCTGATTTTCGCCATCGGTATTTCCCACGGTGTGCAGAAAATCAACGGTATCGCCTTGCAGTCCAGCGAGGCCGACAACGCCCTGACCGCGGCGCGGCGCACCTTCCGTCAATTGTTCCTGCCGGGGATGATCGCCATCCTGGCTGACGCGGTGGGTTTCATCACCCTGCTGATTATCGACATCGGCGTGATCCGTGAGCTGGCCATTGGCGCGTCCATCGGTGTGGCGGTGATCGTGTTCACCAACCTGATCCTGTTGCCGGTGGCCATTTCCTATGTGGGCATCAGCAAGCGTGCCATCGAGCGCAGCAAGAAGGACGCGACCCGCGAACACCCGTTCTGGCGCCTGCTGTCCAATTTCGCCAGCCCGAAAGTCGCCCCGGTGTCCATCGCCCTGGCCCTGGTGGCCTTTGGTGGCGGCCTCTGGTACAGCCAGAACCTGAAAATCGGCGACCTCGACCAGGGGGCCCCTGAACTGCGCCCGGATTCGCGCTACAACAAGGACAACAGCTTCATCATCAACAACTACTCCACCAGTTCCGATGTGCTGGTGGTGATGGTCAAGACGCCGCCCGAAGGGTGCTCGCGCCACGAGGCCATGGCCCCGGTGGACGAGTTGATGTGGAAGATGCAGAACACCGAGGGCGTGCAGTCGGCGGTGTCGATGGTCACCGTGTCCAAGCAGATGATTAAGGGCATGAACGAGGGCAACCTGAAATGGGAAACCCTGTCGCGTAACCCCGATGTACTGAACAACTCCATTGCCCGTGCCGACGGCCTGTACAACAACAACTGCTCCCTGGCGCCGGTGCTGGTGTTCCTCAACGACCACAAGGCCGAGACCCTGGACCGTGCCGTCCATGCGGTGCAGGAATTCGCCAAGGAAAACAATAAGGAAGGCCTGGAATTCATCCTGGCCGCGGGTAATGCCGGCATCGAGGCTGCCACCAACGAAGTCATCAAGGAATCTGAGTTCATCATCCTGATCCTGGTGTACATCTGCGTGGCGACCATGTGCATGATTACCTTCCGCTCCTGGGCGGCAACCCTGTGCATCGTTCTGCCGCTGGTGCTGACCTCGGTGCTGGGCAACGCCCTGATGGCCTTCATGGGGATTGGCGTAAAAGTGGCGACCCTGCCGGTGGTAGCGCTGGGTGTGGGCATCGGTGTCGATTACGGCATCTACATCTACAGTCGCCTAGAGAGTTTCCTACGAGCGGGCCTGCCGTTGCAGGAGGCGTACTACCAGACGCTCAAGTCCACGGGTAAGGCGGTATTGTTCACCGGCCTGTGTCTGGCCATTGGCGTGGCTACCTGGATTTTCTCGGCCATCAAGTTCCAGGCCGATATGGGACTGATGCTGACTTTCATGCTGCTGTGGAACATGTTCGGCGCCCTGTGGCTGTTGCCAGCGCTGGCGCGGTTCCTCATCAAACCGGAGAAACTGGCCGGGCAGAAGGGCAACTCGCTGTTTGCCCACTGACTGGGCTGAAAACTGAAAAAGCCGCGACCCTCAGATCGCGGCTTTTTTATTGGGCGCCGGTCAGAGGTTGAGGAACAGCTTCCGATCCAGCGGCGGATAGATCCGCACATACACGACGTCGGCTATTTTTTCCTGGCCCGGCTGCTGGCGCAGTAGCAAATCCTTTTGCGTCAGGAAGCGTTGGTGCGGCAGCTTCAGATGGGCGCGGCTGTAGTCAACCTTGGCGGCGTCGGCGCTGGCGTAGTGAAAGTGTGCGTACCACAGCACCTTGTCTGCCGGGGCGCCTTTTTCGCGGATCGCGTATTCGGCAAGAAAATCACCGGCTGCCGTTGGCTTGGCCCGATGCACCAGGTTGATGTCCACGGCGCCGTTGATCCACAGGTAGTCGATATGTTCCGGGGACGGTAACTGCTGTTTATAGCCGTCAATGCAGAACTGCCGAGCTTGCTGGCGCATGTCTCGGGCGGCACCTTGGAACTCGTCGAGCAGCGCCTGCGCCTGGGGTTTGTCCAGGTGCGTCGCGCGAATTTCATCGGCGACGCGGTCCAACTGGTCGGCCTGGGTGTTGAGCATAGTGTCCCAGTCCAGGGGGTTGATCCCCTGTCGGCGTTGCGGGTCTTTTAGTTTGTTCTGCTGGAACCTGATGGTGCCTTCGATGCCGGCGCGTTGTGCCATGAGTTTTTGCCCAGCCTCGCGCAGGGCGGGTAGGGCGCGCGGCGGTGTCACCGGGGCAACTCGTTGGGGCGTCTGGGTGATGACTTCCACCCAACCATCTTCGTGCTCGCTGAAGCTGGATATCGCTTGGTGGGTCATTACGTCGACCACGTCGATCTGTGGCAGGGGTTGGTCCGCCGTGCGGGGGGTGACGTCGCCGATGAGGGAGCCTTTGTTGCGCACCTTGAACACTCGCTTACTCGCGGCTTTGGGGCGAAATGGCACGGACACCGGTAAGTTGACCTGCAGTTGCTCTTCTTCGCGGGCCAGGGCTTCGAGTTCGCTTTCTACGCTGTTCAGCGCTTCGTGCAGGCGTTCGACGAACCGGGCCTGGAAGGGTTGGCGCAAGTAAGCCGAATTAAGGTCCGCCAGTGCCGAGCTGGAGGTATGGAACTGCTTGTATTGCACCAGGATGGTTTCGAACACGCTGCGGCGCTCCTGGAGGCTGTAGCCACTGCTGCAACGCATCTCAATGTGGGCGGTAATCACCTTGCGCAATTCGGAGGCCTGGAGCTGGTTGCTGTAATAGGTCTCCATCGGATTGCCTTCCGCGGCGGTCAGGTTCAGGCTTAGCTCGCGCAGCAGTTCCAGGCTGTTGAGCTTGAGGTTCATGGCGAAAAACACTTCCGGTTGGGTCACGCTGGCGAGCAAGGTATCGCGGGTGGCGGCGCCGGCCGGCGAGTCCAGGGCCAGTTGGGCCAGGGTCTGCTCCGTGTCTTCGGTGGCGGCGATCAACTGGTCGGTGATGGCCAGGTTTTCCGTGTAGTTGGCAATGAACTCGTAGTACGCCACAGGAATGCCCTGGCTCAGGTATTCCGGCGTCCGTTTGCGCAGCTCATAAAGCGGTTCGCCACGACTGCTGAACATCAGGTCTCTGCCCAGTTCGCGAATCATCAGGTTGGCCGCCAGTTGCAGCCGCCAAATGGTCGTGTAGGCCTGATATCGCTCGGCGGCATGGACGGGCTTGCGGTCGATATCTTCGATTTTGCGCAGCACGTCGATCAGTTCCTGGCGCAGTGCCATGGTGTCCTGGAGGCGCTGCTGGTAGGTCTCAAGCAGGATCTTGACCTGGGTCCTGAGGGCGTGGGCGGTTTCCATTTCCTGAGTATGGCGCGCCTGCAACCCGGGCAGTTGGGCGTCGTCGGCGCTATTGAGCAGCCTCCACACCAGTTGCAGTTTGCGGTGCTGGACCTCTTGCTCCGTGCGCGTCGCCCTAAGCCGGATCAGGGCGTCGTTCTGGGTGTCGATCAAGGGGTTGAGGTCTTGCTGTATCTGCAGTTTGCGCGTGGCCAGGCGTTCGGCCTGCTGGCGCTGTTGCAGCAGCAGCGCCTGGATACGAGGCCCGGGGCCGCCGCCTTCGAGCGTCAACCCGCGGTCCAGTGTCCAGCGCCCGTGGCCATCGGTTTTAAGCTTGAGGCCCCGGTGGTCGGGGCGCTTTTCATCGATGATGAACACCTCGTTGAATCCTGGCACCACTGAGGCGCGGAATAGCAGGCCAGCGACCGATACATAGAACTTGCCGTCAATGCGATACAAGCCTTTTAACGGTGGGTACTCGTAAGGTTCTGGCAGAGGTGAGGGCCAAGGCACATTGAAGCCGAGCAATTGCTCCAGCAAGTGGGCCAGTGCCGAGTCGCGGCTAGCCGAACGGGGGAAGTCCACCAAGGTTCGCCCGCCCGCCGGTGGCTCGGCGGGAATGCCGACGGTGCCTTGTTGCAAGATCGCGCGGTGGCCCGGCGTGTCGTAGGGCGTGGGGCGGCGCACGCGTTCGAGGGCCAGTTGGGTGTCCCGTATGGCGTCGCCAGCCAGGGAGGGGGCAGGCTCGCTCGGCAACCCGGCGTGCAACAGGACCTGAGCGATGTTGAGTAACAGGTCAATCAGGGCCGGCTCCCGTGTGGCCGGGTCATTGTCGGCCAGGGCCGGAATGTCTTGCTGCAGGCTGGCGGTCAGTTGCCACAGCCAACCCACAGCCGCCAGTGGGCCGCGCACGGCCATCAATAGGGTGTTGAACAACAGGCCCGAGCCTTCCAGAAATACGGCCCAGCGGCTTTCGGCGGTCGAGACCGATTGCTGTTCTGCCTGATCCACCAGGGCCCGGGCCTCACTGCCGTAAAGTTGTGCCAGCAGTTGCCCGCTGCGCAACGCCGCCAGCCACTCCAACGCGCTGTCGTCGTCGGGTGCGGCCAGGGTTGCGGGTTTCGGGCGCTCCAGAGGGGCGAACTCGGAGCCCACACCAAAGCGCACATAGTGTGGCTCGATAAAACCACCGTGGTCATAGACTGCCCGCGCGCCATTGCTCAGCCAGGTCAGCACGCTGTCCTGCAACGCTCCCGGTTGGGCGATAGCTTGGAGCAGCGCGGCGCGGCTCGGGTACTCGTGCAGTTGTTCGGCATACAGAGGCCGATAGAGCAAATGCGGGCCAATATCCGGGTTCAACGGCTCGATGATGAACATGTGGCTGACCACGTCTGCCATTGCCCCCGGCCTGCGCAACAGGGCCAAGGGGCGCATGACGATTTCATTGTCGTCGATCATGCGTCGGGCCGTGGTCGGCTGCATGACCGCATCGACATAGCGGCAGCCCCGCCGGGTCAGGCCGAACTGCCCTTTGATTTGCAGCTCCAGAGCCAACTGCGCCAGTTCGGCGGGTCGTTGCTGGCGGAACAATGCCTCGCGTTCGCGAGCCTGCGTGCTGTCATCGATCAACAGGCTGGCGATCAGTTGCGGGTAGTGCTTGCCGATGTCAATCCGGCCGACCAGATCTTCCAGGTACTGGGGCGTGGTCCAGTCCTGGATCAATTGGTCGCCGGTGTGGCGGATGGTCATGCTGCCCTTGGGCTTACCCGTCAGGTTTTTCAGGGCCAGGTCGGTCAGGCTCATGGTCACCGGCTCCAGATAGCCGCTGCCCAGGGTGCCGACCGGTACTGCGAAGGTTAGTTCCAATTGGTCGGGATCGTAGCCTGGAGCCTGGGGCTGGTCGAGGCGCATCTGCTCGCGCAAACGCTTGGCCGCGAAACGGCGGATGTCTTCGATACCGTCCAGGTACGAGCGGCCCTGGTTCGCCTGGTGCAGGCCTACTTGCGCTAGCAGGCGCTGGCGGTAGGCGAAGCTGTCTTCGGCCGAGGCTTGGCGCAGCCAGCCAGGTAGGGCGCGGGCCAGTGGCTCCAGGGTGGCCGGTGCGGGGCTGGGGCTGCCCAGAAAGTGCACAGCAGGGTTGGTGAGGTTGGCGAAGCGTTGCTCCAGGCGCTCGACCCCGCCCCGGGTGGGCAGCTTGAGGGTGGCAAGGTCTTCAAGTTGCTGATTGAGAATCAACGCTGCCTGGATATCGAAGATATCGCCGTCCGGCTCGTAGCGGCACCAGGTCAGCGTGTCGGCCAGGAATTGTTGCTCCAGGCGTTGCCCCCAGGCGATGCCGAATGCGTCCAGGTTCGGGTAGCGCTCCAAGGTGCCGGATACCCGGAACAGCAAGGCTGTCTGGCCGTTTACCAACAACAGGTCCGGGGCCTGGATATCCACGCTAAGGCCGGCGCGGGTGACCCGGGTTTCGAGGGTATAGGCATGGGCGACCAGGGCCTGTTTGGCGCGGTCACGGCGATCGGGAAAGTCGCAGATCGCCGCCAGCAGGTGTAATTGCTCGGCGTTCAGCCCGGCGGTGCGCGCCGACGCCGTGCGCAAGGCACCCTGCAACAGGTCGGCCAGCCACTGCCAGCGGCTAAAGCCGGGTTCGGCCTCCTGGTTCCAGTAAGCGGCAAGCCGCTCCTGGAACACGATATGCAGGGTCAGCGGCAGCTCGCGGATCAGTTGGGCGATGACCTCCAGGTCAAGCGTCTTGTTCTCGCCTTCGTAGGTGGCATCGGTGGCGTAGGTAAGGGGCACGGCGTCCAGTTCGAGGTAGGCGTCCTCGGCGCTGAAGACAGCCAGGCCAGCCGAGGTGCCCAGGTAGTCCAGGGCAATGTCCACCAGCAGCGGGGCGTCCTGTTGGCCGCGCCGGGCAAGCCGCAGGCGGTCGATATCCAGGTCAAAGTATTTTTCCGTGATGGCTGTGCGCAGCATCTGGGTGACGACCGATCGCAAGGTTGGGCGGTCGGCGAAGCGGGCTCGCACGATATCGGCCAGGGTCGCCGTGGCGCGGTAGGGCAATGAGGTATCGGAGTCGGGCATGAAGCAGTCCTTTGCGTGTGATTGAGGGGAATCTGGCCCAAGGGTAAAACGCAAAAAATAACCGCATGCGGTAACCGGCTACCGACAGAAACTGCCTTGGACCGCACTTGGCTGGGGCCCGCTGGAGGGTTTTGGCCTATGATGTCGCCTCTTCCACGACTGATCGCCTCCAATGACTGATGCAAGCCAAACCCTGAGCAGCGCCCTCAAAGACAGCAACATGCTGGAAATCGATGGGTTGTTCTGTTTTGAATTTTCGTTCGACAACGACCTGTTGCAGGTCGAGTGCATGGATGGCCGGGACACCCGGCGCTGGCGCTTTAATGCCCAACAAGTGGCCCAGGCCCGGTTTGACGCGGTACTCAATCGCTGGAACATCAGCAGCGACTCTGGCGAGCACTTGCTGGTGTGCATGAGTGCATTCAGCCCCAGCGACGACGGCGATGAGGGCGACAACGAATCTGAGGGGGTTTGAGGGGAGGCTGCGTCACTCGGTCGCAGCCCGCGGTTGATGGGGCCTGCGTCTTAGTATCAATCCCAGTGATAGAAAGTAGTGTTACAAAGAATTTCATCGCGGCGTTGCCCCGGGCGTAAGTTGGCTTCACGGCCCCAACGGGCAAGCAAGCCAACCAACACCCCGAGGTTTACGCGATGAATTTCAATCTCTTCTCCGTTATTGCCGCATCCGCCATCTCTGCCAGCGTGGTCCTGCCGGCCAGTGCCAGTGTGGAAATCAGCGACAAGAAATCCGCCACCTACACCCACAAATACCTGCAACAGAGCGCCAACTTCTACGCCGCACTGGATCACAAGACCCCGCGCTGAGGTACGTGGCCAGGTTTACCTGGCCATGATCGCGACAAACAACGGCGCCGCCAGAATCGACCCCAGCCACCCGCGTACACGCGGGTACGGTGCCTGCTCGAACCAGTCGCGGTCGACATGGGCGAACTGGCGCACGAACGGCGCCAGGGCAAAGTCGGCCAGGCTCAGGTGCCCGGCCACCAACGCGTCGCGCCCTTGCAGGCGTTGCTCCAGGTCGGTGAGGAACACTTCGCCCTGGCTGCGATAAAACGCCATGGAGTGCGCGGGATAGCGCTCGGCGTACTTGTAGTGGTTCAAGTGCACCTTGAACACCCGGTCGTTGGCCTCGATCAGCGCGGCGCTGTCCTGTTGCGCGGGTAGGTTGCCCTGTAGCCGCCAATCGTCGGGGTCGTGCTGGGCCAGGGCCCAGTGCATGATTTCCAGGCTTTCGTCGATTACCCCCGCACCCGTGTCCAGCACCGGCACCGTGCCCTTGCTCGACAGGGCGAGCATTTCGGCGGGCTTGGCCTTGAGGCTCACTTGCACGATACGCAGCGCCACCGCGCTGTAGCGCAAAGCCATGCGCGCGCGCATGGCATAAGGGCAGCGGCGGAAGGAATACAGCGTCACCTCACTCATTTCACCTCCACGGTGCTCAGGCCATTGCCCTGGCGGCGCACCTGGATCTGCACCGCGATACGCTCGTGCATTTCCTGCACGTGGGAAATCACCGCCACCTTGCGCCCCTGGGCCTGCAAGCCATCAAGGGCGTCCATGGCCAGTTGCAGGGATTCGGGGTCAAGGCTGCCAAAGCCTTCGTCGATAAACAGCGACTCGATCTTCAGGGTACTGGAGGCCATGGACGCTAAACCGAGCGCCAGGGCCAGGGACACCAAAAAGGTTTCGCCCCCCGACAGCGAATGCACCGAACGCAGTTCGTCGCCCATTTCCGTGTCCATCACCAACAGCCCCAGCATGCTGCCGCCGCGCTTGAGGCGGTAGCGGCGCACCAGTTGGCGCAGTTGTACGTTGGCGTGGTGCACCAGCAGGTCGAGGTTGTAGGCCTGGGCGATCTTGCGGAAGGTGTCGCCGGTGGCCGAGCCGATCAACGCATTGAGCCGCGCCCAGCGCTGATACTCGTCATAGGCCTGGGCGATCTGCTGCGCCAGGGCCTGGTTGGCCGCTTGCCGGCGCTGGTCTTCGGCCTGCTCGGCGCGCAACTGGGCGCTGTGTTCTTCGCTGGCGGCCAGTTGCCCTTGCACCTCGGCCAAGGCCTGGGCCAGGGGTTCGGCGTCGAGGTAGTCATTGTGCTGAGCCTGATGCTCCTGCAAACGCTGGTCGCGCTCGTGCAACAGCACCTTGGCCTGTTCGAGCGCTTTTTCACTGTGCTGCAGACCTTGGCGCATCTGGTTGAACTGCACTTCGTCGATGTCGAGCAATTGCACCAGGCCGGCGTCGTCCAGTTGCGGATGGCGCGCGCGCCACTGCACCAGGCGCACCTCAAGTTCTGCCGCCTCGCCCTGGAGCGCTTGTTGGCGTTGTTGCGCGGCGTTGAGTTCGGCGCTCAGTTGCAGCAGGCGATCGCTGTTGTCCTGGCGCGCCTGGCGGGCGGCGGCTTCGGCGCTGCGGGCCTGCTCGACGTGTTCGTGCAGGGTGTGTTGCCACTGTTCGGCACCGGGCTGCTCGCCCAGCAGCGCAGTGAGCGCTTGTTGGCTGGCCAGTTGCTGGGCGGCGAGGGTGCTGAACTGTTGTTCGGCGGCTTGTTGCTGAAGCTGGCGGGCCTGCTGGCGTTCTTGCTCCAGCTCCAGGGTTTGTTGGCACCGCTGTTCTTCCTCGCGCTCGTCCCGTTGCTGCTCCAACTGCTCCAGGCGTTGGGCGATCTGCTGGTCCAACTGCATGAACGTGGCGGCCGGTGCTTCGCCTAGGGCGGCGAGGGTGGTGGCGGGCAACAGGCTGGCGAACACCCCACACTCTTCCTCCTGGCGCTGGCGGTCGCTGTCCAGGGCTTGTTGCTGTTTTTCCAGGGCTTGCGCGCTCTGCTGGGCGGCGGTTTCGGCGGCGCGCAGTTGCTGCTGCAAGCGCGTGGCGTCCTGTTGCAGGGCTTGCAGCGCGGTTTGGCGCTGTTCGTCCTGGCTGATGCGCTGCTCCAACTGGCTGCTTTGTTGGGCCAGCCAGGCGTCGCGGGCGGCGGCTTCCTGGGCAAGCAACACCGGCGCGTGGGGGTGGGCGTCGAGCAGGGGCGCCAGGGCCTGCTGCTGGTTGGCCAGTTGCTCCTGTTGTTGCAGCAGCTCTTTTTGCTGGGCGATCACGCCGCCGACCTGGGCGCGTAGCTCGATGAGGGTTTCCTTGAGGTGTTCGACGGCGTGTTGGGCGCGAGTCAGCTCGCCTTCGTCGTGCTTGCCCAGGCTCTGGAGCAGGGCTTCGGGTTGATGGTAGGGATGCTCGGCGCTACCGCAGACGGGGCAGGGTTGGTCGTCCTGCAATTGCTCGCGCAGTTCTTCGACACTGGCGCTGCGGGCCAGGCGTTGGCGCTCCAGCAGTTCGCGGGTGACGTTGAGGGCCTGTTCGGCGACGCTCAGTTGCTGCTTGGCCTGTACACCTTCACCCGTCAGGCGTTCGCGGTGTTGCAGGGCTTGTTGTTGGCGCTGCTGCAGGTCGAGGCTGCGGCTGCCCAGCTCTTGCTGTTGGCGCCACACACGGGTCAGTTCTTCGAGAGCCCGCAGGTGCTTGCGGTTGTCCTGCAACAGGGTGCCGAGCAACTGGATCTGCTCGGCCACGGCCTGAGGCTCGGCCCCGGCCTCTTGGTACAGCAGCTCCAGCTGTTGGCGCTGCTGGGTCAGTTGCTCGGCGGCGACGGCCGCGCTGCGGGCCAGTTCCGGCAGCTCCGCTTGCCCTTGGTTGAGGCGATTGCCCACCAGCACCAGGTTCTGCAAGCGATCGCGGTAAGCGTTCCAGGCGTCGGCCAGGGGCGCGAGTGGCGTGCTTTGGGCCAGTTGCGTGGCGATGTTGTCCAAGCGCGCAGCGACGGCCGTTTGCCGTTCGCGCAAAGCGTCGAGGGTGGCTTGGCCTTCGGCGCAGGCCTGTTCGGCTTGCTGCTTGAGCTCGGCGCTGTGGGCGCAGTCTTTGGCCAAGCGGGCCTGGGTCAGTTGTTCGGCGAAGGCCTGGCGCAGCAGGGGCGCGGCGCGATGTTGGCCTTGTTCGGCCTCGGCCAGGGCCTGTTGTGCCTGCGCCTGGCCCCGTTCGAGTTGGGCCTGTTGCGCTTGCAGGGCGCTTTGTTGGCTCAGGTGCTGTTCGATAGACGCCGCCAGGGGCGTGAGCTGCTGGGCGAGGTGGGCCTGGCGAGCGAATTCATGGCGTTGCGGTGCCAGTTGCTCCAAGCGCGCGACCTGCAAGCGCTGCCCGGCAAGGCTGTCCCAGTGCTGCTGGGCCTGGTGCAGTTGCTCGGCGGCGCTGTGTTGCTGCGCTTGCCACTGGCGCAGTTCCTTGAGCCAGCCGTGTTGGGCTTCCAACTGCTTGAGGCTGGCCTGGCGCGCCTTGAGCTGCTGCTGCGCTTCGTTAAAGCGCACATCCAGGGCCGCGCGCTCCTCGGGCGCCAGGGGGGTGACGCCGCTGACCTGATCCTGCAGCAGTTTGTGGGTTTCGCGGGCCTCCTTGGCCTTGTCGAAGGCGCGCTTGCCCAGGCGCGTATAGAGGGCGGTGTCGGTGAGTTTTTCCAGCAGTTCGCTGCGGTCGTTATCGTCGGCCTTGAGGAAGGCGCTGAACTCGCTCTGCGCCAGCAGCACGGCGCGGGTGAACTGCTCGAAGTTGAGACCCAGGGCGGCTTCGAGCTGGGTTTTGTATTCGCCTTTCTGGCTGGCCAGCAAGCGATCCTGGTCGATGTCGCGCAGGCTCTGGCGGCTGGCTTGCAGTTTGCCGCTGGCCTTGTCCCGGGCGCGGTTGGCTTCCCAGCGGGCGCGGTAGCGGCGGCCGTCGATGCCGACGAAATCCACCTCGGCGTAGCCTTCGCCGGTGCCCCGGCGCAGCAGGGTGCGCGGGTCGCTGGTGGCGATTTCGCCGTCGGCGTCCGGCACCTTGGCGTCGCGGCCGGTGTTGTTCAGCCGTGGCACGCTGCCGAACAGGGCCAGGCACAAGGCGTCGAGCAAGGTACTTTTACCGGCGCCGGTGGGCCCGGTAATGGCGAACAGGCCGGTACTGGCCAGGGGTTCGGCGGTGAAGTCGATCTCAATGGGGCCGGCCAGGGAGGCGAGGTTTTTCAGGCGGATGGCAAGGATTTTCATGGTTGTTCGCTCTGCATCTGCACGTCTTGCAGCAGTTGGGCAAAGTCGCTCAGGGTCTGTTCATCGACCGCACTGCCATAGCTGTCGTGCCAGGCGCGGCTGAACAGCTCCTGGGGCGTGAGTTGGTCCAACTCGATCAGGCGCGCGCCGTCGGCCTCGCCCTCGCGGCTGCCGGTGCCGGCGTACTCGGCGGCGATGCGCACCAGGCGCACGGCTTTGCCTTGCAGGGCGGTTTCCACCTGTTGGCGCAGGTCCGGTTGCGGCTCGTCGAGGCGCACCCGCACCTCCAGCCAGGGTTGGCGCTGGGTGTCGGCGAGCAGGTCGATGTCGGGCAGGTCGGCCAGTTGCACGAGGATGTCGGCCAAGGGTGCCGGACCCAGGCGTTGCAGGTTGACGGCGCGGGGAATCAGCCGTGGCTCGACGCTGACCAGGGTTTCGCCGCGCAGGCGCACGTCGAGGATCTGGTGCTGGTAGCCGATTTCCGAGAACGACAGCGGGATGGGTGAGCCGCAGTAGCGGATACGCGCTTCGCCGTTGACCTTCTGCGGCTTGTGCAGGTGGCCGAGGGCGACGTAGCTGATGCTGGGGCCGAACAGGCTGGCGGGCAGGGCCTGGGCGTTGCCAATAATCAGGCTGCGCTCGGAGTCTTCGGACACCGAACCGCCGGCCATGTGGGCGTGGCTGATGGCGATCAGGGCCTGGCCCGGCTCGCGTCGAGCGTTGGCGGCAGCGATCAGCCCTTCGTGCACCTGGCCGATACCGCGCAGGTAGTCGTCGCCCAGGTGCGTACCGGTGACTTCGGCCGGGCGCAGGAAGGGCAGCGCCAGGCACCAGGCGCCGAGGGTGCCGTCGGCCCGTGGCAACGCAATGAGCAGGCGTTCGGCGTCTAGCTGGCCATCGTCGAGCCACAGCACGCGGCCAATGGCGTGGGTGCGCAAACGGCGCATCAGCGGCGCGGGCAGTTCGATGCGTGAACCAGAGTCATGGTTGCCGGCGATCATCACGATGGTCAGCGTCGGCTGTTGCTCATGGGCACTGACGATGAAGTCGTAGAGCCGCTCCTGGGCGGTGACCGGCGGGTTGACGGTGTCGAAGATATCGCCGGCGATCAGCAGCGCATCGGGCTGTTCTGCCGCCAGTTGGCGCAACAGCCATGCGAGGAAGCAGCTGTGCTCGAAATCGCGATCCTGGCCGTGCAGGTTTTGCCCAAGGTGCCAGTCGGAAGTGTGAAACAGACGCAAGGCAGACTCCGTGAAATTCAGCGAGGGTTGTTGTTGTAGCAAGCGCGCTCGCCCGCCCAGGGGCGCTGCGCCCCCCAGCGCGGGCGAGCGCGCTTGCTACCTGGCAACAGACAAAAAATCATTTGGGATAAAGCGGCGGCAGGCTGCCGTTGTCGCTGACTGGGTCTTGCACGCGTTCGCTTTGGGGCAGGGTGCGGATCGCGCGCCACAGGTCTTCGCCTTGCCAGTGCTGGCCGGTTTCGCTGTAGAGCGCGCCGTTGAGACCGTCCAGGGCATCGGACAAGGGCACGAAGCGCGCCGCCATGTCGGCCAGGGTTTCTGCCTGCTGCCGGGCCCAGGCGTCCAGGGCCTGGCGCGTGGCTTGCGGGTCGTTGGCCAGGCTGGCGCGCTTGAGGTCGTCCAGCAGGGTGCGCGGGCTCGGGCCGGTTTGCGTGGCGCGCAGGATCGCGGGTTGCCAGCGTGCGCGCCACCACAGGCCGAAACCCAGCAGGGTGGTGATGGCCAGCACCAGGGTGCTCAGTTGCCATGGCCACAGCGCGCGGTTGTCGGCGGGCGCGGTGCCTGGCGTGGCGCTGGCCGGGGTATCGACCACCAGGCTGGGGTTGACCGCCACTTGCAGGGTGCGCGCCGGCAGGCTGCTGCGCTCCAGATGATCTTCATGGGTGTTCCACCACACCACCTCCACGGCCGGCAGCTCGAAGGTGCCGCTGCGGCTGGGCACCAGGGCCTCGCGGTCTTCGCGGCTGCCGATCAGGCCGCGTTCGGTGTTCTGGTTGCTCAGCACTGGTTGGTCCGGGTAGCGGCGCAAGCCGTTGACGACGGTGGCCGGCAGCGGTGGCAACTGGGCGCTGGACAGGCCTTCGGCCTTGAGGGTCAGGCTGCGGGTCAAGGAGTCGCCGACCTGGCTGTGCGCCGGATCGGGGTTCCAGCTTTCGCTCAGGCTTAGGCTGCGGGCCGGCAACCAGGGCGTGTCGGCCGGGTAGGCGGCGGGTTTGGCCTTGACCTCCAGGGGTATTTGCGCCGAGCTGACGCGCATCAACTTGCCCTGCCGTGGGGGCTGGCCGTTCTCGGTGTCCACCAGCGTGGCGCTGAACACTTGGGCGGGGATCAGCAGTTCGCCGCTGTGTTGCGGGTAGATCGCGTAGCGCAACTCGATCACGCCGTGGCGCAGGCCGTTGATGAGCTTTTCGTAGGTGCGCGATTCCCCCAATTGTTCGATACGCGCGTCGGGGATGTGCAGTGGGGTCAGGCTGCTGTCGTCGTACAGCGACACCGAGTGGTAGATGCGCAGGGTCAGGATGGCCTGGGCCTGTACATAGACGCTGGCCTGGTCGAGGCTGGCGTCGATGAACACCGCTTGCAGGTTGTCGACGCGCTCGTTGGTGGCGCTTTCCAGCACTTGCAGGGCGATGGCCGGGCTTTGGGCCTGGCCCAGTTGCAGCGATGGGATTTCTACGCTGCCGGTGCGCCGCGGCAGCAGGGTGATGATCCAGCGCGTGGTGGCGCGGCTGTCGTCGCCCAGGGTGGTGAGCTGGTTGACCTGGCGTGTGCCGCGTACCTCGAACAGGTTATCCAGGGGCGTCAGGTCGGGTTTGCCGAACAGGGTGACGTCGTTGGATTCGAGGGTCAGTTCCACGGTTTCGCCCGCGTTCAGGCGGCTGCGGTCGACACTGGCGAGCAGTTGCGCGGCCTGGGCCTGGGTGGCGCAGAGCGTCAGGGCAAGCAAGAGAAGGGCGCAGCGGGTCATCGAGTTTTTCCCTGATCCTGTTGGTGTTGCTGTTCGTACCAGAACTTGCGCTTGAGCAGCTCGCCCGGGTCGTCGGGGATCTGGCGCAGCCACTGTTCCAGTGCCTGGCGGTGTTCTTCGTCGCTGCCCGCCACGGCGCCGCGCAGGGGCGGGGTGGTGGTGGCGTCATCACTCGGCTCGCCGGGCGGGTTGTCAGTATGGCCCGGTTGCCGTGGCTCCTGGGGTTGCCCTTCACCTGCGGCCGAAGGTTGTTCGGTGGACGGCTGGTCGCTGTCGCCGGCCTGGGGCGTGGCGCCGGGGTTGGACTGCGCCGGTTCGCCGTTGTTGTCGGTCGGCGGCTGGGTGGCTTGCGCGGCGGGCGGCTGTTGCTGGAGCAAGCGTTCGATCAGGGCTTTGTTGCGCAGGGCCGGTTGCAACTCGGGTTGCCGCTCAAGGGCCTGTTCGTAAGCGTCCAGCGCGGCCTCCAGTTCGCCGCTGCGGGCCAGGGCGTTACCGCGATTGTAGTGGGCGCGGGCGTCGTTGCCCTGGGCGAAGCGCTCGGCGGCAGTGGCGTAGTCGCCGGCTTCATACAGGGCCACGCCTTGCCACTGCGGGTCCTGGAAGTGCCGGGCGGCCTCCAGTGGGCGCTGTTGCTCCAGCAGGCGCTGGCCCTGTTGGTCTGGGCGCAGCCACAGGTCGTTGAAGTCCAGGGCCTGGCTGGGCTGCGGCAGCATGAACAGCAGCGGCAGGCAAAACAGCCAGCCCCGGCGCCCGGCGCACGCGGCCAGCAGCAACAATGGCAGTAGCAGCCAATGGCCCTGGTCGGCCCAGGTGTCCAGGCGCAGGGTCTGGCCGTCGCTGCGCAAGGCGCGGGGGCCGTCCAACAGGCCGAGGCCGCGCAGGTCGTTGTCGTCCAGGCGCGCCTGGCGGTAGCGCCCGCCCAAGTCATTGGCAAAGGCCCTGAGGCTGGGGCTGTCCAGGCGAGAGACGAGAATCGCCCCTTGTTCGTCCTTGAGCAGGCTGCCGTCCTCCTGGGTCACGGGCGCGCCTTCGCGGCTGCCGATGCCGAGCATCAGCCACTGCGGGCCGTGGCTGCCCAGGGCCTGGCGGATGCCTTGGCGTTCCTGCTCCGACAGGGTCGAGCCGATCAGCAGGATGCGGCCCTGGCCGAGGGCGCCGCGTTGGAGCAGGGTCAGGGCCTTTTCCACCGCCAGGTCGGCGCGTTGCCCGGGTTGGGGCATGATCGAGGGCTTGAGGGTTTCCAGCAGGTTGCGGCTGGTGGCCAGGTCATCGGACAGCGGCACCAGGGTGTGGGCGCTGCCGGCGTAGACGACGATGGCGGTCTGCGCGTCGCTGCGGTAGTGCAGTAGGTCCAGCAGTTTGCGCCGCGCTTGTTCCAGGCGATTGGGCGTGACGTCGCTGGCGAGCATTTGCGGGGTCAATTCCAGTACCACCACCAGCGGGTCGGCGGGTTTCTGGCTGGTTTGCTCCACGCGTTCCCAACTGGGGCCGAGCAGCGCCAGCACGGCCAACAGCCACGCCAGCCCCAGCACGATCCACGGTAAGCGGCTTTCGCGGCCATTGCCGCCGGTGAGCAGCACGCGGTGGAAGGCGGGCGGCAGAATCATCTGCCAGCGCCCGGCGCGTTTTTGCCGGTGCCACAGGTGCCACAGCAACCACCCCAGCAGGGGCAGCACCAGTAGCCAGCCGGGGCGCAGCCATTGCGGCCAGAGGGCAATCATCGGCGCCTCCGCAGCCGCAGGCGTTTAAGCCGTTGGCGCCAGTCTGGCAGCGGTTGCAGGAAGTGCTTTTTGTTGAGCAGGCGTTGCACCGGGTTATCCGGCCAGCGCTCGCGCACCACCAGCAGCATGCTCAGCAACAGGGCCAGCGCCAGGGGCCAGTGGTAAAGGCCCTGGGCGGGGCGGGCCTGGGTCGGTTGCTGGGTGACGGGTTCGAGTTGGTCGAGGGTGTTGCGGATAGCCTGCAATTGCTCGGCATCGCGGGCGCGGAAGTAGCGCCCGCCGGTGACCCGGGCGATGTCTTCTAGGGTCGGTTCGTCCAGGTCCAGGCTCGGGTTGACCCCCAGTACGCTCAGGGTGCCGCTTTGCTGTGGGTCGGCGCCGATGCCGATGGGGTAGATGGTTACGCCTTCTTCAGCCGCCAGCCGTGCGGCGGTGAGTGGGTCGATTTCGCCGCCGTTGTTGGCACCGTCCGTGACCAGGATCAGCACCCGGCTCTGGGCCGGGCGTTGGCGCAGGCGCTTGAGGCCCAGGCCGATGGCGTCGCCGATGGCGGTGTTCTTGCCAGCGATGCCGATGCGGGCTTCGTCGAGCCAGGTGCGCACGGTGTGGCGGTCGAAGGTCAGCGGAGCCTGCAAGTAGGCCTGGCTGCCGAACAGGATCAGGCCTACGCGATCGCCTTCGCGCTGCTCCAGGAAGTCGCCCAGCAGGTGCTTGACCAGGGTCAGGCGGCTGACGTCTTCGTCTTGCCATTGCATGTCGGGGAAGTCCATCGAACCGGAGACGTCCACCGCCACCAGCAGGTCGCGGCCACTGGCGGCAATCGGTAGCGGCTCGCCGAGCCATTGCGGGCGGGCGGCGGCGCCCAGCAGCAACAGCCACAACAGGATAAACGGGGCCTGCTGGCGCCAAGTGGGCAGGTTGGCCCGGGCGCGGCGCCGGGCCAGGCCTTCGAGGTCGGCGAGGAAGCTGACGCTCAGGGCCGGCTCGCCGCTGTCGGCCACCGGCAGCAGGATGCGCAGCAGCCAGGGCAGCGGCAGCAGGGCGAAGAGCCAGGGCCAGGCGAACTCAAACATGTTTGCGGATCCAGGTTTCGACCGCTTGGGTCAGGCCGGCGATGGCCTTGTCGTCGAGCTTGCATTCGGGCTTGTAGGCGCCTTCGACCAACACCATCCAGCGTGTCAGGCCAGCGGCCGGGCAGCGGTTGTCGAGGAACGCCAGCCATTTGCGGCCATTGAGGGTGTGGCTCTGGCTATAGGGGTAGTGGTTGCGGCACAGGCGCTTGAGCAGGCCATTGAGCTGTTGCAGCCAGGCGCCGGCCGGTGCGCCGTCGTAGGGTTTGGGCAGCAGCGCCAGTTCGGCCAGGGCGGCGAGGCGCACTGGGTCCAGGGGTTGTTCGGTGCGGGCCAGCGGTGCCCGGCGTGGCAGGAAGCGCCGCAGTTGCCACAGGCCGAACCCCAGTGCCGGCAGCAGCAATGCCAGCAGCCACCAGCCCGGCGCGGGCGGCCAGAACGCCACGGGCGGCGGGGCGATCAGCGGTTGCAACTGCGCCAGTTCGTTCATGGGGTTTTCCCCGGGCGCTGCTGCGGGTTCAGGTATTCGCGCAGTTGCTCGACCATCTCGCTTTGGGTACTCAGGGGCATCAGCAGCACCCGCAGTTTTTGCGCCAGCAGTTCCCAACGGGCGATGCGCGCTTCGCTCTGGGCGCGGTAGGCCTGGCGCAAGTCGTAGTTGAGGGTGTCCAGTTCCAGTTGCGCGCCGCGTTCGGCGAAACGCAACAGGCCGGCGGCGGGCAGGGCGTGGTCCAGCGGGTCGGACAGCGGCAGCAACAGCAGGTCGCAATGGCGCGACAGCAGGCTCAATTGCTGTTCGGCGCCGTCGGACAAGGCGCGTTCGTCGCAGATCACGATCACCAGGCTACCGGGGCGCAGCACCTCGCGGGCGCGGCGCAGGGCCATGCCCAGGGCGTCGCGGTCTGGTTCGCTGTCGGTGCCCAGGCCCTGGTTGACCCGCACGAGGCGGTTGAGCAGTTGCAGCAGGCTCTGCTTGCTGCGCCGCGGCTTGACTTCGTAGTGCTGGTTGTCGCCGAACACCAGGCCGCCGACCCGGTCGTTGTGGCCCAGTGCGGCCCAACCGATGAGGCTGGCGGCCTGGGCGGCGAGCACCGATTTGAACATCAGCCCGGAGCCGAAGAACAACCGGCGGCTTTGTTCGACCATGATAAAAATCGGCCGCTCGCGCTCTTCGTGGAACAGCTTGGTGTGGGGTTCCTGGGTGCGGGCGGTGACGCGCCAGTCGATGGTGCGCACGTCGTCGCCGGCCTGGTAGACCCGCACCTGGTCGAAGTCCACGCCGCGCCCGCGCAGCTTGGAGTGGTGCAGGCCGATCAGCGGGCTGCGCTGGCTGGGGGTGGAAAACAGCTGCACTTCGCGCACGCGGTGGCGCATCTGGATCAACTCACCCAGGCTGACGCGGATTCCCGGTTCGCTGGCGGCCATGGGGCTCAAGCGACGGCTACGACGTCGAGGATGCGTTGCACCACGCGGTCCTGGTCGATGCCCGCGGCCTCGGCCTCGAAGGACAGGATGATGCGGTGGCGCAGCACGTCGAACAGCACAGCCTGGATGTCTTCGGGGCTGACGAAGTCGCGCCCCGCCAGCCAGGCGTGGGCGCGGGCGCAGCGGTCCAGGGCAATGGAGCCGCGCGGGCTGGCGCCATAGGCGATCCACTCGGCCATTTCCGGGTCGAATTTGGCCGGTGTGCGCGTGGCCATCACCAGTTGCACCAGGTATTCCTCCACGGCGTCGGCCATGTACAGGCCGAGGATTTCCTTGCGTGCGGCAAAAATCGCCTGCTGGCTGACCCGCCGCTCGGGCTTGGTTTCGCCGTTGAGGGCTTCGCCACGGGCCTGTTGCAGGATGCGCCGCTCGACGGCGGCATCGGGGAAGCCGATTTTCACGTGCATCAGGAAGCGGTCGAGCTGGGCTTCGGGCAGCGGGTAGGTGCCTTCCTGCTCGATGGGGTTCTGAGTGGCCATCACCAGAAACAGCGGTGACAACTCGTAGGTGCTACGCCCGACGCTGACCTGGCGCTCGGCCATGGCTTCGAGCAACGCCGACTGGACCTTGGCCGGGGCGCGGTTGATTTCGTCGGCCAGCACCAGATTGTGGAAGATCGGCCCTTGCTGGAACACGAAGCTGCCGGTTTCCGGGCGATAGATCTCGGTGCCGGTGATGTCGGCGGGCAGCAGGTCGGGAGTGAACTGGATGCGATGGAACTGCGCTTCAATGCCTTCGGCCAACTCTTTGATGGCCTTGGTCTTGGCCAGCCCCGGCGCGCCCTCGACCAGCATGTGGCCGTCGGCGAGCAAGGCGATGAGCAGGCGCTCGATGAGTTTTTCCTGGCCGAGAATCTGCGTTGAAAGAAAGGTTCGCAGCGCGAGCAGCGCTTCACGATGTTCCATCGATGACGGTTCCTGGAAGGGGTGGCCCGAGGCGTCGAAATAACCCGCGGGCTGGGGTGGCTACTTTAATCCATCGCGGGGGGTGGCGACTAACGGCTTTTTCGCCGCTAGCCGTCACTACAGAGGCCGGATGGGCGCCACCATCGCGAGCAGGCTCGCTCCCAGGGGTACTTGCCGGTTGTCGAGCTGGGGGTGTTCCCGCCCGCCACAAGCGGGCCTTGCCCGCAATGAGGCCGGTACAGGCAAGCATTTATCGCGGTGGGAATACTGCGCTCCCACAGGCGTTGCATCAGCCTCTCAGCGCAAGCGCCCCGGCAGCGGCATTGCCAAACGTCTGTGCAAACTGCACCTGCGGCGCGCCATCCACCAATTTCTTCAGCCGCTGGTTGAACGCCCGGCTCACCGCGTACTGGCCGCCGGACACGGTGCGGAACTGCGCCGTGAGGGTCACGCCGTTGAGGTCCATCTTGTCGACGCCGAATACCTCCAGCGGGCCTTGCAGGTTGTACTTGAGGAAGCTGTCTTCGCGGATCGAATGGCCGGTTTCGCGGATCAGCTCCAAGGCCTTGTCCACGTCTGTGTCGTAGGTGAACTGCACCGAGAAGAACGCATAGGCAAACTGCCGCGACTGGTTGGTGACGGCTTTGATCTGGCCGAACGGCACCGAATGCACGAAGCCCTTGCCGTCGCGCAGGCGCAGGGTGCGGATGGTCAGGCCTTCGACGGTGCCGGCGTGGCCGGAGTCGAGCACCACCCAGTCGCCGATGGACAGGGTGTCTTCGATGATGATGAACAGGCCGGTAATCACGTCCTGCACCAGTTGCTGCGAACCAAAACCGATGGCCAGGCCCACCACCCCGGCACCGGCCAACAGCGGCGCGACGTTGATGCCCAGGTTGGCCATGGTGGTGATGGCGCAGATCACCACCAGGATGATTTTCACCGCGTTGCGCAGCAGCGGCAGGATGGTCTTGATCCGGGTGCTGGGCTGGCGGCTGGAGCGCTTGTTGGCCGGTGGCTTGAGGGCTTCCTGAATGGCGGTGTCCAGCACCACCCAGAACAGCCAGGTGACCAGCAGGATCAAGCCGATGCTGCTCAACGAGTCGCTGATGGCCCGGCCCACGGCGTTGCGCTGGGCAAACTCGAACAGCGACACACCCCAGATGCGCCCCAGGATCTCGATAAAGGCAACCGCCATGACGATGCGCAACAGCGCATGCAACAGGCTGAGGAAGCGTTCCTTATAGGCGCTGCTGCGTTGCACCGCCACCGCGCTGCGGGACCTGAACAGGTGCTGCAACAGGGTGCTGAGGAACACCGTGGCAATCAGCAGCACGGTGGTGAACAGGGCGCAGCGCAGGGCTTTCTGGCTGTCTTCGCCGGCGCCGATCAGGTTGATTGCCGACACCAGCACCATCAGGAGGATGGGCCAGTACCACAACCCGGAAAAAATCCGCAGCGACTCCTGTAGCGCCGGTTGCTTCAAGCGCTGGGCCAGGGAGCGGTTGCGGATCAGGTGCGCCACCGGGCGGCGCAGGCGGATCACCAGCAGGCCGAACACCACCGAGGCCAGCAGGCCGGTGAGCACCGCGACGCTGCTGGTGATGTTGGAGCCCAATTGCCGGGCGATCTGCGGGCTGGTCAGGGCATCGCTGAGAGCGGCGAGAAAGCCGATCAAGAACAACGGCTGCGGGCAGTAGTGGCGGATGATCCGTACCGCCGGGCGCTTGTGCCCCAGGTTGAACATCACGATCACGCCCAGCAGCACCGAGGTGGAGACAATCCCGCTGCTGGTGGCATAGGCAAAACACAAAGCCAGGGCGCGGCCCACCGACGTGGGCAGCCAGTGGCTGACGTACAGCGTCAGGGGCAGGCAGATGAGCGCGGGCAACGTCCAGGGCAGGGCATAGCCCAACACCGCCAGCAGGCGTGGGCGGGCCTTTACAAAACCGCGACGCTGCAAACGCGCCACCGCCCAGCGCCCGAGCAGGTTCAGGGTGGCGAAGGTACCGACCCACAGGGCCGACAACAGCACAAAATCCCCGGCCACGCTCCACGGCGAGCGCTGCGACGGCTGGTTGACCAAGCGCCCCACCTCATCCGCAGCGCGGTCGGCCCGTAAGCGCCAGGCGTCGATCAGGTGCTCGTTGAGGTCCAGTTTGTCTTGCACTTGTTCGATGCTGGAGCTGATGGCGCCGAGCAAACCGCCCTCGACCAACAGTTCGGCCTTGGCCGGCTCAGGCTCGGCGGCCGGGGTGGGTTCAGGGGCTGCATGCAGCGCGGCGCTGGCGCACAACAGCCAGGCGCCGAGCAGTCGGGCGGTACGGGACGTGAACAAAATGCAGGCTCCTTACGCCAGGGTCTGTAAGGAACTGATCGGTTTTAGCCCTGGGAGTTCGGTTTTATCTGCCTGCGGCGGCCCTGGCTTCAGGCTTGGGCCAGGCGCCCAACGCGTAACCAGCCCACGACCACCAGAAGCACAGGTAGCCAAACAATGGTCAGCGATCGGCCTGTAGGGCGAAGGGGAGGTTTAGCACCCGCAGGCCGGGGTCTTTATGCCAGTCGAAGTCATCAGAGCGGGCGGGCATCAGGTTGACTGGCTTGTCGGGCTACGTCACTTCGGCAAGCCTTGAGCGCAGCCGCGCAGTTGCGCGCCACCTGCGCACCGGCATGGTCCAGCTCAACGGCGCCCGAGCCGACCAAGCCGCGCCCTTTGGCGGCTATAAACAGTCGGGTAACGGGCGCGAGTGGGGTGAGGCGGGATTTGACCAGTACCTGGAGAGCAAGTCGCTGTTCGGGTACTTGCCGCTCTAGGGGAGCCTAAAGGGCGACAGTTTAGTTGTCGCCCTGAATAGCCGTTTAGAGGCCTGGCCGCTGCTAGCGGACCTGTTTGTGATGCCCACCTTCCAGTTTTCGGTGTCAGCGGCTTTCAATCTGCGCCTGCAACTGGCCGCCAACAATCGAGATTTCTTTGTACTGCTGACCCTCGCGCAGCACGAACAACGCATCCATCCCGCGTGCCTGGGCCAGGCGTGGGCCCTGGGTTTCGCCCAAGACCATCAGCGCCGTGGCCCAGGCATCGGCGAGCATGCACGAGGCCGCCACCACGGTGACGGCGGCGAGCCGATTGCGCAGCGGTGCGCCGGTAGCCGGGTTCATGGTGTGGGCATAGGACTGACCGGCCACGTCCACCCAATGTCGATAGTCCCCGGAGGTCGCGATAGCGGCATCGCTGAGTTCCATCACACCCATCACTTCACGCACGCCGCGGGTGGGCTTTTCCAGGGCCACGGCCCAGCGCCGGCCGTCAGGTTTCATGCCCCGGGCGCGCATCTCGCCATCGATGCCGACCAGGTAGCGGGTGATACCCAAACCCTCCAGGCAACGGCCCAGCTCATCCACGCCAAAACCTTTAGCGATGCCACTCAAATCCAGGTTCAGCGCCGAGCGCTTGCGCACCTGATTGCGTTGCGAGTCGACCACTAGCGCGGCGCTGGCCAACACGCGGGGGGTCGGCGCCAGGGTACCGAGCGCTTGCTCCGGGCCCGTCTGCTCCCCAGGGCCGAACCCCCAGGCGTTGACCAGATCACCCACCGCGATGTCGAAGGCGCCGCCGGATTGCTGACTGACGCGCAGTGCAGCAGCCAGCACCGTGGCCAGTTCCTTGGGAACGGGCACCCATTCGTGAGCGGGGGCGGCGTTGAGGCGGTTGAGGTCCGAGCCGGGTTTCCAGGTGGACATTTGTTGGTCCACCCGAGCCACGGCGTGGGCTAGGCGACGGCCAACATCGTCGACATCGATCCCGGCGTCGGCATAAAACAGGGCGGTGTAGCGAGTGCCCATGGTTTCACCGCTCAGGCTGTGGCGCGGCAACTCAGTAGACGTCTTCACGGTAGCGTCCTTGTGCCTTGAGGGTCAGCACATTCAGGTTCAGAGGCGCCAACACCTCATCGAGGGCCTGCATCACGCCTTTGGCCATTTCGCGGCTGCCACACACCAGCACCTGGGCGCCTTTTTCAATCAGTCGGCGCAAGGCCGGCGCATCGCCGATCAGCCGGTCTTGCACATAGCTGTGGTCCTGGCTCTGAGAGAAGGCGGCGCGCAGTGCCGTGAGGCGCTGGTCCGACAAGTATTGGTTAAGCTGCGGCTCGTAGAGAAAGTCCGAGGCCGGGTTGCGCCCACCCCAATACAAGTGCATGGGGTGCCGGGCCTTGTTGTTACGGATAAAACCGGCCAGAGGACCGATGCCGGTGCCGGCGCCGATGAGGATCACCGGGTGGGCGCCCGATGCCGGGCGAAATTGCGGGTTGGGCTGGATAAACGCCTCAATATGCGCGCCGATGCCCAGGCCATGAAGGAACTCCGAGCACAGGCCACCGCTGTGTTTACGCACGCAGATCTCCAACACGCCGTCCTGGGAGCCGCTGGCCAACGAGTAAAAACGCGGGATCGGGCTGCCGGGGGGCACAATCCCCACCAGGTCGCCGGCCAGAAAGCCTGGCAATTTGCCGCGGGCTTTGAAGCGCAGTATGTGGGTCGGCGCGTTCACCTGTTCGCCATAGACAACCCGCTCTGTCAGTTGCAATTGATGTGTACGCGGCGGCTGCGGGGTGTGAACCAGCAGCAGTTCCTGGCCCAACGCTTCGCCCAGCGCGTGGCCCCAGCGCGCAAACTCCTGAGAGGACTGGCGGTTGACGGTTTCCAGCCCCAGCAAGGGCGAGCCACCGGCCTGGGACATTGCCTCCTGGACCTGATGGGCGTACTGACAGAACTGCGTAAACTGGCGATCGCCCAGGCCCAGCACGGCAAAGGGCAGGCCGGGCTTGAGGCCGGTCTTGGCCAACCGCGCCAGGAACTGCGAAGCCGAGGCCGGTGCATTGCCGTCTCCGTGGGTCGCGGTGAGGATCAACACCCGTTGGGCAGTGGGGTAGTCGCCCGTCCATTCATTCATCGGCGCGCTATGCACCTGATGGCCACTGCGGCGCAGTGCGTCGTGCAAGGTGTTGGCAAAGCCCCAGGTGCTGTTGTTTTCACTGCCCACCAGAATCACGCTGTCGGCGCAGTGGGCCGGGGTGTTGTGGCGGATAGTCGGGCCAGCCTTGCGGCGGCGCCACCACAACAGGATGCCGGTCACGCTCATCAGCGGCACGCAGAGGGCGCAGAGCCCAAGCAGCAGGCCCAGCCACCAGAGGCCTTCGCCGGTGTGCAACCGAAAGATCAACTCGTAGAGGTTGTGCATCGGGTCGTAGGCTTGATACGACAACAAGGCGCCGCTGGTCTGATCCACGTAGCCTTCACCTTGGGCCGTGCGCAGGGAAAACACATCGCGCGGGTTGCCAGGGCTGGGGAAGACCAGCTCGCGCAGGTCGTTCAGGTCGGTGGCCTGCAACGCTTGCTGCTTCCCTACTGGCAAGGCCGGGCCGGTGCTGACGTGGGCGGGGAAGGCAGGCTCTGGTTGACTGCCGTCGGCGATAAAACCGAAGCCGGTGGCGGACATGTAAAGCCCGCTCAATGCCGACAGCAGCAGCCCGAGCAGTGCCAGGCGCCCGACTTCAGCATGCCAGTGCTGGCTGAAGGTGCCCCGCAGTGGCCGCAGCAGGTTGCGCCAGCCGCCCAGGCGCCGGGCCAGCAATAGCGCACCCGACACCGACAGCATCAGCATGAACAGCGCGCCGGCTCCCGATACGCCGTGGCCCGGCGTGCCAAGAAACAGTGAGCGGTGCAGTTCTTTCACCCAACGGGAGAATGGGGAGGGCTCGTATGGGGCGAGGCCTTGGCCGGTCAGTGGGTTGACCGTTTGCGCCCCGGCCTGGCCGTTCTGGTTGTAGTAGACGAGCACCGTGCCGGACGCTGTGCGCTGGATCTGCTCCACGCCCGGAAAGTGGCTGGCAATGCGCCCGGCCAGTTGGCCGACATTGAGCTGCCCAGTAGAAGTGGGCGTGCTTTGCAGGTGCTCCAGGGCCGGCTCGACGGACAGGATCGCGCCGCTGATGGCCAACAGCATGACCAACAGGGCGGCGATCAGGCCAGGTAGGGAATGGAACTGGCGAAGCATGTTCAGCCTCCAGAAATGGCGGGTGCTACAGGTCGTAAGTAAAGGAACTGACGTAGGTATTGCCGGGCGCCGGCTTGCCTGCGCCCTCAGACGTCAAGGGCACGCTGACATCAGCGCGGGCATCGCGTTTGTCTTCGACGGCGCTGTCGATGCGGATCTGATACCCGGCATCAATCAGGGTGTCGGCCAGTTCGACGCTGACTTTGAGCGTGCGCCCGCTGCCGACACTGGCGCCGCTGACCCCGTCGAACTCGCTTGGGTTCATTGCGCTGCCCCGGGCCCAGTCGCCCAGATGCTTGTAGTACTTGGCCTTCTTACCGGCCACCCAAAGGGTTTTCTGGTATTGGCCGTTGGCGTCGGTCACGTAGATCGCCAGGTAAGCTTCATTGCCGCTGTAGTTCTTGAGCTGGGTGGTCAAGGTCACTTCACGGGCCTGGGCCAGGCCCGGCAGGGCAATGGCGCCGGCAAGGCAAGTGGCTGCGATGATCTTTTTCATGGGGGTGTCCTTTTTGATCGTTAGGCCAAGAGCCTGGACCTGCTTGCTGACAGCAACCTGAAGCGCAGGAAAAACTCATCGGCAGGTAAGGCATCACTCGGTGAGCGGGGTGCCGAGGTAATCCCTGGCATCGCCGTCGTCGAGGAAATGGATCTCGAACGTGCGCAGGCGCAGTGAGGCCGGCGAATAGCTGGCTTCGATGGCATTGCCTTTGCGGTCCAACCCCTTGAGCTCGTAACAACCGTCGTCGACCTTGATGCGTTGCACGCTCCAGCCGTATTGCCGCTCTACCTGCTGACGCAGGGTTTCGCGCGGTTGCCAGTCGCTCACCGGGTCGCTGCAATGGTCATCCGCCAGGGCGTAACCACTGAGCAGCAGGCTCAGCAGCGTGGTGTTGGCAATAAAACCTGATTTCATGATCTGTCTCCTGCCGAGGTCGGCGTCAGGGGCGTACCTTAAGGTGCATTCCTGACAACCAGCTGAATCTTCAGATTCACGTCAGGTAAGGCAATTAAGCTGCTGCACGACAACCATCCCAGGAGATGCCAGATGCGGGTTTTATTGGTCGAGGACGCAGCGGGGTTGGGGGAGGCAGTGCGCGAACAGATTGCCGATGATGGCCACGCCGTCGATTGGGTGCAGCGCCTGGAGCATGCGCGCAACAGCGTGCGCACCACGGTGTACGACTTGATCCTTCTGGATCTGATGCTCCCGGATGGCCGGGGGCTGGACTTTTTACGTCAGCAACGCTCGGCAGGGAACGTGACCCCGGTGATTATCCTGACTGCACAGGATCAGATTTCCGATCGTATTGCCGGCCTCAATGCTGGCGCCGACGACTACCTGGTCAAACCGTTCGACTTGTTTGAACTCTCGGCCCGTGTGGCAGCGGTGGCCCGACGTTATAGCGGCAACCCCAATCCGCAGATCAAGCTCGGTGATGTGCAGGTCGACATGAGCGCCCGCACAGTGCAACGGGCCGGCGCGACGGTGGACCTGACGGCGCGGGAGTGGGCGCTGTTCGAGGCTTTTGTGCAACGCCCCAGCGCGTTGCTGTCCAAGTCGCAGTTGGAGGACCGGCTGTATGCCTTCGGCGCCGAAATCGAGAGCAATACCATCGAGGTCTACATCAGCCGGCTGCGTAAAAAACTCGGCCGCGAGCTGATTGAAACCGTGCGGGGCATGGGCTACCGGTTGATGTCCGTATGAAGCCGTCGTCAAGCCTGCAAAAACGTCTCGGCCTGGGTTTGACGTTGGGCACGACCTTGCTGTGGCTGGCGGCGACCGTCGGTGCCTGGCTGGTGGTGCAACATGAATTGAACGAGGTGTTCGACAGCGCGCTGCAAGAGACTGCACAGCGCATCCTGCCCCTGGCCGTGCTGGAAATCAGCAACCGGGAAGACCCCACGCAGGCGCAGCATGTCGCCACCCTGAAAATGCACAAGGAACACCTGACGTACCTGGTGCGCGATGCTAAGGGCCAGGTGCTGATGCAGTCCCACGACGCCAACCCGAAGATCTTCAACCCACACCCTGTCGAAGGCTTTTCAACCACTAAAAAATACCGTTTGTACGGCGCCAGTGCGCTGCGTGAGACGGTGTTCATCGAAGTCGCCGAACCGCTGAAGCACCGCCGTGAAGCAGCGTGGGAAGCGTCGCTTGCCTTGCTGTTGCCTTTACTGGTGCTGATTCCCATCAGCCTGTTAGGCACCTGGATGTTTGTGCGCATCAGCCTGCGCAGCGTATTGGCTTACCGTCGTGCCGTGGAAGCGCGGGGCGTGGGTGATCTGTCGCCGATCAGCGGAGCGCGATTGCCGGCGGAAATCGCGCCACTGGCCGAGGCGGTCAATCATCTACTGGAACGTTTGCGCAAGGCGTTGGAGGCCGAGCGCAGCTTTACGGCCAACAGTGCCCATGAACTGCGCACGCCACTGGCCGCGACCTTGGCGCAGATTCAGCGTTTGCAATACGAAGCGCCCGAGGGCCCGTTGCGGTTACGCGCGGCTAAAATCGAAAGCGCGTTGCGCGAACTGGCTCGGCTCTCGGAAAAACTCATGCAGTTGGCCAAGGCCGAGGGGGGCGGGCTGTTGTCCGAAACGCCCCAGGACCTCATCCCGCTGCTGGCCCATGTGGTCGATGAGTGGTACCACAGCAGTGGGCACCGGATCGAGCTGCACCTGCCAACCCAGACGAGTGTGTACTCGACGATAGACCCGGACGCCTTCGCCATTCTGTTGCGCAACCTGATCGAGAACGCACTCAAGTATGGCGCTGCGGATCAACCAGTCGAAGTCAGCCTCACCCATCAGGCGCTGCTGCGGGTGGTCAATGGTGGTCCGCCGGTGCCCGCGCCGGTGTTGCAGCAACTCACCGAGCGTTTTGTGCGCGGTCACAGTGAAATCAGCGGTTCAGGGCTGGGGTTGGCGATTGCCAAAGCCGTTGTGCAGGGTGTCAACGCGAGAATGAAATTGGTCTCCCCTGCAACAGGGCGACAGGAGGGGTTCGAGGTCTGCGTCTGGTTACCGCTCGCCAAAATCCCAGCCGGTCGCCAGGCTGCGCTTGGCGCTCCCTGCGCGTCGAGAACACCCCCCGAGCGTTGAATTCGTGGCGTGGCACGGGCGACCCTATGGCTGGCGTACCGGTACATTCCTCGACGTCACGGGCGGTAAATGAATCACAGGCACGGATCATCCACTGCTTGCGCTCGGTTTCAAGTAACCGCGTGCTGCCTCACCTTGCGACTCACACCCGGTGTCTTACCCGTAATGCGCTTGAATGCGCGACTGAAAGCGGCCTGGGAGGTATAGCCCAAGCGCTGCGCCACCTCTTCAATCGGCAGCCTTTCGAGGGTCAGCCACTGGCTTGCAAGCCGCATTCGCAGTTCGGTGACATAGCGCAGCGGGGTCATGCCAATCGTCACTTGAAAGCGGTCCGCGAAGACCGAACGCGAGGTATTGCATTGCTCTGCCAACTGCGCGACGGTCCAGTCGCGGCCCGGTTGTTGATGGAGCGCCAGCAGTGCACCGGCCAAGCGTGGATCGCGCAAGGCAGCGACCAGGCCAGAAGCATTCCCGCAGGCGCACTCCACCCAACCGCGAACGACCATGGCGGCCACCACGTCGGCCAACCGCGCGAGGATACCGGCGAACCCGACACGGGCGGCACTGACCTCGCGTTCCATGGTGGTCAGGATTGGCACCAGCCCGGGGTAACGCTGGCCGCCGGCATCAATCAGCATGAGGCCCGGCATCAGCCGGCCAAGGCCATGGATACTGCCCAGTTCAAACTCCATGCAACCACTGAACACAAGGGTGCTCGGCGTGGGGCTGGCATCGGTTCCGGTATCCACCGCGCTGACGGTGTCACCTAAGGGCGCGCCGTTTAGACGGTCGATGTCTTGAACAGGCACGTGGGAATGGGAAGACAGTTGATGGGCTGCGCCGTGGGAGATGAACACGGCGTTGCCGGCAGACAGCGCGTAGGTGCTGCCGTCCTCCATTCGCATTAGCGCATTGCCGACGGCCATGAAGTGGAACCAGGCATGCCCAGGTTTTTCCGCGAAACCCAAACCAAAGGTTGGGCCCGTTTGGATACGCCGGTATTCAACGCCACGCAGGCGCATGCCACGCAACAGCTCGTTGATGAGGTCCGAGGAAAGCGCAAACTGATCTGCAGGCATCGTTCAGGTGTTTTAGTCAAAAAGTAGAGACTTTGGATCATAGATCATCCAGTTTTCGGCGCCTAGACTTCGGCTGGCAATGAATATTGGGAGATCCGTGCAATGACTGACTGTGTATGTAACGCCGTGTCCGACCGCCATCCTGGCGTCGGCGCGGACGTAGAGCCTGCGACGCCCGCGTGGATGGCCGTCTTCTCGTTGGCAATGGGTGTGTTCGGATTACTGACCGCTGAGTACCTTCCGGCCAGTTTATTAACGCTGATGGCGACCGACCTGGGAGTGTCCGAATCGCTGGCTGGCCAGGCGGTAACCGTGACCGCCGTGGTGGCGCTGTTCGCTGGCTTGTTGGTGCCAGGCCTGACCCGCGGCATCGACCGCCGTTGGGTGTTGCTGGGTTTTTCCACGCTGATGGTCGCCTCCAATCTGTTGGTCGCCGTTTCCTCCAGCTTCGCGGTGCTGTTGCTGATGCGCATCTTGCTGGGCATTGCCCTTGGCGGGTTCTGGAGCATGGCGGCAGCGGTAGCGATGCGCTTGGTGCCCAGTGCTTTGTTGCCCCGGGCGCTGTCGATCATTTTCAGCGGTATTGCCGTCGGCACGGTTGTTGCTGTGCCGCTGGGCAGCTATCTGGGCGGGCTATATGGCTGGCGCAGCGCGTTTTTTGCAGCAGCGGCGGTCGGCATGGTGACCCTGGCTTTCCAGTCGCTCACTCTGCCGCGCCTCGCGCCGCGCCGGCCGGCACGTCTGCGCACCGTGCTTGAGGTGTTACAGCGCCCAGGCATCGCCATCGGCATGTTCGGTTGTGTGCTGGTGCACAGCGGCCACTTCGCGATGTTCACTTATGTTCGGCCGTTCCTTGAAGGGACTACCGGCATCGGCCCGCAAGGGCTGTCACTGATGCTGCTGGGTTTTGGTGCGGCGAACTTCGTCGGCACGCTGTTGGCCGGCAGGCTGCTGGAGCGCCACCCGCTGGCCACTTTGGTACTGATGCCCGCGCTGGTCGGCGTTGCAGCACTGGCGTTGGTGCTGTTGCCGGCCTCGGTGCCGGGGCAGGCGGCACTGCTGGCGGTCTGGGGCTTGGCCTTTGGTGGTGTGCCGGTGGCGTGGTCGAACTGGGTCGCCAGCTCGGTACCCGATCAGGCGGAAAGCGCCGGAGGCATGGTAGTGGCCTCTGTGCAGTCAGCCATTGCCACCGGCGCGGCCGCTGGCGGTGCAATGTTCAGCCTCAGTGGCAGCGCAGGCGTATTCGTAGCGGCGGCCGTGCTGATGCTGCTCGCCGCGTTGCTGATTGCGTTGCGCGTCCGCGTCCCTTCAGCCTATGACGTTCGCCAGCCCAAGCCCGCGTTGCACCTTTGATCCGGTTTGCCACAGCGCCGCGATTCGTCCGTAATCAGGACTGAAACTGGACGAGTTCTGCGCCTGCCCGACGACGCCTAAAGACTCTCAGGATCGCCAAAAAACATCTGAATCCGCGAACGCAGCCAGCGCTCACCGGGGTCGTTGTCCTGGGAACCGCGCCAGGCCATGTGCAGCTCGAAGCTGCGTACCGGCAGGGGCGGGTCGTCGGCGCGCAGGCCGCCGGCGGCGGTGAGGGCTTGTGCGGTGTAGTCGGGCACGGTGGCGAGTATGTCGGTGCCGGCCAGCAGGGTGCCCAAGCCGTTGAACTGCGGTACGGCGAGTACGACATGGCGCTTGCGGCCGAGTTTTTCCAGTTCTTCATCGATGAACCCGCTCAGGTCGCCGGCGAATGACACCAAGGCGTGAGGGCGGGCGCAGAAGTCGTCCAGGCTCAGGGCGCCGGGCACGCTGTCGGCACGCAGCATCTTGGGCAGGCTGCGGCGCAGGATCTTGCGCTTGGCGTTGGCCGGCAGGTCGGTGGTGTAGCTCACGCCGATGGAAATTTCCCCTGAGGCCAATAAGCCGGGCATCAGGATGTAGTTGACCCGGCGCACGACCAACACGATGCCCGGCGCTTCGGCGCGCAGGCGCTTGAGCAGCATGGGCAGCAGGGCGAACTCCACATCGTCCGATAGGCCAATGCGAAATACCGCGGTGCTGGTGGCCGGGTCGAACTCGGCGGCGCGGCTGACAGCGGTGGAAATCGAGTCCAGGGCCGGGGAGAGCAGGGCGAAGATTTCCACTGCTCGGGCGGTGGGTTCCATGCTGCGCCCAGTGCGCACGAACAGCGGGTCGTCGAACAGCCCGCGCAGGCGCGAGAGGGCCGCGCTGATGGCCGGTTGGCCGAGGAACAGTTTTTCCGCAGCTCGGGTCACACTGCGCTCGTGCATCAGTGTTTCGAACACAATCAACAGGTTAAGGTCGACTCGACGCAGGTCGTTACGGTTCATCGGGTGTCCTGGCAAAATCGGCCAAGCGTGGCGGTACGCTTGACGAGAGCTGCCCGTTGAGAACAACGGTCGGCGTGAATCTTACGGGCAAAGGCTGCTACTCTGCACCGGCTAATTCATTTTTCCTACGTTGATGGTTCTGTTTTCTGGTCTGTATGCGTCGCGGAATCGATGACAGACATGTCGACTATTAATAGCCACGGGTAGTCTTGGCCAGAAAGCCCGGATAAAGTTCAGGGCATTAGAGGTTACTTTTGACGAGGTTTGCGATGTCCCGCACGATCCGTTTTCACAAGTTTGGCGCAGCCGACGTGCTCAAATGCGAAGAGCATGCGCCCGCGTTGCCCGCACCGGGTGAAGTGCAGGTGCGTGTCGAAGCGATCGGCATCAGTTGGTACGACGTTCTCTGGCGGCAGAACCTGGCGTCTTCCCACGCCCGTTTGCCTTCGGGCCTGGGCCATGAAATGGCCGGGGTGGTGACGGCGGTCGGCGAGGGCGTCGAGGACTTGGCGGTGGGTGACAAGGTCGCCAGTTTTCCGGCCGAAAGCCCCAATGATTACCCGGTGTACGGCGAAGTGATCGTGCTGCCGCGCAGCGCCTTGACCCGTTACCCCGATGTGTTGAGCCCCATCCAAGCCAGCGTGCACTACACGCCGCTGTTGATCGCTTACTTTGCCTACGTTGACCTGGCGCGGGTCAAACCGGGGCAGTTCGCCCTGGTCACCGACGCCAGCCACTGTGCCGGGCCCTCCTTCGTACAACTGGGCAAGGCCCTGGGCGTGCGGGTGATTGCCGCGACCAAGACCGCCGAAGAGCGCGAATACCTGCTGAGCCTGGGGGCCGAGAAGGTCATCGTCACCGAAGAGCAGGACCTGCTCATGCAGGTCAACAAGTTCACCGACAACCGCGGCGTCGACGTTGTGTTCGATGGCCTCGGCGGGCCGCAGATGTCGATGTTGGGCGACGTCTTGGCGCCCCGTGGCAGCCTGGTGCTCTATGGGTTGCAGGGCGGTAACCAGACACCGTTCCCGGCCTGCGCGGCGTTCCAGAAGAACATCCAGTTTTTTGTGCACTGCATCGGTAACTTTACCGGCAAGCCGGAACTGGGCATTGCCCAGGACCAGGTGGCGCTGCAACGAGCCTTACGCGACATCAACCAGCTCACCGCCGACCGCGTGCTGGTGCCGCTCAAGACCACCGTGTTCGCCTTCGACGAGTTCGTGAAGGCCCACCGCTACATGGACGAGTGCCCTTGCCGCGAACGGGTGGCGCTGCACATCGTCGCACGCTGAAGGTGGTTCCCAGCGCCAGCGCCCGAACCTGCGGCGCTGGCGTTTTTTTTGCTCGCAGTTTGGGGCCGCGTAGTTAGCTGACGTTGCGCCCCATCCTTATTATTTGATCCGCGCATCCGCGCATTGTCGTTAGTCTTGAAGGGCGAACGAGTGGGCGGGCCTTTGACGATCTATTAACGACAACTTTTTCATGCAGATATGCTGGTCTGAGTATCTGAACTGGTTTTTCGCGTAAATCTGTATCTTCCATTCATTAAGTAAGCCTTGATAATTGAATTATCACTTTCATCTCAAGGAATGAGTCATGACTGACGAGCTTGTTTTATATCGGCGCAGCACTGCTCTAGTTCGTGAAGAGCCTGCAGGGCAAGGGTTGCGGCCGAGGTTTAAGGAAATCATGGTGGGCCGGTTAGTTGGCTTGAGTGTGCGGTATAAGTGCTGTCTAAAAAACAATGTAATCATTGGTTGTAGGTTGTTGTAGGAATATTCTTAGGCAACTTTAGTTCCTTCCTGGTAAGGCTGCTAGTTTGGTGCAGTGTTAATATTTGGTAACTGAATGCCCTCCACCTGGGCGCACACTTTAACTTTAGCGGCAACCCACGACTCAAATCGAGGTTGTTCGCTTGCCACTGATATTTTGCAAATTCAGGTACATCGACCATGACTACTATTCACGATCAAGCCATGAACTATGTGTACCAGCAGGTGCTGCATCGCTTGCTGGGCTTCTTCTCCCGTGGTGAGCGCACCGCGTTGCAGCTGTTTATCCAGCGCCTGGTGGTCGAGGCCGGCGGGATGGAGCACATTGGTGGGCACAAGGTGCTGGTGACCCACTCCGGCACCCGCGAAAGCAGCTACACCCTGGCCTTCCTGCGGGCCGCCCAGTTGAGCATCGCCGGGCGCGCGCCCGCGACCTTCAACCTGCGGGTGGCCACCCTGCGTCATCCCGGCCAGGAGCAGGCGACGCTGAACAATATCCATCGCAGCTTCAGCGCATTGTTCGTCTACGACGATCCGCGGGTGGAAGTGCTGATGCTTGATGGCGCCGAGGTACTGGCGTTCAACCATCAGGCCCCGCTGTCGCCCCAAGGCCGTGAGTTGTACCGGCGCAATGTATTGATGAGCGGCCACCTGGCAGCCAGTGACCGGCACTTGGAAATGGGGGACAGCCATCGCCTGGCCTCGGGTAATTTTCTGGGCAAAGTGGCGTACTGGAACAAGGCCGTCGATACCCTGGTCAGCAGCCACAGCCCCCGTGAGCAGCGCCAGTACTTGCAAGCCTTTGTGGTGGCGGCGCGACAGCTTGGCCAGCGCGGCGAGAGCCGCGCAGTGCTGGACTTCGGTGACCTGTTCCGGGTCCTGAATGACTTTGGCCAGGACTACTATCGCCAGCTCTGCCCACAACTGAGCGAAACCTGCGACCACGCCCCTGGGCACTTCGAGGTACGCCGCCCGGTGTCCTACCTGGGCCTGCACGACTTGGTCAGCGAGAGCGAAGGGGCGCGTGAATCCCTGCTATGCGAGTTCCTCGGCATGCACTGGGACACCCCCTGCGAAAACCTCTACGCCAGCCCGCTGTTGATGACCCATGCCTATGGCTTGCAGGCGCGCTACGTCAATGGCTTGAGCTATGAAGAAGGGGTGCGCCAGTACCTGCAGTTGACCACGGTGCTGATGCGCAAGAAAAACCTCTGCGAGAACCTGATCCAGTTGACCTTGAGCGACTACAGCACTCCCGAGCGCATCGAAGATCGGCGCTTGCAGGCCGACCTGCTACTCAGCCAAAGCCTGGGCTTGAGCGAGGTGCAACTGGTGTGCCTGCTGTTCGCGCCGTTCGTCAATGGCGCGGCGGGCCTGGAGCGGTTCATGCGCGCCTGCCACCCGCAGATGTTGGTGGGCCTGGCAGAGGTGCATAAGGCGTTGCGCGGCGAGCCGGCGATGGACCAAGTGGTCCAGTGGCTGGGAGACGTCAGCGGTTTGCCACTGCCGTTGTTGGGCAAGCTGTACACCTTGCCTGCCCACGACAGCAACCTCCCGCCGCTGCCGGAAACTGGCGTGGCCCGGCACCTGGGTGAGCGTAGCGACGTGGCGCTTGAAGAGCCGATCGGGCGTTGAAACCCATGTGTAATGCCTGCAAACCGGCCCGGCTTCGTCAGGGATGGTTTTGCACCTGTGCTCCCTGGGCTGGCGGTGGTTGCCCATGAGAGGCGTGCGCCAGACGGACTTCGCCTATCAGGCGGTCTACCGTTACCTGACCAACCTCATCAGCGAAGTTGGCACCGATGCGCGGGTCAAGTTGCCTTCCCTGCGCCATTTGGCTGATCGCCTGAATGTCTCGATCTCAACGATCCAGTACGCCTATTCGCTATTGGAAAAGGAAGGGCGGGTGTATTCGGTGGCCAAGTCCGGCTATTACGCGCTCCCCGTCTCCACCTACAGCGCCTACAGCAGCGGCGCCGACTTATTGGAAATTCTCTACGTCAGCACACGCCGCCCCGACATGCTGGTGCTGTGCAACGACGAACCGGCCCTGCTGCAATCGCTGGACAGCCCCTTGCTGCTGCTCGAGCGCGAACTGGTGCGCCAATACCCGCGCCAGTCGCAAAGCCTGTCCCAACCGTGCGGCGAACTGGAACTGCGCACCGCCCTGGCGGCGCGTTACACCACATCGCCCCTGCGTTGCTGGCACGCCGACGACGTCTACATCGGCGCGGACCTGCGCGGGGTACTGGAAATCCTTATCAACGTGCTGGCCCTCAAGGGCGCCACCGTGTTGGTGGAGTCGCCCTGTGACTGGGCGATCCTGCGCCTGCTGCAAAGCGCCGGGGTGCAGGTGATCGAATTGCCCCTCAAGGACGACGGCTGCCTCGACCTGGCGAACCTGGTGCACCTGTTCGACATCCAGGACGTACGCCTGGTGCTCTTGTCCTCGGACATCAACATGCCCACCGGCGCCCGCATGCCGGTCAACGAGCGGCGGCGCCTGGCCCACCTGCTGGAGGTCAGTGGCTGCTGGGTGCTGGAAAACGACACCTACGGCGAACTGGCCTTCCAGCCGGCGCAGTGGCGCCTGCGCGACCTGGTCAGCGCCGATCGCCTGATCGTGTTCTCCACTTTCGAGAAAACCATCGGCCCGGAGGCGCCTTACGGCTACCTGCTGTCGCGCCAGTTGAGCGTCGAGCTGCAGCGCCACTTCCTGTTGCGGGCCTTTCGCCTGTCGCCGATCCGCCAAAAGGCGATCGCCCGCCTGTACGCCAATGGCCGCCTCGACCAGCACCTGTCGATCCTGCGGCGCATGCTCAAGGAACGTATGCAGCAAATGGTGCAACTGCTGCAAGAGCGCTTCGCCGATTCGCTGCAATGGTCGCTGCCGGCCGGTGGCGCCACGCTGTGGGTGCGCTCGGTGCGCCCGGTGGACGTGCGCCGGGTGTTCCAGCGCCTCCTCAAACAGCGCATTGTCGTGGCGCCGGGGGAGTTGTTCAGCATCTGCGGTTTCCACACCCAGAGCTTGCGCCTGAGCCACACCTACAGCGGCCCCCACAACTTGGAAGCGGCGTTGGGCAGCCTGGCCGACGCCCTGCGCCTGGAATGGCTGGACTGAACCGCCGGGTGCGGCAAAACAACTTGCAGGGCAGGGGATAGATACGGTCGCCGGGTGGTCAAAGTGCCAGTAAACTGCACGACTTTCCCCCGATCTCTCCTTTTCCCGAGGTTTTGCATGACAGTCAGTCCTTTGGCGGGCAAACCGGCACCAGCACATTTGTTGGTCGATATCCCGCGACTGGTGACGGCTTATTACACCGGCCAACCGGATGCCAGTGTGCCAACCCAACGCGTGGCCTTTGGCACCTCCGGCCATCGCGGCACCTCCTTTGAACTGAGCTTCAACGAATGGCATGTGCTGGCCATCAGCCAGGCGATCTGCCTGTACCGCCAGGCCCAAGGCATCGACGGGCCGCTGTTCGTCGGCATCGACACCCACGCCTTGTCCACGCCGGCCGGCACCAGTGCCCTGGAAGTGTTCGCTGCCAACGGCGTCACGGTGATGATCGCCGAGGGCGACGAGTACACGCCCACACCGGCCGTCTCCCACGCCATCCTGTGCTACAACCGTGGCCGCGTCTCGGGCCTGGCCGATGGCATCGTCATCACGCCGTCCCACAACCCGCCGCAGAGCGGTGGCTACAAGTACAACCCCACCAACGGCGGCCCGGCCGACACCCATATCACCAAGTGGATCGAGGCCAAGGCCAACGAACTGCTGGCCGCGCGGCTGGCCGGGGTCAAGCGCATCAGCTACGCCCAGGCCCTCAAGGCCGACACCACGCACCGCCACGACTACCTCAACACCTACGTGGCAGACCTGGCCAACGTCATCGACCTGGAGGCCATCCGCAACGCCGGCCTGCGTCTGGGCGTCGATCCGCTGGGCGGCGCCGGGGTGCGCTACTGGTCGGCGATTGCCGAGCACTATCGCCTGGACCTGGACGTGGTCAACACCAGCGTCGACCCGACGTTCCGCTTCATGTGCGTGGACTGGGACGGGCAGATCCGCATGGACCCGTCCTCCAGCCATGCCATGCAGGGCCTGATCGGCCTCAAGGACCGCTACGACGTGGCGTTCGCCTGTGACCCGGACCACGACCGCCACGGCATCGTCACTCCCAGTGGTGGCCTCTTGGCCCCCAATAACTACCTGGCGGTGTCCATCGACTACCTGTTCCAGAACCGCCCGCATTGGCGCGCCGATGCGGCCGTGGGCAAGACCGTGGTCAGCAGCGGCTTGATCGACCGCGTGGCTCGGCGCCTGGGGCGTCGCCTCTACGAAGTGCCGGTGGGGTTCAAGTGGTTTGCCGAAGGCCTGTTCGACGGCTCCCTGGGCTTTGGCGGCGAAGAAAGCGCCGGCGCCTCGTTCCTGCGCCGTGATGGCGGGGTCTGGAGCACCGACAAGGATGGCTTGATCCCGGCCCTGTTGGCCGCCGAAATGACCGCCCGCACCGGCCGCGACCCGAGCCAGGCCTACCGCGCCCTCACCGACGAGTTGGGCGAGCCCTTCGCCGTGCGCGTCGATGCCAAGGCCAACCCGCAGCAAAAAGCCCTGCTGGGCAAGCTGTCGCCGCAGCAGGTCACGTCCACCGAACTGGCGGGGGAGCCGATTCAAAGCATCCTCAGCCACGCCCCGGGCAACGATCAGGCCATTGGCGGTTTGAAGGTGATGACCGAAAACGGCTGGTTTGCCGCACGCCCCTCGGGCACCGAAGACATCTACAAGATCTACGCCGAAAGCTTCCTCGGCGACGCCCACCTCCAGCAACTGGTGCAAGAAGCCCAGGCCCTGGTCGATGGCGCGATCAGCGCGTAGGGGCAGGGCACCTCTGCATGCTTGCGCTCGGGCGCACAGCGGCCGTAAAAAACCGGCCAGGTGCTACACGCGAGGGGCGCTTTGCGCCCCCGCGCGGGCAAGCCCGCTTGCTACAACAACGGTGGCTAGGCGAGGTCGACCAGTACGACCTCGCTGTCTTGCAGCGCGGTGACGCGCAACACCCGCTCGTCTTCGATCGCCACCCCATCCCGGGCTTGAGCCCGTAACCCATTGACCTCGATTACCCCGGTGGCGGGCACCAGGTACGCCCGGCGCCCGGCGTCGAGGCTGTACTCGGCGCTTTCCCCGGCCTTGAGGTTGGCGGCCACCAGCCGTGCGTCGGCACGGATGCGCAGGCTCTGGTCATCGCCGTCCTTGCCGCTGGCCAGGGTCACAAACCCTTCGCGCAAGCCTTTGGGGAAAGGCTTGGCGCCCCACGACGGCGGCGAGCCGGCTTCGCTGGGCACAATCCAGATCTGGAAAATCCGCGTGGGCGTGGTTTCCAGGTTGTATTCGCTGTGGGCGATGCCAGTGCCGGCGCTCATCACCTGCACATCACCAGCCTCGGTGCGGCCCTTGTTACCCAGGTTGTCGGCGTGGCTGATGGCGCCTTCACGCACATAGGTGATGATTTCCATGTCCCGGTGGGGGTGGGTCGGGAAGCCGCTACCAGGGGCGATCACGTCGTCGTTCCACACCCGCAGGTTGCCCCAGTTCATGCGTTGGGGGTCGTAGTACTCGGCGAACGAAAAGTGATGATGGGCATCCAACCAGCCGTGGTGGGCGCCGCCCAGGGAAGTGAAGGGTCGAAGTTGCAGCATGAGCGTCTCCTGTAGCGGCGTGCCAAAGGGCTGTCCGCGGTTGATGGGAGGCATCTTCCATCAGCCAAGCATCGATAAAAAGCGCAAAAAATCCGCTGAATCAATCTGGTTTGTCGATGTTTTTTTTGGCCAAACACTCAGTCGCCACCTTCAATGAATCGCCTAAGCCAATGAACCACAAGCATTTGACTAGAACTCACCAGCGAATGGCGCGACCATAGCGCCCCACCGCCTCACACCCAGGAGTCAGCGTGTCGCAGCACAACCCCCAACTTCCTCCCGAACTCGTGCCCCTGGCGCAAATGCCCCTGTTCAAACGCCTGATGGCGCGGTTTTTTGGCCATGGCCTGAGCCGCTTGCACGCCCAGCACCGCGCTTCGTGGCTGCACGGCCAGGCGGACGGCTTTCGCAGCGGCCACAGCGCAGGCGTGGAATACGGTTACCGCGAGGGGCACCAGGAAGGGCTGGAAGCGGGGCGCCAGGTGTTGTTGATCCGCGATTCGCGCTGCACAGAGCACCCGGCTCCTGGCGTGGACGATCACCTGTTCGACGACTGGCGCCTGCCCCTGGGGGCGGAGCTGAAAAAACGCATCAAGGCCGATGTGGCGCGGCGGTTGCCCGAGCACAGCCAGCCCAGCGCCGCGCAGTGGAAAATGATCTTCAGCGACACGCCGTCCACCTCGGTAGTGGCCGGCGCGGGGGCGGGCAAATCAACGTCTCTGGTGCTGCGGGTGCTGGTGCTGCACCACTACCTGGGTTTCGAGCTCGATTCTCTGACCGTGGTGACCTTCACCCGTGAGTCGCGCAAGGACTTCATTCGCAAACTGATGGCCACCTTCGCCCTCTGGGGCCTGGCCCTGAGCCCGGCCCAGGGGCGCGACCTGGTGCGCACCTTTCACTCGCGCATCCTGCCCATGGTGCGCAGCCTGCCGGGGTTCGAGCGCTTGCAGGCGTTCGAGAACCTCAACGCCCGCGGCGGCGAGGAGGAGGCCGACAGCAACCCGTTCGACCTGCGCCTCAACGACACCCAGCGCCAGTACCTCAATGGCGCCTACCATCGCCTGTTCCAGAGCGAGGCGCGTTTTCGCGACCTCATCAAGCCGCTGTCGCGCCACGCCTTGCAGCTCAAGGAACTGGAGCGTGACCACCCGGACGTGCAAAAACGCGTGGCGGTGACCGAACTGGCGGCCCAGCGCGATGTGGAGCTGTGTGACAGCGTGGAAAACCTCTGGCGCCAGGCCAAGGCCTGGCCGATCAAGGGCATCGAAGCCAAGCGCCAAACCTTCCAGATCAACGGCGCTACTTTTCATTGCCACGGCTACTGCCGCGAGTTGGAGGCCTGGGTGATGCTCGGCTTCGATCCGGGGGAAAGCGCCCAACTGACGCGCCCCGGCGCCCGTCTGTCGGTGCGCGCGGAGTGGGCGGTTAAACGCACCCTGTTTCAAGCTTTCTGCGATAAACCTTTGATTTGGTTGGATAACTACCAATCAGGAAAACGTGTCTTAGCCACCCTGGGCGGTGATGCCAGCGCCGGGCCGGGTTTCGACTACAAGGTCAAGGGTGAGCTCAGTTCCGCGCCTTTGCTCGACTGCTTCGTAGCCGCCGCCAGTTTTATCGAAAACCTGGGGCTGGACGTGCCCATGGCCGTGGGCCGCATGCGCTTCGCCCAGGACGACCCGGACCGTTTCTTCTTCGAGGCCCTGAGCCTGTACTGGCGGGCCCTGGAAGACCACTTACTCGACCAGTCGCCGCCGATCATGTCCTATAACCGCATGTTCGCGCTGTTTAGCGAACATTCGCCGCAGAACTTCAAACTGCTCGGCGACGCCACCCTGCGGCCGTTGTCGCACCTGATGATCGACGAATTCCAGGACGTCTCGCCGCAGATCGTCTCGTGGCTGCGGGCCAGCCTGCGGGAAATCCGCAGCCGCGGCCCGGCCATGCACGTGGGGCGCGGCGCACAACGTTCGTCGCTGCTGTGCGTGGGGGACGACTGGCAGTCGATCTATGGTTGGCGCGGCAGTTCGCCCCAGTACTTCATGGCGTTCAACAAAGAGTTCCCGTCGCCTGCTACCACCCGGGTGATGCTCAGCGACAACTACCGCAGCCACCAGCACATCATCGATGCGGCAGAGCACATCGTACGAGCGGCTGCGACCATCCCTGGGAAAAAGGCCAAGGCTTGCGGCGAACCCAAGGCCTTGGTGCCGGTCACCGTGCTGGAGCGCGATGGCCCGGCCCTGGCCCAGCGTTTGATCGAGCATTATCGCCAAGGCGATTCGATCTTGATGTTGTATCGAGGAGTGAGCGATAAGCTATTGATTGAAGAGCATATTCAGTCTGTAGTTAATGTGGATTCTAGCTTGCCTCCCGAGCAGCGCCGCCTTAAACAGCTGACCTATCACAGCGCCAAGGGCCTACAGGCGGATGCGGTTTTTCTGCTGGGCGATTGCCAGCACTTGACCCGTTCGCCCTACAAGAACCAGGTGTACCCCTTGGCCGGCCTGGGCCGTGACGGCGACGCCGAGCCCTATGACAGCGCCCAGCAGGACGAAACCCTGCGCCTGGCCTACGTGGGCATTACCCGGGCGGTGAAGCACTGCTACTGGTATGTCGATGGGCCTGACGGGCGAGCTGCTCACCAGCCCAAGGCCTCGGACCGGGTGGCGGGGGATAAGCCGTTCTTCAATGACCTGCGGGGTGCAAAGGGCTGATGGGGCAGGCTGATAGCTCACCCTGTGGGAGCGGGCTTGCCCGCGATGGCGATGTCTGATTCGACATACCTATCGACCGGAAAGCCCATCGCGGGCGAGCCCGCCCCCACAACGACGCCGTCCTGCAATGTGATAAGTATTGTTTTAAATCAGTGGCTTAGCCAAAACTCTTAAGGCTCGATGGAGGTACAAAGCACTCAAGCTCAGCCTCGATGGCTTCGATGATCCGTTCCACATCGGTGGCGTTCATCACCGTCGCGCAGGGGATGCCGGCAATGGCGATCATGGTTTCGCCGCTCTGGCGGTCGAACAACCGCGCAATCAGGCTGCCGGGTGCGTCCATGCTGGCTTCGAAACCCACGGGGTGAAAATGCCATCGCATCAGCTGGCAAGCGTTGGGAAAGGTCACCTTGTTGGAAAACGTCTTGTTCATGGGGTGCCCACCTGTGTCATTGAGCGCTTCCTTTAGCTCGCGGTAGGAACGACAGGGCCTGCTTGGCCGTGCCCGTTGAGTGCTAACCCTAGCATCAGATTGCCGCTATTTAATCGGTTTTTTTAAACCCTTTAGCAATTGCCTGGCAAAAGTATGACGCGTGTCATGTATTTGTCAGGCAGGTGGCTGGAATAAGGTTTCCAGCCTTGGGAATGTCACGTTCGACCGTTCAAATGGAGCACCCCGTGGGTGCTGTCAATCAGCCTTGCGCACGGTGGCCACTTCGTCGGCCTTGACCCGCACTTTGCGCCCGGAAATATCCTCGAACTCATAGAAACCGTCGGCGGTCTTGGTGTCCGGTACATCCCGGGTCAGGTACTGGGTGCCGTTCTGCAGGGTGACCACCGTCGGCGACGCACAACCGGCCAGCGCCGCCGTGGCGAGAACAGCCAGGGCCAGGGTCTTGATCTTCATGGATATGCCTCGTGCATGTGGAAAAACCATTGAGCATTGATGGCACTTTGTCCTGAAAAGTGTCAGAAAGTTCGCGGCGGCGAGGGAAAACTGTGAAGCCGTCCATCCATTTGGGTTTGCCAGGTACGGCGACAAACTGCTATCTGTATGTATAACCAGTATTCGACCCGTGGCGCTTTCGATCCGTGATGTCCAACCCTCTCGACCATCCGTTCTATTACCTGCACAACTTCCTGCAAGTGCTGGCCTGGCTGGAGCAGCGCTATGGCGACGTGCTCAGCGAAGCCGAGCGGCAATTCATCGCCGACTTCCAGCAATTGCCTCAACCGGCCCAGGGGTTGCTGGTGCGCATGGTGATGCGCAAGGGCGTGCACTTTCGTGCCAGCAAGCTCAGCTACAGCGAAATCGGCGACACCGCCACAGCCGTGGCGCCCTTGCTGGCCCTGGGTTGGGTCGATGAACAGGTGCCGCTGAGCCTGGCCGAGCTGTTCGAGGTATTGCTCAAACCCGAGATCCTCCAGTGCTTCAAGGAGGCCATCCCCCGGCCCAAGGGCAAAAAAAGCCAATGGCTGGCAGACCTGGAAGCTAGCTTCCACACCGCACAAACCTTCGGCCAATGGGCCCCGCAGGTGCAGGACCGGTTGTTTGGCCTGACCATCATGGCGCTGTGCGATCGCCTGCGGCTGATGTTCTTCGGCAACCTGCACCAGGACTGGTCCGAGTTCGTGTTGGCCGACCTTGGGGTGTTTGTCTACGAAAAGGTCGAATTTTGCAGCGAATCCCGGGGTTTGCGCTGCCGTGAAGACGTTGACGGCTACCTGCACCTGTACGAGCACCAGCGCCGCTTTGAAGAGGGCGCCTGCCTGGCGGAAGTGATCGAAGGGATCAACCGCTTGCACACCGCCAACCCCTGGCTGCAACGGCGCCAGGCCAAGTTGCTGTTCCAGGTCGGCCAGCACTGCGAGCGCCTGGCCGACTGGCCCGCCGCCGAGGCGCTGTACCGCGCCAGCAGTTACCCTGGGGCGCGGCTGCGCTTGATCCGCGTGCTAGAGCGCGGTGGCGAACCAGGCGCCGCGTTGGCCCTGGCCGAAGCCATCGCCGCCCAACCCCACAGCGGCGCCGAACAGCAGCAATTGCTGCGCACCTTGCCGCGCCTGCGGCGCAAACTGGGCGGCCCGCCCCAGCCGCGGCGCAAAACCCAGGCGGCCGAACGCCTGGACCTGTGCCTGCCCAGGAGCGAAGCGGGGCTGGCGGTGGAGTTCTGCGTGCAGGCTCACCTGGACGCTGCCGCCGCACCCGTGCATTACGTGGAAAACAGCCTTATCAACTCGCTGTTCGGCCTGCTGTGCTGGCCGGCGATTTTCGCCCCGGTGCCGGGGGCGTTCTTCCACCCGTTCCAGCGCGGCCCGGCAGACCTGCTCAGCGAAGACTTCCATGAGCGGCGCAGTGAGTTGCTGCGCGCCTGCCTGGCGGAGCTGGACGATGGCCGCTACCTGGCCACTATCGGTGAACGCTACCGGCAGAAATTCGGCATCCAGTCGCCGTTCGTGTTCTGGGGCGCGCTCAGCGAAGCGCTGCTGGAGCAGGCCTTGGCGTGCCTGCCGGCTGAGCACCTGAAGCTGTGGTTCAATCGCCTGCTGCTGGATATCCGCGCCAACCGCGCCGGTATGCCGGACCTGATCCAGTTTTTCCCCGCGCAAAAAACCTATCGCATGATCGAAGTCAAAGGCCCCGGCGATCGCCTGCAAGACAACCAGCTGCGCTGGCTGGCGTTCTGCGAAGAACACGCCATGCCCGTGGCGGTGTGCTACGTGCAATGGGCGCCGGGGGCGCCATGAACTACAGCGTGGCGGTGCGCGCCCTGTGTGAATTCACCGCCAAGTGCGGCGACCTCGACCTGCGCTTCACGCCATCGCCCACGGCCCTGGAAGGCATGGCCGGGCACCGCACGGTGGCCTCGCGGCGGGCACCGGGCTATCAAAGCGAAATTGCTTTGGAGGGCCAGTACCAAGGCCTGCGGGTGCGGGGCCGGGCGGATGGCTACGACCCGCAGCAAAACCGCCTCGAAGAGGTGAAAACCTACCGCGGCGACCTGGCGGCCATGCCCGACAACCATCGGCAATTGCACTGGGCCCAGGCCCGGGTGTATGGCTGGTTGATGTGCCAGCAGCTGCAATTGCCCGACCTGCACCTGGCCCTGGTGTACTTCGATGTCACCAACGAGCGGGAAACCTGCTTGAGCGAACACTGGACGGCCCAGGCCCTGGAGGCATTCTTCAACCGCCAGTGCGCGGTGTTCCTGCACTGGGCCGCCCAGGAAAGCGACCACCGCGCCGCCCGTGACCGCGAAGCCGCCCACTTACGCTTCCCCCATGGCGATTTCCGCCCCGGCCAGCGCCACCTCGCCGAGTCGGTGTTCAAGGCTGTCAGCACCGGGCGCTGCCTGATGGCCCAGGCCACCACGGGCATTGGCAAGACCCTGGGCACGCTGTTCCCGATGCTCAAGGCCCTGGCGCCGCAGCGCCTGGACAAGGTGCTGTTCCTCACTGCCAAGACCCCGGGCCGGGCCCTGGCCCTGGACGCAACGCAGGTGCTGCGCCACAGCCACCCGGCGTTGCCGCTGCGGGTGCTGGAGCTGGTAGCCCGGGACAAGGCCTGTGAGCACCCGGATAAAGCCTGCCACGGCCAGTCCTGCCCCCTGGCCCGGGGCTTCTACGATCGGCTGCCCGCCGCCCGGCAAGCGGCCACCGCCAGCGGTTGCTGGGATCAGCCGGGGTTGCGGGCCATCGCCTTGGCGCATGAGGTCTGCCCCTATTACCTGAGCCAGGAAATGGCGCGTTGGGCCGACCTGGTGGTGGCGGACTACAACTACTACTTCGATTTCAGTGCCCTGTTGTTCGGCCTGGCCCAGCTCAACCAATGGCGCGTCGCGGTGCTGGTGGACGAGGCCCATAACCTGGTGGAGCGGGCGCGGCAGATGTACAGCGCGAGCCTCGATCAATCGAGCCTCGACCAGGTGCGGCGCAGCGCCCCCCAGGTGCTGAAAAAGCCTTTGCAGCGGCTGAACCGGGAATGGAACGCCCTGCACAAGGCGCAAATCGCGCCGTACCAGGCCTACCCCGAGGCGCCGGGCAAACTGCTGGCGGCGCTGGGCACTTGCGTGACGGCCATCGGCGACTACCAGAACGACCACCCCCAGGGCCTGGACAGCGCCCTGCAAGGGCTCTATTTCGAGGCGCTGCAATTTATCCGCGTGGGTGAGCTGTTCGACGGCCAGTTTCTGTTCGACATCAGCAAGCGCGACCTCAGCGCCAAGAAGAGCCTGTCGCGCCTGTGCCTGCGCAACGTGGTGCCGGCCGGGTTCATCGGCCCGCGGCTGAAAGCGGCGCGCAGTTGCGTGCTGTTTTCCGCCACCCTCAACCCTCGGCGCTATTACGCTGACCTGCTGGGCCTGCCCGCCGACACGGTGTGGATCGACGTCGAATCGCCGTTCAAGGCCGAGCAGTTGCAGGTGCAGGTCATCCGCCGTATTTCCACCCGCTATACCCACCGCCAGCAGTCCCTGGGGCCGATTGTCGAATTGATCGCCGAACGCTTTGGCCAGCGCCCGGGCAACTACCTGGCGTTTTTCAGCAGCTTCGATTACTTGCAACAGGTGGCCCAGCTACTGGCCGAGCGCTACCCCCACATCCCGTTGTGGCCGCAATCGCGGGGCATGGACGAGGGCCAGCGCCAGGTTTTTTTGCAGCAGTTCACCGCCAGCAGCCAAGGCGTGGGCTTCGCCGTGTTGGGTGGGGCGTTCGGCGAGGGCATCGACCTGCCGGGCGCGCGGTTGATCGGCGCCTTTATCGCCACGTTGGGGCTGGCCCAGGTCAACCCGGTCAACGAACAGTTGCGCCAGCGGATGACGGCAATATTCGGTAACGGCTATGACTACACTTACCTCTATCCCGGCCTGCAAAAAGTGGTGCAGGCCGCCGGGCGGGTGATCCGCACGCCCGAGGACCAAGGCATGGTGATGTTGATCGACGACCGTTTTGCCGAACCCCGGGTGCGCCAGTTGCTACCCGATTGGTGGGCGGTTGACGTGGTCGGATAGGGGGTCGATAGAAATTTCGTACATCGAGCGTCGAAAAAAGCCGATAGGCGGTGTAGGTTTGCCCGTCCAAGGCGTTTCGCCACTTTTTTCCTGCATCAGTCTCAGGGATGGGGTACATGCCACACGCAAGTTGCTTCCTGGCGGGCGACGACCCGCGTCGTCTCGGCGAAGGCCTGGTCTATCACGACCCGGCACTGGCGAAGGCCCCGGCCACCCATGTGCTGGTGGTGGGCGTGGCGGCATTGCGCTCGGCCAATTTTCCGCTCAACCTGACCACCGCCACCCTGTCGGCGCGTCACCTGGCCGACTGGTTCCTGGCCCCGGGCAAGGCGCGTTTCAGCAACGCTGGGCAGCCTCTGGGCAGCGTGGCGCTGTTGCTCTCGGAAACCACCCAACCCTCCCAAGCACCCCTGGCCACCTACGGCGGTGGCGAGGTGCCACGGGCCACCAGTGCCAGAGTCAAAGCAGCCCTGGGTAAATGGCTCAAGCGCCTGCACGGCCACCCGGACAACCTGGCGATCCTCTATGTGGCCAGCCATGGCCAGAGCCTGAACGGGCGCACCGCGTTCCTGTTGGAGGATTTCGGCAGTGCGCCGCAAAACGCCACCTTTGGCCTGGTCAATGTCGAGCAGTTGTTCGGCACCCTGGAGAACGCCTGGGCCACCCGTCAGTTGCTGCTGATCGACTGCTGCCGCAACGCCACGGACGTGAAACTGGCGGCTGAGGAAATGTTCGGCACGCCGTTGGTGGTCTTGCCGCGCGACCCCAAGGACCACGGCCAGCCGCGCAACCAATGGGGCATTTGCTCCACCACCCTGGGCCAGGTCGCCACGGGGCTGGCGGCGGGGCCGACGCTGTTCAACCTGGCCCTGCTCGATGCCCTCAACGGCGTGGCCAGCGACGTCAGCGCCGAAGGTTGGCCGGTGCGCCCCGGCACCCTGGTGGACCGGGTGACCCGCATCCTCGACCTGTACCGGCGCCCCGACGAGAGCGTGCAACTGCCGGCGGGGCGGATCAGCGGCAGTTTCGATATCACTTTGCCCGGGGAAAGCAGCGATGTGCCGGTGTACATCAGCCTGTACGACCCCAGCCTGTGGCCCGACAGCACCCTCACCGTGACGGTCGATGGCGTGGCCCAGGGCACCATTGCCCACCAGGGCGGGGCCGGGCCGTTCTACCTGGCGCGTTATAAGGACCAAGCCGATGTTCGTGTCAGTGCCGAGCACGATGGCGAGTCCCTGGGCAGCAACACCGCCAGGGTTCGGGCGCCGGTGCTGTTTTTGCAGGTCTCACCGCCACGGGAAGACAAGCAACGGCCGCCCATGCTGGGCCTACAAAAATGGACGCCAACGCGCGATGACCTGTTCCAGGCGCTGAAATTCGGCACGGTCATTCGGCCCCGGGCCGGCGCGGGCAAGCCACCGCCGTCGTTGAGCGCCACCGTGCGGGTGGTGGGCGCGCTGTCCATGGGCCTTGACGAGGCTCGCCCCGCCAATGGCCATGCCACGCCAGCCTTCGACATTGGTCGCGAGCGCTCGAACACGGTCGCCTTGGGCGAGAACCAACTGGGGGACTTCGACAGCAGCGTGGCCCCGGGCACGCCGGTGTTCATTAAGGTTCGCCACGCCGACGGCTATGAGGAATACGCCGCCGTGCCCGCCCGCCAGCACATTGGCCCCTTGGGCGACAGCCGCTGGTGCGCCGAGGTGCGCATCGACCTGGGCGCGGCCCGTTACGAAGCGATGACCCGGGTGCATATCGACGACCGGCGCTGGAGCAAGCTGCTGGGCTGTGTGGCCGCCCGCAACTTTGTCGAGGGCGAAAAACTCCTCGACGAAGGCCTGGCCGAGGACGTCCTGGGCGCCATCCGCAACAAAGTCCTCAACAATGTGGCCGCCACCGCCGGGGCGCTGGTGGCGGTGGGGGCTGCCAGCCCGAAGGTGGAGGAGCACTGGGACCCCTGGCTGCGCAACCTGTGCCAGTGGTTCCCCGGGTTGCCCGACGGGCCGATCATCCTTGGCCGGCGCCTGATGAGCCGTGCCCGCAGCCAGGCACAGATCGACGAAGCCGGCGCCTGGTTCCTCGAAGGCTACCGCCGTGGCGTGCCCTATTACTCGCTGTCGCTGGACTGGCTGGCCCAGGGCCTGGAAAGCGTGCCCGGCAACAGCGCCGAACTCCTGGAAAAACGCCGCATCGCCCGGGAACTGTCGATCCGCGTCGACCCCGCCCGCACCTTTACCGTAATCCGTTTGCGCAACGCTGGAGCCTGAGCCCATGGCCACTTTCACCCTGACCTTGCACCCGGCGTCCGAAGGCGATGCCTTGATCCTCACCTGGGGCAAGGCCCCGGCCCTGCGCCATGCCCTGGTGGATCTGGGCCGTGGCGGCGACTACAAGCCCCTCAAGCCATTGCTGCAAGGCCTGGGGGAGGTCGAGCTGTTCGCGTTGAGCCACATCGACGCCGACCACATCGAAGGCGCCGTGAGCCTGTTCAAGGCCCCGGACCTGCCGTTCAAGGCCCGCGAGGTGTGGTTCAACGCCCGCGCCCAATTGCTGGCGGCCAATGCACGCCTGGCGCCGGAGCAACGGGTGCCGCTGGGTTCCAAACAGGCGGAAAAGGTCAGCGAGGGCCTGGCCGCCAGTGGTTGGCCGCTCAACAGCCGCTTTGCCAGCCGCGTGGTTTCGGTGGACAGCCCCGAAGGCGCGGCGCCGCTGACGTTTGCCGGTGGCCTGCAACTGACCTTGCTCTCGCCCACGGACCAGAGCCTGGCCAACCTGTTGCCGGTGTGGCTCAAGGAACTCATCCGCGCCGGCCTGCGCCTGGAAGATCTGGTGGCGCCGCCGCCACCGCCCGCTGACGGCCATGTGCACCTGGGCGGGTTGGACGTGGAAGCCTTGGCGGCGATGGACTTCAAACCCGATCAGACAAAGCCCAATGGTTCCAGCATCGCCTTCATCGCCCAATACAACGGCGCGCGGGTGCTGATGGCCGCGGATGCTTACTCCGATATCGTCGAGGCGTCCCTGCGCCGCCTCGGCGCCAGTGAAACCCAGCGCTACCGGTTGGCGTGCCTGAAAGTCGCCCACCACGGCAGCCAGGGCAACACCTCGCCAGGGCTGCTGGGCATCATCGACTGCACCTGCTTTGCCTTCTCCACCGACGGCTCGCGCCACGGCCACCCGGACCCGCAACTGATCGCCCGCATCCTCAAGGCCGACCCCCAGCGGCCCAAGACCCTGGTGTTCAACTTCCGCCAACCCCAGACCCTGTGCTGGAACGTGCCGGCGCTGATGCAGAAATGGAACTACCGTTGTGTCTTTCCCACGGTTGGGCAGGAGGGCCGCGTGGCGCTGGACCTGTTGGCGTGATACCTCTTACACCGCCAACCCCCCTGTGGGAGCGGGCGCTGCCCGCGATGGCGGCCCCAAGATCGCCATCGCGGGCAGCGCCCGCTCCCACCGAGTTTGTGTCTATGATTGACTCTGTCGCCGCCCAAACCCTCGCCATCCTCACCACAGGCCTTTGCCCTCCATGACGTCCAACCCCCAGTGGATCATTTGCGAGCACTGTGACTCGGTCTACAGCCCGGTGCCCCTGGGCCAGGGCGAAATCGCCCGTTGCGTGCGGTGCGCGGCAATCCTGGAGCGGGGCGGGCAGATGAGCATCCAGCAACTGCTGGCGCTGTCTATCGGTGCGGCGCTGCTGTTCGTGCTCGCCAATGCGTTCCCGGTTATCACCATCAGCCTCAAGGGCCTGAGCAACCAGGCGACCCTGTGGCAATCGGTGCAGGCCCTGGCCCAGGGCGATATCAGCCCTATCGCCGCCGTGGCCGGGCTGACCATCATCCTCGCGCCCATGCTGCAAATCGCCTTGCTGTGCTGGCTGCTCAGCTACGCGCTGGTGGGCCGCGCCGCGCCGGGGTTCAAGGCGTGCATGCGCGCCCTGGAGCACCTGCGGCCGTGGAGCATGCTGGAGGTGTGCCTGCTGGGCATCCTCGTGGCGATCGTCAAGTTGGCCGGCATGCTCGACGTGCACCCCGGCCTGGGCCTGTGGGCGCTGGCGATGCTCACGGTGCTGATTATCCTGATCTCCGGCAAAGGCATCCGGCGCTTGTGGAAAGACCTGGAGGGCGTGATCCCGTGAACCTGCCGCCCTACGCCTCGCAACTGGGCCTGTTGCTATGCCACACCTGCGGCCAGGCTTGCCTGAGCGGCCAACTGCGCTGCCCGCGTTGCGACGCTATCGTCCACCGGCGCAAACCCGACAGCCTCAACCGTACCTGGGCGCTGTTGCTGGCCAGCCTGATCTGCTACATCCCGGCCAACCTGATGCCGGTGATGTTCACCGATATTTTTGGCAGCGGCAGTGAAAACACCATTTTCAGCGGTGTGCTGGAGTTCTGGCACGAAGGCGCCTGGGACCTGGCCGCGTTGATCTTTATCGCCAGCGTGGTGGTGCCATGCATGAAGTTCGTCGTGCTCGGCCTGTTGCTGGTGACCTGCCAGCGCCGCAGCCGCTGGGCCATGGCCGAGCGGGCGCGGCTGTATCGGCTGATCGAGGTGATCGGCTACTGGTCGATGCTCGACGTGCTGGTGGTGGCGTTGATTGCCGCGTTGGTGCAGTTCCGGTCCCTGAGCACCATCGAGCCCAGGATCGGCATTTTGTTTTTTGGTCTGGTGGTGGTGCTGACGATGCTGGCCGCCATGAGTTTCGATCCCCGATTGATCTGGGACGCAGAGGTTGAAGATGCCTGATACCCATACACCGCCCGCGCCGGGCAGCCCGGCGGTCAAGCGCCGGCGTTTCAACGTTTCGCTGGTGTGGCTGGTGCCCATTGTCGCGGCCCTGGTGGGCCTGTCGATGGTGGTGCACAACGCGCGCAACGCCGGGCCGCAGATCACCGTGAGCTTTCTCACGGCCGAGGGCCTGGAGGCGAACAAGACCCAGGTCAAGTACAAGAACGTGGTGATCGGCAAAGTCACCGCCATCGCCCTGGCCGATGACCGCAGCCATGTGCAGGCGAGCATCGAGCTGGACGCCTCGGCCAAGTCCTTCGCCTCGCGCGATGCGCGTTTTTGGGTGGTGCGCCCGCGCATCGGCGCCAATGGCATCTCCGGGGTGGATACGCTGCTGTCCGGGGCCTTTATCGGCGCCGATGCCGGGGAATCGAGCAAGGCCCGCAAGGACTTCGTCGGCCTGGAAACCCCGCCCGCCATCACTTACGGCGAGAAAGGCAAGCGCTTCACCCTGCGCACCGACAACCTGGGCTCGCTGGACATTGGCTCCAGCGTGTATTACCGGCGTATCCCCGTGGGGCAAGTGGTGGCCTACCGGTTGTCTGAGGACGGTAAGGGTGTGGACGTGGAGATTTTCGTCCACGCCCCCAACGACCGCTTCGTCACCCGCGACACGCGGTTCTGGAACGCTAGCGGCATCGACGTCAGCCTGGCCGCCGATGGCTTGAAGGTGAACACCGAATCGGTGTCCTCGATCCTCGCCGGCGGCATTGCCTTCGTGGAGCCCAAGTACAGCCCCAACCCGGAGGTGGCGGCGGAAAATACCGCGTTTTCCCTGTTCGACGACCAGCAAAGCGCCATGGCCCCGGCCGATGGCCAGCCGCGCTACATCCGCATGCGCTTCGACCAGCCATTGCGCGGGCTGGTGGTCAATGCCCCGGTGGAGTTCCACGGGGTCAACCTGGGCCGCGTGGTCTCGGTGGACCTGGATTACGACGAAGTGAAAAAAACCTTCCCCACTATCATCGGGGCGGTGATCTACCCCACGCGCCTGGGCAAGGCCCACGCCAAGATGCTTGAACGCGGCGGCGCCGACGACGAGACGCGGGCCTCGCAATTGATGGACGAACTGGTGGCCCGCGGCCTGCGCGCCCAGGCCCGCACCGGCAACCTGATTACCGGGCAGCTGTACATCGCCCTGGATTTCGACCCCAAGGCCAAACCGGTGCAATTCGACCTGGCCGCGCGGCCGGTGGAGATCCCCACGGTGCCCGGCAGCCTCGACAAGCTCCAGGAGCAACTGCAAGCGGTGGTGGACAAGATCAGCAAGCTGCCGATCGAGCAGATCGCCAGCAACCTCAACGGCAGCCTGGGCGAGATGCAAAAGACCCTCAAACAGGTCAATGGCCAGGTGTTGCCGCAACTGCGTGACACCCTGGAGCAAACGCGCAAGACCGTGGCCACGGCCAACGACAGCTTTGCCGAGGACTCGCCTCAACGCCAGCAACTGGGCCAGGCCATGGATGAAGTGCAACGCACCGCCCGTTCGGTGCGGGTGCTTACCGACTTCCTCGGCCGCCACCCCGAGGCGTTGATCCGGGGCCGCCTCAAGGACAACCAACCCGACGCTTATCAAGCGCCGTCTTCGACTTCCCGCCAGAGCGACCCGCAATGATGACCCGTTCCTTGACCCTGGCCGCCGCCCTGGCCCTGAGTGCGTGCAGTTCGGCGCCGACCCATTACTACACCTTGATCCCCGCCGCCCATGAAGGCGCGGTCGCGGCCCCGGCGCCGGGCTTTGAATTCGAGATGCAAAGCGTGCGCATCCCCGTGCAGGTAGACCAGCCGCAAGTGGTGGTGCGCCAGGGCGGCGGGGCCTTGGCGATCCTTGAAACCGAGCGCTGGAGCGCGCCCCTGGCCGATGAACTGCACGATGCCCTGGCCTTGCAGATGGAAAACAAGCTCGGCACCCGCGACCTCGCGGGCCTGGCCATTGCCCCGGGGCGCGAACGCCTGGCCCTGCGCACCGACGTGCGCCGCTTCGACTCGTTGCCGGGGCAGTACGCCCTGGTGGATGTGGTGTGGAGCCTGAGCCTGCGCGGCGATGGCCAGCCGCGGCGCACTCTGACGTGCAGCAGCACCCTGCGCCAGAGCGCCGGGGTGGGCATCGAGGCGTTGGTGTTAGCCCACCAGCAACTGGTCGAGCAACTGGCCACGCGCATCGCCCGCACGGCGCGGGCCTGGGTCAGTCAGCCAACGGCGGGATGTTCCTGAGGCACCAGCCAACGGCCCTGCACCCATAGCAGGGCCATGGCCGCCAACGCTGCCAGCGCACCGAGCAGCGGCACCCAGGCCAGCCCCGCGAGGTGGATCAGCACGCCGCTGGCCGCACCGCCAATGGCGGTGCCCAGGTTGAACGAAGCGATGTTCAGGCCCGCCGCCACGGCGCTGTAGCGCGGGATGTAGTGGTTGGCCAGGCGCAGCAAACGCAGGGTGGAAAGGGTGACGATGGCGAAGAACAACACCCCCAGCAGCCCCACCAGCAGCAACATCACCCAGGGCTGCTCACGCCACAGGTACAGCCCCACCATGTCCAGGGCCAAGGCGCCCAGCGCCAGGTACAGGCAATGGGTCACCGAGTAGCGGTCGGCCCACTGGCCACCGAGCATATTGCCCAAAATCGAACAGCCGCCAAACAGCAGCATCGCCAGGCTCAGGGTGGCGTGGCTGACGGCGCTGATGTGCAGCAGGTACGGCGAGACAAAGGTAAAGAAGGCGAACGTCGCCACACTCACCAGCATCGCCAGGGCCGCTGCCATCAGCAGTTGCCGGTGCAGCGCAGCGCGTAGGCCGGCCAGCGCCCCGGCACCCGCAGGCGTGGCCGGCGCGCGAGGCATCAGCCACACCAGGCCCAGGCTGCTGAGCAAGCCCAAAGCGCCGATGGCGACAAACACCAGCCGCCATGACCAGACGCTGCCCAGGTAGGTGCCCAGCGGCACGCCGAGGGCCACCGACAGGGTCAGGCCCAACCACACCAGCGCCAAGGCCCGCCCGGACTGATCCGCCGGTACGCACTTGACCGCCACGTTGGAGGCCACGGCCATGAACACGCCGTGGGCCAGGCCAATGACAAAGCGGATGCCATGCAGGGTGAGCAGGTCCGGGGCGACGCCAATCGCCAGGCTGCCCAGGGCCAGCACGCCGAGGGTGGTCAGCAGCAGGGCCTTGTCGCTCCAGGCATGGGCCAGCGCCGTGAGGATCGGTGCGCCAATGGCCGCGCCCAAGGCGTAGGCGGCAATCGCTGAGCCGACCTCGGCCACCGGGGCGTGCAGGTCATCGGCCATCACCGACACCAACCCGGCCAATACAAACTCGGACAGGCCGAAGGCGAAGGTGCAGAGGGAAAAGAGGTAGATCACTGCAGGCATAGGGGGCTTCCGCAAGACAAAGGAATTGACTGTGCACACCGAACCTGTGGGAGCGGGCTTGCCCGCGATAGCGGCGGCCCTGGCGCTGGAGATTGAGTGGCTGTACCGGCCCCATCGCGGGCAGAGCCCCACAGGTTTCGCGCCCATAAGTTCGGCCTACAGAGTGGCCACCCGCGCCCGCTGCGGGAAATATTAAATAAGTGGCGTCTTGATACTTTTCAGCGTGGCGCCAGCACCAAGGCCCGCAGGGGCTCAAGCAAAGGCGAAGGGTTGCTGCGGGCCCAGCACATGAACAGGCTGATGCCCGGGTTGGGCTGGGCGCCGACCTGGGCCAGCGGGCGCAGCACCACATCGCTGCGGGCCACGGCGCTGGCGATGGAGGCGGGCACCAGGGCCACGCCGAAACCCCGGCCGACCAGGGCGATCAGGGTGTGCATCTGCGCTGCTTCCTGCACCACCCGTGGGTAAAACCCGGCGGCTTCGCACAGGCCGATCAGCTGTTGGTGATAACCGCTGCCCAGAGGCTGGGGGGTGAATACAAAGTCCTCGTCGGCACAGTCGCGCAGTTCGATGGGCGTGACGCCCGCCTTGGGGTGCGTGGCGGGCAGGGCCAGCAGCAGGGGTTCGCGCAGCACCTCGACGCACTCCATCTGCTCACTGTCAAAGCGCACCTGGCGCAGAAACCCGATGTCCACCTCGCCGGCCAGCAGGGCCCGGGCCTGCTCTGCCGAGGGCATTTCCAGCAGCACCAGCCGCACCTGGGGCAACGCCTGGCGAAAGCCTTGCAGGCTGTCGAGCAAGGTGTCGTAGCACGCCAGGGACAGGGCGCTGACAGTGAGGGTGCCGGCCACGCCGCGGGCCACTTGCCGGGCGTGGTCGATGCCCAGCTCCAGGCCGCGCAGGGTGGTATAGGCCGTGTCCAGAAAGGCCCGGCCGGCCGGCGTCAGTTGCACGCCGGGTTTGCTGCGGATGAACAGCGCCACCCCGAGTTTGTCTTCTAGGCGGCTGATGGCCTGGCTTAAGGGCGGCTGGGCCATGTGCAGGCGAGCGGCGGCCTTGCTGAAATGCAGCTCTTGGGCGACGGCGATGAATTGGCGCAGCAGGCGGGTTTCGATCATGGCGCAAGGTCCTTCTTGGGGCGCGAAGGGCTGCCATCGTGCCACAGCCGCGCAAATGAACGGGGATTTGCGCCGTGGATAAGGCTGTCGGGCGGGCCTCGGGGGATTCATGGTGAGGCTTTGTCGCCAGTGGAGTGCCTGCCCGTGAGTACCATCCCCGAAGGTTTTGTCGCGTTGCCCCGCAGCAGCCCCTTGCTCGACCTGATCGGCCCGGTGTACTGCCGGGGCCTTGGGCTGCAACTGGAAGTCGGCCTGCTCATCGAGCCGCGCCACGCCAATGGCCGCGGCACCTTGCACGGTGGGGTGCTGGCGACCCTGGCGGACGTGGGCATGGGCTACGCCATGGCGTTTTCCAGCGACCCACCGCTGCCCTTGATAACCGCGAGCATGCACCTGGATTACCTGGGCTCGGTGAAAATCGGCGAATGGCTGAGCGTGCGCCTGGAGCACGCCAAGCGCGGCCGGCAAATGGCCTTCGCCACCGTGGTGCTGGAAGTCGGCGAGCGGACGGTGGCCCGGGCCAATGGGGTGTTTGCGGTGCCGTTAGAGGCTTGAACGCCTGCTCCCACAGCCGTAGTCAAGCCAGCACAGGCAGGGCCTCTAGCGCCCGGCTCACGCCGCGCACGATCATCTCCACCTCGCGCTCATCCAGGGTCAGGGGCGGCAGCAGGCGGATGGTGGTGCCGCGGGTGACGTTTATCAGCACCCCGTGGTCGCGGGCGGCGATGAGCATCAGCTCGCGGCAGGGCCGGGCCAGTTCGATGCCGATCATCAAGCCTTGGCCACGCACCGCGACCACCTGCGGGTGCGCGCCCAGCTCCACCCGCAGCCGCGCCAGCAAGCGCCCGCCTTGAAGTTGGGCGTTGGCCAGCAGGCCTTCGTCCTCGATCACCTCCAGCACCGTGCACGCGGCGCGGCACGCCAACGGGTTGCCGCCGAAGGTGCTGCCGTGGCTGCCGGGGGTGAACAGGCTGGCCGCCGCTTCGCTGGCCAGGCACGCGCCAATGGGAATGCCATTGGCCAAGCCCTTGGCCAGGGTCACGACATCGGGAACGATGCCTTCGTGCTGGTAGGCAAACCACTGCCCGGTACGGCCCATGCCGCTCTGGATCTCGTCGAGCATCATCAGCCAGCCGTGGCGGGTGCAGTGTTCACGCACGGCCTTGAGGTAACCGGGCGGCGCCGGTTGAATGCCGCTTTCGCCCTGGATCGGCTCCAGCAGCACGGCGACGATCCGCTGGCCATACAACTGCGTGGCGTGCTCCAGTGCCGCCAGGTCGCCAAAGGGCAACTTGAGGAAATCCCCCGGTAAGTGGGCGAAACCCGGGCTTAGCGCCGGGCCGTCGCTGGCGGACAGGGTGCCGAGGGTACGGCCATGGAAGGCGTTCTCCATCACCACCACCAAGGGCGCGGCAATGCCTTTTTGCCTGCCGTGCAGGCGCGCCAGTTTCAGCGCGGTTTCGTTGGCCTCGGCGCCGGAGTTGTTGAAAAACACCCGGTCCAGGCCAGCGAGGCGGGTGAGTTTTTGCGCCAGGCGTTGCTGCCAGTCGATGGCGTAGAGGTTGGAGGTGTGCAACAGCAGGCCGACCTGTTCGCGCAGCGCCGCCACCAGTCGGGGGTGGGCGTGGCCGATGCCAGTCACGGCGACGCCGGCCATGGCGTCGAGGTACTCGCGCCCGTGTTGGTCCCACAGGCGCGTGCCCAGGCCATGGGTGAAGCTGATGGGCAGGGGCTGGTAAGTGTTCATCAGGCAAGCGTGGCTCATGTCGGCACTCTCCGAGGGTGATTGAGCGGGGTGCTTGCAGTATGGTTAGCCACATTGGCTGGATAAACATGGGCCGAGTTCAAACATTTTAAAGTCAGGGTTGATAATGGATCTGTTCCAGGCAATGACGGTGTTCGTCAAAGTGGTCGAGACCGGCAGCATGACCGCGGCCGCTCAGGAGTGCGGGCTGTCCACCACCATGGTCGGCAACCACTTGCGCGCCCTGGAGCAGCGCCTGGGGGTGAGCCTGCTCAGCCGCACCACCCGGCGCCAGCGCTTGACCGAATTCGGCCACGGCTATTACCAGCGCTGCCTGGAAGTGCTGGGCTTGGTGGCCGACTCCGAGCGCCTGGCCGAGCAAACCCAGGCCGCGCCCCAGGGCACCTTGCGCGTCACCGCCCCGGAAACCTTCGGCGCCACCTGCCTGGCCCCGGCCTTGAGCCGCTTCGTGGCGTGCTACCCGCAGGTGAAGGTGGACGTGACCCTGAGCAACCGGCGCATGGACCTGATCGACAGTGCCTTCGACGTGGCCCTGCGCCTGGGCAACCTGGAACCCAGCAGCCTGATCGCCCGGCCCTTGCGCGATTACACCCTGAGCCTGTGCGCCGCGCCGGCCTACCTGGCGCGCCGGGGCACGCCGCGCACGCCCGCGGATCTACAGGCCCACGATTGCCTGGCCTTCAGCTACCCGGCGGGGGATGACTGGGCCTCGGTGGAAAAACAATGGCGCCTGCACGGCCCCGACGGGGATATTTTGGTGCCGGTGGACGGTCCCATGGTGATGAACAGCACCGCGGGCCTGTACCACGCCGCGTTGGCGGGTATGGGCGTGGTGATGCTGCCCGATGCCCAGGTGGGCCATGACCTGCACAGCGGTCGCCTGGTGCGCCTGTTGCCGGACTACCGCTTGCCCAGCCGCGCGATGCACCTGGTGTACGCCCAAGACCGCTACCGTTTGCCCAAGCTGCGCTGTTTTGTCGAATTTGCCTTACAGGAGTGGCAGGGCAAGCGGCAAACGGCCTAGCGGTAAGCTTGAAGCTGCTTCTCTGGACTACGCTTGAAAAAAAATGAAATGGAGGTAGCCATGTTGATCCGTTCCCTGATGCTGGCCACGTGGGTGGCCGTTGCGGCTCCAGCCCTGGCGGCTGGTGACGACAATCCCCTGGCGATGGATCGCGGCAAGTCCCGGCCACTGGTCGTCATCGCTCGCGATAGCCTGGACCCGACCCTGATCCGGTTGGAGCAGGCGCTCAAGGAGCCGGCCAACCAAAGCGCCGCGAAGGAACGCAACCTGGTGCTCTACACCCTGGTGGGCATGACCGGCAAACGGGACGACAAGGCGCTGGACCCGCAAAGCACCATGGCCTTGATCCGTACCTTGAAGTTGGGCGCAGGCTCGAAGATCAAGGTGGTTTTACTGGGCAAGGACGGCGAGAAAAAACTCGAAGACGAAGGCGCCATCGAACTCAAGGACATCTTTACCGCCGTCGACCAACTCCCCGCCAGCGAAAAACAACTCACCGCCACCGTGGCGCCGCCCGCCGAAGCCGTGCCGGCTACGCCCGGCAAGCACACCAAACCGGCCAAGCCCGCCGCGCCGCCCAAACCCTTGGACGACTAACCCGCCAGCGCCTGCGGCCTGGGGCAGGGCAGCAGGCGCTCGATGGCGGCCGCCACCCAGTGTTCGATCAAGCCATCCTGATGCGGCACATGCTCTGTCAACCATGCCGGGGCGCTGTTGAGTAGCGCCGCGAGGGCATGGCCCGCGGCCCGCACCGCCGGGTCGTCCAAACGGGTCTGCTGGCCGAGCAGGCTGAGCAACTGGCCTTCGTAGGCGTCACGCAAGCGGGCCACTTGTTGTTGCTGCTCCTCATTCAGGCAAGGGCTGTCGCGCTCCACCAGGCGAAAGTGCAGCGGCAGCTCGCGGTGCAGTTGCACGTGGGCCTGGACGATGCGCGGCACCCGCGCCGCCATCGCCCCCGGCCGCTTGGCGATGCGCCGCAGGGCGGCCAGGCGTTCGTCGTAGAACTCCTCGATCAAGTCCAGCAGCAAATGCTGTTTGCTCGGGTAATGGTGGTACAGCGAGCCAGGTGCCAGGCCCAAGTGGCTCGCCAATTCCCGCATGCCGACCTGGCCGAACCCCTTGCTGGCGAACAGCTCCAGGGCTTTTTCCCGGCTTTGGGCAAAGCGCGCGCAGCGCTCAGCCATAGGCATGGAAACCACGCCCGCTTTTGCGCCCCAGGTAGCCGGCGGCGACCATTTCCTTGAGCAGTGGCGCAGGGCGGTACTTGCTGTCGTTGAAGCCTTCATAGAACGCCGCGAGGATCGCCAGCAGGGTGTCCAGGCCAATCAGGTCCGCCAGGGCCAGCGGGCCGATGGGCTGGTTGCAGCCCAGGCGCATCCCGGCGTCGATGTCTTCGGCGCTGGCCAGGCCTTCCTGTAGCACCAGGATGGCTTCGTTAATCATCGGCACCAGAATGCGGTTGACCACAAAGCCTGGGCGGTTGCCGGCGGTGATGGCGGTCTTGCCCAGGCGCGTGGACAGCTCCAGCGCCAAGGCGTGGGTGGCATCGCTGGTTTGCAGGCCACGGATCACCTCGATCAGGCCCATCATCGGCACCGGGTTGAAAAAGTGCAGGCCGATAAAACGCTCGGGCACGCTGACGCTGGCGGCCAACTGGGTGATCGACAGTGACGAGGTGTTGGAGGCGATCACGCACTCGGTGCTGACCTGGGCGGCGATCTGTTGCAGCAAGCGCAGCTTGAGGTCGAGGTTTTCCGTGGCGGCTTCGATCACCAGGTCGGCGCCTTCCAGGCTGGTGTAGTCGGTGCTCAGGCGGATGCGCGCCAGGGCGGCGTCCTTTTGCTCGGCGCTGAGTACCTGCTTGGCCACTTGCCGGTCGAGGTTCTTGTCGATGGTGGCCAGGGCCCGTTGCAGCGCCGGTTCAGCGATGTCCAGCAGGGTCACGTCGAAACCGGCCGCCGCGCAGACTTGCGCAATGCCGTTGCCCATGGTGCCGGCGCCAATCACGCCGATGCGGTGTAGGTTCATCAGAAAGTCTCTTTTTTGTTCAGAAGGGGCGCGCCCCTTGGCGTACCATGGCTGCTTGCCATGCCGGGTGATGGCGCCAGTCTAGGTGCGTACGCGTTTCAGGCCTATGCCATAAGCAGTCACCCGGCATGACGCTTTTTGCCACTTTTTCCGCTCGCCGGGGGAGCGCCGCCGCCATGGACGAAAAAGACTCAGTCGCCCTGTATTTTGCCCAGATCATGCTCCACGCCTTGGGCGCGCAGCCCCAGCGCCTGCGCGCCGTACTGGCGCAAGCGGGAATCGATCCGGCGCTGTTGGGCCAGCCGCAGGCACGGGTGCCGGCCAGTGCTTTTGCGGCGCTGTGGCTGATCCAGATCGACGAATTGCAGGACGAGTTTTTTCGCCTTGACCGCCACGGCATGCCACCCGGTGCCTTTGCCCTGATCTGCCGCGCGCTGATCCAGGAACCCAACCTGGGCAAGGCCCTGGGCCAGTGCCTGGGCAACTTCGGCCTGTTTCTGCACGACTTTCGCGGCCAGCTCAGCGTGCGCGGCCCGCGCGCGGTACTGCGGGTACACAGCGACAGCGCCGACCCCGCGGCCCGGGGCTATGGCGACGAAACCTTTCTGGTGCTGATGATTAGCCTGCTGTGCTGGCTGGGCGGGCGGCGCATCAGCATCGACCGCGCCGCGTTCGCCCATCAGCGCGTATCCCTGCGCGACGACCCCTTGCTGTGGGGCACCCACCTGAGTTTTGGCGCCCCCTGCACCGAGATCGAATTCTCCAGCCATTACCTGGCACTGCCGGTGGTGCAGGATTTGGCCTCGCTCAAGGTGTTCCTGCGCAGCGCCCCACAGTGGCTGGTGGTCCGCTTTCGCAACCAGCAAAGCCTGGTGGCGCGGGTGCAACAGCGCCTGCGCGGTACCGCCTATGGGCAGTGGCCGACCCTGCCGGCCCTGGCCGCGGAACAACAAATGAGCCCCAGCACCTTTCGCCGCACCTTGGCCCGCGAACATGGCTCGTTCCAGCAGATCAAGGACGAAGTGCGCCGCAGCCTGGCGTTCGAGCTGCTGCGCCAAGGCACATTGAGCGTGAGTGAAATCGCCGAGCAGACCGGGTTCCAGGAGCCCAGTGCGTTCCACCGGGCGTTTCGTAAGTGGACCGGGCAGACGCCGGGGCGCTATCGGGCGGGGGCTTGAAGGGAAGGGTGGCCGTGTGGCTGTGGCTTTTGTGGGGGGCTTCCACATTCATCCCAGCCTTGACATCCCTGCGAGCGAACGGCATTGTCCGACAACCTGACTTATAAGAATAGAACCATGCTCGAACTCCAACGCCCCGATTCGCTGGTCATGCGTGTGGTCAGCGCGATCCGTGCCGAAATCGACTCCGGCCAATTGGGCCCCGAAGCCCGCCTGCCCACCGAACAGCAATTGGCTGAGCAGCTCAATGTCAGCCGCTCGGTGGTGCGCGAGGCGATTGCCCAGCTCAAGGCCGATGGTGTGCTGATCGCCCGCCGTGGCTTGGGTTCGTACATTTCCAAGACACCTGCCGGCACGGTGTTCCGTTTTCCCGAGCCGCAGGGCCGGCGCCCGGATTTGGCGCAGATGTTCGAGATGCGCCTGTGGATCGAAACCCAGGCTGCCGCCATTGCCGCCCAGCGCCGCGACGAGGATGACCTGCAACGCATGCAGCAAGCCCTGCAGCAAATGCATGACAAGCGCACCGACTTCGTTGCCGCTGCCGCCGCGGACGTGGCCTTTCACCGCGCCATCGCCGAGGCCAGCAAGAACGACTACTTCGTCGCCTTCCACGACTTTTTGCGCAGCCAGTTGGCCAGCGCCCGGCGTACCGCATGGGAAAACTCGGCCAGCCCCCAGGTCGGCGGCTCGGCCGACGCGGCCCGTGAGCACCAGGCCTTGTTCCAAGCCATCGCCGATGGCGACCGGCAAGCCGCCAGTGCCTGTGCCGACGCCCACCTGCGGGCCTCGGCCAAGCGCTTGAAGCTGGAACTGCCCGCCACCGATTAAGCCACCCCAAACCCCTGTTAAACCCCGTGTGCCCTGGTACGCGGGTTTTTCATGAATGTATTAGTCTGACAACCTGATAACCGGACGTAACCGATCCAAGGTAACCACAATGATTTATGACTTTTGCATCATCGGCGGCGGCATCGTCGGCCTCGCCACCGCGATGGAGCTGCTGGACCGCCAACCCGGCGCTTCGTTGCTGCTGCTGGAAAAGGAAAGCACCCTGGCCCGGCACCAGACCGGGCATAACAGCGGGGTGATCCACGCCGGCATCTACTACGCGCCGGGCAGCCTCAAGGCTGACCTGTGCAAGCGCGGCGCGGCGGCGACCAAGGCGTTCTGCCTGGAGCATGGGATCAAGTTCGAGGTGTGCGGCAAGCTGCTGGTGGCCTCCACGCCCCTGGAAATGCAGCGCATGCAGGCCCTGTACGAGCGCTCCCAGCTCAACGGGATGAAGGTCGAGCGCCTCGACGCCCAGGAGTTGCAACGCCGCGAGCCGAACATCGTGGGTTTGGGCGGCCTGTTCCTCGACGCCACCGGCATCGTCGACTACCGCCAGGTGTGCGAAACCATGGCCCGGGTGATCGTGCAAAAGGGCGGCGAGATTCAGCTGCAACGCACCGTCGAAGCCATCGTCGAGGGCGGTGACCACGTCACCGTGCGCACCGCCCGCGGCCAAGCCCTGGCAAAAAAACTGGTGGTGTGTGGCGGCTTGCAGTCCGATCGCCTGGCGACCATGGCCGGGGTCAAGATCGACCACCAGATCATCCCGTTCCGGGGCGAATACTTCCGCTTGCCGGCGGCGAAGAACACCATCGTCAACCACTTGATCTACCCGATTCCCGACCCGCAGCTGCCGTTTCTGGGCGTGCACCTGACGCGCATGATCGACGGCAGCGTCACCGTGGGCCCCAATGCGGTGCTGGGCTTTGGCCGTGAGAACTACAAGAAGTTTTCCGTGAACTGGCGCGACGTGGCGCAGTACGCCAGTTTCCCGGGGTTCTGGAAAACCATTTGGCAGAACCTGGGTTCCGGCAGCGTGGAAATGAAGAATTCGCTGTTCAAGTCTGGCTACCTGGAGCAGTGCCGCAAGTACTGCCCGTCTCTGGAAATCGGCGATTTGCTGCCGTTCGAGGCGGGTATCCGCGCCCAGGCCGTGATGCGCGACGGCACCCTGGTGCACGACTTCCTGTTCGCCCAAACCCCGCGCATGTTGCACGTGTGCAACGCGCCATCACCGGCGGCCACTTCGGCGATTCCCATCGGCGCGATGATCGCCGACCGCATGTTCAACGCCAACTGACACCCCGAACCCAGACCTTGCGCCGGCCCACCGCTGACGCAAGCCCCTACGCACCCTGTGCACATAACTATAAAGACGCATAAGGAAACACCCATGACGGCAATCACCGCCGCTGCCCTGGCAGCAGAGACCCCGCTACAAACCAAAAAACGCCTGCGTAAAGTCGCTGCGGCGACGATTTTCGGCTCCATGCTGGAGTGGTACGACTTCTACCTGTACGCCACCATGGCCGCCATCGTGTTCTCGAAGATCTTCTTCGATAACAGCGACCCGAAAACCGCCTCCCTGTTGGCGTTTTCCACCTTCGCCATCGGTTTTATCGCCCGCCCGTTCGGCGGCATTCTGTTCGGCTACCTGGGCGACCGCTTCGGCCGCAAACAGGTGTTGGTGGTGACGTTCTGCATGATGGGCGTGTGCACCACGCTGATCGGCCTGATCCCCAGCTACGCCTCCATCGGCATCTGGGCGCCCATCGTGCTGGTGGCGGTGCGCATCATCCAGGGCCTGGGCGCGGGCGCCGAGTTGTCCGGCGCGGCGGTCACCTCCTACGAGCACGCGGCCCAAGGCAAGCGCGGCAGCCAGGGTGCCTGGCCGGCGTTGGGCTTGAACCTGGGGCTGTTGCTGTCGTCGCTGACGGTGTACCTGCTGACCATCAACGGCAATGAGTTTTTGCTCAATGGCGGCTGGCGCATCCCGTTCATTTGCAGCATCGCCCTGGTGGGCGTGGGCCTGTGGGTGCGCAACAGTATCCCGGAAACCCCGGAGTTCGAGCGCAATAAAGAGCAGAACAAAGAAGCACACAAACCCCAGGTCTCCCCCCTCAAGGCGCTGTTCAAGAACGACCTCAAGGGCCTGGCCGTGGTGTTTTTCGTAGCGATTGGCTACAACGCCCTGAGCTACATCTTCAAGACCTTCTCCCTGGCTTACCTGACCCAGTTCAAAGGCGTGGATGTGCACGTCACCTCGTTGTCGGTGACCATCGCCAGCCTGATCGCCATCGTCGCGGTGCCCTGCTTCGGTTGGTTGTGCGACAAGTGGAGCAGCAAAATGGTGCTGATGCTGGGCGGGGTGTTTTCGCTGGTGTTCGCGTACCCGTTCCTGGCGCTGCTCAATACCGGGGAACCGCTGATGATCTACGTGGCCATCGGCATCGGCACAGGCATCCTCGCGCCGATGATGTTCGCGCCGCAGGGGTCGTTCCTCAGCCGTCAGTTCCCTACCGAGACGCGTTCGTCGGGCTTTGGCACCGGCCGGGAAATCGGCACCGCAGTGGCCGGCGGCCTCGCGCCGCTGGGCGCCTTGTCCCTGGTTGCGGCCTCGGCCACAAACTCCACCGATGGCGTGGTCATCATCCTGGCCATCGCCTCGGTGCTGGTGGTGGTGTTTGCCCTGTGCGACCAGGGCCGCAAGCACTCGGCGTTCAAGAACTAGCAAGCCTGTGTGGAGTGAGCCCCTGTGGGAGCGGGCCTTGCCCGCGATGGGGCCGGTCCAGGCGATGCATTTATCGCGGCGGGAACGCCGCCATCGCGAGCAGGGCTCGCTCCCACGGGTTCTGGTGTCGATCACCTATGTTGGCTCCTGTGGGAGCGGGCCTTGCCCGCGATGAGGCCGGTCCAGGCAATGCATTTATCGTAGCGGGAACGCCGCCATCGCGAGCAGGGCTCGCGCCCACGGGTCAGTGCACGATCTGCGCTAGAAACGCTTTGGCCCTTGGGCTTTGCGGGGCGTTGAAGAAGTCGTTGGGCGGGGCGTCTTCGATGATTTTGCCGCCATCGAGAAACAGCACCCGCTCGGCCACTTGCCGGGCAAAGCCCATCTCGTGGGTGACGCACAGCATGGTCATACCGCTGCCGGCCAGCTTCACCATCACATCCAGCACTTCGCTGACCATCTCCGGGTCCAGGGCCGACGTCGGCTCGTCGAACAGCATGATTTTCGGCTCCATGCACAGCGCCCGGGCGATGGCCACGCGCTGTTGCTGGCCGCCGGAGAGTTGGCTGGGGTATTTGTCGGCCTGGCTTTCGATCCCCACTTTGTTCAGGTACATGCGCGCCCGCTCTTCGGCTTGCTTGCGCGACAGGCCGCGCACCGACATCGGCGCCAGGGAGCAGTTGTCCAGCACACTCATGTGGGGGAACAGGTTGAAGTGCTGGAACACCATGCCCACTTCGCTGCGCACCTGGGCGGCTTGGCGGGTGTTGTCCGAGAGGTCAGTGCCGTTGACCAGCAGGGTGCCTTTTTCGGCGATTTCCAGGCGATTGATGCAGCGGATCAAGGTCGACTTGCCCGAGCCCGAAGGCCCGCACAAGACGATGCGTTCGCCTTCGCGCACCTTGAGGTCAATGTCGTGCAGCACATGGAAGGCCGAATAGAACTTGTTCAGCCCGGCGATATCGACCACCACTTTGCGGGTGTCGGGGTGGGGCATCGCTGGCGTCTCCAGCAGGGCAGAGGGGTTAGGCATGCTCAGGTCTCCAGCGATCATTGGAAGCGGTCGGCGCGGTAAGGCGTCGGGTCGGTAAAAGGTGTGGCGCCGGTCATCATTTCCGCCAGCAGGCGCCCGCACACCGGGCCCAGGGTCAAGCCGTGGTGGGCGTGGCCGAAGTTGAACCACAGCCCCGGGTGCTCTGGTGCCGGGCCGATCACCGGGCACATGTCCGGCAGGCAGGGGCGCCGGCCCAGCCAGGGTTCGGCGTCGAGGCGTTCGCCCAGGGGGTAGAAACGCCGCGCCAGGGCTTCGCAGCGGCGCAACTGGATTTCATTGAGCGGATCGTCGCTGTCGGCGAACTCGATGCCGGTGGTCAAGCGAATGCCGCCCACCATCGGCGCCAGCACGTAGCCGCCAATCGGGTCGAGGACCGGGTGATGCAAATGGGTGCCGGGCAGGGCGGCGTAGTGCATGTGGTAGCCGCGCTTGATCGCCAGCGGGATCCTGTAGCCCAGGGGCTCGAACAGCGCCGGCGCCTGGGGGCCGAGGGCGATCACCGCTTCTTCGGCGCAGATCACGCCTTGCTCGCTGTCCACCTGCCACTGGCCGTTGTGCTGGCACAGGCTCAAGGCATCGCCCAGTACGAAGGTGCCGCCGCGTTGCTGGAACAGTTCGGCGTAGCCACGGGTCAGGCCACCGGGGTCGCTGACGGTTTTGGGGTCCAACCAGTGCAGGCCGCCGACGATATCGCTGTGCAGGCCCGGTTCCAGAGCGTGCATCTGTTGGCGGTCGAGCACGCGGTAGTTGAGTTGGTACTCGGCCAGGCCTTCGGCGTCGTGCCGGGCTTTGGCGAACGCCGCTTCGTCGTTGAACGCCTCGACCCAGCCGTCGCCCTGGATCAACGCGCCCATGCCGGCGGGCGTCGCCAGTTCATCGTGTTCCACCACGCAGCGCTGCACCAGCGGCAGCATGGCGCGGGTGGCGGCCGCCAGGCCCTTGGGCGAAGAGTGTTGCCAGTATTGCAGCAGCCAACCGGCGGCTTTGGGCAGGTGCTTGAGGCTGTAGCGCACGTCCGATTGCTGGTTGAGGCCGTAACGCAGCAGTTTGCTGATGTCCCGCGGGAACGAGTAGGGGATCACGCTGGCGCGTTCGATCAACCCGGCGTTGCCGTGGCTGGTGCCGTTGCCGGGGGCCTGGCGGTCCAGCAGCACCACGTTGCGCCCGCGGGCTTGCAGGTGCAGGGCGGTGCTGACGCCGACGATGCCGGCGCCCAGAACTAGGGTTTGACAGTGCATGGGGGAATCCTTGGTGCGTGGGCCGGCGTGGCGGCCCCGCTTGGTTCAGTTCAAATGACGGCCCAGACGGCCTTCGATCAGTTTCAGGCTGCGGCGCACCACCTCGACAATAATCAGGTAGAGCACGGCGGCCCACAGGTAGATCTGGAAGTCGAAACTGCGCGAGAACGCCAGTTTGGTCACCCCCATCAGGTCGTAAATGGTCACAAGCGAAGCAATGGCGCTGGCCTTAATCATCAGGATCAACTCGTTGCCCAAAGGCCCGATGGCCACCAGCAACGACTGCGGCAGGATGATTTTGCGAAAGGTGGTCCAGCGCGACAGGCTCAGGGCCTTGCATGCCTCGCGTTGGCCCTGGGCCACGGCCAGCATCGCGCCGCGCAGGATTTCCGCCTGGTACGCCGCCGTGTTCAGGGTGAACGCCAGCAGGGTGCAGAACCACGCATCGCGGAAAAACCACCACAGCCCCAGGTCTTGCCACAGGCCCTTGAACGAACCGAGGCCGTAGTACAGCAAAAACAGTTGGGCCAGCAGCGGCGAGCCGCGGAAGAAGTAGATGTAGCCACCGGTGAAACCACGCAGCACGCGGCTTTTCGACAGCCTGCCCAAGGCCAGCAGCAGCCCCAGGATCGCCCCCAGGGTGAAGGAAATCGCCACCAGTTTGCCGGTCACCAGCAGGCCGTCGATAAAGCGCGGGCCGTAGCGTTCCAACAGGTCGGGGTTGAGCAGCAGGTTGCGCACGTCATCGAAGGTCATGGCCGGGCACTCCGTTGATGGCGGCTGAAATACGACTCAAGGAAATGGAACAGGCGCCCGGACAACGCCGAGAAAAACAGGTAGCCGAAACACGCCACCAGGTAGAAGAACATCGGCTCCTTGGTCACGCTGACCGCCAGGTTGGTTTGGCGCATCAGGTCCACCAGGGAAATGGTCGACACCAGGGAGGTGTCCTTGAGTAGCGACAGCCAGTTGTTCGACAGCCCCGGCAGGGCGATGCGCGCCAGTTGCGGCAGGATCACCTTGCGAAAAGTCGTCGCCTTGGACAGGCCCAAGGCCGCGCAGGCCTCGAACTGGCCCTTGGGGATGGTCTTGAACGCGCCCAGCCAGATCTCGCTGGAAAACGCGGCGAACACCAGGCTGAAGGCGATCATGGCGGCGACGAAGGTGTTGATCTCCACCTGGCCTTCGTAGCCCATGGCGCCGAGGATCTTCTGCGCGGCGATCTGGCAGCCGTAGTAAATGATGAGCAGGGTCAACAGCTCCGGCAGGCCACGGAATACCGTGGAAAACACCGTCGCCATCGCCCGCGGCCAACGCTTTTTGGAGCGCGCTGCCAGGGCCACGCCCAGGCCCAGCGGCAAGCCGATGGGCACGCAACTGAGTGCCAGGGCGATGGTTACCAGGGCCCCGGCAAGCAACGCCGCGCCCCAGCCGCCGCTGGCAAACGATAACAAGGAAAACTGTTCGAACATGGTCGAACTCCTTCGCATACGCGGTATTGGGAGCACACGCCGGCCTTGTGCCTGTTCAGGCACGCAGTCGGGGTGTGGAAATGTGGGAGCGGGCCTGCCGGCGATTGCGCTGTACCTGGCACTCAGCGCCGGGGGCTAGCGGCCTCATCGCGGGCAAGCCCGCTCCCACAGGTGATCGTGGTCTCGATCAGTAGATATCGAACGCGAAATAGCGGCTGGAGATTTTCTTGTAGGTGCCGTCGGCGACGATTTCGTCCAGGGCCTTGTTCAGGCGTTCGCGCAGGGCATCGTCACCCTGGCGCACGGCGATGGAAGCGTCGGCGGTGGTGCCCGCGACGTCGCCGAGGATCTTGCAGCAGTCCTTGCCGGCGGTTTCGACCCAGGCCAGCAGCGGGAACTTGTCGGCGATCACCCCGTCCACACGGCCAGCCGCCAGGTCACTGTTGGCTTCGTCCAGGGTCGGGTACAGCTTCACGTCGGCGCCGGCCTTGTCGTAGACGTCTTCGGCGTAGATGGCTTGGGTCGAAGACGCTTGGGCGCCCACGGTGCGGCCCTTGAACTGGGTCTGGGCGTCGGTGATGTCCGAGTCCTTGGCCACGGCCACCGACAACGGCGTGCGGTAGTAGTGGTTGGTGAAGGCGATTTTCTGTTTACGCTCCTCGGTGGCGATCATCGAGGCAACCACCGCGTCGTATTTCTTGGCAATCAGCGCCGGGATGATGCCTTCCCAGTCCTGGGCGACGATGGTGCACTCGACCTTCATGCGCTCGCACAGGGCGTTGGCGATATCCACGTCAAAGCCGTGCAGTTTGTTGTCGGAGTCCACGTAGTTGAACGGTGGGTAGGCGCCTTCGGTGGCGATTTTCAGGACTTCGGCCTGGGCGGTCGACAGACCGGCCACGACCAATGCGCAAGCACTTGCAAAGCGGACGACGTTTTTCATGTAGCACCTCGATTATTGTTTTTGAGCGGGTGACGATGTGTAGCCAACGAACTCGTTATGCAGGGCGGCGGTGGCTTCCAGGCGTTTCTCCACGTCCGGGCCCAGTTGCTTGCACACCTCATTGACCATCAGGTGCACCAGCGAAAGCATGGTGGCGGTGGATTCCCAGAACAGGTTGAACTCGGTGGGCACGCGAAACACCTCGTCGGCGTTCTGCTCGGCCCAGTCGCAGAAAGTGTCGGTGACCAGCGTCACCGCGATCCCGGCCTCGCGGGCCTTGCGGCACAGGGTCAGGGCGTGGCGCGAGTAGCGGCGGGCGTCGAACACCACCAGGGCACATTCCTGGGGCACGCTGAGCAGCACGTCGGCGAAATTGCCCGCGCAGCCGTCCACCTGCTGCACGCCGTCGCGCAGGTATTGCAGTAAGTGCACCATGGAGGCGGCGATGCCGCGTTCGGTCTGGAACCCGGCGACAAACACCTTGGGCCGCGTGGCCAGGCGTTGGCTGACCACTTGCCAGGCCGGGGTCAGGCTGTATTCGTAGACTTTGACCAGGGCGCCGACTTCCAGCTCGAAGCTGCGCGGCAGGCCCTGGGGGCTGTTGTTCGCCTGCTGGCGGAATTCTTGCAGGCGATCGCCCACCAGCCACGGGCCTTCGCCCAGGTCGGCCTTAAGGTCGTTTTTCAGCGCTTTGAAGTGGCGGTAGCCGATGGAGCGGCAAAAGCGCCCGACCGTGGATTCGCTCACGCCCAGTTTGGCGGCGATATCGGCCGAGGTCTGGAACGGCAGCTCATAGAGGTTGGCCAGCATGTAGCTGGCAATCGCCCGGCCCGACGCGGCGGCGGTCGACAAGCTGCTTTCAAGGCGTTGTTTGATAGGCTGGCTCAAGGCTGCTTCCTGTTGTTATTCAGCACTTGAGGCAGAAGGTGAATGTTTTCTGTCATTAAGTCAATATTTGACAGCTAACTGGCATGACTGGATAGTCGAACCGCTGTAGCCCACTTCCAATAACAATGCACCGGAGCCTCAGAATGCCTTCATCCCCCGATACGGCCCACCTCAGCCTGGCCGAGCTGAGCCACTTGCTGCAACGCATCTTCCTGGGCCACGGCACCTCGCCGGCCGTGGCCCAGGTGCTGGCCGACAACTGTGCCCGCGCCGAGCGCGACGGTTCCCACAGCCATGGCGTTTTCCGCATCGCCGGTTACCTGTCGTCCCTGGCCAGCGGCTGGGTCGATGGCCAAGCGCTGCCGGTGGTCGAAGACGTGGCGTCGGGCTTCGTGCGCGTGGACGCCGCCAATGGCTTCGCCCAACCGGCCCTGGCCGCAGCACGCGCGCTGTTGGTGGAGAAGGCGCGCAGCGCCGGGATCGCGGTGCTGGCGATTCGTAATTCCCACCATTTCGCGGCGTTGTGGCCGGATGTCGAGCCGTTCGCCGAAGAAGGCCTGGTAGCCCTGAGTGTGGTCAACAGCATGACGTGCGTGGTGCCCCACGGCGCCCAGCGGCCGCTGTTCGGCACCAACCCCATTGCGTTCGCCGCCCCCCGCGAAGGGGGTGACCCCATCGTGTTCGACCTGGCCACCAGCGCCATCGCCCATGGCGACGTGCAGATCGCCGCGCGCAAGGGCGAGCTACTGGCCCCAGGCATGGGCGTGGACAGCCTCGGCCAGCCTACCTGCGAGCCCAAAGCCATCCTCAATGGCGGCGCCTTGCTGCCGTTTGGCGGGCACAAGGGCTCGGCGCTGTCGATGATGGTGGAACTGCTGGCGGCGGCGCTCACCGGGGGCAACTTCTCATTCGAGTTCGACTGGTCCCAGCACCCCGGTGCGCAAACGCCCTGGACCGGGCAGTTGGTTATCGTGATCGACCCGAGCAAATCCGGCGGCAACAGCTTCGCCCAGCGCAGCGCCGAACTGGTCCGGCAGATGCACGCCGTGGGCCTGGAACGCCTGCCGGGCGACCGCCGCTACCGCACCCGGGCCAAGTCGCTGGCCGCGGGCATCCCGTTGCCGACGGCAGAACTGGCCAAACTGCGGGAGTTGGTCATCTAATCCACATACCTCAAAACGCCCCCTGTGGGGGCGGGCCTGCTCGCGACAGCGGTGCCTGAGGCGGCAAAGGTGCTGGCTGGCATCGCGAGCAGGCTCGCTCCCACAGGACCTGGTGTCGATCACCTATGCTGGCTGGCCCGCGGCTCCCCTGTGGGAGCGGGCCCTGCCCGCGATGAGGCCGGCCCAGGCAATGCATTTATCGCGGTGGAAATACCGCTATCGCGAGCAGGGCCCACAGCGTTGCTCCCACGGGTTGTACCTACAGCGGGCGCACCAGCAGGGTCTCAAGCCTTGCCAGTGGCGGTGCCTCGCGGCTGCGGTCCAGGACGGTGAGGTTGATGCTCAACAAGCGCGGGTCGGTGGCCGGTGCGATGCGTTGTTCGCAGCGCAGCAGCAAACGGCCCTGGTCGCAATCGACGCGGCTCAGGCCATTGGGCAGGCGCGCTTGCAGGCGCAGTTCGGCCATGCGGCTCTGGGCCGCGAGCAGGGCAATGGATCTGTCACGCAAGAGGCCGTTGCTCTGGGTCATCAGCCCCGCCACCCGCACGGCCGCGGCCATGGCCACGGCAATAATGGCCAGGGCCACCAGCACTTCGATCAGGGTAAAGCCAACTTGCCGGCGAGGGCGCTGCATGGGCATTCCAGGGCAGGGGAGAGCCTTGCACACTAGCCCCGGCCCTTGACCGCTTGCTGACCGAACCTCCCGAGGTTTTTCAATACCTCTGACATATCTTCTTGCAACACTTCGCGGCGAATCGAATCAAGCCAAGGAACGTCGAGATGGATATCGCACGCATCAACTCCCAGGGCCATGGGCGCCGCCAGCGCGGCTTTACCCTGATCGAAATCATGGTGGTCGTGGTCATCCTCGGGATTCTCGCGGCCATGGTGGTGCCCAAGGTGCTCGACCGCCCCGACCAGGCCCGGGCCACCGCCGCGCGCCAGGACATCGGCGGCCTGATGCAAGCCCTCAAGCTCTACCGCCTCGACCACGGCACCTACCCCAGCATGAGCCAGGGCCTCAAGGTGCTGGTGGAACGCCCCGCCGATGCCAAGAACAGCAACTGGCGCGCCTACCTGGACCGCTTGCCCAATGACCCCTGGGGCCGCCCTTACAACTACCTCAACCCCGGCGCTAATGGTGAAGTGGACATCTTTTCCCTGGGCGCCGACGGCCAGCCCGACGGCGAGGGCGTGAATGCCGATATCGGCTCCTGGCAGTTGTAGGGCCGGCCATGAAGCGTCCTACGCCAGCACCGGCCGGGCAGCAGGGCATGGCCATCATCAGCGCCTTGCTGATCGCCGCCGTGGTTGCGGTGATCGCCGGCGGTATGCTCAACCGCCAGACCCTGTTCACCCGCAGCCTTGAGGCCGAACAACAACGGGTCCAGGGCACCTGGCGCCTGCTCGGCGCGGTGGAGCTGAGCCGCCAGGTGCTGCGCGATGCCCGCCTCCAGGAAGCGGCGACCCGCCTCGACCAGCCCTGGGCCAGGCCCATCGTGTTGCAACAGGGCGCTGGCCCTTTCGCCGGGCAATTGCAGGACGAGCAGGGCAAGTTCAACCTGCGCAACTTGATGGCCAACCAGCGCCCGGACCCGCAAGAGTTGCAGAACTTCGAGCGCCTGTGCCAATTGCTCGGCGTCAGCCCGGCGGTGGGCCAGCGCATCAGCCAGCGGGTCATTAATGCCTATCCCCGTGTTGCCAAGCGTGAGCCGGTGCCCGCAGCCCCCGTCAGTCCAGGTGCTCGCGCCACTTCACCCAACGCGCCGGCCAAACCCGAGCGGGCGCAATACAGCATGCTGCGCAGCCTCGATGACCTGCGTGGTGTCGAAGGGGTGGACGACGCCTTGCTGGCGCGCTTGGCGCCGTACCTGACGATTCTGCCGGCCAACACCTGGGTCAATGGCAACACCGCCAGCGCCACGGTGCTGGCGGCGGTGGTGCCGGGGCTGTCGCTGGCCCGGGCCCAAGGTTTGATCGCAGAGCGCGACAGCGGCCAGTGGTTTATCAACCGGGGTGAGTTCGTCAACCGCTTGCGCATGCCGCACCTGGTGGTCGACGACGTGCGGGTCGGCATTACCAGCGAGTGGTTCCGCCTGCGCGGCCAGGCCCGCAGCGACCGGCGCCGGGTCAGCCTCGACGTGTTGTTGTACCGCAGCGAAGAGGCCATGCCCCGGGTGATCTGGTCGCGGGTGGGGGTATGAGCCTGTTGCGCATGGCCTTGCCGCCCCTGGCTGATTTGCAGGCCAACAGCGAAGTGACCTTCGCCTGGCTGGAGCGTAACGGCCAGGTGCGTGAGGAGGGCCGTTGCACCCTGGCCCAACTCGGCCAGCGCGCCAAGTTGCCCGCGCTGGAGGCCTACTTGCACCCGCAGGACAGCGTGCTCGCCAGCCTCGAACTGCCGCCGTTGCCAGCGGCCAAGGTCACGGCGGCGGTGCAGTGCGCGGTGGCGGGGCTGATCCTCGGCGCGCCGCAGCAAATGTTCATTGCCCATGGCCGCCGCGACGATCACGGCCGGGTGGCCCTGGCCTGGCTGCCCCGTGATGCGTTGGCGCGGCTCGGGGCCCTGTTGCGCCAGTGTGGGCTGACGTTGCGCGGCCTTTTCCCGGCGGCCTACGCCTTGCCGACAGTGGCCAGCGGCGCCTCGGTGGCGTGCCGCTGGGACGGCTACCTGCTGCTGCGCCACAGCCTGCTGCACGCCGAGGTGTACCCCGAGGCGGCTGACGCCGACCTGCTGACCCTCGCCGGCCCCGACGTGCAGTGGCTGGGGGACGCTGCCCCCGCAGGCCTGCCCGCGCCCTTGCCCAGCCAGCAGCGCTGGGCTGGGCCGGCGCCGGGCTGGGGCTTGCACGCCGGGGTGCTGGGCCGTGGGCACGCGGCCCAAGGGTGGGGCAAGGCGTTGGCCTGTTGCGCCCTGGCGGTGGCGGTGTGGGCGCTGGGCTTGAACCTCTACGCCGCCCGCGAAGCCGCCCGGGGCCAACAGCTCAAGGCGCAGATCCACCAGCGGGTCAAGCAGGCCTTTCCCGAATTACCGGTGATCCTCAACCCCTTGCAGCAGGCCCGCCAGCAACTCGCCGCGCGGCAGAGCGGCGTGGCGGGCGAGGCCGGTTTCACCCCGTTGATCCAACACGCCGCCACGGCCATGCCGTTTATCGCCGCCAGCGTGCAAGAGCTGGTGTTCGAGAATGGCGAGTTGCAACTGACCCTGCTGGCTGACAGCCGTAAACCCGCCGACCACGCCTGGCAGGCCACCCTGGCCGAGGCGGGCATTCAGGCCAGTGCCAGCGACGCCGGCTGGACCCTGCGCCCCATGGCCGCCGCCCCAACCCCCGACGGCCCCAAGGAAGTGGACGATGAGTAAGGTTTCCTTCGCTGCACCCCAGGCGCGCCTGCGCCACCTCACGGCCCGCGCCGAGGCGTTCTGGCGGGCCCTGGCGCTGCGCGAAAAGCGCCTGCTGGCCGGTGCTGCCCTGGCCCTCGCGGCGCTGCTGGTTTGGAGCGTGCTGATCGGGCCGGCCCTGGCAAAACTCGCCTACTGGCAGGCCGAAACCCCCAAGGTGCGCGCCCAGGCCGAAGCCCTGGACGCCTTGCTCGGCGACCTGGGGCAGGGCGCCGGCCCGGGCCTGGAACAACAACTGCGCCAGTCCCTGCACGCCAGCGGCCTGGGCGAGCACTACCAACTCCAGCCGCCCGACTCTGGGAACCCGGCCTGGCAACTGACGTTCGACAAAGCCCCCGCCGATGCGCTGGTCGGCTGGCTGCTGGGCAACCCCCGGCAACTGTCCCTGAACGTCATCGAGGCCCGCTTGCAGCGCGGCGCGGCGCTCGATGACACGCGCAGCACATTGTCCGGAACCGTACGCATGGATCAGGCGCCTGGCGCTAAGGAAGCTTCATGAAGCAGTCAGTTTTGCGCCGTCAGTACCGCAAGGTCGCGCCCGTGTTCCTCTTGGCGCTGGCCGCATGCAGCAGCAACCCGCCCACGCCGCAACCGCCCTTGCTGGTGGACAGCGAACTGGGCCGGCCCCTGGCCAATACCCAGCGCAGCGGCGACGCCCTGGCCGACCGTTTGCGCAACCAGTCGGACCTGGCGCCCAAGCCCCGGGTGCAGCACCCCATCAGCCAACCCAGGCGCAGCCGCGCGGCCAGCAACGCCCCGGCTCCGGCGCGCAACCCGTTGGGCGAGCAACCGGTGCAGCTCAATTTCGTCGAGGCCGATATCCAAGCCGTGGTGCGCGCCTTGTCCCGTTCCACCGGCCAGCAGTTTCTGGTGGACCCACGGGTCAAGGGCAACCTGACCCTGGTGTCCGAGGGCCAGGTGCCGGCGCGCCAGGCCTACGACATGCTGCTGGCGGCGCTGCGCATGCAGGGCTTTAGCGTGGTGGAGGTCGGCGGCGTCGCCCAAGTGGTGCCCGAGGCCGACGCCAAATTGCTGGGCGGGCCGCTCTACAGCGCCGACCAACCGGCCGGTAACGGCATGCTGACCCGCACCTTCCGCCTGCAATACGAAAACGCGGTGAACCTGATCCCGGTGCTGCGCCCCATCGTCTCGCCCAACAACCCGATCAACGCCTACCCGGGCAATAACACGGTGGTCATCACCGATTACGCAGAAAACCTCGAGCGGGTGGCGCGCATCATCGACGGCATCGACACTCCCAGCGCCATCGACACCGATGTGGTGGCGGTGCAGAACGGCATCGCAGTCGATATCGCCGCCATGGTCTCCGAGTTGCTCGAAGGCCAGGGTAACGACCCGACCCAAAAAATCACCGTGCTCGGCGACCCGCGTTCCAACGCCATCATCATTCGCGCCGGCAGCCCGGAGCGCACCGAGTTGGCGCGCAACCTGGTGTACAAACTGGACAACGCCCAGAGCAACCCCAGCAACCTGCACGTGGTGTACCTGCGCAACGCCCAGGCCGGCAAACTGGCCCAGGCCCTGCGCGGCTTGCTCACCGGCGAAAGCGACAGCGGCCTGAGCGACGATGCCCGGGCCAAGCTCGGCGCCATGGGCGCCACCACCGGCGCCAGCCAGAGTGGCGGCCAGAACGGCAGCAGCCCACCGCCCGCGGGCACCCCGGCCAGCAGCGGCTATGCCCAGGGCGCCAGCGCACCGGGCAGCAGTGGCGGGGCGACGGCCAATGAGCAGAGCGTGGCGTTCACCGCCGGCGGCGTGACCATCCAGGCCGACGCCACCACCAACACCTTGCTGATCTCCGCCCCCGACCCGCTGTACCGCAACCTGCGCGAAGTCATCGACCTGCTCGACCAGCGCCGCGCCCAAGTGGTGATCGAAAGCCTGATCGTGGAAGTCAACGAAGACGACGCCAGCGAATTCGGCGTGCAATGGCAAACCGGCAACCTGGGCGGCAAAGGCGTGATCGGCGGTGCCAACCTGGGCGGCAGCGGCATCAATACCGGCGGCAAGACCAGCCTCGACGTGCTACCCGGCGGCCTGAGCCTGGGGTTGGTCAACGGCACTGTGGACATCCCCGGCGTGGGCAAGGTATTGGACCTCAAGGTGCTGGCCCACGCCCTCAAGGCCAAGGGCGGCAGCAACGTGCTGTCTACGCCCAACCTGCTGACCCTGGACAACGAAGCGGCGAGCATCTTCGTCGGCCAGACCATCCCCTTCGTCACCGGCAGCTACGTGACCGGGGGTGGCGGCACCAGCAACAACCCGTTTCAAACCGTGCAGCGCGAAGAAGTGGGGCTCAAGCTCAACGTGCGCCCGCAGATTTCCGAGGGCGGTACGGTCAAGCTCGACATCTACCAGGAAGTCAGCAGCGTCGATGAACGGGCCACCGCCGCCTCCAGCGGCACGGTCACCAACAAACGGGCGATCGACACCAGCATCCTGTTGGACGACGGCCAGATCATGGTCCTCGGCGGCCTGCTCCAGGACGGCTACAGCCAGAGCAACGACGCCGTGCCATGGCTGGGCACCCTGCCGGGCATTGGCGCACTGTTTCGCAACGAAAAACGCGCCATCAACAAAACCAACCTGATGGTCTTCCTGCGGCCCTACATCATCCGCGACAGCGCGGCGGGGCGCGGTATCACCCTCAACCGCTACGACTTCATGCGCCGCGCCCAGGGCGGCCTGCAACCGGAACGCAGCTGGGCCATGCCCGACATGCAAGCCCCGCAACTGCCCAACGCCGCCCAAGGCGTACCGCCCGCCACCCCGGTGCGGGCAACCCTGCGCGCGGTGCCTGCCCCATGACCGCCCCGCTTGCTACGCCAACCCTGACGAGGGCCGCGAGATGAGCGCCTTACCCTACGCCTGGGCCAAGGCCCAACGCATCCTGCTGGGGGCAGACGAGCAGGGCGCGGTGTTGACCATTTGCCCGTCCACACCGGGCTGGAGCATCGGCGAAGCGCGGCGTCAGTTCGGCCCGGCGCGGCTGGTGCGGGTGCGCGACGACGAACTCGACGGCCTGCTCGCCAGCGCCTATGCCGACACTGGCAGCGCCGCGGCAGTGGTAGGCGCGGCCGAGAACGAGGTGGACCTCGACCGCCTGATGCAGGACATCCCGGAAATCACCGACCTGCTCGACACCCAGGACGGTGCCCCGGTGATCCGTATGATTAACGCCTTGCTCAGCCAAGCCGCGCGGGACGAGGCCAGCGACATCCATATCGAGCCCTACGAAACCCACTCGGTGGTGCGCTACCGCGTCGACGGCACCCTGCGCGACGTGGTTTCGCCGCGCAAGGCATTGCACGGCGCGCTGGTGTCGCGGATCAAGATCATGGCGCAACTGGACATCGCCGAAAAACGCTTGCCCCAGGATGGCCGCATCGCCCTGCGCGTGGCCGGGCGGCCCATCGACATTCGTGTGTCCACCGTGCCCACCGGCCATGGCGAGCGGGTGGTGATGCGCCTGCTGGACAAACAGGCCGGGCGCCTGCAACTGGAAACCCTGGGCATGGACGCCCAGGTACTGGGCAAACTCGATGGCCTGATCCGCCAGCCCCACGGCATTGTGCTCGTCACCGGCCCCACCGGCAGCGGCAAGACCACCAGCCTCTACGCCGCCCTGGCGCGCCTGGACGCCAGCACCAGCAACATCCTCACCGTCGAAGACCCGGTGGAATACGACCTGCCGGGCATCAGCCAGATCCAGGTCAACGCCAAGATCGACATGACCTTCGCCCTGGCCCTGCGCGCCATCCTGCGCCAGGACCCAGACATCATCATGATCGGCGAAATCCGCGACCTGGAGACGGCGCAAATCGCCGTGCAGGCCTCCCTCACCGGGCACCTGGTGCTGGCGACGCTGCACACCAACGATGCGGTATCGGCGGTCAATCGCCTGATCGACATGGGGGTGGAGCCGTTCCTGTTGGCCTCGTCCATGCTCGGCGTGCTCGCCCAGCGCCTGGTGCGGCGCCTGTGCAACCAATGCAAGCAAGAGGACCCCAGCGCACCCGGCACCTGGCGCCCGGTGGGCTGCGCGGCGTGCAACCACACGGGCTACAGCGGGCGCACGGGCATCCACGAGTTGTTCTGCATCGACGACGACATCCGCACCCTGATCCACCAAGGCGCCGGCGAACAGGCCCTGCGCGCCGCCGCGCGGGTGGCGGGAATGTTCAGCCTGCGCGAGGACGGTGAACGCTGGGTGCGCAGTGGCGCCACCGCCCCTGAAGAAATCCTGCGCGTGACACGGGACACCTGATGAATCGCTACCGTTTTGAAGCCGCCGACGCCCAGGGCAACCTTGAGACCGGGCACCTGGAAGCCGACAGCCAGGGCGCGGCCCTGGCCGCCTTGCGCAGCCGTGGCCTGATTGCCCTGCAGGTGCAACTGGACAGCCAGCCCAGCAGCGGCGCCGGGTTGTTTGGCGCCAAGCTCTCGGACAACGACCTGGCCTGGGCCACCCGGCAACTGGCGAGCCTGCTGGGCGCCAGCCTACCCCTGGAAGCGGCGTTGAGCGCCACCGTGGAGCAGGCTGAGCGCAAGCACATCGCCCAGACCCTCAGCGCCGTGCGCGCCGATGTGCGCGGCGGCATGCGCCTGGCCGAAGCCCTGGCGGCGCGGCCCCGGGACTTCCCCGACATCTACCGGGCGCTGATCGCGGCGGGGGAGGAGTCGGGCGACCTGGCCCAGGTCATGGAACGCCTGGCCGACTACATCGAGGAGCGTAACAACCTGCGCGGCAAAATCCTCACCGCGTTCATCTACCCCGGTGTGGTGGGGCTGGTGTCGGTGGCCATCGTGATTTTTTTGCTCAGCTACGTGGTGCCGCAGGTGGTCAGCGCCTTCTCCCAGGCCCGCCAGGACCTGCCGGGGCTGACCCTGGTGATGCTCAACGCCAGCGACTTTATCCGCGCCTGGGGCTGGTTGTGTTTTGGCGTGTTGGCGGCGGCGGTGTGGAGCTGGCGCCTGTACCTGCGCAACCCCCACGCCCGCCTGGCCTGGCACCGCCGCGTGCTGGGCCTGCCGCTGATCGGGCGCTTCGTGCTGGGCCTGAACACTGCGCGCTTCGCGTCCACCCTGGCGATCCTCGGCGGCGCCGGGGTGCCGCTGTTACGGGCCCTGGAAGCGGCGCGCCAGACGTTGTCCAACGACTGCCTGAGCCAGAGTGTCAGCGACGCCACCGCCAAAGTGCGCGAAGGGGTCAACCTGGCCTCGGCCCTGCGGGTGGAAAAAGTCTTCCCGCCGGTACTGATTCACCTGATCGCCAGCGGCGAAAAAACCGGCTGCCTGCCGCCCATGCTCGAACGCGCCGCACAAACCCTGTCCCGCGACATCGAACGCCGCGCCATGGGCATGACCGCACTGCTCGAACCGCTGATGATCGTCATCATGGGCGCGGTGGTGCTGGTGATTGTCATGGCGGTGCTGTTGCCGATCATCGAGATCAATCAGTTGGTGCAGTGAATGCACCCTCCCGCCCACCCGCTCTGTAGCAAGCGGGCGCGCCCGCGCTCGGGCACGCAGTGGCCGTTGGCGCTACGCACCCCAGCGCAGGCAAGCCTGCTTGCTACATGCCGATTGCCGATGCCTTGCGCGCCCGCACTCCCCAGCATTAGCCCGTTCAACCTCGGGTTCATCATTGCTTCATGTCGCGCCAAGCCCTCACCAGCGGCCCAGGCCTGTAGCCCGGCACGTCGCACAAACACCCTCACACCCCGCGCCAGAGCCTCGCAAACCACCCTGCACACCCGTGAAAAAAACCTCGAAAACAGCGCCTTCCTCCCGTGGTTTTTTCCTTTATCTGTCACCGCGAGCTGCGAACTTCTAACCCATGGCCTCGACCGGAACACCTGCACCACAGCCCCGGAGCCCGAGCGCCATATGGCGTCATGCAAGAACAACTCACTCAACGTATGAACACGACGAAAGGAGAATCTTCATGTTTAAGCGCACTCTGATCGCGGCCTCCCTGGCTGTTGCTGCACTGGCCTCGGCCCAATCCATGGCCGCTGTTGTCGGTGGCGGTGCCACCCTGCCGGAAAAACTCTATGGCACCACCGCCGGCACCGGCATCCTGGCGTCCTCGATCCCTGGCTTTGAAGCGTACAAGGGTGTGGGCAGCGGCGACGGCAAAAAAGCCTTCTTCGGTAACGACTCCGCCAAAATCAAGTTGGCTCCTGGTATCACCGTCGATTACGCCGGTAGCGATTCGCTGGTCAGCGCCGCCGAACTGACTGCGTATGACGCTCACGCCACCCTGGGCAAAGCAAGCTTCGGCGCGCTGATCCAAGTGCCTACCGCTGCTACCTCGGTCACCGTGCCTTTTCACCTGGACGGCAAGACTTCGCTGAACCTGACCAGCGCTCAACTGGCCGATATCTTCGCCGGTAAAACCACCAACTGGAACCAAGTGACCTTCAACGGCACCGCCGGTCCAAACCTGCCGATCAAAGTGATCTACCGCACCGAAAACAGCGGTACCACCGAGATCTTCACCACTCACCTCAAAGCGGTAAAACCGGTGTCGGTGCCTGGCGCCAGCAACAACTTCAGCACCGCCGTGGGCTTTAACCCAGCCACCGGCGCACCTGTGGGCTCGACCTACATCGGCGTGACCGGCAGTGACGGCGTTGCCGCCGCGATCGTGGCCAACAACGGTTCCATCGGCTACGTCAGCCCGGACTACGCCGACTACGACAACGCCCAGGCTGTTGCCTCCATCAACGGCCTGCTGCCTAGCCAGGCCAACGTGCAGACCACCCTGGACACCGTTCTGCCGCCTACGCTGGACACCTCCAAAAACGTCGCCAACCCACTGGACTGGGTACCGACGTTTGCCAACCCATCTGCCGGTTATCCCATCGTCGGCACCACCAACCTGGTGTTCAGCCAGTGCTACAAAGACAGCGGCGATAACACCCGCATCCGCAACTTCCTCAACCGTCACTACACCGGTTTGAACAATGCCGCTGTGGTCGATCACTCCTTCATCCCGCTGTCCAGCACTTGGCAGCAAGCCGTCCACGACACGTTCTACAAGGCTGCCAGCCCGCTGCGCCTGGGCAACACCAGCCTGTGCGCCGGTTTGGGCCGTCCGTTGTAAAAACCTGCCGTTGGGCAGGTTGGGTTCCAGGGTCGGCAATGGCGCAAGCCATTGCCGGCTTTTTCGTTTCAGGCGCACGCCCGGCACATGAACATTGCATGACAAGAGTTCGGTCGCGCCGCTGCCCAACTGATTAGGGTTCCCACGCCAGTCCCCGTATCCCCCCTGCCTTGAAACATTTCAAAAGCAACCACTTCCTCCCGTGGTTTTTTCCTTTATCTGTCACCGCAAACTGCGAACTTCTAACCCATGGCCTCGACCGGAACACCTGCACCACAGCCCCGGAGACCGAGCGCCATATGGCGTCATGCAAGAACAACTCAGTCAACGTATGAACACGACGAAAGGAGAATCTTCATGTTTAAGCGCACTCTGATCGCGGCCTCCCTGGGTGTTGCTGCACTGGCCTCGGCCCAATCCATGGCCGCTGTTGTCGGTGGCGGTGCCACCCTGCCGGAAAAACTCTACGGCACCACCGCCGGCACCGGCATCCTGGCGTCCTCGAACCCAGGCTTTGTAGCGTACAAGGGTGTGGGTAGCGGCGACGGCAAAAAAGCCTTCTTCGGTAACGACTCCGCCAAAATCAAGTTGGCGCCTGGTATCACCGTCGACTATGCCGGTAGCGATTCGCTGGTCAGCGCCGCCGAACTGACTGCCTATGACGCTCATGCCACCCTGGGCAAAGCGAGCTTCGGCGCGCTGATCCAAGTGCCTATCGCTGCTACCTCGGTCACCGTGCCTTTTCACCTGGACGGCAAGACTTCGCTGAAACTGACCAGCGCTCAACTGGCCGATATCTTCGCCGGTAAAACCACCAACTGGAACCAAGTGACCTTCAACGGCACCGCCGGTCCAAACCTGCCGATCAAAGTGATCTACCGCACCGAAAACAGCGGTACCACCGAGATCTTCACCACTCACCTCAAAGCGGTAAAACCGGTGTCGGTGCCTGGCGCCAGCAACAACTTCAGCGCCGCCGTGGGCTTTAACCCAGCCACCGGCGCGCCAGTGGGCTCGACCTACATCGGCGTGACCGGCAGTGACGGCGTTGCCGCCGCGATCGTGGCCAACAACGGTTCCATCGGTTACAACAGTCCGGACTTCTCCGACTATGACAACCCCCAGGCCGTCGCGCTCATCAACGGCTACCTGCCCAGCGAGGTCAATCTAGGGGGTTTGGACAGCGTTCTGCCACCAACACTGGACTCCTCCAGAAACGTCGCCAACCCACTGGACTGGGTACCGACGTTTGCCAACCCATTTGCCGGTTACCCCATCGTGGGCACCACCAACCTGGTGTTCAGCCAGTGCTACAAGGACAGCGGCGATAACCTGCGCATCCGCAACTTCATCAACCGTCACTACACCGGTTTGAACAATGCCGCTGTGGTCGATCACTCCTTCATCCCGCTGTCCAGCACTTGGCAGCAAGCCGTCCACGACACGTTCTACAAGGCTGCCAGCCCGCTGCGCGTGGGCAACACCAGCCTGTGCGCCGGTTTGGGCCGTCCGTTGTAAAAACCTGCCGTTGGGCAGGTTGGGTTCCAGGGTCGGCAATGGCGCAAGCCATTGCCGGCTTTTTCGTTTCAGGCGCACGCCCGGCACATGAACATTGCATGACAAGAGTTCGGTCGCGCCGCTGCCCAACCGCCTAGGTAGTAACCCCAGCGCGTGCCCGCGGCCCCGCCGTGCGCCCGTCGTTCGCCAGACCCGTGAAAAGGACCTGTAAGTGATGCGTTCCCAGCCCAAACCGACTGCCTCTCCTGTTGCCCACCGCCGTGAAGCTGCCGCGCAGCCGGTGTTGCGGCTCAAGCCGCTGGCCCATGCCATTGCCTTGCTGATGCTCGCGGGCTCGGCCTATGGGGCGCAGCCCCAGGCGTTCAGTTCGGGTTGGTTCGCGGCCAAGGGCGCGGCCAAGGCGGCCGGTGTGGCGCGCCCGGGGGCCGGCTTGCCGGGCACGCCGCCACCGCTGTCCCAGCAGCAACGGGCCAACACCCAGTTGCAGCGTTCCTTGAGCACGCTGAACAACACGGTGGCAGCGATTGCCGCGCAACAGGCGGCGCAAGCGGCCGGGCGGGCGGGGGCCAAGGCGGGGCTGGAGACCATTCACAACGGCTTGGGTGGCAATGGCCTGAATGTGGTCATCGGCGCCGACGGCAAGCCGCTGTTCGTCAATGCCGAGGGGCCGGTGCAGACCGATGCCAATGGCAAGACCCTGGTGACCATCAAACAGACGGCAGACAAGGCCGTGCTCAACTGGGACACCTTCAACATTGGCCGCAACACCACCCTGGAACTGCAACAGCAGGCCGACTGGGCGGCGTTGAACCGGGTCAACAACAGCACCGCGCCCAGCCAGGTGCAGGGCGCGCTCAAGGCCAATGGCACGGTGTTGATCGTCAACAACAACGGCATCGTGTTCAGCGGCAGCAGCCAGGTCAACGTGCGCAACCTGGTGGCCGCCGCCACCGATTTCACTGCCGAGCAGTTCACCCAGCGTGGCCTGTACAGCACCAACACGACCAGCCCCAGTTTCACCCAGGCCGCTGGCAAGGTGTTGGTGGAGCAGGGCGCGCAGATCCAGACCCACGCGCCGGCCACCTCCACGGCCGGCGGTGGCTACGTGCTGTTGCTGGGCAAGGACGTGGAAAACGCCGGTGCCATCAACACGGCGCGGGGCCAGACCACCCTGGCGGCGGGCGACAGTTTCATTATCAAAAAGGGCTACGGCACGGACGGCAACGCCAGCTCCACCACCCGCGGCAATGAAGTCAGCGTCAGCGGCGCCGGCCAGGTGAGCAACAGCGGCAGCATCCAGGCGGCCACCGGCGATATCACCCTGGCCGGGCGCCAGGTGCGGCAAAACGGTGTGCTGCTGTCCAGCTCCTCGGTGGACGCCCGTGGCACCCTGCACCTCAACGCCACAGGCAGCGACGCCAGTGTGAGCCTGGGGGAGGGCAGCACCAGCGCCATCCTGCTGGACAGCAGCAACGCCTTGGACAGCCAGCGCGCGGGGTTGATAACCCCGGTCTTGAACCAGGAAGGCAACGTGGTGTCGGCCGACACCTACCGTCGCGACCAGTCCCTCGTGGAGATCAACAGCGCCGGTACCGTGGACTTTCGTGCAGGTTCCGTGACCCTGGCCACCGGCGGGCAGGTGGCGGTCAAGGCCGGCCAGCGCGCGTTGCTGCGCGACGGCGCGGTGATCGACGTCTCCGGCGCCGTGGGCGTCAAAGTGGCGATGGAGGCCAACAGCGTCAAGGTCAATATCCAGGGCAACGAGCAGCGCGACGCTTCGGTCAACCGCGACAGCAAGCAGCTCAACAGCACCGATGTGTGGGTGGATGTGCGTGAGCTGGTGCGCGTGCCCGCAGGTACTAACGGCTACGCCACCGACCGCTGGTACACCGCCGGTGGCCTGCTGGAAGTGGGCGGCTACCTGGGCACCCGCAACCACAGCGTGGGCGAGTGGATGGCCCAGGGCGGCAGCGTGAATTTCAGCGGCGCCGACGTGGTAACCCAGCAAGGCTCGCAGATCAACCTGTCTGGCGGCACCCTCGATGTGCAGAGCGGCAAACTTAAACAGAGCTGGCTGCGGGCGGCGAACGGGCGCCTGTTCGAGGTGTCCCGCGCCCCTGGCGACATCCTCTACAGCGGCCTCTACAAAGGCTATGAAGACCACAGCCCGCGCTGGGGCGTGACCGATTACTACTACAACCCGCTGATTGCCCCGCGTGAGCGGGCAGAGGCCGGCTACACCGTCGGGCGCGATGCCGGGCGCCTGGTCATCGGCACCACCAACGCGGTGCTCGAAGGCCAGGTCATCGGCGACACCTTCCAGGGGGACCGCCAAGTGCAGGCCGCCCAGGCCGGGCTCGAAGGCTACCGGCAGACGCAGACCGCCGTGGCCCGCGGCGCCGAGTTGGTGGTGGGCAGTTATGTGCCCTGGTACATCAAGGACCGCGGCGCCTTGGAATATGCCCTCGGGGCCAACGCCGGCACGCTCAAGAACGTCGTCTTGGGCCACAGCCCCCAGGCCATCGCCGCCGGCCTCGACCTGGCCAGCGTATTGCCCGAAGAGCGCCGTGGCACCTTGCACCTGGACAGCGACCGGCTCAACGCCATGGGCCTGGGCACGCTCAAGGTCGCGGCCACGGGCGCGATCCAGGTAGACGCCGCCCTGCAGGTGGCGAGCGGCGGGGAAATCACCCTGTATGGCCCGGATATCGAGGTCAACGCCAACCTGACCGCCCATGGCGGGCGCCTGCAACTGGGCAACGTACAGCCCCAGGTCACCACCCTCGGTGACCAAGGCAAGCAGGACTTTACCCTCGGCGGGCGCGGCACCCTGCTGGTGCAGAACGCGGCGCGGCTGGATGCCAGCGGGCTGTGGAGCAACCAAGTGCTCGCCCCGGGCGACATCAGCCGCTTGCCCTACCTCAACGGTGGCAGCGTGGCGCTGCGCAGCAGTGGCGATGTCACGCTGGCGGCGGGCACCTCGGTGGATGTGTCCTCGGGCGCGGGCCTGGGGGTCAAGGGCCAGTTGCTCGGTGGCAAGGGCGGCGACCTGAGCCTGGCCGCCAACGCCAACACTGCAGGCGCCAGCGGCGTCCTGACCCTCGATGGCCAGTTGCAGGGCTACGGCGTGAAGGGGGGCGGGCGCATGAGTGTGCAGGCCGGCGAAGTGCTTATCAGCGACCAGGCCCGCGACCCGGCGTCTACCGCCCTGCACCTGGGCGGTGGCTTTTTCAACAAGGGTTTCTCCGCCTACGACATCACCGGCAACGAGGGCCTGCGGGTGGCCGACGGCACCCAGGTCGAGGTGACGACGCCGGTGTATCGCTTCAAGGAATCGGCCCAGGGCCTGGCCGTAGGTTCGGCGCCAGGGGCGGCGCTGGAGCTGTGGACCCCGCCCCTGGCCCTGGCGGACCCGATCAAGGGCCGGCTCACCCAGCGCCAGGGCGCCAGCCTGAGCTTGCAGGCGGGCACTCTGATCTCCAATGCGGCGCAGATGGCCAGGGTGCAGGCCGAGATCGGCCAGGGTGCGCTGATCCGTGTCGACCCAGGACAGGCCATCAAGGTGCGCAGCATTGGCCAGTTGACGGTGGACGGCACCCTCAGCGCCTGGGGCGGGCAGATCACCCTGGGCGCTATTGCACCGAGTGCCTCGGTGACCGAACCGGTAGAAGCGGTGGGGCATGGCCGCTCCATCTGGATTGGCGAGCATGCGTTGCTGGATGTGGCCGCACGCGCCAGCACGGCGGTGGATGCCCGGGGCCGGCACTATGGCACGGTGGCCAAGGGCGGCAGCATAGTGGTGGGTGGTACCATCGACCCGGCCACCGGCAAGGCCGATGCGGCCAAGCTGTTTGTGGTGGTGCGCGAAGGCGCCCGGCTGGATGCGTCCGGCACCCAGGCGCGGGTGGACCTGGCGGGCGGCGGGCCAACCCTGATGGCCAGCGACGGCGGTAGCATCTCCCTGGCCTCCAGCAATGGCCTGTACCTGGCGGGGGATTTGAAGGCCAGTGCCGGTGGCAGTGGTGCGGCGGGCGGCACCTTGAGCATGGCCCTGGAAACGCCCCTCTATCTGCCCGATGCCGCGCAACGGGTGCGCCAGGCCCGGGAACTGCTGCTGAGCACGACCCAGGCCCCGGCCTTGGCCGGCGCGACGGCGGCGCAGGTGGCCGATACCCTGGTGTACGGCCAAGGGCGGTTGACGGTGGCCCAGGTCGAGCAGGGTGGTTTCGATAACCTCAACCTGCTGAGCAATGGCGCTATCAGCTTCGACGGCGATATGTCCCTGCGCCTGGGCCAGAGCCTGAGCTTGTATGCCAACGTGCTGGCCCTGGGTGAGAACGCGGCGGGCCAGGCCCGTGTCAGCCTAGCGGCGCCACACGTGCGTCTGGCGGGTGTCGGCAATGTTGGAGGGGGGCCGGCGAACGAGATTCGCCCCACGGTCCAGGACACGGTTTCCCAGCAGGCCGCGGCGGGCAACCTGTCGGTGGCGGCTGCTACGCTGCTGGAGGTGCGCGATAGAGTCACCCTCGGTGGCCACGCCGGCCAGCATGAGCACGTGGCGGGTGTGTTCGACCGCCGTGGCTTCGCTCAGACGCAGTGGGTCAGCCAGGGCGATTTGCGCTTTTTGGCCGGCACCAGCAAAACGGCCCTCACTGAACTGACCACCCCGGGCGACCTGCACCTGGCCGCCGCGCAAATCTATCCGGCCACCGGCGCATCTGCGCGGGTGCGGGCAGGCTATCTGGGGCCCAACGTCGATTTCGATGTGCAGCGCACCCTGAGCATTGGCCGTGTCAGCCCCCTTGACCCGGCGCAACCCTATTCGGTGTTCGGCAGCCTGTCGCTGGCGGCGGCCCATATCGAGCAGGGAGGGGTGCTGCGCGCGCCCATGGGCAACCTGACCCTGGGCTTTGATTCAGGCGTGCAGCGGGCGACGCGTTCGGTCAACCTACTGCCCGGCAGCCTGACCTCGGTCAGCGCCGGCGGCCTGACCCTGCCCTATGGCGGCACGCTGGACGGCGTGACCTGGCGCTACAACGGCGAGCAGGTGCAATTGCTCGGCGTGGGCGGCACCGACATCGCCGGCAACCTGAAGGTAGGAACCCGGTTGCTGGGGCAAACCCTGGACGTGCAGCAGGGGGCGGTCCTGGACCTGTCCGGCGGCGGCGCTTTGCTCGGTGCGGCTTTTGTTTCCGGGCGGGGTGGCTCTACCGATGCGCGCTACAACCCCCTGGTGCAGATCAGCGCCGACGGCCATTTCACCCTGCCGGGGCTGGCCACCAACCCGGTGTACGCTATCGTCCCCGGGGTGCAGGCCAACGTGGCGCCCAGCGATGGCGAGCGTGGCGCGAGCCAGCCGCTGGCGGGCCAGCAGATCAGCATCGGCAGCGGCGTGCCGGGCCTGCCGGCGGGCACCTACACCCTGTTGCCGTCCACCTATGCCTTGCTGCCGGGGGCCTTCCGGGTGGAGGTCAATGGCTTGGCCCAGGCCTTGAGCGCCGGCGCGGTACCGGGTGCGGTGGCCCTGCGCAATGGTTCCTGGGCCACGGCTGGGCAACTGTCGATTGCCCATACCGGCATCCGCGACAGCCAGGCCAGCCAGGTGATCGTCACCCCGGCGGCTGTGTTGCGCCGCTATTCCCAGTACAACGAAACCTCCTATGCCGACTTCGTGCGCGCCGACCAGGTGCGGGTCGGCGTGCCCCGTGCCGCGCTTGAGGCCGATGCCAAGAACCTGCGCCTGGAGCTGTCGCGGGGCGTGCAGGCGCAAAACGCCCTGAACTTCGCGGGCGAGGCGCGCTTCAAACCTGCCGAGGGCGGTTTTGGCGCCACCGTTGCCGTCACCGCCAGTCAGGGGTTAGAGATCCTCGCCAGCGGCGCGCCCGTCAGCAGCAACCCGCAAACGGTTTCGTTGTACGCCGACACCCTCAATGCCCTGGGCGCGGCCCGCCTGACCCTGGGCGGCGCGACCACGGTGACGTATGGCCAGGGCGGCAACTTCGTCGACTTTGACCGGGCGCAAAGAGCGTGGTCGGTGGCCCTGCGTGAAGGCGCGACCCTGGTGGCACCGGAGGTGTTCCTGATCGCCAACGCGCCGCTTGGGATGGAGAACGGCGGCATCCACATCGAGCAGGGTGCGTCGATCAATACCCTGGGGCGTGGCAAGGCTGCCTACGACTCCGGCGACGGTTTCATCTACCAACCGGGCGTCAACACGGTGGTGGCTGTCTCCAATGGTCGCTTGCAGATGTTGGCCCCGCTGGCCACCAGCGACCGCGCGCCGGGCAGTATCCTCGTCGGCCAGTGTGCGCTGGCGGCCTGCGGCAATGAAACGCGGCTGTACTCCGAAGGCACGATCGCCTTTGCCACTAACCACACCTTCACCCTCGACGATGCGGTGCGCTACGGCACCCGCCACTTGGCGCTGGCGGTGGGCGCCATCAACGTCGGCACCCCGCAGGCCCTGGCCGCTGCGGCCGAGCGCAACACCTTGCCCCTGGGCCTGACCCTGGACCAGCAGGTGATGGAACGCCTGCTGCGCGGCGACACCTCACGCGGCGCGCCGGCTCTGGAAAGCCTGGGGCTGACCGCCGGGCAATCGCTGAACTTCTTTGGCAGCAGCACCCTGAGTACCCTGGACAGCAACGGCAAGTCGCTGCTGGACAAACTGGTCCTCAGCACCCCGGCGATCTACGGCGCGGGCAATGCTGACGACGTGGCGCTGATCCAGACCGGCAACCTGATCTGGAGCGGGGCACCGAACGCGGCTGCGCCGGTGATCGCCCAGGGGGCCGGAACCGGCAGCGGCACCCTGCAGGTCCAGGCGCGGCGCATCGAGTTCGGCCACGGCCCCGACACCCAGGCCGACAGCCTGGGGGATTACGGGCGCAGCACCCTGGGTTTTGCCAACGTCAACCTCACGGCCAGCGAGCGCATCACCGCCAACCACAAGGGCAGCCTGGCGGTGTACCAGGCCCGTGGCGCCTATGAAGCGGGCAAGGGCTACGCCCACAGCGGCGGCAACCTGACCATCAGCACACCGCTGTTGACCGGCGAAGCGGGTTCGGTGAACCGCATCACCGTGGGCGGCGACCTGCGCGTCAATGGCAACGGCGCGGCCAATGGCGTGGCGGTGCAGGCCTTGGGCGGCGAACTGCTGCTGGCGGCCCGCAGCATCGGGCTGGACACTGCCGTGGTTCTGCCCAGCGGCAAGTTGACCCTCAGCGCTGAACAGGACATCCACCTGGGCGACGCCGCACGGCTGGACCTGGCCGGGCGTACCGTGGGCCTGCTGGACGAGAAACAATATAGCTGGGGCGGCGACGTCACCCTGCAGAGCCGCCACGGCAATATCCGCCAGGGGGCGGGTGCGGTGATCGACCTGTCGGCGCACAACAACCAGGGTGGCCTGCTCAAGGCCGTGGCGGTCGAGGCGGGCGCCGGTGTGATCGATCTGCAGGGCCGCATTCTCGCGGGCAGCAGCGGCTATTACGACGCCGGTGGCACCCTGGTGCCGTACAAGGCCGGGGGGGTGGATATCCGCGGCCAATACCTGGGCGATTTTGTGGCCTTGAACCAGCGCCTGAACGACGGCCAGGTATTTGGTGCGCGCAGCTTTACCCTCAAACAGGGCAACCTGGTGATCGGCAACGAACTCAAGGCCAGCCAGATCAACGTCTCGGTGGACAACGGCAGCCTCACGGTGCTGGGCACCCTCGACGCCAGCGGCGAGCGGGTCGGCAGCATTCGCCTGGCCGGCCAGCATGGCCTGACCCTCGCCGGCAGTGCCTTGCTCGACGCCCATGGCACGCAGTTGCGGGTCGATAGCTACGGCAAGATCATCGACTCGCCGAACCGCGCCATCGTTGAACTCAACAGTGGCCTGGGCACCCTGACCCTGGCCGATGGCGCACGCATCGACCTGCGCCACGGCACTGCGGCGGCCGTGGGCAGCGGCCCCGGCCAACACGACGGCCAGGCCCGTGGCACCCTGGAACTCAACGCCCCGCGGCTGAATGCGGGCGACCCGACCCAGGGCGACATCGCCATCGACGCCAGCGGCCGCTTGGGCATTTTCGGTGCGCGTTCCATTGGCCTCAACGCCGTGGCGCGCTACACCGACGCCCCGGTCGGCCCGGTGCCGGCGGCCAGCGGGCGGCCGTATCAGATGATCGACCAGGCGTACCTCAATGCCAAGCACCTGAGCAGCCAACAGTTCATCGACCACGCACTGGCCAACAACGGGCTGATGCACGGCCAGCTCGCGGGCCTCAACAACGCGGCATACCGCGAGGCCTTCCACCTGCGCCCCGGAGTGCAGATCCTCACCGAAGGCGACCTGGTGGTCAGTGGCGACCTCGACCTCTCCGGCTACCGCTACGCCAGCGTCAACCCCCATACCCAACAGACCTCGGTTTACGGTTCAGGCGAACCGGGCAGCCTGGTGATCCGTGCTGGTGGCAACCTGGATATCTACGGCAGCATCAACGACGGCTTCGCGCCGCCGCCGGCCACCCCGGACGACAAGGGCTGGGTACTCACCCCGGGTATGCAGGGCTTCGGCGCCGACGTTATCGTGCCCGGCCCTGGGGTGGTGTTGGAGGACGGCAGCCTGTTCCCGGCCGGCAAGACCCTCAACTATGCGTTGCCCTTCAAGGCCACCACCCTGGCCTCCGGCACCGTGCTGGCGGTGCAGGGCAGCTTGCAAGCGCCGCTGACCCTGCCGGCCAACACCGTGCTCAGCGCCGCCGTGCGCGACAGCAACGGCCAGGTGCTGTACGCCGCCGGCACCCTGTTGCAGCAACCGCTGGTGCTGGCCACGGGCACCTTGCTCGATGCCGGCACCCTGTTGCCCGGCCCCGCCAGCCTGGGGCCGATGACCTGGCCGGCCGGTGTGCCACTGCCGGGCCGGGCCCAGTTCAGCAACGATGAGCCGGACGGCGTGCGGCTGGCCGGTAGCCTGGCGCTCAAGGTGGGCGCGTTGATCCCGTCCCTGACGGATATCAAACTGCCAGCCGGCGTGCTGTCGGTGCCGCTGCGCAGCGTCACCGGCGCCAGCACCCGCAGCAACTGGGCGGTGGCGACGATGCTGGCCGAAGGCTCGCAATCCTGGTCGCTGCGCCTGGTGTCGGGCGCCGACACCACGGCCGCCGATAGCCGGGCGATCAAACCCACCTATGCCGGCGACCTGACCCTGGCCGATACCCACTACGGCCTGTACGAGGTGTACGAGAAAACCATCATCCCGGGTAAACCGGCCAAGCCGGGCGGTGCCCTGTATTGGACGGACCTGGGGGCCGAGTTCGGTTATGTATCCGGCACCCCGGTGTCCGAGGACGACGAGGGCGTGTGCACGGACATGCCGGGCGCCTGCGTTACGACGACCTATGTGTGGGGCGATTCGGGAGCGCAGTTCGGCTACACGCCCGGCACCCCGGCGGTCTCCGGCCCAGACGAGGACATGTGCCTGGAGCAGGGCGACTGCGTGGTGGTCGGCCTGCCCACCCCTGAAGTGCCTGAGCAGGTGATTATCGGTGCGCTCAAACGGGTCAACCCGATTACCCAGCATTTCAGTGTGCTGCGCACCGGCACCGGCGACCTCGACCTGGTGGCGGCCGGCAACGTGGCGATGCAATCGCTGTACGGCATCTACACGGCCGGGGTGTCCAGTGCCTCGCGCGCCGGCAGCGCGGCGCCGGCCTTCGACCGCCCGCGCAGCAACGCCAGCGACGGCACCCTCCTGGGCAGTGCGGGCAAGGCCTATGAAGGCCTGGTCAATGAAAACCCCAACAGCCTGTATGCGGCCTGGTACCCCGACCAGGGCGGTAACGTGCTGCTGCGGGCCGGTGGCAGCCTCAGTGGCGACATCCTCAGCCCGAACACCGGCGTGGTGCCGTATATCGGCGATGGGCGCACCCAACTGGACAGTGCCAACCTGGGCAACTGGCTATGGCGCCAGGGCAGCGGGCACACCCAGGGCGTGGACGAAACCCCCACCAGTTGGTGGATCAACTTTGGCACCTATATCAAGGGATCCGGCGGCGGCAACACGGCCTACCCACTCCTTGAAAGAAGCGAGATCGAGGCAATGCCGCGGCTGGTGGGCTTCACTGGTGTCGGCACCCTGGGCGGCGGCAACCTGACCCTGGACCTGGGCAGCGATGCGGGCATGCTTGCTCGTCGCGGTGACAGCCGCGGCTTGAAAGCACCGCGCAGCGCCGGTTTGGCGCTGGCGGTGGGCAGCACCGGGCGCGTGACCCCGGGCGGCGAGCTGCTGCTCACCGGCGGCGGTGACCTGGACGTGCGCATGGGCGGCGACCTCAACCCGGACCTCAAGGCCCGTGCGGCCTTGCCAGGGACCGACGTATCCGGCGCTCCTGGCGATTACACACAACAGCTCCTGAGCCTCAACGGTGTGCTGAGCAACCTGCGCGGCGCCCTCAACCTGCAAGCGGGCAGCCTGGGTGGTATCGCCCTCAGTTATGGCCGTTTTGAGGGGCAGCATGACGACAAAGAGAGCCGCGCCTATTCGCCGTACACCGCGACCCGGGGCGCCGCCACCGGCGGTGTGACCCTGATGCTGGGGGACGCCACGGCGAACCTCTCCACCCGTGGCGACCTGGTGCTGGCGGGGGCCGGCGATCCGGGGCGGATCAAGACCGAACATGCCTCGGCCTACCGCTACAACGGCCAGGCGTATGGCGAGGGGCAGAGCTGGTTCTCCCTGTGGACCGAACACACCGCCATCAACCTGTTCTCGGCCGGCGGCAGCATGACCCCCAGCGTGCAGAGCGGTGCCGTAGTACGTGGCTCTACGTTGACACCTGAGGGTAGCAAAAACCACTCCACCACGGACGGGCGCTTCCTGTTTCCCTCGAAATTGAGTGCGGTAGCCGCCAGTGGCAGCATCTTCCTTGGGACTTCGGCCCTGGGCGCCAACGGTGCCTTTAACAACTCTGCCTATTCCCTGTTGCTGGCACCGTCCAACAGCGGGCGCCTGGCTTTGCTGGCGGGTAACTCGATCTATGCCGGCGGTTATGCCGTCAGCCAGTCGGGTGCCAGCCTGGATACCCTGCCAACGCCGTTTGCCCCGGCCTTTGTCGGCTGGAATGGCCTTGAGCAGGTGGTCAATAACCTGAGCCGCGAATCAGTGCCCGCCAACAAGATCGAGTTCTCCCTGTTCGCCTTCGGTGCCAACACCGCCAGCGCGCGGGCCGCGTTCTCGGCTACACCGGCGCGGTTCTACGCCGCCACGGGTGACATCGTCGGCCTGCGCAGCGGTGAACTACTGAACTTCACCATCGGCGACCGCATTGGCCAGACCCGCTATGAGGGTGCCGGCCCGGTGTGGATGAAGGCCGGGCGCGACATCGTCGGCTCGGGTACGGCGCTTAATATGCCGACCCAGATGCCAACGAAAATCGCTGCTACCACGAGCAATATCTCGGGTTCGGGTACCAGCAGTGGCAACCTCTTCGTGCATGGCAACGCCAGCGATATCTCGGTGGTTTCGGCGGGGCGTGACATCCGCTACAGCAGCTTCAACATCGCCGGCCCTGGCACCCTGGAACTCCAGGCCGGACGCAATATCCTGATGGAAGACCGCGCCTCGGTGACCAGCCTGGGGGCGGTGGTGCCGGGGGATACGCGGCAGGGGGCGAGCATTGTGATGGAGGCCGGTGTCGGCGCCGGGGGGCTGGATTACCTCAAGTTCGTGCGGCCTTACCTGGACCCGGCCAGCCGCGCCCACAGCGACCAGGCCCTGGCCAGCCAACCGGGCAAAGTGGCCAAGACTTACGAGGCCGAACTGCTGGCCTGGCTGCAGGCGCGCTTTGCCTACGCCGGCACAGCGCAGGAGGCCCCGACCTACTTCGCCAGCCTGGCGCCGGAGCAGCAGCGGGTGTTTGCCCGTGATGTGTACTTCGCCGAACTGCGGGCCGGTGGGCGCGAGTACAACGACGTGGACGGGCCGCGTTTTGGCAGCTTCCTGCGCAGCCGCAACGCTATCGCCAGCCTGTTGCCCAAGACCGACGTGGCGGGCAACCCGATTGTCTACGACGGCGACATCACCCTGTATGGCGGCGCCGGGATCCACACCCTGTTCGGCGGCGACATCCACCTGCTCACCCCGGGCGGGCAGCAGGTGTTCGGTGTCGAAGGGGAGGCGCCACCGTCCACCTCGGGGGTCATCACCCAGGGCGCCGGCAATATCGGGCTGTATGCCCAGGGCAGCATCCTGCTGGGCCAGAGCCGCATCATGACCACCTTCGGCGGCGATATCTTCGGCTGGTCGGACCAGGGCGACATCAACGCCGGGCGTGGCTCGAAAACCACGGTGGTCTACACGCCGCCCAAGCGGGTCTACGACCAATGGGGCAACGTCGCCCTGGCGCCGAGCGTGCCCAGTTCCGGCGCGGGCATCGCCACCCTGGCCCCGATTGCCGAAGTACCGGCGGGGGACATCGACCTGCTGGCACCCCTGGGCACCATCGATGCGGGCGAGGCGGGGATCCGGGTGTCGGGCAACATCAACCTCTATGCCCTGCAAGTGGTCAACGCGGCGAACATCCAAGTGCAGGGCAAGGCTTCCGGCATGCCGGTGGTGGCGGCCGTGAACACCGGGGCCATCACCTCGGCCAGTTCCGCCGCCACCTCGGCCACCCAGGCCGCCGAAGACGTGGCACGCCAGCAAAAGGCCGCGGCGCGGCAGAACCTGCCCTCGGTGGTGACCGTCAAGGTGCTGGGCTACGGCCAGGAACCCTTGGCCGCCCCCCGTGAAGGCGCCAGCCGTGCCCCGGCCTACAACCGGCAAAGCCCGGTGCAAGTGCTTGGCGCAGGCCCCTTGAGCGACCAGGCGCAGTTGCAATTGACTGAGGAGGAACGAGGCAACCTGACCCTGTAGAAGCGAGCTTTCCCGCCTCTACAGGTGGGGTTGCGGCGGATGCTGTAGCGCGAGCGGTGGCCGGAATGGATTTATGAAGGGCTAAATCCATTCCGGTGCTTTTACATGGCCTAGAACACCACTAGGCAAAGAAAGCTGGTGTTGTGTTCTGTGGTATATGCTTCGTTACCGTCACGAAAGTGTTTGCCCCAGTACTGCGGTAACAGGCCTCCGGCTTTGTCCGTTGACCAGAAGTAGCTGTGGGCTTGCCCTGGCCAATTACCTCTGTACGTATCGTAGATCGCCCTTAGTTCATTCATATTGGGCAGCCGGCCGCCCCGGTTACTTGCCATGCTTGCGCACGTTTTATAGCTGCCTCCGTAGAACGTATCTTGGAAGAACCTGACGTTGGAAACCGAGACGGAGTAGTACACTTGCTTGTGTTCCGAGTCCTGCACGGTAATGGTGGTTGAACCGTTGTTGCGTATGACCACGACGCCGTTGTTATCCACGACAGCGCAAGCCGTATTGCTCGAGGTATAGACGTAGGGTGGTAACCCTCCAGTGGCCTGGCGCTGGAATTGGTCGGCACCATTGCTGGGCCTTACTTCATGGGTTTTATCTTTCCACAGATACAAGGTCTGGTTGCGAATGACCGTCGAAGTATCAATGTTCAGCGCCGGTCTTGCCGTCAGTGTGTAGTTGGTCGATTGAAACAACACAGCCTGTGCTTCACTGGTACTGCCATCAAACGTCACCTTGCAACTTATGGTGACCTGGCTGTTATTGTTCAACCCCTGCAGCCAAGTGCGCAGCACATCTTTGTTTGCCACACCACTGTTCGCCTCGCTCGCACTGATGGAATAGGCGCTAAGTACCACCAAGTTAGACGCACCCGGGCTTGTACAGCTCATCCATACCCGTTGCCCGGTATTGCTCAATGACCATTTGGCGACAGCCGCCTTGGCGTTGCCGGTGAAGGTGCTCAGGTCCAGATTTGCGTTGTGGGGAAGGTTATTGATGAGCGGCCTTGGCAGGCTGGTCTGGGGGATCGGTGTCACGGTCACGGTCACCATCCCAGAGGGTTTCATGCCCCCACTGCGGGTCACTTCGTACTTGAGGGTAAAGGTACGGTTGGCATTGCCGATGTTGGCGGCAATGGCGCTGGCGGGGATATCGAACTCGACGGTCTTGTCGGTTTCGCCCGGTTTAGGGGCGATGGTCGGGCTTCCTGCGCCGGATGTACCCACCATGATGAGGCGGATGCTGTCGCCGGTGTTCATGTCGGGGTAGGTCACCTGCACCTTGGCCCCGCTTACGCCTTGCAGCGGCGCATAGGTGACATTGGCGCCTGACCCCGTGGCGTTCAGCAATACCGGCAGCGGCAGGTCCAGGACCGCCTTTACGGTGTAGGTCTTGACTGGGAAGACAATCGCCCGGCCGACCGTGTTGTTGGTCGTCAAGGATGCTTTGAGGTGAATTTCCAGGGTGGAGTTGTCCCTCAGGCTGGCGAAGAACGGTGAGTACGCTGCTGGTTGATCGAAGTACCCGATGCTGATCCAGCTGGGGTTGGTCTGCGCGCCCCCGCCATTCCATAGAGTCAGGCTGGCGGCCGTACCATCGGTCTTCGTGCCTTTGAGTTCCAGCCACACCGGGCAACCGGTGGTGATAAACGGCCACACGCCAATGCGCACGGTGGCCCCTCCTGTGATGGTCGAGAGATCGAGAATATTGCCGTTGGTGTTGTTGATTTGGATGAGAGTTTTGACCAGTTCGTCGGCGGGAATCGGTGTTACGGTCACGGTCACCATCTCAGAGGGTTTTATCTCCCCACTGCGGGTCACTTCGTACTTGAGGGTAAAGGTACGGTTGGCATTGCCGATGTTGGCGGCAATGGCTCTGGCGGGGATATTGAATTCGACGGTCTTGTCGGTTTCGCCTGGTTTAGGGGCGATGGTCGGGCTTCCCGCGCCGGATGTACCCACCATGATGAGGCGGATGCTGTCGCTGGTGTTCATGTCGGGGTAGGTGACACGCACCTTGGCGCCGTTGGTACCCAACAGCGCAGCGTAGGTGACATTGGCGCCTGACCCCGTGGCTTGCACCAGCACCGGCCGCGGTAAGCTCAGAGCCGCTTTTACGGTGTAGGTCTTGACCGGGAAGACAATCGCCTCTGTCACCGTGTTGTTTGTCGTCAAGGATGCCTTGAAGTGAATCTCCAAGGTGGAGCCATCCTTGAGGCTGGCGAAGAACGGGGAAGAATGTGTCTCCTGGTAATGGCCGGCGCTGATCCAAGTGGGGTTGGTCTGCGCGCTCCCGCCATTCCATAGAGTCAGGCTGGCGGCCGTACCATCGGTCTTCGTGCCTTTGAGTTCCAGCCACACCGGGCAAGCCGTGGTGATGAACGGCCACACACCAATGCGCACGGTGGCCCCTTTTGTGATGGTCGAGAGTTCGAGAATATTGCCGCTGGCTTGGTTGATTTGGATGAGAGTTTTGAACAGTTCGTCGGTGGGAATCGGTGTTACGGTCACGGTCACCATCTCAGAGGGTTTTATCTCCCCACTGCGGGTCACTTCGTACGTGAGGGTAAAGGTACGGTTGGCATTGCCGATGTTGGCGGCGATGGCGCTGGCGGGGATATCGAACTCGACGGTCTTGTCGGTTTCGCCTGGTTTAGGGGCGATGGTCGGGCTTCCCGCGCCGGGTGTGCCGGCCATGACGAGGCGGATGCTGTCGCTGGTGCTCATGTCCGGGTAGCTCACCCGCACCTTGGCCCCGTTTACGCCTTGCAGTGGCGCATAGGTGACGTTGGCGCCGGTGCCGGTGGCGTTGATGAGTACCGGCAGTGGCAAGTCCAGGGCCTGGGTGAC
>NZ_FYEE01000007.1 GCF_900187645.1 Pseudomonas sp. Irchel 3E20 | reverse complement strand
CTTTCAAAGTTTCGCTGGGAAATCTTTAACAACTTCAACCACTTGCGCTGACGATCACTCGTTAGCGGGAGGCGAATTCTACAGCGTTACTCGCTGCTGTCAACACCTCTTTTTCAACTCCTTTCGGGCTTCGATGACCTGAAGCTCCGCGCTGTCGAAACCTGCATAACTCTTTGTTTACCAAGGAGTTTTCCGTTTTGACTGCGCCGGAAGTGGGGCGAATTATAGACAGATATAAATCGCCGTCAACCGTTAATTTCATAAACCTGTCATATCGGTCAAAAAGGCCCTTCCAGAGTCGGCAGGGACCTTTTGCGTCACAGGCTGGGGAAGGCGAATTGCGAGGCCTCGTGGCTAGCGCGTTGTGGCCAGCGTTGGGTGATAGCCTTGCGTCGCGTGTAGAAGCGCACGCCGTCCGGCCCATAGGCGTGCAGGTCGCCGAACAGCGAGCGCTTCCAGCCACCAAAGCTGTGGTAAGCCACGGGCACCGGCAAGGGTACGTTGACGCCCACCATGCCGACTTCGATCTCGTCGCAGAACAACCGCGCCGCTTCCCCGTCCCGGGTAAAGATGCAAGTGCCGTTGCCATACTCATGGTCGTTTATCAGTTGCATGGCGGCTTCAAGGCTGTTGACGCGCACCACACACAGCACGGGGCCAAAGATCTCTTCTTTATAGATGCGCATCTGCGGCGTCACGCGGTCGAACAGGCAGCCGCCGAGGAAGAAGCCTTCTTCATGCCCGGCCACACTGAGGCCACGGCCGTCCACCACCAATTGCGCGCCCGCCGCAACGCCGTCTTCTATATAGCCGCTGACCCGGTCACGGGCCTGGCCGGAGACCAGCGGCCCCATGTCCAGGCCGCAGGAGGTCCCCGCGCCTATCTTCAGGGCTTTGATTTGCGGCACCAACTTGGCCACCAAGGCGTCCGCTACCTGATCGCCGACGCACACCGCCACCGAAATCGCCATGCAGCGTTCGCCGCACGAGCCATAAGCCGCGCCCATCAGGGCGCTGACCGCGTTGTCCAGGTCAGCGTCCGGCATCAACACCGCGTGGTTCTTCGCCCCGCCCAGGGCTTGCACCCGTTTGCCGCGCCGGGTGGCTTCGCTATAGATGTACTCGGCAATCGGCGTCGAACCCACAAAGCTCAGGGCCTTGACCTCTGGCGCTTCGATCAGCGCATCCACCGCACCCTTGTCGCCGTGCACGACATTGAGCACGCCATTGGGCAACCCCGCCTCGTGCAGCAGTTGGGCGATCAACAGGGTGGAACTGGGGTCACGCTCCGAGGGTTTGAGGATGAAGCAGTTGCCGCAGACGATCGCCAGCGGGTACATCCACAACGGCACCATGGCGGGGAAGTTGAACGGGGTGATCCCCGCCACCACGCCCAGAGGCTGGAAGTCGGACCACGCATCGATGTTCGGGCCGACATTGCGGCTGTACTCGCCCTTGAGAATCTCCGGCGCCGAGCACGCGTATTCGACGTTCTCAATGCCGCGCTTAAGCTCGCCAGCCGCGTCCTCCAGGGTCTTGCCATGTTCTTCGCTAATCAATTGGGCAATGCGCCCCTCGTTCTGCTCCAGCAATTGCTTGAAGCGGAACATTACTTGAGCCCGTTTGGCCGCTGGTGTGTTGCGCCAGGCCGGGAACGCAGCCTTGGCCGAGTCGATGGCCGCTTGAATGGTGTCGCGGCCGGCCAGCGGTACTTGATGGATCACCTGGCCGGTGGACGGGTTGTACACGTCTGCGCTGCCGCCGTTGCCGGCCACCAGTTCGCCATTAATTAGATGTGCAATACGGCTCATGCCGGGCTCCTGAGCAAAGGTTCTTATAAAGAGGGTCGGATCAGTCGATCTTGTTCAGTACTTCGCCCACGGCATCGAACAGGCGATCCAGGTCTTGGGGTTTGCTGTTGAACGTCGGCCCGAATTGCAAGGTATCGCCGCCGAAGCGCACGTAAAACCCGGCCTTCCACAACGCCATGCCTGCCTCGAACGGCCGCACGATGGCGTCGCCGTCGCGCCCGGCAATCTGGATCGCGCCGGCCAGGCCATAGTTGCGGATATCGATGACGTTCTTCGCGCCTTTCAAGCCGTGCAGGGCATTTTCAAAATGCGGCGCGACGTCGGCCACGCTTTGCACCAGGTTTTCCTTTTGCAGCAGGTCCAGCGCCGCCAACCCCGCCGCGCAGGCCACGGGGTGGGCCGAATAGGTGTAGCCGTGGGGGAATTCCACTGCGTACTCCGGCGTCGGCTGGTTCATGTAGGTCTGGTAGATCTCGCTGCTGGCAATCACTGCACCCATGGGGATGGCGCCGTTGGTGACTTGTTTGGCGATGCACATCAGGTCCGGCGTCACGCCAAAGCTGTCGGCGCCGAACATCGCGCCGGTACGGCCAAACCCGGTGATGACTTCGTCGAACACCAGCAGGATGTTGTGTTGGTCGCAGATCTCGCGCAGGCGTTGCAGGTAGCCCTGGGGCGGCACCAACACGCCGGCGGAACCGGCCATCGGCTCGACGAACACTGCCGCGATGTTGGACGCATCGTGCAGCTCAATGAGTTTGAGCAGTTCATCCGCCAGGGCAATACCGCCCTGCTGCGGCATGCCGCGCGAATAGGCGTTGCTCGCCAGCAGGGTGTGGGGCAAGTGATCGACGTCCATCATGGCCTGGCCGAACAGTTTTCGGTTGCCATTGACCCCGCCCAGGCTGGTGCCGGCGATGTTGACGCCGTGATAGCCCCGGGCGCGGCCGATCATTTTGGTCTTGGTGGCTTGCCCCTTGAGGCGCCAGTAGCCGCGCACCATTTTCACTGCGGTGTCCGCGCACTCGGAACCGGAGTCAGTGAAGAACACGTGGTTGAGGTTGCCGGGGGTCAGTTCGGTGATTTTCTCCGCCAGTTGGAATGACAGCGGATGGCCATATTGGAAACCCGGTGAGTAGTCCAGAGTGCCCAGTTGCTTGGCTACCGCTTCTTGGATTTCCTTCCGGGTGTGCCCCGCGCCGCAGGTCCACAGGCCCGACAGCGAGTCATACACCCGGCGGCCCTTGTCATCGATCAGATAGCTGCCCTCAGCCGCCACGATCAAACGCGGGTCGCGCTGGAAATTGCGGTTGGCGGTGTAGGGCATCCAATGGGCGTCGAGCTTGAGTTGGCTGGCCAGGGATGTGGTCGCGTTTTCGGGCATGTTCATGAGCAGAACCTCAACAGGCGAAAGGCAATGTCGGACAAAAGCGTGATTGCGACTAAGTTGCCACGGCGATAAAGTCGGTGAAATCCAACTTTTCTAACCTTCAGTCAGGCCATGACTAAACTATGAGCACCCGCCGCCCCGATCCACTGGCCCAAGTCAGCGACTTCGACATCCGCCTGCTGCGCATCTTTCGCAGCGTGGTCGAGTGCGGCGGTTTCTCTGCCGCCGAGTCCGTGCTCGGGATTGGCCGCTCGGCCATCAGCCAACAGATGAGCGACCTCGAACAACGCCTCGGCCTGCGCCTATGCCAACGCGGCCGCGCAGGGTTTTCCCTGACAGAGGAAGGCCGTGAGGTGTACCAGTCGGCCCTGCAGCTATTAAGTGCCCTGGAAAGTTTTCGTACCGAGGTCAACGGCCTACACCTACACCTGCGCGGCGAGTTGACCATCGGCCTGACCGACAACCTGGTAACCGTCCCCCACATGCGCATCACCCACGCCCTGGCCCAGCTCAAGGAGCGCGGGCCGAACGTGCAGATCCAGATCCGCATGATCGCCCCCAGCGAGGTGGAACAAGGGGTGCTCGACGGTCGCCTGCATGTCGGCGTGGTGCCCCAGGCCAGCGCGCTCTCGGGGTTGGACTACCAACCCTTGTACAGCGAGCGCTCGCTGCTGTACTGCGCGGTGGGCCACCCACTGTTCTATGTCGATGACCAGCAACTCGAAGACCTGCGCCTCAACAGCCAGGATGCCATCGCCCCGACCTTCCGCCTGCCCGCCGAGATCCAGGCCCATTACCAGGCCCTCAACTGCACCGCCAGCGCCTCGGACCGCGAAGGCATGGCATTTTTGATCCTCACCGGGCGCTACATCGGCTACCTTCCCGACCACTACGCCCAGCTCTGGGTCCAGCAGGGGCGGCTGCGGGCACTCAAACCCGCGTCGCGCTTCTATGACCTGAGCCTGGCCTCGGTCACGCGCAAGGGCCGGCGCCCCCACCTGGTGCTGGAAAGCTTCCTCAAAGCCTTGGCCGCAACGAGCTAAGGCTTTTATGACCGTAAGACTTGTCTGATATGCGCCGGTAAGTTATCTGTGCACAGGTTGCACCCACGGACCTGTTCGGAATTGCCCATGACCCTTGAAGTCCCCGCCCACACCGCCGCGCCCAGCGGCAAACCGGCCAGCCGCATTCGCCAGAAGAATGAAGAGGCGATTCTCAAGGCCGCCGAAGATGAATTCGCCCGCCACGGGTTCAAAGGCACCAGCATGAACACCATCGCGCAAAAGGCCGGGCTGCCCAAGGCGAACCTGCACTACTACTTCACCCACAAATTGGGGCTGTATGTGGCGGTGCTGAGCCACATCATCGAGTTGTGGGACAGCACCTTCAACACCCTCACCGCCGAGGACGACCCGGCCCAGGCGCTGACGCGCTACATCCGCGCCAAAATGGAGTTCTCGCGGCGCCAGCCCCAAGCCTCGCGGGTTTTCGCCATGGAGATCATCAGCGGCGGTGAGTGCCTGAGCGAATATTTCACCCAGGACTACCGCACCTGGTTCACCGGCCGCGCCGCGGTGTTCCAGGCCTGGATCGATGCCGGCAAGATGGACCCGATCGACCCGGTGCACCTGATCTTTCTGCTGTGGGGCAGCACCCAGCACTATGCCGATTTCGCCACGCAGATCTGCCGCGTTACGGGCCGCGCCAAGCTTACCCGCCAGGACATGGACGCCGCCGGCGATAACCTGATCCGCATCATCCTCAAGGGCTGCGGCCTCACGCCCAGCCTATAGAGCCTTGTCCATGCCCTTCACCCTGGCCGGCCTTTGCGAGTACCGCGAAGAGATCCGCAAAAGCCGCTTTATCGCCCTCGCCGCCCCCGTCACCAGCGCCGCCGAGGCCCAGGCCTTTATTGAGCAGCACAGCGACCTGAACGCCTCCCACAACTGCTGGGCGTGGAAAGTCGCCGAGCAGTACCGCAGCAGCGACGACGGCGAGCCCGGTGGCACCGCCGGGCGCCCCATCCTTGCCGCCATTGAGGCGCAGGCCTGCGACCAGGTCGCGGTGCTGGTGATCCGCTGGTACGGCGGCATTCAACTGGGCACCGGCGGCCTCGCCCGGGCCTACGGCGGCAGCGCCAACAAATGCCTGCAAGGCGCCGAACGCATCGCGTTGGTCAGCCGAGTCCCCCTGGCATGCGCCTGTGGCTTCAACGAACTGGCGGTGGTCCGGTTACGGGTCACCGAGCTCGGTGGCCTGGTGCTGGACGAGACTTTCACCGGCAACGGTGTCGAGCTGCAACTGGGCGTGGCCGAGGAACACATCGGCCTGTTGCAGCGCCAACTGGCCGACCTCAGCCGCGGGCGTATCGTGCTCCATCGCTGAGTACGGCCACAGGCCCGCGAGCAGTTGTCCACAGCCGCAACTTGCTCACATCTACTGTGCACCCGGCTGTGGATAACCTGAGCACATTTCCCTGGACGCCTTCTGCAACGGGGCTTTGCGGGGTTTGTACGTTTTTTGTCCATTTACTCCAGATCGAGGTAAATCCCGGCCAAAAACAATCGCTTAGCTCGCTTTTTTCATTGCCTGCGGGCCGCCTGCAACGGCTTCAGTTTGCGCACAATTACTGTGGAGCAAGCTGTGGATAACCCGTGTAACGCTCGCTCAACCGCAGAAACGGCAGCGTTCGCAGGCGATTGATCGTTTTTTGAACAGCGCTCCAGATCTCAAAACAGCGCTTGTTATGCACAAGCGCCTACACCGCGGTGGGAGCGCTGCGCACTCCAGCGCGGGCGAGCCCGCTTGCTACAACGGCCGCGGGTTGGCGCATGGGCCAGAGTTGAGCCACGGCCCAGGCCAGTTCGCAGAACAGGATCAGGCCAATCAGCACGCTGGCACCCTGGCTCAAGGCGTAAACCTGCCAAGTGGCGAAGAGCAATCGCCCCGCCGCATCGTAACGGCCGAACGCCAGTTGCGGATCACGAATGCGCAACACCGACCACACGCACACAATCGAGCCCATCAAGTTAGCCATCAGCATGTGCGCCGGCTCGAAAGGTGGCAGCTCGCCAGGCAGGTCGTAAGCCCGGGCCAGGGCCTGCAAGCTGCCGTGCAGCAGGGTGAAGGTCCAGGGTGTGACGAACATCAGGGTCATCAGCAAGTCGTACCAGCCGCTGGCGCGCACCAGCCGGCGATATTGCGGGGCAGTCCACATCGGTGTTGCTCCATCGATTCAAGGAACACCGAGGCTAAGGCCTGGAGTATGCTCCAAGGTCAAGCCCCTTTGAGACGTCCCATGCGAATCGGCGAATTGGCCCAGGCCTGCGCGGTCAGCCGCGACACCTTGCGCTTCTACGAACAACGCGGCCTGATCGCCGCCCAGCGCAGCGCCAACGGTTACCGCCACTACCCGGCGCAAATGGTGCAACTGGTGCTCTACATCAAGACCGCCCAGCGTCTAGGCTTTAGCCTCGGCGAGATCGGCGCCAGCGTGGCCGGGTTGTGGCAGGCCAGCGATCCCGACAGCGCCGTCACACAACTGCTGCAAGACAAGCTCACCCTGATCGAAACCCGCATGGCCGAGCTCGGCGCGCTGCGTGAAGAGTTGCAGCAACGGCTCAGCCAAAGCTGTCCACTTAAACCCTGATTTAAGGAAGCCACTTATGAACACTGCAAAAACCGCCCTTATCATCGGCGCCTCGCGTGGCCTGGGCCTGGGCCTGGTCAAGCAACTGCTGGGCGACGGCTGGCAGGTCACCGCCACCGTGCGCGACCCGCAAAAAGCCCAGGCGCTGCAAGCCTTGGGCAATGTGCGCATCGAAACCCTGGACATGGACGACCAACACGCCGTCATCGCCCTCAGCCAACGCCTCAAGGAGCAGACCTTCGACCTGCTGTTCGTCAACGCCGGCGTCAAGGGCCCGGACGACCAGCGCCCGGGCCAGGCGAGCCTGGCGCAAGTCGGCCAGTTGTTCTTCACCAACGCGGTGGCGCCGATCAACCTGGCGCAGCGCTTCGTCGGGCAGATCCGCGAAGGCAGCGGCGTGCTGGCGTTCATGAGTTCGGTGCTGGGCAGCGTGACCATTGCCGACGCGCCGGAGATGGCGCTGTACAAGGCCAGCAAAGCGGCGCTGAACTCGATGACCAACAGTTTCGTCGCGCAACTGGACGGGCAGGCGCTGACGGTGCTGTCGATGCACCCTGGCTGGGTGAAAACCGACATGGGCGGCGAAGACGCGCACATCGACGTCGAGACCAGCACCCGCGGCCTCGTCCAGCAGGTCAACGCCTACGCGGGCAAGGGCGGGCATCACTTCATCGACTACCGTGGCGAGACAATTGCCTGGTAACACCCGCGCCAAACCGCCGTTGCCCCCGGCCCGCCGCCGGGGGTAGACTGCGCCCTTCGCCCCCCAAGGCGACCCTGGATCAGCAGACAGGGCATCACTGAGCTGGCAACCCTGAACCCCACTTTCAGAGGAGCCGGCCACCATGCCTGCCATCCGTACCTGGTTAAAAAACCCCCTCGCGATCTACACCGCTAACGCCCTCGATGCCAGCGGCGGCCTCGTCCTGCAGGACGGCGTCATTGTCGAAGTCCTCGGCGCCGGGCAGCAGCCATCGGCACCTTGCGCGCAAGTGTTCGACGCCCGCGAGCATGTGATCCTGCCGGGGCTGATTAACACCCATCACCACTTCTACCAAACCCTCACCCGCGCCTGGGCGCCCGTGGTCAACCAACCGCTGTTCCCCTGGCTCAAGACCCTCTACCCGGTGTGGGCACGCCTAACCCCGGAAAAACTCGCCCTGGCCAGCAAAGTGGCCCTGGCCGAACTGCTGCTCTCAGGCTGCACCACCGCCGCCGACCACCATTACCTGTTCCCCGAAGGCCTGGAAAACGCCATTGATGTGCAGGTGCAAAGCGTGCGCGAACTGGGCATGCGCGCCATGCTCACCCGCGGTTCGATGAGCCTGGGCGAAGCCGATGGTGGCCTGCCGCCACAGCAAACCGTGCAACAGGGCGAAGTGATCCTGGCCGATAGCCAGCGCCTGATCGCCCAGTACCACGAACGCGGTGCCGGGGCGCAGATCCAGATCGCCCTGGCACCCTGCTCGCCGTTTTCGGTGACACCGCAAATCATGGCCGCCAGCGCCGAATTGGCCAACAGCTTGGACGTGCGCCTGCACACCCACCTGGCCGAAACCCTTGATGAAGAGGACTTCTGCCTGCAACGCTTCGGCCTGCGCACCGTCGACTACCTGGACAGCGTCGGCTGGCTCGGCCCGCGCACCTGGCTGGCCCACGGCATTCACTTCAACCCCGATGAAATCGCGCGCCTGGGCGCGGCGGGCACTGGCGTCTGCCATTGCCCCAGCTCCAACATGCGCCTGGCCTCGGGGATCTGCCCGACCCTGGAACTGCAAGCCGCCGGCGCACCCATCGGCCTGGGCGTGGACGGCTCGGCGTCCAACGATGCCTCCAACATGATCCTGGAAACCCGCCAGGCCCTGTACCTGCAACGCCTGCGCTACGGCGCCGAGAAAATCACCCCCGAGTTGGTACTCGGCTGGGCCACCCGTGGCTCGGCGAAACTGCTGGGGCGCAGCGACATCGGTGAATTGGCGGTGGGCAAACAGGCAGACCTGGCGCTGTTCAAACTCGACGAACTGCGCTTCTCCGGCAGCCACGACCCGATCTCGGCACTGCTGCTGTGCGGCGCCGACCGTGCCGACCGGGTGATGGTCGCCGGCCAGTGGCGAGTGATCGACGGCCAGATCGAAGGCCTGGACCTCAAGGGCCTGATCGCCGACCACAGCCAGGCAGCGCGGCGGTTGATTGCGGGCTGACTCCGTAGTGGGGTGAAAAAACAACTGTGGGAACGGGCCCGCCCGCGATGAGGCGGATCCAGGCGATACATTTCTTGCAACTGATAGACCGCCATAGCGGGTAAGCCCGCACCCACACAGCCAACTCCCGCTAAACCCCCAACAACGACAACATGATGAAGGTGGCAAACAGCACGAAGTGGGTCATCCCTTCGATGGCGTTGGTTTCGCCGTCGTTGAGGTTGATCGCGCTGACGACCAGAGTGATGAGCACCATCACCGTTTGCACCGGGGTCATGGCCATTTGAAACGGCTGGCCGGTGTACAGGGCCATGGCCTCCATCACCGGCACCGTGAGGATCACCGTCGACAGCGACGCCCCCAACGCGATGTTGACCACTGACTGCATGCGGTTGGCCAGGGCCGCGCGCAGTGCGGTGAGGATTTCCGGCGCGGCGCTGATGGCTGCCACCAGGATCGCCGTCATCACCGGCGGCGCGCCGCTGCCTTCCAGGCCCAGGTCGAGGGTCTGGGACATCACCTCGGCCAACGCGCCAATCAACACCACCCCCGCCACCAGAATCGCCACGCTCGTGCCCAGGGCCATGGCCGGCGCCTCTTCGGCCTGGGCCTTGGGCCGGCGTTTCTCTGGGTAGCTGTAGCTGAAAAAGTAGCTGTGGGGCCCCACCTGCATACGCAGGAACAACGTATAAAGCACCACCATCGCGCCGATGGTGAAGGCCGAATAGAGCTTCCAGTCCGCCTTGGGAATGAACTCCGGCACCACCATCGACACCCCCATCGCCGTGAGGATCATCACGCTGTAAGTGCGTGCCGAGTCGTCGTTATACGACTGCTCGCCGTGCTTGATACCGCCCATCAACGCGGCGAGGCCGAGGATGCCGTTGATGTCGAGCATCACCGCCGAATAGATGGTGTCGCGCACCAGGGTGGGCGAGGCCTCGTTGCTCATCATGATCGCCAGGATCACCACCTCCACCAGCACCGCCGACAGGGTCAAGATCATGGTGCCGTAGGGGTCGCCGACCTTCTCCGCCAGCAACTCGGCATGGTGGGCCACGCGCATCGAGGCGCAGACGATAAAACCGATCAGCACCAGGCCACCGACCAGCGCCACCCTCTGCCCGCTGTGCAGCAGCCAGTGTTCCAACGCATAGGCGACGGCGGCGGCAAGCAGCGCCAACAGCAGAAAACTTTCTTGCTTGAGCAATGTGAGCATGGCGGGCCTTTTTGGCGGGGCGCGGGAGCCCATGTGACTGCGGCACGCCGCTAACGTTTCGTTACACCTTAGCGCACCAGCAACCGCCGGCCCTCTTGTGCTTTGCCCTTTTCTGGCTTGCCGGCGTAGGAACAGGCTGCACCTTGCCCCAGGCAAAAAACTTCCCTTCTGCAAAGAAGGAAACGGCGCGATTCACCACTCAGTCAGGTTTTGCCGAAAAATCCGACTCGCCCTGTAGAATGCCGCCATTGCACCTGATGAGAACCACACAATGTACGACTGGCTCAACGCCCTGCCCAAGGCCGAACTGCACCTGCACCTGGAGGGTTCGCTGGAGCCCGAGCTGCTGTTCGCCCTGGCCGAACGCAACAAGATCGCCTTGCCGTGGAACGACGTCGATACCTTGCGCAAGGCCTACGCCTTCAACAACCTGCAAGAGTTTCTCGACCTCTACTACCAGGGCGCGGACGTGCTGCGCACCTCCCAGGATTTCTACGACCTGACCTGGGCCTACCTGCTGCGCTGCAAGGCGCAGAACGTGGTGCACACCGAACCGTTCTTCGACCCACAGACCCACACCGACCGCGGTATCCCTTTTGAAGTGGTGCTCAACGGCATCGCCAGCGCCCTCAAAGATGGCGAGCAACAATTGGGCATCACCAGTGGCTTGATCCTCAGCTTCCTGCGCCACCTGAGCGAGGCCGAAGCCGAAAAAACCCTCGACCAGGCGCTGCCGTTTCGCGAAGCCTTTGTCGCTGTGGGGTTGGACAGTTCAGAGATGGGCCACCCGCCCAGCAAGTTCCAACGGGTGTTCGACCGCGCCCGCGGCGAAGGCTTCCTGACCGTCGCCCACGCTGGCGAAGAAGGCCCGCCGGAGTACATCTGGCAAGCCATCGACCTGCTGAAAGTCCAGCGTATCGACCATGGCGTGCGGGCCATCGAAGACGAGCGGCTGATGCAGCGCATCATCGACGAACAGATCCCGCTGACCGTGTGCCCTTTGTCCAACACCAAACTGTGCGTATTCGACCACATGTCTCAGCACAACATCCTGGACATGCTCGAACGCGGGGTGAAGGTGACGGTGAACTCCGATGACCCGGCCTACTTCGGCGGCTACGTCACCGAGAACTTCCACGCCCTGCACACCCACCTGGGCATGACCCAGGACCAGGCCCGACGCCTGGCGCAAAACAGCCTCGATGCACGGCTGGTCAAACCCTGACACGCAGCCCTGACTTACACAGGTTCAAACACCACTGTAGGAGCGCTGCGCACTCCAGCGCGGGCAAGCCCGCGTGCTACAACGAGGCCTCGCTGAGTTCTTCGAGGGTCTTGCCACGGGTTTCCATGCCGAACCGCCAGACCACCAGCGCCGCGATCACGAAACACGCGGTACCCAGGGCAAACACCCCGCCCTGGCCGGTGATGGGGAATACCAGCCCCGTCACCAAGGGCCCAAGCAACGAACCGACGCGGCCAATGGCCGAGGCGAACCCGGAACCCGTGGCCCGCGCCGAGGTGGGGTACAACTCCGGTGTATAGGTGTAGAGCACCGCCCACATGCCGAACAGGAAAAACTGCATCAACAACCCCGAGCCGACCAACAAGCTGATATTGCCGCCAAATACCGCGCTCTGCCCGTAGACAAACGCCATCACCCCGCCACCGAGCAGGGCGACGACGCACACCGGTTTGCGCCCCCAGCGCTCCACCAGCCACGCGGCCATCAAGAAGCCCGGAATTCCGCCCAGGGAAATCACCACGGTGTAATACACCGACTGCGTGACCGCGAACCCCGACTGTTGCAGCAACGCGCTCAGCCAGGAAGTCAGGCCATAGAAGCCCAGCAGGGCGAAGAACCACACGCTCCAGATCATCATCGTGCGTTGCCGGTAAAGCGGCGACCAGAGCTCGGCGAACGCGGAAAAGAACGTCACCGGGCGCAGCGGCTGACGTGGCAGGCGTACCGGCTGTGGCAATTGCTGGCAGTTGAGCGAGGCGCGTACCCGTTCCTCGATGCCGCACAGAACCCTGTCGGCTTCCTCGTGATGTCCGGCCTGCTCCAGCCAGCGCGGCGACTCGGGGATAAAAAAGCGAATCGCCAGGACGAATACCGCTGGCACCGCCAGCACCAGAAAAATGTCGCGCCAGCCAATCACCGGCAACAGGAAGTACGACAGCACCCCCGCCGCGACGAAACCGATAGGCCAGAAGCCGTCCATCAAGGCGATGTAGCGCCCGCGCCGCTGGGCCGGGATCAACTCCGAGAGCATCGACTGGGCAATCGGGAACTCCATGCCCATGCCAATCCCCAGGAGGATGCGAAACAGCGTCAGGGTCTCCACCGTTTGCGCGGTGGAGCACAGGTAACTGGCCACGCCCCACAACACGATGCTCCACTGGAACACCGGTTTGCGCCCGAAACGGTCGGCCAACATGCCCGACAGCGAAGCGCCCAGGACCATGCCGAAAAAGCTCGCACTGACCAGCAACCCCGCTTGCGCGGTGCTCAAGCCGAACTCGGCTTTGATCGAGCCGAGCAGGAACGTCATCATCGCCAGGTCCATGGAGTCGAAAAAAAACGCCAGGGCGATGATGATGAAAATCAGCCGGTGGTAGCCACTGATGGGCAACCGCTCCAGGCGTTCAGCGGCGCTGTATCCGTCAATTCCCATGCACCCGTCTCCCATACCGAAAATGGTCGGACCGAGTGTGCGTGATCGTTGGGTGCGGCAACGGCTGGATGCGACTTGCCTACACTCATGAGCGACGCATGAAAAACCAGGTTACACAGAGATCATCGCGGGTGAATCAGGTGGCCATTTCCAGGCTCTGCGCCCGGGCGAGCCGGTTGATTTCCCGCTCCCCCAAGGGTGACAGCTGTAAAGCCCGTGACTCGTTCGGCACCGTCACCCAACCCGACTGGATGAACAGTTGCAGCAACCCGGCGCCCAGCGCCCCACCCAGGTGCGGGCGGCGCTCGCTCCAGTCCGGGCAGGAGCAAGCAACTTGCCCTGGACGCTGGGCCAGGGCCTGGATGAAAATTCCGCGCGTCGCCAACTGGGTCGCGCCTTTGCTGGTCACGACGATACGCTGGGGCAGTTGCTCGATCCAACCGGCGTCCAGCAGGCGCTGGTACAGGTCGGCCGCCAGTTCGCCGCCCAGGTGATCCTGGCAGATGCGTGCCTTGAGCAAGGAAGAGGCCGGCCCCTGGTTTTTCGCAGCGCCAATGCTGCGTTTGAAGATCGCCGGCAAGGTGCGCGGCGCGCTGACGGCCGAGGCGCTGGCCAGGGCTTCGACAGCGACACCGATTTCGGGAGCGGCAAGGCGGAAAAAGCGCTTGCGGCCACGCTCCTCCACCCGCAGCAGGCCACCGGCGGACAACCGCGCCAAGTGGGCACTGGCCGAGGAAGGGGACAGGCCGGCCAGCAACGCCAATTCTTCGGATTGGCGGGCGGTTCCGTCCATCAAGGCCCACATCATTGCACTACGCTTGGGGTCCGCCAGTAAGGTGGCAATTTGGCTGATGCAAGGTGCGTATTCCATTTATTCACTCCCTGTTGAATCGTTCGTCTACTACGCGCAGACATATTGACCAGTAATACAGCACTGGCCAAGACGTGAAAACCGCCATAAACCGGCCGTATTCACAAACTAAGGCGATCAACTTCTTCGAAATAACCGAATAGGCTCAACTTCGAACGTTAGCTATTCAACCGAATTAAACACGGACTCTGCGGTTCGAAGTTAAAGGCGGATAAATAGGCGGGCGCCAGTATAAACGTGAAACACGGCGGTTCCCGCTCGGTGAAAACCAAGGCATGCGATAGTTACTGACAGAATTTTCTTTATTTACACGTCGCTATTCATCACTTTCAAGTAAGCCTTGCAACTGTGCGGACAACTTCTCACACCGCAGCCTGAGCATTTCACGCAGCAAGTTCACTGGCTTACTTAACTGTGCGCGATGTGCGCACAACAAATTCAGCGGTGCACGCTCGCCCTGCAACTCGGGCAGCAGGACGCGCAAACGCCCGGCCTGCACGTCCGCGGCCACATCCAGCCAGGATTTGTACGCCACACCGGCACCGGCCACCGCCCACCGGCGCACCACGTCGGCATCATCACTGAAGCGGTCGCCGCTGACTGTCAGACTCACCTCCCGTTTGCCATCGTGAAAATGCCAATGGTCGTGAACCCTGCTACCGAGCATGAACAACAGGCAATTGTGCTGCGCTAACTGTTCCAACTGACGAAGCTCGCCATGCCGCGCCAGGTAAGCGGGCGCGGCGCACAGCACGCGGCGGTTGTCGGCGGCGATGGGCAGGGCCACCAGGCTTGAGTCTTCCGGCGCGCCATAGCGCAAAGCCACATCCACCGGTTGGCGGAACAGGTCGGCAATGCGGTCGCCCAGCAGCAGGCGCACGGTGAGTAGTGGGTGTTCACGCTGGAACTCATCGAGCCAGGGCACCAGCAGGTTGCGGCCAAAATCCGACGGGGCGGACAACTGCAACACGCCGCTGACCTGATCCTGCCCACGCGCCAACAGGCGCCGTCCCTCCTCCAGGCTGCCCAGCGCCGCCCGGGCGTACGCCAAAAAGCCTTCGCCCTCGGCGGTCAGGCGCAGGCTGCGGGTGGAGCGGGCCAGTAGCCGCGCGCCCAGTTGCTGCTCGATGCGCTTGAGGGCGGCACTGGCCACCGCCGGCGACAGGTCCATGGCCCGCGCCGCCGCCGACAGGCTGCCAAGGTCGGCGGCACGTACAAACAACTGCAAATCATCAAATCGCAACATCGGCTCGCCCGCGCATTATCAATAAAACATTGAAAGAGACTGCTGTTGTAGCGGGTTTTATCTTCAATAGAAATAGCCAATCATTCGCCCCAGCCCTGCACTCACTCCCCCTTCTCTGGAGCCACCATGAAAGCCATCGCCTATTACCACTCGTTGCCCATCACTGACCCCAACGCCCTGCAAGACATCGAACTGCCCGCCCCCGTGGCCGGCCCGCGGGACCTGTTGGTGGAGGTCAAGGCCGTTTCCGTCAACCCGGTGGACACCAAGGTGCGCCAGAACGTCCAACCCGAGGGCGGCGCCGCCAAAGTGCTGGGCTGGGACGTCGCCGGGGTGGTCAGCGCCGTGGGCAGCGAAGTGACCCTGTTCAAGGCTGGCGACCGGGTGTATTACGCCGGCTCCATCGCCCGCGCCGGCGGCAACAGTGAATTGCACGTGGTGGACGAGCGCATCGTCGGCCACATGCCTAAAAGCCTGGGTTTTGCCGAAGCCGCCGCCCTGCCCCTGACCGCCATCACCGCGTGGGAGCTGTTGTTCGAGCGCCTGCAAATTGCCGAGGGGCCCGCCGACCTGGGACAAAGCCTGCTGATCGTCGGCGCCGCCGGGGGCGTGGGTTCGATCCTGACCCAATTGGCCAGCCAACTGACCGGGCTAAAAGTCATCGGCACCGCCTCCCGCGTACAAACCCGCGAGTGGGTCACGGCCCTGGGCGCCGACCTGGTGATCGACCACAGCCTGCCGCTGAGCCAAGCCCTCAAAGACGCAGGCCAGGCCCAGGTGACCCACGTCGCCAGCCTGACCCAAACCGACCAGCACCTGGACCAATTGGTCGAGGCCCTCGCGCCCCAGGGCAAACTGGCGCTGATCGACGACCCCAAGGCGCTGGACGTGACCAAGCTCAAGCGCAAAAGCCTGTCGCTGCATTGGGAGTTCATGTACACCCGCTCGCTGTTCGAGACCGCCGACATGCTCGAACAACACAAACTGCTCAACCGGGTGGCCCAACTGATCGACGCCGGCACCCTGAAAACCACGGTGGGCGAGCACTTCGGCACCATCAACGCGGGCAACCTGCGCCGCGCCCATGAGTTGCTGGAAAGCGGCACCGCCCGGGGCAAGATCGTGCTCGAAGGTTTCTAAAGCGCGAGGGTGGGAAACGTCCGCCGCTACCCTCGGAGGCGGACGACACCGTCAGTCAGAGACTTGACGTCGGTCATCTTCACGCCCGTATTCGGGTCTACACTCGAGGCCTTTGCAACGTTGTCTTTTAGTTGAGGAGGTCAGCCATGAAGATCCTGATAAAAGAACTGGCAAAAACCCGCACCCCGCAATGGCAAGTGCGCATCGACCAGCATGCGGTGACGTTTCGCAGCGAAGCCGAAGCCCGCGCCTTTGTCGCTACCCTGCAAGCGCGCCTGAGCGCCCCCCACCGCATCCCCGACCTTCAACAGCGCGCCGGCTAAGCGCAAACCGCTAGAGTGCTGCCTGGGCCAACGCCCGGGCGTTCTGCGCGCGGCGGGTCAGCAACGCGACACCGACCGCCAGCGCCCCGCACAGGCTGATGACCATGGCCATCGGCATGGCACTGCCGTCGTGCAACACACCCACCAGGTACGCCGCGCCGGCCGCCACACAAAACTGCAGGCAACCGAGCATCGCCGAAGCGCTGCCCGCCCGTGCGCCCTGCCCGGCCATGGCGCAGGCCGAGGCATTGGGAATGATGCAGCCCAGGCTGGCGATACAAATGAACAGCGGCACCAGCAACGGCCACAACGCCTGGGTATGCAGGCTGGCGATACCCATTAGGGTCAGGCCGGAGGCCAGGTACACCCACACCGCCCGCGTGAGCAAAAACGCCGGCCCGCGCTGGGACAACAGCCGCGCATTGACCTGCGCCACCAGGATGAACCCCGCCGCATTGCTGCCGAACAGCCAGCCGTAATGCTCGGCGGGCACGCCGTAGAGCTTGATGAAGACGAACGGCGAACCGGCGATGTAGGCAAACATCCCGGCAATCGAGATACCGCCCGTCAGGGCGTGGCCGAGGAACACCCGGTCCGACAACAACCGCCCGTACTGGCGCAACGCCCCGGACAACGGCTGACGCGGCATGCCCGCGGGCAGGCTTTCCGGCAGGCCCACGGCCACCGCCACGGCGCACAGGGCACTGAACAGGGTCAACACGAGGAAAATCGACTGCCAGCCATGCAGGTTCACCAGCAGCCCGCCAAGCATCGGCGCGAGGATCGGCGCCAACCCCATCACCAGCATCAACTGCGAGAAGACCTTGGCCGAGGCCACGGCGTCGCATTTATCGCTGACCACCGCCCGGGCAATCACCATCCCCGCGCAACCGCCCAGGGCCTGGACGAAACGCGCGGCAATCAGCCATTCCAGGCTCGGCGCAAAGGCGCACGCCAGGGAGGCCAGAGTAAACAGGCTCACACCCACCAGCAGCGGCACCCGCCGCCCAAAGCGGTCGGCCACCGGCCCGTAGGCCAACTGGCCGATGGACAGGCCCAGAAAGTACACGGCCAACGTCAGTTGGATGTGTTTTTCGTCGGTGCCCAGCGCCAGGGCCATGGCCGGGAACGCGGGCAGATAGAAATCGATGGCCAAAGGGCCGAAAGCGCTCAGGGCGCCGAGGATCAGAATGGTGCGCAGATTCATCAGACATCCAGGTTGAGCAGAGTCGGCAGCCCGACAGTCTAGCCGCGCCTGGATGTCTTGAACATTCCGATAGGTCGCTAACTAATAAATAGCCTCAGGAAGCGAGTTTGGCCGGGTAGCCTTCGGCACTGATGAGGCTGATGACTTCATCGGCGGACAAGCGGCTCTCTACACCCACCTCCTTGGCCGCCAAATTGACATTGACGCTGGCCGCCGGGTCTTTAGCCTGGATCGCCTGGGTCACCGACTTGACGCAGTGACCGCACGACATACCTTGAACGTTGAATACTTGCATGACGCTTCTCCATTGCTTGAGGGTTGCCGGCAGTCTTGACCTTGCCACCATGGCAAGGTCAAGTTCTGCGATTCACTGCCGGGCTGGCAATCGTCGCGCCGCAGGGGCAAGCTGCCATCTGAATGACACCACGCAGGAGATTTCCCCATGGGCTGGCCCGCCGTAAGCCTACTCAGCATCCTTAGCCTGGTGGCCGCCGTCCCGGCCGCCACCGCCGCGCCACCGGACTACGGCGTGCTGATAATTTCCCGCGAGCGTCTGGAAGTGGCCACCTCGTGCGAGATCGGCATCTACCTCCAAGACCAACTCGCCGCCCGGCTCTTCCAGGAACAGAGCACCTCGTTCAACCTGCCGCCGGGCAACGTCTCCCTGCGCCTGAAACTGCTCCCTGGCCAAGCCCCGGGCTGCAATGCCGGGCTGCTCGCGCCGGGTTCGCAAGACATCCGCCTCAAGGCCGGCGACGTGGTGAAGTACCGCATCGCCATGAGCGAAAGCGGCATGTACCTCAAACCGGCAGAACTGGGTTACTGAGTTTCATCGGGGGGGGAGTGGGCTGGCCCGCGGTGGCGGTGTGTCAGGCCACACGGCTGTTGAATGGGCCGGCCTCATCGCGGGCAGGCTCGCTCCCACCTTTTTATCTGCCACTTATAGATGCCAGATCCCTCCCACATTTATTGCCCCTTGACCTTCCCCGCATGGCAAGGTTGATCCTGTAGGCCATTTCTACAGGGAGTAGCACCCATGTCCGAATCTATTACCTTCGATCTGCCGATTGCCGGCATGACCTGCGCCAGTTGCGCGGGGCGTGTCGAGCGGGCGTTGAGCAAGGTGCCCGGCGCCAGTGCCGTGAGTGTCAACTTGGCCACCGAACAAGCCCGCGTCCAAGCGCCGGGCGACAGCCTGCCGGCCCTGCTCGAAGCCGTGCAGCAGGCCGGCTACAGCGTGCCCAGCCAAAGCGTGGAACTGAACATCGGCGGCATGACCTGCGCCTCCTGCGCCGGCCGTGTCGAGCGGGCGCTGGGCAAGGTCGCGGGGGTGAGCAGCGTCAGCGTCAACCTGGCCAACGAGCGTGCCCATGTGCAATTGCTCGGCCACGTCGAGCCTGGCGTGCTGATCGACGCCGTGACCCGCGCCGGTTACACCGCCAGCCTCTGGCAGGCCGACCAACCACCCGCCAACGACCAGGAACAACGCCTGCGCCGCGAGCGCTGGGCGGTGATTATCGCCGTGCTCCTGGCGCTGCCGCTGGTGCTGCCAATGGTGGTGCAACCCTTCGGTCTGCACTGGATGCTCCCGGCGTGGGCGCAATTCGCCCTGGCCACCCCGGTGCAATTCATCCTCGGCGCGCGTTTTTACGTCGCCGCGTTCAAAGCCGTGCGCGCCGGTGCCGGCAACATGGACCTGCTGGTGGCCCTGGGCACCAGCGCCGGGTATGGCCTGAGTATTTACGAATGGGCCGTGGCCCCCGCCGGGCACATGCCGCACCTGTACTTTGAAGCCTCCGCCGTGGTGATCGCCCTGATCCTGGTGGGCAAATACCTGGAAAGCCGCGCCAAACGCCAGACCGCCAGCGCCATCCGCGCCCTCGAAGCCTTGCGCCCGGAGCGGGCGATCCAGGTGATCGACGGCCGCGAGCAGGACGTGGCCATCAGCGCCCTGCGCCTGGATGACCTGGTGCTGGTCAAGCCCGGCGAGCGCTTCCCCGTGGACGGTGAAGTGGTCGAAGGCCAAAGCCACGCCGACGAAGCCCTTATCAGCGGCGAAAGCCTGCCCGTGCCCAAGCAACCGGGCGACAAAGTCACCGGCGGCGCCATCAATGGCGAAGGCCGCTTGCTGGTGCGCACCCAGGCCCTGGGCGCCGAAACCGTGCTGGCACGGATCATTCGCCTGGTCGAAGACGCCCAGGCCGGCAAGGCACCCATCCAGAAACTGGTGGATAAAGTCAGCCAGGTGTTCGTCCCCGTGGTGCTGCTGATCGCCCTCGCCACCCTGATTGGCTGGTGGTGGTACGGCGCGCCGCTGGAAGTGGCAGTGATTAACGCCGTCGCCGTGTTGGTGATCGCCTGCCCGTGTGCCCTGGGCCTGGCCACGCCCACCGCGATCATGGCCGGTACCGGCGTGGCCGCGCACCACGGCATCCTGATTAAAGACGCCGAAGCCCTGGAGCGGGCCCACGAAGTCAGCGCCGTGGTCTTCGACAAAACCGGCACCCTGACCTCCGGCAAACCGCAGATCGCCCACCTGCAAGCCCTGGACGGTGATGAAAACACCCTGCTGCAACTGGCCGGCGCCCTGCAACGCGGCAGCGAACACCCCTTGGCCAAAGCCGTGCTCGACGCCTGTGACGAACGTCAATTGCCGGTGGCCGATGTCAGCGCCAGCCAATCCCTGACCGGGCGCGGCATCGCCGGCACCCTCGATGGCCGCCAATTGGCCCTGGGCAACCGCCGCATGCTGGTGGAAAGCGGCCTGGACCAAGGCGCGCTCAACGCCCTGGCGCAAGACTGGGAAACCGAAGGCCGCACCCTGTCCTGGCTGATCGAACAGAGCCCGCAACCCCGTGTACTGGGCCTGTTCGCCTTTGGCGACACCCTCAAGCCCGGCGCCCTGCTGGCCGTGCGCGAACTGACCGCACAAGGCATCAGCAGTCATTTGCTTACCGGTGACAACCGTGGCAGCGCCAAAGTGGTGGCCGAGGCCCTGGGCATCCGCGACGTGCACGCCGAAGTGCTGCCCGCCGACAAAGCCGCCACCGTGGCGCACCTGAAAAAAACCGGCGTCGTGGCGATGGTCGGCGACGGTATCAACGACGCCCCGGCGCTGGCGGCGGCCGATATCGGCATCGCCATGGGCGGCGGCACGGACGTGGCCATGCAAGCGGCCGGCATCACCCTGATGCGCGGCGACCCACGCCTGGTACCCGCGGCCCTGGAAATCAGCCGCAAGACCTACGCGAAAATCCGCCAGAACCTGTTCTGGGCCTTCATCTATAACCTGGTGGGCATTCCGCTGGCCGCGTTTGGCCTGCTCAACCCGGTACTGGCCGGCGCGGCGATGGCGCTGTCGAGCGTCAGCGTGGTGAGCAACGCCCTGCTGCTCAAAACCTGGAAACCCAAAGACCTGGAGAAAGCAGAATGAACATCGGCCAAGCAGCCCGCCAAAGCGGTCTGAGCGCCAAAATGATTCGCTACTACGAGTCCATCGGCCTGCTCAAACCCGCACAGCGCAGCGACAGCGGCTATCGCCTGTACAGCAGCGACGACCTGCACTCGTTGGCGTTTATCAAGCGCTCGCGGGATCTGGGGTTTTCCCTGGAAGAAGTCGGCAAGTTGCTGACCCTGTGGCAGGACCGGCAACGGGCCAGCGCCGACGTGAAGGCGCTCGCGCGCCAGCATATTCTGGAGCTGGAGCTGAAAATCCGCGAACTGGGGCAATTGCGCGACACCTTGCAGGACCTGGTGGAGCACTGCCAGGGCGACGACCGCCCCGACTGCCCGATCCTCAAGGAACTGGCCAGCGGCCCCTGCTGCGCCTGACTGGCAGACCAAAATCACCCTGTAGAGGCCGGTCTGTGGGAGCGGGCTTGCCCGCGATAACGGTGCATCAGGCAGCCCGCCAGCGCGGGCAAGCCCCTTGCGGCAGGCTCGCCCAACGCCGCCATCAGAACTGCGGCGTGTACTTGACGCTGAACATCAGGTTGCGTGGGTCGCCGAAGTTGTTGTTGCCGTCCAGTTGGCTGTACCCGGAGATGATGTAGCGCTTGTCGAACAGGTTGTTGGCGTTGACCGCCAGGCCGATTTGCGGGGTGGCCTGGTAGGCCAGGCGCGCATTCCACACCGTGTAGCCGGGGATTTTGTAGGTGCGCTCATCGCCCAGGGTGTGGCTCTGGCTGGTAAAGCCCAGGCCCGCACTGACGCGGCTCAAGTCACCCGGCAACTGGTAGTCGCTCCACACCCGCAGCATATGCTTGGGCGTCCAGGGGCTGAATACCTGGCCTTTCTTGTCGGGATCTTCGAGGAACTTGGTGGTATTGAAGGTATAACCGGCAAACAGTTGCAGGCCGCTGAACACTTCGCCGCTGATTTCCGCTTCCACACCCTGGCTGCGCACTTTCCCGGACGCCGCCGAGCAATACCAACCGTCGCATTCACGCCCGCCGGCCATGTCGGTCACGGCGCGGTTCTTGTGGTCGTAGCGGAACACCGCCAGCGAGGTGTTGACCCGCCCGTCCAGCAACTCGCCCTTGAGGCCCAACTCATAGTTGCTGCCGATGATCGGCTTGAGCACCGCGCCATCGGTGGAGCGCACGCTCTGCGGCTCGAACACGTCGGTGTAGCTGGCGTACACCGCCCACTCGCGGCTCAGGTCATAAACCAGGCCCAGGTACGGCGTGACTTCGCCGGTTTCGGTCATGGCGCTGGCCTGCGCCGCACTGCCGGGGAAGGTGGCGCGGTACACGGTGTCTTTGTAGCTGTAGTCGTACTCGCTCACGCGGGCACCGACCACGGCGGTCAGCGGTTCGGCCAACTTGACCCGCCAACTGCCATACATGCCTTTCTGGCGGATGTCGTATTCGCTGAAGCTGCTGCGCCCGCCGTTCTTGCTCATGATCTCGTCGTAGCTGGGCTCGGGGCGGTTGTGGTCGATGTCGAAAATCGTGCCACGGTCCTCGAACTGGCGTGCCCACATGTCATCGGAGGTGAGCTTGGAGTAGTTGCCGCCCAAGGTGATTTCCTGGGCCAGGGAAAACGCCTCGAACCGGCCGTTGACGAACAGGTCCAGGCCCAACTTGGTGGAGTCGAAATCGGTGATCCAGTCGGCGTACTCCACGCCGCTGCCATCGGGCTCAAGGCCATTGCCGGCGCTCTGGATACGTTGCTGCTTGGACGAATTGGTTTCCTTCATGCCCACCGCCGCGACCTTGAGTTTCCAGTCGTCGTTGAAGCGGTGCTCCAGGTCGGCGTAGACCGTGCTCTGCTCGATATCGGCCTGGTTCCAGCGCGCGCCGGTGTAGGTCGAGCGCGGCACCTTGAGCGGCGAGCCGTTGGCGTAACGGGGCAAGCCGCGAATCATCGGCCGCGAGTCGTCGTCGGTGTAGCTCATGCCCACGCCCAGGGTGGTGTCGGGAGTAAGGTCGAAATCCAGGGCGCCATACAGCGAATGAGTTTTGCTGTGTTCGTAGTCGATGAACGATTGGCTCTGGTCTTCGTCGGCGACAAACCGCCCGCGCACCGTGCCCTCGGCGTTGAGCGGCCCGCCCGCGTCCAGCTGCAGGCCGTAGTGGTCCCAACTGCCGGCCTTGGCGGTCAGCGCCACGGTGGGCGCAGCCTGGCCGCGCTTGCGCACCAGGTTCACCGCGCCACCCGGGCTGCCGGTGCCCTGGAGCAGGCCGGCGGCGCCGCGCAGGATTTCCATGCGGTCGAAGAAAATCAAATCCTGGATGCCCCAGTTGCCCAGGGCGTAGGTGTTGCGCGGGATGGCCACGCCATCGTATTGCCATAGATCGATCTGAAAGCCCCGCGCCGACAGCACCATGCCTTTGCCCACGCCTTGCACACCGACTACGCCAGTGGTCTGGTTGGCCGCATCGCGCAGGTCCACCAGGCCTTGGTCGTCCATTTGTTTGCGGGTCATCACCGTGACCGACTGGGGGATCTCCTTGAGGGTCTGGGTGCCTTTGCCAATGGTCACGGCGCGGGCCGCGTAAGACTGGGTGCCCTCGCTGGTGGCGCTCAAGGCCTGGGCGTTGACGGTGGTGGCGCCCAGCTCCAGGGCGCTACCGCCTTGGGCCTGGGGCTGTACGCTGAAGTTGCCGCTGTCGGTGATGCGCAACTCCAGGCCCGTGCCGGCCAAGGCCTGTTGCAGGGCCTGCACGACAGTCATGTCGCCGCGCAGCGCGGCGGCCCGTTTGTCGGCCACCAGGGCCGAGGGCAGGGAAATCACCTGGCCGCTCTGGCTGGTGATGGCGTTGAGGGTGCGTGCCAGGCTCGCGGCCGGCAGGTCGAAATGCAGCACCTGCTGCGCCGCCTCAGGGGCGGCGATAGCCATCAGCGACGGGTTGGCGGCAGCCAGGGCAATAGCCACAGCGAGGGCACGGGGCCAGGGTGTGTACACGGCGTTCTCCTGAATTTAAGTGGGCGATATCAGGAGATAGGTGGGCCGAGAAATGAAAACCGGACACGAATGAGAAGAGTTCACAAAAATAGTTTCAACGCCGCGGGCCGAGCAAGGTCAGCCACGGGCCGTAGTGCTCGACCGTAATCGGCAGGGTTTCGGCCAACGCGGTCAGCGCGCGGTCCGGCTCGTCGAGGGGGAACACACCCTGCACCCGCAACTGGCGGATCTGGGGGGCCACGCGAATGATGCCGCGCCGGTACGGGCGCAACGCATCGACCACCGCCAGCAGCGGCTCGTCGAGCACACTCAGGCGCCCTTGCAGCCAATCGCCGCGGTGGCTTTCGTCGCTACTCAACGCCTCGATCCGCCCGGCGTGGAGCAACGCAGCCTGGCCTTGCTGCACATCCCGCGAGGTGCCGTCCGCGAGGCTGGCGCGCACCGCGTGTTCCAGCACCACCACGCGGGTGGCCTCGGCCTCTTGGCGCACCAGGAAACGGGTGCCCAGGGCGCGGATTTCGCCTTGGGCGGTGCGCACGCGAAACGGGCGGTTGGGGTCCGGGGCCACTTGCACGATCAACTCGCCGGCGCGCAGGTACAGCAAGCGCTGGCCGGCCTCGAAACGCACATCCACGGCGCTGTTGGCGTTGAGGCTTAACTGGCTGCCATCGGCCAGGCTGAACTGGCGGCGCTCGCCGGTGCCGGTGCGTTTGTCCGCCAGTAACATCTGCCCGGGTGTGCTCTGCGCCCCCAGCCACAGGCCCCCCGCCAGCACGCCGAACCCGGCGAGGCCGCGCAGCACCTGGCGCCGCGACGTGCCCGGTTGCAGCAGCACTTCCCGCGCCTGGCCGGGGGCGCGTGGCTCCAGGCTGCGCAAGGTGTCGTAGGCGCCGCCCAGGCGCAGCTGCAAATGCTCCCAGGCCTGGGCATTGGCCGGGTCGCGGGCCAACCACGCGGCCAAACCGGCCTGCAATTGCGGGTCGGCCTGGCCGCTGCGCAGGCGCACCATCCAATCGATGGCCTGCTCGCCCGCCCGGTCCAGGGCGGCGCGGCTCACGGCGCCACCTCGGCCAGGTACACCTGGCGCAGGGCCTGCTTCATATAACGGCTGACCGTGCGCTCGGACACGCCCAAACGTCGGGCGATCGCCACGTAGCTCAAACCGTCGAGTTGGCTGTAGAGGAAGGCGCTTTTCACAATCGCGGGCAACCCCGCCAGAGCACGGTCAATGGCACTCAAGGCTTCGATCAGCAAGGCCTGTTCTTGCGGCGAGGGCGACAATTGCTCGGGCAACGCGGCGAGGCGCTCCAGGTAGGCGATTTCCAGTTGGCGGCGCCGGTGGCGGTCGAAAATCAGGCGCCGGGCGATGGTCGACAGGTACGCCCGAGGCTGCAGGATCTGCTCCGGGTCGATGCGCGAGGCCAGCACCTGGCAGAAGGTTTCCGCCGCCGTGTCCTCGGCATCGGCGTGGTTGCGCAGGTGCCGTTGCACATGCTGCAAGAGCCAGCGGTGATGGTCACTGAAGAAGAAACCGAGCTTATTGGAAGGGGCGGACACGGGCATAGATCCCACGGCATAAATATGAATAGTTCTCATTCTATAGAGATGGGCAGCGTTACAGCAATTCGCCATCAGCCTGGCGGCCGCCAATCCAATGAAAAAGGCCCCGGCAGAAACTGCCGGGGCCTTCAGTGGCCATATCCCTATGGCCTTGCGCGTGAACCACTCGGGAGCGATGACGTAATACTGGATCGCCGATCGCTCCCCTTCTCCCGGTCCAAGCGAGAAGCTTGCGTGTTACTCGGATTTCAGGCCGTCAGCCGATACCGCTTTAACGCCTTTGATTTTCTTGGTGATGGCTACTGCGATGTCCTTCTGAGCGTCGGTTACCGCCACTTCGGAAGACAGGGAAACCACGCCTTTGTTGGTTTCGACTTTGATATCGGTGCCTGGAATGCCTTTTTCGGTCAGCAGGTCAGCCTTGACCTTGGTGGTGATCCAAGTGTCGGTAGTGGTTTCTTTCGCCTTGGTCACTTCACCGGCCGCCAGGGTCATTGGTGCCTGGGAGGTTTGGGCGAAAGCCACGTTGGCCATGGTCAGGGTCAGTGCGGTAGCAGTTGCGGCAGCGATAGCGAACTTCTTCATACGAGTAACTCCTGTTTTTCTAGAAGGTCTGCGCCGTAGAGCTGTGTGGCGTCAGGGTTAACAGGGTTATTGCAGGGGCTGTGCCAACTTTTGCACAGCAAATAATCCCTTATTAATCAACACGTTATAAAAAACACAAAAAACCACGGTCATGCAATTTGCATGACCGCGAGGTTTCTTGCGTGCAAGTTGCGGCTTCTGCCATCAGGTACTGCTGGCGCCGCAACCTTTGGGCGCGTAATCGGCTGGCACACTGGTGGCGCAGCTCCAGCCTTCGGCCTGGGTACGGCTCAGGGTGACGGTTTCGCCCAGAGCCGGCGCCGGGGCATTGGCCAGGGTACAGGTGATGGCCCCCGCCCCGGTGGCTGCGGAGCCGGAAGCGTCCAGGGTGCAGTTGGCGGTGCTGGGGCGGCCGCCAATCAGCGCCAGCGTGGGGTCGGTGCCTTGGTTTATCAGGTCTTCAAAGGGCACTTTCAGTGCCGCGACCTCGGCCAGGGCAGCGGTAACCGTGGCCCTGGCCTGGTATTTGGAATACAGCGGCAAGGCCACGGTGGTCAGAATGCCGATGATCGCGACCACGATCAGCAGTTCGAGCAGGGAGAATCCTTTCTGGCGAGGCATGGGCCAACTCCTGGTTTTGCGTAAGGTCATGTGACCGGGAAGCCCACGGTGCATAGCTTGTGCCAAGGCTACAGCCCCACCGCTACGGGGCGTTCGGCCCGGGCTGGCGTTTTGCCCCCTGGCAAATCCGCGCCCAACCTGCCCTTTTCCGTCACCGCCCTGCCATGTGCCGGGCCCATGCTGGCGGCTAGGCTTAGGCACTTCGTCAGGGCGACCCAAGGACTCAAGGATGAGCACGAAAACCTCCGTATTCACCTGGGAAGGCATCGACCGCCAGGGCCTGCGTAAAACCGGCGAACTCAGCGCCGCCGACCTGCCGCTGGTCAAGGCCCGCTTGCGCCAGCAGGGCATTACGGCGCACCGGGTGCGCAAAAAAACCGCGCCGCTGTTCGCCCCGCGCCACCGGATCAACGCCATGGACATGGCCCGCTTCACCCGCCAACTGGCCACCCTGGCCAAGGCCGGCGTGCCGCTATTGCAGGCGCTGGAGCTGATGGCCCAAGGCGGTGCCGAGGCGCAGTTGGGCCCACTGGCGCGCCAGCTCAAACAGGACATCGCCGCCGGCAGCAGCCTGGCCACGGCGCTGCGCAACCAGCCGCGGTACTTCGACACGCTCTACTGCAACCTGATCGACGCCGGGGAGCAGGCCGGCGCCCTCGATACCCTGCTCGACCGCGTCGCCACCTATCAGGAAAAAAGCGAGCGGCTCAAGACCAGGGTGAAAAAAGCCCTGACCTATCCGCTGGCAGTGGTGGTGGTCGCGGTGATCGTCAGCACGATTCTGCTTATCAAGGTGGTGCCGCAATTCCAGAGCCTGTTCAGCGGTTTTGGCGCGCAGCTGCCGGCATTCACCTTGCTGGTGATTGCTTTGGCCGAGTTTCTCCAGGCCTGGTGGGCAGTGTTGTTCACCGTAGCCGTGGCGGCCGCTGCCGCACTGCGCCAGGGCCTGCGGCGCTCGGCGTGGTGCCGCGATGCCCTGGACCGCTGCCTGCTACGCCTGCCGCTGGTGGGCACTTTGCTCTATAAGTCCGCCCTGGCACGTTACGCCCGCACGCTGGCCACCACCTTCGCCGCCGGGGTGCCGCTGGTGCAGGCGCTGAACTCGGTGGCCGGGGCCATGGGCAGCCGCCGCTTCAGCGACACCGTGCGCGAGGTGAGCGCAGCGGTGGCCAGCGGCACCCAATTGCATGTCGCCATGGGCCACTGCGGGTTATTCACGCCGATGGCGATCCAGATGACGGCCATTGGCGAAGAATCCGGCACCCTGGAGCTGATGCTGGAAAAAATCGCGACCTTCTACGAGGATGAAGTCGATCACTGGGTCGATAACCTGACCAGCCTGCTGGAACCGTTCATCATGGCGGTTCTGGGGGTGATCGTCGGCGGCCTGGTGGTTGCCATGTACCTTCCCGTTTTCCAACTCGGCACAGCGATCTGAACATGCCCTTGAGTGATTTCCTCGCCGCCCACCCCGTAGCGTTCGCCACCCTGGCCCTGGTGCTGGGGCTGGTGGTCGGCAGTTTCCTGAATGTGCTGGCCTGGCGCCTGCCCACGATGCTCGAACGCGACTGGCGCGCCCAGGCCCTTGAAGCACTGGCACTGCCCGCCGAACCACCCGGCCCCACCTTCAACCTGCTGCTGCCCCACTCCCATTGCCCCCATTGCGCCCGACCGGTGCGGCCGTGGCACAACATTCCGCTGCTCGGCTACCTGCTGCTGCGCGGCCGCTGCGCCGACTGCCAACACCCCATCAGCCCCCGCTACCCGCTGGTGGAACTGGCCTGCGGCGTGCTCTCGGCTTTTGTCGCCTGGCACCTGGGCCCGGGCTGGGCCTGCGCCGCGTTGCTGGTGCTGTCCTGGGGCTTGCTGGCCTTGAGCCTGATCGACGCCGAGCACCAATTGCTGCCGGACGTGCTGGTGCTGCCGCTGCTGTGGCTGGGGTTGATCGTCAACAGCTTCGGCCTGTTCGTGCCCCTGGGCGACGCGCTGTGGGGTGCGGTGGCCGGTTACCTGAGCCTGTGGTCGGTGTATTGGCTGTTCAAATTACTGACCGGCAAGGACGGCATCGGCCAGGGTGATTTCAAACTGCTGGCCCTGCTCGGCGCCTGGGGCGGCTGGCAGGTGCTGCCTTTAACGATCCTGCTGTCGTCCCTGGTGGGCGCCGTGCTGGGGCTGATCTGGCTGCGCCTGCGGCGTGCGCAAAGCACCACGCCCATTCCGTTTGGCCCGTATCTGGCGATTGCCGGCTGGATTGCCTTGCTCTGGGGTGGTCAAATGGCCGACTTCTATTGGCAGTTTGTCGGTTACTGATGAATACCTCTGTAAACACACCCTGGGTCCTGGGCCTGACCGGCGGCATCGGCAGCGGCAAAAGCGCGGCGGCCCAGCGGTTTATCGAATTGGGCGTGCACGTGGTGGACGCCGATCACGCTTCGCGCTGGGTGGTGGAACCGGGGCGCCCGGCCCTGGCGCAGATCGCCGAGCATTTCGGCCCCGGCGTGCTCCAAGCCGACGGCCAACTCGACCGCGGCGCGTTGCGTGCGCTGATTTTTCAGGAGCCCCAGGAGCGGCGTTGGCTGGAGGCATTGCTACACCCGCTGATCGCCCGGGAAATCGCCGACAACCTGGCCAGCGCCACATCGCCCTACGCCATTTTGGTGTCGCCGCTGTTGATCGAGGCCGGGCAGCGGGCGATAACCCAGCGGGTGCTGGTGGTGGATGCGCCGCAGCCCCTGCAAATTGCGCGTACCCTGCTGCGCGACCAAACCAGCGAAGAACAGGTGCAGGCGATTCTCAAGGCCCAGGCCAGCCGCGAAGAACGCCTGCGTCATGCCGATGACGTGCTGGTCAACGACCGCGACCTCGCCTGGCTGCACAGTGAAGTCGAGCGGTTGCATCACTTTTACCTAACCTTGCGTGGAGGCCAGTCATGAGCCAACCCTTGACCGTCGAATGCCCAACCTGCGGCGCGCCCGTGGAATGGAACGCCAGCAATGCCAACCGGCCCTTTTGTTCAGACCGCTGCAAACTGATCGACCTCGGCGCCTGGGCGGCCGAAGAACACAAGATCCCGGTCGCCCCGGACGCCGAAGACGACCTGTTCAGCGACGACCTGCCGCCGCGCGCGCACTAAGGCTGCGGCCCCTGTGGGAGCGGGCCCGCCGGCTCCCACCGGCTCAGGGGTGCCAGCCCTAAGGCCGCATAAAACCGTAATCCTGGCCGTCGTCCAGGTTTTCGGCCAAGAACTGCAGTTCATCGGCCAAGTCTTCCAGGCTGCGCACGCCCTTGCTCTGTTGCACCACCGCACTGAGTAAGGCGCGTAGGCTCAGGCCCGGGTCAAAACCCACCTCTTGTGCGCAATCGAGACTTTGCCGCAGTTCCTGCCGTGCCCATTCATAAACGCTCATGACGCTGCTCCTGAGAAATTTCCCAGAGCATGCGACGCGGCCCCCGGGCCGTCCTTGACGTGGATCAACCTCGCGGGCGCCGTTGGTCGTCGTCGTTCCAGGGCGCCGAGAGGTAGCGTGTGCGGTTGAAGGTTTCCAGCCATTCGGGGCAAAACACCACCAGGGCGCTGACCAACATGCCGTTGATAAAGGCCTCCGGGAAAATAATCAGCCACAGGTAGCCGACAAAATCCTCCAGCCACTCAGGCATGGCGAACACGCCGTCAACCCACAACAGCCCCAGCGTGGCCAGCAGGCACAACAAGGCGGCCAGCGCCGCCGCGAAGAAACCTGAACAAAAAATGTACACGAAGGGGTTGCGCGGCTGCGCCCGTTCCACCAGCAAAGCGCAGCATTCGGTGACCAGCACCGGCAACAGGATCAACAGGCTGCCGTTGACCCCCAGTGCCACCCAGTCCTGGCGCCCCAGCAGGGCCAGGCCGATTTGCGCCACCAGGCCGCCGACTATGGCCAACGGCCAGTCCAGCAGCAGGGTGACCACAGTCATGCCGATAAAGTGGTAGGACACGCCGGTGTCGAAGTCGCGGCGCATCAGCCACAGCAAGAACAGTGCGAACACCGTGCCGAACAGCAGGTGCTGGCGGCGGGTGTCGCTGAACAACTCGACCCACGGCGAACGCAGCAGGGCCCAGGCCAGTACCGGCAGGTAAATCAGCCAACCGACCAGCAGGCTGGTGCCCGACAGCAGTTCGGCGCCGATCATGGCAGCGGCTTCTCCAGCGCCTCGCGCAGGCTGGCGGCGTTATCGAATTCGCGCACCTGCTGCACCTGGCCGTGGTCCAGTTGCAGCCACAGCACTTTGTCCGCCGCGCCCGGGTATGCCGCCACTACCTGGCCATCACGGTCGAGCATGACCCGATACGGGTAATCGCGCATGGCGGGGATGGCGAACATCCGCGCGATCAACTTGGGCATCGGTTCGATATTGGCGACGAACACCGCGTCGCGGGCTTCGAGGTAGCCCTTGGGCTGGTCCAGCAGCACGGCTTTGACCAGTTTGGCGCCGTCCATGGTGCGCGCCACCAGCAGGGTGCGGGTCTGGTCGTTGAGGCTGTAGCTCTGGTCGAACTGGTCGAGCAGGGTCCAGGGCGCCAGTTTCTCGCCCACTTCCAACGCCTGCGCCCACAGGGGCATGAGGCTCAAGATCACCACCGGGAAAAATTTCACTGCCGACTCCTTGCCTGGATAAACGAGCCGCCAGTCTACACCCGCCCCGCAGCGCGAGCGTCAAGCCCAGTGTCGCGGGTCGTTCATCACCGCTTCGTGCGCGGCGAAGACTTGGGGCAGCTCAGCCTGGAGAAAGTCCACCCAGGTGCGCACCTTGGCGTCGAGAAAGCGCCGCGACGGGTACAGCGCGTAGACGTTGCGCTCGCGCAGGCGATAGGCGGGCAGCAAACGCAGCAAGCGGCCTTCACTGAGCGGGCGGGTGGCGGCGTAGAACGGCACCAGGCTCACGCCCATGCCCGCCTCCGAGGCGTTGACCATGGATTCAGCGACGTTGCTTTGGAAGGTCGGCCCCGGCAGGACGCCCTGCTCGCCCTCCGCATCGTGAAACTGCCATTGGTCGCTGTACATCGGGTCGAGCAAGCGCAAGCAGCGGTGCTCGTTCAGCGCCGCCGGGCTGGCCGGCACACCGTGGCGCTGCAGATACGCGGGCGAGGCGAACGGCGCGCTGTAGATCTGCCCGATGACCTGGGCGACGAACTGGGAATCGGCCAGTTCCTGGGCGATGGAAATCACCACGTCGTGGCCTTCTTCCAACGGGTCGGGGTTGCGCTGGGACAGGCTCAGTTCGAACACCACGTCCGGGTACAGCTCGCAGTAGCGGGCGATCAGCGGGGTTATCAGCATGCCGAGGCCGTGCAGGGTATGCACGCGCAAGCGCCCGCTGGGCTTGAGGTGGGCGCCACGGGCTTCGGCGGTGGCCACTTGCATTTCTTCGAGGATCTGCCGCCCGCGCAGCAAAAAGCGCTCGCCGGCGTCAGTCAGGCCCAGGCGCCGGGTGGTGCGTTGCAGCAGGCGCGCCTGCACGTGCTGCTCCAGGTCCGCCACCAGGCGCGAGACCTGCGCGGTCGAAAGATCCAGGGCCTGTGCCGCAGCCGTAAAGCTGCCGCTATCGACCACCTGCACGAACACCCGCAGGCTATTGAGTACATCCATAAAGCCTCCGGGGCCTGTGACTGTTGCGTTTGATGTAAGGCTGCATCAGGCGAACGCGGCTTTTTCCTACAGCCGCGAGGGCTAAACTGTACACATCAGCTCACATATACAAGAGGCCACCATGAAAACCCTGCTCAGTCTGTTCCTCGCCCTTGTCGCCACCGGCGCCCTGGCCGGCGAACCCACCCTGGACGTCGCCAAAGTCGTGTCTATCAGCGATATCCCCAACGTCTGCGACGTGGTACCGGCCACCATGGTCTATATCGACCACCAAGGGCAAACCCATAGCGTCACTTATATGGTGATGGGCGATTGCGGCGGCCCGGCCTAAGCCCGCCGCAACCGATTGGCGCCGCGCCAGGCCAACGCCAGGTTGGCCGCCCCGGCGCCGGTCACAGCAGGGTCCAGGTGTAGCTGAGGGTCAGGCGGTTTTCGTCGATATCGCTGCGGTAGTTGGAACGCGCCATCACGTTGCGCACGCGCATGCCCAGGCCTTTGAGGGTGCCGCTCTGGATCACGTAGCCCAGGTCCAGGTCGCGCTCGCGGTCCTTGCCCTCGAACCCCTTGCCGGTGTCGACGTTGTTACCGGAAATGTAACGCACGGTGCTGGTCAGGCCGGGCACGCCCAGGGCGGCGAAATCGTAGTCGTGGCGCACCTGCCAGGAGCGTTCGTCGGTGTAGGCAAATTCATAGGTGGGCACTTCGTTGCCCAGGGGGGTGACGTTGGCGAACACCCGCGGGAACGCGCTGTCGCCGAACATCCCCTGGTAGCCGACGTAAAAGGTGTGGCCGCCGCGCTTGGCCGACAGCAGGGAGAAAAACGCCTGGTTGTCGATGTTGCCCAGTAGTTTTTTGCCGTCTTCGCGCGAATCGTAAAAGCCTAGGTTGGCCCCCAGGGTCCAGTCGCCCATCGGTTCGCTGTGCTTGAGGCCCAAAAAGCGCTGGTGGTAGATGTCTTCCAACTGGCCGAACCAAGCGCTGGCCGAGGTGCGTTTGTCGTTGAACACATAGTCGGCCCCGGCAAAGTTGAAGCCGTCGCTGCTGACCTGGCGTTGCGGCACGTGGCCGAGCATGGCTTGCATCTTGTCGTCGCCCGCCTCGTTGCGCAGGCTGGTGGATTTCAAATGGCCACCCTGCAAGGTCAAGCCGTTGATTTCGCCGGACGTGACGCTGGCCCCCTGATAACTCGGGGGAAGCAGGCGGATATCACTGAAGGCCAGCACCGGCAGGTTGGGCTGCAATTCGCCGATGCGCAGTTCTGTCTTGGAGAAGCGCACTTTCAACGCCCCGGCGAGGCGGCTGTAGTCATCCGCCGCGCGGCCGTCGTCCTGCACCGGCAACAACCCGGTGTTGACCCGATCGGGGCTGCTGTCGAGCTTAAGCCCCAGCAAGCCGATCACGTCCAGGCCAAAACCGACGGTGCCCTGGGTGTAGCCCGATTTAACGTTGAGGATAAAACCCTGGGCCCACTCCTCGGCCTTGGACTGCTGATTGGCGCCGACGATGTCGGAAAAGTCGCGGCTGAAGTAGTAGTTACGCGCCTGCAAGGTCGCCGTGGTGTCCTCGATAAAGCCGCTGTCGGCGGCCAGCACGGAGGTGGAGCAGCCCAGGCCGATAGCCAGGGACAGGACGCAAGGGGTGCTCTGGAAGGTCTGTTTCATCGTTTGGCTCTTATTGTTATTGATCGACAGGTGGCACACGAACGCGGCAGCGCCCGGGCGGCCGAGGGCATGGGAACGGGGTGGAAAATCAGGCGTGAATCAGGGGCGGCGCGCCACCTCGCCGGGGGCGGCCACGACCGGCGCGGGCCGCCGGGCGTTGAGCAGGACATGGGCGGCAATGCCGAAGATCAGGCCCCAGAATGCGGCGGACAAACCGAACAGCGACATACCCGAGGCCGTGGTGAGGAAGGTCACCAGCGCCGCTTCGCGGTCGTTGGGCACCGCCATGGCGCCGGCCAGGGCGCCGCCGATGGCGGCGAACAACGCCAGCCCCGCCAGCGCTGCGATCAGCTCCTTGGGAAAGGCCGAAAACAGCGAAACCAAGGTGGCGCCAAAAATCCCCAGCACCAGGTAGAACAGCCCGCCCACCACCCCGGCAACGTAGCGCTTGCTTGGGTCTTCGTGGGCCTCACGGCCAGTGCAGATGGCCGCGGTGATGGCGGCCAGGTTCAACCCGTGGCAACCAAACGGCGCCAGCAACGCGGTGCCCAGGGCACTGCTGGCGATGATCGGGCTGGCCGGGGTGTTGTAGCCGCTGGCGCGCAGCACCGCCATGCCGGGCACAAACTGCCCGGTCAGCGCCACCATCACCAGGGGCAAGGCGATATTAAGGGTCGCGCTGAGGCTAAATTGCGGGGTGACCCACACCGGCGTCGCCAGGCCAATGACCAGGGCTTCACGGTGCAAATCGCCGGCGGCAAACGTGATAGCGCAACCCACCAACAACACCATCAGCACCGCATAGCGCGGCAGCAGGCGCTTGCACACCAGGTAGGTGACGAACATCGCCAGCACCAGCAACGGCTTGCCCTGCAAGGACACGAACAGGCCGGTGCCGAACCTGAACAGAATCCCCGCCAGCATCGCCGCCGCAATGGCGCTGGGCAGTTTGCTGATGATCCGGTCGAAGGCCCCGCAAATGCCCACTGCGAAAATAATCAGGCTACTGACCAGGTAGGCGCCCACGGCCTCTTCCATGGAAATCCCCGGCAGCAACGCCACCAGCAGCGCCGAACCCGGCGCCGACCAGGCAATAATCACCGGCACCCGGTAGCGCAGGCTCAGGCCGATGCCCAACACGGCGCTGCCGATGGAAATCGCCCAAACCCAGGACGACAGCAGCTCCCGGGGCATCTGCGCGCTTTCGGCAGCCTGGAAAATAATCACCAAGGGCCCGGCATAGGAAATCACCGTGGCGATAAACCCGGCCACTGCCGCAGACAGGGAAAAGTCATGGAAAAACGCTTTCATGGCACCTCACCGCAAGACTCATCTGGCAACCCGTGGCACAGGGCCCGGGTGCTCTTGTTCTATCGAACGTGGGCGACACGGCACTGCGCCGTGTCGCACCGGCTCAGGCGCGGGTGGGCGTCAGGGCCGCAGTGGCGCGGGTGGAACGTTGGCTGCTGATGGCAAACAGGGTCATCGCCACCGCCGCAATCGCGCCCGGTACGGCAAAGGCCATGAAATTCAGTTGCAGCGGCAGGCTGATGCCCAACAACGCCCCGCCCAGTAGTGGCCCGACGATAGCGCCGTTGCGGCCAATCCCGGAAGCCCAGCCAAGCCCCGTGGAACGAATGGCCATGGAGTAGAACTGCGCGGCGCAGGCGTACAGCAGAATCTGCGAACCGATGGTGGTGGCCCCGGCAATGGCGATCAGCAGGTACAGCACCGGCGTCGGGCTCTTGAAGCCCAGCAAGGTGATGGAGATGGCGGCCACGGCGAAGAACACCGCCAGCACCCGCGGCAGGTTGAGCTTGTCGCCCAGCACGCCACCGCCCACCGCGCCGAAGATCGCGCCGAAGTTGAGCACCAACAGGAACGACAGGCTCGAACCCAGGCTGTAGCCGGCGTTGGCCATCAGTTTCGGCAGCCAGGAACTCAAGGCGTAAACCATCAGCAGGCAGCAGAAAAACGCCACCCACAGCATCAGCGTGCGCACGGCGCGGCCTTCGCGGAACAACTGCAACACCGGGGTGCCGGTGCCTTTGACTTCGCTCATGTGCAGTTGGTCGCTGCTTTGCGCGACGTAGCCCGGGTCGACCCGCTCCAGCACCTTGCGCGCTTCTTCGTTGCGGCCCTGGCGCAGCATGAAACCCACCGATTCCGGCAGGAAATACATAATCAGCGGCAGCATCAGCAGCGGCAGCACCGCCACGTAGAACACCGACTGCCAGCCGAAACTGGGGATCAGCACAATGCCCAGGCCCGCCGACAACATGCCGCCCACTGAATAGCCACTGAACATGATGGCCACCAGGGTGCTGCGGATTTTCTTCGGCGCGTACTCGTTCATCAGCGCCACCACATTGGGCATCACCCCGCCAATGCCGAGCCCGGCAATGAAGCGGCAGATGCCGAATTCCGTGGGGTTGCGGGCAAAACCGTTGAGCACGGTGAAGCCGCTAAAAAGGATGACGCAAATGGTGATGGCTTTCTTACGCCCGATCTTGTCGGACAACGGCCCAAAAAACAGCGCCCCGAACATCATGCCAAACAACGCATAACTGCCCAGCGCCCCAGCCTCCAGGGGGGTGAGGCCCCACTCTTTCATCAGTACCGGCAGGACCACGCCGTAAATCACCAGGTCGTAGCCGTCGAAAATGATAATCAAGGCACACCAGAACAGCACCATCCAGTGGAAGCGGTTGAACCGAGCTTTGTCGATAACCTCATGAACGTCGATTTTGCGCATGGCATCTGTCTCTTGTTGTTGTTTTTGTAAACGATGGGCGAGAACGCCCTCGTTTTTATAGGCAGGCCATCGCAGGGTAGGCAGGCCCTGCGCCCTGCAATATCCGCTTTGTGCAGATCGCTATCCGTTTTGTGCAGGGGTGTTTCGCCTGTTTGCGGCCGGCGCCAGGAAAATGGGGGGTCTTCAAAAGCCCATTTGGGCGCTAAGCTGGGGCGATGGATGACTCAGATTACCTACGCCTGCTGACCATCGCGGCCGAGCAGGCCAACGCCTTTTTGTCCAACGCCCGCAAATGGGAGCGTGAACGCTGGGTGTGCCAGCGGCTTTTGCAGGGGTTGAACATCCCCTATCGCCTCGAAGAATTCAGCCCCGCGGGCGAACCGCCGGACGTGCTGTTTCGCGATGCCAATTTCGAGGTGTTTTTCGTCCTAGACGAGGGCCGGCGCCTCAACGATGAATGGCGCGACGAGTTGCAGCGCCGGCGCACGGCGTTCTCCCTGAGCCAATTGGTGCGCCGAGAAGCCAAGCCCCGACGCATCCCGGCCAACGACTTCCTGCTGCGGCTGGCGCCGACCCTGCGCAAAAAAGCCCACAACTATAAAGAGCGCGGCATGGACCTGGGCGAACTGGACATCATCGCCTTCGCCAGCCTCAAGCGCGAAGTGCTGGACCTCAACAGCCACTTCCCGCCGCCCACCGAATACCTGCGCCAGGGCTGGCGTTCGCTATCGCTGGTGGGCCCCACGTTCGCCCGCGTGCTGTTCGCCCACCCCGACGCGCCGGACTTTTTGCGCAACAACCTGGGGCGCAGCATCGTGTTCGATGTCGGGATCAGCCTGTGATGAGCCCCTTGCAAGAGCTGATTGCCCACGTACCGCAGCAGGGCCGGGTGCGTTGGATTGGCGTGCGCCCCGAATCACGCGGGGCCATGGTCGAACTGGAGGCCGTCGAAGCCCGCCGCGAAGCGGGGCTGACGGGCGATCATGCCCGGCCAGGCCCGCGCAACGCACGGCAGGTGACGTTGATCCAGTGGGAGCATCTGGCCGTTATCAGCGCCTTGCTCGGCCGGGCACCGCAGCAGCCCGTCCAGGCCCAGGACCTGCGGCGCAACCTGGTCATCAGCGGTATCAACCTGTTCAGCCTCAAGGGCCGGCGCTTTCGCATCGGCCAGGCGATTTTCGAGACTACGGGCTGGTGCCAGCCCTGCGCACGCCTGGAGCAACGCCTGGGCCTGGGCACCTTTCAAGCAGTACGCGGCCATGGCGGAATCACTGCCCGGGTGATCCACAGCGGCATCATCCGCGTCGATGACCCACTGTGCGTCGAGCCGCTGTCCGAGACGGGCTATGCTCCCTTCAACCCCGGATAAACCGTTGTACCGCCCTTTCATTCAGCAACGTCTACCGACGAGGCCTTTATGACCAGCCGCCTGAACCCCGACGACCAAAAGCATGTCGAACAGTACCTGCAACTGTCCCAGAACCGCGTGGAGCGCCGCCCTTTTCGGCCGTGGCTGCTGCTGGCGGTGGTGCTGGTGACGGTGATCGCGCTCGGGTTGCTGAGCCGCCTCTTGAGTTACCTGACGCTATGAGCTGCCTGGCGCTCGCTCGGGTAACCGCACCGATTTTTTTTAGCCTTGCGAGATATCCCCATGACTCATCGAATTGTCATTGTCGGCGGCGGCGCCGGCGGCCTGGAGTTGGCGACCCGCCTGGGTAAGACCCTGGGCAAACGTCGCACCGCCAGCGTGACACTGGTAGACGCCAACCTCACCCACATCTGGAAGCCGCTGCTGCATGAAGTGGCCGCCGGTTCGCTGAACTCCAGCGAAGACGAGCTCAACTATGTTGCCCAGGCGAAATGGAACCACTTCGAGTTCCAGCTTGGGCGCATGAGCGGGCTCGACCGCGAGCGGAAGAAAATCCAGTTGGCCGCCACTTACGACGAACAAGGCCTGGAGCTGGTGCCGGCCCGCGAACTGGGCTACGACTCCCTGGTGATCGCCGTCGGCAGCACCACCAACGACTTCGGCACCCAGGGCGCGGCGCAGCATTGCCTGTTCCTCGACACCCGCAAACAGGCCGAGAAATTCCACCAGCAACTGCTCAACCACTACCTGCGCGCCCACGCCGGGCAAACCGATGTGGTGCAGCAGATCAGCGTGGCCATCGTCGGCGCCGGCGCCACGGGGGTGGAACTGGCCGCCGAGCTGCATAACGCCGCCCATGAACTGGCGGCCTATGGCCTGGACCGGATTCTCCCGGAAAACATGCACATCACCCTGATCGAGGCCGGCCCACGGGTGCTGCCCGCCCTGCCGGAGCGGATCGGCGGACCGGTGCATAAAACCCTGGAGAAGCTGGGAGTCAACGTGATGACCAACGCCGCCGTCAGCGAAGTGACCGCCGACAGCCTGATAACGGCCGATGGCCAGGTGATTAACGCCAGCCTGAAAGTCTGGGCCGCCGGAATTCGCGCGCCAGGCTTCCTCAAGGACATCGATGGCCTGGAAACCAACCGCATCAACCAGTTGCAGGTGCTGCCCACCCTGCAAACCACCCGCGACGAAAACATCTTCGCCTTCGGCGACTGCGCGGCCTGCCCGCAACCGGGCACCGACCGCAACGTACCGCCCCGGGCCCAGGCCGCCCACCAACAGGCGTCCTTGCTGACCAAATCGCTGAAACTGCGGATCGAAGGCAAGCCACTGCCCAGCTACAAGTACACCGACTATGGCTCGCTGATTTCGCTGTCGCGGTTTTCCGCCGTGGGCAACCTGATGGGCAACCTGACCGGCAGCGTAATGCTCGAAGGCTGGTTGGCGCGCATGTTCTATATCTCGCTGTATCGCATGCACCAAATGGCGCTGTACGGCCCTTTCCGCACGGCAATGCTGATGCTGGGCAGCCGCATTGGCCGCGGCACCGAACCGCGCCTGAAGCTGCACTGATCCACACACTTTGTGGGGCTTGGTCCAGCCGACGATGGCGGTGTACCTCTCACACGTGCATGAGCTAGCAGATCACCATCGCGGGCAGGCCCGCTCCCACAGGGAGCGGGCCTGATCGGCACTCAACTTTTGCGCAGACAAAAAAAATCCCCGTATCTGACGATACGGGGATTTTCAATATGGTCGGGGTAAGGGGATTCGAACTCCTGACATCCTGCTCCCAAAGCAGGCGCGCTACCGGACTGCGCTATACCCCGGAAAAAAAAGGCGACCTTTTCAAGTCGCCTTCTTCGATCATGGCTTTTGGCCGCTGATCTTAAGATTCGATCCCAGCAACGCTGGTTTCAAAAATGGTGGGTCGTGTGGGATTCGAACCTACGACCAATTGGTTAAAAGCCAACTGCTCTACCAACTGAGCTAACGACCCAAAAATGGTCGGGGTAAGGGGATTCGAACTCCTGACATCCTGCTCCCAAAGCAGGCGCGCTACCGGACTGCGCTATACCCCGGTTTGAAATTGGCTCCGTGACCAGGACTCGAACCTGGGACCCAATGATTAACAGTCATTTGCTCTACCGACTGAGCTATCACGGAACTACATATTTCAATTACATCTACTGCTTACTTCAGCCTCTTCTACCCGTTCACATCGCTGCGTTCGTGTGTCTGAGGCGCGCTATTCTACAATCTTAAAAACCCCTGTCAACCCTTTAAATTGCTTTTAAGACAATGATTTGCGACTTCTTTCAGTTTTCTTCTTGGGGAGAAGAAAGCCTTGGGCTGACATACTGCGGGGCGCACTTTACAAGCCTTTTCCTTTGAGTTCAACGCCCTACCGAAAAAAAAGGCCCCGCGATGCAGGGCCTCTACTTGGCGCGTCAGGACTGCACCTTAATGGAAAACAATCTCGTCGTTTTCCACCGTGGCCGTCACGCTCGCTCCCGGCAGGAAACTGCCAGAAAGGATCAACTGCGCCAGCGGGTTTTCGATCCAGCGCTGGATCGCTCGTTTGAGCGGCCGTGCGCCGTACACCGGGTCGTAACCCACCGCGATCAGCTTATCCAACGCTTCGCCGCTCAGTTCCAGTTGCAGCTCGCGCTCAGCCAGGCGACTGCGCAGGCGGCCCAACTGGATTTGCGTGATGCCAGCAATCTGATCCCGGGCCAGAGGCTCGAAGATCACCACTTCGTCGATCCGGTTGATGAACTCCGGACGGAAGTGCGTCGATACCGCATCCATCACCGCCGCACGCTGCGCCTCGCGATCACCCACCAGTTCCTGGATCTGCGCCGAGCCCAGGTTGGAGGTCATGACGATCACCGTGTTGCGGAAATCCACCGTACGCCCGTGGCTGTCCGTCAACCGGCCATCCTCCAGCACCTGCAGCAAGACGTTGAACACGTCCGGGTGGGCCTTCTCGACCTCATCGAGGAGGATCACCGAGTAAGGCTTGCGCCGCACGGCCTCGGTCAGGTAGCCGCCCTCCTCGTAGCCTACATAGCCTGGTGGCGCACCTATCAAACGAGCCACGGAGTGTTTCTCCATGAACTCGGACATATCGATCCGCACCATCGCCTCTTCGGTATCAAAGAGGAATTCGGCCAACGCCTTGCACAACTCGGTCTTACCCACACCGGTTGGGCCGAGGAACATGAACGAGCCGCTGGGGCGGTTAGGGTCCGACAACCCGGCACGGGAACGCCGCACCGCGTTGGCCACCGCCACCACCGCCTCGTTCTGGCCGATCACGCGCTGGTGCAGCAGGCTTTCCATCTTCAACAGCTTGTCGCGCTCGCCTTCGAGCATTTTCGACACGGGAATGCCGGTCCACTTGGACACCACTTCGGCGATCTCTTCCTCGGTCACTTTGCTGCGCAGCAACTGGTTTTCGCTGTGGCCGTGCTGATCGACCATTTGCAGGCTGCGCTCCAGGTCCGGGATAACCCCGTACTGCAACTCCGCCATGCGGTTCAGGTCGCCTTTACGGCGTGCCGCTTCCAGTTCCTGGCGCGACTGCTCGATTTTCTGCTGGATCTGCGCAGAGCCTTGCACTTCGGCTTTCTCCGCGTTCCAGATCTCTTCCAGATCCGAGTATTCGCGCTCCAGGCGTTCGATTTCTTCCTGGAGTTTCTCCAGGCGTTTTTTCGCCGCCTCGTCGTCTTCTTTCTTCAAGGCCTGGGATTCGACCTTGAGCTGAATCAGGCGCCGCTCCAAGCGATCCAGCACTTCGGGCTTGGAGTCGATTTCCATACGGATACGGCTGGCCGCCTCATCGATCAGGTCGATGGCCTTGTCCGGCAACTGCCGGTCAGTGATGTAGCGATGGCTCAACTTGGCCGCCGCGATGATCGCGCCGTCGGTGATCGCCACTTTATGGTGAACCTCGTACCGCTCCTTGAGGCCACGCAGGATCGCGATGGTGTCTTCCTCGCTCGGTTCTTCCACCAGCACTTTCTGGAAGCGTCGCTCGAGCGCCGCGTCCTTCTCTATATATTGGCGGTACTCGTTGAGCGTGGTGGCGCCCACGCAGTGCAGTTCACCGCGCGCCAGGGCAGGCTTGAGCATGTTGCCCGCATCCATCGAGCCTTCGCCCTTACCGGCGCCGACCATGGTGTGCAGTTCATCGATGAACAGAATGATCTGCCCTTCCTGCTTGGACAGTTCGTTAAGCAAGCCTTTGAGGCGCTCCTCGAACTCGCCGCGGTACTTGGCACCGGCGATCAGCGCGCCCATATCCAGGGACAGCAGGCGCTTGCCTTTGAGGCCGTCCGGCACTTCGCCGTTGATGATGCGCTGGGCCAGGCCCTCGGCAATCGCGGTTTTACCCACGCCAGGCTCGCCGATCAGCACCGGGTTGTTCTTGGTGCGCCGTTGCAGCACCTGGATGGTGCGGCGGATTTCGTCGTCGCGACCAATCACCGGGTCGAGCTTGCCGTCTTCGGCGCGCTTGGTCAGGTCAACGGTGTACTTGTCCAGAGCCTGGCGCGATTCCTCGACGTTGGCATCGTTAACCGCTTCGCCGCCGCGCAGGTTGTTGATCGCGTTCTCCAGGGCTTTCTTGCTCACACCTTGGCCGAGCAGCAACTTACCCAGTTTGCTGTTTTCGTCCATCGCGGCGAGCAGCACCAGTTCACTGGAGATGAACTGGTCGCCCTTCTGCTGGGCCAGGCGATCGGCCTGGTTAAGCAGGCGCGCCAGGTCCTGGGACATGTTGACGTCCCCGGTGGGGTTCTGGATTTTCGGCAGTTGGTCGAGCTCTTTGCTCAGCTCTTTGCGCAAACTGTTGACGTCAAAGCCCACTTGCATCAGCAGAGGCTTGATCGAGCCGCCCTGCTGTTCAAGCAGCGCTTGCATCAAGTGCGCCGGCTCGATGGCCGGATGATCGAGGCCGACCGCCAGGGATTGGGAGTCGGACAACGCTAACTGTAATTTGCTGGTTAAACGGTCTATACGCATGAGTCACCTTCCTTTTGAGCAGGCCGGAGCTATGAACACATCCTGAATGAAGAAACCTGCCAGATACCGCTATAGATGCGGTCGATTCTGGGAGATTCAAGCGCTGTAAGGTTGACGCAGGTCAGCAGAGTCTAGTGCGCGAGCCAAATAAGGGAGGCAAATCGACCAGTGCGGGGGCTGCGGCGATAGGAAAAGAAGCGTGGGTCGCTGACCGTGCAGAAGCCGCCACCATACACCGCCGTGACACCACGGGCCGCCAGGCGCAGGCGCGCCAGCAGGTAGATGTCGGCCATAAACTTGCCCGCATTGGCACTGGGTACGAAGGCCTGCTGCGCTTCTGGCATCTGCCGCACGAAGGCCTCGCGCACTTCCGGGCCGACTTCAAAGGCCGTAGGCCCGATGGCGGGCCCCAGCCATACCAGCACCTGATCCGGCGCCACGGCGAGGCTGTCCAGAGTGGCTTCGAGCACGCCCGCCGCCAAGCCGCGCCAACCGGCGTGGGCCGCGGCCACGCGGGTGCCGGCGCGGTCACAGAACAGCACGGGCAAGCAATCGGCGGTCATCGAGGTACAGGCAATGCCTGGGGTAGCGGTCCAGCTGGCGTCTGCCCGGGCGACCTGCGAAGGGTCGGCATGCACCACGTCTATGCCGTGGACTTGCTGCAACCAGGCAGGCGCGATGGAGAAATGGTCGGTGAGGCGCCGGCGGTTTTCGGCAACGGCCGCGGGGCTGTCATCAACGTGATCGCCGAGGTTGAGGCTGTCGAACGGCGCCAGGCTGACGCCGCCCGCGCGGGTGGTGACGCAGGCCTGTACCCCGGCCGGTGCAGGCCAGTCGGGGATCAGCCAGTCATTCATCCGATGAACGCCTCGCGGTCTTGCTTGAGCAGCGACAGCAACCAGACGAAGTCGTCCGGCAGCGGCGACTCCCAGCTCATGCGCTGACCGGTGGTCGGATGGTCCAGCTCCAGGAAACGCGCATGCAGCGCCTGACGCGGGAAGCTTTTAAGGGACTCGACCATGGTCACGCTGGCCGCCGGCGGGATGCGGAAGCGGCCGCCGTAGGCCGGATCGCCCACCAATGGGAAGTTGATGTGGGCCATGTGCACGCGGATCTGGTGGGTCCGGCCGGTTTCCAGCTTGACCCGCACGTGGGTGTGAGAGCGGAAACGCTCCAGCACGCGGTAGTGGCTGACGGCTTGCTTGCCCCCCTCCATTACCGCCATGCGCTGGCGCTGCTGGCCGTGGCGACCGATGGGCGCGTTGATCTTGCCGCCCGCCGTCACGACACCTATCACGATGCACTCGTAGATCCGGCTGACGCTGCGGCTCTGCAGCTGCGTCACCAACTGGGTCTGCGCCTGGATAGTCTTGGCCACCACCATCAGGCCGGTGGTGTCCTTGTCCAGGCGATGCACGATGCCGGCACGCGGCACGTTGATGATGTCCGGCACGTGGTGCAGCAGGGCATTGAGCAAGGTGCCATCGGCATGCCCGGCCGCCGGGTGAACCACCAGGCCTGCGGGTTTGTTGATGACCAGGATGTCATCGTCTTCGTAGACGATATCGAGCTCGATGTCCTGAGCGATCCATTCTCCCTGGGCTTCCTGCTCGGCAGTCAGCTCAAGAATCGCACCGCCATGAACTGTGTCTCGCGGGCGGATAACCGCTCCATCCACAGTCAGGCGGCCGTCTTTGATCCAGGCGGAAAGGCGCGAGCGCGAGTGCTCAGCGAATAATTGTGCGGCGACTTGATCGAGGCGTTGGCCGCCCAATTCGGACGGCACCTCTGCGCGAAGTTCAATTTTATCGGACATGCTCGGACTGGGCGTCGGCACAGCCTTTGGTTTCGGCTGCGCGCTTGTGGTTAAATACGGCGTCTTTTGCCCCGAGGCTTTTCAACGGGGCGCTCATCATAACAGGACGGCCCCGCCCAAGACAGCGGCCGTCATAGGGACGCAAGCCGCCATGCAAGTGAAACACCTGCTGCTGATCGCCATCCTCGCATTGACCGCTGCTTGCTCATCGAAGGAAGTCGTCGACGAAAACCTGAGCGAAGTCGAGCTGTACCAGCAGGCGCAGGCCGACCTGGACAACAACAGCTATACCAGCGCCACCGCCAAGCTCAAGGCCCTGGAATCGCGCTACCCGTTCGGTCGCTACGCCGATCAGGCTCAACTCGAGCTCATCTACGCCAACTACAAGAATGCCGAGCCCGAGGCTGCCAAGTCGGCCGCCGAGCGCTTCATTCGCCTGCACCCCCAGCACCCGAACGTGGACTACGCCTACTACCTCAAGGGCCTGACCTCTTTCGACCAGGACGTGGGCCTGCTGGCGCGCTTCCTGCCGCTGGACATGACCAAGCGTGACCCCGGTGCCGCGCGCGACTCCTACAACGAGTTCGCCCAGCTCACCAGCCGCTACCCCAACAGCCGCTACGCGCCGGACGCCAAGCAGCGCATGATCTACCTGCGCAACCTGCTGGCGGCCTACGAAATCCACGTTGCCGACTACTACCTGACCCGTCAGGCCTACGTCGCCGCAGCCAACCGTGGTCGCTACGTGGTGGAAAACTTCCAGGAAACCCCTTCGGTCGGCGACGGCCTGGCGGTAATGGTCGAGTCCTACCAGCGCCTGCACTTGGACGAATTGGCCAACACCAGCCTGGAAACCCTCAAGCTCAACTACCCGGACCACCGCACCCTGGTGGACGGTCAGTTCGTGCCAAGCGTTGCCGAAGCGGACAACCGTTCGTGGCTGAGCAAGGCCACCCTGGGCCTGATCGAATCCCGTCCACCGCTGCCGCCGGGCGAAACCCGCGCCAACCAGGACGTGATGCGCCAGTACCAAGACGCCAAGGACGCGATCCCGGCCGAGCTCAAGCCTAAGGATGCCAATGGCGACGTGATGGAAGAAGAACAGCACGAAGCCGAAGGCAACAACAGCGACCGCTCGTGGTTCAGCTATATGACCTTTGGCGTGTTCGACTGACGCCAGGGCAATATCAAGAAGGAGGCTTTCGAGCCTCCTTTTTTGTGCCCGCGCTTTATTGCGCTGGGCGCTGCCCAGCACCTTGGCTAAACTGCCGGCTCTTTCGTCAAAAAGCTGACTGCCATGCTTCGTTTACTGTTCTGGATCGCCCTGATTGCCGCTGCGGTATGGTTCTGGCGCAAATTCAAGCGCTCGACATCCGCCACCACCCCGCCACCCGAGCAAAGCGCCGCGCCCATGGTGCGTTGCGCCCATTGCGGCGTACACCTGCCCAGGGACCGCGCCCTGAGCCTGGAACAGCAATGGTATTGCAGCCAGCCCCACCTGGAACAAGGCCCGCGCCCGTCCTAAGGCGCCACATAACTTGCGACAACCAGGGCCGGTAAAGTCGGCCCTGCATGCCTAGACTGCAAAGCACGCCAAGGAGGCGGCTGCTGTTTGCCCATGGACGGACATCGCGTTGAACCCACATTCCCGACACCCGCGCCTCGCCGCCGAAGACGCCCCGCGTCTGCTCGGTGACTCTCCGGCCATCAAACGCCTGCGCCAACACATCGACAAACTCGCCAATAGCCATGCGCCGATCTACATCAGCGGCGAATCCGGCAGCGGCAAGGAGGTGGTGGCCCGGGCCCTGCACCAACGCAGCCACCGGGCCGGGCACGGCTTTGTGCCGATCAACTGCGGCGCCATTCCCGCCGAGCTGATGGAAAGCGAGTTCTTCGGCCACCGCAAAGGCAGTTTCAGCGGCGCGGGCGATGACAAACCGGGGCTGTTCCAGGCCGCACACGGCGGCACACTGTTTCTCGACGAAGTGGCGGACTTACCGCTGGCAATGCAGGTCAAGCTCCTGCGGGCCCTGCAGGAAAAAGCCGTGCGCCCGGTGGGTGGGCAGCGCGAGGAACCGGTTGACGTGCGCATCCTCTGCGCCACCCACAAGGACTTGCGGGCCGAAGTCCACGCCCAGCGCTTTCGCCAGGACCTGTTCTATCGCTTGAATGTGATTGAACTGCGGGTCGCCCCATTGCGCGAACGGCGCGAGGATATCGAACTGCTGGCCAACCACATCCTCGGGCGAATTCCCCGCCGCCCAGGTTCCGCCCGCCCACGCTTGCATGCGCAAGCCATTGAAGTGCTGAAAAACTATCCGTTCCCCGGCAACGTACGGGAACTGGAGAACCTGCTGGAACGCGCCTATGCGCTGTGCGACGGCCCTTTGATCGAGGCCAGCGACCTCTATCTGCCAGCGTCGCCGGGCCCGGTTGAACTGCAGGGGATCAGCCTGGCGCACGTCAACAACCTGGAAGAACACCTGGAACACATCGAACGCAGCCTGCTCCTTCAGGCCCTGGAGGAAACGCGCTGGAACCGTACCGCGGCGGCCCGACGCCTGAGCCTGTCCTTTCGCTCGATGCGCTATCGCCTGAAAAAACTCGGCCTGGACTAAATCCGCCCGGCCGGGGCGTAAGGCGCCGGGTCGATCAGCGGCTCGCGGCCCAGTAGCAAATCCGCGAACAACTGGCAGGAGGCCGGCGCTAGTACCAGGCCATTGCGGTAATGCCCGCAATTGAGCCACAAGCCTTCGATACCCGGCACCTGGCCGATGTAGGGAATGCCTTCGGGCGAACCGGGGCGCAATCCCGCCCAATGGCCGACCACCTCGGCGTGCGCCAGCGCTGGAATCAGCTCCACCGCCGAGGCTTTCAGGCTTTCCAGGGCCGATAGGGTGGGCGTTTTGTCGAAACCTTCGTGCTCCAGGGTGCTGCCCACCAGAATATGGCCGTCGCGGCGGGGAATTGCGTAACGCCCCTTGGCCAGGACCATGCTCGGAAGAAAGTCTGCCTCACACTTGTAGAGGATCATCTGGCCCTTGACCGGTTCGACCGGCAATTCCAGCCCCACGGTCTTGAGCAATTCGCCGCTCCAGGCCCCGGCCGTCAGCACCACTTGATAGGCCCGCACCTCGCCGATGGAGGTTTGCACCCCTACGATCCGCTGGCCTTCCAGGACAAAACCGCTGACCTCGCAGTGCTCCATGATGGCCACATTCGGCAGGGCTTCCAGCGCCGTGCGAAGGGCTTTAATCAGCCGCGGATTACGCACGTTGGCGACGTTTTCCATGTAAATGGCCCGGGCGAACCCCTCCCCCAGCACCGGCACGGCCTCTTGCACAGCCGACAGGTTCACGGCGCGCAGCGGTCGATTTTCCCGCTCGGCCCAGGCCAAGGCCTCGGCTTCGTCTTCCAGGTCCAGCCAATACAGGCCGGTGGTATGCACTTGGGGATCGACCCCGGTGGTGGCAAACAGTTGCTCGGCCAACCGCGGATAGAAATCCTGCGACCAATGCGCCAGCGCCGTGACCGCCGGGCTGTAGCGCCACGGGTACAGGGGCGAGACGATGCCGCCGCCCGCCCAGGACGCCTCCTGGCCGAGACCGCTGCGGTCCAGCAACAGCACGCTGCGCCCCGCGCTCGCCAGGTTAAACGCGGTCAACAGCCCGATAACGCCGCCGCCAACAATCAGCACTTGTTCTTGATTGGCCATTTTCAGTTCCCACAATGAAAAAACAGCGAGCGCCCAGGGCGCCCGGCCAGCGGGCTCAACGCCCCCAGCAGTCTTTTTCGCTCACACCTTCGGCGGTATTGATGTTGCCGCGCTGGCCTGTATGGCTGAGGGTGAAATCGCCGCACTTGTCATCGACCATCAACGCCTCGTGCTTGCGCACCGCCGTCAGCAGAAAGGTCTGCTCGGCCAGTGTCGCGCTGAGGTTGTAGTAGTCGTTGCCCGGGCTCAGGTCGGTGGCACCGCTGTATTGATTGGTTTTGGAGTGCAGGCGCTCAAGGTTCTGCGCCTGTTCAGTCAACAACGCCGCGATTTCGGTGCGGTGGGTTTTCTTCACGTACTCGGTCGCGATGGGAAGACCGATGGTAATCACGATGCCGATGATCGCGACCACGATCATGAGTTCGATCAGGGTCAAACCTTGGTTGGATCTGCGCATGCCTCAAGCTCTCACTTACTGGATTTGTCGCCACATGATCCGGCGGCCGGTGCTGCTCGGTTCCGCGCTAAGCACGGTGCTGGCGGCGGGGTAGCGGGCCTGGCCATCGGGGATGAGTTCATCGCCCCAGCCGCCCGGTGCCCGCGGGTTGCGCATCTTAACGCCGAACGCCGGGGTGGCGGGCGTTTTAGCGCTGTATTTGCGCGCCTGCGAGCGTTCCTCAGCCACTGCCAGCGGCGCCAAGCTTGCCACCGGCACGGGCTCACCGGCATAACCCAGATCAGTGAATGCAAGGGCCGAGGCGGCGAAAAAAGCCGCCAGCCGCCCGGCGTACCGCTCAATACAGGGCATAGACACTCTCCACCACACTGCGCGACTGGCCGGCAATGCCCACTGCCGTGACGCGGAACAGGTTCGCTTGCGTCTCGGCGGGCACGTTGACGGCCCCCAGCACCGGGCCCAGGTTCTGTAACCCGTAAAGGCCTTGGGCCGCTGCCACCCACATCACCCCGGAGGCAGCATTGAACCCGGGCTCGGTGACCAACGCCGATTCCGCCGGGGGTAGGCACTGCGTGGCCACGCAAAGGGGCACGCCTGCGCCTTCGACCCGCACCGCACTTTCACCCGTGCGCAGTGCCGATTCGGCGATCTGAAAGGACAGGTTGCGGGCCATCAGGTTGCCCGTCATTTTTTCCTGCAGGGTGGCGTTTTGCAGCGATGACAGGCCGATCAGCGTCAACAGCAGTAAAAACACCAGGCTGGCCAGCAACGCCATACCGCGCTGCGCGGGGTTCCTCATGGCAACCCCCTACGGCAGCCGGTTGCGCAGTGCGGCCAGCCCATTGAATGCCTGGCTGCGCACCCGACCGGTCGGGTCCTTGAGAACCAGGCCCAAACGCACGCTACGAATGAGGGAGGGGTCGCCCGGCGTGTCGGTGTAGTAGGCCGCCGCCAGATCGGCCGGAGCGTTGGCCACGCCGAAACTCACGTCAAAACCTTCGACATTGCTCACCAGTACGGCTTGGTTAGGGCCGGTTCCGGTGCCGGTATACAACTGGCCATCCTGAACGGTGTAAGTCAGCCGTCGGATGGGCAAGGCCCACTGGCCGGGCGGGGGCCGGCGGCTACCGGTGTAGGCCCGGGCGGCGGTCATGCAATCGGTCAGCACGGTCCAGGTCGGCAACCCGCCACCCTGCCCCACATCCGCCGCGATCAGCGTCAGGCGCCGCGCGGCGGCGTCCCATTCGATGGGCCGGCGGATATGCCAGGAAAAGTCCCCCGCCGCACTCAGGTCTTCGATGCTGGCCAGGCAACCCGAAAGGCCCACCATGCGGATTTCCTGGAGCATTTTGCTCAGCACGTAACGGGCGTCTTCCTGCAGCGCAGCCGATGCGCTTTGGCTGAGGTAAGTGCTTTTGGCCGCGATAAACAGCTGCACCACTCCCAGCACTACCACCAGGCTCAACGCCATGGCCAGCAAAAGCTCAATGAGGCCAAAGCCCCCATAAACGCGGCGCCTCACGGAGCCTCCGCGACGCGGCTGGTCAGCACGAAACTGCGTAGCGGCGCGGTGCCCGGATGGCTGGCCCGGGCGTCATCCCACTTGAGGTTGATGGTGACGTGGGGCCCGTTCATGGCGATGCTGCCGGTCGCGGTGGGGCCGCCGAAGTCGAGGATATTGCGCCTGAAGTCGTCCAAGTCCTGTTGAGCAATGCCGCTCATGGCGCCGACGCCAGACGGGGCGCTGTAGTCGGCCAAGGGATTGGCACGAATGCGGTCGAGCATGTCGTAGGCGACAAAACTGGCCTGGCTGCTGATGCGCGAACTGTCGGTGTACTTCAGCGCATTGAGCTGGATCGCCGCCGCCCCCAGCAGCCCTACGCCGAGAATCACCAGCGACACCAATACTTCGATCAGGGTCATCCCCTGCTGCGCCTTGAGTGGAACACCCGTTGTTTGAGTCATGCGTCGATCGTCCTTGAGGGGGCGCCAATTGCCACCATCGTCGGCTCCCTTCCTGGAACCAGCGAGATCAATAGCGGGCCAGGCACAAGGGTAGCGGCAAGATTTGCGGCACGCCCGGCAGCGGAACACGCGGCAACATAATCCCCGCGCCTCGGTCCCGGAGAGGCGCAAGACAGGGTCTATAACTAGTCCTACCGCAAGCCCCCGCCCAAGGAGGAAGAAGCATGAGTCAGAAAGGATTCAGCCTGATTGAGCTGTTGACCGGCATGGCCATCGCGGCCATTGCCGTGAACGTGGCCGTACCGCCAGTCACGGGGCTGATTGAGTCCGTTAGCCGAGAAAACACCGCCCGGCAACTGGCCGGCGCCATGGGCCACGCCCGCACCCAGGCCATCCTGCGCAACCAGACCGTGGTTATCCACGGTGTGGAGGGTGACTGGAGCCACGGCTGGAACGTGATTCTGGATATCAGCGGCGCAGGCCACGAGGACAAAAACAACCCGGTGCTGTCCGAGCGGTATCAGGATGGGCGGGTGTCGATTGTGGGTAATCGCCCGGTGCGCCAGTACGTACGCTTCAGTAGCCTGGGCGAGCCGCTACTACCGGGCGGGGCGTTCCAGGCCGGGACGCTGCACATCTGCGCCAGGGAGGGAGGCGTGAGCCACCATCAAGTGGTGCTCTCACGCAGCGGCCGGGTCAGCCTGCGCAGCGACAAGGCCGAACAGGCGTTGTGTTCACAGCAGGGAACGAACGCGTAGCTCTTTGGGCATGGAGAAGGTGACATTTTCTTCGCGGCCGGCCAGTTCATCAGCACCGGTGGCGCCCCAAGCGTGCAGTTGCTGGATCACGCCCCGCACCAGCACTTCCGGCGCCGACGCACCCGCAGTGATGCCAATGCGCTCGACGCCCTCGAACCAGCTCTGTTGCAGGTCTTCGGCGCCGTCGATCAGATAGGCCGGGGTCGCCATGCGCTCGGCCAGCTCACGCAGGCGGTTGGAGTTGGAACTGTTGGGGCTACCAACCACCAACACCACATCGCATTCGTCCGCCAGTTGCTTGACCGCGTCCTGGCGGTTTTGCGTGGCGTAGCAGATGTCGTCCTTACGCGGCCCGCCGATGGCCGGGAAACGGCTGCGCAGGGCATCGATGACACGGCTGGTGTCGTCCATCGACAGGGTGGTCTGGGTCACGAAGGAGATTTTCTCCGGGTTGCGCACCTGCAACGCGGCGACATCTTTTTCATCTTCCACCAGATAAATCGAGCCGCCGTTGCTGGCGTCGTACTGGCCCATGGTGCCTTCGACTTCCGGGTGGCCGGCGTGGCCGATCAGGATGCATTCGCGGCCGTCGCGGCTATAGCGCGCCACTTCGATATGGACCTTGGTCACCAACGGGCAAGTGGCGTCGAACACCTTCAGGCCACGGCCCGCCGCCTCGGTACGCACGGCTTGGGAAACGCCGTGGGCGCTGAAGATCACGATGACGTCGTCGGGCACCTGGTCCAGTTCCTCGACGAAAATCGCCCCGCGCGCGCGCAGGTCTTCGACCACGAACTTGTTGTGGACCACTTCGTGGCGCACGTAAATCGGCGGCCCGAAGACTTCCAGGGCGCGATTGACGATTTCGATCGCCCGGTCCACACCGGCGCAGAAGCCACGGGGGTTGGCGAGTTTGATTTGCATGCTGTGCCTCGTGTCTTGCGCGCAAGAAATAGCGAAAACCGTAGAAAACCATCTGTGGGAGCCAGCTTGCTCGCGATAGCGCCGTGTCAGTCAACATCGATGCTGAATGTCAGGCACTCATCACGGGCAAGCCCGCTCCCACACTTATTTACAGCGCTTTGACGCCGATGATCTCGACATCAAAGGTCAGGGTCTTGCCTGCCAGCGGGTGGTTGAAGTCGATGGTCACTTGGGTGTCGTCGAACGCCTTCACCACACCGGGCAATTCGGTGTTGGCCGCATCGTTGAAGATCACCAGCAGGCCGGGCGACAGGTCCATGTCCTGGAACTGCGAACGCGCAATAACCTGCACGTTCTGTGGGTTGGGCTGGCCGAAGGCGTTCTCCGGCTCGATTTTCAGGTTGCGCTTGTCGCCCGCCTTGAAGCCGAACAAAGCTGCCTCAAAGCCTGGCAGCAGGTTGCCATCCCCAACCTTGAAAGTCGCTGGGGCCTTGTCGAACGTGCTGTCGACGGTGTCGCCATTGTCCAGGCGCAGGGCAAAGTGCAGGGTGACTTCCGTGTTCTGGCCGATGCGTTGCGAGGCTTCAGTCATGAACGGTTTCTCCGGTTTTCTTACTTTTGAACATGTCCAGGGCCAGCATTACTGCGCCCACGCAGATGGCGCTGTCGGCAAAGTTGAACGCCGGGAAGTACCAGCGGTTCTGCCAATGCACCAGGATGAAATCGATCACATGGCCCAGGGCGATGCGGTCGTATAGGTTGCCCAGCGCGCCGCCCAACACCAGGGCCAAGGCAATCGCCAGCCAGGTGTCGTTGCGGCCCAGCCGCTTGAGCCAGACCACCAGCACCACGCTGACCACGATGGCGATCAGCGCAAACAGCCAGCGCTGCCAGCCAGAGCTGTCGGCGAGGAAGCTGAAAGCGGCGCCGGTGTTGTAGGCCAGGGTCCAGCTGAAGTAGTCGGGAATGACCACGATCTGCTGGTACATGGTCAGCGAACCTTCGAAGTAATGCTTGCTGGCCTGGTCGATGACCAAGACCAGCAGGCTCAACCACAGCCAGCCCGAGCGCCCGAAACGGCTAGTGGCCTCAGGCATAGTGACGTACCTCGCCGGCACCGCTGATGTTATCGACGCAACGACCGCAGATTTCCGGGTGCTCTGGGTTCACGCCAACGTCTTCGCGGCAGTGCCAGCAACGGGCGCACTTGGCGAAAGCAGACTTGACCACTTTGAGCTTGAGGCCGCTGACTTCGGTCTCTACCGCGTCAGCCGGGGCCTGCACGAACGGTGCGAGGGTGGCGGTGGAGGTGATGAGAACAAAGCGCAGTTCGTTGCTCAGCTTGGCCAGGTCGGCGCTCAGCGCCTCTTCGGCGAACAGCGTGACTTCGGCTTGCAGGTTGCCACCGACGGCCTTGGCCGCGCGTTGGTTTTCCAGCTCTTTGTTGACAGCCGCCTTGACCGCCATGATCCGCTCCCAGTAGGCGCGGTCCAGCTCGACGCCTTCGGGCAACTCAGTCAGGCCTTCGTACCAGGTGTTGAGCATCACCGATTCGTTGCGCTCGCCCGGCAGGTATTCCCACAACTCATCGGCGGTGAACGCCAGGATCGGCGCGATCCAGCGCACCAGCGCCTCGCTGATGTGGAAGAGTGCAGTCTGGCAGGAACGCCGGGCCTGGCTGTTGGCGCCGGTGGTGTACTGGCGGTCCTTGATGATGTCCAGGTAGAAACCGCCCAGCTCTTGCACGCAGAAGTTGTGCACCTTGGAGTAGACGTTCCAGAAGCGATACTCGCCGTAGTGCTCTTGCAACTCGCGTTGCAGCAGCAGGGCGCGGTCCACGGCCCAGCGGTCCAGGGCCAGCATGTCTTGCGCAGGCATCAGGTCGGTGGCCGGGTTGAAACCGGTCAGGTTCGAGAGCATGAAGCGCGCGGTGTTGCGGATACGCCGGTAGGCGTCCGCGCTGCGTTGCAGGATCTGGTCGGAAACCGCGATCTCGCCCGAATAATCGGTGGACGCGACCCACAGGCGCATGATGTCGGCGCCCAGGGTGTCGTTGACCTTTTGCGGTGCGATCACGTTGCCCAGGGACTTGGACATTTTGCGACCCGCTTCGTCAACGGTGAAACCGTGGGTCAGCAGTTCGCGGTACGGTGCGTGGTTGTCGATGGCGCAACCGGTCAGCAGCGAGGAATGGAACCAGCCGCGGTGCTGGTCGGAACCTTCCAGGTACAGGTCGGCGCGCGGGCCGCTGTCGTGGCCCATCAGGTGCGAGCCACGCAGCACGTGCCAGTGGGTGGTGCCGGAGTCGAACCACACGTCCAGGGTGTCGCTGATCTTGTCGTAGAGCGGTGCGTCTTCGCCGATCAGTTCGGCGGCGTCGAGCTTGAACCAGGCTTCGATGCCTTCGACTTCGACACGCTTGGCGACTTCTTCCATCAGTTCAACGGTGCGTGGGTGCAACTCGCCGCTTTCCTTGTTCAGGAAGAACGGGATCGGCACGCCCCAGTTGCGCTGGCGGGAGATGCACCAGTCCGGGCGGTTGGCGATCATCGAGTGCAGGCGCGCCTGGCCCCAGGCCGGGACGAACTGGGTGTCTTCGATGGCCTTGATGGCCCGTTGGCGCAGGGTATCGCCGGTGGCTGGCTGTTTGTCCATGCCGATGAACCACTGCGCGGTGGCGCGGTAGATCAGCGGGGTCTTGTGGCGCCAGCAGTGCATATAGCTGTGTTCGATGACGGCGGTGTGCAGCAACGCACCGACTTCGCTCAGTTTATCGACGATGGCCGGGTTGGCCTTCCAGATGAACTGGCCGCCGAAGAACTCCAGGGACGGCACGTACACGCCGTTGCTCTGCACGGGGTTGATGATGTCGTCGTTGACCATGCCGTAGGCTTTGCAGGTCACGAAGTCGTCCACGCCATAGGCTGGCGCAGAGTGCACCACGCCAGTGCCGGCGCCCAGTTCGACGTACTCGGCCAGGTACACCGGCGAGAGGCGATCGTAGAACGGGTGGCGGAAATTAATCAGCTCCAGCGCGCTGCCGGTCGCCGTGGCGATAACCGAGCCTTGCAGCTCGTAGCGGGCCAGGCAGGCTTCTACCAACTCTTCGGCCAACACCAACAGCCTGTCGCCGACATCCACCAGGGCGTAGGTGAACTCCGGGTGGACGTTCAGGGCCTGGTTGGCGGGGATGGTCCACGGGGTGGTGGTCCAGATCACGATGGACGCAGGCTTGCCCAGGCTGGGCAGGCCAAAGGCTGCGGCCAGTTTGGCTTCGTCGGCGATCGGGAAGGCGACGTCGATAGTGGAGGATTTCTTGTTCTCGTACTCAACTTCCGCTTCGGCCAGGGCCGAGCCGCAGTCAAAGCACCAGTTCACAGGCTTGAGGCCCTTGAACACGAAACCACCCTTGACGATTTCAGCCAAGGCACGGATTTCGCCAGCCTCGTTCTTGAAGTTCATGGTCTTGTAGGGGTTGGCCCAATCGCCCAACACGCCGAGGCGGATGAACTCGGACTTTTGCCCTTCGATCTGCTCGGTGGCGTAGGCACGGCACAGTTCGCGGGTCTTGTCCGCGCCCAGGTTCTTGCCGTGGGTCACTTCGACCTTATGCTCGATCGGCAGGCCATGGCAGTCCCAGCCCGGAACATAAGGCGCATCAAAACCGGCCAAGGTCTTGGAGCGGATAATCATGTCCTTGAGAATCTTGTTCAGCGCATGACCGATGTGGATCGTGCCGTTGGCGTAGGGAGGACCGTCGTGAAGAACGAACTTCGGACGATCCTTGCCAATCTCGCGCAACTTCCCGTACAGGCCAATGCTGTCCCAGCGCTGCAGAATCTGTGGTTCGCGCTGTGGCAGGCCGGCCTTCATTGGGAAGGCGGTGTCCGGAAGGTTTAGCGTGGCTTTATAGTCGGTCATTTATGGCTCTTCAGTTAGCGATTGGCGCTAGGTGCGGCTAGGGCACGGGCGGCGGCGACATCCGCATTGATCGCCGTTTTCAGCGCCTCCAGAGAGGCGAAACGCTGCTCTTCACGCAGCTTTTGGTGGAAAACCACCGTCAAACGCCGGTCATACAGATCGCCGGCAAAATCTAAAAGATGAACTTCCAAGTGGGCCTTGCCATCGCCGGCCACCGTTGGCCGCACGCCGATATTGGCAACGCCGGGCCACGGCTGGCCATCGATATCGACGCTCACCAGGTAAACCCCGGTCAGCGGCACGCGGCGGCGCTTGAGTTGCACGTTGGCGGTGGGCGTACCCAGTTGGCGCGCCAGTTTTTGCCCATGCAGCACCCGCCCGGCGATGCGGAACGGGCGACCGAGCAAACGCTCGGCCAGGGGGAAATCCGCCGCGGCCAGGGCGTTACGGACCTGGGTGCTGCTCACGCGCAAACCATCGAGTTCGACGGTCTGTGCGGCTTCAACGGTAAAGCCCCGGGCACCACCGGCCTGCTGCAGGAAGTCGAAATCCCCCACCCGGTCGCAACCGAAGCGGAAGTCGTCGCCGACCTCCAGGTGCTGTACGCCCAGGCCATCGACCAGGATGGTATCGACAAACTCGGTGGCACTGAGTTTGCTCAAGCGCTGGTTGAAGGCCAGGCACAGCACCCGGTCGACGCCTTCTTCGGCCAGCAATTGCAGTTTGTCGCGCAAACGCGCCAGGCGTGCCGGGGCGGTGTCCGGCGCAAAGAACTCCCGCGGTTGTGGCTCGAATATCACCACGCAGCTGGGTACGCCCAACTCAAGCGCACGTTCACGCAGCCGACCCAGGATCGCCTGGTGACCACGGTGAACACCGTCAAAGTTGCCAATAGTGGCGACGCAGCCCCGATGCTGGGGGCGCAAGTTGTGGAGGCCTCGAACCAGCTGCATAACGCGCTTCTTGCTCATAAAGTGGTCGATTATAACCACACCCGGCGGCTGACGACAGGCAAGCTCGCCGCCAAATGCCTCGAACTGATGCCTGACGCGCACTTAAGCGCAAAAACCCGTCAGTTCAGGGCCTTGCGATTGAAATCACGCAGGCGAAAGCCCATCGCTGCGAGCATGCCGAAATAGGTCACCACCCCCGCCAGCACCAACGCACCGAGGCGCAGGAACCGCTCCAGCATGTGACCCTCACTCCAGGCCGGCATAAAGTGCAACGCCACCAACAGCACCGCCGACATCATCGCCACCGCCACCAGCAACTTCAGGCCAAAGCGCCCCCAACCTGGCTGAGGCTGATACATCTGCTGCTTGCGCAACTGATAGAACAGCAGCCCCGCATTGAGGCAGGCGCCGGCACTGATGGCCAGCGCCAGGCCCGCATGGGCCAGCGGCCCGATCAGCAGCAGGTTGAACAGTTGCGTGACCACGAGGGTGAAGATGGCGATTTTCACCGGCGTGCGGATGTTTTGCTGGGCGTAGAAGCCCGGCGCCAGCACCTTGATGACGATAATCCCAAGCAACCCGACCGAATAGGCGACCAACGCCTGCTGAGTCATGGCGGCGTCATGGGCGCCGAATTCACCGTACTGGAACAGCGAAACCGTCAGAGGCTCAGCCAGGATGCCCAAGGCCAGAGCGCAGGGCAGCACCAGTACGAAGCATAGGCGCAGACCCCAATCGAGAATGCGCGAATACTCGTGGCGGTCCTTGCTCGCGTAAGTCTTGGCCAACGTGGGCAACAGGATCGTGCCCAACGCCACCCCGAGGACGCCGGAGGGCAACTCCATCAAACGGTCGGCGTAGTACATCCAGGACACCGAGCCCGCCACCAGGAACGAAGCGAAAATCGTGTTGATAATCAAGGAAATCTGGCTCACCGACACACCTAGGATCGCCGGCAGCATCTGCTTCATCACCCGCCATACGCCGGAGTCGCGCAGGTTCAGGCGCGGCAACACCAGCATGCCGATTTTTTTCAGGTGCGGCAGTTGATAGAGCAACTGCGCCAGGCCACCGGCCAGCACCGCCCACCCCAGCGCCATGATGGGCGGGTCGAAGTAAGGGGTCAGGAACAACGTGAACAGGATCATGCTGACATTGAGCAGCGTCGGCACGAAGGCCGGTACGGAGAACCGGTTCCAGGTGTTGAGGATCGCGCCTGCCAGGGACGACAGGGAGATCAGCAATATATAAGGAAAGGTCACTCGCAGCAGGTCGGCGGTCAGGGTGAATTTTGCCGGTTCATCGGTAAAACCCGGTGCCGTCGCCCAGATCACCCAGGGCGCCGCTACCATGCCCAACACCGTGACCAGCGCCAGTACGAGCGTCAGCAGGCCCGAGACGTAGGCAATGAAAGTGCGGGTCGCTTCGTCGCCCTGCTGGCTTTTGTATTCCGCCAGGATCGGCACGAACGCTTGGGAAAACGCCCCTTCGGCAAAGATGCGGCGTAACAGATTGGGCAACTTGAACGCGATAAAGAACGCATCCGTGGCCATACCGGCACCGAATATGCGCGCAATAAGGGTGTCACGGACAAACCCCAGGACCCGGGAAATCATCGTGATAGAGCTGACGGCGGCCAAGGATTTAAGCAGATTCATGGAAAGAGTTTTCGCCTGTCGATAAACAGCAGGCGAACAACGCGCCCACTTATGCGATACTCCGCGCCGCAGCAGCACAGAGCCAAAGCTCGCGAGTTTACAGGTCAGGCGCCGGAAAGAAATATCCGGGTGCCCCACACCTACCACTTAGCGGAACGCATCAACCGCCCTTGACAAGACTTCAACTCATCGGCATGATTCGCGGCCTATTTTGTTTGCTATTCCCTAAAAAGTCTTTCGAGGAGCTCGACGGTGGCCAACTCACCTTCCGCCAAAAAACGTGCAAAACAGGCTGAGAAGCGTCGCAGCCACAACGCCAGCCTGCGTTCCATGGTTCGCACCTACATCAAGAATGTAGTCAAAGCCATCGACGCAAAAGACGCTGAAAAAGCACAAGCCGCTTACGTTCTGGCCGTGCCAGTCATCGACCGCATGGCTGACAAAGGCATCATTCACAAAAACAAAGCTGCTCGCCATAAAGGCCGCTTGAATGGCCACATCAAGGCATTGAACCTTGCTGTAGCAGCCTAAGCGACACGCTTGTTAAAAAACCGACCCCAGGGTCGGTTTTTTATTGCCTAGGATTTATACCGGCATAAAAAATGGGAGCCGGCAACGCCACTCCCATCCCCATAAATCACACCCATTTACTGCGCGCTATTGGCCCATGGCAGGATCGGGATGGCCGTCACCGCATTCTGCGGGCTGCCTTCGATCAAGCGGTCGCTGTACACCAGGTACACCAGGGTATTGCGCTTCTTGTCGAGGAAACGCACCACCTGCATGGTCTTGAACACCAGCGACGTGCGCTCCTTGAACACTTCATCACCCTCCTTGAGCTCGCCCTTGAAGCTGATCGGCCCGACCTGGCGACAAGCAATCGACGCCTCAGCACGATCCTCGGCCAACCCCAGACCACCCTTTACACCGCCCGTCTTGGCGCGGGACAGGTAGCAGGTCACACCTTCGACCTTCGGATCATCGAACGCCTCGACCACAATCCGGTCGTTCGGCCCGACAAACTTGAACACCGTCGACACCCGACCAATCTCTTCGGCCGATGCCAGCAACGGCATCGCCAGCAACAGCCCCAACCACCCTTTAGCCATGCGCATACAGGTTTCCCTTAAACCAGAATCAGGTTATCGCGGTGAACCAGTTCCGGCTCCGCCATGTAACCCAAGAGACCGACAATCGCCTCAGACGACTGCCCGATGATTTTTTGCGCCTCAAGGGCGCTGTAATTGGCCAGCCCGCGCGCGATCTCACGACCATCCGGCGCGACGCACACCACCATTTCACCGCGACGGAAGCTACCCTGCACCAGTTTCACACCCACCGGCAGCAGGCTCTTGTTGCCCCGAGACAAGGCAGAAACCGCCCCTTCATCCAGCACCAAGGTACCGCGCGTCTGCAGATGCCCGGCCAGCCATTGCTTGCGCGCCGCCAGCATGCCGCGCTCCGGCGACAGCAACGTGCCGATGCGCTCGCCAGCCTTGAGCCGGTCCAGTACCCGCTCCAAGCGCCCACCAACGATGATGGTATGAGCGCCGGAGCGCGCCGCCAGGCGCGCCGCACGCAGCTTGGTCTGCATACCGCCGCGCCCCAGGGCGCCACCCGTGCCGCCCGCCACCGCATCCAGCGCCGGGTCGTCCGCGCGCGCCTCGTAAATCATCTGGGCATCGGGGTTGTTGCGCGGATCGGCATCGAACATCCCGTCGCGATCCGTGAGAATCACCAGCAGATCCGCCTCCACCAAGTTAGCCACCAGCGCCGCCAGGGTATCGTTGTCGCCAAAGCGGATTTCATCGGTGACCACCGTGTCGTTCTCGTTGATGACCGGAATCACCTTGAGCTCGACCAGGGCACGCAACGTGCTGCGGGCATTGAGGTAACGCTTGCGATCAGACAGGTCATCATGGGTCAACAGGATTTGCGCAGTATGGCGACCATGCTCGGCAAAGCTCGACTCCCAGGCCTGCACCAAGCCCATCTGACCGATAGCAGCAGCAGCCTGGAGCTCGTGCATCGCGCTGGGTCGCGCCGTCCAGCCCAAGCGGCTCATGCCGGCAGCCACGGCCCCGGAGGACACCAGCACCAACTCCACACCCGCCTCATGCAGGGCCACCATCTGCTCGACCCAGACACCCATGGCCGCACGATCCAGCCCCTTGCCATCCGCCGTCAGCAACGCACTGCCGATCTTCACGACCCAACGCTGCGCACCTGTCACCTTGCTCCGCATCATCTTCAACCTTAGCTTGCGAGCGGCGCGACCCAGCACCACCCGCGCGATTATTAGTAGGAGTTTTTACAGATACTAAAACGCCGCTCAGTGAGCGGCGCTTGTAGTTTACTGCAACGAATCAGTCGCGGACGTAAATGATTTCCGGACCATCTTCGTCATCCACATCTTCCTCGTCCCAGTCGTCATCACCAATATCGTGAACCGACTTGACGCCGCTGCGGCGCAGTGCGCGCTGGTCATCCAGGGCTTGCAATTGGGCACGCGCCTCGTCTTCGATACGCTGATCGAGGTCCGCCAACTCTGCCTTGTAGACCGGGTCGTTAGCCAAGCGATCGGCACGATCTTCCAGGTAACGCATGATGTCGCGGGTCAGACGCTCAGTGCCTTCTTTGGCAATGGCCGAGATCACGTAGACCGGGCCAGTCCACTCCAGACGATCAACGATCTCCTTGACCCGCTCTTCGTGCTCTTCCTCAAGGATCTGGTCGCACTTGTTCAGCACCAACCAGCGATCGCGCTCGGCCAGGGACGGGCTGAACTTGGTCAGCTCACTGACAATCACCTCAGCTGCGTCTGGCGCACTGCTTTCATCCAGCGGCGCCATGTCGACGAGGTGCAGCAACAGACGAGTGCGAGACAAGTGCTTGAGGAAGCGAATCCCCAGGCCCGCACCGTCGGAAGCCCCTTCGATCAGGCCCGGGATGTCCGCAACTACAAAGCTCTTCCAGCGATCGACACTGACCACACCCAGGTTCGGCACCAGGGTGGTGAACGGATAATCCGCCACCTTCGGCTTGGCGGCCGAAACCGAACGGATAAAGGTACTTTTGCCCGCATTCGGCAAACCCAACAGGCCCACGTCAGCCAGAACCTTCATTTCCAGCTTGAGGTCACGCTGCTCGCCCGGCTTGCCAGGGGTTGTCTGACGCGGCGCGCGGTTGGTGCTGGATTTGAAACGGGTATTGCCCAGACCGTGCCAACCACCGTGAGCCACCAGCAGACGCTGGCCGGCCTTGGTCAGGTCGCCAATCACTTCCTGGGTGGCGGAGTCGATCACCGTGGTGCCCACCGGTACGCGCAGCACCAATTCCTCACCTTTTTTGCCGGTGCAATCGGTACTGCCGCCGTTGGAACCGCGCTCGGCATCAAAATGCCGGGTGTAGCGGTAGTCCACCAGGGTATTGAGGTTTTCGTCGGCGACCATGAACACCGAACCGCCGTCACCGCCGTCACCGCCGTTGGGGCCACCGTTTTCGATGAACTTTTCCCGACGGAAACTCATGCAACCGTTACCGCCGTCGCCGGCCTTTACTCGAATCGAAACTTCATCAACAAACTTCATAACAAAACGCCTCTCGCCGCATGGACGAGCCAAAAATCACCAAGACATAAGACTCTTGCAAAAATGAGCGCAGCGACCTCAATCAACGACCGCACAATCCAGCGCTGGCAGCCCATACAAACAGTTTTGCAAGAGACTCACCCCACAAACGAAAAAGCCCCGTCGCAAGACAGGGCTTTTCCAGCAACTACGTAATTATGCCGCGACGACTTCAGTCTTCGGGACAACGCTTACGTAACGACGACCGAAGGCGCCTTTAACCTGGAACTTGATCACGCCTTCGATTTTAGCGAAGAGGGTGTGATCTTTACCCATGCCAACACCGTAACCGGCGTGGAATTGGGTGCCGCGCTGACGCACGATGATGTTGCCTGGAACGATGACCTGGCCGCCATACATCTTCACGCCAAGGCGTTTGGCTTCTGAGTCGCGACCGTTACGGGTACTACCACCAGCTTTTTTGTGTGCCATGAGTTCAATTCTCCTAGTGAGGAATTAGGCTGAAATTAAGCCTGAATACCGGTGATTTTGATCTCGGTGTACCACTGGCGGTGGCCCATACGCTTCATGTGGTGCTTACGACGACGGAACTTGATGATGCGGACTTTATCGTGACGACCTTGGGAGATCACTTCAGCCACAACGGTAGCACCAGCAACAACTGGGGCACCGATATTTACGTCGTCGCCATTGGCAACCAACAGAACGCGATCAAAAGTGACGGATTCGCCGGTAGCGATTTCCAGCTTTTCGATCTTCAGGTATTCACCTGGAGCGACTTTATACTGCTTGCCGCCTGTAACGATTACTGCGTAAGACATGGTATTTCTCCGATAATCCTGCTCACCCAGCTCTTTATAAGAAGAGGTATTGGCTGGCATGGCTGCATGAGGCTGGAACGGCCCAGATGCAATTGCGTAAGGCAGGTGCTGCCCAGGAAGTTCAGGGTGCGCGATTGTACGCAAGGCACCCGCACCTTGCAAGGGGGCGTCCAACGCGCCTTGACACCCAGGGGCACGGGTCCTAGCATGCCGCGCAACCCTTCTGGAGCACCTGTCGCTGATGCAACCCCAAGCTTTCTACCGCGCGGTGGCGGACGATTTTAGCGCCGTCGACGGTATCATCAAGAAACAGCTGACTTCCCGAGTACCGCTGGTATCGAAAATCGGCGACTACATTACCTCGGCCGGGGGCAAGCGCCTGCGTCCTCTATTGGTGCTGCTGTGCGGCAAGGCGCTGGGCCGCGAGGGCGACGACATGCGCCTGCTCGCCGCAACCATCGAGTTCCTGCACACCGCCACCCTGCTGCATGACGATGTGGTCGATATGTCCGGCATGCGCCGTGGCCGCTCCACCGCCAACGCCATGTGGGGCAACGCCCCGAGCGTGCTGGTGGGCGACTTCCTGTACTCGCGCTCGTTCGAGATGATGGTCGAGCTGGGCTCCATGCCAGTGATGAAGATCCTCTCCCAGGCCACGCGCATCATCGCCGAAGGCGAGGTGCTGCAACTGTCCAAAGTGCGCGACGCCAGCACCAGCGAAGAAACCTACATGGAAGTCATTCGTGGCAAGACCGCCATGCTCTTCGAGGCTTCTACCCACAGTGCCGCCGTCCTGGCCGGCGCCACCGCCGAACAGGCAGAGGCGTTGCGCACCTTTGGCGATCACCTGGGCGTGGCGTTCCAACTGGTTGACGACCTGCTCGACTACCGTGGCGACGCCGACACCCTGGGCAAAAACGTCGGCGATGACCTGGCCGAAGGCAAGCCGACCCTGCCGCTGATCTACACCATGCGCGAAGGCACCGCCGAGCAAGCCGCGCTGGTGCGCCAGGCAATCCAAAAGGGCGGCATCGAAGACCTGGAAAGCATCCGCACCGCCGTGGAAGCGTCCGGCTCGCTGGAATACACAGCGCAACTGGCACGCGATTACGTGGCTCGCGCCATCCAGTGCCTGGAAGCCATCCCGGCCAGCGAGTACCGCGACGCCCTGATCGAATTGAGCGAGTTCGCGGTCGCCCGTACTCACTGACCGCCACACCCGGTGGGAGCACGCCTGCTCCCACTTGCTTTTGCGTTGCACCCCTGCCCCAGCTAAAACCCTATACAATGTGCGCTTTTTAGCGATCCTGAATCCAAGGAGCCTTAGTGAGCACGTTGCCACCCTGCCCAAAATGCAATTGCGAATACACCTATGAAGACGGCGCACAGCTGATCTGCCCGGAGTGCGCCCACGAGTGGTCCGCCTCTGACGAGGCCGAGACAGCCAGCGACGAAACCGTGAAGAAGGATTCGGTCGGTAATGTCCTGCAAGACGGCGACACCATCACCGTCATCAAAGACCTCAAGGTCAAGGGCACTTCCCTGGTGGTCAAGGTCGGCACCAAGGTCAAGAACATCCGCCTGTGTGACGGCGACCACGACATTGACTGCAAGATCGAGGGCATCGGCCCGATGAAGCTCAAGTCCGAGTTCGTCAGAAAGGTCTGAACCATGCTGGCTGCCATCCCGTGCAATGCGGGACGGCACCGCGGCCAGCAATAGCAAAAAGCCATAGCTCTGTCAGCCCATGCAATGCCCACACAAAAAAATGCAGAAATCGCCAATAGGCGCTTGCTATTACTTGAATAAGAATTATTCTCATCGAACCCTTCAACGGAGATGAGAACCATGACTTATTTGATCGACGCCTGGCTGGACCGCCCACACCCCTACCTCAGGATCCTTCACAGGGAAACCGGGGAAGTCTGTGCCGTATTGGAAGAAGAAGCGCTCAATGAGCTGCAAGACCAGGGCGACCTGGATCTCCATGGCCTGAACTCCAGCGAGCCGGTGGTGCTTAAGGAGTTGGTGCGCAACCTGTTTCTGTTCTGCTATGCCCGAGCCTTGCGCCCGGTGACGGAGCTCAACGGTAAGTTCCACCCATGAACCACCCCGCAGAACCTATAGAAGCAAACGGTGCGGCGACCCGACTTGCCCGCGGCTGTTTCACCGCGGCGCAAACCTGAAATCGAGTTGCCTGCATCGCAATGCAGGCCCACACCGCTTCAACCAACCTTACAGAACGTCGAGCAGTTCGACGTCGAACACCAAAACGCTGTGCGGCGGGATGCTACCCACGCCCTGAGCGCCGTAGGCCAGTTCGCTCGGCACGTACAAGCGCCATTTGCTGCCGGCATTCATCAGTTGCAGGGCTTCGGTCCAGCCAGCGATCACGCCACCCACCGGGAATTCCGCTGGCTGCCCACGATCGTAGGAGCTGTCGAATACCGTGCCGTCGATCAGCGTGCCGTGGTAGTGCGTGCGCACGGTGTCTTCACGCGATGGCTTGGCGCCTTCACCCGCGGTCAGCACTTCGAATTGCAGGCCGGAGGCCAGAGTAGTGATGCCTTCGCGCTTGGCGTTGTCGGCCAGGAATGCCAGGCCAGCGCCGGCAGCGGCTTCAGCCTTGGCAGCGGCTTCGGCTTGCATGACTTCGCGGATAACCTTGAAGCTGGCGGACATTTCTTCCTGGCCAACACGGCTTTCCTTGCCGGCGAAGGCGTCGGTCAGGCCTGCCAGGATCGCGTCCAGGCTAACGCCGGGCGGCGGGTTGTCGCGCAGTTGGTCGCCCAACTGACGGCCAATGCCGTAGCTGACGCGGGTTTCGTCGGTGGACAGATTGACTTCGGACATAACACGGCTCCGCTGTGGGGCACCCTGGAAGCCGCTTGGTATAAGGCCGGCTCCCGGAAAACCCTTGATAAAAAGGGCGAGCAGACTAGCACACTGCCGCGATCGAGATCAGTAGGCGCAAAGTGCGCGCCTACTGGCGCCGGGGAATCAGTGTTTGGTCAGCTTGTCCAGGTAACCCATGGCGAATGCCGAGACCACGAACGTCATGTGGATGATGACGTACCACATCAAGTGCTCGGGATCGACGTTCTTGGCATCCATGAAGATGCGCAGCAGGTGGATCGACGAGATCGCGACGATCGAGGCGGCCACTTTCATCTTCAGGGAAGACGAATCCATGGTACCCAGCCAGTTGAGCTTCTCTTTGTGGTCATCGATGTCGAGTTGGGAGACGAAATTCTCGTAGCCGGAAATCATCACCATCACCAACAGGCCGCCCACCAGCGCCATGTCGATCAGCGACAACAACACCAGGATCAACTCGGACTCCGCCATCGCGAAAATGTTGGGGAAAACGTGCAGCACTTCCTGGAAGAACTTCAGCGCTAACGCCAGCAAGCCCAGGGACAGGCCAAAGTAGATCGGCGCCAGCAGCCAACGCGAGGCGTACATAGCATTTTCGATAAAACGTTCCATTGAATCTCACACAAGGGCAGAAAATGGCGGCGAGTATAGCAGCCGCTCAAACACCCATAAACCGCGGTGCCGCGCCTAGAACGCCGTGGGGTGGCAGCGCCCGCCATTGATCTCGCGCAGTTGCGCCTGCAAGTGCAGGCACCAGATCTGCGGGTCGTCGGCCAACTCATAGCCGTGGGACGTCAGGCTTTCAACGATGGTTTTCAGAATGGACTCGGCGACGAACGGCCCATGGAACGGGCCCTGCGCCTTGATCGCCGTGGGCTGCTCGCCGGCCATACCGGCGGCGAATAGCAACGTCCACATGCCGGTTTCCCCGGCGAGCGGGCGAATGCTGCATTCGATGCGGGTGACCAGGCCCAGGCACTGGCGGGTGAGGCAGAGGTTGCGCGGCATGGCGGCGACCCTCGGTAGATCCGGTGTTCAGCCCCCACGAGGGGGCCGGCTCGATCCAGTGATGACTGTCGATTCCCTGTCCTGAGCATAGAAGAAAAGCCAAGTCAGCAAGTTGGCGGGCCTAACCAGGCGCCGAATGGTCATTGTCGACTTTTTGACGCATCGAAATGGCAAGCGGGGCCGACCCGCTTGCCACAGGCCTCAGGCGGGCTTGGCTTCGACCAACGCCTGCTGCGCCAACTCCTTCTCGGCGTCCTTGAGGTCGTCTTCGCTAATCATTTCCGCGATCACCCGCAAGCGCTCCACCACCCGCGCATTGACGCTGCCTTCGGGGAACTGCCCCTCCTCATCCGGCTCGCCGGCCGGCTCACCGACCAACAGGCTCAGGGCTTCGTCCGCCTGACGCACGGCATACACGTGGAACTGTCCGGCCCGCACCGCCGCCAGGACTTTCTCGTCGAGCATCAAGGTGGCGACGTTAGCCTGGGGAATGATCGCCCCCTGCTCCCCCGTCAGCCCACGGGCCTCGCAGAGGCGGAAGAAGCCTTCGATCTTCTCGTTGACCCCGCCCACCGCTTGCACTTCACCGAACTGGTTGATCGAGCCGGTAATGGCAAAACACTGCTTGAGCGGCGTTTTGGACAATGCCGAAATCAGCGTGCACGCCTCGCCCAGGGAGGCGCTGTCGCCATCGACGTAGCCGTAGGACTGCTCCAGGGCAATGCTTGCGGAAATCGCCAAGGGGAATTCCTGGGCATAGCGGCTGCCCAGGTAACCGGTGAGGATCATCACGCCCTTGGAGTGAATCGGTTGCCCGAGGTTGACCTCGCGCTCGATGTCCACGATACCGCTGCCGCCCGGGTACACCGTGGCCGAGATCCGCGCCGGCACACCGAAGGCCGAATCGCCCACTTCCAGCACCGTCAGGCCGTTGCACTTGCCGACTGCGGCGCCGTCGGTGTCGATCAGGATGATCCCCGCCAGCATGTCGTCGAGAATCCGTGCCGACACCCGGCCAGTGCGGGTGGCCTTGGCCTTGAGGGCGCGTTCGATATGCCCGGCATCGGTCATTTCATCGCCGGCCAGGTGGCGAATGAAATCCGCCTCGCTGACCAACTGGAATAGATCGCCGATACGCGCCGACAAGCGCCCCTGATGCTCGGCCAGGCGTGCGCTGTAGGTGGCCAGGCGCGCCACCGCGTCGGCGGTCAGCGGCGCCATGCCTTCTTCGCTGGTGCGGGTTTTGAGTAACTGGGCGAACTGTTCCAGGCTTTCGTCGACCATCGGGATGTCTTCGTCGAAGTCCACCAGCACCCGGAACATCTCCTGGAAGTCCGGATCCAGGTCCTGCAGCGTGTAGTACAACTGGCGCGCGCCGATAATGATGACCTTGACCTGCAACGGAATGTGCTGCGGCGTCAGGGTCACCGTGGCCAGGCGCCCCAGTTCGCCCAACGGCGACTCCATTTTCAGCTTGCGCGATTGCAGGGCGCGTTTGAGCGCGTCCCACACGAACGGTTCGCTGAGCATTTTTTCCGCTTCCAAGATCAAGAAGCCGCCATTGGCGCGGTGCAGCGCACCGGGGCGCAACTGCCGATAGGTGGTGTAGAGCGCGCCCTGGTCGGTGCTGTACTCGATGCGGCCGAACAGGTTGTCGTAGGTCGGATGGGGCTCGAACACCACCGGCGCGCCGCCACTGGCGGGGTGGCCGACCACCAGGCTGGGGCAGTACTGCTCTTCGAGCAGTTTGCGCGCCACGGCGTCGGTCTTGCTGTCGTCCACCAGTTGCTCGACCACGGTCTTGAGCAAATACACCTGCATCGCTTGCAGATAGCCGCACACGGCGGCGTTTTCCGCGTACTTCTGCGACAACGGCGCCAACAGCGGCTGCAAGGCCAGGGTGATGGTCTCTTCGTTGAGCTGGCGCATCTGGTTGCTCGACTCACGCTTCCACTGCGGCAGGCTCGCCAGCTCTTCGTTCAGGCGCTCTTCCAGTTCGGAGATATCGACGTGGAAGCGCTCACGCTCAGCCTCCGGCAATTGGGCGAACTCCGCCTCGTCCAGCGCCTTGCCTTCGGCCATCGGGGTGAACGCGATATTGCTGCTGTCGCGGTACAGGGCGACGTCTTTTTCCAGGGCCAGGCGTTCGATCACGTCCAGCGCGCGGTCGTAGCGCTGGTTGAAGGCGCGGTCGATGGCGCTTTTCTTCTGCTGGTAGGACGGGTGCTCGAACACCGCCGGAAAAGTCGCCAGCAGGTTGTCGATTAAGCCATTGATATCGGCGATGAAAGCGCCCGCTTCGCCAGAGGGAAGCTCCAGGGCCCGGGGTTCGCGGGGGTCATCGAAGTTGTTGACGTAGACCCAGTCCGCCGGGGTCTGCAGGCGCTTGCCCTCGGCCTTGAGGTAGCGTTTGACGAAAGAAAAACGGCCGGTGCCCGGCTCGCCCATGACAAATACGTTGTAGCCGGGGCGTGGCATCGCCACACCGAACTGCAAGGCCTCGACGGCACGTTCCTGGCCAAGCACACCGCGAAAGGGCTCCAAATCATTGGTGGTCGAGAAGCTGAACTGTTCAGCGGAAAACGGACGGGTCAGCGCTTCAGGCGCGAGACGCAAGCTGGCAGCAACAGGATCAGGCATCGGACTTCCTTACATCAGGCGGGGCGGATGGCGGCATTCTGGCGCCGGGTATGCCTGGCTGGCAAGGCACGCGGTAACTGTAGCCGTCACCCGGGCGCAATGAAGACACCTGTGGGAGCGGGCTTGCCCGCGATGGCGGCGTATCAGCCTGTATCAGCGTTGGATAGGCCGACGCCATCGCGGGTGAGCGGAGCGCCGCCCCGCTCCACACACGTGCAGCTCATGGCATGCAGTCGGCCCCCTCCAGCCAGGAACACCACCCAAAACCCCGGTCAAGCCCCGATAAACCGGAGCCTCGACGATTGTTTTACAAAAAATCACGGAACCCTGGGATCGTGCCTAAACTCCAAGCTGCGCGGCTGGGCAAATAACCGGCCCGACTGGCGCTGATACGGGCCAGACTCCTGTCCATTGGTATGCACATAAAGAGAACAAAGCTATGAAACGGATTCTTCTCGGTACTCTCTTCGCCGCTGTATCCATCAACGCTATGGCTCAGGCGCCAGGCGGCCCGGATTGCGGTTGGGGCAACATGCTGTTCGAAGGTCAGCGTGGCACCCCGGCTCACTTCCTGGCATCCACCACCAACGGCACTTCCGGCAACGCCACGTTCGGCATGACTTCCGGCACCAACGGCTGCGCCACCAACGCTTCGCTGACCTACGGCGGCAAATCCTGGTTCGCCATGAACGGCATGATGAACGAACTCTCCGAAGACATGGCCAAGGGTCAGGGCGAAGCGCTGACCACCTATGCCGTGGTACTCGGCGTGGCACCTGAAGACCGCGCGCACTTCGCCGCAGTCACCCACGAACACTTCCAACAGATCTTCACCAAGGCAGACGCCACCGCTGAAGACGTGCATACCAACACCCTGGCCATCCTCAAGGGCGACGCTCGCCTGGCTAAATACGCCACTCCGGCATAAGCTCGGCCCACCCGCCCCTTCATGGGGCGGGTTTTGTTTTTTGGACCTGGCCGCTCAAGCCTGCCCCAGGCTTACCGGTCGCCCCACCCCGACTCGGGTCTCTTTTTTATTAAGTTGCCACCATGCTCAAACGCCTTGCCTACCTGGCGCTCTGTGTCTGCGCCCCGTTGTCCGCCGCACCACAGATCGACAACCCGCGTTTGCAGCAACTGGCCAACGACCCCTTCTGGATTTCCCTGGGCCACTACGAAACCGCCAAGCTCGGCGGCTGGCGCAGCTATGTCAGCGACCCCAAGTTCTTCCTCGCCGCCAACGGCGCCGAACGCCCCGATGCCGAGCTGCAAGCCACCCTGCAAGCGCTCTACGCGCCTGCCAGCGCCGGCGAGCAACACGCCCAGTGCGTGTACCCGGCGCGCACCCGTTGGCTCAAGGCGCAACTGAGCCTCACCGACCTGCCCACGGTGGCGTGCGCCGAATTCACCCAGTGGTTCAAGGACGTTTCGCCCCACAGCGCGGTGATGATTTTCCCGGCGGCTTACCTCAATAGCCCGTCGTCGATGTTCGGCCATACCCTGCTGCGCATCGACCAGGCCGATGTGCAAAGCGACCAGACCGCCCTGCTCAGCTACGCGATCAACTTCGGCGCCTACATCGAAGGCTCCGACAACAGCATCCTCTACGCCTGGAAAGGCCTGATGGGCGGCTACCCCGGCCTCTTCGCCCTGGTGCCCTACCAGGAAAAGCTCTCCGAGTACCGCAGCCTGGAGAACCGCGACCTGTGGGAATACCGGCTGAACCTGACGCAAGTCGAGACTGAGCGCATGGTCGAGCACGTCTGGGAACTCAAGCAGATCAAGTTCGACTACTTTTTCTTCGACGAAAACTGCTCCTATCGCCTACTCGAGCTGCTGCAAGTGGCCCGCCCGGGCCTGAAGCTGACCGAGCAATTCCCCCTTACCGCCATCCCCACCGACACGGTGAAAGCGGTCAAGGACGCGGGCCTGGTGGAGAAGATCGACTATCGCCCCTCCCGCGAGCGCGAATTGCTCAGCCGCGCCGAGCCGCTGGACGGTGACGAACAGCAATGGGTGCTCAAGGTCAGCGCCGACCAGCAACAGCTCCAGGCCCCGGCCTTCAAGGCCCTGCCCCGCGCGCGCCAGGCGTTGATTATCGACGCCGCCTATCGCCTGGAGCGCTACCGCGCCAACGGCCAGGAACGCGACCCGCAACGGGCCCAGCGCAGCTTCGAACTGTTGCGCGCGATCAACCAGAACCCTGCGCCGGAGCTGGACATCCCCCGCCCCGGCCTGCCCGAGGACGGCCACGAATCGCGCACCTGGCAGGCCGGCATCGGCACCCGGGGCGACGATGCCTTCGCCGAATACGGCCTGCGCATGGCCTATCACGACCTCAACGACAACGCCGAAGGCTTCCCCCTGGGCGCGCAGATCGAAATCCTGCAAATGAAAGTGCGCCAGTACGAAGGCAATCGCTGGCAGTTGCAGCAACTGGACCTGGCCACCATCCGCTCCCTGACCCCGCGCAACGAGCTGCTGCAACCACTGTCGTGGCAAGTCACCGGGGGCCTGGAACGGGTGCCGGGCAAGCACGACGACGAAACCCTGGTCAGCCACGTCAATGGTGGCGCCGGCGGCACCTGGCAACTGGGTGACGACCTGCTCGGCTTTGCCCTGGGTACCGTGCGCGTGGAGCACAACAACGACTTCGCCGAATTCATCTCCCCAGCCGCCGGGTTCAATACCGGCCTGCTGTGGAAAAACCCCCTGGGCAACCTGAGCCTGGAGGCGCGCGGCGACTACTTCACCAACGGCGAAGTGCGCCGTAGCCTGAGCCTCAACCAGCAATGGGAGTTGTCGCGCAACCTGGGCCTGCGCCTGAGTGCCCAGCGCGAATTCAGCCACCTGGCCTCGGCCGAGAACGAAGTGATGCTGGAATTGAAGTGGTATCACTACTGAAGCGCAAAACAGCGCCCCACAGGTCGCTTTGCAACGCCCGATGAAACCAAAAGGCTGCGACCATGGCCCAACCCTGCATGACAGGAGAAATGCCATGAGTCGCGCATTCGTCAACGAAGACCAGGCCGCTGCCCAGGCCGACACCCCGGTGGAGCGCCAGGTCAGCACCCAGCCCAACCACCTCACCGCCCGCGGGCTGGCGCAATTGCAGGCAAAAGTCGCCGAACTGCAGCAATTGCACAGCGAAGAAAGCGCCCGAGGCGAAATGGCCGACAAACAGCGCCAGGCCGAGATCGAGCGTGACCTGCGCTACTTCAACCAGCGCCTGCGCAGCGCCCAGGTCGTCGCGCCCGCCACCTCCACCGAGCAGGTGCAGATCGGCAGTTGGGTGACCTTTGCCAATGAAGAAGATGCGCAACAGCGCGTACAACTGGTGGGGGAAGATCAGGCCGACGCCGCGCGCGGCCTTATCAACTGGGGCTCGCCCCTGGGCCGGGCCCTGCTGGGCGCCCGGCTCGGCGACGAAGTGCTATGCAAGCGCCCCGCCGGCGATCAGGTGCTGGAGATTATCCGCATCGAGCCCGAGGCTTAGACCACGCCCTGGGCCAGCATCGCGTCGGCGACCTTGACGAAACCGGCGATGTTCGCGCCTTTGACGTAGTTGATGCGGCCGTTTTCTTCGCCGTAATGCACACACGCGTGGTGGATCGACTGCATGATGTTGTGCAACTTGCTGTCCACCTCACCGGCCGTCCACAGCAGGCGCATGGCGTTCTGCGACATCTCCAGGCCACTCACCGCCACGCCGCCAGCGTTCGACGCCTTGCCCGGGGCGAACAAAATGCCCGCCTCGATAAAGATATCCACCGCCGCCAGGGTGGTCGGCATGTTCGCGCCTTCGGCCACGCAGATGCAGCCGTTGCGCAGCAGGGTGCGCGCGGCGTTGTCGTCCAATTCGTTCTGCGTCGCGCAAGGCAGCGCGATATCGCACGCCAGGTCCCACGGGCACTGGCCGGCACGGAACTCCAGGGCAAAACGCGTCGCCAGTTCGCTGATGCGCCCGCGCTTGACGTTTTTCAGCTCCAACACCGCCAGCCATTGCTCCTCGGTCAGGCCCGACTCGCAGTACAGCGTGCCTTCGGAGTCAGACAGGGAAATCACCTTGCCGCCCAGGTCCATGACCTTACGTGCCGCGTACTGGGCCACGTTGCCGGAACCGGAGATCGCCACGCGCTTGCCTTCCACACGCTGGCCGCTGCGCTTGAGCATTTCTTCGGCGAAGTACACGCAGCCAAAACCGGTGGCTTCCGGGCGGATCAGGCTGCCGCCGTAGCTCATGCCCTTGCCAGTCAGGACGCTAGTGAACTGGTTGCTCAGGCGCTTGTACTGGCCGAACAGGAAGCCAATTTCGCGGGCACCGACGCCGATATCGCCGGCCGGCACGTCCACGTCTGCGCCGATGTGGCGGTACAGCTCGCTCATGAACGCCTGGCAGAAACGCATCACCTCGGCGTCGCTCTTGCCCTTGGGGTCGAAGTCCGAACCGCCCTTGCCGCCGCCCATGGGCAGGGACGTCAGGGAGTTCTTGAAGGTTTGCTCGAAGGCGAGGAACTTCAGTACGCCCATGTTCACCGACGGGTGGAACCGTAGGCCGCCCTTGTACGGGCCGATGGCGCTGTTCATCTGGATGCGGAAACCGCGGTTGACCTGCACCTTGCCCTGATCGTCAACCCAGGAAACGCGGAACACCACCGCGCGTTCGGGTTCGCAAATCCGTTCGAGAATGCCCGAGGTCAGGTAATGCGGATTAGCCTCCAGAAATGGCCACAGGCTGCGTAGGACTTCTTCTACAGCCTGGTGGAATTCCGGTTGCTCAGGGTCGCGCTTTTTCAGGCGGGCAAGGAAGTCTTCGACGGATTCGATCATGGGAAGTCTCGGCAAATTTATTGTCGTTAAAGGAGATTTGCCCGGGACTTTATCAATTCATTTCGCACCGCGACAGCGCAAAATGTCGCAGTTATGAAATTAAATGGTGCATTGGATGTAAATCGGCAGGGTTTTCTCGGCTGTTTTGCACCTAAACGGGGATTATCAATTCTAGGGTTGCACCATCAGGTAAACCGCCATCGCGGGCTCGCCCGCGATGAAGCCCCTCTGCCCCCGAGAAAAAAACACGCAAATAAAAACGGAGCCCCCAAGGGCTCCGTTGTTCAAACCACCGGCGCGAATCAGGCCAGTTTCTTGTGCCGTACGCGGTGCGGCTGGGCCGCTGCGTCGCCGAGGCGTTTTTTGCGGTCGGCTTCGTACTCGGTGTAGTTGCCCTCGAAGAACACCGCTTGCGAGTCGTCTTCGTACGCCAGGATGTGGGTCGCCACACGGTCGAGGAACCACCGATCGTGGGAGATCACAATGGCGGCGCCCGGGAAGTCCAGCAGGGCTTCTTCCAGGGAACGCAGGGTTTCAACGTCCAGGTCGTTGGACGGTTCGTCGAGCAGCAGGACGTTGCCGCCCTCTTTCAGGGTCAGGGCCAGGTGCAAGCGGCCGCGCTCACCACCAGAGAGGTCCTTGACGAACTTCTGCTGGTCGCCGCCCTTGAAGTTGAAACGCCCGACGTAAGTACGCGACGGGATTTCGTAGTTGCCGATGCGGATCTGGTCCGAGCCGTCGGAGATCTGCTGGAACACGGTCTTGCTGCCGTCCAGGTCGTCACGGCTTTGGTCCACGCAGGCCAGTTGCACGGTTTCGCCGATTTCGATGCTGCCCGAATCCGGTTGTTCCTTGCCCATCAGCATGCGGAACAGCGTGGATTTACCCGCGCCGTTACCGCCGATAACGCCGACGATCGCGCCCTTTGGCATGGAGAACGACAGGTTGTCGATCAACACGCGGTCGCCATAGCCCTTGGAGACGTTTTTGAATTCGATGACCTTGTCACCCAGGCGCGGACCAGCCGGGATATAGATCTCGTTGGTTTCGCTGCGCTTCTGGAATTCCTGCGACTGCATTTCCTCAAAGCGCGCCAGGCGCGCCTTGGACTTGGACTGGCGGGCCTTGGCGCCTTTGCGCACCCATTCCAGTTCGTCCTTCATGGCCTTTTCATGGGCCGATTGCTGCTTGGATTCCTGGGCCAGACGATCGGACTTGGCTTCCAACCAACCCGAATAGTTGCCCTCGTACGGAATGCCCGCACCGCGGTCCAGTTCCAGGATCCAACCGGCGACGTTGTCGAGGAAGTACCGGTCGTGCGTGATCGCGACCACGGTGCCCGGGAAATCGTGCAGGAAGTGCTCCAGCCAAGCCACCGAGTCAGCGTCCAAGTGGTTGGTCGGTTCGTCGAGCAGCAGCATATCGGGAGCCGACAACAGCAAGCGGCACAGAGCCACACGGCGTTTTTCGCCACCGGACAGGTGCTCGATCTTGGCGTCCCAGGCTGGCAGGCGCAGCGCATCGGCGGCCACTTCCAGTTGACGATCCAGGTTGTGGCCGTCGCCGGCTTGCAGGATGGCTTCGAGCTTGGCCTGTTCGGCGGCCAGTTTGTCGAAGTCGGCATCCGGGTCGGCGTATTCGGCGTAGACCTGATCCAGGCGCGCCTGGGCGTCCTTGATGACGCTGACTGCTTCCTCGACCACTTCACGCACGGTCTTGGTCGGGTCCAGTTGCGGCTCTTGCGGCAGGTAGCCGATGTTCAGTTCAGGCATCGGGCGCGCTTCGCCGTCGAACTCGGTGTCGACGCCAGCCATGATTTTCAACAGGGTGGATTTACCCGAACCGTTGAGGCCCAGCACGCCGATCTTGGCGCCGGGGAAGAAGGACAGCGAAATGTTTTTCAGGATTTCCCGCTTCGGCGGAACAACTTTGCTCAGCCGATGCATGGTGAAGACGTATTGAGCCATGGAGAACCTAGGGTCAGTGACGGGTGAATAAAGCGGGCGAAGCCCGGGCCAGGCTATGCGCGGCGCGGGCCGTTGATCGCGATCAATGCCTGCGTGCGGAAAATGCCTGATTGTCTGGGGCTGGAGCGCCTTCGCGTAACCGGCAAAGCTACCTCAACGGATCATATGAGTCCAGCCAGCAGGGGCTGGCACTTTGCCACAACTCAGGGCATGCTAGCCGCCCTTTGGGCGTCCGGCTTATAGTGCACGTCGCGCCAGTCCAGCCAAATCGCAGGGTCACAGCTTGCCCAATGTCACTTCGCCTTCGTCCGCGCGCGCGCCAAACTCTGCGCCCGGCTTGCCTCTGCGCGGCACCATCAAGGGCGCACTGGCAACCATGGTCTTGTTGCTGTTGGCCCTGCTGTTCTGGCAACTGCTCGACCAGCTCAAGCAAACCCAGCAACACGAACGCCAATACACCATCGACTACAGCGCAGACCAGGCCGACCACATCAACCTGAACATGGCGCTGAACGCGCAGATCGCCCTGAATCTGCTACCGATCGTCGAACAACCCCGCTCATCCGATGAACTGCAGGCGCTGCTGGCCAAACTCCAGCGCTCGCTGCCCGACCTGCGCAGCCTGGCCCTGCTCGACAGCGAAGGCCAAGTGCGCAGCGACAGCGCCGCCGCCAGCGGCGACCACCCATGGCTGGCGCAGATGACCCAACGCAGCCGCGCCCAACGCTACTTCTACGGCAGCGCGGCGGATGGCTCGGTGGCGTACCTGCTGTTGCACCAACCCAGCGGCGACAGCAAAGGCTACTGGGCGCTACGTTTGGCCCCTCGCTTCGTGCAAGGCCTGGGCAAGAGCGGCGAACACCCAGCCTCGGCCCAATGGGCGCTGGAAAACCAACTGACCCAACAGATCATCGGGCAAAGCCCCAACCTGGCGGCGGCGCACAACCAGGTCCTGCCCCCCGAAGCCCTCGAAGACAGCGTGCTGGTGGTACCCCTGGGTAAAAGCGACTGGCAACTGCGCGGGTTGTTTGATGAGCAAGCGGTGGTCGAGCAACTACTGCCGGCGTTTATCGGCAAATGCCTGCTAGGGCTGGCGTTCTCTCTACTACCGCTTGTCGCCCTGCTCAACATGCGCCGCCGCCAGCGCCAGTTGCATGAGGGCCGGCGCCGCTACCAGGACATTTTTGAAGGCACGGGCGTGGCCTTGTGCGTGCTGGACCTGTCCGGGCTCAAGGCTTTCTTTAATAACAGCCACCTGCAAACCGGCGACGAACTGCGCCAATGGCTGCAAGGCCAACCGGGCCAGCGCCAATACCTGCTGCAAGAGCTGCGCATCACCGAGGTCAACCAGGTCGCCCTGCAATTGCTCAACGTCAGTTCCTGCGAAGACGCCTGGAGCCTGTTGATTGCCGGCGACCCGCAGGTGGGCAATGCCATCGGTAATCAATTGCTTGAAGCGGTGCTGGAGCAACAGCAGCAACTGGAGCTGGAAATCAAGCTCAAGGACGCCCAGGGCAACGACCAGCATCTGTGGCTGGTGCTGCGCCTGCCCCGCGAGCGCAGCGACTACCAAGCGGTGATCCTGAGCATCAGCGACATCACCAGCCGCAAGCTGATCGAGTTGTCGCTGGTAGAACGCGAAGGCTTCTGGTCCGACGTGGTGCGCACAGTGCCCGATCACCTCTACGTGCAGGACGTCGTCAGCCAGCGGATGATTTTCAGCAACCATCACCTGGGCCAGACCCTGGGCTACAACAAGACCGAGTTGCAGCAGATGGGCGAGTACTTCTGGGAGATCCTGCTGCACCCCGAAGACGCCGACCTCTACCACCTCGCCCGCCAGGAACAGCGCCGCAGCGGCTACGCGCAATTGCTGCAATGCCAGTTGCGTTTTCGCCACCGCAACAACCAATGGCGGCGCTTCGAGGTCCGCGAGCAGGCCCTGGCCCGCGACCGTCACAACCAGGTCACGCGCATCATTGGCGTGGCCAAGGACATCACCGACCAGATCGAAGCCAGCGAGTCGCTGCGCGACAGCGAGCAGCGCTATCGCATGCTCGCCGAGAGCATCAGCGACGTGATTTTCTCCACCGACAACAAACTCTCGCTCAACTACGTCAGCCCTTCGGTGCAAGCCGTACTGGGCTTTGCCGTGGACTGGATCTTCCAGAATGGCTGGCAATCGACCATCGCCAACCCCCAGCAACTGAGCGGCATCTACAGCCTGATGGATCGCGTCAGCAAAGCCCTGGACAAACCCGAGCAACTGGCCCAACTGCGCGACCAGGTGCAGACCCAGTTGTTCCTGTTCGACTGCCTGCGCGCCGACGGGCGCAAGATCCCCATCGAGTTGCGCCTGGTGCTGGTGTGGGACGAACACGGTGCGTTCGAGGGGGTGTTGGGGGTGGGCCGCGACATCAGCCAGCAGCGCCGCGCGGAAAAAGACCTGCGCATGGCGGCCACGGTGTTCGAGCATTCCACCTCGGCGATCCTTATCACCGACCCGGCCGGCTATATCGTGCAGGCCAACGAGGCCTTCAGCCGCGTCAGCGGTTATGCGGTGGCGCAGGTGCTCGACCAGTTGCCCAACATGCTCACCGTCGACGACCAACAGGAAGCCCACCTGCGCTATGTGCTCAAGCAACTGCACCAGCACAGCAGCTGGGAAGGCGAGGTCTGGCTCAAGCGCCGCAACGGCGAGCACTACCCGGCCTGGGTCGGCATCACCGCGGTGCTGGACGACGAAGGCGACCTGGCCAGCTATGTGTGTTTTTTCAGCGACATCAGCGAGCGCAAGGCCAGCGAGCAGCGCATCCATCGCCTGGCCTACTACGACGCCCTGACCCACCTGCCCAACCGCACGCTGTTCCAGGATCGCCTGCACACCGCGCTGCAATCGGCCGAGCGGCAGAAGTCGTGGGTGGTGCTGATGTTCCTCGACCTGGACCGCTTCAAGCCAATCAACGATTCCCTCGGCCACGCGGCCGGCGACCGTATGCTCAAGGAAATGGCCACGCGCCTGCTCGGCTGCGTTGACGATGACGACACCGTGGCGCGCATGGGCGGCGACGAATTCACCCTGCTCCTGCAACCGCGTGCCAGCCGCGAAATGGCCCTCAACCGCGCCATCCACGTCGCCGAGCAAATCCTCGCCAGCCTGGTCAAACCCTTCGTCCTTGAAGGCCGCGAGTTCTTCGTCACCGCCAGTATCGGCATCGCCCTGAGCCCCCAGGACGGCAACGAGCTGAGCCAGTTGATGAAGAACGCCGACACCGCCATGTACCACGCCAAGGAACGCGGCAAGAACAACTTCCAGTTCTACCAGGCCGACATGAACGCCAGCGCCCTGGAACGCCTGGAGCTGGAAAGCGACCTGCGCCACGCCCTGGACCAGAACGAATTCGTCCTTTATTACCAACCCCAGTTCAGCGGCGACGGCAAACGCCTGACCGGCGCCGAAGCCCTGCTGCGCTGGCGCCATCCACGGCGTGGGCTGGTACCGCCGGGGGACTTCATCCCGGTGCTCGAAGAGCTGGGCCTGGTGGTGGATGTGGGCGACTGGGTCATCGCCGAAGCCTGCCGCCAGCTCAAAGCCTGGCACCTGGCGAAGGTGCGCGTGCCGAAAGTCTCGGTGAACATCTCGGCACGGCAGTTCTCCGACGGCCAACTGGGCACCCGCATCGCCAACATCCTCAGGGACACCGGCCTACCGCCGGCGTGCCTGGAGCTGGAACTGACCGAAAGCATCCTGATGCGCGAAGTCAGCGAAGCCCTGCAAATCCTCGCCAGCCTGAAGAACCTGGGCCTGAGCATCGCGGTGGACGACTTCGGCACGGGCTACTCCTCGCTCAACTACCTGAAGCAGTTCCCCATCGACGTGCTGAAAATCGACCGCACCTTCGTCGATGGCCTGCCCTGCGGCGAACAGGACGCCCAGATCGCCCGCGCCATTATCGCCATGGCCCACAGCCTGAACCTGGCGGTGATCGCCGAAGGCGTGGAGACCCACGAGCAACTGGACTTCCTGCGCGAACACGGCTGCGACGAAGTGCAGGGCTACCTGTTCGGCCGCCCGATGCCGGCCAACCGTTTCGAAGCCCAATTCAGCAACGATGCGCTCTTCCTGTTCGACTGACAGCAAGAGCGCGGCAAGCTTAAAGCGACAAGCGGCAAGCAGTAGCGCGTTGGCTTTAACTTGCCGCTTGTAGCTCCCCACTTGAAGCTCGCTCTCCCACAACCTGATCGCGTTTCATATCCCTTCTAAAAGCGCATGGGTTAGAATGCCCCTCTTTTCTGCCCCCGATCCTTGAGGACCGCCATGTTCAGCCGTGATTTGACTATTGCCAAGTTCGACGCCGATCTTTTTGCCGCCATGGAGCAAGAAGCTCAGCGCCAGGAAGAACACATCGAGCTGATCGCTTCGGAAAACTATGCCAGCCCAGCGGTGATGGAAGCTCAAGGCTCGGCCCTGACCAACAAGTACGCCGAAGGTTATCCGGGCAAGCGCTACTACGGTGGTTGCGAGTACGTCGACGTGGTTGAGCAACTGGCCATCGACCGTGCCAAGGAGCTGTTCGGCGCCGATTACGCCAACGTCCAGCCACACGCCGGTTCCCAAGCCAACAGCGCCGTGTACCTGGCCCTGCTCTCGGCCGGCGACACCATTCTGGGCATGAGCCTGGCCCACGGCGGTCACCTGACCCACGGTGCCAGCGTTTCTTCCTCGGGCAAGCTGTACAACGCCATCCAGTACGGCATCAACGCCGATGGCCTGATCGACTACGACGAAGTCGAGCGCCTGGCCCTGGAACACAAGCCAAAAATGATCGTGGCTGGTTTCTCCGCCTACTCCCAGATCCTCGATTTCCCACGCTTCCGTGAAATCGCCGACAAGGTAGGCGCCTACCTGTTCGTCGACATGGCCCACGTGGCCGGCCTGGTCGCCGCTGGCGTGTACCCGAACCCGGTACCGTTCGCCGACGTGGTCACCACCACCACCCACAAGACCCTGCGCGGCCCACGTGGCGGCCTGATCCTGGCGCGCGCCAACGCCGACATCGAGAAAAAGCTCAACTCCGCGGTGTTCCCTGGTTCCCAGGGCGGCCCACTGGAGCACGTGATCGCCGCCAAGGCCATCTGCTTCAAGGAAGCACTGCAGCCTGAGTTCAAGGCCTACCAACAACAGGTCATCAAGAACGCCCAGGCCATGGCCAGCGTGTTCATCGAGCGCGGTTTCGACGTAGTTTCCGGCGGTACTGAAAACCACCTGTTCCTGCTGTCGCTCATCAAGCAGGACATCTCCGGCAAAGACGCCGATGCCGCACTGGGCAAGGCGTTCATCACCGTGAACAAAAACTCGGTGCCTAACGACCCACGCTCGCCGTTCGTCACCTCGGGCCTGCGCTTCGGCACACCCGCCGTGACCACTCGCGGCTTCAAGGAAACCGAGTGCAAGGAGCTGGCTGGCTGGATCTGCGACATCCTGGCCGACCTGAACAACGAAACCGTGATCGACGCGGTACGTGAGAAGGTCAAAGCCATCTGCGCCAAGCTGCCGGTATACGGCGCTTAATCGCCCCGTTACTACGCGGCACTAAAAAGCCCGGTCTTATGACCGGGCTTTTTTTCGTCTGAACGTTGAGTGGCGAATGTAAGGGGAAACATCCAAAAACAGACTTGTGCAAACACCGTCACCCCTTCGACTAACCTCAAAAGTGCACTTCTCCTAAACACTCTCAAAAGGATTTGAGAACCATGAGTACCAGCCGAAACAAATCATTCCTCGCAACGTTCACCGTCAACGGCTCCTGGCTGCACTTTCCAGGTCAGACCTTCAACGAAAAAGTCACCGTCCTGCACTACGATACGCCTTCCATCGCCACGGAAGTCCGCGATGTCTCCAATGTGCTGACCATGATCGCGGTCAACGTGAACCCGCCCCTGGTGTTCTACTGCCGCAATGAAGACGACTACTACACCTTCTACAACCGCACTCCAGGCCCTTACTACGGCAAGGTCATCAGCAAGAACCAGCATGACAAGTTCGCCGCCCTGCCTGCGGCGGGTAGAGACACCACAACGTTTAACTTTCTGGACTTGGACGGCAACATTATTACGTTGGACGACATTCAGTCCGACCAAGTGGACGTGCGTATCCAAACCCGTGCAGGCGCCCCCTTGGGGCTTAACAACAAGTTCTCGAAAATAAATAGAGTGCATCACTTCATTGGCGAATACGGCACCCAACTGACTTGGCGCATGAAGATACTTGAGCGCAATACCCCGTATATCAGCGACCCGGACGAAGTTTGATCGATATAAAAGCCGCCTGCTGTGGGCAGGCGAGTTTTTCAGAGTTGCTCGAAAGCTTTCTTTATTTTTTCGTGGGGCAAATCGTCGCCGATGAACACAATGACACTTTCGCGCACTGCATCTTCGGCCCACTCGGTATCCCAATCGAAGCCGTAGAGTTTCAATACGCCTTGGAACACCAGGCGCCGCGCCTCACCGCCAATGTTCAGAACGCCTTTGTAACGCAGCAGTTGTTTGCCGTGGTCTTCCAGCAGTTGGTTCATGAATTCGCTGAGCCGGTCGATATCCAGCGGTTTGTCGGTGCGCAGCACCAGGCTGCAGATCCGGTCGGTGGCCGCGGCCTTAGCCACTGGCCGCAGGTTCAGGCCACCGCCCAGGTCAGCGTTGAGGTTGAACCCGCGCACGTCCAGCAACTCGGCCAGGTCGATCCGGCCATGCTCGACCACCCGGATCGGCGCCCGGCGGTTGATCCGGGTCAGGCGCTCGCTCAGGGCGGTGAAGGCCTGCTCGTCCACCAGGTCGCGCTTGCTTACCAACAACCGGTCGGCAAAGCCGACCTGCGCCTGGGCGATGGTCTGGGTCAGGTGGAATTCGGCATGCGCGGCGTCCACCAGGGTGATGATGCCGTCGAGGATGTAGCGCTCGCGCAGTTCTTCATCGATGAAAAACGTCTGGGCCACGGGCGCCGGGTCGGCCAGCCCGGTGCATTCGATCACCAGGCGATCGAAGGCGATCTCGCCACTGTCCAGGCGCTCGAGCAGCAGGAACAGGGCTTTGGTCAGGTCGGTGTGGATGGTGCAGCACACGCAACCATTGGACAGGGTCATGACTTGTACCGGCTCATCACCCAACAACTGAGTATCAATGCCGGCGTCACTGAATTCGTTTTCGATCACGGCGATTTTCAAGCCGTGCTCGGCCTTGAGTAGGTGGCGCAACAACGTAGTTTTGCCGGCGCCGAGAAAGCCGCTGAGGACGGTAACGGGGATGGGAGAGGACAAAAGCAGTTCTCCTGAATAACGCAAGGAACAAAACAAATGTGGGAGCGGGCCTGCCCGCAATGGTGGTGCCAGATTCAACATCGCTGTTGGCTGACAGTCCGCCATCGCGGCAGGCACGCTCCCACAAGGGGTTACATCGACCCGACTAGCGGGTCAACAGCACTTGGGCCCACCCTTGCCCCCGTAACGGGCTTCCTGGCGTTCGCGAAAGAACGCCTCGTAGTCCATCATCGGTTTGTCCGGGTGTTTGGTCTGCATATGCTCGACGTAGTTGTCGTAGTCGGGCATGCCGACCATCAGGCGCGCGGCCTGACCGAGGTACTTACCGAGGCGACTCAGGTCATTGAACATGGCGCATTCCTCGCTTACGCATCCGGCACGGCCTGGAACGGCGACTCTTTATCCGTGCGCTCCTTGTTGCCCCAGGCAGCAATGCCGACCTTGAGCGCATAGAACAGGATGCTGAAGACCACCGCCAAAAACAGCGCCGTGAGCGTGGCGTTGGTGTAGGCGTTGTAGATCACGTGCTGCATCTGGTCGATGCTCTTGGCCGGGGCCAGGATCTGGCCGTTGGCAAGGGCATCGCTGTACTTCTTGGCCAGCGACAGGAAGCCGATCGCGGGGTTGGCGTCGAACAGCTTGATGAAGCCTGCGGTGGTGGTGCAGATCAGCAGCCACACAGCCGGCAGCATGGTCACCCAGATGTAGCGTTGGCGTTTCATCTTAATCAGCACAACCGTGGCCAGCATCAGCGCGATACCCGCCAGCATCTGGTTGGAGATGCCGAACAGCGGCCACAGGGTGTTGATCCCGCCCAGAGGGTCGATCACGCCTTGGTACAGCAGGTAGCCCCACATCGCCACACAACCGGCGGTGGCGATCAGGTTGGCGGTCCAGGATTCGGTGCGTTTGAGCGCTGGCACAAAGGAGCCGAGCAAGTCCTGGAGCATGAAACGCCCGGCACGGGTGCCTGCGTCCACGGCGGTCAGGATGAACAGAGCCTCGAACAGAATCGCAAAGTGGTACCAGAATGCCATGGTGTTTTCACCCGGCAGGACACTGTGCAGGATCTGCGCGATACCGACCGCCAGGGTTGGCGCGCCACCGGCACGGGCCAGGATGGTGGTTTCACCGATGTCATTGGCCACCGCTTGCAGCGCTTCGGGGGTAATGGCAAAGCCCCAACTGCTGACGGTTTGCGCCACGCTGACCACGTCCGAGCCGACAATCGCGGCCGGGCTGTTCATGGCGAAGTACACGCCCGGCTCGATCACCGACGCGGCAACCATGGCCATGATGGCCACGAAGGACTCCATCAACATGCCGCCATAGCCGATGTAGCGCGAGTGCGCTTCGTTGGCCAACAGCTTGGGCGTGGTGCCCGAAGAGATCAACGCGTGGAAGCCCGACACCGCGCCACAGGCGATGGTGATGAACAGGAACGGGAACAGCCCGCCCTTCCATACCGGCCCGGTGCCGTCGATGAACTGGGTCAATGCCGGCATTTTCAGGTCGGGCATGGTCACCAGGATGCCGATGGCCAGGGCGATGATGGTGCCGATCTTGAGGAAGGTGGAGAGGTAGTCACGCGGGGCCAGGATCAGCCACACCGGCAATACTGCGGCGACGAAACCGTAGCCGATCAGCATCCAGGTGATCTGGATGCCAGTGAAGGTGAAGGCCTTGGCCCACACCGGATCAGCGGCGATCTGCCCGCCCAGCCAGATAGAACCCAGCAGCAACAGCACGCCGATGATCGAGATTTCGCCGATGCGGCCCGGGCGGATGTAGCGCATGTAGATGCCCATGAACATCGCGATCGGGATGGTCGCCATCACCGTGAAGATGCCCCATGGGCTCTCGGCCAGGGCCTTGACCACGATCAGCGCCAGCACCGCGAGGATGATAATCATGATGAGGAAGCAGCCAAACAGGGCAATGGTGCCCGGGATGCGGCCCATTTCCTCACGCACCATATCCCCCAGGGAACGGCCGTTACGGCGGGTGGAGAGGAACAGGATCATGAAATCCTGCACTGCACCGGCCAGCACCACGCCGGCGATCAGCCACAGCGTGCCGGGCAGGTAGCCCATTTGCGCGGCCAGTACCGGGCCCACCAGCGGCCCCGCGCCAGCGATGGCAGCGAAGTGGTGCCCGAAAAGAATGTGTTTGTTGGTCGGCACATAGTCCAGACCGTCATTGTTGAGCACTGCGGGGGTAGCCCGCCGGGGGTCCAGTTGCATCACGTTGTTGGCGATGAACAGGCTGTAGTAACGATAGGCGACCAAGTAGATGGCCACTGCCGCGACCACGATCCACAAGGCGTTGATCGCCTCGCCTCGGCGCAAGGCCACGACGCCAAGGGCGCACGCTCCGACGATTGCCAGCAGCAGCCAGGGTATGTGGCGTAGCAGGCTATTATTGTTTTTCATTTTTTTATTCCAGCCAGGGTGGACAGAAAGACAGCCCTCGGAGTTTAGCGCGGCCGGCCTTAAAGGCCAGCCCCCTGCTTTGGTCTTGAGCCTTCATTTGTGGGAAAAAACCACAAATAAGCGGCTGGTCTATAGTCTTCCCACATCCAGAGGGTTGGGCCATGAGCGAAAATGCCGCAGATCGCCGCCGCTTCAAGCGTATCGCCTTTAATGCCAGGACCGAACTGCGCCAGCAGGCTCGCACCTGGAGCGTGCAATTGCTCGACCTATCCCTCAAAGGCCTGTTGATCCAGCGCCCGCAACCCTGGCAGGGCGACCCTGGCGAAGCCTTCGACGTCGATATCCACCTCGCCCCCGACACCCCCGTGCACATGCGCGTGCGCCTGGCCCACGACGACCACGGGCAATTGGGTTTTGTGTGCGAGCACATCGACCTTGCGTCCATCAGCCACCTGCGCCGCCTCGTCGAGCTGAACCTGGGCGACCCGCAGGAGTTGGAGCGCGAGCTGGGTGCGTTGATCGATATCCCCTGAGCGCGCTGCGACACCACACCGCAGGCGGGCTTTTTACTTATCCGGGCCGATCAGGCTAAATAGCGTGCTTGAACGTCCACCTCACTGGATCCCACCCATGCCCCGACAACGGCTAGCACTTGCCTGGATCGCCTGCCTAGCAGTGCTGTTCAACCTGCTCGCCATGCCGATTTCCGGGGCCATGGCGCAAAGCGCCAGCGGCGCGGCCAGCGAGCAAGTGATGTGGGGCAGCTTCTGCTCCTCCAGTGGCACCAAAATGGTGGCGATGTCGTTGGGCAGCCTGGAGCAAAAGGCCCCACAGAACGACGACCACTCCAACATGCAGCACTGCTGGTGCTGCTCCGGATCGCCGCCGCTGGTGGCTCTGCCCGGGCATGTGCCGCAATTGCACGTCACCCGTTTGGAGCCCGCCCAGGGCCCGGCGCCCACCCTGCTTTCCAGCCCCACGCCGCGCCAGCAATGGCCCAGCCTCAATCCGCGCGCCTCTCCGCTGGCCTGATTCAACCTCGCAACCATCCTGCGTCCTGAATCGTCCCGGAGTACCGACATGTTGAAGAAAACCCTGTTGATGGCCGCCCTGTTGCTGCCTGCCTGCTTTGCCCATGCCCACGAGTACACCAGCGGCGAACTGCACATCGCCCACCCGTGGTCCCAGGAGCTGCCGCCCAACGCCCCCACCGTGGCGGCCTATTTCGTCATCCACAACAACGGCAAGAACGCCGACCGCCTCCTAAGCGTGACCTCGCCCATTTCCGCCAAGGCTGAACTGCACGAACACGTGAAGCAGGGCGACCTGATGAAAATGCAGCAGGTACCCAACGTGGTGATCCCCGCCGGCGGCGAGGTGACCTTCGCCCCCATGGCCTACCACGTGATGCTGTTGGAATTGAAGGACCGCAGCCTGCTGGCCGACGGCAAGCGTTTCCCGCTGACCCTGCGCTTCGAGAAGGCCGGCGAAGTCACGGTCGATGTCGCCGTGCAGAAGCAGGCGCCCGCCGGCAGCGGCGAACACGTCCACGCCCAGTAAGCCAACGCCGATAGCCGCATGAACACCGTGCGCACGCCTCGTGCCGGGCGATCCCCTGCGCGCCACGACTCCCTGAGGGTCCGGCGCGGCAGTTGGATCAGCCTGTTCGCCATGCTGATGATTTTCATCGGGCCGCTGATTTCCCAAGCGATGCCGATGAATCACGCCATGCCCATGCCCGCGCATCAGGGCATGGATATGGCCGCGCAAGACCCGGCCTGCCACGACGCCACCGCCGCGCACCACGCCCCCGCCAAATCCCCCGCCCAGCCGCAGATGTTGTGGGAGAAGTGCGGCTACTGTGGCCTGCTCTACAACTGCCCCGCGCTACCCGGCAGCATCGCCTTCAACCTTTTCGACAGCCCTCCCCCCCTGGCTGTTACCACCCCCGCACCGCGCCTGGGCCATGCCCGGCAGGCCGTGTTTCCCGGCGCCCGCAGCCGCGCCCCACCCATCGTCGCGTAAACCCAAACCCCACTTATCACCCGGCCGACTGTAGAAAAGACAGCCGCAGGCTGCTGGCCGTGTGTTGTTTACGACTGACTCGATGGAACCTCTATGTCCAGGTTTTCTGCTGACACACGCAACCGCTTCGCCCTCAATCACCCGCGCCTGCGCTTGACCCAGGCCATTGCGCTGTTCTGCGGCACCCTGCTGGCGCCCTGGGCCCTGGCCGGCGAGCACGATGAGCACCTGCACCCGGCCACCGAACTGAGCCCCACGGTGATTACCGCCATCGCCCAAAGCTCGCCCCTGACCGTGGTCACCAACCCCAAAGACCCGCGCCAACCGGTGCCGGCCAGCGATGGCGGCGACTACCTCAAGACCATCCCCGGCTTTGCCCTGGTGCGCAACGGCGGCACCAACGGCGACCCGGTGCTGCGCGGCATGTTCGGCTCGCGCCTGAACATCCTCACCAACGGCAGCATGATGCTCGGTGCCTGCCCAGGGCGCATGGACGCGCCGACCTCGTACATTTCCCCGGAAACCTACGACCAATTGACCGTGATTAAAGGCCCGCAAACCGTGCTCTGGGGCCCCGGCGCCTCGGCCGGCACCGTGCTGTTCGACCGCCAGCCCGAAAGCTTCGGCGAACTGGGCACGCGGGTGAACGCCAGCATCCTGGCCGGCTCCAACGGGCGCTTCGACAAAGTGGTCGATGCCGCTGCCGGCGGGCCTTTGGGCTACGTGCGGGTGGTCGGCAACCAAGCCCACTCCGACGACTACAAGGACGGCAACAACGACACCGTCGAATCGCGCTACGACAAATGGAACGGCGACGTCGCCCTGGGCTGGACCCCCGACGCCGACACCCTGTTGGAACTCACCGCCGGGCGCGGTGACGGCGAGGCACGCTACGCCGGGCGCGGCATGGACGGCTCGCAGTTCCTGCGCGAAAGCCTGGGCCTGCGTTTCGAGAAGTCCAACCTCGGTGAGGTGCTGGACAAGGTCGAGGCCCAGGTCTACTACAACTACGCTGACCACGTGATGGACAACTACAGCCTGCGCACCCCGTCCGGCACCGGCATGATGGCCGGGCCCATGGCCTCCAACGTCGACCGCCGCACCCTCGGCGCGCGCATCAAAGCCACCTGGCGCTGGGCCGATGTGCAGTTGATCGGCGGCCTCGACGCCCAGACCAACGAACACCGCAAGCGCGCCGCCAGCGGCATCGACACCTACAAGAACCTGCCCCGCGACAAAGACGCCGACTTCCACAACTACGGCGTGTTCGGCGAACTGACCTGGTACGCCGCCGACCGTGACCGCCTCATCAGCGGCGCACGCCTGGACCGCGCCAGCGCCAAGGATTTCCGCCAGAGCACCGGTTCCGGGATGATGGCCCGACCCAACCCCACCGCCGACGAAACCCGCGCCGACACGCTGCCCAGCGGCTTCGTGCGCTTTGAGCACGACCTGGAGGACAGCCCCACTACCCTCTACGCAGGCCTCGGCCACGCCCAGCGCTTCCCCGACTACTGGGAGCTGTTCTCGCCCAACAAAGGCCCGGCCGGTTCGGTGAACGCGTTCGATGCGGTCAAGCCGGAAAAAACCACCCAGCTCGACTTCGGCCTGCAATACAAAAGCGCCGACCTCGAAGCCTGGGCCTCGGGCTACATCGGCCAGGTGCGCGACTACATCCTGTTCGACTACACCCGCGGCATGATGGGCATGACCTCGCGGGCCGAGAACATCGACGCGCGGATCATGGGCGGTGAACTGGGCGCGGCCTACAAGCTGACGCCCAACTGGAAAGCCGACGCCACCCTGGCCTACGCCTGGGGCAAAAACAGCAGTGACGGCTCGGCCCTGCCACAGATGCCGCCGCTCGATGCCCGCTTCGGCCTGACCTACAGCCAAGACACCTGGAGCGCCGGGGCCTTGTGGCGCGTGGTCGCGGCGCAAAACCGCATCGACCAGAACAAAGGCAACGTGGTGGGCAAGGATTACGATAAAAGCTCAGGCTTTGGCGTGTTCTCCCTCAACGGCGCCTACCGCATCAACAAGCAGTTCAAGGTCAGCACCGGGGTGGACAACCTCTTCGGCCAGGCCTACGCCGAGCACCTGAACCTGGCAGGCAACGCCGGGTTCGGTTACCCGGCCAACGACCCACAGGCCCTCAACGAACCGGGCCGTACCTTCTGGACCAAGGTGGATATGAGTTTCTAGGCAAAAGCATCGCGGGCAAGCCCGCTCCCACAGGGGCAATGCACCCCAACGGTGGGAGCGGGCTCGCCCGCGACAGCCCCACCACCGATTAAAAAAAGATCTATGCCCGTGCGGAGCACCCTGATGAGTCAACCCAAGATTTCCTTCTACAACCTGGCCTGGCGCTGGCATTTCTACGCCGGGCTGTTTGTCGCCCCGTTCATGGTGATGCTGGCCCTGACCGGGATCATCTACCTGTTCAAGCCCCAGCTCGACCCGCTGCTGTACGCCGACCTGCTCAAGGTCCAGCCCGGGCAGCACCTGGCCAGCGCCGACGAACAACTGCGCGCCGTGCGCAGCGCCTACCCCCAGGGCCACGTCAGCCAGTACCTGCCGCCCATTAACGCCGAGCGCAGCGGGCAGTTCGTGGTGCACAACGCTGGCCGCGAATTGAACGTGTTCGTCGACCCCTATCGCGCCCAAGTGCTGGGCGAGCAGGACGCCAAGTACAACCTGCAAGCCGTGGCACGGGCGATCCATGGCGAGCTGATGATCGGCACCCTGGGCGATCGCCTGGTGGAACTGGCCGCCGGTTGGGGCATCGTGCTCGTGGTGTCGGGCCTGTACCTGTGGTGGCCGCGCGGCCAGTCGTCGGCGGGGGTGTTGTGGCCACGCCTGAACAGCCGTGGCCGCCTACTATGGCGCGACCTGCACGCAGTCACCGGGTTCTGGGGCGCGTCCCTGCTGCTGGTGATGCTGCTCAGCGGCATGACCTGGACCGGGTTCTGGGGCAAGCAGTACGCCGAGCTGTGGAACCGCTTCCCGGTGGCGATGTGGACCGACGTGCCCACCTCCGACCAACAGGCCCGCGAGCTCAACACCGCCACCCGCCAAACCGTGCCCTGGGCCATGGAAAACACGCCGATGCCGATGTCCGGCGACCACGCCGAACACAGGGCCCACGGCGCCGGCGAAACCGCCCCGGCCGCCCCCACCGTGAGCCTGCAACAGGTGCAGGACATCGCCACCGCGCGCCGCGTGGAGCCGGGCTACAGCATCACCTTCCCCACCACCGCCAGCGGCGTGTTCACCCTTGCCGTGTTCGCCGATGACCCGCGCAACGACGCCACCTTGCATGTGGACCAATACACCGGCCGGGTCCTGGCCGATGTGCGCTGGCACGACTACGGCCCCGTCGCCCGCGCCACGGAGCTGGGGGTGATGCTGCATGAAGGCAAGATGTTCGGTGCGCTCAACCAGATCATCGTGCTGCTGATTTGCCTGATGATCCTGCTCAGCGCGGTGAGCGGCGTGGTGATCTGGTGGAAGCGCCGCCCCCAAGGGCGCCTGGGTGTGCCGCCACTGCGCCACGACTTGCCGAAATGGAAAAGCGCCATGGCCATCATGCTGGCCCTGGCGCTGATCTTCCCGCTGGTGGGCGCCTCGCTGATCGCCCTCTGGGTGCTGGACCGCCTCCTGCTCTCACGCTGGAACCGCGCCCAGTCCTGACGCCGCCGTCGTAGCAAGCGGGCAGCCCCGCTTGCTACAGGTTAGAGTTCATCGCGGTCGCGGATGGGCTCGTCCCAGGGCTGGGACAGTTTTAGCTTGAGGTCCTGGGATATCAGCCCGCGCCGACTCCAGAACGACCCGGCCCGGAGCACCCGCAGTTGCTGGCGGCCAGCCAGCAGCGACAGCACCTCTGAAATACGCGGGACTTTGGCCGGGTTGCTGCCTGGCGTCCACTGCCGATGTTCCATCAGCACCTGATCCTCGGCACGGGTGTAGTCGGGGGTGAACTTGATAAGCGCCCCATCAAGGGTGGACAAGTAATACATATCGAGCTGACCACCCTCCTCCCGATCACGGCCGTGGGTGTACAAGTCAACGTTGCGCCAAGACGCAAAGTTGCGGCGCAGCCCCTCTTCGCCCGGCGCTGGCGGGTACTCCTCGGCGGAGCGGAACAACTGATACGCCGCCACCATCTGGGTGCCCTGCGGGTAAATACGTTCCAGCCCGGACTGCTTGCGCAGGAAGAACCCGAGTATCGAGGAAGCACTGGCGCGAAACTCCACTTCCACCATCGGCGCGGTATAGGAGTAAAACTCCTCGCCCACGCGGTAGCGCCGCAGGCGGATGGCACTCAGGTACTGGCCCTGGGGGCTGCCCTTGAAGATGCGCGAGCAATACAGCACCGCATCATCCGCGTCATTGAACACCGGCCCCATGACAAAGTCGGTCCTGGGCAGTGCCTTGACACTGCGCCGCTCGCCCGGCAGCCAATCGGCCGTCACCAGGCCATAGCCGTCCCAGGCGGCGCTGGGCAGCAGGATCTGCAACTGGCCCTTAATCCCCAGCAGGTGGACCAGCTCCAACAGCTGCAGGCGGCTCTGCTGCAACCGCTCTTCCAGCGCACCGATTCCGGCCAATACCGTGGAGTCACCGTCGAAACGGTACTTGAGCAAGGCACCGTCGGCAAAGGACAGGTACAGCGGCAGGTATGGGCCAGCGGCCGCAGGCGCGCAAATGCGCAGGCCCTGGACGACCCTGACGGGCCGCACAAAGCTGTTGTGCAGCGGGTCATCGACGCCCGTGATGCTCTGGTCCGGCGCGGCGAAATAGAACCCCGCCAGTTCGCAGCCATGCGGCACCGCGCCCTGGGGGAACACCTGATGCAAGTGGGTGAAGTTCTGTCGCGCCAGGGGCAGCGTCACCATGTACTGGTCGCTGGCGGTGACCCGCAGGAGATAGCCGCCCTGCAACCACTCGCGTTCGCCCAGAGACTCCAGGGCATAGCGCACCGCATCATCGGCCTGCATGAACAGCGGGCTGAACACCGGCTCCTGGCTGGCCTGAACGATATCCAGCGGCAGGGGGATGCTCGCCCGAGGCACGAAGTTTTTGTCAACGATGCGCGGCGGGCCCCACACCGGGCTGGCTCGCAACACCTGGAGCTGGGCAGCGCCAGCCAATTCGCGGACCCAGTCGGCCGGTTTGAGCATGCCGCTGTCCAACTGCTGCGCGACCCGATTGCCCCAGGGGCCGTGCCCTGCCCCGGCGGTGGGTGATAGCCGCGCTTTGAGCAAGGCCTCCTCGGCCCGCCCGTCGAGCGTGAGGTTCAAGAGGCTGCCATCGGGGCAAAACAGGTACTCGCTACGCCGGTCACGGGCGTCCTGGTGAAACAGGCTCGCCACACGCTGCGCCGAGAACAGGTTGATGTACAGCTCACGCTCCACCTCGGGCAGGTTCACCGCTGGCACGGGCCGCAGCCGGGAGCAGTAGCGCGCGGCAATCTTGAAGTTTTCCGGGAAGGTCTCGCCCCCCTCTTTGATGGGAAACACCCAGGTCTCGTCAAAGAGCTCGCAATTGCTGGCCAGCGGTTCGGTGGCAAAGAACAGGCCGTCGCTCTGGCGCTGCAGGATGTAGCCGCCATAGATCCGCGAGCGTTCCCGCCCGATCATGCGCCCGGCATGCCGTGCCGCGTCGTCGACGTGCTTGAAACCCGGGCCGAGCCAGCGCCGCAGGTAGTCGGCATAGGGTGTCCAGTGCACGGTGACGTCGCCCTCGCGATCCCAGCACTGGCCCTTGACCAGCACCTTGAGGGCCAGCTTGCTCGCCACCTCGCGCACAAAACCGGCAGCGGTCAGCTCGCCGCTTTTGAGCTTCACCGTGACTTCGGCCAGGCTGATGACCTGCGTCGAGGCGGCCAAGTTCTGGTCAAAGCGCAACAATGCACCGTCCTGGGTCGCGACAAATACCGGCAAACCGCTGGGGGACTGCCCCGCCGCCCTACGCCGAGCTTCGTACAGTACATCCAGCAACACCGAAGGCCGCAGGAAAAAGTTCTGCAACCAGGTTTCAGGGTCCCTCAGCCCGGAGGCGGTACCGGGCTGGAAGTAGCACAACCCGTGGAGCTGATACTCACCCGGAAAACGGTAGTCCCCGCTGCGGTGGGTACCTGGGCCTTGCACATCGAACAGGCTTTGCAGCGAAAACATATGGTTGCGCCCGGTCACCGTGACCCACTCGGTGGCCACGTACCGCCCCTCTTGGCGGCGGTGCTTCAGAACAAAGGCAAAATACCGGCCGGCGCTCGGGCGCCAACCTTCAAGACGCACGAGGGCTTCGCTGGCGGCGGCCTCGGCACTCTCGCACACCCGCCCCAGGATAGCCGGGCGCAACAGCTCTCGGCCCGGGACCGGGCGACCTGCGCGCCAATCCTCCTCCACCCGGCCGCGTTCACCCCACACGGGGTTGCCGCGGATCACCCATAACTCGCCGACGCGCACCAATTGGCGCACCAACTCCTGGGGCTTGAAGCCGCGCACCGGGAGCTGAGCGTTGCCACCGTTGGCCTTGAGCAAACGGCGGTGCAACGCGTTAAGGGTGCTGGCGTCGGGGCTGCGCGTGAAGCGAATCAGGCTGTCGTGGGCCCCACTCAAGTACGCCGTTGCCTGGCCGCCGATGATCGACAGCACCTGGGCCTCGGAAAACAGCTGCGGGTCGAGCACGGCATCCTCCTGCGACCATTGCCAGCGCGCTATCCGGTCCGGGTTGGCCGCTGCGGGGAGGGGGTGCACGCCCACGCGGGCATAAATGCCATAGCCCTGGGGAGGCACCAGCGGCCCTTTGCCCCCCACCGGGAAGAACAGGGGCGAGGCGAACGGGTCGCTGTCACTGGCCAACAATTGGGTGGCGAAATACTGGTTGTCGCCATTGCGCAGGATGTAGCCGCCATAAAAGCGGTCGCGGTACCTGCCCACCGATTCATGGGCATGCATCGCCGCATCGTCGGCCGATAGGAAGGGGCCTTGCAACACAGGCGCCAGGGTACCGGCCAGTATCGCTTGGCCGTCCGTCATCATTCCTTCCTCGCGCCACAACGCACCGCGTTGCTCCACCTGCAACTGGCCCACGCCCATCAAGCGGCGCACATAGTCGCGGGGCGTCAACTGGCCAGCCTGCATCGCAGCCTGGGCACCGTTGTCGGTGAAATGACCCTTTGCGTCCCGGTCAAACAAAGGCTGCGCGGCACCGGCCGGCGGCAGTTTGAAGCTCAGCAGCGAACCGTCCGAAGGCGCCACGTACAGCGTCAGCGCCTCGTCCGGCACTTGCAGTGCCTGGGTGGCGACCCTTTGAGTCATGGCCGCGGTCAGTTGGGCCGGGGCGAAAAAGCTGATGTACAACCATGCTTCGATGGGTGGGAAGTCCCGCGGTTCGGGCCGCGAGCGGTAGTAGATGCCGTGCAGGCGAAACTGCGACGCCAATCGAAGGCCGCCGTCGGCCCTGGCCGGAAACAGGTTGGCAGGGGCAAATGTCTCACTGCCCGCGGCAATGGGCTGGGTGGCGATGTACTGGTCACTTTTGAGGTACTTGAGCACATAACCCCATTGCAGGCCTTCGCCCGCATTCGCCAGCGCCGCCGTCACCGCGTCGCCGGGGCGCGGGCAGGTGTGGGTGAACAGAGGCAAATCGCTGGTAACCGGCGCCTCGGGCGTTTCAAATACCCGCCAATCCGCCGTCGCCTGGCCCACCCAACCGCCCCATACAGGGCAAGGAATAAGGAATTTCAAGGTGCCCAGGGAGGCCATTTTTTCAATCACTTTATCGGGCGGCTCGTAGATGCCCGCAGGGTCGTTGGGCGGGCGACCGGCGTCTATCCATTGCGCCAACTGATGCTCGGCCTGCGAGCCGCTGGGGGCGTAGCTGATGAGCGAATCGTCGGGGCCGGACAGATACGCATGGGGGAACTGCAACCTGTTCTGGACAATGAACACAAAGTCATAACCCGAGAAGAAGTTGATATGCGGCTTGATGTACTGGTTGGGTAACCCGGGGTTGGTCTGTTGCACCAGTTCATGGGACGCGGGATGGGAATGGTAAAAGGCCACCAAGGCATAGCCCGGTGGCGCCAGCAAGCGGTGCTGCGCGTCCACGTTAAGCACCGTTCTCAAACTGAAGGTGAGTTCTTTGCCGACAATCGGGGTGGTGGCGTAAAAGCGGTTGTCCGCACTGAGGATGACGCCGCCATATTCCTTTTCGCGCTTGGTGCCAATCTGGCGGTGCGCCCAGTAGGCGGCGTCTTCCTCTCGAATGAATGGCGGGCTCAAGGGCGGCAACGTGACAGGAGCCGCCACGGCGGCGCGTTTTTCTCGCGGTAGATGGTCTTGCATACATGACCTCGGGTCCAAGGGTGGAGGGCCGATGTGCCTGAACCGACTCAGGCCATCGGGAGCGTCCCGCCATTCTCAAAGACCCCAGGCGTGGCCCAGGGATACTTATCTATTTTTCCCCGGGGCCACGCCGAGCCACTCAACGAGGCCTTTGCACCTGGTTACGCCAAGCGGTGGTCAGCTTGCCCGGGCGCAGCCAGAAGGCATCGGCATCCAGCACCCACAACGGGCTGACGGCGACCAGCCGGGTGAGCATGCCCGCCGGCCGGGGCCCCCAGGGCTCCAAGAACAGGGCCTTTTCCTTGGCAGTGAAGCCGGGCATGAGCTTGAGCAGCCCACCACCACGGCAAGAGAAATACACACTGGCACCGGCGACCGCGCTCTTTTCCAGCACCTGAGCACTAAAGGGAATGTCGGCCAGCGGCAGGTTGTTCATCAATCGGCGGTCCAGCGCGTCCACGTCCTGTTCGAGGCTATTCATGGTTTTGTAGAAATGATGCACGGCGGCCAACAGGTAGCCCTCGGGAAACACCGGCAGCGGCAACGGGTCGGCACCCGGGACGTTAACCGGCGCGATTGCCCCACCGGCCCCGGAGTAGAACAGCTCGGTGTAGCGTGCATCCCCCTCGCGCACCTCCAACGGGTCCACTGCCACATAGACGATCGATTGCCCCTGCCGACGCTCCAGGGCCGCGCCGGTGTATTCCTCGCCCTGGAACGGCCCGACCAGGCGCTGGGCATAGCGGGCGGCGTCGTCGAGGTGGGAGAACACCGGGCTGAGGGCGAAGCGATGGTCACTGGCAAACCACTCACCCGAGCCGATGTAGGGGTTCCAGTGCTGGGACACCACCGTGGTGTGAAACCAGAAATCACTGCCGCCCAGTACCTGCAACTTGCCGGCTGCGGCCACCTTGCGCACATAGTCGAGGGGGGTAAAGCCTCCCAGCGTCAGCAGTTGCTGGTACTGCAAGGCACCCTGGGGGCCGTTCCACAGCACCTGGGGCGCCACCGGCTCGTACTTCAACAGGGCGTTGTCGGCGCAGGATAAATACAAAGGCAAATGGCTGGGCTGGGCGGGGCTCTCGGCCTCGCCGTTACCGTTGCCGTTGCCGTAAACCTTACTGGCCACCAGGCCGAGGTTGAGGGCCTGAGGGGAGAAGAAGTGTTCGGCCACTTCCTGCGCCGTGTCCTTCTGCACTTTGCCAGTGCACAGGTAAACACCCTTGACGCCATAGCCCTGGGGCAGCCGTCCTTCGATGAACACCCGTTCCAAGCTCAAGGCCGCGGCGTTGCCCGCCGCCAGCGGCAGGGACGCCAGGTACTGCTCGGCCTTGGCCGACTTAAGGACGAAGCCAAAGCTCAAGCCCGCCCGTGGCGCCACGCGATGGGCGTGGCGCACCGCGTCTTCCATTTGCGTGAACACCGGGCTCAAGGGTGAGTCGAGTGTCGCCGGGCCGTCGCTCGCGGGTGCAAAGGGCGCCCAGTCGGCCGGGATGCGCGGCACGCCCCATAGCGGGCTGCCTGCCAGTACCCGCAGGTGGCCCGCCCGCCCCAGGCGCCGCACAAACTCGCTGGGGGCAAGGGTGCCGGCACGCATCTGCGCTTCGGCCTGGTTGTTCTTGAGGTGCAGGGTAGGTTCGCCAGCCGCCGAGAGCAGATACAACAGGGCCGTTTCCCGGGTGTTGTCACTGGTGAAGAACGCCAGCAGGGCACCGTCGGCGCAAAAGCGATATTCGGTGCGCGGGATCGGCGCCAGGGGCAAGTCTTCGCGGGTCAACGCGCCGTGCAGGAACTCGGTAGGGAACATCCCCTGGTAAACCGCGCACTCGTGGTGTGACAGAGGGAAATCCGGCTCCAGCACCGCCGCCGAGTGATAGCGCGCGACGATCTGGCTCCCCCCCAGAAACTGCCCGCTGGCCACCAGTTTGTTCAGCCGTACCCAACCGGGGTCGAAATTTTCCACCGCCATCACCAACGGCTCGGTGGCCACGAACAAACCATCGTTGCGCCGCAGGATCAACCCGCCATACACCTTGTCGGTACGCTGGGCCCAACGGGCGTGTGCATAGCGCGCCGCATCGTCCTGCCAGACAAATGCCGGCCCCAGGTGGCGGCGTTGCAGGCTCAGGTACGGTTGCCAATCCACCCCTACCCGGCCCTCTTCGTCCCAGTAGTCGCTGGTGGTCAGCACCGTCAGTTGGCCGGCCGCAGCGAACTGGGCGATGTAGCCCTCGAACGACAGCGCGCCACCGTCCAAGCGAGCCTGGAGCCCCTTCGGGCCAGCGTCGCCGCTTTCCTCATTGAATAGCGCCAGGCGCGCCTGGGGCTGGTACATCAGCAGGGCGCCATCCAGGGGCGCCACATACAAGCGCAACCCTGAAATATCGCGGTTACGCTGCATACCGTTGGCGCTGAACAACCCGGCGAACATATCCGCCGCCGACGCAAAATGGCGGCCCATTAGCGTCTGCAACACCCCGCTGGCATTAGGCAGCCAGTGCGTTGCGCAATACAGGCCATGGATCAGGAAGTCATCGCGCAGTTGCCGCGAACTACTGTCGCAGGCCCGATAGAGCGCGTCAGCCTGCGCGGCGGGGAACATGGCCGTGGCCACGTACTCTTCTTTGTCGACGGCCCTGAGGATTACCCCCAACCCCGTCGCCGCGCCACCATAACGGGTGCGCTGGCGCGCACAAGCATGTTCGAGGGCCGCCTGGGCGCTGGCGAACACCGGGCCCATGGCCGGCGGCTCGGCCACGGTGGCCAGGTCAATGCCCAAAAAGGGTATCCAGTCCGACTGCACCTTACCCGGTGCGCCCCACAGGCGGTTGCCCTGCACCACGGTCAACTCCCCACTGGTGGCCAACAGCGAGACCACGTCACTGGGCACCATCCGGCCGGCCACCAGGTCCTGGTACAGCAGGCTATCGCCCGGGGTCGGTTTGACCCGGGCGAACAACGCCCGTTGCGGGGCGGTGCCAAACCCCTGGTAAGCCAGCAGCACCTGCGGGTCGCCAGACAGGTACACCCGTGGCACCAGCTCTCGAATCAACGTCGCCTGGTAGATATCGCCGTCATTGAACATTTGCGCGGCCACCTGGTTCTGCTCGGGCGCCCAAAAAGCCCCCGAGATATCACCTGGCCAGCGCGAGGCGTACAAGGCGTGCAGGTGCGCGCCCTCGTTGAGCACGATGGGCACGCCCTGCTCGTCGAGAGGGTAAATGGCATCCAGGCTAAAGCGCGGCTTGGTGCTGGGGGTTGGCTCGGTGGCGGCATAGCGCTCGGCGCCAAGGTTGAGAATCGCGCCGGCAAACCCCTCGTCGCGGCGGGCGCCGATTTGCTGGTGGGCGTAGCGCGCGGCGTCGTCGGCGGTGATAAACACCGGCCCCAGCACCGGCCTTCGATACCGGGCAAAAGGCTGCCAGTCGAGGGTCACCCGGCCCTCCACATCCCACAGGGTGCTGCTGCGCATTACCTGCAAATGCCCCGCCGCCGCCACGCGCCGGACGAACTCGGTAGGGCTCAGGGTGCCAGCCTGCAACGCGTCGGCATCCCCGCCGTCACTGACCACGCCTTCGGGCGAAAGCGCATGCATCTGGTCTTCCAGGGGCGTCGCGCCAAACACATAGCGCAACTGCGCGCCGTCGCGGGTACTGATGTAGTGGGCGAAGGTTTCGGGCAGGCCGGCCCTGGCCTGGGCGATGGCCTGGGCAAATTCCAGGGGCGAGACAAACTGGCGGTACAGCCACTTCTCCCGGGTGCAGGCCTCATCGTCAGGCAGCAGTAAATGACAGACCGCCTCCAACCCAAACCCACGGGGTAATTCCGGCTGGCCGCGATCATCGGTGGCAAAGGCCCGGGCGGGGCTGAACAGGGGCAGCGTCGCGGGCGTGGCAGCGATCACCAACGGATCACTGACCACATACGCCTCGGCCTGCGCCTGCTTGAGCACAAACGCCACCTGCCTGGCGCCGGGATTTTCGAGCATCTGGTCATGGGCATAGCGGGCGGCGGTTTCTCGATCCTGGAACAGCCAGCTCAGTATCGGCTCGCGGGCGGCAGCGGAGACAAAAGGTGCATAAGCCGCCCATGTGGTAGGCAGCCTGCCCACCGAATCCTTCCACGCCACACTGGACAGCACCACCGTCAGCGCGCCCAACCCCGCCATTTTCGCGACGAACGACTCGACCGACAGATCGATCGCCCCCAAGGCCAGATGGGCCGTGGCATCACCGGCCAAGGTGCGGGCCAACCAGCGGCCGAACACCTGCTCCGGCTCGCTGCCCGTGCGCAGGTATTTGACCAGCGAGCCATCCGGGGCCGAATGATAGACCCCAGTGATACCGGCCCTGGCCTCGATCACCGCTTGGGCATCGCCGAACCTGAGCATGCTCATGTTCAGGTGGATGCGCTCATTCGACCAGGTGGGGTATTTGGCCTGGATCTCTTTGTAATGGTCGCGCGAGCCGTAGAAGTAAGCGGCATAGCGATAGCCCAACTGCTCCATGATGGCTTGCGAAATACCCTCCCTGAATGGCGCGCCCCAGAAGTCGTTGTCCTGGGTCAGCGGTACGGGCCGCGTGACGCAAAAAGTGCCATCGGTGTGTTGCAGCACATAGCTGAAATGGTTCTGGCCGCGCTTGCCCGCCAACTGATAGTGGGCGTGGCGCGCTGCATCGTCGGCACTCAAGAACGCGGGGCTGAGGGCTTCATGCAGGCGCTCGAAGGGCTGCCAGTCCTGGCTCACCGCGCCGGGACGTTCCCAGACGTCCCCCGTTTCCACCACGACCAGTTCACCGGCAGCGGCAACCTGGCGGACAAAATCCACCGGGCTCAGGCTGCCGTCCTCCAAGGCTTGCTGCAAGGGCTGGCCCTCACCGGCCATGAGCGCGGTTTCCGCCGGCGAGCCGCAAAACCGGTAGTGCAGCAACGCATGCCCCGGTGCCTGCACATACAGGCTCAACCCACGGGCCTGGTCTTGCAGGTAAGTGTCGGTGCGCGACTGGGTGATGGCAGCCGCCAACTCCTGGGGCGTAAAGAAGTTCTCCAGTAGCCACGCCCAGGTGGCCGGTTTGGGCGCCGCGGCCGCATCGGGACGATAGTAGATAGCCTCCAGGCGATAACCTGAGGGCAGCCTGGGCCTGCCGTCGGGGCGGCTGGGAAACAGCCCTTGCAGGGAAAACTGCGCCGAGGGCAGCACAAAGGGCACGGTCGCGATATACGCCTCCTGGTCCACGGCCCTGAGCACGAACACCACTTGCCGGCCACCGGGCCCGCGGGCCATGCCGGCCTGGGCGTGGTCGCGCACCCGAGCGAGCGTGTCGAACACGGGGCCAAATGCCGGTTGCAACACTGGCGCTTCAAACGGCTTCATCGGCTCCCAATCGCTGGGCACCTCACCCACGCTGCCGCCCCAGGCCTGGCTGGAGGCCAGGAACGTCAAGGTGCCCACCGAAGCGACTTTCCTCGCAAAGCCGTAATAGCCCTCGAAGGAGCCATCGTGCCCATGCTGCGCCAAGAGCCGATTGCCGGTTTTGAGCCACTCGACGAGCAGGCGTTCTTTGCCCGAACCACTGGGCACGTACTTGAGCAGAGCCCCATCCGGCCCGCTGAGATAGGCGGCCAAAAACAGCGCGCGCTCCTCATAGTTGACCACCACATCTGCCTCAGAAAAAAAGCTGACAAAAGCCGCTTTACGCTGCGCCGGCCACGTCGGCTCCAGGCCCGGTACGTGTTCGATATTGGGGTGGGAGTGGAAACTGCCAACGATGCGATAACCCGCCGGGTGCGCATAAAAACCATTGGGCTCTTGTTCCAGGATCGAGAGAAAGTGAAACCCTGTGTCGCTCCCGGCAAAGGGTTCGCTGGCAAAAAAAAACTTGTCCGAAAGCCGTTGCAAGATGACGCTGCCATATTCGACATCGCGCCTGTCACCCACCTGTTCATGGGCGTAACGCGCCGCATCGTCGGCGTTGGCAAACGCCGGGCTGAGCGGGGGCAATACGGCTCGATAGGCGGCAGTGGCCTGTTGCTGGGGTGAAAAATCCTTATCCATAAGTGCACCTGAAAAATATGAGGGATGACGCCAGCCCCCATCTTCAGGCGTTTGCCGCCGGCCATGACTTTACATAGTTAGTGCGCCGGCACCATCGCGGCGCGCCGCCACGCACCCCGCCTCGCCAAAGGCCCCCAATTGGTGCATGCCCGCGCCACACCACGGGCCAAACCCCGTCAAACACCGCCCCCGGCCATTCAGGCACAGCCCTTGCAAAAGGCCTTGCAGCGTTGCTGTCCGCCCCTTTAAAAAATTCGAGATCACGGAGATCGCACAATGAAGCGTCGTAGCTTGCTCAAGGCTTTCACCCTGTCGGCATCGATTGCCGCCATGGGCATGACCTGGACCGTCCAGGCCGCCGAGACCATCAAGGTCGGGATCCTGCATTCGTTGTCCGGCACCATGGCGATCTCCGAAACCTCCCTCAAAGACATGGCCCTGATGACCATCGACGAGATCAACGCCAAGGGCGGAGTGAACGGCAAGATGCTCGAAGCGGTGGTGGTGGACCCGGCCTCCAATTGGCCGCTATTCGCGGAAAAGGGCCGCCAATTGCTGACCCAGGACAAGGTCGCCGTGGTGTTCGGCTGCTGGACCTCGGTGTCGCGCAAATCCGTGTTGCCGGTGTTCGAGGAACTCAATGGCCTGCTGTTCTACCCGGTGCAGTACGAGGGCGAAGAGATGTCACCCAACGTCTTCTACACCGGTGCCGCGCCCAACCAGCAAGCGATCCCGGCGGTGGAATACCTGATGAGCGAAGAAGGCGGCGGCGCCAAGCGCTACTTCCTGCTGGGCACCGACTACGTCTACCCGCGCACCACCAACAAGATCCTGCGCGCCTTCCTGCAGGCCAAAGGCGTGGCCGCCAAGGACATCGAAGAGGTCTACACGCCATTCGGCCACAGCGACTACCAAACCATCGTCGCCAACATCAAAAAGTTCTCTGCCGGCGGCAAGACCGCCGTGATCTCCACCGTCAATGGCGACTCCAACGTGCCGTTCTACAAGGAACTGGCCAACCAGGGCCTCAAGGCCACAGAGGTGCCGGTGGTGGCTTTCTCGGTGGGCGAAGAAGAACTGCGCGGCATTGACACCCAGCCGCTGGTGGGCAACCTCGCGGCGTGGAACTACTTCCAGTCGGTAGAAAACCCGGCCAACGAAAAATTCGTCGCCGCGTGGAAAGCCTACGCCAAGGCCAAGAACCTGCCGGGCGCCGACAAAGCCGTGACCAACGACCCGATGGAAGCCACCTATGTGGGCATCCACATGTGGGCCCAGGCCGCGGAAAAAGCCAAGTCCACCGACGTCGACAAAGTCCGCGAAGCCCTCGGCGGGCAAACCTTCGCCGCCCCGTCGGGCTACACCCTGACCATGGACAAGAGCAACCATCACCTGCACAAACCCGTGATGATCGGCGAGATCCAGAACGACGGGCAGTTCTCCGTGGTGTGGCAAACCGAAGGCCCGATCCGCGCCCAACCGTGGAGCCCGTACATCCCGGGCAACGACAAGAAGCCGGACTATGCGGTCAAGAGCAACTGAGTGCAGCCGCTGATTGGCGAGGCAAAGGTTGTGTGGGAAGGGCTTATGTGGGAGCGGGCCTGCCCGCTCCCACACAGTCCCGCTGGCCCTTGCTCTCAGGCTTATTCCCACCCGGTTCCCTGCAAGGTTGTTGACTATGCCCACTGCCCTTTACCGCGTTCTGCTCGCCCTCGCCCTGCTGCTGCCCCTGGCCGCGCACGCCGGCGAGGCCGAGGACTTTGCCGGCGCCAACCCGGCGCAACAGGCCCGCTTGCTGCAAGCCTGGGCGGCGCAGCCTGAGCCTGCACGCGGGCCCCTGCTCGACAGCCTCCAGCAGGGCACGCTGACCGTGGACGGCCAGCCCAAAACCCTGCGCCTGAACAATCGCCTGCGCGGCCTGATCGACACCGCCCGCGCCAGCCATCAACTGCTCGCCAACGACGCCACGCTGCGTCTGGCCGCCGCCCGGCAACTGCAAAAAAGCGCCACGCCCGCGCAACTGGCCTGGCTCGACCGGCAACTGGCCGCCGAGCAGGATGACGACGTGCATGCCGCCCTGAGCCTGGCCCTGGCCAACCTGCAACTGGTGGACGCCAACCCGGCGGTGCGCCTGGCCGCCGTGCGCCTGCTGGGGGAAACCGGCGACCCTTTGGCCCGCACGCGCCTTGAAACGTTGTTGGAACCCGGCGTAGAAAACGACGCCGCGGTGCGCACCGCCGCCGAAACCAGCCTGGCCCAGGTCAAGCGCAAACTGCTGCTGGGCGAAGTGCTCGGCCAGGCCTTCAGCGGTTTGTCCCTGGGCTCGATCCTGCTGCTGGCGGCCCTGGGGCTGGCGATCACCTTCGGCCTGCTGGGGGTCATCAACATGGCCCACGGCGAGATGCTGATGCTCGGCGCCTACGCCACCTACGGCGTGCAATGGCTGATGCAGCGCTGGGCGCCCGAAGCCATCGCGTTCTACCCGTTGCTCGCGCTGCCGGTGGCGTTTTTCGTCACCGCCGCCATCGGCATGGCCCTGGAACGCACGGTGATCCGCCACCTCTACGGCCGGCCCCTGGAAACCCTGCTCGCCACCTGGGGCATCAGCCTGATGCTGATCCAACTGGTGCGCCTGCTGTTCGGCGCGCAGAACGTCGAAGTGGCCAACCCGGCGTGGCTCTCCGGCGGCGTGCAGGTGCTGCCCAACCTGGTGCTGCCCTACAACCGCCTCGTCATCATCGCCTTCGCCCTGTGCGTGGTGGCGCTCACCTGGCTGCTGCTCAACAAAACGCGCCTGGGCCTGAACGTGCGCGCCGTCACCCAGAACCGCAGCATGGCTGCCTGCTGCGGCGTGCCCACCGGGCGTGTGGACATGCTCGCCTTTGGCCTGGGCTCGGGCATCGCTGGCCTCGGCGGCGTGGCCCTGAGCCAGGTCGGCAATGTCGGCCCGGACCTGGGCCAGAGCTACATCATCGACTCCTTTCTGGTGGTGGTGCTCGGTGGCGTCGGCCAGTTGGCCGGCAGCGTCATGGCCGCGTTCGGCCTGGGCATCGCCAATAAAATCCTGGAACCGCAGATCGGCGCGGTGCTGGGCAAGATCCTGATCCTCGCGCTGATAATTCTGTTTATCCAGAAACGTCCGCAAGGCCTCTTCGCGCTCAAAGGACGGGTGATCGACTGATGAACCAGCCTTTATTACTGACCGCCAGCCAAAAGGCCGGCCCCAAGGTCACTGCCCTGGTGGGCACCGTGGTGTTGCTGGCGCTGCTGGCCCTGCCTGTGCTGTCGCTGTTGGCGCCGGAGCATGCCCTGCATGTCTCGGCGTACACCCTGACCCTGGTGGGCAAGATCCTTTGCTACGCCATCGTCGCCCTGGCCCTGGACCTGGTGTGGGGCTATGCCGGCATGCTGTCCCTGGGCCACGGCCTGTTCTTCGCCCTGGGCGGCTACGCCATGGGCATGTACCTGATGCGCCAGGCCTCGGGCGACGGCTTGCCGGCGTTCATGACCTTTTTATCGTGGAACGAACTGCCCTGGTACTGGGCCGGCACCGACCACTTCCTCTGGGCCTTGTGCCTGGTGGTGTTGGCGCCGGGGCTGCTGGCGCTGGTGTTCGGCTTTTTCGCGTTCCGCTCACGGATCAAGGGCGTGTACTTCTCGATCATGACCCAGGCCCTGACCTTCGCCGGCATGCTCCTGTTTTTTCGCAACGAAACCGGGTTTGGCGGCAACAACGGCTTCACCAACTTCCGCACGATCCTGGGTTTTGGCATTACCGAGCCCGGCACCCGGGCGGCCCTGTTCGGCGCCACCGTGCTGTTGCTGGTGGCCAGCCTGTGGCTCGGCTGGCGCCTGGCGCAGAGCAAGTTCGGCCGTGTGCTGACGGCCCTGCGCGACGCGGAAAACCGCCTGATGTTCTGCGGCTACGACCCGCGCGGCTTCAAGCTGTTCGTCTGGGTGTTGAGCGCGGTGTTGTGTGGCCTGGCCGGGGCGCTGTACGTGCCGCAAGTGGGCATCATCAACCCCGGCGAAATGTCGCCCACCAACTCCATCGAAGCCGCCGTGTGGGTCGCCCTCGGCGGGCGTGGCAGCCTGATCGGCCCGCTGCTGGGCGCCGGGCTGGTCAACGGCATGAAGAGCTGGTTCACCGTGGCCTTCCCCGAATACTGGCTGTTCTTCCTTGGGGCGCTGTTCATCCTCGTCACCCTGTACCTGCCCCGGGGTGTGATCGGGCTGCTGAAAAAAAGGGGCGAACAATGAGCGTCACGGCCACCGCGCAATTCATGCTTGAGCCTATCCTCGACGCGAACAAGGACGCCGGCAGCAGTCGCGACGCCATCGGCCTGGGCCAAGCGGCGGGCAAGGGCCTGAACACCCGCCACGGCACGATCCTGACCCTGGAAGACATCAGCGTCAGCTTCGACGGCTTCAAGGCCCTCAATGCCCTGAGCCTGTACATCGGCGTCGGCGAACTGCGCTGCATCATCGGCCCCAACGGCGCCGGCAAAACCACCCTGATGGACGTCATCACCGGCAAGACCCGCCCCAGCCACGGCCAGGCCTGGTTCGGCGAAACCCTGGACCTGACCCACATGAACGAAGTGCAGATCGCCCAGGCCGGCATCGGGCGCAAGTTCCAGAAACCCACGGTGTTCGAGGCCTTGAGCGTGTTCGAGAACCTGGAACTGGCACAGAAAACCGATAAATCCGTATGGGCCAGCCTGCGCGCGCGCCTCAGTGGCGAACAACGCGAGCGCATCGGCGAAGTGCTCGACACCATCGGCCTCAGCACCTCGGTGCATCGCCCGGCGGGGCTTTTATCCCACGGCCAGAAACAGTTCCTGGAAATCGGCATGCTGCTGATGCAAGACCCGCAACTGCTGCTGCTCGACGAACCGGTGGCGGGCATGACCGACGCCGAAACCGAATTCACCGCCGAGCTGTTCAAACGCCTGGCGGGCAAACACTCGCTGATGGTGGTGGAACACGACATGGGCTTTGTCGGCGCGATTGCCGACCACGTCACCGTGCTGCACCAGGGCTCGGTGTTGGCCGAGGGCTCGCTGGCGCAGGTACAGGCCGACGACAGGGTCATCGAAGTTTATTTAGGAAGATGAGAGCAGCGGCAAGTTAGGGGCGGGGCTGTTTTTTTGCGTTTGCTCTTACTTGCAGCTCAATCACTAGGAACGCCTATATGTTGCAAGTCGATCAGTTGCATCAGTTCTACGGCGGCAGCCATATCCTGCGGGGGCTGTCTTTTGAGGCGAAGGTCGGTGAGGTCACGTGCCTGCTGGGGCGCAACGGCGTGGGCAAGACCACCCTGCTCAAGTGCCTGATGGGCCTGTTGCCCGCCAAGGAAGGGGCAGTGCGGTGGGAGGGCCAGCCGATCACCGGGCTCAAGCCGCACCAACGGGTACACGCAGGCATCGCCTATGTGCCCCAGGGCCGGGAGATTTTCGGCCGGCTGAGCGTGGAAGAAAACCTGCTGATGGGCCTTTCGCGCTTTCCCGCCAGCGAGGCCAAAGAGGTGCCGGCCTTTATCTACGAACTGTTCCCGGTGCTGCTGCAAATGAAACAACGCCGCGGCGGCGACCTCTCGGGCGGGCAGCAACAACAACTGGCCATTGGCCGGGCGCTGGCCAGCCGCCCGCGCTTGCTGATCCTCGACGAGCCCACCGAAGGCATCCAGCCCTCGGTCATCAAGGAAATCGGCGCCGTCATCGCGCAACTGGCGGCCCGGGGCGACATGGCGATCCTGCTGGTGGAGCAGTTCTACGACTTCGCCGCCGAACTGGCCGACCAGTACCTGGTGATGTCCCGGGGCGAGATCGTGCAGCAGGGCCGTGGCGAAAATATGCAAGCCGAGGGTGTACGCGGCCTGGTTACCATCTAACCTGCTGCCAACCGAGCCAAGCCCAGACCATGAACCTGCCCGCCCCCACCGCCCTGTTCACCCCCAGTTGGCACGCCGAGCTGGAGCTGGGCTACGCGCGTTTTGGCGACAGCACGCGCCCGACCCTGCGCCGCCACCTCGGCCCGCTGCGGGTGCAAAAACACCTGTACGCCGAAGGCCCCCAGGTGTGCCAACACATCATCGTGCACCCGCCCGGCGGGATTGCCGGCGGTGATCGCCTGGCCATCCGCGCCCACGTCGGCGCCAATGCCTGGGCCCAGCTCACCAGCCCCGGCGCGGCCAAGTGGTATCGCGCAGCGAGCCCGGCCTACCAGAGCCTGCATTTGCAGGTCGAGACGGGCGCCACCCTGGAATGGCTGCCCCAGGAAACCATCGTGTTCAGCGCCGCCCAAGCCGAACTGCACACCCGCATCGAACTGCACGGCGACGCCCGGTTGTTCTACTGGGACGTGGTGGCGCTGGGGCGCCCGGCCAGTGGCGAACGTTTCGACCTGGGGCACTTGCAGGCCCACCTGGATATCCGCCGCGACGGCCGGTTGCTGTGGCACGAACGCCTGCGCATCGAGGGCGACGACGGTTTGCTCGACTCGCCCATCGGCCTGGACGGGCAACCGGTGTTCGCCACCCTGCTGGCCACCGGCGAGATCGACAGCGACCTGCTGCACGCCTGCCGCTCATTGCCCAACGCCGTGCGCGGCGACCTGACCCAATTGCCCGGCCTGCTGGTGGCCCGCTGCCTGGCCGGCGAAGCACTGCTGGCGCGCAACTGGCTGATCGATTTATGGAAACTGCTGCGCCCCGCCCTGCTGGGCCGCGAAGCCGTGGCCCCGAGGATCTGGGCCACATGAACAAGGGCTTTATCAGGGTGGGTGCTGTGGGAGCGAGCCTGCCCGCGATGGCGATGTAGCCTGCACTGACGCCATCGCGGGCAAGCCCGCTCCCACCGGGTGCTCACCGAACGCCCACACCGCTGCGCAGCCAACTGAACACTTTTTGACGGAACCGCCATGGACCTGACCCCACGCGAAAAAGACAAACTGCTGATTTTCACCGCCGGCCTGGTGGCCGAGCGGCGCCTGGCCCGGGGGGTGAAACTCAACTACCCGGAAGCCATCGCCTACATCTCGGCGGCGCTGCTCGAAGGCGCCCGTGACGGGCAGACCGTGGCCGAGTTGATGCACTACGGCACCACCCTGCTCGGCCGCGACCAGGTGATGCCCGGCATCGCCGAAATGATCCCCGAGATCCAGGTCGAAGCCACGTTCCCCGACGGCACCAAACTGGTCACCGTCCACCAACCCATCGCCTGAGGCGCACCATGACCTACCGCATCCGCGACGCGGTGCACGCCGACCTGCCGGCGCTGCGCGACATCTACAACGACGCCGTGCTCAACACCACGGCGATCTGGAACGACCAGCCGGTGGACCTGGGCAACCGCCAGGCCTGGTTCAGCGCGCGCCAGGCCCAGGGCTACCCGATCCTGGTGATCGCCGACGCCGACGGCAGCGTGCTGGGCTACGCCTCCTTCGGCGACTGGCGGCCGTTCGAGGGCTTTCGCCACAGCGTCGAGCATTCGGTGTACGTGCGCAGCGACCAACGCGGCAACGGCCTCGGCCCACAGTTGATGGCGGCGCTGATCGAACGCGCCAGAAGCTGCGGCAAACACGTGCTGGTCGCCGCCATCGAAAGCGGCAACGCCGCCTCGATCCGCCTGCATGAACGCCAGGGCTTCGTCACCACCGGGCAGATGCCGCAAGTGGGGGTCAAGTTCGGCCGCTGGCTGGACCTGACCTTTATGCAACTGATCCTCAACCCCGGCGCCCCGCCGCCGGCCAGCGCCCAGGAGGCCGCGCCATGACCGCCCAGGTACGCCAAGTCAACGCCGAAAGCTTCGCCTACTACCGCCAGGGCCTGGAGGAACTGCTGCTCGATGGGGTCGACCACGGCGCATCGGTGGGTTTCATGGCTGACCTGGACGAGGCCCAGGCCCGTGATTACTTCACCGGCGTACAGGCCAGCATCGAAGACGCCAGCCTGCTGCTGTGGGTGGTGCTGCGCGATGAGCGGGTGGTCGCCAGCGTGCAGTTGGCCCTGTGCCAGAAAGCCAACGGCCGCCACCGCGCCGAGGTGCAGAAACTGCTGGTGCACAGCCAAGCCCGCCGCCATGGCCTGGGCCAGCAACTGATGCGCACCCTGGAACAGGCCGCGCACCAGCAGCGGCGCGGCCTGCTGTACCTGGACACCGAGGCCGGCTCACCGGCCGAAGCCTTCTACCAGGCGTTGCATTACACCAAGGTGGGCGAGTTGCCCGACTACTGCCAAAGCCCGGACGGGCGCTACAGCCCGACCGCCATTTACTTCAAGACCCTGGGGCCTGCGGCATGATTCCTGGCCAATACCTGATCCAACCCGGCGATATCGAACTCAACGCCGGGCGCCGCACCCTGACCCTGACCGTGGCCAACAGCGGCGACCGGCCGATCCAGGTCGGCTCGCACTACCATTTTTTTGAAACCAACGACGCCCTCACCTTCGACCGCGCCGCCAGCCGTGGCATGCGCCTGAACATCCCGGCAGGCACTGCCGTGCGTTTCGAGCCGGGGCAACGCCGCAGCGTCGAACTGGTCGAGCTGGGCGGCGCGCGGCGGGTGTTCGGGTTTGCCGGGCGGGTAATGGGGCCCCTGTAGGGCAGCGGCAAGCTTCAAGCGGCAAGAAAGCGCAGTACGCGGCGCTCTCACGTTGCTTTTTATTTGAAGCTGGCCGCTGAAAACTTGCCGCTACGCTCCGCTTTTACTTGCCGCTTGCAGCTAAAAACTTGCAGCTAACCCCAGGAATTTATCTATGAAAATTTCCCGCCAAGCCTACGCCGATATGTACGGCCCCACCGTGGGCGATAAGGTGCGCCTGGCCGACACCGAGTTGTGGGTGGAGGTGGAGCAGGACTTCACCACCTATGGCGAGGAAGTGAAATTCGGCGGTGGCAAGGTGATCCGTGACGGCCAGGGCCAGGGCCAGTTGCTGGCCGCCGAGGTGGTGGACACCCTTATCACCAATGCGCTGATTATCGACCACTGGGGCATCGTCAAAGCCGACGTCGGCCTCAAGGACGGGCGCATCGCCGCCATCGGCAAGGCCGGCAACCCGGACATCCAGCCCAACGTGACCATCGCCGTCGGCGCCAGCACCGAGGTGATTGCCGGTGAGGGCATGATCCTCACCGCCGGTGGCGTCGATACCCACATCCACTTCATCTGCCCGCAGCAGATCGAAGAGGCGCTGATGAGCGGCGTGACCACCATGATCGGCGGCGGCACGGGGCCGGCCACCGGCACCAACGCCACCACTTGCACGCCGGGGCCGTGGCACCTGGCGCGCATGCTCCAGGCCGCCGACGCCTTCCCCATGAACATCGGCCTCACCGGCAAGGGCAACGCCAGCCTGCCCGAGCCGCTGATCGAGCAAGTCCGCGCCGGCGCCATCGGCCTCAAGCTCCACGAAGACTGGGGCACCACGCCGGCGAGCATCGACAACTGCCTGAGCGTGGCCGACCAGTTCGATGTGCAGGTGGCGATCCACACCGACACCCTCAATGAGTCGGGCTTCGTGGAAACCACCCTCGCCGCGTTCAAGGGCCGCACCATCCACACCTACCACACCGAAGGCGCCGGTGGCGGCCACGCGCCGGACATCATCAAGGCCTGTGGCCTGGCCAATGTGCTGCCCAGCTCCACCAACCCGACGCGGCCGTTCACCCGCAACACCATCGACGAGCACTTGGACATGCTCATGGTTTGCCACCATTTGGACCCGAGCATCGCCGAAGACGTGGCCTTCGCCGAAAGCCGCATCCGCCGCGAAACCATCGCCGCCGAAGACATCCTCCACGACCTCGGCGCGTTCTCCATGATTAGCTCCGACAGCCAAGCCATGGGCCGGGTAGGCGAGGTCATCACGCGCACCTGGCAAACCGCCGACAAGATGAAAAAACAGCGTGGCCCGCTGCCGGGCGACGGCGCGGGCAACGACAATTTCCGGGCCAAGCGCTACATCGCCAAGTACACCATCAACCCGGCGATCACCCACGGCATCAGCCATGAAGTGGGCTCGGTGGAAGTGGGTAAATGGGCCGACCTGGTGCTCTGGCGCCCGGCGTTTTTCGGGGTCAAGCCGACGCTGATCCTCAAGGGCGGCGCCATCGCCGCCAGCCTGATGGGCGACGCCAACGCCTCGATCCCCACGCCGCAACCGGTGCACTACCGGCCGATGTTCGCCAGCTACGGCAGCTCGCGGCACGCCACCTGCCTGACCTTCATCAGCCAGGCAGCGCTGGACGCCGGGTTGCCCGAAGCCCTGGGGCTGCAAAAGAAAATCGCCGTGGTTCGGGGCTGCCGCAACGTGCGCAAAACCGACCTGATCCACAACGACTACCTGCCCCACATCGACGTCGACCCGCAGACCTACCAGGTCAAGGCCGACGGCGTGCTGCTGTGGTGCGAACCGGCGGATGTGCTGCCCATGGCCCAGCGCTATTTTCTGTTTTGAGGGCATCTCCCCTATGGGCGCTGCCCCGAAAGTCGGCGCCCAGGCCTTGGCCTCAAGGGACGATGATGGGATGTACCAAAGGGGGCTCGTCGTGGCTGGCGGCGCTGCGGCCCATGATTTTGTCGGTCAGGGCTCTGTGCACTTGCATGAATTGCACGCCCAGGCTCCTAAATGCTTCTTCGTACTCCTGCGCGCTCATGGGGTGCTCGAACCATCGGCGGTCCACGGTCTTGCCCAGCACCTTGGCCGATGACTCGATGGTTTGGCGCAGGCGGGCCTTTTCCGCGTCTGCCAGGTTGCCGTCGTCGGCCAACGTCGCGCGCGCCACTTGCAAGTCGCTCAGCGCATGGCTCTTGCCGCCCAGGTCTTTGTACGAATCGGGGTAGAGGCCTTCCAGGTACTCGCACCAGAATTGCTGCTCGATCACGCTGTCGCGCAGTTGGTCACCCTCCTCCAGGGCCAGCACCCGGGTCCGCGCCGATTCGATCATGGCCGGTGTCACATCCGGCTCATTGAACTGCATTTCCCGGGTTTGCCAGGGCAGGTCCAAGGGGTCGGCCAGGGCGGTAGCGTAGGCCAGGTGGATTTCCACTTCGTCGATGGATTTGACCCCACGCCCCTGGGCGTCGTAACGCTGGACCAAGGCGCCCTCATCGTCGTATTCGGGGAAGTGGCGCCCCTCGTCTTGCAACTCGCTCACCCTGCGATGGGCGATGCGCCCCAGTTCGTCAAGGCGCGACTTACCCTTGGCCAGCTCGAAAACTTCCAGGGTGGCGAAGGACTTGCTGGGGATTGCATAGGCTTCGTGCAGCATCACTTCCACCCCCATGGCATTGAACAACTGCGCCCCGGCGTCTACGCAATTGGTAGGGAACGCCGCCATGAGAAACAGTTTTTCACGCAGTTGCGTATTACCTTGCATCGCCTCCAGCATGCGCCAGACCTTGGTCGTCAGGTCGGGCCTAAGGCTGGGTACACCGTCAATCAGTTGGGAGAGTTTGCGCAGCTCATCAAAAAAGTGCTCGCTGCCCAGCGACTCTTCCACCGCATTCCAGATCGGCTGCTTGTCCAGCCATTGATCCGCGCTCAGGCCATAGCGCCAATGGCCACTGTCCAGTTGCCCTCGGGGTGAGAAACGCCGGTTCGGATCGAGCCCTACCGACTCGATGTAGAGGCGCATCTGCCGCTCATTGGCAGGCGACAGGTTTTCCCGGCTCAGTTGGCTGCGGGCCAGGACCTGAGCCCGGTCGGAGCCGGGGGCAACCTCGGGGATACGCTCGATGGGGTTGTAGCTCAGGTCCAGCTGAAACGTTCGCGCCCGCGGTTGCGCGAATAGGCCGGTGGGCCAGGTGTCAAGGCCCGTATCGGGCAGGGACAGCAGCTCCAGGCCTGGCATGCGGCTGATGTCTGGCGACAGCTCAAGGGGGTTGCCCCCCAGTTCGAGGATGAACAGGTAGCCGAGTTTCTTGAGCATGGCCTGGGAATCGAGGGTGAGGGTGATGTCGTTATCCGACAGGCTCAAGACCCGTAACTGGCGCATGCCGGCCAGCGCCTGGGGCAAGGCGGTCAACTCGTTGCCCTCCAGGTTGAGATCGCGCAGCTTGGGGAAGTTGTGCAGGAAGGTCCCGATGTCCGCATCGCTGATCCCGGTCTGCGACAGATCGACGCTCAGTACATGGTCCAAGTTGACGTCCAGCACCGGCAGGGTCGAGAGCTGGCCTGCGAGGCTCTCCTGCGACAGCGAGAGCTCCATGCCAATCAGGCCCTCGGTGGGGCTGTAATACTGCGGTCCAATCATCTGCCAGGCGTCCTTGATGGCCTTGGCGACTCTTCGCCTGGCTTGTCGTGCCTGCGTATATTCTTCACTGCCCTTGGCGCCCACCCCCTCAATGTCTTGATGGGCCCAGACACCTAGCCTATGCACCAAGCGCTTGTAGTCTTGCTCCAGGCCCACAAGCCAGTCATCGCTGGTCACACCGCGGTGCAGGATAAACGCTCGACGCTGTTCCTCGGTCATTCGCGGGTAGAGGGTCTGCACTCTTGAGTGGAGCACCTCTTCCCAATCGGTCCCCCCGCCTCCCGCCAGCGGGTAGCCCAATCGCCCGCCGGGCAGGCGCTGCGGTGCATTGAAGAAGCGGCGCCCCTCACTACGCATATTGAGTACCACGCGCAATTTGTCCCGGGGCAGCGCGTGTTTCTGGATCAACGCCCGCAGTTGCTCGCCTTGCCCCACATGGGGCGAGCCGAGCGCCGTTCGCTGCTTGTCCGGCAAGGCGTGCTGCAAGCTGGCATACAGGTCATCGACGCCGTGCAACTGGTTTCCCTGGCCGTCGTAAGCCTGGTAGCAACCATCAGCGAGGCGCACCAACACCTTTCGGTTCTCGGCACTGGGCGAACCGAAAGCGGCCCGCAACTCGCCCGTCAGGCCGCCTTCGCGCACTTCAATGCGCAGGTTATCGATCCAACCGGGTAACGCCTCCAGGGTGTGCAGCACCAGGCGCTCGGTATCCGGGCCGGCCAGGGCATCCAGGTACAACCCTTCGTAGGCCTGCACTTCACGCATCTGGCGCAACATCCGGTGCGCTTGCTCGCCCAGGCGCAGGGGGATCTTCCCAGTGTCGGCAATCTGCGCCAGCTCACTGGGCAGCGCCTGGGCGAGTAACTCTTGCACCTGATGAGTGGACAGGCTGGGGAATGAGCGCTGCCAGCTCTGGACCAGCGGGTCGGCGACGGGTTGCTGGGCCAGGTACAGCCCCATGAACAGGCGCGAGCGGTGCTGGTCGATGTGGTCGGCCAGGCGCGTGTCCAATGTTTTACTGCGTTGCAGCGCATCACGGGGCACGTACTGGCCCAGGACCGACTTGATCTGTTCCTCGTTCAGGCTGGCCAGCACCCGCGGTGATAATTGCCCCTGCATCAGGTCCAGGCGACTGATGGGCACGATATCGGCGGGCAGCACCGTGGCGCTGCCATAGCGGATGACATTGCGCGCCTGGCCCACCTGCTCGAACACTTCAATCGCCTTGCCGGCCGGCCAGCCCGGCAACTGCGTCATCATCTGCGCGGCATAGGTGCAAAGGGCGCTGGACATCTTCGCCCCGCGCACCTGCTCGCCCACCTTCACGGCATCGGCGTAGGCGCGAAACTGGCGAGCGGTATCGAGCACGATGGCTGGAGTGGGCTCGCTTTCCACATGCACCCGACGCAACTCGTCCTCACTCACGCCGCTGACGACACGCACCTGCTCAAGCTGTTCGTCACTCAGGGTTTCGCCCCCCGGCAACCCAAGGCGGCGCATCAACAGCGGCTGGCGCCAGGCCAGGGGCCGCTCGGCCTCGTGCACCCAGGCGCCGTGGCCGTTGGTGCGGATCCGCGGCTGATAGGCATGGGCCCGGGTGGGGTGTTGGAGGCGGTAGCTGCCTGGCACGGAGTCTTTTTTCAAGGCCAGGGTACGTCCCTCAAGCTTGAGCAGCGTCTTGCCCGAGTGCTCATGTAAACCTTCGGCGTTGGGGTAGGAAGTCGGCGGCAGGTCTATCGGATGCTCGTAGGCATCGATGCTCGGGTTCCACAGACGGCTCTGGCCTTCGGCGGTTTCCACCACCTGCATGCCCTCGACAAAAGGCGTGGTGCGCACCGCCGGGAGGACCACCGCCCCCGTCGCCACCGCCCCCAGGTTGAGCAGCACGCTGGAGAAGTGCGCCCACATCTGCCGGGTCTGGCCGTCCTCCCAATCCTCAATGCCCTCGAAAACCGTCGACGCCAACTGGCCCGCGCCCACCGCCATCATCAACGCGCCCAAGCCGGGCACCCAGAACGCAGCCAGGTTGAGCACGTCCATGACGGTATTGGCGAAGCCTTCAAGGTGTTTTATCAGGGCTAGGGTGTCGGCATCCGCCGTCGCCACCGCCACGGCCCGGGCATCTGTGAGCATCTTGTTGAGCTGCGCCTGGGCCAGATAACTCCATAGCGGCCCCTGGATGGGCACATCCTCGATATGCAGCGGCAACCGCTTGGGCAGCGGTGTGAAGTCATCGCCTTTGTCGTGATGCAACTGAGGGTCCAGTTGCCGCTGGAGGGCGGCAAAAAACTCGCCTTGCTGGCCAAGCGGCACGAAGCGGCTGAAAAAACGCCGGTATTGGAACCCATGCAGGCGCTCCCTCAGGTCCACCATAAAGGCGCTGGAGGAGTCGTACTCGCGCAACGGTTGCAGCGGGTCGCCGGGGATGTACACCAGCAACGGCTCCACTCGCGTGCTGTCGTCGCGCTCGGGGCCGATCAACAGGATGCCGCTCATCGGCACCCCCAGCACCTTCAACTCGCTGTAAACCACGGGCCGATCCTTGATGCGCACCTGTGTGTTGCCGCTCAGGGTTTCCTGGAGCATGCGATAGGTATCGTCGCCCAGCCCCCCTTCGCTGCCCGGGGCCACGGCACGCTGCATGTAGCCCACCTGGGTATAAACCGCCAGCATCTGCTGCTGGCTGTCCCGCACTTGGTCGCGCAGACGTATCGCCTGGGCCGGATCGGCCGGGGCGAGCACCGCCTTCAGGTGTTCCTGATACCGCCGGCCCAGATCCAACTCCCGGCACAGTTGGGCGAAGGCGTGGGGCTCGATCGCCACCCGCTGGCCGAGAACCGCCGCCCGATCCGGTTGAATATCACCCTGATTGAAGTTGAAGCGGGTAATCACCCGGCAATCTTCACATTCACTGCGCCGAGCATCGACGGCCTCGAAATTACCCAGTGCGGCGTGCAACAAGCTGGTGCCTATATAAAAGTCATCCGCCTGCCACTCATTGCCCGTCTGAAACACCAACAACCCGCCCAATGAGCTCTCACCCGCCACACCTCGACGAAATTTGCGGGCGAAGCTCACCTGGTTCACATCCAGGGTCTGGCCGAAGTGCTCCGTTATCGCCTGAGCCAGCAACGGCGCACAAAACGCCCGTACATCCTGAAGGTTTGCCAGGGTGGCTTCGAGATCATCCAAGGCCGTGCGGAACACTTCGTGGCGGTTATGCAGGCGCGAGCGCAGGGCAGGCGCCGCACCGGTGTACCACTGCCCTACCTGCCAGGGCGCGGTGTGCAGCTCCTGTTGGCGTCCAGGGCGCATTTTTTTGTACCAGGCAGGGATCTGTTTTTCGATGAATCCATAATGTCTCCCCTTGTACGAGGCCGGCACGGAAGACGTTGCAGAGGTGACATTGATATCGATTGGGGCTGACATTAACTGAGTGTCCAAGCAAAAAAGTCGAACTTCACCCTAGCCATAACCCTGGCAAAAAAAACGCGAAAAAAACTGCTCATGCACTTGGGTAATGCACAACATCCCTTCGATATTTAAAGTTAGAAAAACAACTAATTACCGCTTTTGATCGGCGTTGAAAAAAACACCGTTAGTTCGCTTACCCAATAAAAAGCCCCGAGCGCTAGGCGTTCGGGGCTGGCTGTGTATCGGCGGCCGTGGCGCGAACTTAGAAATGCTCGCGTGGGTTGAACGCGGCCTTATCGGCCAATTGCTGCCACAGCGCCTTGACCTCGTCACTGGCCTGCTTGGGCATCACGGCCTTGAGCTGCACGAACAGATAACCGCGCTGCCCGGACTTGTTCATCAAACCGTGGCCCTTGGCGCGCATGCGCTGACCGTTCTGGCTGCCGGCCGGGACCTTAAGGTTGATCTTGCCGGTCAGGGTGGGTACCGCCACTTCCGCGCCCAACGCCAGTTCCCACGGCGCCAGCGGCAGGGTGATGACCAGGTTTTCGCCCTCGACCTCAAATTTAGGGTGGGGCGCAAAACGGATGGTCAGGTACAGGTCGCCATTGGGCGCCCCGCCGCTGCCGGGCGCGCCCTGGCCCTTGAGGCGGATGCGTTCGCCATCGCTTACCCCGACGGGAATCTTCACGCTCAGGCTCTTGCTGGTGTTGCTGACGTGCTGCCCCGCCGCGTTGTGCTGGGGGATCTGGAAGCTGATCTTCTTCGACTCCCCCGACAGGGTTTCTTCCAGGAACACCGGCAGTTCCATCTCTACGTCCTGGCCCCGGCGCCCAGCGCTGCGGCCCGACTGACCGGCGTTGAAGCCACCGCCGCGCGAGCCGAAGATCGAACTGAAAAAGTCCGAGAAATCACCGGTGTCCTGGCCGCCGAAACCGCCGGCGCCGCCACGGCTCTGCCAACCTGGCGGGCCCTGGAACGGCTGGCCATGCTGGCCATATTTGCGCAGGTCGTCGTACTCGGCGCGCTTGTCGGCGCTTTTGAGCGCTTCATAGGCCTCGGAGGCGTCCTTGAACTTGCTTTCGGCGTCCTTTTCCTTGCTCACGTCAGGGTGATACTTGCGCGCCAACTTGCGGTACGCGGCTTTGATCGTCTTGTCGTCCGCCGTCGGCTCGACGCCAAGAATCTTGTAGTAGTCTTTGAAGTCCATCGCGGGAATCACCATCCGTTATCAATATCGCGGGCGCGGCGGTCGTGCTCACACCCCGTCGGGGCGGCGCCGCGCAACGCTTGAAAAGTTATCGGCAGCGCACGGCGTTTCTACTGAACGCGGCACCACTGCCAAGCCATGACAGCAAGGTTGGGGCACAGAGTAGTCTTTCAAGGCCGCTTAATCCCGTGATTTAGCAGATAACCGGCCTACGCATCCGCGGCGCTCTGGCATACACTGCGCGGCCGTTTTTTGCCCGGAACCCGAAAGACATGAAAAACGAATCTCCAGCCCGTGCCTGCGGTATCGACTTTGGCACGTCCAACTCCACTGTCGGCTGGCTACGCCCCGGCATGGAAACGCTGATCGCGCTGGAGGACGACAAGATCACCCTGCCCTCGGTGGTGTTCTTCAACTTTGAAGAACGCCGCCCGGTGTACGGCCGCCTCGCCCTGCACGAGTACCTGGAAGGCTACGAGGGGCGCCTGATGCGCTCGCTCAAGAGCCTCTTGGGCTCCAAGCTGATTAAGCACGACACCAGCGTGTTGGGCACCGCGATGCCGTTCAAAGACCTGCTGGGCCTGTTCATCGGCCAGCTCAAGCTGCGCGCCGAGGCCACCGCCGGGCGCGAGTTCGAGGAAGTGGTGCTGGGCCGCCCGGTGTTTTTCGTCGATGACGACCCCATGGCCGACCAGGAAGCGGAAAACACCCTGGTGGACGTGGCCCGCGCCATCGGCTTCAAGGACATTTCGTTCCAGTACGAGCCGATCGCCGCGGCGTTCGACTACGAGTCCACCATTGAGCGCGAAGAGCTGGTGCTGATCGTCGACATCGGCGGCGGTACGTCGGACTTCTCCCTGGTGCGCCTGTCCCCCGAACGCCGCCAGCACGACCACCGCCACGAAGACATCCTCGCCACCGGCGGCGTACACGTGGGCGGCACGGATTTCGACAAGCAGCTTTCCCTGGGCGGCGTGATGCCCCTGTTCGGCTACGGCAGCCGGATGAAAAGCGGCGCCTACATGCCCACCAGCCAACACATGAACCTGGCGACGTGGCACACCATCAACGCGGTGTACGCGCAAAAATCCCAGTTGGCCCTGGGCAGCATGCGCTACGACATCGAAGACACCGGCGGCATCGACCGTTTATTCAAGTTGATCGAACAACGCGCCGGGCACTGGCTGGCCATGGAAGTGGAAGAAACCAAGATCTTGCTGACCCACGACGACCACCGCCACCTGCCCCTGGACCGCATCGAACCGGGCCTGAGCGTGGAACTGAGCCGGGCGATGTTTGAATCGGCCATCGACAACCAACTCGAACGCATCCGCAACAGCGTCAGCCAATTGCTGGCCGACGCCAACGTGGGCGTGGCACAGGTCGACACCGTGTTCTTCACCGGCGGCTCCAGCGGCATCCCCGCCCTGCGCCAAAGCGTGGCGGCCATGCTGCCCAACGCCCGCCATGTGGAAGGCAACATCTTTGGCAGCATTGGCAGCGGCTTGGCGATCGAGGCGAGCAAGCGTTACGGATAGGGGCAGCGTTGAGTGGCAAGCTGCGCGCACCGCGCTTACTTGCCGCTTGCAGCTAAAACTTGCAGCTACAAGCCCGCCGCTACGCGGCTAAACAAGCCCTGCCAATTTGAGTTCACTTTTCAGATAGGCGTAATAGATCGGCCCCGCCACCACCCCCGGTAGGCCGAATGCGGCCTCAAACACCAGCATCGCCAGGAGCAACTCCCAGGATTTGGCGCTGATCTGCCCGCCGACGATGCGGGCGTTGAGGAAGTATTCGAGCTTGTGGATCACGATCAGGTAGCCCAGCGCCGCTACCGCCACCCAAATCGACAGCGACAGGCCGACGATGGTTATCAGGGTGTTGGAGATCAAGTTGCCGATCACCGGCAACAGGCCCAGCAGGAAGGTCAGCACAATCAGGGTTTTGGTCAGCGGTAGCTTGACGCCGAACATCGGCAGCACCACCGCCAGGAAGATCCCGGTGAAGAAGGTGTTGAGCAGGGAAATCTTGATTTGCGCGAACACGATGTTGCGAAACGCCTGGACCAGCAGGTGCAGGCGATCGAACAGGGCCGCGGCCAGGGGCTTGCGTTTGGTCAGGTCGGGAATGCGCTGCAAGGCGATGATCGCGCCCAGCACCATGCCGATCAGCAGGGTGACAAACATGTGCGCGGCGTCTTTGCCCACCAGTTGCAGGTCGCTCAGGTGCTTGCCCAGCCAATCGCCGATGGCCACGCGAAACTCCGCGGCGCTGGCCGGCAGGTAAACGTCGATAAACGGCGGCAACTGGCCGCGGGCCTTGCTCACCACGCCCATGAACTTGTCCAGGGAGGCACCGGGGTTTTCCGCTTCGTGGAGCAAAAAGCTGATGGCGCCAGCGAAGATCAAGCTCAGCGCACTCACCACCAGGGTGCCCAACAATGCCACCGCCAACCAACGGGCGCGACGCCCTTCGATCAGGCGTTGCAGCTGCGGGGTGAGCATGTTGACCAGTTCGAACACCAACAACCCGGCCAACAGGCTGGGTAGCAGCCGCAACGGCAGCACCAGCAACAACCCACCGAAAATAATCACCCAACTGATAAACAACAGATGACGCTGCGAAAACACTGGCATAAAGCCCCAGAACAAACGGCGTGAAAGGATTGGCAGTCTGCCAGCGTTCTGGCATCAGGAACAGGGCCGTTGCCGATGCCACCCCCCACCTACGCGGCTTTTGTGGAAGCGGGCTCGCCCACGATGAGCATGGGTATCGACCTGACTGGGTGTGCGGTTTTGGGTGGTTTCGGGGGCGATATAGGTTTTTAAAGTGGGGCGGCTGAAGGTTCCGCCCTGATGGCTGGGTACTTTGCGCGCGCCAAAGAGGCCAACGCGCTTCGCCCCACCGGTTTGTGCAGGCCCCGGCGCAGCAACTATTTGTTACAGGTTGATGATAATCTGCCCCTCCCCTCGTCCAGGCCGGCCCGTCGATGTCCTCCCACGCCCCTGTGTTGTTGCTGCGTCACCATCGCCCGTTTCTCGCGTTCTGGCTGGCCCGGGTGTTTACCGCCAGCGGTTTCCAGATGCTCACCGTGGCCATTGGCTGGAACCTCTACCAACTGACCGGCAACGTGATGGACCTGGGCTGGGTCGGTTTGGTGGAGTTCGCGCCGCGGGTGCTGTTCATGCTCCACACCGGGCATGTGGCCGACCGCTATGACCGGCGCAAGATCGCCGCGCTGTGCCAGTCGTTGCAGGCGTTGATCGCCCTGACGCTGGCAGTGGGCAGCCTCACCGACAGCGTCACCCGGGAAATGATCTTCCTCCTGGCCTTCGCCCTCGGCGCCGCGCGCTCCTTTGAAATGCCCGCCACCCAGGCATTGCTGCCGAGCATCGTGCCAGCGGCGCTGTTCCCCCGGGCGGTGGCGGCGGCGCAGTCGGCGCAGCAATCGGCGACCATCGTCGCCCCGGCCGTGGGCGGTTTGCTCTATGCCCTGGGCAGTGTCTGGGTGTACGGGCCAACCGTGCTGCTGTACCTGATTGCTTGCCTGCTGATGCTCAACCTGCCCGCACGCCAAGCGGCGCTGCACACGGGCAAAGCCACCCTCGATTCGCTGCTGGCCGGGATCCGCTTTATCCGCAGCCGCCCGGATGTGCTCGGGGCGATCTCCCTGGACCTGTTCGCCGTGCTGCTGGGCGGCGCCACCGCGCTGCTGCCGGTGTTCGCCAAGGACATTTTGCTCACCGGCCCCTGGGGCCTGGGCCTGTTGCGCTCGGCGCCGGCGGTGGGCGCGCTGCTGATGTCGCTGTGGCTGGCGCGCTTTGCCGTGGAGCGCAAGGTGGGGCGCATCATGTTCACCGCCGTTGGCGTGTTCGGCGTGGCCACTATCGCGTTCGGCCTTTCTACCTCGTTCTGGTTTTCCCTGGCGGTACTGGTGGTGTTGGGGGCGGCGGACATGATTAGCATGGTGATCCGCGCCTCATTCGTGCAATTGCAAACCCCGGACGAAATGCGCGGGCGGGTCAGCGCGGTCAACGGGTTGTTTATTGGCGCGTCGAATCAGTTGGGCGAATTCGAGTCCGGCGTCACCGCCCATTGGCTGGGCACCGTGCCCGCCGTGGTATTGGGCGGGGTCGGCACGTTGGTGGTGACCGGGGTGTGGATCAAGCTGTTCCCGGGCCTGGCCAACCGCGACCGCATGCACGAAGAGCACAACGGTTAGCGGATATACAGCTCGGCCGACAGGGTATTACCCGGCACATTGATAGACGTATTGCTGAAGCTGAAACTGCCCCCGCGTGCGCCCGACAGGTCCATGACGTACAAGTAACCCACCACTTTGGCGCCCGAGACCGGGCATTCGCCGAGCTTGTCCCGGGCGTCGGCACACACCGGCGAACGGGTGCCATCCACCTCGGCGCCGTCCAATGTCACCACGGCGCCACGGCCGTAGCCCTGCTCGATCACGTACACCCGGATATAGCCCCCACCATGGTCACAGCGGGTTTGCCCGCGGCCATCGGAAACGTCCTCGAAGCCGCAAGCGGGCGACTCGACCCGTAAAATCTGTAGATGGCTCAACGGCGCCGCCGGGGCAGCCACCGCCACCGACACCCATAACCCCGTGGCTGCCAGGGCCATCGCGCCTAAACACTGCCTGATGCTGTTCATCAACTGCCCCCAGAAAACATCATGGCAGTATGCCCGCCCCTCCCCGGCAAACCAAACCCGCTTGCTACTCGGCGACAGGGGTTTGCCTGGTGCCCGGCGACCGCTTGCCGCTGCCCACCGCCCTTAAACACAACCGACAAACGCCCCATACGGCGACTACAACCGTCAAAGAAGCGGACCACAAAAACATCGGCAAACCGTCAATTGAATTAAATAACTTTCAACTTAAAAGCCAAAAACACAACTTAATTAACCGCCCGGCATAGCCATTGCTCTACCTCTGCTGTTGCCATACCGGCCAACATGCAGTTAACCCAATAAAAGGAATAAAGCCATGTGCCCATCCGGCGTTAATCTTTTTTTAAATGCACTTGCGTCCAACGGCGCCCACTACAAAAGGCCCAGCAAAGAAACCGCCAGCGAGTTCAAGAAAGTCCTGCAAACCCAACTGTCCACCTCACCACCGCTCAAGGCCGAGCACAACAAAGCCGCACCAAAGGCAGTCAACGCACCCTCGCCCCTGCTTGCCACACAGCAAACGCCGGAGTACCTGGCATCGAAGAAACAGTATGAAACCACGGAAAAACCATTCGAGCATTTGCATAAGTCGCCCAAAGTTTGAGCCAGCCATTCCAGCGACCCGTTAATACATGTTCAATAAGCGGTCAACCGATCGTTACCCGCCTATTTACCAAAAACATCATTAACCCCGCGAACTCATCTGCTTTCGCGACCCATTCAGGCTCATTCAACTAATGAACTAAACCTTTACGCCGGGCCGCATCTTTTTTGACTTTTTACCGCCACAAAAACACTCCCCCTACGAATATTCCTGTCGGACAATCGACTTTTCCCGCCCACAGCCGTTGGCAACTACCAGCAGCCATCTCGCTATCGGGCTGGTATGATGCGCGGCTTTTTCCGGCCCACATAAAATCCACAGGCGTTTCAAGCAGTCTGTGCTTTGCTGTTGAGGTCGATACATTCACGGCGCAAGGCGCGCCACGGGGAGCGGACATGCTGGAACGGCTGTTTCAACTCAAGGCACACAACACCAACGTGCGGACCGAGATTCTGGCGGGCCTCACCACCTTCCTGGCCATGGCTTACATTCTGTTCGTCAACCCGAGCATTCTCGGCGAGACCGGCATGGACAAGGGCGCGTTGTTCGTCGCTACCTGCCTGGCGGCGGCCATCGGTTCCACCGTGATGGGCCTGATCGCCAACTACCCGATCGCGCTCGCGCCGGGCATGGGCCTGAACGCCTTCTTCACCTACACCGTGGTGCTGCACATGGGCCACACCTGGCAAGTGGCGCTGGGGGCGGTGTTTATTTCGGCGGTGCTGTTTTTCCTGCTGTCGATCTTTCGCATCCGTGAATGGATCATCAACAGCATTCCGCTGCCGCTGCGTTCGGCGATTGCCGCCGGTATCGGCCTGTTCCTCGCGCTGATCGCCCTGCACAACGCCGGGATCGTGGTCAGCAACCAGGCCACCATGGTGGGCCTGGGCGACCTCAAGCAACCGGCGCCGATCCTCGCCACCCTGGGCTTTGTCCTGATCGTGGCCCTGGAGGCGCTGAAAGTGCGCGGCGCGGTGCTGATCGGCATCCTCGCGGTGACCCTCAGCTCCATCGCCCTGGGCTTCACCCCATTCGGCGGCGTGATGTCGATGCCGCCGTCCCTGGCGCCGACCTTCCTGCAACTGGACATCAAAGGCGCGCTGGACATTGGCCTGGTCAGCGTGATTTTCGCCTTCCTGTTCGTCGACCTGTTCGACAACTCCGGCACCCTGATCGGCGTCGCCAAACGCGCCGGGTTGATGGGCAAGGACGGCCACATGCCGAAAATGGGCCGCGCCCTGATCGCCGACAGCACCGCGGCCATGGCCGGCTCCCTGCTGGGCACCTCGACCACCACCAGCTACATCGAGTCGGCGGCGGGCGTGAGCGCCGGTGGCCGTACCGGCCTGACCGCGATCGTCGTGGCCATCCTGTTTTTGCTGGCGCTGTTCTTCTCGCCACTGGCCAGCAGCGTGCCCGCCTTCGCCACCGCGCCGGCGCTGCTGTTCGTCGCCGTGCTGATGACCTCGGGCCTGGCGGAAATCGACTGGGACGACATCACCGTCGCCGCCCCGGTGGTCATCACCGCCCTGGCCATGCCGTTCACCTACTCCATCGCCAACGGCATCGCGTTCGGCTTCATTGCCTGGACGGCGATCAAACTGCTGTCCGGCCGTGGCCGCGAGCTGAACCCGGCGTTGGTGATCCTGTCGATCCTGTTCGTGGTCAAGCTGGGTTGGTTTAACGCATGACTGTCGACGCCGCCCACTACGCCGCTCAACTCGAAGCCAAGGTCACGCGCCTGCGTGACCTATTGGCCCCGTTCCAGGCGCCCGAGCCGCTGGTGTTCGACTCGCCGCTGGCGCACTTTCGCCTGCGCGCTGAGTTTCGCCTGTGGCGCGAAGACGGCCAGCGCCACTACGCGATGTTTTCCCAGGAAGACAAGCGCACGCCGATCCTGATCGAAGACTTCCCCATCGCCAGCCTGCGCATCAATGAACTGATGCCCAAGCTCAAGGCCGCGTGGCAAGCCAGCCACGCCCTGAGCCACAAGCTGTTCCAGGTGGAGTTCCTGACCACCCTGGCGGGCGACGCGATGATTACGCTGTGCTATCACCGCCCCCTGGACGAGCACTGGCAAGTGGCCGCCCAACAACTGGCGGCGGATTTGGAGGTCAGCGTGATCGGCCGTTCCAAGGGCAAGCGCGAAGTGATCGGCCGCGACTTTGTGGTCGAGCAACTGGACGTCGGCGGCCGCACCTTCAGTTATCAACAACCCGAAGGCGCATTCACCCAGCCCAACGGCACCGTGAACCAGAAGATGCTCAACTGGGCCTTCGAGGCCCTGGGCGAGCGCAGCGACGACCTGCTGGAGCTGTATTGCGGCAACGGCAATTTCACCCTGCCGCTGGCCACCCGGGTGCGCAACGTGCTGGCCACCGAGATCAGCAAGACCTCGGTCAACGCCGCGCTCAACAACCTGCGCGACAACGCGGTGGATAACGTGACCCTGGTGCGTTTATCCGCCGAGGAACTGACCCAGGCGCTGAACGAGGTGCGCCCGTTCCGCCGCTTGCACGGCGTGGACCTCAAGGGCTACGAATTTGGCAGTGTGTTCGTCGACCCGCCGCGCGCGGGCATGGACCCGGACACCTGCGAACTGACCCGGCGTTTCGACAACATCCTTTATATCTCGTGCAACCCCGACACCCTGGCGGCCAACATCGCCCAGTTGCACGACACCCACCGCATCACCCGCTGCGCCCTGTTCGACCAGTTCCCCTGGACCCATCACATGGAATCCGGAGTCCTGCTAACGCGGCGCTGAGTTCGCCCCCTGAAGGCGCATGGGTATTTGGGCGTTTGTGTAGGAACGGGCCGGGCGGCGCTCCGCTCGCCCGCGATAGCGGCAGCACACACAACATCTATGTGGGTAGGTACATCGCCATCGCGGGCAGGCCCGCTCCCACAGTTGAACTGTGATGCGGGTGGGATTTTCATTTTTCCTCTGTGGGAGCGAGCCTGCTCGCGATGGCGGCACGCAATGGCGTTGACGAGCGGTAGGGGGTAAGACAGTTGCTCCCACAACGAGCGCCCCAAAGACTTCCAGCCCCCCACCCGGCTACTGCCTAGAACCGCTACACAAAACTACGCCAGCAAATAGCGCGACACCGACTCGCAGATCATCTCGCGGTGGCGCTGTTTGATGGCCTCGGCGGCCAGGTCGAGCTGGAAGATCTCGCCCACGGTGTAGCGGTTCGACACGCGGAAAAAACAGAACGAGTTAATCAGCAGGTGCACGTCCAGCGCCGTCAGCCCGGCGCGGAACACACCCTGTTCCACGCCCCTGGCCAGCACTTCGCCCAGGGCCGTGAGCATCGAATGGTTCATCGCTTTGATGGCGTCGGACTGCTTTACGTACTCGGCGTGGTGGATGTTCTCCACGCTGACGATGCGCACGAAATCGGTGTGGTGGTCGTGGTGGTCGAAGGTGAATTCCACCAAGCGCCGGATTGCCTCCAGCGGCCCCAATTGCGACAGGTTGAGCGCGCCCTCGGTGTTGCGGATATCGCCGTAGACCTTCTCCAACACCTCGATGTAGAGCTGCTCCTTACTGCCGAAGTAGTAATAGATCATGCGCTTGGAGGTGTGGATGCGCTCGGCGATGGCGTCCACCCGCGCCCCCGAAAGCCCCTGCTGAACAAACTCGACAATGGCTTCCTGGAGAATGTTCTCGCGGGTTTTTTCGGGGTTGTTCTTGCGGGGTTTGCGTGGCTGCACGTCAGTTGCCTGGGCCACTGCGGAGAGTTCTGAGGTTGTTGTCATTCTTAGGCTCCCGGTCATCACTGCACAGGGCGGCGATTATGGGCCGGGAGGCGGCGGCGAAGGAAGGCGCCGGGCGGCACCTTTACCTTCGCGGTTACGAATCTCATACAACTGCGGCCGCTGGGTGCGCCAGCCATGGAGTTTGAATATTTCTCGGGGCCCGTGACATTCGCGGCGGGAATGGTAACGTGCGCGGAAATGCCGGACGACCGGACTGGCAACTATCCTACTCACCAGCAACACTCATCCCACATCAAAACAAGAGGATCGCCCCATGCTCTGGAAAAAAGGCCGCCGCAGCGACAACGTGGTCGATGCCCGTGGCGAAGGGGGCGGCGGGGGCGGGATGCGCTTTGGCGGCGGCAAGGGCCTGAGCCTGACGGCCATCGTGCTGATCGTCGGCATCGGCTGGATCACCGGCCAGGACCCGATGCAGATCCTTGGCCAACTGGCCGGGCAAATGGACCAGTCGGCCCCCGCCACCTCCCAGACCCGCCAGGCCCCGCCGGCCAACGATGAACAGGCCGAATTCGTGCGCTCGATCCTGGGCGACACCGAGGACACCTGGGACCAGATCTTCCAGCAGGCCGGGCGCCAGTATCAGCACCCCACCCTGGTGCTGTTCAGCAATGGCGTGAACTCGGCGTGCGGTTTCGCCAATTCGGCCACCGGCCCGTTTTACTGCCCGGCGGACCAGAAGGTGTACCTGGACTTGAGTTTCTTCCGCGAAATGTCCCAGCGCTTCGCCGCTGCCGGCGATTTTGCCCAGGCCTATGTGATCGCCCACGAAGTCGGCCACCACGTGCAGACCCTGCTCGGCGTCTCGGCCAAGATCCAGGCCGCGCGGCAACAGGGCCGCAACCTACAAGGCGATGGCGGGTTGCTGGTGCGCCAGGAGTTGCAGGCCGACTGCCTGGCCGGGGTATGGGCCTTCAGTGCGCAAAAACGCCTGAACTGGCTGGAACCAGGGGACATCGAAGAAGCCCTCAACGCCGCCAACGCCATCGGCGACGACCGCCTCCAGCAACAAGGCCAGGGCCGCGTGGTGCCCGACTCCTTCACTCACGGCACCTCGGCCCAGCGCGTGCGCTGGTTCAAAACCGGCTTCGCCCAGGGCCAGATCAGCCAGTGCGATACCTTTGCCGCCAAAAGTTTGTAGCCGGTAAAGCAGGCCTCTGTACCCGGCCCCAATGGGGGCCTGGCCTGCCCGCGATGGCGGTCTTGAAAGCACCATCGCGGGCAGAGCCCGCTCCCACAGGGGAATGGCAGGCCCGCTCCCACAGGGTTGCGGCCCCAGGGTTTAGAGCATCCGCTGCAACGCCGCGCAGTCGCGCGCATGCCAGTCGGTCTGTTCTGGCCAGGGGTTGTCGGGCAGGTTGACCAGCACGGTGCGGGTGCCGGCGGCGCGGCCGCAGTCGAGGTCGAAGCGGTAGTCGCCAACCATCACCATCGCCGCAGGCGCCACGTCCCAGGCCTGGGACAGTTTCAGCAATCCCTCTGGGTCGGGCTTGGGCCTTGCGTCTTCGCGGCCCAATACGTCGGCGGGGTCAAAACAGTCGGCCAGGCCGATGGCTTGCAGGGTGAGGTGGGCCAACTCACGGGCGTTGCGGGTGAGGATGCCGAGGCGGCAGCCGCGCCCGGCCAGTTCCCGCACCAGCGCCACCGCGCCGGGCGCGGCGCGCGAGCCCAGGGCCAGTTCACGCTCGTGTTCCAGCAACCAGGCGTGCTTGGCCGCAGCCTCGGCGGCGGGCAACGCGGCGAGGTGGGTGAGGATGTCGTCTTGCGCCGGGATGCCCAGGGCCACGCGTATCGCCGGAAAATCATGCACAGCGATGGTCAGGGTGCCGTCCATGTCGAACACCCAGTGGCGCACCCCGGCCAGGCTCATGCCCAGTCCTTGCGGTGGCGGATCAGGCCTTCCTGGGTTACCGACGCCACCAGTTGCCCGGCGCGGTTGAATACGCTGCCCCGGGAAAACCCGCGCGAGTTGCCGGCCCAGGGGCTGTCCATGGCGTACAGCAACCAGTCATCGGCACGCAGGTCGGCGTGGAACCACAGCGCATGGTCGAGGCTGGCCACTTGCATGTCTTTTTGCCACACCGATTTGCCGTGGGGCAGCAGCGAGGTGGTCAGCAAGCCGAAATCCGAGGCGTAGGCCAGCAGGTATTTGTGCAGGGCCGGCAGGTCGGCCAGGGCGCCGTCGGCGCGGAACCACACGTACTTGATCGGGTCGCCCGGTTTGGGGTTGTACGGGTCGGCCTCGGACACCGGGCGCACTTCGATGGGTTTGGGGCAGAGGAATTTTTCGCGCATGTGCTCGGGGATCAGGTGCGCGCGCTGCTGGGTGATTTCCAGCTCCGAGGGCAGGTTTTCCGGGCCGACCACCGTGGGCATCGGCAACTGGTGCGCGAAGCCCTCTTCGTCGTACTGGAACGAAGCGCTGCAAGTGAAAATCGGGTGGCCCTTCTGGATCGCGGTGACGCGGCGGGTGCTGAAGCTGCCGCCGTCGCGCACCCGGTCAACCTGGTACACCACCGGCAACGCGGCGTCGCCCGGGCGCAAAAAATAGCCGTGCATCGAATGCACATGGCGCGCTTCTTCTACGGTCTGGCTGGCCGCCGACAGGGACTGGCCCAGCACCTGGCCACCGAACAACTGGCGGAAGCCCAAATCCTGGCTACGGCCACGGAACAGGTTTTCCTCGATGGGTTCCAGGGTCAGCAAGTCCACCAGATCTTCCAACACATGGCTCATTCAAACACTCCTCACACAGGCATTACCGCGCAGTCTTGGCTGCGGCGGCCGACACGGTTCTTGGCTCGGGCCAATTGATGGCACATTGTAAACATCCCGCCGGGCTTAGCCATGCAAGGTTTGCAGCCATTGTTCACGGGTGATGCGGTACAGCACGTGGTCACGCAGCGGGTCATCGCTGGCCAGGCGCGGGTGGGCGAAGTCGCCGTCCGGGTCGTGGTGCATGCCAATGGCCTGCATGACTTTTTGCGACGGCTCGTTGGCACGGGTCGCGAAGGCCACGACCTGCTTCAGCCCCAAGCGGTCAAAGCCGCAGCGCAGAGCGGTCCACGCCGCTTCGCTGGCATAGCCCAGCCCCCAATGCTCGCGGGCCAGGCGCCAGCCGATTTCGACCGCTGGGGTGAACGGCGCATCGAACCCCACCACGCCCAACCCGGTAAAACCGATAAACGCGCCGTTGTCCTTGCGCTCCAGGGCCCACAGGCCATAACCGTGCTCGGCGAAATGACCGCGCACCCGGCCGATCAACGCCGCGCTTTCCAGGCGCGACAACGGCGCCGGAAAGTAACGCATCACCTGGGGATCGGCGCTCATTGCCGCAAAATCGGCCAAATCCTCGTCACGAAACTGGCGCATCACCAAGCGGGCGCTCTCAAGTTGCAGTATCGGCTCCATCGTGCCCCCTCCGTTTGCATGCTGCGAGTCTACATCGCTGGTAGGATCCTTCACTCTTTCACGCCATGAAATAGCCATGCCCCTGCCGCTGATCTACCACGACGACTACAGCCCTGAATTCCCGGCGGAGCACCGCTTCCCCATGGACAAATTCCGCCTGCTGCGCGATCACCTGGTCGACAGCGGCCTGACCCGGGACGCCGACCTGCTGCGCCCGGCGCTGTGCCCAGCGGATATTCTGGCCCTGGCCCACGACCCGGCCTACATCGAACGGTACATGGGCGGCGAATTGTCCCGCGAAGACCAACGACGCCTCGGCCTGCCCTGGAGCGAAGCCCTGGCCCGGCGCACCGTGCGCGCGGTGGGCGGTTCCCTCCTGGCCGCCGAACAGGCCCTGGAACACGGCATGGCCTGTCACCTGGCCGGCGGCACCCACCACGCCCACTACGACCACCCGGCGGGGTTCTGCATCTTCAACGACCTGGCGATCATCAGCCGCTATTTCCTGGAAAGTGGCCGGGTTGGGCGGGTATTGATCTTCGACTGCGACGTGCACCAAGGCGACGGCACGGCGCGCATTCTGGAAGACACCCCAGATGCGGTGACGGTTTCCCTGCACTGCGAAAAGAATTTTCCCGCACGCAAGGCCAGAAGCGATTGGGACATCCCCCTGCCCATGGGCATGGGCGACGCCGCCTACCTGCAAGTGGTGGACGATGCCCTCAACTACCTGCTGCCCCTCTACCAACCGGATCTGGTGCTGTACGACGCCGGCGTGGACGTGCACCAGGACGACGCCCTGGGCTACCTGAAACTCACCGACGCCGGAGTCGCCGCCCGCGACGAAGCCGTACTGCGCCATTGCCTGGGCCGCGACATCCCAGTGGTCGGGGTGATCGGCGGCGGCTACAGCAAAGACCGCCAGGCCCTGGCCCGGCGCCACGGCATCCTGCACCACAGCGCCCAACGGGTGTGGACGTCATCAGGTTGTCACTGAGCTGTGGGCGGTTACCCACAATGCCTGTGGAGCGGCCTGTGGATAACCTGAGCGAAAGCTTCTACACCCCACAGCCAGCACGCCTCACAACCCTCTGTACATTTTTCAACCACCCCTGTAGCAGCCCCCCCAACCAATCTGGCGCCCCGCCGATTTTTACCCAAGGGCTCAGGTAGAATGGCCGCCCTCTTTTGCCAAACCGCAGCCCACGCCATGACCCACGCCGCCTCCGCTTCTCGCCACGCCATCATCATCGGTGGCGGCCCCGCCGGGTTGATGGCGGCCGAAGTCCTGAGCCAGGCCGGGGTGCGGGTGGACCTGTACGACGCCATGCCCTCGGTGGGGCGCAAGTTCCTGCTGGCCGGCGTCGGCGGCATGAACATCACCCACAGCGAAGCCTACCCGGCGTTTTTGTCGCGCTATGCCGAGCGCGCACCGCAGATCGCGCCGCTGCTGCGCGAGTTCGGCGCCGACGCCTTGCGCCAGTGGATCCACGACCTGGGCATAGAAACCTTCGTCGGCACCTCCGGCCGCGTGTTCCCCACCGACATGAAAGCCGCGCCGCTGCTGCGCGCCTGGCTCAAGCGCCTGCGCGAGCAAGGCGTGACGATCCACACCCGCCAGCGCTGGCTCGGCTGGAATGCCGACGGCAGCCTGCGCCTGCAGGGCCCCGACGGCGAAACACGCCTGCACAGCGATGCCCTGTTGCTGGCCCTGGGCGGCGGCAGTTGGGCGCGGTTGGGCTCCGATGGCGCCTGGGTGCCCCTGCTGGCGGCACGCGGTGTAGCGCTGGCGCCGTTGCAGCCGAGCAATTGCGGCTTTGACGTGCAGGCCTGGAGCGAATTACTCGTGAGTAAATTCGCCGGGGCGCCGCTGAAAAACATCGCCATGGGCCTTAACGACGACTTACCGCGCTTGGGCGAATGCGTGCTCACCGCCAGCGGCATCGAAGGTAGCCTGGTCTATGCCCTCTCGGCGCCGATCCGCGAAGCCATCAACCGTGATGGCGCCGCCACCGTCCACCTCGACTTGTTGCCCGGCAAAGCCCAGGGCCAGGTCGAAGCGGCATTGGCCAGGCCCCGGGGCTCGCGCTCGATGAGCAAGCACCTGCACAGCCAAGTGGGGATCGATGGGGTCAAGGCCGCGTTGCTGCGCGAACTGGCGCCCAAAGAAGCCTTCGATGACCCCGCGCGGCTGGCCGCGGCGATCAAGGCGTTGCCTTTAAGGCTGGTGAAAACCCGGCCGCTGGACGAGGCCATCAGCAGCGCCGGAGGCGTGCCGTTCGAGGCGATGGACCCAAGCCTGATGCTCACGGCGCTGCCGGGGGTGTTCTGCGCCGGCGAGATGCTCGACTGGGAAGCCCCCACCGGCGGCTACCTGCTCACGGCCTGCTTCGCCAGCGGTCGGGCGGCGGGGTTGGGGCTGCTGGGGTGGCTGAACCAAGGGCTCCAAAGCGGTGTGGAGGCGACCACTCTGTAGAGCAAACCGCTGGGGAGCGAGCCTGCCCGCGATAGCAGTGGGTCAGCCCAGCAGGATTTGACGGCTACCCCGCCATCGCGAGCAGGCCCACACCCACAAAAAACGTCGCCGCGCCTGCACTCACACCTTCAAGGCTTGCGCTTGCGCGGCCCGGTGTTGAATACCGGCACCTTGCGCACAGGCTTGATCGCCGGGACGTCCGCCGCCACTTCGCCGCTGTCCACCCATTTGCCCAGGTTGCGTTTGCCGCCACCGGAAGCCTTGGGTTTTTTCGGCTTTTTCGGTTTTTTCACAACCTGGCCGCTGGCATCGGTGTCGGGCACCCGGTGTTCCGGCTCAAAATCCTGCTCCATATGGCGGTTCAGGGTCTGGCGGGTGAGCATTTCGATGGCCGACAGCAGGTTCACTTCATCGGCGCACACCAGGGAAATCGCTTCGCCCGTGGCGCCCGCGCGGCCCGTGCGGCCGATGCGGTGGATGTAGTCTTCGGCGACGATCGGCAGGTCGAAGTTGACCACCAGCGGCAAGTCCTCGATGTCCAGGCCACGGGCCGCGACGTCGGTGGCGACCAGGATCTGCACTTCGCTGGCCTTGAAGCGGTCCAGCGCCCGTTGCCGGGTGGCTTGCGGCTTGTCGCCATGGATGCCGTCGGCATTCACGCCCAGGCCCTGGAGTTTTTCCACCAGCGCATCCACGCCGTTGCGGGTTTTGGCGAACACCAGCACCTGCTTCCAGTGGTTTTTGCGCAGCAGGTGCACAAACAGTTCCGGTTTGCGCTTCTTGTCCACCGGCACCACCCACTGCTTGACGGTGTTGGCGGCGACGTTGCGCGGGCTGACCTCAATGCTCAGCGGGTCGTTGAGCATCTGCCCGGCCAGCAGGCGAATGGCATCGGAGAAGGTCGCGGAAAACAGCAACGTTTGGCGCTTTTTCGGCAGCACGCGGTAGATGTTCGACAGCTCTTCGCTAAAGCCCAGGTCGAGCATGCGGTCGGCTTCGTCCAGCACCAAGGTTTGCAACTGGTTGAACTTGAGGGCGTTCTGGCGGAACAGGTCGAGCAGGCGCCCGGGGGTGGCCACCAACAGGTCCACGCCTTTGCGCAGCTTCATCATTTGCGGGTTGATGCTGACGCCGCCGTACACCGCGTAGGTGCTCAGGGGCAGGTGTTCGGCGTACTGGCGCACGCTTTCGTGAACTTGCTCGGCCAGCTCGCGGGTCGGCACCAGGATCAGCGCACGCACCGAGTTGGCCGTGACTTTCGGCCCTTCCATGGCCAGCAGTTGCAACAGCGGCACGGCGAAACCGGCGGTCTTGCCGGTGCCGGTCTGGGCCGCCGCCATCAGGTCGCGCCCGGCCAGCACCGCCGGAATGGCTTGCGCCTGCACCGGCGTCGGAGTCTGGTAACCGAGCGTCTCAAGGGCGCGCAGCAAGGGTTCGATCAGGCCAAGGGTGGCGAAAGTCATGGGGGATACCGTAGGAAAAGTCAGCGCAAGGAGTGCAATGCGCGGCAGTTTACCCTAATTCACTGCGGTTTCTGCCGCCGCCACTGCGGCAGGCCGATCAACACCACGGCGCTGATAATCACCAACATCGCCAGGGCTTCTTCGATGCCGATGGTTTCGCCGGCAAAGACGATCCCCAACAGCACCGCCACGGCCGGGTTGACGTAGGCGTAGCTGGTGGCCGCCGCCGGGCGAACGTTCTTGAGCAGGTACATATAAGCGTTGAAGGCGATGATCGAACCGAAACCGATCAGGTAGAACAGCGCAAACCAGCCCTTGAGCGGCGGCATTGCCTCCAGGCGTTCGCCGCTGAGCACACTGCCCACCATCAGCACCACGCCGCCCACCAACATTTGCGCGGCACTGGCCATTGCGCCCTGGGGCAGCGGCAAGTGCTTGCTCCACACCGAACCAAAGGCCCAGGCCGCCGCCGCGAAAATCAGCAGCGCCGCGCCCAGCGGGCTCGATTGCAAGTTGGAGCCCAGGTTGAGCATGGCGATACCGATCAGCCCCAGCACGATGCCGGCCCACTCCAAGCGGGTGTTGCGCTGGCCCCAGAAATAGCCGCACAGCAAGGTGAACAGCGGCACCGTCGCCACCGCCAGCGCCGCCACACCCGAGGCCACGCCTGTGTGCTCGGCCACGCTGACCGCGCCGTTGCCGAAGGTCAGCAGCAAAATGCCGATCAGCCCCGCCGAACGCCATTGCGGCCAGGTCGGCGCCGGGGCCCCGCGCCAGCGCAGGTAGGCGTACATCAACACGCCCGCGGTGATAAAGCGGATCCCGGCGAGCATCAGCGGCGGCCAGGATTCAATGCCGATGCGGATCACCAGGTAGGTAGACCCCCAAATCACATACAAGGCAAAAAACGCGGCAATCAAGGGCAAGGGGAAACGGCGAGGTCCAGGCATGCGGGGCTCAAAGGCAAGGTGGGCGGGAGAACTATTCTAGAAAGGCCCCCGGGCAAAAATAAGCTACAAAACCTGTTTATAGTGGCCATACACTTTTTAAAAGAATGAAATCCCGGCCATTGGCCACGCTTTCAAAACTCACCCCTTGCACGAGCCCGACCATGGACAAATACGACCGCATGCTCCTCGCCGCCCTGCTGGAAAACGGCCGCGCCAGTTACGCAGAACTGGCGCGCAAGGTCAGCCTGTCGGCTCCGGCGGTGGCCGAACGGGTGGCCAAACTGGAAACTTCGGGGGTCATTACCGGCTATAAGGCGCAAGTTGATATGGCCAAAATCGGCCTGCCGATCCGCTGCGTGATCGAATTGCGCCTGAACCAGAACGGCAAGCAGAGCGTGTACGACGAACTGGCCAAGATCCCCCAGTTGACCGAATGCCACCGCGTTACCGGCGACCCCTGCGTCATCATGCAAGGGGCCGTGGGCACGATGCCGGAGCTCGAAGCCCTGATAAACCGCGTGGCACGCTTCGGGGTCAGCAAGACCTCCATCATCCTCTCCAGCGCCCTGGAAACCCGGGTGCCGCTAGAGCAACTGGAAAGCAAGCCCACCTGAGCCGCACTGCCCCTTTCCTCGTAGCGCATGGCTTGCCTTGGTGGGAGCGACTGTCTTACCCCTACCATTCGCCAGCGTCACTCAGTGCCGCCATCGCTGGCCAACCCGGCTATTACGGGGGGGGCGGCGTGCCCCTGGCGTTACCGCCCTCGCCCTTTTTCGAGGCAGCAGTGAGTCGAAAATACCCACCCCGGTGCAAAACCACCCGCCGCAAAGGCGCGATCTAGAGCCTCCCCGCAGAACAATCAATTCTGTTGATTATTACCATTGTGTTTATGAACTTTTATATCGATTTTGCGCGAGTAACATTGGCTCCGTACCCACTTAGTCGCCCTCTCAAGGAGCCGCCATCATGAAACGCCAATTACTGCTCAGCCTGACCCTCTCGATCCTGGCCGCCAACGCCTTTGCCCTGCCAGCCTCGGAACAGAGCGTTCCACAGATCAAGGCCAGCCACACCGTCTTCACCCAGACCCTCGCCGCCGATGGCAGCGAACGCACGCCACAGGGCCAAACCCTGGCAGCCGACGGTAACGAACGTACCCAACAAGGCCAAACCCTGGCCGCTGACGGTAACGAACGCACCCCACAGGGCCAAACCCTCGCCGCTGACGGCACCGAACGTACCCCACAGGGCCAGACCCTCGCCGCTGACGGCACCGAACGTACCCCACAGGGCCAGACCCTTGCCGCTGACGGTTCCGCCCGCACGCCACAAGGCCAGACCGTTGCCGAAGGTGGCCGCGATCGCCTGGAAGAAAAAGGCCTGGTTGAAGGTGGCTACGAGCGCACCCCACAAGGTCAACTGCTGGTCGAGGGCGGTGCTGATCGCCTCGCCGAACGCAACAGCGCTGTGAGCTGAGCCCATGGCGGCCCCGAAAAAAGCCCGATCCCCGGATCGGGCTTTGACTGTGTGTAATCCCCACGCCTGCCTGCGCCCCTAACCGTTTTGTCGTTCGACGCCAGCAAAGTCGATTTGCTAGAGTGCGCCGCTGTCCTTGATAGAAGTCAGCCCCGATGCTGCCCCGCGCCGAACAGAAGCAACAGACCCGCAACGCCCTGATGGACGCAGCCCGCCATTTGATGGAGTGCGGCCGCGGATTCGGCAGCCTGAGCCTACGTGAAGTGGCCAAGACCGCGGGCATCGTGCCCACCGGGTTCTACCGGCATTTCACCGACATGGACCAATTGGGCCTGGAGCTGGTCAGCGAAGTCGGCCAGACCTTCCGCGCCACCATCCGCCTGGTACGCCACAACGAATTCGTGATGGGCGGCATCATCGATGCCTCGGTGCGCATCTTTCTCGACGTGGTCAGCGCCAACCGTTCGCAGTTTTTGTTCCTCGCCCGCGAGCAATACGGCGGCTCGCTGCCGGTGCGCCAGGCCATCGCGGCCCTGCGCGAGAACATCAGCGCCGACCTGGCCGCCGACCTGGTGCTGATGCCCAAGCTGCAACACCTGGACCTCGCCGCGTTGTCGGTGATGGCCGACCTGATCGTCAAAAGCGTGTTCGCCACCCTCCCCGACATCATCGACCCGCCCGCCCAGGCCCTGCCCGAGCACCTCACGCCCCAGGCGAAAATCACCCAGCAACTGCGCTTCATCTTTATCGGCCTCAAGCATTGGCAAGGGTTGGGCAGTACGGAATAACCCGGGCGAGCTTGCTCGCGATGAGGGCCAGCCGACTTAGAAGCTGTTAGACCGCTCTCGCGGGCAAGCCCCACAGTTGAACTGTAGTGCGGGTGGGATTTTCATTTTCCTCTGTGGGAGCGAGCCCGCTCGCGATGACAGCATTCCAAGTGCCAGAAGTGCGTCGCCTGTCCCAGCCTCATCGCGGGCAAGGCCCGCTCCCACAGTGTGGGCGTGATCTGTTTTGCGCTGCTCGCGGTGGCGGCACGCAGTGGCGGTGACGAAGGGTAGGGGTAAGACCGTTACTCCCACAAAAGCTCGCGGCCCCATCATGCACGCCCCAAAACGGGGCGCGCCTTCGCCCAGCGCACCAATCTCCACCCTTCCCTGCGCCCCATTTTCTAGCGCCGACCCGGCCCGACAGGCTTTTCCTACGCCCCAGCGCAATTGGCAAGCCCCTTGCTCTAGCCCCTGCATCGCCTTTAGCCGGAAGCCTGCCGATGCTGGTCATTCACCAACGGATCGCCGCCCAACCTGAATGGGCCGCCGAGTTGCACCTCACCTTCGAGGCGCGCAGCAAAAGCCGCTTGCGCTGTTTCAGTGCCGAGGGTGAGGACGTGGGGTTGTTCCTGGAGCGCGGCCAGCCGCCGCTGTATGACGGCGAATACCTGCGCGCCGAGGACGGCCGTGTGGTGCGGGTGCGCGCGCGGCCTGAGCAGTTGCTGCACGTCACCTGCGCCAGCGCGTTTGAGCTGACCCGCGCCGCCTATCACCTGGGCAACCGCCACGTGGCCCTGCAAGTGGGCGACGGCTGGTTGCGCCTGCTCGACGACTACGTGCTCAAGGCCATGCTCGAACAACTGGGCGCCACCGTGCAGGCCCTGGAGGCACCCTTCGCACCGGAACACGGCGCCTATGGCGGTGGCCATCATCATTCGCGCCACGGCGAAGAAGCCTTCAACTACGCGCCCAAGTTGCACCAGTTCGGCGTGCGCCCGTGAGCCCGGCCTGGGCCCTGCTGCGCCTGGCCAGCCCGCAGTTGCCGATTGGTGGCTACAGCTATTCCCAGGGCCTGGAAATGGCGGTGGATAACGCCCGCGTGCACGACGCCGCTAGCGCCAAGCGCTGGCTCAGCGATCAGTTGCGGCTCAACCTCAGCCGTTTCGAGGCGCCGCTGCTGCTCGCCCATTGCAGCGCCGCCGCCAACGACGACTGGCCCGCGCTGCACAGCCACTGCGAACAGCACCGGGCCAGCCGCGAAACCCGCGAATTGCATCAGGAGAGCCGGCAGATGGGCTACTCGTTGCAGCAGTTGCTCAACGGCTTGCCGGAGCTGGACGCCCCGGCCCGGGCCTTTCTCCAGCAGCAGGACGAGCCGCACCTGGCCCTGGGCTGGGCATTGGCGGCGCGGGCCTGGCGCATCACCCCGGCCGACGCCCTCGACGCCTGGCTGTGGAGTTGGCTGGAAAACCAATTGGCCGTGCTGATGAAAACCCTGCCCCTGGGCCAGCAAGCCGCCCAGCGCCTGACCAGCGAACTGCTGCCGGTGCTGCAACAGGCCCGCGAGCACGCCGCCCGCCTCGACCCTCACCATTACGGCAGCGCCGCGTTTGGCCTGTCCTTGGCGTGCATGGCCCATGAGCGCCAGTACAGCCGTCTGTTTCGTTCCTAGGAGAAACCCATGAACTCACAACCCCTGCGCGTTGGCATCGGTGGCCCGGTCGGCTCGGGCAAGACCGCCCTGACCCTGGCCCTGTGCCTGGCCCTGCGCGAGCGCTACAACCTGGCGGTGGTCACCAACGACATCTACACCCGCGAAGACGCCGATTTCCTGGTGCGCAACCAGGCCCTGGCGCCGGAACGCATCATTGGCGTGGAAACCGGCGGCTGCCCGCACACGGCGATCCGCGAAGACGCCTCGATCAACCTTGAAGCCGTCGACCAGCTCAACCGGCGCTTCCCGGGGCTGGACCTGATTCTGGTGGAATCCGGCGGCGACAACTTGTCCGCCACCTTCAGCCCGGAGCTGTCGGACCTGACGATCTACGTGATCGACGTATCGGCCGGCGACAAATTGCCGCGCAAGGGCGGGCCGGGGATCTGCAAATCCGACCTGCTGGTTATCAACAAGATCGACCTGGCGCCGCTGGTGGGCGCGTCCCTAGAGCTGATGAACAGCGACACCCAGCGCATGCGTGCCGGCAAGCCGTTCGTGTTCAGCAACCAGAAAACCGGCCAGGGCCTGCCCGAGATCATTGCCTTTATCGAACGCCAGGGCCTGCTGACCACGGCGGCCTGAACCCTTATTCACACCAACAAGGACGCTTATCCATGACATTGCCCCGTACCCTTGCCGCCCTCGCGCTGCTGCTCACCCCCGCCCTGGCCCTGGCCCACCCTGGCCACGGCGACAACGGTTTGATCGCCGGTATCAGCCACCCCATCGGCGGCCTCGACCACTTGCTGGCCATGCTCGCCGTTGGCCTGTGGGCGGCGCAGCAACAGGGTGCGGCGCGTTGGGCGCTGCCGTGCAGCTTTGTCGCCACGATGTTGCTGGGCGGCGTGCTGGGTTTTGCAGGGCTGCACCTGCCGGCCCTGGAAAGCGGCATCGCCGCCTCGGTACTGGCCCTGGGCCTGGCGGTGGCCCTGGCGGTGCGCCCGCCCCTGAGCCTGGCGCTGGCGGCCACGGCGCTGTTTGCCCTGTTCCACGGCGTGGCCCATGGCCTGGAACTGCCGGCCATGGCCAGCCCCTGGAGCTATGCCGCCGGTTTTGTCGCCGCCACCGGCGCCCTGCATGGCGCCGGGTTTGCCCTGGTGCGCGTGCTGCCACGGGCGGCCGCGCCGCTGGTGCGGTTGGCGGGGGCGGTGTCGGCGGCGACTGGGGTGTGGTTGTTGGCGGGGTGATGTTCAATGGTTTGGAGGGCGCTATCGCGTTCAGGCTCGCTCCCACAGTTGTCTTGCGGTGTTTGCCAAGGGAGGTGGGCCTTGCCTGTGATGCCGGGCCACCTCTCCCAAGCCAAGGCTCTCTGCTACCATGTCGCGCAAACACCCCTGCCGTGACGACGCCCGCCAATGCCCCACGCTTCCCGCTCTGCCAGCCAGCCTGAATTGACCGCCCTGTTCGCCACGGTGCAACAGCACTTTCGCGGGGTGATCGTGCCGCTGTGGCAAGGCCCGGGCTGGAACGCGCAATTGGCCCTGCCTTATGAAGCGCTGGACGCCCAGCACCAGCCCCTGCCGCCCCAGCGCTATCGGGCCATGGCGTGTGCGCGGCAGCTGTACCTGTTTGCCAGCCTGATCGGCGAACCCGGCATCAGCGGCGCCGAGGAACGGGCCGAGGCGCTGTTCCGCTCGTTGCAGCGCCACTTCCACGACGCCGAGCACGGTGGCTGGTTCTACAGCATCGATGCCCAAGGCGCGCCGCTGGACACGCGCAAAGACCTCTACACCCACGCCTTCATCATTTTCGCCTGCGCCCATTACTGGGCCCGGGTGCGCGAGCCGTTGGTGGAATCGGTGCTCAACGCGGCGCTGCAAGTGGTCGCCGAGCGCTTCGCCATCGACGGCGGCTTGTATGAAGCGGTACTCGAACGCGATTGGTCGGCGCTGGCCGCTGGCCCCTTGCAAAACCCGTTGATGCACCTGGCCGAAGCCTTGCTCGCCACCCTCGCCGCGCGCCCCGATGCCAAGGTGCAAGCGGCCCTGGAGCAACTGTGCGCGGGTATGCAGCGGCGGTTCGTCGAGCCGCGCCACGGAGTGATGATGGAGAAACCGCTGGGGGCTGTGGATAACTGGTTCGAGCCGGGGCATCAGTTCGAGTGGCTGTTTTTGCTCGGTTCCTCGCCGCTGCTCAAGGGCACGCCGCTGCATGCCTCCCTGGAACGGGCGTTCGCCTACGCCGAGCAGGTCGGCGTGGATGACCGCACCGCCAGCGTCAGCGGCATGCTCGACCTGGAGGGCGGCGTGCGCGACGCCACCCAGCGCATCTGGGCCCAGGCCGAATACCTGCGCGCCCTGACCCTGCGCCCCGCCAGCGAACCGCGCCTGCAACGCCAGCTAGAGGCGTTGCAGCAACACTTCCTGCACCCCGGCGGCTGGTACGAGTGCCTCGATGCCAACGCCAGCGTCAGCCGCCGCGACATGCCCTCCACCACCCCGTATCACCTGGCCACCTGTTATCGCGGCTTGGCGCAATATTTGGGCTGAGCCATTGGCGCTGTGGCAGCCGCCCGCTCCCACCGTTGCTTATCGCCACAGCCCTCACGCAATCCACTTACGCTCGCCGGTAAAGCTGATGGTCAACCAGCGCGCCGCATCCGGTTTGCCCAGGGCTGTGGATATCTCTTCGCGCAAGGCATCGAGGGTGGCGACGGCGGCGATCGGGTAGTCGGCCGGCAGCACCACATGAATCTCGATAAACCGCGCCCGCCCGTGCTTTTGCACGTAAGACACGTAATCGTCGAAGCCATGGGCAGCCTTGGCCTGGTCCATTACCTGGCGCACCTGGCTGTCGAGTTGGTCGGGGACGATCCCCAACACGTCGCGCATGGCCGGTTTGAGGATCTTCCAGGCCGGCGCCAGCATGCTCAGGGCCAGCAGGATCAGGATCGCCGGGTCAACGTACAACGCCCATTGGCCATAGCCCTGGCTCTTGAGCAGCAGTGCGGCGAGAAAGCTCACCAGCAAGCCCACCGAGAGCATGGCGTCCACCAGCCAACTGATGTTGTCGAACTGGATCAGCGACGACTTGAGCCGGCGGTTGCGGTAGCGCACGTAGAAGAAATAGGCGAACTCGACCAGGCTAAACACCGCCGCGTAGACGATCACCAGCCCCAGCTCGATGTCGCGCCCGCCATTGATAATGCCGAACACCCCGTTGAGAAAGGCGTAGATGGCGATCAGCAGCAGGAAACTGCCCTCGATCAGCAGCACCATGGGCTCCAGGTGCCAGTAGCCGAACTGGAACCGCGCGTTGCTTTGCTTGGCGATCAGGCGCGCGGTAATCAGCATCAGGACTTTGATGAAGGTGGCGATCAGAGAGAAAAACCCATCGAACAGGATGGATTGGGAGCCAGAAATAAAACCCGTGGCGATCCCGGCGATCGCCACGGCAAACATCAGTACGGTGGATTGTTTGAGCAGGGCCTGCTCACCTCGGTTACTCACATAGCCTCCTGTTGGAACCTTGAAACCGCAGGGCGCGGCGGGGTTCAGAGGCGCGAGTGTACCTTATGCCATGTTTTGGCCGATTTGCCGCCTCAGGCCTTGGCGCTACGGTCGATGGCAAAACCGCTCCAGCTCTGGCTCACCGGCATCAGTTCCAGGCTGTTGATGTTGATGTGAGCCGGGGTGTTGAGCACCCAGAAAATCGTCTCGGCGATGTCCTGCGGCTGGATCGGCTCGGCGCCCGCGTAGGTGGCGTCGTAGCGCGCCTGGTCGCCGGCAAAGCGCACCAGGGAGAACTCGCTCTCGCACAGGCCCGGCTCAATGTTGGTGACCCGCACGCCCGTGCCTTGCAGGTCGCAGCGCAGGTTGAGGGAGAACTGTTTGACGAACGCCTTGCTGGCGCCATAGACGTGGCTGCCGGGGTACGGGTAATTGCCGGCCACCGAGCCCAGGTTGATGATCCCGGCGCCGCGGCCGTGGGCGATGAGGTTGGGCAGCAGCAAACGGGTGGCGTACATCAGGCCTTTGATGTTGGTGTCGACCATGGTGTCCCAGTCGTCCAGGTCGCACGTGGGCGCCGGGTCCACGCCCAGGGCCAGGCCGGCGTTGTTGATAAGTGCGCGCAGCTTGGCGAAGGCCGGCGGCAGGCTGGCGATGGCCACCTCCATGGCTTTACGGTCACGCACATCAAGCACCAGGCCATGCACCTGGGTGTGCGCCGACAACTCGGCGCACAGGGCATTGAGGCGCTCTTCGCGGCGCCCGGTGAGCACCAGCGACCAACCGGCCTCGGCAAAACGACGGGCGCAGGCTTCACCGAAACCGGACGTGGCGCCGGTAATAAACAGGGTGTTGGTCATTGTGTGTTCCTCGCGGGCCTGTCAGGCGTGTATGAATAAAAAGTCGCCCCGCAGCATGCCCGCCGAGGCCTTTGGCGGCAACCCGGCACGCGCGAGCTGTACAAATAACGATCAATCGTTCGTAAGCCTGTAACGGCGGGGCCTGTAGCCAGGTACGCGCATGTTATCCACAGGCCGGTCCACAGTCTTTGGGGGCAAGTGCACAACCAGCAAAGCCGCTGTGTACAAGGCTTTGCGTCGAAAAATAGAGTTTTTTTACTTGACCTGGGAAACCTCACCTGCCGCCACCCCTGACGTGCGGCCGCCAAGCAGCCCACCACGTCATTGCGCCAGGCCAGCATTTACGCCGCTTGGCGAGGTCTTTCCAGAGTTTAACCACAGACTTATCCACAGGCTTGTCCAGCCCCGCAGAGCGCCTTGGCCGCGACAATAAAACGGTTGACAACTCGGCCACACGGCCGAGCAAAAACCGCTGCGCAAAAAACAACCAACCGCCTGAAAGCCACGCAGACCGTGGCCTGCAGCCAGCTACTCCCACGTTACCCACAGCCCGCTCCACAGCAAACGGGGACAAGTCAAAACTGTGACAAAACAACTGATTACGGCGGCTTTATGCCGCGCTTTGGCAGGTGGTGGAATTTGTTTTCCACAATTTCGGGGGGAGGGCTTTGAGGGGGGTTGTAGGGGCTTGGCTTACCCGCGACGGCGGTCTTGAAATCGCTATCGCTGGCAAGCCAGGCTCCTACAGGGCGATGGCGGTTTTTAGATCGCCATCGCGAGCAGGCTCGCGCCCACGGGTTGTGCGGCGGGTGTATCAGTGGCCGCCCAGGTAGGCGTTGCGCACTTCTTCGTTGACCAGCAGTTCCTGGCCCGTGCCGGTCAGGCGGATTTCACCGTTGACCATCACATAGGCCCGGTCCGAGAGCTTGAGGGCGTGGTTGGCGTTTTGCTCGACGAGGAAGATCGTCATGCCGGTGGCCGCCAGTTCCCGCAGGGTGGCGAAGATCTGTTTGACCACAATGGGCGCCAGCCCCAGGCTCGGTTCGTCCAGCAGCAACAGCTTGGGCCGGCTCATCAACGCCCGGGCAATGGCGAGCATTTGCTGCTCGCCGCCGGACATGGTCATGGCGCGCTGGGTGCGGCGCTCCTTGAGCCTGGGGAACAGCTCGAACATGCGCTGCATGTCTTCGCTGGCGTGCTTGTCGCCGATGGGGATGGTGCCCATCAGCAGGTTCTCTTCCACGGTCATGTCGGGGAACACTCGCCGCCCCTCCGGCGATTGGGCGATGCCGTGGGAGGCGATGTAGTGGGAAGACTTGTGGGTAATGTCCACGCCGCCATAGATGATCTGCCCGCTCGCCGCGCGCGGCTGGCCGAAGATCGACATCAGCAGCGTGGATTTGCCCGCGCCGTTGGAGCCGATCAGGCTCACGGTTTCCCCTTCGTTGATGTGCATCGAGACTTTCTTCAGGGCCTGGATCGGCCCGTAGAACACGTCCAGGTCCTTGAGTTCGAGGATCGGTTGGCTCATACCAGTTCCTCTTCATCCGCGCCCAGGTAGGCGGCGATCACTTTCGGGTCGTTGCGGATAGCGTCAGGGCCGCCCTCGGCGATGACGTTGCCGTGGTCCAGCACCACGATGTGGTCGCTGATGCTCATCACCATGCCCATGTCGTGTTCGATCAGCACCACGGTCAGATCATGCTCGTCGCGCAGCAGCCGGATCATCGCGCTCAGTGCTTCGGTTTCCTGGGGGTTGAGGCCGGCGGCCGGTTCGTCGAGGCAGATGATCTGCGGGCGCGTGCACATGGCCCGGGCGATCTCCAAACGCCGCTGCTGGCCGTAGGACAGCTCGCCGGCCAAGCGGTTGGCGCAGTCCACCAGGTCCACCACTTCCAGCCAGTAGAACGCGCAATCCAGCGCATCGCTCTCAGCCTTGCGGTAGCCCTTGGTGTTGAGGATGCCCGCCAGCAGGCTGCGGTTGACCCACATGTGCTGGGCCACCAGGAGGTTCTCCAGCACCGACATTTCCTTGAACAAGCGAATGTTCTGGAAGGTCCGGGCCAGGCCGGCGCGGTTCACCAGGTGGGTGCCGCCGAACATTTTGTAGTAGAGGCGGCTGGCGAAGGACGCGGGCGAAATGAAATCCCGCGCCTTGAACGATTCGCCCAGCAACTGGATGACGTTGGTGCGCTGGCCGCGCACGTTGAGTTCGATCTTGCCGCCCGAGGCCTTGTAGAACCCGGTGAGGCAGTTGAACACCGTGGTCTTGCCCGCGCCGTTGGGGCCGATCAGGGCGAAGATCGAGTTGCGTTTGACTTGCAGGCTGACGTCGCTCAGCGCCTTGATGCCGCCGAAATGCATCATCAGTTTTTCCACACAAAGGACGACTTCACTCATGGCGCAGCCCTCTCATAGTGAATGGCACCCTTGCGCGGTTTGACCCCGGTGCGGCTGATGCGGATCAGGCCCCTGGGGCGCCAGATCATCATCAACACCATCAGCACGCCGAACAGCAGCACCCGGTATTCGGAGAAGCTGCGCAACAGCTCCGGCGCCACGGTGAGGACGAACGCGGCGATCACCACGCCCACCGTCGAGCCCATGCCGCCCAGCACCACGATGGCGAGGATCAGCGCCGACTCGAAGAAGGTGAACGAGGACGGGTTGACGAAGCCCTGGTAGCTGGCAAAGAACACCCCGGCCAGGCCCGCCGTGGACGCGCCGATGGTGAAGGCCGAGAGCTTGACCAGCACGTGGTTCAGGCCCATGGAGCGGCAGGCGATTTCATCTTCGCGCAGGGCCTCCCAGGCGCGGCCCACCGGCATGCGGGTCAGCCGATGCTTGATGTAGAGCACCAGCAGCACGGTGATGAACAGCACGATGTAGATGAACAGGAACTTCAGGTTGGGGTTGTAGGCCGTGCCGAAAAACTCATGGAACGGCACCCCGCCGTCCTTGGCCCGGCGCCCGAACTCCAGGCCGAAGAAGGTCGGCGAAGGCACCGGCATGCCATTGGGCCCGCCGGTGAACGACAGCCAGTTGTTGAGCACCAGGCGAATGATTTCGCCAAAACCCAGGGTCACGATGGCCAGGTAGTCGCCGTGCATGCGCAACACCGGGAACCCGAGGATGCACCCGGCCATCGCCGCGGCGATGGCCGCCAGCGGCAGCACCGTCCAGAAGCCCAGGCCCAAGTATTGATAGCCCAACGCCAGGCCATAGGCACCGATGGCGTAGAAGGCCACGTAACCCAGGTCCAGCAGCCCAGCCAGGCCCACCACTATGTTCAAGCCCAGGCCCAGCAGCACGTAGATCAGGCCGAGGATGACCACGGTGAGCACGTATTTGTTGGCGAAAAAGGGGAACACGATGGCGATCACGATCAGCGCCGGGATGATCCAGCGCAGGCGTGACTTGTAGTCCGGCGCCAGCACGTGCACCCCGGAGCCGGTGCTTTCAAAGCCGTCGAGCACCTTCAGGCCACGCGGGGTCTGGAGGAACAGGCTCAGGGCGAAACGCCCTACCATCACGATTGCCACCAACCAGCCGACGCGGGCCGGTTGCAGGTTGAAGGTGTAGCCGTCGAGTACCACCCCGACTATCGGCCCGAATACGATCAGCGAGATCAGCCCCGCGAGCACAGCGTCGATGACGCTCTTTTTCACATCCATTGGTTTATTGGCAGCAGACATACTTACACCTTCGCCACGAGTGGGCGACCCAGCAGGCCTTGGGGACGGAAGATCAGGATCAGCACCAGCAGCGAGAAGCTGAACACGTCTTTGTAGTCGGAGTTGATGAGCCCGGAGAACAGCGACTCAGAGATGCCAAGGATGATGCCGCCCAGCATCGCCCCCGGCAGCGAGCCGATGCCGCCGAGCACCGCGGCGGTGAACGCCTTGATGCCGATGATGAACCCGGCATAGAAGTCGAACGTGCCGTAGTTCATGGTAATCAGCACCCCGGCCAGCGCGGCCATGGCGGCGCCGATGACGAACACGTAGGAAATCACCCGGTCGGTGTTGATGCCCAGGATCGAGGCCATCTTGCGGTCTTGCTGGGTGGCCCGGCACATACGGCCCAGGCGCGTGTACTTGATGATGTAGGTCAGCAGCGCCATGCCGGCGAAAGCCGCCACGAGGATGAAGATCTTGGTGTAGGTCAGTTGCACAAAACCGGTGCCGATATCGACGCGCATGGCGCCTTCGAGCAGTGTCGGTACGCCCTGTTGGCGGGCGCCCTGGCTGATTTGCGCATAGTTTTGCAGGATCAGCGAAATGCCGATGGCGCTGATGAGCGGCGCCAGGCGAGTGGAGTTGCGCAGGGGTTTGTAGGCGACGCGTTCGATGACCCAGCCGTATACACCGGTCACCACGACCGTGAACACCAGGGTGCCGAGAATCATCAGCGGGAAGGATTCGATACCGAAATAAGCCAGCAGAGCCAGACTGATCGCCGCGAGGTACGCGGAGATCATATAAACCTCGCCGTGGGCGAAGTTAATCATGCCAATGATGCCGTAGACCATTGTGTAGCCGATGGCGATCAGACCATAGACGGACCCGAGGGTCAGACCATTAATCAGTTGCTGCAGGAAAATACCATCCATAACGCAATCTCACGCAGTGAGAACCTGCACACCGATGGGTGTGCGGTTCTTCTTAAGGAAAATACAGGTACACAGCCCCGTGGGAGCGAGCCCTGCTCGCGATCGCAGCGCAACAGCCAACAGACCCGCTGAAGGTTGATCTGTCATCGCGAGCAGGCTCGCTCCCACAGGTTCAGGTTCCAGCCTTGCGGCCGGTAGGCCCTTACTTCTGTTTTTCCAACTGGTGGTATTTGCCGTCCTTGTCCCACTGGTAGACCACATAGTCGGAGACTTTCAGGTCGCCCTTGGCGTCCCAGGTCTTCTCGCCCATGACGGTCTTGACCGGGTTGGCCTTGAGCCATTTGGCGGCGTCTTCGCCTTTGTTCGACTTGGCGCCGTTGAAGCCGGCGGCCAGGGCCTGGATCGAGGCGTAGGCGTACAGGGTGTAGCCCTCAGGCTCGGTGCCGCCCTTGCGGAAAGCCTCTACCACGGCCTTGCTGTCGGGCAGCATGCGTGGGTCGGCGCCAAAGGTCATGTACACGCCATCGACGTACTGCGGGCCGCCGGCGGTGGTGACCAACTCGTCGGTGACGATGCCGTCATCGGACATGAACTTGACGTCCTTGAGGCCCTGCTCGCGCATCTGCCGTACCAGCGGGCCGGCCTCGGGGTGCAGGCCGCCGAAGTAGACGATATCGGCACCGGCGGCGCGGATCTTGGTGACCACGGCGCTGAAGTCTTTCTCGCCACGGGTCAGGCCTTCGTACAACACGGGCTCGACGCCGCGCTTCATCAACTGGGCCTTGGTGGCGTCGGCCAGGCCTTGGCCGTAGGTGTCCTTGTCGTGCAGTACCACAACTTTCTTGCCCTTGAGCACGTCGACGATGTAGTCGCCAGCCACGATGCCCTGCTGGTCGTCGCGCCCGCACATGCGGAACATCGCACTCAAGCCGCGCTCGGTAACCTGCGGGTTGGTGGAGCCGGGGGTGATGGCGATGATGCCCGCCTCGTCGTACACCTCAGAGGCCGGGATGGTGGAAGAAGAGCAGAAGTGCCCGACCACGCCCGCGACTTTGTCCTGGTCGGCCAAGCGGTTGGCCACGGCTACGGCCTGCTTGGGTTCGCACGCGTCATCGCCCTTGACCAGGACGATCTTCTCGCCGTTGACGCCGCCCCCCGCGTTGATGGCATCGGCCGCCGCTTGGGCGCCTTTCATGTATTGCTCGCCAAAGGCCGCGTTGGCGCCGGTCATGGGTCCCGCTACACCGATCTTGAGGTCGGCCTGAGCAAACGCAGAAACGCCCAACGCAGCAGCGACTGCGAGGGCCAAAAAGCCTTTCTTGTAAAACGTCTGGGACATGAGGTGGTGCTCCATGGTTTTAAGTTGGCACTGCGACTTTACTTCTTCACTCATTGCGCAGAGCAAGCGCCGTGCCATCGGTTTTTTATTCTTGGAAAAGTCGCTGCACCGTTGTTTTATCGACGGATTCGGGCCCAATTTCATTGGACGTGCAACCGTCTGGAACGCGGAAGGTAAAACCATTTTTTTCAGAAGGCGCAACCGCAACGCGCCATCATTGCAACCGCGACGTTAAACAACGTGCAACCCGCCTGTAACAGCCTGCGTCACCGAAGTGCACACTGCTGGTGCAGTAGTGCTACAACGCGCACCACTACAGGCTAGTCGCTGCGCTGAAAAGCGCCGCACTTACGGGTTAATCGCCTCTTTTTACTGTAGGAAACGAGGCCTATCCCGCTCGACAGTGAAGCCTTCGCAAGCGGGCGAGCCCGCTTGCTAGCGCCACAGCGGGGTCAGATCACCACCCGCAGGCACTGCCCGGCGTGGTACAGCGAAAACCCGGCCTCGTACAGGCAACTGCGCAAGCCCGGGCCCACCAGGGGTTTCATCGGCACGAAGGGAATGGGCAGGGCCTTGGCATCGCCGTGGCACAGGTAGTCGGCAAAGGCCTTGCCGACCACAGTGCCGGTGGTCACGCCGCGGCCGTTGTAACCGGTGACGGCCACCAGGCCCGGCGCGGGCTCGAACAGGCGCATGAGGTGGTCGGGGGTGAACGAGATGCAGCCCGTCCAAGTGCATTCCCACTCAACTTTTTTCAGGTAGGGGAAGTAGTGCTGCTGCACCCGGTCGGCCCAGGCCTTGAGGAACCACGCCGGTTTCTGGTTGCCGTTGCCCAGGCTGCCGAGCAACAGGCGCCCGTCGCGGTCGCGGCGGATGCTGCTGAGCACTTGGCGGGTGTCCCAGGAGCCCTGCCCGCCCGGCAGGATCCGCTGGGCGGCAGCTTCGGTCAGGGGCTTGGAAGCGACCTGGTAGTAGTAACCGGGGAAGAAATTGCGCCGCAGTTCGGTCCAATCGCCCTCTGTGTAGGCGTTGGACGCGATCACCACCTGTTCGGCCAGCACCGCACCGTGGGCAGTCTGCACCGCCCAGCGCTGGCCCTGGCGTTCCAGGCCGATGACCGGCGAATGGTCGAACAACTGGCCGCCCAGGTCGGTCGCGGCCTGGGCCAAACCACTGGTGTAGGCCATGGGGTTGAGGGTGCCGGCGCGGCGGTCGAGCAGCGCGGCGGCGATGCGCTCGGTGCCGGTGGCCTCGGCGCACGCGGCGCCGGTGAGCAACTCCACCGGGGCGCCGCGGCGTTGCCACTGGGCTTGGCGGCTGCGCAGGTCGGCTTCGCCCCGGGCGTTGTGGGCCATGTGCAGGGTGCCTTCGCGGCGCAACTGGCAGTCGATGGCGTACTTGTCGATCAGGCTGAACACCAGCGCCGGCGCAGCGCCGAGCATGCGGTTGAGTTGGCTGCCCACCGCCTCGCCAAACCCGGCCTCGATTTCGTCCGGGGCAATCCACATGCCGGCGTTAACCAGCCCCACATTGCGCCCCGAGCCACCATGCCCGGCGCGATGGGCCTCCAGCACGCAGACGCGCTTGCCCTGCTCCAGCAAGTGCACCGCCGCCGACAACCCGGTAAAGCCTGCGCCGATCACGCAGACATCCACCGTCACTTCACCTGCCAGCGCCGCCCGGTCGGGGCGTTGCGGGGTCAGGGTTTCCCACAGGCATTCTTCGCGTAAAGGCATTGCCGGACTCCGAAAATGAAACCCAACCCGCACACCCTTTCACTGTGGGAGCGAGCCTGCTCGCGATCGCTGCCTGCCCGTTGACGGATTGGGCGACTCAATCACCGCAATCGCGAGCAGGCTCGCTCCCACAGGGGAAAAGGTGCCGACCCAACTCAATCGAAGGTAATCCCCTGCGCCAGCGGCAGTTCCAGGGAGTAGTTCACCGTGTTGGTCTGGCGGCGCATGTAGCCGCGCCAGGCGTCGGAGCCCGATTCGCGGCCGCCGCCGGTTTCCTTCTCGCCGCCAAAGGCGCCGCCGATTTCCGCGCCGCTGGGGCCGATGTTGACGTTGGCGATGCCGCAGTCGCTGCCCACCGCCGACATGAACTGCTCGGCCTCGCGCACATCGGTGGTGAAAATGCACGACGACAGGCCCTGGGGCACGGCGTTGTTCAGGCGCAGCGCCTCGGCAAACTCGCTGTAGCCGACCACATAGAGGATCGGCGCGAAGGTCTCGCTGCACACCACGTCGCTTTGCTCGGGCATCTCGACGATGGCTGGCGACACGTAATAGGCATCGGGGAACTGCGCCTGCAACTGGCGCTCGCCGCCGGTCACCCGGCCGCCTTCGCTCAAGGCCTGTTCGAGGGCGTCCTGCATGGTGTCGAAACTGTGCTTGTCGATCAGCGGCCCCACCAGGTTGCCCTCCAGCGGGTGGCCGATGCGCACCTTGGCGTAGGCGGCCTTGAGGCGGCTGACGATCTCGGCCTTCACCGACTCGTGGGCGATCAAGCGGCGCAATGTGGTACAGCGCTGCCCGGCGGTGCCCACGGCGCTGAACAAGATGGCGCGCACGGCCATGTCGAGGTCGGCGCTGGGGGCCAGGATCATGGCGTTGTTGCCGCCCAGTTCAAGGATGCTGCGGGCAAAACGCGCGGCGACTTTCGGCGCCACTTCGCGGCCCATGCGGGTGCTGCCGGTGGCGCTAATCAGGGCCACGCGCGGGTCGTCCACCAGGGCTTGGCCGGCATCGCGGCCACCGATAATCACTTGGCTCAGGTACGGCGGCGCATCGCTGAAGTTCTTCAACACCCGCTCGAACAGCGCCTGGCAGGCCAGGGCGGTAAGCGGGGTTTTTTCCGAGGGTTTCCAGATCACCGGGTTGCCGCACACCAGCGCCAGCGTGGCATTCCAGGCCCAGACCGCGACCGGGAAGTTAAAGGCGCTGATAACCCCGATCACCCCCAGCGGGTGCCAGGTTTCACGCATGTGGTGGCCGGGGCGTTCGGAGGCGATGGTCAAACCGTACAACTGGCGCGACAGGCCCACGGCGAAGTCGCAGATGTCGATCATTTCCTGCACTTCCCCCAGGCCTTCCTGGGTGATCTTGCCCGCCTCCCACGACACCAACTCGCCGAGGTCGGCCTTGTACTCACGCAGGATGTCGCCCAGTTGGCGCACCAATTCGCCGCGCCGGGGCGCCGGCACGTTGCGCCACAACTCGAAAGCATGCTCGGCGCGACTGACCTGCTGCTCGACCTGCGCGGCGCCCTGCCAGTCCACGGCACCGATGGCGCTGCCGTCGATGGGCGAATGCACCACCTGTTTGCCGTGCCGGTACAGGGCCGGGTCCACACCTAGACGATCAAGCAATGCGGCAACCATGGGGTATTCCTCGAGCAAAAAGACAATGGGTTCGCGCCCTTACGCAACGGCGCCTCAGGCCTGTAGTTGTAGCTGGCCCGAGAGTTGCCAACAAACGACCTTTAGGCGAGATATCATTCCGTTTATTCATGCTGCGGTTGGCTCGCGGCAGATAACAAGAACAAGGACCCGGCCATGCTCAACAAACGCTACCTGCCCTCGATCACCGCGTTGCAGTGCTTCGAGGCCGTGACCCGCCACCTGAGCTTCACCCGCGCTGCCGAAGAGCTGAACCTGACCCAGAGCGCCGTCAGCAAACAGGTGGCGCAACTCGAAGAGCTGTTGCAGCACCTGCTGTTTCTGCGGGTGCGGCGGCGCCTGCAAATGACCCCGGCAGGCGACCTGTACCTGGTGGAAGTGCGCAAGATCCTCGCCCAGGTCGAGATGTCGACCCATTACCTGCGCTCCTACGGCGGCGAAACCGAGGTGCTGCGGGTGTCCACACCCTCGACCTTCGGCGCCCGCTGGCTGGTGCCGCGCCTCAAGGGCTGGCGCCTGCGCCACCCGCATATCCACCTGGACCTGTGCAACGAGCAGGAGGCCGACGATCTGCTGCAAGGGCGCAGCGACCTGGCGTTCTACTTTGGCCAGGGCTCGCGGCCCGGCAGCGAATGCCTGAAGCTGTTCGGCGAAGAACTGGTGCCGGTGTGCGCCCCAGGCAGCCTGCCGGCCGTGCCCTACACCGACCCCACCCAACTGAGCGAACTGGTGCTGCTGCAAAACGCCTCGCGGCCCCAGGCCTGGCACGACTGGTTCGACAGCCAGGGTCATCACACCGAGCACAGCTACCACGGCCCGCGTTTCGAGACGTTCTATATGTGCATCCGCGCCGCCCAGGTCGGGTGCGGCGTGGCCCTGCTGCCACGGTTCCTGGTGGAAGAAGAGCTGGCCGAAGGCAAACTGGTCATCGCCTGGCCCCACGCCATGCCCAGCCGCGACGCCTACTACCTGGCCTACCCGGAACACGCCGCGCAAGTGCCCAAGGTGCGCGAGTTCGTGCAATGGATGCACGAACAACTCCCGGTGCTGCCGCTGTTGTAGCAAGCCCGCGTGCTACAACGACCAAATAACGCTGGCAAAGGCCCCTGGCTCTGTGCGCCACTAAGCGTTTTTAGCCACCGCGCTGTGTAGGGAGAACCACGTTATGGGTGAGAGTGTCTTTGCCGATCGCATCGTGCAGAACCTGCTCGACACCGACTTCTACAAACTGACCATGATGCAGGCGGTGCTGCACAACTACCCCAATGTCGAGGTGGAGTGGGAGTTCCGCTGCCGCAACAGCGAGGACCTGCGCCCGTACCTGGCCGAGATCCGCGTGCAGATCGAACGCCTGGCCGAGCTAAGCCTGAGTGCCGATCAACTGTCGTTTCTGGAGCACATCCGCTTCCTCAAGCCGGATTTCCTGCGCTTTCTGGGCCTGTTCCGCTTCAACCTGCGCTACGTGCACACTGGCATCGAGAACGGCGAGTTGTTCATCCGCCTGCGCGGCCCGTGGCTGCATGTGATTCTGTTCGAGGTGCCGTTGCTGGCGATGGTCAGCGAGGTGCGCAACCGCCATCGCTACCCCGGCATCGAGCTGGAGCAGGTGCGCGAGCAGCTCTACCGCAAGTTCGACTGGCTCACCGCCAACGCCTCCAGCGAAGAGCTGGCGCAATTGCAGGTGGCGGATTTCGGCACGCGCCGGCGCTTTTCGTACCGCGTGCAAGAGGAAGTGGTGAACGTGCTCAAGCACGACTTCCCCGGGCGTTTTGTCGGCACCAGCAACGTGCACCTGTCCCGCGAACTGGACATGAAGCCCTTGGGTACCATGGCCCACGAATGGATCATGGCCCACCAGCAACTGGGCCCACGGCTGATCGACAGCCAGATCGCCGCCCTCGATTGTTGGGTGCGCGAGTACCGCGGCCTGCTGGGTATCGCCCTGACCGACTGCATCACCACCGATGCCTTCCTGGGGGATTTCGACCTGTTCTTCGCCAAGCTCTTCGACGGTTTGCGCCACGACTCCGGCGACCCGGTGCGCTGGGGCGAAAAGGCCATCGCCCACTACCACACGCTGGGCATCGACCCACTGAGCAAAACCCTAGTGTTCTCCGACAGCCTGACGCTGCCCAAGGCCCTGGAGATTTTTCGCGCGTTGCACGGGCGGATCAACGTCAGCTTCGGCATCGGCACCCACCTGACCTGTGACATCCCGGGTGTCGAACCGATGAGCATCGTGCTTAAAATGACCGCCTGTAATGGCCAGCCCGTCGCCAAGATCTCCGATGAAGCGGGCAAGACCCATTGCACCGACCCCAACTTCGTCGCTTACTTGCGCCACGTGTTCAAAGTACCTGCCCAATAAGCACCCCTTCGCAAGGAGTCCATCATGCAAGCCGTACAGCGCGACATTGCTGAACAGCTCAACGTCCAGCCGCCGTTTGCCGACCACGCCGCCCTGGAGGCGGAGATCGCGCGGCGCATCGCCTTTATCCAGAGCTGCCTGACCAATGCCGGGCTCAAGACCCTGGTGCTGGGCATCAGCGGCGGTGTCGATTCGCTGACCGCCGGCCTGCTGGCCCAGCGCGCAGTCGAGCAACTGCGCGAGCAGACGGGCGACCTGAACTACCGCTTCATCGCGGTGCGCCTGCCCTACGAAACCCAGTTCGACGAACACGACGCCCAGGCTGCGGTGGACTTCATCGCCCCCGACGAGCGCCACACCGTCAACATCGGCCCGGCGGTCAAGGCCCTGGCCAAAGAAGTGAGCGCCTTCGAGGGTAAGCACGCGGTGTCGGTGGACTTCGTGCTGGGCAACACCAAGGCCCGTATGCGCATGGTCGCCCAATACACCATCGCCGGCGCCGCCCAAGGCCTGGTAATCGGCACCGACCACGCGGCCGAGGCGGTGATGGGCTTCTTCACCAAGTTCGGCGACGGCGCGTGCGACCTCGCGCCCTTGAGCGGCCTGGTGAAAAACCAGGTGCGGGCCATCGCCCGGCAGTTCGGCGCGCCGGAGTCACTGGTAGAAAAAATCCCCACCGCCGACCTTGAAGACCTCTCCCCCGGCAAACCGGACGAAGCCTCCCACGGCGTGACCTACAGCGAAATCGACGCCTTCCTGCATGGCCAACCGGTGCGCGAAGAGGCGTTCAAGATCATCTGCGACACCTACCGCAAGACCCACCACAAACGCGTCATGCCGTTCGCGCCTTGAACTGAGCGGCAACCGCACCTGTGGAGTGGCAGCGAGCTTGCTCCCACTCCACAGGGCTCCATCCGCAAGAACACCGCCCACAAAAAAACGCCCCTCGGGGTAATGCCCGTCAGTTAAGCCCTCCCGCTTGACCTATGGCCGCAAAAAATAAAAATCCGATGCCTGCACTGGCATCGGATTTTTTTTCGTCTCGCTCCGACGAAACCGTCAATCCAATGGGCTTTTAGCATTCATTCCTATGCTGATTCGCCCAAAAGCCTGCCCTTATCCGGTTTAGGCCCCACCCAACCCCACCCAAGAATCAAGAAGCAGCCGTCCTGAAAAAAGGATTTGTCCGACATCGGCTCGGGAGGCCCAGTCCTTACCCTCTGCGCTCGCGTGCGCGCCAACCCCGGCGCTGACGAGCACTGGGCCAGCACAGCGCCCAAGGAGGCTCTGTGAGCCAATGCGACCCCTCGAAAATCTGCTCCATCTGTGACCAAAAAGGCTTGGCGCTCTTGCCGCTGCGCTACGCCGTGGCCCGCCCGACCCCGCTCAGTGCTCCGCCCTTGCAGGCGCCTTTCGGTCAGGGCCTGGAGCAGGTGCCGTTGCCCGGCGACAGCGCCCACTACACCCTGCGCCTCCTGCGCGGCGGTTACCTGTATGTGTTCAATGAAAGGCGCGGCGAGTGGAAGGCCTACGTAGTGACCACCGATGCCTACCTGTTTGAGTACGACATCCACGACAAAACCCCGCCCAACCTCGAAGGCGCTGTGCCTTGTAAACGCATGGCCAAGTCGGCGTCCTCGCGCTGCGTGATGATTCCTGATGCGACTCGCTCCACAAAAATCTGGCTGGGTTTCAGCGACGTAGCCTGGACAGCACGGGTGCTGGAGCGCCACCGGCAGCAGGCTTGCCGGGAACGCCATATGCGCTGCATCGATATCGGGGCGTGGTCCAACAGCCAGGGGCAGCAGGCGCACTTGGCCGGTTTGGCCACGGCCCACGAGTGCGTGGCCGAGTATCAGCTGCCGGCCCCGGGAGACGGGGCGTTGAGCGATTCGCCCCAGGTTTTTCAGAGCGGTCACGACGACCTTGAGCCGTTTTTGGCCAGTGCCCTGGCCTCAAGCCAAGGTGTGCCAGCCGCCATGGTGGCGCTGATGGACCCGGTGGGCATCGCCTTGGAACTCAACGGCTTGATCCACGGCCAGGTCGAGCGTTATGAAAGCAACGAGGAGCGTCACTGGAAAAAGTCCACCTCCAGCGCCATCCAGGGGCTGCGCCACATGCTTGAAGAGGATGCGCTGGCCCGTGCGTTAACCGTGCAGAAACTCGCGCGCCACACCCACCAAATGGACAGCCTCCTGTACTTCCCGCAGGACGAGGACGAGGCTCTGTCCGCCGAGCAAGAGCAACAGGTGCGCGCCGATGCCTGGGCCCGTTACACCGACAACTACCGCGAAACCGAGCGCCTTGCCTTCGAGGAACAGTCCCACGCAGCACTTGAACAGTTCATGCAAGCGACCCTCACGCCGCTGGTCCAAGCCTTTGTCGGCTGGTTCTGGAGCGCTCAGTTGCGCCAGCACCTGGGCAGCAACCACGACAGCGGGGAATGGGACAGTGGCCTGTGTTTTACCGACCAGGTGAGCGCGTGCCTGACCGGGTTGACGGGCCATCAACTGATTATCGACAAACTGCTGGAAGACCTGCGCGGCCGCTACGACGACCCCGACAACCTGACCCTGCGCGCCCTGGTGCTGAACAACGACCAGGTCGCCCGAGCCCTGGAAGACGCCGCGCCCCCCGCGATCGGGGCGGCCAACCCCTACGCCCTGCGCAACGTGCTCAACGCCTTCGGCCTGGTGCTGGATCACTATGACCAAGGCCTCCTCGGCGGCGGCCTGGCCCGCGTTGCCCGGCTCACGCACCAGATATCCGGGGCGGTGGTCAGCAGCCTGGGCAAACCCTTGAAGGCCGGGGCCTCGGGGGCTTACGACCTGAGCGTGCGTTACCGGATGGTCGGCCTGCTCGAAGCCCTGTCGGGTAAACAGATCGTGTCGCTCTCGACCATCGCATCCGACGGGCAAATGGCACACATCATCAGCGAAAAGATCGCCTTATTGCAGCCGGGCATCGACCGTAAAGCCTTGCAGGACAAAATCAGCCAAGAACTCAAACAACTGGACCAACAACCGGGCACCCGCAAAGCCACCGGCCAAAAAAACGCCCGGCAGAAAAAGACCTTCACCTGGAACCTGATGTACGACGCCGACGTGGGCAAAACCTTAAGCCTCGACCACCGCGGCAAAATCAAGGAAGGCAGCACGGTATTACTGACCCAAGACCAACTAAGGAAGGTCATCACCGACCGTCATTTGACCTTGCCAAGATTGGCGAACATGGAGGTGGGGGTCAGCGTCGTGGGCGGAATATTGGATGGATGGAACGGCTACATGGCGATGGAGTTGATGGAGAAAGAGGGCGTGACGGTTAAATCGGGCATCAACTTGACGGCGGCGGCCTTTAGTTTGACGGGGGCCGGGGTGGACATGGCGGACCGGGTGTTGAAGCGGTATCCGGAGGTGGGGAGTCGGTTGGCTAGGCCGTTTGGATCGACGGTGGAGAAAATAGTTAGGTCTTTGGGTGGGCTGGGGGGTATTGCGAAGGGGCTGAGTGTGGTTGGAGGTCTGCTCACGGCTGTGGTGGATGGGATAAGTGCATCTGAAGCAATAGCTAAGAGTGACTATCCTGTTTTTATTTTACGTTTAAGTACCGCCTCTTTAGGTACGGTGGCATCACTCGCATTATTGTTTAACTTTATGACTTTTGGTGTTGGTATTTTTCTTCTTTTAACGATCGCTGGGTTGTCATTGCTAGGAGATTGGATTATCAACTTGCTGCGCGATAATAAAATAGAACAATGGCTAGACAGAACGCCGTTTGGTAATAACGAGTCAATCCCTTTTGCATCTTTTACTGAACAAGATAAGGCGTGGAATGAGTTGTTGGGTCTGAGCGTGGAAGGTGACCTGTGAGTAAATATACGCGAGCCTACGATGGTTGGTTGACCCGCTATAAAATTAATAGGCCGCTGAGTAGGAGTGAGTTTGAAGGCAGGCTTGATGTAAAAGATTCGATCAGCCTGCCGCCAATAGATAGCGGGCTAATTAAGATTAATAGTGTATTTGTTGAGTGTATTGAGCGTTGGTTTTTTCAACGTGGATGGGCCGCTTTGGGGGGCGTGCCAGCGGCTGCGATTTGGGTGTATTTTTTGATTTTGTTTGGCTCGAAAATATATACCCCTCCCCAAGGTGAAAGTATTGCTTCGCTAGCTCATATAATTGCAGGCTGGTATGCCACTATGTTATGTCTTCTGTTAGTAGTTGCGATATTTTTTTTTGCTCTAGCAAAAGACTTTTTCTGTTATACCCATTACCCCATTCGCTTCAATCGAATAAATCGCAAGGTCTACCTCTTTCGGCACAATAAAAAGAACGGTGTCATGACCCTGGATTGGGATAAGGTCCATTGGTGTGTCGGGCGGGGTCGTGATGTGGGGCATTATATTTATGAGCTGCGCGGTCATGTGCTGGATGACGACGGTATCGTGCGTTATACCTTCGCCGTCGGCCAGTATTGTGAAAGCCATGCAGGAATCCTGCAGCACTGGGAAGCGCTTCGCTTGTATATGGAAGAATCACCAGCGGCCTTGCCTTATCCACCCCTTGCCTTATCGATCTCGACTCGGCCGACCTTTCGCAATTGTATGTTGCTGGTTATTAGTTGGTTTGACGGCTATCAGTCTATAAAGATGTTCTTATTCAGCATGCTGTATGGTTTTTTTCGTTGGCTTGCCTTAAGCACTTGTCGCGAACCTCGCTGGCCGAGTGAAGTTGAAGCCGAGTGCCAAATCCCGATCAATGATCCCTATCAACGAACAGCCCCCATGAATGTAGGCGAGTACCCCGATTTCGATGAAGAGGATAAGCGTCAACAAAACGAATATGTAGCATTCGCCAGAGCTGCTGCCGCTGCCTATGAAGAACACGGCTCACAATCAAGAGCGCCCGAAGCCTGAGTGCGACACCTGGTCATTAGTGATCCCGAAGCCGAACGTGTTGTCTGCGAGGAACCGTTTCAGGCAACGCTTTAGCGCTGCTTGCTCATCAGCAGAATGCGGGCTAATGCCGATCAGTTGAGCCCTCTCGCTTGAACTTTGGCTGCTGCAAATTAGACGAGAGGAATGCGTTTAGCCCTGGCCATCAGGCTTGATACCCCCGGAGTATCCGATCAGAAATAAAAATGCCAGTCAGCTTAACTGACTGGCATTAGCCCCTGAGGGCGTTTTTTTTGCAGCCGGGGCCTGAATCACTTCAGGACAATGGCGCCTTTCATCATCGAGTTGTGGCCTGGGAACGAGCAGAAGAACGAGTAACCGCCCGCATCGGTCAGTTTCGACACGTCGATGGTCAGCGAGTCTGTCTCGCCAGCACCGATGATCTTGGTGTGCGCGATCACACGAGCATCGCCTTCCTTCAGGTAGTTCTTGTCCAGGCCGGCGCTCATGCCGTCGGTGGCAACGCCTGCCATGTCAGCAGTCTTGGTCACGACCAGGTTGTGGCCCATGACGTTTTTCGGCAAGGCACCGGAGTGGGTCAGTTCCACGGTGAAGGTCTTGCAGCTCTTGTCGATGGTGATTTCCTTGGTGTTGAAGGACATCTGGTCGGTGGAATCGACAGTGACCTTGCACTCTGCAGCCAACAATTGGCCGCTGGCCAGTGTCAGCAGGGAAACCGCAACGAGTTTTGCAAACATGGTGAATCTCCAAGGCAGGGTTAACGAAAACGCTTATCACCCCAGATTGCCTTAAATAGCAAAAAGTTCCTATGACCTGTATCAACGAGCGGTCTACAACTTTCGGGCTATGGCAGCGATACACACAATCAAACGGCCATTAGTACTGCAGGCGCCCACAATCGGGCCTTTCCTTCCTCTCTGGAGCGCTTGTGATGCCCCTCAATAGCCTGTTATGCAGTTTGCTCGCCGCCTACGCCTGTGGCGCCAGCGGCACCTGTGAAACGCCGTCACGCCACGGCTAAGGCGCTCACGCCCCGAACGTCAGGCACTTCGCTCACGCCGGTTGGGGGTGCAGCACAGGGCCCGCTCGGCGACCACGGCAAAACCCTGGGGCTGCGGCAAGGGAACGGTTTCTACAAGAAACTCATCGTTTTTTTCGATCACGTCGTCGGCGAAGGCTTCGTGCGCGAGCAGCACCGTGCCATGCTGCAGGACGGCGAATCGCCGGCCACCCTGCTCGATGCGCTGGATGCCTGGCAACCGGTGGCACTGCCAAAGTGGGCCGGACAAAAACCCGGCTAACCCTTGTGCCTCGTTTACGGGCAGAATACGCGCCGCTCAACCTCACCTTCGACCCCAGAGGATCGCCCATGGCAAAACCTAATTACTCCTTCGCCAAACGTCAGCGAGACCTGGCCAAAGAGCAGAAGAAAGAGGAAAAGCTACAACGCAAGAAAGCCGCCGCCGATGAAGAGGCCGCCGCCCTGAACCCGGATGCCGAGGGTGAAGTGGATGCCCCCGACGCCGACACAGAAGAAACCCCGCTCCCGTAGGTAGGAAGCGGGTTCGCCCGCCCCGGGGTGCGTAGCAGCCCAAAAACCGACAACAACGATGTAACTGCGTAACTTGAACGAGTGCTTTAGGGGCGCCTCGCCTCCCGCGCGGGCTAGCCCACTTGCTACTTACGGCACTGGCATCACGGTCACCCGCACCTCCGGGTCGTGGTTGCCGCCCCCCAGAATGACCCCACGCAACGGCGACACATCGGAAAAATCCCGGCCCCAGGCCAGGGTGATGTGTTCCAGCGCCGGTTGCACGTTGTTGGTCGGGTCGAAATCCACCCAGCCCAGTTGCGGGCAATACACCGACACCCACGCATGGGACGCATCGGCGCCGATCAGCCGTGGCTGGCCGGGCGGTGGCTGGGTCAGCAGGTAACCGCTGACGTAGCGCGCCGCCAGTCCCCGCGAACGCAGGCACGCCAGCATCAGGTGGGCGAAGTCCTGGCACACCCCGCGCCGCCGCTCCAACACCTCCACCAGGGGCGTCGCCACCTGGGTCGCTTCGGCGTCGAAGGTGAACTCGCAAAAAATCTTTTCCATCAATGCCCGCCCCCCCAGCAACAGCGGGCGCCCCGGCGCGAAGCAACTGGCCGAGAACTCGACGAAGCTGCGCTTGAGGTGCACATAAGGCGACTCGAACCGGTAGCGGCAGGCCTGCAACGCCGGCGCGGCGAGGGGGCGCCCGCTGTAGGCGAGGCCGTCGCGAACCTGCTCCCAGGGCGGCGATTGGTTGAAGTCCAGCGCCGCCCGCGCCAGCACCTCGACGCTGAGCCGCGCACTGACCTGCAACTCATCGTGGGGCCGCTCGAACGCCAGGCGCGTCAAGGGGTTGCCGAACACGTCCAGCTCATCGCGGCGCGTCGAGGGTGGCGGGCTCACCTGCAATTGCTGCTCGGTGCAGCGCTGCCACGGGCATTCACGGGGCCACAGGTGAGCCAGTTGCTGGGCCAACGACACCGGGCTGTCGTAGCGGTAGTGGGTGTCGTGGAGGATCTGGTAGTGGGCGCTCATCACACGGACACCGTTTGCTGGCTGACATCATCGACGTGGGCAAAGTGGCGCAAGGCCAGGCGATCGGACACCTGGCCGCTGGCGTCGGCGATGCTCTGCAGCAGTTCGGCCAAGCCGTCCAGGGCCGCGCGCACGCTGGTTTCACCGAACAGCGGGTTTTCCAGGCAACCCAGGTCAAAACGCGCCAGCCGTTCGATCAACCCCGGCAGGACGCTGTCGCGGGGCGCGCCGAAGTCGTCGTTCAGGCGTTTGAGGGTACGCGCCACCAATTTGAGCTGGAATAGCAGCGCGTGGGGGTTCTGTTCGTCCAGCAACAACAGGTCGAGTACCGGGATCAACTGCGCCACCGCCAGGTAGCGCGAGCGGTAGGTGATGCTGCTGTTGCCCAATTCCAGCAACCATTCCAGCGCCGCTTGGTCTTGCGCCCCGGCGCCGCGCAGGAACGCCGCCAGGCTGTTGCCCAGAAACTGCAAACGCTCCAGGCGCCGGCCGATCATCAGAAACCGCCAGCCTTCGTCGCGGGTCATGTCGTCCAAGGCAAAACCGGACAGCGCCGCCAGAGACATCACCAAACGGTTGAGAAAATCCATCAGTTCGCCGAAGTCCGGCTCGTCGGTTTCCAGCTCCAGGGCTTCGCGCTGTAACTCCACCAGCGCTTGCCAGTTCTCCCGCGAGAGCTTGCCGCGCACCTGCGAGGCCGCCCACTGCAAGCGTTGCAGGTTGGCGCGCAGGCTACAGGCCCAGTCGTCCCCTAGCATCGCTGCCAGCAAGCGCTCAGGCAGTTCGCCCTCGTCGGGCAGCAGCAACAGGCGTTCGCCCAGGTCGACTGCCGCTTGCAGGGCCTGGGGGTCGTCGCCGTCCACGTAGCGGGTGAGCATGATGCGCAGCAGCCGCGCACTGTCGTCGCAGCGCTCGCAGTAGCGGCCGAACCAGAACAGGTTTTCCACCACCCGCGAGGGCAGGTAGGGGTCGCGCCGCACCAGATCGTGCACGCCCAGGGTGCGCTGGGTTTTCCATTGCTCGCCGGCGGGTGCGCGGTCTCCAAGCACCCAGGTGTCCTTGCTGGCGCCGCCGCGCTGCATCGACACCACTTGGGCGTGGGCCTGCGCCGCCACCCGGGTCAGGCCACCGGGCAGCACCCGATAACCCTCGGCGCTGGCCACGGCATAGGCGCGCATGCCGATGGCACGCGGTTGCAACTGGCCGCCATCGGCCTGCCACACCGGCGCCTGGGACAGCTGCGCCACTTCCTGGGCAACGTAGGCGTAGGGCCGCGCTCGCATGCGTTCGATCAAGGCTTCGCGTTCGGCCGTGCTGAGGTCGCGGCCCACCACCGGGGCGAAGCTCTGGGACGGGAACGCCGGTTTTATCAGCAGGTCTGGCAGTTTCTCCAGGGCCTGGGCCAGCACTGGCGCCTCGCCGCACCACCAAGTGGCGATGGACGGCAAGATCAGTTCTTCGCCGAAGAGAAATTCGCTGATCTTCGGTAAAAAACCCAATAACCCCGGAGATTCCAACACGCCGCTGCCCAAGGCATTGGCCACCAGCACCCGGCCCTGGCGCACCGCGTCGAGCAACCCCGGCACGCCCAGGGCCGAGTCGGTGCGCAGCTCCAGCGGGTCGCAGAAGTCGTCGTCCAGGCGCCGCATGATCGCGTGGACCCGGCGCAGGCCATTGAGGGTCTTGAGGTACACCGTGGCGTCGCGCACCGTCAGGTCGCCGCCCTCCACCAACGGGTAGCCGAGTTGGCGCGCCAGGTACAGGTGCTCGAAGTAACTCTCATTGAAGCGCCCGGGCGTCAGCAGCACCACCAACGGCGGCTCGTCCTCGGCGCCGGGAGCCTGGCGCGCCAGGGTTTCTTGCAAGGTGCGGAAGAACCCGGCCAGGTGCTGCACCTGCAAGTCGCGGTACAACTCGGGGAAGGCGCGGGAGACGATGGTGCGGTTCTCCAGGGCATAACCGGCGCCGGACGGGGCCTGGGTACGGTCGGCGGTGACCCACCAGCGGCCGTCCGGGGTGCGCGCCAGGTCCACGGCATACAGGTGCAGGAACGTGCCATCGGGGGGCGCGATGCCCTGGCAAGGCCAGAGGAAGTTGTTGTGGCCGAACACCAGTTCAGCCGGCAGCAGCCCTTGGGCTATCAGCCGTTGCGGGCCGTAGAGGTCGGCCAGCACCGCGTTGAGCAGGCGCGCACGCTGGGCGATGCCGGCACTCAGTTGCGGCCACTCTTCGGCGGCGATCACGTGGGGCAGCAGGTCCAGCTCCCAGGGCCGGTCGGCGCCCTTGGGGTCGGCGTAGACGTTGTAGGTCACGCCGTTTTCGTGGATCTGCCGCGCCAGCAAGGCCTGGCGTTGGGCCAGTTGCGCCGGGGTGCTGCGCTGCAACTGGTCGAACAGGCGCCGCCAATGGGCCCGCACCGCGCCGCTTGCGTCGAGCAGTTCGTGGTAGGTGCCGGGCGACAACGGGTAGCGGTCTAGCAGGTCTGGCATGGCAGGCTCGGGCAAAAATTCAGGTTGATCTGCAAACAGGTACACCCGCGCTTACTGCGCGGTGTGGTCAAAGCGGCGCAAATCCAGGGTCATGGGCAGTTCGTTGTTGATAACCGGCGGCGTCGCCGTCCACGGCCCGGGGCTGTGGCCCAGGCGGAAGAACCGCGCCATGCGTCGGCTCTCGGCTTCGTTGGCGTTTACCGGCAGGCTGTCGTAGTTGCGCCCGCCCGGGTGGGCGACGTGGTATTGGCAGCCGCCCAGGGAGCGCTGCATCCAGGTGTCGAACAGGTCAAAGACCAGCGGCGCGTGGGCCGCGATGGTGGGGTGCAGGCAATTGGCCGGTTGCCAGGCGCGAAACCTCACCCCAGCGACGAACTCGCCGATGCGCCCGGTGGCGTGCAGCGGCACCGGGACGCCGTTGCAGGTCAGCGTGTAGCGGTCCGGCGCCAGGCCCTTGAGCTTGACCTGCAAGCGCTCCAGGGACGAATCGACGTAACGCACCGCGCCGCCCGCCGCGCCCTCCTCGCCCAGCACATGCCAAGGCTCCAGGGCCTGGCGCAGCTCCAGCTCGACGCCGCCGACCGCGTAGTCGCCAACCTTGGGGAAGCGGAATTCCAGGTGCGCGGCGAACCACTCGGCGCGCAGGGCATAGCCGGCGGCGTTGAGTTCGACGATGACATCGGCGAAGTCCTGCTCGATAAAGTGCGCCAGCATGAAGCGGTCATGCAGCTCCGTGCCCCAACGCGCCAATTTGGCCGGGGCGTAGGGCTGGCGCCAGAACCGCGCCACCAGCGCCCGCAGCAGCAACTGCTGGGCCAGGCTCATGCGCGCATGGGGCGGCATCTCGAAGGCGCGTAACTCCAGCAGGCCCAGGCGCCCGGTGGCGCCGTCCGGGGAGTAGAGCTTGTCGATGCAGAACTCGGCGCGGTGGGTGTTGCCGGTAACGTCGATCAGCAGGTTGCGCAGCAAGCGGTCTACTCGCCAGGGCGGGCAGTCCTCACCCGGCGCGGGCATCTGTGCGAAGGCGATTTCCAGCTCATACAGGCTGTCGTTGCGCGCCTCGTCTACCCGTGGTGCCTGGGACGTAGGCCCGATAAACAGGCCGGAAAACAGGTACGACAGCGACGGGTGGTTGTGCCAGTAGCTAATCAGGCTGCGCAGCAGGTCGGGGCGGCGCAGGAACGGCGAGTCGGCCGGCGTGGCACCGCCGAGGACGAAGTGATTGCCGCCGCCAGTGCCGGTGTGGCGCCCGTCGATCATGAATTTTTCGCTGCTCAGGCGCGTCTGCCGGGCCTCTTCGTAGAGGAATTCAGTACGCTCCACCAACTCGTCCCAGGTGGCGGACGGTTGCACGTTGACCTCGATCACGCCAGGGTCGGGGGTGATGCGCAGGTTGCTCAGGCGCGGGTCGGCGGGCGGTTCGTAGCCTTCAAGGAGGATCGGGCAATGCAGCGCCTGGGCGCTGGCCTCGATGGCGCTGACCAGTTCCAGGTAATCCTCGAGCCGCTCCAGCGGAGGCATGAACAGGTACAAGCGGCCCTCCCGCGCCTCGGCGCACAGGGCGGTGCGGGTCAGCCAGTGGGCGGATTCATCCACCTCGGGCACGCGCTCGTTGGCCACGGCCGGTTCCCCCGGCGCGCGGTTGGCGGGCAGCTCGGGCAGTTCCTGGTTGGGGTCGCGCGGGTGGACGAAGGGGTATTCGGCGGCGCTCACCCAGGGTTGCGAGGCCAAGGGCAAGCGGTAGCCCAGGGGCGAATCTCCCGGCACCAAGCGGCAATCGTGGTCGCGCAAAAACCAGCGGCCGCTTTGCCACTGCTCGCCACTGGCAGTGCGCGCCAGCGGCAAGACCTGGCCGATGACCTTGCCCAGGCCCTGGCTGAACACTTTGCGCAAGCGCGCACGCTCCAGTTCATCCTCCAGGCGCGAATCTTCGGCGCGCACATTGACGGGCAAGGCGCCTTCGCGCCACAGGTAATAGACGTGGTCTTCATAGGCCGGGAACACGAAGCGGCTGGGCAACTTCAGGCGTTCGGCGACGCTGGCCAGAAAACGCCCGGCCAGTTCGCCATCGGCGCCGTAGTCTTGCTGCTCGTCGGCGATCAGCGCCTGGTTGTGCCACAGCGGCACGCCGTCACGCCGCCAGTACAGGTTCAGCGACCAGCGCGGCAGCGGCTCACCGGGATACCACTTGCCCTGGCCGAAATGCACCAGCCCCTGGGGGCCATAGCGTTTGCGCAGGCGCTGGAACAACTCGGCCGAGAGCCGGCGCTTGGCCGGGCCCAGCGCGGTGGTGTTCCACTCGGCGCCATCGGGGTCGTCGATGGAGACGAAGGTCGGCTCGCCGCCCATGGTCAGGCGCACGTCGCCGGCCGCCAGGTCGGCATCGATTTGCCGGCCCAGGGCCTGGATCGCCAGCCACTGGTCGTCGGTGTAGGGCTGGGTGACCCGCGGCGCTTCCCAAATCCGCTCCACGGACATTTCGTGGCTGAACTCGCACTCGCTCGGTTCCACCAGGCCACTGATGGGTGCCGCCGAAGACGGATCGGGGCTACAGGCCAACGGGATATGCCCTTCCCCGGCAAACAGCCCGGAGGTGGCGTCCAGGCCGATCCAGCCTGCGCCGGGCAGGTACACCTCGCACCAGGCGTGCAGGTCGGTGAAGTCCACCTCGGTGCCGGACGGGCCGTCCAGGGCTTTGACGTCGGCGGTGAGCTGGATCAGGTAGCCGGACACGAACCGCGCCGCCAGCCCCAGGTTGCGCAGCAGTTGCACCAGCAACCAGGCCGAGTCGCGGCACGAGCCGCTGGCGTGCGCCAGGGTGTACTCGGGGGTTTGCACCCCCGGCTCCATGCGGATCAGGTAGCGGATGTCGTTGCTCAGGCGCTGGTTGAGGGCCACCAGAAAGTCCACGGCCGGCAGCGGTGTGCGGTCGATGCCGTCCAGGTAGGCCTTGAAGGCTGGGGTCAGGGGCAGGGTTGCCAGGTACGGCGCCAGCTCCTTGCGTTCATCGGCGCCGTAGCTGAAGGGGATTTTTTCCGCGTAGGGCTCAAGGAAGAAGTCGAAGGGGTTGAACACCGCCATTTCCGCCAGCAGGTCGACCTCGATGCGCAGTTCAGCGGTTTTTTCCGGGAACACCAACCGCGCCAGGTAATTGCCCTGGGGGTCTTGTTGCCAGTTGATGAAGTGCTGCTCGGGCCACACCTTCAGGCCATAGGACAGCACCCGCGTGCGGCTGTGGGGCGCCGGGCGCAGGCGAACGATCTGCGGGCCGAGCTCGACGGCGCGGTCGTAGCGGTAATGCGTGACATGGTGCAATGCGACATGAATCGACACGGCGTGCCTCCTGCGAGCCTTGGGCGTCTTTGAAAGCGCGCAAGAGTTATGCCACCCGGCATCCTCGGCGCTTTCTCCATTTGCTCAACGCAGTACAGCACCAAAACCGCGCAATGCAGGATTTGTGCAGGTGGCAGGCGCACATAAATGTGGCGAGCCCTGCTCGCGATGCCCCCAACGCAAAACGCCAGCCCGAAGGCTGGCGTTCTATCCACAGGCGCTGGCGCTTAGCGCGGCACGACCGGTTTGCGCGCAGGTTTGGGGCCCTTGCCCTTGGCCGCGTCCTTGCGTTCCTTGGCGGCCTGCTGGTTGCGGGCGAACGCGGCGGCCTTGGCCTGTTCGCGCTTGTCCCAGGCATTGCCGCCGTCACTGGCACGCGGCGGCAGGCCGGTGTGCTGGGTGAGGATCTTGGTGGTTTTTTCCTGGGCCACTTTATGGCTGCCCGCCGGCGTGGAGTTCTTGCGCCGGGCACTCTGGTAGCTGTCGGTGGCCGGTTGGTGCAGCGGGATCAACTGGTTCTTGCCCGGCCCGATCAGGTCGGCACGGCCCATGCGGGTCAAGGCTTCGCGCAGCATCGGCCAGCCCTTGGGGTCGTGGTAGCGCAGGAACGCCTTGTGCAAGCGGCGCTGCTCCTCGCTCTTGACGATGGTCACGCTGTCGCTCTTGTAGGTGACCTTGCGCAGCGGGTTCTTGCCCGAGTGGTACATGGCGGTGGCGGTGGCCATGGGCGAGGGGTAGAACGCCTGCACCTGGTCGGCGCGGAAACCGTTGCCCTTGAGCCACAGGGCCAGGTTCATCATGTCTTCGTCGGTGGTGCCGGGGTGGGCGGCGATGAAGTACGGAATCAGGTACTGCTCCTTGCCTGCCTCCTTGGTGTACTTCTCGAACATGCGCTTGAACCGGTCGTAGGTGCCGATGCCCGGTTTCATCATCTGGTTGAGCGGCCCTTCCTCGGTGTGTTCCGGGGCGATCTTCAAGTAGCCACCCACGTGGTGGGTCACCAGCTCTTTGACGTACTCGGGCGATTCCACCGCCAGGTCGTAGCGCAGCCCCGAGGCGATGAGGATCTTCTTCACCCCCGGCAACGCACGGGCGCTGCGGTACAGCTGGATCAGCGACGAGTGGTCGGTGTTCAGGTTCGGGCAGATGCCGGGGAACACGCAGGACGGCTTGCGGCACGCTGATTCGATTTCCGGGCTCTTGCAGGCGATGCGGTACATGTTCGCGGTCGGGCCGCCGAGGTCGGAGATCACGCCGGTAAAACCAGGGACTTTGTCGCGAATTTCTTCGATCTCGCGAATGATCGACTCTTCGGAGCGGTTCTGGATGATCCGCCCTTCGTGCTCGGTGATGGAGCAGAAGGTACAGCCGCCGAAGCAGCCGCGCATGATGTTCACCGAGAAGCGGATCATGTCGTAGGCGGGGATTTTCTCCTTGCCGTACGCCGGGTGCGGAACGCGGGCGTAAGGCATGCCGAACACGTAGTCCATTTCATCGGTGGTCATGGGAATGGGCGGCGGGTTGAACCAGACGTCCACTTCGCCATGCTTCTGCACCAAGGCGCGGGCGTTACCCGGGTTGGTTTCCAGGTGCAGCACGCGGTTGGCGTGGGCGTAGAGCACCGCGTCGTTGCGCACTTTTTCCACGGAGGGCAGGCGGATCACGGTCTTGTCGCGGGTCATCTTCGGGCTGGCCAGCAGCTGCACAACCTTGGCTTCGCTCGGGTCTTCGACCGGGCCTTTTTCCTGCTCGATGGCGCAGGCCTGGGTGTCCTGGGTGTTGACGTAGGGGTTGATGATCTTGTCGACCCGGCCCGGGCGGTCGATGCGGGTGGAATCCACCTCGTACCAGCCTGCCGGGGTGTCACGGCGGATGAACGCGGTGCCGCGCACGTCGGTGATGTCTTCGATCTTGTGCCCGTAGGACAAGCGCTGGGCAACTTCGACAATGGCCCGCTCGGCGTTGCCGTACAGCAGGATGTCGGCGCTGGCGTCGATCAGGATCGAGTTGCGCACCCGGTCCTGCCAGTAGTCGTAGTGGGCGATGCGGCGCAGCGAAGCCTCGATGCCGCCCAGCACGATAGGCACGTTCTTGTAGGCTTCCTTGCAGCGCTGGCTGTAGACCAGGCTGGCGCGGTCCGGCCGCTTGCCCGCCATGCCGCCGGGGGTGTAGGCGTCGTCGGAGCGGATTTTCTTGTCGGCCGTGTAGCGGTTAATCATCGAGTCCATGTTGCCGGCCGCGACGCCGAAGAACAGGTTCGGCTCGCCCAGTTTCATGAAGTCGTCTTTGGACTGCCAGTTGGGCTGGGCAATGATCCCGACGCGAAACCCCTGGGATTCCAGGAGCCGGCCGATGATCGCCATGCCAAAGGACGGATGGTCGACGTAGGCATCACCGGTGACGATGATGATGTCGCATGAATCCCAGCCGAGCTGATCCATCTCCTCCCTGCTCATGGGCAGGAATGGCGCTGGACCGAAGCATTCGGCCCAGTACTTGGGATAGTCAAATAACGGCTTGGCTGTTTGCATGACGGTGACCGGTGTTGAGATGAAAAATCGCGGGCGCGGAATATAGCACAAAATTTGACCAATTCCGACCGCAACGGTCGGCCTTTACCGCCTCGCGCCCCACTCGCCTGTTTTGCCCCGCCCATGGCACTAGATATCCAACGCAGGCGCAGGCAGCGGAGCAATAGTCTGGCCCGAACGATGGCCCACTCATTCCGACCTGCGGTGACCCACTTGAACGACGCCTCTCCCGTTGCAAAAGCCCTGCCTCAGCACGCCCGCTTCATTCACTACCACTTGCCGACATGGCTCAAGCAAGCCACACCGCCCCTGCGTGCCGCCCTGCGCACCAGCCTGCTGGCCAGCAACCAGTCGCGGCATGACATGGCCGAGCTGCTCAGCCCCCTGCAAAACCCGGTCGAGTTTGCCAGCCCACTGCTCAAGAACGCCTTGCGCCAGGAGTTCCTCGACCTGCTGGACAGTGACCGCACCACACTGGTGCGCGAATGGAAAACCACCCACATCCTGGGCCTGGTAAAGACCCACCGGCAAACCACCACACAATCGCTGCTGGAAGCGGCCCTGCAGAATTTCGACGCGGCAGAGGCTGAGGATGGCGGGTTCGAGACCGGTTCCGGCCTGTACACCGACGAACACGGCAGACAGGAAAAAAGCGTCGTCACCCCGGTCATGTTCGCCGGGTTCTGCCGACGCCTGAACCTGGGCCAGCGCTTCCAGGAGCACCTGGACAGCGTGCTCAGCGCCACCAGCGGGCCGGACGCGGCGACCGTGTTACGCCGCTGCGAGCAGGACGCCCTAGCGGTGGCCGCCCATATCGCCAGGATCAAGGGGGTCATCTCCCCACGCCTGTATGAATCGCTAATCACTCTGCAAGCGAACGGCGAACACCCCGACCTGCGCTGCGCGCACTTGACCATCAACAACGTGCCACTGCCCGGCATTCTGGTGATTTACGACAAACACATCGACGCCGAGCAGGTGCTCTACATCCCCCAAGACCCCTACGGCCCCTTGTACCAGTACCCGTCGTTCCAGGCCCTGAAAGATGCGCTGGCCAACCGCCTGGAACAGCCGGGTTACGAGACGTTCTTCAAACGCTTCGTGCCCCAGCGCCACCACGGCCGCCTCTATACCCTTAAGCCCCACACGTACCGATGGGTCACCCACTGGCCCAACGGCCCCCGCCTCATCAACGAGCCGGCGAGCATCGTCGAGCCTGTGGCGCGCCAGTTGATCCAAGGCGATGTGCTGAGTGCCAGTGCCGCGCTGCACATCGCCAAGATCAAGGAGGATGCCAAAGTGCTCGCCGTGTCCTCAGCAGACGCCGATCTGGCCGCCCGTGAAGTACGCCTGCAAGGCTATGAGGACCTGGGCAAATCGCTGTTGTTCTTCGCCCTGTCCTTCGTGCCGGTAGTCGGCGAAGCGATGCTGGCGGTGACCGCCGCCGAAGTCATCCACTCGGTGTACCACGGGTTCGAATTCTGGAGCCGCGGGGACAGTGTCGCCGCCCTGAACGACCTGCTGGACGTGGCCGATACAGCCGCATCGCTGGTATTTACGGCGGCCGCGGTCAAGGCCGGCGGGGCCGTGGCCAAGCTGGTCAGCGTCAAATTGCGCAACGGCAACTGGCGCCTCTGGAACCCGGACCTGACACCTTACCGGCAAACCTTGCAGTTGCCCGGCGCCCTGCCCCCCGATAGCCGCGGTTTGTACGCGTTCAACGCCAGTCACTACGTGCGCCTGGACGACCAGCTCTACCAGGCGCAACTCGACACGGCCAGCAACCAGTGGCAACTGCTACACCCCCAGGACCCGGACGCCTACCGCCCGCCGCTGCTGAGTAATGGCGCCGGCGGCTGGCGCCTGCCCCATGAGCGCCCGCAGGAATGGAACAACCTCAAGTTGATAAAACGCCTGGGGGCAACCACCGCCCATATCCAGGCCGAGGATGTAGAGCCACTCATGCTCATCAGCGGCATCGACCAACCCGCGCTGCGCCAGTTGCATCAGGAAGGCATGCGCCCGCCCGCGCTGCTGCGCGACAGCGTGAAACGCCTGAACCTGGAACGGGCCATCGACGGTTTCGACCTGGCGCAAGCCGAAGGGCAAAAGCTGACACCCGAGTCGCCCTTTATCCAACTGCACCTGGTGACCCTACTGCCCGAATGGCCGGCCAATCACAGCGTGAAAGTGCTCGACCCGTCGGGCAACACCCTGCTCGCGCTACCCGCCGCCGAGCCGCAAGGCGAGCGCGAGATTCAAGTGCCGCTGGCCCGCTTGCACAACGGCCAATTGCTGCAATGCCTGGAAGAGCAACTCGACACCGACACCTACCTTGCCCTGATTGACGACACCTACTTGCCCTACGTCAGCAACCCCGACCGACTGGCCTTGCGCCTTCACGAAGAGGCCCTCGAATACAAGAAGGCCTTATTCGCGCGGCTCTACCAGGGCACCGAGCAACCGGAGACCACGACCGAAAAAACCCTGCGCCAACTGCTGCCCGACCTGCCCAAAAGCTACCTGCAAGACCTCAGCCTCAGCCTCGGCCACCCTGAGCAGCAACGCCTGGTGCGCGAGGAAAGCCTAAACCCGCTGATGCACGAAGAAGCGCTGCAGTACCACGAAGAGGTGCTGGCACGCGCGCCCTATGAAGGCCTGTTCCTCGACACCCTGCACAGCGCCGACAGCGATCTGCTGGCGTTTGTTTGCCTGGAGCAACTGCCCCGCTGGCCCCAGCACCTGCGCCTGGAGATGCGCGACGCCCTGCACAACAACCGTTTGCTGGGTAGCGTCGGCGATGAGACCGCTACTCAAACCCTCACCCTTTCCCGCAGCGCCAGCACCTATGTGGTCGCCGATACCCCACGCCAGACGCCCGCCGATCTGTTCACCACCCTCGCCCGCGCCCTGCCCGAAGCCGATCGCAACGCCCTGTTCGGCACGGCCCAAGTCGAACCCAGAGTCATTCACGACGCCCTACGCGCGACCGTGAAACAACGGGTGGAAAATGCCGTGGCCTACATGCAAGCGAGCACTGCGGTGGATACGGCCGCGGCCAGCCCTGGCGGGGGCTTCGATGAACTGTTCGCCGTGCCCACCACCCCGCCACGACTGACCCTGCGCGAAGACAATATCTATGAGCAGCCCCGCCGGGATGTGGGTGGCTACAACCATTACGTGCAGGAAAACAATCTGTATTACCAGGTGCGTAACGCCAACCCCGGCTGGCAACTGGTGGACGCCCGCAACCCCTGGCGCGCCTACAAACCCTACATCCGCCCCAAGACCGACGGCGGCTGGGAAATCGCCACAGACGCCGGCTTGCTGGGTGGCGGTATCGGTCCTTCGCGCTACCGGGCGGTGGAACCGAGCAGCAGCACCTTCTACACCGCTTCGGACTACCTCATGCCCGAGCCGTTTACGACGCAAGAGCTGGCACGCATGCGCCAACGCTCGGCGACCAACGGCGTACCCAACAAGATCGGGGAGTACGACCGGGTCAACAATGGCCGCTACCCACTGCGCGACAACTATGACCGACCGCTCTACATCACCCAGATCCGCCCGCCGAACGACGAACCACGCTTCGCCACGGAGCTGGTGATGCCTTATCTGGAGCGCGAGGGGTATGAACGGGTAGCACAGCTCTATGAGGAAAAACTGAAAGTGCGCACTTTTATCGAAAGCGACGCGCGCAGCCCGCAAGAACGGGTGATGATCGGCCAACACACAGTGGTGGCCCGCAGGGACCTGCGCAAGGATGAAATTCTGGGGGTTTATGGCGGGCGGTTGATCCCCAGGTGGCGTGCCGACCAGAGCAACAATGCCTTTGTGATCGACGTGGAAGACCTGCCCCCTTACAAACGGGCGATTCGCGAACGCTTGCGTGCTGGCGATTACTTGTCGGGCGACAACATCCTTTCGCGTATCAACACCCTGTTCGAGTTCCCCAGGAACCGCTCGCCCCGCCAGGCCCGCCAAGGCTATAACGCCCATATGGTGAGCTACGCGGTGAAGGCCAGCCGTGGCCAAGAGGAGGCGCAGAGCTTGCAGATCAGCGTGCTGTTCACCCTCACGGACATCCCCGCCGAAACGGAGCTGCGCTGGGACTACGGCTACACCTCGGAGCAGATCCGCCGGATCATGACCCGAGCGCCGTGAGAGAGGCGTTACTCGTCGTCAAAGTTGTAGCTGCCCGGCGCCAGGTTCTCGAAGCGCGTGTACTTGCCAATAAACGCCAAGCGCGCCGTGCCGATGGGGCCGTTACGCTGCTTGCCGATGATGATCTCGGCAATGCCCTTGTGCTCGGTCTCGGGGTGATACACCTCGTCGCGATACACGAACATGATGACGTCGGCGTCTTGCTCGATAGCGCCGGATTCACGCAAGTCGGAGTTGATCGGGCGCTTGTTGGGGCGTTGCTCCAGGGAGCGGTTGAGCTGGGACAGGGCCACCACCGGGCAGTTGAACTCCTTGGCCAGGGCCTTGAGGGAGCGGGAGATCTCGGAAATTTCGTTGGTGCGGTTGTCGCCCCCCGAACCCGGGATCTGCATCAATTGCAGGTAGTCGATCATGATGAGGCCGATGTCGCCGTGCTCACGCACCAGGCGCCGGGTGCGGGCGCGCATCTCCGAAGGGCTGATGCCGGCGGTATCGTCGATGAACAACTTGCGGTCGTTGAGTAGATTGACCGCCGAGGTCAGGCGCGGCCAGTCGTCATCCTCCAGGCGACCGGCGCGGACCTTGGTTTGGTCGATCCGCCCCAGGGACGACAACATACGCATAATCAGCGATTCGCCTGGCATCTCCAGGGAATACACCAGAACCGCCTTCTCGCTGCGCAACACGGCGTTTTCCACCAGGTTCATCGCGAACGTGGTCTTACCCATGGACGGACGACCGGCGACGATAATCAGGTCCGAAGGCTGCAAGCCACTGGTCATGCCGTCGAGGTCGGTGTAACCGGTGGACAGGCCCGTGATGGCGTTATCGGTGTTGAACAGGGTATCGATGCGGTCGATGGCCTTGGTCAGCAGGTCGTTGACGCTGACCGGGCCACCGGTTTTCGGCCGGGCCTCGGCGATCTGGAAAATCTGCCGTTCGGCTTCGTCGAGAATCTCCTCGGCGGTGCGCCCTTCCGGGTTGAAGGCACTGTCAGCGATTTCAGTGCTGATGGCGATCAACTGGCGCAGGGTGGCGCGCTGACGGACGATCTGTGCGTAAGCCTTGATGTTGGCGACCGACGGCGTGTTTTTCGCCAGTTCACCCAGATAACCGAGGCCGCCGACCTGGGCACTCTGGCCTTCCTTGTCCAGTTGCTCGGCCAGGGTCACTACGTCTATCGGTGAGTTCTGGTCCGCCAACTTGGCAATGGCGCGGAAGATCAGGCGGTGGTCATGGCGATAGAAGTCACCGTCCGAGACTTGATCGAGCACGCGTTCCCAGGCGTTGTTGTCCAGCATCAGACCACCGAGCACAGCCTGTTCGGCCTCGATGGAATGGGGCGGGACCTTCAGGGCAGCGGTTTGCAGATCGTATTGCTCGGGAACAGAGATATCGTTCATGGCCACTTGGAATTGGGGGTGGTGAAAAATCGGAAGCTGCAGAAAAACAAAAGGCACGACCTGTAAACAGGATCGTGCCCGATGTTAACCGTCCAGCACACAAGGTGCCAGACGATTGCGTGCTGCTTAAGCAGCCACCACAACAACGCGTACGGTTGCTTCGACTTCGGCGTGCAGGTGCACGGCCACGTCGAATTCGCCAACGTTGCGGATGGTGCCGTTTGGCAGACGAACTTCGCTTTTTGCCACTTCAACGCCAGAGGCGGTCAGTGCATCAGCGATGTCGTGGGTGCCGATCGAACCGAACAGCTTGCCTTCGTCACCAGCGGTGGCAGTGATAGTCACTTCCAGCTCAGCCAGTTGGGCAGCACGGCTTTCAGCCGAAGCTTTCTTGTCCGCTGCTGCTTTTTCCAGCTCGGCGCGACGCTCTTCGAACGCAGCCAGGTTGGCAGCGGTCGCAGCGGTAGCCTTGCCGTAAGGCAGCAGGTAGTTACGACCGTAGCCGGCCTTAACATTTACTTTGTCGCCCAGGTTGCCCAGGTTGGCGACTTTTTCCAGAAGGATCAGTTGCATGTGAAAATCCTCTTAACTTTTAACCTTCACCGTTCGCGCTATCGGCGTCTTTCGGCGCCAAACGACCGCGAAAATCAATCAGGCTGTCGACAATGGCCAACACCACGAGCAACGGATAGATCAGCTGCATGAACAGCAACAGCGTTACGTACAACCCCACCAGCCAAAACTTGGCCAGACGCTTATGCGCCACCAGCCCGTGCATCAGGGCCAGCCCGGCGAACACCAACGGTACGCTGCACAACGGCGTCAACATGGCCATCTGGGAACCGAAGTTCGGCCCCACAAGCATGCACGCCAGCAGCAACATCGCCGGCCCCAGCGGGATTCGGATGGCGCGAAACTCGCGACCAAAACCACCCGGGTTGTACAACAACGCCTGCCAATAACGCCCAAGCATCAGGCTCAACAAGCTGACGACCTGCAACAATGCCGCAATCAGGCCGGTTAGGACCGGTGCCACCAGTGCTGCGAGACGCGCTCGCTCCTCTACCGAGAACTGCTGGTAGAGATCCCCGAGGGCCAGCGGCAGGATTTTTATCAATTCCTGCGCCAAGCCTTCGATCTGAGGGCGGAAAGCCGCACCCAACACCACTGAAAACACCAACCCCATCGCTATGCTGACCAGCAGCACGCGGTTCCAGGACTCGCTTGCGCGCAAAACCAACGCAAGGCCCGAAGACCCCAGCAGCACCATGAGTGCGCGAGGATCTGAGGAGTACAGCCACCAGAACAAGGCCGGCAGCAATCCCAGGGCAACGACGCCCAAGGCATCCTTCAAACCGCGCCGCAGCAGCACAAGGCTTCCTGCGGCAGCACCCAACCAATACAACAGCGGCAATGCAGCACATCCGGCCACTACAGCAGTGGCCTGCACACGACCGCGCATGATGAACTCAGCTAAGGCGCGCATGCATTCAATCCCTTACTACGTGTCGACTGCCCGGTCTCAGCGGCCGTGGCTGTCGGTGTAGGCCAGCAGGGCCAGGAAGCGGGCGCGCTTGATAGCGGTGGCCAGCTGACGCTGATAACGAGCTTTGGTACCGGTGATGCGGCTTGGAACGATTTTGCCGGTCTCGGATACGTAGGCTTTCAGAGTGTTGAGATCTTTGTAATCGATCTCTTTCACGTCTTCAGCGGTGAAGCGGCAGAATTTACGACGACGGAAGAAACGTGCCATGTAATTGGCTCCTTAAAAGGTCCGTGGATTACTCGTCAGCGTTATCGCTGTTGTCGCTGTCATCACTATCAGCGCTTTCAGCGCCTTCGTGCTCAGGACGGTCGCGACGCTCACGGCGCTCACTGCGGTTTTCTTCAGCCTTGAGCATCTCGGATTGGCCAGTAACGGCTTCTTCGCGACGGATGACCAGGTTACGGATCACTGCATCGTTGTAGCGGAAGTTGTCTTCCAGCTCGGCCAGGGCCTTGCCGGTGCACTCAACGTTCAGCATCACGTAGTGAGCCTTGTGAACATTGTTGATTGCGTAGGCCAGTTGACGACGGCCCCAATCTTCCAGACGGTGGATTTTGCCGCCGTCTTCTTCGATCAGCTTGGTGTAACGCTCAACCATGCCGCCGACTTGCTCGCTTTGATCCGGGTGGACCAAAAAGATGATTTCGTAATGACGCATGAATGCTCCTTACGGGTTGTAGCCTGCCGCTCAAAAGCGGTCAGACAAGGAGTGAATGACACTTATGGACCTTGCCACGGTGAGGCACATGCGTGCCTGCCATGAAGGCAAGGGGCGCAATAGTAGAGAAGGAGGCTCTAAGCTGCAAGCTGCAAGTGACAAGCTGCAAGCGCATCGACGCTTAACTTGCAGCTTAGGGCTGATTTACTTGCGTGTAGCGGCGGCTTTTTTCGCGCCGCGCTGGCGCTGGGCCTCGAACAGGCATACGCCGGTCGCCACGGACACGTTGAGGCTGCTGACGCTGCCCGCCATCGGCAAGTTCACCAGGTAGTCACAATGTTCGCGGGTCAGGCGGCGCATGCCTTTGCCTTCGGCACCCATAATCAGGATGGTCGGGCCGGTCAGGTCTTGGTCATAGATGCTGACCTCCGCCTCCCCTGCCGTGCCCACGACCCACAGGCCGCGCTGCTGGAGCTTTTCCAGCGTCCGGGCCAGGTTGGTCACGGCCACTAGCGGGATCACTTCCGCCGCACCGCAGGCCACTTTTCGTACAGTCGGCGTCAGGGTTGCCGACTTGTCCTTGGGCACAATTACCGCCAGCGCACCCGCCGCATCGGCCGAACGCAGGCAAGCGCCGAGGTTGTGCGGGTCGGTCACACCGTCGAGCACCAGCAACAGCGGCGCGCCTTCGGTGCGATCCAGGAGCTCATCGAGCATGGCTTCGCCCCAGACCTGGCTCGGGCTCACATCCGCGACTACGCCCTGGTGCACGCCTTCGACCCAGGCATCCATCTCGCGACGTTCGGCCTGGCCGACCGCAACGCGGTTTTCGTTGGCCAGCTCGATCAGGGTCTGCACCCGCGGATCATTGCGGCCTTCGGCCAGCCAGATCTGCTTGACGCGCTTGGGGTGGTGACGCAGCAACGCTTCCACGGCATGCACGCCGTAGATTTTTTCCAGACTCATGACTTGGCCTTAGGTTTGCGCGCCCCGCCGCTTTTCGCAGCCGGGGCCGAGCCTGCCTTGGGCGGGCCCTTACGGTGTTTACTCGGTTTGCTCAACTTGTCCGACGCTGCGGGCTTTCCCCCAGACGCCGCTTTACCACCGCTTTTCGCTTCGGCCAACAATGCCTGTTTCAATTCACGGCTTTTGCGCAACTCGGCGTTCTTCGCCGCGGCATCGCTTGGGCGATAGGCTTCGCTGGCCTTCTCTTTGGTCGAAGTGCGACGCCCGGTTTTCGCCGGTGCAGGTTCGGCGGCGGCCTTGGCGGCTGGGGCGGTTGCTTCTGCCCCCCGTTTCTTGCGGCCGATCGGCGCGCTGATGGTTTTTTCAGCCATCTCGAAGTCGATCTTGCGCTCGTCCAAATCGACGCGCATGACCCGTACTTCCACGGTGTCGCCCAAGCGGAAGCTACGGCCGGTGCGCTCGCCAGCGAGGCGGTGGTGCACAGGATCGAAGTGGTAGTAATCGCCCGGCAATGCCGTGACGTGAACCAGGCCTTCGACGTAGATATCGGTCAGCTCGACGAACAGACCGAAACCGGTCACGGCGGTAATGACCCCCGGGAACGACTCGCCCACGCGATCTTTCATGAACTCGCACTTGAGCCAGTTCACAACGTCGCGGGTCGCTTCGTCGGCACGGCGTTCGCTCATCGAGCACTGCTCGCCGAGTTGCTCCAGGGCCGCTTCGTCGTACGGATAGATCCGCGCCTTGGGAATGCTCATGGCACCGGCGCGCTTGACGTGCGGGGTGTTCATCTTCGAATGGATCACGCTGCGGATCGCCCGGTGCGTGAGCAAGTCCGGGTAGCGGCGGATCGGCGAGGTGAAGTGGGTATAGGCTTCGTAGTTCAGGCCGAAGTGGCCCTGGTTATCAGCGCTATACACTGCCTGGCTCAACGAGCGCAGCATGACGGTCTGGATCAGGTGGAAATCCGGACGATCCTTGATGCTGGCCAACAGTGCCTGGTAATCCTTCGGCGATGGGCCGTCCTTGCCTTTATGCAGGGACAAACCGAGTTCACCCAGGAAGGCGCGCAGTTTTTCCAGGCGCTCCGGCGGCGGACCATCGTGCACCCGGTACAGAGCTGGAATTTCATGCTTTTTGAGGAATTCCGCGGTGGCCACGTTGGCCGCCAGCATGCACTCTTCGATCAGCTTGTGGGCATCGTTGCGGGTGGTCGGGGTGATTTCCGCGATCTTGCGCTCGGAGCCGAAGATGATTCGGGTTTCCTGGGTTTCAAAGTCGATGGCACCGCGCACATGACGAGCGCCCAGCAGCACCTTGTACAGCGCATAAAGCTGCTTGAGGTGCGGCACGACATGGCCGTACTCACCGCGCAGGGCCTTGGCCTCGCTGGTTTTCGGCTGCTCCAGGATGGTGCTGACCTTGTTGTAGGTCAGGCGCGCCTGAGAGTGGATCACCGCTTCGTAGAACTGGTAATCGGTCATTTCGCCGGTCTTGGACATGGTCATCTCGCACACCATGGCCAAACGGTCGACTTTCGGGTTCAGCGAGCACAAGCCGTTGGACAGTTGCTCCGGCAGCATCGGGATCACGCGCTCGGGGAAGTACACCGAGTTACCGCGTACCTGGGCTTCATTGTCCAGGGCCGAGCCAATCTTCACGTAGCTGGAAACGTCGGCAATCGCCACGTACAACTTCCAGCCGCCGGAGAACAGGCGCAGCTTGCCCGGCTTGGCTTCGCAGTACACCGCATCGTCGAAGTCGCGGGCATCTTCGCCGTCGATGGTGACGAATGGCAGGTGGCGCAGGTCGATGCGCTTCTCTTTGTCCTTTTCCTCGACTTCCGGCTTGAGCTTGGCGGCTTCTTTGAGCACCGCTTCAGGCCAGACATGGGGAATGTCGTAGGTACGCAGCGCGACATCGATTTCCATGCCGGGTGCCATGTAGTTGCCCACCACTTCCACCACATCACCTTGCGGCTGGAAGCGTGGCGTCGGCCAGTGGGTGATTTTCACCTCAACGAATTGGCCGACTTTGGCGCTGGCATTGCGACCCGGAGTCACCAGCACTTCCTGCTGGATCTTCGGATTATCGGCAACCACGAAGCCGATGCCGCCCTCCTCGAAATAGCGACCGACGATTGTCTCGTGGGCACGGGACACCACTTCGACGATCACGCCTTCGCGGCGGCCACGACGATCCAGACCGGAAACACGGGCCAACGCGCGGTCACCATCGAACACTAGGCGCATTTGCGCCGGACTCATGAACAGGTCGTCGCTGCCGTCATCCGGCACCAAGAAGCCAAAGCCGTCACGGTGGCCGCTGATGCGCCCCAGGATCAGGTCGAGCTTGTCCACCGGCGCATAAGTGCCACGGCGCGTGTAGATCAGTTGAGCATCGCGCTCCATGGCACGCAGGCGGCGGCGCAAGGCTTCGAGCTGGTCTTCGGTGGTCAGGCCGAATTCTTCTACCAGTTGCTCGCGGCTAGCAGGCGAACCCCGATCAGCAAGGTGCTGAAGGATCAGTTCACGGCTAGGAATAGGGTTTTCATATTTTTCCGCTTCACGAGCGGCCTCGGGATCGAGGGACTGCCAATCGGCCATTAGAGAGTTTTCACCTTGTCTATATGCGGGTTAGTTTGGCATAGGCGTAATGAAACGGGAAATTTCAGACTCCAAGAGCCCCTTAAAAGCCCTTTGACCTACGCAGAAAACGCATTAGAAGACCGCTTGCGAATTTTTCGCTGGTTTTTTGATAACAGGGGTTTACAGCTCAAAACTGCCTCCGTATAGTGCGCGCCATCGACGACGTAGCCGTTGCCGATACTGCCCAGATGGTGAAATTGGTAGACACGCCAGCTTCAGGTGCTGGTGACCGCAAGGTCGTGGAAGTTCGAGTCTTCTTCTGGGCACCAAATTCAGAGCTTGAGGTTAGTTCAACTTTGAAGCTCACACAAAAACCCGCGAAAGCGGGTTTTTGCATTCCAAGTGTTTGATTTCATTCCAAGTATTCGGTTTATTAAAACGAAAACAGGGGTTTACAGATCAAAACTCTCTCCGTATAGTTCGCCCCATCAACAGCGCGAAAATGTTGTTGATACTGCCCAGATGGTGAAATTGGTAGACACGCCAGCTTCAGGTGCTGGTGACCGCAAGGTCGTGGAAGTTCGAGTCTTCTTCTGGGCACCAATTCAAGCATCAGCCTTCCACGCTGGTGTTTCACAAAAACCCGCGAAAGCGGGTTTTTGCATTTCTGGCTTTTTGATTTGCAAAACTGCGTACACCTCCTCAGCAAGCCCTCCCCATTTCCCTCCTCGGCAGTCAAGCGGTATCCATCCGCACTTGAGAAACAATATCGTTTATTATTGTTACAAGTTTTTGCAATGCGACCGCGAGGAACCCTGCGAATGATGCTTCGATATACCCGACGTGCAACCTCCCTTCTACGTGGCTTGATCCTCTCCCTGCTGGGCCTGGCCCTGTTCGCACCACTCGCCCAGGCTGGCGACCCGGTCACCCTGACGCTCTACAACGGCCAGCACAAGGAAGTGGGGGACGCCGTGGCCAAGGCGTTTGAGGCCAAGACCGGTATTCACGTCAACGTGCGCAAGGGCAGCAGCAACCAGCTCGCCAGCCAGATCGTCGAAGAAGGCGACCGCTCCCCCGCCGATGTGATCTACACCGAGGAGTCCCCTCCCCTGAACAAACTCGGTGAACAAGGCCTGCTGGCCAAAGCCGACGACGCCACACTCACCGTGTTGCCCAAGGACTACGTGGCGAGCAATGGCACCTGGATCGGCGTGACCGCTCGTGTGCGCGTGGTGGCGTTCAACCCGAAACTGATCGACGAAAAAGACCTGCCCAAAACCGTGCTGGATTTCGCCAACCCCGAGTGGCAGGGCAAAGTCGGCTTCGTGCCCACCAGCGGCGCGTTCCAGGAACAAGCGGTGGCGATCATCAAATTACATGGCATGGACGCGGCCGAAGAATGGCTCACCGGCCTGCGCGCTTTCGGCAAAACCTACAGCAACAACATGGTGGCGCTCAAAGCCGTGGAGAACGGTGAAGTCGCCACCGTGCTGGTGAACAACTACTACTGGTTCGCCCTGCAACGGGAAAAAGGCCAGCTCGACTCCAAACTGCACTACTTCACCGATGGCGACGCCGGCGGGCTGATTACCGTGTCTAGCGCTGCGGTCATCAAGTCCAGCAAATACCCAAAAGAAGCCCAACAGTTGCTCGCCTACATGGTCAGCGAAGAAGGCCAGCGCGTGATTACCCAGACCACCGCCGAATATCCGCTGCATAAAGGCATGGAGTCGGATCGCGGGCTCAAGCCGTTCAGTGAACTGCAGGCGCCGAAAGTCACCCCGGCGGACCTGGGCAACGCCGAAGAAGCCCTGGACCTGGAACGTGACGTTGGCCTGAACTGATGGGCACATCGCTGCGCGCGCGCGCCCAAGGCTCGAACTATGTGCCCGGGCGCAAACGCCCCTCGATCTGGCTGCTGCTACCGGTGTTGCTGCTGATCGGCCTCAGCTTGCTGCCCCTGCTATATGTGGGGCTCAAGGCCTGGCAGGCCGGCTGGGCCGAGGCGGTGCATCTGCTGTGGCGGCCTTATGTGCTGCGCCTGCTGAGCAACACCTTACTGCTGATGGTTGGCGTGACGATGGCTTGCGGGGTCATTGGCCTGTCGCTGGCCTGGTTGCTGGAGCGCAGCAACCTACCTGGGCGACGCCTGTGGGGCGTGATCCTGTGCTTGCCGTTCGCGGTACCGGCGTTTGTCAGCAGCTTCACCTGGGTATCTTTGAGCGCCAGTTTCGAGGGCCTGGGCGGGGCGATTCTCGTAATGACCCTGTCCAAGTACCCGCTGGTGTTTTTGCCGGTGGCGGCGACGCTGCGCAACCTCGACCCATCCCTGGAGGAGTCCGCCCGCACCCTGGGGCAAAACCGCTGGGGAGTGTTCTTTCGTGTCACCTTGCCCCTGCTCTGGCCATCGTTGCTGGCCGGCTCACTGCTGATTGCCCTGCACATGCTGGTGGAGTTCGGCGCCCTGTCGATCATTGGCCTGCAAACCTTTACCACGGCGATTTACCAGCAGTTTGAACTGGAGTTCAGCAACGCCAACGCTGCGATGCTCTCGGCAGTGCTGCTCGCCCTCTGCCTGGTGCTGCTGTGGCTGGAGTTACGGGTACGCGGCAAGGGCCGCCACGTGCGCACCGGCCAAGGCGCGGCGCGCCAAGCAGAGCAGGTGCGCCTGGGCAAATGGGCACTGATGGGGCAGGCCTATTGCCTGATGCTGGCGATCATTGGCAGCGGTGTGCCCCTGGGGATGCTGGCTTATTGGTTGGCGGTGGGGTCTTCGGCGGCCTTTCCCGTGGCGGCCATCAGCGAGGCCTTGCTCTCGTCCCTGGCCCTGTCCCTGGGCGGCGCGGCGCTGTGCCTAGTGCTGGCGGTGCCCGTCGGCTTGCTGGTGGTGCGCTACAAAGGTGCCTTGGCCCTGTGGGCCGAACGCCTGCCGTACCTACTGCACGCTCTGCCGGGACTGGTGATCGCACTGACCCTGGTGTTCTTCGCCCTCCATTACGTGCCCGTGCTTTATCAGACGTCGGCCTTGCTGCTGATCGCCTACGCCCTGTTGTTTCTGCCCTTGGCGCAGGCACCGATCCGCACCGCACTAAACAAAGCCGCGCCGCAATTGGAGGAAGCCGCACGCACCCTTGGCGCCAGCTCCTTCAGCGCGTTTTGCCGGGTGACCCTGCCGATCATCTTCCCGGCCCTGGGCGCTGCGTTTGCGCTGGTGTTCCTGGATGCCATGAAAGAGCTCACCGCGACCCTGCTGCTCAGCCCCACCGGGCTCAACACCCTGGCCACCGAGGTGTGGGCGCATACGGCGAATGTGGAGTTCGCCGCCGCCGCACCCTATGCGGCGCTGCTGATCCTGGTGTCGGGGTTACCGGTGTATTTGCTGACGACGCGGATGTACCTGAGCCGTTGAAATAGGCCTGGTGGCTGTGGGAGGGAGCCCGCTCCCACAGAAGATCTACAACCCACCTAAGCCTTGAACTGCCCCAAGCTCGCCTTCAGCTGCGCCGCGAGGCCATCGAGCACCTTGCCGCTGGCCGTAGTCTCTATCACCGCTTGCGCCGCTTGCTCGGCCTGAGCGTGGATGGTTTCAACCCGTCCCCGCACCGCGTGCGCGCCCTGAGCCTGATGCGCCGCCGCCTGCGTCGCCAGGCCAATGGCCGCGTGAACTTGCTCCACCGATGACTGCACCGATTGCTGCAAGCGTGCACTGTCGCGCAGCACCAACAAGCCTTCACTGGCCTGGCGCCCGGCCTGACCAATCGCAGCCACCGCCTCCCGCGCGCCCTGCTGCAAGGCGCCGATGTGGGCCTGGATATCGCCGGTGGAACTCTGGGTCTTGCTGGCCAGCGCGCGCACCTCGTCGGCCACCACCGCGAAACCGCGCCCGGTTTCACCGGCTCGCGCCGCCTCGATAGCCGCGTTCAACGCCAACAGGTTGGTCTGCTCGGCGATCCCGTGGATCACCGTCAGCACCACCTCGATCTGCTCGCTCTGCTGCGCCAGGCGCTCGATAACCTTGGCCCCGGTGTCCACCTGCCCGGCCAGCGCCTCAATCAGGCTACCCACCTGAGCCGAAGTGCGAGTGTTCTCGTCCGTGGCCTGGCGGATCTCCACCACTTGCTGCAATGCCGACTGCATGGCCTGGCTCTCTGCCTGCGCTTCATCGGCCATCTGCGACAGCGCCCGCAGGCTTTCGGCCACTTCGTCGCGCTGGGACGCGGCCGCCGCATCGGCACCCGCATTGCGCCGGGTCATGGCGCCGATTTCCACGCCAGTACGCTGGGCCACATCGCCCGCCTCGCGCACGATGGGCTGCAATTTATCCACAAAGCGATTGACCGCCGAGGCCATGTCGCCGATTTCATCCTTGCTGTTGATTTGCACACGCTTGGTCAGGTCGCCGTCCCCGGCCGCCAGATCGTCCATGGCCGCAATCAGCAGGTGCAAGCGATTGACCACCCGACGCCCCAGCACCACAGCCAATAGCAGCAAGACGCCAAAGCCCACCAGGGCCAGGGCCAGGCCAATGCGCCAGCGCAACGTCGCCGCCGCTTCCTGCACGGTGCTGGCGGTGTTGTCTTTCATTGCCGCCGCCGTGCCCTGGGCAGATTGCAGGCGCGCGCGCATAGCCGTGGCGCTGTCAGCCGCCGCGCCCTTGAGGCTGTCATCCACCAATTGGTCGCTGCTGGCGATCAACGCGCTAAAGCGTTTGTCCAGCGCCGCCAGGTCGGTTTCCACCGACGCTGTCGACACGCCCATCAGCACCTTGCCGATTTCCACGCCATTGGGGTTGATGGAGGCTTCCAGGTAGTACACCGACTTATCGTTCTTCGCCGCGTCCAGCACCTTATCCAGCGCCCGCTCGCCTTGGCCTTTTTCCAGAAGGGCCTTGTTGATCGGGTTTTCCCGGTTCAGGTAGCGGGTCAGATGCTGGCCCGTAGCGTCGTCATACACCACGAACAACACGTTGGGGTTGCGCTGCGCGCGTCGTGCGAATTCAGACAGGGTTGGCACATCGTTGTCCCACATGGCGCGCGGCGCCACGGAGGCCAGGAGCTGGGCCATATCGTTAGCCGAATCCTGAAGGTCTTTCTCCAACGTGGCGCGAAGTTGCGCCTGCTCATCTTCCAGGCGCGACGAAAGCCCCGCCGTGAGGCGCTGACGCGTGCTGCTGGAGAGACCGTCGAGACTCGACGTCACCTCGCGCCCGGCCTGCTCCAATTCACCCGAAAGCTTCTGGCTATCCACACCCAACCGATTGGCCAAATCGGCCTCCAACGCGGTCACCGTGCTCCGAGTTAGTGCAACGGCCACCAGCACTTGCACCAAAAGAGCGATACCAAGGGTAACGAACACCGGTCGCAACAGCCGGCTTTGTAACAATGAGAGAACGGCAGACATTGGGAATCCCTCCACCTAGGGTGCTATTAAATTGATAGCACCACCAAAGAGGGAAACACAGCAAGGGTCGTGCCGCTTGTCAGGCAGAAACGACAAAGGGCCCAATCGAGGGCCCTTTGCTTTTTACATCAACAGCTTATTACGCGAACGGATGACGCAGAACGATGGTTTCGTTGCGGTCCGGGCCCGTCGAAATAATGTCGATCGGCGCGCCGATCAGCTCTTCGACGCGTTTGATGTAAGCACGGGCGTTGGCAGGCAGCTCTTCCAGCGTCTTGGCGCCCACGGTGGACTCGGTCCAGCCCGGCACTTCTTCGTACACAGGCTGCAGGCCCACGTAGCTGTCAGCGTCAGTCGGGGCTACGTCTTTACCTTCTGCATCTTTGTAGCCGATGCAGATGTTGATGGCTTCCAGACCGTCGAGTACGTCCAGCTTGGTCAGGCAGATGCCCGAAATGCTGTTCACGTCGATAGCGCGACGCAGGATAACGGCGTCGAACCAACCACAACGACGAGCGCGACCGGTGGTGGCACCGAACTCGTGACCTTGTTTGGCCAGGTGCGCGCCGACTTCGTCGAACAGCTCGGTCGGGAACGGGCCCGAACCGACGCGCGTGGTGTAAGCCTTGGTGATGCCCAGGATGTAGTCCAGGAACATAGGGCCCACACCCGAACCGGTAGCAACGCCGCCCGCGGTGGTGTTGGAGCTGGTTACATAGGGGTAGGTACCGTGGTCGATGTCCAGCAACGAGCCCTGGGCGCCTTCGAACATGATGTCTTTGCCAGCACGACGCAGGTCGTGCAGCTCGGCCGTCACGTCCAGCATCAGCGGCTTGAGCAGCTCGGCGTACTCCTTGCACTCGGCCAGGGTCTTGTCGAAGTCGATGGCCGGCTCTTTGTAGTAACCCACCAGCATGAAGTTGTGGTAATCCACCAGTTCACGCAGCTTGTCTTCAAAACGTGGCATGTTGAGCAGGTCGCCCACACGCAGGCCACGACGCGCAACCTTGTCTTCGTAAGCCGGGCCGATGCCGCGACCGGTGGTACCGATCTTCAACTCGCCACGGGCCTTTTCACGGGCTTGGTCCAGCGCAACGTGGAAGGACAGGATCAACGGGCAGGAAGGGCTGATACGCAGGCGCTCACGCACCGGTACGCCTTTCTCTTCCAGCTTGGTGATTTCCCGCAGCAGGGCGTCCGGTGCAACCACCACGCCGTTGCCGATCAGGCACTGCACGCCTTCGCGCAGTACTCCCGACGGGATCAGGTGCAAGACGGTTTTCTCGCCGTCGATCACCAGGGTGTGGCCCGCGTTGTGGCCACCTTGGTAGCGCACTACGGCGGCAGCATGTTCGGTCAGCAGATCAACGATCTTGCCTTTGCCCTCATCACCCCATTGGGTGCCCAGGACTACGACATTCTTACCCATAACACTTGTCCTCATTCGCGCAAACTTGGTGCCGGCAGCCGCCGGCAGGAAAACTCAAGAAGCCAGCGGCAATACTTGCCAAAGCCCGTTCTGCTGAATCAATTGCCGGTCGCAGTCCGCTTCACGGGCGGCGGCCAACAGCTGCCCAGGCAAGGCCTGGACAACGCGCTGACCCTCACTGCGCAACTGGCAAACGTGCTGCCAGAGTGCTGCATCCGTACTGTCAGGCATCCAGATACCGCCAGACGGTAGCTCGATCTCAGCACGCCCCAGGGTCACCAGGGTTTTCAAATCGGTGGAAAAACCAGTCGCTGGACGGGCACGACCAAAATCGGCGCCGATATCGTCGTAGCGACCGCCCTGGGCGATGGATTGACCCACGCCCGGTACGAACACGGCGAACACCACGCCGGTGTGGTAGTGGTAACCGCGCAGCTCGCCCAGGTCAAAATACAGCGGCAACTGGGGGAAACGCGCGGACAGACGCTCGGCAATCGCCAGCAAATCGTCCAGCGCCGCCAGTACCGGGGCCGGCGCGTTCGCCAGGCGCACACGGGCGGCCTCCAGCACTTCGCGACTGCCACACAGGTCAACCAGCGCCCGCAGCATTGCGGCCAATTCGGCCGGCAGGCCTTCGGTCAGCGCGATCACTTCGTCAATGGCCTTGCGTTGCAGGGCGTCGAACAACTGCTGCTCCACTTCGCCGGACAGACCGGCGGCGCGTGCCAGGCCACGATAGATGCCGACATGCCCCAGGTCCATGTGCACATCCGGCACATCGGCCAGTTGTAGCATGGCCAGCATCAGGCTAATGACTTCCACGTCGCTGCTGGGGCTGGCATCGCCGTACAACTCGGCGCCCAACTGGATTGGGCTGCGCGAGGAGGACAACGCACGCGGCTGCGCATGCAGCACGCTACCGGCGTAGCACAGGCGGCTTGGGCCTTCGCGGCGCAGGGTGTGCGCATCGATGCGCGCCACCTGCGGCGTGATGTCTGCGCGAAACCCCATCTGCCGACCCGATTGCGGGTCGATGACCTTGAAGGTGCGCAGATCCAGGTCCTGGCCAGCACCGGTCAACAGGGATTCCAGGTACTCGATATGAGGGGTTACGACAAACTCGTAGCCCCAGCTCTGGAACAGATCCAACACCTGGCGGCGCGCTACTTCGATGCGCGCCGCTTCAGGCGGCAGTACTTCTTCGATGCCATCTGGCAGCAGCCAGCGGTCTACCGTTGCCATTACGCCATTCCCCTATGATCCGGGCGGCGAGCCGTCGGGCTAGCCTTGAGTGAAGCAGAAAATGGTTACCTGCCGCCCAAGAGCGACGGGGCGAAAGGCCTGAAATCGGCTTCGCCACCACATTCCTCGAAAAAACTGTCGAGCCAATCAACTCGTTCTGAAGCAATCAAACATGCAGACGCAAAAAAGCCGGGAATTTCCCGGCTGCCGCATCATACACCCGTTTTCCCAAAGGATCACCCCGCCAAGCGCTTTAGCCGCTCGACGGGGTGTCGCAGGGGTCAAGGCTTGGCTTTTTCCAGGTAGCGGAAAAAGTCGCTGCTTGGGTCAAGCACCATGACATCGGTTTTGTTCGCGAAGCTTTCACGGTAGGCACGCAGGCTACGGTAAAACGCGTAGAACTCCTGATCCTGGCCGTAGGCCTTGGCGTAGATCGCCGCTGCCTGGGCATCACCATCACCGCGCGCCTCTTCAGACTCGCGATAGGCTTCAGCCAGCAGTACGCGACGCTGACGATCGGCGTCGGCACGGATGCCTTCTGCCAGTTCGTTACCTTTGGCGCGGTGCTCGCGAGCTTCACGCTCACGCTCTGTGCTCATCCTCTCGAACACGCTGCGGTTCACTTCCTTCGGCAGGTCGATGGCCTTGACCCGGACGTCGATCACTTCGATGCCCAGCTCTTTCTCGGCCATCTTGTTGAGCGAAGCGGTGATATCCGCCATCAGCGCATCGCGCTCGCCGGACACCACTTCGTGCAACGTACGCTTACCGAACTGGTCGCGCAGGCCCGATTCCAAACGACGGGACAGACGTTCGTCAGCAATCTGCTTGAGGCCGGAAGTCGCGGTGTAGAAGCGCTCAGCATCTTTCACGCGCCACTTGGCAAAAGCATCGACCATGACGGCTTTCTTTTCCAGTGTCAGGAAGCGCTGTGTCGGCGCATCCAGCGTCATCAGGCGAGCATCGAACTTACGCACCTGGTTGACGTATGGCACTTTCACATGCAGGCCCGGTTGGACATCAGCCTGGACCACCCGACCGAACTGCAGCAACACCGCACGCTCGGTCTGAGCCACGATGTAGAAGCAGTTCCAGGCAGCGATCGCCACGACGACGCCGACAATAAGGGCGATCAGCGATTTATTGCTCATCAGCGACTCTCCCTGGAACGCGTTGGCTGTGGCTGCGAATCCGCGCCGCTGTGCGTGCCCGCATCATTGTTGCTGGCTGCGGCGGCGCCAGTTACTGGCGAGGAGCCAGTGCGGCCACTTTCGATCATCTTGTCGAGCGGCAGGTAAAGCAGGTTGCTCTGGCCACCTTTATTACCGGTCACCAACACTTTACTGGTGTTGCTGAAGACTTCCTGCATGGTGTCCAGGTACAGACGCTCGCGGGTGACTTCAGGGGCTTTGCGGTACTCAGCCACCAGTTTGGTAAAGCGGTCGGCTTCACCCTTGGCGCGGGAAACCACTTCATCGCGATAACCGTTGGCATCCTCGATGATGCGCTGGGCCTGACCACGGGCTTCCGGCACGACGCCGTTGGCGTAGGTTTCAGCCTGGTTGCGCGAACGCTGCTCATCTTCGCGGGCGCGGATCACGTCATCGAAGGCTTCCTGCACTTCGCGCGGTGCAGCAGCGCTCTGTACGTTGACCTGAGTAACGGTGATACCGGTGCGGTAAGTGTCGAGGAAGCGTTGCAGACGCTCCTTGATTTCGCTCGCCATCAATTCACGACCTTCGGTCAGCACCTGATCCATCGCGGTGGAACCCACCACATGGCGCAGAGCACTCTCGGTCGCGTGCTGCAGGCTGATTTCCGGCTGATCGACGTTCAGCACGAAATCCCGCAGGTTGCTGATTTTGTACTGCACGGTCAAAGGGACTTCGACGATGTTCTCGTCTTCGGTCAGCATTTGGCCTTGCTTGGTATAGGCACGCTCACGCGTGACGTTTTCCATGTACTTCTTATCAATCGGCGGGAAGTAGATGTTCAGGCCCGGGCCGACAGTCTCGTAGTATTTGCCGAAGCGCAGCACCACGGCCTGCTCCTGCTCGTCCACGACGTAGACGGCGCTGTACAACCAAACGGCTGCCAGCACGACAAGCCCCAGGCCGAGCAGGCCGTAGCCACCACCCTTGCCAGAGCTGCCATTGCCGTCGTCACTGCCACGTTTTTTTCCACCACCGAACAACCCGTTCAGGCTTTCCTGTAGCTTTCGGAAGGCCTCGTCGAGATCTGGTGGCCCCTTGCGGTCGCCATTATTGCGGCGCTTACCACCCCAAGGATCCTGATTATTCGAGTTGCCACCCGGCTCATTCCAAGCCATAGCGCTCTCCATCTGATAAAGCAAAGACGCGCCCACGGCGCGTCGGCCAATGCTACAGAATGCCTACGACAGCGGCACAACCGCTTTTCCAGGCTTTTATTGCAAAGTGTGTTGCTCGAGAAACTCCATCGGTTGCAAGCCCTCGCGACTGACCAGTCGATTCAACTCGATCCGGGGCAGGCGCACAGCCAGCAAACTCAGGCCTTCTTCGTCGTGTTCTTCTTTCTGTACCGCACCCGCTGCGAAGAACTGAGCACGCAGTCGAGCAAAACGCTGAGGCAAGCGCAAGGTGCCGACGAACAAATCGTTGCCGAGCAATTCCGCGATAGCTTGCTTGAGCAGATCCAACCCTTGACCGTCCCGCGCCGACAACCAGACCCGCTGCGGCTTGCCATCGGCATCGCGCTGGATCTGCGGCTCTACACCTTCGAGCAAATCGAGTTTGTTATAGACCTCGAGGATGGGCAAGTCCTGGGCGCCAATCTCACCCAGCACCACCATCACCTGCTCGATTTGTAGCATGCGGTCGGGTTCGGCGGCATCGATCACATGCAACAACAGGTCGGAGTTGCTCGACTCTTCGAGCGTGGCCCGAAAGGCCTCGACCAGTTTGTGAGGCAAGTGCCGGATAAAACCAACGGTGTCGGCCAGGACAATCGGCCCCAGGTCATCCAGGTCCAGGCGACGCAAGGTCGGGTCGAGCGTGGCGAAGAGTTGATCCGCCGCATACACGTCCGATTGCGTCACCGAGTTAAATAGCGTGGATTTGCCGGCGTTGGTATAGCCCACCAGCGAAACCGTGGGGATATCCGCACGCTTGCGCCCTCGACGGGACTGCTCGCGCTGGCTGCGCACCTTCTCCAGCCGCCCCTTGATCTGCCGCAGGCGAACCCGCAACAGACGCCGGTCGGTTTCAAGCTGAGTTTCACCCGGGCCGCGCAGGCCGATGCCACCCTTTTGCCGCTCAAGGTGGGTCCAACCGCGCACCAGACGCGTACTCATGTGCTCAAGCTGGGCCAGTTCTACCTGGAGCTTGCCTTCATGGGTGCGGGCACGTTGGGCAAAGATGTCGAGAATCAAACCCGTGCGGTCGATCACGCGACACTCGAAAACACGTTCGAGGTTACGTTCCTGACTGGGCGTGAGGATGTGATTGAAAATGACCAGATCGACCTGTTCGGCGCTGACCAGGTCGCGCAGTTCCTCGACCTTGCCGCTGCCAATCAGGTATTTGGCGGTTGGCCGATGACGCGGCACGTTAAAGAACGCAACGGTCTCGGCGCCGGCCGATAGAGCCAACTCCTGAAACTCCTGCGGATCTTCGCGCGCCTCAGGGTCCTGTCCATCCAAGTGAACGAGGATTGCCCGCTCACCACCACCGTGGCGCTCAAAGAACAAAGGAGACTCCTATCAGGCGTTACCTGGAGCAGGATCAGCGTCGCCCTGTTCGTTTTCGGTTGCGCTAGGCAGACGAATTGGACGAACCGGCACTACTGTGGAGATAGCGTGCTTGTACACCATCTGGCTGACGGTGTTCTTGAGCAGGATGACGAACTGGTCGAAGGATTCGATCGTGCCTTGCAGCTTGATCCCGTTGACCAGATAGATGGAAACCCCCACTTTCTCTTTACGTAAAGTATTCAAGTAAGGGTCTTGTAGCGAATGCCCTTTTGACATGTGCCGCACTCCTTTAAGGATCAATAATAAAAAATTAGAAAACAGATGGCTTGTGGCCGCCACACCCCCAAGGATAGACGGCAATTGCAAGGACTCAGCTCAATATGGAGACCGTTCCCAAGTATTTCAAGGCGCGTGGCAGATTGTCGCAAGCCAGGCTGTCCAACCACTGTAAATCAGCCCAACTGCGTAGCCAGGTGAACTGACGCTTCGCCAATTGGCGCGTGGCAATGATGCCGCGCTCCTGCATCTCGGTGAATGTCAGCTTGCCATCCAGGTGATCCCAGACTTGTCGATAACCCACGGCACGTATAGACGGCAACCCGGCGTGCAAGTCACCTCTGGAGCGCAGTGCTATGACTTCGTCAACGAAACCCTGTTCCAACATTTGTGTGAATCTTTGTGCAATGCGCTCATGCAGTACTTGGCGGTTCGCCGGGGCGATGGCCAAGTTCGCGACAGTATAGGGCAATTGTCCTCGCCCCGAAGCGGCTGCTTCAGTACTTTGCGCAGATTGTCGCTCGCGGTGGGCGGTCATGCTTTGGCCGCTGACACGATAAACTTCCAGCGCCCGGCTCAAGCGCTGCGGGTCGTTAGGGTGAATACGCGCCGCCGACACCGGGTCAACCGCCGCCAATTGGTCGTGCAGGGCTTGCCAGCCAAGGCGCGCAGCCTCTTGCTCGATATCGGCGCGAACCTGCGGGTCCGCCGCTGGCATCTGCGCCAGGCCGTCGAGCAAAGCCTTGTAGTAGAGCATTGTGCCGCCCACCAGCAGCGGGATTTTGCCGCGCGAGGTGATGTCCGCCATCGCTTCCAAGGCATCACGGCGGAAATCCGCGGCCGAATAAGCCTCGGCCGGGTCGAGAATGTCGATCAAACGATGGGGATGCTCGGCCAGCAGTGCCTTTGAAGGCTTGGCGGTGCCGATATCCATGCCGCGATAGACCAGTGCGGAATCCACGCTGATGAGTTCGCACGGCAACACCTTGGTCAGCTCGATGGCCAGGTCGGTCTTGCCCGCGGCCGTAGGGCCCATCAGGAAGATGGCGGGAGGTAAATGGCTCATCAGCGACCGCGCAAGAACAGTTTGTCCAGATCGTCCAGGCCCAATTGGGTCCAGGTCGGTCGGCCATGGTTGCATTGACCACTGCGTTCAGTGTTTTCCATGTCCCGCAGCAAGCCGTTCATTTCCGGCAAGGCCAGGCGCCGGTTGGCGCGGATCGCGCCGTGGCAGGCCATGGTGCCGAGCAGTTCGTTCAGGTGAGCCTGAATCCGGTCGCTGGTGCCGTATTCCATCAGGTCTGCCAGCACGTCACTGACCAACCGATTGGCCTCGGCCTGCTTAAGCAGTGCCGGGATCTGGCGAATGGCCAGGGTTTCCGGGCCTAGGCGCTGGAGCTCGAAGCCCAGGCGCTGGAACCAGGCGACGTGCTCTTCGGCGCAGTCCGCTTCACGTTGGCTCAGGGCCAAGGATTCGGGCACCAGCAGCGGCTGGCCACTGAGACCCTCGCTGGCCATGGCGACTTTCAAACGCTCGTACATGATCCGCTCGTGAGCCGCGTGCATATCCACCAGCACCAGGCCCTGGGCGTTTTCCGCGAGGATATAGATGCCCTTGAGCTGCGCCAGGGCATAACCCAATGGCGGAACATCGCCCTGCCCCTCGGGCAACGCCACGGCGCCGGCCCCAGGCAGTGGCGCGAAGAACTCACGGTACGCCGCCTGGGCTTCTGCGGCCGGCACAGCGGACGTTGGCCGCGGCGTGTATTGATACTGATAACCCGCCCCCGCGCCGGAGCCCGGCGCATGAACGTTCGGTTGCCCCTGGGGCTGCTCCAGCAAGGCATTGGCCGCCAGGCGCATTTCGCCCTGGGGGCCGAACTCGCCGGCGTCGATGCCGGTCGGGCGGACCATACCCGCGACCGCCGCAGGCGCGGCGAGCTGGTCCTCGGGGCGCACATCACCCAAGGCACGGTGCAGGGTGCCATATAGAAAGTCGTGAACCATGCGCCCATCACGAAAACGCACTTCGTGCTTGGTCGGGTGCACGTTGACGTCAACCACCGCCGGATCGACCTCGAAAAACAGCACGAAGGTCGGATGACGGCCGTTGAACAGCACGTCGCGGTACGCCTGGCGCACCGCGTGGGCCACCAGTTTGTCGCGCACTGCGCGGCCGTTCACATAGAAGTACTGCAAGTCAGCCTGGCTACGGGAGAACGTCGGCAAGCCGACCCAGCCCCACAAATGCAGGCCATTGCGCTCAACTTCAATCGGCAGCGCCTGCTCCAGGAAGCCCGCCCCGCACACCGCGGCCACGCGCCGGGCACGCGCCGCGTCATCGTGGGCTTCGTGCAGGCTGAGGATGGTCTTGCCGTTATGGCGCAGGTGGAAGGCCACGTCGAAACGGGCCAGGGCCAGGCGTTTAATGACTTCTTGCAGGTGATCGAATTCGGTTTTTTCGGTTTTGAGAAATTTGCGCCGCGCCGGGGTGTTGAAGAACAGGTCGCGCACTTCCACCGACGTGCCCACCGGATGGGCCGCAGGCTGGACCCGGGGCGCCATGTCGCGGCCCTCGGTTTCCACCTGCCAGGCCTGCTCGGCCTCACGGGTGCGCGAGGTGAGGGTCAGGCGCGCCACCGAGCTGATGGACGCCAGGGCCTCGCCGCGAAACCCCAGGCTCATTACTTGTTCCAGGTCTTCCAGGTTACGGATCTTGCTGGTGGCGTGGCGCGCCAGGGCCAGGGGCAAATCGTCGGAGGAGATGCCACTGCCATCGTCACGCACCCGCAGCAGCTTGACGCCGCCCTGTTCCACATCCACGTCGATACGCCGCGCGCCGGAGTCGATGCTGTTTTCCAGCAATTCCTTGATGACCGACGCCGGGCGCTCGACCACTTCGCCCGCGGCGATCTGGTTCGCCAGCCTTGGGCTGAGCAGTTCGATGCGAGCGCTGTTGTTCACGATATCGTTCATTCCTTGACCGCCAGTTCCGTGCTCGGAATGTTGAGGGTCTGGCCGATTTTCAGCTCATCGGTCTTGAGATTGTTGGCGCTGCGCAAGGCACCCGCCGACACCTGGTAGCGCACAGCAATCATCGCCAACGTTTCGCCTGGGCTGACCCGGTGATCCCGCGGCCCCTGCGCAATCTTGCCGGCGTCACGCAGCCAGGCGATGTAGGTGCCCGGCGGCGGGTTCTGCTGGAAGAACTGGCGCACGCCGCTGCTGATGGAGCGGGCCAGCGCCTGCTGGTGGCTGGCAGCAGCCAGTTTCGAGGCTTCGTTGGCGTTGGAGATGAACCCGGTTTCGACGAGGATCGACGGAATATCTGGGGATTTGAGCACCATGAACCCGGCCTGCTCCACCCGCTGCTTGTGCAGCGGCGTGACACGGCCGATGTTGCTCAGCACTTTCTGGCCCACGTTCAGGCTGGAGGTCAGGGACGCGGTCATCGACAGGTCGAGCAGCACCCCGGCAAGCATGCGGTCCTTGTCGTCGAGACTGACGTTACCGGCCCCGCCGATCAGGTCAGAACGGTTTTCACTGTCGGCCAGCCAGCGTGCGGTCTCGGAGGTGGCGCCGCGATCGGACAGCGCGAACACCGAGGCGCCGAACGCCGCTTTGGAGGGGGCCGCGTCGGCGTGGATCGAGACAAACAGGTCGGCGCCCTTCTTGCGGGCGATTTCGGTACGCCCACGCAACGGGATGAAGTAGTCGCCAGTGCGGGTCAGTTCGGCGCGAAAGCCCTTGATGCCGTTGACCTGGCGTTGCAATTCCTTGGCGATAGCCAGCACCACGTCTTTTTCCCGCTGGCCGCGCGAGCCCGAGGCACCCGGGTCTTCGCCGCCGTGGCCGGCGTCGATGACCACAATGATGTCGCGCTTTCCGGCCGGCGCTGGTGGCAGATTAATAGCAGGCTTGGGTGCGGTCACCGGCACGGCCGGCACCGTGGCCACGCTGGGGGTCGGTGTAGGCGGCGAAGCGGCGTCGGACGGGTTGTCGAACAAGTCGACCACCAGGCGATTACCGTATTGGGCGTTGGGCGCCAGCACGAAGCTTTTCGGTGTGACGGCTTGCTTGAGGTCAATCACCACCCGCAGGTCGCTCGGCGTGCGCTGGGCCGAACGCATGGCGGTGATGGGGGTGTTGGCGGTGGAGACGTTCAGCGGCGCGCCTAGTGTTGCGCCGTTGATGTCGATCACCAGGCGATCCGGGGCACTGAGCGTGAAAACGCTGTGCTGCACTGGGCCGGACAGGTCAAACACCAGTCGCGTGTTATCCGGTGCGCGCCACAGGCGCACACTGCGCACCTGCGAAGCGGCCAGAGCATTGACAGTCATTGCCGCAAGCAACACCCCTACGACAGTAACCAACGCGCGAAAGCGCATACCTAACCCCATTATTTATTTGAATTTCAATGCCAAGGCTGCGCACCACGACTCACCGCGCGCACCTTGGGACAACACATGCAGCGAACGCCCGGCGTTATGCGGCCTAATGGTAATGGTCAGGTCGGGCTTTGGCAAAAAGCCTGCACCCTTTTCGGGCCATTCGATCAGGCACAGCGCGTCATCGTCGAAATAATCGCGAATCCCCAAAAACTCCAGTTCTTCTGGGTCAACCAACCGATACAGGTCGAAGTGGAAGGCGCGGACGCCCCCGATCTCGTAGGGCTCGACCAAAGTGAAGGTAGGACTTTTTACCGCGCCGACGTGTCCCAGCCCGCGAATAATGCCCCGCGACAGGGTGGTTTTACCCGCACCCAGGTCACCATCGAGAAAAATCAGACCATGGCCTTGGGTGATTCGGGCAAGCACGCCGCCCAAATCCGTCATAGCCTGTTCATCCGCCATAAACAGCGTTACTTCACGCACGGCGATTGCTCCTCCAATAACTGACGAATGGCTGGAATCAGGTCGCTGGCCGCCAGGCCTCGACCCAATCGGCCTTGTTGTTCACCGGCGCAGGCATGCAGCCACACGGCCAGGCACGCCGCGTCGAACGCGCTCAAGCCCTGGGCCAGCAAGGCGCCGATCAACCCGGCCAGCACATCCCCCAGGCCCGCGCTGGCCATGGCCGGATGCCCCCGGTCGCAACGGGAAACCCGCCCATCCGGGCTCGCGATCAAACTGCCAGCCCCCTTGAGCACCACCACCGCGGCGTATTTGGCGCTCAACGCGCGCGCCACCTTAGTACGGTCGGCCTGAACCTCGGCTGTCGATACGCCCAGCAAGCGCGCCGCCTCCCCCGGATGGGGCGTGAGCACGCAGCCTGCGGGCAGGTTGATGCCGCCGTCGGCCAGCAGGTTGAGGGCATCGGCGTCCCACACCTGGGGCAGCCCGGTGTTGGCGGCAGCCGATAGCAGGCTGCGGCTCCAGGCCGACTGCCCCAACCCGGGGCCGACCACCAACACCGAGGCCTGGGCCAGCAAGCCCATCAACTGATTGGCCGAGGCAATACCCCGCGCCATGGCTTCCGGCAACCGCGCCAGGGCCGCCGGCACGTGCTCGCTGCGGGTGGCCAGCGACACCCGCCCCGCGCCGCTGCGCAAGGCGCTTTCGGCGCTGAGCAGAATGGCGCCGGCAAAACCGCGATCACCACCTATCAGTAAAACATGGCCGAACTGGCCTTTATGGGCACTCGCCCCGCGAGGTAAAAGGCCCGGCAGATGGCCGGGCGCGAGGTGTTGTACGTCGGGCAATGGTTGATTTGTCTGCGGCATGCGTCTTCGGGCTCCGATGTCTGGCAGAATTATACGCACCTCAGCCCCGGTTTCTCTCGTCTCATGCCTGTCACCTCTCCCGACTTCCCCGCCCTGGCCCAAACGATCAAGGCGCTGGGCCGTGAACTGGGCTTTCAACAAGTCGGCATCAGCGGCCTGGACCTGGGCGAACACGAACAGCACCTGCAACGCTGGCTCGATGCCGGCTACCACGGCGAAATGGATTACATGGGCGCCCACGGCAACAAGCGCTCGCACCCCGAAGAGCTGGTGCCCGGCACGCTGCGGGTGGTTTCTCTGCGCATGGACTACCTGCCTGGCGACACCCAAATGGCCCAACGCCTGGCCCAACCGGAAAAAGCCTACGTTTCCCGTTATGCCCTGGGCCGCGATTACCACAAGCTGATCCGCAAACGCGTACAGCAACTGGCCGAGCGCATCCAGGCACTGATCGGCCCCTTTGGCTACCGCGCTTTCGTCGATAGCGCCCCGGTGCTGGAAAAAGCCCTGGCCGAGCAGGCTGGGCTGGGCTGGATCGGCAAAAACACCCTGGTGCTCAACCGCAAGGCCGGCAGCTACTTCTTCCTCAGCGAACTGTTCGTCGACCTACCGCTGCCTGTGGACCCGCCCCACGCCAGCGAACACTGCGGGCGCTGCACCGCGTGCCTGGACATCTGCCCCACCAACGCCTTCGTCGGGCCTTATGTGCTGGATGCGCGGCGCTGTATTTCCTACCTGACCATCGAACTCAAGAGCGCCATCCCAGAAGACCTGCGGCCGCTGATTGGCAACCGGGTGTTCGGCTGCGACGACTGCCAAATCGTCTGCCCCTGGAACCGCTTCGCCCGCCCGTCGGGCGAAAGCGACTTCAAGCCCCGGCACAATCTGGATAACGCCGAGTTGGCGCAATTATTCCTCTGGGACGAAGCGCAATTTCTCAGCAGCACCGAAGGCTCGCCGCTGCGCCGTGCCGGCTATGAGCGCTGGCTGCGCAACCTGGCGGTGGGCCTAGGCAATGCACCCTCGACCATCCCTGTGCTGGAGGCCTTGAAGGCGCGGGCGGACTATCCGTCGGAGCTGGTGCGCGAGCACGTGGCGTGGGCACTCAAGCAGCATGCGACGCGGGATCAGTGCTCGTCGTTGTAGACGAACTTGGGCATTTCCCAGTGAAAGCGGATCGCCAGCAGGCGCAGCAGGAAGCCGCCAAACAGAGTGATAAGGATGGCTTGCTCGCCCGGCAGGTTCAGCCACAGGCAGAACATGTAGCACCAGGCTGCGGCGAAGGAGACGCTGGCGTAAAGCTCGCGGCGGAAGATCAGCGGGATGTCGTTGCAGAAAATATCCCGCAGGATGCCGCCGAAAACGCCGGTAATGACCCCGCTGACGGACGCCACCAACATGCCGTGGCCCATTTCCAGGGAGGTCATGCAGCCGATCAGGGTAAACGCCACCAGGCCCACGGCGTCGAGCACCAAAAACAGCGAGCGCAGATGGCGCATCCAACGCGCGGTAAACACCGTGAACATCGCCGCCACCGTGGTCAGCACCAAGTATTCCGGGTGCTTGACCCACGTCAGCGGGTAGTGGCCCAGCAGCACGTCACGCACCGAACCGCCCCCCAGCGCCGTCACACAGGCGATCAGCACCACGCCAAACCAATCCATGCCACGGCGCCCCGCAGAGAGTGCGCCGGTCATGGCTTCAGCGGTAATGGCAATCAAATAGAGCATCAACAGCATGATGGCGGTCCTGACAGGAAGGCGCGCAGTCTAGCCATTATGTGATGGCACCAAAAGAGGGCGGTGCCAGGAAAACCGTGGGGCGGCTCCCACAGGTTCGCAGATGCCCTGTAGGAGCGGGCTTGCCCGAGATGGGGCCTTCAGCCCCTCTACACAATCAAAACTTGATGAAGTGCTTGCGGTAATGCTGCAACTCGCCAATGGACTCGCGGATGTCGTCCAGGGCCAGGTGGGTGCTGCCTTTGTGGAAGCTGTCCTTGACCTCAGGCGCCCAGCGCGCGGCCAACTCCTTGAGGGTGGAGACGTCCAGGTTGCGGTAGTGGAAGTAGCTTTCCAGCGCTTTCATGTGGGTATAGAGGAAGCGCCGGTCCTGACAGATGCTATTGCCGCAGATCGGCGATTTGCCCTTGGGCACCCACTGCTCCAGGAAAGCGATGGTCTGCGCTTCGGCCTCGGCCATGCTGATGCGGCTGTCGCGCACGCGCTGGGTCAGGCCCGAGCCGCCGTGCTGGCGTGTATTCCACTCGTCCATACCGGCGAGGATTGCGTCGCTGTGGTGGATTGCGATCACCGGGCCTTCGGCCAGGGTGTTGAGGTCGCTGTCGGTGACGATGGTCGCCATCTCGATGATGACGTCGGTGTCGGGGTTCAACCCGGTCATTTCCAGGTCGATCCAAATCAGATTCTGTGGGTTTTGCATGGGTTGGCTCCTCCGGTAGTCGCGCAGTTTAGCCTAGGGGATAGCGCGAGCGTGCTAAACTCGCGGCCGTTTTACCTCTTCGCTGCATTCTCAACACGGAACACCCATGGCCAAACGCCAACTCAATCGTCGTCAAAACTGGCGCATCGAAAAAATCCAGGGCGAGCGCGCTGCCCGCGCCGCAAAACGCGAGTCCTCGGCGGTGCAAGCCCTGGAGGGCGGCGACCTGGGCCCCGAACAAACGGGCCTGGTGATCGCTCACTTCGGCGTGCAGGTCGAGGTCGAGGCCCGCGAAGGCGAGTCGGCCGGCCAGGTGTTCCGCTGCCACTTGCGGGCCAACCTGCCGGCGCTGGTGACCGGCGATCAGGTTGTATGGCGAGCCGGCAACCAGGGCATCGGCGTGATCGTGGCGCAACTGCCGCGCAACACCGAACTGTGCCGCCCCGACAGCCGCGGCCAGCTCAAGCCTGTGGCGGCCAACGTCGACATGATCGTGATCGTCTTCGCGCCGCTGCCCGAGCCCCACGCCAACCTGATCGACCGCTACCTGGTAGCGGCCGAGCACGCGGGCATCCGGCCGCTGCTACTGCTCAACAAATTCGACCTGATCGACGAGCAGAACGCCCCAGCGCTCAATGCCCTGTTGGCCGTCTACCGCACCCTGGGCTACCCGGTGCTAGAAGTGTCAGCGCACCACGGCAACGGCATGGAGCAACTGCAACAGCAGCTGGACGGGCGCATCAGCGTGTTCGTCGGCCAGTCGGGCGTGGGCAAATCGTCCCTGGTCAACAGCCTGTTGCCGGAAGTGGAAACCCGCGTCGGCCCACTGTCGGAGCTGTCCGGCCAGGGTACCCACACCACCACCACCGCGCGCCTGTTCCACTTTCCTGGCGGCGGCGAGCTGATCGACTCCCCGGGCATCCGTGAATTTGGCCTGGGCCACGTCAGCCGCGCCGATGTGGAGGCCGGGTTCATCGAGTTCAACGACTTGATCGGCACCTGCCGCTTCCGCGACTGCAAGCACGACCGCGAACCCGGTTGCGCCCTGCTCAAGGCGCTGGAAGATGGCCGCGTGCAGCAGCAGCGGATGAACAGCTACCGCTCGATCATCGCCAGCCTGCCCGAAAGCAGTTACTAGGCCAGCGGCGCACTAAAAAGCCCCCGCGACAGTGAATGTCGCGGGGGCTTTTTTTTGTCGCGGTGGTTACTGCGCCGCCGGCGCCTTGGCGCCGCCATCCTCGAAGATGTTGAGCTTCTCGCGCAGCTCGTGGGGCGGCAGCGGCACCTTGTCGGCCGGCAAGGCGTTCGGGTCGGCCGGCACTTCGCCCGGCGCGCCCTCGCCCTGGGTCGGCGTAGTCGGCTCGGCGGGTTGCTGCTCGCCTTCGATGGCTCGCTGGGCCTTGCGAGTCATCACCACGATGTCGATGCGACGGTTGACCGGGTTGAACGGCTTGGCCCGGTCAAACAGCGCCGAGGAGGCAAAGCCCACCACCCGCGCCACTTGTGGATCGGGGTAACCGCCGGCAACCAAGGCCCGGCGTGCCGCGTTGGCGCGGTTGGCCGACAGCTCCCAGTTGCCGAACTCGCCGGCACCCGAATAAGGCGTGGCGTCGGTATGGCCGCTGATGCTGATCTTGTTCGGCACCGCTTTGATGGTGTCGGCCATGGCCAGCAGGATGTCCTCGAAATACGGCTTGAGGCGTGCACTGCCGGAGTCGAACATCGGCCGGTTCTCGGCGTCCATGATCTGGATGCGCAAACCGTCCGGCGTGATCTCGAAGAGGATCTGGTCCTTGAACTTTTGCAGTTGCGGGTTTTCATCGACCTTGTTCTGCAACTCTTGCAGCAGCAGCTCTAGGCGCTCCTGCTCGACCTGCTCGGCCATGCCTTCGACCTGGTCGGTATCGACCGTGACCTTGTCCGGTTGCGGCTGGGACTTGACCTCGGGGTTGAGGGTAGTGTCCGGCGCCAGCTCCGGCGAGCCGCCCAGGTCGATGATGTAGGGCGTACCGCTTTCGGAAAAACCGATGGGGTCTTTGAAGTAACCGGCGATGGCGATCTTCTGTTCCGGCGTGGCGGTGGACAGCAGCCACAACACCAGGAAGAACGCCATCATCGCTGTCGCGAAGTCGGCGAAGGCGATTTTCCAGGCGCCCCCGTGGTGTCCGGCAGCGAAGCGCTTGACCCGCTTGATGATAATCGGCTGGTTGTTTTCCATGGCTTAGCGACCGCGAACCGCTTGTTCCAGCTCCGAGAAGCTCGGGCGATGCAGCGGGTAAAGCACCTTGCGCCCGAATTCCACCGCCAGGGACGGCGGCATGCCGGAAGCCGAAGCCACCAGGGAAGCCTTGATGGCTTCGTAGACGTTCAGCTCTTCCTTGGCGTCGTGGGCCAGGGACGTGGCCAACGGGCCGAAGAAGCCGTAGGCCGCGAGAATACCGAAGAAGGTACCCACCAGCGCCGCACCAACGTGCATGCCGATGGCCGCCTGGTCACCCTCGCCCAGCGACGCCATGGTCACCACGATACCCAGTACCGCCGCGACGATACCGAAGCCCGGCATGCCGTCGGCGATGCCGGTCACCGCATGGGAAGGATGCTCCAGCTCTTCTTTCATGCTGAACAGCTCCATGTCGAACAAGCCTTCGAGCTCGTGCGGTGCCATGTTGCCCGAGGACATGATGCGCAGGTAGTCGCAGACGTAGGCCGTCATGCGGTCGTCCTTGAGCACGGTGGGGTATTTGGCAAAGATCGGGCTGGCGGCGGCGTCTTCGATATCCGCCTCGATGGCCATCATGCCTTCGCGGCGGCTCTTGTTGAGGATCTCGTAGATCAGGCCCAGCACTTCAAGATAAAAAGCGTGGCTGAAACGCGAGCCAAACATGCCAAGGGACTTTTTAATGACATGCATCGTCATATGCCCAGGGTTTGCCTGCAAGAATGCACCGAAAGCCGCGCCCCCGATAATCAACACCTCGAAAGGTTGGATCAGGGCGGCGATCTTGCCGTGGGAAAGCACGTATCCGCCGAGCACGCTCGCGAACACGACGATGATGCCGATAATTTTAGCCATAGTAGGGAAGTACTTATTGAGTCGGGTTCAAGGTCATATTCGGAAGTTAATGAATCTCTTCTTCTGCTTATCGGCAAAACTGCGCCAGACTATAGCCAGTTCAGGCGAAAAGCCAATTTGGCCCGTTGCGGGCGCACTGCCAGTCAATAGTGATCGCGATCAACCATGACTAATGAAACGACAGTCCCAACTTCACGCCCCCACACGCTTGAAGGCTGGGTAAAGTTGCTCGATGCCGTGCGCCTGCCGGTGCCGCAGGCGAGCCATGACCGTGTGTGCAAGGCCATCGCCGACAGCCGCAGCTCCATGCGTGATATCGCCGAGCTGATGCAAGACAGCCCAGCCCTAGCCCTGAGCGTGATCCGCGAGGCCAACCAGCACACCCACGGCAGCATGACCGAGACTGCGGAAAACCTTGAAGTGGCCCTTAATCGCCTGGGCCTCAAGCGCACCGAGCAACTGCTGGCCCACCTCCCCGCCCGCCCTGAAAGCGAGATCCCCATCGCGCTGCGCCAGTTGCAGCTCATCAGCCAGCACGCCACCCAGCAGGCCAACGGCCTATTCGGCAGTCGCCTGGCGCGGCTTTGGCAAGACATTCATTGGGGTAGCCTGCTGTTCCTGTCGCCGCTGTGGCCATTGGCGCTGACCTACCCGCAACTGCTCGATGAGTGGGAATTACGGGTGATCCGCCGCGGGCAATCGGCCCACAAGGTGGAAAAGGAACTGTTCGGCGTGCGCCTGCTGGTGCTGTGCCAAGCCCTGGTGGACCTGTGGCGGCTGCCGATCTGGGTGCAGCAGGGTTATCGCCTGCTGCTGAACGAACAGCGTTTGCTGGTCCAGGTCCTGCACATCGCCCGTGGCGCGGACAACCCGCTGCACCAGCAGCAACTGCTCGATGCCGACCCGGCGCTACGCCGCTGGCTCAACCAACCGGCCAACACCGTGCTGCTGGCCAATGGCATTGCCCTGGCGGCGCAACAATCCTGGTCCTGCCCACACCTGCTGCGCTGGCAATTCCTCACCAGCCTTTACCTGCAAACACCCATGGACGAGTTGCAGCAGCACATACACCAGCAAGCCGTGCGCAGCGCCCAGCACCACGCCATGGCAGACCTGTGGCACCCGGCCATTTCCCTGATCTGGCCCTGGGGCGCCGAGCACCTGCACCCCGGCCAATTACCGGCGCCGGCACCCACCGCTGAAGATCTGGCGCTGTGGCGCAAGCTCTGCGGGCAACTGCTGGCCGAGCCCAGTGTGTTCACCAACGCCATGCACCTGACCACATTCGCCCGCGACGCCCTGGTGGCGTGCGGCATGCACCGGGTGATGATCCTGATGACCGACCGCAACCAAAGTGTGCTGCGCGCCCATCAGACCGCCGGCCTGCCCAAGGGCATGGCCACCTTGAGCCTGCAAGTGAACCAGAGCACTGTGCTGCAACGCCTGCTCAGCCAACCGGCGCAGGTGCGCCTGAGCCCGGCCAACAACGCCCAGTTCTCCGCCCACCTGCCCGCCAGCCTGCGCGCGCCCTTCGATGGCAATCATTTGCTGCTGCGCTCGCTGTCCAACAACGGCCGGGTGGTGATGGTGGTCATGGCGGATCAGGGCGGTGGGCCGTTCTCGGAAATCACCGTGCAAGCCTTCGGCAAAACCGCGCAGTGCATCGAAAAAGCCCTGCACAGCTTTACCGCCCACGGCTAAGCGCTACAATCGCTCCCTTTGTGCTCTGGAGACGCAGATGTCCGACTTCTCTGGCTTGACGCTGGTCATTGAGCCCAGCGACCTGCTCGCGCGCCTCGATGCCCGCGACCTGATCCTGGTAGACCTCACCAGCGCCGCCCGCTACGCCACCGGGCATATTCCCGGCGCCCGCTTCGTCGACCCCAAGCGCACCCAACTGGGCCAGCCGCCAGCGCCGGGGCTGCTGCCCAGCCAGGTAGCCCTGGAAAACCTGTTCGGCGAACTGGGGCACCACCCCGACGCCACCTACGTGGTTTATGACGACGAGGGCGGCGGTTGGGCCGGGCGCTTTATCTGGCTGCTCGATGTCATTGGCCACGCCCGTTACCACTACCTCGACGGTGGCCTGCCGGCGTGGCTGGCCGAAGGCCTGCCGGTTTCGACCGAAACCCCTGCGCCAGCCGCCGGCCCGGTGGCGCTGCCCCTGCACGACGAACCCACCGCAACCCGCGAATACCTGCAAAGCCGCATCGGCGCCGCCGACCTGGCGATCTGGGACGCCCGCAGCCCGCAGGAATACAGCGGCGAAAAAGTCCTCGCCGCCAAGGCCGGGCACATCCCCGGCGCTGTGAACTTCGAGTGGACCGCCGCCATGGACCCGGCGCGCCACCTGCGCATGCGTACTGACCTGGCGCCAACCCTCCAAGGCCTGGGCATCACCCCGGACAAAGAAATCATCACCCACTGCCAGACGCATCACCGCTCCGGCTTCACCTACCTGGTGGCCAAGGCGCTGGGTTACCCGCGCGTCAAAGGCTATGCCGGCTCCTGGGGCGAATGGGGCAACCACCCCGACACCCCTGTCGAGATTTAAGGTTTTTTAAGGACCCCCAATGAAAAAGCGTTTGTTTATCCTCAGCCAGTACCTGCTGCCCCACCACTTGCTCTCGCGCCTGGCCGGCTGCATCGCCGAATGCCGCGTGCGCTGGTTCAAAAACGCCTTCACCGCGTGGTTCGCCAAACGCTATGAGGTGGACATGTCCCAGGCCTTGGTCGAAGACCTGACTGCCTACGAGCACTTCAACGCGTTCTTCACCCGCGCCCTCAAAGAAGGCGCACGCCCGCTGGACGAAACCCCAGGGGCGATTCTCAGCCCGGCCGACGGCGCCGTCAGCCAACTGGGCCCGATCGAGCACGGCCGCGTGTTCCAGGCCAAGGGCCACAGTTTCAGCGTGCTGGAATTGCTCGGCGGTGATGCCGCGACAGCAGCACCGTTCATGGGCGGCGATTTCGCCACCATTTACCTGTCGCCCAAGGACTACCACCGCGTGCACATGCCGCTGGCCGGCACCCTGCGGGAAATGGTGTATATCCCTGGGCGGATTTTCTCGGTCAACCAGACCACCGCCGAAAACGTGCCGGAGCTGTTTGCCCGCAACGAGCGCGTGGCCTGCATTTTCGACACCGAACGCGGCCCGATGGCCGTGGTGCTGGTGGGCGCGATGATCGTCGCCTCCATCGAAACCGTGTGGGCCGGGCTGGTCACGCCGCCCAAACGCGAGCTGAAGACCTTTCGCTACGACGAAGCTGCCCGCGGCCCGATCCACCTGGAAAAAGGCGCCGAGCTGGGTCGTTTCAAACTGGGCTCGACCGCCGTCGTGCTGTTTGGCCCGGATCAGGTGAAGTGGGTCGAAGCGTTGGCGGCGGGTTCGCCGGTGGTGATGGGCCAGGGTCTGGCATTGCCCAAGGCGTGATCTAAAAACACCGCAAAAGCAGTGTGGAAGCGGGCTTGCCCGCGATAGCGAACGGTCAGAAGCCTGTAGATCGACTGTGCTGCCGCCCTCGCGGGCGCGCCCGCTTCCACCTTATGAGAAGGGTTGTTCAGCCAGCCTTAAAGCTGCCCATCCCGGTCCCGAAAGCCCAGCAGATACAGCACGCCATCAAGCCCCAGCGTCGAAATGGCCTGCTTAGCAGACTGCTTGACCAGCGGCTTGGCGCGAAACGCCACGCCCAGCCCCGCAATCGCCAGCATCGGCAAGTCGTTGGCGCCGTCGCCGACCGCAATGGTCTGCTCCAGACGCAAGCCTTCCTTGTGCGCCAATTCGCGCAGCAAATCCGCCTTGCGTTGCGCGTCGACAATCGGCTCCACCGCCACGCCCGTGACCTTGCCGTCCACCACTTCCAGCTCGTTGGCGAACACATAGTCAATGCCGAGCTTGGCTTGCAGTTGCTTGGCGAAGTAGGTGAAGCCACCCGACAGGATCGCGGTCTTGTAGCCCAGGCGCTTGAGTTCGGCGAACAGGGTTTCGGCGCCCTCGGTCAGGCGCAGGGAGGCACCGATGGAGTCCAGCACGCTAACGTCCAGGCCCTTGAGCAGCGCGAGGCGTTCCTTGAAGCTGGCGCGAAAATCCAACTCGCCGGCCATCGCCCGCTCGGTGATGGCCGACACCTGCTCGCCCACGCCCGCGGCCTTGGCCAGTTCGTCGATGACTTCGGCCTCGATCAGGGTCGAGTCCATGTCGAACACCGCCAGGCGCCGGTTACGGCGGAACAGCGAGTCTTCCTGGAAGGCGATATCAACGTTCAGTTCCTGGGCCACGCTGAGGAACTCGGCGCGCAAGGCCTGGGGGTCGCCCGGCTCGCCGCGCACGGAAAACTCGATGCAGCCCTTGCCCTGGTCGGCCGGGGTGTCCAGCGGCATGCGCCCGGACAAGCGATCGATATGGTCGATATTCAAACCGTATTCGGCGGTGATCGAGCTCACGCGCTGCAATTGCTCGGCGGTGACCTTGCGGGTCAGCAGGGTGACGATATGGCGCTTCTTGCCCTGGCCCGCCACCCAATGCTGGTAATCGGCCTCGGACACGGGTGTGAAACGCACCTGCTGATCCAGCTTGTAGGCGGTGAAGAGGATGTCCTTGAGCACCGACGAACCCTGCTCGGTGCTGGGGATCTCGACCAGGATGCCGAACGACAGGGTGTCGTGGATCACTGCCTGGCCGATGTCGAGAATGTTCACACCACCCTGGGCCAGAACGCCGGTAATGGCCGCCGTCAGACCGGGACGGTCGACGCCAGTGATGTTAATCAGGACAATTTCACGCAAGGCGCACCCCCGCAGGTGGAAAAAAACCGCATTCTACCCACTTTCAGTGACCATCGGGCATAGCCAGCGCTTTGCCGGTATGTGGCCTGTCGCTATACTGCGCGTCAACTTCACGGACAAGAGCCGAGCTCAGTGAACCGGCCTACGCCAGTCAAAACCGATAACTTCTTTCTGCTGATCTTCCGGGCACTGCGCCATCGCCGTGTACCGATCGCATTACGCATCGCCAGCCATAACGTGATCCTGGTCGCCCTGGCCCTGGTGATTTACGCCTGTGTGATGGGTTTGCAGTTCAAGCAGGCCATGCACGAGCAGGCTGACGCCTTGGGCCAGAGCCTGACCACCCAGACCGCGACCTCCGCCACCGAGTTGCTGGTGTCCAACGACATCCTTAGCCTCAACGTGCTGCTCAATAACCTGACCAAAAATCCGCTGGTGGCCCACGCCGCCATCTATAGCGTGGACAACCGCATTCTCGCCGAAGCCGGCCAACGCCCGAAAAACAGCCTGCTGGGCGAAGTCGAAGGCCTGTACCAAACCAAGATCACTTTCCAGGACGTGACCGCCGGGCACCTGCGCATCAGCCTGGACATGGACCAGTTCCAGCAACCAATGACCATCAGCCTGCAAAGCATGGGCATCCTCAGTGCCATTTTGCTGGCGTTGGCCCTGGCCTTGAGCTTGCGCCTGGGGCGGCATATCTCCACGCCGCTGATGCAATTGCGCGTGTGGCTGCGCGACATCGACGAACACACCCCGGCCACCCAGCGCCAGGACGAAATCGGCGACCTCGCCCGCCAGTTGCACACCAGTTTCGCCCCGCAGCGGGTCGAGCCTGAACCCCAGGCCGAAGCCGACGACAACGACGATGACGAACCTGAGTTTGAAGTGCGCAACCTGCGCGATCCCAGTTTCGACGAAAGCGCCCCGCTGCCGAGCCTGAAAGCCGCGCCCCGGCATGTGCTCAACGCCGAAGAAGACCTGCCGGGCGAAGAAGACCCCTTCGCCGACCTGCGTGACGACACCGCCGTGGCCAAGCTACAACCCCGGCCGGTCGTACCAGCCGTGCCCCAGCACAGCGCCGTACTGGCGGTGCAATTGGGCGCCCAGGATCAATTGCGGCGCCTGCCCCGCGCTCGCCTCACGGAACTCCTGGATCGCTACCGTGACTGCCTCGACCAGGCTGCCTCGCTGTACCAGAGCGAACTGCACACCCTCAACGACGGCAGCACCCTGATGCTGTTCCACAGCGAAGACAGCGGCGAAGACTACCTGACCAACGCCATCTGCTGCGGTGAACTGCTGCGAGCCTTGGGCCATCAGTTGCAGATCGAAGTGGCGGACAGCGGTATCACCTTGCAACTGCAACTGGGCCTGACCCTGGGCGAAGGGCTGTTCGGCCTGAGCCAGATCGACCTGCTGCTGACCGAGAGCGCCCAGGATGCCTTGGCCTTGTCCCAACACAGCCGCAACCTGCTGCTGGTGGAGCGCAAGATCAGCGACGACAACCTGATTCGCCAACGCGCGCGCATCCGCCCCATCGCCAGCCCCGAAGGCGCCTGCTGCGTCGAACGTCTGATGGAGCCCTACCCGTCGATGTTGGAACGGCAACTGGCGCGGATGCACGAAACCCGCGCCTGAGGGTTCTACCCCGGTGGGAGCGAGCGTGCTTGCGGTGGTGTCAGTTGAGCTACATCAAGGTCGCCTGACCCACCCATCGCGGGCACGCCCGCTCCTACAGGAAGGCACTCCAAGCCTGTCCTTACAGCCTATAAATGCCGCCCAATAAAAAGGCCCGCTCAGTCAGCGGGCCTTTTTTGTCTGCGCTCGGCTCAGAACCTGAACACTTCCATGTCGGTACGGATCGGCGCAGCCATCGGGATTTTCGGTTGCTTGTCCTGGGCCGCAGGTTTGGCCGGGGCCGGGGCCTGGCGGCGCGGAGCTTCGACGATGGGCGGCTGATTGGCCAGGGGCTTGAGGGCCACCGACAACTGCTGCGCCAAGCGTTGCAGCAACACACCCTGGGCCTGGACCTGGGCCGCAGTGCTGCCAGCGTGGACTTCCTGCAGGTGGATGATGCGGTTGTCGCGCACCTGGCCACGGCGGTCGATCAGGCGCCATTGGGCGTCCAGCACCGCCGGTTGCGACACGCCCGAATCCAGGCGCGTGATCGACAGCAGCACTTGCACGTCTGGGGTGAAGCCCTGGCTCGCCGGGGCCAGCACTACGCGCTGGCTGTCCAGGTGCCCGGCCACTTGGCGCAGCAGCAATTGATCGATATCCGAAGACAAGCTGCCTGCCCATCGACCATCGGTGGCCGCTTGCAGGCTACCGTCGGGCTGGCGTTGCAGCAGGGTTTCGCGTTGCAGGTAGTCGGCCACCAGCACCGGACCAAGCAACACCGCCATGCCGCCGCTTTGCGCGGGCTGGGGCGGGGTGCCGCTGTCGAGCTGATACAGCGACACCGGTTGGTGCACGCTGCAACCCGCCAGGCCAAGAACGCCAGCGAGCAGCAAAATAAAAGGAAGGCGCAGAGCAGTCATCGTCCCATCCAGGTGGCGGCCGCACGGCCGACCACAGTGTCAATACTCAAAATCCTGAAGAACGCTCAGCCACGCTGGCGCTTGAAGGGCCATATCATCCGTGAATCTGCGCCATGACTCCAGCGCGAAAGCGTCGATCCACGGGTTAAATCGCAGATCGAACGCTCTGGGCAGCCGCTACGGCGCCGGGCGCCGCCCTCAGTTGGGCGTATCGACCAACAGGGCATCGACCCGCTGGAAGCCGCGCGGCAGTTTGTTGCCGCGCCGCCCGCGCTCGCCCTTGTAGTGCTCCAGGTCATCGGCCTTGAGGGACAAGGTGCGCTTGCCGGCCTGCAACACCAGGGTCGCGCCCTCGGGCAGCACGGCGATGTCGGTGACGTACTCCTCGCGGCTGGCCACGCGCTCGCCGGGGATGCCGATGATCTTGTTGCCCTTGCCTTTGCCCAGTTGCGGCAGGTCGCTGATTTTGAAGATCAACAAGCGCCCCTCGGTGGTCACCGAGGCCAGCCAGTTGTTCTCGCGGTCGCTGACCGGGCGCGGGGCGATCACCTTGGCGTTGTTGGGCAGGCTCAACAGCGCCTTGCCGGCCTTGTTCTTGGCTTGCAGGTCTTCGCCCTTGACCACGAAACCGTAACCGGCGTCGGAGGCGATCACATACAGCGCGTCGTCTTCGGGCAGCAGCACGCACTCGAAATTCGCCCCCGGCGGCGGCGTCAGCCGCCCAGTCAACGGGTCGCCCTGGCCACGGGCCGACGGCAGCGTGTGGGCCGCCACCGAATAGCTGCGCCCGGTGGAGTCGATAAACACCGCGAATTGGTTAGAACGCCCCGCCGCCGAGGTCTTGAAGCCATCGCCGGCCTTATAGGACAACCCGGTAGCATCGATTTCATGGCCCTTGGCCGAGCGCACCCAGCCTTTTTCCGAGAGCACGACGGTGATTTTTTCGTTGGGCAGCAGTTCGGTTTCGGTCAGGGCCTTGGCTTCGGCGCGCTCGACAATCGGCGAGCGGCGGTCGTCGCCATAGGTTTCGGCGTCCTTGAGCAGCTCGGTGCGCACCAGTTTCTTGAGCTTGGCTTCGCTGCCCAGCAGGGCTTGCAGCTTGGCCTGTTCCTTGAGCAGTTCATCTTGCTCGGAGCGCAGCTTCATTTCTTCCAGGCGCGCCAACTGGCGCAAACGGGTGTCGAGGATGTAGTCGGCCTGGATTTCGCTCAGGGCGAACCGCTCGATCAGGCTGGCCTTGGGGTGTTCCTCGGTACGGATGATGTGAATCACTTCGTCCAGGTTGAGGTAGGCGATCAGCAAGCCGTCCAACAGGTGCAGGCGCCGCTCCACCTTGTCGAGCCGGAATTGCAGGCGCCGGCGTACGGTGTTGACGCGAAACTCCAGCCACTCCACCAGCAAAGCCCGCAGGTTTTTCAGTTGCGGCTTGCCGTCCAGGCCAATGATGTTGACGTTGACCCGGTAGCTGGACTCCAGCTCCGTGCTGGCGAACAGGTGCTGCATCAGCACTTCGTGATCGACCCGGTTATTGGTCGGGATAATCACGATACGGCAGGGGTTTTCGTGGTCGGACTCATCGCGCAGGTCAGCGACCTGGGGCAGTTTCGACGGTTTGGCCTGCATCAGCGCAGCGATCTGCTCCAGCACCTTGGCCCCGGAGACCTGATGCGGCAGCGCAGTGACGATGATGTCGCCGTCCTCGACGTGGTACACGGCGCGCATGCGCACCGAGCCCTTGCCGGTTTCGTACATTTTCAGCAGGTCGGCACGCGGCGTGATGATTTCCGCTTCGGTCGGGTAATCCGGGCCCTGGATGTGCTCGCAGAGCTGCGCGACCGTGGCCTTGGGCTCGTCCAGCAGGCGCACGCAGGCGCTGGCCACTTCCCGCAGGTTGTGGGGCGGCACGTCGGTGGCCATGCCGACCGCGATGCCGGTGGTGCCGTTGAGCAGGATGTTGGGCAGGCGCGCTGGAAGCACCAGGGGCTCGTCCAGGGTGCCGTCGAAGTTCGGGCCCCAGTCCGCGGTGCCCTGGCCCAGTTCGCTGAGCAGCACTTCGGAGTAGCGCGACAGGCGCGCCTCGGTGTAACGCATGGCTGCGAACGACTTGGGATCGTCCGGCGCACCCCAGTTGCCCTGGCCGTCCACCAGGGTGTAGCGGTAGCTGAACGGCTGGGCCATGAGCACCATGGCTTCGTAGCAGGCCGAGTCGCCGTGGGGGTGGAATTTACCGAGTACGTCACCGACGGTACGCGCCGACTTCTTGTGCTTGGAGTCAGCGTCCAGCCCCAGCTCACTCATGGCGTAGATAATGCGCCGCTGTACCGGTTTCAGACCGTCGCCGATATGTGGCAGGGCGCGGTCCATAATCACGTACATGGAGTAATTGAGGTAGGCATTTTCGGTGAAGTCAGCCAGTGACCGGCGCTCTACACCGTCCAGGCTGAGTTCAAGGGAGTCGCTCATGCGGGCCTCATCAGTTCGTTGTCTGGCGCAGCAGCATGGTGCCGCCGCGCTGGGTGAATTCAAGTTGCTTCAAAGCGCTCATGCCCAGCAGCACCTGCTCGCCGTCCAGGCCGGGTGCGATCAGGGCACGCACGTCGCGCAGGACGATATCGCCCAGTTGCAGGCGTTCCAGGCGTGTCCGATAACCCTGGCTGCGCCCGTTGGCGGTACTCAAGGTGACCGGCGCGCCCTTCTCCAGGCCCAGGCGCTCGGCCAGTGCCACGGGGATCGCCACGTCGGTGGCGCCGGTATCGAGCATGAACGTCGCCGGTTGGCCGTTGATCTGGCCGCTGGCGACAAAATGCCCCTGGCCATTGCTGACCAGTTTGACTTCTATATAGCCCGCGCCCTGCTGCGAGGTGACTGCGCTATTGGGGTTCTCGCGGCGCGCTTCCCACTCGCCGAAAAACCGGGTAGCCAAAAACAACCCCGCGCACCAAGCCAGGATCAGCAACACCCGGCCGGCGCGTTTGCCCGGCGCTTGCTGGCTCATGGCGTGGCGCTCCAGCCGCCGTCCGGCGCGGCGAAGCGCCAAACTATCGGCCGTTGCTCGCCGTCGGCGCGGGTGTGGCTGCCGTTATCAACGCCAATCCACGCACCGCCCTCGTCCAGGGCCAGGGCTTCGGTGTTGCCAAACCGGGTGTTGTAGCGCCGTGGCTCGGTCAACGCCTCATTGGCGAACGACCAGCAACGCTCGACCGCGCCCGTGGCCGGGGTGCGGCGGCAGATGCGGTAGGCCATGCGTTCGAGGGTAAACAGTTTGTCCTGGTAGAAGGCCAGGTCGCTGAAGTCCTTGTGCTGGCCCCGGCCGGCGGGGATTTGCGGCGGTGGCTGCTGCGCGCCGCCCTCGCTCATCACCACGCAATTGTCGGGGCAGTCCCACAGGCTCTGCTGCTTGCTCACCCGCAACAGGCCACGGCGCTCGCGCTCGGCGGCCAGCCACAGTTGGGTGCCTGCCGGGTTGACGGCGATGCCCTCGAACAACGCATTGAAGTTGAGCAACATGCCGCTGGCCCGCGCCTGGCGCACCATCAGCGGGGAGATTTTCAGCCACTGCGCCGCGCCCTCGACCGGCACGTGCAGCACGGCGGCGTGGGTTTCGCTGACCACATAGCGATTGCCCGCGCCATCGCAGGTGATGCCCTCAAAATCCAGGTCGCCGCCACGCAGGGGGGCGGCCGCCAGGTTGCGCACGCGCAAGCCCCACGGCAGGCCACTGTCGGGCACCGGCGGCACGTCGATTTTCACGGTTTCGGCTTGCCAGACCGGCGCGCGGGTATCGAGCCGGTAAAGCTGCCCATCGTCGCGGTCCGATACCGTCCATAACTCGCCGCTGCACAGCGCCAGCCCCGAGAGGTTGCCGCTGGGCATGCCGTCCACCGGGTGCTCGGCCAACAGCTTGAGCTCAGGCACGGGCGCGGCGGCGACCGCAGTCGTCAGCACCAGTAACGCCAGGGCCAACGCGCTGCGCATCAGCCCAGCACCTCGGCCAGGTTGCCCTTGGACTCCAGCCACGCCTTGCGGTCGCCGGCGCGTTTCTTGGCCAGCAGCATGTCCATCATTTCCGAAGTCGCGGCAAAATCGTCCAGGGTCAACTGCACCAGGCGCCGGGTGTTGGGGTCCATGGTGGTTTCGCGCAGTTGTGGCGGGTTCATCTCACCCAGGCCTTTGAATCGGGTGACCTGGGGCTTGCCGCGTTTCTTCTCGGCCACCAGGCGATCGAGGATGCCGTCGCGCTCGGCCTCGTCCAAGGCGTAGAAAATCTCCTTGCCCAGGTCGATGCGGTACAGCGGTGGCATGGCGACGTAGACGTGGCCGGCATCTACCAACGGGCGGAAATGCTGGACGAACAGGGCGCAGAGCAAGGTTGCGATATGCAGGCCGTCGGAGTCGGCGTCGGCGAGGATGCAGATTTTGCCGTAGCGCAGCTGGCTCATGTCCTCGGCGCCCGGGTCGACGCCAATGGCGACGGCGATGTTGTGCACTTCCTGGCTGGCCAGCACTTCGCTGCCGTCCACTTCCCAGGTGTTGAGGATCTTGCCGCGCAACGGCAGGATCGCCTGGAATTCCTTGTCCCGCGCCTGCTTGGCCGAGCCGCCGGCGGAGTCGCCTTCGACCAGAAACAGCTCCGAGCGCATCGGGTCCTGCCCGGCGCAGTCGGCCAGTTTGCCCGGCAGCGCCGGGCCCTGGGTGATGCGTTTGCGCTCGACCTTCTTGCTCGCCTTGAGGCGGCGCCCGGCGTTGTTGATCGCCAGTTCCGCCAGTTGCAGGCCCAGCTCCGGGTGCTCGTTGAGCCACAGGCTGAAGGCGTCCTTGACCACGCCCGAGACGAACGCCGCGGCCTCGCGGGACGAAAGGCGCTCTTTGGTCTGGCCGGAGAATTGCGGTTCCTGCATTTTCATCGAGAGCACGAAGGCGATGCGCTCCCAGACGTCCTCAGGTGCCAGTTTTACGCCGCGGGGCAGCAGGCTGCGGAATTCGCAGAACTCACGCATCGCGTCGAGCAGGCCCTGGCGCAAACCGTTGACGTGGGTGCCGCCCTGGGCCGTGGGGATCAGGTTGACGTAGCTTTCCTGGACGCTGTCGCCGCCCTCGGGCAGCCACAGCAAGGCCCAATCGACCGCTTCCTTGTTACCGGCCAGGCTGCCGCAGAACGGTTCGTCGGGCAGGCGTTCGAATTCGCTGACCGCGTCCACCAGGTAGGAACGCAGGCCGTCTTCGTAGTGCCACTCGACCTTCTCGCCGGTGCCTTTGTCTTCAAAACTGACCAGCAGCCCCGGGCACAGCACGGCCTTGGCCTTGAGCACGTGCTTGAGGCGGCTGATGGAGAATTTCGGCGAGTCGAAGTACTTGGGGTCGGGGGCGAAAAACACGCTGGTGCCAGTGTTGCGCTTGCCCACGGTGCCGATCACTTGCAGCTCGGTGGCTTTGTAGCCATCGGCGAAAGTCATTTGGTACTCGTTGCCGTCGCGCTTGACCCGCACCCGCACCTCGGTGGACAAGGCGTTGACCACGGAAATGCCCACGCCGTGCAAGCCACCGGAGAACTGGTAGTTCTTGTTGGAGAACTTGCCGCCGGCGTGGAGCTTGGTGAGGATCAGCTCCACCCCCGAGACGCCCTCTTCGGGGTGGATATCCACCGGCATGCCGCGCCCGTCATCGCTGACTTCCAGGGAATGGTCGGCGTGCAGGATCACCTGCACCGACTTGGCGTGCCCGGCCAAGGCCTCATCGACGCTGTTGTCGATGACTTCCTGGGCCAGGTGGTTGGGCCGACTGGTGTCGGTGTACATGCCGGGGCGTTTGCGCACCGGGTCGAGGCCCGAGAGGACTTCGATGGCGTCGGCGTTATAAGAGCTAGCGCTGGGAGTGGCCATGGGGTCTCGTCGTCAGTGTTCGATTAAATAAAGTCCGGGTTGTCACAGTGCCGCAAAGTCGATGCCCTGGTACTGATCCGGGCCAATGCCGGCAAAGCTCAACAGCGCCGGCAGTTGCTGGGCAAAGCCCTGGTAGCTGTGGTCGCCGCCAGCCTGGATGCGCAGGGCGCAGGCTCGGTAATACTGCTGCGCGAGGCGATAGTCCAGCGTTTCATCGCCGGTTTGCAGCCATACCTGGAACCGCTGCGGGTCCCCAGGAGCGGGCACTTCCAGCTCCGCCAGGGCGGTCACGTGGTCGTGGGTCAATTCCCAGGTTTGGTCGGTGTACAGGTTTTTTTGCGGGCCCAGGTAGCCGTCGAACAGTCGATGGGGGCTGACCGCTGGGTTGACCAGCAGGGCCTTGAGGCCGTGGCGCTCGGCAAGGTGAGTGGCATAGTAGCCGCCGAGTGAGCTGCCGACCAGCAGCGGGCGGCCCAGTTCGCCGATCGCTTGCTCCAGTTGGGCCATGGCCTGGCGGGGGTGGTGATGCAGCGCCGGCACCCGCAGTTGCTCACCCAGGCCGAGGCTGTTCATCACCGCGATCAACTGGCTGGCCTTTTTCGAGGCCGGCGAGCTGTTGAAACCGTGGATATACAGGATCGAACCGGACATTTGCGCTCCCCAGGTATCAGGCAAAGGGCGCAGTTTACAGGGAACCCCGGGTTATGGGAGATGGGCAGCGCGCTTGCTTAATCAGCCATTAATAGCCCGTACCGCCGTAATCCACCTGAAAATCAAACCCGGTCACCCGCTCCACCCCGGTTTCCAACCGCCCATCCGGGTGCAGGCGCAGCCAGCGATAGCCGGGGGCCAGCACATCGACCTGGAAATCATCGGCGCCAGGGGTGAACTGGATGCAGGTGGAGGGCGACGCCAACAGGCGCACATCGCCGCGCTGGCGGTCGAATTCTTGGTGCACATGACCCCACAGCACCGCGCGCGCCTGGGGGAAGCGCTCCAGCACCTCGAACAGCGCCTCGGGGTTGCGCAGGCCGATGGGGTCCAGCCAACCACAGCCCATGGGCACCGGGTGGTGGTGAAAACACACCAGGTGATGGCGCTCCGGGGCCTCGCTCAAGGCGCGGGCGAGCAGTTGCAGTTGTTCGCCCTGCAAGTAACCCGGCACCGAGCCCGGCACGGCGGAATCGAGCAGGGTCACACGCCAATTGCCGATGTCCACGACTGGCTCCAGCAGCGCGCTGCCCTGCGTCGCTTGGGCCATCACGCGCGGCTCGTCGTGGTTGCCCGGGAGCCAACGCGCCGGTGCGCCGATCTGCCCGCTCATGCGGCGAAACTGCTGGTACGACTCCAGCGTGCCGTCCTGGGACAAGTCGCCCGTGGCCAGCAGCAGGTCGATGTGCGCTTGTTGCGCCTGCACCAGTTCGATGACTTTTTGCAGGCTTTGGCGGGTTTGCATGCCCAGCAGCGTGCCGTCGGCATCGGCGAACAGATGGCTGTCGGAGAGCTGCACCAGCAGCACAGGGTCGGCGGTCGTCAGGCTCGGCACGCGGCTCTCCCGCAAAAGGTGATGAATGGCGCGATTATGCTGGGGCCGGCAGGAAAGAGGAAAGCGGTGAAGCGGACGCAGTTCACAACCTCAGCGAACCACTTCGTATTCGTGGCCACAGGCCAGGCAGTGGCTCAGCCACTCGCCAAGAAACACGTTCAACTGCGCCTTCTCATCCGGCTGGTGCATAAACGGATTGGGGTAAGGGTAGATGCCGCGAAAGCGCCGCGCATGTTCGGCGCTGATGACTTCGGCCATGCGCGCATCGTGATAGACCTGCACTTCCAACTGCGGCACCGGCAGCCACGGCAGGCTGTGCTCCTGGCGCACGAACAGGGTCGTGGTGTAGGGGCAGGCCAGTTTCACCTCCAGGGCCAGCACGCCGAGCATCTGGTCACCCTGGGTCACGGCGATGCGCCGCGCCATGGGTTGCTCACGCATGTCCGGCAGCAGGCGCATCAAGCGCGCGTAGTTGGCCTCGCAGGCAGCCTGCAAGGCCACCAGGTCCACCCGATAGCGATCGCGCACTTTGTTTACGACCATAGCCCCCTCACTTCCACGCGGTTCAACGCCAGCCATTGCAGGGCAATGATGCTGGCGGCATTGCAGATCCGCCCGTCGCGCACGGCCTGCAAGGCATCTTCGAAGGCCCACACGCTGACGCGGATATCTTCGGCCTCTTCCTCCAGGCCATGCAGGCCACCGGCGCCGCTGCTGTCGCAACGCCCCAGGAACAGATGCACGAATTCATTGCTGCCGCCGGGCGAGGGAAAGTATTGGGTCATGGGCCACAGCGCCGAAAACACCAGGCCGGCTTCTTCCTGGGCTTCGCGGTGGGCCACTTCTGCGGGTTGCTCGTCCTTGTCGATCAGGCCCGCCACCAGCTCCACCAACCACGGGTTGGTGACCTTGCCCATGGCGCCAACGCGAAACTGCTCGATCAACACCACCTCATCGCGCTGCGGGTCGTAGGGCAGCACGCACACGGCGTCATGGCGCACGAACAGTTCACGGCTGATTTCCCGGCTCATGCCGCCAGCGAACAGTTCATGGCGCAGGAACACCTTGTCGAGCTGATAAAAGCCCTTGAAGCACGCTTGGCGACGAACGATCTGCACCGCAGTGGGCACGGCGTGGGTGAAATCAGTCATGGCGGTCCTCGTTTACTGCGTATTCGATACGAGGCGTTCAACCTCGACTTCGCGCCATCCTAACGCGCCCGCGTGCCATCATGCAGCCCCTTTGCAGACGCCGAGATAGACGGCAAGGGGCGAAAGCCTCTCTAATTGACACTCTTGAGCTTAGTGGCGAACTGACTGCCGCGCAGGCAGTCGAAGCCGGTAACTTTTGCCTTTCCCTGGTTTATGAAGGACGCCCATGTCGCTTGTGAAAATCGCCTCCGTGGCCTGTATCGCCCTGACCCTAGGGGCCTGCCAGAGCCTGTTCCAGCCCAACTACCGCGTTCCGCTGGAAGCCAAGCGCGACGCCTCGGAGCAGATCAAGCCCGGTTGCACGGCCAGCGATTGCCCGCTGGTGAACATCGATACTCTGACCTTCCCTGCCGAGCCGCAACTCGATGCCATCATCGAAAAACGCCTGCTGGACATGACCCGCACCGCGCCCGGCCAACCCGTGGCACCCAGCCTCAACGCCTACCGCGAGCAGTTTCTGCGCGCCGCGCAAAGCCGCAGCAGCAGCTATTTGCAGGCCAAGGTACGGGAACAACATGACGGGCTGGTGATTATCGAGCTGTCCAGCTACCTCGACACCGGCGGCGCCCACGGCGAACCGGGGCGTGGCTTCATCAACTACTCGCGCCCGCAGCACAAGGTCCTGAACCTGGCCGACATGCTGTTGCCCGGCCAGGAAGACGCCTTCTGGAAAGCCGCGCAAGTGGCCCACAACAGTTGGCTGATTAGCACCAAGCTGGATCAGGAACCCGAGTTCGTGAAGAACTGGCCCTTCCAGAAAACCCCCAATGTGGCCCTGACCTATGGCGGGGTGATCCTCAAGTACGCCACCACCACCATCGCGCCCTACGCCTTGGGCCACATCGAGCTGAAAATTCCTTACCCACGCCTCAACGGTGTACTGCGGCCCGAGCTGTTTCCCGGGCGCAGCTAAAGAGGAGAGCGCCTTGTAGCGGCAAGCTAAAAGCTTCAAGAAAAAGCAGATTTGCTCTCGCCCTTAACTTGCCGCTTGTAGCTTGCCCCTCAAACTTTCTTGTAAAGCTGGCTCCCCTCCTGCTTGAACCGTTCAGCCTGTTCCGCCAGGCCTTGGGCGATGTCCGCGTCCACCGCTTCGATGCGTTGGTTGGCGGCGTATTCGCGTACTTCCTGGGTGATTTTCATCGAGCAGAATTTCGGCCCGCACATGGAGCAGAAGTGCGCCACCTTGGCCGAGTCCTTGGGCAGGGTTTCGTCGTGGTAGGAGCGTGCAGTGTCCGGGTCCAGGCCCAGGTTGAACTGGTCTTCCCAGCGGAACTCGAAACGCGCCTTGCTCAAGGCGTTGTCGCGGATCTGCGCGCCGGGGTGGCCCTTGGCGAGGTCCGCCGCGTGGGCGGCGATTTTGTAGGTGATGATCCCTGTCTTGACGTCATCCTTGTTCGGCAGGCCCAGGTGTTCCTTGGGCGTGACGTAGCAGAGCATGGCGCAACCGAACCAGCCGATCATCGCCGCGCCAATGCCGGAGGTGATGTGGTCGTAGCCCGGCGCGATGTCGGTGGTCAGCGGGCCGAGGGTGTAGAACGGCGCTTCGTCGCAGCATTCGAGCTGCTTGTCCATGTTCTCTTTAATCAACTGCATCGGCACGTGGCCGGGGCCTTCGATCATGCACTGCACGTCGTGCTTCCAGGCGATCTTGGTCAACTCGCCCAGGGTTTCCAGCTCACCGAACTGCGCCGCGTCGTTGGCGTCGGCAATCGAGCCGGGGCGCAGGCCATCGCCCAGCGAGAAGCTGACGTCGTAGGCCTTCATGATTTCGCAGATGTCTTCGAAATGGGTGTAGAGGAAGTTTTCCTTGTGGTGCGCCAGGCACCACTTGGCCATGATCGAGCCGCCGCGCGAAACGATCCCGGTAACACGCTTGGCGGTCAGCGGCACGTAGCGCAGGAGCACGCCGGCGTGGATGGTGAAGTAATCCACGCCCTGCTCGGCCTGCTCGATCAGGGTGTCGCGGAACAGCTCCCAGGTCAGGTCTTCGGCGGCGCCGCCGACTTTTTCCAGGGCCTGGTAGATCGGCACCGTACCAATGGGCACCGGCGAGTTGCGGATGATCCACTCGCGGGTTTCGTGGATGTGCTTGCCGGTGGACAGGTCCATGACCGTGTCCGAGCCCCAGCGGATGCCCCAGGTCAGTTTCGCCACTTCTTCTTCGATGGACGAACCCAGGGCGCTGTTGCCGATGTTGCCGTTGATCTTCACCAGGAAGTTGCGGCCGATAATCATCGGCTCCAACTCGGTGTGGTTGATGTTCGCCGGGATGATGGCGCGGCCACGGGCGATTTCGTCACGCACAAACTCGGGGGTGATGATCTTCGGCACACTGGCGCCAAAGCTGTGGCCGGCGTGCTGCTGGTCCAGCAGGCCGGCGGCGCGGGCCACTTCCAGCTTCATGTTTTCGCGGATGGCGACGTATTCCATCTCGGCGGTGATGATGCCTTGGCGAGCGTAGTGCATCTGGCTGACGTTGGCCCCAGGCTTGGCGCGGCGCGGGTTGTTGACGTGGGCGAAGCGCAGCTTGGTCAGCTCGGCGTCGGCCAGGCGTTCCTGGCCGAAGTTGGAACTCAAGCCCGGCAGGCGCTCGGTGTCGCCACGGGCCTCGATCCAGGGCGAGCGCACGTCCGCCAGGCCTTTGCGCACGTCGATCAGCACGTTGGGGTCGGTGTACGGGCCGGAGGTGTCGTAGACCACCACCGGCGCGTTGATTTCGCCGCCAAAATCGGTGGGCGTCACGTCCAGGCTGATTTCGCGCATGGGCACGAGGATGTCGGGGCGCGAACCCTGGACATAGATTTTTTGCGAGCGGGTAAAGGGCTGCACCGATTGTTGGTCGACCTTGGCCGATTCACTCAGGTGCGGGGCGTTTTTTGCTTTTGTGGTCATCACGGGCTCTCCAGACACATCCAGGCAGTGGATTTTTGTCGGAGTGAACCTGTAAACGGACGGACGCACCGAGGCTGGTGCTGTGCTTGGCGTACGAGAGGTGTTCGATTGTCGAACGCAAATCCCGGACGAAGCACAAGAGGACTCGCCGGGTGACGAGAAATCTTGTTCCCTACGCAGGCGTTAACCCGATCAGGTTCAACGGGATCCGAAATGATTCGATCTCAGCCTCTTAGCAAGGCACCCCGACAAGAACGCGGCCAGTCTAGACACAACGGGTAGAGAACGCCAACTCCGGTGCAATCAGCGTGATGAATGGCGCAATTGCAGGATTGTTGCCAATTGCTACCGCTACTACACTCGCAAGGCTGTGCCGGGCCTTGACGCTCTGGATCGTGCGCCGTAGCCTTGGCGTTTAAATTATCGCCGTAATATTTACCTAGGGATTGCCTCATGCTGCGCAAACTTTCACTGGCCCTCGCCGTGTCTTGTGCGACCAATGGATTGGCCTGGGCAGCAGAAGCGCCCCTGACCACCAAGACCGATCTGGTCAGCGTCTACCAGGAAGCCGTGGACAACAATGCCGACCTGGCCGCCGCCCGCGCCGACTATCAGGCGCGCAAGGAAATCGTGCCCCAGGCCCGCGCCGGCCTGCTGCCCAACCTGTCGGCCGGTGCCGACCTGAACAACACCCGCACCCAACTCGACCAGCCGTCCATGACCTCCACCCGCAGCGGCACGGTGTACCAGGCCACCCTGGCGCAGCCGATCTTCCGCGCCGACCGCTGGTTCCAGTTGCAGGCTGCCGAAGCGGTCAACGAACAAGCGGCGCTGGAGCTCTCGGCGACCGAGCAGAACCTGATCCTGCGCAGTGCCGAAAGCTACTTCGCGGTGCTGCGTGCCCAAGACAACCTGGCCTCGACCAAGGCCGAGGAAGCGGCGTTCAAGCGTCAGCTCGACCAGTCCAACGAGCGTTTCGACGTAGGCCTGTCGGACAAGACCGACGTGCTGCAATCCCAGGCCAGCTACGACACTGCCCGGGCCAACCGCATCCTCGCCCAGCGCCAGGTAGACGACGCCTTTGAAGCGCTGATTACCCTGACCAACCGCCAGTACAACTCGATCCAGGGCATTGTCCACACCTTGCCGGTGCTCGCGCCAACGCCCAATGACGCCAAGGCCTGGGTGGACACCGCTGCCAAGCAAAACCTCAACCTGCTGGCCAGCAACTACGCCGTCGATGCCGCCGAAGAAACCCTCAAGCAACGCAAGGCCGGCCACGCGCCGACCCTGGACGCGGTGGCGCAGTACAAAAAAGGTGACAACGACGCCTTCGGCTTCACCAACCCGGACCCGGGCCTGCAGGGCGGGCGCTACGGCAATGACGTGTCGCAGCGCAGCATCGGCCTGCAACTGAACATCCCGCTCTACAGCGGCGGCCTGACCAGCTCCCAGGTGCGCGAATCGTACTCGCGCCTGAGCCAAACCGAGCAACGCCGCGAAGCCCTGCGCCGGCAAGTGGTGGAAAACACCCGCAACCTGCACCGCGCGGTGAACACCGATGTCGAACAGGTGCAGGCACGCCGCCAGTCGATCATCTCCAACCAGAGCGCGGTGGAAGCTACGGAAATCGGTTACCAGGTGGGTACGCGCAACATCGTCGATGTGCTCGACGCCCAGCGCCAGCTCTACACCTCGGTGCGCAACTACAACAACACCCGCTACGACTACATCCTCGACAACCTGCGCCTCAAGCAAGCCGCCGGCACCCTGAGCCCGGGCGACCTGCAAGACCTGTCGCGCTACCTCAAGGCCGACTACAACCCCGACCGCGACTTCCTTCCGCCAGACCTGGCCAAAGCCGCGCAGGAACAGCTCAAGGCCAGGCCTTGAAGTGAGCTAAAACCAAAACCTGAGGGAGCGAGCCCGCTCGCGATGGCGGTGTATCAGCCTGCATCTCGGCTGACTGAGACGTTGCCATCGCGAGCAGGCTCGCTCCCACTGAGGTTTTCAGGGGCTATCAGAGTTTTATCAACCGCCCCAAGCCATCGAGCAAGCGCTTGAGCGCGCCCTGGTTGGCGCGCATCACCTGCAACCCCGCCTCGGCCATTTTCTGCGCATCGCGGGGCAGCTCGAACAGCCGTTGCACCGCCACTGCCAAACCCTGGGCGTCGTCCACTTCCTGCAAAGCGCCGGCGCTGCGCAGCATTGCGGCGATTTCCAGGAAGTTGAACAGGTGCGGCCCGCTCAGCACCGGTTTGGCCAGGGCCGCCGGTTCCAGCAGGTTATGCCCGCCGTTGGGCACCAGGCTGCCGCCGACAAAGGCGCTGTCGGCCAAGGCATACAAAAACAGCAACTCGCCCATGGTGTCGCCCAGCAGCACCGAGGTGTCCGGCGCCACGGCGGCGCCGCTGGACCGGCGCAGCGTGGCCAGCCCTTGCTCCTGGCACAACGCGAACACGCGGTCGAAGCGCTCCGGGTGGCGCGGCACCAGAATCAGCAAGGCATTGGGGTAACTGGCGAGCAGTTGCCGGTGGGCCGCCAAGACGATTTCATCCTCACCCTCGTGGGTGCTGGCAGCGATCCACACCGGGCGCTCCAGGGCTTGCCATTGCTCGCGCAAGGCCGCCGCACGTACTAGCAGTTGTGGGTCGATGCTCAGGTCAAACTTGATCGAGCCGGTGACCTGCACCGTCTCTGGGCGTGCGCCGAGGTCACGGAAGCGCTGCGCCTCGGTTTCGGTCTGCACCGCCAGCAAGCTCATTTCGGCCAGCATCGGCGCCGTCAACCGGGCGAAACGCCCATAGCCCTTGGCCGAACGCTCGGACAACCGGCCATTGGCCAGCGCCACCGGGATACCGCGCTTGGCGCACTGGTGGATATGGTTGGGCCACAACTCGGTTTCCATGATGACCGCCAACCTGGGCTGGGCCCGGTCCAAAAACCGTGCCGCCGCTGTGGGCAAGTCGTAGGGCAGGTAGCAGTGCTGAATGCGCGGCTCGTTGGCGAACAACGCCTGGATCCGCTCCGAGCCGGTGGGGGTCATGCAAGTCACGGTGATCGGCAGCTGTGGATAACGTTCCAGCAAGCCGCGGATCATCGGCGCCGCCGCGATGCTTTCGCCCACGGACACCGCGTGCACCCAGATGCCGCCCGGCTGCAATGCCGGCAAGCCGTAGGCAAACCGCTCGCCCACGCGCCGGGCGTAGGCCGGCGCCTTGCGCGCCCGCAGCCAGAGTCGCAACGCCACCAACGGCAGCCCCAGGTAAAACAGCGCGGTATACAGAGTTCTATTCATGGCGGCGGAGTCTATCGGTTTTTTTGATGGGTGGCCTGCAAGTGCGCGGCAAAACGCTCGGAGAGAAACCGCGCCGCCGGCCCCAACGGCTCGTCGCGGCGCCACACCACTTCGACCACCAGCGGCGGCGGCGTCCATTCGCCCACCAGTTCCACCATCAACCCTTGATACGCCGGGTACTGCACCACATGCCGGGGCAGCCAGGCCCAACCCAAGCCGCGCACCACCCATTCGGCCATCACGTAGAAGCTGTCGGCGCGCCACACCTGCGGGCTCGCCGCCTCGCTGCCGGGATAAGAGCTGGACTGGGTGGACATCAGTAATTGCCGGAACTGCGCCAAGCGCTGGCTATCCACCTGGCCCTGGGCCGACGCCAATGGGTGATCGACGCCGCACACCGTGACCATTTCCACGCTGCCCAGGGCCCGGCGCTCCAGGGCTTCGGGGATCTGGTCGTGGTAGAACAGCAGCCCCAGGTCGGCCTTGCGCTCCACCAGTTTGCGCGCCACATCACCCTGGGCCGCGCTGGCCAGTTGCACCTCCAGGCTGGGAAATTGCCCGGCCAGGGCTTCGAGGGCGTCGAGCACCTCCTGGGACAGCATGGCTTCATCCTGGGCCAGGCGCAGGCGCGCCTCTTCGCCACGCATCAGGGCCATCGCCCGGCCGTTGAGGCGCTCGCATTGGCGCAGCACCTCGCGGGCTTCTTCCAGCAACGCCGCGCCAGCTTCGGTCAGGCGTGGCTGGCGGCCGCTGCTACGCTCGAACAGGCTCACCCCCAGGTCCGCTTCCAGCAATGCCACCGCGCTGCTGATGGCCGATTGCGCCTTGCGCTGGTCCCGCGCCACGGCAGAAAACGAGCGTTGTTCGGCAACGCTGACGAACAGGCGCATTTGCTCCAGGCTCCACTGCATAACCTATCTCCTATTCAGATAGGTAATGACTTTACCCCATTCCCGCAAGCTCTAGAATGCCGACCTCAGAACGCACCACATCACCCCGAGGACTGCTCCATGAACGCCTATTCCTACCTGGCCATCGCCATTTGCGCCGAAGCGATCGCCACCGTCTCGATGAAAGCGGTGAAGGGCTTGAGCACGCCGCTGCCGCTGTTGCTGGTGATCTGCGGCTACGGCATTGCGTTCTGGATGCTCACCCTGGTGGTGCGCACCGTACCAGTGGGCGTGGCCTACGCGGTGTGGGCGGGCATGGGCATCGTCATGGTCAGCGTGGCGGCGCTGTTTATCTACGGGCAGAAACTCGACATCCCGGCCATGCTCGGCATGGCGCTGATCGTCCTGGGCGTGGTGGTCATCCAGCTCTTCTCCAAAACCGCTGGCCACTGACGACCCTGGCTACATGCCGACCAATCACGCTTTTACTTGCCCCTCGCCGCTTGCAACTTAAAGCGGCCCTGTATACTGCGCCCCTTGTCTTGAACGCAGAGGTCGCCCCATGCCATCCCCTATTTCCACCGATGTGCTGATCGTCGGCGCAGGCGTTGCCGGGCTCTGGCTCAATGCGCGGCTGCGGCGCCAGGGCTTTTCGACTGTGGTAGTGGAAAACGCCAGCCTGGGCGGCGGGCAAAGCGTGAAATCCCAAGGCATCATCCACGGCGGCGCCAAGTACGCCCTGCATGGCGCACTGACCGGCGCCTCCGAAGCCATCGCCGACATGCCGCGGCGCTGGCGCGAAGCCCTGGCCGGTAGCGGCGAACTGGACCTCACCGGTGTGCGCCTGCTGTCCGACGCCCATTACCTGTGGTCCCCCGGCACCCTGGCCGGCAACCTCACCAGTTTCTTCGCCAGCAAAGCCGTGCGCGGCCGCGTCGACCAGGTCAAGGGCGAGCAATTGCCCCCGGCCCTGCAAGACAAACGCTTCAAGGGCAAGGTCTACCGCCTCGCCGAACTGGTGGTGGACGTGCCGAGCCTGATCCAACGCCTGGCCGAACTGGGCGGCGACAGTTTGCTCGCCGGCCAAGTGATCGAGCCGTGGCTGGAGCACAACGTGCTGGTGGGCCTGCGGGTCGATGGCCGCGAGATCCGCGCCCAGCGCATCGTCCTCAGTGCCGGCGCCGGCACCGCCGAACTGCTCACGGCCCTGGGCCAGAGCAAACCACTGATGCAGCGCCGGCCGCTGCACATGGTGCTGGTCAAGGGCCCGACCCTCAAACCCCTGTACGCCCACTGCCTGGGCGGCGGGCCGAAGCCGCGCATCACCGTGACCACCCACCCGGCGGCCGACGGCCAGTGGGTCTGGTACGTGGGCGGTGACCTCGCCGAAGCCGAAGGCGTGGCCCGCGAGCCCGCCGCGCAAATCGCCGCGGCACAAAAGGAACTGGGCCAGTTACTGCCCTGGGTCGACCTCAGTGACGCCCGCTGGGCGACCTTGCGGGTGGATCGCGCCGAGCCCCAGCAATCGGGCCTGAGCCGCCCCGACAACGCCTTCCTCGCCGAAGAGGGGCGCCTACTCGTCGGCTGGCCGACCAAACTGGCCTTGGCGCCGGATTTCGCCGATCGGGTCATCAACGCCTTGCAACGCGACGGCATCGTGGCGAATCCGCCCACGCCGTTGCCTGAACTGCCACGCCCGCCCCTGGGCGTGCCTGCCTGGGAGCAACTGCTGCCATGAGCCTACCGACCCTGCACCCCTTCCACCGCCCCCTGGGCAGCACCGGCCTGATGGTTTCGCCCCTGGGCCTGGGCACCGTCAAAATGGGCCGCGACCAAGGGGTCAAGTACCCCAATGGCTTCACCATTCCCGATGACGACGACGCGCGCCGGCTGCTCAAAATGGCCCGCGAACTGGGCATCAACCTGATCGACACCGCGCCGGCCTACGGGCGTAGCGAGGAACGCCTCGGCCCGCTGCTGCGCGGCCAGCGTGACCAGTGGGTGATCGTCAGCAAGGTGGGCGAAGAGTTCGATAACGGCCAGTCGCGCCACGACTTCAGCGCCGAACACACCCGCCGCTCGGTGGAGCGCAGCCTGCAACGCCTGGAAACCGAGGTGATCGACCTGGTGCTGGTGCACTCGGACGGCAACGACCTGGCGATCCTCACTGATAGCGAGGTGTACCAGACCCTTGCGACCCTCAAGGCCGAGGGCAAGATCCGCGGCTTCGGCTTCTCCGGCAAAACCGTGGAGGGCGGACTCAAAGCCCTGGAGCAAGGGGATTGCGCCATGGTCACCTACAACCTCAACGAGCAGGCCGAGCGCGCGGTGATCGATTACGCCGCGGCCCACGGCAAGGCCATCCTGGTGAAAAAAGCCCTGGCCAGCGGCCACGTCTGCCTTGAGTCCGGCGTGGACCCGGTGCGCGCCAGTTTTGAGCTACTGTTTGGCCATCCCGGTGTGGCCAGTGCTATCGTCGGGACCATCAACCCGCTGCACCTCGCCCACAATGTGGCGACCGTCGCCAAGGTATTAGGTAGTCGCTAACGCCGTGCCCAACGCAAGAAGGAGCCGACATGTCGCGCACGCTCATCAGAAAAAACCCCAGTAACTTCAAGACCCTGCCGCTGTTCGTAGAGGCCACGCCCGAAGGCCTGAGCTACCAGAGCATCGGCATGCCGCTCAATTTCGCCCAGACCCTGCACCGCCGCCGCCCGGTGGCGGTGGCCGATACCGAACGCTTTGCCGTGGAGCTGGCCAACCTGGGGGTTTCGGTGCGCCTGACCCTGCACTGGCAAAACCGCGATTACTGGGTGCTGGTGCGCCAGCGTCGCCAGGACCGTGGCGATGTGGTGCTCAAGCTGATTTCCGGCTACGTCCCGGCCCACGAATTGAACCTGCCGCTGCACACCGCCATCCAGGAAATCGCCGAGGAATGCCTGCTGGAAACCCCCGAAGGCTGGCTCGGCGGGCGCTTCAATGACACCTGGCTGCCGGCGCCCTACGCCGCCGCGCTGCATTACCGCGAAGCCCTGCCCTTTCGTCTCTCGCCGCTGTCCGGCTCGGCGCGCCCGGTGCGCAATGCCAGCCTGCCGCTGATCGAACGGCCGCGGGCCTACGTGCACCTGCCCACGGCGTCGTTACAGTTGATCTACGACCTGCGCCTGGAAGTGCCGCGCGAAGCCAAGTCCTTGAGCTTGTTCCATGTCGAGGAGCGGCTGGAGGGCGATCAACTGGTGGCACGCCTGGATCGCAAGCGCCCGGACCTGTACCTGATGCCCCTGACGGACGGCCAGCCTTGCGCCGAGTTGTACACCTTGAAGAAGGATCAACTGCACCCGGCCAGCACCCGCGGCCTGTACCTGGCCGAAAGCTTCGCCCGCCAGGAAGGCTGGGTGGTGCGCGATGAGCGGATCAAGTGGAAGGAGTGGCTCAAGCAGCAAGGCTTGAGCGCACCGACCAACGCCTCGGGCCTGAGCCGCCTGACGGGCAAGGCGCGGCAGTTGCTGAAGAAAATCGTGCCCGGCGGCGGGCACTGACACTGTTGTTTTAGGTAGCAAGCGGGCTTGCGTAACGACCCTAAATCTGTGGCCGCTACAACACCGAATCAGGAGCGCTGCGCACTCCAGCGCGGGCACGCTCGCTTGCTACAACCATCAGCGGCTGCGGATTTTGTCGACGATGGCGGTGGTGGAACTGTTTTCCACCAGGCCCAACACCTTCACTTTGCCGCCATAGGCGCTGACGATGTCGGCGCCGACCACTTGGTCGATCCCGTAATCGCCGCCCTTGACCAGCACGTCCGGCTTGACCTGGGCCAGCAGGTTTTCCGGAGTGCCTTCAGGGAAGCTGATAACCCAATCCACTGCACCGAGCCCGGCGAGCACGGCCATGCGCCGATCGACGCTGTTGATCGGCCGGCCCGGGCCTTTGAGGCGGGTGACCGACGCGTCGTCATTGACGGCGACGATCAGTCGGTCGCCCTGGGCACGGGCCTGCTCCAAGTAGGTCACGTGGCCGGCGTGGAGGATGTCGAAGCAGCCGTTGGTGAACACGATCGACTCGTTGTGGGCGCGGGCGTCGTCGATGGCCAACAGCAATTGGTCAAGGCTCAACACCCCACGCTCGGAGCCTTCTTCGCGCTGGATGGCGCGACGCAGTTCCGGGGCGCTGATGGCCGCCGTGCCGAGCTTGCCGACCACGATGCCCGCCGCCAGGTTGGCCAGGGCCACGGCGTGGGGCAAGTCTTCACCGGCAGCAATAGCGGCGGCCAGGGTGGAAATCACCGTGTCGCCGGCACCGGTCACGTCGAACACTTCACGGGCACGGGCCGGCAGGTGCAGCGGCGGATGTTCGGGGCGCAGCAAGGTCATGCCGTGCTCGCCACGGGTCACCAGCAACGCGCCCAGTTCCAGCTCACGCATCAACGTAGCGCCTTTGCTCACCAACTCATGCTCATCGGCGCAACCGCCCACGATGGTCTCGAACTCGCTGAGGTTGGGGGTAATCAGGCTGGCGCCACGGTAAATCGAGAAATCCTTGCCCTTGGGGTCGGCCAGCACCGGAATCCCCCTGGCACGAGCAGCCTGGATCAATGCCTGATGGTTTTTCAGGGCGCCTTTGCCGTAATCCGACAGCACCAGCACCTTGATACCTTCGAGCAACGCATCAACTTCGCCGGCCAGGGCCAGGGCGTCGGTGGCGAAAGGTTCTTCAAAATCAATGCGCAGCAGTTGCTGGTGACGGCTCATGACCCGCAGCTTGACGATGGTCGGCTGGTGGGCGATGCGCTGGAACATGGCGCGAACGCCCGCGCCTTCAAGGCTGTTGGCCAGGCTATCGGCGGCTTCGTCGTCACCGGTGACACCCACCAGCGAGGCCGGGGCGCCGAGGGCAGCGATGTTCAATGCAACGTTGGCGGCACCGCCGGGGCGGTCCTCGATTTGCTCAACCTTGACGACGGGTACGGGCGCCTCAGGGGAGATCCGTGAGGTGCCGCCATGCCAGTAACGGTCAAGCATGACATCGCCGACCACCAGGACAGGGGCCTGTTCAAAACGTGGCATGGATAACTTCATGGAGACTCCAGGGGCGATAAAAGCGTCGCGGATAATAACATAGCGAAAGTGTGCGGCCGCACCTGAGCCAAGGCTCAGCGGCGGTCATCCGGTGGCAGGGGGCCGAGTGGGCGCACCCAGAAAAGTTCGTGGCGGCGCACCGCTTTGCGGAAGAACTCGTCCTCGCCGGTACGCGGCCAGCGGCGCCCGGCCAGCAGGCGCTGGATCACGCGGCGCACGCGGCGCTTGAACGGTGGCCGGCCCTGCAGGTCGTGCTGCATGCCCAGGGCCATGGCCTTGTCCATCTGCTGCGCGGCGCTCAGGGTCGGGCTCCACAGGCCATCGGCCGGCAGCGCTTCGATGGTCGGCGGCAGGGCGATGCCGTAGCCCGCCGGGCCCATGGGCCAGCGGTCGTTGTCGTGCAGGTGATTGGCGTAAAGCAACAGAGTGCGTGGGCGCCAGGTGCTCTGCTCGATGGCTTGCATCAAGGCGCGAGTGCTGGCCACGTGGTCGCTGTGAGGGTCGAGCTCAGGGTGGGGCGTGAGTACCGCCTCGGGGCGATGCTGTTCCAGCAATTGGGCCAGGTCGGCCACCAGGTTGCGCCAGGTAGGCTGGCCATCGACATCGCCGGGCAGGCGCATGGCGTTGTGCTGGCGCACGGTGCGGATATCGCTTTGCCCCGACTCACGAGAACCGAACGCCTGCTCGGGCTGTTGCGCCATGGCCGGCAATTGCAGGCAGTAATAGCCCAGTTGCACGCAGTTGTGTTGCGCCACACCGCCCCACAACGGCACCGCGAGGCTGTCCCAACTGCGCAGGCGCCCCTTGAGCCGCGCCGCCTCGGCGGCGTCCAGGCCCATGTCGCGAAAGCGTTCGGCTTCGATCTCGCCCTGGGTCAGGGTGACGATGGCCACCTCGGCGGCCCGGCTATAGAGGCCGAACGCCGCCAGTTCGGCATCGTCCGCATGGGGGGCGATGACCAGCAGGCGTTGCTGGGCGAAATCCGGGTTGCTCAAGGCATGGAGGGTGGCCTGCGGGGCCAGGCGACAAAAGCGCCCGCGCAGGCGCAAGGTACCGGCCGCCAAGGCCTGCTCCTGCCCAGAGAGGTTGAGGAAGCGCACCCCCGCCACGCCACGCTCCAGGTCCTGGCGGTCGTCGCCGATCCACACCTGCGGGTCGAGCAGGCGCCCCAGCCAGTGGCTCTTGACCCACACTTGCAGGACCAGGGTTTGCGCCGTGGCGAAGTCGCCCTCCACGCGCAGGACGCCGTTGGCCAGGGCCACGGGAAACTGCGGCGTGCCGGGCGGGAAGTCGTAGCGGTAATCATCACCCGGGGCGTAGAACAGGTGGTCGGCGAACCAGGCTTCATGGGCGATCCAGCCCAGCAGCAGGAACAGCGGCAACGGCCACCAGGCTACCAGCAGCCCGAATGCCAGCGTCGCCAGCAACGCGCCCAGCAGCAGCAGGCGTTTGCGTTGGCGATGGCGCTTGAGCAACTGTTGCTTGCGTCCACTCATGGCTGCATAACCTCGCTCACACCTGGTAGACCGGCACCCGGTGGCACCAGCGGTCCTTGTATTCCCGGTCGGCGCGGCCGAACGAGTAGCGCAGCGGCTTGCCCAACGCCCGCGCCTCTTCCCAGGCAGCCTGGGTGTTGACGAAGCTGAGCACGCTGCCAGGGCTGAACTCGCGGTTCTGCGGGTCGACCCCACCGTTGATGTACTCCAGGCTGACCCACTTGGGCGCCTCGACGCGGTAGAGGATTTGCACCGCCACCGGTTCATCGTTGAGGTAGATGAGCGAGCCGGTCATGAACTCGCGCATCAGGCTGAAGACTTCAGTAAGCCGGGCTTTGCCCGGCGCCTCGAAACCCCAGCGACGTTGAAACAGATCGGCGTAGATCGCCGCCTGTTCGCTGGCGTTCAATTCAAGCATGGGGCGGATGCTGCCACCGGCCTCTTCCAACAGTCGCTGTTCGCGGCGCTGGTTGTAGCGGAATTTCTTGCTGTAATCCTCGGGCTGGCGAGCCAGCGCCAGGCCTTCGGCTTGCTCGCGTAGGCCGGTGAGGTTGGCGGCGTTGAGTTCGGAAACGTAGCGCATGCGGTGACGTACGCGAGCGCGGGCGTCATCGGCGGCCGGGAGGATGATCTCGGCGTTGCCCAGGTCGAACAAGCCGCGCTTGCCCTGGTGCTTGAGCACGTCCTTGGACAACGCGACATGGCGGCCCCAGGTCGGCATCGCGGCGCACAACTCGCCCTCGACGAACCACCCCAGGTAGCGCACGGCAATGCCCGCCAGCCCGGACAGCCGCTCAACCACTTGCGGGTGAGTCGCCACGCTGCCACCAAACGCCTGCCAGGCCTGGGCATAGGCCGAGGCATCGATGGGCGTCCAACCGTTTTCCCGCCAACCACGCCAGTAACTCAGGATCAAGCCAGGGACTCCGTCATCGCTTCGTCGGTGCCTTCGACGAAGTCTTTTTCGTGCAGGCGAGCATAGAAGCCGTTGAGCGCCAGCAACTCGGCATGGGTGCCGCGCTCGACGATGCGGCCCTGGTCCATCAACAGAATCAGGTCGGCTTTTTCGATGGTCGAGAGGCGGTGGGCAATGACCAGGGTGGTGCGGTTCTTCATCACCTGATCGAGGGCGGCCTGGATATGGCGCTCGGACTCGGTGTCGAGGGCCGAGGTGGCCTCGTCGAGAATCAGCAACGGCGCATTCTTGAGCAGAGCCCGGGCAATCGCCAGGCGCTGGCGCTGGCCGCCGGACAGCAGCACGCCGTTCTCGCCCACAAGGGTGTCGTAGCCCTGGGGCATCTGCTCGATGAACTCAGCGGCGTAGGCATCTTCGGCCGCCTTGCGCACATCGTCCATCGGCGCGCCGGCGAGGTCGCCATAGGCGATGTTGTTGGCCACGCTGTCGTTGAACAGGGTCACCTGCTGCGTCACCAGGGCGATATGGCGGCGCAGGTTGGTCAGTTTGTATTCCTCGACATCCACCCCGTCGAGCAGGATGTGGCCCTTGTCGTGGTGGTAGAAGCGCGGGATCAGGTTGGCCAGCGTGGACTTGCCGCTGCCCGAGCGGCCGACCAGGGCCACCATCTGGCCTTCTTCGGCGGTGAAGGAGATGTCGTTGAGCACGACCTTGTCGGTGCCCGGGTATTGGAAGCTCAGGTTGCGCACCTCGAGGCGGCCGCTGACCCGTTCCATCTCCTTGGTGCCGGTATCGACTTCCGGCGTTTCATCGAGCTGCTCGAAGATGCTCTCGGCACCCGCCAGGCCCTTCTGGATCGTGGCGCTGACTTCGGACAACTGGCGGATCGGTTTGGGCAGCAGGCCGGCGGCAGTGATGTAGGCAATCAGTTCGCCCGCCGAAGCGTCGCCGCGCATGTACAGCACCAGGTACATCAACACGGCCATGCCGATGTAGATCACCAGTTGCAGTACAGGGGTGTAGATCGACTGGGTGCGGGTCATGCCCAGGCTGCGGTTCATGTTGTCGGCGCTGGCCTTGTGGAAGCGCTCGATTTCATAGGTTTCGCCACCAAAGCTGCGCACCACGCGGTAGCCCTGGATAGTTTCCGAGGCAACGTGGGTGACATCCCCCATGGCCACCTGGATTTTCTTGCTCTGCTTGCGGAATTTCTTGCTCGCGCTGCTTACCAGCACGGCGATGATCGGCAGGATCGCGAGCAGGACGAGGGTCATTTTCCAGTTGCTGTACAGCAGGTAGCCGAACAGGAACACCACCGTCAGGCCTTCGCGGATCACCACTTTGATGGCGTCGGTCGCGGCGCCGGTGACCATGGTCACGTTGTAGGTGATGCGCGAAATCAGGTGCCCGGAGTTGTGGTTGTCGAAATAGCGGTTGGGCAGGGTCAGCAGGTTGTCGAACAGCGCGCAGCGCAAGTCGTGGACCACGCCACGGGCAACCTTGGCCAGGTAGTAGTTGCCCAGGAACGAGCCGACGCCTTGGTAGATCGCAATCAGCACGATCAACAGCGGCACCCCCAGCACCAGTGAGACACCGAGAAACTTGGTGTCGTTGGGTTTTTGCAGAGCATCGAGGAAGTGCTTGAGCATGTCCGCCAGCATCGGCTGGCTGGAGGCGAAGAGCACGAAACCAACAATACTGATGGCAAAAGCGCCCCAGTACGGGAGCACGTATTTCAGCAACCGCAGGTAGATCTTCATACTCGATTGCTGGTCGGAATTGGCCATTCGGCACGCCTCGTACATTTGAAAAGACAGACAAGCTGCGGATTGTAACAGCGAACCCCTACCAACATTGACTAAGGCGGGGAAGCCACTGCATTAGCGTCGGTTTCACAACGCACCCGCGCCGCCAGCACCATGCTCAAGCCAATCGGCAACCAGGTAATCAACCAGTCTGCGTTGGGCTTGAGCCAAAGCCCGATGCCATCGGTCATCAGCGACGCCCCGGCAAACACCCACAGCGCCAGCAATGCCCGGCCCAGCGGCTGTGCCCGACAAGTCCAGCCGCGCCAACCCGCCGCCAACCACAGCCAGCCGAACAGCAGCAGGCCGATCACGCCTTCGCGCACGCCGGTGTCCAGGAACAGGTTGTGGGGGTGCTTGAACGCTCGGTCCAGTTGTTCGACAGGGATCCAATACTCATGAAACCCCAGCCCCATCGCCCAGTGGTCGAGCAGCAACTGCATGCCCCCGCCCCACAACTGCGGGCGGTACGACAACCCGCGCTGCAACAGGATGTGCGGCTGGAGCAAGGCAATGACCGCCAACCCCAGTACCGCCAGAGCCACCAGCCCTGTGCCCAGGCGCGAGGGCCGCGCCACGCTCATCACCAGCAAACAGGTCGCCAGGGCGATCCACACCCCACGGGTCTGGCTAAAGCCCAGGAACGCCACATAGCCGAACGCCGGAATCAACAATAGCAGCATGACCCAAGGCGAACAGCGCCGGGCCTGGACGACGCACAGCCCGAGAATCGCCAAGGCGCCCACGGCGTGGGCCGCCATGATCGCGGTATCCCATAGACCGACAGCCACCAGCCGCCCCTTGATCGGTTGTTCCGCCAACAGATAGAAGGACGTCAGCGAAACCAACGCGAACACACCACCCAGGATCGAGGAATAGAACAACACCGCTTCTACGCGCCACTTCGGACTCTGCGCGGCCAGCACGATGCCCAGCAACGTCAGGGCCACATACAACGTCACCTTGGCCTTGCCGATCACATCCTCGCCCCCCTTGAACGCCAGCACCACGAGGGTCCAAACCATGAACGCAGCAAAGAGCCACCATTCCGGCTGCTTGAGCATCCGCCGTACATCGCGATGCAACAGCGCCAATACAGCCGGCAGCCATAGTAAAAGGGTCAGCAGTTGGTGATAGAGCTTGTTGCTCGGCAAGACCCACGCCCCGCACAGCATCACGATCAAGCCCAGGGATGCCCACACCGCCAGCACATCCTTTGCAAACAGTTTTTTCATGCTTTTCAGCAACCTGTCTTACCCAGCATCCGATTGGCCACTTGCCGCAAATGAGCTGCATCCGCCTCTTTCCAGGCGCCCTTGATGCAGTAGTGTTCAGTCAAGTAGTGCAAGAAATTGCGCCGCAGCGACTCATCCAATGGCCACTGTGGATAGGCCCGCACCAACGCCAGCAGTTGATCGACGCTGTCAGCGTGCATCACCAAGCCTTCGATAGTGAAGAACGCCTGACCCAGCGTCAGCACCGGCTTACCCAATAACAGGCTTTCCAGGCCAACGGTCGAGTTCAGGGTAATGACGAACTGGCTGGCCTCGATCAACTGCTGGGTGGGGTTGCCATTGGCGAACAACAGCCGCTCATGGGTACGCGCATGCAGGTCGGGGTAAACCTCGCGGCTGGAAGGATGCTCCTTGAACACCACGGTTGCACCCGTCTGCTCGACCAGGCGTTCGCCCAGGGCGAACAGCTCGCGCATATTGCGCACCCAGGGCGAAAACAAACGCACCTGGCTGTCGCGGTCGTCCTGAAACGGAATAAAGATGAACTGTTGCGGCAACTCGATCGGCGCCGGGCCCTCGGTACGGGGCTTGCGTGGAATCAGCACGGCTGGGGCGCTGTCCTGCGCCACGGGATAGGGGTAGTTGCGGTAAAACTCGGCCTCCCGTGGCACGGAGTTGAGGTAATTGACTCCGTGCTCATCCAGGGTCGTGGTGCTGGGCAGCAGGCCATTCTCGAAAAAGAAGGTTTTGCAGCCTTCGGGAGCCAGCGCCGCGAGCAGCCGACAATAGCGGTGGGAACCGTTCCAGAACACCAGCGCCTGGGGGCGTTCGCGGTCCAACAGGGCCTGGGCACGCAAGGCCACCCACAGTAGTTCCAGGCGCAACAGGGCCCGGTACAGGCGCCCCGCGGTCTTGTCTTTGACCCGCCGTTCTTCGCACTTTTCCTCGACCAGGCTCGCCCAGTCGATGCGCGGCAGCACGCTGAAGAGCCGCGACAACCGAGGCCAGGGCATCTGGGCAGGCATGACGATTTTGCCTTCCAGCTCGGTCTCGTTAAGCAAACGATTGAAATACAGACCCTGGTGTTTGGCCAAGGAAATGAACAGCATTGTCGTCATAGGGTGTCCAAAAAAGACCGCATCTATCTCGCCAATACGACACAAGCGCGTACAACAGGTTCGTCGACAACAATTCCCTGTTGCTCGCTGATTTGTGCAGAAAGGATAGAAGCTAGAAATGCTCAGCGGGAGAAAACCAGCGGTGCCTGGAGCGCACAAGAACCGTGGGATCCACGCAATACGAGCCAATTTGCCTGAAAAAGGGCGGCGATTGTAGCACAGCGGTTTTGGCCGCATGCCCACTGCGCTACCATAGCCGGCTGCCCATTCTGTCAGGCCAAACCCGGAGCCTCGATGCAAACGCTCGACCACAGTCTCTACCTCAACCTGCGCGAGGGCGCCGACGTTCTCGAAGCCGATGGTAAAGGGGATAAAGTCCTGCGCCTGGCCGATGGTTCGATGCTCAAGCTATTCCGCCGTAAACGCCTGCTCACCTCGGCCCTATGGGCGCCTTACGCACAGCGTTTCGCCGACAATTGCCAGGCGTTGCGCGAGCGCGCCATCGAGTGCCCCCGCGTGCGCCAGGTCTACCGCATCCCCAGCGTCGAGCGAGACGCCGTGCACTACGACCCGCTCCCTGGCCAGACCCTACGCCAGTTGCTCGCCGCCCCGGGCCACGAAGGCCTGCGCGGGCAATTGGGCACCTTCATCGCGCGCCTGCATGAAGCGGGCGTCTACTTTCGCTCCGCGCACCTGGGCAACGTGGTCCTGACCCCGCAAAACACCCTGGGCTTGATCGACATCGCCGACCTGCGCACCTACCGCAAGCCGCTGCGCAAAAGCCTGCGCCTGCGCAACTTCAAGCACATGCTGCGCTACCGCCAGGACCGTGCGTGGCTGCTCCAAGACAACCAGTTTCTGGAGCATTACCTGGCTCATCAGCGTGTGTGCAACGAAAGGGAATTGAGCCTGGCGCTCAACGCCTGAGGCGTCAGCCTACGGCGGCCAGGGTAATCGTCTCGAAGACCCTGGCCGGGTCTTCGCCGCGCGCCAGGAGGTCCACCAGTTGCACGGTTTTAGCCAGCCCCTGCGAACCGTACACCAAGTGGAAATCGGCAAAGGCCCGGGCCTGGGCGACATGCCCCGGATAATCGAGCTCCAGCGCCTGCAAGCGGCGGGAAAACACCTCGCCATCGCGCACCTGAGCGCCGAAAAACTGCTCGTGGGAAAAGATATCCGCGTCATCCCCGGCATTCACATAGATCACCGGCCGCCCAGCCAAGCCCGCCTCCAACCCGGCGTTGGACATGATATTGACCACCACACTGGACTGCGCCAACGCATCGGCCAAGGTACAGGCCGGCGCCAACAACTCGACATTGCCCAGGCTCGCCGCCGCCTCACTCCAGAACTGCGCCTTGCTGCGCGGGTGGCGCTTGAACAGCACGCGATAATGCCCGTGTGCCGCGGCCCAGTCGCGCAGTAAGGCGTAGGTGCGTTGGTAACCGGGCTCTTTCTCCCGGTCCGGGCCGACACCGAGGATCAGCAGCGTCTTGAGCGCGGGATCAGCTACTGGCAAATCGTAGGTTTCATCAGCCAGGTAGGAACCCACCAACACCACGGTGGACTCACCAAAGCGCAAGCCGCGTGCCTGCAACGCCATCAGCGAACTGCGGCCAAACACACCGTAATAGTCGAAATCGTTCATCGCCAGGCGCCGCGAAGGCTCTAGGGTCGCCGAGTGCGCCAATTGCAGCAGCGTGGCCCCACGCGCCGCCAGCGCCAAACGCAGGAAAGGCGCGTGCAGGCTGCCGTTGCGCTCGTTGACAAGGACTTTGGGCTGATACTGGCTGACCAGCCATTGGGCGTGGGCCGCGTAGGCCAGATAGCGCAACGGCACCGGTTCGGGCGGTGCCAACAGCATGCGCTTGGCGCAGGACTCCGGCGCCGAGCGCAGCGCCGCCTCGGCCAATTGCAGGCCCCGATGGCGCACCGCGTCGATCAGAATGTTCTTGCGCTGCAACGCCATGGACTTGGGCGCCGAGTGCAGCAACAGCACCTCGCAAGGCGTCGGTTCCAGCACGCGGCTCAAGCACAGCCTGGCACGGACGCCAACTGCCACATCCACCAGAAAGTCGCGCAGCAAACGCAGGGCACTGGCGCAGCGACCATGGCGCTCGCGCAGCAGTTTCCAGCGATAACGATCCAGCTCACGGGCCTTTTGTGCCCAACTTCCCTGTATAGGCATCAACACACTCACGCGAAAAGCAATCGGATGGCCTTGCGGGTATAGGACCAGCGCATCAGCGAACGCCAGTCCGTGCGCACGGCCAGGGCATAGAACTTCCTGGCATTGGCGTAATCACCCGCGCTGTAGCAATCGCGGAATAACGACAGGCAGCGCTGGGCCAGGAACGCCTGGCGCAAGTCCTGCAAATCAGCGGGCATGCGCGCCGGGGAAAACACTTCCTCCACCATGCCCACACCGGCCGCCAGGCTCTGCTTGAGGTCGTGGCGCATGCTGCCCGGGTGCTTGTAGATCAGTGCCAATGGCTGGTCGAGCACACTGCACGGGAACCGCGCCAGCACCTGGGCGAACACCGGCAGGTCTTCGGCGTTACGCAAATGCTCGGGATAATTACCGGGCGCGAACACCTCGCGGTGCATGGCGCAGGCGCCATTGGACAGCGACACGGTCTTGTCCAGCAAGTACCCACGCACCCGTTCGCGCGCCGTGACGGGCAAAGGCTTAACGTGATGCAGCGTACGGGAGCCGTCCTCGAACACCGACCAATGGCCGCCGATAATCAACCGCGTCTGGGGAGCGGCCGCAATATGCTGCGTCACTGCCTTCAGCGCCCCCGGCGCCATCTCGTCATCGGCGTCAAGAAAGATCAGGTACTGTCCCTTCCCCTTCAGGATGCCCAGGTTACGCACAGAAGCCAGGCCGCCATTGACCTTGCGTATCACGCGAAAAAGCCCCGGGTGCTCATCCTGCAAGTGCTCCAGCACCTGAGGAGTTTCGTCCGTGGAGCCATCATCGATGACCAACAGCTCTGCGTTCGCCTGCCCTAGCTGCGCCAACACCGAGTTCACCGCACGGGGCAAGGTCTTGGCGTAGTTGTAGGCCGGGATAACAACGCTAATCAGTAATTCAGTCAACGGTGTAGTCGTCCGCGCCATCCTTGACCACCAAAATGTCTTCCATGATGAGGTACTGCAGATCCGAGCCGAAGAACATATTCAGCGCATCGGTGGGCGAGCAGATCATCGGCTCGCCACGGCGGTTGAGCGAGGTGTTCAACGACACGCCATTGCCGGTCAGCACCTCCAGCGCTTTCATCATGTCGTAGTAACGCGGGTTGTAATCGCGCTTGAGCACCTGGGCGCGGGATGTACCGTCTTCGTGGACCACCTCCGGCACGCGGGTTTTCCACTCCTCGGCCACTTCGAAAGTGAAGGTCATGAACGGCGCCGGGTGATCGACCTTAATCATCTGCGGCGCGACGGTGTCGAGCATGGACGGGCAGAAAGGCCTCCAGCGCTCGCGGAACTTGATCTGGTGGTTGATCCGGTCCGCCACGCCGGTGGCGCTTGGGCAACCGATGATCGAGCGCCCGCCGAGGGCACGTGGGCCGAACTCCATGCGGCCCTGGAACCAGGCCACCGGATTGCCATCCACCATGATCTTGGCGATTTTTTCCGGCATGTTGTCGAGCTTGCGCCACGTCGGCGCACTCGGGTGACGGGCGCAGGCCGCGATCACATCTTCGTTGCTGTAGGAAGGGCCGAGGTAGACGTGCTCCATCTTCTCCACCGGCACGCCACGGGCATGGGACACATAGGCTGCGGCACCTACCGCAGTGCCGGCGTCACCGGATGCAGGCTGCACGAACAGTTCCTTGATGTCATCGCGCGCGATGATTTTCTGGTTCAGCTTGACGTTCAACGCACAGCCGCCAGCGAAAGCGAGCTTGCCGGTTTCCTTGAGCACGTCACCCAGGTAGTAGTCGATCATCTGCAACGCCAGTTTCTCGAACAGCGCTTGCATGCTCGCGGCGTAGTGGATGTACGGCTCGTCGGCGATATCGCCTTCGCGCTTGGGGCCCAGCCACTCGATCAGCTTGGGCGAGAAGTAAAAGCCCTTGCCGTTCTCTTTGTAGCGACGCAGGCCAATGACGTTGGCGTAGTCGGTGTTAATCACCAACTCGCCATTCTCGAACGAGGCCAAACGCGAGAAATCGTACTTGCTGGCATCGCCGTAGGGCGCCATGCCCATGACCTTGAACTCGCCGTCGAGCATCTCGAAACCGAGGAACTCGGTGATCGCGCCGTAGAGGCCGCCCAGGGAATCCGGGTCGAAGAATTCCTTGATCTTGTGGATCTTGCCGTTTTCGCCGTAGCCGAAGAACGTGGTGGCGTACTCGCCCTTGCCGTCGATCCCCAGGATCGCGGTTTTCTCTTTGAAACCGGAGCAGTGGTAGGCGCTGGAGGCGTGGGCCAGGTGATGCTCGACCGGCTCGATCTTGATCTTCTTCGGGTCGAAGCCCAGTTGCTCCAGGCACCAGACGATTTTGTTGCGATAACGCTTGTAGCGCCGGTTGCCCATCAGGATCGCGTCAAGGGCGCGGTCCGGGGCGTACCAATAGCGCTTGGCATAGTGCCAGCGGGCCTTGCCGAACAGGCTGATGGGTGCGAACGGAATCGCCACCACATCGACGTCGCCGGGCTTGATGCCGGCCTGTTCCAGGCAGAATTTCGCCGATTCGTAGGGCATGCGGTTCTTTGCATGTTTGTCGCGTACGAAGCGCTCCTCTTCGGCCGCGGCGATCAGCTTGCCGTCGATATACAGGGCTGCGGAAGGATCATGGCTAAGGGCGCCGGACAGGCCAAGAATCGTCAATGCCACAGGGGTCTAGCCTCTAGTAAGTCTGCATGCGGGCGGCGGGCGCCCGAGATGAATGTGCCCTCGCACAGCGGCGACAGGCAGTAAAAGGGCGGGATTATAGCCTAATAAGGCCAGGGTCTGTAGACACGCCTTTGACGCAGGCCAAGCCCTGTGGCAGCCAGCCCAGGCGCGCAACATCGAGCCTGCCGGTTCGCTACTCGCCAGCTACCCTGCTCACAGGGGCGCGACGCGCCGGGACTTTTTCCCGCGCCACCGCCACCAAAGGACAGTATGGCGAGGCCGTCAATAACGATAGGGTGCTAAATAAATCCGCCCGCCACGCTCATCAATCGTTACACTCGCGCCCCTTTTTTTGCCGCCACCCTGCGTGCGGCCCACTACGGACCTTTACCACCCCAATGAAAACAGTTGCCCGCGCCCCTTTCGTCCTCCTCACGCTGTGGGGCTTTATCGGCACCAGCCATGCCCAAAGCCCCGCCCTGGAGCTCGACCCCAGCGTGGTCAGCGGCTCGCGCAGTATCAGCTCCAGCTTTGACCTGCCCTACTCCGTGGACGCCATCAGCCGCGAGCAGATCAGCGACGGCCAACTGGGCATCAACGCCTCCGAAGCACTGTCACGCGTGCCGGGGTTGGTGGTGCAGAACCGCCAGAACTATGCACAGGACTTGCAGATTTCCTCCCGCGGCTTCGGCGCCCGCTCGGCCTTCGGTGTGCGCGGCATCAAGCTGATCGCCGACGGCATCCCCGCCAGCACCCCGGACGGCCAGGGCCAGGCTGCCACGTTCAACCTCGACACCGCCGAGCGCATCGAAGTGCTGCGCGGCCCGGCCGCCAGCCTGTACGGCAGCAACGCCGGCGGAGTGATCCAGATGTTCTCCCGCGAGGGCGGAGGCCCGCCGCGCATCGGCGCCGAAACCCTGTTCGGCAGCGATGGCCTGAACCGCAACCACCTCAGCGCCGAAGGCGCGGTGGAGGGCGCAGGCTTTGTCCTCGATGCCTCCAGCCTGGACACCGACGGCTACCGCGACCACAGCAGCGCACGCCGCGACCAGACCTTCGCCAAGCTCAACTTCAAGCCCGACGATGACAGCAAGATGGCGCTGATCTACAGCAGCCTGGAACAGAACGGCACCCAGGACCCGCTGGGCCAGACCTGGGCGGGGTACAAGGCCGACCCGCGCTCGGTGACGCCGAACGCCCTGAACTACAACACCCGCAAAAGCATCGACCACCAGCAACTGGGCATGAACTACGAACGCTATATCGGCGACGCGACCTTGCAGGTCAACGCCTACACCGGGCAGCGCAGCGTGATTCAGTACCTGTCGATTCCCAAGGGCACGCCCGCCAACGAACGCGGCGGCGGCGGCGTGGTGCAGTTCGACCGCACCTTCTACGGTGCCGGCGTGCGCTGGCTGCAACCGGTTGAGGGCGTGGCCGGCGAGCTGACGCTGATCGGCGGCCTGGACTTCGACCAGAGCCAGGACGACCGCCACGGCTACCAGAATTACAAAGGCAGCCAGTTGGGGGTCAAGGGCGAGGAGCGTCGCGACGAAGTGGACACCGCCCGCAGCCTCGACCCCTATATCCAGGCCAACTGGGCCCTGGGCCGCTGGACCCTGCAAGCCGGCCTGCGCCACAGCACCATGGAAATGGATGTTGACGACAAGTTCCTCAGCAACGGCGACGCCAGCGGCAACAAGCGCTACCAGAAAACCACACCGTCCATGAGCGCCCTGTACGCCTTCACCGAGAACCTGCACGGCTACGTCAGCGCCGGCAAAGGCTTCGAGACCCCGACCCAGGCCGAACTGGCCTACGCCCCCGGCGGCGACGAAGGCTTCAACTTCGGCCTCAAGCCCTCGCAAAGTACCCAGTACGAAATCGGCCTGAAAGCCAAGGTCGGCCAGGACACGCGGATCAACGCCGCCGTGTTCCAGATCACCACCGAGGATGAGTTGGTGGTGGCTGGCTCCGACGCTGGCCGCACCAGCTATCAAAACGCCGGCCGCACCCTGCGCCGCGGCTTCGAGCTGGGCCTGGAAAGCCAACTCAGCGAGCACTGGAGCACCAGCCTGGCCTACACCCGCTTGCAGGCCACCTATGACAGCGACTTTGTCAGCGTAAGCGGAAAGACTAAAAACCCAGTCGACAAAGGCAACTACCTGCCCGGCGTGCCCCAAACCACCCTCTTCGCCGAGCTGAACTGGAAACCCCGGGACTGGGTCAGCACCGCCGTCGAAGGCCTGTACCGCAGCAAGGTCTACGTCGAAGACACCAACCAGCAGCGCGCGGCCCCGGCCTACAGCGTGTTCAACTGGCGCGCCCGCTTCGAGCAGAAGGCCCAGCACTGGACCTTCCACCAGACCCTACGCCTGGACAACCTGCTGGATCGCCAGTACGTGGGCTCGGTGATCGTCGGCGACGGCAACCACCGCTACTACGAAGCCGCGCCGGGGCGCTCGTGGTATGCGGGGGCGGGGGCTGAGTACAACTTTTGACGTGACGCGGGAACAGGCTTGTGCCGGAACCAGGGCTTACCGAGGTAAGCGCTGGTCGATCACCCGGTACAGGGCGCTGTCCGGCGCCCAGTTACGCATGAACCGCGCGCGGTCGCGGGCGTAGGCCGGGGCGAAGCTGCTGGCGGATGAGTGCTGGCACATCGAATCCAAGTCGATCAGCGCCCAGCGGTCCTCGTGCCAGAACAGGTTGTGGCCCTTGAAATCGCCGTGGCTGATGCGCTCGCGGATCAATTCGGCGAACAGTTGATCCAACGCCTGCAACTCACGCTCGGGCGCGGCACCGCTGGCCACGTAGGGGGCAAAGCGCTCGAGAATGTCCGGGCCCGGCAGGTACTCGGTCACCAGGTAAGCGCTACGGCGTAGCCACAGAAAGCGTTTTTCCAGCAAGGCCAGTGGCTTGGGCGTGGCGATCCCCAGGAACACCAGGCGATTGCCTTCACGCCAGGAGTGCCAGGCGCGGCTCGGGCGCCAGAAGCGCTTGAGCCAGTGGGCAAAGCCCTTGATGTTGTAGCGCTTGATAAGCAGGGTGCGCCCCGCCACGTCCACCCGGCCCACGCTGGCCGCGCCGCCGGTTTTATACAGGTGGCCCTGGTCGAGCAAGGCGTCGGCCTGCTCCAGCACCGGCAACATGGCCGCTTCTTCTTCGCGGCGGATGGCGCGCAACATAAACGCACCACGCTGCACGGCGAACAGGGTGCATTCGCGGCCAACCTTTTTCAGCCAATCGCGCAGGCGCCAGGCCCGCACGCGATCGACCTGCTTTTGCAGGGCTTCGAGGGGCAAGGCGTGCTCGCCGTTGCTGAGCAGGTAATGCACCAGCAGCTCTTCGGTGAAGGGCTCCAGGGCCTTGGGCAACTGGGCGAAAAACACCCCGAGGTTTTCCAGCACCTTGTCCCGCGACAGGGGTTTACCGGCCTGTTCGGCGCAGATCCCCGCACCGTCGATCAAATACAGCTCACCGCCGTGGCGCAGCAGGTTATCCAGGTGCAGGTCTTCCTGCCACAGGCCTTTGGCGTGCAACTGGCCGATGGCGGCCAGGGCTTCGCCCAGCACCGCGACTTGCTCGTCGGCCAGCACCGGCAGGGCTTGCACCGCTTGCCAGGCCTCGCCCAGGCTCTGCGCGCCTTCCAGGTACTCGAACAGCAGCCAGCCGCCCGCGCCTTCCTGCAAGCCATCGGCCAACAGCAGCGGCGTGGTCAGGCCTTGTTCGGCGAGCAAACGCACACCTGCCAGTTCACGCTGAAAATGCCGCGCAGCCTTGCTGCCCACCAGCAACTTGGCCAGCACCGCCCGCCCGCGCCAGACCCCGGCCCCCACATAACGCTGGCCCGGCAATACCCGCAACAGGCTGAGCAACTGCAAATCAGCAGGCCCCGCGGCGTCGGCCAGGGTCAGGCTGATGGGTAGCGCGGGCGTGCGACCGGCATTTTTGAGTTCGGACAAACCCATCAACGGGCCTCCTTATGGCTACTGCGTGCGCCCAGGCGTACGAGCCAGGCGTCCACCAGGGTGCTATCGGTGGGCTGGTCCAGGTAGGCCGCCAGCAATATGCGTACATCCGCCGCATTCCATACTCGCGCCGTGCGGCGCAGCAAGGGCTCAAGGTCCTTGACCCGGTCGCGCACGCCAAACAGCAGGGGCCGGGTTTTCTCCAAGTCGATCAACTGGGCCTGGTAACCGTCGCCACTGGCCTGCAAAAAGATGTGCTTGGGGTAGAAGCAGCCGTGGATCTGGCGCAAGCCGTGCAGTTGGCGGGCCAGCACGCCACAGGCCTGCAAAATTGCCCGGTGCTGTACAGCGCTCAGCTCGGCCCAGCGCTGCAACAGCGAATCGAGGTCGTCCCAGCCGTCCAGGGCCCGGGTCAGCAGCAGCGCACGGGTTTCGCCGGGCACTTTGCGCTCGCCGAAAAACGCCGCCTCCAACGCGGGGATGCCCAGGCGCTGGTAACGGCTGATATTGCGAAACTCCCGGGCGAAGCTCGGCTCGCCAAACGGGCGATGCAAGGTGCGGGTCAGGTAGTTGCTCTGGCGCTTGAGGTAGAAGCCCTGCCCTTCCAGGTCCAGGCGATACACGCTGCTCCAGCCGCCACGGCTACTGTTGGGCTCGTCCACCGCCTCAAGCTCTTTGGCCCAGAGCGCGTCGAAAGTGCCCAGGCCATGACGTTCCAGCAAGGCGCGATCCTGCGCCGACATAAAGTCCATCATTCGCGCCCCTCGAAAAATCTCACCACGTGCCGCACCCGCTGCTTATCCGCCGCATTGAGGCGCAAGCGTTGGGTGTATTGCAGGTAAAAGCGCAGGCGCTGGGTGGCCGAAAGATGATATTTGGCCACTTTGTCCAGGCACGCCAAGTCCTTGGTAATACGGTATTTGAGCCAGAAGCCGCGCCAGAAATCACCGTTGGGGCAGTCGATCAGATAGAGGCGATCCTCTTTATCGATCAACAGGTTGCGCCACTTCAGGTCGTTGTGAGTAAAGCAATGCTCGTGCATCGCCCGAGTGTAGAGCGCCAGTTGCCGGCTCAGGCCATCGACCCAGGCCCGGTCCTTGAGGCGCGGGTCCTGGCGCTTGGCCAGGGCCGACAGGTCTTCGGTGTGCGGCAGCTCGCGGGTAATCATCGCCCCGCGATCATAGGCCAGGCCTTTGCGTTCCAGGCCCCAGGCAATGACGTCGGCGGTGGGGATGCCCCACTTGGCGAAGCGCTTGAGGTTCTGCCATTCGGCCTTGACCCGCGGCTTGCCCAGGTAACGGCGCAGGCCCTTGCCGGCGCCCCTGTAGCGCTTGACGTAGTAGTGAATGCCGCCACGTTCGACGCGGATCACTTCCGACAAGGGGTCGTGGGTCAGGCGTTCGCCCTTGAGGGCAAATACGGCGTCCAGGCTGCCGAAGTCCTGGTCCAGGTGACGGTAGGCCGGCTCCAGGTTCCAACCCGCCATCAGAGCGCATCTCCGTAACGCTGCTTGCGCTCGTAGAGTTTCTTGGCCCGGCCCTCCAGGCGCGACAGCAAGGGCGCTTCGTCGCGCAGGATCTGGCGCAACGGCAGCAGGAAATAGCCCTTGAGAAAGCGCAGTTTGTCACGCGGGGTCAGGCCGATGTCCAGCGCCGAGAAGTACAGCGCGGCCAGGTCCTTGTTGCGCCAGCGCTTGGTAATGGCCGGGCGGGTCTGGGCGCGGTGCAGGTCGATGACCGACAGTTTGAGGTCGTCGGCGCGCACCGGTTTGTCGGTGTGCAGCAGGAAGTGGCAGATGTAGCAGTCGCGGTGGTTGACCCCGGCGCGGTGCATCATGCCGGTCATGCGCGCCACTTCGTCGATCAGCGCACGCTTGAGGCGCGGCGCCGGCGGGTGGGCGCGCCAGTCGAGGCTGAAGTCTTCGAGGCTGATGGTCGGCGCCAGTTCTTCGGTCACGATGAACGAATGCTGGTCCGCCGGGTTGCTGCCCCGCTCGCCATAGGCCACGGCGGTCATGGTCGGCACGCCGGCCTGATGCAAGCGTTCCAGCGCCCGCCATTCCTGGCCGGCACCGAGTACCGGCAGCTTGGCGGTGAGCAGGTTTTTGAAGATTTCGCCCCAACCGATGCCGCGGTGGATTTTCACGAAATAGCCGCGCCCTTCGACCTCGGTGCGCAGGGTGCGGCGGGCCTCCAGTTCGCGGTAAACCTGGCCGCTCAAGGCTTCGACTTCGGTGAACGCATCGCGCCCGGCCCAAAGGCGCTTGAACGGTTCGGCGAGAATCAGTTTCATTGCGCTTGCTCCGCCAAAATCACATCTGCCGCGTGCTGCGGCATGCTGTAGAGGTCGGCCGTGTCGGCGAAGGCCAGGCCGTTGAGGCTCCAGGCCTTACGGGCCGCATCGTCGGCCAACATGGTGGCCAGGTACTGCGCCAATTGGGCTTGGTCGAAAGGTTCGTCCAGCACCAGGCCCGCGTCCGCCTCGCGGATGTAGTGGGCATAACCGCACACCGCGCTGACCAACACCGGCAACCCCGCCACCACGGCTTCGAGCAACACGGTGCCGGTGTTTTCGTTGTACGCCGGGTGGATCAACAGGTCGGCGCCCAGCAAGAAGCGCGGGATGTCGCTGCGCCCCTTGAGGAACTGCACCTGGTCGCCCAAGCCCAATGTGGCACTTTGCAATTGGAATACCTTGGGGTCGTCCTGGCCGATTACAAACAGCCGCGTGCGTTTTTTCAGTTCCGCCGGCAGCGCCGCCAGGGCCTTGAGGCTGCGGTCCACGCCCTTGGTCTTGAACCCGGAGCCGATCTGCACCAGCAGCAGGTCGCTGTCGCCCAAGTTGAACTCACAGCGGAACTGCGCACGGATTTCGTCGGCATTGGCCGGTGCGCGGCGGTCCTGGGCGATGCCCGGGGGCAGCAGGTGGAAGCGCTCCAGCGGCGTGTCGTAGTGCTTGATGAACAACGGCTGTTGCACCTCGGAGATCATCAGCACCTGGGTTTTCGCGTCTTTGCCGAACACCGCCCGCTCGTACTCGGCAAAGTGCCGGTAGCGGCCCCAGCGGCGGTACAGCGGGTTGCGCAGGGTTTGCGCCTTGTCTTCAAAGCAGCCGTCGGCGGCGTAGTAGACGTCCAGGCCGGGCATTTTGTTGAAGCCGATCAAGCGGTCCACCGGGCGGCGGGCCAGGTCGGCCTGCATCCATTCGGTGAGTTTTTCGTTGCGCCTGTGATTGAAGAACGCCTTGACCGGCGCCACCAGCACCTCGAAACCGGGCGGGATATCGCCTTCCCAGATCAGGGTGTAAACGCGGATTTGGTGCCCGCGCTGCTGGCACTCCAGGGCGATGCGCATGAAGTCGCGCTGCAAACCGCCAAACGGGAAGTATTTATAAAGGACGAAAGCCAGTTGCATCAGCGCAATTCCTCAGCCAGTAACAACGTGCTTAAACGGCTAGCAACACGCTCGGGATTGACGCGAGTGAAGCACAGCGGCCACTCGCGCTTGAGATCGAACCGCTGCTGGTCCCGCGCAGTCGGTTGATAAGTGCATTTTTTTTGCAGGCACGGCGCGCAGGGAAAATCGCTGGCCAGGTGCACCTGGCTCTTGCCGTAGGCGCCAGTCAGGCCGACGTTGGTGGGGCCGAACAGGGAGATGGTCGGCACGTCCAGCGCCGCGGCCAAGTGGCCTAACCCGGTATCCACCGCCACGCACGCCTGGGCGGCGGCCAACACTTTGGCCACACCGGCCAGGTTCAATTTGGGCAGCACCTGGGCATGGGGAAAACCGCTGGCGATGCGCTCGGCCCGGGCCTTTTCCGCCGGGTTACCCCACGGCAGCTTCACTTCCAAGCCATGGTGGCCCACGCGTTCGGCCAACTCGCGCCAATAGGCTTCGGGCCAGTGCTTGGTGTCCCAGGTGGTGCCGTGCAAGAACAGCACGAACGGCTGGCGACGCGGCAGCTCCACCAGTTTCTCGATGCTCAAACCGTAGTCGCCCAAGCCCTTGGGCAAGTCGTAGCCCAGGGCCACGGCGAACAACTGGCGCAGGCGTTCAACCGCATGCTGCCCACGGGCCACCGCCAAGCGCCGGGAATAGAAGCGCGCCGCCAACGGCTCGCGGGCCGACTGGCGATCGAAACCGGCCACCGGGGCGCGAACATAGCGGGTCAGCCAGGCACTTTTGAGCAGGCCCTGGGCGTCGATCACTAGGTCGTATTTGTTGGCGCGCACGCTTTGCTTGAAGCGCCGCCATTCGCCACTTTTGAAGGTTTGCCAGAGGTTCTGCCGCCAGCGGCGGATCGCCACGGGCAACACCTTGCCCACGGCCGGGTGCCAAGTGGGGATCTCGGCGAAGCCTTCTTCCACCACCCAATCGAAGGTGATGCCGGGGATGGCACGGGCGGCGTCCGTCAGGGCGGGCAAGGTGTGGATGACGTCGCCCAGGGACGAGGTCTTGATGAGCAATACCCGCAACTTAACGGACCTCGACCGGGGCGCTGTGCAAGCGCTGCAAGGCGTCCACCACCGGTTGCGGCATCAATTGGCGCAGGCAGTTGTAATGGCCGAAACGGCAGGTGCGGTCAAAACAGGGGCTGCAATCGAGGCCCAGGCGTACGATTTCCACCTGGTCGGCCAGCGGCGGGGTGAACCCCGGCGAGGTCGAACCGTACACCGCCACCAATGGGCGGTTCAGCGCGGCCGCCACGTGCATCAGCCCGGAATCGTTGGACACCACCGCGTCCGCGCAGGACAGCAGGTCGATGGCTTCGGCCAGCGAGGTGCCGCCACTGAGGTTCATCGCCTCCTCGCGCAGCCCCGGGATCAGGCGGTTGCGGATGTCTTCGCCGACGCTGTGGTCGTTTTTCGAGCCAAATAGCCAGACCTGCCAGCCTTCGCGGATTTTCAGCTCCGCGACCTTGGCGTAGTGCTCCGACGGCCAGCGCTTGGACTCGCCGAACTCAGCGCCCGGGCACAGGGCCAGCACCGGGCGATCCAGGCTCAGGCCGAACTTGGCCAGGGCTGCATCGCGGGTCAGCGGGTCGATTTGCAGGGCCGGGCGCGGGTAAGGCGTAGGCAACTCGGCGCCCGGCGCGTAGGCCAGGGCCATGAAGCGCTCGATCATCAGCGGGTAGCGTTCTTTGTCGAGGCGGCGCACGTCGTTGAGTAGGCCGTAGCGGAACTCGCCACGCCAACCGGTGCGCTGGGGGATGCCGGCGAAGAACGGCACCAACGCCGATTTCAGCGAATTGGGCAGCAGGATCGCCTGGTCGTATTGGCCCGCCAGGGTTTTGCCGATGCGCCGACGCGTCGCCAGCTCCAGGGCGCCGTGGCCGAGGGGGAAACTCAGGGCCTGGCGAACTTCGGGCATGCGTTCCAGGATCGGCCGGCTCCACTCGGGGGCCAGCACGTCGATTTCGCACTGCGGGTGACGTTGCTTGAGGCACTGGAACAGTGTCTGCGCCATCACCATGTCACCGACCCAACTGGGTCCAACGATCAGGATATTCATGTAGTTCCCACAAACGATACGGGGAGGCTTACGCCTCCCCGCCTCGATAGTCATTGTGAAGCGGCGCCCCCAGTGGGGCGCCGCTCGCACATTAGATGTGCGTCGCCCGCATCAGCTTAGCCCCAGCTCGCGCCAAATCCGCAGGACTTGCTGGCGTTCGTCCACGAACTGGTCCCCTGCCACCACGCCAGCCTCGTTCTGCAAGGCCTGGCGGTGCGCGGCGGCGCGGTAGGCCTTGTACACCTCGCGCAGCAGGCTGGCATCGGCCACGGGCATCAGCCCTGCCTGCTCCAGCCCTTCCAGAATGCGGATATTGTCGGTGTAGCGCAGCAACGACGGATGTTGCGCAGACCACGCCAAAGCGGCGTATTGCACCATAAATTCAATATCGACGATACCTCCGGCGTCCTGCTTGAGGTCGAACGGTGCGCTGGCCTGGAAGGCATTGGCGCCCGTGCCGGCCGCCGTGGCCTTGGTGCCGAGGTTGTCGCGCATCTTGGCGCGCATCTCGCTGACTTCCTGGCGCAGCTTGGGCAGATCCTGCTCGCGCCCCAGTACCCGGGCGCGCACCTGCTCGAAGGCGCGGCCCACCTCCTCACTGCCCACCAACACCCGCGCCCGTACCAGGGCTTGGTGCTCCCAGGTCCAGGCCTCGTTCAACTGATAGCGCTCGAAGGCGCCGAGGGAGCTGACTAGCAGCCCGGATGCGCCCGAAGGTCGCAGGCGCATGTCCACTTCGTAGAGCTGGCCGGAGTTGGTCTGGGTGGTCAGTAGGTGAATGATGCGCTGGCCCAGACGGGTGAAAAACTGCGCGCCGTCGATGGGTTTGGCGCCATCGGTCTCGGCCTGCGGGTCGCCGTCGTGGATGAACACCAGGTCCAGGTCCGAGCCGTGGCCCAGCTCCAGGCCACCCACCTTGCCGTAGCCGACGATGATGAAGCCCGGGTCGCACAGGGTGCCGTCGGTGCGTTGCGGCACGCCGTACTTGGCCACGGTCTGACGCCAGGCCAGGGCCAGCACTTGTTCGAGAATCGCCTCGGCGAGCCAGGTCAGGTAGTCGCTGACTTTCATCAACGGCAGGCTGCCGGCGATTTCCGAGGCTGCGACGCGCAAACGGTGGGCCAGTTTGAAATGGCGCAGGGCCTCCATCTGCTGCTCCAGGTCATCCTCGGGAATGCGCGTCAGGCGCTCGCGCAATTCGGCGGCCAACTCCGGCGCCAGGGGCGGCTTGAACAGGCGCCCCTCGTTGAGCAACTCGTCGAGCAGCAGCGGAAAACGGGTGATCTGCTCGGCGATCCAGGGGCTGGCGGCACATAGCGTCAGCAGGCGGCGCAAGGCCCCGGGGTTTTCCGTGAGCAGCACCAGGTAGGCCGAACGCCGCGCCACCGCTTCCACCAGCGGCAGTACCCGTTCGAGCACCAGGTCCGGGTCGGCGTGCTCTACAGCCTGGGCCAGCAAACGGGGAATGAACGCATCCAGGCGCTCGCGACCCAAGCGCTGCATGGCCCGCAACTGCGGGCTACCACGCAGGCCGGCCAAGGCTTTGAGGGCCTTGGGGCCATCGACAAAACCGCCCTCGTGCAATTGCCGGCACGCGGCCTCTTCGTCCTGGGCGTCCTCCCACAGCGGCAGCCATTCGCCGCCGACCACCACTTCGCTTTCCTCGCCTTCGTCTTCATCCGGGTCGGCGATAACCTGGCGGAAATGCCAATCCACCCGGCTGCGCCAGTACATCAGTTGTTCGTGGAACGCCGCCCAGTCGGTAAAGCCGAGCATGAAGGCGATGCGCGCCTGATCCTGCTCGCCATCGGGGAGCATTTGGGTCTGGCGGTCGGCAATCGCCTGGATCGCGTGCTCGGTGTAACGCAGGAACTCATAACCTTCGCGCAACTCGCCGACCACTGCCGGCGGCAGGTAGCCCTGCCCTTCGAGAGTGCCAAGCACCTTTAATAGAGGCCGCTGTTGCAGGCTCAGGTCGCGGCCGCCGTGGATCAGTTGAAAGGCCTGGGCGATGAACTCCACCTCGCGGATGCCGCCGGAGCCAAGCTTGATGTTGTCGGCCATGCCCTTGCGCCGCACTTCCTGCTGGATCAACTGCTTCATGGTGCGCAGCGCTTCGATCGCGGAGAAGTCCAGGTAACGCCGGTAAACGAAGGGCCGCAGCAGGTCGAGCAGATGCCCGCCGGCCACCTGGTCGCCCGCCACCACCCGCGCCTTAATCATCGCGTAGCGTTCCCAGTCGCGGCCCTGGTCCTGGTAGTACTGCTCCAGCGCATTGAAGCTCAGCACCAGGGCACCGGACGAGCCATAGGGCCGCAGGCGCATATCGACGCGAAAAACGAAGCCATCGACGGTCATCGGGTCGAGGGCTTTTATCAGGCGCTGGCCCAGGCGGATGAAGAACTCCTGGTTGTCCAGCGCACGCTTGACCCCCACCGTCTCGCCGCCCTCGGGGTAGGCGAAGATCAGGTCGATGTCCGAAGACAGGTTGAGTTCCACCGCACCCAACTTGCCCATGCCCAGGATTACCATCGGCTGCGGCTCGCCGCTGCGCGCGCCGGTGGGCGTGCCGAACTGTTGGCAATGGCGCAGGTACAACCATTGATAGGCTTGGTCGATGCAGGCGTCGGCCATGTCCGAAAGGTCGCGGCAGGTCTGCACCAGGTCAGCCTGGCGGGTCAGGTCGCGCCAGATGATCCGCACCTGGTGGCGCGTGCGCTGGCGGCGCAGGATGCGAGCCAGCTCATCATCGGTGTCGGCGGCCGCCACGGCGCTGGCGATCTGCGCGCACAACTCGCCCGGCCCATAGGCGCGGTCCAACTCGCCGGACTGCACCAGCGCCAGCAACATCAAAGGGTCACGCACACTCTGTTCAATCACGAAGTCGCTGGCTGCCGTGACGCGGGCAAAGGCCGCCCAACGCTCGGCGGGCCAGGCGGCCAGGCCATGGTCATCGTCAAGGGCTGCCACGGCGGCGCGAAACGCCTGCTCGGCGCGGCTGACCAATGGCAGGAGAATGGCCGGCAGTTCGGTCAACGGGGGCAGGCTCATGGTCTATCCTTGGTCGGCATTAGAAAGAGGGCAATGTAGTGAACGCCCGAAAAGCGCTACCTGACTGACTGTCCAACAAAAGTTAGAAATAGCTGAAAACTGTATTTTTTTGGTAGCGAACATCAACCCGTCACCTTTCATTGCTCGACAAAGACCTGCAATAACGTTTTTTCTCATCAACCAATAGGAGCAGACGGGTCACTCTTCTGTAGTTTTACTACTCGTCTATACATCCGAAGGGCTGAAATGGCCGACGATTTGTAGTAAAACTACACGACGCCGGAACAACCTGCCGGCCATCCAAGAATTTTATGTCGTCTGCCCACAAGGCCAGTCGCAAACTCAGGCAACCGATTCTGGTAGCCTTTCCGCCCTGGAGCAAGCCATGCAAGACCTCGATCCCGTCGAAACCCAGGAATGGCTGGACGCCCTGGAATCGGTTCTCGACAAAGAAGGCGAAGACCGTGCTCACTATCTGATGACCCGTATGGGCGAACTCGCGACCCGCAGCGGCTCGCAACTGCCCTACGCCATCACCACGCCGTACCGCAACACCATCCCCGTTACCCACGAAGCACGCATGCCTGGCGACCTGTTCATGGAACGCCGCATTCGCTCGCTGGTACGCTGGAACGCGATGGCCATGGTGATGCGCACGAACTTGAAAGATTCTGACCTGGGCGGTCACATCTCCAGCTTCGCCTCCAGCGCAACCCTGTATGACATCGGCTTCAACTACTTCTTCCAGGCCCCCACCGACGAACACGGCGGCGACCTGATCTACTTCCAGGGCCACACCTCGCCAGGCGTCTACGCCCGTGCGTTCATGGAAGGCCGCATTACCGAAGAGCAAATGAACAACTTCCGCCAGGAAGTGGACGGTGGCGGCCTCTCGTCGTACCCGCACCCTTGGCTGATGCCTGATTTCTGGCAGTTCCCCACCGTGTCCATGGGCCTGGGCCCGATCCAGGCGATCTACCAGGCACGCTTCATGAAGTACCTGGAAGCACGCGGCTTCATCCCCGCCGGCAAGCAGAAAGTCTGGTGCTTCCTGGGTGACGGCGAGTGCGACGAGCCCGAATCCCTGGGCGCCATCTCCCTGGCCGGCCGCGAGAAGCTCGACAACCTGATCTTCGTCATCAACTGCAACCTGCAGCGCCTCGACGGCCCGGTTCGCGGCAACGGCAAGATCATCCAGGAACTCGAAGGCGTGTTCCGTGGCGCCCAGTGGAACGTGACCAAAGTCATCTGGGGCCGTTTCTGGGACCCACTGCTGGCCAAGGACGTGGACGGCATCCTGCAACGTCGCATGGACGAAGTCATCGACGGCGAATACCAGAACTACAAGGCCAAGGACGGCGCGTTCGTCCGTGAGCACTTCTTCAACACCCCTGAACTCAAGGCGATGGTTGCCGACTTGTCCGACGACGAGATCTGGAAGCTCAACCGTGGCGGCCACGACCCGTACAAGGTCTACGCGGCGTACCACCAAGCGGTCAACCACAAAGAACAGCCGACCGTGATCCTGGCCAAGACCATCAAGGGTTATGGCACTGGCGCCGGCGAAGCGAAGAACACCGCGCACAACACCAAGAAAGTCGATGTCGACAGCCTGAAGTTGTTCCGCGACCGCTTCGACATCCCGGTCAAGGACGATGAGCTGGAAAACCTGCCGTTCTTCAAACCCGAAGAAGGCAGCGCCGAAGCCCGTTACCTGAGCGAACGCCGCACCGCACTGGGTGGTTTCGTGCCACAGCGCCGCGCCAAGAGCATCAGCATCCCGACGCCGCCCCTGGACACCCTCAAGGCGATCCTGGACGGCTCGGGCGACCGTGAAATCTCCACCACCATGGCCTTCGTGCGCATCCTGGCGCAACTGGTCAAGGACAAGGAAATCGGCCCACGCATCGTGCCGATCATCCCGGACGAAGCCCGTACCTTCGGCATGGAAGGCATGTTCCGCCAACTGGGCATCTACTCCTCCGTCGGCCAGCTCTACGAGCCCGTCGATAAAGACCAGGTGATGTTCTACCGCGAAGACAAGAAGGGCCAGATCCTCGAAGAAGGCATCAACGAAGCGGGCGCCATGAGTTCCTTCATCGCTGCCGGTACGTCGTACTCCAGCCACAACCAGCCGATGCTGCCGTTCTACATCTTCTACTCGATGTTCGGCTTCCAGCGCATTGGCGACCTGGCCTGGGCCGCTGGCGACAGCCGCACCCGTGGTTTCCTGATCGGTGGCACCGCCGGGCGCACCACGCTCAACGGCGAAGGCCTGCAACACGAAGACGGTCACAGCCACATCCTGGCGGGTACCATCCCGAACTGCCGTACCTTTGATCCGACCTACGGCTATGAGCTGGCGGTCATCATCCAGGACGGCATGAAGAAAATGACCGAAGAGCAACAGGACGTTTTCTACTACATCACCGTGATGAACGAGTCCTACCAGCAGCCAGCCATGCCGGCCGGTGTCGAGGAAGGCATCGTCAAGGGCATGTACCTGCTTGAAGAAGACACCCGCGAAGCGGCCCACCACGTGCAACTGATGGGCTCCGGCACCATCCTGCGTGAAGTGCGCGAAGCGGCGAAGATCCTGCGCGAAGAGTTCAACATCGGCGCCGACGTATGGAGCGTGACCAGCTTCAACGAACTGCGTCGCGACGGCCTCGCCGTGGAGCGCAGCAACCGCCTGCACCCAGGCCAGAAGCCTGCGCTGAGCTACGTCGAAGAGTGCCTGAGCGGCCGTAAGGGTCCGGTCATCGCCTCCACCGACTACATGAAGTTGTTCGCCGAACAGATTCGCCAGTGGGTCCCGTCCAAGGAATTCAAAGTCCTGGGCACCGATGGTTTCGGCCGCAGTGACAGCCGTAAGAAGCTGCGTCACTTCTTCGAGGTTGACCGTCACTTCGTGGTGTTGGCAGCCCTGGAAGCCTTGGCTGACCGTGGTGACATCGAACCCAAGGTGGTGGCCGAGGCCATCGTCAAGTTCGGTATCAACCCGGAAAAACGCAACCCACTGGACTGCTGAGGAGAATTTTTGTGAGCGAACTCATTCGCGTACCTGACATCGGCAGCGGTGAAGGTGAAGTCATTGAACTGTTTGTCAAAGTCGGCGACACCATCGAAGCCGACCAGAGCATCCTGACCCTGGAGTCGGACAAGGCGAGCATGGAAATCCCTGCTCCCAAGGCCGGCGTGGTCAAGAGCCTGAAAGTGAAACTGGGCGACCGCCTCAAAGAAGGCGACGAACTGCTGGAGCTGGAAGTCGAGGGCGCCGCTGCTGCGGCACCTGAGGCCACCACGCCTGCCGCAGCCCCCGCACCCGCGGAAAAACCGGCTGCTGCCCAGGCCCCTGCGGCACCGGCCGCTGCACCGGCGGCCGCGACTGTCCAGGACATCCACGTCCCGGACATCGGTTCCTCGGGCAAGGCCAAGATCATCGAGCTACTGGTCAAGGTCGGCGACAGCGTCGAGGCCGACCAGTCGCTGATTACCCTTGAGTCGGACAAGGCCAGCATGGAAATCCCGTCGCCGGCTGCCGGCATCGTGGAAAGCATCGGCGTCAAGCTCGAAGACGAAGTCGGTACTGGCGACTTCATCCTCAAGCTCAAGGTCCAGGGCGCTGCTGCCCCGGCCGCCCCAGCGCCTGCCGCTGCGGCACCTGCGCCCAAGGCTGAAGCGCCTGCCGCCGCACCTGCGCCGGCCGCCAAGGCCGAAGCCGCGCCAGCCCCGGTGGCTGCGCCAGCGCCAAGCGGTGCCAAGGCTCACGCCGGCCCTGCGGTGCGCCAACTGGCCCGTGAGTTCGGCGTTGAACTGAGCGCCGTCAGCCCTACCGGCCCCCACGGCCGCGTGCTCAAAGAAGACGTGCAGGTCTACGTCAAAGCCATGATGCAGAAGGCCAAGGAAGCACCGGCCGGTGCGACCGGCGGCGCGGGCATCCCACCGATCCCGGTAGTGGATTTCAGCCGCTTCGGCGAAACCGAAGAAGTGCCGATGACTCGCCTGATGCAGATCGGCGCGTCGAGCCTGCACCGCAGCTGGCTGAACATCCCCCACGTGACCCAGTTCGACCAGGCTGACATCACCGAGCTGGAAGCCTTCCGTGTCGCACAGAAAGCCGTGGCCGAAAAGGCCGGCGTCAAGCTCACCGTGCTGCCACTGCTGCTCAAGTCCTGCGCGCACCTGCTCAAGGAAATGCCGGACTTCAACAGTTCCCTGGCCCCGAGTGGCAAGGCGATCATCCGCAAGAAGTACGTGCACATCGGCTTTGCCGTCGACACCCCCGAAGGCCTGCTGGTGCCGGTCATCAAAAACGTCGACCAGAAGAGCTTGCTACAACTGGCCGCCGAGGCCGCTGCGCTGGCCGCCAAGGCGCGCGACAAGAAGCTCACCGCCGACGACATGCAAGGCGCCTGCTTCACCATTTCCAGCCTCGGGCACATTGGCGGCACCGGTTTCACGCCGATCGTCAACGCCCCGGAAGTGGCGATCCTCGGTGTCTCCAAGGCCACCATCCAGCCCGTCTGGGATGGCAAAGCCTTCCAGCCGAAACTGATGCTGCCGTTGTCGCTGTCCTACGATCACCGTGTCATCAACGGCGCAGCCGCCGCACGCTTCACCAAGCGTCTGAGCGACCTGCTGGCCGATATCCGCACCATCCTGCTGTAACACCCGCCGGCCCTGCCTTGCGCAGGGCCGTTGGGCTCCACGTTTTCCGAGCGCCACGCTCGTACCTCAACCCCGCCCCTGTGGCGGGGCTTTTTTTGCCCGCCAATATCCTCGTCACTCTTAGAGGCCTGACAGCAAGCCTGAACTTTCCCACACCACAGTTACCTTCAGCCCACCCAGGCAAAGCAAAGTGTGCAACCTATAAAGTCCAATAGAACACAGCAATTGGCGCTCTTTCTAAAACAGCAACCCTGCGCAACTTACTAGCCTTTATTCACGCACTCCCACTCGGAGAAAAAACCCACCCCCCCATATATCGAAAGGATTCGAATATGATTAGCGCCACTGTCGGGCCTATTGTCGGCCATACAACGCTGCACAGCACACGCATATTTCTACGGGGCGAACACGTTCCCTCAGAGTCATCTTATTGCGCCCTGCGTTATCGCCTGCGCGGCACAGATACTTGGTCGGACCCACATTTTGCGGAGCTTTTCGAACAGCAAGACATGACCGCCGTCATTGCCTTGGATGACCTGCGTGAGGATGCCCGCTATGAATTCCAGGCAGGCTGGTTCAGCGCCCCCCATGACAAAGACGTCACGGGTTTCCCCAACGATCTATCACTGGACTGGCCTGAAGCGCTCTATTCGTTCAAGACCGCTACCCGCCAAAAAGACACCGAACTGACCTACGTCATCGGCTCCTGTCGCTACCTGCGGGTTACCCTGGGCATACCTTCTGCGCCGGCACTCGGAGATCGTATTTTCAAATCCATTCACGAACTGTCCGAGCATTCCAGCACGCCACTGGACGGCTTACTGATGATCGGTGACCAAGTCTATTTGGACGACCTCAACTTTGCCGCCCCCGACCGAAGTTACAACCAAATACTGCATAAGTATCGCCTCGCATTTTCCCAACCCCATATCAAGAACCTCATGGCCAACGTTCCTACTTACATGATTCTTGATGACCACGAAATTGAAGATAACTGGCCCGCGAAAAAAAGCCGTGCCGATAACTCACTCTACGACAATGCCATTCGCGCCTATGAGATTTACCAACACAGCCACGGCCCCCAACCAGAGCAAGTTGGTTCTAGCCACGCCCCTGCAAGTCACTACGGTTATCAATTCACCAATGGCGACTGTGAATGGTTCGTGCTCGATACCCGCACCCGCAGATCACTAAGCGCCAATAACCGGCGCATACTTGACGAAGAACAGGAGGCCGCCTTACTTAAATGGCTCATCACTAGCCAAGCCCGAGTTAAGTTCATCGTCACCACCGTGATGTTCTTTCCCGACGCCAAGAACGATGGCGATGACACTTGGAAATTCTTCCCCGACCAGCGCCAACGGATTCTCGACACCATCCAGACACACCGCATCCAAAACGTCATTTTCATCGCCGGCGATGTCCATGGCTCCATGACCTGCGCACTGACCCACACCCAGGATGCAGACTTTCTGGTGCACACCATCGTGTCTTCGCCGTTTTGCAACTCCAAACTCCTGCCCTACGCCAAAACCAGCGACTTCATCCTTGACCGCCCACTGGAGAGCGTGTCGGCGGACCACTACACGCCCACCCTGACCAGCGCGGTTATCAGCCAGGACAACTTTGCGCACATCAGCATCCAGCAAACACAGGTGCTGGTGAACTTCCAAGGCATCAGCGGAGAACTTCTCGAATCGGTGGCAATCCCCCTGCGCTGAACCCTTGATTACCGGTCGGCGGTCCCCCGCGGCCGTTGACCTGAGTCAGGCTTTGGCAATGTTCTGGAGAAAACCGCTCTCCTGCCGATAGCCTGTTATAGCACTTAGCCTTCATCCTCTCTTGTCAGCCTGCTGTGCATCATGCAACCTTGCCGCAGGCAACAGTAAAGAGGGCGTGAGCCCGGCGCGATCAGCATTTTCGAAGCGAGTTTCCCCATGAAAAGCCAACCTGATGTCGCCACTCGCCTGGCGGCCGAGGTAGTGACGCAGTTGCCCGTGCCCTCGCGGCTCGGCATGCTGCGTTTCGAGCGGCTGAATGAGGCTAGCTGGGCGCTGCTGTTTCTGGACCCCAATTGCGAACGCCAGTTCGGCCTGCCTGCCGTCGAACTCTGCGCCTTGGTGGGCTCGCCCTACGCCAGCCTGATGGAACCGCAAGCGCGCTATCAGTTGCACGACACCATCCAGCAGCAACTGGCCCAGAGCCCTCACTATCTGGTGCGTTACACCCTGCACACCGCTCTGGGCGAGTTGAGCCTGCTGGAGTTGGGCGAAGCCTATAAGCAGCACAATCGCCACTTGCTGCGCGGCTACCTGATGGTGGTGGACGGTCTGTTCGACGGCATCGCCACCACCCCGTGCCTGGACCTGGAAACCCAGAACAGCCGCCTGCAAATTGCCCTGGAACTCAACCAGCGCGCCCAGCAGGAGCAACTCCAACACCTGGAGCGCGTGCGCGCCCAGCAAGAGCTGATCCTGCTGCTGGCTCGCCAGCGCTACAGCACCGGCAATTCGCTGCAAGAAGCGGCCGAACTGATTACCCGCAGCGCCTGCGACATCTACCAGATCGACAGCGCCAGTATCTGGAACCTCGAGGGCCAGCAACTGGTGCCAATCTCGGCCTACAACCGCAGCTCCCAGGAGTACCGCGTGCCGGCGCCGCTCGACGCCAGCGGCTTCCCAAGTTACCTCGAAGCCCTGCACACCAGCCGCGCCATCGACGCCAACAACGCCATGCGCGACCCACGCACCCGGGAGATGGCCGAAAGCCTGCGCCCGCGGGATGTGAACGCCCTGCTCGACGCCAGCATCCGCGTCGATGGCCAGGTCGTCGGCGTGCTGTGCCTGGAACAGACCGGCGTAACCCGCGCCTGGCAGTCCGACGAAATCGCTTTTGCCGGCGAATTGGCCGACCAGTTCGCCCAGGTCATCAACAACCACAACCGCCGCACCGCCACCAGCGCCCTGCACCTGTTCCAGCGCGCCGTCGAGCAGAGCGCCAACGCCTTTTTGCTGGTCAGCAGCGAGGGCGTGGTGGAGTACGTCAACCCCAGTTTCACCGCGATCACCCAGTACAGCACCGAAGAAGTCCACGGCCACAAGCTCTCGGAGCTGCCGGCGCTGGAGAATCTCAGCGAATTGCTGTTCGACGCCCAGTCCAACCTGGTCAAGAGCAACAGTTGGCAGGGCGAATTCAAGAGCCGACGCAAAAACCTGGAGCCCTACTGGGGCCAGTTGTCCATCTCCAAGGTGTATGGCGACAACCGCGAGCTGACCCACTACATCGGCATTTACGAAGACATCACCCAAACCAAGCTCGCCCAGCAGCGCATCGAACGCCTGGCCTACACCGACAACCTGACCAACCTGGGTAACCGCCCCGCCTTCATCCGCAACCTGGACGAGCGCTTCGCCCGCGACAGCGATACGCCCATCAGCCTGCTGCTGGTAGACATCGACAACTTCAAACGGATCAACGACAGCCTCGGCCACCAGACCGGCGACAAGTTGCTGATAAGCCTGGCCCGGCGCCTGCGCAATAGCCTGAGCCCCACTGGCAGCCTGGCGCGGTTTGCCAGTAACGAGTTCGCGGTGCTGCTGGACAACACCGACCTCGAAGGCGGCCAGCAAGTGGCCAGCCAGTTGCTGATGACCCTCGACAAACCGATGTTCGTCGACAACCAACTCATCAGCGTCACCGGCTCTGTGGGCCTGGCCTGCGCGCCCCTGCACGGCCGCGACCCGCAAACCCTGATGCGCAACGCCGGCCTGGCGCTGCACAAGGCCAAGGCCAACGGCAAGCATCAGGTGCAGGTGTTCACCGAGGCGCTGAACGCCGAAGCCAGCTACAAGCTGTTCGTGGAAAACAACCTGCGCCGCGCCCTGACCCAGAACGAACTGGACGTGTTCTACCAGCCCAAGCTGTGCCTGCGCAGCGGCCGCCTGCTGGGCATGGAAGCACTGCTGCGCTGGAACCACCCGGAAAAGGGCATGATCCGCCCCGACCAATTCATCAGCGTCGCCGAAGAAACCGGGCTCATCATCCCGATCGGCAAATGGATCGCCCGCCAGGCCTGCCGCATGAGCAAACAACTGACCGCCAGTGGCCTGGGCAACCTGCAAGTGGCGATCAACCTGTCACCCAAGCAGTTTTCCGACCCGGACCTGGTGGCCTCCATCGCCAGTATCCTCAAGGAAGAGCAACTGCCGCCCTCGCTGCTGGAGCTGGAGCTGACCGAGGGCTTGCTGCTCGAAGCCACGGAAGACACCCACCAGCAACTGGACCAGCTCAAAAAACTGGGCCTGACCCTGGCCATGGACGACTTCGGCACCGGCTATTCGTCGCTGAGTTACCTGAAGAAATTCCCGATCGACATCATCAAGATCGATCGTAGCTTCATCAACGAAATCCCGGACAACCAGGACGACATGGAAATCACCTCCGCAGTGATCGCCATGGCCCACAACCTCAAGCTCAAGGTCGTCGCCGAAGGCATCGAAACCGCCGAGCAACTGGCCTTCCTGCGCCGCCACCGCTGCGACGTCGGCCAGGGCTACCTGTTCGACCGGCCCATCCCCGGCGCAGAGCTGGTGGAGAAGCTCAAGCGCTACCCCCGCGGCCCAATCGCCTGACAGCGCGGTAACACTCGGGCACACTGGCGGTCTGTCTATTTACAACTCAACCTGACTGAGGGGACTGAACATGGTCTTGCGCTCGGAAATCCTGGTGAACAAAAACGTGCTTCCAACCAAAGAACAAGCCCTGCCCGGGCGCGAAACCCCGATGAAACTGCCCGAGACGCACTTCGTCAACGGTAACCCGCTGCTGGGTCCGTTTATGGACGATGTGGGGTTTGCGATCTTTGGCCTCGGCTGTTTCTGGGGCGCAGAACGCAAATTCTGGCAACGCGACGGCGTGGTCAGCACCGTGGTCGGCTATGCCGGCGGCTTCACGCCGAACCCGACCTACGAAGAAGTCTGCTCGGGCATGACCGGCCACAGCGAAGTGGTGCTGGTGGTCTACGACCAGGCCAAACTCAAGTACGAAGATCTGTTGAAAATGTTCTGGGAACTGCACAACCCAACCCAGGGCATGCGCCAGGGCAATGACATCGGCAGCCAATACCGCTCGGTGATCTACGCCACCACGCCAGAACAACTGGACGCGGCAAAAGCCAGCGCACAGGCCTATCAGCAAGCGCTGACCAAGGCCGGCCTGGGCGATATCACTACGCAAATTGACGAAGCGCCGACCGTGTACTTCGCCGAGGCCTACCACCAGCAGTACCTGGCGAAAAACCCCCAGGGCTATTGCGGGATCGGCGGCACGGGCGTGACCTGCCCGATCTGAAGATCGCAGCGGCAAGCTAAACGCTGCAAGCGCGGGTTCCTCCCCCTACTTGCCGCTTGAAACTTGCCGCTCACCACTCTTATTCCTCAATAAGCCAATCCATCTGCCACCCGCCCTGGGTCTGGCCCAGTTTCTTGGATAGCCACGGCAGCAACTCGCGCAGTTCCTCTTCCAGGCCCCACGGCGGGTTGGCGATGGCCAGCCCCGAGCCATTGAGGCTGCTGGGCGTGTCCAGCGGATGCACCAGCAACTCCACCCGCAGCAACTTCGGCGCACCGGTTCCGGCCAGGTCCTGGTAGAAGCGACGCAGGGCACGCTGGTCCTTGACCGGGTACCAGATCGCCGCGACGGTCTGGCGCATGCGCCCCACTGCTTCCTTGAGGGACGCGGCGCAGCGCTGCATTTCGTCGAGTTGCTCGAACGGCGGGTCGATCAGCATCACCGCCCGCTTCTCCGGCACCGGCAGCATGGCCCGTGGCACGTGCCAGCCCTCGCCCAGGTGAACCTTCACCCGGCGGTCGCCCTTCATGTTGTCCTTGAGCAACACACCGTCCTCGGGGTGTTTCTCGTTGAGCAACACGCGGTCCTGAGGGCGGGTCAGGCGCCGCGCCAGCTCTGGAGAGCCGGGGTAGTAGCGCAATTGGCCATCGGGGTTCATCTCGTGCAGCACGCGCATATAGTCGGCGGCCAGCGGCGGCAGGTCCGCCTCGCCCCACAGCCGCGCGATGCCTTCCAGGTACTCGCCGGTACGGCTGGCCTGGTCGCCCTGCAGGTCGTACAGGCCGATCCCGGCGTGGGTGTCGAGGTAGGCGAACGGCTGCTCCTTGCGCGACATCAGGGCGATGAGGCGGGTCAAGGTCAGGTGTTTGAAGACGTCGGCGTGGTTGCCGGCGTGGAAGGCGTGACGATAGTTCATGGTTGCTCCTGCGCAGGGGGCGGAGTTTACCTTTTACCGGCACAAACGTGCAGGGCTGCGCGTCAGGTGACGCTTATGCCGTAAACACGGGGGCATTTCTGAAAATAATCTAAGTAAAGTCCATAGATTCTGTAGGACTAAGCTTGCCCACCAGCCAGCCAACGGGGTATTACCTGCACGGCACGCTGAAACTATCGCCAACAACCCCGCTCCCCACGCCCGGAGCCCCCACCCAATCCAAGGAGGTCATACCCACTCATGAAAGACGCCACCATCGCCCTGCACCACGGCTTCAAATCCGACCCCACCACCAAAGCCGTGGCCGTGCCCATTTACCAGAACGTCGCTTTCGAGTTCGATAACGCTCAGCACGGCGCCGACCTGTTCAATCTTGACGTACCTGGCAACATCTACACGCGGATCATGAACCCGACCAACGACGTGCTGGAGCAACGCCTCGCCGCCCTCGAAGGCGGCATCGCGGGCCTGGCCGTCTCGGCCGGCAGCGCCGCGATCCACTACGCGATCCAGACCCTGACCCGTGCCGGCGACAACATCGTCACCACGCCGCAACTCTATGGCGGCACCTACACCCTGTTCGCCCACTTGCTGCCCAGCTTCGGCGTCGATGTGCGCTTCGCCCGCGACGACAGCGCCGAGGCCATCGCCGAACTGATCGATGACAACACCAAACTGGTGTACTGCGAGAGCATCGGCAACCCAGCGGGCAACATCATCGATCTCCAGGCCCTGGCCGACGTTGCCCACGCCCGTGGCGTGCCGCTGATGGTGGACAACACCGTGGCTACGCCCATCCTGTGCAAACCGATCCAGTTCGGTGCCGACATCGTCGTGCACTCGGTGACCAAATACGTGGGCGGCCACGGCAACTCCCTGGGCGGCGTGATCGTCGATGGCGGCACCTTCCCCTGGGCCGACTACCCGGAAAAATTCCCCGGCCTCAACACCCCTGAACCGGCCTACCACGGCGTGGTGTACACCGAAAAGTTCGGCCCGGCGGCCTTTATCGCCCGCGCCCGCACCGTGCCCCTGCGCAATACCGGCGCGGCCCTGGCGCCAATGAACGCATTCCTGCTGCTGCAAGGCCTGGAAACCCTGGCCCTGCGCATGGAACGCCACACCGAAAACGCCCTCAAAGTGGCGCAGTTCCTCAAGGACCACGAGCAAGTGGCGTGGGTCAGCTACGCCGGCCTGAGCGACCATCCGCACCATGAACTGGCGCTCAAATACATGCAGGGCAAGCCCTCGGCGATCCTTTCTTTCGGCCTCAAGGGCGGCTACGAGGCCGGCGTGCGCTTCTACGACGCCCTGCAAATCTTCAAACGCCTGGTCAACATCGGCGACGCCAAATCCTTGGCCTGCCACCCGGCTTCCACCACCCACCGGCAAATGAACGAAGCCGAGCAGGCCAAGGCCGGGGTCAAACCGGAAATGATCCGCCTCTCGGTCGGCATCGAGGCCATCGAAGACCTCCTCGAAGACCTGCAACAAGCCCTGCGCGCCTGACGCTCCCCTTCGCGCTGTAGCAAGCGGGCAAGCCCGCTTGCTACAACAACGGCTACAGCAGATTCAGGCCGTGCCTTGACTCAACCGGAGCAATCCCACACACACCTGGGACTTACCCGGCGACACATGACAACCACCCTTACACTTTCGTAATTCCCCGCCTACAAATGGCGGCTTTCTTGCCCAACCGCCAAAATCCCGGCCTGCTAGCGTCGTCCATTACCTGCCAATGGATGGACCCCACGCCATGACCACACGCTACGCAAAAATCGCCATGACCCTTGCCCTCGCGGCCTTCGCCTTTCTCGCGATGCTTAACAACCTCACCGACTACGGCTCCAACTTCGCCTTCGTGCGCCATGTGCTGAGCATGGACACCCTGTTCGCCGACAACAGCGAACTGCACCGCGCCATCCACACCCCTTGGCTCTGGCACGCGGCTTATGCCCTGATAATCGCCACCGAAGCCCTCACCGCCGCCCTGCTGGGCTGGGGCGCGCTGATGTTATGGCGCGCACGGCACAGCCACGGCAGCGGCTTCAACCGCGCCAAAAAATACGCGTTGGCCGGCCTCACGGTGGGCTTCATGCTGTGGTTCTTCGGCTTCATGGTGATCGGCGCCGAGTGGTTCATGATGTGGCAATCCCCCACCTGGAACGGCCAAAACGCCGCGTTCCGCTTCTACATGGCGATCCTGGGAGTACTGATCTTTCTTAATCAGCCGGACGGGGATGTGGGCCAGGGGTGAGGCCTGCACCCAACAATAAAGGCCTATATCCATCGGGATGCGGGCCTTGTGCACAGATCGATTGAACACCGTAGCGCAGTCATTCAACCCGCACGCTGGCCCCATGGCTTGCAAGCCCAAGGCAGCCGCATGCCAGCCGATGCCCATCCATCACCACACTCAGACCGTTCATGCGCCGATGGGGGTGGCCCTGTGTAAACGCGTAGATGCCTAAATGCAGCGGGCAGGTGGCTTTGTCGCCAAGCACAGCGACGGTTTTGCCGTTGATCTGATGAGTGCCGGCAAGCTGGCACTCGATAACCTTGCCGCCACTGCTGGTGGCGTCGCCTAAACAAACGGGGTGCTTCATTGCGTCACTCCCGGTGCGCCGAAAAGGAAGGGGTCGGCCCAGCGGGTTTTCGCGTTGTGGGCTTTGGTGGCTGCGTCGGGCGGGCGGACCATTTGCACGGTGGCCCCACCGCCCTGATTTCCAGCGCATAGGTCCGTTCGCGCTCCGCGATTTGCTCGGCGGTCAGTGGCGCCGGTTGCGTAACCGCCAGCCTTGGATTGACCCACTGCATCAGGGCCTTGCCACCCCACACCGCGCCATACAGCAACGCCACGACACCGCATACGGCAGCCAGGCCAACGAGGGTGGGTGGCGCAATGTTTCTCATCGTCATTTCGTCTGTCTCTAAGTACGTGATCGCTTGATAGGTCACGAACGTCAGCCAACCGAGAACCAGTACGAACCCGGTCCAGAGGAAAGCCTTTAAGCGCGGCCGGCTGCTCATGATTGACCTCCTGTGTGGCCGGGTCTTCTGACCAATGGGGGCGGCGTCATGGGCACCAGCTCAGGAGAGGGAAATGTTCCGTATTGGTAGTAACGGAAATTGGCAGTGACCAAGGCTCGCGCCTGCGCGCTGAGCTTTGGCCAACCTGGCATTTGGGTCAGCCCATCTTTGTATGCTTTTTCATCCACCCGCCAATCCGCCACCGCAATCAGCACCTCACGAATATGCGGATCGTCCAAACATTTTCCCTGCCCCACCGCCACATCCATCGCCGTCACCCAGCGGTGGTTTTCCGGGCTGCGCAACACCG
>NZ_FYEE01000006.1 GCF_900187645.1 Pseudomonas sp. Irchel 3E20 | reverse complement strand
CATCCCGAACTCAGCAGTGAAACGATGCATCGCCGATGGTAGTGTGGGGTTTCCCCATGTGAGAGTAGGTCATCGTCAAGATTAAATTCCGAAACCCCATTTGCGAAAGCAGATGGGGTTTTGTTTTAAGTAGAAGCTAAAGATTTTCGCGAGCCCGTTTCTTTAACGAGCCGCACACAGAATTTCTTGACGACCATAGAGCATTGGAACCACCTGATCCCATCCCGAACTCAGCAGTGAAACGATGCATCGCCGATGGTAGTGTGGGGTTTCCCCATGTGAGAGTAGGTCATCGTCAAGATTGAATTCCGAAACCCCATTTGCGAAAGCAAATGGGGTTTTGTCTTTCTGGTCCCTGCTGTTTTCAGCGTTTTTTTGTCCTTTCCCTAAACCCCGCCATACCGCTCTAGCATGCCGTCCGGCAGGTTTTTGCCTGTTATGTCGTCTATTTCTTACAAAGCCCTAAGTTTTATCGCCGTGGTGCCGACATGTACTGAGACGAGCGTGCACCAAAGTAGAGCAGCCATAGAATGCTGCCTGCGCGGCGACATGGAATGACGCGACACGGATGACCCCCCATTTTTTGCATAAGAAGTCCCATGAAATGAATCTCAAGTTCAGCCATAAAATCCTTTTGGCCGCCTCTGGCGTAGTGGTTCTGGCTTTTGCCTTGTTCACTTTGTACAACGACTACCTGCAGCGGAACACGATCAAGCAAAACCTTGAGGCCTCGGTGGAACAGGCCGGCGACTTGACCGCCAGCAGCGTGCAGAACTGGCTGAGCGGCCGCATCTTGGTGCTGGAGAGCCTCGCCCAGAACGTCGCGCACCAAGGCGCCCAGGCCGACTTCCCGGGCCTGGTGGACCAACCGGCCTTCACCTCGAATTTCCAATTCACCTACGTTGGCCAGAGCAACGGTGTTTTCACTCAGCGGCCTGACGCCAAAATGCCCGACGGCTATGACCCCCGCGAGCGTCCTTGGTACAAGCAGGCCGTTGCGGCCAACCAGACCATGCTCACGCCGCCCTACAAGGCTGCGGTGGGCGGGTTGATCGTTACCATTGCCATGCCGGTAAAGAAAGAGGGGCAACTGCTGGGTGTGGTCGGTGGTGACCTCAGCCTGCAAACGCTGATGAACATCATCAATTCGGTGGACTTCGGTGGCATCGGCCATGCCTTTCTGGTCAGCGGCGACGGTCAGGTCATCGTCAGCCCGGACGAGGATCAGGTGATGAAAAACCTGAAGGACATCTACCCAGGCACCGCACTGCGCCTGGAGAAGACTGCACAGGAAGTGACGCTCAACCAGCAGGAACGCATTCTGTCCTTCACCCCCGTCGCTGGGTTGCCGAATGCCCAGTGGTATATCGGCCTATCGATCGATAGGGACAAAGCTTACGAACCTCTCAGCCAATTCCGCACATCTGCATTGATCGCCATGTTCATCGCGGTATCGGCCATTGCGGTGCTGTTGAGCTTGCTGATTCAGGTGTTGATGCGTCCGTTGACCACCATGGGCCGTGCGATGCAGGACATCGCCCAGGGCGAAGGTGACTTGACCCGTCGTCTGACGGTAGAGAGCAAGGACGAATTTGGCGTGCTGGGCGGCTCTTTCAACCAGTTTGTGGAGCGTATTCACGCATCAATTTCGGAAGTGTCGTCGGCTACCCGTCAGGTTCATGATTTGTCGCAACGGGTGATGGCTTCATCCAACGCTTCCATTGTCGGTTCCGATGAGCAAAGTGCGCGCACTAACAGCGTGGCGGCGGCCATCAATGAACTGGGGGCGGCGACCCAGGAGATTGCCCGCAACGCGGCTGATGCGTCGCAGCATGCCAGCGGCGCTAGCGAGCAGGCGGATGACGGCCGGCAGGTGGTGGAAAAAACCATCCTGGCGATGACCGAGTTGTCGCAGAAGATCAGCTTGTCCTGCACCCAGATCGAAACGCTGAATGCGAGTACCGACAACATCGGCCACATTCTCGATGTGATTAAAGGCATCTCCCAACAGACCAACCTGCTGGCCCTCAACGCAGCCATCGAAGCGGCCCGTGCCGGCGAGGCGGGTCGTGGTTTTGCTGTGGTTGCGGACGAAGTGCGCAACCTGGCACACCGCACCCAGGAGTCGGCCGAAGAGATCCACAAGATGATTACGTCGCTGCAGATCGGCTCTCGCGAAGCGGTTACCACCATGAACGCGAGCCAGGTTTCCAGCGAGGAAAGCGTCGAAGTGGCGAACCAGGCTGGCGAACGGTTGGTCAGCGTGACGCAGCGCATCACGGAAATCGACGGCATGAACCAGTCGGTGGCCGCGGCTACTGAAGAGCAGACGGCGGTGGTGGAAACCCTCAACGTGGACATCAACCAGATCAACCTGTTGAACCAGCAGGGCGTGGCCAACCTCAACGAAACCTTGAAGGACTGCGACGCGCTGTCGTTGCAGGCCAATCGACTCAAGCAATTGGTCGATAGCTTCAAGATCTGAGGCGCAGCCGCTACAGCAAAACGCGATGAAGCCTGCCAGGCTCATCGCGTTTTTTTATGGGCCGCTTACACAAACAGCGTGCGTAGATTGCCCATGGCCTCGTCAGCAAAACCCTGTACGAACTGCGCGAAGGCATCGGCCTCACCCTCACCCTCACCCTGCGTCGGTTCGGCAATGATGGTCCAGGTGGCACGCGAGCAATCGGCGCCCGCGGCTTCAACCACCATGGCTGCCCACAACTGACCGACGCCCAGGGTGTTGTAGAGGGTGGTCCAGGTCATCGTCATGGCCTGCTCGTCGCGATGGTTGAGCTGTTCGACCACCAGGTTGCCGTCTTTAAAGAACTTCTTGCGCAGCGAACCCGGGCCTTGGCCGGTCATCTCGATGCGCTCCAGTGCTGGGATGAAGCGGTCGAAGCCAGCAAACTCGCCGGCCACGGCCCAGACACGGCTGGCCGATGCGCGAATCTCGACGCTGGCGGTGATCGGGTTGCCGTTGGGGTTGCGGATCAGGGTGTCGGGTTGGGGGTGGTTCATGGTCTTACTCCTGTATGCGCTGGGTGGTGTCAGATAAAGGCAATCTGCTTGAGGTACTCACAGCCTTTGCGCAGTAGCGCTGGGGATTTTTCCGGGTAGTGCTCGCCCATTTGTTTGATGCCATGGCGGGCATTGGTGTGGCCGATCATGGAGATATCGCCGATGTCCTCTTCAAAGCCGTTGAGGTAGAAGCCCAGCACGCCGAACAACGCGTTCTGGCTGTCGACTCGGGCCAGTTGTTGCTGCCACTGGGCCACGGTCGCCCATTCAAAACAGTGGCCGACCTGTTCGAACGCGGCCACATAGGCCGCCCAGCTCAAGGGTTGAGGGTTATGCAGGTTGAAGACGGTGCGGCCGGGTTGATAGCGGGTGCTGTGCCAAGCAATGAAACGGGCCAGGAAGTCCACGGGCATCAAGTCGAAGTTCAGTTCAAGACGTGGCACCAGGCCCAGTTGCAGTGAGCCCTTGAGCATCAACAACAAGCGGTTTTTATGGGGTTGGCATACGCCGTTGCGGCTGTTGAAGCTGATGTTGCCCGGGCGGTACAGGTTGACCTGCACACCGCGCTCGCGGGCGCGCTCTAGCAGGCGTTCGCCAACCCATTTGGACAGGTTATAGCCGTTGCGCAGGTAGATCGGCGGGGTCGGCGCGGCGGCCACTTCCAGCACTTGGCCGGCGGCGTCGCGGGTGCTGCAGGCTGAAAGGGTCGAGATGAAATTGAAGATCTTTTTGCTGCGCCCTTCGCACAGCCGCAGCAGGTGCAATAGCGGCTCGACGTTGTCACCCGCCAGCGACGGGTAGTCGAGGACATGATTGACGTTGGCGGCGTTGTGCACCAACGCGCCGAACTCCCTGTCCAGGCGCTCGTACAGCGGCGGCGCCAGCCCCAGGTCGGGGCGGGTCAGGTCGGCGGCGTGAACCTGCACCCGGCTCAGGTCCAGATGCTCCAGGCAGTTGTCCCGCAGGGCCTGGGCGAAGCGCTGCGCCGCCGATTGCCCGGCGCTGTCGCGCACCAGGCACGCCACTTCCCTCGCGCCCGCCGCCAGCAGTGCTTGCACGATATGTACGCCGACGAAACTGTTAGCGCCGGTGACAATTACTTTGCCCACATCGCCCATGCGGGATGACGCCAAGGCTTCGATGTCGAGCGGGCGGCAGGCATCGGCCAGCGCCTGTTCGCAGAGGTTCTGCTCAATGGCGTTGCCGCGCACCAAGGTTGCCAGGCGAGCTAGGGTCGGGTCTTCGATAAAGCGGTTGATCGAGATGCTGCGCCCGAACTGCTCGCGCAGGCCCAGCAGCAGGCGCGACAGTAGGATCGAGTGGCCGCCGAGGTTGAAGAAGCTCTCCTGGGTGCAGATTTCTTCGGCCGGTAATTCCAGTAGCTCGGCCCACAGCGCCCGCAGCCGCTCCTCGTCGGCGCTGCGGGGCAATTGGCGTGAGGTATTGGCGACGACAGTGACGGGCAGCCTGAGCAACGCCTGGCGGTCCACCTTGCCATTACTGGCGCACGGCAAGCTCGCCAGCAGGGTGCAGGCCAGCGGCTGCATGTAGTCGGGCAGGTGTTGCGCGGCCCACTGCTTGAGCCGTTGCGGGGCGAGTTCCGGTTGCTCACCTGCGGGTTGGGCAACGAACGCCAGAATGCGCCGCTGGCTGTCGATCACCACGGCGACCTGGCCAAACAGGCGACTGGCGCGCAGGCAATGTTCGATTTCCTCGGGCTCGACGCGAAAGCCGCGGATTTTCACCTGATTGTCGCGCCGCCCGCACAGCTCGATTCCCGCTTCGGTCCATTTGCCCAGGTCGCCGCTGCGGTAGGCGCGCAGACGCTGGCCGTCCGGCAGGGGCAACTCCAGGTAACGCTCGGCGGTCTGCTGCGGGTTGTGCAGATAGCCCAGCGCCACGCCAGGGCCGACGATGTACAACTCGCCCACTTGCTGCTCCGCCACCGGTTGCTGGGCGTCATCGAGAATCAGCACCCGGCTGTTGGCGATGGGCGCGCCGAGCAGGCGGTTGTGGTCGCCGCTGCGCATCGGGCGAGCGGTGGCCAGCACCGTGGCTTCGGTGGGGCCATACAGGTTGCACAGGCGCGTGTGGGGCGTGAGGCGCTCAATCGCTTCGGGCTCGCACACATCGCCGCCGGTCATGAGCCAGCCCAGCCCCAGCGGTTCATCGCCGGGCAGCAGGCTGAGCAGGGCGGGCGGCAGAAAGCCGTGGGTCAGGCGCTGTTCGCGCAGCAGCGCGGCCAGTTGCAGCGGATCGCGGCGTTGGCTGTCGCTGGGCACGATCAGCGCCGCACCCTGGATCAGCGCTGGGAAGATGTCGATCAGCGAGGCGTCGAACCCCAGGGAGGCGAACTGCAAGACCCTGCTCTGTTCATTCAACTCGCAGAAGTCGGCATACCAGGCGCAAAAATGGCTGAGGTTGTGTTGGCTAAGCACTACGCCTTTAGGTTGGCCCGTCGTGCCTGAGGTGTAGAACGCCATGCACGGCGCGTCGGCGCTGGGGCGCGAGTGCAGCAAGGGTTGGTGCAGGTCGGCGCTGCGGGCGTCGATGCGGGCCACGTCCAACCCAGGCATCTGTTGCGCCAGCGGATGCTGGCCGTCGTGGAGCAGCAGTACCGCCCCGGCGTTTTGCAGGATGTACTGCTGGCGCGGCAGCGGATGGTCCGGCTCCAGCGGCAGGTACACCGCGTCGCTGCCCAGAATCGCCAGGATGGCGGCGTACAGCGGCGCAGATTTTTCCAGGCAAAGGCCCACCACCAATGGCTGCCCGCCGCCGCGCAACGGTGCCAGCAACGGCAGCAGGCGTTGCTGGATCGCCATGCTCTGTGCCCGCAGTTGGCCATAGCTCAGATGAGTGCCGGCAATGACCAGCGCCGTGCGTTGGCCAAAGCGCTGAAGGCTGCGGTCCAGTTGCTCGATGAGCGGTGTTTGCGCTTGGCACAGCAAGTCAGGCCGGGCGGTGTCGTTGAACCGGTGCACGTAGGCCAGCGCCTGCAACCGCAGTAGGCTGGCGCCCTCCAAGGCGTGGTCAGTATCCAGCGCGGTGGTGTGCTGTAGGTACTCGGCCTCGCGGCTCACACGGCTGACCAGCAGCGCGACGTAGTCCACCAGGGTATCGACTGCCCGCCGGTGCAGCATCTGGCCGTTGCCGGAGTTTTCCGGGGCCAGTGGCAGCTGGTCCAACAGGCGTTTGGTGCGTGCGCTGCCGTGCCAACACAGCAGGGTCAGGCGTGGCAGCCATTCGCCCGCGTGGGTGGCCTCCTGCAAGCGCAGGTGCAGGCTGTCGCGGGCGATGATCGGGCTATCCAGCGCTTGGCTGCCGTCCTCGATCAACAGGTCGCAATCGCTGGCCGCGTAGTGGAGGCGGTGGCCGTGTTGCGCCAATTCTTCACCGATGGCATCCAGAGCCTGGCTGTTGCCGATGAGTGCAATATCGAGACATTTCATCCAGTGTTCCTCCCCATCAGCACAGGTAATCGACCATTGCTTGCTGGACGCAGGCCGAGTCCAGCAGCGAACTGCTGCGCAAAAAACGCACGATGTTGCCGACCAAGGGGTGGTGGCGATTGATCGGGAACGCCAGGCCAGACACCTCGTCCTTGAGCGCGAGGCGCACCGCGGGGCTGACGGGCAGGTGATCGATCAACTGAAAGTCGAAGGCGTTCTGCAAGTCGTTGGTCAGGTAGTGGCGGATAAACACCGGCAGGATCTGCGCCAGGCAATGGCGCTCGGCCTCGCTGGCGCGCTGCCAGTAGATCTGCACCAGTCGCGTCCAGAACCCGGAGTGGCGGCCCTCATCGAGCAAATGGTCGGCCATCAGGCCCTTGATCGAGGCCTTCACCGTGTCGTCCCGGGCGAACGCGGCGACATCGTGGGTTACGGTGTTTTCCGCAATGGCCACGCAGATCAGTTCCATGGGCGCGCGCAACTCAGGCGGGGCCAGGGCCAGGGCAGCCGGCACGGCGCGGCTCAACTCGATTTGCGTGGGTAATTGGATGGGCGCGATACCGGTCAGGGCGATGGTTTGCTGCATAAAGTCCATGGCCACTAGTGCGTGGTAGTCCTCGTCCACGACCACGGTCATGGCGTCATACCGGCAGGCTGGCGGGAAGGCCACGCCAAAGCGGTTCTTGGCGATGCTGCGGGCGGTCTGGTCGACGATTTCGGTTTCAAAAATCACCACGTCGTTGATGAACTTGTAGAGGGTCTGTACCAGCACGAAGTCGCGCTGCTGCGGGCATTCGCGCAAAAAGGCCTGGCCCAGAACCAGGGGCTGACGGCTCAGGGGGTAGATCAATTTGTCGTCGTTTTCCAACATCCGCCGGGGCCGGGTGCGGATGCTGGCGCGGTTCTCCCAGGTGTCGGCGAAGGATTGATAGGTGGCGGCGTTCATTGGCTCAGCTCCTGGATGCTGGCGTGCAAGCCATCCCACAGCGCGAGTCGGCTACGCACCGCGGCCAGGGCGGCGGCCTGGGCCTCGGCCTCACGCTGCGGGTCGCCGTCGATCAGGCTTGCCAGTAACTGTTCGGCGGCTGGGCCATGGTCGTGAGCGTCCACGTCGATATGCCGTTGCAGGTAGTAACGCAAAGTCGGCGCCTGATCCGCGCCGATCCGCCATTGGTCGAGCAGGCCCTGGAACATCATCGGAATCACGGTTTCACGGCCATGCACAAAAGCGGCGGCGACGCAGTGGGGCGCAGCGTTCAGGGCGGTTTCGAGGGTGTGGCGGACAAACGTCGCGGCGCTCGGGTGTACGTCGATGCGGTGCAGCGCGGCGTTCCAACTGATGCCTTGGCGTTGCAGGGCGACAAACTGCTCGATGGCCCGGGTGCTGGCGCCGATCTCCGCCATGGCCTCCAGGTACAACTCGAAGTGGCTGCAATGCCCGCCACTGGGTCGCGTGTCGGATTCCTCGCCCAGCACAATGTCGTTGATAAGCCGCGTCGCCTGCGGGTGGGGCGCTGGCAGCCACGGCACCTGGGTGCAGGTCAGCTCGGTTTGCAGGCGCTTGGTCAGCGACATGAAATCCCACACGGCAAATACGTGGGTTTGCATAAAACACTGAAGTTTGCCCAGTGAGTTGATGTCGGAAAATATCCGATGGTTATCTAATTGCGCTTTGCACAGTTGCAGGGGTGTTGGAATGGCAAGCATTGGGCGGCCTCTGACGTAATAAGTGTGACGCGTTAACGACGAGAAGTTCTTTTTATTGGGCGAGCGCGGGGCTCAAACAGAAGTTGATAAAGGGACGGTTTTCTCCCGATGGCAAAGGCCGCATGGTTGTTTAATAAGCCTTTGCCAGAGTGGCGTGCACCCGAGGCGAACTAGCCTGAGTGCTGGCCAACTAAAAATTAATGCAAGAAGTAAGTGTTCCGCAAGTATTTTTTACTGTTTGTAAGTTGCGCATTTTTAATGTGCGATAAGTTGCAATAAAACTTATTGGCTAAGTTTTATTGGGGCGAAGTTGTTCGTTTCGGCTTGAATAAGCCGAAATTGGAATAACAGCGTGAGTGCCTCACGACTGACAACTTCTTGAGTAAGTAAACGCAGCTTGAGGGCATTCTTTAGCGGCGCGAGCGTGCACAGCCCGATCGCAACCTTTGTTTGGCAGACTCCTTCTTGTTGGCTCGTTCCAAGGCGCCTTGGCGCGCAGGAAGACGCGGCGGCGCCGGCGTTTTGCTGGCCCGTACAAGAGTGAGTGCAAATGGGTGGCGCCGCTATTGCTGGCGGCGGGGTTGTTTCGGGTTTTGTCCGTAGGAAATCGCGACTGTTACCAAGCATGTGCCCGGCACAGAGGTTTAGCGGGCTAACGCTGTGCCCGCAGGAGGGAGGTGTGGTTTTTTGTAAATGGATTATTCCCCGACGCGACTTGCCAGAAAGCGGGTGATGACTTCAACGGCGCGCCCAAGGTGTTTTTCCAGGGCTTTTAGGCAAGCCTCGATATCGCCCTCGCGAGCAGTGCGCAGCAATTGTCGATGGTCATCCTGGCTGATTTTGCCCAGGCCCATGGCTTGCAGGTTAAAGCGCAGAAAGCGTTCCTCCTCGATCAGCCCGTTCTCCACCAGGGTCAGCAGCCGTCGGTTACCAGCCTTGTTGTAGAGGGCCATGTGGAACAAGCGATTGAGGTGGCCGATCTGGGCGTAATCGGCTTCGCTTTCCATCGCTTCGATGCAGCGGGCGGCCTCGGCGAAGTTGTCCTCATCGAGATGGGGAATGGCCAGGCGCAGCGCTTCGGATTCCAGCAGTAGGCGCAGGGCGTAGGTTTCGGCCGCGTCGCCTTCGACCAGCGCCGCCACCACCGCGCCTTTGTGGGCGACCACATGCAGCAGCGACTGCGCCTCGAGCTGGCGCAGGGCCTCGCGCACCGGCATGCGGCTGACCCCGAACAGGTCGGCCAGGTCTTGTTGGCGCAGGGCCGTGCCGCAGGGCAGGCGCCCGTCGAGGATGGCGGCGCGCAGGGTTTGTTCAATCACGGAGCGAGCAAGGTGGGCCGGTATGGGCCCGTCGATGGTGATGCTGCTCAAGGGGTTCGGCTTCTGTGTCACGACAACGCTACCCTCTGAAAATAACCAGGCTTGATTGGATCCAATTAACACTAGTGACCACCCAAGGTCTTGTCAAACCTTCGGTTTTGCGCGCCGAGGTGGCCAGACGGGGTGGTGGGCGATTCTATTCCGACAGCTCGCCGAATGCAGTGATTGCACGGTGCCATTGTCTTTTACTTATCGAAGCTGCACCATCGATTGGTTTTCCACGGACCACCCGGACTTCATCGCATTGGCGATACGTTTAGCTTTGCCTCGAACCTTGCGCTGGATGGTTTCAGCGGTGCTCCTGGCCAGCCTGATGCTGGGCGGCCTGCATGCCGATTGGGATTTTTCCCTGATAAGCCGCCGGGCCGAGGCGCTGTACGGGCCCCTGGGCCAGGGCCAGCAGCGTATCGATGCCTGGCAGCACCTGTTGGCTACGCAAAAGCAGACCAGCGAGCAAGAGCAGCTCAAGGTGGTCAACCTGTTCTTCAACAAACAGATGCGCTACATGGAAGACGTCGACCTGTGGGGCCAGGTCGATTATTGGGAAACCCCCATCGAAGGCCTCTGGAAAGGCGCCGGCGACTGCGAGGATTACGCCATCGCCAAATACTTCAGCCTGCGCCGCCTCGGGGTCTCCAGCGACAAATTGCGCATTACGTACGTCAAGGCTTTGCGCCAGAATCGCGCCCACATGGTGCTGACCTACTATTCAACCCCCGAGGCCATGCCGCTGGTTCTCGACAGCCTGATCGACGCGATCCAACCGGCCAGCCAACGAACCGACCTGTTGCCGGTCTACTCTTTCAACGCCGAGGGGCTGTGGCTGCCGGGCGCCAAGGGCAACAAGAAAGTCGGCGACACCAAACGTCTGTCGCGCTGGCAGGACGTGTTGAAAAAAATGAAGGCCGAAGGTTTTCCGGTCGAGACGACTAATTAGGAGCACGCGCTCAGATGTCCCTGTTCAAACAACTGTTGATCGCAATCTGTCTGTTCCTGGTGGTCGCCTTCAGCGGCAGCTTCATGGTCAGCCTGGAAAGCTCGCGCACCCAGTACGTCAACCAGTTGCGCTCCCATGCCCAGGACGCGGCGACGGCGCTGGCGCTGTCGTTGACGCCCAATATCGACGACCCGGCGATGGTCGAGCTGATGGTCAGTTCGATTTTCGACAGCGGCTATTACGCCAGCATCCGCGTGGTGGACCTGGCGACCGACCAAGTCCTGGTCGAGCGCAGCGGCAGCCCTGAGGTCAGTGTGCCGGCGTGGTTCGTTAACCTGATCGGCCTGGAGCCGGCCGGCGGCGATGCCATCGTCAGCCGTGGCTGGGAGCAGGCCGCGCGAGTCGAGGTGGTCAGCCACCCGATGTTTGCCCTGGCCAAACTCTGGCAGAGCGCCCTGGGCAGCCTGGGTTGGTTGCTGATCTGCGGCGCGGTGAGCGCAGTGCTGGGCGCGCTGCTGTTGCGCCGCCAGTTGAAGCCGCTCGATTACATGGTGCAGCAGTCCCACGCCATCGCCCGGCGTGAATTCCTCAGCTTGCCCGAACTACCGCGCACTCCGGAACTGCGCCGGGTGGTGCAGGCGATGAATCAGATGGTCGAGAAGCTCAAGGCCCTGTTCCAGGAGCAGGCCGAACGCAGCGAAAAACTGCGGGTGGAATCCTATCAGGACAACCTGACGGGGCTGGCTAACCGCCGCTATTTTGAAATGCAGCTCAACGCACGGGTCAGCAACCCGGAGCAGGCCAGTTCCGGTTACCTGATGCTGCTGCGGGTCAAGGACCTGGCGGGCCTGAACCAGCGCCTGGGCGGGCAGCGCACCGACCAGTTGCTGCAAGCCGTGGGCGAGCAACTGCAACGCGAGTGCGCCAAGTACCCGGAAACCCAGAACCTGATTACCCGCATCCGGGGTGGCGAATTCGCCGTGCTGGCGCCGGGCCTGGTGCGCGAAGAAGCGCTGCAACTGGCCCAGAGCCTGGAAGGCACCCTGGCGAGCTTGCAGGCGACCGGCGCCTCGGACGTATCGCCGGTGGCCTACATCGGCCTGGCGCCGTTCTCCCATGGCGATTCGCCACAGACCCTGCTCAGCCTCGCCGACCAGGCATTGGCCCAGGCCGAGACCCAGGGCGAGGCCAGTTGGACCTGCCTGGACCATGGCGCGGCGGCCAGCGTGGGCGACGACCACCACGCTTGGCATACCCTGCTCGACCGCGCACTGGACCAACAGCGTCTGGAGCTATTTTTCCAACCGGTAGTCGCCAGCCAAGACACCCAATTGGTCCTGCACTACAAAGTGCTGTCGCGCCTGCGTGACGAACAGGGCCAGACCATCGCCGCCGGGCGCTTCCTGCCGTGGTTGGAGCGCTTCGGCTGGACCGCGCGCCTGGATCGCCTGATGCTCAAACTGGTATTGGAGCAAATGGCCGGGCACGACCAATCTCTGGCGCTGAACCTGTCATCCGCGACCCTGGCCGACCCTCAGGCACTGAACAAGATTTTCGATCTGCTGCGCCAACACGCCAACCTGGGGCCGCGGCTGACCCTGGAAATCGGCGAAGAGCAATTGCCCGAACAAGCGGTGCTGGAACAACTGACCCGGCGCCTGCGTGAGCTGGGCTTCTCCCTCAGCCTGCAACGCTTCGGCGGGCGCTTCAGCATGATCGGCAACCTGGCGCGCCTGGGCCTGGCCTACCTGAAAATCGACGGCAGCTACATCCGTGCCATCGACCAGGAAGGAGACAAACGCCTGTTTATCGAAGCCATCCAACGCGCCGCCCACAGCATCGACCTGCCGCTGATTGCCGAGCGGGTCGAGACTGAGGGCGAGTTGCAAGTGATCCGCGAAATGGGCCTTTACGGCGTGCAGGGCCAGTTGTTCGGCGAACCTGCACCCTGGGGCCCGAAAGCCGATTAAGGGGCTTCGGCCTTGATTTCGCGGTAGCGCTGCTCCAGCTCCTGGCGGATCTGGCGGCGCTGGCGGGCCTGGGTGAAGCGGCGCTGGTCTTCGCTGTTGTGTGGTTGCAGTTGGGGAACCGGGGCGGGTTTGCGGTCCTCGTCCACCGCCACCATGGTGAAAAAGCAACTGTTGGTGTGCCGCACCGAGCGCTCGCGGATGTTTTCCGTTACCACCTTGATGCCCACCTCCATCGAGGTATTGCCGGTGTAGTTGACCGACGCGAGGAATGTCACCAGTTCACCCACGTGGATCGGCTCGCGGAAAATCACCTGGTCCACCGACAGGGTCACCACATAGCGCCCGGCATAACGGCTGGCGCAGGCGTAGGCCACTTCATCGAGGTATTTGAGCAGGGTCCCGCCGTGGACATTGCCAGAGAAGTTGGCCATGTCGGGGGTCATCAAGACAGTCATCGACAGCTGGGCGTTTCCGGGTTCCATAGCTCACTCACGGGTTAAGGCTGCAATAGCGAGGGCGCCTCTGCGGGCACCTGGGTTGTTTTTCAAACCAGCGTTATCGGGACGCCGCGCGGCGGGCGGCCGTCACGCCCGAAGTGATCTGTTTCCATATATTGCGCCGGCTTTCTGCTAGAAGTCGCGGTGTTACCCTTCAAAAGCCCGGCCCAAGGGCATTTCCTACCTTAAATAAAGATTTTTGTTCGGCGTGCTCAGACGTTTCTTCCGTTCTAGGGCTTGAGCAGCAAGATCAGTCCAACTCAAGGAGCCTCTCGCCATGCATGCCATCAGCTTTATCCAGGATTTGGCCGTGATAATGCTGGTCGCAGGTGTGGTGACCATCCTCTTTCACCGGCTCAAGCAACCGGTGGTGCTGGGTTACATAGTCGCCGGTTTCATCATCGGCCCGCACACCCCGCCGTTCGGCTTGATCCACGACGAAGACACCATCAAGACCCTGGCCGAGCTGGGGGTGATCTTTCTGATGTTCTGCCTGGGGTTGGAATTCAGCCTGCGCAAGTTGTTCAAGGTTGGCGCGACAGCCTTCATCGCCGCGTTCCTGGAAATCGTGCTGATGATCTGGATCGGCTACGAAATCGGCCGCTGGTTCGACTGGAACACCATGGATTCACTCTTCCTCGGCGCGATCTTGGCCATTTCCTCGACCACCATCATCGTCAAGGCCCTCAACGACCTGAAAATGAAGGATCAGCGCTTTGCGCAGTTGATCTTTGGCGTCTTGATTGTCGAAGACATCCTGGGCATCGGCATCATCGCCTTGCTGTCGAGCATCGCGGTCAGCGGCACCGTCAGTTCGGGCGAGGTGTTCTCCACGGTGGGCAAGCTGTCGTTGTTCATGATCGTTGCGCTGGTGATCGGCATCCTGCTGGTGCCACGGTTGCTGGCGTACGTGGCGAAGTTTGAAAGCAATGAAATGCTGCTGATTACTGTGCTGGGCCTGTGTTTTGGTTTTTGCCTGCTGGTGGTCAAACTCGAATACAGCATGGTGCTGGGGGCGTTCCTGATTGGCGCGATCATGGCTGAATCCCGGCAGTTGCTGAAAATTGAGCGGCTGATCGAGCCGGTTCGCGACATGTTCAGTGCCATCTTCTTCGTGGCCATTGGCTTGATGATCGACCCGCAGATTCTCTTGCAGTACGCCTGGCCGATTGCCGTGATTACCGTGGCGGTGGTGTTGGGCAAGATGTTGTCCTGCGGCTTGGGTGCCTTTATCGCCGGCAATGACGGGCGCACCTCACTGCGGGTTGGGATGGGGCTTTCACAGATTGGCGAATTTTCATTCATCATCGCGGCGCTGGGCATGACGCTCCAGGTCACCAGTGATTTCCTCTACCCGGTCGCGGTGGCTGTATCCGCGATCACCACGCTGCTGACGCCGTACCTGATTCGCGGTGCGGATCCCTTGTCGATGAAGCTTGCGGCAGTGATGCCCAAGCGGCTGGCGCGGGTGCTGGGCATGTATGGCGAATGGTTGCGCAGCATCCAGCCCCAGGGCGAAGGTGCATTGCTGGCGAAGATGATCCGCAAGATCCTGCTGCAAGTGGGGGTCAACCTGGCGCTGGTGATGGCGATCTTCTTTTCCGGTGGCTTCTTCGCCCAGCGCATTGGGGACTATTTGCAGGGGTGGGTGGCGGAGCCGAGTTGGCAGAAGGCTTTGATCTGGGGCGGCGCGCTGCTGTTGTCGCTGCCGTTTTTGATTGCGGCTTATCGCAAGCTCAAGGCGCTGTCGATGCTGCTGGCGGAGATGGGCGTCAAGGCGGATATGGCCGGGCGCCATACGCAGCGGGTGCGGCGGGTGATTGCCGAGGTGATACCGATCTTGTCGTTACTGGTGATTTTCTTGCTGCTGTCGGCCTTGTCGTCGAGCATCTTGCCGACCAATGAGCTGTTGATCTTGATAGCCGTCGTTGCGGCGGCTGTGGCGGCGGTGTTGTGGCGCTGGTTTATCCGTGTGCATACGCGCATGCAGGTGGCGTTGCTGGAAACCCTGGATAACCACAAGGACCCCGCCGAGCATTGATACCCGCCCCAGGGCTGTGCTGGATGCGGGTTTAAGCGGCGTGGCTCAGCAGCTCTCCAGCCAGACGTCCCGCGCCCAGTGCCATACCGATTCCCAGGACTCTTCGGTGACCAGCTCTTCCTTGCCGGACCACAGCACCACGGTGCCGTCTTCTTCGACGCAGTAGTAATTCTCGCCGTCCTGGCAAATCGGGATCAGCTCCCGTGGCACGCCAGTATCCCAGGCGTTGGCCGCTACTTCAGGCAGGTAGGTGTGGGATTGTGGGTCGGTGACCGTGACCGGTTCCAGTCTGCCGTAGACCACGTCGCTGACGGTCAGCAGGAACTCCTTGAAAACAAAGGGGATATTGATGAACAGCTGTTCTTCGACTTCCACCAGTTGATCTTCGTCGGGCAGCTCCAGCGGTACCGGAACGGGTTCGTTGGCTTCACGCAGTTGTTCGATGACTTCTTCCACGGCCGGAATCCTCTTGCTCGATGGCGCGGTTTATATGGGGCGGTTTATACAGTAGCTCGCTATAAGTGCAACCGCGAAATAGAAAACCCCGGCCAAGACCGGGGTTTCTGTGACTACATGCTTAGCGAGTTGCGCTATCAGCCGTTCTGGCGGATACCGGCTACCAGCCAAGGCTGGTTGTCGCCTTGCGGGCGTTCCATGTTCCAGCTTTCGCTGAACACTTCGCCCTGGTCGAAGCGCGAAGTCTTCGACACGCCGCTGAAGGTCAGGGTGGCGATGGTCTTGTCGGCGCGATCATCCACGCCGTCCAACTGGACGGTGAGGTTGTCGATGTAGGTGGACTGGAAGCCGTCACCCAGCTCGGCGCGTTCGCGCTTGAGGAACTCGAGCAGTTGCGGGGTCACGAACTCGGCGATCTTGTCCATTTCATTGGCGTCCCAGTGCTGTTGCAGGGACTGGAAGTGGTTGCGTGCCGCTTCGATGAAGCGCTCTTCGTTGAACCAGGCTGGCGCATTGATGACCGGGCGCGCAGCAGCTGGAGCAGCCGAACCGCCGAAGATCGAGCCCATGGACGGCTTGTTTTCAAACACTTCACGCTGCATGGGCGCGCCGGCCGGGGCCAGGTGCTCCTGCTGCTTGCGGCGGCGAGCGGCGATGAAGCGGAAGATCACGAACGCAATGACCGCCATGATAAGGATGTCGAAGATCTGCATGCCCTGGAAGCCGCCGCCCATGAACATGGACGCCAGCAAGCCACCCGCCGCGATGCCGGCCAGAGGGCCGAGCCAGCGTGAAGCACCGCCGGCCTTGGCAGCGGCGCCAGCGGCACCGGCCGCGCCCGCAGTGGCAGCAGCGCCACCCATGCCAGGAGAAGAAGGAGCCATTTGGCTGGTCTGGTGGGACGGTGCAGCGCCGGAGCTTTTGCCGCCACCGAAGCGCTTGGCATTGGCGTCCAGACTCATCGTCAGGCCGATGCACAACGCCATGGCGATGCTAAGAAAACGTTTCATAAAGGGAATTCCCATTTGTGGATGGCACGCGCGCCATGGTGCACATGTGAAGTGTTACTGGCTAGCGGCAGAGTGTTTCGGGCTTTTGCCTGACAGGCTGGGTTCAGGTTCGGTCAGCACAAGAGGTTGTGTAGGTTTAGTCTGTAGGCCATGACCATAAGTTCTGTAAGCCTCACCCCCGTGTGACGTGCGGGAGTGAGCGCGAACTTGTCAGACAGTTTCCAGCTTGGCGTACCCCAGCATCAGCCACTTGCTGCCCTCGCTGAAGTTCACCTGCACCCGGGCCTGGGCGCCAGCGCCTTCGAAGTTGAGGATTACGCCGTCGCCGAACACCGAGTGGCGCACTTGCTGGCCGAGGCTGAACGCGGTTTCGGGGATTTGCGCGCCGCTGAACATGCTGGAGGAGTTCTGCTTTTGGCCGCCGCCAAAGGGACGGCTGACGCTGTTGGACAGGCGCACTTCCTGGATCAGCCCCTTGGGCACTTCACGTACGAAACGCGAAACCTTGTTGTAGGTTTCGCTGCCGTAGAGCCGGCGCGTCTCGGCATAGGTCATCACCAGGTTTTGCATGGCGCGGGTGATGCCGACATACGCCAGGCGTCGCTCCTCTTCGAGGCGGCCGGGTTCTTCCAGGCTCATCTTGTGGGGGAACAGGCCTTCTTCCATGCCCACCAGGAACACGTAGGGGAATTCCAGCCCTTTGGCGCTGTGCAGCGTCATCAGTTGAATGCTGTCTTCGTGCTCGTCGGCCTGGGTGTCGCCGGCCTCCAGCGAGGCGTGGCCGAGGAATGCCGCCAGGGGCGAGAGGTCGGCGTCTTCTTCGGTGTTCTCGAAGTTGCGCGCGGCGCTGACCAGTTCCTCAAGGTTTTCCACCCGGGCTTGGCCTTTTTCGCCTTTTTCCGCTTCGTGGTAGGCGATCAGGCCAGACTGCTCGATGACGGTTTGGGTCATCAGGTGCAGCGGCATGTCGAGGGTTTTGGCAGCGAGGTTCTCGATCAGCTCGACAAACCCGCCCAACGCCCCGGCGGCGCGGCCGGTGAGGCCTTTGTTGACGACCAGCAGGCGCATGGCTTCCCACATCGACACATCGCTGTGACGCGCGTGTTCGCGGATGGCCTCGACGGTTTTTTCGCCAATGCCCCGGGCGGGTACGTTGATGACCCGCTCCAGGGCGGCATCGTTGCCCCGGCCTTCCAGCAAGCGCAGGTAGGCCATGGCGTTCTTGATTTCGGCGCGCTCGAAGAAGCGCTGGCCCCCGTAGATGCGGTACGGGATGCGCTCGCGCAGCAGGGCTTCTTCAAGCACCCGTGACTGGGCGTTGGAGCGGTACAAAATGGCTATATCGCTGCGTGCCAGGCCGGTTTTCAGGGCGCTTTCGATGGTTTCCACCACGTAGCGCGCTTCATCGTGTTCGTTGAACGCGGCGTACAGGTTGATCGCTTCGCCTTCGCCGCCGTCGGTCCACAGTTCTTTGCCCAGGCGCCCGGTGTTGTTGGCGATCAGGGCGTTGGCCGCTTTGAGGATGCCGGCGGTGGAGCGGTAGTTTTGCTCCAGACGGATGGTTTCAGCGTCCGGGAAGTCTTCGGAGTATTGGTAGATATTCTCGATTTTCGCGCCGCGCCAGCCGTAGATCGACTGGTCGTCGTCGCCGACCACCATCAGGCTGTCGCCGCCCTTGGCCAGCAGGCGCAACCAGGCGTACTGCACGGCGTTGGTGTCCTGGAATTCGTCGACCAGGATGTGCCGGAAACGCTTTTGGTAGTGGGCCAGCAAACCCGGGTTGTCGCGCCACAGGTCCAGGGCACGCAGCAGCAGCTCGGAGAAGTCGATGACGCCGGCGCGGGCGCAGGCGGCCTCGTAGGCTTCATAGATGCTGCGCATGGTGCCCAGGAACAGGTCGCCGCTGGCCTGGATGTGCTTGGGGCGCAGGCCTTCGTCTTTCTGGCCGTTGATGAACCACTGGGCCTGGCGGGCCGGCCAGCGTTGTTCGTCGAGGCCCAGTTCGCGGATCACCCGCTTGACCAGGCGTTGCTGGTCGTCGCTGTCGAGGATCTGGAAGGACTGGCTCAACCCCGCTTCCTGCCAGTGCGCCCGCAGCAGTCGGTGCGCGAGGCCGTGGAAGGTGCCGACCCACATGCCGGCCGGGCTCAGGCCCATCAATTGCTCGATGCGGTGGCGCATCTCGGCGGCGGCCTTGTTGGTGAAGGTCACCGATAAAATCGAGTGGGGCGATGCGTTTTCTACCTGGATCAACCAGGCGATACGGTGCACCAGCACTCGGGTTTTACCGGAGCCGGCACCGGCCAGGACCAACTGACGACCCACGCGGGCGGCTACGGCCTGGCGTTGGGCATCGTTGAGAGAGTTCAGCAAAAGGGAGAGATCATCGCGCATCGGCGCATTCTAGGGTGCCACGCCACCCCCGGCAAACCGTGCGTTGGGTAAACCGATAAAAAAGAACGGCCGGGGACGACCGGTCAGTCATTGCCTACAGACGACGGCGGGGCTCGCCTGAAGGGTTTTTGGCGGATGGCGGAGGCGTTTTGTTTTCGGATTTTTATGACGTGGAGCAGTTTGGTGCGGGCATTGGCTTGTGTATGCTCGCTCGACGTTTCGGGCTCACCATTATAAGAACACGCCGCCTATGACACTCAGCACTAGCCTGTCGGGCCCTTCTGTTGCGCCCCAGGTTATCCGCCAGCAATACGCCACGCAGATGGCGGTTGAGCGAACCCGTCTGCTCTATCAAGGCTCCCTGCTGCCGACGGTTTTCATGTTGCTCAACGGTTTGGTCTGCGCCGCGTTGCTGTGGAGCCCGCAGCGTTATGGGCTGGTGAGTGTCTGGCTGGTGTGGTTGCTGACGCTGGTGGCGTTGCGGGTGATCCAAGTGGCGGCGTTCGATTCAGCGTTGCCTGCCCGTCAGGCCCAACCGGTGTGGCAGCGCATGTTCCTGCTGGGTTCGGCCGCCAGCGGCCTGACGCTCGGTATCGCCGGTATCGCCGTGGTGCCCACCGACAGTTTCCTTCAGCAAGCCTGGGTGTTCGGCCTGATCGGCGCGGCGACGCTGTCGGCCAGCGTTGCCTACGCGGTGAGCCTGCCGGCGTTCCTGTCCTTTGCTTTGCCTTGCCTGTTGCCTGCCATCGGCTACCTGTTTTGGGGTTCCGGCGAGCAGCAGGGTTGGGGTTGGCTGGGGCTGATCCTGTTGGGCTTGCTGAGCGTGGTGGCGTGGCAGGTCAACCGGTTGATCCAGCGCGGTTTGCTGCGCGGCTTCCAGAACCAGGCACTGATCGAGCATTTGCAGCAATCCCAGCACCGCAGCGAGCAGCTCAACGAGGACTTGGCCCGTGAGATAGAGCAGCGCCGCAGCGCCGAAGAGCAGTTGCGCCAGGCCCAGGTCGGCCTGGAGCAACGTGTAGCCCAGCGCAGCCTGGAGCTGGACGCCGCCAACCAGGCGCTGAAAAAGAGTGAGGCGCGCCTGGGCCTGGCCTTGAAGGCCAGCGAGTTGGGCCTGTGGGATTGGAATCTGCAAACCGATGAAGTGCACCACACCCAGCTCAAGGAGCTGTTCGGCCTGGAGCCGGAATACGTCACGGCCATGCTCGGCCACCTCAAGCCGCGGCTGCACCCGCAAGACGTGCCGTTGCTCAAGCGGGCGTTGGTGGAGCACTTGAAGGGGCGCACCGAGGACTACCAGATCGAGTACCGCGTGCGCCACGAGGACGGCCACTGGGTGTGGATCGAAGACCGTGGCCGCGCGGTGGAGCGGACCAGCAATGGCCGGGTGATCCGCATGGTCGGCACCCGGCGCGATATCAGCACCCGCAAAGAATTGGAAGAGCAGCGGCGCCTGGCGGCGACGGTGTTCGAGGCGGCCAGCGAAGGCATCGTCATTCTTGACCCGGACTACGCGCTGATCGCCATCAATCAGGCATTCAGCCATGTCACCGGCTATCAGATCGAAGACATGCTGGGGCGCAACGTCGTCGAATTGCCGTGCAGCCGCGATGCGCGCCGGCACTACCCGGTGATCCACCAGGCCCTGGAGCAGCACGGCAGTTGGCAAGGCGAACTGGTGGAGGCGCGCAAGAACGGCGAGTTGTATCCGCAATGGCTGCAACTTACGGCGGTGCGCGATGTGCGGGGTAACGTCAGCCATATTGTCGGCTTCTTCACCGATCTGTCGGCCCGCCGCGCCTCCGAAGAACGCATGCGCTACCTGAGCCATTACGACGAACTGACCGGGCTGGCCAATCGCGCGCTGTTTCGCGAACGCCTGCATGATGCCTACCAACGTATCCGCCAGGGCGGCCGCAGCCTGGCGTTGCTGCACATCAACCTGGACCGCTTCAAGCTGCTCAACGACAGCCTCGGCCATGAGGTGGCCGATCAACTGTTACAGAAAATGGCCCGGCGCCTGGTCAACGCGCTACCCGAAGCCGACACCATCGCGCGGCTGTCCGGGGACGAGTTCGCGGTGCTATTTGATGCCTACGGCAACTTGTCCAGCCTGGCGCGGGTGGCCACACGCTTGTCGGCCAAACTGCGTTTGCCGCTGAACATCGAGGGGCACGAATTGGTGGTCAGTGCCTCGATGGGCATCAGCATGCTGCCGGACAACGCACGGGACATCCCCGCCCTGGTCAGCCAGTCGAACATGGCCATGCAGCACGCCAAGCACTTGGGCGGTAATAACTTCCAGTTCTATACCGACAGCCTGCAAGCCAGCACCCTTGAGCGCTTGCAGCTGGAAAACCAACTGCGCAAGGCCATCGATGAGCACCAGCTCAAGGTGTTCTACCAACCCAAACTGTGCCTGGCCACCGGGCGCCTGAATGCCGCCGAGGCGTTGGTGCGTTGGGACCACCCGACCATGGGCCGCGTGCCGCCGGGGGACTTTATCGGGTTGGCGGAAGAAACCGGATTGATCGGCCCGATCGGTGAATTCGTGCTGCGCCAGGCCTGCTGGCAGGCGTGCGAATGGCAGCGCCAGGGGCTGGCGCCGATCCGGGTGTCGGTCAACCTGTCGGTGCACCAGTTGCGCCAGGGCAAACTGGTCAGCCTGGTGCGCCAGGTGCTGGAAGAGACCGGGTTGGCGCCGCACTACTTGGAGTTGGAGCTGACCGAGAGCCAGTTGCTCGACAGCGTCGAGCACATCATCGCCACCTTCCAGCAGTTGCGTGACCTGGGGGTGAAACTGGCGATCGACGATTTTGGCACCGGCTATTCCTCCCTGAGCTACCTCAAGCGCATCCCGGTGGACTACGTGAAGATCGACCAGGCGTTCATTCGCGGGGTGGGCGAGGGCGGCGAGGACGCGGCGATCACCCGGGCGATCATCGCCATGGCCCATGGCCTGTCCCTCAAGGTCGTGGCCGAAGGCGTGGAAGATCAGCGGCAACTGGACTTTCTCAAAGCCGAGGGCTGCGACGAAGTGCAGGGTTACCTCATCAGCCGCCCCGTGGAGGCCAGCGAGTTGGGTGCGTTGCTGGGCCGATAGGTCGCCGGATTGAGCCGCGTCAGGCCATCGCGCCCGTAGGGCTACAAAGGCTCTGGCCTCAAGAACAGTGGGCGGCGGGACGTTTTTGTGATGTTTCGGGCAGGCAAAAAGACGATTCTTGTAGTATAACTACAAGCTCGCTACATCCCTGGCGCCTGCCAATAACAAGAGTCCGATCCTTTGAACCTGTTGCAACATATCGCCCAGTCTCGCCACCTGTTACGCAAATCGGAACTCAAGGTTGCCGATCACGTGCTGCTTGACCCCGCGGCGGTGATGCACAGTTCCATGGCCGACCTGGCCCACAGCGTGGGCATCAGTGAGCCGACCATCGTGCGCTTTTGCCGTGCCATCGGTTGCTCCGGCTTCCAGGACTTGAAGCTGAAACTGGCGCAAAGCCTGGCGGCGGGGGCCAGTTTCGGCCAGTTCGCCATCCACGAAGACGACTCGGTCGCCGACTACAGCCTGAAGATTTTCGACACCACCCTGCACACCCTGATGGAAGTGCGCGAGAAGCTCGACCCGGTGGCGCTGCAACGGGCGGTGACCGCCATGTCCCAGGCCCAACGCGTGGAGTTCTATGGCTTTGGCGCCTCGGGCGCGGTGGCGGCGGATGCCCAGCACAAGTTCTTCCGCTTATTGCTCACTGCGGCGGCCTATTCCGACCCGCACATGCAGGCGATGTCGGCGGTCACCCTCAAGCCGTCGGACGTGGCGATCTGTATTTCCCAGTCCGGGCGCTCCAAGGATTTGCTGATTACCGCCAACCTGGTGCGCGAAAGCGGTGCCTCGCTGATTACCCTGTGCCCGAGCCAGACGCCGCTGGCCGAGCTGGCCACCGTCAACCTGGCCATCGATGTGCACGAAGACACCGAAATCTACACACCGCTGACCTCGCGCATCGCCCACCTGGTGGTGATCGACGTGCTGGCCATGGGCGTGGCCATGGCGCGTGGCCCGAGCCTGGTCAACCACCTCAAGAGCGTCAAGCGCAGCCTTCGTAGCCTGCGGTTGTCGCCCAAGTCGGTGAAGGCGCTGGACGACTGAGCCGGCGCCACCGTCATCTACCTGTAACCCCCGCGCCGCCAAACCGTCACCCTAGGCGCCTATCGTGAAACTCCCGTACTCGCCTTGGGAGACTCGAAATGGCCCAGCCCTACGAAGAACGCAACAGCGCCGTCAAAACCCGTCGTCAGCAGGAAGACCAGCGCCGCATGGCGTTTCGCCGTGCGATCGAGGACCGTTGCCAGCAGCGGCAGTTGCTCGCACAAATTGGCGATTTGCCTGACGCGGCAGAACTCAATTTCTGGCAGGCAGCGCCAAGCGCCGGCCGTCGAAACGCTCAACCAGCTCACTGATCTGCGCCCGCTCGCTGCGAATAAAGCCCAGGAACGCATGGGCCACCGGTGACAGGCGCTTGGCCTTGGCCTGCACCACGCACCAACTGCGGTACAGCGGCAGCTCCTCCACCGGCAACTCCACCAGTCTGCCGGTGGCCAGTTCCAGGTTCAGGGCGTGGCGCGTCAGCAAAGCCACGCCCAGGCCCGCCACCACGCATTCGCGTTGCGCTTCGGCGGACGCCACTTCCTGGGTCTGGGTGAAGTGCACGCGTTTTTCCTTGAAGTATTCCTCACACGCCAACCGCGTGCCCGAGCCGGGTTCGCGGATCAACAGGGTGTGGGGTTCGAGGTCTTGCAGGCGCAGCGGCCCCTGATGGCACAGCGGGTGGTCGGGCGGGGCGACGGCGACGATGGGGTTATTGAGGAAGGGCAGGAACTCCAGGCCCATGTCCTGGGGCACCATCGACATAATCACCAGGTCGTCGCGGTTGTCCGACAGGCGACGTATGGCCTGCGCGCGGTTGATGACCGTCAGGTGCAGATTGACCTCCGGATGCTGGCGCCGGAATGCGGCGAACAGGTGCGGCACGAAGTATTTGGCGCTCGATTCCACCGCCAGTTTTAGTTGCCCCTGGAGCGAGCCCTGCATGTCCGAGAGCTGCATGTCGAGGTTTTCCAGGCGCCCGAAAATATCCCGGCTAGCGCGCTGTAACGCTTCAGCTGCTTCAGTCATGTAGAGTTTTTTGCCCACGTAATCGAAGAGTGGCTGGCCGATCAGCTCTTCAAGTTGACGAATCTGTAGGCTAACGGCAGGTTGTGTGAGGGACATTTCCTCGGCCGCGCGGCTGTAAGAGCGCAAATCACAGACCTCATTGAAGATCTGAAGTTGACGCAATGTCATACGCATCAATGACTTACGCATTTACTGAAAACTCTCGTCACGGGCGGGAAGCTCAACTATAAGCTTTTGCTTATGCACGACCCAATAATTATTGATTTTTGTTAATCCCTTGAGAGGACTAGTGTGGCTACGCGGCTGGCCAGAAACATTTGGTCACTCGTCGACCCGGTCTAGCGGGTGGCAATAGCAATCGGCTCAAGGGAAATTCCAAGTGATAACAAAGATCCTGATCGCCAACCGTGGTGAGATTGCCGTACGCATCGTGCGGGCGTGCGCCGAGATGGGCATCCGCTCGGTGGCGATCTATTCCGATGCCGACCGTCACGCCTTGCACGTCAAGCGCGCCGACGAGGCTCACAGCATCGGTGCCGAGCCCCTGGCCGGCTACCTGAACCCGCGCAAACTGGTGAACCTGGCAGTCGAGACCGGTTGCGACGCCCTGCACCCCGGCTACGGTTTCCTGTCGGAAAACGCCGAACTGGCGGACATCTGCGCCGAACGTGGGATCAAGTTCATTGGCCCGTCGGCCGAAGTCATCCGCCGCATGGGCGATAAGACTGAAGCGCGCCGCAGCATGATTAAGGCCGGTGTACCGGTCACTCCGGGCACCGAAGGCAACGTTGCGGACATCGCCGAAGCGCTGACCGAAGGCGACCGCATCGGCTACCCGGTGATGCTCAAGGCCACCTCCGGTGGTGGCGGCCGCGGCATTCGCCGTTGCAACAGCCGCGAAGAACTGGAGCAAGCCTTTCCCCGGGTGATCTCCGAGGCCACCAAGGCCTTCGGCTCGGCCGAAGTGTTTCTGGAAAAGTGCATCGTCAATCCCAAGCACATCGAAGCGCAGATACTCGGTGACAGCTTTGGCAACGTGGTGCACCTGTTCGAGCGCGACTGCTCGATCCAGCGCCGCAACCAGAAGCTCATCGAAATCGCCCCCAGCCCCCAACTGACCCCGGAACAGCGCGCCTACATCGGTGACCTGTCGGTGCGTGCGGCCAAAGCGGTGGGCTACGAGAACGCCGGCACCGTGGAGTTCCTGCTCGCCGAGGGCGAGGTGTACTTCATGGAGATGAACACCCGGGTGCAGGTGGAACACACCATCACCGAAGAAATCACCGGTATCGACATCGTCCGCGAGCAGATCCGCATCGCCTCGGGCCTGCCGCTGTCGGTCAAGCAGGAAGACATCCAGCACCGTGGCTTTGCGTTGCAGTTTCGCATCAACGCCGAAGACCCGAAGAACAACTTCCTGCCCAGCTTCGGCAAGATCACCCGCTACTACGCCCCCGGCGGCCCCGGCGTGCGCACCGACACGGCGATCTACACCGGCTACACCATTCCGCCGTTCTATGACTCCATGTGCCTGAAACTGGTGGTCTGGGCCTTGACCTGGGAAGAGGCCATGGACCGTGGCTTGCGCGCCCTCGACGACATGCGCCTGCAAGGCGTGAAGACCACCGCGGCCTATTACCAGGAAATCCTGCGCAACCCGGAATTTCGCAGCGGCCAGTTCAACACCAGTTTTGTGGAAAGCCACCCTGAGCTGACCAACTACTCGATCAAGCGCAAACCCGAAGAGCTGGCCCTGGCCATCGCCGCCGCCATCGCCGCCCACGCAGGCCTATGAATGAAGCAGCTGCAAGTTTTCAGTGGTAAGCGGCAAGTTAAGAGCGGATCGGCTTTTACTTGTCGCTTGTGGCTGGAAGCTTGCCGCTAAGAGGAGATAACAATGAGCAAGAAGATCTTCGTAACCGACACGATTCTGCGCGACGCCCACCAATCGCTGTTGGCGACCCGCATGCGCACCGATGACATGCTGCCCATCTGCGACAAGCTCGACAAAGTCGGCTACTGGTCGCTGGAAGTCTGGGGTGGGGCCACGTTCGACGCCTGTGTGCGCTTTCTCAAGGAAGACCCGTGGGAGCGCCTGCGCAAGCTGCGCGCGGCATTGCCCAACACACGGCTGCAAATGCTCCTGCGCGGGCAGAACCTGCTGGGCTATCGCCACTACAGCGATGACGTGGTCAAGGCGTTCGTGGCCAAGGCTGCGGTCAACGGCATCGACGTGTTCCGTATCTTCGACGCGATGAACGACGTGCGTAACCTGCGCGTGGCCATCGAAGCGGTGAAAGCCGCCGGCAAGCACGCCCAGGGCACCATCGCCTACACCACCAGCCCGGTGCACACCATCGACGCGTTCGTGGCCCAGGCCAAGCAAATGGAAGCCATGGGGTGCGACTCGGTGGCGATCAAGGACATGGCCGGCCTGCTCACGCCTTACGCCACGGGCGAATTGGTCAAGGCGCTCAAAGCCGAGCAGTCGCTGCCGATCTTCATCCACTCCCACGACACTGCGGGCCTGGCGGCGATGTGCCAACTCAAGGCCATCGAGAACGGTGCCGACCATATCGACACGGCGATTTCCAGCTTCGCTTGGGGCACCAGCCATCCGGGCACCGAGTCGATGGTTGCGGCCCTCAAGGGCAGTGAATTCGACACCGGCCTGGACTTGGAACTGCTGCAAGAGATTGGCCTGTACTTCTACGCGGTGCGTAAGAAATACCACCAGTTCGAGAGTGAATTCACCGCGGTCGATACCCGCGTGCAAGTCAACCAAGTGCCGGGCGGGATGATTTCCAACCTGGCCAACCAGTTGAAAGAGCAGGGTGCACTCAACCGCATGAGCGAAGTGTTGGCCGAGATTCCACGGGTACGCGAAGACCTGGGTTTCCCGCCCCTGGTCACGCCAACCTCGCAGATCGTCGGCACCCAGGCGTTCTTCAACGTGCTGGCTGGCGAGCGCTACAAAACCATCACCAACGAAGTGAAGCTGTACCTGCAAGGCGGCTACGGCAAGGCGCCGGGCACTGTTGACGAGAAACTGCGCCGCCAGGCCATCGGTAGCGAAGACGTGATCGACGTGCGCCCCGCCGACTTGCTCAAGCCGGAAATGACCAAGCTGCGCGGTGAGATTGGCGCGTTGGCCAAATCCGAGGAGGACGTGCTGACTTACGCCATGTTCCCGGACATTGGCCGCAAGTTCCTCGAAGAACGCGACGCAGGCACCCTGACCCCGGAAGCCTTGCTGCCGATCCCCGAAGCGGGTGGCGTGCGCTCGGCGGGCGGTGAAGGCGTGCCGACCGAGTTCGTCATCGACGTGCACGGTGAAACCTACCGCGTGGACATCACCGGTGTCGGCGTCAAGGCCGAAGGCAAGCGCCACTTCTACCTGTCCATCGACGGCATGCCCGAAGAAGTGGTGTTCGAGCCGCTCAACGAATTTGTCGGCGGTGGCACCAGCCAGCGCAAGCAGGCCAGTACGCCAGGCCATGTCAGCATCACCATGCCGGGCAACATCGTCGATGTGCTAGTCAAGGAAGGCGACGTGGTCAAGGCCGGGCAAGCCGTGCTGATTACCGAAGCCATGAAGATGGAAACCGAAGTGCAATCGGCCATCGCGGGCAAGGTCGTGGCCATCCATGTGGCCAAGGGCGACCGGGTCAACCCGGGCGAGATACTGATCGAGATCGAAGGCTGATTTAACAGCCTTCGGCTACAACGCTTTAAACCTCGGGGGGGCATGTGCTCCCCTTTTTTTTGCGTAAAAAACTCGATTCAAGGCCGGATTCTGAATTTCTCCCGGCTGGCAATAATTTCAGTGCGGCCCAAGTGAGGCTCAGCGATCACGCTGCCCTCAGGGTAGAGCCCGGTGACTTCGTTGGGCCCGTTTTGCAGTGGCGGCGCCTTGAAGTTGACTGCGTCGGCGCTATTTCTGCTGATTTCGACCTGGGTGGCCATATTGTCTTTCTTGAATTGGACGGCGTAGAGGCCAGTCAGGGAATGGGTCTTGGGGTTTTCCAGAAATATGACTTCTCCCACCCGAACAATGCTGGGGAGTGTGGCGGGGTTTTTTGAGCTGGCCATGGTGCACCTCGTGGGCGAGGGGGCGACGGGATCAGGCTAAGCGTGGTCCTGATACCCGTCTACTGTCAGAAGTGACAGGTGTTGAGCCGTACAGTGCTTTTAGAAGCTCATCCGCCACTGCCCTGTCAGGCCATTGCTGCGGTTGTTGCTGCTCAGCTCGCCCTGATAGCCGACGCCCAAGGTGTGGTGCTCGGACAGTCTCAGGTCCAGACCAGCGGCCAGTACCAGGCTGTCACGGTCCTGGGCCGCACCTTCGATGGTGAAACCCTTGCCAGTGCTGACGAAGCTTTGGCGGGTCTTGCTTTGCAAGTCGCCGTAGGTGTGTTTCCAACCGGCGCTCAGGCTCGGCATCAGGGCCATGCCGTTGTCCAGCAGGGTGAACTGGGCGAGGCGCAGGCCGAAGGTGTTGTTCAGGTTTTGCCGGCTCTGGCGCTCGACCCGCAGGGCCGCATCGCCGCCCTTTTCCTGGTAGCTGGCGCGTTGATAGCGCTCATAGCCCAGGCTGACAAAAGGCTCGGCGCTCAGGTTGGCGCTGCCCATTTGGTAGCCCAATTCGGCGAAGGCTTGCTGGGTGCTGGAATCGAAGGAGCCCTTGAGGGTGTCGCGATAGCCCTTGAATGCCAGGTTGCGCTGCGTGTCACCGGAGTGGCTGCCATAGGTTGCGCCCAGGCGCAGCGCGAGCGGGCCGCGTTGGCCTATGGCGTAGGCGCCCAGGTACCAGTTGTCGAGGTCGGCATCGAACCGTCGGCCGTCGACCTGGGTCTGCGATTTGGCGCCCAGCAGGCCCAGGCTCCAGGTCTCGTTCACGGACCAGTCGGCGCCCACCACCACGCCATGGGTGCGTTGTTGCAGCGCACGGCTGGCGTGGGCGCGGTCGGTGGTGGTCGAGTTGCCCAGGGCCTGCACCCACACGCGACCGTTGCCGCTGTCGAACTGCGCCGGGGCATCGCTGCCCTGGCGCAGGGTGGCCAGCAGGCTGCCGACCACGGGCCGGGCGCTGTTCTGGGTAATGTTGGCCAGGTTCGCGTTGGCGCCACCGGCCAGTTGTTCCAGGGCATCGGCCGCTTGGTGCTGGGTGCTGGTGAGCAGGGCGTCCAGGGCGCCATTACCCGTGCCCGCTGGGTTGCCCCTGTTTACAGGGCTGTCAGGGGTGTTTGTGTTCTCAGTGTTAAGTGGAGTGTCTGTGTCCTCGGCGTTGCGGGGGGTGCCAGGGGCGGTTGAGTCGGGTTCCAGGCCGTTGGCGGCTTCGCGGCCGTTATCGCTGCCGGCACCGTCTTCAAGGCGCCGTTCGTTGCGGGTGTAAGCCAGGTCTACGGTCGTTTCGCTGTAGTGCAGGGCGGGCGTCAAGTAGAGCAGGTCGCTGTTCACCTCCCCAAATTCACCCTCGATCTTGCCGGCCTGGATGACGGTGAAGTACAGGGGGTCAGGGTAGGCGGTGTCGGCAGCCTTGACCGTTAATGCGGCGTTGTCGATTTTAGCGGTGCCCTCGACCTGGACCTTGGCGCCGTCGCCGTTTTGAGCGATGTCGTAAACCAGCGTCGAGCCCTCGGCAAGGGTCAGGTCCTCGCCGACCCATGCGGCGCCCTGCGTAGGATTCACGTGCAGGGTTCCTTCGACGATCAGGTTGCGGACCTTGCCGTTGCCGCCATAAGTGGCGCCCTGCGCCACGAACGCATCGCCGACGATGGTGCCCTGGTTGATGAGGGTGGCGCTATTGCGCACCAGTGCACCGAACTGGAAGTCGCCCGTGCCTTGCACTGTCCAGTTGCCTTGCGGAACGTCCAGCCCCTGGAAGTTGCGTGTCTCAGTCAAGGTGGCGCCGTGGTTGGCCTCCAGCCTCAACACATTGAACCCTTCGCCGCCATCGAAAGCGTGTTCCTGGATGCCATCGAGCTGGAGGGTCAGCAGGTCATCGTCCATGCCCAGGGCAGAGTTGAGGATGTTGTCTTTGCTGTTGGTGGCAATCAGGGTCGTCTTGATTGTGGGGTCATTGGCGAAGTCTTCCAGTAGGCCTAACACCTCGGCCACTGTCTTTGGCGGGAGTGGCGCCTGGCTTTGTTGGGCGTGGGCCATTTTCACCGTGGGCAGGGTCAGGGCGATGGCCAGGGCGAGTGCATGGGGGCTAGGTGGGAGCAAGGTCGGCATGAAGGAGGAGCCTCGTGGTTCGGGAGGCGGAACTCTACGGGGCCATGGCGGGCTATTAATGCCGGGGTTTTCCGTGGTTTTTGCGCGCTATGGCGGCATTACGTGTCGGCATTGTGGGGCGGCGGAGCAAAGTTGGCCGGTGGCCTGCTTGAGTGGCAGCTTTGCCTCACCGTGACTGCGGAAACACCTGTAGGGCGCCCCCACCCGGCCCGCCCTCCGTTGCTCCCTTCGCCGGGTTGATTGGCGCCTGTGCCATGGCGCACTGGCAGTGCGGGGGTCGCAGTCGCAGGCATCTGCATTTTATTGCGTGTGAGCACCCTGTTAACGGCGTATAAATGCATTTTAATGCACATATAAGGCACACATAGTGCAACCATCTGCACTATATTGCAGGCAACGACTTTGGACGCTCCCTCAAAGGCATCAAATTGCAGGTAACAGCCATGTTCACTTTGACACTCCAACTTTGGTCGGCAGGCGAATGGCAAGACGCCATGCTCCTGACCTTCCACGAACCGCAAGAGGGCCTGCAAAGCCGTTGTAGCTTCGGCTACCTGCAGGACTACCTAGTGGCGCACCTGGGCGATATCGGCGACCCCTTCGCCAGTGCTGTCAGTGCCAACCTGCCGTTGGACTGGAACAGCGAAGACCAGGCCAGTGCGCCGGCCTTTTTACACGACATCGCTCCGGCCGGCGCAGCCCGGCGCTTCCTGCTGGCGCGCCTGGGCCAGCAAAAGCCCGAAGGCATCAGCCCCGATTTGTTCCTGCTAGGCCGCAGCACCCCGGCGCCCATCGGCCATTTGCGCATCAAGGAGTCGTTGCAGGACGTAGATAAGCGGCTGCCCATGGGGTTTGCCCGTGACGAGGTGATCGCCCGCGACCAGCGTTTCCTGGAATACGCCTACGAGCAGGGCGCGGCGATTGGCGGTGCAACCGGGGCGGGGGGGGAGGCGCCGAAGCTGCTGCTCACCGAAAGCGTCGACGGCCTGCTGTACCCGGACGCTGTGCTCGATGACGCCGAGGCCCGGCAGCACTGGTTCGTCAAATTCGCCCGCAACAAGGGGCTGCAACTGGACCAGGACATCCTGCGTAGCGAGTTCCACTACTACAAAGCCCTGCAAACCCTGGGCATCGAGACCGTGGCCGCCGAGGGCCTGGCGCTGGAAGAGGCGAGCAAGCCGAGCCTGTGGATGCAGCGCTTTGACCGGGGCGTGACGGCCCACGGCGTCGAGCGCTTGGCCGTGGAGTCGGTCTACTCCCTGGCCGGCGTCACCACCCCTGGCAGCGCCATGAACCACGTGCAGGTGATGCAGATGCTGGCGCAACTGTGGTGGCGGGTGGAGCAGGACGAGCAAATCCCGGACCTGGTCGCCGACTACCTGCGCCGTGACCTGCTGAACAAGATACTGGGCAACTCTGATAACCACGGGCGCAACACGGCAATCATCCGCGAGGCCGACTCGGTGCGCCTGGCGCCCATCTACGACCTGGCACCGATGGTGATGGACGACGAAGGCATCACCCGCACCACCAAATGGCCCCGGGAAATCGAGCGGGCCGGGGAGGTCGATTGGCGCGCCGCGTGCGAGGCCTTGGCCGATATCGCCGATCCGCAGGACAGCTTTGAACGCCTGCGCGAAGACGCCGCGCACCTGCTGGCACTGCCCGATATCCTCGCCGACAGCGGCTTGCCCGCCGTGACGTTCAAGCACCCGAGCATAGCCCTGAAAAACCTTGGGCAACGCTTGAAAGACTGGGGGCTGCAATGAACATGACCCTACAAGAACGCGCCCGGTTCATCGACGCCATCCAGCTAGGCCTGGGCGAAGGCACGTTGCAGATCGGCGAAGCCGTGCGGCGCTTGCGGGTCGAAGTGACAGGGCTGCACCAGAGCCAATTTGCGCGCATGTGCAAAATCTCGGTGCGCACCCTGGTGCATATCGAACACGGCGAAGGCAACCAGACCCTGAAGTCGCTTAACGCAGTGTTCAAGCCATTCGGGCTGCAGATGGGCGTGGTAAAAGCCCGGCGCACGAAGGCGGGCGTTTAAACCAATGTTTATTGCTGGACCCAGCGAGGAGAAACCATGCGCGTGTGGATCGATGCCGACGCTTGCCCCAAGGCCGCGAAGGATCAAGTGGTGAAATTTGCCCTCAAGCGCCAGTTCGAGGTGTTGCTGGTGGCGGGCCAGAGCCAGATCAAACCGCCGTTCGCCTGTGTGCGGCTGATCGTGGTGCCGGCCGGGCCGGATGCGGCGGACGATTACCTGGTGGAACATGCCGTGCCCGGCGACCTGGTGATTTGCAGCGACGTACCGCTGGCTGACCGCTTGGTGAAAAAAGGCGTGGACGCCCTCGACCCACGGGGCAAACCCTTCGACGCGCAAAACATGGGCGAACGCCTGGCCGTGCGCAACCTGTTCACCGACCTGCGCGAACAAGGCCAGGCCAGCGGCGGGCAAGGGCCCTATGGCGAACGGGACAAACAGGCCTTCGCCAATAGCCTGGATCGGCTGCTGACACGGTTGATGCGGGGGGAATGACCCGGACCACATCCCTGTGGCAGCGGGCTGGGTCCGGGCGGCGATCCGACGATGGCGCCGGGTCAGGCAACGTGATGTTGGCTGGGCTCAGTCGTTTTCGTGAGTCAGCTCAAGCACGCGGTCAACCAGTTTGTTGATTCCTGCCGCCGCTTCGCCGATGGATTGGGCGAGCATGTAGGCCGGGGTGCTGACTAGTTTGCGGGCCTTGTCTTCGACGATTTCGCTGACCGCGCATTCTTCATGTTCGGCGCCCATGGCGGTGATGGCGGCGGCGGTGTCGCTGTCGTTGCCGATGGTGCAGACCACGCCCGGGCCGTAGATCTTGGCAGCGATGGCCGGGGAGATGCAGATCAGCCCCACCGGTTTGCCCGCTTCGGCAAAGGCTTCGGCCAGGGCCAGGACATCGGGCTGCACCGTGCAACCGGCGCCTTGGGTAGCGAAGTTGGACAGGTTTTTCGCCGAGCCAAAACCGCCGGGCACGATCAACGCATCGAAGTCCTCGACCCGCGCCTCGCGCACGTCCTTGACCTGGCCGCGGGCGATGCGCGCCGATTCCACCAGCACATTGCGCGACTCCGGCATTTCCTGGCCGGTCAGGTGGTTGATGACGTGCAACTGCGCAATGTCAGGGGCGAAGCACTGCACCTGCGCGCCGCGTTGGTCGAGGCGCAGCAGGGTAATCACGCTTTCGTGGATCTCGGCGCCGTCGTATACGCCACAACCGGAAAGGATCACTGCAACTTTTTTGCTCATGGGTTTTTCTCCAGGTTCATGGCGTCCAAATGTCCACTAATTTGCCGCCCGGTGCCATAGCTCAGACACCGGGTGTGTGGATTCGATCGATTGGATAGGGCGCGCGGTTACAGCGGCGGCGAGGACTCGCCGTTGGCGGCTTTTTCGGCCTGTTCGGCCCGGCAGATTTCCTTGGCCAGGCGCGCGTTCTTGACGCGGCGGCGCAGCCACAGCAACAGGCCCAGCAGGAGCAGGGCACCGAGCACCCACAATTCGTACTTCTTGATGCTGCCCAGCATGCCTTCGAGCACCGCGCCAAAGTGGTAGGCCGCCGCCGCCAGGGCCGTGGCCCAGATCGCGGCGCCGATGCCGTTGAGGATCAGGTAGCGCCCCGGTGGATAGCCGGACAGGCCAATGGCCACGGGCATCACCGTGCGCAGGCCATAGACGAAGCGAAAACTCAGCACCCAGATATCCGGGTGTTTGCGGATGTGCTCCAGCGCGCGATCGCCCATCAGTTGCCAGCGCGGTTTGCGCGCAAGCAATTTGCGCCCGTGCTTGCGACCCAGGAAGTACCACAGCTGATCGCCGGCATAGCTGCCGCAGAACGCCACCACCACCACCAGGTTGATATCCATGTATCCGCGGAACGCAAGGAAGCCGGCGAGCACCAGAATGGTTTCACCTTCAAAGAACGTGCCGAGAAAAAGGGCGAAGTAGCCGAAATCCTGAAGAAATTGTTGGAGCATTGTCTGGATGCTGGCGAAATGAACGCGCAGCCTACGCCTTCGGGCAGTGTGAGGAAAGTATCGAAATGTGTCTCGACGTGAACATTTCCTACAAAGACAATGGCTGCGGCGACCGGTCGCACGGCTGAGCGCGACTGTCATCTGTTCGTCATAATGGCCGCTTATAACTGTCACGCTCGCCCGCCAGCGCGGGCTCAGGAGTCTGCCGTGAGCTTCACCCCCGCCACTCGTGTGTTCCCCGCCACCCGCCTGCGGCGCAACCGTCGCGACGACTTTTCCCGCCGCCTGGTGCGCGAAAACCTACTGACGGTGGACGACCTGATCCTGCCGGTGTTTGTCCTCGACGGGCACAATCGCCGCGAAACCGTGGCCTCGATGCCGGGTGTGGAGCGCTTGAGCATCGACCTGCTGCTCGAAGAAGCCGCCCAGTGGGTGGAACTGGGCATACCGGCGCTGGCGCTGTTCCCGGTCACGCCCAGCGCGCTCAAGTCTCTGGACGCCGCTGAAGCCTGGAACCCCGACGGCATCGCCCAACGCGCTACCCGCGCCTTGCGCGCACGCTTTCCGCAGTTGGGGGTGATTACCGATGTGGCGCTGGACCCGTTCACCACCCACGGCCAGGACGGCATCCTCGACGACAGTGGCTACGTGCAAAACGACACCACGGTGGCCGCGCTGGTGCGCCAGGCGTTGTCCCATGCCGAGGCGGGCGCCCAGGTGGTGGCCCCGTCGGACATGATGGACGGTCGCGTGCAAGGTATTCGCGAAGCCCTTGAGCTGGCCGGCTACGTCAACGTGCGGATCATGGCCTACTCGGCCAAGTACGCCAGTGCCTACTACGGGCCGTTCCGCGATGCGGTGGGCTCGGCGCTGAACCTGGGCCAGGCGAACAAGGCCTCCTACCAGATGGACCCGGCCAACGGTAATGAAGCCCTGCACGAGGTGGCTGCGGACTTGTCAGAAGGCGCGGATATGGTCATGGTCAAGCCTGGCATGCCCTACCTCGACATCCTTTACCGGGTCAAAGAAGAATTTAAAGTGCCGACCTTTGTCTATCAGGTCAGCGGTGAATACGCCATGCACATGGCGGCCATCCAGAATGGCTGGTTGAGCGAGGGGGTTATTCTCGAATCCCTGACCGCTTTTAAACGGGCAGGCGCTGATGGCATCCTGACTTACTTTGCCGTTCGTGCTGCTCAATTGTTACGAGAGCCAAAATAGCCCTCCCAGGAACACGTCATGAATACCGAAGGACTGACTGAAGTGGCAGTAAAAGACGCTCAACCGGTGGTCGAACAGATCGTCGAAACCCCGCCGGAACTGGAGCAGGAGCTACCCGCGCCGGCCGTAGCCAGCGAGCCACAACCGGCGCCGCCGGCGATTGCGATCCCGAGCCTGGATGACAGCAGCCTGTACATCCACCGCGAGCTGTCGCAACTGCAATTCAACATCCGCGTGCTGGAACAGGCGCTGGATGAGTCCTACCCGTTGCTGGAGCGGCTCAAGTTCCTGCTGATCTTCTCCAGCAACCTGGATGAGTTCTTTGAGATCCGCGTGGCGGGCCTGAAGAAGCAGATCACCTTCGCCCGCGAACAGGCCGGCGCCGACGGCTTGCAGCCGCACCAGGCCCTGGCGCGCATCAGCGAGTTGGTGCACGGCCACGTTGACCGCCAATACGCGATCCTCAACGACATCCTGCTGCCGGAGCTGGAAAAGCACCAAGTGCGCTTCATCCGCCGCCGCCACTGGACTACCAAGATCAAAACCTGGGTGCGCCGCTACTTTCGCGACGAGATCGCGCCGATCATCACCCCCATCGGCCTGGACCCGACGCACCCGTTCCCGCTGCTGGTCAACAAGAGCCTGAACTTCATCGTCGAGCTCGAAGGCATCGACGCCTTTGGCCGCGATTCGGGCCTGGCGATCATCCCGGCGCCGCGCCTGTTGCCGCGCCTTATCAAGGTGCCGGAAGAAGTCGGCGGCGCAGGCGACAACTACGTGTTCCTGTCGTCGATGATCCACGCCCACGCCGATGACCTGTTCCAAGGCATGAAGGTCAAGGGTTGCTACCAGTTCCGCCTGACCCGTAACGCCGACCTGGCGGTCGATACCGAAGATGTCGAAGACCTGGCCCGCGCCCTGCGCGGCGAACTGTTCTCGCGCCGCTACGGCGACGCGGTGCGCCTGGAAGTGGCCGACACCTGCCCTAAACACCTGTCCGACTACCTGCTCAAGCAGTTCAACCTGCACGAGACCGAGCTGTACCAGGTCAACGGCCCGGTGAACCTGACGCGCCTGTTCAGCATCACGGGCCTGGAGAGCCAGCGCGAACTGCAATACATGCCGTTCACCCCGCAAATCCCCAAGCTTTTGCAAAACAGCGAGAACATCTTCAGCGTCGTCAGCAAGCAGGACATTTTGCTGCTGCACCCGTTCGAGTCCTTCACCCCGGTGGTCGACCTGCTGCGCCAGGCCGCCAAGGACCCGCATGTGCTGGCCGTGCGCCAGACCCTGTACCGCAGCGGTGCCAACTCGGAAATCGTCGATGCCCTGGTGGACGCCGCGCGTAACGGCAAGGAAGTCACCGCGGTGATCGAATTGCGTGCGCGTTTCGACGAAGAGTCCAACCTGCAACTGGCCAGCCGCCTGCAAGCGGCCGGCGCGGTGGTGATCTACGGCGTGGTCGGCTTCAAGACCCACGCCAAGATGATGCTGATCCTACGCCGTGAAGCGGGCGAGATCGTGCGCTACGCCCACTTGGGCACCGGCAACTACCACGCCGGTAACGCCAAGCTCTACACCGACTACAGCCTGCTGACCTCCGACGACGCCTTGTGCGAAGACGTGGGCAAACTGTTCAGCCAGTTGATCGGCATGGGCAAAACCCTGCGCATGAAAAAGCTGTTGCATGCGCCGTTCACCCTCAAGAAGGGCATGCTCGACATGATTGCCCGCGAAACCCAGTTCGCCCTCGACGGCAAACCGGCCCACATCATCGCCAAGTTCAACTCGCTGACCGATCCGAAGATCATCCGTGCGCTGTACAAGGCCAGCCAGTCGGGCGTGCGCATCGACCTGGTGGTACGCGGCATGTGCTGCCTGCGCCCAGGGATTGCCGGGGTCTCGCATAACATCCACGTGCGCTCGATCATCGGCCGCTTCCTGGAGCACACGCGGGTGTTCTACTTCCTCAACGGCGGCGAAGAGCAGATGTTCCTCTCCAGCGCCGACTGGATGGAGCGCAACCTCGACAAGCGCGTGGAGACTTGCTTCCCGGTGGAAGGCAAGAAGCTGATCCTGCGGGTCAAGAAGGAGCTGGAAAGCTACCTCACCGACAACACCCACAGCTGGAGCCTGCAATCGGACGGGCGCTACATCCGCAACACGCCCACCGGCAACCAGAACCCGCGCAGCGCCCAGGCGACCTTGCTGGAGCGCCTGAGCAACCCGGTGTTGAGCGTTCGCTGAACAAAAAAGGGGCCTGAAAAGGCCCCTTCTTCGTTGCTGCACCCGGGGCTCAATGCACGTTGAGCACAATCCCGACGCGGGTCAGCCATTCGGCTTCAAGGGCGAAGTCGGCTTGGGTCAATTGGTTTTCGTCCAGCCAGCCTGCGGGGAAGGACACTTCCAGGCTATCGCCCTGGGCATGCAGCGCCACCTGGGGCATGGCCTGGGTGCCGCGGATGTGATGGAACAGAATCGCAAAGCGCAGCAGCACGCACAGGCGGATCAGCTTGATGCCTTCGTCGCCGAACTCGGCGAATTTGTCCTTGGGGATGTTGCGGCGGTGGCCGCGCACCAGCAGGGCGAGCATTTGCTGGTCTTCGCGGGAGAAGCCGGCCAGGTCCGAGTGCTCGATCAGGTAGGCGCCGTGCTTGTGGTAGTGGTAGTGGGCGATATCTAGCCCCACTTCATGCACTTTCGCCGCCCAGCCCAGGAGTTCGCGCCAGATACCGTCCGCCAGGTCCCAGTCCGCCGCCACTTGGTCGAAGGCATGCAGGGCCTTGCGCTCGACCCGTGCTGCTTGCTCTTTGTCGACGTGGTAGCGCTCCATCAATGAGCCGAGGGTGCGTTCGCGCACGTCTTCGTGGTGGTGGCGGCCCAGCAGGTCGTACAGCACGCCTTCGCGCAGCGCGCCATCGCAGTGGTCCATGCGTTGCAGCTCGAGGGCATCGAAGATCGCTTCGAGAATCGCCAGGCCCGCCGGGAAAATGGTGCGCCGGTCAGGCTTGATGCCTTCGAAGTCGATTTTTTCCGCGTCGCCCAGTTTGAACAGCTTGCGCTTGAGCCACGCCAGGCCTTCGGCGTTGACTTCGCCGGTGCCGTGGCCGCCGGCCTTGAGCGCCAGGCCAATGGCGCGAATGGTGCCCGAGGAGCCGATGGCTTCATCCCAGGTCAGGCGATGCAAGGCATGCTCGATGCTCATGATTTCCAGGCGCGCGGCGGTGTAGGCCTGGGCGTAGCGCGCCGGGGTGATCTTGCCGTCCTTGAAATAGCGCTGGGTGTAGCTGACGCAGCCCATTTGCAGGCTCTCGCGCAGCAGCGGCTCGAAGCGTTGGCCGATGATGAACTCGGTGCTGCCGCCGCCGATGTCCGCCACCAGGCGTTTGCCCGGGGTGTCGGCCAGGGTATGGGAGACGCCGAGGTAGATCAGGCGCGCTTCTTCACGGCCGGAGATGACTTCCACCGGGTGGCCGAGGATCTCTTCGGCGCGGCGGATGAATTCGCCACGGTTGCGCGCCTCGCGCAGGGCGTTGGTGCCCACGATGCGCACCGCGCCCAGGGGCATGCCGTTTATCAATTGGGCAAAGCGCTTGAGGCAGTCGAGCCCGCGCTGCATGGATTCTTCGTTGAGGCGACGTTCGTCGTCGATGCCGGCGGCCAGTTGGACCTTCTCGCCGAGTCGCTCCAGGATGCGGATTTCACCGTTCTGGGCCTTGGCCACGACCATATGAAAGCTGTTGGAGCCCAGGTCGATAGCGGCGATCAGGGACAGATGCTTGGCTTTGGATTGCGGCATGGGTAGGGGGTCTCGGTCGAAAACTTCGCCATCGTGCCACGATCACAGGCTCGCGCCAACGCACAGTGTTGGCTGGCGTGATCTGGCTCAGGAAAAATCGACAACACGTGTAAGTAATTGGAGGTGCCGCCGTCGTCGCGGGCAAGCCCGCTCCTACAGGGAGAAGGCTGGGTACGGCTTACAGCATCCGCTCCAGCCCCACGCGGGTGCTGAACCAGGCGTTGAAGCGGCGCCACCAACTGCCCGGTTCGCGGGTCAGGGTGTGGCGCTGGCCGTGGTCTTCGGTGACCCACACCACGTCGCCGTTGTCGATTTTCGCTTCGTAGCTCAGGGCCGGGGCCATGCCTTGCAGGGCCAGGGTGCGCACGTGTTCGGCCAGTTCCGGGCTGTCCACCATGACCCCCACTTCGGTATTCCACAGCACCGAGCGCGGGTCGAAGTTGAACGAGCCGATAAAGGCGTAGCGGCGGTCGAAGATCATCGCCTTGCTGTGCAGGCTCGAATCCGAGCCCTGGCGCGAAGCGCCGCTGAACAGGCGCGGGCCGCTGCCGCCGGTGGCGCCGGGTTGGCGGCGCAGCTCGAACAGGCGCACGCCGTGCTCCAGCAGGGCCTTGCGGTAGGGCGTGTAGCCGCCGTGCACCGCCGGCACGTCGGTGGCTTCCAGGGAGTTGGTCAATAGGCTCACCGCGACCCCCGCATCGGCGCGCCCGGTGAGGTACAACAGCCCCGGTTGGCCTGGCACGAAGTAGGCGGAAATCAGGATCAACTCCTGGCTCACCCCTTGCAGCTGCGGCGCCATCTGCGTGGTCAGCAGCAGCTGCGGGTCGGGCTCGCCTCGGGCCAGGACTTTGCTCGGCGCATCCCACAGCGCCTGGTTCCAGGCCCAAATCAATTCCTTGCGCCAGAGGTCCAGGCGCGGCTCGGTGCGATAGCTCATCAGTTGCTGGAACAGCGCGTGGTTCTCGCGCCGGTTCTGCTCCAGGGAGGCTTCGAGCTGCGCGCGGGTCTTGGCCAGGTCCTTGGCCGAAGGCTGCGAGAGGAACTCATCGATGGGTTTGCTCAGGGCGCTGTTCCAGTACTGGTCGAAGCTGTGGCCCAACTGCTCGGCCACCGGCCCGACGCTGAGCATGTCGATGTCGGTGAAGTTCAGGTTGGGTTCGGCGTCGAAGTATTCGTCGCCCAGGTTGCGCCCGCCGACAATCGCCGCCGCGTTGTCGGCCAGCCACAGCTTGTTGTGCATGCGCCGGTGTTGCAGCGACAGGTTGAACAGCCGCCCCATGGCCCGCGTGACGCCGGTGCTGCGCCCCAGGTGCAGCGGGTTGAAGAGGCGGATCTGGATTTGTGGGTGGGCGGCGAGGGTGGCGATGATCTGGTCCAGGCCATCGCTGGTGGTGTCGTCCAGCAGGATGCGCACGCGCACGCCACGGTCGGCGGCCTTGAGCAACTCTTCGACGAGCATCCGCGTACTGATGCCGTCGTGCACGATGTAGTACTGCAAATCCAGGCTGCTTTGGGCGTTGCGGATCAGCTCGGCGCGGGCCATGAACGCCTCGCTGCTGTTGGACAGCAAGCGAAACCCCGAGCGGCCCTGGTGCGGCGCGGCCTGGGCCTGGATCGAGCGGCCGAACGCCGAGCCCTGGGCGGGCAGGGCCTGGCTCGGTTCGCGCGGCACGTCGAGGCTGGCGCAACCGCTGGTGGCCAACAGCAGGAAAAAGGGCAGGGCCTGGGTGAGTTTCAAGGAGTGGCCTCTGAGCGCGGCGTGGAATGTTGTTTTTCGACGCCAACCAGCGGTTAAAAGTCCGTGGTGCCTTGGGTTTCGGCCAACAACCGGGCCGCCGCCGCGCCGACTTTGCGTACCGCTTCTTCAATCTCTGCCGTCGGCTTGGCAGCGTAGTTCATCCGCAGACAATTGCGGTACTTGCCCGAGGCCGAAAAAATGCTGCCCACGGCGATCTGCACGCCTTGCTCCAGTAGCACGCGGTTGAGCTTGAGGGCGTCGAAGTTGTCCGGCAGCTCAACCCACAGCATGAAGCTGCCCTGAGGGCGGCTGGCGCGGGTGCCAGCGGGGAAATAGCGGCTGACCCAGTCGAGCATCTGGTCGCGGTTGCGCTGGTACTGCGTGCGCATGCGCCGCAAATGGGGCTCGAAATGCCCGCCCTTGAGGAATTCGGCAATGGCGATCTGCGGCTGCGGCGCGGTGGAGCCGGTGCTGATGTATTTCATGTGCAGCACCCGCTCCAGGTAACGCCCGGGTGCTACCCAGCCAATGCGCAACCCGGGGGCGAGGGTCTTGGAAAACGAACTGCACAGCAACACGCGGCCGTCTTCGTCGAAGGATTTGATGGTGCGCGGGCGCGGGTAGGTGTAGGCCAATTCGCCATACACATCGTCTTCGATGATCGCCACGTCAAAGCGTTGCGCCAGGGTCAGCAGGGCGCGTTTGCGCGACTCGGGCATGATGTAGCCCAGCGGGTTATTGCAGTTGGGGGTCAACTGTATGGCCTTGACCGGCCACTGCTCCAGGGCCAGCTCCAAGGCTTCGAGGCTGATACCGGTGAGCGGGTCGGTGGGGATCTCCAGGGCCTTCATGCCCAAACCCTTGAGGGTTTGCATGGCGCCGTGAAAGCTCGGCGAGTCGACGGCGACGATATCCCCCGGCTCGCAGATGGCGCGGATGCTGGTGGACAGCGCCTCATGGCACCCGGTGGTGATGACCAGGTCCTGGGCGCCGAGCTGGCAGCCGGAGTCGAGCATCAGGCGCGCAATCTGCTCGCGCAGCTCCAGGGTGCCGCAGATGTTGTCGTAATACAGGCCGGGCATGTCCTGGCGCCGGCTGATGCGCGCCAGGCCCCGCAGCAGGGGTTGCAGGGTGGGTGTCATCACGTCCGGCATGCCCCGGCCCATCTGTATGACGTCCTTGCGCGGCACGGCGCGCACCAGTTCCAGCACCTGGTCCCACTGCGAAATATCCACCGGCCGCTGCGCCGGGCGGCCCACGGCGGGCAGCTCCGGTAGCTCGCGGCCCACCGGCACGAAATAGCCGGACTTGGGCTTGGGCGTGGCCAGGCCGCTGTCTTCGAGCATGCGATAGGCCTGCTGCACCGTGCTCAGGCTGACCCCGTGTTCCGCGCTCAGGGCCCGCACCGAGGGCAAGCGGTCGCCGGGGCGGTAGAAGCCCTGCTCGATGCGGGTGCCCAGCAGTTCGGCGAGATTCACGTAGAGGGTCATGGCGGCTCCGGTGTGTCTGCTTCGGCGACCCGTACAGATGGGCCGAAAACGGGGGATTCAGTGGGCAAAGCGGGAAAACTGTATGGAGATAATAGGCGGCGGTTGAATCTGTATCGATTTTCGCCGCCCGCGCATCATGAAAGCTCTCGCTACCCAAGTAAACAGGAGCAATCACCATGAATGGTTTAAGCGATGTGCGGCTGGCGCTACACAGTCAGGAGCTGGCGGCAGCACGGAACACCGGCGCGCGTGCCGGCGCACTGCGCAACGCGCCGCTCGGCCTCGGCCGCTGGGGGCTGTTGTGGCATCGCCTGAACACCCGCAAGGCCCTGCTGGAACTGAGCGCCGAACAACTGCGCGACGTCGGCCTGAGCCGCGAACAGGCGCGTGAGGAAGGGTTGAAACCGTTTTGGCGGGTGTGATTTCAATCCTGAACCCTGTGGGAGCGGGCCTTGCCCGCGATGGCGCCGCCGAGGTGCCTGAGCCCCCGAGCGTGGGATCGCCACCCCGCAGGCTCAACCGTCTATCAAAACCGCTCTTTAAGCCGGTGCCACAACATGCCCAGCGCCAGCAGCGGCGAGCGCAAGTGTTTGCCGCCGGGGAAGGTCATGTGGGGCACCTTGGCGAACAGGTCGAAACCGCCGCCCTGCTGGCCGCTGATGGCTTCGCCCAGGAGCTTGCCGGCCAGGTGTGTGGCGTTGAGGCCGTGGCCGGAATAGGCCTGGGCGTAATACACATTGGGTTGCTCGGCGAGGCGGCCGATCTGCGGCAGGCGATTGGCGCCGATGCCGATCATGCCGCCCCACTGGTAGTCGATCTTCACCCCGGCCAGGTGGGGGAACACTTCAAGCATTTTCGGCCGCATGTAGGCGCCGATGTCCTGCGGGTCGCGGCCCGAATAGTGGCAGGCACCGCCGAACAGCAGGCGCCGGTCGGCCGAGAGGCGGTAGTAGTCCAGTGCCACCCGTTGATCGCACACCGCCATGTTTTGCGGCAGCAAGGCGTGGGCCTGTTCCGCGCTCAAGGGCTCGGTGGCGATGATGTAGCTGCCGGCTGCTAGCACTTTGCCGCTTAGGTGCGGGTTGAGGTCGTTGAGGTAGGCGTTGCAGCCCAGCACCAGGGTGTTGGCGCGCACCGTGCCTTGGGCAGTGTGCACGCGCACCTGCGGGCCGTAATCGATGCGGGTGACCGCCGATTGCTCGAATAGCCGCACCCCCAGTTGTTGCGCCACCATTGCTTCACCCAGCGCCAGGTTGAGCGGGTGCAAGTGCCCCGAACCCATGTCGATCAAGCCGCCGACGTAGCGTTCGGAGCCCACCACGCTGTGCATCTCGTTGGCCTGCAACAGCCGCGTTTCGTGGCGATAGCCCAGGCTGCGCAGTTCGGCGGCGTCTTCGGCGAAGCCTTCCAGGTCGCCGGGTTTGTTGGCCAGGTCGCAGTAGCCCCAGGTCAGGTCGCAGTCGATCTGGAAGCGCTCCACCCGCTGGCGCACGATTTCCACGGCCTCCAGGCCCATGAGTTTCATTTGGCGCACGCCGTCGTTGCCGATCACGTTGGCGAACTGGTCGAGGCCATGCCCCACGCCGCGGATCAACTGCCCGCCATTGCGCCCGCTGGCGCCCCAGCCGATCTTGCGCGCCTCCAGCAGCACCACGCTGAACCCGCGCTGCGCCAGCTCGATGGCGGTGTTGAGCCCGGAGAACCCACCGCCAACCACGCACACGTCCGCCACCTGCTCGCCCGTGAGCGCCGGGTGGTCGGGCTGGGGCAGGCTGCTGGCGGCGTAATAAGAAGCGGTGTGTTGGGCGGGAACAGGTGAGTGTGCACGGGCATTCATGTGCGTAATCCTGATTATTGTGTTTAAAAAATTTTACGGAGCATAAGCCGGACCTTTCGCGGGCGGCAACACTGGTCGGCCCGCGCTGTCTGCGCCGGGGGTTTTAAGGCAAAATCCGGGCCTTCTCGTTTTTCAGGTCGCGCTTGCATGAGCTGCAACAGTCAGAAAGTCCGCTACCTGCGCCAGCAGATTCCCTCGTTCGAGTGCGTCCCCGGTTGCCACGACTGCTGTGGGCCGGTGACCACCTCGCCGGAGGAAATGGCGCGCCTGCCGCGCAAGACCGCCGCCGAGCAGGACGCGGCCATGGACGAGCTCAACTGCGTACACCTGGGCCCCCACGGTTGCACGGTGTACGACGAACGCCCGCTGATCTGCCGCTTGTTTGGCACCACCGCCACCCTGCCATGCCCCAACGGCCGCCGCCCGGTGGAACTGATCCACCCGCGGGTTGAAAAGCAGATCCACGAGTACATGGCCAGTACGCGGCAGGTGTTGGTTTAGCGCGGTGTTGGTGGGTTGACGGTATCCATCTATCGGCTGTACCGGCGCCATCGCGGGCAGGGCCCGCTCCTACAGTTGAGCTGTGGTGTGGGGTGGGATTTTCACTTTTCCTCTGTGGTCGCGGGCGAGCTCGGCTCAATCGGCAATCGGTAGGCTCAGGCTCTCTTTGACTTCTTCCATCACGATGTAGCTCTTGGATTCGCGCACGTGGGGCAGCTTGAGGAGGATGTCGCCCAGCAGCTTGCGGTACGAGGCCATCTCGGAAATCCGCGCCTTGACCAGATAGTCGAAATCCCCCGACACCAGGTGGCACTCCAGTACATGGGGCAACTTCAGCACGGCGCGTCGGAATTCGTCGAAGGTATCGCCAGATTTGTAGTCGAGGCTGATCTCGACAAACACCAGCAGGCTGCCCTTCAGGTGCTGCGGGTTGAGCCGGGCGTTGTAGCCCATGATGATGCCTTCGCGCTCCAGGCGCCGGACCCGCTCGGTGCAGGGCGTTGTCGACAAACCGACCTTCTCTCCCAACTCGGTGAACGAGATGCGCCCGTCCGCTTGCAGGATGCGCAGGATGTTGCGGTCGATCTTGTCCAGCTCGCGCTTGGTCTGGGTGTTGGTACGCATAGGCGATGCGCCTCCGTGAAAAGGGTTTTTGCCGAGAATTCTCGCCAAATATAGGCGCTTATATAGTGAAAAGCACTGGCGGATCTTTCTTACACTGCCCGCAACTTTGCTCGAATAACAAACGTCAGCGGCTCGCCGCGATGAGGGATACGAAAATGCGCGTTCTGGTCTTGGGTAGCGGCGTCATCGGTACGGCCAGTGCCTACTATTTGGCGCGGGCCGGTTTTGAAGTGGTGGTCGTCGATCGCCAGCCCGCCGCTGCCATGGAAACCAGCTTCGCCAACGCCGGCCAGGTCTCGCCGGGCTATGCCTCGCCCTGGGCCGCGCCGGGCGTGCCGCTCAAGGCCATCAAGTGGCTGCTGCAACGCCACGCGCCGCTGGCCATCAAGGCCACCGCCGATATCGGCCAATACCTGTGGATGGCGCAGATGCTGCGCAACTGCACGGCCAACCGCTATGCGGTGAACAAAGAGCGCATGGTGCGCCTGTCCGAGTACAGCCGCGATTGCCTCGACGAATTGCGCGCCGAAACCGGCATTGCCTATGAAGGCCGCAGCCTGGGCACGACCCAGTTGTTCCGCACCCAGGCCCAGCTCGACGGCGCGGCCAAGGATATTGCCGTGCTGCAAGAGTCCGGCGTGCCGTTCGAGCTGCTCGACCGTGAAGGCATCGCCCGCGTGGAGCCGGCCCTGGCCAGCGTTACCGATATCCTCGCCGGCGCTCTGCGCCTGCCCAACGATCAGACCGGCGACTGCCAGATCTTCACCACGCGCCTAGCGGAAATGGCTGTGAAGCTGGGGGTGGAATTCCGCTTTGGCCAGGACATCCAGAGCCTGGACCACGCGGGCGACCGCATCAACGGCGTGTGGATCGACGGCAAGCTGGAAACCGCCGACCGCTACGTGCTGGCCCTGGGCAGCTATTCGCCGCAACTGCTCAAGCCCCTGGGCATCAAGGCCCCGGTGTATCCACTCAAGGGTTACTCCCTGACCGTGCCGATCACAAACCCGGCGATGGCACCGACCTCGACCATCCTCGACGAAACCTACAAGGTCGCCATCACCCGTTTCGACAACCGCATCCGCGTGGGCGGCATGGCCGAGATCGCCGGTTTCGACCTGTCGCTCAACCCGCGCCGGCGCGAAACCCTGGAGATGATCGTCAACGACCTCTACCCCCAGGGCGGCGACCTGGCCCAAGCCAGTTTCTGGACCGGCCTGCGCCCCACCACCCCGGACGGCACGCCGATTGTGGGCGCCACGCCGTTTCGCAACCTGTTCCTGAACACCGGACACGGTACACTCGGCTGGACCATGGCCTGTGGCTCTGGTCGCCTGTTGGCCGATCTGATGGCGAAGAAAACCCCGCAGATCAGCGCCGAAGGCCTCGATATTTCCCGTTACGGCAATCACCAGGAGGCGACACCCCATGTCAATCCAGCGCCAGCTCACCAATGAGCGCATGAGCCAGATCGTCGTTCACAACGGCACGGTGTACCTGGCCGGGCAAGTGGCCGACGACCTGGATAGCGGGATCGAGCAACAGACCCGTGAAGTGCTGGGCAACCTCGAGCGTTTGCTGGACCTGGCCGGGACCGACAAGAACCGCCTGTTGTCGGTGACCATCTACCTGAAGCACGTCGCCGATTTCGCCGGCATGAACGCGGTGTGGGACAAGTGGCTGCCCAAAGGCGTGGCACCTGCCCGGGCCACGGTGGAAGCCAACCTGTGCGAGCCGCGCATCCTGATCGAGTTGTCGGTCGTGGCCGCTTTGCCGTAACAACGATCCCTCTTGCGGTGCTGTCGCAGGCCCAGGCCTGCGGCTCGCACCGCTTTTTATTTCCCATGTCTGCCTAGAAGCCTGCCGCCATGCGCCCTGCCCGTGCCCTGATCGACCTCCAAGCCCTGCGTCACAATTACCAACTGGCCCGCGAAGTGACGGGCGCCAAGGCACTGGCCGTCATCAAGGCTGACGCCTATGGCCATGGTGCGGTGCGCTGCGCCCAAGCCTTGGAGGGCGAGGCGGACGGTTTCGCCGTTGCCTGCATCGAGGAAGCCCTGGAACTGCGGGCCGCGGGCATCCGTGCGCCGGTGCTGCTGCTGGAAGGTTTTTTCGAGGCTGACGAGTTGGCACTGATCGTCGAACACGACTTTTGGTGCGTGGTGCATTCACTGTGGCAACTGGAGGCGATTGAGCAGGCGTCGGTGGCCAAGCCGCTGAATATCTGGCTCAAGCTCGATTCCGGCATGCACCGCGTGGGCTTGCACCCCGACGACTACCAGAACGCTTACCAACGGCTGCTAGCCAGCGGCAAAGTGGCGAAAATCGTGCTGATGAGCCATTTCGCCCGCGCTGATGAACTGGACAGCGCCGCCAGTGCCCGGCAAGTCGAAGTGTTCGAGGCGGCCCGCGAGGGCCTGTCGGCGCAGATCAGCCTGCGCAACTCGCCGGCGGTGCTGGGCTGGCCGAACATCCCCAGCGACTGGGTGCGCCCGGGCATCATGCTGTACGGCGCCACGCCTTTCGAGCAGCAGCAGGCATTGGCCGCGCGCCTGCAACCGGTGATGAGCCTGGAATCGAAGGTGATTTGCGTGCGCGAACTGCCGGCCGGTGAGCCGGTGGGTTATGGCGCGCAGTTCATCGCGCCGCGGCCGATGCGCATCGGCGTGGTCGCCATGGGCTATGCCGATGGTTACCCGCGCCAGGCGCCGACCGGTACCCCGGTGCTGGTGGCCGGCCAGCGCAGCCAATTGCTGGGCCGGGTGTCGATGGACATGCTGTGCATCGACCTGACCGATGTACCCCAGGCGGGCCTCGGCTCACCGGTGGAGCTGTGGGGCAAGCACATCCTCGCCAGCGACGTCGCGGCCGCTGCCGGCACCATTCCCTACCAGATCTTCTGCAACCTGCGCCGCGTGCCAAGGCTCTATAGCGGTAGCTAGCGGTGAGTGGGCCGCGGCACTGCCGAACGGCCCGGGTGGATTGCGCCCCAAGTGTTGTAAATACTGAACGCTGTCGCCATGATACCGCTCATTATTCATACAACCTGAATCCTGGGAGGCTAATGCATTGGACGTCGGTGAACGACTGCAATCCATCCGTAAACTGAAAGGTCTTTCGCAGCGTGAGCTCGCCAAACGGGCGGGCGTCACCAATAGCACCATTTCGATGATCGAGAAAAACAGTGTCAGCCCCTCCATCAGCTCCTTGCGCAAGGTGCTGGGCGGCATTCCCATGTCCATGGTCGAGTTCTTCTCCGAAGAAATCCTGCAGGAGAAACCGACCCAGGTTGTTTATAAAGCCAACGAACTGATCGATATTTCCGATGGCGCCGTGACCATGAAGCTGGTGGGCAAGGCCCATCCGAGCCGTGCCATCGCGTTTCTCAGTGAGATTTACCCGCCGGGTGCCGATACGGGTGAAGAAATGCTCGTCCACGAAGGCGAGGAAACCGGGATTCTGCTCGAAGGACGGCTTGAACTGGTGGTGGGGCTTGAGACTTTTATCCTCGAAGCCGGCGACAGCTACTACTTTGAAAGCACCAAGCCCCATCGTTTTCGCAACCCGTTCGATGCGCCGGCGCGACTAATCAGCGCAGCCACGCCCGCGAACTTCTAAGAAAAGAGGCGTCCTGCAAGGCTTGCAGAGGTGCCCGAAGCTGTACATCGCTGCGCTTAATCTCCCCTTCGACTTTAGGGTTGTTTCAGTGTGGCGGGACAACCGTTATACTTTCGCCCGCCCGCGAAACCGTGGCCGTGGGCGTGACTAGCCACCATTGAGGGTGTACGTGTGAACCTAATTATGAAAATGCTGGCTGTACCAGCAACCGTATTGGCCCTTTGGGCAGTCAGCGCTCAAGCTGCGACCAATGACGATATTGCCAAGCGCCTTGAGCCGGTTGGCCAGGTCTGCGTCCAGGGCAAAGAGTGCAAAGGGATGGAAGTCGCAGCCTCGGCTGGCGGCGGTGGTGCAAGAACAGCCGATGACATCGTTGCCAAGCACTGCAACGCGTGCCACGGCACGGGCCTGCTGGGCGCACCGAAAGTGGGTGACACCGCAGCCTGGAAAGAACGTGCCGATCACCAGGGCGGCCTCGACGGCATCCTGGCCAAGGCCATCACCGGGATCAACGCGATGCCACCTAAAGGCACCTGCTCCGATTGCTCCGATGACGAGCTCAAGGGCGCCATCAAGAAGATGTCTGGCCTCTAACAGGCAGCCATCTACCGCGAAAAAGCCGCTTACGAGCGGCTTTTTTGTGCCTGCGATTTGGCCAGGAGGCTGGTCATCGGCGCCAAGACCCGGCAAGCTCGGGCTCACCTCAATTCATGGAATGGTCGGGAGGAGTAGATGGTGCAGTCCTGTTCAATCGAGCGCGGGGTCGACGATGTACTCGCCCGTTTGCCCGCGCATATCCACCTGGGCTTACCCCTCGGGTTGGGCAAGCCCAACGGGTTCGTCAACGCCCTGTACCGGCGCATCGCCCAGTTGCCTGAGCGCCGCTTGACGATCTACACCGCCCTGAGCCTCGGCCGCCCGGCCCTGGGCGATGGCTTGCAACGGCGGTTTCTGGAGCCGTTTGTGGAGCGGGTATTCGGCGATTACCCGGAGCTGGACTACCTTGCCGACCTGCGCCGCGACAGCCTGCCCGCCAATATCCGCGTGCAGCAATTTTTCATGCAGCCCGGCAGCCTGCTCCACAGCGCCCCGGCCCAGCGCGACTACGTCAGCAGCAACTACAGCCACGCCGCGCGGGATATCAACGCGGCCGGGCTCAACCTGGTGGCCCAAATGGTGGCCCGCGACCCGGGGCAGCCGGAGCGCTTGAGTTTGAGCTGCAACCCGGACATCACCCTCGACTTGCTGCCGATGATCGCCAAGCGCCGTGCCGCGGGGGAAACCATCCTCATGCTCGGCCAGGTTCACGCTGACCTGCCGTTCATGCCAGGGGACTCGGAAATCGACGCCCAGGCGTTCGATTTCCTGATCGACAGCGATGACCGCACCACGCTGTTTTCCACGCCGAATATGCCAGTGGTTTTGCAGGATCACTTCATTGGCCTGCACGCCAGCACCCTGGTGCGCGACGGCGGCACCTTGCAGATCGGCATTGGCTCCATGGGCGATGCGCTGACCGCCGCGTTGTTGGCGCGCCAGGCCGATAGCGAAGGCTATCGCGCCTTGTTGGCAGAGATGGACCTGGCGCCGTGGCAGGCGCTGATCGACCGCGAAGGCGGCGTCGAACCCTTCGCCAAGGGCCTTTACGGTTGCAGCGAAATGTTCGTCAACGGCTTGCTGGTGCTGGTGGACGCCGGCATCGTGCGGCGCAAGGTCTACCCGGACGAGGCCCGCCAAGCCCAGGCCAACGCCGGCACCCTGGACGAAGCGGCGCAGGCCGATGGCGTCTCGGTGCACGGCGGGTTCTTTCTCGGCCCGCGCACTTTCTACGAGCGCGTGCGCGAGTTGCCCCAGGCCAAGCGCGGCGAATTCAACATGACCGCCATCAGCTACATCAACGAGTTGTATGGCCAGGAGCCACTTAAGCGCTTGCAGCGCCTGGATGCGCGGTTTATCAACAGCGCGTTCACCGTGACCCTGCTGGGCGCCGGGGTGGCCGATCAGTTGGAGGACGGCCGGGTGCTCAGCGGCGTAGGCGGGCAATACAACTTCGTGGCCCAGGGCCATGCGCTGGAAGGCGCGCGCTCGATCTTGATCCTGCGCAGTTGGCGCGAGGCGGGCGGCGAGGTCAGTTCCAACATCCTCTGGGAGTACGGCCATTGCACCATTCCACGGCACTTGCGCGACGTGGTGGTGACCGAGTACGGCATCGCCGACCTGCGCGGCAAAACCGACGCCCAGGTGATCGAAGCGCTGCTCAACATCACCGATTCGCGGTTCCAGCAGGATTTGATCGAGCAGGCGCAACAGGCTGGCAAGCTGCAGAAGGGTTTTCGCCTCAACCCCAGGTTCACCGACAACAGCCCGCAACGCCTGGAAGCGATCGGCGCACGCCACGCACGGCTGTTTCCCGAGTACCCCTTGGGGACGGATTTCACTGGCGAGGAGCAGGATTTGCTGCGGGCGCTGAACTGGCTCAAGAGCAAGTTCAAGCTCAGCGAGATGCTGGAGTTGGGCAAGGCTGCCCTGGATGCACCGGAGCCGGAGCGTTTCCCGCGCCACTTGGAACGCATGGAACTGCTCAAGCCCCAGGGCTTCAAGGAAGAGCTGTACCAGCGCTTGCTGCTGGCGGGGTTGCAGGCGACGGCGCGGGGCACCGCGCAGCCCTGACCTCAAGCCTGTGGGAGCAAGCTTGCCCGCGAAGCGGTTTGTCAGCCGGCACATCGGGTGGCTGATACACCGCAATCGCGGGCGAGCCCCACAGGCGTCTTGTACACCGCAGCGACGTTGTTGCTACCGCTGCTTAGAGAAAGGTCACCACACCACCGGCCAGGGATTTGACCCGGGCCAGGGATTCCACGCGGTAGCCTTGGGCGTCCAGTTCGGCGCGGCCGCCCTGGAACGATTTTTCGATCACGATGCCCAGGCCGGCCACGGTGGCGCCGGCCTGTTTGATGATGGAAATCAGCGCCTGGGACGCCTTGCCGTTGGCCAGGAAGTCATCGATGACCAGCACGCGGTCGCTGCTGGTCAGGTGGCGCGGGGAGATCGCCACGGTGCTTTCCACTTGCTTGGTGAACGAGTACACGGTCGCCGACAGCAGGTTTTCGGTCAGGGTCAGGGACTGGTGCTTGCGGGCGAAAATCACCGGCACGCCCAGGTTCAGGCCGGTCATGATCGCCGGTGCGATGCCCGAGGCTTCGATGGTGACGATCTTGGTGATGCCTGAATCCTTGAACAACGCGGCGAATTCGTCGCCGATCATCTTCATCAGCGCCGGGTCGATCTGGTGGTTCAAAAAGGCATCCACCTTCAGGACCTGATCGGAAAGCACGATGCCTTCTTCGCGGATTTTCTTGTGCAGTGCTTCCATGAAGCTTTCCTCTAATGACGCCGTGTGCGTCCAGGGCTGGTGAAAAAGTGGGCGATTCTAGCGCTTTAACATCGCGCGTATATCCGCCAATGCGGTATTGCCGCGAACGGCTTTGACTTCGGTGGGGGTGTCGTCGTTGCCTTCCCAGGCCAGGTCGTCCGGCGGCAGTTCATCGAGGAAGCGGCTGGGCGCGCAATCGATGATCTCGCCGTACTGCTTACGCTTGGCGGCGAAGGTGAATGCCAGGGTCTGGCGCGCGCGGGTAATGCCCACGTAGGCCAGGCGGCGTTCCTCTTCGATGGTGTCGGCTTCGATGCTGGAGCGGTGGGGGAGGATTTCCTCCTCCATGCCCATGATGAAGACGTAGGGAAACTCCAGGCCTTTGGAGGCATGCAAGGTCATCATCTGCACGCCTTCGGCGTTTTCTTCTTCTTCCTGCTGACGTTCGAGCATATCGCGCAACACCAGTTTGCCGATGGCTTCTTCGATGGTCATTTCGCCATCTTCGTCTTTTTCCAGGGTGTTCTTCAGGGCTTCGATCAGGAACCAGACGTTGCTCATGCGGTAGTCCGCGGCTTTGTCGCTGGAGCTGTTGGTGCGTAGCCAGTTCTCGTAGTCGATGTCCATGACCATGCTGCGCAGGGCCGAGATGGGGTCTTCGCCGGCGCACTGCTCGCGCACCTTGTCCATAAAACGCTTGAAGCGTCCCAGGCGATCGGTGAAGCGCGAGTCCAGGTGCTCGCCCAGGCCGATTTCGTCGGTGGCGGCGTACATCGAGATTTTGCGTTCGGTGGCGTAGTTGCCGAGTTTTTCCAGGGTGGTCGAGCCGATTTCCCGGCGCGGCACGTTAATCACCCGCAAAAAGGCGTTGTCGTCGTCCGGATTGACCAATAGGCGGAAGTACGCCATCAGGTCTTTCACTTCCTGGCGTCCGAAAAAGCTGTTGCCCCCCGACAGACGATACGGGATCTGGTGGTGCTGCAACTTCAGCTCGATCAGCTTAGCCTGGTAGTTGCCGCGGTACAGGATGGCGAAATCGCTGTAGGGGCGGTCGGTGCGCAGGTGCAGGGTCAGCAGTTCGACGGCTACGCGCTCGGCTTCGGCGTCTTCGTTGCGGCAGCGGATCACGCGGATTTCGTCGCCGTGGCCCATGTCGCTCCACAGTTGTTTTTCAAACTCGTGGGGGTTGTTCGAGATCAGCACGTTGGCGCAGCGCAGGATGCGGCTGGTGGAGCGGTAGTTCTGCTCCAGCATCACCACTTTCAGGGACGGGTAGTCGTCCTTGAGCAACATCAGGTTTTCCGGGCGGGCGCCGCGCCAGGCGTAGATCGACTGGTCGTCGTCGCCGACCACGGTGAACTGGTTGCGCTTGCCGATCAGCAGTTTCACCAGCAGGTATTGGCTGGCGTTGGTGTCCTGGTACTCGTCCACCAGCAGGTAGCGCACCTTGTTCTGCCACTTTTCGAGGATGTCGGCGTGTTCCTGGAACAGCTTGACCGGCAGCAGGATCAGGTCGTCGAAGTCCACCGCGTTGAACGCCTTGAGCGTGCGCTGGTAGTGGGTGTAGACGATGGCGGCGGTCTGTTCCTTGGGGTTGCGCGCGTTTTCCAGGGCCTCGGGGGGCAGGATCAAGTCGTTTTTCCAGGAGCCGATCATGTTCTTGATCTCGTCGACGCCGTCGTCGCCCGAGTATTCCTTTTGCATGATGTCGGTCATCAGGGACTTGACGTCGGTTTCGTCGAAAATCGAGAAACCGGGTTTGTAGCCCAGCCGCGCGTGTTCCTTGCGGATGATGTTCAGGCCCAGGTTGTGGAAGGTGCACACGGTCAGGCCACGGCCCTCGCCGCCCTTGAGCAGGGTGCCGACCCGCTCTTTCATCTCCCGCGCGGCCTTGTTGGTGAAGGTCATGGCGACGATGTACTGGGCACGGATGCCGCAGTTCTGGATCAGGTGGGCGATTTTGCGCGTGATAACGCTGGTTTTGCCGGAGCCTGCGCCGGCGAGCACCAAAAGAGGGCCGCCGACGTAGTTCACGGCTTCTTGCTGCCGGGGATTGAGTCGGGACATGACGAAAAGGGGGGTCGCTTGCGAAATGGGCGGGCATTTTAACAGGCTGGAAAGATTCTGCGGCCTCTGTGCGACTTGTGACGTAGCACTCGATCTAAATTTGCCGCTTTTGCTACTTTGCCGCAGGATGCGCGCTGAATGTACGGCGACAACGTGCGAGTTAGAGCGGTACAAGATAGCGGTTGATAATCAATACCATTGGTCATTGTTTATCGGCGCGTCATAATGCCCCCCGCCACCATTTTTATGCAGAGTCTAGGGAGCCAGCTTGTCCACGCCTGTCGAACCCGTGCGTTTGCTGCTATTGGCCCCGGAGCCAACGTGGGCGGCGTTGTTGCGCGAGTGTCTGGTGCCTCTGGGGGACGCGGCGGTGCTTATCAGCGCGCCGGACTGGGAATCGGTCAGCCGCCTGTTCGAGGGTGATCGCACCGCGGTCTTACTGACCGTTCCCGCTCTGCAACCGGCGCCGGGCAGTTGCCATCTGCCCACCGTGCTGCTGCTGGAGCAAGAGCCCCTGACCATCCCCGATGGCGTCAGCGACTGGCTGACCCGCGTAGCGCTGGACGCCGAGACCCTGCGCCGCTGCCTGCGCCACGTGCGCGAGCGCGGCCTGCTGGAAAACACCCTGCAACGCCTGGCCGAACAAGACCCGTTGACCGGCATTGCCAACCGCCAGGGCTTCCACACCCTGCTGGCCGCGCGCCTGGCGGAAAACGAAGGCCGCGGCCTGGCCCTCGGGCACCTGGACCTGGACAACTTCCGCCACGCCAACGATGCCCTCGGCCACCAGGCCGGCGACCGCTTGATTCTGCAAGTGGTGGCGCGGCTCAAGAGCCAGCTGGAGGCGGGCGATCAAGTGGCGCGCCTGGGCAGCGACGAATTCGCCCTGCTGATCGACACCCGTCGCGCGCCGCAACGGGCCGAATGGATGGCCGAGCGCATTGTCGAGGCGATGTCCGAGCCCTATTGGGTCGATGGCGAAAGCCTGCTGATCGGGTGCAGCCTGGGCATGGCCCATGCCCGCGCCCAGGCTGGCGCCGACCCGCTGATGTGGCACGCCCATATCGCCATGCAGCAGGCCAAGAGCACCCAGGGTTGCACCTTTCATATCTTCAACGAGCGCATCAACCGCAACGCCCGCAGCCTCGCCGATCTGGAAAGCGAACTGCGCCGCGCCTTGCGCCGCGATGAGCTGGAGCTGCATTACCAGCCACGGATGAACCTGGCAGACGGGCAGATCGTCGGCCTCGAAGCCCTGGTGCGCTGGCGCCACAGTGAACGCGGGCTGCTGCCGCCCAGCGAGTTCGTGCCGCTGGCCGAGCAAAGCGGCTTGATCGTGCCCCTGGGTTACTGGGTGATCTCCCGCGCCCTGCGGGACATGCAGGACCTGCGCGAACGCGGCCTGGCGCCGCTGCACATGGCGATCAACCTGTCGTTCCGCCAGTTCCAGGACAGCCAGTTGCTGCCGACCCTCAGCCGCTTGATCGCCGAGCGGGGCGTGGACGCGCAATGGTTGGAGTTCGAGCTGACCGAGACGGCCGTGATGCGCCGCAGCGACCTGGTCAAGCAAACCATGGACGCCCTCGGGCGCCTGGGCGTGCGCTTTTCGCTGGATGATTTCGGTACCGGGTTTTCCTCGTTCGTACATCTCAACAGCCTGCCCATCGCCCTGCTCAAGATCGACAAGAGCTTTGTCGGCGGCATGGAAGAGCGCGAAGAAAACCGCAAACTGGTGCACGCCATGATTAACCTGGCCCACAACCTCCACCTGGAAGTGGTCGCCGAAGGCGTGGAAACCCCCCAGCAACTGGCACTGCTGCGCGGTTACGGCTGCGACCAGGTGCAGGGCTACCTGATAAGCAAACCCGTACCGCTGGCGCAATTGGTGGACTACCTCACCCTCGGCCATGACCGGCAAACGGTGTTGAGGGGTTAACCCCCCCGACAATTCACCTCTGCGGGGGCAACGGCCTTACTCCTACCAATTCGTCACCGCCACTCAGGGCCGCCCTCGCGAGCAGGCCCGCTCCCACAGCGGAGAAATGAACATCCCAACCCCACCACAGTTCCACTGTGGGAGCGGGCTTGCCCGCGATGAGGCCGGTACAGTCGTTAGATATTTATCGGCAGGAATACCGCTATCGCGGGCGAGCGGAGCGCCGCCCGGCCCGCTCCACTAGGTCGCTGGCAACCCCGCCCCTTCCTGCGACTCGCGGCGGATCATGCGTTTCATTTTCCATTCAAACGCCAGGGTCAGGCTCACCGCCGCGCACGCCAGCCCCAATGCCAGGCCCCACCAGACGCCGGTCGGGCCCCAGTCGAGGGTGAACGCCATCCACCACGCGGCCGGTGCGCCAATCAACCAATAGCAACCCAGGCCTACCAGGAAGGTGGTTTTGGCGTCCTTGAGCCCGCGAATGGCGCCCATGGCGATGGTTTGCGTGCCGTCGAACAGCTCGAACCACGCCGCCACCGCCAGCAGGCTCACGGCCAGTTGGATGACCTCGGCGAACGCCGGGTCGTTGTGGTCCAGGAACAACCCGACCAGTTGGTTAGGCAGCAGCCAGAACACCATGGCAAAGCCGAGCATCGCCGCGCCGCCGAACAAGATCCCCACGCGCCCGGCCAGCCGTGCGTCCAGCAATTGCCCGGCGCCGTAATGCTGGCCGATGCGCATGGTGATCGCGTACGACAGCCCCGCCGGCACCATGAACGCCACGGAGACGATCTGGATGGCGATCTGGTGAGCGCCCAGTTGCGTACTGCCCATGCTGCCCATGCACAGCGCGGCGAAGGCGAACAAACCGACTTCCACCGCGTAGGTGCCGCCAATCGGCAGGCCCAGGCGCCAGAGTTCGCGCAGGTACTGGCGGTTGGGTCGCGACAGGCCCCGGCGCAGCGGGTAGGCGTCATACGCTGGGTGGCGGCGAATGTGCCAGGCCAGCGCCAGGGCCATGCAGTTGGCGACGATCGCAGTCACCAGGCCGATGCCCATCAGGCCCAGTTTCGGCAGGCCGAACATGCCGGTGATGAGGGCGTAATTGAGCAGGAAGTTGGCCACGGTGCCGATCAAGCTGATGACCATTACCGGGGTGGCGCGGCCGATGGCGCTGGTAAAGCCGCGTAGGGCCATGAAGCTCAGGTAGCCGGGCAGGGCGAAGGGCAGGATCAGCAGAAATTGGCCGGCGGCCAGCACGTTGGTTTCGGTCTGGCCGAACAGCAGCAACAGCGGTTTGAGGTTCCATAGTGCCAGGCCGGCGACCAGCGCCATCAGCCACGCCAGCCACAGGCCGGCCTGGGTCAGGCGTGCGGCGCCTTCGATGTCCCCCGCGCCTTTGCGGATCGCCACCAGGGTGCCGACGGCAGCGATCACACCGATGCAGAAAATCGACACGAAGGAATAGGTGGCCGCCCCCAAACCACCGCCGGCCAATGCTTCGGGGCTGATCTTGGCCATCATCAGGGTGTCGGTGAGCACCATCAGCATGTGCGCCAACTGCGAGGCAATCAGCGGCCCGGCCAGCCGTAGGATGGCCCAGAGTTCGGTGCGTGCTGGATGCTGCATGGTCATCTGGCCCTTTTGCTCGCAATGACAGAAAACCAAGGATTCTCGGCGCTTACGGGCATTTGCACAAAGGGATAAAAACGATTGGTGGCATGATTAAAACTCATGCTGAGAGTTTGTTTGCTACTGTTGGCCGTTCATTACTTGGAGCCCCCCGATGCCCCGCCGCCTACCGCCCCTTTATGCCTTGCGCGCCTTTGAAGCGGCCGCGCGGCACAGTTCGTTCACCCGCGCCGCGCAGGAATTGTCCATTACCCAAAGTGCGGTCAGCCGCCATGTGCGCACCCTCGAAGAGCACTTCGCCTGCCGATTGTTTTTGCGCAACGGGCGCAACCTGCAACTGACCGAAGCGGCGCGCCTGCTCCTGCCCGGCGTGCGCGAAGGTTTCAGCGCCCTGGAGCGGGCGTGCAACGTGCTGCGCGCCGAGGACGACATCCTGCGCATGAAGGCGCCGTCCACACTGACCATGCGCTGGTTGCTGGCGCGTTTGAGCCGTTTTCGCCACTTGCAGGCCGGCAATGAAGTGCAGTTGACCAGCGCCTGGATGGACATCGACGCGGTGGACTTCAACCACGAACCGTTCGATTGCGCGGTGCTGCTGGGCAGCGGTAGCTTCCCCCCGGATTGGGAGGTGAGTTTTCTGTTCCCCGAAGAGCTGATCCCGGTGGGCGCGCCGAACTTGCTCAACGACCAGCCCTGGGATGTGCAGCGCCTGGCCAACACCGAGTTGCTTCACCCCACGCCCGACCGCCGCGACTGGCGCAACTGGCTGGAACGCATGGGGTTGGCGGGGCAGGTGTCGCTCAAGGGCGGGCAGGTGTTCGATACCCTGGAGTTGGGCATGATTGCCGCCGCCCGCGGTTATGGCGTGTCCATGGGCGACCTGCTGATGGTGGCCGAGGACGTGGCTCAGGGGCGCTTGAGCCTGCCGTGGCCCACCGCAGTCGCCAGCGGCGATGGCTATTACCTAGTGTGGCCCAAGACCCGCCCCGGCGGTGAGCGTTTGCGGCGCTTGAGCGACTTTCTACAGGGTGAAGCCCAGGCCATGGTGCTACCGGATGTCGAGCATTTGAGCTGACGCCTTCAGGCGTTGCTGGGGCGGTATTGCAGGGCCTCGGCCAGGTGTTCGCGGGTAATGCCAGGGGCTTGCTCCAGGTCGGCCAAGGTGCGGGCAACCTTGAGCAAACGGTGGGCGGCGCGCAGGGACAGGGTCAGGCGTTCGCACGCGGTTTCCAGCCAGGCTTCATCGGCCGGGGCCAAGCGGCAATGCTGGCGCAGCCCCGGCAGGTCGAGGAAGGCATTGGCGCAACCCTGGCGCTGTTGCTGGCGCTCGCGGGCTTGGGCGACAAGGCGTGCCGCGCTGGCGGTGTCGCCGCCGGGTTGGGCGGTGGGGTTGAGGGCGGTGGCTTCGCGGGCGACGGTCAGGTGCAGGTCGATACGGTCGAGCAGCGGCCCCGAGAGCTTGTTGCGGTAACGCTGGATCTGCTCCGGCGTGCAGCGGCACCGCCCGCTGGGTTCGCCTAGGTAGCCGCAAGGGCAAGGGTTCATCGCCGCCACCAGTTGGAACCGCGCCGGGAAACGCACCCGGTCGCGGGCCCGGGCGATCACGATATGGCCCGATTCCAGGGGCTCGCGTAGAACCTCCAGGACCTTGCGGTCAAACTCCGGCAACTCGTCGAGAAACAACACGCCGTGGTGGGCTAGGGTGATTTCCCCGGGCTGGGGTTTGGAACTGCCGCCCACCAGCGCCGGGCCGGAGGCCGAGTGGTGGGGCTGGCGGAATGGCCGCTGCGGCCAGTGGCGTAGCGGCATCAGGCTGGCCACCGATTGAATGGCTGCGACTTCCAGGGCTTCGGCCTCGCTCAATGGCGGCAGCAGGCCGGGTAAACGGCTGGCCAATAGGGTTTTGCCGGTGCCTGGCGGGCCACTTAAAAGTAGGTTGTGGGCCCCGGCCGCGGCGATCAGCAGGGCCCGCTTGGCGGCCACTTGGCCCTGCACTTCGCTCAAGTCGGGGTAGGGTTTGTTGGCCAGCAGCAGGCCGTTGGACGTGAACGGCTCCAGGGGCGTGTGGCCGTTGAAGTGGGCGACCACTTCGAGCAGGTGTTCTACCGCGATCACCTTCAAGCCCGAGGCCAGGCAGGCCTCTTCGGCATTGGCCCGGGGCACCACCAGCACGCGCCCGGCCTGGCGCGCCGCCAACGCTGCCGGGAGTACACCGCGCACGGGGCGCACGGCACCGGACAAGGCCAGTTCACCGAGGAACTCGACTTCTTCGATGGCCAGCATGGGCACCTGCACGCTGGCAGCGAGCAGGCCCAGGGCGATGGCCAGGTCGAAGCGCCCGCCGTCCTTGGGCAGGTCCGCAGGGGCGAGGTTCAAGGTGATGCGCCGTGCCGGAAACTGAAAACCCGAGTTGATGATGGCGCTGCGCACCCGGTCCTTGCTTTCCTTCACGGCGGCTTCCGGCAGGCCCACCAGGGTGAGCGCGGGCAGGCCGTTGGCGAGGTGTACTTCGACGGTGACGGCGGGGGCTTCAACGCCCACCTGGGCGCGGCTGTGGACGATGGCCAGCGACATGGAACCTTCCTTGATGGGCACAGAGAACCGCATCCTGCGGGTCCGGGAAGGGTAGTCGAGGTGTGAAGGCGAGGCGGGGGTGACAGGGTTGCAAGACGTATCGGGCGGCCACGCCCATCGGTGGCGACGGGCGTGGTGGCGAGGTTACTGCGGGGGCGGGTTGAGCTTGGCTTCCAACTCCGCGACTTTCGCCTCAAGGCTTTCCAGGCGTGCGCGGGTACGGGCCAGGACGACCATTTGGCTGTCGAATTCTTCCCGGCTGACCAGGTCCAGTTTGCTGAAGCCGCTTTGCAGCAGGGCCTTGAACTGGCTTTCGATTTCATTGCGCGGCAGCGCGGTGTCGCCGCTGAACAAACGGGAAGCGTGGCCGCTCAGGGCGTCGAGGAGGTCTTTGGGCGCGAGCATGGGAAAAGTCCTGGGAACAGATGGCCGGCAGTGTATCACGGGGTGTCTGCCCGCCAGGGCAGGGGCGGCCGCACGGTTATCGCGCATCGGTTGCGCCACGGCTGCACCGTTTTTGTGCGTAAGCCGGCGGGCGATGGCGGCAAAAGGCCAATGGCCGTTGACAAGCGATTGATATGGTGGGTTTTTCTAGAGATGGCAAGGTTTCTGCTTAGTGCCTGATGACCCATGCACTGATGCAGTCGCTGTGACGAACGCAGTGCGCCGGGATGGCTGAGTCGGGCCGACGATGCGTTACAAAGCCAGGCACTGCGCTTAGACTTGAGCCGGGTTTGTTTTCCTGGGGCAAGTCCACCAATTCGGGAGAGAGTTTTCATGAAGCTAGTCACTGCCATCATCAAGCCGTTCAAGTTGGACGACGTACGCGAGTCGCTGTCCGAGATCGGCGTGCAGGGCATTACCGTTACTGAGGTCAAAGGCTTCGGTCGGCAGAAAGGCCACACCGAGCTGTATCGCGGCGCGGAATACGTGGTCGATTTCCTGCCTAAGGTGAAGATTGATGTCGCCATTGACGACAAGGATCTTGATCGGGTTATCGAGGCGATAACCAAGGCAGCCAACACCGGCAAGATCGGTGACGGCAAGATCTTCGTGGTCAATCTGGAACAGGCTATTCGCATCCGTACCGGCGAAACCGATACCGACGCAATCTAAGCCGCCAAACCCAACGCCCCAGGAGAAACACTATGACTCTGCGCACATTCGCAGGGCTTGGAGCCCTGTTGTCCCTCGTAATGCCCAGCCTGGCTATGGCGGCAGACGAAGTGGCGGCTCCAGTCCTCAACTCCGGCGATACCGCCTGGATGCTGACCTCCACAGCCCTGGTGCTGTTCATGACCATTCCCGGCCTGGCGCTGTTCTACGGCGGTATGGTCCGCTCGAAAAACATCCTGTCTGTACTGATGCAGTGCTTCGCCATTACCGGCCTGATTAGCATCCTGTGGGTTGTCTACGGCTACAGCATTGCCTTCGACACCACCGGCATGGAAGCGGGCGTCGTCAACTTCAACTCCTTCTTCGGCGGCCTGGGCAAGGCGTTCCTGGCGGGCGTTACGCCAGCCAGTATCACTGGGCCGGCGGCCTTGTTCCCGGAAGCGGTGTTCATCACCTTCCAAATGACGTTCGCCATCATCACCCCGGCGCTGATTGTCGGTGCCTTCGCCGAGCGCATGAAGTTCTCTGCGATGCTGATCTTCATGGCCATCTGGTTCACCCTGGTGTACGCGCCGATTGCGCACATGGTCTGGTCCGGCAACGGCGGCCTGATGTGGGACTGGGGCGTGTTGGACTTCGCCGGCGGCACCGTGGTGCATATCAACGCCGGTGTGGCAGGGCTGGTGGCGTGCATCGTACTGGGCAAGCGCAAAGGCTTCCCGACCACACCCATGGCCCCGCACAACCTGGGCTACACCCTGATGGGCGCGGCGATGCTCTGGGTCGGTTGGTTCGGCTTCAATGCCGGCTCCGCCGCCGCCGCCAACGGCACGGCTGGCATGGCGATGCTGGTGACGCAAATCGCTACCGCCGCCGCTGCGCTGGGCTGGATGTTCGCCGAGTGGATCACCCACGGTAAGCCAAGCGCCCTGGGCATTGCCTCGGGTGTGGTGGCGGGCCTGGTGGCCATCACCCCGGCCGCGGGCACCGTAGGCCCGATGGGCGCCCTGGTGATCGGCCTGGTGGCCGGTGTGATCTGCTTCTTCTGCGCCACCAGTCTCAAGCGTAAGCTGGGCTACGACGACTCCCTGGACGCCTTTGGCGTGCACGGCATCGGCGGTATCGTCGGTGCGATCCTCACGGGCGTATTCGCTGCTCCGGCCCTGGGCGGCTTTGGTACGGTGACGGATATCGCGGCGCAAGTCTGGATCCAGTGCAAGGGCGTGGGCTTTACCGTGGTCTACACCGGTATTGTCACCTACGTGATCCTCAAGGTGCTGGATGCGGTGATGGGCCTGCGGGTGAGCGAAGAGGAAGAGGCTGTCGGCCTCGATCTGGCGCAACACAACGAGCGTGGCTACAACTTATAGGCAGCCTGTGTAAGGCGTAAAAAATGCCCGGCTTGCCCGGGCATTTTTTTGTCTGGGGTTTGTCGATTGCCAGGTGGGCCGAATATCCTTCAGACCGCATGCTTTCAGACGGCCGAAGGCTTACAGCTTTGCAGGAAGATTAGGCGCTTTGTTTTTTTCGTGGGCGCGCTAGAATGCGCGCCGAACCTGTGTGTAACGGTGGCGAGCGGTAACGTCTAGGCGGTCGGTCGTGGTGCCAGAGCAGGTTGACCGACAGGCGCTGGGCGGCTGGTACGGTGTTTCTCTTGAGCGGCATCGCCACGGTGGTGCGTGCAAAGCCTTCGTCGTGAAGCACGGTGACGAGGTGCAACCCCTGGCTACCAGTGGGTCTTGATTTTTTTCCGGCCGCCTTCGACAGATGGCCAGGCTGGGCTATAACTAATCTGCTTTTCGCAAGTCATGAGGTAGAACATGAGCGACGATGATCTGGAAAACGACGACCTCGAAGTAGGTGACGAAGACGAGGCCGAAGAAGGCCTCGAAGCGGCGGCTGAAGACGTTGCCGAGGACGATGGCGGTGATGCTCCGGTCCCGACCGCAAAAGGCAAGTCCAAGGCGGCCGTTTCCGTCGATGAGCTGCCCAGCGTCGAAGCCAAGAACAAAGAGCGTGATGCTCTGGCACGCGCCATGGAGGAGTTCCTTGCCAAAGGCGGCAAGGTGCAGGAAGTCGAAGCCAATGTGGTGGCAGACCCACCCAAGAAGCCTGATAACAAGTACGGCAGCCGACCTATCTAAGCGTTTGCTGCGTACTTGCTGAAAAAGCCCGCCGTCGCTGCGGGCTTTTTCATGGGCGCTCGTCGGGGCGGGCGGTTTTAGCGCACGGCGTTCCAGCGAGCCAGCAGGGCCGGCAATTCGGTCAGGCTACGCACTTGGGCATCGGGCAGTTGCTCGGCCTCCCAGGCTTTGCCCGCCGGGTTGTACCAAATGGCCCGCAACCCAGCCTGCTGCGCCCCGGCGATGTCGTCACCCGGGTGATCGCCGATGTGCACGGCGTGTTCGGCGCGGGTTTCGCCACGCTCCAGGGCTTCGTGAAACAAGCGCACGTCGGGCTTGGCGATGCCGATGTCCTCGGCGCACAGGGCGAACTTGAAGTAGTCCGCCAGGCCCAGGCGTCGCACGTCGGCGTTGCCGTTAGTGACCACACCCAGGGCGAAGTGGTTGGCCAGCCGCTCCAGGGTCGGTTGCACCTCGGGGAACACCTGCAACTGATGGCGCGCGTGGAGGAACACCTCGAACGCCGCCTCGGCCAGTTGCGCCGCCTGAGCTTCGGCGTAGCCCACCTCATGCAACGCGTGGAACAGCACCTTGCGGCGCAGTGCGCTGATGCGGTGCTTGAGCCCGGGCTCGGCGTTCAGCACGCGCTCGCGAATTGCCCACAGATGCTCCACCGGCACGCCGCCCAAGTGCGGCGCATGCTCGCTCAGCCACTGACGCAGTGCCGCCTCGGCGTTGACGATCACGGGTGCGGTTTCCCAGAGGGTGTCGTCCAGGTCGAACGTGATGAGTTGAATGGTCATGGCTCTTCACTCTTGTTGCGTTTGGCTCGGGGGTGGGCGCTGTCATAGACCGCTGACAGGTGTTGGAAGTCCAGGTGGGTGTAGATCTGCGTGGTCTTGATGTCCGAGTGGCCGAGCAGCTCCTGCACCGCACGCAGGTCTTGGGACGACTCCAGCAAGTGGCTGGCGAAGGAGTGGCGCAGCATGTGCGGGTGCAGGTTCTGCCCCAGCTCCCGCTCGCCCGCGGCCTTGACCCGCAACTGAATGGCTCGTGGTCCCAGGCGCCGGCCCTTCTGGCTGACGAACACGGCATCGTCCACCGGGTTGCTCAGGGCCCGCAGCGCCAGCCACAGTTGCAAGGCTTCCCGGGCCTTGCGCCCTACCGGCAGCACGCGGGTTTTACTGCCCTTGCCGAGCACTTGCACCAGGCCATCGGCGAGGTCGAGCTGGGCCAGGTTGAGCCCGGTCAGTTCACTCAGGCGCAGGCCCGAGCTGTAGAACAGCTCCAGGATGGCCTGGTCGCGATGGGCCAGGAAGTCATCCTCCACCGCCCCTTCCAGCAGTTGCAGGGTGCGGTCGGTGTCGAGTGTCTTGGGCAGGCGTCGTTCGCCCTTGGGTGGCGTCAGGCCCGTGGCGGGGTCGTGGTCACACAGGCCTTCGCGGTTGAGGTAGCGATAGAGCCCGCGCACCGCTGACAGCAGGCGCGCCAGGCTGCGCGAAGACTGGCCCTGGGCATGCAGGCGGGCGATCACGCCCCGCAGGCGCTGGATGTCCAGTGCCGCCCAACTGCCGATGCCTTGCTTTTGGCAGTGGGCCAGGACTTTATCGAGATCGCGCCGGTAGGCCTCAAGCGTGTGGGGTGACACCTGGCGCTCACTGCGCAGGTGCGCGCAGTAGGCGTCCAGTTGTCGTTCCATGTTTAGCGTACCGAGCGCAAGGCGTTGTTCAGACGGGGCACGATGCGGCCCAGGACTTCGGCGATGTAGCTGAGGAACAACGTGCCCACTGAGCTTTTATAGTGCTGCGGATCGCGGCTGGCGATGGCCAGCACGCCGTGCAGGCCCAAGTGGCTGAGGGCGACCACGGCGGTGGAGCCGATCTGCTTGCGCTGCTCTTCGCCGAACAGGAAGTCCAGCTCATGCTCGCGCAGGCTGCCGCTGACGGTCTTGCCTTCGGCCAACAGGCCGCCGATGGCTGCCTGGGCGTCGGCGGTTGGCACCCAGCGGCCCACCGGCAAGGAGTTGTCGCTGAACAGGATCAGGCTGACGAAGGGCACCTGGAAATCCTGGCGCAGGCTGTCTTCGACGCTGATGACCACCTCTTCCAGGCTGGCAGCGTCCATCAGCGCGAGGATCAGGCGCCGGGTTTTCTCGAACAGCCGATCATTGTCCCGGGCCACGTCCATCAACTGCGAGAGGCGATGGCGCATCTCGATGTTGCGTTCGCGCAGGATCTTCATCTGCCGTTCCACCAGAGACACGGTGTCGCCGCGTTGGTGGGGCAGGCGCAAGGTGGCCAGCAGGTCTTCGTGTTCGACGAAGAAATCCGGGTGGGCTTCCAGATACGCGGCAATCGCTGCCGTTTCGAGGCTGTCGCCCGGCGTTGGGCCGGGCTGCGGGGCTGGAACCTGAGGTCGGTCGGTCATGGGTTTGGCTCGTTCAAAGACGCACTTGTCCTTCGTATACCCGTACCGCCGGGCCAGTCATCAGCACCGGCTCGCCGGGGCCCGCCCAGGCAATGGACAGGCGCCCGCCGGGCAAGTCGATCAACAGCGGCGAATCCATCCACCCCTGGCTGATGGCAGCTACCGCAGCCGCGCAGGCGCCGGTGCCGCAGGCTTGGGTTTCCCCGGCGCCGCGTTCCCATACGCGCAGTTGCGCGCGTTGGCGGTCGATAACCTGGAGGAAGCCGACATTGGCCCGCGCCGGGAAGCGCGGGTGATGTTCGATCTTCGGCCCCAGTTCATGCACCGGCGCGTTGTTAATGTCATTGACCCGCAGTACCGCATGGGGGTTGCCCATGGACACGGCGGCGATGTCCAGCGTTTGGCCGTCTACTTCCAGCGGGTAGCTCAGGGCCTGCTCCGGGGCCTGGAACGGGATGTCGGCCGGCACCAGGCGCGGCGGGCCCATATCAACGCTGATCTGGCCGTCGCTGCGGATGTCGAGCTCGATGATGCCGCTTTTGGTTTCGACGCGGATCTGGCGCTTGGTGGTCAGGCGCTTGTCCAGCACGAAACGGGCGAAGCAGCGCGCGCCGTTGCCGCACTGCTCCACTTCCGAGCCGTCGGAGTTGAAGATCCGGTAGCGGAAATCCACCTCGGGGTTGCTCGGTGCTTCGACCAGTAGCAGTTGATCGAAGCCCACGCCGGTGTGGCGGTCGCCCCATTGCTTGGCGTGCTTGGGCAGGATGTGCGCGTGCTGGCTGACCAGGTCGAGGACCATGAAGTCGTTGCCCAGGCCGTGCATCTTGGTAAAACGCAGCAGCATGGTTTTACTCCGGTAGCAGGCTTTCGCCGGCGAACAACTCGGCTACCGTCTCGCGGCGACGCACTTCAAACGCAGTGTCACCATCGACCAGCACCTCGGCGCAACGGCCGCGTGTGTTGTAGTTCGAGCTCATGACGAAGCCATAGGCACCGGCCGAATGCACGGCCAACAGGTCGCCTTCTTCCAGGGCTAGTTCACGTTCCTTGGCCAAGAAGTCGCCGGTCTCGCAGATCGGCCCGACGATGTCGTAGGCGCGGGCGGCCGTGGCGCGAGGTTGCACGGCGGTGACGTCCATCCAGGCCTGGTACAGGGCCGGGCGGATCAGGTCGTTCATGGCTGCATCGACGATGGCGAAGTCTTTGTGCTCGGTGTGCTTGAGGTACTCGACCCGCGTCAGCAGCACGCCGGCATTGGCCACGATGAAGCGGCCGGGCTCGAACACCAGGGCCAGGTCGCGGCCATCGAGGCGTTCGCGCACGGCTTTGATGTAGGACTCGGCCAGCGGCGGCTCTTCGTCGCGATAGCGCACGCCGAGGCCGCCACCCAGGTCGATGTGGCGCAGGTAGATGCCGCAGTCGCCGAGGCGATCGACCAGGCCCAGCAGGCGGTCGAGGGCGTCGATGAACGGTGCCAGGGTGGTCAGTTGCGAACCGATGTGGCAATCGACCCCGACCACGTCCAGGTTGGGCAATTGCGCGGCACGTACGTAGACGTCTTCGGCGTCGGCAATGGCGATGCCGAATTTGTTCTCTTTGAGACCGGTGGAAATGTACGGGTGGGTGCCGGCGTCGACGTCCGGGTTGACCCGCAGGGAGATCGGCGCGCGAACACCCAGCTCGGCAGCGACCACTTGCAGGCGTTCGAGCTCATCGGTGGATTCGACGTTGAAGCAGTGCACGCCCACTTCCAGGGCGCGGCGCATGTCTTCGCGGGTCTTGCCGACGCCGGAAAACACGATCTTGTCGGGCTGGCCACCCGCGGCGAGAACACGCTCCAGCTCACCGCGCGAGACGATGTCGAAACCGGCGCCCAGGCGCGCCAGGACATTGAGCACGCCCAGGTTGGAGTTGGCCTTGACCGCGAAGCACACCAAGTGCGGCATGCCGCTCAGGGCGTTGGCGTAGGCCAGGTATTGGGCCTCGATGTGGGCTCGGGAGTACACGTAGGTCGGCGTGCCAAAGCGGTCGGCGATGGCGGACAGGGCTACGCCTTCCGCGAACAGTTGCCCGTCGCGGTAGTTAAAAGCGTCCATGGCGTTCCCTTAGTAGGTGTCGTGCTTGTGTGACTGCGATTGCGACTTGGCCTGTTCTTCAGGGGTCTTGCTGTCATCGGGCAGATACAGCGGGCCTTTCTGGCCGCAGGCAGAAACAAGGCAGGCAACCGCGACAAGCGCAGCAAGGGAAGAGATCAGGCGCTTCATGGCGAAATCCTTGAAAATGCGTTAATTGCGCCGGAGTATACCGGCCACCCGGCGCCTTGCCTATGCAGTGGGGCACCCGTCTGGCGGGCCTTTGCCGAGGTTCTGGAAATTGATCGCACGCAGCCTGTGGATAATTCATACGCTTGCCGGGCGCCTGGTCGGTATCCTTTGCAATCGCCGGGGCGCGCCCGTATCTTGCGGCGCTTGAGCGTGAGTAGACACTTTTTGAGGTTGCCGCAATGAGTTTGACCGAAGCCCGTTTCCACGATCTGGTCGATGCGACCCAGCAGACGCTGGAAGATATTTTCGACGAGAGTGGCCTGGATGTAGATCTGGAAAGTTCGGCCGGTGTGCTGACCGTCAAGTTCGAGGGCGGCAGCCAGTTGATCTTCAGCCGCCAGGAACCCTTGCGCCAGCTCTGGCTCGCGGCGGTTTGCGGTGGTTTCCACTTCGATTACGACGAAGAGAGCGAGCGCTGGATGTGCGACAAGAGCGAAGAGCAATTGGGCGAAATGCTCGAGCGCATCGTGTTTGCGCAGGCCGGGGCCAAGCTCGATTTCGAAGGGCTGTGAAACCGTGACCCAGCCTGCCCCCGCCCGCCCCGCCAAGCCGTTGTTCAGCAACGTCAGCCCGGCGGTGCCGTCGCCTTGTATCAGCACTTGCCGTCTGGATGAGCAGAAAGTCTGCATCGGCTGCTTTCGCCATGTCGAAGACATCCGCGAATGGCGCTCGGCGGACGACGCGCGGCGCCGGGCGATCTGCGGCCAGGCGGCAACCCGCCGCAGCGCCGCCGGTCCGTGCGGCTGACGCCCACGGCTTGTTTATTTATTGAGCTGTGGTAGTGTCCGGGTACGCCTCAACCCACCGAGGTCAGTGAAAACCCCGCCTATTCCTGGCGGGGTTTTGCTTTTGTTGTGCAGAAAAAAGGAGTCTGCCTGAATCATGACCACCGCACCTTCCATCATTCTCACCCGCCTCGACGTGCAACGTCTGGAGCGCCTGATTGACAGCCTGGACGAATCGACTCCAGGCGTCGCGGCGTTGCAGGATGAACTCGACCGCGCCGACACCGTGGTTGGTCACGAGGAAGTGCCGGCCGGCGTCGTCACCATGAACTCGCGTGTGCACTGCCGTGAGCAAGGCAGCGGTAAGGACTATCACTTGACCCTGGTGTATCCAAAGGACGCCAACGCCGACGAAGGCAAGATTTCCATCCTGGCCCCGGTCGGCAGCGCGCTGCTGGGCTTGCAGGCAGGCCAGCACATAGACTGGCCGGCACCGGGTGGCAAGACCCTGAAGCTGGAATTGATCGAAGTTGAGTACCAGCCTGAAGCCGCTGGCGATTTCGAGCTCTGATATGCCTCAGGCCTGGTCCAGCGCATCGTTGAGTGCGCGTTCCAGGTCGGCCTTGTAGCGCAGATACAGATTGCTCGGGCTTGGCCCGTCACCGAGCAGGCCCGAGAGGTCCAGGTCAGTGATATAGCAGCGGTAGCGCTCCACCTCCCGGCGCTGCCCGATGATCTGCCGGGCGACCACGCTGAACAGCTGGTCGCCGTACTCCAACTCGCCAAACTCCTGTTGATCGCAAAACAAGGTGACCTGCACCTGCCCGGGCGCACCCTTGCCGATGATCGCCTGCACGTCATAAAACGCCGTGTTGATCGGTGTTTGCGGCGCTGGTCGTGCTTCGACGCGCCGTGCCCGGCCGTTGCCCGAGGGCAGGAGCTGGTAGTAGTGCAGGTCCAGGTCCGCCAGGGGCGGGGGGGCGTCCAGCGGCAGCAACGCCTCGCGGCGAAACACCACGGAATTCAGGAAGCGTTGCAGCGGCACCAGCAGGCTCTGTTCGTCGTGATAGGGCAGTTGCTGTTGCCACAGGGCGTTGTGTTCGTCGAGCACATACAACTCGGCCCGGGCCTCGTCGATGCGGTAGAACACCTGGATGCAATCGGGCAGGCCCATGGGCAGGATCAGCGCCAGGTCGTGCTCTTGCAGGGCCATCGGGTCCAGGTGCAGCGGGCTGTAGCGCGGTTGTTCTTCCCCCAGGTAATCGAGCAGCGCTGCCAGGCTGGGCAGGGCGACGTGGCTGACCTGGCCGGGGATCAGCTCCAGCACGTGGTAGTGCTGCTGAACCTGGATCAAATAGCGGTGGTTGAGCTGGCTGAGCAGCAGGTTTTGCGCGGTGTCGAACAACTCTTCTACACGCCGGGCAATGAACTGGGCGCGGTTGTGGCAGAAGCAGCGCACCCGCAGGCGCGGTTGCGGCGAGCCTTGGGGCAGGTTGTTGAGGTAGTCGCCCAGGCAGTCGAGCAGCGCGTGGGCGCCGTCGTAGCGGTTGACCAGCACTTCGTTCCAGCTGTTGAGGGTGACTTGGTCGAGGGTCAGCACCAGGTTTTCCCGCACCCCGGCGTAGCTCAGCGAGTCGGTGCGCTCGGTGGTCATCAGGATGTTCAGGTCGCGGTGTTGCTTGAGCGGGTCGATGCCGACGTTTACCAGGATCAGCACTTCGCTGGGCTTGCTGGCGTGCAGCAAGGCCTCTTCGCTGACGCCGATCAGTGGCAAGGCAATGGTTTGCTGGAGGCTGCCGAGCAGGTTGAACAGCTCGAACTCGCTCAAGTCGCTGCTGCCGGGGTGCAGGGCGAGGCGGGTGCTGCTGTCGATCACGCCGTTGCGGTGGCACCAGGTCAGCAGTTCCAGCAAGCCGCGGCTGCGCTTGATCGGGGCAAAATGTTCCCATTCGTGGGCGCTGAGGCTGCCGTTGAACAAGCTCCAGTGGAGTTGCCCCATGTCTTTGCGAGGGGCTGCTTGCACCAGCGTGAGGGTGTCTTCGGCCAGGTCCGGGGCGATGCCGGGGTTGATGAACTCGATCTTGTCGGCCTTGCGCTCGAACGCCGCGTAGAGCCTGCGCCCGAGGATGTTCAGTTCGCGTTTGTTGACCTGGCTGACGGTCTGCTCGGTGCGGGCGAACTGGGTCAGGAAGCGATAGCTGTAGTTGAGCTCGTTGACCAGCGCCCGGCGCTCGCTACTGACCTGGCGCACCTTCCATTGGCTGCGGCTGTCGAGCATTGCCAGTTGCCGCGAATCCCAGCCCCATTCCGCGGCCAGGCGCTCGAGCAGGTCGCGTTGCCAACTGCTGGCGCGCTGGCCGGGGCTGGCGCTGAGCTTACGGTTGACCTTCAGGTACAGGCTGCGGCGCACCAGCTCCAGGCGCTGCGGTTCGCCGCGGGCGGTGAGGTATTCCTCGATGCGCCGGTAGACGACGATGTAGGGGTCCAGTTCATCGAGGTCCAGGCGATTGGCGAACACGGCCTGCTTGAAGCGTAGGCTCAGGCATTCGACCTTAGGGTGTTCGCTGGCGTAAACCTCGATCAGCAGCAGCTTGAGCACCGACTTGTAGGGCGACTCGATGCCTTTATAGAGTTGCCAGAGCCCGGCGCCGACGAACTCGCCCGGCGGGATTCGCGCCAAATGCCCCAGGTCCAGGGTCTCGTCGGCGCGGATAAAACGCTTGGACAGCAGCGTGTGGCCGTACTGGTCGTAGCGCGCTTCTTCGTACACCGGGACCAGCCACCACAGTGGCGTGCGCCCAGCGAGCCAGATCGCGGTGCGGTAGAACTCGTCGAGCAGCAGGTAATGCTGAGTGGTGCCGCAGTCGTCGGAACTCAGGGGCGCATCCCGCTCGCCGCGCACGAAGCGGTTGGGCTCGATCAGGAAGAAATGCGCCTCGGCGCCCTGGCTGGCGGCCCAGGCTTCCAGGAGCTGGCATTTTTTGCGCAACTCGTTCAGTTCGCTTTCGCTCAAGTCCGGGGCGTGGCAGACCCACACGTCCATGTCGCTCTGGTCGGCCTGGGCGAGGGTGCCCAGGCTGCCCATCAGGAACAGGCCATGGATGGGCCGCGGCGGGTTGCCGTGGCGCGGTTTATAGGAAAAGGAGCGCGTCAGGCGTTGGGCTTCGGCCAGGGCTTGCGAGTCGGGCTCGAAATTGGACAGGCCCGCCGGCGTGCTGCCGGACACGTAACCGGGTAGCAGCGGGTGGTTGACGTGGAAAAACAGCGGCAGCAGGTTGAGTACCAATTGCTGGCGCGGCGTCAGCCCTTCCATGGCGCGGGCCAGGCGACCTGAATTGAGCGTGAGAAAGCGCGCGCGCAGTTGGCTCAGAACCTTACGGTCGATTCCCTCGTCCAGATCTGGGCGGATTTCATGGGTGCGGGGCATGGCTCACCGGGCGCGGACGTGAAAGGTGTCGGGCGGGGGCCAGTCTACAGCGTGGGGGTGGGGAGCTTTAAGCGGAATTTTTATTTCTGGCGCCAGATTTACAGCGCGGCGGGTGGATGTTCCCGCGGAACGCCCGTGGCGGGCGATTCCGTGGGCGTCAGGTGGTGGGTTATGCGGCTTCTTCGACGGGTGACAGGATGGTCAGCAGGCCTTGGGCGTGCTCGGCGGCGTCGCGCCCCAGGCTGGTCAGGTAACCGCCATCGGGCTGGGTGGTCAGTTCTTTTTCGTACAGGCGTTTTGCGGCGGCGATGGCGGTTGGGGCGGCGGTCTGATGAATTTTCAGGCCTTCCTGGGAACTGTCCAGGTTGAAGAGTGCAAGGATTTCCAGTTCGGCAACCAGCTCAGGGGTATACGACATAAGGACTCCAGACTTTCTAGGAATAGATGACAGCGGCTCCTAAGGTGAACGCACTTGCCCGTGCTGTCCAGTACTGACCGGCGCTGCCTGGTGAATGACAGGAGGCAGTGTAGGTGGCAAGTGCGCAGGCTGCGTTGACCTGGGGCAGCCTGGCCCGTGCGCGGGGGCCAGGTGCTGCATTCATCCGTTCTTTTCTGGCGGCAACTCAGGCAGAGCACGCAGGGCCGCTTCGTACCATTGGGTATCGAAAGCACGGTCTTCTTCCAGGATTGCGTCGATCTCAACGGCCAGCACGTGGGCCATCAGGTTGAGGATCTCGTCGCGTTCGTAGCCCACCAGGGTCAGCTTGTTGAACGTGGCTTTGGCGGCGGGCGGGTTGTCGCTTTCGATCTGGTTTTCGATGGCCTGGATCAGGGTATCTTCGGCGAACGCTTCTTCGTCGTTGTCGATATCGGTTGGCTCGCTCATGGCAGGCTCCTCAAGGAAAAGTGGGCAGTCTAACTGCATTCAAGGCCGTGATGCTGCTGGCAACAACCGCCGCCAGGTTCTATAAACAACCCCGGCCCACCCCTGTACGGCCCGGAGGCTCTGCGATGCTCAAGCTTTATGGATTCTGCGTCAGTAACTACTACAACATGGTCAAGCTGGCGCTGCTGGAGAAAGGCTTGCCCTTCGAGGAAGTACAGTTCTTTTCCGGCCAATCACCCCAGGTCCTGGCCATCAGCCCACGGGGCAAGATCCCGGTGCTGGGGGTGGAGCAAGGCTTCATCAACGAAACCAGCGTGATTCTCGAATACCTCGAACACGCCCACCCAGGCACCGCGCTGCTGCCCGCCGAGCCGTTCCAGCGCGCCCAGGTGCTGGCCCTGGCCCGGGAAATCGAGCTGTACATCGAACTGCCCGCCCGCGCCTGCTACACCGAGGCTTTTTTAGGCATGACGGTGCCGCAGGCGATCAAGGACAAAACCAGGGAGGATTTGCTGCTGGGCATCGCGACGCTGGCGCGGCACGGCCGCTTTGCGCCCTACGTGGCGGGGGATGGCTTGAGTGTGGCGGACCTGTATTTTCTCTACAGCGTGCCGCTGGCCTGTGGGGTGGCCAAGAAGTTGTTCGGGTTGGACCTGCTGGCCGAATTGCCGGCGGCCCAGGCCTTGCTGGAGCGCCTGGAGCAGAACCCGAATGTGCAGCGCATTGCTGCTGACAAAGAGGCCTGCATGCCGGCCTTTCTGGAGATGGTCAACAGCAAGAAGTAAGGCGGGGTTTGTGCTTGCGAGGGCGATTTTCGGGTCGCCCTCGCGAGCACGGGGCTTAGCGGCTGGCCAGCAGCGCCTGGCCGCGAACCACGGCAGCCTTGACCTGGGCGGGCGCGGTGCCGCCGATATGGTTGCGCGCGTTGACCGAGCCTTCCAGAGTTAGCACTGCAAACACGTCCTGCTCGATCTGGTCGCTAAACTGGCGCAGTTCTTCCAGGCTCATTTCCGCCAGGTCCTTGCCGGTGTCCACGCCGTACTTCACCGCGTGGCCGACGATTTCGTGGCAGTCGCGGAACGGCAGGCCACGGCGCACCAGGTAGTCCGCGAGGTCCGTGGCGGTGGAGAAACCGCGCAGGGCCGCTTCGCGCATGATGGCGTGCTTGGGCTTGATCGCCGGGATCATGTCGGCGAAGGCGCGCAGCGAATCGCGCAGGGTGTCGGCCGCGTCGAACAGCGGTTCCTTGTCTTCCTGGTTGTCCTTGTTGTAGGCCAGCGGCTGGCCTTTCATCAGGGTCAACAGGCCCATCAGCGCACCGAATACGCGGCCAGTCTTGCCGCGCACCAGCTCCGGTACGTCGGGGTTTTTCTTTTGCGGCATGATCGAGCTGCCGGTGCAGAAGCGGTCTGGCAGGTCGATGAACTGGAACTGCGCGCTGGTCCACAGCACCAGCTCTTCGGAGAACCGCGACAGGTGCATCATCGCGATGCTGGCGGCGGAGCAGAATTCGATGGCGAAGTCACGGTCCGACACGCCGTCCAGGGAGTTACCGCCCACGGCCTCGAAACCCAGCAACTGGCAGGTCAGCTCGCGGTCGATCGGGTAGGTGGTGCCGGCCAGCGCGGCGCTGCCCAGGGGCATGCGGTTGGCGCGCTTGCGGCAGTCCACCAGGCGTTCGTAGTCGCGGCTGAGCATTTCGAACCAGGCCAGCAGGTGATGGCCGAAGGTCACCGGCTGCGCGGTCTGCAGGTGGGTGAAGCCGGGCATGATGGTGCCCGACTCACGCTCGGCCTGTTCCAGCAGGCCTTTTTGCAGGCGGGTGATTTCGCCCAGGATCAGGTCGATTTCGTCGCGCAGCCACAGACGGATATCGGTGGCGACCTGGTCGTTGCGGCTACGGCCGGTGTGCAGTTTTTTGCCGGTGATGCCGATGCGGTCGGTCAGACGCGCCTCGATATTCATATGCACGTCTTCGAGGTCCACACGCCAGTCGAATTGGCCGGCCTCGATTTCGCCCTGGATGGTCTTCAGGCCATCGACGATGGTGTCGCGTTCGGCGTCGGTGAGCACGCCGACCTTGGCCAGCATGGTGGCGTGGGCGATGGAGCCCATGATGTCGTGGCGATACAGGCGCTGGTCGAACGTGACGGAGGCGGTGAAACGCGCAACAAAGGCGTCGACGGGTTCACTGAAGCGGCCGCCCCAGGACTGATTGGTCTTGTCAGTGCTCATGAATTCGCTCGTGATGTGCTGAAGAAAGATGGCGTGAAAGTTGCCGCGGATAATAACAGGGTTGCCCAGGCTATCGTTGACACTGGTGGCCCGGTTCATTTATTTGCCCCGCCAGGTGTTTGTCGCCTTGCGGCCTAATGACGGCGGGCAGAGACTGGGCCTACTGGCGCTGGATGTTTGTGGTGATATTAAGGCTTGGATCAAAGGATATTTTTCAAATGAGCCATATCGTCTTGGCGAACGTCTACAGTTGCACTAATAGATCGGTGTAATACGGCATGTGTTATCCGGTAACTAACGGCTCTTGCCACCGTCGCCCGAAAGCGCTCTGATCGACTTGCCTGCCCGTAAGTAGTGGGCAGTGCGCCCGGAGTAGAAGCTGACTATAAGAAGAGGGGGTGTTCATATTGTTTATCGGCAATCCCTACGACGACACCGCGCCAGGCCGGTCCTGGGGCGGTGCTGCTCAGACACCGTTAAATATTGGTGCCTGTCTCGCGGCACTTTTTGGCTCTCGCGCTAGTCTTAGCGTGGGTTGCCGTGACGGACGTCACTTCACCTGTCTACGCTATCCTTGTGCGAGACTCACGCAGGAATCCAGCGCAATATGAATGTCCTGATCGTTGATGACGAACCCCTAGCCCGCGAGCGCCTGAGCCGTATGGTCAGTGAGCTTGAGGGATATACAGTCCTGGAACCCAGCGCCACCAATGGCGAAGAGGCGTTGGCACTGATCGACAGCCTCAGGCCGGACGTGGTGTTGCTCGATATCCGCATGCCTGGCTTGGATGGCTTGCAGGTCGCTGCCCGGTTGTGCGAGCGCGAAGCGCCCCCCGCGGTGGTGTTCTGCTCGGCCTATGACGAATTCGCCCTGGACGTGCTGCAGGGCAGCCCGGTGGGGTATCTGGTCAAGCCCGTACGCGCCGAATTACTGCTCGAGGCGTTGAGGAAGGCTGAGCGGCCCAATCGCGTGCAACTGGCCGCCCTGACCCGCCCCGCCGCCGAGACGGGCAGCGGCCCACGCAGCCACATCAGTGCCCGCACCCGCAAAGGCATCGAGCTGATTCCCCTGGACCAGGTGATCTATTTCATTGCCGACCACAAATACGTGACCTTGCGCCACGAGGGCGGCGAAGTTTTGCTGGACGAACCGCTCAAGGCGCTGGAAGACGAGTTTGGCGATCGCTTCGTGCGCATTCACCGCAACGCGTTGGTGGCCCGCGACCGCATCGAGCGCTTGCAGCGCACACCGCTGGGGCATTTCCAGCTGTTCCTCAAGGGCTTGAATGGCGACGCGCTGATCGTCAGCCGCCGCCATGTGGCGGGCGTGCGCAAGATGATGCAACAGCTTTAGTTCGCGGCCTGCGGTGCATATTTCACTTCATCGCCAGGCGAGTGGGGCCAGGGAGGCCGCGCAGTTCCTGATTCAAATCAAAGCGCCATTGCCCGAGCTGTTATTATCTGCCGTATCTTTTCAGTACGGATTGATCCATGTCCTCTCGCGAAATCCGCATCGCTACCCGTAAAAGCGCCCTGGCCTTATGGCAGGCCGAATACGTCAAGGCTCGTCTGGAGCAGGCACACCCAGGCCTGATCGTGACGCTGGTGCCCATGGTCAGCCGTGGTGACAAGCTGCTTGACTCACCCCTGTCGAAAATCGGTGGCAAGGGCTTGTTCGTCAAGGAGCTGGAAACCGCGCTGCTCGAAAATGAAGCCGACATTGCCGTGCATTCGATGAAAGACGTGCCGATGGACTTCCCCGAAGGCCTGGGCCTGTACTGCATCTGCGAGCGCGAAGACCCGCGCGATGCGTTCGTCTCCAACACTTACGCCAGCCTCGATGCGCTGCCCCAGGGCAGCGTGGTCGGTACCTCCAGCCTGCGCCGCCAGGCCCAGTTGCTGACCCGTCGCCCGGACCTGCAGATCCGCTTCCTGCGGGGCAACGTCAATACGCGCCTGGCCAAGCTTGACGCAGGCGAATACGACGCCATCATTCTCGCGGCGGCCGGGCTGATCCGCCTAGGCTTCGAGGACCGTATCAGCTCTTCCATCAGTGTCGATGACAGCCTGCCGGCCGGCGGCCAGGGTGCGGTGGGCATCGAATGCCGCAGCGCTGATAGCGCGATTCATGCGTTGCTTGCGCCGCTGCATCACCACGACACCGCCACGCGGGTCACCGCCGAACGTGCGCTGAATAAACACCTCAACGGCGGTTGCCAGGTACCCATCGCCTGCTACGCAGTGCTCGAAGGCGAGCAGGTGTGGTTGCGTGGCCTGGTGGGCGACCCCAATGGTGGCCTGCTATTGACGGCGGATGTACGCGGGCCGCGAAGCGCCGCCGCCCAGTTGGGTGTGCAGGTCGCCGAAGACCTGTTGGCACAGGGCGCCGATGCCATCTTGCAAGCGGTCTACGGTGAGGCGGGCCACGAGTGAAGGGTTGGCGTTTGCTGCTGACCCGCCCTGAGCTGGAGTCGGCGACATTGGCCGCCACGCTGGCCGAGGCCGGTGTGTTCAGCAGCAGCCTGCCGCTTCTGGAAACCGAGGCGCTGCCGCTTTCGGTGCAACAACGCGAGCAGATGATCGGCCTCGACCGCTATTGTGCGGTGATCGTCGTCAGCAAACCCGCCGCCCGGCTGGGCATTGCGCTGCTTGACCAGACCTGGCCCACGCCACCTGCAGCAACACGCTGGTTCAGTGTGGGCGCCGCCACCGCGCAGCTTCTCGCCGACCGCGGCCTCGATGTGAGCTTCCCCGCGCAAGGCGATGACAGCGAAGCACTGTTGGCGTTGCCTGCATTTGCCGAGGCGGTTTCGCGACCCGGCGCCCGGGTGTTGATCCTCAAGGGTGAGGGCGGGCGCGAACTGCTGACTGAGCGTTTACGCGAGCAAGGTGCTAGTGTCGAGGGTCTGGAGCTGTATCGCCGCTACCTGCCGCACTACGAACCCGCGACATTGCCCCGGATAATTCAAGCGGAACGCCTGAACGGCCTGGTGGTCAGCAGTGGACAGGGTTTTTTGCATCTGCGCCAAATGGCGGATGCGGCCTGGCCGGAACTGGCGCAACTGCCACTGTTCGTGCCTAGCCCCCGGGTCGCCGAGTTGGCGCGAGCTGCCGGGGCCCGACAAGTGGTGGACTGCAGTGGTGCCAGTGCCACGGCTCTGCTAACGGCGTTGCGGGAGACCGGTGCCGTTCTCTAACACAAAGGATGGATACGTGAGCGAAACAACCTTGCCCAAAGATGACGTCCAGCCACAGCTTCAGGCGCCTGCCGAACCTGTGACCGAAACCGCCCCACGCCGAGGCAATGGCTTGGCGGTTCTGGCCTTGCTGCTGGGAGCCGCGGGGGCCGCCGCCGGTGGCTGGGGTGTCTGGCAGGTGCGCAGCCTGCAAGCGAGCAACCAGCAGCAGTTGGGGCAACTTCAGGCTTTGGGCGACCAGGCGCAAAACCTCAAACTCAGTGAGCAGCGCCTGCGCGAGCAGCTCGAACAGTTGCCCGGCGCGCAGGAACTGGAAGAACGCCGGCGCCTGGTGGCGCAGTTGCAAGGCGACCAGCAGCGTTTGAACCAGCGCCTGGAAACTGTCCTGGGGGCGAGTCGCAAGGACTGGCGTCTGGCTGAGGCCGAGCACCTCCTGCGCCTGGCCAGCCTGCGTCTTTCCGCGCTACAGGACATCAGCAGTGCTCAGGCGCTGGTCCAGGGCGCCGATGAGATCCTGCGCGAACAAAACGATCCCGGCTCATTCGCCGCCCGCGAACAGTTGGCCAAAACCCTGGCGGCCCTGCGTAGCACCGAGCAACCGGACCGCACCGGGTTGTTCTTGCAATTGGGCGCCTTGCGCGATCAAGTCATCGAGCTCAGCGCGCTGGCGCCTGAGTACCACGACCGTGGCGAGGCTCTGCTGGGGTTGACCGCCGACGGTGACGGCGCGAGCCGCTGGGCCCAATGGTGGGCGGAGATCTCACGCTACGTGCGTATCGATTTCAACGCCGACAAAAATATCCGGCCGCTGCTGGCGGGCCAGGGCCTGGCACAAGTACGCCTGGCCCTCAGCCTCGCGCTGGAGCAAGCCCAGTGGGCGGCCCTCAACGGCCAAGCTGCGGTGTACACCCAAGCGCTGGATGAGGCGCGGGACGTACTGAAAAACAACTTCAACCAAGACAACCCACAAAGCAAAGTCATGCTTGAACGCGTGGCGGAACTGGCCAAGCAACCGGTCACGGTGGTCACACCAGACCTGGCCGGTACTCTCGGTGCAGTCCAGGCCTATCTGGAGCGGCGTAATGTCAGCGCCGAAGAGTCGGTCAAACCCGCCGCTGCCTTGCCGGAGCCGACGCCATGAAGCGCCTGTATGTGGTGATGTTCCTGGTCATCGCCGCCGCCGCGTTGCTGGGCCTGGCCATCGCCGAGCACCCGGGGTATGTGCTGATCGCCTACCGGAACTTCCGCTTCGAGTCGTCACTGTGGGCGACACTGGCACTGGTCGCGGTGCTATGGCTGGTGATCTGGGGAATCAAGGTGCTGATCGAACTGCTGACCACCTCCGGCGGTGTGGTGAATCCATGGTCGCGGCGCAACCGCAGTCGGCGTGTGCAGATTGCCATCGAGCAAGGCCAAATGGACCTCGCCGAAGGTCGCTGGGCCAGTGCCCAGAAGCACCTGCACCGGGCCGCCGAGGCCGAACGCCAGCCTTTGTTGTATTACCTTGGCGCCGCACGCGCGGCGAACGAGCAAGGTCTCTACGAAGAAAGCGATCGACTGCTTGAGCGCGCACTGGAGCGCCAGCCTCAGGCCGAGTTGGCGATCGCCTTGAGTCATGCCCAGTTGCAGACCGATCGCAACGATACAGAGGGGGCTCTGGCGACCCTGCAAGCCATGCGTGAGCGCCATCCGCACAGCATACAGGTGCTGCGACAGTTGCAGCGCCTGCATCAGCAGCGCGGCGATTGGTCGGCATTGATTCGCCTGCTGCCGGAGTTGCGCAAGAACAAGATCCTACCGGCGGCCGAGTTGGCAGATCTGGAACGTCGGGCCTGGGGCGAGAATCTGTCGCTGGCAGCCCATCGCGATGAAGATGGTTCTGTGGGCCTGCAGTCGCTGACGCGGGCCTGGCAGCAGCTGACATCCGCTCAACGCCAAGAACCGCAGTTGGTGCTCGCTTACGCCGAGCAGTTACGGCAATTGGGGGCGCAGGCCGAGGCCGAGGAAGTCCTGCGTATCGCGCTCAAGCGCCAATACGACAGCCATCTGGTGCGGTTGTATGGCTTGTTGCGTGGCGCTGACCCGGATCGCCAGCTCAAGCTTGCCGAAGGCTGGCTCAAGGAGCATCCCCAAGACCCGAGCCTGCTGCTGACATTGGGCCGCCTGTGTTTGCAAAACAGTCTCTGGGGCAAGGCGCGGGATTATCTGGAGAGCAGCCTGCGGGTTCAGCGCAATCCAGAAGCTTGTGCTGAACTTGCCCGGCTATTGGCTCGGCTGGGTGATACTGAACAGAGCAACCAGCTCTTCCAGGAAGGCCTGGGCCTGCTGGATGAACGTTTACTGGCTTTTTCTCTGCCGGTTCCGGTGTAGTCCGTGGGCGGGGCTGATTTGTCGTCAAGTTGACTTCTGCCCCTTCGCGGCGACAGAGCTTTCTACGCAATATGAACTGTTGTGGTGAAATCCTACAAAGGCCTACTCGTAGGCCTTCTGTATCTGTCGGCGATTCCTTACATCATTGAGGATTTGTCCGCGGGGAGCCTCCTTGAAAGGGTCAAGTCCTTTCCTCTACCGTAACTGCCTGTCTCTTTTGTTACGGATAAGCCATGTTCTTGGCCTGCTCACGACCCCTGTTTCTCATGACTTTCCTCGCAGGAACTCTGGCGTTGGGTGCTTCGTATTATCTGGAATATGTCGTCGGACTTGAGCCTTGCCTGCTGTGCATGATGCAGCGTTTCTTCCTGATCGTGTTCACGCTCACCAGTCTGGTTGCCACACTGCATGGAGCAAAAATCAGAGGCTGCTACGGGTACTGGTTGCTGAACCTGTTCAGTAGCCTGGCGGGGATGGTCATTGCCTGGCGTCATGTCTTGCTGCAAAGCGTCGACTCGGCACAAGGCTTCACGTGCTCGAACATCCTGAACTCCGGGGTGTGGAAGGCACCCTGGATGTGCGTGTTCAGGCAGTTCTTCCAGGGCGATGCCGAATGCGCGCAACTGACTTGGAGCCTGTTCGACCTGAGCGTGCCGGAGTGGAGCCTGCTGTTTTTTGTGGCGATGGTGCTGCTGAGTGTTTTCCAGCTTTTTCACCTGGTGCGGCTCACCTGCCTGAAAGCGGCGAGCTGATTTGTGTCATTGCACGGCGCTGTTGAAGATTAAACGCTTGTATGAACATTATCTGCTGCGTACCTTGAAGCAGTAGTCGTGCGGGCATAATCTGGCCCGCACGTGTTAACGCAATTAGGTTGTTCGATGGCGTTCTGCCTGGTCGCTTATAGGGTTTCAAACCTAGCGACGGGCATAGAGCGACATGGCCCTTAAGGGAAGAGAGATCACCATGCTCGAAAGTTGTCAGAATGCTCAGGAACGCTGGGGTGGAGTGCACCTGCTGATCGACCGCTGGTTGCAGGAGCGTCACGAACTGGTTCGGGCCTATGATGCTCTCGGCGCCAAGCCCGAAGTGTTGGGTGAGAACCGCGAGTTGCTGCAGGAGTTCTGCGGGGTGCTGGTCGACTACGTGTCAGCGGGGCATTTCGAGATATACGAACAGCTCACCAGCGAGGCCAAGGCCTTTGACGATAAACGTGGGCTGGAGCTTGCAGAGACGCTCTACCCGCGTATCGATGTGATTACCGAGAAGCTCTTGGCGTTCAATGACCTGTGCGATGCCGGTAATTGCGTCGCGGAAAAATTCAAGGAGTTGGGTGGACTGCTACATGAGCGTTTCGAGTTGGAAGACTGCCTGATCGAAGTGTTGCACACCGCTCACAAGGAGGAAGTCCCGGTTCAGGTCTGAGTTTTTTCTCTACCTCTTTCCATCAAAACGGTGCGCTTGGCGTGCCGTTTTTCATTTGTGCCGCCGTTCAGCGCACGTTCACCAATTCGATTTCGAACACCAGGGGTGTAAAGGGAGCGATCAAGTCGCCGGCACCTTCCGCGCCATAGGCCTGGTCGGCTGGAATCACCAAGCGCCAAGTCGCGCCCACCTGCATCTGGGGCAAGGCGCTGCGCCAGCCGCTGATAACACTGTCGAGTCGGAACCACTGCGGTTGAGCGTTCTGGTCGAAGACGGAGCCATCGGGAAGTCGCCCCACATAGCGAACCTGCACGCTGCCTTCGGCGCTCGGCTGGGGGCCGTTACCAGCCTTGAGTTCGGTCAGCAGAATGCCGCCCGCCAATTCGCGAACGTCCGGCTTGGCGCGTTCTTGGGCAAGAAAGCGTTGCTGTGCCTGGAGCGCGATTTCACTTTGCGGCCTGGCCGACTGTTCGTTGGTGCGGGCTTCGTGCTCGGCGAGTATCTGCTCGATACGTTCGTCCTTGAGTGCCAGCGGCTTACCTTGGTAGGCCTGTTGCAAACCGTCCAACAGCGCCTTGAGTTCAAGGCCCGGGACTTCCTGGCGCAGACGTTCGCCGAGGCTGGCGCCCAGGCTGTAGGCCAGGTCGTGACGGTCATTGGCCGGCGTTTTTTCGCCCGCATGGGCCAACCCCAAACACAGGCATAACGATAGAAAAAAAACACGCGACATGACTGTGCTCCGACCGGATAGGGGGCCGATTATGCCAGCCTGAAACGGTGAGTGTCGGGGCAACTTGCGCCAGGGCGAAGAACATTTTCCATCGGTTGCAACGCAGCGCTTTGGATACTGTCAACATGCCCTAGCGGCGGTAGCAGCAGAGGTCTAGTATGAGCCGCACCCACGTCAGCCAGGAGGTAAACCATGTCGGCCAAGAAGAAGCCTGTAAATACTCCGTTGCATTTGCTCCAACAGCTTTCGGGCAGCCTGCTCGAACATTTGGAAAACGCTTGTTCGCAAGCCTTGGCTGATGCTGAAAAACTGCTCGCCAAGCTGGAAAAGCAACGGGGCAAGGCTCAGGAAAAACTGCACAAATCGCGCATCAAATTGCAGGACGCTGCGGCGACCGGCAAGGCCAAGGCGCAAGCCAAAGCCAAAGGCGCGGTGAAAGAACTCGAAGACCTGCTCGATGCCCTCAAGGATCGCCAGGCCGAAACCCGCACCTACATTCTTCAGCTCAAGCGCGATGCCCAGGAAAGCCTGAAATTGGCCCAGGGTGTTGGCCGCGTGAAAGAGGCCGTGGGCAAGGCACTGACCTTGCGTTCGGCGAAGCCTGCTGCTGTCGCTTCTGCGGCAAAGAAACCCGCCGCGAAGCCGACTGTATCGAAAGCCGCCGCCAAGCCAGCGACCAAAGCCACGGCCAAGCCTGCGGTTAAAGCCGCCAGCAAACCTGCGGTGAAAAAGCCCGCCGCTGGTGCTGCCAAACCCGCCGCTAAAACCATCGCGGCCAAACCCGCCGCAAAACCTGCTGCCAGAACGGTAGCTGCCAAGCCCGCGACCAAGGCGGCAGCGGCTAAACCTGTGGCCAAGTCTGCTGCGGTAAAACCTGGAGCCGCCAAGCCTGTGGCCAAACCGGCCGCTAAGCCCGCTGCTTCCAGAGCCGCCAAACCGGCTGCCAAGCCTGTGGCAAAACCTGCTGCCAAACCTGCGGTGAAAAAACCGGCAGCCACCAAGCCTGCGGCCAAACCGGCAACGCCTGCTGCCGCCAAGCCTGTCACTGCAGCGCCAGCCGCCACCGCTCCAACCACTCCCGCTACGCCAGCCGCCACCACGCCGACCAGCGCTTCCTAAGCGCCGGTCACCGCGACGCGCAATTGATTGAGCGCGTCGCGGTTCAGGTTGGCGGCACCCGCCGCCAAACCTTCCAGCCACTGCGTCGAGTCACTGCTTTGAGCGTGTGGCCAACCCTGCGCAGCATTTTCCAGCCGTATCAATAATTGCCGTTCGGCTTCCAGTTCCAGGTTTTTGACCTGCTCGCGCAACGCCGATAGGTGTGCGTCTGTGTGCGCCGGTTCGCGCCATTGCGTGCGCAATTGTCGTAGCGGCTGGATGACCTTTTCGTGCCAGGGGTCAGCCAACTCCTTTAACAGGCGCAGGCGTTGCGCGGTGTAGGCGGTGCCTCGTTGCTCCAGCCAGCAAGCGCACAGCAGCAAGCAGACGTTGCCACCCGCGGCTTGCAGTTGCAGGCAGGCGCTTTCGACTCCGGGCCGGGCGTAGAGGGCCAGGGCCGTATTCCATAGATCAGAGGGCATATTCAGACTCGCGCCAGTTGCGAGCGAAGCTGGTAGACTCCGCCGCCATTATGATTCGACTTCAAAGCCTAACATTACAGCGCGGCCCGCAACGTCTGCTAGAAGACGCCGAGCTGACCCTGCACGCCGGTCACAAAGCCGGCTTGATCGGTGCCAACGGCGCCGGTAAATCCACGTTGTTTGCCCTGTTGCTGGGCGAATTGGCCCCTGATTCCGGCGATTGCCTGATGCCCGCCGACTGGCGCATTGCGCACATGCGCCAGGAGATCGACACCCTCGACCGCATTGCGATCGACTACGTGCTCGATGGCGACCTGCGTCTGCGCCAGGTGCAACGCGAGTTGGCCGAAGCCGAACTGGCCCAGGACGGCGCCGCCCAGGCGCGCCTGCACTCGGAGCTCGACAGCGCCGACGGCTACACCGCCGACGCCCGCGCCCGCAAGATGCTCGCCGGCCTGGGCTTCACCAACGAGCAGATGGACCGCCCGGTGGCGGCGTTCTCCGGGGGCTGGCGCATGCGCCTGAACCTGGCCCAGGCGCTGATGTGCCCCTCGGACCTGCTGTTGCTCGATGAGCCCACCAACCACTTGGACCTCGATGCGATCCTGTGGCTGGAAGACTTCCTCAAAAGCTACCCCGGCACCTTGCTGCTGATTTCCCATGACCGCGACTTCCTCGATGCCGTGGTCGATAACATCGCCCACGTCGAACAGCGCAAGATCACCCTGTATCGCGGTGGCTACAGCGCCTTCGAGCGGGCCCGTGCCGAACGCTTGGCCCAGCAACAGCAGGCCTTTGAGAAGCAGCAGGCGCAACGGGCGCACATGGAAAGCTACATCGCCCGCTTCAAGGCCCAGGCCACCAAGGCCCGCCAGGCCCAGAGCCGGATCAAGGCGCTGGAGCGGATGGAAGAACTGTCCGCCGCCCACGTGGACTCGCCGTTCGATTTCGTCTTCCGCGAGTCGCTGAAAATCTCCAGCCCTTTGCTGGACCTGTCCGACGCTCGCCTGGGCTACGGCGACAAAACCGTGCTGGAAAAGGTCAAGTTGCAACTGACCCCGGGCGCGCGCATCGGTTTGCTCGGCCCCAACGGCGCGGGTAAATCGACCCTGATTAAAAATCTTTGCGGTGAACTCGAGCCGCTGGCCGGTCGCCTGGTCCGCGGTGAGAACCTGGTGGTGGGCTATTTCGCCCAGCATCAGTTGGACTCGCTGGACGCCAAAGCCAGCCCGCTTTTGCATTTGCAGCGCCTGGCGCCGACCGAGCGTGAGCAGACCCTGCGCGATTTCCTCGGCGGTTTTGACTTCCGTGGCGCACGCATCGACGAGCCGGTGTTGAACTTCTCCGGCGGCGAAAAGGCGCGCCTGGCATTGGCCCTGATCGCCTGGGGCCGGCCGAACCTGTTGTTGCTCGACGAACCGACCAACCACTTGGACCTGGAAATGCGCCTGGCGCTGACGATGGCCCTGCAGGAATTCAGCGGCGCGGTACTGGTGGTTTCCCACGATCGGCACTTGCTCAAAAGCACTACCGACGAATTCCTGCTGGTGGCCGATGGCAAGGTCCAGGCGTTCGACGGCGACCTGGAAGACTACGCGCGTTGGCTCAACGACTATCGCTTGCGCAATGCGCCGGTCAGCACCAGCCCGGTCAACCCGGACAAAACCGACAAGAAGGCCCAGCGCCAGGCCGCCGCCGCGTTGCGCCAGCAGTTGGCGCCGCACAAGCGCGAAGCCGACAAGCTCGAAGCTGAGTTGGGCAAGGTCCACGAAAAACTCGCCAAGATCGAAACCAGCCTCGGCGACAGCGCGGTGTACGAAGCGGCGCGCAAGGACGAGTTGCGTGACCTGCTGGCCGAACAGGCCAAGCTCAAGGTGCGCGAAGCCGAGCTGGAGGAAACCTGGATGGAGGCGCTGGAGCTGCTGGAAAGCCTGCAAGCGGAGCTGGAGGCGCTGTCCTGATGGAAGCGTTCAAGTGGCCGTTGTCGTCGGTATGGACCGAGCCGCTGTGGCTTGGGCTGCAAATCCTTCTGATCCTGTTGGCCGGCTACCTGGCCCAGCGGTTCGTCGCCAAGGGCCTGACGCGCTTGGGTGAGCGCTACCCGTTTCCGCCGCAATTGCTCTTGCCCCTGCGTGGCGGCTTGCGCTGGCTGATTATGGGCAGCGCGCTGATTTTCGTGCTTGAACGCCTCGGGGTATCGGCGACGGTGCTCTGGACGGCGTTGTCCGGCTTCGTGGCCGTGGCGGCGGTGGCGTTCTTCGCCATGTGGAGCGTGCTCTCCAACCTGCTCTGCGCGATTTTGATCTTCACCGTCGGGCCGTTTCGCCTGGGCGATGTGGTGGAGTTGGTGGACACCACCGACAAACCTGGGGTCAAGGGCCGGGTGGTGGCCATTAACCTGCTCTACACCACGCTGATCGAAGCCGAAGAGCTCGGCACCGGTAGCGCCATGGTGCAAGTGCCCAACAGCCTGTTCTTCCAGCGCTCGGTGCGCCGCTGGCGCGGCAGCGATGGCCTGCCTTTGGGCCTGGGCGACCGCTAGCCCTTCCTTGTTGCACGCAAAAATATCGATAGTCATTCGCCCAGCGGCGCATTAGCTTAGACGGCTGTAACAAGTCTTAGCCGAGGTGTGTGATGGTGCTTGAAACATGGCTGGCGTTCTTCGCCGCGTGCTGGGTGATTAGCCTTTCCCCTGGCGCGGGTGCCATTGCGTCGATGTCCTGCGGGTTGCAGTACGGTTTTTGGCGCGGCTATTGGAATGCCCTGGGCCTGCAACTGGGCCTGGCGTTGCAGATCGCGATTGTCGCCGCCGGAGTGGGCGCGGTGCTCGCCGCTTCTTCGACGGCGTTCTATGCCATCAAGTGGTTCGGCGTGGCTTACCTGGTATTCCTGGCCGTCAAGCAATGGCGCGCGCTACCCAGCGAGATAAGCGACGACGCCAGCATCCGCCCCATCGGCAAACCCCTGGCCCTGGTGTTCCGTGGCTTTTTGGTGAACATCAGCAACCCCAAGGCTCTGGTGTTCATGCTTGCGGTGCTGCCGCAGTTCATCAACCCGCACGCACCGTTGGTGGCGCAGTACCTGACCCTGGGCGTGACCATGGTGGTGGTCGATTTGATCGTGATGGCCGGTTACACCGGGTTGGCTTCCAAGGTGCTGCGCCTGTTGCGCACACCCAAGCAGCAAAAGCGCATGAACCGCACCTTCGCCGGCTTGTTCATCGGCGCGGCAGCCTTCATGGCCACCTTGCGCCGGGCTCCGGTCTAGCCCCCCAAAATCCTTTGTGGGAGCGGGCTGGCCAAGAGCGGTTCAGCGCAAAATCACCGGCGCCGTGTCACGGGGCAGGTTGTTGCGCGGGGCTTGCTCAGGTTGGCCGTAGTCGGCGCCGATCAGCTGTTCCTTCAACTGATTCGCCACGTCCTCGCCCAGGGCCTTGGACACGTCGCGCACCACCCGTGGGCGGTTCAGCGAGACCCGAACGTCGCGGCTCTTCACCAGTTTGGTGTCCTGGCCTTCACCCATGGCGGTAAAGGCCGAGGTGATTTCGTAGGTCTTGGTGTTTATCAGGCTGAAATCCGCCACCAGGCTCAGGCCCAGGATCGCCGAGTAGCTGTCGGTGTTGTCCAGGGCGGTGATATCGCGGGTGAAGTCGATGTCCGACAGGGTGCCGAACAGCACGTAGTCCGCGCCCTTGAAGTTGCCGGCCTTGATCCGCTTGATGACGTCGTACACGTCCTCGCGCGACTTGGCGGTGTACGGCGTGCCCTGGATCAACTGGAACATGCCGGACTTGAGGATCTCGCCCTTGATGTCACCGCTGAATTTGCGCAACTCGGTTTGCTCGATGTAGCTGGTGCTGCTCTCGAACTCGTTGTAGCTCGACGAACCGCTGGCGTTGTACAGGCCAGCCTGGGACTGGCTGGCAGCAGAAACGATGTGGATGTATTGCTCCACCCGTTCCTGGTAGGCCAGGTCGGTCACGGCGACTTTCGGTGCGGCCTGGGCGGCAAAGGCGCACGCCAGGCTGATGATGCCAATCCATGCACGCATTGCTTAGCGCTCCGTGGTCTTGCGGATCTCTTTTTCGTCCATCCATTCAGCCAGGCCGCTTTCGACGTCGATCAATTGCAGGCTGAATTTGTAGAACACGTCTTTGTAGTCGCTGCTGCGCTTGACGATCGAGCTGATCGAGCCTTCAAGACGGTATTTGGCGGCGATCATGTTGCCGGTCTTGGCCACGGTGTTTTTCTTGTACAGGCCGCTCTGGTTTTGCAGCTTGAGCTGGTCGACCTGGTTCTGCATCGCGGTGTTGTCGCTGGCGAAGCGGGCGGTGCCGGACTTCATCAGTTGGGTTTTGATCGAGGTGGTGATCTCGCGGGTATCGATGTACTCGCTGGTCTTGTTCTTCACATCGTAGACCTGCACCACCGGGCGACCTTGCAGGATGCCGGACTGCGCCAGGGAACGGGTCATGGTTTCGGCGATCATTTGCAGGTCGGTGGAACCGAACTCGTTGGTCACCAGCTCCACAGCCTTGGTGTCGCCGTAGCCGATGTTCTTGCCGCCCAGTACGGGCGAATTATTGGCGCAGCCGCTGGCCAGCAGGGCGACGACGGCGAGAAACGAAATGCGTGCAAACATGGGAGAGCTCTCTAGAAACGGGTCGTTGGGGGGCTTAAGGCGTTTTGATTTCCAGGCGGAAATCCACGGCTTTGGGTGTCGGCGCAATGGCCGGCAGGAAACTGGTCTGGGTGCCGTACAGGGTCAGGCTTTTCCAGGTTTCCTCTTCGCCCACCGGGAAGCCTTCGGGGCCGAGCCAGGCGAAGCGGTAGTACATGGTTTTGTTGTTGTAGCTGGTGTTACTCAACTGCACGTTGACTGTGAGGAAGCCGTTTTCACGGGCCACGCGCATAGCGCCGACCACGATGTTTTTCAGCTTGCCCATGGACACGACTTTGCTGGCCGCGCTACCGGGTTCCGGCGGCGGGGTGGCGCACCCGGCCAGCAAGGCCAGGGCGACGACGGCGAGGACTTTCAAACGCATGGCGACTCTCTGCTTAAGGTTGTTTGAGGCTGGCGACGGCTGCGGCGCTGCTGTTGGGCACTACCTGAGCATCGACGCCACTGGCGAAGGCCTGGTTGCCGACCACGCGCACGGCGATCACTTGGTAGGGTTGCTCGACCTTCACCTTGACCACCGCCCCGCCCAGGGCGTTGGGCAGGGTCAGGTGGTGCTCGCCCTTGGCCATGCGCAGGCGCACGACCTGGGTGTTGTCCGGCAGGGTGCGCCAGGTGCGGGTGTCGGCGCCTTCCATCACGGCCGAGGCAATACCCATCGCCAGGCCGGCCAACGGGCTGCTGTCGTTCAGCTGCTTTTGCGCCACGCCACGGCTGATGGCCCGCACGCTGGTACGCAGGATGATCCCCGGCATGTCATCGCGCAGGGCGCGGCGCGACATGGCGGTGGTGCTGTTGAGCGCGGTCAGGTCGTGTTGCTGGTTGTCGATGCCGATCTGGCTGAACGCGGCGGTCGAGGTGTCGGGCTTGATGATCGGGAACGACAGCGGGGTAATCACCAGGTTGCCGCTGATGGGCAGGGGCAGGGGAATGCGGATCGAGTCGCGGGCCGGCGCCAGGCCGCTTTGCACCACGATCAGGATGTCGCTGTCCTGGGCCTTGCTGGCCGGTTTGTCGAGGTTCAGCAGGGCTTTTTCCAGCAGCGGCGTGTTGGGGCGTAGCTCGGCGGCCTTGCGGTAGCCCGGTGCGGCGAGGTCACGCTCGCCCAGGGCTTCGTAGACGAAACCGGCCAGGTAATGGCTGAAGGCACTCTGGTAGCTGTTTTTCAGGCTGACCACGTCCGGCGCGTCGAGGCTGGTCACCGGGTAGCCTTGCAAATCCTTGTACTCGGTCTTGATTCCTTGCTGCTCGGCCTCGTCTTCGCGCTTGAGGTATTCCTTGTCGCGCAGCTCGGCGATCACCGCTTCGCGTTCGTGGGTTTTCTTGATCTCGGTGCGCGCGCCGTCGAAGTCGTTGACGGCCAGCAGGTTCAGGGCCATCTGCGTGGTCAGCATGACTTTTTCGTAGTCGTAGCCTTCGTAGCGACGCACCTTGTCGTTGACCAGGAAACTGCCGAATTGGGCCACGTACTTCTCGGTGTCGAACTTGACCGCATCTTCCCAGGCGCCGACCACTTTATCGGCGCTGCCCCAAGCGGCCTGGCTACCGCTCAGGTCGCCCTTGGCGCGCAGCAGTTCGCCCTTCTCGAAGTAATACAGCAGGTCTTTGTTTTCGCCGCTGTTGTTCTTCTCCAGCAGGGTCAACGCCGCCTCGACATTGCCGCGGGTCAAGTGCTGGTTGGTTTCCTGGAGTTCGGAGTCGTAGCTGCGAAAGGCCGAACAACCGGCCAGCAGGGTCGCTGCGCTGAGCGCGAGCACGGTAAGGGCGCGGGATGCCATCGAGTTACTTCTTCCCTGAACGTAGACAGCCGAGTGTGCTGGTCGGGCTGGAGGAACCAATTGGCGTAAGGCCAATTCCTCATAAAAAGAGGAGCTTAAATGCCCGGTCGCGATAACGAGGGCGGCGCATTATAAGGGCCGAAGATGGCCATGTAATGGCTTTTTAATTCCGTTTTGAGACGTGGTGCCATCATTCATGTTTGGCGCCACTCGCCCGATTTCCTCCCGGTTCATGCCCTTAGCGCCATGAACCCCTTGAGCAAACCCTTATCGAAGTCTCCCGCCGGTCGCCACTTGCCTGATTCCTCACTGGTTTAGGTCCTTGGTCCCACGAACCTCTTGAGCAAACCCTTATCGAAGTCTTCCGCCGGTCGCCACTTGCCTGATTCCTCACGGGTTTAGGTCCCTGGTCCCACGAACCCCTTGAGCAAACCCTTATCGAAGTGAACAATATGTTACTTATTGTTTCCAGGTGAGAATCATTCATGACTGCCTTTTCCCGCGCCCTGGGCTGGCTGGTGCTGCCGATCCTGATCGCCAGCAGCCCGCACCTGCTGGCCGATACCGTCGAAGGTGCGCCCCAGGCGCTGCATTTGCTCGACTACATCGGCGCCGATTACCCAGCCACGGTGGAGGCGGGCCAGGTGATCGACGAGTCTGAGTACCGCGAGCAAGTGGAATTCCTCGGCGTGCTGCAAGGCGCGGTCGCCGAGCTGCCGGCCAAGGCGCAAAAAACCGAGCTGGAACAAGGCATCGCCCGCCTCAAGGCCGCCGTGGTTGCCCGCGAGGACGGCAGCGCCGTGGCCCGCCAGGCACGGCAACTGGGCGCGCAACTGGCGGCGGCCTATGAAGTCAGCCAGGCGCCGATCATCACCCCCGACCCCACGCGTGGCGCGCCGCTCTACGCCCAGCATTGCTCGGTGTGCCACGGCGCCAGCGGCGTCGGCGATGGCCCGGCGGGCGTGGGCCTGACCCCGCCGCCCGCCAACCTGCGGGACGCGGCGCGGCTTGATCGCCTGAGCCTCTACGGCATCTTCAGCACCCTTGGCCTGGGCGTGGAGGGCACCGACATGCCGTCCTTCGCCGACCAATTGGATGAGCGCCAACGTTGGGACCTGGCCACCTACATCGCCGGTTTCAGCAGCGACCCGGCCCAGGCCAAAAGCGCCGAGGCCTTCAACCTCGCCGACCTGGCGCGCCAGACTCCCGCTGAAGTGCTGGCCGCCCAAGGCCCGGCCGCGGCCGCCACCTTCCGTGCCCAGCGCGCGCAGCCGCCGCAGGTCAAGCGCGGCCCCGGGCAGTTGCTCGACTACACCGCCGCGACCCTGGACAAAAGCCTGACGGCCTACCGCGCCGGCGACCACGAGCAGGCCTACGACCTTTCGGTGGCGGCGTACCTGGAAGGGTTCGAGCTGGTGGAAAGCTCCCTGGATAACGTCAACGCTAACGTGCGCAAAGACACCGAGAAATCCCTGATGGCCTACCGGCAGGCGTTGCAGGACGGCTTGCCGCTGGAGCAGGTCGAACAGCGCCTGGGCGCGGCCAAGGCCAAGCTCACCGAGTCGGCCGGGTTGCTGGGCAGCGACGGCTTGAGCTGGTCGCTGAGCTACATCTCCGGGTTGCTGATCCTGCTGCGCGAAGGCCTCGAAGCGATTCTGGTACTGGCGGCGATCCTCGCCTTCCTGCGCAACACCGGCCAGCAATCGGCGGTGCGCAGCGTCAACATCGGCTGGGGCTTGGCCTTGCTGGCGGGCCTGGCGACCTGGGCGCTGGCCGCCTATGTGATCGACGTCAGCGGCGCCCAACGCGAATTGCTCGAAGGCTGCACGGCGCTGTTTGCCAGCGTCATGGTGCTGTGGCTCGGCGTGTGGATGCACGACCGCCGCCACGCAGCGGCCTGGCAGGACTACATCAAAAGCAGCCTGGTGGGCGGAGGCGGGCGTTTCGGCTTTGCGATCCTGGCGTTCTTCTCGGTGTACCGCGAACTGTTCGAGGTGATCCTGTTCTACGAAACCCTGTGGCTGCAGGCCGGCCCCGCGGGCCATGACGCAGTCATCGCCGGCGGCGCCACGGCCCTGGTGCTGTTGATCGGCCTGGCCTGGGTGATCCTGCGCGGTTCGGCGAAACTGCCGCTGGCGCTGTTCTTCGGCATCAACGCGGCGCTGTTGTGTGCGTTGTCGGTGGTGTTCGCCGGCCATGGCGTCAAAGCCCTGCAAGAAGCGGGGATCTTCGGCACCCGCCCGGTGGCGTTCTTTGACTTCGACTGGCTGGGCATCCACGCCGACGCTTACTCCCTGAGCGCACAGGCCGTGGCCATCATCGCCATCGTCGTGCTCTACAGCCGCAGCCGCGTGGCGGACAAACGGCGGGTGCAGGTGTAGGCCACCCTAACCCCTTGTGGGAGCGAGCCTGCTCGCGATGGCGGCAGGTGTTCCAGCCTCATCGCGGGCAAGCCCATACACAGGCTTGCTCCCACAAGAAGGGATTTCGCAGCCAGATCGCCCTCATTCCCGGCGCAAAGCCTTGTGCCATCAGGTAATGCGTTCCAGTTATATAAAAATTCTTAAATAGTATTTTTAAGAATATCTGCGGCTCACTACTATCTGCTCCAAGCCACACGCAGTGCCGCCACTGCCGGGCACATCTCATTCAGGAGCAGCACCATGAGCGCATCTCTACGTAGCGTTGACGGCCAGGACGAAGCAGCCATTTTGCGCGAGATCCAAAGCGCCCTGCGCGACCTGCGCTTTGGCGCAGTGGAAATCACCGTGCACAACGCGCAAGTGGTCCAGATCGAACGCAAAGAGAAATTCCGTTTGCAGAACCCCGGCACCAAGCCGAGCTGAACTGCCGCACGCCAACCGGACCACCGCAGGGCACGCCCATGACCCCAGCCAGCAGCTACACCAGCGTTCAAGCACGAATGCGGGCCTGAAGCGCCATAAGAACAGCCAACACTAAAAAATTTCAGGAGCTTCACTATGTCGTCGATTCGCCGTTACGCGTTGGCCGCCCTGGCCAGTGCCGTTTTTGCTGGTTCTGCAGTGGCCAAGGATTACGAGCTGCTCAACGTCTCCTACGACCCGACCCGCGAGCTGTATCAGGAATACAACGCCGAGTTCATCAAGTTCTGGCAGCAGGACCACGCCGGCGACAACGTGAAAATCCAGCAGTCCCACGGTGGCTCGGGCAAGCAGGGCCGCGCCGTGATCGATGGCCTGCGCGCCGACGTGGTGACCCTGGCCCTGGCCGGTGACATCGACGAAGTCGCCAAATTGGGCAAGAGCCTGCCGCTGGACTGGCAAAAACGCCTGCCCGAAGCGAGCACGCCGTACACCTCGACCATCGTGTTCCTGGTGCGCAAGGGCAACCCCAAAGGCATCAAGGACTGGGGCGATTTGGTCAAGAACGGCGTGGAAGTCATCACCCCGAACCCGAAAACCAGCGGCGGTGCGCGCTGGAACTTCCTCGCGGCCTGGGCCTATGGCCTGAAGGCCGGCGGTAGCGAAGCCAAGGCGCAGGAATACGTCAAGGAGCTGTTCAAGCACGTGCCGGTGCTGGACACCGGCGCTCGCGGCTCGACCATCACCTTCGTCAACAACGGCCAGGGCGACGTACTGCTGGCCTGGGAAAACGAAGCCTTCCTGGCCCTCAAGGAAGACGGCGGCGCCGACAAGTTCGACATCGTCGTGCCGTCGCTGTCGATCCTCGCCGAGCCGCCCGTGGCGGTGGTGGACAAGAACGCCGAGAAAAAGGGCAACGCGCAAATCGCCGAGGCCTACCTCAAGCACCTGTACAGCCCGGCCGGCCAGGAAATCGCGGCGAAGAACTTCTACCGCCCGCGTGACGCCGCAGTGGCCGCCAAGTACGCCCAGCAATTCCCGAAACTGGACCTGGTGACTATCGACAAAGACTTCGGCGGCTGGAAGACTGCCCAACCGAAATTCTTCAACGACGGTGGTGTGTTCGACCAGATCTACACCGCGCAGTAAGCCAGGCAACCGCTAGGAGCGGGGCTATGCGGGGGCTGATATCCGAGCCTGCGCATAGCCCCGCTCCTAGCGTTGCATCTACCCGCTAACCAAGGACTTTTATGTCGCGTCGTATCTCCCCCGTCATACCCGGCTTCGGGCTGACGCTGGGCTACACCTTGGTGTACCTCAGCCTGATTGTGCTTATTCCGCTGGCGGCGATGTTCGTCCATGCCGCCCAACTCACCTGGGATCAGTTCTGGGCCATCATTTCTGCGCCGCGGGTCATTGCGGCGCTCAAGCTGAGTTTCGGTACGGCGCTGTACGCCGCGATCATCAACGGCATCATCGGTACGCTGCTGGCCTGGGTGCTGGTGCGCTACACCTTCCCCGGGCGCAAGGTCATCGACGCGATGATCGACCTGCCGTTCGCCCTGCCCACCGCCGTTGCCGGCATCGCCCTGACCGCGCTCTACGCGCCCAGCGGCCTGGTGGGGCAGTTCGCCACTGACCTGGGTTTTAAAATCGCCTACACGCCCCTGGGCATCACCCTGGCGCTGACCTTCGTCACCCTGCCGTTCGTGGTGCGCACGGTGCAACCGGTGCTGGCCGACATCCCCCGCGAAGTCGAAGAAGCCGCTGCGTGCCTGGGCGCCAAGCCGTGGCAGGTGTTCCGCCACATCCTCGTGCCCGCGCTGTTACCGGCCTGGCTGACCGGGTTCGCCCTGGCGTTTGCCCGTGGCGTGGGCGAGTACGGCTCGGTGATTTTCATCGCCGGCAACATGCCGATGAAAACCGAGATTTTGCCGCTGCTCATCATGGTCAAGCTCGACCAATACGACTACACCGGCGCCACCTCCATCGGCGTGCTGATGCTGGTGGTTTCCTTCGTCCTGCTGCTGCTCATCAACTTGCTGCAGCGGCGCATCGAACGACCTTAAGGAGGCGCACACATGTCCCAATCGTCTATTGCTGCCTCCACCAACGCCGCCCGCCGGGGCAGCGCCGGTTCGCGCCGGGTGCTGATCGGCCTCGGCTGGCTGATTTTTGCCCTGTTCCTGCTGCTGCCGCTGTTTATCGTGGTGTCCCAGGGCCTGAAACTGGGCCTGGGGGCGTTCTTTGCCGCGATCTTTGAGCCGGATGCCTTGTCGGCCCTCAAGCTGACGGTGATCGCGGTGCTGATCTCGGTGCCGCTGAACCTGGTGTTCGGCGTCAGCGCCGCGTGGTGCGTGAGCAAATACTCGTTCCGTGGCAAGAGCATGCTGGTGACCCTGATCGACCTGCCGTTCTCGGTGTCGCCGGTGATCGCGGGCCTGGTCTACGTGCTGATGTTCGGCGCCCAGGGCTTTTTCGGCCCGTGGCTGTCGGACCACGACATCCAGATCGTCTTCGCGCTGCCGGGCATCGTGCTGGCAACCATCTTCGTTACCGTGCCGTTCGTGGCCCGTGAACTGATCCCGCTGATGCAGGAGCAGGGCACCCAGGAAGAAGAGGCGGCGCGCCTGTTGGGCGCCAACGGCTGGCAGATGTTCTGGCATGTCACCGTGCCGAACATCAAATGGGGCCTGATCTACGGCGTGGTGCTGTGTACCGCGCGGGCCATGGGCGAGTTCGGCGCGGTGTCGGTGGTGTCCGGGCACATCCGCGGCGTGACCAACACCCTGCCGCTGCATGTCGAGATTCTCTACAACGAATACAACCACGTCGCCGCGTTTGCGGTGGCGAGTCTGCTGCTGATCCTGGCGCTCTTCATCCTGCTGCTCAAGCAGTGGAGCGAGAACCGTATTAACCGCCTGCGCGCCGGTGCGGCTGAGGAATAACCCATGTCGATCGAAGTCCGTAACGTCAGCAAGAACTTCAACGCCTTCAAGGCGCTCAACAGCATCAACCTGGATATCAACAGCGGCGAACTGGTGGCCTTGCTCGGCCCCTCCGGCTGCGGCAAAACCACCTTGCTGCGCATCATCGCGGGCCTCGAAACCCCGGACGAGGGCAGCATCGTGTTCCACGGTGAAGACGTCTCGGGCCATGACGTGCGCGATCGCAACGTCGGCTTCGTGTTCCAGCATTACGCCTTGTTCCGCCACATGACCGTGTTCGACAACGTCGCCTTCGGCCTGCGCATGAAACCGAAAAACCAGCGCCCGAGCGAAAGCCAGATCGCGGTCAAGGTCCATGAGCTGCTGAACATGGTGCAACTGGATTGGCTCAGCGACCGCTACCCCGAGCAGCTTTCCGGTGGCCAGCGCCAGCGGATCGCCCTGGCCCGCGCCCTGGCGGTGGAGCCCAAGGTGCTGCTGCTGGACGAGCCCTTCGGCGCCCTCGACGCCAAGGTGCGCAAGGAGCTGCGCCGCTGGCTGGCGCGCCTGCACGAAGACATCAACCTGACTTCGGTGTTCGTCACCCACGACCAGGAAGAAGCCATGGAAGTGGCCGACCGCATCGTGGTGATGAACAAGGGCGTGATCGAGCAGATCGGCTCGCCGGGCGAGGTCTACGAAAACCCGGCCAGCGACTTCGTCTACCACTTCCTCGGCGACTCCAACCGCTTGCACCTGGGCGAAGACCAACACCTGCTGTTCCGCCCCCACGAAGTGTCGCTGTCGCGCCATGAACTGGAAGACCACCACGCCGCGCAAGTGCGCGACATCCGCCCCCTCGGCGCCACCACCCGGGTGACCCTCAAGGTCGAAGGCCAGAGCGAGCTGATCGAAGCCGAAGTGGTCAAGGACCACGACAGCCTCACCGGTTTGACGCGGGGCGAGACGCTGTTCTTCAAGCCCAAGGTCTGGCAAAAGGCCTAGGCCGTTGGGCGCGGGCTTGCCCGCAAGGCGCTGCCTCAGGCAGCGAAGAGGTGGGATGTACCGCCGCCATCGCGGGCAAGGCCCGCTTCCACAGTTGAACTGTGGTGTGGGTGGGGTTTTGATTTTCCCTCTGTGGGAGCGAGCCTGCTCGCGATGGCGGCCTGAGTGGCAGGGGTAAGACAGTTGCTCCCCCAGCGCTTGTGTCCGCGCCTACTTGACCGGCCCGGCGCGTTCTTCGATGGCGCGCTGGAGGTCGTGGCGCAGGCCCAGCAGGAAGGCCAGCTCCGCCACCACGAACAGCGGGCCGACAATCAGCCCAGTGACGTCATCGACGAACGCCGGTTTGCGGCCTTCGTAGTAATGGCCGACAAACTGGATCGCCCAGCCGATCACAAATAACCCCACGCCACTGCCCAGCCATACCCCGGTGCTCTGTTGCGCCATGGCGTGGCCTAGCCAAACGGATAGGCCCAAGAGCAGGCTCATCAGTACGCCAAGCCGTATTTCCAGGCGCAGGTAGAACCCCGCCGACGCCAGGGCCAGCAGTACCGCTGGTGACAGCCAGAGCCCGGCCAGCGGCCATTGCGGGCGTGACAGCAGGACCGCCACGGCGACCACGATCAGCGGGATGCCGATGAAGTGGCTGGCGATATTGCGCCGGTCGCGGTGGTAGGCGGCGTATTGACTGAGGTGGTCGACGAGGCTTTTCATTGTTGTTTCCTCCTGTAGGGCGCTGGATCATGCCCTGCGGCTCATCCTGGCTCTGTCGGCCAGGCGACAATCAAGACGGGGTTTTCATGGATATGCGGGCGTGGAGTCAATGTCTGTCTCAGGGGCAGTGGTTCAGTCGAGTGCCTGCGCCTTTTCAGGATAGCCTGCTGACCCGCGCCCGGGTGCGGCGCCTGGCGCCGGGGCAGCGGCTGTTCCAGCGCGGCGACCCGCCGTGCGGGCTGTACGCGGTGCTCGAAGGCGCGGTGCGCGTGGGCGGAGTCAGTGAGGAGGGCAAGGAGGCGCTGCTGGCCCTGGTGGAAGCGCCGCAGTGGTTCGGCGAGATCGGTGTGTTCGATGGCCGCCCGCGCACCCACGACGCCTACGGCGTGGGCCACTGCATCCTGCTGCATGTGCCCCAGGCGACCCTGCATGCCCTGCTGGAGGAACAGCCCCAGCACTGGCGGGCGCTGGCCTTGTTGATGAGCCAGAAGCTGCGCCTGACCTTCATCAGCCTTGAACAGCGCAGCCTGATGCCCGCCGCCGCCCGGGTCGCCCACCGTTTGCTGTTGATCGCCGAAGGCTACGGCCAGACCGAACCACCGCTGCGCGCCTTGCAACTGCCCCAGGAGCAGTTGGCGCTGATGCTGTCGCTGTCGCGCCAGACCACCAACCAGTTGCTCAACGACTTGCAGAGCCAGGGCATCGTGCGGCTCAACTACGGCGCAATCGAAGTGCTGGACCTCGCCCGCCTGCGCGCCGCGGCAAGCCCCGCCGTGTAGCAAGCGGGCCCACAGAAGGAAAATGAAAATCCCACCCACATCACTGTTCAACTGTGGGAGCGGGCTCTGCCCCCGATTGCAATCTGTCAGGCACTGAAGGGGTGCTGATGTACCGCTATCGCGCGCAGGTGCTCAGCGCAACCCATCGCGAAACTGCCCCGGGGTCATGCCGGTCCAGCGTTTGAAGGCGCGGCTGAAGCTGCTGGTGTCGGCAAACCCGAGCAGGTAGCTGATTTCGCTCAGCGAGCACTGCGGGTCGCGCAGGTGCAGCAGGGCGGCATTTTCCCGGCATTCGTTGAGTAGGTTGTCGAAGCGGCAGCCCTCGTCCGCCAGGTGGCGTTGCAGGCTGCGCAGGCTCAGGTGCATGGCCTGGGCGATGCTTTCGGCCGAGGGTTCGCCTTCGGGCAGGCGTGCTTCGATGGCGGCGCGCACTTTGCGCTCCCAGGTCAGCGGGCGCAGTTGGGCGAGGGTGCGCTTGAGCACGGTTTCGTTGTGTTCGGCCAGTTCCGGGTTGGCGTCGTCCAGGTGGCTGTCGAAATCCTGGTGGGCGAACTCCAGGCGATCTTCCTCGGCGCCAAAGAACACCGGGGCGCGGAACACCCGGTGCCAGGGCTCGGGGTCGGCTGGGGCGGCGCGGCGCAGGTACACCGCCAGGGGCGCGTAGTCGCGGCCCAGGCGATTACGGCAGGTGCGCACGTAGATCGCGGCAAAGGCGTCGATGGCTTCTGGTGCCGGCGCGGTACGGTCGCTGGGTTGGCGCAAGTGAAAGCAATAGCGGTCGGGGGTGCGGCTCAGCTCCAGCTCCAGGGCATCGCTGACCACTGTGTGATAACGCACGATGCGCTCGAACACTTCCCGCAGGCTGCCGCTGGCCACCAGCGCATAGCCCAGGGCATGGAAGGTGGTCGGGCTGACGAACCGCGATACCCGCAGGCCCAGGGCCGGGTCGCCGCTGGCTTGCACCGCCAACGCCCACAGGCGCGTGGTGCCGGTAACCGGGTAGCGGGCGTTGGGGTCGTCCATCCATTGCGGGTCCAGGCCCGCCTCGCGGCACAGGGCCGTGCTGTCCAGGTCAAGGGCGTCGAGCTGCTTGCGCAGGGCGCGGGTCCAACTGGCGAGGATGGTGGGTTCGATCATGATGGTTGGCGCCTGGGGTCAACAGGTTGGCGTTCACGGCTACTCTGCCTGGCGCGGCGCCGGGGCAGGATGGGAGCGTCAATGACCAGAGGATGGAAGCATGCACGCCAATAGCGCAAGCCCCGAGCGCCAGAATGCACAACAACGAGCAGCGCACATACGCGAAGTGGTGCTGGCCAAAGGCATGGAACTGCGCCAACGCTACCCGGTTCTCAACCACCAGGACGCCTTGGGCGCGGCCATCCTGGCCTTTGCCCTGGCCGGGATGATCGGCTCGGCGGCGCTCTACATCACGGGCCACATGGCGTGGTGGGTGTGCCTGCTGCTCAACGCCTTTTTCGCCTCCTTGACCCATGAGCTGGAACACGACCTGATCCACAGCATGTACTTTCGCAAGCAACGCGTGCCCCACAACCTGATGCTGGCGCTGGTCTGGCTGGCGCGCCCGAGCACCATCAACCCGTGGATCCGCCGCCACCTGCACCTCAACCACCACAAGGTCTCGGGCAGCGAGGCCGACATGGAGGAGCGCGCCATCACCAACGGCGAACCCTGGGGCCTGGCGCGGCTGCTGATGGTTGGCGACAACATGATGTCCTCGCTGATCCGCATGCTGCGGGCCAAGACCTGGGCGCAAAAGCGCAGCATCTTCATGCGCACGCTCAAGGTCTACGCGCCGCTGGCGCTGCTGAACTGGGGCACTTGGTACGTGTTCCTCGGCTTTCACGGCGCCAATGGCGTGGCCGCGTTGCTGGGTGCGCCTATCGAATGGTCGGCGACCACCCTGGCGGTGATGCAGGGGGTGGATATCGCCGTGGTGGTGCTGGTCGGCCCCAACGTGCTGCGCACCTTTTGCCTGCACTTTGTCAGCTCCAACATGCACTACTACGGCGACGTGGAGCCGGGCAACGTGATCCAGCAGACCCAAGTCCTCAACCCCTGGTGGCTGTGGCCGTTGCAGGCGTTCTGCTTCAACTTCGGCAGCAGCCACGGCATTCACCATTTCGTGGTCAAGGAACCCTTCTACATCCGCCAGTTGACGGTGCCCGTGGCCCACAAGGTGATGGCCGAGATGGGCGTGCGTTTCAATGACCTGGGCACGTTCGCACGGGCCAACCGCTTGCAGGCCCCTCCGGTAGCCAGCGGGCTCGCCCGCGCGGGGTTGCGCAGCAACCCTTAGGAAGGCGGACGGCTTTGCCGCCGAGCGCGGGCGAGCCCGCTGACTACAGGGGGGGCATCGCGCAAGCTCAATTGCAGGGCCGCGAGCCATTTCACCAGGTCTTGCGGGTGGTGCCGGGGTGGAGGGGTTGCGCTTGCCATTGGCGGTGCCGTCCGTGGAGGGTGTGGGATGTGATTCTGAGCAAAAGCCGTAGTTCCTTGGAGGGCCCTGGCAAAAACCAGAGCCCTCCTACGCCCGCCAGAAAAATAGCCGTCAGATCCCATCCCGGCCAATGCCCGGGTCATTCTTTTAGCCCCCGCCCTTTCAGTGCGGCCAATGCCAGGCCGGTTGATCCAGCGCTTTTTGGCCGACGATTTCGGTCTGGCCGAAGTTTTTTTCCAGCACGATGCAGTTGCACTCAGGGTCCTGCTGTAAGGCCGAGATCAAGCGCCGGGCATGGGATACCACCCACACCTGGCAATGCTGCGAGACGCGGATAATCAGGCGCGCCAGGGCCGGCAGCAGGTCCGGGTGCAGGCTGGTTTCCGGCTCGTTGAGCACCATCAGGCTGGGCGGGCGCGGGGTCAGCAGCGCAGCGATCAGCAGCAGGTAGCGCAAGGTGCCGTCCGACAGCTCGGCGGCGGACAGCGGGCGCAGCAACCCTTGCTGATGGAACTCGATGGCGAAACGCGCCCCCGGCAGCGGGTCGATATTGACCCGCGCACCGGGGAACGCATCGCTGATGGCCGCGTGCAGGGCCTGGGCATCGCCGATCTCGATGATGGTTTGCAGCGCCGCCGCCAGGTCGCGGCCATCGTGGTGCAGCACCGGCGTGCGCGTGCCCAGTTGGGGCTGGCGCACGGGGGCCTCGGCGTCGCTGCGAAAGTGATCGTAAAAACGCCAACGGCGGATGAACTCACGCATATGCAGCACCTCGGGCGAGGCGCGCAGGCTGCCGACCTGGTCGAACAGGCTGTCGAACTCCGGCGTGTGCTGGGCCAGCACGTCCCAGGCGCGGCCCTCGCGGGCGCGAACCATCGGGCCGTTGCGTTCCACCAACAGGCTGGCGGGGCGGTACACCGGGCCAGACCAGATGGCTTCGTGCTTGATCTGCGGGTCGAGGGCAAACTGCGACCGGCTCGGCGTCGGCAAGCCCAGGGCAATGGCGTAGCCGAAATCCTCTGCGGTGAACCCCAGGTGCAAACGCACCGGGCCGCTGCGCACGCTGGCCTCGATGGGCACCTCGCCGTTGCGCATGCGCCGGCTGACGGACGCCGGCCCGGCCCAAAAGGTCGATTCCAGCCCACCCTCGCGGGCCAGGGCGTTGACCACCCCGCCCTGGGCCGTTTCGGCCAACAGGCGCAAGGCCCGGTACAGGTTGGACTTGCCGCTGCCGTTGGGGCCGGTAATCAGGTTCAACCGCCCCAAGGGGATCACCAGATTGTTGATAGAGCGGTAATTGGCCACCGCGAGGGTTTGGAGCATGGCAAGGTCCTATGGCTGTGTTGCCCTCACCCCTGTGGGAGCGGGCTCTCCCGCGATGAGGCCGGTACATTCACCGCAGGGCGAGGCGCCGATAGACCGCCCTGGCGCGCCAGCCCGCTCTTACAGGGGAAGGGAGATTTCGTGGCCGCTGAACATAGCATGGGCCTGCCGTCATGCAGAGACGGAACCCTGATCTAAGCTCACAGTCGCATAGTCACTTGCTCGCTTGTATCGCCGCCAAGGAGTCTGCATGGCCGGTTGTGTATCTAAAGGATTATTGGCTCTGGTTGTGCTGTTGTCCCTCGCTGCCTGCGGGGACAAGCCGGCCGTCGAGAAGGCGCGGCCGCGGGTGTATGTGCAGGAGGTGCGGCCCACCGACTTTGCCGCGTCCGTGACCCTCACCGGCGATGTGCAGGCGCGGGTGCAGACCGAGTTGTCGTTTCGCGTGGGCGGCAAGATCATCCAGCGCTTCGTGAATGTCAGCGACCGGGTGACGGCCCGGCAAGTGCTGGCGCGCCTGGACCCCAAGGACTTGCAGATCAATGTCGATTCGGCCCGCGCCCAGGTCGCCGCCGAGCAGGCGCGGGTGGCCCAGGCCAGCGCGGCGTTCGTGCGCCAGCAAAAACTCCTGCCCAAGGGCTACACCAGCCAGAGCGAATACGACGCCGCGCAAGCCGCCCTGCGCAGCAGCCAGAGCGCCCTGGTGGCCGCCCAGGCGCAACTGGCCAACGCCCGTGAGCAACTGAGCTACACCGAGCTGGTGGCTGACGCGCCGGGGGTGATTACCGCGCGCCAGGCTGAAGTGGGCCAAGTGGTGCAGGCCACGGTGCCGATTTTCAGCCTGGCCCGCGATGGCGAACGGGACGCGGTGTTCAACGTTTACGAGTCGCTGTTGATGGCGCCGCCAAGCGACCAGACGCTGGTGGTCAGCCTGCTGGACAACCCGGCGGTCAAGACCACCGGCAAAGTGCGCGAAGTCACCCCGGCGGTGTCGGCGCAGACCGGCACCGTGCAGGTCAAGGTCAGCCTCGGCGAGTTGCCGGCGGGCATGGACCTGGGCTCGGTGGTCAGCGTCACGGCCCGGGCGCCGAGCCTGGCCAGCGTCGAACTGCCCTGGTCAGCCCTGACCAAGTACGAAAGCGCACCCGCCGTGTGGTGGGTCGATGACGACGGCAAGGCGCAGTTGCGCCCGGTCACCGTGGCGCGCTACCTCACCGGCAAGGTCATCATCAGCGCGGGGCTTGAGGCAGGGGAAAAAGTCGTCACTGCCGGTGGCCAGTTATTGCACCCGGGCATGCGCGTCGAGATCGCCACGCCCCCCACCTCCCAGGGAGACGCGCCATGAAGCCCATCCCCTGGCTGTTGGCCGCCAGCCTGTCGCTGGCCGCGTGTTCCAAAGAGGCGCCGGCGCCCGAGCCGGTGCGCCCGGTGTTGTGGGTGCAGGTGCAACCCTTGGCCGAAGAAAGCCTGGGGCGTTTCGCCGGCAGCATCCAGGCGCGCTACGAAAGCAACATAGGCTTTCGCGTGCCGGGGCGCATCGCCAGCCGTAATGTCGATGTGGGCAGCGAAGTGGCCGATGGCGCGCTGCTCGCCACCCTCGACCCCACCGACCAACAGAACCAATTGCGTGCCGCCCAGGGCGACCTGGCGCGCATCGAGGCGCAGTGGATCAACGCCCAGGCCAATGCGCGTCGCCAGCAGCAGTTGTTCGACCGTGGCGTGGGCGCCCAGGCCCAACTGGACATCGCCCATACCGACCTGAAAACCACCGCCGCCGCCCTGGCCCAGGCGCGGGCGTCGGTCAACCAGGCCCGCGATCAATTGGCCTACAGCGAACTGCGCGCCGACCACGCGGCCATTGTCACCGCGTGGAATGCCGAGGCCGGGCAAGTGGTCGCGGCGGGCCAGCAAGTGGTCACCCTGGCGCGCCCCGACATCAAGGAAGCGGTGATCGACCTGCCCGATGTGCTCGTCGACCGTTTGCCCGCAGACGTCGTCTTCACCGTCGCCGCCCAACTGGACCCGAGCATCAACAGCCTGGCCACCGTGCGCGAGATCGAACCCCAGGCGCAAAGCGCCACCCGCACCCGCCGCGCACGCCTGACCCTGGCCCAGGCGCCACAAGGCTTTCGCCTGGGCACGGCCATCAGCGTCACCCTCAGCTCCGCCATTGCACCCCGCATCGAGTTGCCCGCCAGCGCCGTGCAAACGCGCGACGGCAAAACCCGGATCTGGGTGATCGACGACGCGACCCAAACCGTCGCCCCCCGTGACGTCAGCCTGCTCAGCCGCGACAGCGCCAGCGTGGTGCTGGCCGGCGGCGTGGTGGCGGGTGAGCGGGTGGTCAGTGCCGGTGTGAACAGCCTCAAACCGGGGCAAAAAGTCAAAGTCGATAAGGACAGCCCACGATGAAAGGCAGCTTCAACCTCTCCGAATGGGCCCTCAAGCACCAGTCGTTTGTTTGGTATTTGATGTTCGTCGCGTTGCTGATGGGGGTGTTCTCCTACCTCAACCTGGGCCGCGAGGAAGACCCGTCCTTCACCATCAAAACCATGGTGATCCAGACCCGCTGGCCCGGTGCGACCCAGGAGGAAACCCTTAAGCAGGTCACCGACCGCATCGAGAAAAAGCTCGAAGAACTCGATTCCCTCGACTACGTGAAAAGCTACACCCGCCCCGGCGAGTCGACGGTGTTCGTGTTCCTGCGCGACACCACCAGTGCCAAGGACATCCCCGAAATCTGGTACCAGGTGCGCAAGAAGATCGACGACATTCGCGGCGACTTCCCCCGGGGCCTGCAGGGGCCGGGGTTCAACGATGAATTCGGCGATGTGTACGGCTCGGTCTACGCCTTCACCGCCGATGGCCTGTCGATGCGCCAGTTGCGCGACTACGTCGAGCAGGTGCGCGCCGAAATCCGCGAAGTGCCGAACCTGGGCAAGGTAGAGATGATCGGCGAGCAGGACGAAGTGCTCTACCTCAACTTCTCCACGCGCAAACTGGCGGCCCTGGGCATCGACCAGCGCCAAGTGGTGCAAAGCCTGCAAAGCCAGAACGCGGTGACCCCGGCCGGGGTGATCGACGCCGGGCCGGAGCGCATCTCGGTGCGCACCTCGGGGCAGTTCGCCTCGGAAAAAGACCTGGCCAACGTCAACCTGCGGCTCAACGACCGTTTCTATCGCCTGGCCGACATTGCTGAAATCAGCCGCGGCTACGTCGACCCGGCCACGCCCATGTTCCGCTTCAACGGCCAACCGGCCATTGGCTTGGCCATCGCCATGAAAAAGGGCGGCAATATCCAGGATTTCGGCAAGGCCCTGCATGCGCGCATGGACAGCCTCACCGCCGACCTGCCGGTGGGTGTGGGCGTGCACAAAGTTTCGGACCAGGCTGAAGTGGTGGAAGAAGCGGTGGGCGGCTTTACCAGTGCGCTGTTCGAGGCGGTGGTGATCGTGCTGATCGTCAGCTTCATCAGCCTGGGCGTGCGCGCCGGGCTGGTGGTGGCGTGCTCGATCCCGTTGGTGCTGGCCATGGTGTTCGTGTTCATGGAGTACAGCGGCATCACCATGCAGCGCATCTCCCTCGGCGCACTGATTATCGCCCTGGGCCTGTTGGTGGACGACGCGATGATTACCGTGGAAATGATGGTCACGCGCCTGGAAATGGGCGAAACCAAGGAGCAGGCCGCCACCTTCGCCTACACCTCCACGGCGTTTCCCATGCTTACCGGCACCCTGGTGACCGTGGCCGGTTTCGTGCCCATCGGCCTCAACGCCAGCTCCGCCGGGGAATACACCTTCACCCTGTTCGCGGTGATCGCGGTGGCCATGCTGGTGTCCTGGGTCGTCGCCGTGCTCTTCGCCCCGGTACTGGGCGTGCACATCCTCAGCGCCAAGGTCAAAGCCCACAACGCCGAGCCGGGCCGGGTCGGGCGCGCCTTCAACGGCGGGCTGCTGTGGTGCATGCGCAACCGCTGGTGGGCGATCGGCATCACCGTGCTGCTGTTTGTGCTGTCGGTGTTCTGCATGCGTTTTGTGCAGAACCAGTTCTTCCCCTCGTCCGACCGCCCGGAAATCCTGGTGGACCTGAACCTGCCGCAAAACGCCTCGCTGGATGAAACCCGCAAAGCCGTGGACCGCCTCGAAGCGACCCTCAAGGACGACCCCGACGTGCTGCGCTGGAGCACCTACATCGGCGAAGGTGCGATCCGTTTCTACCTGCCCCTGGACCAACAACTGCAAAACCCCTACTACGCCCAACTGGTGATCGTCAGCAAAGGCCTGGAATCGCGCACCGCCCTTACCGCACGCCTGAACCAGCGCCTGCGCGAAGACTTCGTCGGCATCGGTAGCTACGTCCAGGCCCTGGAAATGGGCCCGCCCGTGGGGCGGCCGATCCAGTACCGGGTCAGCGGCAAGGACATCGACCAGGTGCGCAAGCACGCCATCGCCCTGGCCACCGAGTTGGACAAAAACAGCCACATCGGCGAGATCATTTACGACTGGAACGAGCCGGGCAAAGTCCTGCGCATCGACATCGCCCAGGACAAGGCGCGGCAATTGGGGCTGTCCTCCGAAGACGTGGCCAAGCTGATGAATGGCATCGTCAGCGGCGCGCCCGTGACCCAGGTGGACGACGACATCTACCTCATCAACGTGGTCGGGCGCGCCATCGATGCCGAACGTGGCTCGCCGCAAACCCTGCAGAACCTGCAAATCGTCACCCCCAGTGGCATCTCCATCCCGTTGCTGGCCTTCGCCACAGTGCGCTATGAGCTGGAACAGCCGCTGGTCTGGCGCCGCGATCGCAAGCCGACCATCACCATCAAGGCCGCCGTGCGCGATGAAATCCAACCCACCGACCTGGTGGCGCAACTCAAACCCACCATCGCCCAATTCGCCGCCAGCCTGCCGCCCGGCTACTCGGTGGCCACCGGCGGCACGGTGGAAGAAAGCGCCAAGGCCCAAGGCCCGATCGCCAAAGTCGTGCCGCTGATGCTGTTTTTGATGGCGACCTTCCTGATGATCCAGTTGCACAGCGTGCAGAAGCTGTTCCTGGTGGCCAGCGTTGCGCCGCTGGGGCTGATTGGCGTGGTGCTGGCGCTGGTGCCCACGGGCACGCCCATGGGCTTCGTGGCGATCCTCGGCATCCTGGCGCTGATCGGCATCATCATCCGCAACTCGGTGATCCTGGTGACCCAGATCGAGGCCTTCGAGCGCGACGGCTACACGCCGTGGGACGCGGTGATGCAAGCCACCGAGCACCGCCGCCGGCCGATCCTGCTGACGGCGGCAGCGGCCAGCCTGGGCATGATCCCCATCGCCCGGGAGGTGTTCTGGGGGCCGATGGCCTACGCGATGATCGGCGGGATCATCGTCGCCACCCTGCTGACTTTGCTGTTCCTGCCCGCGCTCTATGTGGCCTGGTACAAGATCAAGGAACCGACGCCCCAGGATGCCTAGCTGTCAGGCCCTTCCCGCGCCCGCGCGGGAAGGGCCTGACGCATAAATCGGAAGCCTCGCCAGTGCGCCGCCAAGGCCACCTGGCGTAGCCTCGCCCCCCTTGATTGCAAAGGGGGCTGACCATGTTGCCGCGTTACGTCCTGCTGGCCTGTGCCGTGCTGTTCATGCCTTGGGCACAGGCCCGCATCGAGCTGCAGAACCCGTTGTGGCGCATCGAACTGGAGCCTGCGACCCTGGCGATCCGCGTGACCCCCCGCGACGGCGACGCGGTGCAAGCCTCCGCCGGGGGCCAGGCACGGCGCGTCGGGGCATTGTCGAGCAGCGCCGAGGGCGCCGACTGGCAATGGGACGACGGCGCCTTCACCGTCAATGCCCGCCTCCAGCAACGGGAACTGCTGCTGAGCATCAGCGCCCGCGAGGCCGGCAGCCTGACCTTCCTGGAGCAACCGGGCAGCGCCATGGGCCGGGGCCTGCTCTGGCCGCTGACCGAGGGCCGCTATGTGCCACGTGGCGACCGGCGCTGGCAGGCGTACCTGCTCGACTACGGCGCGATCAACACCACCCAGGACCTGAGCCTGCCGCTGTGGGGCAGCGACCACGGCAACTTCAGCCTGCATTGGCTGCTGACCAACCCATTCAACAATCGCCTGCATTTTCGCGCCGAGGGCGAGGCCCTGGGCCTGAGCGCCAGCCACGAATTCACCGCCCTCAAACCCGATGAACCCTTGACCCTGCGCCTGTACCTGGGCGACGCCGACCCATTGGCCGGGGCCAAGCGCTATCGCCAGTGGCTGATGGAAACCGGGCGCTACGAAAGCCTGGGCAGCAAACTGCTCGCCAGCCCCCAGGCCCGGCAATTGCTGGGCGCCAGCCATATCTACCTGTGGGGTAACGACCTGCTGGGCGCCGAGGATGTGCGTGATTGGGGGCAGTTGTTGCAGGCCCTGGCCTCGGGCCCGCAGGGTTCGCTGGCCGCTCAATTGCGCGAGCGCCTCGACGCTGAGGCGGCGCAGGTCCTCGCCAGCGCCAGCCTGCCCCTGACGCCTTACCAGCGCGACGCTTTGCTGGGCGGCGTGAACCGCGCCCTCAATCAGCAGGCGCGGCAGCTGTGGCGTGCCACCGACGAGCCTGACCTTTCAGCCCTCGGCCGCGCCTACGGGCAGGTGCGCGCGCGGGTGGCCGGGGAGTTTGCCGTTTTTCTGGCCCCCGACCCGCAGGGCTGGGGCGCGGGGTTGTCGCTGCGCACCCTGGAACAGCTCAAAAGTACCGGCCTGCCACGCTTGTGGCTGGGCCTGGGCGACGGCTGGGAAGGGGGCCTGTGGCACCCAGAAACCGTGCGGGCCATGGTCGCGGCTGGCTATTTGGTGGCGCCCTACGATTCCTACCAGACCGCCCTGGCCACTGCTGAAAACCCGGACTGGGTCACCGCCCACCTCGGCACCCAGGCCAACCGCGACTGCGCCATCGTGCTGCGCGATGGCCAGCCCAAGCGCGGCTTCCAGCAAGCGGGGCACTACACCGACCCGCGCTGCGTGCGGCCCCTGCTGCAAGCGCGGACCCGCGCCGTGCAGGAGAGTGTGGGGTTCAACAGTTGGTTTCTCGACGCCTACGCTACCGGCATGCTGTTCGACAGCTACCGCCGCGAGGCGCCCATGACCCAGGCGCAGCAGGCCCAAGGCAATATCGCCGCCGCCCGTTGGGTGGGCGAAACCCTGCAATTGCCGGTGGGTTCCGAGGACGGCAATGCCGTCACCGCCCAGGGCATTCTGTTCGCCCATGGCATGCAGACCCCGGTGATCGGCTGGGGCGATGCAGACTTCAAGGACAAGCAATCGCCCTATTACCTGGGCAACTGGTATCCGCCGCAGCAACCCAGCGTGTTTTTTCGCCCCGCGCCCCTCAAGGAACCCTACCGCAGCCTGCACTTCGCCCCGGCCACGCGGCTGCCGCTGTACCAAGCGGTGTTCCATGGCTCGGTCATCACCAGCCACCACTGGCTGTTCGATAACCTCAAGTTGAGCAACGTGCGGGTGGAAAACGAACTCACCCAACTGCTCTACAACGTGCCGCCGCTGTACCACCTCAGCGCCGCCACCCTCAAACAGCGCCTGGCGCTGATCCAGCGCCACGACCGCTTCTTCCGCCCGCTGCACCAACGCCTGGCCACCCAGGTGCTCACGGATTTCCGTTGGCTCAGCGCCGACCGCCAGGTCCAGCAAACCACCTTCGCCGACGGCACCCGGCTGGTGGCTAACTTCACCCGTCAACGGCGCAAAATTGACGGCCGCGACCTCCCCGGCCATAGCATCACCGCCTTCGTCGCGGACGGGCGGGTGATGGTCTACCGCGCCGACTGAACGGCGTGCGCCGTCACCCCGCCGGCGCCATCGCGGGCGGGCCCGCTCCCACACATGGGCGGGCCAGGCGCGGGAAATGTTTGCTCTGGGGCGCTCTAGCCCTTGCGCCACACACTCGCCAACCAAGGCTGTTGCTCGCGGGGTAGGCCGGCGGGGCGGTAGTAGTGCTCCAGCTCGATGAGCCCTGCGTCGGTCAGCAGCAAGCGCCAGTTTTCCAGGTCGTGGTAGGCGCCGTAGCGCGGGCCGTTCCAGCCTTCCTGGTTGTCGCCCCGGGGGTTGGAGCAAAACAGCACGCCGCCCGGTTTCAGGCAGGCCTGCAATTGGCGCAACACCCGCGGCAGTTCCTGGCTGGGGATGTGGAACAGCACGGCATTGGCGAAGATCCCATCAAAGTGCCCGGGCGGCAGTTGCAGGCTGAGGAAGTCTTGCTGCCACACCTCGCAGCCGCTGTCTTCGCGGGCCATTTGCGCGAAGCGCTCGCAACCGTCCAGGCCCACCGCCACATGGCCCAGGCCAGTGAACGTCTGCAAATCGCGCCCCGGGCCGCAGCCAAAATCCAGCAGGGTGAACGGCGCCACCCCGTGGATATGGCGCAACAGCGCATCGATGTTCTGGCTCACATCGTGGTCGCGGGTGCCGTGGCGGAACTCCTCGGCGACCTGCTGGTAATGGCCCAGGGTGGTGGCAGTGATGTGCTGGAGATCGTCGGCGGTCTGTTTCATGGCGGCTGCGCAGAAGGTGAGAGGCCTCGACTATAAGCGCTTTTGCCGCGCCGGGTGCGCCAGCCTACCTGTAACTTCTGACAGTATCAGGCTGCAAAAAAACCTCGCATGCTATGGCCTGCCTGCTGAGTGGAGCCGCGACCATGCCCAACCACGACACCGCCACCCCGACGCTGAGGGGCATCGACCCCCGCGGCCTACCGGTTCGCCACGTGGCTTATTGCCGGGAAACCGCCGCCCAGGCCAGCGAACCGCGCATCACCCGGCAAGTGTTCGATGCAGCGTGGCGCCAGGTGGCCGCGTGGGATCCGCGTTTGTGGGGCCATGCGCAACGGCCCAACCTCACGACGCGCTACAGCCTCTCGGCGCAGGTGCTGCTGACAGACAGCGTGGATGGCGGCTGGCAGTTGCATCTGTTGAGCGTCGCCCAAGCGCCCCTGTCGAGTTGGGACGCTCGCGGCACTGGCCACCACACCCAGTTCGATCCACAGCTGCGCCCCATCGCCATGACCGAACAACTGGCCGGCCAGGCGCCCCGGGTGGTGGAGCGCTGGGGCTACGGCGCGGTGAACGCCGGCCATAACCAATGCGCACGCTTGGTGCGCCACGACCACCGCGCTGGCACCCGGCAGCTCGTCGAATACAACCTGGCCGGCCAACCGCTGCTGGACCATAACCGCTTTCTCGACAGCCTGGCGCTGCCCGATTGGCCGGTCAGCGTAGCCGCCCGCGACGCCTTGCTGGAGGCGGGAACGTTCGCCAACCAACAGGCCTACACCGCCTGCGGTGAACTGCGCGAGCAGACCGACGCCATGGGCAACCTCCGGCGATTTACCCACGGCCGCGGCGGGCAAGTGAGCGCGGCGTGGCTCACCCTGGCGGGCGCCGGGCAAACGCCGACGCGGCTGGTGAGCGCTATCGACTACAACGCCACAGGCCAGCCCGAGCGGGAAACCGCTGGCAACGGTGTGCAGCTATCCGCCGAGTACGCCGCCGAGGACGGGCGCCTGCACCGCTTGCGGGCTACGGCGACGGGCGGCAAGACCGTGCAGGATTTGCGCTATGGCTACGACCCGGTGGGCAACATCCTGAGCATCGAGGATGCGTCCCAGCCCACCCGTTTTGCCCGCAACCGGCGCATCGAACCGCTCAATCGCTACCACTACGACAGCCTCTACCAAGTGGTTCAAGCCACGGGCCGCGAAGTCGCCCAGCCTAGCCATGGGCCGCAATTGCCCCCATGGCAGTCGCCTGCCGTTGATCCCAATCAGCTACGCCCCTACACCCAGACCTTCACCTACGACGCCGCCGGCAACCTGCGCACGCGCCAACACAGCGCCAGCGCCACCTTCCAGATGTTCACCGCCGCCGACAGCAACCGCAGCAGCGCCCGCGAAGAAGACCTGGCCGGGGGCTTTGACGCCAACGGCAACCAATTGGAGTTGCAGCGCGGGCAACTGATGAGCTGGGACGGGCAGAACCAGTTGAGCCGCGTCACCCAGGTGCAACGCGAGGACGGCCTCGACGACAGCGAACAGTACCTCTACCAACAGCCCGGCCAACGGCTGCGCAAGGTACGCCTGAGCCAAACCCGCAGCCGCACCCTGCGCAGCGAAGTGCGCTACCTGCCGGGGCTGGAGGTGCACCGCGACAGTGCCAGTGGCGAAGAACGCCATGTGCTCAGGGTCGAGGCCGGGCGCAGCCAAGTGTGCGTGCTGCACTGGGCCCAGGCGTTACCCGGCGGCACCCGCAACGACCAGGTTCGCTACACCCTGGGCGACCATTTAGGCTCCTGCACCCTGGAGCTGGACGAGCAAGGCGCGTTATTGAGCCAGGAAGGTTATTACCCCTTCGGCGGTACGGCGTGGTGGGCCGGGCCGAGTGCAATTGAAGCCAACTACAAGAGCTTTCGTTATTCGGGCAAAGAGCGCGATGCGACAGGGCTTTATTACTATGGCTATCGCTATTACGCGCCTTGGTTACAGCGGTGGGTGAGTGCGGATCCGGGTGGGGATATCGGCGGTATTAACTGGTTCTGTTTTGTAAGTAATAATCCAGTGCGCTTTCGCGATTTTCACGGGCTGGTTAAATACAAGGGGAAATATGATGGGTCGGAAATTCAATTAAAGATGAGTGGTGGGAGTTTTGTTGCGCGGGGTTATTCGGAAATAAAAAAACATGATGAGGTCGCCGCACGAAATCTCGACGAGGGCCTTGAGTACGCAAAAGTTGCAGCAGGTGCAGCGTTGAACGTTTTGTCTATGGAGAAAATTCCAAGGAAGTACCGCGAGGTTATTAGTCGTGTTTATGGCAAGTCAGCAGAGCCGAAAGTGTTCATGGAACGACTGCGGTCTGAAGTTCAGATCATGGTTGACGCTCTTGACTTCAGAGCCCAGGAGCAAGGCAAGGAGCAACTCGTTTGGGTGAAAATGAAGGATGGAACCAATGCCTTTACTTATCGTAAAGACCCGCATGAACGAATTTTCATGACTGAGGCTGCCTTGAAGACATCTCCAAAGTACACAGGCATGGTGCTGGTCCATGAGTTGAGCCATATAAAACTTGGGAAATCAGACAGTATTTACTACCCGTCCGGCCACACGCTGAATCCTGCGGACCCAAGTCAGCAGGCACTTGAGGCTGATAGGGTTTCCATGGGGCATAAAGATAATGTGTTGTCCCAATACATAGAGAAGAATTTTTCCAAAGAAGATCGGGTGAAATTGTTTGGAGCGAGCCGAGCGGAAGATATAGAGAAAGCGCTTAAAGATACGCCTGGGTTGCGCACGAACACACTGTTTAATAACGCCGATTCATTTAGCTTGCTGGTATTTTCTTTAGGGCATGAGGCGGTTTGGAAAAAACAGTTGGCAGGGGCGTGACGCCTTGATCGCGCAATCGTGCCGTCACGATTGCGCTTGGCTACTGTCTCAACGCTTATTCAACCCCCGCGCCAGGCGATCCCCGCCCAGTTGGATCGCCGCCACCAGCAGTACCAGCAGCACGATCACGGTGAGCATGATCTGGCTGTCGAAGCGCTGGTAGCCGTAGCGGTAGGCGATGTCGCCCAGGCCGCCGGCGCCGATGGCACCGGCCATGGCCGAGGAGTTAATCATGGTCACCAGGGTGATGGTGAAGCCGCCGACGATGCCGGGTAGGGCTTCGGGCAGCAGCACGTGCCAGACGATATGCCAGCGCCGGCAGCCCATGGCCTGGGCCGCTTCGATCAGGCCGTGGTCCACCTCGCGCAGGCTGACTTCGGCGATGCGCGCGAAGAACGGTGTGGCGGCGATGGTCAGCGGCACCACGGCGGCCCACACGCCGTAGGTGGTGCCGACGATCAGGCGGGTGAAGGGGATCAGCGCCACCATCAGGATCAGGAACGGGATGGAGCGGAACAGGTTGACGAACGCTCCCAGCACCCGGTTCAGCGCGGGCGCCTGGAAGATCCCGCCGGGGCTGCTGGTGACCAGAATCACTGCCAGTGGAATACCCGCCAGCAAGGCGATCAGCGACGACACGCCGACCATCAAAAAGGTGTCGATAAAACCTTGTAGCAACCGATCAAACCACATAACCCAGTACCTCCGTGCGGGGCGCCCACTGGCGGGCGCGTTGGCGCAGTTCTGCGGCGCCCAGGGACGAGCCGCTGACCGCCAGCAGCAGTTGGCCCAGGGCGTGGCCCTGGATACGTTCGACGCCGCCCTGCAACAGGCGCACCCGCCCGCCAAGGGCGCTGAACAACGCCGCCAGGTCGGGTTCGTCGCTGGCGCCGGTGAACTGCAAACGCAGCACCACGGCCGCGTCCGAGGATGGCGGCGCCGTGTGCAGGCGGGTTTGCAGCTCGGCCGGCAAGGCATGTTGCAGCGGCGCCAGCAGGGTTTGGCTGACCTCGTGTTGCGGGTCGCCGAACACTTCCCACACCGGCCCTTGCTCGACGATGCGGCCGTGTTCGAGCACCACCACGCGGTCGCAAACCTCGCGGATCACCGCCATCTCGTGGGTAATCAGCACGATGGTCAGGCCCAGGCGCTGGTTGATCTGGCGCAGCAGGCCGAGGATCGACTGGGTGGTTTCCGGGTCCAGGGCCGAGGTCGCTTCGTCGCACAGGAGAATCTCGGGGTCGTGGACCAGCGCGCGGGCGATGCCCACCCGTTGCTTTTGCCCGCCGGACAACTGCGCCGGGTAGGCCTGGTGTTTGTCGTGCAGGCCCACCAGCTCCAGCAACTCGCGCACCTTGTGCTGGCGCTGGGCCTTGGCCACGCCTGCGACTTTGAGCGCCAGCTCGACGTTCTGCCACACGGTCTTGGCCGACATCAGGTTGAAGTGCTGGAAGATCATGCCGATGCGCCGGCGCAGGGCCACGAGTTGGTCTTCGTCGAACTCGCCGATGTCCACCTGGTCGATCAGCACCCGGCCGCTGCTGGGTTGTTCCAGGCGATTGATGGTGCGGATCAGCGACGACTTGCCCGCGCCGCTGCGGCCGATGATGCCGAACACTTCGCCGCGCTGGATCGCCAGGTCGATACCGTGCAGGGCCGCCACCGGGCCGTGCTGGCCGGGGTAAGTCTTGCCCAGGCCGACAAAGCGCACATGGGCGTGGTTGAGTTGCGGGTGCAGCTCGCTGGGGCTGGCGGTGTGGGGCGTGGCCGGGGCCGTGCGCCGCAGGGCGGTGGTGGCACCCATGGTCAGCCTTCCCAGCCGGCTTGGTAGAGCGTGCCGTGGGCTTTATCCAGGGCGGCGCGCACTGCCGGCGAGTGCTGGTAGATGTCGACGAACTTAATCAGGCGCGGGTCGTCTTTTTTCTCGGGCTGGATGACGAACTGGATCACGTATTCCTTGTGGTCGAGGCCGTCGAACAGCAGGGCGGAGCCGGCATCGAAGGTGTTCGCCAGGCGGATATAGGCCGGGTAGCCCTGCACCAGGTCGGCGTCGTCATAGGCGCGCACCAGTTGTACCGCTTCGACTTGCAGGAGCTTGATGCCCTTGGGGTTGGCGATGATGTCGTCTTCGGTGGCCTTGTAGCCCACGCCCGGTTTGAGGCTGATAAGCCCGGCCTTGGCCAGCAATTGCAGGCCGCGGCCGCTGTTGATCGGGTCGTTGGCGATGGCCACGCTGGCGCCCTGGGGCAGTTCGGCGAAGCTTTTGTACTTTTTCGAGTACAGGCCAACGTTGTTGATGATCCCGGGCTTGAACGGCACCAGGTCGAAACCGGCGGCGGCTTTGGCGTTTTCCAGAAAGGGGATGTGCTGGAAGTAGTTCACGTCGATATCCCCCGCCGCGAGGCTGACGTTGGGCGCGATCCAGTCGCTGAACTCCACCAGTTCGACCTTCAGGCCCTGCTTGCCGGCCTCTTGCACGGCGGCCTCCAGGGGGATGGCGAACGCCGCGGTGGTGCCGACCTTGAGCGGCGCCTCGGCGGCGAAAACGGTCGAACTCAAGAGCCCGAAGGCGAGGGCCAGTGCTTTGACTGGGTGGCTGAGGCGTTGGTTATTCATGGTCGGTTTCCAGTCAATAAAGGTGGGTGGTATCTGGCATCCATCTCCCTGTGGGAGGGGGTGTTCACTGGCATAAAAAATCAGTGGCGGTACTGGGCGCCGGTGTGCCGCTGGGGCAGGCGCGGGTGTTCGTGGAACAGTTTTTCCCGCAGGGTGCCGCTGTCGTAGGCGGTTTTGTACGAGCCGCGCCGTTGCAGTTCGGGGATCACCAGGTCGATGAAATCGACATAGCTTTGCGGGGTGACGATGCGGGTCAGGTTGAAGCCGTCCAGGCCGGTTTCGCCGATCCAGGATTCCAGTTCATCGGCCACTTGCTCGGCGCTGCCCACCAGGGTGATGTAGCGCCCGCCCAAGGCGTGCTGGTCGAGCAATTTGCGCCGGGTCCAGTCGTTGTTTTGCAGGATCTTGGTCGCCGATTGGATGGCGTTGCCCTTGACGTGCTGGATCGGTTCGTCCAGTGCGTATTGGGCAAAGTCGATGCCGGTGGAGCTGGAAAAATGCGCCACCCCCGCCTCGGCGCTGGCGTAGTGGCGGTACTCGGCCTGCTTGGCCAGGGCCTCTTGTTCGGTGGCGCCGACAATCACGTTCAGGCCCATGAACACCTTGATGTCGTTCGGGTTACGCCCGGCCGCGACGGCGCTGGCGCGTACCTTGTCCACCTGGGCCCGGGTCGCGGCCTTGTTCTGGCCGCTGATGAACACGCATTCGGCGTGCTGCCCGGCGAACTGCAAACCGCGCTCGGAACTGCCGGCCTGGAACAGCACCGGTGTGCGCTGCGGCGACGGCTCGCAGAGGTGATAGCCCTCGACCTGGTAGAACTCGCCGTGGTGCTCAACCTTGTGCACCTTGTCCGGGCGGGCGTAGATGCGCTGCACCGAATCGTTGATGACCGCGTCGTCCTCCCAACTGCCTTCCCAGAGTTTGTAGAGCACTTGCAGGTACTCGTCGGCCTGGTCGTAGCGCCGGTCATGTTCGACCTGCTCGCTCAGGCCCATGGCTTTGGCGGCGCTGTCGAGGTAGCCGGTGACGATGTTCCAGCCCACCCGGCCACGGCTCAGGTGGTCGAGGCTGGACATGCGCCGGGCGAACAGATACGGCGGCTCATAGGTGAGGTTGGCGGTCAGGCCGAACCCCAGGTGTCGGGTTACGGCGGCCATGGCCGAGACCAGCAGCAACGGGTCGTTGACCGGCAACTGGATGGCCTCCTTGAGGGGCACGGCCACCGAGTGCTGGTAGACGTCGTACACCCCGACGATGTCGGCGAGGAACAAACCATCGAACAGGCCGCGCTCCAGCAATTGGGCCAGTTCGGTCCAATACTCGAGTGTGTTGTAGTGGGTCGAGGTGTCTTGCGGGTGGGTCCACAAGCCGTGGTTGATGTGCCCGATGCAGTTCATGTTGAAGGCATTGAGGAGGATTTTTTTCTTCGCGCCCTGGCTCATCAGATCGTCCCCCGCAGTGGCGGGTTTGCGTCGTTGAGGTAGTAGTTGCCCACGGCGTGGTACTTCCAGCGCACCGGGTCATGCAGGGTATGCACGCGGGCGTTGCGCCAGTGGCGGTCCAGGCCATGTTCGGCCAGGGTGGCTTGGCTGCCGGCCAGCTCGAACAAGGTGCTGCCCGCCGCCAGGGACACTTCGGTGCTGATGGCCCGGGCCTCGGCGACGGCGATGGACGCGGCGGCCACGGTTTGCGTGTCGGCTTGGGCGTGGGCGCGGTCGAGGAATTCCCCGGCGCGCTCCAGCAGGGCTTCGGCGGCGTGCAGGCGGGCGCTGAGGTGGCCGAAGCTTTTCAGGGTCAGGGGGTCGTCGCTGGCCTTGTCGCTGAGGGCGTCGATCCACGGCCGGGTCTTGGTGCGCACAAAATGCAGGGCATCTTCAAACGCGGCGCGGGCGATGCCGGTGTCGATGGCGGCGTGCAGAAGCTGCGCCAGCGGGCCCACCGGCGTGGGGCGCTCGAAGGCACTCTGGAACGGGATCACGTCCTCGGCGGCGACGTAGACGTTGTCGAACACCACCGAACCGCTGCCGGTGGTGCGCTGGCCGAAGCCGCTCCAGTCGTCGATGACGGTGAGCCCGCGGCTGTCAGCGGGGACGAAGGCCAATTGCTGCACGCCGTGTTCGTCCACCACCGAGGTGGGGATGCGCTGGGCATAGATGGCCCCGGTGGCGTAGAACTTACGGCCATCGATGCGATAACCGGCGCCGTCGCGGCGCAGTTGGGTGGTGCGTTCGTGGGCGTTCTTGGTGCCCAGTTCGGCCAAGGCATTGCCAAAGCGCCGCCCGGCCAGCACCTCGGTGTAGAGGCGTTGTTGCTGGGCGGGGGTGCCGTTCACCCGCAGCACTTCGAGGGCGTAGAAGTGGTTCTGCGGGATCTGCCCCAGGGAGCCATCGGCCTGGGCGATCAGCGCGATGACCTTGGCCAGGGTGACGTGGGACACGTCTGCGCCGCCGTAAGCCTTGGGCACCGTGATGCCCCACAGCCCGGAGCGGGAAAACACTTCCAGCTCGGCGTGGGGCAAGCGGCGCTCGCGGTCGCGCAGGGCGCTGTCGCGTTTGAAGTCTTCGGCCAGGTCGCTGGCGACGATCAGGGCTTGCTCGTCGCTGGTAATCGCCGCGACGTGGGGGGAATAGGTCATGTGTTTCTCCAGAGATCTGGTCAAAAGTCTGCGGGGCGTCAGATCCAGGAATGCCTGGCCGGCACGCTGCCATTGAGGCGATAGGCGCCGATGGCGTGGTACTTCCAGCGCACCGGGTCGTGCAGGGTGTGCACCCGGGCGTTGCGCCAGTGGCGGTCGAGGTTGAATTCGGCGAGGGTGGCGCGGCTGCCCGACAGCTCGAAGAGCTTTTCACTGGCCAGTAGCGCCAGTTCGGTGGTCAGCACCTTGGCTTCGGCCACCGCGATGGACGCGCGGGCGGCCGACGCGACGGTTACCGGCGCCGCGTTGACTTCGTCTAGCACCTGGCCGGCCTTGCGCAGCAGCGCCTCGGCGGCGTGCAATTCGATTTTCAGTTTGCCGATGTCGGCAATCACGTAGAGGTCGTCGCTGGCGCGCTCGACGTTGGCGTCGATCCATGGCCGCGCCTTTTCCCGCACGAAGCGGATGCTGTCGTCGATGGCTTCGCGGGCGATGCCCAGGTCGATGGCGGCTTGGATCAATTGCGAGACCGCGCCCTGGGTCGTGGGGGTTTCGCTCAGGCGCCAGTTATCGATGACCAACTCGGCATCCACCGGCACGTTGTTGAGCAGCACGGTGCCGCTGGCGGTGGTGCGCTGGCCAAAGCCTGACCAGTCATCGACGATACGCAGCCCCGGCGTGCCCCGGCGTACGAACGCCATGACCTGCTTGCCGTCATCGTTGAGCGCCTTGACCGCCACCCAATGGGCGAAGAGGGCGCCGGTGGAGTAGAACTTCTGGCCGTTGAGCAGCAGGCTATCGCCCTGGGCGGTGAGGCGGGCCTTGAGGGTCAGGGTGTTTTGGGTGCCGCGTTCGGGGCCCGCGTTGCCGATGCGCCAGCCGTCGAGGATGCTTTTGAACAGCTGTTTTTTCTGCGCCTCGGTGGCGCTGTCGATCAGCACGTGGAGGATGCCGAAGTGGTTCTGCGGGATCTGCCCCAGCGCCGGGTCGGCCGCCGAGATAATCGCGAACACCTCGGCCACGGTCGCGAACGACACCTGCGGGCCGCCGTACTGGCGCGGCACCGAGATGCTGCCCAGGCCGCTGCGGGTGAACTGTTCGATTTCCGACCACGGCAAGCGCCGCTGCTGGTCGCGCCGGGCAGCGTGTTGGCGTGCGGTTTGCGCCAGCTCGCGGGCCGCCAGCAGGGCTTGGGCGTCGTTGCGCAGCACTTGGGCGGGCAGCAGCAGCGGGGCGATGTCCAGGTCGCTGGACAGGGGTGCATCGGCCAGTGTGGACATCAGCGCCGCTCCTTGGCTGCACGCAATGCCCTGGCGTTATGCACTGGGGAAATTGTGTTCCGGACCATACCTACCTCACATCTCATGGAACGCCGCCGATGGGCGGCGAAAACGAAAACAAGAATGTCCGGTGGTCCGGTGCATATACCCTAAGCGCGTATAAATAATTAATAAACTAACTTTTAGGAATATGCATAGAAGGTCAGAACGAGGCTTCGGGGCAAGGCAGGCCCGCCCCTGTAGCCATTGGCGGCTACAGGGGCGAGGGTCAGCCGCGCCGGGTTTCGGCGGCTTGCAGCGCGGGCCTGGCGGGGATCTGGTAGGGGGTGGCACAGCCGATGCGCAGCTTGCGCGGCGGCGCCCAGCGTGAGTTGTTGCCGGCGCGGTCGAGGATGCAATAGGTGATTTCCAACTGGTTGTCTTCGCCGGCCTCCAGGATCACGGCCGGCGGCACCCAGATGTTGATCGGCTTGCCCACCTCGTCGGCGCGCACCTTGGGCAGGTCCAGGCGCACGTCGCCCCAGCGCAGGGTGATTTCATCCTCGGCGGCCATGTTCAGGTACGGCGCGATGGTCAGTGGCACGCCGCGTTTGACCTGGTTGGCGTTCACCCCCTGGCGGCGAATGGCGCCAGGGATGGCCAAGGGTTCCAGGCTCTGATTCTCGTCGCCGCACAGGGGCGATGGCTGGCCCCCGGGGCAGTCGAGCTTGACCTGCACCCGCCGCGCCGCCGAGAGCAGCGGGCCGTGGCCCACGTGCATGAGGCGGTAGTGGACGCACGATGTGCCGTTGCGGATAAAGCTTTCGGGGACCCGCAGGCTGATGGTTTGGCCGATGTCGGCGGCTGCCAGCACGGTGGAGGTGACATAGCAGTCGTCCCAGAACAGCTCGATCAGGTCACCCTCATCCATGCCAGGGTAGGGCGCGATATCGATGAGCAGGTGGGCGGCGTTGGTCGCATTGACGTTGTGCTTGTGGGAACAGGACAGGCTGGGAGCAGCCAGCTCGGGTTGGGGGGCGGTACGGGTCATGGTGTTCTCCTTGAAACAGTGCAGCGAAGTCCGTTTCTGAACGGCCCTGGATGTTGAAAAGGAACATCCGTGGGGCGTCATAAGTTGCGCGTTCAATATGGGTGCGGTTGGAGTTTAAGTTGTTGTGGGGTGATCGGTATTAAACAGATAAGTGCTTACTTGTTACAGTGTCAAGGGCGCGCGGGAGTGAACTTGTAAATAGAGATTTGTTCAGAAAACTCCTACTTAGAATTGGCATTAAGCGCTGGCCCTTAGCGAACTTTATGCCGATATAGCCGCGTTGAAATGGAGGTTGTAAGCGCTGCTGTAGACGGGGATAAGGGCGTGTTGTTACAAGCGCTGGGTGAATTTAATGTTGCTCGATATAGATATGTAGTGCCTGCGAAGTTCTAGAGTGTGAACTTCGATAAGTTATACCGATTTAATAAGGGTGCGAGCGCCGATGAGTGGAGTATGCCGGTAAGGAAGAGAAATAAAAATTCATTGAGTTGAAATGAAACTTTAGGGTGCGACAGAGTTCGGTAACTTGCTCGAAAACTCTCGGGTGCGCCCATGTTGGGGGCGGCAAACAATGCCTTGTTCAGCACTCACGCCTTTATCGAAAAACCCTGGCAGGGGCTGTGGCTACCTCACCTGGCTTGTTGTTGAGCGCCGGCCAGCACCACGGCGGCGGAGTTCAGGCCGCCGCTGCCAGGAGTGACTGCCAACGGCTTATGCCCGAATGTGCTGGCCACCATACAAACGGTTCTTAAACGGCGCTGGGCGGCGTGCCGTAAAGTGGAGGCCATTTTTGCCGCCGTCAGTGTGAGGAGTTCTACCGTGAGTGCGCGATCCAGCCATTGGCAATTGCAGACCATCGTCGGCCAACTGCGGGCCGCCCGCGATCAGTGGCGTTCGCAAAATGGCCGCATCAGCGGCGAGCAGGGCGGGCGGGAATTACCGTCCCGGGCGGCGATGGCCGAGATCCTCGAAGCCTTGTGCGGAGCGTTGTTCCCCATGCGCCTGGGGCCGGTTGACCTGCGTGAAGAGAGCGAGGACTTTTACGTCGGCCACACCCTGGACGTGGCGCTGAACGCGTTGCTCTGCCAGGCGCGCCTGGAGTTGCGCTACGTGGCGCGCCAGAGCGCCCGGGTCGATGAAGAGGTGGAGGCCCGCGCCATCGCGTTGATCCAGGACTTCGCCCTGGCCCTGCCGGGCCTGCGCAGCCTGCTGGATACCGACGTGCTGGCCGCCTACCATGGCGACCCGGCCGCCCGCAGCGTGGATGAAGTGCTGCTGTGCTACCCCGGCATTCTGGCGGTGATCCACCATCGCCTGGCCCACCACCTGTACCGCGCCGGGTTGCCGTTACTGGCGCGCATCAGTTCGGAAATAGCCCACTCGGCCACCGGCATCGACATCCACCCCGGCGCGCAGATCGGCCCTAGCTTCTTTATCGACCACGGTACGGGCGTAGTGATTGGCGAAACGGCGATCATCGGCGAGCGGGTGCGCATCTACCAAGCCGTGACCCTGGGCGCCAAGCGCTTCCCGGCGGACGAGGACGGCCAACTGCAAAAAGGCCACCCGCGCCACCCGATTGTCGAGGACGACGTGGTGATCTACGCCGGCGCCACCATCCTGGGGCGTATCACCATCGGCCAGGGCTCGACCATCGGCGGCAACGTCTGGCTGACCCGCAGCGTTCCGCCCGGCTGCAACCTGACCCAGGCCAACCTGCAACATGATGATGGGACGCAGAAGTAGGGGCTGGGCAATAGAGATCGCCGGTGGGAGCAACTGTCTTACCCCTGCCATTCGTCACCGCCACTTAGGCTGCCATCGCGAGCAGGCTCGCTCCCACAGAGGAAAAATGAAAATCCCACCCACACCACAGTAGGGCTGTGGTGTGGGTTGGTTTTCGGTTCAGGCAACGTGCTCTGTGGGAGCGGGCCCAGCCCGCGATGGTGTTTGGCTAGCCATCGCCTCGCTGCCGACGGTTTTAACGCTGAACGAAACTGTTTACCCCACGTCATACCCTTCCTTGAGCTAGCGTACGAAAGTACTGGCGAGCCTTACGATTAGTCCTCGAACCCTATCCATGTTTAACTTGAACGCTCGTTCAAGTTAAACCGGTGGTTCGCTGCCCGTACACAACAGGAGGCTTGCCTTTGCTGAGTCCGTTTTTTTCGGCCCCCTTTTCCATCCCTGAGGTGCATCGTCCATGAGTGCATCGTCTACTCCTACCTCCGGCCAGATGCGCATGAATGCGCCGGTGTTCTATTTCGCAGCCAGTTTCATCCTGGTGTTCGGCCTGGTGGTGATCGCATTCCCGCAGGAGGCCGGCGCCTGGTTGCTGGCGGCGCAGGACTGGGCGGCCAATACGGTCGGCTGGTATTACATGCTGGCGATGACCCTGTATCTGGTCTTCGTGGTGGTCACCGCGCTGTCTGGCTACGGCAAGATCAAGCTCGGTGCCGACCACGACGAGCCCGAGTTCAGTTACCTGTCATGGGCCGGGATGTTGTTCGCGGCGGGGATCAGCATCACGCTGTTTTTCTTCTGCGTTTCCGAACCCCTGACGCACCTGCTGCAACCGCCCCAGGGCGAGGCTGGCACCGCCGATGCGGCGCGCCAGGCCATGCAGGTGCTGTTTTTGCACTGGGGCCTGCACGGCTGGGGTGTGTTTGCCTTTGTCGGCATGGCCCTGGCGTACTTCGCCTACCGGCATAACCTGCCGCTGGCCCTGCGTTCGGCCCTGTACCCGTTGATCGGCAAGCGCATCAACGGCCCCATCGGCTATGCGGTGGATGGCTTCGGCATCATCGCCACGGTGTTTGGCCTGGGCGCGGACATGGGGTTTGGCGTGCTGCACCTCAATTCCGGCCTGGATTACCTGTTCGGCATCGCCCACACCCAATGGATTCAGGTCGGCCTGATAACCCTGATGATGGGCGCGGCGATCATCGTCGCCGTCGCTGGCGTCGATAAAGGCGTGCGGGTGATGTCCGACATCAACATGCTGCTGGCCTGCGCGTTGCTGTTGTTCGTGCTGTTCGCCGGGCCCACCCAGCACTTGCTCAACACCCTGATCCAGAACCTGGGCGACTACCTCGGCGCCTTGCCGGCCAAGAGTTTCGACGTGTACGCCTACGACAAGCCCAGCGACTGGCTGGGCGGTTGGACGGTGTTCTATTGGGCCTGGTGGATCGCGTGGTCGCCCTTTGTCGGGCTGTTTATCGCGCGTATCTCCCGGGGCCGCACGATCCGCGAATTCGTCTTCGGCGTGCTGCTGATCCCTCTGGGGTTCACCCTGGCCTGGATGTCGATTTTCGGCAACAGCGCCATCGATCTGGTGCTCAACCACGGCATGAGTGCCTTGGGCATGTCGGCCCTGGAAAACCCGTCGATGACCCTGTACCTACTGCTGGAAACCTACCCCTGGGGCAAAACCGTGATCGCGGTCACGGTGTTCATCAGCTTTGTATTCTTCGTCACCTCGGCGGATTCCGGCACCGTGGTGCTGTCCACGCTCTCGGCCCGGGGCGGCAACGCCGATGAAGACGGGCCCAAGTGGCTGCGGGTGTTCTGGGGCGCGATGACGGCCCTGGTGACCAGCGCGCTGCTGTTCGCCGGCAGTATCGATTCGCTGAAGTCGGCGGTGGTGCTGACCTCGTTGCCGTTCTCGATGATCTTGCTGCTGATGATGTGGGGCTTGCACAAGGCGTTTTACCTCGAATCCCAGAAGCAGATCGCCCAGTTGCACTCCCTGGCACCGGTTTCGGCCTCGCGCCGGGGCAAGGGTGGTTGGCGCCAGCGCCTGAGCCAGGCGGTGCATTTCCCTTCGCGCGATGAGGTTTACCGCTTCCTCGACACCACGGTGCGCCCGGCCATCGAGGAAGTGACGGCGGTGTTCGTCGAGAAAGGCCTGAACGTCGTCGCCCAGCCCGACCCGGCCAACGACAGCGTCAGCCTGGAGATCGGCCATGGTGACGAGCACCCGTTCGTGTACCAGGTGCAGATGCGCGGTTACTTCACGCCGTCCTTCGCCCGCGGCGGCATGGGCCCCAAGGAACTGCGTAACCGCCGCTACTACCGGGCCGAAGTGCACCTGGCCGAAGGCAGCCAGGACTACGACCTGATGGGCTACACCAAAGAGCAGATCATCAACGACATCCTCGACCAGTACGAACGGCACATGCAGTTTTTGCATTTGGTCAGGTGAGGTTGGGGAGGCTCATCACGAGCGCGCCTATGCCCACAGGGCATTACGTAACCCCTGTGTGGTGATGGCGGTCTAAAGGCTTGCCAGGAAGCTGACCGCGGGCTGTCCAGACGTTCCGGCGGATACGATCAGCGAAATCCTCCTCGAACATGCCCCCGTGCGGCGTCCAGCAGGCTGCTGCGGCGTTTGCCGGGCGGCAGACGCTCGATGCCGTGGAGAATCTGCGCCATGGTGATGGCGCTGATGTACAGATCACTGGCTACTTGCTGCTCTACCCAAAGCGAAACGACGAGCGCGGGTGGTGGCCGCATCAGCTCGGAAAGTAGGTTGGTGTCGAGCACAATCATTGTCCCAGGTCCACCACGCGGGGCGCGTCGCTGCGCGCGGGCAGATCAAGTTCCACGCCACCCACCTCGGCGAACCGCGCGCGAATGCGGCTGCCCAAGCCATCGCCGCTGGCCGCCTTGTTCAGTGCCTTGTGCAAAATCAAGCGGGCCTCTTCTTCCATGGAATGACCGCTGTGCGCTGCCTCGACCCGCAGTTGCTCTTTCACGCGGTCGTCTAGGTTGCGAATAGTCAGACTCGCCATGGTGCCTCCCGCTGCAATCAATGAAGTCATTGCGCTGTCAGCGGGCCGGCGGCTTGCCGTTGGTCATTTGCCGGCTAAAACGGCACATCCCCCAAAATCGTCGCTCGCTGCATCACCCGACGCTGCGGGCGGTAGTCGTCCACGGCGTAGTGCTGGGTGACGCGGTTGTCCCAAAAGGCGATGTCGTTGGCCTGCCAGCGCCAGCGCACGATGAATTCGGGGCGGGTGGCGTGGGCGAAAAGGAATTTGAGGAGGGTTTCGCTTTCGCTGCCGCTCAGTTCGTTGATGCGGCTGGTGAAGCCCTCGCTGACGAACAGGGACTTGCGCCCGCTGACCGGGTGGGTGCGTACCACGGGGTGGGACACGGGCGGGTTTTTCTGGCGTGCTTCTTCCCAACGCGCCAGGTCGGCGGGGGTGGTGCCGTAGCGCTCCACCGGGAAGGAGCGGGTGAAATCGTGGGTTGCCGTCAGCCCGGTGAGCAGGTTTTGCAAGGGTTTGGACAGTGCCTCGAATGCCGCGATGCCGCTGGCCCACAAGGTATCGCCGCCCACGGCGGGCAGCAGTTTGGCGCTGAGCACCGCGCCCATGGCCGGGTTGGGCAGGAAGGTCACGTCGGTGTGCCAGATGGCGTTGTCGCCCACGTCGGTGACGGCGGTGTCGAGGATCAGCACTTCGGGCTGTTCCGGCACGTTGGGGTAGATCGGGTGAATGTGCAGATCGCCGAAGTTCGCCGCAAATCGCGCTTGCTGCTGAGGTGTGATCGGCTGATCGCGGAAAAACAACACCTGGTGCTTGAGCAGCGCCTGCTCAATGGCGTCCCGTTGTTCCAGGTTCAGCGGTGCGCTGACGTCGACGCCGCTGATCTGCGCGCCGAGGGCCAGGCTTATAGGGGTGATGGTCAGGCTGCTCATGGGGTTCCCTTTGAGTGTGTGGCGCCGAGCGCTCGGCGGTGATTAATGGGCCTGGCCGTGCCACGGCACCAGTTTGCGTTGCAGGGCGCGCAGGCCCATTTCCATGGCGAAGGCAATCAGGGCGATGACCAGAATCCCCAGCACCACCACATCGGTGACCAGAAATTGCGCCGCCGACTGCACCATGAAACCCAGGCCACTGGTGGCGGCGATGAGTTCGGCGGCCACCAGGGTGGACCAGCCCACACCCAGGCCGATGCGCACGCCGGTGAGGATGTCGGGCAGGGCGCTGGGCAGGATCACATGGCGAATCAGTTGTGTGCGGGTGGCACCCAGCGATTGCGCGGCGCGCAGTTTCGCCGGGTCCACGGTGCGCACGCCGGTGGCGGTGGCGATGGCGATCGGGGCGAAGATCGCCAGGTAAATCAGCAGCACCTTGGACAACTCGCCAATGCCGCACCAGATGACGATCAACGGCAGGTAGGCCAGGGGCGGAATCGGCCGGTAGAACTCGATCAGCGGGTCGAGGATGCCGCGGGCGATACGGTTGTGGCCGATGGCGATGCCCACCGGCACGGCGGTGAGCACGGCAAAGCCCAGGCCCAGGCCGATGCGCCCCAGGCTCGCGGCCAGGTGCTGCCACAGGGTGGAATCCATGTAGCCGCTGGTGGCCAGCAACCAGCCCTTTTGCAGAACGGCCGAGGGCGGCGGCAAAAACAAAGGCTCGATCAGGCCGCTGGCGGTCACCGCCCACCACAGGGCGAGCAGCGCCAACAGCGTCAGCACGCTGATGGTGCGGGTGCCGAGGCTGCGGCGCGGGGCGCCGGCGGGTGCCGCGTGGCCGGCAGGTTTGGCGACGGTGGCGGGGAGTTCGTAGCTGCTCATGCGCGCTCCTGGCGTTGGGAGAACACGCGGCTTAGCACATGCTCACGGGTTTCGATAAAGCGCGGGTCGGACTTGATCGCCCGCGCCGATTCGCCGGCGGCGTAGCGCTGGCCGAAATCCAGGCTCAGGCGCTCGACAATCTGCCCGGGGTTGGGCGCCAGCAAAATCAGGTCGGTGGCCAGGAACACCGCTTCTTCGATGTCGTGGGTAATCAGGAACACCGGTTTGGCGGTGCGCCGCCAGACTTGCAGGAGCAACTCCTGCATCTGTTCGCGGGTGAAGGCATCGAGGGCACCGAACGGCTCATCCATCAGCAGCACACGCGGGTCGGCGGCCAGGGCGCGAGCTAGGCCGACGCGCTGTTTCTGCCCGCCGGAGAGCTGCCAGATACGCCGTTGGTCGAACCCGGCCAGGTCCACCAGGGCCAGCATCTCGCGGGCGCGGCTGTCCCGTTGTACGCGGGGCACGCCGGCCAGTTCCAGGCCGAAACCGACGTTGGCAAGCACGTCCTGCCAGGGCAGCAGAGCATCGTCCTGGAACACCACGCCGCGCTCGGCACTGGGGCCTTGCACGGGCACGCCGTCGAGGGTGATGCGCCCGGCGCTGGGGGTGACGAAACCGGCAATCAGGTTCAACAGCGAGGTTTTGCCACTGCCGGATGGGCCCAGGGCCACCAGCAGTTGCCGGGGCCCCAGGTTGAGGGTGATGTCGGCCAGCACCGGCTCGGGGCTGCCCGGGTACTGTGCGCTGATGCGCTCCAGTTCTAACAAGGCCATCGCGGTGTACTCCGGGTCAGTTGGGGATGAACAGGGCGCTGACGTAGGGCGCGTAGTCCGGCAGCACGGCTTGCACCTTGCCCTGCGCCTTGAGGGGCGCGTGGGTGGCTTTTGCATAGCTGCCGTCGGCCCGGGCGACTGTGGCTGGGGCCACGGTGGTGTGGTACGCGACGGTGAGGTCCGCCGCGTGGGCGAACAGGCTGGCCGCCGCCAGGGTTAGGGCCGCCAGGAGGCGAAGGGGGGCGTGCAGTTTCATCGTGAAGCTCCTCATCAGGCGGCCGAGGTTTCGGCTGATGAGGAGACTAAATGATCTAAGAATTCAAAAATAAATAACTTTTTAGAATTAGCTTATGAGCAAGGCGCGCGGCGGTGGGGGTTTTGTGCCAGCGCTTAACCTGTGGGAGCGAGCCTGCTCGCGATAAGGCTGGGGCAGGCGCTGCATATGTACTGGCAAGGAGGCCGCGAGCGCGAGCGGAGCGCCGCCCGGCCAGCTCCCACCGTCAGTTACTGATGGCCAGAATGCTCGCCTGGTAGGAACCGACAAATACGTCGAAATCGCCCACCTCGGTTTGCTCCAGTTCGGTTTGCTGGGCCAGGGAGCTGCGGGCCAGTTCTTCAAAGCGGGCCTGGTCCTCGGTGCTCAACGGCTCGCGGCGGAAGAATTCGGCGTGGGCCTGGCTCTGGCGCATGGAGAACTGGGTGAAGCTTTCCTGGTGCTCGGCCATGGCGGCCAGGACCTGGGCCGAGGGGGTCAGCGACGGGTCGCGGACCTTCGCCATTTGCGCATCCAGGGCCTTACTGTGGGCGTTGCCGCCGTGGCTCTGGTCGAGCAGGGCGGCCAGCGGGGCGATGTTCTCCAGCAACTCGGCGGCCCATTCCTTGAGGTCCACGGCCTGGCCATTGCGCTGCAATTGCAGGCCCGGGCGGCGGCCTTCCTTGACCACGCTGAGGAAGTTGGAGGTGCAGTTGCCGCATTCGTTGTTCTGGAACAGCGGGCTCTCGTTCAGGGCGCAATACAGCAAAAACGCATCGAGGAAGCGCGACTGCGGCAGGTCGATGCCCATCGGCAGGAACGGGTTGATGTCCAGGCAACGTACTTCGACGTACTGGATGCCGCGCGCCATGAGGGCCTGGATCGGCCGCTCGCCGGTGTAGGTGACGCGCTTGGGGCGGATGTTGGAGTAGTACTCGTTTTCGATCTGCAGGATGTTGGTGTTTAGCTGCACCCACTCACCGTCCTGATGGGTGCCGATTTCGACGTAGGGCGCGTAGGGCGTGGCCACGGCCTTGCGTAGGCTGTCGGTGTAGCTTTCCAGGTCGTTGTAGCAGGGCGTGAGGCCAGCCTGGGCGTTGCTCTGGTAACCCAGGTCGCTCATGCGCAGGCTGGTGGCATGGGGCAGGTAGAGGGTGTCGGCGTCCCACTGTTCGAGCTGGTGGGCGCGGCCCCGCAGGAAACCGGCGTCCAGCGCCGGCGAGGCACCGAACAGGTACATCAGCAGCCAGCTATAACGGCGGAAATTGCGGATCACGGCGATATAGGCGGCCGACTGATAGTCGCGGTCGGTGCCGACAAAACCTTCGGCCTGCTTGAGCAGCGGCCAGATTTTTTCCGCCAGGGAAAAGTTGTAGTGGATCCCGGCGATGCACTGCATGGTCTTGCCGTAGCGCAGCGCCAGGCCCTTGCGGTAGACGTACTTGAGCTGGCCGATGTTGGAGGTGCCGTAATAGGCGATCGGGATATCTTCCTCGGCCGGCAACGGGCACGGCATCGATGGACTCCACAGGTACTCGTCGCCGAGCTTGCTGTAGGCGAAACGGTGGATCTTGTCGAGGCTGGCCAGGGTGTCTGCCGGGTCGGGCAGGGCCGGGGTGATGAATTCCAGCAGCGACTCGGAATAGTCGGTGGTAATCAGTTCGTTGGTCAGCGCGGCGCCCAGGGCTTCGGGGTGCGGCGTCTGGGCCAGGCGGCCGGCCTCGGTGACGCGCAGGCATTCGCGTTCGATACCGTGCAGGCACTGTTGGAGCACCGAAAGGTTGGCGTGCTCGCTGAGCAGGGCCAGGCGGCGGTTGAGAAGTTCGCTCAAGTTGGATTCCTTCACGCGTCAGTCGCCCCAATATGGGGGTGGGCAGGACGGTCTACAAGGGTGAAGTAGAAACTGGCGTTTTCGCCTGGTTTTAGAGCCGGATCGGCCCGCATTGAAAATGCCGACTTCCATTCGTGAAATTGGCTACTGCGGATGAAGAAAATTCCGACGCCGCATTTGCAGCGCCGAAATTAACCCAAATCCATGACCGGCAGCTATAGCGTTGCGAAGGTGCCTTGCGCCTTAGCGACCAGTTTGTCGCCCTGCATCACCTCGGCTTCGACCACCAGCGTGCGCCGGCCCGGGTGGATGACCCGCGCGATGCACTGCACCTCGCCGCTGTCCACGGCGCGGATGTAGTTGATCTTGCACTCGATAGTGGCGCTCTGCTGGTCAAAGCCGTGGCTGCTGGAACACGCCAGGCCCATGGCGATATCCACCAGGCTGAACAGCGCCCCGCCATGCAACTTGCCACCGCGGTTGCGCAGTTCTGGCGCCAGCGCCAGGGCGACTTCGGCCACACCGCCCTCCAGGCGCAGCAAGCGGCAGCCCAGCAGTTGGCTGAATGCGCTTTGCACCACCTCGGCGGGGGCGGCCATCAACGCTTCTTCAACTGCTTGGCGTTGGCGAACAGCGATGCCATGGCGTTGTTGCTCGCCGCCGGCGCTGGTGCTTCCTTGCGTGGCGCGCTGCCTTGGGACTGGCGCGGTGCAGAGCCTGGGCGCGAGCCACGGGCGCCGTCGATTTTCTCGCCCGGAGTGTCGCCCATGCGCATCGACAGGCCCACGCGTTTGCGCGGGATATCGACCTCCATGACCTTGACCTTGACCACGTCGCCAGCCTTTACCGCTTCGCGCGGATCTTTGATGAACTTCTCCGATAATGCAGAGATATGCACCAGACCGTCCTGATGAACGCCGATATCCACGAACGCACCGAAGTTGGTGACGTTAGTGACGACGCCTTCGAGGATCATGCCCAGTTGCAGGTCCTTGAGGTCCTCGACGCCGTCCTGGAATTCGGCGGTCTTGAACTCGGGCCGGGGGTCGCGCCCTGGTTTTTCAAGCTCTTGCAGGATGTCGGTGATGGTCGGCACGCCGAAGGTTTCGTCGGTGTACTTTTTTGGGTCCAAGCGCTTGAGGAACGCGGCATCGCCGATCAGCGAGCGGATATCGCGCTCGGTTTCGGCGGCGATGCGCTGTACCAGCGGATAAGCCTCGGGGTGGACCGCCGAGGCGTCCAGCGGGTTGTCACCATTCATCACGCGCAGGAAGCCTGCCGCTTGCTCGAAGGTTTTTTCCCCAAGGCGCGAGACTTTTTTCAGTGCGGCGCGGGTCTTGAAGGCGCCGTTCTCATCGCGGTGGGTGACGATGTTCTGCGCCAGGGTGGCGTTGAGGCCGGAGATGCGCGCCAGCAGCGCCACGGAGGCGGTATTGACGTCCACGCCCACGGCGTTCACGCAGTCTTCGACCACGGCATCCAGGCCGCGGGCCAGTTTCAACTGCGACACGTCGTGCTGGTACTGGCCGACACCAATGGATTTCGGGTCGATTTTCACCAATTCCGCCAACGGGTCTTGTAGGCGCCGGGCAATGGACACCGCACCACGGATCGACACGTCGAGATCCGGGAATTCCTTGGAGGCCAGCTCCGAGGCCGAGTACACCGAAGCGCCCGCCTCGGACACCATGACCTTGGTCATTTTCATCGCCGGGTACTTCTTGATGAGCTCGGCGGCCAACTTGTCGGTTTCGCGGCTGGCGGTGCCGTTGCCGATGGCGATCAGGTCCACTGCGTGCTTGGCGCACAGAGCGGCGAGGATGGCCAGGGTCTGGTCCCATTTGTTGTGCGGCACGTGGGGGTAGACGGTGGCGTGGTCCAGCAGTTTGCCGGTGGCATCGACCACCGCCACCTTGCAGCCGGTGCGCAGGCCCGGGTCCAGGCCCAGGGTGGCGCGCGGCCCGGCGGGGGCGGCCAGCAGCAGGTCGTGCAGGTTGTGGGCGAAGACGTTGATCGCCTCGGTTTCGGCGCCGTCGCGCAACTCGCCCAGCAGGTCGGTTTCCAGGTGGGTGTAGAGCTTGACCTTCCAGGTCCAGCGCACCACTTCACCCAACCATTTGTCGGCAGGACGGTTCTGGTTCTGGATGCCGAACTGCTGGCCGATCATGCCTTCGCACGGGTGCATGGTGCCCGGCAATTCGTCGCCGACCTTGAGCGCGGAGCTGAGGATGCCCTCGTTGCGGCCCCGGAAAATCGCCAGGGCGCGGTGCGATGGCATGCTCTTGAGCGGTTCGTCGTGCTCGAAATAGTCGCGGAACTTGGCGCCTTCCTCTTCCTTGCCAACGATCACGCGGGCACTGAGGGTGGCTTCCTGCTTGAGGTAGTTGCGCAGTTTTTCCAGGAGGTTGGCGTTTTCGGCGAAGCGCTCCATGAGGATGTACTTGGCGCCTTCGAGGGCGGCCTTGACATCGGCTACACCTTTTTCCGCGTTGACGAAGCGTGCGGCCTCGGTTTCCGGGGTTTGCGTCGGGTCGTTGAACAGGCCGTCGGCCAAATCGCCCAGGCCCGCTTCCAGGGCGATCTGGCCCTTGGTGCGGCGCTTTTGCTTGAACGGCAGGTAAAGGTCTTCGAGGCGGGTCTTGGTGTCGGCGAGTTTGATATCGCGGGCCAGTTCCGGGGTCAGCTTGCCCTGCTCCTCGATGCTGGCGAGGATACTGACGCGCCGTTCGTCGAGTTCTCGCAGGTAACGCAGGCGCTCTTCCAGGTGCCGCAATTGGATGTCATCGAGGCTGCCGGTCACTTCTTTACGGTAACGGGCGATAAAGGGCACCGTGGAGCCCTCATCCAGTAGGGCGACGGCCGCTTCGACCTGTTGCGGGCGGACACCGAGTTCCTCGGCGATGCGGCTGTTGATGCTGTCCATAAAACCACCTGAAAAATTGTGAAAGCAGGCCCGCACCACCGGCTTAAGGGGGGCGCGCGCCTGGTTGAGCGGCCTGGCCGGCACCGCTGCCTGGATCGACAGGCAGCCTGTGGACCCGTGAAATCGAACGTTTACTGCGCGACCCGTGAAAATGGATAACGGCCACCGACAGTAACGATCAGACATTGCCCTACACAAAAGGCGGCGCATTATAACCAGCGATCTGTGCTTCGGGGGCATTGCACCGCGTAGGCACAATGGCTGGATTGCTGGCGCCAGAGGAAAAATCTGCTAACAATGCACACGGTGCGTATAACGGCAGCTACGCCATAATGCGCGCCGAGATCACAGGAGCATCCAATGAGCAGCACTGCACACACTGCTGAAGGCGAAAAAATTCTCATCGTTGACGACGATCCGGGGCTGAGCAGCCTGCTGGAGCGTTTTTTCGTCAGCAAGGGCTATCGCGCACGCGCGGTGCCGAACACCGAGCAAATGGATCGTCTGCTGGCCCGCGAGGTGTTCAACCTGGTGGTACTCGACTTGATGATGCCCGGCGAAGATGGCCTCAGCGCCCTCAAACGCATGCGCAGCCTCAAGAACCAAATTCCGATCATCATGCTGACCGCCAAGGGCGATGAGCTGAGCCGGATCAATGGCCTTGAAAAAGGCGCCGACGATTACCTGGCCAAGCCGTTCAACCCGGATGAGTTGATGGCTCGCGTCAAAGCGGTGTTGCGCCGTCAGTCGGCACCGGTACCTGGCGCGCCGGGTAGCGAAGACGAGAGTGTGACCTTCGGCGATTACGAACTCTCCCTGGCAACCCGCGAACTCAAGCGTGGCGACGAAGTACATATGCTCACCACGGGTGAGTTCGCCGTGCTCAAGGCTCTGGTGATGAACGCCCGCCAGCCGCTGACCCGCGACAAACTGATGAACCTGGCCCGCGGTCGCGAATGGGATGCCTTGGAGCGTTCTATCGATGTACAGATTTCCCGTCTGCGCCGGATGATCGAGCCTGACCCGTCCAAGCCACGCTACATCCAGACTGTCTGGGGTGTCGGCTACGTGTTTGTCCCGGATGGCACTGCGACCAAGTGACCGGTGATTTGTAGGAGTGAGCTTTTCGGGCCCTGTCGGATACCGGTAGCCCCGCAGGTCGCCCTCCGCAATTTTGCGAGCGCTGCTCGCTCCTGCAAAGTGTGTAGCTGTCGTCTATGAAGACCCCACTGTGGTTCCCCCAAAGTTTTTTCTCGCGCACCCTTTGGCTGGTGCTCATTGTCGTCCTGTTCTCCAAGGCACTCACCTTGGTTTATCTGTTGATGAACGAGGACGTGCTGGTAGACCGACAGTACAGCCACGGGGTTGCCTTGACCTTGCGTGCTTACTGGGCTGCTGACGAAGCCAACCGCGAAAAAATCGCCGATGTCGCTGGGCTGATCCGCGTGGTAGGCGCCGGTGTGCCGGAAGGCGAGCAGCATTGGCCCTACAGCGAGGCCTATCAGCGCCAAATGCAGTCTGAGCTGGGCGCTGACACCGAGGTGCGCTTGCGCATGCAGGCACCCCCAGCGCTGTGGGTACGGGCGCCGAGCCTGGGGGATGGCTGGCTGAAGGTGCCGCTTTATCCGCACCCATTGCGTGGTCAGAAAATCTGGAACGTCTTGGGCTGGTTCCTGGCCATCGGCCTGTTGTCCACTGCGTCTGCCTGGATCTTCGTCAGCCAACTCAACCAACCCCTCAGGAGGCTGGTATATGCCGCCCGCCAACTCGGCCAGGGCCGCAGCGTGCGCTTGCCCATCAGCGACACCCCGAGCGAGATGGCCGAGGTGTACCGTGCGTTCAATCAGATGGCCGAGGATGTCGAACAGGCTGGGCGTGAGCGTGAGCTGATGCTCGCTGGCGTGTCTCACGACCTGCGCACGCCCTTGACGCGCCTGCGTTTGTCCCTGGAACTGATGGGCGACCACAGCGACTTGAGCGACGAAATGGTGCGCGATATCGAGGACATGGACGCAATTCTTGACCAGTTTCTGGCATTTATTCGCGACGGTCGTGACGAGTCGGTAGAGGAAGTCGACCTCAGTGATCTGGTGCGCGAGGTTGCGGCCCCCTACAACCAGAATGAAGAGCGCGTACGTCTGTGCCTGGAGCCGATCCAGCCGTTTCCGCTGCGCCGTGTGTCCATGAAGCGGCTATTGAACAATCTGATCGGCAATGCCTTGCACCACGCCGGTACGGGAGTTGAAGTCGCGGCTTATGTTTCGGGCGACACCAATGCACCGTATGTGGTGCTCAGTGTCATGGACCGCGGTGCGGGTATCGATCAGTCGGAGTTGGAAGCCATCTTCAATCCCTTCACCCGTGGCGACCGCGCCCGGGGCGGTAAAGGCACAGGTTTGGGGCTGGCCATCGTCAAGCGCATCGCGTCGATGCACGGCGGTAATGTCGAACTGCGCAACCGCACCGGTGGTGGCCTGGAAGCACGGGTGCGCTTGCCGTTGGGGCTCATGCTGCCGCGAGATGCAGTTTGACGGCAGCTGCAAGCGGCGAGCGATGAGCTGCAAGAGAGGTGCCATGCCTTGCTTTCCTCTTGCAGCTTGCAGCTAAAACCTTGCCGTTATCCTTTTCCTTTGGTTCGGGTCATGTTCGGCCCGCCATTCTTTTCCAAGTGCTGAATGATGATTCCCGCCACGTCCTTGTTGGTGGTGGTCTCGATGCCTTCCAGGCCGGGTGAGGAGTTCACCTCCATCACCAGGGGCCCGTGGTTGGAGCGCAGGATATCGACGCCTGCCACGCTCAAGCCCATGACCTTGGCTGCCCGCAGGGCGGTCATGCGTTCTTCCGGAGTGATTTTGATAAGGCTGGCGCTGCCGCCACGGTGCAGGTTGGAACGGAACTCGCCGGGCTTGGCCTGACGCTTCATTGCTGCGATCACCTTGTCGCCCACCACGAAGCAGCGGATGTCCGCGCCGCCCGCTTCCTTGATGTATTCCTGCACCATGATGTTCTGCTTGAGGCCCATGAACGCCTCAATCACCGACTCCGCCGCCGTCGCCGTTTCGCACATCACCACGCCGATACCCTGGGTGCCTTCGAGCACCTTGATGACCAGCGGCGCGCCGTTGACCATTTCGATCAGGTCGGGAATGTCGTCTGGCGAGTGGGCAAACCCGGTCACCGGCAGGCCAATGCCACGCCGCGACAGCAGTTGCAGCGAGCGCAGTTTGTCCCGCGAGCGGGCGATGGCCACGGACTCATTGAGGGGGAATACGCCCATCATTTCAAACTGACGCAACACCGCGCAGCCGTAGAACGTCACCGAGGCGCCGATCCGTGGGATCACCGCGTCGAAGCCTTCCAGCGGTTTGCCACGGTAATGGATCTGTGGCTTGTGGCTGGCGATGTTCATATAAGCACGCAGGGTATCGATCACCACCATCTCATGGCCGCGCTCGGTCCCCGCTTCAACCAAGCGACGGGTGGAATACAGACGCGGGTTACGCGACAGCACAGCGATCTTCATGCAACACCTGTGGCAGAGGTAGTGGAGGCCGGAAATACCGGTTTGTCTTGAACGTACTTGAGGCCCGGATTAACCACCAATTGGCCGGCGATCAGGGCTTTGGAACCGAGTAGTAAGCGGTAGCGCATGGACTTGCGGCAGGCGAGGGTGAATTCCACCTGCCAGACGCGATCGCCCAGGGCCAGGGGGGTGCGGATGACATACCGCACTTGCGCATGGCCGTTGGAGCTTTTTATCGTCTTGATCGCCACCAGCGGCGCTTCACAGTGGCGATGGCGCAGCTGCACCACGGTGCCCAAGTGGGCGTTGAAGCGCACCCATTTTTCGCCGCCGCGCTCGAAGGGTTCGATTTCGGTGGCGTGTAGGCTGGAAGTGCTGGCGCCGGTGTCGATCTTCGCCCGCAGGCCTGCCACTCCCAGGTCGGGTAGGGCGACCCACTCGCGTAGGCCGACAACGGTCAAATGGTCAAAAGTCTTCAAATAGGCTCAACCCGTAAAAAACCGTTCGCGCCGCAAGCGGCCGAATTTGCGGTATTCACGCAGAATAATGGGTAAAAGGCGACAGATATCTACGGCCCGCAGTGCCCGCCCTCAAGCGTCGGGCTGGGGCGCGGCATTCTAAACCGAGCGGGTGTCAGTCATGGCACAACAGAAACGGTAGTACAGTTCGGAAATATTTCAGAATGAGGAATTCCGATGGCACAAAAAAGCGAAGAGGATGACAAGGTTCGTCTGGATAAGTGGTTGTGGGCGGCGCGTTTTTTCAAAACCCGCGCCCTGGCCAAGGCGGCCATCGAGAGCGGCAAAGTGCATTGGCGCGGCGAGCGCTGCAAGCCCGGCAAAGAGCCTCGGGTGGGCGATGAGTTCCAGATCCGCGCCGGGCTCGATGAGCGCACGGTGGTGGTTTTGGCGTTGTCGATCGTGCGCCGAGGCGCGCCCGAGGCCCAGGCGCTATACGCCGAGACCGAGGCGAGCATCGCCAAGCGCGAAGCTGCCGCGGCCATGCGCAAGGCCGGTGCCCTGGGGGTGAGCACCGATGGCAAGCCGAGCAAGAAGCAGCGCCGCGACCTGTTCAAGTTCCGTGGCGCCAGTCACGCCGATTGACCGGCCAGCCACAGGGGGCCTAACTCACGCGGTGCGTACCACACTCAGGCGCGAGACCATGGGGATATGCCCCAGCAGCCGGAACAGCGGCTCGCTGACCCGCAACAGCGCCCCCGAGACCTTGGCCGCGAAGGGCGTGTAGTAACCCCAGCCGAGGGCCAGCACCGCCAGCAGGACACCGCCTATATAGTCGTCCTGGCCCCAATGGGCGCCAGCTACCAGGCGCGGCAGCATGAACAGGATCGCCAGGCCCCAGACCACCAGGCGTTGCCCCAGCGTGCGGCTGAACAGGCCCATGAACAGCGCCCAGATAATCAGCACTGAGGCGTGGTCACCGGGGAAGCTCTGGCTGGAACGGTCCTTGAGCTCCCAGGTTTTTTCCAGGCCCGGGAAATAGTCGCTCATGCGCACCGCGCCTTCGATCACCATGGACGGGCTGTGGTGCTGCCAGCCCATCTGGGCGGCTAGTTTGGAAAACAGCATGCGCACAAACAGCAACAGCAGCAGGATGGCGAGGAAGCCAAAGAACGCCTGGCGCACATGGATGGCCTTGAACACCCAGTCACCGCGAATCAGCAGCGCCAGTAGGATCACCCCCACTACCGCGTCGAACGGGCGCAGGCTGGCGACGGCCCAGGTGTGCAACCAGGCCGGATGGGTCGCCAATGGCGCATTGAGCAGGCCGAACAGCCACTCGTCGAAAATGACACAGAGCATCTGGCCCGTAGGCCACAACCAAAAACACAGCAGTGCAAGAGGTAGTAAGTTACACAACGCCAAGCGACCGAGGTTCCACCTTGCTTGGAACAAACCCGGATTGTTCATAAAATGCCTCCCGTGGCCGAACATTCATGCACCAAAATGGTGCTAGTCCGTGATTTTCGCCTCTCGTACACATTTTGTCATTACTTCAGATACCCAAACCTATGACCGATCTACCAGATACCGACTTCACCCAACGCTTCATCTTTGATGACAGCGACACTCGCGGCGAGCTGGTTGCGTTGGAACGTAGCTATGCCGAAGTTCTCGCCAAACACCCTTACCCGGAGCCTGTCGCGCAACTGCTCGGTGAGTTGATGGCGGCGGCGTCGCTGCTGGTTGGCACCTTGAAGTTCGACGGTTTGCTGATCCTCCAGGCCCGCTCCGAAGGGCCGGTGCCGATGCTGATGATCGAGTGCTCCAGCGAGCGCGAAATCCGTGGCCTGGCCCGTTACGAAGCGGACCGCATCGCTCCGGACGCGACCCTGGCCGACCTGATGCCCGGCGGCGTCCTTGCGCTGACGGTCGACCCGACCCAGGGCCAGCGCTACCAGGGCATCGTCGACCTCGATGGCGCGACCCTGTCCGAGTGCTTCACCAATTACTTCGTCATGTCCCAGCAGGTGGGCACGCGTTTCTGGCTGTATGCCGACGGGCGCCGCGCGCGCGGCCTGCTGTTGCAGCAACTGCCGGCCGACCGGATCAAGGACGAAGACGACCGCGCCGCCAGTTGGCAACACATCACCACCCTGGGCGGCACCCTGACCGCCGACGAGTTGCTGGGTCTGGACAACGAAACCGTGCTGCACCGCCTCTACCACGAAGAGCAGGTGCGCTTGTTCGATCCACAGCACCTGCACTTTCATTGCAGTTGCTCGCGGGACCGTTCCGGCACTGCGCTGGTTAGCCTGGGCCTGGAAGATGCACAGCAATTGGTGGTCGAACACGGCGGCCACATCGAGATCGACTGTCAGTTCTGCAACGAGCGCTACCTGTTCGATGCCGCCGATGTCGCTCAATTATTCGCTGGAGCAGGCGTAGACACACCCTCGGATACTCGCCACTAAAACGTTTCAGCGCAGGTGATTTACCTGACATTTGTTCAAATGAGGCCGTACTGACGGGAGGACCCTACTTTTTTTGGGTGTTTCTGGCATAATCCGGCCCACTTTTTTCGCGGTAGTAGTGCACAACTTTCTACTACAAAACGTTTGGAGCACTCGGCCACTGGCCGACGGGGAACCTCATGACGCAAGCCAACAACGCCGTGTACACCGATCTGAGTGTCGACGATCTGGTTAAAGAAGCCTTGAACCGCGGTGAAGGCGAGCTGTCCGACACCGGCGCCCTGGTTGTCCGCACCGGCCACCGCACTGGCCGCTCGCCAGTCGACCGTTTCATCGTTGAAGAACCTTCCACCCAGGACGCCATCGCCTGGGGCCCGATCAACCGCAAGTTCCCGGCTGACAAGTTCGATGCCCTGTGGGACCGCGTTGAAGCCTTCATCGGCGAACGCGAGCGCTTTGTTTCCCACGTCCATGTAGGTTCCGATCCTGCGCACTACCTGCCGGTCAAGATGACCACCGGTACTGCCTGGCACAACCTTTTCGGCCGCTGCCTGTTCATCAACCCCGAAGCCGGCCAGTACAACGCCGGTGGCAAGGCTGAGTGGCAGATCCTCAACGTGCCCGAGTTCGAATGCGTTCCGGAACGTGACGGCACCAATTCCGACGGCACCGTGATTCTCAACTTCGCCGCTCGCAAAGTGCTTATCGCTGGTATGCGTTACGCCGGCGAAATGAAAAAAGCCCTGTTCTCGGTACAGAACTTCCTGCTGCCAGCGGTCGACGTGCTGCCGATGCACTGCGCCGCCAACATGGGCGAGGCGGGCGACGTGACCCTGTTCTTCGGCCTGTCTGGCACCGGCAAAACCACCCTGTCGGCCGACGAAAGCCGTTACCTGATCGGTGACGACGAACACGGCTGGGGCGTTGGCGTGGTGTTCAACATCGAAGGCGGTTGCTATGCCAAGTGCATCGACTTGTCCGAGAAGAACGAGCCGGTCATCTGGAAAGCCATCCAGCACGGCGCCGTGCTCGAAAACGTCGTACTCGATGCGAACAAGAAGGCCGACTACGCCGACGACAGCCTGACCCAGAACAGCCGTGCGGCCTACCCACGTGAACTGATCGAAAAACGCGCCCCGCTGAACCTGGGCGGCGAGCCCAACGCGGTGATCTTCCTGACCTGCGACCTGACTGGCGTACTGCCGCCAGTGTCGATCCTCAGCGAAGAACAGGCGGCCTACCACTTCCTGTCCGGCTACACCGCCTTGGTGGGTTCGACTGAAATGGGTTCGGGCAGTGGCATCAAGTCCACCTTCTCCACCTGCTTCGGCGCGCCGTTCTTCCCGCGTCCGGCCGGCGAATACGCTGAGCTGCTGATTAAGCGCATCCGTGGCTTCGGCTCCAAGGTGTACCTGGTCAACACCGGTTGGACCGGCGGTGGCTACGGTGTGGGCAAGCGTTTCAACATCCCGACCACCCGTGGTGTTATCGCCGCCATCCAGAGCGGTGCTCTGGTGGGTGCCGAGACTGAGCACCTGGACACCATCAACCTCGACGTGCCGCTGGCCGTACCGGGCGTTGAAACTGGCCTGTTGAACCCACGCAACACCTGGGCCGACAAGGCTGCCTACGACGAAGCCGCCAAGGCATTGGCCGCCCTGTTCGTCGAGAACTTCAAGAAGTTCGACGTCAGCGACGCCATCAAGGCCGCCGGCCCGAAGTTGTAATGACTTCGCGCTAGCGCAACGAAAAAACCGCCCTTCGGGGCGGTTTTTTTCGGTCATTGAAAACTACGGCAGTTCGCCGCGCGAGGCCGCTTCCAGGTCCATTAAGCCCCGGCCATAGGCCTCGCTGTTGGCGTAGATGCCGGTGCGATTGGCGGTGCTGAGCAGCCGATCGCGGATCTGCTGCGGGCTGAGGTGCGGGTAGCGGCTTTGCAGCGCGGCCAGTGCGCCACTAACGATGGCCGTGGCCGGAGAGGTGCCGGCGGTCTGGGTATAGCCACCGTCCTTGGCGGTGGTGGTCAGGCCCATGTCATTGCCGGAATCGCCACCGGGGACGGCGATGCACCAGGCCGCGGCCACGCCGCAGTAGTTGGATTTGGCATTGACCACGGTGCCGTCGCGTTTGAGGGCGATGACCGCTATCCAGCCTTTTTCCAGCTCCGGGATGGCCAGCGGCAAGCCGGGTTCGGCCAGGGGTTCGCGTTTGAGTTCATTGCCGGTGGGGAAGACAAACACCGCGCCCTCGGCCACCAGTTTGCGCGCCATCTCCAGGGATTGCGGCATCACCTGCTTGTAGCGGGCTTCGGTGATTTCCGTGGCCGGGATCGCATTGGCCCAGGCGTTGCTGAAGATCCGCGCGCCTTGGTCGAAGCCGAACTGCCAGGATTGAGCGATCTCGCTGTCGAAGAAAAACGGCTCGTTGTCGTCACCGAAGCGCAGCGGGATCAGTTGCGCGTTGAACGCTACGCCGTGCATGCCGGCACCGTCCTTGTTGGCCGCCAGGATGCCGGCCATCTGCGTGCCGTGGCCCAGCCTGTCGATGGTGCCGGGGCGGTCTTCGACATAGTCGTAGCCCGGGTGGCCGATGCGGCCCTTGAATTCCGGCAGGTCGGCATTGAGGCCCGAATCGACAAGGGCCACCTTCACGCCCTGGCCGGTGCCGCCGCGGGCGTACAAGGCGGAGGCCTTGATGACGGTCAGGGCTTTTTGCTCGATGTATTCAGGGGTTTCGAAGTTGGGAGCCTCAGGCTCGATGACAGGTTGTTGGGGCACGGTCAGGCATCCGGTCAGGGTCAGCGACAAGCCCGCCAGGCTTATCCATGGTAAAAAGCCGGGCTTGTACGGTCGGGCACTCAAGAGGGGGGTGTGCATGGTTCATTCCTTTAGGTTGATGTGCTTCGGGCTTCCAGCCGCGATGTGGGCGAATCTTAGCCCCGGTTGCCAGGGGTGGTGCAGTGGTTATGTCGTTGGTTTTGTTTCAGCGTGTGGAGCCGTATTCCGCCCTTTTTTCGACTTTTTGGAGCCGCGACCTTATGTACAGCACCCTCGAGCGGGTTTTCGGTTATCCACAGTTTCGCCCTGGCCAGGAGGCGGCGGTCAGTGCGGTATTGGCCGGGCGTTCGGTGGCGGCGATATTTCCTACGGGCTCCGGTAAATCTCTGTGCTACCAGTTACCGGCGTTGCTGCTGCCGCATCTGACACTGGTGGTGTCGCCGCTCTTGGCATTGATGCAGGACCAGTTGGCGTTCTTGCAACGCCACGGCATTGCGGCGGCGAGTATCGATTCGGTGCAGAGCCGTGAAGACGCCAGTGCGGTGATGGCGCGGGCGCGGTCCGGTGAGTTAAAGATCCTGATGATCTCCGTGGAGCGCCTGAAGAACGAACGCTTTCGTAACTTCCTACAACAGGTGCAGATTTCTCTGTTGGTGATCGATGAGGCGCACTGTATTTCGGAGTGGGGCCACAACTTCCGCCCGGATTACCTGAAGCTGCCGGACTACCAACGCCAGTTCGCTATCCCCCAGGCCTTGCTGCTCACCGCCACCGCGACGCCGCAGGTAATTGCCGACATGCAGGCCAAGTTCGCTATCGCCCCCGCCGACGTGGTGACCACCGGTTTCTACCGGCCCAACCTCAACCTGCTGGTGGAGCCGGTAAGCGGCCAGGACAAGCGTCGGCGGCTGGTGCAGTGGATGAGCGCGCGAGCAGGGCAGGCGAGCATCGTCTACGTCACGCTGCAATAAACCGCCGAGCAGATTGCCGAACACCTGAGCCAGCACGGTATCGCCGCCCAGGCTTATCACGCCGGGTTGCCCCATGAGCGGCGCGAGGCCATCCAGCGCCAGTTCATGGCGGGCCAGGCCGGTTGCATCGTCGCCACCATCGCGTTCGGCATGGGCATCGACAAAAGCGATATCCGCAACGTGGTGCATTTTGACCTGCCCAAATCCATCGAGAACTACAGCCAGGAAATCGGCCGCGCCGGCCGCGATGGCCAGCCCTGCGATTGCCTGGTGCTGGCCAACCGCGACAGCCTCAATGTGCTGGAAAACTTCGTCTACGGCGACACTCCGGAGTTGAGCGGCATCCGCTGTGTGCTGGAAGAACTGCAAGGCGCCGCACCGGACGGCCAGTGGGAATTTTTGCTGGGGCCGCTGGCAGACCAGAGCAACATCCGCCAACTGCCCCTCAAGACCTTGCTGGTGCAGTTGGAATTACGGGGGTTGATCGCCCCGCGTTACGCCTATTTCGCCGAATATCGCTTCAAATTACTCCTTGAACCAGAGGCATTGCTGACGCGTTTCGAGGGCGAGCGACGCGACTTCGTGGCGGCGATCATCCACACCTCTAGCCGCGCCCGGACCTGGGCCACGGTGAATTTCGACGCGCTCTACGAGCAGTACGGCGCCGAGCGCAACCGGGTGGTCAAGGCGCTGGATTACTTCCAGGAAAAGGGCTGGGTGGAGCTGGAAAGCAAGCAGATGACCGAGGTTTACAGCGTGCTGGCGGATTTCGATGCGCCAGCCCTGAGCGCCGAACTGCACGCCTACTTTACCCGCCACGAACGCGGGGAAATTGCACGCATCCACGCCATGCTCGACCTGTTCGCCACTGAGCAGTGCCTGGGCCATCGCCTGGCCCGCTACTTTGGCGACGAGCAGGCGCCGCAACGCTGCGGCCACTGCTCGGTGTGCCATGGCCAGGTCGCGCATTTGCCGGCGCCGCCCGAGTTGCCCGCGCTTGTGGATAAAAACTTCGCGGTGCTGTGCGGCACATTTATCCACAGGCACCAGCAGCACACGGGGCTTGAGCCCAGCAGCGAATTGCTGACGCGCTTCCTGGGCGGCATCAGCGCGCCGCTGTTCACCAAGCTCAAGGCCCGCGCGATCCCCGGGTTCGCGGCGCTGGAGGATTACCCTTACGCGCAGGTGCGTGCGTGGGTCGAAGGCCAGTTGCCGGGCTGAGGCCTGTCACCCGCCGCCGCTGTTGTCGTAGCCAGCGGGGCTACAACTTCGCAGGCAGCAGGCGCAGGGTGCTGCGGGTGTTGGCGCTGACTTCTTCTTCGCTGAAATGGGCCTGTTGATAGAGGCCCTCGATGTACGCCTCGGCCTGGTCGCCGTAGTGCTTGTCGAACGGTACGCCACTCTGGCCGACCGGGTTGATGGTCAAGCTGTGGGCCGGGTCGGCGAAGTCGATCAGGCGCCGGGTCGAGGGGCCGTAGGTGACCGGCCATGGCGCGGGGCCGATTTTGGCCGAGAGATTGTTCGGCACTTCGTGGCTGCCCGGCGCGGCGAACGGGCCGACATTGAACAGCCGATCTAGCGGTTTTTGCGTGCCCAGTGGATGGCTGTGGGTCAGGGTGTGGGCCTTGCCCCACTGCCATTGGCCGGGGTCGTCGCCCAGGGTGGCGCTCAGGTGGGCGATGCTGTTCTGCCAGGCCAGCAGCACGATCTGGGCGCGGGTTTCCTTGGCTGGCGTGTGGCGGTTGTCCCACCAGGGCGAGTCGACGGTGGCGGCCAGGCGCGGCAATGCGGCGTCGATCACCCGGGTCGAGAGCAGGGTGTCGAAAAAGCTGTCGCCCAACTCATCGCGAAACACGGCATCGCTGAGGTTGTAGAGAAACTGGTTGAACAGCGTCGCGCTGGTGGATGCCAGCGGATAGTCGCCCGGCCACTGCGCCAGTTGCTCCAGTAGCTTGCGTTGGGCCGGGTCTTTGACCTCGGCGCGCAGGTCCGCCAGCAAAGGCGCCAACAGGCGCGGGCCGTAGGCGGTGGTGGTGCCCAGTTGCAGTTTCTGGCTGTTTTCCAAGTCCCAACTGATGCTGGCGTCGCTCAGTTGCCGGTTCAGGTGTTGGCCGCGATCGGCGAGGTTGTAGTAGCCAGGGATCTCCATGCCGGTGGGTGAAGCCGGTTGGTAGTTGGCCGAGAGGATATAGCCGCGCGGCGGGTTTTCTTCCTGCGGATTGGCGCTGAACGGGTAGAAGCCTTCCTTGTCGGCCTGGGCCGTAGTGCCGTCGAGGATGAACGCCGGGTTGGCCCCCGCTGCGCGTTTGGGCAACTGCGCCGCGGCCCACCAGGCGATGTCGCCGCGGGCATTGGCCCACACCAGGTTCAGCCCCGGCGCATGGACCTTGGCCGCCGCGCTGCGGGCCTTGGCCAGGGTGTCGGCGCGGTTGAGCTGGTAGAAGCCTTCAAGGATCGGGTTCTGGGTTTCCAGGAAGGCCCACCACATGGCGATGGGGGTCTTGCCTGCCGTGGCACCCAGCACGTCGTTGATGATCGGGCCATGGGGTGATTGGCGCAGCTCCAGGGTGACTGGGGCCTGGCCCTTGACCGCGATCTGTTGTTGGCTGCGGATCAGGTCTACCCATTGCTCGCGGTACCAGACCTGGTTGGGGTTGTCCGGGTTGACCTTCTCGGCGATCAAGTCGAGGTCGTCGTTCTGGAACATCGTCAGGCTCCAGCCGAAATCCCGGTTGTGGCCCAGGAACGCGAAGGGCACCAGGGCCTGGTGATGGCCGTATAGCTCAAAATCCGGCGTGGACAACTGCGCCTCGTACCACACCGCCGGCACCGAGAAGCGGATGTGAGGGTCGCCGGCCAGCAGCGGTTTGCCGCTTTTGCTGCGGGTGCCGTCCACCACCCAGGCGTTGCTGCCTTCCATCTGCGGCAAGCCATTGTCGGCCAGGGCTTGTTCGCTGAGACGGGCGATGGCGTTCAGGTCCTGCCAGTCCCCGGCGCTCAGGCCCGGAGCCTGGGCCAGCATGCCTTTGGGCTGCCAGCTCAGGTCGAAGACGTCCAGGTAGTCGGGGCCCACCTGGTCGCGGATGTAGGTGAGCAAGGGCTCGGTACGAAACGCGGCAGCGAAGCTGTAGGCCATGTACCCGGCGACGCTGATGGTGTCTTCCACGGTGAAGGGCCGCGGGGTGATGCCTAGCACATCGAACTCCAGCGGGTGCGGTCGGGCATCCTGATATTGGTTGATGCCGTCCAGATAAGCCTGCAAGGCCTGCGACGCGGCAGATTGGCGATCCAGGCTGGCGGCATAGCTAGCGGCGCGCTCGCGGATGCGCAGGCTGCGGAACAGTTTGTCGGTGTCTACCAGTTTGGGTCCCAGCACCTCGGCCAGTTCGCCCCGGGCCAGGCGCCGCATGATTTCCATCTGGAACAGGCGATCCTGGGCGTGCACATAGCCCAGGGCGCGGTAGAGGTCGAGGTCATTGCTGGCGCGGATGTGGGGCACGCCACGTTCGTCGTAGCGCACGGTGACCGCATCCTTGAGGCCGTTGACCGCCACCAGGCCCTGGCGCGACGGCTGCTTGCCATACAGGTACCAGCCACCGCCCAGGGCGAGTACGAGCAGTAGCAGGGCCAAGAGGGTCAGGATGCGTTTCATTGAAGCTCCTTGTTGTTTCTTATGGGGGTGCCACCCGCGAACCGCGAACATTTAGCACAACCACCCCGGTGGCGCAGGCTTGTCCGTGAAAAGTCGCAATTGCCTTACTCGGCCGGCACCGCCGTCCACGGGCAGTAGCAGCCCACCGCCAGGGTATGCGTGGCGTTGACCGGGCGGTTCTCGCTCAAGGCCTGGAGGATGGGCTCGATGAAGCTGTTGCTGGAGTTGCAGGTCAGGCCTTCGCTGTACGGGCCGAAGTAGGCCAGTTTGCCATCGCGGTTCCAGATCGCCACGGCGGGGCTGGCGGGGATCTGCTCGGCGCCGGGCAGGCTGTCGAGGTAGGTCATTTGGCTCAGGTCGGCCGGTAATTTGCCTTGGCTGCCAGGTTTTTGCACGGCGTAGAACGCCACACCCTGGGGCGCGAAATGCGCGATCAGTTCGCTCAAGTGCTGCTGGTTGCCGACGTTGCAGGGGCAGGCCGGGTCCCAGAAATGCACGAGGCGGATCGGCCCCGGGCCATCGATGGCGGCGGGCAGGCGCAGGGCATCGCCGGAAAACACCGCCGTGTGTTCGCTGAAGGTGCGCACATAGCGCTCCTGGAACCATTGGTAGGCGGCCCAGAGCGTCGCCGCGCACACCAGGGCGAGCAGGCTGGCAATCAGGGTTGTGCGGTAGGGCAGGCGCATGCGGATCAATCCTCGAAGGTCGCGTAGCTTGCCATGCCGGGCGCGACAGATGAATATCGCAGGCCCATAAAGTCTGTTGCGCAGCCTGGCGCATTTGTCTGGAACCTCTTATGCCTGCGACCTTCGACCCCGATTCCCTACGTGCCAGCCTGCGACCATTGGCCGCCGCGCAGCCGTTGTCGGTACAGGCCCGGGCCTACCAGCACTTCTACGGGTTGGACCTGGCCGACTGCGAAGCGGGCCTGGGGTGTTTTGCGGCAGGTGGCTACGAGGTGGTGAGCCAGGTGTGGCGACCCCGGCAGGCGCGGGGCACGCTGTTTTTGCTGCACGGTTTTTACGACCACATGGGCTTGTATCGCCACGTCATCCAGTGGGCGCTGGCGCAGCAGCTCGTGGTGATTGCCTGCGACTTGCCGGGCCATGGGCTGTCCAGCGGCGAGCGTGCCAGCATCGCCGATTTCGCTGAGTACCAGGCGACGCTGCAAGGCCTGTTCGCCGAGGCGCAGTCCCTCGACCTGCCGCAGCCCTGGCACCTGTGCGGGCAGAGCACGGGCGGGGCGATTGTGGTGGACCATGTGCTCAGCGAGGGTGCCCGCAGCCCGGCCCAGGGCCAGGTAATCCTGCTCTCGCCCCTGGTGCGGCCGCGGGCCTGGGGCTGGTCGCAGCTCAGCTATTACCTGCTCAAACCTTTCGTCAACGGTATCGCCCGGCGGTTCAGCGAAAACTCCAACGACCCGGCGTTCCTGGCGTTCCTGCAGGCCGATCCGCTGCAACCCTTGCGCCTGCCGACCGCGTGGGTCGGCGCGTTGGCGCGCTGGATCAAACGCATCGAGGCGCTGCCGGGCAGCCCGCGGCGGCCGCTGATCGTCCAGGGGCAAGCGGACATGACGGTGGACTGGCAACACAACCTGGAGGTGCTCAAGCACAAATTCGACCGCCCGCAGGTGTTGATGCTGCCCACGGCGCGGCATCACCTGGCCAATGAAACCCAGGCCCTGCGCGACGAGTATTTTGCGTTCTTGAGCAAGCGGCTCAAGGGCCGCGGCCTTTGACTTGGGGCGCCCCGGTTTACGGGTTGAGGCTGGAGCTGCTCTGGCCCACGGCGAGCCCGGCGCGGATCGCCGCCAGCGCAGCCTGGTAGTAGGTCTTGCCCTCGGCCGACTCGGCGAAGGTGGCGAATTCTTCCAGCTCGGCGTCGGACAAATCGCGATAGACGTAGAGCAGGGTGTTGTTCAGGTCGGCACCGATCTGTTCCATCAGCCGCTGGCGCTGGCCGTTGAGCATGCCTTGGGCCTGGCCGCCGCCCAACAGCCCGGGAATCATCTGGCTCAGGCTGTCGGCCGCCACGCCGGCGATGGCCAGGCTGACTTCGGCCCCCGCCTCGCGCGCCGGTAGGGCTTGGGCCAGGTGGCCGATGATGAGCAGACGGTTGTCGCTGGCTTCGATTTTCGGCAAGCCCTGGGCGTTTTTCGCCAATTGGTCGCGGCGCGTGGCCAGCAGTTCGGCGGCGATGACCTTGCGTCCCAGGGGCGACTGGAAAAACGCCAGCGCCGGCGCCGGGTCGGCAAGCTTCTGGCGCAACTGGGCCAGGGCACGCTGGTCCATGGCTTGGGGCGCGAAACGTTGGTTGCTGTTGTCCACTAACGCCTGGTACACCGCCGGCGGCAGGCTGCTGCGGTAGCGTTGCTGGGCGGCGGTCAAGGCATCGGTGAAATGCGCACGTTGCTGCGGCCAGCCGGCGACCGTGTAGAGCTGGTCGAGGCCGTCTGCCCAGGTGGGCAACGCGCAGAACATCAACAATGAAAAAAGCAAACGGCGCATAGGGACTCCTGTCAGCAGGCCACCATTGTCCGTGGCACTTTGGGACTTGTCGAGAATTCGTATCAGTCCGCTATGCGGCTCTGTCGGATATTGGGCCGTATCGATACTATGCGCGCCATGCAAATACCCTCTGAACACCCGCTGTTGTTACGCATCGTTGACGACCTGGCTACGCGGGGGTGGTCACAGCAGAATATTTTCCTGCCGGAGGCTCTGACTCTGGAACTGGCGGCTGAGTGCCATAAACGTGCCGCCGAAGGTGAGCTCGCCCCGGCCGCCGTGGGGCGAGGGCCGTTCCAGGAGATTCGCGAGGGGATTCGCGGCGACCATATTCAGTGGCTCGAACCCGGCCAGGCCCTGCCTTGCGATACCTACCTGGGCTTGATGGACAGCCTGCGCGTGGCCATGAACCGTGGCCTGTACCTGGGGCTTGAGGATTTCGAGTGCCATTTCGCCCTGTACCCACCGGGGGCGTTTTACCTCAAGCATGTGGATCGCTTTCGCGACGATGACCGGCGCATGGTCTCGGCGGTGATCTACCTCAACCAAGGCTGGCTGCCGGAGCATGGCGGCCAATTGCGCATGTACCTGGACGATGGCGTTGAATACGACGTGACCCCCACGGGCGGCTGCCTGGTGGTGTTTCTGTCGGGAGAGGTGCCCCATGAAGTGCTGCCCGCCACCCGCGAACGCCTGTCGTTGACGGGCTGGTTTCGCCGTCGCGGCAACGAGCCGTTTTGACCCTGCACAAGGTGCTGGTGAGCCGCTGCCTGCTGGGGCATCGGGTGCGTTACGACGCCGGCGCCAGCGGGCCGTTCGATCAACTGGAACAGTGGCTCGCGCAAGGGCGGGTGGTGGCACTGTGCCCGGAGGTCGCCGGCGGCTTGCCCACGCCCAGGCCCGCGGCGGAGATTCCCGGTGGCCAGGGTGTCGAGGTGTTGGCGGGCGATGCGCGGGTGCTGACCGCTGCCGGTGAGGACTTCACCGCAGCGTTTTTATCCGGGGCCCAGCAGGCGTTGGCGTTGGTGCAGCGTTTCGACATCCGCGTCGCCGTGCTCAAGGCCAACAGCCCTTCATGCGGCAACCTTTTGACCTATGACGGCACGTTCAGCGGGGTCAAGGTGGGAGGCGAGGGCGTCACTGCGGCGCTGCTCAAGCGCCATGGCGTGCAGGTGTTCAACGAGCTTGAATTACCTGCTGCCGCCCAGGCCCTTGCGGCGCTCGGCCGGTAGCGGCGGGCTTCAGTTCTTGGGCGGTGTGCTGGCGTCCATGCCGAACCATTTCTCCGACAGCGCCATTAGCCGGCCATCTGCTTTGATCCGTTGCAACGCCTTGTCCAGGCTGGCCTGGAACGCCGGGTTGCCCTTCTGGAAAGGGATCACCAGGCTCAATGTCGGGCCGACCTTGGCCCCTTCCTTAACCGGCAGTTGGCTATCGCGGATCGCGAAAGGCACCAGCAGGCGATCGCTGATGGCGGCGTCGATCTGCTTGGCGGCCACGTCCTTGAGCGGTTGCTTGGCGTCGGGGTAGCTGCGCAGGTCGATCCCCTCGACGGTGCGCGCCTGCTCCACAAACTGGCTGCCCTGCGCCACGCCCAGGGCCTGGCCCTTGAGGGCGTCGAGAGTGGAGAGTGGGCGCTGCTCTTCCTCACGCACGATCAATTGCGCGTTGGAATAGCTGTAGGGCTCGCTGAAATCGAAACGATCCTTGAGTTGCGGGGTCAGTGCTATGTGGTTCAGGGCGATGTCGTATTTACCGCTCTCGACACCCGGCAGCAGGTCATTGGCGTCGGTGACGACGAAGTCCGCGCGAACATCGAGTTCGTTGGCGAGCAATTGCCCCAGTTCCACTTCAAAACCGGTCAATTTGCCGTCGTCCTTGAAGTTGAACGGCGGGTTGTCGGCTTGCAGTGCGATGCGCAGTTCACCGCGGTCATTCACATCGTCGATCAATTCGGCTTGAGCACAAACGCTCACAAGGGGGAGCAGCATTAATAGGCCAGGCAAAAAGCGCATGGTTACTCCTTTGATTTCTAATGTGCCGCGCAGGGTGCTGATGCGCTTTGCTATGGTGTTGAGTGCCTTCGACAACGAATAGCCACGAAGTTGTCATAAACCTACAAAATTTGCGAAAGAACTGGAGAAGTTAATGAAAACCTTTATGTCGCGTGCAGCGTTTGCAGGTTTGTTATTGAGCGCCTCGATGCTCGCCATGGCTGCCGAGGTTCCGCGTACAGCGGCACCGGCGGGTGCCAAAGTGTTCATCGTGTCGCCGGCCGATGGCGCTACGGTGGCGAAAACCTTCAAGGTCAAGTTTGGCGTCGAGGGCATGGCCCTGGCCCCTGCCGGTGACCAGACGAAAAACACCGGCCATCACCATTTGCTGATCGATGTCGACAAGTTGCCGGCAGAAAATATGCCAATCCCCGCCGATGCCAACCATATCCACTTCGGTAAGGCGCAGACCGAAACCGAAGTCACTCTGGCCCCGGGCAAGCACACCTTGCAACTGGAATTGGCGGACAAGAACCATGTGCCGTTCAAGCCGGTGCTGGTCTCGGAAAAAATCACGGTCACCGTGGAATAAAAAAGGAAGCCCCCGGCAAATCGCATTTGGGTGCGATCTGCCGGGGGCTCCTTTTTAGCTGCAAGCTATAAGCGGGCAAACATCAACTTGCCGCTGGCCCGGTTCTTAGAAAAGAACCCGGCTACGGATAGTGCCGTTAATGTGCTGCAACTTCTCTTGCGCCAGGTCCGAGTACTCGGCGTCAACGTCGATCACAACGTAGCCGACTTTCTCGTTGGTTTGCAGGAACTGACCGGAAATGTTGATGCCGTTTTCGGCGAAAACCTTGTTGATCTCGCTCATCACGCCCGGGATGTTCTCGTGGATGTGCAGCAAACGGTGCTTGCCAGGGTGAGCCGGCAGGGCCACTTCAGGGAAGTTAACCGACGACACGGACGTGCCGTTGTCGCTGTACTTGACCAGTTTTTCCGCCACTTCCAGGCCAATGTTAGCTTGGGCTTCTGCAGTCGAACCGCCGATGTGCGGGGTCAGGATGACATTGTCCAGGCCACGCAGCGGGCTCTCGAACTCTTCATCGTTGGAGCGCGGCTCCACCGGGAATACGTCGATGGCGGCGCCAATCAAGTGTTTGTCCTTGATCGCGTCGGCCAGTGCGTCGAGCTCGACCACCGTACCGCGTGCCGCGTTGATGAGGATGCCGCCCTTCTTGATGGCGCGGATTTCCTTCTCGCCGATCATCCACTGGGTGGCTGCGGTTTCCGGCACGTGCAGGGTGACGATGTCGGACATGCCCAGCAGGTCGTGCAGGCTGCCGACCTGGGTCGCGTTGCCCAGTGGCAGTTTGGTCACGGTGTCGTAGAAGAACACCTGCATGCCCAGGCCTTCGGCCAGCACGGACAGCTGCGTGCCGATCGAGCCATAACCGACGATACCCAGCTTTTTGCCGCGGATTTCAAAGGAGTTGGCCGCACTTTTGATCCAGCCGCCACGGTGGCAGGAAGCGTTTTTCTCAGGGATGCCACGCAGCAGCAGGATCGCTTCGGCCAGCACCAATTCAGCCACTGAGCGGGTGTTGGAGTAAGGCGCGTTGAACACCGCGATGCCACGCGCGCGGGCCGCGCTGAGATCCACCTGATTGGTGCCGATGCAGAAACAGCCGACTGCCACCAGCTTCTTGGCGTGATCGAAGATTTCTTCAGTCAGCTGGGTGCGGGAGCGAATGCCGATAAAGTGCGCGTCGGCGATCTTTTCCTTGAGCTGGGACTCCGGCAGAGAACTGGTGATGTACTCAATGCTGGTGTACCCGGCGGCCTTTAGGACGTCGACGGCCGATTGGTGGACGCCTTCCAGAAGAAGGAACTTGATCTTGCTCTTATCGAGAGAAGTCTTGCTCATCTGCGTAAACCTGTATCCCGGAGAAAAATGGCAGGGAATCGAGCAGCGCAAGCTGACCCGGACGGCAGGAAAGCCGTCACCGCAGGAGGCCCTTGGGCACTCTCCTGCGGGGGCGGTATGCTAGCATACGCGCCCCGCTAAACACTCATTCCTGCGACGTGAAGCGTTCTCAGGATGACCATGAATTGTTCGAGAGTTCTATCCATGACCAATCCTGCCCTGATTGATGAGCTGAAGACCCTGGTCGAGCCCGGCAAAGTTCTCACCGATGCCGACTCCCTCGCTGCCTACGGCAAGGATTGGACCAAGCATTTTGCTCCGGCGCCCTGTGCCATCGTCTTCCCGAAAACCACCGAACACGTCCAGGCCATCGTGCGCTGGGCCAACGCCCATCACGTGGCGCTGGTGCCTTCGGGTGGCCGCACGGGCCTGTCGGCGGCGGCCGTGGCGGCCAATGGTGAAGTGGTGGTGTCTTTCGACTACATGAACCAGATTCTCGACGTGAACCTCACCGACCGCACTGCCGTGTGCCAACCGGGCGTGGTCACCAAGCAGTTGCAGAACGCTGCCGAAGCACAGGGGCTGTACTACCCGGTGGATTTCGCGTCTTCGGGTTCCAGCCAGATTGGCGGCAATATCGGCACCAATGCCGGCGGGATCAAGGTCATTCGCTACGGCATGACCCGCAACTGGGTCGCGGGCATGAAAGTGGTCACCGGCAAGGGCGACGTGCTGGAACTGAACAAAGACCTCATCAAGAACGCCACCGGTTATGACATGCGCCAGTTGTTCATCGGCGCCGAAGGTACCCTGGGCTTTGTGGTCGAAGCCACTATGCGCCTGGACCGGGCGCCGAAAAACCTCACAGCGATGGTGCTGGGCACCGCGGATTTCGATTCGATCATGCCGGTGCTGCACGCCTTCCAGAGCAAGCTGGACCTGACGGCATTCGAGTTCTTTTCCGACAAGGCGCTGGCCAAGGTCATGGCCCGAGGCGATGTGCCGCCGGCGTTCGAGACCGACTGCCCGTTCTACGCCCTGCTGGAATTCGAAGCCACCACCGAAGAAGTGGCCAACCACGCCCTGGAAACCTTCGAGCACTGCGTCGAGCAGGGCTGGGTGCTGGACGGCGTGATGAGCCAGAGCGAAACCCAATTGCACAACCTGTGGAAACTGCGCGAGTACATCTCCGAGACCATTTCCCACTGGACGCCGTACAAAAACGACATTTCGGTCACTGTGTCGAAAGTGCCGGCCTTCTTGAAGGAAATCGACGCCATCGTCGGCGAACACTATCCAGACTTCGAAATCGTCTGGTTCGGCCACATCGGCGACGGCAACCTGCACTTGAACATCCTCAAGCCCGATAACCTGAGCAAGGATGAGTTCTTCGCCAAGTGCGCCACCGTCAACAAGTGGGTGTTCGAAACCGTCGAGAAGTACAACGGTTCGATCTCCGCCGAGCACGGCGTGGGCATGACCAAGCGCGATTACCTGACTTACAGCCGTTCCCCGGTTGAAATCGAGTACATGAAAGCGGTCAAAGCGGTGTTCGACCCGAACGGCATCATGAACCCGGGCAAGATTTTCGCGGTTTGAAACCCCCTCCAGGAGTCGGTCAATGAGCTACCAGCACCAGTACGTCGATGGCACGCGCATTCATTTCCCGGTCGGGAAAGTGGTCTGCATCGGGCGCAACTACGCCGAGCACGCCAAGGAACTGGACAACCCGGTGCCTAGCGAACCGTTGTTGTTCATCAAGCCCGGCAGTTGCGTGGTGCCGCTGGAGGGTGGCTTTGCCATCCCCGCCGAGCGCGGTTCGGTGCACTACGAAGCGGAAATCGCGGTGCTGATCGGCAAGCCGCTGTCCGCCAAGCCCAGCCGCGAAGAAGTGCTGGATGCCATCTCTGGGTTCGCCCCGGCGCTGGACCTGACCCTGCGCGACAAGCAGGCCGAGCTCAAGGCCAAGGGCCTGCCGTGGGAAATCGCCAAGTCGTTCGACGGCGCGGCGGTGATTGCGCCGTTCGTAGTCAGCAGCAGCTTCAGCGACCTGACCGATATCGGCATTCGCCTGACCATCAACGGTGAAGTGCGCCAGGATGGCAACAGCGCCATCATGCTCAACCCCATCGTGCCGATGATCCAGTACATGGCCGGGTGCTTCTCACTGCAGGCCGGCGACGTGATCCTGACCGGCACCCCAGTGGGCGTCGGCCCGCTGAGTGTTGGTGATGAGCTGGTGCTGGAACTGCCAGGCGTGAGCCGCTTCGAAAGCCGCGTGCGCTAAGCACGATATGTGTGGGCGCGCGGGCGAGCCTGCGATGAGGCCGGTACATCCGCTACCGCTTTAGCGGCTGGGCGGTTGCCATCGCGGGCGAGCGGAGCGCCGCCCGGCCCGTTCCCACACACGGCTGTACCGACCGTTATCGCTTCGCTTTTCCTTTGCATTTTTTTCACATCCAGTCTGGATAATTCGGCCCGCCGGGCATCCGAGCCTGTCTTCTTGTGCTATTACCCTTGGCTCACTTTCCGGAACGCCCCGTCATGGCCATTCTCCCAGCCTCAAAACCCGCTGCCGCTCGTCGTTCCCGCTTTGTCATGCGCTGGTATTCCTGGCTGTTGCTGGCGGGTGTGGTGATTTATGGCCTGTCGGCGGCCATGCACTGGGACGATCGCGGGGTGTTGTGGGTGCTGGAGCGGTTTGAAACGCCACTGGAGCGCAAAGAAAGCATCTGGCTGCCGGATTATCACGCCGTCATCGACGCCAAACCCCTGGTGGGCATGGAAGACGACGAAGCCTCGGACGTGGCCTATAACCCGCTGACCAAGACGCTGTTCGCGGTGATGGGCAAAAAGCCATTTTTGAGTGAGCTGACCCTGCAAGGCGACCTGCTGCGCAAGATCCCGCTGGTGGGCTGGGCCAACCCGGAAGGGGTGGCGGTGCTGGAGAACGGCCTGATCGGGATTGTCGATGAGCGCCGCCACACGCTTTCCATGGTCACGGTGGATGCCGCGACCCAACAGTTGAACTACGGCGACTTCCCCAAATACGACCTGGGCCCCTCCGCCGACCAGAACAAGGCGTTTGAAGCCGTTGCCTGGGACCCGCGCAAGCAGCAGCTATGGCTGGGGGAAGAGCGCCCGCCGGCGTTGTTCTCCTGGAAAAGCGATGGCAGCGCCACCCTGCGGGGTGACAAGCACAAACTCGACAGCGATGAGCTGGACCTGCGTAACCTTTCGGCCTTGTCCATCGACCCGCGTACCGGGCACATGCTGGTGCTGTCGGCCGACTCCAACCTGCTGTTGGAGTTGGATGAAACCGGCGAGCAAGTCAGTTTCATGACCCTGCTGGGCGGCTTCAATGGCCTGAAAAAAACCATCCCCCGTGCCGAAGGCGTGGCGATGGACGAGGCCGGTACTCTGTACATCGTCAGCGAGCCAAACCTGTTCTATCGCTTCGAGCGTAAGTAAGTTCTTCAAGCCGACATCGGTTGATAAATATTCCTTGCCAGACAGGCAAGGTAATTAAGTTTAAATTCAGGCCGTGGTGATATTTCATCCCGATGCCTGAATACTGAGCTTGCCAACCGATGCGCAAATTCCTACGTCCAAAACCTCTTCTTCTTATTGCTGGCCTTATTGCCCTGGTGTTGGCCGGGTTTGCCGGGCAGCACTACCGTCTCTTCGAGCGCGCCTGGTTCAACTGGCAGGTGTGGCTGCATCCGCTCGATAGCCGCTCCATCGGCTTGGGGGATTATCGGGTGGCGGTTGAGGCGCGGGTCATCGAGGGCCTGGACGACGATGTCTCGGCGCTCACCTTCGACCCGGTGCGCAAGAGCCTGTTTACCGTGACCAACAAGAATGCCGAGCTGATCGAGTTGTCCCTCGACGGCAAGATTCTGCGGCGGGTGGCGTTGGTGGGTTTTGGCGACGCCGAAGCGGTGGAATTCATCAGTGCCAACACCTATGTGGTCACCGATGAGCGCCAGCAACGCCTTATCAAGATTCACTTGGACGACGACACGGCGTTCCTCGATGCCGCAGACGCCGAGCAGATCAGCATTGGCGTGCACATGAGCAGCAACAAGGGTTTCGAGGGGTTGGCCTATGACTCGGTGGGCAAGCGCCTGTTCGTCGCCAAGGAGCGCGACCCGATGCTGATCTACGAGGTCCATGGCTTTCCCCATTACAACCCGGACAAAGCCTATTCGGTGCATGTGGTGAACAACCCCAAGCGTGACGCCGGGTTGTTTGTGAGGGATCTGTCCAGCCTGCAATACGACGAGCGCAGCGGCCATTTGCTGGCGCTGTCGGATGAGTCGTTTCTGGTGTTGGAATTGGGCATCGACGGTCGGCCCATCAGCAGCCTGTCGCTGCTCAAGGGTCGCCATGGCCTGAGTAAAAGCGTGCCCCAGGCCGAGGGCATCGCCATGGACGATGAGGGCACGCTGTATCTGGTCAGCGAGCCGAATCTGTTTTATGTGTTCAAACAGCCGGCTCGCTGAGGTCGGTCAGAACTGCCACTGCACCCCGAGGGAATAGCCGGTCTGGCTGCCCTCGTCATGGCCTAAGCGGCCATTGACCTCCGCGTAGAGCCCCAGTTGCGGGGTGATCGCCAATTGGCTGCCCAGTTGCGCGCGGCCGAAGCTCTTGTCCACTGTGCCCAGGCGTGCGCCGCGGGCCTGGTTGTCGGCGTGGCTGGTCAGCAGGATGTCGTCCAGGCGCCCGTCGCCCAACTCCTTGACCCAGGCGATATCGCCGTACGGCATCAGGCTCAGGCCATAGGGTAGGCCGACGGTGCCGCGCGCGCGCCAGCCGAGGCTGGCTTCCAGGGAGTCGAAACTCTGCTCTTCATAGCCCAGGGCAGTGCGTAGGTCTTGTTTCTCGTGGAACTTGTCGATGCGGTAGTGGCTGTAGTCGAGGCCGGCGAACGGCCCGCTTTTGATGGCGCCGAAGTCGAAGTCGTAGCCGCCCAGCACGCGGGCGCCCAGGCTCAGGGCGTCGGTTTCGCCAGTGAGTTTCTGGTTAAGCAGCACCGGGCCACCATTGGCCTGGATCACCAGGTTGCGTTTGGAGTCGAAGCTGCTGTGGCCCACGCTCAGGTCGCCGGCCAGCCACTGCGGGCCGCCGTCGTTGAGCAAGGCGTAGATCGCCGCTTGCCAGCTATCGCTGTCGAGTTTGCCGCCGTGCTCCAGTTTGTCGCGGCCGTTGAGGTAGCTGAGGCTGGCGCCGATGGCCAGGCTCGGGCTCAACTGGTAGTCGCCCAACGCGTGTAGGCCCAGGCGCCGGGCCTCGGGGTTGGGGGCGCTGTCGAAGCCGCTGTCGGGGCTGTATTCGCCGTCGAGGCCGATCTCACCGTCGAAGCTGCCGACTTCACGGGTGGCTGATTGCAGGGTTAGCCAGCGCCGGTCGTGCAGGCGCACCAGGGCTTGGTGCTGGCGTTGCAGGTTGTCTTGCATGTTGCGTGCAACCGCGCCGCCGGACGCGGTAGAGGCCATCAGGTCGGCGTTGGTCAGCTCCAGCACTAAACGGCTAAGCAGGCGCGAGTAGTCGCGCAGGCGCTGGTCGATGCGCTCCTGGCCGAAGGCGTTGGTCAGCACCGCTTCGTTGTCTTCTTTGGGGTCGTGCCAGGTCGAGCCGCCGGGGATGGCCGGGTTGTCGGTCTGGGTGTAGCCGTCCAGGTCGCCCAGTTCCCAGTTGGTGGCTTCGATATAGAGGATGGGAATGTTCAAACCCTCGAACGCTTCGCCATCGCTGCAGCAACCGGTGCCGGCGGGGTAGGCCGGGTCGAGGCCGGGGTTGGTGAACAGGTTGATATTCAGCTCTTTGGCGATCTTGAAGGTCTGGTCGCGCAGGGCGGTGAGGGCCGGATTATCGACGCTGTTCTGGCCGGCGTGGGCGTACATCATGTCGCCAGTAATCAGGCTGTCGAGGTTAATCATGGCCAGCATGTTCTGCCGCTCGCTGGCGCTCAGGGACGCGACAAAAGCCTTGGAGCCGCGCAGGCCTTCTTCTTCGGCGCCGAAGCCGACCACTTGCAAGCCGTTCTCCAGCTTCAGCCCGCCCAGGTTGCGGGCGATTTCTGTCAGCACGCTGGCGCCCGAGCCGTTATCGTCCAGGCCTTGCAGGGTGGGGCGGCCGAAGTAGGTGTCAAAGTGCGCGCCCACCACCACGTACTGCGGTTTGGTGCCGGCGGCGTAGGCCACGACGTTCTGCGAACTGCGGGAGCTGCCGCCAGCGGTCCAGGAAAAATCCTGGCGGCTGATGCCGTAGGCATTGCCCATCTGGCTTTGCATCCAGTCGGCGGCCCCGGCGAAATTGGCCGTGCCACGGTAGCGGCCAGGGTAGTCGTTTATCAGCTTATCGAGGGTGGTGGCTGCGTGTTCGCCGTAGTTGTAGGCAAAGCTTGGGGCGCTCAGCAAGGCACTGGCAACACTGATGGCGAGGGCGAGAGGTTTTATCACGGGGTCTTCCTTGAAGCGTTGAAGGATAGGGTTGTCGGCCTGACCCTTTGCACGATGTGCGCCTTATTCCGTGTCCAGGCTCGATTTGGCGCCTGAACTTAACCGTTCGTCGCCTTGTTGTAAGTTGTAACGAATTTAAGACTAAAAGCGAAGGGGGGCGCTGCGACGCGTTGCTCAAATGTGGGCAAACGCGGGGGGAAGTGCTGCGAAAAGTAGCATTTTGGTGGGGGCGCAAGTACAGCGAACAGGGTGGGAGCGGGCCGGGCGGCGCGCCGCTTGCCCGCGATAGCGGTGTATCAGCGGCCTAATCCAGTGGCTGAAAGTTCGCTATCGCGGGCAGGCCCGCTCCCTCAGAGAGAGGCCAAACCCCAGGCATCAAGCCTTGAGGGTTTTCACCCCTTCAGCGGTGCCCAGCAGCAGCAGGTCGGCGGGGCGGGCGGCGAACAGGCCATTGGTGACGACGCCGACGATGGCGTTGATCTGGCGTTCCAGTTCCACCGGGTTGGTGATCTGCATGTTGAACACGTCGAGGATGATGTTGCCGTTGTCCGTCAGCACGCCTTCGCGGTACACCGGGTCGCCGCCCAGTTTCACCAACTCGCGGGCAACGTGGCTGCGGGCCATGGGGATGACTTCCACCGGCAGCGGGAACTCGCCCAGCACCGGCACCAGTTTGCTGGCGTCGGCGATGCAGATGAAGGTCTTGGCCACGGCGGCGACGATCTTCTCGCGGGTCAGGGCCGCGCCGCCGCCCTTGATGAGGTTCAGGTGCGCGTCGCTTTCATCGGCGCCATCGACGTAGAACTCCAGGTCACTGACTGTGTTGAGTTCGTACACCGGGATGCCGTGGCCCTTGAGGCGCGCGGCGGTGGCTTCGGAGCTGGCGACCGCACCGTCGAACGCGCCCTTGTGCAGGGCCAGGGCGTCGATGAAGCAATTGGCGGTGGAGCCGGTGCCGACCCCGACGACGCTTTTGTCGTCGAGTTTGGGAAGGATGAAATCGACGGCGGCCTGGGCCACTGCCTGTTTGAGTTGATCCTGGGTCATGCGGGCTCCGGAAGCGGGCGAGGGGGGTAGCACAAAGGCCGGCATTATAGGCGCCGGCACTGTGCAGGTCATGGGCAATGTGGCCAATGGGGGGCAATTAAACCGTGGGAATCGTGTGGTCGCCCGGCCAAACGCTGGGTTAGACTCCGTGACCCTGCCCAACCCGCCCAGTGATGCTTTCCGATGCTCGAACAGTACGTCAAGAAGATCCTCACCTCGCGCGTTTATGACGTTGCCGTAGAAACCCCGTTGCAGGCTGCCCGCCAGCTCTCCGAGCGCTTGGGTAACCAGGTCTGGCTCAAGCGCGAAGACTTGCAACCGGTGTTCTCGTTCAAGATCCGCGGCGCCTACAACAAACTGACCCAGCTCAGCGAGCAGGAACGCCAGCGCGGCGTGGTCACGGCGTCGGCGGGCAACCATGCCCAGGGCCTGGCCCTGGCGGCCAAGGTGCTGGGGGTCAAGGCGACGATCGTGATGCCCAAGACCACCCCGGAAATCAAGGTTGAAGGCGTTCGCTCGCGCGGCGGCAAAGTGGTGCTGCACGGGGATTCCTTCCCCGAAGCCCTGGCCTACTCGCTCAAATTGGTGGACGAAAAAGGCTACGTCTATATCCACCCCTACGACGACCCGCACACCATTGCCGGGCAGGGCACCGTGGCCATGGAGATCCTGCGCCAGCACCCGGGGCCGTTGGACGCGATTTTCGTCCCGGTGGGCGGCGGCGGTTTGATCGCTGGGATCGCGGCCTACGTGAAGTACCTGCGCCCGGAAATCCGCATCATCGGCGTCGAGCCGGATGACTCCAACTGCCTGCAAGCCGCCCTGGCGGCGGGCGAGCGCGTGGTGCTGCCCACCGTGGGCATCTTCGCCGATGGCGTGGCGGTGGCGCAGATCGGCCAGTACACCTTCGATATCTGCAAGGATTACGTCGATGAAGTGATTACCGTCAGCACCGACGAGATCTGCGCGGCGATCAAGGATATCTACGACGATACCCGCTCAATCACCGAACCTGCCGGCGCCCTGGGCGTGGCGGGGATCAAGAAATACGTGGAGTCGCGCGGCATCAGCGGCCAGACCCTAGTGGCCATCGACTCGGGCGCCAATGTCAACTTCGACCGCTTGCGCCATGTGGCCGAGCGCGCCGAATTGGGCGAGGGCCGTGAAGCCATCATCGCCGTGACCATCCCGGAGCAACCGGGCAGCTTCAAAGCGTTCTGCGAAGCGGTCGGCAAGCGCCAGATCACCGAATTCAACTACCGCTACAACACCGGCAGCGAAGCCCACATCTTCGTGGGCGTGCAGACCCACCCCGACACCGACCCGCGCAGCGCACTGCTGGCCAGCCTCACTGAGCAGGGTTTCCCGGTGCTGGACCTGACCGACAACGAACTGGCCAAGTTGCACATCCGCCATATGGTTGGCGGCCACGCAGCGCGGGTCAGCGATGAGTTGGTGTTCCGCTTCGAGTTCCCCGAGCGGCCGGGGGCGTTGTTCAACTTCCTGCACAAGCTGGGCGGGCGCTGGAACATCTCGATGTTCCACTATCGCAACCACGGCGCAGCCGATGGCCGCGTGGTCGCAGGCCTGCAAGTGCCGGCCGACGAGCGTCACCTGGTGCCGGCGGCGCTGGCCGATATCGGTTACCCGTACTGGGATGAAAGTGACAACCCGGCCTATCAACTGTTCCTCGGTTGAACGGCTACGCTCTGGGGCACGGCCTCAAGGAACTGAATCAATGGAAACCCTGACCACACTCAAAATCGTCCACGTCGCCGCCACCGTGTTGCTGCTGCTCAGCGCGCTGGGCCTGGCGATCTGGGTCTGGCGCACCCGCCGCAATGGCGATGCCCTGGCCCACACTCGCACCTTGCAGCGCCCGCGTGTGTTTGTCTGGTTGCTGATGGGCATTTGCCTGGCCAGCCTGCCGTTCAGCGGCTGGTGGCTGGCGCACCTGATCGGCTGGCCGCTGGGGCAGACCTGGATTCTGGCCTCCAGCGTGCTCTACACCCTCGCCGCACTGAGCTGGTTCTGGCTGGTGGCGCGGCTCAATCGCCTGCGCACGGCGCCGAACGGCAGCAATGGCACGTTCAGCTTGGCGTTGGCGCTGTTTGGTTTTGTCTGCGTGATCGCCATTGCGGGGTTGATGGGGGCCAAGCCGGTTTAGGGGCCGGAACTGAGCCGGCCCCGATCGCAGGCAAGCGGAGCGCCGCCCGGCCAGCTCCCACAGGGGCTAGGTGGCTTTCTGTGGGGGCGAGTTTGCTCGCGATAGCGATCTCAACCGCGCAGCGAAATCACCGGCCAACCGCGTTTCGAGGCTTCGGCCCGCAGGTTCGGGTCCGGGTCCACGGCCACCGGGTTGGCCACTTGCTCCAGCAGCGCAAGGTCGTTCATCGAGTCGCTATAGAAGTAGCTGCCGTCCAGCGAGTGCCCGCTTTCTTCCAGCCAGCGCTTGAGGCGCGTGACCTTGCCTTCGCGAAAACACGCCACGTCTGTGGTGCGCCCGCTGTAGCGGCCGTCGATCATTTCGCACTCGGTGGCGATCAGGTGCTCCACGCCCAGGCGTGCGGCAATTGGCGCGGTGACGAAACGATTGGTGGCGGTAATGATAAGCAGCGTGTCGCCGGCGTCGCGGTGCCGGGCCAGCAGTTGCAGGGCTTTGGGCAGAATGATCGGCTCGATGCAGTCGCGCATGTAGTCGCGATGCCACTCATCCAACTGGGCCATTTCGGTGCGGCCGAGGATTTCCAGGCAGAAGTTCAGGTAAGCGGTGTTGTCCAGCTTGCCGGCCAGGTAATCCTGGTAGAACTCGTCGTTGCGGGTCTTGTAGGTGACGGTATCGAGGATGCCGCGTTCGCACAGGTAATCGCCCCAGGCGTGGTCACTGTCGCCACCCAGGAGAGTGTTGTCCAAGTCGAATAAAGCCAGGCGCATTGCAGTTACTCGCTGAAAAGTCTGTAAAAAGGCGTCAAGAATACGGTCTTTTCACAAGAGTGCACATAAGGTAGGACGTCTCGTTGCTGCTTTAACAACCTTTGTGGAACAATGCGGCGACATGCGTCTGCGAGGTTGTTGCCGTGATCGATCCCGATGGTTTCCGCCCCAATGTGGGGATCATTCTTACGAATGATGCTGGGCAGGTGCTATGGGCTCGTCGTATCAATCAGGATGCCTGGCAGTTTCCACAAGGGGGGATCAACCCCGAAGAGACGCCAGAAGACGCCTTGTACCGCGAGTTGAACGAAGAAGTTGGCCTGGAACGCGAAGATGTGCAAATTCTGGCCTGCACCCGGGGCTGGTTGCGTTATCGTTTGCCGCAGCGTCTGGTACGCACCCACAGCCAACCGCTGTGCATTGGCCAGAAACAGAAGTGGTTTCTCCTGCGCCTGGTCTCCAACGAGCAGCGGGTGCGGATGGATTTGACCGGTAAACCGGAGTTCGATGGCTGGCGCTGGGTCAGTTATTGGTATCCGTTGGGCCAGGTGGTGACATTCAAGCGCGAGGTGTATCGACGCGCTCTCAAAGAGCTTGCCCCGCGCCTGCTAGCGCGCGACTGACGACGGAGTTCGACCCCGAGCCATGCTCAATACGCTGCGCAAGATCGTCCAGGAAGTTAACTCCGCCAAGGATCTCAAGGCGGCGTTGGGGATTATTGTGTTGCGCGTCAAGGAAGCCATGGGCAGCCAGGTCTGCTCGGTGTACCTGCTGGACCCGGAGACCAACCGCTTCGTACTGATGGCCACGGAGGGCTTGAACAAGCGTTCCATCGGCAAGGTCAGCATGGCGCCCAACGAAGGTCTGGTCGGCCTGGTCGGCACGCGCGAAGAACCCCTGAACCTGGAAAACGCCGCTGACCACCCACGCTACCGCTACTTTGCCGAAACCGGCGAAGAGCGCTACGCCTCCTTCCTCGGCGCACCGATCATTCACCACCGCCGCGTTGTCGGCGTGTTGGTCATCCAGCAAAAAGAGCGGCGCCAGTTCGATGAAGGCGAAGAAGCCTTCCTGGTGACCATGAGCGCGCAACTGGCCGGGGTTATCGCCCACGCCGAGGCCACCGGTTCGATCCGCGGCCTGGGGCGCCAGGGCAAGGGCATCCAGGAAGCCAAGTTCGTCGGCGTGCCGGGTTCGCCGGGCGCGGCGGTCGGTACCGCGGTGGTCATGCTGCCGCCGGCCGACCTGGACGTAGTGCCCGACAAGACCATCACCGATATCGACGCCGAACTGGGCTTGTTCAAGACCGCCATCGAAGGCGTGCGCGCCGACATGCGCGCCCTCTCGGCCAAGCTCGCGACCCAGTTGCGCCCCGAAGAGCGCGCGTTGTTCGACGTCTACCTGATGATGCTCGACGACGCCTCCCTGGGCAGCGAGGTGACCACCGTCATCAAGACCGGCCAGTGGGCCCAGGGTGCGCTGCGCCAAGTGGTCACCGACCACGTCAACCGCTTTGAATTGATGGACGACGCCTACCTGCGCGAGCGCGCCTCGGACGTCAAGGACCTGGGCCGGCGCCTGCTGGCCTATTTGCAGGAAGAACGCCAGCAAACCCTGGTCTACCCCGACAACACCATTCTCATCAGCGAAGAACTGACGCCGGCCATGCTCGGCGAGGTGCCGGAAGGCAAGCTGGTGGGGCTGGTTTCGGTGCTTGGCTCGGGCAACTCCCACGTCGCGATCCTGGCCCGCGCCATGGGTATCCCGACCGTGATGGGCCTGGTGGACCTGCCGTATTCCAAGGTCGACGGCATCCAGATGATCGTCGACGGCTACCACGGCGAGGTCTACACCAACCCCAGCGAGGTGCTGCGCAAACAGTTTGCCGATGTGGTGGAAGAAGAGCGGCAATTGGCGCAGGGGCTCGATGCCTTGCGCGATTTGCCGTGCGTGACGGTGGATGGCCACCGCATGCCGTTGTGGGTCAACACCGGCCTGCTGGCCGATGTGGCGCGGGCGCAGAAGCGTGGCGCAGAGGGCGTGGGCCTGTACCGCACCGAAGTGCCGTTCATGATTAACCAGCGCTTCCCCAGCGAAAAGGAGCAGCTTGCGATCTATCGCGAGCAACTCGCCGCCTTCCATCCGCAACCGGTGACGATGCGCAGCCTGGATATCGGCGGCGATAAGTCACTGTCCTACTTCCCGATCAAAGAAGACAACCCGTTCCTTGGCTGGCGCGGGATCCGCGTTACCCTCGACCACCCTGAAATCTTCCTCGTCCAGACCCGCGCCATGCTCAAGGCCAGCGAAGGGTTGAACAACCTGCGCATTCTCCTGCCGATGATCTCCGGCACCCACGAACTGGAAGAAGCCCTGCACTTGATCCACCGTGCCTGGGGCGAAGTGCGTGACGAAGGCACCGACGTGCCGATGCCGCCGATTGGCGTGATGATCGAAATCCCCGCGGCGGTGTACCAGACCCGCGAACTGGCGCGCCAGGTGGACTTCCTCTCGGTCGGCTCCAACGACCTGACCCAATACCTGCTGGCCGTGGACCGTAACAACCCGCGGGTGGCCGACCTCTACGACTACCTGCACCCGGCCGTGCTGCAAGCCCTGCAAAACGTGGTGCGCGACGCCCATGCCGAAGGCAAACCGGTGAGTATCTGCGGTGAAATGGCCGGTGACCCGGCGGCGGCGGTGCTGTTGATGGCCATGGGTTTCGACAGCCTGTCGATGAACGCCACCAACCTGCCGAAAGTGAAATGGATGCTGCGCCAGATCAACCTGAGCATGGCCAAGGACTTGCTGGCCGAGTTGATGACCATCGACAACCCGCAAGTTATCCACAGTTCCCTGCAACTGGCCCTGAAAAACCTCGGGCTGACGCGGATGATAAACCCGGCCTCGGCCAAGAGCCTCTGACACCGGTTGACGGCCCCTCACCGCCAGTGGGAGCGGGCTTGCCCGCGATAGCGGTTTTGAATGTACCGCCGCCATCGCGGGCGGGCCCGCTCCCACGGGTTTGCCTAAGCGTTGTCAGGCCTTTATCTCTACCTCCCCCAGATGCCCGCCATAGGGCCCGAAGCTGCGCTCCACCAAGTGCCGCGTGCCATCGGCGTGGACGATCAGCGCAGTGCTCGCCCGCGTGCCGTAGCTGGGGCTGGCGATAAACACGCTCGAGAGCAGCGTCTCGGTGGCCAGGCCCACGCCGGTGTCCGGCAGGTCGGCGAACGGCGCGACCTGGTTATCCCCCAGCAACGCCAGTAGGGCTTGCGGTTGCGGGTCGTGGAGCACTTCGCCCAGGGCCGCCCGGGCCTTGAGCAGTTTCGGCCACGGTGTATCGAGCCCGGCGTTGGACAGCCCGTAGACGCCTGCCTGCACCTGCACGGGCGCTGTCGTCAGGGCGTTGTAGTACCACAGCTGCTGCGCGGTGCCGATCAGCAGGTTGAACCCCGCGTACTCGATGGAGCGCCCGGCCACATCGGTCAAATAATCATCAATCGGGATCTTTCCATCGAGAAACCGCGCCACCAGCTCGCCCCGCGACTTGCGCGCCGGTGGTTGGTGGGGGTTGCGGATATTGGTCAGCGCGGCGAAGCGCCCGTCGGCGCCAATGCCCAGCCAGGTGCCACCCGCCTCCAGGTCGCGGCCGGCGTAGATCTGCGGGTTTTCCGGCCATTGCGCCAGCGGCAGGCTCGGGCGGGCATAGAATTCATCGCGGTTGGCCGCAACGACCAAAGGCTGCGCGTGGCCGGGGCGCCAGGCAAATACGATCAGGCACATAAGGTTGTCCCTTGTGTTTTTTGCCCACTCTACGCAGACAAACCTGGCTCATCCAGTTCCGCCGCAGGCCATGCATCCGTTACCATGCCGCACTTATTACGGGGTGCGACCATGGAATTTCTCCTCTATCTGCTGCTGGGCGCCTGTGCCGGCGTGCTGGCCGGGCTGTTTGGCGTGGGCGGCGGGATCATCATCGTTCCGGTGCTGGTGTTCAGCTTCACCCTGCAAGGCTTCGACGCCTCGATCCTCACTCACCTGGCGGTGGGCACCTCCCTGGCGACCATCATCTTCACCTCGATCAACGCCGTGCGTGAACACCAGCGCAAAGGCGCGGTGCGCTGGCCGATCTTTGTGTGGATGACCCTGGGTATCCTGATCGGCGCCGGTTTTGGCGCCCTCACCGCTGAAGCGATTTCCGGCCCCAACCTGCAAAAAATCATCGGCGTGTTCGCCCTGGTGATCGCCGTGCAGATGGCCCTGGAGCTCAAGCCCAAGGCCAGCCGAACGGTGCCGGGTAAAGTCGGTCTGACCCTGGCCGGCTCGGTGATTGGCTGGGCCTCGGCGATTTTCGGCATCGGCGGCGGTTCGTTGACCGTACCGTTCCTGACCTGGCGCAGCGTGCCGATGCAACAAGCCGTGGCCACGTCTTCGGCGTGCGGCTTGCCGATTGCCCTGGCCAGCGCCCTGAGTTTCATGGTGCTGGGCTGGAACGACCCGCACCTGCCGGCCCAGAGCCTGGGCTTCGTGTACTTGCCGGCGCTGCTGGGGATCGCTTTGACCAGCATGTTTTTCGCCCGTTATGGCGCACGCCTGGCCCACAAGCTGTCGCCGCGTTTGCTCAAGCGCTTGTTCGCCGCTTTGCTGTTCTGCGTGGGTCTGAGTTTCCTGATCTGACCTGCAACGCAATGCTGGCTTAATCCCGCCCGGGCATGGTCCCGGCGGACTGTTGAAAACTGACGAGGAGTCGCAATGCTGCCTTACCCGCAGATTGACCCGGTGGCCCTGGCCATCGGCCCGCTGAAAATCCACTGGTACGGCCTGATGTATCTGATCGGCATCGGCGGCGCATGGTTGCTGGCCTCCCGCCGGTTGAACCGTTTCGACCCGACCTGGAGCAAGGAAAAACTCTCGGACATGGTGTTCTGGATGTCCATGGGCGTGATCGTCGGCGGGCGCCTGGGCTACGTGCTGTTCTACGACCTGAGCGCCTACCTGGCCAACCCGCTGCTGATTTTCGAAGTGTGGAAGGGCGGCATGTCGTTCCACGGTGGCTTTATCGGCGTGATGCTGGCGGCGCTGTGGTTCGGTAAACGCAACGGCAAGTCGTTCTTCGAGCTGATGGATTTTGTCGCACCCATGGTGCCCATCGGCCTGGGCGCCGGGCGCATCGGCAACTTCATCAACGCCGAGTTGTGGGGCAAGCCCACCGACGTGCCGTGGGCGATGGTGTTCCCGCCCTACAGCGACCCCTCGCAACTGGCGCGCCATCCGTCGCAGCTCTACCAGTTCGCCCTCGAAGGCGTGGCATTGTTCGCCATCCTCTGGCTGTTCTCGCGTAAGCCACGCCCGACCATGGCGGTCTCCGGCATGTTCGCGCTGTTCTACGGCCTCTTCCGGTTCATTGTCGAGTTCGTGCGCGTGCCGGATGCCCAGCTCGGCTACCTTGCATGGGACTGGCTGACCATGGGCCAGGTGCTCTGCCTGCCGATGATCGTCGGCGGCCTGGCCTTGATCTGGCTGGCCTACCACCGCGCACCAGCGGCCAAGAACGCCGCGCTTTAAATTCGCAGCGCAGGGCGCCAGCCCTGCGTTCAAGGACACAGGTAATTCATGAAGCAATATCTCGATCTGGTCGCCCACGTCATCAAGAACGGCACCAAACAGGCCAACCGTACCGGCGTGAACACCATCAGCGTTCCCGGCGCGATGCTGCGCTATGACCTCAAGGAAGGTTTTCCGGCGATCACCACGCGGCGCATGGCGTTCAAGTCCGCCATCGGCGAGATGTGCGGCTTTTTGCGCGGGGTGAACAACGCCGCCGAGTTCCGCGCCCTGGGCTGCAAGGTCTGGGACCAGAACGCCAACGAAAACACCCAGTGGCTGGCCAACCCGTTCCGCCAGGGCGACGACGACCTGGGCGAGATCTACGGCGTGCAATGGCGCAAGTGGCCGGCGTACAAGCAAGTCCCGCGCAGCAACGCCGCCGCTATCGAGCAGGCGCTCCAGCAAGGCTACCGCCAGATCGCCGAAGGCGAGGAAAACGGCCAGGCCTATGTGGTGCTCTACAAGTCCATCGACCAGGTGCGCCAGTGCGTGGACACCATCATCAACGACCCGGGCAGCCGCCGCATTCTGTTCCACGGCTGGAACTGCGCCCAACTCGATGAAATGGCCCTGCCGCCGTGCCACTTGCTGTACCAGTTCCACCCCAACGTCGAAACCCGGGAAATCTCCCTGACCCTCTACATCCGCTCCAACGACCTGGGTCTGGGCACGCCGTTCAACCTCACCGAAGGCGCCGCGCTGCTGAGCCTGATCGGCCGCCTCACCGGCTACACGCCGCGCTGGTTCACCTATTTCATTGGCGATGCCCACGTCTACGAAAACCACCTGGACATGCTCAACGAACAGCTCACCCGCGAGCCGTTCCCGATGCCGCGCCTGGTGATCGCCGACCGCGTACCGGAGTTCGCCAAGACCGGCGTCTACCAGCCCGAGTGGCTGGAGCAGGTCGAACCCGGCGACTTCTCGCTGGAGGGCTACCAGCACCACGCGCCGATGACCGCACCGATGGCGGTCTGACCCCCTCCCTCAAAAACTGTGGGTGAGCCGTCAATGCCCGTGGCTTCTGCCCACATGTGAAGGCTCACCCTCACTGGTCACCACCGAGCCACTGACTTCCAGGCGCTGCAAGATCCCGCATTGCTCGATGCCGGGCGCTTCGTGGCAGCGTTGGCGCAGGTCGATCAATTGCACCTGCAAGGCCAGCAGGCCATCGATGCGGGCCTTGACGTGGAGGATGTGCTCGTCCACCAGGGCATTGACGTTCTCGCACTGGTCCTGCGGGCTGTCGCGCAGTACCAGCAGGCTGCGGATTTCTTCCAGGGTCATGTCCAGCGTGCGGCAGTTGCGGATAAACGTCAGGCGCTCGCTGTGGGCCTGGGTGTACAGCCGATAGTTGCCTTCGCTGCGCGCGGGTGGTGGCAACAAGCCTTCGCGCTCGTAATAGCGGATGGTTTCCACCGGGCAGTCAGTCAGTTTGGCCAGTTCGCCGATCTTCATCGCAAGGTCTCCAAAAAGGGTGCTTGACCCTATAGTGGCTATAGGGTCTTTACTTGGCAACAGGCACATTCTTGGAAGCACCGCGATGAGCGATTCCCTGCATATCCACAAACACAAAACTGAAGAAAAACACGACCACGGCCATTCCTGCTGTTCAAGCAAAGCCGCGCCCGCCGTGGTGAAAATCACCGCTGCGGTCAGCGCCAATGGGCGCCTGAGCACGTTCCGCATCGAAGCCATGGACTGCCCCACCGAGCAGACGCTGATCCAGAACAAGCTCGGCAAAATGGCCGGCGTGCAGCAACTGGAATTCAACCTGATTAACCGGGTGTTGAGCGTGACCCACGATCTGCCGTCCACGACGCCGATCATCGACGCCATCGCGTCCCTGGGCATGCAGGCCGACCCGTTCGAGGCAGGCGTCGAGGCTGAACACCCGCCGGCCGCCCCGGCGAAAAAACCTTGGTGGCCGTTGGCCCTGTCCGGGGTCATGGCCCTGGCTGCCGAGGTTATCCACTTCACCGACGCAGCGCCTACGGTCGTCGTTGCGCTGGTGGCTCTGGTGTCGATCCTCAGTGGTGGCCTTGGCACCTATAAAAAGGGCTGGATCGCCATCAAGAACTTCAACCTCAACATCAACGCGCTGATGAGTATCGCCGTGACCGGCGCGGTGCTGATCGGCCAGTGGCCGGAAGCGGCGATGGTGATGTTCCTGTTCACCGTGGCCGAGCTGATCGAAGCCAAGTCCCTGGACCGCGCGCGCAACGCCATCAGTGGCCTGATGCAAATGGCCCCGGAGACCGCGACCGTGCGCCAGGCCGACGGAACCTGGGCCGAACGGGAAGTGAAAAGCGTTGAACTGGACGCCATCGTGCGGGTTCGCCCCGGCGAACGCGTGGGCCTGGACGGCGAAGTAACCGCCGGCAACTCCACCATCGACCAGGCACCGATTACCGGCGAAAGCCTGCCTGTGGAGAAAACCCTCGGCGACAAAGTCTTCGCGGGCACCATCAACCAGTCAGGCTCGCTGGAATACCGTGTCACCGCCGCCGCCAACCACTCCACCCTGGCGCGCATCATTCACGCCGTGGAACAGGCCCAGGGCGCGCGGGCGCCGACCCAGCGTTTCGTCGACAGCTTCGCGAAAATCTACACCCCGGTGGTGTTCCTCTTCGCCCTGGGCGTGGCCCTGATCCCGCCGCTGTTCATGGGCGCGGCGTGGTTCGACTGGATCTACCGCGCGTTGGTCCTGCTGGTGGTGGCGTGCCCGTGTGCACTGGTGATTTCCACCCCCGTGACCATCGTCAGCGGCCTCGCGGCGGCGGCGCGCAAAGGCATTCTGGTCAAGGGCGGCGTGTACCTGGAGGGCGGCTACAAACTCGACTACCTGGCCCTGGACAAGACCGGCACCATCACCCACGGCAAACCGGTACAGACCGATTTCGTGGCGCTCGACCCTTTGGCCGAAGGCACAGCCGTGGCCCTGGCCGCCAGCCTCGCGGCGCGCTCCGACCACCCGGTGTCGATGGCCATCGCCAACGCGGCTGTGGATAACCACACCGCGCTGCACACGGTGGATAACTTTGCGGCCCTGGCCGGGCGCGGCGTGAGCGGCGAAATCGGCGGCCAGCTCTACCACTTGGGCAACCACCGGTTGGTGGAGGAGTTGGGCCTGTGCTCCCCCGCGTTGGAAGAGCGCTTGTTCGCCCTGGAAAAACAAGGCAAATCCGTGGTGCTGCTGCTCAACTCGGGCGGCCCGTTGGCCCTGTTCGCGGTGGCCGATACCGTCAAGGCGTCGAGCCGCGAAGCCATCGCGCAACTGCATGAGCTGGGCATCAAGACCCTCATGCTGACCGGCGACAACCCCCACACCGCCCAAGCCATTGCCGCACAAGTGGGCATCGACCGCGCCGAGGGCAACCTGCTGCCGGCCGACAAACTCAGCGCCATCGAAGCCTTGTACGCCCAGGGCCATCGGGTGGGTATGGTGGGCGACGGCATCAACGACGCCCCGGCCCTGGCCCGTTCCGAAATCGGTTTCGCCATGGCTGCGGCCGGCACCGACACCGCCATCGAAACCGCCGATGTCGCCCTAATGGACGACGATCTGCGCAAGATCCCCGCATTTATTCGCCTGTCGCGCCAGACGTCCACGGTGCTCAAGCAAAACATCGCCCTGGCGCTGGTCATCAAGGCGATCTTTCTTGCGGTAACCTTCTTCGGGATGGCCACCATGTGGATGGCTGTGTTTGCCGACATGGGCGTTGCCCTGTTGGTGGTGTTCAATGGCTTGCGCCTGGTGCGCAAATAAAGAAGCGAGCGTGCAGTGCTGAGTGCCGAGCTAAAGGCGTTTTACATGGTTGCCCGCCTGGGTAGCATCACCCAGGCGGCGAAAAAACTGGCCCTGAGCCAGCCCACGGTGACGACCCAGATTCGGCACCTGGAAAGCCAATACGGCGTGGAGTTGTTCTACCGCGGCGGCCGGCGCCTGAGCCTGAGCGACGACGGCGCGCGGTTGCTGCCGATGGTCAAGATGCTGTTGCAGCAGGAGGCTGACATTGAGTTCTTCCTGCGCAACACCGGGCAGGTGCAGGGCTCCCTGCGCATTGCCGCGACGGCGCCGTATTACATCCTCGACCTGGTGAAAACCTTTCGCGAACGCCTGCCCCAGGTCGAGGTGTCGGTGGAAATCGGCAATTCCCAGCAGGTGCTTGAAGCCCTGGAGGAATACCGTGTCGACGTCGCTGCCTCGTCCCAACTGCTGGAAGACCCGCGCCTGATCCGCCGGGTGTTGGGCATGGACCCTCTCGTGCTGGCGGTGCACCGCAACCACCCGTTGGCGGCGTTCGACCACATCCCCCTCAGTGCGCTGAACGGGCACACGCTGCTGATGCGCGAAACGGGCTCCACCACCCGGCAGTTGACCGAACACATGCTCAAGAGCGCGGGCGTGTCCTTCGGGCCCTTGCTGGAAATCGGCAGCCGCGAATCGATCCGCGAAGCGGTGCTGCGCAACATCGGCATCAGCATCATCGCCCGCCAGGAAGTGCCCCACGACCCGCAGCTAAAGGTGCTGACCCTGGAAAACGCACCGCTGTTGCCCGAGTACCTGTACTGCCTCAAAGAGCGCAAAAACGCGCGGCTGCCGGCGGCATTTTTGGGCGTGGCGCAGGAAATGGCGCCGATTGAAGGCTAAGCCCGCTCCTACCCAAATCCCCCAATACCACTATCGGCAGTTTTTGCCTCGCTGCCACAAGACCTACGCATTGCTTCCCTAGGATGGCCTGCATCTGCTTGATGAGGCCCATCCATGAACCACGCGATCGCAATACCCCTGAGCAACCCCGGTGCGCCGATGAAGGTACGCGGTGTCGAGAAACGCTTCGGCGCCTTTACCGCCCTGGACAACGTGTCGCTGGACGTCGCCGCCGGCGAGTTGGTGTGCCTGCTCGGGCCATCCGGGTGTGGCAAGACCACCTTGCTACGCTGCATCGCAGGCCTGGAGCGCCAGGACCGTGGCGAGTTGTACCTGGGTGATCGCGATGTTTCCCGACTGGCACCGCAGGCGCGGGACTACGGGATTTTGTTCCAGTCCTACGCCCTGTTTCCCAACCTCAGCGTCGAAGCCAACATCGCCTATGGCCTGGCCGGCAGCGGCCGCGAGGAGGTGCGCAAGCGCGTGGCACAGATGCTGGAACTGGTGGGCCTGACCGGCAGCGAAAAGAAGTACCCCGGCCAATTGTCCGGCGGCCAGCAACAGCGCGTGGCCCTGGCCCGCGCCTTGGCGCCAGCACCCTCGTTGCTGCTGCTCGACGAGCCGATGTCGGCCCTCGACGCCCGCGTGCGCGAGCATTTGTGCACCGAATTGCGCCAATTGCAGCGCAGCCTGGGCATCACCACGTTGATGGTCACCCACAACCAGGACGAAGCCATGTTGATGGCCGACCGCATCGCCGTGATGAACCACGGCAAGGTCGAGCAATACGCCACCCCGCAGGAAATCTACGACCACCCGGCCACGCCTTTCGTCGCCGAATTCGTCGGTCAGGGTAACTGGCTACCGTTCCAGCGCCACAGCCAGAGCCACGCCCAGGTGGGCGGCATGAGCCTGCGCCTGGCTGCCAATGCCGGCAGCGCAGCGTCGGGGCGGTTGTTCTGCCGCCCCGAGGCGATCAGCGTCAACCCGTTGGTGCACGAAGAAAACCTGTTCCCGGCCAAGGTGCGCGAGATCACCTTTTTGGGTAACCGCTGCCGCATGAGTTTTGAACTCAACCACTTGCCCGGCCACGCCTTGCTCGCCGAAGTGGCGCCCGAGGCCATGCCACGCCTGGGCGCACAGGACATCATGGTCGCCCTGCCGCCGCGCAGCCTGCAGGTGTTTGCCTGATGAGCACACCCATGACCCTGGCGCTGGCGCACAAGCAGGTGCGCAAGGCTTCGCGCGCCGAACTCGGTGACCGGGTCTTCGTGATTGGCGGCAAACTGCTGCTGTTGTGCCTGCTGAGCGTGGCGGTGCTGATGCCGCTGCTGGCGATCTTCTGGCGCGGTTTCAGCGCCGAAGACGGCCAGGGCGGAGGCTTGGTGGCCGCGCGGGAGCTGCTGACCAGCGACAACTTCCACTGGTTGCTGGGCAATAGCCTGAAAGTTTCGCTGAGTGTCGCGGCCATCGTCGTACCTTTGGCCTACCTGTTTGCCTACGCCTTGCAGCGCACCCTGATCCCGGCAAAAGGCCTGTGGCGCGGCCTATCGCTGCTGCCGCTAATGGCGCCCTCGATGCTGCCGGGCATTGCCCTGGTCTACCTGTTCGGCAACCAGGGCCTGTTGCGTGGGTTGCTGTCGGACAACATCTACGGTTTCTGGGGCATCGTCCTCGGCGAGGCGATCTACACCTTTCCCCATGCGCTGATGATTCTGTTGTCGGCGCTGTCCTTGGCCGATGCGCGCCTGTTCGACGCCGCCTCCAGCATGGGCGCCAGCCCGGCCAAGGCGTTTCGTAGCATCACCTGGCCGGCCACCCGGCAAGCCGTGTTCGCTGCGTTCTGCCTGGTGTTCACCCTGACCATCACTGACTTTGGCGTGCCGGTGGTGGTCGGCGGCGACTACCAGGTGCTGGCCCTGGAAGCCTATAAGGCGGTAGTGGGCCAGCAGCAATTTGGCCGCGGTGCGTTGATCGGCATGGTGCTGTTGCTGCCGGCGCTGTTCAGTTTCGCCGTGGACGCCTGGCTGCGGCGCCAGCACGGCGATGCCATGAGCGGCCGCGCCCAGGTGTTCACCCCGGCGCCGTCGCGGCTGCGCGATGGCTGCTACCTGGCCATCGTGCTGTTGATCTGCGCGGTGTTGTTGCTGGTGTTCGGCATGGCGGTGTATTCGTCGCTGGTCAAGTTCTGGCCGTACAACCTGTCGCTGTCGCTCAACCACTACCAGTTCAACGACACGGCGGGCGGCGGCTGGCTGGCCTACGGCAACAGCGTGAAGATGGCCCTGTGCACGGCGCTGATCGGCAGCGTGCTGATCTTCACCGGTGCCTACCTGATGGAAAAAACCCACAGCCAGCGCGGCCTCAACCTGACGCTGCGCATGCTGAGTTTCGTACCGATGGCGGTGCCGGGTTTGGTCTTGGGCCTGGGCTACGTGTTTTTCTTCAACCTCAGCGGCAACCCACTGCATGTGTTCTACGGGACGATGACCCTGCTAGTGGTCTGCACCATTGCTCACTATTTGACCACCGCGCAAATGACCGCCACCACCGCCCTGCGCCAACTCGACGCGGAGTTCGAGGCCGCCGCCCTGTCGCTGAAGGCGCCGCTGTATCGCCACTACGTGAGGGTCACGGTGCCGATTTGCCTGCCGGCCCTGCTGGACATCGTGCGCTACCTGTTCGTCTCGGCCATGACCACCGTGTCGGCGGCGATTTTCCTCTACAGCCCCGACACCATCCTCGCCGCCGTGGCGGTGCTGAACATGGACGACGCCGGCAACGTCGGCGGCGCGGCGGCCATGTCCACCTTGATTCTGTTCACTTCGGCGAGCGTTTCCCTGCTCCTGGCCTGGGCGTCGCGCGGCTTGCTGCGCCGCTCCCAGGCCTGGCGCCAGAGCGCTCCCGGCCAATGATTCAGCCCCTTAACTCACACAGGAAAACGCTCATGTTCAAGCCCCTGGCCCTGGCCGCTGCTGCTCTCACCGCTTTCAGCCTGAACGCCTTCGCGGCGAAAACCGAGTTGACGGTGTACACCGCCCTAGAAGCCGAACAACTCAAGACCTACAAACAGGCCTTCGAGCAGGCCAACCCGGACGTGGAAATCAAATGGGTGCGTGATTCCACCGGGATCATCACCGCCAAGCTGCTGGCCGAAAAGGCCCGCCCCCAGGCTGACGCGGTGTGGGGCCTGGCGGCGTCGAGCCTGGCCATCCTCGATGCCCAGGGCATGCTGCAAAACTACGCCCCGCACGACTTGGACAAAATCGGCAGCAACTACCGCGACGCCGCCAACCCGCCGGCCTGGGTGGGCATGGACGTGTGGGCCGCGACCATTTGCTTTAACACCGTCGAAGCCGAAAAACAGGGCCTGAGCAAACCAGTGAGCTGGCAGGACCTGACCAAGCCTGAGTACAAGGGCAAGATCGTTATGCCGAACCCGGCGTCGTCCGGCACCGGTTTCCTCGATGTCAGCGCCTGGTTGCAAACCTTCGGTGAGAAGCAGGGCTGGCAGTACATGGACGACCTGCACCAGAACATCGGCCAATACGTGCACTCCGGCTCCAAGCCGTGCAAGTTGGCGGCGGCGGGGGAGTTCCCTATCGGCATTTCCTTCGAGTACCCCGCCGTGCAGCTCAAGCGCCAGGGCGCGCCGCTGGATATCGTGCTGCCCAAGGAAGGCCTGGGCTGGGAAATCGAAGCCACCGCCGTCATCAAGGGCACGCCCCATGAGGCCGCAGCGAAAAAACTCGCCGACTTCTCCGCCAGCCCTGCGGCCATGGAGTTGTACAAGGAGAACTTCGCTGTCCTCGCCCAGCCCGGCATCGCCAAGCCGCAGACCGAGTTGCCTGCCGACTATGAGCAGCGCCTTATCAAGAATGACTTTGCCTGGGCCTCGAAGAATCGCGACGCGATCCTTGCCGAGTGGCGCAAGCGTTATGACGGCAAGTCCGAGAAAGTCGTAGCCAAGTAAATGATGGGTTAACCGCGCTCCCGGGGCCATCCGTCGCCCCGGGAGCGTTTTCGTTTGTATGGCCTGCGGCTAGAGGTCGTTGAGGACGTGGCTCAAGGCCTCCACCTCTTCCTGGCGTTGGGCCTGGCTCAGGCGGGCGCCGGGGTTGAGGGACGACCATTGCGGGTGCGCGCGGGCGCGGGTCAGGGCCGCGGGCAGTTTGCCTTCACGCCAGGTTTTGTCCTGGGGCGCGGCGACCTTGATGCTGTCCATCGCCGCGTGCCCGCGCAAGTTGAGGGCCTGCAGCAACTGGCGTTGGCGCAGGGCCAGCAGGCGCAGCACGCTGTCGTCGATGGTCAATTCCCGTTGGCCCTTGAGCTTACCCAGCAAGCGGCTGCCGTAGCCGCGCGCGGTTTGCAGGGCGCCGCCGGCGATAGCGCCGGCCAGGGCGGCGGCACCGAGGGTCAGGCCGCCCACCAGTAAATCCACCCCGGCGCCGGCCGCAGCGCCTGCGGCGATCCCACCGCCGACCCGCACCCCCAGTTGCTTGAGGGTTTCGGGGTTGAACAAGTCGTCGCCCCAGCGCCCATCCAGCAGCGGCAGGTCGCCCGCATCGGCGTCCTGGGGGCGAAAACCATAGAGCTTGAGCAGGGCCTCGACGCAGCGTTGTTCGCGCTGGCGGATGGCCGTGTGCAGTTGGCTGACGGCTTGCTGTTCTTCGCCGGCCTCGGTGCTGACGCTGCGCCGGCATGCCGCGCAGTCGATCAGCAGTTCGGCGATCAATCGCGCCGCGCTCTGTTGCCGGGCGTGGCGCTGGGCTTGTTGGTCGGCGATCAGGCGTTCGAGTTGGCCGCGGGCGCTTTCCAGCAGCAGCGCCAGGCTTTCATACAGGCGCCTTTCGCCATCCTCGGGCGGGGCGACGCTGTCAAAGCGCACCAGGGCGTGCAGCCCCAGGCGTGCGAGGGCTTCGCGCCAATCCGGCTCGCGGTGGTTGGCGCTGCTGACGAAGTTGAGTACTGGCAGCAGCGGTTTGCCGCAACTGGCCAGCACTTGCAACTCATCGCGGTACTTGGCCAGCACCGGCTCGCGGGCGTCGATCACGTACAAACCGGCGTCCGAGGCCAGCAGTTGGCGCAGCACCTTGGCTTCCTGTTCAAAGCGCTGGCGCGCTTCGCTGGCGTCGAGAAAACGCGCCAGCCGCGCTGGGCCGTCGAGGCGCTCGCCCGGTTGCTCCAGGCGTTCGAGGTAGTCGAGCAGGGCGATGGCGTCTTCCAGGCCAGGGGTGTCGTAGAGCTCCAGCAGCGGCTCGCCGTCCACCGACAGCCGCGCCCCTTCGACGTGGCGCGTGGTGCTGGGGCGGTGGGACACCTCGCCAAAGCCCACGTCCCGGGTCAGGGTGCGCAGCAGGGAGGTCTTGCCTACGTTGGTGTGGCCGACCACGGCCAGTTTCAGCGGCTTGGCGGATTCAGTCATGGCCTGTCTCCAGCCAGTTCATGGGGGCGCAATCGGCGAACGGCAGTTCCAGTTGGCGCAGGGCGCTGTGCCAGTCGCCCAGGCGCTCGGCGTCCAGGGCCTGGCCGGGTGGCGCTTGGAGCAACCACACGCGGGTAGCGGTTGCACTGCGCGCCAGTTCAGCGATCAGTGCCAGGCTGCCGCGATCCGGCGAGCGCCGTGGGTCGCAGGTAATCAGCAGGCGCGCCGCCGGGAAGCGGCTCAGTTGTTCCAGCAGCTTGTTGCGCGATTCGCGGCTGTCGAGGATGCCAGCGTCTTTCACGCCCTTGGGCAGGGCCGGGGGCCAGGGGTGTTGGTCGTCCAGTTCGATGGCCACCAGCAGGGCGCCGTCGCTGTGCTGCACACCCGCACCGCTTTCGACGCGGTGCAACTGCGCTGGCGCGGCGTCATTGACTCCCAGGCGTTCGCTGCTGGGCATCAGGCGTTCACGCAATTGGGCGTAGCCGGGCAGGTTGAGGTCCAGGCCCAGGGCCGCTTGCCCGCGCCGCCAGCGCCAACGGCAAAACAGCATCAGCAGCAGGCGCGGCAGCACGCCGTAAATCAGCATCGCGCCCACCAGCCAGGTGGCCCACATCTGCCGCACCAGTTCGGTGTTGTACACATCGCGAGTGCTGGCCTCGATCATGGCCACGGTCGGCACGCCAAAACCGATGGCCCGTGGCGCGGCGGCGAGGGCGTTGGTCATGGCGACAAAGGCATCGGCGCCCAGCAGGGTGCTTTCCCAGAAGAAGCTGTAGCGGTGGGTGGTCAGCAGCACCAGCAGGATCGCCACCGCACTGAGCATCGCCAGCAGCCACAGGCCATTGACCAGGGTGCCCACGGCCCAGCGGTTGAGTTTGCGCCGTTGCAGCATCAGCAGCAGGGCGGGGGCCAGTTGCGCGGCCTTGGCGTCGCGGGCCAGTTTTTCGCTGAGCCACAACCACAGCCGCCCCAGGCTGGCGCTGTGTTCACCGGCAAACGCCAGGCCTAAGGCCCAGCCCAGCAGCAGGATCAGGTTCAACCCCAGCAGGCTGCCTAGAGCCCAAAACACATTGACCGGGCGCTGGCCGTCGCCCAGTGCGGCGAAGGCCAGGCCCGCGCCGCTGATGATGGCCAGCACGGCCAGCAGCCATACCGCCAGGCGTGCGCCTTGCAGCCAGTGGCCCAAGGCTTCGCGCAGGCCATCGCGGGTGGCCAGGGTCAGGGCGCGGTGCTGGATGCGGCTCGCCAGGTCGCCGCCGGCGGCGCGGGCGAGGCGGTTGGCTTCCTGGTCGTCCAGGGCGCCGGCGTGTTCTTCGCGCAAGCGCACGGTTTCCGTCAGCCAGAGGTGGTGCAGGGGAGTCAGTTCAGTCACGCACGATACCGTCGCTCAAATGAGCGCTGAGCATAACCGCTGCGGCGCTTATCGGGGTAAGACGGCTCTGCTATCCTCGCCGCCATGAAAAAAACTCTCCCCTTAAGCCTGATCGCGGCCCTCGCCGAGAACCGCGTGATCGGCGTCGATAACCGCATGCCCTGGCACTTGCCGGGGGATTTCAAATACTTCAAGGCCACTACGCTGGGCAAACCCATCGTCATGGGCCGCAAGACCTGGGATTCCCTCGGCCGGCCCTTGCCCGGGCGCCTGAACATCGTGGTCAGCCGCCAGCCGGGTTTGCAGCTAGAAGGCGCGCAGGTCTACCCCTCGTTGGACGCCGCCCTGGCCCGCGCGCAAGCCTGGGCCCAGGAGCAGGGCGTGGATGAAGTGATGTTGATTGGCGGCGCGCAGCTCTATAGCCAGGCCCTGGCCGATGCCGACCGCTTGTACCTGACCCGCGTGGCGCTCAGCCCCGAGGGCGATGCGTGGTTCCCCGAATTCGACCCGGGCCAGTGGACCCTGGTCAGTAACACCCCGGTGGCCGCCGAGGGCGACAAACCGGCGTACAGCTTTGAGGTGTGGCACCGCCACTGAGGGCTAACAGCATCGCGGGCGGGCGCGCTCTCACAGTGGAACTCGGTTACCTGTGGGAGCGGGCCCGCCCGCGATGCTGTTAATAGGGGTAACAGGCGCCGCTAAGCGTGCGCCAATTCCTCATGCTCATCGGCATTGAGCAGTTCTTTATCGGTCTGCTGCATGATCTGGCTGGTGATCGCCCCGGCGGTCATCGAACCGCTGACGTTCAGGGCTGTGCGGCCCATGTCGATCAACGGCTCTACGGAAATCAGCAGCGCCACCAGCGCCACCGGCAAGCCCATGGCCGGTAGCACGATCAGCGCGGCGAAGGTTGCACCGCCGCCCACGCCCGCCACGCCCGCCGAACTCAACGTGACAATCGCCACCAGCGTCGCGATCCACAGTGGGTCCAGGGGGTTGATGCCCACGGTCGGGGCCACCATCACCGCCAGCATGGCCGGGTACAACCCGGCGCAACCGTTCTGGCCGATGGTTGCACCAAAGGACGCGGCGAAACTGGCGATCGACTGCGGAATACCCAGGCGCCGGGTTTGCGCCTCGATGCTCAACGGAATGCTCGCGGCGCTGGAGCGGCTGGTGAAGGCGAAGGTCAGCACTGGCCAGACCTTGCGGAAAAAACGCAGTGGGTTGATCCCGGCCAGCGCCACCAGCAGGCCATGGACCACGAACATCAGGCCCAGGCCGATGTAGGACACCACGACAAAACTGCCGAGCTTGATGATGTCTTGCAGGTTGGAACCGGCCACCACCTTGGTCATCAGGGCCAGCACGCCGTAGGGCGTCAGCTTCATCACCAGGCGCACCAGGCGCATCACCCAGGCTTGCAGGGTGTCGATGGCGTTGATGACTTTCTGGCCTTTTTCCACATCGTCCTTGAGCAGTTGCAGCGCCGCCACACCCAGGAACGCGGCGAAAATCACCACGCTGATGATGGAGGTAGGCTTGGCGCGGGCCAGGTCGGCGAAGGGGTTCTGCGGGATAAACGACAACAGCAACTGCGGCACATTCAGGTCGGCAACCTTACCGGCGTAGTCGCTCTGGATGGTTTGCAGGCGCGCCAGTTCCTGGGTGCCGGCCACCAGCCCTTGGGCGGTGAGGCCGAACAGGTTGGTCAGGGCGATGCCGATCAACGCCGCGATGGCGGTGGTGAACAGCAGGGTGCCGATGGTCAGGAAGCTGATCTTGCCCAGGGACGAGGCGTTGTGCAGGCGGGCCACGGCGCTGAGGATCGAAGCAAATACCAGCGGAATCACGATCATTTGCAGCAATTGCACGTAACCGTTGCCCACCAGGTCAAACCAGCCGAGGGAGGCCTTGAGCACCGGGCTATCGGCGCCGTAAATCGTGTGCAGGGCCACGCCGAACGCCACGCCCAGCACCAGGGCCAGTAGGACTTTCTTGGCCAGGCTCCACGTGGTGTGGCGGGTTTGGGCCAGGCCCAGCAACAGGGCGAGGAATACCAGCAGATTGAGGATCAGCGGCAGATTCATTGAGACTCCGGACATAAACGAGTGCCAATCGCGTAGCGCTGCGATTGCGAACCGGCAAGCCTAACAGCTTGAAAAATAATGAATTAATACCGAGATGGAATGGTGACCGTCGTTTTTGGAATAAGGCTGTGGCGCAGATGCGCATGCCGGTGGCGCAATTACGACGCAAGCGGTCGTGGGCAGAGCGGCGCGGTGATGGGGATTTGCTAGCGTCCAACGCTTCCATTCAGGGAGAACCCGCCATGAAACTCGCTTCGAGATTGATCGCTGCCGCGCTGTGCCTGGGCCTCGCCGGCCAGGTGCTGGCCACCGAGTTGCAGCACTGGCCCGCAGAGCAGGCCAAGCAGTTGAACGCCATGATCGCGGCCAATGCCAACAAAGGTAACTACGCGGTGTTCGACATGGACAACACCAGCTACCGCTATGACCTGGAAGAATCCTTGCTGCCGTTCATGGAGAACAAGGGCCTGATTACCCGCGAAAGCCTGGACCCGTCCCTGAAACTGATGCCCTTCAAAGACACCGCTGAGCACAAGGAAAGCCTGTTCAGCTACTACTACCGCCTCTGCGAAGTGGACGACATGGTGTGCTACCCCTGGGTGGCGCAGGTGTTTTCCGGCTTCACCCTCAAGGAACTCAAGGGTTATGTCGATGAGTTGATGGCCGCCGGTAAACCGGTGCCGGTCAGCTATTACGAGGGCGACGTGGTGAAGACGATGGAGGTCAAGCCGCCGCAGATCTTCCCCGGCCAGGTCGAGTTGTATAACCGTTTGATGGAGAACGGCATCGAGGTCTACGTAATGACCGCGGCTTCCGAAGAGCTGGTGCGCATGGTCGCCTCCGACCCCAAGTACGGCTACAACGTCAAACCGCAGAACGTGATCGGTGTGAGTTTGCTGCTAAAAGATCGCAAAAGCGGCGAACTGACCACTGCGCGCAAGCAGATCAGTGCCGGTAAGTACGACGAAAAAGCCAACCTCGGCCTGGAACTCACGCCTTACCTGTGGACCCCGGCGACCTGGATGGCGGGCAAGCACGCGGCGATCCTGACTTACATCGACGAATGGAAAAAACCGGTGCTGGTGGGCGGCGACACCCCGACCAGTGATGGCTACATGCTGTTTCACGGCGTTGACGTGGCCAAGGGCGGCATCCACCTGTGGATCGACCGCAAAGACAAATACCGTGCGCAGATCAACGCCATGATGACCAAGCACGCCGCCGCCCAAGCCCAGGAAGGGCTGCCGGTCACGGCGGACAAGAACTGGGTGATCGTCAAACCTGAAGACATTTTGTAAGCGCGGGGCTTGCTGGCTAATCATGCGCTGCCGGTTCTGGCCTCATCGCGGGCAGGGGCCGCTCCCACAGTGTGGGTGGGATTTGCTTTTCCTTTGTGGGAGCGCGCCTGCTCGCGATGGCGGGGGCAAGACAGTTGCGCCCACAGTGGGGGCGTTTGTGGGCTTGGCCTACATCCCCGGTCGTTTACTCCGACGGCTCTAGCTCGGCCTTTTACCTTGTGAGCAGTGCAGGCCTTCTGCCATAATCGCGCGCCCTTTTTACGCCACCCCGCGGCCTGTCGCGGCCGGTGGCGTTGTTGTTTTGCCTTTACGTAACGGACTACGTTGTGAGCTATCTTTCGATCGAATTCGGCCTGTGTTTCATCCTGTTTTTCGCCTTCTACTGGAGCCTGTGCTGGAGCCCGCGCCTGCAAAACGCGCTGTTGCTGGCCGCTAGCTACGCGATCCTCGCCAGTTTCAGCCTCGACTTCCTTTACGTGCTGCTGGGCTACACCGTGCTGGTGTATGCCCTGGGCCTGTTCAGCCAGCGTTTTCCTGCCCAGCGCATTACCTGGGCGTTGCTGCTGTTGCTGGTGCTGGGCTGTTTTTACCTGTTCAAGTACCAGGATTTTTTCACCAGTTCCGTGCAGGGTGTGTTGCTGAGCCTGGGGCTGGATGTGGCCCTGCCGCTGCTGCAAGTGCTGCTGCCCATTGGGCTGTCGTTCTATACCTTTCACTCGGTCAGTTACCTGGTGTCGATCAACCGGGGGGAACTCAAGCCCGGCTCGCCGTTCGACCTGGCGCTGTACCTGGCGTTTTTCCCCAGCCTGATCGCCGGCCCGGTCAACCGCGCCAGCCATTTATTGCCGCAAATCCGCCCCGAGGGCATCCGCCAGGTATTGGAGCCGCAACGGGCCTTGGGCCTGATCGCCATGGCGGTGGTCAAGCTGTTCTTCTTGAGTTCGTGGCTGGCCAACGAATGGGTGGACCCGGTGTTCGAGACGCCGGTGGGCTATTCGGGCGAGCAGATTTTGCGCAGCGTGTACGGCTATTCGTTCCTGATCTATTTCAATTTCAGCGGCTACACCAACCTGGTGACTGGCATCGCGCTGCTGTTGGGTTTTCGCCTACCCGAGAACTTCAACTTCCCCTACGCGGCGCGCAACCTCAAAGAATTCTGGGGGCGCTGGCACATCAGCCTCTCCACCTTTATCCGCGACTACGTGTACATCCCCTTGGGCGGCAACCGCCGTGGGGTGTGGCGCGGCAACCTGAACATGCTGCTGGCGATGCTGATTTCCGGTTTGTGGCACGGTGCCAGCGCCAATTTCCTGATCTGGGGTGCGCTCCACGGTGTGGGGCTGGCGCTGTACAAGCTGTGCAGCCCGCGTTTGCCGCGCTGCCCGGACCTGCTGGCGCGCCTGTTGACCTTCCACTACGTGGCCTTTGCCTGGATTTTCTTCCGCTGCGCCACCTTCGATGATGCCCTGGACATGCTCGCGGGCCTGGGCACGATGTCGGCGGCGGGGCTGGCCAATACCGGCGCGAGCCTGCTGGCGTGCCTGTTGGGCGTGGCGTTCTACCCGCGCCTCGTCGCGGGGTTGCAACGCCTGTTCGATGCTGGCACGCGCCTGCCGTGGCTGGTGTATCCCGTGCCCTTGGCACTGTTTATCTGCTTGGTGATTTTTGCTTCGCCGTCGGGCGTGCCGGGGTTTATCTATGCCAGTTTCTGAACCGTCGCCATTGTTGCGCCACCAGGCCGGTGCCGCACGGGTGCTGTACGCCATGCTGCTGAGCAGTGCGCTGTTGTTGTGGTTGAACCAGGATTCGGTGCGCCAGTATTGCCAGCAGAAGTACCACGACGGCTGCGAACTTCCCGGCTTGGGCCAAAGCACGGCATGGCGCACCGGGGCTTATCTGAGCGAGGCGCTGGGCGCGGCGCGGGTGGCGTTTGTCGAGAGCTTGAGCGGCCACGGCCAATTCCAGGCAGTGGCCGAGGCAGAAGCGGCGCCGCAAAACGATGTGGCCCCCGCGATCGCGGTAGCGCCCGTGGTTGCACCGCCCGTGGCCAAAACCCTGGGGGCCACCCCCGCCGTGGTGAAACCCGCCCCGGTTGCACCTGCCCCGCGGCGAGTGCCGGTGGCTGCGCCGCCCACGGTTGCCGCAGCGGCCATGCCTCGGGTCACCAGCACGCCGCTGATGGCGTCTCTCAACAGCGGAGACGAGGTGTTTTTTGTCGGCGACTCGCTGATGCAAGGCGTGGCGCCGCACATGGCCAACACCCTGCGCAAACGCTACAACCTCAAGAGCGTCAACCTCAGCCGCCAGAGTACGGGGCTGGCGTACCCGAGTTTTTTCAACTGGCCGAAAACGGTGCAAAGCACCCTGCAAGCCAACCCGCGCATTCGCCTGATGGTGGTTTTCCTCGGCCCCAACGACCCGTGGGACATGCCCCAGGGCAAGGGCAAGCCGTTCCTGCGCTTCAAAACGCCGGATTGGGAAAACCTTTACCGCCAGCGCATCGATGCCATCCTCGACGTGGCCCAGGCGCAGAATGTGCAAGTGATTTGGGTCGGCCCGCCGAACATGCAAAAAACCAAGCTGTCGGATGCCATGGCGTACCTCAGCGACCTGTATAAGAACCGCGTCGAACACTACGGCCAGCATTACGTCTCGGCCAACGAAGTGCTGGGTTATACCAGTGCGCAGTTTTCCTACTACCTGACGGACAAGGGCGGCAAGCAACTCAAGACCCGTGTCGACGATGGCATTCACTTCACCATCACTGGCCAAAAACTGATCTCTGCGCAGGTGCTGTCGCGGATCAACTTCCCCAGTGAACAATTGACGGAACACTAGACATGCGGCACCTGCCGGGCGTGATCGCGCTACTGATGAGCTTTGCCTTGCTGAGCAGTTGCGCCCCCGTGGACGCGGTGCAGGCCACCCCGGCGCCCGTCGTCAAAAAAGCCGTCACCTATAACGCCGCCGTGCCGAACCTGGCGGCGCTGACGGCACGCTTCAAGAGCGCCAACCGCAGCCCCATCAGCGTCGTGCAACTGGGCGACTCGCACACCGCCGCCGACCTGTTCAGCGGCGAGATGCGCCGTTTGCTCCAGGCCCAGTACGGCGATGGCGGTATCGGCTTCGTTGCCGCCACCCCCGTGCCCGGCACCCGCTACGAGCGGGTCATCCTGACCACGGCCAAGCGCCAATGGGCGCTGGTGTCGGCGCGCAACCAGCAAAGCGCGCAGTTCCCGCTGGGCGGCTACCTGGCGTTGCCTCAGGTGGCGGGCGCGCAGGTGCGGATTGCCGAGCGCCAGCCTAGCGGGCAGCGTTATCGGGTGTCGGCGCTGTACCAGGCGCAGGCCAATAACAGCCTCAAGGCCCGCGACGGCGCGACCCAGGCCAGCCGCATGCTGGCGGCCACGGGCGGGCAGTGGCGGTTCAGCCCGGTGTTCAACAACATCGCCTTGCCGGTGGAACTGAGCATCGCCCAGCCCCAGGGCCTGGCGTTGGGCGGCTGGAATATTCAGGGGCAGAAAAACGCCGGCGTGACCTATTCGGCCCTGGGTATCAACGGCGCGCGCCTGGACGTGCTGGACAAGTGGCAGGCCGGTTGGCTCGACACCCTCAAGGCCCTGCGCCCAGACCTGGTGGTATTGGCCTACGGCACCAACGAAGCCTTCGACGATGAGCTGGACTTTGGGCTGTACGAGCGCCAATTGCAGGGCAAAATCGCCGAACTGCGGCGAACCTTGCCCAAAGCCGTGATCTTGTTGGTGGGCGCCCCGGATTCGATCAAGCACCGCCGCGCCCAGGCCTGCGCCGCCGCCCAGCCCCACAGCCTGCGCCAAGTCATCCAGATCCAGAAAACCGTCGCCCGGCAAAGCGGCGCGTTGTACTGGGACTGGCAGGCGTTCATGGGCGGCGATTGCTCGATCCGCAACTGGCAGGCCCGGGAAATGGCCCGTGGCGACCTGGTGCACCTCACCGCCGACGGTTACCGGCAAAGCGCCGAAGGGCTGTACCGCTTCCTGCGCGGGCAACTGGGCGAACGCCTGCCCTGAGGTTGATTGGCGCGCGTACGGTTAGTCGCAGGCATAAAAATGCCCCGCACTGGGCGGGGCATTTTTATGGGCGTGGATCAGAGGCCGTCGAGCATGGCCTTGTTGCGCACGGCGCCTTTGTCGGCGCTGGTGGCCAGCAGGGCGTAGGCCTTGAGGGCGGTGGTGACTTTGCGCGGGCGCACTTCCACCGGTTTCCAGCCTTTGTTGTCCTGTTCAACGCGGCGCGCCGCCAGCTCTTGATCGCTGACGAGCAGGTTGATCGAGCGGTTGGGGATGTCGATCAGCACTTTATCGCCGTCCCGCACCAGGCCGATGGCGCCGCCCGCGGCGGCTTCCGGCGAGGCGTGGCCGATGGACAGGCCCGAGGTGCCGCCGGAGAAGCGCCCGTCGGTGAGCAGCGCACAGGCTTTACCCAGGCCCTTGGACTTGAGGTACGAGGTTGGGTAGAGCATTTCTTGCATGCCCGGGCCGCCCTTGGGCCCTTCGTAGCGGATGATGACGATGTCACCGGCCTGCACTTCGTCGGCGAGGATGCCGCGCACGGCGCTGTCCTGGCTTTCAAAGATTTTCGCGTTGCCCTCGAACACATGGATCGACTCGTCCACGCCCGCGGTTTTCACCACGCAGCCGTCCAGGGCGATGTTGCCGTAGAGCACGGCGAGGCCACCTTCCTGGGAGTAGGCGTGCTCGACGCTGCGGATGCAGCCGTTTTCACGGTCGTCGTCCAGGCTCGGCCAACGGGTGGACTGGCTGAACGCGGTCTGGGTCGGGATGCCCGCCGGGCCGGCCTTGAAGAAGTGGTGCACGGCTTCATCGCTGGTCTGGGTGATGTCCCATTTGGCGATGGCGTCGGCCATGGTCTTGCTGTGCACGGTCGGCAGGTCGGTGTGCAGCAGGCCGCCACGGGCCAGGGAGCCGAGGATGGAGAAGATGCCGCCGGCGCGGTGCACGTCTTCCATGTGGTACTTCTGGATGTTCGGCGCGACCTTGCACAGCTGCGGCACGTGGCGCGAGAGGCGGTCGATGTCCTTGAGGTTGAAGTCGATCTCGGCCTCCTGGGCGGCGGCCAGCAGGTGCAGGATGGTGTTGGTCGAACCGCCCATGGCGATGTCGAGGGTCATGGCGTTCTCGAACGCCTTGAAGTTGGCGATGTTGCGCGGCAGCACCGACTCGTCTTCTTCGATGTAGTACTGGCGGCACAGGTCGACGATGGTGCGCCCGGCCTGCAGGAACAGCTGTTCGCGGTCGCTGTGGGTGGCCAGGGTCGAGCCGTTGCCCGGCAGGGCCAGGCCCAGGGCTTCGGTGAGGCAGTTCATGGAGTTGGCGGTGAACATGCCGGAGCACGAACCGCAGGTCGGGCAGGCGCTGCGCTCGTACTCGGCGACCTTCTCGTCAGAGGCCGTGTCGTCGGCGGCGATCACCATGGCATCGACCAGGTCCAGGCCATGGCTGGCCAGTTTGGTCTTGCCCGCTTCCATTGGGCCGCCGGAGACGAAGATCACCGGGATGTTCAGGCGCAGGGCGGCCATCAGCATGCCAGGGGTGATCTTGTCGCAGTTGGAGATGCACACGATGGCGTCGGCGCAGTGGGCGTTGACCATGTATTCGACGGAGTCGGCGATGATCTCGCGGCTGGGCAGCGAATAGAGCATGCCGTCGTGGCCCATGGCGATGCCGTCATCGACGGCGATGGTGTTGAATTCCTTGGCCACGCCGCCGGCGCGTTCGATTTCGCGGGCGACCAGTTGGCCCATGTCCTTGAGGTGGACGTGGCCGGGAACGAACTGGGTGAAGGAGTTGGCGACGGCGATGATCGGCTTCTTGAAGTCGTCATCTTTCATCCCCGTGGCGCGCCACAGTGCGCGGGCGCCGGCCATGTTGCGGCCGTGGGTGGATGTTTTCGAGCGGTAAGCAGGCATGGAACACTCCGGGCGGTTAATCAGGTATCAAAAGGGAAGTGAGCTTCTATTGACGTCTGGAACACACAGAAATGGCCGTGTGCCCGGATGCTGCCGCCAGCGTTACGGGATCGCCGTGTGCCTGGGCCTTGAGCTCATAAACCCGCCGGGGATGACTGGCGATGAATGCGCCGATTCTACACCGCTGGCGCCAGGAAGGAATGGCGCGCCGCGCCGAGTGTCAGGCGCCCGCTTGGCCGGTGCGGGCCAGGCCCCGCCGCAGCTGCGCATTGAGCGCCAGGCCCAGGGCGCCCGACAGCATCAGGCACGCGGCCAGTGTCCAGGCCAGGTGGCTGCCGCTGGCCAGGTTAATCAGGGCGCTGAGCAGCCCGCCGATAATGAAAATCAGCACACTGCCCGCCGAGGCCGAGGCGCCGGCCTGCTCGGGGAACACGTCCATGGCCCGGGACGTGGCGGCGGGCCGGGTGAGGGTGGTGCCGGCGGTGCACACCAGCATCGGCAGCAGGATGGTCAGGGTGCTTACGCCCCACCACCCGGTGAGGGCCAGCATCAGCAGCCCCGCAAGCAGGATCAGGCTCAGCCCGCCGACAATCTGCCCGTGGGCGCTGACCCGCGCACTCAGCGCCCCGGCGACCACGCCGCCGACCAGGTAAGCGGCGCCGTACAGCAGCAGGGTCAGGGCAAATTGGTAAGCCGACAGGCCCAACTGCTCCATGAAAATCAGCGGCGAGATGACGATGAAGGAAAAGTGGCAGGCAAACGCGATGGCGCTTATCAGCCAGTACGCGAAGAAGTCGAAGCGCCCGCCCAGGCGGCGGTAGGCCTGGAGGATGTTCTGCCGTGGCCCCTCGGCGCGGCGCGGCGCGGCGGGCAGGAACACCCAGGCCTTGAGCCACACCAGCGCCGCGAGGCCGATAAACAGATAAAAGCTGCCGCGCCAGCCCACCGCGCCCTGCAGCAGCGTGCCGGCCAGGGGAGACAGCGAGATGAACACCCCGGTGGCGGTGGTCATCAGGATGCGCAAACGCTCCCGTTCGCGGCCCTGGAACAAGTCTTGGACCAGCGCCTGGGACAGTACGAAGCAGCCGCAGCCCAGGGCTTGGAGCAGGCGAAAGGCAAGAAACCAGCGGTAGTCGCTGGCCAGCGCGCACCCCGCCGCGCCCAGCATCGCCACGGCCATGCCCGCCAGCAACAAGCCCTTGCGCCCGATCACGTCGGACAACGGCCCGAGCAGCAGTTGGGACAGGGCGATGCCGATGGCGAACAGGCTGATGGAAAACGCGACATCCGCCGCGGGGGTGGCGAAATGGGCGGACAGCGCCGGGAAGGACGGCAGCAGCACGTCGATGGGGAAAACCCCGAGCAACACCATGGCCAGCAACAGCGCCACCGCTGCACCCTTGCTCGCCCTAGCCATCGATCAGCCCTGCGTCGACGAACAACTGGCGGTTGTAGGCAGGCTCGAAGAAACCGTACTTCTTCATCGTCGCCAGGGTGGTGGTGGCATTGGCCCGCGCCCGCTGTGCCCAGGCCTGGGGCTGGAGCAGCGGCTCGATCACCTGCGTGCGGGTGGCCGGGTCGATGCCGGCGCTGGCGAAGCTTTCGTGCAGCCACTGGCCATCGATCTGCGCGAACACCTGAATGATCGCCAGCAGCAGGTCCGCCGCCGCCGGTTGCCGCGCCGCCGCCAGCGCCTCCCAGGTGTAGCCGAACACCTCGCAGAAGTAGCGGCTGTGCCGCGCCTCGTCTTCCAGGTGTTCGCGCAGCATGTGGTAGACGCACGGGATCAGGCTGTCGCGGGTGATGGCCAGCAGCTCCTTGGCGATGATGGTTTCGGAGACGAAACCGATGAAAAACCAGGCCAGCGGCACCTGTTGCGGCGCGGTGCGCTGCACCAGCGCCAGCAGGTGGCGGATGCGCTGGGGCACGCGGTGGCGGTTGTCGATGCCGTACCAGTGGGCGATCTGCGCGGCCAGGGTGTCGGAAAACAGCGCGTGGTAGCCCTCGTCGGTGTACAGCTGCAGGGCCGCGGTGCGCATCGGCCGGGGCACGGCCATGGCCAGGTCGCCGTGGACCAGGGTTTCGACGGCGCGGTTGACGATTTTGTGTTCCAGCAGGGTGGTGTAGTCGAGGAAATACACCAGGTGATTGGCCGCCAAACGCTGCTGGGTGGCGCGGCCCAGGCCCTGGATCAGCGGGTGCGCCAGGTACGGCAGGAACGCGGGCGGAAACCAGTCCTGGGTGAGCAGTTGCCGGTCGAGGTCGGCGGGTAGCTCGAAGCAGTCGGGTTTGCTGCGCACCGAGGCCTTGCGGTCCCAGTCGGCCAGGGTGAAACGGTGTTGGGCGGCGCTGGAGGCGGTCATGGGGCGTCCTGGGCGGCGATCAACGCACGCAGTTCCTGGCATTGGGCCTGGCCGTCACCGTGGCCGCAGCCGACGAAAAACAGCGCCTGTTCGGCCGAGGTTTCTTGCAGGCCAAGCTGGGCTTCGACCTGGGCGTCGCTCAGGGCGCCGGTGAGCCAGGTGTTCAGGCCCAGGGCGGTGGCGAGCAACTGGAAGGTCTGGGACAGGTGCCCGGCCTCGACGTAGGCCATGCGATAGGCGCGCGAGTGTTCGTACTTCCACCACAGCTTGTCGAAGCGGCAGGTAATGAACAGGCCCACCGGCAGCGGGTTGATGAAATGCTGGCCGGCCAGCAACTGGCCCAGCGGTGCGTCAAGCAACGGCGCGACCAGTTGCAGGGCATGGCGGTCGGGGTGGTAGAAGTACACCCCCGGGGCGAGGCCGCTGACATTGCGCACATACAGGTAGCCGTCGCAGGCGTTCAAGCCGCCACCGGAGGGGCTGCTGCGCCGTGCCGCGAAGCCCTCGGCAATGGCCGGGTCATCGTCGTCGGCGCGTTCGTGCAAATAGCCGAGCGTCAGGTACAGCAGGGTGCCCACGTCCACCAGGCTGACCGCGCGCGGGGTGAAGGAGCGGCAGGTTTTGCGCTGAATCAGGGTGGTGGCCAGCCCGGCGGCCCGGGCCACCGACAGCGCAGGGTCGGGCAGGGGGATCAGCTCGGGCCCGTCAAAGGTGCAGCGCGGCGGGGGCGGCGCAGCGGCCATGACTTCTTTGCAATGCGCCAGATAATGCTGCGACCACTCATTGATATCCTGTGGCATATATTCGCAGGGAATATTCTTTGTGCCGATATGGAATATCTTGGAAAGTTCATCCCAGCCCCAGGGTGTGGGAACTTGTTGAATGGGTGTGAAGAGGCCGGCGGCGAGAAATTGCGCATCCATGCTGTTGCACGGATCAAGTTGTTCAGGCGTGGCTATAAGTTGGATAAGGCGGGCGGAATAGTCGGGGTCTAGTTCAAATTGTGTATGACGCTTGTAGTCCCATATAACCAGGCAGGGAGGTCGGGCAAGAACAAAGAAACTCGGATTTATATACATGGCGATGTTGGCCCTGCAAGCGTGGGCGATGAGGCTGGGGCGCCGGCATTCCCCAGCCTCATCTAGCGGTTAACAGCAGGGTTTAGCGGGCTTTCGCCGGAACCATGGCAGACAGGTTGGCGAGTTTGGTTGCTTCCATAATGATGGTTTTCATGGGTGTAACTCCTTTGATGTATGTTGTTTGAGTGTTGTGTTTTTTATGTTGTCACTTCCGAGTGACGAACAAATAGTAACGGTTAATTATTTAAAGATGAAGTAGTTGGCGGGTAGGGTTGTTCCATGAATGGCGTAGGATCCGTCTTGTGGAACTTCTAGAGTGCTGAGTTTGTTTAATTTTTACTTTGAATTGTGGGTCGCGATAGGGTGCGCACAAGAGCGAGAGTGGGCTGTGGAGCGGAGTTGGTTAGTTTATTTTTTAGTTGGCGGGAAATGCGTTGAAAGTCATGAAGGGCCGTGCGGCCCTTCATGATGGCCGGGACTCAGCTGTTAGGCAGCAGTCGGCAGGTGATGCTCTTGATGTAGCGGGTTTCGGCGATGGCCGGGTGAACGGGGTGATCCGGCCCTTGGCCGCCGCGTTCGAGCATCTGGATGTTGCGGTCCAGGTGGCGGGCGCTGGTCAGCAGGATATTTTGCAGGTCGTCTTCGGGCAGGTGCATGGAGCACGAGGCGCTGACCAGGATGCCGTCCTTGCTGAGCAGGCGCATGGCTTGCTCGTTGAGGCGGCGGTAGGCGCCCTCGCCGTTCTTCATGTCTTTCTTGCGTTTGATGAAGGCGGGCGGGTCGGCGACGATCACGTCGAAACGCTCTTCGCTGGCCTTGAGTTCTTTCAGGGCTTCAAAGACGTCGCCTTCGATGCAGGTCATTTTTTCCGCAAAGCCATTCAGGGCGGCGTTGCGCTCCACGCCGTCGAGGGCAAAGGCCGAGGCATCGACGCAGAACACTTCGCTGGCGCCGAACGCGGCGGCTTGCACGCCCCAGCCGCCGATGTAGCTGTACAGGTCCAGCACGCGTTTGCCCTTGGCATACGGCGCCAGGCGTGCGCGGTTCATGCGGTGGTCGTAGAACCAGCCGGTTTTCTGGCCCTGGATCACCGGGGCTTCGAATTTCACGCCGTTTTCTTCCAGAGCGACCCATTCCGGCACGAGGCCGAACACGGTTTCGACGTAGCGGTTCAGGCCTTCGGCGTCGCGGGCGGCGGAGTCGTTCTTGAACAGGATGCCGCTGGGCTTGAGCACTTGGGTCAGGGCGGCGATCACGTCGTCTTTATGGGCTTCCATGGTGGCGGAGGCGATCTGCACCACCAGAATGTCGCCGAAGCGATCGACCACCAGGCCTGGCAGCAGGTCGGAGTCGCCATAGACGAGGCGGTAGAACGGCTTGTCGAACAGGCGCTCGCGCAGCGACAGCGCGACGTTGAGGCGGTGCACCAGCAGGGATTTGTCCAGGGGCAACTTGATGTCGCGCGACAGCAGGCGCGCGCAGATCAAGTTGTTCGGGCTCATGGCCACGATGCCCAGGGCCTTGCCGCCGGCCGCTTCGAGGATGGCCTGATCGCCGGCCTTGAAGCCGTGCAGTGGGGTGGCGGCCACATCGATTTCGTTGCTGTAGACCCACAAGTGGCCGTTGCGCAGGCGACGGTCGGCATTGGCTTTAAGGCGCAGGCTGGGCAGGGACATGACGTCGCTCCGGAAAAAAGAGCGGGAGTATAGCCTGTTGCGCTGGCAATGGCGGCGCCAGTGCGCCCTTGAATCTGGATCCGTGTTGGGTTTTGCGGTGTCGGCCGACTCTTTATAAGGGGTAGAATCGCCGCCTAGACCGGAGTGAGTACTTATGTCCCAAGAGCTATCAGCCGAACAGATCCAGCAGGCCCTGCAAGGCATCAGTGTGCCGCCCCAGCCGCAAATCATGGTGGATTTGCAGATGGAGCAATACATGCCCGACCCGGACCTGGAAGTGATCGCGCGGCTGATCTCCCAGGACCCGGGCCTGTCCGGGGCGTTGCTCAAGATCGTCAATTCGCCCTATTACGGGCTGAGCAACAAGATTGCCTCGATCCAGCGGGCGGTGAACCTGCTGGGCAGCCGTTCGATCATCAACCTGATTAACGCGCAGTCGATCAAGGGCGAGATGAACGACGACACCATCGTCACCCTCAACCGCTTCTGGGACACCGCCCAGGACGTGGCCATGACCTCGCTGACCCTGGCCAAGCGCATCGGCTCCCAAGCGGTGGACGAAGCCTACGCCCTGGGCCTGTTTCACGATTGCGGCGTGCCGTTGATGCTCAAGCGCTTCCCCCACTACATGAACGTGCTGGAACAGGCCTACGCCGCTGCCGGCGCCGATTGCCGGGTGGTGGACACCGAGAACCGCGCGTTCAACACCAACCATGCGGTGGTCGGTTACTACACGGCAAAATCCTGGCGCCTGCCAGACCACGTCAGCAACGCCATCGCCAACCACCACAATGCCCTGGCCATTTTCAGCGACGAGTCTTCGCGCAACAGCCAACTGAAGAACCTGCTGTCGATCCTGAAAATGGCCGAGCACATCTGCGCCTCGTACCGGGTGCTGGGTAATCAGGTCGATGACCATGAGTGGAACAGCATCGGCCCGTTGGTGCTGGACTACGTGGGGCTTTCGGATTACGACTTCGAGAACCTCAAGCAGACCATCCGCGAGTTGGGCGCACACTGATTTCTCAACCCTGGGGCGAGCATGCCGGAACTACCTGAAGTCGAAACCACCCGGCGCGGGATTGCGCCGCACCTGGAGGGCCAGCGCGTCAGCCGTGTGATCGTGCGCGAGCGGCGCTTGCGCTGGCCGATCCCTGAAGACCTCGATGTGCGCCTGTCCGGGCAGCGCATCGTGCTGGTGGAGCGGCGCGCCAAGTACCTGCTGATAAATGCCGAAGTGGGCACGCTGATTAGCCATTTGGGCATGTCCGGCAACCTGCGGCTGGTGGAGGCCGGGTCGTTGGCGGCCAAGCACGAGCATGTGGACATCGAACTCGAATCCGGCCTGGCGCTGCGGTACACCGACCCGCGGCGGTTCGGCGCGATGCTGTGGAGCCTCGACCCGCTGAACCACGAATTGCTGGCGCGCCTGGGGCCGGAACCCTTGACTGAGCTGTTCGACGGCGATCGGCTGTTCAAGCTGTCCCGGGGCCGCTCGATGGCGGTCAAGCCGTTCATCATGGACAACGCGGTGGTGGTGGGCGTGGGCAATATCTACGCGACCGAAGCGCTGTTCGCCGCCGGCATCGACCCACGGCGTGCGGCCGGGGGCATTTCCCGGGCGCGCTATTTGCGCTTGGCGGTGGAGATCAAACGCATCCTCGCCGCCGCCATCGAGCGCGGTGGCACCACCTTGCGCGACTTCATCGGCGGCGACGGCCAACCCGGTTACTTCCAGCAGGAACTGTTCGTGTACGGCCGCGCCTATGAGGCGTGCAAGGTGTGCGGGAGTGAGTTGCGCGAGGTCAAGCTGGGGCAGCGGGCGAGTGTGTTTTGCTTGAAGTGCCAGCGCTGAGCCTGGGCTAAGGGCCTCATCGCGAGCAGGCTCGCTCCCACGGGGCACCTTTTAACCTTGTGGGAACGGGCCTGGCCTGGGCGGCGATCCGACGAAAGCGCCCTGCCAGCCCCCACACCTCTCAAGCCTTACCGGTAATCACCCGGTATTTGGCCATCAGCTGTTCTTCGGTTTCCGGGTGGGCTTCATCCAGCGGGATGCAATCGACCGGGCAGACTTGCTGGCACTGCGGTTCGTCGTAGTGGCCGACGCATTGGGTGCACAGGTTGGGGTCGATCACGTAGATCTCTTCGCCTTGGGAAATGGCGGCGTTGGGGCACTCGGGCTCGCAGACGTCGCAGTTGATGCAATCGTCGGTGATGATAAGGGACATGGGGCACTCCAGCCTGGGCGGACAGCCCAGGCAGCTAAAAACGAATGCGCGCAATTGTGCCGTATTGATGGGCGCAGTGCACGCGGGCGCGATGGAGGGCGGTTATTTCTTGAAGCGTTCGGTCAGGGCCTCGGCCACCGCCGGGTGGACGAACTTGGTGATATCGCCGCCCAGGGCCGCGATTTCCCGCACCAGGGTCGAGGAAATGAACGAATAGCGCTCCGACGGCGTGAGGAACAGGCTTTCCACGTCCGGCGCCAATTGGCGGTTCATGTTGGCCAGTTGGAACTCGTACTCGAAATCCGACACGGCGCGCAGGCCACGCAAGAACACATTGGCGTTCTGCTCCTTGGCAAAGTGCGCCAACAGGGTGGAGAAGCCGACGACTTCGACATTGGGTAGATGCTTGGTGACCTCGCGGGCCAGCTCCACGCGTTGTTCCAGGGGGAACAGCGGGTTTTTCTTGGGGCTGGCAGCCACGGCGATAATCACGTGGTCGAACAGGCGCGAGGCGCGTTCGACCAGATCGCCATGGCCCTTGGTAATAGGGTCGAAGGTACCTGGGTACAACACTCGGTTCATCGCGTCGTCCTGGCGGGAGTCCGTTGGGGAGTCGGATGGTAGCGCAGCAATCCCGGTGGGCCAAGCCGACTTTTTGCGAACAAAGCACTATAGACGCGGCGAATAATCCTGGTTTTCACGGGTTTTTCAGCCGCTCGGCCAGGGCGCTGGCCAGTTGTGCGGTCAGGCCATAGACCGACAATTGCGGGTTGGCGCCGATGCTGGTGGGGAACAGCGAGCCGTCGTGGATCGACAGGTTAGCCAACTGATGATGGCGCCCCAGGCTGTCGCACACCGCGCTTTGCACCGCTTCGCCCATGGCACAACCGCCCATCACGTGGGCGCTGCCCAGGCGCGTGCGGTACAGCGCCAGGTCCAGGCCGTCGATCATGGCGCGGGCCTCGCCCAGGGTTTTCACGTAGCGGGCATCGTTGTGCAGCGGCATCACCGCTTTGGCGCCGCCGGCGAACTGGATCTCGGCCATGCTGTGGAAGGCCCGGCGCAGGCCATCCCAGGCGTAGGCCGAGACGGGGTAGTCGAGCACCGGCGTGCCATCGCCGCGCAGCTCCACGTGGCCGCCGGGGCTGTCGGGGTGAAAGCCGTCGCGCATCAGCGCCAGCATGGCGTGGGTGTTGGGCAGTTGGGCCATGCGCAGGGCGTTGTCGCTGCCAAAACCGCCGAACAGGGTGGCGGCCAGCGCCGGGTGCAGGGGTGGCACTTCGAGCTTGTAGGACATGGGCCCGGTGGTGCCGTTTTGCCATTGGAAGTGGTCGGAGTAGATCGACTGCGGCGCGCCATAGAACGGGTTGATGACCTCGTCGAAATGCCCGGCGGACATGTTCACCAAGTGCAGAAAGGTGCGCTTGCCCAGGCGTGCGTGAGGGTCTGGCGCGCCTGAGCGCAACAGCAGCGCCGGGCTGTTGATGCCGCCGCCGGCCAGTACGTAGTGACGCGCCTTGACGCGGATGCGCCGCCCGGTGGGCGCCACGCAGCGCTCGTCCATGGCCACGCATTCCAGGCCGGTCACGCGCTCGCCGTCGATCAACAGCTTTTCGGCGCGGGCCAGGTACAGCAACTCGCCGCCGCTTTCCAGCGTGGCAGGGATGGTGGTGACCAGCATCGATTGCTTGGCGTTGGTCGGGCAGCCCATGCCGCAATAGCCCAGGTTCCAGCAACCGCGCACATTGCGCGGGATCACCTGCCAGCTGTAGCCCAGTTGTTCGCAGCCTTTTTTGATGACTTCGTTGTTGGCATTGGCTGGCACCCGCCACGGGGCGACCCCCAGGCGCTGTTCCATTTTCTCGAACCAGGGCGCCATCTCGGCCACGCCATGGCCTTTGACGTTGTGTTCGCGGGCCCAGTGTTCCAGGGTCGGCGCCGGGGTGCGGAAACTGGAGGTCCAGTTAATCAGCGTGGTGCCGCCCACGGCACGGCCCTGGAGGATGGTGATGGCGCCGTCCTTGCTCAAACGGCCGATGCCTTCCTGATAAAGGCTGGCGTAGGCGGCGTCTTCGAGCATTTTGAAATCGCTGCTGGTCTTGAGCGGGCCTTCTTCGATCAACAGCACTTTATAGCCGGCGGCGCTGAGGATTTCGGCCGTGGTGCCACCGCCCGCGCCGCTGCCGATGATGGCCACGTCGGCTTCAAGCGTCAGGTCTTGGGTGAGGGTGGAGCCGTCATGGGTTTTCCAGCCGCGGGCCATGCCATCGCGAAACGGATCGGGTACGGGCATCAGGGGTCTCTTTCTTATTGTTGAGGTTGGGGCAGGTTCGCTCCCACGGGGGCATCCCTTGGGTTGTCAGTCACAGCGCCTCACACCCGCGGCGGCCCCGGGTAGCCGCAGTGGGCCCAGGCCTCGGCGCGGCTGTACCAGGCCATCATCACCAGTTGCAGCAGGGAGCTGTGGCCCATGCGCAGCAGGCTCAGGCTGCTGTTTTCCCAGCGCTGGAGGAAGTGGCGGATGTCGTCGCCGCTGGCGTTTTCCCACGCGCCCCAGATGCCGGTCAGGGGGCCGCGGGTGACCGCCATGGCGAGCACGTCAAACAGTTGCCGGGTCAGCTTGAGCATTTCTGGCGAGAGGTAGGCCAGGTTGCGGTCCAGGCTTTGCAGGGCGCCCTCCAGCGCAGCGGGGAGGGCGTCGGCGGCCACGGCGCCGTCGAGCATCACCGGCATCACCGCCCGCACAAAGGGCAGGTCGGCGCTGCGCAAGGCGAGAAAACCGCTGGCCGGTTGGCTGGCCGAACAACCGCTCAGGCTGGCGCCCAGGCCAGCGGTGGCGAGGAAGGCGCTGGCGCCCAGGCTGAACTTCAAAAGGCCGCGCCGCGACAGTGCGGCGGGCTCGGGCAGGCATGGATTCATTATTGTTTTAACCGGCAGTGGGGCGCGTTAGCGGATGAACAGTTTGTGGATCAGCTTCTGGATGGCCGTGCCATAGGGCGGGTAGATCAGCCGCGCCGCGTTCAGGCGTTGCTTGACCAGCACGCCCTTGGCCTTGCTGAAGGTCAGGAAGCCTTCATGGCCGTGGTACTGGCCCATGCCCGAGGGGCCGATGCCGCCGAAGGGCAGGTCGTCTTGGGCCACGTGCAGCAGGGTGTCGTTCAGGCACACGCCGCCGGAGTGGGTTTCCTGCAGCACGCGTTGCTGCTCGGCCTTGTCGTAGCCGAAGTAGTACAGCGCCAGAGGGCGCGGCCGCTGGTTGATGTAGGCAAACGCCTGGTCGAGGCCGCTGTAGGGCACGATCGGCAGCAGCGGGCCGAAGATTTCGTCCTGCATCACCGTCATTTCGTCGCTGACATTGAGCAGCACACTGTGGCCCAGGCGCCGGCCCTGGTTCTGCTCGAACAGCGGAACCAACAGTGCGCCCTTGCTCGTGGCGTCGCTGATGTAGCCGTTAAGCCGGTTGAGCTGGCGATCGTTGATGATTGCCGTGTAGTCCGGGTTATCCACAAGCGTGGGGTAAAACCCGCGCACAGCCTGGCGGTAGGCCTCGACGAAGGAACCGACGCGCTCTTGCGGCACCAGCACGTAGTCCGGGGCGACGCAGGTTTGCCCGGCATTGAGGGTTTTGCCGAAGGCGATGCGCTCGGCGGCGTCCTTGAGCGGCACGTCGCTGGAGACGATGGCCGGCGACTTGCCGCCCAGCTCCAGGGTCACCGGGGTGAGGTTCTCGGCGGCGGCGCGCATTACGTGCTTGCCGATGCTGGTGGCGCCGGTGAACAGCAAGTGGTCAAACGGCAGCCGCGAGAAGGCCATGCCCACCTCGGCCTCGCCCAATACCACGCACACCAGGTCTTGGGGGAACACCCGCGCCAGCAGGGTTTTGAGCAGTTGCCCGGTGGCCGGGGTGGCCTCGCTGAGCTTGAGCATCACCCGGTTACCGGCGGCGAGGGCGCCAACCAGCGGGCCAATAGCCAGGTACAACGGGTAGTTCCACGGCACGATCACGCCCACCACCCCCAGGGGCTGATAGACCACTTTGGCCGACGCGGGCTGAAAGGCCAGGCCGACCTTGCGCCGCGACGGTTTCATCCAGGCCTTGAGGTGGCGGCTGGCGTAGTGGATGCCGTGCAGGCTGGGCATCAGCTCGGCGAGCAGGGTTTCGTCGGCGCTGCGGTTGCTGAAATCCTCGCTGATGGCGGCGATCAAAGCCTGGCGTTCGCTGTTCAGTACATCGCCCAGGGCTTTAAGCCACTGCTGACGCTGCGCCGCAGGGGGCATGGGATGGGCAGCGTAGGCCTGGCGCTGGGCGTGGAAAAGCTTGAGCAGTTCGTCGCGCTGGGCTTGGGCGTCTTGCAGGTAGGCGATTTCAGCAGGCATGGCGGCGTCCGTTTTATTCGAGTTGTGCATTTTCTAGAGCTTATACTCTAAAAGGTCAAGGCCGAACTGTGCGTCACTTTGATTTATCCACAAGCGGTTAGGCCGTAAGATGCTCGCCAACGCACTCTGAATTAAAGCCCTTGCCCATGGCCCCACGCATAAAAACCAGCGAGCGCATCGTCCAGAATAGCCTGGAGCTGTTCAACCAGCAGGGCGAGCGCAGCGTCAGCACCAACCACATCGCCGCCCACATGGAAATTTCCCCGGGCAACCTCTATTACCACTTCCCCAACAAGCAGGCGATTATCGCCGTGCTGTTCAGCGAGTACGAAAGCCTGGTGGACAGCTTCCTGCGCCCGCCCCAGGGCCGCGCGGCGACGGTCGAAGACAAGCGCTTCTACTTGCAGGCTCTGTTGGCGGCGATGTGGCGCTACCGCTTCCTGCACCGCGACCTGGAGCATTTGCTCGACAGCGACGCGGACCTGGCCATGCGCTACCGGCGTTTCTCCCAGCGTTGCCTGATCCAGGGTCGCGCCATCTACGAAGGCTTTGTCGCCGCCGGCATCCTGGCGATGGACAAGGTGCAGATCGAGTCCCTGACCCTCAACGCCTGGATCATCCTCACGTCCTGGGTGCGGTTTTTGTGCACCACCCGGGAAAACTCCACGCACCTGAGCGAAGAAGCGATCAAGCGCGGGGTTTATCAGGTGCTGGTGCTGGAGGCCGGTTTCGTCACCGAGCAGGCACGGGACGCGGTGGACGCGCTTTTTGAGGAGTACTACGTGCCGCTGGGGCAGGCGCTGGAAGAACTGTAGGATGGCCTGAGCCTTAACTCACGGGAGCCTGTTATGCCGATTGCGCAACTCATCAGCCCGCAAGACCTGGACGGCAAGAAAGACCAGCCGAACCTGGTGCTTCTCGATTGCCGCTTTGCCCTGGATGACCTCGACTACGGCCAGCGCAGCTATGCCCAAGGGCATATCGCCGGGGCCTCGTTCGCGGACCTGGAGCGCGACCTCAGTGGCCGGGTGAGCAAAGGCGTGACCGGGCGCCACCCGTTGCCCGAGCCGCAGGCCCTGGTGGAGCGCCTGCAAGCCTGGGGCGTGAATGACGACAGCGACATCGTGCTGTACGACGACGGCCCCGGTGCCTTCGCCGCCCGCGCCTGGTGGCTGTTGGCCTGGCTGGGCAAGCGCGACGGGGTGTTTATCCTCGATGGCGGCCTCAAGGCTTGGCACGCGGCCGGCCTGCCCTTGAGCCTCGACGCGCCGCGCCAGGGTGTTGGCAACTTTGCCGGCACACCGGACAACAGCCTGCTGCTCAGCGCCGAGCAACTGCAACAACGCCTCGGCGACCCGGCCTTGACCTTGCTCGATGCCCGCGCCGAGGCGCGTTTTCGCGGTGAAGTGGAGCCCATCGACCCGGTGGCCGGGCACATTCCCGGTGCCCACTGCGCGGTGTTCACCGACAACCTGGGCAGCGATGGCCGCTTCCTCAGTGCGCAGGCCCTCCAGCAGCGCTTCGCCGCCCACCTGGGCGAGCGGCCAGTGAGCGAACTGGTGGCCTATTGCGGTTCCGGCGTGACGGCGTGCCACAACCTCTTCGCCCTGTGCCTGGCGGGCTATCCGCTGGCGCAGTTGTATGCCGGCTCGTGGAGTGAGTGGATCACCGACCCTGCACGGGAAGTCGCCAAGGGCGCTTGACGGCCGTACACCACCGGCCCCTGTGGGAGCCGGCCGGGCCTTCCTCGTTTATTGCCCCGCCCCCTGCGCCAGCCATTGCGGTATGCGCCGCTCCAGGTAGTAGCCGGGGCGGCGCAGGGTGCCGTCAACGAACCCCACATGGCCACCGTGCGCGTGTAGCTCCCATTGCGTGCCGGGTGCCAGCTCGCTGGCGTCGGGCAGGCTGTGGGGGAACACGAACGGGTCGTCGGCGGCCTGGATCATCAGGGTCGGCGTGGTGATGGTAGCGAGGAAGTAGCGGCTGGAGGCGCGCCGATAGTAGTCGTCGGCATCGCGGTAGCCGTGCAGCGGCGCGGTGACGCGGCCATCGAAGTCCCAAAAGGTACGCAGGTTGCTCAGCGAGCCGAGCCCTTGCAGGGTGGCCAGGCCTTCGTGGCGGCCGTCGTGCTGGAACTGGCGCTGCTTGTTTTTGATGTAGGCGAGCATTTCGCGCATGAAATGGGCCTGGTAGACCCGCGAAAATCCCTGGCCGATGCGGTCGGCGCATTGGTCGAGGCGAAACGGCACCGACACCGCCACCGCGCTCTGCAAGCCGCTGTCCTCGCCGGTTTCCCCCAAGTGTTTGAGCAGCACATTGCCGCCCAGGGAGTAACCGACTCCGTGCAGCGGCGCGCTGGGGCGCTTGGCCCGTAAGTGGCGGATCACCGCGGCGAGGTCTTCGCTGGCGCCGGAATGGTAGCTGCGCGCTAGCAGGTTGGGCTCCCCCGAACACCCACGCCAGTTCAGCGCCACGCTGGCCCAGCCCTGGGCGGCAAGGGCCTGTTGCAGGCCGGCGACATAAGGCGAGTTCGACGACCCGGTGAGGCCGTGCAGCACCAGTACCAGTGGGGTTTCCAGTTCGTGGGGGCCGTGCCAGTCGAGGTCGAGGAAGTCGCCATCCTCAAGCCATAGGCGTTCGCGCTGGCGTTCTAAATGGACGGTTTTGCGCCACAGCGGCCCCCACAGGGTTTGCAGGTGCGGGTTGCGCAGGCCTGGGGCGGGCGTGAAGTGGTTCGGCGGTGTCGGCACGGAGGGTCTCGTAGCAGCGGTGCGCAGTGTGGCTGCGCACCTTGTTACACGGTCGGTCAGCCGACCGCCTGCGCCATACGTTGCCACAAGGCGTAGTAGACGCGCCCGGACTTCTGTTCGCGATGCAGGCGCCAGTTGCCCGGCAGGCCCAGGCTCGACGGTGGCGCTTCGCTTTCGGTGTAGACCCAGGCTTCGTCCGCCAGCCACTGGCGCTCTTCGAGCAGGGCGCAGGTGGCGGGCAGCAGGTTCTGGTTGAACGGCGGGTCGAGGAACACCAGGTCGAAGGCGATGGCGGGCTGGGTTTCCAGGTAGCGCAGAGCGTCGGCGGTCTGCACCTGGCCGACGCTGCAACGCAGGGTGCCCAGGTGCTCGCGCAGGCTGGAGACGGCGATGTTGCTGCTATCCAGCGCCTGGCCCATGGCCGCGCCACGGGACAGGGCTTCTAGGAACAGCGCGCCGCTGCCGGCGAACGGGTCCAACACCTTGGCCCCGGCCACGTAAGGGGCGAGCCAGTTGAACAGCGTTTCGCGCACGCGGTCCGGCGTTGGGCGCAGGCCCGGGGCGTCGGGAAAGCTCAAGCGACGGCTGCGCCATTCGCCGCCGATGATGCGCAGTTGGTTCACGCCGTTATGGACGTTGTGGACGGGTTTCTTGGTGGGACGGGCCATTAATGCTCCGGAACCCCGAGCGGCTGCTCGGCAGGTTTATCAGTAGGGGCCGGTAACGGCTTCTGTGCAACGGTCGGGCCGGCGGTGACGATCACCATTTTGTCGGCGCTCAGGTGTTTGTTGAGCGCCGTTTTGACCTGCTCGACGGTCAGGGCCTGGGATTGTTGCATGAAGTCTTCCAGATAGCTCAACGGCAAGTTGTAGAACCCCATGGCGCCCAACTGGCTGACGATGTCGGCGTTGCTGGCGGTGGACAGCGGGAAGCTGCCCGCCAGCTCACGCTTGGCGTCGTCGAGTTCTTTCTGGGTGGGGCCGGTTTTCAGGTAGTCGGCCAGTACGTCCTGCACCAGTTTGAGGGTGCCTTCGCTCATTTCGGCGCGGGTCTGCAGGTTGATGTTGAACGGGCCGCGGGCCTGCATCGGGCTGAAACCGGAGTAGACGCCGTAGGTCAGGCCGCGTTTTTCCCGCACTTCGGTCATCAGGCGCGTGCCGAACCCGCCGCCGCCCAGGATCTGGTTGCCCAGGGACAGGGCCGCGTAATCCGGGTCGGCGCGGTCGATGCCCAGTTGGGCGAGCAGCAGGTGAGTCTGTTTGGACGGGTATTCGATATGGCCAATGCTGGCCTTGGGCTGCACCGGTTCCGGGATTTTCGCCAGGGCCGGACCTTTAGGCAGGGCAGCGGACACCTGGGCGGCGATGGCTTCGGCGTCGCTGCGGGACAAGTCGCCCACCAGGGCAATCACCACGTTGCCGGCCGCGTAGGCTTTTTCGTGGAACGCTTGCAACTGCGCCAGGCTGATGGGCGGGATGCTTTGCTCCGTGCCTTCGCTGGGGTGGGCGTAAGGGTGGTCGCCGTAGAGGCGGCTCATCAGTTCCAGGCTCGCCAGTTTGCCGGGGTTCTGCTTCTGGTACTCGAAGCCGGCCAGCACCTGGTTCTTGATGCGTGCCAGGGCATCGGCGGGGAAGGTCGGCTTGCCGACGACTTCGGCGAACAGCGCCAGGGCCGGTTCGCGTTTGTCGCTGGCACTCAGGCTGCGCAGGGAGGCGACGGCCATGTCCTTATAGGAACCGTTGCCGAAATCCGCGCCCAGGCCCTCGAAGCCTTCGGCAATCGCACCGACGTCCTTGCCCGCCACACCTTCGTTGAGCATGGCGTTGGTCAGCATGGCCACGCCGGGTGTCGCGCCGTCCTGGCTGCTGCCGGCGGCGAAGATCAAGCGCAGGTCGAACATCGGCAACTCACGGGCCTCGACGAACAGCACCCGGGCGCCTTCGGTGGTGTTCCAGGCTTGCACGTTCAAGCTGCGCCGGCTTGGCGCCTTGCCATCCAGTTCGGCCAGCGATTGCAGGGTCTTGGTGGTTTGGGCCTTGTCCAGCGCGGGGCTGGCGACGGTGTCGCCCGCGCGGTTGAGGTAATAGAAGCCGGCCGCGCCGAGCAGCACCACGGCCACCAGTACGATCAGAGCCTTGGCAGGGGATTTACGCTCACTCATGGGTAGTCTCCTCGGGCAGTACATGCGCAACGCTGAGACGTTCGCGAGTGAAGTAGGTGCGGGCGGCTTTCTGGATGTCGTCCGGGGTTACGCTTTGCAGCTCGGCCAATTCGGTGTCCATCAGCCTCCACGACAGGCCGACGGTTTCCAGTTGGCCGATGGCGGTGGCCTGGCTGGTGATCGAGTCGCGCTCGTAGACCAGCCCGGCGATAACCTGGGCGCGCACACGCTCCAGTTCTTCGGCGGTGGGTGGGGTGGTTTTCAGTTGTTCAAGCAGGCGCCACAGGCCCGCGTCGGCCTGGGCCAGGGTTTTTTGCTTCTGGGTATTGGGCGTGGCGGTGAGCATGAACAGGCTGTCGCCGCGGGTGTAGGCGTCGTAGTTCGATGAGCCACCGGACACCACTTCTTCGCCGCGTTCGAGCTGGCTCGGGATGCGTGCGCTGTAACCGCCGTCGAGCAGCGCCGAGATCAGGCGCAGGGCGTGAACCGAGCGCTTGTCGTCGGTGGTGGCCAGGCTGGGTACGTTGAAACCCAGCATCAGGCTCGGCAGCTGGGTCTGCACATGCAGGGTGATCTGGCGCTCGCCGGGTTCGGCCAGTTCCAGGGGGATTTTCGCCGATGGCAGGTCACGCTTGGGGATCGGGCCGAAATAGCGCTGGGCCAGGGTCTTGACCTCGTCCGGGGTGACATCGCCGACCACCACCAGGGTGGCGTTGTTGGGCGTGTACCAGGTTTCGTACCAGTGACGCAGCTCCTGCACGCTCATGCGGTCCAGGTCGGCCATCCAGCCAATGGTGGGCGTGTGGTAGCCGCTGGCCGGGTAAGCCAGGGCCTTGAAGCGCTCGTAGGCCTTGGACATCGGCTTGTCATCGGTGCGCAGGCGGCGCTCTTCCTTGATGACTTCGATCTCCTTGCTGAACTCCTCCGGTGGCAGGCGCAGGCTGGCCATGCGGTCGGCTTCAAGCTCGAAGGCCACGGGCAGGCGATCGCGCGCCAGTACCTGGTAGTACGCGGTGTAATCGTCGCTGGTGAAGGCGTTTTCCTCGGCGCCGAGGTCGCGCAGGATCAACGAGGCTTCGCCGGGGCCGACCTTGTTGCTGCCCTTGAACATCATGTGTTCCAGGGCATGGGACAGGCCGGTCTGGCCCGGGGTTTCGTAGCTGGAGCCAACCTTGTACCAGACCTGGGACACCACCACCGGCGCGCGATGGTCTTCGCGCACGACCACTTTGAGGCCGTTATCGAGGGTGAATTCGTGGGTCGGTTGCGGGTCGGCAGCCAGGGCTGCAAAGGGCAGGCAAACTGTGCTGAGCAGCAGGCCTGCGGCGCGGCGGGCTAGAGCATTCATTCGTTTTTTAACCTGTTGGGCTGCCCGCGTGATGGTCGGGGCAGCGGACGAGGAGGTTGGGCATGCCATCATTCTTGAGCGGTACTGGTAATGACGCATGACACGCCCTAGGATACTGATCCGTTTTACTGGCGGCCACGCCTATCAGGCCTCTGATGAATCAGAGTGTGCTTGAGAAGGTTGCATGGGTTAGCGGCAAAAAGCCTGGTTTTATCAGCTAAACTGCGTTTTTTCGCCGATTTTGCCGTTCCAGTTCAGTGTAGAAGCGCTCTTTCGGATGCCTTGGGCGTTTTGACAACATTTTGCGCGTGAACAAGCTCGGTTAATCGTAGTCTGTTTCGCATCCAATAGTTATTTGCCGGGGCGCCACCAATGGCGCGTCGCCACCTTGAGATAGCCGTCCTCCATGTTTGGTTCCAACGACGACAAAAAGACCCCAGCCGCGGCTGGCGAGAAGAAAGGCTTGTTCGGATGGCTGCGCAAAAAGCCGCAGGAAGCCGTCAGCGAGCAACCGCAACCCGCTCCTGAACCGATTGCCGAGCCTACGCCAGCCGTCGAGGCCCCGGCGCCGGTGGTGTTGCCGCTGGCCGAACCGGTGCTGCAACCGGTAGCCGAGCCCGTGCCACTGGCTGAGGCCGCCCCCGTTGCCGAACACAAGCCCTGGTTGACCCTGCCAGTGGCTGAAGAGCCGGTGGCGCTGGTTCCGGACGACTGCGCCCCGCACATCACGCCGCCGATTCCCGCCCCGACCGCCACCCAGCAAGCGGTGGAGCAACTGCCGGTGGCCGAGCACGTGCCTGCGCCAGAGCCCGTCGTCGAGATCCCGCACGAGCCGGAGCCGGTCATCGCTGCGTTGGCCGTTGCGCCCGCGCCAACCCCGGTGGAACCTATCGTTGAATCGCTGCCCGTTGTCAGCGAGCCTGCACCGGTTGCGGTGCAAGAGAACAAGGTCGGCTTCTTCGCCCGCCTCAAGCAAGGCCTGTCGAAAACCAGCGCCAGCATCGGCGAAGGCATGGCGAGCCTGTTCCTAGGCAAGAAGCTGATCGACGACGAACTGCTCGACGACATCGAAACCCGCCTGCTGACCGCAGACGTGGGTGTCGAAGCCACTTCGGTGATTATCCAGAGCCTGACCCAGAAGGTCGCCCGCAAGCAGTTGGCCGATGCCGACGCGCTGTACAAGTCGCTGCAAGGCGAGTTGGCGAACATGCTCAAACCGGTCGAGCAACCGCTGGTCATCAGCGCGCAGACCAAGCCCTTCGTGATTCTGGTGGTGGGCGTCAACGGCGCCGGCAAAACCACCACCATCGGCAAGTTGGCGAAGAAACTGCAACTTGAAGGCAAGAAAGTCATGCTGGCCGCCGGCGATACCTTCCGCGCGGCGGCGGTGGAGCAATTGCAGGTGTGGGGGGAGCGCAACAAGATCCCGGTGATCGCCCAGCACACGGGCGCCGATTCGGCCTCGGTGATCTTCGACGCCGTGCAGGCCGCCAAGGCCCGCGGCATCGACGTGCTGATCGCCGACACCGCCGGGCGCCTGCACACCAAAGACAACCTGATGGAAGAGCTGAAGAAAGTGCGCCGGGTGATGGGCAAGCTGGACGCCGACGCGCCCCACGAAGTGCTGCTGGTGCTGGACGCCGGCACTGGCCAGAACGCCATCAGCCAGGCCAAGCAATTCCACCAGACCGTGCAACTGACCGGCCTGGCACTGACCAAGCTCGACGGCACCGCCAAGGGCGGGGTGATTTTCGCCCTGGCCAAGCAGTTCGGCCTGCCGATCCGCTACATAGGCGTGGGCGAAGGCATCGACGATTTGCGCACCTTTGAAGCCGAACCCTTTGTCCAGGCACTGTTTGCCGAGCGGGAGCGCTCATGATTCGATTCGAACAGGTCGGTAAACGCTATCCGAACGGCCACGTCGGCTTGCATGAGCTGAGCTTTCGAGTACGTCGGGGCGAATTCTTGTTTGTCACCGGCCATTCCGGCGCGGGCAAAAGCACGCTGCTGCGCCTGCTACTGGCGATGGAGCGCCCCACCACCGGCAAGCTGCTGCTGGCCGGCCAGGACCTGGCGACCATCAGCAATGCGCAAATTCCTTACCTGCGTCGGCAGATAGGCGTGGTGTTCCAAAACCATCAACTGCTGTTCGACCGCACGGTGTTCAACAACATTGCCCTGCCGTTGCAGATCCTGGGCCTGTCCAAGGCGGAAATCACCAAGCGCGTGGATTCGGCCCTGGAGCGCGTGGCGCTGTCGGACAAGACCGACCTCTACCCCGGCGACCTGTCCACCGGCCAGCAACAGCGCGTCGGCATCGCCCGCGCCATCGTCCACCGCCCGGCCCTGCTGCTGGCGGACGAACCCACCGGTAACCTCGACCCGCGCCTGGCGGCGGAGATCATGGGGGTGTTCGAGGACATCAACCGTTTGGGCACCAGCGTGCTGATCGCCAGCCACGACCTGGCCCTGATCGCCCGCATGCGCCACCGCATGCTCACCTTGCAACGCGGCCGACTGATCGGCGACGGGGAGGCCGGGGTATGAGTGCCACACGCAGTCCCAAGGTTTCCGAGCGGGTGGCGCCCAAGGCGGCGGATCCGAAACCTGCCAAGAAAAAACGCGACGATGACGACGGCCCGGACTTTCGCACCCTGCTGCACGCCTGGATCGAAAGCCACCGCGCCAGCCTGCTCGACAGCCTGCGGCGCCTGGGTAAGCAGCCCATCGGCAGTTTCTTCACCTGCATGGTGATGGCCGTGGCTTTGAGCCTGCCCATGGGCCTGTCGCTGCTGCTGGGCAACGTCGAACGCCTCGGCGGTTCGTGGCAGCGGGCGGCGCAGATTTCCCTCTACCTGCAACTGGACGCCAGCGCCGCCGAGGGCGAGCAATTGGGCGAGCAGATCGCGGCCATGCCGGGCGTCGCGGATGCCCAATACATCAGCCGCGAACAGGCGCTGGAGGAATTCCAGCAGCAGTCCGGGATCGGCGAAGCGCTCAAGGAATTGCCGCAGAACCCCCTGCCGGGTGTGGTGCTGGTGACGCCCAAGGAAGTCGACAAGGCAGCCCTGGAAACCCTGCGTCAGCGCCTGGCCGAGATGCCCAATGTGCAACAGGCGCAACTTGATCTAGTCTGGGTGGAACGCCTTGCGGCAATCCTCAAGCTGGGTGACCGGTTTGTCTTCGGTCTGACCGTGCTTTTGGTGTCTGCATTACTTTTGGTGATAGGCAATACCATTCGTCTTCATATTGAAAACCGCCGCACCGAGATAGAAGTGATTAAACTCGTCGGCGGCACCGACAGCTATGTGCGTAGGCCCTTTCTATATATGGGCGCGCTTTATGGCTTGGGTGCAGGGATTCTTTCGTGGGGGTTGCTGGCGTTCGGCCTGGATTGGCTGAACGACGCAGTGGTGGGGTTAGCCGGGTTGTATGGCAGTGATTTTGCCCTGGCTGGCGTGCCTCCTGCTGACGGCCTGTCACTCTTGCTTGGCGCGGTGCTGTTAGGGTATATCGGTGCATGGATCGCCGTCGCAAGGCACCTCAGGGAGCTTGCGCCGAAGTAGTGTCTTTTTGCTTGTATTGACCTTTCAGCTTTCTAGGGAACTTGTCCTACGGTTCCCGGTCAATTTTCGCAGTGCTGAACTGCACGAGTTATGTGAGTCGGAGGTTTTTTCGTATGACCACTTCTTTGCAACCTGCCTATGCCCTAGTCCCAGGCGCAAACCTGGAAGCCTATGTGCACACGGTCAACAGCATTCCATTGCTGACGCCCGAGCAGGAGCGCGAACTGGCCGAGAGTCTCTATTATGAGCAGGATCTTGGGGCGGCTCGGCAGATGGTGCTCGCCCACCTGCGTTTTGTCGTACATATCGCCCGCAGCTATTCCGGCTACGGGTTGGCCCAGGCCGACCTGATCCAGGAAGGTAACGTGGGCCTGATGAAAGCGGTCAAGCGTTTCAACCCGGAAATGGGCGTGCGCCTGGTGTCCTTTGCGGTGCACTGGATCAAGGCGGAAATCCACGAATTCATCCTGCGCAACTGGCGCATCGTGAAAGTCGCGACCACCAAGGCCCAGCGCAAGCTGTTCTTCAACCTGCGCAGCCAGAAAAAACGCCTGGCGTGGCTGAACAACGAAGAAGTGCACCGCGTGGCCGAAAGCCTGGGCGTTGAGCCCCGTGAAGTGCGCGAGATGGAAAGCCGCCTGACTGGCCATGACATGGCCTTCGACCCGGCCGCCGAGGCGGACGACGACAGTGCCTTCCAGTCGCCGGCCAATTACCTCGAAGACCACCGCTACGACCCGGCGCGGCAACTGGAAGATGCTGACTGGAGCGATAACTCCACCAGCAACCTGCACGAAGCCCTGCAAGTGCTGGACGATCGCAGCCGCGACATTCTCTACCAACGCTGGTTGGCAGAAGAAAAAGCCACGCTGCATGACCTGGCGCAGAAGTACAACGTATCGGCTGAGCGTATCCGCCAGTTGGAAAAAAGCGCGATGAACAAGCTGAAGCTGTCTATCGCCGCTTGATCTCAAACTGCTAGTGGATGTAGGTGTGGATGTGGGAGCGGGCAAGTCCGCTCCCACACTTTTTTCTGCTGTGTCAGTCTGCCCACGGCAAGCGCCGCGAATCATTGATCCCCAACAGATAACTCTCTCCCCCCAACTGGTTCATCTGCTGCCGAATCCAGCTGGCACGCCGTGCCACGTAAGGGCTTGGGCGGCTGGCGCTCCAGGCGCGGGGGTTGGGCAGCACCGCGGCCAGCAGGCTGGCCTGTTGCCGCGACAGTGAGCGGGCGCTCACGCCAAAGTGATGGCGCGCCGCCGCCTCGGCGCCAAACACGCCGTCGTCCCACTCCACGCTGTTGAGGTACACCTCGAGGATGCGTTGCTTGGGCCAGAGGATTTCGATCAGCCCCGTGAACCAGGCCTCCAGGCCCTTGCGCAGCCAACTGCGGCCCGACCACAGAAACAGGTTCTTCGCCACTTGCTGGCTCAAGGTGCTGGCGCCGCGCAGCGAACCACCGCGCTCGTTATGGGCCAGGGCGGCCTTGATCGCGCCGACGTCAAAACCCCAGTGTTCGGGGAATTTCTGGTCTTCGCCGGCAATCACCGCAACTTTCAGGTCGTTGGCGATTTCATCCCACGCTTGCCAGTCGCGCTGCAGGTCGATGGGCTTGCCATTGAACCAGGACTGCACCTTGCGCTCGACCATCAATGCCGTTCCCGGCGGCGGTACGACGCGGAACACAAGCACCAGCAGCACGCTGCCAGCCGCGAACCAGAGCAGGCCTTGGGTGATACGACGAAAGATTAAACGCAACATAGAGATGGCTTGGCCGGAGCGGTCGAGCGGGCCATTATACAGACCCTGTCCTACGAGTCTGACTGGAGTTCCTCATGCTGCGTGGCTTTGTGATGCTGGCTGCCTTCTTCGGCTTTACTGGCGTTGCCCTTGGCGCGTTCGCCGCCCATGGCTTGAAAAACCGCCTCAGCGCTGAATACCTGGCGATTTTCCACACCGGCGTCAGCTATCAGTTGGTCCACACCCTGGCCCTGGTGGGCGTGGCGCTGCTAGCTGCGCACCTGCCCGGACGCTTGGTGACTTGGGCCGGCGCGTCATTCACCCTCGGCATCCTGCTGTTTTCCGGGAGCCTGTACCTGTTGACCCTGACCGGCATCAGCAAACTGGGGATCATCACCCCGTTGGGTGGCGTCGCGTTCCTGGTGGGCTGGCTCTGCCTGGGCCTGGCCGCGTGGCGCCTGCAACCGACGCCCTGAAACCACCGCTGACCAGAGGGCTTGGGTCGGCCTGACGGATCGGGCTAGAATGCTGGCCCTTAAAAACGATGGCGGCCTTTGGCATGCGTATTCAGCTGAACGGTGATTCCTTAGAACTGCCCGACGGTGCAACCGTTGCGGCCCTGCTCGCGCACCTGGAGTTGACCGGGCGTCGCGTCGCAGTCGAGCTCAACCTGGATATCGTCCCCCGCAGCCAGCACGCCGACACCACGCTGAACGACGGCGATAGCGTCGAAGTGGTGCACGCCATCGGTGGCGGCTAGAAGCTAGCGCGTTCGCTACGTTTTCCCTGAATTTGCCGACAAGATTTCTGCAGAACCTCTCCCCAACCGAGGATTCCCGATGAGCAATGTTCGCAGCGACAAGCCTTTCGTCCTGGCCGGTCGTACCTACCAGTCGCGCTTGCTGGTAGGCACCGGCAAGTACCGCGACATGGAAGAAACCCGCCTGGCCATCGAAGCCTCGGGGGCCGAGATCGTCACCGTTGCCGTGCGCCGCACCAACATCGGCCAGAACCCGGGCGAACCGAACCTGCTGGATATCCTGCCGCCAGACCGCTACACCATCCTGCCGAACACCGCCGGTTGCTACGACGCCATCGAGGCCGTGCGCACCTGCCGCCTGGCCCGTGAGCTTCTGGACGGCCATAACTTGGTGAAGCTGGAAGTGCTGGCCGACCAGAAAACCCTGTTCCCCAACGTGATCGAAACCCTCAAAGCCGCCGAAGTGCTGGTCAAGGAAGGTTTCGACGTGATGGTCTACACCAGCGACGACCCGATCATCGCCCGCCAACTGGCCGAAATCGGTTGCATCGCAGTCATGCCGCTGGCGGGCTTGATCGGCACCGGGCTGGGCATCTGCAACCCCTACAACCTGCAGATCATCCTTGAAGAAGCGAAGATCCCGGTGTTGGTGGATGCCGGTGTCGGCACCGCGTCCGACGCCACCATCGCCATGGAACTGGGCTGCGAGGCGGTGCTGATGAACTCGGCCATCGCCAATGCGCAGCAGCCGATCATGATGGCCGAAGCCATGAAGCACGCAATCGTTGCCGGTCGTCTGGCGTACCTCGCCGGGCGCATGCCGAAAAAACTCTATGCCAGCGCCTCTTCGCCGCTGGATGGTCTGATTAAGTAAGAGCCATTGATGACTGAATCAAACGAAACGCCGAACACTGTGCAAGAAGGCGACGAGTCCAAGCACCGCCGTATCAAGAGTTTCGTGATGCGCGCCGGGCGCATGACCGAAGGCCAGCAAAAAGGCCTGGAGCAAGGCACGCCGTTGTTCGTCCTGCCGCTGGCGGATGCGCCGGTGGATTTTGACCAAGTGTTTGGCCGTTCGGCCCCGCGCTCCCTGGAAATCGGCTTTGGCATGGGCCACTCCCTGCTGGAAATGGCCGCGGCGTCGCCCGAGCAGGATTTCATCGGTGTGGAAGTGCACCGCCCAGGTGTCGGCGCGTTGCTCAACGGCGTGCTGACCCAGGGTCTGACTAACCTGCGGGTGTACGACTGCGATGCGATTGAAGTGCTCAACCGCTGTATCGCCGACAACAGCCTGGATCGCCTGATGCTGTTTTTCCCCGACCCTTGGCACAAGAGCCGCCACCACAAGCGCCGTATTGTCCAAGCGTCTTTCGCAGAGTTGGTGCGCAGCAAGTTGAAAGTCGGCGGCATCCTGCACATGGCCACTGACTGGGAACCCTACGCCGAGTACATGCTGGAGGTGATGAACGTCGCGCCGGGCTACCGCAACCTCGCCGAAGACGGCCGCTGCGTGCCGCGCCCGAGCGAGCGCCCGATCACCAAGTTCGAGCGCCGTGGCGAGCGACTGGGGCATGGGGTGTGGGATTTGAAGTTCGAGAAGCAGTCTTAAAGCAGGCAAAACCTAGTGTGGGAGCGGGCTCGCCCGCGATAGCGGTTTCGGCCTCATCGCGAGCAGGCTCGCTCCTCCAGTTGTGGTTAGCGGCGATCCGCCACTACCCCGATCAGCACCAGCACCACCAACAACACCGGCGCCAGGCTGTAGTTGTTGAATTGGCTCAGGCCGCGCACGATCCACGGCGTGGCGTAGATCAACGCCGCGCCGCTGCCGATCATGCACAGCAGGGCCATCAGCGGTACGCGCAAGGCGCCGGCGATGTTGCCCAGGCGTTGTTCGACCCAGCCCTTGATGTCGGCGCCAAACAACACCAGCAGGCAGCCCACCAGCGCCAGGGAGATGTCCGACAGGTTGCTGCGGCTCCAGCGCGAGACGGTGGCGAGTAGGTCGAGTACCAGGTCCATTCGATTTCCTTAAAGAGCCAGTCAGCTCAAAAACTTCTGTAGCAGGTCATTGAGAAAGAGTTGGCCGCGCTCGGTGGCCGCCAGCCGTGACGGTTCGACCTGCAATAAGCCACTTTGTTCGGCCTCGCGGCGGCCCTGGGCCAGGCTTTGCAGCGTCAGCCCGGTGCGTTGCGGGTACAGCTCGGCGGCCACGCCCTCGGTCAGGCGCAAGGCATTCATCAAGAACTCGAATGGCAGTTCGTCGTCGCCCAGGTATTTTTCGCCGGCCTGGAAGTTTTTGGCTGGGTTGAGGTAGTCCTTGGGCAGGCGGGTTTTCCAGGTGCGCACGATGCGCCCGTCCGGGTGGCTGAGCTTGCCGTGGGCGCCGGCACCGATGCCGATAAAGTCGCCGAAACTCCAGTAATTGAGGTTATGCCGCGCCGCTTTGCCGGGCTGGGCGTAGGCCGAGACCTCGTACTGCGCGTAGCCGTGCTCGGCCAGCAGAGCCTGGCCGGCCTCCTGGATGTCCCACAGGGTGTCGTCCTCCGGCAACACCGGCGGCTGGTTCCAGAACACCGTGTTCGGCTCCAGCGTCAGTTGGTACCAGGACAGGTGCGTAGGCTTGAGGGAGATGGCTTGGCGCAGGTCGTCGAGGGCGTCGTCCAGGGACTGATCGGGCAAGCCGTGCATCAAGTCCAGGTTGAAGTTGTCGAACCCGGCCAGGCGCGCCATGCCGGCGGCGCGGATCGCTTCGTCGCCGTTGTGGATGCGCCCCAGGGCACTGAGCTTGGCCTGTTGGAAACTCTGGATGCCGATGGACAGGCGATTGATGCCCAAGGCCCGGTAGGCGCTGAATTTCTCTTGCTCGAAGGTGCCAGGGTTGGCTTCCAGGGTGATTTCGATGCCTGGGGCGAACGGGATACGTTGCTCCACGCCCTTGAGCAGGCGCCCCAGGGCGGCGGCGCTGAACAGGCTCGGGGTGCCGCCACCGAAGAAGATCGAACTCAGTTCGCGGCCGTACACCGCGTGCAGGTCCTGGTCGAGGTCGGCCAGCAGGGCATCGACGTACTCTTCTTCCGGCAGCACGGGGCTGGCGGTGTGGGAGTTGAAGTCGCAGTACGGGCATTTGCGCACGCACCAGGGAATGTGGATGTACAGCGCCAGCGGCGGCAACAGCGGTAATGCCGCGCGGGTGCTGGGCGTGCCGCCGACGATCAGCGGCAACGCGGGCGAGTCGTGGGTCATTTCAAGCCCAGACGTTGGCGCAGCAAATCCATTGCGCGGGCGCGGTGGCTGATCTGGTTCTTATCGGCGGGGCTCAGCTGCGCGCTGGAGCAGTCGCGCTCCGGCACCCAGAACAGCGGGTCGTAGCCAAAACCATGTTCGCCGCTGGCGGCGGTGAGAATGCGCCCGTGCCACAAGCCTTCGCAGAGGATCGGCAGCGGGTCGTCGGCGTGGCGCACCAGGGCCAGCACACAGACGAACTGCGCGCCGCGCTCTGCCTCGGGCACGTCCTTGAGGGCGTCGAGCAGCTTGGCGTTGTTCGCCGCATCGCCCTGGCCGTCGGCATAGCGCGCCGAGTAAATGCCCGGCGCGCCGCCTAGGAAGTCCACCGCCAGCCCGGAATCGTCGGCCAGCGCCGGCAAACCGGAAATGCGCGCGGCATTGCGGGCCTTGAGGATGGCGTTCTCGACGAACGACAGGCCGGTTTCTTCCGGCTCGACGCGGCTGAACTCGCCAATGGAGCGCAGTTGTACCGCTTGGCCGAGCATGGCCTGGAGTTCTTTGAGTTTGCCGGCGTTATGGCTGGCCAAAACCAGTTGGGTGAAGTTCATCATTGGCCCGGAAACAGCTCTTGGTTAAAGCTGAAACTGTGGGCTTGGCCGCCGGTTTCAACGCTGATGGTGAAGGTTCTGACTTCCTGCTGCTCCACCGGGTATTGGGCGATGTAGTAGATCGCGCCGGGTTCGGTGATTTTCTTGAACGTCAGCGGCACGCTTTTGCTGGTCAGGTCCTTGAGGGTGCCGGTGACCGTGGCGTCCGTCGCTTTGCCAGCCTTGAGCACGGAGAGGTTGATGAGCCCCTGATGCTTGTCGCGCACCAGGCCGGCGGCCTTGGCGATGTCCGGTTGCAGGGCGGTGGAGTTGAAGGTGTTGTAGTGCACCGTCACGTCACCGAAAACTTCCTTGCGTTCGCCTTTGATGGCGTCGGCGGCCATGGCGCTCAGGCTCAGGCAGGCAGTCAGGGCTAACAGGGCTAGACGTCCCATGATCGTTCTCCTCAAAAAATATTTGTGGGCAGTAGCAAGCGGGCTGGCCCGCGCTGGGCAGCGCAGCGGCCCCTCAGTGCGTTTGAGCAAGCACCGCATCAGGAGCGCTACGCACTCCAGCGCGGGCGAGCCCGCTTGCGACAGCCGTTAATGTTGGGGTCAGACCGCGACCTGGTGATCTTGCAGGCCAGGACTGCTGACGCGGTAAATACCGATTTCACCTAATAGGTTAGGCCATAGCTTACTGGCCCACCCGTGGCGGTGTTGTTGATCGACGGCAAGCCGATCGATGACTTTCGCCGCACGTTCGCGGCACAGTTCTTCAAAGTCTTCAAAGGTGCAGAAGTGGATGTTCGGCGTGTTGTACCAGGTGTACGGCAAGAATTCCGACACCGGCATGCGGCCCTTGCTGGCCAGGTACCAGCGGCAGCGCCAGTGGCCGAAATTGGGAAAGGTGATGATGCACTGGCGGCCCACGCGCAGCATTTCGTCGAGGATTCGGTCCGGGTAGTGCACCGCTTGCAGGGCTTGGGTCATCACCACGATATCGAAGCTGTTGCTGGCGAAGTTGCCCAGCCCCTTGTCCAGGTCCTGCTCGATCACGTTGATGCCCTTGGCCACGCATTCGGCAATGTTGTCCGGGTCGTTTTCCAGGCCATAACCGGTGACTTGCTTGTTGTCCCGCAGCCAGGTCAGCAGTTCGCCATTACCGCAGCCAAGGTCGAGCACGCGGCTGCCGGCGGGGATCCATTCCTGGATGATTTCCAGATCAGCTCTCATGGCGTTCTCACAATTGGATTCTGTTCATGTAATTGCCAAACGCCTGCAAGTAGCGCGGGATCGGGATCAAGAAGGCGTCGTGGCCCTGGGGCGCGTCGATTTCCAAGTAGCAGACGTCTTTTTTCGCCGCCATCAGGGCGTCCACCAGTTCCCGCGAGCGGGCCGGGGAGAAACGCCAGTCGGTGGTGAACGACATCACGCAGAACTTGGCCTTGGCCCCGGCGAAGGTTTTCGCCAGGTTATCGTCGAAGTTCGCCGCCGGATCGAAGTAGTCCAGCGCTTTGGTCATCAACAGGTAGGTGTTGGCGTCGAAGCGCCCGGAGAATTCTTCGCCCTGGTAGCGCAGGTAGCTTTCCACTTGGAATTCGACGCTATGGAAGTCGTAGTTGAGCTTTTCGCTCTTGAGGCCGCGGCCGAATTTCTCGCCCATGGAGTCATCCGACAGGTAGGTGATGTGCCCCACCATCCGCGCCAGCATCAACCCGCGCTTGGGGATCACACCGTGCTCCTGGAACGAGCCGCCGTGGAACTCGGGGTCGGTGAGGATGGCCTGGCGCGCCACTTCGTTGAAGGCGATGTTCTGCGCCGAGAGCTTAGGCGCCGAGGCGATGGCCAGGCAATGGCGGATGCGCTCGGGGTAGCTGATGCTCCACTGCAAGGCCTGCATGCCGCCCAGGCTGCCGCCGATCACCGCGGCCCATTGGTCGATGCCCAGCAGGTCGGCCAGGCGCGCCTGGCTGTGCACCCAGTCTTCGACCGTGAGCACCGGGAAGTCGGCGCCAAACGGCTTGCCGGTGTCCGGGTTGGTGCTGCTGGGGCCGGTGGAGCCGTTGCAGCCGCCCAGGTTGTTGAGGCTGACGACGAAGAAGCGGTGGGTATCGATGGGCTTGCCGGGGCCGATGCAGCTGTCCCACCAACCGGGCTTGCGGTCGTCGGGGCTGTGGTAGCCAGCGGCATGGTGATGGCCCGACAGCGCATGGCAGATCAGCACGGCGTTGCTGGCCGTGGCGTTCAGCTCACCGTAGGTTTCATAGATCAGGTCATAGGCGGGCAGCGAACGGCCGCAGGCCAGGGCGAGGGGTTCACTGAAGTGCGCCACTTGGGGCGTCACCAGACCAACGGAATCGGCGGGAAAGGCAGTTGGCATCGACCCTGCTCTCATTTAAATGAGGCGTAAGTCTAAAGAGCAGGGCCCCTAGCGGCAAGCGGCTATACCGTGGCGTCCCCCTCGCGAGCAGGCTCGCTCCCACACGTCATTGCATAACCCTGTGGGAGCGAGCCTGCTCGCGATAAGTGAGGCGACTCATCACCCCGCCGGGCGCTCCAGCCCCGGCAGCGGCGGGAGTTTTTTCGGTGCACTGATGCGCACCCGTTTCTGCCGGTTCAACTCGCCGCTGAGCAGGCTCACCTGGCTTTTGGCGACCCCGAAGGCCTTGGCCAGAAAAGCCATCAGGTAGGCATTGGCCTTGCCCTCGACGGGCGGTGCGGTGAGGCGGATTTTCAGGCGCTCGCCGTGCAGCCCGCAGAAATCATCGCTGCGGGCCGCCGGTTGCAGGTGGCATTCGAGGATCAGATCCTCGCCGTCCCAGCGGAAATAGCTCACCGGGTCAGATCAGCATGCGCAGGATGTCCGGCATCTGGCTCATGGCGGCGAGGTTGTTGATGACCAGCATGTCCAGCAGCTTGAGCACCATGAACGCGAGGATCGGCGAGATATCCAGGCCGCCCAGGCTGGGCAGGATCTTGCGAAACGGCGCCAGCACCGGCTCGCAGATCTGGTTGACCAACTCGGCGCCCGGGTTATGGCTGCCCGGTGCGACCCAGGACAGGATCACGCTGATAATCAGGGCGAAGAAGAAAATCTTCAGGAACAGCGCCGTCACACCGATGATCGCCCAGATCAGCAGTTGCAGCGGGGCGCCCGTGGTGCCGTAGGCCAGCAGCATGGTCACGGCCATCAGCAGCACCTGGAGGATAAGGGCCAGCACCAGGGACGACATGTCCAGGCCGAACACGCTGGGGATGACCCGGCGCAGCGGCTTGAGCAGCGGCTGGGTGGCCTTGACCGCGAACTGGCACAGTGGGTTGTAGAAGTTGGCGCGTACCAGTTGCAGCACGAAACGCAACAGCACGATCAGCAGGTACAGGCTGCCGAGGGTTTGCAGCACGTAGATGGCTGCGGTTTCCAATCCAATCATGAATGGCTCCTTATTGGCCCAGTTGTTCGGCCATTTCGGCCGAGCGATGTGCGGCGGCGCCCAGGGCGGTTTCGACCAGCGCCTCGAAGCCGCCGGCCTGGAATGATTTGATGGCCGCTTCGGTGGTGCCGGCCGGGGAGGTGACGCGGCGGCGCAGCTCAGCGGCGTCCACGTCGCTGGCCACCGCCATGTGGGCGGCGCCGAGTGCGGTTTGCAGGGTCAGTTGGGCGGCGATGTCGCGGGGCAGGCCGAGTTTCTCGCCGGCGGCGGTCATGGCTTCGATCAGCAGGAAGAAGTACGCCGGGCCGCTGCCGGAGACGGCGGTGACCGCGTCCAGTTGCTGCTCGTTTTCCAGCCACAGGGCCAGGCCCACGGCCGACAACAGCTCTTGCGCCTGCTGGCGTTGCGCCTCGGTGACGGCGCCAGTGGCGTACAGGCCGCTCACCCCTTGGCGCAGCAGCGATGGGGTGTTGGGCATGCAGCGCACGATGGGTTGCTCGCCGAGCCACTTGGCCATGCTGGCACATGTGATGCCAGCGGCGATGGACACCACCAGTTGCTGCGCCGTGAGGTGCGGGCGCAGCGCCTCGCAGACGGCTTTCATCATTTGCGGCTTGACCGCCAGCACGACCACGTCGGCGCCGTCGATGGCCTGGGCGTTGTCGGCGAACAGTTCGATGCCGTGCTCGGCGTGAACCCGCGCGCGGGTTTCTGCGCCGGGGTCGCTGGCACGGATCTGCGCGGCGTCCAGGCCCTTGGCGCGCAGGCCGCCGATCAGGCTGGCGGCCATGTTACCGGCTCCGATAAAGGCAATACGTGTCTTGCTCATGACAGGTCCTTATAGAGAAGTAAGTCAGCCATTTCAGGGCTGGCTGTAGTCGCGGGCACCGAATAGCGCAGTACCGATGCGCACCCAGGTGGCGCCTTGGGCAATGGCTGACTCCAGGTCGTGGCTCATGCCCATGGAAAGCGTGTCCAGCGGCAAACCGAGGCTGGCTTGCAGCTGTTGTACGGCGGCAAACGCGGCATCTTGCTCGGCGCGCTCGTCGGTTGGCTCCGGGATCGCCATCAAGCCGCGCAGCTTCAAACGCGGCAAGGCATTGATGGCCGTGGCCAGGGCCGGCAGGTCGGCCGGGGTGCAGCCGGATTTGCTCGCCTCGCCGCTGACGTTGACCTGGATGCAGATGTTCAGTGGCGGCAGTTCAGCGGGGCGTTGCTCGGACAGGCGTTGGGCGATTTTCAAGCGGTCCACGGAATGCACCCAGGCGAAGTGTTCGGCGATGGCTCGCGTCTTGTTCGATTGAATGGGGCCGATGAAGTGCCAACTCAAGGGCAGGTCGCGCAGTTCGAGTTGCTTGCTCAGGGCTTCTTGCAGGTAGTTTTCGCCGAAATCGCGCAGCCCGGCGGCATAGGCTTGGCGCAGGGCCTGGGCGGGTTTGGTCTTGCTCACGGCCAGCAGTTGCACGCTGTTTTCGTCGCGCCCGGCGGCTTTTGCGGCAGCGTGGATGCGGCTGCGAACCAGGGCAATGCTGTCTGCTATCGTGGACATTCGATGGGCGCCTGTGGTTCTGAGGTTGGCGGCATTCTACTGGAGTTGGGTTTGGATATGGATATCACTGAGCTACTGTCCCTGAGCGTGCGGCTCGGGGCTTCGGATGTGCATCTGTCGGCGGGCCTGGCGCCCATGGTGCGAGTGGACGGCGACATCCAGCGCCTTGACCTGCCGACGCTGGACTCGGCGCGGGTGCGGGCCTTGCTGGACGAGATCATGGACGATGAGCAGCGGGGGCAGTTCGACGCGACCCTGGACCTGGATTTTGCTTTCGAGCGCGACGGCGTGGGGCGGTTTCGCGTCAACCTGTTCCACCAGCAGCGCGGCATCGGCGCGGTGCTGCGCAGCGTTGCCGCCCAGGTGCCAAGCCTGGCGTCGTTGGGGTTGGGGGAAGTGTTTCGGCGTATTGCCGAGGCACCCCGTGGCCTGGTATTGGTCACCGGGCCCACCGGGTCGGGCAAGTCCACCACCCTGGCGGCGCTGGTCGATCACCTCAACGCGCACCGCCAGCAGCACATCCTCACCATCGAAGACCCCATCGAGTTCATTCATGAGCCCCGCCAGTGCCTGATAAGCCAGCGCCAAGTGCAGCGCGACACCCGCAGTTTCGCGGCCGCGCTGCGGGCGGCCCTGCGCGAAGACCCGGACGTGATCCTGGTGGGCGAGATGCGTGACCTGGAAACCATTCGCCTGGCCCTGACCGCCGCCGAAACCGGGCACTTGGTGTTCGGCACGCTGCACACCACCTCGGCAGCGAAAACCATCGACCGCGTACTGGACGTGTTCCCGGGCACGGAGCGAGGCATGGCGCGCTCGATGCTGTCGGAGTCATTGCAGGCAGTGGTGTCGCAGTGCTTGGTCAAGAAAGTCGGTGGCGGGCGGGTGGCGGCCCATGAGGTGATGCTGGGCACGGCGGCGATCCGCAACCTGATCCGCGAAGACAAGGTGGCGCAGATGTATTCGGCGATTCAGACCGGCGGGGCGCTGGGCATGCAAACGCTGGACATGGCCCTCAAAGACCTACTGGCCAAGGGGTTGATAAGCCGCGAACAGGCGCGGGAGAAGGCACGGGCGCCGGAGGGGTTTTGAGGCTTTAGGGCCTCAAAACCTGTGGGAGCGGGCTCGCCCGCGATGAGGCCGTCAGCGTCAAACTGCTCAGCGCTGCACAATCCGCAGGGTATTGGGCTCTTTGGGCAACACTCGCTTGGCCACCACGTAGTGTTTTTCCCAATATGGTTTTTTCAGGGTGTCGATGGTTACCGACTTGCCGCGCCGTGGCGCGTGGATAAAGCGGTCGTTGCCCATGTAGATGGCGACGTGGTTGACCCGGCGGCTCTTGAGGTTGAAGAAAATCAGGTCGCCGGGCTTGAGATCCTTGCGGTCGACTTTCTGCCCGTGGCCGCTGGCCATGGCGTTGGAGGTGCGCGGTAGATCGATGGCGGCGACGTCGTTGAAGGCGTACTTCACCAGGCCGCTGCAATCAAAACCCTTGCTGGGGCTGCTGCCGCCCCAACGGTAAGGGGTGCCGAGCACATTGACCGCGCGGCTGAGCACGTCGCTGCTTTGCTTGGCGGCCATGACGGGCACACGCTTGTTGCTACTAACGCGGTTCAGGCGAGGCGCCTGCTTGTTTTTGCTCGAAGGAGCCGAAACATGGGATTTGGGGGTGAAACCATTGACGTTGGGCAGACGTTGCTCACGATTGGTGGCGTGGGCGGCCAGTGGCATTAATAGGCAGATGGTTAGCCATGTCTTGAAAAATGGACGCATTAGGCAGGGCTCTATAAAGGTAGGCGCGCAACTTTATAACAGCTTTTTTGTCTGTTTCGCGGCCACTGGTCGATTCAAATCGGTAGCCAAGTTCGGCCAACATGCGGCAAATTGGCGCAATTGTCAGACAGAAGTCAGGCGCTACAAGGCTTTGCGCGCGGTGTAAGGTGAACCAGCCACACGTCGGGACGACACAAAAAAGTCACACCTATAGCGAAAAAATTTATCTATCGGACCGCAAGAGGAACTCCATGAACACCTATCAGCAACAGGACACCCACAGCAAAATCATCGGCTATCTGCTGTGGATTTTCGGTTTTACCGGCGCCCACCGCTTCTACTACGGCAAACCGGTGACCGGGACGATCTGGTTTTTCACCCTGGGCTTGCTGGGGATTGGTTGGTTGATCGACCTGTTCCTGATCCCGGCCATGGACCGCGAAGCCGACCTGCGTTTCACCGCCGGGCCGCTGGAGTACAACGTGGCGTGGATTCTGCTGGCGTTTCTGGGGGTGTTTGGCGTGCACCGCATGTACCAGGGCAAGTGGATCACGGGGGTGATCTACCTGTTCACTGGCGGGTTGCTGCTGGTGGGGGTGCTGTATGACTTCTGGACGCTCAACACGCAGATCTCGATCCGCAACGCCCAGAGTCGTGGGGGGCGATAGCCACTCCCCCATGATGGGAGCCTACTTGCGGGCCGCGCCGCGGCCCGCTCCCACACAAGTTGCTCTTACAGGGTTTAGGCCTGGTAGGTGATGTGCCCATCCACCAGGGTGTAGCGCACGTTCGCCGGCAGGCTGTGGCCCATGAACGGGCAGTTTTCGCCTTTGGACAGCCAGCCTTCGCCGGCCACGGTGGAGCGGTTGGGGTCGAACAGCACCAGGTCGGCGGCGGCGCCCACGTGCAGCTTGCCGGCGGGTAGGCGCAGGGCTTGCGCCGGGCCGGCGCTCAGGCGTGCCAGTAGCGTCGGCAGGTCGAGCAAGCCGTCTGCCACCAGGGTCATGGCCAGCGGCAGCAGCAGTTCAACGCTGCTGATGCCCGGTTCGGTGGCGCCGAACGGTGCCAGTTTGGCGTCGCGCTCATGGGGCTGGTGATGGCTGGAAATGGCCGAGATCACGCCGCTTTTCACCGCTTCGCGCAAGCCGTCGCGGTCGGCGCGGGTGCGCAGCGGCGGTTGCACGTGGTAGAGGCTGTTGAAGTCGATCAGCGCCTCGTCAGTCAGGATCAACTGGTATAGCGCCACATCGGCGGTCACTTTCAGGCCGCGGGCCTGGGCCTGGGCGATCAGCGCCGCGCCACGGGCGCTGGTCAACTGGCTGAAGTGCGCGCGCACGCCGCTTTGTTCTACCAGCAAGAGGTCACGGGCCAGGGCCACGGTCTCGGCGGTTTCGGGAATGCCCGGCAAGCCGAGGAAGCTCGCGGTCGGGCCTTCGTGGGCCAGGCCGCCGGCAGCGAGGTCGTGGTCCTGGGAGTGGAAGATCACCGTCAGGTCGAACGTGGCGGCGTATTCCAGGGCACGGCACAGGGTGCGGGTGTTGCGGAAGTTGTCCAGGCCATTGCTGAAGGCCACGCAACCGGCGTCGCGCAGGGCGATGAGCTCGGCCAATTGCTCGCCTTCCAGGCCTTTGCTCAGGGCGCCGATGGGGAACACCTTGCAATTGCCGGCCTCGCGGGCGCGGTCGAGGATCAGTTCGGCCACGGCGGAGGTGTCGAGCACCGGTTTGGTGCGCGGCGGGCAGCACAGGCTGGTGACGCCGCCGGCGGCGGCGGCGCGGGTTTCGCTGGCGATGGTGCCTTTGCGGCTGTAGCCCGGCTCGCGCAGGGCAACGCTCAGGTCCACCAGCCCCGGCGCGGCCACCAGGCCCTGGGCGTCGAGGGTTTGGCTGGGGCTGAAGTCCGCCGGGGCGGCGCCCATGGCGATGATCTTGCCGGCGTGCAGGTGCAGGTCGGTGGTTTGGTCCAGGCCACTGCTGGGGTCGATGACGCGTGCGCCGAGGATGCTGAGCTTCACTGGGCGGTCTCCTGCTCGAATTGACGCTGGGCGGTTTGCCCACTCATGGCCATCGACAGCACGGCCATGCGGATGGCGATGCCGTAGGTGACCTGGTTGAGGATCACCGAGTGGGGGCCGTCGGCCACCGCCGATTCGATCTCCACGCCACGGTTGATCGGGCCCGGGTGCATGACGATGGCATCGGGCTTGGCGCCGGCCAGGCGTGCGGTGGTCAGGCCGAACAGGCGATAGAACTCGCCTTCGCTGGGTAGCAGGCCGCCGGTCATGCGCTCGCGTTGCAGGCGCAGCATGATGACCACGTCCACGTCCTTGAGGCCTTCGGCCAGGTCGGTGTAGACCTTCACGCCGTACTGCTCGACGCCGATGGGCAGCAGGGTTTTTGGCGCGATGACGCGGATGTCCGGGCAGCCCAGGGTTTTGAGGGCGAGCATGTTCGAGCGCGCCACCCGCGAGTGCAGGATGTCGCCGACGATGGCCACCGAGAGGTTCTCGAAACCGCCCTTGTGGCGGCGGATGGTGAGCATGTCGAGCATGCCCTGGGTCGGGTGCGCGTGGCGGCCGTCGCCGCCGTTGATGATCGCCACCTGCGGGCACACGTGCTCGGCGATGAAGTGCGCGGCGCCGGAGTCGCCGTGGCGCACCACAAACATGTCGGCGGCCATGGCTTCGAGGTTGCGCAGGGTGTCGAGCAGGGTTTCGCCCTTGCTCGCCGATGAGGTGGAGACGTTCAGGGTGATGACGTCTGCCGACAGCCGTTGGGCCGCCAGCTCGAAGGTGGTGCGGGTGCGGGTGGAGTTCTCAAAGAACACGTTGCACACGGTCTTGCCGCGCAGCAGCGGGACTTTTTTCACCGCCCGGGCGCCGACTTCCAGGAAGGAGTCGGCGGTGTCGAGGATTTCGGTCAACAGCTCGCGGCGTAAACCGTCGAGCGAGAGGAAGTGCTGCAACTGTCCCTGGTGGTTGAGTTGCAGCGGGCGCTGGGTGTCGAGAGGCGTCATCGCGATGGACTCTTAAAGGGCAAGATCTTGGAGTTCGAGTTGCAGCGGCGCCGGGCCGCAGAGCTTGACCCGCTCATGGGCGGCCAGGCTCAGGGTGGCGCCGACCACGTTGGGGCGGATCGGCAACTCGCCGGCGTCCAGGTCCAGCAGGCTGACCAGGGTCACGCTGGCCGGGCGGCCGTAGTCGAAGAGTTCGTTGAGGGCGGCGCGGATGGTGCGCCCGCTCATCAGCACGTCGTCGATCAGCACCAGGTGCTGGCCCTCGATCTCGAAGGGCAACTCGGAGGGCCGCACTTGCGGGTGCAGGCCGTTCTGGCTGAAGTCGTCGCGGTAGAAGGACACGTCCAGGGTGCCCAGGGGCGAATCGCTGCCCAGCTCTTGCAGCAGCGCCTGGGCCACCCACACGCCGCCGGTGCGGATGCCGATGTAGCGCGGTTCGCTGATGGCGCGGCGGGCCAGGTGGGCCTTGAGATCGACGGCCATCTGGCGGATCAGTTCGGCGGGGTTGGGCAGGCTCATGGTGGCTCCTTCAAGGGCGCGGCTCGGCCAATGATGGCAGGGTCCGGGCTGAAACGAAGAGAGGCGCGGCCCTTGGCCGCACCCCGTCAGGATTCGAACAAAGCAGTGTTTTCGTCGAGCCAGCCTTGCAGCAGCAGGGCGGCGGCGATGGCGTCGACCGGGTTATCGCGGTAACTGCCTTTTTGCCCGCCACGGGCCAGGCGTTCGCCCTTGGCCTCGAACGTGGTCAGGCGTTCGTCGTGGGTATAGAAGGGCAGGTTGAAGCGGCCGTTGAGGCGTCGGGCGAATTTCTCCGCGCGCAGGCACATGTCGCTGGGGGTGCCGTCCATGTTCAACGGCAGGCCGACAACAACGGCGTCGGGTTTCCATTCTTTTATCAGGGCCTCGACCTGGTTCCAGTCGGGGATACCGTTCTGCGCCTTGAGGGTGCACAGCGCACGGGCCTGGCCGGTAATTACTTGGCCCACGGCGACGCCGATCTGCTTGGTGCCGTAGTCAAAACCCAGGATCAGCCGCAGCGCCATCAGGCGTGCCCCGCCTGGCTGGTGATTAGGTTGAGGTTGACCCCCAGTTGTCGGGCGGCGGCTTCCAGGCGCTGCTCGCTGCTGGTGTTGAACAGGATGTCGGCGTCGAACGGGCAGGTCAGCCAGGCGTTGGCGGCCAGCTCGGCCTCCAATTGCCCCGGCTCCCAACCGGCATAGCCCAGGGCGATCAGGCTCTTGGACGGGCCCCTGCCGTCGGCGATGGCGAACAGCACGTCCTGGGAGCTGGACAGTGCCACGCCGCCCAGTTCGATGGTGGCCTGGAAGGTTTGGCCGCTGGGGTGCAGGACGAAACCGCGGTCCTTGCTCACCGGGCCGCCGAGGAAGATCGGCACGTGCTGGCACAGGGCTGGCGGTTCGATCTCGGGGCGCAATTGTTCGAGGATGTCCGCCAGCGTGATGTCTTGCGGGCGGTTGACCACCAGCCCCATGGCCCCATTGGCAGTGTGCTCGACGATGTAGGTCAAGGTATGCGCAAAGTTCGGGTCCACCATGTGGGGCATGGCGATCAGGAAGTGATGCGAGAGGTAGCTGGGGCTGACGTTTTTCATGGGCGCTAGTGTGGCGTCGGTGTGGCGAACTGACAAGCTGGGGATGTGCGGGAAAACTCTGGCGTTGTGCCATGAATCGGCCTGGGCGGCCCCGTCAATTGCTGGACAAGCGATCCCCGCGCGCGAACTTCCAGGTGCGGATGATTTCCAGGCGATCGATATCTGCCAAGTCGCCGCTGAACGGGGCGAAGGGCGCGCTCAGGCGCACGATGCGTTGCGCGGCTTGATCCAGCAGGGGCTGGCCCGAGGACTCCAGCACCAGCACTTCATGCAACGAGCCATCTCGGTTGATGGCCACCATCAGCCGCAGGCTGCCGTAGATCTGCTGGCGCCGGGCTTCGTCCGGGTAGTTGAGGTTGCCGATGCGCTCGATCTTCTTGCGCCATTCGTCTTTGTACCAGGCGCCCTTGTCGCGCATGGTCGAGGCCGCGTTGATGCGGTGGATACGCGGGCGCTTGGCGTACAACTGGCGTTCGTTAGCCAGTTCGGCCTCCAGGCTGGCGATGTCGCTGGACAGTTGGGCGCTGTCGAAGCTTGGCGGCGCCTTGGGCGCTTCGGCGGTTTTCACTGCTTCGCGGGGGGTGGTGGTTTTTTTCGGCTTGGGAGCGGTGGTGGCGACGGCTGCCTTGGTGGTGGTCTGCTCGACTTCGTTTTTCTTCGAGGGTGGTGGCACCACTTTTTTCACCTCGGTGCTCTGCATCGGCGCCACTTCGGTGGTGGTGGGGATGGCTTTCTTGTCCAGCGTACCGCTGCCCTGCTGGTTGTCCTGGGCGATGAAGTCGGCCTTCTTCGGCGCGGCCTGGCTTTTGAACATCGACAGGGTGATTTCCAGCGTTTGGCTGACTTGTTTGGGCTCGACGAAGGTAAAGCCCACGCCCAGAAGCAGCGCCAGGTGAACCAGCGCGGCGACCAGCAGGGTAAATCCGAGGCGATCGGCCGGGCGCACACCGCGGTGGGTGAGTTCGGGAGGCAGCTCGGAAGGGAGGGTCATGGCAAAAAACCAACATCGCGTGTATCGAGGCTCGGCATGATAGCGCGATGTGGGTTTTTAGCTGCAAGCTTTGGGGCGTGGGCCTTAGGCTTATGGCTTGGCGCTGGCGGCTTGCAGCTTGCCAGCAATGGCCGCCATCAGCAGTTCGCCGATGTTGGTGCCGAAGGCATTGTCGATTTCGCGGATGCAGGTGGGGCTGGTGACGTTGATTTCGGTCAGGTGCTCGCCGATCACGTCCAGGCCCACGAACAGCAGGCCCTTTTCCCGCAGGGTCGGGCCGACCTGGGCGGCGATCCAGCGATCCTTATCGGTCAGCGGCCGTGCTTCGCCACGCCCGCCGGCCGCCAGGTTGCCGCGGGTTTCGCCGGCTGCCGGGATGCGCGCCAGGCAGTAGGGTACCGGTTCGCCGTCGATCATCAGAATGCGCTTGTCGCCGTCCTTGATCGCCGGCAAATAGCCCTGGGCCATGATTTGCTGGGTGCCGTTGGCGGTCAGGGTTTCGAGAATCACCGACAGGTTCGGGTCGCCTACGCGGTGGCGGAAGATCGAGGTGCCGCCCATGCCGTCCAGCGGTTTGAGGATGACGTCGCCATGCAGTGCGGCAAATTCGCGCAGCACATCGGCGCGGCGGCTCACCACCGTGGGCGGTGTGCACTGCGGGAACTGGGTGGCGAACAGTTTTTCATTGCAGTCGCGCAGGCTTTGCGGCTTGTTGACCACCAGCACCCCGGCGCGCTCGGCCTGCTCCAGCAAGTAAGTGCTGTAGACGAATTCCATGTCGAAGGGCGGGTCCTTGCGCATCAGGATCACGTCCAGGTCGCTCAGCGGCGCGTCCGTCTCGGCCTGCAACTCGAACCAGTGCTCGGGGTTGGCGAACACCTGCAATGGCCGCATCCGCGCCCGGGCCACGCCGGCGTTCTGGTAAAGATCCTGCTGTTCCATATAGAACAGCGTCCAGCCGCGGGCCTGGGCGGCGAGCAGCATGGCCAGCGAGCTGTCCTTCTTATAGGAAATGCTGGCGATGGGGTCCATGACAATGCCGACGCGAACGCTCATGGGGGGTTTCCTCTAGCAGATTGGGGCGCACAAAAGTGGCGTCAGAGTGGCGCCCGGGGTGTTCCCGGTCAAGGAAAAACCACCCGGCGGGCGAGCCGATAGATTGACGCTGGCGACTGTGCTAAAAAGGCTCCCATGCCGTTTCGAGCCCTTGGCCATCAAGGCTTTTGAGTGACGGTGCCCGTATACGGACACAACCGATTCGCTGTGGCGATGGTACAAGCAGATATGGAACAGCACTCCAGCGCCTTGAAAGTCATGGTCATCGACGACTCCAAGACGATTCGGCGCACCGCTGAAACACTGTTGAAGAACGTGGGCTGTGAAGTCATCACCGCGGTCGATGGCTTTGATGCGCTGGCCAAGATCGTCGATCACCACCCCGGCATTATCTTCGTCGACATCATGATGCCGCGCCTGGACGGCTATCAGACCTGCGCCCTGATTAAGAACAACAGCGCCTTCAAGGCCACGCCCGTGATTATGCTGTCCTCCAAGGACGGCCTGTTCGACAAGGCCAAGGGGCGGATCGTCGGTTCCGATCAGTTTTTGACCAAGCCTTTCAGCAAGGAAGAATTGCTCAGCGCAATCAAGGCCCATGTGCCGGGGTTCGCCGCAGTAGAACAAGCACATTGACGGGCGGCCATTGGGCCGCTCGGCTTTTGGAAATGGGGAAGACCATGGCACGTATTCTGATCGTCGATGACTCGCCGACTGAAATGTACAAACTGACCGGCATGCTGGAAAAGCACGGCCACCAGGTATTGAAAGCGGAAAACGGCGCCGATGGCGTCGCCCTGGCCCGCCAGGAAAAACCCGACGCGGTGCTGATGGACATCGTCATGCCCGGCCTCAACGGCTTCCAGGCCACGCGCCAGTTGACCAAGGACGCCGACACCAGCCACATCCCGGTCATCATCATCACCACCAAGGACCAGGAAACCGACAAGGTCTGGGGCACGCGCCAGGGCGCGCGGGACTACCTGACCAAACCGGTGGACGAAGACACCCTGATAAAGACCCTGAACAAAGTCCTGGCCGGCTGACCCGCGGCCATGACCGATTCCCTCACCGCGTTTGAGCTGCTACTGGATATCGACCAACGCTGCCGCCTGCTGGCCGCCGACCTGCCGTCCCAGGAAACCCGCCAGCAGAGTTGGAGCGGGATCGGCTTTCGCATCGGCGCGCACTGGTACGTGGCGCCCATGGGCGAAGTCAGCGAGGTTTTGCACGAGCCGCGGTACACCCTGTTGCCCGGGGTCAAGACGTGGGTCAAGGGAGTGGCTAATCTGCGGGGGCGGCTGTTGCCGGTAATGGACCTGTGCGGCTTTTTCGGCCACGAACTGTCGGCCCGGCGCAAGCAGCGGCGGGTGCTGGTGGTCGAGCACCGCGATGTGTTCGCGGGGCTGATGGTCGATGAAGTTTGCGGTTTGCAGCACTTTGCCCAGGACAGCCTGGAGCCGTTGCTGATGGACGACCTGGATGGCGCCATGAGCGCGTTCGTCAAGGGGCGGTTCCCCGGGGAGCAGTCCTGGCAGGTGTTCAGCCCGTTCGCCCTGGCGCAGTCGCAAGGTTTCATGAATGTAGCCCTGTGAAGGCGGGGTTCGCTTAGGTGGGCCCGGCTCCATGGTTTAACCGATTCACTTCAAGAGCGCCTTGCGCTCACTCGCGGACAAGCCCGCTGGCCACGGTGCCTGTGGCGACAGGTGGGGACCTGATCGATGACAAAAGCAAAAACCGCCAAGCCCATGGAAGCGTCGCGCAGCCGTTCGCAGATCATCGTGCTGTTCATGGCCCTGATCGTGTTCATCGTGTTGTTGTTCGCCAACTTCGCCTACCTCAATACCCAGTCGAACTACGACAAGCAGTACATCGGCCACGCCGGTGAGCTGCGGGTGCTGTCCCAGCGCATCGCGAAGAACGCCACCGAGGCCGCCGCCGGCAAGGCTGCGGCGTTCAAGCTGCTCAGCGACGCGCGCAACGATTTTGCCCAGCGCTGGGGTTACCTGAAAAAAGGCGACCCGGCCACCGGCCTGCCCGGTGCGCCGTCGGCGGTGCGCCCGCAAATGCGCGCGGTGCAGCTCGACTGGGAGCGCCTGCTGAAAAACGCCGACGCCATCCTGTCCAGCGAACAGACCGTACTGTCGCTGCATCAGGTCGCCGCCACCCTGGCCGAAACCGTGCCGCAATTGCAGGTCGAATACGAAAAAGTCGTGGAGATCCTCCTGCAACGCGGCGCCCCGGCCGGACAAGTGGCCATGGCCCAGCGCCAATCGTTGCTGGCCGAGCGCATCCTGGGTGCAGTGAACACCGTGCTGGCGGGGGACGAAAACGCGGTGCAGGCCGCCGATGCCTTTGGCCGCGACGCCGCGCGCTTCGGCCAGGTGCTCAACGGCATGCTCCAGGGCAACACGCTGCTCAAGGTCAGCCAGGTCGAGGACCGCGACGCCCGCGCGCGGTTGGCGGAAATCGCCGAGTTGTTCCAGTTCGTCTCCGGCTCCGTGGACGAAATCCTCGAAACCTCGCCCGAGCTGTTCAAGGTCCGCGAGTCGGCGGGCAACATTTTCAACCTGTCCCAGACCCTGCTCGACGAAGCCTCGCTGCTGGCCAGCGGTTTCGAGAACCTGGCCGAGGGGCGCACCGTCAACGCGGTGGGCGGCTACGTGCTGGGCCTGCTGGCCTTGGCCTCGATCATCCTGATCGGCCTGGTGATGGTGCGCGAGACGAACCGCCAGTTGCGCGAAACGGCGCAGAAAAACGAACGCAACCAGAACGCGATCATGCGCCTGCTGGACGAAATCGCCGACCTCGCCGACGGCGACCTGACCGTGACCGCGTCGGTCACCGAGGACTTCACCGGCACCATCGCCGACTCGATCAACTATTCGGTGGACCAACTGCGCGACCTGGTGGCCACCATCAACCTCACCGCCGGCCTCGTCGCCGCCGCCGTGCAGGAAACCCAGGCCAACGCCATGCACCTGGCGCAGGCCTCGGAACACCAGGCCCAGCAGATCAGCGAGGCCTCGACCTCCATCAATGACATGGCCCGCTCCATCGACCAGGTCTCGGCCAATGCCGCCGAGTCCTCCGCAGTGGCCGAACGCTCGGTGGAAATCGCCAACAAGGGCAACGAGGTGGTGCACAACACCATCTACGGCATGGACAACATCCGCGAACAGATCCAGGACACCGCTAAACGGATCAAACGCTTGGGCGAGTCTTCCCAGGAAATCGGCGATATTGTCAGCTTGATCGACGATATTGCCGACCAAACCAACATACTCGCCCTCAACGCGGCGATCCAGGCCTCCATGGCCGGTGACGCCGGCCGCGGCTTTGCCGTGGTGGCCGACGAAGTGCAGCGCCTGGCCGAGCGTTCCTCGGCGGCGACCCGGCAGATCGAAACCCTGGTGCGGGCGATCCAGACCGACACCAACGAAGCGGTGATTTCCATGGAGCAGACCACCACCGAAGTGGTGCGTGGCGCCCGCTTGGCCCAGGACGCAGGCGTGGCCCTGGAAGAAATCGAAGGCGTGTCCAAGACCCTCGCGGCGCTGATCCAGAGCATTTCCAACGCGGCGCAGCAGCAAACCCTGTCGGCGGGGCAGATTTCCCTGACCATGAACGTGATCCAGCAGATCACCTCGCAAACCTCCTCCGGCTCCACCGCCACCGCCGAAAGCATTGGCAACCTGGCGAAAATGGCCAGCCAACTGCGCCGCTCGGTGTCGGGCTTTACCTTGCCCGCCGCCCCCGAGCCGGGCGTCGAGCACGCGTGAGGCCATGGTGATGGTCGACCGGCACGACTATGTGGGCCTGGAATGGGTCAAGGGTGAAATCGCCGAAACCCTCAAGCAAGCCCTGGCCGCCCTCGACAGCCTGGGCACCGAGGCCGGCGAGCACGATGCCGAGGCCCTCGAACGGTGCCTGGCAAGCGTTCATCAGGTCCACGGTTGCCTGCAGATGGTCGAGTTCTACGGCGCGGCGCTGCTGGCCGAAGAGATGGAACAACTGGCCCTGGCCGTGCAACAGGGCCGCGCCGGCCACCGCGACGAAGCCATCGGCCTGCTACGTCAGGCCCTGGTGCAGTTGCCGATCTACCTGGAGCGCGTGCAAAGCGCACGGCGCGACCTGCCCCTGGTGGTGCTGCCCCTGCTCAACGATTTGCGCAGCGCCCGGGGTGAAAGCCTGCTGTCGGAAACCAGCCTGTTCAGCCCGCAACTGCCGGTGATCCCCGCCCTGGACGACTATGCCCTGGCCCTGCTGGAGCCGCCCGACTTGCCCGTGGTACTGCGCAAATTGCGCCAGGGGCTGCAAACCGCGTTGGCGGGGTTGCTGCGCGAGCAGGACGACGACGCCAACCTGGCGCGCTTGGCCACCGTGTTTGGCCGGCTCCAGGCCTTGTGCCGCAATGCGCCGCTGGAGCCCTTGTGGCAAGTGGCGGCAGCGCTGGTGGACGGCATGCGCACAGGCAGTATCGGCAACAGCCCGGCCCTGCGCAGCCTGTTCAAGGACGCTGACCAAGAACTCAAGCGCTTGCTCGACCAGGGTATGGCCGGGGTCAACCAGCCCGCGCCGCCGCACTTGCTCACCAGCCTGTTGTTTTATATCGCCAAAGCCGAACATCCCAGCGGACAGATGCAGACCATGAAAGAAGCCTACGGACTCGACGACGCCTTGCCTGACAGCGCCGTGGTCGATGAAGAACGCGCGCGCCTGGCCGGGCCGGACCGCGACGCCATGCGCTCGGTGCTCGCCGCCCTGTGCGAGGAGTTGGTGCGGGTCAAGGAACGCCTGGACCTGTTCGTGCGCAGCGACCGCCAGCACACCTCGGACCTGGACAGCCTCCTGGCGCCGTTGCGGCAGATCGCCGACACCCTGGCGGTGCTGGGTTTCGGCCAGCCGCGCAAAGTGATAATCGACCAATTGGCGGTGGTGCAGAGCCTGGCCCAAGGCCAGCGCGAGCCCAACGACGCAGTGTTGATGGACGTCGCCGGGGCGCTGCTGTACGTCGAAGCCACACTGGCCGGGATGGTCGGCACCGTCGAGGCGCAGCGCCGCGAGGAAAGCCACCTGCCCACCACCGACCTGACCCAGATCCACCAATTGGTCATCAAGGAAGCCCAGGCCTGCCTGCAACAGGCCAAGGACATGATCGTCGACTACATCGACGGCGAATGGGACCGCAGCCAGGTCCAGGACCTGCCCGAGCTGCTGACCCAGGTGCGCGGCGCGTTGGCGATGATCCCCCTGAGCCGGGGCGCGGGCCTGCTGGAGGCCTGCAACGGCTTTGTCCGCGAGCATCTGCTGGGCAGCCCTACGCCGCCCGATTGGGAGCAACTGGAACACCTGGCCGACGCCCTGAGCAGCATCGAGTATTACCTTGAACGCCTCGACCAGGACCCGTTGGCCCCCGGCGAAACCGTGCTGGACGCGGCTGAAGAAAGCCTGGCGGCCCTCGGTTACCTGCCGGCCGAGCCCCATGTGCCGGTGCTGAGCCAACCCCTGAGCCCCAACGAAGCGCTGGTGATGCACGACTTGCAGGAACTGGACGACGCCGAGGTCGCCCAGTCCCTGGCCGATGTGCTGGCCGGGCCGGTGTCAAGCCTCAACCCGCCCGCGCGGCACACCCCCGGCAGCCTGCTGCCGCCGCCCACGGGCGAAGCGCCGGTGGACGAGGAGTTGCATGAGGTGTTCCTCGAAGAAACCGACGAAGTCCTCGAAGTGCTCCATGAATTTCTCCCGCAATGGCACGCCGACCCCACCGACGCTTCGGCCCTGAGCGAGCTGCGCCGCGCCTTCCACACCCTCAAGGGCAGCGGGCGCATGGTCCGTGCCCTGGTGCTGGGCGAACTGGCCTGGGCCGTGGAAAACCTGCTCAACCGCGTGCTGGAACACAGCGTCGAACCTTCGCCGGCGCTGCATCAGTTGCTCGACGAAGTGGTCAGCCTGCTGCCGCGCCTGATCGCCGATTTCGCCGCCCAGGCCCAGCGCCAGCGCGATGAGGTCGATCAACTGGCGGCCCGCGCCCATGCCCTGGCCCGGGGCGACCAAACCACGGTCGCCGCCCCGGCGGCGCTGGACCCGCAACTGCTGGAGATTTTCCGCACCGAGGCCCAGGCCCACCTCGACAGCCTCAACCGCTTTCTCGACCAGGCCGCCGAGCACCTGCCGTTGCAGGCCAGTGACGAATTGCAACGGGCCCTGCACACCCTCAAGGGCAGCGCCTCCATGGCCGGCGTGCTGCCGATGGCCGAGTTGGCCGCGCCCCTGGACCACTTGGCCCGCGAGTACAAGGCGCACCAGTTGCCCCTGGACCTGGACGAAGTGGAACTGCTGCTCGAAGCCGAAGGCCTGCTGCGCCGTGGTTTGAAGCACCTGCACCTGGACCCGTTGGCGCGCATCGAGGGGGCCGCGGCGTTGATCGAACGCACGCAAAAGCTTCTTGCCGAACGCCTGCAAGCCATCCTCAACGCCCCCAGTGGCGGCCTGCGGGTCAAGCGCGACCCGCAGCTCATCAGCAACTTCCTGGCCCAGGGCATGGACATCCTGCTCGACGCCGAAACCCTGTTGCAGCGTTGGCAGCAGCACCCCGGCGAGCGCCAGGAACTGAGTGCCCTGCTGGACGAACTGACCACCCTGGGCGAAGGCGCGCACCTGGCCGAGCTGCACCCGATGGATGAGCTGTGCGAGGCCCTGCTCGACCTCTACGGCGCCGTCGAAGAAAGCAGCCTGGCGGTCAGCGAAGCGTTTTTTCGCGAGGCCGACAGCGCCCACGAAGCCCTTATCAGCATGCTCGACCAATTGGCCGCCGGGCAGGAAATCAGCCCGCAACCGGCGCGGGTCAAGGCCCTGCGCGAGTTGCTCGGGCAAAGCCTGGACCCGTCCGCCACCGGGCTGATCCGCAGCGATGCCAACCGCACCCTGAGCATCAGCGACCTGGGCACCGCCACTGCCGAACTGGCGCACACCGCGCCGGTGGACGACGAGATCGTGGCGATCTTCCTCGATGAAGCGACGGACATCCTCGAAAGCGCCGGCCAGGCCCTGCAACGCTGGCTCGACGAACCGGACAACAGCGCGCCCTTGCAATCGCTGCAACGGGACCTGCATACCCTCAAGGGCGGTGCGCGCATGGCCAACGTGGCGCCGGTGGGCGACCTGGCCCATGAACTGCAAAGCCTCTACGAAGACCTGGTGGACCGGCGCTACGCCTACAGCCAGGAGCTGGCGCTGCTGTTGCAACACAGCCATGACCTGCTGGCGTTGCTGCTGGAAGACTTGCAGCAGCACCATCCCTTGGAAGACCCAGGGTTTTTGATCGACGCCATCCGCGATTTCCGCCAGCAGGCCGCCAGCCCTGCGGCGAGTGAGACCGTGGCCGAACCGGTGGCGGACAGCGCCGGGGCCGACCCGGAACTGCTGGAAATCTTCCTCGAAGAAGGCTTTGACATCATCGACAGCTCCGGCGCCGCGTTGCTGCGTTGGCAAGCCGAGCCGCATGGCCGCCAGGAACTGGAAACCCTGCTGCGTGACCTGCACACCCTCAAGGGCGGTGCGCGGATGGTCGAAATCGGCCCGATCGGCGACCTGGCCCATGAACTGGAATTTCTCTACGAAGGCCTCTCGGCCGGGCAATTGCTGCCCTCCCAGGAACTCTTCACCCTGTTGCAAAGCTGCCACGACCGCCTCGCCCAGATGCTCGAAGCGGCCCGCGCCGCCCGCCCGGTGCTGGCCGCCGACAGCCTGATTGAAGCCATCCGCAGCTTCGCCCAATGCCCCGTGGCGCCACCCGCCGCCGAACCCGCGCCCGCCGCCGTCGAGGTTGCACCGCCCGCTCCCCAGGAAACAAGCAGCGCCGACATGGTCAAGGTTTCGGCGCAACTGCTCGACGACCTCGTCAACCTGGCCGGCGAAACCTCGATCTTCCGTGGCCGCATCGAACAGCAGGTCAACGACGCCCGCACTGCCCTGGGCGAGATGGAAACCACCCTCGAACGCATGCGCGATCAACTGCGGCGCCTGGAAACCGAAACCCAGGCGCGCACCCTCGGCCAGCAGCAAATGGAGGCCGAGCACCAGGGCTACGAAGAATTCGACCCACTGGAAATGGACCGCCACTCCCTCTTGCAGCAACTGTCGCGGGCCTTGTCCGAGTCCGCCTCGGACCTGCTCGACCTCAAGGAAACCCTCGGCCGGCGCACCTACGACGCACAAAACCTGTTGCAGCAGCAGGGCCGGGTCAACACCGAGCTGCAAGAAGGCCTGATGGGCACGCGCATGGTGCCGTTCGAGCGCATGCTGCCGCGCCTCAAGCGCATCGTGCGCCAGGTGGCCGGCGAGTTGGGCAAGGACGTGGCCTTCGTGGTCGGCAACGCCCAGGGCGAGATGGACCGCAACGTGCTCGAACGCATGGTCGCCCCCCTGGAACACATGTTGCGCAACTCCGTCGACCATGGCCTGGAGGCCGCTGCGGTGCGCCTGGCCGCCGGCAAACCGGCCCAGGGGCGCATCACCCTGGACCTGTCTCACGAGGGCGGCGACATCGTCTTCGACATCCGCGACGACGGCGCCGGGGTGCCGCTCGAAGCGGTGCGGCGCAAGGCGATCAACCGCGGCCTGCTGGACCCCGCCGCCCAAATCAGCGACCGCGAAGTGCTGCAATTCATCCTGCAACCGGGGTTTTCCACCGCCGAAAAAATCACCCAGATTTCCGGGCGTGGCGTGGGCATGGACGTGGTCCACGAAGAAGTGCGGCAACTGGGCGGCAGCATGAGCATCGACTCCACTCCGGGCCTGGGCGTGCACTTTCGCATTCGTCTGCCGTTCACCCTGTCGGTCAACCAGGCCCTGATGGTGCAGTGCGTGGAGGAGCAATACGCGATCCCGCTCAACACCATCGAAGGCATCGTGCGGGTGCTGCCCAACGAGCTGGAGGCCTGCTACCAACTCGACGCGCCGCACTATGAATACGCCGGGCAGCGCTACGAGTTGTGCTACTTGGGCGAACTGCTCGGCACCGTCGCCCGACCGCGCTCGCTAGGGGAAAACCAGGCGCTGCCGGTGCTGTTGGTGCACGTTGACGAGCGGCGCATCGCGGTGCAGGTGGACGCCATGGCCGGCAGCCGCGAAATCGTGGTCAAGAGCCTGGGGCCGCAGTTCGCCGCCGTGCAGGGGCTGTCCGGGGCGACCATCCTGGGCGATGGCCGGGTGGTGCTGATCCTCGACCTGCTGGCCCATATGCGCGCCCTGCACACACGCCTGCCGCAACAGCGCAGCGGCGACGGCGCGGCGGGCGACAGCCAGGTACGCCGGCCCATGCTGGTGCTGGTGGTGGACGACTCGGTCACCGTGCGCAAAGTCACCAGCCGCTTGCTGGAACGCCACGGCATGAACGTCCTCACCGCCAAAGACGGCGTGGACGCCATGGCTCTGCTGGAAGAACACACCCCCGACCTGATGCTGCTGGACATCGAAATGCCGCGCATGGATGGCTTTGAAGTGGCCATCGCCGTGCGCAACCATCCGCGCCTGCAACAGCTGCCGATCATCATGATTACCTCGCGCACCGGCCAGAAACACCGCGACCGCGCCATGGCCATCGGCGTCAACGACTACCTGGGCAAGCCGTACCAGGAGTCGGTCTTGCTTGAAAGCATCGGCCTGTGGAGCAAACCCCATGCGTGACCACCGCGTCAGCAGCCTTACCGGGCTGCTCCTGCCCTTGGGCGACCGCCACCTGATCCTGCCCAACGTGGCCATCGCCGAACTGATCGACTACCAGCCCGGCACCTTCGACCTCGACACCCCGCCCTGGTACTTGGGCCGCGTGACCTGGCGGGACCGGCACATCCCGCTGCTGAGTTTTGAATCGGCCTGCGGGCAGAAAACCGTCATCGGCGAACGCGCCCGCATCGTCGTCCTCAACGCCCTGGGCGGCCATGCGGGCCTTAAATTTATTGGCCTGTTGGTGCAGGGCATCCCGCGCTCCTGCAAGCTCGACAGCCAACTGAGCTACGTGGACGTGCCCCTCTGCCCCCTGGAAAAAGCCGCCGTGCAAATCGCCGACCAAGTGGCCAAAGTCCCGGACTTGCCGGGGCTTGAGGCCTTGCTGGTGGAGGCGGGGTTGGTGGGGTAGGGGCATTGCCGGTTGATAAGTCCCAAAAAGGGACTTATCGTTCCCTTTTTGGGACTTATCGAGCATGGTCATGGAAAGTGCTTCACTCAGTGATGCCCTGTTTACTTCAACCCAGCAGAAAGTCCTGGGATTGCTCTTCAGCAGCCCCGAGCGCAGCTTCTACGCCAACGAAATCGCACGTTCGGCGCAGGTGGGTAGGGGCAGTCTGATGCGCGAACTGGAGCGGTTACTGGCGGCAGGTGTGCTGACCATGACCCGCCAGGGCAATCAGACCCACTATCAGGCCAACCCTGACTGCCCCATTTATGCCGAACTGCTTGGCATTGCCCGCAAGACCTTCGGCATCGCCCAACCTTTGCGCGCAGCCCTGGCGCCATTTGCCAAGCAGCTGACGTGGGCGTTCATTTACGGCTCTGTTGCCAAGAACCAGGTCAACTCATCCAGTGACATAGACCTGATGCTGATCGGCGAAGGGCTGCACTACAGTGACGTGATGGAACAGTTGATGCCACTCGAAGAGCAACTGGGCCGCCCGCTCAACCCTACGCTCTACACACCTCAAGACTGGGCCGCCAAATGGGCGGCGGGTAACAGCTTCGTAGAGCGGGTTGCACAGCAGGAGAAAATAAACCTGATAGGCAGTAACCCTTTGGAGGCCAAGGATGGGAAACCTCGAGAATCTTGAGAATCTGGTTCGCAGTGGCGGCTTGAAGGCTGAGCCGCCGGATCGTAAGGAATGTGAAGGGCTGATGCGTTCGGCCACGGATCGCTTGCGCGATGCACAGGTCAGCCAGCTCTCGTTTGCCAGCCGTTTTGACCTGGCCTACAACGCCGCGCACGCCATCGCGCTGACCGCGTTGCGCTTGTGCGGGTACCGTTCTGACAAGCGCTACCTGGTTTTCCAATGCCTGGCTCACACGATGGACGCGAGCAAGATTGCGGTGCGCCTGTTTGCGTTGTGCCATGAGCGGCGCAACCTTGCGGAGTACGAGGGGTATATGGATGAAGATCCCGCCCTGTTGGCGGAATTGTTGAGCCATGCCGAGCATCTGCGCGGGCAGGTACAGCAAGTGCTGGACCAGCTCTGATTTAAGCGTTTCCAAAGCGAGGCAGCGATGTATCACGGGGAAAGATTCAACGCCTGGAGCCATTTGCTCGGGGCGGTGGCGGCGTGTGTGGGGGCGGTGTGGTTGCTGGTGATCGCCAGCCTGGACGGCAGCCCCTGGAAGATTGTCAGCGTGGCGATCTACGGGTTCACGCTGTTGGTGCTGTACAGCGCCTCGACCGTGTACCACAGCGTGCGCGGGCGCAAGAAGGCGATCATGCAGAAGGTCGACCATTTTTCGATCTACCTGCTGATCGCCGGCAGCTACACCCCATTTTGCCTGGTGACCCTGCGCGGGCCGTGGGGTTGGACGTTGTTCGGGGTTGTCTGGGGGCTGGCGGTGATCGGCATTTTGCAGGAGATCAAGCCCCGCTCCGAGGCGCGGATTTTATCCATCGTGATTTACGCGGTGATGGGCTGGATCGTGCTGGTGGCGGTCAAGCCGTTGCTGGTGGCCCTGGGCCCCAGCGGTTTCGCCTGGTTGGCCTCGGGTGGGGTGCTGTACACCGTGGGCATCATCTTCTTCGCCCTCGATAGCCGTTTGCGCCACGCCCACGGCATTTGGCACCTGTTCGTCATGGGCGGCAGCTTGCTGCATTTCGTGGCGATTCTGTTTTACGTGCTCTAACCGCCGTCCTGTTTGCCACGCACTGCCCGCGTGCTACAGGCGTGCCAGGGCTTGGCGGGCGTTGTTGCTGACGATGTGCAGCAGGCTGCCCAGGGTGTGGGCCGGGGCTTCGTGGGCGCGGGTGACGGCGTAGAGGGTGATGGGCAGCGCCGGGGCGAGGGGGCGGATGCGGGTGGTGGCGGTGGAGGCGCCGAGGGCGGTGAAGGGGTCGATCACCGCCAGCCCCGCACCCGATTCGACCATGGCCCGGGCCAGGGAATAGGTCTGCACGGCAATGCGGATACGCGGCGCCGGTTCTACCGCTTCCAGGTAGCTGTCGAGCCGTGCCGCTAACGGGTCGGCGCTGGACAAACCAATCAACGGCGCATCTGCCAGGTCCATCAATGCCAGGGGCCGGCCCGCCGTGTCGGCCGGCCAGTAGTTGGCCGGGGCCAGTACCACCAGCACGCCCTCGGCCAGGGCCTGGGCCGTGAGCCCCGGGTGATCGGGGCTTTGCAGGGTCAAGGCAACATCGATTTCACGCATCAGCAGGTTTTGCGTCAGTTCGCGGCTGTGGGCGCTGGACAATTCGCAGGCGATGTCGGGGTAATGCTGCGTCCACTGGTGGATGGCCGGCGGCAGGATCGACAGGGCCAGCGCCGGCGTAGCGCCGATACGCAGGCTGTGGCCCGGTTCGCGGCGCAGGCTTTGGGCCAGGCGCCGCACCCCTTGCAGGCTTTCGCTGACCTTGCTGACCTCGCGCTCCAACTCCAGCGCTTCGGGGGTGGCGTGAAGCTTGCCGCGCACCCGCAAAAACAGCGGGAAGCCCAGCTGCAACTCGGCGTGTTGCAGCACTTTGGTCACCGCCGGTTGAGACACGTGCAGCAACTGCGCGGCGCCGCTGACCGAGCCGGTCTGGCGGATGGCCTGGAAAATCTCGATATGTCGCAAGCGCATGGCAAGTCCATAACCTTTGTTTATGGGTTGCCCATCTTTATTCATTGTCCCGCGCCTGTCACCCGGGCCTACCCTCAACGCCTGATTTATCCACAGGGCAAGGACTGACATGGCACAGCGGGTTTGCATCATCGGGGGCGGCGTGGTCGGCCTGGCAACGGCCTATGCGCTGGTGCGCGACGGCGTCGAGGTGACGCTGGTGGAGGCGCGCCAGGACCTGGGCGGGGAAGCCAGTTTCGCCAACGGCGGCCAGTTGTCCTACCGCTATGTCGCGCCCCTGGCCGATGCCGGCGTGCCCTTGCAAGCGTTGGGCTGGATGTTGCGCGCCGACTCCCCGCTCAAGCTGCGCCCGCGCCTGGACCCGGCGCAGTGGCGCTGGATGGGCGCGTTCCTGGCGGCGTGCCGCACCTCGGTCAACCGCCAGAACGCCGCCCACCTGCTGCGCCTGGCGCTGTTGAGCCAGCGCACCTTGAGCGACTGGCGCGAAGAAGACCTGCTGGGGGATTTCCACTGGCGGCGCAACGGCAAACTGGTGACCTTCCGCGATGCCTATAGCTTCGAGCGCGCCCGCCATGCGCTGATCGAGCCACAGCAGCAATTGGTGCTGTCGGATACCGAATGCGCCAGCCTGGAGCCGGCCCTGGCCCGCCGCGAACTGGTGGGCGGCATCTATACCCCGGAGGAAGAGGTTGGCGACTGCCACGCCTTTTGCCAACAACTGCTGGCCCGGCTCCAGGCTTCGCGCAGTTGCACCTTGCGCCTGGGCCAAGCGGTCACCGGGTTGCGCCACGCCGGCGGGGTGGTGCAGGCCATCGAGCTGGGCGACGAGGTGCTGGCGGTGGAACACCTGGTGATCGCCGCCGGGCACCGTAGCCCGCTGTTGCGCCTGCCCGGCGTGCAGATGCCGCTGTACCCGCTCAAGGGCTACAGCCTGACGGTGCCGATTGGCCCGCAGCACCGCGCGCCCCAGTTGAGCATCACCGATTACGACCGCAAGATCGTCTACGCGCGGCTCGGCCAGCAATTACGGGTGGCGGCGATGGTGGATATCGTCGGCTTCGACCCGGCCCTGGACCCCAAACGCCTGGCCCTGATAAAGCGCCAGGCCCGCGAGACGTTCCCCGAGGCCGGCGATTATGAGGCCGCCATCGAGTGGGCCGGCATGCGCCCGGCCACGCCCAATGGCGTGCCGCTGATCGGCGCCACGGCGTACCGCAACCTGTGGCTCAACCTCGGCCACGGTGCGCTGGGCTTTACCCTGGCCTGTGCCAGCGGGCGTTTGCTCAGTGAATTGATCGGTGGGCGCAGGCCCGCCATCGACATGCAAGGCCTCACGCCCCGCGCGGCGTGAGCCTTGGTTCCGCGAAAAACCACAACGGAGAATAACAATGCAAAAAATCACGTTGATCGGTTGTGCCCTGGCCTTCTGCGCCCCGTTGCACGCCAACGAAGCCCCCCTGGCGGGCACCCTGGGCAAAATCGCCGGCGCCCAGAGCATCACCCTGGGCTACCGCGACGCCTCGGTGCCGTTTTCCTACGTGGGCGACCACAGCGGCCAACCCATGGGTTACTCCGTCGATCTGGCGGCCAAAGTGGTTGAACGGGTGCGCAACAAGCTGGATATGCCCAAGCTCAAGGTCAAGTACAACCTGGTTACCTCGCAAACCCGCATCCCCTTGGTGCAGAACGGCACCGTGGACCTGGAGTGCGGCTCCACCGGCGTCACCGCCGAGCGGCAGAAGCAGGTGGCGTTCTCTTACGGTTTTATCTACGTCAAAGGCCAGTTGCTCACCGCCAGAGACAGCGGCATCCAGGGTTTTGCCGACCTGCGCGGCAAGAACGTGGTGACCACGGCGGGCACCACCAACGAGCGTTACCTGAAGAACTACAACGCTGAAAACACCATGGGCATGGCGGTGATTAGCGCCAAGGACCACGGCGAAGCCTTCCAAATGCTGGAAACCGGCCGCGCCCAGGCGTTTTACATGGACGACGCGCTGCTCTACGGCGAACGGGCCAAGGCCCGCGACCCGCACAAGTGGGTGGTGGTGGGCGAGGAACAATCGCGGGAAATCTACAGCTGCATGCTGCGCAAGGACGACCCGCAGTTCCTCGCCCTGGTCAACGACACCCTGGGCGAGTTGTACCGCTCGGGGGAAATCCACGGGATCTACCAACGCTGGTTCGAGCAACCCATCCCGCCCAAGGGCCTGAACCTGGAATTCCCCATGACCCGCGAGCTCAAGGCGCTGATTGCGGCGCCGACGAGTGAGCCGGTGCAGTAGGGCTGCGGGAGAAAGCCTACGTGGCAGCGGGCTGCGAGAGCCTAGAAATCACCCCACAACTGCTGCGCCACCGCCAGGGCGACCACGGGGGCGGTTTCGGTGCGCAGCACCCGTGGGCCGAGGCGGGCGGCGTGGAAGTCGGCCTGGCGGGCCTGTGCCACTTCGCCATCGGTCAAACCGCCCTCGGGGCCGATGAGAAAGGCCAGCGAAGCGGGTTTGGCGTGGCTGAGCAACGGCTCGGCCACCGGGTGCAGCACCAGTTTCAGCGCGGCGTCGGCCTGTTTGAGCCAGTCGGCCAGCAGCAGCGGCGGGTGAATTACCGGCACCCGCGAGCGCCCGCATTGTTCGCAGGCGCTGATGGCCACCTGGCGCCAATGCAGCAGGCGCTTGTCGGCGCGTTCGTCCTTGAGGCGCACTTCGCAGCGCTCGGTGAAAATCGGCGTGATCTCATTGGCCCCAAGCTCGGTGGCCTTCTGGACTGCCCAATCCATGCGTTCGCCCCGGGACAGGCCCTGGCCCAGGTGGATGTGCAGCGGCGATTCTTCTTGCCCGGCAAAGCGCTCGGTGACCTGCACACGTACGCGCTTCTTGCCGACTTCCACCAGGCTGGCGCGAAACTCCAGGCCCGAGCCGTCGAACAACTGCAACCCGTCGCCTTCGGCCATGCGCAGCACGCGGCTGATGTAGTGCGCCTGGGCCTCGGGCAGTTCGTGCTCGCCGAGGCTCAGCGGGGTGTCGGTAAAGAAGCGGGACAGTCTCATGGGTGGGTCTCTGTAATTCATGTGGATCAGGTGAAGGCCCTGCGGGTCTTATCGCGAGCGGGCTCGCTTTCACCGGGAACGGCGCGGGCCTTTGTGGGAGCGAGCCTGCTCGCGATGGCGGCCGCCCCGGCCCCACAAAAATAAAGGTGAACTCAATCAACCCGGATCACGAAACCCCGGGTGGAAGTTTTCCGGCACTGCCACGCTCACTGTGCTGCGGGTGGCGATGTCGATGCCTTCGCTGGCCACCTCGGCGAGGAAGTCGATCTGCTCGGGGGTAATCACGTAGGGCGGCAGGAAATACACCACGCTGCCCAGCGGGCGCAACAGGGCGCCGCGCTCCAGGGCGTGCTGGAACACCTTCAGGCCACGGCGTTCCTGCCACGGGTAGGCGGTTTTGCTGGCCTTGTCCTGAACCATCTCGATGGCCAGCACCATGCCGGTCTGGCGCACTTCGGCCACGTGGGGGTGGTCGGCCAGGTGCGCGGTGGAGGTGGCCATGCGCCGGGCCAGGGCCTTGTTGTGCTCGATGACGTTGTCTTGCTCGAAAATATCCAGGGTCGCCAGCGCCGCCGCACAGGCCAGCGGGTTGCCGGTGTAGCTGTGGGAATGGAGGAAGGCGCGCAGGGTCGGGTAGTCGTCGTAGAAGGCGCTGTACACCTCATCGGTGGTGACGCACGCCGCCAGTGGCAGGTAGCCGCCGGTCAGGGCCTTGGACAGGCACAGGAAATCCGGGCGGATGCCGGCCTGTTCGCAGGCGAACATCGTGCCCGTGCGGCCAAAACCCACGGCGATTTCGTCGAGGATCAGGTGCACGCCGTAGCGGTCGCAGGCCTCGCGCAGCAGCGTCAGGTACACCGGGTGGTACATGCGCATGCCGCCCGCGCCCTGGATCAACGGCTCGACGATCACCGCCGCCACGCTGGCATGGTGCTCGGCCAGGGTCTGCTCCATGGCGGCGAACATCGTGCGTGAGTGTTCTTCCCAGCTCACGCCTTCGGGGCGCAGGTAGCAGTCGGGGCTGGGCACCTTGAGGGTGTCTAGCAGCAGGGCCTTGTAGGTTTCGGTGAACAGCGGCACATCGCCCACCGACATCGCCGCCATGGTTTCGCCGTGGTAGCTGTTGGTCAGCGTGACGAAGCGCTTCTTGGTCGGCTGGCCGCGGTTGAGCCAGTAGTGAAAGCTCATTTTCAGCGCTACTTCGATGCAGGATGACCCGTTATCGGCGTAGAAGCACCGCGTCAGGCCTTCGGGCGTCATCTTCACCAGGCGTTCGGACAGCTCAATCACCGGTTGGTGGCTGAACCCGGCCAGGATCACGTGTTCGAGTTGGTCGACCTGGTCCTTGATGCGCTGGTTGATGCGCGGGTTGGCGTGGCCGAACACGTTGACCCACCAGGAGCTGACCGCGTCCAGGTAGCGCTTGCCTTCGAAATCTTCCAGCCACACACCTTCACCGCGCTTGATCGGGATCAGCGGCAGCTGCTCGTGGTCTTTCATCTGGGTGCACGGGTGCCACAACACCGCGAGGTCGCGCTGCATCCACTGATTATTCAGACCCATTGGGGCTCTCCTGGAGGCGGTCCGGGACATACACGGACAAACAATCGCGCAAGCCTATGCAATGCGTGGGCGCGGGACAACCCATAGCGCGCCGGGCGCGGCGATAGACGTCGCTGGCGGGCGTCTGATGCCTGACGTATCCTTCGCCGCTCTGTGAGCCGTCTGGCTTAAAAATCGGAATTTTCCTCGTTCAATACCGGAGTTCGCTGAATGTCTGCTGGTTGGCTGCGCGCCTGTGCGCTGGTGGTGATAGGGCTGTTCAGCGTGAGTGCGCTGGCCAAGGACAAGCAACCGACGGCGATTGTGATCGGCGGTGGCCTGGCGGGCCTGACGGCGGCGTACGAGCTGCAAAACAAAGGTTGGCAGGTGACCTTGCTCGAAGCGCGGCCGAACCTGGGCGGGCGCTCCGGCATGGCCACCAGCGAGTGGATCGGCAACAGCAAGACCCAACCGGTGCTGAACCAGTACGTGGACGCTTTCAAACTGGGCACCACGCCCGCGCCGGAGTTTGTGCGTACCCCGGGCTACCTGATCGACGGCACCTACTTCAGCGTCGCCGACCTGGCCACCAAGCAACCGGCCACCGCCGAGGCGCTCAAGCGCTACGAGGCCACCCTCGATGACCTGGCGCGCTCGATCACCGACCCGCTCAACCCCTCGGCCAATAGCACCCTGCATGCCCTGGACCAGATCAACGTGTCCAACTGGCTCGACCGTTTGCAACTGCCGGCCACCGCGCGGCAACTGGTCAACCAGCAGATCCGCAGCCGCTACGACGAACCGTCGCGCCTGTCGCTGCTGTATTTCGCCCAGCAAAGCCGCGTCTACCGTGGCGTGGCCGACCGCGACCAGCGCGCCTCGCGCCTGCTCGGCGGCAGCCCGGTGCTGGCCCAGGCGTTCGTCAAGCAGCTGAAAACCATCAAAACCGCCTCGCCGGTGTCGGCCATCGTCCAGGGCAAGGACGGCGTCACCGTCAAGGTCGGTAGCGTCGGCTACCAGGCCGACTACGTGGTGCTGGCCGTGCCGCTGCGGGCGCTGGCCAAGATCCAGATGACCCCGGCCCTGGACGCCGTGCATCAGGGCGCCATCAAGGGCACCAACTACGGCTGGCGCGACCAGATCATGCTCAAGTTCAAGACCCCGGTGTGGGAGAGCAAGGCGCGGATGTCCGGCGAGGTGTACAGCAACGCCGGCCTGGGCATGCTGTGGATCGAGCCTGCGCTCAAGGGCGGCGCCAACGTGGTGATTAACCTGTCCGGCGACAACGCGCGGATCATGCAGGCCTTTGGCGACAAACAGATCGCCGACCAGGTGCTGATCCGCCTGCACGCTTTTTATCCACAGGCCCGTGGCGCGTTCACTGGCTATGAAATCCGCCGCTACAGCACCGACCCGTCCACCGGCGGCGCCTACCTGGCCTTTGGCCCGGGGCAGATCAGCAAATACTGGCGCCTGTGGGAGCGGCCGATCCAGCGCGTTGCCTTTGCCGGCGAGCACACCGATGCCCTCTACCCCGGCACCCTGGAAGGCGCACTGCGCAGCGGCCAGCGCGCAGCGAGCCAGGTCCAGGACCTGGCGGCGGGCAAGTCGTTCGACCCGGTAAAAGCGGCCCCTGTGGTGGCGGCTGCGGCGGCCGGTGCGGCGACGGCCAGCAAGGGTAACTTCTTCAGCAATATGTTCGGCGGCTCGTCCGACAAGCCTGCCGAGAAGAAAGCAGAGCCGGCCAAGGCCGAGGCGAAAGCCGAAGCGGGCAAGCCCGGGTTCTTCTCGCGGATGTTCGGCGGTGGCGACAAAGCTCCGGCCAAGGCGCCAGAGCCCGCGGTTGCACCGGTGGCCCCGGCTCCAGCTCCGGTGGCTGCCCCGGCCCCGGTGGAAGCGCCCAAACCTGTGGTGCCGGCCAAAGCCGAGCCGGTGAAAAAAGCCCCGGCCAAGGCCCAACCGGCGAAAAAACCACCGGTCAAAAAAGCCCCGGCCAAACCGGCCCCCGCGAAAAAGGCCCCGGCCAAGGTCGAACCGGCGAAAAAAGCCGTCGCCAAACCGGCGGCTGAGGCCAAGGCGCAGTAACCCTTCCCAACGTTCCCATGTGCCCGCATGGGAACGTGCTCCCTTTGTAGCAAGCGGGCTCGCCCGCGCTGGGGTGCGCATGTACCCCACGGTTTTTTCGGCCGCTTTGCGCCCAAGCGAGCGAGCCCGCTGGCTACGACGGCCCGTCATAAACCCGCTGTTAATCTTGCGTTAACGAGCCCGGCTCAGACTCTTGATCGTTTTTCTCGATCATTTAAAGCCAAATTTTCCGCTTTAAATCGATAGATAACGGGTTAACCTTGCCCGCAGTTCCCACAGGATTGGCAATCAATGCAGTTACGTAATTCTTCTTCCCGTTATGGCTGGGTCAGTATTTTCATGCACTGGGGTGTGGCGCTGGCGGTTTTCGGCCTGTTCGCCCTGGGCTTGTGGATGGTTGGCCTGGACTACTACAGCACGTGGCGCAAAGACGCGCCGGATTTGCACAAGAGCATTGGCCTGACGCTGTTCGCCGTCATGCTGCTGCGGGTGGTGTGGCGCTTTGTCAGCCCGCCACCGCCGACGTTGAGCAGCTATAGCCGCCTGACGCGGCTGGGTGCCAAGGTCGGCCATTCGTTCCTGTACCTGAGCCTGTTCGCCGTGATGATTGCCGGTTACCTGATTTCCACCGCAGACGGCGCGGGCATTGCGGTGTTTGGCCTGTTTGAAGTGCCGGCGCTGGTGTCTGGCTTGCCGGACCAGGCGGACGTGGCCGGTGTCGTGCATCTATATCTGGCCTGGGCGCTGGTGGTTTTCGCCGGTTTGCACGCCCTGGCTGCCCTCAAGCACCACTTTATCGATCGTGACGCGACCCTGGCTCGTATGCTGGGGCGCAAAGCCTGATGTTCAACCTGGACTCCAAAGGAATAGAAAATATGTTGAAGAAGACTCTCGCCGCTCTGGCAATCGGTACTGCACTGTTGTCGGCCGGTCAGGCGATGGCCGCCGACTACAAGATCGACAAGGAAGGCCAGCACGCCTTCATCGATTGGAAAATCAGCCACCTGGGCTATAGCTTCATCCACGGCACCTTCAAAGACTGGGACGGTTCGTTCTCTTGGGATGCGGCCAAGCCAGAAGCCAGCAAAATCGACGTCACCCTGAAAACCGCCAGCCTGTGGAGCAACCACGCCGAGCGTGACAAGCACATCGCCAGCAAAGACTTCCTCGATGTAAGCAAGTACCCAGAGGCCAAGTTCGTCTCCACCGCGGTGAAAACCACCGGCGAGAAAACCGCTGACGTGACTGGCGACCTGACCCTGCACGGCGTGACCAAGCCCGTGGTTATCAAGGCCACTTTCAACGGCGAAGGCAAAGACCCATGGGGCGGCCAGCGTGCCGGCTTCAACGGCAGCACCACCCTGAACCTGAACGATTTCGGCATCAAAGGCCCGGGCCCAAGTTCCCAGACCCTGGACCTGGATATCTCGCTGGAAGGCGTGCAAGTGAAGTAAGGCCCCGGCCTTGAAACGAAAAAGCCCCCGGTTGTGAGACCGGGGGCTTTTTTGTGCGGCTCAAATTCCACTGAGCGCCAGTGGAACCTGTGTGGGAGCGGGCATCAAGCAGGCACTTTGCCGATGCCTACAAAAACTCAGCGGTTGCGGGTCAGCAGCGCTGGTTTTTCGCCGCGTGGGCGGCCTGGTAGTTGATCCAATTGCTCTGGAGTCAGCGAGCGATCGCTTTTGGACTCCTTGTGGATGATTTTCGGTGCCGGGCCGCTGCGTGGGTTTTGTACGGCCGGTTCCGACAAGCGTGGCTGGTCGTCACGGGCCGGGCGGCGGTTGCGTGATTCCTCGCGGCGGGCCTGGCCGTCACGTGGGGCGCCGTTGCGCGGGCCGCTGCGTTTGGCGGGGGCGGTGCCGGTGGTGGTGCCGCTGCCATTGCGTGGGCTGCCGGGGCGTGCCGCGCCACCGCTGCGGGGGGCGGCAGCGCCGGTTGCGCTGCCCTGGGCCGGAGCACCCGGACGACGGCCGCGACCCTGGGCAGGTTTCTGCTGGGGCACGTAGTCGACGCGGTTGCCGAAGTTGTCGATGTCGTCGTCCAGGAACTCGTCCGGGGCGCGGTCGGCGGCCCGTGGTGGCTGGCTCGGCTGGCGCTGTTCGCGGGCCGGAGTGCCTTCACGGGGTTTTTGTTCGCGGGCCGGGCGTTCGCCACGGGCAGCGGCGGGTTTTTCCTTGCCGCCCTTGTCCTTGCCTTTGTCCTTGCGACCACCGCCGCCACCGCCGCCGTTCGGGCCATCGCCACGCGGGCCACGGGGGTTGCGCGGGTTACGAACGTCCGGGCGCTCGCGCACTTCCGGTTTTTCGGCTTCCACCGTGCTGGCGTCAAAACCCATCAGGTCGCCGTCGGCGATTTTCTGCTTGGTCATGCGCTCGATGCTTTTGAGCAGCTTTTCTTCGTCCGGCGCGACCAGCGAGATCGCCTCGCCCGAGCGACCGGCGCGGCCGGTACGGCCGATGCGGTGCACGTAGTCTTCGTCAACGTTGGGCAGCTCGAAGTTGACCACGTGGGGCAACTGGTCGATGTCCAGGCCGCGAGCGGCGATATCGGTGGCCACCAGGATGCGCACTTCACCGGCCTTGAAGTCGGCCAGGGCTTTGGTGCGGGCGTTCTGGCTCTTGTTGCCGTGGATGGCGACGGCGCTCAGGCCGTGTTTGTCCAGGTACTCGGCCAAGCGGTTGGCGCCGTGCTTGGTGCGGGTGAAGACCAGGACCTGTTCCCAGGCGCCAGCGGTAATCAGGTGGGCCAGCAATGCACGCTTGTGGCTGGCGGGCAGGCGGAATACCCGTTGCTCGATGCGCTCGACCGTGGTGTTGGGCGGCGTGACTTCGATGCGCTCGGGGTTGTGCAGCAGCTTGCCGGCCAGGTCGGTGATGTCCTTGGAGAACGTCGCCGAGAACAGCAGGTTCTGGCGCTTGCTGGGCAGGCGCGCGAGAACTTTCTTCACGTCATGGACAAAGCCCATGTCGAGCATGCGGTCGGCTTCGTCCAGCACGAGGATTTCAACGTGGGACAAGTCAACGCTGCCCTGGCCGCATAGGTCGAGCAAACGACCGGGGCATGCCACCAGCACGTCAACACCGCGGGACATGGCCTGAACCTGCGGGTTCATGCCGACGCCGCCGAAGATGCAGGCGCTGACGAACTTGAGGTCGCGGGCATAGAGCTTGAAGCTCTCGTGCACCTGGGCGGCCAGTTCGCGGGTGGGGGTCAGGACCAGGACGCGCGGTTGGCGCGGGCCGTGACGCTGGGATTTGTCCGGGTGACCGTTGGGGAACAACCGCTCCAGGATCGGGAGGGCGAAACCGCCGGTTTTACCAGTACCTGTCTGTGCCGCAACCATGAGGTCGCGACCTTGCAACACGGCGGGAATGGCCCGCTGTTGCACCGGAGTAGGCTCGGTATAGCCCGCCGCTTCGATGGCACGGACTAAAGCCTCGGAGAGACCGAGGGAAGCAAAGGACATGAGTAATCCTGTTTTAGTTAGGGCTTGGCCCAGAGGGATAGTCTTGCCGGGTGCGAATCACGTTTAAGGGGACGAGATCCCGTCCGGTCCAGCTCGAACCTGGCGCCTCGTGCAGCGCTCGCGCGGGCTCTGTGGCTGCGCTGTAGCGGTGTTGGGAGGCGTGTTGCTAGGTCCGGTGTCCGGGCGTCAGCCTGGCGGAAAGGCCGCAGTATAACAGAGCAATCACTGCGCGCTGCTTTCCTGCTGCTCAACGGTGCCTGGCGCCCGTTGCAGGGGGATGCCCGGTTCGCTGGCCAGGATATGCATGCTGGCGTATTTGGCGCTCAGTTCAGCGTAGGCCGGCTCTTGCTTGAAGCGCTTGAGCTCCGCGCCAAAGCGTTGCACCAGCAGGTCCATGCCGGCACTGCGGCGCACCGCGAGGAACTGGCTGTTGCTGCTCACAACCTTGGGTTGCTGGCTGATCTGGTCGTTGAGTTGCAGTTCGTTGACCACCAATTGCCCGACGCGGCGGTCGGTGATGAGCATGTCGATGCGCCCGCGCAGCAGTTTGCCGAAGTTGGCTTCGTGGCTGGGCGCCGGCTCGCGGGTGAACAGGTTGGAGGTGCTGAACTGCGTGCTGTACAGGTAGCCGGGCGAGGTGCCGATGGTCAGGCCGCGCAGGTCGTCGAGGCTGTCGAAACGGTGGGGGCGGGCGTTGGCATAGAACAGGACGAATTCCACTTCGGACAGTGGCTCGCTGGGGTATAGCAGGGTAAGTTCGCGTTCGGCGCTGTGGAAGATGTCCAGGGCGCCGTCGGCCTGGCCCAGTTCCAGCATCGCCAGGCAGCGTTTCCAAGGCAGAAATTGCCACTCCACCTCGATCTCCAGGCGCTTGAACACGATGGCCGTGGTTTCGTAGTCCAGGCCAAGGGCCACGCCGTTTTCCTCGTACACGTAAGGCGCCCAGGGCTCGGTGACAATACGGATTTTCTCGCCCCGGGCGCTAAAGCTCAGGCAAGTGATGAGAAGGGCGACGAGTAACTGCGCAATCACGGGCATGCCTTGAGATTACGACGAGATATGGCAAAGAGCCAGAAAGCAGCTGCGAGCTGTAAGCGACAAGCTGCAAGAGCTTGCTGCTTACAGCTTGTAACTTGCAGCTGACCTTACCGTGGCAGCTTGAGGTTGTTCCATACCGCCAGGCTCGGTTCGGCCTGGTTGAGGGTGTAGAAGTGCAGCCCTGGTGCGCCGCCTTGCAGCAGGCGTTCGCACATCTGGGTGATGACCTCTTCGCCGAAGGCCTGGATGCTCTTGACGTCATCGCCGTAGGCTTCCAGTTGCTTGCGCACCCAGCGTGGGATTTCTGCCCCGCAGGCGTCGGAGAAGCGCGCCAGCTTGCTGTAGTTGGTGATCGGCATGATGCCGGGCACGATCGGGATGTTCACGCCCATCGCCCGTACCCGCTCGACGAAGTAGAAGTAGCTGTCGGCGTTGAAGAAGTACTGAGTGATGGCACTGTCGGCGCCGGCGTTGGCCTTGCGCACGAAGTTGACGAGATCGTCTTCGAAATTACGCGCTTGTGGGTGCATCTCCGGGTAAGCCGCCACTTCGATGTGGAAGTGATCGCCGCTTTCTTCGCGGATGAAGCTCACCAGGTCATTGGCGTAGCGCAACTCGCCGCTGGCGATGCCCATGCCTGACGGCAGGTCGCCGCGCAGGGCGACGATGCGCTTGATGCCCGCTTCCTGGTACTGGGCCAGCAGGCCACGCAGGTCGGCCTTGCTGTCGCCGACGCAGGACAGGTGCGGCGCAGCAGGGATTTTTACTTCACTTTCCAGCTGCAGCACGGTGTTGATCGTGCGGTCGCGGGTCGAACCCCCGGCACCGTAGGTGCAGGAGAAGAAGTCGGGGTTGTAGCCGGCCAGTTGACGGGCGGTGGCGAGCAGTTTTTCGTGCCCGGCATCGGTCTTGGTCGGAAAGAACTCGAAGCTGTAGCGACGGTCTTGGGACATGTCGGAATCTCCAGCCAAAAGCTGCAAGCTTTAAGCGGCAAGAGGGCGGGGCGCCGGGTCTTGTGGCTTGAAGCTCACCGCTTGTAGCTGCTCAATGAGCGATGAAGTAGCAAGCCACAAGCTTCAAGCCACCAGTAAACGCATCGCCTTTACTTGCCGCTTGAAGCTTGCCGCTTGCCGCTGCTGTCAGTACCGGTAGGCGTGCGGCTTGAACGGGCCTTCGACCGTCACGCCGATGTAGTCGGCCTGGGTCTTGGTCAGTTGGGTCACGACGCCGCCGAAACCGCGGACCATTTCCAGGGCCACTTCTTCGTCGAGTTTTTTCGGCAGCACTTCAACGGTCAGGCGCTCGGCTTTCTGGGCCGGCGACAGGTCGGCGTATTTCTGGCCGAACAGGAAGATCTGCGCCAGTACCTGGTTGGCGAACGAGCCGTCCATGATGCGGCTCGGGTGGCCGGTGGCGTTGCCCAGGTTCACCAGGCGGCCTTCGGCCAGCAGGATCAGGTAGTCGTCGTTCTGCGCGTCGAAATCGCCAGGGCCGGTGCGGTGGATCTTGTGCACCTGCGGCTTCACTTCTTCCCACGCCCAGTTCTTACGCATGAAAGCGGTGTCGATTTCGTTGTCGAAGTGGCCGATGTTGCACACCACGGCGCGCTTTTTCAGGGCCTTGAGCATGTTGGAATCGCACACATTGACGTTGCCGGTGGTGGTCACGATCAGGTCGATCTTGCCCAGCAGCGCTTTGTCGATGCTCGCTTCAGTGCCGGTGTTGATCCCGTCGATGAACGGCGAAACCAGCTCGAAACCGTCCATGCAGGCTTGCATGGCGCAGATCGGGTCGACTTCCGAGACCTTGACGATCATGCCTTCCTGGCGCAGCGACTGGGCCGAGCCCTTGCCCACGTCGCCGTAGCCGATCACCAGGGCCTGCTTGCCGGACAGCAAGTGGTCGGTGCCGCGCTTGATGGCGTCGTTGAGGCTGTGACGGCAGCCGTACTTGTTGTCGTTCTTGCTCTTGGTCACCGAGTCGTTGACGTTGATGGCCGGGATTTTCAGCTCGCCCTTGGCCAGCATGTCCAGTAGGCGATGCACGCCGGTGGTGGTTTCTTCGGTCACGCCGTGGACGCGTTCGAGAACGGCCGGGTACTTCTTGTGCAGCAGCTCGGTGAGGTCACCGCCGTCGTCGAGGATCATGTTGGCGTCCCATGGCGCGCCATCCTTGAGGATGGTCTGCTCCAGGCACCATTCGTACTCTTGCTCGGTCTCGCCTTTCCAGGCGAACACCGGGATGCCGGCGGCGGCGATGGACGCGGCGGCCTGGTCCTGGGTGGAGAAGATGTTGCACGACGACCAGCGGACTTCGGCGCCCAGGGCAACCAGGGTCTCGATCAGCACGGCGGTCTGGATGGTCATGTGGATGCAGCCGAGGATCTTCGCGCCCTTGAGCGGTTGCTCGCCGGCGTATTTGCGGCGCAGGCCCATCAGGGCGGGCATTTCCGATTCGGCGATGATGGTTTCGCGACGGCCCCAGGCAGCCAGGGACATGTCGGCGACTTTGTAGTCGGTAAAATCTGCAGGCGTGTTGACAGCGCTCATGAAGAGCCTCCATTCGTTTTGAGTGCGAATGGGCGCCGTTGTGCGTTTAAGGCCGGGCCGGATCATCCTGGCCAGACAACGCCCCATCCGAGCCTGACAGGTAGAACCTGCTGCAGCGCCCCTCGGACAGGTGGCGGGAAACGGCGTTTGCCGTGTTTGAAGCGGTGGGGATTATAGCGGGGTTTGCGCGGCAAGTTGCAAGCTGCAAGCGGCAAGTAAGGGCAGGAGCGCTTTTAACTTGCAGCTTGGCGCTCAAAACTCGAAGCTGGGAGGGCAACACCCCCCCGCAAATTGCCCACCCCCTCGGAGCCCCCCATGAATTTCCACACCCGCAAATGGGTCAAACCCGAAGACCTCAACCCCAACGGCACGCTGTTCGGCGGCAGCCTGCTGCGCTGGATCGACGAAGAAGCGGCGATCTACGCCATCGTCCAGTTGGGTAACCAGCGCGTGGTCACCAAGTACATTTCCGAGATCAACTTCGTCAGCGCCTCGCGCCAGGGTGACATCATCGAGTTGGGCATCACTGCCACCGAATTCGGCCGCACCTCCATCACCCTGACCTGTGAAGTGCGCAACAAGATCACCCGCAAAAGTATCCTCACCGTGGAAAAAATGGTCTTCGTCAACCTCGGTGAAGACGGCCTGCCCGCGCCCCACGGGCGCACCGAAATCAAATACGTGAAGGATCAGTTCAGCGCCGAAGGCATCGGCGAGTAACCGGCCACGCGATACCCCGCTACCACCGTTACCACCCCGTCGCCCGCCAGGCTTGGCGACGGGCTGACTGACCCATACCGCGTCCAGGGCCCGCACCTTTTACTAGGAGGCGATCATGGCCCTGACACCTAACGGCCCGTCCCACTACGTGCCCCTGGCGGCCCTGGCCGTGAAGATCCAGACGCTGTTCGCCGAGCGCTCGACCCTGGTCCAGGCTGTCGCCCGGGACCTGCGCCGCAGCCTGCTCGATAGCTACCCGAACCTGGACATCACCGACCAACTCCCCGTGCTGCTGACCCCGCGCTATCACTATGAGAACAAGGTCATCACGGCCCTACCGGCCGCCCACACGCCGCTGGTGGAGGTGTTGATCCAACGTTTCGTCGACGATAAACACGTCGATTTCGGTAATGGTGAGGTCATCACCGACGAGCCTGCCCGCCATCCGCCACGGGCCGGCGCCCTCAAGCCCTTCGACGCCGAAACCGCGATCAACGCCCGTGGCGCGCAGTTGCTACGCACCTGCCAGAGCGCCTTGATCGAGGATTGGACGAGCCTTTCGTACCAGGCTAAAAGCCGTTTCGAGGCCTTGGCGGGGCTGCTCAAGGACGGTTTCAGGGACGTGGCCGCACAAACCGCCACGCTGGATGTCGACCAGCAGCAGATGGTCAGTGACGTGGTGCAGGTGGCGGACAACAACCTGCGCCAATCCGGCGTGCGCGCCTACCTGGTCGACCAGTGGGGCGAGGAGGGCAGCCCCCATCTGGAGCTGCTGCGGGGCATGGTGCTGATCGCGCCCAAGGCTTCGGGCGAGCACGTGTTGCTGTTCACCCTGGGCGCGGGGGTCGAGGTGTTCGACTCCCGCGCAGCCTTGGGCGCGGCGCTGCCCAGGTGGTTGACGGGCCTGCGGCCGGGGAAAGCGATGCAATGGCGCCTGTACGAACCCGGAGCCAATATTTTCGACAGCTTTGCCCTGACCTTCCTGGCCAAGCAACTGGCCGACCTGGGGCAGCTGGCCAACTATGGCCGGCAGTTTCCCTTCTGGGGCAGTGCTGCGCTCAAGGGTGCGCATTCTTGGATCACAGGCGATTTCGACAGCCTGCAACTGGCCGATAACCACGACCTGCAACGTCTCTACAGTGCCTTACCGTCGTGGCTCAAGCAGGTCGACCGGGATTTGCGCAGCCTGTTCAGCCAACAGATGCGCCAAATGGCTGAACTGACCGCACGTGCGGGCTGGAAGTTTTTCAACGAGGGCGTGCCGACGATTCTCGATTTCACCCGTGAACGCTTGGTCGCGCAGTATCCCCAGGCCAGTGACGTCCAGCCCGATGACGTGCAGCTCACCATCCACACGGTGCGCGGCGCGTCGGCGGCGGGCGGCTTCCCGGTGAAGGTCATCACCACGCTGCTCGAAGTCGCCCTGGAGAACCTCGCGGCGCTGCCGGGCGATGCCATCAGCGTGCAGTTGCGCGACGGCAGCCCGCCGCCGGCATGGATGAACGCCCAGGCAATCAAAAAACTGGTGACCGACGCCGACATCGGCCGCACCTACCCGGAGCTGGTCAGCGCCAAGCTGCGCGACGATCAAGCCGAGGTAGCCTGGCGTAGCCAGCACTTTGCCGAGCAGTTGCGCATCGAGTTGCCCATGGTCGCCCTCCAAGCCCTGTGTCGCGGCCATGGCGGGGTGACGCGCAAGGGCTACGACTGCGTGGCGGCGGTGGTCAGGGAGACGCCGGAACAGCGTTATGTCGGCGACCAGGCCATCGTGCTGCGCCCGCTTGGCTTTCGCACGGGCGCCGATGTCAGCCCGGACAACGTGCTGAACATGTTCGTGATCGGGCCCAAGGACTTCGAGCAAGGCCCGCACCTGCTCTACCGGCCCATGAGCGAGGAGAAACTGCTGGAGTTCAGCTCGCACGAGGCGCTGTTCGAGGCCATAAAGCAACCGGGAACGTTGCAGCAGCAGGTGCTGGCCTGGATGAGCCGCGAAGCGCGCACGGTGTACCAGGGGGAAGGGTTCAACGTGCCGCACTTCAAGAGCATCGATGGCCTGGCGATGCTGTTCGACGCCATGTTCAGCAAGCCGGCGCTACTGAGCCGCGATGAGGTCTCGGGCGACTACCTCGCTCACCTCTACCACAGCCAGGTACGCGCCACCCTGGAGCTGGCGGACCGCCAATCGGTGTCCAACAGCGAGAACCTCTGGGCGCGACGCCTGGAGGGCTTGGCCCTGGGCTTGAACAGCGTGCTGTCGTTCGTCACTGGCCCCGCCGCCGTGGTGGGCTGGATGCTGGTGGCCTGGGATGTGCAAGGGCAGATCAACGCCGCCCACAACAACCCGACGCAGGACAAGAGCGCGGTGATGGCCGGGTTCTTCTTGAACATGGCGCTGGTGTTGATGCACTACTCCCGCACCGAAATCAGCAGCGCACGCCTGGAACGCGTGAAGGTAGACGAGGCGTTGACCGTGCCCGCTGCCGAAGAAGCCGCCGTGGCGCTCAAACCATTGCCTGAGGCCCGAGCCCAGAACGCCAGCCTCACGGCCACGGTGCCGATCGATTATGGCTTCGTGTTCACCTCCACCCGGTTGACCCCGGCCCAGGAGGCAGACCTCAAAAGCTTTGCCGTGCCCGCGCCGCAAGGCGCCCAACGGCTCAGCGCGGGCACACTGGCCGGGCTCTATCAGAACGCCACTGGCCTGTACGCGAACCTGGCCGATGGCTGGTTCCCGGTCACGAGGCAGCCCGACGGGGTGCGCGTGCAAGCAACCGACGCTCGCCCAGGGCCGTGGCTCAAGCCCCAGGGCAACGGCCAGTGGGTGCTGGACCTGCGCCTGCGCCTGGCCGGCGGCAGCCTGGGCCTGCAAGGGCAGGTGAGCCAGGCCCAGATCACGCTCAAGGAGCGTTTCACCAGCCTGTACCGGGCCTTCGAGGCTCGCGAGCACCTGGAGGCGGGTTTGGTCGCCAGGGTCCTGGCGGAAAACGGCTTTGACAATCGCCTCAAACGCATCGAGATCGAGCAGGCCAAGGCGCTGGTGCAGGGCGAACAGTCGCGCGAACTGCTGGACCTCTTGGAACAGCGGCGGCGCTTCGAGGTAGTGCGCCACTATGCCAAGACCCGCAGCGCGCTGATGGCTGGGCGGGTGGACTGCCTGCGCGTCCAGGTGCGCCTGCTGGAGCAAAAACGCCATTTGATCTGCGAGCGTTTGGCGGGGGCGCCCAGCCACAGCTATTTCCTCAACCTGGGGGAGGTGGCCAAGCGCAACCCCTCGCTGGAATTTCGCACCACCCTGGGCCAAATCGTCGCCCTGCATGACGAGGCGATAACCCTTTGCCGGGAAGAGCAGCAAACCTTCGCCCTGATGCTCAAGGAAGCGGTGGCGGGCGATGTCAATGTGGCGCGCCTGGACACGCCCGAGTTCAAGGGCAAGGCCGCGATCGCGCGCTGGCAGGAAGCGTCCCTGCGCCCGCGGGTGCTGCTGTGCCTCAAGACCCAGGTCGCGCCCCATCAGCGCGAAGGCCTGGCCCTGCTGACCCAGGCCAACCTGTATTGCCGGATGAAACTGGCCACGTACCGCGAGCTGTTCGACGCCCCGGCCCTGGGCCTGGAAACCCGCGCCCGGGTATTGAACGACGTGATTGATGCCCTGGCCTGGGAACATGTGCGCTTGCACAGGCTGGAGGGCGAACTCAACGGTTTTGTCGATCAACCGGCCTTGAGTGAATACCGCGCTTTCCTCTTGGGCGTGCGCCAGGACATCGTTGGCGAAACCCTGGAGCATTACGCCCGAGCGGCCACCGCGCCGGCATCGGCCATGCAGAGTGATGAGGTGGGCGAGCACCGGTTGCTGATCCGCCATGAACGCCTGGGCTTGCTGATAGCCGTCAAGGGTGAGCGCATCGCATCCAGCAGTAGCAGCAGTAGCAGCACCGCCAGTGAGCCGGAAAACGGCAACGAGCCGGGCACGGGCCGTGAGGGTGTCGCGGAGCTGGAGGGTCACGACGGCTCGCTCACGTTTTCGCTGGATGGCTTTGTGCAGTTCATCGACCCCTATACCGGTGCGGCTTACGCCGGGTTGAGAAAAACGATCTCTGAACAAAACATCCATTGGGACTTGGTGGCCCCGACGGTGGAGCGCCCCAGCCAAGCCCTGATGCGCTACATGAATGCCTTGCGCGTGCTGCGCCGCGGCGAGGCGCGTCTGGCCGACCTGGCGAATCTGGAGAGCAACCCATTGGTCTCGGTGCAGTTGCTACAGGCCGAGGCAGAAATCATGGCCGATGAACTGCGGATTTTTTACCAACTGTTCGAGGACCGCGATGTGCTGGACGTCAGCCTGATGAACCAGATGGATGGTGTGGCACGGCAGTTGAGCGACAAGAGCCGCGAAGTGGCGCAGCGCATGATTCTGGCCCGCGACCCGACCCCTGCCGGGGTGCGCCAATTGCTGAACGAGGGCGTAGTGGAAATCAAGGAAGTGCTGGCCACCGGGCGCGAGCCGGGCGCCGGCACGCCGCCGCTGTTTCGCAGCTTCTACATCAGTAAGGTGCCGGCGGTGGGTGCGCCGCCCACGGCGGTGGAGATTCTCTGGTTCGCCCATTTTCACTATGCCCCTCAGCGCACCGACAGCCGGGGCCTGGGCTTTACCCGGGCGCATCTGAAGCGCTACGTACGCCACTCCGAAACCTTCGACCAGCAAATCCGTAACGCCCGAAACGACGAACAGGTGCTCAACGTGCTGCGCACCACCCTCGACCATGAGGCGGCGCAGGGGTTGTTCTTCCCCCAGGAGACTTTGCCCTGATTGCACGGCACCACCGAACAGCCTGCGGCGCGGGAGGTCGTACCTGTACGCCCCCCTTCGCCCCAGGAATACCATGGCCACGCCAAACGACGGCAAGACCCCCAATCTGTCGGCCCGCGAGCAGCACGAAGTCGACAAAAACCAGCCGCCCCGCGCGGCGGTGTTGCACGAAATCATCCGCGCCCAGGGCGAGCAGGAGCTGGAGCGCAGCATCGCCGCGCTCTGGTGGTCGGCGCTGGCGGCGGGGTTGACCATGGGCCTGTCGCTGATGGCGATGGGCTTGCTCAACTCGCGCCTGCCGGACGGCGAGGGCTTCAAGGTGATCGCCAGTTTCGGCTATTGCGCGGGGTTTCTCGCGGTGATCCTGGCGCGCCAGCAACTGTTCACCGAAAACACCCTGACTGCCGTGCTGCCGGTGATGACCAAGCCGTCGCTGAACAACTTCGCCCGCTTGATCCGCCTGTGGTCCGTGGTGCTGGTGGGTAACCTGTGCGGCACCTTGCTGGTGGCCTACGTGATGCTGCACTTGCCGATCTTCGACAGCAAAACCGACCTGGCCTTCCTGGAAATCGGGCGCAAGGTCATGGAAAACCACACCGGCCAGATGTTCGCCAAGGGCATTATTTCCGGGTGGATGATCGCCACTATGGTGTGGATGATCCCGTCCATGGAGAGCGCCAAGATGTGGATCATCATCCTCATCACCTACCTGATGGCCCTGGGGGATTTCACCCACATCGTCGTCGGCTCGGCGGAGGTGTCGTACCTGGTGTTCGCCGGGGAACTGGGCTGGAAGGACTTCTGGCTGGGCTTCGCCGGGCCGACGCTGGCGGGCAACATCATTGGCGGCAGCTTCATCTTTGCCTTGCTCAGCCATGCGCAAATCCGCAGCGAAGCCACCGTGCCCAAGGCGTAGGTAGTTGAGGGGAAATGGTTTTTTTTCGGTGATGGGTAAATGATGGCCAGTTTCATGCTGTATATTGCGAACGTTTCCCATTTAGAGAAGACGGACCTTTATGCAGTTTTCAGCTTTTTCCCCGGCGCGCCTTTTCGCCGCGTTGGTCGTCCTGGCCCTGAGCCTGGGCACGGCCCACGCCCGCGATGACGGCACCGACCGCTCGGTGACCATCGAGAAAGAAACCCAGAGCAACGTGATTAATGCCGACGGCAGCTTTGTGGTCAGCGCCGAAACCGTACTGCTCATCAACGAAGAGCGAGCGATCAAGGAACAGGCGCAACGGTCGCTGAGCTACAACCGCACCCTGGAAACCCTCGACGTGGTGCAGGCGTACACGCAAAAACCCGACGGGCGCAAAGTGCCGGTGCTGGCCGAGCAGATCAAGGAGCAGCAGGAGCAGGCTTCTTCCGGCGCGCCGATGTTCCAGGACACCCGGGTCAAAGTGGTGATCTTCCCCGAAGTGGCGGTGGGCGATCGCCTGGTGTTGCAGTACAAGAAAAACCGCACCACGGCACTGTTCCCGGGCCAGTTTGAAGACCTGTCGTTCCCAGCCTTCCACCCCACCCAAGCGTTCAGCCTGATCTACGACCTGCCGGCGGATATGCCGCTGCACGCCGATGCCCGCGGCTTTACCGCGTCCACGCCTGCGGCGGCGCCGGGGCGCAAGGTCTATCGCTGGGACTATGTGCCCGCCGACAAGGCGCGCATCGAGCAGGGCGCGGTGTCGTACCTCGACTACGGCCAGTTCCTGGCGGTATCCACCTTCAGTGACTTCGCTGCGTTCGCCAAGGCCTACGACGCGCGGGCCAAGGTCGAGCAGACCGCCGAGATCCGCGAACTGGCCGCCTCCCTCACCGCCAAGCTGGATAGCCCCCGCGCCAAGGCCCTGGCCCTGAGCGACTGGGTGCGCAAGAACATCCGCTACGTTGCCGTGTACATGGGCGCTGGCGGTGTGGTGCCGCATTCGGCCAAGACCATCCTGGCCAATCGCTATGGCGACTGCAAAGACCACGTCGCTTTGCTCGAAGCCTTGCTGGCCGCGGCCGGTATCGACAGTACGCCGGCCCTGGTCAACCTGGGCAACGCCTACACCTTGGCCAAGGTGCCGACCCTGGGCGTGCTCAACCACGCCATCACCTACGTGCCGAGCCTGGACCTGTACCTGGACTCCACCGCCGAAGGCATCTCGGCAGGCTTTTTGCCGGCGCCGGTGCTGGACAAAACCGTGGTGCTGAGCAAAAGCGGCACCCTGGGCCACACCCCCGCGACCCAGGATGGCCTGGTGCAAAACACCACGGTGTTCAAGGTTACGTCCACGGGGGCGGCGGATTTCACCCACGCCTCCAACGTCAATGGCTGGGCGGCGGAACTGAACCGTTTTGGCATCAAGTCGATGAAACCGGCTGACCGCGACCTGCTGATCCAGCAAATCCTCGCCTCCTACGGCCAAAGCGCCAGCGGCAAGCTCGACGCCGGCAACCTCGAAGGCACCGCCAACAGCTACGAAATCAAGATGGCCGGGCGTACCGAAAACCTGGTCACCCTGCCCGGGCCCATCGGCGTGCCGACCCTGAGCAGCTTTGCCGGCGGCATCGCGCAGAACGTGTTTGGTTTCATCATGGAACCCGAGCGTACCCAGGCTTTCGGTTGCATTGGCGGGGTGACCGAGGAGCAGGCGCGTTTTGAGTTCCCCAAGGAAGTCAGCGTCCTCGCCGCGCCAAAACCGGTGAGCCTGCGCACCGCCAGTTTCGACTACAGCGCCACCTACACCCGTGAGGCCAACGCCGTGGTGGTCAAGCGCCGCTTCGCCTTCACCCACCCCAGTGCGGTGTGCAGCGCCGAGGACTTCAAAGCCATGAAGCCGACGGTGGACGCGATGGTCAACGACCTCAAGAGCCAGATCATCGTCCAGACGCTGTAGGGCGATTTGCTGGTTGAGGTAGGCCTGCGAACAGCCCTTGTGGGAGCGAGCCTGCTCGCGATAGCGCCGTGTCAGTCACCCGATATCGACGGGCAGGCTCGTTCCCACAGAAGGTTTTGGCTCGGCAGTCAGCCGGCCGCCGCCACCCGCTCGGCGCCGCGCTGGCGGTAGATAAAGTACAACGCCGCCAGCACGGTCAAGCCGCTGACCAGGGCGCCGGTCCACGGCAGGTCGGCCAGGTCGGCGCCGCTGGCCACCACCAGGCCGCCAATCCAGGCACCCGCCGCATTGCCCAGGTTGAAGGCGCTTTGGTTCAGGGTCGAGCCCAGGTTTGGGGCTTCGTGGGCCTGGTCGATGATGAGCAGTTGCAGGATCGGGCACAGGGCGAAGGCAAAAATCCCCCACAGCACCAGGGTGATGGCCGCCGGGATCAGCGATTGGCTGGTCTGGGTGAATGCCGCCAATACCAGCACCACCGCCAGCGCCATGCCCACCAGAGACGGCAGCAAGCGGCTGTCGGCCAGGCGCCCGCCGAGCATGCTGCCCGCCGTCAGGCCGACGCCGAACAACAGCAGCATGACGGTCACGCCGTGGGGGCTGACGCCGGTGATGTCTTGCAGGATCGGCGCGATGTAGGTGAACACGCTGAACAGGCTGGTGGACGCCAGCACGCTCATGCCCAACGCCAGCAGCACGTTGACCTTGCCCAGCACCTTGAACTCAGTGGCCAGGTTGGCTTTGTCCAGAGTGATGGCACGGGGTAGCCAGCGCCATTGGGCGAGGGCGGCGATCACGCCGATTACCGCCACCGCCCAAAACGTCGAGCGCCACCCGGCGTACTGGCCCAGCGCCGTGCCCAGCGGCACGCCGAGCACATTGGCCAGGGTCAGGCCAGTGAACATCAGGGCAATCGCCTGGGCTCGCTTGTTCGGCGCCACCAGGCCTGCGGCCACCACCGAGCCAATGCCGAAAAACGCCCCGTGGCACAGCGCCGTGACCACCCGCGCGGCCATCAGCGTGGCGTAGTTCGGCGCCAGGGCGCAGAGGATATTGCCCAGGATGAACATCAGGGTCATGCCCAGGAGCGTGGCTTTGCGCGGCATGTTGGCGGTGCCGATGGCCAGGATCGGCGCGCCGAACACCACGCCCAGGGCGTAGCCGGTAATCAGCAGGCCCGCATCGGGGATGCTCACCCCCAGGTCGCGGGCGACGTCGGGCAGCAGGCCCATGATGACGAATTCAGTCGTACCGATGCCGAAAGCGGCAACGGCCAGTGCAAGCAAAGCAAGTGGCATGCGCAAGGTCTCTGTCTGTAGTCTTGACGCTTTAATCAGGCATACGCCGGCCAGCTCCGGTTCGCGCGGGGCGCGGCGGTGGCGGGCCTTTATTGGAATGGGTGTGTGCGCAACTGAATGGGGCGTGGCGGTGGCCAGTATAAACAGGGCTGCTGAAACGTGGTGAAACGATTCTGCAAAACCGGACAAGGAGCACACCGTGCTGGCAACCACCCTGGTATTGGTCGCCGCGCTGCTGCATGCAGCCTGGAACACCCTGATTAAATTCAGCGCCGAACGCTTGCTGGTGATCGCCTGCATGGACAGCGTGGCCATGCTGTTCGTGGCGCTTATGTTCGCCTTCGGCGCCGTGGACTGGCCGCCGGCCGAACTGTGGCCGTGGATCTTCGCCTCGGCGGCCCTTGAGCTGCTGTATCGCTATTTGCTGATCCAGGCCTACCGCGTCGGCGACCTGGGGCTGGTCTACCCGCTGATGCGCGGTTTGTCGCCCCTGGTGGTGCTGGCCCTGACCCTGTTCTTTGCTGGCGAAGTGCTGACAACCCAGCAGATCATCGGCATCCTCCTGATCCCCCTCGGCATGCTCTGCCTGCTGTGGCAGGGCGGTGGCGGGGAGCGCTTGCCCTGGTCGATGCTGCCGGTGGTGGCGCTGATCGGCCTGTGCATCGGTGGCTACACCTACATCGACGGCCAGGCGTTGCGCCGCTGGTCCCACCCGCTCGATTACCTGGTGTGGGTGACACTGCTCAGTGCCTGGCCCTATCCGGTGCTGGCGCTGGTGGCCAAGCGGGCGGCGTTCACCCTGTTTTGGCGCGAGCAATGGCGGCTGGGTTTGAGCGTGGGGTTCTGCGTGCTGTTGAGCTATGCCCTGGTGTTGTGGGCGATGCAGCTAGGCTCGATTGCCGAGGCGGCGGCGCTGAGGGAAATCAGTGTGATTCTGGTGGTGCTGTTCGGTATGCGCTACCTCAAAGAACCTTTCGGCCGGCCGCGGCTCTTAGCGTGTGGGCTGGTGTTGATTGGCCTGTTGGTGATGAAGCTCTAAACCGGATCTAAACAAAAACTAAACAAGGGTATGTGTGATGACTGTGGCTTTTTGGTGTGTGCTGATTGCGATTTTCCTGCCCTACCTGGGTACGGCCGTGGCCAAGGTCAGCGGCAAGTATGGCCTGCGGGACAACCATGACCCCCGGGCCTTCATGGGCAAGGCGCAAGGGCTGGGCAAACGCGCCCACAACGCCGAACTCAACAGCTTTGAAATCACCCCGGCCTTCGCCGCCGCCGTGATAATCGCCCACCTCGCCGGCAACGCCGACCTGGTGACGATCAACGTGCTGGCGGTGCTGTTCATCACCACGCGCCTGCTGTTCCTGATCTGCTACCTGGCCGACTGGGCGACCCTGCGCTCGCTGATGTGGTTCGTGAACATGGGGCTGGTGGCGAGTTTCTTTTTCGTCTCGATGTGAGGCGGGCGGGTAAGCGGAGCGCAGCCCGGCCCGCTCCCCCACAAGCCTGCTCTCACAAAACCTCAAGGCTTTTGCGGCACATCCGGTAACGCGAGGCCCTTGGGCCAGAGCATCCAGATCTGCCCTTGCTGCTTCATGTCGCCGGCCAGGTGCCCGGCGGCGTCGCCTGTGCCCCAGAACAGGTCGGCGCGCACTTCGCCGGTGATGGCGCCACCGGTGTCCTGGGCCGCGACCGGGCGTACCAGCGCGGTGCCGTCGGGGCGGGTGGTGGACAGCCACAACAGGCTGCCCAGCGGGATCACCTTACGGTCCACTGCCACGCTGTAGCCGGAGGTCAGCGGTACGTTCAACGAGCCGCGCGGGCCCTCGTTGCTGTCCGGGTTGCGGTTGAAGAACACATAACTGGGGTTGCTCGCCAGCAGCTCGGGGATGCGCGTTGGGTTGGCCTTGGCCCAGGCACTGATGGTGCCCATGGTGACCTCCTCCTTTTTCAACTCGCCCTGTTCCACCAGCCAACGGCCGATGGGCCGGTACGGGTGGCCGTTCTGGTCGGCGTAGCCGATGCGCAGTTGCCGGCCATCTTCGAGTTGCACCCGGCCCGAGCCCTGGATTTGCAGGAATTGCAGGTCCATCGGGTCGGTCAGCCAGGCGATCACCGGCGCTTTCACACCCTTGGCCTCGATGCTGGCGGAGTCGTCGTAGGGCTTGAGCACCCGCCCTTCGAGCCGGCCGCGCAGGCGTTTGCCCTTGAGTTCGGGGTAGAGGCTGTCCAGCGCGACCACGATCATGTCCTCGGGCACGCCGTAAACGGGCACGTGGGCGCTGTCGGTGCGGGTCAGGCTGCCGGGGTAGACCGGTTCGTAGTAGCCGGTAATCAGGCCTTTGTCGCTGCCCTCGCCGGAGCGCAGGCCATAGACCTGCAAATGCTCCTTGAGGAAGGCGCGGATGGCCGCCGGGGTCTGGGGCAGGTCGGCGGCCGCCAGGCAGGTGCCGCCCCACACCGGGTCGGCCTTGAGGCGGGTGCAAGCACTGCGCCAGGCACCGAAGCCGGCCAGCAGGTCGTTATCGGCCACGGCGGGCAGGGCATCCCAGGAGGCACTAGCGTAGGTGGCGAGGGCGTGGGGTTCGGGTTGGGTGCTGTCGCCGCCGTTGCAGCCGGCCAGCAGCGCCGCCAGCAGGGGCAGCGTCCAGGCCAGGCGACGGCGGTTGAATCTTGGGTTCATGCACGATGTCCTTGGTGGGTTGGGCACAGGCATCAGGCCTGCGGGCAACCCTCATTGTTAATAGGGCTATTGGTCTTTGCGGGCGAGGCGAGGATACTGGCCGCCGTTTTCCGTGACCTGAAGCCACCATGACTCTTAAACGAATTTCCGTTGTATTGCTGGCCTGCCTGGCCCTGGCCGCCTGTGGCGGTGTCGATCCGAACTCGCCTTTGGGCCAGCGCAAGGCCATCTTCAAGCAGATGCTCAAGACCGGCGAAGACCTGGGCGGCATGCTACGTGGGCGCATTCCTTTTGACGGCCAGCGGTTTGCCGACGGCGCGGTGAAACTCGACGCCTTGGCCCACGAGCCGTGGAAGCACTTCCCGCAGGTGCGTGAGCAAGACCACACCAGTGCCACGGACGATGTCTGGAAAAAACAGGCGCGCTTCCAGGAAATCGCCCGCGAACTGGAAGCGGCCACCGGCCAATTGGTGATCGCCAGCAAGATCCAGCCCTACAAGGTCAGCAACCTGGCACCGGCGGTGCAACGGGTCGAAGACGCGTGCAGCGCGTGCCATAAGGAATTCCGCGATCATTGAGTGCTGCCCGTAGCAAGTGGGCAAGCCCGCTTGCTACGGGGCGGCGGTTTATTTATCCAGCTCTTCCACCGCTTCTTGCAGTTCCTTACGTGACTTGGCCAGTTTGTCCTTGAGCTTGTTGATCTTCTCCGGGTCGCCCTTCTTCATCGCCTTGTCCAGGTCGCCCTGACGGCGACTGACTTCGTGCTTGGCTTCCAGCACTTTGTTTTCCCGTTCCTTTTTCAGCGAGGCGTCGGTGCAGTGGGCGGTCACTTCGCTCAGGGCTTTTTCCAGGCCGGCGAGCTGGTCGCTGTTGCCGTGGGCCTTGGCGTGTTCGATCTGGGTGGCGATGGACTGGCGCTTGGCGGCGCAGCCCGTGAGTTCCTGGGCGGGTTCAGCGGCCAGCAGCGGGGTGGACAGGCTGCAAAGCGTGATAAGGGCGAGCGGTGCAAGAAATTTCATAAAAGCTCCGTACAAAAAATAGTCTGGTCGTCTGCCAATGGCGATTGGAGCCGGTTGGCGGATGCGGGTTCAATCCGGCGTCTAGAAGCCTTCAACGCCGGCCATACGTAAATGTTCGGCCAGGGCCAGGACCTGCGGGTCGCGAAAAAAAGCGCTCAGTTGCGCCGCGCGCCCCGGGCCGATGCCCGGCTCGGCCTGCCACTGTTCGGCCTCGCGGCTGGCCAGGGCCTGCCATTGCCGGGGCAGGTTGGCGCCAGCGGTCGGCGGCATGCCCAAAGCCTTGAGCCAGCGTTCGAACGGGCGTTGCCGGGCACTGTGGAAACTGTTGAGCAGGCGCGTGCTGCTACGTGCGCCGAAGCCGGCAATGTTAGCAAGCTCTTGGGCGTCGAGGGTCAACCAATCGAGCAGGTGGCCGATTCGCCCGGCCGCCAGCAATTTCTCCCAAGTCCCCGGGCCGACATGCGCCAGGCCCAAGCCTTGTTTGCCACTGAGCCAGGTCAAACGAGCCAGGAACTGGCTTTCGCACCCCGCGCTAGGTTGCCAGCAGCTGAGGGCGTGGAAGGCCTGCGGGTCGGGCACCGGCAGGGCTAGCCGTTGCGGGTTGCGCCACAGCACGTTGTCCAGGCGCGGGATGGTCAGCCCCGCCAGGCTGATGGCCACATGGTCGCCGGGGCGGATGTCCAGGGCTTGCCAGCGCGCGAGGGAGCCGGCGCTGACCCGTTTGATCTGGCGGTCGTCGAGCAGCACCGGGGTCAGTTCCAGCACCGGGGTGATGCGCCCGGTGCGCCCGACCTTGAAGTTGACCTTACGCACTTCGGCCAGGGCCTGGGCGAAGGGGTATTTCCAGGCCACGCTCCAGAACGGGCTGCTGGCCTGCCAGCGCTCGGCGGGCGGGCGCCGGCTCTGGCGCAGCACCACGCCATCGCTGGCGAAGGGCAAGGCTGTGCGATACCAATGCTCGCGCCATTGCCGGGCCTGGGCAAAATCCTTGATGGGTTGGCTGTATTCGACGCTATCGGTGAAACCCAGTTGCGCCAGGCCGGCCAAGCGCTCGGGCAGGGTGGCGGGGCCTTGGGGCCAGTCCCAGACAAACAGGCCGATACCGCTGGCCTCGTCGGCGCCCAGGGTTTTGCGCGCCATCAACCCGGCCACGCGGCCGCGGGCGTTGCGGCTGCCGGCCTTGGCCTGCACGTGTGCGTCGAGGCGCCAGTAGAGTTCGCCTTGCAGCAGCAGGTCTATGTCCTTGGGCAGTTGCCGGGGGATGGCCGCAACCTGCAAGGCGTTGGCGGTCCAGTCCTGGCCGGTGTTGCCGTCGCCACGGCTGATGGCCTGCTGGAGCAGGCCCTGGCGGTAGATCAGGGTGACCGCCACGCCATCGACCTTGGGTTGCACCCAGACGTCATCGCGCGGGTGCAACCAGGCGCGCACGGCTTCGGCGTCGTTGAGCTTGTCCAGCCCGGTATGGGCGATGGGGTGCGCCACCGGGCCGCCCGCCGTGCGCAGTGGGTGGGTGGGAATGTCGGCGGGGGCGGGGAAGCAGCGACGCCATTGGTCGAGGCGGATGCGGCTCTGGTCGTAGAGTTCGTCGGCTACCAGCGCCTGGCCCTGGCGGTGGTAGCTGTCGTCCCAGTGGGCGATTTGCGTTTGCAGGGCGCCGATCTGTTCCCGGGCCTGTTGGGGCGTCCAGGACGGGCAGTCGGCAAGGGCTGGCAGGCAAAAAAAGGCGAGCGCCAGGCTGGCGCAAAACCGCAGGGGGCGAGGCATGGTGAGCATCCTTGCTCGGCTTGGGGGAGCCTGAAGCCTAGACCCGTCGCCCACAAAAAAGCCCCGCACGGAGCGGGGCTTTTTTTGCAGCGTATGTCGGCTTACTTCAGCAGGCCGCCGAGGGCGCTAACGCCGCTCTTGTCAGCTTTGGCCTGGGTTTCTTGCGTGACGCCGTCAACCTTCTGGTTGGCTTCTGCGGTCTTGTCGCCGACCACTTTGCAGCCTTTGTTGGCTTGCTCCAGGGCAGCCTTGTAACCGGCGGCCTTAAGGGTGTTGCCGCTGGCTTCGGCTTCGTCGAACTTGGCTTGCAGTTCGGCGGTTTTCTCTTTGCAGTTGCCGTCGGCAACGCCGATGTGGCCGGTCACTTTCGAGGTCAGCGAGCCCAGGTCCACGGCTTGTGCAGGCAGGGAGAACAGCGCGAACAGGGCAGCAGCAGGAGCGAGCAAGGAAATACGCATGAAAAACCTCAATGTTCGATCGCGCGCGCACAAATGATCTCGGATAAGCGCGTCGCAATATCCAAATGGAATAAGGATCCGAGTTGGCGCGGATTCTATTGGGCCATCATTGGGCCTGCAAGTGAGACATGTCGTTTAGCCATTAAAAAACCCCGCGCGGCATGCCGGGCGGGGTTTTCGGTGCAGCGAAACGGCGTTTACAGGCCGGCGGCGGTGCGCAGGTCGTTGGCGCGGTCGGTTTTTTCCCAGGTGAAGGTGGTGAAGGTGTCTTCGCCCACGGTCTTTTGCTCCGGGGTGCGGCCGAAGTGGCCGTAGGCCGCGGTCGCCTGGTACATCGGGTGCAGCAGGTCGAGCATCTTGGTGATCGCGTAGGGGCGCAGGTCGAACACTTCGCGCACCAGTTTGATGATCTTGTCATCGCTGATCTTGCCGGTGCCGAAGGTGTTCAGCGAGATCGAGGTCGGTTGCGCCACGCCAATGGCGTAGGACACCTGGATCTCACAGCGCTCGGCCAGGCCGGCGGCGACGATGTTCTTGGCCACGTAGCGACCGGCGTAGGCTGCCGAGCGGTCTACCTTGGATGGGTCTTTGCCGGAGAACGCGCCGCCGCCGTGGCGGGCCATGCCGCCGTAGGTGTCGACGATGATCTTGCGCCCGGTCAGGCCGCAGTCGCCCACCGGGCCGCCGATGATGAACTGGCCGGTAGGGTTGATGTGGAACTGGGTGTCTTTGTGCAGCAGTTCGGCTGGCAGCACGTGCTTGACGATCAGTTCCATCACGCCTTCGCGCAGGTCTTTGTAGGAAACTTCCGGGTTGTGCTGGGTCGACAGCACCACCGCGTCAATGCCCACCACCTTGCCGCCTTCATAGCGGCAGGTGACCTGGGATTTGGCATCCGGGCGCAACCACGGCAGCAGGCCGGATTTGCGGGCTTCGGCCTGGCGCTGCACCAACTGGTGGGAGAAGGTGATGGGTGCGGGCATCAGCACGTCGGTTTCGTTGCTGGCGTAGCCGAACATCAGGCCCTGGTCGCCCGCGCCCTGGTCTTCCGGCTTGGCGCGGTCAACACCCTGGTTGATGTCGGGGGACTGCTTGCCAATGATGTTCATCACGCCGCAGGTCGCGCCGTCGAAGCCGACGTCGGAGCTGGTGTAGCCGATGTCGGTGATGACATCGCGCACGATCTGCTCCAGATCAACCCAAGCCGAGGTAGTGACTTCGCCGGCGATGATCGCAACGCCCGTTTTCACCAGAGTCTCGCACGCCACACGGGCGAACTTGTCTTCAGCAATGATGGCGTCCAGCACCGCATCAGAAATCTGGTCGGCGATTTTGTCCGGATGCCCTTCAGACACGGACTCGGAGGTGAAAAGGGAGTATTCGCTCATCTCGATGGTTTCCTACTGTTTACCGATGGTGAGTGTCGCCAGCCGGCCGCTGAAAATGGCGGACCTGGATCTGGAAACCATTACGTAAGCCTACATAGAGGCTGTCCCCGGGAACGAGTCCCGCAGCGGTGGCCCAATGGGCCAGATCGTCCTGTTCAAACCCCAACCAAAGATCACCGCAGGCCTCCCTGGCCCAACTTTGGTTGTGACTGCATAACTCTGTCACCAGCAGGCTACCGCCCGGTTGCAGCAGATCGGCCATGCGCTTGAGGGCATCGGCGGGCGCGGCGAAATGGTGTAGCACCATGTTCAGCACCACGCAATCGGCTTGCAGGGCGACGCCGTTCAAGGCGTCGGCCAGTTGCAGGCGCACATTGCCCAACGCCTGGCGCTGGCACACCTGGCGCGCCAGTTCGAGCATCGCCGGGCTGTTCTCCAGTGCGGTGACCTGGCTGAAACGCTGCGCCAGCTCCGGCAGGAAACCGCCGTCGCCGGGGCCGACTTCAATGGCCGTGGCGCCTTCACTGAAGCTCAACTTGTCCAGCAGCGCCAGCACGCTTTCCCGGTACTGGGGCAAGCCGGCGATCAAGTCTTGCTGGGCCCGAAACTTCTCCGCAACCCGTGAGAAAAAATCCTGGCTGGCGGCGGCCCGTTGCCCGTGGACCTGGCCTATCCGCGAGCGCACTTCGGCGGGCAGGGTCAGGTTGTCCACTTCATCGAGCAACGCCGCGTGCAACTTACCCCCCAGCAATTCGGTGTGGGGCAGGGCGCGGCGATAAAAAATCGCATTGCCCTCGCGCCGTGTTGCCACCAGGTCGGCTTGGGCCAGCACCTTCAAGTGGTGGCTCATGCCGGACTGGCCGATGGCGAAGATCTGCGCCAGTTCCAGCACGCCAAACGAGTCGTTGGCCAGCGCGCGCAAAACATTGAGCCGCAACGGATCGCCGCCAGCCTTGCACAAGGCTGCCAGCTCATCGCAATCGTCATGACGAATTGAAGGCACGCGTAAATTCATAAGGCCGGCAGTCTAGTGACGGGCCTGTCGCCCCGCAAGGTCAATATCAAAAAGTTTTGATATTGCTCGATAAATGGCACTCCGGCAGTGCTGGCGGGTTCTACTCAAAGGGTGCGCAATGGTTTCAGCAGGCCCGGGGGCGGTTATCCACAGGAAAAAGTCGCCCCAGCGACTATCTGTGATTGCCCCAGAGCCGCCCCGTGAGGGAAAATGCTCGCCTTTTTTCCGTTTCGTTTTATTCAAACCCCCAGGAGATCAGCGATGCCCAGCCGTCGTGAGCGTGCCAACGCCATTCGTGCCCTCAGCATGGATGCCGTGCAAAAAGCCAACAGCGGCCATCCGGGTGCCCCTATGGGTATGGCGGATATCGCCGAAGTACTTTGGCGTGACTTCCTCAAGCACAACCCGAGCAACCCCTCGTTCGCCGACCGTGACCGCTTCGTGCTGTCCAACGGCCATGGCTCGATGTTGATCTACTCGCTGCTGCACCTGACCGGCTACGACCTGTCGATCGACGACCTCAAGAGCTTCCGCCAACTGCACAGCCGCACCCCGGGCCACCCGGAATTCGGCTACACCCCAGGCGTCGAGACCACCACCGGCCCACTGGGCCAAGGCCTGGCCAACGCCGTGGGCTTTGCCCTGGCGGAAAAAGTGCTGGCGGCGCAGTTCAACCGCCCCGGCCACAACGTTGTCGACCACCACACCTACGTGTTCCTGGGCGATGGCTGCATGATGGAAGGCATTTCCCACGAAGTCAGCTCCCTGGCCGGTACCCTGGGCCTGGGCAAACTGATCGCGTTCTACGATGACAACGGCATCTCCATCGACGGCGAAGTCGAAGGCTGGTTCACCGACGACACCGCCAAGCGTTTCGAGGCCTACAACTGGCAAGTGATCCGCAATGTCGACGGCCACGACCCGGAAGAAATCAAGACCGCCATCGAAACCGCCCGCAAGAGCGAGCAGCCAACGCTGATCTGCTGCAAGACCACCATCGGCTTCGGCTCGCCGAACAAGCAAGGCAAGGAAGACTGCCACGGCGCCCCACTGGGTGACGCGGAAATCGCCCTGACCCGTGAAGCCCTGAAATGGACCCACGGCCCGTTCGAGATCCCGGCCGACATCTACGCCGAGTGGAACGCCAAGGAAGCCGGCCTGGCCGTTGAAGCCGAGTGGGACCAGCGTTTCGCCGCCTACAGCGCCGAGTTCCCGGAGCTGGCCAACGAACTGGTGCGCCGCATGGCGGGCGACCTGCCGGCCGATTTCGCCGAAAAGGCCTCGGCCTACATCGCCGAAGTGGCCGCCAAGGGCGAAACCATTGCCAGCCGCAAGGCCAGCCAGAACACCCTGAACGCCTTTGGCCCGCTGTTACCTGAGTTCCTCGGCGGCTCGGCCGACCTGGCCGGCTCCAACCTGACCCTGTGGAAAGGCTGCAAAGGCGTTTCGGCGCAAGATGCCAGCGGCAACTACATGTACTACGGTGTGCGCGAGTTCGGCATGAGCGCCATCATGAACGGCGTCGCCTTGCACGGTGGCCTGGTGCCTTACGGCGCGACCTTCCTGATGTTCATGGAATACGCACGCAACGCGGTGCGCATGGCCGCACTGATGAAGCAGCGGGTGATCCACGTCTACACCCACGACTCCATCGGCCTGGGCGAAGACGGCCCGACGCACCAGCCCATCGAGCAACTGGCCAGCCTGCGCTGCACGCCGAACCTCGACACCTGGCGCCCTGCCGACGCCGTGGAATCGGCGGTGGCCTGGAAGTCGGCCATCGAGCGCAAGGACGGCCCGAGCGCGCTGATCTTCTCGCGCCAGAACCTGCAGCACCAAACCCGCGACGCCGGCCAGATCGCCGACATCGCCCGCGGTGGCTATGTATTGAAGGACTGCGCGGGCGAGCCTGAGCTGATCCTGATCGCTACCGGTTCCGAAGTGGGCCTGGCAGTGCAGGCGTTCGACAAACTGACCGAGCAGGGCCGCAAGGTGCGCGTGGTGTCGATGCCGTGCACCAGCGTGTACGACGCCCAGGACGCCGGCTACAAGCAAGGCGTGCTGCCGTTGCAGGTCAGTGCGCGGATCGCCATCGAAGCGGCCCATGCCGACTACTGGTACAAGTACGTGGGTCTGGAAGGCCGCGTGATCGGCATGACCACCTATGGCGAGTCGGCTCCGGCTCCAGCCTTGTTCGAGGAGTTCGGTTTTACCCTGGAAAATATCCTGGGTCAGGCTGAAGAGCTGCTGGAAGACTGAGCCAGGTTCTGTACTGCCTGTTCTGACGCCATCGCGGGCGAGCCCGCTCCCACAGGGATATGCACCGCCCGCCCCTGTGGGAGCGGGCTCGCCCGCGATAGCGTTGGTCAACACAACGCAACGCTGACTGACTTACATCGGTAATCGAGAACCCCATGCTCCCACCGCGTCCCTACAAAGTTGCACTCAACGGCTATGGCCGCATTGGGCGTTGCGTCTTGCGTGCGTTGTTCGAGCGTGGGGCGGCGGCCGGGTTTGAAATTGTCGCGATCAACGACTTGGCCGACATGGCCAGCATCGAATACCTGACACGCTTCGACTCCACCCACGGGCGTTTTCCCGGTGAGGTAAAGGTCGACGGCGATTGTCTGCACATTAATGGCACCTGCGTGAAAGTCCTGCGCAGTGCCACCCCCGAAGGCATCGATTGGAAGGCCCTGGGCGTCGATCTGGTGCTCGAGTGCTCCGGTGCCTACAACACCCGTGCCGACGGCGAGCGCTTTTTGGCCGCCGGTGCGCCACGGGTGCTGTTCTCCCAGCCGATGGCCAGCGAGGCGGATGTCGACGCCACCATCGTCTACGGCGTCAACCAGGATTGCCTGACCGGCGCCGAGCTGCTGGTGTCCAACGCCTCCTGCACCACCAACTGCGGCGTGCCGCTGTTGCGCCTGCTGGACCAGGCCATCGGCCTGGAGTACGTGTCGATCACCACCATCCACTCGGCGATGAACGACCAACCGGTGATCGACGCCTATCACCACGAAGACCTGCGCCGCACCCGGTCGGCGTTTCAGTCGGTGATCCCGGTGTCCACGGGCCTGGCGCGCGGTATCGAACGCCTGTTGCCGGAACTTGCCGGGCGAATCCAGGCCAAAGCCGTGCGGGTGCCGACGGTGAATGTGTCGTGCCTGGATATCACTCTGCAAACCGTCAGCGACACCGATGCCGGCGAGGTCAACCGTATCCTGCGCGAGGCTGCCACCGTGGGCCCGCTCAAGGGCTTGCTGGCGTACACCGAGCTGCCCCATGCCAGTTGTGATTTCAACCATGACCCCCATTCGGCCATTGTCGATGCCAGCCAGACCCGCGTTTCCGGCCCCAGGCTGGTGAACATCCTGGCCTGGTTCGATAACGAATGGGGTTTTGCCAACCGCATGCTGGACGTTGCAGAGCACTACCTGCACGTCGCTTCCAAACCACCTCAACAGTAATTCAGGAACTGCCCCCCATGACCGTGTTGAAGATGACCGACCTCGATCTGCAAGGTAAGCGCGTACTGATCCGCGAAGACCTCAACGTCCCCGTCAAGGACGGTGTTGTCACCAGCGATGCGCGAATCCTGGCCTCGCTGCCGACCATCAAGCTGGCCCTGGAAAAAGGCGCGGCCGTGATGGTCTGCTCCCACCTGGGTCGCCCGAGCGAAGGTGAGTTCAGCGCCGAAAACAGCCTCAAGCCTGTGGCCGATTACCTGAGCCGCGCCTTGGGCCGTGACGTGCCGTTGGTGGCCGATTACCTGGGCGGCGTCGACGTGAAAGCGGGCGACATCGTGCTGTTCGAGAACGTGCGCTTTAACAAAGGCGAGAAAAAGAACAGCGATGAACTGGCCCAGCAATATGCCGCCCTGTGCGACGTGTTCGTGATGGACGCCTTCGGCACCGCGCACCGTGCCGAGGGTTCGACCCATGGCGTGGCCAAGTTCGCCAAAGTTGCCGCTGCTGGCCCGTTGCTGGCCGCCGAACTGGAAGCCTTGGGTAAAGCCCTGGGCGCCCCGGCCCAGCCGATGGCGGCGATCGTCGCAGGCTCCAAGGTGTCGACCAAGCTCGACGTACTCAACAGCCTGAGCCAGATCTGTAACCAGTTGATCGTCGGCGGCGGCATCGCCAACACCTTCCTGGCCGCGGCCGGGCACCCGGTGGGCAAGTCGCTGTACGAGCCGGACCTGCTGGACACCGCCCGCGCCATCGCCGCCAAGGTCAGCGTGCCGCTGCCGGTGGACGTGGTGGTAGCCAAGGAATTCGCCGAGAGCGCCGTGGCCACCGTCAAGCTGATCGCTGACGTCGCCGAAGACGACATGATCCTGGACATTGGTCCGCAAACCGCGGCCAACTTCGCCGAACTGCTGAAATCCTCCCAGACCATCCTGTGGAACGGCCCGGTCGGCGTGTTCGAGTTCGACCAATTCGGCAACGGCACCAAGGTGCTGGCCCAGGCCATCGCCGACAGCGCCGCGTTCTCAATTGCCGGCGGTGGCGACACCCTGGCGGCCATCGACAAATATGGCGTGGCCGAGCAAATCTCCTACATTTCTACCGGTGGCGGCGCATTCCTCGAATTCGTCGAGGGCAAAGTGCTGCCCGCCGTTGAAGTCCTGGAAAGCCGGGCCAAGGCATAAGGCCCCCGGTGCCCCGGCAAAGGAGTGTTCACATGGTCAAGACATGCGCATTGTTGCTCGCCCTGGGGCTGCTGGCCGGTTGCGCCGGCGCCCAGCAGGCCAAGCGTGAGGAGGCGCAAGCCACCGAGCCCGAAAGCCATTGCTACCAGGCCGATTGGCAAGCCGAGACGGCACCGGTGATTAACAAGCGAGCCGGGACCCAGGCGCTGGACAAATACGACACGCCGGCCAAGGCCAAGGAACGGGGCTGCCCATGACGGGTCAGAACCTCCACGCATCACGAGGAACACCGATGAAAGGTTTTATCGCCCTGGCGGCACTGGCGTTGCTCGCCGGTTGTTCCAGCCTCGGCCTGGGCACAGCGCCAGCGCCGGACAACTGGACCACCTGGACCTGCGACAGCCAGGCCCAAGTGCAGTGGCGCTACACCGACAGCAGCCGCGAGCAGGTAGATGTACGCCTGGGCGGCGACGACCAGGTGCAGCGCCTCAAGCTCGAAGCCAGTGGCTCCGGCGCGCTCTACAGCAACGACAGGCTGGCGTTTCATCAAAAAGGTGACGAGGGCCTGGTTTACTGGGTTGCCACCGACGACTTGATCGGCCGCGGCTGTAAAGCGCCGTAAACGCTTGTGGCCATACCCTGCGGGAGCGGGCAAGCCCGCTCCCGCAGAAGTTATGCACAGCCGTTGAGCATTTCGCACCACCCCATTCGCAGGTCCGGCCTTACCCCCGATCTGCAATCACTTGAATAGCAGCCGCCGCTCCGGCAGGCTTGCACGATTAACGACCCTCGACCGGGAGATACACGAACAATGGCACTTATCAGCATGCGCCAGATGCTGGACCACGCAGCCGAATTCGGCTACGGCGTTCCAGCCTTCAACGTCAACAACCTTGAGCAGATGCGCGCCATCATGGAAGCCGCTGACAAGACTGACTCCCCGGTGATCGTCCAGGCTTCGGCCGGTGCCCGTAAATACGCCGGCGCACCGTTCCTGCGTCACCTGATCCTCGCCGCCATCGAAGAGTTCCCGCACATCCCGGTGTGCATGCACCAGGACCACGGCACCAGCCCTGACGTCTGCCAGCGCTCCATCCAACTGGGCTTCAGCTCGGTGATGATGGACGGCTCCCTGGGCGAAGACGGCAAGACCCCGACCGACTACGACTACAACGTGCGCGTCACCCAGCAAACCGTCGCCCTGGCCCACGCCTGCGGCGTTTCGGTCGAAGGCGAACTGGGTTGCCTGGGCTCGCTGGAAACCGGCATGGCCGGCGAAGAAGACGGCATCGGCGCCGAAGGCGTGCTCGATCACAGCCAGATGCTCACCGACCCGGAAGAAGCCGCTGACTTCGTCAAACGTACCCAGGTCGATGCCCTGGCCATCGCCATCGGCACCAGCCACGGCGCCTACAAGTTCACCAAACCACCGACCGGCGACGTCCTGGCCATCGACCGCATCAAGGAAATCCACAAGCGCATCCCCAACACCCACTTGGTGATGCACGGCTCGTCCTCGGTGCCGCAAGAGTGGCTGGCGATCATCAACGAGTACGGCGGCGACATCAAAGAAACCTACGGCGTACCGGTTGAAGAAATCGTTGAAGGCATCAAACACGGCGTGCGCAAAGTCAACATCGACACCGACCTGCGCTTGGCTTCCACCGGCGCCATGCGTCGCCTGATGGCCACTCATCCGAGCGAGTTCGACCCACGCAAATTCTTCGGCGCCACCGTGACTGCCATGCGTGATGTCTGTATCGCCCGCTACGAAGCGTTCGGCACTGCGGGTAATGCCTCGAAGATCAAGCCGATCTCCCTGGAAGCCATGTACCAGCGGTATTTGAAAGGTGAGTTGAACGCCAAGGTTAACTAAACTTTGCGTATTTATAAAAACCCGCCGCGAGGCGGGTTTTTATTTTCTAGCAAGGGTTAGGCTGCACCAAGGTTATGGTAATGATATTGCGAGTGGTCGTTCCGTTTTGTGCGTCTTCCACACTGCCGGTAAACCGCTCAAGTCCGTCAGCATCAAGTAAGGCGTCGTGGGCGTCGCTTAAGAAACTGCTCAGGCCCTTTGGCGGATTCTTGGCATCAAGTTCGACCGTTATCTTAAGGTTTTTTGTTTCAATCTCTTCGGTGGTTTTGGGGTATGTTTTCGACGCTTCGCGATTCCATATCTTTAATGCTCTTTATGTTTGCCTCTGTGTTCGGCTTGTTGGATGTGTCCAATCAGTAAAATAGATATCTGGATAGCTGCTGATTTATCTTTGAATCGGATCACAGAGGCTAGGCTGCCCCGCTAAGACTAAATGGAGGGGCTTCTCGGCTTCCTTGCTCCCCATTGAAACTAGCATATGGTTGTGCGCAGTTTACCTGTCATATTTACCGGTTTTTTATAGAGTTTTAGACGGGTTGTTATTCCAGTTTTGACAGTATGGCAGCGCTCAGCCATGTAGGTTATAAGCAAGTTTTGTGGATGAAGAGTAGAACTCTATAAGCCGGATTGGGTCTTTGGGGGTTGCCGGACTCTTGCGTTGAATTGTCATCGCGGATGGAGTTAAAGGGTATGTTGGTTATGTGCTAACAATATTAAAAATGTTGTTTTTCGGTTCATATTATTTCGTGTTCTTCATATTATGTACTTCCTGCTCAACGTTAGCTTGTGAGCGAGACTTGGGTTGTTCGTTGTACTGTGTATTAGAGGAGTGCTTGAAATGGCAGATATCAAAGGCATGTACGGCCGTATGGGCCAGGAAATGTACTTGGATCTATCGAATCCAATTTTAGGGGAAGTTCATGGTTGGGTGATGACACGCACCAGCCAAGTGGGGTTGCAGTTCAAACCAACGGCAAATCCCATTACGCATGGCTGGGGGATGAAATTTACGACGGTGGAAGGCGATAGAACTTATTCATGGAGCCTCAGTTTAAGTGAGGTGAGGTTGGCAGGGACGCGGAGTTTTACTTACCCTGATGGACTCGTCGAAGTTGAAAATATCGACTTTGTCAGGATTAATAAATTGCCGTGGACTTAAGTGTGGTTTTGCCATGTCATGTTTGACAAAGGGGATGGGTAGGTTTTTTTAATATATCCATCCCTTTTTTGCATCGACTCGCTTGTTTCATTATCAAGTACCCAGCGTTGCCCCCCCCTCCACACACCCCCAGCGCTTTTGTCGCACGCCAACCCCGCGCCCCATTGACTCAAATCACCCACTCCGGCCCTTGGCTGACCCATGGTTGAAGCAGACCAAAAACAGCAAAGGGAGCAGTACCGTGTTTAGACCGATGATTTTCATGTTGGGCATGGGGTTGGTGGCGAGTGCCTCGGGGATGGTGGCGAGCAACGAGCCCATTGTGCCGGTGCAACCGGTGAAGGTGGCGGATGCGGGCAAGGTGGAGTTGGGCAAGCAATTGTTCTTTGACCCGCGCCTGTCCAAGTCCGGGTTTATTTCCTGCAACTCGTGCCACAACCTGAGCATGGGCGGCAGCGACAACCTGCCGACGTCGATCGGGCATAACTGGCACCAGGGGCCGATCAACTCGCCCACGGTGCTCAACTCGGGGATGAGCATCGCGCAGTTCTGGGACGGGCGCGCCAAGACCCTGGCCGAGCAGGCCGGCGGGCCGATTGCCAACCCGGGGGAGATGGGCTTTACCCACAACCTGGCGGTGGACGTGGTGGCGTCTATCCCGCAATACCGCGAAGCGTTCAAGAAGGTCTACGGTAAGAACGCGGTCGATATCGAGCAGGTGACCGACGCCATTGGCGAGTTCGAGAAAACCCTGGTCACCCCCAACGCACCATTCGACCGCTGGTTGAAGGGTGATAGCAAAGCCATCAGCGCCACGGCGCAAACCGGTTATCAACTGTTCAAATCCATCGGTTGCGTGGCCTGCCACAACGGCGAAGCCGTGGGCGGCGGTTCGTTCCAGAAGATGGGCGTGGTCGAACCCTACGCCACCAAGAACCCCGCCGAAGGCGTAGCTGGCCTGACCGGCAAGGACGCCGACCGCATGCGTTTCAAAGTGCCGACGCTGCGTAACGTCGAGCTGACCTACCCCTACTTCCACGACGGCGCGTACTGGAAACTCGAAGAAGCGGTGGACGTGATGGCCCGTCTGCAACTGGGGCGCAAGCTGAGCACCGATGAAGTGGGCCAGATCGTGGCCTTCCTCAAGACCCTGACCGGCGATCAACCGGACTTCAAACTGCCGATCCTGCCGCCCTCTTCGGCGCAGACGCCGCTGCCGGTGCCGTTCAACTAAAGGCCGCAGCCCAGGCAGTAAGCCAGGTAAAGGCCCGGGTGGCGACGCTCGGGCTTTTTTGTACCTGGCCATTGGCGTAGATCGCACATCTGGAAACGACAATTCCTGTCCTACAAGATGGCCATTTCCTACCGTTAGTCGGCTGCCCACGGGTTTGGGCCCTTGAGGGCCGGGGCTTTCCTATTGCTTTCCCATAACCGGGTCTAGAGTGAAGGCTCAGTATTTGCCCGGTTTTCCGTTCGATCGCCGGCAGGACGCTCCGACAAGAGAAGCAGCATGGAATGCGCGCAGCCCAAGCCTGGTGACAGCAGTTCGGTCCTTTTGATAGTCGATGACTATCCCGAGAATTTGGTCAGTATGCGCGCGCTGTTGCAGCGCCAGGACTGGCAGGTAATGACTGCGGCCTCCGGGGTTGAAGCCTTGGGACTGCTGCTCGAGCACGAAGTCGACTTGGTGCTGCTGGATGTGCAGATGCCCGGCATGGACGGCTTTGAAGTTGCCCGCTTGATGCGCGGCAGCCAGCGCACGCGGTTGACCCCGATCATTTTCCTCACCGCCAACGAGCAGTCCCAGGATGCCGTCATCAAGGGCTATGCCAGCGGCGCGGTGGATTACCTGTTCAAACCCTTCGACCCGCAGATCCTCAAGCCCAAGGTGCAGGCGTTGCTGGAACATCAGCGCAACCGCCGTGCCTTGCAGCGCCTGAGCCATGACCTGGAGGTGGCGCGGGCGTTCAACGCCTCGGTGCTGGACAACGCCGCCGAGGGCATCCTGGTAGTGGACGAGGACGGCGTGATCCGCTTCGCCAACCCGGCGATCTGCCGTTTGCTCAACGCCACTGTTGGCGAGTTGCAGGGCACGGAGTTCATCGCTTTCCTGCAAAACCCCCACGTGCCGAATTGGGCGGATTCCCTGCTCTACGAAACCTACCGCCGAGGCGAAACCTGGCGCCTGCACGATGCCTTACTGCGTACCGCGCCAGGGCAGTTGCTGCCGGTGGCGCTGTCGTGTGCGCCGCTGCCGGCCGAGCAGAAGGCTATGGTGGTGACGGTGCTGGACATGTCGGTGGTGCGCCACCTGCACCAGCAACTGGAGTATCAAGCCGTCACCGACCCGCTGACCGGGTTGTTCAACCGCCGCGGTTTTTATCAGGCCGCAGAAAACCAATTGCTGCGCAACGAGCGCACCAGCACCACCTCGGTGCTGCTCTACCTGGACTTGGACGGTTTCAAGCGGGTCAACGATTGCCTGGGCCACGACGCCGGCGACCGGGTGCTGCGCTGGGTGTCGGAGCAGTTGAAAGGCAGCCTGCGCTCATTCGACATTTTGGCGCGCATGGGCGGCGATGAGTTCACCGCGTTGCTGGATCTGGAGTTCCCGGAGCAAGCGGCGAAAATCGCTGAAAAGCTCATCGAACGCCTGTCCATCTGCCAGCAAATCGAAGGCCTGGACATGACCCTGGGGGCGAGCATCGGCATCGCCACCTACCCCGATTGCGGCGCCAACCTCGATGGCCTTTTGCGCGCGGCGGATATCGCCATGTACGAGGCCAAGCGCGCCGGGCGCCAGCAATACCGCTTCTACGATCACGAAATGAACGGCCGCGCCCGCTCGCGCTTGATGCTCGAAGAAAGCGTGCGCACGGCCATCGAAAGCAAGGATTTCAACCTCGTCTACCAGCCCCAGGTGTCCATCACCGATGGCCGTTTGCGTGGTTTTGAGGCTTTGTTGCGCTGGCAGCACCCCAGCGTTGGCGATGTGCCGCCGGGGCTGTTTTTGCCGTTGCTGGAAGAGGCACGCCTCATCAGCCGCCTGGGCAGTTGGATCTACCAGCAAAGTACTGCCCAGCGCCGCGCGTGGAGCACCGTGTTCAACGATGACCTGGTGCTGGCCGTGAGCCTGAGCAGCACCCAGTTCGGCATGCCCAACCTGGTCACTGAGCTGCGCCAGGTGTTGGAGCGCCACGGCCTGCGCCCCGGGCAACTGGAGGTGGAGGTGACCGAGGACACCCTGGTGCGCAACCTGGACGAAACGCGCAAGCAACTGCGCCTGTTGCGCAACCTGGGGGTGCGGGTGGCGCTGGATGATTTCGGCTCGGGGGATTGCTCCCTGGCCCATCTGCGCGACCTGGACCTGGACACCCTCAAACTCGATCGGCACTTGGTGGCGCGGCTACTGGAATCGCCCCGCGACGCAGCCATGGCCCGCGGTGTCATTGAGTTGTGCAAGCAGTTCGGCCTGCTGGTGGTGGCCGAAGGGGTGGAAACCCTGGCGCAGTACGAGTGGCTGCACGCCCATGGCTGCGAGTACGTGCAGGGCTACTTGGTGGCGCGGCCGCTGCTCGCCGGGGACGCCAGCCAATTTCCCCTGGCCTTTGACTGGAGCGCAGTACGCGACTGAATTGGGTACACTGGCGACCTTTTACGCCCCGTTGCCGTCCCATGACCGCCCTTAAATACCTCCAGGCCTACCCTTTTGCGTTGCAGGAACAAGTGCGCCAGATGATCGCGCAGGATCGTCTTGGCGATTACCTGCACCAGCGCTACCCCGACAAGCATGCGGTGCAGAGCGACAAAGCGTTGTACAACTTCGCCCTGGCCCTCAAACAGGAGCATCTGCGCAACGCACCGGCCATCGACAAAGTGCTGTTCGACAATCGCCTGGACCTGACCCACCGCGCGTTGGGCCTGCATACGGCCATTTCCCGGGTGCAAGGCGGCAAGCTCAAGGCCAAGAAAGAGATCCGCATCGCCTCGTTGTTCAAAGACGCGGCGCCGCAGTTTTTGAGCATGATCGTGGTGCATGAGCTGGCGCACTTCAAAGAGTCGGACCATAACAAGGCGTTCTACCAACTCTGCGAGCACATGCTCCCCGGCTACCACCAACTGGAGTTCGACCTGCGGGTGTATTTGACGTACCGGGATCTGCCGCCAAAAACCATTCAGGAATAAGCCGATGGACGTGAGCAAGACCAAAAGCAGCTTTTACCGACGCCTCTACGTGGCGTACCTGATCGACAGCCAACTGGCCAGTAGCGTGCCAGCCCTCACCGAAGCCACCGGCATGCCCCGGCGCACCGCCCAGGACACCATCGCCGCCCTGGCAGACCTGGACATCGTCTGCGAGTTCGAGCAACAGGACGGTGCCCGCAACCACGCCGGGCGCTACCGCATCCGCGACTGGGGCGCCATCGACAAAGGCTGGATCACCCTGCACCTGGGGCGGATCAAGGCTGTGTTGGGCTACCCCTGAGCCCTACCGCTTGCTACAACGACGACACCCTGCGCATGCCGATATGGGGAATGCCGTCTTCGACATACGGCTCGCCTGCTACTTCAAAGCCGTAGTTGGCGTAGTAACCCTGCAAATGGGCCTGGGCCGAGAGGTAGATCGGCACTTCGGGCCAGTATTTTTCGGCCTGTTTGAGGCCCTGTTTCATCAGCTCATGGCCAAGGCCCTTGCCGCGGGTCGATTCGGCGGTCACCACCCGGCCAATCACCACGTCGCCGCCCTGGGACGTGGGGTCGAGCAGGCGCAGGTACGCCACCAACTCATCGCCCTCCCAGCCCATCAGGTGGCAGGTGTCGCCGTCCAGGTCCAGGCCATCGAGGTCTTGGTAGGCACACTTCTGTTCCACGACAAATACCTCGTCGCGCAGTTTGAGGAGGGCGTAGAGCTGTTCCTTGCCCAAGTCGCTGTGGTGTTTGCACACCCATTCAATGGTCATCGCTTCGTCCTGTAGGAAAACTTCCCTGGATACTAAGCGCCCCGTCGCGCCTTGTCTGCCGCTGCGGGGCGTCTGTTTTTGTGAGAGCAATCAAATTGCCATCATTCATTTTGCGCGGGGCTGACTTCTTTGTGTAATCTGCTGTGCAGCTTGCAAATAGCTGTGATGAGCTAAGGTTAAGGCCGCAGATGGGCCCGGCCACCGACGCATCGGTCTTCGGTTTGAGCTAAAAACACGCAGGGCACCCGCCCGCTAAGGACGTTTTAGCATGTCGCGATTGCATCGAGCCTTTGCTTTGATCGGATTGCTCTTGCTAGGGCAGCACGCGCACGGGGAAAAACTGCGCCTGGTGGCGGATGCCTGGCCCCCCTTTACCGACGCCACGCTGCTCAACGGCGGCTTGGCCACCGACATTGTCAGCACCGCCCTGGCGCGGGCGGGGTATGCCAGCGAGTTCGAGCAAGTACCCTGGGCCCGGGCGTTGCTGGGCATCGGCGAAGGTCGCTATGACGTGCTGGTCAACGCTTGGTTCAACGAGGCCCGCACCCATCTGGGGCAGTTCTCCGGCGAGTACCTGCTCAACCGCGTGCGCTTTCTCAAGCGCAAGGACGCGCCCATCGAATACAAGAACCTGCAGCAACTGCACGAGTACCCGGTGGCGGTGGTGCGCGGCTACGCCTATTCCCAGGCATTCGACGAAGACCCGGGGTTGCAGAAGGTGCCGGTGCACAACTTTTCCATGGCGGTGCGCATGCTCGCCGCCGACCGGGTCAAGCTGACCCTGGAAGACGAGTTCGTGGCGCGCTATCACCTGTCCCGCGAATCCCCTCGGGTGCGCAATGCGGTGGAGTTTTTGCCCAAGTCCTTGAGCGAAAACAGCCTGCACATTCTGGTCAGCCTGAAAAACCCCGAGCACCAGCAGATCGTCGCCGGTTTCGACCGCGAGATCGCGGCCATGAAGGCCGATGGCAGTTATCAGCGCCTCTTGCGCCAGCATGGGATGGCGCACTGAACCATCTCCTTGCAGGCGAGCCTGTGGGCGCTAAACCTCGCTCGTATCCTTGATGAGATGCGCCGCCAAGGTGCGCAGCGGCCCCAGTTGCCGGCAGATCAGCGCCAACTGGCTTTGCACCAGGCGCTGGCTTTCGTCGATGTCGTCGCTCATCTGTTCCAGCTCATTGGCCAGGGCTTCTTCGGCGTCGCTCTGGATGGCGATCGGTTGTTTGCTGGCCAGGCCCTGGGCGATTTCGTCGATGCTGGCCGCCAGGCGCACGCCCGCGCCTTCGATCAGGTGTTCGCGCACCTCGCCGGGCAGTTGGGTGTCGCGGTGCGCGCCCAGGCCCGAGAGGTAGCTGAGCAGGGTGTGGGACAGCACCAAAAAGCGAAAACCGACGTCCGCTTCCTTACGAAAATGCCCCGGCTCCATCAGCATGTTGGCCAGGGTGGTGGACAGTGCCGCGTCGGCGTTGTGGGCGTTGCGCCGGGCGAGGCGGTAGGCCAGGTCGTCGCTTTTGCCGTTGGCGTACTGCTGCATGATCTGGCGCAGGTAGATGCTGTTGCAGGTCAGGGTGTTGGCCAGCACCTTGTTCAGGCGCCGGCCCTGCCAGTCCGGCAGGAACAGGAACACCGCCAGCCCGGCGATCAGGCTGCCCAACAGGGTGTCGAACAGGCGCGGCAGGAACAGCCCATAACCGTCGCCCACTTGGTTGAAGCAGAACAGCACCATCAGGGTGATCGCGGCCGTGGCCAGGGTGTAGCGCGAGGTGCGGTAGATAAAGAACACCACCCCGGCGGCGATGGCGAAGCACGACTGCACCAGCGGGTTGGGGAACAGGTCGAACAGCGCCCAGGCCACGGTCAGGCCGATGGCGGTGCCGATGATCCGCTGCCCGAGTTTTCGCCGCGTGGCGCCGTAGTTCGGCTGGCAGACGAAGAGCGTGGTGAGGATGATCCAGTAGCCCTGGGACGGGTGGATCAAATGCACCATGCCGTAGCCGATGCTTAGCGCCAGCGGCAGGCGCAAGGCATGGCGGAACAGCAGCGAGGTGGGCGTCAACTGAGTGCGCAGGCGCGTCCACACGTCCTTGAGGTTGCGCGGCGAGCGGTCCAGCAGGCTGCTGTCGGTGGCGTCCGCCAGGCTGTCGGGGTTGCTGGCGTCGCTGAGCAAACGGTCGAGGGTGGCCAGGTTGGCCGCCAGGGCGCGCAGCGAGCGCAGCAGGCCGCGCCAGGCCGGGTTGCTCTGTATGCGCAGGTGTTCCAGGGACGCATCCAGGTCGCCCAGGGCCTGGGCGAAACTGGCGTCGTAGACGAACGGCTGGCGCAACTGGATCGACTCGGCCAGGGCCTGGCAGGCCTTGCCCTGCTGGCGCAACAGGCGCTGGCAGCGGAACAGCACGTCACTGTGGAAGAACGCCTCGGCCAGGGCGTTGTACGGGTAATGGGAAGAGCTGGCGCGTTCGTGGATGTCCTGGGCCAGGAAGTACAGCTTGAGGTAGCGGCTGACCTTCGACCCCGGCCGGCCATTGCCTACACGGTGCAGGATGATTTCCTTGGCGGCATTGAGCGCCGCCACCACTTTGCCGTTTTGCTGCGCCAGCTCCAGGCGCCGCGCCTCCACGTCCATCTGCCGGATCGGCTCGAACAGCGACGACTTGAGCTTGAGGTAGTAACCCAGTTCGCGAAACAAGCGCGCCAGGCTCTGCTGCACCGGTTGGTTGGAAAACAGCGCCTGCCACAGCACCGACAGCAACCCGTACCACGCCGCGCCCGCCACCAGCAGCACCGGCTCGTGCCAGAAATCGGTGACCGCGCCGCCGCGCTGATCGACGCCGATCATGGTGTACACCGACAAAATCAGCGTGGCCGAGGCAATCGCCCCATAGCGCTCGCCCAGGGCGCCGAGCATGGTCAGGGCGAAACTGGCCAGGGCCAGGGCGATCACGAAAACCCACGGGTAGGGGAACAACCACTCGACGGCGAATGCGGCGATGCTAAAGCACACCAGGGTCACGGCCAGGGCATTGAGGCGGCCCTGCCAACTGTCGTCGGTTTCGGCCAGGGCGCTGGCGATAATCCCCAAAAACAGCGGGATCAGCAGGCCCATTTCATCCTGATACCAGCACAGCGCCATGCTGCCGGTCAGGGCAATGAACACCCGCACGCTGTAGCTGAACTTATCCAGGGCCCAGAGGCGCCGCAGGGAGTGACGGAACGAGGTCGATGACATGAAGGGCAAAAGGCCTTGGCGGGCGGTGGGCTAAATTGGGCCAGTATGGACGCTGGCGCAATACTGGCAATCACATCCAACAAGCAAAATATGTTCCTGGGGTGGTTTTCTAGGGGAGGGTGTGTGGGAGCAACTGTCTTACCCCTACTCTTCGGCCATCGCGAGTAGGCTCGCGCCCATAGAAAAAAATGAAAACCCCACCCACACCACCGTTCAACTGTGGGAGCGGGCCCTGCCCGCGATGAGGCCATTACAGCCAACACCTGTCTACCCAGCAGTCATGCCGTTATCGCGGGCGAGCGCAGCGCCCCCCGGCTCGCGCCCACAGGGTTGGTGCTGCGCTTGCACCGGTGTCAGGCGTACTGCGCCGCCGCATACCCCGAGGCCCACGCCCACTGGAAGTTGAAACCGCCCAGGTGGCCGGTGACGTCCAGCACTTCGCCGATAAAGTACAGGCCAGGGCTTTTCAGCGATTCCATGGTCTTGGACGACACTTCGCGGGTGTCCACGCCGCCCAGGGTCACTTCCGCCGTGCGGTAGCCCTCGGTGCCGGCCGGCGCCAGGCGCCAGTTCGCCAGTTTCTCGGCGATGGCCGCCAGTTCGCCGTGGGTGTACTGCTTCATCGGTTTGGAGACGAACCAGTGGTCGGCCAGCAGGTTGGCCATTTTCTTGGTGAAGAGCTCCCCCAGCAGGGTCTTGAGTTCGCTGTTGGGGCGTTGGGCCTGTTGCTCGTTGAGCCACTGCGCCGCGTCGTGGTCGGGCAGCAGGTTGATTTCCACGCAGTCGCCCGGTTGCCAGAACGAGGAAATCTGCAAGATCGCCGGGCCGCTGAGGCCGCGGTGGGTGAACAGGATATTTTCGCGAAAGCTCTGCTCGTTGCAGCTGACCAGGCAATCGACTGAAGTGCCCGACAGCTCGGCGCACAGGTCTTTGAGTTGGTCGGTGATGGTGAACGGCACCAGGCCGGCGCGGGTCGGCAGCAGTTCGTGGCCGAACTGGCGCGCCACTTGGTAGCCGAAACCGGTGGCGCCCAGGGTGGGGATCGACAGCCCGCCCGTGGCGATCACCAGGGATTGGCAGCGCACCTCGCCCAGGGTGGTGGCGAGTTGATAGCCGCCGTCGAGTTTTGCGATCTGCTCGATGCTCGTGTCCAGATGCAGCTTGACGCCCGCCTGTTCGCATTCGTCCAGGAGCATGGCGAGGATGTCGCTGGCCTTGTTGTCGCAGAACAGTTGGCCGAGTTTTTTCTCGTGGTACGGCACGCCGTGCTTGGCCACCAGGGCGATGAAATCCCATTGGGTGTAGCGCGCCAGGGCGGATTTGCAGAAGTGCGCGTTGTGGGACAGGAAATTGCCCGGCTCGGTGTACATATTGGTGAAATTGCAACGCCCGCCGCCGGACATGAGGATCTTCTTGCCGGCCTTGTTGGCGTGGTCCAGCAACAGCACCTCGCGCCCGCGCCCGGCGGCGGTCAGCGCGCACATCAGGCCTGCGGCGCCAGCGCCGATGATGACGACTTGGGTAGAGCGCAAAGCGGTGTCCTCTTGGTGTCTGACTACAAACCTGACTGTGGCAGCGGGCGTGCTCCCACAGGGAAGGGGTTTTGCTATTACAAGATGCGCACGCGCAACGAGCGGCCCTTGATCTTGCCGTCGTTGAGGCGTTGCAGGGCCTGTTTGGCGATGCCGCGTTCCACGGCGACGAAGGCCTGGAAGTCGAAGATCGCGATTTTGCCGACCTGGGCGCCGGGGATGCCCGCGTCGCCGGTCAGGGCGCCGAGGATGTCGCCGGGGCGGACTTTGTCCTTGCGCCCGGCGCCAATGCACAGGGTGCTCATCTGCGGCAGCAGCGGTGCGCCGCCCTGGGACGGCAGGTTGTCCAGTTGGTCCCAGCTCAGGGGGGCTTTTTGCAACTGCTCGATGGCCTGGGCGCGGTGCGCTTCGGACGGTGCCACCAGGCTGATGGCGATGCCTTTTTCGCCGGCGCGGCCGGTACGGCCAACGCGGTGGATGTGGATTTCCGAGTCGCGGGCCAGCTCAACGTTAATGACCATGTCCAGGGCATCGATGTCCAGGCCGCGGGCCGCGACGTCGGTGGCCACCAGCACCGAGGTGCTGCGGTTGGCGAACATCGCCAGGACCTGGTCGCGGTCACGCTGCTCCAGGTCGCCGTGCAGGCCGACGGCGCTGATGCCCTTGGCGCTCAGGTGGTCGACGGTTTCCTGCACTTGCTGCTTGGTGAAGCAGAACGCCACGGTGGACACCGGGCGGAAATGCGCCAGCACCCGCACCACCGCGTCCATGCGCTCCTCGGGGGAGATTTCGTAGAAGCGCTGTTCGATCTGGCTGTCGTCGTGGAACGCTTCGGCCTTCACTTGCTGCGGGTCGCGCATGAACTTGGAGGCCAACTGCTTGATGCCCACCGGGTAAGTGGCGGAGAACAGCAGGGTCTGCCGGCGCTCCGGGCATTGGGCGATGATTTCTTCGATGGAGTCGTAGAAACCCATGTCGAGCATGCGGTCGGCTTCATCGAGGATCAGCTTATTGAGGCCGTGGAGCACCAGCGAACCCTTGCGCAGGTGCTGCTGGATGCGCCCCGGCGTGCCGACAATGATGTGCGCGCCATGCTCCAGCGAGGCGATCTGCGGGCCGAACGACACGCCGCCGCACAGGGTCAGGACCTTGATGTTGTCTTCGGCGCGGGCCAAACGGCGGATTTCCTTGGCCACCTGGTCGGCCAACTCGCGGGTCGGGCAGATCACCAGGGCCTGGCAGCCGAAAAAGCGCGGGTTGATCGCGTTCAACAGGCCGATACCAAAAGCGGCGGTTTTGCCGCTGCCGGTCTTGGCCTGGGCAATCAGGTCCATCCCTTTGAGGATCACCGGCAAGCTCTGCGCCTGGATCGGCGTCATCTGGGCATAACCGAGGGAGTCGAGGTTAGCCAGCATGGCGGCGGACAGCGGCAAAGTATTAAAAGCGGTGGCGATGGTGGTCACGGGACGGGCCTGCAAAACAAAATGTCGCGCAGTGTAACAGCCCCCCCGCGAACTTCTCGCATATTCCTGACGAGGGGAGAGGGGGCAGCCGCAAGCACTGAGCGACAAGCTCACCCCTTGCCGCTGCTGCTAATGCTCTATGTGCTCCTGAGCCGGCCGGGCGCGTTTTCCGTCCGTCGGCGAGAGTTGCAGGAATATCGCTGCCGCGAGCATGGCCATCACGCCGACGGTGAGGAAGGTCAACTGGAACGCGCCGAGCACGGTGCTGACTTCACCGCTGCCACTTTGCCCGGTAAAGCCGCCCAGCAGCGCCCCGGCGCAAGCCACGCCCAGGCTCAGGGCCAATTGCGCCACTACCGACAACAGGCTGTTGCCGCTGCTGGCGCTGGCGTCGTCGAGGTCGATCAGGGTCACGGTGTTCATCGCGGTGAATTGCAGCGAGTTGATCGCCCCCAGCACCGCCAGTTGCAGGAGCAACAGCCAGTAAGGCGTTTGCTCACTCACCAGGCCCATGCTCGCCAGCATCAGGCCCAGGGCCAGGGTGTTGCCGGTGAGCACCACGCGGTAGCCCAGGCGCTCGATCAACGGCCGTGCCACGGACTTGGCCAGCATCGCGGCGGCGGCCAGGGGCAGCATGCTCATCCCCGCCTGGGACGGCGAGTAGCCCAGGGCTATTTGCAGCAACAGCGGCACCAAAAACGGCAGTGCGCCGCTGCCCAGGCGTGCGAACAGGTTGCCCAGGATGCCCACGGCGAAGGTGCGGGTTTTGAACAGCGCCGGGGCGAACAGCGGCGTGTCCACGTGCCCGGCCCGCAGCCAGTACGCCGCCAGGCACGCCAGGCCGGCGAACAGCAACAGCATCACCCGCAGGTGGGGCAGGTGCAGTTCCCCCAGGCCTTCCATGGCGATGGTGATAAGCACCATGGCAGCACCAAACAGCAAAAAGCCGAAGCCGTCGAAGCGGGTGCGTTCGCTGCCGCGCAGGTCCGGGATAAAGCGCCACACCGCGTAGCAGCCGATCAGCCCCACGGGCAGGTTGATAAGGAAAATCCAGTGCCAGGACAGGTACTGCACCATCCAGCCGCCCGTGGTGGGCCCAAGTAACGGCCCGAGCAAACCGGGGATGGTGATGAAGCCCATGATGCGCACCAACTCTGAGCGCGGGTAGGCGCGCAGCACCACCAGCCTGCCGACCGGCAACATCAGCGCCCCGCCCAGGCCCTGCACCACCCGCGCGCCGATCAGCATGCCGAGGCTATTGGACAGCGCGCACAGCAACGAGCCGAGGCTGAACAGCAAGATGGCGCCGAAGAAAATCTTTTTGGTGCCAAAGCGGTCGGCGATCCAGCCCGAGGCCGGGATCAACAGGGCCACGGTGAGCATGTAGGCGATGATGACGCCCTGCATGCGCAGCGGGTCTTCGGCCAAGTCCCGGGCCATGGCCGGCAGCGCGGTGTTGAGGATGGTGCCGTCCAGGGACTGCATGAAAAACGCAATGGCCACCACCCACGGGATCCAGCGGGCGGTGGTGGCATCAAGGGCTGGGCGGTTGGGCATGGGGCCTCGCTGTTATCGGGAGTGTGATGCGCCGCCAATCTCCTGTGGGAGCGAGCCTGCTCGCGATAGTGGAGTGTCAGCCACCTAAGCGATCGACTAGCAGGCTGCTATCGCGAGCTGGCTCGCGCCCACCGTGCGGATCTTTCATGGAAATAGTGGTTTACAGCGTCAACGTCAACCGGCTCACCAGTGCCCCCGGCAGCAGCGCCGAGTCGGTGTGGCGCTGGCTGTAGGTGCTGGCCGACAGCAGCAGTTCGCGCTCGCGGGTCAGCGCCAGCAGGTGCGAGCCGAGCAGGCTGTAGGCGCTGTCGTCAAAACGCATGGTGCTGACCGGCGCCTGGATCTGGCCGTTTTCCACCCAGAACGTGGCGAAGCGGGTCATGCCGGTCATGCGTGCGGCCGGTTGGTCCGAGTAGTTCAAGTACCACAGGTTGCTGATGTACAGGCCGGTGCCCAATTGCTCCAGGATATCAGCCTGGGCCAGGGTGCCGGGGGCCATGCTCAGGGCACCGGGGCTTTCACCGCCGCCCGCGCCGTTGGCGCTCAAGCCGTACTCGGCGGCGCTGCGCGAGCTGACCAGTTGCGCTTCGGCCAGGCCTGCGCGGATCAGGGTCAGGTCGCTGCGCGGGTAGCCTTCGCCGGAAAATGCCGGGCTGAGGGAACCGCTGACCTTCTCTTCCAGGCTCAGCAGCGGGCTGAACGCCTGCTCACCGCCATACAGGCGCTGCAACGGGCTGCTTTTGCTGGCGATGGCCTGGGCGGAAAAACCGCCCCAGGCCAGCAGGCCGATGATTTCTTCCATGGCCGCCGGCGCCAGGTAAGCGCGGTATTGGCCCGGCGCCACGGCGTGCAAGGGCCGGCCCAGGTAGTCCAGTTGCTGGCGCGCCAGGGCAAAGCGCTGGGCGAAGGCCTCGTCGCTCCAGGCGTGGCCGGCGTAACTGGCCTTTACCGCTTCGCCATTGGCGTGGAACAGGCTGAAATCGAAGTTGAAGCTATTGGCCTCGTGCCAGCCAAAGGCCCCCGCCGAACTGGCGAAGCCACGGCTGACCGGCCCGGCGGCGTAGATGCCGACCAAATCCAGGCCAGCGGCGGCGCGGCTGATCTGCTCGACCACATGGCCGACGTCCGGCAGCAGCTGCGCCTGCACAGCTTGGCTGTGCCAGCCGTCGTGGTTGAGCAGTAGGTACGGGTCCGGCGCCAGCAGCGGCAAGGTTTCGCGCAGTTGCTGCAAGCCCTCGGCGAGGCGCTGGCGGTCCACGGCGGGGTCACCGGCCAGGGTGATCTCCAGGTCGGCGTGGCGCCCGCCATCAATCAGTTTCAGCCCTACGCTGGCCTGCTGTACCTGCCCGGCCTGGCGCACCTTGGCGTGGTTGAACCGCACGAAGGCCGAGGTTTCGGCGCTGTAGCTCAAGGTGAACTGCTCGGGTTCGCGCAGGGCACCGCGCAGCCAGGTCACCAGGTGGTTGAATTGTTCGGCCATCAGGCATCTCCTCCAAATACATCCACCTGGCTGAACACGCAGGCCGGCGAAGCATGGCCCACGCGGATCACCTGGTTCGGCTCGCCTTTGCCGCAATTGGGCGTGCCCAACACCTTGAGGGTGCTGGCATCGCCCACGGCGCTGAGGTTGCGCCAGAACTGCGCGGAAACGCCCCGGTAGTTGGGGTTTTTCACCACGCCCTTGAGTTCGCCGTTTTCGATCAATTGGCCCCATTCGCAACCGAACTGGAATTTATTGCGCGCGTCGTCGATGGACCAGGAGCGGTTGGTCGACATCAAAATGCCGCGCTCGATGCCCGCCACCAGTTGCGCCATGGAGTGCTCGCCCGGCTCGATGTTGAGGTTGGCCATGCGGTCGATGGGCGCACGGTTCCAGCTACAGGCGCGGCTGTTGGCCACCCCGTCGAGGCCAGCGCGAAACTGCGACAGCGCCCCGCCCATGGGCCGCAGCAGGCGCCCTGCGCGGATCAGGAATTCCTTGCGCGCCGGGGTGCCATCGTCGTCATGGCGGTAGCTGGCCAGTTGCTCGGGGATCAGCGGGTCGAAGGTCACATTGAGCAGTGCGGAGCCATATTGCAGGGTGCCGAAGTCATCGGCTTTGACGAAACTGGTGCCGGCGTAGTTGCGCTCGTCGCCCAGGATGCGGTCCAGCTCCAGCGGGTGGCCGATGGACTCGTGGATTTGCAGGATCATCTGGTCGGGGGTCAGCAGCAGGTCGCGCGGGCCGTGTGGGGTGTTGGGCGCGAGCAGCAGTTGCAGGGCCTGGTCGGCGATCCGCGGCGCGGCGCCGATCAGGCCGGCGCGGCCGAGCACTTCGGCGCCGCCCTGCTGGCCGAAGTTCTCGCGGCCCAGGGTGCGGGTCTGGCTGTCGCTGCCGTCATAGGCGGTGACTTCCAGGCCCGGGAAGATAAAACGCTGTGCCTGGCGCAACTCGGCGCCGGCGCTGTTGAGGTAGATCTGCTCGACGTGGCGGATACCCAGGCTCGCCTCCCAACTCACCAGGCGCTCGTCGCGGGGCACGGCGGCGGATTCGTCGGCCAGCACCTGGTAGCAGTCCTTGAGGGATGGAAAGGCCTGGTCGAGGTTGGGCGACAGGTAGTCGGCGCGCTCACTGGATACCGCCTGCTGGCGCAAATCGAGCAAGGCATGGGCGGCGATGGCGCGGGCCTGGTGCTCGGCACGGTCAAGGGCGGCTTGCAGCCCGGCCAGGGATAGGTCGTTGGTGGCGGCATAGGCTTCGACGCCGTTGACCCGGGCGGTGAGCATGGCGCCTTCATCGCGGCTCAGGCTCGGCGGTGCGGCGACGTTCTTGCGCACCGCCAGGTACTGGCCGGCCTCGCACACATGGCGCAGGGAAAAGAACTCGGCACCGGTGCGCAGGGCGGCGAAGTGCTTTTTGAGAGTAGGGTGGGCGGTGAACATGGGGCCTCCTTGGGGCTTTGGCGGCCTTGGGGGCCTTATCGCGGGCCAGCGGCGCTGCGCTGCGCTGGCCCGCGATGCTTTTTAGCATCAGACCGGGCAACCCTTGGCGCGCAGGATGGCGTCGAAGCGGTCCGGGTCCAGGGTGCCAGCCTCGATAGCGGCAAGCGTAGCCTGTTCGCGGGCCAGCAGGTCGTGGCAGCGCACCAGCAGCTCCGGCAACTCGGCGCGGGCGGCGGCGACTACGCCATCGCCGTCACCGATCATCAAGTCGCCCGGTGCTACCAGCATGCCGGCGCAAGAGATCGGTACGTTGATTTCGCCGCCGCCATCGGTGCTTGGGCCACGGTGCACGCCGCCGATGGCGTAGGCCGGTAGTTCGCCGGTCTGCCATTCGTCGAGGTCGCGCAGGGCGCCGTTGATGACCACGCCGACGATCCCGGCCTTGAGGGCCATGGCACGCATGATGCCGCCGAACACGGCGCGGGTCAGGTCGGCGCTGCCGTCGATCACGAGCACGTCACCGGGGCGGGCCATTTGCATGGCCTTGAGGATCATCAGGTTGTCGCCGGGGCGCACCCGCACGGTCAGGGCGCTGCCGAGCATCGGCGCATTGCCGTGGAAGGCTTTGAGGCCCAGGCCGCCGACATTGCGGCCCAGGCAGTCACTGACGGCCGCGGCGGGGATCTTGCTGAATTCTTTCAACCACTTCGGGTCCAGGGGCTCGACATTGGGGTTGATGAGATAGCCGGTGGGCCATTTGCTCGAAGAGACGACATCAAACATGAGAAAGCCTCGTGGCGGGGGTATTGGATGGGGCGGGGGTGAAGCGTGTGTGCGGCCTAGAGTAGGCCGGGGGAGGTTGTGGGATCAAGGGTGGTGGGGTGTGGGAATTAGGCGAGTGCTTGAGTGGGCCTTATCGCGAGCGGGCTCGCTCCCACCAGGAAATGGAGATTCCTGTGGGGCGAGCCCGCTCGCGATAGCCGCAACGCAATTACTGCGCGGTACGGCTCACTTCCCGCAACGGCTTGCCGCGCACCGGCGCGTCGCCTGCCACGTAATAGGCGGCGGTGCTGCGTGGCAGGGGCTGGCGGCCGCGGATTTTGTCGGCGATTTTCTCGGCGATCATGATCGTCGGCGCGTTCAGGTTACCAGTGGTAATCAGCGGCATGATCGAGGCATCCACTACGCGCAGGGCCTGCAAACCGTGCACACGGCCTTCGCCATCGACCACGGCCATCTCGTCGGTGCCCATCTTGCACGAGCAGGAAGGGTGGAACGCGGTTTCGGCGTGTTCGCGGATGAAGGTGTCCAGTTGCTCGTCGGTCTGCACGTCGATGCCGGGGCTGATTTCGCGGCCACGGAAGGCGTCCAGCGCGGGCTGTTGCATGATTTCGCGGGTCAGGCGGATGCCATCGCGAAACTCTTGCCAGTCCTGCTCGCTGGCCATGTAGTTGAACAGGATGCTCGGGTAGTCGCGTGGGTTCTTGGACGTGAGCTGGATGCGCCCGCGGCTGGGCGAACGCATGGAGCCCATGTGCGCCTGGAAGCCGTGTTCCTTCACGCCGTTGCTGCCGTTGTAGTTAATCGCCACCGGCAGGAAGTGGTACTGGATGTTCGGCCACTCGAAGTCCGGGCGGGTGCGGATGAACCCGCCGGCCTCGAACTGGTTGCTGGCGCCGATGCCGGTGCCGTTGAACAGCCATTCGGCGCCGATGGCCGGTTGGTTGTACCAGAGCAGCGAAGGGTACAGCGACACCGGTTGGGTGCAGGCGTATTGCAGGTACAGCTCCAGGTGGTCCTGCAGGTTTTCGCCGACGCCTGGCAGGTCGTGGACCAGCGGGATGTCGAGGCTTTGCAGCAGTTGCGCCGGGCCGACACCGGAGCGCTGGAGGATCTGCGGCGAGGCGATGGCGCCGGAGCACAGCAGCACTTCCTTGCGGGCGCGGGCTTCGACGCGCTCCTCGGCCGAACCCACCAGGTAGCGCACGCCGGTGGCGCGCTTGCCGTCAAACAGGATCTTGTCGGTCAGGGCGTGGGTGACGATGGTCAGGGTGTCGCGTTTCTTGGCGGTGTCCAGGTAGCCGCGGGCGGTGCTGGCGCGCCGGCCGTTGGGCGTGACGGTGCGGTCCATCGGGCCGAAACCTTCCTGCTGGTAGCCGTTGAGGTCTTCGGTGCGCGGGTAACCGGCCTGCACGCCGGCCTCGACCATGGCGTGGAACAGCGGGTTGTTGCCCGGTTTAGGCGTGGTCACGCTGACCGGGCCTTCGCCGCCGTGGTAGTCGTTGGGGCCGATGTCGCGGGTTTCCGCTTTGCGGAAATACGGCAGGCAATCCAGGTAGCTCCAGTCTTCCAGGCCCGGGTTTTTCGCCCAGCCGTCGTAGTCCAGGGCGTTGCCGCGGATGTAGCACATGCCGTTGATGAGCGACGAACCGCCCAGGCCCTTGCCACGGCCACATTCCATGCGGCGCCCGTTCATGTGCGGCTCGGGGTCGGTCTCGTAGGCCCAGTTGTAGCGCCGGCCTTGCAGCGGGAACGCCAGGGCCGCCGGCATCTGGGTGCGGAAGTCGAAGCGATAGTCGGGGCCACCGGCCTCCAGCAGCAGGACGGTGACGCCTTCGTCTTCCGTCAGGCGCGTGGCCAGGGTGTTACCGGCCGAGCCGGCACCGATGATGATGTAGTCGAATTCTTGGGACATGGGAACTCCGGGGGAGCTTTAAGCGGCAAGCTCCAAGCTTCAAGCTGCAAGAAAGAGCAGCGCGCTGTGCGTCAGGGATTACGGCAAGCCAAGCTGCGGTTACTGGCAGCTTGAAGCTTGCCGCTCAAGGCTGTTTAAAACACCGACGCGTAATCGCCCAGCTCGACCTGTACCGATTTGATGCGGGTGAAGTTGTTCAGCGAGCTGATCCCGTTTTCACGGCCCACGCCCGACTGCTTGTAGCCGCCGACCGGCATCTTGGCGTCGGATTCGCCCCAGGCGTTGATCCAGCAGATGCCTGCTTCCAACTGGTGAATCACGCGGTGGGCGCGGTTCAGGTCCTTGGTCACCAGGCCCGCGGCCAGGCCGAAGTCGGTGTCGTTGGCGCGGCGGATCACTTCTTCTTCGGTGTCGTAGGTGAGGATGCTCATCACCGGGCCAAAGATTTCCTCGCGCACGATGGTCATCTCATCGGTGCAGTCGGTGAACACGGTCGGGGCGACGAACGCACCCTTGGCCAGTTCGCCTGTGCTCAGGCGTTCGCCGCCGCACAGCACGCGGGCGCCTTCGGCCTTACCCTTGGCAATGTAGCCAAGCACGCTTTCCATGTGGGCGAAGCTGACCAGCGGGCCGAAGTTGGTGTTTTCGTCTTCCGGGTTGCCGATGCGGATGCGCGCCACGCGCTCGACGATCTTGGCCTCGAACGCGGCTTTGAGGTGGGTCGGCACGAACACGCGGGTGCCGTTGGTGCACACCTGGCCCGAGCTGTAGAAGTTGGCCATCATCGCGGTGTCGGCGGCGCGGTCCAGGTCGGCGTCGTCGAAGATAATCAGCGGCGACTTGCCGCCCAGTTCCATGGTCACGTCCTTGAGCGAGGAGCTCGAAGCGCTGGCCATGACCTTCTTGCCGGTGTCGGTGCCGCCGGTGAAGGAGATTTTTTCGATGCGCGGGTGCTCGGTCAGCCAGGTGCCGACTTCCCGGCCGCTGCCGGTCAGTACGTTGAACACGCCGTCGGGCAGGCCGGCTTCGGTGTAGATCTCGGCCAGTTTCAGGGTGGTCAGGGAGGTCACTTCGCTGGGCTTGAAGATCATCGCGTTGCCCGCGGCCAAGGCCGGTGCGGATTTCCACAAGGCGATCTGGATCGGGTAGTTCCACGCGCCGATACCGGCCACCACGCCCAGGGGTTCGCGGCGGGTGTAGACGAACGAGGTGGTGCGCAGCGGGATCTGCTCGCCTTCGATGGCGGGCACCAGGCCGGCGTAGTATTCCAGCACGTCGGCGCCGGTGACGATGTCGACGTATTTGGTTTCGGAGAAGGATTTGCCGGTGTCCAGGGTTTCCAGGGCGGCCAGTTCATCGTTGCGCTCGCGCAGGATGTCCACGGCGCGGCGCAGGATGCGCGAGCGCTCCATGGCGGTCATGGCGGCCCAGATTTTCTGGCCTTTCTCGGCCGAAACCACGGCGCGTTCGACGTCGTCGAAGGTTGCGCGTTGCACTTGGGCAAGGACTTCACCGTTGGCCGGGTTGATGGCGTCGAAGGTGGCATCGCTGCCAGCGTCGGTGTAGCCGCCGTCGATGTAGAGTTTTTGCAGTCCGAAACGGGCCATTTTTAAGTCCTCGCAAGTGCATAAAGTGGTTGGCGTTGACCGCACCGCGTGGGGCCACAAGGTTGTGGCAACAACGCGGCGCGGCAGTTCAGGGGTTGAGCGTTTTGTGTGGGCTCTAACTCACCTGCTTGGCCAATTGGAAATCCATGTATTCGTAAGCGATCCGCTGCGCCTGCACGGTGTCGAAAGCGTCTCCCGACAGCGCGCCGCGCAACCACAAACCGTCGATCAAGGCAGCCAGGCCCCGGGCGGCGCTGCGTGCCTCGGGCAATGGCAGGACGCGGCGGAACTGGCAGCACAGGTTGGAATACAAGCGGTGATCGTTGATCCGCTGCAACCGGTGCAATGACGGTTGGTGCATGCTGCTGGCCCAGAAGGCGAGCCAGGTTTTCATGGCCGGGCCATTGACCTGGCTGGCGTCGAAGTTGCCTTCGATAATCACCTGCAGATGGGCCCGCGGGCTGTCATCTGTCAGCGCCTGTCGGCGCTCGGCGACGTTCTCGATCAGGACATTCATCAGGTACCGCATGGTGGCGGCGATCAGGCCATTCTTGTCCTGAAAGTAGTGGCTGATGATGCCATTGGAGACACCGGCCAAACGGGCGATCAGCGCAATGCTGGCGTCCCCCATGCCGACTTGATCGACCGCCGTCAGCGTGGCTTCGATCAACTGCTGGCGGCGAATGGGTTGCATACCGACCTTGGGCATCTTGCACATCTCCTTAGGCCTTCCGGTGGGCGACAAGCGGCAACCGGAGTGAAGGCCAGTCTATTTTGTTTTGATTGAACGTTCAATCAACAAAGAATAAGCTCTGCGACAATTCGTCGCTGCCTACGGGTATTTCCTACTCGTGAGCGATGAAAAAAACGGCACCCTCAAACGCTCGAAACCCCGCCAGGGCAGGCGCGCACCGTTGCAACCCCGCTGCTTAGCGCTGCGCGGCCTCAAAGGCCCGGCAGTGGTGAGGTGGGCTTTCAACGTCGCGGGTCTGTGCCTATCGCATGGGTTCGGGCTTTTTTTCGGGGTGCCTTTATATCACCTGCCCGCCGGCTGCCAACTGACCGGTGGCGCAGGAGAAGCAATGCCTTGCGTCTTTCTCTCGCACTGCCTGGAGCATCTGTGCAATGAGTTCTGCCTCTCTTATAAAGACCCCGCCCCAGAAGGTGACGGTCAACGGTTGGGTGTTCTACACCTCCACCGCGCTGATTCTGCTGCTGACCGCCATTCTCATTGCCGCGCCGCAAGAAGCCGGGAGAGTGCTGGGGCTTGCCCAGGACTGGTTGTCGCGCAGCTTCGGCTGGTACTACATGCTGGTGATCGCCGCCTACTTGGTGTTCGTGGTGGGCCTGGCGTTTTCCTCCTACGGCAAGCTCAAGCTGGGGAGTAAGGACGACACGCCGGACTTCAGCTACGGCGCCTGGGCCGGCATGTTGTTTTCCTCGGGGATCGGCATTTCGCTGCTGTACTTCGGCGCGTCCGAGCCCCTGGACCACTTCTTCAACCCGCCCGAAGGCGTGGCCGGCAGCAACCTGGCGGCACGCCAAGCGGTGCAATTGACGTTCCTGCACTGGGGCCTGCATGGCTGGGCGATCTACGCCCTGGTCGGGCTGGCCGTGGCCTATTTCGCCTATCGCCATAACCAGCCGCTGGCCTTGCGTTCGGCGCTGTACCCGCTGGTGGGCGAGCGCTGGGTCAAGGGCGCGGCCGGGCACGCGGTGGACGGTTTCGGCATGTTCGTGACCCTGCTGGGCCTGGTGACCAACCTGGGCATCGGGGCGATGCAGGTGTCTTCGGGGTTGGAAAACCTGTTCGGCATGGAACACAGCAACACCAACCTGCTGATCGTCATCATTGTCATGAGCACCGTGGCCACCATCGCCGCCGTATCGGGTGTGGAAAACGGCATCCGCCGCCTGTCCAACCTGAACATCGTGCTGTTCAGCGGCTTGCTGATCTTCGTCTTGCTGTTCGGCCCCACCCTGCACTTGCTCAATGGTTTCGTGCAGAACGTGGGGGACTACCTCAACGGCGTGGTGCTGAAAACCTTCGACCTCTATGTGTACGAGGGCGACAGCGACAAGTCCGACCGCTGGCTGGGCCTGTGGACCCTGTTCTATTGGGCGTGGTGGATTTCCTGGGCGCCATTTGTCGGCATGTTCATTGCGCGTATCTCCCGTGGCCGCACGGTGCGTGAACTGGTGGCGGGGGTGCTGCTGATTCCCCTGGGCTTCACCCTGGCGTGGCTGTCGATCTTCGGTAACTCGGCCCTGGACCTGGTGATGAACCACGGGGCGGTGGAGCTGGGCAAGACGGCGCTGGAGCAGCCGTCCATGGCCATTTACCAATTGCTTGAGCATTACCCGGCGTCGAAAGTGGTGATCGGCGTATCGATCTTCGTCGGCTTCGTGCTGTTCCTCACCCCGGCCGACTCCGGCGCGGTGATGATGGCCAACCTGTCGTGCAAGGGCGGCAACGTGGACGAGGACGCGCCCCATTGGCTGCGCATCTTCTGGTCGGCGGTGATTACCCTGGTGACCATCGGGCTGTTGTTCGCCGGTAACTTCCAGGCCATGCAGACCATGGTGGTGCTGGCGGGGCTGCCGTTCTCGGTGGTGCTGGTGTGCTTCATGTTCGGCTTGCACAAGGCCATGCGCCAGGACGTGCAGATCGAACAGGAGCAGGCGCAACTGGCTGAACGTGGGCGCCGTGGTTTCAGCGAGCGCCTCAGCGCCCTGGACCTGCACCCCACGCAAGCGGTGGTGCAGCGCTTTATGGACCGCAAAGTGACCCCGGCGCTGGAAGAGGCCGCGACCCTGCTGCGCGCCCAGGGCCTGGATGTGCAGACGTTGTTGGGCAAGTCCAAGCGCTGCATGGGCTTGCGCCTGGAGATGGAAGAGGGCAATCCGTTTGTTTATGAAGTGAGCCTGGACGGCTACCTGGCGGCGCCGAGCGATTCGGCTGATGTCGCAGAAGACCGCGCCCGCTACTACCGCGCCGAGGTGTACCTGCACAACGGCAGCCAGGAGTACGACTTGATGGGCTTCACGGCCGAGCAGATCACCCGCGATGTGCTCGACCAGTTCGAAAGCCATCGCCAGCTCCTTGGGCGGGTTTACAGCTAAGGCCAACGCTGTGGGGCTTGCCCGCGATGGGGGCGTCAGTCGGTACGCCAGTGACTGATCGACGGCTATCGCGAGCGGGCTCGCTCCCACACAAGCAGCTCCCACACGGCTGCACATGGATTTTTGGGCGGGTTGTCAGCCCAGGTTCTTGCCCAGCAGCGCGTGGTACAGCTCGCTGTCGCCGAGTATCCCGACCACATGGTGGTTGTCGTGCAGCACCAGTTTGTTGCCGGTCTGGTAGCGGATCTGCAGGGCATCGCGCATGCCGATGTTCGAATCCACCAGGGTCGGGCGCCGGTCCAGGGCTTCGACCGCTTGGCCCGGGGCCCAGTTTTGCAGGTCCAGGCTCGCACCGTTCTGGCGCGCGCCCTTGATGGTGTTGCCTTCGGCCAGGTCGAGCCAGGAGTCGCCGCCCGGGTCCAGGCACACTGAACCGTTGATGCGTTTGCAGTTGTCCAGCGTGCGCATCAGGCTGCGCCCGCACAGCACGTTGAGCGGGTTGGTGTGGGCGACGAAGGTGCGTACGTAGTCGTCGGCGGGGTTGAGCACGATCTGCTCGGGCTTGCTGTACTGGATGATCCGCCCGTCCTTCATGATGGCGATGCGGCTGCCCAGTTTCAGGGCTTCGTCCAGGTCATGGCTGACGAACACGATGGTCTTGGCCAGCTTGCGTTGCAGCTCCAGCAATTCGTCCTGCAAACCCTGGCGAATCAACGGGTCGAGGGCTGAGAAGGGTTCGTCCATCAGCAGGATATCGGCGTCCATCGCCAGGGCGCGGGCCAGGCCGACACGCTGTTGCATGCCCCCGGACAGTTCATCGGGCTTCTTGTTGCGCCATTGGGTCAGGCCCACCAGTTCGAGTTTTTCATCCACCAGTTTCTTGCGTTCCTTTTCCGGGCGGCCCTGCATTTCCAGGCCGAAGCTGATGTTCTCGCGCACCGTCAGCCAGGGCATCAGGGCGAACTTCTGGAACACCATGGCGATGCGTTGGGTGCGCATCATTTTCAGCTCGGCGGGGGTGCAGGAGGCGATATCGATCTGGCGGCCTTCATGTTCGACGAACAGGTGCCCGCGGCTGACGGTGTTCAAGCCGTTGATGCAGCGCAGCAGGCTCGACTTGCCGGAGCCGGAGAGGCCCATCAGCACGCAGATCTCACCTTTGTCGATATCCAGGCTGGCTTTTTCGACGCCGACAATCTGCCCGGTCTTTTTCAGGATTTCGTTGCGCGTCATGCCCTGGTCCAGCAGTTTCAGGGCCTCGCGCGGGTCTTTGGAGAAGATAACGTCTACGTTATCGAAGCGGATGATGCTCATGCGTCAGCCCCTACTTTGGCGTCGGGTTGTTTGCAGATACGGTCGAGCATGATGGCCAGCAGCACAATCGCCAGGCCCGCCTCGAAGCCCAGGGCGATATCGGCTGTGTTCAGTGCGTTGACCACGGGTTTGCCCAGGCCATCGGCCCCCACCAGCGCGGCGATCACCACCATCGACAGCGACAGCATGATGCACTGGGTGATGCCGGCGGCGATGCTCGGCATGGCGTGGGGCAGTTCGATGCGCGACAGCAGTTGGCGGCGCGAACAGCCAAAGGCCTTGCCCGCGTCGAGCAGTTCCTGGGGCACGTCGCGGATGCCCAGGTAGGTCAGGCGGATGGGCGCGGCAATCGCGAACACCACCGTGGAAATCAGCCCCGGCACCACGCCCAGGCCGAACAGGGTCAGGGTGGGGATCAGGTAAACGAAGGTCGGTACGGTCTGCATCAGGTCCAGCACCGGGCGCATCGCGGTGTAGAACATCGGTTTGTGGGCGGCGAGGATGCCCAGCGGCACGCCGATCACCACGCACACCAGGGTGGCGAACAGCACCTGGGCCAGGGTTTCCATGGTTTCCTGCCAGTAACCCAGGTTGAGGATCAGCAGGAACGAGGCGATGACGAACACCGTCAGGCCCCACTTGCGTTGGATGAAATGAGCCAGTAGCGCGACCAGACCGATCAGCGCTAGCGGGTTGAACCAGGTCAGCGCAAACGTCACGCCGTGGATCATCGTTTCCAGTGTCACGGCGATTGCGTCGAATACGTTGGCGCCGTGTTGCGTCAACCATTCGACGAATGCCGCGATGTGCTGGCCTAGGGGGATTTTCTGATCGATCAGCATGGTAGTGAACGTCCGCATGCAAGGAAAAAACAGCCCGGGCGGGCAAGCCCACCCGGCATAAGCGTTTTATTGTTTGGCCAGGTCGGCTTTTACCGCGTCCAGGCCTGGTTTTCCGTCAAGGGTGGTGACGCCAGCCAGCCAGGTGTCGAGCACCTGCGGGTTGTTTTTCAGCCACGCGCGGGCGGCGGCCTCGGGTTTCATTTTGTCGTCCAGGACATTGCCCATCAGGGTGCTTTCCATGTTCAGGGTGAACGACAGGTTTTTCAGCAACTGGCCCACGTTGCTGCATTCCTGGGCATAGCCCTTGCGGGTGTTGGTGTAGATGGTGGCCTGGCCGTAGTTGGGGCCGAAGAACGCGTCGCCGCCGCTCAGGTACTGCATCTTGAAACGGGTGTTCATCGGGTGCGGTTCCCAGCCCAGGAACACCACGTCCGTGCTGCGTCGCTGGGCGCGTTCGACCTGGGACAGCATCCCCGCCTCGCTGGATTCGACCACCTTGAAGCCGGCGTCTTTAAGGCCGAAGGCGTTTTTGTCGATCATGCTCTGGATCACGCGGTTGCCGTCGTTGCCCGGCTCGATCCCGTAGATCTTGCCGTCCAGCTCCTTCTTGAACTTGACGATATCGGCGAAGTCCTTGAGGCCCTTGTCGTACAGCGCCTGGGGCACCGCCAGGGTGTACTTGGCGTTCTCCAGGTTGGCGCGCACGGTTTCCACGGTGCCGGCCTCGCGGTAGGGCTTGATGTCGTTCTCCATGGTCGGCATCCAGTTGCCCAGGAACACGTCCATGTTCTTGCCGTCGGCCAAGGACTTGTAGGTCACGGGCACGGAAATCATGGTGGTCTTGGTCTTGTAGCCGAGGGCGTCGAGGATGACGCTGGCGGTGGCCGTGGTGACGGTGATGTCGGTCCAGCCGACATCGGAGAAGTTGACGGTACTGCATTGCTGCGGTTCGGCAGCCTGGGCCAGCGCGGGCAGACTCAGCATGGCGGCCAGCAACAACGACGGGGAACCTTTCATGGGTGGACTCCTGGGTGTTTTGTGGCGGTTGTCCGACGGGATCACCGCGCTTGTTCTGTTGCGGTTGGCGGGCGTTCTGGAACGGCTTTGCCACGGCGCCTTGCAATCGAGTCGAGACCGATCATGTAACAGTGAAAATCAAACGCCTACAGGGTGCGTCGTATCCAGTACAGGCAGGGTCGTATCCAGTGTCGGTGAGGTCGCTTACAGAATTTTCCCCCCCTGCAACAGGGCTTTTACCCGATCTGCGCCGCAAATAACGGCCGCAGATCACTGCTTTGGCCTGGCGGCGCTGGTGAGCATGGGTGCGTCGGTGTCAGACGTCGCGCTGGCGCCTGAAAACCGGATGATGCGGCCATTGCGGCTTGAGCGTAGCAGTTGCGCCGACAGGCGTTTCTGCGCGCGATAGCACGTCCATCAGGAGGTTCGCGGTAATGGCTATCAGCGTGTTTGACCTGTTCAAGATCGGTATCGGCCCGTCCAGCTCCCACACCGTCGGGCCGATGCGCGCCGCCGCGTTGTTCGTCCAGGTGCTGGGGGAGCGGGGCCTGCTGGAGCAGGTGCGGCGCGTCGAGGTGCAGCTCTACGGCTCGCTCTCGGCCACCGGCATCGGCCACGGCAGCGACAACGCGGTCATCATGGGCCTGATGGGCGAATGGCCCGACGCAATCGACCCGGCGCAGATCGGCGTGCGCATCCAGGCCCTGCGCGAAACCCAGACCCTGCTGCTGAATAACCGCTGGCCGCTGCCGTTTGTCTGGGCGCGGGACATGCGCCTGATCGACGAGAACCTGCCGTTCCACCCCAACGCCATGACCCTGGTGGCCGAGGGCGAGCAGGGCGAGTTGCACCGCGACACCTACTATTCCATCGGTGGCGGTTTTGTCGTCGACGAGCAACAGGCCCGCAGCGGCGTCGCGGACTTGGACCGCACCGTGCTGCCCTACGATTTCTCCAGCGCCGAAGAGCTGCTGCAACTGTGCGAAAAGCACAACTTGCGGGTGGCGCAACTGATGCTTGCCAACGAAAAAACCTGGCGTTCGGAAGAACAAATCCGCAGCGGCCTGATGACTCTCTGGCGCGCCATGCAGGACTGCGTGGAGCAGGGCCTCAAGCACGAAGGCATCCTGCCCGGCGGGCTCAATGTGCGCCGCCGCGCCGCCCGCCTGCACCGCAGCCTGCAAGAACTGAACAAGCCCAACGTGATCGGCTCGACCCTGAGCGCCATGGAGTGGGTCAACCTGTTTGCTCTGGCGGTCAACGAAGAAAACGCCGCGGGCGGGCGCATGGTCACGGCACCGACCAACGGCGCGGCGGGGATCATCCCGGCGGTGCTGCACTACTTTATGAAATTCAGCGAAGTGGTCACCGAGGCCAATGTGGTCGACTATTTTCTCGGCGCCGCGGCGGTGGGCATTTTGTGCAAGAAGAACGCCTCTATCTCCGGCGCCGAAGTGGGTTGCCAGGGCGAGGTCGGTTCGGCCTGCGCCATGGCGGCGGCGGGGCTGGCGGAGATCCTCGGTGCCACCCCGGAGCAGGTGTGCAATGCAGCGGAAATCGGCCTGGAACACAACCTCGGCCTGACCTGCGACCCGGTGGGCGGCCTGGTGCAAGTGCCCTGCATCGAGCGCAACGCGATTGCCGCGGTCAAGGCCATCAACGCCGCGCAAATGGCCTTGCGCGGCGACGGCCAGCACTTTATTTCCCTCGACCGGGTGATCCGCACCATGCGCGACACCGGCGCCGACATGCACGACAAATACAAAGAAACCTCCCGCGGCGGGTTGGCGGTGAGTGCGGTGGAGTGTTGAGCCGCATTTGCTACGGCGCAGGGCTCGCCACCTTTTAGCGCGTCGCAATCAGATAACTCCTCAATAAGGCGCACTCGCCACTGATCCCGTGCCAGGGGTGACACCGTGGTTCAAGGGGCGTGGAGGCGCTTCCCACAAGTGCTACCGAACTGCTCAAACGCAGCGGGGCAGGGCCTTTGCGGGCCATGCTGGCACTTTATTCCGCACGGGCCGTGGGGGCTTGTGTAGACGCATCGCGACGTCGCTTTTAGGAGTTATTGAATACCCATTCAACTTTAGGCATGGCAATTGCTCTGTCCTCACAAAGCCCGTTTGCGCAAGCCAACGCCGGCAATAACAAGAGCCTCCGCCTGAGGCCATCACCTGCTTTGTGTGAGGAGATACCGCGATGACGTCGTTCAACTCCGGGGCCCAACCCCAGAACCGTGCGCCTCAATCCATCGGCTTTTTGCTGCTGGACAATTTCACGCTGATTTCCCTGGCCTCCGCCGTAGAACCCCTGCGCATGGCCAACCAATTGTCCGGTCGCGAGTTGTATCGCTGGACCACCCTCACCGCGGACGGCAACCAGGTCTGGGCCAGCGACGGCCTGCAAATCACCCCCGACGCCTCAATGCACAAGGCCCCCGCCCTGGACACCGTGATCGTCTGCGGCGGCGTCGGCATCCAGCGCACCGTCACCCGCGAACACGTGTCGTGGCTGCAAAGCCAGGCGCGCCAGTCGCGCCGCCTCGGCGCGGTGTGCACCGGCAGTTGGGCGCTGGCGTGCGCGGGCCTGCTGGACGGTTTCGATTGCAGCGTGCACTGGGAATGCCTGGCCTCGATGCAGGAAGCCTTCCCGCGCGTGTCCATGAGCACCCGCCTGTTCACCCTCGACCGCAACCGCTTCACCAGCTCCGGCGGCACCGCGCCCCTGGACATGATGCTGCACCTGATTAGCCGCGATCACGGCCGCGAGTTGTCGGCGGCGATTTCCGAGATGTTCGTTTACGAGCGCATCCGCAACGAACAAGACCACCAGCGCGTGCCGCTCAAGCACATGCTGGGCACCAACCAGCCGAAGTTGCAGGAAATCGTCGCGCTGATGGAAGCCAACCTGGAAGAACCCATCGACCTCGACGAACTGGCGGTGTACGTCGCCGTGTCGCGGCGCCAGCTCGAACGCCTGTTCCAGAAGTACCTGCACTGCTCGCCGTCGCGTTACTACCTCAAGTTGCGCCTGATCCGCGCACGGCAACTGCTCAAGCAAACGCCGATGTCGATCATCGAAGTGGCGTCGGTTTGCGGCTTCGTGTCCACGCCGCATTTCTCCAAGTGCTACCGCGAATACTTCGGCATTCCGCCGCGTGACGAGCGCGTAGGTTCCAACACTGCCCAGCAGGTGGCCATGCTGCCGCTGCCCCAGGCCCTGGGTTTGGCGCCGTTGTCCGGGCCGCTGTCGGCGTTGAGCCAGGCGCGCAATGAGTCGACCTTTGCCAGTGTGAGGCTCTAGACCGAGTTGGCTTTGATCGCGGGCGGCGTTGCGCTCGCCCGCGATAGCTATTTATCCAGCGCTACAGCTCTTGAACTCAGGCGCTACGACTCTGCTGATAAGCCGCCAACGCCGGCAGTAACTGCTTATCGATCGCCTGGCGCACTGCCGGCAAAAGCGTTGCGCTGCCGGTGTACAGCTTCTCCACCATGCCCTTGAGGGCCTTGGCCCGTTCGTCGCTCAAGCCGCGTACGGCGCACTCGCAGGCTTGTTCGGCGCTGGCGCCGCTGGCCACTTCAAACCCCAGGGCGCGCAACTGGCCCAGCAGGTCATCCAGATCAATCAAATCGGCGTGCATCATGGGGCTCTTCCTTATTCGAGGGCGCGTGGTGGGCTTGATTCTGGGAGGGGTGTCGAAGCAGGGCAAGGCTGACTTGCCGCAATGGCCGCCATACCTATGAACAGGTCGTTTTCGGCTAACTCGCTGGCTCCCGGGCTGGGCACACTGGCTTTACGCTTGAACCGCGAAGGTTTGGTCACCCTCGCTTCGGCTCCTCGCAAAACTCTCTGCGCCCCGATCCTGTCACGGCTTGATCGGGGCTTTTTTGTGTCGGTTTCAGGGCTTGCGCGGCACCAGGGCGATGACCCGGCCCAGGTTGGCGGGCGCGGGCAAGTCGCGTTGCTCGGCCATCAGCTTGTGCAACGCGGCCAACGCTTGCTCGCTGAACGGTGCCGCGTGGGGCCCGGCCAGGTCAACGTGCAGGAGCATTTGCTCATTGCCCGCCAGGGCTTGCTCGGCGCCCGCCAGGTGCAGGCTGTGATACAGGTGCAGGCGTTTGGCATCGTGGCCGATGAGTTGCGTGCGTACCTCGACCTGGGCACCGAGCTTGACCTCATGCAGGTAGTTCAGATGCAGCTCCAGGGTGAACAGTGAATGGCCGCTGGCGCCCCGCTGGGCGCTGTCCATGCCCAGGCGATCCATCAGGGCATCGGTGGCGTAGCTAAAAATCAGCAGGTAAAAGGCATCGCGCAGGTGGCCGTTGTAGTCGACCCAGTCGGGTTGAACCTTGGTGGTGTAGGTGGTCAGTGCGGGCATGGCAGCGGTTCCAGGCATGTGTACTCGGTCAAAAGTGGGAGCTGGCTTTGCGATGACGGTGGTGCATCTTGCATCGCCATCGCAGGCAAACCAGTGCCCCCAGCGGTTACTCGGCAAAGCCCATCCCATGCCGGGCCTTGGTGGCTGTTACCGCGTCCAGCACCGCCAGCAGGCAGTCATCACGATAGCGCTCCAGGGCCGCAATGCTGCGCTGGCCCAGTTGTTCGGCGGTGCCTTGGACCACGTCGTCGATCAGTTTGTCCGTCAGTGGCGGCGCGGGCAGGTGGGTCCAGGGCAGTTGTAGCGCCGGGCCGAACTGGGCCATGAAGTGGCGCATGCCGGCGTCACCGCCGGCCAGGGTGTAGGTCAGGAACGTGCCCATGAACGACCAGCGCAACCCGGCGCCAAAGCGGATGGCGTCGTCAATCTCGCCGGTGCTCGCCACCCCGTCGTTGACCAGGTGCAACGCCTCGCGCCACAGCGCTTCGAGTAGGCGATCGGCGATGAACCCAGGCACTTCCTTGCGCACATGCAAGGGGCGCATGCCCAGGCGTGTGTAAACCTGGATCGCCGCTTGCACGGCCTCGGGCGCGGTGTGGCGGCCGCCCACCACTTCCACCAGCGGCAGCAGGTAAACCGGGTTGAACGGGTGGCCGACCACGCAGCGCTGCGGGTGGGTGGCGCCCTCGTAGAACTCGCTGGGCAGCAACCCCGAGGTGCTGGAGGCGATCAAGGCCTCGGGCTTGGCTGCTGCGCTGATTTTGCTGTGCAGGTCGAGCTTCAGTTGCAGGCGTTCGGGGGCGCTTTCCTGAATAAAGTCGGCGTCTTTCACGCAATCTTCGATCGTGGCGACAAAGCGCAGGCGCGCCTGCGATGCATCGGGGGCCAGGCCCTGCCTCTGCAGGGCGCCCCAGGCGTTGGCGACCCGTTGGCGCAGGGCCGCTTCGGCGCCGGGCGCCGGGTCCCAGGCGACGACGTCCAGGCCATGGGCGAGGGCGCGTGCCACCCAGCCACTGCCGATGACGCCACTGCCCAGGGCAGCGAAGGTGTTGATATGGGTGATAAAGGGCATGGGCAACTCCTGAAAACAGTGATGAACCCCTGTGGGGGTGAGCTTGCTCGCGATGAGGGCGGTAGAGACGGCGTTTTTTTATGCCTGGAGCACTGCCATCGCGAGCAGGCTCGCTCCCACATGGGGGGTTAGTGGCGCTGGGCCAAGCCCATTTTCGTGCGCCCTTCGGCCGGGCTGAGGATGCGGGCGCCGAGGCGGCTGAGGATTTCGCTGGCCCGTTCCACCAGTTGGCCGTTGGTTGCCAGCACACCCTTGTCCAGCCATAGGTTGTCTTCCAGCCCGACCCGCACATTGCCGCCCAGCAGCACCGCTTGCGCGGCCATGGGCATTTGCATGCGGCCGATGCCGAACCCGGCCCACACGGCGCCTGCGGGCAGGTTATCGACCATGGCTTTCATGGTGGTGGTGTCGGCCGGGGCGCCCCAAGGAATGCCCAGGCACAGTTGGAACAGCGGGTCGTCGAGCAGGCCTTCGCTCATCATCTGCTTGGCGAACCACAGGTGGCCGGTGTCGAAAATCTCCAGCTCGGCCTTCACCCCCAGTTCCTGGATGCGCTTGGCGCCGGCGCGCAACTGGGCCGGGGTGGAAACGTAGACGGTGTCGCCATCGCCGAAATTCAGGGTGCCGCAATCGAGGGTGCAGATCTCCGGCAGCAGTTCCTCAACGTGGGCCAGGCGCGTCAGCGGGCCCACCAGGTCAGTGTTCGGGCCGAACGCCATGGGCCGCTCGCCGGCGCCGATCTCCAGGTCGCCGCCCATGCCGGCAGTGAGGTTGACGATGATGTCGACGTCCGCCTCGCGGATGCGCTCCATCAGCTCGCGGTACAGCGCCACATCGCGGCTGAACCGGCCGGTGGCGGGGTCGCGCACGTGGCAATGCACCACGGTGGCGCCGGCCTTGGCCGCTTCCACGGCGGCGGCGGCGATTTGTTTGGGGGTGACCGGCACGTGGGGGCTGCGGCCGCTCGTGTCGCCAGCACCGGTGAGTGCGCAGGTGATGATGACGTCGTGGTTCATGGTGCGGGTTCCTTCAGGCGTGAGGGTTCGCTGCGCAGCCGTGTGGCGCTGCGCAGGTGGGCTTTGTGGCTCAGTTGCCGGTCAGTTGCAGGTGTTGGGCGGCGGGTTTGCCATCGAAGGTCGTCACCCCCTCGAGCCAGCGCTGGCGGTCTTGCGGATGGTCCTTGAGCCACTGGCGGGCGGACTCGAAAGCGTCCTTGTGGTCGAGCAGCGGTTGCATCATGCGGCTCTCGTCCTCGGCGGTGAACGTCAGGTTGCTCAGCAAGCGGCCGACGTTCGGGCACTTTTGCCCGTAGTCGGGGGCGGTGACGGTCCAGACCGTGGCCTGGCCTTCGTTCGGCCCTAGCGCGCCCTCGCTGCCGGACAGGTACGTCATCTTCTGGTTGACGTTCATCGGGTGCGGTGCCCAGCCGAAAAACACGATGGCTTCGTTGCGCTTCACCGCCCGGGACACTGCCGAGAGCATGCCCGCTTCGCTGGATTCCACCAGTTGGAATTTGCCCAGGCCGAACTGGTTCTTGGCGATCATCGCCTTGATTTGGGTGTTGGCGCCCGAACCCGGTTCGATGCCGTAGATCTTGCCGTCCAGTTCTTTCGCGAACCTGGCGATGTCGGCAAAGGTTTTCAGGCCCTTGTCCGCCAGGTACGTGGGCACGGCCAGGGTGGCGCGGGCGTCCTTGAGGCTGGGCGTGTCGAGGACCTGAACCTGCCCGGCATCGATGAACGGGGTGATGGTCTGGGTCATGATCGGGTTCCAGTAGCCCAGGAACAGGTCCAGGCGCTGGTCGCGGATGCCGGCGAAGATGATTTGCTGGGAGGCGCTGGTTTGTTTGGTCTTGTAGCCGAGGCCGTCGAGCAGTACCTGGGTCATGGCGCTGGTGGCGATCACGTCGGTCCAGTTGACCACGCCCATGCGCACGTTCTGGCACGCGGCAGGCTCGCCCGCCTGGGCGGTGGCGAGGGAAACCGTGCCGCTCAGGGCAAGTAAGCAACTACCAATCAATCGTTTCATGGAGGGTTCCTCGGCAGGTCGTTATTGTCGGTTCCGGCGTCTCGCGCACCGGTATGGCCACGTTACGCAGACTGCCCGCGGGCAAAGCGCACAGGGGCGACCGGCTCTTGCACTGGAGCGACCTGGCGGTTGTCACTGCGGCGCAACTGGCGTATCAACCTGCACAGGCTAGCCGCGACCCGAGCAGGTGCCATGACCCAGGATTTCCACTTCTTGCTGATGCCGGGGTTCTCGGCCCTGGGCTTTATCTCGGCCCTCGAACCGTTGCGGGTGGCCAACCGCTTTCGCGGCGAGTTGTACCGCTGGCAGGTGTTGAGCAGCGATGGCGGCCCGGTATTGGCCAGCAACGGCATGTCGGTCAATGCCGACGCGGGGCTTGAGGTTTTGGGCAAAGGCGCAACGCTGCTGGTGGTGGCCGGTTTCGAGCCCCTCGCCCACGCCACGCCAGCCCTGGGCCACTGGCTGCGCCGCCTCGACCTGGAGGGCGTGACCCTGGGCGGCATCGACACCGGCAGCGTGATCCTGGCCGACGCTGGCCTGCTCGACGGCCACCGCGTGACCCTGCACTGGGAAGCCATCGAGGCGTTCAAGGAGACTTATCCACAGCTGCGGGTGACCCAGGAGCTGTTCGAGATCGACCGGCGCCGCATCACCTCGGCCGGCGGCACGGCCTCCATCGATTTGATGCTCGACCTGATCGCCCAGGCCCATGGGGCGGAGCTGGCGGTGCAGGTCAGCGAGCAGTTTGTGCTGGGCCGCATCCGCCCGCGCCAGGACCACCAGCGCATGCAGGTCGCCGCGCGCTACGGGATCAACAACACAAAGCTGGCCCAAGTGATCGGCGAGATGGAGCGCCACAGCGAACCGCCGCTGACCACCCTGCAATTGGCCGACGCCATCAAGGTCACCCGGCGCCAACTCGAACGCCTGTTTCGCCTGCACCTGGGCGACACGCCAAGCCATTTCTATCTGGGCCTGCGCCTGGACAAGGCCCGGCAACTGCTGCGCCAGACCGGCCTGAGCGTGCTGCAAGTGAGCATTGCCTGCGGCTTCGAGTCACCGTCGTACTTCACCCGCAGCTACCGGGCACGCTTCGCCAAATGCCCGCGGGAAGATCGGCGCGGCGTGGAGGAGGGGCGGGAGAAGAGCTGACCTGTAGGCGCCAGCCTGCTTGCGATAGCGGCAGTAGAGCCACTGCCCATGGTGACTGTGGTGCTGCTACCGCGAGCAGGCTCGCTCCCACCGTGAGGGTGGCGGGTGATTATTTTTTCAGCAGCGCCGCACAGGCTGCCTTGTACGCCTCGTGCTGATACTTGTTCAGCGTCGCCGGCAGCTCGACGTTGTGTTTTTTGCTTTGTGCGCTGAGGGTCTGGGGCGAGAGCAGGGTCACCTCGCAGCCGTCGAGCAACTGGAACACGCCCTCGATCTTGAAAGTGGTCGGCCCGCCCGCGAACTCACCCTTCTTACTGCGCTTCTTGATGGTGATGCGTTCGATGGCGTTGTCGCGTACAAACGCGGCCACCTCACGGGCGAAGGCCTTGACGTTGGCCGCGTCGTCATCGTCTTGCAGGGCGATTTTCTTGGTGGCCAAGGCCACGTGCCCCAACGCCTGGCCGTCTTGGCGGGCAATGGCGAAGATCGCTTCGCTGCCTTTGATTTCGATACCGCAGATATTCATGGCGATCCTGGAAAGAAGAGAGGGCGTGCAGCTTACAGCTCCAACTGCACGGCGTTGATGCCGAACGCAGCGGCAATTTTCTCGCGGGTGGCGCGCCGGGGCTTGGCAACCGCTTCCTGCTGGGCAAAGGCCGGTTGGGAAATCCCCAGGCGCTGGGCCACTTCGTCCTGGGTCAGGTTCAAATGCTCGCGCCAGGCACGGATCGGCGTGGCGCCATCGACGATGCGGCTGACCACTTCGTGGGGGAACGAATAGTTGCTCATGGGTTGTCTTTACTGCTGCCCAATCGACTCCAAAAACTCTGACCGCTCGTCGCTCATGCGCGCCAGGCAGTCGTTGTGGGCGATGGTGTAGGCCTTGCTGCCGGGTTTGGCGGGGAAGGTTTCGACGGCGCAGTCGGCGTCGCGCTGTTTTTGCCACAGGGCCTGGGCGGCCTGGAGTTTGCCGGTGATGTCCATCAGTTGCGCGCTGTTGTTGCCGTAGAGGGCGCCCAGGCGTTCGGTCAGGCCTTGCAGGTTTTCGCTGAGCAATTGCTCGGCGGTGGTTTTGTTGAAGGTTGCGCATTCGAGGGTCTGCTGGTCGTTTTCGACCGCGTCGCACGGGGTGTCGCCGCCTTCTTCGGCCGCGTGCACGGTGCCGGCAACCAGTGCCAAAGCCAGGAGAATCATTTTCATTGCGCTGCCCCAGATCCAGTGATGGCGCGAATTCTGGCGCAAGCGCCGGGGCTTGGATAGATGGGGGCTCGCAGGCGGTGGTCGAGCATTGCCGGCGATTGACGCTTTCGGCAATTGCGCTGTCGTTTTTGCACCCGGCCATCACGGCCCTCAGGCATATGCTGGCCCCAAAGCGCCGGCAGACGATTCGGCGCATGGATCGCCAAAAGGGGACAGCCTGATGAGCCCAGCCGAACTGCACGCCGACAGCATCGTTATCGACGGGCTGATTATTGCCAAGTGGAACCGTGAGCTGTTTGAAGACATGCGCAAGGGCGGCCTGACCGCCGCCAACTGCACGGTGTCGGTCTGGGAGGGCTTCCAGGCCACGGCCAATAACATTGCCGCCAGCCAGAAACTGATCCGCGAGAACAGCGACCTGGTGCTCCAGGTCAAGACCACCGCCGACATCCGCCGCGCCAAGGAGCAGGGCAAAACCGGGATCTTCTTCGGCTTCCAGAATGCCCATGCCTACGAGGACCAGATCGGCTACGTCGAGCTGTTCAAGCAGTTGGGCGTGGGCATTGTGCAGATGTGCTACAACACCCAGAACCTGGTGGGCACCGGTTGCTACGAGCGCGATGGCGGGCTGTCGGGTTTTGGCCGCGAGATCGTCGCCGAGATGAACCGCGTGGGGGTGATGTGCGACCTGTCCCACGTCGGCTCCAAGACCAGCGAAGAGGTCATCCTCGAATCGAAGAAACCGGTCTGCTATTCCCACTGCCTGCCCTCGGGGCTCAAGGCGCACCCGCGCAACAAGTCCGATGAAGAACTGAGGTTCATCGCCGACCACGGCGGTTTTGTCGGCGTGACCATGTTCGCGCCCTTCCTGGCCAAGGGCATCGATTCGACCATCGACGACTACGCCGAAGCGATCGAATACACCATGAACATCGTCGGCGAGGATTCCATCGGCATCGGCACCGACTTCACCCAGGGTCACGGCCAGGACTTCTTCGAGTACCTGACCCACGACAAGGGCTACGCCCGGCGCCTGACCAGTTTCGGCAAGATCATCAACCCCCTGGGCATCCGCACCGTGGGCGAGTTCCCCAACCTCACCGAAACCCTGCTCAAGCGCGGCCACCCCGAACGTGTGGTGCGCAAGATCATGGGCGAGAACTGGGTCAATGTCCTGAAGGACATCTGGGGCGAATAGGCCACCGATCCGCTGAGTCTTTTCCCGCCGCAACCCGCGCGGTGGGTCATCTACAGAATTTTTTGGAGTTAAGTTTCCATGGCCAAGATCGCCCCGCAACTGCCCATCGAAGTCGACAGTGAAACCGGTGTCTGGACCTCCGACGCCCTGCCGATGCTTTACGTACCACGGCACTTTTTCGTCAATAACCACATGGGCATCGAAGAAGTCCTGGGCGCCGAGGCCTACGCCGAAATCCTCTATAAGGCCGGCTACAAATCCGCCTGGCATTGGTGCGAGAAAGAGGCCCAGTGCCATGGCCTGGAAGGGGTGGCGGTGTTCGAGCACTACATGAAGCGCCTGTCGCAGCGCGGCTGGGGCCTGTTCAAGATCCAGGCTATCGACCTCGATAAAGGCACCGCCAGCGTCAAGCTCGAACACTCGGCGTTCGTCTATGTGTACGGCAAGGTCGGGCGCAAGGTGGACTACATGTTCACCGGTTGGTTTGCCGGGGCCATGGACCAGATTCTGGCCGCGCGCGGCAGCCCCCTGCGCACCGTCGCCGAACAAGTTTACGGAGGCTCCGAAGAGGGCCACGAAGACGGCTTGTTCACCGTCAAGCCGTTGTAAGCCGAGGACCCTGCCATGGCTTTTGAAGCAATGTTCGCGCCGATCCAGATCGGCAAGTTGACCATCCGCAACCGCGTGCTCAGCACCGCCCACGCCGAGGTGTATGCCACCGACGGCGGCATGACCACCGACCGCTACGTCAAGTACTACGAAGAAAAGGCCAAGGGCGGCATCGGCCTGGCGATTTGCGGTGGCTCCTCGGTGGTCGCCATCGACAGCCCGCAGGAATGGTGGAGCTCGGTCAACCTGGCCACCGACCGCATCATCCCGCACTTCCAGAACCTGGCCGACGCCATGCACAAGCATGGCGCCAAGATCATGATCCAGATAACCCACATGGGCCGTCGCTCGCGCTGGGACGGCTTCAACTGGCCGACCCTGATGTCGCCCTCCGGCGTGCGTGAGCCGGTGCACCGCGCCACCTGCAAGACCATCGAACCGGAAGAAATCTGGCGGGTGATCGGCAACTACGCCCAGGCCGCGCGCCGGGCCAAGGCCGGGGGCCTGGACGGCGTCGAACTGTCGGCGGTGCACCAGCACATGATCGACCAGTTCTGGAGCCCTCGGGTCAACAAGCGCACCGACGAATGGGGCGGCAGCTTCGAGGGCCGGATGAAGTTCGGCGTGGAAGTGCTCAAGGCCGTGCGCGCCGAAGTCGGCCCGGACTTTTGCGTGGGCATCCGCCTGTGCGGCGACGAGTTCCACCCCGATGGCCTGAGCCACGAGGACATGAAGCAGATCGCCAAGTATTACGACGACACCGGCATGCTCGACTTCATCGGCGTCGTCGGCTCGGGCTGCGACACCCACAACACCCTGGCCAACGTCATCCCCAACATGAGCTACCCGCCGGAGCCGTTCCTGCACCTGGCCGCCGGCATCAAGGAAGTGGTCAAGGTGCCGGTACTGCACGCGCAGAACATCAAAGACCCGAACCAGGCCACGCGCATCCTCGAAGGTGGCTATGTGGACATGGTCGGCATGACCCGCGCCCACATCGCCGACCCGCACCTGATCGCCAAGATCAAGATGGGCCAGATCGACCAGATCAAGCAGTGCGTGGGCGCCAACTACTGCATCGACCGCCAGTACCAGGGCTTGGACGTGCTGTGCATCCAGAACGCCGCCACCTCGCGCGAATACATGGGCGTGCCCCACATCATCGAAAAAACCACCGGGGTGAAACGCACCGTGGTGGTGGTCGGTGCCGGCCCGGCCGGGATGGAAGCCGCCCGCGTGGCCGCCGAACGGGGCCATCAGGTGACCTTACTGGAGAAGAAGGAATTTATCGGCGGGCAGATCACCACGGCGTCCAAGGCGCCGCAGCGCGACCAGATCGCTGGCATCACCCGTTGGTACCAACTGGAGCTGGCGCGGCTGAAAGTTGACCTGCGCCTGGGCGTGGCCGCCGACACGGCGACCATCCTCGACCTGCGCCCCGACATCGTCGTGCTCGCCGTGGGCGGGCACCCCAACCTTGAGCAGAACGAACATTGGGGCGCGGCCGAAGGCCTGGTGGTCAGCAGTTGGGACGTGCTCGACGGCAAGGTCGCGCCAGGTAAGAACGTGCTGGTCTACGACACCATTTGCGAGTTCACCGGCATGTCGGTGGCCGACTTTCTCGCCGACAAGGGCAGCCAGGTGGAAATCGTCACCGACGACATCAAGCCCGGCGTGGCGATTGGCGGCACGTCCTTCCCCACCTACTACCGCAGCATGTACCCCAAGGAGGTGGTCATGACCGGCGACATGATGCTGGAGAAGGTCTACCGCGAAGGCGACAAGTTGATCGCCGTGCTGGAGAACGAATACACCGGCGCCAAGGAGGAGCGGGTGGTGGACCAAGTGGTGGTGGAAAACGGCGTGCGCCCCGACGAGGCCCTGTACTACGGCCTCAAGCAAGGCTCGCGCAACAAGGGCCAGATCGACGTCGAAGCCCTGTTCGCCATCAAGCCGCAGCCGTGCCTGAGCGAGGCGGGTGATGGGTACTTGTTGTTCCGCATTGGCGACTGTGTCGCCCAGCGCAACACCCATGCCGCCATCTACGACGCCTTGCGCCTGTGCAAAGACTTTTAAGAGCGGTTGTTAGCGACAAGCGACAAGCGGCAAGCAGAGCACCGAATGACCGGCTCTGGCTTGTCGCTTGCAGCTTGAAGCTTGCCACTCAGAGGCTACCCCCATGCTGAACACCCTTCTTCCCCTCCTGCTGTTCACTGCCTTGGGCCTCACGGTCCTCGGCGCTTTGCGGCGGATGAACCTGTGGCGCCGGGGCCGGGCCTCGAAGGTCGACCTGCTTGGCGGCCTGCTGGCCATGCCCAAGCGCTACATGGTCGATTTGCACCATGTGGTGGCCCGCGACAAGTACATCGCCAACACCCACGTCGCCACCGCACTGGGCTTTGTTCTGTCGGCGTTGCTGGCGATTGTGGTGCACGGTTTCGGCCTGCACAGCCGCGTGCTCGGCTACGCCTTGCTGGCGGCCTGCGGGCTGATGTTCGTGGGCGCGATCTTCGTTTACCTGCGCCGGCGCAACCCGCCCGCGCGGCTGTCCAAAGGCCCGTGGATGCGCTTGCCGAAAAGCCTGATGGCGTTTGCCGTGAGTTTCTTTTTACTGACCCTGCCGGTGGCCGGCGTGTTGCCGGCGAACTTCGGCGGCTGGGTGCTGGTGGTGTTGCTGGGCCTGGGCGTGCTGTGGGGCGTGGCGGAGATGTTCTTTGGCATGACCTGGGGCGGGCCGATGAAACACGCCTTCGCCGGCGCCCTGCACCTGGCCTGGCACCGACGCGCCGAGCGTTTCGGCGGCGGGCGCTCCACGGGCCTCAAACCCCTGGACTTGAACGACCTGGCGGCGCCCCTGGGGGTGGAAAAACCCAAGGATTTCACCTGGAACCAACTGCTGGGTTTTGACGCCTGCGTGCAGTGCGGCCGCTGCGAAGCGGCGTGCCCGGCGTTTGCCGCGGGCCAGCCGCTGAACCCGAAAAAACTCATCCAGGACATGGTGGTTGGCCTGGCCGGCGGCACCGATGCCAAGTTCGCCGGCAGCCCCTACCCGGGCAAAGCTATTGGTGAACACGGTGGCAACCCGCACCAGCCTATCGTCAACGGCCTGGTGGACGCCGAAACGCTATGGTCATGCACCACGTGCCGCGCCTGCGTGGAAGAGTGCCCGATGATGATCGAGCACGTAGACGCCATCGTCGATATGCGCCGCCACCTGACCCTGGAAAAGGGCGCTACGCCGAACAAGGGCGCCGAAGTGCTGGAAAACCTGATCGCTACCGACAACCCCGGCGGCTTCGCCCCCGGCGGGCGGATGAACTGGGCGGCGGACCTGAACCTCAACCTGCTCAACGACAAGCAGGCCTGCGACGTGTTGTTCTGGGTTGGCGACGGCGCCTTCGACATGCGCAACCAGCGCACCCTGCGCGCCTTCGTCAAAGTGCTCAAGGCTGCCGGCGTGGACTTCGCCGTGCTCGGCCTGGAGGAGCGCGACAGCGGCGACGTGGCCCGGCGCCTGGGCGATGAGGCGACCTTCCAACGGCTGGCCCGGCGCAATATCCAGACCCTGGCCCAATACCGCTTCAACCGTATCGTCACCTGCGACCCCCACAGTTTCCACGTGCTGAAAAACGAGTACGGCGCCTTCGACGGCAACTACCGGGTGCAGCACCACAGCACCTACATGGCCGAGTTGATCGCGGCGGGCAGCCTCAACCTGGGCCGGCACAAAGGCGCCAGCGTGACTTACCACGACCCGTGCTACCTGGGCCGCTACAACGGCGAATACGAAGCACCGCGCCAAGTGCTGCGCGCCCTGGGCATCGAGGTCCAGGAGATGCAGCGCGCGGGGTTTCGCTCGCGCTGCTGCGGCGGCGGTGGCGGCGCGCCGATCACCGATATCCCAGGCAAGCAGCGCATCCCCGACATGCGCATGGACGACATCCGCGAAACCGGCGCCGAGCTGGTGGCAGTGGGCTGCCCGCAATGCACGGCGATGCTTGAAGGGGTGGTCGAACCGCGCCCAGCCATCAAGGACATCGCCGAGCTGGTGGCCGAGGCCCTGCTCGAAGACGCCGCGCCGAACCCGGCTGCGGCCCGCCGCGAACCCATGGAGGTGCACTGATGAGCGACATCATCCGCCGCGACCCTCACGCTGAGTGGATTGCCCGCAACCGCTTGCACCCGCTGCACGCGGCCCTGCAACCGGCGCAACACAGCTGGATGGGGCCCAACGGCGTGCTGCGCAAGAACCCCCACGGCATCGGTTTTATCGGCCCCAACGGCGTCAAGCGCATCGACCGCAGCGGCGCCCAGCAGGGCGGCACGGCCAAGCGCACGGCGGCGGTGCAGGTGCAATTGCCGCTGCACCGGGTGGTGCAACCGGCGTTTTACATCGCCGTGGTGCCGGACATGGTCGGCGGCCGCTTGAGCAGCCACGACCGCGACTTGCTGGGCCTGGCCCGACAACTGGCCGGTACGGACGGCGCGGTGCTGGCGCTGGTGTTCGGCGAGCACAAGGAAAACACCTTCGCCACGGCGGGAGTGGATCGCCTGTTGCAGCTCGACGGCGAGCAGTTCAGCGGTTATGCACCGGAGCAACGGGTGCAGGGTCTGCGGGCTGTGGATAACCAATTCGCGCCACGCCATTGGCTGCTGCCCGACAGCCGCAGCGGTGGCGGCGAACTGGGCCGGCGCTTTGCCGCTGCCCTGGGCGAACGCCCGGCCACACGGGTGTGGCAGGTTAAGGACGAGGCCTGTATCGGCCGCGCCGGCGCGGGTTTGCAAGACCTCGCCCGGCCGCTGGCGCGGGTGATTTTGGCCGGCGCCGAATGCGCCGAACCGGTCAGCGAAAGCCGCCACGAAGCGTTGCCCGTGGAGTTATCCACAGCCGTGGCGCGCAGCCTCTCGCGCATCGAAGACCTGGGCGCGGTGGCCGTGGACCCGGCGGCGATTCCCATGGCCGAGGCCGAGTTCATTTTTTCCGGCGGCAACGGGGTCAAGGACTGGGCGCTGTTCCATCAGGCTGCCGCCGCGCTGGGGGCCACCGAAGGCGCTTCGCGGGTGGCGGTGGACGACGGCTTCATGGCCCGCGATCGCCAGGTCGGCGCGTCCGGCACCTGGGTCACCGCACGGGTGTATGTGGCGGTGGGGATCAGCGGCGCGATCCAGCACCTGCAAGGCATCGCTGCCTGCGACAAGGTGGTGGCGATCAACCTCGACCCCGGCTGCGACATGATTAAACGCGCCGACCTGTCGGTGATTGGCGAGAGCGCAGCGCTGCTCACCGCCCTGATTGAAGCGGTCGCCGCTTACCACAATGAAACCCGGCGCGATGCGGCCTAACCCGAGGACGAAGGCAATGAGTACACACGTGATTAGCCTGGTGTCCATCGGCGCCCACCCGACCTCCGGCCGGCCCCGGCGCGCCGAGCAGGATGCACGGGCCGTGGAGCTGGGCCTGCAACTGGCTGGGGATAACTTGCAGGTGTTGCACGCCGGCGACGCCGCCGAACGGGCCCTGCGCGCCTACCTGGGCATGGGCCTGGCGCAACTGCATGTGCTGGAACAAACCCCGGGCAGCGACGCCTTGCCGGCCCTGGCCGACTACCTGCGCGGCGCCGGCGCCCAAGTGGTGCTCACCGGCAGCCAGGCCGAAACCGGCGAGGGCTCGGGCATGCTGCCCTTTTTGCTCGCCGAAAGCCTGGGCTGGCCGCTGGTGGTGGGGCTGGCCGAGGTCGAATCCATCGAAGGCGGCGCAGCCCTGGTGCTGCAAGCCTTGCCCCGGGGCCAGCGGCGGCGCTTGAAGGTCAAGCTGCCGTTCCTCGCCACCGTTGATAACGCCGCGCCCAAACCCCGGCAAAGCGCCTACGGCCCGGCGCGCCGGGGCCTGCTAGCCACCGAGGCAGTGCCGTTAACGGCCGACGCACTGCTCGCCAGCGCCACCCTGCAACCGGCCAAACCGCGGCCCAAGCGCCTGAAAGTCATCAAAGCCAAAAGCGGCGCCGACCGCATGAAGGCCGCCACCGCCAAAGCCAGCGGCGGCGGTGGCCAACTCCTGAAAAACCTCAGCCCTCAGGAAGGCGCACAGGCCATCCTCAAACTGCTGATCGAAGAGGGCGTAGTGCGCTGAACCCCCCCTAGCTTAGCCAGGTGTGAGCGGCCTCTGTGGGAGCGGGCTCTGCCCGCGATGGGTGCCCCCATGCGGCCTCGCCTGCCGCTATCCCCTCAAGGGTCTTTATCGTCGTAGGCCGATTCCCACTTATCGCGTCCGTTTAGTCTGATTTCTAGCCGGAATCGGCGTCGTTACCATCGCGCCTTGCTTGTTTGCGAGGTTGAAATGATGGAGACACTCCTATGGCGTGAGCTG
>NZ_FYEE01000023.1 GCF_900187645.1 Pseudomonas sp. Irchel 3E20 | reverse complement strand
GCACCAGCGCGGTGGTCTACAACGGCAGCGACGGCAGCACCACCGTGCAAATGGTCCGCCCGCCCGACGCAGCCACCAAAGCCCACAACGCGAAAACCCGCTGGGCCGACCCCTTCCTTTTCGGCGCACCGGGGGTGAGGCAATGAAACACCCCGTTTGTTTAGGCGACGCCACCCGCCGTGGCGGGCGAGTTTTGTGTGACGGTCTCAATCGTCCCGGGTCAGCACCTCGAGCAACTCGATCTCGAACACCAGGTTCGAGTGGGGCTTGATATGGGCGCCCATGGAACGCTCGCCATACGCCAGAGGCGCCGGCACCCACAGCCTGCGTTTGCCCCCCACTTTCATTCCCATCAACCCCAGATCCCACCCTTTGATGACCCGCCCCGTGCCGATCACACACTGGAACGGCTTGCCCCGCTCGTATGAGGAATCGAACGAGGTGCCATCTTCCAGAAACCCCCGGTACTGGGTGGTAATCAAGGCCCCCTTGACCACTTCCTTGCCCTCGCCGAGCTGAATATCCGTCACCTGCAATGGCTCGTTCATGAGTATCTACTCGTCAGTGCGCCTATGTCCGAGGCTTGAAGGGCTGGGTTTTCTCAGAAAGCGCAGGAGTTGGCAACCGTTGTCATTCACCTGCGCAGATAAATCCCGGCACAGGAAAAGCCAGCGCTAGCACTAACTCAATGGCCCAACAAAAGAAATCGCCCACCCACCCGGCCAAATCAGCGTTATCAACCATACTCAGCGCCACCGCTGAACCAGTTTGTGTGACCTCTTGTGCAGTTCCAGTAGTGAGATCCCGGTTGAGCATCCAACACCTCGCACCTCACGCCCCTCGGAAACCGCCATGCACATTGCAATCCTGACCTTTGACCGCTTCAACGAGTTGGATTCGATCATCGCCTACACCCTGTTGAGCCGCATCGCCCTGCTGGGGGACCCGCACTGGCGCGTCAGCATCGCCGCGCCCACGGCCCAGGTCACGTCGATGAACGGCCTGACCCTCAATGCCCACATCGATCTCGAAGAGGCGTGCCGGGCCGATGCGGTATGGGTCGGCAGCAGCCTGGACATCATGGATGTTTGCCAGAGCGCACCGCTCATGGCCACGCTACGGGCCCTGAACCCGCGCCGCCAATTGCTCGCCGCCCAGTGCTCCGGCACTTACCTGCTGGCCAAGCTGGGCCTGCTGGAAGACCACACCGCTTGTACCGACAACACCAGCAAGCCCTGGGTGGTGGCTGCGGGTATCAAGGTGCTCAACCAGCCCTTTCGCGCCGTGGGCAACGTCGCCACCGCCGGGGGGTGCCTGGCGTCGTCTTACCTCGCGGCGTGGCTGATCGCACGGCTCAAGGGCCAGACCGAGGCGCGAGAGGTGTTGCACAACTTTGCCCCGGTGGGGGAAAAGGATGAGTACGTCAAACGCGCCTTCGTACATATCGGGGCGAACCTGGAAACCGTAGCCCAGGCCTGATTAGCGCTGCAGCGCCCCCGCCACCCCGGTAGAATCGCGCCCTGCCCGGCCGGCACCCGTCGCCGGTTCCCCGCCCAGACGTCCCGGAGTACGCCCATGCCCCACGAAGGCAACCTGTTGCAAGCCGCTGTTGTGTTCCTCTTTGCGGCGGTGCTTACCGTGCCCCTGGCCAAGCGCCTGCAACTGGGCGCCGTACTGGGTTACCTGTTTGCCGGGGTGATTATCGGGCCGTCGGTGCTCGGGTTGATTGGCAACCCGCAAAGCGTCAGCCATATCTCCGAGCTTGGTGTGGTGCTGCTGCTGTTCATCATCGGCCTGGAGCTGTCGCCCCGGCGCCTGTGGGTGATGCGCAAAGCGGTGTTCGGCGTGGGCCTGGCCCAGGTGCTGCTGACCGGTTCGGTGATCGGCACCGTGGCACTCTTCGTATTTGGCCAACCGCTCAACAGCGCGATTGTGCTGGGCCTGGGCCTGGCACTGTCGTCCACGGCGTTCGGCCTGCAAAGCCTGGCCGAACGCAAGGAGCTGACCGCGCCCCACGGGCGCCTGGCGTTTGCCATTCTGCTGTTCCAGGACATCGCTGCCATTCCCCTGATCGCTATGGTCCCGGTGCTGGCCGGTGGCGATCACTCCACCACCGCCGCCCAAGACCTCAACCACGGCCTGCAAGTGCTGGGCAGCATCGCGGTGGTGGTGATCGGCGGGCGCTACCTGCTGCGCCCGGTGTTTCGCATCGTCGCCCGCACCGGGCTGCGGGAAGTGTCCACCGCCACCGCGCTGCTGGTGGTGATCGGCACCGCGTGGCTGATGGACCTGGTGGGCGTGTCCATGGCTTTGGGGGCGTTCCTGGCCGGGCTGCTGCTGGCGGATTCGGAGTACCGCCATGAACTCGAAGCGCAGATCGAGCCCTTCAAAGGCCTGCTGCTGGGGCTGTTTTTCATCAGCGTCGGCATGGGCGCCAATATCAGCCTGCTGTTCAGCGCCCCGGCAGCGGTGCTGGGCCTGACGCTGCTGCTGATCCTGATTAAGCTGCCGTTGCTCTATGTGGTCGGCCGCCTCGCCGGGGGCCTGGGCCAACTCAATGCCCTGCGCCTGGGGGTGGTGTTGGCGGCGGGCGGCGAGTTTGCCTTCGTGGTGTTCAAGATCGGCCGCGACCAAGGCCTGTTCGAGCCGCGCCTGTACGACTTGCTGGTGCTGACCATCACCCTGTCCATGGCCCTGACGCCATTGTTGTTACTGCTGTGCGGGCGCCTGATCCAGGCCAAGCCTGCCGTGGTGCCGGTGCCCGAGCATTTGCGCAGCATCGACACCGATGCCCCCCGGGTGGTGATCGCGGGCATGGGCCGCATGGGCCAGATCGTGGCACGGATCCTGCGGGCGCAGAACATCCAGTTCGTGGCCCTGGACACCTCGGTGGAAACCATCGAGCTGACCCGCAGTTTCGGCGGTTTGCCGGTGTTCTACGGCGACCCGATGCGCCCGGAAATCCTCAGCGCGGCCAAGGTCGAGCAAGCCGAGTTCTTCGTTATTGCCACAGATGACCCGGAAACCAACATCAAGACCGCCGAAATCGTGCGCAAACGCTACCCCCACATGAAAATCATCGCCCGCGCCCGTAACCGCCAGCACGTGCATCGCCTGGTGGACCTCGATGCCCAAGCCGTGCGCGAAACGTTCTACTCCAGCCTGGAAATGAGCCGCCGTACCCTGGTCGGCCTGGGCCTGAGCCCGACCCAGGCGCAAGCGCGGATCGACCGCTTCAAGCTCCACGACGAACAGGTATTGGCCGCCCAGCACGCGGTCTACGACGACGCCGCCAAGGTCATGCAAACCGCCCAGGAAGCCCGCGAAGAGCTGGCGCGGCTGTTTGAATCCGACCGTTTGGACGAACAATCGGAAAAACCCGCCTCGTCGTTGTAGCACGGGCTTGCCCGCGCTCGGTCGCGTAGCGGGCGTAAAAAACGGTTTTGGATGAATGAAAAGACCGTCATCCTCGCCAGGCACTGGGCTGTGGGCGTTCCTGGGGCGAAAACGCACAAGCGGTCGGCAAAAAACTCATGTTTGTTTGGGTGCGCGAGCAACTAGGATGGTGCGCAATAACAAAAACAAACGGGGACGCCAGGGATGCAACAGCCATACGACTATGTGGTGGTAGGCGCCGGCCCGGCGGGTTGCCTGTTGGCCAATCGCCTGTCCGCCAACCCAGCGCACCGCGTGCTCCTGCTCGAAGCCGGGGGCCGCGACAACTACCCCTGGATCCACATTCCGGTGGGTTATTTGTTCTGCATCGGTAACCCACGCACCGACTGGTGCTTCAAGACCCAACCCCAACCCGGCCTGCAAGGCCGCAGCCTGAGCTACCCACGGGGCAAGGTGCTGGGCGGTTGTTCCTCGATCAACGGCATGATCTACATGCGCGGCCAGGCCCAGGACTACGACGCCTGGGCGGCCCAGGGCAACCCGGGCTGGGCCTGGCAGGACGTGCTGCCCCTGTTCAAGCACAGCGAAAACCACTTTGCCGGCGAGTCGCAGCTGCACGGCGCCGGCGGCGAATGGCGGATCGAACGCCAGCGCCTGTCTTGGCCGGTGCTCGACGCCTTTCGCGAAGCGGCCGGGCAAAGCGGCATCGCTGCCATCGATGACTTCAACGGTGGCGACAACGAAGGCTGCGGCTACTTCCAGGTCAACCAGAAGGCCGGCATCCGCTGGAACGCCGCCAAGGCCTTCCTCAAGCCAATCCGCCAGCGCCCCAACCTCACCGTGCTCACCGATGTCGACGTCGACCGCGTGCTGCTTGAAGACGGCCGCGCCAGCCAGGTCAGCGGCCACTTTCAGGGCCGGGCCCAGACCTGGCGCGCGCGTCGGGAGATCATCCTCTGCGCCGGCGCCGTCGGCTCGCCGGGCATCCTGCAACGCTCCGGCATCGGCCCCGCGCCGCTGCTCAAGCAACTGGGCATCGGCGTGCGCCACGAACTGCCCGGGGTGGGCGGTAACCTGCAGGATCACTTGCAACTGCGCCTGATCTACAAGCTGCACAACGCGCGCACCCTGAACCAGATCGCCGGCTCGTTGTGGGGCAAGATGGCCATGGGCCTGCGCTACCTGTACGACCGCAGCGGCCCGCTGTCCATGGCCCCCAGCCAACTCGGCGCCTTTGCCCGCTCCGGCCCCGAGCAGCAGCGCGCCAACCTGGAATACCACGTACAGCCCCTGTCCCTGGAGCGTTTCGGCGAGCCGCTGCACAGCTTCCCGGCGTTCACCGCCTCGGTCTGCGACCTGCGCCCCCACAGCCGTGGGCGCATCGACATCGCCAGCGCCGACCCGCGCCAGGCGCCGCTGATCCAGCCTAATTACCTGAGCCACCCCGAAGACCTGCGGGTGGCCGCCGACGCCATTCGCCTGACCCGGCGCATCGTCGCCGCCCCGGCCCTGCAACGCTTCAGCCCCAGCGAATACCTGCCCGGCGCCGAGCTGCGCAGCGACGAACAGCTGCACGAAGCCGCGGCGCGCATCGGCACGACGATTTTCCACCCGGTGGGCACCTGCCGCATGGGCCAGGGCCGCGATGCCGTGGTCGATGCCCAGTTGCGGGTGCACGGCATCCCGGGCCTGCGCATCGCCGACGCCTCGATCATGCCCAGCATCACCTCGGGCAACACCTGTTCACCCACCCTGATGATCGCGGAGAAAGCCGCACAACTGATCCTCAGCCCCGAAACCGCGGGGGCCAGGCAGGCCCCGCAAAACACCAGAGCCGTCACGCCTGGCACCTACAGCATCTGAATCACGCAGTAAAAGGCGCCAATCCCGGCGCCGACAGTGGAACAACAATAAGTCATCACTGTGAGGGACACCCCTATGTCAGAACGTGCTCAAACCCTGGACGTCCCGCATGAAGCGGTCAGCCAACAGGAAACCCGCAAGGTCATCTTCGCGTCGTCCCTGGGGACGGTGTTCGAGTGGTATGACTTTTTCCTCTACGGCGCCCTCGCGGCGGTCATCAGCAAGCAGTTCTTCGCCGGGGTCAACGACACCACGGCATTCATCTTCGCCCTGATGGCGTTCGCCGCCGGGTTTATCGTGCGGCCCTTCGGTGCCCTGGTGTTCGGGCGCCTGGGGGACATGATCGGGCGCAAGTACACCTTCCTCGCCACCATCGTGCTGATGGGCGTGGCCACATTCTGCGTCGGCCTTTTGCCCACCTACGCCAGCATCGGCATTGCTGCGCCTATCATCCTGGTAGTGCTGCGCATGCTCCAAGGCCTGGCCCTGGGCGGCGAGTACGGCGGCGCGGCCACTTACGTCGCCGAGCACGCGCCTATGGGCAAGCGTGGTTTGCACACCAGTTGGATTCAATCCACCGCCACCCTGGGCCTATTGCTGTCGCTGCTGGTGGTGCTGGCGTGCCGCTACTTCACCGGCGATCAGTTCGAGGTCTGGGGCTGGCGCATTCCGTTTTTGCTGTCGATCGTACTGCTGGGCATTTCCACTTGGATCCGCCTGAGCCTGCACGAGTCCCCGGCCTTCGTGAAAATGAAAGGCGAAGGCAAGGTGTGCAAGGCGCCGATCCGCGAGTCGTTCGGCCAGTGGGAGAACCTCAAGGTGGTGCTGATCGCCCTGTTCAGCATCAACGCCGGGCAAGCGGTGACGTTTTATGCCGCGCAGTTCTACGTGCTGTTTTTCCTTACCCAATTCCTGAAAATGGACCCGGCCCTGGCCAACGGCCTGCTGATTGTCAGCGTGGTGATCGGCGCGCCGTTCTTTATTTTCTTTGGCTGGCTGTCGGACAAAGTCGGGCGCAAACCGGTGCTGATGCTCGGCCTGTTGCTGGCCACGGTGCTGTACTTCCCGATCTTCAAGGCCCTGGCCCACTACGCCAACCCCTTGGTGGACCAGGCCAGCCGCCAGGCGCCGATCACCGTCCTGGCCGACCCGGCCACCTGCACCTTCCAGTTCGACCCGGTGGGCAAGGCGCGTTTCGACAGCCCTTGCGACAAGGTCAAGACTTTCCTGGTCAAGCAGGGCCTGCCCTACCACAGCGCCGCCGCCCCGGCCGGCAGTGAGGTGCAGGTGAGCATTGGCGACGTGCGCATCGACGGCTACGACGAAGCGGCCCTGCGCGGCGCGGTCACCTTGGCCGGTTATCCGCAGCAGGCCGACCCGCAATTGGTCAACAAGCCGATGATCGTGGCGTTGATCGTCGCCCTTATCCTGATTTCCGCCATGTGCTACGGGCCGCTGGCAGCGCTGATGGTGGAGTTGTTCCCCACGCGCATCCGCTACACCTCCATGTCGTTGCCGTACCACATCGGCAACGGCTGGTTCGGCGGCTTCCTGCCCACGGTGTCCTTTGCCCTGGTGGTGTACACCGGCGATATCTTCTATGGCCTGTGGTACCCGGTGGTCATCACTGGGGTGAGCCTGCTGGTGGGGCTGTTGTGCCTGGGTGAGACGCGCCATGTGGACATCGCCGAGGACTGAAGCGCCCCGCCCCTCGCCCAGCAAAATCACCCGGCAATAAAAAACCCTTGCCCGTCACCGGGCAAGGGTTGGAGGGGTGCAGATCAACCCTGGATCAGGTTCTTGATCTCAACATCGGGGCTGACATCAGCCTCGTAGTCCACGCCTTCGATCTCGAAGCCGAACAGGCGCAGGAACTCCTGCTTGTAGCCGGCAAAATCGGTGAATTCGTGCAGGTTTTCGCTGGTGACCTGGTCCCACAGCGCCTTGACGCGGTCCTGTACCTCGGGGGCCAGTTCCTTGTAGTCGGCACGCAGGCGACCTTCTTCGTCGATCAGCGGGTTGCTGCCGTACAGGCTCTCGCGGAACAGCCCATAGACCTGCTCGATGCAACCTTCGTGGCTGCCCTGCTCCTTCATCACCTTGAACAGCAGCGACAGGTACAGCGGCATGATCGGGATCGCCGAACTGGCCTGAGTCACCACAGCCTTGAGCACGGATACCCGGGCGTCGCCCTGGATATCAGCCAGTTGCTGGCGGATGCCCACGACTTTCTTGTCCAGGTCCTTCTTGGCTTCGCCAATGGAACCGTTCCAGTAGATGTCCTGGGTGAGTTTTTCGCCCAGGTAGGTGAACGCGGTGGTTTTCGCGCCTTCGGCCAGGACACCGGCGCCATGCAGGGCGTCGATCCACATCTGCCAGTCTTCACCGCCCATGACCGCGATGGTGCCGTCGATCTCTTCCTGGGTCGCCGGTTCCAGGGTGGTGTCCTGCACCACTTCCTTGTCGGTGTTCACCCCGCGCAGGGTGATGGACTTGCCCAACGGCTTGAGGGTGGAGCTGAACACTTCGCCGGTTTTGGGGTGGGTGCGCCGTGGCGAGGCGAGGCTGTAGACCACCAGGTCGATCTTGCCGCCGAAGTCTTTCTTGATGGTGTCGATGGTGATCTGCTTGATGGCATCGGAGAACGCGTCGCCATTGATGCTCTTGGTCACCAGGCCCTTGGCCTCGGCGAACTTGTGGAACGCGGCGCTGTTGTACCAGCCGGCGGTGCCCAGTTTGCCTGCGTCGCCTTCACGCTCGAAGAACAGGCCCAGGGTGTTGGCGCCACAGCCGAACGCGGCGCTGATGCGCGCTGCCAGGCCATAGCCGGTGGAAGCCCCGATCACCAAAACGTTCTTCGGCCCGTTGGCAATCGGCCCCTGGGCGGTAACGTAGTCGATCTGGTGCTTGACGTTGGCTTCGCAGCCAACCGGGTGGGTGGTCACGCAAATAAAACCACGGACACGCGGTTTGACGATCATAAAAGGTCTCCCTCTTTCAAAATTCCGAGAGCCGGCGCAGGCCATGCCGCGCCGCTCGTTCGGGTCTATGACGCTCGTAATCGCCAGGCGTCACGCAAAGATTCGCTTTAGCCATTGGCAAACCCCGGCGAGAGTGGCGCTTCGCCGGGCAAATGTCCACTTGGCATCACGCCGATAATCCGCTACAGCTACAGCCTTCCCCGCGCCCAAGGATTGGTTGGATGGCCCTGCCCAAGAAAATGAACGTGATGCAGCTAACCCTGCTCACCGCTGTGAACATGCTCGGCTCGGGGATCATCCTGCTGCCGGCCAAACTGGCCGAGGTCGGCGGCATTTCAATCCTGTCCTGGCTGGTGACCGCCACCGGCTCCCTGGCGCTGGCTTACGCCTTCGCCCGGTGCGGCATGCTCAGCCGCAAGGCCGGGGGCATGGGTGGCTACGCCGAATACGCCTTCGGCAAGGCCGGCAACTACCTGACCAACTACACCTACGGCAGCTCGCTGCTGATTGCCAACGTGGCCATCGGCATCACCGCCATCGGCTACCTGCAAGAACTGTTCGGCTGGCAGTTGAGCGCCCTGCAGATCGGCCTGGCCACCATCGCCCTGCTATGGCTGACCACCCTGCCCAACTTTGGCGGCGCACAGGTTACCGGCAAAATCGGCGCGGTCACGGTGTGGGGCATCATCGCCCCGGTGCTGGTGGTGGCCACGGTCGGTTGGTTCTGGTTCGACGCCTCGGTCTACCGCGCCGCCTGGAACCCCCACGGCGCGAGCTGGTGGCATGCGGCCACGGCGTCGGTGTCCATCACCCTGTGGGCCTTCCTGGGGCTGGAATCGGCCTGCGCCAACAGCGACGCCGTGGAAAACCCCGAGCGCAACGTGCCCATCGCCGTATTGGGCGGCACCCTCGGCGCGGCGCTGGTGTACATCCTGTCCACCAACGTGATCGCCGGGATCGTCGCCAACCCGGAACTGGTCAGCTCCACCGCGCCTTTCGGCCTGGTGTTCGCCAAGATGTTCACGCCCCTGGTGGGCGATATGGTGATGGGCATGATGATCGTCGCCTGCGCCGGCTCGCTGCTGGGCTGGCAGTTCACCATCGCCCAGGTGTTCAAGAGCTCGGCCGACGCCGGCTACTTCCTGCCCGTGTTCGCCCGCCTCAACAGCGCCGGGGCGCCCGTGTGGGGCATGTCGATCCTACTGGGCCTGCAAACGGTGCTGGTGCTGATGACCCTGAACCCGGACTTGAGCAAGCAGTTCGACACCCTGGTGAACCTGGCGGTGGTCACCAACATCGTGCCTTACATCCTGTCCATGGCCGCCGTGATGACCATTCAGAAAGCCGCCGGCATCGCCCCGGGCCAAGCCCGCCTGACCAACCTCATCGCCCTGCTCGCCTCGGCCTACAGCTACCTGGCGCTATACAGCTCCGGCGCCCAGGCGCTGATGCTGGGGGCGTTGTTTACCTTAAGTGGCTATACGTTGTTTGGCTTTGTCAGCCAAAGGCATACGCCACGCACCCCATGACCCTGTAGCAAGCGGGCTCGCCCGCGCCGGGGTGCGCAGCGCCCCTCCAGCGGTGTGACGCCAGGTCGGTTTTTCCAGCCGCTACGCGACCGAACGCGGGCCAGCCCACTGGCTACAACAACACAGGCTCAGCGTGCCTTCACCGCCACCTGCAACAACCCGCGGCGATCGAGGCTTTCGATCAGGGCGCGCAAGCCGAATTCCCAGGCTGGGGCCTGGTCGCTGGTGGTGACGCGGTTGCACAGGGTGCCCAGCAGTGGGTTGCTGATGCTGACCACGTCGCCCGGTTTGTGGGTGAAGCCGCCGCCGGGTTGGTCGCGGTCTTGTTTGGGGGCGAACAGGGTGCCGAGGAACAGCACCAGGCCATCGGGGTATTGGTGGTTTTCGTTGAGGGTCTGTTGCACCAGGTCGGCCGGGTCGCGGCTGATTTGGCGCATCGAGCTGCGGCCCTGCATGACGAAGCCATCGTCGCCGGTGACACGCAGGTCCACTTCGGCGGCACGTACGTCGTCCAGGTCGAAGCTGTCGTCGAACAGGCGCAGGAACGGCCCCAACGCGGTGGAGGCGTTGTTGTCCTTGGCCTTGGACAGCAGCAATGCGCTGCGCCCCTCGAAGTCGCGCAGGTTGACGTCATTGCCCAGCATCGCGCCCTGGATCTTGCCGAGGCTGTTCACCGCCAGCACCACTTCCGGCTCGGGGTTGTTCCAGCTCGACTTGGGGTGGATGCCGATCAACGCGCCGTGGCCGACCGCCGACAGGGGCTGGGCCTTGGTGAAGATCTCGGCGTCGGGGCCGATGCCCACTTCCAGGTACTGCGACCACAGGCCCTGCTCCACCAGTACCGCGCGCAAGGCCTGGGCCTGCTCGGAGCCGGGGACGATCTGCGACAGGTCGCTGCCGATTTGCGCCACCAGAGTGCCGCGGATGGCGTCGGCCACGGCTGGGTCGCCCTTGGCCTGCTCTTCGACCACCCGCTCCAGCATGCTCGCGGCGAAGGTCACGCCGGCAGCCTTGACCGCTTGCAGGTCGATCGGCGCCAGCAGCCAAGGCTGGTTGCGGTCCTGGCGGGCCGGGTCGCTGTTGTCCAGCAGGGTTTGCAGTTCCATCAACGGCGCGCCCAGGGGCACGCCCCGCAGCCAAGTTGCCGGGTCGTCCAGTTCCAGCAGGGCCGAAACGGTGGCGACATGGGCGCTGATGTCGTAGACCGCCGCGTTTTTCAGCAGGACCACGGCCGGCCCTTCGTTGGGCAGGCACACGCGGCCCACCCAGGTGCCGGTATCGAACACGTGGGCGTTGGCGCTCAAATTCAGGTTGTTGTTCATCGCAACACTCGCAAGGTGATGTAGGAGAAGGCCCCCTGGCGGTCAGGGGGCGAGAACGTCGGGGCGGGTCAGCCCAAGGCGCGGGTGCTGCTCTGGCCGTCCACGAGGCGGGCGATGCCCAGCGGGTTGGCGTTTTTCAGAGCGTCGGGCAGGTGCGCATCGGGGATGTTCTGGAAGCACACCGGGCGCAGGAAGCGGTCGATGGACAACGTACCCACCGAGGTGCCGCGGGCGTCGGAGGTGGCCGGGTACGGGCCGCCATGGACCATGGCGTCGCTGACCTCCACCCCGGTCGGGTAGCCGTTGAGCAGCACGCGGCCGACGCGCTGTTCGAGGATCGGCAACAGCTCGGCAAACTCCACCAGGTCGGCGTCTTCGGCCAACAGGGTGGCGGTCAGTTGGCCTTGCAGGGCACGCACGGCGCGCAGCAGCTCTTTGCGGTCGGCGGCCAGTACCACCACCGTGCACGGGCCGAAGACTTCCTCTTGCAGCAGTTCATCGTGTTCCAACAGCAGGCTGATATCAGCTTGGAACAGTTGCGGCTGGGCCTGGTTGCCGCTTTGTGGCTGGCCGCTCAGGTGGCTGACGCCAGGGTGGCTGTGCAGCGCCGCCAGGCCTTTGCCGTAGCTGGCCAGGGTGCCGGCGTTGAGCATGGTTTGTGGCGCCTGCTCGGCCATGTGCGCGCGCAGTTGCTCGACAAATGCGCTCATCTGCGGCGAAGCGATGCCCAGGATCAGGCCCGGGTTGGTGCAGAACTGGCCGCAACCCTGAACCACCGAGGCGCTGAGGTCCTTGGCGATGGCCGCGCTGCGGGCCTGCAAGGCCTGGGGCAGGACCAACACCGGGTTGATGCTCGACATTTCGGCAAACACCGGGATCGGTTGCGGACGCGCGGCCGCCATGTCGCACAGGGCGCGGCCGCCCTTGAGGGAGCCGGTGAAGCCCACGGCCTGGATGCCTGGGTGCTTGACCAGCGCAGCGCCGACACCGCCGCCGAAAATCATGTTGAACACGCCCGTGGGCATGCCGGTTTTCTCGGCGGCGCGCACCAGCGCTTCGGCCACCCGCTCAGCCGTGGCCATGTGGCCGCTGTGGGCCTTGAACACCACCGGGCAACCGGCGGCCAGGGCCGAGGCGGTGTCGCCGCCGGCGGTGGAGAACGCCAGCGGGAAGTTGCTGGCGCCGAACACAGCCACCGGGCCCACGGCGGTGCGGTACTGGCGCAGGTCCGGGCGCGGCAGCGGTTTGCGCTCGGGCAGGGCCTGGTCGATGCGCGCACCGTAAAAGTCGCCACGGCGCAGCACTTGGGCGAACAGGCGCATCTGCCCGCTGGTGCGGCCGCGCTCGCCCTGGATACGGGCGGTGGGTAATGCGGTTTCGCGGCAGGTCAGGGCTACGAAGTCATCGCCCAGGGCATCGAGTTCGTCGGCGATGGCGTCGAGGAACTCGGCACGGCGCGCGGCCGGCAGGTTGCGGTAGATCGGGAAAGCGCGCTCGGCGGCTTCCACGGCCAGGTCGACCTCGCCCAGGGTGGCCTGGAAAAACGCGCCCGGCAGTTGCTCGCCGGTGGTGGCGTCGACGCTGTGCAGGCGAGTATCGCCTTCGGCGCTGCGTTGACCGTCAATGAAGTTGAATCCGGAGAGGTTCATTTGAAGAGTTCCCTTGGTGAAAAGTAAAAAAAGGGCCGGCAGCCACACAACCCAGTGGTAGCGGGCCTGCCCGCGATGGCGGACTGTCAGGCCATACAGTTGCCAACTGACCCACCGCTGTGGCGGGCAAGCCCGCTTCCACAGCAGATCAGCCGGGGGCGCGCGATCACGTCACCGCGCCAATCTGCCACGGCACGAATTCGTTCTGGCCGTAGCCGTGCTGTTCGCTTTTGCTGCGTTGGCCGGAGGCGATGTCGAGCATCATCTGGAAGATGTAGGCGCCCCGCTCTTGGATGCTGGTGCTGCCGTCGGCGATGCCGCCGCAGTTCACGTCCATGTCTTCTTCTTGGTACTCGAACACCCGGTTGTTGGTCGCCAACTTGATCGAGGGCGCCGGCGCGCAGCCGTAGGCCGAGCCGCGCCCGGTGGTGAAGGCGATCAGGTTGGCGCCGCCGGCGACCTGGCCGGTGGCCGACACCGGGTCGTAGCCGGGGGTGTCCATAAACACCAGGCCCTTGGCGCGCACGGCTTGGGCGTATTCATAGACATCCACCAGGTTGCTGGAGCCGGCCTTGGCCACCGCCCCCAGGGATTTTTCCAGGATGGTGGTCAAGCCCCCGGCCTTGTTGCCGGCCGAGGGGTTGTTGTTGAGTTCGGCGTTCATCCGCTGGCAGTAGGCTTCCCACCAGTGGATACGGGCGATGAGTTTTTCGCCCACGGCACGGCTCACCGCACGGCGTGTCAGCAGGTGTTCGGCGCCGTAGATTTCCGGAGTCTCGGAGAGAATCGCCGTGCCGCCGGCCGCCACCAGGCGATCCACTGCGTTGCCCAGGGCCGGGTTGGCGGTGATCCCCGAATAACCATCGGAGCCGCCGCATTGCAGGCCCACCACCAGGTGCTTGGCACTGACCCGCTCGCGCTTCACCTCGTTGGCCTGGGCCAGCAGGCTCTTGACCTGTTCAATGCCGCTGGCGATGGTTTTCGAGGTGCCGCCCACGCCCTGAATGGTAAAGGCGCGCAGTTGATCGCTCTTGGTCAGGCCCTGAGTGGCCAGCAGGTCTTCAATCTGGTTGGTTTCGCAGCCCAGGCCAATAATCAACACCGCCGCGAAGTTGGGGTGTACCGCGTAGCCACCCAAGGTGCGGCGCAACAGGCCCAGGGCTTCGCCGCTGGGATCCACCGCACAACCGGCGCCGTGGGTCAGGGCCACTACGCCGTCGATGTTCGGGTAGGCGGCCAGCACTTCGGGGTGGATGTCGCGGCGAAAATGGTCGGCCACGGCCCGGGCCACGGTGGCCGAGCAGTTCACCGAGGTCAGGATGCCGACGTAGTTGCGGGTGGCGACCCGGCCATCGGCGCGCACGATGCCGTCAAAAAACGCTTCGCTGGCCGGCACCTCATGGGCGTCGACGCCAAAAGCGTAATCGCGGGAAAAGTCGCCCATTTCTACGTTCTGCACGTGCACATGGTCGCCGGCTTCGATGGTCTGCGAAGCGAAACCGATGATCTGCCCGTAGCGGCGTAGGGGCTGGCCCTGCTCGATGCGCACGGTGGCGACCTTGTGCCCCGACGGCACAGCCTGGCGCACGGTGATTTGCTCGGCGGCCAGCACCAGGCCTGCGGGCAGGGCCTGGCGGGCGATCAATACGTTGTCCAAGGGGTTGAGGCGGATCACGGCCGCGCGGGTGTCAAAGCCTTGGGTCTTGGCAATCAGTTCCATGGAACCTCTCAGAGACGGTTACACCGTAGGTTCTTGTTATTACGTGCTCGATCAGGATCGAGCAGGTCTATAACCACTCTAAGGAGCTGCCGGGCCATTGCCCAATGAAAGGTTGCGATTGACCGATAACCCCAGGTTATCGCTTCAGGCAATTTCCCCATTACGGCGCTGGCGGGCGAATTCCAGGAGGATTTCCGCAAACTCCCGGGTCGGCCCGGTCAGGCGTTCGTTTTTGCGGGTGAGGATGCCGTAGTCCAGGGGCGCCAGTTGCAGCGGCGTGTCCAGGGCTTTGAGCAAGCCGTTGTGCAGGTGGGCGCTGACCATGGACTCCGGGAGCATGGCGATCATCGGCCCCGATTGCAGCAGTTGCAGGAAGGTGGGCATGGAGATGGTGTCCACCGTATTGGCCGGCGTGGCCAGGCCCACGGCGGCGAAGGCTGCCTCCATGCGTGCGCGGATCGGCGTGCCCACCGGGTACAGCACCCACGGCCACTGGCTCAGGTCGGCCAGGCTGACCGGGCCTTGCGCCAGCGGGTGGCGATGGTTGACCACCAGGCAGAACGGCTCCGGGCCCAGGGGCTGGAAGTCGAAGAGCTGGGCGAAGCGCTCATCGGTGAAGCGGCCGATTATCAGGTCGAGCTTGTTTTGCTCCAGCATGGCCAGCAAGTGGTCGCTGGACTGCTCCACCACCTCAATCGACAACAACGGGCTACGGGCCTTGATAAGGGCAATGGCCTCGGGCAGCACCACCGAGGTGGCGGCGAAGATCCCACCCACCTTCAAAAAGCCGTGGCCGCCCTGGCGCAGGCGATTGACCTGATCGACAAAGCGCTGGGAATCGTTAAGCGACACCTGGGCGTAGCGCACCACGTACTCCCCCAGCTCCGTGGGCGGCATGCTGCGCGGCAGGCGCTCGAACAGGGCAAAGCCGAACTGCTCCTCCAAATCGCGCAGCATCTTGCTCAGGGCCGGTTGGCTGAGGTTCATCTGCTGGGCGGTGGTGTGCATGTTGCGCGTGCGGGCCAGGGTGTCGATCAGCACCAGGTGCTTGAAGCGCAACCAATTGCAGAAGGCAGGATGGGAAATGGCCGGGGGCATGGGCGATGTCCTTGGGGAAATGGCGGGGAGTCTAGCGGGCGGGGTGCGCTGGGTCACTTAAGCAAGGGCTGGCCTGTGTGGGATCACCGCTGTGTGGGAGCGAGCCGGCTCGCTCCCACCATGTTGCAGGTGGGTCAGCCCTTGCCACACTCGCGCAAGTACCCCAGCAACCGGCTCACCGCCGGGGCCAGGGGCCGGGCTTGGCGGGTCAAGAGGCCAAGGTTGACCATGGAAATCGGCAGCTCCACCGGCAAAATCGCCACCATGGCGTAGCGCGCGTAGTGCTCGGCCACATCGTTGGGCACCACAGCGATCATGTCCGAGGCTTCGATCATGGCGGTGGTGGCCAGGATCGAGGCCGTTTCGACGATATCCAGGGCCTGCACCATGCCGCCGGCGTTGAGGGCGTTTTCTACGCGGCGGCGCATGGGGCTGTCGAGAGGGTGAAGAATCCAGGTCAGTGCCATCAGGTCGGCCAGGCTCAAGCGCGCCGCGCCGGCGAGTGGGTGCCCGGGGCGAGCGATCACGCGCATCTGCTCGCCCTGTTCGAACAGCTCGATGTTCAGGCCCTGGCTGTCGCTCTGGTCCGGCAGGCGCCCCAGCACCACGTCGTAGTCGCCGCGCACCAGGGCCGGGAGCAAGGTGTCGCTGGTGCCCACCTCGATGCTGATGCGCACTTTCGGGTTGTCGGCCTTGAAGGCCAGCACGCCCCGGGTCAACACCGTGGGCACCGGCCCCATCACGGTGCCGATGCGCACCAGGCCCGAGGCGCCCCGGGCCAGCTCCGCCAGTTGCGCTTCGGCGTGTTCGAACTCATGCACCGCGCCCTGGGCGTAATGCAGCATCACTTCGCCATACAGGGTCGGCTCCATGCCCCGGGGCAAGCGCTCGAACAACTTGGCCCCCAGGCGCTCTTCCAGTTGCTGCAACAGCAGGCTCGCCGCCGGTTGGGTGGTGTGCATGGCCGTGGCGGCGCGGCGCAGGTTGCGGTACTCGCCCAGGGCATTGAGCAAGGCGATCTGGCGGCTGGAAATCTTCAGCGGGCTGAAGGTTTTGGCCGCTGGCAGCGAGGGTTTGACGGGCAGCTCTGACATATCAATTTTGGTATCCATCTATACGAATCGACGATTATGCCTATATCGCCGCTCACCCTACAGTCGGGCTTCCAAGACGTCACCTACAAAAAAGAGTTCGCCATGAGCATTCGAATTACCCACCTGAGCGTACGCGACATCCGTTTCCCGACTTCCCGTTCGCTGGACGGCTCCGACGCCATGAACAGCGCGCCGGATTATTCGGCTTCTTATGTGGTGCTGCACACCGACTCCGACAAAGGCCTGGAAGGCCATGGCCTGACCTTCACCATCGGCCGTGGCAATGAGATCTGCTGCGCCGCCGTGCAATCCCTGGCGCCACTGATCGTCGGCAAGACCCTGGAAGACATCACCGCCGACATGGGCGGTTTCTGGCACAACATCACCGTCGGCGACAGCCAACTGCGCTGGCTGGGCCCGGAAAAAGGCGTGATCCACCTTGCCACCGCCGCCATCGTCAACGCTGTGTGGGACCTGTGGGCCAAGGCCGAAGGCAAACCGGTGTGGAAAATGCTCGCCGACATGAGCCCCGAGCAACTGGTGGCGTGCCTGGATTTCAGCTACGTGACCGACGCCATCACCCCCGAAGAAGCCATCGCCCTGCTGCGCCGCAAGGCCTCGGGCAAGGCCGAGCGCGAAGCGCACATGCTGCGCGAAGGCTACCCCGGCTACACCACCGCGCCAGGCTGGCTGGGCTACAGCGAAGAGAAAATGCGCCGCCTGTGCCGCGAAGCCGTGGCCGACGGCTGGACCCACGTCAAGCAGAAGATCGGCGCCAACCTGGAAGAAGACATCCGCCGCGCCGCGATCCTGCGTGAAGAACTGGGCCCGGACCTGACCCTGATGATGGACGCCAACCAGGTCTGGGGCGTGGATGAATCCATCGCTAACATGCGCCGCCTCGCCGCGTTCAACCCCTGGTGGATCGAAGAGCCCACCAGCCCCGACGACATCCTCGGCCACGCCACCATCCGCCAGCGCATCAAGCCCATTGGCGTCGCCACCGGCGAGCACTGCCACAACCGGGTGATGTTCAAGCAGATGTTCCAGGCCCAGGCCATGGACTTCTGCCAACTGGACGCCGCGCGCCTGGGCGGCCTCAACGAAGTGCTGATCGTGATGCTGATGGCCGCCAAGTTCGACGTGCCGGTCTGCCCCCACGGCGGCGGCGTCGGCCTGTGCGAGTACGTGCAGAACATCTCGATCTTCGACTACATCGCCGTTTCCGGCTCCCTGGAAAATCGCGTGCTCGAATACGTCGATCACTTGCACGAGCACTTCCTGGAACCTGTGGTGATCCGCCGCGGGCGCTACATGCCACCCCAGCAACCGGGCTACAGCATCGAAATGAGCGCGCAAACCCTGGAGCGATATCAGTACCCTGGCGGCGCTATCTGGGTGGACCTGGAGCCGCAATAGTCCGCGAACACTGCCCCACTCCCCTTGCCCGCCCCGGCGGGCAAGGGTTGCACCACCGGTTTGACCCTTTGTACCTGCCCACATTAGGACTATAAAAATGACAATCCTAAGTACCGCGGCGGCCCAGGCAAGCACTGCCGGCGTCACCGATGAAAGCCGCCTGAACCGCCTGCTGTTGCGCAAACTCATGCCACTGCTGGTGGTGGTCTACGTGATGAGTTTCCTCGACCGCACCAACATTGCCCTGGCCAAGGCCAGCATGGGCATCGATCTGGGCCTCTCCGCCGCGGCCTATGGCCTGGGCGCGGGGCTGTTCTTCCTGACCTACGCGCTGTTCGAGGTGCCCAGCAACCTCATCATGCAACGCGTGGGTGCCCGGTTCTGGATCACCCGGATCATGATTACCTGGGGCCTGTTGTCCGCAGGCATGGCGTTCGTCCAGGGCGAAACCTCCTTCTACATCATGCGTCTGCTGCTGGGCGTGGCCGAGGCCGGCCTGTTCCCCGGCGTAATGCTGTACCTGACCTACTGGTTCAACCGCGAACAACGGGCACGGGCCACCGGTTACTTCCTGCTCGGCGTGTGCCTGGCCAACATCCTCAGCGGCCCGTTGGGCGGCGCCTTGCTGGAACTCGACGGCTGGCTGGGCTGGCACGGCTGGCAGTGGCTGTTCGTGCTCGAAGGCCTGCCCGCCGTGGCCCTGGCCTACGTGGTATGGAAAAAACTGCCCGACGGCCCCTCCTCCGCCTCCTGGCTGACCAAAGCCCAGGCCCGCGCCATCGAAGAACGCCTGAGCGCCGAGCGCGCCGCCTCGCCGCAGCAAAGCCGCCTGGGGCAGATGTTCCGCGACAAGCAGATCTGGCTGGCGATTGCTGTGTACTTCGTGCATCAGATCACCATCTACACGGTGATCTTCTTCCTGCCCGGCATCATCGGCACCTATGGCGCGCTGACGCCCCTGCAAATCGGCCTGCTGACCTCGGTGCCGTGGATCGCCGCCGCCATCGGCGCCGCGACGTTCCCACGCCTGGCCACCTCACCGCAGCGCTGCCGGCGCATCCTGTTCTTCGGCCTGCTGACCATGGCCAGCGGCCTGTTGCTGGCGTCGTTCTCCAACTCCTACATCGGCCTGATCGGTTTCTCGCTCACCGCGCTGATGCTGTTCGTGGTGCAGTCGATCATCTTCGTCTTCCCCTCCAGCCGCCTCAGCGGCACGGCCCTGGCGGCGGGCCTGGCGTTCGTCACCACGTGCGGCTTGCTCGGCGGTTTCGTCGGCCCCTCGGTGATGGGCCTGATCGAACAAACCACCGGCAGCACCCGCAACGGCTTGCTGGTAATCGCCGGGTTGCTGGTGGTCGCGGCGCTTATCAGCACACGCCTGCGCCAAGGCCAGGAACAAACCACCACCGCCTAAGGTAGTCAGCGGGCGAGCCCGCTTGCTACAGCCATTCCCACAGGGCGCTTCGGCGCCCTTTTTGCTGGGCGCTGGCGGGGTTGATACGTTTACTTTCAGTGGATTGATTTGTGAAATAAAACCTGTCATTTATAGCCGCGCCAACCTTTTGGCCAAGGGTAATGACCACCCGCACGTCCCACACAGGAGTGAACCATTTGAAAAAGACCCACGTTTTCGGTGCTTTGGTACTTAGCGCCGTCAGTCTGTTTGCCCACGCCGATCAAAAAACCATGCGCATGGGCATCGAAGCGGCCTACCCGCCGTTCAACTACGCAGACCAGCAAGGCAAGCTCGGCGGTTTCGACTACGACATCGGCAATGCGCTGTGCGAAGAAATGAAGGTCAAGTGCCAATGGGTGGTCCTGGCGTTCGACGGCATGATCCCGTCGCTCAACACCAAGAAGATCGACGCGGCGGTCACGTCCATGTCGATCACCCCCGACCGCCTCAAGTCGGTGGACTTCAGCAAGAAGTACTACCACACCCCTGGCCGCTACACGATGAAGGCCGGCACTGAGCTCAGCGATTCGCTGGTCGAGCTCAAGGGCAAGAAAGTCGGAGTCCAGCGTGCCTCCACCTACGACCGTTTCGCCACTGCCGAACTGGAAAAAACCGGCATCGAGGTGGTGCGCTACGACACCCAGGCCCAAGCGTTCCTTGACCTGCAGAACGGCCGTATCGACGCCGCCCTGGCCGACAGCGTGTTCACCAACGACAGCTTCCTGCAAACCCCGCAGGGCAAAGGCTTCGCCATGGTCGGCCCGTCCACCGCCAGCAAGCCGGAATACTTCGGCAAAGGCGCCGGCATCGCCATCCGCAAGGGCGACGTCCAAACCAAGGAACGCCTGGATGCCGCCATCGACGCTATCCGCGCTAACGGCACCTACGACAAAGTGATGGCCAAATACTTCACTTTCGACATCTACGGCGCTCGCTAAGCCCCCGCGTTCACCCTGGCGCGCGCGCCAGGGCTCCCACTAAGGATTTGCATGGAACACATTCAACACCTGCTGCCCTGGAGTGCCATGGGCACCGAGCGGCAGTTGTCGGTCTTTCGTTTTGGCCAGGGCCCGCGCAAAGCCTATATCCAGGCCTCGCTGCACGCCGATGAACTGCCGGGCATGCGCGTGGCGGTGGCACTCAAGGCGCGCCTGCGGGAGCTGGAACAACAGGGCCGCCTCAACGGGGTGATCGAACTGGTGCCGGTGGCCAACCCCATTGGCCTGGCGCAGATGTTCCAGGGCACCCACCAAGGCCGCTTCGAGTTTTCCAGCGGCAAGAATTTCAACCGTGACTTCCCGCAACTGGCCGATGCCGTCGCACCGCGCATCGACGGCCAGTTGACCCAAGACGCCGACGCCAACGTCGCCCTGATCCGTGCCGCCATGGGCGAGGCCATCGCCGCCCTGCCCGCCGCGCAGTCGGAGACCGAAGGCCTGCGCCGCCTGCTGCTGCAACACGCCTGCGACGCCGACCTGGTGCTGGACCTGCACTGCGATTTCGAGGGTGTGATGCTGCTTTACGCCATCCCCCAGCACTGGGCGCAGATCCGCCCCCTCGCCGCGCGCCTGGAGGCCGGGGCCGTGTTGCTGGCCGATGATTCCGGCGGCAAGGCGTTCGACGAATCCTGCTCGCTGCCCTGGGTGCAACTGGCCGAGCGCTTCCCCCAGGTGCCGGTGCCCCTGGCCTGCGTGGCCAGTACCCTGGAGTTGCGCGGCATGACCGACACCGACCGCGAACCGAGCATCGCCTGCGCCGAGCAGATCCTCGCCTACCTGGCCGACCAGGGCCTGATCGCCGGCGACTGGCCACCCGTGCCCGGCGAGTGCTGCGACGCCACGCCGTTTGCCGCCACCCAATACGCCTACGCCCCCCACGCGGGGGTGGTCAGCTTCCTGCAAGCGGTGGGTGCGCGGGTGCGGGTCGGCGACCCGTTGTTTGAAGTCCTCGACCCGCTCACCGACCGCCACAGCGTGGTCCACGCCACCACCGACGGTTTGCTCTACGCCCGCGAACGCCTGCGTTTCGCCCAACCTGGGCTGTGGCTGGCCAAGGTCGCCGGCACCCAGGTGCTGCGCCAGGGCCGCTTGCTCACCGACTGACGTCCCCGCCCCACGCCACTGGCGCGGGGCGCCTTCACACAGGTTGCATCGCCCATGCCGAGCCCCGCCTCCGACACCACGGTCTACGCCACCCCGGTGATGCGCAAACTGGCGCAGATCATCAGCGACCTGCCGCCCTCGCTGCGCAAGGTGGCCGACTTCATCCTGCGCCACCCGCTCAAGGCCGCCACCCTGACCATCGAGGAACTGGCCCAGGAAACCGCCACCTCGCCAGCGGCGGTCAATCGCCTGGCCAAAGCCCTGGACCTGGGCGGCTACACTGGCATGCGCGCCGAGTTGATCGATACCTTGCAACAGATGGTCTCGCCGGTGGACAAACTGCGCGATCAACTGGCCCAGCGCCCCGACGGCGCCTTTGGCCTGCCGGAGCAAATCCAGATCGCCAGCAGCAACCTCGCCACCGCCGCCAGCAACAACCCGGGCGAGGCGTTCGAGGCCTTTGTCACAGGCCTGACGGCGGCGCGCAAGATCTATGTGCTGGGGTTTGGCAACAGCGTGTACCTGGCCGGTTATGCGGCCGCGACCCTGATGCCGTTCTGCGCCGATGCCTGCGCCATCAGCATGGAGGGCGGCAACGAAAACGCCGCCTATCGCCTCGCCGCCATCACCGAACAGGACGTGCTGCTGGCCATCTCGCTGCCGCGTTACTCCCTGGACACCCTGCAACTGGCCCGCTTTGCCCACGAACGCGGCGCCCGCGTGCTGGCCATCACCGACTCCCCTGCCTCGCCGCTCACCGCCCTGGCCGACCAAGTGCTCTTCGCCCCCGCCGAGCACCCGGTGCTGACCAGTTCCAGCATCGCCGTGCTGGCCCTGATCGAAGGCCTGGTGGCGGCTGTGATGGCGCGCAACCCGGCCTGCGTGAAACTGGCCACCGAACTGACCGAAAGCGTGGTGTCGTACCTGCAAGCGCCACGGCGCTGAAACCTAGGGGATGCCCCAGCCGAACTGGCTGCTGACTTCCAGGGTCTGGCGCGTGCCGGCCTCGTCCAAAAAGGTGTAGCTCAGGCGCTGGGCCGGTTGCGCGGTGTAGTCGAAGTCCACCCCCGGCACGTTGTGCAGCTTGCCGCTGACCACGGTGTCCAGGTAGTCGGAATACACCACGGTCGCGTCGGCCGTGGGCGTCATCTTCGCCCCTTCGTAACTGCCCAGGGTGAAGCTTTTACAGTTGTATTCATAAAGCTTGCCCGCCAGGTTGGCGCTCAGCTCCCGCGCCGGGCCGCTGCGCAACTGGCGACATTCGGTGAGTTTCTTGGTCTGGATCACCACCGGTTCAGTGGGGTAGGACTTGGTCCATTGGGTCACGCAATCAAGGGGTTGGCGCGAGTACAGCTCTTCGCTGTAGACCTTGAACACCGGCGCCGGCCAGGGGCTGGTCTTCGACAGCACGACTTTGGTGTTGGCGGTCAGGCTGTCCTTGGTGCCGCAGTTCTGGATCTGATCGGGCGCCTGGTAGCTCTGCAGCGCGGCGAAGCCGTGGTAGATCGGCAGGCGCGTCACCGTGCCACCGTCGCCGGTATACACATAGCCCCACGCCGGGTAGGCCTTGCCGTCGGCCATGGTCACCGATTGCAGCTTGGCCGCCGCGGTGCCGACCTTGCCGATTTCCGGGTCGTACTCGTACTGGCGCTTGAGCGCCGGCGAGATGTGCCGGGCTTCGCCGGGCAACACCCGCACTTGCTTGAGTTCGGCGGCCAGGGCCGGCACGGCCACCAAGGGCAATACCATCATCAGGATTTTCATAAGCCTCCCGCGGGTCCTCGTTGTGGTTGTTGTAGCAAGCGGGCTCGCCCGCGCTGGGGTGCCAATGGTGTGCCTTACAGCGTTTTTACGGCCGCTACGCGACCGAGCGCGGGCGAGCCCGCTTGCTACTGGCTGGCGCACACCTCGCAGCGCTCGATATCGAACTGCTGCAAGGTCAGGTTCTTCTGCCCCGAAGCCTGTTCGATGGCCGAGGAACGGCGGTTAAGAACCGTCAGGTTGGGCCGCCCATCAATGAAGTAGGAGACCTTGGAGCACTGCGCCTCGGTGGATGACACGCGGAAGCTGAAACCGGTCTTGCCAGTGCGCTTGAGGGAATCGATGGTGGCCTCGCAACGGGCCACTACTGTGCCGCAGTCGCAGTCCAGGCCTTTTTTGCCGGGGCGGGGCGCTTGGCTCTGCAAGGCCTGACTTTCCCAGTCGGTGTTTTCCAGGTTATCGACCGCGTTATTGAACGCCGCCACGCCCCGGGCGTTGCGCTGGTTTTCCAGGGCTTCCTGTTGCTCGGCCTGCTGGCGTTGCTGTTGCGCCTCGCGGTCCTGGGCATCGGCGCGTTTTTGCAGGTAGTCGCCCACCGCGCCCAAGGCCTCGGAGGCCTGGCCGACGCGGTCGGGCTCGGCGCTGGTGGAATAGCCGCCGGCATCCCCGGCACAGAGGGCTTCGGACATCGGTTTGGAGCAATCAAGGCACTGGCCTTGCCAATTCTTGCCATAGCCAGGCGGGCATGAGCCCTGGGCCCACACGGGCGCACTGGCGGCCCACGCCAGCAACAGCACTGCGGGCCAATGCAACGGGTTCATGGACGCCTCCTTCGGGTTGAGTGCTTGCGATATCCGGCCCGGCCAAACAGTGCCACCACACAGTGACATCACCGCGACGCGCCCGATTTTATTGAGCGTAGCGCTAAAAGCGCAATGCCATCAGTGGCGCCGAGGTACGTCTGTCGGGTGAGGCTGAGGCAGGTTTTCGCGCCAATCGCTGAAAATTTGCCGAAAAATGACGTTTTTCACCCGCTTGCATGCCGCTTTGGCCCTTGCCCTGCGGGCCGCACTCCACGATTCTGTATTAACGCGCGCTGCGTCAAACACTACAGGGCGGCACCTTCTGCCGCCCGGCATGCCACCGTCGAGGCCCACCATGAAGACCGTTGCCCAACTCCTGAAGCTCAAGGCCCAGCACAACCAGCAAGTGCACACCATCGCGCCTCACCAAATGGTGCTCGAAGCCTTGATGAAAATGGCCGAGAAGAACGTCGGCGCCCTGCCCGTGGTCAAGGACGGCGTGGTGGTGGGGGTTATCAGCGAACGGGACTACGCCCGCAAACTGGTGCTCAAGGGGCGCTCGTCGGTGGGCACGCCGGTCAGCGACATCATGAGCTCGCCGGTCATCACCGTGGACTCCCACCAAACCGTCGAAGGCTGCATGGGCATCATGACCGACAGCCACCTGCGCCATTTGCCGGTGGTGGAAAACGGCCAGTTGCTGGGCCTGTTGTCCATCGGTGACCTGGTCAAGGAAGCCATCGCCGAACAGGCCGACCTGATCCGCCAGTTAGAGCAGTACATCCGCGGCGAGTGAGTGCGCCGCCAGCAAACTGTCGAACAGCGCCTGGGCCGCTGCCGACAACTCCTGGCCGGGTTTGGTCAGCACGCCGATGGCGCGTTCCACCACCGGCTCGCTGAGGGTCAGGCAATGGCCGCCCAATTCGCGCATCTGCCCGGCGCACAGGGCCGGCACCGCGCTCACCCCCAAGCCACTGGCGACCATACGCCCCACGGTCGCCAGTTGATGGCTTTCAAACTCCACCGGCAACTTCATCCCCCGCGCCTGCAAGTGTTCCTCCAGCATCACCCGTACGGTCGAGGGCCGTTGCAGGGTGATGAAGGGGTGCTCCAGCAGCGTCACCCAATCCACCTGCGTGTGCCGCGCCAGGGCGCAGTCGGCGGGCACCACGGCGACAAAGCGGTCCAGGTACAGCGGCGTGAAATGCAACGACGACCCCGGCCCCGGCTCGAACGCCACCCCCAGTTCCACCTGGCGGTCGCGGACCATTTCCAGCACCTGCTCGTTAATCACGTCGTTGACCGTGACATTGACCTGGGGGTAACGCCCGCGAAAGGTCTTGAGGATCGGCGGCAGCAGGTTGCCGGCAAACGAAGGCATGGCCGCCAGTGTCACGCGCCCCCGTTGCAGGGTGAAGCGCTGACGCAGTTCATCTTCGGCGTTGTCCCAATCGGCGATCAACCGCCGCGCCAACGGCAGCAGGGCTTCCCCTTCGGCCGTCAGGCTGACGTTACGCGTGGTACGGCTAAACAACCGCCCGCCCAAACCTTCTTCCAAAGCCTTGATGGTCAAACTCAACGCCGACTGCGATAAATGCAACCGCTCACACGCCAACGCAAAGCTCAAGCTCTGCGCCACCGCCAGGAACGCCCGTATCTGCTTAACCGTCACACCACCTCCACTCAACTTATGACTTGCCGCTTGCCGCTAATAATTGGTTTTCTAAATCAATCATCCTTAAAAATCAACTTAACAAATGAATGCCTCGGCGCAACACTGCGTCAAACCCACAATAAAAGAGGAAGGTCCCAATGGCAGGTTTCGATAAGCGTGTGGCGTCCTACGAGGAAGCCCTGGCCGGCCTCGAAGACGGCATGACCGTCATCTGCGGCGGCTTCGGCCTGTGCGGCATCCCGGAAAACCTCATCGCCGAGATCAAACGCAAAGGCACGCGTGAACTCACCGTGGTCTCCAACAACTGCGGCGTCGATGGCTTTGGCCTGGGCGTGCTGCTCGAAGACCGGCAGATCCGCAAGGTCGTGGCGTCTTACGTCGGCGAAAACGCCTTGTTCGAGCAGCAACTGCTCAGCGGCGAAATCGAAGTCGACCTCACCCCCCAAGGCACCCTGGCCGAAAAAATGCGTGCCGGCGGCGCGGGCATCCCGGCGTTCTTCACCGCCACCGGCGTTGGCACCCCGGTGGCCGACGGCAAGGAAACCCGCGAGTTCAACGGCCGCCCGTACCTGATGGAAGAATCCATCACCGGCGACTTCGCCATCGTCAAGGGCTGGAAAGCCGACCACTTCGGCAACGTCGTCTACCGCCACACCGCGCAGAACTTCAACCCCCTGGCCGCCACGGCGGGCAAGATCACCGTGGTCGAGGTCGAAGAACTCGTCGAACCCGGCGAGCTGGACCCCTCGCAGATCCACACCCCCGGCATCTACGTCGACCGGGTCATTTGCGGCACCTTCGAGAAGCGCATCGAACAGCGCACCGTACGCAAGTAACCCCCGCCCCGGACCGCATGCAAGGAACAACAACAATGGCACTTTCCCGCGAACAAATGGCCCAGCGCGTCGCCCGTGAAATGCAGGACGGCTACTACGTGAACCTGGGTATCGGCATTCCCACCCTGGTCGCCAACTACATCCCCGAAGGCATGGAAGTCATGCTGCAATCGGAAAATGGCCTGCTGGGCATGGGCGCTTTTCCCACCGAAGATGAAGTCGATGCCGACATGATTAACGCCGGCAAACAAACCGTCACCGCCCGCGTCGGCGCTTCGATTTTCTCCTCCGCCGAATCCTTCGCCATGATCCGCGGCGGCCACATCGACCTCACGGTGCTTGGCGCCTTCGAGGTGGATGTGCAAGGCAACATCGCCTCCTGGATGATCCCCGGCAAACTGGTCAAGGGCATGGGCGGCGCCATGGACCTGGTGGCCGGCGCGGAGAACATCATCGTCACCATGACCCACGCCTCCAAGGATGGCGAATCCAAACTGCTGAGCCGTTGCAGCCTGCCGCTGACCGGCGCGCGCTGCATCAAGCGAGTGCTGACCGACCTGGCCTACCTGGAGATCCAGGACGGCGCCTTTATCCTCAAGGAACGCGCCCCAGGCGTGAGCGTCGAGGAAATCGTCAGCAAGACCGCCGGCAAACTGATCGTCCCTGACCACGTGCCCGAAATGCAGTTCGCCTGAACCGCCGAACCCAAGGAGCAAACACTATGCAAGACGTTGTGATTGTCGCGGCTACCCGCACCGCCATTGGCAGTTTCCAGGGTGCGTTGGCCAGTATTCCCGCGCCGCAGCTGGGGGCAGCGGTGATTCGCCGCCTGCTGGCGCAAACCGGCCTGGCCGCCAGTGAAGTCGATGAAGTGATCCTCGGCCAGGTCCTCACCGCAGGCTCCGGGCAGAACCCGGCGCGCCAAGCGGCGATCCTCGCCGGCCTGCCCCACGCCGTACCAGCAATGACCCTGAACAAAGTCTGCGGCTCGGGCCTCAAGGCCCTGCACCTGGGCGCCCAGGCCATCCGTTGTGGCGATGCCGAAGTCATCATTGCCGGCGGCATGGAAAACATGAGCCTGGCCCCCTACGTGCTGCCGGGCGCGCGCACCGGCCTGCGCATGGGCCACGCGCAAATGGTCGACACCCTGATTAGCGACGGCTTGTGGGATGCCTTCAACGACTACCACATGGGCATTACCGCCGAGAACCTCGTCGAAAAATACG
>NZ_FYEE01000025.1:580-6207 GCF_900187645.1 Pseudomonas sp. Irchel 3E20 | reverse complement strand
GCATCGGCCTGGCCCTGATCGCCAGCGCCGGGGCGGTGGACATCCAGGCGCAACAGAGCGACATCCACCTCAGCGCCCAAAACGACCTGAAGATCATCTCGATCGAGGCCGAGGCACAAATGGCCGCGGGCACCACCCTGCACCTGGCCGTAGAGGGCGGCGCCAGCCTGACCCTGGAAGGCGGCAACATCACCTTCGCCTGCCCGGGCAGCATCAAGGTGTATGCCGGCAAACGCCGATTCAACGGCCCGATACAGCAGTACTTCCCCCTGCCCCCATTCCCGCGCAACCCACTGCCCGAGGTCGCGGCCACATTTGATTTGCGGCTGATGGATGTGCCGGGGCCTGATGCCACGGCCCTTGGCGCATTTGCGTGGCGGATTGTCAGGGCAAGCAGTCAATCGACTGCGCTTTTGAGTCAAGAGTCACTGCTAGAAGGCAATAGCGACGCCGACGGAAAGCTCAACCTATCTGCCGAACAGGAGCAGGCGCTAAAACTGGCTTACGACCAGGCCCCCAATGACTACTGGCTGGTCTTTGGCGATCAGGCGCGAGAAGTGGTCATGGAGGCAGACAAGGGCAAATGGTCCGAGCATCAAAAGCTGCTTAAAGGCCTGGATGCCAATGGCTATATGAGCGACAGCGTCCGTACCGGGGGGAATGGAACGGACGTTGACCACATCCAGGCCGCCCGCCGAGAAATGCAGGTCAACAGCGGCGAAGCCCTACTGAACAAACTCAAGGAGCAATGAAATGACCATCCCCGACAGTGGATTAGTCCCTCGCACCGTTTGCCAAATAGTCGACAGTGAAGGCAATGCCCTTAAAGCTTTCGCCACAGATGAGGTCTGGGTGCGATCAGCGTTTTCAGAGGCCACCAGAGGCAATGCCGTCAAACCCTACTTCACCGGTAAAGACTACTTTGCCGAGCTGATCGACGAATTTGCCAATGCCAAGCAAAGCATCTGTATTGCTGGGTGGCAGGTGAACTGGGACGCCCAGTTGGCCCCCGATGTACGCCTGTATGACTGCCTTCTGGCCGCAGCTCAGCGCGGCGTGATGATTTATGTCATGCCCTGGGACGACAGCGCACCGGTACAAACCTACGACGAGCAAACCCGCAACGTGTTGCAGCACATCAACCGCGAAGTCAAAGCGATGCGGGTGTTTGTCACCCTGGCAAAATCAATGGCAGACAAGGCTCGCGCGTTCTACAGCCACCATCAGAAACAGGTGGTGATCGACCAGCGCGTGGCCTTCGTTGGCGGCCTGGATCTGGCCTATGGCCGTTACGACGATGACTGTTTTGACCTGCGCGCCGACAGCGATGGCCGCCAGGGTATGAACCGCTACAACGGCTGCGTTCCGCAATTGGGTGAATTGGCGGCCGACATCTTGGTCAATCCGGATGAGTTACCTGACTACTGGAAGCCGATCACAAACTCCAGCCCCGGCGATGGGGTGCAGGCGAAGATCAAGGCCGGGGCTTACCAAACGCCCTACGCAGAAGACACGCCCGTCGCGGAAAAGCTTGGAAGCAAATTGACCGCAAGCGTGGCCTCCCTGGACCCCAAGTGCCAGCCGCGTATGCCTTGGCAGGATATTCATCTGCGCATCGAAGGCCCGGCGGTGTCCGACTTGGCGCGAAACTTCGTCTTGCGCTGGAACAGCAAACGCACGGAAGAAAACCAAACCAGGCATCGCCGAACCCAGGGGCCCGAAGCGGCAACTCTCACGCGGGGGCCGCTGCCCGTTTTGCCTGTACCGCCTGCTCCTGCGCATTTCCCACACGTTGGAACCTGCTGCGTACAAGTGTTACGCAGTGCGCCAAAAGCGATGTTGAAAAACGAAACCAATGAACAGGTATTGAAACCGCAGGACGACATTCTTCGCGCCATGGAGTTGCTGATCGAAAAGGCCAAGCATTACATCTATATCGAGCAGCAGTTTTTTGTCAGTGCCTTTGGTGAGGAAGGGGAAACTACCCGAACCGAGCCTGCGATCAGCATCGCCAACGCCGCCGGTAATGGGCCGGCGGCAACCCGGTGGATGCCGGGCGATGCGGCGGCCTTACCACAGAACAAGATATGCACGCGCCTGATCCAACGCATTGGCTGTGCAGTATTCACGGGTAATCCGTTCCACGTGTACATCGTGCTCCCCGTGCACCCTGAGGGCGGAGGGCTGGATAACCCGGCCATCGTCACTCAGGTGCATTGGACCCAGCAAAGCATCGCGTTCGGCACGCAAAGCCTGCTCAACGGGATTCGTTGGTACATCAAAGTGCGGGATTTGCGCGCCAGTGGGCAAATCACCCTGGAGCAGCAAGCGGCCGCGTGGGATAGGGGGCTAGTAGGGGTGGTGGAATTGGCACAGTCATTTCGTAATGTCACCAATCCCAGCGACGAGGCGTGCTTCGAGTTTGTAACCCTGCTTAACCTGCGCAATTGGGCACAGTTAGGTGATCGCTATGTCACCGAACAGATTTATGTGCACAGCAAAATGATGATCGTCGATGACCGTTATGCGTTGGTCGGCAGTGCCAATATCAACGACCGCAGCCTAGTGGGCGAGCGTGATTCGGAACTGGCCGTGTTAGTCATGGACACGGACGTGGAGCATAAAGACTTTTTAGGTAATGGGCGCCCGCAACCGACCCGCAAGTTGGCCCATGAACTGCGCAAAGGTGTATGGAGCAAGCTATTTGGGTTAAGCAGTGGTGTACGCCCGGCTGAAGCGTTGCGGGGCATGATCGATAGACCAGGGCATCCGGACTGTTGGAAGGCGATTCAGGATATAGCCAAGCGCAATGCTGAGCACTATGAAGCCGTATTTAAATATATTCCTCGAAATCATCAGCCTAATGAGCCGAAGGAGAACCCAGGCGAAACAGAGGACGCGCCTATTGCCCGTCCAGCCTCTATCTGGCCGGTGATTGATACCACATCAAAATATAACTCTCCAGGAACGACTGCTCTAGAGCATATAAAAAAACATCAGATGCCATTTGAGGCTTCGTTCTGGAAATCACCACAACATAACATCGCCTCTGTCTCTCGCCTCAGTGAGATACGCGCATTTATTGCAACTTACCCTGTGACCTGGACAAAGGGCGAAGATAATAATATGCGTTTCCATAATGCATTGATGACCCATGCTGAAAAAGTCGAGCCCCCGTTAGAGGGGTCTATTGACCATTCTACGCAAGAAAAGAAATTGGCTTCGGCATCTATCAAAAAACAGGAATATCGTGGATGAATTTTATTACTCGGTCATCATTATTCATTCTGCTGAACGTATGCACCTCACTCGCTTACGCACAGAAAATCAATGTGCCAGAGCAATGGAAGACCGAATGCATCGGAAACTTTCAGATTAGCGTTCCTGGCGATGTAGAACTTGCGCTGCTGCATTATCATGATAGGGATAAAAAATATAACTTCCGTACAAAAATGCTCCAGCGTGTTTTTTACGCAACAACAACTTACGGGGGGGGTATTGGCGTCTATTATGAAGATGAAAAAGAATTTTATTTAAAAACCCGACAAGCCGAAGTTGACAGGCTGGAGAAGTATCGATCAGACAATAAAGGCAACCCCAAAGCTGGAAAGTTTTCATATAGCTTTCCTGATGAAACCTCATTTTTAGCCAAGCACGGAAACTCGGACAGAATGAAAATTGAGGCTTCAAGTTATTATTCTGGCCGCCGCTACACCTATGAAACCCTTGATAGGCGAGATGAGGTTTCGGTAACTAAAGACTATGACAATTTTGCTAAAAACTTTCGCCCCCGCGCCCTTTACGAAATCCCCAATGAAAAAGGCGTGTGCATACCCTATGGCTTTATTAAAAGCGACACCCCTCAAGATCGAGTGATTTCCAGCGCCATGCGCTTGAAAGATCATCCTGACGTGACCGTGCTATTAATGGATAAAAGTGCTTCTCGGGGAGGTTTTGTCCGAAAGGAGAACCCCACCGCCATCGAGGAAATTCGTTACATCTGGGAGTGGGGTTTTAATTGGCGTACAGAAAAGCTACAAGCCACAGGCTTTCCTCGTTTTCCTTTAGTCCGTATTGCCGGCTATAAAGGTCGATCAAGTTTCGTCGAAATAACACGACCCAATCCCGCTACATACGATCCAGATGATGTCTGCACTAAGAATAGTTATTACGCCGAAGAACAGATTCTAGCTAAATGCCCGCCGCTCCCAGTGGACTACGGCTACGTCGCCTATGTTCAAGGCGACCCCAATGCCAAGGAAGACACACCTAGCCTGCTGCTCTACGTGCTGCAAGAGTCCAAATATGGTCCCGATGGCAAACCGTCTATTGGCAGGGACGAACTCCACACAATGGCCGACACCATCGCCGCGTCAATCAAGCGCCGTTAAGTGAGAATCGACGGCGTGCGGCTTGATATCAGGGGTATCCAACAAATGGCCTTGGTCGGCGGATTGGATTGGGCCTATGGCCGTAAGGAGTTGCTGACCTTAAGCAAAAATTTGCCAGCCTATCAACGCAAGAAAAGAAATGGACTTCAGTACCTATCAAAAAACAGGAGTACCGCGGATGAATCTGTTTATTAGATTTTCATTATTCTCCCTACTGGCTGCATGCACCTCGGTAGTCCATGCACAAAAAATTATCGTGCCAGAGCAATGGAAAACTGAATGTGTAGGCAATTTTGAAATCCGCCTGCCAGGGAATGTCGAAATTGCTGTACTTCGAAAAGTACTTTATGACTATCAAGATAGGTACAGGTTTTTTCCAAACCCTGGCCAAAAAGTATTTTTTGCACAAACAAGTTATGGAGGAGAAATAGGCGCCCACCCCCTTGGTGATAAAGAACTTTATTTTACGGCTCGTCAGGCTGAAGTTGATAGACTGGAAAAATACCGGGCAGACAATAAGGATAACCCCAAAGCCGGAACGTTTTCATATAGCTTTCCAGATGAAACCTCATTTTTAGCCAAGCACGGAAACTCGGACAGAATGAAAATTAAGGCTTCAAGTTATTATTCTGGCCGCCGCTACACCTATGAAACCCTTGATAGGCGAGATGAGGTTTCGGTAACGAAGGACTATGACAATTTTGCTAAAAACTTTCGCCCCCGCGCCCTTTACGAAATCCCCAATGAAAAAGGCGTGTGCATACCCTATGGCTTTATTAAAAGCGACACCCCTCAAGATCGAGTGATTTCCAGCGCCATGCGCTTGAAAGATCATCCTGACGTGACCGTGCTATTAATGGATAAAAGTGCTTCTCGGGGAGGTTTTGTCCGAAAGGAGAACCCCACCGCAATCGAGGAAATTCGTTACATCTGGGAGTGGGGTTTTAATTGGCGTACAGAAAAACTACAAGCCACAGGCTTTCCTCGTTTTCCTTTAGTCCGTATTGCCGGCTATAAAGGTCGATCAAGCTTCGTCGAAATAACACGACCTAATCCCGCTATATACGATCCCGCTGCATACGATCCAGATGATGTCTGCACTAAGAATAGTTATTACGCCGAAGAACAGATTCTAGCTAAATGCCCGCCGCTCCCAGTGGACTACGGCTACGTCGCCTATGTTCAAGGCGACCCCAATGCCAAGGAAGACACACCTAGCCTGCTGCTCTACGTACT
>NZ_FYEE01000025.1:0-486 GCF_900187645.1 Pseudomonas sp. Irchel 3E20 | reverse complement strand
GAATAGTTATTACGCCGAAGAACAGATTCTAGCTAAATGCCCGCCGCTCCCAGTGGACTACGGCTACGTCGCCTATGTTCAAGGCGACCCCAATGCCAAGGAAGACACACCTAGCCTGCTGCTCTACGTACTGCAAGAGTCCGAGTATGGCCCCAATGGCAAACCGTCTATTGGCAGGGACGAACTCCACACAATGGCCGACACCATCGCCGCGTCAATCAAGCGCCGTTAAGTGAGAACCGGCGACGTGTGGCTTGATATCAGCCGTATTCAGCAAATGGCTTTAGTCGGTGGTGTGGGCTTGGCCTATGGCCGTTACGACGATGACTATTTCGAACGACCCACTCCGGCAGGCGATAACAGCTTGGCAGGCGCACTGATTGCCCGTGACACGCTGCTGCAAGGCCAAAGTAACGATCAGGGCAAGGTCGAGTTGACCGACGAACAAAACGAAACGCTCAAAACCCACTACGACCAAGCCCCCCA
>NZ_FYEE01000028.1 GCF_900187645.1 Pseudomonas sp. Irchel 3E20 | reverse complement strand
TCTCGATAGTTCACCGCCACCCACTGCGCCGCCGGCCCCGGCATGGCCTGCGACCTGGGCAGTGCGGGTATTTGCGGCTGGTTGTTTGCCCCGTTCAGCAACGGATGCTCGCTGCCCTTGACGCTGAACACCCCGGGGCAGGCAAAGGTGATATCCGCGCCGTGCAGGGTGATGCGGCTGGCCCCCGCTTGGAGGACGAGGGTGTCCTTGGCGATCAGGTCGATGCGCCCCGCCGTGGCGGTGAAGGTGGCGCTTTGGTCGGCCAGTAGCTCCAGGCGCTCGGCGTGGGCTTGCAGGCCGACCGCCCCTTCCTGGGCGATGACCTTGGCCCCACCTTCGCCGGTGTACAGGTGCAGGTTGGCGCTGCTGATGGCCGCAATGTTGTGCCCGGCGTTTAGGTGCAGGTCGTGCTGGCTGGTCAGTTGCAGCTGCTGCGCGGCAAAGGCGTTGCTGCTGGCGGGCGTGGCGAGGAGCAGGTCGGCCGGGGTTTCCAGCACCAGGTGCGGGGCGCCGAAGCGTTCTACCGGTAAACCGCTGCCGGGTTGGGTGGCGTCCTGGCCGTTGACCTGGGCGGGGTAGCGGGCGTCGCCCTGAGGGTCGAGCGCCTCGCTCAAGGCCGCGGTGCAAGACGCCATTGCGGCACCTGCCAATGCCTGCCGGGCGGCTTGGTCGAGCCGCTCGGCGGCGGCGATGGCGCCGCGTAACTGGCCTCGGGCCGCTTCCATATTCATCTGGGTCGAACCCGCCCGGGGTTGCAGGCTGGTGGACAGCAGCAGGCCATCCCCCGCACGAACCTGCCCCCAACCGCCGGTGGACTGGGCAAACCCCCGGCCCAGGTAGACACCGCGCTGGGTGTCTTGGGTGGCCACCAGGTAGCCCAACGCCAGGCGACTCTGCGCGGTGTCATTGAGCAACCCCTGGCGCAGTTGTCCTGGGCTGTCGTCCAACTGCCATTGGCTGGCGGGTTGGCCGTCCAGCACCTGGGTGTGCACGCCGCTGATGGAGGCCGCCAACGGCGGTGTGGCGACCCCGTTGTAGAGCTGGGCGACCACCACGGGTTGGTCGATGTCGGCGTTGAAAAAGTCCACCAGCACTTCGCTGCCGATGCGCGGGGTGAAGTGCTGGCCGAAGTTCGCCCCCGCCAGCGCTTGGCTCACCGGCACCCACGTGCCGCTGGTTTCATCGCCCGGGGCGTGGCTGTTGCTCCCCCCGGCGTCCGGCCGCCCACCAGCCAAGGGGCGCTCGCCGCGCTGCCAGAAGAACTGCACCCGCACGTGATGGTCGCGGTGGCTGGTAATCGCATGCTGCTCGACGCCCACCACCGTGGCGGTTTGCACACCCTGGGCCAAGGGTTTGGGCAGGCGTGCGGGGGTGACCGGCACGCCCGGCGCAAGGGCGATGAAGCGGTTGCAATAGGTGCCGTGCGCCAGGCCAGGCTCGCCCCAGTGCGCGGCCATGAGCGCGCCCAGGTTATTGACCGCCACATGGGTGATGTCCCGGCAAAAAAACTGCAAGGGCCCAAGCTCAGGGTGGCCCTGCAGCCCATAACACACCCCCAACTGCAACCCAGGCTCCGCGCCTTCACCCTGAAAGTCATGGGCCCGCAGGCGCCGTGCGCCCAGCTGCTGTTCGGCACTGCCCTGGGCATGCTGCTCGGTAGCGAACACAGCGCCAGGGGCGGCGTCGAACACCTGCAACGGCGGCAGCGCCGGGCCTGCGTCGGCCGTTGCTTGGGCGCTACCACTCACCCCCAGCAACTGCGCAGCGTTCCACGAGCAGGTGACGGTACTGTCGCTGCTGATCTGTCGGTGCTCGCTGAAACGCTGAATGCCGTGGTCGAGTTGCGCCGCGTCTGTGCGGCTAAAAGGCAGGGTCACGCCCGCCGGCCATTGCCGCTGGCTGTCGACAATCAGCAACCGGGCACCGCCCTCGGCGTCGTGGTCGAGGTAAAAACTCAAGCCCTCTTCGGACCACACGCGGCAGATGAACTCGAAATCCGTCTCACGGTGCTGCGTGCACAGTGCCCGCTTCACCAACGGCTGGGTGACGTGGGCCTGCCACTGCGCCAAGGGGTAATCGGCGAACACCCGAGCGGTGATTTGCAGGGCATCCAGGCCTTGGAAAATCAGGGTGTTGCGCCGCTGCTTGAGCAACCCCAGCCAACTGCCCACCTGCAATCGATAGCGCGCCACGGCCCCGTCCCCCCCGAGCGCCAACACCTGTGCCACCACGCCCTGCCACGCGCGGGCGCGGCCATCGTTGAGGGCCAGTTGCAGGGTCACGGCCGTGCCCGGCAATTGCTCGATATCCAGAGAAGCGGCAGGGCTCAGGCAGTCGAGGGTGAACGCCAGGTCCTGATTGATCGCCTCAGTGCCCTGAAACCGCGCCACCAGCAAGGCATCGGTCAGCACGGTGTGTAGTTGCAGCAGGCGGTTACGCTGGGAAAGCAGCTCACGCCATAGGAGTGTCTCCATCATTTCAACCTCGCAAACAAGCAAGGCGCGATGGTAACGACGCCGATTCCGGCTAGAAATCAGACTAAACGGACGCGATAAGTGGGAATCGGCCTACGAC
>NZ_FYEE01000030.1 GCF_900187645.1 Pseudomonas sp. Irchel 3E20 | reverse complement strand
ACAGCTTGGCAGGCGCACTGATTGCCCGTGACACGCTGCTGCAAGGCCAAAGTAACGATCAGGGCAAGGTCGAGTTGACCGACGAACAAAACGAAACGCTCAAAACCCACTACGACCAAGCCCCCCATCAATGCTGGTTGGTTTACGCCGATCAGGCGCGGGAGGTCGCGTTGGATGTCGACAAGGGCAACTGGGGTGATTTGCAAAACCTGTTCAACGCCATGGACCCCATGGGCTACAGCGACCGCCCGTTTGAGGTCGGCGCTGAACACGCAGATGAGCGCCACGCCAGCCTGGCACGCAAGGACGCCCGCACCGGTAGCCCTCAGACGCTGATAGACAAACTCAAGGACAAGTGAAATGAGCCTTCCTGAAAACTGCCTGGTACGGCGCACGGTGCTTCAAATCGTCGATTGCGAGGGCAAGCCCTACCGGGCGTTCGCAACAGAACCCCTTTGGACGCTCACACGGGTGTTTGCCCAGCCCACCGAAGGCAATGCGGTCAAACCCTACTTCAGCGGCAAAACGTACTTTGCCGAACTGATAGACGAATTCGCGGCGGCCAAAGAATCGATCTACATCGCTGGCTGGCAGGTCAATTGGGATGCGCAACTAGCGCCGAAAGTGCGCCTCTACGATTGCCTGCTTGCCGCCGCGCGGCGTGGGGTGAGCATCTTTGTCATGCCCTGGGATGACGCCGCGCCGGTGCAGACCTATGACTCACAAACCCGCAGCGTGCTGCTGGGCATCAACCGCCTCGTCGGCCAGCAGCGCGTGTTCGTAACCGTCGCCAAGCCCCATGCGGATCAGAACACCTCGTTCTACAGCCATCACCAGAAACAAGTGGTGATTGACCAGCGCATCGGGTTTGTCGGCGGGCTGGACTTGGCTTACGGACGCTACGACGACGATAGCTTTGAACTGCGCGCCGATGCAGATGGGCGCCAGGGCATGAACCGCTACAACGGTTGCGTGCCGCCATTGGGCCACCTGGGCTGGGAAAACCTGGTCAACCCCGACGATAAAAACGTCCAGATTGCCCCTCATCACTATCAAATCCCCTACAAAGAAGACGCCCCCGTGCGCATGAGTGCCCTCAAGCCCACCGCTGCGGGCGTGGACGCCTCGCGCCAGCCCCGTATGCCTTGGCAAGACATGCACCTGCGCATCGACGGGCCTGCGGTATCGGACCTGATACGCAATTTTGTGCTGCGCTGGAACAGCCAAAAAACACGCCACCGCAGCGGCGCGCCCGCGCTGCCCTTTCCCCCTGCGCCCGAGGCCTATCCGAGCAAAGGCACCTGCGACGTTCAGGTACTGCGCAGTGCGCCCTTAACGATGCTGAAAAAAGAACATGCGCTGTTGCGCAACGGCGAAGAACCCAAAGAAGCGCAGCACGATATCTACCGCACCCTGTGCCACTTGATCGAAAAGGCCAAGCACTACGTCTATATCGAACAGCAGTTTTTTGTCAGTGATTTTGGGCGGGAAGTGAAGGAAAAACCGCAGGAACCCTCTATCACCATCCAGAAAAGTGCAGGCATGGGGCCTAAATTAACCCGGGCCTTCCCGGGTGAAAGCCAGGGGAAAGTGGAAAACGTTATCAGCAAGCGGCTGATCCATCGCATCGGCAAGGCGATCATGACCAAAACGCTGTTTCACGCTTATATCGTGCTGCCGGTTCATCCTGAAGGGGGCGGACTAGACAACCCGGCTATCGTTACCCAAGTGCACTTTACGCAACAGACCATTGCCTTTGGTGAACAAAGTCTGCTGAACGGAATTAAAGCGTATTTAAAACTAGGGCGCCTGTATGAGGCGGACCGAATCACACAATCAGAGTGTGCCGCTGTCATGGAAAGGACGGTTGCGGATATTCAACAACTCGTCGGTAAAAAAGATTTTGAGGATGTACCCGACGCAACCGATGAAGAGTGCTTTGAATACGTCACCCTGCTGAATTTGCGCAATTGGACAAAGTTATACGACCGCTATGTGACTGAACAAATTTATGTCCATAGCAAATTGATGATTGTCGATGACCGCTACGCGCTGATTGGCAGCGCCAATATCAACGACCGTAGTTTGCTGGGTGGCCGCGATTCGGAACTGGCGGTATTGGTGATGGACTTGGAGGTGGAGCGCAAAGACTTTCTGGG
>NZ_FYEE01000033.1 GCF_900187645.1 Pseudomonas sp. Irchel 3E20 | reverse complement strand
ACGTACTTAGAGACAGAAGAAATGACGATGAGAAACATTGCGCCACCCACCCTCGTTGGCCTGGCTGCCGTATGCGGTGTCGTGGCGTTGCTGTATGGCGCGGTGTGGGGTGGCAAGGCCCTGATGCAGTGGGTCAATCCAAGGCTGGCGGTTACGCAACCGGCGCCACTGACCGCCGAGCAAATCGCGGAACGCGAACGGACCTATGCGCTGGAAATCAGGGCGGCGGGGTTGGCGGTAGACGTCTGGCATCAGACCAGCATCTGGACCTTGATTAAGAAAAAGAATGACAACTTCAGCTCTATCTATTCACAGAAGGCCGAGGACTATCCTTACTCTGCGGGCGCTCGCCGTGATGATTCCCAAATCAACACCCGTGCATCATTCCTCCATTCCGCCCGCGATGCCGTGGCCTACTGGCCCTTGCCGACCTTTGCACTGGCGCCTCCTAAACAGCCACACAATATGGGCGCCGAAAGCGACATTCTCAGTGGCCGTAATAAGGCCACCCTCGGTGTAACCCTGTTCTTGTGGCAGGAGGCCGATAACACCACGCATGCCCAAGCCATGCTCGAAAAGCTCTTCCAGTTTTTTGATGACCACCAGGAGGTACCTGAGGCCCTGATTATCAGCCGTGATGGTGATGTAACCCGCAGCGGTTACCGGGTCGCCGGAACACCGTGGCTCCAGGATGGCCACTTCGTACCCAAGGTCTACGAAAGCATGACCGGCCTGCTGGTATCACGCTCGGATCGGGTCGATCAATACCTACGCCCGTTCGCCACCAACGAAGAAGAGGACAACCAAAACAAGCGCACCGATATGGGCAAGTTATGGGCCTTCTACTGGAAGCACTCTGTTTTATTCGGCCAGATCTATACGGCCAGGAAGCAGGCGGAGGGCGTGGAGAATGCGCATGGCCCCGGCACCATGCCAAGCGCCTACTGGCACGCCCAACTCCCCGAGCTGTGGCAAACCCTGAGCAATCGCGGCCCTGGCCATTTCACACCCACCCCTTGGCTGCCCGTGCGTTGGGCCGAACACCAGGTCAAGGAGTTCGACGCCGCGCCCATGCTCGGTTACCTGCACCGCCCGATCAAAGTGGCGATGAGCGACGAAACCGGCAAGCGCCTCAAGCCCGCGCTACAGGTCAAAGCCTTGCAAGGCGCCTGGCTCAAAGCCCTGAACACCTTGCCCGAAGGCGCTGCCCCGGTGCGGGTGTTCTACGACAGCACCGACAACATCGACGGCCTGATTGCCCTCAACAACACCCTGCACACCCTCAACACCGACGGCACCGGTATTGAGCTGGGCAATGTCGACGAAGGCTACGACCTGGGCCGTCGCCTGGGTAATACCGGGGTCAGCAGTGCGCTGGTGGCCATCAACCTGGCTACCATGGCCAGCTACCTCGATGGCGGCACCAGCGCGGTGGTCTACAACGGCAGCGACGGCAGCACCACCGTGCAAATGGTCCGCCCGCCCGACGCAGCCACCAAAGCCCACAACGCGAAAACCCGCTGGGCCGACCCCTTCCTTTTCGGCGC
>NZ_FYEE01000034.1 GCF_900187645.1 Pseudomonas sp. Irchel 3E20 | reverse complement strand
TCCACCCGCCAATCCGCCACCGCAATCAGCACCTCACGAATATGCGGATCGTCCAAACATTTTCCCTGCCCCACCGCCACATCCATCGCCGTCACCCAGCGGTGGTTTTCCGGGCTGCGCAACACCGCCGAGTGATAACTGTTGTTGCCCCATTCGTTGGGGTCGACTGCCAGGCGTGCGCGGATTTCGTTGGGGGTTTCTTCGCGTTCGATCAAGAAATAACCGACCGGGCTGAGCATCGGGTTGCCCGACATCTTCTGGCGCAGCACACGGGTCTGGTCGTCCGGCGCCTTGCCCTGGTTCCAGGCGGCCAGCTCTTGGGCCTCGTCCACCCGGGTCGGGCTTTTGCGCAGCTCAACCCATTTGAATTCGGCGTTGCTATTGCCCAACGCGTTGTTCTGCGACACCGCATCCGGTGCGTCGAGGCCCGGTTGGGTCGGGCTGCCGGTGATGGCCTCGCCGCCAAACATCTGCGGCGCATGGGGCGGCACCAGGGCTTCGCCGTTGATGTAGACAGTTTCATTGAGGCCGGTGGTGGCCTGTAATAGCGCTTTGCCGGGATGGTGTTCCGCGGCGTAGCGCTCCCCCCACACCCGCAACGGCACCAGCGCCGGTTCAGCCCCCACGTAGATCGGCCGGCCATCGCGCTGGCGCGTGCTCCACAAGCGCTGATAAAACCCCGCAGGCATGGCGGGCATGACCGGCGTGCCATCGGGCAAGTGCGACGGCACGCCGAAGGTGCCGATACCGCTGACATCGCTCAGGCCCACGGTGGAGTCGTCATGGCTGAAATACAGGTAAACCTTGCCGCGGTTGTCCCGCTCGGGAAACACCAGGGTGCTGTTATCCGGCCCCAGGCGCTGGCCCTGCTGCGGCGACCAATTCGGCCCCGTGCGGCCGCCATAACCGGGCTGGCCGTATTGCATCGCGCTCAGGGGCGGTTGCGGGTGGGGCGTGGCCGTCATGGCCTGGACGATATCGATCAGGGTGGCGAGGGTGTCGCAGCCTTGCGGGGTTTTATCGGGCAACAGGCAATAGGGCGAAGCGACCATGATCGCGCAGTCGGCGCAGCGCTCGCCGCGATCCACCAGCAAGGCCTGCGCCAGCAGGGTTATCAACGTGCCCTGGCTGTGCCCCATGACGGTGATGGTTTCATCCGGGGCCAGGCGACGCGCTTCACTGATAAGCATGGCCAGCCGATGGGCGGCCAGGATGAAATAGCGGCGGTGCGGGTTGGCGCCCATGAACAAGGTGTTGGGCAGCGACAGGTTGGCCGCATGCCGGGTGATTTTGCTGAAGCCCTCGCCGAACATTTCCAGCAGGTTGTTGGTGGCATTGGCGAAAAACCCGCCGCCCTTGGCGAAGTGGCGGTCCAGGCGATTGTCGAAAACGTCCTGATACTGGGTGCGCAGCTGG
>NZ_FYEE01000035.1 GCF_900187645.1 Pseudomonas sp. Irchel 3E20 | reverse complement strand
TGGATGCTCGCAAGCGCCTACGCCGGTCACGTTACCCAATAACTAATTTACAGCGCCCCTTTCCGGTGGCGCGGAGAGCAGCCATGTCCGCGAACATGCAGATCTGGGACAAGGTCAGCACGACCGATACCCGTTACACGAAAGCCGCAGAGGTAGGCGGCCAGAAGATCACCAGCCTCAATGGCACCGCGATGATTATGAAGGCCACCGAGGTATTCGGCCCGGTCGGCATCGGGTTCGGCTGGTCGGTTATGGAAGAGCGCTTCGACGAAGGCTCTGAAATGGTTAGCGGCGAAGGTGATAAGCGCCTGGTGCTTGGTCGCGAGCTCAACCACACCATCAAGATTCGCTTCTGGTTCGAGCTGGACGGCAAACGCGGTGAGATCGAGCAGTACGGCTGCACCCGCTACCTGTACAAGTCGAAATACGGCACGACCACAGATGGCGAAGCACCAAAAAAATCGCTGACCGACGCCATCAAGAAATCCCTGTCGATGCTCGGCTTCAGTGCTGACGTGTTCCTGGGGATGTTTGACGATGCCGAGTACGTCAACCAACTGAAAGACGAAGAACTGATCGAGCAAGCCGAAGACAAGGAGGCCGAAAAGCTGCGTCAGCAACAAGAGCGCCTGGACTATATCAAGTCGGTAATCGAAACGATGGCCGGCGCCAAATCGCCTCAAGAACTGAAAAAAATCCACGACGTCGCAGTGCTGAAACTCACCCGGCGAAAAGACCCCAAGGGTGCAGAACGCATCTCACTGGAGTGGAAACGCATCACTGACGCCGATAAGGAGAATGCAGCATGACCCAGCTATATGCGCTCACCGGCAAGCTAGCCGAACTTCAAGCCATGGCCGACACCGATGATGAGGGCCTGAAAGAGGCACTGCAAAATGCCATGGACGAGGTTCAAGGCGACTTTAGCGACAAAGCCGACAGCATCGTCATGCTGCGCCGCAACATCGAAAGCGACGTGACCGCCATCGACGCCGAGATTGATCGACTCGCCGAACTAAAGCGCATCAAGTCCAACAGCGTTACGGCCATCAGCGACTATCTCCGGAGAAATATGGAGGCAGCCAACATCAAGTCGATCAAGCGCCCACTGTTCACCATCACTCTGGCCGCTGGCAAAGAAAAGGTAGTCGTCGACAAGGAAGATGAGCTCCCCGAAGACTTCATCACCCCAAAGACCACCTTTGCGCCAGACAAGACGGCTATCGCCGCCAAGCTAAAGGAAATACGCGAACACAACGAGGCGGTGCGAAAGCGTATGGCCGCCGGCGAGGATGCCGAACATGAGCTGCTCGAGGAGCCGAAATGGGCTCACTTGGAGCGCGGTGAAAGTTCACTCCGAATCAAGTGAGGCTGCCATGCACATCAGCAACCACCTCA